>NZ_PDBZ01000001.1:0-4713442 GCF_002563755.1 Burkholderia sp. JKS000303
ATCACCAAGTTCTGGCTGATCGCCGTCATGGAGTACGGGTTCGTGTCGCCGATGCTCCCGAGCTGCGTGGTCGTGTTCTGGGACGGCCGGAACATGTACAGCAACTGGCCGGACCCGCCGGCATAGAGGAAGATGTGGTCGTCGTCGAGCACGCCCCGGTGACGACGCTGACCGCGAGCGGCCACGTGGTCACGGTGGCGAGCGTGTTGCGGTCGAGCCGGTAGAGGTTGCCGTCGCCGCCCGCGGCGTAGACGTAGCTCGCCGTACCGCCGACGATGGTGAACCCGTTCGCGATCGACACGCTGGTGGCCAGCACGACCCCGCGGCTGCACCGTCTTGAACGCCGCTGGCATCGACGACCGCACCACCGGGCGCGACGCGCCCAGCGAGCTTGTGCCGGACGCGTAGAAGTCGGCGCCGTTGCGCCAGTAGCTGTTGAAAGACCCCGAGAAGAACCCGCTGGCGAACGTCGAGTACGTCGCGTCGACCATCACCCAGCGGTTGTTGTTGATGTCGATGAAGCCCGGCACGTCGGACGTGCCCTTGAAGTCGCCGAGCGGGTTGTAGCCGAATGACGAAGCTGATGATGGCAGCTGCGTAGACCCGTAGGCCGACATCTGCGCCTCGATCGCGCGCGAAGCACCGAACGGATTCTGTGCCACGCCCATCGCGATTCCGCCGCTGGCCGTGATGTTCGGCATCTGCCACGCACCGGCGGTGGACTGCCCGTCGGTGAACGAGTAAGAGAAGCTCGACGCGATGCCCCCCACACCGTTCATCACCGCGGCTGTCGTCACCTCGAACTCGAACTGCGGAATGACGTTGCCGTAGTTCAGTAGGTCCAGCGCCGAGAAGACCACGTAGGCCATGCCGCGGTGCGCCGGCACGTTGCCCGTACCGAGATACGACTGCATCGTCGCGTCGGGCATCTGGTTCTCGTCGCCGTTGTAGACGGTGAAGCCGGAGATCATCTGCGCCGAGCCGGAAATGCTCTGGAAGTTCGCCGGGTTCGTGACGTCGTATACGAGCTTGCTGTTCGCCCAGATGCGCGTCACGCCCGTGATCGGCCCCCGGCACAGCGCGATGGCGAGCGGAATGATGGCCGCCTGCATCGGCGCCTTCTTCTTGTCCTCGGTGACCTGCGTCGCCGGGCCGGCCCAGATCACGGTCCCTGCGACGCGGTACCGGCCGTAGAGGCGCGGGATGAACTTGCCGTAGCCACCGCTCTGGATCTTCAGGTCGGGCAGTTCCGGCGGTTTCGGCTGGAACAACAGGGCGCCGATCATCGAGCCGAGCAGGAACCCGGCCTGCGCACCCGGCGCGCCGCCGAAGAATCCGCCGACCGCGCCGCCGATGACGCCCAATGCGAGCTGCATTAGACGATCCCCCGGATGTGATACGCGCGCTCGAGGAAGCGGAGCATGTCGTCGGACAGGTCGTGCTCGACCACCTTGCGATTCGGCGCATGCGCATGGATCACCGACCGCGGTCCCGTAAGCAGCGCGATATGCGTGCTGTGGTTACCCCACCGAAACAGCATGACGTCCGCCGCGTCGGCCTCGTCCGCCCGGATCGGATCCATCAAGTCGTCAGCGAACTCGCGCATCATGTCGCCCTTCGGCCGGCGGTACGCGGTGTAGTCGAACTCGGTCAGGCCGAGCACGCGCGCGGTTTCGATGATCAGGCCCGCGCAGTCGACGCCGACGCCCTTCAACCGCCCCTGCATCTTGAACGGCGTGTCCATCCACGTCCGGGCCTCGGCCACGAACTGCTTCCGCGTGACGATGCGGTCATTCATAGCGTTCCTCACGAGTCGACGTGGATCTTGAGAACGGTGTCGTTGCCCGGCATGTACGGCTCGCCGCGGAAGTTCAAGACGTTGTTCCACCGGTTTTTGCACGTGCCGAACTGCTTGTCGCAGCCGGCGACGATCTGGTACGTGTCGCCGACCGCGATCGGATGGATCATCGGCAGCGCGAGAACGACGAGACCCGGTGAGAACTGCTTCACCTCCATCGAATAGCCCGCGTTCGCGCCCGTGAGCCACTTCACGGCCCCGTATGCGAAGTAGCCGATGCCGTAGCTGTAGTTGATGAAGACTTCCCAGTTCGCGTTTCCGGCGTTGAACGTCAGCAGGCCGGTCGACGAACAGCTGTACTGGCCCGACGCAGGCGAGCCAGTTACCTGCGTCAACACGTTGCCGCCCGAGTCCAGCACCTGCACGGTGCCGGCACCTGCAAACGAACCGCCGTCCGGAGGCACGATCTGGATCTGGTACGGCGGTGTCGACGGCACGCGCTGCCCGACGGTGTCCGTGTATGTCGACGTCGGCCCGGTCTGCGTGAGCGACGGGTCGGTCCACGATGCTTGCGACGACACACCGGCAACCGTGCCGGTGAACGTGAGCGGTCCGAGACCGCCCGGGAGATTGCACTGGAAGTTCCCGGTCTGGCCGAACGTCGCGCGGCACGTCGGCGAGAAGAAGTCGCCGAAGCCCTGCTGCATGATCTGCGCGAGCGAGCGCAGCTCGACCTTGAACTTCGCGTTGAACAGCTGGAACTGGCCGAGCTGCCCGGACGTCAGCGTCGCCTGGCCTGCGGTCAGGTCGCTGGGGTTCACGAGGAAGATCGTGATCGTCGCGAGATCCCACGCGCCGGCCTGAATGTCGCTGCGCAAGACCGTCCCGTCGAACAGCGCGTCCGCCTCGAGGTTCGTCACGGACAGATCGCTGTTCGACTCGATCGCCGACGACGAAAAGCCCGCCGCCGGCTGGTAGATGTTGCCGTTGTACAGGATCGGCGCGTCGTGGTCGGTGAAGTAGAACGCGTTCCCGTCCGTGCGTACGATCGCCCAGCAGGTCGACAGAGTTCGCACATGCGCCTGGAGGTAGCCGAGCATCGCCGTGCTGATGTTCCTCACGTGCGAATCTCCACTAGCGTCAGCGTCTGGAACCCATAAAGCGCGCCGGTGCCGATGTCGGGCTGCGGCTGGAAGCTGTCGGTCGCGAAGCGGGCCGGCGTATCGAACGTGCCGGTCCACGTCAGCGAATCAGTCACCTGCGGGTACAGCGCGGCGGTGCCCCCGCTCAGCGTGAGCCCCGTCGTGCTGACGCCGAGCGTGATCGTCGTCCCGGCTACCGCGGTTATGGCGACCGCAACGCCATTCACTGCCGACGCACCCGTGCCGGTGACGCCCGTGAAATACAGCATCTTCCCGACAGTCCAGCCCGACGGCACGGACGCGACGGTGAATTGCGTCGTCGCGCCCGGCGTCCAGCCGGTGACGGCCGCGCTGTTGTCGGCGACGAACGTCACAAGGCCGGTCGTCGTGTCGAGGCTGTAGTTACCGGGCGACGAGCCGGCGACGAGCGTCGCGCCGTTGCGCTGCAGTTGCACCGCGAGCGGCTTCGCGATCAGCCGATAGTCGGCGAGCGGCGCGGCCGCGTACTTCTTGTACAGCTGCAGCGTCGGCGTGCCGTTGCCGGCGCCGGTCGGCACAACGTCCTGGCCGAAGGTCGTCTGGATGCCGAGCAGCCCCTGCCCTTCGTCCATGTAGTCGGTGAAGTCGCGGAAACGGAACCCGTATGCCTGCCCCTTCACGATCCGGAAGAAGTTGCGCAGCGTCTGGACCGAATACGCGTCCTGCACACCGTCGCCGGTGCGGAAGCAGTTCTGTAGGTCCCACGAACCGCGGCCAAACTTCCACAGGATGTTCCGCTGCTCGCGGCCGGACGTCGTCTCGGCGATCGTCGTGCTGAAACACACGCCGCCGCGCGCCCAATACGCGAGATCGTCGGGAAAGCGCGGCGTCTCGAGGAATGGCGTCGTCATTTACCCGTTCCTCCGCATTGCGAGTTGCATGCCGGCGCCGGCCGCCGCCGCGATCTGGCTCTGCGTGCGCATGTCCATCTGCTGCGGCAAGTGGAAGTTGTTGGTGACGGCGACTGACCCGAAGTTGTGTTCCGGCCGGTTCAGGTAGGCCGGCGTGATGCGCTCGCCCTGGTGGATCTGCGCGATCATGTCGTTCGGCACGTACGGCGAACCCACGTCGAACGACGCAAGCCCCATCAGCGCTGACATGCCGCCAGTGTCGGAGCTCATCGCACCAGCCGCGACCGCGTCAGCCGAGCCGGTCACGCCCGTGGCCGTGAACCCGAATGCGCCGGCCATGTCACCTTGGCCGAGACCTCCCAACAGGCTGTCGAGGCTTCCTCCCATGCCAGAACCGCCCGAACCGCCAGCGCCGATCATCGTCCCGACCGTCATCGTCGCCACGGTCGCCTGCGCGGCCGTGAGCTGGCTCGCGGTCTGCATGGTGGTCTGCATCTCGGCTACGTTCATCGGCGCTCCCGCGCCGAGCCCCATGAGCGCGGAGCCGCCGTTCATATGTGACGCAACCGCGCGCGCGGTGCCTTCGAGCCCGGTCGAAAAGCCGAATGCGCCGGACGGGTTTGATCCGCCGCTGTCGCGATGGTCGCCGAACAGCATGCCGAGACCCTTCGTCAGCCAGCCCGAGGCGGACGTGCCGCCTTCGCCGATCGGCATTTCGAACAGCTGCTGGAACAGCTTCTTCGAAACCATCTGGACCAGCATCTGGTCGATGTTCTTGCCGAAGTTGCTGACGGCCTGCCAAGCCGTTTCGGTGTGGTCGACGAACGATGCGAAGGTCTTCGAAAAGCCCTGCTCGATCGAGTCCGCCGCCTTCTGCGCGTCGGCGGTCATCGCTTCGTTGGACTTGATGCTGTACTCGAGTTGGCGCGTCTGCGACTCGTCGCGCAGTTGGTCGATCTGGTCTTGAATCTTCCGCTGCGCTTCGACCGTCAGGCCGACTTCCGTGTCGAGCCGCTTCTGCAGCGCGGCGATCGCGCGGTCGGTTTTCTGCTGCTCGAACTGCTCCTCCAGCGAGAGCAGTTGCGCTTGCGTGATCCGCCCCTGCCGAAGCTCTTGCTCAGCGACCGCAGTCGCGCGCCGCTGCGCCTGCGTGGCCGCGGACTGCTCGCGCTTCGCGTCGAGGTCCTGCAACGCGCGCAGCTCGTCGTTCAGTGCCTGGCGCACCTCCTGCGAGCTCTGCTGGACGGCCGCCGTACGCTGACGCTCCATCACCGCGAGCCGCCCCTCGATCTCGACTTCCTTCGTCTTGAGCGACAGGCTCTCGGCCGGGTTGCGCGCCTGCGACTGCAGCGCTTTCGTCTCATCGAGCTGGGTCTTCAGCACCGCGCGCTCGGCGTCCATGCCGGCGAGCGTGATGCGCAAGCGGTCGGCATAGTACGTCTGCAGCGACACTTGACCGCCCTTGTACGACTTGTCGAGCTCGAGCTGTTCGGCCTTCAGGTTCTCCTTCAGCAGGTTCAACCGAGCCTGCGCCTGCGCGTTCTCGTACGAGTAGTCGTGCATCGCAGTGATGCCGCCGCCCGTCTTCTTGAAGTCGTGCCTGTCGTACTTCTTCCGGATTTCGGCCTCGATTTGAGGCTGCCGCGCGATCATCGACTTGATGTCGTCCGGAACAGCAGACCCCGAATCCTTCGCAGCCGCTTTCGCATCGTCGATGGTTCGCCGGAAGCGCGCGATCTCGTCGTTCGCCAGCTTCACGTCGCCGCCGAGACCTTTCCATTCGCCGCGCAGCGTGCGCACGGCCTCCGCGCCCTTCTGCTGCAGCGCCTCCGATTGCGCCATCGCGCCGGCGGCCGATTCCTTCAGGTCGCGCTGCTGTTGCAGTTGGCGCCGCTGGATGCGCTTCGCCGCGACGTCGGCGTCTGTTTCGTTCGGCGACAGCGCCCCCTCGCCTTGCGATAGCGGATCGACGCTGGACGTGTTCGCGATACCGGAACTGATCTGGCCAGTGAGGTTGCGAATCTGGTCCTCGATCGTGATCGGCCGGCCCCAGTTCATCGCGGCGTCCCACATCGACGCAAACGCGTCGCGCGCGGCGTGTGCGAGGCCCGGAAGGTAGCCCAGCTGCGTCGCCGTCTCGTTGATCTTCGCGATGACGAGTTGCGCGGTTTCAGCTTTACGTTGACCGGGAAGTCGAACTGGCGGCCGCGCGTCTGGGCGCCGGGAAACTCGGTCAGCGGCGGCAACCCCGGGCCCGGCGACATCCATGCGGTCGTCGTGCCCGCGATCACGTAGCGCGAATCGACGACGCCGTAGTTGGGCGTCTGGCCCGTGGCGCGCCCTACCATCGCGCTGTCGATGGTCGTCTTCGTGCCGCCGTCAGGCATGCCCTGCTCCTAAGTGGATTGCTTGGTCGCGGCCTTCTTCGCCTCTTCGGCCGCCGCGGCCTGCTGCTGCATGAACGCGAACAGCCCGGTGCCCGGCGCGATCTTGATCGCGTGGGCGTAGACCAGCGAACCTGCCGCGCCTGGTCGGCGAGTACGTCGACACGCACAAAATGAAGTACGCGGAAAGCTACCGTGACGAGTGGGTGCGGCGCGGCGACGCCGTGCTCGAGTCGCTGCGCGAGTGGAACGTCGAGCGGATCGACGCCGGCGCGGTCGAGGACTTTCTCGCGAAGAGCTGGAGCGACAAGCTGCCGATGCAGCGCGCGATGAAGGCGTGGCTGTCGGGCTTCTTCAGTTGGGTGATCCGCCGGAAGAAGCTGATGCAGGTGAACCCGTGCCGCGAGGTCAAGGTCAAGAAGCCGAAGGACCGCGACGTCTACATCCCCGACCGGCACTTCCTCGCGATCCGCGCCGCGCTAATGACCTACCGGTACAAGAAAAACGAAGGGAAGCCGAACGAGACGACGATCGTCGGGAAGGTTCAGACCGGCCCGATGATGCAGTGCTTCGTCGACCTGTGCTACCTGACGTGCCAGCGATCGACGGAAATCCGCCTGCTGCGCTGGGACCAGATCGACCGCGAGGCTGGCGTGATCCACTTCGTGCCGACGAAGACCGAGGATTCGAGCGGCGAGGCCGTCGACTGGCCGCTGACGCCGGACATCGACGCGGTGCTCGCGCGCGCGAAGTTGCTCGACCCACCCTTCGGCCAGACGTACGTGATCAGGGACAAAAAGGGTAATCCGAAGACAGACCAGGCGTGCCGCGACGCGTGGGATGGCGCGATCAAACGGGTGGAGAAATTCGACGCGTCGATCAAGGGAAAACCCTACACGATCAAGGACATCCGCGCGAAGGCTCTGACCGACGCGAAGCGTGCAGGCTACGCGATTGAAGACCTGCGCGTCGCCGGCGCGCATACCGACACGGCGACAACCGAGACCTACATCAAGTCGCGCGAGGTGCCACGCTCGAACGTCGTCCTGCACCTGCCGACGCCGAAATCGGCATAAGATGCGGCCCGATATTAGGGATTCTCTAATACGGTCTCTAATTTGCTCAAAAATTGAGCACCAAGAAAAAACCCGCGTCAGCCTGAACTGACGCGGGTTCTTGTCTGGTCGGGGCGAGAGGATTTGAACCTCCGACCACCTGCACCCCATGCAGGTACGCTACCAGGCTGCGCTACGCCCCGAGAGAAAAAAATTATAACAGACAGTTGTCCGGTTTAGAACGGGTCATATGCATTTTGTGGCCATTCTTGTGAAATTTTTCGGCAGATGCGCCGATGACCCACGCGCGCGCAGCGTCGCAGCAAAGCCCTTCCCTCATTCCCGCCTAATCAAAAAGGACGATGGCCGTTTCGTCACGGATCGCTACCGTGCGCTTACCCGGCGCGAACGCAACGTGCACGGCGAATCGTCCGGCCGCATGTCGATCGACGCGGCCCAGCCGTGCTTTGCCGCGTCACGCAGAAAGCGCCAGCAGCACTCCCGATCGCAACCGGGGATCGCGACTCCTGTAACAGTCTCCGACAAAGGCCTGTGAATGAACCAGAAAAACGAACTTTCCCGTCGACAATTTCTTCGGCTGGGCGCCGGCACGTTAGGCCTCGCGCTCGGAAGCACGTCGCTGCTGTCCGCGTGCGGCGGCGACTCGATTTCGGTCGCCCCGGTCACGACGCCCAGACTCGGTTCGGCCGCGAACTTTCGTGACACCGCGGGACCCGATGGAACGGGCTACGCGACGGCAAGCGGCGCAGCGATGAAACAAGGCGTGATCTACCGGTCCTCTGCGCTCGCGTTGTCCGCTGCCGACGTCGCGACGGTCGACACGCTCGGCATCACGCAGGTCTGCGATCTGCGCACGACGTCCGAAATCCACGCGCAGCCGGATGTGCCGCTGGCCGGCGCCATATGGCAAAACCTCAACGTGCTCGGCGTCACCGACATCGGTCCGCTTCCGACCAACGGTGCAACCGCCGCAGCCTTCATGCAGACCATGTACCGGGCGTTCGTGACGAAGGAAACGGCACGGACGAGCTACCACGCGCTGTTCGCCGGTTTTGCCGCGTCCGGCGGCAATCTCGTCTTTCACTGCACGGCCGGCAAGGATCGCACCGGCTGGGCCGCGGCCATTCTGCAAACGATCGTCGGCGTCCCGCAGCAGACGATTCTCGCGGATTACCTGCTGACCAACGTGTACAGCGCATCCGAAATCGCCACATCTGTCGCGCAGGCGCAGAAGAGCGGCGGACAGGATGCGGCCGACATGATGGCCGCGCTGCAGGGCGCGCAAACGGCCTACCTGCAAGCGGCATACGATCAGGTCACCGCATCGTACGGGTCGATGGCGTCGTACATCGACAACGGCCTGCAACTCGATCAGACGACGCAGAACGCGATCCGGCAGCGCCTGCTGGTCTGATCGCGCCCGCCAGCGACAATAGCGAACTCGCCCCATTGCCGCTCCCGAATCGGTCGCGCGGTTCGGCCGATGCGTCACCCGGCGGCGGTCAACACTGACGCCGGGTTGCCGATCCGGCGCCGGGCGGGTTGCCCCCTCGAAAACAAAACCAAACGACCGTTTGATCCTGTCGCCCTGCAGCCGCGAACCCGTTGTCGTGCCGCGCGCCGGCCGCGCTCGCCCCGAGTCCCGCTGTTTGGTAACGCCGCTCTAGCGCGCTATGACACACTGCACGGCATCGACGTTCGTCGCCGTGCATCGGCCGCGCGCACTCGTCGATCATGACAAGACATGGAGACAGACGATGCGGAATGCGGTCCGGCGCGGCCATCGCTCGCCTTTGGCAATTTTCGACTGGATGTTCGGCCCGCGACGCGCGGCCATTTCGATTTCATATGGCACGTCCCGTGCGCTCGGCTGCGGCACGCTTGCGCTCACGCTGCTCTGCGCCGGCTGTGCGGAACCTGCCGCGCAGCGCGACGGCAATGCCGCGATCGGATCGACGAAGATCGAACGCGCCAAAGCGGAACGTCTTGCGCAAGAGCAGCAGATCGCGCGCGCCGTGCCGTCGCTCGCATCCATCAGCCTCACGCAACCGCGCCCGTTTTCGCTGCGCGACTCGGGTCAGAACGGTGCGATGACGTTTCTGCGCGACGTCGATTTTCGCATCGTCAACAACCTCGGCTTCTTCATCCATCAGTTGTCCGCAACACTCGTGCCGACGCAGGCCGGCGCGCCGATCGTGTTCGACGATCCGACGAGCTTCGAGATCGACGTGCATGAAGGCGCCGTCACGCTCGACAACGCGAAACTGACGGCGCTGTTCAATACGTACATCTTCGGTTATCGCAACGCGCCGCTGCGCAAGCTCGTCGTATCGGCCGGCGACGGCGTGATCCATCTGCAAGGCGAGATGCAACGCGACGGCTGGGTGCCGTTCTCGCTGACCGGCACGCTCACGATCCGCGACGGCAGCCAGCTCGTGTTCCACCCGACCGGCGTGCGCGTGTCGGGCATCAACGCACAGCCTGTGATGCGCGCGGCCAACGTGAAGATGGCCGATCTGCTGAAGGTGGAAACGCCGATCGCGCGGCTCGCCGGCGACGACCTCGTGATGTCGGTCGACAAACTGATGCCGCCGCCGCGACTGAAGATCAGGATCACCGCGCTGCGCGTGACGCCGGCCGGCCTCGACCTGACGCTGGACGACGGCACGCATGCCGGCTTCGCGCTGCCCGCGAACGCACCGCAACAGGCAATGTACATTCGCGGCGGCGACGTGAAGTTCATGCGCTCAATGCCGATGAACGCCGATATCCTGATCGGCCCCGTCGATCCGACCAAGCGTAACCAGAACTTTGTGTTCGACCTGTACCACTATCGCGATCAGGTGTCGGCCGGCTATTTCAATTTCAACGAAAACGGCGCGATGACGATCCGGATGCCGTCGTACGCGGGCCCGGCCAGCGGCGCCCCGCTCGGCAACGCGGCCGCTCGCCTGAATGACAGCTTCCTCGCCGCCCAACAGAACGCCCTGCGCGATTTGCGCCAGCACTGGGAAGCGTTTGCGCTCGCGGCCGGCGCCGCGCAGCCAGGCATGCAGAAAATCGCGATGCGACGTTCGTCGACGACCCCGTTCAACGAACGGCACGTGTCGAATCGCCACCCGACGATCCATCTGCACAACGTCGACTTCATCCTGTCCGGCGACATCGGCTTCCATGTCGAGGATCTCGACGCGCAACTGGTTGCGAAACGCCCCGGCGAACCGGTCGACCTCGACGATCCGAACCAGTACGACATCCGCATTCTCGGCGGTACGGTCGTCGAGTCCTGGAAGGCGATGTCGGCGCTCTTCAACAACTATCTGCTCGACTACTCGCCACGCTCGCTGAACGACCTGCAATTGAGCGCGGACGGCCAGAACCTGCGCGTCCAGGGCGGCATCAAGCTGTGGAATCACGTGCCGGGCGTGTGGCTGCCGACCGACATGAAGGGCTCGCTGTCGGTGCTGGACGACCGGCACCTCGCGTTCAAGCCGTCGCAGGTGTCGGTGCTCGGCGTCCCGCAGGCCAAGCTGTTGCGCTCGCTCGGCATCGAGCTCGCGTCGCTGACGCCGCTGCAGCGACGCGGCGCTGAATTGCGCGGCGACACGCTCGTGCTCGACCAGTACACGGTGTTTCCGCCACCGATGCTCAACGGCAAGCTCGGTCAGGCGACGGTTGAGCGCGACGGGCTGCGCCTCACGTTCCGGCGCGCCGCCGACGCGCCGGCGCCGCAGCGGCCGCAGATCGACGCGCCGAGCTACATGTGGATGGAAGGCGGCGACATGAAGATGTTCAACGTGCTCGAACTCAACGTGCGCGCGCTGATCCGGAACTCGGCCGCGGCCGGCCCGATGCGTTTCGATCTCTACGGCTACCGCAGCCAGGTCGCGCAGGGTTCGGTGCGGATGCTGCCGGACGGCACGCTGGTCGTCGACATGGGGCAGCCGAATCCGCTCGCGTCGCGCTGACGAACGCAGCCCGCGCGCATGAAAAAAGCCCGGTGGCGCTTCGCCAACCGGGCTTTTTTATTGATTCGAGCATCTCGCTCAGTCGTGCTTCAGTCCGTCAAGCACGTCGAGCAGCGCCTGCCGCAATGCGACCACGTCGACCGTCGTCCCCGGCTTGCCCGGTACGCGCACATCGGCGGCCGGTGCTTCGGGGTCGGCCGGTGCCGCCGCCACGCGTTCGCTGCCGGGCGAATCGAGCCGGTTGCGTGCCCCGTTGATCGTGAACCCTTGTTCGTACAGCAACTCGCGAATCCGCCGGATCAGCAGCACTTCGTGGTGCTGATAGTACCGGCGGTTGCCGCGCCGCTTCACCGGCCGCAACTGCGTGAATTCCTGTTCCCAATACCGCAGCACGTGCGGCTTGACCCCGCATAGTTCGCTGACTTCACCGATCGTGAAGTAGCGCTTCGCGGGAATCGGAGGCAAGACGACTTTCTCAACCGTAGTGGTCATCGTCGGTTAACCGTCGGTAAAGGGTGCGCGGCGGCCGCGCGGAAACGTCGGCGCGCGGCTTTACTCCACGCCGTTTTCGACCAGCGCCTTCAGCTTCTGGCTTGCGTGGAAGGTTACCACCCGGCGGGCTGCGATCGGAATCGCCTCGCCCGTTTTCGGATTGCGGCCCGGACGCTGCGGCTTGTCGCGCAGCTGGAAGTTGCCGAACCCCGACAGCTTGACGCTTTCACCGTTTTCGAGCGCGTCGCGGATCACTTCGAAAAACGCCTCGACCATGTCCTTCGCTTCACGCTTGTTCAGCCCGACGCTGTCGAACAGCAGCTCCGCCAGTTCCGCTTTCGTCAGCGTCGGCGTCTCGGTGGACGCCGGCGCCGAAGCGTCGCGGTTCATGGCGCTGCGTTGCGCCGTCAGGAGGGCTTCGAATTCACTCGAGGTCATGTCGTTCATATCTGCCATACAGCGCGTTAAACCAAAACTTACGATGGAGAAAAGAGCCACCCGCGAACGGGCGGCTCCTCTCCTTAGCCGCGCAGACGCGCACCGGCACGAGCCATCCGCTCGACCAGCGTCTGGATCGCCTGATCGACGACCTCGTCCTGTAGCGTACCCGCCGCGTCCTGCAGCGTCACGCGGAAGGCAAGGCTCTTCTCATGCCCGGCAAGACCACCGGAAGTATTTGATTTTGCACGAAATTCGTCGAAGAGTACAACCTTCTGAACGAATCGGCAGGCGTCTTCGGCCAGCGCCTTCTTCATTTCGTCGAAAAGTGCCTGAACCTCGACCGCCTGATCGACGACAACGGCGATATCGCGACGAACCGGCGGGAATTTCGACACGTCGGTCGGTACCGGCAGCGCACGCGCGATCAGCGCGTCCGAGTCGATTTCGAACATCACCGGCGCGTGCGGCAGCTCGTACTTCTGCATCAGGCGCGGGTGCAGCTCGCCGATCCAGCCGACCGCGCGACCATCGACTTCGATGCGCGCGCTGCGGCCCGGATGGAGCGCCGGATGTTCGGCCTTCACGAAGCGCGCAGCCGCCGGCGCGAGCAGCGCCTCGAGATCGCCCTTCACGTCGAAGAAATCGACCGCGCGGGTCGCCACGCCCCATTGCTCGTCGACCGCCGGCCCGTAAGCCAGTGCGCCGACACGCTTCGGTTGCGTGTAGCCTTCGACCGTCAACTCGCCCGCCTTCGCCGACGAATCGGCGAGGAACACGCGGCCCGCCTCGAACACGCGCACGCGATCCGCGCGACGGTTCAGGTTGTGGCGCAGCACCGAGATCAGGCTGCCGAACAGCGTCGTGCGCATCACCGAAAGCTGGCTCGCGATCGGGTTCAGCAGGCGGATCGGATTGTCGTTGCCTGCGAAATCGTGCTCCCACTCCGCGTCGACGAAGCTGAAGTTGACCGTTTCCGCATAGTCGCGCGCCGCGAGCGCATGACGGATGTCGTGAATCGAACGTCGCGTCTCGTTGGTCGCACGCATCTCGCTCGTCGCGACCGGCGGACGTGCCGGGATCTTCTCGAAACCGTAGATGCGCGCCACTTCCTCGATCAGGTCTTCCTCGATCTCGATGTCGAAGCGATGCGACGGCGGCGTGACCAGGAACGCGTCGTCGTCGCGCTCGAACGGCAGGCGCAGGCGCGTGAAGATGTTCGCGATCTCGTCGGCGTCGATCTTCACGCCGATGATGCGGTTCGCGCGCGACACGCGCATCTTCACCGGTGCGCGCTGCGGCAGGTTCACCGCCTGATCGTCGACCGGGCCGACCTTGCCGCCGCAGATCTCAAGAATCAGCTGCGTGATGCGCTCGACGTGCTCGACGGTCGTCGCGTAGTCGACACCGCGCTCGAAGCGATGCGCCGCATCGGTCGAGAAGTTGTACTTGCGCGCACGGCCGCGGATGCTGTCCGGCCACCAGAACGCCGCTTCCAGATAGATGTTGGTCGTATCGAGCGTGACGGCCGTGCTGTCGCCGCCCATGATGCCCGCAAGGCTTTCGACCTGATGATCGTCCGCGATCACGCCGACCGTTTCATCGAGTTCGACGGTGTTGCCGTTCAGCAGCTTCAGCGACTCGCCGCGCTTGCCCCAGCGCACCTCGATACCGCCGTGGATCTTGTCAAGATCGAACACGTGCGACGGACGGCCGAGCTCGAACATCACGTAGTTCGAGATGTCGACGAGCGCCGACACGCTGCGCTGGCCCGAACGCTCGAGGCGCTCGACCATCCACTGCGGCGTCTTCGCGTGGGCATTCACGCCACGGATCACGCGACCCGAGAAACGGCCGCACAGATCGGGCGCGGCAATGCGCACCGGCAGCGTCTCGTCGAGTTCGGCGCGCACCGGGCGGATGTCGACCGGCGTCAGCGGCGCGCCCGTGATCGCGGCCGTCTCGCGTGCGATGCCGAATACCGACAGGCAATCGGCCTTGTTCGGCGTCAGCTTGATTTCGAAGACCGTGTCGTCGAGATTGAGCGTATCGCGGATGTCCTGACCGACCGGCGTGTCTTCCGGCAGGATCAGCAGGCCGCTGTGATCTTCGGACAGCTTCAGCTCGCGTGCCGAGCACAGCATCCCCTGGCTCTCCACGCCGCGCAGCTTCGACAGCTTGATCGCGAACGGCTTGCCGCCCTCTTCTGCCGGCGGCAGTTCCGCGCCGACCAGCGCGACCGGCACCTTGATGCCGGGCGCCACGTTCGGCGCACCGCACACGATATTCAGCGTCGCGCCGGTGCCGGCGTCGACCTGGCAGACATTGAGCTTGTCCGCATCCGGATGCTTGACGACTTCGAGCACGCGACCGACGACGATCTTCGACGTCGGCGGCGCAGCCTTGCTCAGCGATTCGACTTCGAGCCCCGCCATCGTCAGCGCGTGCGACAGTTCGTCGGTCGTCAGCTGCGGGTCGACAAAGGTTCTCAACCAGGATTCAGGGAATTGCATGGATGTCTACGTTCGAAACAGGTTAGATCGACGCCCGGGCCCCGCGGAAACGTCCGGCGGGGCATGCGCGGGCACATGTCGGCGCGGCGCGTGCGTTATGCGAACTGGCGCAGGAAACGCAGGTCGTTCTCGAAGAACAGCCGGAGATCCTGGACGCCGTAGCGCAGCATCGTCAGGCGCTCGAGGCCGCTGCCGAACGCGAAGCCGATATAGCGCTCGGGATCGAGGCCCATGTTGCGGATCACGGTCGGATGCACCTGCCCCGAGCCCGAGATCTCGAGCCATTTGCCGGCGTTCTTGCCGTGCTCGAACATCATGTCGATCTCGGCCGACGGTTCCGTGAACGGGAAATACGACGGACGGAAGCGCACGAGGATGTCGTCGCGCTCGAAGAATTTCTTCAGGAAATCGGTATAGACGCCCTTGAGGTCGGCGAAGCTGATGTTCTCGTCGATCCACAGCCCCTCGACCTGATTGAACATCGGCGAGTGGGTCGCATCGCTGTCGACGCGATACGTGCGGCCCGGCGCGATGACCTTGATCGGCGGACGGTTCATGCGCGCGTAACGCACCTGCATCGGGCTCGTGTGCGTGCGCAGCAGCAGCTGACGGCCGTCGGCATCCTTGCCTTCGACGTAGAAGGTGTCCTGCATCGAACGCGCCGGATGGTTCTCCGGGCTGTTCAGCGACGTGAAGTTGTACCAGTCGGTCTCGATTTCGGGGCCGTCGGCCACGTCGAAACCGATCGAGCCGAAAATCCGTTCGACACGCTCCCACGTGCGCATCACGGGGTGCAGGCTGCCTGCACCGGCGCCGCGACCCGGCAACGTCACGTCGATCGCTTCGGCAGTGAGGCGCTGATTCAGCAGCGCGTCGGCCAATGCCTGGCGACGGGCGGTCAGTGCGGCTTCAACCTGCTGCTTCACGACGTTGATGCGCGCGCCTTCGGTCTTGCGTGTTTCGGGATCGAGCTTGCCGAGGCCCTTGAGCAACTCGGTCAGCGCACCCGACTTGCCGAGAAATCGTGCTTTCTCGTTTTCGAGCGTGGTGATGTCGGCAGCCTGTTCGAAGGACTGCTGCGCGTCGGCGACAATCTGGTCCAGATCCATAGATCCCATCATTTCCAACGTCATTCGATCTTGGCGTGCGAAATCGCCCCGCCAAACAAAAAAGGGGCTCGGAAGAGCCCCGTTTTCGCTGCAGCGGCCGAGACTACCGGAACCTCGCTGCAACTAACCACGCAGTGCTAATTTCGCAATTAGGCTGCAACGGCGGCTTTCACCTGCTTGACGATCGCAGCAAAAGCAGCCTTGTCGAACACCGCCATGTCGGCCAGGACCTTACGGTCGAGTTCGATCGACGCCTTCTTCAGGCCGTTGATGAACACGCTGTAGGTCATGTCGTGCTGGCGAACTGCCGCGTTGATACGCGTGATCCACAGTGCGCGGAACACACGCTTCTTGTTGCGGCGATCGCGGTACGCATACTGACCAGCGCGCATCACCGCTTGCTTGGCGATGCGATAGACGTTATTGCGGCGACCGCGATAACCCTTGGCCAGGTTGATGATCTTCTTGTGGCGGGCCCGTGCGGTTACCCCACGTTTGACTCGAGGCATGTTTCTCTCCTTAGAGTATCAGTTGAGGGGTTACGCGAACGGCAGCATCGCGCGGACGGAGTTCAGATCGGAATCATGAACTGCCGTTGCGCCGCGCAGGTGACGCTTGTTCTTCGTGGTTTTCTTGGTCAGGATGTGACGCTTGAAGGCTTGACCGCGCTTGACGGTACCGCCCGGACGCACCACGAAGCGCTTTGCAGCACTCTTCTTGGTCTTCATCTTAGGCATGACGAACAACTCCAGTTTATTAGATGGCCATGGGTGTGCGGTTGGCTTGCGCCCTTGACCCGCCCTTCGAAACCCAAGTCCACTTGTGTACGGCGAGCCGCTTGCGCAGCCGCCGTCATCGTTGGCGCGCCGCCCTGACCGGGCCACGCACCGAACCACTTTGCCGAACCTGCGCGCATCGCGCGCGGGCCCGTTACTTCTTTTTCTTCGGCGAGAGCACCATGATCATCTGGCGCCCTTCCATCTTCGGCATCTGCTCAACCTGGCCAACTTCCTCGAGATCCGTGCGCAGACGCTCAAGCATCCGCATACCGATCTCCTGGTGAGCCATTTCACGGCCGCGGAAACGCAACGTGATCTTCGTCTTGTCGCCCTCTTCGAGGAAGCGCGTGAGGTTGCGGAGCTTGACGTTGTAATCCCCGTCATCGGTACCCGGGCGGAATTTGACTTCCTTCACCTGGATGACCTTCTGCTTCAGCTTCGCCTCATGCTGCTTCTTGGACTCCTGATACTTGAACTTGCCGTAGTCCATCAGACGGCAGACCGGCGGAACCGCTTGCGGCGCGATTTCTACCAGATCAACATCCAACTCTTCCGATTTACGGAAAGCATCAGCGAGTTTTACGATACCGAGCGGTTCGTTCTCGATCCCGACCAGACGCACTTCCGGCGCAGTGATTTCACCGTTGATGCGATGCGACGACTTATCAGTAGCGATGTTACGTTTCCTCTAAAAATTAAAAAAACGAGCCGCGCTGCCAGGGCGGTTACTTGAACGAGCGCAGGTCTTCCTGCAGACGCTCAACGAAGGCTTCGATCGGCATAACGCCAAGATCGACGCCGCCACGGGCACGCACGGCTACCGTTTGCGCATCACGCTCCTTATCACCCACGACGAGGAGATAAGGCACCTTTTCCAGCGTGTGCTCGCGTATTTTATAGCTAATCTTCTCGTTGCGCAAATCGGCCGCCACTCTAACCCCTTGTTTTTGCAACGTTTGGGTCAGAGATTGTGCATATTCCACCTGACTTTCGGCGATATTGAGCACAACTGCCTGGAACGGCGCGAGCCAGACCGGCATCGCACCGGCATGGTGCTCGATCAAAATACCGAGGAATCGCTCCATCGAACCGACGATCGCACGGTGCAGCATCACCGGCCGGCGGCGGCTGTTGTCTTCCGCGACGTACTCGGCGCCGAGGCGCTCCGGCAGCACCATGTCGAGCTGCAGCGTGCCGCACTGCCACGAGCGGCCGAGCGCATCCTTGATGTGGTATTCGATCTTCGGGCCGTAGAACGCACCCTCGCCCGGCAGCTCTTCCCACGACAGGCCGCACGCCGTCAACGCGTCGCGCAGGCCCTGCTCGGCGCGATCCCACGTTTCGTCGGTACCCGCACGCTGCTCGGGGCGCAGCGACAGCTTGATGTCGATGTGCTCGAACCCGAAATCCTTGTACACGCTCATCGCCAGCGTATTGAACGCGATCGACTCGGCGATGAACTGCTCTTCCGTACAGAAGATGTGCGCATCGTCCTGCACGAAGCCGCGCACGCGCATCAGGCCATGCAGCGCGCCCGACGCCTCGTTGCGATGGCACGAACCGAATTCCGCATAGCGCAGCGGCAGGTCGCGGTACGAGCGCAGGCCGTGCTTGAACACCTGAACGTGACCCGGACAGTTCATCGGCTTGATCGCGTAGTCGCGCTTCTCCGACTCCGTCGTGAACATGTTCTCGCGGTAGTTCTGCCAGTGACCCGACGCTTCCCACAGCGAGCGGTCCATGATCATCGGCGTCTTGATCTCGAGGTAGCCCGCATCGTTCACGCGGCGGCGCATGTACTGCTCGACCTGCTGCCACAGCGCCCAGCCCTTCGGATGCCAGAACACCATGCCCGGCGACTCTTCCTGCATGTGGAACAGGTCGAGCTGCTTGCCGAGCTTGCGGTGGTCGCGCTTTTCCGCTTCCTCGAGCATGTGCAGGTATTGATCCTGGTCTTCCTTCCTAGTCCAGGCCGTGCCGTAGATACGCTGCAGCTGCTCGTTCTTCGAGTCGCCGCGCCAGTACGCGCCTGCGACCTTCATCAGCTTGAAGACCTTCAGCTTGCCGGTCGACGGCACGTGCGGGCCGCGGCACAGGTCGGTGAAGCCGCCGTGCGAGTACAGCTTGATGTCGTCGCTTTGCGGAATCGACTCGATGATCTCGGCCTTGTACTTCTCGCCGATGCTGCGGAAATAGCCGGCCGCCTCATCGCGCGACACGACGCGGCGGGTCACCGGCTCGTCCTTCTTCGCGATTTCCTGCATGCGCTTTTCGATCTTTTCCAGATCTTCCGGCGTAAACGGACGGTTGTACGAGAAGTCGTAATAGAAGCCGTTGTCGATCACCGGACCGATCGTCACCTGCGCATCCGGATACAGTTCCTTCACGGCGTACGCGAGCAAGTGCGCGGTCGAGTGACGGATGATGTCGAGACCGTCGGCATCCTTGTCCGTGACGATCGCGAGCGCTGCGTCGCGATCGATGACCGTGGACGTGTCGACGAGCTCGCCGTCGAGCTTGCCGCCAAGCGCAGCTTTCGCAAGGCCGGGACCGATCGAGGCAGCAACCTCGGCAACTGTCACCGGATGCTCGTATTGTCGAACTGAGCCGTCAGGCAAGCGTATCGAAACCATAGCAATCTCCGTGATGCCAACAGTGGGCGGCAAACCAGGCACGCGATATAAAAGTCACGCGCGAAATTTCGCGACAAAAAAAATGCGGCCCCGCTTTCGAGGGGCCGCATTCGATACTTCACTCAGACTGAAAGGGCGAAAACGTTCCTCGACTAGCGTCGTTCCGAAATAGTTTCGGTCAACGTTCGCGGTGTCATAACCGTATTCGCCTTGTTTGCGTTGAGTTATTTACTGCATCGAATACCCGGAAGCCGGGCATTCTCAATTCGTTGGTAGGCTCGATTGGACTCGAACCAACGACCCCCACCATGTCAAGGTGGTGCTCTAACCAGCTGAGCTACGAGCCTAGTGAAGCTAAGATTATATGGAGCACCTGCTAACTTGGCAAGTGTTTTTATGCGGTCGCAGCAAAATAACGATGTTCCAACCCCAAGACAGGACCATCACGTCTTGCGCCCCGCCCGCACGACGCCCGGCACTTCGCCGAGCAGCGTACAGGCGCGCTGCACCTGCGCCGAGTTCGACACCTCGACCGTGAACTGCATGAATGCCGCATTGCGGCGACTCTGCGTCTTCACGCCGACCACGTTGATCTTCTCGCGCGCGAACACTTCGGAGATATCGCGCAGCAATCCCTGGCGATCGCTCGCCTCGATCATCAGGTCGACCGGGTAGACGGACGCGCCGCGCCCGCCGAGCACGTCGGCCGACCAGGTAGTCTGCAGCACGCGCTCCGGCGCGCGGTCGGCCATCCGCTGGAAAGTCGGGCAATCGCTGCGGTGAATCGACATCCCTTTGCCGCGCGTCACGAAACCGCTGATCGGATCGGGCGGTGCCGGACGGCAGCACCGCGCGAGCTGCGTGAGCAGCGCATCGACACCAACCACCAGCACGCCGGTCGACGCGCCGTGCGCAACGCTCGCCCCGCTGCTGCGCTTT
Source organism: Burkholderia sp. JKS000303 (assembly GCF_002563755.1). Taxonomy (NCBI): domain Bacteria; kingdom Pseudomonadati; phylum Pseudomonadota; class Betaproteobacteria; order Burkholderiales; family Burkholderiaceae; genus Burkholderia; species Burkholderia sp. JKS000303. The sequence continues at coordinate 20,162 of NZ_PDBZ01000001.1, forward strand.
TCAAAATCGGCAGGCGCCTCGGGCGCGTGCTCCGGCGGCGGCGCATCGGACAGCGCCTGCTCGACGTTGCGCAGGCTGAACTCTTCCTTGCCGACCACCGAAAACAACTCGTCGGGCGACTTGAAGCCGAGCTTCGCGGCGAGATTGTCGAGGTTGACCGACGTCTTGCCTTCGCGCTGCAGCGTCTTTTCGACGAGCGCACGGCCGTGCGCGATGTTCTCTTCCTGCTCGATCGAATTGAACCACGCACGCACCTTCTGGCGTGCGCGCGGGCTCTTCAGGTAGCCGAGCTGCAGGTTCAACCAGTCGCGCGACGGGCCGCCCTCCTTCACCGCGACGATCTCGACCGTCTGGCCGTTCGCGAGCGACGTGTTCAGCGGCACCATCACGCCGTCGACGCGCGCGCCGCGGCAGCGATGACCCAGCTCGCTGTGCAGGTGGTACGCGAAATCGACCGGCGTCGCGCCCTGCGGCAGCGCGATCACGCGCGCCTGCGGCGTGAGCACGTAGATGTGGTCGTCGTCGAGCGACGTCTCGCGCAGTTGCGCCCACGCCTTGTCGCCCGATACTTCGGTGCCGTCCTCGACGTCGTCCTTCCACGCGAGCAGTTGGCGCAGCCACGCGATCTTCTCGTCGTACTTGTCGCTCGCGGAGAACTGGCCGCCGTAGCCGCGCGCACCCGCTTCCTTGTAGCGCCAGTGCGCGGCGACGCCGTACTCGGCGAAGCGATGCATGTCCTGCGTGCGGATCTGCACCTCGAACGCGCGGCCGTCGTCGCCGATCACGACCGTATGCAGCGACTTGTAGCCGTTCGGCTTCGGCCGCGAGATGTAGTCGTCGAATTCCTTCGGCACCGGCTGCCACAGGTGATGCACGATGCCGAGCACCGCGTAGCAATCCTTGATGTCCGGTACGATCACGCGGAATGCGCGCACGTCGTACAGCTCGGAGAAATCGAGCTCCTTGCCGCGCATCTTGCGCCAGATGCTGTAGATATGCTTCGGCCGCCCGCTCACGTCGGCCGGGATGTGCGCCTCCGCCAGCTCGTGCTGCAGCCGCTCGATCGCCTGCGAGACATACGCCTCGCGTTCGATGCGCTTCTCGTCGAGCAGCTTCGCGATGCGCTTGTAGGTAACCGGATCCTCGAAGCGGAACGCGAGATCCTCAAGCTCCCACTTCAATTGCCAGATGCCGAGCCGGTTGGCGAGCGGCGCATAGATCTCGAGCGTCTCGCGCGCGACGTCGGGCGGCGGATCGATCTTCGCCGCCGCGTAGTAACGCAGCGACTGCAGGCGCGACGCGAGCCGGATCAGCACCACGCGGATGTCCTGCGCGAACGCGAGCAGCATCTTGCGCAACGCTTCGATCTGCGTGCGCCGCTCTTCCGCCGCGTCGCGCCCGGTGTCGGGCATCGCGTTCTGCGCAGCGCGCAGGCTGACGGTGCCGAGCCGCAGCAGCTTGCGCACATCGGCCACGAGCCGCGCGACCTCTTCGCCGAAGCGCTCGGTCAGCTCGCGCCCGGGGTCGCTCAGATGCGGCGTCAGCACGAACAACGCCGCCGCCTGCATCGCATGCGGATCGACGTTCAGCGTGCGCATGATCGACGCCGTGCCCGCCGAGTGATCGGCGAGCAGTTCGCCCGACGACAGGCGCGCGTCGCCGGCCCGCTCGCGTACGAACGCAAGCACGTCGTCGAACGACGGGGTCGCGACGGAAGAAGCGGAAGCGGACTCGGTCATCGTACGGCCTGGCGCAATGCGATCATCGTCGGTGTGCTTCGCTCAGCTCCGCTGCGCGGCGACGACGACGACCTCGACGAGCAACGCGGGATCCGCGAGCTTCGCTTCGACGGTGGCGCGCGGCGGCGTGTTGCCCTGCGCGACCCACGCGTCCCACTCCGCGTTCATGCCTTCGAAGTTCGCGAGATCGGAAATGTAGATCTGCACCGACAGCAGATGCGCCTTGTCGCTGTTCGCTTCGGCGAGCAGGCGATCAATGTGGCCGAGCACTTCGCGCGTCTGGCCGCGGATGTCCTGCGTGGTGTCTTCGGCGATCTGGCCGGCCAGATACACGGTACCGTTGTGGATCGCGGTTTCGGAGAGACGGGCCCCGACGTGGTGACGAATGACTGCCATGGAATGTTCCGGTCTTGTGAATGAGTGAAGAATCGGCGACAACGCGGCCCGCGTGCCGCCGAACCGCATATTATGACGCGATTATGCGTCGCCTTCGACGAAAAACCGGCGGGCCAGCGCAATCTGGTCGGCGCCGATGAACGCCGGCGCATGGCCGGCGCCCGCAATCTCGACCTGCTGCACATGCCGGCCGCGACGCACCATCTCGGCTGCCGTCTCGCGCGACAGCAAGTCGGAGCTTTCGCCGCGCACGACGAGCAGCGACGCGTCGGTCGTCTCGATCGCTCGCCACAGCGCGGCTTCGCCCAGCGCCGCCAGCTCCGGGGTCGTCGCCTTGAACGGCTCGGCGATGCGCGGATCGTAGCGCATCGTCCAACGGCCGTCGGGCAGCTCGCGCAGCAACGGCCCGTTGATCTCGCGCCACTCGTCGCCGCTCAGCGCGCCGAACGGCAACGACAGCGACGTCAGGTAGTCGATGCCTTCCTGCTCGGTCGCAAAGCTCGGCTGCACACCGAGGTATTCACCGATGCGCGTGAGCGAATCGGGCTCGATGCGCGGACCGACGTCGTTGACGATCATCCGGCGCAGCGGCGAACCGGGCAGCCCCGCGAGCGCCATGCCGATCAGCCCGCCCATCGACGTGCCGAACCAGTCGACCGACTCGACATCGAGCCGCGCGATCAGCGTCACCATGTCGGCCGCATATTGCGGAATCGCGTAATGCCGTGGATCGGCAAGCCAGTCGGACCGGCCGCGCCCGACGACGTCGGGACAGACGACGCGATACGTGTCGGACAATGCCGCGGCAAGCCGGTCGAAATCGCGCCCCGAGCGGGTCAGGCCGTGCACGCACAGCAGCACGCGGGGATTGGCGGGGTCGCCCCATTCCGTATAGGCGACATGATGAAGGCCGGCGGCGCTTGCACATTGCACGCGTCGCAGACGGGGAACCGGAGGATTCGCTGAGGTTGTTGGCATCGTTGGCATCCTGTCGAACGTGGGCGGTGCGGCGGGCAACGCACGCGTTGCCCGATGCAAACGATTGTAAACCGCTTCGCCCGCGCGGGTCGGCACGCGCTGGAAGCATCGGCATGCGCGCGCCTCCAATGACAAACGCCCCGCATGCCGTTGTCCGGCATGCGGGGCGTCGCGACCGCGCTCGCGCGCGGCGAACTTATGCGACCGCGCTCACGTCGAGCGGCGCGCCCGTCTTCGTCTGGATCTCTTCGGCGCTCACGCCGTCGGCGAGCTCCAGCACCTTCAGGCCGGCCGGCGTCACTTCGATCACGCCGAGATCGGTGATGATCAAGTCGACCACACCGACGCCCGTCAGCGGCAGGTTGCAGGCTTCGAGGATCTTGTGCTGGTCACCCTTCGCGACGTGCTCCATCAGCACGACCACGCGCCCCACGCCCGCGACGAGGTCCATCGCGCCGCCCATCCCCTTGATCATCTTGCCGGGGATCATCCAGTTCGCGAGGTCACCGCTCTTGCTGACCTGCATCGCGCCGAGGATCGCGAGGTTGATGTGGCCGCCGCGGATCATCGCGAACGAATCGGCCGACGAGAAGATCGACGAACCCGGCAGCGTCGTGACGGTCTGCTTGCCGGCGTTGATCAGGTCGGCGTCGACTTCGTCGTCGGTCGGCGACGGGCCGATGCCGAGCAGGCCGTTCTCCGACTGCAGCCACACCTCGACGCCTTCCGGCACGTGGTTCGCGACGAGCGTCGGCAGGCCGATGCCGAGGTTCACGTAGAAGCCGTCCTGCAGTTCCTTCGCCGCGCGCGCGGCCATCTGGTCACGATTCCAGGCCATGTCAGTCTCCTTTCGCGCGTACGACGCGTTGTTCGATGCGTTTTTCAGGCGTCGCGTTCAGCACGATGCGCTGCACGAAGATCCCCGGCGTATGGACCTGGTCCGGATCGAGTGCGCCGTTCTCGACGATCTCCTCGACTTCGACCACGGTGATCTTGCCCGCCATCGCGCACATCGGGTTGAAGTTGCGCGCGGTGCGGCGATAGATCAGGTTGCCGGACTTGTCGGCCTTCCACGCCTTCACGAGCGCGACGTCGGCCGTCAGCGACGGCTCGAGCACGTAGTGGCGATCGCCGAACTGGCGCGTTTCCTTGCCTTCCGCGATCACGGTGCCGTAGCCCGTGTTCGTGAAGAACGCCGGGATGCCCGCGCCGCCGGCGCGCAGCTTCTCGGCGAGCGTGCCCTGCGGCGTGAATTCGAGCTCGAGTTCGCCGGCCAGGTACTGGCGCTCGAACTCCTTGTTCTCGCCGACGTACGACGAGATCATCTTCTTGATCTGGCGCGTTTCCAGCAGCAGGCCGAGACCGAAGCCGTCGACGCCCGCATTGTTGCTGATGCAGGTGATGCCCTTGACCGCGGAATCGCGCAGCGCCGCGATCAGCGCCTCGGGAATCCCGCACAGGCCGAAGCCGCCCACCGCGAAGGTCTGTCCGTCGCGGACGATCCCTTCCAGCGCGGCAGCCGCGCTGGGATAGACTTTGTTCATCTGTATGTCCCTTCCTCTATGGAAACCAGCAAAACCGGTTCACGCGCCTACACGGCCCGCAAGCCTGCCGCATCATTCTATGCATGCGCGGCGATGCGTGCGTCGAAACGCGCTGTTTTTATATCGCGGCAAACCGCCACGAGATGCCTGAAAGGGTACGATGCGGCGCGGATGCGGCACAATACGCAAAAATACATAAGCATTTGCCTCCGCTTGCCTGCGCCATGCCTGCTCTCGATTACCAGACTGCCTTCCACCTCGCGCCGCTCGGCCTCGTGTTGTCGCGCGACCGCGTGATCGAGGACTGCAACGACGCGCTCGCGTCGATCTTCCGCTGCGCGCGGGCCGACCTGATCGGAAAATCCTACGAGGTGCTCTATCCGTCGCCGGACGAATTCCAGCGGATCGGCGAGCGCATCTCGCGCGTGATGATCGCGAACGGCATCTACTCCGATGACAGAATCATGAAACGGGCGGACGGCGAGCTGTTCTGGTGCCACGTGACGGGCCGCGCGCTCGACCGCACCGCGCCGCTCGCGGCCGGCGTGTGGACCTTCGAGGACCTGAGCGCGACGCGCCGGGTCGCCGTCGAGCTGACGCCGCGCGAACGCGAGATCGCCGCGCAACTCGCGACCGGCAAGACCAGCAAGCAGATCGGCCGCGTGCTCGACATCAGCTCGCGCACCGTCGACATCTACCGCGCGCGGCTGATGCGCAAGTACGGAACGAACAATACGCCGGAACTGTTGCAGCGCCTGCTCGGCCAATGAAGGCGGCGCAATGGCAATCGGCCGCATGACGCGGCCGATTCGGGGATCATCCGGACATGGCGACACACCGGCGCGCCGGCGCCGGGTTGCCGCTGCCGCGCTCAGTCGACCTTCGCCGCCAGCGCGCGCTCGATCGTGTCGCGCAGCAGTTGCGGCAGCGGAACCGACTTGCCGAGCGCGTAGTCGACCCACACGCAGCGTGTGTTGCCGCGCGCATAGACGTGGTGCGGATCATCCGCGCGCGTGAGCTCGAAACCCGTGTCGAAGCTGCTGCGGCCGGGTTTCGCGGCCGACATCCTCGCGATCACGTCGCCCGGATAATGCAGTTGCTTCAGGAATTCCATCGACGCGGTGACGATGACAGGCCCCTGCCCCTCGCCGTTGCCGCCCGCGATGCCGAGTTCCTCGAACCACGAGATCCGCGCCTGCTCCATGTAGCGGAAATAGACCGTGTTGTTCACGTGGCCGAATGCGTCCATGTCGCCCCAGCGGATCGGCATCGACATTTCAAAAACGGGGGAGTAATCGCTCATTGCTGCCTTCTTTGTTGCTGAATGTCATCCGCTCACGCGACACCGAAGCCGTCGTCGGCGGAGATAATCGAGCCGTTGATGAACTGCGACTCGTCGGCCGCGAGCAGCAACAACAGCCCGTCGAGATCCTGCGGCTTGCCGACGCGCCGGCGCGGCAGCATCGACTGCAGCTTCTGGCCCTGCTCGGTTTCCCACAGGTAGTGATTGATTTCGGTATCGATATAGCCCGGGCAGATCGCGTTGACGTTGATTCCGTGGCGGCCCCATTCGAGCGCCATCGCGCGCGTCATCTGCACCACCGCGGCCTTGCTCATCGCATACAGCCCGATCTGCGGAAACGCGCGCAGGCCGGCCACCGACGCGATGTTGATGATCCGGTACGGCGGCTTGCCGTTGCCGTTCGAGCGCATGATCATCCGCTTCGCGACTTCCTGCGCGACGAAGAATGCGCCGCGCGTGTTCGTATCGAACACGAACTCGAACTCGGCCGGTGTCACGTCGACGAGCTTCTGCATCGTCGACACGCCCGAATTGTTCACGAGGATGTCGATCGTACCGGCTTCCGTCTCCGCATGCGCGACGGCCGCCTTGATGCTCTGCACGTCGGTGACGTCGAGCGACACGACATGCGCGGCGCCGCCCGCCGCCTCGATCTCCGCGCGCAGTTCCTTCAAGCGCTCGACCCGGCGGCTCGCGAGCACGACCTTGGCGCCGGCCTGCGACAGCACCTGCGCGAAGCGTTGCCCAAGGCCGCTCGACGCGCCCGTGACCAGCGCAACCTTGCCTTCCAGATTGATCGATCGACCCATTGCACATCCCCTTTCGATGTCGTTTCGCCACGACGGGCGCCCTGTCCCGTGCAGCATAACCCCAGCACAAAAAATAGAACGATCGTGCTAATCTATTCGCATGCTGTTGCGGCAAGCGTTTCGTTTCGCAGACAATACGGTCCCGAATAAAAGCATTCTAACGGTTAGAGGAACGCCAATGACCCCCGCAAGCCTCATCGAGCAGTACGGCCCGCGCGAATCGATGGAATACGACGTCGTGATCGTCGGCGGCGGCCCCGCCGGGCTGTCTGCGGCGATCCGGCTCAAGCAGCTGGCCGCCGAGAAAGGCGCCGAGATCGGCGTGTGCGTGCTCGAAAAGGGTTCCGAGATCGGCGCGCACATCCTGTCGGGCGCGGTGATGGATCCGCGCGCGATCACTGAACTGTTCCCCGACTGGAAGGAACGCGGCGCCCCGCTCACCGTCGACGTGACCGAAGACCGCTTCCTGTTCCTGTCCGAGAAGAGCGCGGTGCAGACGCCCAATTGGGCGCTGCCCGCCAACTTCCAGAACCACGGCAACTACGTGATTTCGCTGGGTAACGTGACCCGCTGGCTTGGGGCACAGGCCGAAGCTCTGGGCGTCGAGATCTTCCCGGGCTTCGCTGCCGCGGAAATTCTCTACAACGACGACGGCTCGGTGAAGGGCGTCGCCACCGGCAACATGGGCGTGGGCAAGGACGGCGAGCCGACCGAGAACTTCCAGCTCGGCATGGAGCTGCACGCGAAGTACACGCTGTTCGCCGAAGGCTGCCGCGGCAACCTCGGCCGTCAGCTGATCTCGAAGTTCAAGCTCGACGCGAACGCCGATCCGCAGGCGTACGGGATCGGCATCAAGGAACTGTGGGAAATCGATCCCGCGAAGCACAAGCCGGGCCTCGTGATCCATACGGCCGGCTGGCCGCTGAAGTCCGACACGTACGGCGGCTCGTTCCTGTATCACATGGACAACAACCAGGTCGTGGTCGGCTTCGTGGTGGGCCTGGGCTACACGAACCCCTATCTTTCCCCGTTCGAGGAGTTCCAGCGCTACAAGACACATCCGTCGATCCGCGCGTTCCTCGAAGGCGGCAAGCGCGTGTCGTACGGCGCGCGGGCGATCACGGCCGGCGGCCTGCTGTCGCTGCCGAAGACGGTGTTCCCGGGCGGCGCGCTGATCGGCGACGACGCGGGCTTCCTGAACGCGTCGCGGATCAAGGGCAGCCACGCGGCGATCAAGACCGGCATGCTGGCCGCCGACGCCGCATTCGATGCGCTGCAGGCCGGCCGCCAGTCGGACGAGCTGAATGCCTACCCGGATGCCTTCAAGCAATCGTGGCTGCATACGGAGCTGTACCGCGCACGCAACTTCAAGCAGTGGATGGCCAAGGGGCTGTACCTCGGCACGCTGATGGTCGGGCTCGAACAGAAGGTGATGGGCGGCAACGTGCCGTGGACGCTGCACCACAAGCATGCGGACCACGAGATGCTGAAGCCGGCGTCGCAATGCACGCCGATCGAGTATCCGAAGCCGGACGGCAAGCTGACGTTCGACCGGCTGTCGTCGGTGTTCATCTCGAACACGAACCACGAGGAGAACCAGCCGGCGCACCTGACGCTGAAGGATGCGAGCGTGCCGGTGAACGTGAACCTGCGCACGTACGCGGGGCCGGAGGGGCGCTTCTGCCCGGCGGCGGTGTACGAGTTCGTGAAGAACGACGACGGCAGCGACCGGCTGGTGATCAACGCGCAGAACTGCGTGCACTGCAAGACCTGCGACATCAAGGACCCGACGCAGAACATCGTGTGGGTCACGCCGGAAGGCGGCGGCGGGCCGAATTACCCGAACATGTAACCCGCTGGAAAAACGCCGCCTCGCGCGGCGTTTTTTTCGTCCGTTCGGCATTGCGCACCGCCCTGCCCGCGTTCGCGCGCAACGATGCGTGCGGCCTGCCCTAGCGCGCCGCGATCCGCCGACGGAAGTGTTCGGTACCGGACACGATCTTGTCGAGCACCGCATCGAGCGCCCAGAACCGCTCACGCACGTCGTAGTCGATCGCGCGGCAACGGATCGATCCGAACGTGCCGATCCGTTGGTGATACATCTTCGCGAGCGCGGGGTAGCCGAGTGCTTCCGACACCGCGGAGACCACCAGGAACGTCGACAATTCGTCGGCCAGTGCCGGATCCGAGTCGCCCTGCGTGCGCAGCCACTGATACAGATCCGGATGGAAGTTGGTGAACACGCCGTTGAAGCCGGCGGAACCGGCCTTCATCGCATCCCATGCGATCGCCGCGTTGGCGTTCAGGATCTTCAGCGGCGAACCCGCGGCGAGCGCGACGCGCCGCTTGACCGTCTCCAGATCGCAGCTCACGTCCTTCAACATCACGAAGCGACCGGTGTCGATGCACGCGCGCAATTCATCGTCGGACAGCAGTCGCCGGTACGGCGCCGGACATTCATACAGGCCGAGCGGCAGATCCGACGGCAACCGGGTCAGCAGCGCGCGGAGATGGTCGAGAAACGCGGCAGTGCCCTTGCGCTGCGGGTCGAGCCGATTGGTCACGAGCACGACGCCCTGCGCGCCGGATTCGGCCGCCGCACAAAGCTCGACGGCCTGCGCGTCGATATCTTCGCTGATGTGCCCGGACGCGACGACCGGCACCCGCCCGGCCACCCGCTCGACCACGAAGCGTGCGAGTTCCGCCCGTTCGGCGAGACTCAGGAATTGCATCTCGCTCGATTGCGCGACCGCGAACAACGCGTCCGAGCCGTGCGCCAGATACCATTCGATCAGCCGCTCGAGCCCGGCGTAGTCGATCGCGCCGGCGTCGTCGAACGGCGTCAGCATCACCGGCACGATGCCCTCGATCGTCGCGCCGGAACGCTGATGGGGTTGGATCTGCATCTGTTTCTCCTTGCTTGGGTAAAGGCTGCGGCCGCGCCGCATACTCAGGCCGGCAACGCTCCGTGCGCCGCGCTCGCGGATTGCTCCGGAATCGGCTTGCGCACCAGCAGCAGGTAGGCGATCGCGCCGGCGAATGCGATCGCCGCTGCCGTCAGCAGCGCCGGCACGAACGACCACTTCTGCGCAATGACGCCCGTCAGGATCGGGGCGAGCGCGCCGCCGATAAAGCCGCCGAAATTCTGGATCGCGCCGAGCGATGCGATACGGCTCGGCGGCGCCGCCGCCGTTGCGAGCGCCCACGAACATGCCGACGCCGCATTGGCCAGGAAGATCACGACCGAAATGCACGCAAGCGCGACCGTATTGCTCTGCACGAGCGCGGCCGGGATCGTGAACGCGACCATCCCGAGCATCGCGACGACCACCGCATTGCGCCGGCTCACGACGGGCGAGCGGCTGTGCCGCGTCACCAGATCCGACAGCCAGCCCGCCACCAGCGAGCCGACGAATCCGCACAGGAACGGCACGGACGCCGCGAACCCGGTGCGAATGAGGCTCATGTGCCGCTCCATCGTCAGGTATCCGGGCAGCCAGGTCAGGTAGACCCAGTTCAGATACACGGAACCGAAGAAGCCGATCAGCATGCCCCAGGTCGTGCCGTGCGAAAACAGGCTGCGCCATTCGGCGAAGGTCAGTTTGGGCGCGGCAACGGCAGTCTGTGCATCGGCATCGAGATAGTCGCGTTCGGCTGCGGTCAATTGCGCACGCGCCGGATCGCGGTACAGCGCGAACCACACGGCCGCGACGACGAGACCGAGCGCGCCGGTCGCGATGAAGGCCCAGCGCCAGTCGAACGACGCGACGAGAATCGCCAGCAGCAACGGCGCAAGCGCGGTTCCGAGCGGCGATGCCGCGTTGAAGATCCCGGTCGGCGTGCCGCGTGCCCGCAACGGAAACCAGTTGCTCACCACCCGTGCCGCCGACGGAAACTGCGGCGCCTCGCCGATGCCGAGCACGATGCGCGCGACGATGAACCAGCCGAAGGTGCCCACGATGCCGCCTGCCGCCTGCGCGAACGACCAGACGATGAGGCCGATGCCGAGCAGCCGGCGCGGCCCGATTCGATCGACCAGGCCGCCGACCGGGAACTGGCACAGCGCATAGCTCCACGAGAACGCCGACAGCAGCAACCCCATCTGCGCGAGCGACAGCCCGAGATCGCTCCGGATGGCCGAGCTCGCGACGGCCAGCGTACCGCGATCGAGATAGTTGACGATCCCGCTCGCCATCAGCAACGCCAGCGCGATACGTTGGCCGCGCCGGATACGGGGCGGCGCACTCGGAACAGCCTGGTTTTCGTTCATTGCGTTTGTCTCCATGTCATCGACAGGTGCGGGCCGCATCCTGTCCGTCGTGCGCGGCCTCTAGCGGGCCATGCGCTCCACTTCTTCACGCGTCGGAATCGACGTCTGCGCGCCGCACCGCGTCACGCTGATCGCGGCCGCACGCTGGCCGAAGCCGATTGCGTCGTCCATCGACGCGCCGCCCGCGCGGGCCGTCGCAAACCCGCCGACGAACGTGTCGCCGGCCGCCGTCGTATCGACCGCGACCACCGCCATCGCGTCATGACGGCCGCTGCCCGCGCTGCCGCGCCAGCAGACGCCGCGCGCACCGAGCGTGACCAGCACGTTGCCGACGCCCTTCGCGCACAGCGCATCGGCCGCGCGCACCGCCGATGCATCGTCGCCAACGGCGATGCCGGTCAGCGACTCCGCTTCCGTTTCGTTGACGACGAGGTAGTCGATCCGGGCAAGCAAGGCGTCGAACAGCGGTTGCGCCGGCGCCGGATTGAGCAGCACCGGCGTGCGATGCGCGATCGCGCTGGCAATGGCGTGCGCAACGGTCGCGATCGGCACCTCGAGCTGGCACACCATCAGCGCGGCCGCCGCGATCGTGTCGCGAGCCGCGTCGATCCGCGCGATATCGAGGCGGTCGTTCGCACCCGGTACGACGACGATGCTGTTCGCGCCGTGCACATCGACCGTGATCGTCGCGACCCCGGTCGCCTCTCCTTCGATCCGGTGCAGATGCGTCACGTCGATACGTTCCGCGGCGAGCGCGCCGTGCAGGCGCGTCCCGAACGCATCGTCACCGACGCAACCGATCATCGCGACCGACGCGCCGAGGCGCGCAGCCGCCACCGCCTGGTTCGCGCCCTTGCCGCCGTGGACCGTCCGGAACGTGGTGCCGAGCAGCGTTTCGCCCGGCACGGGTAGCCTCGGCGCGTGCGTGACGAGATCGACGTTGACGCTGCCGACGACAGCGATCCGGGGTGACTTTGCTTCGTTCATTTACCAATGTAACCGCTTACATTTACGACGAACAAAATGGCCGAACCGGCCATCGTCGACGACGAGAATTTCATGACCCATGTGAACCATGAGTCTGACATAATGCAGAACAGCATTAAGATAGCGCTTACATTCGCATAAGCGACAACGAAAATGCAAGCGGAACCGCGATGATCGAGGGTAAACGATGGCATTTTTGACGACAGGCAGTCCGCACAGGATAACCGTACGCGGAGACGACCGATGAGTACGCCCCCGCCCCGCGGCGGCACGGCGCGCGCGCGCCGCGGCAGCGGCCGCTCGGTGCTGGGCGACGTCGCAAAGCTCGCCGGCGTGTCGACCGCGACCGTTTCGCGGGTCTACAACGATCCGGGCAAGGTGTCGGCCGACGTACAGCAACGCGTGCGCGACGCGGCTCGCGCGCTGAACTGGATTCCCAATGCGGCCGGCCGCGCGCTCGCGTCCACCCGAACGCATATCACCGGCGCGATCATCCCGACGCTCGACGACCAGGTGTTCGCATCGCAGGTCGCGGGCATGCAGACGGTAATGGCCGAACGCGGCATCACGCTGTTTCTGGGTTGCTCGAATTACGATCCGGCGCAGGCGCTCGCGCAGGTGCGCGCGATGCTGTCGCGCGGCGTGGAAGCCGTGTCGCTGGTCGGCGAAGCGTATCCGCCGGAGGTGTTCGAGCTGCTCGACCTGCACCGGGTGCCGTATGTCGTGACCTACGCGTATCGAGACGACAGCCCGCACTGCTGCATCGGCTTCGACAATCGCGCGGCATTCGCGCGCCTGACCACGCACCTGATCGACCTCGGACATCGCGATTTCGCGATCATCATGCAACCGTCGGCGGACAACGACCGCGTGCAGGCGCGCCTGCGCGGCATTCACGACACGCTTGCCGCGCACGGACTCGCGGTGCGCCCGGTGCATCTGCACGAAGGCGCGGCCACGATCGCGTTCGGACGGGAGAGCCTGCGGGCGATCGCGCACGGCGCGGCAACGCGGCCGACGGCGGTGATCTGCGGCAACGATGCGCTCGCGCTCGGCGCGCTACTCGAAGCGCAGGCGTTGGGCCTCGACGTGCCGTCGCAATTGTCGATCACCGGGTTCGACGATGTCGCGCTGGCTCGCGAGATACGGCCGTCGCTGACGACCATGTGGGTCGACACAGATGCGATCGGTCGCAAAGCCGCGCACGCCTTGCTCGACGCACTCGAGAACGGCGAGCCGGGGCCCGGCTGTGCGGTGCAGCCCGAGTTGCGCGTGCGGGAATCCGCTGCGCCGCCGACGCCGACCCGCAGCGCCCGCGACTAAGCGGCCCGCCGATACGCGGCGGCACAATGAAAACGGGGCGCCGCAAGCGCCCCGTTTCGCATCGGATCGGCCGAACCGGCAAGCGCCGGCGCCGTTTTATCAGGTCGCGCTGCCCGCGATCTTCGGGGTCGGCGTCTCGACGTCGCCGCACTGCGCACGATGACGCAGCGCATGGTCGATCAGCACCAGCGCGAGCATCGATTCGGCGATCGGCGTGGCACGAATGCCCACGCACGGATCGTGACGGCCGAAGGTTTCCACCGTCGCCTCGTCGCCCGATTTCGTGATCGAGCGGCGCGGCGTGCGGATGCTCGACGTCGGCTTGATCGCGATCGACACGGTGATGTCCTGCCCGGTCGAAATCCCGCCAAGCACGCCGCCCGCGTGGTTGCCGACGAAGCCGCCCGGCGTCAGCTCGTCGCCGTGCACCGAGCCGCGTTGCGCGATGCTGTCGAAGCCCGCGCCGATCTCGACGCCCTTCACCGCATTGATGCTCATCATCGCCTTCGCGATGTCCGCGTCGAGACGGTCGAACACCGGCTCGCCCCAGCCGACCGGCACACCCGATGCGACGACGTCGATGCGCGCGCCGATCGAATCGCCGTCCTTGCGCAGCGCGTCCATGTACGCCTCGAGTTCCGGCACGATCGCCGCGTTCGGCGAGAAGAACGGGTTCTCGTACACGTGCGACCAGTCGACGAACGGCACGTCGACATCGCCGAGGCCGCTCATGTAGCCGCGCACCTCGACGCCGAAGCGCTCGCGCAGCCATTTCTTCGCGACCGCACCCGCGCCGACGATCGGCGCGGTCAGGCGCGCGGACGAGCGGCCGCCACCGCGGTAGTCGCGGATGCCGTACTTCTGCCAGTACGTGTAGTCGGCATGGCCGGGACGGAACGTCTCGACGATGTTGCCGTAATCCTTGCTGCGCTGGTCGGTGTTGCGAATCAGCAGCGCGATCGGCGTGCCGGTCGTCACGCCCTCGAACACGCCGGACAGGATCTCGACCTCGTCGGCCTCCTGGCGCTGCGTCACGTGCCGCGACGTGCCGGGCTTGCGGCGATCGAGCTCGAGCTGGATGTCGGCTTCGGTCAGCCCCATTCCCGGCGGGCAGCCGTCGATCACGCAGCCGATCGCGGGACCGTGCGATTCGCCGAAGGTCGTGACAGTGAAAAGCGTGCCGAGGGTATTGCCGGACATGATGGAACCGCCCAAAGAGAAATGGACAAACCGATGCGCTGCCCGGCTGCTGGCAGTCGATCGTTTGCCGGTCGAAAAAAGAGGTAAGCCGCTATTATGCCAGCCGTCCCGGGCCCGCGGGCCGTGTGAACCGTTCAGACCACAGGCGCCGCCGGCGCAGCCGCACCGGTGAGGGCAGCGACGGTGCGCCAGCGCCGCGCTGCGCGCGGCCGTCATCCGGGCCGGAGCGATACCGTCGCGCCTGGCCGCACCGCCTACTTGCGCGCGCCGCGCAGCTCGGTCACCGCGGCCTGCAGCACTTCGGGCGTCGCGACCGATGCGGAAATCGGCTCGCCGACCGCGAGCGACAGCCGGCTCATCATGCCGCGCTTGATGGGCCGCGGCATGCGCGCGTCGGCATGGCGGGAGAAATAGCTGCCCCAGAGCCCGCGCAGCGCCATCGGGATCACGGGCGCCGGCGTGCGGGTCAGGATCTCGGTAATGCCGTGATGGAAGGTGTTGATGTCGCCCGTCTTGGTCAGCTTGCCCTCGGGGAAGATGCACACGAGCTCGCCCTCCTTCAGCGCGGCCTCGCACGCATCGTACGCGCGCGCGAGCATCTCGGGATCCTCGTGGCGCGGCGCGATCGGAATCGCCTTCGCATGACGGAACACCCAGCTCGCAAAACGCGTCTTGAAGATCCGGTGATCCATCACGAAACGGATCGGCCGCGGGCTCGCGGCGGCCAGCACGAGCGCATCGACGTAGCTCACGTGATTGCATACGAGCACGGCTGCGCCCTCTTCCGGGATCCGCTCCCCATGCACGAGGCGAATCCGGTAGAACGTGTGCACGAGCACCCACGCAACGAAGCGCAGCAGGAACTCCGGAACGAGCAGGTAGATATACGTCGCGACGACGACGTTCAGCAGCGCGGTGACGAGGAACAGACCCGGGATGTCCACACCGGCCTTGGTCAGCCCCATCGCCATCAACGCGGACAGGATCATGAACAGCGCGTTCAGGATGTTGTTCGCGGCGATGATCCGCGCACGGTGGGTCGGCGCGCTGCGGCTCTGGATCAGCGCATACAACGGCACGCTGTAGAAGCCCCCGAACATCGCGAGCAGGAACAGGTCGGCCAGGATGCGCCAGTGGCGCGCATGGGCCAGGAACTCGCCGACCGACAGCAGATGGCCGGGCGACGGCAGCGAGCGGCTCGCGAAATACAGCTCGATCGCGAACACGCTGATGCCGATCGAGCCGAGCGGTACGAGCCCGATCTCGACGCGCCGCTGCGACAGCCGCTCGCACAGCAGCGAGCCGAGGCCGATCCCGACCGAGAACGTCGCGAGCAGGACCGTGACGACGTCGGGGCTCGCGGACAGCACGTCCTTCGCGAAATTGAAGAACGACGTGAGGAACGTCGCGCCGACGAACCACAGCCACGAAATGCCGAGCAGGCTCAGGAACACGGTGCGGTTCTGCCGCGCGAGGCCGAGGTTGCGCCAGGTCTCGCTGAACGGGTTCCAGTTGATCACGAGATCGGGCTGCGGCGCCGGCGTCGACGGCACGCGCTGCGCGACGAGCCGCCCCGCGAGCGCGATCACGACGACGCTGACCGCCAGCACGCGCTCGCCGCTGCCTTCGATGCCCGCGGCCGCGCCGCCGATGATCGTGCCGATCAGGATCGCGATGAACGTGCCCATCTCGACGAGGCCGTTGCCGCCGACCAGTTCATGGTCGCCGAGATGCTGCGGCAGGTACGAGTACTTGACGGGGCCGAACAGCGTCGAGTGCATCCCCATCATGAACGTGCACAGATACAGCAAGGTTGCGCTATGCGTGACGAAGCCCGCCGCGCCGACCAGCATCAGCGCGATCTCGAACGTCTTCACGAAACGCGTGAGCGTCGCCTTGTCGTATTTGTCGGCAATCTGCCCGGACGTGGCCGAGAACAGCACGAACGGCAGGATGAAGATCGCGGAAATCAGGAACGCGGCCGTCTTCGCGTCGACACCGGCGAACCGTGCGGTGTGATACGTGACGAGCGACGTGAAGCCGATCTTGAACACGTTGTCGTTCAGCGCACCGAGGAACTGGGTCGTGAAGAACGGCGCAAAACGACGCTGGCGCAGCAGGTCGAACTGGGATGCGTGCTCGCGGCGTTCGCCGCGCGAGCCGGAGGAGACTTGCGTGTGATCGCTCATTCGGAATACGCGCGCATCGTCTGGGCGAGGCTGCGCGGGCCTTGTGTTGTTGTTGAAAAAACGGCGGCGCAGGCTGAACCTGCGCCGCCGTGCGCCGGATGGCAGCGCCCGCGCATCATGGCAACGGGCGCGACGGATTTCACGGCTTGTGCGCTTCGGTTTCCGATTCGGATTCCGGCCAGTCGCGGATATATGCCTTCAGCATCCGGTTCTCGAAGCTTTGCGCCTCGACGACCGTCTTCGCGACGTCGTAGAACGAAATGACGCCCATCAGCACTTTCTTGTCGAGCACCGGCATGTAGCGCGCATGGCGCTCGAGCATCATCCGGCGCACTTCGTTGACGTCGGTTTCGGGCGTGCAGGTGAGCGGCTCGTCCATCACCTTGCGGATCTGGACGTCACCGATCGCGCCGCCGTTCACGTGCAGGCGCAGGATGATCTCGCGGAACGTCAGCATCCCGACGAGATCGCCGTACTCCATCACGACGAGCGAGCCGATGTCGTGCTCGGCCATCGTGTCGACCGCTTCGCGCAGCGGTTTATCGGGCGTCACCGTAAACAGCGTGTTGCCCTTCACTTTCAGAATATCGCTGACGCGCATCGTAGTCCCCTCATGCTTGAATGCAAATCCGCTTTCGATCCTATCGGAAAGCCTGTCAAAAGGAAAGCGCAGGCCGGCGCGCCGCGGCCGCCGCGCTTGCGGACGCGGGCCGCCCGCCGCACAATGAACGCATGGACGGCGGCCCGAGGAGACGGCCATGGCGCATACGCATTCGGAGCATTTCACCAGCTTCGCTGATTTCTACCCGTACTACCTGAACGAACATCAGAACCTGACGTCGCGGCGGCTGCACTTCATCGGCTCGCTCGGCGTGATCGGCTGCATCGCGATGGCGATCGCGACCGGCGACTGGCTGTGGCTGCCGGCGGCCGTCGTGTGCGGCTACGGCTTCGCGTGGGTCGGACACTTCTTCTTCGAGAAGAACCGCCCCGCCACGTTCCGGCATCCGGTCTACAGCCTGATGGGCGACTGGGTGATGTTCAAGGACATCTGCACCGGCAAGATTCCGCTGTAACGCCCGCCCGGCACCGCATCACGCCGTTTTCGGCGGCCGTGCGTGCGGGTCGGGCGCAGCGTCGGCCGCCTGCCCCGACGCGGCCGCCTCCGGCGGCACCCCTGCCAGCCGGTGCGCGGCGATCAGCGACGCCAGCGACACGTCGAACCGGTCGTTCGACAGCACCTCGAGCAGCGCCGCGCCTTCGACGTGGCTGCGGCGCCGCTGCAGCTGGTAGGTCAGCTCGGTACGGTCGATCACCAGCACGTCGAACAATTGCGCCAGGGTCAGGTGCTCCGGGTTCGCCAGCAGGATGTAGCGCGACGCAAGCTCGCCGCCGTCCAGCCGCGCGATCCATTCCCGCTCCTCCATCGTCAGCAACAGCCGCTGCGCAGTTTCCATGTCGCAGCGCAGCATGGTCGCGAGCCGCACCGCCGTATAGCCGGCCTTGCCGACCGCGCGCGCCTCGGCCAGCCGCGCGAGCAATTCAAGCGCGTCGAGCAGGTCGCTGCCCGGATAGTGGATGCGATGGAACTGGCCGACCCGGATCGCGGGCAGCGCGGACGAGACCATCGCGCCGAGCAGCGCGATGAACCAGCTCAGGTATACCCACAGCAGAAACACCGGCAGCGCCGCGAACGCGCCGTAGACGGCCGTGTAGGTCGGAATGCGCCGCACGTAATAGCCGAAACCGCGCTTCGCGAGCTCGAACGCGATGGCCGCGAACAGCCCGCCGATCACCGCGTCGCGCCATGCGACCGTGCAGTTCGGCAGGTACACGTACAGCAGCGTGAACGCGAGCACGGTCAGCGGCAGCGATGCGAGCGTGAGCAGCCACTCGATCAGCGTCGTCGACGATGCGGCGCCGGTGAACGCCAGCGACTGCGTAAACAGGTACGACGAGATCGACAGGCTCACGCCGAACAGCAGCGGGCCGAGCGTGATCAGCGCCCAGTACGCGAGCACGCGCTGCGCGAACGGTCGCGGCTTGCGCACGCGCCAGATCAGGTTGAACGCGGATTCGATCGTCATCATCGTCATCACCGACGTGACGACGAGCACGATCAGGCCGGCCGTGGTCAGCCCCTTGGCCTTCGACGCGAACTGGTTCAGGTACTTGAAAATCTGGACGTTGAACTGCGCGGGCATCAGGTGGTCCGCGAGGAACCCCTGCAGCGAGATCTGGAACGACGCGAACATCGGGAATGCGGTGAACAACGCAAACGCGACCGTCACGAGCGGCACGAGGGCCAGCATCGTCGTGAACGTGAGGCTGCCCGCTACTTGCGGGATGCGATCCTCGGCACTGCGCCGGGCCGCGAACTGCGCGAGGCGCTTGAGGGTGTCGAGATCGACGCTCAACTTCGGCAAACGGCTTCTCCTTCTTGATCCAGCGCGCCCCACGGCGCGCCGCCGCCGCGCTGCGCGACGGCTTCAGCCCCTATAATAGCCGCTCGATCCAGCAGGGGCCGACTGCACCGGGCATGCGCGCGGCCGCACGCGGCCCCGTCGCCCATGAAAGACATCCTCGTCCTCTATTACAGCCGTCACGGCGCCACGCGCGATCTCGCGCTCGCGATCGCGAACGGCATCGACAGCGTGCCGGGCATGCAGGCGCGCATCCGCACCGTGCCGCCCGTGTCGGCAGTCTGCGAAGCCACCGCCCCCGACATCCCGGCCGACGGCCCGCCGTATGCGGAGCTGCGCGATCTCGAAGAATGCGCGGGCCTCGCGCTCGGCTCGCCGACCCGCTTCGGCAACATGGCCGCCTCGCTCAAGTATTTCCTCGACGGCACGACGCCGCAATGGCTATCGGGCGCGCTGACCGGCAAGCCGGCCAGCGTGTTCACATCGACCGGCAGCCTGCATGGCGGCCAGGAATCGACGCTGCTGTCGATGATGCTGCCGCTGCTGCATCACGGCATGATGATCGTCGGGATCCCGTACACGGAATCGGCGCTCAGTACGACGCGCACCGGCGGCACGCCTTACGGTGCGTCGCACGTGTCGCAGCACGATCGCAGCGCGCCCGAAGGGCTGTCCGCGGACGAAAAGGCGCTCGCGGCCGCGCTCGGCGTGCGGCTCGCACGCGCGGCGGCCGCCCTCGCCGCGGCCCAGGCCGCCGAAGCCGCATGAACGCGCCCACCCGCCCCGCCGTCGCCGCCCGGCCGCGCTACGCGCTGGCCGCCGCTGCGTGCCTGGTCGCACTGATCGCACTGTCGCTCGCGTGGGAGCTGTGGCTCGCGCCGCTGCGCCCGGGCGGCTCGGCGCTGATGCTGAAGGCCGTGCCGCTCGCGCTCGCGCTGCCCGGCGTGTGGCGGCGTAACATCTATACGATGCAGTGGGCGAGCATGCTGATCCTCGTCTATTTCGCCGAAGGCATCGTGCGCGGCATGTCCGACCGCGGGCTGTCCGCGACGCTCGGCTGGTGCGAGACCGCGCTCGCCGTCGGCTTCTTCGTGGCGGCGCTCGCCTACGTCGCGCCGTTCAAGCGCGCGGCAAAGAAGCAGCGCGCTGCGTCCTGACCCTTACGCGACCGACCGTGATGAACTCTCCAGAAGCTTTCGTTTCCGCCTGCCGCGACGCAATCGGCACCGCATACGTACTGACCGGTCCGCACGACACCGAACCGTTCCTGACCGACTGGCGCCGCCGCTACAAGGGCGCCGCATGCGCGGTGCTGAAGCCGGCCGATACGGCCGAAGTCGCCGCGCTCGTGAAACTCGCGAACACGCATGGCGTCGCGCTCGTGCCGCAAGGCGGCAACACGGGCCTCGCCGGCGGCGCGACGCCCGACGCGAGCGGCAGCCAGGCCGTGCTGAACCTGTCGCGGCTGAACCGCGTGCGCGCGCTCGATCCGCACAACAACACGATCACCGTCGAAGCTGGCGTGATCCTCGCCGACGTGCAGGCGCGCGCCCGCGAAGGCGGCCGGCTGTTCGCACTGAGCCTCGCGGCCGAAGGCAGCTGCACGATCGGCGGCAACCTGTCGACCAACGCGGGTGGCACGGCGGTGCTGCGCTACGGCAATGCGCGCGAGCTGTGCCTCGGGCTCGAGGTCGTGACGCCGCAGGGCGAAATCTGGGACGGGCTGCGCGGACTGCGCAAGGACAACACGGGCTACGACCTGCGCGACCTGTTCATCGGCGCGGAAGGCACGCTCGGGATCATCACGGCCGCCGTGATGAAGCTGCATCCGCTGCCGGCCGCGCAGGTCACGGCGCTGGCCGCGCTCGAGTCGCCGCACGCGGCGCTCGATTTCCTGTCGCTCGCGCAACGCGCGGCCGGGCCGCTGCTGACGGGCTTCGAGCTGATGTCGGATTTCTGCATGCAGCTCGTCGGCAAGCACTATCCGCAACTGCGCTACCCGTTCGACCGCACGCATGCGCAGACGGTGCTGCTCGAACTGTCGGACAACGAAAGCGAAACGCATGCGCGCGCGCTGTTCGAGAAGCTGATGGAAGAAGCGTTCGAGGCGGGACTGGTCGTCGACGCGGTGGTCGCGGAAAACCTCGCGCAGTCGCGCGCGTTCTGGGATCTGCGCGAGCACATCCCGCTCGCGCAGGCCGACGAAGGGCTCAACATCAAGCACGACATCGCGGTACCGATCTCGTCGATCGCACGCTTCATCGACGAAACCGACGCGGCGATCCAGCAGGCCGCGCCGGGCGCGCGGATGGTCACGTTCGGCCACCTCGGCGACGGCAACCTGCACTACAACGTACAGACGCCCGAGGGCGGCGACCCGAAGGCATTCCTCGCCGAATACCAGGCGCCGATCAACCGCGTCGTGTACGACAACGTGCACCGTCACCACGGCACGATCAGCGCGGAGCACGGGATCGGCCAGTTGAAGATCGACGATGCGCAGCGCTACAAGTCGCCGGTCGAAACGACGCTCATGCGCACGCTGAAGACCGCGCTCGACCCGCGCGGGCTGATGAATCCCGGCAAGGTCCTGCGCTGAAGCCATTCACCCCGGAGCGATGCCCGTGAAAGTCCGCGTCCTGTCCGACCTGCATCTCGAAAGCAACCAGCCCGACACGATCGCGCATGCCGACGCGGATCTCGTCGTGCTGGCCGGCGACATCCACAATCATGCGGAAGGCCTGCGCTGGGCCGCCGAGACGTTCGACCCCGCCGTGCCGGTGGTGTACGTGCCGGGCAACCACGAGTACTACGACGGGGAATTCGGCGCGCTGGAAACGGCGATGCGCGACGTGGCGCACACGATCGACAACGTGCATTACCTGAACAACGGCGTGTACGTCGATCCGCACGCGCGCTTTCGCGTGCTCGGCACGACGCTGTGGACCGATTTCTCGTTGTTCGGCGCCGACGCCGCGAGCGTCGCGCGATCCATCGAGGCCGGCGAGCGCGTGATGCTCGATTTCAAGGGATTGATCCAGGTGGCCTGGTCGCACGACGCGGCGCTGCATGCTGAGAGCGAACCCGAGCGGGATTTCACGCCGGCCGACGCGATCGCGCTGCACCGGCAAAGCCGCGCGTGGCTGGAAGCGCGGCTCGCGACGCCGTTCGCGGGCAGGACGATCGTCGTCACCCATCACGCGCCGCATCTGCGCTCGCTGGCGGAGCGCTATGCGGAAGATCTTGCGTCGGCGGGATTCGTCACGGACATGGCGGAACTGGTGCGGCCGCCCGTGGACCTGTGGATCCACGGCCACACGCATACTTCATTCGATTACGTGACCGACAGCGGCACGCACGTGGTGTGCAACCCGCGCGGCTACATCCACCGGCGCACCGGCGAACTGGAAAATCCCGCGTTCGCGTGGGACAAAGTGGTCGAGCTCGGCTGAGGGCCGGCCCGCGCGGCCGCGCGATGCGGCCCCGCTCCTGCCTGAAAACCCGGACCGGATCAGCGATCGGTGCGGCGCGGTGCGTCCGACGACGCGCGCACCCGCACCGGCACCGGCTTCATCCGTGCCTTCATCGCGCGCAGCAGATCGCGCGTCGCCGCGGCGGCGGCCGCCGCACCAAGCAGAACTCCAAGGCCGATCATCAGTTGCGTATCCATTGCGACTCCGGGGTAGGACATATCTCGATATGTTGAAACAGTATCAAACTGTCAGCGACCCGTTGGTAAAAAAATGTTGCGTGAACGACAAATCTCGTCAGATTGCGCGCGAGCGCGCTGTCATGTCGCAGCCGTGAACTGCGCGAGCGCGGCTTCGTCGGCTTCCAGCGTCGCCGGCAATTCGTCGCGCAGGAAATCGACCCAGGTGCGAATTTTTGCGTCGAGATACTGGCGCGACGGGTACAGCGCGTAGATGTTCATCACGTGCGACCGGTATTGCGGCATCACGCGCACGATCTGCCCGCTGCGCAGCCCGCCGATCGCCGAATAGAGCGGCAGCCCGCCGATCCCCATCCCTTCGCGTACGGCCACCGCGAGCGCCTCGGCGACGTTGACGCGGAACGGCGGTGCCGTGATCGGAATCACCTCGTCGCCGCGCGGCCCGGACAGCGACCACTCGTCGAAGTGAAAGCCCGGCGCGACCATCCCGAGACAGACGTGCTGCTCGAGATCGGCCGGCGTGTGCGGCGCGCCGTGGTCGTCGACGTAGCCGGGCGATGCGCACACGACGCTGTAGCTCTCGCCGAGCCGCTGCGACACGAGCCCCGAATCGGGCAGGTCGCGGCCGACGACGATCGCGACGTCGTAACCCTCGTCGAGGAGATCCGGCATCCGCTGCGCGAGCGTCAGTTCGACATGCACCTCGGGGTAGCGCTGCCGGTAGCGCGCGATGGCCGGCACCAGATAGTGCTGCCCCAGGCTCGTGAAGCAGTGGACCTTCAGCTTGCCCGACGGGCGCGCGTGCGCGTCGCCCGCTTCGGCTTCGGCCTGGTCGACGTACGCAAGGATCTGCTCGCAGCGCTGCAGATAGCGCTCGCCCGCCTCGGTCAGTGCGATCCGGCGTGTCGTCCGGTTGAGCAGGCGCGTGCGCAGGTGCGCTTCGAGGTCCGACACGGCCCGCGACGCGTAGGCGGTGGTCGAATTCATCTGCTGGGCCGCCGCGGTAAAGCTTCCCGCGTCGACCACGCGGACGAATACCCGCATGTTTTGTAACGTATCCATCCCATTACCCGTTTGAATCCGGACGGATTGTTGCACACAGGCCGACCAATATTATCTCAGGATTCGTAAAAATGACTTGCACCGTTGTCCATTTATTCAGGAATCACTGAAAAATATAATCGCATCCGACTCATCTATATCCGAAAGGGAGAAAATCGTGCAGTTTCCGGCAACAAAAGGGACGCTGGCACTGGCGGTTCTTGCAGTCTCATTAACAATGGCCGGATGCGCGAGCATGGGCGACAACAAACCGCAGTCCACGCGCGTCGAAGCGAACGCGCTCGACGCCGGCGCTGCGATCCGTGCCGCCAACCGCGATGCAGGCTGGCCCGCGTCGGACTGGTGGCGCGCGTACAACGATCCGCAGCTCGACGCGTGGATCGCCGCCGCACAGGCCGGCAACCCGACACTCGCGGCCGCCGAGGCCCGCGTGCGCGAAGCGCAGGCGATGGCACGCGTGGCACGGTCGGCCGAACTGCCGCAAATCAACGGCAACCTGTCGCTGATGCGCCAGCACTGGCCGGACAACGTCTACTACGGCCCCGGCCCGCTCGCCGACACCGATACCTGGAACAACACCGGCTCGCTCGGCCTGTCGTACCACCTCGACCTGTGGGGCAAGGACAAGAACGCGACCGAGCGCGCGCTCGACACCGCGCACGCGAGCGCCGCCGACGCACGGGCCGCGAAGCTCGAGCTCGACGTCAACGTCGTGCGGGCGTATGTCGGCATGTCGATGAACTACGCGCTGCTCGACCTCGCCCACGAAACGTTCGAACGCCAGCACGCGCTGGCCGATCTCGCGCACAAGCGCCTGCAGGCCGGCCTCGGCACGCAGCTCGAAGTCAGCCAGGCGGAATCGACGCTGCCCGACTATGAGCGCCAGATCGACAGCTATGAAGAAGCGATCCAGCTCGCACGCCACCAGCTCGCCGCCCTCGCGGGCAAGGGCCCGGGCGCGGGCGACGCGATCAAGCGGCCGAGCCTGTCGCTCGACGCGCCGGCAGGCCTGCCGTCCGCGATGCCGGCCGACCTGCTCGGCCGCCGCCCCGACGTGGTCGCGGCCCGCTGGACGGTCGACGCGCAGGCCCGCGGCATCGACGTCGCGAAGGCCGCGTTCTACCCGAACATCGACCTGCTCGCGACGGTCGGCGGCTTCGGCGTGACCGCGCCGTTCACCGACTTCCTGCGCGCGATGAACGGCGGCTGGACGGCCGGCCCGGCGCTGACGCTGCCGATCTTCGACGGCGGCCGCCTGCGCGCGCAACTCGGCGCGGCCGACGCCGACTACGACCAGGCGGTCGAGCGCTACAACCAGACGGTCGTCGGCGCGCTCAAGGACATTGCCGACCAGGTCGTGCGGATCCGTTCGCTCGATACGCAGAAGAAGGACGCCGCCCGCTCGGTGGCCGCCAACGATCGCAGCTACCAGCTGTCGCGCGAAGGCTTCCGCCGTGGCCTGACCGATTACGTGAACGTGCTGATCGCGCAGCAGCAACTGCTGCGCGCGCAGGAGACGGCCGCCCGCATCGACGCGGAACGCCTCGCCGCGCACGCTCAGTTGATGGCCGCGCTCGGCGGCGGTGTCGAACCGGGTACGGACGTGCCGGGCGGCCGTCCGCCTCGCGACGAATCCGCCGCAGCGCCGGCCGCAGCGTCGGGCGCCAAGCCCGTCGCGGCCGCCACCCAGCCCGCGCAGGTCGCGACGGCCGGTGCGGCCGGCACGCCGGCCGCACGGTAACGCGGAGCGACCGCCATGTCAGCCTCCTCTCCTACTTCCCCGCACGCCGGCGGCCTCGCGGCCTGGTACGCCGCGTTCGACGACTGGGCCCGCACCGACGGTGCCGCGTGGCTCTATCTGTTCAAGGCGCTGCTCGCCGCGTTCATCTCGATCGGCGTGTCGATGCGGCTCGACCTGCCGGCGCCGAAGACGGCGATGACCACGGTATTCATCGTGATGCAGCCGCAAAGCGGCGCGGTGCTCGCGAAAAGCTTCTACCGGGTCGCCGGCACGATCTTCGGGCTCATCGCGACCCTGACGTTCGTCGGCCTGTTTCCGCAGCAGCCGCAGCTGTTCCTGCTCGCGGTCGCGCTGTGGGTCGCCCTGTGCACGGCCGGCGCCGCGCGCAACCGCAACTTCCGCAGCTACGGCTTCCTGCTCGCGGGCTACACGACCGCGCTGATCGGCCTGCCGGCGTCGCAGCATCCGGACGGCGCATTCATGAGCGCGATGACGCGGGTCGCCGAAATCATGGTCGGGATCGTGTCGGCGGGCGTGGTCAGCGCACTGGTGTTCCCGCAGTACACCGGCGAGCAGATGCGCACGACGGTACGCAAGCGCTTCGGCAGCTTCGTCGACTACGTTGCGGCGGCGCTGTCGGGCAAGCTCGACCGCGCGCACATCGAAAGCATCCACACGCGCTTCGTCGCGGACGTGGTCGGCTTCGAAGCGGCGCGCAGCATGGCCGTGTTCGAAGATCCGGACACGCGCATGCGCAGCGGCCGCCTCGCGCGGCTGAACAGCGAATTCATGAGCGTATCGAGCCGCTTCCATGCGCTGCACCAGTTGATGAACCGGTTGCGCGCAGTCGGCGCCCAGGCCGCGATCGACGCGATCGAGCCGTACTTCCGCGAGATCGCGCCGCTGCTCACGCGCCACGGCGAACCCGTGCGTACGTCGGCCGACGCGACGCTCGCAGCCGAGCAGCTGCTCGCGTGGCGCGACGCGCTGCCGCGCCGCATCCGTGCGACGCGCGCAACACTCGAAACGCAGCCGGATTTCCCGCTGCTCGATTTCGACACGGCCGCGGAGCTGCTGTACCGCTTCATTACCGACCTGCACGAATACGCGGCGACCTACGCATCGCTGTCGACCGCGACGCACGAGCGCGAACGCTGGATCGAGCGCTACGAGCCGCGCACCAACGTGACGGCGATGGTGATCGCGGCGATTCGCACCGCGACCGTGATCCTCGTGCTCGGCTGGTTCTGGATCGAAACCGCGTGGCCGAGCGGCGTGACGCTGACGCTGACGGCGGCGGCCACCTGCGCGCTCGCGTCGTCGACGCCGCGCCCGACCGCGATGTCCGCGCAAATGGGCATGGGCACGGCGCTGGCGGTCTGCACGGGCTTTTTGCTGACGTTCGGCATCTACCCGCACATCGACGGGTTCCCGCTGCTGTGCGTCGCGCTGGCCCCGCTGCTCGCGATCGGCATCTTCATGACGCTGAAGCCGAAGCTCGCGGGCTACGGGATGGGCTACCTGATCTTCTTCTGTTTCCTCGCCGGCCCGGACAGCATCACGCACTACGATCCGACGAGCTTCATGAACGATGCGCTCGCGCTGGTGCTGTCGATGCTGGTGTCGGCGATCGCGTTCGCGGTGCTGTTCCCGCCGACCGCGCCGTGGCTGAAGAAGCGCCTGTTCGCCGACCTGCGTCACCAGGTGGTCGCGGCCTGCCACGTGCGGCTGGCCGGTTTGCGTACGCGCTTCGAGAGCGGCGCGCGCGACCTGATGTATCAGGCGCACACGCTGTCGGCCGACCAGCCCGACGTGCAGCGCGACGCGCTGCGCTGGATGTTCGCGGTGCTCGAAACCGGCAACGCCGCACTCGACCTGCGCCACGAACTGGCGACGCTGCCGTCCGACCCGCGCTATGCGCCGGCGACGCCGTGGCGACGCGCGATCGAGACGCTGCTAACCGCGCTGTCCGCGCTGTTCAGCAAGCCGAACGCCGAGCGTTTCGACGCGACGCTCGCGGCCGTCAATGCCGCGATCGATGCGACCCGGCAGACGCTCGACGCGTTCACGCCGGCGCGCGAGGAGCGCCACCGGCTGCAGCGCATCCTGAGCAATCTGCATTTCGTGCGCACGGCGCTGCTCGATCCGGAATCGCCGCTCGAGCCGCTTAACCGCAACCGCCCCGTGCGTCCCCAACCAGGAGCCTCGTCATGATGCCGCGTGAAATCGCCATTCTCGATGCCTACATGCCCACGGTGGTGCTGATGTTCGTCCTGGGCGCGCTCGCGACCTGGGCCGTCGACCGCCTGCTCGCCTATACGGGCCTCTATCGTCTCGTCTGGCACCCGTCGCTGTTTCGCGCGTGCCTTCTCGTCTGCATTTGCGGCGGACTGAGTCTTGCCGTTTACCGTTGATTCCGAACCATCATGATTCTCAGAAAACTCTTCGGCTTCGTCGCGACCGCCGTCATCCTTCTCGTCGCGATCCTGATCGGGCACTCGCTGTGGGTGCACTACATGGACGATCCGTGGACGCGCGACGGGCGCGTCCGTGCCGACATCGTCAACGTCGCGCCGGACGTGTCGGGGGCGATCGTCGATCTGCCCGTGCATGACAACCAGCTCGTGAAAAAGGGCGACCTGATCATGCAGATCGACCCGTCGCACTACCAGATCGCGGTCGAGCAGGCGCAGGCAGCGGTGGCCGCCCGCCGCGCGGAACTGCAGATGCGCCGCGACGACGCGGCCCGCCGTGCGGACCTCGATGCGCTCGTCGTGTCGAAGGAAAACCGCGAGAACGCCGCGCACAGCGCATCGAGCGCGGATGCGCAGTACCAGCAGGCGATCGCCGCGCTCGACGCCGCGAAACTCAATCTCGAACGCACGCGCGTGATCGCGCCGGTCGACGGCTACATCACGAACCTGCAGACGTTCAAGGGCAACTACGCGGTGGCCGGCCAGGCGAAGCTCGCGATCGTCGACAGCCATTCGTTCTGGGTCTACGGCTACTTCGAGGAAACCAAGCTGCCGCGCGTGAAGGTC
The DNA here is from genome assembly GCF_002563755.1 of Burkholderia sp. JKS000303. Classification (NCBI taxonomy): domain Bacteria; kingdom Pseudomonadati; phylum Pseudomonadota; class Betaproteobacteria; order Burkholderiales; family Burkholderiaceae; genus Burkholderia; species Burkholderia sp. JKS000303. Next base: position 48,837 of record NZ_PDBZ01000001.1, read on the forward strand.
GGCGCGCCGGCCGAAATGCGGCTGATGAGCGGCGGCGTGATGAAGGGCCACGTCGAGAGCATCTCGCGTGGCATCTACGACCGCGACAACCCGCAAAGCCGCGACCTCGTCGCCGACGTGAACCCGACCTTCAACTGGGTGCGCCTCGCGCAGCGCGTGCCGGTGCGCATCAAGATCGACGAAGTGCCGGCCGACGTGGTGCTGTCGGCGGGGACGACCTGCACTGTCATCATCGATCCGGACAAGCAGAAGAAGTCGTAATGGCGTTGCGGCCGGGCGGCGCCCCGCCCGGCCGCGTCATTCCCAGAAGAACCGGTAAGGCAGGAACGGCGACGGGCCGAGCCCGGCTTCGCCGAGCATGTTGCGCAAGCGCATCGCGAAGCCGATTGCGCCGATCACGACCAGCGACACGATCACGTGCCGGCGCCGCACGCCCGGCACGCGCAGCAGCGGCACGAACTGGCAGCTCATCGCGAACAGCACGAGCCACTGGAAACGCAGCCCCGCGTAGCTGATGCGCGCGAGCGCGAAGCTCGCGATCTCGCAGGCAAACAGGAACACGAGCGTGCGCGGCATCCGCGCGAGCAGCATCCAGCCGGCCGCGAGCGTCAGCAATGCCAGCACGAGCGGTGCGCTGCCCGACATCTGCGCGGGTGGCGTGAACGCCGCGTAGAGACCGACCTTCGCGAGCAGCGCGTCGTGATGCATCGCGAACAACACGCCGCCGATCGCAACGGCAAGCCCCGCATAGCGCAGCAGGCGCAGCCGGCCGATCTGCAGCAGCACGACGAGCAGCGCCGCCGACACATGCATGCCGGCCGCCGCCACCGCGAACCCGACCGATTCGCCGCGCCGCCTGCGCGACCACGCGTCCGACGCGAGCTTCGCCGCGCAGAACGCCAACCCGTAGCGCAGGCCGCTCATCGCCATGTCGTAGAAGAACAGCGGAAAGATCAGCGTGGCGAATACGCACGCGTCCTCGGTGCTGCGGCCGAACGCGGCGACGCACGCGATCACGATCAGCAGCGACAGGATCGCCGTCGCGATGCGCGGATCGTGACCGAGCCATTCGAGTGCGCGCACGAGCCAGACGAAGCCCGGTTCGAGCGTGCGCGGCACGATCTTCAGATTGCCGCTCCAGATACCGGCGATGATGTCCTGGTAGATCGCGGTATCGGTCCCGGTGCGGCCGCGCAGCACGGCAAACGTGGCAGCCGGTGCAATTCCGGCCGCGAGCCAGCGCCACGCGGCGACGCGCGCACGCAGGCCGATCGCGGCGGACGCGAGCATGCCCAGATACCCGATCAAGTAAATCGTCGTTGTCATTGTTATCACCTGCTCGGCGCACCGGTACACGCGCGCGGCAGGTTCTGGCCCCTAATTATGTGGGCGCATTGTAAGGGATTGTGCGTGAACCGGCAGCCGGGTTTATCACCAATCGACGACCACCCGACGGCCTGCGCGGGTCGCAGCCGGCCCGGCCGCGACGGGGTGAAGCTCAGCCCGCGACGTGAAAGCGCCCGACCAGCGACTTGAGCGCCTGCGCCTGCTCGTCGAGCGCGGTCGCGGCGGCCGCCGCCTGTTCGACGAGTGCGGCGTTCTGCTGCGTGCCGGCGTCCATCTGCGTGACCGCGCGGCCGATCTCTTCGATCCCGGCGCGCTGCTCGTCCGACGCCGCGGAAATCTCCCCGATGATGTCGGTCACGCGCTTGACGGCGCGCACCACGTCGCCCATCGTGCGGCCCGCATCGTGCGCGAGCGTCGCACCGTTCGCCACGCGCTCGACCGACGCGCCGATCAGCGAGCGTATCTCCTTCGCCGCGGTCGCCGCGCGCTGCGCGAGCAGCCGGACCTCGCCCGCGACCACCGAAAAGCCGCGCCCCTGTTCGCCCGCACGTGCTGCCTCGACCGCTGCGTTCAGCGCGAGAATGTTGGTCTGGAACGCGATCCCTTCGATCGTGCCGATGATGTCGCGGATGTTCTTCGCGCTGTCGTCGATCTCGCTCATCGTCGCAACCACGCGCCCGACGACCGCGCCGCCCGCCTCCGCGACGGCCGACGCATTGGCCGCGAGCGCACTCGCCTGCCGCGCGTTCTCGGCGTTCTGACGTACGGTCGACGTGAGTTCCTCCATGCTGGCCGCGGTGCGCTCGAGCGCGACGGCCTGCTGCTCGGTACGCTGCGACAGGTCGAGATTGCCGGTCGAAATCTCGCCGGACGCAGCCGCGATCGCCTCGGCGCTGACAGCGATCTCGCGCACGGTCGCGGCCAGCCCGGTCTGCATGTCGGCCAGCGCGCGCACCATGCTGCCGCGGTCATGCCGGCCGAGCGCGATCGACTGCGTGAGGTCGCCGCGCGCGATGTCGGCGGCAATCGCCTTCGCGTACGCGGGCTCGCCGCCGAGCTGCGACGCGAGGCGGCGCACGACCCGTTCGGCGATCACGATCGCGAGCACGATCAGGCCAGCCGTCATCGCCGCGATCATCGCGAACGACGACGAGAAGATCGTCGCGGACGCATCGAGCGTCGCCTTCGACTTCGCGCCGCGCGTCTTCACGAGCCCGGCGGCGAGCTTTTCGAGCTTGCCGGTTTCGACCAGCAGCGACACGTCCTGCGTGCCGACCTGCCAGTTCATCTGCGACAGGTCGAGCGGCTGCGCCTGCACGAGCGTGACGAAATCGCGCAGATGGCCGCTCCACGTGCCGACCGCCGTCGAGAATGCGCGCAAGCGCGCGGAATCGCCCGCGTCGGCGGGATCCGCATACCGCTGCAGCGTGCCGAGCGCCTTGCCGATCGACGTCAGCCCCGCGCCGACTTCGGTGCCCAGTTCGTCGCGCTCGCGCGCGGTCGTCGCGGTCAACAGCATCTTCTGCGCGCGGCTCGCGCGCAGCACCTCGGCGCGCACCTCCTCCGCCGCACGGCTCGCGACATGGCCCTGCTCGTAGACCGACGCGATCGACGCGTTCAGCCGGCTGATCTGCCACAGCGAAAACACGCCGATCGCGAGCGTGCCGGCCAGCAGGATCGCGAACGCGGCGCGCAACGTCGCCTTGACGGTCCACGGTCGGCGTTCGCGCCGTGCCGCACGCGCACGGCGTGCGGCGGGCTTCGCGGTGGCGTCGGCTGCGACGCCGGCCGCACCCGGCTGTGGATGCATTGATGCTGCTTTCATCGATATGTCCCCGTATTGATCACACCGCCGGAAAGGTCGGTTCCGGCGGCCGGCGCTCCGGCCTTCCCGCGATGGCCCGTCGTGCCGCGTGTCCTGCGCCGGTCCGGCTCGTGGCCGGTCCCCGCGCGGCGCGCCTGTGTTGTCGTTGTGTCGTTCTACGGCCGTCATCGGGGTTCCTTGAGTCCGGACAAACACCCATCCGCCGGTGGCGCCGCCCCGCCGCCGGCAGGACGCGCCGCCAGCGTGAGACCCGGACACAAAAAGCGAACGATGGCCGATCCGCGATACGCCTGCCGCAGGCAATGTCCGAATCGCGATAAAAGTTGGCCTGACATTCTCGATGCGCCACATTACACTTCTTTGACGCAACAACGATTCAAACGCGCCGATCCCCATCAGAGCGCGTCCCGCCACCTCAACTCGCCCAACTCACATGGAAACCAGCCTCGAAACGGGTTCCGCCGGCACCGCCGCCGCGCCCCAGCCGTCTGCTCCACCCGTCGCCCGCACCGTCTACCCGGTGCTCGGCGCGATCAGCTTCTCGCACATGCTCAACGACATGATCCAGTCGTTGATCCTCGCGATCTATCCGATGCTCAAGAGCCAGTTCGCGCTGTCGTTCGCGCAGATCGGCCTGATCACGCTGACCTACCAGATCACCGCATCGCTGCTGCAGCCGCTCATCGGCCTCTATACCGACAAGCGTCCGAAGCCGTATTCGCTGCCGGTCGGGATGGGCTTCACGCTCGCCGGGCTGCTGCTGATGTCGGTCGCGCAGAACTTCCCGACGCTGCTGGTGGCGGCAGCGCTCGTCGGCTGCGGCTCGTCGGTGTTCCATCCGGAGTCGTCGCGGGTCGCACGGATGGCGTCGGGCGGCCAGCACGGGCTCGCGCAGTCGCTGTTCCAGGTCGGCGGCAACGCCGGCTCCGCGCTCGGGCCGCTGCTCGCCGCGCTGGTGATCATTCCGCACGGCCAGCACAGCATCGCGTGGTTCTCGGCGGCCGCGCTGGTCGCGATGGTCGTGCTCACGCAGATCGGCCACTGGTACAAGAAGCATCCGTCGATGAAGAAGAAAGCCGCGTCGGCGGGCCATCCGACGCTGTCGCAGGGCCGCGTGCTCGCCGCGATCGCCGTGCTGGTGCTGCTGGTGTTCTCGAAGTACTTCTACCTCGCGAGCATCAACAGCTATTTCACGTTCTACCTGATCGACAAGTTCCACCTGTCGGTGCAGGCCGCGCAGATCCACCTGTTCGTGTTCCTCGCGGCCGTGGCGGCCGGCACGCTGATCGGCGGCCCGGTCGGCGACCGGATCGGCCGCAAGTACGTGATCTGGGTGTCGATCCTCGGCGTCGCGCCGTTCACGATGTTGCTGCCGTACGCGAACCTGTTCTGGACCAGCGTGCTGAGCGTGATCATCGGCGTCGTGCTGGCGTCGGCGTTCGCCGCGATCCTCGTCTATGCGACGGAGCTGATGCCCGGCAAGGTCGGGATGGTCGCGGGCCTGTTCTTCGGCTTCGCGTTCGGGCTGGGCGGCGTCGGTGCGGCCGTGCTCGGCCAGCTCGCGGACGCGACGAGCATCACGTTCGTCTACAAGGTGTGCTCGTTCCTGCCTCTGATCGGCGTGCTGACGGTGCTCCTGCCGAACCTCGAAAGCAGCCGGCGCAAGAAGGCATGACGACGCGGCCGCGGCGTGCGCGCCGCGGCCGGTCGATCGGCTCGAAGGGAAAGGACGACGGCGGCTTCAGGCCGCCGTCGTCGCGTGCAGCGTCAGGAAACGCTTGAGGATGCCGGACGAATAGCTGCTCGCGATCGCCGACAGGAAGTGCGAGAACGACTGCGTCGCGTGATCGTCGGCCGTATCGGAAATCGTCCGCACCAGCGCGAACGGCACGTCATGCTCGGTGCACACCTGCGCGATCGCCGCGCCCTCCATCTCGACCGCGAGCGCATCCGGCAGCGCGTCGCGCAGCGTGACGACTTCTTGCTCGCTCGACACGAAGCGGTCGCCGCTGATGATCAGCCCGCCGTGCAGCGTCGCGCCGGCCAGATCGAACCGCTCGGCGAACTGCGCGCCCTCTTCCGCGACGAACAGCGTGCACGCGGCCTTCAGGCGGGCCGTGAGTGCCGCGTCGGTCGCGAACCGCGTGATGCCGAGCAGCGGCACTTCGTAGCGCGGAAACAGCGGCGACGCGTCGAGATCGTGCTGCAGCAGCGTATCGGCCACGACGACGTCGCCGACGCGCACCGCGCGCGACACGCCGCCGGCAACGCCGGTGAACACGACGCCCGACACGCCGAATACGTGGATCAGCGCGCTGACCGTCGCGGCGGCCGCGACCTTGCCGACCCGTGCGAGCGTGACGACGCAGGCCGCGCCATGCACGGTGCCGACGTGGTAATCGCGGCGACCGAGCGTGACCGTCCGCATCGCGCCCTCGGCGCGCATCGCGGCGATCAGGTCGCCGAGTTCCTCGGGCAGCGCGGCGAGAACACCGAGCGGGCGCGTCGAAACCGTTTCAACCATGTCGATGCCCATCATTCCACCGCCTGCAGTTTCGCGACGGCCAGCGCGAGCCACTTCTCGCCGTGCCGCTTGAACTTCACCTGCGCCTTCGCATCGGTACCGTTGCCTTCGAGCGCCGTGACGGTGCCTTCGCCGAACTTGGTATGGAATACCGCCTGGCCGACCCGGAAACCTGTGTCGGCCGCACGCTGCTTGTTCGCGAACGCCGGCAGCGGCGCGGACACCGCCGCGTCGACGATCTGCTCGCGATTGCCACCGCCGCCCGGCCGCGAGAACCAGTCGCGCCCCCAGCCGGCGTTGTCCGAGCGCCCGCCCCAGCGCGAGCCGGCCTCGACCTTCGGCGTGAGCCACTTCAGCACGTGCTCGGGCAATTCGTCGAAGAAGCGCGAGCGCACGTTGTAGCGCGTCTGGCCGTGCAGCATCCGGCTCTGCGCGAACGACAGGTAGAGCCGCTCCTTCGCGCGCGTGATCGCGACGTACATCAGCCGGCGCTCTTCCTCGAGGCCGTCCGATTCGAGCACGCTGTTCTCGTGCGGGAACAGCCCCTCCTCGAGGCCGGTGATGAACACGGCCGAGAATTCGAGCCCCTTCGCCGCGTGCACCGTCATCAGCTGCACGGCGTCCTGGCCGGCCTGCGCCTGGTTGTCGCCGGCTTCCAGCGATGCGTGCGACAGGAAACCCGCGAGCGGCGTCATCGTGTCGGGGTTCTGCGCGGGGTCGCCGAGCGGTGCCGCATCGAGCACCTCGACCGCCGGATCGTTCGTGCCGGCGCCGAGCTCCGGCGCCGCGGTCGCGCCCGCACGCAGCGGAATCGAACGGGCCGGCGCGTCGAGCCCGTAGCCCGCCTCGCCGACGAACGCGGTGGCCGCGTTCACGAGTTCCTGCAAGTTCTCAAGGCGGTCCTGGCCTTCGCGCTCGCCCTGGTAGAAATCGGAGAGACCGCTCGCGCGCACCACGTACTCGACCGTCTCGGGCAGGCTCATCTGCTGCGTCTCGGCGCGCATCTTCGCGATCAGCGTCGCGAACGCGCCGAGGCTCGTGCCGGCCTTGCCGGTCACGTACGGAATCGCGGCGGCCATCGCACAGTCGTACAGCCGCGCGGCGTCCGCGAGCTGCTCGATCGAGCGCGCGCCGATGCCGCGCGTCGGGAAGTTCACGACGCGCACGAACGCGGTGTCGTCGTTCGGGTTGTCGATCAGGCGCAGATAGGCCAGCGCATGCTTCACTTCCTGGCGCTCGAAGAAGCGCAGGCCGCCGTACACGCGGTACGGAATGCCCGACGTCATCAGCGTGTGCTCGATCGCGCGCGACTGCGCGTTGCTGCGATACAGGACGGCGACTTCGCTGCGCGACATCCCGGTGTTGATCAGCGAGCGGATCTCCTCGACGATCCAGCCGGCTTCCTGCGCATCGGTGCTCGCCTCGTACACGCGCACGGGTTCGCCGTGGCCGGCGTCGGTGCGCAGGTTCTTGCCGAGGCGGTGCGCGTTGTTCGAGATCAGCTGGTTCGCCGCGTCGAGGATGTTGCCGTGCGACCGGTAGTTCTGCTCGAGCTTGATCAGGTTGCGCACGCGGAATTCGTCTTCGAAGTCGCGCATGTTACCGACGTTCGCACCGCGAAACGCGTAGATCGACTGGTCGTCGTCGCCGACCGCGAAGATCGCGTTCTGGCCGCCCGCGAGCATCTTGAGCCACGCGTACTGCAGCTTGTTGGTGTCCTGGAACTCGTCGACGAGGATGTGCTTGAAGCGCGCCTGGTAGTGCGCGCGCAGCGGCGCGTTGTACGCGAGCAGCTCGTAGCAGCGCAGCAGCAGCTCGGGGAAGTCGACGACGCCCTCGCGCTGGCACTGCTGGTCGTACGCCTGGTACAGCTCGACGAACTTGCGGTTGAAGTTGTCGGACGCGTCGACCTTGTCGGGACGCAGCCCCTGCTCCTTCGCGTTGTTGATGAAGTACTGGACGTTCTTCGGCGGGTACTTCTCGTCGTCGACGTTCGCCGCCTTCATCAGCCGCTTGATCGCGGACAACTGATCGGCCGTGTCGAGGATCTGGAAAGTTTGCGGCAGGCCGGCGTCGCGGTAGTGCGCGCGCAGCATCCGGTTGCACAGCCCGTGGAACGTGCCGATCCACATCCCGCGCGTGTCGATCGGCATCATCGCCGACAGGCGCGCCATCATCTCGCGCGCGGCCTTGTTCGTGAAGGTGACGGCGAGCACGGTGGGCGGCGACGCATAGCCCTGCTGGATCAGCCACGCGATCCGCGTGATCAGCACGCGGGTCTTGCCACTGCCCGCCCCCGCAAGGATCAGCGCCGGTTCGTTCGGCAACGTGACGGCGGCGTATTGTTCAGGGTTCAGATTGGCGAGCAGATCGGGCATGGAGCGGCAGCGGACGGGCGAGAAAAATGCGGACCCGCCATTATAAGTCGACCGCGCGATACCGTTTCCGATCCGTTCGGCCCTGCGCCGCAACCGTGCCGCCATCGCGCGCGAACCACGTTGCGACAGGCCCGCATGGGCCGGGCGATGGCTGGTCGATGTGCATCCATTTATAATTGTCAGATTCGGCATCCAATTCACGCATTTTTCGGCAGATTTCCAACCATGAGCGACAGCACGCTTGCGAAGAGTTTCGAACCCCACACCATCGAGTCCCAATGGGGGCCGGAGTGGGAAAAACGCGGCTATGCCGCCCCGGCATTCGACCCGGCGCGCCCCGATTTCGCGATCCAGCTGCCGCCGCCGAACGTCACCGGCACGCTGCACATGGGCCACGCGTTCAACCAGACGATCATGGACGGCCTCGCCCGCTACCACCGGATGCTCGGCGAGAACACGCTGTGGGTGCCCGGCACCGACCACGCGGGGATCGCGACGCAGATCGTCGTCGAGCGCCAGCTCGATGCGCAGGGCGTGTCGCGCCACGACCTCGGCCGCGAGAAGTTCGTCGAGCGCGTGTGGGAGTGGAAGCAGAAGTCCGGCTCGACGATCACCGGCCAGGTGCGCCGTCTCGGCGCGTCGACCGACTGGTCGCGCGAATATTTCACGATGGACGACAAGATGTCGGCCGCCGTGCGCGACGTGTTCGTCACGCTCCATGAACAGGGGCTGATCTACCGCGGCAAGCGCCTCGTGAACTGGGATCCGGTGCTGCTCACCGCGGTGTCGGACCTCGAAGTGGTGAGCGAAGAGGAAAACGGCCACCTGTGGCACATCCGCTACCCGCTCGTCGACGGTTCGGGCTCGCTGACGGTCGCGACCACCCGCCCGGAGACGATGCTCGGCGACGTCGCGCTGATGGTCCACCCGGAAGACGAGCGCTACGCGCACCTGATCGGCAAGCTCGTCACGCTGCCGCTGACGGGCCGCGAGATCCCGGTGATCGCCGACGACTACGTCGACCGCGAGTTCGGCACGGGCGTCGTGAAGGTCACGCCCGCGCACGACTTCAACGACTACCAGGTCGGCCTGCGCCACAAGCTCGCGCCGATCGAGATCCTGACGCTCGACGCGAAGATCAACGACAACGGCCCGGAGCAGTATCGCGGCCTCGACCGCTTCGACGCGCGCCGTGCGATCGTCGCCGACCTCGACGCGGAGGGCTTCCTCGACTCCGTGAAGCCGCACAAGCTGATGGTGCCGCGCGGCGACCGTACGGGCGTCGTGATCGAGCCGCTCCTGACCGACCAGTGGTTCGTCGCGATGACGAAGCCGGCACCGGAAGGCACGTTCCATCCGGGCAAGTCGATCACCGAGGTATCGCTCGACGTCGTGCGTGACGGCCAGATCAAGTTCGTTCCGGAAAACTGGACGACCACCTACTACCAGTGGCTCGAGAACATCCAGGACTGGTGCATCTCGCGCCAGCTGTGGTGGGGTCACCAGATTCCCGCGTGGTACGGCGAGAACGGCGAGGTGTTCGTCGCGCGCAGCGAAGAAGACGCCCGCGCGAAGGCCCACGCGCAAGGCTACACGGGTGCGCTCAAGCGCGACGAAGACGTGCTCGACACGTGGTTCTCGTCGGCGCTCGTGCCGTTCTCGTCGCTCGGCTGGCCGAACGAAACGCCCGAACTGAAGCACTTCCTGCCGTCGTCGGTGCTCGTCACCGGCTTCGACATCATCTTCTTCTGGGTCGCCCGGATGGTGATGATGACGACGCACTTCACGGGCAAGGTGCCGTTCCACACCGTGTACATGCACGGCCTCGTGCGCGACGCCGAAGGCCAGAAGATGTCGAAGAGCAAGGGCAACACGCTCGATCCGATCGACATCGTCGACGGCGTCGACCTCGAGACGCTGGTCGCGAAGCGCACCACCGGCCTGATGAACCCGAAGCAGGCCGCCACCATCGAGAAGAAGACGCGCAAGGAATTCCCGGACGGCATTCCCGCGTTCGGCGCCGATGCGCTGCGCTTCACGATGGCGTCGATGGCGACGCTCGGCCGTAACGTGAACTTCGACCTCGCGCGCTGCGAAGGCTATCGCAACTTCTGCAACAAGCTGTGGAACGCGACGCGCTTCGTGCTGATGAACTGCGAAGGCCACGACTGCGGCAGCGACAAGCCGGAAGTGTGCGGCGCGGGCGACTGCGGCCCGGGCGGCTACCTCGACTTCTCGGCGGCCGACCGCTGGATCGTGTCGCTGCTGCAACGTACGGAAGCCGACATCGCGAAGGGCTTCGCCGATTACCGCTTCGACAACATCGCGACCAGCATCTACAAGTTCGTGTGGGACGAGTACTGCGACTGGTACCTCGAACTCGCGAAGGTGCAGATCCAGAACGGCACGCCGGAACAGCAGCGCGCAACGCGCCGCACGCTGCTGCGCGTGCTGGAAACGGTGCTGCGCCTCGCGCATCCGATCATCCCGTTCATCACCGAAGCGCTCTGGCAGAAGGTCGCGCCGCTCGCCGGCCGTTATCCGCAAGGCAACGCGGAAGGCGAAGCGTCGCTGATGACGCAGGCGTATCCGCTCGCGAACCTGCAGAAGATCGACGAGGCGTCCGAACAGTGGGCGGCCGACCTGAAGGCGATCGTCGACGCATGCCGCAACCTGCGTGGCGAGATGAACCTGTCGCCGGCGACCAAGGTGCCGCTGCTCGCGGCCGGCGATGCCGAGCGCCTGCGCTCGTTCGCGCCGTACGTTCAGGCCCTCGCCCGCCTGTCGGAAGTGCAGATCCTCGCGGACGAAGCGACGCTCGACAAGGAAGCGCATGGCGCGCCGATCGCGATCGTCGGCCCGAACAAGCTGGTGCTGAAGGTCGAAATCGACGTCGCGGCCGAACGCGAGCGCCTGTCGAAGGAAATCGCGCGCCTGACGGGCGAGATCACGAAGTGCAATGCGAAGCTCGGCAACGAGGCGTTCGTCGCGAAAGCGCCGCCGGCCGTGGTCGAACAGGAGCAAAAGCGCGTCGCCGACTTCCAGAGCACGCTGGACAAGCTGCGCGCGCAGCTCGATCGGTTGCCTGCGTAACAAACGGTAAGGTCGTTTGCGTTCACTATAATGGGGACGTGAACATGGACTGTCTGACAAGCCGATTACAGGAATAAAGGTTCGATCATGTTGAAAGTCACCAAGGCGGTATTCCCCGTTGCCGGCCTCGGCACGCGGTTTCTGCCGGCAACGAAGGCGAGCCCGAAGGAAATGCTGCCGGTCGTCGATAAGCCGCTGATCCAGTACGCGGTCGAGGAAGCGATCGCCGCGGGCATCACCGAAATGATCTTCGTGACCGGGCGCAGCAAGCGCGCGATCGAGGATCACTTCGACAAGTCGTACGAGGTCGAGGCCGAACTCGAGGCGCGCGGCAAGGAGAAGCTGCTCGAGCTCGTGCGCAGCATCAAGCCGAGCCACGTCGACTGCTTCTACGTGCGTCAGCCCGAAGCGCTGGGCCTCGGCCATGCCGTGCTGTGCGCGGAAAAGCTGGTGGCCGACAACCCGTTCGCGGTGATCCTCGCCGACGACCTGCTCGACGGCAATCCGCCCGTGATGAAGCAGATGGTCGACGTGTTCGACCACTATCACAGCTCGGTGATCGGCGTGGAAGAGATCCCGCCGTCGGAAACGAAGTCGTACGGGATCGTCGACGGCAAGGAGTGGGAAGAGTCGATCGTCAAGATGTCGGCGATCATCGAGAAGCCCGCACCGGAAGTCGCGCCGTCGAACCTCGGCGTGGTCGGCCGTTACGTGCTCAAGCCGCGGATCTTCGAACACCTGCGCGCGCTGAAGCCGGGCGCAGGCGGCGAGCTGCAGCTCACCGATGCGATCCAGGCGCTGCTCGCCGACGAGCAGGTGCTGGCCTACAAGTATCAGGGCACGCGCTACGACTGCGGCAGCAAGCTGGGCTATCTGAAGGCGACGGTCGAATTCGCACTGCGCCACCCGGAAGTCGGCGCCGAGTTCGACGCATACCTGCGCACGCGCGGCAACGGCCAACCGGCCGCCTGAACGCGCACGGGCCGGCCTCGCCTCGCGGCGGGCCTGCTCGCTTTCCTGTTACGGCCGCCGCGTCAGTGCGCGGCGGCCGGCTTCACCGAGACGACGCCCGGCATTGCGCCCGCGTCGTCTTTTTTCGTCTTGACCAGCCAGCCACCGCCCGGCTCGAACGGCACCTTCGCGAGCGCGCTCTTCACGAGCGTCGGCGCGGCCTCCTGGGTGCCCGCATCGCGGTCGCGCAGCGACGCCGACACGCGGTAGACGTCGGCCCCCGACTTCGCATCGACGAAGCGCAGCGTCAGCACGTGGCGATACACCTTGCCCGCGAACGGCAGCGCGAACGGCGCCGGCCCGTCGACGCTCACGCACGCACTGCTCGCGGCGCCGCAGCGCTCGGCGGTCGCCGCGACCGACGCCGGTTGCGTGGCGTAGGCGATCGACAGCCGGTAGCGCGCGTCGTTCGTCGACTGCGCGTCGAAGCCGCGGCGCGCGAGTTCATCGCGCACGAGCGTCTCGATCCGCCCGTATTCGGGATCGCCGGCCTGAGCGGCCGTGCGGACGAAATCGTAACCGTGCGCACCGGATGCGAACGCATTCGGCTGCCCGAGCGCGCTCACGCCGGTCGTGACGCCAGCGCACCCCGTCAACAGCGACGCCGCCAGCGCGGTCGCTGCCCATTGCTTTCTCATGACTTTCCCCAAATGCTGCCGTCGTGCCCGGCCCTGTCAGGCGGACGGCTCGTCGATCGCGGGCAGCGACACCGTCACCGCGGTGCCCACCCCCACTTCGCTGTCGACCGTCACGCTGCCGCCGTGGCGCGTAACGACCGTCTTCACGAATGCCATGCCGAGCCCGGAACCCGAAATCTCGGGCCGCTCGCCGGCATGGAATCGCTTGAAACGCTCGAACAGATGCCGCTGATCTTCCGGCGCAATGCCGTACCCCTGATCGCGAATCGTACAGAACATCCGCTTCGATGCGTGCTCAACCGTCAGCGTACACGTGATCACCGTGTCGGACGGACTGTATTTGACCGCATTGTTCAGCAGGTTGACGAACGCGCGCGTGATCAGCGAGCGATCGGCGCGCATCCAGCACATGTCGGTGCCGACATCGGTATCGATGCGGATGCGCTTGGCCTGCGCCTGCGGCCAGACCTCGTCGCTCGCGTCGATCAGCACGTCCACGAGCCCCGTCGCTTCGAGCTGGTACACCTGCGACTCCGCGCGCGCCAGCTGCACGAACTCGTCGGCAAGCGACAGCGCGCGATGCGCATAACGCTCGATCCGTGCAAGCAGCCCGCGCATCGTGTCCGATTCGACGCGATCGCGCTCGATCTCGACCAGCGCGAGAATCGACGACTGCGGCGAGCGCATGTCGTGCGACAGCAGGTGCAGCGCCTCCTCGCGCTGACGCTCGGCCGCGTGCAGTTCCGTCACATCGACGAGGCCGGCGATCCAGCCCGTCACACGGCCCTGCGCATTCGTACACGCGGCGTAGCGTAACAGATGGTCGAGCCCGTCGCGATCGCGCACCTCGATGCCGCGCGCCATCGCGTCGTGTTCGGCCTCGAGCGTCGGGTCGAGCGCGGCCGGCCAGTGTTCGCGGATCGCGACGTCGTGTTCGGGATTGCCGTCGACGGTCTTCATGAAGATCAGCTCGCCGAGCGCCGCGCGCAGCGGCCGCCCTTCCGGCAGCGGCAGCGAGAGCCGCGACCCGTAGCGCTTCGCCGCGTGGTTCGCGATCAGCACGGTGCCGGCCAGATCGGTGACGAAGATCGGCTCGGGCATGCTGTCGAGGCTGTCCCACACGAAGCGCTTCATGTCCTGCACGCGCTGCGCGGCCTGCGCCATCAGCGCCATCTGGCGTTCGAGCACGTCGCCGCCGACGCTGCGCGTGCGCGGCGCCTCGGGCAGCAGGTGCGGCTCGTCGGCGAGCCGCTGCAGTTCGCGGCGCAGGTACGACATCGTCATTTCGAGGCGCCGCCAGTTCCAGATCGGGTACACGGCGATCAGCCCGAAGATCGCGGGCGCGGGCGACAGCCATATGCGCGCCTCGAACAGCAACGCCATGCTCGCGACCACGGCCAGCCCGGCCAGGCTCAGCGTCAACAGCAGCGCGCGCCACGGCGACAACATCAGGAAACCGCCCAGCAACGCGGCGAGCGGCAGCAGCGACGCGGCAAAGATCCCCGCGGGCGACGCGGGCGATATCGCGCTGCCGGTCGTCAGCATGTCGAGCACGTTTGCATGGATGTACACGCCGGCGAGCGGACCGAAATCGCCGGACACCGGCGTCGCGAAGCGATCGTAGAGCCCGGACGCCGTCACGCCGACGACGACGATCTTGCCGCGCAGCGCGTCGGGCTTCACGCGCCCTTCGAGCACGTCGTCAAACGACAGCGTCGGATATGCGGGCGTATTGCGGCTGAACGGGATCAGGTAACGGCCTTCGCCCGTCGCATCGCGCGACAGGTCGTGCGCGTTCGGGCCCGGCGCGCCGCCAACCGGATGCAGCCGGCCGGCCTGGATCGCGCGGTACACGGGCACCATCAGCTGCGGCCAGCGCACGCGGCCATCGCTTTCGAACAGCGCGACGCTGCGCACGATGCCGTCGGGATCGACTTCGAGATTGATGTGGCCGAGCCCCATCGCGCGCGCCGAAAGCTCCGGCACCGGCGGCTCGACGGTGCGCGTGCCGTCGGCCTGTTCGGGGCTCAGCAGCACGGGCAGGAAGGTCGGCACGTGGGACATCGCGTCCGCGAACGTGCGGTCCTCGGCCGACGGCTCGGTAAACAGCACGTCGTAGACGACGGCCGCAGGCTGCGCGCGCGCCAGCGTGTCGAGCAGCCGCGCATGAATGCTGCGCGGCCACGGCCAGCGGCCGAGCGCCGACACGCTCTGGTTGTCGATATCGACGACGACGACGTCGGGCGACAGCGGCAGGCTGCGCAGCATCAGCAGCCGGTCGTAGATCAGCCCGTCGACGCTCGACGACATCCGGCCGAGCGCGCATCCGAGAATCACCGCGATCCCGAGGCAGCCGATCGCGATCCACTCGATCAGAAAGCGGCGGCCGAGGCGCCGCCGCGGAGAAACGGAGTCGGGTTTCATGCGCCGCGGATCAGCGCGACAACGTGAACGCGCCGACCGGACTCGTCTTCTGATAGAACTTGCCGCCCTCGAACTCCTCTACCGTCACTGCCCAGTAGTAGTCGCCGGGCGGCAGGTGCGCGACCGTGATCTTGCGTGCCTGCAGGCCGACCTGGTCGACGACGGGCGCGCTCAGGTCCTTCGAGCGCGACAGCACGAACCGGTAGCGCGCGTCCTTGCCCGAACCGTTCGGCGACCAGCGGAATTCGTAGCCGGCGGCGCCGGGCGATGCGCTCGCGTCGAGCCCCATCTGGCGCCGCTCGAACGCGTAGGTGCGCGGCATGCCTTCGAGGCCATTGGCGTCGATCGCGGCGACCCGCACGAAATACGTGCCGTTCGGCACGTCGCGGAACACCGCGCGCGGCGCATCGGTGCGCGTTTCGCGGAACAGGTCGAGCATCCCCGCGTCGTGCGCGAGCTGCAGCCGATACGCGTGCGCATCGGCCTGCGGTGCGACCTCGAACGACACGTCGGGCTCGTCCTGCACCTTGTCGGGATGCGCGAGCGCCGGTGCCGGCAGCAGCTGGACCGGCGCACCGACCGCACCGGACGACGTCGCGACGCTGCCGAAGTTCGCATGCACGAGCGTCGGGTCCGGCTGCCGCTTGCCCGCGACGCCGACGGTGCCGTCGAGCACTTCGACGCGCGTCGACTCGTTGCCGGACGCGTCGTAGTTCACGCGGAACCGCGTGCCGCGCACGCCGGCCACGACCGACGGCGAGCGGATCTGGAAGCGGTCGTCGCGTTTCTTCAAATGCGTGACTTCGCTGTCGACCGAGCCGCGCGTGAGCTCGAACTCGCGGTCGAGCGTGCCGGTCAGCACGGTGCGACGCAGCGTCTTCAGGTCGAGCTGGCTGTCGGGCGGCAGGCTCATGTGCGTGCCGTCGGCCAGCTCGAGCGTCAGGAACCCGTTCGGGCCCGTGCGCACGCGATCGCCTTCGGCGAGCGTCGCATCGTCGGCGAGCGGCGCGTAGGTGTCGCCGGACGCGCGTTCGGCCGTACCCTGCACCGCGACGACGCGCGCGGTCAGCTTTTCCTTGCGCAGCCGGGCGGCGGGCAGCTTCAGCGCGACGCCGGGCTGCAGGTGCTTCGGCGCGGGCACGCCGTTGATCTGCTGCAGCAGTTGCCAGTCGTCCGGACCCTGCAGGTAGCGTGCGGCGACGTCGTACAGCGTGTCGCCGGCATGCGTGCGGTAGACGACCATCTTGCCCGCGGCAGCAGGCGGCTGCGCGCCGGCGTGCTGTGCCGCGAACGCAAACGCGACCGCGCAAGCCGCGCGCAGCGCCACCGTGCGCACCGCGGCCGTGTGCTGCGTGATTCGCGTGGTCACTCCGGTTCCCCCTGGCCGACCCGTTCGAGCCGGTAGCCGTAGCCGTAGATCGGCGCGAGGCGATAGCCGTTCTCCGGGCGCAGGCCGAGCTTCGTCCTCAGCATCGAGATGTGCGTATCCATCGTGCGCGACGGAATGTCGGTCGCCTGCTTCCATACGAGGTCGAGGATGTGCGCGCGCGACAGCGGCCGGTCGAGGTGCTGGAACAACAGCAGCGCGAGTTCGAATTCCTTCTGCGTGAGGCTCACGGCCTTGTCGCCGACGTAGGCCTGCTTCAGGTTCACGTCGAAGCGGAACTGGTCGAATTCGCGCACCGTCGCCTCGGCGTTGACCGGATACGCACGGCGCAGCAGCGAGCCGATGCGCGCGCGCAGGATCGGGCCCGACACGGGCTTGACCACGTAATCGTCGGCGCCGGCGTTCAGGATCTGCGTGATCCCCGCCTCGTCGTCACGGCTCGTCATGAAGATGATCGGCAGGCTGTGCTCGGTCTGGTTGGCACGCACCCACTTGAGCACTTCCTCGCCGGACATGTCCGGCACGTTCCAGTCGAGCACCAGCAGATCGAACGTCTCGCGTTGCAGACGCTTCTTCAGGGCCTTGCCTTCCTTGAACGCATAGCACGTATGGCCGACGGCCGTCAGCGTTTGACTGACGAAATCCGTCTGGGCCGGATCGTCATCCAGTACAGCAATTCTCATAGCACCCCGCAAATCGAAATCGATTCGTCCTGTAACAGCCCCGCATGCTCAACGCGCCGCGCGCGCGACCTCCGACATCGGCCGGGAGCCGTCGTTTGCCGCCGCGCAACGGGCGCGATACGGCGCCCCTGGCAAAATATCTCAAAAACGGGGCACGGACGAACCGGCGATTTCATCATAGTAGTATGAAATACGCCAAGAAATTGCGCGCACTACGGCACTTCCTTCGAATAATCCTTCCGTCGCGCGATCGCTCGCCTAGTCTGCACCGGCCATGCCGGCCACCGGCTCGGCCAGATCATCGGCCGCCGCGCGCCGCCGCAACCCGGGCTGGCGCGGTGCCGGCTGCGTCAGCATGCGCGCCAGCTGGGTGCGCACGCGCTCCCACGCCGTCGCCGCATAGTCGGGCTGGCTCGCCGCCCAAGCCTGCGCGAGATCGAACACCCGCTCGACCGTCGCATTGCAATAAGTGAAGCCCGAGCCGTCGTGCTGCGCGGCGTCGCGCAGCCGCTCGTCGAGCGATTCGGCCAGCCACGGCATCTCGGCTGCCGCCGAATCGGCATACGCCTCCAGCGCGGCACGCGCGTGGCGATCCCGTTGCGGGTCGAGCTCGATCCGGCTCAACCCCGCCGCGCGTGCGGGCGCAATGCATTCCGCTGCGGACGGACTTCGAATGGTCCCTGGTCTGAAGGACATGTCCTCTCCCCGTTTGTACGACGGCAGCGTCAGGCATGGCCCCCGAGCCCGCCCATATGACGTACCGTGGCCGGCGCATCCGTCGAGTACGGACGACCGGCCGGGTCAGTATACGCAGCAGGTGGCACAACGAGGTTTAAGAATTGTCAGAGGCGGCCAAGGCTTTCGAAGCGCGGCCGGCATCGGGCCGGCCGGGTGCCGCAAGGGACGCGTGATGCGGGCCGTCAGCGGCGGCGCATCAGGAACACGAAGGTCTTGTCCTGGGTCGTCACTTCGACGATCTCGTTGCCCGTCTGCTTCGCGAACGCGGCGAAGTCGCGCTGCGAGCCGGGATCGGTCGCGAGCACCTTGAGGATCTGCCCGCTCTCCATATCAGCGAGCGCTTTCTTGGCGCGCAGGATCGGCAACGGGCAATTGAGCCCGCGCGCGTCCACTTCCTTGTGAATCTGCATCGGCTGTCGACCTTCGAATGACGCGCCACACGGGGCGCGGGAGGAAGCGGCGATTTTACCGCAGCACGGGCCCGCCTGCCCGCGCGGACCGCGGCGTGGTGCGGCCGCGGGCCGCGGGAGCCGGGCCGCGAAGAAGGCGCACTCACCGGCGGGACACCGCGCGGGCGGAAGGCAAACGAAAGGCCGACGTCAGCCGGCCTTCGTGCCGTGTGCACCGTCGACCGTCGGCAGGTACGACAACTCGAGCCGGTACGCGAGCGCGACGAACAGGCTCTGCGCGAGGCCCATCGTCGCGGTCAGCGCGCGGAATCCGAACGTCGCGCTCTCCTGCACCATCAGCGTCACCTCGGCCTCCCGCGCGAGCGGGCTCATCCGGCTGTCCGTGATCGCGATCAGGCGCGCGCCGCGCTGCACGGCCTGCTGCGCGACCTGCACGGTCTCGTCCGCATACGGCATGAACGAGATCACGATCATCACGTCGCCCTCGCGCACCGAGCGGATCTGCCCGAGATGCATGCTGCCGAGCGCGCTGAACAGCCCGATGCGCTTGTCGGTGTGCTGCAGCGCGTAGTCGAGATAGGCGGCGATCGGAAAGGCGCGGCGCGAGCCGGCAATCCAGATCGCCTGCGTGTCGGCGAGCAGGTCGACGGCCTGCGCGAGCGCCTGCGAATCGAGCGTCTGCCGCAACTGCTGCATCCCGGCAATGCTGCCCTTGATGAATTCGTCGGCGATCTGCTCGGGCTGCAGGCTCGACGACCCCGATTCGATCACGTCGCGCAGCCGCAGGTTGTACGCGCGGCCGGGCGCGATCTGCTGCGCGAGCCCTTCGCGGAACAACCGCTGCATTTCGGAGAAACCGGAGAAGCCGAAGTGCTTCGCGAACCGCACGACGGCCGACGGCTGGACGCCGCACGCCTCCGCAAGCGACTGGATGCCTTCCAGCCCAAGCTGGTCCCGATGCGTTTCCACGTGACGCGCAATCACCTTCAGGCGATTGCTGAGGCCGTCGTACTCCTGCGTCAGATGCTGCAGGAATTGCTCGACGGTGGCGGGAGGTTTCTCGGATGAACTCATCGGATAGCGCGAAGTTGACGGCCCCGCTGCGCGCGCGATGCTGACCGACGCGGCCCGGGACTCACCTGGAAACATGCATGAAGGGCGAATTTAATCACGTTTGCGGCACGGGCCGTGCCGCACGCTCGCTCCCACGCGCTCGATCATCACCTGCACACGCTCCACTGCACGGCTGGAAACGATTTTCCAACGGCCTTGCGACGCCGTAAAGATTAGGGCGTCTACCGAGGCCGGCGCCCGGCAATCGCCGCGCCGGCCTGCGCTGCTCAACGATAGTCGACCCACACGCCGCCCGCGTCGGCCGAGCGCACGCAGTGCTCGACCCAGCGCACGCCCTCGACGCCCGCATGGATGTCGGGAAAGCGGATCTGCTTCAGCGCGTCGGTGTCGCCGCGATCGGCCGCATCCATCGCGAGCGCGAAACGTGCATAGAGGTTCGACCACGCTTCGAACAGCCCTTCCGGATGCCCGGCGCCGATGCGGTCCTCGCGCAACGCATCCGGATGCAGATAACCCATCCCGCGATCGAGCACCTGCGCGGGCTGCCCCTGGATCTCGTAGCGCAACTGGTTCGGGTGCTCGTCCCACCATTCGACGCTCGCCTTCGAGCCGATCACGCGCACCTTCTGCCCGTGCATCGAACCCGCGTTCACCGCGCTCGACCAGACGTAGCCGATCGCGCCGGTGTCGTACTCCATGATCGTGAACGCGTTGTCCTCGAGCGGCGCGCGGCTCTTCACGAAGCTCTGCCGCGAGCACATCAGCCGGCGGATCTTCAGCGCCGGCGCCATCACTTCCGAGATGTACAGCGGATGCGTGCCGATGTCGCCGAGCACGTAGCTCGGCCCCGCGAACTTCGGGTCGACACGCCAGCGCGCGGCCGCGCTCGCGGCCTCGACGCCTTCGCTGTGAAAACCGTGCGCGAACTGCATCTGCACGATGCGGATCTCGCCCAGATCGCCGCGCGCAATCATCTCGCGCGCCTGCTCGATCATCTGGTGGCCGGAATAGCCGTACGCGACGCCGACGACCCGGTTCTTCTCGACCGACAGACGCTGCAGCGCTTCGGCCTCCCCGGTCGTGAAGCACAGCGGCTTCTCGCAGACCACGTGCAGCCCGGCGTTCAGCGCGGCGCGGCAGATCTCGAAGTGCGTGTTGTTCGGCGTCGCGATCGACACCGCGCGAATGCCGTCCGCGCGGCTCGCCTCGGCTTCGAACATCGCCCGGTAGTCGGCATAGCAACGCGCGGCGTCGACGCCGAGCTTCACGCCGAACTGCCGGCCGCGTTCGGCGTCGATGTCGAACGCGCCGGCAACCAGCCGGAAGCTGCCGTCGCGCAGCGCGGCCGACCGGTGGCTGTAGCCGATCTGGCTGCCGAGCCCGCCGCCGACCATGCCCCACGGAATCGAATGTCCCAGCAGAATCTGTCCGTCGATCATGATTGTTCGTGTTCCTGGTTCGTCTTCATGTGTTCAGGTATCCGTACTGTCCGTCGCTCGGGAAAAACCGGCCGACGCGAGAAACGCGCGGCTCGCCGCCACGTCGCGCAGGCTCGTGCCGGCGTTGCGCGGATCGCGCCCCTGTTCGATCGTGATGCAACCGGCATAGACGATATCGTCGCGCGCGCGGCGGATCGCCGGGTAGTCGAGCGCGCCGGCACCGATCGGACACATCGCGCCGCGCGCGCAGGCCTTGTACGACGCGCGACGGGCTCGCCCATCACCGCGTCGTACAAGGCCGCGTCGATGTCCTTGAAATGCACGTAGTCGACGGTCATTCCCGCAGGCAGGCGGCGCGCGGTCGCGGGCGTGGCGACGGGTTCAGCCGCAATAGAACGCGGGACGTTCGGCCATCGTGATCGGCTCGACTGCCCCGCTCTGCTGTGCACGCACGCAGGCATCGGCCGCGACCGCCGCCGCGTAGCCGTCCCATGCAGACGGGCCGGTGAGCGTGCCCTGCCGCACGCCGTCGATGAACGCCTGCAGCTCGACGTCGTACGATGCGATGAAGCGCTCCTTCCAGTCGGTCATGATCTCGACCGAGCGCCGCGCCGCGTGCTTGAGGCCGACGGCCGGCGGATCGGGCAGCTTCGCGATGCCGTTCTCGCCGACCACCTCGCACTGAATGTCGTAGCCGTACTGGCAGTTGACGAAGATCTCGACGTCGATGCGCACGCCGCTCGCGGTTTCGAGCAGCACGATCTGCGGATCGGCAAGATGCGCGCTCGCGTGGCGCGTCTTCCTCGGATAGACGACCTGCGCACTCACATAGTCCTCGCCGAGCAGCCAGCGCAGCACGTCGAGTTCGTGGATCAGCGTATCGGTAATCGCCATGTCGGTGGTGTAGCGCTCGCCGACCGACTGATTGCGGTGCGCGCAATGCAGCATCAGCGGCGCGCCGATCTCGCCGCTGTCGATCACGCGCTTGAGCGCGCGATAGCCTTCGTCGTACGGACGCATGAAGCCGACCTGCACCAGCCGCTTGCCGTGCGCGCGCTCGGCCTCGACGATCCGCATGCAGCCGTCGGCCGTCACCGCGAGCGGCTTCTCGCAGAACACCGGCTTGCCGTGCGCGATCGCATCGAGCACGAACGCTTCGTGGGTCGGCCCCCATGACGTGACGAGCACGGCCTGCACGCCGGCCGCCGCGACCACTTCATGGCCGTCGCCATGGATTTCCGCGTCGAGCCCGTATTTCGTCACCGCGTCGCGCGCCTGCTGCGCATCGATGTCGGTGACCGCCACCACGCGCGCGCCGGACAGCGTGCGCGTCAGCCTGCGAATATGGTCCTGGCCGATCGCGCCGCAGCCGATCACGCCGATTTGCAAGGTCATCCGGATATCTCCCGTCGTTCGTTCATCAGCGGCGCGGCCCGCGCCGCGCTCGTCAGTCATGCGTCCGTGCACCGCCGCCGATCGCGAAACCGGCAGCCGGCGCTCAGCGACGCGTCTTCTTGTTGCGATACTGGTCGGCGATCACGGCCGCGACGATGATCGCGCCCTTGACCATCTCCTGGTAGTACGCGTCGATCCGGATGAACGTGAAGCCCGACGTCATCACGCCGAGGATCAGCACGCCGATCACGGTGCCCGTCACGCGCCCGAGGCCGCCCGACAGCGACGTGCCGCCGATCACGACCGCCGCGATCGCATCGAGCTCGTACATCACGCCCATGCCCGACTGGCCGGAGATCGCACGCGCGGCCGTCACGGTGCCGGCGATCCCGCTCAGGAGGCCGGCGATCGCATAGACGAACACCAGGTGACGCGTGACGTTGATGCCCGACACGACGGCCGCATGGCGGTTCGCGCCGATCGCATACGTGTACTTGCCGAAGCGCGTGTAGCGCAGCACGACGTGGAAGATCGCCGCCACCACCAGGAAGATGATCACCGGATTCGCGCCCGCGCCGATCGCCGCGAACTGGTCGGTCAGCATCGACACCGGCATCCCGTTGGTGAACCACTTCGCGAAGCCGCGCGCGGCGACCATCGTGCCGAGCGTCGCGATGAACGGCGGGATGCCCGTCAGCGCGATCAGCGAACCGTTCAGCAGGCCCACCAGCAACCCGACGCACACGCCGGCCAGCACCGGCCAGATGATCGGCAGGTCGGTCAGGTGCGGGAACACCGCGCGCGGAAAATCGGACACCTGCGCGAGGCTGGCCGACACGACGGCGGCGGCCGCGACGACCGACCCCGACGACAGGTCGATCCCGCTCGTGATGATCACGAGGTTCACGCCGACCGCGATGATGCCGATCACGGCCATCTGCAGCACGATGATCTCGAGCCGCTCCGCGTTGAACAGGAAACTCTGGCCGACCACGACCCAGCCGATCACCTCGAAGAACAGGCTGATGCCCACCAGCACGAGAAAGATGCTCAGTTCGGGCGGCCATTTGGCGTGCCGCGTCTTGATCGCCATGGACTGCGCGTCCGCGACCGGATTCAGATTGCTCATTGCCTTGTCTCCATGCTTGTTTCGGCTCAACGCGACGCGAGGTCCATGATGCGGACCTGGTCGGCATCCTTGCGCTCGACGATGCCGGTCATGCGGCCTTCGTGCATCACCATCACGCGGTCGCTCATGCCGAGCACCTCCGGCATCTCCGACGAAATCATCAGGACTGCGACACCCTTGCCGGCGAGCGCGCTGACGAGCCGGTGAATCTCGGCCTTCGCGCCGACGTCGATGCCGCGCGTCGGTTCGTCGAGGATCAGGATGCGCGGCTGCGTCAGCAGCCAGCGGCCGATCAGCACCTTCTGCTGGTTGCCGCCCGACAGGTTCTGGATTTCCTCGTGCAGCCCCGGCGTCTTCACGCGCAGCATCCGGCTCATTTCCTCGCAGTCGCGCCTGAGCTGCGCCTGCTGCACGAAGTTGAACTTCACGTAGCGGTTGCTGAGCACCGCCGCTTCCATGTTCGCGAGCAGGTCGAGATTCAGGAAGCAGCCAGTGTCCTTGCGGTCTTCGGTCAGGAACGCCATCCCGTGCTTCATCGCCTGCGCGGGCGTCGCAATCCGCACCGGCTTGCCGTCGATCAGGATCTCGCCGGAGGTGGCCGGCACGACGCCGAACAACGCCTCGGCGACGTTCGAGCGCCCCGAGCCGACGAGGCCCGCGACGCCGAGGATCTCGCCCGCGCGCAGCTCGAAGCTCACGTCGCGGAACACGCCGTCGACGCCGAGGTTCTTCACCGCCAGCACGACCTCGCCGATCGGCACGTCTTCCTTCGGGAACATCTGCGTGATCTCGCGGCCGACCATCATCCGGATGATGTCGTCGCGCGTGACGTCGGTCGATGCGTGCGTGCCGATGTACTTGCCGTCGCGAAACACCGAGAACTCGTCGGCGATCTCGAACAGCTCGTTCATCTTGTGCGTGATGTAGACGATGCCCTTGCCCTGCTCGCGCAGCTGGCGAATGATCCGGAACAGGTGCGTGACCTCCTTGTCGGTCAGCGCGGAGGTCGGCTCGTCCATGATCAGCACGTCCGAGTCGAACGACACGGCCTTCGCGATCTCGACCATCTGGCGGCTGGCGACCGTCAGCGTGCGCACGTCGGCCTCCGGGTCGATGTCGATCGACAGCCGCTCGAACAGCGCGGCGGTGCGGCGGCGCAGTTCGGCGTGATCGATCAGGCCGAAGCGGTTCTTCGGTTCGCGGCGAATCCAGATGTTCTCCGCGACCGTCATGTACGGCATCAGGTTGAGTTCCTGGTGGATCATCGCGATGCCGCGGTCGAGCGCGTCGAGCGGGCCGTTCAGCGTGACGGGCGTGCCCCTGATCAGGATCTCGCCCTGGTCGGGCGTATAGACGCCCGCGATGATCTTCATCAGCGTCGACTTGCCCGCGCCGTTCTCGCCCATCAGCGCATGCACGGTGCCGGGGCGCACGCGGAACTGCACGCCGTCGAGCGCGACGACGCCTGGAAACGACTTGCCGACGCCGCGCACCTCGAGCAGGCAATCGGAAACGGGCGCGGCGAACGACGCGGCCGGCGCGTCGTCGCTGGCCATCGCGCGCGCCATCCTGGCTGTAAACATGGACGCTCCTCGAAAATCACACGCGAGCCCGGACATGCCGGGCCGCGCAGTTCAGCCGAAAAGCCGGTCAGTGCTTCGCGTACTGGTTCATGTTCTCGGGCGTGACCAGCTCGAACGGCACGTTCACGTAGCGGTCGACGGGCTGCTTCTTCGCGAGCTTGAGCGCGGCCGCGACGGCCTGCGCGCCCTGCCCGGCCGCGTTCTGGTACACCGACACCTTCAGGTCGCCGCTCTTCATCGACGCGAGCCCGTCCGGCGTCGCGTCGATGCCGGCGACGACCGTCTTCGGCGTCCACTTGCGCGCGGCCTTCAGCGCATTGATCGCGCCGATCGCCATCTCGTCGTTGTTCGACACGATCGCGTCGAACTTCATCCCGGAGCTCAGCCAGTTCATCGTGATGTCCTGGCCCTGCGTGCGGCTCCACTTGCCTTCGCGCTTGTCAACGATCTTGATGCCGGCGCATTCCTTCGTCGCGATCACGTCCTGGATGTCCTGGGTACGCGCGCGCGCCGATTCGTTGGACAGCTCGCCCATCAGCACGAGGATGTCGCCCTTGCCGCCGAGCAGCTTGCACACCTGGCGCGCCTGCAGCGTGCCCGACTGCTTCTCGTCGGACGCGACCACCGCGACGCCGGCCGGCAGCTTGTCGAAATCGACCGGCTTGCGGTTCACGTAGACGAGCGGGATCTTCGCGGCGGTCACCATCCTGGTGATCTTCGGCGTCGCGTCGGTGTCGACCGCGTTCACGATGATCGCGTCGACCTTCTGCGCAATCATGTTCTGGACCTGGCTCAACTGCTTGCCGACGTCGTTGCCGCCGTCCTCGATCTGCACGGTCGCGCCGTCCTTCTTCGCGGCATCGCTGATGCTGTTGCGCAGGATCGTCAGGAACGTGTCGTCGAACGATGCCATCGTCACGCCGATCTTCTCGGCATGCGCGAGCGGCATCGCCAGGATCGTCGCGGCCGCGGCGGCCATCAGCTTGGTCTTCATGATCACTCTGTCTCCTCATCTCCGGGGGGCGGAAAGCGGCACGTTGCGCGCCGCCGGGCCGAGTCCGATACGGACTGAAGCATCCGGATGAAACTGTAGATCACTTCCTCGAAAATTTGGAAATTTATTTCTACGTGATTTCACCTAGGGAACTGGATTTCCAAAAAGTCTAGACTCCGTTCCGTAGCCCGACTCCTTGCGGCAGGCGCTCCCGCGTCACGCCGCGCAGGTGACGCACCATCGTCGCTGGATCGGTCCCCAAATCTGCCGGCAGGGTCGACGTGCCGGCCGCGAGCGTGATACGTGATATGAGCCCGTTGAACTTTCCGCCTGACCGCCCCATCGATCTCGCCTGCCTCGGCCGCGTCGCCGTGGATCTTTACGCGCAGCAGTACGGCAGCCGCCTGGAGGATGCGCGCAGCTTCCAGATGTATCTCGGCGGCTCGTCGGGCAACGTCGCGTTCGGCGTCGCCCGGCTCGGGTTGAAGACCGCGATGATTTCGCGCGTCGGCGACGAGCAGATGGGCCGCTTCGTGCGCGAGACGCTCGAGCGCGAAGGTTGCGACACGAGCCAGTTGCAGACCGACCCCGAGCGCCTGACCGCGCTGGTGCTGCTCGGGCTGAAGGATCGCGATACGTTCCCGCTGCTGTTCGTGCGCGAGAACTGCGCGGACATGGCCGTGCGCGCCGACGAGATTCGCGAGGACTTCATCGCCAGCTGCCGCGCGCTCGCGATCACCGGCACCCACCTGTCGACGCCGGCCACGCGCGAAGCGTCGCTGACGGCGCTGGCGTATGCGCGCCGCCACGGCGTCGTGCGGATCCTCGACATCGACTACCGGCCCGTGCTGTGGGGGCTGACCGCGCGCGGCGCCGGCGAGAACCGCTATGTGCCGGATGCGCAGGTCACGCGGCAGTTGCAGCAGGTGCTCGGCGAATTCGACCTGCTGGTCGGCACCGAAGAGGAATTCCTGATCGCGGGCGGCGTGCCGCACGACCTGATCGCGTCGCTGCAGGCGGTGCGCCGCGCGAGCAGCGCCGCACTGGTGGTCAAGCGCGGCGCGCTCGGCTGCTGCGTGATCGAGGGCGACATCCCGGCGCGCATCGACGATGCGCCGACCTTCCACGGCGAACGCGTCGACGTGCTGAACGTGCTCGGCGCGGGCGATGCGTTCCTGTCGGGCCTGCTGTCCGGGCTGCTGCGCGGGCGCAACTGGGCCGAATCGACGCGCATCGCGAATGCCTGCGGCGCGATCGTCGTGTCGCGTCACGCATGCTCGGCCGCGATGCCGACGCCGGACGAGCTCGCACACTGGTTCGGCGGCAGCCGCAATCCGCAGGTGGACGCCGATCGCACGCTCGCGCACCTGCATCGCGTGACGGTGCCGCGCCGCGAATGGGACGACCTGTGCGTGATGGCGTTCGACCATCGCAGCCAGTTCTACGCGCTCGCGGTGCAGGCAGGCACGGACGAAGCGCGGATCAAGACGCTCAAGCGCCTGCTCGTGCGCGCGGCCGAACAGGTCGAGCGCGATCGCCATATCGAAGGCCACGTCGGCGTGCTGATCGACGGCGGCGCCTACGGCAGCGACGCGCTCGCGTCGGCGACCGGGCGCGGCTGGTGGGTCGGCCGTCCGGTCGAGTTGCCCGGCTCCCGGCCGCTGTGTTTCGACGACACGCGCTCGGTCGGCTCGGCGCTCACGCACTGGCCGACCGAACAGGTCGTGAAGTGCCTCGTCCACTACCACCCCGACGACGACGTCGACCTGCGCGTCGCGCAGGAGCAGCGCGTGCTGGAGCTGTGGGAGGCGACGCGCGCGAGCGGCAACGAGCTGCTGCTGGAAATCATTCCGCCGCTCGCGGTCACGCCGGCCGGCACCGAAGACGACGCGGTGCTGCGCACGGTCGCGCGCTTCTACAACCTCGGCGTGAAGCCCGAATGGTGGAAGCTCGCGCCGATGAGCGCCGACGGCTGGGCGCGGCTCGCCGCGCTGGTGGCCGAGCGCGACCCGCACTGCCGCGGCGCGGTGATCCTCGGGCTGAACCAGCCGCTGCAATACCTGGTCGACAGCTTCCGCTCGGCGACCAACCCGATCGTCAAGGGCTTCATGGTCGGGCGCACGCTGTGGGCCGATGCGTCGCTGCAGTGGCTCGCCGGCCGGATCGACGACCAGGCGCTGATCGACGAAGTCGCCGGCAATTTCGCGCAACTGGTCGACGCGTGGCTCGGCCGCCGGGCCGCCGCGCGCGCCGCCGCCGCAGCCTGATGCCGGTGCCCGTGATGACCCACCGACTCCTCCTGATCGACAGACGATGACCACTACCGTAAGACTGACCGTCAGCCAGGCGCTCGTGCGCTACCTGGCCGCCCTGCGCGCCGAAGTCGTCCAGCCGGACGGCCGCACCGAGATCCTGCCGTACTGCGGCGGCGTGTTCGCGATCTTCGGCCACGGCAACGTGGCCGGGCTCGGCGAAGCGCTGCAGGCCGAGAAGGATCGACTGCCGACGTTTCGCGCGCACAACGAGCAAGGGATGGCGAACGCGGCCGTCGCGTTCGCGAAGGCCAACTTCCGCCAGCGGATGATGGCCGCGACGTCGAGCATCGGCCCCGGCGCGACCAACATGCTGACCTCCGCCGCGCTCGCGCACGTCGGCCGGCTGCCGCTGCTGCTGCTGCCCGGCGACGTGTTCGTGTCGCGGCTGCCCGACCCGGTGCTGCAGCAGGTCGAGGATTTCGAACACGGCGACGTCAGCGCGAACGACTGCTTCCGGCCCGTCACGCGCTACTTCGACCGGATCACGTCGCCCGAGCAGTTGCTCGTCGCGCTGCCGCGCGCGATCCAGGTGCTGACCGACCCCGCGCAGTGCGGCCCCGTCTGCCTCGCGCTGCCGCAGGACGTGCAGACCTTCGCGTACGACTGGCCCGCGGACTTCTTCGCGCCGCCGGTGATCCGGATGCGCCGGCCGCCGGCCGACGCGCTCGAACTCGCCGATGCCATCGACGTGCTGAAGGCCGCGAAACAGCCGCTGATCGTCGCCGGCGGCGGCGTGCTGTACAGCCAGGCGTGGGACGCCCTGCGCGCATTCGCCGACACGCACGGCGTGCCGGTCGCCGAATCGCAGGCCGGCAAGGGCAGCCTCGCGTGGGACCACCCGCTGAACCTCGGCGCGATCGGCGTGACGGGCTCGCCCGCCGCGAACCGCGCGGCCGCGCAGGCCGACGTGGTGTTCGCGGTCGGCACGCGGCTGCAGGACTTCACGACCGGCTCGCATGCGCTGTTCGGCCACGCGACGCTGCTGAGCCTGAACGTGCAGCCGTTCGATGCGGGCAAGAAACGCGGCCGGCAATTGGTCGCCGATGCGCGCACGGGCCTCGGCCAGTTGTCGGCCGCCCTCGCCGGCTGGCAGGCGGAGCCGGCTTGGACGGCCGCGAACCGCGAGCAGGCCGACGCGTGGAACGCGCGCGTGACCGACCTGACGACGCGCCTCCCGAAAGACACGCTGCCGTACGACGCGGAAGTGATCGGCGCGGTGCGCGACTCGGCTGCCGACGCCGGGCGCGACAGCGCGCGCGACGATCTCGTCGTGTGCGCGGCCGGCACGCTGCCGGCCGAACTGCACAAGCTTTGGCGCAGCGGCGTGCCGGGCAACTATCACATGGACTACGCGTATTCGTGCATGGGCTACGAAGTCGCGGGCGGCCTCGGCGCGAAGCTCGCGCGGCCCGAGCGCGAGGTGATCGTGATCGTCGGCGACGGCTCGTACATGATGCTCAACGCCGAACTCGCGACCTCCGTGATGCTCGGCCGCAAGATCATCGTCGTGATCCTCGACAACCGCGGCTACGGTTGCATCGAGCGGCTGCAGCTGAACTGCGGCGGCACGAGCTTCAACAACATGCTCGACGACTGTGTGCCCGAAGGCGGCGAACGCTCGACGATCGACTTCGCGATGCATGCGCGCGCGATGGGCGCCGAAGCCGTGCACGTGCGCGACGTCGCCGAACTGCGCAGCGAGATGAAGCGCGCACGCGCGGCGAAGACGAGCCAGGTGCTCGTGATCGACACGACCCACGAACGCACGACCGAAGACGGCGGCGCGTGGTGGGAAGTCGCGGTGCCGCAGGTGTCCGCGCGCGCCGGCGTCGAGCGCGCGCACCAGACGTATCTCGACGAGAAGACCCGGCAGCGGCGCTGACCCGTATCGCGCCGCCCTGCCCGCATCGCTACAACACCATTCGACCCAAGGACGCACGTCATGAGCTGGAACGTTCGCATCGGTATCAATCCCCTGTCGTGGATGAACGACGACCTGCCGTCGCTCGGCGGTGAAACGTCGCTCGAGACGGCGCTGAAGGAAGGCGCCGAAATCGGCTATGCGGGCTTCGAGCTCGGCAACAAGTTTCCGAAGACGGGCCCCGAGCTGAAGGCGAAACTCGCGGAATTCGGGCTCGTGTGCGTGTCGGGCTGGTATTCCGGATTCCTTGCGGAAGTCGAGCCGGGAATGAGCGACGACGATGCGCTCGCCGCCGAGATCGAACGCTGCCGCGCGCACATGACGAAGCTGCAGTACAACGACGTGAAGGTGGTCGTGTACGGCGAATGCGCGGGCACGATCCAGGGCAGCATCGATACGCCGGTCGCGAAGCGGCCGCGCTTCGTCGACGACGACGCGTGGCGGCGCTACGCGGCACGCCTGAACGCCTTCGGCGCGCATCTGCTCGATACGTACGGCATCAAGCTCGCCTACCATCACCACATGGGCGCGTACGTCGAGTCGCCGGACGACGTCGACCGGCTGATGGCGCTGACCGATCCCGCGAAGGTGTTCCTGCTGTTCGACACGGGCCACGCGTATTTCGGCGGCGCGGCCGATCCCGTCGCGCTGCTGAAGAAGCACGTGTCGCGCGTCGTGCACGTGCATTGCAAGGACGTGCGCCCGCAGGTCGTCACGCAGGCGCGCAACGGCGGCTGGAGCTTCCTGAACGGCGTGATCAACGGCACCTTCACGGTGCCGGGCGACGGCGCGCTCGACTACGAAGCCACGCTGCGCACGCTGAAGGACGCCGGCTACGAAGGCTGGCTCGTCGTCGAGGCCGAGCAGGATCCGGCCGTCGCGCCGAGCTATCAATATGCGAAGAAGGGTTACGAGTCGCTGCGCACGATCGTCGACCGGTTGAGTGCGTGAGCCCGGTCATCCCCGCTGTCACCCCATTGCGGAGCCCCACTCCATGACGATTTCTCCCCTGCTGGTCAAAGCGTCGCCTGAGCGCGAAATCTGCAACGTCACGCCGGAATCGGCCGGCTGGAAGCATGTCGGCTTTCGCGCGCTGCGCCTCGCGGCCGGCGACACCGAAACGGTCGATACCGGCACGCGCGAGCTGTGCGTCGTCGTGCTCACCGGCACGGTGCGCGCCGAGGTCGACGGCGCAACCTACGATGCGCTCGGCAAGCGCGGCAGCGTATTCGAAGAAGTGTCTCCCGACGCGCTGTACGTGCCGGGCGGCAAGACCGTCACGCTCGTCGCGACGCGCGATTCGGAAATCGCGCTGTGCACCGCGCCTTACGTGAGCGGCGACAAGCGCGTGCAACGCCTCGACGGCGAACGGATGCGCCGCGCGGTGCGCGGACAAGGCACCAACACGCGCTACGTATGCGACATCCTGATGGGCGACAACCCGGCGGCCGACCGGCTGCTGGTCGTCGAAGTGGTGACGCCCGCGAGCCATTCGAGCAGCTATCCGCCGCACAAGCACGATCGCGACGCAGCGCCCGACGAAACGTCGCTCGAGGAAACCTATTACCACCGAATCGATCCGCCGCAAGGCTTCGCGTTCCAGCGCGTGTATACGGACGATCGCAGCCTCGACGAAGCCTGCGCGGTCGAGAACCACGACGTCGTGATGGTGCCGCGCGGCTATCACCCGGTGGTCGCGCCGCACGGCTACACCCTGTACTACCTGAACGTGATGGCCGGGCCGAGCCGCGCGTGGGCGTTCAAGAACGATCCCGCTCACGAATGGATGCTCGATGCGGCGCCCGGGCGCTGAAGCATCGGCATGCCGAGTTGTGCTGAAACGCTGAACGATCGACAGCCGGCGCGCGACGCAGGACACGCGCGCAAGCCGCTGTTGCGACGACCCGGAGCTGACATGGCAACGCCCTTCCCGCACATCGCGCACCGGCCTCCCGGCGACGGTCCGTCGGCCCCGATGCTGCCGCGCTTCGATGCCGACGTCGCGCGCCGGCTTGGCGACATCGCGGTCAACCTCGCGTCGCGCCGCGGGCTGCCGATCGCGGTCGGCATCGTCGGCGAAGCATTACCGCTCTTCTACTGCGCGCTCGACGGCAGCCGCGCAAGCGACAGCGACGCGATCCGCCGCCGACAGAACACGGTGTTCCGTTTCGGCGTCAGTTCGCTGGAGGTCGGTGAGCAATTTCGCCGCGCCGGCTGGTCGCTGCAGTCGCAGGGCTTGTCGGACGACGACTATGCGCTGGATGGCGGCGGCGTGCCGTTGCGGATCGCCGGTGGCGGAATCGTCGGCGCGATGACGATCGCGGGGCTCGACGACGCACGCAATCACGCGCTCGTCGTCGAAAGCCTGCGTTGGCACGTCGGCACGAATGCGCTCGAGATGATCACGTAGCGCACCCGCCGACTCGCCGGATCAGCGCAGCCCGCCGCTCGCGACGATGCGCTCGCCGGTGAGCCAGCGCGCATCGTCCGAGGCGAGGAACACGGCGATCGATGCGATGTCGTCCGGCTCGCCGAGGCGGCCGAGCGGCGTCTCGCTGCGCACCTGCTTGTCGAGATCCGACCCGATGATGCCCGCGCTGTGCGTGCCTTCGGTCACGATCATCCCCGGATTGATCGAGTTCACGCGAATCTTGCGCGGGCCGAGTTCGAGCGCGAGCACGCCGGTGATCGCGTCGACCGCGCCCTTGGTGCCGCTGTACACGGCGCTCGCGGGCGGCGTGACGCTCGTCACCACCGAGCTGATGTTGATGATGCTCGCCCCTTCGCCGAGATGCTTGACGGCAGCCTGCGTCGTCAGCAGCACGCCGAACACGTTCGTGTCGAACTGCCGGCGATAGTGTTCTTCGGTGATCGCTTCGATCGGCGCGAATTCGTACACGCCGGAATTGTTGACCAGCACGTCGAGACGGCCGTACGTGTCGATCGCGGTATCGACGATGCGCTGGGCGTCCGCGGCCTTCGACACGTCGCCGCCGACCGCAACGGCCCGGCCGCCCGCCTCGACGATCGCGCTCACGACCGCGTCCGCACCGGCCTTGCTGCTCGCGTAGTTGACGACGACCGACGCGCCTTCGGCGGCCAGCGCCTTTGCGATCGCGGCGCCGATCCCTTTCGATGCGCCCGTGACGATCGCTACCTTGTTTGCCAGCTTGCTCATGATTTCTTTCCTCAGTCGGAAGACCTTCGATGGATGGTCACCGGTTGCCGCCTTCGCGACGCACCGGCCATGCTGGCAATGTTGGCGGTTCGCGCCGCGACGATAAAGCGGCTCGACACGAATTGAGTGGCGGGATCTGCCGAACAATCGGCGGGGTGTGTTCTGCCGGCGCTCAGTTGGCAGTCAGCCGGCGCTGAGCCATGCACCGACGACATCGCTGCCGAGCCCGTCGAGCGCGCCGTCGTAGACGATCCGGCCGCGCCCCATCACCGCGACGCGCCGCGCGAGCCGCGGCGCGAGCTGCAACCGCTGCTCGATCAGCAGGATCGCGACGCCGTCGGCCTGCAGCGCGGCGAGGCACGCGCCGACCTCGTCGACCGCGAGCGGTGCGAGCCCTTCGGCCGGCTCGTCGACGATCAGCACGCGCGGGCTGCCGGCGAGCGCGCGCACCAGCGCGAGCACCTGCTGTTCGCCGCCCGACAGGCGGCCGGCCTTCACGTCCGCCCGCGCGGCCAGCAGCGGAAACCGCGCGAGCAGCCGTTCGAGCGCGTCACGCCCCGCCGCGCCGCTCGCGCCGCGCAAGCCGAGCCGCAGGTTGTCGCGCACGCTCAGCAGCGGAAAGACGTCGCGGCTTTCGGCCACGTAAGCGACGCCGCGCCGCGCAATCTCGAACGTGCGTGCGCCCGCGCATTCGACCCCGGCGATGCGCACCGCGCCCTCGGTCTGCACCAGCCCCATCACGGCCTTCGCGAGCGTCGAGCGCCCGGAGCCGTTGCGGCCGAGCAGCGCGAGCGTTTCGCCGGGTGCGAGCGCGAGATCGACGCCGTCGAGTACGGGTTGCATCCCGTACCACGCGCGCAGCCCGCGAATGTCGAGCAGCGCGCTCATGCATGCTCCCCGAGATACGCGCGGCGCACGGCCGGATCGGCGCGGATCGCGTCGGGCGCGCCGGTCGCGACCACCGAGCCGCGCACGAGCACCGTGATGCGCTCGGCGAAGCCGAACACCGCGTCCATGTCGTGCTCGATCATCAGCACCGTGCGGCCCTGCGTCGTCGCGCGGATCAGCGCGATCATCCGCGCCGCCTGTTCGCGGTTCATGCCGGCCGTCGGTTCGTCGAGCAGCAGCGTGCCCGCGCCGCTCGCGAGCGCGATGCCGAGATCGAGCGCGCGTTGCTCCGCATAGCCGAGCTCGCCGGCGAGCGTGTCGCGCCGCGCATCGAGGCCGATGTCGTGCAGCACGCGCGCGGCCGCGAGATCGACCGACGCCGATTCGCGCAGCCGGTTCCACCAGCGCCGCCGCTCGGCCGGCGCATGCAGCGCGGCGCAGCGCAGGTTGTCGAACACGCTCAGCCGCGCGAACGCGCTCGTCTGCTGGAAACTGCGGCCGATGCCGAGGCGGCTCGCCGCGACCGGCCCGCGCCCGCGCAGCTCGACGCCGTGCAGCACGACGCGCCCGCGCGTCGGCCGCGTCGCGCCGGCGATCACGCCGAACAGCGTCGACTTGCCCGCGCCGTTCGGCCCGATCAGCGCATGACGCTCGCCGGCCGAGACGCTCAGGTCGACACCGTCGAGCACCGTCTGCGCACCGAAGCGCTGCACGATGCCGTGGAGCGCGATCGCGTTGCCGTTCATCGCCGCGCCTCCCGCTTGCCGCGCCGCGCGCCGGCGCCGCCGTTCGCGAGCCGGGCGCGCCAGCCCCACAGCAGCGTGCCGATGCCCGCCGCCGAGCACGCGACGGCCCAGCCGGCCGGCGCATCGGCGTCGATGCCCCACGCGCCGAACGCGACGCCGGCGGCACCGTCGTCCTGCGCGAAGCGCCACGCATAACCCAGCTCGGCCGCGCAGACGATCGCGACGCCCCAGAACACGCACGCGCCGACGCCACACAACATGCGCCAGCGCTCGACGGCCGGCGCGTCGCGGCGCAACGCGTGCGCGACATCCTGCGCGAGGCCGGCGATCCCGCGCGGCGCGGCGACGACGACCGCGACGAACAGCACGCCGAGATACAGCGCCCACGCCCGCGATACGCCCGCGACGACGATGCTCAGCGCGGTCAGCACGGCCGCGCCGGCCGCCGGCCCGAAGAACGCGCCGGTGCCGCCGATCACCGCGGCGATCAGCACGGTCGCCGAGCGCGCCATCGACACGCTGTCCTGCGTCGCGATTTCGACGTCGATCAGCGTCAGCGTGCCGGCGATGCCCGCGAAGAACGACGCGCAGGTGACCATCGCGAGCCGCACGCGGCGCGGCTCGGTGCCGAGGGCGGCGACGCGCGCGGGGTTGTCGCGCACCGCGTTCGCGAGCCGCGCGAGCGGCGTGCGCGTCAGCGCCTGCATCGCGATTGCCGACGCGATGCACCACGCGCCGATCACCGTATAGGCCTGCAGCGGCGCGCCGAAATTCCAGCTGCCCCACGGCGTGCCGCTCGCGCGGTCGATCGGCACGCCGCCGAGACCGCCGAACCACGCGGGCACGCTCCACGCGGCCGCCGCGACGCATTCGCCGAGGCCGAGCGTGATCATCGCGAACACGGTGCCTGCGCGGCGGGTCGCGAGTAGTCCGGCAACGAACCCGAAGCCCGCGCCGGCCACGCCGCCGACGAGCGGCAG
This sequence comes from Burkholderia sp. JKS000303, assembly GCF_002563755.1. Lineage (NCBI taxonomy): Bacteria > Pseudomonadati > Pseudomonadota > Betaproteobacteria > Burkholderiales > Burkholderiaceae > Burkholderia > Burkholderia sp. JKS000303. The sequence goes on from NZ_PDBZ01000001.1 coordinate 84,937, forward strand.
CAGCGGCAACGGGCCGCCGAAACGATTGAACCAGTGCGCGGCCGCGAACGCGCCGAGGCCGGCGAACGCCGCATGGCCGAACGACAGCAGCCCGGTCGTGCCGAGCTGCAGGTTGTATGACAGCGCGAGCACGACGAGCGCGGCCGTCTGCGCGAGATAGCCGAGCATCGCGCCATGCGGCCACAGCCACGCGGGCAGCATCACGCACGCGGCGAACGTCACCCAGCGCAGCACGCCGGCGAGCGCGCGGCTATCCATCGACACGCTCGCCGAACAATCCGCGCGGACGCGCGACCAGCACCGCGACGAGCAGCAGATACGGCACCAGCGGCGCGAGCTGTGCGATCGACACGGCGGCCACGCTGTCGGGCAGCGCGACACCCGCCCATTGCGCGAGTTCGCGCAGCGACGTGTCGCTGGACGCCGCGAAGGTCTGCGCGAAGCCGACCGCGAGCGATGCGACGAACGCGCCGCCGAGCGAACCGAGCCCGCCGATCACGACGACCGCGAACACCACCGACCCGACCGTCTCGGCCAACGCCGGCTCGATCACCGCGAGCGGCGCGCCGATCACGCCGGCCAGCGCCGCGAGCGCGGTGCCGGCACCGAACAGGCCCGTCATCACGCGCGGCACGTCGTAGCCGAGCGCCTCGACGGCGTCGCGATGCGTGAGCGCGGCGCGCACGACGAGCCCGATGCGCGACGCGCGCAGCAACGCGCCGAGCGCGATCAGCATCGCCGTGGACATCGCCATCATGAACAACCGGTAGCGCGGCAGCGCGAGACCGAACACGGTCACGGGCGCGCCATCGAAGAACGGCGGCACCGGCGCCGGCAGCGGCGCGAGGCCCCACAGCAGTTTCGCGCCTTCGCCGATCAGGTACGCGAGCCCGAAGGTCAGCAGCAGCTCGCTCGTGTGCCCGCGGGCCTGGACCCGGCGCAGCAGCGTGCGCTCGCAGCCGGCGCCCAGCAGCCCGACCACGAGCGGCGCGAGCACGAGCGCGGGCCAGAAGCCCACACGCGCCGCGATGCTGTAGCCGACGTACGCCCCGAGCATGTAGAAGCTCGCATGCGCGAAGTTGAGCACGCCCTGCACGCTGAAGATCAGCGTGAGGCCGGCCGACAGCATGAACAGCAGCAACCCGTAACTGAGGCCGTTGAAGGCCTGGAGCGCGAACGCGTGCACCGCCGCGCGCCTGTCAGCGGGCGAGCGGTTCGAGCGCCGCGCGCAGCGCGTCCGGCAGTGGCACCGGGCGGCGCGTGCCGCGATCGACGTACACGTGCACGAAATGCCCTTGCGCGGCCGGTGCGGATTCCCTGGCCGCGAACAGCCCGATCTCGTAGCGCACGCTCGACGTGCCGAGCTTCGCGACGCGCAACCCCGCGTCGACCGACTGCGGGAACACGAGCGGCGCGAAGTAGTTGCACTGCGTCTCGACCACCAGCCCGATCGTCTGTCCGTGCTCGACGTCGAGCACGCCCGCGCGGATCAGGTACGCGTTCACGACGGTGTCGAAGTAGCTGTAGTAGACGACGTTGTTCACGTGCCCGTAGACGTCGTTGTCCATCCAGCGGGTCGTGATCGGCAGGAAGTGGGGATAGGCGTCGCGCGAACGCGGCTGCGGCTTGTCGGACATGGCGATGGCGGTCAGGACGAAGATGGCGACGCGCGCCGGCGCACGGCAGGCTGCCGTGGCGGCGCGAATGGAACGGCGGGAGCCGGGCGGGCGGTCACTGCCCCGCTCGATCGACGAATTCGAAATCGAGGCCGCGCGCGCGCATCCAGTCGGCGAGCGCATAGCCGGTGCCGGCGCGCCACGGGCGCAGCAGCGGCGGATCGACAAGCCGGTATTCGAGCAGCTCCGGCGACAGCGCGACGGTGCCCGATGCGCGCACGTGGTACGCGATGATCAGTTCGTTCTTGCGGATGAACTCATAGACGCCGACCAGCGTGACCTGCTCGGCCTTCAGCGCGGTTTCCTCGAGCACCTCGCGCGCGATGCCGTCCTCGGGCGTTTCGCCGTTCTCGAGGAAGCCGGTGATCAGCGCGAACATCCCTTCCGGCCAGGCCGCGTTGCGTGCGAGCAGGATCTTGCCGTCGAGCTCAACGATCGCGGCCACCACCGGCAGCGGATTGTTCCAGTGCACGTAGCCGCACACGTCGTCCGGGCAGGCCTGCCGGACGCGGCCGCCCTCGTGTTCGGGATCGGCGCGCTCGGTCAGCGCTCGCGCGCAACGCGGGCAAAAACGGTAGTCGGTAGGGGTCATCGTCGGGGATCTGGCGAGCGTCCGGCGGCCGCGTGCAGGCCGCCTGGCGCCCCGCTCGGCGCTGGAAAGGCTTCATTCTAGCGAGTTTGCCGCGCCGCAGATAATCCGGCCCCGACGCCGTCAGGGTCGCGCGCGCCCGCGTGCGGCGGTCGCCGCGAAACCGGCCGCGCCGACCAGCAACGCAGCCGCTGCGCCCCCCAGCGCGGGCGAGAACGACCCGAAGTGCGCGGTGAGCGGCGCCGCGACGAGCGGGCCGAGAATCTGCCCGACGCCGTACGACGCAGTCGCATAGCCCATCAGCCCGGCCGCGCGCTCGCCATGCAGCCGGCGCGCTTCGCGCATCGCGAACAGCGTGATCGCGGTGAACGGCAGCCCGAGCAGCGCGCTGCCGACCGAGAAACCGGCCGCGTTCGGCCACACGATACCCGCCGCGATGCCGAGCGCCTGCGTCGCGCAGCCAGCCGCGAGCAGCAGCCGGTTGTCCCAGTGGCCGGGCAGGCGCGCGGCGGCGATCGCGCCGACGATCAGCGCCGCGCCGAACATCGGCCAGAACAGGTCCGGCCACGGCGAGCCGGCCGGCAGCGCGGCGCGCGCGATCACCGGCAGGAACGTCGCGGTGATGATGTAGCCGAAGCCCGGCATTCCATACAGCACGACGAGCCACGCGGCGTCGGCCCGGTGGCGTCGCGCGTCGGCCGGCGCGGCAGCGGTCGCCGCCTGCCGCGCAACCGCGGCCGGCTGCCCGGCGGCGGCGGCGGCCACCGGCGCGTCGCCGAAGATGCGCCAGATCACGACGGAAAGCACCGCCGACAACGCCGCGAAGCCGAGCCAGCCGGGCGCCGCGCGGTGTCCGGCCAGCGCGCTGCCGATCAGCCCCGTCAGCACGATCCCGACGCCGGGCCCCGCGTAGATCACCCCGCCCCACTCGGGCGCGTGCAGCTCGGTCAGCCGCCGCAGCCCCCATTGCGACACGAACACGAAGGTCCACGCGCTGACGACGCCCGCGACGAAGCGCACGACGAGCCATACGGGCAGCAGATGACCGACGCCCATCGCGGCGGTCAGCAGCACCGTTGCGGCGAGCCCGATGCGCACCATCCGCGCGGGCGCGATCTTCAGCGCCGCGCAGCTGACCGCGCCGACGAAATAACCCGCGTAGTTCGCCGACGCGAGCCAGCTGCCGGCTTTCAGGCCGATCGAGCCGTCGGCGAGCATCAGCGGCAGCAACGGCGTGAACGCGAAGCGGCCGACGCCGAGCGCGACCGCCAGCCCGATCATGCAGGCAAGCGCCGCCGTGCGTGCGCGGCGGTCGGCAGCGTCGGACAGGTGCGCGCCGGGAACGGCGCTCGGAGCATCGGAACGGGACATGGCGGCATGGGCCGCGCGCAGCGCGCCGGCCGGAACGGGAATCGGAATGCTTGTATCGTAGCTTGACCAAACGTTCTTGAAAAATGAATAATCAAGATTCCAACTATCTCCCAGAGAGAATCATGGATCTGGCGGCGCTGGCGATTTTCCGGGCCGTCGTGCGCGAGAACGGCGTGACGCGCGCGGCGGCGAAGCTCAATCGCGTGCAGTCGAACGTGACGACACGCATCAAGCAGCTCGAAGAGGAGCTGGGCGCGGCGCTGTTCGTGCGCGACGGCCGCCGGCTCGTGCTGACGCCGGCCGGCCACACGTTGCTGCCGTACGCGGAACGGCTGCTCGCGCTGGCCGACGAGGCGCGCGATGCGGTGCGCGAGGACACGCCGCGCGGGCGGCTGCGGCTCGGCACGATGGAAAGCACGGCCGCGAGCCGTCTGCCGACCGTGCTCGCGCGCTATCACCATGCGTGGCCCGACGTGTCGCTGGAACTCGTCACCGGCACGACCGGCTGGCTGATCGACAAGGTGCGCGATTTCGAGATCGATGCGGCGCTGTTCGCGCGGCCGCCCGCGCCGGACACGCTGCCCGACACGTTCGAAACCGTGCCGATCTACCGCGAAGAGCTGGTGCTGTTGACGCCGCGCGGCCATCCGCCGGTGCGCACGCCGCGCGACGTGATCCTGCCGACGCTGATCGCGTTCGAGCGCGGCTGCACGTACCGGAAATACGTCGAGCAATGGTATGAGCAATACGGGATGAAACCCGCGCGCGTGCTCGAACTCGGCTCGTATCACGCGATCGTCGCGTGCGTCGCGGCCGGCGCGGGGATCGCGGTCGCGCCGCGCTCGGTGCTCGACCTGCAGCCCGAGACCGGCAACGTCACCGCGCACACGATCGCCGAGCTCGAAGGAATCGACACGCTGCTCGCGTGGCGGCACGGTTATGCGTCGGCAGCGCTCGCCGCGCTGCGCGATGCGCTGGGCGACGCCGCGCAGCAGGCAGCCGATCCGGCCCGCGCGCCGGCGGTGGTGCCGGCCTGAGCCGGCAGTGCTGGCGAGCGGCGCGCGTTCACTGCGCGCGCCACCCCGCCCCCCAAAACAAAACGACCCGACCGGCCAACGCCGATCGGGTCGTTTTTCATCGAATGCGATGCGCTCGGCGAGCGCATCGCATTCGCCGTGACGATCAAAGACGCGCTTCGATCCAGCCCTTGACGCCTGCGAGCGCGCCCGGCAGGTTCGCCGGTTCCGTGCCGCCTGCCTGCGCCATGTCCGGACGGCCGCCGCCCTTGCCGCCGACCTGCTGCGCGACGAAGTTCACGAGCTCGCCGGCCTTGACCTTCTTGCTCGCGTCGGGCGTCACACCCGCGATCAGGCTGACCTTGCCGCCTTCGACGGCCGCGAGCACGATCGCCGCGCTCTTCAGCTTGTCCTTCAGCTTGTCGACCGTTTCGCGCAGCGTCTTCGCATCCGCGCCGTCGAGCGTCGCGGCCAGCACGAACACGCCGCCGATTTCGATGGCCTGCTGTGCGAGCTCGTCGCCCTGGTTCGATGCGAGCTTCGACTTCAGCGCGCCCAGTTCCTTCTCGAGCGACTTCACCTGGTCCTGCACCTGCGCGATACGCTGCGTGAGTTCCGACGGCTGCGCCTTCAGCGCCGCGGCGGCTTCGTTCATGCGCGCGTCGAGGTCCTGCACGTAGCGCACCGCGTTGTCGCCGGTGATCGCCTCGACACGGCGGATGCCGGCCGCGACGCCGCCTTCGACGACGATCTTGAACAGGCCGATGTCGCCGGTGCGGTGCACGTGCGTGCCGCCGCACAGTTCGCGCGAGAAGCCGAGGTCGAGCACGCGCACTTCGTCGCCGTATTTCTCGCCGAACAACGCCATCGCGCCACCCTTCACCGCTTCGTCGTACGGCAGCACGCGCACGATGCCCGGCGCGTTCGCGAGGATTTCGTTGTTGACGATCTGCTCGACGCGACGGATTTCATCGTCGGTCAGCGGTGCGTTGTGCGCGAAGTCGAAGCGGGTTTTCTCCGCGTCGACGAGCGAGCCCTTCTGCTGCACGTGCGCGCCCAGCACTTCGCGCAGCGCCTTGTGCATCAGGTGGGTCGCCGAGTGGTTGCGCTGCGTGCGGGCGCGGCGGTGCGCGTCGATTTCCGCGCGCAGCACGTCGCCGACCTTGAGCGTGCCCTGTTCGAGCGAGCCGTGATGACCGATCACGTCGGCCTGCACCTTCAGCGTGTCGGCCACCGCGAAGCGCGTCGCGGCGTTCGCGAGCACGCCCTGGTCGCCGACCTGGCCGCCCGATTCCGCATAGAACGGCGTGTGGTCGAGCACGACGACCGCATCCTGGCCGGCCTTCACGTCGTTGACCGATGCGCCGTCGACGTACAGCGCGACGACCTTCGCGTCGTCGAACGCGATTTCTTCGTAACCGTGGAAGGTGGTCTTCGCGCCCGTGTATTCGAGGCCCTGCGCGGCCTTGAACTTGCCGGCCGCACGCGCCTGCTCGCGCTGACGCGCCATCGCGTCGTCGAACGCCGGCTCGTCGACCGTCATCCCGCGCTCGCGGCACACGTCGGCCGTCAGATCCAGCGGGAAGCCGTAGGTGTCGTGCAGCTTGAACGCGAGTTCGCCGTCGAGCACCTTGCCGCCCTTCGCTTCGACGTCGGCCAGCGCGGCGTCGAGGATCGACATCCCGTGCTCGATCGTCTCGAAGAAGCGCTCTTCTTCCTGGCGCAGCACGTCGGTCACGCGCTGTTCGGCTTCCTTCAGTTCCGGATACGCCGCGCCCATCTCGGCGACGAGGTCGGCCACCAGCTTGTGGAAGAACGAACCCTTGCGGCCGAGCTTGTAGCCGTGGCGGATCGCGCGGCGCACGATGCGGCGCAGCACGTAGCCGCGGCCTTCGTTGCCGGGGATCACGCCGTCGACGATCAGGAACGAGCACGCGCGGATGTGATCGGCGATCACCTTCAGCGAGTTGTTCGTGAGGTCGCTGATCTCGGTCACGCGCGCGGCGGCCTTGATCAGGTTCTGGAACAGGTCGATCTCGTAGTTGCTGTGCACGTGCTGCAGCACGGCGGCCAGGCGCTCGAGGCCCATGCCGGTGTCGACCGACTGCTTCGGCAGGCGCGTCATGTTGCCCTGCGCGTCGCGGTTGAACTGCATGAACACGAGGTTCCAGATCTCGATGTAGCGATCGCCGTCTTCTTCAGCCGATCCCGGCGGGCCGCCCCACACGTCCGGGCCGTGGTCGTAGAAGATTTCGGTACACGGGCCGCACGGGCCGGTGTCGCCCATCGTCCAGAAGTTGTCCGACGCGTAGCGCGCGCCCTTGTTGTCGCCGATCCGGATGATCCGCTCGGTCGGCACGCCGACTTCCTTCGCCCAGATGTCGTACGCCTCGTCGTCTTCCTGGTAGACGGTGACCCACAGCTTTTCCTTCGGCAGCTGGTAGACCGTGGTCAGCAGCTCCCACGCGAAGCGGATCGCGTCGTGCTTGAAGTAGTCGCCGAACGAGAAGTTGCCGAGCATCTCGAAGAACGTGTGGTGGCGCGCCGTATAGCCGACGTTCTCGAGGTCGTTGTGCTTGCCGCCCGCGCGCACGCTGCGCTGCGCCGTGGTGGCGCGCGAGTACGGACGCGGGTCCGTGCCGAGGAACACGTCCTTGAACTGGACCATGCCCGAGTTCGTGAACATCAGCGTGGGGTCGTTACCGGGCACGAGGCTCGACGAGCGGACGATCGTGTGGCCCTTCGATTCGAAGAATTTGAGGAATTTCTCGCGGATTTCGGCAGCTTTCATGGCGTGCGGGGAATGTCTGGCTGAGCGGCTTCAAACGCCGGCCGTCCTCGCGGACGCACGGCGGGCAAATATCGTAAACGGTCGATTATACGATAGAGACTGCCGCCCCAGACGGCAGCGGCCCGGCCGGCCGGACGAGCGGCCTGGGCCACCGGTGCGGCCGATTCGCCTTAAGATGTCCGGCATGCCAATCCGCCTTGTCCTGCAAGGCGAGCCATGAAAGGAGACGATTCGACGATGGGTGCCCTGAGCCATATCCGCGTGCTGGACCTGACCCGCGTGCTCGCGGGCCCGTGGTGCGCGCAGACGCTTGCCGATTTCGGCGCGGACGTGATCAAGGTCGAGCGCCCCGGCGCCGGCGACGACACGCGCCACTGGGGGCCGCCGTACCTGAAGGACGCGGCCGGCGCCGATACGGCCGAGGCCGCGTACTACCTCGCCGCGAACCGCAACAAGCGCTCGGTGACGGTCGACATCGCGACGCCCGAGGGCCAGCAGATCGTGCGCGAGCTCGCCGCGCAGAGCGACGTCGTGCTCGAGAATTACAAGGTCGGGCAGTTGAAGAAGTACGGGCTCGATTACGACTCGCTGCGCGCGGTGAAGCCCGATCTCGTCTACTGCTCGGTCACGGGTTTCGGCCAGACCGGCCCGTACGCGCACCGCGCGGGCTACGACTTCATCGTGCAGGGGATCGGCGGCTTCATGAGCATCACCGGCGAGCGCGACAGCGAGCCGGGCGGCGGCCCGCAGAAGGCCGGCGTCGCGATCGCCGATCTCGCCACGGGCCTCTATTCGACGATCGCCGTGCTCGCGGCGCTCGCGCACCGCGACCGCACGGGAGAAGGCCAGTACATCGACATGGCGCTGCTCGACGTGCAGGTCGCGTTGCTCGCGAACATGAACACCAACTTCCTCGCGAGCGGCAAGGCGCCGGTGCGCTGGGGCAACGCGCATCCGAACATCGTGCCGTACCAGACGTTCCAGACGAGCGACGGGTGGATCATCGTCGCGGTCGGCAACGACGGGCAATTCCGCAAGTTCGTCGAAGCCGGCGGGCGCCCCGAGCTGGCGGACGACGAGCGGTTCGCGACGAACCCGTCGCGCGTGCGTCACCGCGACACGCTGGTGCCGATGCTTGCGGAAATGGTGAAGACGCTCGGCAAGGCGCACTGGATCGCCGCGCTGGAGGCGGCCGGCGTGCCGTGCGGGCCGATCAACGAACTCGACGAGGTGTTCGACAACGAACAGGTGATCGCGCGCGGGATGCAGGTGTCGTTGCCGCACCCGTGCGGCGCGGACGTGCAGCTCGTGCGCAATCCGATCCGGATGAGCGCGACGCCGCCCGATGCGCGCACCGCCCCGCCGCTGCTCGGCGCGCAGACGGAAGACGTGCTGCGCGACATGCTCGGCTACGACGCCGCGCGGATCGCCGCGCTGAAGGCGAAGCAGGCGATCTGATCGGAGCGGCACGGCAGCCGCGCGGCGCCCGTCGGGCACGCGCGGCGATGTGCACGGACGCCGCCTGGCGACGAGCGGACCGGTTTGCTGAACGGTCGACGCGAACGCACGCCGACTCGCTGACGCCGACTCATCCTGACGAATGCCGACTTCCCCAAATTAACGCGCCAGCGCGTCGAGCCAGCCGCGCGCGGCCGGCCAGTCGCCGAGCCCGCTGTCCGCGTTGATGTGGCCGCGCGGGCCGAGATCGCGAAAGGTGCTGCCCCATGCGTGCGCGCAGCCGCGCGCGAACGCGATCGAGCCGTACGGATCGTCGCTGCTCGCGACGACGCAGGTCGGAAACGGCAGTCGTTCGTGCGGTACCGGCCCGAAGCCGTGCGCATCGGCCGGAAACGCCGGCCCCGCCGGATCGGGCAACGCGACGAGCAGCGCGCCGCGCACCTTCGCGAGCGCGGCCGGCCGCGCATAGCGGGTCGCCCACCACGCGGTGGTCAGCGTGCCGAGGCTGTGCGCGGCGATCGTCACCGGGCCTGGCGCGGCTTCGACCGCGCGGTCGAGCGCGAGACACCAGCCGTTGCGCAACGCACGGTCCCAGTCGGGCATCGCGACGCGCACGCAACGCGCGTCGGCGCGCTCCCAGCGGCTTTGCCAGTGGAGCGGACCGGAGTTGCCGTAGCCCGGCAGCACGAAAACGAGAGAATCGCTCATGGAAGATTCGTCGACGAAGGGTGTCGTGATATGACGTCGACGCAGTGTCGCACACCCGCCTCTCCCTGAGGCTGCCTGTCGAATCGCGGAATGAGTGTGCGAGGAATGAGCGGGTCGTGGCGCGTCGCAGACGCCGTCACGACCCGCCGGCGCGCATGCGCGCCGGTGTCGGTCAGCGCACGCCGGCGCCGACCAGGCCGCCTGCTGCCGCGCCGGCGACCGTGCCGACCGGGCCGCCCGTGATCAGGTAGCCGAGCGCGCCGCCCGCGGCCGCGCCGATACCGGCATTACGCTGCGTATGCGTCATCGCGCATGCGCCGAGTTGCGACAGAGCCGCGACGATGACTGCGGTACGAACGAGAAAAGTGGTCTTCTTCATCATGATTGTTGGCTTCCTCCCGCCAGGAAAAAATTACGGATGGCGGCATTGAATCGGTAAAGCCATCATAGGAAAACCCCAACGGCGCCGGCAATCCGATTTACCTCGTGTTACAGCCGACACACTATCGAGATATTGCGCGACACATCCCGAACCGTCCCCTGCCATGCCGCAACCCGCGCGGGACGGACCCCGGTCAGGTAGAATTGCAGGATTAAACCGGCGCGACGCGCCGACACAACCTGACGCCATCCGCATGAGCACCGAACGCAACGACGCCCCCGCGGCTTCCAATTTCATCCGCAACATCATCGACGACGACAACCGCACCGGTAAATGGAGCGGGCGCGTCGAGACGCGCTTCCCGCCCGAGCCGAACGGTTATCTGCACATCGGCCACGCGAAGAGCATCTGCCTGAACTTCAGCGTCGCGCGCGACTACGGCGGCGTGTGCCACCTGCGCTTCGACGACACGAACCCGGAAAAGGAAAGCGTCGAATACGTCGACTCGATCGTCGACGCGGTGCGCTGGCTCGGCTTCGACTGGCGCAAGGATGCGGTCGATCACCAGTATTTCGCGAGCGACTACTACGACAAGCTGTACGAGTTCGCCGAGCTGCTGATTCAGCGCGGCCGTGCGTACGTCGACAGCCAGAGCGCCGATGAAATGCGCGCGAACCGCGGCTCGCTGACCGAAGGCGGCAAGCCGTCGCCGTTCCGCGAGCGCTCGCCCGAGGAAAACCTCGACCTGTTCCGCCGGATGAAGGCCGGCGAGTTCAAGGAAGGCGAGCACGTGCTGCGCGCGAAGATCGATATGGCTTCGCCGAACATGAACATGCGCGACCCGGTGATCTACCGGATCCGCTACGCGCATCACTACCGCACCGGCGACGCCTGGTGCGTGTATCCGATGTACGACTACACGCACTGCATCTCGGATGCGCTCGAAGGCATCACGCATTCGCTGTGCACGCTCGAGTTCGAGGATCACCGCCCGCTGTACGACTGGGTGCTGAACGAACTCGCGGAAGCCGGCATGTTCACGCGTCCGCTGCCGCAACAGATCGAATTCTCGCGACTGAACCTCACGTATGCGATCACCAGCAAGCGCAAGCTGCTGCAGCTCGTGACCGAAGGCCACGTCGAAGGCTGGGACGATCCGCGCATGCCGACGATCGTCGGGATCCGTCGCCGCGGCTTCACGCCGGAGAGCATCCATCTGTTCTGCGAGCGCATCGGCGTGACGAAGGTCGATTCGTGGATCGACATGAGCATCTTCGAAGGCGCGCTGCGCGACGACCTCGACGACAAGGCGCCGCGCTCGGTCGCCGTGCTCGAACCGCTGAAGCTCGTGATCGACAACTATCCGGAAGACCTCGAGGAAGCGTGCACGGCGCCCGTGCACCCGCACCACCCGGAGCGCGGCGTGCGCACGTTCCCGATCTCGCGCGAGCTGTGGATCGAGCGCGAGGACTTCGTCGAGAACCCGCCGAAGGGTTATTTCCGTCTGTTCCCGGGCAACAAGGTGCGTCTGCGCTACGGCTACGTGATCGAATGCACGGGCTTCGACAAGGACGCCGACGGCAACGTGACGGCGGTGCACTGCAACTACTTCCCGGACAGCAAGTCGGGCACCGAAGGCGCGAACAGCTACAAGGTCAAGGGCAACATCCACTGGGTCAGCGCGAAGCACGCGCAGGCGGCCGAAGTGCGCATCTACGACCGGCTGTTCAAGGAGCCGCATCCGGACGCGGGCGGCGCGAACTTCCTCGAGGCGCTGAACCCGGACTCGAAGAAGATCACGCAGGCCTACGTCGAACCGGGCGCCGGCGACGTCGCACCGGAAACGCGCCTGCAGTTCGAGCGTCACGGCTATTTCGTCGCGGACCGCGTCGATTCGAAGCCGGGCAAGCCGGTGTTCAACCGGATCGTCGGGCTGCGCGACAGCTGGGGCAAGCCGGCCTGACGGCCTGCTCCGCGCGCGACGCGGGCCGCGAGGCTCGCGGCGCACGACGATAAAAAAACCGGCCTGCGGGCCGGTTTTTCATTGCGTGCCGACGATCGCGGCGGCAGCGGGCATCGCCGCGCTCACGCGCCGGTCAACTGCCGATGCAACTCCGCGAGCGACAGCGTCGTACGAAACAGCCGCGCGAGGCTGCGGCTCGCATACGCGTCGACGTCGCCCGGGGCGGTCCAGCGATACGCGTCCATCTCCGGAATCAGCGAGCCGTCGCGACGGCTCGGAAACAGCGACGTGCACGTGCAGTGCGCAGGGTCGATCTCGTCGTCCGCGACCTGCACCGCGAACAGGTGCAGATCCTTGTCGTGACGATAGGCGAAGCGGCCGAGATCGCGCAGCCGCGCGGGCGCGAATTCGAGGCCGGTTTCCTCGCGCAATTCGCGCAGCGCGGCGTCGACCGGCGTCTCGCCGGGCTCGCCCTGCCCCTTCGGGATGTCCCAGTGCGTGGTGTCCGTCGCATGCGCGAGGAACACGCGTCCGGCCGCATCGAGAATCACGATGCCGCACGACACCGTGCGCGACGCACCGCTGCGCTTCATTGCACGCGCGCTCAGCGCTTCTGCAACTGCCACTTGCCCGCGGCCGTCTTGCAGAAGACCGGCTTGAGCGTCATCGTCTGGCCCTTCGCGGAAATGTCGGTGGCGATCTCGCGGCAGGTCTTGCCGTCGCTCTCGGACGTCGACGGCGTGAGCTTCGCATCAATCTGCGTGCCGCGGCCGCTGCTCTGCCACGTCGTGGTCTCGCCGTCCTTGCCTTCGTCGCGCACCTGCGCGACGGCCTTGGTCAGCGACGCACGGTCGGTCTTGCTGAAGTACGTCAGCGGCGTGTCGTTCAGGAAGCCCAGGTTGCTTTGCGCATGGGCGGGCAGCATCGCGACTGCACACGCGGCGCCGGCCAGCACGCGCGTAACGATGGAAACGGATGCACGCATCGACATGTGTTGTTCTCCTTGGATGTTCGATCGAACGGCGTGGCGCGCGGCCGGCGAACCGGGGGCCGGCCCTCCGGCACGCACCACGCCTGTCAGCGAGCGAGCATAGCATGCGTGCCGCAAGGGCCGTCTTCTAGCGCGCAGCGGACGTGGCCGCCGGTTGATATCCGTCGGTCAGCGTGTTCAGGAACGCGATCACGTCCTTGATCTCGGCCGCATTCAGCGCGGGGGCGTCGCCGCGCTTGCGGTCGAACGGCGGCTCGCGGTTGATGTTCGGCCAGTAGCGCTTCGGCAGGTCGTCGTAGATCTGCACCTTGCCGTGCACGACCGGATAGAACTTCTCCGGATGGATGTCGCGCTCGGCGTAGAAGCGCATCACGTCCTCGAGCGAGTGATACACGCCGTTGTGGAAGAACGTCTTGCGCAGCGCGACGTTGCGCAGCGACGGCGTGCGGAACAGCCCGCAGAATTCGTCGCGGCCCTTCAGGTCGGTGCGCTCGGGGCCGCATGCGCCGAGATCGTGGAAGCGCGGATCGCGATTGACCGGCAACGCGCGGTTGCGCGGCACCGCGACCGCGATCAGGCCGAAATCGCTGAACTGCGGCGGCGTGCCGTCGAGCGCGCGCTGGCTGACGTGGCAGCTCGCGCAATTGCCCTTCTTCTCGTCGTTGAAGAGCTGCAGCCCGCGCAATTCGGCCGGCGTGAGCGGCGCCCGGCCCGCGAGGTACGCGTCGTACTTGCTCGTATAAGGCGAAAACAGCTCGGGCGTCTGCTCGAAGGTCTCGAGCGCGCGCAGCACGGCCTTGAACGTGCTCGCGTCGTCGTCGAGCACCTTCACGCCGAACACCGCGCGAAACTCGTCCGCATACGGCGCGGCCTTCACGGCCTGCGCGACCCTCGCGGGCGTGCTGTTCATCTCGAACGGCGACGTGAGCGGAATGCGCGCCTGCTCGGCGCCCGTGTCGACGCGGCCGTCCCACGTGAGGCCGCCGGTCGGGCCGGCGTCGACGCTCTCGTCGCCTTCATCGTCGGAGTCGTGGAAGTGCTCGGTGAATTGCGGCACGCCCTGCAGGTACTTGAGCGACGGCACCGCGCGAAAGCCCGAACGCTTCATGTCGTCGCCGCCCAGTTGCACGGCCAGCGCATTCGGCGGCCCGAACGCATGGTCGGGGCTGTGACACGACGCGCACGCCAGCTTGCCGGAACCTGACAGCGTAGGGTCAAAGAAAAGTTGCTTGCCGAGCGCCGTCATCCGGCGCACGCCTTCGTAAACTTGCGCGCGGGTTTGCGGCTGGTTCGCGGCGACCACCGGGCCGCTCGCGGCAATCGTTGCGGACGCAACCTGTTGTACGGCGCCCGAGGCATTGGATGCGCTCGCAACCGGTACGGCCGGCGTGCCGGCACCCGGCTGCGCGTCACAGCCGGCAAGGGTTACGAGCGCGGTGGCCAGCGCGAGCGCGCCGGTCAGATGCAGCCGCGAGCGCACAAATGCGCCGGCTGCCGGTTGGCGAGGCTTCATCGATTCGAAGGAAAGTGGGTTCATGAGCGGCCGGAGTTTATGTCAGCCGCATGACCATTACATGACGCCGCATCGACAGCTAATCGAAAGGACGCCTACACTTGACTGTCAAATCGCGCCCTCAAAATGCTGGCAGCCGGACACGCGACGGTCATCTTCAAGAACCGGCCGCAAACCGATGCTCCGGTCCCCCACGCGACAAGAGAGAGATGAGAGTACAACGCATGAAAACCCACGCCTGGATTCGCTTTACGCCGATCGCCGTCGCCGCGGCGGCCGCCCTCACCGCCTGTGGCGGCGACGACGTGCAACCGCAAGGCCTGTCGACGGTGAAGAACGTCGTCGTGATCTATGCGGAAAACCGCAGCTTCGACAACCTGTACGGCAACTTCCCGGGCGCGAACGGCCTGCAGAACCTGGCGGCTGCCAGCACGCAGCAGAAGGACCGCAACGGCCAGCCGCTCGCGACGCTGCCGAAGGTCTGGGGCGGCCTGACCGCGAAGGGCGTGACGCCCGCCGTGACCGAAGCGATGACGGCCAACCTGCCGAACGCACCGTTCGCGATCGACGACCCGAACGGGTTCAACACGTCGATGAGCGTGACGACGCGCGACCTGTATCACCGCTTCTACGAGAACCAGATGCAGATCAACGGCGGCAAGAACGACATGTTCGCCGCCTGGGCCGACTCCGGCGGCCTCGTGATGGGCCACTACACGCCCGACGCGACGAAGCTGCCGCTGTGGAAGATCGCGCAGCAGTACACGCTCGCCGACAACTTCTTCATGGGCGCGTTCGGCGGCTCGTTCCTGAACCACCAGTACCTGATCTGCGCGTGCGCGCCGTTCTACGCGAACGCCGACAAGAGCCCGGCGTCCGGCTCGATCTCGGCCGTCGCGGCAGACGGCAAGTCGCTGCAGCTCGCGAGCAACTCGCCGGCGTCCGCACTCGACGGCATTCCGAAGTTCGTGAACTCGGGCAACCTGACGCCGGACTTCTACGCGATCAACACGATGCAGCCGCCGTACCAGCCGAGCGGCAACAAGGCCGCATCGGGCGGCGACCCGAACCTGGCCGACCCGTCGGCCGCGACGACGCTGCCGGCGCAGACGCAGCAGAACATCGGCGACCTGATGACCAACGCGGGCGTGTCGTGGGCCTGGTACGGCGGTGCGTGGAGCCAGGCGCTGCAGGCCGCGCAAAGCGGCACGGCGAACGTGATCTACGGCCCGAACATGACGGCGCCGAACTTCCAGCCGCACCACCAGCCGTTCAACTACTACGCGGACCAGGCGCCGGGCAGCACGAGCCGCGCGCAACACCTGCTCGACGGCGGCACCGACGGCAGCGAGTTCATCAAGGCGATCGACGCGGGCACGCTGCCGCAAGTGTCGTTCTACAAGCCGCAGGGCAACCTGAACGAACACGCGGGCTACACGGACGTGTCGAGCGGCGACCAGCACATCGCGAACGTGATCGCGCACCTGCAGGCGAGCCCGCAGTGGAAGAACATGGTCGTGGTCGTCACGTACGACGAAAACGGCGGCTTCTGGGATCACGTGTCGCCGCCGAAGGGCGATCGCTGGGGCCCGGGCACGCGGATTCCGGCGCTGATCGTGTCGCCGTTCGCGAAGAAGGGTTTCGTCGACCACACGCAGTACGACACGGCGTCGATTCTGCGCTTCATCACGCGCCGCTTCTCGCTGCCGCGCCTCGCGGGCCTGCAACAGCGCGACGATGCGCTGAAGGCCAACGGCGCGCAGCCGATGGGCGACCTGACGAACGCGCTCACGCTGTCGCCGAACCTGTAACGGTACGACGAGGCACGGCCGGCGCGATGCCGGCCGCGTATGACAAAGGGCGGCTTCGGCCGCCCTTTGTTCGTTCTGCCTGCGCGCATCGCCCCGGCGTGTCCGGCGTCATGCCCGCCTCCCGCTCATGCTGGCGCGAGGTCTGCGCCATCGAGCGCGACGGCGATGGCCAGAATCATCGCGCCGGCATTCGGCGGCATCGGCCGTCCGCTCGGGCGGAACACGTCATCTCCGCACGCAATCCGCGCGCCCGTCAGCGCGCAGACACCCGCATGCCGTGCGCGTCCGGGCTTCCAGTGCTGCTCGCCGAAGTGCGCACGCCCCGGTTCGACCCAGCGTACGACCAGCAGCTGCGCCGAGCGCTCGAGCACCTGCACGTGCGGACGAACCTTCGGCGCGAGCGGACTGCCGAGCGCCGCGGCGAGGACCATCGCGTTCGGATCGACCGGCGCCCGCCCGCGCGGGCTGAAAACGACGTCGCCGCATACGATCTTCTCGCCGGACAGCGCGCAGCGGCCCGAACGGCATGCGCGCCTGGGCGTCCAGCGCTGTTCCGTGCCGCCCGACGCCAGCCAGCGCACGATCAGCACCTCGTCCGAATAGGCGAGCACCTGCACGCGTGCATTCGATCGCGCACGGGCCGCCGTACTCACCCTACCACCCATACTTCAGTTCGACGCCCGCATAGTCGGCGTTGTGCCCGCCCGCCTGCCGGATCGAGTCGCCGACCTGGAAGTGCACGGCCTCGACCGAACCGATCAGGTTCGCGGCAATGGTCCAGTCCGCGCGCAGCTGCACGTACATCCCCGTCCACAGGCTGCCCTTGCCCGCCGTGCCCGGAACCGGGATGTTCGGCTGCTGATAGACGGCATCGCCGGTCGTCTCGCGCCACTGGAAGCCCAGCGCGCCGAGCAGCGTCAGGTTCGCCGACGGCTTCAGCGTCACGGACGGCTTCACGTGAATCAGGTTCGCGTAACTCGTATAGCCGGCGAGCGTGAAGTAATAGCCGTTCGGGAACAGCGGGTTGAAGGTGCCGACGCGACCGTCGCCCGGATGCCGGTCGCCCGACGCCGCATCGACCTGCATCGCGATGCGCGGCGACCACGGCGCGTCGAGCGTGTAGCCCGCGATCGAACCGACGGCCCACGCGCCGATCGTGCTGTTGCCGACCGTGCCGCTCTGCAGCATCGTTTCGAGATCCCAGTCAAAGCGCCCTTGCGTCCCGCTGTAACGCAGGTCCCACACGTCGCGACGCTCGGGGCCGCTCGCATCGAGGTAACGCGCGTTGGTGCGGTTATAGCGCGACCAGTAGCCCGACAGGTCGCCGGGCCCGACCGACTGTCGCTCGAAGCGCACGCCGCTGAACGTGAGATCGCGATTCGACACGTCGTCGAAATCGGACGCGTTGCGGTTCTGCACCGGCTGCGTCGCATAGCCGATGAAGCGCCACTTCCCGTATTCGTAGTCGGCCCAGACCGCATCGAACGCCTGCCGCACGTTCGGACCGTCGCGCGCGGCGATGAAGCGCTGCAAGTCGAACGCCATCTCCTGCCGGCCGACGCGGAGCTTGAACGTGCCGCCGCCGAGCTTGCTCGTGTAGGTCGCGAACGCCTGTTCGAGATCGAGCGGGTTCTGGTCGACCGGCGACACCGCGTTCTTGCCGTACGCACGCGCGTCTTCCAACTGCACGAAGAACTGCCAGTGCTGGCCGAGATGCGCATCGGCATGCACTTCGACGCGCTGGATCAGGTACGTATCCGATTGCGACGAACCGATCCCGAACAGCGGCGCGTTGTTGGTCTCCATCCGCTCGCGCAGGTTCACGCCGAGCGACAGATAGGATGCCGGATCGTTGCCGAGCGGAATGTATTTCAGACCGTCGAGCGGCCGGCGCGGCACGCACGGATTCGCGAGCACCGACCAGTCTTCCTGCCAGCGGTTGAACAGCACGGTCGGCCGCTTGGCCGTGCAGGTCGAAGCCGTGCCGCCGGCCGCGGGTGGCGAGGTCGATGTTTCCGATGTCGATGTCGATGTTGCCGGTGCCGCCGGTGTCGACGTAGTCGTCGCTTGCGCGAACGCCGCATCGGTGCCCGCGAACAGCAGCCCCGCGACGATCGACAGGCGCGCGGCCCGATCGACGCGACGGCCGCGGTGTCTCCCCTGTCTTACCGGAATCATGCATGCTCCTGCTTCACGGAGCCAGCTGCTTGCGCCGCACACACCGCGAGCAGCGCGAGCGCGCCGACGGGCAACAGCAGCGCCAGGAATCCGACGTGGCGAAACCCGAGCGCACCGCCCATCGCGCCGAGCGCGAACGCGACGATCGCCGGCAGCATCTTGCCGAAGCGCGCCCGCGCCGTCGCACGCGCGCTGTCGGCCGTGCCGGCCGACAGCATGTCGACGACGTCGAGGATCGCCTGCGTCACGTTGCCCGTCATCACGGTGTTCGGCACGCCGCCTGCACGCGGGATCACGCGCGGATGCGCGTTCTGCACGCCCATCGCGAACGCGCCGACGATGCCGGCCACGAGCGCCGGCAGGCTGTCGGGCTGCGTGACGGGCGTCGCCCACACGCCGGCCACGCAGAAGCCGAGCAGCAGCACGGCCTGCACCGCATGCAACGCGCGCGTGCCCTGCCACGCCGGCCGCGCGGACATCGAGCGCGCGATCAGGCTGCTCGCGATCACGCCGCACACGAACGCCGGAAACACGCTCAGTTTCAGCACGACGCCCTGGCCGAAGCCCGCGACGCCCGCGCCGATCAATACGAAGTTGCCCGTCACGTGCGCGGTGAACAGCCCGAACAGCGCGACGAAGCTCAGCGTGTCGACGAAGCCGGCCACCGCGGCAAGGATCGTGTCCTCGTGCTTCATCGTGCCGCGCTCGCGTGGATCTCGGCGACGTAGCCGCCCGGGAACTGCACGAGCGCCGCGTCGCGGCCGTCCGACGTGAACGGCGGCACCAGCACGGTCACGCCCGCGGCCTGCGCCTTCTTCAGCGTCGCGGCGAGATCGGGCACTTCATAGCCGGTCATCTCGCGGCCGAACGGGTAAGGCAGGTGGCCGTCGGTCACGAGCACGGTCATCTTGCCGAAGCCCGATTCGATGCGGATACGGCGGTAGGTCTCATTCGGCCGGCCGATCTCGATGCCCGGCGCCTTGAGGGTGTCGGATACCACCTTGCCGTTCGAGAACTTGACGAAATCGTGGACCAGCTTGCGCACGCTTTCCGGCGATACGTACACGCGGTTCTCGGGCACCGTCTCCAGCGCATCGTAGTGCGGCGCTTCGGTATGCCAATAGAGCTGCATGCTCAGCCCGCCGGTCCAGCGGATGATCGCGTCGCGGCCGATCGGATCGGGGAACGTGTCGACGATCACGTCCGCGCCGTGCGCACGCGCCGTCTTCATCGCGACGTCGAGATCGGTGACGAGGTAGCCGGTGCGCTCCGAGCAGAACGGATACGGGATCGGCGTCTTGAAGCCGAACACCGAGACCGTGCCGACCGGCGTGAGCACGAGCTGCGACATCGTCTGGCTCGGCGTGGGCGTGACCTGGAACACACCCTGCTTCGACTTCTTGCCGCCGAAGGTCGCGACGAAGCTGTCGGTGAAACGGTCGAAATCGTCCGGCGACACGCACACGTGCGTCGTGTCGTACTGCGGCCCGACGGCCAGCACCGGCACCGGCGCAGGGACGACCGGCGGCTTCGCGAACACGACCGGCGCGACGGCAAGACCGCCAGCGATCATCGCGGCAAGCAACACGGAACGAAGGGTTTTCATGACAGGGTTTCCTGGTTGTTTCATCGTCATCGAGTAGTACGGCCGTCACCGGCCAGGTGCTTCGCATCGTCGAGCGCGGTCGCGAGCACGAGTGCCGCGATCAGCCCGAGATGCTCGAAAAAACTGTTGAGCGCCATGAAGTGTTCGGCGCCCGAGCGGTTCCAAAAATCGTTGGCGACGACCATCGCGACGAGCGTCAGCATGCCGAGACTGCCGGCGCCGAGCCACGTGAAGCGACGAAACACCACGCAAAGCGAGCCGACGATCTCGACCGCGATCGCGAGCACCGCCCACAACGCGGCCGGATGCAGGCCGAAACGCGCCTGCTCCGCGACCGCACCGTCGAAATCGAGCGCCTTCGCGATGCCGCCGATCAGAAAGGCCGACACCAGCGCGAGACGCGCGAGCAGCAAGGTCCACGGCTGCGACAGCAGCGCACGGACCCAGGCCGGATTGCCGTAGACGGTGCGCGTCGTCATCAGACCGCCCAGCACGAACAGCCGAACGCGCCCCAGAAGCCCTTCGCATCCGAGGTCGGCAACGTGCGGCTCCATGCGCTCGCATGCGCATGGCCATGCATGCCGCACGCGGTCGAACAACCGCACGCGGCTGCGGCCGCCGCCGCACGCTGCAGCGGCGCGCCCTCGCGCTGCGTCGCGCCCCAGCCGCCGTAACCGCCGTATGCGCGCACCGGCGACCAGTCCGGCATCGCGGGCGGAATCGGCGCGTCGTGCGAAGAGAACGGCCCGGCGCCCCACACGATCCGGCCGCCCACCACCGTCAGCAATGCCGTCGTGTCGACGATATCGTCCTCCGCACACGTGAAGAAATCGCGATCCGGGACGACCAGGTCGGCGAGCTGCCCGACCGCGATACGCCCTTTCTTGCCTTCCTCGTTCGAGAACCACGTCACGTACTCGGTCCACATGCGCAACGCGGTTTCGCGATCGAGCAGGTTGCGCTGCGGATACATGCGCATCCCGCCGACCGTCTTGCCCGTCACGAGCCATGCGAGCGACACCCACGGGTTGTACGACGCGACGCGCGTCGCGTCGGTGCCGGCCGAAACCTTGAGCCCCTTGCCGAGCATCTTCGCGACCGGCGGCGTCGCTTCCGCTGCCTGCGCGCCGTAGCGCTCGACGAAGTACTCGCCCTGATACGCCATCCGGTGCTGCACAGCAACACCGCCACCGAGCGCGGCGATCCGGTCCATCGACTTCTCGGAGATCGTTTCCGCATGATCGAAGAACCAGTTCAATCCGTCGAGCGGAATATCGCGGTTCACCTTCTCGAACACGTCGAGCGCGCGGCTGATCGTTTCGTCGTACGTGGCATGCATGCGCCACGGCCAGCGGTTCTGCGCGAGCACGCGCACGACGCCTTCGAGATCGTCTTCCATCTGCGCGGGCAGATCCGGACGCGCGACGCGGAAGTCCTCGAAGTCGGCCGCGGAAAACACCAGCATCTCGCCCGCGCCGTTGTTGCGGAAATAATCGGTGCCGTCGTGATACTTGACGCTCTTCGTCCAGTTGACGAAGTCTTCCTTCTCCGCATTCGGCTTCTGCGTGAACAGGTTGTACGCGATGCGCACCGTCATCTCGCCCGCATCGTGCAGCTTGCGGATCACTTCGTAATCGTCGGGATAATTCTGCGAACCGCCGCCCGCGTCGATCACGCCGGTCACGCCGAGCCGGTTCAGCTCGCGCATGAAGTGACGCGTCGAGTTGTACTGATATTCGAACGGCAGCTTCGGCCCCTTCGCGAGCGTCGCATAGAGGATCGACGCGTTCGGATTCGCGAGCAGCAAGCCCGTCGGGTTGCCCGCTTCGTCGCGCAGAATCGTGCCGCCCGGCGGCTCCGGCGTGTCCTTCGTATAGCCGACGACGCGCAGCGCGGCCGCGTTCAGCAGCGCACGGTCATACAGGTGCAGAATGAACACCGGCGTATCGGGCGCGGCTGCGTTGAGTTCGTCGATCGTCGGCAGGCGCTTCTCCGCGAACTGATGCTCGGTGAAGCCGCCGACCACGCGCACCCATTGCGGCGCCGGCGTGATCGCGACCTGCTGCTTGAGCATCTCCATCGCGACCGCGAGCGAGCGCACGCCGTCCCAGCGCAGCTCCAGGTTGTAGTTCAGCCCGCCGCGAATCACGTGCGTGTGGTTGTCGATCAGGCCCGGCAGCACCGGGCGCCCGTCGAGGTCGACCACCTTCGTCGCACGGCCCGCGAGCGGCATGATTTCCGTGTTGCTGCCGACCGCGACGAAGCGGCCGTCCTTGATCGCGACGGCCGTCGCGACGGGGTTCGCACGATCGAGCGTCGTGATGCGCCCGTTGTGCAGGATGAGATCCGGTTGAGTATCGGTTGCGCTCATGGTGTGTCCTCGATGTGGTCAGAAGCCGAGCCAGTGACGGACGGAGCCGATGGCCTGTGCGCCGATCAACATGCCGGCGAGGCCGATCAGCGCGATCAGCGGCGGCGCAGGAGAGCGCACCTTGATCACGCTGTACACGACGCCGATCAGCACGCCGGCAGCCAGTGACAATAGATAAGATTCCATAACGATTTTTCCTCCCGGCCGGATTAGAATGATCCGCATCGCAACGGCCGCTCGATTCGCTGCCGCCACATTCACTTCGCATTCCTGTCACGCTGTCCGACCATGCAAACCCTTCCTGACCTCGAAGCCTGGGCCATCTTTGCGCGCGTCGCGGAGACGGGCTCGTTCGCGAAAGCCGCGGAACTGCTCGGCATATCGCAACCGACCGTGTCGAAGGCCATCGCGCGCCTCGAAAAGCGCCTCGGCGCGATGCTGCTGTACCGCACGTCGCGCAAGATCTCGCTCACGCCGACCGGCGAACTGCTGCGCGACCGCGCGATCCGCCTGCTCGCCGATGCCGAACTGATCGAGAGCGAAGCGTCCGCGCAAGCACTCGAACCGCACGGCCTCGTGCGCGTGAACGCGCCGATGTCGTTCGGGCTGCGCCATCTGTCGCCGCTGCTGCCCGAGTTTCTCGAACGCCATCCGCAAGTCGACATCGACCTCGTGCTGACCGATCACATCGTCGACATCGTATCCGGCGGCTTCGACGTTGCGATCCGCATCGCCGAGCTCAGCGACTCGTCGCTGCGCTCGCGCAGGCTGTGCTCGGTGCGCCGGCCGCTCGTCGCGTCGCCCGCCTATCTCGACCGGCACGGTCGGCCCACGCATCCGCGCGACATCGAACAGCACGTCTGCCTCACCTACACGAACCTGCCGACGCCCGAACACTGGCGCTTTCGCCACCCGGTCTCGGGCGAGGATTTCGGCGTGAACGTGCATGGACGCATTCGCACCAACAATGCCGACGTGATCGTGCCCTCGCTCGTCGCCGGTCACGGGCTCGCCCTGCAACCCGAATTCCTGGTGTGGGACGAACTGCAGCGCGGCGCGCTCGAGGAAGTGATGCACGACTGGAAGATCGCGGACATCAACGTCAACCTCGTCACGCCGCCCGGCATGCTGCGCGCCGCGCGCGTGACGGTATTGCTCGAGTTCCTCGCCGAACATTTCTCGCATGCACCGTGGGCGCTGCCAGCCTGAGCGGACGGCGGCCTGCGCATTCCGCAGGCCGCCGCGGGCATTGATCGCGTCGCCCGTTACTTCGCCGGAACGGCCGGGATCGACTCGTGCGGCGTCGCGGTACGTTGCGCGGCCTTGTGGACCATCGTGTACGCGTAGTCGACGCCCATCCCGTACGCGCCCGAGTGCTCCCGGACGACGCCCATCACCGCTTCGTACGTATCGCGACGCGCCCAGTCGCGCTGCCATTCGAGGATGACCTGCTGCCACGTGACCGGCACGGCGCCGGCCTGGATCATTCGCTGCATCGCGAAGTCGTGCGCGTCCTTCGACGTGCCGCCCGACGCATCGGCGACCATGTAGATCTCGTAGTCGCCTTCGAGCATCGCGCACAGTGCGAAGGTCGTGTTGCAGACCTCGGTCCACAGGCCCGACACGATCACCTTCTTGCGGCCGTTCGCGGCCAGCGCGTCGCGCACCTTCTGGTCGTCCCACGAATTCATCGACGTGCGTTCGAGCGTCTTCTGGTTCGGGAACACGTCGAGCAGTTCCGGATAGGTATGGCCCGAGAAGCTCTCGGTCTCGACCGTCGTGATCGTGGTCGGGATGTTGAACGCCTTCGCGGCTTTCGCGAGGCCGACGACGTTGTTCTTCAGCGTCTGGCGATCGATGGACTGCACGCCGAACGCCATCTGCGGCTGCTGATCGATGAAGATCACTTGGCTGTTCTGCGGAGTAAGTACTTCAAGCTTCGGATTGCTCATGGCGCATCGAGTCCTGTGAACGAAGAAAAGGGGGCCTGCCTCGACCGCGATAACGGGAGGAGCCGGAGATACGCCGGATCGTCATCCGGCTCGAAATATTTAATCCGCAAACGCGCGGCGCGAACACCCAAGAAACGGAATTGATGCAATTCCGTAAACGACGTCCGTTCGGGGCTACCGGCACTTTTTTTCTTCACGCAAACCCGATACGCTTTCAAGACTTTGACGGCGCCGTTGCGGTGCCGCCCGGCTACCACGAGGCGCTCGACCATGAAACCGTATGTTTTCTCGCTGCTCGCCGGCATCCTCGCCGGCGTCATCTACGGCGCGATCGGCGTGAATTCGCCCGCGCCGCCGATCATCGCGCTCACCGGCCTGCTCGGCATGCTGGCCGGCGAACAGATCCTGCCCGTCGCGCGGCGCATGCTCAAGGGACACCGGCTGAATACCGCATGGCGCGAGGCGAAGTGCAGCCAGCACATGTTCGGCCCGCTGCCGGGCGGCAACACGAACGAGCGCAAGCCGTCGTGATGCAGCGCGTCGGGAACCGCCGCGCGTGAGCAACGTCGAGCTGTTCCATTACCTGCTGCTGTTGATCTGCGGCGCGGGGGCGCTCACGTGGCTCGCCGAGCGGATCTCGATTCCGCCTGCCGTCGTGCTGCTGCTCGGCGGCTGCGCGGTGGCCGTCGCCGGCAAGCGCGTGCCGGACATGGATCCGGCGCTGCTGCTCGCGGCCGTGCTGCCGCCGCTGCTGATGTCGAGCGGCTTCTACACGGCGTGGAAGGAGTTCCGGCGCGAACTCGCGTCGATCGCCTCGCTCGCGCTCGGCGCCGTGGCATTCACGACCGTCGCGGTCGCGCTCGCCGTGCATGCGGTGAATCCCGCGCTGCCGTGGGCCGCCTGCTTCACGCTCGGCGCGATCGTGTCGCCGCCCGATGCGGTCGCCGCGGAGGCGATCCTGAAACGTCATCCGTTGCCCGCGCGGCTCGTCGCGGTGCTCGAAGGCGAAAGCCTCGTCAACGACGCGTCGGGCCTGCTGCTCTATCAGATGGCCGTGTCGGCCGCGCTCGCGGTCACGATCACGACGGCCAGCGCCACCGGCCTGTTCTTCTCGCTCACGCTGATCGGCATCGCGGTCGGCCTCGCGTGCGGCCACGCGATGTGCTGGGTGCTGCAACGCCTGCGCGAACCGATGCTCGGCATCGTCGTGACCTTCGCGATGGCGTGGGGCAGCTACGGGATCGCGGAAGCCGTGCACGGCTCGGGCGTGCTGTCGGTCGTCACCTGCGGCCTCGTGCTCGGCGTGCGCCAGCATCGCGTGTTCGACGCCGACATGCGGATCAAGGCGAAGGCGACGTGGGAAGCGATCGTGTTCGTGCTCGACGCGCTCGTGTTCATCCTGATCGGTCTCGCGCTGCACGCGATCCTCGCGCGCGTGAACCACGAAGGCGCGGTGCTGATGGACGGGCTGCGGGTGGCGCTGCCGGCCACCGCCGCCGCGATCGCCGCGCGCGTCGTGTGGGTGTTCGTCGCGATGTGGCTGCCGGGCCGCCTGCGCGCGGCGCGCACGGGCCATCCGTCGTGGTCGTGGCGCGAGGCCGTCGTGCTCGGCTGGTCCGGCATGCGCGGCGTGGTGAGCCTCGCCGCCGCGATCGCGCTGCCGAACAACTTCCCCGGTCGCGACCTGATCCTGTTCAGCACGTTCCTGCTGATCATCGCGACGCTCGTCGTGCAGGGCGGCACGCTCGCGCCGCTGATCCGCGTGCTGAAACTGCAGCCGGCCGCCCGGCACACGATGTCCGAGCATGCCGTGCGCGCGCACGCGTTCGGCGCGGCGCTCGCCGAGCTCGACGCACGCGAGCAGCGCGGCTCCGGCCTCGAGCGTGCGTCGCTCGACAGGCTGCTGACCGAATACCGCGGCCGCGTCGCGTTCAACGAGCACGCGCACCGCGACGGCGCCGAACCGGCGGACGTGCGCGCACGCATGCTGCGCGTGGAACTCGAACTGGTCGGCGTGTCGCGCGATGCGCTGCTCGAGCTGCATCGCGACGGCCGGGTCGACGACGCGGTGCTGCACCGCATAGAATCCGAACTGGACTTCGAGGAACTGCGGCTGCAGCGCCTGCTCGAACCCTGACGTCCGGCCGTGCGCGGCCGGTCGCCGGCCCGCCCCCTTCCCCATATGGAATTGCAATGAGCGAACTGTCCGTCGAAGCGAGCATCGGCTCGGTCGATTACCTGGTCCATTTCACCGACGGCGTCCATCAATGGCGCGCCGACGAACCGGCGTCGCTCGGCGGCGGCGACGCGGCACCGACGCCCGTCGCGCTGCTGCTGTCGAGCCTCGGCGCATGCACCGCGATCACGCTGAAGATGTACGCGCAACGCAAGGGCTGGCCGCTCGCCGAAGTGCACGTGAAGCTCGCGCACGAATCGGGCAGCGCGGGCAGCACGATCATGCGCCGCATCACGCTCGACGGCGACCTGTCCGACGAGCAGCGCGAGCGCCTGCTGCAGATCGCGAACGCGTGCCCGGTGCACAAGATCCTGTCGAACCCGATCTCGATCGACACGGCGATCGCCTGACGTATCGCCCCCTGAACACGAGAGTCTCACCATGTCCGCATCGATCAAGACCCTGCTCACGCCGCGCGAGAGCGACATCGGCAATCTCGTCGTGCGCCGCGTGCTGCCCGCGCGCGCCGCGCGCCTCGTCGGCCCGTTCATCTTCTTCGACGAGATGGGGCCGGCCGTGCTGCCGGCCGGCAGCGGCATCGACGTGCTGCCGCATCCGCACATCGGCCTCGCGACCGTCACCTACCTGTTCGACGGCACGCTGATGCATCACGACAGCCTCGGCTTCCGGCAGAAGATCGTGCCCGGCGACGTGAACTGGATGACGGCCGGGCGCGGCATCGTGCACTCGGAGCGCTCGCCCGCTGAAGACCGGCCGCTCGCGCAGCCGGTGCACGGGATCCAGACCTGGGTCGCGCTGCCGGTCGAGCACGAGGACACCGAGCCCGCGTTCGTGCATCACGCGGCCGACACGCTGCCGTCGTTCACGCGCGACGGCACGCACGTGCGCGTGATCGCGGGCACCGCGTTCGGGCTCACGTCGCCGGTCGAGGTGTTTTCGCCGACGCTCTATGCGTACGCGGAATTCACGGCGGGCGGCGCGCTCGCGCTCGACGCGGAGCACGACGAGCGCGGCGTGTATCTCGTCGACGGCGACCTCGCGATCGACGGCACGCCGCTCGCCCCCGCGACGATGGCCGTGCTCGAACCCGGCGCACGCGTCGCGCTCGCGAGCGCGAACGGCGCACGCGTGATGCTGCTCGGCGGCGCGCACCTGCCGGGCGAGCGGTTCATCGAATGGAATTTCGTGTCGAGCGAACGCGCGAAGATCGAGGCGGCCCGCAACGCGTGGGCCGCGCAGACCTTCGGCAAGGTGCCCGGCGAAGAAGATCAGTGGACGCGCCAGCCGGAACGCAACGCGCACTGACGTCTCGATCGTCTCAAGCGTCTCAATCCGTCGATCGATGCAACGCGGCCGGCAGTCACGCCGGCCGCGTTGCGTTTACCGCGTCAATCCCATCAGCTTCGCGAGCACCGGCCAGCGCTCGAGCGATTCGATGAACGCGCGCCGCGCCTGCTCGTCGACATAGTGCGCCGGGTCCAGCGCGGGCAGATGCCGCGCGAGGCCGAGCACGTCGTTCGGTTGCGACAGGCGGCCTTCGTCGCCCTCGCCGATGTTTATTGTTCGTCGATCCATACACCGTCCGGAGTCTTGACCGCATAGCCGGCAGGCGTCTGCATCGTCACCGTGCCCTCGTTCTCGCCGACCATCCGCGTGCGCGGCAGATCGGCCGCGTATTGCGCGAGCGTCACGCCGGGCTTGAACGGGCTGTTCGACACGAGGTTCGACAGCAGTTGCGCGAGCGCGAGGAAGCTCGTCGGCTGGTCGATCACGGTGGTCGTGCCGTGATTGCCGGCGAAGCCGACGAGCCGCACGCCGACCGGGCCGTGAATGATGCGCGGCGTAGGGATCTCGCGCAGGCCCGCGACCTGGTTCTTGTCGCCGCGCAGCGCGGCGCCGTGCTCGGGCACGAACACGATCACCGCACGCCGGCCCGACTGCGCGACCAGGTCGGCGAGCCGGTCGAAGTCGTCCATCAGCTTGGTCGCGCGCTGCGGATACGAGTCGATGCTGTTCAGCGAGCTGCCGATCACGCGGTTGCCGTCATGCATGCTGATCGTGTTGTAGTACAGCGCGACCGGCCCCGGCACCGACGCGCGCTGCGCGTACCAGTTCGCGAGCGTCTGGTAGTCGTCCTTGATCGCCGAGCCGTCGAACGCGTGCATCGCGACCGGCGCGGCCGCGTTCGAGATCATCGGCGCGTCGGGCACGCCGAGATTGTCGTGCACGACCTGCAGGAAGTTGTCGAAGTGGCCATCGTGGTTCAGCAGCGACTGCACCGTGTAGCCGGCGGCCGCCAGCTGCGAGAACAGGTAGCACTGCTGCGGCGCGGGCTTGTACAGGTCCGCATGCGCTTCCTGGCCGCAGGTTGCGCGCAGCACGCGGATCGCGGCCGGGCCGCTGTAGCTCGCGGCCGTGCTGAAGTTGTTGAACAGGTAGTCGAAGTGGCTCAGCATCGGGTGGTTGCGCACCTTCGCGGCGTCGAGGTCGTCCCACGACAGCGAACAGATGTGCAGCACGATCACGTCGAACTGCGTGGACGGATCGTTGCCGAGATGGCCGAACGCGACCTGCCGCTGCGACTCCTGCGCGCGGAACGTCGCGAGCGCCGCGTTGTGATCCTCGGGCTGGTCGGAACGCCCGTCGTTGCCGTTGGCGAGCTGCTGCGCGGGCGGTGCGACGACGCGCGCCATCAGCCCGTTGCCGGCCTGCCACAGCGGCATCACGATCAGCACGGCGAGCACGAAGGTCGCGACGCGCAGCCAGCGGTTCACGATGAAATAGACGATCAGCACGCCCGCCACCGTCAGCACCAGCATCGGCGGCAACAGGCGCGGCAGCAGTTCCATCCAGTAGTCGAGGCGAAACGTGCTGACCTCGCGCGCGGCTTCGGCGAGCCGCGCGAGCGGCGGCGCGTGCAGCTCGCGCGCGAGCAGCGGCACCGCGATCGCGATCGCGACGAGCTGCCGCACGATGCGCCACACGCGCTGCCGGATCGGCGCGCTCGCGACGAGCACCAGTGCGAACGCGAGGTTCGCGAGCCACATCGGCTGCAGGTGGCCGGTCGCGAACAGCGCGAACTTCAGGATGAAATACAGATTCCAGAACGTCATCTAAACCACTCCGTCATGAGCGCCGCGTCAGTCGCGCGCCCGATCGAGCTTCGGCGCCAGCATGGTCTGCACGCTGCGCGCCGCACCCTTCCACATCCGGACGTACCCGTCCACGCCCACCTGCAGCACTTCCTTCAGCCCGCGCAGCGGCGTGTCGGGGCGAGCGCCCGCGTGCCAGTCGAGCCACGCGTCCGCGCGGCCGAACGTGCACTGCACGAGCTGGCGCTCCTGTTCGAGCGTGAGCGCCTCGAAGCTCACGCCGACGTGAGTCGGCGTCACGCGGCTCACGCGCACCGGGAACGGGAACGGCCGGTCGCCGCGCGACACGCACACCGTCAGCGTGTCGCCGACCGCGAGCGGCAGCCCCGGCACCGCTTCGAGGCCGAGCCCGCCCGTCGAGTAGTCGCTCGTGAAGCACGCGGCCGTCGAGCCGTCGGCGAGCAGCAGCGTCGCCGGCACGCGCATCGCGATCCGGTGCGTGACGCGCACCTGCTTCGTCTCGCGCGCCACCGCCAGCGCCGCGCCGAGCATCGCGAGGTTGTAGACGGTCCAGCCGAGCGTGATCAGGATCGTCGCCGCCTCGTCGCCCTGGTCGGCCACGAGCCGCCAGAGCCCGGCGACGATCGCGAGCACGTTCAGCGCGAACAGCACGAGATACGGCTTCGACGTCGACCAGTCGACGTAGCCTTCGTCGATCTTGCCGCCCTTGTCGGTCACGTTGAACTTGCCGTGCTTCGGGCTGAAGAACGCGACGGTGGTCGGCAGTGCGATGTACCACGCCAGCACCGATTCGTAGACCTCGGCCCAGAACGAATGGCGGTAGCGCCCCTGCATCCGCGAGTTCGCGACGTTCGCGAGCACCAGGTACGGGATCACGTAGCTCGCGAGCGCGACCGACGACGCATTGATGAAGTACAAGTGGAAGAACAGGTACGCGAGCGGAATCGACAGGAACACGAGCCGCTGAATCCCGTAGAAGAAGTGCAGCATCGCGTTGCCGTAGCAGATCCGCTGCACGAAGCCGAGCCCGCGCCCGAGGAACGGGTTGTCGATCCGGAAGATCTGCGCCATCCCGCGCGCCCAGCGGGTGCGCTGCTTCACGTGGCCCGCGAGGCTTTCCGTCGCGAGACCGGCCGCCTGCACGGTCGGCAGGTACGCCGACGTGTAGCCGCGGCGATGCAGCTTGAGCGCCGTGTGCGCATCCTCGGTCACGGTTTCGACCGCGACGCCGCCCACCTCCTCCAGCGCGCTGCGCTTGAGCACCGCGCACGAGCCGCAGAAGAACGTCGCGTTCCACAGGTCGTTGCCCGACTGCACGAGCCCGTAGAACAGGTTGCCCTCGTTCGGGATCTCGCGGAACGTGCCGAGGTTGCGCTCGAACGGATCGGGCGAGAAGAAATGGTGCGGCGTCTGCACCAGCGCGCACTTCGGGTCGCGCAGGAACACGCCCATCGTGGTCTGCAGGAACGAGCGCGTGGGCACGTGATCGCAGTCGAAGATCGCGATGTACTCGCCATGCGTCTTCGGCAGCGCACGGTTGATGTTGCCGGCCTTCGCGTGGCGGTTGTCGTCGCGCGTCAGGTAGCCGATGCCCGCCTCTTTCGCGAACGCCTCGAACTCGGGGCGCCGGCCGTCGTCGAGCAAATACACGCGCAGCTTGTCGGTGGGCCAGTCGATGCTCTGCGCGGCGAACGCGGTCGGCTTCACGACCGACAGCGGCTCGTTGTAGGTCGGGATGTAGAGGTCGACGCTCGGCCATTCGTCGGGATCGTCGGGCAGCGGCACGATCGGGCGATCGAGCGGCCACGCGGTCTGCACGAAGCCGAGCAGCAGGATCATCCACGTATAGGCTTCGGCGCCGTACAGCAGATAGCCGGCGACGGCCTCGACGGGGCCGCGGAAGTCGAGCGTCTGCGTCGTGCGCCACCACACGTAGCGCACCGTCGCGAGCAGCGCGAGCGACGCGAGCGCGAGGGTCGGCAGATGTCCGGGCAGGCGGCGCAGCGCGAGCGCGAGCACCGCGACGATCGCGAAGAACGCGAACTGCGCGTTGGGCATCAGCGGCGACATGCCGGCCGCGGCCCACATCACCGCGCCGGCGATCAGCAGCAGCGGCGCGAGCCAGCGGTGCCGGCCGACGCCGTTCGCGCGCGCATCGAGCCAGCCGCCCCAGCGCGCCCACGGCAGGCGCTCGAGCTGCGCATTGACGCGCTTCGCGAGCGCGCGCGCCGCAACGTAGACAGGCACGACGCAGGTGTCGAACCACGCGAGCGGATCGCGCGCGGGCCGGCCGTCGGCGCCGCGCGGCGCACGCACGATCGCGCGCCACAACCATTCGCGCGGGCTCAGCGGCTGCAGCACGCCCCAGTCGCGCGCGAGCCGCAGGAAGCCGGCGCGCACCCAGCGGCGCACGGGGTCGGGCCGCCCGGGCGGCGGCGCATGAAAGAACAGCCGCACGAGCCAGTCGAGCAGCGTGCGCTGCACCGGCAGCCCGATCCCGCGCGCGCACCAGTCCGTCACCCTGCGACGGGCCATGCCCCAGCGCGACGCGAAGGCGGCCTTCATCGCGACGCTCCCGTGCGGCCGGCCACCGCTGCCGAGAGCCACGCATCGACCCAGTTCGCGACGCCGCTCAGGTCGTGCGACGCCTGCGAATACGGCGCGTCGTCGAAGATCCAGCTACCGCGCGCCAGCGCTTCCGGCACGGCGGCATCGACGTGGATGCGTTGCTCGAGCATCGACGCCGGCCCCGCGACCGCGCGCAGCATCCCGAGCGCGTCGCGCTGCATGTCGCGCGCCGGGTTCAGCCGGTTCACGACGATCTGCAGTTCGCCGCCACCGGCGCGCAGCGCGTCGAGACGCGCGGCGACCGTCGCGCATGCCACCGGGTCGGGCGGCACGACGACGAGCGTCAGGTCCGCGCGGCGAATCGCCTGCTCGGCCTGCGGCGACGGATAGCGTGCGGTGTCGACCAGCACGACGCCGTCGACCGGCAGCGCGATCTCGTCGAGCGCACGCGACAGCCACGCGGGATCGGCCACGAGCCGCGCGTCGCACGCGGCGGCGCCCGCCGCGTCGACCTGCCCGTACGGCACGAACAGCACGCCGTCGGCATTGCGCCATGTCTGCGCGTGCCACGGCGCGGCATCGCCGAGCAGGCTGTGCGCGAGACCGTGTTCGGCCGGCGTGTCGAGCCCGAGCATCGCGCCCATCAGGTTCTGCGCGTCGAATTCGACGGCGACGACCGGCCGGCCGCGGCGCGCGAGCAGCACCGCGAGCGCGGCGGCGAGCGTCGTGCGGCCCGCGCCGCCCGTCGTCGACGTCATGGCGATCGTCTTCATCGGGTCGCCTCGCCGGTGCGGCCGGCATCGGGCAGCAGGCGCCCGCGCAGCGCGACCGGCACGAGCTCGCACGGCACCGCTTCGCGCCGGTTGATCCCGCGCGGCGCGTGGAAACCGCGGCCGATGCCCAGGTGCTGGGCGACGATCCACACCGGCACCGCGATCGCGAGGCCGACGATGAAACCGATGACGAGTTCGGCGATCATGCGCCCTCCGGCTTGCGCAGCGGCATCGCACTGCGAATGGCGCCGCGCGCACGCGCGGCGGGAAATACGGGAAGCTGCGCCGGGGCAGCGGCGGCCGGCACGGCGTCGGCGTCGGCGTCGGCATCGGCCGGCGCCGGTTGCGGCGTCGCATCGGTCAGCCGCGCGGCCGCGGCCGGCGCATCGCTCGCGGCACCCGGTTCCGTCCGTCGTGCAACGTTGCCTTCGCGTTGGGGCGGCACCTGCGCCGCCGCGAACAGGTCGCTGTAGTCGGCGATCGGCGCGCGCCGGTTCTCGGTCTTCAGCACATCGAGTTCCTTGTCGATGCTGTCGTGCCCGAGACACACGACGCGGTCCGACAGCGTATCGACCGGCACCTCGAAGATCCGCGCGAGCGCGTCGCCCGCATCGGCCGGCTCGCATGCGAACAGGAACACGTACAGGTGCCCGGCATCGGCCGTCACGACGTCGCCCGCGCGGCGCGGCCGGCAGTGCCGCAGCGCATCGACGTGCGACACGCCGGGCAACAGCGCGATCTTCGCGAGCGTGTGCGGCAGCGACAGCACGGCGCCGCGATCGAGCACCGCGCGGATGCGCAGGCAGAACGCGCCGACCGGCAGGTAGCCGAGCACCGAATCGCCGAGCGCGGCCGCGAGCGCCGCGCGATAGTCGGGCGCGACGGGCCGCGCATAGAGCTGCCCGCGCAGCGCGTGCACGGCGGCCTGCATGCGCGACACGGGCAGGTCGCGCGCGACGACGCGATTCGCGCCGACGCTCAGCAGCAGCATCTCGAACTGCTGGCGCAGCACTTCGTCACGCTCAACGACGGCGATCTTGAGTGCCCCCCCGCATTGCCGGCGCAGCGCATGAACCGCCGCGCACAGCGCTTCGAGCTGCGCATGCGAGCGGAATGCCAGTACCGCGGTCGCGGCCTGGGCGTGCGTGCAGGCGGCGACGACGGCCGCGTTGTCGTCGACGATTTCCCAGTCGGCGGGTACGCGGCTCGCGTCGTCGAGTATCGCGCGGCTGACGACGACACGGTCCTCGTCGGTCGCGAGCTTCATCCGGCGCGCGGGCTCGGTCGCGTCGCCATCCGCGATCGCGGCGAGCCGGCCGCTCGGCGCAAAGCGCAGCGGCCGCACTTCGCCGGCCGCGAGCATGTCGCCGGCGCGCCAGAAATCGACGACCCACAGCAGTTCGCCGTGCGTGCGCTGCAACTGCGCGACACCGGCGCACACGCCGTGGAATTCGCCGCGCGGCGCGCGGCTCGCGTCGCGCACGAGCGGCGGATCATCGGTGTTCGAATCGGCGCCGATGCGGGCGATCTCCGGGTCGAGCAGCAACACGAGCGCAATCCGGTGCGTGCGGCACCAGTCGGCGAGCGCATGCCCCTCTTCCGCGAGCGCGGCCGGATCGTCCCAGCTGAACCAGCGCTGCGCGCCTTCGATGAAATACACCGAGCGCGCCCGAAAACCGTAGCGCTTCATCGCGCGCAAGCCGCCCGTGAGCCGCGCGAACGGCCCGGGTGCCGTGCGGCGCGGTGCGTCCGGTTCCGTCGCGGCGGCGGCGTCCGCCGGCCCGGCGGCCGGCGGCATCGCCAGCACGTTCAGATTGCGCGGCCAGCCGGCCGGATGGGCGCCGCCCGCGAAACCGCGCGCCTGCATCTGCCCGGCGACTCGCGCGGCGTCCCGTGCGAGCACCACCGTCACGTCGCGCGTGCGGGATTGCCGCGCGCTTTCCCAGACGAGCGCGTCGCAGGCCGGCGTGCCGGCGGCCGCATACACGGCATACAGGCGGCCCGCTTCCAGCGGCGTCCAGGCATCGGGCAGCCCGTCGATCGCGAGCCGGCTCAGCGGGCCGGCGCGACCGCCGGCCGGACCCGTGCGCAGCAGCAGGCGCAGGCGGCCCAGCAGGCCGGCGGCGCCGAGCGCGGGACGAGTCGCATCGATTTCGGTATTCACGCGTTCCCCTAGTAATCCGAATAAAGCTGCACTGGCGTCGGCGTGACGAGCCAGTTGCGCTCGGCGCGCGCATCGAATGCGTAGCGCAGGTAGACAAGTGCCGAGCTCGGCGCATAGTCGTGCGACCGGTCGACATGCAGTTGCGCACCGACGCTCAGGTGCGGATTCACGCGATATTCGACGATGCCGTTCACGCCGTACGAGAACGATACGCCGGCCGTCGAACTGCCCGCGTAGACCAGGCCGGCCGCTTCCTGCAAGGCGCGCTGGTCCGCGAAGGTCGGGTAGAACAGCGAATCCTTCTCGTAGCTGTTCGAGATCCCGGCCGTGACGGTCAGATCCCACGACAGCGCGTCGCGCCGCCCTGCCCATTCGATCGGCACGCCCAGCGACAGGTAGCGCTGCGGGCTGTAATAGCCGCCTTGCCCGTACGTGTAGTAACGCAGGTTCTGCGCGTAGTGCCACGCGTTGCCGACGAGCCCGGTGCTGACCTTCATCGTCGCGCGTTCGTACACGGGCACCGTGAAGCCCGAGCGCAGCGTAACTTCCGCGTTACGCTCGACGTTGTTGCCGGACAGCACGCCCGCGCCGAGTTCGGCGAACAAGTTCACGCGGCCGATGTCGACCGACCCACGCAGGTTCACGCCGTCGCGGTGCACACCGCCCCACACCGCGCCGGTCCACGGGTCGCGCATCCCTGCATACGACAGCACGCTGCTCGTTTCCGGCCGCCGCGATGCATTCACGGTAAAGCTCGCCGGACCCGCATCGAAGCGATAGCGCACGCCGCCGACCAGGTAATGCACCGGGAAGCCGAGCGGCGACGTGCCGAGATCGAAGCGCCACGCGTCCGTACGATAACCGGCGCCGATCGCGACACCCGTCATCGGTTGATGCAGGTCGCCCTGCCGATTCGCGATCACCCCGGCGGCCAGTAGATTCCACGGAAACATCGACGATCCGGCCAGGGCGTTGAGCCCCCCGTAGGTCCCGAAGGTCTTCAACGAATACGCGTTCGGGTCGCTCGTATCGAGCGTGCCGGCGTCCAGATGCACGGTGTCGAGCTGCAGGAACGCGTGCCCGTCGTAACGCACCGGCATCTGCATGTAGATCGGCACCTGCTGCGCGCGGTATGCGGAAATCCCTTCGTCGCCCGACTTGTACGCGGGCAGCCAGCCGGTCTCGATCTCCGGGTTGCGCCGCTGTTCGAGATCCGCGAACGCGGCCTGCGCGGGCGTGCGGCCGTCGCGGCCCGGGCTCACGCCGCTCGTGCGCTCCTGCGACTGCGACAGCCGGTACAGCGACGCGGCATCGTCGTAGCGACCCTGCGCTTCGGCCACGCGCCCGGCCGCGACCGTCACGTCGGCGCGCGCCGGGTAGGCGGCCTGCAACGGGTCGGTCACCTGCGCGGCTTCGTCCGGGCGGCGCAGCGCGTTCAGGCGGCGCACGATCGACAGCCGCGTGTCGACGTCGTCGTCCGGTGTGCGGGCGAGCACGGCCTGCACGCGTGCGAGCGCGGCCGCGCGATGGCCGCTGTCCTCGTCGATCCGCGCGAGCGCGAGCTGCGTATCGGCATCGTCCGGCGTGCGCGCGACGACCGGCGCGAGTGCGTCGCGCGCCGCATCGTAGTGCCCCTGCGCGCGTTCGAGATCGGCCAGCTCGAGCGCGTAGCGCTTGTCCTCGCGGCCCGCCGGGCTCGCGCGGGAAAGCACCGTGCGGGCACGCGCATAGTCCTGTTGCGCGATCGCGTCGTCGGTCTGCCGCAGCACCAGCCGCAGCGACTGATCCTCGATCCGCGCGGTCTGCGCGGGCGTCAGCCCGGGTTCGCGGCGCAGCGTGTCGAGCCACGCGGCGAGCGCATCGTCGCTCCCCGCGCTGCCGAGCAGGTCGCCGTAGCGCAGCCGCACGTCCACATCGGCCTCCTGCGGATGCGCGGCGATCCAGTCGTGCAGCGGCGCGAGGCCGCGCCCGGGTTCGCCCGCGTCGATCCACTGCGCGCCGATCGCGGCGAGCATGTCGGGATCGTCCGGCGCGCTCGCCTGCGCATGCGCGAGCGACGCCGCAAACGCCGCGCGATCGCCGCGACCGAGCGCGCCGCGCGCGTCGGCCAGCGCGCTTTCGGCGTCGAGCTTGCGCGCGAGCGCACGCATGCCGTCGGTGCGCCGCGCATCGTCGACGCCGGCAAGCGCGGCCTGTGCGCCGGCGATGTCGTCGATCGAGTTGCGATACAGCGCGCCCGCATAGCGCATCTCGGGCGTATCGCCTTGCGCGAGCCCGTCGTCCATCACCGTGCGGCCGAGCTGCGGCAGCCCCATGTCGCGGTAGAGCCGCGCGAGCGCGAAGCGCGTCCACGCGGCGTCGGGCGCTGCACGCACCGCCGCTTCGTAGCGCTGCGCGGCCGGCCCGCGTTCGCCCTTGTCCGCCAGTGCCTTCGCCTGGCTCGCGAGCAGGTCGGCACGCAGGCCGTCGAGCGCGCGGCGATCGTCGCGGCCCGTCACGCGGCCTTGCAGCGCATCGAGCAGCGGGCCGATGCGGTCCGCACGGCCGGTGTTTTCATACAGCGTCGCGGTATCGCGCACGGCCGACAGGCTCGGCACGCGCGCGGCCAGCAATTCGCGCAGCAACGGCTCGGCATGGGTCCAGTCGCGCTGCGCGAGCAGCGCATCGGCGAGCTGCAGCTTCGCGTCCGGGCTGTCGGGCTGCATCGCGAGCGCGGCGCGCGCCGCCCGCTCGGCATCCTGCGCATGCCCGGCCGACGCTGCCGCGCGGCCTTGCGCAAGCAGCCCCCAGAACTGCGCGGTGCGCGCAAGGCTCTGCCATTTGCCGCGCTGGTCGGTCGCGAGCGTCGCCGCCCGCGCGAACAGCGCACGCGCTTCGTCGTGCCGGCCTTCGCGCAGACGCAGCATGCCCAGGCCGCCGACCGCCTCCGCGTCGTCGGCGCGCGCCCGCGCGGCACGCGCGAGCAGCGGGTCGGCCGCGGCCAGATCGCCGCGCGCGAGCGCCTGCAGCCCGCGCTGCTGCGCGATGTAGTCGGGATCGCGTTCGAGCCGGCGCTGCGCGTCGCGCTGCCGGTCGAGTTCGGCGACGCGGTCGCGAAACTCGGTGTCGTCCGGCACCAGCGCGAGATACGCATGCAACGCGTCGGCATACGCGGGATCGGTGCCGGCGGACTGCAGCACGCGCCGCCACACGGCCATCGCTTCGATGTGGTCGACGTCGGTGCGCTTCGCGAGCGACCACGCGATCCGGTTCGCCTCCACGCGCGTGTCCTCGCGCTGGTTCAGGAGCCGCGCGAGCGCCAGCGCCGCGCCGGTGTCCTGCGGGTCGGCCGCGACCGCACGGCGCAGCGCGGCGATCGCGGGCTCGCGCCCGCCCGGTGCATTCGCGACGATCTGGTAGTACTCCGCGCCGAGCGCGCCGGACGGCGCGCCGTTCGGAAACAGCGCGACGATGCGCTGCGCGGCTTCGTCCGCGCGGCCGCTGCGCGCGAGCAGGCGGATCTGCGCCATCTCGCCGCGGCCGCTCGTCGCGACGCGATACTCGTCGGCCGCGCGCCGCGTGTCCCGCGCGCTCGGCGCACTCGCCTGCAGCCGCGCAAGCGCGGCCTGCGCGCCTTTCGCATCGCCGAGCCGCAGCAGCACGCGCATCTGCTCCGCGAGCAGTTCGGGATCGTTCGGCGCGATCAGCAGCCCTTTGCGCACCGCATCGCGCGCAAGGTCGTCACGATGCTTGACGCCCCACATGCGCGCGGTCGCGAGCTGGCGTTGCGCGTCGGTGAGATCGGCCGGTGCCGGTGCCAGCGCGGCGTTCGGCGCAACGGCTTTCGGCGCCGCCGCGACGGCGGTCGCGGCCGGTGCGGCCACGCAGACCGACGACGCGAGCCATGCGAATCCGGCCATGCGCGGCGCGGCGCGCTTCATCGGGCCGCGCATGAACGGCCCTCCCAGCGCGCATCGAGCGAACCGTCCGCACCGAACCGGTAGCGGCCGTCGCGCCAGCCGAGGCCGAACAGCGTCAGCACGCTCGTGTAGTAGCCGGGCGCCGTCTGGCGCGCGAGCGTATCGACCCGGGCGGCCTGCGCATCGGCGAGCGCGTGCTGACCGCGGGCATCGAGGAACGGCACGGCCGCCGCGGAGAACCCGCCGTTGCCGTCGTTCGGCCCCGCGACGCCAGTCGTCGTGTCGACCTTCTCGGGTGGCGCGCCATGGGCGGCGATGTAATCGGCGAACGGCGCGAACCGCGCGAGCAGCGGCGCGGCAAGCGGATCGGTGCGATCGAGCATGCCGGCCCACAGGTACACGCGGATCGCGTTGTACGCGCTTTCCGCATGCGTCTGCGGATCGGGCCCGAAGCCCGTACCCGGCCGATACAGCGCCCAGTCCGGCGAGAAGCCCTTCGGCGCGGTGTCGAGCAGCACGCGGCCGGTGCTGGTCGCGAGCGCCGCCCAGCGGCGATCGTCGGGCAGCCGCGCGGCGAGCCCGCGTATCACTTGCGGCGGCGAATAGCTCGGGTTCACGCGGTACTGGCCGTCGGCCAGCTTGAAACCGACCGGCCCGGGCAGCAGCGTGATGCCGAGGCCCGGCACGCTCGCCGTCTCGTCGGCGAGCACCCGCTTCGCCAGCAGCGCGCCGCGCGCGGTGTAGCTGCGCTCGTGCCACAGCCGCCCGGCTTCCAGCAGCGTGTATGCGATCCACAGGTCGGCATCCGACGCCGCGTTCGCGTCGAGCACGCGCCACGTGCCGTCCGGCGCGCGGCCCCACAGCCACGCCGGCAGACGGGCACTCAGGTCGCCTTGCGCGAGGTTGTTCTCGGTCCATGCGAGGATCGTGTCGAACGCGTGCCGGTCGTTCGCGACCAGCGCGAAGAACAGTCCATACCCCTGCCCCTCCGATACCGTGCGCGAATCGGCCGAGCCGACGTCGATCACGCGGCCGTCGGTCGACACGAAGTCGCGCTTGAACGCATCCCAGCGCGGCCACGCCGCGCTGCATGGCGCATCGGCCGCGCCGCTTTGCGCCGCCCGCGCGTCACCGGCCGCACCGGCCGCCGCGCAGGCGGCCGTGACGGCCAGCAGGAGCGCCGTGCCGACGCGGCGCGCCGGCTGCGCGGCCCGTCGCCTTGCGATTGCCCGCGCCATCCGTTACATCCCCCGTCGACGCGCGGCGATTCTCTGCAGCACGCTGAACACGCCGAGCGCGAGCAACAGCCCCGCGACGACGCCGACCGCGCCGAGCATGACCGGGTGCCGCGCCGCGTGCGTCCACACGCGCGCATACCACGGCACGAAGCCGACCACGTACGGTTCGCCGACGCGCAGGCTGTCGACCTGCCCCGGTCTCACCAGCGCGAGGTCGCCCTGCAACTGCGACACGAGGCCGGGTTTCTGGAACACGTCGAGCAGATCGCCCAGGTGCGGCTGGTCCGTCGCCGTCAGCGCGACGACACTGCGGCCGTGGCTGCCCGGCAGCTCGAACCCGGCGAGCGCCGCGAGCGGGCCCGACTGTTCGATGTGCGCGCCGCCGTCGGCCAGCCCGACGCCGTTGCGCCAGCGCTCCTTCACCGAGAACGCGACCCGCGTCGCGCCCGCGCCGGCCTGCTCGTCGATCGCGAGCGGCAGCGACGCGCGCCACTGCGACAGCAGCGGCGACGCGGGCGAGCCGTCGATCACGAGCAGGTCTTTGCGGCCGGCCAGCGCGGCAACGTCGCCGGGGCGCGCGACCTGCACGCGCAGCGCCGGGAAACCCGTCCACTGCCC
Source organism: Burkholderia sp. JKS000303 (assembly GCF_002563755.1). Taxonomy (NCBI): domain Bacteria; kingdom Pseudomonadati; phylum Pseudomonadota; class Betaproteobacteria; order Burkholderiales; family Burkholderiaceae; genus Burkholderia; species Burkholderia sp. JKS000303. The sequence goes on from NZ_PDBZ01000001.1 coordinate 125,883, forward strand.
CATGTGGCCGAGCATCGTCAGATAGGCTTCGAGCTCCTGCGGCGACGGACGATCCGGCATCACGACGGCCGTCTGCGACAGGTCGGCGAAGCGCGTGAACGGAAAGCCGCTGTTCGCGAAGAACGCGAGGTTCGGCAATTGCGCGTAATGGACGAAGTGCGAGAAGTCGATCGTCGAATCGGGATCGATCGCCGCGCGCTGCGGTTCGCTCGCGGCGCTCGAGCAGAGCCCCGTCTTCTGCGAATCGAGCGTGAAGCGGAACTGCAGCTGGTTGCCGCTGCCGACGCGGAACGCCGGGATGTCGACGTCGCTCGTCACGCGCCCTTCCGGCACCGACAGCAGCGGCAGCTGCATGCGCCCGCGCGCGTCTTCCGCGTGCGCCGGCCCGAGCCGGTACGACTTCACGAGCTGATCGTTGATCTCGACGGCGAGCGTCGAGTTGTCCTGCACGGTCGGCGCCGTGTAGCGGTAACGCAGCGTAATCGGCACGCCCGAGCCGTTCCACGAATGGAGATCGGCCGGCACGCGCAGGTTCAGGCGGATCGCGTCGGGCGTCGTGCCGCGCACTTCGAGCTCGTGCGGGTCCGACACGAGCTCGCGGAACGTGATCGGCCGGTTCACCGGCAGCCAGCGCGGCGCGTCGTACGGCTTGCGCGGCGCACCGAGATCGACGTGCGCGACCGTCGCCGCCGGCCCCGACAGCGCCGCGCGGCCGAGCACGAGCGTCGCGACCGCGTCGTCGACTTCGGCCGCCGTGCGGCCCGTCAGCACCAGCAGCTTGCGGCCCGGCGCGGCCGGGTTGTCCGTGACGGCGAGCATCGGGCCGTTGACGGGCGGCAGCACGAGGCCGGCCGGCAACGTCGCGGCCGTGCCGACCACGACCGCCTGGTCGTCGGCCGGCAACGTCGATCCGACCGGAAAGCGCGCCTGCCGGTAGTCGGCCTGCGCGCCGAACCACGACGCGAGCACGCCGGCGCTGCGCAGCGTCGCCGAGTCGGGCGATGCCGGCAGCACGAACGGCAGCCGCAGCAGCCCGTTGTCGCGCCGGTCGAAGAACGGCGCGGGCAGCAGCGCGAGATCGTTCGGCAGGCGCACCGGCGATTCGTCGAGCAGCAGCTCGCTGGTCGGGCTCACATCGGCCCACAGCGCCGAGTTGGACGGATCCTCGCAATGATCGAGCGTGTAATGCGCGATCAGGCGCAGGCCGATCTGGTTGAAATCGGAGAAGTAGCGCGGATCGATCGGGATGTCCTGGGTGACCGTGCGGCCCGCGTGCGACGCATCGAACGGCACGGTCGCGACCACCTCGCCGTTCACCGACACCTTCAGGTGCGACATCGGGAACACGAGCGACGGCGAGTACGCGTAGGTCAGGCGCAGCCGCGCGCCGGTGACCACGCGATCGAGCCGCACGCCGGCGTTGATCGTGCGCGCATCGTCGGCACCGCGCAGGCGCAACGGATCGAACGCGCCGAGCGACGCGAACGGCAGGTGCACGGTCGTCGCCGGCAAGCCGGCCGACGCGGCACCGGCCGCGCTGGCCGCCGCAGGCGCGGCCGCGAGCACCGACGCATCCGCTACGGCGGCAGACGCCCCGGCGGCGGACGCCGGCACCGCCGGCATCGGCGCGGCCGACAACGCCGCCGCATGGAACGCGCCAAATGTGGCGACCGACAGGACGAACAACGACGCGGCGGGTTTCATGCGCCGCTCCCCATCGTTCCGATCATCCGGTCATCAAGCGCGTCGGCACCCGCGCACACCAAGCAGCCATGCCCATGAATGCACATCCCCACTGCTTCCCCTCACTTGTCTGGCCTGAACAGGCTGTATCGAAACGACGCGGCGAATTGCTCGATTGCCGATTCGCTCTACTCGTGCGCCTGGCACCGGCGCTCGCTCATTCGTCACACTATCTCAAAAATAGGACAAAACTTACCCCGATTCGCAACGATGAGGCAAAAAAGACTCGGTTCGGTCGGAAATGCTGAACACAACGATCGAGTGGCAAAAATTGCGTCGTTGCTGGCGGCCGGACCGACCGGCATACTGCCGGCGCGAATGGGACTGGCGGGACACCGCCGGCGGCCTGTTGCGGGCCGCCCGAAACGCGCTGTCGCGTGGGCGGCGCGTATGCTACCGCAAGCGCACGCGCAGCGCCGCCCTTTATTCATGGAAAACTGACTTGGATCAAATCGTCGACACTGCCACCCCGTCTCCCGCCACGCTGTTGCGCATCATCGCCACGCAAACCGAGATCGCGAAACTCGGCCTCGACCTCGGCAGCGTGATGGCCTATGTGACCGAGCAGGTGCCGCACCTGACGGGCGCGAGCGGCGCTGCGGTCGAGTTCGCCGAAGGCGACGACATGGTGTACCGCGCCGCATCGGGCTCCGCCGCCGGGATGCTCGGGCTGCGGTTGCGCCGCTCGGGCAGCCTGTCGGGCCTGTGCGTGACGCGCGGCGAATTGCTGCACTGCACGGATTCGGAAACCGACCCGCGCGTCGACCGCGATGCGTGCCGCCGTGTCGGGCTGCGCTCGATGCTCGTGATGCCGCTCATGCACGCGGACACGACGGTCGGCGTGCTGAAGGTGATGTCGCCGAACGTCGACGGGTTCTCGGCCGCCGATGCCGGCGCGCTGCGGCTCACGGCCGAACTGATCGCCGCCGCGATGTTCCATGCGGCACGCAACGAGGCCAACGAACTCTATCTGCGCGCGACGCACGACGCGCTCACCGGCCTGCCGAACCGCGCGCTGTTCTACGACCGTCTGCGCCAGTCGATGCACACCGCGCTGCGCGCGAACGGCCGGCTCGGCATCCTCAACATCGACATGGACGGGCTCAAGCCGATCAACGACGGCTACGGTCACCGCGCGGGCGACGCCGCGCTGCGCGAGATCGCCACGCGGATGCTGGGCGCCGTGCGGCGCTCCGATACGGTCGCGCGCGTCGGCGGCGACGAGTTCGCGGTGATCCTGCCGAACGTCGGCGGCCGCGACGATGTCGACGCGCGACGCATGCGGCTCGCGCAGCAGGTCGGCGAACCGTTCGAATTCGAAGGACGGCCGCTGGCGCTCGGCGTCAGTGTCGGCGTCGCGCTGCTGCCCGACGACGGCACCGACATGACGGCGCTGATCGAGCATGCGGACCAGGCGATGTATGAGGCGAAGCGGATGCGGGGGCCGCGCGCGGTCCGCGCATGACACATGACGCGCGGATAGCGGCCCGGCGCCGCAGACGCACCGCACCCGCCCCCTAACCGACTTGCGGCAGCGCGATCGCGATCCCGACCACGATCCACTGCACGATCGCGACCAGCACGCCGGCGCGGCACAGCCCGACCGCGCCGCGCACGCGCGCGTCCAGCGCCCGCCCGACCTTCCCTTCGTCGATCCAGCCGAGATCGGCGAGCGCCCGGTCGAGCGCGGCCAGCCCGTCGTCGACCGGTGCGTCACCCGACGCCGCGCGTGCCAGCGCGGCGAACAGCCGCCGGTCGATCTCGATGCGCACCGCGTACCACAGCGCGGCAATCCCCGTCCCGGTGCTGATCACGGCCAGCAATACACGCGCGATCGTCGCCGGCGCCCAGCCCGCCGCGATCCACCAGCCGGCGCCCGCCGCGGCCAGCGCGGCCGCGATCGCCCACGCGCCCGCATCGAGCGCGCCGCGCGCGGCGGCAATCCTGAAGGGGGCGGACGGGTCGCGCATCACACGCCTCCCGTGACGCGGCGGCGATCGATCCAGTCCTGCAGCACCGTCACGCCGTCGTCCGACCAGACCGCGTGCGGGCGCACCGCCCGCACCGCCGCGAGCGCTTCGCGCGCATCGCCGAACCCGCGCCGCGCCGCCAGCCACGCGGCCGCGCACAGCACGCTGCGCCCGTAGCCGAGCGCGCAGCAGACCAGCACGTCGCGCCCTTCGCGATGCAGCCGTTCGAGCGCCGCAACGGCCGCCGCGAGCTGCGCCGCGCTCGGCGCGACGAGGTCGAGTTGCGGCACCGCCGCATAGGCCAGCGACGCGTCGGCCGCGACCCAGCGCGGCATCTCCGCGGTCAGGTCGACGAGCGCCGTGAAGCCGTAGCGCCGCATGTCGCGCGTCGTCGGCGTACGGCCGATCGACACGCGCTCGTCGATCCGCACCGGCGCCGGCTGCCGGACGGTCCACAGCCGCGAATTGACGAATGCGCCGGCAATCGTCGGCGCGAACAGCCAGCGGATGAACACCGGGAAGCGGCCCGCGTCGTCCTTCTGGAACGCACCGGGCGCCCCGCGCCGGTAAATCCACGCGACGCACGCGAGCGCCAGCGCGCCCCATCCCGCCGCCAGCGCCCAGCCCGGCGCATGCGACACGCAGCCAAGCGCGACGAGCGCGGCCAGCCCCGCGCCGAGCGCATAGCGGCGCGCGAGCGCGCGACCGGCGCCGGACGGCGAACCTTCTGCGCCCGGCAAGCGGCCCGCGGCATCGCGCAACGGAAACAGGAACAACGCGAAACAGCCGACGGCCGCGCCGGTCGGCACGTCGATCGCATGATGCTGGTAAGTCGTGAGCACCGACACGCCGATCGCCGCGAACCACAGATGGAGCACGGCGCGCGCGGCCGTGCCGCGCAGATGCTTCGCGTAGACGGCCCACAGCACGACGAGCAGGCCGATATGCAGCGACGGCGCCTGGTTGTACGGCTTGTCGAAGCCCATCAGCAGCGTGAACAGCGCACCGGCCACACCGCCCGCTTCGGGCCGCTCGAAGCCGAAGCGCAACGGCCACGCGACGAAGCACGCGACCGACACGAGCTGCACGGTCAGCAGCCGCTTCACGTGATCGAGCAGGTCGTCGCGCCGCGTCCAGAACAGGAACGACAGCGCGTACAGCAGATCGATTGACCAGTACGGCACGATGGTCCACGGCACGAACGGGATCGCATGTTCCCAGCCGAACGCGAACGTCGGCACCGCGGCGCGCTGCGCGGCGAGCCAGTTCGCGAAGCCGTACGTGGAGAAGAACACCGCGCCCATCACCGCGAGCCAGCCGACGCGCAGCGCGAGCGACGCGTCGCGCGGGCCGGCCGCCGGCTTGGCCAGCGCGCCGCCCGCGCCGCCGCCGAGCGCGCTCATGATGCGTCGACCCGCTGCGCGAGGCTCACCGTGAAAATGCCCATCTCGTCGATCCGCTGGTCGAGCTTGCGGAACCCCGCGCGCGCGACGAGCTCGTCCATCTCGGCCTGCGACCGGCGGCGCATCACCCACGTCGCGTCGCCGCGATGGTTGTTCAGCGCCCGCGCGATGAATTCGAGCTGCGGATGCCACGGCTGCCCGGTGTAGACGAGATAGCCGCCGGGCGGCACCGCGTGCGCGAGCCCGCGCAGCGAGCGCTCGATCAGCGCGTTCTCGCCGAACAGTTCATACAGCCCGGACACGATAGCCAGCGTCGGGCGCGGCTCGAGCGTCGCAAGCGACGCTTCGTCGAACGCGTCGCCGCGCTCGAAACGCGCGATCGGATCGAGGCCGCGCTGCGCGATCAGCACGCGCCCGGCCTCGACGTTCGGCGGGCTGTAGTCGCGCAGCGTGATGTCGTCGGGCGCCGCGCCGTCGCGCTCGGCAGCCGTCGCGATCGCGTCGAGCACATAGCGCCCGTGGCCTGCCGCGATGTCGACGATCCGCACCGGTTCGCCATGGCCACGCAGCCGGCCGATCGCCGCGCCGATCAGCTCCTGCAGATGCACCTTGCGCTGGCGGATGCCGACCCAGCCCGGCGAATCGAGATACGTGCGGTCGATCAGCGCGCCGACGCCGAGCCGCCCCTGTGCGCGGTTGCGGTACACGTAGTCGAGCGTCGAGCCCGAATCGAAGCCGAGCCGCAGCCCGAGCGCGATGCCGTCGGACAGCGCGCCGCCGGCCTTCAGCCCGGCCCGCGTGATCGCCCAGTACGCACGCGCGAACGGATTCGCGGGCGGGCGGCCGAGCGCCGCGTATTCGTCGTGGAACGCGCCGCGCCGGTCGGCATCGGCGAGCGACACGCGCGGGCTCGGCGCATCGAACTCGCGCAGCACGAAGCTGCGCAGCGGCGCGAGCGCCTGCGCGCGATCGCGCTCGCCCAGCGTGTCGTGATAGAAGCCCGGCAGCACGATGCGCTCCTTGCGGGCGGCGCCGAGCCGCTCGAAGAAACGGTCCTGCGGGCCGCGATGCACGACCCAGTCGGCGCCCGAGATCAGCAACTGCGTCGGCACGGTGATCGCGGCCGCATCGGCGACGATCCGCTGCGCGGTGTCGTGCAGGTCGAGCAGCATGTTGACGGCGATCGGCCGCGTGATCAGCGGATCGGCCGCATAGCTCGCGATCCGTTCCGGGTCGTGCGTGAGGAATTTCGGCTTCACGTAGCTGTTCACGTAGAAGAGCCCGCGCAGCTTGTGCATCAGCCGCAGGCCCGGCCGCGCGAGCGGGACGTACAGCTTGATGTGGAACGCCGGCGACGCGACGACGAGGCAGCGGATCGGCGGTGCGTAATCGTGCGCCCAGGTGGCCGCGAGCACCGCGCCGACGCTCTGGCCGATCACGGCCATGTCCTCGATCGCGATGCCGTGGGTGTCGCGGATATGTTCGACGAAGGTCTGCAGGTCGCGCACCGATGCGGCCGCGCTCGGGCTGTAGCCGCGCGCGCCGGGCGAGCGGCCGTGGCCGCGCGCATCCCACGCGAAGAACGCGAAATCCGGCAGGTCGAGTTCGTCGACGAGGTGCGCGACGCGCGCCGAATGTTCGTGGCCGCGATGCAGCAGCACGATCGCGCCGCGGCAGCGCGGGGCCATCGCGGGCCAGTGGCGATAGAACAGCGTTTCGCCGTCGTGCGTGATGAAGTCGGCCTCGCGGGCCGTGCGTGCGCTCATGCGTTTCTCTCTCGTTTCATTATTCGAATCATGCGGCGCCGCCCTCCGGCGCCGGTCAACCTGCTGCCGTCAGCCGCCCGCTTCGGCGATGCCGGCCTGCACGCGCCGCACCGCCGTCACGATCGACAGCACGATCAGCAGCCGCCACAGCCACGCGGCGACGCCGCCGACCGGCAATCCGAAGCCGATCCACAGCGCGAATGCGCCGAGCGCGAGCGCGCGGTCACTCTTGCCGAACGGGCCGTCGTAGCGGCGCGTCGCACCGACGAGCGGCCCGATCAGGCCCGCGCATTCGACAATCACCGCCGTCAGCGCGAACAGCCAGACGTCTGCCGGCGCGAACGCGGGAATCGCGAGGAACGGCAGCACGAGCGCGATGTCGGACACGACGTCGCCAAGCTCGTTCAGGTACGCGCCGAGCGTGCTCTTCTGTCCGTGTTCGCGCGCGAGCATGCCGTCGATCGCGTTCAGCGCCATCCGTGCGAACAGCCAGATCGGAATCAGCAGGAACAGCACGCGCGCGAACACGCCGAGCCCGGCCAGCGCGCCGACGACGATCGAGCCGCCGGCCGCGAACAGCGTGACCTGGTTGGCCGTGACGCCGCGCTCGGCGAGTGAATCCGCGAACGGACGAAGACGGTTCTGGAATTTCGGTTTGAGTGCGTAGAGGCTCATCGTTTTATTGGTTCTGCACGTCCGGGCACGTTTGCAGCCGCCCTGCCCGGGCGGCGCAACCGCCGGCGGCGGGCTGTCGACAGGTGGTCGTATCGTCGCCGAGCGGCCCGGACGCGTCAAGCCGCACGCCGGCCGTGCCGCACCGGGCAATCTGGCGTTTTCGACGGAAACTCGCGATAATCCGCTGGCCCGCGCGCGCAGTCATCCGTTCGAACTGCAGACGGGCACTCGTGCAACAGCCGATTTTCACGCCGTCGACCGGCGCATTCGCCGCGCAGCAACCCGCGCCGGCGGATCGTCCGATTATCGCGGCCCTGCGACAGGCAGCCACGAATTTGAAAAAACTTAAACAATGGCCGTCCGGCGCGCATCCTGCCGCGCCGGCATTCCGGGATTCCGCCTGCCGCGCCTGCGCGGCCGCGCGGGCATGCACGCAGGAGGCGCCGCGCCGATGAACATCCTGAACGTCTGGCAGCGCGATTTCCTGCTGTCCATCGTGCGACTCGTCGCCGGCGCGTATCCGGTCTGGCATCAGGCGCCGCCGTCGCCGACGCAGAAGATCTACTTCTCGAACCATACGAGCCACATCGACACGCTCGCGATCCTCGCCGCGCTGCCGCGCGACGTGCGCGCGGTCGTGCGGCCCGTCGCGGCGCGCGACTACTGGGACAGCAGCGACCTGAAGCGCCACATCGCGCAGAAACTGCTGAACGTCGTGCTGATCGACCGTCACCGCGAAAACGGCGGCGATCCACTCGAACCGGTGCGCGATGCGCTGCGGCAAGGCCACTCGATCATCATCTTCCCGGAAGGCACCCGCGGCGCCGACGTGTTGCCGCAGCCGTTCAAGAGCGGGCTGTTCCACCTCGCGACCGAGTTTCCGAACGTCGCGCTGGCGCCCGTCTATCTCGAGAACCTGCAGCGCATCATGCCGAAGGGCGCGATCTGGCCCGTGCCGCTGATCTGCAAGGTGCACTTCGGCGCGAACGACGCGCTCGGTGCCGACGAAGACAAGCCGACCTTCCTCGCCCGCATGCACGACGCGATCGTCGCGCTCGCGCCGCCGCAGCGGCCGGCCGGCTGAACGCGCGCCCTCCTCTTCCTTTTCCGGATCTCCCCATGCGAACTCTCTTCTGGGAACTGGTCGCGGGCGTCACCGGCGTGCTGGTGATCGCGACCCTGATCGGCGCGATCCTCGGCGCGCGCAGCGGCGGCACCAGCGCGACGATCGTCAACCTGAACCAGCGCATCCGTGCGTGGTGGGCCATGATCGCGATCATGGTCATCGCGATCGGCCTCGGCAACAACGTCACGTATCTGGTGTTCGCGCTGCTGTCGTACCTGACGCTGCGCGAATTCATCACGCTCACGCCGACCACCGCGAGCGACCATACGACGCTCTTCATCGCGTTCTTCGTCGCCATTCCGGTGCAGTACCTGCTGCTCGGGATCAACTGGTACGGGATGTACTCGATCTTCGTGCCGGTGCACCTGTTCTTCGCGATGTCGCTGGTGTCGGCGCTCACGCAGGACACGCGCGAATTCCTGAGCCGCAACGCGAAGATCAACTGGGCGCTGATGGTGTGCGTGTACGGGCTGAGCCACGCGCCGGCCGTGCTGATTCTCGACATCCCGCACTACGCCGGGCAGAACGCGCTGCTGCTGTTCTTCTTCCTGTTCGTCGTGCAGATCAGCGACGTGCTGCAGTACGTGGTCGGCAAGCTGTTCGGACGGCGCAAGATCGCGCCGCGCCTGTCGCCGTCGAAGACGGTCGAAGGCTTCATCGGCGGCGGCCTGCTCGCGACGCTGTGCGGCGCGTCGCTGTATCGCGTGACGCCGTTCAGCTTCGGCGCGGCGTTCGGGATCTCGCTCGCGATCGTGATCGCGGGCTTCGTCGGCGGGCTCGTGCTGTCGGCCGTGAAGCGCTCGCTCGGCACGAAGGACTGGGGCTCGATGATCGCGGGCCACGGCGGGATGCTCGATCGCGTCGACTCGATCTGCTTCGCCGCGCCGGTGTTCTTCCACCTCGTGCGCTATCTGTACGTGTGATGCCCGGGCGGGCGCCGCGGGCAGCACCATGCTGCCCATTGCCTGCGCTCCCCGCTCAGTACCCTGCCCGCAGCGCCTTCGGCACCACGTAACGCCCGTGCGCCGCATCGAACTTCACCGTGTAGCGCGCATGGATGTCCTTGCCGCCGCGCTCGCCCGTCTCCGTGACCGTCAGCGGATAAACGTCGCCCGTGCCCGTCGTGTCCGGCACGATCGCGAACGTGCGGCTCTCGCAATGCGCCTTCGCGTTGTCACAATCGAGCGACCCGCTGTTGTCCATCGTTTCGTTGATGCGCGGCGCGGCGTCGACGATCGCGTTGCCGAGCGGCAGCCAGATCGACCGGCTCGCCTGCGTATAGCCCTGCAGCGTGATGCCGTCGCCGATCACGAAGCCGAACAGGTGCGGGCCGAGCCGCTCGATGCGCACGGTGCCGGGCTCGCCGCCCTTGCCCGACGCGATGTCCGTCTTCTTCACGACGGGTTCGAGCGTGCCGCCGTCCTGGCTCGGCTTCAGCACGTACAGGTCGATCGTGCCCGTCGTGCCGTCCGAATCCATGCCCGGCATCCCGTTCTGGACAGCCGCCTCGGTCTCGCCGCACATCGCGAGCAGCGTGCGCGGGCCGTCGGCCGTCGCGACGCGCAGCGAGCCGCACGACGAATAGATGAAGTCGCCCGCATCCGACTGCCAGCCCTTGCGATCGGCGCGCCACGTGCCGTACGTGTCGCGGATGAACGTCTGCAGCTGACGCTCGGGATGAATCGGCTCGGCCGCGTGGACCGGCGACACCGCGGCGAGCGCGGTGAACACCGCGAGCGCGGACAACACGGCGAGCGTGGCCGCGAATGGCTTGACGCGGGCTTTCGGGTTCTGGTCGTTCATGAGGGCGTTCGATTCGAGGGGAAAGGTCGATGCGGGCGGGCGATCAGGGTTGCCGCGGCGCGATGCCGGTGCCGTCGGGTTGCAGCCGCGCACGCGGCACCCAGCCGTCGGCCGTGCCGTGCGTGCGCGGGTTCAGATAGGTGATCGACGTGAACCGGCCGTATTCGGTCCGCGCGTCGACGTGATCGTGCTCGACGATGAACAGGCCGTCGATCCGGCACGCGTCGTCCGGCGCGGAAAAGAACGGCAGCCGGCCCTTGCCCGTCACGACGCGCCCGGCGTCGCTGCCCGTCACGTAGTCGCCCCGCGCCTGCGCGCGGCGGTTCAGCGCGTCGCAATCGACAGCGCCGTGCATGGCTGCGGCGGGATGGGCAGAGGCGGCCGGCGCCGCCACGCACGTCGATACGTAGCGCGCCAGCGCGTGCCGGTCGATCTTCAGCACGTCCGGCTGGTCGGGATCGCGCGTGATGTCGAGCGCGCGCAGCGCATGCGTGTCGAGCGTGACCCAGCCGATCGTCGCGTCACGGTTCGGCGTGCCCGGATGGTCGGGCGTCACGAACAGCCGGACGCCCTGCACGCCTTCCGGTTGACCAGTCAGCACCGCGGGCTCGGCATGGATCGCCCGTCGATCGAGCGCGGTGTGCCGCAGCGCCGGCACGATCAGCTGCGTGAGCCGTGCGTCGCACGACGCGGGCGACGCCGCGTGAGCCGCATGCGCGGCGGCCACCCCGACGCCCGCCAGCGCGACGCGCACGGCGAGCGCCGCGAGCCGGCGGCCGCGCCCGGCCTCGCCATTCGCGCCGGCCGGCGTTACGATCTCGTTCTTCATTCCTGGATCCGGTCGATGCGCGCGGCCCGTGCCGCACGCGCGGGCCAGTGCCCGCGAGCCCGTAGCGTACACGCTCGGTGCGGCATCGCAAGCGCGCAGCGCACCGGTCCGGCCCGACATGGACACACGCATGAACCTGAGCTTGCAGGACATCGCCTGGCACCGGTCGGTCGGCCGACTCGTCGAGTCGCTCGACCAGCCGGGTTTCTGGCTCGCGCTGATCCGGCTGATCGAGGAATACGTCGCGATCGACAGCTGGGTCGTGCTGATGTTCGGCGACGACCGCCCGCAGGTGTTCGCCGAATGTCCGTACGAAGGCGGCGGCCCCGACCCGCTCTTTCGCGACTACGTGCAGGGGCTGTACCAGCTCGATCCGTTCTATATCGCGAACCGCGATGCCCCGAAAAGCGGCCTGTTCCGGCTGTCCGACGTCGCGCCCGAATGCTTTCGCGACACCGAGTACTACACGCTGTACTTCACGCACAACGTCGTCGAGGACGAGGTGCAGGTCAACGTCGTGCTCGACGACACGCGCACGCTGTGCCTGTCGCTCGGCAGCAGGCGGCGCTTCAGCCCCGAACAGGTCGCGCTGCTCGACCTGATCCGTCCGTGGGTCGCCGGCCTGATGCGTCAGCGGCTCGCGTTCGAGCCGCCCCCCGCCGAGCCCAGCGAGCCCGCTACGCCGCGCCGGACCGACAGCGCGGCGCGCGGCGGTTTCGAACACGCGATGGCGCGGCTCGGCACGCCGCTCACCGCGCGCGAACTCGACGTGATCCGGCTGATTCTGAGCGGCCGCTCGAACAAGGAGGTCGCGAACAAGCTGTCGATTTCGGCGGAAACGGTCAAGGTGCACCGGCGCAATATCTACGCGAAACTCGACATCAATTCGCAGTCGGAACTGTTCTCGTTGTTCCTGCACGCGCAGGCCGGGACGTGACGCTCGGCGCGGCGACCGCAGCGGCCCGCCCCGTCACACGCCGTCGCGCCGATACGCGCTATCGGATGCGCCGTCTGTGCAAGCGCCGCCACCCTCTCTATCCTTGCGTCGTTCGATGCCGTCCGTCCGTTCGACACGGGCGGTAGATGGTGGCCTGGGTTCTGATAGCACTATCCTCGTCCATCAGGACCTCTTCGCCGGCCCTTGCAGAGGGGCCGGCGCTTTTTCCCGACCTTGCCGTTGCCCCCCGCAGCAGGACATCACGGCGCCGGGCGCCCCCGGCGCACGCCCGGCGGCCGGTGCAGAGATCAATACCCCCGACGGGTTAACGCGTCGGCGGGATGGGGAACCCGGCGCGTTCGGCGCATACTGGCGCTCATTCCCATCCGTTCCGCCGCCATCGCGACGGACCATCGCTACCGAACCCGCCCATGAAACTGAAGCTCGACATCGTCCAGCTCGCCGGCCGCGACGGCGACACGCGCTACAACCTGCAACGCACGCTCGATGCAATCGCGAGCTGCGCGCCCGGCACCGACCTCGTGATGTTTCCGGAAGCGCAGCTCACCGGCTTTCTCGATCCGTCGGAGCTCGAGCGCGTGGCCGAGCCGCTCGACGGCCCGAGCGTCGGCGCGGTGATCGCGGCCGCGCGGGCGCGCAACGTCGCGGTGGTGGTCGGGCTGATCGAGAACGACGGCGGGCGCTTTTACAACACGACCGTGTTCGTCACGCCGGACGGCATCGCGCTGCACTATCGCAAGACGCATCTGTGGGTATCGGAGCGCGGCGTCGTACTGCCCGGCGACCGCTACGCGACCGTCGAATGGCGCGGCGTACGGATCGGCCTGCTGATCTGCTACGACAGCGAATTCCCCGAAAGCGGCCGCGCGCTCGCGGCGCTCGGCGCGCAGTTGATCCTCGTGACCGACGGCAACATGGAGCCGTACCGCCAGGTCCACCGCACGTCGGTCTCGGCACGCGCGATGGAAAACCAGCTGTTCGCGGTCGTCGCGAACCGCGTCGGCGGCAGCACGCACGACGTCGTGTTCGCGGGCGGCAGCCTCGCGGCCGATCCGTTCGGGAACCTGATTTTCGAAGCCGGCACCGGCGAATCGCGCCACACGGTCGAACTCGATCTCGAGCAGGTCGCCGCGTCGCGCGCGGTCTACGACTATCGCGCCGACCAACGCCTGCCTATCGGCGGCGAGCGCATCGAGCACGCGGACGGACGGTGGGAGTGGCTGATTCCGTGAACGCCGGCACGGCCGCGCCGCATCATCACACCGGCACCGGCACGTCGATCGCCAGCAGCGCCGAGCTGACCGACTTGCCGTGCGCATCGAGCGCGAGCGAACGCGTGACGCCGCCGCCGAGCGCATCGCGCAACACGAAATTGAATGCGGCGAGCGCCGGCAATTCATGACGCACGACGTCGCCGTGCACGATGCCCGCGAGCCATGCCTTCACGGCCTGCGCATCGAGATGCGCGCGCAGATGGTCGTAATGACGCGGATCGCGGCAGATGACCGACACGTTCAGCGTATTGCCCTTGTCGCCGGTGCGCGCATGCGCGAGTTCACGCAGTTGCATCATGCCTCCACGAATGAAAACGACGGCGTCACGGCCGCACGCGGCAACAGCACCGACTGTACGGCGATCACCTCGCGCGTCGACTTGAAAGCGCCGCCGCCGCCGGCCGGCCCGTTCGTATAAAGCGTCTCGACTTCGTTGCCGATCCGCGCGGCCTCCGCCGCACTCGCCGCGCGGCCGGCCACCCGGATGCGGACCTCGGCCGGTTCGCCGCGCACCGCAGGCGTCGCCGTGCCGTACAGCGAATCGACGCCGATCAGGTCGAAACGCAATTCGGTCGCGGCCACGCCGGTCAGCGCGAGCCGTTCACGCACGATCTCGAGCGCGAGACGCGCGCGCGCCAGCGCACCGGGTCCGCCGTACGAGATCTGCCCTTCGCCGATATGACCGTCGACATACGCGACCGATACCTTCAGCGTGTCGGTGCGCGCCGTGCCGCGCCCGCCCGTCACGCGCACGCGGTCGGTCGCTTCCTCCGCGACGGCCACCCGCGTGAAATCCGCGACCACGTCGGGCTGCAGGTAGCGCGCCGGATCGTGAATCTCGTACAGCAACTGTTCCTTGCAGGTGGCCGCGCTCACGCGGCCGCCCGCGTGCGGCACCTTCGTGATCGTGACCGAGCCGTCGGCCTCGACCTCGCCGATCGGGAACCCGAGGCGCGCGAGATTCGGCACGTCCTTGTAACCCGGATCCGCGAAATAGCCGCCCGTCACCTGCCCCGCGCATTCGAGCAAATGGCCGACGACGGTTGCCTGTCCGAGCGTGTTCCAGTCATCCATCCGCCACCCGAACGCGTGGATCAGCGGCGCGACGAACAGCGACGGATCGGCGACGCGCCCGGTCAGCACGATGTCCGCGCCGGCCGCGAGCGCGTCGACGATCGGCGCGGCACCGAGATACGCGTTCGCGGACACGATGCGCTCGCGATACGCGGCAACCTCGTCGCCCGACTCCTCGAAGCGGAACGCGCCGCGCAGCACCACGTCGAGCACGTCGTCGCCCTCGACCGCCGCGACCTTCAGCCCCGCGAGGCCGAGCGACTGCGCGATCTGCGCGGTGCGCCGCGCCGCCGCGCGCGGATTCGCCGCGCCCATGTTCGACACGATACGCACGCCCCTGGCCGCGGCCACCGGCAGCACGGCGCGCATGCGCGCGTCGAGCAGCGGGTCGTAGCCGAGCGCCGGGTCCTTGCGGCGCGCCTGCTGCGCGATCGCGATCGTGCGCTCGGCCAGGCATTCGAAGACGAGATAGTCGAGCCGACCGTGTTCGGCCAGTTCGACCGCGGGCTCGATCCGGTCGCCCGAGTAGCCGGCGCCCGCGCCGATGCGCACGCGCGGTTGATATGAAGGCTTTGCTGTCATGTCCGTACCGTCGTCCGGCGCACGCGCGCCGGCAAAAATCAAAAGATGCCCAGCACGACGCACGCGATCGTCATCACGATCGAGGCGCCGAACAGCAGCGGGAACGTGAACTTCTGGTGCTCGGCCAGCTCGATCCCGCACAGGCCGACGACGAGAAACGTCGCGGGCGTCAGCGGGCTGACCGGGAACCCGGTCGTCATCTGGCCGAGCAGCGCGGCCTGGCCGACATGCACGGCCGGCACGCCGAGCTGGCCGGCCACTTCGGCGATCACCGGCAGCACGCCGAAGTAGAACGAATCGGGATCGAACAGCATGCTGAGCGGCATCGACGCGAAACCGAGCACGACCGGAATGTGGCCGGCCATCGACGGCGGCACGAAGCCGACCGCCGCCTGCGCCATCGCCTTCAGCATTCCGCTGCCCTGCATGATCCCGGTAAACACGCCGGCCGCGAGCAGAATGCCGGCCATCATCAGCGCCGCCCGCGCATGCGCGTCGATGCGCTTGCGCTGCATGTCGACGTCCGGGTAGTTCACCATCAGCGCGACGCACAGCCCGACCATGAACATGATCGCCGGCGGAATCTTCTCGCCCATCACGACCATCGTGCCGAGCACGACGAGCGTCAGCACCAGGTTGAACCAGAACAGGTGCGGGCGGCGCAGCGCCTGCTCGTCGGGCGTCAGCTCGCGTTTCGGCAGCGGGATCGACGCGTCGTTGCCCGACAGGCCGAGCCGCTTCTCCTCGCGCCGCCCGAGCCAGTACGCGACGCCGAACACGAACACGAGCCCGATCGCCTGCACCGGAATCAGCGGATTGAACAGCGCCGACACCGGCAGGTGCAGCGACGCCGAGGCGCGGATCATCGGCCCCGTCCACGGCAGGAAGTTGATCCCCGCGGCCATCGACACGGCCGCGGCCAGCACGCGGCGGTCCATCTTCAGCCGGTCGTACAGTGGCAGCACCGCCGGAATCGTCACGAGAAAGCAGACCGCGCCCGAGCCGTCGAGGTGGATCAGCAGCGCGAGCAGCGTCGTCCCCATCACGATGCGCGTGGGCCGCGTGCCGACCGCGCGCAGGATGCGGTCGATGATCGGGTCGAGCGTGCCGGCATCGGTGATGGTGCCGAAATAGAGGATCGCGAACACGAACATCCCGACGACGGGCGCGAGGCCCTTCAGCCCGTCGATCACGAACTTGCTCGTATGCAGCCCGAAGCCGCCGATCAGCGACGCCGCGATCGGCACGATGATCAGCGCGACGAGCGGCGACATGCGTTTGGACAGAATCGCGGCCAGCAGCACGACGATCGTGCCCAGCCCGAGTAACGGCAGCATCGGTGTCTCCTACCTTGTCTTTTGTTGGAGACGAGCGTAAGGTCGGCGCAGCGATAGCACAATTGAAATGATTTGATCGCAGCAATCACGAACCGTTATGGATCTGAACCTTCGCGACATCCGCGCGTTCGTCACCGTCGCGCACGCCGGCAACTTCACGCGCGCGGCCGCGCGGCTGCATCTGTCGCAGCCGGCGCTGACCGTGCAGATCAGGCGGCTCGAGGAAATCGTCGGCGCGCGGCTGTTCGACCGCAACAGCCGCAGCGTCGCGCTCACGCAGACCGGGCGCGAACTGCTGCCGCTGCTGCAACGCTCGCTCGACGACATGGAGCGCGTGCTGCGCGATGCGCGCGCGCTCGGCGAAGGCGCGAGCGGCACGGTGCGGCTCGCGTGCCTGCCGACCTTCGCGTCGAGCCTGCTGCCGGAGCTGATCCAGTCGTTCCGGCGCGACGTGCCGCGCGCGGGCTTCGAGATCCGCGACGGCGTCGCGAGCCTGGTCACCGCGCTGGTACGCAACGAGGAAGCCGATCTCGGCCTGACGGGCGGCGATGCGTTCGACGCGTCGCTCGACGTGCTGTATGCGGGCGCCGACCAGCTCGTCGCCGTGTGCCCGAAGGATCATCCGCTCGCGCGCAAGCGGCGCGTGCGCACCGCCGATGTCGCCGCCGTGCCGCTCGTGCTGACCGCGCAGGGCACGAGCGTGCGCAGCGTCGTCGATGCTGCGCTGGAAGCGGCCGGCTGCACGCCGGAGATCGCGTGCGAGCCGACCTACATGATGACGGCCGTCGCGATGGTGCGCGGCGGCCTCGGCGTGACGATCCTGCCCGCGACCGCGCGCGAGGTGCGCGCCGAACCCGACCTCGTCGCGAAGCCGATCGACGACCCGGCGTTCGTGCGGCCGATCGCGCTCGTCGCGAAGCGCGGACGCACGCTGCCGCGCGTCGCGCAGGCGTTCGCCGACGTCATGCTGGCGGAATTGAAAAAGCGCGCGTGAGCCGCGCGCTTCGGATGACGGAACAGTACTCCCGCGGCGCTTACTGCGGGTCCGTCGGGTCCGGGTCGACGTGCATCGATTCGCCGATCGCATAGAAGTTGCCGCCCGCGATGTAGTGCAGGCTGCGCAATGCCGGATCGGCCGATTCGAAATACCAGTGGCCGTCGCGGAACACGCGCGTGTCCGACCACGCCCCCACCACTTCGCCGATGAACAGGTCGTAGGCCTGCTGGTTGTGCGGCTCCGGAATCAGCTTGCACGCGAGCCAGCCCGAGCAGCCGGCGACGAACGGCAGATCGTGGCCTTCGACGTCGAACAGCGTGACGCCCGCTTCACGCAGCTTGTCGGGCCGCTCGGCAAGGCTGTGGCTGCCGACCACGTGCGTGAGCTTCAGTTGCGCGGCGGTTGGCACCTGGATCACGAACGTGCCGCTGCGCTCGACCAGCTCGCGCGTCTTCGCGGACTTGTCGAGCACGACGGTAAGCTTCGGCGGCAGGAAATCGAGCGCGCATGCCCACGCGGCGGCCATCACGTTGTCGACGCCGTCGTGGCGGGCCGACACGAGCACGGTCGGGCCGTGGTTGAGGAGGCGGTAGGCTTTCTTCAGCTCCACCGGAGCGATATGACTGTCCATGCGAATTCCCTGGAAAGCGGCGCGAAGCGCGCCGGCCGAAGACCGCATTCTCGCATTCAATGGCGGTCTTCGCTGGCCGTGCACGCAGGCGCGTGCCGCACACCGTCAGCGCCGTCCCGCCGCCCAGTCGATCGCCGCGTCGAACAACCCGACGCCGGCCGGCGACAGGTTCACGAACGTGTCGTTGTCGAGGAAAAACATCACGCGCCGCGCCGGCGCGATTGCTTCATAGTCCATCGTCGCGCCCTTCTCGTACGCGAAGATCGCGGCCTTGTCCGGCTGTCCGTACACGGTCGCGATCGTGATCGCGCCGAGCCCCGGCTTGCCCCAGCTCATCGGCGCCTGCTTGCCGTACACGTTGACCGCGCCCGCCGGCAGCCCGGCCGAGACCGGATGCGGCGCGTTGACGAGCCACAGATAGCGTTCCTTGCCCGTTTCGCCGAAGTCGACGTCGTGGCGCTTGCCCGTCATCGCGAGATCGTCGAGCAGGTCGTTCTCCCACGTGACGAGCGGCTTGTCGAGCATGCGCCAGCCGGGCCGCACGTTCTTCGACGACACCGTCGACGAGATCACGACGAGGTCGGCGTCGCGCGCCGCGTCGGGCGTCGCGCTTTCGTCGATCAGGCGCACCGCGTAGCCGCGCTCGCCGAGATGCTGGCCGATCCGTTCGTCGACCTTCAGGTTCGGGCCGTGCAACTGCACGAGCATCGCAACGCGCGTGACGGCCGGCGCTGCAACGGCGGCATCGGCGGCGAAAGCCGGGGCGCTTGCCGACAGGGACAGGCCCGCGCACAACGCCAGCGCCGCGCCGGCGAGCGAGCGCAATGCGCGACGCCGCGTGCCGGCGGCCACGGCGCGCACGGCGCCGGTCTTCATGTTCCGGTTCATCAGGGTCTTCTCCGAAGCCACGCGTCGTGATGCGCGACGCGCGGCGATTGTGTGAATCAGCGTGAATCGGGCGAATTGCGTGAATCGCCCGTTCAGAACTGCAGCGTGGTCAGCAACGACACCTGCCGCGCATCGCCGATCGCGACGAAATAGCGGTTCGCGCTCGACGGGTAGTACGTGCGGTTGAACAGGTTCTTCACGTTCAGCTGGAACGACAGCTTCTGCTTGCCGAGCCGCGTGTCGTAGGTCGCGAACGCGTCGGCGAGCACGTACGACGGCAGCGTGAAGCTGTTCGCCGAATCACCGGGCCGCGCGCCGACGTAACGCACGGCCGCGCCGATGCGCAGGTCGTCGCCGCCTGCCAGCGTGCCGACGTCGTAGACGGCCGCGAGCGACGCCGTGTGGCGCGCGACGTTCCACAGCCGGTTGCCCGCGTACAGCGGATCCTCGGTAGTCTTCGCGTCGATGTACGCATAGCTCGCGATCACGTTCACGCGCTCGCCGATCCTGCCCGACAGGTCGATCTCGACGCCGCGCGAGCGCGCCCTGCCCGACGTGCGCCAGTCGGTCAGCTTCGTCGTGTCGTTGAACTGCGACACGAGCACGTTCTTCTTGTCGATGTTGAACAGCGCAAGCGTGCCGGTCATCCCGCCCGGCAGGTCGAGCTTGCCGCCGAGTTCCCATGCGGTCGCTTCCTCGGGCGGCGTCGCGGCATCGATCACGTAGCCCGACGTCATCGGCGCGATCGACGACGACGGTTTCAGCGACTGCGAATAGCTGCCGTACAGCGAGAACGCATCGGTCCACTTGTAGACGACGCCCGCGCGCGGCAGCCACTTCGAGCCGCTGAGGTCGGTGTTCGCCTTGAACGGCCGGCCTCGCCCGGCAACCTGGTTGTACGTGATGTAACGCAACCCGCCGGACACGATCCACTTGTCGGTCAGGTGGATGCTGTCCTGGAAGAACACCGACGTATCGTGCAGCGTGTCGGTCTGGTCGCTGTCGCTCGCGGACACCGTGCTCGACGGCGGCAGCAGCCCGTACACCGGATCGATGTAGCTGAACGGCGTCTTCACGGCCTGGCGCAGCAGATCCTTGCGATAGATGCGGCGATACTCGGTGTCGACGCCCAGTTGCACGTCGTGACGCATCCCCGCGAGCGTCAGCTTGCCGTTCACGTAGCCGACGCCGTAGCTGTCGGTGCTGAGCGAGCCGTGCGTCGCGTCGTTGCTGCGCGACAGCGTGCCCGTCACCGGGTCGACGCCGGTCGTGCGCAGCTGGTTCGCGTCGTAAGTCTCGCGGTTGTAGCTGTAGCCGACATGCGCGCTCCAGTCCGCGTTGAACTGGTGATCGACGCTCAGCTGCGCAAGGTGCGATTCGCCGTCCATGTTGTTGAACGGCTCGTCGATGCGCCGCCGCGCCGGAATGTCGAGCGGCGCGTTGGTACGCGGATCGAGCGCGGTGCCGCGATCGAACGGCGAATGGAACGTCCGGTATTCGTAGAACACGACGACTTGCGTATCGCGGCCGTACCATGCGAGCGACGGCGCGACGAAGGTCTGCCGGTATTCGCCGAAGTTGCGCCAGTACTGCTCGTTCGACTGGTCGACGATCAGCCGGTACGCAAGCCGCGAATCGCCGATCGGGCCGGTCGAGTCGAAGGTCGCGCTGCCGCCGTTCCTGCCGTGCCCGAAGGTCGACGCGCCGAGCGAGATCGCGTTGTAGCGCGTCATCTGCGGCTGCTTGCTGACGACGTTCACCACACCGCCCGGATCCATCAGCCCGTACAGCAACGACGTCGGCCCCTTCAGCACCTCGACGGTATCGACCGCCGCGTTGAACGAACGCCCCTGCACGATCGGCATCCCGTTGTGCATGATCGAGCCGTCGCGGTTGTCGCCGAAGCCGCGCTTCATGATCGTGTCCTGCGTGCCCGCGAGCGTGTTGCCCTGCGTGATGCCGCTCACGTTGCCGAGCGCGTCGTCGAGGTTGCGCGGGCGCTGGTCGCGCAGTACCTGCGCCGGCACCACGTTGACGGCCTGCGCGGTGTCGAGCAGCGGAATCTCGGTGCGCAGCACGCCCGCTTCCTTCGGCGGCCGGTAGCTTTGCGCGCGCAGCGCGCTGTCGCGCACGGTGATGGTCGGCAGCTCGGGGGCCGCCTCGGTGCCGGCCGCCGCGGCCGGTGCAACCGCGCCGTTCGCGCGCATCAGCGTATAGCCGCCGCCCGGCTGGCGCAGCGCGACGAGCCCCGTGCCCGCCAGCAGGCGATCGAATGCGCCGTCGATGTCGAACCGGCCATGTACGCCGCCGCTCGTGCGGCCGGCGGCCAGTTCGGCGGGAAACGCGAGCAGGATGCCGGCATCGCGTCCGAACCGGTTCAACGTCGCTTCGAGCGGGCCGGCCGGAATGTCGAACGCGCGGCGCGATGCGCGTTGCGCGGCTGGCGCCGTGTCCGCGTCGGTATCGGTGTCGGCCAGCGCGGGCAGCGGCAGCAGCGCCGACAACAGGACGGCGCCGGCCAGACGGCGAGCCAGGTGGCGCGGCGTGGCGGGTGCGGCCGCGCGCGACGCGCACGGCAGATGACGGGCGGGCGCCGGGCGGCGCCGATGCGTGAGACGAATGGAAACCATGATCGAGGTGTCGGTGGACGATGGGCCAGTGCTGCTTTCACTACCCATGTCACGCGAACATCGAGAAACAGCTCAGCCGGATGAAAAATATTTTCGCGGTACTCATGAACGGGCCGGCACGACCGTCGCCCAGTGGCGCGTCACGTATTCGACGTCGATCGGCAGCGTCGCCTTCAGCGTGTCGAGCACGCGCGCGGGATCCTCGAGCGGATAAGTGCCCGACACGCGCAGGTCGGCCACGGCCGCATCGCAACGCAGACTGCCGCGCCGGTAGCGGTCGAGCTCGGCGACGAGATCCGCGAGCCGCATGCGCGACGCGACGAGCATCCCGGTCGTCCATGCCGATGCAAATGCATCGAGCGGCGCCGGCGCGCCGATCGCGTCGCGCGTGAAATCGGCGCCCTCGCCCGCCGCGATCACGCGCGTACCGGCCGTCGCGTCGACGGGCTGCACGCGCACGGCGCCCGCGAATACCTCGATGCGCGTCGCGCCGTCGCGCTGCCGCACCGCGAAGCGCGTGCCCAGCGGCCGCAGCTCGCCTTGCGCGGTCGCGACCGCCAGCGGCCGTGCCGGCGTGCGGTCGTCGTGGCCGCTCGTCACCATGATCGTGCCGCGCAGCAGGTGCAGGCGGCGGGTCGTGGCGTCGAAGTGCACGTCGAGCGCGGTATCGGTATCGAGCACGACGACCGTGCGATCCGCGAGCGTCACCGTGCGCCGCTCGCCGACCGCGGTGCGCAGGTCCGCCGGCCAGATCGCCGCGCGGCGCGCGGGCTCGGCCATCCATGCGGCGCCACCCGCGAACAGCAGCACGGCCAGCGCCTTCACGGCCGCGCGACGGCGCGGCGAACGACGCGGCAGCAGCGCCGCATGCGCGGCCTGTGAGTCGAGCCCGGCCGCGAGCCGGCCGATGCGCGCCTCCATCGTTTCGATATGACGCCACGCCGCGTCATGCGCCGGATCCTCGGCGCGCCAGCGCGCGAGTGCGCGCGCGAACGTATCGTCGGTGCGGCCGGCCTGCCGCTCGACCCACCATTCGACCGCGCGACGCGCGACCTGCGGCGGCACCGCCGGCGCTCCCGGGGCGGCCATCGGTCAGGCCGCCATCGCGAAGAAGCACTGCGTGCCGGCCTTCACGAGATAACGCTTCACCGTCGCGAGCGACACGCCGAGTTCGCGCGCGATCTCCACCTGTGTGAGCCCGTCGAGCTGCGCGAGCAGGAACGCGCGCTTCGCGGCGCTCGGCAACCCGTCGAGCAAGCGGTCGATCTCGACGAGCGTCTCGAGTACGACGGCCCGCTCCTCCGGCGACGGCGCATACGCTTCGGGGCGTTGCGCGAGCACGTCGAGATACGCGCGCTCGATCTGCTCGCGCCGCCAGTGATTCGACAGCACGCGCTGCGCGACCGTCGTCAGGAACGCGCGCGGCTCGTCGGCACCGATCGGCTCGTCGCGGGCCAGCAGCCGCACGAAGGTGTCGTGTGCAAGATCGGCCGCGCGATGCGCGCAACCGAGCCTGCGGCTCAGCCAGCCGCGCAGCCACGCATGATGGCCGGCATAGAGGGCGTCGATTTCTCGATGGAGGGACAGCTTGTCAGCGGACATGGCCGGGTTCCGGGGGCGCGCAGGCGGCAATTCTGTAAATGAGAATGATTATTATATACAAAACCAGGCACGCAACCCGCGGGATCGACGAGTCCACTTCGGGGCGACTCGCACAGCGCGCGCGATAACATGCCCACCCCGCATCGCACGAGCCAATTCATTAAATAATGATTTGATCAATCGGCGACGAATGCCCCGTCTCCGGAATTCAGCCGAAAATCCCGCGGAATTATCACGAATCCGGCAATACGCCGATCCGCAATCTCGAATACCAAACCGATTGATGCGCATTTCTCAATAATGCGAATCCCTCAATGGCCCTTTCCGAAGAATGCAACTGTCTGCTTTAGGTAACATCGGAGAATTTCATTTTTGTCGTTCGCGTGTGGCTCTGTAGTCTCCTGCCATTCCGGTTTACCGATGCCAGTCAATACGCAAGGAGATGACATGAAACGCACGACCCTCTCGCTGCTGTCGATCGCGTCGTTCGCGGCCATGCCCGCCGCGCAAGCACAGACGAGCGTCACGCTGTACGGCGTGGTCGACACGTCGATCACCTACGTGAATCATGCGCAGGGCAAGGACAGCGCGTGGATGCTGGGCAACAGCAGCGCGGGCAACCTCGCCGGCAGCCGCTGGGGCGTGAAAGGCACCGAGGATCTCGGCGGCGGCCTGAAGGCGCTGTTCCAGCTCGAGAACGGCTTCGACCCGAGCAACGGCCGCCTGGGCCAGAGTGGCCGCCTGTTCGGCCGGCAGGCGTTCGTCGGCCTGACGAGCGACCGTTACGGCACGCTCACGTTCGGCCGCCAGTACGATCCGCTCGTCGACCTCGTGCAGGGCATCACCGCCGACAACTATCTCGGCAGCGTGTTCGCGACGCCGGGCGACGTCGACAACTACGACAACAGCTTCCGCGTCGACAACGCCGTGAAGTACACGTCCGCGGTGTATTCGGGCCTGCAGTTCTCGGCGATGTATTCGTTCGGCGGGATCGCCGGCAGCACCGGCGCCGCGCAATCGTATTCGGCCGCCGTGACGTACAACAACGGGCCGTTCAGCGTCGCGGGCGGCTACTTCCACGCGACCAACAGCCCCGCATCGAACACGATCCGCGACGGCTGGAACAGCTCGTCGGACGGCACCTTCGACGGCCCGGTCAACAGCGGCTATGCAAGCGCGCACTCGATCGGCATCGCGCGGATCGCGGGCCAGTACGTCGCCGGCCCGTTCACGTTCGGTCTCGGCTACAGCAACGCGCAATACCGCCGCGACGCGAGCTCCGCCTTCAACTCGAACGAGCACTACAACACCGGGCAAGGCTTCGTGAACTACCAGGCGACGAATGCGCTGCTCGTGGGCGTCGGCTACAGCTACACGCGCTCGGGCGGCGACACGTCGGCGACCTATCACCAGGTGTCGGCCGGCGCGGACTACAACCTGTCGAAGCGCACCGACGTGTACCTGACCGCCGCGTACCAGCACGCGAGCGGCCGCACCGGCGACGGCACCGGCGGGTCGATGGCCGCGCAGGCGTCGATCGGGTCGTATGGCTATGCGGGCACGAGCTCGCAGACCCTCGTCAACCTCGGGCTGCGTCACCGCTTCTGATCGGCGGCGGCCGGCTGCGCATTGCACGATCGGCCGGCGCCCGATCGACGATCGACCGACACGGCGGCTTCGGCCGCCGTCGTCGTTTCCGGTGTGCGCATCGGTGGGCACTCGGCTCGCGATGCGCGTCGCTCATTGGCACCTTCGCACATTCGCGGCAAAACTGACGCACAGCGTCAGCTTCGCGACTGCCATCGCGTGAGGCAGCACGCACCCGGCAAGCAGTCCTTTTTACCGATTGCAGCGGGTCGCACCGACGCCGGCCGCGCTGAAAACACGCGCCGGACGGCCGCCAAATGCAAAGGAAAGTGTGATGCGAGCCATTTGTCTGCTCGCTATGGCACACTTCGCGTCTGCGTAATTTCCTTGCACCGGGCGGCCGGATTCCGCCCCATCCTGCCATGCCGCGTCAGACTGCCCGTTCGATCAGCCACACCACGCCGAAGATCGCCGCCACGCTCGCGATGTCGTGCGCGCTGCACGGCATCGCGCGCGCCGACTGCCTCGACGACGCGGCCACCTTCCAGAAGGTCAGCGTGAGCCTGCTGCGCGGCATCGCGCAGGTCGAATCGGGGATGAATCCGAGCGCCGTCAACGCCAACACGAACGGCACCGTCGACATCGGCCTGATGCAGATCAACAGCACGTGGCTGCCGACCCTCGCACGCGAAGGCATCACGCGCGAAAGCCTGTTCGATGCGTGCACCAATGCGTATGTCGGCGCGTGGATCCTGTCGCAGAACATCCGCCAGCTCGGTGCGAACTGGAACGCGATCGGCGCGTACAACGCCGCGTCGCCCGACAAGCGCCTCGCGTATGCGCGCAAGGTCTATGATGCAATCCGGACCATGCCGGATTCGCCGGATACTCCCATGCCCATCCTTCCACCGTCCTTTACGCCGCCGCAGCAGGTGCAGCCGTACAACCCGTTCGCGAGCCTGAGCGGATCGGCGCCGGCGATCACGCGGCCGCGCACGCTCGCGCCGGCCGCCCCGCCGCCGCAACCGCAAGGCGGCCCCGCCGGCCCGGCCGGCACGTACAACTTCGGCTGGACCGTCACGGGCGCCGACCAGGCCAAGCCGACCCAGGTGTTCGACGACGGGTCGCGGATCTACGTGCAGTTCAGCGACATGAAGCACGTGCCGGCGATCTTCACCGAAACGTCGTCGGGCCGCGTGCTGATGTCGTGGGAGCTGCAATTCCCGTATGCCGTTTTGACGCGTCCCGCGCAAACGTTAATCTTCCAGCTCGGGCCGTTCGAGGCGCGCGCGCAACGCGGCGGGGCCGGCACGGCGACGACGCAGGCAGGCGCCGGCGCGGCAGCGGGAACGCCGCGTTCAGGCGCGCCGGCGGCCGGGACGGCGACGGCCGGCACGGCGCCCGCGTCGAAGCACGGCGCGAATGCCGCAGCCAAGCGCACCGCATCGGCCGATGCGCTGTGGTACATCGACACGGCGTCCACGTCGGGTTCGGCCGCGCCGACCAGCACGGCGAACACCCCGCCGGCAGCGACCGCGACGACCACACCGGCGACGTGGCCCACCGCCGTGACGTCGAGCACGCCGCCGCCCGTGGCGACGCCTCAGGCCCCGGCCGCGACGACGCCGGCTCGACGCGTCAGCACCGACGCACTCTGGTACATCTCGAAGTAACGCACGAGACGGCGGAGCACTACCGGACGACCGTCGTGCCGGACGGCGTCGATACGGTCGACACCAGCGAGTGGTATACGTCCGCGACGCGGTCCAGGAACGATTTGTCGGGCGCGGTCGCGATTTTCTGCATCGCCCGCGTATTCATGTAGTTCTTGATCGACACGAGGTGGCTCCACACCGCCTCGATGTCGCTCTCGGCCATGCTGTCGTGCACGTGCTTCACGAACAGCGGATACATCGCCTCGACCTGCGGCAGGCGATCGCCCGGATTGCTCCAGAGCCAGAACAGCGCCTGCGCTTGCGGGTCGGTATTGAACATCGATGCCGGCAATTCGCCGTCGAGCTGCTTCATCGCCTGCTTCCGGTCGAACCCGTATCCCGGTTGCGTACCGTGGTGCTTCTGGTAGTCGATCTCGCGCACCAGCTTCTCGTAACGCCCGTACGCCAGCGGATTGGCCGCGCCGCCGAGCCAGCCCGGCTTGCGCGCGGCCGCGGCCGTGCGATTCTCGGCCTGGTCGTACCACATGCGCAGCCACTGGATATACACGACCATGTGGCCCTTCAGCTCGCCCTGGATGTCCTTCGGCAGGTCGGTCACGACGACCGGACGCGGCGGCGTCGGGTCGGGCACACGGCAACCGTCCGTCATGTCGGGCACGGGCTTCGGATTGAGGAAATCGAGCGGCCCGGTCGATGGTTTCGGCAGCGCCGACGGATAGCCGAGGCCAGCGCCCAGCGGCGTCAGCGGCGGAATCTCGCGGGTCGTCGCCACGAGCTTCTTGACGGCCATCCGGTAGTCGAGCTGGAAACTCTGGACCTCCTGCGGCGCGACGATCTGCTGATACAGCGCGCCGTCCTCGTTCGCCAGCGCGGTCAGGCTCGGCATCGGAATACCCGCGCCGTATGCGCGGTGGTACATCATCTCGAGCGGCAGGCGCGCCAGCTTGTCGGAAATACCGTCCTCGCCTTCGATCGCGCCGCCGCCAACATCCACCTGCGCACCGGGAAAGAGGCGCTCCTGGCGCCGGCCGCGCATGTCGGCCGGGTCGACACCGAGCATCGTCAACGGCTTGTACACGCGCAGTTCGTGCGCGGCCGCGTAGTGCACGCATTTCTCGATGTCCGGCGACAGGATCAGATCCGACGACACCGCGTTGCTCAGCGGGATGTAGCCCGTCAGCAGGTTGTCGTCGAAGCGGTTCGTCACGCAGTCGAACAGCCCCACGAACTTGATCTTGACCGATACGCCCTGGTACTTGCCGCCCTTGGCCACTTCGTCGAGCAGTTGCTTGGCAAACGCCAGCGCCAGGCCGCCGCCCATGTCGTAGCCGAAGATCGCGACATGAATCTTGTTCACCGTGCCGGCCTGCGTCGCACCGGCCACCGCCGCCTTGAAGTCCTCTTCGGCCGCCTTCAGGCGCGTATCCACCCCCGTATTGAACAGCGCGGCGCCGAGCTTCGTGTCGCGCGTGAGCTGGAACGACTCGGCCAGCGAACCCAGCGTTTCCTTGCCGACCTCCTTCAGCACCGCCTTCGGAAGCCGGTACGGATATTTGACGACGTCGCGCCAGAAGCCCTTCCACTCGTGACTCAGGTAACGCAGCGCGCGATTCTTTTCCGCCCCCGGCCGCTCGATCGCGCGCTCGACCCGCTTGCGCACGTCGCCCATCCCTTGCTTCGCCTTGCCGGTCAGCGTATCGAGCGTGTCGCTCACGCGGTTGCCGAGCGTCGGATTCTTGATCTTGCCGCTCTGCGTCCACGCGTCCTCGGCGACCTTCATCCCCTTTTCCTTGGCCTTGCCGACAGTCTGCTCCTCGAGCTTGGCGCCGGCCTTCTCGCTGGCGGTATCCGTCGCCTTGTCCTTCAGGAGCTTGCCCAGCACGCCGGCCTCGGGATCGAAATCCGCACCGAGACCCGGATAGTAGAAGCGCCGCATGTTCTTGTTCTTCTTGTCGTACGCGGCGTTGAACAGCTTCAGGATGTTGGTTCGCGGGCCGTCCTTCTCGCCGAAACCGAAGCCGTCGAAATAGAAGCTCACCCACAGCATGTGTTCGCACGCGGGACACATCTGCTCGGCCTCGGCCTTGACGCGGTCCGACTCCGCGGAGGCGGCGTCCTTCTTCAGGTTGATTTCGGCCATGGCGCTCATTTCTCCTGCGTCGGCTTGAGTTCGGGCGCGTTCATGTCGTCGACCCACTGCAACTCGGCGGTGCCGTTCTTGCGGAAATACACGCGCAGATAGCGCGACGTCGACGATTCCGGCTGCGGAATGGTCACGTCGATCGTCTTGCGCTCGGGCGGGATGCCGCGCTGAATGTCGTCCAGCGGCTGCGCGAATTCCCAGAACAGCTTCACCGTCTGCCCCGGCGTCACCTTGCAGCCGCACGCGAAGCCGCCGCCGCCGCCGAATGCCTCGCCGTCCTCGCGCGCCGACGGATTGCCGAAGCATCCCGACTTGTGCTCGTTGTCGAGCCAGAACTCGTGCAGCTTGCGGCCGTACTCGTTGTATCCGGTGACGCACACGTTATGCGGCTCCGCCGCCACGTCGACGCCGTGCTTGCTGCATGCGGCGAGCACACCGAGCCCGACCAGCGCCAAAACGTGCATCCCTGCTCTGAATTTCATCGATACCCTCGCAAACTTGCGTCGTTGTTGCCGTCACCGCGCAACGGCGGATCGAACCGGTTACAGGTGTCGTCGCCGCGGACGAATCCGTTCATCGCGATCGCGACGAACGCGCCGACGACCGGAACGGCATGGACGAGCGTCCACCATCCCGACTTGCCGATGTCGTGCCAGCGCCGTACCGACACCGCGACGAGCAGCCAGATCATCACGATCGCGAACGCCCATCCGGCCAGGTCGACGACCGTCTGCGCCCGCTGCGCGGCGGGCAGGTCGGCCAGCGTGTCGAACCCCGAGCCGGCGACGAGCAACGGCACGGTCACGCTCCACCATTGCATGCGCCCGGCCCGGCCGCGCCACGAAAACAATGCAGCCACGCTCATCGCCGCGCCTCCTGCTCCGTCCCGGCATCCGCAGCATCGTCATGTTCGAGCAGGCGCTCGAGCAACGCATCGCACAACGCATCGTGATCGTGCCGATGCGCGGCGATGCACTCGGCGACGCTCGCATCGTCGAGCCGCACGTGACCGACCATCGCCAGCGTCGCACCGATCCGGTACGCGAGCCGGTCATCATCGAGCCCCTGTGCATCCAGCACGCCGAACAGGTGACGCATGCGCGCGTAAGTCTCGAACGGATCCGCGTCGACGGGGATCCGGCCGTTGCGTCGCAATTCGGCGAGCACGGCGTCCGGCCGGCTGTCGCGACGCAATGCGTCGAGCTCCCGGGCGTCCATGCGCGCATAGAAGATCCGTTCGTGCCGGCGCGGATGCCGCACCGTCCCGACGGTGCCGTCGCGACGCACCCAGGTCCACGACACGCACGGCGACAACAGCGCCTGATAGCGCGACTCGGACAGCGCGGCCGCCAGCGTCTCGAACACCGCCGCGTCGTAAAACCGCAGCAGGCCGTCGCGATCGTCGGGCAGTGTCACGCGCGTCCTGACGCCGAGTTTCGGCGCGAGCGCGTCGAGCGGATACACGCTGACCAGCGACAGAAACGCGAACGGCCGCCGGGCGAGGTGCCGCTCGAGCAAGGCCGACACGTGCGGCGCATGATAGTCGCACACCAGCGCGCAGACCTCCGGATGGCTCGCCTCGGGCTGCCCCGCGAACACGTTGTGAACCCGCCCTTGCGCGATCAGCTCGCGCCACGGCGCCGCGTTGATCGGCAGTTGCGACGCATCGGCCAGCAGATAGCGATGGGCATCCGGAAACGCCGCATGCTCGGCGGCGGCCGTCGTGTCCCAGGTCTGAAGCAGCACGGTCATCGCCATCACCCGCGCGTGGCGATCGCTTCGTGGCGATGCGCGAGATCCCGCATGCATTCGACGCACGCGGGCTTGTTCATCGACGGCAACTGCACGTTCGCGAAACGCGGGCCGGTCAGCGTGTGCTGGGCCGCATGGAACGTTGCCTTGCCCGGCGCACCGATCACGATGTCGTTGCCTTCCATCTTCAGGAACGCGTTGGCGGCCGTCAGCAGCAGCCGCTTCGGCGACTGCAGCGCGACACTCGCCTGCGCGCTCGACACCGTCACCGCACGCTGCGCATTGGCGTCGAGCGTCCCGGCGTTCTGCGCCTGCACGGTGACGACACCCGTCGCCGCGTGCAGCGCGATCCCGACGGCGGACACCGGGCGGCTGCCGCCCGACATGCCGTGCGTGTACAGCGCGATGCCTTCCTTCGCGACGACGCTCGACTTGCCCTGGACCGTGACCTGCACGTCGCGTCCGGCGCTCAGCACGGTTTGCGTGCCCGACGTCCATACGTGACTTTGCGCCGTCAGCGCGGCGACACCGGCCGCGCCGTGCGCGACGAGATGCGGATGCTGCCACGCAACGGCACCGCCGCCGGCACCGCCCGCGCCATTGCCTGCACGCGTCGCACCGAGCGACGTCTGGCTTTGCTGCAGACCGTCGATCGCGGCAAGCGGCGGCGCAGCGGCCACCGTGGCGCCGCCGGCAGTCGCAGCACCGGCCTGCGCCGTGCCCGGCTCCGCGCCCTGCTTGCGCGCGAAATCCGCGAGCCCCTGCAGCATCTCGCGTTGCTGCACGAGCACCTGGCTCGCGGCGCTCGCGTCCATCTGGTTCACGCCCGGCGCGGTGCTGATCAGCAAGCCGGCGCCGGCGCGCAGCGCGCCGGCGGCCTGCGTCGACAGTTCGGCGCCGTAGCCGCGATCGGCCAGACGCTGGTTGTCCTGCACCTGCTTGATGTGCCCGAGCGTCAGGCCGCTGTCGTGATCGGTCGTCGACAGGCGCGCACTCGACTGGCCGGCCGTATCGTCGAGCATGAATTGGCGCGAGCCGCCCGCGCCGGTCTGGCTCGCGCTCAGGTCCTGCGTCTTGAAGCCGGTCAGCACCGCCGCATGCTCGTTGCCGGCAAACCAGGCCGCCGCATTGGCCGTGCTGCTGCTCGGGCCGCCCACGAGCGCATTGTGCTGCGCGTCCGCGTTGCCTTGCCCGTTGTACAGCGCGGCGACCGCAACCGGCCGGTCCGGCTGGCCTTCCAGCCACTCGGTCCAGACTTCCTGACCGACGCGCGGCACGCTCACCCCGCCCCAGTTGTCGCCGCCGACCGGCGTCACCATGCGCGTCCAGGTTCCCGCGCCGCGATCGGCCGGCGCGTTCGCCGCGCGCGGATGGTCGTCGCGACTCGCGGCATTCTGCCCGCGCTGCGCGTGATGCTGGATCCGGATCCGGTGATCGCGCTCGGTGTGGACCGGATCGCCCGCGCCGACCACGACGGTCGTCTGGGCGCCCGGCATCAGGGCGACCGGATGCACGCGCGCACCGTGTCCGTTCGGTGCCAGCGGCCGGTAGGCCTGGTCGAACGGCAGCGCGGAGAAGCGATTCCGGTAGACCTCGTCGCCATCCACGAGCGCGCCGCCGTCGTGCGTCGTGGCGTCGAATGCCGCGTGCAATGCCGGTGCGGCGCCCTGCTCGCCGGACGCGGCGCCGAGCATGGCCGGAATCGCGCCCAGCCGCTGCGCGATCGCGCCGTGCACGTCGGCGCCCACGTTCGCCTGCGCGTCATGCTCGACGCGCAGGCACACGAACGCGCGCGATGCATCGAGCGACGGATGTTGCGACATCGCGAAGTGCAGCCCCGGCCGCAGATCGCGACGCGTGCCGCTGCCTTCGGCCTGCAGCGCTGCCACGCGCTGCGCGTCGAGTTGCTGCTGCGCGCGCTGGTCGCCGATCGCGGTGGTCTGGAACGCGTACGGACCGGCGACGTCGCGATCCTCGCCCGGCGCGACCGCGCCGCTTGCGCGCATGCCGGACGGACGCGTCGACAGGCTTCGATGATCCCAGCTCGCGCGCGCGACGCTGCCGATGCGCCAGCGGCGCGCGTTCAGGAAGTGGCGGATGCCGCCGCGCGGATCGCCGTCGCTCGTCTGATGGAAGCCGACGATCTCCGCGTCGGCCGGCGCGAAATGCTGGTTCGTGTCCGCGAGGACGAGCGTGTGCTTGCCGAGGTTCGCCGACTGTGCGTCGCCTTCGTGTTCGAACCAGTAGAAGATGCCCTCTTCCGCCCACAGGCGTTCGAGAAACGCGAAGTCCGATTCCCCCGCCTGCGCGGTCAGGCTGCGGCTCGCGTATCTCGCCGGGTCGGCGAGCGCCCAGCGCCATGCCGGCGCGATCGCGCCGCGCGCGTAGTGCGCGAAGATCTGCTCGCTGATCTCGATCACGCTCGCGTTCACGAAGTTGTAGCTGTCGACGCGCTGCTGCAGCAGCGCGAGCCACGGTTCGACGACGAGCCTCACGCGCGCGAGCCCGCCGTTGTAGCCGACGAGCTCCGCCGCGATCACATGACCATGAAACGGGCGCCGGGCATCCTGCCCGTCCGCGACCTGCCATTCGAGGAGGATCGGCGCGCCGATCAGCTGGTCGAGCGGCACGTCGGGACGCTCGCTCAGCGCGGTGACCTGGAACCGGAAGCCGCCGCGATCGAGCGACTCCCATCCGTGCAGGCGCTCGGCGACGAGCTTGTCCGCGCCGAGCGGCGTGGTCAGCCACAGAAACCGGTCGTGCTGCGACCAGCCGCGGAAGAACGTCTGGATGAGGTCAGATTGGGTCGACATGATGTGTGGGTTCGGGGTTCGCGGGGCTATGTCTCAAATCCGGGCATGCGTGAGGCGGTACGCGTATTACGGCTCGGTCAACGCGACCGCAGGCAGTGTATCCATCCGGGTCAACACTTTTCCCTTCATTTCGCAAGATCGTGGAGAAACGCCAGCTTGTCGTTGATCTCATCGCTGGATCGATATTGCAGCTGGCCCTGGTAACGCGCTCCATTCCGATGGAACGAATACGCGAGGACCGATCCGATATTCCGGCCCGGGACCGAAGCGATCTCGCCATTGGCCGGCATCCGCCTCACCTGATCCAGCTCCGGCCGGTATTGATCGTTCAGTTCTGCCGTGTATTTTTCGATGCCTCTGTACTTCGCCGGCTGCATGATGTCCAGATCACGCGCTCGCGGAAAATAGGCAACATGCTTCGACGGCTTGATCGGGTCCGGGCTGTTGGGTATTCCAAAGTAGTCTCGGTCTTCTTCAGCCAATGTGGGCGCCGTCGTGCCGAACAGAAACACCGCCGCCAGAAAATACGACGCGTGTTGCGCGCATCGGCGCGTCCTGCTTTCGGCTCGACGGGCACCTATGCCGTTCCTGGTCGTCGGCGTCGCACGCAGCGAGTATTCAGTCTGCATCACGTCACTCCCGCGTCAAACCGACCGACGGAATCGGATCCGTCCATGTGAAGAACCTGCCGGACATCTCGTCCGGCTTGTCGACCTTGCCCTGCATCAGACCGGCAAAATCGTAGGTGCCGGTTTCCATGCGCTGAATCGGCGAATCGCTGTCGAACGACACTGCATCGTAGGGAACCGCGAACCCGAGCCGGGTCACGTCACCCGGCTTGACGGCGATTTCTCCGGCGTAGCGACGCGACGCATCGATCAGATACTTGCTGCCAAGGCGCACCTTGAAGTCGGCACCGGCGCTGTTGCTGCCCTGGACTTCGACATATTGCCGATTCGGGATCGCCAGATTGTCCGTCCAGGTATCCGGACCATCGATGATGACCTCGTGCCGGCCTGCGTTCGTGAATTCGAGTTCGACCAGCAAGCGATTCGAGTCGGAGCGAATCGACAATGCCGGACGAAGATTGATCTCCGGTTTTCCCTGACTCGGCAGTGCCTTCGCGAGCGAATACAACGCGACGATCTTCTCCTGTACCGGCTTTTCCGCCTGGTAGTTGAACGCGCCTTCGTAGTGATGTCCGTCCATGTCGAACGAATAGGACAAAACTGGTCCCGCGTTGACCGCGTCCCGGACCGCCGCATCCCGTTTGCTCAGCACGAGCCGGATTGCCGCGAGTTGTCGGGCATAGGCGCCGCTCGATTCGACCGTATATTTCCCGATGCCCAGATAACGCCCCTGCGAACTGTGATCGAGGTCCCTGCCGCGCGAATAGTAGGAAATCGTCTTGCCGTCATCGGTGATCACCAGGTCGGGCGCGGGATTGGTCTGCCCGGATCCGCTACGAATTTCGAAACGGCCGCGCTCGTCGTGCGCAGACGCGATGTCCGTCGCGCAGAGATTCAATGCCATCATCGCCAGGATCCATGTCACGCGCATCACGTCAGGATTACTTTCCAGTCAGTTTCACGTTGTCCAGCCGGTTCATCGGCGTAAAGATCCGCCCGTCCATTTCCTGCGGACGACGGATGTCGACGTTGACCGAGCCGACGAAGACATAGTTGCCGGCCTCGATACGCCGGATCGACGAGCGGGCGTTATAGGTCAGATCCGCGTACGGCACGCGAAATTCCACCGTTTCAGGCTGCCCCGGCTTCACGACGATTTCGTGCCGATAGTGACGGGACGTGTCACTCAGATATTTGCTGACAAGCCTGATGTCAAATTGAACGTTGTCGCTACCGCCACCGATCTGCACATATTGCAGATCGGGACTCGCCAGATCCGGCGACCAATGATCCGGGCCGTCGATCGTGACGTCCTGTCTTCCATCGTTCGAGAACGTCATCTCGACAACCAATAGCGCTTGCGCGGACCGCACCGAGAATTGCGGATGCAGATTGATCTCCGGCGTGCCGTGCGCCAGCAAATCATGGGCGAGGTCGTAAAGCACCGAGAGCTTGTCGTTGAATTGATCGTCGAACTGGTAGTTGTACGTCCCTTCGTAGCGATGGCCGCCCTTGTCGAACGAATAGACGAGCACGGACCCTGCATTGAATGCATGGAGCTGAGGGATCGTTCTGCTGCTCAACGCTGCCTTCACCGTCTCGACCTGTTTGCGAGAGGCGCCCGTCAGCTCGGCCGTATATTTCCCGATCCCGACGTAACGCGTCAGCGGCATCGGATCCAGATCCCGTCCACGCGAAAAATACGACACCGTTCGGCCGTCAGTCTTGAAAACGATCGGCGGCGACGGATTGACCTGCCCCTGTCCGCTACGAATTTCAAAATAGTCCGGGCGATCTTGTGCAAGCGCCATTTTCAACACTCCGAAAGAAATCATCGACATCGCAACAGCGACGAAAATCCGTTTCATTTCAGCACTTCCCAGTCGATTCCGGTTTTGCCGTTGAACCAGTCACGGAAGCCATACATGTAGTGCTTCGGAATTTCCGGCTTCTCCTTGAACATTCCGCGGCCCATCAAGTTCGTTTCGGTGGAGCGCTGCCAGTTGTCGTCAAGTTGCGCCATGGTCACGTCGACCAGATGCCTTGAGTTGATGTATTTCCCGAACACGGTGCCTGCGTCAATGAAGTACTCGTCCGGCCAACCGAAGAGATGCCCGCTCTCATGCGCGATCGCATTCTGGGTCGATACCGGGACATACCGCTGCTGCTGATCGTCCCACACGACTTGCACTTCGCCCCAATGCTTCGAGTTCGCCCGCGTCACCTGTGGAAAGAGATCGATCTCGGCATGGAATGCCCCGGTCTGAACGAGTTCGACTTCAAGTTTCACCTTGACCTTGCAGGTACATGCCTTGCCGAGCGGACACTCCTTCGGCTGCATCGAGTAGTTCCCGCGGTTCAATCCTTCCTCGATGCGCTTCTTGAATCCAGACACGGCAGCAAGACCACCGGGCCGGCCCACCGTCCTGATGATCCTGTCCTGCCGTATGCCGTCACTGTTGTACGGCACCGAAAACGGCTTGCCCGTCGACGGATCCATATAGACGCGCCCCTGGTTGATCCAGTATTGATCCTTCAAATGGACCTTGATACGGACGGTTGCCGTCACGGTCGCCGTCGCCGGGGCATAGCCGATATCGTACGTCCCGCTCGCTGCGGCAAATCGAAGCCAGTTGAGTTGCCCGTCCTTCAACTTGGGATTGCCATCCGCGTCCGTCTCATAATAGTCGGCGCTCCCCATGTTGACCGTATGCCGCTCCGGCTTGATAGCGGGAACGTGAAGGTTGCACGGTCCACTTTGCGCCGCCCGACCTTTTTTCGGCATGCCGTCCAGTTCACTGGAAACGGGTGGCGGAGTCGAATAACCGAGCGACGGGCCCCGCCCCGCATCGGCCGCTGTTGGTGCAGGGGCGGAGGGCGCGGGCAACGGCTGACCAGGCGCATATGAAAACGCCCGAGTCGCCACGCCCGCCCCACCCGCTCCCGATACCGCCGCGCCGGCCACCGAACTCGCCGCGCCCGTCACCGCCGCACCCGCCGCACTCACCCCCGACGCCACCGCCCCCCGTCCCGCCGGACTCGCCGCCAGCGCCTGCACGAGGAAGTCACACGGATCGCCCTGCGGCAACACCGGCAGCGCCGGCAGCTTCACGCTCGTCGCGCGCGGCCCCGGGAACGGATGCCCGCCCGACTTCACCGCGAACTGCCCCGGCGTCTCGACGATGATGTCGCCGCCCTTCAGCGTGATCCGGTTCGGTCCCTGCTGCAGCACGATCGCGTCCTGCGCAAGCACGTCGACCCGCTCGTCGGTCGACGTCACGCGCAAGGTCTGGTCCGCGAGAATCTCCATCGTCGACGCGTGCGCCTCGACGCTCACCGGCCCTTCGCCCGCGATTGCCTTGAGCCCGCCCGCCACGCTGTACAGGCTCGCCGCATCGCCCGTCGCCGCGGCCACGGTCGCGCCGGCACCGACGTGCGCATCGCCGAGCGACGTCACGTGAACATGCTTCGCCGCATACGACACCGCACTGTCCGGCGTCGTCACCACGATGTTCTCCGGCGACTCCATCAACACCGCGGGCGTCGCGAATCGCTCGACGGGGTCGCCGCCGTCGCGCTGCGTCCCGTTCGGCTTGGTCGCGCTCTGGCCGCCCGCGCTGCCCGCATACTTGCCGTCCTGCGCGGGGTCGATCGCCTTCAGGAAATCCGTCTGCGCCGCATTCGCGCTCAGGCCGACCGCCTGCGCGCCCGTGGCCGCCCGGTCGAGTTCCTGTGCCGTCTTGGCCGCATCCTTCAACTGCTCCACGCGTTCGGCGACATCCAGCTGCGTCGACGCACCGAGCTGGCGCGCGGTACTCGACATCAGCACGCCCGCGCCGGCCCGCACGACGCCCCAGCCCTGCGTCGCGAGTTCGAAGCCTTCGCCGCGATAGGCGCCGCGCATCGTGCCCTGCTGGTCGATCAGATAGCCCTGCGCGAGATGCGTGCCGGCCGTCGAATTGTTCAGCTCGTGGCGCAGCTGTCCGGCCGCATCGTCCATCACCCAGCGGCTGCCCGGCTGCCCGTCGAGCGTTTGCGTCTGCAATCCCGTCAGCGATCCTGAATGATTCGCATCGCTGCCCTCGCCGGCCGAGAACGGCGGCCGCACGCGGCCGCCATACACCTGGCCGAGCACGACGGGCGCGTCAATGTTGCCGGACTCGAAGCCGACCACGACCTCCGCCCCCACGCGCGGGACAAACGCATGGCCGAAATTCGGCCCGGCCGCCTGTTCGGCGACGCGAACGAGGATGCCCGACCGTTGATCGCCCGGCGCATGGCCGGCCGGATTGGACCGGCTCGCCGTATCGGTCAGCCCGCCCGGCAGCGGCGCGAGCCCGCGCATCCACGGAAACTGGATGCGGACCTGGTGATCGCGCGTGCTGCTGACGCGGCCGCCCGGCTCGCCGACCACGATCGCGGTCTGCACGCCGGACACGGTCGGCCGGTCGCGGAACGGCGGCACGATCGGCGTGCCTTCCGGCACCGCGACGAAGCGGTTGCGATAGTGCCCCTGCTCGAGCTCGCCGCGCCCGAACAGCTGCCCGATCTGCGCGCCGAGATTGTTGA
The DNA here is from genome assembly GCF_002563755.1 of Burkholderia sp. JKS000303. NCBI lineage: Bacteria > Pseudomonadati > Pseudomonadota > Betaproteobacteria > Burkholderiales > Burkholderiaceae > Burkholderia > Burkholderia sp. JKS000303. The sequence goes on from NZ_PDBZ01000001.1 coordinate 164,340, forward strand.
CGGCCTCGTGCTCGATCGACAGCGGTACGAACCGCACCGCGCCGCCCAGATAATCGTTCAGCGTATGCACGTGGCCGATCTCGAGCGTGCGCGACGTGCCGCCACCACGGTAGATCCGCTTCGCAAGCTGCAGCGCGTCGAGACGCTGTTCGGCATAACGCTGCGCATCGCCGCTCGTGTCGAACCGGCCGGCACGCTGGCCGTCGTAGATCTCCCGCACCGGCAGCAGCGGCGCATCGGCGTTGGCCGGTTGCTGCGCATGGCCGGCGAGCGCGTGGAGTTCGCTGGCCTTCCAGCTCGTCGCCACGACGCGATCCGACACGAGCTGACGCCGGTCCGAGAATTGCGTGATCACGCCGTCCGGATCGCCGACGTCCTGCGCATTGAACGCGATGGCGCTGCCGTCGGGCAACCGCGCATGGCGGTCGAACACGACGACGGCATGATCGCCCGATGGTGCGTTGCCCGCGTCCTGCCCGTGCTCGATGCGAAACGACAGCCCGGCTTCCGACAACTGTCGAAACACGAAATCGAGATCGGTTTCGCGATACTGGCCGCGCAGACGGAACGCACGCAGCGGCTCGACCAGCTCGTAGCGCCGATGCGCTTCCGGGTAATCGCCGAACACCTGTTCGCAGATCCCCTCGGCATCGAGATCGACGAAATACAGGCAATTGCGGCGCAGTTGCAGCAACGCGAGCCACGATTCCATCGTCAGCCGATAGCGCGTGAATTCGCCGTCGCTCTCCGCATACGCGGCATGCGTGACGTAACCGTTCCAGCAGCGTTCGCCCGCCGCCGTCGCGAGACGCAGCCGCATCGCACTGCCGATCAGCGGCGCCAGATCGAGAAACGGCTCGCTCGACAGCACGTCGATCTCGAACCGGAACGATTCGCTGATCCCTTCACGGCCGTGAAAGCGCTCGACCACGAATGCGCCCGGCATCGCGGTATCGATCTGGATATGGCGGGTCGCTTGCCCGTATCCCGTTAATGCGGCAACTAGATCCATGTCGTGTCTCGGCAATCGTGCGCGCGTGCGTATTGCGCCGGCTGGTTCGTATCGAAGCGGTTCTGCGGTGCGACGGCGGCCGGCCGCCGCACCGCGAAGGCAGTGCGTCGGGCCATCACGGAACGATCCCGTTCATGTCGATCTTGTACTTCAGCATCTGGCGCTGCGCCTCCATGTCTTCCTGCACGCTGGGCACGTACGGCGCATCCCAGCGCACGCCGTTTACGTAGACGGTACGCCAGCGCAGGTAACCCCACACGAACGAAAACTCGCGCCCCGAATCCTGCAGCGCGAGACCGCCCGTGACGTTCGGATCGGTCAGCACGGCACTGTCGGTCGGCGCATTCGCGTCCTTGGCTGCGCGCGCCTTCTGCGCGGCCTGCTGCGCGGCGTCGTAGCGTTTCAGGATGTCGGCCTGCTGCGCGCTCAACGGCGAACGCGGTTCGGGTTCCGGCACCGCGCTGACCCCGGGCCCGAGCCCGAGCGCGCTCGCGCCCATCACCTGCATGATCTGCGACGGCCCCGGCAAGCCGAGCTGCTGACGCTTCTGCCACGCCGCATGCTGGCGCTCGAATTCGGCCTGGCGGGTTTTCAGCGCCTTGATCTGGTTGTGGTTCCACACGTCGTCGTCGTCGCCGAGCGGCTTGAACCACGCGCGCGAGTCGTGCATGAAGTTGTCGTACAGCGCGCTGATCGGCGCCTCCGGCGGCCCCATGTTCCAGTCGCCCCGCACCTCGAGCCACTGCCGCCATTTCTCGTCGAGCTGCAGCTGGAAGAAATCCTCGGCGCGCTTCGCGCTCTGGCGCACCACCGGACCGACGAACGGAATCGAGGACTCCAGGCCCTGGATGATCGGCAGAACGGCCGGAGAAATGAAGGCTGCGGCTTTCGGGTTCTGCGTGAGCTTCTTGCTGATCGTGCTGCCTGCGTAACGGCTCACGGTCGAGCCGCCCTGCTTCTCGCAGTCGAGCAAGTCGCGCCACTCGAGCCGCAACTCCTCGTTCGCGCTGTCGAGATCGGCCGCATCCTGCGGATAGGCGGCCTTGGCGGCAATGAACGATGGTTGCGTACGCAAGTTGTCGAGCCGCATCCTGCGCCAGCGCAGATACAGCCCGTAGTGCGCGCGCATCAGGCCCGGCGTGCCGTGCTCCTTGGCATAGTAGTAGTTCGCGCTGGTGTTCACGTAGGCGGAAAACGCGCGCTTGAGCGCGGGCGAAATCGCGAACGCCGCGGCCGCTTCGGCGGCGACGCCCGGCCCCTTGATGTCGAGCGGCACGCCGGCCTTGCGCGCTTCGCGATACATGTCGAGCAGCGGCACCTGCGACAGCTTGTCCGCATCGCCGGTGCCGCGCCCTTGCTCACCCGGCCCGTAACCGCCGCCGACGTCCGAATGGACGCCCGGATAGACGATCTCCTCGCGGCCGTCCACCGACGCATTGATCAGGTCGAGCGGGAACGATCCGCGCGGCTCGTGCGCGGCGACCATGTGAACGCAGCGGCGGATGTAGTACGGCAGCCCCATCAGCTCCTTGCGCCCCCAGCCGCCGTGCCCGTCGAACAGCGTCGCGGCCGTACTTTGCGCGATGCCGACCGACGCCACCGTATCGAACAGGCCGAGAAAGTCGTACGACACGGGCACGCCGCACAGGCTGAAATCGGCGTCGAGCGCATCGTTCAGCCAGTTCGAGAACGTGCGGGCCTCGGCCGCGCCGCGCGAAAAACCGAACACGTACAGGCGGATGCGCTGCAGCTTCGGCTTGCCCTTGACCAGCAGATCGCCGACGCGCGCTTTCAACTCCGCGCAACGGGCCTGCAACGCGACGCGACGCTTGTCGTCCCACGCCCGCATCGTCGCGGTCCAGTTCGCCGTATCGACTTCGCGCTTGAGCTGCGCCCAGATCGTGTCGCGATCCCAGGTCAGTTCGATCCCGTTCTGCTCGGCCGCCATCAGCTTGAGCGCACCGGCGCTCGAACTGCCGCGCGCGTTGATGTCGCCCAGACTGCCCGGCTTCGGCGGCGTGCCGCCGAGGTCGATGCCCTTGAAGTTCAGGTCGACGCTGACGGCCTTCGCGAGCGCCTTGTCGCTCTTGCCGAGCGCCGCGGACAGCGAATTGCCGAGCGCGTGCGCATGCACGACGTTGTGGATCTGCAGCAGCGCCCAGTTGATGCGCCCCTCGCCGGCCCACCCGGTCGCGGCACCGGCCGCGGCCTGCAGCCCGACGCCCTGGTCGCCGATCTCGTCGACGAACGGCGTGCCGACGCCGGCTACGTAGATGGCGCTGTGATACTTGTCGCGGGGAAACACGTCGAACAGCCGCGCGACGTTGCTGTGCTTGCCGCCCGCGCGATCGCGATCGGCGTTGTTGCGCGTGCCGTCGAAGAAGACGCCGATATGCAGCGTCTTGCAGCAACTCATCCCGTCGTCGTCCTGCAGCCGGCGCATGATCGCGTCCTGCTCCTCCCGGGTGACGACCCCGACGTCCGGCCGGTCAGCGCTCGCGAAGCGGAAACTCATGGCGTGATCCTCTTGTCGGGATGCGGGCACTGCGGATCTCCGTTGCGCAACGTGAAGTGCCCCGGACACGCTTCGTCGGGCGCCTGGAGATTTTCGGGGAAGCCGCGGTAGCCGGGCATCCACTGCGACGCATAGACCTTGATCCGGTCGTGCGGAAAGAACAGGACCCACAGGAAGCCGTCCGAGAATGTGTCGTAGCGCTCGACCGGCACGACCCGGCTCGCGAGCGCCTTCGGATCCTTCCGGTACAGGGTGTCGTCACGCCACTGCAGGTTGACGGTCAGCCCGGGATGCCATTGCTTCGGCAACGCGACACAGCAGATGATCGCGCCGCCGCCGCTGCCGATGCGCGCCGGCACCGTCCCGCCCCAGGTGCCGTCGACGTAGAACGCGCCGATCGGAACATCGGTGTAGTTGAGGGCATTCAGCTTCAGCCCCATCGTGCCGGACGCGGCGGCCGCGCTCGCGACGCCCGACGCGCCGGACACACTCGACGCCGAAGACGGCACGTCGGTCGCGCGCGAACATCCGGCCGTCCCGAGCAGGATGGCCATGAACATCAGCAGCCGAGCGGCAAACGTCGTGGAACCGGCATTCAAACTCATCGCTTCATCCTCTTGTCCGACGCCGTCCGGCGCGGATCCTGTCAATTGCGTGTACCCCGTCGCCTGCTTCGCGGACACACCCGTGTCCCGCGCCGGCCCGCGAGCCCGGACCGTGCTACGCGGACGACGTCGCCGGCGCCAGTTCCGTCACCAGATATCCGGCCGCCACGAGCGCATCGAGCGCGGCCCGCGACGCTGCCGCGGGCGGCCCGTCGTGCCGTGCCCACGCCGCACTCACGCACGCATGGGCTTGCGACGGAGTGGCCACCAGACGGCCGAAACTCTCCGGACGCTGGCGGACATGAAACAGCAGCGTGTCGATCTTCGCGGCCTGCCGCAACTGCTCGATCTGATCCTCGTCGAGCACGTAGGGCTCGCCGTCGCGCCCGACCTCCGTGTCGTCGCCCGCCGCCTGGCTCGCGTGGTCCACCTCGAGCGCCGTGAGCGCTACAAGCGCCCCGGTGCGGTCGAACACGTGCCACGCGCCGATGCCGTCCGTGAAGCGGCGGCGCTGCGCGGGCGTGAGCGCCGCGAGCCAGGCGGGCAGGCAACGCGTATCGGCGAAACGCACCAGAAACGCTTCGCCGTCGGCCGCCGCGCTCGCCTCCATCTGTCCGCGCAGATGCACGGCGAGCGCGGCGGTATCGCGCGCACCGTGCAGCAGGCTCACCATCGGCCGGCCGGACGTCTCGCGCAGCACCGCCGCGAGCATCGCCGTGCGTGCCGCGGCGTCGGCCGGCAATGGCACGAGGCAAGGCGAAATCGTCAGCAGGTCGTCGCCGTCGTACACGCCTTCGTACAACACGACGACGGCATCGTCGCGGTCGACCGCGGGCAGCCGGTCGCGCAATGCCGGCGCGAAACCCATGTCGAGCAGCAGATGCCAGCGGCCGTCGGCCGGCGCGCGCCCGAACAGCGCATCCAGGCGGTCCGGCGTGTCGTCGGGATAGCGGTCGATCCAGTCGGGCGTGTCGATCGTCATGCTCAGATCGCCTTGCCCGCCAGCGCGCTGCCCGACTGCATCGCATGCAGCAGGCATTCGACGCAGACCTTCTCGGGAAACTGCGGCAACGGCGTATTCATTTGATCGGGGCCCACGAAGGAATGCTGCGCGGCATACACGACGAATTTGCCGGGGCAGCCGAACGTGACGTCGCCCCCCTCGATCGTCACGTGCGCACCACCGCTCACCGCGAGATGCACGGTCTGCTTCGCGGCGATCTCGACAGCCGCGCTCGCGGAGGCGAGCTTCACGTCGTCGCGCGCACGCAGGCCCAGCACGTCGCGCTGCGCCTGCAGCGTCAGCCCGTCCTTGCCGGCGATCAGGCTCATGCCGACACCGTCGGCGTGGCTCGCGCCAGCCAGCCAGCCGATGCCCTGTCCGCTGTGAATGCGCAGCTGCTGCGCGGCGGCGAGATTGAAGTCGGTGCCGCTGCCGAGCGACAGCGTTTCGCCGGCCGCCCATTGCAGCGCCTGTCCGGCGATCAGCCCGTGCCCGCCCCGTGCCTCGATGCCGAGCACGGCGTCGCCCGTATGCGGCAGTGCGTTGCCGGTCGATCGCTGCGCGGCGTCGGCCGACGCCTGCGCGTAGCCGTTCGCGCCGACCGTAGTCGCGAAGCTCTGCGCGAGCGCGTCGAGCGGTGCGGCGCTGCCGTTCAGCGACGACTGGCCTGCCTGCTCCACGCCGCGCTGCGCGGCGAACGGCAGCGTCCCGTGCGCATCGGCCGTCTTGTCGAACCGGCCGACCAGCGCGGTGTGCCGGGCGAGGAGCGCCTGCAGCGCGGAGGCATCGCCCGCGGGCTGCGCGGCACCGGCGGGAGCATAGCTCGACACCAGCAGGCCGCGCGTCGCACGCATCGCACCGTACGCATCCGAGCGCAATTCGACGCCCTGGCCGCGAAAACTGCCGAGATAGTTGTCCGACTGATGACGCAGATGACCGAGGTTCAGTTGCGTCGCCGCATGCGTGGTCGCCATCTGCAGGCGCCCCATGCCGTCGGAATCGTCCGTGACGAGCTGGTTGTGGCCTTGCCCGTCGAAGCCCTGGCTCTTGAAGCCCGACAGCGCACCGGCGTGATTGTGGCGATCGGTGCCGCCGCCCGCGCCGTGCCACGCGGGGCTGAGCCCGCTCGCGAGATTGCCCTGCGCGCTCGGCGCATGATCGCCCGCCTGCGTATAGATCGACGGGTCGAGCGGTTTTCCGGCCGCACCGCCTGGCGAAGGCGACTCGCCGCCTTCGCCACGGCCGTTGAACAGGCCGCCGAGCACGATCGGCCGGTGGATCAGCCCGTGGTGAAACTGCACGAGGACTTCATGGCCGATACGCGGCACCTGCTGAAGGCCGTGCCCGTCGCTCGCGAGCCGTTGAATGGCGCGCGTCGGGTACGTGCCCGCATCGTCTTCCGCCTGCCAGTGAAAGCGAACCCGCAACCGTCCCTGCGCATCGGCGTGCACCGGCCCGGTCGAACCGGGTTGCGCGCTGCCGGTCGGACCGACGACGATCGCCGTCTGCGCACCCAGCGCCGTCGCGACCGGATTGAGTCGCTGTCCGGTGCCATCCGCCAGCGAGGGCCGCCACACTTGCGTGCGCGGCACCGCGTCGAACCGGTTCGCGTAACCGCCGGCCTTCGCGTGCCGGAGCACGCGCGGATCGAGCGCCGTCGCCGGCAACGGTCCGAGCTGCCGTTCGATGGCTTCCATGACGGTCGCCGGAAGATTGTTGATCCCGATGTGCTCGACGTGCGTCAGCAGGAACGCCTCGGGCGCCGCGGCGCCGCGCACCGCTTGCCAGCCGGTATCGACGAGTCTCAGCGCGCGGCCGGCGCGCGCCGTGCGCAGCGTGCCGTAGCCGGTCCAGAAACTGGCGCGCGACACGATCGCGTCGGCCTGGCGCCGCGCCGTGTCTTCCGCGTCGCGCAGGGTGTCGAACGCCTCGGGCCCGACGTCGTCGTAGAGCTCGCGCGCGCCGTTCGGCCGCCCCAGATTCGTGCTCGCGGTGGTCGCGTGGTTCGCGCGGTAATCGCTGCTGATCAGTGTGATGCGGTCGGCCGTCAGCGACAGCGACTGCCCGATCCCCAGGACCACGTCGTCGGTGTCGGTCGCCGTCCCGCTCGCCCGCCGCGGCACCCCGCCGCGGCGCGCCGACGTATCGTCCTCGGCCAGTTGCGCGCTGTCGTCGAAGACCAGCATCGCATGCCCGGCCGGCGCGTCCTCGTCCTCGACGAAACAGAATCCGAAGCCGGCCTCGGCCAGCAGATGCTGAACGAATTCGTAGTGCGTATGCGTGCGGTACTGCACGCGGTACGCCACCGGCCCGAGCGCATCGAGACGCCGGCTCGCGTCCGGCGTGAGACGCCACCGCGCAATCCCGGCATACGGCGCGAACACCGTGTCGAGCACGTCGGCGAGCGTCTGGTTCACGAAGGTTCGCTCGTCGCGCGCATGCGTGAGCGCCGCGAGCCACGGCACGATCCGGAGATGGTAGCGGGCGAGGCCCGCGTCGTAACCGATGCACTCGGCGTCGGCGACGAGTCCGCTGCGCAGCGTCGTCGTGCCGTTCGCGAGCGTGGTGCGAATCGCGACACGCTGGCCGAGCATCGCGTCGAGATCCAGTGCCGGGTCCGTCGACAGCGCATCGACGTTCCATTGAAAGAGATCGGAGAGCGATTCGCGGCCGGTCCAGCGCTCGATTTGAAATGCGGCAAGCGCGCCGGAGCCGTCCAGCGAATACAGGCGATTGAATGCGCCGAAAAGAGACGCAAATTCCTTGATGACGCTCATGCGATTCCCGCTCTCTCAGGATTTGACGTTTTTAAATGCATATTACTGTGACGAACACGGGACGATGCACGCTTGCCGGCATCGCGATCACCATGGCGCACCGGCGGGAAACGCGCCCCCTTCAACACCGCCCGGCACGCGCGCCCTTCCGCCATCAGGCCGCCCCACGCCAGCGGGACCGAGCAATGCGACCCCTATTTGAAGCTTTCTATTTTAAATTACACCGTCAGGCTGCGCCATAGACAAACAAACCTAGATTTAAAAACGCAGGCCTTGACGTGCGGGCTTCACGCACGATAATGACTCCCTTCAGTTCGACAGGTATATTACAGCCCGACCGAAACAGGAAATTATTTCCGAAAGGTAATAAATACTGATTCGGTCGGTATTCATTCGAAAAGCGTTGCCGATAACAGCCGCGACTGCCTCCGCACCGAGCGGCCAGGTCACGATGCATCGACGATGATCCCGGCAAGGAGCCCATCCGGATGACCCAACCCTTCATCGTCCTTGGCGACAAGCACAGCCACGGCGGCACCGTGACCAGCGCGTCCACGCTGTCGTCGGTCGACGGTCGCGGCATCGCGCGCCGCAACGACACGGTGACGTGTCCGATCCACGGCCCGAATCACATCGTCGACGGCGACGACACGATGATCGTGCAAGGCGAAGGCGTCGCGCGCGACGGCTACAAGACGGCTTGCGGCGCCGTGCTGGTCGCGAGCCGGACGGCGGGCAGCGACGGCAGTTGACACGCAACGCCGGCAAGTCACGGGGAAATCGACGGAAATGATCACGGGGTTGCGCAAAACGGCGTTCGTCGCCGCGCTATTCGTTGCGGTGTGGGTCGCCATGCTCGTCTGGTGGAAAACGACCCACCATGCGCCGACCGCCAGGGAGTGGTTGCTGTGCGGACTCGTGCTGCCGGCATCGCTCGCCATCTGCGCGGCCTGGCTGCGCCAGGGACTCGGTCAGCGCCCGGCGCGCACGGCCGCCGCACCCGCGCGCTCGCCCGCATCGACGGCGGCCGCGGCCGCGCAGGATGGCGCGTCGCAAACAGGGTCGGCCCTGCTGCTCGACAGCAGCGTCAGGCTGCCGACCGGGGCGACGACGGCAGACATCGACGCGGCGGCCCGGGAAGAACGTCCGGTCGCGCTTCATGCCGAACTGCAACGTCCGGACGGAACCGGGGTATTCGCCAGTACCGTCGAATCCGTGTCGCTCGACCGGTTCGATACGAGCCTGCTCGAGCCCGGCACACACGACACGCTGCAGGACGAGCACTGGCGCGCGCTGCTGCTCGCCGCCGATGCGCTCGACGAATTGCGCGAACGCCACGCCGTGCTGTCCGGCGCAGACGCCGACGCGCCGCCGCTCAGGCTCCACCTGCTGATGCCGGAGCGCTGGCAACCGGTCGCCGCAACCCTCGCCGCATGGCTCGATGCCCACACGGCGCGCGAAGCAGTCGCGCCGGGCATCGTCCGCGCGCCACTGCGCATGATTGCCGATCCCGTACAGGCATGGACGGTCGTCGACGAACTGATCCAGGCGTTGCACCTGCAACCGTCCGGCGATCTGCACGTCGTCCTCGCATTCGATTCCACCGCGAGCCAGGACGCCGTCGACGCGCTGGATCGCGCCGGCCGGCTCTACGGCCGCGACCGGCCGAACGGCGTGATGCCCGGCGAAGGCGCATGCGCACTGCTGCTCGGTCATCCCGACGCGCCGCACGCGACGCCGGTGCCGTCGATCCATCGGCTCGTGTCAGCGCGCCGCGCGAGTTCCGCCGATCATGGCAAGGTCGAATCGGCGACGCTCGGGCAACTGCTCGCGACGGCGGGTGCGCACCTGTCGGCGTTGCGCCCCGACCTGACGGCGCCCGGATTCGTCACCGACGCCGATCAACGCAGCAGTCGTCGCACCGAAGTCGTGACGGTCGGCGAACAGACGTGGGGGAACGACGCCGCCGAACGCAGCCGCCATCTCGGGCTCGCCAACGGGGCCAGCGGCGCGGCACTCGCGCTGGCTACGCTGGCGGTCGCCGCCGATCACGCGACGGAGGAACAGCAAGCGGTACTGGCCACATCGGTCAGCGATCCGCTCGCACGCGGCGTGATGCTCGTCACGCCCGCGGCGGCGGCCGGCACGGCTGCGCCGGCGCTGCAATCCGGCAGCGTCGCCGCGTGACCGTACACGTCGGCCGGCACTTCCCTGCCGGCCTGACCCGTCACCCGCGCCGCACCCAGATCACCTTCCCGTCGCGAATGCCGAGGTCGCGGCGCTCCATCCGATAGTCCATCGTGCCCGGCAGCGACTGGCCGTCGCGCTCGAGCACGCGCCACAGGCAGCCGTCGAGCAGCGCGGCCGCATCGGCCTCGCGCTTGCCGATCAGCGCGTCGTCCGGCGCGGCATCCGTCTTGCACGCCTTCGCCGCGCCCGGCGGGACGCCGATCGGCGCGGCACCGCCGGCCGTGGCGTCGGGGTGTTTCGCATTCATGTCCGCACATCCTGCAAAGGTTGCGCTCGCAACGAGTGCTGCGAGCAGCGCGATCGTGTGCTTCATCGTTTTCTCCCTGTCGCGGCCCGGCGCAATGCCGGAGCCGCCTGCATGTTACCGCACGCGATTCGCGGCAATGGGGCATCGCTGGCGACATGCGCGCGCCGGCAGCCCGCTCAGAACTTGTAGGTCGCGCCGGCCATCCCGTAGTAGTTGCTGCGCGACTGGACGATCGGGCTGTCGCCGTAGCGTCCCAGCAGTCGCGTCACGCCGCCGGTCGCGAGTACCGACCAGTGCCGCGACACGTCCCAGTTCCACGCGACCGACATCGTCGCGCTGTCGATCCCGCCGCCCGTCGAATACGGCCTGAACCGGCTCGTCATCGATTGCGCATCGGTCACGCCGTAGAACGTCTGCATATAGCGTCCGGTGCCGCCATGCACGCTGCCCGTCACGATGATCTGGTGCTGCGCGGTCTTCAACACCGGCACCGCGAGATCGACGTGTCCCGACACGCCGTGCGACGTGTGCGTCACGGGCGTGTCGACCGAGACGCTCAGTTCGGCCGCGTTGAACAGCGTCACGCCCGCCCGCACGCCGACGAGCACCGAGCCCGGAATCCGGCCCATCCCCTTCAGGTAGTCCGAACCCGGCAGGTCGAAGCGGTTCTCGTCCGCGCGGCCCGGATCGTAGTTCACCGCCGCCGACACGAACACGCCGTGCGGCAGGTCCAGCCGGTAGCCGGCGCCCGACGTGCTGTCGATGAAGAAGCCGTTGCCGAACGCCGCCGAAAACAACGGCGCGACGACGCCACGATACTGGTTGCTCCCCTGGTAGCGCGGTGCGGCGCCGCCGCCGAGCGACAGCGAATACTGGTTTTCCGCGTGGGCGGCGGCGGCGAGGGTCAGGCTGGCGAGCGGCATGCAATAGCGATAGCGTCGAAGGGTTGGGCGCACAATATTCAGATGAAAGTGACGGAGCCCGAAGTCTAGGTGTCGCCGCGCGCCCGAACTGTCCGGAATCTGCGGGGAATCTGTGCTCAATTGTGTCGGATTGTTCGCGATTGTCGCGTCGTGGCCCCGGCTGCCGGAACGCCGGATAAAATTCGCGTGCCGCGCCGCACGCCTGCCCGGGTGTGGGACGACGCGCGCGTTTCGAAGAGACCATGAACGACAATCCGCTCAAATACCGTGTGCTGCTGATCGAGGACGACGACCGTCTCGCGCAACTCGTGCGCGAATACCTCGACAGCTATGAATTCTCCGTGACGGTCGTGCGGCGCGGCGACCTGGCCGTCGCCGCCGTGCGCGAGCACCAGCCGGCGCTGGTGATACTCGACCTGATGCTGCCGAATCTCGACGGGATGGAAGTGTGCCGGCGCATTCGCGCGTTCACCAACGTGCCGGTGCTGATCCTCACCGCGCGCGCGGACGTCTACGACCAGGTCGCGGGCCTCGAAACCGGCGCCGACGACTACGTGACCAAGCCGATCGAGCCGCGCGTGCTGGTGGCGCGCGCCCGCGCGCTGCTGCGCCGCGCGCAGCCGCCCGTTGCCGACCTGTCGGCCGCCGCACCCGAAGCGCTCGTGTTCGGCGAACTGACGATCTCGCCGCCGAACCGCACGGTCACGTGGCGCGGCGAACCCGTCGACCTGAAGACGGCCGAATTCAACCTGTTGCTGATCCTCGCGCGCGCGGCCGGCACCGTGCTGAGCCGCGACGACATCCTGAAACAGTTGCGCGGGATCGAATTCGACGGACTCGACCGCTCGGTCGACTCGGGCATCTCGAAGCTGCGCCGCCGTTTCGAGGATGCGTCGTCGGAGCCGCACAAGATCAAGACGATCTGGGGACGCGGCTACCTGTTCAGCCCTTCCGCGTGGGACGAATAAATGCTGCGCCCGTTGATCAGGCTGTACCTCATCGTGATCCTGTCCGGTGCCGTCTCGATCGCGTTCATTCAAATCGGCTTCGACCGGATCTTCTACGAGCGCGCGGCACAGGCGCAGCGTGAGTCGCTGACGACCTATGCGTTCGTGCTGAACGACTATCTGGAACGCCATCCCGGCGCGCAGCGTACGCTCGCGCTGCGCGAACTCGCGCAGCACGGCAACGAAGGATTCGACTTCCTGACGATGGCGAACGCGCGTGCGCAACTGCACGGCACGCCGCTGCGCGACCTCGAGAGCGGCCGGATCTCGATCAGCTACGACGGCAAGGATTACTACATGCCGCTCGCGGACGGCTCCGTGCTGCACGCGCGCCCGATCCAGCCGTTCGATCTCGACATCAAGATCTATGCGTACCTGCTGCTCGCGCTCGCCGCGCTGCTGGCGGTCGTGCTGTGGATCTCGTATCACTGGCGCGATCTGCGCAAGCTGCAGGAGGCCGCACGCGCGTTCGGCGCCGGGTACCTGTCGACGCGCGTGAAGCTGTCGGGCCGCTCGAACGTCTACGAGCTGTCGCAGCAGTTCAACGACATGGCCCAGCGCATCGAGGCGTCGATCAAGCAGCAGCGCGAAATGATGCACGGCATCTCGCACGAGCTGAAGACGCCGCTCGCGCGCCTCGAATTCGGGCTCGCGCTGCTTGCGGAAACGGACGAGGACGGCCGCACGCGCGAGCGCCGCGACGAGCTGCGACGCGACGTGCGCGAGCTCGACGATCTCGTCACCGAACTGCTGACGATCGGACGACTGGAACAAGGCGCGAGCGAACTCGCGCCGATGGAAGTCGTCGTCGATGCGCTGATCGACAGCGTCGCCGGCAACGTCGCGAACGATGTCGCCGATCGCGGCCTCGTGCTCGACGTGTCGACCGCCGGCACGCCGGCCGCCCACGTGTGCGATCCGAAGCTCGTCGCCCGCGCGCTGCTGAACCTGATCCGCAACGGCGCACGCTATGCGTCGCACACGGTGCGGCTGTCCGCGGCGAGCGATGCGTCCGGTGCACTGATCCTGAGCGTCGACGACGACGGCCCCGGCATTCCGGTCGCCGATCGCGCACGCGTGTTCGAACCGTTCCAGCGACTCGATTCGAGCCGCGACCGTCAGACCGGCGGGTTCGGTCTCGGCCTCGCGATCGTGCGGCGCGTCGCACTCGTGCACGGCGGCGATGTGCGGCTCGAGGATTCGCCGCTGGGTGGCGCGCGCTTCGTGATCACGCTGCCGGCGCGGACCTTGCCGGTGTTCCTGGGGTGACGCGCCGCCGACCCGTGCGGCGCATACGCGCCAACTCCCGTCGTCGCGGCCCGATGCCGGATAGCGCCGCTCGCCTCGCACCGGTCTGCTTCCGGTTCTCGTTACGTCGTATCGATCTTCTGGCTGCCGGCCGGCCCGCCCGGTACGGCCCCCGGCGAAAAGGTCAGACGATATGCAAATTTCAACCAGGCGTGTCGACCGCGCGGGCAGCAGCGGCCCGCATCTAGCCGTGATGCATCGCACGATCCATCAGATCCCGGCAGATCGCTCAGTACTCCAGCACACTTATCCCGAATGCGGTTGAGCCATCTCGCGACTGAACCGCTGCATTCGCGCACGTGACTTCGTCAGGCTCGATGCATGCGCAACCGTCCTGATGAATGATTTCGCAGCGATGCGCGATGCGCCGGCACCTGCCCGGCATGCGCGAGCCATTACGTATCGTTACCCCGCCGAACACACCGACAGCCGCTACCCGCACCGCGCGCCTTGGTTCGCGCGGCGAATGTGCCCGTCCGCCGCCCCTGCCGTCTGCGAGGTTTGCTTACACACCGCAAAGGCTTTTCATGATCCAACCCGTTAGCCTTGGATCACCGCTCGTACCCGCATTGGCATGCGACCCGTTCAACCTTCGATACGCCGGACGCTCATCATGAAACAGCCTGCTCTCCACTCCGCCACCGACAACCGCCGTCGCATCGCCACCGCTGCGGCCGCATGCGGCGTGCTCGCCGCCGCCTGGTTCGGCAACATCGCGCCGGCTTCCGCGCAGGTCATGGTGCTGGCGCCGCCGGCGCCCGTCTACGAAGCCGCGCCGGCGCCGCGCGTCGGCTATGCGTGGGAACGCGGCTACTGGGCGTGGCAGTATGGCCGCTATGTGTGGGTGCCCGGCCACTGGACCGGGATCGAACGGCGCGTGGTGGTCGCACCGCCGGCCCCGCCCGTCGCGCAGGTGATGCGTGTGTCGGCCGACGCGCTGTTCGCCTTCGATCGCGGCGACCTCGCCGACATCCTGCCCGGCGGCCGCGCGGACATCCGCGACATCGCGGCAAAGCTGAGCGCGTCGCGCTTCGCCCGCATCGAAGTGCGCGGCTATACCGACCGGCTCGGTTCGGCTCCGTACAACCTGCAACTGTCGCAGCGTCGTGCGAACGCGGTGAAGGCACTGCTGGTGCAGCACGGCATCCCCGCCGATCGGATCGACGCGCGCGGGCTCGGCGAACAGGATCCGATCACGCATTGCAGCGACAACCAGTCGCACGACAGTCTCGTTGCGTGCCTGCAGCCCGATCGCCGCGTCGAGATCGTGACCTTCGCACGCACGGACGACCGCTACGGCCCGCCGCAGCGGCCCTACCAACCGTACCAGTCGTACCGGCAGTAACGGCCGACGCTCACGATTCGGCCAGCGCGACCGTGCGCGCGAGTCGCGCCGGCGCGGTTTCCTTCAGCGCCAGCGCGACGATCAGGCCGAGCACCAGCGCCCCCATGCCGAGCTGCATGATGTACTGGATGCCGAAATGCTTCGCGACGTAGCCTGCGACCGACGGCGCGATACCGCCGCCGAAGATCTCGCCGACACCGATCACGAGCCCGGACGCCGTGGTCATCAGCTGCGCGGGCACGGCTTCCGCGCTGATCGGCCCGACCGTCAGCGTGATCATCGCGAACACGAAGAAGATCGTCGCCAGCAGCCCCGCGAACAGCGCGACCGGATTCGCGCCGGTGCGCGAGAACGCCCATAACGACACGAACGCGCCGATCACCGACAGCACCATCACGGGCCGGCGCCCGATCCGGTCGGACAGCGCGGGCATCGCGATCCCGCCGAGCGTGCCGCCGATACCGGTCGCGGACAGCACGAAGCCCATTTGCTGCAGGCCGAGATGCAGATAGTCGGTCAGGTAGTTCGGCAGCAGCGCGCTCAGCACGATCAGGCAGGTCAGCCAGCACAGCATCCCGACGAAACACAGCGGCACGTTCCGGTAGCGCAGCACGTCGCGCCACCGATGGCTGCCCGCGTCGCCCGCCTGCGTATGCGCGGCCGCGCGCTCGGCGCTGGTGTCGCGCAGCACCTTCCACGTCAGCACGCAGACGACGAGCCCCGGCAGCGCGACCATCGCGAAGATCCAGTGCCACGGCACGACGCGCATCAACTGCGTGACGACGATCGGCGCGATGCCGAGCCCGAGCAGCGGCAGCGCCGCCTGCTGGATGCCGACGTTGCGGCTGTGACGCGCCGGATCCGACGCATCGAGCGTGGCGGTGATACTCGACGGCGTGTACGCGCCTTCCGCGAAGCCCATCACCGCGCGGATCGCCATCAGGCTGCCGACGCCCCATGCGAGCCCGCTCGCGCAAGCCAGCAGCGAGAACGCGAGCATCGCGGGAATGATGACCTTGCGATGGCCGAAGCGATCGGACAGGTTGCCGGTCACGAGCGCGGATACGCCCCACGCGACCGACAGCGCCGCCGTGATGTGGCCGAGATCCTGATAGTCGAGATTGAGGTCCCGCATCATCACGGGAAAGAGCGGCATGATCATGAAACGGTCGACGCCGACGAGCCCGAATCCGAGCGCGAGCAGCGCGACGATCTTCCATTCGTACGAGGTGTCCCGACCGGACACGCGTGCGTTGTTCATCTGGTTTCTCCACGAGGTGCGCAGGGCTGCGCGGTCAGAACACGGTGTGCATGCCGATGCGTGCAATCGCCTGGCTGGCGCCGGACGATGCGCCGTCCGGGTCCAGCACGCCGTTGATCTGCGCCTGGGCGCCGCTGTTCGCGCGCTGCCACGCGCCGCTCGCATAGACCATCGTGCGCTTCGACAGGTGGTACTGGACGGTGGCCGTGAGCTGATGCGCATGGTTGTCGTCGAGCGTCGCGTTGCCCTTCATGTACATGTAGTCTGCGCCCAGCGTCATCGCGTTCGTCAGCGTCCACGTGCCGCCCAGCTCGCTCATCCACGCAGCGCCGCCCGACGCCGCGTTGCGCACCGTCGTGAACAGCGCGCTCAAGTTGACCGGGCCGAAGCCGTAACGCAGGCCGGCGCCCCAGTTGCGCACGCTGGTCGAAGCCGCGCCCGCCTGCGCGCCGTATTTCTCGTTCGTATAGGCGGCCGCCGCACCAAACGTTCCGATCGAATAGTCCGCGCCGACGCTCACCGTGTTGTTCGCGCCGATGCTGCCGGGCACGCCGCCGACGCCGTACAGCGCGCCGAATTTGAATCCGCCGATCACCGGGCTCACGTACTTCACCGCATTCGCGACGCGCTGGCTGCCGGCCATCCGGTCCCAGTCGAATGCGCCGGTCGGATTGCCCGGCAGCGCGAGCTTCTGGAACGGGCCGTTGCGCAGGTTGTACAGGCCGCCCACGTCGCGCGCCGCATCGACGCCGCCAAAGAACAGCGCATCGGCCATGAACTCGTACTGGTTGCCAAGCGTGATCGTGCCGTAGCGGTCGTTCTGCACGCCGACGAATGCGGTACGCGCGAACAGCCCGTCGCCGATCGTCGTGCCGGAGCCGATCGCGATCTGACTGACGAGCTGGAAAATCACGTGCGTGCCGCCACCGATGTCTTCGCTGCCGCGCAGCCCGACGAGGCTCGGCGTGAAAATCCCGTCGTCGAATTTGACGACGCCGTGACCGCCTTCATTGCTGACGTAGCTCACGCCCGCATCGAGCAAGCCGAACAGCGTGACGCTGCTCTGCGCGTTCGCCGTGCACGTATGCCCGAGCGCCAGCAGGCCGATTGCACAGGTCTTTTTGCCGACCATCCTGATCTCCAATGATGATTCGTTATACTGATTGATGTGATGAAAATGAAAATCCGGAACGCCGGACCGGGCGGTCCGGCGCAAGGCGCGCCGGCGCGAGCCGGCGGC
Source organism: Burkholderia sp. JKS000303 (assembly GCF_002563755.1). Classification (NCBI taxonomy): domain Bacteria; kingdom Pseudomonadati; phylum Pseudomonadota; class Betaproteobacteria; order Burkholderiales; family Burkholderiaceae; genus Burkholderia; species Burkholderia sp. JKS000303. The sequence goes on from NZ_PDBZ01000001.1 coordinate 181,833, forward strand.
ATCTGATGACGGTCAGGCGGCTTCGGTGTTTTCGAAGAAGTAGTCCGGCACGTCCGGCCCCCAGAGATACAGCGAATCCTCCGGCGGGTGGTCGCCGACCGGCCACTCGACGCCCGCGCCGACATAGTCGATGTCGGCGGAGTATTCCCAGAACGACCCCCACGGATCGCGCACGTACTGGAAGTAGTTGGAGCCCAGCACATGACGCCCGACGCCCCAGCCTTCCACGTAACCGGCCCGCTGCATCTGCATCTTGCCGAGCCCGACGTCGTCTACGGCCGGCACGTCCCATGCACTGTGGTGCCAGCCCTTCGCGCTGCCCTGCGCGAACGCGACCAGATGATGGTCGCTGCCGTGGCGCGCATGCAGGAACGCGACGATGCCCGCGGCGCCGTCGGACAACGAGAGCCCCAGCGCCTGCTCGTAGAACGCGATCGCGCGACCGATGTCCGGCGTGAACATCAGCACGTGCGACAGCCGCGCCGGATGCACGACCGGCGCGTCGCCGCGAAACAGCGCGCCGCGCTGCGGCCGGATCCCGGTTGCGCGCGGCACCGCCGGCTTGCATCCCGGCGTCGTCTTCGCGCCCGCCTGCAGTTGCATCAGGTTTCCGTCGGGATCCTCGAACCAGAAGCCGTCGTCCGGCGCACGCCCTTCGGCCGGCGTCGCCGCACGGCCGCCCGCCTCGAGAATCTGCGCGCGCAGCGGCTCGAAATCGTCGGCAAAGCAGTTCAGCGACAGATACGCGAGCCGCTTGCGCGGCCCCTCGCACAGCGTCACCCAGACGTGGCCGCCGGCTTGCGTACGCAGCCGCAATTCGTGCCCGCTCGCCTCGACGTCGAAACCGAACGCCGTCACGAAGCGACGGGCATCCGTCAGGCTCGGCACCTCGAGTGCGAAATGGTCGATGCTATGGATACCGAACTGGGCCCGCTTCCTTGTCGCAATCGTCATTCCGACCTCCGTTACGCTTCGGCCAGTGCGGCCGCATCGACATTCGCGCGCGCCTGCGGCACGCCACCGAGAATCCGCGCGAGCACGCGCCGCAGCGCACCGGCCGGATCGTCCGCCAGCGCTTCCGAACGCCACGCGACGAAGCGGTCCGGCCGCACCAGCACGCAACCGTGATCCTCGATCTCGCGCTGTCGCGCCCAGTCGCCGTACACGTCGAAGGTCGACGTGCCCTGCTCGATCGCCACCGTGCGGATCGCGATGCCGAATTCGTCGCCGACCTGCTTCGCCGCATCGAGCCACGCGCGTCCGCCTGCGCCGGTCAGCACCGTGAACGCGCCGTTCCCGACGAGGTCGAGCGTCGACACCTGCGTGCCGTCGTGCTGGATCCACGCGTGCGGAATCGATGCGCCGGGCGTCGTCGTCGGATGATAGTAAAGCTCCGGGTCGCGCGACGGAATCGGGAATGTCGCGCCGTCGCGCACGATCGCGGACGACGTGTAGTGCTGCCCGAGCTCGACGCCGTGGCAGTTGAACTGATAGTTCTGCAGTTCGACCGCGTCTGCGAGCGCCTTGCGGCGCTTGCGGCCCGCGTCGTCCTCGGCGAACAGCCCGTCGAGCGACGCCCAGCCCTCTTCGATGCTCTGCCCCTCCGAGAAGCCGAGCGCCTTCGCGATCGGCAGCATCTCGCCGACCGATTTGATCGCACGATTGACGACCGCCTCGGCCACCGGCTGGCGTTCGTCCGAATACGTCTGCAGCAACGCAGGCGATGCCTGCCCCTTCACGATCATCGCGAGCTTCCACGCGAGGTTGAACGCGTCCTGCACCGACGTGTTCGAACCGAGCCCGTTCGCCGGCGGATGGCGGTGCGCGGCGTCGCCCGCAATCGCGACGCGCCCCTTCACCATGTTGCGCGCGACCATCCGGTTGATCGTCCATTTCGATACCGCCTTCACGCGGATCGGGATGTCGGGGTCGCCGATCGTCGCGCGCGCCCGCGCGATCACCGCGTCATGGCTCAGGTCGGGCTCGCCGTCCTTCGGGTTGTACATGAACAGCAGCACCCATTCGTTCCACGGCCGCACGCAGATGTACGTGCCGCTGCCGACCCAATAGTCGCTGCCCGGCTGGCTCATCCAGTACAGCACGCCCGGGCGGTGCGCGGTGTATTTCTCGAGGTCGACTTCGAGCCAGCAGTTCACCGCGCAGCCAAGCCCCATTTCGCCGTCCAGCTCAAAGCCCAGCTGCTTGACCACGAGGCTCTGCGCGCCGTCCGCGCCGATCGCATAGTCGGAGATCACTTCGATCTCCTCGCGCGTGACGACGTCGACGAGCTGCGCGATCACCGCATCTTCCGTCTGACGAATCGACACGAGCTCGGTGTTGAACAGGATGCGCGCGCCGTACTCGCGCGCCGCACCGAGAATCACCGGTTCGAGCAGGTGCTGCGGCGCATTGCACATCTGCGACGGGCTCGCCGCCTCGTAGTCGGCCTTGCGCCGCGTGCCGGTGCCCCAGGTCTGCAGCCGTGCGATCTCGCGATCGGCGAAGCTCGTCGCCCATACGTTGTTCGTCATCAGCTCGTTCGGCGTCGCGAGCGCACGTACGCGCGCCTCGATGCCCAGGTCGCGGAACACCTCGACCGTGCGCTGGTTCGTGATGTGCGCGCGCGGCGAATGCGCGGTGCCCGGATAACGCGTGATCGCCAGCACGTCGACGCCGTACTTCGCGAGTAGCGCCGCGCTCGTCAACCCGGCCGGCCCTGCGCCGACCACCAGTACCGGAACTCGAATCTGTCTCATGTCTTCCTCAGTCTCTTGATGGGTCCGTTCAGCGGCCGGCGTTCATTGCGCCGCGTCTTCGTCGCGCACCCGGTTACGCAGGATGCCGAGCCCTTCGATCTCGACCTCGCACACGTCGCCGTCGCGCATGATCAGCTTCGGTTCGCGCGCCCAGCCGATGCCGGCCGGCGTGCCGCTGACGATCACGTCGCCCGCCTCCAGCGTGATCGCCTCGCTGACGATCGCGATCAGCGTCGCGACGTCGAACAGCATGTCGCTGGTGTTCGCCGACTGCACGACCTTGCCGTTCAGCCGCGTTTGCAGCGGCAGGCCGGCGCCGCCGGCCGGCAACTCGTCCGCGGTGACGAGCGCGGGCCCGAATGCGCCGGTGCCGTCGAAGTTCTTGCCGACCGTCCATTGCGGCGCCTTGAACTGGTACTCGCGCACCGACCCGTCGTTGAACACCGAGTAGCCGGCCACGCAGTCGAGCGCGCGCGCCTTCGGCACATGACGGCCACCGCTCTTCAGCACGACGGCCAGCTCGCCTTCGAAGTCGAGCGAATCGGACACGCGCGGCCGGATCATCGGTGCGTCGTGCCCGATCAGGCTCGTCGTGAAGCGCGGGAACAGGGTCGGATAGGACGGCTGTTCATACGGACTTTCCTTCGTATGGTCGGCGTAGTTCAGGCCGACGCAGATGATCTTTCCGGGGCGGGCAAGCGGCGGCAGCCACGTCACTTCGTCGACGTGAAAGGTCGGGCCGGCCGACGCGTGGCGCTCGGCGAAGTCGACCAGATCGATACCGCTCGCGAGCAACTGCTCGAGCGTCGCGTCGCCGAGCGACACGATGGCCGAGCCGCGCTGCACGCCGAGCATCCGCTTGCGGCCATCGGCCGAAAAATTCACATAACGCATGACATCTCCAGTTCAAGGGGGTCGCCGCCGGGTTGGCCACGATTTAGATACAAATTTAGAAAATATATATATTTTCGTCTTTTGATGTTTACCCTAGGATGTGCATACGTCCCCATGTTCTGCATATAATTTGGCCATCAGGAGGGAAACATTCGTGGACATGACGTTTGACGACGCAACGGCCAGCGGCTCGCGCACCATGGCGTCGGTACTGGCCGACACCATCCTTCGCGACATCGTGTCGGGTGCGCTCGCGCCCGGCTCCAAGCTGAAGATCCGGGAACTGGCCGACCGCTATCAGGCCGGCGTGATCCCGCTGCGCGAGGCCGTGTCGCGGCTCGCGATGAGCGGTTTCGTCGATGCGGAGGACCAGCGCGGCTTTCGCGTCACGCCCGTCTCGCGCGCGGATCTGGAGGACATCACGTCCGTGCGGCAATGCATCGAGTCCGAAGCGCTGCGCGATGCGATCGGCAGCGGCAACCTCGAATGGGAAGCCTCGGTGCTCGCCGCGTTCCACCTGGTGAACAGCCTGCCGACCGTCGTCGACGAACCGCCGCGGATGAACCCGGACTGGGAACGCGCGCACGACCATTTCCACGCGACGCTGCTGGCCGGCTGCCGCTCGAAATGGCTCAAGCATTTCGCCGCGACGCTGCGCACCCAGACGGCCCGCTACCGCCATCAGTCGCTGCGCAGCCAGCATGCGGGCGAACGGGACGTCGGCCGCGAACACGAGGAAATCGTCAAGGCCGTGCTCGCGCGCGATGCCGATCGCGCGTGCGAACTGCTGCGCCGGCATTTCGCCGTCACCGCCCAGCTCGTGCTCGAAGACACCACGCCCGCCGACGGTGCACCGCCGGCCATGCGCATCGCCAGCAAGACGCGCGCGCGACGCTAGGCCGCGCGTACCGTTCATCACCCATCCGCACCACCGGATCGAGCGGCGCATTCGCGACGCCCGTCGCCTTCAAACCAATCAGTGATCCTTAACATACCGCCCATGTTATCGGTATGTTCGCCCGTTCGCGCGTGCATTCCGTTCGAAGAACGAGAACACTATGTTCTGTCCGCGCGCGCTACGCACCGCACCTTGAATCGCATAAGCTGACGACACTCGCCGGCACCCGAATCCGGCGAATCGCCAGGCGCGGGCCATGTCGATGTCGCGGTTGAACGTCGCGACCCGATCGTCGCGGCACCGCACCGCAGCAGAATCGCATCGCGCCCGCACGACGGGGCGGCGCGATCGTGATCCCCAGCCTCCCACCACCCTGATCTGGAGAGAACCATGGCAAGCGAACCGATTCGCGACCCCGCGAACGACCACCTGCTCACCCCGCAGAATGCGGCGTTCATAGTCATCGATTACCAGCCGGTCCAGGTGAACTCCATCGCGTCGATGGATCGCCAGCTGCTGATCAACAACATCGTCGGCGCGTCGAAAGCGGCCGTTGCGTACGGCCTGCCGATCGTCCACTCGACCGTCAACGTGAAGACCGGCCTGAACAAGCCGCCGATCCCGCAACTGCGCGCCGCGCTCGAAGGCTATCCGACCTACGATCGCACCAGCATCAACTCGTGGGAAGACGTCGAGTTCCGCAAGGCCGTCGAAGCCACCGGCCGCAAGAAACTCATCATGACCGCGCTGTGGACCGAAGCGTGCCTGACCTTCCCCGCACTCGACGCGCTGAAGGCCGGCTACGAGGTCTACGTGGTCGTCGATGCGGTCGGCGGCACGTCGGTGGCCGCGCACGAAGCCGCGCTGCGCCGCATCGAGCAGGCCGGCGGCCAGATGATCAGCGTCGCGCAGTTGTTCTGCGAACTGCAGCGCGACTGGGCACGCAGCGCGACCGTCCCCGCGTTCATCGACCTGTTCATCCAGACCGGCGGCACCGCCGGCATCCAGTTCTCGTACGACAAGAGCTGATTCGCGACGGCGAATGCCGTTGCCTGCCGCGGCTGCGCTCGTCCGTTCCGGGGCGAATGCAGCCGCGACGGGATGTTGCGTCGGCGCCCGACGCCGACGCCTTTCCTTCGACCGAAACCGAATACGAACGCGTCATGGACGACTATCTGCTGTTCGCAGGCCGCTTCTTCATCGCGCTGATGTTTGTGCTGAGCGGAATCAACAAATTCCTGTTCTTCCAGCACGGGCTCGACGAGGTCCGCGCGAAGAACCTGCCGCTACCGCGCGTCGCGCTCTCGAGCACGATCATCGTCCAGCTCGTCTGCGGCATCGCGATCATGGCCGGCTTCCAGACGACCCTTGCGTCGCTGCTGCTCGCGATCTTCACGCTCGCGACCGCGGTGGTGTTCTACGACTTCTGGAACCAGCAAGGCAACCAGCGCACGCTGATGCTGACCGGCTTTCTCGAGCACATCAGCATCATCGGCGGTTTCATCATCCTGATCGCCGCCGGCCCCGGACGCCTGGCCGCGCATGCATGAGCCGGTGTGCGCACCGCGGCCCTGCACGCGCACGCCATCGAGGAGAACGAAGATGACGACACTGCACATCGTCGCCGTGCTGTACGCGAAGGCCGGCCATGAGGCACGCCTGCGGACCCGGCTCGCGGAGCTCGTCGAGCCGTCCCGGCAGGAGCACGGCAACCTGCGCTACGAACTGCTGCTCGACGACGCCGACCCACGCCGCTTCGTGTTCGTCGAGATGTGGGAGAACGCGCAGTCCCATGCGCGCCACCACAACGAGGGGCCGCACATCCTCGCGTTCCAGGCCCGCGACTGGGACGCCGTCGAGAAGGTCGACGTCTATCGCCTCACGCAGATCGCCTGACGCGTCTGCGCACCGGCCAGCGCGCCGCCATCACGGCAGTGCGAAGCGATCGTTCCACACACGGAACACTGAGGACAATCCGGCCCGTCTATCGACACGTGACACCTTCCACTACGCTTGAAGCCGTCCCGACTTCCCACGGCATCAGGCACGCGTGAAGCACCCAGCTCCCGACCCGCCCGATCGTGTTGCGGCCGCCGCCGCACAGCGCGCTTTCGTCGCACGAATCGTGCGGACCGGGGTGACGGGGGCCGCGGCCTTTTCCGTCGAGCGCCGCCGGCAGCCTGGACGCAGCGCGTGCGGCCGCGCTCGACTCACGCCCAACGACATTCGGACTGCATCATGAAATCCCTGAACATAGACGATATCCAGGCCTTCCTGTTCGCCGTCGAGCGGCAGAGCATCACCGAATCCGCGCGCCGGCTCGGCCTGTCGAAATCCGTCGTCAGCAAGCGCATCAGCGACCTCGAGCGCACGCTCGGCGTCCAATTGCTGATGCGCTCCACGCGCAACGTGACGCCGACCGAAGCCGGCGTGACCTTCTATCGCGCCGCGTCGGAATCGATGCGCCGGCTCGTCGACGTCGCCGAGAAAATCGCCGAACGCTCGCACGGGCTGTGCGGCGAACTGCGCATCACGTCGCCGGCAAGCCTGACGCGCCGCTGGCTCGGGCCGGTGATCGCGAAGTTTGCCGCCGCGCATCCGCAGTTGCGCGTCACGCTCGAGACCGACGATCGCACGGTGAACCTCGAAGTCGAGCGCTTCGACGTCGCGCTGCGCTCCGCCCGGCTGCCCGACAGCGCGCTCATCGCGCGCCGCGTCGCCGCATGCGAGCGGGTGGTCGTCTGCAGTCCCGGCTATCTCGCGGCACACGGTGAGCCCGCGTCGATCGACGCGCTGCTCGAGCACCGGTGCGTGAACTACAGTCACACGGCGCCGTCGGCCACCTGGACGTTCGCCACGCCGGGCGGACTCGGCAAGCCGCGCACGATCAACCCGGGCAGCGTGTTCCTGTCGAACAACGGCGAAACGCTGCGCGATGCCGCGGTGCACGGCATCGGCATCGCGATGCTGCCGCGCTACATCGTCGACGAAGACCTGCGCGACGGCCGGCTGGTACGCGTGCTCGCCGACGACCCGCCGCAGGACGAAGTGATTTACGCGGTCTATCCGCGCAACCCGTATGCGAGCAACAAGCTGAAACTGTTCATCGAGCACGTGCGCATCGCGCTGCTCGATCGGCCGTGGTCGGCCGGCCCGGACGCCGCGCTGCCTGCCGAAACGCTGGCCACGAATTCGGCCTGACGCGATGCGCGCTTCCGTCGTCAGAACCGCGCGTTTCCCGTCGGCCCCGTCCCGCCGGAGCCGTCCGCTCGCCACGCCATGCCACCGACCAAGCGCATGCTGACGAAGCCATTCCGTGCGGCGCAACTCGCGCACACGCTGCTCGACATGAGCCGCGAATACGGACGCACCGACGGTGCGCGTCTGATCCATGTCGCGAAGACGGTCATCGCGGTCGTGCTCGCGATGGGCGTGTCGATGCGGCTGGAACTGACGGCGCCGCGCACCGCGATGGTGACCGTCGTGATCCTGATGATGCATCAGCACAGCGGGATGGTGATGGCGCGCGGCTTCTATCGCGGCGTCGGCATGCTGGTCGGCAACCTCGCCGCGATCGTGCTGATCGGCGCCTTCCCGCAGGAGCGCGTACTGTTCCTCGGCGTGCTCGTGCTGTGGATCGGCTGCTGCACATGGGGCGCCGCGTACTTCCGGAACTATCAGTCGTACGGCTTCGTGCTCGCCGGCTACGCAACCTGCATCGCCGCGATCCCGTCGATCGACCGGCCCTACGACATCATCGCCAACGTCGTCACCGGGCTAGGCGAGGTATCGATCGGCCTCCTGTCGGCCGGCGTCGTCAGCGCGCTGATCCTGCCGCGCCACGTCCGCGCGATGCTGATGAAGACCGGCGAAGACCACTATGCGGATTTCATCGGCTTCGTGCGCGCCGCGCTCACGCAGAACCTGCCGACCGACGAGCAGAGCCGCCGCTACCTGCGGCTGCTCGCCGCGCGCGCGCAACTCGAGAACCTGCGCAGCGCGGCGGTGTTCGAGGATCCCGACCTGCGCGCACGCAACGACATCATGACGCGCATGGCCGGACAATTCCTCGATGCCGGTGCGCGCTTTCATGCGCTACATCAGTATCGCGTACGCATCGCGCACGGCGACGATCGTCATGCGGCCGGCGTGCTGTCGGCCGCCTGCGACGACGTCGCGCGCGTGCTGCCGCCGGACGACCCCGCTCGCGCGTTCGACCTGCGGACCGTCGAACAGCTCGTCGACGCACTCGACCAGGCCGTCGCCCGACTGCCCGACGGCCACACGCCGGAACCGGCACCGGACGCACGCGACGCGCATCAGGCGCTCACCGGCCTGTCGCTGCTTCACCAGGCACTCGACAGCCTGCGCGCGTATCTCGCGGACTTCATCGCGATCCGCCGGCAGTCGCCGCCGGTCGCGGCTTCGGCCTCTTCTGCCGCTTCGTCCGATACGGCGCGAACCCGAGCCCCCGTGCGCATCGCCACTTCCGCGAACCGCATGGTGTCCGCGGCGGCGGGGCTGCGTGCGATCGTCGCTGTGTCTGCGGTGTCGCTGTTCTGGATCGCATCGGGCTGGACCGGCGCGGCCGGCGCCGTGGTATCCGCAACCATCGCTAGCGCGCTGTACTCGATCATGCCGGCGCCGGCGGCGGCGACCCGTCAGGTCGCGCTCGGCTGCACGGTCGCGTGGCTCGCGAGCATCGCGTTCAATTTCCTGCTGTTGCCCGACATGGACGGTTTCGCGCCGCTCGCCGCGGCGTTCGCGCTGTTCATCGCGATCGGCGCATACCTGAACTCGTTTCCGAAAACGGCCGCGTTCGGTCTCGGCTTCAACATCTACTTCTGCTTCCTGACCAACGTCACCAATCCCGGTGTCTATGCCCCCGCCACGACGCTCGATGCGGGCTTCTCGTCGATTCTCGGCATCGTGGCCGCGTCGCTCGCCTATTCGGTCGTCGCGCCGTATGCGGGCGACTGGGCGACGGGCCGCTATCTCGCCGCGCTGCGGCGTCTCGTGTCGGTCGATGCGTGCTTCGGCACGCTCGACGGCCTGATGGCGCGCTTCGACGCCGGCGTGCGCGACTTCACGCTGCAGATCGCCGCGCGCCCCGCAACCGGCCACCTCGGCCAGCAGGCGTTGTTCGCTTGGAGCTTCGCGTCGCTCGAGATCGGCCGCAGCATCGTCGACCTGCGCACGGCCGGCGCCGCCGAACCGCCCGGCGGCGCGTGGCGCACGCGTGAACACGCGCTGTGTGCGACGGTCTCGCACCTGTTCGACATGCCGTCACCCGCCACGCTGCACGACGCCGACCGCGCGGCCCGCGACGCGCTCGCCGTGCTAACCGCCGCACCTCCGCTGACGTCCGGCGCCGCGCAGCGGCTGGCCGACTGCGTCCGTTTCATTCTCGTGTCGCTGCAATGCAACCTCGTCCCGCTGCAACGCGGGCCGGCTTCGCCCACTCCACCCCGTGCGCCCAATGATGCCCGCGCGTAATCCCGAGCGCCGCACTGCGGCACGCTCGCTTCCTCCCCTCGCCGCGCGCGGCATCGCGGCGCTCGCCGCGCTGTGGCTCGGCGCGTGTGCGCACACCGGCGGCATCGCGCCGCGCGCGACGCTCGTCGATGCGGCCACGGTCGCGAACGGGCTGCCGGCATCCGCGTCGCAGGCGTCGTGGCCGCGCGACGACTGGTGGCGCGCGTGGCGCGATCCGCAGCTCGACACGCTCGTCACCGATGCCGTGACCGGCAGCCCCGCGCTGCGTGTCGCACAGGCGCGTATCGACCGCCACGCCGAGCTTGCGCGTATCGCCGGCGCGTCGCGCTACCCGAGCGTGTCCGCGAGCGGCGATTTCGGCCGCACGCGCTTTGCGCGGTTCGACAGCCCGAGCCCGCCCGGCGGCAACACGGTCTGGAACAATTCCGTCGGCGCCGACCTCGGCTATCCGCTCGACCTGTGGGGCAAGCATCGCGCGGAACGCGAAGGCGCGCTCGACAGCACGCTGGCAGCCGAAGCCGATGCGCGCGTCGCGCGCCTGACGCTCGAGACGGCGGTCGCGCGCACCTATGTCACGTTCGCGAAGACGTTCGATCAGCGCGACGTCGCGCTTGCGACGCTCAAGCGCCAGCAGGACGTCGTCGCCATCATCGAGCGCCGCTACCGGGCGGGGCTCGCGAGCCGCTTCGAGATCACGCAGGCGAACACGCCGGTCGCCACGACCCGCGCGCAGATCGAGGAACTCGACCGGCAGGTCGCGGTGCTGCGCAACGAACTGGCCGTCCTCACCGGACGCGGGCCGGGTGTCGGCGCGGCACTGACGCGCCCAGCGCTGCGGCTCGACGTGCCGGTCGCGCTACCCGCGAACCTGCCCGCCGAACTCGTCGGCCATCGGCCCGACATCAGCGCCGCGCGCTGGCGCGTCGAAGCGATGGCCAAGGGGATTCACGCGGCGCACGCCGACTTCTATCCGAACATCGACCTGATCGCGAGCGCAGGGCTCGCGTCCGCCGCCTTCGGCGGCTTCTTCACGTTCATCAACAACGATGCGATGACGCACGGCTTCGGCGCGGCCATTTCGCTGCCGATCTTCGACGGCGGCGTGCGCCAGGGCCGCTACGGCGTCGCGGTCGCCGATTACGACCTCGCGGTCGAGACGTACAACGAGGCCGTTCTCGCGGCGTTCCGCGACGTCGCCAACCAGGTCGTGTCGCTGCAGTCGCTCGCGCAACAGCAGGTCGACATCACTGCCGCGAATGCGTCCGCGCAACACGCGTTCGACTATGCGACGCAGGGCTATCGCGCGGGGCTCACGGACTACCTGAACGTGCTGTCGACCCAGACGGAGCTGCTGCAGGCGCAGCAGGCGCTCGCGAACGTGCGCGCCGCGCGTCTCGACGCCTGGGCGCAACTGATGATGGCGCTCGGCGGCGGCGTCGAACCGACGGGCGACGTCGCCGCCCGGCCACCGCAAGGAGCGCCCGATGTTCGCTGAATTTCCGTTCGCGTCGTTGCTGGTGCCCGGGCTGCTGCCCGCGCTCATCGGCTGTGCCGTCGCATTCCGGATCGTCGACCGCGTGCTCGCGCGCGCCGGGCTCTACCGGCACGTGTGGCATCCGGCGTTGTTCCGCGTGTCCGTGTTCGTGTGCCTGTTCTGCGGCGCCGGCCTGCTGCTGGCCGGCTGATGGATCACCCTGTTTCGTATCGAGTCAACATGCGTGCCCAAACCTCTTTCCGCGTGGCGGTCACCCTGCTGCTGTTCGTTGCCGCCGTGCTGCTCGCCCACGCGCTGTGGAATCGCTACATGTATGCGCCGTGGACGCGCGATGGACGCGTCCGCGCCAAGGTCGTCAATATTGCACCGGACGTGTCGGGCATCGTGACCGACGTGCTGGTCGCCGACAACCAGCAGGTCCACCGCGGCGACGTGCTGTTTCGCATCGATGCCGAGCGCTTTCGCTATGCGCTCGCGCAAGCCGATGCGCAGGTCGCGCTGCGCAAGGCCGAGCTCGACATGCGCCGGCAGCAGGCATCGCGTCGCGCGCGGCTCGACAGCGCGGTGATCTCGGCCGAAGTACGCGAGGACGCCGGGTCGGCCGCGCGGCAGGCGCAGGCCAACTACGACGCGGCGCTCGCCACGCGCGACGTCGCGCGCCTGAATCTCGCGCGCAGCGAAATCCGCGCGCCCGTCGACGGCTACATCACGAACCTGAACTTGTACCCGGGCGACTATGCGACCGCGGGTGTCGCGCGCCTCGCGCTGATCGACGCGCATTCGTACTGGGTCTACGGCTATTTCGAGGAAACCAAGCTGCCTCAGGTACACGTCGGCGATCCGGCGGAAATCCGGCTGCTCGCAGGCGGCCCGTCGCTGACCGGGCACGTCGAAAGCGTCGCGCGCGGCATCAGCGATCGCGACAACCCGGCCGGCTCGACGCTGCTCGCCGACGTCAATCCGATCTTCACGTGGGTGCGGCTCGCGCAGCGCGTGCCGGTCCGGATCCGGCTGGACGGCGCGCCGCCCGGCGGATTCCTTGCGGCGGGCACGACCTGCACGGTCACGCTGCGTCCGGCGCGGCACGCGGTGGCAAACAACGCGCCGCAGAATGGGCACCCATGACGGCGCCGCGCCCGCATGCATCCGTGTTCGATATCGGGCAACACCGTGTTCTGCGCGGCATGCCTTCCGGCCGCGATGCATGCGCTTTTACACTGGGCATTCCGGCGATCCGCGGCAGTCGTCCATTTCGACGCCCGTGCGTCAGCCGATCCCGTACCGGCCGTGTCATCGCACGGCCCCGATCAATCCCGACCGACGCGATCTTCGTTGGCCGGCAGGAGGCTCGCCATGGCATTCAGCGCAACTGATGATTCCCGGCGTCTCGCCGGACAGCCGACGCAGCACGGCTCGTTGCGGCGCGACGCAGATCGCTATCGCGTCGTTCGCGCCGGAGGCCACCCATCATGCTGACCGTCTCTTCCGTCGGCATTGCGCCGCGCGCATCGGCACCCGGGCGCAGCGTGATTCAGGTCACGCTGCTCGAGTGGTCGCGCGAATCGCTGCTCGTGCGCTGGGTCGAGAGCGGCCGCCTGCACTACGGCGAACAGAAATGGCGGCGCGCGCTCGCGCGACGCGACGGCCGATGCGCGTATTCGGGCCGCGCGATCGTTCAGGGCGAAGCCGTGTTTCGTCCGACCGGGCGCCCACGGCCCGCGAATCACCTCGCGATGATCGCGGTCGACGCGGTCGCGGCCCTCGATGCGTGACGGGTGGCGCCGTGCCGGCCAGGCGGAACGGCGCTTGCTTCACGCGCCCGTTTTGCGACAGGTCATCCGGAATCCGCACGCATCGCGACCGGATACGTTGCCCGGCAGGCGACAGTGCGTCACGCGCGGGCCGGCTTATCGTTCGATGCAATCGCGGGTATCTTCAACACAGGCTGTCTGATCCCGGCAGCTTCATCGGCATCGTGTCTCAACCGGCCGTTCGTGCCGTCACGATCCCCGCCGCCCAAAAAGGAAACCGATCATGGAATTCGTACTGGACCACTCGCTCGACGACGAGACCGCCCGCGCGGTCGAACATGAAATCTGGCGCGTCGACCCTGACGCAAAGATCGAGCTCGATCGCGCCACATCGCACGTGAAGGTCGAATCGTGGCTGTTCCCCGAGGAATTCATCGTCGCGTTCGAAGACGCGGGCTACAGCGTCAGGATCAAGGATCACTGACGCGTGCGGGCCGGCATCAACGCATGCCGGCAACCGCCACTCACTCGCCGCCCTTGAACGCCGGCAGTTGCTGCCCGAGCCGCGCGCCCATTTCGGCGCCGAGCGCCTGCAGCGCATTGAACGGGCGAATCATCACCTCGAACTCGACGATTCGCCCGTCGTCGTCGAAGCGGATCATGTCGATGCCCTTCAGCCGCTTGTCGCCGATCGTCGCGCTGAATTCGAGCACGACGCTCGTGCCATCGTCGTCGGCGAACTGGCGGTGGTATTCGAAGTTCTCGAGGATCGTGATCACCGTGCGCAGCGCCAACAGCAGCGCGGGCGCCGGTCCATACGGCTTGAATGCCATCGGCGAGCGGAACACGGCGTCCGGATGAACGATCGTGTGCAGCGCGCCGAAGTCCTTGTGTTCGATCATCGCGTGCCACGCATCGAGCGATTTCGCGACAGCGGGAGGCAGATGCGATAGGGGTTGCATGTTCAACGACTCCGGTAACGTCACGCAAAAGACATCGAATGCCGGCGGCACGCCATCAGGCTGCCGCCGCGCTCCTGCTGCAGCACGAATCACGCATCCGGCAGGATCACCACCTTGCCCTTGACCTGCCGGTTCGCGATCCGCGCGATCGCATCGGCCGCGCCCGACAGCGGCACGCGCTCGGTGATCGCGGGCCGGACCTTGCCGGCCGCGAACCATTGCGCGAGCTGGCGCATGTTCGCCATGTGCTGCGCCGGGTCGCGCCGCACCGCGTCGCCCCAGAACACGCCGAGGATGTCGCGCTCCTTGAGCAGCGCCAGGTTCAGCGCGATCTTCGGAATCTCGCCGGCCGCGAAACCGACCACGAGGAACCGGCCGCGCCACGCGGTCGCGCGTAGCGCCGCCTCGCTGTACGCGCCGCCAACCGGGTCGTAGACAACATCCGCGCCGCGCCCGCCGGTCAGTTCGTCGACGCGGCGCCGCAAGTCTTCCGTTGCATAGTCGATCGTGTCGTCGGCACCGGCTTCGCGGCACAACGCGAGTTTCTCCGCGCTCGACGCGGCCGCGATCACGCGCGCACCCAGCGCCTTCGCGATCTCGATCGCGGCCAGCCCGACGCCGCCCGCCGCGCCCAGCACGAGCAGCGTCTCACCCTGCTGCAGACGCGCACGCTGCTGCAGCGCATGCAGCGACGTGCCGTAGGCCAGCACGAGTGCCGCGCCCTGCTCGAACGTCATCCCCGGCGGCAGCGCCGCGATCTGGTGCATGTCGGCCACGCATTGCTCGGCGAAGCCGCCGTGCCCCGTGAATGCCACCACTTCGTCGCCGGGCCGCCACTGGCTCACGCCGTCGCCGACCGCGTCGATCACGCCCGCGAATTCCGCACCGGGCGAGAACGGCAGCGCCGGCTTCACCTGATACAGCCCCTGCACGATCAGCGCATCGGGAAAATTCAGCGACGCCGCCTTCACGCGAATCCGCACCTGGCCCGCGGCCGGTTCGGGAATCGCGACGTCGTCGATACGCAGGCGGTCGATCGGGCCGAACGCGGTACACAACAGGGCTTTCATGTTCTCGTCTCTCCTCGCGCGGCGTGGCCGCGCATCCATACGGCAGCGGGACGCACCCGCGCGATCGGCTCGCGACGCTGGCACAGCGGCCTGCATCGCGTTACCGTCATCCGTGCATCGCGACGCTCAGAACCACGCGTCGCGCATGTCGAGCGTCGTCGTGTCGACACTCGCCAGCAGATCGAGCTGCGCATCCACCTTCGGCAGCTCCCAGCGAAAGAAATAGCGCGCGGCCGCACGCTTGCCGTCGCGGAAATCGTCGTCGTGGCCGTGCGCCGCAAGCGTCACGTCGAGCCACAGCCACGCGACGACGAGATGACCGAACGCCTCGAGATAGACGCTCGCGTTCGCAAGCCGCACTTGCGGATCGCCGAGCGCGGCCAACGCACGCGTGACGTCGACGAGCCGCGCCCAGCGCTGCGCGAGCGCGTCGGCCTGCGTGCGCGTCTCGCCGCCGGCCGTCCGCGCGCGCGCGACGGTCGCGCCGATGCGCGCGTCGAGCGCAAGCAGCAGCGCCCCGTCGTCCTGCACGACCTTGCGGCCCAGCAGGTCGAGCGCCTGAATGCCGTGCGTGCCTTCGTGAATCGGGTTGAGACGATTGTCGCGATAGAGCCGCTCGACCGGATAGTCGCGCGTGTAGCCGTAGCCGCCGTGCACCTGGATCGCAAGATCGTTCGCAACAAGACACCACTGCGACGGCCAGCTTTTCGCGATCGGCGTCAGGATGTCGAGCAGCCGCGTGGCGTCGGCGCGCACTGCCGCGTCGGTGTGCGCGCGCGCTTCGTCGACCAGCCGCGCGCAGTACAGGATCAGCGCGAGAGCGCCCTCGACATACGCCTTCTGCGCGAGCAGCATGCGCCGCACGTCCGGATGCGCGACGATCGGCGCCTGCGGCGCGGCCGCGTCCTTGCCGGACGGTCCGAGCGGGCGACCCTGCGGCCGGTTGCGCGCATAGTCGAGCGCGTGCAGGTAACCGGTGTAGCCGAGCGCCACCGCGCCCGCGCCGACGCCGATGCGCGCCTCGTTCATCATGTGGAACATGCAGGCGAGACCGTGATTCGGCTTGCCGACCAGATAGCCGATCGCCCCGGCGCGCCCCTGCGGACGATGGCGCGTGCCTTCACCGAAGTTCAGCAGACAGTTGGTCGTGCCGCGATACCCCATCTTGTGGTTCAGCCCGGCGAGCACCACGTCGTTGTGCTCGCCGCGCGCAGCGCCATCGTCACCCGGCAGATACTTGGGGACGATGAACAGCGAAATGCCGCGCGTGCCGGGCTGGAGCCTGCCGTGTTCGTCGGGAATCTTCGCGAGCACAAGGTGAACGATGTTCTCGGCCAGTTCATGCTCGCCGCCGGAAATCCACATCTTGTTGCCGGTGATCCGGTAGCGCGGGCCGAGCGGCGTGTCGCATTCGAAATCCGCGCGCGTGACGATGTCGGACAGCGACGAACCGGCTTGCGGTTCGGACAGGCACATCGTGCCGAAGAAGCGCCCTTCCAGCTCGGGACGCGCGAACGCGTCGATCTGCGCGGGGCTGCCATGCGCGAGCAGCAGATTCGCGTTCGCGACGGTAAGAAAGGGATACGCGGCGGTCGCGATGTTCGCGGCCTGGAAGAACAGGAACGACGCGGCTTCGACGAGCTTCGGCAAGCGCATCCCGCCGAACGCTTCGTCCTGGCCGGCTGCGATCAGGCCGGCATCCGCGAAGGCCCGTACGGCCGGCGCGACTTCGGGAATCAGCGTCACGCGTTCACCGTCGAACTGCGGCTCCTCGCGGTCGCCGCGCGCCGCATGCGGCGCGAACAGGTCGGCGGCGATGCGCTCGCTCGTGTCGAGCACTGCATCGAACGTCTCGCGGCTGTGCTCCGCATAGCGCGGCAGCGCGGCGAGCGCGCCGGCATCGAGCCAGTCGTACAGCAGGAACGCGAGATCGCGTCGCGACATCAACAGGCTCATCGCGATGCCCTCCGCGTGACCCGCATCGCCCGCGTCGCCGACGGCCGCCCATGCGCCGTCCGGTCGATCCGCGTGCGCTCGATCGATGCATGCTCCATCACGTCTGTCTCCTGTCGACCAGCGCCAGCGCTTTAGCGCTTACGCTGGTCCCATGCTTCACGGTCGGGCGGCGCGCCGGCGCGCCCGTTGGCTCCGGTTGCCGGAACCGGATGATTGGGTCGGTGACTGCAAGTGCTGGCGGAAATTTAGCACGACCGTTCTAAAACGACAATGCGTGAACCTGCGCATCGACCGGCGCGCCGCGCGCACGCCGGAATCCGCGGCGTGCGCCGGGCCATGGCGGCCCGGCGCACGATCGCGCATCAGCCCGCTTTCGGTTTCGAAAGCTGCTCCGCGACCGGCAGGCTGCGGATGCGCGTGCCGGTCGCCGCGAAGATCGCGTTGGTCAGCGCCGGCGCGATCGGCGGCAGGCCCGGCTCGCCCACGCCGCCGAGCGGCGTCGCGTAGTCGTCCGGTGCGACCAGATGCACGTGGATTTCGCGCGGCGCCTCGTTCATCCGGAGCACCTGGAAGCCGTTGAAATTGCTCTGTTCCGGCTGCCCGTCCTTGAACGTGATCTCGCCGTGCAGCGCGAGGCCGAGCCCCATCACCACCGCACCTTCGAGCTGCGAGCGCACGCGCTCCGGGTTGACCTGCGGCCCGCAGTCGATCGCGATGTCGACACGCGGCACGACAATCGCGCCGTCCGCGCCGACCTGCACTTCGCACACGGCCGCCGTATACGACACGAAGCTGCGGTGCGCGGCGATCCCGAGCCCGTGCCCGCTGGGCAACTTGCGCCCCCAGCCGGCTTCGCGCGCGACCGTCTCGACCACGCGCCGCAAGCGCCCGGTGTCGACCGGATACAGCGCCGGATCCTCGCCGTAGTTCACGTTCTTCACCGTGATGTGCGGCTCGAAACGTCGTGCGGGGCCGATCAGCTCGAGCAGAAAATCCTTCGGGTCGCGACCCGCCGCGTGCGCGAGTTCCGACACGAAGCTCTGGATCCCGAATGCGTGCGGAATGTTGTACACCGAACGAAACCAGCCGATCCGCGTATGTGCTTGCGCGGCCGGGTTCTCGATCCGCACGTTCGGGATGGCAAACGGCAGGTCCGCGATGCCTTGCGCGAGTTCGCCCGGCTGCTCGTGCACGACGCCGGCCTTGAACGTCGACTGGATCGACGGCGCGACCGTGCGATGCTGCCACGCGACCACCTTCCCCGCCGCATCGAGACCGCCGTCGAACGCCTCCAGCGACACCGCATGGAAATAGTCGTGCGCGATGTCGTCCTCGCGCGTGAACGTCAGCTTGACCGGCGCACCCGTCGCCTTCGACAACAACGCCGCTTCCACCACGTAGTCCGGCTTCGACTTGCGACCGAAACCGCCGCCAAGCAGCGTCACGTTCACCGTCACGTGCTCGGTCGACAGGCCGAGCGCCTTCGCGATCTCGTCGCGTGTGGTCTGCGGCGCCTGCGTGCAGGTCCACACTTCGCAGCGCCCGTCGGCCACACGTGCGACGGCTGCCGGCGGCTCCATCGTCGCGTGCGCGAGATGCGGAATGTAGTACGTCGCGCGCACCCGTTTTGCGGCGCCTGCGAGCGCCGTGGCGGCATCGCCGTCGTTGCGGATCACGTCGCCCGGCTGCGCGGCGGCCGCTTCGAGCGTCTTGCGGTACGCGGCCGAATCGTAGCCCGCGTTCGGTCCGCGCTTCCAGTCGATCTTCAGTTGCGCGCGCGCCTGAATCGCCGTCCACGTGTCGCGCGCGATCACGGCCACGCCGCCGAGCGGCTGGAAGCCGGACGGCAGCGGCGTCGACGCGAGTTGCACGACCTTGACGACACCCGGCAGCTTCTCGGCGGCCGACGCATCGAACGACGCGACCGTATCGCCATACGCAGGCGGACGCGCGACGACCGCATACAGCATGCCGTCGAGCCGCGTGTCGATGCCGTAGTGCGCGCGGCCGCCGACGATGTCGCGACCGTCGATCAATGCCGTCGCGCCCTTGCCGATGTAGCGGAACTCCGCCTGCGCCTTCAACGGCACGGTTTTCGGATCGGGCACCGGCAGCGCCGCCGCTTTCGCGGCCAGTTCGCCGAAACCCAGTGTGCGGCCGCTCTTCGTATCGACGACCTCGTGCACCGTCGCCTTCACCTGACGCGCGTCGACGCCCCACGTCGCCGCGGCAGCCTGCTCGAGCATCGTGCGCGCCGCCGCACCCGCGCGACGCAGCGCGGCGAAGCTCTGGCGCAGGCTGCGCGAGCCGTCCGTGTTCTGATTGCCGTAGCGCGGCTCGTCGCCGACTGCCTGCGCGACCTTCACGCGCGCCCAGTCGGCGCCCAGTTCGTCGGCGACCACAAGCGCGACGCTCGTGCGCACGCCCTGCCCCATCTCCGAGCGGATGCAGGTCACCGTCACCGTGCCGTCCGGTGCGATCGCGACGAACAGGTGCGGATCGTCGCGCAATCCGTGCGGCATGCCCGCCCCGCCGTACTGCGGATTCGGGCTGACCGGCGGCTGAACCGCCGCGGCCGCATGCGCGAGCGACGGCACGCCGAAGGCGAGCAGCAGCCCGCCGGAGGCGAAGCCGAGCAGCAGCGCGCGCCGGCTTTCGTTGTGAACCGAGAGTTCCGGCGCATTCATGCGGCACCTCCACGGCGCACCGCCAGCCGGATCGCCGCGCGGATCCGCGTGTAGGTGCCGCAGCGGCAGATGTTGCCGGACATCGCGTCGTCGATGTCGGCATCGCTCGGATGCGGGTTCGTTTTCAGCAGCGATGCGGCCTGCATGATCTGGCCGGACTGGCAGTAGCCGCATTGCGCGACGTTCAGTTCCTGCCATGCTTGCTGCAGCGGATGGGTGAGATCGGTCGACAACCCTTCGATCGTCGTCACGCGCTTGCCGGATGCGGCCGCGACCGGCGTGATGCACGAGCGGATCGCCACGCCGTCGAGGTGCACCGTGCACGCGCCGCACAGCGCCATCCCGCAGCCGAACTTGGTGCCCGTGTCGCCGAGCACGTCGCGCAGATACCAGAGCAACGGCATGTCGGGATTGCCGTCGAAATGCTGTTCGCTACCGTTGACGGTCAGCGTGATCATCGTTCACCTCCTGTTTGCGGCGCCGCGTGGCGCGGGCGTCGGGTGGGGATTTGAACGGCGCTGGGCACATTCCGAACGACCAGGTGGGCCTGACGCCGTTTCGTTTCTCGATCGCGTCGGCTGACGACACGATCGGGGCGATGCCGTGAACGGATTCCGCCATCCGGTTGCTGGTGCGACGGTTCGGCGCAATGCCGGCGGTTTGCGCAGCGCGTTCGCGTGGCTCGCCGATCGCATTATCAGACGAATTCCGGTTTGTCGTCCGGTCGGGGGGATTCGGGGGTTGGGCGATCGGTGCGGCGGTTCGGCCGGGCCGCAAAATCGCCGTACGTATGCAGTGCGTTCAGCGTGCTGGCGTGTAGTGGAACGGATCTGCGGACGCGGCGACGTGGCATTCCTGTCGGACACGTTACGAGAATGATTGGCCCGCCCTACACGATTCGAACGTGTGACCTACGGCTTAGAAGGCCGTTGCTCTATCCAACTGAGCTAAGGGCGGTCGAGGAACAAAGACACGGCACACGACCCGGGCCGCATTTGACGCGCGAAGCTTGAAGCACCACCACAACCAACCGGTGCGAAGCCCCGAAACGAAACGGGCCCGGCATGAAGCCGAGCCCGAAATTATACCCGATCATCGCGCCACATCACGCGCGAGCGGTGCTGCAACCATCAAACCGGCTGCGCATGCAGCATGAACCACCCGAGACAGAACACCCCGGCGATCACGCAATACACGCCGAACGACGCCAGGCGCCCGCGCCCTTCGAAATAGCGCATCAGGAACCGCACGCTCAGGTAAGCGGCGATCGCCGTCAGCACGCCGCCGAGCAGCGCGTCCGCGAGCTGGCCCTGCGCATGGAACAGCTTCGGCAGCTCAAGCACGCCCGCCGCGAAAATGATCGGCGTGCCGAGCAGGAACGAAAACTCCGCGGCCTTCTCGGCCGTCAGCCCCGCCGCATTGCCGGCGATCATCGTCAGCCCGCTGCGCGAGAATCCCGGAATCAACGCGCCAACCTGCGCGAGACCCACCAAAAACGCCTGCTTGAACGTCATCTTCTCGGGCGGCTGATGCACACGGCTGCGCTGGATGCGGTCACCGACCCACAGCAGCACGCCGTTCACGATCAGCGCGATCGCAACGATGCGCAGATCGTGGAACACACGCTCGATGCGCTTCTCGAGCAGCAGACCGACGATCCCGGTCGGAATCGTGCCGATGATCAGCGCCCACATCAGGTGCCCGTCGTCGTTCTTGCGGCCGCCGAGCTGCGCGAAGAAACCGCTGATCAGCGCGATCCAGCGCGCGCGGAAATACCACAGCAGCGCAAGCGCGGTGCCCAGGTGCAGTGCAACAAGGAACGGCAGCAACTGCGGCGCGTGCTTGTCGATGTGCATGCCGAACAGCGCCGGCACGAGCAGCGTGTGGCCGAGGCTGCTGACGGGGAACAGCTCGGTGACGCCCTGCAGGACGCTCAGGAATACCAGAAACCAGAGACTCACGCGTCGGTCCTCTTAGTAGTGATCAATCGGGGAGAAAAGCGGACGGCGCGGGGCGCGTCCGAAAAAAGGCGCCCCGATTATGCCGAGCCAGGATTACCGCGCCAAGGCATTTACCCGGCTTTTGCGGCAATGCACACAAACGCTTGCAAATTGTAAGTGCGCAGAAAGCAAAAGGCCCGCCATTTGCATGGCGGGCCTTGCCAATCCGGAAGAACTTGCCGTCAGCGGCCTAGCTGGTAGAAAAATAGTACCGTGCTGCCGGTAAACATGCCGAACAGTGCGAGTCCCATTGCCATTGCCAGATCCATGGCCCCCTCCAGAAGTGTCATGACCCGGCAACATCACCGGTTTACAGGCATTATCCAGACCGTCGGCAATCTGAAAAACTCGCGATTTCCCGAGAAGGGTTTTCCCCGACCGCCGCGCGACCGATAATGGAGCGCGCCGTTGCGCACCCCGCCCACCCGTTCATACCGATTCGCCATGCCGATCTTCCAGCAGCACGACATTCATGAACTTCACGCCGGCCCGTCGCTCGTTCGGGTCGCCCCGCAATTCGGCGGCCGCCTGCTGTCGTGGCACGTCGACGGCGAACCGGTCATCTTCTGGCCGGAAACCGCCGACTGGAGCAATCTCGCACGCGTGCGCGGCGGCAACCCGCTGCTGTTCCCGTTCCTCGGCCGCCACCGCGTCGACGGCGAACTCGGCCGCTGGCGCGATGCCGCCGGCGTGGTTCGCGACCTGCCGATGCACGGCTTCGCGCGCGATCTGCCGTTCGCGGCACACCCGTCGGCCGACGGCGCCGCGCTGTCGATGACGCTCGAGGCGAACGACGCGCTGCACGCCAGCTATCCGTTCGACTTCCGCTTCGAAGCAACCTACCGGCTCGCCGACGCGCACACGCTCGACGTCGCGCTCACGACGACCAACCGCGGCGACACGCCGCTGCCGTACTACGCGGGCCACCACTTCTATTTCGCGCTGCCGCACGGCGAACGCGACGAAACCACGCTCGAGCTGCCGCCGACGCACCGCTGCCTGCAGCAAGCAGACGGCTCGATCAGTACCCCCGAACCCGGCGCGGCCTCGTACAGCCTCGGCGATCCGGACATCCTCGATCGCTTCCATTGCCTCGACGGCGCGTCGTCCGCCCCGGTACGCATCGTGATGCCGGGCCGCCGTCGCACGATCGAGATCGCGCTCGACGTGCCGGGCTCGATCCCGTGGTACGCGGTCACGAGCTGGACGGAAAAACCGGACTCGGACTTCTACTGCGTCGAGCCGTGGCTCGGCCTGCCGGACGCGATCCACAACGGCCTCGGGCTGCGCATGCTCGCACCGGGCGCGTCCGAAACGGCCGCATTGCGCATTCGCGTGCTGCCGCTCGCCGACTGACATCGCGCGCACCGGACCGGTGCGCGACGGTGCGGCCCGCGGCCCGAAACTGCGGTGCGCGGGTCGAACCCGTTAAAATCGGGCGTTTTGTGTTGCTTGCCGCGTTGCGCGCGGCAGGGTTTTTGCGAGGTTCAATGTTCGGAACAACAACGAAGCGGCTCTTCGCGGCCGCCTGCGCCGCGCTGCTCGTCGCGTGCGGCTCCGCCCCCGTCGGCCCGGGGTTCTATCGCGTCGAACGCGGCGACACGCTGTACAAGATCGCGCGCGCGAACCGCACGTCGATGCAAAACATCGTGCGCTGGAACCAGATCACGAACCCGGACGCGATCGAGGTCGACCAGGTGCTGCGCGTCGCGCCGCCGCCCGGCACGACGACCGCGTCGACCACCGGCACGGGCAGCGCGGGCCGCAGCCGCCCGGCACCTTCCGCACCGGTCGAGTCGGCGGTCAAGCCGGCCACGAGCATCGCACTGATCTGGCCGGCCGCCGGCAACGTGGTGCGCAGCTTCGACGGCTCGAACTCGAAGGGCATCGATATCGCGAACTCGGCGGGCACGCCGGTGATGGCCGCGGCACCCGGCGTCGTCGTCTACGCGGGCAACGGCTTGCGCGGCTACGGCAACCTGATCATCCTCAAGCACAACTCGGACTACCTGACGGCGTACGCGCACAACCGCGCGCTGCTCGTGAAGGAAGGCCAGTCGGTCACGCAGGGGCAGACGATCGCCGAGATGGGCAACAGCGACAGCGATCGCGTCGCGCTGCACTTCGAGCTGCGCTACAGCGGCCGCTCGATCGATCCGGCGCGCTACCTGCCGTCGCGCTGAGCACGCGACAGACGACATGCGGTGCCGGGTCGCATCGCGTGTCGTCGCAACAGATCGGAAAGGTTGTGTCAGCGTCGGCGCAGACGGCCGGTGAAACGGCCGGACAGCGGATCGACGCAGCTGGCGAACACCACCAGCGCCCCGATTCCGAACAGGCTGAACCCCGCAGCTATCAGAAGCAAATCCATGGTCACATTACTGTTTTGTCGTGATCTTATGCGTCATTGCGGAATCGTGCACTGAGCGGCCCTCGTCGCACGACCCCGAACATTCCCTATCTATCAGACGCCATTGTGGCTTCGATCGCGTGAAATGCCGATGTAACTCGTCGACGCAATCCGACGATCGCTGCCGAGGAGACATGTGATGCTGCCCGCTGCCGACCGCTACGAAGACCTGCTGTCCCGCTTCACGTGGGGCGTTCCGGCCCGCTACAACATCGGCGTGGATGTCTGCGACAAGTGGGCCGACGGCAGCGGACGGCTCGCGCTGATCCACGAAACGGCGCAAGGCGACGTGTCGCGCATCACGTTCGACGACCTGAAGAATGCTTCTAACCGGCTCGCGAACAGCTTCGCGCGCGCGGGCCTGCGACGCGGCGACCGGATCGGCATCTTCCTCGCGCAGGGCCCCGAGACGGCCATCGCCCACCTCGCCGCGTACAAGCTCGGTGCGATCGCGGTGCCGCTGTTTACGCTGTTCGGCGTCGACGCACTCGAATACCGGCTGGCAAACAGCGAAGCCGCCGCACTCGTCACCGACGCGGCCGGCTACGCGAAGATCGCGCCGCTACGCGCGCAACTGCCGGCGCTGCACACGTGCTACTGCATCGGCGACGATGCACCCGACGCGCCGGGCGTGCTGCGCTACGACGCCGCACTCGCCGCCGAATCGCCCGATTTCGTGCCGGCGGACACCGCCGCCGACGATCCGGCGGTGATCATCTATACGTCCGGAACGACCGGCAAGCCGAAAGGCGCGCTGCACGCGCATCGCGTGCTGCTCGGCCACCTGCCGGGCGTCGAGATGTCGCAGCAATGCTTCCCGCGCGACGCGCGCCTGTTCTGGACGCCCGCCGACTGGGCGTGGATCGGCGGCCTGCTCGACGTGCTGCTGCCGTCATGGCATCACGGCGTGCCCGTGCTCGCGCGCCGTTTCGAGAAATTCGACGGCGAGGCCGCGTTCGCGCTGATGGCGCGGCACGGCGTGACCCACGCATTCCTGCCGCCCACCGCGCTGAAGCTGATGCGCACGGTGCCGGCGCCGCGCGAACGCTACGCGCTGTCGCTGAAATCGGTCGCGAGCGGCGGGGAATCGCTCGGCACCGAGCTGACGGCGTGGGGACGCGAGGCGCTGGGCGTCACGATCAACGAGTTCTACGGGCAGACCGAATGCAACATGGTGCTGTCCTCGTGCGCGGCGCTGTTCGACGCGCAGCCGGGCGCGATCGGCAAGGCTGTGCCCGGCCACACGGTCGCGATCGTCGACGAACACGGCACGCCGCTGCCGCCGGGCGTCGAAGGGCGCATCGCGGTGCGCCGTCCCGATCCGGTGATGTTCCTCGAGTACTGGCGCAATCCGGACGCGACGCGCGACAAGTTCGCGGGCGACTACCTGCTCACGGGCGACACCGGCACGATCGACGCCGACGGTTTCGTGCGCTTCGTCGGCCGCGACGACGACGTGATCACGAGCGCCGGCTACCGGATCGGCCCGGGGCCGATCGAGGACTGCCTGCTCACGCATCCGGCGGTGCGGATGGCGGCCGTGGTCGGCGTACCCGATGCGACGCGCACCGAGATCGTCAAGGCGTTCGTCGTGCTGAACCCCGGCCATGTCGGCGACGATGCGCTGGTCCAGGCGCTGCAGGCACACGTGCGCACGCGCCTGGCCGCGCACGAGTATCCGCGCGCAATCGCGTTCGTCGACGGCCTGCCGATGACCGCCACCGGCAAGATCGTGCGCCGCGCACTGCGCGACGCGTGAGCAGCTTGCGGCCGGGCGGGCATCCGGCCGCCCGCCCGGATGGTTTATAGTGGCGCCACGCAGTCTTTCCAACGAACAACCGATGTCCTCCCACCAACACGATTCCGCCGCGGGCGCGTCGCACAGCCCGCTCTACGCCAAACTCCTCGGCGAAACCGCCAAGATCGACTGGTGCGATCTCGAACGCTTCTTCGCACAGGGCAAGTTGCTGTCGGTCGCGCGCGACCTCGATCTCGTCAGCGTCGCGGAAGCGATTGCCGACGACGCGTCGGAACAGGTCACGCGCTGGTTGTCCGCCGGCCTCGTCGCACGCATGCCAGCGGAAACCGCCGCCGACTACGCGGCGCGCAATCCGGAGCTGTGGGCGGTCGTCGTATCGCCATGGGTGTGCGTGCAGGAACGCGCCTGACGCGTCCGCCATGTCTGAATCCGCATTACCGCACGGGGCCGGCACCGGGCCGGCTGCCGGGTCGGTTGCCGTCTCGCACCGTCGCGTCCTCGCGCTCGCCTTCCCGATCGTCCTTGCGAACCTCACCCAGCCGATTCTCGGCGCGGTCGACACGGCCGTAGCCGGCCATCTCGACGGCGCGCAGTATCTCGGCGGCGTCGCGCTCGGCGGGCTGTTCTTCAATTTCGTGTTCTGGGGCTTCGGCTTCCTGCGCATGGGCACGACGGGCCTCGTCGCGCAGGCGCACGGCGCCGGCGACGCCGTCGGCATCCGCCTGAACGTGCTGCGCGCGCTGATCGTCGCATTCGCGCTCGGTGCGGCCGTGCTCGCCCTGCAAGTGCCGCTGCTGTCGTTCACGTTGACCGCGCTGGGCGGCAGCGACGCGGTTCGCGCGACGGCCCTCGCATACGGTCACGCCCGTATCTGGAGCGCCCCGTTCGCACTCGCGAACTACGTCGTGCTCGGCTATCTGCTCGGCGTGCAGCGCGTACGGCTCGCGCTCGTCGCACAGGTCTTCATCAACGCGGTGAACATCGGCGCGGTGTTGCTGTACGTGTACGGCTTCGGCTGGGGTATCGGCGGAATCGGCGCGGCGACCGCCACCGCAGACGCGTGCGGCTTCGCGCTCGGCGCCTGGATGCTGTGGCGGCTGCGGCCGCGCGGGCTGGCGCCGCTCGCCGCGCGCGACCTGATCGACCGCGCGGCACTCAAGCGGCTGATCGTGCTCAATCGCGACATCTTCCTGCGCACGCTGTGCCTACTCGGCGCATTCGGCTGGTTTGCACACCTCGGCGCGAAACAGGGTGACGCGACGCTCGCGGCCAACGCACTGCTGCTGAATTTCCAGACCTTCATGGCGTACGGGCTCGACGGCTTCGCACATGCGGCCGAGGCGCTCGTCGGCGCGGCGGCGGGTGCGCGCGATCGCGCCGCGCTCCGGCAAGCCGTGCGCGTCACGCTGCTGTGGTCCGTGCTCGGCGCGCTGCTGTTCGCACTCATCTATTGGGCGGCGGGCGGCTGGATCGTCGCACAGCTGACCGACCAGGCCGGGATCCGCGCAGTCGCGCTGCAATACCTGCCGTGGGCGGCGATCTCGCCGATCGTGTCCGTGTGGGGATTCCTGCTCGACGGCGTGTTCATCGGCGCGACGCAGACGCAATCGCTGATGCGCGCGATGGTCGCGTCGTTCGCAATCTTCATCGCTGCCACGCTGGCCGCCGTCGGCCCGTTCGGCAATCACGGGCTATGGTTCGCACTGCTGCTCTTCATGGTCGCGCGCGGCGCGACGCTCGCACGCTACCTGCCCGCGCTGATGCGCCGGATCGGCGCCGACGCGCCGGCTGCCGGCGCGTGACGGCCGCGCGGGCCGAGCATTATTTCGCCGGAGGCACCGACCCCGGCTCGCCGAGCATCGACGGCGGCGTCATGTCGGTCGGCACACCGTGATAATCGGCCGGGTCTTGCGGCGGATGGCCGCGACGGGCGTCACGGGGATCGCTGCTGCAGCCGGCAAGAATGGACGCGGCCAGCACGGCCAGCATGAAACGGGTCATCGAAAGCGCTCCGGAAAACGGCGCGCCCATCGCGCGCCAGAACCGGGCCGAGTCTAGCGGAATTCCGGGTTAGAGGTCGTCCCGCGCATGTTCTACTATGTACGCATGGCGCTGTGCCGTTGAAAGGAGGCTGCCATGACGTCTGAAGAAATCGCTGGCCTGATCGGCCTGTTCATCGGTCTGATGGTGCTCGTCGCCCTGTCCTACTTCGAGTCGCGCGAATACAAGCGCAGCCATGGCGGCGAAGGGATGATCCATCACTGGATGGCTGAACACCACCTGCTCGACTGGCGGCGCAAGCACTAGCAAGCCGCGCCGCCGTCCGGGCCGCCGCATGTGCGGCCCGCCTGCTGACGCACCCGCCCGGGCGCGCTGGAGAGCGGCGTACCGTCCGAATTAACGGGGTTCGATACCGTAGCATCGTCCGAATGGCCGAACGCCGTCGCGTGGCGGATTGCCAGGCGACGGCGTTCGCTTGCGCGCGCCGGACAGGCGCGCCGTGATCCGGACGATGCTCAGCCCAGGAAGTGCCGGGCGTAGCGTGCGTTGATATCCGACAGGCGGAACAGCGTGAGGAAATCCGCGCAATTGAAGTCGGGATCCCAGGCCGGCGCGCCGCAAATCTTCGCGCCGAGGCGCAGATAACCCTTGATCAGCGGCGGCGGCGCGACGGCCGTGCCCGTCTGCAGTTCGTCGACCGGCAACGCCGTATGCGGGAACGCGCGGTATTCCGGCGCCGTCAGCGAACCGGCCGACAGCGACTGATACAGGTTCGCCGCATAGTGGCCGCCGTCGGCCATCGACACGCTCGCGCAGCCGAGCATCGTTTCGTAGCCGTTCTGCATCATGTACGCGCCGAGGCCACCCCACAGCGCCATGATCACGGCGCCGCTGCGGTAATCGCTGTGCACGCACGAGCGACCGACCTCGACCATCTTGCCGCGCAGGTGCGTGAGACGCGACAGATCGAATTCGCCTTCCGCATACAGACGGCCGACACGCGCGGCCTGGTGCGGCGGCAGCACGCGGTACGTGCCGACCACCTTCAGCGTATCGAGATCGCGCACCAGCAGGTGGTCGCAATAGGCGTCGAACGGATCGACGTCGAGACCGGACGGACCGCTGAGCTGTGCGCCCATCTCCTCGGCGAATACGGTGTAACGCAGGCGCTGGGCTTCGCGCAGTTCATCTTCGGTACGCGCCCAGGCGGCGCGCAGACGGTATTCCGATGTGACGGTTTCAGCAGCGCGCGGCAGGTGGCGCCGCGTCGTGTCGAGGGGAAGCGAGGCAAAAGGGAGCGTAGGCGTCGGCAGTTCTCGCATTAGGCTTTCCTGGTCGTAAGGAAGAGGACGACATGCCAGCAATGTAGTAACCGGCCGTTACCGTTCTGTGGCACGACCGTGTCCTTTCAATGACGTGTCGCCGAACTGACTTTAGCAGAAAGCTTGCAAAACCGTATGATGAATGCCTTCAAGCCCTTTACACGAGGTCCGGGGTCAATACCGCGCGCAGCACGGCCTGCCGGCTGCCGTCGCGCGTGCGGCTCGCGAGCCACACGATGCCGCCCTTTTTGACGCTCCAGCTGTCGTCGCTGCCCGCGATCAGCTGCGCGGCGACGCTGCCGAGGGTCGGCTGGTGGCCGACGATCACGACCGTCGGTGCGATGCCTTCCGGCCAGCCGGCCGCCGTGAGCACGTCGTCGACGCTGCCGCCCGGCGCGAGCGCGTCGATCGTGCGGTACTGGTCGGTCAGCGCCTCGACCGTCTGCACCGTGCGGGCCGCCGGGCTCGCGAGGATCACGCTGCTCGATTCGAGCCGGCCGCGCAGCCATTTGGCCATGGCCTGCGCTTCCTTGCGCCCGCGGGTGGTCAACTGGCGCGCGAGGTCGCTTGCCGCGTAGTCCTCGGCTTCGGCGTGACGCCACAGGATCAGGTTCATCATGATTTCTCTCCATGCGTTGGCAACGATCCGGCCACACGTGCGTGCGCGGCGATCGCCATGCAAATTGTCGCCAATCGCGGCCGGCTCGGGATCACGTACCTCACATCATATGCATAACGTGATTGACTCCGTCACCGATTAGACGATATTATCTTTGGCTCGTCGGAGCGTAGCGCAGCCTGGTAGCGCATCTGATTTGGGATCAGAGGGTCGTAGGTTCGAATCCTATCGCTCCGACCACGATATACGACAAGGGTTGCAAGCCATCGCGCTTGCAACCCTTTTTCGTTTTTGTCGGCCATCACGAGCCGCGCGGCGCGCAACCCGCGCACGAATCTTGCGGGAACACGCGATAATGTCCGCGACCAACCCGCAACCGCGCATGAAAAAACACGCTATCAAGGCCGCCCTCTTCGGCGCGCTGCTCGCGCTCGGCGCGACCGGCACCGCGTCGGCCAAGTCGATCGACGGCGCGCTCGACTGCCACTCGAACGGCCACCAGTTCGTCGCACCGCTGCTCGCAGCCGGCGACATCCAGTCGGAGCCGATGCACGTCGAACCCAATTCGGTGAACGCGTTCCGCACGAACCATCCGCTGACCGCGTACGGCTTCGGCGTGTACGTCGTGCTCGGCTATCAGGCGAACGATCCGATTTTTCAGCCGGGCGACGGCACGCCGATCGGCGAGTGGGCGTACGGTGTCGTGGTACGCGGCACGAAAAACGCGGTCGAACAGGCCGTGCGCAAGGCCGGCAGCGACGCGACCGTCAAGCAGGCGTTTCCGTTCCTGACCGCGATCGTGTGCTCGGACTGAGCGCATCGCAACCCATGCAGGACCGCGGCAGCGCGCATCGGCGAGCCGCCACGCCCGCCTCACCGCGTCATTACGCGCCGGTATAGACGACGCGATACGGAATACCGACCTTCTCCCACTCCGCCGCTTCCTGGCTGAGGCTGTAGTCGGTCAGCGGGTTCTGCTCGACCCATGCGCTCGGCAGCCGCACTTCATAGCCACCCTTCTTCATCTGCGATACGGAGATGTTCGGCAGCCCCGCATCGGTCCGGCGCCGGCACAGCAGCGCCGCGAGCCGCAGGCAGAACAGCAGCGGCCATTCGACCTCGCGCGCCTGCGACAGCTTGCCGAGCTTGCCCGCATGACCGAGCACGAGCGCGGCGAGGCGCGCCTGGTCGGTCCGCGAGAAACCCGGCATGTCCGCGTTGCTCGCGATATAGGCCGAATGCTTGTGATACGCACTGTGCGAAATCGACAGACCGATCTCGTGCAACGCGGCGGCCCAGCCGAGGAACATCCGGCCTTCCTCGAGCGCTTCGTCGTCGGTTTCGTCGAGTTCGTCGTAGAACCGTGCCGCCAGCGCACCGATGCGCTCGGCCTGCGCGCGATCGACGCCATAGCGACGCGTGAAGCCCTCGACGGTCACCGCGCGCATGTCCTCGTGCTGGGTCCGGCCGAGCAGGTCGTACAGCACGCCCAGACGCAGCGCGCCGTCGGTCGTGTCGACGTAGTCGACGCCCAGTTCCTCGAACACCGCAAGCATGATCGCGAGGCCGCCGGCGAGCACCGGCACGCGATCGGGCTTCAGCGCAACCAGCTTCAGCCGGTTCACGTTCTCGGACTTGATCAGCGCGCGCTTCAGCCGTTCGAGGCCGCCGCGCGAAATACCGTGTGTGATGCCCGCGTCGTTGAAGCCGTTCGCCTCGACGAGTTCGGCGAGCGCACGCGCGGTACCGGACGAACCGATCGCCTGGTCCCACCCCGCCTTCTTGTACTCGCTGGAAATGATCTGGATCTCGCGCTTGGCCGCGAGTTCGGCCTGCCGCATCGTGTATTCGTCGACGTTGCCGGCCGGGAAGAATGCGCGGCTGTGACTCACGCAGCCGATATAGAGACTCTCCATCACGATCGGCGTGTAGTGCGAGCCGATGATGAATTCGGTCGAGCCGCCGCCGATGTCGACGACGAGCCGCTTGCCGGCACTCGCCGGCACCGAATGCGCGGCACCCGCATAGATCAGGCGCGCCTCTTCGCGGCCCGCGATCACTTCGATCGGGAAACCGAGCGCCGCTTCGGCCTCGCCGAGAAATTCGCCCGCGTTCTTCGCGACGCGCAGCGTGTTGGTCGCCACCGCGCGCACATGATCGGGATGGAAGTCGCGCAGGCGCTCGCCGAACCGCTTGAGTGCCTCCCAGCCACGCTCCTGCGACGCGCGATCGAGCATCTTGTCGCTCGACAGGCCCGCGGCCAGTCGCACGGGCTCACGCAGCGCATCGACGGGATAGATCTGGCTGCCCGCCGGCGTTTCCTCGATGCGTCCGACGATCAGCCGGAAGCTGTTCGAGCCGAGATCCACGGCAGCCAGCAAGTGGGGGGATGTAACCATCAGAAGGGGGCTCCGTGCGCGTTCCCCCGCAGTCGCCGGTCCGGGCACCGCAGGGCGATCAATCAAAGGCGACATTTTAAGCGTGGAACGCTTGCCGTTGCCACGCTTCACGGGCATGTACACCGGTAGATTGTATATGTCCGAAACATTTATGAGACAAAATGGTTCCAGCGTAGAATTTCCCGATATAAATACACCCTTGTCATCATCACGTCATCGTACCGTGAGAGTTTCCGAGCGTCCTTTCGAATCATCGCCCGAATCACCCCCTACTCTGCCGATGTCCGTCCGTTATCCACTTCTCAATCGTGAACTGGGCATCCTCGGTTTCAACGAGCGTGTACTGGCCCAGGCGGCCGACCCGCAAATTCCGTTGCTCGAGCGCTTGCGTTTCATCTGCATCACGAGCAGCAACCTCGACGAATTCTTCGAAGTCCGGATGGCGGGCCTTCAGGAACAGATTCGCGACAACCCCGGTGCACTGACGCCCGACGGCATGTCGTTACAGCATGCTTACGACCTCGTCGTCGAGCGCGCGCAGCGACTGGTCCACCGTCAGTACACGATGCTGCACGAAACCGTGCTGCCCGCGCTCGAGCAGGAAGGCATCTACTTCCATGCGAGCGAGACGTGGAACGACGCGCAGCTCGAATGGGCGCGCGGCTACTTCTTCGATGAACTGCTGCCGGTGCTCACGCCGATCGGCCTCGATCCCGCCCACCCGTTCCCGCGCGTGCTGAACAAGAGCCTGAACTTCGTCGTCGAGCTCGAAGGCCGCGACGCGTTCGGCCGCCAGGCCGTGATGGGCATCGTGCAGGCGCCGCGCGCGCTGCCGCGCGTCGTGCGCATGCCGCAGGCGCTGTCGGGCTTCGAGCACGGCTTCGTGTTGCTCAGCTCGTTCATGCAGCGCTTTGTCGGCGAACTGTTCCCGCAACTCGTCGTGAAGAGTTGCAACCAGTTCCGCATCACGCGCAACAGCGAGCTGTTCGTCGACGAGGACGAAATCACGAACCTGCGCGTCGCGCTGCAGGGCGAACTGCCCGCGCGCCACCTCGGCAACGCGGTGCGGCTCGAAGTGTCGGCCGACACGCCGTCGCACATCGTGCGACGCCTGCTCGAGGAAAGCCTGCTCGACGACAGGGACTGCTATCGCGTGGCCGGCTCGGTGAACCTCGTGCGCCTGATGCAGATTCCCGATCTCGTCGATCGCCCCAACCTGAAGTTCGCGCCGTTCACCGCATCGATTCCGCCCGCGATCACGAATGTGCCGACGATGTTCGACGCAATCGACAACGGCGACATCCTGCTGCACCACCCGTACGAGAGCTTCCAGCCGGTGCTCGAACTGCTGCAGCAGGCCGCGAAGGACCCGAGCGTCGTCGCGATCAAGCAGACGATCTACCGCACCGGCACCGATTCGCCGCTGATGGACGCGCTGATGGAAGCCGCGCGCAACGGCAAGGAAGTGACCGTCGTCGTCGAACTGCTCGCGCGCTTCGACGAGGAAACCAACATCAACTGGGCGTCGCAGCTCGAGGCCGTCGGCGCGCATGTCGTGTACGGCGTGGTCGGCCACAAGTGCCACGCGAAGATGATGCTGATCGTGCGGCGCGTCGTGCAGGGCGGCAAGGCATCGCTGCGCCGCTACGTGCACCTCGGCACCGGCAACTATCACCCGCGCACCGCCCGCCTCTACACGGACTTCGGGCTGATGACGGCCGACCAGAAGATCTGCGAGGACGTCCACCACGTGTTCCAGCAACTGACCGGGATCGGCGGCGAGCTGACGCTGCACGATCTGTGGCAGTCGCCGTTCACGCTGCATCCGCGCATCATCGAATCGATCCGCGCAGAAATCGACAACGCACGCGCCGGCAAGCGCGCGCGCGTGGTGGCGAAGATGAACGCGCTGCTGGAGCCGTCGGTGATCGCCGCGCTGTACGAAGCGTCGCAGGCGGGCGTCAAGGTCGACCTGATCGTGCGCGGCGTGTGCGCACTGAAGCCGGGTGTGCCGGGACTGTCGGAAAACATCACGGTGCGCTCGATCGTCGGCCGCTTCCTCGAACACCACCGCATCTACTATTTCCATGCGGGCGGCGCCGAAGATGTCTATCTGTCGAGCGCCGACTGGATGGATCGCAACCTGTTCCGCCGCGTCGAAGTCGCGTTCCCGATTCGCGAGCGCAAGCTGAAGCGCCGCGTGATCGCCGAAGGCTTGTCGGTCTGCCTCGGCGACAACCAGTCGGCATGGCTGATGCACAGCGACGGCCACTACCGCCGGCGCCGTGCGGGCAAGACGATCCGCAGTGCGCAGCTCGGCTTGCTCGCGAAGTTCTGCTCGTAGGAAGGCGACGCATCCGGCGCGCGCGTTCTGGCGCGCCGGGCAGCAAACGAAAAAGGCACAGCCCGCGGGCTGTGCCTTTTTCGTTTCAGGTCGCACGCGTGAACAACGCGCACGATCCGCATCAAGCCATCACATCTTCACGCCTCGAACGTGGCCGGCCGGATCGCGATGATTCGCGCGGCCGGGAAGCGCGCGGTAAACGTGCTGCCGCGCCCTTCCTCGCTCTGCACGTACAGGTGCGAGTCGTGCCGCTGCAGCACGTGCTTGACGATCGCGAGGCCGAGGCCCGTGCCGCCCGTATCGCGCGAGCGGCTGCGGTCGACGCGGTAGAAGCGCTCGGTGAGCCGCGGCAGGTCGGCGGCCGGAATGCCGAAGCCACTGTCGGTGACGGAGAACACGCCCTGCGCACCCTCGCGTCGCCACGTCACGCAGATCTTGCCGCCATCGGGCGTATAGCGGATCGCGTTGGTGACGAGATTCGCGAACGCGCTGAACACCTCGGTCTGCGCGCCCGTGACGCCGAGCGTCTCGTCGATCGTGAAGGCGATCTCGTGATGCCCGTTCGACAGCGTCTGCGCATCTTCCTTCAGATGGTCGAACACGGCACGCATGTCGATCGCGCGATCGGTCGGCGGCTTGCTCTCGCCCTCGAGCTTCGCGAGCACCAGCAGGTCGGTCACGATGTGCCGCATCCGCGAGGCCTGCTGCTCCATCATCTCGAGATAGCGCGCGCGATCTTCCTCGTTCAGCGGCAGCTCGCGCATCGTCTCGAGAAAGCCCGACAACACGGTAAGCGGCGTCTTCAACTCGTGCGACACGTTCGCGACGAAGTCGCGGCGCATCGCGTCGGTACGCTCGAGCTCGGTGATGTCCTGCGTGAGCAGCAGCTTGCGGTTCTCGCCGTACGGAAACACCTGCACGGCCAGCACGTTCTGCCGCGAGTCGCCCATCCCGCGCATCACGAGCGTCTCGTCGTAATGCTGCGCGTTCAGGTAGCGGACGAAATCCGGATGACGCACCAGGTTCGTGACGTGCTGGCGCAGGTCGCGCTTCGCATCGAGGCCGAAGTGCACCTCGGCGATCGCGTTGCACCACTCGATCTGGTCGTGGTCGTCGAGCATCGCGACGCCGTTCGGCGACGCCTGGATCGCCTGGATGAAGCGCGAATGCTGCTGTTCGACCTGCCGCACCTGCGCATGCCACTGCTTCGCGAGCTTGTGCAGCCGGTAGTAGATTTCGCCCCAGATGCCCGGTGCGCTCGGCACCTCGCCATAGACGGGCGCATCGAGCAGACGCCACAGGCGTTGCGTATGGAAGGTACTGAAGAAGCCCTGCGCGACCAGCATCACGACCGCGAACCCGAGGGCCGCGGTCGGGCCGGCGAACACGCCGACCAATACGCTGATCAGCACGAGCAGCACGAGCGACACGAGAAAGCGCGCCCAGATGATGTTCATGATTCAGCGCCCGAGAGAATGAACGGCATGCCGTGGCACACGGCATGTCCGGAACGATACGTTACGCGTGCTTGGCGAGCCGGTAGCCGCTGCCGCGCACGGTCTCGATCATCGCATCGCAGCCGGCCGGTTTCAAGGCCGCGCGCAATCGTTTGATGTGGACGTCGACGGTGCGCTCTTCGACGAACACGTGATCGCCCCAGACCTGATCGAGCAGTTGCGTGCGGCTGTGCACGCGCTCCGGGTGCGTCATGAAGAAATG
The DNA here is from genome assembly GCF_002563755.1 of Burkholderia sp. JKS000303. NCBI lineage: Bacteria > Pseudomonadati > Pseudomonadota > Betaproteobacteria > Burkholderiales > Burkholderiaceae > Burkholderia > Burkholderia sp. JKS000303. The sequence continues at coordinate 218,371 of NZ_PDBZ01000001.1, forward strand.
CAGCAGGCGGAATTCGGTCGGACCGAGATCGAGCTTGATCTCGCTGCCGTCGCCGTGCGCGGCCACGCGATGCGTGGCCGGGTCGAGCCGCAGCCCGTTGATCGACACGACGTCCTCGGTCAGCTGCGGCGCACGGCGGCGCAGCACGGCCTTGATGCGCGCCATCAGTTCCTTCGGCGAGAACGGCTTGGTCACGTAGTCGTCCGCGCCGATTTCGAGGCCGAGCACCTTGTCCTGCTCGTCGCCGCGCGCGGTCAGCATGATGATCGGGATGTGCTTGGTCCGTTCGTTGTTGCGCAGGTCGCGCGCAAACGCGATACCGGACTTGCCCGGCAGCATCCAGTCGAGCAGCACGAGATCGGGCAGCACATCGCTGATCAGGTTCTGCGCCTGCTCCGCGTTGTACGCGCGGATCGGGCAGTGACCGGCATGCTGGAGATTCACCGAGATCAGTTCGGAAATCGCGGGCTCATCTTCAACGACGAGAATGTTGCTGGGCATCGGCACCTCTTTTTTTCCCTGTACGTAGACGCGTTAACTGTTGGCTTCGCGATCGAGCGTGTCGCGCGGCTGGTGCCGCACGTCGGTGCCCTTCACGATGTAGATGATGAACTCGGCGATGTTCTTCGCGTGGTCGCCGATCCGTTCGATCGCCTTCGCGATGAACAGGTATTCGAGACCGACCGAGATCGTGCGCGGATCTTCCTGCATGTACGACACGAGCTTGCGCACGAACGCACGGAATTCCTGGTCGATTTCCTTGTCGTCCTTGACGATCTGCGCGGCGGCCACCGTATCGAGGCGCGCGAACGCGTCGAGCGCGCGGCGCAGGATCGTCACGGCCATCTCGCCCGATATCTTGATCTCGGCGATGTTCACCGTGCGCGCGGCCGGTTCGTCGACCAGGCGACGCACGCGCTTCGCGATCTTCTCGGCCTCGTCGCCGGCGCGCTCGAGGTTCGTAATCGTTTTCGAAATCGACATCAGAAGACGCAGGTCACGCGCGGCAGGCTGTCTCCGCGCGATGATGTTGCCGCACTCCTGGTCGATCTCGACTTCCATCGCGTTCAGCGTTTCCTCGGCCGTGATCACGCGCTCGGCCGCGTCGCGGTCGAACTCGTTCAGCGCGTGCATCGCGCCGACGATCTGCGACTCGACGAGCCCGCCCATTTCCAGCACTTTCGACGACACGGCATTGAGATCCGCATCGAACTGGCTCGACAGATGTTTATCCGACATGGTTGTTGTTCTCCGTCATCAGCCGAAGCGGCCGGTGATGTAGTCTTCCGTTTCCTTGCGCACCGGCTTGATGAAGATCTTTTCGGTTTCGCCGAATTCGATCAGCTCGCCCAGGTACATGTAGGCCGTGAAGTCCGAGCAGCGCGCAGCCTGCTGCATGTTGTGCGTGACGATCACGACCGTGTAGTCGCTCTTCAGCTCCGCGATCAGCTCTTCGATGCGGCCCGTCGAGATCGGGTCGAGCGCCGAGCACGGCTCGTCGAGCAGCAGCACTTCCGGACGGATCGCGATGCCGCGCGCGATGCACAGACGCTGCTGCTGGCCGCCGGACAGACCATAGCCGCTCTGGTTCAGCTTGTCCTTCACTTCGTTCCACAGCGCGGCTTTCGTCAGCGCCCACTCGACGCGATCGTCCATCTCCGAGCGCGTGAGCTTTTCGAACATCTTCACGCCGAACGCGATGTTGTCGTAGATCGACATCGGGAACGGGGTCGGCTTCTGGAACACCATGCCGATCCGCGCGCGCAGCAGCGAAATGTCGCGCTTGGTGGTCAGCAGGTTCTCGCCGTCCATCATGATTTCGCCTTCGGCGCGCTGCTCCGGATAGAGCGCGTACATCTTGTTGAACGTGCGCAGCAGCGTCGACTTGCCGCAGCCCGACGGGCCGATGAACGCCGTCACCTTCCCTTCGGGAATGCGCAGGTTGATGTTCTTCAGCGCGTGGAACTTGTTGTAGAAGAAGTTGAGGTTGTTGACCTCGATCTTCGCGTTCAGCGGCTCCAGCGGACGGCCATGCGTCGCGTCTTGCGTGCCGGCGGGCGCTGCGGTGCGCTCGACGGGATTCAGGTGGCTCTCTGCCATATTCATCGGATTGCTCCGCCGTTACTTTTTCGAGAAGATCGAGCGCGCCAGGACGTTGAGTCCGAGCACCCCGAGCGTAATCAGGAACACGCCTGCCCATGCGAGCGACTGCCATTCCGCGAACGGGCTCATCGCGAACTTGTAGATCGTGACGGGCAGGTTGGCCATCGGCTGGCTCATGTCCCACGAGAAGAACTGGTTCGACAGGGCCGTGAACAGCAGCGGCGCCGTTTCGCCGGCGATCCGTGCGATCGCGAGCAGCACGCCCGTCACGATCCCGCCGACCGACGCGCGCAGCGTGATCTTCAGCACCATGCGCCACTTCGGCGTACCGAGCGCGACGGCCGCTTCGCGCAGCGCGTTCGGCACGAGCTTCAGCATGTTCTCGGTCGTGCGGATCACGATCGGAATCTGCAGCAGCGCGAGCGCGATGACGCCGGCCCAGCCCGAGAAGCGGCCGGACTTCGCGACCACGATCGCGTACACGAACAGGCCGATCACGATCGACGGTGCCGACAACAGGATGTCGTTGATGAAGCGGATCGTGCCTGCCAGCAGGTTCTTCTGGCCGTATTCGGCGAGATAGACGCCCGCGAGGATGCCGATCGGCGTGCCGATCAGCGTGCCGAAACCGCACAGCAGCAAGCTGCCGACGATCGCGTTCGCGAGACCGCCGCCCTCGGTGTTCGGTGCCGGCGTCGATTCGGTGAACAGCTGCAGCGACAGGCCGCCGATACCGAGGTGCACGGTCGTGTACAGGATCCACACGAGCCACAGCAGGCCGAATGCCATCGCGCCGAGCGACGCGGCGAGCGCGATCGCGTTGGTGACCTTGCGCTTGCGCTGCAGGCGGTTGCGCATCGCGTCGAGCATGGCGCCGTCCGGCCCCGGGAAATTCATGATGGGCTCGCTCATTTCTTGCCCTCTCCCTTCTCGAGACGCAGCAGCAGCAGTTTGGAGATGGACAGCACGATGAACGTGATCACGAACAGGATCAGGCCCAGTTCCATCAGGGCGGATGTATGCAGGCCGGGCTCCGCTTCCGCGAATTCGTTCGCGAGCGCCGACGTGATGCTGTTACCCGACGCGAACAGCGACACGCTGTCGAGCAGGTTCGTGTTGCCGATCACGAAGGTCACGGCCATCGTTTCGCCGAGTGCGCGGCCGAGGCCGAGCATCACGCCGCCGATCACGCCGGTCTTCGTATAGGGCAGCACGACCTTCCACATCACTTCCCACGTCGTGCAGCCGATCCCGTACGCCGATTCCTTCAGCAGCACGGGCGTGACTTCGAACACGTCGCGCATCACCGACGCGATGTACGGGATGATCATGATCGCGAGGATCACGCCGGCCGCGAGAATGCCGATGCCGATGGGCGGGCCTGCCGTCAGCGGGCCGAGCACCCACACGTCCTGGAACAGACGGCCGATCGGCTTCTGGAAATATTCGGCGAAGATGGGGGCGAACACGAGCAGGCCCCACATGCCGTACACGATCGACGGAATCGCGGCGAGCAGCTCGATCGCGATGCCGAGCGGGCGGCGCAGCCACACGGGCGACAGTTCGGTGAGGAAGAGCGCGATGCCGAAGCTGACCGGCACCGCGATGACGAGTGCAATGAGCGACGTCACGATCGTGCCGTAGATCGGCACGAGTGCGCCATAGACATCCGAGTTCGGATCCCACTCGGATTGCCACAGGAAGCCGAGGCCGAACTTCTCGATGGTCGGCAGCGACGCAATGATCAGGGAAACGATGATCCCGCCCAGCAGCAGCAGGGTCACGATCGCGGCAAGCCGTGCAAGGCCGCCGAAGATAACGTCGCCGAGACGGCTCGGCGCGCGCTGCGACGCGGCGTCGGCGGACCGGGAAGACGTATAGGAAATTTCAGACATGGGTGCCTGTTCTGGATCGCCGGGCGCCGTGACGCCCGGCCTTACCGCACACGCTACCCGGCCTGCACGGCCGGGCAGCGAACCGCTGTATTGCTTACTCCGCGGCGACCGGCTTGCCCGATGCGTCCGTGACCTTCACCTTCCACTGCTTGCGGATCTCGGCCGTGACTGCCGGCGGCAGCGAGATGTAGTCGAGGCTGTCGGCAGCCTTCTCGCCGTTCTTGAACGCCCAGTCGAAGAACTTCAGCGTTTCGGCGCCCTGGCCCGGCTTGTCCTGCTTCGCGTGCAGCAGCACGAACGTCGCGCCGACGACCGGCCATGCTTCCTTGCCCGGCTCGTCCGTCAGGATCTGGTAGAACGACTTCGACCAGTTCGCGCCTGCAGCCGCTGCCTTGAACGTTTCGGTCTTCGGCTCGACGACGGCACCCGACGTGTTCTTCAGCGCCGTGTACGTCATGTTGTTCTTCTTCGCGTACGCCCATTCGACGTAGCCGATTGCGCCCGGCAGACGCTGCACGAAGGCCGCAACGCCGTCGTTGCCCTTGCCGCCCGTGCCCGTCGGCCAGTTGACCGTCGTGCCTTCGCCGATCTTCGACTTCCAGTCGCTGTTGACCTTCGACAGGTAGTTCGTCCAGATGAAGCTCGTGCCCGAACCGTCAGCGCGGCGAACGACTGCGATGTCCGTATCCGGCAGCTTGACCTTCGGGTTCAGTGCAGCGATCGCCGGGTCGTTCCACTTCTTGATCTTGCCGAGGTAGATGTCGCCGAGCACCGGGCCCGACAGCGTCAGTTCACCGGCCTTCACGCCCGGCACGTTGACGACCGGCACCACGCCGCCGACCACCGTCGGGAACTGGAACAGGCCTTCCTTCTCGAGCTCGTCGTCCTTCAGCGGAGCGTCCGAACCGGCAAAATCGACCGTCTTCGCGTTGATCTGCTTCAGGCCGCCCGACGAACCGATACCTTGGTAGTTCACCTTCGCGCCGCCGGACTGCTGGTAGTCAGCAGCCCATTTCGTATAGATCGGCATCGCGAACGTGCTGCCTGCGCCCGTGATGTCGGCAGCTTGCGCGGCGACTGCGAAAAGCGCGCCAGCCAGGCCGGCAATCGCGGTTTGCATCAATTTCATGAGACCTCCAGTGTGTGAGCGGATGACTACGGCACCGCGAAGGTTAGGGGCTCCTCATGACGGTAATGTGACAATCAATGAAACTGGCGTGACAGTAACATGACCGGTTGAAAGGGTGTGGCGGGCGGTGCGCACGGGGTCGTGGAAGCCCCGCGCGGCGGGGATGGCGGCAAGAATTGCCGGTCCGGGAGAGGTGCCCGGACACCCGCTGACGGGAGGGATCAGCGAGTCGTGGCGCGGCGAAAACGGGGCCGGAAAGCCCCGTCGACGCATCGACACGATCAGGGTCGAGCCGCATCTTCCGTCAGACGAAATCCGCGTCGAAGGCGCCTTTCAGTTAGATCGCAAACCTTTGCGACCCACGAAAATGCGGCGCCCGAAGGCGCCGCTTGTCGATGCACCGAAGGGCGATGCGCACGCGGCCGGACCGTCGTACGCTCGCCGCTGCGGGTCAGGCCGTTGCTTCGCGCACCGCGTCGGCAATCGCCTCCGCGTGGCGGGTCGCGTCAGCCGCCAGCTGCGCCTCCACCATCACGCGCAGCACGGGCTCGGTGCCCGACGCGCGGATCAGCACGCGGCCGCGGTCGGCCAGCGCGCGCTCAGCCGCGTCGATCGCCGCGCGAATCGATGCGCTGCCCTTCCAGTCGGCATCCGGCTTCATCCGGACGTTGATCAGCTTCTGCGGGAACAGCGTGACGCCGTCGAGCATCTGCGCGAGCGTGCGGCCGCTGCGCTTGAGCGCGGCCAGCACGAGCAGCGCCGACACGATGCCGTCGCCGGTCGAATGCCGGTCGAGCGACAGGATGTGGCCCGAGCCTTCCGCGCCGAGCTGCCAGCCGTGCTCGCGCAACTGCTCGAGCACGTAGCGGTCGCCGACCGCCGCGCGCACGAACTTCACGCCTTCGCGCTGCAACGCGACTTCGACCGCGAGGTTCGTCATCAGCGTGCCGACTGCGCCGTCGACCTTGCCGTCGGTCGCGATGCGGTCCTTCACGAGCACGTAGAGCAGCTCGTCGCCGTTGAACAGCCGGCCCGTCGCATCGACGACCTGCAGGCGGTCCGCATCGCCGTCGAGCGCGATGCCGAGGTCCGCATGGTTCGCCCGCACCGCGCGCACCAGCGCGTCAGGCGCCGTCGCGCCGACGCCGTCGTTGATGTTGAAGCCGTTCGGCGCGACGCCAATCGGGATCACGTCCGCGCCGAGCTCGTGGAACACGTGCGGCGCGATCTGGTATGCCGCGCCGTGCGCGCAGTCGATCACGAGCTTCAGCCCGCGCAGGTCGAACGCGGCCGGGAACGTGCTCTTGCAGAACTCGATGTAGCGGCCGGCCGCGTCGTCTAGGCGGCGCGCCTTGCCGAGACCGTCCGACGCCGCACATTCGAGCGGCTTGTCGAGCCACGCTTCGATCGCGGCTTCGGTGTCGTCGGGCAGCTTGTTGCCGTCCGCGGAAAAGAACTTGATGCCGTTGTCGTGATACGGGTTGTGCGACGCGCTGATCACGACGCCGGCCGACAGGCGCAGCGCACGCGTCAGGTACGCGACGCCCGGCGTCGGCATTGGGCCGGCCAGCATCACGTCGACGCCGGCGGCCGAAAAGCCGGCCTCGAGCGCGGCCTCGAGCATGTAGCCCGACACGCGCGTGTCCTTGCCGATCAGCACCGTCGGGCGCGCACCCGCCGCGACGTCGGCCGAGCCGGCCAGTACCTTGCCGGCGGCATAACCGAGGCGCAACACGAAATCGGGCGTGATGGGCGCCTCGCCCACCGTGCCGCGAATGCCGTCCGTGCCGAAATATCGACGTCCCATGGCGAATCTTCCTCCTTCGTCTTCTTGACTTATCGTTGCCGCGCGGCTTCGCGCACGGCGTTCCATACCTTCAGCGCATCGACCGTCGCGGCGACGTCGTGCACGCGCACGATCGCCGCGCCCCGCCCGACCGCACACAACGCGGCCGCCACGCTCGCCGCGACGCGCTCCATCGGCGGCTTGCCGCCGATCACCGCGCCGAGCATCGACTTGCGCGACATGCCCGCGAGAATCGGATAAGCGCGCCCGTCGGGCCGCACGGGCGCCGTGTCCGGCAACGCGGCCAGCAGCGCGTAATTGTCGTCGACCACGGCCTTGCCGAACCCGAAGCCCGGATCGACACAGATCCGCTCCGGCGCGACGCCCGCATCGCGCAGCGCCTGCGCGCGTTCAGCGAGAAAATCGCGCACGTCGGTCACGACGTCGCCGTAGTCCGGCTCGCCGACCTGCATCGTCTGCGGCTCGCCGAGCATGTGCATCGCGCACAACCCGCTGTTGCCTTCGCGCACCGCGTCGATCGCTCCCGGCTGGCGGAATCCCCAGATGTCGTTGATCAGGTCCGCGCCGGCAGCGAGCGCCGCGCGCATCACGGCCGGCTTGTAGGTGTCGATCGACAGCGGCACGTTCAACGGCCGCAGCGCTTCGACCAGCGGGATCACACGCGCGAGCTCCTCGTCGAGCGGCACCGGCGGCGCACCAGGGCGCGTCGATTCGCCGCCGATATCGATCAGGTCGACCCCATCGGCGATCATCCGCTCGGCCTGGCGCAGCGCGTCGTCGCGCGCGAGGAAACGGCCGCCGTCGGAAAACGAATCGGGGGTCGCGTTGACGATGCCCATCACGAGCGGACGTTCGAACGTCAACGAGAAACGGCCGCACTGGAGCGGCGCGGGGGTGCAGGCAGGAACAGCGGGATCGGACACGGGCGGGAGGCGTTGATGAATGCAAAACGGGCCGGTGTGAAGCCACACCAGCCCGTGAACGGTGCTACAGCGAAGGTCAGACCGGCGAAGCAGGCGCCGGCGCGTTGCCGGGCTTCACTTCGGCGGTCGTGCCGCCACCCGACGAATCGCCGCCGACAGCCGGCGAACTCTTCGGCGAGCGCGGCGGACGCCCTTCCATGATGTCGTTGATCTGATCGGCGTCGATCGTTTCCCACTCCATCAGTGCGGCCGTCATCGCTTCGACCTTGTCGCGGTTCTCTTCGAGCAGGCGGCGAGCGAGGCCGTACTGTTCGTCGAGCACGCGGCGGATTTCGCCGTCGACCTTCTGCTGCGTCGCTTCCGAAATCGTGCGCGTGAAGCCGCGGCCGAACGGACCGTTGTCGCTCTCGTCGTCGACGTAGACCATCGGCCCGAGTGCGTCGGTCATGCCGAAACGGGCCACCATCGCACGCGCCGTCTGCGTCGCCTTGTTGAAGTCGTCCGATGCGCCGGTGCTGATCAGGTTCAGGAACAACTCCTCGGCCACGCGGCCGCCGAACAGGATCGCCAGGCGATCGAGCAGGTAGTCCTTCGAGTACGTTTCGTTGTCATGCTCCGGCAGCTGCCACGTGACACCCAGTGCGCGACCGCGCGGGATGATCGTGACCTTGTGCACCGGGTCGGCCTTCGGCAGCAGCTTCGCGATCACCGCGTGGCCCGACTCGTGGTAAGCCGTCGCGCGCTTCGCTTCTTCGCGAATCACGGCCGACTTGCGCTCCGGACCCATGAAGATCTTGTCCTTCGCGTCCTCGAAATCCTGCATCTCGACGATACGCTTGCCGCGACGGGCGGCGAAGAGTGCCGCTTCGTTCACGAGATTCGCAAGATCGGCGCCCGAGAAGCCCGGCGTGCCGCGTGCAATGACTGCCGCGTCGACGTCGTTCGAGATCGGCACCTTGCGCAGGTGCACTCGCATGATCTGCTCGCGGCCGCGGATGTCCGGCAGGCCGACGTAGACCTGGCGGTCGAAACGGCCCGGACGCAGCAGCGCCTTGTCGAGCACGTCGGAACGGTTGGTTGCCGCGATCACGATCACGCCCGAGTTCGCTTCGAAGCCGTCCATCTCGACCAGCATCTGGTTCAGCGTCTGCTCGCGCTCGTCGTTGCCGCCGCCCATGCCGGCGCCGCGATGGCGACCGACCGCGTCGATTTCGTCGATGAACACGATACACGGCGCATGCTTCTTCGCCTGCTCGAACATGTCGCGCACACGGGCCGCGCCAACGCCGACGAACATTTCGACGAAGTCCGAACCCGAGATGCTGAAGAACGGCACCTTCGCCTCACCGGCGATCGCGCGGGCGAGCAGCGTCTTGCCGGTACCCGGCGGGCCGACCAGCAGCACGCCGCGCGGAATGCGACCGCCCAGCTTCTGGAATTTCTGCGGATCACGCAGGAAGTCGACGAGCTCGGACACCTCTTCCTTCGCTTCGTCGCAGCCCGCGACGTCGGAGAAGTTCACCGCGTTGTTGTTCTCGTCGATCAGCCGCGCACGCGATTTCCCGAACGAGAATGCGCCGCCTTTGCCGCCCCCCTGCATCTGCCTCATCATGTAGAACCAGAACACGATGATCAGGATCGTCGGCCCGAGGTAGTACAGCGCGGACATCAGCGCATTCGGCTCGTCGTCGGCCTTGCCGCTGACCTGCACGCCATACTTCATCAGATCGCCGACCATCCAGATGTCGCCGGGCGACACGATCTGGTATTTCTGGCCATCAGCCGGAGTGACGGTGATGTTGCGCCCCTGCACGACGACATTCTTGACCTTGCCGGTCTTGGCGTCGTCCATGAACTGCGAATAGGACACACCTTCCTGGACGCGGGGCTTGTCGAACTGCTTGAACACCGTAAACAGCACCAGTGCAATCACCAGCCACACTGCTGCCTTCGAAAACATATTGTTGTTCAAAGCACCACTCCTTCACTCGTAGACGAGCGCCTACATTTTCCTTGCGGCGCTCCTCGGTCATTCTAATCCAGTCCGACCACCCTCGCCATAAGCATTGACAACCGCCGCGATAGCGATTCGCTTGTCAGGCAAGGGCCGGAGCCCGTTTGCGGCATCCTGCCCCACATTACCGCGGATGCTTCAGCTGCCGACCCAAAATGAACGTTTCGGACGATTTGTCGCGGGACGCCTTCGGCTTGCGCGGCGCGACGACCTTAAACTGCTGTTTGAACTTTTCAACGATCTGACTGTAACCGCTGCCGTGGAAACACTTCACCAGCAGCGCCCCGTCCGGCTTCAGGTGGTTCTGCGCGAATTCGAGCGCCAGATCGCACAGATGCTCGATGCGCGCCGCGTCCGCCGTCGCCACGCCGGAGAGGTTGGGGGCCATGTCGGAAATAACAAGGTCCACCGAGCGACCTTCGAGCACTTCTTCGAGTTGGTGGAGGACATCGTCCTCGCGGAAGTCGCCCTGCAGGAAGTGGACGTCGGCGATCGGCTCCATCGGCAGGATGTCGAGCGCAACGATCGTGCCGTCGATGCCGCCTTCGCGCGCCGCATCACGCTTCTTGCCCTGCGCGAGCTTGTTGCGGGCATACTGGCTCCAGCTGCCCGGCGTGGCGCCGAGGTCGACGATCACCTGGCCCGGACGGATCAGCTTGTCCTGCTCGTCGATTTCCTTCAGCTTGTACGCGGCGCGCGCGCGATAGCCCTCCCGCTGCGCCATTTTGACGTACGGGTCGTTGATGTGGTCGTGCAGCCAGTGCTGGTTAAAGCGGTTTTTTGCCATTCGAGAGAGAGATTGCTGCTATTTGCTTCGTGAAGCCGTGCTTTTGGCGGATAATACGCGTCTTCTTCGCGCGGCTGCGGCCCCTTTCAGGGCCCAAGCCGCGATTTTACGTGGTTTCGGCGCGCGGCTGACGTGGTAACTGTCCGCGATTCGCATCTGATGCAGCGCGCCCCTATTTAGATTTCGATATTTCCATGCCCGCCCTTTCGCTTTCCCCCGCCGAGCGCTCCGCGCTGCGCTCCCAGGCCCATGCGCTCAAGCCCGTCGTGCTGATCGGCGCCGAAGGGCTCACCGACGCCGTGCTGAAGGAAATCAAGGTGCACCTCGGCGCGCACCAGTTGATCAAGATCCGCGTGTTCGGCGACGAGCGCGACGCGCGCGTTGCCATTTACGACGAGATCTGCGATCGCCTGAGCGCGGCGCCGATCCAGCACATCGGCAAGCTGCTGGTGATCTGGAAGCCCGAGGCTGCCGAAGCGGCCCCGACCCGCGGTCGCCGTGCCGGCACGCTGCCGAGCGCAGCCGAAGCGATCGACGACCGGAAAGGTGGCGCACCGCGCACCGTCAAGGTCATCAAGGTATCGCCGAACGCGAGCCCCGTGCGTCGTCCGAAGCCGACGAAGGTCGTCGTGCGCGGCAACGAGCGCGTGACGGCAGGCGGTACGGTGAAACGTGCGAAAAAGCGTCAGGCCAGCACGAAGCGGCCGCACCAGGGCAAGTAAGCCTGCTGCGCGGCACGGGAACCCCCGTGCCGCCCTGCCCCCGCGACGCTCAGGCGTCGCGTGCGGGCAAACGCCAGATCAACATCAGACCCAGCACGCTCTCGACCAGATAGAACAGGCTCGAGACGCCGTGCAGCATCCCGAAGCGGCTCGCATACGGCGAGTTCGCAATATCGGTGCCCGCGTCCATCGCGGCCACCCGCAGCGCGTTCATGAACGGCTGCAGCGCGAAATACCCGACCAGCACGCACACGACCATCGCGGCGACGATCCAGCGCACGCGACGATAATCGCCGCTGCCGCGCCGTACCTGTTGATTCGACAATGCGAGCAGCAGCACGCCGCAGACGACACCGAGGATCGCCTCGATGCGAAACAGCTGGGCGGCGACCGTACCGGCCGTCATCCGCTCCAGCGTCTTGAACAGCACGGGCGCGACCGCATACCCGATCGTCAGCAGGCTGCCGACCCACACGGTCGACAGCAGACGGAACACGCGATGCGGCATCACGTCGCCCCGCTTCAGACGTAGCTGACCGAGATGATTTCGTATTCGCGCACGCCGCTCGGTGCCTGCACCGCCGCGACGTCGCCTTCGCTCTTGCCGATCAGTGCACGCGCGATCGGCGAGCTGACCGAGATCAGGCCATGATCGATATCGGCTTCGTCGTCGCCGACGATCTGGTACTTCACGGTGTTGCCCGACTCGAGATCCTCGAGTTCGACCGTCGCGGCAAACACGACGCGGCCATCGGCGTCGAGCACGGAGGGGTCGATGATTTGCGCGGCGGACAGCTTCGATTCGAGTTCCGCGATGCGGCCCTCGATGAAACCCTGCTTTTCTTTCGCTGCGTCGTATTCGGCGTTTTCGGACAGATCGCCCTGTGCGCGTGCCTCCGCGATCGCGTTGATCACGGCCGGCCGCTCGACGGACTTGAGGCGCTGCAATTCATCGCGCAGTTGCTCTGCGCCACGCTTTGTCAACGGAATGGTGCTCATAAACGGCTCAATCGCTAAAAACGGCTATAAAAAAAATCACCGCGATTAAGCGCGTTTCCGATGAACTGGAAACACCGCCTAATCGCGGCACGTGTTGCTTCGACAGGTAACTGACTACTTAGTTTAGGCGAGCGTGAAGACCTTGTAAATCATAGACTTCCAGATCCTTCAGGTAGCGCAAGCCTTCCACCGCCGCGCGCGCACCCGACATCGTCGTGTAGTACGTGACCTTGTGCGCCTGCGCGCTCATGCGGATCGAACGCGAATCGGCGATCGCCTGGCGCGTCTCGTCGACCGTCGTGAACACGAGTGCGATCTCGCCGTTCTTGATCATGTCGACGATGTGCGGACGGCCGTCCTTCACCTTGTTGACGACCTTCACCGGCACGCCGGCCGCTTCGATCGCGGCAGCCGTGCCCTTGGTCGCGACGATCGGGTAGCCGAGGTCGTGCAGCATGCGCGCGACTTCAACTGCCTTCGGCTTGTCGGCGTCCATCACGGTCAAGAGCACCGTGCCCGACTCCGGCAGGCGCGAACCGGCCGCGAGCTGCGACTTGAACAGCGCTTCGCCGAACGTCTGGCCGACACCCATCACTTCGCCGGTCGAACGCATTTCAGGCCCGAGGACCGGATCGACGGTCGGGAACTTGACGAACGGGAACACCGCTTCCTTCACGCTGAAGTACGGCGGCTCGACTTCCTTCGTCACGCCCTGCTGCACGAGCTTCTGGCCGACCATCGCGCGCGCCGCGATCTTCGCGAGCGGCAGGCTGGTTGCCTTCGACACGTACGGCACCGTGCGCGATGCGCGCGGGTTCACTTCCAGCACGTAGATCACGTCCTGCTTCGAACCGTCTGCCTGCGGCACCTGCTGGATCGCGAACTGCACGTTCATCAGGCCGACCACGTTCAGCGCCTTCGCCATCGCGCCCGTCTGGCGCTTCAGCTCGGCCACGGTTTCCTTCGACAGCGAGTACGGCGGCAGCGAGCATGCCGAGTCGCCCGAGTGGACGCCCGCCTGCTCGATGTGCTCCATCACGCCGCCGATGAACACCGCTTCGCCGTCGCAGATGCAGTCGACGTCGCATTCGATCGCGTCGTTCAGGAAGCGGTCGAGCAGCACCGGCGAATCGTTCGACACCTTCACGGCCTCGCGCATGTAGCGCTCGAGGTCGCGCGGCTCGTGGACGATTTCCATCGCGCGGCCGCCCAGCACGTACGACGGGCGCACGACGAGCGGGTAGCCGATTTCGGCTGCCAGCGCGAGCGCTTCTTCTTCGGCGCGCGCGGTACGGTTCGGCGGCTGGCGCAGGCCGAGGTCCTGCAGCAGCTTCTGGAAGCGTTCGCGATCTTCGGCCGCGTCGATCATGTCCGGCGACGTGCCGACGATCGGCACACCGTGCGCCTCGAGGTCGAGCGCGAGCTTCAGCGGCGTCTGGCCGCCGTACTGGACGATCACGCCGACCGGCTTTTCCTTGTCGACGATTTCGAGCACGTCTTCGAGCGTCAGCGGCTCGAAGTACAGGCGGTCGGACGTGTCATAGTCGGTCGACACCGTTTCCGGGTTGCAGTTGACCATGATCGTTTCGTAACCGTCCTCGCGCATCGCGAGCGCCGCGTGCACGCAGCAGTAGTCGAACTCGATACCCTGGCCGATCCGGTTCGGGCCGCCGCCCAGCACCATGATCTTCTTGTTGGTGGTCGGCTGCGCCTCGCACTCTTCCTCGTAAGTCGAGTACATGTACGCCGTTTTCGTCGCGAACTCGGCCGCGCAGGTGTCGACGCGCTTGTAGACCGGGCGCACGTTCAGTTCGACGCGACGCTTGCGGACGTCTTCCGGCGATGCGCCGAGCAGCTTCGCGAGGCGACGGTCGGAGAAACCGCTCTGCTTCACGTAGCGCAGCTCGTCGAACGTCAACGATGCGAGCGTGCGGCCCGACAGCGCCTTTTCCTTCAGGATGATCTGCTCGATCTGCGCGAGGAACCACGGGTCGATCGCCGTTTCCGCGAAGATCTCTTCGGCCGTCATGCCGATGCGGAACGCATCGCCGACGTACCAGATGCGGTCCGGGCCCGGCTCGTGGATCTCGATCGCGATCTCGTCGCGGTCTGTCGACTTCTCGTCGAGACCGTCGACGCCGACTTCGAGGCCGCGCAGCGCCTTCTGGAACGATTCCTGGAACGTGCGGCCGATTGCCATCACTTCACCGACCGACTTCATCTGCGTGGTCAGGCGCGAATCGGCTTCGCGGAACTTCTCGAACGCGAAACGCGGGATCTTCGTGACGACGTAGTCGATCGTCGGCTCGAACGAGGCCGGCGTCTGGCCGCCGGTGATTTCGTTCTTCAGCTCGTCGAGCGTGTAGCCGACCGCCAGCTTCGCCGCGACCTTCGCGATCGGGAAGCCGGTTGCCTTCGACGCGAGCGCCGACGAACGCGACACGCGCGGGTTCATTTCGATGACGACCATGCGGCCGTCCTTCGGGTTGATCGAGAACTGGACGTTCGAGCCGCCCGTGTCGACGCCGATCTCGCGCAGCACCGCGAGCGATGCGTTACGCAGGATCTGGTATTCCTTGTCGGTGAGCGTCTGCGCCGGCGCGACCGTGATCGAGTCGCCGGTGTGCACGCCCATCGGGTCGAGGTTTTCGATCGAGCACACGATGATGCAGTTGTCGGCGCGGTCGCGCACGACTTCCATCTCGTATTCCTTCCAGCCGAGCAGCGATTCCTCGATCAGCAGTTCGCGCGTCGGCGACAGGTCGAGGCCGCGCTTGCAGATCTCTTCGAACTCTTCGCGGTTGTACGCGATGCCGCCGCCCGAGCCGCCGAGCGTGAACGACGGACGGATCACGACCGGATAGCCGGGGCCGCCGGTGTACTCCATGATCTCGGCGTGCACCTTGGTCGCCTCTTCCATCGAGTGCGCGATGCCCGAGCGCGCGGAACCGAGACCGATCTTGGTCATCGCGTCCTTGAACTTCTGGCGGTCTTCCGCCTTGTCGATCGCTTCCGGCGACGCGCCGATCAGCTCGACGCCGAACTTCTCGAGCACGCCGTGGTGGTGCAGGTCGAGCGCGCAGTTCAGCGCGGTCTGGCCGCCCATCGTCGGCAGGATCGCATCCGGGCGCTCCTTCTCGATGATGCGCGCGACGACTTCCCACGTGATCGGCTCGATGTACGTGACGTCGGCCGTGTTCGGGTCGGTCATGATCGTCGCCGGGTTGCTGTTCACGAGGACGACCTTGTAGCCCTCTTCACGCAGCGCCTTGCAAGCCTGCGCGCCCGAATAGTCGAACTCGCAAGCCTGGCCGATGATGATCGGGCCGGCGCCGATGATGAGGATGCTTTTGATGTCTGTGCGTTTTGGCATGGCTTGTGAATTCAGTAAGTAATCTGTGTCGTGGCGTTGTCGCGGATCGGCGGCTGCGCTCAGCTCATGGTGGCGAGCGCCAGCTTCACCGAGAAACCGATGAACAGGCCGCCCACGCTGCTCGCCGCACCCGCCGCGAGCTTGCGGCGGCGACGGAAATGCTCGGCGAGCCGTGCACCCGCGAAGATCAGCGTGCTCAGGTACAGGAAGCTCGCGCATTGCGCGATCGCCCCGAGCACGACGAACGACAGCGCGGGATGCGGGAATGCCGGGTCGACGAACTGGATGAAGAACGAGATGAAGAACAGGATCGCCTTCGGATTCAGGAGGCTCACGACGAGCGCCTTGCGGAACGGCCGCTCGCCGTCGACCGTGCGCGGCGCGTCGGCCGGCGTACCGGCGGGCGTACGCAGCTTGTGCCACGCGCTGCGCAACATCCCCGCGCCGATGTACAGCAGGTATGCGGCGCCGCCGTACTTGACGACGGAGAACAGCAGCGGATTGGCCTTCAGCAGCGACGCGACGCCCGCGGCGGACAGCACCATCAGCACCGTGTCGCCGAGGAACACGCCGCAGGCCGCGCGATAGCCGGTCTTCACGCCGCGCTGCGCCGCAAGCGACAGCACGTACATCGAGTTCGGCCCCGGCAGCAGGATGATGAAGATCACGCCGAACACGTAGGTCCAGATATCCGTGATGCCGAGTGCGTGGCCGAACATGATGCGAATCTCCCGTTCTTCGGTTACGTCAGTTGCGTCAGGCGTTGCGCTGCTTCGCCGCGTCCATCAGTGCGGTGAAACGGTCGAACAGGTAGCCGATGTCGTGCGGGCCGGGCGACGCTTCCGGGTGGCCCTGGAAGCAGAATGCCGGCTTGTCGGTCAGCTCGAAGCCCTGCAGCGTGCCGTCGAACAGCGACACGTGCGTCACGCGCGCGTTGGCCGGCAGCGAATCCGCGTCGACCGCGAAGCCGTGGTTCTGCGACGTGATCACCACGCGACCGTCGCCGAGATCCTTCACCGGGTGGTTCGCGCCGTGGTGGCCCGTCTTCATCTTCAGTGTCTTGGCGCCGACCGCGAGGCCCATGATCTGGTGACCGAGGCAGATGCCGAAGGTCGGCACGCCGCGCTCGATGAACTGCTTCGTCGCCGCGATCGCGTAGTCGCACGGTTCCGGGTCGCCCGGGCCGTTCGACAGGAAGATGCCGTCCGGATTCAGCGCGAGCGCGTCAGCGGCGCTCGCCTCGGCCGGCAGCACCGTCACGTGGCAGCCGCGCTCCGCGAGCATGCGCAGGATGTTGTACTTGACGCCGAAGTCGTACGCGACGACGCGGTACTTCGGGGCTTCCTGCATCCCGTAGCCGCTGCCGAGGCGCCATTCG
This sequence comes from Burkholderia sp. JKS000303, assembly GCF_002563755.1. Classification (NCBI taxonomy): domain Bacteria; kingdom Pseudomonadati; phylum Pseudomonadota; class Betaproteobacteria; order Burkholderiales; family Burkholderiaceae; genus Burkholderia; species Burkholderia sp. JKS000303. The sequence continues at coordinate 235,501 of NZ_PDBZ01000001.1, forward strand.
GTCTGCTTCCACTCGAACGGCTTGGTGGTCGACACGACCTTCGCGAGATCCATGCCCGCGAGGCCCGCGAACGAGCGCGCGAGCTCGATCGCCTTCGCCTCGTCGTCCGAGCCGGCCAGGATGCAGCCGCTCTGCGCGCCCTTGTCGCGCAGGATACGGGTCAGCTTGCGGGTGTCGATGCCGGCGATGGCGACGACGCCCTCGTCGCGCAGGTAGTCACCGAGCGTGCGGTCCATGCGGAAGTTCGATGCGAGCGTGGGCAGATCACGGATGATCAGGCCGGCGGCATGGACTTTCGTGGCTTCGACGTCTTCGGCGTTGACGCCGTAGTTGCCGATATGCGGGTAGGTGAGCGTGACGATCTGACGCGCGTAGCTCGGATCAGTCAGGATTTCCTGATAGCCGGTAATCGCGGTGTTGAACACGACTTCACCGATCGTGTGGCCTTCGGCCCCGATCGAATAACCACGAAAGACCGTGCCGTCGGCGAGTGCAAGCAAGGCGGGAGAAAAAGACGGCAACACGGGAGGCTCCTTGGGGAACACCCTGCTGCCGACCTGTTTATCCTGCCGCGCGAGCGCCGCGCTGCGTAGGCGCGCGGAGTCGCTTGCTGGACGCGACCTGCGTTGTCGAGACGCGAACCCGGCGCGTGGCGCACGAGGCTTCGCGGCATCGCCCGACAGGCGGCGTGCGGCGGATGAACGGGATGAGTGAGGTAGGCGCTAGGGTGCGAGGTTGATCAGCACAAACTTTCAAATTATAGCCCGAAAATGGCCTTATCTTCAATCGAGATATGGCCGTCCGATCGTACACGCCGTGCGCGCGACGCCCTGGCAGGCGCGCAGCACACGCTGCTGCGGCCCCGTTTTCGCGGCCGCCCTACCCGTCAGCGTACCGCCGGATCGGCGTGCTTGCCAGCGCGACGCGCGGGCCACACATACCAGACGGCGCTCGCAAGCTGCAGCGCGAGCAGCACGCTCCACGCGGTGACGTGCGCCGTGACCGGGTAATGGCCGTCGACGGCCGGCCAGTGCGACAGCACCGCGCCGATACCGATCTGGAACGCAAAGATCAGCACGAAGATCACCAGCGTGAGCGTCGTGTTCGCGCGCCCGATCAGTTGAGCCGGGAAGTGACCGGCCAGCACCGCATAGGTCAGGATCCCGACGCCGCCGAACATCCCGTAGGCTGCCCACAGCACGGCCGGCGGCAGCGGCACGCGCGCGATGATCGCGACCTGCGTGACGACGAACAGCGCCATGCCGACGCCGCAAAACGCCTGGACCGACACCCCGCGCCGCTCGAGCACGCGTGCGGCGGCGCCGAAGCCGACGCAGCCGGCCATCATCGCGAAGCCGAGCACCGACACGAGCCGCGCGGCGTGCTGCGCATCGAACCCCGCGACATCGCGCAGGTACGGCCCGACCCACAGCGACTGCATCGCGTAGAACACGCCCTGCGTGACGATCGAGAACGACGAGATCTTCCAGAACGCGCCGCTGCCGAGGATGTGCCATGTGCCCTTGAACTGGCTGACGAGCCCGCCCTGGTGGCGCGGCTGCTCGGCTTCCGGCGCACCGAGACCGATCGCGGCCGCGACGGCGATCGTCAGCACGGCCAGCCCGCCGCAGATCACGCGCCAGCTCGTCAAGCCGAGCAGCCAGGTGAGCGGCGAGCCGACCGCGACACCGCCCAGGCCGCCCACGGCCATCACGAGACCGTTGACGAGCGGCAGCCGGCCAACCGGGAAATGCTGCGCGAGCGCCTTGAACGCCGCGCCGAGGCACACCGACACGCCGACGCCGATCAGGAGCCGGCCGATCATCATCGTGCCGAGATCGTGCGCAACGCCGAATACCGCGGCGCCGGCCGCCGCGAACAGCAGCATGCCGGCTGTCACGCGGCGCGGGCCGAAGTGGTCGAGCAGCACGCCAGCCGGAATCTGCGCGCCCGCGAAGCCGAGGAAATAGAGACTGGTGAGCAGCCCGAGATCGGCCGCCGACAACCCGAGCTCGTGCGTGACGAACGGCGCAAAGCCGAGATTGACGCCGCGAAACACGTACGACACGAAATACCCGAGCGCAAACAGCGCGAGCACCCTCACCTGCACCGACGACATCCTCTCTCTCCCGTTGTTATTCCGGCCCCCGCACAGCAGCGGCGCGCGCCGCGCACAAACGAAAACGCCGTCACCTCGGTGACGGCGTTGCTTCGCGTTTCGTCGGATGACGGCGCGCGTCGCGCGGCCCGGCCGGACCGCCGCGATGCGATTGTATCGCGTTACTTCTTCTTGCCCTTGTGGGCAGCCGCCTTCGGTGCCACCTTGGCCGGCGCGGCCTTCGCGGGCGCCGCCTTGGTGCGTGCCGCCGGCTTCGCGGCGCCGTGCTTCGCACCGCGCTTGCCGCCGACCGCCAAGCTCGCACGCTCGATATGCGCGCCGCCGACCGACGTCGCGATCCGCTCCGGACCCGGCTCGGCCGGCACCGCACGGCCGACCGGCACGTGCAGCACGATCGCCTGACCCGGCATCACCAGATCGCGGTGCGTGCGGTTCCACGCCTTCAACTGACCGATCGACACGCCGTAGCGGCCGGCCAGCGCCGCCATCGACTGCTTGCGGCGCACGCGGATCAGCATCTTGCGCGTGTCGGGCACGTCGGGCTCCATCGCGAGCACGGCGTTTTCCGCCACGTCCGCACTGATGTCCTCGTCGTCGTCGTCGCTGCGCGGCACGACGATCGTCGAGCCCGGCTTCAGGCGCATGCCGGCCGGAATCTTGTTGACCGACATCAGCGTATCGGCGTCGACGCCGATCTTCTCGGCGATCGCGGCCGGGCGCGCACGCTCGCTGACCGTGTAGGTGGTCCACGACGACAGCTGGCCGTTGTACGCCTTCAGGTTCTTCTCGAACGCCGCCGCGTTGTCGAACGGCAGCAGGATCTGCGGCTCGGTCGCCCCCAGGATCACCGGCTTCGAGAACGACGGGTTCAGCGAGCGGAACTCGTCGAGCGACAGGTTCGCGAGCTTCGCGGCCACCGCGACGTCGATGTCGTGCGACGTGGTAACGGTCACGAAATACGGGTGGTTCGGAATGTCGGGCAGCGAAAGGCCGTACTGCTGCGGATTCGCGATGATGTTCTTCACCGCCTGCAGCTTCGGCACGTAGTTGCGCGTCTCGTTCGGCATCCGCAGGCTCTGGTAGTCGGTCGGCAAGCCGGCCGCCTGGTTGCGCGCGATCGCGCGCTGCACGTTGCCTTCGCCCCAGTTGTACGCGGCCAGCGCGAGATACCAGTCGCCGAACATGTCATGCAGGCGCGACAGATAGTCGAGTGCCGCGCTCGTCGACGCGAGCACGTCGCGTCGTTCGTCCTGCCACATGTTGCGCTTCAGGTTGTACGTGCGACCCGTGCCGGGCATGAACTGCCACATGCCGGCCGCCTTCGCGACCGACAGCGCCTGCGGGTTGTAGGCGGACTCGATGAACGGCAGCAGCGCGAGCTCGGTCGGCATGTGGCGCGCTTCGAGCTCCTCGACGATGTGGTACAGATATTTCTGCGAGCGCTCGGTCATGCGCTGCACGTAATCCGGGCGTTGCGTGTACCACGTCGTCTGCATGTCGACGAGGTCGCTCTGCAGGTCCGGCATCTGGAAGCCGCGACGAATGCGCGCCCAGAGATCGGTGTCTGCACTGGTCAGGTCGCCGACAGATTGCTTGTCGACGTCGACAGTTTCTTTGGCGGTGGCTGATTTACGGAGGTAGGTGGACGTCGCCTGCGAATCGGCGGCGTTGTTCGCGACAGGGCCCTGGCTCGCACAAGCGGCGAGTAGCAGAACCATCAGCGCGCTCAATATAAGTCGCATGAAAATCTCGGCTTCCGACGGCTGGAAATTGCAGGCGATACTACGGAAGTGCGTGCTTCACGTCAATAAAAACACCGAAAACTCAGCGAAATCCTACATTTGGAGCAATTTTTACAGGCACCACCTGAGCTTTGGAGTCCTCCGGAATGCCTCGGGAATGGGTCATCGGAAGCGGTTCTTCCACTCGCGCATCAGCGTGAAGGCCGTCAGGCGATCCGACACCGTTTCGTGAAGCTCGGCCTCGAGCGTCGCGCGAATGGCGCCGCTGTCGGACCGCATGAACGGGTTCACCGCGCGCTCGTGCGCGATCGTCGTGGGCAGGGTCGGCACGCCGCGCGCGCGCAGCGCCTGCGCATCGTCGCGCCAGGCGGCGAGTGCCGCATTGCCCGGCTCGCACGCAAGCGCGAAGCGGATGTTCAACAGTGTGTATTCGTGTGCGCAATGCACGCGCGTGTCGCCGGGCAGCGCCGCGAGCGCGTCGAGCGACGCGAGCATCTGCGCAGGCGTGCCTTCGAACAGGCGGCCGCAGCCGCACGAGAACAGCGTGTCGCCGCAGAACACGTGCGGGGTCGCGGCGCCCTGCCCGGCCGCCTGGAAGTACGCGATATGGCCGCGCGTGTGACCCGGCACGTCGAGCACGTCGAAGGCGAGCGCGGGCGCGTCGAGCGTCACGCGATCGCCGCCCGCGAGCGGGTGCGTGACCACGCCGATCGCTTCTGCCGCCGGGCCGTAAACGGTCAGCGGCACATTGTCCGGTTGGCTATCGCGCAGTGCCGCGACACCGCCGACATGGTCGGCGTGATGGTGCGTGAGTAAAATAGCGGTCAACCGCCAGCCGCGTTCGGCAAGAACCCGACGCACCGGCGCGGCTTCACCCGGATCGACGGCGATCGCATCGCGGCCGTCCGAGACGAGCCAGATATAGTTGTCTTCGAATGCCGGTACCGGCACGTATTCCAGCTCGTTCATGGGCGCGCAATCATCGTTATGTCTGACCGACAAATTATAGACTGGCCCGCCTGGACCGACTCGCCGCCCGGCCGCTACGTACTGGGCTGGGAGCAGGCGCAGCTCGACCGGATCGTGTCCGACGTCTTCGGATTTCACGCGCTGCAGCTCGGGCTGCCGCAGCTCGACGCGCTGCGCGAGAACCGCATGCCGTATCGCGGGCTCGTGCTCGATCCGGCCAGCGGCGCGAGCGCGCCGTACCAGTACCCGTGGGCGCGCGAAGCGCACGCACCGGAGCATGCGCCGGCCGATCGCAGCACGACCTGGAGCGACCTGCTCGACCTGCCGTTCGAGTCGCAGAGCGTCGACCTGATCGTGATGCCGCACACGCTCGAATTCACGTCCGACCCTCACCGCCTGCTGCGCGAGGCTGAGCGCGTGCTGATGCCGGAAGGCCAGCTCGTGATCACCGGCTTCAATTCGCTGAGCCTGTGGGGGATGCGGCAATCGTTCGGCCGGATGGCCAATCGACCGTTCGTGCCCGCCGCGCGCGACCAGATCGCGTTCATCCGGCTCAAGGACTGGATCAAGCTGCTCGGCTTCGATCTTGAGCGCGGCCGGTTCGGCTGTTACCGTCCGCCGCTCGTCACCGACAAATGGCTTGCCCGCTACGGCTTCATGGAAGCCGCCGGCGACCGCTGGTGGCCGATCTTCGGCGCCGTCTACATGGTCACGGCCGTCAAGCGCGTGCGCGGCATGCGCCTCGTCGGCCAGATCAGGAAGAAGAAGCCCGTGCTCGCGCCGGGCCTGACGCCGGCGGCCACCCCGACCTCTCATCAAGAACACTCATGACCACCGACACCATCGACATCTATACCGACGGCGCCTGCAAGGGCAATCCCGGCCCCGGCGGCTGGGGCGCGCTGCTGCGCTACGGCGACCGCGAAAAGGAACTGTTCGGCGGCGAGCCCAACACGACCAACAACCGCATGGAACTGATGGGCGTGATCGCCGCGCTCGAGGTGCTGAAGCGGCCGTGCCGCGTGATCGTCCATACCGACTCGCAATACGTGCAGAAAGGCATCAGCGAGTGGATCCACGGCTGGAAGAAGAAAGGCTGGGTCACCGCGGCGAAAACGCCGGTGAAGAACGCCGATCTGTGGAAGCGGCTCGACGCCCTCGTCGCCCAGCACGAGATCGAGTGGCGCTGGGTGAAGGGCCACGCCGGCCACCCCGAAAACGAACGCGCGGACGCGCTCGCGAATCGCGGCGTCGAATCGCTCGTGGCCTGAGCCCAGGCCGCCCTACTGTCTTTCCTGATTTATCCGACATGCGCCAGATCATTCTCGATACCGAAACCACCGGCCTGAATCCCCGCACGGGCGATCGCCTGATCGAAATCGGCTGCGTCGAGCTGCTGAACCGGCGGCTCACCGGCAACAACCTGCACATCTACGTGAACCCCGAGCGCGACAGCGATCCGGGCGCACTGGCGGTGCACGGCCTCACGACCGAATTCCTCAGCGACAAGCCGAAATTTGCCGAAGTCGCCGACCAGATCCGCGACTTCGTGAAGGACGCCGAGCTGATCATCCACAACGCGCCGTTCGACCTCGGGTTCCTCGACGCGGAATTCGCACGGCTCGGGCTGCCGCCGTTCACCGAGCATTGCGGCGACGTGATCGACACGCTCGTGCAAGCCAAGCAGATGTTCCCGGGCAAGCGCAACTCGCTCGACGCGCTGTGCGACCGCTTCGACATCAGCAACGCACACCGGACGCTGCACGGCGCACTGCTCGACTCGGAGCTGCTCGCCGAGGTCTATCTCGCGATGACGCGCGGCCAGGACAGCCTCGTGATCGACATGCTCGACGACGCGGACGCCGCCGGCGGCGCCGCGAATGGCCAGCGCATCTCGCTCGCGTCCCTCGACCTGCCCGTTCTCGCCGCGAGCGACGACGAGCTCGCCGCGCACCAGACCCAGCTCGACGAACTCGACAAGTCGGTCAAGGGCACCTGCGTGTGGCGCAAGAGCGCCGACGCGGACACCCCCGCAGCCGCCTGACGCGGCGCCTCGGCGGCCATAGCGGCCGAGCCTGCAGCCGCGCTCACACGCGCGGCTGCAGCGCGATGACGGCCATCCCGCCGAGCGCGAGCACCGCGCCGGCCACGTCCCAGCGGGTCAGCGCGACACCGTCGACGACCCGCAGCCAGATCAGCGCCACCGCGATGTACACGCCGCCGTACGCGGCATATGTGCGCCCCGCCGCGCTCGGATGCAGCGTCAGCAGCCACGCGAACACGGCCAGCGACAGCGCGGCCGGCACCAGCAGCCACACGGGCCGCCCGCCCTTCAGCACGAGCCACGGCAGGTAGCAGCCGACGATTTCGGCCAGCGCAGTGACCGCGAACAGCGCCGCGATCTTCATCAGTTCGGTCATCCGGTTCCTCGCAGATTCGGCCCACGTCCAGAGGGCGGCGCGACCCCGCCGCGCGCCGCCGATCATACCGGAACCGGTCCCGCCGGAAGCCCCGCCACACGGGGGATTCCGGGCAATTTGCACGATCGTCTGCCATCGTGCTATCATGTGGCCTGTTTCAACATTCAATCTCTGTCTATTCGATTTCGAAAGGAGTCCGTCCGCGCGTTGCGGGCCGGTGCTTCGACCGAAATTGCACCCACAGGAAAGCCCGCCCGACAGGCCCGCTTTTCTCGTTTCGTTGCCCCTCCGGGGCGCTTGCCGGAACGCCGGACACTGTGTCCGCACCGGCATCTGCCGCTCGCATCACGCGGCCCATTCTTCATGAGCGCACCGTCGCGACGGCCCATCGGGCCCGCGTCGAAGCAGTCCCTTGCAGCTTCTTGCCGCCCAATGTGCAGTAAGTGCTTAAAGGCTTGCCCCGACGCGCAGCACACGACATCGCGCTTGCCGGCAAACCGTGTCGGACGGCCCGCCCGTTCCGGCGCAGTCAAAGGAGTGCATGACCTTGACCGCAACACACGTCAGCCCGACCGCTGCTTCTTCCTCCCCGTCGTCCGCCGAGGCCCCGCTCGCCGCGGATGACATTACCGTCGTCGACCAGAGCCTGCTCAAGCGCGCCGTCAGCGCGATGGCCATCGGCAATGCGATGGAATGGTTCGACTTCGGCGTCTACAGCTACATCGCCGTCACGCTCGGCAAAGTGTTCTTCCCGTCCAGCAGCCCGTCCGCGCAGCTGCTCGCGACCTTCGGCACGTTCGCGGCCGCGTTCCTCGTGCGCCCGCTCGGCGGCATGGTGTTCGGCCCGCTCGGCGACCGCATCGGCCGCCAGCGCGTGCTCGCCGCCACCATGATCATGATGGCCGTCGGCACCTTCGCGATCGGCCTGATTCCGAGCTACGCGTCGATCGGCATCATGGCGCCCGTGCTGCTGCTGGTCGCCCGCCTCGTGCAGGGCTTCTCGACCGGCGGCGAATACGGCGGCGCCGCGACCTTCATCGCCGAATTCTCGACCGACAAGCGCCGCGGCTTCATGGGCAGCTTCCTCGAGTTCGGCACGCTGATCGGCTATGTGATGGGCGCTGGCGTCGTCGCGCTGCTCACCGCGTCGCTGTCGCAGGAAGCGCTGCTGTCGTGGGGCTGGCGTGTGCCGTTCCTGATCGCGGGCCCGCTCGGCCTGATCGGTCTGTACATCCGGATGAAGCTCGAGGAAACGCCCGCGTTCAAGCGCCAGGCCGAAGAGCGTGAAGCGCAGGACAAGGCCGTGCCGAAGACGCGTTTCCGCGAAACGCTGATGCGCAACTGGCGCGCGCTGCTGCTCTGCGTCGGCCTCGTGCTCATCTTCAACGTGACCGACTACATGGTGCTGTCGTACCTGCCGAGCTTCATGTCGTCGACGCTGCACCTCGACGAGTCGCACAGCCTCGTGCTCGTGCTGATCGTGATGGTGCTGATGATGCCGCTGACGCTCGCCGCCGGCCGCCTGTCGGACAAGGTCGGCCGCAAGCCGGTGATGCTCGCCGGCTGCGTGGGCCTGCTCGTGCTGTCGATCCCGTCGATGATGCTGATTCATGCGGGCACCACTGCATCGGTGTTCGCCGGCCTGCTGATCCTCGGCGTGCTGCTGTCGTGCTTCACCGGCGTGATGCCGTCGGCGCTGCCGGCGCTGTTCCCGACCGAGATCCGCTACGGTGCGCTCGCGATCGGCTTCAACGTGTCGGTGTCGCTGTTCGGCGGTACGACGCCGCTGATGACCGCGTGGCTCGTCGACGTCACCCACAACCTGATGATGCCCGCGTACTACATGATGGGCGCCGCCGTGATCGGCATCGTGTCGGTCGTCGCGCTCGCCGAAACCGCGCGCCAGCCGCTCAAGGGCTCGCCGCCGGCCGTCGCGTCGCGCCGCGAGGCACACCAGCTCGTGCGCCAGCTCCGCGAGGACGACGCCGCGGAAATCTACAGCGTCGGGACGCCCGCGCGTGCCTGAGCGTCGCCCATGAAAAAGCCCCGGCCGAAGCCGGGGCTCGATCGAATCCGATCCGCCCGACCGGCTTGCGCCAGTCGGGCTTTTTTTATGTGCGCGGCAGAGGCCCGCTCATGCGTGTGCTTCGCAGTGACGGCAGAAGATCAGCGCGCGCGAACGCGACACCGCAGCCTGCGCGCCACGCGCGGCGACGATCAACCCGACCTGGCTGAGATTGAAATCGCGCTCGACCATCAACTGCGTCAGCGCGGCAAGCGGCAACACGACGGACGGGTGGTACAGGCTCGATTCGATCAGCGCTCTCATCATCGGCTCCATCAGGCAATGCATATTCGATGGAGTGGATTCTAGGGACGGGACTCGTCCGGATAAACAGCGCGAATGCGAAGTCACTTGTCGGCGGCTGCGAACAATCGACGATTCCCTTGTCCGGCGGGGCCGAGCGGGCGACGCGTGGTCGGCTCGGTCGAGCAAAAGGATCGACGCAGCGCGAATTTCCGGAAGCGGCGTCGCATGAAAGCGTGGCGCCGCATGCCGGATGACGGTCAACGGGGCGATGCGTACCGGGTGGTGCCTGCACCGATCCCGCCGGGCTGCACGCCGATCTCACCGCTGCGGCGCACAGCCCCGCCCTCGCCGGCCGACACAATCGAGACGCCAGCGTCAGTCCAGCGGCGTCTCGACGAACGCCGGCAACGCCTCGGCACGCACTGAATGTGCAGCGAGCGCCGGATAACGGGCCGGATCGATTCGGCCGAGCGCCGGATATTCGGCGGCCATGTACTGCGTGAAGCGCCACGCGACCGCCACCGTCACGTCCGACTGCAGCAGGCGCGCGCCGCCGAGCCAGTCGTTCGCAGCTGCGACGAGCGGCTCGAGTTCGCCGTACGCAGCCTCCAGCTGGCTCAGCACGCGCTCGAGCCACGGCGCGTGCTGCTTGTCGGCCGGCCGCAGCGCCTGCTCGTACACGACCTGCACCGTCTTCTCGGCCGCCGCCAGCGCAAAGCCGACCGGCACGAGCGCGCGCAGCCGCGCATCGGCGGCGTCGGGCAGCAGGCGCCGCTCCGGCGCGACGCGATGGTCGAGGTAATCGACGATCAGCGACGAGTCGATCAGCTTCGTGCCATCGTCGGTCACGAGCGTCGGCGCCTTGACGACCGGGTTGATCGTCCGGAACCGGTCGAAGTGACGGAACACCGAGATCGACTCGTGTTCGAACGGCAGGTCGAGCAGCTTCGCCGAAATGGCGACACGGCGCACGAACGGGGAATCCAGCATGCCGATCAGCTTCATCGCAAACGCTCCACGTGAGGGAATGGGACCGACGACTGTAGCAGCGCCGCGCGACGCCGCCTAGCGCGACGACGCTTAACGCAGATCATTCGGTCACGTATCCGACACCCGCTGCGCGGCTGGAGTGACCATAATGCAGATTCACGCCCCTTCCGCGTCAAGGTTCTCCATGTGGTACGCCGTCGTCGAGCAGCAGCGGGAATGGATGCGCGCATGGCGCGCGGCGACGCGTCATGCGTTCGATGCGTGGCCGGCCACGACGCTGCCGCACGCCGCGTCGTCGTGCTACGACGACCTGTTCGAGCCGCTGCTCGGGCCGCCCGCCGGAGCGCCGCGCTTCGATATCCGGCGGCCGGCCGTCGACGAACGGCTGGTCGCGCGCACGCCGTTCTGCCACTTGCGGCGCTTCGCGCGCGAGAACGCGCAGCGCACGGTGCTGCTGTGCGCGCCGCTCGCCGGGCACGCGGCCGTGATGATGCGGGAGAGCGTCGAGACGCTGCTGGCCGACGGCGACGTGTGCGTGACCGACTGGGTCAATGCGCGCGACATCCCGGTCGCGTCGGGCCGCTTCGGGCTCGACGAGTACGTGGCGACGCTCGACGGCTTCGTCGATGCGCTCGTCCAGGATGACCGGCCGCTGCACGTCGTCGCCGTATGCCAGGCCACCGTGCCCGCGCTCGGCGCTCTCGCGCTGCGCGCCGCGCGCGGCCTGCCGCCGCCGGCGAGCATCACGCTGATCGGCGGCCCGCTCGACGCGCGCGTCAATCCGACATCGCTCGGCACCACTGCCGCATCCCGTTCGCTGACGTGGTGCCGCCGCCACCTGATCGACATCGTGCCGCCCTGCTTTCCCGGCCACGGCCGGCACGTGTTCCCGACCTATCTTCAGCAAGGCGAGATCGCGCTGCTGTATCCGCAGCGCTTCCTGCTGCTGATCGAAGACTACGCGCGCGCCGCGTCGCACTTCGACATGACGGGGCTGGCCGACGCGCGGCGCGCGCTGCGCGAATACACGGCGCTGCTCGACATGCCGGCCGAGTACTTCCTGGATACCGTCGATATCGTGTTCCAGCGGATGTGCCTGGCGAACGACACGTGGGCGGTGGGCGGCCGGCGCGTCGAGCCGGCCGCGCTGCGCGGCGTCGCGCTGCTGACCGTCGAAGGGGCGTGCGATGCCGTCACCGGCGCCGGGCAGACGCATGCCGCACTCGATATGTGCCGCGGCCTCGCGGCCGGCGAACGTCACCGCATCGACATCGCCGCATGCGATCACTACGGATTGTTCACGGGCGCGCGCTGGCACGGCGACGTCCATCCAGCGCTGCAGCGCGTGTTCGCGCTGGCCGAAGCCGAGCGCACCGGAACACGCCGGCGCAGGGTCAGGCGGACGTAGCGCTGTCGTCCCGGGCGCGGGCCGCGTCGAGCAGCGCGCGCACTTCGTCGTCCTCGGTCTGCTCGAAACGCGCGTAGAACTGGCTGATCCCGAAGAACCGCAGCGGTTGCGACACCGTCACGAACGCATCGGCGAGATCGTCGAACGCATGCCGGGTGCCGGCCGGTGCAACGGGCGCGGCGGCCACGATGTGCGCCGGATGACGCTCGCGCAGCGCCTGTAGCGCAACGCGCATCGATGCGCCGGTCGCGACGCCGTCGTCGACCACGATCGCGATTCGGCCGTCGACCGGCAACGGCGGCCGGGCGCCGCGATACAGCGCATCGCGACGCTGCAGTTCGTCGGTCTCGCGCGCGATCACGTCGGCAAGCTGTGCGCCGGTCACGCCCAGTGCACGAATCGCCGAGCGCTGCAGGTGGACTGCCCCGCCGGTCGCGATCGCACCCATCGCGAACTCGGGATCGGACGGCGCCCCGAGCTTGCGCACGACCAGCACGTCGAGCGGCGCGCGCAGCGCAACGGCGACCGGAAATGCGACCGGCACGCCGCCGCGCGGCAACGCGAGCACGACGACGTCGCGTCGCCCCGCATAGTCGTGCAGCGCGTCGGCCAACTGACGGCCCGCGTCCGCACGATCGGCAAAATACTCGGTCACGATCGGCTCCCTGCCGTGGCGCCGGATCCGCGCAGCCCGCACCGGCGCCTGTCCAACGAGCATGGTTCATCGGCCACGCCGATGCAAGCAGGGTCGCAACCGCACCGGCGAGAGGCCGGTTGGCGCGTTCACAGAAGGAAGGATGGCGCGCTGTTCGTTCGGGCCGGCGTGTGGGTCAGAGCCCGGCCGCCTGCCGATACAGCCGCCAGAACGACTGCGCATACGACTGCGCGAGTTCAGGGGCACGCTGGAACACGTTCACCGTTTCCGCATGCACCGCGGCGCCGTCGGACAGCGTCGTGAGCGCGACGCTGTCGTCGACGATCACGAAGCGCGGTGCCGGGTCGCCGTGCCGCGAGTCGATCGCCACGTCGACGCCGGCCGATTTCAGATAGCCTGCGCCGCTGTACTTGCCGGCTTGCGACGAGCGCACCAGCACGACACGCACTTCGACGCCACGCAAGCACGCCGCACGCAGCGCCGCCGCGACCGCGGGCGGCACATACGCGTAGCCGGCCAGCAGCACGCGGCGCTGGGCCTGCCCGATCAGGTCGACGGTCGCATCGGCCGCCGCATTGTCATACGAAAAGTATGCGCCGACCGAGGCGGCGTCGGACGGAATCGGGCTGGCGTGGGCGGTCGCGGCGCAGCCGAGCGCGGCGAAAAGGAAGGCGACGGGTCTCATGGCGGGCGCCATTGTAGCGACGCCAATTCGCGTGGCAAGCGCTCGCTGCAACGCTGCTGCGCCGGCGCAACACCCGACGTGCGACGGCCGGTCGCCGGGCTGTTTCGAGCCCGATTTCGGCGCCCGTTTCGCGGTGGATTGGCGAGGTTTTCGCGCGGCCGGCGTGCCGCCCGTCAGCCGGCCGACACGCGTGCGAGCCAGTTCGCGACGCCGTCGACGGAACGGAAATCCGCGACGCTGCGCGCCGGCAGTGCCGGATACGCGCCGCTCGCCATCTCGGCCAGCGCGCGGCCGGGGCCAAGTTCGAGAAACGCGGTCGCACCGGCCTCGACGCACGCGGCCAGGCAGGCCGCCCACTCGACCGGCTCCGCGATCTGCCGCGCGAGCTTGTCGAGCCCCGCATCGGCATCGAGCACCGACGCGCCGTCGATCCCCGAAAACAGCCGCGTGCCCGGCAGCGGCCGGCGCACGTTCACCGCCGCCAGCGACGCACGAAACACGGGCACCGCCGACGCGAGACGGCGGGTGTGCGACGCAATCCGCACGCAGACTGGCGCCACGCGCAGCGCACCGTCGCGCACCGCGTCGTCGGCCACCGCATCGACGTCGGCCTGGCGCCCGGCGACCACGAACGCGTCGCCGGGATTGGCGATCGCGATCGCCGCATCGCGGCCGTCGCACAGCTGCGCGAGCTGCGCGCGCGTCAGCCCGCGCACGAACGCCATCCGTTCATCGCCCCCGCTCGCGGCATCCATCGCTCGCGCACGCGCATCGGCCAGGTCGAGCGCGTCGCGCGGATCGATCATTCCCGCGACGCTCCACGACGCGACTTCGCCGACGCTGTAGCCGGCGACGCAGCGACGGCGCGGCCATACCGCATCGAGCAGCGCTGCCGCCGCGAGCGCCTGCACCGTGCAGAGAATCTGCGCGGCGCGGTTCTCGCGCAGCGCGTCCGGTGCGGCGGTCCGCACCCAGTTGCGCGGATCGTCGCCAAGGAGCCGGCCCGCGTGCGCGAACAGCGCATCGGCCTGCGGCGCCGTGCCGGTCAATTCGAACATGTCGGCGCGCTGCGCGCCTTGCCCCGAACACAGGATCGCCAGCGTCATCGCCCCTCCCCGTCCGCTTCGAGCGCATCGACGAACACGCTCATCGCCAGCAGGTCGGCCGCGCCGCCCGGGCTCAACCGGCGTGCGACGAACGCATGGTGCGCCGCGACCGCGTGCAACCGCCAGTCGCGGGCGCGGACGCCGCCGCGCGCGACGAACGCACGCGCGGTCGCCTGCGCGAAATCGAGGCCGGCCTGGCCGCCCCGGTGCAGCAGATTGGTATCGTCGAGCGCGGCGATCAGCGCGAAGCACGCGTCGACGCGCGCGGCATGTGCGTCGTCCGGCACGCTGTGCCGGGCGCGGCGCAGCGCCGGCAACCCGACGCGGTAAACGGTCGTGAAGCCGTCGGCCGCCTCGCGGCGTGCGCCGCCCACGCCATAGCGACGGCTCGCCCGCTCACCGTGGCTGTCGGGCAGCCGCGGGCCGCCGAGGATCTCGGTGCCCCAGCGCTGCGCGACGCATGCACCGAGCGTCATCGTGCGGGCCACGCGCGTCGGGCCGGGCGCCATGCGCCGGCCCGCGGCCGCACACAGCAGACCGAGCCCGAAAATCGCGCCGCGATGCGTATTGACGCCGCCGGTCGCGGCCAGCATCGCGTGTTCCGCACGCAGGCCGATCTTGCGCAGCACGGCCATGTCCGCGTCGCGTGCGCCGGCGTCGGCCAGCTCCGCGAAGTACGGCCGCAATACCGCCGCGCTGCGTTCGAACGTCGCGGCATCCATGTCCGCGTGGCTGCCGGTGTCGACGTGGCTGACGAGCCCCGGCTTCGGATAGGTCTCGATTTCCAGCACGAGGCTGCGCTCCGCCAGCTCGGCGATGCGCTCGGCATCGGACGGCGCCGCTACGCGGCAAGCAGCCCAGGCATTCATTGCGCGCCTCCCGTGAATGCGTCGGCCGACATCAATTCGACGGCGATCGCGGTCTTGACCGCGACTTCGGGCAGCCGCGCATGCAATTCGCGCCAGTTCACGCCCGCGCCGTCGCCGCGCAGCAGTTCGCCGTCGATGCGCATCGGCGCGCGCGCGTCGATGTCGGCCAGCCCGTCGAGCAGCGGCGCGAGCAAGGCGGCGTCCGGCAGCGGAACAACCATGTCGAGATCGGAGGATTCGCTCAGATAGCGCTCGCCCGTCAGCGCCTGCCACGCGAGGCTGCCGAACACGCGGCCCTGCACGCCGCAGCGCGCGGTGAGCGCATCCAGTTCACGTAGCGTCGCATGCCATGCATCGGGGGCGGCGGCGAGTACGTCGACCAGCGCAGGCAGCGGGCCGACCGACGCGAGCGCGTCGGCCGCGACGTTCAGCGCGACGCGCCGCTTGCCCGCGGCAGGCGGCAGCGGCAAGCCGAGCGGCACGCGACCGGCATCGGCCTCGTCGGGCGACGCGCGGCGCACGATGAGCGGCCAGCCGTGCGCAGCCCACGCCTGGACGAGCGCATCAGCCGCGAGCGCCGGATCGCGGGCACCCGCGTCACGCCACCCGTCCGCCGTCAGCGTGACGAGCGTGTGGCGGCGCAGCGGTGGGTCAGCGTGCGGCACGCGCAAGTGCCTCGACGCGCTGCGCGACGTCGGCCGCGACCGGCCGGCCGCGCGCCGCACGACCATCGACGCGCTCGGCCGGCATGCCGAGCCATGCGCCGACCTGCGTGTCGAGCGCGCGGGCCGGATCGAGCACGGCGTCGACGGCGCCCATCTTCACGAGGTTGTCGAGCCCCGGCGCGAACACCGGCGTCGAGCGCGCCATTTCCTTCAGCACGTCGATCGGCAGCTTCGTCACACGCGACATCGACGGCAGGTCCATCACTTCCGGCTCCGCGCCCGGCACCGCGAGCAGCGTGCGCGTCGCGAGCGCGGTCGCGATGAACGCGCCCGCGGCCGTATGGCCGTACAGCAGGCCGATCGTGCGGTGCCCGGCGAGCTCCGCGTGCATCAGGCATTTCGCGAGATGCGACAGGCATTCGTTCAGGCCGAGCAGTTCGTCGCGCTTGCTCATCCGCTGGCTGTCGCTGTCGACCAGCACGAGAATCGGCGTGTCGCCGCCGCGCTCGATCGTGTCGAGCACGTGCGACGCGAGCGTCACGGCTTCGTCGATGCCGAACGGCAAACGGTCGGCGACGCCGATCACGTCGACGCGCGTGCCGGCCAGTTCCGCGTGGCCCGTGAGCAAGCCGCCGGTTCGCGCGATCGAATGGCCGTTGGGGAACAGCGAGGTCAGTACTTCATCGAGCGTCATGCTGCGGCTCCTGCAATTGATCAGCCAGCTTCGCGAATTCGTCGTCGGGCATGCCGGGAATCGCTTCGGGCTTGTCCGCGCCGAGCGCCCGCCACACGTCGAGTGCATCCTTGCATGCGCCGAACCGTTCGACACGCGCTTCGAGACGCGCCTGCTCCGCGCGCAGCATCGCCGTGTCGAACGCCGGCGCACGACCGAGCAGTTCGAGCGCGGCGGCGCGAAACGCGCCGGGCGTGTCCGCGACGTAACGGTCCGCGCCGCCGATCAGCCGGCGGTGCTTGCCGCCCATCGTGCGCCAGATCAGCGCGCGGTCCTTCGCATCGAATTCCTCGACGCCGCGATTGGTCTCGATCACTTCAGGCCCCGACACGCTGATGCGGCCTTGCTCGGACACCGCGAGCGCCGAACAGCATGCGGCGAGCAGACCGCCGCCGCCGTAGCAACCCGCGCGCCCGCCGATCAGCCCGATCACCGGCACGCCGGCCGCGCGCGCTTCGACGAGCGCGCGCATGATCTCGGCGATCGCCAGCTCACCCGCGTTCGCTTCCTGCAGCCGCACGCCGCCCGTATCGAACAGGATCAGCACGGGCGTGCCGAGTTCGCGCGCCGCGCGCAGCAGCCCCGTGAGCTTCGCGCCGTGCACTTCGCCGAACGCGCCGCCCATGAAGCGGCCTTCCTGCGCGGCGACGAACACCGGCTGGCCGTCGAGCCGGCCGTGGCCGACCACCATCCCGTCGTCGAACTGCTGCGGCAGGTCGAACAGCGGCAGGTGCGGGCTCGTCACGCGCTCGCCCGGCCCGAGAAATTCGGTGAAGCTGCCCGCGTCGAGCAGCCCGTCGACGCGCTGGCGCGCCGACGCCTCGTACCAGCTCGCACCGTTCGCGACGAACGCCGGTGCATCGTGAATCACGTCGGTCATCATGCGTCCCCCTCGATCGCGCGCACGGCCTGCGCGAGCCGCAGCGACACCATGTCGGGCCGCGCGCCGCCGTCGTTGATCGACAGCTTCAGGCCGCCCGGCGTGCGCCGTTCGACGAAGTCCGACACGACGGCCTGCCATACCGCGCCGAAACCGACCGCCGCGGTGCGAATGTCGATCTCGCATTCATTGCCCGGCAGCACGCGCTCGACGAGCACTTCGAGATTGCCGGACGCGACCACGCCGACGAGCGCCGTAGCCAGCTCGCCCTTCGCGCGATCGCGCGCGGTGAAGCGGTAGTTCAACTGTTCCATGCCCTCTTCCTCACCAGTTGCGGAACCGGGCCGGCGGCGCGTACAGGCCGCCCGACCAGTGCACGAGATCCTTGATCGAGCGCGCGGCGAGCCAGCGGCGGTCGGCGTCGAGCGGATCGATGCCGAGATCCTCCGGGCGGCGGATCACGCCACGCTCGCGCAGGCGCTCGACCATCTTCCTGTCGCGGCCGCGGCCGATTTCCGTATAGCCGGCCACGCCGCGGATCGCATGCTCGCGCTCGTCCTTGTCTCGGCACATCAGCAGGTTCGCGATGCCTTCCTCGGTGACGATGTGCGTGACGTCGTCGCCGTAGACCATGATCGGCGCGAGATCGAGCTGCAGCTTGTCGGCGAGCTTCAGCGCGTCGAGGTTCTCGACGAACATCGGCACGTTCTTGTCGCCGAACGTCTCGCCGATCTGCACGACCAGCTTGCGGCCGCGCCGCAGCGCCGCCGGCGTGTCGGGGTCGGCTTCCGCGCCGGCCTTCAGCCACGGCTCGCTCGGATGGCGCCGGCCGCGCGCGTCGCTGCCCATGTTCGGCGCGCCGCCGAAGCCGGCGATCCGCTCGGCCGTGACCGTCGACGAATGACCGGACAGGTCGATCTGCAGCGTCGAGCCGATGAACATGTCGCATGCATAGAGGCCGGCGGTCTGGCAGAACGCGCGGTTCGAGCGCAGCGACCCGTCGGGGCCCGTGAACCACACGTCGGAGCGCGCGCGGATGTAGTCGTCCATCCCGACTTCGGAGCCGAAGCAGTGGATCTGCTCGACCCAGCCCGACTCGATCGCGGGAATCAGCGTCGGGTGCGGATTGAGCGCCCAGTGCGTGCAGACCTTGCCCTTCAGCCCGAGCTTCGCGCCGTAGGTCGGCAGCAGCAGCTCGATCGCGGCCGTGTTGAAGCCGATCCCGTGGTTCAGGCGCTTGATGCCGTACGGTTCGTAGATGCCCTTGATCGCGAGCATCGCGGTCAGGATCTGGGTCTCGGTGATCGCGGCCGGGTCGCGCGTGAACAGCGGCTCAACGTAGAACGGCCGGCCGGCCTCGACGATGAAATGCACGCGGTCGCCCGGAATGTCGACGCGCGGCACCTTGTCGACGATGCGGTCGACCTGCGCGATCACGATGCCGTCCTTGAACGCGGTGGCTTCGACGACGGTCGGCGTGTCTTCCGTGTTCGGGCCGGTGTACAGGTTGCCGTCGGCGTCGGCGCTGACCGCCGCGATCAGCGCGACCTGCGGCGTGAGGTCGATGAAGTAGCGCGCGAACAGCTCAAGATACGTATGCACCGCGCCGAGCGCGATCTTGCCGCCGAACAGCAGCTTCGCGATCCGCTGCGACTGCGGGCCGGAATACGCGAAATCGAGCCGCTTCGCGATCCCGCGCTCGAACACGTCGAGATGCTCGGGCAGCACGACGCCCGACTGCACCATGTGCAGATCGTGCACCTTCGCGCTGTCGACATCGGCGAGCGCCGTCGCGAGCAGGTCGGCCTGCTTCTGGTTGTCGCCTTCGAGGCAAACGCGGTCGCCAGGCCGCAGCACCGCTTCGAGCAACGCGACGGTGTCGCGCGCATCGACCCGCTTGCCCTGCGCGTACGCCGCACCGGCCGCGAGGCGTGCATCGCGCGCCTGCCGCGCGTGATTCCATCCCGTCATGAACAGTTCTCCCGCTTCGATGGTTCAGCGGCATTCTAAGCCTGGCGCCGCCGCCGATTGATGATGTTGACGAATGCGACTCAGAGGACGCCGCGATGGATGCTGCCCGCGACGGCCCGCGCCTGCCGGCTGCACGCGCGGGCCACCCGAATCGGACGTGGCGGCCGGCTACGCGCCGACCAGCGCACGCGTCGTGAAGAACAGCACCGACGGCCCGAGCAGGCAGCCGACGCCGGTATGGAACGTCGCGACCAGCGCGCCGTACGGTACGAGCCGGCGATCGGTCGCGGCAAGCCCGGCGCTCACACCGCTCACCGTGCCGGCCAGGCCGCCGAAGATCATCGCGGAGCGCGGCGTCTTCAGGCCCATGAAGTTGGCCGCAACCGGCGTGCCCACCATCACGATGATCGCCTTGACGAGCCCCGTCGCGATGCTGAGCGCGATCACGTCGGAACTCGCGCCGATCGCCGCGCCCGTCACGGGCCCGACGATGTAGGTGACGGCGCCCGCGCCGATGGTCGTCATGCTGACGGCATCGGTATAGCCGAACGCGCGCGCGATGCACGCGCCGACGATGAACGGCAGCACGGTGCCGAGCAGCAGCGATACGACGCCGACGAGGCCCGCCTTGCGCGCCTCGGTCGGCTGCACTTCGAACGCGGTCGCGACGATCGCGAAATCGCGCAGCATCGCACCGCCCATCAGCCCGACACCCGCAAACAGCGGCACGTCGGCCAGCCCCTTCTCGCCGCCGGTGAACGCGCCCCCGACGTAGGCGAGCGCAAGACCGATCACGATCGCGATCGCGGAGCCGTGTACGCGGCCGAACGTGAGCTTGCGCGACACGATCGACGACAGCCACATGATCAGGCCGACCAGTGCGAACGACGCGACGAGCCCGTTATGGGCGACGGTTTTTTCGAGCATCTGCAACATGGCGGCCTCCTTCACTGTTCGTCGAGTTGCGGCACGCCCGCGAAGGCCGTGTCGTCGCGCCCCATGCGCACGAGTACCGCGATGCAGCATGCGCAGATCGCGACCGCGCCGATGGCGGCGAGCAGCGCGACCGGGCCGCCCTTCAGCGCGGCGACGACGTTCTGGTTCGCGGCCATCGCGACGACGACCGGGATGTACATCGCGCCCCAGAAACCGACGCCGGCCTCGGTCTCCTTCGGCAACCAGCCGCGCCGGTGCAGCCATAAACGCAAGCAGATCAGCAGCAGCATCGCGATGCCGACGCCGCCGACGTTGGTCTTCACGCCGATCGCGGTGCCCAGCAGGTCGCCGAGGAACAGTCCGGCCAGATGGCAGAACGCCAGCAGCGCGGTTCCGTAGATGATCATGAGTCGTCTCCAGTCTCTTCGTGACGGGCGCCTGACGCGTGCAAGAGCCAGGGCCCGCACGCCGATCCCGCGCGCGGATGGTCTGTCTCCTGCGGCGGTGCGCCGCGGCCCGGCGGCTCGTCGTGCGAGCGCGTTCTCGGGCGGTCGATGGGATGATGCGGTTTCGGGCCGGACGCCGGATGCCTTAGACTGACCGAGGCAGCCGGCGGTGCGACACGTGCTGCGCGTCCGCTGCGCCCCGTTTGCACGAGCCGCACCGGGGCGTATCCGATACTAGCCCCGCAAAATCCGGCCATTTATGAAGTTGTCGAAACCGATTCAGTGGATTTAGCAATGCGTCCCTTACCGCCCGAGCTGCTGCGCAGCTTCGTCGCCGTCGCCCAGTCCGGCAGTTTCACCGCCGCGTCCGAGCGCGTGAGCCTGTCGCAGTCGACCGTCAGCCAGCACATCCGCCGCCTCGAGGAGCTGCTCGACCGGCCGCTGTTCGAGCGCGACACGCGCAACGTGCACCTGTCGCAGCACGGCGACGCGCTGTTCCGCTACGCGGTGCGCATCCTCGAGTTGATGGACGAGGCCGTCACGTCGGTGTGCGGGCCGCCGCTGTCGGGCAAGGTGCGGCTTGCGATGTCGGAGGATTTCGCGTCCGCGCACCTGACGGCGGCGCTCGCGAGCTTCGTGCAGCGCAATCCGGAAGTCGAGCTCGCGATCTCGACGGGGTTGTCGGGCGACCTGTTCGATGCGCTCGACGAAGGCCGTCACGATCTCGTGTTCGCGAAGCGGGTCGCGGGCAGCCGGCGCGGCCGCGTGATCCGCAGCGAACCGCTTTACTGGTGCACCGGCCCGGATTCGCGCATTACCGGCCACGAGGCCGTGCTGCCGCTCGCGATGCACCCGGAGCCGAGCGTGTCGCGTCGCCGCGTGCTGGAATCGCTCGAGGCGGTCGGCCGGCCTTACCGGATCGCCGTCGTGAGCAGCAGCATCGCGGTGCTGCGCGCGGCCGCGAGCGCGGGGCTCGGCGTCAGCGCGTTCGCCGGCTACGTGATTCCGGCCGGGCTCGCGCGGCTCGACGCCGGGCTGCCCGAACTCGGCGAACTCGAATACGTGATCGACCGGCCGGCGGCCGCGTCGCGCTCGACGCTCGCGCTCGAAGCGACGCTGATCGCGGCGGCAGCCGAGCTGTAATCGCACCGGTCGCGCGCGTCATCATGGAACCCACGGCGACGCCCTGCTGCGGCGTCGCGCGCAACTGACCGTCTTGCCCGGAACGCGTCAGCGTCTGCGCAGTGCCCGCTCGCGAGAATAGGACCCGTCGGAATGCACGGCAGCGTGCCGTGTGTCCGCTGTCCCGTCCCCTGATCGGAGCACACCATGAACGTCATGCGATTCGCCGTCGCGACCGCCGCAGCCGCGCTGTTGTCCCCCGCCTTTGCCCAAACCGGCGCGCCCGCCCCCGAGCAGGGCCTCACGCGCGCGGAAGTCCTCGCCCAGTTGAAGCAGGCCTATCTCGACGGCGAACTGCCGACCAACGACAGCAACTATCCGCCGAACGCCGCGACGCGCGCGCGCAATCGCGAACTGGTGCAGGCCGCGCGGCCCGCCTGGCTCGCGCAGACACCGCAGGCGCCGCAAACGAGCGTTCAGCAATAGCCGCCACGCCGCGTGGCACGGCGCGGCGACAGGCTCAAGGCAGGAAGCTGCGACGCCGCGCGTCGATCAGCTCGACGAGCAGCCGGTCGCGCTCGGCGGCGAGCGCCTGCATCGAGCGCTCGCCCTGGATCGCGCGCAGTTCGTCGTTCAGCTTGCGATCGACGTCCGGATCGAACGACGGCGTGCCGAGATCGTCCCACCACGTCGTGATCGGCCCCGACAGATGTTCCAGGAAGTGCGCGATCCCGCCCGCGCCGCCGCCGAGGTGATAGGTCAGGCACTGCCCCATCAGCCCCCAGCGCAAGCCCGGGCCCCACGCAACGGCCTTGTCCGCATCGGCGACGCTCACCACGCCTTCGCCGACGAGGTGATACACCTCGCGGAACAGCGCGGCCGCGAGCCGGTTCGCGACGTGGCCCGTCATTTCCTTGTTGAGCACGATCGTCTGCTTGCCGAGCGCGTCGTAGAACGCCTTCACGCGCGTGATCACGCCGGCGTCGGTCGCGTCGCCGCCCACCAGCTCGACGAGCGGAATCAGGTGCGGCGGGTTGAACGGATGCGCGATCAGGCAGCGCTCCGGATGCTTGTCGCACGCGGTCTGGATCTCGGACATCTTCAGGCCCGACGAGCTCGATGCGATCGGGACGTGCGCCGGCAGCACGTCGTCCATCTGACGATACAGCGCGCGCTTCAGGTCGAGCCGCTCGGGGCCGTTTTCCTGCACGAAGTCGACACCGTCGAGCGCGCGCACGAGATCGGCGTCGAACGACAGCCGTGCGGAAAGTTCGGCGGCCCGCTCGCCGAGAAACGCGGCAAGCGCGTCGCGCAGCCGTGCGTCGGCCTGCGGCGCGGGATCGGTCGCGACGACGTCGAAGCCCTTCGACAGATAGAAAGCCGCCCAGCTCGCGCCGATCACGCCGGCCCCGACGATCGCGATGCGTTGAATGTCCATGCTCTTCCCGTCTCCGTGGTCTGTGGATAGCGCGACGATTGTCGCATCGTTTCACATCGTCGCGCGTTGATGCAGATTGCAATGTCCCTCTTGAAAACCACCGAGGCGGACTCTAATTACCGGTTACCCGGCAGTGCCCGTCACGCGCACTGCCCCCGTTTCGACTCGGCGGAAAGCCGCGCATCGCAGTCGCCATCGGCGTCGCATCGTCGCGTCTTTCGCGTTTCATGTTCCGGAGGAATTTCATGAGCGGCATTCATCACGGCCACGACCTGTTCGACGAATTCGCCCGCGTGCAGCGGCAGATGGCAAGCCTGTTCGGCGAGCCGCCGACCGGCATCCGCGCGGTGCGTCCCGGCGCGTTTCCCGCGCTGAACGTCGGCACCACCGACGACGCGATCGAGATCGTCGCATTCGCGCCCGGCATGAGCGCGGCCGACTTCGACGTATCGATCGACAAGGACCTGCTGACGATCAGCGGCGAACGCAAACCCGCGCCGCGCGACGCCGGCGACGATGTGCGCAGCTATGCGCAGGAACGCTTTCACGGCACGTTCCGCCGCGTCGTCGAGCTGCCGCAGCATGCCGATGCCGACAACGTCAGCGCCCGCTACAAAAACGGCTGCCTGCTGATTCGCATCGGCCGGCGCGAGGCATCGAAGCCGCGTGCGATCACTGTTCAGTAACTTTCAGGAGAACGACATGAATACGAGCCAGACCCTGAGCGAACGCCAGAGCGGTGCCACGCATGCTGCCGCTGCCGCCACCGACGCCGCGCGCCGGCCCGCGATCACGCCGGCCGTCGACATCGTCGAGGACAAGCAGCGCGTCACACTGCGTGCCGACCTGCCCGGCGTGCCGCGCGAAAACCTCGACGTGAAGGTGCACGACAACACACTGACGATCGAAGCCGACACGCGTATCGACACGCCGGCCGAGCTGCGCGTCCGGCATGCCGAAGTGCGCGCGCCGCGCTATGCACGCACCTTCGTGCTGAGCCCCGATCTCGACACGTCGAGAATCGATGCGAACCTGCGCGACGGCGTGCTCACGCTGACGATTGCGCGTCGCGAAGAAACGCGCCCGCGCCGCATCGACGTGACGGCCGGCAACGCGTAAGCGCCGGCACACGTCGTCGCGCGACACGCATGTAAAAGCCCCGCCAGACGCGCTGCCTGACGGGGCTTTTTGCAATGTGCGTGCAATGTACGACGCGGTGTGCACGCACCGCCACGATCAATCGAAGTCGAACAGGTCGAACACCGATTTCTTGCGGCGCTGGCCGTCGCGCCGATAACGATCGTCGTGCGAACGACCGTCGCGGCCCCAGCCATCGTCGCGCGTGCGCGGTGGCTGCGCATCGTGCCGCATGGGCGCGTCGTCGCGGCGCGCCGGCGCATCGCCGGTTTCACGCGCAAGCAGCTTGTCGAGTTCGCCGCGATCGAGCCACACGCCGCGGCAGGTCGGACAGTAGTCGATCTCGATCGACTGGCGCTCGGCCATCAGCAGGTCGGGCGTCTTGCAGACCGGACATTTCATCGCGCTTCTCCTTGGGTTGCGAATTCCGTGTCGCGGGCAAGCCGGTCGAGGCCGGCCGCCCGCGCGCTGGCTCAGTCACTCAACGACCTTCGACGCGCGCCGCACGCTTGCCCTTCGCGCGCCGCGCCAGCATGTTCATGCCCTCGACGAACGCCGAGAACGCCATCGCCGCGTAGATATAGCCCTTCGGCACGTGCGAGCCGAAGCCTTCCGCGATCAGCGTCATGCCGATCACGACGAGGAACGACAGCGCGAGCATCACGACGGTCGGGTTGCGGTCGATGAAGCGCGCGAGCGGCTGGGCGGCGAACAGCATCACGGCCACCGCGACGATCACCGCGACGAACATGATCGGGATGTGCTCGGTCATGCCGATCGCGGTCACGATGCTGTCGATCGAGAACACGATATCGAGCATCACGATCTGGCCGATCGCCGCCCACATCGTCAGGCTGGCCGCGCCGCCGGACGCGCCGTCCGCGTCGCCGTCGCGCGACACGTGATGATGGATCTCGGTCGTCGCCTTCCACACGAGGAACAGGCCACCCGACAGCAGGATCAGGTCGCGCCACGAGAATGCGTGATCGAACAGCGTGAACACGGGCGTGGTGAGGCTCGCGATCCATGCGACGCTGCCGAGCAGCGCGAGGCGCATCACGAGCGCGAGCGCGATGCCGACGCGCTGCGTGCGGGCGCGCTGCGCTTCGGGCAGCTTGTTGCTGAGGATCGAGATGAAGATCAGGTTGTCGATGCCGAGCACGACTTCCATCACGACGAGCGTCAGGAGTGCCGCCCAGACGGCGGGATCGGCGGCAAGCGTCAGCAGGTAGTCCATGAAAAGGGCCGATACGAAAGTGGAAAGCCCGATGATAGGCCCCCCACGACTTCGTAAAAATCAGAGAAAATAGGATCTTTGGTTCGGTTTTTACGAAATAACGATCCGATGCTGAATTTTCGACATCTGTACTATTTCTGGGTCGTCGTGAAGGAAGGCGGCTTCGCGCGCGCCGCCGAGCGGCTCGACATGGCCGTGCAGACGATCAGCGCGCAGGTGCGCGAGCTCGAGAAGTCGCTCGGCCACCAGCTGCTGCGCCCGGCCGGGCGCGGCGTCGCGATGACCGACGCCGGGCAGGCCGCGTATGCGCGCGCGGAAGTCATCTTCGAGATGGGGCGGCTGATTCCCGACGACGTGCGCGCGGCGGCGAGCCAGCCGACCGTGCGGCTCGCGGTCGGTCTCGCGGACGGGATCTCGAAGCTGGCCGCCCATGCGCTCCTCGCGCCGGTGCTCGATACGCCCACGCTGCGGCTGCTGTGCCACGAAGGCGAACACGATGCGCTGCTCGCGGAGCTGGCGCTGCACCATCTCGATCTCGTGCTGGCCGGCCAGGGGGCGCCATCGGGGTCGAACCTGCGCGTGACGAGCGAGCGGCTCGTCGCGTCGCCGGTCGACTGGTACGGGCCCGCGGCACTCGTCACACCGGCCGCGCGACAGCACTTTCCGCAGTGCCTCGCCGAATTGCCGGTGCTGCTGCCGACCGCCCATTCGGCGCTGCGCGCGCGTCTGGACCTGTGGCTGGAGCGCGAACGGATCATCCCGCGCGTGGCCGGGGAATTCGAGGACAGCGCGCTGATGGCCGTGTTCGCCGCGCGCGGCCTCGGCGTATTTCCGCTCAGCGAACTCGGTGCGAACGATGCATCGCTGCTGCGCGGGCTGCGCCGGCTCGGCCGCGCGGGCGACGTGACCGAGGAAATCCACGCGATCCGCTCGCGGCGCGGCGAACACCATCCGCTGACATCGCAACTGCTCGCCGCCGCGCGGCCCGCGCCGGCCGGCTGAAGCGAGCGCGACATCAAACGAAACTATAATGACGCCCCGGCCATACGAGATTGCCCGCGGAAATTGCCCGCGCGCCGCGCAGGCACCGCCGCGGCGCGGCGTGCGCGCACGGCGCCCGCAGCCGCCGCACGGCATCTCGCCGAGCCTTTTGAAAGACGCCATGCACAACCGATTTCGCCTGTTTTCCGTTTCGTGCGCGCTCGCGGCCGCGACCGTGCTGGCGGCGTGCTCGTCGCCGCCCAAGCCGATCTACCAGCAGGAACAGTTCGACGCGACCAGCAGCCCGTATTCGCACACGTTCCACTCGAAATCCGACGCAGCCTGCGAAGCCGCGCGGCGCGCGCTGCTGAGCCAGGGCTATGTCGTGTCGTCGTCGCGCAACGATGCGGTCGACGGCAGCAAGAATTTCCAGCCCAGCAACGACATGCACGTCGTGATCGAGTTTCACGTCGTGTGCGCGGACGCGAACGCGGACGGCTCGTCGAGCATCGCATACGTGAACGCGGTGCAGGATCGTTACACACTGAAGAAGTCGAATACGTCGGCGAGCGTCGGGCTCAGCGTGTTCGGCTCGCTGTCGCTGCCGATCGGGTCGAGCGACGATGCGCTCGTGAAGACCGCGAGCGAAACGATTCCGGCCGGCGTGTTCTACGAGCGCTTCTTCAACCTCGTCGAGCACTTCCTGAAGATCGATCCGGCCCGCCGCGATCGGGCGGCCGTGAAGGCGGCCGAGAAGGAACCGGTCGCGCCGCTGCCCGAGCCCGCGCCGACGCCGCAGGGCGAGCCGATCAAGATGACGACGCCGGTCGTGCCGACGCCGCCCGCCGCGCCGGTGCCGCTTTCGGTGCCGAGCGTCGCGCCGGCGACGGGGACGTCGGTGGTGCCGGCCGTGCCCGGTGCTGCTTCGGCCGTGGTCGCGCCGGGGGCGATGCGGGCTGTTGTGCCGGGGGCGGGTTTGGTGCCTGCTTCGACCTCGGTTCCCGCTGCGGCCCCGGTGCCTGCTTCGGCTCCGGTTCCTGCTTCGGCCTCGGTTCCCGCTTCGGCGTCGGTTCCCACTTCGGCGTCGGCCCCCGCTTCGGCCTCGGCCCCCGCATCAACTTCGTCGCCAACCGCTACCCCGGCCCCCGCTCCCGGCCCGGTATCGACGCCTGCCGCTGCCGCCCCGGCATCGGCCGCCTCTGCGCCAGTGCCTGCGTCCGCGACACCCGCATCCGCACCCGCGTCGTCGAACACCCCGCCCGCAGCCGCCGATTCGGCCACATCGTCGACACCGGCCGGTGCAAGCGCACCAGCTGCCAACTAACGCGCGTTCCGCCGCCCTGCGCCGTGCCTCGCGAGGCGCGGCGCGATCGCCCTTCTCCGGCCCGTCCAACGACCTTCCGGGCCGCACGCCGGCAGCCCGTCACGCATCGTCGCTGCGCAGCGACTGACGATCAAGGTCGACGCGCCACGACAGCCCCGCGCGCCTTCCGCGCAAAACCTGCCGGAATGTCCCACAGCCTGGCCTTCCCGCCTTACCTCAGCGTCGCATTCAGCGTCTGCAGATACTCGACCGTCGCCGTCACGCCACCGCAGACGATCACCGCGATATTCGACGCCGTCTCAAGCACCGGCACCGACGCTTCAAGCGCGGCCAGCGCAGCGCCGCATGCGGGTTCGACGACGATCCGCTGCTCGTCCAGCAACCGCAGCGACGCGGCCACCGCTTGCGCATCGGACACGACGACCGGATGGATCGCGTGCCGCGTCGCCCATTCGACCGCCGCGTCGCAGGGCCGCTTCGCGCCGAGCGATGTCGCGATGCTCGTGATCGCCGGCAACTCGACCGGATGCCCCTGGGCGATCGAACGCGCATAACAGTCGGCCCCTTCCGTCTCGACCGCGACGACCGGCACGTCGTGCCAGCCGTTGCGCGCGAGCCCTTCGAGCACGCCGCACAGCAAACCGCCGCCGCCGACCGCCAGCACGACCGCGTCGGGCTTCGGGCCGCTCGCCGCCATCTCGTCGATCATCGTCGCGTGCCCCTGCCACAGCACGGGATCGTCGAACGGATGCACGAACGCGTCATGCGGGCCGACCACCGACAGCGCGAACGCATTCGCCTCGACCCAGCTCGCGCCGTGCACGACGACCTCCGCACCCTCGGCGCGGATCAGCTCGCGCGCGCGGGCCGACGCGCTTTCCGGCACGACGACGAGTACCGACACACCGAGCTCGCGCCCGCAGTACGCGACCGCGATGCCCGCATTACCACCCGACGACGATACGAACCGTCGCGCGCCGGCCGCATGCCGCGCCTCGCAGACGGCGCCGATCCCGCGCAACTTGAACGAACCGGACGGCTGCAGCGCATCGAGCTTGAGCAGGACGTTCGTGCCGAGCCGGCGCGACGCGATTTGCGAACGGATATACGGAGTCTGGATATGAAGCGGCATGGTGCGGGACAGGGTGAGGATGGTGTGACGGAAGGCGCGCGCCGACGGCAAGCCGGTGCGCCATGGAAACCATCGTACGGCACGCGCATCATGCTTTCCAATACCATTGAATGGCGTTTGCTATGCTTTGCAGGCATACCCCGTCAATCTGAACCGGAGCCCGCGCCGCATGCGCCAGATCGAACTGCGTCACCTGCGTTATTTCGTGGCGGTCGCGCAAGCCGGCAGCGTGATGGCCGGCGCCCGCGCGGCCGGCATCGTCCAGCCGGCGCTGTCGCGTCAGATTCGTGAGCTCGAGGAAGCGATCGGCACGCCGCTGCTGATCCGCCGCGCGACCGGCGTCACGCTCACGGCGGCCGGTGCGAGTTTCCTGCAGGACGCGACCGCCCTGCTCGCGACGCTGCACGACAGCCGCGAGCGCGCGTTGCGCAGCGCGGCCGGCCAGCTCGGCGAACTGCGGCTCGGCGCGCTGCCGAACTGCCTGCCGCTGCCGATCGTCGCAGACGTGCTGAAAGCGTTTCGCGACGCGTGCCCGGACGTGAAACTGTCGATCGCGCCGATGCTGTCGGCCGAGCAGGCGGCGGCGCTGACGCGCGGCCAGCTCGACGGCGGCATCATGGCGTGGCGTCGCGACGAGGCGCCGCACCTGTCGGGCGTGCGGCTGCTGAGCGACCGCTTCGTGCTCGCGATGCCCGCGCCGCCCGGCGAGCACCTTCACGCACCGCGCACGCTGGCCGACGTCGCACACGAGCCGTTCGTGTGGTTCGACGCGCAACGCTCCGCGGCGCACCACCGGTTCCTGATGGCGCAATGCGAGCGGGCCGGCTTCACGCCTCGCATCGCCCAGGTCGGCAGCGACATCCCGACGCTGATCGGCCTCGTCGCGGCCGGCATGGGCTGCGCGTTCGTGCCGGAAAGCGCGGCGCCGACGTGTCCGCACACGGTCCGGCTCATCGCGCTCGACGAACTCGCGAGCCGCTTCGACATCGAGTTCGTGTTCGACGGCGCGCCGGCGTCGGCGTCACCGATCGTCGCGCGGTTCGTCGAAGCCGTGCGCGAAGCGACCGGTGACGCGGCCTGACCCGAGACACCGCGGGATCGGCAGCCGGACCCTCCGCGACGGCCCTACCCGCCGCGGAGTGCGACGCCCTAAACGGCGGCGCAAATGCACGAAAAACCTTTCATATGGATGACAAACCATGCCACCGCGTCGGTATTTTTAAATTGACACCAAAAACGGTCGTTTAACGACACTTCGAATTGTTATGGACCGAAATATACTGCGCGCGCATCCAACCCTCGTGCCAAAGAGAGGATGCTTTTCCCACCCCGGTCACGGTCCCCCTGTGACCGGGGTTTTTTTGCTCTTGGGCCACGCCGGCAACGGGTTCGCGACGACGATGCGGCACGCCCGCGGCGCAACATGATGGTCGTGCGAGCATGTCGGCCGACCGCTTCGCCGAGGCCGCCTGCATTGCGTCGGAAAGCAGCCGTAGCCCCGGCCGCGCCCGTCAAGCCCGAGTGCGCCGCTACACCCGGCAACCCCGCTGCGCCGGCGCCGAAATCCAGTCGCACGGCACGGGCTCACTCGCGCACCCGGCCGTCGGTCACGCGCAAATCGCCGAAAGCCCCGCCCTGCGGGCCGCGCGCGCACGTCGACCACGCCCGCATTGTTGACATTAAATCAAGATAATTTCGCCTGCATGCGGCTTTTTCCGCAAAAGTAATGCAGGCACACTTCAGCCTGTCCACAACGGCGCGATGCCGTTGCCCAACGCTTACAGGAGCACTTCGCGTGAACACCACGACTTCTTCTCCTTCCCGCCCGGGCGGCAGCGCCGCGCTGCCGCTGCTGGCACTCGCCGCCGGTGCGTTCGGCATCGGCACGACCGAGTTCTCGCCGATGGGCTTGCTGCCCGTGATCGCCGACGGCGTGCACGTGTCGATTCCGAAGGCCGGCATGCTGATCAGCGCCTACGCGATCGGCGTGATGGTCGGCGCGCCGCTGATGACGCTGCTGCTCGCGCGCTGGTCGCGCCGCTCGGCGCTGATCGCGCTGATGTCGATCTTCACGATCGGCAACCTGCTGTCGGCCATCGCGCCGGACTACACGACGCTGCTGCTCGCCCGACTCGTCACGAGCCTGAACCACGGCGCGTTCTTCGGGCTCGGCTCGGTGGTCGCGGCGAGCCTCGTGCCGCGCGAGAAGCAGGCCAGTGCCGTCGCGACGATGTTCATGGGCCTCACGATCGCGAACGTCGGCGGCGTGCCGGCCGCGACGTGGCTGGGCCAGATCATCGGCTGGCGCATGTCGTTCGCGGCAACCGCGGGCCTCGGCATCATCGCGATCGCCGGCCTGTTCGCCGCGCTGCCGAAGGGCCAAGCCGGCAAGATGCCGAACCTGCGTGCCGAACTGTCGGTGCTGACGCGCCCCGTCGTGCTCGGCGCACTCGCCACTACGGTGCTCGGCGCCGGCGCGATGTTCACGCTGTATACGTACGTCGCCCCGACCCTCGAACACCTGACGGGCGCCACGCCCGGCTTCGTGACCGCGATGCTCGTGCTGATCGGCGTCGGCTTCTCGATCGGCAATATCGCCGGCGGCCGCCTGGCCGACCGCTCGCTCGACGGCACGCTGGTCGGTTTCCTGCTGCTGCTGATCGTGACGATGGCCGCGTTCCCGCTGCTCGCCAGCACGCATGTCGGTGCCGCGATCACGCTGCTGGTCTGGGGTGTCGCGACGTTCGCGGTGGTCCCGCCGCTGCAGATGCGCGTGATGCGTGCCGCACACGAAGCACCGGGCCTTGCATCGGCCGTGAACATCGGCGCGTTCAATCTCGGCAACGCGCTCGGCGCGGCAGCCGGCGGTGCGGCAATCTCGGCCGGCTTCAGCTACGCGGCAGTGCCGGTCGTCGGCGGGCTGATCGCCTCGGCAGGGCTCGCAGTCGTCGCGCTGCAAGTCGTCCAGCGCCGCCGCGCGCCGGCCGCCGCGAATTCCTGAACGCGCCCTCGCCGCCCCCGCGAATCGCGCGGGCAAACCGGACTTGAAGCATGCATGTCAACGGCCGCGCAATGCGGCCGTTTTTTCGCCCTTGAAAAACGCCAATTCAGCGCTTTCGGTATATTCGACCGCCAATTACCTCGATCACTGCGACGATGAGAATCAATTAATTGCACCAATGAAACCGGTTCGACACTCCGGATCTTAACCCCGCAACTTCGTCAATCATTTCGAATCGACAATTTCGCTCCATATCGCGAGCGCGATATTCAGCCTCTTGCACGCCACTTCCCTGGCCTGGCGCGGGACGCAGAAACGATTACCGACGAGCAGGAAAATTCTTCAGCCATTACCGTATTCACCACAAAAAATCGTAATTCTTTCCCGATTTATTCAACCATCGGAAACGCCATCGGCAACAGAATGTAACAAGCCAATAAATAGGATTGAAAGGCGGAGAAATTCGTACCAGCATTGATCCTGTCGCGGCACGAAATGCCCGATACACAATCCGATAGAAAAAACAATCAATGAGGGATCAGCGTGAAAGTCGCCATCGTTTCCACGACATTGTCGCTCGCACTGTCGATCGGCCTTTCGTCTGCCGCCGCAGATGCGGCCACCTATTCGAACGGCACCGCGACCGCAACCTTCAACGTGACGCTCACACTCCAGCCGAACTGCACGATCGCCGCGACCCCGCTCAGCTTCGGCACCAACGGGGTGCTCGCCACCGCGATCAACCAGCAGACGACCGTCAGCGTCACCTGTACCAACACGACGCCGTACAACGTCGGCCTCGATGCCGGCTCGGTTACGGGTTCGAGCGTCGCGAGCCGGCTGATGGCCGGCACGGCGACCGGCAACACGACGACGACCGTCGGCTTCCAGCTGTACCAGGATGCCGGCCACACGACGCTCTGGGGCAACACGCAAGGCACCAACACGGTGGCCGGCACCGGCACGGGCGCCGCGCAGTCGCTGACCGTCTACGGCCAGGTGCCCGCACAGGCGACGCCGAAGCCGGATACCTATCAGACGACGGTGACCGCGACGGTCTACTTCTGACGGGCGCCGCTTCGGATGACCGCGTTACGTCGAATGCTCGCCGCGCTGCTGTGCGCGGCCGGCGCCGCGCATGCCGCGTCGCTGCAGATTTCCCCCGTCACGATCGAGTTCGGCGCCGACGACACGGCGACCGGCGTCACGCTGCGCAATCCGGGCGAGCGGCCCGTGTACGGGCAGGTGCGCGTATTCCGCTGGGATCAGGCCGACGGCCACGACACGCTGACGCCGACGCAGGACCTCGTCGCAAGCCCGCCGCTGATCGAGATCGGCACCCAGTCGGAACAGCTGGTGCGCGTCGTGCGCGCGTCGCGCATCGCGTCCGGCACCGAGCAGAGCTACCGGCTGCTGATCGACGAGCTGCCGCAACCCGGCGAAACGCCGACCAACGGCGTCGCGATCCGGCTGCGCTACTCGATCCCGGTCTTCGTCGAGCCGGCGACCAACGGTGCGCCGCAACTCGCGTGGACGCTGCTGCACGACAGCGGCGGCTGGGTGCTGCGCGTGCGCAACGGCGGCGCCCGGCGCGCGCAGCTGGCGTCGGTCGAGCTCGTGGCCGCCGACGGCCATGCGTATCCGCTCACGCGCGGGCTGCTCGGCTATGCGCTCGCGGGCAGCACGAGCCAGTGGAGCGTGCCGCTGCCGCCCGGCATCGCGCTCGGCGGCAAGGTCACGGTGCGCGCGGCGGTGAATGCACAGCCGGCCAGCGCGGTCGTCTCGGTGGAGCCGCCGGGTTAGACCGCCGGTGCGCCGCCCGGCTTCCTCCCCTTCGCCCCGCGCCGCGACGTTGCCGGCCAGTGTGCCCGGAACGCGGCGGCATCCGCCGCGCGCCGCGCTCGCGGCCGTCGTGGCCGGCGCCCTGCTCGCCCTCGGCAGCGCTCGCGCGGCCGAGCCGTCGGCGCTCGTGATGGCCGACAGCACGCACGACGTGATCCTCGAAGTCAGCGTCAACGGCGAAAGCACGGCGCTGCTCGCGCACTTCAGCGAACACGACGGGCACCTGTCGGCGAGCGGCGCCGACCTGCGCACGATCGGCTTCGCGACCGAGCGGCTCGGGATCGCCGACGCGGCGACCGTCGACCTCGACACGATTCCGGGCCTGCGCTATCGCTACGACGTCGCGCACCAGAGCGTCGACCTGCAGATGCCCGACGACCTGCGTCGCCCGTACGCGGTCGACAGCCGCGCGCTGCCGGCCACGCACGCGGCCACGTCGGCGCGCGGTGTCGCGATCAACTACGAGGCGTACGCGCAGACGATCGGCGAACGGCAGTTCTCGCTCTATACCGACGTGCGCTACTTCGATCCGAACGGCGTGTTCGACAACACCGGCACCGCGTACTTCTACAACGGTCGCCGGCACTACACGCGCTTCGACACGTCGTGGAGCCGTTCGGACCCGGTGCGGCCGAGCACGACGCAGATCGGCGACGCGATCTCGGGATCGCTCGCATGGACGCGCTCGGTGCGCCTCGGCGGGTTCCAGTGGCGCAGCAACTTCGCGCTGCGGCCCGATCTCGTGACGTTCCCGATTCCATCGCTGTCGGGCTCCGCCGCGGTGCCGTCGGCGGTCGACCTGTACATCAACAACGTGCGCCAATACACGGGCAACGTGCCGAGCGGCCCGTTCATCATCCACGACGTGCCGGGCATCACCGGCGCCGGCCAGGCGACCGTCATCACGCGCGACGCCCTCGGGCGCACCGTCGCCACGTCCGTGCCGCTCTATGTCGATACGCGGATGCTGTCCGCCGGGCTGTCGAGCTATTCGTTCGAGGCCGGCTTCCTGCGCCGCAATTACGGACTGCAATCGTTCGACTACGACGCGCGGCCCGCGGTCAGCGGATCGATGCGGCATGGCGTCAGCGACACGCTGACCGTCGAAGGACACGCCGAGGCGACGGGCGGCCTCGTCAACGCCGGCGTCGGCGCGCTGCTGCGGCTGGGCAATGCGGGCGTCGTGAGCGGCGCGGTCGCGGGCAGCGCGGGGGGCTATCCGGGCACGCAACTGAGCGTCGGCTATCAGTTGATCCACCCGCGCTTCTCGATCAACGCGCAGACGATCCGGGCATTCGGCCGCTACGGCGATCTCGCGTCGCGCGACGGCGCGCCCGTGCCGTCGGCCACCGACCAGGTGACGCTCGCGCTGCCGTTCGTGTACCGCCAGACGCTGTCGCTCAGTTACATCGGCTACCGGCTGCCGCAGGGACCGAGCGCGCGGATCGGCACGGTGTCCTACACGCTCGGGCTCGGCGATCTCGCGTCGGTGAGCGTGAGCGCGTACCGCGATTTCTCGCAGCACGGCACGAGCGGCGCATTCGTCTCGCTGAACATCGGGCTCGGCCGCAACACGTCGATCAACGCGAGCGTCGGCCGTCAGCACGGTCAGTCGAACTACACGATCGATGCGAGCCGTCCGCCGGACTACGACGGCGGCTGGGGCTGGGGCGTACAGAACGGCGCCGCCGGCGCGGTGCCGTACCGGCAGGCGCAGTTGCGCTACCTCGGCCATGCCGGCGAAGTCATTGCAGCCGCGCAGAGTCTCGATCGCCAGACCGGCGCGTCGCTCGACGTCAACGGCGCGCTCGTGTTCATGGACCGCAGCGTGCAGCTGTCGCGCCGCATCGACGACGGCTTCGCGCTCGTGTCGACCGACGGCGTCGCGGGCATCCCCGTGCTGCACGAGAACCGCGTGATCGGCCGCACCGATCGCGCCGGCCACCTGCTCGTGCCCGACCTGAATGCATATCAGAACAACCAGATCGCGATCGACGCGATGAAGCTGCCGGCCGATGCGCGGATCGCGCGCACCTCGATGACGATCGTGCCGCAGGCGGAATCGGGCGTGATCGCGCATTTCGGCGTGTCGCGCTATCGCGCGGCATCGGTGAGCCTGCGCGACGACGCAGGGCAGCCCCTGCCGGCCGGCGCGCGCGTGCATCACGTCGAGAGCGGCGCGGACACGATCGTCGGCTACGACGGCCTCACCTTCATCGACGGACTCAAGGAGGACAACCATCTCGTGATCGATTACGGCACCCGGCACTGCACCGCGCAATTCTCGTTCACGGCCCCCGGCAACGGCACGCTGCCGACCGTCGGGCCGCTCACCTGTCACGCGACGCGATGAAGACCGTCCTGCTGCTCTTCATCGTATTCGCCGCGTGGTGCGGCATGCCGCGTCACGCGCAAGCCGAGACCTGCACGGCCACCGCATCGACGGTGAGCTTCGGTTCGGTCAGCCCGATCTCGCGCGCGGCGGTCGCCGCAACCGGCGCGCTCAGCGTCACCTGTACATGGTCGGCCATCACCCTGACGCCGAACGTGCTCGTGTGCCTGAGCCTTGGCGGCACGAGCCCGCGCAGCCTCGTCAACGGCAGCAATACGATGCAGTACGACCTGTATCTGGATGCCGGGCATACGACGGCGTGGGGCTCCGTGTATTCCGGCACGACGCCGGCCTCCGTCACGCTCACCAAGCCCGCGCTCGGCACGAGCGCGAGTGCGACGGTCACGATCTACGGGCAGATCGCGCCGAACCAGCCGACCGTGCCGACGACCGGCAACGCGAGCACGGTCTACTCGCAGCAGTTCGGCGGCAACACGACGTCGCTCAATGCGGGGTTCTATCTGCTCGGCGCGCCGACCTGCGCGTCGCTGACGACGTCGAACGGCACCTTCCCGTTCAGCGCGACGGCGACGGTGATCAACAACTGCAACATCAGCGCGACCAACGTCAGCTTCGGCACGTCGAGCGTGCTGTCGGCGACGCTCGCGGCAACCGGCTCGATCACCGCGCAGTGCACGAACGGCGACGCCTGGAAGATCGCCCTGAACGGCGGCGGCAGCGGCAACGTGACGGCGCGCCAGATGCAGCGCAGCGGCGGCGGCGGCGCGATCGGCTACGGGCTTTATCTCGATGCGGCACACTCGACCACGTGGGGCGACGGCACGGGCGGCAGCTCGACGGCCACCGGCGTGGGCACCGGCGCGTCGCAGGTCGTGACGGTGTACGGCGCGGTGCCGGCGCAAACGACGCCCGCGCCCGGCAACTACAGCGACACGATCACGGCGACGATCAGCTTCTAGCGCAACAGCGGCGCCGCGGACCAGTCAGAACGTGACGGTCCATGCGGGCGACGCGCCCGTGCCGAGGTCGGACGGCGATGCCGAATGCGGGCCGGATGGACGCGCGCGGCTGAGCATGAACGGGGTGCCGTGCTGGCAACGCACGCTCGGCACGCCGGCATCGGCCGCCCGGCGCGCACCCGTGCCAATCGAGCAGATCTCCGGAATGGTGAGACTGATCCGGAGCGGAATCGACGGCTCCACCGCGCTGCCGAGCGACACTGCGCCCAGCAGCGCGAGCGCCAGCGCGCCGCGTGCGATTCGGCCGATCGACTGCATCGCTCCGCTCTCCTTCAGGCATCCGTTGAACGTACTCAAGGAGTATCGGCGCGCGCATGGAAAACTTGAGCGCAACCCATGTGGTCCGGCCCCGCTTCGCGCGGCGAGCGGGTGGGGAATTCGCGGGACATCGCGCAGAAGCGGCCTGGCGACCGCACGATGAACGCAGCCGGCACGCATTCTCGACGGACGGACATAACCGCCCGAACACGCGGATACGAAAGAAGCGGGCGCCGGCCTGCCAGGCCCGGCGCCCGATGCTGCATCGGTCAGAACCGATGCACGATGCCGAGCTGCACGCCGCGGGCGTTCGCGCCCGGATAGGCGAGCGGCAGGCCCGGGTTCGCCGCACCGGCGAGCGTGTACCCCGCCTGGTTCCGGTTGCGCAGGTACGACAGCGCGCCATAGAAGCTCGTGCGCTTCGACAGGTCGTACTCGTACATCAGCCCGAACTGGTCCGCGTTGTCGCCCTGCGACGTCTGGTCGTGCAGGTACGCATAGCCGAGCGCGACGTAGTTCGCCGGGTTGAGCTGATACTTGACCGACAACCCGTACACGCGCGAATCGATCCCGAGGTCGTCCCACTTCACCGCGGAGAAGCCGCCGTACACGGTGGCCTTGCCGATCTCGTACGACGCACCGGCCATGATCGTGCGATCGGTCGTAGTCGCCGTCGTGTTCTTCAGCCACTGCCCCGCGACGAACGCCGCGAACGGCCCGTGCTCGTAGGTCAAGTCGAACTGCTGGCTGGAGCCCGCGGAACGCACGCCGCCCGCGTCGCCGAAGCCGAAGTACAGCCCGGCCTGGAACCCGGCGATCTCGGGGCTCTGGTACGACAGCGTATTGCTGGTGCGGAACGAGAACACGGTCAGGTTGTCCATGCCGGACGCCTGCGTGACGCCGCCGAACGCATCCTGTCCGCCCTGGTCGTTGAACAGCGGCGAATTCTGGCGGCCCGCGCGCACCTTGCCCCACTGCCCGGCGATGCCGACCCACGCCTGCCGGTTGAACATGCTGCCCGTGCTCGCGAGCGAACCGTCGTTCGGGTTGAAGCCGTTCTCGAGCGCGAACTCGATCTTCTGCCCGCCGCCGATATCCTCGCCGCCCTTCACGCCGAACCGGCTGCCCCACTGGCCGCCGGAGCCGATCGCCGCCGTATAGCCGTTGCCGGTGTTGACGTACTGCGCGAACTCGTCGATCACGCCGTACAGCGTGACGCCGTCCTGCGCGCAGGCCGCGCCCGAACCGGCGATGCATGCCGTCGCGACTGCGATGCGAAGACCGGCGTGCACCGGCCGCGCGCGGGAACGATTTCCTCGTGCGTTCATTTTCTTAGTCCTGCTATTCAATTGAAGGAGAATGAAACGATGCCGGGCACGGTGGTCTTGCCGTGCCGGCATCGCGTGTAATCAAGTGGGGATACGGTGCGGCCCATCGCGCAGCGCGCGAAGGGCCGCTCGGGCCGGCTGCATGCCGGCCCGGCGGGCGACGCGATGCGTCAGTGCTGAACTTCGCCGCGTTCGAGCGGCAGGATCAGGCGCTCGGGGATGCTGCGGCGCGATGCGCGCGCGCCGATGTAATACAGCACGGCCGGCACGATCAGGCCGAGGATCCACGAGATGTCGGTGCCGCCGAGCGCATCGACGAGCGGGCCCGTATAGATGTGCGTCGACATGAACGGCAGTTGCACCAGGATGCCGACCACGTAGATCGTGATCGCCATCACGTTCCAGCGGCCGTAGCGGCCGTCCGGATCGGACAGCGCCGGCACGTCGTAGCGCGAGCGCGTGAAGCAGTAGTAGTCGACGAGGTTGATCGCGCTCCACGGCGTGAAGAACGCGAGCAGGAACAGGATGAACGCGGTGAATTCCTTCAGGAACGAATGGCGGCCGGCGAGCGCGATCAGCGTCGACACGCAGATCATCCCGACGATGTACACCAGACGGCTGCGCGACGACACCGCGCCCTTGCCGCGAAAGCCGCTGACGATCGTCGCCATCGACATGAAGCTGCCGTACGCGTTCAGCGCGGTCACCGTCACCTTGCCGAATGAAATGCTGAAGTACAGCAGCGCAGCCACGGCGCCCGTCGAGCCGAGACCGACGATATACGACACCTCGTGGTGCGCGAACTGGCTGCCGGCGAGCGCGGCCGCGAACACGCCGAACACCATCGCCGCCTGCGCGCCGATCACCGAGCCGAGGCCGACCGCGAAAAACGTGGCGACCGACGACGTCAAGCGCGGCAGGTAGCGCGAATAGTCGGCGACGTACGGGCCGAACGCGATCTGCCACGACGCGGACAGCGACATCGACAGCAGGAAGCTCGCGAGCGAGAAGTGCTTGTTCGCGAGCAGCGCGCCGACGTCGTGATTCGCGAACAGCTGCGTGAACATGTAGACGAACGCGATGATGCCGATCACGCTCGCGATCCGGCCGACGAAATGGATCGCACGGTAGCCGAACACGGTCAGCACGACGATCACGGCCGCGAACAGCAGGATGCCGGCCGCGTCGTCGACGTGCAGCAGCTGCGCGACGGCCTGCCCGGCGAGCACCGAACCGCTGGCGGAAAAGCCGATATACATCAGGCACACGAGCACGATCGGGATCATCGCGCCGTACACGCCGAACTGCACGCGGCTCGAGATCATCTGCGGCAGCCCGAGCTGCGGGCCCTGCGCACCGTGCAGCGCCATCACGGCGCCGCCGACGAACTGGCCGAGCAGCAGCGCGACCAGCGACCAGAACACATCGCCGCCGAGCACGACCGCCAGTGCGCCCGTGACGATGGCCGTGATCTGCATGTTCGCCGACAGCCACAGCGTGAACTGGCTCAGCAGGCCGCCGTGGCGTTCGGTGTCGGGGATGAAGTCGATCGAACGGACCTCGATCAGGCCACCGGCTTTTCCACTGGGATTCGTTGACACGGGTAAATCTCCAAGATACTGAGGATCACAAATGGTTTGGACGAGACAGGAACCTGCCGAGCCGCCCTTTCGGCTCTTCGCGTGCGGTGCGCCGTGGATCGCCGGCATGCGCCACGCACGGTCTGCACGCTGGCGCGCAACCGGCACGACGTGTACCGACATTGCCAGCGGATGATCTTGTATATACAACTTGCGTGATATCGGTGATTACCCGGTATCGGGGCATTTTGGAAATCGTCCGAATAATCAGGACTTATCCGATCTTCACGGTCGCAAGTTGAGCGTTTGAAAAATGAAAGGTTTGGCGCCGGAAAGCGGTGCCGGATTTGAAGCGCGCGACGGGCGCGGCGTGGGTGGAGACGATCGGCATGAAGCGGCCGCGCGAATGCGCGGCGCGTGCAGCGGGGGTCTAATGCGATCGAATCGCGGGTGTGCTGCGCGATCCGCAGCGTCAGGATTTCATCGCCGGCATCGTCCAGTTGCCCGGTCGACGTCCAGCCGAGATGCCGGTAGAAACCGTACGAACGCGATGCCGGATCGGATCGTTCATCGTTCGATGTGTGGCGTTGCCGTCACCGCGCGCCGCGACGGCGCGATGCATGCAGGCAGATCAGTTCCAGCGCGATCGTCGCGCCGGCCAGCGACGTGATTTCCGCGTGATCGTACGGCGGCGACACTTCGACCACGTCCATCCCGACCAGGTTGATGCCGTTCAGATGACGCAGGATCTCGAGCGCCTGATGGCTCGACAGCCCGCCCGAAACCGGCGTACCGGTGCCCGGCGCGAACGCCGGATCGAGACAATCGATGTCGAACGTCAGGTAGACCGGATGATCGCCGACGCGTTCGCGAATGCGCGCGGCGACCGCCGCCGGCGTCGACGCGTGCACGCTGCGCGCATCCTGGATGTCGAATCCCATCGGTTCGTCGTTGGTCGTGCGAATGCCGATCTGCGCCGAGCGTTCGGGCGCGACCCACCCTTCGCGCGCCGCGTGATAGAACATCGTGCCGTGATCGATGCGC
This sequence comes from Burkholderia sp. JKS000303, assembly GCF_002563755.1. Lineage (NCBI taxonomy): Bacteria > Pseudomonadati > Pseudomonadota > Betaproteobacteria > Burkholderiales > Burkholderiaceae > Burkholderia > Burkholderia sp. JKS000303. Next base: position 277,202 of record NZ_PDBZ01000001.1, read on the forward strand.
TTGACGTCGCGATCGGGCCACGTGTCGGTGTGCGCATCGAAGTGCACGAGCGACAGCGGGCCGTGCACCTTCGCATGCGCCTTCAGCAGCGGATACGTGATGAAGTGATCGCCGCCGAGCGTCAGCATCGCGCAGCCGCGCGACAGGATCGCCTCCGCGTGCCGCTCGATCGCGCCCGGCACCGACTCCGGCTGCCCCAGATCGAACGCGCAGTCGCCATAGTCGACCGCGGCCAGCACGTCGAACGGATCGAAGTCCCACGGCCACGGACGCTCCCACGCGATCCCGGTCGACGCGATGCGCAGCCCGCGCGGGCCGAAGCGCGTGCCCGGCCGGTGCGACGCGGCGGAATCGAACGGCACGCCGGTGATCGCGAGATCGACCCCGTCGAGATCGCGGCTGAAGCGCCGCCGCATGAAGCTCGTCGCCCCGGCGAAGCTGGGTTCGGCCTGCGTGCCGTAAAGGCTGTCGCGCGTGAACGCGAGATCGTTCTGGCTCATCGTCGGATTCCTGTCTGGTGGAGAGGCCGGTCGCACGAGCGACGACCCGATACCGATTCTGCCGCGATCGCTTCCAACGAAAAATATGAACTAACATAAGCCGACTTCACAAAACGCGATGTATTGCCATGCTGACCCGCTTGAGAGACCTGGATGTGCAGTTGCTGCGGCTCTTCGTCACGATCGTCGAGAGCGGCGGCTTCAGCGCGGCGCAAGGCACGCTCGGGATGGCGCCGTCGACCATCAGCACGCAGATGGCCAAGCTCGAGACGCGCGTCGGCTTCCGGCTGTGCGAGCGCGGCAAGCGCGGCTTCCGGCTGACGCCGAAAGGCGAACGCGTGCTGCAATCGACGCGGCGGTTGCTGCAGGCGATGGACGTATTCACGCGCGATACGCAGCATGTGTCGGGCACGTTGCTCGGCGAGCTGCGCATCGGGCTGTCCGAACGGCTCGCGCCGGACATCGCCGAATCGCTCGCAACGGCCGTCGGCCGCTTTCGCGAACAGGCGCCGGACGTGCTGATCGAGATGCTCGCGATGGCGCCCGACGAACTGGAGCGCAGGCTGCTGAAAGGCGAATTGCAGCTGGCGGTCGGCTACTTCTCCGGGCACCAGGCCGGGCTGCACTACGCACCGCTGTTCGTCGAGCAACAGTCGCTCTATTGCGGCGCCCGGCATCCGCTCGCCGCGAAAAAAGCCGTGTCGATGAACGATGTCGCGCAGGCGAGCAACGTCGCGCGGCTCTACAAGACCAACACGGCCGGCTCGGCGCTGCGCAACGCGCAGCCGACCGCGTTCTCCGAAAACGTCGATGCCGACGTGATCTTCATCCTGTCCGGCGCGCACGTCGGCTTCCTGCCGGACCATGTCGCGGCGCCCTGGGTCGCGGCCGGCAAGATGCGCAAGCTGCTCGCGAGCAGGCTGAGCCACACGGTCGAATTCCAGCTTGCGACGCCGAGGAACAGCGACGGCGGCGAAGCACTGGACGCGTTCGCCGATGCGCTTGCGGAACAGTTCGGGCTGCTCGACGGTTTCGCGCGCGGATAGCCGGCGCGGCAACGGCGGCCGCGCGCCGCCGGCTGCGGACGATCAGACGAGCCGATCCGACGCGACGACGTGTATGCCCGGTCGCGCATCGAGCGCGGCGTCGAGCAATGCGCGGGCGATCCGCGCTGCGGGATTCACGCGCCATTTCATCGGCAGCACGGGGCCGGCGAGGCTCAACGCAAGGACGAACAAGCGTTCGCCGAACCTGAATTCGTCGCGGCTGCCGCCGATCAGGCCGGGCCGCACGCAGGTGAGCGATGCGAACCCGACGCCCGCGAGCGCACGCTCGACCTCGCCCTTCACGCGGTTGTAGAAGATGCGCGACGCCGGATCCGCGCCGAGCGCGGAATTCAGCACGTAAGTCGGCGTGCCGTGCCGGTGCGCGAGGCGCGCCACCGCGAGCGGGTAGTCGTGATCGACACGCCGGAACGCAGCCTGCGAACCCGCGGTGCGCATCGTCGTGCCGAGCGTGCAGATCACCGCGTCGGCCTGCCACCAGTCGGCCGCCTCGGGCAGAGCGTCGAAATCGACTTCCCGCGCCTGCATCTTTGGATGCGGCGACAACGGCCGGCGCGCGACGACGACGACCTGGTCGACCCGCGCATCGGCGAGCGCGACTTCGAGGACGTGCCGCCCGACGAGTCCGGTCGCGCCGACGAGCAACAGTTTCATGTCAGGTTTTCCGTATGAGGCGTGCGCAGGTTCGCCGTAAGCAACCACGCGCGCCCGACAGCCCGCTGCCGCATCGCGATGCCCGACCCGCTCGCGGCCGATGAATCCGGCTGGATATCGACACGATGAACGGTTCGCGCGGGAGGGTCAACACCGACCTGCGGCATCCGCTATGCGCCGGTTGCCGCCTGCCGCGACACGCTCGGCGCCACGCCCGTCCAGCGCTTGTACGCCTGCGAGAACGACGACATGTCGCTGAACCCCAGCTCCTCCGCGATCTCCTTGATCGACAGCCGCCCTTCGGCGACCAGCGCCTGCGCGCGTGTCTTGCGCACCGTGTTCGAGATGTCGCGAAAGCATGCGCCCTCCTCCTGAAGCCGGCGCTTGAGCGTGCGCTCGCTCGTGTTGAGCAGCGTCGCGATGTCCTTCAGTTGCGGCGGCCGGTCGAACGGCCGCGTGGCCAGATATTCGTTGAGGAACGACACGAGATCGACGCGGGTGCGCCGGCGCGTGATCAGCTCCGCGCACATCCGCTCGCACATCGCGGCGGTCGCGGCATTGGCCTGCGGCAACGGTCGTTCGAGATGCGCATGCTCGAACGTGATCGCGTTGGCCGGCCGACCGGACCGGACCTGCGTGCCGAGCACCTGCGGCACGCCCGGCTCGGCGTCGTACGCGAGATCGAACGTCGCGAGCCCGAACGCGCTGCCGATCACGTCGCGCAGCACGCGGCAGGTGGCGCCCATCGCGCGTTCGACGAAGAAGCGCTGCAGCGGCGCGGACAGTTCGGGCGCCGCGTCGAACGCGATCGCATCGTGCCGCCCGGCCCGGCGGTAGGTCATCCCGACGAACGTGTAGGTCAGCGCCAGATAACGCCCCGCCAGCGCGACGGCGTCCATCCCGGTCGCGCTGCTGAGCAGCCCGTACCCGAGCAGTCCGTAAGCGGACAACTGGTACGACAGGCCCACCTTCAGGCCGACGCCCGGCTCGTCGCCGGTCTGCGCGAGCAAATTCGACGCTACCGCCAGCTCCTGCGCGGCCAGCACCGTGAAGTCCGGGTCGGCAAGCTGCTTGAGCGTGAGTTGCGAGCCTTTCAGCAGGGCCGCCGGCGCGATCCTGCGGTCGCGGCCGAACGCGATCATCAACAGGACCGAAGCCGGGCTGCGGGCAAAGTTCCAGACGTTCATCGGACGCCTCGTGACGAGTGTTGGCCTAGATTCTAAAGCGGTTGGCCCGCGCCAGCATGGTCGCCGCGCAGCCGCCGGATCATGATGGGATCCATCGAAACCGCCGTTTCAACCCAATCGACCGGAGTCCGCCGCCATGTCCAAGACCTACGCAGACCAGCCCGTCTGGCGCGCCATGCAAAGCTTCCTGCCGCCCGACTTCCAGTGGGCGGCCGATCACCAGCCGCACGAGGAATGGTGGCGCTGGAACGGTCATCGCCTCCATCTCGACACGTATCGCAATCCTCAGGCGAAAGTGAAGGCAATCCTGTTTCATGGCGTCGGCACCAACGGCCGGCAGATGTCGATGATCGTCGGCGAGCAGCTCGCGCGCCGCGGCTACGAGACGATCGCGGTCGACATGCCCGAGTACGGGATGACCGAGGTCGAGCGCGGCGCGCTGGTGCGCTACGACGACTGGGTGCGCGCCGGCAGCGACCTGATCGACGCGGAGCGCGCGAAGGACGATCGTCCGGTCGTGCTCTACGGGTTGAGCGCGGGCGGCATGCTGACCTACCACGTCGCCGCGCTGAACGGCAAAGTCGACGGCATCGTCGGCATGACGTTCCTCGACCAGCGCGTGCAGCAGGTGCGCGACGAAACCTCACGCAACCTGTTCATGAGCCGCGTCGGCGGCCCGATGACGCACTTCACCGCGAAGACGCCGCTGCGCGCGATGCGCATCCCGATGTCGCTCGCGAGCAAGATGCACGCGCTCGTGAACCGCGACGACGCGCTGAAGGTCTGGCTGTCGGACCGGACCTCGGCCGGCAACGCGATGACGATGGCCTTTCTCGATTCGTACATGTCGTATCGGCCGGTGGTCGAACCGGAGGATTTCCGCGTCTGCCCGATCCTGCTCACGCAACCGGCCGCGGACCGCTGGACGCCGCGACACCTGAGCGAGCCGTTCCTCGCGCGCATTCGCAACGTGCCGGTCAAGGTCGTGATGCTGGACAACGCCGGCCACTATCCGCTCGAACAGCCGGGGCTCGCGCAGATGGTCGATGCGATCGATGCGTTTTATCGGGATGTGACGGCACAGCCCGCGGCCAAGGTGCGGACGCTTTCGTGACCGGTTCTCGTTGGTGAGGTCCGGCAGGCCCGGCCCCCATTACCTGAAGCGCGCCGATCCTCCGGTTGCCGCTTCAGCGAGCCGGCTTGCCCGCCATCGCCACCGATCATTTGCAATCCGAAGAACCCGCTTTCTTCACGCCCCATCCCCCCTTTCCGCCACAAACAAAAAAGCCCCGCCGTAGCGGGGCTTCGCACTGTCGTACCTGCCGGCGCGAGAGTACGTCACACGTGCAACGCATGCCCCAACGCACGCAGCGCGGCCTCCTGCATCGCTTCGCCGAGCGTCGGATGCGCGTGGATCGTGCCGCCGATGTCTTCGAGCCGCGCCCCCATCTCCAGCGACTGCGAGAACGCCGCGGCCAGCTCCGACACGCCGCGCCCGACCGCCTGCCAGCCGACGATCAGGTGATTGTCGCGCCGCGCGACGACGCGCACGAACCCGTCGGTCACCTGCAGCGTCATCGCCCGCCCGTTCGCCGCGAACGGGAACGATGCGCTCAGGCAATCGACGCCGGCCGCGTGCGCATCGTTCGGCGACCAGCCGGCCGTCACGATCTCGGGATCGGTGAAGCACACGGCCGGGATCGATGCCGGCATGAACTGGCGGCGCCGGCCGGCAACCAGCTCGGCCACCATCTCGCCCTGCGCCATCGCACGATGCGCAAGCATCGGCTCGCCCGCGACATCGCCGATCGCCCAGACGTTGCGCATCGACGTCCGGCATTCGTCGTCGATCCGCAGCGCGCGGCCGTTGCGCTCGAGCATCAGCGACTCGAGCCCGAAGCCGTCGACACGCGGCCGGCGGCCAACGGCGACCAGCACGCGATCGGCCGGCAGCGTCTGCTCCGCGCCGTCGGCCGCCTGCACGCGCACCGCGCCGTGTTCCGCGAGCCCAAGCACCTTGTGGCCGAGCAACAGCCGCACGCCCAATCGCGCGAGCGAATCCGCGACCGGCCGCGCGAGTTCGGCATCGTACGCGGGCAACACGCGCTCGGCCGCTTCGACGACGCTGACGTCGACGCCGAGCTTGCGATAGACGGTCCCGAGTTCGAGCCCGATATACCCGGCCCCGACGACGACCAGCCGCTTCGGCAGCGTCGCGGGCGACAGTGCCTCGGTCGACGACACGACGTGTCCGCCGAACGGCATCGACGGCAGCGCGGCCGGCTCGGAACCGGTCGCGAGCAGCAGGTGTTCGCAACCAATCCGCACCGTATCGCCGCCGGTGACGACGTCGACCGTCTTGCCGTCGATCACGCGCGCGTCGCCGTGCAACACGCGCACGCCGTGCTTCTTCAGCAGCGCGCCGACGCCGCGCGTGAGCCGCTCGACGATGCCGTCCTTCCATGCGACGCTTTTCGCGATGTCGATCTCCGGCGTGCGCACGCGAATCCCGAGCGCCCCTTCGCCGGCCTGCCCGCATGCCTGCTCGAACGCGTCGGCGACGTGGATCAGCGCCTTCGACGGAATGCAGCCGATGTTCAGGCAGGTGCCGCCGAGCCGTTCACGCTCGACGAGCACCGTCGGAATGCCGAGCTGCCCCGCGCGAATCGCGGCGACGTAACCGCCCGGACCGCCGCCGATCACGAGCAACGTGGTGTGTTCGTTCTTCATTGCGCTCACTCCACGAACAGCAGCGCCGGGCGCTCGAGCAACCCGCGCACGGCCTGGATGAATTCGGCCGCATCCGCGCCGTCGACGACGCGATGGTCGAACGACGACGACAGGTTCATCATCTTGCGCGCGACGATCGCACCGTCGCGGATCATCGGCCGCTCGACCATTCGGTTCACGCCGACGATGCCGACTTCGGGATGGTTGATGACCGGCGTCGAGACGATGCCGCCGAGTGCGCCGAGGCTCGAGATCGTGATCGTCGATCCGCTGAGCTCGTCGCGTTGCGCACGGTTCGCGCGCACCGCGTCGGCCAGCCGCGCGATTTCGGCCGAGATCGACCACACGTCGCGCGCTTCCGCATGACGCAGCACCGGCACCGTGAGGCCGCCGTCCGTCTGCGTCGCGACGCCCATGTGCACCGCGCCGTAACGCGTGACGACACCGGCTTCGTCGTCGTAGCGCGCGTTGATCTGCGGGAAGTCGCGCAACGCAACCACCATCGCGCGAATCAGCAGCGGCAGCGGCGTGAGCCGGCCGCGCGTGTCGCCGTAGCGGCGGTTCAGTTCCGCGCGCAGCGATTCGAGCTCGGTGACGTCGATCTCCTCGACGTAGCTGAAGTGCGGGATGCGGCGCTTCGCTTCCTGCATCTTGCGCGCGATCGCGCGCCGCAGGCCGATCACCGGCACGTCGGTTTCGTCGTTGCGTTCGTCATAGCCGTGCGCTTGCGACGCACGCGCCGTGCCGCCGCCCGTGCGCGCATACGCATCGAGATCCGCATGCAGGATCCGCCCGGCTTCGCCGGTGCCGCGCACATAGCGCAGCTCGATGCCCATGTCCCATGCGCGCTGGCGTACCGCCGGCGATGCGAGCGGCCGCTCGCCGGGCGCGAGTGCGGCACGCGGCGACGCGGCGTGTTCGGCGCGACGCGGCTCGGCCGGCGCGCGATTCGTCGCTTGATGTGTTGCGTTCAACGACGCCGGTGCGTCGGAGGTTGCGGGCGCAGCCGATACTTCGGATGACTTGGCATGTACATCGGCCGCTTCAGCCGCGGCCGGACGCGGCGTCGCGTCCGTGCCGGCATCGCGCCCCTTCGCACCCAGCTTCAGGTTGCCGTCGCCTTCGACTTCCAGACGAATCAGCTCGCTGCCGACCGCCATCATCTCGCCGATCCGGCCACCGAGTTCCAGCACCTTGCCCGCGACCGGCGACGGAATTTCCACCGCCGCCTTGTCGGTCATCACGTCGGCGAGCGGCTGGTCTTCCGCGATCGTCTGCCCCGGTTGCACGTGCCAGGCCACCAGCTCGACCTCGGCAATCCCTTCGCCGATATCCGGCATCTTGATGACATGAATCCCCATCTCAGGCCTCCATCACGCGTCGCAACGCTTCGCCAACCCGGGCCGGGCCGGGGAAATACGCCCATTCCTGCGCGTGCGGATACGGCGTGTCCCACCCTGTGGTGCGCTCGACCGGCGCCTCCAGGTGGTAGAAACAGTGCTCCTGCACGAGCGACACCAGTTCCGCGCCATAGCCGCACGTGCGCGTCGCCTCGTGCACCACGACGCAGCGACCGGTCTTGCGCACCGACGCGACGATCGTGTCGAGATCGACGGGCCACAGCGTGCGCAGGTCGATCACTTCCGCGTCGATGCCGGTCTCCTCGGCGGCGGCGAGCGACACGTGAACGGTCGTGCCATACGTCAGCACCGTCACGTCGTTGCCGGGCCGCACCACGGCCGCCGTATCGAGCGGCACCGTGTAATAGCCTTCCGGCACCGCGCTGCCCGGATGCTTGAGCCACGACGTGACCGGACGCTCGTGATGGCCGTCGAACGGCCCGTTGTACAGCCGCTTCGGCTCGAGGAAGATCACTGGATCGTCGTTCTCGATCGACGCGATCAGGAGCCCCTTCGCGTCATACGGATTCGACGGCATCACCGTGCGCAATCCGCAGACCTGCGTGAACATCGCCTCCGGGCTCTGGCTGTGCGTCTGGCCGCCGTAGATGCCGCCACCGCACGGCATCCGGATCGTCATCGGCGCGATGAACTGGCCGGCCGAGCGATAGCGCAGCCGCGCGCCTTCCGACACGATCTGGTCGGACGCCGGGTAGAAGTAGTCCGCGAACTGGATTTCGCAGACCGGACGCAGGCCGTACGCCCCCATCCCGACCGCCGCGCCGACGATCCCGCCTTCCGAGATCGGCGCATCGAACACGCGCGACTTGCCGTACTTCGCCTGCAACCCTTCGGTGCAGCGGAACACGCCGCCGAAGTAGCCGACGTCCTGCCCGAACACCACCACGTCGCCGTCGCGCTCGAGCATCACGTCCATCGCCGAGCGCAACGCCTGGATCATCGTCATCGGCTGCGCGGTTGCCGTCGTCGTTTCATGTTGCGCCATGATCACGCTCCCAGTTCCTGGCGCTGGCGGCGCAGGTGCGCGGGCAGCTCCTTGTACACGTCGTCGAACATCGACGCCGGCGACGGAATCCGGTCGTCGGCCAGCGTCCCGAATTTCTCCGCTTCCTTCTGCGCGGCGATCACCTCCGCTTCGAGCTCGGCCGCGAGCGCGTCGTGCGCGCTGTCCGACCAGATGCCCTTCGCGATCAGATGCTGCTTGAAACGCGCGATCGGATCGCCGAGCGGGAAATGGGCCCAGTCGTCGCTCGGCCGGTATTTCGTCGGATCATCGGACGTCGAGTGCGCGCCCGCACGGTAGGTCACCCATTCGATCAGGGTCGGCCCGAGATTGCGGCGCGCGCGTTCGGCCGCCCAGGTGGATGCCGCGTAGATCGCGAGGAAGTCGTTGCCGTCAACGCGCAGCGAAGCAATGCCGCAGCCGACGCCGCGTCCGGCGAAGGTCGTGCCCTCGCCGCCCGCGATCGCCTGGAACGTCGAGATCGCCCACTGGTTGTTGACGACGTTCAGCACCACCGGCGCGCGATACACGTGCGCGAACGTCAGCGCGGTGTGGAAGTCGGCTTCGGCCGTCGCGCCGTCGCCGATCCATGCCGACGCGATCTTCGTGTCGCCCTTGATCGCCGACGCCATCGCCCAGCCGACCGCCTGGATGAACTGCGTCGCGAGGTTGCCGGAAATCGAGAAGAAGCCGGCTTCGCGGTCCGAATACATCACCGGAAGCTGACGCCCTTTCAGCGGGTCGCCTTCGTTCGACATCAGCTGGCAGATCATCCGGTCGAGCGGCACGTCGCGCGCGATCAGGATGCTTTGCTGGCGGTAGGTCGGGAAGCACATGTCGCCGTGACGCAGCGCCATCGCATGCGCGGCGCCGATCGCCTCTTCGCCGAGGCTCAACATGTAGAACGAGATTTTCTTCTGACGCTGCGCGATCATCATGCGCGCGTCGAAGATGCGGGTTTTCAGCATCGCGCGCATCCCGGCGATCAGGCGCGCATCGTCGAGATCGGGGGCCCACGGACCGACGGCTTCGCCGTGGTCGTCAAGCACGCGCACGAGGCTCCGTGCGAGATGGGCGGTATCTGCCGCGGCAACGTCGATCGGCGGGCGGCGAACCGCGCCGGCCGGCGATAGATGCAAATAGGAAAAATCCGTCTTGCAGCCCGGACGCCCGGTGGGCTCCGGCACATGCAGACGCAATGGCTCTGACAGGCTCATCGTGTCGTCTCCACGCTCGATTGTGTCTCACGCTGATAAAAACGCGCGGCCGGTTGCCGACTCACGCGCGGGCTGGCGTGCGGATAAGCACGCCAACCTTGGAAATCTATGCGTTAGCGCGCCGGACGTCGATGACCAAGGCGCTCGTTTGCCGTGAGCAGATTTGCCATGACGAATCGGAATGGGCGATCGGCGCCACCAGGGCGGCGAACGACGGGTGCGTGTGCTGCGATGCGTCAACGGCCGGTGAAGCCGCGATCGTGTCGGAGGGGGCAAAGCAAAAGACCCCGCGAAATCCTGGATCTCGGCGGGGTCCTGGTGCGTCCGGGCGCTTCAGCGTTCGCGCGCCCGGTCGCTCGGGTGCGCGACGAATTACGCGTCAGGGCGCGAAATGTCGAACCGGCTGTCGGGCTTCACGTGCACATAGGCCGACGGGCCGCCCGCACGCAGAATGATGCCCGCGCCGAACGTGTCGAAGATGCCGTCCTTCAGCAGGTCCTGGCGAATATGCACGGCGACGACTTCGCCGAGCACCAGCGTGGCCGGCGTGTCGACGCCGTGGTGATCGCGCAGCCGGAGCACCTCGGTCACCTTGCATTCGAAGTTGACGCCGCTTTCCGCCACGCGCGGCACGTTGACGAGGCGCGACGGAATCGCGGTCAGGCCGCCGAGGTCGAATTCGTTCACGTCGTACGGCACCGCGGCGCAGGTCTGGTTCATCTTTTCGGCGAGGTCGCGCGTCGCGAGGTTCCAGACGAATTCGCCGGTTTCCTGCACGTTGCGCAGGCTGTCCTTCGCGGCCGTGCTCGAAAATCCGATGATCGGCGGACGATAGTTGAACGCGTTGAAGAAGCTGTACGGTGCGAGGTTCAGCGTGCCGTCGCTGCCGCGCGACGAGATCCAGCCGATCGGGCGCGGGCCCACGATCGAGTTCAAAGGATCGTGCGGCAGGCCGTGGCCTTGCGACGGTTCGTAATAGTGGTAGCTCGAGTCGGTCATGGCGGGTGGTCTTGCAGGAAGCAAACTGCGTTGAAGACGATCGACGGAACGCATGGGCCGATGGCGGCGCAGGCGTTCGGTGCGACGCGCGCGCCAGTATCACATGACGTCGTGTTCGTCGCAGTGAAGCGCACCCGCGAGCCGTGCCGCAGTGTCGCCGTGTCGATGCCTGCGGCGCGCCCAATAAAAAACCCGCGAGCGCATCGCTTCTCGCGGGTTTTCAGACCTTCGTCGAATCGCATCGGGGCGATCGGTGGTGCCGGGGACCGGACTTGAACCGGCAAGCCAATTAAGGCGGCGGATTTTCGTCACACTGCTTCTTTCAAAGCCGGCGTCGTCGGAACGACATCGTTCGTGCGCTGGACTATGCCTTCGCCGTCGCGCGCGGGCGTGATCGCCGCCCGTGCGCCTTAGGCGCCCCCCGTCTAGTCTCTACACCTTCCACGCGGGCGTTGTACCGCGAGGCTTGGCTCGGCGTTGCCTCGATGCGCGCATCAGGGGTTTCACCGAATTTGAAGGGTTCTGCACCGGCCGTTTCCGACCGGGCACTCAATCTTTTAAGTCCGCTATGTTTACCAATTTCATCACCCCGGCAAAAGGGCGGACGCGATTCTACCATTGCTTGCGCATGCGTTCCCTGATTCGGACACATCGCATCGCGATGCCGCGTGCTTTCGTACGCCATCTGCACCGGATTCATATGCCGTAATCCATGCCGATGCGGCACGCATACCAATTTCCTCCCGCGCCGCAACATCCGCCGATACAATCGAAGCCCCCCTGCCCGACGGGCGCCAACCGTCTGATGTTTGTGTCGTGTTTTTTACGAAACAGACGTCATGCGCGTCATCGCGAAGTCACAAACGTTTTCGATAATTTCCCGGCCGAAAACGTTTACATCGCGTAATTTCATGACCCCGACCATCAAGGACGTTGCCGCGCTCGCCGGCTTCTCGATCGCCACCGTGTCGCGTGCGATCAACGCGCCGCATACCGTCAGTCCCGCCACGCTGGCGACGATCCGCTCCGCGATCGACGCGCTGCAGTTCCGCCCGAGCCCGCTCGGCCGGCAGTTGCGCGGCGAACGCACGCGGCTCGTCGGCGTCGTCGTGCCGACGCTGTCGAACCCGGTGTTCGCCGACTGCCTGCAAGGCATCGACGAACTCGCGACCGCGGCCGGCTTCAAGCTGATCCTGATGACGACCGAATACGACGCGGCGCGCGAGCGCCACGCGATCGAGACGCTGCGCGAGCAGCGCGTCGAAGGGCTGATCCTCACCGTCGCCGATGCCGATACGCATCCGCTGCTCGACATGCTCGACCGCGACGGCCCGCATTACGTGCTGATGCACAACGACACGCAACGCCGCCCGTCGGTGTCGGTCGACAACCGCAGCGCGGCCTACGACGGCGTGCGGATGCTCACCGCGCGCGGCCATCGCCGCGTGCTGATGCTGGCCGGCTCGCTCGCCGCATCGGATCGCGCGCGCCAGCGCCATCTCGGTTACGCGCAGGCGCTCGAGGAAAGCGGCGTCGCGACGCTGCCGCCCGTCGAAGTCGACTTCAACGCGCCCGAACTGCCCGATGCGGTGCTCGCGCATCTCACCGCGCAAGCCACGCGCCCGACCGCCCTCTTCTGCAGCAACGACCTGCTCGCGATGGTCGTGATGCGCGGCCTGCGCCGCGCGGGCTTCTCGATTCCGGACGACCTGTCGGTGCTCGGCTTCGACGGCATCGCGATCGGCGAGCTGCTCGCCCCGCCGCTGGCGAGCGTCGCGACGCCGAACCAGGACATCGGCCGCCATGCATGGCGCCGCCTCGTCGAATGCATCGGCGGCGCGACGATCGAGCGCGCATCGCTGATCCTGCCGCACACGGTGCGCGACGGCGCGACGGTCGCGCCGCCGTCCGCCGACCTTCAACTGCGCCACGCCTGAGCACGCGCGCCGCGCCATCGTGCGCGGCGCGACGACCTGCACCTACCCTCGTCCGGAGACCCGCCGTGTCCTTTCGCCTGACCTCGCTGCTGCGCGTGCTCGCCGCGCCCGTCGCGTGCGCCGCGCTCGTCGCGCTCGTCGCGCTCGCCCCTGTCGCCCACGCCGACGAAACCGCGATCTGCTACAACTGCCCGCCCGAATGGGCCGACTGGGCCGCGCAAATCGCGGCGATCAAGCAGAAGACCGGCATCCGCGTGCCGTTCGACAACAAGAACTCGGGCCAGGCAATCGCGCAACTGATCGCCGAGCAGAAGAGCCCGGTCGCGGACGTTGTCTATCTGGGCGTGTCGTCGGCGTTCCAGGCGAAGGACAAGGGCGTGATCGCGCCGTACAAGCCCGCGCACTGGAACGACATCCCCGCGAACCTGAAGGACCCGCAAGGCTACTGGTTCGCGATCCATTCGGGCACGCTCGGCTTCTTCGTGAACAAGGACGCACTCGACGGCAAGCCGGTGCCGCGTTCGTGGGCCGATCTGCTGAAGCCCGAATACAAGGGCATGGTCGGCTACCTCGATCCGTCGAGCGCGTTCGTCGGCTATGCGGGCGCGGTGGCCGTGAACCAGGCGCTCGGCGGCAGCCTCGACAACTTCAAGCCGGCACTCGACTGGTTCCGCAAGCTGAAGGCGAACGCGCCGATCGTACCGAAGCAGACCGCGTATGCGCGCGTGTTGTCCGGCGAGATTCCGATCCTGCTCGACTACGACTTCGACGCGTATCGCGCGAAGTACAAGGATCACGCGAACGTCGAATTCGTGATTCCGAAGGAAGGCACGATCGCGGTGCCGTATGTGATGGGCCTCGTGAAGGGCGCGCCGCACGATGCGAACGGCAAGAAGGTGCTCGACTTCGTGCTGTCCGACGAAGGCCAGAAGCTGTGGGCGAATGCGTACCTGCGGCCGGTGCGCGCGCAGACGCTCGGCGCGGACGTCGCATCGAAGTTCCTGCCGGCGAGCGAATACGCGCGTGCGAAGCCGGTCGACTTCGGCAAGATGGCAGCCGGCCAGCAGGCGTTCGGCCTGCAGTATCTGCAGGTGATGCAGTAAGCGGCCGGATTCACGCGATGCTCGACCTGACTTTCCCGCTGCGCTGGCGTGTCGCGCTCGTCGCGCCGGCGCTCGCGGTGTTCGCCGCGTTCTGGCTGCTGCCGATGGTGTCGCTCGTGCAGGTCTCGGCCGACGGCGCGTTCTTCACGCAATACGCCGCGCTGCTCGGCAATGCGCGCTACATGAAGAGCCTCGCCGAGACGATCGCGTTGTCGGCCGGCGTCACGCTCGCGACGCTCGCGCTATCGACGATCTCCGGCCTGCTGCTCGCGCGTCGCGAGTTCGCGGGCAAGCGCGTGCTGCTCGCGCTGCTCACCTTTCCGCTCGCGTTCCCGGGCGTCGTGGTCGGCTTCATGGTGATCATGCTCGCCGGCCGGCAGGGGTTGATCGGGATGCTGTCCGCGAAGCTCACCGGCGACAAGTGGGTGTTCGCGTATTCGGTGACCGGGCTGTTCGTCGGCTACCTGTACTTCTCGATTCCGCGCGTGATCGTCACCGTGATCGCGGCCGCGTCGAAACTCGACGCGTCGCTCGAGGAAGCCGCGCGCTCGCTCGGCGCGTCGCCGTGGCGCATCTTCATCGACATCGTGCTGCCGGCCCTCGCACCGGGCCTGATCGCGGCCGGCGCGATCTGCTTCGCGACCGCGATGGGCGCGTTCGGCACCGCGTTTACGCTCGCCACCGACCTGAACGTGCTGCCGATGACGATCTACACCGAGTTCACGCTGAACGCGAACATCGCGACGGCGGCCGGCCTGTCGATCGTGCTCGGCGTCGTCACGTGGATCGTGCTCGCGCTCGCGCGCCGGTTCACCGGCCACACCGCCGCCGCCGCGGCCTGAGGATTCCTCCATGCAATCGCTTTCCGGTTCCTCCGCGCCATCGCCGGCGCCCGCTCCGTCGCATGCGAACGGCGCCGCCCGACGTGCGCCGCGCGTCACGGGGGCGCGCACGATCGCCGCGCTGCAATGGGGCGTCACGCTGCTGCTGTGCGCGTTCCTGATCGTGCCCGTCGTGATGTCGGTGCTCGCGGGCCTCACCGTCAACTATTTCCGCGGATTGTCGAGCGGCCTCACGCTGCGCTGGCTCGAACAGGTGTGGCAGCAGTATCAGGGGTCGGTCGCGCTGTCGCTCGGCGTCGCGTTCGCGACGCTCGCGATCGTGCTCGCGGTCGGCGTACCGGCCGGCTATGCGCTCGCGCGCAGCAAGAGCCGCGTCGCCCGCGTGATCGAGGAAGCGCTCGTGCTGCCGGTCGCGCTGCCGGGCCTTGCGTCGGCGCTCGCGCTGCTGGTCGTATACGGCGGCTTCACCGCGTTCCGGATGAGCCTGTGGTTCATCGTCGTCGGCCACGTCGTGTTCACGCTGCCGTTCATGGTGCGCGCGGTCGCGGCCGTCGCGGCGGGTGCCGACCTGCGCACGCTCGAGGAAGGCGCGGCGAGCCTCGGCGCGTCGTTCGTCACGCGCTTCGTCACGATCGTGCTGCCGAACCTGCGCCCCGGCATCGTCGCCGGCGCGCTCGCGGTACTCACGCTGTCGATCGGCGAATTCAACCTGACGTGGATGCTGCATACGCCCGATACGAAAACGCTGCCGGTCGGGCTCGCCGACACCTATGCGTCGCTGCGTCTCGAAGTCGGCAGCGCCTACACGATCGTATTCCTGCTGATGACGCTGCCGCTGCTCGTCGCGATGCAATGGCTCGGCGTCGATCCGTCCGGCGCGCGCGCCGTGAAGCGCCGCCCGCGCTGAACCGCGCTGACTCTCCCGTTTCCATGAAACTCGATTCCACTTCCATCACCCTGACCCGCTGCGCGAAGACGTTCCGCGGCACGCGCGTGCTCGAACCGCTCGACCTGGCGATCGGCGCGGGCGAAACGCTGGTGCTGCTCGGCCCGTCGGGCTGCGGCAAGACGACGACGCTGCGGCTGATCGCGGGCCTCGACACGCCGGACGCCGGCGGCACGATCGCATTCGGCGCCGACGACGTGACCGCGCTGCCGATCGAGCGCCGCCAGGTCGGCATGGTGTTCCAGAACTACGCGCTGTTCCCGAACCTGACGGTGCGCGGCAACGTCGGCTACGGACTGAAGATTCGCAAGACCGAGCCGCGCGTGCTGCGCGAGCGCGTCGACGAACTGCTCGCGATGATGCGGCTCGACGCGCATGCGGACAAACCGGTCGATCAGCTGTCGGGCGGCCAGCGGCAGCGCGTGGCGCTCGCGCGTGCGCTTGCGGTGCGCCCGCGCGTGCTGCTGCTCGACGAGCCGCTGACCGCGCTCGACGCGAAGCTGCGCGACGTGCTGCGTCGCGAGATGAATGCGCTGCTGCGCGAGCTCGGCGTGACGACCGTGTACGTGACGCACGACCAGGCCGAAGCGATGGAGCTCGGCGACCGGATCGTCGTGATGGGCGCGGGCCGCATCGAGCAGATCGGCACGCCGCGCGACATCTACTACCGGCCGGCGAACCGCACGGTCGCGCAGTTCATCGGCACGCTGAACCGGCTTGCAGGACAATGGCGTGACGGCGCGCTCGTGACGACCGGCGGTTCGATCGTCACGCCGCATGCCGCCGACGAATGGTTCTTCCGCCCGGAGGACGCGCAGCTCGCCGATCCCGCGCATGCGCCGCTGCGTGGCGCGATCGGTGCGTGCGCGTTCCTCGGCGAGCGCACGCGGCTCACGATCGAGCACGCGGCGCCCGACGCGCTCGTGATCGACGTGCCGGGCCGCATCGAGCTTGCACGCGGCACGGCCGTCGGCATCGCGATCGCGGCGGAAGGCCTGATCGCGCTCGCCGCGTGATGCCGCCCCACGATAACCCCCTATTCCGAGGAACGACGATGCTGCTTGCTCAAATCAGCGATCTCCACATCAAGCGTCCGGGGCAACTCGCGTACCGGCGCGTCGACACGGCGGCCGCGCTCGCGCGCTGCATCGCGAAGCTGAACGCGCTCGTGCCGCGCCCCGACGCCGTGCTCGTCACCGGCGACCTGACCGACTTCGGCCACGACGACGAATACCGCCATCTGCGCGAGCTGCTCGCGCCGCTCGAGATTCCGTACTACCTGATGATCGGCAATCACGACGACCGTGCGGGACTGCGCCGCGCGTTCGGCGATCGCCCGGAATTGCACGACGGCGAATTCGTGCAGTACGCGCTCGATATCGGCGCGGTGCGCGTGCTCGCGCTCGACTCGCAGGTGCCCGGCTCGAGCCACGGCGACCTGTGCGACGCGCGGCTCGCGTGGCTCGCCGCGCAGCTCGATGCCGCGCGCGAGCAGCCGGTGATCGTCGCGCTGCACCACCCGCCGTTTGCATCGGGAATCGGCCACATGGACGCGCTGCGCCTCGCGCCCGCCGCCGCCGCGAAGCTCGATGCGCTGCTGCGCGCGCATCCGAACGTCGAGCGCGTGCTGTGCGGCCACGTGCACCGGACGATGTTCACGCGCTTCGGCGGCACGCTCGCGTCGGCCGTGCCCGCGCCCGCGCATCAGGTTGCGTTCGACCTGCGCGCGGATGCGCCGTCCGCGTTCCGGCTCGAACCGCCGGCGTTCGCCGTGCACCTCCATACGCCGGAAACGGGGATGACGTCCCATCATGTGTACGTGGACGAAGGCGACGGGCCCTATCCGTTCTACGAACCAAGCGGCGCACTGGTCGACTGAGCGCGCGTATCGCGCGCGACGACGGACGGCCGCGGCTGCGGCCATCGCCATGGCCGATCCGGCCCCGTAGTCGCCGATGGCCGGCCATCGGTGCGGGGACGACCGGCCTCGGGCTGCCCCCGGCCCGGCCGGCAGATTTCACGGTGCTCCGGTATGATCGGCACCCTCGATCGGCACCCGGCCGCCTGCGCAACCGACGCTGCGCCGCGGCGGGCCACCTCACTCCGTTCCGTTGCAATCATGTCTTCCGCTTCCACCGACCGTCCGACCGACGCCGCCTCGCCCCACTATTCGCGCAGCCTGCTGTTGCTGCTCGCAACGATCGCGGGCGTATCGGTCGCGAACATCTACTACAACCAGCCGCTGCTCGACAGCTTCCGCTCGGCCTTTCCGGACGGCGCGTCGTGGATCGGCGCGGTGCCGACCGCCACGCAGCTCGGCTATGCGGCCGGCATGTTCCTGCTCGCGCCGCTCGGCGACCGTTTCGACCGCCGCATGCTGATCCTGATGCAGATTGCCGGGCTGTCGATCGCGCTGATCGCGGCCGCGACTGCGCCGTCGCTGGCGGTGCTGGCCGCCGCCAGCCTCGCGATCGGCGTGCTCGCGACGATCGCGCAGCAGGCCGTGCCGTTCGCGGCCGAGATCGCGCCGGCTGCCGAGCGCGGGCATGCGGTCGGCACCGTGATGAGCGGCCTGCTGCTGGGCATCCTGCTCGCGCGGACGGCGGCCGGCTTCGTCGCCGAGTATTTCGGCTGGCGGGCGGTGTTCGGCGCATCGGTCGCGGCGCTCGTTGCGCTGGCCGCGGTGATCGTGCTGCGGCTGCCGCGCAGCTCGCCGACGTCGACGCTGCCGTACGGCAAGCTGCTCGGCTCGATGTGGCACCTGGCGGTCGAATTGCGCGGGCTGCGCGAGGCGTCGCTGACGGGCGCGGCGCTGTTCGCCGCGTTCAGCGCGTTCTGGCCGGTGCTCACGCTGCTGCTCGCCGGCGCGCCGTTCCACCTCGGCCCGCAGGCCGCGGGCCTCTTCGGGATCGTCGGTGCCGCGGGTGCGCTGGCCGCGCCGTACGCGGGCCGCTTCGCGGACAAGCGCGGCCCGCGCGCGATCATCTCGCTCGCGATCGCACTGCTGGCGGCATCGTTCGTGATCTTCGCGCTGTCGGGCACGAGCCTGGTCGGGCTCGTGATCGGTGTGATCGTGCTGGATGTCGGCGTGCAGGCCGCACAGATTTCGAACCAGTCGCGCATCTATGCGCTGAAGCCCGAAGCGCGCAGCCGCGTGAACACCGTGTACATGGTGTGCTACTTCATCGGCGGCGCGCTCGGCTCGTCGGCGGGCGTTGCCGCGTGGCACGCGTTCGGCTGGACCGGCATGTGCGCGGCCGGGCTGCTGTTTACCGCGCTCGCCGGCTGGTTCCACCATCGCGGCGCAAGCCGCGGCTAGGGCCTGTTCACCATCACGCGCTGGTGCGCGACTCGGCCGGTGCGGTGGCGGGCGGCGGCGTGAACGCCTGCGCCGGATCCATGACGACCGCGGGATCCACGACCGCCGCCGGGGCCGGCACGGCGAGCGTCACGGCCGACGGCGTCAGGATCGGTGCTTCATCCGGCACCGCGGCCTGATCGGGTGCGGGCGTGGCTTCGGCGGCGAATGCGGCTGCCGGTGCTGACGACATGTGCACGGCCGGTGCGGGCGCCCCGGGCGATGCCGCTGCAGCGGCAGCCGCGCGCGCAGCGGGCCGGCGTGCGGGATCGAACAGGAACGACAATCCGACGCTGCCGAGAATCGCGACCGTCGCGATCACGGTCGCCTTCGTCACCGGTTCGCCGAGCATCAGCGCGCCGAGCGCGACCGCGACGATCGGGTTCACGTACATGCAGCTGCTCGCGATGATCGGGCTCGTATGGCGAATCAGGTAGCCGTACGCGACATACGCCGCCATCGTGCAGAACACCATCAGGTACAGAAACGCGAACACGGGCACCGCCGCGACCTGCTCGATGCGCTCGCCGACCAGCCATGCGGCGAGCGTCGACATCAGCCCGCCCAGCCCGATCTGCAGCGAGGTCGACAGGAACAGGTCCGACGGCAGCTTGAGCCGCGTCGCCAGATGCGCGCCACCCGCCCAGAACAGCGCGCCGGCCAGCACGCAGATCGTGCCGAGCGCCGAGTTCGCGGCAGCCGCGCCGCCCGAGTTCAGCACGACGATACCGACCATCCCGAGCGCGACGGCCGCCCACTCACCCTTCGTCACCGGGCGCCCGGCGACCGCCGCGATCACGGTCGCGAACAGCGGCACCGTGGCGACCATCACCGCGGCCGAGCCGCTGCTGACCGTCCGCATGCCGAGCGCGATCGTGCCGGACGACAGCGCGACGAGCATCGTGCCGACGATCGCCGAGTTGCGGATCTCCAGCAGCGTCGGCCATTCCGGCTTGCGCCGCAGCGCGAAGATGAACAGGCCGATCCCGCCGATCAGGTTGCGCAGCCCCGACAGCATCAGCGGCGGGAACGACTCCAGCGCGAAATGCAGGCCGCTGTACGTCGAACCCCAGACGAAATAGATGAACACGAGCGCGAGTGCCACGCGGCCGCCGCGGCTTTGCGGCAGGCGGATGCGGAACGGCAGACGGGCGAGGAAATCGAGGAGGCGGTCGAGCGGTGTCATCGTTCAGCCTGCCCGCACGACGTGTCGCGTGCTCCGCTGAAAGACGCCGGAGATGCCGGCAAACGGCCCTGACGGGACCGGGAAGGCGGAGACGAACGTGCGGAACGACATGGCAGTGCGAACGGCGACGAATAAGAACCGGCAAGCGGCGGCAGAGGGACAAAAAAACGTGCGCAAACCGCTTCGGCTGCGCACGATCGGCATTATGGCATCAAGGATTCGAAAGCATCGTCGGACTCGTCTGAAAGGATAACGACTGATGTTTCGGCGCGACATTTTCGGGTCGCCGGACGCGCCGCATTCGGGGCCGGATGCGTGCTGCGCGGGTGTGGCGGACGCCCTGCGTGCCCCCCTTCCCGCACACCGCGATCGACACCCTGGCCTGATGGCCAGTCATGCGCTTCAGGTGTCGTCGCGCGCTTGTCGTGACGGTCTGCATGCCCGCGCGGCGACATTCCGTTCATTCGATACGCACATCACCCATACAAAATTTTGTATAATTCCACTATTCTTACGCCGAAACCGGTTGTCTTCGTCGGTGGTGCGCTGGACGCGCTGCGCGGCTTTCCGCTGCCGGCACGCCGCGAAGCCGGCCATCAGATCGACCAGGTGCAGCGCGGCATGGCGCCCGACGATTGGAAACCGATGCGCACCGTCGGCCCCGGCGTGCGGGAAATCCGGTTGCGCGATGCGAGCGGCGCATTCCGGATCGTCTACGTCGCGACCTTCGCCGACGCGATCTACGTGCTGCACTGCTTTCGCAAGCAATCGGCACGCACCTGCAAGGCCGATATCGAACTGGCCACCCGGCGCTATCGCGCGCTGACGATGGAGAGGAAACGATGAGCAACGAACGCTATTCGAATGTCTGGGATGCAATCGAGGGCCAGCCGGCCGAGGCCGAGAACATGAAGCTGCGCTCCGAGCTGATGATCGCGCTCAAGCAGCGCATCGCACGGCTCGAACTCAGCCAGGCCGAGGCCGCGAAACAGCTGGGCGTCACACAGCCGCGCGTCTCCGATCTGCTGCGCGGCAAGATCAACCTGTTCGGGCTCGACGCGCTCGTGAACATGGCCGCGGCGGTCGGCCTGCGCATCGATCTGCAGGTGCGCGAATCCGCGTGACGTGACACCCGCGATGGCCAGCGCATCGCGACATACGCATGCGCCGCCACCGCATGCCACGCACCGCTCACGATCCCCCGAACCAGTTGTACCCCTGGTCGACCCAGTAGCCGCCCGGAAACGTATCGGTCACGAAGATCTCCATGATGTGCTTCGGGTTCTTGTAGCCGAGCTTGGTCGGCATCCGCAGCTTCATCGGGAAGCCGAATTCCGGCGGCAGCCGGTGCCCGTCGTAATCGAACGCGAGCAGCGTCTGCGGATGCAGCGCGGTCGGCATGTCGATGCTCTCGTAGTAATCGTCGGCGCACTTGAAGCCGACGTACTTCGCCCGCGTATCGGCACCGGCGCGTGCGAGAAACGCGCCGAACGGCGTGCCGCCCCAGCGGCCGATCGCGCTCCACCCTTCCACGCAGATATGCCGCGTGATCTGTTCCGCATGCGGCAGCGCATACAGTTCGTCGAGCGTCCACACGCGCTTGCCCGTCACGCGACCGGACAGCACGAGCCGATACGTCGACGCATCGACGTGCGGCACGTCGTCGATCCCGTAGTACGCGTTGAACGGGAACGGTCGCGTGATGTCGGCTTCGGTGTAGGTCGGCGCGAGCCGCTCGCCGCTGAACAACCACGCCTGCACGCGGTCGTTCATGCGCGACACCGTCTCGAGGAACGTGTTGACCGACGCGTCGTCCTTCAGCGTGCAGCCGGTCAGCATCGTCAGGCCGCCGAGCGTCAGCACGCGCCGATTGAACAGCCGCCGCGACGGCATTTCGAGCGCGCGGCGCACGTCGAGCTCGAGCGACTTCCGGTCGAGCGTCCAGCGCGAACCGTCGCGCTTGTATTCGGATTCCGACATGATGATTTCCTCACCCGAAGTTGACGGGTCAGCGCCCGCGCAGCATCGCGAGCAGCGAGCGCGGCACCAGCAGCGCCATCGCGACGTGAACGACGACGAATGCGACGAGCAGCGACATCGCCCAGAAGTGCACGACCCGCGCGTTGTCGTAGCCGCCGAACACTTCGCGCAGCAGCGGGAATTGCACGGATTTCCAGATCGTGAGCCCCGACAGCACCAGCACGACGAGATCGACGATCGCGGTCAGGTAGGCGGCACGCTGCACCGCGTTGTAGACGCTCAGGTCGTCGTGCGACAGCCGCCCGCCCAGCGCGGCACGGATGTCGCGCCAGATCGATGCCGGCGTGACGGGCAGCATCTTGCGCGCGAGGCGCCCCGTCGCGATCGACATCGCGAGGTAGAACAGCCCGTTGCCGACCAGCAGCCACATTGCCGCGAAATGCCATTGCAGCGCGCCGCCGAGCCAGCCGCCCAGCGTGAGCCCATGCGGAAACACGAACGGCGGATAGATCGGCGACGCGTCGTAGATGCGCCAGCCGGACAGCACCATCAGGATCGCCGCGAGCGCGTTGAGCCAGTGGCTCGCGCGTACCCACAGCGGATGAATCGGGCGCGCGGGCGGCGTGGCGGCTGCGCGGCCGGTAGCGGGAACGGTTTGCATGATGAAGACTCCCAGAATGTGTCGGCGGGACGGGACGCGATGCGGGCGGGCGGCCGTCGTGCGACGCACGCGCCGGCCGCACCGCGTCCGCCTCCGTCAGTTCGACGGCGCCATCTTGTCGCCCGACGACTTGCCCATCTCGTCGTGCGACATCGCGTCTTTTTTCATCGCATGCTTCTTCATGCCGTTCTTCTTCATGGCATCGTGGCCCATCGCATCCTTGGCCATGGCGTCGTGGCCCATCGCGTCCTTCGACATCGACGAACCCGGCTGCGACATCGCGTCGTTCTGCGCATACGCGCCCGTGGCGATCGTGGCGAAGGCGGCGACGCAAGCGGCAATCAGTACTTTTTTCATGACATCTCTCCAAAACATGGGTTTAAGGAGCCGAATAGACGGACGACGTCGCGGGAAATGACAGCCGCTGCGAAAATTTTTTTGAGATTGCGCGAAAGCGCGTCATGCTGCACCGCTTCGCCGCTGCCGGCCAAGCCGTGGGGCCATGCGGCGGCGACACACGCTGCCATTTCGACGGGCCATCGTACTGCCCGCCATGCTGCGGCCGCACCGGGGCAGCCGATCCTGTCCCGGTTGAAACCGCCGCCAAGCCGGTGTATCGTGTGCGCTGCTAACGCGGGGGTCCTGCAATGCGCTCGGTCAAACAACCGGCATTGCGGGTGAGAAATACCCTTTGAACCTGATCTGGATAATGCCAGCGCAGGGAAGCGTACGGATTTCGCCGCCATCCTTCTGACGAAATCCGCCGCCTCACCAAACCTCGTCTCCTGCTTAGCTCGAGCCCCACATTCGTCAAGGGCTCCGGGCAAGCGCCGACGCGCCTGTCCGGCGCTCACACAGGAGATTGCATGAACGCCAATCCGAAGTTTCTGTCTGCCGACGCCCACGTCGACGCCGCTGCCGTCGCGCCGCTGCCCAACTCGCGCAAGGTTTATGTAACCGGCTCGCAGCCCGACATCCGCGTGCCGATGCGCGAAATCACGCAGGCCGACACACCGACCGGCTTCGGCGGCGAAAAGAATCCGCCGATCTACGTGTACGACACGTCGGGCCCCTACACCGATCCGGACGCGAAGATCGACATCCGCGCGGGCCTGCCCGCGCTGCGCCAGGGCTGGATCGAAGCACGCGGCGACACCGAAACGCTCGACGGCCTGTCGAGCCAGTACGGCCTCGAACGTGCCGCCGATTCGGCCACCGCCGACCTGCGTTTCCCGGGCCTGCATCGCAACCCGCGCCGCGCGCAAGCCGGCAAGAACGTCACGCAGATGCACTATGCGCGCCAAGGCATCATCACGCCGGAAATGGAATACATCGCGATCCGCGAGAACCAGCGCCGCGCCGAATACCTCGAGAGCCTGAAGTCGAGCGGCCCGAACGGTGCGAAGCTCGCCGCGATGATGGGCCGCCAGCATCCGGGCCAGGCGTTCGGCGCCGCGGCCTACGGTGCGAACGCGCTGGCCGAGATCACGCCGGAATTCGTGCGCTCGGAAGTGGCGTGCGGCCGCGCGATCATCCCCGCGAACATCAACCACCCGGAATCCGAGCCGATGATCATCGGCCGCAACTTCCTCGTGAAGATCAACGCGAACATCGGCAACTCGGCCGTCACGTCGTCGATCGGCGAGGAAGTCGACAAGATGACGTGGGCGATCCGCTGGGGCGGCGACACGGTGATGGACCTGTCGACCGGCAAGCACATCCATGAAACGCGCGAGTGGATCATCCGCAACAGCCCGGTGCCGATCGGCACGGTGCCGATCTACCAGGCGCTGGAAAAGGTCAACGGCAAGGCCGAGGACCTCACCTGGGAAATCTTCCGCGACACGCTGATCGAGCAGGCCGAGCAAGGCGTCGACTACTTCACGATCCACGCGGGCGTGCGCCTGCAATACGTGCCGCTCACCGCGAACCGGATGACGGGCATCGTGTCGCGCGGCGGCTCGATCATGGCGAAGTGGTGCCTCGCGCATCACAAGGAAAGCTTCCTGTACGAACACTTCGAAGACATCTGCGAGATCATGAAGGCGTACGATGTGAGCTTCTCGCTCGGCGACGGCCTGCGCCCCGGCTCGATCTACGACGCGAACGACGAAGCGCAGCTCGGTGAGCTGAAGACGCTCGGCGAACTCACGCAGATCGCATGGAAGCACGACGTGCAGGTGATGATCGAAGGCCCCGGCCACGTGCCGATGCAGCTGATCAAGGAGAACATGGATCTCCAGCTCGACTGGTGCAAGGAAGCGCCGTTCTACACGCTCGGGCCGCTGACCACCGACATCGCACCGGGCTACGACCACATCACGTCGGGCATCGGCGCCGCGATGATCGGCTGGTTCGGCACCGCGATGCTCTGCTACGTGACGCCGAAGGAACACCTCGGGCTGCCGAACAAGGACGACGTGAAGGAAGGGATCATCACGTACAAGCTCGCCGCGCACGCCGCCGACCTCGCCAAGGGCCACCCGGGCGCGCAGGTACGCGACAACGCGCTGTCGAAGGCGCGTTTCGAGTTCCGCTGGGAAGACCAGTTCAACATCGGTCTCGACCCGGACAAGGCTCGCGAATTCCACGACGAGACGCTGCCGAAGGATTCGGCGAAGGTCGCCCACTTCTGCTCGATGTGCGGCCCGCACTTCTGCTCAATGAAGATCACGCAGGACGTGCGCGAGTTCGCCGCGCAGCAAGGCGTGTCGGAAACCGAAGCGCTGAAGAAGGGGATGGAAGTCAAGGCGGTCGAGTTCGTGAAGACCGGCTCCGAGATCTATCACCGTCAGTAAGCGTTCGCGGCGGTCCGCACGGACCGCATCGCGCCGCACGAAGCCCGCTTTCGAGCGGGCTTTTTTGCGCCCCGGCGCCGCATGCCGCGTGCCTGCCGCCCCAGGCGAAACAAATGATTACGAAACCGCCGGAGGCTTAACAAGTCCTTACAGCGACGTCCGGAGACGGCGGGTAGATTGGGTTCATGCGCGGCCGCCAGCCGGTCGCGCGCCCTCCGTTCACTACCACAAGGACAACGATCATGAATACGATTCGGCGTTTTGGGGTATGCGCTCTGCTCGTCGCGACGGTGGCCAGCCTGTCGGCCTGCGATTCGATGTCACGACGTCAGCGCGATACGGCTGTCGGCGCGGGCGTCGGCGGCGTGGCCGGCGCGGCGATCGGCGGCAGTGCGCTGTCGACGCTGGGCGGTGCGGCGGCCGGCGGCATCATCGGTAACCAGATCGGCAAGTAACCGGCCCGGTATCGCGCCCCGTCGCCGCGCGACACGCGGCGCTTTTTCGGCAGACGGCGTTTCCGCAGTGCGGAAGCGCCGTTTTCGCATGGGGCGCCGTGCTTGCCCGGCGGCCATCGCCGGCGCGTGCGGAAATGATCCGTTACCGTTTTGCGCCCCGTGTCATCGCCGCGCGGCCTAAGCTTAAGCATCTGCCGATTGCCGGCCCCGCCGGAGAGAGATCATGACCAGGACCTTCGTCGCCGCGGCGCTCGCGTGCGCGACACTCGCCGGCTGCTACTACCCGTATGGCTACTATCCGCCCGGCTATTACGCAGCGGCGCCCGTCCAGCCGGCGCCCGCGTATGTGGACCCCGGCCCCGCGTACTACTATCCCGCACCTGCCTATGCACCGGCATGGGGCGGCTATTGGGGCCCGGCAATGTCGCTGAACTTCGGGTTCGGCGGACACGGCGGCTGGCACCATCACTGAGCGCGCCCGGCTCGCCTGCGCGGCCCGCGGCGAGCACTTCCGGTTTCTTGCCGTTTCATTCCGTCGTGAAACGACGGTGCGGTAACGCGGTGTAAGATTCATCGCATCCCGTCCCGTCGCCCTTCACGATCGATGTCGCCCAAGAACGCCTTTCTGCTCACCATCCTCGCCGCCCTGTGGGGCGCGTCGTTCCTGTTCATCCGGATCGGCGTCGCTGAATTCGGCGTCGCCCCGCTGATGGCACTGCGGGTCGGCATCGGCGCGCTGCTCCTGATCGGCCTCGCGCTGACCCGCTTCAAGCCGGCCGAACTCGCCGCCCGGCTGCGCCAGCACGCGGTGCCATTGTTCGTCGTCGGCGTACTGAATTCGGGTGCGCCGTTCTGCCTGTTCGCCTATGCCGAACTGACGCTGTCGGCCGGCGTGACGTCGGTGATCAACGCGACGGCCCCGCTGTGGGGCGCGCTCGTCGCGTATGTGTGGCTGAAGGACACACTGTCGCTGCCGCGCACGCTCGGCCTCGTGATCGGCTTTGCCGGCGTGCTCACGCTCGTGTGGAACCAGATCGCGAACGCGCACGGCAGCACCGGCGCCAGCGCCACCGCGCTCGCGGCCGCCGCCGCGCTGGGTGCGACACTGCTGTACGGGATCGCGGCCAACTACACGAAGCGCAAGCTCACCGGCGTCGATCCGCTCGTCAACGCGACCGGCAGCATGATCGGCTCGACCGTGCTGCTGCTGCCGTTCGCGATCGCGACCTGGCCGGCCGCGACGGTCAGCGCGCACGCCTGGGGCGCCGTGCTCGCGCTCGGCATCGCATGCACGGGTATCGCGTATTTCATCTACTTCTTCCTGATCTCGCATATCGGGCCGTCCCGCGCGATTACCGTCACGTTCGTGATTCCCGTGTTCGGCCTGCTGTGGGGCGCGCTGTTCCTCGGCGAGCGCGTGTCGGTCGTGATGATCGAAGGCTGCGCGATCGTGCTGGTCGGCACCGCGCTCGCGACCGGCGTGATCAAGCGGATTCCCGGCGTGCGCACGCGCGGCGGCAAGGCGGCCTGAGCCGCGCGACGGCGCCCCCGCTGTTGCTCGTCGGGTTTCCCGCGACCGGCGCGATCCGGCCGATGGCCGCGCACGGTCGCGCGGCCATCCGGCGTTCCGGCGCCCGCTTCGTTCGACTCGGTTGATCTCGCGCAATGGCGCCGGCACGGCGCCTGTTTAGCGTTTGCGTCTGGAGTTACCCTGATACGCGAGCCGCCTCGTTCCCGTTACACTCGGAATACTCATCCGCAGAAGGCGGTTACGATGCACCACGTTCTTTCGCGTCCACCTGCGCGTGCGACTGCTTCAGCGTGGCGGCACGATACCGCCCCCCCGTTCGCCGGGCACCGTTGACATGAAGCCCCTTCGCGACCTCTCGCTCAATTCCCTGCTCGAACGCCTCAAGCCAACCCCGAGCGGCTGGCTCGCCACCTATCGCAACACGACGCTGCGCAGCGTGTTTCAACCCGTGCTGTCGATCACGCACAAGCGCGTGGTCGGTTACGAAGCGCTGCTGCGCGTCGTGGATACGGACGGCACGCTGCTCTCGCCGATCGCGCTGTTCGACAGGACCCGCGCCGACGCCGACGCGCTGCTGCTCGACCGGCTCGCCCGCTGCCTGCATACGGCCAATTTCGTGTCGCAAGGCATCGGCGACGGCTGGCTGTTCCTGAACGTGACGCCGCGCGTGCTCGATTCGGGCCTCGTGCAGCGCGAATTCGTCGAGGCGCTGTGCCGGCATTTCGCGCTGCCGCCGAACCGCATCGTGCTGGAGGTCGTCGAACAGCCGGCACGCGACGAAGCCGCGCTCGCGCGCACGATCGACATGATCCAGCATCGCGACTTCCTGATCGCGATCGACGATTTCGGCACCGGATTCTCGAATTTCGACCGCGTGTGGCGCGCACGGCCCGATATCGTCAAGCTCGACCGTTCGCTCGTCGAGCGCGCGACGTGGTCGGCCGACGATCGCCGCATCATGCATCACCTCGTGTCGATGCTCCATCAGGCCGGCGCGATGGTGCTCGCCGAAGGTGTCGAAAGCGACGATGCGCTGCAGGCGCTGATGGAGGCCGACATTGATTTCGTCCAGGGCTTCCAGTTCGGCCAGCCCGATGCGTCGATCGCGCACGCGAGCGCCGCGGTGCCCGCGATGCTCGACGCCGCGTGGCAACGCTTCATCGCTCACCGGCATACGCCGGTCGTCGCCGAACAACCGGGCTTCGACGCGATCGAGCGGCTCGTGCTTGCCGGTGCGGCCACATTCGCGGCGAGCGGCAACCTGAACGATGCCGCGCAGCGCGTATTCGCCGTGCCGGCCGCGCGCCGCGTGTTCGTCACGGACGAGATCGGCGAGCAGTTCCTGCCGTCGATCGGCGCGCGCCCCGAGGACGGCCAACCGAGTGCTGCCCGCCTTTCGCCACTGTTTCCGGAAACCCACAGCAACTGGTCGCGGCGCCCGTACTTCCAGCGCGCGATCGCCGCGCCGGGGCGCGTCGCGCTGATGGGCCCGCACTTCTCGCTGACGGAAGGCCGCGACTGCTACACGGCGGCGGTCGCGATTCGCGCGCAGAACCGCCTCGTCGTGTTCTGCGTCGATTTCGTGCTCGACAGCGCGGGAACCGTGATGCGGTAACGGGGCGCGGCACGCTCTGCCGCGTGCCGCATCGACCGCGCTTTCGTCAGTCGACGATCTTCCCTCTTCCCGACTTCACCGCGCTGCGGCGCGACTTGTGTTCGAGCCGCCGTTCCTTCGATGCGCGCGTCGGCCGCGTCGCGACCCGGGCCCGCGGCGTGAACGCGACGCTGCCGATCAGCGCATCGAGCCGCGCGAGCGCCGCGTCGCGGTTTTTTTCCTGGGTACGGTACTCCTGCGACTTGATCACGACGATGCCGTCGCGCGTGATGCGCTGGTCGGACAGCGCGAGCAGCCGCTCCTTGATGACGGGCGGCAGCGACGACGCACGGATGTCGAACCGCAGGTGAATCGCGCTCGACACCTTGTTGACGTTCTGCCCGCCGGCACCCTGCGCGCGCACGGCCGTCCATTCGACTTCGGCCGGATCGAGCGTATAGCGGATCATCATCGCGACGTCTCCTTGCGGCGGTGCGCAAGCGCCTCGTCGACGCGCGCGGCGAGCCCCGAATCGCGCTGCGTGCGGGTTGCGACCGCCTGCGCCAGCACGCGCCGCGGGCCGATCACCTGCACGCGCGTACGGGCGCGCGTGACGGCCGTATAGACGAGTTCGCGCGTGAGCACGCGGCCGAACGACGCCGGCAGCACGAGCGCGGCCTCGTCGAATTCCGAGCCCTGCGATTTGTGGACGGTGAGCGCGAATGCCGTTTCGTGCGGCGGCAGCGCCGCAGGCGACACCGCGCGCACGGTGCCATCCGCGCGGCGGAACCACACACGCAGCACGCCATGCGCGTCCGGCAACGCGATGCCGATGTCGCCGTTGAACAATCCGAACGCATAGTCGTTGCGCGTCACCATGATCGGCCGCCCGGTAAACCAGTGCGCACCGACCGCAAGCGGCACGCGCGCCACGTGACGCACATGCGCGGCCACGAGTGCATTGACGTGCTCGGCGCCGCGCGAACCGGTGCGCGTCGCGCACAGGATCCGGAACCGGTTGAGCGCATCGAACAGCGGCAGCGGATCGGGCACCGGCGCCGCGAGCGCGACGCGCAACGCATCGAGGTACGCACCGAACCGGCGCGCGAGCCGTTCGACCGTCGACGCTGCAAGCATATCGCCCGCATCGTCGTGGAACGACGCGGCGGCCGTATCGTCCATCGGCAACGCGTCGAGCGCGGCCTGCACGTCGCCGCGGCGAATCGCCAGTGACAGCCGGCCGATCGGCGAATCGAGACCGAAGCGGTAATTGCGTTCGAGCCACACGACGCAATCTGCGAGCGGCGCCGGCGCGGGATGGGCGGCCGTGGTTTCGCCGGCTTGCGGTGCGACCGCGAACGCCCGCGCCGCATCCGCTGCCTCGCCCGCCTCGAACGGAGCAAGCTCGATCGCGTCGAGCCATGCGAGTTCGTCGGGTTCGATCCATGCGGGGCCGGGGCCGGACGCGCGGGCATCGGTCGCGGAGCGGGTGTCGCTCGACGCAACGTCTGCCGGCTGCGACGACGCAGCCGGTTGTGCGGCGTCGGTCGGGGACACCGCGTCGTCCTGCGGTTCGTCGTCGAACAGCGACGCCTGACGCGTATCCGGTTTCGTTCGCGACGCCGGCTTGCGCGTGGCCGTAAACGACGCCCGTATGGACGCCTGGACCTGCGCCGCGACTGCAGCGGCAGCCGTGTGCGCAGCCGCTCCCGTTTCGGCGGCCCCGTCGTCCGGCACCGGCAACGCCGCAACGAATGCGGCTTCGTCGATGCCGAGGGCCTGCGCGATGCGCGTGCGCGCCGCGGCGGTAAACGTCGGTCGCGCGCTCAGTTCGGCGAACACCGCGCCGGCCTCGACCGCGGCCAGCTGGTCCTTGTCGCCGAGCAGCACGAGCCGCGCACCCGGCGCGAGCGCGTCGAGCAGATGCGCGGCGAGCGCGACGTCGATCATCGACGCCTCGTCGACCACGATCAGGTCGTACGGCAACGGATTGTCGCGATGATGGCGGAAGCCCGCTGCCCCGCCGCCGCCCAGCAGGCGATGCAGCGTGTACGACGTGTCGGGCAGGCGCGCGGCGAGTTCCGGCGGCAGGTCGCCGGCCCGCGCGTGCAGCGCTTCCTGCATCCGCTGCGCGGCCTTGCCGGTGGGCGCCGCCAGCGCAATGCGCAACCCCGGATGCGCGTCGAGCAGGCACGCCAGCACGCCGACGACGGTCGTCGTCTTGCCGGTGCCGGGGCCGCCGCTGACGATCGTCACGCGCCCCGTCAGCGCGACGATCGCCGCGACGCGCTGCCAGTCCACATCGCCCGTCGCCGGCCCGAAGTAGCGCGCGAGACTGTCGCGCAACCGCTCGGGCGACAACGCATCGTCGGGTGCCGCCTCGCCGGCCTGCGCGACGAGCGCATCGGCGAGCCGCCGCTCGTAGTCGAAATAACGCGACAGATACAGATGGCCGTGCCGGTCGACGATCAGCGGCCTCTCGTCGCCGCGGGCAAGCGTGCCGAATGCCACCACGCCGCTCGCGGCAAGCGCGGCGCGCACGTCGTCGAGCGGTTCCTCGTAGCGCTGCGCGAGCGCGCCGAGCGACACGCACACGTGGCCGCCCGCCGTCGCCCGGCTCGTCGCGAATGCGGCACGCGCGGCCCAGCGCGCGGCCGCGGCCGGCGCGCCCGCGCGGCGCGACAGGTCGCCGATGCGGCGCGCGAATCCTTCCGCGAGTGCAATGCCGAAATCGGCCGGCTCGGGCAGCCGCGCAACCAGGCCGCCGGTGAATTCGAACGTATCGTCGGCAACGTTCATGCGCGGCCCCCTTCCATCATCCGGTCGAGCGCGTCGACGAGTTCGCGCGCGGGCCGCCGCGCATACACACCGGCCGGCTCGCCGCCACTGCGCCAGTCGGGCCGCACGCCGCGCACGAACAGGTACAGGTAGCCCGCGATATGCGTGTCGTAGTCGTAATCGGGCAGTCGCCCGCGCAGATAGCGATGCAGCGCGACCGTGTAGAGCAGCGCCTGCAGGTGATACGCATGATCAGCCATCGCGACGTCGAGCGCGCGCGGGCCGTAGGAGTCAGGCGTATTGCCGAGATGGTTCGACTTCCAGTCGACGATCCAGAACCGGCCGTCGTGTTCGACGATCATGTCGATGAAACCCTTGATGAAACCGGCGAGCATGCCCGCCTCCAGTGCAACGTCCGGATAGCCGTGCGCGACCAGCAGCCGGCGCAGCGCGCCCAGCTCGAGCGACGGCACCGGGAACAGGAACCCCATTTCGTCGAGCCGCTTCGCCGGATCGAGATCCGCAAGCCGCATGCCCGGCACGAGCTCCGTGCTGACGACGTCGCCGACGAGCCGCGCCATCATCGCCGGCAGCCGCACCCCGAGCTCGGGTTCGGCCTCGACCGGCCGGTCGTGCAGCGCGCCGAGCGCCGCTTGGTGCCATGAGTCGGGCGCCGTGAAGCGGCTCAGTTCGAACAGGCGGTGCAGGCACTCGCCGGCTGCCGCGCCGCGCGGAAACACGAGGATGTCGTCGTCCGGCGGCTCGGCCGCGACCGTGTCGGCCACGGCGAATTCGCCGCCCGGTGCGACCGCGGCAAGCGCATCGTGATCGGGCCGCAGCTCGTCGTCCGGCACGATCGCGACACCCGCCTCCTCGCGCGCCATCGACGCGGTCAACGAACTGAAGCTCGCCATCCGCCACGCATCGCGCAGCACGCGCGTCGCATGACGGGCCGCGAGCGTCTGCGACGCATCGTGCCCGGCCGCGAGGCGCTCGCGACGCGCGGGCACCGGCAACGGCGCGACACTCACGGGGCCGCCCGCCAGTGCTTGCCATGCGGCGTCGAGCGCCGCTTCGTCGGGCGGCTCGTCGAGCCACGCGTCGAACGCCTGACCGGCGCCCGCGACGAGCCAGTTGAGCACGCTGCGTCGCGCCTCGCGGGTCGACCGCGACGACAGATACGGCCCGGCGACGAGATAGCACCGATAGACCGCGCGCGTGAGCGCCACGTAGACGAGCCGCGCGCGTTCCGCCGCCTGCTCGCGCAACGCCTGACGCGCCGCGTGCGCAGCCGCTTCGTCGTCGCACCCGTAATGCAGCACCGCGTCGCCCGCGTCGTCGTGATACTCGCGCGCGTCGGGCAACCCCGATGCGGACGGTTCGCGCAGGCCGCCGTCGTTCAGGAACGGGCAGAACACGACCGCGTATTCGAGGCCCTTCGACTTGTGCACGGTCACGATCTGCACGAGGTTGCGATCGGATTCGAGACGCAATTGCGCTTCCTCGCCGCCGCCGTCGAGCCGTTGCGCGGCAAGCCAGCGCAACGTCGGTGCGATGCCCGGTTGCGCGGACGCGCGCGCCTGCGTCAGTTCGGCCAGGTGATTGATGTCGGTCACGCGGCGCTCGCCGTCCGCACCGGCCATCAGCCGCTCGGCGATACGCAGCTCGCGCGTGAACGTGCGCCACATCACCGCGAAGCCGCGTTCGCGCCACAGCAGCCGATAGCGCGAAAAACGCTCGACCCAGCTCATCGCATCGGCGCTGTCGGACGCTTCGCGTGATGCGTCGCCGTCACCCTGCTCCATGCGCCACAGCGCACCCGCATCGAGGCCGAACCAGTCGGCCGCGAGCGCCGCGCGCAAGCGCCGCAGATCGCCCGGCGCATCGATTGCCGCGAGCACGCGTTCGAGCTGCTCGGCGTCGCCGGTCGAAAACACCGACGCCTGCGCGAGCTCGACGCTGCCGATGCCCCAGGTGGCAAGCACGCGCTTCACGAGACTGCCCTGCCGGTGCGTCTGCACGAGCACCGCGATGTCGCCCGGTGACAGCGGCGTGTCGCCGAGCCGCGCGTGCCCTTCGCGCGCGCCGCGCATCAGTCGCGCGATCTCGGCCGCGCAGGCCTGGGCGGCCTGCGCCTGCGCATCGCGCTTGAGCAGCGTGCCGTCGCCGCCCGGCAGCGTCCAGATCCGGAAATCGCCGGCCGGGCCCGGGTCGGTGCCGTCGACGAACGGCGCACGCACCCGCGTGCCGGCCCGCACCGCGTAATAGTCGAGCCCGTCGAGCACGAACGCGCGCGGATTCGACATGAACAAGCGGTTGCACGCGTCGACGATCGCCGGCGTCGAGCGCTGGTTGACCGCGAGCGTATAGCACGCGCTCGCGCTTGCCCGCGCGGCCAGGTAGGTATGCAGATCCGCTGCACGGAAGCTGTAGATCGCCTGCTTCGGATCGCCGACGAGAAAGAGCGGCCCGCGCGGCGCGAAAATCCGGTCGAAGATCGCGAACTGCAGCGGGTCGGTATCCTGGAATTCGTCGATCAGCGCAGCCGGATAGCGTTCGCGCAGCGTCTCGGCGAGCCACGGATGCGTGTGCAGCGCGCGATACAGGTTCGCGAGCAGGTCGTCGAACGACACGACGCGGCGCGTACGCTTGCGCTCGGCCAGTTCGGCCGGCGCCATGTCGAGCCAGTCGGCGATCAGCGCGAGCCAGCGCGCCTGCTGCGTGGCCTCGGCCGCGGCCACCGCCGCGTCGAGCGCGTCGGCGACGTCGAAGAACGGGTGCTCCGGTGTCGCGCCGCCCTTTTTCGTCGCTTTCACGAGCGCGGTGCGCGTGAGCTTGAGCGCGGGCTTCGGCAGCGCGGCCGTCGCATTGCCCTGCGCGAAATGCGCGGACCACGCGCCGAGTGCATCGACAACCGCGTCGGGCTTGTGCGAGCGCTGGTTAAGCACGGGCTGCGCCGTGCGCAACAGCGCGTCGATCGCGTCGCGCTCATCAGCCCACATCCGTGCGGCCTCCTCGAAGCACGCGGCGGCGGCGGCCTCCGCCGATTCGTCCGGCTCGCCCACGCCATCCCAGCGCAGCGCGGCAAGCGGCTTCTTCAGCCGACGGGCGAGCTGCGCATCGAGCGCAGCCGGCCCCGCGCCCGAATCGACGAGCCACGTCGCGAAACCGGGCCAGCGTGCGGCCATCGGCTCGACCCGAGTGCGCCAGAAGTCCGCCGCGAGCTCGAAGCGCAGCGCCGCATCGTCGGCCTGCATGTCGAACGCGAACGGCATCGCGGCCGCGAACGGCGCTTCCTGCAACGCCCGCTGGCAGAACGCGTGGATCGTATGGATCGCCGCCTGGTCGAACGCGCGCAGCGCGCGCTGGATCCGCTTCGCGGCGATCTCGGGATCGAGCGCGCCGGCTTCGCCGAGCGTCGTCTCGAGCAGCCGTGCGACGAACGGATCGCCGCCGTCGTCGCCCGTCGCGAGCGCATGCGCGAGCTGCGCGAGCCGCCCGCGAATCCGCTCGTGCAGTTCGGCAGTCGCCGCCTTCGTGAAGGTCACGACGAGGATCTGGTCCGCGCCGAGATCCTTTTCGAGCAACAGGCGCACGTACAGCGCGCAGATGTTCCACGTCTTGCCGGTGCCGGCGGACGCCTCGATCTGGTTGACGCCGTCGAGCGGACACGCGAACACGTCGAGTTCGAGCGCCGCCTGCGGCTGGGATGCGGCGCTCATGCGACCTCCTTCAGGTGTGCGAGCATCGGCTCGAACACGAGCCGCGCGAGTGTGCCGAACGGCTCGTCGAGCGATGGGTGCGCGCCACGCCACGCGATCGCGATGGCCGGGTCGTCGGCTTCGCTCGCGACACGCTCGTTGACCCACACGCTCGCGGCCTTGGCCTCGCCGTCGGACACGCGCGCCCATGCGCTGCGCGGAAAGAACCGCAGCGGCATGCGCCGCCCCGCGCGAAACAGCGCGGCAAGCGGCGCGAGCTGCTCGAGCGGCGCCGCGACCGGCGTGAGTTCGAATGCGCCGCCGCTGCCGAACCACAGCGTGCGACGCGGACCGTCGGGCACCACCGCGCAGTAGACGAGGTGCACGAGCCACGCGGACAGATAGTCGCGCGCGCTCGGCCGGGCATAGCGATAGATGATCTGCCCTGCAGGCGTCAGCCGGTTCAGCGTGCCGTGCAACGCGAGCGGCTCGCTCACCGCGTCGCCGGCCAGCATCGCATCGTCGGCACCGAACAGCGCCTGCTCGGTGTCCGGCCATGCGGGCACGACTTCGAGCGTAAACGGCCGCCGCTCCATCCCGTCGGCGAGCGCGTGCCGTACATTCGATGCGAGCTGCGTCATCGAGCCGAGCGCCTGATCGCGCCAGACGGCGCCCGTCGCGCCGCCCGGCAGTTCCGGGCTGGCGTCCGCGATACGCTGCGCATGGTCGTGCACGCCGCCGTCGCCCGATTCGATCAGGAGCGGCAGCACGCGCTCGGCGAGCGCGTCGCTGCCGGCGAAATCGAGCGCGAACGGCTCCGTGTCGAGCAGTTCGGCCTGCGCGTCGGACAGCACGATGCCGAGCCGCGCGCGCAGCAACGCACGCGCCGGATGCCGCCAGAAACGTTCGAATTCGCTGAACGCGACGGGTTCGGCCGGCTCGGCCGGCAACGGCTGCGCGAAGAACGGCTGCTCGCGCGTCGCATCGCGCGACGCTTCGGCCGCGAGCAGCGCCGCAAGCGTCGCGCGCTCGGCGTCGTACGAAGCCAGTTCGCTGTCGGGCCGGAAATACGCAGCCGCGAATGGTTGCAGGGGATGCTCGACGACGAACGCGCGCCGCGCGGCATCGACCTCGTCCGGTGCGGCGTCGGGGCCGGCCGTGACGAGCGCAAGATGGTCGAGCAGTTCATCGACGAGCGCTGCGGGCGGCAACGGCGCGTTGTCGCGGATGCTGCGCCCCGTATAGGCGATCAGCAACCGGTCGCGCGCCGCGAGCAGCAGATCGAGAAACAGGTTGCGCTCGTCGTCGCGGCGCTGCCGGTCGCCGAGCTTCGGCAGCACGGCCATCAGGTCGAACTCGTCCGCGCGCGCGAGGCTCGGCAGCACGCCGTCGTCCATCCCGAGCAGGCAGACGACGCGATACGGCAACCCGCGCAGGCTCGTCAGCGACGAGAACGTGACGCCGCCCCACGGCACCCCGCCGCGCGCCGGATCGTCGAGCGCAGCAGCCAGCCCCGCGCGCACGACCGCCGCCGGCAACGCCTCGTCGGCCGCGCCTTCGATCATGGCGGCCAGCATCGCGTCGAGCGCGTCGCGCACGCCCGCGAGCGCGTCGGCATGCGCAGCACCGGAATCGAAGAAGCGCGCGAGCGTGTCGGCGAACAGTTCGCTCCAGGCACTCGGCGTATGCGCGTCGGCGAGCTGCCGCGCGAAGCCGTCGAGGTCGTCGGTGAAGCGCGCGAGCCGGCCGAGCAGTTCGGCCTCGCTGCCGGTGGCCGCCTCGATCGGCAGCCATGCACCGACCGGGGCCGCCCCTTCGGGCATCGCATAACCGAGGAAGAGCCGCGCGAGCGCATCGGAGAACGTATGGCGCGGCGCGGGCACCGCCACGTCGTCGCTCGTCGTCGGCGACAGCCCGCGCCGCGCGCCGGCGGCCGCAAGCCAGGTCTGCACCGTCTCGAGCGCGGCCGCGTCGATCCCGTAGCGGGCCGCCACCGCGTCGACGCGCAGCCATTCGACCAGCTCCGGCGCACCGACCTGCCGCTCCGGCAGCGCGAGCCATTCGAGCAGCACGCGCGCGACCGGGTTCGCCTGCGACGGCGGCAGGCCGGTGATCCGGTAAGGCACGCGCGCGCCGCCGGCGCCCGCCGTGCCGAATACGGCATCGATCAGCGGCCCGGCCGCCGCGAGATCGGCGACCGCCACCAGCACGTCGGACGGCTGCAGCGTCGCGTCGGCGTCGAACCACGCGAGCAGCCGGTCATGCAGCACCTCGAGCTGGCGCGCGAGGCTGTGGCACACGTGTACCTCGATGCCGCGTTCGGCCGGCGCATCGCCGAGTTCGGCCTCCGGCCGCAGGTCGAGGATCGCGTTCTGCACACGCGCGAGCCAGGTGGGCGCGGGATTCCCGACGAAACGCGACGCATCGCCTGACGCGGCGCTTTCGGTCAGCTCGTGCAGCATGTGCAGTTGCGCCTGCGTCTGCCGGCCCCACTCCGCGAGCAGCGGGTGGCCGACTTCCTGATAGTCGAGCCGCCCGGCCGCATCGAGCGCCTCGGCATGCGCGGCGGTGACGATGTCGAACCAGAATTCGCGGCACGGGTTGAGCGCATAGACACGCACGTCGATCCAGCGCGACAGCTCGCGCAGCAGCGCGACGTGCAGCGGCGGCATGGTCGGCAGCGCGAACACGCTGACCGACTCCGGCCAGTCGACGCGCGCGACGCTCTCGCGATCGAGGTTGCGCGCCTCGACGAGAAAGCGATGCGCGGGCGGCGTGCCGCTGTCGCTCAGCTCGGCGAGCAGCGCGCGCCACAACGCGGCCTGCCACTGCTCGTCGTCGCGCGTGGCGTCGCTGATGCCGCGCGGCGCGGCGTCGCCCGCGAGCACCGACTCGCCGGCCTGCCAGGCGGCCAGCCATTCGGGCCGATAGGTCAGGTAATGATCGAGCACGGCCGCGACGCGCTGCGCGAGCTCGTAGCGCATCGCATCGTCGGACGCGGACAGATACGCGGCGAGCCGCGGCGACGCGCGCCACGGCGCGTCGCCCGCGGCCTGCGCGAACAGCCGGTAGCAGCGCCACACGAGCCGGTCCGGTGCGAACGGCGAGCGCCTGGGGACCTCCATCACGCGGCCGATCTGCGCCCACAGCCATTGCGCGAGATACGTGAACTCGACGTTCGCGCACACGCCGTGGCGCGCGGCGATGTCGAGTTCGAGACGGCGGCGTAGCGCCGCGCTCGGCACGATGACCTGCTGCTGCGCCCACGGGCCGTTGCGGGCCGGGAACGCGGCCAGATCGTCGAGCAGCGCGTCGGCCAACGTTTCGTGACGGTTCGAATAGAAGAGATGGAGCATGAAGCGGATGTCGGTGCGTCGCGCCGGCCGGGCCGGGCGAACAGGAGCACCAAGGATAGCAAAAGGGCCGTCGCGGCGAAGCTCGTCCGAACGGCCAGGTTTTGCGGACCGCGAAATACGATAGACTCGTCGCCAGTCAATACGCCGCCCCGGGCGTCTTCGTCTGCCATTCAGCCCATCGATGCGCTATTCGGTCGAAATCAGAAAGTTTTTCTACAGCCAGTATTTTTTCGGCGGCCTGCGGATCGCGGTCGGCGTGTCGCTGCCGGCGGTACTGTGCCTGATCGTGTTTCACGACCGGGATCTCGGCTTCACGATCTCGACCGGCGCGCTCGGCGCGTGCGTCGTCGACATGCCCGGCCCGCTCAAGTACAAGCACAACGAAATGCTCGCGTGCAGCGTGATCGGCTTCCTGGCCGCGCTCGCGACCGGCCTCGCGACGCCGAACATCTTCGCGCTGTGGCTGACGATCGTGCCGCTCACGTTCGTGCTGTCGCTGATCGTCGTGTACGGCAACCGCTGGCCGCAGATCAGCTTCGCGACGCTGTTCATGATGGTGATGACGCTCGAGGAGAAGTTCACGCCGCTGCAGGCGTTCATCAACGCCGGCTGGATCCTCGCGGGCGGCCTCTGGTACACGTACTGGGCAACTCTCGTGTCGCAATGGCAGGCGCGCCGGATCGAGCAGCAGGCGCTCGCCGAAAGCCTGTTCGCGTGTGCCGACTACCTGCTCGCGCGCGCGCAGTTCTACGATCTCGAGGCCGATCTCGACGAGTGCTACCGCAATCTCGTCGCCAAGCAGATCTCGGCGGTCGAAACGCAGGAAACCGCGCGCGACATCGTGCTGCGCAACCTGCCGAAGCTGCGCCGCGGCAAGCTCGACCCCGGCCGCACGACGATGTACAACCTGTTCATCAACAGCGTCGACCTGCATGAGCTGTTCGTCGGCGCGCACACCGACTACCCGCTCGTGCGCAACACGTTCGGCGGCTCGGACCTGATCATTTTCTACCGCGACCTGATCCGCAAGGCAGCCGCCGATCTCGAGGAGATCGGCCTCGCGGTGCTCGAGAACCGCGCACCGCATTCGCGGATCAGCGTGAAGGCCGAGCTGCGCGCGATCGAGTACGAGATCGAGCTGATGCGCAAGAAAAACTTCGCGGCTAACAATCCGGAAGCGTACGCGGCGGTGCTCGCGACGTTCCGGCGCATCTGGAGCGCGACGCGCCTGATCGACCGGATGCGGCGCAACCTGTCCGGCCATGCCGACCCGCAGCAGACCGAACTGAAGATCGACAAGGCGCTCACGCGCTTCCTGCAGCGTCGCCGGATGTCGCCGCTGCTGATCTTCTCGAACCTGAACATGCGCTCGCCGAGCTTCCGCCACGCGCTGCGCGTGACGATCGCGGTGGCCGTCGGCTTCTGGCTCGGCCGGCTGCTGCCGCTCACGAACGCGTACTGGATCGTGATGACGAGCATCATCATCCTGAAACCCGGCTATTCGCTGACCAAGCAGCGCAACGCGCAGCGGATCATCGGCACGCTGATCGGCTGCGCGGCGAGCATCGCGCTGATCTACACGGTGAAGGAGCCGCACCTGCTGATCGCGATCATGTTCGGGTCGATGGTGATGAGCTACAGCCTGCTGCTGTTCAACTACACGGCGAGCGTCGTGTTCACGTCGTCGTACGTGCTGCTGATGTTCCACCTGCTCGCGCCGGGCAGCATGCGGATCATCGGCGAACGCGCGATCGACACCGTGGTCGGCTGCATGATCGCGATCGCCGCGAGCCGGCTGTTCCCGTACTGGGAATACCGGTTGATGGGCAAGCTCGTCACCGACATGCTCACGTCGACCCGCAAGTATTTCGAGGCCGCGTGGCGCGCCGGGCGCGGCGTGTCGTCGCCGCCCGTGCCGGTCGCCGACGGTGCGGCCGTCGTGCCGGGCGTCGCCGCGGCAATCGAAACGCCGGCCGCGAGCCTCGACGACGACTACCGGTACCGCCTCGCGCGCAAGGACGTGAACATCGCGTTCGCGAACCTCGGCCAGGCGTTCCAGCGGATGATGATCGAGCCGAAGGCGCACCAGCGCTTCGTGCCCGAGCTGAACGACCTGCTCGTGCAGACGCACGTGCTCGGCGCGCAGATCACGGCCGCGGCCCCGCTGATCCGCAGCGCGTGTGCGGCCGACGACAACTTCGTCCACGACGACGCGCTGCACCGCGGCCTGTCCGCCGTGCTCGACAACCTCGAAAAGGCGGAATCCGGCGAACCGCCGCCGGCCGACCAGCTCGACGCAACGAAGCAGATCACGCGCGAGCTCGACGCGATGGTCGTCTCCGCGGAAAAATCCGACGCGGTCGGCGCCGAACTCACGCACGACCTCAAGGTGCTCGCGCACCAGTGCAAGCAAATGCTTGCGTCATCGCTGCTGATCCGCAAGGACGCGAGCGTCATCCGCCTGCCCGCATGACGTCGTTCCGCCGGCGCTCGCCCCGCGCGCAGCGGGGCAGCCGCCGGCGCGCCCCGCTGCGGCCCGCCCCGCACGCGTGACCCTCCCGCTCCGCGCGGCGGCCCGCCGGCCGCGCGCTCGCGTGATCCCCGATTCCGCCGGTTGCGCCAGTCAGGGAATACCCGATTCCGGCCATCTGCCCGGCTTGTTATCATTCGTTCACATTTTAAGTTGTATAGACAACTTGAGCCAACCGGACCGGCCCGCTCGCCCGGTCCGTAGCACAACGATATCGGAGACTCGATGAAGAACTTGCAACGCCACCTGAGCGCGCGGCACATCCGCTTTCTCGCGCTGGGCTCGGCGATCGGCACCGGTCTGTTCTACGGTTCCGCGTCGGCGATCCAGCTCGCGGGCCCGGCGGTGATCCTGGCCTACATCCTGGGCGGCGCGGCCGTCTACATGGTGATGCGCGCGCTCGGCGAGATGGCCGTGCGCGAGCCCGTCGCCGGCTCGTTCGGCCACTACGCGACCGAAAACCTGGGCCCGTTCGCCGGTTTCGTCACCGGCTGGACCTACACGCTCGAAATGGTGATCGTCGCGATCGCCGACATCACCGCGTTCGGCATCTACATGGGCTTCTGGTTTCCGGACGTCCCGCAATGGATCTGGGTGCTCGGCGTCGTCGCAGTCATCTGCGGGCTGAACCTGTGCCATGTGAAGGTGTTCGGCGAGCTCGAATTCTGGTTGTCGATCATCAAGGTCGGCGCGATCGTCGCGATGATCGGCGGCGGCGTCGCGATCCTGCTGACCGGCATGCACTTCGGCCATTCGGCCGACGTGCCGACCTTCGCGAACCTGTGGAACCATGGTGGCTTCTTCCCGAACGGCGTCGGCGGCCTGATCGCGTCGCTGTCGGTCGTGATCTTCGCGTACGGCGGCATCGAGGTGATCGGGATGAGCGCCGGCGAGGCGAAGGATCCGGAGCGCGTGATTCCGCGCGCGATCAACGCGGTGCCGGCGCGTATCCTGCTGTTCTACGTGCTGACGATGGTCGTGTTGATGTCGATCAGCCCGTGGACGGGCGTCGGCAACGACGGCAGCCCGTTCGTGCAGATCTTCTCGGCGCTCGGCGTGAAGTCGGCCGCGACGATCCTCAACCTCGTGGTGATCAGCGCGGCGATCTCGGCAATCAACAGCGACATCTTCGGCGCGGGCCGGATGATGTTCGGGATGGCGCGGCAGGGCCAGGCGCCGCGCGTGCTGATGACGACGTCGCGGCACGGCGTGCCGTGGGTCACGGTGCTCGTGATGGCGGGCGCGCTGTTCGTCGGCGTGGTGCTCAACTACCTGATGCCGAAGGACGTGTTCCTGGTGGTCGCGGCGATCGCGACGTTCGCTACCGTGTGGGTGTGGCTGATGATCCTGCTGTCGCAGGTCGCGATGCGCCGTCGGCTGTCGAGCGCGGAAGTCGCCGCGCTGAAGTTCAAGGTGCCGCTGTGGCCGGTGGCGCCGGCGCTGACGATCGCGTTCATGGGTTT
The DNA here is from genome assembly GCF_002563755.1 of Burkholderia sp. JKS000303. NCBI lineage: Bacteria > Pseudomonadati > Pseudomonadota > Betaproteobacteria > Burkholderiales > Burkholderiaceae > Burkholderia > Burkholderia sp. JKS000303. The sequence continues at coordinate 320,196 of NZ_PDBZ01000001.1, forward strand.
CGTGATCGTGATGCTCGGCTGGTTCGACGACACGCGCGTCGCGCTCTACGTCGGCGCGGCTTGGCTCGCGCTGCTCGCGGTCGTGTTCTACGCACGGATCCGCCCGAAGTTTGCCGCTGCGTCACGTTGACGCACGACTGATTTCCCCCGCGCGGGCGCCGGTTTCGGCGCCCGTTTTTCTTTCGGCACGGCGCGACGCAGCGCGTGTCGTCAGCCGCCCGTTCCGCGCGTCGCGGTGCCTGCCGCTGCCAGCCGCTGCCCGACCGCCAGGGTCCGGCAGCGCCCGCTCGTTCAGTGCGACGCGGCGCTCGCGCTCGCAGCCTCGGCCGGATGAGCCTCGTCGTATGCGCGCTTCTGCGACACCGCGTTGTACAGGATCGTCCCGATCACGAGCAGCACGGCCACGACGATCAGGATGCTCACGTTGCGGACAGGGTTCTTCTTGCGCTGATCGTTCATGGTCGGGGCGACTCCGTCAATTTTGTCGAAGCGGGCATTCTACGCGCTTGCGCACGTGCTGCGACGCCCCGTTTGCGTTCCGTCTCCCGCCCTTCTTCCGCTGTCCGCCGCAACCTTTCATTTGATAATCGTTCCCATTCCGATTTAGAATCCCAAATCTTTCGCTTTGTAATGTTTCGGGTTGCTCGGGCGGCAGGCACGCCCCGGAACGCTCCTTCGCCCGCCTGCCTCACCGGAGTCTCCATGTCGAATCCGCGCACCCGCCTGCTGCCGCTCGCCGGCGCCCTCGCCTTTGCCGCCGCCGCATTCGCGCCGCCGGCCCAGGCGGCCGAGGAAGTCAGCCTGTACACCACGCGCGAACCGAAGCTGATCCAGCCGCTGATCGACGCGTTCACGCAGCAGAGCGGCGTCAAGGTCAACACGGTGTTTGTGAAGGACGGCCTGCTCGAACGGGTGAAGGCCGAAGGCGCGCAGTCGCCCGCCGACGTGCTGATGACGGTCGATATCGGCAACCTGCTCGATCTCGTCGACGGCGGGCTCGCGCAACCGGTGCGCTCGAAGCTGCTCGACGACGCGATTCCGGCGAACCTGCGCGGCGCGCAAGGCGACTGGTATGCGCTGTCACTGCGCGATCGCGTGCTGTATGTGGAAAAGGACCTGAAAGTCGACGCGTTCCGCTACGAGGATCTCGCCGATCCGAAATGGAAGGGCAAGGTCTGCATCCGCTCGGGGCAGCATCCGTACAACACCGCGCTGGTCGCCGCGATGATCGCGCACGACGGCGAAGCCGCGACCGAAAAGTGGCTGCGCGGCGTGAAGGCGAACCTCGCGCGCAAGGCGACCGGCGGCGACCGCGACGTCGCGCGCGACATCCTCGGCGGCATCTGCGACGTCGGTCTCGCGAATGCGTACTACGTCGGCCACATGAAAAACGCGGAAGCCGGCACCGACGCGCGCAAGTGGGGCGACGCGATCAAGGTCGTGCGGCCGACGTTCGCGAACGCGAAGAGCGGCGGCACGCACGTGAACATCAGCGGCGCGACGGTCGCGAAGCACGCGCCGCACAAGGCCAACGCGGTGAAGCTGCTCGAGTATCTGGTGTCGCCGCAAGCGCAAGCGCTGTACGCGCAGGCGAACTACGAATACCCGGTGCGCGCGAACGTGAAGCTCGATCCGGTGATCGCGAGCTTCGGCACGCTGAAGGTCGACCCGCTGCCGCTGGCTGAAATCGCGAAACACCGCAAGGCGGCCAGCCAGCTCGTCGACAAGGTCGGCTTTGACAACTGATGCATCCATCGTCCGCGCGCGCCGCCAGCCGTTGCGCCCGCGCGCGGGCAGCCTGTCGCTGATCGCAGCCGTCGCGATCGCCGCAACGGTCGCGGCGCCGCTCGCGGTGCTGGTCGCCGCCGCATTCGGCGCCGATCTCGCGCACTGGCGGCATCTCGCCGAATTCGTGCTGCCGCAGGCGCTCGCCAATACACTGCTGCTGCTCGCGGGCGTCGGTGTCGTCGTCACGGTGATCGGCACCGGCTGCGCGTGGCTCGTCACCGCGTACGACTTCCCCGGCCGGCGAACGCTGACGTGGGCGCTACTGCTGCCGCTCGCGGTGCCGACCTATATCGTCGCGTTCGCGTACCTCGACCTGCTGCATCCGATCGGCCCGGTGCAAAGCGCGCTGCGCGCGCTGCTCGGCTTCGACAGCCCGCGCCAGTTCCGCCTGCCCGACCTGCGCTCGCTGCCCGGCGCGATCTTCGTGCTCGGCTTCGTGCTGTATCCGTATGTGTACCTGAGTACGCGCGCCATGTTCGTCACGCAGTCCGCGAGCCTGCTCGAAGCCGCGCGCACGCTCGGCGCAGGACGCATCGCGACGTTCTGGCGCGTCGTCGTGCCGCTCGCGCGCCCCGCGATCGCGGTCGGCGTGAGTCTCGCGCTGCTCGAAACGCTGAACGACATCGGCGCGTCGGAATTCCTCGGCGTGCAGACGCTGACCGTCTCGGTCTACACGACCTGGATCACGCGCTCCGACCTCGCCGGCGCCGCGCAGATCGCACTCGCGATGCTCGCGATCGTCGTCGGCATGATCGCGCTCGAACGTTACGGACGCCGCCGCCAGCGCTACGCACACGGCCGGCGTATGCGGCCGATCGCGCCGCGCCAGCTGACGGGCGCGGCCGCCTGGAGCGCCGCGGCGCTCTGCTGGCTGCCCGTGCTGCTCGGCTTCGGCGCGCCGGCCGCGTATCTCGCGGCCGAGACCGGCAAGCGGCTGCATCTCGTCGGCGGCGTATCCGCGCAACTGCTGACCGGGCTCGCGAACACGCTGACGATCGCCGCCGCCGCGACCGTCGCGACGCTCGTGTGCGGGCTCGTCGTGGCGTGGGCGGCGCGCGCGCAGCGCGACAGTGCGCGGGCGGGTCCGGCTCGCGCATGCGCGCGGATCGCGAGCCTCGGCTATGCGGTGCCGGGCACCGTGCTCGCGATCGGCCTGCTGATCCCGTTCGCGGCGGCCGACCGGCTGCTCGGCGCGGCGCTCGGCCGCAACGGGCTGCTGCTGATGGGCTCCGCAGCCGCGCTCGTGATCGCCTACGCGGTGCGCTTTCTCGCGATCTCGACCGGCAGCATCGAGGCCGGCCTCGCACGGATTCCGCCGTCGCTCGAACAGGCCGCGCGCTCGCTCGGCGAGACGGCCGGCGGCACGCTGCGCCGCGTGCACCTGCCGCTGCTGCGGCCCGCGCTCACGACGAGCGCGCTGCTCGTCTTCGTCGACGCGATGAAGGAGCTGCCGGCGACGCTGCTGCTGCGCCCGCTGAATTTCGACACGCTCGCGACCTGGCTGTATGCGGAAGCCGCGCGCGGCACCTATGAGGAAGGCGCGGTCGCCGCGCTCGCGATCGTGCTGGCCGGGCTCGTGCCGGTGATCCTGCTCGCGCGCACCCGCCACAAGATCGGAGCCTGACACCGTGAACCTGCTCGAACTCGACGACCTCTGCGTCGCCTACGACACGCCGCAAGGCCGCCGCACGGTGGTCGACGGGCTGAGCCTCGCGCTGCCGCGCGGCGACATCGGCTGCCTGCTCGGCGCGTCGGGTTGCGGAAAGACCACCGTGCTGCGCGCGATCGCCGGCTTCGAGCCGGTGCGCATGGGGCGCATCGTGCTGGACGGCACGCCCGTCGCGGCACCGGCGCTCGACGTGCCGCCCGAGCGGCGGCGCATCGGGATGATGTTCCAGGACTACGCGCTGTTCCCCCACCTGAGCGCGGCCGAGAACGTCGCGTTCGGCCTGCGCCGGCTGCCGAAGGCCGAACGGCGCGTGCGGGTCGCCGACATGCTCGATCTCGTCGGTCTCGCCGATTCGGGCGACGCCTATCCGCACGAACTGTCGGGCGGCCAGCAGCAACGCGTCGCCCTCGCCCGCGCGCTCGCGCCGTCGCCGGAACTGCTGCTGCTCGACGAACCGTTCTCCAATCTCGACGTCGATACGCGCGAACGGCTCGCGTTCGAACTGCGCGAGATCCTGAAGCGCACCGGGCACACGGCGATCCTGGTCACGCACAACCAGGCGGAAGCATTTGCGATCGCCGACCGGATCGGCGTGATGAAGGATGGCCAGCTCGCGCAATGGGACACGCCGTATGCGCTGCATCGCCATCCGGCCAGCCCGTTCGTCGCGGAGTTCGTGCGCCGCGACGCGCTGGCGGACGAACGCGCGCGCGCACTGGCACGGGGCCGCTGAGCGCGCGGTCACGGCGCATCGTGGTCGGGAGCGCACCCCCGCTCGCCCCCGCCGCAACTTGTCGCGGAATGCCGCCCCGATGCCCCCTACGCCGGCTCGGAAAGATCGCGCACGGGCAGCGCGGTCGAATACTTGATCTGCTCCATCGCGAACGACGAGCTGACGTCGAACAACGGCACCGTCCGGATCAGTTGCTTGTACACGCGATCGTAATCGTCGATGCCGGCCACCACGACGCGCAGCAAATAGTCGGTTTCGCCGCTCATCCGGTACACCTCGACGACCTCCGGCATGTCGCGCACGGCCTGCGTGAAGCGCTGCGCCCACTCTTCGGTGTGCTGGTTGGTGCGGATCGCGACGAACACGGTCGTGCCGACGCCGAGCTTGCGCGGATCGCACAGTGCGACCTGCGCGCGGATCGCGCCGGTTTCCTTGAGCCGCTGCACACGCTTCCAGCATGGCGTCTGCGACAGGTTCACCCGCTGCGCGAGCTCCGCGATCGGCAGTGTGGCATCTGCCTGCAACAGCTCCAGCAGCTTGCGATCGATGGCATCCATTTACCCGGTCCTTCTTCGATAGAAATTTTTTCTATGCATTCAGCATGACGGGGAACAATATGGAATCCGCCGCGCCGCGTCGACCGGGATAAATACCAATCGAGCGCGGGACGATCTGCGGTGCGCACTTCCGTTCGCACCGGCAGGCCCGAAATCAGCACGCCAAACGAAACAGGCGACTCCCCCCGTCAAGGGGGAGTCGCCTGGAATCACGACCCGTGGCGGGGCGGCGCCGCGCGCAATCCATGCCGCCGCTTACGCACCGCCCGCCGCGATACCGCTCAATACGCGACCGTCGCGATCTCGCGCACGAAGCTGTCCTGCTCGAGCGCATCGACGAACGCGACCGCGTAGTCTTCCGCCGAGATCTTGCTGTTACCCTGCGCGTCGGCGATCAGCTTGCCGGCGCCGGTACGGAACGTGCCCGTGCGCTCGCCCGGCGCGATCAGCGCGGCCGGCGCGAAGAACGTCCAGTCGAGATCGCTGACCGTTTCGAGGTAGCCGAGCGCATCGCGATGTGCGAGCGCGACCGCCTTGTATGCGTCCGGAAAACCTTCGGTGTCGACGAGCTGCTTGCCGGGCGCCACTTCGAGCGAACCGGCGCCGCCCACCACGACGAGCCGCTTCAGGCCCGCTTCGCGTGTGCCGGCAACCAGCGCCTTCGCCGCCACGACGACCTTCGCGGCATCGTCCTGTTTCGGGCCGTACGCGCTCGCGACGACGTCGTGCCCCGGCAGCGCGGCTGCAATGCTGGCCGCATCGAACAGATCGGCCGCCTTGGCGGTGATGCCGTCACCGGCCGCGCCCGGATGGCGCGACAGTGCGGTCACGCGATGGCCGCGACGCGCGGCTTCCGCGGCGATGCACGAGCCGATCATGCCGGTGGCGCCAAACAGGGCGATGTTCAAGGTACGTTGCGTCATGTCGATTCTCCAGAAATAAAAAGTAACTAAAGTAATTACATATAAGACCGAAAAAAACGGAGCAAACGCCCCGTCGCGCCGGTCGCCGCGCCTGCGCGCCGCCCGGCCTCCTGCCCTGCCGCTTCCATTGCCCGCGCTTACCCGCTCGCGCGCCCGGCCGCCCGGCCGCGCTGCTCCGATTCGAGCACGTCCGCCGTGACGTCGGCCAGCGTACGCGTGGCGAGCGATGCTTCCATCGCGCGCTGCGCGTCGCCGATATAGTCGATCAGCACGCCCTGGATGTGCCGCCCGACGAGGCACGCCGGATTCGGCGCCTCGCGGTGCAGCGCAAAGAGCTGCGCATCGTCGACCGCGCGATACACGTCGAGCAGCGTGATGTCGCCGGGCTCGCGCGCCAGCAGCGCACCGCCGCCGGCACCGAGCTGCGACGTGGTGAGCCCCGCGGCCGCCAGCATCGACAACAGCCGGCGGATCAACGCCGGATTCGTGTTCACGCTGCCCGCAATGATGTCGGACGACAGCGGCGCACCTTCCTGCATCGACAGCAAGGCAAGCACGTGAACGGCAAACGCGAACCGGCTGCTGGTATTCATTCCTCACTCACTCGGCTGGCGCCGGCCCGAACCGCGACCGGTGACAATGTGTAACCACTATAATTACATTTCACGGATTGTGCAAGCCCGCGTTCAGTTGCTGGCAGGCTTCGCGCCTGTCGCATTCTGCTGGCTCCATTGCTGGAGCTTCTTGCCGGCCTCCGCCATCTTCGCACCCGCTTCGGATGCCGCATGCGCGACGACCGACGAAGCTGCCGCATCGAACTGCGCCTGCGCGGCGGACGCGAGACCGCTCGCGGACAGCGGCGGCACGGCCGACGCCGCCGACGCGATGCCGGCCTTCGCGGCGTCGATCTGCTGGTTGACGGTGCTCGCCACCTGGTCGAGCGCCTTGGCCGCATTGTTCGCGGCATCGGCGGCCGCGCTCGCGGCCGTATCGGGTTGCGTGGCCGGCGTGCCGGACTTCTCGCAGCCTGCGAGCAACAACACGGCGCCCATCGTCGCGACCGCCAGCACGGCGCCGGGCGCGCGACGCGCCCGCCAAGTCTTCATCTTCATCAGCAATCTCCGGCCGTGCGTCGCACGGCCTGAATGGTTGAACCGACGTCGATGATACCGCCTGCAGAACGGGGCCAATGACGACGCACGATTAAAAATGCCTTTCAATTTCGGACTCGTCTGATTCAATCGCAGGCGAGACGACACTAAAGTGGGCAGGCTTCGATCCGCATCGTCCGTATCCGCTTCTTCATGGCTTTCCTCATCGACTGGTTCATCACGCTGGCTGCCGTACTCGCCACGACCCTGTTCCTGTGCCTGCGTTCGCCGTCCGCATACCGTCTGCGCGTCGCCGGGCACGCGCGCCGCGTCGCATCCGCGCGCCTGCTCGCGCAGGCCGTGATCGGCTTCTGGACGGCCGCGCTGATCGTCGCGCAAGGCATCCTCGGCCCCGGCGGCAACGGCCAGTCACCCGCGGGCGTCGCGGCGCTCGCGTTCGCCGCGCTCGGGCTGACGGCCGTGGCCACCTACTGGTCGGCGTGCGCGCTGCGGTTGCGCCGCGCGCGCACGCTGTTCGCGCGCCGCTGACGCGCCAGCGCGGTGCATCGCGGCGCACCACGCCGCACCGCGCCACGCGTCGCACGCACCAGTTCCGCCCGCCACGCACCACGCGCGTGCATCTGATGCGGCCCCTTGACCGTGCCTCGTCTGCCCCGCAATCGTGCACGCATCACCGGAATGCCGCACCGCCCGGCCTTCCGCACCAATTGCACGCAGCCGTTCACCAAGTTGGCTCGATACTTGCATTCGTTGCCCGTTTTTTGCGCAAGGAAGCCACGGCATGGATGGTCTGAAATCCGGCGTCGACACACTGTTCCTGTTGATCGGCGCCGTCATGGTGCTCGCGATGCACGCGGGCTTCGCATTTCTCGAGCTCGGCACGGTCCGCAAGAAGAACCAGGTCAACGCGCTCGTGAAGATCCTGGTCGACTTCTCCGTGTCGACGCTCGCGTACTTCTTCATCGGCTACACGATCGCGTACGGCGTCGAGTTCTTCGACGACATCGGCACGCTGTCGCAGCACAGCGGCTACGCACTCGTGCGCTTCTTCTTCCTGCTGACGTTCGCGGCGGCCATCCCCGCGATCGTGTCCGGCGGCATCGCCGAGCGCGCGAAATTCAATCCGCAGCTCGTCGCGACGCTGATCATCGTCGGCTTCATCTATCCGTTCTTCGAAGGGATCGCCTGGAACGGCCGCTTCGGCGTGCAGGACTGGCTCACGCATGCGTTCGGCGCGCCGTTCCACGATTTCGCCGGCTCGGTCGTCGTACACGCGTTCGGCGGCTGGGTCGCGCTGCCGGCCGTGCTGCTGCTCGGCGCGCGCCACGGCCGCTATGCGAAGGACGGCCGGATCGCCGCGCATCCGCCGTCGAACATCCCGTTCCTCGCGCTCGGCGCATGGGTGCTCGCAGTCGGCTGGTTCGGCTTCAACGTGATGAGCGCGCAGACGCTCGACAAGATCAGCGGCCTCGTCGCCGTGAATTCGCTGATGGCGATGGTCGGCGGCACGCTCGCCGCGTGGATGGCCGGCCGCAACGATCCGGGCTTCACGTACAACGGCCCGCTCGCGGGCCTCGTCGCGGTATGCGCGGGCTCCGACGTGATGCACCCGATCGGTGCGCTCGTCACGGGCGCCGTGGCCGGCGCGCTGTTCGTCGCGATGTTCACGTGCGTGCAGAACAAGTGGCGCATCGACGACGTGCTCGGTGTGTGGCCGCTGCACGGCATGTGCGGCGCGCTCGGCGGGCTCGCGGCCGGCGTGTTCGGGCAGCCCGCGCTGGGCGGCCTCGGCGGCGTGTCGTTCGTGTCGCAGCTGATCGGCACGCTCGGCGGCATTGCGATCGCGACTGCGGGCGGCACGCTCGTCTATGGCGCGCTGAAGGCGACCGTCGGCCTGCGCCTGGATCGCGAAGCCGAATTCGACGGCGCCGACCTGTCGATCCATCGCATCTCGGCCACGCCCGAGCGGGACTGAGTGCGATTACGCGCGACCGGGTGCGATCGAGCACGTTCGAGCGCGCGACGGGCATCCGGCAGCCTGCCTGACGGATGCCCGACACAACATTACGTTTTCAATTCAAAAAACTTTCATCCAGCACCCCTACACTTCCGTCCAGTTTTCAACTTGCCTTCGCGAAGCCTGCAAATAGCCTGCTTCGCGAAGCCGATTCTTCCAACAATCGAAACTGGACTCCACATGCCCGCGTTGCCCAATGCTTCCCGTCGTCAGGCCCTGAAGATCCTCGCCGGCGCGCCCATGCTGCCTCTCTCCGGCCTCGCGCTGCCGGCCCTGCTGACAGGTTGCGGCGGCGACGACAATCCCGCATCAGTGACGACGCCGGCAGCCGCCGCCTACACGTCGGCGGCATTCTCGGCGATGGCCGCCCCGACGCTCGACAACGCGGCCGCGATGGCCACGACGACGGTCGGCTCGACGCTGGCGGTGTCGTTCTCCGACGGCTCGTCGCGCAACTTCAAGCTCGCGTACCGGCCGTTCTTCGTGACGGGCGACATGGTGCCGGACGGCAAGGGCGGCACGACGCTCGCAGGCGGCTACTACGACATCAACAACCAGCCGATCATCGACCGCTCGGTCGCCGGCAAGGAGCGCCAGTTCTATTCGGACTGCCCGGACGGCAGCTCGCTGCTGACGGTGAAGAACGCGAACGTGGCCGGCGTGAAAGGCAACACGGTGTTCGCGGTCGTGCAGTTCGAATACACGACGCGCGACCAGGCCAGCGCATCGCAGTACGGCCAGCTGCCGTCGCCGATCGCGGTGATCACGCTCGACCAGGATCCGTCGAACGGCGCGCTGAAGGTCGTCAAGTATCACAACGTCGACACGTCGAAGGCGCACGGCCTGTGGATCACCTGCGGCGCGAGCCTGTCGCCGTGGGGCACGCACCTGTCGAGCGAGGAATACGAGCCGGACGCGACGAAGGCCGCGACCGACGCGCAGTTCAAGGCATTCAGCAAGAACACGTTCGGCGACGAGGCCAAGGCCAACCCGTATCACTACGGCCACCTGCCCGAGATCACGGTGAACCCGGACGGCACGGGCACGGTCAAGAAGCACTACTGCCTCGGCCGCATCTCGCACGAGCTGATCCAGGTCATGCCGGACCAGCGCACGGTGATGATGGGTGACGATGCCACCAACGGCGGCGTGTTCATGTTCGTCGCCGACAAGGCGGCCGACCTGTCGGCCGGCACGCTGTACGTCGCGAAGTGGGCGCAGACGTCGTCCGCCGGCGCCGGCAGCGCGACGCTGACGTGGATCAAGATCGGCCACGCGACGAGCAGCGAGATCGAGGCGCTCGCGAACAAGCTGAAGGCGTCGGACATCATGGACCTGACGACGACCGATCCGAGCGATGCGAGCTACACGAAGATCCACTTCGGCGGCAAGTTCAACTGGATGCGCATCAAGCCCGGGATGGAAAAGGCGGCCGCGTTCCTCGAGACGCACCGCTACGCGGCGCTCATCGGCGGCAGCATGGCATTCACGAAGCTCGAAGGCACGACGGTCAATGCGAAGGACAAGATCGTCTACACGGCGATGTCGCGGATCGAAACGTCGATGGTCCAGGGCAACGCGGTGTCGCGCGACGTCGCGGTCGACAAGAAGATCGCCGCGGGCGCCGTCTACGCGCTGAACCTGAAGGCCGGCCAGCGCGACACGTCGGGCGCCGCGATCGACAGCGAATGGGTGCCGGTCGACATGGGCGCGCCGGCCGCGCTCGTCGGCGAGGATCTCGCGACGGCGGATGCACTGGGCAACCTCGCGCACCCGGACAAGATCGCGAACCCCGACAACCTGAAGTTCTCCGAAAAGCTGCGCACCCTCTTCATCGGCGAAGACTCGGGCATGCACGTGAACAACTTCCTGTGGGCGTACCACGTCGACACGAAATCGCTCACGCGCGTGCTGTCGTGTCCGGCCGGCGCCGAATCGACGGGCCTGCACGCGGTCGACGAGATCAACGGCTGGACCTACATCATGAGCAACTTCCAGCACGCGGGCGACTGGGAGTCGCCGCTGCACGACAAGGTCAAGCCGACGCTCGATCCGCTCGTGCGCGCGAACTTCAAGGACCGGTTCGGCGCAAGCGTCGGCTACCTGACCGCGGAGCCGACCAGCATCAAGCTCGCGAAGGCCTGAGCACCGCGCGAGGGGCCGCAGGTCCGATCGGGCGCCCCTCGCCACCCCGCTTCTTCATCACGTTTCATTCGTCGGCGCTCCACGCCGGTTTATGCGCGATGCCCGTTCGGGCGTCGCGCTTTTTTTTGCGTGCGCCGCACGCACGCGCGAGCCGGGTCGAGCGGGTGTTTTCAAACGATCGGGGATAATACGGGCCTGACGCGTCCGGCGGACGGGCAAAAAAAAAGCGCCACGGAGACCGTGGCGCTAAAAAAGTTCTAGCCATTCCGAGGGCCGTGCTAGAACCTGAGAGACTGCGCGAAACACCGTTGCCGGTTAAACTCCTGAAACGATGTTTCGAAAACGTGAGACATTCTTTCCGTTTCCGCCTGACAAGTCAAGCGGTATTTGCACCGGTTTCTTCACTTTCCGGCAACGCCGCTTTGAACGTTTTCCTAATAAACCAAGGGTGAACCCGTAAAATCTCATCCAATGAACGATTCACCCCGGTAACGTGCATCTTTTGACAATTATCGTACGATACCAACAAAATTGAAATCGAGTTTCGGAAATAGAGAGAATCCCTCGTGTCGACATCTGTAACGCCTCCCGCACCCCGAGAACGCGAATCGTCGCCCGACGAGATCACTGCGCTCGCCCGCGGCCTCGCCGTGCTGCGCCGCATCGCAGCCGCCGACGCCCCGGTCAGCAACCGCGAGCTGACCGAACTGACCGGCATCCCGAAGCCGACCGTATCGCGCATCACGGCGACGCTCGTCAGCGCCGGCTTCCTGTTCCAGTTGCCCGACAGCGAGCGCTTCGTGCTGACCGCGTCGGTGCTCGAGCTGAGCCACGGCTTCCTGCGCAACTTCGACATCCGTGCGCGTTCACGGCCGTTCATGATCGAGCTCGCCGAGCGCACGTCGCTGTCCGTGCACCTCGCGGTGCGCGACCGGCTCGACATGGTCGCGATCGACGTGATCCGGCCGCGCTCGGCCGTGCTCGTCACGCGCCTCGAGATCGGCTCGCGGATGGACATCGCGCGCACCGCCGTCGGCCGCGCGTATCTCGCGGCGCTGGAGGACGAAGAACGTCGCGCGCTGCTCGACGCGCTGCGCACGACGGCCGGCGACGACTGGCCGCACGTGTCGGCTCGCCTGAACCCCGCGCTCGACGAGGCGATGCGCGAAGGCCATGCGATCGCGATCGGCGAATGGCGCGAAGGGCTGAACGCGGTCGCGGCCGGATTCGTCGGCCCGTCGGGCCAGCGCTACTCGGTGAATTGCGGCGGCGCGGCAAGCCAGTGCTCGCCCGAATGGCTGCAGGAACACGTGGTGCCGGCCCTACACGCATGCATCGCGAAAATCACCCGCGAGATCGGCGGCGCACCCGCCCGGCGGGTCGACCTGTAATGGATTCGTCATCGTTCTGTCGCGTTCTGTAACGAGAGTAACCCGTTGAAAGATAGACCACTGGACTCTAACGGGGACGGGACGTAGGATCATGCCCATCGTCGCGCCGCATTCGCGGTGCGCACCGCTCTTTTCTCGCGCGGATCGGAAGGGCCCGGACCGAGCCGGCCCGCCCGGCACCGCATGCCCACGCGCAGCTTCGCACCTGTTTCCCCGGCACGCCGCGCCGTCTTCCTGACAGAACACGATGGACAACCAACAAAAGCCCACGCCCCCTTCAAAAGATCCCGCCTCCCCCGCCGCTCGCCGTCCGCGTCGCGCGCGGGTGATCGGCACGCTTGCGGTCGTCGTCATCGGCGGCCTGCTGTGGTGGCATCCATGGAGCCGTACGCCGGCCAGCGCGCCGGCAGCGGGCGGCGCGGCGTCCGGCGCCGCGGCGGGCGGCGGCGGGGGTGGTCATCGTGGCCGCGGCGGCCCGGCGGCAATGGCGAACGTGCCGCAGCCCGTGTCGGTCGCGACCGCGACGCAAGGCGAGATGCCGATCGTGCTGTCCGCGCTCGGCACCGTGACGCCGCTCGCGAACGTGACGGTCAAGACGCAGTTGTCGGGCTATCTGCAGTCGGTCGCGTTCCAGGAAGGCCAGATCGTCAAGAAAGGCGACCTGCTCGCGCAGATCGACCCGCGTCCGTACCAGGTGTCGCTCGAGAACGCCGAAGGCACGCACGCACGCGACGAAGCGCTGCTCGCGACGGCACGCATCGACCTGAAGCGCTACCAGACGCTGCTGTCGCAGGACTCGATCGCGTCGCAGACGGTCGACACGCAGGCCTCGCTCGTCAAGCAATACGAAGGGGCGGTAAAGACCGACCAGGCGGCGATCGATTCCGCGAAGCTGAACCTCACGTACGCGCGCGTCACGGCGCCGGTGTCGGGCCGGGTCGGCCTGCGCCAGGTCGACCCGGGCAACTACGTGACGCCGGGCGATACGAACGGGATCGTCGTGATCACGCAGTTGCAGCCGATGAGCGTGATCTTCACGACGTCGGAAGACAACCTGCAGCAGATCCTCAAACAAGTGAACACGGGCCAGAAGCTGTCGGTCACCGCATACAACCGCGACAACACGGTGCCGCTCGAAACGGGTTCGCTCGCAACGGTCGACAACCAGATCGATACCAGCACCGGCACGGTCAAGCTGCGCGCGATGTTCGATAACAAGGGCGGCCTGCTGTTCCCGAATCAGTTCGTCAACACGCGGCTGCTCGTCGACGTGCTCCGCAATGCGACCATCGTGCCGACGTCCGCGGTGCTGACCGGCTCGATCGGCCAGTTCGTCTACATCGTGAAGCCCGACAACACGGTGACGGTGCGCAAGGTCACGGCCGGCCCGGTCGACGGCGAGCGCACCAGCATCGCGAGCGGCGTCGCGATCGGCGAGCGCGTCGTCACCGACGGCTCCGACCGGCTGCGCGAAGGCGCGAAGGTCTCGATCCCGGCCGACAAGCCGAAGGCCGCGTCCGGCGCGCATGGCGCCGCGGCGGCGTCGGGCGCCTCGGGTTCGGCCGGCCACCACGGCGGACACAAGCATGGCGCGTCGCAGGCTGCGGCCCCCGCGGCCCAGTAACGCGCGGGCCGCTCGATGAATCCATCCCGCCTCTTCATTCTCCGGCCGGTCGGCACCGCCCTCCTGATGGCGGCGATCATGCTGGCCGGTATCGTCGCGCTGCGCTTCCTGCCGCTCGCCGCCCTGCCCGAAGTCGACTACCCGACGATCCAGGTCCAGACCTTCTATCCGGGCGCGAGCCCGGAGGTGATGACGTCGTCGGTCACCGCGCCGCTGGAGCGGCAGTTCGGCCAGATGCCGTCGCTGAACCAGATGTCGTCGCAAAGCTCGGCCGGCGCGTCGGTGATCACGCTGCAGTTCTCGCTCGACCTGCCGCTCGACATCGCCGAACAGGAAGTGCAGGCCGCGATCAACGCGGCCGGCAACCTGCTGCCGTCCGACCTCCCGGCCCCGCCGATCTACGCGAAGGTCAACCCGGCCGACGCGCCGGTGCTGACGCTCGCGATCACGTCGAAGACCCTGCCGCTCACGCAGGTGCAGGACCTGACCGACACGCGTCTCGCGATGAAGATCTCGCAGATCGCGGGCGTCGGCCTCGTGAGCCTGTCGGGCGGTAACCGGCCGGCGGTGCGGATCCAGGCGAACCCGACCGCGCTCGCGCAGTACGGGATGAACCTCGACGACCTGCGCACGACGATCTCGAACCTGAACGTGAACACGCCGAAGGGCAACTTCGACGGCCCGACACGCGCGTACACGATCAATGCGAACGACCAGCTCACCAGCGCCGACCAGTACAACGACGCGGTAGTCGCGTACAAGAACGGCCGCCCGGTGATGCTGACCGACGTCGCGAAGGTCATCGCCGGCTCGGAGAACACCAAGCTCGGCGCATGGGTCGATTCGGAACCCGCGATCGTGCTGAACGTGCAGCGCCAGCCGGGCGCGAACGTGATCGCGACTGTCGACGCGATCAAGGCGCAGTTGCCGAAGCTGCAGGAAACGCTGCCCGCGGCGCTCGACGTGCAGATCGTCACCGACCGCACGACGATGATCCGCGCGGCCGTGCGCGACGTGCAGTTCGAACTGCTGCTCGCCGTCGCGCTGGTCGTGCTGGTGATGTACCTGTTCCTCGCGAACATCTACGCGACCATCATCCCGAGCCTGTCGGTGCCGCT
Source organism: Burkholderia sp. JKS000303 (assembly GCF_002563755.1). NCBI lineage: Bacteria > Pseudomonadati > Pseudomonadota > Betaproteobacteria > Burkholderiales > Burkholderiaceae > Burkholderia > Burkholderia sp. JKS000303. Next base: position 335,273 of record NZ_PDBZ01000001.1, read on the forward strand.
GTCGCTGATCGGCACGCTCGCGGTGATGTACCTGGCCGGCTTCTCGCTGAACAACCTGTCGCTGATGGCACTCACCATCGCGACCGGCTTCGTCGTCGACGATGCGATCGTGATGATCGAGAACATCGCGCGCTACGTCGAGGAAGGCGACACCGGGCTCGAGGCCGCGCTGAAGGGCTCGAAGCAGATCGGCTTCACGATCATCTCGCTGACGGTGTCGCTGATCGCGGTGCTGATCCCGCTGCTGTTCATGGGCGACGTGGTCGGCCGCCTGTTCCACGAATTCGCGATTACGCTCGCGGTGACGATCGTGATCTCGGCGATCGTGTCGCTCACGCTCGTGCCGATGATGTGCGCGAAGCTGCTGCGCCATTCGCCGCCGCCCGAGAGCCACCGCTTCGAGGCGCGCGTGCACCGCGGGATCGACTGGGTGATCGCGCGCTACGCGGTCGCGCTCGAATGGGTGCTGAACCGCCGGCGCTCGACGCTCGTCGTCGCGCTGATCACGCTCGGGCTGACCGCCCTGCTCTACGTGTACGTGCCGAAGGGCTTCTTCCCCGCGCAGGATACCGGCGTGATCCAGGCGATCACGCAGGCGCCGCAGTCGATTTCGTACAGCGCGATGGCCGAACGCCAGCAGGCGCTCGCGGCCGAGATCCTGAAGGATCCGAACGTAGAGAGCCTCACGTCGTTCATCGGCGTCGACGGCAGCAACATCACGCTGAACAGCGGCCGGATGCTGATCAACCTGAAGGCGCGCGACGATCGCTCCGAAACCGCTGCGCAGATCATCCGCGACCTGCAGCAGCGCGTCGCGAACGTGACGGGCATCTCGCTGTTCATGCAGTCGGTGCAGGATCTGACGATCGACTCGACCGTGAGCCCGACGCAGTACCAGTTCATGCTGACGAGCCCGAACGAGGACGAGTTCGCGACCTGGGTGCCGAAGCTCGTCGCGCGGCTGCAGCAGGAGCCGTCGCTCGCCGACGTCGCGACCGACCTGCAGAGCAACGGCCAGTCGGTCTACATCGAGATCGACCGCGCGAGCGCCGCGCGCTTCGGCATCACGCCGGCGACCGTCGACAACGCGCTGTACGACGCGTTCGGCCAGCGTATCGTGTCGACCATCTTCACGCAGTCGAACCAGTACCGCGTGATTCTCGAGTCCGAGCCGAAGGAACAGCACTACGCGCAGTCGCTGAACGACATCTACCTGCCGTCCGCGGGCGGCGGCCAGGTGCCGCTGTCGTCGATCGCGTCGTTCCACGAACGGCCGTCGCCGCTGCTGGTCTCGCACCTGTCGCAGTTCCCGTCGACGACCATCTCGTTCAACCTCGCGCCGGGCGCGTCGCTCGGCGAGGCCGTGAAGGCGATCGACGCCGCGGAGAAGGACATCGCGCTGCCCGGCTCGTTCCAGACGCGCTTCCAGGGGGCGGCGCTCGCGTTCCAGGCGTCGCTGTCGAACCAGCTGTTCCTGATCCTCGCGGCCGTCATCACGATGTACATCGTGCTCGGCGTGCTGTACGAGAGCTACATCCACCCGATCACGATCCTGTCGACGCTGCCGTCGGCCGGCGTCGGCGCGCTGCTCGCGCTGATGATCACCGGCCACGACCTCGACATCATCGGGATCATCGGGATCGTGCTGCTGATCGGTATCGTGAAGAAGAACGCGATCATGATGATCGACTTCGCGCTCGAGGCCGAACGCGTCGAAGGCAAGCCGCCGCGCGAGGCAATCTATCAGGCGTGCCTGCTGCGGTTCCGGCCGATCCTGATGACGACGCTCGCCGCCCTGCTCGGCGCGGTGCCGCTGATCGTCGGCTCCGGCGCAGGTTCCGAGCTGCGCCAGCCGCTCGGGATCGCGATCGCCGGCGGCCTGGTCGTGTCGCAGGTGCTGACGCTGTTCACGACGCCGGTGATCTACCTCGGCTTCGACAGCCTCGCGCGTCGCGTGCGCGGCTGGTTCGAACGGCACGGCCCCGCCGCCGGCAAGCACACGGATGCGTAAGCGATGAACCTGTCGCGTCCCTTCATCACCCGCCCCGTCGCGACGACGCTGCTCGCGCTCGGCGTCGCGCTCGCGGGCCTGTTCGCGTTCATCAAGCTGCCGGTGTCGCCGCTGCCGCAGGTCGACTTCCCGACCATCTCGGTGCAGGCGTCGCTGCCCGGCGCGAGCCCGGAGACGGTCGCGACCAGCGTGACCAGCCCGCTCGAGCGGCACCTCGGCTCGATCGCCGACGTCACCGAAATGACGTCGACCAGCACCGTCGGCAACGCGCGGATCATCCTGCAGTTCGGGCTGAACCGCGACATCGACGGCGCCGCGCGCGACGTGCAGGCCGCGATCAATGCCGCGCGCGCCGACCTGCCCGCATCGCTGAAGAGCAACCCGACGTACCGCAAGGTCAACCCGGCCGATTCGCCGATCATGATCGTGTCGCTGACGTCGGAAACGTCGTCGCCCGCGAAGCTGTACGACGCCGCGTCGACCGTGCTGCAGCAGTCGCTGTCGCAGATCGACGGGATCGGCCAGGTGACGGTGAGCGGCTCCGCGAACCCGGCCGTGCGCGTCGAGCTCCAGCCGCAGGCGCTGTTCCACTACGGGATCGGCCTCGAGGACGTGCGCGCGGCGCTCTCGTCCGCCAACGCGAACAGCCCGAAGGGCGCGATCGAGTTCGGCCCGCAGCACTACCAGCTCTATACGAACGACCAGGCGTCGCAGGCATCGCAGTACAGCGATCTCGTCGTCGCGTACCGCAACGGCGCGGCCGTGCGGCTGTCGGATCTGTCCGACGTCGTCGATTCGGTCGAGGATCTGCGCAACCTCGGCCTGTCGAACGGCAAGCGCGCGGTGCTCGTGATCCTCTACCGCTCCCCCGGCGCGAACATCATCGACACGATCGACCGCGTGCGCGCGGCGCTGCCGCAGCTCACCGCGTCGCTGCCGGCCGACATCACGGTCACGCCGGTGCTCGACCGGTCGACCACCATTCGCGCGTCGCTGAAGGACACCGAGCACACGCTGCTGATCGCGATCAGCCTGGTCGTGATGGTCGTGTTCCTGTTCCTGCGCAACTGGCGCGCGACGCTGATCCCGAGCGTCGCGGTGCCGATCTCGATCATCGGCACGTTCGGCGCGATGTACCTGCTCGGCTTCTCGATCGACAACCTGTCGCTGATGGCGCTGATCGTCGCGACCGGCTTCGTCGTCGACGATGCGATCGTCGTGCTCGAGAACATCACGCGCCACATCGAGAACGGCAAGCCCAGGATGCAGGCGGCGTTCGACGGCGCGCGCGAGGTCGGCTTCACGGTGCTGTCGATGAGCCTCTCGCTCGTCGCGGTGTTCCTGCCGATCCTGCTGATGGGCGGCATCGTCGGGCGCCTGTTCCGCGAATTCGCGCTGACGCTGTCGCTCGCGATCGCCGTGTCGCTCGCGGTGTCGCTCACGGTCACGCCGATGATGTGCGCGCGCCTGCTGCGCGAGCCGCACGAGGTCGAGGACGAAGGCCGCTTCGGCCGTTTCCTCGAGCGCTTCTTCGCGCGGATGCAGCGCGGCTACGAGCGCTCGCTGTCGTGGGCGCTGCGCCGCCCGCTGCTGATCCTGCTGATCCTGTTCGCGACGATCGGCCTCAACGTCTACCTGTATATCGTCGTACCGAAGGGCTTCTTCCCGCAGCAGGACACCGGGCTGATGATCGGCGGCATTCGCGCCGACCAGTCCACGTCGTTCCAGGCGATGAAGCAGAAGTTCACCGAGATGATGCGGATCGTGCAGGCCAACCCGAACGTGGCGAGCGTGGCGGGCTTTACCGGCGGCACGCAGACCAACTCGGGCTTCATGTTCGTGATGCTGAAGGATCGCACCCAGCGCAAGCTGTCCGCCGACCAGGTGATCCAGCAACTGCGCAAGCCGCTGTCGGACGTCGCCGGCGCGAGCACGTTCCTGCAGGCCGCGCAGGACATTCGCGTGGGCGGCCGGCAGAGCAACGCGCAGTACCAGTTCACGCTGCTCGGCGATTCGAGCGCCGATCTGTACAAATGGGGGCCACTGCTGACCGAGGCGCTGCAAAAGCGCCCCGAGCTGACCGACGTGAACTCCGACCAGCAGCAAGGCGGCATGGAGGCCATGGTGACGATCGACCGCGCGACCGCCGCGCGGTTCGGCATCAAGCCCGCGCAGATCGACAACACGCTGTACGACGCGTTCGGCCAGCGCCAGGTCTCGACGATCTACAACCCGCTGAACCAGTACCACGTCGTGATGGAAGTCGCGCCGCAATACTGGCAGAGCCCGGAGATGCTGAACCAGGTGTGGATCAGCACGTCGGGCGGCAGCGCGAACGGCTCACAGACCACCAACGCCGCCGCCGGCACCTTCGTCGCGACGTCGGCCGGCACGTCGAGCGCCGGCACGGGCGCCACCAGTGCCGCGGCGATCGCATCCGATTCCGCGCGCAACCAGGCGCTGAACTCGATCGCGTCGAGCGGCAAGTCGAGCGCATCGTCTGGCGCATCGGTGTCGACGTCGAAGTCGACGATGATCCCGTTGTCGGCGATCGCGTCGTTCGGCCCGAGTACGACGCCGCTGTCGGTCAACCACCAGGGGCTGTTCGTCGCGACGACGATCTCGTTCAACCTGCCGCCGGGCGTGTCGCTGTCGCAGGCGACCCAGGTGATCTACCAGACGATGGCGCAGATCGGCGTGCCGCCGACGATCGTCGGCAGCTTCCAGGGCACCGCGCAGGCGTTCCAGCAGTCGCTGAACAACCAGCCGATCCTGATCCTCGCGGCGCTGCTGGCCGTCTACATCGTGCTCGGGATCCTGTACGAGAGCTACATCCACCCGATCACGATCCTGTCGACGCTGCCGTCGGCCGGCGTCGGCGCGCTGCTCGCGCTGCTGCTGTTCAAGACCGAGTTCAGCATCATCGCGCTGATCGGCGTGATCCTGCTGATCGGTATCGTGAAGAAGAACGCGATCATGATGGTCGACTTCGCGATCGACCAGACGCGCAGCGGCCACAAGTCGTCGTTCGATGCGATCCACGAGGCGTGTCTGCTGCGCTTCCGGCCGATCATGATGACGACGATGGCGGCGCTGCTCGGCGCGCTGCCGCTCGCGTTCGGTCACGGCGACGGCGCCGAGCTGCGCGCGCCGCTTGGGATCGCGATCGCAGGCGGCCTGGTCATGTCGCAGGTGCTGACGCTCTATACGACGCCGGTCGTCTACCTGTACATGGACCGCCTGCGCGTCTGGAGCGAGAAGCGCCGCAACCGTCGCGGCAATTCGGGCGGCCCGGCAGTGGCCGGCGAGTAATCCACGAGACGTGCACAAGCGGCCGCCCCCGGGCGGCCGCTCGCACGCTTGAACCCCGGTGGCGATCGGCTATCGTGTGTCCATGCGCACCCTCGCGCCCGTTCCCGGGGACACACCATGAATGTCCAGCTCAACCATACGATCGTCTGGTGCCGCGACAAGCACGCGTCGAGCCGCTTTCTCGTCGAGCTTCTGGAACTGCCGGCACCGACGCCTTTCGGCGCGATGCTGGTCGTCCCGCTCGACAACGGCGTGTCGCTCGATTTCTACGAAAAGCAGGGAGAGATTACGGCGCAGCACTACGCGTTCCTGACCGACGAGGCCGGCTTCGATCGCGTGTACGCGCGCATTCGCGAGCAGGGGTTGCCACACTGGGCCGATCCGGCGAAGCGGCAGCCTAATGACATCTACCGCCACAACGGTGGTCGCGGTGTGTATTTCGACGATCCGGACGGTCACTTCCTCGAAGTGATGACCCGCCCGTACGTGCTGAACGGATAACGGTGCCTCGACCGGCATTGCACCGGCCAGGGCGTCGGCGCGGGCGGTGCCCCGAATCGGGCACCGCACCGCCCGGCCGCCGTTACTCGGCCGCCGCCGCCGTCTTGCGCGGACGGCGCGCGCGCGGGGCCGTCTTGCGGGCCGGCTTCTTCGGCTTTGCATCGGCCGGCGCATCACCGGTCGATTCCTGGGCCGCGTCATCGCCCGATGCACGGGCCGACTCGACCGGCGCAGCAGCTTCATGCGACGGCTGCGCGGCTGCGCCCGACCCGGCGAACTCGCCCGCCGACGGCGTCACGTGCTTCGCCGCGGTGTGGCGATCGTCGCCGTGCCCGGCGTCGCGATGCGTCGCTTCGGCATGCTTGCCGTCCGCGTGCTTGTCGCTACCGTGCTTCGCACCGCCGTGCACTGCGTCGTCCGGCTTCGCCGCTGCTTGACGGCCTGCCCCCTTCGCGTCGCCGCCCTTCTTCGCGCCGGCCTTCTTCGCCGCGCTCTTGCGAGTGCGCTTGCGGCCGTCCTTCGCATCGCCGTGCGTCTCGGTCGCTTCGACCGCGCCGACCGCGCCGACCGCGTCAGGCGCATCGACCGCGCCAGCCACATCGGCCACTTCCGCACGCGGGTTCGCCGCTTCGGTCATCACGTCGACCACGGCCGTCTCCTGCGCGTCGACCTGCACGCTTTCCTGCACGACCGCGGCCGCCTTGCCCCGCTGGCCGCGACGCCGTGACTCGCGCGCGGCCGGTGCCGCTGCCGGCTCCGCATGACGCGCGCCCTGGCCGTGATGGCCGGCACCCGTGTCGCGCGCGACCGGCGCATGCTCGGCCGCTGCCGACTGGCGCGGCCGCGACACGAACGCGCCGGACTTGTCGTCGCGCCCCACTTCGAGCAGCCCGCGCGCCTGCGCTTCGTCGAGCAGGTTGCCAAACGCGCGGAAACCGTAATACGACTCGTTGAAGTCCGGCTTGCGACGCTTGATCGCGCTCTTGAGCACCGACGCCCAGATCTTGCCGACGTCGTCGCGCTCCGACGCGAGCGCATCGAACGTCTCGACCGCCAGCGCGATCGCCTCGGTCCGGCGCGCTTCGATCTCGGGCTTGCGCGACGGTTCGTCGGGCCGCTTCGCGCCGCCGTTGCCGGTGCGCTGCTGTTCGCGCTTCGCCAGCGCGCGCTGCTGCTCGCGCACCAGATCGTCGTAGAAAATGAATTCGTCGCAGTTCGCGACCAGCAGGTCCGACGTCGACTTCTTCACGCCGACCCCGATCACCTTCTTCGCGTTCTCGCGCAGCTTCGACACGAGCGGCGAAAAATCCGAGTCGCCGCTGATGATCACGAACGTATCGACGTGCGACTTCGTGTAGCAGAGATCGAGCGCATCGACCACGAGCCGGATGTCGGCCGAGTTCTTGCCCGACTGGCGCACGTGCGGGATCTCGATCAGCTCGAAGCTCGCCTCGTGCATCGACGCCTTGAAGCCCTTGTAGCGCTCCCAGTCGCAATAGGCCTTCTTCACGACGATGCTGCCCTTCAACAGCAGGCGTTCCAGCACGGGCGTGATGTCGAATTTCTCGTACTTCGCGTCGCGCACGCCGAGCGCGACGTTCTCGAAGTCGCAGAACACGGCCATGCTGATGTTGTCCAGGGGTAATGCCATGTGTACTCCAACCGGTTGGTCGCCGCGTTGTATTCACTAGCGGCGAAAAATGCATCGCGCACATGATAGCCGGTCGGCGGGTCGATCCCGCAATCCGTGCGCAATGACCGTGCCACGGCGGGCCTCGTCGGACCCCGCTTGCCGGCCGCATGCGGTGCGGCCCTTATTACCCGCGCGCCGCCCGCCCAAATCGACATACACTTGAATATCGGTCGTCCGTCCCCATCTGGAAGGATGACGCATCGAGCAAGGAGCGCTTTCATGACGACGAAGGTACTGCTGATTGGCGCAACGGGCCGCACCGGCCACGCGTGCGCGGATCTGCTGCTCAAGCAGCCGGAATTCGAGGTGACTGCGCTGGTGCGCCGGCACGGTTATGCGCTGCCGGGCGCGAAGGTCGTCGAGGCCGACCTGACGGGCGATTTCTCGCACGCGTTCCAGGGCATCACGCACGTGATCTACGCGGCCGGCTCGGCCGAGTCGGAAGGCGCTGCCGAAGAGGAGCAGATCGACCGAGACGCGGTCGCGCGCGCGGCCGAGCATGCGCTCGCCTACAACGTGCAGAAGCTGGTCGTGATCAGTTCGCTGAGCGCGTACTGGCCGGAGCGCAGCGGCGACGCGCTGCGCCACTATTCGCAGATGAAGCGCGAAGGCGACGAGCGCGTGATCGCGTCGGGCATCGACTACGTGATCCTGCGCCCCGGCCCGCTCGCGGACGGCCCGGGCGTCGGCAAGATCGCGCTGACCGAGGAGCCGCTCGACGCAGCGCCGCCCGTCTCGCGCCAGGATGTCGCATGGGCCGCGATCGAAACGATCAAGCTTGGCATCTCGCGCAAGGTCATCGGCTTCGTCGGCGGCAGCGTGCCGATCGAGCAGGCGTTGCGCGCGTAACGTGCTCCCGCGCCGCCGCCCGGCGGCGCGTTGCAGCCGGAATGCCCGACGGCCCGCGCAACGGGCCGCCTGGCTCGAGGCCCGCTCCGCTACGGGCCGCTTACTGCTTCGGATGCGCGTCGGCCCACGCCTTCACCGCGCCGAGCGTATTCTCGACGTGCTTGTCCGGCGACAGGCTCGTGTATTCGTAGATCACCTTCCCTTCCGGCGAAATCACGTAGGACACGCGGTTCGCGCGATCGAGCGCGGGCAGCTTCGCGTCGTATTCGCGGATGATCTTCGCGTCCGGGTCGGCCGCGACCGGGAACTTGCTGCGGCACTCGCTCACCGAGAACTTGGTCAGCGTGTCGATGTTGTCTGCGGATACGCCGATCACCGTCGCGCCGTAAGCCTTGTAACGATCGACCGCATCGGCAAACGCGTGCGCCTCGATCGTGCACCCCTTCGTGAATGCGGCCGGGTAGAAATACAGCACGACCGGCCCGTGCTTCAGCGCATCGGCGAGCGAGTACGTGTAAGTCTTGCCGCCCAGCGACGCCTGCGTCGTAAAGTCGGGCGCGGTGGCGCCCGGCTTCAGCTGCGCCTGCGCGACCAGCGCATGACCTGCCAACAGCAGCGCCGCCGAGGCGCCCACCAACAGTTTTCGCTTCATCTGCGTCCTCATTTCTTATAAAGTCAGCCTCGATGTAGGCCATCCGACCGTTCGCCTGTCGAACGTCGCCGTGTACAACCCGACCCAGCGGCAGCGCCAGCCGCGACCGGGTGGTTAAAGATTCCGCGCAGTCTGCCGTTATTCCTTCCGGACAACCGGTTCCAGCCCTTCACGTCAGCGAGACACATGGAAGCCAACAGGAAACAGACGCCACGCAAGGGCACCTGGCGCAGCGCCTTGCATACGCTGCGCCGCTTCGCGTGGTCGGGCGGCGCGCTGATGCCTGCACGCGCCGGCACGCCGCGCCGCGACGACACCGTGCGCGACTGGCTGGAACAGACGGTCGGCACGGTGGACTTCCTCGCCCATGTCGACCGCGAGCTGCGCTTTCTGTACGTGTCCGACGCGAGCCTGCGCTTCATCGGTTATCACCGCGACTACCTGCACACGCTGACGCTGCGCGACCTCATCGCGGAACAGGATACCGCGACGCTCGAAGGACTGCTCGCGCGCGCCGCGCGTTCCGGCCAGGTCGAGAAGGCGACGATGTGCATCGTGAAGTCGCTCACCTACCCGCTCGACGTCGAAGTCCGCGCGTTCAAGAGCCGCCACCACGGCGTCGACGGCTTCGCGATCGCGGCATTCGACGTGTCGGCATGGCGCGCACTCGAGGCCCGCCTGACGTACGAAATGCACCACGACCCGATGACGGGGCTCGACAACCTGTCCGCGCTCGTGCCCGCGCTGATGCGTGCGCAGCAGGCCGCCGACGAGGCCGGCACCTGCGCGGCGCTGCTGCTGCTCGATCTCGACGACTATCAACGCATCAACCGCGCGCTCGGCTACGACGCCGGCGACGCGCTGCTGCGCGAAACCGCGCGGCGGCTGCGGGCGCTCGTCACGCCCGGCGAACAGCTCGCGCGCGTCGCGAGCGACAAGTTCGCGGTCGTGTTCACCGCGTCGGATCGCTCGCGCGGCAGCGACGCGGCAGACGCGCTCGCGCGACGGCTGCAGGCCGCGGTGCGCGAACCTTACGTGTACCAGGGACAGACCGTGCACCTGTCGGCGAGCATCGGCATCGCGCTCTACCCCGACGAGCGCGCCGCGCCGCACCGCGCGCAGCACCACAGCCCGCTGCTGCGCCGTGCCGACCACGCGCTCACGCAGGCGAAGGCGTCGGGCGGCAATGCGCTCGCGTTTCACGCGCCCGTCGACGATCCGGCCGACGCCGAGCGGCTCAAGCTCGAAGCCGACCTGTACGACGGCGTGCGCAACGGCGAGTTCTCGCTCCATTTCCAGCCGATCACGCGCAGCCAGTCGGGCGCGGTGGTCGGCGTCGAGGCGCTGATCCGCTGGCGCCATCCGGTGCACGGGCTCGTGCCGCCGGCGACCTTCATTCCGCTTGCCGAATCGATCGGCCTGATCAACTATCTCGGCAACTGGGTGCTCAAGGCCGCGTGCATGCAGCTCGTCGCGTGGGATCGCCAGGGGCTCGCGCTGCAGTACGTGGCGGTCAACGTGTCGCCGCAGCAGTTCCGCGACCCGCGGTTCGCGCAGAGCGTGCGCGAGGCGATGACGCTGACGGGCATCGACCCGCACCGCATCGTGCTGGAAATCACCGAAAGCCTGCTGATGCACGACCCCTCGAAGGCGAAAGCGCTGCTCGAAGAGCTGACCGAGATGGGCATCCGCTTCGCGATCGACGATTTCGGCACCGGCTATTCGAGCCTCGCGTACCTGCAGCGCTTCCCGCTCGCGAAGCTGAAGATCGACCGCAGCTTCGTCGAGAACCTGCTGACCTCGCGCAACGATCGCGCGATCGTGTCGGCGGTGGTCGGCCTCGCGCAGACGCTCGACCTCGAACTCGTCGCGGAAGGCGTCGAGACGGAGGCGCAGCGCGCGCTGCTGACCGAGATGGGCTGCAACCACATCCAGGGCTGGCTCGTCTGCCAGGCCCTGCCGTCCGAGGAACTCGCGCGGCGCTTCGAGGCGCAACAACTGCGTCTGCACGCTGCCTGATACCCGGCGAACCGAACAGATCCGTATGTCAATCACCGCACACCTGCCCCGCACGGCACTGCTAGACAAGCTGTGGGCCCGGATGAACGAACGGGGCGACTTCCCGCTGCTGTCGGAATCGCTGCGCGCGACGATGGCCGCGATGAAGAACGACGACCTCGACTTCACCGCGCTCGTGCGCGTCGTGCTGTCGGACTTCGCCCTCACGCACAAGGTGCTGCGGCTCGCGAATTCCGCGATGTACATGGCGTTCGGCGGCAACATCACGACCGTCACGCGAGCGCTGATGGTGCTCGGCATGGACACGGTCGGCCATCTCGTCGTCGGGCTGAAACTCGTCGACCATTTCCATCACAGCACGCCGCGCCGCATCGACGCGAAGCTCGAGCTGAACCGCGCGCTGCTGTCTGGCTGCGTCGCCCGCAAGCTGACCGAGCATGCGCAGTTGCGCGGCGGCGAGGAAGCCGTCGTCTGCACGCTGATGCGCCAGGTCGGCAAGCTGCTCGTGGTCTGTTATCTCGACAGCGAATGGGATCGCATCCGCCGCCGCGCGGCCGAGCTGAACGGCGACGAAGCGGCTGCCTGCGTCGACGTGCTGGGCGTCGGCTTCGACGCGATCGGCCTCGAGGCCGCCGCGAGCTGGCGGCTGCCCGACGTGATCCGCGCCGGGATGGCCAACGACGACGCTTACGCGGCGCACGCCGACCTGCTCGCCGACGATGACGAAAGCGGCGCACGCGCCGACCGCCGGCGCACCGCGGACGTATCGGACGACGACGGCGCCGAGCACGTCCGCTGGCTGCGCGCGGTGAGCCGCTGCTCGACCGACGTCGCCGGCGCGCTTGCGATACCCGAGAGCCCGCAGCGCGACGCGCGCATCGCGGTGCTCGCGCAGCACTACGGCGCCGAGCTGCAAATCGAGTCCGGCGCGCTCGTCGAGATCGCCGACCGGCTCGCGCGCGAGGAAGCCAGCGACACCATGATGCGCGAGATCGTCGAGCTGCGCGCGAACGCCGATGCGATCGCGCGGGCGCAGGCCGAACCCGAGGCGTGCCTCGAAGCGGGCCTCGCGGACTTGCGCGCACTGCCGTCCGAACACGTGCTGACACCGGTGCTCGCGCTCGCGGCGGAAAGCCTGCTCGCGGGTCTCGCGTTCACGCGCACCGTGATGTTCGTACGCCACGACGACGGCACGTTCGCCGCGCGTCTCGGCTTCGGCCCCGGCGTCGATGCGGTGCTCGAGCGGCTGCGCTTCGACGAGCGCTTCGAGCCGGACGTCTTCCATCTCGCGATTACCAACTCGGTCGGCATCTTCATCGAGCAGGCGCAGGAGCCGAAGATGGTGAAGCGCCTGCCCGCGTGGTATCTCGACGCGCTGCCCGATACGCGCGCGTTCGTGCTGCTGCCGGTGCGCGTCGGCACGACGACCGTCGGGTTGCTGTACGGCGACTGGGCCGGCGCGCAACACGCGCGCAAGATCACGCAGCAGGAAATGGGCGTGCTCAACGAGCTCGCGCGGGAGCTGGCCCGCTTCTTCCCGTCGTAACGTCGGCCGCCGCCGGCACCGGCAACTTCGGACAACCGGGCCCCAAAAGCAAACCGGCCGCAAAAGCGGCCGGCTGCATCGTGCGACGAATCGAAACGCTTACTTGAGCGTCACGGGCACGCTGAAGTACTTCTTCGCGAGATTGTCGATCGTGCCGTCGGCCTTCAGTTCCTTCAGCGCCTGATCGAGCGCGGTCTTCAGCGCCGCGTCGTTCTTGCGCAGGCCGAAGCCGACGCCCGAGCCGAGGATCTCGGCATCGCTGACCGTACCGCCGGCGAACGCGAAGCCCTGGCCTTGCGGCTTCGACAGGAAGCCCTTCGAGCTGGCTTCCGAATCCTGGAACGTCGCGTCGAGGCGGCCCGACTTCAGGTCGGCGTACGCCAGGTCCTGCGTCTGGTACGGCACGACTTCGACGCCGGCCGGCGCCCACTTCTTCTTCGCGTACGCTTCCTGGATCGTGCCCTGCAGCACGCCGATGCGCTTGCCCTTCAGCGATTGCGGCGTCGGCTGCATGCCGCTGCCCTGCTTCGCGATCAGCTGGTTCGGGATCGTGTAGATCGGATCGGTGAACGCGATCGCATGCTTGCGCTGGTCCGTGATCGTCATGTCCGAGTTGATCGCATCGAACTTGCGCGCCTGCAGCGCGGGGATCAGGCCGTCGAAGTCGTTCTCGACCCACACGCACTTCGTCTTCAGCTTCGCGCACACCGCGTTGCCGATGTCGATGTCGAAGCCGGTCAGCTTGCCGTCGGGCGTCTTGTATTCGAACGGCGCATACGAGGCCTCGACGCCGAACCGGATCTCCTTCAGATCCGCGGCCATCGCGCTGCCTGCCGCCACGGCCGATGCCGCCACTACCGCGTGCGCGGCCACTTTACGCCAATCCAACTTCATCAGGTGTTCTCCTCGATACTCGAATGTTCCGGAACTACGGGCGCATGCATCATTGCAGGGTCGGATGACAACGACAACGCCGATGCCGCGCCTTGATGCGGCGCAACAGCCGCAAGGCCGCGATTGTACCAATCCGCGCGGCCCGATACGGCAAAGCGGCCGCCGATGCACGATGCTGCGCTGCGTGCACGGCGGCCGTCATGCAACCCGTCGAACTTGCAAGACGGTGTCGCAAATACGCAAGCGCGACGCGCGCGCCGTCTGCGCGGCATGCGGGCGTCGTCACAACAATGAATGGACTGCGGGCCGATGCGCTGGCCGCACGTCAATCAGACGAGTGCGGCCAGCGTGTCGCGCGTCGTATCGACGACGAGCAGGCCCGCGCGCAAACCCGGCTTCACGGTCGGGTTCGGAAACACGATGCGCTCCTCGTCGTGCTTCACCGTGTAGCGGTAGTCGCCGTCCTGCGCAAGCACGGTGCCGCGCGCGAACGCGGTGAAGTTCGCGACGTCGGCCGCGACGAACAGCTCGAGCGCGTCGCTCTGCTTCGTGATCTGGTCGATCACGGTGAACACGCGCGGCAACGGCGCGTCCCTGTCGCCGGGCGCCCCCGACACCAACTTGCGCACCGCCCGGTCGGCCGGCGCAAAGCGCGACAGGTCGTTCTGACCGAACGGCCGCACCTTGCCAAGCTCGAGCGTGCACGCGAGCGCGCCGCAATGCTCGGCCGTGAAATGCGAATACGTGTTGCCCTTCGCGGTGTGCAGCAGCACGGCCGCGATGCGCGCGTCGCCGAGCCATTCGATCATCGTGCGCGTCGGCGGCGTGCCCGTGTGCGGCAGCAGCGCGAACTGCTCGAACACCGATGCGCGAATCGCCGTGTGCATGTCGACATGCCAGCGCGCACTGCCTGCCGGTGCTGCCGCGAAGAATTCGGCAGCCGCCGTTTCGAGCTGCACCGCGCGCGGCGCTTCGCGGCTCGCGGGCACCTGCGCGTGACGACCGCCGAACAGGCGATTCAGGTCGTCGTCGAGATAGCGCTCGCCCGCCCGCATCGCCGGCACGTTGCCGAGCACGACGAGCAGCCGGCACGCGAGCGGCAACGCGCCGGCGGCAAGATCGCGCACCAGCATCGACAGCAGTTCGATCGGCGCGGTCTCGTCGCCATGCACGCCGGCCGATACGAGCACGCTCGCACGCGCCGCGTCGGCGGCATCGCCCGCCACCGGCTCCAGCGCGAGCAGTCCGTCGCCGCGCCAGTGCCAGCGCACCGCACCGCCCGCGCACGCGCCGGCCTTCACGTCCGGCGTGTCGCCCGTGAGCGTGAACGCGAGAAAGTCGTCGAGCAGCGCGGTGGCCGACATGCCGTGCTCAGCGCTGGAAGTCATACAGCGACCCGACGCGCAGGATCTGCGTGAGTTCGTCGAGCGCCGTGCGCGATTCGTCGAGCAGCGTCGGATCGGCGAGATCGTCCGGTGCGAGGCGATCGCGGTAGTGCTTTTCGATCCACGCGTCGAGCGACGCGAACAGCGTGTCGTTCATCCACACGTTCGACGTGACGGCCGCGCGCTCCGCGTCGTTCAGCACGACACGCAGGCGCAGGCAGGCGGGGCCGCCGCCGTTCTTCATGCTTTCGCGCAGGTCGAACACGAGCACGTCGCGGATCGGGCCGTTGCCGCTCGCGAGGTGGTCGAGATAAGCGGCGACGTTCGCGTTCTCGCGGCATTCCTGCGGCACGACGAGCACCTGCGAACCGTCGGCGCGCGACAGCAGCTGGCTGTTGAACAGATACGACGTGACCGCATCGTTCACGCTCACGGCCGCATCGGGCACCTCGATCACGTTCAGCCGCGCGCCGCGTGCGTCGAGCGTCGCCGTCAGCGTGTCGTAGATCGCCTGCCTGTTGACGAACGCGCGCTCGTGCGTGAACAGCGTGTCGCGGTTGCCGACCGAAATCACGTCGTTGTGGAACACGCCCGCGTCGATCACGTCCGGATCCTGCTGCGCGTAGACCGTCGCCGTTTCGGCCAGCCCGTGACGCTGCGCGATCGCGCGGCTCGCCTCGAAGGTCTGGCGCGCCGGGTAGCGCTTCGGCTCCGGGCCGCGGCGGTATTCCGAGCGGCCGTACACGAAGAATTCGACGCCCGGCTTGCCGTACTCGGCGCAAAAGCGCGTATGGTTCGCCGCGCCTTCGTCGCCGAGTGCCGGCGTGCCCGTCAGCGCCTCGTGCACCGCGAAGTGCGCGGGATCGGCGAACAGCGTCGACAGCGTGCGGCGCGTCGCGTCGTGCTCGATCGCACGATGCAGCTTGCTGCACAGGTTGGCCGGCGTGAAGTGCACGCGGCCGTCGCTCGTGTCGGCCGACGGGCTGACGGTGGCCGCGTTCGCGGTCCACATCGCCGACGCCGAGCTCGCCGCGGCGAGCAGCTCAGGCGCCTGCTTCGCGGCCTTCGCGATCACGTCCGCATCCTTGCCTGAGAAGCCGAGTTCGCGCAGCAGGCGCAACGACGGGCGCTCCTGCGGCGGCAGCACGCCTTGTGCGAAACCGAGATCCGCGAGCTGCTTCATCTTGCGCAGCCCCTGCTTCGCCGCGGCCTTCGGGTTCGCGGCCGATTTCTCGTTGTTGAGCGACGCCACGTTGCCGAACGACAGCCCGGCGTAGTTGTGGGTCGGGCCGACGAGTCCGTCGAAATTGGCTTCTTGTGCGTTCATCGTCGTTCCCTCGATCAGAAATGCAGGCCCGGCGACAGGCTCGCGGGCAAGGTCAGTTGGGTGCTCTCCACCGACGCCATCGGATACGCGCAATAGTCGGCGGCGTAGTACGCGCTCGGCCGATGGTTGCCCGAGCGGCCCGAGCCGCCGAACGGCGCGGCGGACGATGCGCCGTTGGTCGGACGGTTCCAGTTGACGATCCCCGCCCGGATCGTGCGGCGGAAGTGCGTCCATGCGTTCTCGTCGTCGGCGAGCAGGCCTGCGGACAGGCCGAACGCCGTGTCGTTCGCGCGCTCGATCGCTTCGTCGAACGTCGCGTAGCGGACGATCTGCGCGAGCGGGCCGAAGTGCTCTTCGTCGGGCAGGTTCGCCACGCCGGTCACGTCGATGATCGCTGCGTTGACGAAACCGAGGCGCGGGTCGCGCTGCGTCATCGCGATGACCGGCTTCGCACCCTGCTCGATCAGGCGCGACTGCGCGTCGACGAGTTTCGCGGCCGCGCGTGCCGAGATCACCGCGCCCATGAACGGCTGCGGATCGGCATCGAACACGTCGGCGGTGATCTTCGACGTGACGTCGGCAAAGCGTGCGAGGAAGCGGTCGCCGAACGCGCCCTGCGGCACGAAGATGCGGCGTGCGCACGTGCAGCGCTGGCCGGCCGACAGGAAGGCCGACTGGATCGTGTGATGCACGGCCGCGTCGATGTCCTCGACTTCGCCGATCACGAGCGGGTTGTTGCCGCCCATCTCGAGTGCGAGCACGATCTCCGGACGGCCGCCGAACTGCTTGTGCAGCAGCGTGCCGGTGTCCGAGCTGCCGGTGAAGAACAGCCCGTCGATCTGCCGATGGTTCGCGAGCGCGATGCCCGTGTCCTTCTCGCCCTGCACGAGGTTCAGCACACCGGCCGGCAGCCCGGCGTCGTGCCACACCTCGACCGTTGCGCGCGCGACGCCCGGTGCGAGCTCCGACGGCTTGAACACGACCGTGTTGCCGGCGATCAGCGCCGGCACGATATGGCCGTTCGGCAAGTGGCCGGGGAAGTTGTACGGACCGAACACCGCGACGACGCCGTGCGGGCGATGGCGCAGCACCGCGACGCCGTCGGCCATGTCCTGGCGCTTCTCGCCGGTGCGTTCCTGATAGGCCTGGATCGAGATGCCGACCTTCGCGGCCATCGCGGCGACTTCCGTGCGCGCTTCCCACAGCGGCTTGCCCGTCTCGCGGCCGATCGCGGTCGCGATCGCTTCCTTGCGCTCGGTGAGCTGCGCCGCGAAGCGCTTGACGATCTCGCAGCGGGCTTCGAAGTCGAGTGCCGACCAGCCGGCGAATGCGCGGCGTGCGCTCGCGACCGCGCGGTCGACGTCGGCCGCCGATGCGCTACCGCCCTGCCACGCGATGTCGTCGGTGCCGGGGTTGCGCGAAGCGAATGCGGGGCCCGAGCCTGCGACCCAGGCGCCGTCGATGAAGAGTTCCGTCATGATTCGTTTATCCCTGTTTGACTTTGAGCGGCAGCACGCGGACCGGATCGCCGGCCTTCACGCCGAGCGCGACGGCATCGTCGGCCGACAGCACGAACGAACCGTTCGCGACCACGCCCGGCGCGACGCCGACGCGGAAATCGTTCAGCGACGTGTTCGACACGAGCGACTTCGGCGGATGGCCGCCCTGTGTGCCCTCGCCTGCGTCCGGCACGCCGATCGCGACCGGCACCACGACACTCTCGCGCACCGTGCGCAGGTCGTTGACGTGGCATTCGAGCACCGGACCCGCGTCGAAGATGTCGACGTGGTTCTGGTAGCGCAGCCCTTCCGCTTCGAGCATCTTGCGCGCCGGCAGCGTGTCGCGGTGCGTGAGGCCGACCGCGTCCTGCGCGTCCTGCGGCAGCAGGTCGACGTACACCGGATAGCGCGGCATCAGTTCCGCGAGGAACGACTTGCGGCCGTGCGAGCTCAGGTAGTCCGCTGCGTTGAAATCGATCTGGTAGAAGTGCGAACCGACTGCGCGCCAGAACGGCGACGTGCCGTCTTCGTCGAAGTGGCCGCGCAGTTCCGCGCAGATGCGTTCCGGGAAGCGATCGCGGAACTGCGCGATGAACATGAAGCGCGAGCGCGACAGCAGGCCACCGACGCCGCCCGTGCGATAGCGCGGGCTCAGGAACAGCGAGCACACTTCCGCGTAGCCCGTCAGGTCGTGCGAGATGTTCAGCGCGGACATCCGCGTCCACACGCCGAGCTCCTGGCTCGCGTGCACGACGGTGCTCACGCGATAGTTGTAGAACGGCTGTTCGAGACCGACCTGCGTCTCGATTCCGCATACGCCCGCGATATCGCCCGTCGTCGATTCTTCCATCACGAAGAAGTAGCCGGCTTCGCCCGCCGCCGCGTTGCCTTCGAGCGTGCGGCGCGAGCGTTCGATGCGCGCGGCGAGCGCGTCGCGGTCGGGCTTGAACGTGGTCAGGCCCGGCCCGGTTTCCTTCGCGAGCGACACGAGCGCGTCGACGTCGCCCGTTTGTACGACCCGAACGACGATCATGCTGCGTCTCCCTTCAAATCTTCATCGTCGCGGCGGTGCAGCGGCACGCAGCGCACGACATCGCCATCCTTCACATCGAGTGCCGCGCGCACGTCGCCGGCCAGCGGCGCATGGGCCGTGTCGCCCGGCAGGTCGGCCAGCACGCAGCGGAACGATTCGCCGCTGCCGGTCGACACCATGTACGCCACGTCGCCCTGCTGATGCGCGGCTTCGCGCACCGTGCGCTCCGCGCCGTGCTTCACGCACGACGTGCGGTCGACCTGTGCGGTCAGCACCGGGCCTGCGTCGAAGATGTCGACGAAGCGGTCCGGCTCGAAGCCTTCCTCGAGGTGGATGTCGTACGCGAGCAGCGCCGTTTCGTTCGGCTCGCCGAGCACGCGCTGCGCGGCTTCCGGCAGCAGCGGCACGTAGAGCGGATACGCCGGCATCACTTCCGCGATGAACGTGCGGCTACGGCCGCCCGATGCGATATCGACATCGGTGAAATTGCGGCCGAAGAACTTGCGGCCCACCGCTTCCCAGAACGGCGATGCGCCCGTGTTGTCGCTCACGCCGAGCAGCAGCGTGAACACTTCCGGCGTGAAGCGGCGGCGGTGTGCGGCGATGTACATCATCCGCGCACGCGAGATCAGGTGCGCGGCCGCGTCGCCGCGCAGCGACGGATCGACGTAGAAGCCCGCCAGCCGGCTCTTGCCGGTCAGCTCGTGCGACATCGTGAGCGCGTGGATCTTGCGGTTCACGTGCAGCTCGCGCGACGCGTGGATCAGTGCGTCGTTGCGGAACGCGTAGAACGGTTCCGAATAGCCGGCCGCGGC
Source organism: Burkholderia sp. JKS000303 (assembly GCF_002563755.1). Lineage (NCBI taxonomy): Bacteria > Pseudomonadati > Pseudomonadota > Betaproteobacteria > Burkholderiales > Burkholderiaceae > Burkholderia > Burkholderia sp. JKS000303. Next base: position 354,809 of record NZ_PDBZ01000001.1, read on the forward strand.
CACGATGCTCGCCGTGCCGAGCAGCTTGCCCGTCGACGAATCCTCGAGCACGAAGAGATAGAACTCTTCGCCGGCGAAGTCGACGTCCGCGCGAAACGAATCTTCGGAGAGCGCCACGCGCGCTTCGAGCGCCGCGCGGTCGTGCGGCAGCGAGTGCAAGACTGGCTGCGCGGTGCGCGCCATGTGCGCGAGCGCATCGAGATCCGTGAGTTTGCCGGGGCGAACAAATAGCATCGTCGTTCCTGTTCTGCGGTGGATGCGCCGATCAGCGCGCGGTGGCTTCCTGGGCTGCGAGCACCTGTTCGACCGCCTTCTCGAAGCGCTTCATGCCTTCGTCGAGCAGGTCGAACGGAATCACGAGCGACGGCACGAAGCGCAGCACGTTCGGGCCGGCGATCAGCATGATCAGGCCGTGCTCGGCGGCGGCGGTGACGAAGTCCTTCGCGCGGCCGTCGAATGCGGCGGTGAGTTCCGCGCCGACCAGCAGGCCCTTGCCGCGGATGTCCTTGAAGATGCCGAAGCGTGCGTTGATGCGTTCGAGCGCGCCCTTCAGTCGCACGCTGCGTTCACGCACGCCTTCGAGCAGTGCCGGGTCGCCGATCAGTTCGACGACCTTGTCGGCGATCGCCGATGCGAGCGGGTTGCCGCCGTACGTCGTGCCGTGCACGCCGACCTTGAAGTGGGCGGCCAGTTCGTTCGTCGTCAGCATCGCGCCGATCGGGAAGCCGTTGCCGAGTGCCTTCGCGGTCGTCAGGATGTCCGGCGTGACGCCCGTGTCCATGTACGCGTAGAACTGGCCCGTGCGGCCGACGCCCGTTTGCACTTCGTCGAAAATCAGCAGTGCGCCGTTGGCGTCGCACGCTTCGCGCAGTGCCTTCAGGAAGGCCGGATCGGCCGGGATCACGCCGCCTTCGCCTTGCACCGGCTCGACGATCACCGCGCAGGTTTGCGGGCCGATTGCGGCCTTCGCGGCTTCGATGTCATTGAACGGCAGGTGCTTGATACCGCCCGGCACCGGGCCGAAGCCTTCCGAGTATTTCGGCTGGCCGCCGACGCTGACCGTGAAGAACGTGCGGCCGTGGAACGACTGCACGAACGACACGATTTCGTATTTATCGGCGCCGTGGCGGTCGAACGCGACGCGGCGTGCCAGCTTCAGTGCGGCTTCGTTCGCTTCCGCGCCCGAGTTCGCGAAGAATGCGCGGTCGGCGAAGGTCAGCGATTCGAGGCGCTTGGCGAGGCGCAGCACCGGCTCGTTCGTGTAGCCGTTGCCGATGTGCCAGAGCTTGCGGCTTTGTTCGTCCAGGACTTTCAGCAGTTCCGGGTGGCCGTGGCCCAGCGACGTCACTGCGATGCCGCAGGCGAAATCCACGTATTCGCGGCCGGCGGTGTCCCACACGCGGGAGCCCTCTGCACGGTCCGGCACGAACGGCGCGGGTGAGAATACCGGCACCATCACTTCGTCGAATGTCTGGCGGGTCACGGTCGAGGTCGTCATGGTCGTTCCTTTCGGTTTCGTAAGAGGGTTCAACAGGATCAAGTTTAGGTAAGGGTGACGCAAGCGTCTTGCAGAATTGCGACGGGTTCTATCGGAAGCGGATAGCGCGCTTAGGGTTTGCGTGGGACGCTCGGGTTTTTTCGTGAAGCACCTGTGATCGTGTCGGTCTATTAGTGTCGCCCCTGCGCGGGGCGGCGGTTACTTTTCTTTGTCTTGCCAAAGAAAAGTAACCAAAAGAAAGGCGCTCGGATAACGCAAGACCTCCCGGTGCCGTAGCCACCGGAGTGGCCCTCGCCTAAGTGTCCGCGCCAGTCGGGAACCCGGAGTGGTTCGAGCAATGGTTCTGACACCTCTCACCACCCCACGGAGCGGTATACCGCCCGCCAGCTCCATCCTCGCTTCGCTCGGCTGCAAGGTACTTCAGTCGCCGTTCATGCGCCCACGCACCATTGCCCCAGCCCCCATGATCGCAAAGGATACCGATTCATTTAGTGGATGCATGACCAATCGCGATTGCGTAAAACAATCGACCGGTAGCAATAGCGTCGAAAAGGGGCGCGGACGGATGGCCCCGTCGGCCGAGCGAAGCGAGGACGGAGCTAGCGGGCGGTATACCGCTCCGTGAGGTGGTGAGAGGTGTCAGAACCATTGCTCGAACCACTCCGGGTTCCCGACTGGCGCCGACACTTAGGCGGTGTCCACTCCGGCGACCATGGCACCGGGAAGTCTTGCGTTCTCACAGCGCCTTTCTTTTGGTTACTTTTCTTTGGCAAGACAAAGAAAAGTAACCGCCGCCCCGCGCAGGGGCGACGCTAATAGACCGACACGATCACAGGTGCTTCACGAAAAAAACGCGAGCGCAGCGCCAAACCCGAACGTCAATCCTTCCCGCGCTCGACGAGCGCCCCACCGCGAGGCTCGCTGCCACCGCCTGTCTGCTTCTCGAGCCACGCTCGCCGATCCTCCCGAGGCGTGACGCCAAACCGCTCGCGGTAAGCATTGGAAAAATGCGCAGCAGAAGAGAACCCGCAGGCGAGACTGACCTGCACCACCGACTTGCTGGTCCGCTGCAACTGAGTCCTTGCCTTGAGCAGCCGAAGATTGAGGTAGTACTTGGAGGGCATCGCCCCGAGATACTGTCGAAAGAGCCGCTCCAGTTGCCGGCGTGAAACGCCAACGAGCCCGGCAATCTCATCGGTCGTCAGAGGATCCTCGATATTGGCTTCCATCAAAAGCAAAGCATCATTCAACCGGGGATGCCGCTCACCGGGCGCGGTGACAAAAGGAATCCGTTGCCGCTCCTCGCCGCTGCGCAGCGTGCCGGCGCCAAGCGCATCGGCAATCCGCTCCGCGAGATCGACGCCATGTTCGCGGCCAATCATGGCCAGCATGAAATCCACGGTGGCCTGCCCACCGGCACAGGTCGCCCGATCGCGATCGATCTCGAAGATCTGCTGCGTGACGATCGAGCGCTCGAACTGCTCGGCGAACTGCTGATAGGTCTCCCAGTTCACGCTCACGCGATACCCGGAAAGCTGCCCGGCCATCGCGAGCCACCACACACCGTGGTGAATCCCGGTCACGACCGGCGTACGCTGCCCGACCCGCGCGAGACTCGCGAGAAACAACCGGTAATCGGCAAACTGCTGAAACCGCTCCGACACGACGATCAGCCAGTCGCACGCAATCGCATCGTTGAACGCCGCGTCGGCATGCCACTGCGCACCGCCGGCGAGCGGCACCGACCGCCCGTCCCACGAACACACCTGCCAGCGATACAGCAGCCGCCCGTCGATCTCGTTCGCGAGATTCAACGCATCGACGATCGGACCCACACCCGACATCGACACGGGCGGCAATGCAACAATCACCACCTGCGTCGTGCGGGTGGCGCTTGCGGGACGAGACACCGGTACCACGTATGACACCCGCCCTTCGCGTTACTTGAGACTGCCCGACAGGAACTGCTTCAGACGCTCGCTCTGCGGACGCACCAGCACCTCCTTCGGATCGCCCTCTTCCTCGGTTCGCCCCTGATGCAGGAACATCACGTGGTTCGACACGTTGCGCGCGAAACCCATCTCGTGCGTCACGACGATCATCGTGCGACCTTCCTCGGCCAGCTTCTGCATCACCTTCAGCACTTCGCCGACGAGTTCCGGATCGAGCGCCGACGTCGGCTCGTCGAACAGCATCACGTCGGGATTCATCGCCAGCGCACGCGCAATCGCGACACGCTGCTGCTGACCACCCGACAGATGCGACGGATACTGCTTCTCGACGCGCGGCGGCAAACCGACCTTCTCCAGGTACTCGCGCGCACGCTCCTCGGCTTCCTTCTTCGAAATGCCAAGCACGTGCACCGGCGCTTCCATCACGTTCTCGAGCACGTTCATGTGCGCCCACAGATTGAAGTGCTGGAACACCATCGCGAGCTTCGTGCGGATGCGCTGCAACTGCTTGTGATCCGCAACCTCCAGCGCACCGGCGCGGTCGGCCTTCGTGCGCACGGTCTCGCCGTCCACGACGATCTGCCCCGCATTCGGCCGCTCGAGAAAATTGATGCAACGCAGGAACGTGCTCTTGCCCGACCCGCTCGCGCCGATGATGCTGATGACGTCGCCGGCCTTCGCGTTCAGCGACACGCCCTTGAGCACCTCGTTATCGCCATAGCGCTTGTGAATGTCGACCGCGGCAAGCTTGGTGGAAGCGGACGCGCTCGTTTGAGTGATCTCGGCCAACTGGCTCTCCTCGAAGTGAAATCAATGACGGCCGGCCGCGAGATACGCGAGCCAGTGGCGCTCCGCCCGGCGAAATGCCGCGACGAGTGCGAACGATACCGCAAGATAGATCAGCGCGGCGATCCCGAACGACTGGAACGCCATGTAGGTCGCGGAATTGGCGTCGCGCGCGACCTTCAGGATGTCGGGCACGGTCGCCGTGAACGCGACGGTGGTCGCGTGCAGCATCAGGATCACCTCGTTGCTGTATAGCGGCAGCGCACGGCGCAGCGCCGACGGCAGGATCACGCGGCGATACATCGTGAACGGCGACATTCCGTAGGCACGGGCCGCCTCGACCTCGCCGTGCGGAATCGCACGAATCGCGCCGGCGAAGATCTCGGTCGTGTAAGCACAGGTGTTCAGCGCGAACGCGAGAATCGCGCAGTTGAAACCGCTGCGGAAAAACGCGTCGAGCAGCGAGTGCGAACGCACGAACTCGAGGCTGTACATGCCGGTGTACATCAGCAGCAGCTGCACGTAGAGCGGCGTGCCGCGGAACACGTACGTGTAGAAGCGCACCGGCATCGACACCCACTTCTTCTTCGATACGCGCGCGACCGCGAGCGGCACCGCACACACGAAGCCGAACGAAATCGACGCGACGAGCAGCCACAGCGTCACCGCAAGGCCGGAGAGGCGCTGGCCGTCCCAGTAAAGGAACGCCTGGCCGAATTCCTGGAGGATCTCGATCATAGTTCTGCGTGCCGCACGCCCGTGGAATAACGCTTCTCGAGCTGGATCAGCACGAGGTTGGAAACGGTGGTGATCGCCAGATAGATCAGCGCCGCGATGAGAATGAAGAAGAACATGTTGAACGTGCTCTTGCCGGCGTCCTGCGCGGCCTTCACGACGTCCGCGAGGCCGATGATCGACACCAGCGCGGTCGCCTTCACGAGCACCTGCCAGTTGTTGCCGATGCCCGGCAGCGCAAAGCGCATCATCTGCGGAAACATGATCCGCACGAACACGCGCAACCCGCTCATCCCGTAAGCGGCGCCCGCCTCGAGCTGGCCGCGCGGCACGGACAGGAATGCACCGCGGAACGTCTCGGTGAAGTACGCGCCGTAGATGAAGCCGAGCGTCAGGACGCCGGCGACGAACGGATCGATGTCGATCTGGTCCCAGCCGACGAGGTCGGTGAACTGGTTCAGCCAGATCTGGATGCTGTAGAACAACAGCAGCATCAGGACGAGGTCGGGTACCGAGCGGATCAGCGTCGTATAGCCGGTCGCGATCGCTCGCAGCACCCGGTTGTGCGACAGCTTCGCCACCGCGCCGATCAGCCCCAGCGCCACCGCAGCGGCGAGCGACAGCACCGACAGCTCGATGGTCTGCACGGTGCCGGCCCATAGGACAGGACCAAAGCCGTAAAGGAACACGCGCGTCTCCAGTGTTGATATGGATACCGGCGCGAATACCTGTCCCACGCCGGGCTGACGCGGATAGTCGCAAGCGAAATTGATTGCCTCAAATCACCGTGCGCGCCATTGCTGCGCCGCAGCAACTTGTCCCATCATTTGCAAGCACGGCCTACATCGCTGTTTCAAAAGGAAAAAAGCCGCCCCCTGACAGTCCGATAACAGGCAGAGAAGCGGGCTTTTTGCAATTTTCCGGTCGCTTTTTCGATATAGCGCCGAAGGCGGTATTTACCGCCCCTTCAGGATGTCGGAGCGCGAAGTCGTATAGACAAGTCCGTCCGGGCCGAAGTGGACATTGAAGAACGCGTCGGTGTTGACGCCGTCCTCGAGCCAGCGCCAGCTCCACACCGTCTCGGGTTTCAGCGGGTACTGCGCGATGTCGCCCGGCTTGCCGAGCAGGCGCCGCACCTCGTCTTCGTTCATCCCGGGGCGCACCTTCGCGAAATTCTCGGCGGTCAGCACCTGCGTCGCGCCGGTGTAGCGCCCGCTCGCGTCGAGATCGACGAACCACGTCTGGTTGCCCATCGGGCCGCGCGGATACTCGAGACGCTTCGAGCCGTCGGTGAATACGCGCTCGGTCTCGGGCTTGCCCATCGTGCCGCGCACGTCCTCTTCGGTCGATACGCCGACCTTCAGCCCCTTGAGCAGCAGCGACGCCGGCTTGATCGCGGTGAAAAAATCCCTGATACGTTGCACGTCGAGATGGCCTTGCTTGTCGTCGCAACCGGTCAGCGCCAGCGCAGCAGCCAGCATCGTCACGGAAAGCAGCCGGAAACGGAAATTCATCGGAGGAAATGCGCGTCGAGAAAACACGCGGCAAGGATACTCGCGCCACGCCAAAAGCGCGAGACGGGCGCGCGGCCCGTCTCGTGATCAATGCGTCGTTTCGGTCTGAGCCTCGGCCTCGCGAGCCGCCTGCGGGGTGCGCGGCGACGCCGCCAGCGCCCCGATACTGCGACGCGTGCGCACGAGTTCGGCCAACTGCCACGAACCGAGCGCGAGGCACCCGAACAGCACCTCGCGGCCGCGCTTGACCAGCGCGAGCGACAGCGCCGCCTCGCGATCGACGCCGAACATCTGCGCGAGCAGCACGACGGTGGCTTCCTGCACGCCGAGGCCGCCCGGCACCATGAACGCCGCATGCCGCACAGCCTGCGTCATCGCTTCGATCGCGATGGCGCCGCCGATCGACACCGGATGACCGAGCAGCGCGAGCGCCCAGTAGATTTCGAGCGAGCCGAGCACGTAGCCGGCCAGTTGCCAGAAGAAGGCGCTGAACAGCAGGCCCGTGCACGACATCAGCGCGTCGATGTCGCCATCGAGCCGCCGGCCGTCGACGCCCTGCAGCAACCGGTGCGAATCGCCGAGCAGACGCCCCGCGAACCGCTCGATCGCATGGAACACGCCGCCGCGACGCATCAGCACGACGCCGAGCACCGGCAGCGGCAACGTGAGCAGCAGCGCGAGGCCGATCGTGCCGCCGCCCATGTCGTGCGTGGTCGCCAGCAGCAGCACGAGGCCGAGCGCGGCGAACGCATACTGGACGACGATCGTCACCAGCACCTCGACGATCACCGACGCGGTCACGCGGCTCGCGTCCGGCACCTGCCAGCGCGCCATCCGGATTCCGACCAGCTCGCCGCCGATCCCGACCACGGGCAGCAGCCGGTTCACGGCCTCGCGCACGGTCGCGATCCACCACAGGAACGACAGCGACGCGCGACGATCGAGCAGTTGATGCCACGCGTACGCGTCGAGCAGCAGCGGCAGCGCGTGAAACGGCACGAGCCAGAGCAGCGCGTAACCCGCGTGCTCGAGCATCTGCGACACGTCGCCGATGCCCTCGTGCAGGCCCAGCGCGAGCAGGATCCCGATACCGATCGGCCAGCCGAGCCATTTGATCCACCGGGTCATGACGGCTGCGCCCCCGGTTCGCGCGACGTCCGCGCGCTGCGCTGCGCGGCCCCCTGGCCGAACACGTCGGCAAACCCGCCGGTCGCGACGCCGGCCGCCTTCAGCGCAGCCGCGACGCGCGGCGACAGCAGCGCGTCCAGCTCGTCGACCGGACGGTAACCGGCCATCGTCGGCGTGATCGGACCGTCGCCGGCCTCGGCCGGATGACAGTAGATCTCGCCGACACCGGGCGGCAGCGATGCGAGCGCGTCGAGCAGCACGCCCTCGTCCATCGCGCCCGTATGTTCGATCCCGACCACGTAGTCGTTGTGCGCGAGCCCGGCGCGGTCGAGCCGCGCGCGCACCAGCGCGATCCACGGCTTGAGCAGCGCGGGCGCGCTCGTCTCATACGGCAAGCGCACCGCTCGCAGCCCGTAGTCGCGGCCGATCTCGATGATCATCGACAGCACGGTCGGATGCAGGTGGAAATGCTTGTGCGCGTTCACGTGGTCGAGCGGCAGGCCGCTCGCCGCGAACGCGTCGAACTGCGCGCGGATCTCGCGGCGCAGCTGCGCACGCACGTGCGGCAGGAAGAAAAAGCGACAGCCGTCCTTCGCCATCGCATCGCCGAACCGCCCGTCGGGGCCGACGAGCGCGGGTATGTCATGCGCGGGCAGCGTGGCCGGCCCGTCCGCGAGCACCAGATGCAGGCCGAGCGCGAGCGACGGCAGCCGCCGCGCGCGTTCGATCGCATCCTGCGCGGCGGGCGCGCCGACCATCAGGCTCGCGGCGTTCAGCACGCCGTCGCGATGCGCGCGCTCGACCGCCGCATTCACGCGCGGATGCAGCCCGAAATCGTCCGCGGTGAAGATCAGCGCCCGCGCTGCCCGCTGTGCCGTCACGAATCAGGCCTCGTGTGCGCGCAGGAAGCGGAAGAACTCGACACCTTCGCGCAGACGGCGCTTCATCATGTCCCAGCTCATCAGCATCTCGCGGACAATTTCCCAGATCTTCGACGGACGGAAGTAGAACTGGCGATAGAACTGCTCGAGGTGGTGATAGATCTCGTCGCGCGACAGGTGCGCATAGCCGATCGCCGCGAGCTGCACGCCTTCCTTGCTCACCAGGTTGATGGTCTTGTTCTCTTCCATCCAGCCGTTTTCGACGGCCTGCTTGTACAGCGTCGTGCCCGGATACGGCGCGGCGAGCGACACCTGGATCGTGTGCGGATTGATTTCCTTCGCGTACTCGATCGTCTTCTTGATGGTTTCCTGCGTCTCGCCCGGCAGGCCGAGGATGAAGGTGCCGTGGATCTTGATGCCGAGCTTCTTGCAGTCCGCGCTGAAGCGGCGCGCGAAATCGGTGCGCACGCCCTTCTTGATGTTCACGAGGATCTGGTCGTCGCCGGATTCGAAGCCGACCAGCAGCAGGCGCAGGCCGTTTTCCTTCATGACCTTCAGCGTCTTGTACGGCACGTTCGCCTTCGCGTTGCACGACCACGTCATGCCGAGCTTGCCCAGGCCGATGGCGATGGCTTCGGCGCGCGGCAGGTCGTCGGTGAAAGTGTCGTCGTCGAACATCAGTTCCTTCACTTCCGGCATGTTGTCGCGGATCCACTTCGCTTCCGCGAGCACGTTCTCGACCGAGCGCGTGCGGTAGCGATGGCCGCTGACCGTCTGCGGCCACAGGCAGAACGTGCAGCGCGACTTGCAGCCGCGGCCCGTGTAGACCGATACGTACGGATAGTTCAGGTAGCCGATGAAGTAGTTGTCGATCTTCAGGTCGCGCTTGTAGACGGGCGCGACGAACGGCAGTTCGTCCATGTTCTCGAGGATCGGACGCGCTTCGTTGTGCTCGATCGAGCCGTCCTTCGCGCGCCAGCTCAAGCCCTTGATCTGCGGGAACGGCATGCCTTCGGCGATTTCCTTGCACGTGAAGTCGAATTCCTCGCGGCACACGAAATCGATTGCCTCGCTCGCCGTGAGCGAGTTATGCGGATCGACCATCACCTTCGCGCCCACCATGCCGACCAGCAGCGACGGCTTCATCTTCTTCAGGTCCTGCGCGAACATCGCGTCGGTCGGGAACGACGGCGTGCTCGTGTGGATGATCACGAGGTCGTAGTCGTTCGCGATCTTCAGCGTCTCTTCGACCGACAGGCCGTCGGCCGGTGCGTCGACGACACGGCTGCCCGGCACGAGCGCGGCCGGCTGAGCAAGCCACGTCGGGTACCAGAAGGAACGGATTTCGCGCTTCGCCTGGTAGCGCGAACCGGCTCCGCCGTCGAAGCCGTCATACGAAGGGGCCTGCAAGAACAGCGTTTTCATGATTGCTCCGGTAGCCTGCATAGTTCGATTCGTTTCAACGATTCAGTCAATCAACCGCGGGTCGCCCTGCCGGCGCCCGCCTCTCTGTCATGTCGCGTCGCGCGGCGTGGCCGCGCGGCGCGTCTCGGCCCTCGGGCCGGATTCGGTCGGCAGCGGGTTCGCCGCTGCTTCCTGAGGTCTCGCGCCGCCGACGCGCGTCAGCGGCCGTCGCCGCCTTCCACGGCCGCCGTGGCGCGCTCGCCGCCGACCACCGTCATCCTCGCGCCGCGCCACACGACGTGCGTGCCGAACGCGGCCGCGAGCCATTCGAGTGCGAGCAGCGTGTCGCGCACCGCGATGAGCGGCAAGTCGCGCCAGAACGCGCGCCAGCCGTCCTCGCCGCGGGCGTGCAGCACGAGCCGCCCGAACGCGCCCGCGATGGCCGCCCCGCCCGCCAGCGTGCCGGCGAAGGTGCCGTCGAGCCGCAGCGCGAGCGCCGCGCCGATCGCGAGCCACGGCGCGGTAAACGTGATGAACAGGAACGCGAAGCCGCCCGGGTTCAGCGAACGGATCGTGCGCAGCCAGCGCGTCTCGCGGTGCCAGAGCGGCCCGAACGACGGCTCGATCACGTCGGTTGCAACGTCGACCTCCGACAGCACGGTGCGCCGCCCGAGGCGGCGCGGCAGCTCGGCGAGCCAGAAATCGTCGGCCAGCTCGTCCTTCAGCGCGAGAAAGCCGCCGATCCGCTCGAGCGTGTCGCGCGTGAGCGCAAGCGTCGCGCCGAAACCGAAGCGGCTGGAGCGGCCGAGGTGCGTGATCCGTACCGACGGCGCGAACCACGCGTCGACGAACTGCGCGCCGATGCGCGTCCAGAACCCGCCGACGCTGCGCGCATGATACAGGCACGTGACGACGCCGACCGACGCATCGGCGAGCGGCGCCGTCACGCGTTCGAGGTAGTCCGGCTTCACGGCGATGTCGCTGTCCGCGATCACGATGCGGTCGTACTTCGCGCGCTCGGCCAGATTGATCAGGTTGCTCACCTTCAGGTTCTTGCCGTGCACGCGCGCGTCGATCACGAGCGTGATGTCGCATTCCGGATTGTCCGCCCGCAACCGCTCGACGACCGCGATGGCCGGATCGGCCGCCGACGCGACGCCGAACAGCACTTCATGACGCGGATGGCGCTGCTCGCAGAATGTGGCGAGGTTCTCGTACAGGTGCGGCTCCGCGCCGCACAGCGGCTTGAGCACACTGACCGGCTCGAAACCGTCGCGCGCGGCGGTGCGCGGCGTGCGCGGCCCCGGCGCGAATGCCGCGAGGAGCGCGTAGCCGGCCGCGGCCAGCGCGAACACGACGAGCAGCCAGTCGAGCAGTGTGGCGGTTGGCGTCATGCGCGACGCCTCCCGCCGGCCCCGGCGCCATGGCGGTCGAGCGAACCGGATTGAACGTGATTGGGTATTTCGACAGCAACGAACGCGGGCACGACCCGACTCCTTGTTCCAGCAGCGTCAATGTATTGGGGGTGGCACGCCCATTCCCCGAAAGCGGCCATGCCCGGCTTCGCGTCGCGCAACGCGCGGACGGGATACGGGAAGACTCGAATGGCAGCGTCGGCACAACATGGACAGGCGCCGGATTTTAGCAGCCCGCGCCCCCCCGCGCTTGGGCACCGCGTGAAACGGACTGATGCAATTCCGGCAAAGCTGCGCGACCGATCGGACCCTCCGGCGCGACCACGTTCACATTAGCGTAAGCGCTTTGCAGGCGTATTGCAGCCTTGGAAATCAAACGATTCGTGCAAATTTGTACGTCGATGCGAAGACATGTCCAATCGCCGTAAAGATTGGTAATTATTTGGAGATTAGTTCGATTTTTGCAACGATCCCATCAATCCGCCTTGCACCCCTGAAAGGCGCATGGGTATCTGTGCGTCGCCAGCGCGTTCCGGAACCCTTTGGCAAAATCGTCGCCATCTGTTGCGCTCGCGCATCACCGCGCCCCTCCCTTTCGAAGGCCACCCGATGACTCCGTTTTCCGTACTCGATCTTGCCCCCATTCCCGACGGCGCCGATGCCGCACTGGCTTTCCGCAACACCGTCGATCTCGCGCAGCACGCGGAGCGCCTTGGCTATCAACGCTACTGGCTGGCCGAGCATCACAACATGCCCGGCATCGCCAGCGCGGCGACCGCGGTCGTGATCGGCCACGTCGCCGGCGCCACCAAGACGATCCGCGTCGGCTCGGGCGGGATCATGCTGCCGAACCACGCGCCGCTCGTGATCGCCGAGCAGTTCGGTACGCTCGCATCGCTGTATCCGGGGCGCATCGACCTCGGCCTCGGCCGCGCGCCCGGCACCGACCAGACGACGTCGCGCGCGCTGCGCCGCGACCTGATCGGCAGCGCCGACTCGTTTCCGGACGACGTCGCCGAGCTGCAGCGTTACTTTGCCGAGCCGGTGTCCGGCCAGCGCGTGCGCGCGGTGCCCGGCGCGGGGCTCGACGTGCCCGTGTGGCTGCTGGGCTCGAGCCTCTTCAGCGCGCAGCTTGCCGCGATGCTGGGGCTGCCGTTCGCGTTCGCGTCGCACTTCGCGCCCGACTACCTGCTGCGCGCGCTCGAACTCTATCGCGCACAATACCGGCCGTCGGCCGCGTGGCCGAAGCCGCATGCGATGGTCGGGGTCAACGTGTTCGCAGCCAACACCGACGACGAGGCGCGGCGCCTGTTCACGTCGCTGCAGCAGCAGTTCATCAACCTGCGCCGCGGGACGCCCGGCAAGCTGCCGCCGCCTGTCGACGTGCTCGAGGCGAGCGAATTCGAACTCGCGAACGTCGCGCATGCGCTGTCGTTCGCGGCCGTCGGCTCGCGCGACACGGTGCGCGACAAGCTGCGCGACCGGATCGCGCAGACGGGCGCGGACGAGCTGATCATCACCGCGCAGATCTTCGATCACGCCGCGCGCGTGCGCTCGTTCGAGCTGGCCGCGCAGATTCGCGACGAACTCGCGAACGAAACCCGCTGAGCGGTCGGGCGCGCGGGTCGGCGCGCCCGCCGCTGCATCACAGCGGGTGCACGGCCTCCAGCCCGTCGAGCAGCGCCTTGTGGAACGCGTCCGGATCCTGGATCTGCGGCGCGTGTCCGAGCGCAGGGAATTCGACGAGCTGCGCGCCGGGGATCGCCGCCTGCGTGCGCTTCGCGAGTTCCGGGTAGTGGCCGAGCTTCGCGTGCACGTCGGGCGGCGCAACGTCCTTGCCGATCGCGGTCGTGTCCTTGTCGCCGATCAGCAGCAGCGTCGGCACGCGGATCGCGCCGAGTTCGTAGACCACCGGCTGCGTGAGGATCATGTCGTAGATCAGCGCGGAATTCCACGCGACCGCGTCGCGGCCCGGGCCGCGATACATGCCGGCGAGCATCTGCACCCAGCGCTCGTACGACGGCGACCACTTGCCCGCGTAATAGGTCGACTGCTCGTAGCGACGGATGCCGTCCGCCGTCGTCTTCTGTTCGCGCGCATACCAGTGGTCGACCGACAGCGGCGGCACGCCGAGCGCCTTCCAGTCTTCCAGGCCGATCGGGTTCACCAGCACGAGCTGGTCGGTCGCCTTCGGATACATCAGCGCATAGCGCATCGCGAGCATCCCGCCCGTCGAATGGCCGACGATCGTCGCCGATTTCACGCCGATCGACTCGAGCAACGCATGCGTGTTGTGCGCGAGCTGCTGGAAACTGTACTGGTAGCGATCGGGCTTCGACGACTTGCAGAAGCCGATCTGGTCCGGCGCGATCACGCGATAGCCGGCGCGGCTCAGCACGCCGATCGTGTCCTCCCAGGTCGCCGCGCAGAAGTTCTTCCCGTGCAGCAGCACGACGGTGCGGCCGTTCGGGTGGGCCGGCTGCACGTCCATGTACATCATCTCGAGGGTTTCGCGCTGCGACACGAACGCGTAGCGGTGCACCGGCTCCGGATACGTGAAGCCTTCCAGGCGCGGGCCGTACACCGGCCCGTCGTTGCCGACGCTCGCCGGAACGGTGGCTGCGACGGCAGTCGCGCATGCGGCGGCAACGCCCGCGCCGAACACGGCAGCGCGCACCAGGGACAACATCTTGTCAATCGAAAGCATGGCGATCAAGGTAAGGGGAAATGCACGCGGGCAGCCGGACGGCGCCGCGCCCCGCGATTCTACGCGGTCGGCTGACGACGGCGCGCAACACTCGATGGCCGCGCGACTTCCGCGCGCGCGATGAACTCGGGTATCGTGTGACGTGACCCTGAAACGCGTGCAGGCGAATACCCATGAAAAACGTCCTCAGCATTCAGTCGCACGTCATCTACGGACACGCCGGCAACAGCGCGGCCGTGTTCCCGATGCAGCGCCTCGGCGTCAACGTCTGGCCGCTCAATACCGTCCAGCTATCGAATCACATGCAGTATGGCCACTGGGCCGGCAGCGCGATCGACGCCGCGAAGATGGAACAGCTCGTCGACGGCGTCGCCGCGATCGGCGCGCTCAAGCGCTGCGACGCGGTACTGTCCGGCTTCGTCGGCTCGCCAGCGCAGGCGCGCGCAACGGTCGAAATCGTGCGCGCCGTGAAGGCGATGAACCCGAATGCGTGGTACTTCTGCGATCCGGCGATGGGCCAGACGGGCGGCATCCGGCCCGAGCCCGGCGTCGAGGAGTTCATCGTCCAGGAAATGCCGGCGCTCGCCGACGGCATGTCGCCGAATCACACCGAGCTGCAAAAGCTCGCCGGGCGGCGCATCGAAACCGTCGCGGAAGCCGTCGACGCGTGCCGCGCACTGATCCGCCGCGGCCCGAAGATCATCCTCGTCAAGCACCTGCACGACCGCAACAGTCCGGCCGACCGCTTCAACATGCTCGCCGTCACCGAAACCGAAGCGTGGATCGGCCAGCGTCCGCTGTATGCGTTTCCGCGGCATCCGGTCGGCGTCGGCGACCTCACCAGCGCGATCTTCGTCGCGCGCCGGCTGCGCGGCGACTCGGTGCGCGCCGCCTTCGAGCACACGCTGGCGGCCGTGCATGCGGTCGTGAAGGCGACCTACGACGCGCGCCGCTACGAGCTTGAACTCGTCGCCGCGCAGGACGAAATCGCGCGCCCGAGCGAGTGGTTCGGCGCGTGGGTGACCGACGCCTGACACGCCTGCTTCACCCGTTTCACCGGCGTGCGGCGCGCGCCGCCCCGCCTCTTCACCCTCTCCCCTTCTCAAGCACGCCCGTCGGCGCAACGCCGGCCGAGCATCGTCCGGACCGCGCATGCAAACGTTTCCGGACTTCACATGAATGACACCGAATCCTCGCTATGCTCGCGGCGGCACGACCGGCGCAGCCGCATCCTGCGCCCCGGACGCGCTCACATTCTTCGCATGTCCCGCCAATCGGCTCCCTCCTTTACCGCACGATAACGACCATGACCCGATCGAACCGTCGTGACTTCCTGCGCGTCGCCGCCGGCACCGCCGGCGCTGCCGCGCTGAACCTGTTCCCGCCCGTGATCCGCGATGCGCTCGCCATTCCCGCGAACCGCCGTACCGGCACGATCCGCGACATCGAACACATCGTGATCCTGATGCAGGAGAATCGCTCGTTCGACCATTACTTCGGCACGATGCGCGGTGTCCGCGGCTTCGGCGACCCGCGCCCGCTGCGTCTCGCGACCGGCAAGTCGGTGTTCCATCAGCCGGTCGGCCCGGCCGAACTCCTGCCGTTCCATCCGGGCGCGGACAAGCTCGGCCTGCAGTTCCTGCAGGACCTGCCGCACGGCTGGCAGGACATGCACGCCGCCTGGAACAAGGGCCGCTACGACCAGTGGGTGCCGAACAAGGGCACCACGACGATGGCATACCTGAAGCGCGACGACATCCCGTTCCACTACCAGCTCGCCGACGCGTTCACGATCTGCGACGCGTATCACTGCGCGATCCCGAGCTCGACCGATCCGAACCGCTACTACATGTGGACCGGCTACGTCGGCAACGACGGCACGGGCGGCGGCCCGGTGCTCGGCAACGAGGAAAAGGGCTACGGCTGGACGACCTATCCGGAAGTGCTCGAGCAGGCCGGCGTGTCGTGGAAGATCTACCAGGACGTCGGCACCGGGCTCGACGCGAATGGCTCGTGGGGCTGGACGCAGAACCCGTACATCGGCAACTACGGCGACAACTCGCTGCTGTACTTCAACCAGTACCGCAACGCGCTGCCCGGCACGCCGCTGTACGACAAGGCGCGCACCGGCACCAACATCAGCACTGGCGGCACGCTGTTCGACGTGCTGCAGCAGGACGTGAAGAACGGCACGCTGCCGCAGGTGTCGTGGATCTGCGCGCCGGAAGCGTACTCCGAGCACCCGAACTGGCCGGCGAACTACGGCGCGTGGTACATCGAGCAGGTGCTGCAGGTGCTCGTGTCGAACCCGGACGTGTGGAGCAAGACCGCGCTCTTCATCACCTACGACGAGAACGACGGTTTCTTCGACCACGTGCCGCCGCCGTTCGCGCCGCAATCGCGCGACAACGGGCTGTCGACGGTCGCGACCACCAACGAGGTGTTCGCCGGCGACGCAACGCACATGGCCGGCCCGTACGGGCTCGGGCCGCGCGTACCGATGCTCGTCGTGTCGCCGTGGACCAAGGGCGGCTGGGTCTGCTCGCAGACCTTCGATCACACGTCGCTGCTGCAATTCATCGAAGCGCGTTTCGGTGCGCAGTATCCGGTCACGGCCGCGAACGTGTCGCCGTGGCGCCGTGCGGTGTGCGGCGACCTGACGGCGGCCTTCGACTTCGCGACGTCCGACGCCGCCTGGCCGACACTGCCCGACACGGCCGGCTATGCGCCGCCCGACCGCGCACGCCACCCCGACTACATCCCGGTGCCGCCGGTGCTGCAGAAGCTGCCGAAACAGGAGGCCGGGCTGCGGCCGGCGCGCGCGCTGCCGTACGAGCTGTTCGTGCACGGTCGCGTCGAAGCCGCGAACGGCCAGTTCCGGCTGACCTTCGCGAACACGGGCCGCGCGGGCGCGTCGTTCCAGGTGCAGTCGCGCAACCGCCTCGACGGCCCGTGGACGTACACGGTCGAAGCCGGCAAGCGGATCGCCGACACGTGGAGTGCCGCGGCGTCGCTCGGCCTGTACGACCTCGACGTATACGGCCCGAACGGCTTCTACTGCCACTTCCGCGGCCCGTTCGCGACCGGCGTCGGCAGCGCGAGCGTGAATCCGGAGGTGATCTACGGCTACGACGTGGCGAACGGCAACGTCACGCTGCGCCTGATGAACCGCGGCCACAAGGCCGTCCGGCTCAAGGTGACGAACGCGTACGGCCACGGCGGCGCGCGCACGTTCGACCTCGCGCCGGGTGCGCAGATCGACGACTACTGGGATCTGCGCGGCAGCCACGGCTGGTACGACCTGACGGTCAGCGACGGCCGGCTGCTCGGCTTCGTGCGCCGCTTCGCGGGCCACGTCGAGACCGGCCGCCCGAGCATGAGCGACCCGCTGATCCGCACGAACGCGTCGCACGACGACCTCGAAGCCACGTCGGACGCCCTGTCCGACTGACGACGGCGCGGATGCGGCGCGGCCCTCGGCGGGCCGCGCCGCCCGCCCGCACGCCCCTCCCGTCCGTTCGTGACGGGAAACTCCCGATACCGGCCGCCCCCGCACGCGCGGAAGCTATGCGCAAATCCGCAGCGAATGCGCGGCAAATTGCCAAGACCCGCGCATATCGGCGACCTATATATCGAGGCGATCGGGGCTCCTCACGGGGCCTGACGGGAGATTCTTCCGGGAATCCATCATGCCGGTCTCCCCGCCCGATTCAGAGAAGCGGTCGAACCGCCCGCCCGTCGCACGCGCCCGGCCCGCCGGATGCGTGCGGTACCCACCCGCTGGTGTCGAACAAGAGGAAAGAACATGAAATTCCGTCATTCCCTGCTGTCGGTGTCGGTCGTATCCGCGCTTACCCTCCTCTCGCAGCAAGTCGCCCAGGCCGCCGACACGACCGACGTGAAGGTCGGCTTCGCCGCGCCGCTCACCGGCGTGAACGCCGGCTACGGCAAGGATCTCCAGAACGGCGTGCAGCTCGCGCTCGACGACGCCATCGCGCAGAAGGTGCAGATCGCCGGCAAGCCCGCGAAATTCAACCTCATCGTGCAGGACGACCAGGCCGACCCGCGCATCGGCGTGCAGGCCGCGCAGGCGCTCATCGACCAGAACGTGTCGGTGGTGATCGGCCACTTCAACTCGGGCACGACGATTCCGGCGTCGGTGGTGTACGACAAGGCCGGCATCCCCGTGATCGACCCGGCGGCGACCAACCCGACGCTCACGTCGCGCGGCCTCGCGAACATGTTCATGGTGATCGCGACCGACGGCCAGAACGCGGGCAACGCGGGCAAGTACGCGGTCGACGTGACGAAGGCGAAGCGCATCGCGATCATCGACGACCGGACCGCGTTCGGCCAGGGCGAGGCCGACGAGTTCGAGAAGGCCGTGAAGGCGGCGGGCGGCAACATCATCGACCGCGAGTTCACCAGCAACCAGGCGGTGGACTTCCGTGCGCAGATCACGAACCTGAAGGGGAAGAGTCCGGACCTGATCTTCTTCGGCGGCCTCGATTCGCTCGCCGCGAACTTCATCAAGCAGATGCGCCAGCTCGGGCTGAACGCGCAATTCGTCGGCGGCGGCGGCGTGAAGGACAACGAGTTCATCAAGATCGCCGGACCGGCGGCCGAAGGCGCGATGGCGTGGGAATACGGGCGTCCGCTCGACGAACTGCCGCAGGGCAAGGATTTCGAACAGCGTTTCAAGAAGCGCTTCGGCGTCGACGTGCTGTCGTACGCGCAGTTCGGCTACGACGCGACCTGGGCCGCGATCAAGGCGATGCAGGCCGCCAACTCGACCGATCCGAAGGTCTACCGCCCGGCGCTGAAGAAGATCGACTTCGAGGGCATCACCGGCCGCATCTCGTTCGCGAACGACGGCTCGCTGAAGAGCGGGATGTCGACGCTGTATCAGGTGAAGAACGGCGCGTGGAAGACCATCGTGACGAAGGGGGGCTGATCGGGCCCGCTCGGCGCACCGGGTGACCGGGGGCCGGCGGCGAGGCACGCCGTCCGGCCCCCTTCGCGGGCGGGTCATGAACCCGTGCACAAACGACACGCGTGCGGAAGGATCGGCGCATTCGCACCGATCTCATACGACGACTGATGTTTTGAGTGCCCGGCCGCAGCCTGCCGACCGCGGCCACACGCGCATCGCCGCGGGCCGCGCGGCCATGGGCGGCCGCGGGTCAGCTGGTCTGCGTGTCGCGTTCCGCCTCGGCCGCTTCGTGCGCGCGGCGCAGCCGTTCGCGGCTGTTGGTCAGGTGCGTGCGCATCGCGGCACGCGCGGCTTCCGGGTCGCGACGCGCGATCGCCTCGTAGATGTCCTCGTGCTCGTGATTGAGCCGGCCGACATAGCGCTCGAGGTCGTCGCCGGCGAAGCGCGCCGAATTCACGCGCGTGCGCGGGATGATCGATGCGCCGAGCTGCGTCATGATGTCGACGAAGTAGCGGTTGCCGGTGGACTGCGCGATCTGCAGATGGAACTGGAAGTCGAGCTGGGCCGTGTCGCGGCCGCCGCCCGCCCCCGACGCGATCGCGTCGAGCGCGCGCCGCAATGCGGCGAGGTCGGTGTCGTTCACGCGCTGCGCGGCGAGGCTCGCGCATTCGCTTTCGAGGCTGATGCGCAGCTCCAGCACGGCGAGCACGTCGCGCAGCGTCGTGATGGTCGCAGGGTCGATGCCGAGCGTCTGGCGACGCGACGGCTCGAGCACGAAGCTGCCGATGCCGTGGCGCGTCTCGATGAGGCAGCTCGCCTGCATCCGCGAGATTGCTTCGCGCACGACCGTGCGGCTGACGCCCTGCGCCGCCATGACTTCGGTCTCGGTCGGCAGCTTGTCACCGGGGCGCAGCGTGCCGTTCTCGATCTGCGCGGTCAGCGCGTCGACGACATCTTGTGCGAGGCTGCGTGCGCGACGGCGCGGCGCTGCGGGAAGCGTGGGCACGGACATGAGGCCGGTTCCTTTGAATATCGTAGTAATGTGAGCCGAGGGTTTACGCGGGGTTTGAGCGAACGCCGATGATTCATTATACTGCGTCACAAGTCATCCGACGACTGATGATCGCGACACGGATCTCCTGTGATCCAGTCCGGCGCAAGCGCCAGCCGGATCCCGTGTTCACGATCGGCCAGCGTTCGCGCCCGTGCGCGTCTGCCGGCTCCCGGTGTCGCGGTCGATCGAAGCGCGCATTCGCGCGTGGCTCCGATCCGTCGCAGCACCGGCATCGAGCGGGTCGCCCTCACCCTTTCGGGTTGCCGTCGACATGCGGGGCTTGCGCGCCGCGCACGTCGGTTGTCGAATGATCGCACCTCCCGCCGCGCGCGGCAAAGATTTTGCCGCACGGCATTGCCCACTCTTTTGCCATCGCCGCCATGAACGCCGTCAACGCCTCGACTTCCCACGACACGCCGCGCATCGTCGACCTGCAAGCCATCCCCGTCGCCGGTCACGACAGCATGCTGCTCAACCTGAGCGGCGCGCACGGCCCGTTCTTCACCCGCAACCTCGTGATCCTGAAAGACAGCGCGGGCCGGACCGGCGTCGGCGAGGTGCCGGGCGGCGAAAGCATCCGCCGCACGCTCGACGATGCGCGCGCGCTCGTCGTCGGCCAGCCGGTCGGCAACTACCATGCGGTGCTCAACGAGGTGCGCCGCACCTTTGCCGACCGCGACGCGAGCGGCCGCGGCCTGCAGACCTTCGACCTGCGCACCACGATTCATGCAGTCACCGCACTCGAGGCCGCGCTGCTCGACCTGCTCGGCCAGCACCTCGGCGTGCCCGTCGCCGCGCTGCTCGGCGAGGGGCAGCAGCGCGAGCACGTCGAAATGCTCGGCTACCTGTTCTACGTCGGCGACCGCACCAAGACCGCGCTGCCCTATCGCGACAACCGCGGCGCGACCGACGACTGGACGCGCGTGCGCGACGAAGCCGCGCTCACGCCCGAGGAAGTCGTGCGTCTCGCCGAAGCCGCGCATGCGCGCTACGGGTTCAACGACTTCAAGCTGAAGGGCGGCGTGTTCGAAGGCGCTCGCGAGGTCGAGGCCGTGACGGCGCTGGCAGAGCGCTTCCCCGACGCCCGCGTGACGCTCGATCCGAACGGCGCATGGTCGCTCGACGAAGCCGTGCGGCTGTGCCGCAACCTGCACCACGTGCTCGCGTACGCGGAAGACCCGTGCGGTGCGGAAAACGGCTACTCTGGCCGCGAAGTGATGGCCGAATTCCGCCGCGCGACCGGGCTGCCGACGGCAACCAACATGATCGCCACCGACTGGCGGCAGATGGGCCACGCGGTGCAATTGCAGGCCGTCGACATTCCGCTCGCCGACCCGCACTTCTGGACGATGCAAGGTTCGGTGCGGGTCGCGCAGATGTGCCGTGACTGGGGTCTCACGTGGGGCTCGCACTCGAACAACCACTTCGACGTGTCGCTCGCGATGTTCACGCACGTCGCCGCCGCGGCGCCTGGCCAGGTCACCGCGATCGACACGCACTGGATCTGGCAGGACGGCGAAGGGCTTACGCGCGAGCCGCTGAAGATCGAGAACGGGCTCGTGGAAGTGCCGAAGCAGCCGGGCCTGGGCGTCGACCTCGACATGGATGCGGTCGCGCGCGCACACGAGCTGTACAAGCAGCACGGGCTCGGCGCCCGCGACGACGCGGCGGCGATGCAGTATCTGATTCCGGGGTGGACGTTCAACAACAAGCGCCCCTGCCTCGTGCGCTGAGCGCGGGCCAAGCCGGGCGGCGGGTCCGCCCGGTCATGCATCGATGCGCGGATTCCCGCGCATATCGGCGGGCGTCGGGCGGAAATGCCCGGAAAGGATGAGACCGGCACGCTGCGGCCGGTTTCGGATCCGGCCGGCGACTTCCACCCGCCCAGCCCTACCCGCCTGCGCCAATCCCCCGCGCCATGCCCGCTGCGGCGAACACGATGACCATGATCAGCACGGCCTGCCAATGGCCGATGCGCACATAGGTCGGCGCGCGGCCGAGATCCGGCATCTGCTGTCGCCGCGCGGCGACGCGCCAGCGGATCAGCCCGAGCATCGGCACGATCTCGAGCAGCAGGATCAGCACGAGCGCGGTCATCTTGATGTGGAAAAGCGGCTCGTGAAGATAGTACGCAGTGCCTTTCTCAAAGCCGCCGAACGCCCGCGTGAGGCCCGTCGCGATCAGCACCAGCGCGGACACACCCCAGACGGCATCGGCCTTGAATACGCCCGGCAGGTCGGCCGCCTGCACCGACGCGATGACCCGGCGCAGCGCACGGTTGCGCGCCGCGATCGCGGCGAACGCGACGCCGAACGCCATCAGATGAACGGCTGCCAGCAACCAACGGACGATCATTACGCCTCCTTGTCGCCTGCGCGCCGCGCAGGCCGGGTCAGACGATCTGCTTGAGCGCTGCGTCGAGCGCGAGCACCGCGACGCGGTCGCCTTCGGTCGCGAGCGGCGCGCGCATCACGATCTGCCGGTTATGGCCGACGGCCGCCGGCGAATCCCACAGCAACTCGACCTTCGGCCGCCGGAACAGGCTGCCGCGACGCGGCGGCACGACCGCCGGCTGCGCACCCGGCTCGCCTGCGGCGAGCGCGGCCCGGCCGGGCCAGCGCACCGACAGCTCGCGCGCATCGTATTGGCCGACCTTGCGGCTTTCCATCCAGACGATCGCGGTACGCGTGAGCGTGTCGAGCGAAATCGCGTAGCGGCCGACCGCGAAGCGGCGCGCGGCCACGTTGGTGCGCCACAGCGGCCGTGGGCGGCACATCCAGACGATCGCCGCATAAAGTGCCGGCGCGGCGACAAGCCAGCCGTTGGTCGCCGTCACCGCATGCAGCGCGCCCTGCCAGCCGGCCGCCCACGCGAACGCGCCGATCGACCACACGGCAAACAGGAAACCGATCAGCGCGAACACGCGCAGCGCCTGACGCAGCCACTGCGGCAGCGGATGGAACGGCCGCTCGGCGCGCGCGACGGCGCCCGGCAGTGCGAGCAGCAGGAAGATCAGCACGAGGTAGACGAACGCCCAGGGCGACGACACCATCGCCGACAGCGACGCGCGATAGCCCATCTGGGACATCGAGAACAGCCAGCGCGCGAACAGCACGAGACCGATCGCGCGCAACGCGAAGATCACGCCGGCGCCGGGGGCCGGCGCTGCGCGCGTGGTTTTCGTTCTCGCCAAGACAGCTCTCCTCTCGATGTTCGTGCGGGGCCGGATTTCACGGCACGGCCATTATAGGGACATTACCGTCTGGACAGACGGCCGGATGGCGTGCCGAACCGCTTCCGGGGCCGTTCGTGGCGCCGGGCGCGGCGAGAATACAACAGATCCGCGCCGCAGATGTGACAACGCCCCGCCGGAAACCCGGACGGGGCGTCGGTGACGGCCGCGTATCGCAGCGGCCGGCAGCCTGGCATCAGCTTGCGTTGACTTCGCGCAGCACCGTGCGGCGCTTCTGGCGCAGCAGTTCTTCGTAGCCCTTCACGTAGTTCTGCGCCATCACCTTCGACGAGAAGCGTGCTTCGAACGCGGCGCGAACCTTCTCGCGCGGCAGCGTGTCGAGGCGCTTGACCGCAGCGACGGCCGACAGCTCGTCTTCGACGACGAAGCCCGACACGCCGTTTTCGATCACTTCCGGCACCGAACCGCGCTTGAACGCGATCACCGGCGTGCCGCATGCCATCGCTTCGATCATCACCAGGCCGAAAGGCTCCGGCCAGTCGATCGGGAACAGCAGCGCATGCGCATTGCCCAGGAATTCGGTCTTTTCCGACTCGCTGATTTCACCGATGTACTCGACGTGCGGCAGCGCGAACAGCGGCTTGATCTTCTCTTCGTAGTACGCGCGGTCAGCCTTGTCGAGCTTCGCGGCGATCTTGATCGGCAGGCCGGCCTGCTCGGCGATACGGATGGCCGTATCGACGCGCTTTTCCGGCGAGATGCGGCCGAGGAACGCGAGGTAGCTCGGCTTCACGTTCGGGATCGGCGTCAGCAGGTTTTCCGGCAGGCCGTGGTAGACGGTCGACAGCCAGTTCGCCTGCGGCAGCGGGATGCGCTGGTTGTCGGAGATCGACACGACCGGCACGTCGCTGAATGCGTTGAAGATCGGCTGCAGTTCCGGCAGGTCGAGACGGCCGTGCATTGTCGTCAGATGCGGGACCGGCTGGCGCGAGAACAGCGAGAACGGGTAGTAGTCGATGTGGCAGTGCAGGACGTCGAACTCTTCCGCGCGGCGGCGCACCTGCTCGAGGAGCAGCATGTGCGGGGCCATCACGTCGCGGATCGTCGGATCGAGGCGCAGCGCCTGCGGCCAGCACGCTTCGAGCTTCGCGGAAGTTTGCGAATCGCCGCTCGCGAAGAGCGTGACGTCATGCCCCATCTCGACAAGTGCTTCGGTCAGATAAGACACCACTCGCTCGGTACCACCGTACAGCTTCGGGGGAACCGCTTCGTGCAACGGAGCGATTTGGGCGATTCGCATGCGTAACTCCTAAAAAATCGGCTAAAAACCAGGTATGGGTCGGCAACCTGCGGCAGTCCGGGCTGGATGCATTTCATCCGATCATCGGACGAATCAGCCTGCCGGGAGCGTCGAAACCCGCGCTGCTCAAGGAGCGTCGGCGACGCGACAGGCATAGAACGTTTGAAACGAAGACCCGTTGACAGGGGTTCGTAAAAACCTGGAATCGAACCCGGAGCCGATTATCTAGGGTTAATCCCGATACGGCGCACAACATTTCAAACACTTTACTTTGTTACAAAGGCGCAACACTTTGCAACCCGCGGACTTGGGTGTCCGTTCTAGAGTGGAAGGCCTTTTTGGCGTTCCGAGTCATCTCGTCGCTGTCGGCATGCGATTCCGGCGTACGCGGCAGGACGGATGCCGGATTTTATCTCAAAATTGATCGCGCGCCCCTGACCAAGGCAAGATTCGCGCAGCGCAATGCACGGCCTTGTTTACAATGCCGGATTATTCAGTCCGGGCGATCGCCGGCTGCGATCCAGCCGCCACGCTCAATCACCGAATCACCGCACGCATATTTTGGAATCTCTCACCCCTGCCCAGCGCAACGCCCATAACGCGAAGCTGTCGAGCTACGCGCATCGGCCGATCGCGTTCCTGTTCCGCTACATCCGCCTGCATCCCGTCGCGCACCTCATCGTGCTCTGCAGCGTGCTGGCCGCCGTCGGCTGCGCACTCGGCTCGCAATACGCGATCAAGCACCTGATCGACGTGCTCGCGGCCGGGCGCCATCATCCGGGCCCGCTGTGGAGCGCCTTCGCGCTGCTCGTCGGGCTGATCGCGGCCGACAACCTGTTGTGGCGCGTCGGCGGCTGGGTCGCCGCGCACACCTTCGTCGCGGTCACCGGCGACCTGCGCCGCGACCTGTTCCAGTACCTGAGCGGCCATTCGCCCACGTACTACTCGGAAAAGCAGCCCGGCACGCTCGCGAGCCGTATTACCGCCACGTCGAACGCCGTCTATACGTCCGAGAACACGATGGCGTGGAACGTGCTGCCGCCGTGCATCGCGGTGATGGGCGCGATCCTGATGATCATCGTCGTGAACCCGCTGATGGCCGCCGGCCTGCTCGGCTGCTCGGCCGTGCTCGCCGTCGTGCTGTTCAAGCTCGCCGGGCGCGGCTCCGCGCGCCATCACGCGTTCGCGTCGAAGGCGGCCGCAGTCGACGGCGAGCTCGTCGACGTGATCGGCAACATGGGCCTCGTGCGCGCGTTCGGGATGACGCTGCGCGAACAGAAGCGCTTCGGTGCGACGGTCAAGGCCGAGATGGACGCGCGCCAGCAAAGCCTGCTCTATCTCGAGAAGCTGCGCCTGCTGCACGCGGTGATCACCGCGATGCTGTCGGCCGGCCTGCTCGGCTGGGCGCTGTGGCTGTGGGACCAGGGCCGCGCGACCTCCGGCGACATCGTGCTCGTCAGCTCGCTCGGCTTCACGATCCTGCACGGCACGCGCGACCTCGCGGTCGCGCTGGTCGACGTCACGCAGCACGTGGCGCGCCTGTCCGAAGCCGTGAAGACGCTGCTCGAGCCGCACGGGATGCCGGACCGCTCCGATGCGCAGCCGCTGTCGGCCAAGGGCGGGCGTGTCGACTTCGAACGCGTGACCTTCGCGTATCCGCACCGCCGCGCGATCCTCGACCACTTCGACCTGCATATCGAACCGGGCCAGCGCGTCGGCCTGATCGGCAAGTCGGGCGCCGGCAAGTCGACCGTGCTCGCGCTGCTGCAACGCTTCTACGACACGCAGGACGGCGCCGTGAAGGTCGACGGCCAGGACGTGAAGGGCATCACGCAGGACAGCCTGCGCCACGCGATCGCGCTCGTGCCGCAGGACATCTCGCTGCTGCACCGGACCATCTACGACAACATCGCATACGGCCGCCCCGAGGCGACCCGCGAGGAAGTGCTCGCCGCCGCGCGCGACGCGCGCTGCGCGGAATTCATCGACGCGATGCCGGAAGGCTACGACACGATCGTCGGCGACCGCGGCGTGAAGCTGTCGGGCGGCCAGCGCCAGCGCATCGCGATCGCGCGCGCGATCCTGAAGGACGCGCCGATCCTGCTGCTCGACGAAGCGACGTCGGCGCTCGACAGCGCGTCGGAAGAAGCGATCCAGGCCGCGCTCGACCGCCTGATGGTCGGCCGCACGGTGATCGCGATCGCGCACCGGCTGTCGACGCTGCGCAACTTCGACCGGATCATCGTGATGAACAACGGCAAGGTGATCGACGACGGCAGCCCCGACGTGCTGCGCAATCGTCCGGGCCTGTACCGCGACCTGCTCGCGAAGCAGCACGGCCGCCATCACGCGCCCGACGGCACCACGCCGACCGGCGAACGCGCGGCCTGACGCTTCGGCGCGCATCCGATAAAAAAGCCGCCGTGCTTCACGCACGGCGGCTTTTTTTCACGACAGCGCGCGAGACACGCAGCGTGCGGCTACACGCGCTGCAGGTCGCGCAGGAAGTTGTCGCGCCACACCGACACGTTGTTCTCGCGCAGTTGCGCGATCATGTCCGCGTAACGCGCGCGCCGTTCGACGAGCGGCATCGTCAGCGCCTGCGACAGCGCATCGGCCATCCCGCCGATATCGATCGGATTGACGATCAGCGCGCCCGTCAGCTCGCGTGCGGCACCCGCGAAGCGTGACAGCACGAGCACGCCCGGATCGTCCAGATTCTGCGCCGACACGTACTCCTTCGCGACGAGGTTCATCCCGTCGCGCAATGGCGTCACGAACCCCACGCGCGCCAGCCGGTACAGCGCGGCGAGCACCTGCCGGTCGTACTGGCGGTGAATGTAGAGGATCGGCGCCCAGTCGAGCTCCGCGTAGCGTCCGTTGATGCGGCCCGACTCCGCTTCGAGCTGCAGGCGGATGTCCTGGTACGCGCGCAGGTCGGCGCGCGTCGACGGCGCAATCTGCAGGAACGACACGCGGTTGCGAATCGACGTCTGGTGTTCCAGCAACTTCTCGAACGCGCGGAACCGCTCGACGAGCCCCTTCGAATAGTCGAGCCGGTCGACGCTCATGATCAGCTGGCGCCCGCGCAGCGACGTCGCCAGCGTGCGCACCGCCTTGCCATGCTCGCCCGCCTGCGCGAGCGATGCGATCTCGTCCGGATACACGCCGATCGGATAGGCTGCCGCTCGCAGCGTCTTGCCGAACGCGCTCACGCGCACCGTGCGCCCTTCCCGCGCCACTTCGCCGCCCGCCTCGAACTCGACGTAGTCGCAGAATGCGCGCAGGTCGGGTTCGGTCTGGAAGCCGAGCAGGTCGAACGCGCACAGCGATTCAACCAGCTCGCGATGCGGCGGCACGTTGACGAGCACTTGCGCGGCCGGAAACGGGATATGCAGGAAAAAGCCGATGCGGTTCTTCACGCCGGCGGCGCGCAGCGCACGCGCGAACGGGATCAGGTGATAGTCGTGCACCCAGATCACGTCGTCGTCCTGCAGCAGCGGCACGAGCTGCTGCGCGAGCCACACGTTCACGCGGCTGTAGCCGTCGAATTCGTGTCGATCGTACTGGATCAAATCCGCGCGATAGTGGAAGGCCGGCCACAGCGTCGCGTTCGAGAAGCCGCGGTAATACTGGTCGTAATCGCGGCGCGACAAACCGACGGTCGCGAACGTCACGGGCCCGCGCTCCTCGATGCGGATCTGCGGCGCCCCGGACGCGACCACCTCGCCGCTCCAGCCGAACCACATGCCGCCCGTCTCCTTCAGCGCGTCGTAGACGCCGATCGCGAGGCCGCCCGCCGCCGGTTCGCCTTCCGAAATCGGGGCGACGCGGTTTGAAACGATGATGAGTCGGCTCATGCGCCCGGCTGCTCCGCGTCGAGCCAGCGCGCGATCTGTGCATGCAGCGCGTCGACCGAGTCGAGCCGCGTCCGGGCCGACGTCTCGCCTGCACCGACCTTGATCGACAGGCCTCCACGCGCGTTGACCACCGCGAAGCCCTTCTCGTCGGTCAGGTCGTCGCCCGCGAACAGCGGCACGCGGCCCGCGAACGGCGGCTCGTCGAGAAAAGCGGCCAGCGCACGGCCCTTGTCGACGCCCTTCGGCTTGATCTCGAACACCATCTTGCCGGGCTGCAGCACATACGCATCGGCATATTCGGCAACGAGGCGCTCGGCCGCTTCACGTGCGACCGGCTCGCGCTCGGGCGCATTGCGGAAGTGCAGCGCGACGGCCGCGCCCTTGATTTCGAGCAGCATGCCCGGATGGCGGTCAACGACGGACGCGAGTTCGCGCTCGATGCGCAGCAGCCGTTCGTCATTGAAGCCGATGCGCTGCGTGTCGCCGTTCGCATCGCGCCGCTCGGCGCCGTGCAGGCCGGCGATCGGCAGGTCGGGCATGTTCAGGAACGTGTCGAGGTTGTCGATACCGCGACCCGACACGATCGCGACCGCGCCGTGCGAGCGGCGCCGCAGTTCTTCGAGCTGCGTCAGCAGTGACGGCGGCACATGGATGCTGTCGGGCGTCGGTGCCAGCTCGACGAGCGTGCCGTCGAAGTCGAAGAAGAACGCAGTATCAGTCAGGGACAGGGAAGCCGGAACGGATTGCATCGATTCGATAGTCTGAGGGGCGACCAGCAAACACTGGGCCGCCGCTGCGCGAATGGAATTGTGCGCATCTTACCGCGCCTGAGTACCGAGATGGGCGAAACCGCCGGATTGCGGGCCTTGCGCCGCTCGCCGCGGCGACTGCGACATATTGCCCCGCTCGCCTTCCCGTACGGGTTTCGAAAGGACGCCGGCGCGGGAATTGCGCTACAGTCGGCAACCGCCGGCCGCGCGACGCATGGCGCCGCGCCGGCCGACGACCATTCCATCCGATCGAGCCCCAGGATGTCGTCTGCCCGTTCCGCGCCGCCCCGGCGCCTCAACCGCTTCATCCGCACGGCCGCGGCGCTGGCCGCCACCGTCGCGCTCGCTGCCTGCACGCACGACGAGCCGAACTGGCACCTGACCAACGTCACCGGCCACCTGCCCGACCTGTCGTTCACGCTGACCGGCGGCGACGGCCATCCCGTTCACGCCAACGCATTTCGCGGCCACGTCGCGCTCGTGTACTTCGGCTACACGCACTGTCCGGACGTCTGCCCCGAAACGATGGCGCGGCTGATGGAAGTGCTCGCGAAGCTCGGCCCGCAGGCCAGCGGCGTGCGCATCCTATTCGTCTCGGTCGATCCGGCGCGCGACACGCCGCAGGCGATGCAGTCGTACGTCGCTGCGTTCGATGCCGCGCACGCACGCGGGCTGACCGGCACCGACGGCCAGATCGAATCGCTCGCGAAGCGCTATCGCGTCGCGTACCAGATGGAAAAGCGCGATCCGTCCGGCGGCTATGAAGTCACGCACAGCTCGGCCGTCTACATCTTCGACGCAAACGGCCGCGCGCGCCTGCTCGCGACCGACCGCGATTCGCCCGACGCCATCGCCGCCGATGTGCGCCGGATCATCGACACTGCCTCCACCACCTGAATTCCGACATGAAGACGACCCTCAAGACGTTCGCCCTCCTCGCCGCACTGTGTACCGGCGCGCACGCGTATGCCGCCGGCGCGATCACCGCGCAGAATGCGTGGGTACGCTGGCTGCCGAACCAGTTGCCCGCGGGCGGCTACGTGACGCTCGTCAACACGGGCGACAAGCCGGTCGATCTCGTCGACGTCGACAGCCCCGATTACGGGATGGCGATGCTGCACCAGACCGTGTCGAACGGCTCGACGCAGAAGATGGAAATGGTCGACAAGCTGACGATCCCCGCGCGCGGCAAGGTCGACATTGCGCCGGGCGGCTATCACTTCATGCTCGAGGAACCGAAGCACACGATCAAGCCGGGCGACACCGTGCACCTGCGCCTGAAGTTCTCCGACGGCGAAACGGTCGACACGCCGTTCGCCGTGAAGTCACCGGCCCAGGCAAAGTGATGCGCGCGCGATGAACGTCCTGTACTGGCTCGATCCGTGGGAACCGTCGCCGACCGTGGTCATCGCGGTGCTGACGGCCGCCGTGCTGTTCGCGCGTGGCGTGAAGAAGGCGAAGGTGACGCCGCTGCGGCAGTTCTCGTTCTGGTTCGGGCTGACGGCGCTCTACATCGCGCTGCATACGCGGCTCGACTATTTCTTCGAGCACGAATTCTTCATGCACCGCGCGCAGCACCTCGTGCTGCACCACCTCGGGCCGTTCTTCATCGCGCTCTCCTACCCGGGCGCGGCGATCCGCGCGGGCATCCCGTTTCGCTGGCGACAGCGCTTCGTGCGTCCCGCACTCGCGTGGGCGCCCGTGCGCGCGACGCTCGACGTGGTGTTCCATCCGGTCGTCGCGGTCGTGCTGTTCGTCGGGCTGATCTATTTCTGGCTGCTGTCGCCGATCCACTTCGTCGCGATGCTCGACTGGCGTCTGTATCGCGTGATGAACTGGAGCATGGTGATCGACGGGCTGCTGTTCTGGTGGCTCGTCGTGGATCCGCGCCCCGCGCCGCCCGCGCGGCTGTCGCCGGGCCGCCGGATCCTGATCGTCGTCGCGGCCATCCCGCCGCAGATCGCGCTCGGCGCGCTGATCTTCTTCACGCCGCACGAGCTGTATCCGATCTACTCGATCTGCGGACGCGCGTTCACATGGTTGAGCCCGCTGCGCGACCAGCAGATCGGCGGCCTGCTGCTGTGGATTCCCGGTTCGATGATGAGCGTGATCGGTGCGCTGATCGCGCTGCGGCACTGGATGCGGCTGTCGGCACGCGGCCGTTTGATCGACGAGCGGGCTGCCGCCCGGCATGCCGAGCGCCCGTCGGTGACACGCACCGCCCACTGACGGCGCGGCGCGCGGCGCGTCAGGCGCGCGCGCGGGTCATCCACACGTGCGGGATGCCGTCCTCGTCGTGCACGTCCGAGTTCGGCGTAAAGCCGAACGCCCCATAGAAACGCTGCAAGTGGGCCTGCGCATGCAGGCTCACCGGCGTGTCCGGCCATTGCGCACGGATGTGCTCGAGCGCGCGCGACAGCATCGCGTTGCCGAGGCCCGCACCACGAAACGGTGCGGTCGTCAGTACGCGGCCGATACGCACGTCGGTGTTCTGCGCATCCGGCAACAGCACGCGCAGGTAGCCGGCCACGCGCCCTTGCGCATCGTACGCAGCCAGGTGCCAAGCAGCCTGGTCCGCATCGTCGATGTCGCGATACACGCAGTTCTGCTCGACGACGAACACAGCGCTGCGCGCGTCGAGGATCGAATAGACTTCACGCGCCGTCAGCGCGTCGAAGGATTTCCAGCGCCAGTCGAGAGCGTCGGCGCGCGGGGAGGTGGCAGGGGCTGCAGCGTTCATGGTCGATCCGGATTCGGGCGCGCCGGCCGGCGCGCGTGCAACCGTTGATTATGCCTCGAAGCGCACGCGGCACACGACCACCGCTTTCATCCATGATAAAGGCCCCGCATTGCGCGGGGCCTGTCCGTCATGCCGGCATCTGGCCGAAGCGGCCGCTGTTGAAATCGTCGATCGCGGTCCGGATTTCCTCTTGCGAGTTCATCACGAACGGCCCGTAACCGACGACCGGTTCATCGATCGGCTCGCCGCTCAGGATCAGCAGCTTGACGTCGCCGTTCGCTTCGAGCTCGACGTCGCGGCCGTCGCGGCTCAGTTGCACGAACTGCGCTTCGCGGGCAACCGTCTCGCCGTTCACCAGCAACGTGCCGCTCAGCACGACCACCGCGAGCGTACGCCCTTCGGCGATCGGGAACCGCACACGACCGCCTGCTGCCAGCCGCACGTCCCACACGTCGATCGGCGTATGCGTGCGAGCCGGGCCGCGCCGTCCGTCGAATTCGCCGGCGATGATCCGCGCACGCCCTGCGCCGTCCGGCAGTTCGACCACCGGGATGTCGGTGTCCAGAATCGTCTGGTAGCCGGGCGCATTCATCTTGTCGGCGGCGGGCAGGTTCACCCACAACTGCACCATCTCGAGCGGACCGCCCCGCTTCGTGAACGCTTCGGAGTGGAATTCCTCGTGCAGGATCCCGCTCCCGGCCGTCATCCACTGCACGTCACCCGGGCCGATCGTGCCGCCTGCGCCGGTCGAGTCGCGGTGCGCGACTTCGCCGTCATAGACGATCGTCACCGTTTCGAAGCCGCGGTGCGGGTGCTGGCCCACGCCGCGCGGTGCCGAAGCCGGCTCGAAGTTCGCCGGGCCCGCGTAGTCGAGCAGCAGGAACGGGCTCAGATGCGCACCGTGAGACTGATAGCTGAACATCGAACGCACCGGGAAACCGTCACCGACCCAATGGCCGCGCGGCGCACTGTAGACACCCTGGATCTTCTTCATTTGCCTTCTCCGAATTGCGGCGAAACACGTGTTTCGCATCCTGAGTAGGAATATAGAGGTGGAACGATCGATCCGGTAGACTGCCAAAATCGCACTCAGCGTTCTATTTCATGAACGATAACGACCGGGATCTGAACGATCTCTATTACTTCGTGCAAGTCGTCGAGCACGGCGGTTTCGCGCCGGCCGGACGTGCGCTGAACATGCCGAAATCGAAGCTGAGCCGCCGTATCGCGCTGCTCGAGGCGCGGCTCGGGATGCGGCTGATCCAGCGTTCGACGCGCCGCTTCACGGTCACCGACGTCGGCCAGACCTACTACGCGCATTGTCGCGCAATGCTTGTCGAGGCAGATGCCGCCGACGAGGCGATCGCGCTGCTGCACGAGGAGCCGCGCGGCATCGTGCGCGTCAGTTGCCCGGTCGTGCTGCTCGACTCGCTGGTCGGCACGATGATCGCCGCGTTCATGGTCGCGTGCCCGCGCGTCGAAATTCATCTGGAGGCGACCAACCGGCGCGTCGACGTCGTCGGCGAAGGGATCGACGTCGCGATCCGCGTGCGCCCGCCGCCGCTGGAAGACAGCGATCTCGCGCTGCGCGTGCTGGCCGAGCGCGGCCAGTGCCTCGTCGCGAACCCCGCGTTGCTGCGCGAACACGGCGTGCCGGCCGTGCCCGCCGATCTCGCGCGCCTGCCCAGTCTCGATCACGGCGTGCCGCAGGCGTCGCACGTCTGGCGGCTGCGCGGCCCCGACGGCGCCCAGGCCGAAATCCACCACCAGCCGCGCCTCGTGACGGGCGGCATGCTGGCGCTGCGCGCGGCTGCCATCGCGGGCGTCGGCGTCGTGCAGTTGCCGACGATGATGGTGCGCGACGAAGTCGCGCGCGGCGAACTGGCGACCGTGCTGCCGGACTGGGCGCCGCGCCGCGAAATCGTGCATGCGGTGTTCGCATCGCGGCGCGGACTGCTGCCCGCCGTGCGCGCGCTGCTCGATTTCCTGGCGGAGCGGTTCGCCGAACTCGAACCCGATTGAGCGGCTTCGCGTCGGTCTGCGCCACCCTGGCTGCCATGCAATGGCAAACCGGACGCTGCAGACGGGCCGCGCGTGCCGTAGACTGCGGGACGCGCATCGCGCTTTTCACAACCCTTATTGCATTCCCGCCATGTTCACGCTGTCCAACGACCCTCACGCCTCCAAGGCCGAACTCTATGCGACGCTCGTCGAGCAGGCTCGCGCGCTCGTCGAATCGGAACGCGACCTGACCGCGAACGCCGCGAACTTCGCCGCGCTCGTCTATCACTCGCTCGATCGCCTGAACTGGGCCGGCTTCTATTTCTTCGACGGGACGGAACTCGTGGTCGGGCCGTTCCAGGGCAAGCCCGCGTGCGTGCGGATCGCGCTCGGCAAAGGCGTGTGCGGCACGGCTGCGCAGACCCGCGACACGCAGCTCGTGCGCGACGTGCATGAATTCCCGGGGCATATCGCATGCGATGCCGCGTCAGAATCGGAAATCGTCGTGCCGCTGGTCGCGGCCGACGGCACGCTGATCGGCGTGTGGGACGTCGACAGCCCCGTCGCCGCGCGTTTCGACGACGAGGACCGCAACGGGATGGAAGCGCTGTGCCGCGTGTTCGTCGAACACGCTTGGGAAAAGGCACGCGGTCGATAAACCAAGCGCTGCGCCGCCGGTCGCGACTCTCGCGCACAAAAGGCGCTGCGCGACCGCACATGCAAAAAGGGCCCCGTTCGGGGCCCCTTTTCGTTGCATCGCCGCTTCACGCGGCCTGCTACGCGTGTCAGGCCGCTTGCGAGCCGGACAGCGCCTCGGACGCCTGCGGCTTCACGTCGTCCGACAACACCTCGAAGCCCTGCTCCGTCACCACGACCATGTGCTCCCATTGCGCGGACAGCGAATGGTCCTTCGTGACAACCGTCCAGCCGTCGGCCAGCACGCGCGTATCGCGCTTGCCCGCATTCAGCATCGGCTCGATCGTGAAGATCATCCCCGGCTGCAGCGGCACGCCGGTGCCCGGACGGCCGTAGTGCAGCACCTGCGGCTCGTCGTGGTACACGTCGCCGATCCCGTGGCCGCAGTACTCGCGAACCACGCTGAACCCTTCGCGATGCGCGATCTGCTGGATCGCATAGCCGACGTCGCCGAGCGTCGCGCCCGGACGAACCGCGCGGATCCCCGCATGCATCGCCTCATAGGTCGCCGCGACGAGGCGCCGCGCGAGTTCGCCCGGCTCGCCGGCGAAGTACATGCGGCTCGTGTCGCCGAACCAGCCGTCCTTGATCACCGCGATGTCGAGGTTCACGATATCGCCATCGCGCAACGGCCGCGACGACGGGATGCCGTGGCAGACCACGTGATTGACCGACGTGCAGAGCGTCTTCGGATAGCCGTGGTAGCCGATGTTCGCCGGGATCGCACCGAGTTCGTCGACGATGTATTCGCGGCAGAGTACGTCCAGGTCGTCGGTGGTGACGCCCGGCTTCACGTGCTCGGTGATCATCGTCAGCACCTGGGACGCCAGCTTTGCAGCCTCGCGCGACTTGGCGATTTCTGCGGCGCCGCGGATCGGGATTTCGCGCTTCGCCATTACGCCACCTGCTCGATGCCGTGCGCCACCGACTCCGTCGGCCCGGTATCGCCACCGCGCGCTTCGGCCTCGATCAGCATCCGGCAGATGTCACCGTAGGACAGCGACGGATTGAGTTCCGACATCATCCCGACCCGCAGCCAGTGCTCCGCCTGCGCGTTGATCGACCGGCTCAGCGCCGTGCTGGTCGAGCGCAGCCGTTCGTGCATGTGCTCGGATATCTTGATGATTCCCATATGTCTCTAATTAAGCGAAATGTAGTCGTTTCATATATTACGCTCGACATCGCCGTGGGGCAAGCATCCGGGCACGATGAATTCCGTTGACATCAAATTCCAACTTGCTGGAAAATAAATCCATCATGCAAGAACAGACTGCCTCCCCTGCCGACGATACCGGCATCAACGAACGCATCGCCCGCCGCGTGCGCGACCTGCGCACCCTGAGAGGCTACACGCTCGATGCGCTCGCCGCGCGTTCCGGCGTCAGTCGTTCGATGATCTCGCTCATCGAGCGTGCGTCGGCCAGCCCGACGGCCGTCGTGCTCGACAAGCTCGCGGCGGGCCTCGGCGTGTCATTGGCCGGGCTGTTCGGCGGCGATCGCGACGACACGCCTGCCCAACCGCTGGTGCGACGCGCGCAGCAAGCGGAATGGCGCGATCCGGCGTCCGGCTATGTCCGGCGCAATGTGTCGCCGCCCGGCTGGCCGTCGCCGATTCAGCTCGTCGAGGTCGATTTCCCGGCTGGCGCGCGCGTCGCATACGACAGCGGCGGACGCGAAAGCGCGCTGCATCAGCAGGTATGGGTCGTTCACGGGCGCGTCGACGTCACGTTCGGCGACCAGCTTCACGAACTTCACGAAGGCGACTGCCTGGCCATGCGCCTCGATCAGCCGCCGATTTTCAGCAACCCGTCATCGCAGGCCGCGCGTTATGTCGTCGCGATCTGCGATGTATCCGCCGCCACCGGCGCGCGGAATGTGTAATCCGTCATTCGTTCAAAGCCGACAGGCGCAGGAGCCCGTATGAATTCCCCGAAACAGCGCGACGACGTGCGCCTGATCGATTGCAGCGAAGCCGAGCATGCAGCCGCCATCCTCGAGATCCTCAACGAGGCGATCGTGAACTCGACGGCGCTGTACGACTACAAGCCGCGTCCGCCGGAAGCGATGATCACGTGGTTCGCGACGAAGCGCGCGGGCGGTTTTCCGGTCGTCGGTGCGGTGGATGAAGCGGGCACGCTGGTCGGCTTCGCGAGCTGGGGCACGTTCCGCGCGTTCCCCGCGTTCAAGTACACGGTCGAACACAGCGTTTACGTGCATCGCGACCATCGCGGCCGCGGGCTCGGCGAGTTTCTGCTGCGCGAGTTGATCCGGCGTGCGCAGGAAGCCGGCGTGCACGTGCTGGTCGGCTGCATCGACGCGACCAACGGCGGCAGCGTCACCCTGCATACGCGGCTCGGTTTCGTGCACTCGGGCACGATCACGGAAGCGGGCTTCAAGTTCGGTCGCTGGCTCGATGCCGCGTTTTATCAGCTCAGGCTCGAAACGCCGGCGCAGCCGGTGGATGGTTGAGCGGCGCGTTCATGATGACGCGGGCGGCGTTGAAGGCCCGCCACCTGCGCAGCGACGATGCCGCCGCAAATGAGCAACAAGCATGGGGATCTGCGCGCGGAAAAAAGAAAAGCCCCGCCGAAGCGGGGCTTTTCTTTTCTTGCTGGAGGCGCGAGCCGGAGTCGAACCGGCCTAAACGGCTTTGCAGGCCGCCACTACTCCATAAAAATCAACTAGTTACTTATAATAACCACTCAAATAAACCGCCTACGTTTCACGATCACGCCCGGGTTTGCTCCGAGATCGTTGAGCAAACCATCGATGTTGACTATCTGTCCCCGAACAGTGCTCAGCAGATCCCAAAGAGGCGCTACTCCCGAGACGTCCCACAATACGCGCCCATCCTGATCGAGAACCGCGAGGCAAACACTCTCATTCCAGTACAGCGTGTCACGTTCACCGTCGTATGCTCGCGAACGAATCTGATAGATGCCATATCGCGTGCCCTTATGATTTGTCTCTAAATATAAGGGAACGACACAATCAGTCCCAGCGGTGATCGATGCCGGCGCTTGGTGTATCGCCCACTTAATCTCGCCAAGCGATGTCAGACGGTTTAGCTGTATGACCAACTGCAGAGATTTTTCGTCGGTAACCATAGCCCTGTTCACTTCCAGTTCAAATTCTTCATAATTTGCTCAAGACTCGCGATCGCCATCTGAAGATCCAAGTAGAAATCCCATGCCTCGTCCTGGTTGGTAACTCTCTCAGTCTTTCGAAACTTGCGGTGAATGCGCGATACCGTACCACCATCCGATCTCGACAAAAGCTTTCGCGCCACCCCCAACAACTCTATGGTGACTTTGATTTTCCCCACCACTTCGTTTCTGTTCTGGGGCCAGCTTGGAATCAGCGTGTTCAGCTCCGACCCCTTCGCGGCCAAATCCTTCGTCAGGTCAGGCAATCGACCTCGTGCGGCGTACTGCCGACGAATACTCCCAACCTGCCACGTTACATAAAGCGTCAACAGAAACCCGAGAAACGAAGCACCGGTGGTGACGTCCTGGGCCCATTGGGGAAATATGCTCCCTGCGGTTGCAACCCCTTGCGTTACTTCGGCCGCTGGTTGATCTCCTACAGCCCGCACTGGCTCTTCTCCATATTTTCAAAATTTTCTGGGGCGTCCACTAGTCGGCTACACCTACACATCGTGCGCCTGCTGAAATTGTACGAGACACAACGCGTCTGTGTAACATCAGCCACCTCAAACCTACTTTGGCCCAACCACCATCTCGTCGGTCGGATAGAGTTGCAGCATCGCGCGCGCGGCCTCGACGTTCGGTGCAGTCAACCACGCCTCCCAGTCGTCGGGCCGCAGAATCACGACGGAGCGCTTCTCATCGAACAGCTTGTGCATATGGGCCATGAGCGGATGCCCATCTGCGTTCACCGTGATCATCGACATCACGTGATGGTCAGCCCCGTCCTGATTTGTCAGCGTGCGCCAGATGCCGGCGACGCACATCATCGGCCGGTCGGCCACGCCGATCCTCTGCCACACATACGGCCCGAGCACCCAGTCGCCATTGGCTGCTTGGCGAGCGTCCGGATATGACGGCTCAACCACGGATCGCGCCGGAATCAGGCAACGCCTGCCGCCCCGCCACGTCGGGCCGTACAACGGAGATTTTCCAAGGTTGTCGTCGCGTACGTTCATCGTGCTGCGGATGATCGGCGGTTTTTTGCCCTGCTCCCTCGCCTTCTCGACGTTGGCCTTCTGGAGCGTACGCGGCCAGAAGCCGAAACCAGCGATCAGTGGCTTGAACTGCCCGTCGATGCTCGCGACGATCGGCGCGTCATAGTCCTGGTAGATCTCCGGTTTCCACGGCGTCCAGCGATAAAGGTCGCGGAAATTGTCGATCTTCAGCTCGCTCAAGCCCGGATCCTCGCCGGGCGCCACGTAGTTCGATGGGATGAACGCCGCTGCACACTGTTCATATCCTTCGCAGTCGACAAATGCTCGCTACACCGTCGTCATCGGTCTTGGCATATCACCCTCCCAGCCCCCTCGTTGCACCGCCGATCGGGATTCGGCTCCGCTCAATATCTGAGGCTTGACGGGACCATCATACAGCACGATAGACTGTATATCCATACAGCATCATATCGCATCATGAAACCGCGTTGGGCTTACATCTGGGAATACACGTGCCCGAATCAGGGCGTTCGTGTACGGACGTTCACTCAGTTGACCAAGGATGAATTCATCCGGCAACTGTCAGGGTTCTTTCCTGATGCAGACCCAGTGCCAATCGAGGAAACAAAGGTCGATCGCAACCTCGTTCCGTATCGCGAGCCTGGTCTTCGGCGAGTACGGCAGATGCCGGAATTCGATGCCCCAACTGATGTGGAGTTGCGACAACTATGGCGCACGCACCACGATCCGGAGGTTCGCCGGCTAATCCTCGAAATCGTGGCACTACGAAAATCGCTTTACGAGATCATGAACTGTTGGCAACGGATCGACAGAGTCACGGCCGATTACGGCGATCTCGGGGGTGCGTTTGGGCACTGGCGCAAGCTATTCTTGCTTGTGCGGGATGAGATGCGTCGCGCCGGAATATCTCTGTGATGCGACCACCGCACTCCACGCCGACCACAAATAGCGATCTCTAGTCCGCAGCACAAATTTCAAACCGTTCTAGGCCGGAGCGATTCGACCTAGTCTGTGCGGGTGTATAGTCTCGGGCGGTGGGGATCGACCGTGAATCCGAACAGCAGTCGATAGCAATGCCGGAGCCGAATTAGACCAAAGGAAAAAATATGGACTGGATGGAACTCATAAAATCAACGACACCTTTTCTCGTTTCACACCCAGACACTATCCTACTGACATTTGGCGCCGGAATATCTGCTGGATTTACGGTTGGGATACTCTCCGGAAAGTCCACGATTAACGGGCTAAGGGAGCAACTCACGGCACGAGACGAACGCATAACATCTTACAAAGATGCGAAAGACCACGCGCAAGCCGAAATTTCCAAATTGCAAGCCGAATTGCTTGATTTGAGAAAGCGTACTGGCATGGAGTTGCCCGGCCCTCACAAATATGCCGGGATGACAAACGCCGATCTACAAAAGTCTGTCAGCGTGATTGCAAGCCAGATTGACACTCTTGCCGCTGAGATCAAGAACTACTCAACCAACCGGACTTTCCAAGACAGAAGTGATATAACTCCCGAAAAGTTCATGGAGGAGTCACGAAAACAGTCTCTATTCTTTTCAGAGAAGATGCACCACTACAAAAAGATGCTTCGCGCCGATGCCATCCTTTTACGTGACGAAATGAACAATCGAGGTGTCACACCAACGCCCGCAGGGATGTACCCTCCGGAGATGGTCGATCACTCCTTCGACAACCCAGTAAATACCTTTGGGCTAGATTGCGTTTCCCGTGCCCTAAACACGATGGCGCAAAAGCTGTCGACTTAACGTGGAGCGGATAGCGATGGATTGCCAAGGACAAAGAACGCTCTACTTGAAGGCGAACGGCAATTTCGTTTGCGAAGACGACATCGGCGAGCAAGTTACTTTGGGCTCGATTCCCACTTCTGCGGATGTCGACATGGCAGCGCTGGTGGATGGATGGCACTTCAAACGCATGCGCGACAAGATGAGCGCTGACCGAGCCCCGTGGCCGCTGGTCTGCGAACGCTGCGCCTTCTTTCGCCCCGCAGATTCACTTCGTACTGGCGTTATCGACAGATCTATCGAGAAGATCCAGGTCGAGACCACTCTTGCTTGCAAACTTAAATGTCCTGGATGCAACGGCTTATGGCAGGCGAAGAATCTGCCGGGCCCCGCTGTTCTTTCTACGGAAAAATATCGAGCGATGCTCGAATCGTGCCAACGCTCAGGACTCGCCGTTGAATGGATTGAATACTGCGGCCAGGGAGAGCCACTTTCGCACAAAGAGTTTCCAAAGTTCATGGAGTGGACGCGGGACATACTACCCAACACCAAGCAGCGCGTCATCACGAACGGAAACTTCGATTTTGATAACCGCTTTCCCGAGATTCTTCCCGAACAACTGATCGTATCGTGCGACGGCGTGCATCAAGCGTCGTACGAGCAGTATCGAATCGGCGGGGACGTATCCCAAGTCATCGAGTTCATGCGGCGCGCATCTGCGCGTACGAAGGGCGATCCGACCAAGACCGTCGTCTGGAAGTACATCCTCTTCGCTCACAACGACGGGGACGATGAGATCATCGCCGCGCAAGAACTTGCTGAGGAAATAGGCGTCGACCGGCTCTTGTTTGTCATGACTCACACCCGCAATAAATCTCGGAGGTTTCGACCGGGCACGGGCGAGGAAATACCGCTGCGAGGCAAGATCGCTCGCTTCAACTCCACGCCCGTCTTATATCGAGACGACCTAGCTCGCGAAAGCGACGAACAAGACAACGGCAACGACGGACGCTTCATTCACGCGGTGATCGACGAAGTACGCAAAGTGGAGCGCGGGCAGCTCGTCCGCGGATGGGCAATTGGCGACTATGGAAAGGAGCCGTCACGTGTGTGGCTACGCGATTCAACCGGCATCGAATACGAACTAGCTGTCGCACAACATAGGCCAGACATCGCGCTTGCTGCTCCACAATGGGCAAATGAGAGGACCGGCTTCTCCGGCGTTGTAGAAGCAGAGAGCTTGGATATCGGTCGCTCAAGCTTATGGGCGACGATCGGTGGCCACGATCTTCGCATCGAACTTCCCGTTGCACTGCTCTCGAAGACTGACACCACGACTACATAGCGATTCGGCTAAACATCAAACTTGGCCGCACCAAGGACGCTCCCGACCCGCAGTGCTACCGCGGGCCGAGAGCGTCATCTACTTCGCTAGCGGTCTCCAACCACAAACCTTTGCGCCCGTACGATTGTGCTCGAGTACGGCACGGGCAGTCGAATCGGACAAGACATCCGTCTTTTCCAGATAGATCGGCTTTGTCCAGGAACAGGCGCTGTCGATAACCTTCGTATGTGTCTCGACCTGCGCCGGCGGCAATGCCGGTCCCGAGCACGTACCACAACCAGCCAGCGCTACGGCCACGCTAATTGCGGCGAGTCCAGGCTTGCAGTTCATCGCGGACCTCCTCGGCCGACATTCCGGTCAGATCGTTATTAATGCCGGTGCGCGCAGCTGCAGCATCGCTACCAGCCTGCATGGCCGTCGCTGAAGCCTGAGCCTCTGCCGTTTGCAATTGAGCGACCTGAGCGCTCGCCTCCGCAACCATCTTATCAGCTGCAGCTGAATCGACCTTCGCCCGTTGATGCCGGAACAGGCCAAACACAACGCCAGCCGCCGCAAGTAGCCACGGTCCGATTTTAAAAATGAGCGGAACGACAGAGATCATGACTGCACCTCCTTCACCGCTTGCTGGTGATAACCCGGCCAAGTCTCCGGATGCGGCTTACCTGGGCGCCATACACGCGTATATAGCGCCCACCCACCGTCGGCGTCATTCACGGCTGGCAGCACCTTCGGATCCGTAAACAGGCTCAGACGAGCGACACCCGCCGCCAGAACATCATCCGTTGCGAGCGCGCTGTAGATCGACGCGGGACTGAATGCAACGCCACGCACGCCACAAAGCATGCTCAACCAATACCGACTTGCCTCGTGGAGATAGACACCCCACACCCCACCGTGAGACTGCGCCGTTCCTTGCTCGAACTGCCAAAATCCACGCGCAGGGCCGCCCAGCTGCTGACGGTACGTGAAGCGTGATTCCTGAAGCCCGATCGACAACAGCATCACGCGCGCTTGCGGCGTATCCATCGCGGCCGGCAGGATTTTCAATGCGGGCGCCACCGCACTCCCGATAATCTGATCAAGCGTCATCGCTTTTACCCCCCCGATCCGCCGGGCAAGTACGACGCACGGCGGTATAACGAACGGCAACGATCGACGCGAACAAGATCGCGTACGCCATTGCCTGCTGAAAATGAGCCGGGATCACGGCCTTGAGGTCGTCCGGGACGCTATGCCATGCATCGCGGATCTCCGGGCCGAATGCGGAAATCGCCGCCAATGCAGACGAGAGGATGACCGTCCCCCTCTTGTGCAGATTCCGCCAGTCATCGGCCAAAGTTACTTTCCAAGTCATCGCGCCCACCTCCGCGTTTCTGGCCGATTGCCGGCTGAGCTGTAGATGATTTGCTGCGTCAGTTGATCCAGCTTCGCGTTCGTATCCTTCACGTCCTGGCCGATGCCGCGCAGTTGCTCTTTCACGTCGTTTCGCTGCTGATCAAGCGCGCGCTCCATTTGAGTGAAATGCGCCTCCTGCTGCTTGTCGTGCTCCTCCAGCGTTTGCACACGGCCAACGAGCGAGTACCACATCGCCGTAGCGCCGAGTGCGGCTGCGAGCGCCGAGAAAACCATCGACTGCACGTTGACGGTCATATCGACCGCTTTTCGACCGGTTGCCGGTGGCGTGCTCATGAGTTACCCCTGTTCTCATCGCAAATAAAAAAGCCGCCCTATGGGCGGCCCGTGTCGTTACTGAAACGGTCATCAGTTAGGTAGCGTTTGCCGATTTAGCCTCTCCCTCCAGAGCTGCAATGCGTGCCTCCATTTCGTCGCATCGAGAGTCAGATTTTTCGAGTCGCCAACGCAGATATGCGACCTCCATGGCGTGTGACTCTTCATATCGGATGCCATACAGATCTCCTGCAGCACGGATCAGTCGCTTACCAGCCGCGCGAGAAAGAATGCGCTGCGCTGGCTGCGTGATGATTGGGTCACCCAACCTGTCCACTAGATCCGACACGACGGCCGGAACGTCCTGGTATTCGTCGCCCCATTCCTCGTACTCGTCATCCCACACGTCATGACAAAGGAAGCCGAAGATCGTCGCATCGAGACCGCGCGCGGAAAATGCGGCGACGACCTGTTGGGCGACTACCCCGACGTGCCAACGCGCATCCTTACCCTTAACCTCGACCGAATCGATAAATCGAAAAACTGCATAGCGGACGTCAGCCCATGCCTCGAAGACCCGTTCGACCGAAGTCCCGTTGATCGAATTTTGAACGTCGGAGAGCAGCGTGACGCCATCCTTCGCACGCTGATCAGAAGTATTGATCGCCCCGTTTTTTGCGAAGATGGTACCGAGTCGATAACTCGCCACACCTAAATCGATAGTCCCGTCAGTGCTCGGCCGC
The DNA here is from genome assembly GCF_002563755.1 of Burkholderia sp. JKS000303. NCBI lineage: Bacteria > Pseudomonadati > Pseudomonadota > Betaproteobacteria > Burkholderiales > Burkholderiaceae > Burkholderia > Burkholderia sp. JKS000303. Next base: position 399,051 of record NZ_PDBZ01000001.1, read on the forward strand.
AACGCGCCACTGAATACCGTCGTTGCGCTGGAGAGCGTGATCGATGATCCCGCGAGCAGCTGAAGGTTTCCCATGCCATTGGTAGCCGACCCGCCGCTTGAGATCATCCGAACATCGTAGTCGACCGGGAAACCGCCGGAATGAAGGTCTATAAACGAACTTCCTGCAGCAGTTGAACTGCCAACCTCGATTGATGCGCCAGGCGCCCCGAGCTGCAAGCTCTTATTGGTTAGACGCACATCGCCTGAGTCCAAAATGTACTCGTTGCATGGCACAAGCTTGATGCCACGGAGTACAGTTCCATCTTGCGACCCAGCCGAGATTACGGTGCTATCACTACCCAACGAATAGGCACCGTTCGCACTTGAGAACATCAAGCCGTTTCGCCAACGCAAGCCCGCAGCACCGCCTGTACAGTTGATTTGCGCATCAACTGCAATTCCCCGAACCCCGATACGCGACCCAATCTGGATGCCGGTGTGAATGTAGATCTCGTTGCCACCCGATGCGGTCGTGATGGTGTTGAATTCGCATGCCGTCACGTTCGTGATGAAGCGGCCGCCTTTGTGGTAGCCGACAAAGTTTGAGCCAAAGTACTGGCCCTTCCCCACCGGATCATCCGCTGTGCCGCCGTCGCCGGTTGAGGTAATACAGGAGCCAGCAATGCCAACATAATTGCGGTCTGGGTTGGCACTGCTTGTGACGGCATCCTGAATTGCAAACGCCTCAATTGCATGGCGACCGCCTTGTGCCGTTGCGCCGCCAAAGTGCAATTCCATGCAGTATCCGTCCACCTTGGCGGCGGCTTTGATGCGATCACCAGTGTTGATTTCCACCGAGTCTTAACCCACCGATTTCATCTAAATCTGACCCACCCTGAGACAGCGTAGTACATCTATTCCGGTGTGGATAACTCTTCGTTACCCGCTGGTTTTGCTGCTCTTTTTCTTGTTGTCTTTGCCTTGGCAGAACTGGTCCTGAAGCGCCACGATTCATTGCCCGTTTCGACGATGTGGCAGTGATGGGTGACGCGGTCCAGCAGCGCTGTCGTCATCTTTGCATCCCCGAACACGCTCGCCCACTCGCCGAAGCTGAGATTGGTCGTGATCGCGACGCTCGTGTGCTCGTAAAGCTTTGAGAGCAGATGGAACAGCAATGCACCGCCGGTCTGGCTGAACGGCAGATAGCCCAGCTCATCGAGAATCACCAGATCGACGTACATCAGCTTGTGGGCGATCTGGCCTTGTTTGCCGATGGACTTCTCCTGCTCCAGGGCGTTGGTCAGCTCGACGGTCGAGAAGTAGCGCACACGCTTGCCGTGGCGCTGTACGGCTTCGATTCCGATCGCTGAGGCGAGGTGCGTCTTGCCAGTGCCCGGACCACCGATGAACACGACGTTGTGCGCGCTTTCGAGGAACGACAGCTCGCTCAGTTCGCGCACCAGCGCTTCGTCGACGTGTGCCTGCGCGAAGTCGAAGCCCTTCAGGTCGCGGTGGGCCGGGAAGCGCGCAGCGGTCATTTGATAGGCGATCGAGCGCACCTGCCGTTCGGCGGTTTCAGCCATCAACAGCTGCTTCATGAAGCGCTCCGGCTCGAAGTCAGTGTGGCGCGACTGCGCGAGCAGCTCCGGCCACGTGCTCGCCATGCCGTGCAGTTTAAGACCCTTGAGCTGGGCCGCGATATCGTTAGACATGACGATCCTCCGGTGGGTTGGCGCGCAGCGTCTCGTAACGGCTCACGTCGGCCGCGGGCTCTTCCTTGAGCTGGAGTTTCGTCGTGGCGAGGCTGCCATTCGTGACGGGCGCCTTCAGCCGGCTCAGCACGTTCAGGACGTGCTCTGCGCTGGGGCGTCCTGAATCCAGCGCAGCCTGTACGGCGAGCAGCACCGCATCGAGCCCGTGTTCGCGCACCGCAGCGAGCACCTGCGTCATGACGCGATCGCCGCCCGGGTGTTTCAGCAGATGCCGCTGCAGCAGTTGCAGCGGCTGCGGCATCGTGATGAACGGTGCGCCGTTGCGCAGTGCGCCGGGTTTGCGCTCGACCAGCGTGACGTAGTGGCGCCAATCGTAGAAGGTCATGTGCCGCTCGAAGCTGCGTTCGTGGCGTGCGATCTCCTGGGCGTTGGCGACGACGCTGAGATATGCCGGATAGCAGCGCACGCTCACCAACTGGTTCGTGTACTCGGTGGGCACGCTGTAGCGGTTGCGTTGGAAGTGAATCAGGCTGGTCGACGAGACTCGCAGGGTCTGCTCGATGTAGCCGTCGAACGGCCGTGGATTGGGCATCAGCCGGGTACGCTCGTCCTGCAGCACATCCTCGACTGTCAGCTCAGGCCACTGCGGGTGCCGCATGTGCCACGCCTCACGACACTGACCAGCGACCCATTCGTTCAGGATCTCCAGCGTTTCCCAGCGCCGTAGCGCTGCTTCGTGCCAGATCTGACGTCGCCGGTCCTGAACGTTCTTCTCGACGATGCCTTTCTCCCAGCCTGCAGCCCGGTTGCAGAACTCCGGCTCGAACAGGTAGTGACTGCACATCGCTTCGAAGCGCGCGTTGACCGCACGCTCCTTGCCGCGGCCAACCTTGTCCACGGCGGTCTTCATGTTGTCGTAGATGCCGCGCCGCGGCACGCCGCCGAACGCGGCGAATGCGCGGGCGTGCGCATCGAACAGCATCTCGTGACTCTGTGTGGGATAGGCGACGAGCCAGAACGCGCGGCTGGAGTTAAGTTTGACGTGGGCGACCTCCAGGCGTCGCCGTAGCCCGCCAACAAACGCGTATTCGCAGCTCCAGTCAAACTGGAAGGCTTCGCCGGGTTCGAAGGCGAGCGGCACGAAGGCCTTCCTGCGAGGCGCCTCAGCCTGCTCCTCGTGCCAACGCCTCACGAACGCGCTTACGCGGCCGTAGCTGCCGGCGTAACCCTCGGCGCGGATCGCCTCGAACATGAACCGGGCGGTGCGCCGGTCACGCTTCGGGCGATGACTGTCGGCACGCAGCCAACCTGTCAGCTGTGCGGCCCAGTCGTCGATGACGCTCGGGCTGACGCGCTTCGGATACTTCGGCTCGACAGCATCAGTCTGCCGCAGCCAGCGGCGCACCGTGTTTCGGGACAGGCCCGTACGCCGCGCAATCTCGCGCAGTGGGACCTTCTCGCGGAAATACATCCGCCTGATCTTGGCCAATATGCCCACCGTGATCACCTTTGTATCCCCTGCTCAAAGATTGAGCAGGGCATTCAATCACGTGGGTCAAAATTCGATGAAAATTTTCAGCTCTAGTGGGTCAGTTCTGTGCGGACATCAACACCTGAAGATCGACCGCACAACCCTCCTCGACATAGTGCATCGCGGCGAGATTCTCGGCGCCAAGATTGGACGCGCATGGGTCTTTCTTGAGGATGACGTCGTCGCCTACCTGCGCGAGCAGGTACAGGCGCAAACTCAGAAACGAATTGAACAGATCATGTCGAGCTCGACTGTGATCAATCAAAAAGTCGACCGCGCGATTCGCAGGCAACTTTCAGCAACAGATCCTCGCCGCCCCGGGCGCAAGGCTAGGCCATTGCCACATCTACCTGATCCTGGCTGCATCGCCAGCGAATCAAGTATTTGACCTAATATGTCGTTGAACGCTTGGACATTGCCACACCCCGTGGAGTGTCCAACCTTCAGCTGTTATCAGTCGTCAAAAGTCATTCCGAAATAACCGATTTGGTAGCCGTCAACATCTCCCAGTTGTGCTGAGTCCCACCCCACAAAAGTTACTTTGACGTCGTCAGGATTAGCTATCCCCTCCAGTATCGGAACAATTCGGAATCCGGGCTTCATGCTCATTCCCAACTGAATCCCACCTCCAACATCTGCCCGTTGCTCACGCTTCAAAAGCTCCTTCATAGCACTAACAGGACTCACAAGCACTTGCCTTGCCTCGGATAGCTCAATATATACTGTTGCAAAGTCCTCCGCACCGCTCCCCATAATGCTGATGAACCTCTCAAAGATGACGAGATTTTCACATGTCATTTCAAATAAATCTGCGCGGCGCACTGGCTTAATTTTATATGCCTTAAGTTCATCGCTCACGGCACAGTGCCCAAATACCATTAATTCAAAATAAGCGGCATTGAAATCAGAATTACTACCCAACCTCATTGCGACATCAGTGAAATAGTGGTTTGCAACCTTCGCAAATAACTGCGCGACGGCCTCTACCGAGACAGCCCGCGCTTGCCCCTTACCTGCGCTCAGGCTCTGAGTGAAAACATTCGCGAGCGAATATGTGCTGATTGCTCCAAGAGTCGCACCGGAATATGCAAAGCCATAAGTGACCCGTCTTGCAATTGTCGGGACACCGACCGTTTCAGTCTCCTCATGACATACCACGGAAATAGGAAGAATTTTTGGACCACTATCCGTTGATACGGAATCGCCACGCGATATTCTCGTATCGGCCGCACAAAGTAATTTATCGTGCTTCTTGCTATACCACAGTACAACGATTGTCATTTTATCCCCGGTCGAGATTATTGTTCGAATGTACGTTACGCCAGCAGATGGATTTAATCATTCACGTTTACCATAACCGCATTGCGAGGTCGCTGCCGCGAAGATTCGCATACCGCATCAGCACCTTCGGGTTCGTGTGTCCAGTGATCTTCGCGATCTGGATGTCGCTCAGCGTGGTCCGCTCAAACAGCCGCGACGTCGCCTCATGTCGGAGATCATGGAACACAAGGTCCGAGCAGCCCGCCGCGTCGAAGATCCGCCCAAACTGAGCCGATAGTCGAGACGACACACGGGCGAGCACCTTTCTCCGCAGCAGTGGGGCGCCTTCCGCGCGCATCGATGCTTCCATGTCGCCCACCCATGGGAATAGCTGGCCGCCGTCAAAGGTGAAGCCGTCCATCGCGGGATCCTGGCCAGTCACTGCGGCGACGTAGCGCTCGTAAGCGGCAATCGCCACCGTCGTGAGCGGCACTGCACGCTTACTCCCGTTTTTTGTCCGCTCGAGCGCGGCCGTCCGGCGGCCGACGTCGAACTGGTCGATCGCGAGCGTATACATTTCCCGCATCCGCATCGCGGACTCTATACCCAGCTCAAAGAGAAACACCAGCGCCGGCCGGTACGGTAGTTCGAACGCGCGCTCGCGACCCTTTGGCTTGCCGCCACCCATCAACCGCCGAATCTCCACTAGCTCGTCATCGCTCAGTCGGCGATCTCGATGCACGTCCTCCTTCGCGTCGACGTCCTGTGCCTCAACCGCGACGCGGTCTTCTTCGGTATAGGTCGCGTAGCGCTTCGGGAGCAGCCGGATCGGGTTCGTCGCCAGCATCGGCGTGCCAGACCTCACTACCCAATCGAGGCAGCGAGCAAGCGCACCGACATAGTGACGAATCGTCGACGGGGAAAGATGGTCACGGCGCTTCATACTCGTGACCCATTGCTCAACCCATCTGTAGTCGAGCGTAGACAGCGCCTTCGCCTTTGTGGCCTCGCGGCCGAGCAGCGCATTCAGTACCTGGACGTCGGAGTCGGGGACGGAGACGCGACGCAAATAGGCCCGGATTGCGTCACCAGTGGTCGCGAGTGAGGCGTGCTGCTGCACGACCTCTTCCGGCACGATGCCGGCGTCGAGCAGCTGCTCGAGGCGGGCGACATACGCATCACCCTCTTCCTCGGTGTCGAACGTGAGCGAAAGTGGCTTTGGTAAAAGCTTCGCCCGTTTGATGGTGTATTCCCACGTGCCCGACGGCCGCTGTCGTTTGTTCGCCATGCCCTGGTCAACTCGCCTCGATTGCCAACTAGCCGATCTACGGGTGGTTGGCGTCGGTTTTTGGTTGGTTAGAGGCGACTTTTTACCACTCTTGGCGACGCATTTCCATCTTTGGAAATGTGCAGAAAAAAGAAAAGCCCTGACGAATCAGGGCTTTATCTCGTTCTACTTGGAGGCGCGAGCCGGAGTCGAACCGGCCTAAACGGCTTTGCAGGCCGCTGCATAACCGCTTTGCTATCGCGCCAAAAGCGGACTGTCCGGATGCCATGAAGACAACTGACAGATTTTTTATTCGAGGACCATCAGTCCATCAAATAAAAAGGGAAGCTTGGCTTCCCCATTACTTGGAGCGGGAGACGAGTCTCGAACTCGCGACCTCAACCTTGGCAAGGTTGCGCTCTACCAACTGAGCTACTCCCGCATTGTCCTGCACATGCAGCGTCTTGCCGTACAACACGCCGCCAGAAAATCTGGAGCGGGAGACGAGTCTCGAACTCGCGACCTCAACCTTGGCAAGGTTGCGCTCTACCAACTGAGCTACTCCCGCATGTGTCCTGCATCTGCAGCGCTTTGCCGTATAACACGCCGCCAGAAAAATCTGGAGCGGGAGACGAGTCTCGAACTCGCGACCTCAACCTTGGCAAGGTTGCGCTCTACCAACTGAGCTACTCCCGCGTATTGCTGCGCTACTGCTTCCCCGTCACACACTTACTTTGTCGTGCAGCGGAGAAGCGAGATTATGTCGAAGGCACATTCGTATGTCAAGGGCTTTTCCAGCCCTTTTTCCAAAAACCTGCTTGGTCGAATGGGTGTGCCCTCGTCACGCGCCGCCGCGCTCGCGAATCTGCGGCCATGCGAGCTTCATGTAGTACAGCATCGACCAGATCGTCAGCACCGCCGCGAGATACATCAGCCATTCGCCCCACCCGCGCGTGTCGATCGTCACGATGCCGAGCGGCAGCGGGCCGTAGTAAAGCAGCATCGGGATCGCGACCATCTGGCATGCGGTCTTGAACTTGCCGAGCTGGTTCACCGCGACGCTCTTCGACGCGCCGATCTGTGCCATCCACTCGCGCAGCGCGGAGATCGCAATCTCGCGGCCGACGATGACCAACGCGATCGCCGCATCGACCCGCGAAATCTGCACGAGGATCAAGAGCGCCGCCGTCACCATCAGCTTGTCCGCGACCGGATCGAGGAATGCACCGAACGACGACGTCTGGTTCCACTTGCGGGCGAGATACCCGTCGAACCAGTCGGTCAGCGCAGCGAGAATGAAGATCGCCGCCGCCGCGATATTGCGGTGCGCGCCGCCCATCACCGTGTCCGGCAGATAGAACACGCCGACGACGAGCGGGATCAGCACGATCCGTACCCACGTCAGGAAAATCGGGAAATTGAACGGCATGGCATGCGGGTCAGTAAAGGATTCGCAATTGTGCCGTGTCGACCGGCCCGCCACAAGAACGCCAAAACGCGCGCAGGGGCAACCGGCCGCACGGCCTGTCAGTGAAGCTGCTTGTAGATCTGCTCGGCCAGCGCGTGCGAGATGCCCTCGACACTCGCCAGCTCCTCGACGCTGGCCGCAACGACGCCGCGCAGCCCGCCAAACCGCGCGAGCAGCCGCTGCCGGCGTTTCGCGCCGACCCCTTCGAGCTCCTCGAGCCGCGAAGTCTGGCGCGCCTTCGCCCGCTTCGCACGCATCCCGGTGATCGCGAAACGGTGCGCCTCGTCGCGGATCTGCGCAACGAGCATCAACGCCGCACTCTCCTTGCCAAGCTCGAGCGGCGTACGGCCGTCCGCGAATACGAGCGTCTCGAGGCCAACCTTGCGCCCCTCGCCTTTCGCGACGCCAACCAGCATCGACGTGTCGAGCCCGAGCTCCGTGAACACCTGGCGGGCGATCTCGACCTGGCCCTTCCCGCCGTCGATCAACACGATGTTCGGCAGCAGGCTCGATGCCTCGGCCTGTCGCGTCGATTCGCCGTCGATGCCGGCCGCGTCGTCGGCCGCTGCCGCCTGTGCAGCCTGCTCGACCATCTTCTCGTAGCGGCGCGTGAGCACCTGCCGCATCGCCGCGTAATCGTCACCCGGCGTGATGCCGGTGATGTTGTAGCGACGGTATTCGCCGGACTGCATCTTGTGATGGTGGTAGACGACGCACGACGCCTGCGTCGCCTCGCCCATCGTATGGCTGATGTCGAAACACTCGATCCGCAGCGTCGCGAGATCGTCGCATTCGAAGCTGAGCGTCTCCGCGAGCGCACGCGTACGCGCCTGCTGCGAGCCCTGCTCGGACAGCAGCCGCGCGAGCGCGAGCCGCGCATTCTGTTCGGCCATCGACAGCCACGCGCGCCGCTGCCCCTGCGGCTGCCGCACCATCGACACCTTGTGGCCGGCCTGCTCGGACAGCAGCTCGAGCAGGTCGCGACTCGCGGGCGCGTGGCTGACGACCAGCACGGGCGGCACGCGATTGCCGAGATAGTGCTGCGCGATGAACGCATCGAGCACCTCGGCCTCCACCGACGGCGCTGCGCCACGCGTGCCAGCTGCTTCTTCTACTACCTCGACCGTCGCGTCTTCCGTCGGCAGGTCCGGCTGCGCGCCAGCCTCGCCCGCCAGCGCCTCGGCGTCGTCACCGAGACCGCCTTCGGCAAGCGTCAGCGCACTTTCGACATGCGTCGGGAAATAGGCCTTGTCACCGAGATGCCGCCCGCCGCGCACCATCGCGAGGTTCACGCACACGCGTCCGCCCAGCGCGACGACCGCCAGGATGTCGACGTCGCTGTCGCTGCCGACCTCGATCGCCTGCTGGTGCAGCACCGTCGCGAGCGAACTCATCTGGTTGCGCACGGCCGCCGCCTGCTCGAACTTCAGTTCGCCGGCGAACGCGTGCATCTTCTGCTCGAGCTCCTTCATCACTTCCGACTGCCGGCCGAGCAGGAAGCGCGCGGCATTCGACACGTCGATCGCGTAGTCGTCCGCCGAGATCGCGCCGACGCACGGCGCGGTGCAGCGCCCGATCTGGTGCAGCAGGCACGGCCGCGTGCGGTTGTTGAACACCGAGTCCTCGCAGGTGCGCAACTGGAACACGCGCTGCAGGATCTGGATGCTCTCGCGCACGGCCCACGCGCTCGGGAACGGCCCGAAATACTGGTTCTGCTTGTCGACCGAGCCGCGGTAATACGCCATGCGCGGGAAACGATGCGCGGTGAGCTTCAGGTACGGATACGACTTGTCGTCGCGAAACAGGATGTTGTAACGCGGCGCGAGCGCCTTGATCAGGTTGTTCTCGAGCAGCAGCGCCTCGGCCTCCGAGCGCGTGACGGTCGTCTCGATGCGCGCGATGCGCGTGACCATCATCGCGATGCGTGGCGACAACTGCGTCTTGGTGAAATAGCTCGATACGCGCTTCTTCAGGTCGCGCGCCTTGCCCACGTAGAGCACGGCGCCCGCTGCGTCGTAGTAGCGGTAGACGCCCGGCATGTGCGGCAATTGCGCGAGGATCTTCTTCGGTTCGAACGGAATGTCGGCGGCTTCTGGGGATGTCATGCGTGATCCGGGCACCTTGTGGCGCGGAACGGGTCCATTAGAATCGCCAGTTTAGAGCATTCACCGGCCCGCTTCGATGCCCCGCACCGCCCCCGCCTCCCCTTCGCCGCTCGCGCCCGACGAACCGATCGCCTGCGACCTCTTCTGCACCGTGATCGACAACTTCGGCGACATCGGCGTGTGCTGGCGCCTCGCCCGCCAGCTCGCGCACGAGCACGGCTGGCAGGTTCGCCTCTTGATCGACGACCTGGGCACGTTCGCGCGCCTGCTGCCGGGGGTCGATCCCGATGCCGGCCGCCAGACGCTCGACGGCATCGTCGTCGAACACTGGCATGCGGAAGTCGGCGACGCGCTGGATATCGCCGATGTCGTGATCGAGGCGTTTGCGTGCGAGCTGCCCGGCGCGTATCTCGCGGCGATGGCGCGCCGCGCGCGCCGCCCGGTGTGGATCAACCTCGAATACCTGAGTGCCGAGGACTGGGTCGCCGATTTCCATTTGCGCCCGTCGCCGCATCCGCGCTATCCGCTGCTGAAGACGTTCTTCTTTCCGGGACTGTCGGCCGGCACCGGCGGCGTGCTGAAGGAGCGCGACCTCGATGCGCGCCGCGCAGCCTTCGACTCCGATGCCGCGGCGTGCACCGCGTGGTGGCAGCGGACGACCGGCAGCGCACCGCCCGCGCCCGGCACGACGGTCGTCAGCCTGTTCGCGTACGAGAATCCGGCCGTCGACGCGCTGCTCGCGCAGTGGCGCGACGGCCCGTCACCCGTGGTCGCGCTCGTGCCGGCCGGTCGCATATCGCCCGCGCTGGCGCGCTTCTTCGGGGTCGAATCGTTCGGCGCCGGCGCGCGTGCAATTAGCGGCAACCTCACCGCATACGGGCTCGCGTTCGTCCCGCAGGCCGACTATGATCCGCTGCTGTGGGTGGCCGACGTGAATTTCGTGCGCGGCGAGGACTCGTTCGTTCGCGCGCAATGGGCACGCAAGCCGTTTGTATGGCACATCTACCCGCAGTCGGACGATGCGCATCTGCCGAAACTCGACGCGGCGCTCGCGCATGTGTCGGCGAGCCTTGCCGATGCGCCGCGCGCGGCGCTGGAACGCTTCTGGCATGCATGGAACAGCGCCGGCACGCCCGATTGGGCCGATTTGCTGCAATATCGCACCGAGCTGGACGCAAATGCAGCCCACTGGGCCGACGCGTTGGCGAGCGTCGGCGATCTTGCCGGAAAGCTGGCGGAATACGCAAAATCTCAGTTAAAATAAGCGGTTATCCGACGGCTGACCACGCAAGCGCTCGCGTTTGGGCTCTTGGCGCCCACCGGAACGCCCCGCCGCTTGCGCCGTCAGCCGTTGCGCAACGCTCAGGCACCTATTTATTTGATTGGATCAGGACAGTTTTTATGAAGACCGCACAGGAACTCCGCGTAGGCAACGTCGTGCAGATCGGCAGCGAAGCATGGGTCATCGCAAAGGCGGAATACAACAAGTCGGGCCGTAACTCCGCCGTCGTCAAGATGAAGATGAAGAACCTGCTGACGAACGCAGGTCAGGAATCGGTCTACAAGGCTGACGACAAGTTCGACGTCGTCGTGCTCGACCGCAAGGAAGTGACGTACTCGTACTTCGCCGACCCGATGTACGTGTTCATGGACGCCGACTACAACCAGTACGAAGTCGAAGCGGAAATGATGGGCGAAGCGCTGAACTACCTCGAAGACGGCATGGCTTGCGAAGTCGTATTCTACAACGAGAAGGCGATCTCGGTTGAACTGCCGACGATCCTGATTCGCGAAATCACCTACACGGAACCGGCCGTCAAGGGCGACACGTCGTCGGGCAAGGTGCTGAAGAACGCCAAGCTCGCAACGGGCTTCGAACTGCAAGTGCCGCTGTTCTGCAGCACCGGCGACAAGATCGAAATCGATACGCGTACGAACGAATACCGCAGCCGCGCGTAATCGGTCTGCGATTTCCGCATCGAACAAAGCGCCCTTCGGGGCGCTTTTTGTTTGTCCGGCGCCAACAGCGGCGTGCGCTGCCGCCAGAAGCAGCACAAAAGCCACCGGTAAAGATATTCAATTTGTATCATCGGTAACTGTTTTATAGCGCAGGAGAAATAATGCTCGTCACGCGTTCGGCGGGGCATAAAATCAGTTTTTAATCTGACATGCGGCTGCGGCCGGCTTGATGCCGACAGCCCGCCTCTCTTGACTCGACTCGCGTTCACCATGCCACACGCCCTGATTGTCGAAGACGATCCCAACAGTCTGTCCGGCCTCACCGCGCTGCTCGCCGCAGACGGCTTCTCGGTCGACACGGCCACGTCGCTCGCCGAAGCGCGCACGGCGCTCGGCCGCTCGATTCCCGATGTCGTCCTCGTCGACCTGAACCTGCCGGACGGCAGCGGATTCGACCTGCTCCAGCACCTGCCGCAACAGCAGCCGAACGGCTCGCTGCCGGTGATCGTGCTGACGGGCAATGCGACCGTCGAGAGCGCGATCGAAGGCCTGCGTCACGGCATCTGGGATTACCTGCTGAAGCCGATCAACATTCCGCGCCTGCGCAGCCTGCTCGCCCGAATTCCACGGCCCTACGAACTGATTGACGAAGTGCAGACGCTGCGCGCGTCGCTGCGTCACCTCGGCCGCTTCGGCGCCCTCGTCGGCCGCAGCGAACCGATGCAGCACGTGTACGACACGATCGAGCACAACGCGCGTACCGAAACGGCCGTGCTGTTCGCGGGCGAAGCCGGTACCGGCAAGAAGCTGGCCGCGCGCGCGCTGCACGACCTGAGCCGCCGCCGCAAGGGGCCGTTCGTCTCGTTCGACTGCCGCACGATCGCGCAGGCCGACCGTCACGGTACGTCGCTCGACAGCGTGCTGTTCGGCCACGAGCGCGGTGCATTCGACGGCGCCGAGCGGCGCGAATCGGGCCTGTTCGAACAGGCCGGCGGCGGCACGCTGTTCCTCGACGAGATCACCGCGCTGCCGCTCGTGCTGCAGGAAGCGTTGCTGCATGCGCTCGACTCGCAGAATTTCATGCGGATCGGCGGCACGAGTTCGATCGCCAGCGACTTCCGGCTGATCGCAACGACGCGCCGCCCTGCACGCGAAGCGGTCGCGAACGGCACGCTGCGCGAGGATCTGTGGCTGCGTCTCGATGCAGCGTCGATCACGATGCCACCGCTGCGCGAGCGCGACGGCGATGCGCTCGCGATCGCCGATGCGCTGATCGACGAACTGAACCGCGAAGCACGTGCCACGGGCCGCAGCACGACCGACAAGCGCGCGGCGCCGGGCTTCGTGCGTGAATGCCTGTCCTATGAATGGCCGGGCAACGTGCGCGAACTGCAGGAGCGCGTGCGCTTCGCGTACGACGCGTCGGGCGACTTCATCGAAACCCTGCGTGCGGGGGAGGCCAGCTTCGTGGCCGGTGCCGCGCTGAACGGCAGCAGCGTCCAGATCAAGGTCGGCACCCCGCTGTCCGACGTCGAGGATCTGCTGATCCGCGCCACGCTCGACGCGGTCGGCGGCACGCGCCACCGAGCAGCGACACTGCTCGGCATCAGCCCCAAGACGCTGTACAACAAACTACAGCGGATGAAGGTCAACTGAGCGCGCCGCAGTTGTCGGGGGTGTTGGTTGGGGCTGACGGTTAGTTGCGCAAAGAGGGATCGCTCCACACGTCGCCCCGATGAAAAGAAGCCGCGCATCAGCGCGGCTTCTTTGTTTCCGGCCACCGGGACGGCGCGGCGTCGTGCCGCCCTTCCCGCTTACGCCAGCGAGCTGCTCAGCAGCGCCTGCGCCTGCAGATATTCGGGCTGCACGATCAGCTTGTCCCATTTGAGCGCCTTGCCGCGCCCGCGCATCCGCTTGATGCGTCGCACCGACTCGGCCGACGCATGTGCCTTCAGCCCGTTCAGCACGACCTCGGCCGCGTCCGGCTGGTTGCACACGAGCACCATGTCGCAGCCGGCAGCAAGCGCCGCGTCGGCTGCCTGCGTGAGCGTGCCGCCTTCGCGCGCCGCTTCCATCGACAGGTCGTCGCTGAAGATCGCGCCGGTGAAACCCAGCCGCCCGCGCAGAATGTCCTGCAGCCACACGCGCGAGAAGCCCGCCGGCCGCTTGTCGACCTGCGTGTAGATCACGTGTGCAGGAATCACCGCGGACAGCGACAGGCCGAGCCAGTCGTACGGCGCGACATCCTGCTTGAGGATCGCGTCGAGCGAGCGGTCGTCGGTCGGCAACGCGACGTGCGAATCGGCCTCCGCGAAACCGTGCCCCGGAAAATGCTTGCCGCAGTTCGCCATGCCGGCGAGCGACAGCCCGTGGTTCAGGCTCTTCGCGAGCAGCGTGACGACGCGTGGATCGCGGTGGAACGCGCGATCGCCGATCACCTTCGAGTGCCCGTAGTCGAGATCGAGCACGGGCGTAAAGCTCATGTCGATTCCGCATGCGCGCAACTCGGCGGCCAGGATGTAGCCGACCGCCGTCGCGACCTTCATCGCGAGCAGCACGTCGCGGTCCCACAGGTCGCCGAGGCGACGCATCGCGGGCAAGACCGTGAAACCATCCGTGCGGAACCGCTGCACGCGGCCGCCCTCGTGATCGACGGCGATCAGGATGTCCTCGCGAACCGCGCGGATCGAATCGGTCAGCGCGGTCAGCTGCGCGCGGTTCTGGAAGTGCCGCGCGAACAGGATCACGCCGCCGGTGTTCGGATGCGCAAGGCGCCGCGCATCGTCGCGCGACAGGGCCGTGCCGACGACGTCGAGCATGACCGGGCCGGGAGTCGTTTTCATCGAATCGGGAAGTCCGTCAGGGAGTGGTTCGGGAAACAGGTACAGGCGGAGCGGCGTCCGTCTCGGCGACCACGAACGACACCGCATAGTCGCGTTCGTCGCTGACCGTCACGCGTGCCGTGATGCCGCGCGCGGCAAGCCAGTCGGCCAGTTCGCCCGACGCGACGACATACGGCTCGCCGCTGCGTTGATTGAGGGTCTGCAGCGCGCGCCACGTCATCGGCCAGTGCATGCCGAGGCCGATCGCCTTCGAGAACGCTTCCTTCGCGGAAAAGCGCGTCGCGAGAAACGCGATGCCGCGCGCCTCGGAACGCGCGCGGCGCGCGTGAAACACGCGCAGTTCGTCGGGGCCGAGCACCTTCTCGGCAAACCGGCCGCCCGTGCGTTCGAGCACGGCCGCGATGCGGCTCACCTGGACGATATCGGTGCCGATGCCGTAGATCGCCATGTCAACACCCGCCGTGTTGCATCGACGCTGCGGGATGACGAGCGAAGCGCGTGCGCACCGGCGTCATCGTCAGCGCGCGCCGCCGTGCAGTGCGGCGACACGCGCCGCGACCATGATCGCTTTCATCTCGCGCACCGCGTTGTCCCAGCCCGCGAAAATCGCGTGCGCGACAAGCGCGTGGCCGATGTTCAGCTCGACGATGCCATCGATCGCGGCGATCTGCTGCACGTTCGTGTAGTGCAGACCGTGACCGGCGTTGACCTTCAGGCCCAGTTGCGCGCCGACCTGCACGCCCGCGACGATGCGCTCGTACTCGCGCTGCTGCTCGGCTTCGTCGTGCGCCTCGGCATAGCGGCCCGTATGGAGCTCGACGACCGGCGCGCCGGCTTCGTGCGCCGCGCGGATCTGCGTCTCGTCCGGGTCGATGAACAGCGACACGCGCACGCCAGCGTCGGCAAGCTGCTTGCACGCCGCGCGCACGGCCTCGAAGCGGCCGGCGACGTCGAGACCGCCTTCGGTCGTCAGTTCCTCGCGCTTCTCGGGCACGAGGCATGCGTCGTGCGGACGCACTTCGCATGCGATGTCGAGCATCTCGGCCGTCACCGCACATTCGAGATTCATCCGCGTCTTCAGCAGCGGGCGCAGCTTGCGCACGTCCGCATCGACGATGTGACGGCGATCCTCGCGCAGGTGCAGCGTGATCGCGTCCGCGCCGGCCTCTTCGGCGGCGAGTGCCGCGCGGATCGGATCGGGATAGGTCGTGCCGCGCGCGTTGCGCAGCGTCGCGACGTGGTCGATGTTCACGCCGAGGTCGATGACGGTGGGCGTTGTCAGGAAGAAGCTCATAGATTTTGCAGGTCGATCAGGATCTGACGCGTGGCGAGCGGCGTACCGCCGAGATAAGTGTTCAGCAGGAAGCGCATCAGCGTCTTGCTTTGCGCGACCGTCTGGGCTCGATGGTAATCGTCCTGCTCCATGTCGAGCAACGTCTGTCCGGCAATCACCGGCCAGTGCGACGGTACGTCGTCGCCCGCATTGCGCACGCCGCGCTCGGGATCGAACACGTACCGGCCATCGGGCTCGACTGCACGGCGCGCGACCGTGCGGTTCAACGCCATCGCATAACCGGTCTCGCGCAGCAGCACGCGCTCGAACGAACGCAGCACCTGCACCGCGGGTTCGCCGTGCGCGAGACGCGTGAGCGTCAGCACGTAATGATTGAAGAGCGGCGGCTGAGGATCCTCGCGCGCGCAGAATTTGACGAGCAGTTCGTTCGCATAGAAGCCGCACAGCAGCCCTTCGCCGCCGAGCGGCAGCATGCCGCCCACCCACTCGGCGCCCGTCAGCGTACGGACTTCGGCTTTGCCCGACCACGACAGCAAGAGCGGCTGGAAGGTCTGCAGCACACCGCGCAGCGCGGAGTGCGGGCGCTTCGCGCCCTTCGCGACGAGTGCCAGCCGGCCGTGATCGCGCGTGAGCACGTCGATGATCAGGCTCGTTTCGCGGTACGGATAGCTGTGCAGCACGAACGCCGGCTGCTCGGCGACGCGGAAATCGGACGTGCGAGACGTCGCACGCCGCGCCTTGCGGCGCGGCGGTTCAGGCGGTGCCGGCAGCGGCGCGTCGTTCGCGCCGGCCGTCACCGCGTCTTCGGTCGACGTCAGCGCGTCATTCGTACCCATAGGCGCGCAGCCCCGCCTCGTTGTCGGCCCAGCCGCTCCTCACCTTCACGAAGGTCTCGAGGTACACCGGGCCGTCGAACAGCTTTTCCATGTCCATCCGCGCTTCGGTGTTGATCTGCTTGAGCTTCTCGCCCTTCTTGCCGATCACCATCGCCTTGTGCGAATCCCGCTCGACGAGGATCGTCGCGAAGATGCGCTTCAGACGCCCTTCCTCCTCGAACTTGTCGATCATGACGGTGCTCGTGTACGGCAATTCGTCGCCGGTCCAGCGGAACACCTTCTCGCGCAGGATTTCGGCCGCGAGGAAGCGCGAGCTGCGGTCGGTCAGCTCGTCCTCGCCGTAGATCGGCGCGCCTTCCGGCAAATACGGCTTGATCGTCTCCAGCAGGCGCTTGATGTCTTCCGGCTTCTGCGCGGACAGCGGCACGAGCTCGGCGAATTCGCGCAGCGCGCTCATCTTCTGCATGAACGGGAACAGCGACGCCTTGTCGGTCACGCGGTCGATCTTGTTCGTGATCAGCAGCGTCGGCATGCCGGGCGGGATCAGGTCGAGCACCTTCTGGTCGTCCGGCCCGAAACGGCCGGCCTCGATCACGAACAGGATCAGGTCGACCGACGTGAGCGTCGACGTGACCGCGCGGTTCAACGAGCGGTTCAGCGCGGTGCTGTGACGGGTCTGGAAACCCGGCGTGTCGACGAACACGAACTGCGCGTCGTCGAACGTGTTGATGCCGGTGATGCGGTGGCGGGTCGTCTGCGCCTTGCGCGACGTGATGCTGATCTTCTGGCCGACGAGTGCGTTCATCAACGTCGACTTGCCGACGTTCGGGCGGCCCACGATCGCGATCATGCCGCAACGGAAACCGGTAGGAGCGGGAGTGTTCATATCGTTTGGGAGACAGGTTCAGAACCGGCCGCGCGGCGCGCGGCACGATCGATGGGCAATTCAGTGGTCGGCATCGGCCACGCGCGCCTGCGCGGCGGCGAGGCTCGCGCCGCCCGGCGGCGTATCGGTGTCGGGCGACGCGGGATCGCGAACGCGCAACGTCGGACGCGAAGCGGGGTCGGAACCGGCCGGCTTGTCAGCGGACGGCGTCGCGGTATCGGTCGTCTGGCCCGCCTGCCCCGTCGGCTTGTCAGCAGCTCGGGGAGCGGCTTCCGCGGGGTTGTACACCGCGCGCGATCCGGCTTCGCCGCGATCGGCTGCCGGCTTCGCCGGCCGGTCGGTCTTGTCCGACGCCGTTTCCACGTGGGATGCGCGAATCGCCGCCATCGGCGCCTGGGCCGGACGCTCGGTCGACTCCGCGCCGGCCTCGACCGCCGTCTTCGTGTCGCGCGCGGCCGCGCGTTCCTTGCGCTCAGGCGAGCGCAGGTCGAGCGCTTCCTGCACGCCCTTCACGCCCGGCACGATTTCGGGCTCGACATGCTTGGAGCCGCGCGCGTTCTTCGAACGCTTCGGCTTCGACGCCAGCATCGGCGCGGCCGCCAGCACCTCGTCGAGGGCCTTCTTCGCGGCAGCCTGCTCGGCCGCACGCCGGCTCGCGCCGGAACCCGACACCTTCACGTCGAGCTTCGGCACCGTACATTCAACCTCGAACTGCTGATTGTGCGCCGCACCATGCGTGGCGACGACCGTATAGGTCGGCAGCGCGATCTTGTGCCCCTGCAGGTACTCCTGCAGCAGCGTCTTCGCGTCCTTGCCGAGCGTGCGCGGATCGATGTGGTCGAGAATCGGCACGTAGAGCCGCTTGATGACCCCTTGGGCGGCTTCGAAGCCGCCATCGAGGAATACGGCCCCGATGATGGCTTCGAATGCGTCCGCGAGGATCGACGGGCGACGGAAGCCGCCGCTGCGCAGTTCGCCCTCGCCCAACCGCAACCCTTCCGAAATATTCAGGGCCTGAGCGATTTCATACAGCGACTGCTGCTTGACGAGATTGGCGCGCACGCGCGACAGGTCACCTTCGTCCAGCTTGCTGAAACGCTGGAACAAAAGGGCGGCCACCGCGCAATTCAGAACGGAATCGCCGAGAAACTCGAGCCGTTCGTTGTGCGTGGCACTGTGACTACGATGGGTCAAAGCCTGGCGCAACAATTCCGCATTGCGAAATTCGTAGCGCAGCCGGCTTTCCAGCTGGGATAGGGGCATGACAGGAGTATAACGCGGGCGCCGGTCGGGCCGAAACGGCGCGGCCGGACGCGAAAAGGCGTGACGAGGCGGTGTTACCGCCGGTTCTTAAAGTAGTTCGGCAATACGCGACGCGGCCCGTGCATCGCGTATTGCGCATGAGTCGAAAAACGCGATCAGTGGAAAGTGCCGATGCGCTTCAGATCGCTGAAGTTCATCCAGATGAAGAACGCGCGACCGACGATGTTGTTGTCCGGCACGAAACCCCAGTAGCGGCTGTCCGCGCTGTTGTCGCGGTTGTCGCCCATCATGAAGTAGTGACCCGGCGGCACCTTGCAGATCACGCCGCGGCTGTTGTACGTGCAGTTGTCGCGATACGGATAATCGTAGGCGCCCATCACGAACGGCGGCACGGCGGGATTGTTCAGGATTGCGTTCTTCTTCGTGCCGATCGTTTCCTCGAACTGCTTCGCGTAACTCTGACGCTCGTCGTCGAAGAAATCGGGCAGCGGCGTTTCGGGCACCGGCTGGCCGTTGATCGTCAGTTGCTTGTCCTGGTAAGCAATCGTGTCGCCCGGCAGGCCGATCACGCGCTTGATGTAGTCGACCGACTCGTCCTTCGGATAGCGGAACACGACGACGTCGCCGCGCGACAGCGGGCTGCCCTGCGTGATCTTCGTGTTCGTGATCGGCAGACGCAGACCGTATTCGAACTTGTTCACCAGGATAAAGTCGCCGACGAGCAGCGTCGGCACCATCGAGCCCGACGGAATCTTGAACGGCTCGACGACGAACGAACGCACGACGAACACCGCGAGAATCACCGGGAAGAAGCTGGCCGTGTACTCGAGCCACCACGGCTGACGCAGCTTCTCGTCGCGCAGCTTCGAACGCGTCTGCACCGCATTTTCATCCGCGAAACGCTTGTCGACGCGAGACTGCTGACGATCGAACTCCTCGATCGCCACGTCGGCCGCCTTGCGTCGCCGCGGCAGAAACACCAGTTTGTCCAACACCCACGCCACGCCCGTCACGACGACGAGCACAAAAAGAATCAGCGCAAAATTCATAAAAGGATCAGTCCTGTTATTTGTCTTCGACGCGCAAGATCGCGAGGAACGCTTCCTGCGGGATCTCGACCGAACCCACCTGCTTCATGCGTTTCTTACCTTCTTTCTGCTTCTCGAGCAGTTTCTTCTTTCGCGAGATGTCGCCGCCATAGCACTTCGCGAGCACGTTCTTGCGCAGCGCCTTGATGTTCTCGCGTGCGACGATGTGCGCGCCGATCGCGGCCTGGATCGCCACGTCGTACATCTGGCGCGGGATGATCTCGCGCATCTTCGCGGCCACTTCGCGACCGCGATACTGCGACTGCGACCGGTGCACGATGATCGACAGCGCATCGACCTTGTCGCCGTTGATCAGCATGTCGACCTTCACGACGTCCGACGAACGGTATTCCTTGAACTCGTAGTCCATCGACGCATAGCCGCGCGACACCGACTTCAGGCGATCGAAGAAGTCGAGCACGATCTCGGCCATCGGGATTTCGTACGTGAGCTGCACCTGGCGGCCGTGATACTGCATGTTGATCTGCGAGCCGCGCTTCTGCTCGCACAGCGTGATCACGGAGCCGACATAGTCCTGCGGCATGTACAGGTTCACGGTGACGATCGGCTCGCGAACCTCCGCGATGCGGCCGGGCTCCGGCATCTTCGCCGGGTTCTCGACCATGATCGTCGAGCCGTCGCTCCGCACCACTTCATAGACGACCGTCGGTGCGGTCGTGATGAGGTCCATGTCGAACTCGCGCTCGAGCCGCTCCTGCACGATTTCCATGTGCAGCAGCCCGAGGAAGCCGCAGCGGAAACCGAAGCCGAGTGCCTGCGACACTTCCGGCTCGTACTGCAGCGATGCGTCGTTGAGCTTCAGCTTCTCGAGCGATTCGCGCAGCGCGTCGTACTGGTTCGCCTCGACCGGATAGAGGCCCGCGAACACCTGCGGCTTCACTTCCTTGAAGCCCGGCAGCGGCTCGGCGGCGGCCTTGGTCGCGTGCGTGACCGTATCGCCGACCTTCGCGGCCGTCAGCTCCTTGATGCCGGCGATGATGAAGCCCACCTGCCCGGCCGACAGCGAATCGAGATTGCGCGACTTCGGCGTGAACACGCCGACATGCTCGACCGGATACTGCGCGCCGGTCGCCATCATCTTGATCTTGTCCTTCGGACGCAGCGTGCCGTTGACGATACGCACGAGCATCACGACGCCGACGTAGTTGTCGAACCACGAGTCGATGATCAGCGCCTGCAGCGGCGCAGCCGGATCGCCCTTCGGCGGCGGCACCTTCGCGATCAGCGATTCGAGCACGTCCTCGACGCCGAGACCCGTCTTCGCGCTACAGCGCGTCGCGTCGGTCGCGTCGATGCCGATCACGTCCTCGATCTCCTCGATCGCATTCTCGGGGTTGGCGGCCGGCAGGTCGATCTTGTTCAGCACGGGCACGACTTCGACGCCGAGCTCGATCGCCGTGTAGCAGTTCGCGACCGTCTGCGCTTCGACGCCCTGGCTCGCGTCGACCACGAGCAGCGCGCCCTCGCACGCGGACAGCGAGCGGCTGACTTCGTACGAGAAGTCGACGTGCCCCGGCGTATCGATCAGGTTGAGGTTGTAGACCTTGCCGTCGCGGGCGCGATAGGACAATGCCGCCGTCTGCGCCTTGATCGTGATGCCGCGCTCGCGCTCGATATCCATCGAGTCGAGCACCTGCGCTTCCATTTCACGGTCGGCGAGGCCGCCGCATACCTGGATGATGCGATCCGCGAGTGTCGACTTGCCATGGTCGATGTGCGCGATGATCGAGAAATTGCGAATATGATCCATTCAGTGCCGATCAAGCGAAAAAGGCGCGCTCGACGACTGCGGAGCACGCCTTGTAAGTCGGTGAAAAAACGGCTTATTTTAGCCGAAAAGGCCTTTGCCGGGCGGTAATTTGGGACGCCGGGCGACGCGCGCCCGGTAACGGCTTCCCGGTGAGAGGCCAATGCTGCTGTCCTTCATAGCGAAAACGCGCCGCTCGAAGCAGTGCCACATCAGGCGATCGAGTCAGCTTCAGCGCCGGGCCGCGAGCGCGTCGCGCACCCTTTCCTCGTCGAAGCGATGCCGGCACACTTCCGTGCCGTCGAGCAGCAGCACGGGCACGTCCTCGTCATAGCGGGCAACGAGCGCCGGATCGGCGTCGATGTCGACATAGTCGACCGCGACGCCGAATTCGGCCGCGACCGGCGCCAGCGCGTCGCGCATGTCGTCGCACAAATGGCACCAGCCGCGGCCGTAAAGCGTGAACATCGGTGCGTTACTTCTGAGTCGGGCGCGGCCGCACCGGCACGAACTGCGTGTTGTCGCCGCGTCGCACGAGCACCGCGACCGCCTTCTGCGAATCGAGTTGCGCGGTCACTTCGGCGAACTGCTTCGCACTGGTGATGTCGGTGTCACCGACACGCAGCACGATGTCGCCACGCTGCAGGCCCGCACGGGCTGCCGGACCGTCGACGCCGTCGATCTGCACGCCGTTCTTCAGCTTCAGCGACTTCATCTGATCCGCCGAAATGTCGCTGACCGTCAAGCCGAGCGAGTTGGCCTGACGCGGCTTCTGCGGCGCGTTCTTGCGCTGTTCTGCCTTCGCCGTCGTCTCCGCCGGCGTCTCTGCGATCGTGATCGGCAGATCGCGCGCCTGACCCTTGCGCCACACGCTGACGGTCGCCTTGGTGCCCGGCTTCGTGTCGCCGACCATGCGCGGCAGATCCGACGCCGTATCGACCGACCGGCCGTTGAACTTCAGGATGATGTCGCCCGGCTGGATGCCCGCCTTGTCGGCCGGCCCGCCCGGCTCGACGCTGCTGACGAGCGCGCCTTCCGCCTTGGGCAGCCCGATCGAATCGGCCACGTCCTTCGTCACCTCGCCGATCGCTACCGCGATCCGGCCACGCGTGACCTTGCCCGTCGCCTTCAGCTGGTCGGCCACGCGCATCGCCTCGTCGATCGGAATCGCGAACGAAATGCCCATGAAACCGCCGGTACGGCTGTAGATCTGCGAGTTGATGCCGATCACTTCGCCCTGCATGTTGATCAGCGGGCCGCCCGAGTTGCCGGGGTTCACGGCGACATCGGTCTGGATGAACGGCAGGTAGTCGCCGGTGTTGCGGCTCTTCGAGCTGACGATGCCGGCCGTCACGGTGTTGTCGAGGCCGAACGGCGAACCGATCGCGACGACCCACTCGCCGACGCGCACCTTGTTCGAATCGCCGATCGCGACGATCGGCAGGTTCGATGCCTGGATCTTCACGACGGCGATGTCCGTGCGGTCGTCGACGCCGATCAGCTTCGCCTTGAATTCGCGCTTGTCGGTCAGCGTCACATAGATCGTGTCCGCATCGTCGACGACGTGCGCATTGGTCATCACGTAGCCGTCTGCCGACACGATGAAGCCGGAGCCGACGCCGCGATTCTGTTCGGCATCGGGCGGATTGTCGGGCGCCGGCGCATCTTTCGGGTTGCCGCTGCCGCTGCCGTTACCACTGCCGTTGCCGGGCGCCTGCGGCAACGGAATGCCGAAGAAGCGCCGGAAGAATTCCGACATGTCGCCGTTGTCGAAGCCGGGCGGGAGCGCGCCGCGCGGGCCGGCGATCGGCACGTTCGCGGTGGTCCGGATGTTCACGACGGCCGGACCGACCTTTTCGACCAGGTCGGCGAAGTCCGGAAGGCTGGCGGCCGGAGCCGTAGCCGCGACCGCGGTATGCGGGACGAGCGGCAGGCAGGCGCACAGCGCCGCCGCCGCGAGCCAGTTGCGCAGCGTGAGTTTCGTCATGTCGGAAGCCGAAGCGTTACTTGGAAGCCTTGTATTCTATGGCAGACACGAACTGCTGCAACGTAGCCGGCGGCACTTCGCCGAGCACGGTGATCCAGTAGTCGCCGCGGCGCTTCACGAGAACGTGCGTCGCGCCGGTGCTTCCCGCGCCTTCCTTGCGCGTGTTCTTCTCGGCCGGCTCGATGAAAACGGAGATCGTTGCGAGTCCGTCGGTGAAGACGGCCTGATCCACCGGAATCGGCGGATCGCCCGCGTCGCGCGCGGCCATCGGCCGGCGCACTTCGCGAATCTTCTGGAAGCCGGCGACGTTCGGTGCGATCTGCCAGCCCTGCGCTTCCATGTCGACCGTCGCGACCGGCGGACGGACGACCGTCCAGCCGCCCAGGTTGCGGATTCCGGCGGCGATCGACGACTTGTCGCCCGCCGTGCCGCCCGTCTGCACTTGCGAGAATGCGATCTGCTCGAGCACGTGGTCGCTCGCGTCGAGCGTCTGCGAGCGCAGCAACAGCCCGGTGCGGGCGTCGGCCCACAGCTTGTACGTGAAGCGGTATGCGTCCTTCGGCACGAGCTCGACGACCTGCGCGTCGATCCCTGCCACGCGGTCCTTGCCGAGCGGTTTCGCGTCGTAGACGGACATCACGTGTTCGCCGCTCGCGCCGAGCAGCGCCGGGAACGAGTCGCGCGTCTGGCGGCGCTCGACCACGCACAGCTTGCGCTCCGGCACGAACGTGTAGAGCTCGTCGTTATGCCGCAGGACCTTGCGCGGCTTGCCGTCGAGCGTTTCGATACGCTCGAACTCGCCGTCGCGGGACGAGACGTGCGCAATACGCGACGACTGCACATATCCGCCGCGCTGATAGACGAACGTCCCCTCGTAGTTCTGCTGCTGCGCCGCCTGCTGGATGCGGTCGAGCCAGTCCGCCGCACCCTTGCGGGTCGCGACGGGATCGTCCGGTTGCTGGGCGCTGGCAGGAAGGGATTGAACGGACAACAGGGCGGCTGCGCAAAGCAGGAGGGCCGGCAGCCGCTTCCATCCGGAGATGGCTTGATTCAACTGCAATGTCCGCATCGGGTTTATTGGCCTGGCGTGGTGGTCACGGCAGCGCGGATCAGCGGCATCGAACCCGTGACGACGGGTTGCTGCGCGAATTGCTGGTGCGCTTCAAGGTATTGGTCGAGCGTAGCGTCGCGGATGATGTTGACGTCCTGCAGGCCCGGCTGAGCCGATGCCTGCGCGACCGTCACGCGCTGCAGGTTGCCGTCCTGCGGCGCGCCGACCGACGCGACCTGAACGGCGCCCGGCGCACCGGCCGTCTGCATCTGCGGGACGACGATCCACGTCAGTGTGGCTGCAGCGGCCGCCACCGCGAACGCGGGCACGACACGCCGGCGCAGCGACAACAGCTTGCGCGCGACCGGCGCGGCGGCCGGCGCGAGCAGGTGCGGCTCGCTTTCGAGCGCGGCCGACATGCGCGCGGTGAACGCAACGCTCAGCGCGGGCGACAGCGCGAGCTCGTCCGAGCGCAGCGCATCGCCGATCAAGTGGTAATGGGCCCATGCCGCGCGATCCGCGCGGTCGAACTCAGCCAGAAACTGCCCGTGATCCAGGCCGTCGAACAGTTCACCGTCGACCAGAGCGGAAAGGCGCTCGCCGCGCGAGCACGTCTGCGACTGCGTATTGACCGACCCCATGATGCTCCCCATCTTGCACACACCCCGTCGTGATGCCACGACTCTATCCGTAACTAGACCCCGACCCGCGTCGATGCACCCATCGCGCTTACCAGCGCTTGCCTTCGGGCGTATCGAGCAGCGGACGCAATTTCGCAGCGATTGCCTCGCGTGCCCGGAAGATGCGCGACCGGACCGTCCCGATCGGACAGCCCATCATTTCCGCGATCTCTTCGTAGCTCAGGCCCTCGATCTCGCGCAGCGTAATCGCCTGGCGCAGTTCTTCGGGCAGGAGGGCCATTGCAGCGTTGACCGTCTCCGCAATCTGCTTGCTCATCAACATCGACTCAGGCGTGTTGATATCCCTTAGTTGGTCTGCGTCGGAGAAAGTTTCCGCTTCCTCTGCATCGGCCTCGGTCGACGTCGGTGCCCGACGGCCTTGCGTCGCAAGGTAGTTCTTCGCCGTATTGACGGCAATCCGGTACAACCACGTGTAAAACGCCGACTCGCCGCGAAATTGCGGCAGCGCACGATACGCCTTGATGAACGCGTCCTGGGCCACATCCTCGACCTCGGCGGGATCCCGCACGAGGCGCGAGATCAGCCGGATGATCTTGCGGTGGTATTTGGAGACCAGGAGTTCGAACGCTGCCTTGTCGCCTTTCTGTACGCGCTCGACCAGAGCCTGATCGATTTCTTTTTCACTCACCTGACAAATCCATTAACTAGGGATGCAACGCGGAGCGTTATTGTAGCGTTCCGGCGCCGGGCGCTGGTTACGGTCGGTAACTGCGCCGCCGTCATGCCCGCCCCGCCGTGCCCGCGGTTCGCGCCAGCACGGACAGCGCGCTGAACGACGCGGCGTCGAGCGCGTCGGCCGGAATCAGCAGCGGCCGTGCGCGTCGGGCACCCTGCCCGACCGACAGCACGAGCAGCAGACTGCTCCAGTGTGCATGACCCGTCACGCGACCGCGCGCCAGTAGCCGCCCACTGCGGCCAAAGGCCGCAATCTCCCCAAATGCATCGATCCGCAGCTCGGCCGGCAGCCGACGGGCGCAGGCCCGCGCAGCACACACGGCAAGCAGCGCGGCCGTCGCCGCGGATACGCATGCGCCTGCGGCAGCGCCCGCCCGCGGCGCCCAGAACAGGTACGCGGACGCGGCAGCCGCCGCGACGAACGCAGCCAGCACGACATACGAAACGGCCGAGGCCCGCAGCGCAAAACGCTGCGGACGCCCGGCCGGCGCATCGAATGGACTCGTCAAGCGATTCTGCTTCAGACGCGCTTGAACACCAGCGTGCCGTTGGTACCGCCGAAGCCGAAGTTGTTCTTCACGGCCACGTCGATCTTCATGTCACGCGCGGTGTTCGCGCAGTAATCGAGATCGCACTCGGGGTCCTGGTTGAAGATGTTGATGGTCGGCGGCGACACGTTGTTGTGCAGCGCCAGCACCGTGAACACCGATTCGAGGCCGCCCGCGCCACCCAGCAGGTGACCCGTCATCGACTTCGTCGAGTTCACGACGAGCTTGTACGCGTGCTCGCCGAAGGCCGCCTTCACCGCATCGGACTCGTTCTTGTCGCCGAGCGGCGTCGACGTGCCGTGCGCGTTCAGGTACTGGACCTCGTCCGCGTTCACGCCGGCGTCGCGCAGTGCCGCAACCATGCAGCGGCGCGGGCCGTCCATGTTCGGCGCGGTCATGTGGTACGCATCGCCCGTCATGCCGAAGCCCGAGACTTCCGCATAGATCTTCGCGCCGCGTGCCTTTGCCGCTTCGTACTCTTCCAGCACCATCACGCCCGAGCCTTCGCCCAGCACGAAGCCGTCGCGATCCTTGTCCCACGGACGCGATGCCGTCGCCGGATCGTCATTGCGGGTCGACAACGCACGCGCTGCCGCGAACCCGCCGATGCCGAGCGGCGACACCGTCGATTCGGCACCGCCCGCGACCATCACGTCGGCGTCGCCGGCCTGAATCAGCCGTGCAGCGAGACCGATGCTGTGCAGGCCGGTCGTGCAGGCCGTCACAGTCCCGAGGTTCGGGCCTTTCAGGCCAAACATGATACTCAGGTGGCCCGAGATCATATTGATGATCGAGCCTGGCACGAAGAACGGCGAAATCCGGCGCGCACCGCGATCGATGTAGGTCTGGTGCGTGTCTTCGATCATCGGCAAGCCGCCGATGCCGGAGCCGACCAGCACACCGATGCGTTCCGCATTGGCTTCGGTCACTTCCAGCCCGCTGTCCCGGATTGCCTGGACGCCGGCTGCGATGCCGTAATGGATGAACGTATCCATGTTGCGGGCTTCCTTCGCCGGGATGTACTCCTCGGCGCTGAAACCCTTCACCTCGCCCGCGAAATGCACGGCGAGGTTCGACGGATCGAACTTCGTGACGGTGGCGATGCCGGACTTGCCGGCGACGAGATTGGCCCAGCCGTCGGCAACATTATTGCCAACAGGCGAAATCAGCCCCAGGCCTGTAACGACAACACGACGGCGGCTCACGGTAACCTCTTTTCCATTGGATGACAAAAACAAAAGCCACAGTGGCCGCAGGAACCAGCCCTGCGAGCCCTGTGGCTGTTAGTCCGTCCGGCGCGGTTGCCGGCAGGATGGCGCGTCAAACGCGAAGATCGCGGCGACGTGGCAGACGAGCGCGAAGCGCGCTTACGCCTTGACGTTTGCGCGAGCGTAGTCGATCGCTTGCTGAACCGTCGTGATCTTCTCTGCTTCTTCGTCCGGGATTTCCATGCCGAACTCATCTTCCAGAGCCATCACCAGTTCAACGGTGTCGAGCGAGTCTGCGCCGAGGTCGTTCACGAACGAAGCTTCGTTCTTGATTTCGGCTTCTGCGACGCCCAGTTGCTCGGCGACGATCTTCTTGACACGTTGTTCGATGTTATCCATTACCCCTCCGAGGGAAAGTTCAGATTTACAAGTGCGCGCATTTTATCAGGTTTGCTGACGCCAAAACGCGCGTTGGCTTGATGGTCGATCAAGCGCCGATCCGCCTGAAAAACGGGATACGGCGCGGATGGTAAACGAAAACCGTTACGACATGTACATGCCGCCGTTCACGTGCAGCGTCGTGCCGGTGATGTAACCGGCTTGCGGCGATGCGAGGAACGCGACGGCATGGGCGATGTCTTCCGGGCTGCCGAGGCGGCCAAGCGGAATCTGGGTCTTGAGCGCGGCCTGCTGTTCTTCCGGCAGCGTCTTCGTCATGTCGGTGTCGATGAAGCCCGGCGCGACGCAGTTCACCGTGATGCCACGGCTGCCGATTTCGCGCGCCAGCGCGCGGGTCATGCCCGCGACGCCGGCCTTCGCGGCCGCGTAGTTGACCTGACCCGGGTTGCCGGCCGAGCCGACCACCGACGTGATGTTGATGATGCGGCCGCCGCGTGCCTTCATCATCGGGCGCAGCACTGCGCGCGACAGGCGGAACACCGACTTCAGGTTGGTGTCGATCACCGCGTCCCAGTCCTCGTCCTTCATCCGCATCGCGAGCTGATCCTGCGTGATCCCGGCGTTGTTGACGAGCACGTGGAGCGCGCCGAATTCCTTCACGGTCGCGTCGATCAGCGCCTCGGCTGCTGCCGCGTCGTTGACGTTCAGCACCGCGCCGCGGCCCGTCACGCCCGCTTCCGCGAACCCGGCGGTAATCGCGGCAGCGCCCGATTCGCTCGTCGCCGTGCCGATCACCGTCGCGCCCAGGCGCGCCAGTTCGATCGCAATCGCCCGGCCGATGCCGCGCGATGCGCCGGTCACGATCGCGACCTGTTTATCGAGAGTCTTTTCCATGAATCGAATATCCGTCTCTTGAGGAAAGGCGCCGCGTCAGGCGGCCGTCAGCTTGAGCGCTTCTTCGAGCGACGCCGGATCGAACACCGATGCGCCGACCAGGTTGCCGTCGATGCGCTTGGTCAGGCCTGCCAGCACCTTGCCCGGACCGCATTCGATCACGTGCGTGACGCCCGTACCCGCGATGTGCTGCACGCACTCGACCCAGCGCACCGGGCCTGCGGCCTGGCGCACCAGCGCGTCCTTGATCGCGGCCGGATCGCTGACCACCGCGACGTCGATGTTATTGACGACCGGAATCAGCGGCGCCTTCACGTCGACGTTCGCGAGATAGTCGCGCAGCTGATCCGACGCCGGCTTGAGCAGCGACGAATGGAACGGTGCCGAGACCGGCAGCGGCAGCGCGCGCTTCGCGCCCTTCGCCTTCGCGATCTCGCACGCCTTCTCGACGGCCGCCTTCGCGCCCGCGATCACGACTTGCGCCGGCGCGTTGAAGTTCACCGCTTCGACCACGCCCGCTGCCGCGGCTTCGGCGCACACCGCGCGCACCGTGTCGTCGTCGAGGCCGAGGATCGCGGCCATGCCGCCCTGGCCGACCGGCACGGCCGTCTGCATTGCCTGCGCACGGAAGCGCACCAGCGGCACCGCGTCCTTGAACGCGATCGCGCCGGCCGCGACGAGCGCCGTGTATTCGCCGAGGCTGTGGCCCGCGACGATCGACGGCGCCGGGCCGCCTGCCTGCTGCCATGCGCGGTAGCACGCGTACGCGGCCGTCAGCATCACGGGCTGCGTGTTGGTGGTCAGATTCAGTTCTTCGGCCGGACCTTCGGCGATCAGCTTGCCGAGATCCTGATTGAGTGCATCGGATGCTTCCTGGAGCGTCTCGCGCACGACGGCCAGATCGGCGAATGCGTTGAGCATGCCGACCGCCTGCGAGCCCTGCCCCGGAAAAACGAATGCAAATTTCATATCGTCCCCAATTGAATCGATTCGGACGGCGCGCGCGAACGGCGCGCCGGTTCGGGATCCGCGCGCAGCAAACGCGCGCTGCGGATCAGAAGCGGAAGACCGACGCGCCCCAGGTGAAGCCGCCGCCGACGCCCTCGATCAGCACGTGCTGACCGCGCTGGATGCGGCCGTCGCGCACCGCCGTGTCGAGCGCCAGCGGGATCGACGCAGCCGACGTATTGCCGTGCTGATCGACCGTCACGACCATGCGTTCCTGCGGCAGGCCGAGCTTGCGGCAGGTGCTGGTCATGATGCGGATGTTGGCCTGGTGCGGAATCAGCCAGTCGACTTGCTCGGGCGCGAGATTCGCCTTGGCGAGCGCCTCGATCGCGACCTTCTCGAGCACGTTGACCGCGAGCTTGAACACGGCCTGCCCGTCCATGTACAGGAACGCGCTGCCGTCGATCACGCCGCGATTGACGTTGCCCGGGGTGCAGAGGATGTGCGAATAGCTGCCGTCGGCGTGCAATGCGCTGCCGAGCACGCCCGGCTCTTCCGATGCGGACAGGATCACCGCGCCCGCGCCGTCGCCGAACAGCACGCAGGTCGTGCGGTCCTTGAAGTCGAGAATGCGCGAGAACGTCTCCGCGCCGATCACCAGCGCCGTACGGTGCTGGCCGCTGCGGATGAAGCTGTCGGCCGTCGCCATCGCATAGGCGAAACCGGAGCACACGGCCTGCACGTCGAACGCCGCGCCGCCGTTCTTGATCCCGAGCTTGTTCTGCAGCAGGCACGCCGTGCTGGGGAACACGAAATCGGGGGTCGAAGTCGCGACAATGATCAGATCGATCGACTGCGGATCGATGTCGGCCGCCGCGATCGCGCGCCGCGACGCTTCGAGCGCGAGATCGCTCGTCGTGACGTCCGGTGCGGCGAAATGGCGCGCATGGATGCCCGTGCGCGCAACGATCCACTCATCGCTCGTCTCGATGCCTTCCTTCGCGAGACGCTCGGCGAGCTGCTGGTTCGTGACGCGGTCGGGCGGCAGATAGCTACCCGTGCCGAGCACGCGGGAATAGAGAGTCGATTGGGCCATTTATGCTTTAGAGGATTGCGCAGCGGAAGGTTCAGCGTGATGGCCTGCTGCCGGGCTCGTCTGGCCCGCGCTGCCCGCGTCGTGTTCGCCGTCGCCGAGCGACACCGAATTGTCCGCCATCGCGCGCGTGAGGCGCTCCAGCACGCCGTTTTTGACGGCATCATACCCGCGTTTGATCGCCCACTCAAACGCGTAGGCATCGGCCGAACCGTGGCTTTTAATCACGAGACTCTTCAGCCCCAGGAGCGCCGCCCCGTTGTACTGGCGATGGTCGACGCGCTTCTTGAAGCGCATCAGCACCGGCAGCGCGAGCAGCGCCATGAACTTCGACATCAGCGAACGGCCGAACTCCTCGCGGATGATGTCGGACAGCATCTGCGCGAGCCCCTCGGACGTCTTCAGCGCGACGTTGCCGACGAAGCCGTCGCAGACGATCACGTCGACCGTACCCTTGTAGATGTCGTTGCCTTCGACGTTGCCGCGGAAATTCAGCGTACTGGCGCGCAGCAGTTCGCCTGCGCGCTTGATCGTCTCGTTGCCCTTGATGACCTCTTCGCCGATGTTCAGCAGGCCGATCGTCGGACGCTCCTTGCCTTCGAGCGCGGCGACGAGCGCATGCCCCATCTCCGCGAACTGCAGCAAGTGCTGCGGCTCGCAGTCGACGTTCGCACCAAGGTCCAGCATCATCGTGTAGCCGGTCGGGTTCGGCAAAGCGAACGCGATCGCAGGCCGCTCGATGCCGGGCAGCGTCTTGAGCACATAACGGGAAACGGCCATCAGCGCGCCGGTATTGCCGGCGGAGATACAGGCCTGGGCCGCGCCTTCCTTGACGTGGTTGAGCGCGACGCGCATCGAAGAATCTTTCTTCTTGCGCAGCGCCACTTCCACGGGATCGTCCATCGCCACGACTTCGGTGGCGGGCACGATGGTCAGCGCGGGATCGTCGAGGGCTTTCAGCTTTTTCAGCTGAGCGCGAATCGCGCTTTCGATGCCGACGAGCATCAGGTGCGCATCGGGATGCGCGCGGACGAACTTGACTGCCGCGGGAACGGTCACGGACGGGCCGTGGTCGCCTCCCATGCAATCGATTGTGAGCTTTACGGTCATGGAATGCGACGAATTTCAGGCACAAAAAAGCGGCAGTTGAATGCCGCCTTTTTGTTGCGCCAGGAAAGTGTCAAGCGAACCAGTTGTCACGCGAACGGCGAGCGTAGCGCGCAACGCGTGACTTGACGCTTAGTCGTTCTTCGTCTTGACGACTTTCTTGCCGCGATAGTAGCCGTTCGGGCTGACGTGGTGACGCAGATGCACTTCACCCGTGCTCGGCTCGACTGCCAGCGGCGACGCCGTCAGGAAATCGTGCGAACGATGCATGCCGCGCTTCGACGGCGACTTCTTGTTTTGCTGGACTGCCATGACTAACTCCTAAATAATTTTCCGGATTCTAACACAGCCCGATCCGGCGCTTAACTACCCTGGCCCAAAGCCCTACGCCTTCCCGCGCCACAACTGCTTAGTGTTTCTTGCTGCCGTCCCCGTCCTTCTTCAACGCTTCCAGCGCTGCGAACGGATTCGGCCGTTTGCCTTCGTCCCCGGCTTCCTCGGACTCTTCGTCCGCGTCTTCCAAAGGACCGCTCGCACCCGACACGAGGCTTTCGTGAACTGCCGGGCAAACCTCGTGCCTGGGCACGAGCGGCAACGAAAGCAGCAATTCCTCTTCGATCAAGTCGACGAGATCGAACTGGCGAGAGCCCACGATCACATCGGCTTCATCGTCGTCGAGCGGAAATTCTTCAGCTTCTTCTTCGGTCGCGACGACCCGGTACGTCATGTCGACGTCGAATGCCTGGTCGTACGGCGTCATGCAGCGCTGGCACGTGAGCCACGCCTGGCCGTGCACCGCAAGGCGCAGATACGGCTGCTGCCCATCGGCGCCGTCGTCCTGCAGTTCCTTCTGGGTGAACCCTTCGGCCTGCCACGTGAAGACCGTGTCGCGATCTGGCGCGTCCAGCGGCACTTCGTTTAACATGCGCGGCAGTTGCGAAAGACGCACCGCACCTGCTGCCTGACGCCCGCTGCGGGCGAATTCGAACAGGTCGACCGCGTGCGGATCAAGCGATGCCGCAGGCTTGCCAGAAGAAGTGTTCATATGCGCTCCTGCCTACAGGCTGACTTGCGGATCCGGCTTGGCACCGCGCCATACCGTCGCGCACGGTTCGTACTTTACTTCCGAAGACCCGGCAGGCGCCACCACAACGAAAGCCTGCCGACGAAAAGCGGGAAAGCATACCTGTTTTACCTTTTGCGGTCAATCACTTAAGCTTGCGTCCGCGCAACGCCGCGCCACACCTGACGACTTACCGACCCAACCCACCATGCCGGATACCGTTTGCCGCCCGCCGCGGCTGATTCTCGCCTCCAGTTCCCGATACCGCCGCGCGCTCCTCGAGCGCCTCGGCGTACCGTTCGACGTCGTGTCGCCCGACCTCGACGAAACCCCGCTCGCCGGCGAGACGCCGGCCGCGACCGCGTTGCGCCTCGCCGGTGCGAAGGCGCGCGCCGTCGCCGCGACGATCGACGCGCCGGACGGCGTGCTCGTGATCGGGTCGGACCAGGTCGCGACGTTCGACGGACTGCAGATCGGCAAGCCCGGCACGCATGAGCGCGCACTCGCGCAACTGATGTCGATGCAGGGCCGCGACGTCGAATTCCACAGCGCGCTCAGCCTGTACGACAGCCGCACCGGCGAGACGCAAACCGAGGACGTCGTCACGCACGTGCGCTTTCGCTCGCTGCCCGAAGCCGAACTCGATGCGTATCTCCGCGCGGAAACGCCGTACGACGTCGCCGGCAGCGCAAAATCCGAAGGGCTCGGCATCGCGCTGCTCGACGCGATCGACTCCGACGACCCCACCGCACTCGTCGGCCTGCCGCTGATCGCCCTCACGCGCATGCTGCGCGCCGCGGGCTACCCGTTGTTCGCCAACCATGGAGACCGCGCATGACCGCCGGCACGCTCTACCTCGTCCCGAACACCCTTGGCGAAGGCGATGAATCGATGCTCGCCGCCGTGCTGCCCGCAGCCGTGCAGGCCCGCGCCGGCACGCTCGGCTATTACATTGGCGAAAACGCGAAAACGACCCGCGCGTTCCTGAAGAAGATCGGCACGACGCGGCCGATCCAGGAAATCGAGATCCGCGAGCTGAACGTCAACACGCCGGGCGGCGAGATCGACCGGCTGCTCGCGCCCATCCTGGCCGGCGCAGACGCGGGGCTCGTGTCCGAGGCCGGCTGCCCTGCCGTGGCCGACCCCGGCGCACTGCTGGTGCGCCGCGCGCACGAGCGCGGCGTGAAGGTCGTGCCGCTCGTCGGACCGAGTTCGATCCTGCTCGCGCTAATGGCATCGGGCCTGAACGGCCAGAGTTTCGCGTTCAACGGCTATCTGCCGGTCGATGCGGCCGCGCGCGCGAAACGCCTGCGCGAGCTGGAACAACTGTCACGCAAGGGGCGCCAGACGCAGATCTTCATCGAGACGCCGTACCGGAACCACGCGATGCTCGACACGCTCGTCGCGACGTGCGCGCCGTCGACGCAGATCTGTGTCGCCGCCGATCTGACCCTCGAGACCGAGACGATCGCCAGCCGCTCGGTGGCGGACTGGAAAAAGGCGCCGGCACCAAATCTGCATAAGCGCCCTGCCATCTTCCTCCTGCTCGCCAACTGACGCGGGAAACCGGTGGCGGCACGGCACGGAGCGTATCGCCCCGTTCGCCACTCGCCGTTCAGCGCAGGCTGAACGACGTGCCGCCTGCGGTGAGCGCCTTCATCGCAGCACCGCCGACGGCCGCGCCAAACTTGCGTGCGACGCGGTTCGTCAGGCTTTCCTTCACCGTGTAGTCGACGAGGTCCGGCGCCTTCAGCACGTCGCGCGCGACCGTGTCCGTCGTGCCGTAGCCGTCCGCGAGCCCAAGCTCGACGCTCTTCTCGCCAGTCCAGAACAGCCCCGAGAACATGTCGGGGGTTTCATGCAGCCGCTTGCCGCGGCCATCCTTCACGGCCTTGATGAACTGCGCATGGACCTGGTCGAGCAGTTCCTGTGCGTGAGCGTCCATCTTCGGCGTCTCGGGCGAGAACGGATCGTAGAAGCCCTTGTTTTCGCCCGACGTATGCAGGCGCCGGTCGACGCCGAGCTTGCCCATCAGGCCCGTGAAGCCGAAACCGTCCATCAGCACGCCGATCGAGCCGACGATGCTCGCCTTGTCGACGAAAATCTTGTCGGCGGCCGACGCAATGTAATAGCCGCCCGATGCGCACATGTCGGTCACGACGACGTACAGCGGCTTGCTCGGATACTTCACGCGCAGCCGCCGGATCTCGTCGTAGACCATACCGGCCTGCACCGGGCTGCCGCCCGGGCTGTTGATCCGCAGCACGACGCCAGCCGTGCCGTCGTCGTCGAATGCCGCATCGAGCGCGGTATTGATGTCGTCGGCGTTTGCGTTGGTGCCGGCAGCGATCTCGCCGTCGATCGTCACGAGCGCCGTGTGCCGCCCGCTCGACGAAAACTTCGAATCGGTCGAGAAATCGATCAGCGCAAACGCGAACAGCACGAATACACCGAGGAACGCGAAGCGGAAGAAGATCTTCCAGCGCCGCGCCGCACGCTGCTCCTTCACGGCCGCGAGCGCGATCCGCTCGAGCGCGGCGCGCTCCCAGGTCGGTTCGCGGCTGTCGGGACGGGACGCGGAATCAGGGGAATTCGGGGAATTCGGTTGGTCGGCCATGCAGTGTTGTCGTCAGTCGGTCGTGGCGGGAGGAACCGGCGAGGCGGGATACAGGTCCGCATCGGGCACCCAGAATACCGCACGCCCGTCGGGCGTGTCGCGCTCGTCGACCTCGACCGGCCGCAGGCGGCCGCCGCGGCACGGGCCGCCAACGCATTTGCCGGTGTCCGGCGCATAGATCGCCCCGTGCGTCGCACACATCAGATAGAGGCCGGACGACTCGAAGAACTGTCCTTCGGCCCAGTCGAGCTCCATCGGCACGTGCGCGCAGCGGTTCAGGTAGCCGTACGCGCGACCGTCGTAGCGCACGAAGAATACGACAGCCTGCTCGCCGCGCAGCGTCGCATCGACACGCACGCCGGCGCCGCCGTCGGTCAGCGCGTCGGATGCACACACGCGCACGGCGTCGGGCGCCGTGCTCATGCGTGCTCCCGCAGCCACGCCGTCAGCGCGACGACGTCCGGCGCGACGAAACGCGGCGTCAGCGCAGCCAGCGCGTCGGCCGTGTGCGCGCCGTACGAAACGCCGATGCCCGCGGCCCCCGCGCTCGCGGCCATCTGCAGGTCGTGCGTCGTGTCGCCGATCATCACCGTACGCGCCAGATCCTGCCCCAGTTCGCGCGACAACTCGTGCAGCATCGCCGGATGCGGCTTCGAGAACGTCTCGTCCGCACAGCGCGTCGCATCGAACAGGCTCGTCAGCTTCGACTGGTCGAGTACGCGGTTCAGCCCGACTCGGCCCTTGCCGGTCGCGACCGCGAGCAGGTAACCCGTGTCGCGCAACTCCGCGAGCAGTTCGCGCACGCCGGCGAACAGCTCGATACGCTGGTCGTCCAGCAGATAGTGATAGCGATAGCGCTCGGCCAGCCGCGGATAGTCGGACTGATCGAGGGTCGGAGCGGTAATCTGCAGCGCATCGCGCAGACCGAGACCGATCACGTAACGGGACGCCTCGTCGGAAGGCGTGGGAAGACCGAGATCGCGGCAGGCGGCCTGGATGCTGTGCGCGATGTGCGCAGTCGAATCCATCAACGTGCCGTCCCAGTCGAAGACGATCAGATCAAATTGCTGTCGGGCCATGCGGTTCAGGCGGTATCGCGCAGAGCGCTGAGTTGATCGAGGAAGCGCCTGCATTCGTCCGGCAGCGGCGCGTCGAACTGCAGCGCCTCGCCGGTCAGCGGGTGAGCCAGCCGCAGCCGATGCGCATGCAGGAACATCCGTTTCAGCGACGGCTGCGCGTTCGCGCGCGCCAGCGCCTTGTTCAGTGCGAAATCGCCATACTTGGCGTCGCCGGCGATCGGCAGGCCGAGATGCGCGAGGTGCACACGAATCTGATGGGTCCGACCCGTTTTGAGTTCCGCCTCGACCAGCGCGTAGTCCGGCCAGCTATCGAGCAGGTTGAAGATGGTGTGCGACGGCAGGCCGTCGTCCTGCACGCGCACGCGCCGCTCCCCTTCCGGCGTCGAATACTTGAACAGCGGCGCCTTTACCGCGCGGCGACGGCCCCAGTCGGGCTGCCATTCGCCGTGTCCGCACGCGAAGTAGCGCTTGTCCATCCGGTTTTCGCGGATCTGTTCGTGCAGGCCGACGAGCGCGGTGCGCTTCTTTGCGAGCATCAGGATCCCGGACGTCTCGCGGTCGAGCCGGTGCACGAGTTCGAGGAATTTCGCGTGCGGGCGCGCCCGGCGCATCTGCTCGATCACGCCGAATGCGACGCCGCTGCCGCCATGCACCGCGACACCGGCCGGCTTGTTGATGACGAGCATCGCGTCGTCCTCGTACAGCACGTCGAACTGCGCGGGCGGCACGATCGGCGTGTCGGCGCGCGCGAGGTCGGCTGCCGCCACCCGCACCGGGGGCACGCGGACGACGTCGCCGAACGCGAGACGATACTGCGCATCGACCCGCCCCTTGTTTACCCGAACTTCCCCGCTGCGCAGGATTCGGTAAATATGGCTCTTGGGCACGCCTTTACAGACGCGCAACAGGAAGTTATCAATCCGCTGACCGGCCGAGTTTTCGTCGATCTGAATCATCGATACCTGGCCGCTTGCGACTGAATTCTGGGATATTTTGCCTAACTCATTCATACTGAATATAATTTTGCCCAGCCGGACGTTGAGGGTGGCCTGACAGGCCGGCCCCGACCGAGTCGGGCAAGGCGCAAGCGGAAACCGTTATTTTACTTGCGCCGGGGGTCTGCTGCTCACCCCTAATCAAAGAGATGCAGCAAGTTGCACGCACGGCGCAGCCCGTCGGCAAGGATCGCGCCCACAGGCGGATTCGGTCGGCACCGCGCCGCGGTAACGGAAAGTTGGTTGAAAAGAATTTGATCGGTAGCCCGACGACGCGAAGTGCGTTCGCAGGCTGCCGGTTGCGAAAATTACGGCGTTGCGCCCGATTTGGCCCCGCGAAGCGTGCGGGGCTTGGCGACGTCAAACCAGGGAAGTACACCCCAGGCGGGAAAGTCGGGCTGGATTCGATACTCCCCGCTGCGGCCCAAGCCGCAGCATCTGCCGCCCGTCGGCGCGCGCGACGCATTGCGCGCGCCCCGTGGCAATGCCGGTATCAGGCTTAGCGCGCTTTTGCAGCGTGCGGTGTGTGGACGCCGTGCTTTGAAGCCGTGTTCGCAGGTGCCCTATGGCCGCCGGCCCCGTCTTACGGGCCCAAGCGCCTCTTCAGGCAATTCTCCCCGCCATCCTTCCCGCTCCAGCGTGCTTGTGACAACACAACAAGGTGCGGCCTGCCGCCGTTTCCGCCCTCGCGACTGACAACCGCGAGGCGTCGGCAGCAGAGTCGCCTGGAGTCGTTCATGAAACGCATGCTGTTCAATGCGACGCAGCAGGAGGAGCTGCGCGTCGCCATCGTCGATGGGCAAAAGCTCATCGACATCGACATCGAGACCGCCGGGCGCGAACAACGCAAAGGCAATATCTACAAAGGTGTCATCACCCGTATCGAGCCGTCGCTCGAAGCGTGCTTCGTCAACTACGGCGAAGACCGCCACGGCTTCCTGCCGTTCAAGGAAGTCGCCCGCCAGTACTTCAAGGAAGGCATCGACATGCGCTCCGCGCGCATTCAGGATGCCCTGCGCGAAGGCCAGGAGCTGATCGTCCAGGTCGAGAAGGAAGAACGCGGCAACAAGGGCGCCGCCCTGACGACGTTCATCTCGCTCGCCGGCCGCTATCTGGTGCTGATGCCGAACAACCCGCGCGGCGGCGGCGTGTCGCGCCGGATCGAAGGCGACGAGCGCCAGGAGCTGCGCGAAACCATGGCGCAGCTGCAGATTCCGGACGGCATGAGCATGATCGCCCGTACCGCGGGCATCGGCCGTAGCGCCGAGGAACTGCAGTGGGACCTGAACTACCTGCTGCAACTGTGGCGCGCGATCGAAGCGGCGTCGCAAAGCGGTAATTCCGGCCAGCCGATGCTGATCTATCTGGAATCGAGCCTCGTGATCCGCGCGATCCGGGACTATTTCCAGCCCGATATCGGCGAAATCCTGATCGACACGACCGAGATCCACGATCAGGCCCGTGCGTTCATGGACATCGTGATGCCGGACAACGTGTCGAAGGTGAAGCGCTACCACGACGACGTGCCGCTGTTCTCGCGCTTCCAGATCGAACACCAGATCGAGACCGCGTACTCGCGCACGGTGCCGCTGCCGTCGGGCGGCGCGATCGTGATCGACCACACCGAAGCACTCGTCGCGATCGACGTGAACTCGGCGCGCGCGACCAAGGGCGCGGACATCGAGGAAACGGCGACCCGCACGAACCTCGAAGCGGCGGACGAAGTGGCCCGCCAGCTGCGCCTGCGTGACCTCGGCGGCCTGATCGTGATCGACTTCATCGACATGGAGTCGGCCAAGAGCCAGCGCGAAGTCGAGCAACGCCTGAAGGACGCGCTCAAGCATGACCGCGCCCGCGTGCAGATGGGCAAGATCTCGCGCTTCGGCCTGATGGAACTGTCGCGCCAGCGCCTGCGTCCGGCCCTGTCGGAAGGCAGCCATGTGACGTGCCCGCGCTGTAACGGCACCGGCCACATCCGCGACACCGAATCGTCCGCGCTGCAGGTCCTGCGGATCATTCAGGAAGAAGCGATGAAGGAAAACACCGCGGCGATCCACTGCCAGGTGCCGGTCGAGGTGACCGCCTTCCTGCTCAACGAAAAGCGTCAGGAAATCAACAAGATCGAGTCGCGCTTCAAGGTCGGCATCGTGCTGATCCCGAACAAGCACCTCGATACGCCGCACTACAAGCTCGAGCGCCTGCGCCATGACGACGCACGCCTCGACGATCCGCGCGCGTCCTGGAAGATGGCCGAGGAAGCCGCCCGCGAACTGGAGTCGGAAACCGGCTACAGCAAGCGCACAGCCGACGTGAAGCCGAAGCAGGAAGCAGCGGTCAAGGGCATCACGCCCGAGCGGCCGGCGCCGAGCCCGGCACCGCAGCGCCCGGTCGAGCCGGTTGCGGCCCCTGCCCCGGTCGCCGTGGCAAGCGGCGGCTTCGTCGGCTGGCTGAAGGGCCTGTTCGGCATGTCGCCTGCGCCGGCACCCGCGCCGGTTGCACCGGCACCGGTGAAGGAACAGGCTGCCCGCCCGGCCCGTGAACGGACCGAGAAGTCGGACCAGCGCGGCGGCGATCGCAACCGCAACCGTCGCGGCGGCACCCAGCAGGCTCAGGGTGGTCGCGACCAGGCTGCAGCAGGCCGTGGCCAGCCGCAACGTCAGGAACGCGAAGGCAAGGAAGTACGCGAGCAGCGTGAACCGCGCGAAGGTCGTGAACTGCGCGAAGGCCGTGAACCGCGTGAGGGTCGCGAGCCGCGCGAAGCTCGCGAACCGCGTGAAAACCGCGAGCCCCGTGAGGGCCGTGGTCCGCGTGAAGGCCGCGAACCGCGCGAGCCGCGTGAAAACCGTGAGCCGCGTGAACCGCGCGAGAACCGCGAGCCGCGCGAACGCGCCGAGCAGCCGGAAGCCGCCGACGCAGCCGGCCGTGGCGAGCGTCGCGAACGCGGCGAACGCCGCAAGCCGACGCAGCATGCTGCCACGCTCGAAACCGTCAACCGTGGCGAGAACCACCCGGAGTCGGAAGCCGACGAAGCAGCCGCAAACGCCCTGCCGGGCGCCGATGTGGCTGCCGATGCGGAAGCCGGCGCACGTGACGGCGAAGAACGTCGCCGCCGCCGCCGCGGCCGCCGTGGCGGTCGTCGCGAACGCGAGGACGAAGGCGCAGTCGTCGAACAGGGCCTGCACGGCGAAGCCGCCGAGCAGGCCGTGACGACGGAAGCGTCGCCCGCGATCGAGCCGACCCATACGGCCGCACCGGTCGCCGTTGCAGCCGTTGCCGCAGCAGGCGCCGCCGCTGCCGAAGCAGCAGTCGAGCAGCGTGCCGAACCGGTCGCACAGGTCGCGGTCGAGCCGCAGCCGGCACCGGTTCGCGTCGAAGCGACGCCGGTTGCGCCGGTCGAGCCCGCCGTGGTCGCGCAGGCCGCCGAACCGGCACCGGTCGCACCGGCCGCCGCTGAGGAAGCCGGCCCGGCCCCGGTCGCAGTTTCGCCGACCGACGCGTTCGAAGTGCCGGCCGCACCGGCTGCCGTCGAAGCGCCGCATTCCGCGCCCGTCGAGCAGCCCGCACCGGCACCGGTCGTTGCAACCGAAGTCGCTCCGGCAGTTGTCGAACCGGCGCACGTCGAACCGGTTCATGTCGAAGCCGCACCGGTCGAAGCGGTTGCCGCACCGGCCGCGACGCCTGCGCAACCGGCCGCAGCGCCCGCTTCGGCGAACCTCGACGTCGTGCTGGAACAAGCCGGCCTCGTGTGGGTGAACACGGACGCCGACAAGTTCCGCGCAGCGCAGGAAGCCGCGTCGCGTCTGCCGCGCACGGCTCGTGTGCCGCGTGAGCGCAAAACGCTGCCGCCGGTCGACTCGGCCCCGATGCAGCAGGTCGAGACGTCGCACCACTAAGCGGCACATCGCCCGCTCCGAAAAAGCCCGCCTCCGGCGGGCTTTTTCATTTTCGCGCTGCGGGTTTCCGCCCACCGGCCCGGCGAGCCGCTTGCGGCTAAAATAGAGGTCTGGCTCGCACTTCTTCCAACATGTCCCGACGCATCATTCCTCTCGCCGACGTCAGCGGGATGCCGGATATCTCCGGCGTCGCGCACACCCCTGACGGTGCCCTGGCCGACACGTTCGCCAGGCCGCTGCGCGATCTGCGCATTTCGGTGACGGATCGCTGCAACTTCCGCTGCGTGTACTGCATGCCGCGCGACGTGTTCGACAAGGACTACCCGTTCCTGCCGCACAGCGCGCTGCTCACGCATGAGGAGATCGAGCGCGTGGCGCGGCTCTTCGTCGCACATGGCGTCGAAAAGATCCGCATCACGGGCGGCGAGCCTCTGCTGCGCAAGAACCTCGAATTCCTGATCGAACGCCTCGCACGCCTGACGACCCACGACGGTCGCCCGCTCGACCTGACGCTGACGACCAACGGCTCGCTGCTCGCCCGCAAGGCGCGCGCGCTGAAGGACGCCGGGCTCACGCGCGTGACGGTCAGCCTCGACGCGCTCGACGACACGCTGTTCAAACGCATGAACGACGCCGACTTCGCGAGCGCCGACGTCCTCGACGGCATCTTCGCCGCGCAGGCCGCGGGCCTCGCGCCGGTGAAGGTCAACATGGTCGTGAAGCGCGGCACCAACGACGGCGAGATC
This sequence comes from Burkholderia sp. JKS000303, assembly GCF_002563755.1. NCBI lineage: Bacteria > Pseudomonadati > Pseudomonadota > Betaproteobacteria > Burkholderiales > Burkholderiaceae > Burkholderia > Burkholderia sp. JKS000303. Next base: position 441,316 of record NZ_PDBZ01000001.1, read on the forward strand.
CTGCCGATGGCCGAGCGCTTTCGCGGCACCGGCGTGATCCTGCGCTTCATCGAATACATGGATGTCGGCACCTCGAACGGCTGGAACATGACCGAAGTGCTGCCGTCCGCGGACGTCATCGCGCAGATCGCCGAACGATTCCCCCTGGTGCCGCTCGAGCCGCACACGGCGGCCGAAACCGCGCAGCGCTGGGGCTATGCGGACGGCAGCGGCGAGATCGGCGTGATCTCGAGCGTCACGCAGGCATTCTGCGGCGACTGCACGCGCGCGCGGCTGTCGACCGAAGGCAAGCTGTACCTGTGCCTGTTCGCGTCGGGAGGCCACGATCTGCGCGCACTGGTGCGCGGCGGCGCAAGCGACGCCGAGATCGCGACCGCGATTGCCCGGATCTGGCAGGCCCGCACCGACCGCTATTCGCAACTGCGCGGCAGCGCGGCCGGCGACATCGCACCCTACGGCGACGGCAAGCGCGTCGAAATGTCCTACATCGGCGGCTGAGCGCGCCGCCCGTCCCCGATTTTCCCGACGATGCCCGCTTCCGACTCGCCCTCCATCACCGGCCTGCTGCTCGCAGGCGGGCGCGCGACGCGCATGGACGGCGCCGACAAGGGCCTGCAGTTGCTCGACGGTACGCCGCTCGCGCTGCACGTGCTGCGCCGGCTGTCGCCGCAGGTCGACGAGACGCTGATCAGCGCCAATCGCAACGCCGATCGCTACGCCGAGCTCGGTGCGCCGTTCGACGCGCGCATCGTGCCGGACGCAACACCCGATTTCCCCGGCCCGCTCGCGGGCCTGCTTGCCGGCATGCGGGCCGCCCGCACGCCGCTCGTCGCGTGCTCGCCCTGCGACACGCCGTATTTGCCGGCCGACCTCGTCGCGCGGTTGCGCGCGGCGCTCGACGCGCAACAGGCCGACATCGCGATGGCGGTAACCGTCGACGCGCAGCAAACGCGCTCGCCGCAACCGACCTTCGCGCTGCTGCGCACGTCGCTCGCCGACGATCTTGCCGCCGGGCTCGCGGCCGGCGAGCGCAAGGTGCGTGCGTGGTACGCACGCCACAAGACGGTCGAAGTCGAGTTTCGCGACGAGCGTGCGTTTTACAATGCCAACTCTTGGCAGGAACTCGCCGCGCTCGCCCGCCGCTGACGGCACCGGTATCGTTCCCGCCCGCCGCATGCGCCTGCGCGCTCAGGCACCCTCTTCGCGCCACCGGCCACGAACCCGATACGCCTTGCGGCGCAGTCCGACTGATGATCAAGCCACCCCCGCCCGTTTCCCGAACCGCACCCGATTCCGATGCCCCGCTGTCGCTTGCCGACGCGCAGGCGCTCGCGTGCCGTTTCGCGGTACCGGTCGAGGCTTGCGACACGGTATCGCTGCACGCTGCGCTCGACCGCGTGCTCGCGGCCGACGTGAATGCGCCGTTCGACATTCCCGCGTACGACAACTCGGCGATGGACGGCTATGCGTTCGACGGCAGCGCAGGCGCGCCCGCATCGCCCGGCGACGTCACGCTGACGATCGCCGGCACCGCATTCGCCGGCCATCCGTTCGACGGCACCGCGGCGGCCGGGACGTGCATCCGGATCATGACCGGCGCGCCGATGCCGGCTGGATGCGACACGGTCATCCCACAGGAACGCGTCAAGGTCGACGGCGATGTCGTCCGCTTCGCCGCGCACGACGTCGCGCGCGGCGCAAACTGCCGCAAGGCCGGCGAGGACCTCGCGCGCGGCGCGTGCGCGCTCGCCGCCGGCCGCATCCTGCGTCCGTCCGATCTCGGCCTGCTTGCATCGTTCGGCCTGACCGAAGTCACGGTACGCCGCCGCGTGCGCGTCGCTGTGTTCTCGACCGGCGACGAACTGCGCGAACCCGGCGAACCGCTCGGCCGCGGCACGCTGTACGACAGCAATCGCGGGATGCTGGTCGCGATGCTCGAACGGCTGCACATCGATGCCGTCGATCTCGGGATCGTCCGCGACGATCCGGCCGCGCTCGAACGCGCGTTAAGCGACGCGGTCGCCGCACAGGCCGACGCGGTGATCACGTCGGGCGGCGTGTCGGTCGGCGAAGCCGACTTCACGCGCGACGTGATGGCACGCCTCGGCGACGTCACGTTCGCGAGCCTTGCGCTGCGGCCCGGCCGGCCGCTCGCGTGCGGTACGCTCGCGCGCGCGGCCGACGCCGCCGGCCACGTGCTGTTCTTCGGGCTGCCCGGCAATCCGGTCGCATCCGCCGTGACGTTCTACGCCATCGTGCGCCCCGCGCTGCTGACGCTGGCCGGTGCGCAGGCAACGCCGCCTGCGCTGTACCCGGCACTCAGCACCCAGGCACTGAAAAAGCGCCCGGGCCGCACCGAATACCTGCGGGCCATCGCGACGCGCGCCGCCGACGGCCAGTGGCACGTCGCGCCTGCCGGTTCGCAGAGCTCCGCGTCGCTGAGCGGCCTCGCGGCCGCCAACTGTTTCATCGTCCTGGGCCACGATACCGCGGCAGTCGACGCGGGCGCCCCGGTCGACATCCTGCCGCTCGACGGCCTGATCTGAATTCCAATCGGTATATCTCTACGGGGGCAATCCGCACATGAAAAAACAAATTTCGTCGATCGCCGCGGGGCAGACCGCAAAGGCGCTGATCCTCGTCTATCTGACGTTCAGCGTGCCGATCGTGCTGCTCGGCATCCTGGTCGCGTACATCCGCTACGGGATGGTCGAACTGAGCACGATCCTGAGCGCGTTGCTGCTGAACGCGATCCTCGGCTTCGTGCTGCTGTGGATCGCATGCCACGCGTACAACTGGGTCGCATCGCGCTTCGGCGGCATCGAGATCGTGCTGTCCGATCCGCCGGAGGAAGCATGAGCGGCACGCCGCTGATCCGGGCAGCCGACGCGCGTGATGTCGGCGCAATCCTCGCGCTGATGCGCGAGCTGGCCGACTTCGAGAAACTTGCGCACCTGTTCGTCGCGACCGACACCGACCTGGCCGACGCGCTGTTCGGCGAACGGCCCGCCGCCGAGGCGCTCGTCGCCGAGCGCGACGGCGCGATCGTCGCGTATGCGCTGTTCTTCCACAACTATTCGACGTTCCTCGGCCGTCGCGGCCTCTATCTCGAGGATCTGTACGTGCAGCCGTCGCAGCGCGGCACGGGGCTCGGTACCGCGATGCTGCGGCACCTCGCGGCGCTGGCCGTCGAGCGTGGCTGCGGTCGCTTCGAATGGTCGGTACTCGACTGGAACCAGCCGGCGATCGATTTCTACGAGAAGATGGGCGCGACCGTGCTGCCGGAATGGCGCATCGTGCGCGTGACGGGCGACGCACTGGACACGCTCGCCGGTAGCTGAGCACGGCCCGGCCAAGCCGGGCGACGTTACAAAAGAAAACGGGCGCCGCGGCGCCCGTTCTCGTTCCAGCCGGTTGCGGCCACGCACGTCATGCGTCGTCCGCATCTGCGCCGTCCGCGCCTTCCGCGCCGAGCAACCCGGCCGCCGTGTCGCCCGGCAACGCCTCGACCTGCTTCAGCTTGCGGTTCATCACGCGGGTGCGCTGCTCGGCCGCCTCGATCGAGCGCGTGACCGTTTCGAGCTGCGCCTTCGTGCGCGCGAGCACGTCGCCGAACTTGCCGAACTCCGTCTTCACCGCGCCGAGCACCTGCCACACTTCGCTCGAACGCTGCTCGATCGCGAGCGTGCGGAACCCCATCTGCAGACTGTTCAGCAGCGCGGTGAGTGTCGTCGGTCCGGCCACCGTCACGCGATAGTCGCGCTGCAGCAGGTCCGTGAGCCCCGGGCGACGCAGGATCTCCGCGTAGAGCCCCTCGGTCGGCAGGAACAGCAGCGCGAAATCGGTCGTATGCGGCGGCGCGACGTACTTCTCGGCAATCGTGCGCGCCTCCATCCGTACACGCGTTTCGAGCGCGCGTGCAGCCTCCTCGACCGCCGCCGAATCGGCGCGCTCCTGCGCATCGATCAGCCGCTCGTAATCCTCGCGCGGAAATTTCGCGTCGATCGGCAGCCACACCGGCGGCGCGTCACGCGTGCCGGCCTCGCGCCCCGGCAACCGGATCGCGAACTCGACGCGTTCGCTGCTCTTCGGCACCGTCGCGACATTTTTCGCGTACTGGTCCGGCGTAAGCATCTGTTCGAGCAGCGCCTCGAGCTGCACCTCGCCCCAGGTGCCGCGCGTCTTCACGTTGGTCAGCACCTTCTTCAGGTCGCCGACACCGGCCGCGAGCGTCTGCATCTCGCCGAGCCCGCGGTGCACCTGCTCGAGCCGGTCCGACACGAGCTTGAACGACTCGCCGAGCCGCTGTTCAAGCGTCGCATGCAGTTTCTCGTCGACAGTGCGCCGCATCTCCTCGAGCTTCGCCGCGTTGTTCGTCTCGATTTCCTTCAACCGCTGTTCGAGCGTCGCGCGCACTTCGCCGATCCGTCGGTCGTTTGCTTCGGTCAACTGCGTGAGCTGCCGGTTCAGCGTGTCGCCGAACAGTCGCAGCGCGACCGTCTGCTCTTCGCGCGCCTGCTGCGACTGACGCTGCACGCTTTCACGCATCGCGTCGAACTGCTGCGCGTTGCCGGCGACGAGCTTGCCGAGCTGCTGCGCGAACCCCTCGATCTGGTTGTTCTGCACGGTCGCGATGCTCGTCAGCTGCGTCGCGAGCGTCTGCTGAAGCTGCGAGAAATTGCCGGCCAGCTCGGTACGCGAGCCGCGCGCGTTCTCGACGATCTCGCCGCGCAACTCGCGTTCGAGCCGCTCGACCGCGCGCGCCTGCGCGTGCGCGGCATCCTCGATCTGGTCGCCGAGCACGGCGGCATCGTCGTGACTGCCGCCGCCGCGCACGATCACGACGACCGCCACCGCCAGCGCGACGGCCAGCACGACGACCGCCGCCAGCAACAACGTCGTCGTCATGCGCGCGGCTTCCCGATCATGTCCGGGTTGATCGGATTCGGCGGCCGCCCCGCACGCGGCCCTTCACCCAGTGCGGCAATCAGGTTGTCGGCGGCGAGGTTCGCCATCGCGCGACGCGTCTTTTCGGTCGCGCTCGCAATGTGCGGCGTCAGCACGACGTTCGGCACCTCGAGCAGCGCAGGATGCACGCTCGGCTCGCCTTCATACACGTCGAGGCCCGCCGCGGCGATCGTCCCGTCGCGCAGCGCAGCGGCCAGCGCCGCGTCGTCGACGATGCCGCCGCGCGCGATGTTGGTCAGCGTCGCGGTGGGCTTCATCTGTGCGAGTTCGGCCGCGCCGATCGTGTGATGGTTCTCCTTCGTATAAGGCAGCACCAGCACGACGTGATCGGCTCGCGACAGCAGCGCTTCCTTCGACACGTATTCGGCATTCAGTTCTGCCTCGATTTCGGGTGCGACCCGCGAGCGGTTGTGATAGATCACCTGCATCCCGAAACCGCGCGCACGGCGCGCGAGCGCCTGACCGATGCGCCCCATCCCGATGACACCCAGCGTCGACCCGTAAATGTCGCTGCCGAGGAAACCGTCGTACGCCCACTTCTGCCAGTGCCCGGCCCGCAGCCAGTGCTCGGATTCGGCGATTCGCCGCGCAGCGGCCATCATCAGCGCCCAGCCGAAATCCGCGGTCGATTCGTTCAGCACGTCGGGCGTGTTGGTGCCGAGCACGTTCGCGGCATTGAACGCGGCCATGTCGAAGTTGTTGTAACCGACCGCCATGTTCGACACGACGCGCAGGCGCGGCGCCGCCGCGAGCGTGGCCGCGCCGACCGGATCGCCGGCCGTGAGCGCGCCGTCCTTGTCGGCAAGACGCGCGGCGAGCACGTCGGCGGCGAGCGCGTCGCCGTTGTTCCAGTCGACTTCGAAATACTGCTTGAGCCGCTCGATCACGTCCGGAAAAATCGGACGTGCGACCAGGATCTTCTGCATCGTCATCTCCACATGCCGCAGCCGGAACGCGGCACGCCGTGTGCCGCCGGGACCGCCCGCGCTTGGTTGAAAATCGTCAGCCCTACGCCGTGAAAAAGATCCACGACGTCAGCAGAAACACCGGCGTCAGTACGACCAGCGACCAGCCGAGATACGCAAAGAAGCTCGGCATCTTCACGCCGCGCGATTCCGCGATCGCCTTCACCATGAAATTCGGCGCATTGCCGATGTAGCTGTTCGCGCCCATGAATACGGCCCCCGCGGAAATCGCGGCGAGCGTCGTCGCGCCGGTCGTCATCAGCGACTGCGCGTCGCCGCCCGCGAGATTGAAGAACACGAGGTAGGTCGGCGCGTTGTCGAGGAACGACGACAGCAGGCCCGTCGCCCAGAAGTACATCGCGTCGATCGGCTTGCCGTCGGGGCCCGTGACGAGATGGACGATCTGCGCGAACGCGCCGTCGGCACCCGCGCGCAGGATCACGATCACGGGCGCGATCGTCACGAAGATCCCCGCGAACAGCTTCGCGACCTCTTCGATCGGCGCCCAGTTGAACGCGTTGCCCTCGCGCGCCGAACGCGGCGTCAGCGCGAGCGACGCGAGCGCCACGATGACGAGCGCGATGTCGCGCACGAGGTTCTGCAGCGCGACGTGCGTGCCCCACACGTCGAACGTGACGCCGGGCTTCCAGATACCGCTCATCAGCACGAGGCCGATCACGGCCGCGAGCAGCACGAAGTTGATCTTGCCGTCGATCGACAGCGCCGCGCCGTCGGGCGTCGGGTCGAGCGCATCCGGCCGCTCCTCGCCGCCCTTCCGGTAGAAGTACGTGTCGAGCACGAAGAACAGCGTCAGCAGCACCGCGCAGATGAACAGCATCGGCAGCGCGAGATGCGTGGTCGTCCAGAAGAAGCTCACGCCGTTCAGAAACCCGAGGAACAGCGGCGGATCGCCGAGCGGCGACAGCGAGCCGCCCGCGTTCGCGACGAGAAAGATGAAGAAGATCACGACGTGCACGACATGCTTGCGGTTGTCGTTCGCGCGCAGCAGCGGCCGGATCAGCAGCATCGCGGCGCCCGTCGTGCCCATCACGCTCGCGAGCAGCGTGCCGAGCGCGAGGATCACCGTGTTCAGCTTCGGCGTGCCGTGCAGGTTGCCGTTCACGCAGATGCCCCCGGCCACCGTGTAAAGCGCGGTCAGCAGCACGATGAACGGGATGTATTCCTCGAGCAGCGCATGCACCAACGTACCGAACGCGGTGCCCGCGCCGAACGCGAGCGCGAACGGCGCCAGGAACGCGACGGCCCACGCGGCGGCGATCTTGCCGAAGTGGTGATGCCAGAACACCGGGGCGACGAGCGGGAACACGGCGATGGACAGCAGGATCCCGGCGAACGGGATACCCCAGAGCGCGGACAGCGTGGCACCGTCGAGCGTGGCGGCCGATGCGAGCGCGGGAGCGGCGCCAAGCGCGGCTCCCGACGCCATGCCCGCCCAGGCGGCATGTCGTTTCATGCAGAACTTCCTTGTACGAATGGCAGTGGGTACAGCGGACGCGTCACGCGCCCCGCACGACGATCGCGTGAACGCGGTACGGGCCGTGTGCGCCCAGCACGATGGTCTGCTCGATGTCGCCGGTGCGCGACGGGCCCGACACGAAATTGACCGCGCGCGGCAATTCGCCCCGCTCCGCGCGAATCAGCGCGAATGCGTCTTCATGGCCGGCGACGATCCGCGACGCCGGCACGATCGCGATGTGGGTTTCCGGCAGCAGGCCGGCCGACGCATAGGTGTCGGGGCCGGACAACAGCACCAGCGATCCCGTTTCGGCGGTCGCGCAGAAGCAGCCCGTCAGGCCGACGAGATCGCCGTCGCGCGGCTTGCGGCACTCGACCGACAGGCCGGCACCGGCCCAGTCGAGCTCGGACAGCGTGCGCCATGCGACGGCCTGCATCGGCAGGCCATGAGCGGAAAGATAGCGGGCAGCGGCAGCGGGCGCGTCGGCGAGCGTCGCGACTTCGTCGACCGTCGTCGACAGACGCGCGGCTTCGTCGACGAACGCGGCGGCGAGGTCGGCCGGCATCGGCGGACGCGGCCCCTCGGGATGACGGGCGAGATAGTCGGCGACGCCTTCGCGCTCCGTTGCATCGGGTTCGCCCGTGCGTCCCTGCGCCGCGCGAATGCGCGCGAGGATCTGGCGACGGGCAGCGGAAGTGTCCATGAACGGTCCTCGTGACGTTGGCGTGCGATACCGTCGAATTATACCGGCGGCCACCGCCGCGACGCACCTGCCCGTTCGGCCGATGCCTACTTCGACGCGTCGTCGTCGGCCGGCTGTGCGATGCCGAACACCTGGCGCAGATAGGCGAGATACGCCTTGTCGTCGCACATGCTCTTGCCCGGCGAATCCGACAGCTTGGCGACCGGCTGCCCGTTGCAGCGAACCATCTTGATCACGATCTGCAGCGGCACGTAGCCGAGATCGTTCGTGAGGTTGGTGCCGACGCCGAACGCGAGCTTGCAGCGGCTGCGGAACCGTTCGTACAGCTGCATGACCTTCGGGATGTCGAGCGCGTCGGAGAACACGAGCACCTTGGTGCGCGGGTCGCAGCGGTTCGCTTCGTAGTGATGCAGCATGCGCTCGCCCCAGTCGAACGGATCGCCCGAGTCGTGACGCGCGCCGTCGAACAGCTTGCAGAAGTACATGTCGAAGTCGTTCAGGAACGCATCCATCCCGTAGACGTCCGACAGCGCGATCCCGAGGTCGCCGCGGTATTCCTTCGCCCACATCTCGAAACCGTAGGTCTGCGAATCGCGCAGCCGCGGGCCGAGCGCCTGGCATGCCTGCAGGTATTCGTGCGCCATCGTGCCGAGCGGCGTCAGGTCGTGCTTCATCGCGTAGAACACGTTGCTCGTGCCCGCGAATTGCGGCCCGAGCCCGTCGCGCAGCGTCAGCGCGACCTCCTCGTGCCACACCTTCGAGAAGCGCCGGCGCGTGCCGTAGTCGGCGATCTTGCAGTCGGCGAACTCGGGTTTCGCGCCGAGCAGCTTGACCTTCTCGCGCAGCCGCTCGCGGCCTTCGCGATAGTCGGGCTCGCGCTGCGTGTTGCGGAAATAGACTTCGTTGACGATCGCCAGCACCGGGATCTCGAACAGGATCGTGTGCAGCCACGGCCCGACGATCTCGATGTCGATCTCGCCGTTGCCCTTCGGCGAAGGCGTGATCGAGATGTACTTCTCGTTCAGGTGGAACAGCGCCAGGAAGTCGACGAAGTCGCTCTTGATGAAGCGCATGCGCCGCAGGTAGTCGAGCTCGTCGTCGGTGAAGCGTAGCGAACAGAGGCCGCGCACCTCGTCGCGAATCTCGTCGATATACGGCACGAGATCGACGCCGGGCGTGCGGCACCGAAACCGGTATTCGACGTTTGCGGCAGGAAAGTGATGCAGGACGACCTGCATCATCGTGAACTTGTAGAGATCCGTGTCGAGCAGCGAAGTGATGATCATGATTGCGGTACCGCCAATATCGTGACCGGGCCCCGGCGCACCGCGCGCCGCCCGGTCTGTCGGCCATGTTACCCGAATGCGTGCCCGACCATCGTGAAACCCCTCCCCGCCCTCGTCGGGCTGCGCGCCGTCTGTCGCTGCCCGCCGCCGACGCCATAAACTAATCACGAAACGATATAAGCCGGAAAGCCGACCACGTCATGCGGGTTTTGCGCTTCAGTTACAATGCCGCTTTTGGCGCAAACGCCACCCCATATATACCGCCAAGCAGGAGCGTTTTAATGACTCACGTTGTGACCGAAGGCTGCATCAAGTGCAAATACACGGACTGCGTGGATGTGTGCCCGGTGGATTGCTTCCGTGAAGGTCCCAACTTTCTCGCCATCGATCCGGACGAGTGCATCGACTGCGCCGTGTGCGTCGCCGAGTGCCCGACCAATGCGATCTATGCCGAAGAAGACGTTCCGGGCGACCAGCAGCAGTTCACCGAACTGAACGCCGAGCTGGCGAAGGGCTGGCCGTCGATCACGAAGACCAAGCCGGCCCCGGCCGACGCGGACGAGTGGAAGGACGTGCAAGAGAAGCTGCACCTGCTCGAGCGCTGATCGCGCTGCGGCGCGGTGCCGAAAAATTTTTGAGCGCCTCCGCCCAAAAGTGTTGACAGGCTAGCGAACACCCCATACAATCTCGTTTCTCTGCTGTTGTTGTTTGTTCCCCGATAGCTCAGTCGGTAGAGCGCCGGACTGTTAATCCGTAGGTCCCTGGTTCGAGCCCAGGTCGGGGAGCCAAAAACATCAAGCCCGTTGAAAGTGGACGGGTTTTTTGTTGGAAACCCAACACGCAGATGTACCGATTTATTCCCCGATAGCTCAGTCGGTAGAGCGCCGGACTGTTAATCCGTAGGTCCCTGGTTCGAGCCCAGGTCGGGGAGCCAGACAATGAAAGGCCCGTCATTCGACGGGCCTTTTGTCTTTTCGGCGCCCGTCGGCCGCCGCCGCGCATGCTAGAGTCTTTGTCCCGCATTCGCACCCGGTTCCGTCGATGAAGCACCGCCTCCTTTCCGCCACGCCGTTCGCCCTGCTCTTTTCCGTCCTGACCGTCGCCCCGTTCGCGCACGCGGAGGAAGTCGGCAGCGTCAACACCCATTTCCGCGTGACGGGCTCCGATCGCGTGGTCGTCGAAGCGTACGACGATCCGCTCGTGAGCGGCGTGACCTGCTACGTGTCGCGCGCCCGCACCGGCGGGATCAAGGGCACGCTCGGCGTCGCGGAAGATCCCAGCGAAGCGTCGATCGCCTGCCGGCAGGTCGGCCCGCTCAGCTTCAAGGAACCGCTCAAGCAGCAGACCGAAGTGTTCAGCGAGCGCATGTCGTTCATCTTCAAGACGCTGCACGTCGTGCGCGTGGTCGACAAGAAGCGCAACACGCTCGTCTACCTGACCTACAGCGACCGCATCGTCAGCGGCAGCCCGAAGAACGCCGTCACCGCGGTGCCGATGCCGGCCGGCACGACGATTCCGGTCAAGTAAGCCCGCACCTGCCGGGCGCGCGAGCGATACACTGTCGATTCGACTGTTTCCGCGCCCGACCATGTCCGCCACCCGCCTTCCGGATTCCGCACGCTACTGGCGCACGCCGCTGCTGCCGGATGCGGACCTGCTCACGGCCACCTATCGCGACCATACGTTCGCGCCGCACTGGCACGACGCGTACACGATTCCGGTGATCCTCGAGGGCGCGGAGCGCTATACCTGCCGCGGCAGCGGCCATGTCGCCGAAACCGGCACCGTGCCGGTGATCAATCCCGGCGAAGTGCACACGGGCTCGCGCGCGACCGACGAGGGCTGGTGCTATCGCGTCAGCTACGTGCCGATCGACTATATCCGCGCACTCGCGAGCGCGATCGCCGGCCGCCCGCAAGATGCGCCATGGTTCCCGTCCGGCGTGATCCGGGACCCCGATCTCGCGGCGCGCCTCGCGCTCGCGCACCGGATGATGGAAGCCGGCAGCGAACCCATGCCGCCATCCGGCTTGCACGGGCCGGCGGCCGCCGACGCTCCCGCGCCCGGGACGCCGCGCGTGTACGACCCGCTCGCCGCCGAAACGGCGATGCTCGACGCACTGTCGACGCTGATCGCACGCCATGCCGACGCACGACTGCAGCCAGCGGTGCTCGCGGCAGACGAGCCGCGCGTCGACGCGATGCGCGAACGGCTCGCGGCCGATCTCACGTGCGCGGTGACGCTCGACGATGTCGCGCAGGCAGCCGGCCTGTCGTCGTTCCACGCAGCGCGCCTGTTCACCCGTACGACCGGGATGCCGCCGCATGCGTGGCGCAACCAGTTGCGGCTGCAGCGCGCGCTCGCGCCGTTGCGCGCGGGCGTGCCCGTCGCCGATGTCGCGGCGGCAAGCGGCTTCGTCGACCAGAGCCACTTCACGCGACACTTCAAACGGATGTTCGGGGTGCCGCCCGGGCGCTGGCAGGCGCGCTGACGCAGGGGTTTCGCGCCTGTGCCGGCGCGGGGAACCGTGTCCGCAGGTCGCGCCACCGACATCGGCGGGCGCAAGAACATACAAGCCGTCACGACGCCGGCCCGCTATCCTCCGACTCATGGAGAAGCGCCCCTTGAACCCCGTCCCCTCGACCCCACCCCGCCGTCCGCTGAACGAATGGCTCGACGGTGCACGCGACACGATTCCGATGATGATCGGCGCGGCGCCGTTCGGCGTGATCTTCGGCACACTCGTCGGCGGCGGCCCGCTCGCCGCCTGGCACGGCGCGCTGATGTCGCTTGCCGTGTTCGCCGGCTCCGCGCAATTCATCGCGCTCGGCCTGATCGCCGGCAGCGCGAGCTTCGTCGTCGTGCTCGCGACGACGCTGATCGTGAACCTGCGCCACCTGCTGTACAGCGCGACGCTCGCGCCGTATGTCGCGCACCTGCCGCTGCGCTGGCGCGCAACGCTCGGCGCGCTGATGACCGACGAGGTGTTCGCGGTCGCCTATGCGCACTACCGGCACTTCCCGCCCGGCGCGATCGGCCCATACTACTTCTTCGGCTCGGGCCTCGCGATGTACCTGAACTGGCAGGTCTGGACGCTTGCGGGCATCGGCTTCGGCGCCGCGTTCCCGGGCCTCCAGTCGCTCGGTCTCGATTTCGCGATGGCGGCAACCTTCATCGCGATCGTCGTCCCGCAACTCGGCACGCTGCGCTATTTCGCGGCCGCCGCGACGGCCGGCACGCTCGCGTACTTCTGGCAGGGCTGGCCGTACAAGCTCGGGCTGCTGGGCGCCGTGGCCGCCGGCGTGACGGTCGGCGTCGCGCTCACGCTGCTGCACGCGCGCTCGCGCACCGGTTCACGCACGGAGGCCGCATCGTGAGCTACGCGCTGCTGATCCTCGGGATGGCCGTCATCACCTATGCGATCCGGACGACGCTGTTCCTGTTCGGCGAGCGTCTGACCTTTCCGCCGCTCGTGCGGACCGCGCTCGGCTTCGTGCCCGTCACCGTGCTGACCGCGATCATCGTGCCGATGGTCGTCTCGCCGCACGGCGGCACGGCCGAGCTGACCTGGCGCAATCCGCAGCTCGTCGGCGCGCTCGCCGCCGTGCTCGTGTCGGCCACGACGCGCCGGCCGCTCCTGACGATCGCAGTCGGGCTCGCGGTGTTCTTCTGCTGGCAAGGGATCGTGATGCCGCACTGGCTACCGGCGTAAGCGCGCTTTGCGGGTCGCGCTCAAGTTTGCGTGCGGCGCGCCGATATAGGGAATGAAAACCCGCCATCGGCCTCGGCGCGAACCGGTCCGTCGACGCTGCGCCCGTCCTGGTGCGTGATGCCGGCGACCTGCCCGCGCGGGCCGCCATCGAGACGATTCATGGGCCAGATCACCCTTTCCATCAAGGACGACACCGTTGCGTCCCTGCGCAAAGACTACGATGCGTTCGTGCGCGTATCGCTGAAGCTCGACCCGCAGTTCGCGACGCCGTCGTTCGAGGATTTCCTGCGCGCCAAACTGCTCGACAACATGGTGCCGCTGACCGAGCACGCGGTGCAGCGCATGCTCGAGGGCGGCCAGTACGCGTGGGCAAAACGCACGCTCGACAAGGAGTTCCCGGACGTCGTCGCGATCCTGATGCGACAGGCCGGCGAATTCGGCTTCGGTTTCGCGTCGCGCTCCGAGTGGACGCCGGACGAGCTCGCGAAGGCATGCCGCGACTGGGCCAAGGCGATCGTCGCCGAAGCGCAGAGCGACGTCTCGCTCGTCGACCCGCTCGCCGCGCAGATCAAGAGCGCGGTGCACGATATCCAGACCCTCGAGGAGATGATGCAGACGCCCGCGTGGCGGCTTGCGGAGTCGCTGCGGCAGCGCATCTACGAGGCAAAGCTCGCGTGCGAGATGAGCGTCGGCAGCGCCGCGCGCGACAAGCTCGGCGAGCTGCGCGGGCTGCTGCGGCTCGGCCTCTCGCACGGCTCGTTCCAGAAACAGGAAGCGCAGCAGATCATGGAGTACATGCGGCTCCTGAAACCCGAGATCTTCGTCGACGAACCGTACGACGTGTTCGCGCGGCTTGCCGGATGGCTGCGCAGCATCTTTACGCCGGCCGCCGCCACGCGGCGTGCGCCCGGACCGGGGCCGGAACAGCGCCGGCCATGACGGAGCGCGCCGGCGCATGAAAAACGGCCCGGATCGCGCAATGCGAACCGGGCCGCCGGATTATCGCCCTCGCGACGCGCCGTCCGGGGCGAGCGTCGCGCGGCGATGGGGCATCGCTTACTGCGTGGCGCCCTGGGCCGCGGCACCGCCCTGCACGCCTGCCGATGCACCGCCTTCGGCCGCTGCGTCGCCCACCTTCGACTTGGCCGTACCGGCATGGTGCTTGGCCGACTTCGCCGCATGCTTCGCGTGCTTCTTGGTCGAGTGAACCGCCGACGAAGCCGTATCCTTCGCGCCGTCGGCCGCCGTGCCGAGCGCGTCGGTCGCGCCGCCCGCCGCATTGCCCGATGCGTTCGCGCCGGCACCGCCTTGCACGCCTGCACCGACATCCGCAGCCGGCGCCTGCGCCTGCATGCCGGCACCCGCGCTGCCCTGGGTCGCGACGCCCGTCTGCGCGAATGCGGCCGAAGTGGCGAACGCCGTCAGCGCGGCACCGATCAACATCGTACGAATCTTGGACATGACAGTCCTCCTCAAGAAGTTGTTGGCGCGGATCGCGTCGATGCGATCCGTCGCGTCCCCTGCCGCAACATGCAGCAGGTACGACGAAAGACCTGCGGGCCGCACGGCCGGTTCTCGAATCTCTCAGACTGTTACCCACCGTTTCATTTGCTGACGAATGGCTCACAGTCCTTAACAACTGCGAGCCGCAGCCGTGCGCGCTCGCGTGCCGGCCCGCGGTGCCGTATGATGCGGGGCGACTCCTCCCGCGCATTGCGCACCCCTTTCGTCATGCCCAACCTGGATTTCACGCTGACCGGCGAATACGTCGAGTTGCACAACCTTCTCAAGATCACCGGTCTCGCGGACAGCGGCGGCACCGCGAAGATGTTCGTCGCGTCCGGCGCGGTGAAAGTCGACGGTGCGGTCGAGCTGCGCAAGACCTGCAAGATCCGCGCAGGCCAGGTCGTGCTGTTCGGCGATACGCGGATCGCGGTCCACGACGCATAGCGGTTCCCCCTGACCCCGACATGGCCATCGGTGCGCGTTCGACACGGTTTCAATAAAGCCGTAAGCTAGCTGTCTCTCAAAATAAATACAGACAGCGCGGGCCCGCACCCGCGCGAGCGCCCATTCCATGTCGCATTCCGGTCTTACGCGGACGGCCGCCGCGCCGCCGTCCCTGTCCAGTCATGCCGTCGATACCGCGCGCCTCGCCGCGCCGCTCGCGATCGCACAACTCTCGCAGATGGCGATGAGCGTCACCGACACGGTGCTGCTCGGCTCGCTCGGCCCCGGTTCGCTCGCGGCCGGCGGCCTCGGCGCGAACTTCTTCTTCGTCATCGTGACCGTGCTGCAGGGCGTGCTGTCGTCGGTGAGCGTGAGCGTCGCGCATGCGCGCGGCGCGCAGGCCGAACACCGGGTGCCGCACATCTACTGGACCGGCTTCGTGCTGTCCGTGCTGCTCGCGATTCCGGCGATCGTCGCGCTGTCGCTGTCCGAACCGATCCTGCTGATGTTCCACGAGCCGCCGCTGCTCGCGCATCACGTCGGCGAATACACCGGCGTCCTGCGCTTCGCGGCGCTCGGCAGCCTGATCGGCGTCGGGCTGATGCGCGCGTTCCTGCCCGCGATCGGCGCCGCACGGCGGCTGCTGTGGGTGTCGATCGGCGGCGTCGGCATCAACGGCGTGCTGAACTACGGGCTGATCCACGGCGCCTTCGGGTTGCCGCGGCTGGGCTTCCTCGGTTCGGCCGTCGCGACGACGATCACGATCTGGCTCACGGCGCTCGCGCTGATCTGGCTGCTGCACGGCCGCCAGCGGTTCCGCCATTTCGTGATCGCGGCGCGCCCGAAGCTGCCCGTGATGGGCGAGCTGATCGGCATCGGCTGGCCGGTGGCGATCACGTACGGGGTCGAATCGACGCTCTTTCTCGCGACGGGCCTGACCATCGGCGTGCTCGGCGCGACCTCGCTCGCTGCGCACCAGATCGCGCTGAACGTTGCGTCAGTGGCGTTCATGGTGCCGCTCGCGATCGGCCAGGCTGCCAACGTACGGGTCGGCTACTGGGTCGGCGCCGGTGCGCCGGTCGCCGCGCGGCACGCGGGCTTCGTCGCGCTCGGCCTCGGCGTCGCGTTCATGTCGCTGTCCGGTCTCGTGCTGATCGTCGCGCCGCATGCGATCGTCGGCCTGTACCTGCACCTCGACGATCCGTCGAACGTCGGCACGGTGTCGCTCGCCGCGTCGCTGCTCGGCATCGCCGCGGTGTTCCAGATCGTCGACGGGATGCAGACCGTCGCATCCGGCGCATTGCGCGGACTGAAGGACACGCGCATCCCGATGCTCGCGGCGACCTTCGGCTACTGGGGAATCGGCTTCCCGACCGGCTACTGGCTGGCCTTCCACGCGGGCCTCGGCGCCCGCGGCCTGTGGTGGGGGCTCGCGGCCGGCCTCGCGAGCGTCGCCGTGCTGATGGCATGGCGCTTCCATCTGAAGAGCGCGTCGCTCATCGCCGCGACGCGCTGAACGCAACACGACGCGAAATCGCCGCCGGCGCTATCCTTGTCTGCTGAAGATCCAGAACGCCGCCGTCCAGGCGGCGCGACTGCCCCACGATACGCCAGACGCCGCGCGACGCGCGGCCTTTCCCCTTCCCAAGAGGAGTGCATCATGAACGAAGCAGTTCGGATGGAACGCGACACGTTCGGCGAGATCGCCGTGCCGGCCGACCGGCTCTGGGGCGCGCAGACCGAGCGCTCGCTGCAGAATTTCCGGATCTCGACGGAGAAGCAGTCGCCCGAGCTGATCCACGCGCTCGCGATCGTCAAGCGCGCGGCGGCCGCGGTGAACCAGTCGCTCGGCGTGCTCGCCGACGACAAGGCACGCGCGATCATCGACACGGCCGACGAAATCATCGCCGGCAAGCATCCGCGTGAATTCCCGCTCGCCGTCTGGCAGACGGGCTCCGGCACGCAGACCAACATGAACCTCAACGAGGTGATCGCGAACCGCGCGAGCGAGCTGATGGGCGGCGAGCGCGGCGAAGCGCGCAAGGTGCACCCGAACGACGACGTGAACCGCGGCCAGTCGTCGAACGACGTGTTCCCGACCGCGATGCACATCGCGGCCGCGTACGCGATCGTCAATCACCTGCTGCCCGCGCTACGCACGCTGCGCACGACGCTCGATGCGAAGTCGAAGGCATTCGCCGACATCGTGAAGATCGGCCGCACGCACCTGCAGGACGCGACGCCGCTCACGCTCGGCCAGGAATTTTCCGGCTACGTCGCGCAACTCGACCAGGGCATCCGGCACCTCGAATCGACGCTGCCGCACCTGTACGAACTCGCGCTGGGCGGCACCGCGGTCGGCACCGGGCTGAACGCGCATCCGGAATTCGCGGTGCGCGTCGCCGACGAGATCGGCCGGCTGACCAAGCTGCCGTTCGTGACGGCACCGAGCAAGTTCGAGGTGATGGCGGCCGCCGACGCTCTGGTGTTCGCGCACGGCGCGCTGAAGACCGTCGCGGCCAGCCTGATGAAGATCGCCAACGACGTCCGCTGGCTCGCGAGCGGGCCGCGCTGCGGGCTCGGCGAGCTGTCGATTCCGGAAAACGAGCCGGGCAGCTCGATCATGCCGGGCAAGGTGAATCCGACGCAGTCGGAAGCCGTGACGATGCTGTGCTGCCAGGTGTTCGGCAACGACGTCGCGGTCAACGTCGGCGGCGCAAGCGGCAATTTCGAGCTGAACGTGTTCCGGCCGATGATCGCGCACAACGTGCTGCAATCGGTGCGGCTGCTCGCCGACGGCGCGCAGAGCTTCAACGACCACTGCGCGGTGGGCATCGAGCCGAACCGCGCGCGCATCGACCTGCTGCTGAACGAATCGCTGATGCTGGTGACGGCGCTCAACCCGCACATCGGCTACGACAAGGCCGCGCAGATCGCGAAGAAGGCGCACAAGGAAGGCACGACGCTGAAGGCCGCCGCACTCGCGCTCGGCTACCTGACCGAGGCGGAATTCGATGCGTGGGTGCGACCCGAGCAGATGATCGGATCGCGGTAATCGCGCACTGACGGGCGCGGCGCGAACGCGCGGCGCCCGTGAGCGTCAGACCGTGCCCTTCGCCACTTCGTCGGGCTTCATCTCGACGATCTTGTCGAGCGCGGCACGCACGTCGGCCGCATATTTCGCGAGCACTCTCTGCTCGTCGGTCTCGGGCACGAACGGCGGCACCGGCACCGGGTTGCCGTTCTCGTCGACCGCGACGAACACGACGAGGCAGTCGGTCGTCTGGCGCAGCACGCCACCCTTCGGATCGCCCGCATGCACGGACACGTGGATGTGCATGCTGGTGCGGCCCGTTGCAACGACGCGCGCCTTCAGTTCGACCAGGTTGCCGACGAGGATCGGACGCTGGAAGCGGATGTTGCCAACGCTGACCGTCACGCAGTAGCGGCTCGACCAGACCGCCGCGCAGGCATACGCGACCTCGTCGATCCACTTCATCAGCGCGCCGCCATGCACCTTGCCGCCGAAATTCACGGACGACGGTTCGGCGAGGAAACGGAATACGGTTTCGGTGCGGTCGAGAGCGGCCGGTACGGGGGACGGTTGGGACATCTTGTTGGCTCCAGGCGGCGGGGGCGCTGCAATCGGCGCATTATACGTTGCACTGCGGCAATGCGTCGCCATGCGCGCGGCGCGGCGGGCACACCACGCGCAACCGTGCGCTGACGCGGAATGCCGCCGGAAACCGGTGCCCGTCAGCGGCGCACCGTGATTCCCTGATCGATCGTTCCGTACATCTCGAGGCTGCCGCCCCGCTCGCCGGCGGCACCCGCGCCGCCCTGCGCACAGGCCGCGCAGACCAGCGCGGCCGCCAACAGGCAGAAAATCGTCTTCATCGTTGCATCGTGTCGCATCCGGCGGCCCACTGCCGCCGCGTCCGGCCATTCTACGCGTGCCCGGCCGGCGGCCGCAGTCCGGCCCGCCGCGACGATGCCGGGCCGGCGCCGCCCCACCGCATTCGACATTTCATCCGAACACGAAACATCGAATGCGCGCAGCGCCTACACTGCAGTCATTCCGCCAGACGAGACACGACGATGAGCGATCAAGACGACCACCACTTTCCGGGCCTGAGCCGCATCGGCGCGCTGATCGCGGATCCGGGACGCGCCGCGATGCTGTGGGTGCTGATGGACGGCAGCGCACGGCCGGCCGGCGAACTGACGATGATCGCGGGGCTGTCGCCGTCCGCCGCGAGCGCGCACCTCGCCCGCCTGACCGAAGGCGGCCTGCTCGCGCTCGACGTGCGCGGCCGGCACCGCTATTACCGGCTCGCGTCGGCCGACATCGCGGCATCGCTCGAAGCGCTCGCGAACGTCGCCCGCGCCGCGGCCCCCAATCGCCCGGTTCCGCCGCCATCGCGCACGGTGCCGGCAGAGTTGCGCTATGCGCGCACCTGCTACGACCACATGGCCGGCGAACTCGCGGTCCGGATCTTCGACGGACTCACCGCGCGCGGCTGGCTGCAGGCACATGGCGACGAGATCGAGGCCACCGAACTCGGCACCCAGGCGCTCGCGCGCTGGGGCATCGACGTCGAGCAGCAACGCGCGCGCCGGCGCCGCTTCGCATGCGGCTGTCTCGACTGGAGCGAGCGCCGCGCACATCTGGGCGGCGCACTCGGTGCAGCGCTGCTCGACAGCTTCTGCACGCACGGCTGGATCGAGCGCACCGCGCGACCGCGCGTGCTGCGCGTCACCGTGCCGGGCCAGCAGATTTTCGACGGGTGGCTTACGTCCGTTTGACGCGCGCCTTGCGCTGCACGACCACGGCGCGCGATGGACAGGTTTTGTTACATCGCGAGCCATTCGACTTACAAAACACCGAGCACTGAAACAGGTCGAGCGGATATTGTGAACTGGACGGCACGAATCGACGCGCCGCGTCCACGACAAGACGCTCAACATGGCCTCCCTGTTCAAGCTGAAGCGAACCGCACGCTGCACCCTGCTCGCGTGCGTCGCGCTGGCGACCCTGCCCCCCGCATTCGCGCAATCGACCACAGCGGCGCCGTATGCGGCCGCTCCCCGGCAATCGGGCGGCGACCCGCCCGGCCGCGTCGCCCGGCTCAACTACCTGTCGGGCGCGGTGACGACGGAGCCCGCAGGCACCGATACGTGGTCGTACGCCGCCGTGAACCGGCCGCTGACCACCGGCGATCAATTGTGGAACGACGCCGACGCGCGTTCGGAACTGCACATCGGCTCGACGGCCGTGCGGCTCGGCGCATCGACGAGCCTGTCCGTGCTGAACCTGGACGACACGACGACACAGCTCAAGGTCGGCCTCGGCACGGTATCAACGCACGTGCGCGAACTGCCGTCCGGCGGCTCGTATGAAATCGACACCCCCAATCTCGCGCTCGGCATCGGCGGCCCCGGCGACTATCGCGTCGACGTCGCGCCGAACGGCACGAGCACGACGGTGACCGTGCGCAGCGGCACGGCGACCGTCTACGGCAGCAACGGGCAGTATCCGCTGTCGGCCGGGCAGCAGGTCGTGTTCACCGGCACCGACCTGCAGGTCGCGCAACAGTCAGCGGCACCCGACCCCGATGCGCTCGACCAGTGGGCCGCGAGCCGCGATGCGGCCGAGGAACGCTCGGTGTCGGCCCGCTATGTGTCGCGCGACATCCCCGGCTATCAGGATCTCGACGCGAACGGCACGTGGCGAGAAACCCCGAATTACGGCGCGGTCTGGGTGCCGAACGACACGTCGGCCGACTGGGCGCCCTATCACGACGGGCACTGGATCTGGCAGGCGCCGTGGGGCTGGACCTGGGTCGACGACGCGCCATGGGGCTTCGCGCCGTATCACTACGGCCGCTGGGCCTATGTCGACGACAGCTGGGCGTGGGTGCCCGGCGCGATGGCCGTCAGCCAGCCGCCTGTCTACGCGCCGGCACTCGTCGCGTTCGTGGGCGGTGGCGACGGCCCCGACTGGAGCGTCGCGCTGACGGTCGGCGGCGTCGCCGCGGCCGGCTGCGCATGGTTCGCGCTCGGCCCGGGTGAAGCGTGGCACCCGGGCTGGGGCGGCTGGAGCCCGCATTACTACGATCGCGTGAACCGGAACATCGTGGTGAACAACGTCACGGTGAACAGGACCGTCAACGTGACGAACATCACCAACATCAACAAGACGTACGTGAACTTCCGCGCGCCCCATGCGATCACGGCCGTGCCGGCGTCGGCGTTCGTGCACGGCCAGCCGGTCGCGCACTTCTCGCAGCACGTCGATCCGCGGCAATGGCGCAATGCGCACGTGATGCCCGGTACGCCCGGCATCGCGCCGGTCCGCCAGAGCTTTACCGGGGCGCTGCGCACCGCCAGCTTCCATCCGCCGGCGGCGATCGGACAGCACCCGTTCGTCGCGACCCGGAATCCGGCCGTACCGGCCGCCTATCGCGACCAGGCGGCCGCGCATCTCGCCCGGCAAGGCGAGCACGTGCCAGGTGCGGGCGCGCCGGTCGTGAGGACGACCGTGCCGCCGGACTATACGGCGCGCCAGGTCCACGTGCCGGGCAATCCGAAAGGCGGCGCCTGGGCGATGCGCAACGTGCAGCTCGTGAATCCGCACGGCCCCGTCGTGCAGCCGGCGCATGCGCCGCGCGAAGGCCAGCCGGCTCAGGCTCCGGCACCGGCCGCGCGGCCCGGTATGCCGATGCAGGCCATGGCGAACGTGGTGCGACCTGCGAACGGTGCGACGCCCGATGCCGCGCGTTTGGTCAACGACAGCACACCGCAACAGCCGGGCCGCGAGACCCTGCATCCGGCATTCGCCCCTGGCAACACCGTCCCGCACCCGCCGGCGGCCGGCAACGGTCCGGACGAACGCGGCACGCCGCATGCGGCCGCCACGTCGGCGCCCGTCTGGATGCAACCGCACGCGCCCATGGAACGTCAGCGCCCGACGCCGCCGACCGCGCTGCACGCGGCGGGACAGAACGCGCTGCCGCCCGTCCGCAGCGCGGCGCCGGTGCCGCATCCGGAAAACACACCGGGCACCCCACCCGGCATGCGCCAGGACATGCCGCGCGCATTGCCGCAACCGCGACTCGACACGACCGCGCAGCTTCCGCAGCCGCGACCGCGCCCTGATTTCGCGGTGCCGGCCCAGCATTCGCAACCGCGACCGGAACGCGCGGTCCCCGTACCGCAACCACGCCCCGAATTTGCGCAACCGGCGCCACGACACGAAGTCGCGCCGCCGCGCGTGAACGAGTACCGCCCGCCCGCGCCCGCCGCGCATCCGATGCCGCGACCGCAACCGCCGGCACCGCGCATGGAGCCGCGGCCGTCGATGCCCGCGCCGCACATGGAGCCGCGGCCGCAGCCGGCGCCGCACGTCGAAGCGCCGCACCGCAGCAGTCCGCCAGCGGGCGGTCACGAGGAACGACGCCGTCCGTAACCGTCGTCCGATAAAGCGAAAAGGCCCGGCCGGCTGACGCCGGTCGGGCCTTCATTCTGCTGCCGGGCGGGAATCGCGGGTTCCGCGCCGCCCGACCCTATGGGTCGTCAGACCGCCATCGGCGCGGTCAGCGGCTCATGGTGCCGATAGCCGACGAGCGAGAAATCGGATGGTTCGATCTGCTCGAGCCATTCAGGCGCATACACCCCCGTCTTCGCGTAGTCCGGCACGCGCTCGGCGATCTCGAGCCGCGGGCTCTCGTACGGCTCGCGTGTGAGCTGCTGCTGCAGCATGTCGAGCTGATTCTCGTAGATGTGCGCGTCGCCGATGAAATACGTGAACCAGCGCGGCGTGTAGCCCGTCAGCCGGCCGACCAGCGCCAGCAGAGCGGCTCCTTCGGTCAGGTTGAACGGCGTGCCGAGCCCGACGTCGTTGCTGCGGATGTACAGGCACAGCGAAATCTCGCGCTTCGTGACGTTCGGCAGGAACTGGTACAGCAGATGGCACGCGGGCAGCGCGATCTGATCGAGCACCGCAGGATTCCATGCATGAAACAGAATACGGCGGTCGGACGGGTTTTCCATGATCGTGTCGAGACACTGGCGCAACTGGTCGATCGCCTTGTACAGCAGCACCTTCGGCGCACCGTCCTCGTCGAAACGCGTGACGATCCGGAAACCGCGGCGCGTCGCGTCGGCGATCTGCGCGTCGGCGCCCGCATCGAGCACCTTGTAGCCGGGCCACTGGCGCCATTGCACGCCATACACGTCACCCAGGTCGTCGACGCCCTGGCGATACGGGTTCGCGAGCCACTGCGCATTGTCGTTCGCGTTCGCGTCCCACACCTTGCAGCCGAGCGCGCGGAAATCGGCCGCGCTACGCGACGCACGCAGGAAACCGACCAGTTCGCCGACCGCGGACTTGAACGCGAGCTTCTTGGTCGTGACGGCCGGGAAACCTTGCTGGAGGTCGAAACGCAGCATCGCACCGGGCATGCTGATGGTGCGGATGCCCGTGCGGTTCTCCTGCCAGGTGCCGGTGTCGAGGATGGTGCGAACGAGATCGAGGTACTGTTTCATGCGGGTTCCTTCGGCCGCGAGGGCGGCCGTACCCGCCAATTTTAGCAAGCGTGCCGCGGAACCTCCGGCAACGGTGCCGAAAACCCTGCCAGCGTATCGCCGCGATCCCGCATTCCATGTGCACACATCAGCCGGTAAAGCGTGACGCGCGACACGCCGAGCTCCCGTGCGGCATCGGCAAAACGGCCGCGATGGCGCAGCAGCGCCTGCTCGATCGCCTGCCGTTCGGCCGCCTCCCGCGCCTCCGTCAGCGACACGGGCGCGAGTATCGCGAACTCGTTCAGTTCGAGATCGGCCGCTGTGATCATCCGGCCCTCAGACATCACGATCGCCCGGCGCACGCGGTTGATCAGCTCGCGCACGTTGCCCGGCCACGAATAGCCGTACAGTGCGGCGATCGCATCCGGTGAAAAACCGCGCAGGCGGCGATGCGCGTCGCCCTTGAAGCGCTCGAGCATGTGGCGCGCCAGCACCTCGATATCCTTGCCGCGCGCGCGCAACGGCGGCTCCTCGATCTTCAGCACGCACAGGCGATGGAACAGGTCCTCGCGGAAACGCCCTTCGCGCAGCGCCACCTCCATGTCCACGTGGGTCGCGCAGATCACGCGCACGTCGACCGGCACCGATACGTGCGCGCCGAGCCGCTCGATCTTGCCTTCCTGCAGGAAGCGCAGCAGGCTCGCCTGGCTTTCGAGCGGCAGGTCGCCGATCTCGTCGAGAAACAGCGTGCCGCCATTGGCCGCTTCGACACGGCCGATCTTGCGCTGATTCGCCCCGGTAAACGCGCCGCGCTCATAGCCGAACAGTTCGGCCTGCAGCAGCGTCGACGGGATCGCACCGCAATTGATCGCGACGAACGGCGCGTGCGCACGCGACGAGCGCTCGTGAATCGCGACGGCCGTCAGTTCCTTGCCGGTGCCCGATTCGCCGGAAATAAATACCGGTGCATCGGTCGTCGCGACGCGCCGGATCGTCTTGAACAGTCCGAGCATCGCGTCGCAGGTGCCGACCATCTCGCCTTCGGCGCGCCCGGCGCCGACCGGCGCCGCCACCGGATCCGTCAGGGCAACCATCCCGTGCGCATGGCCGACCGTCTCGACGATGCGTGCGGTTTCGTACGGCATCGTCACGTAGTCGAAGCAATAATCACGAATCAGATGCCGCAGCGTGGCGTCCTGCAATTGGCCACGCCGGGTCGCGGCGATCCAGCCGATGTGCTGAATGCTCAGACACGCTTCGAGTTCGCGCAGGTCCGCGGGCCTGAAACCCGGTGAAAAATCGAGCAGGCCGGCGGATGCAACGCCGTGCTGCACGACGCGCCGCACGTCGCGTGCGGTCTCCGCAAGATCGACGCGCCATCCGCATTCGTCGAAATGCCCGCGCAACGCGTCGTTCGGTTCGCGCGAAAAATAGATTACATGCCTCTGCTCGGCTCCCATATGTACACCCCGTTCATCAACCGTCTAACGATTGCCGCGCACGCAAAATCACGTACGAAAGGGACCGAATCGGGTCAGCCGAAGCAGCTCGATTCGCCATATCCAAACGCGGCAATGACAAGCCTCGCTTGATGGCGCTTGTTTCGCGTCCAGTTATTTTTTGATCAAGACAGCTTAGTTATAGGCGCCGAATACGACAAACCAATTGCAGCGCACATGGGCGAGCGGCCGAATCGCTCAGCGGTCGATATAGGTCAATCCTCTGCACATAGCACATGGGCAGTGACACCTTCCCGCATCAACACACGCGCCGATTTTCATCCTTGCAGCGTGACGATTGAATCCGCAGTATTCCCGAGCCCCGTCGTTTCAAGCCTGAAACATTTTTCGGTGTTTTCGACCGCGATTCTCAATGCCCACGAGCGAGCCGCAGATGCGACAACGCTCCTCGCGCGATGGCATGCATTTCGCTGAATGGGTAACAGATCGGAGAGCTCGACCATGCGAAAAGCCCTTTTACTGTCTTTCGTTCCCGCTGCGATTGCGCTCGCAGCGGCCTGTCCGTTCATGCCGGCCTACGCGGACGAAAGCGTGACGCCCGATCATGCGATGCTGCTTGCCGAAAGCACCCTGAACGCACGGCAGGACGACGAGTTCGACGTCATGTTCGTCGCGGCGCCGCAACCGCTTTCCTCCAACAAATCCTCGGTAACGCTGTGGGACGAGATCACACCGCCCGCCCCGCTGCCGATGCCGATTCCTGCACCGCGCCCCGGCGACATGCAGCACGCGATGGCAGGCAGCGCAGGAAGCCCGCTACGTCAATGAGGCGTACGCGATTTCGCCTATTCGATACTCGATGAGGATTACATATCGATTGGTTTCGTGACGAACGATGTCGAATCGCGTCCCGCATCGTCGACGCAACTACGCGCACCTTTTTCGTGCCCGTCCCCCGGCGGGCACTCTTTTTGTTCGGCGCATCCTCGTCGCGGATGCCCGCAAGCGAACACCGCTGCCAGCCCGCTCCGAATCCGGCACAGGTCGCCGTTCCGGTAGAATCGGCGCCATCCCGATTCCCCCTTTCCCGACTCTCATGACGACGTTGACCCTGATCGTCGCGCGTGCCCGCAACGGCATCATCGGCCGCGACAACCAGTTGCCCTGGAAACTTCCCGAAGACCTCGCGTTCTTCAAGCGCACGACGATGGGTGCGCCGATCGTGATGGGCCGCAAGACCCACGAGTCGATCGGCCGGCCGCTGCCGGGCCGCCGCAACATCGTCGTCACCCGCGATGCAACGCGCCGCTTCGACGGCTGCGACACCGTGACGTCGCTCGCCGACGCGCTCGCGCTCGCCGCGCGCGACGGCGTACCCGAAGCATTCCTGATCGGCGGGGCCCAGCTCTATACGGAAGGTCTCGCGCTCGCGGACAAGCTGGTCGTCACCGAGATCGATGCGGATTTCGACGGCGACGCGTCGTTCCCGGCGCCCGATCCCGCGCACTGGCACGAAGTGTCGCGCGACCCGCACCAGGCTGCCGCGCCGAACACGTTCGGCTATGCATTCGTCGTCTACGCGCGCAAGCACGGCTGACCGGCAAAGCAACGCGACGTGCAATGAAAAAGCCCGACCGGCTCACGCCGGTCGGGCTTTTCGTTTTCCTGGCGGCCGATGCCGCTCGGCTTACTGGCCGGCGATCGTCATCTGCTCGATCAGCACCGAGCCCGTTTCCTTCGTGCCGCGCACGATCGAATCCGCGCCGATCGCGACGATATGCCGGAACATTTCCTGCAGCGTGCTCGCGACGGTGATTTCCTCGACCGGGTACTGGATCACGCCGTTCTCGACCCAGAAGCCCGCCGCGCCGCGCGAATAGTCGCCGGTCACGTAGTTCACGCCCTGCCCCATCAGTTCGGTCAGCAGCAGGCCCGTGCCGAGCTTCTTCAGCATCGCGTCGAAATCGTCGCCCGGTTGCGTGTTCGAGCTGCGCAGCGCGAGGTTGTGCGAGCCGCCTGCATTGCCGGTGGTCTGCGTGCCGAGCTTGCGTGCGGAATAGGTCGACAGGAAGTAGCCTTCGACGACACCGTCGCTGACCACGCTGCGCGCGCGCGTGCGCACGCCTTCCTCGTCGAACGGCGCGCTGCCCATTGCGCGCGGCACGTGCGGATCCTCGACGACCTGGACGTGCGGTGCGAACACCGGCTTGCCGAGGCTGTCGACGAGGAACGACGTCTTGCGGTACAGCGCGCCGCCGCTCACGGCCTGCACGAACGCACCGAGCAGGCCGGCCGCGAGCGGCGCCTCGAACAGCACGGGCACCTTGCGGGTGTCGAGACGGCGTGCCCCCATCCGCGCGAGCGCGCGTTCGGCCGCATAGCGCCCGACGGCTTCGGGTGCGGCGAGATCGACCGCGCTGCGCTTCGACGAATACCAGTCGTCGCGCTGCATGTGGCGGCCGCTGCCCGCGATCGGCGCGCACGCGATGTAGTGGCGCGAATACGGGTAGCCGGCGAGAAAGCCGCGCGACGTCGCGAGCACGAACTGCGAATGCTGCGCCGACACGCTCGCGCCTTCCGAGTTGCGGATCTGCGGGCTGACCGCGAACGCGGCATCTTCCGCGCGGCGGGCGAGCTCGACGGCCTCGTCGGCCGACAGCGCCCACGGGTGATACAGATCGAGGTCGCGCGGGTCGGTTTCGAGCAGTTCGGCCTCGGCGAGGCCGGCCGCGTCGTCTTCCGCCGTGAAGCGCGCGATGTTGTATGCGGCGGCAACGGTATCCTTGATCGCGGCCGGCGAGAAGTCGGACGTGCTCGCGTTGCCGCGCTTCTTGCCGATGAACACCGTCACGCCGACCATCTTGTCGCGGTTGTGTTCGATCGTCTCGACCTCGCCGCGGCGCACCGACACCGACAGGCCGTCACCTTCGGAGATTTCAGTCGCGGCGTCGCTCGCGCCGAGCGCCTTCGCATGGCGAAGGATGTCCGAGGCAATTTCTTTGAGCTGGTCCTGCGTGTGCGGGAAATAGCGCGCTTGTACGTCGAGATTGGCTGCCATCGTCTTGATATCCGGTGGCGGGCGGGCGCCCGCATGTTCAAAATGTTGCGTATCCCGCGATCATAGCAAGGTCCGGGGCCGGATACCGACAAGCTTGGGGTGTCCGCGCCGCGATACAATGCCGTCCATGACACGCAAAACCCGAATCCAGCCGATCGAACATGCCGTCGAAGAAGACGACAATGGCTACGATCGCCCCAGCAAATCCCAACTGAAGCGCGAAATGCACGAGCTGCAGGTGCTCGGCCAGGCGCTCGTGGATCTGCCGAAAGACGCGCTGAAGCGCATGCCGATGCCCGAAAGTCTCGCGGACGCCGTGCGCGAGGCGCGCCGGATCACCGATCACGAAGGCAAGCGCCGCCAGCTCCAGTACGTCGGCCGCGTGATGCGCTCGCTGACCGACGACGAAACGGCCGCGCTGCGCACCGCGCTCGACGCCCAGCGCGGCGTGAACAAGGCCGCAACCGCCCGCCTGCACTGGATCGAACGCACGCGCGAACAGCTGCTCGCGAACGATGACGCGCTGACCGAATTCCTCCGCCAGCATCCGGAAGCCGACATCCAGGAAGGCCGCACGCTGATCCGCAACGCGCGCAAGGAAGCGCAGCAAGGCAAGCCCCCGCGCTATTTCCGCGAGCTGTTCCAGTGGATCAAGACCGCGGGCAGCACCGGCGAGGCTGACGGCGACGAAACACCGGACGACGCCGGGGACGACCATGACGACGAAGCGTAACCACCCGGACGAGCTCGTGGTCGGCCTCGTGTCGATCAGCGACCGCGCGAGCACCGGCGTCTACGAGGACAAGGGTATTCCGGCGCTGCAGGAATGGCTCGCCGGCGCACTCACGTCACCGTGGCGCGCCGAAACCCGGCTGATCCAGGACGACGCACCGACGATCTCCGCCACGCTGGCCGAACTCGTCGACGTCGCCGGCTGCGATCTCGTGCTGACGACGGGCGGCACCGGCCCCGCGCGCCGCGACGTGACGCCGGAGGCCACGCTGGCCGCGGCGACGAAGGAAATGCCGGGATTCGGCGAACAGATGCGGCAGATCAGCCTGAATTTCGTGCCGACCGCGATCCTGTCGCGGCAGGTCGCGGTGATCCGCGAAACAGCAGACCACGCAGCGCTGATCATCAACCTGCCCGGCCAGCCGAAGTCGATCCGGGAAACGCTCGAAGGGCTGCGCGATGCCGACGGCAAGTCGACCGTGCCCGGCATCTTCGCCGCGGTGCCCTATTGCATCGACCTGATCGGCGGCCCGTACATCGAGACCGACGCCGCGGTGGTCGCGGCGTTCCGGCCGAAGAGCGCCCAGCGCGCGCCGCGCTGAGCGTGTGCCGGCCCGCTCAGGCGGCCGGCGCGGACTCGCCTGCCGGCGCCGCCGATGCGGCCGGAATCAGGAAATGCTGGCGGTAGTACTTGAGCTCGTCGATCGACTCGTGGATGTCCGCCAGCGCCGTATGCATCGCGCGCTTCTGGAAACCCTTGTAGATCGCGGGCTGCCAGCGGCGGCACAATTCCTTGAGCGTGCTGACGTCGAGGTTGCGGTAGTGGAAGAACCGCTCGAACTCCGGCATCCAGCGCGCCATGAAGCGGCGGTCCTGGCAGATCGAGTTGCCGCACATCGGCGACTTGCCGGGCGACACGTACTGCGCGAGGAACGCCTGCAGCTGCGCGGCGGCTTCCGCCTCGGTCACGGTCGACGCGCGCACGCGGTCGATCAGGCCCGAACGGCCGTGCGTCGACTTGTTCCAGTCGTCCATCTTCGCGAGCGTTTCGTCGCTCTGGTGGATCGCGAACACGGGGCCTTCCACGGCGATGTCGAGCGTGGAATTGGTCACGACGACCGCGATTTCGATGATGCGGTCGTTATCCGGGTCGAGGCCCGTCATCTCCATGTCGAGCCAGACGAGGTTCAACTCGTTGCGCACGAGCGTGGGCTGGCTGGCGGAAGCGGCGGTATCGGTCATGAGTCATCCTGGAAAATGGCGGACGGCGCGCAACGCCGCCCGGGCGGCCGGTATCGCATCAGCGGGCCCGGTCCGCAAGAACATATAATTCTCGCATAGAACCCTTTGGCGCCTTCGATGTCACCCTTTTCGTTCACCCTGCTGTTTGCGATCGCCGTGCTCGCGATGGTCGTCACCAAGCTATGGCTCGCGTCGCGGCAGATCCGCTTCGTCGCCGCGCATCGCAACGGCGTGCCCACGCAGTTCAGCGCCACCATTCCGCTGAGTGCCCACCAGCGCGCGGCCGACTACACGGTCGAGCGCACCCGGCTCGCGATGTTCGAGATCGTCGTCAGCGCGGCCGTGCTGGTCGGCCTCACGCTGCTCGGCGGCGTCGGCGCGCTCGACACGCTGTTCACCGGCTGGTTCGGGCGCGGCTACGGGCAGCAGGTCGCGCTCGTCGCCGCCGTGCTCGCGATCACGGGCGTGATCGACGTGCCGTTCGAGTACTACCGCCAGTTCGGGATCGAGCAGCGTTTCGGCTTCAACCGGATGACCAAACGGCTGTTCTTCACCGACATGCTGAAAAACACGCTGCTCGGCGCCGTGCTGGGCCTGCCGCTGCTGTTCGTCGTGCTGTGGCTGATGAACCAGGCCGGCAGCCTGTGGTGGCTGTGGACATGGATCGTCTGGGTCGCGTTCCAGATGCTCGTGCTGCTGATCTACCCGACCTTCATCGCGCCGATCTTCAACAAGTTCGAACCGCTGAAGGACGATGCGCTGCGCTCGCGCATCGAGTCGCTGATGAAGCGTTGCGGCTTCGCGGCGAAGGGCCTGTTCGTGATGGACGGCAGCCGCCGTTCCGCGCACGGCAACGCATACTTCACGGGCTTCGGCGCATCGAAGCGGATCGTGTTCTTCGACACACTGCTCGCGCGGCTGTCGGGCCAGGAAATCGAAGCCGTGCTCGCACACGAGCTCGGTCACTTCAAGCGCCGTCACGTGATGAAGCGGATGCTCGTGTCGTTCGTGCTGAGCCTCGTGCTGCTCGCCCTGCTCGGCTGGCTCGCACAACGCACATGGTTCTACACCGGCCTCGGCGTCACGCCGTCGCTCGACTCCAGCAACGCGGGCGCCGCGCTCGTGCTGTTCTTCCTCGCGATTCCCGTGTTCCTGTTCTTCGCGACGCCGTTCAGCAGCCTCACGTCGCGCAAGCACGAATTCGAGGCCGACGCGTTCGCGGCCAGCCAGACCGATGCACAGGATCTCGTCAGCGCGCTCGTGAAGCTCTATGAGGACAACGCGTCGACGCTGACGCCCGACCCCGTCTACACGGCCTTCTACTATTCGCATCCGCCCGCGTCGCAGCGGATCGACCGCCTGATGCAGCACGCATGAGCCGGCCGATCTCCCGCAAGCCGGCCGTGCGCGCCTCGGACGCGCCGCGAGTCGAAGGCCGCGTGATCGCGGCGCATGGCCGCCACTACATCGTCGCACCCGACGACGGCAGCCCCATGCTGCAATGCTTCCCGCGCGGCAAGAAGAGCGACATCGCGGTCGGCGACCGCGTCGTGTACGAACAGGCATCGGCCGACCAGGGCGTGATCGTCGAGATCGGCGAGCGGCGCAACCTGCTGTACCGCTCCGACCAGTTCAAGTCGAAGCTCTTCGCGGCCAACCTCGACCAGTTGCTGATCGTGCTCGCGACCGAGCCCTATTTCAGTGAGGACCTGCTCGGTCGCGCACTGATCGCGGCCGAGGCGAACGAACTGAAGCCGCTCGTCGTGCTGAACAAGATCGACGTCGAAGCCGCACTGCCGGTCGCCCGCGAGCGTCTCGCACCCTACCGCGCCCTCGGCTACGACGTGCTCGAGCTATCGGTGAAGGGCTCGCCCGACGATGCGCGCGCGCAGCTGATGCCGCACTTGGCCGGGCATTCGACGATCCTGCTCGGCCAGTCCGGGATGGGCAAGTCGACGCTCGTGAACCTGCTCGTGCCCGACGCCGAGGCGGCGACCCGCGAAATCTCGGCCGCGCTCAACAGCGGCCGTCACACGACGACGTTCACGCGCCTCTATCCGCTCGACGGCGGCGGTGCGCTGATCGATTCGCCGGGGTTCCAGGAATTCGGCCTGTATCACCTGACGGAAGGCCGCCTCGAGCGCGCATTTCCGGAGTTCCGCCCGCTGCTCGCGGACTGTCGTTTCTATAATTGTCATCATCTGCACGAGCCCGGCTGCGCGATTCTCGAAGCCGTCGCCGATGGCCGCATCGCGCCGTCGCGGCATGCGCTCTACGCGCAGCTCGTGCACGAGGCAAGCCAGATCGTCCGCTGATCGCGCGACGGGCAGAAGGCGGCCGGGCCGGTTCGGCGCGGCCCTCACCGACAGGAGCCGCGATGCGTTTCAAGGCACCCGATCTCGCGACTGCGCAGCATTGGGCCAATGTCCTGCAGGTGGCCGGCATCGGTTGCGAGCTGCATAACTGCTACGCGACCGGCGCGCTCGGCGGCCTGCCCGCCGACGCGTGCGGGCCCGAGCTGTGGCTCGACGACGAGCGCGACGATGCGCTGGCGCGGCGCCTCCTCGACGCCGCGTCGAACGGTCCGTCGGCCGGCGCTGCCCCATGGCGCTGTCGCCAGTGCGGCGAAGCGCTGGAGGCCCAGTTCACGGCCTGCTGGCAATGCGGCGCGGTGCGCGATCCGCTCGACGACTGAATGCGGCGAGCGAACCCACAGCAAAAAGGCCGGCATCAAGCCGGCCTTTTCATTTCATCGGGCGCTGCCCGCTCGCGTCACGACACCCAGACGGCAAGCGTCAGCATCAGCAGCAGGATCATCCACAGGATCACCGCGCGCCAGACCAGGCCGACGGCCGACTGCAGCGTGCGCGGCGTGCAATCGTCGCCGACTGTCAACGGGCCACTGTCGCCGACTGCGAGCGCGTCGAGACTCGACGGCTCCGCAAGCGGCCCCGCCAGACGCGCGCCGAGTGCGCCGCTACCGGCCGCGAGCAGCACGCCGTCGTTCGGATCCGGCCACTGACGCGTATGGTTGCGCCACGCGTAGATCGCATCCTCGAAGTTGCCGACGATCGCGAAGCCGAGCGCGGTCAGTCGCGACGGAATCCAGTCGATCACGAAGAACGCGCGCTGCGCGAACGTCGAGAATGCCGCCGTGCGATCGTCGCCCGGCGTCGACCACGTGCGCGCGAGATATTCGGAAATCCGATACAGCACGGCGCCGGCGGGGCCGATCGGCAGCACGTACCAGAAGAACACGCCGAACACATGGCGATGCGATGCGACGACCGCATGAATCAGCGTGTGGCGAACGATTTCGCCGACCGGCATGTCGACCGTATCGAGGCCCGTCCACTCGTGCAGGATTTCGCGCGCGCGCGGCACGTCGTCGTTATTGAGCGCGAGATGGATGTCGGTGAAGTAGTGGCTGAACTGACGGAACCCGAGCGTGAAATACACGACGACGACGTTCCAGATG
The DNA here is from genome assembly GCF_002563755.1 of Burkholderia sp. JKS000303. Taxonomy (NCBI): domain Bacteria; kingdom Pseudomonadati; phylum Pseudomonadota; class Betaproteobacteria; order Burkholderiales; family Burkholderiaceae; genus Burkholderia; species Burkholderia sp. JKS000303. The sequence goes on from NZ_PDBZ01000001.1 coordinate 474,873, forward strand.
AATGCGAGCACGAAGCTCACCTTGAAAAGCAGGAAATAGATCAGCGCGACGACCAGCACCCACGGCAGCACGACCGCGAGCCACGCGAGAACGCCATGCTTTTGCTTGCCGGCGTCGAGACCATGCGCGACGGTTTCCGCATGAAACTGGAACAGCGCGAACACGGGATTGCTCGGCGACAACGCGCGGACCTGTTCGATGATGAGAGCGAGGAGAACCGAAAAGAAAGTCATGCGTGGCGCCGTCTTCGGAGTTATGTCATTTTTTGCATAACGATAGCACAGCGTAAGCAGCACATGGCTGCCGGCGCGAACGCCCGGCAGACGGCCGCGCGCGCCGGATGCGGCAGGATGTCATCCGGCTGCCAAGAAGCGGTACAGATTGCGCAACATGCCGGCAGTTGCGCCCCAGATGAAGTAATGCCCGTCGGATCTGCCATTCGGATAGGGCATCGCAAAAAAACGACGCTCTCCGCCTTCCCAACGGAACACACGCACCTGGTGGTTCGCCGGGCTCATCAGGAACGCGAGCGGCACCTCGAAAATCTCGGCGACTTCAAACGTGTCGGCCTGCACGGTAAAGGGCGGATGCACGAGTCCCACGACGGGGGTGACACGAAAGCCGGTGCCCGTCAGGTAGTCGGGCAACGCACCGAGGATCTCGACCCGCTCGGCGGCCAGCCCGATTTCTTCCTTCGCCTCGCGCAACGCGGTCGCGGTCGTATCGCGATCGAACGGTTCGCGACGGCCGCCGGGGAAACTGATCTGCCCGGCGTGGTCGTTCAGATGGTCCGCGCGCTGCGTGAGCAACACGGTGAGGCCGGTGTCGCGAACGACGAGCGGCACGAGGACAGCCGCGTTACGTGGATCGACGCCCTCCTGCAGCCGCGCTTCGCCGGGTTCGACGCTCCATTCGAGCGTGCGCGCGAAACGCTCACGCAAGCCGGGCGGCGTCAGCAGACGGGTATCGATGGAGGGCAGGCCCGCGCCGGTGCCTTCGACCGGCAGGACTTCGGGATCAATGATGGGGCGACGATTCAATGGAGCGCTCATGGTCGTGTCGTATCGAGCATATTGTCGCGCCAGAATGAAAAAAGCACCCGGGTGGGTGCTTTTTCCTTACAGCTCTTACTCTTGGGAAGCTGCTGCGGTGCGATCCTTCGACACCAGCTTTTCCTTGATTCGAGCCGACTTGCCCGAACGCTCGCGCAGGTAGTACAGCTTTGCACGACGCACATCACCGCGACGCTTCACGACGATGCTCGCCAGCAGCGGCGAGTAGGTCTGGAACGTACGCTCGACGCCTTCGCCCGACGAAATCTTGCGGACGATGAAGTTCGAGTTCAGGCCACGGCTGCGAATCGCGATCACGACGCCTTCGTATGCCTGAACGCGCTTGCGGTTACCTTCAACCACGTTCACGTTCACGATCACCGTGTCGCCCGGGGCGAATTCGGGGATCGTCTTGCCGGCGAGCGCGCGCTCGATTTCTTCCTGCTCAAGTTTTGCAATCAGATTCATCACTGACTCCTAAAGCCATCTTGTCGGCGTTTGCACCCGCCTGCTTCCAGGCTTGGCCCCGATAGAGGATGGATTTACATCAGGCACCGCGCACGCATGCACGGTACCGCCATTTCCCGCCTGCGACGCCGCCTCAAGAGGCGTTCTTCGCTTCGCGTGCGAGGTTCGCAAGCCATGCCTCATCGGCACGGCTCAGCAATTTGTCGCGACGCGCCCGGGCGATCAGGTCCGGCCGCTTCTGCAACGTGTTCTTCAAGGCTTCCTGCCGCCGCCACCGCTCGATCTCGGCATGATGCCCGCCGAGCAGCACGTCCGGCACGCGCATCCCCTCGTATTCCTCGGGGCGCGTGTAATGCGGACAATCGAGCAGCCCGTCGGCGAAGCTGTCCTGCACCGCCGACTGCGCATCGTTCAGCACGCCGGGCAGCAAGCGCACGACGGCATCCATCATCGCCATCGCCGGGAGTTCGCCACCGGACAGAACGAAATCGCCGAGGCTGATTTCCTCGTCGACACAACGGTCGAGCAGACGCTGGTCGATCGCTTCGTAGCGACCGCACAGCACGATGACGCCCGGTTCCTGCGCCATGCGCATCGCACGTTCGTGCGTGAAAGGCGCGCCTTGCGGCGACATCATGACCACACGCGTACTCGCGACACCCTGCTCCGCCTGCGCTGCCTTCGCAGCGCCGATCGCAGCTTCGAGCGGCTTGGCCAGCATCACCATGCCCGGACCGCCGCCGTACGGACGATCGTCGACCGTGCGGTAGTTGTCCGTCGTGAAATCACGCGGGTTCCAGGTGCGCAACCCGAAGCGCTCCTGCTTCACGGCCCGGCTGGTGATTCCCCAGTCGGTCAGTGCGCGGAACATTTCGGGAAAGAGCGTGACGACATCGAACTGCACCGCGCTCTCCGTAACCGGGTTCATTTAGTAATCGGCTTCCCAATCGACGACGATGCGACGTGCCGCCTGATCCACCGTTTTGACGTATACGCCGACGAACGGAATCAGCCGTTCGGCGGTGTCCGGCTGACCGTCTTTGCCGACCACCGGATACGCGACGCGCATGATCGAATGCACGCCGTTGTCGATCATCCCGCTCACTGTCCCAAGCGCCACCGATTGCTCGTTGACGACCTCGAGACCGATCAGGTCGACCCAATAGAATTCGTCCGCGGCCAATGCCGGGAAATCTTCCCGGCGCACGAACACGCGAAAGCCGCGCAAAGCCAGTGCGGCATCGCGGTCGCTGACACCCGCGGTTTGCGCGACGACCGTGTCGCCGTGCGTCTTCGACTGCAGGATGCGAGCGGACAACCGCTCCCCACCCCGTTCCAGCCACCAGCAGCGCGCATTGAGCAGCGCATCGCCACCGCGACCGGCGTCGGCATGCGTTGCCACCTTGACCCAACCCTTCAGGCCATAGGCGTCGACCACTGCCCCGACCTCGACAGCATCGTCGGGCCAGGCTTGCACCGCCTCGAGGCTGCCCTGCTCGGCAGCCGTACCGGCGTCCGCGACAGCGTCGCGTGCAGCCGGCTTGCGGACGAATGCGCCAAACGACGCTCGCCCGCGCTTCGTGTTACCGGAATCGTGACCGGACATCAATGCTCCTTGCAGCCGGCACGACCGGCACACCGCGCCATGTTAGGCAGCCGGTTGCGCCTTTTGCGCTTCCTTCACGAGACGCTGGACGGTCGGCGACAGTTGCGCGCCAACACCTTGCCAGTACGTCAGACGATCCTGAGCGATACGCAGCGCTTCGCCCTTCGTAGCAACCGGGTTGTAGAAGCCAACGCGCTCGATGAAGCGGCCGTCACGACGGTTACGCGAATCGGTAGCAACGATGTTGTAGAACGGGCGCTTCTTCGAGCCGCCGCGAGCCAGACGGATGATAACCATATGAAATCCTTCGGGGAAACCGGGTTCGAAACTACTGAAACGTGCGATTATAGCCGGAAACTGAAGCCACAACAAACACTTACGCGCAAAAATTCCGCGGACGCCGCAACCACCGGGCATACAATCGTCGTGTCCACGACGCCTCCCGTAGCCATGCCGCTATTTCGCGCCACGTCGGTGCACCGCGCGCAGCACCCGCAGCACCGCCTCGCGGGCTTGCTGGCCGGCCTCGTCATCTGTCTCGCGTCCGCTGCGGCTTGCGCCGCACTGCCGGTGGGCGAACTTGTCGTGCCGCCCGGCTTTCACGTCGACGTGCTAACCGACGCCGTGCCGACCGCGCGAGAAATGGCGTGGTCGCCTCGCGGCATCCTGTATGTCGGCACGCGGGAAGGCCGTGTGCACGCGTTCGTGATGCACGAGGGCCGGATCGGCGCCCATTACGTGATAGCGTCGGGGCTCGACATGCCCGTCGGTGTCGCGTATCGCAACGGTGCGCTCTATATATCGGCCGTGTCGCGCATCCTGCGCCTGGACCACATCGACGACCGGCTCTCGAAGCCGCCCGCGCCGGTGGTCGTGACGGACGCGCTGCCGACCGAACATCATCACGGCTGGAAATTCATCGCGTTCGGCCCCGACGGCAAGCTGTATGTGCCGACCGGCGCACCGTGCAACGTGTGTCTCGTCGATCGCAGCCGGTACGCGATCATCGCACGGATGAACGCCGACGGCAGCGGGCGCGAGGTAGTTGCCCGCGGCGTGCGCAATACGGTCGGCTTCGCATGGCACCCCGATTCCGGCGAGCTATGGTTCACCGACAACGGGCGCGACATGATGGGCGACGACGTGCCCGATGACAAGCTGAACCGCGCACCGCGCGCGGGCCTCGACTTCGGCTTCCCGTACTGCCACGGCGGCGACACGCCCGACCCCGAATTCGGTAGCCCCGACGTGTGCCGCCGATACGTGCCGCCCGTGCTGAAACTCGGCGCGCACGTCGCAGCACTGGGCATGCGCTTCTATACGGGACCGATGTTTCCGGCGTCGTATCGCAATAACGTATTCATTGCCGAGCACGGCTCGTGGAACCGCAGCACGAAAGTCGGCTACCGCGTGATGCGCGCCGTCGTGTCGGCGGACGGCAGTCACGCACGCCAGACGCCGTTCATCACGGGCTGGTTGCGCGCGAACGGCACCGTGTGGGGCCGCCCGGCCGACGTGCTGCCGCTGCCGGACGGCTCGCTGCTCGTCAGCGACGACTACGCGGGCGCCATCTACCGCGTCACCTATGCGTCACCTTGACGCAGGCGAGGGGTGACCGGGTCCGACCGGGCGTCGTAGAATGCGTGCCGGGCCGTGCGCCCGCGCCGGCCTGTCGGCCGCCCATGCAACCGATCATCCGCCGCCACCCATGTCCAGCAGCACCGCACCGTCCCACCGCTTCCGCTCCAAGACGCTCACCGCCGCCCTCGCCTTCCTGTTCGGATCGCTCGGCGCGCACCGCTTCTACCTGTATGGCTTTCGCGACGTGTACGGCTGGGTGCACCTGCTCGCGACGATCGTCGGCATCCCCGGCTTCCTGCTGCTCGCTGCCACGCAGCGCAGCGCCAGCCTCGGCTGGTGGCTCGCGGTGCCCGGCGCGATCTCGCTGCTGGCCGCGTTCATCGCCGCGCTCGTCTACGGGCTGCGCCCCGACGAAAAATGGGACGCGCAATTCAATGCCGACACCGGCAAGCACAGCCGATCCGGCTGGACGGTAATCTTCATCGTGATCTTCTCGCTGCTGATCGGCGCGTTCCTGCTGATGACTGCGCTCGCGCTGTCGTTCCAGACGTATTTCGAGTCGCAAGTCGAAGCCGCCAGGCAGATCTCGCAGTAAGCGCCGACGCGCGGTTCAGAACAGGCTCAACTGCGCGTCGACACGCGCCTTCGCACCGGTTGCGCCCGCAACGAGGCGCTGCGCGGGCGCCACGCCCGCCAGGGCGCCGCGGAACTGCGACAGATCCAGGATGCCGTTCGTGCGTTCGTTCAATCCGAGCCGCTTGACGGTCTGACGGAAGCGCTGCCGCAACAGGTCGGCCCAGATCCCCTCCCCCTTCATCCGCTTCGAGAAATCCGAGTCGTAGTCTTTCCCGCCGCGCATGTCGCGCACGCGGTTCATGACGCGCTCCGCGCGATCGGGGAAATGCGCGGACAGCCAGTTCTTGAACAGCGGCGCGACCTCCCACGGCAGCCGCAGGATGATGTAGCTCGCGTGCGTCGCGCCGGCCTCCGCGCAGGCTTCGAGCACGCGCTCCAGGTCGGGCTCGGTGACGAACGGGATCATCGGCGCAATGCTCACGCCCACCGGCACGCCCGCGTCGCGCAGCGCGCGGATCGTGCGCAAGCGGCGCGCCGGGGTCGCCGCCCGCGGCTCCAGCGTGCGCGCGAGATCGGCGTCGAGCGTGGTGATCGTGACCGCCGCCATCACCTGTCCGCGCGCGGCCATCGGCGCGAGCAGGTCGAGATCGCGCTCGATCAGCGACGACTTCGTGATCGCGGCGAATGGCAGCCCGTGATCGTGCATCACCTGGATCACGCTGCGCGTGATGCGCAGATCGCGTTCGACCGGCTGGTATGCATCGGTGTTCACGCCGAGCGCGATGGGTTCGGGCACGTAGCGCTTGCGCGAAATCTCGCGTTCGAGCAATTCGGCCGCATTGACCTTCGCATAGATGCGGCTCTCGAAATCGAGCCCCGGCGACAAGCCGAGATAACTGTGCGTCGGCCGCGCAAAGCAATAGATGCAACCGTGCTCGCAGCCGCGATACGGATTGAGCGACACGCTGAACGGAATGTCCGGCGACTGGTTGTGCGTCAGGATGCTCTTGGCGTGCTCCTCGAACACCTGCGTGCGCAACGGCGCAGCCAGGTCGGCATCGTCCGATTCGTGCATCCAGCCGTCGTCGACGGCTTCGCGCTGCGCCGTTTCGTAACGGCCCTGCAGGTTGTCGACCGCACCGCGCCCCTTGCGGGGCGCGGGCGGCGCTATCGGAAATTCGTTGTCGGACAGACCGTCCATGCGCTCACCCATTCGCCAGCACCCAATACTGTATATTTATACAGTATTGGGTGCTGCGTGCCAAGGGCGAGATAAGGGGACCGACAGCAAGGACGACAGGCAGCCCGATGCCGGGCCGCCGCAGTGATCATTCGCCGACTGAAATCGTCAGCGTCTCCTTGATTTCCTCCATCACGACATAGCTCTTCGACTGCACCGCGCCGGGCAATTGCAGCAGGATGTCGCCCAGCAGCTTGCGATAATCGGCCATCTCGCCGATCCGCGCCTTGATCAGGTAGTCGAAATCACCCGACACGAGATGGCACTCCAGCACCTCGTCGATCTTCATCACTTCGCGACGGAACTGCTCGAACATGTTGCCGCCCTTGTGGCCGAGCGTAATCTCGACGAATACCAGCAGCGCCGCGCCGAGCTGGCACGGGTCGACGCGCGCGTGATAGCCGGTGATGACACCGTCCCGCTCCATGCGCCGCACGCGTTCGATGCACGGCGTCACGGTCAGTCCGACCTGTTCCGCGAGGTCCTTCATCGCCATCCGGCCGTCGTCCTGAAGCAGTTTCAGGATGCGCCGGTCGAGCTTGTCGAGGGAGCGTACTGGCTGGCGTTGCGTTCTCATTTGTTTCTTCTGAAAACCTGAAAAATACGATAACAAAACCTACACATTCGACAATACCATAGCGCAAAACACTAGATCAGCTAGAGGTTACACGGAGACGCAAGTGCGCCCGGCCTCGACCTGATCCCTTCCATCTGGAGCAGCTATGCGAGTCGTCATTCTGGGCAGCGGTGTGGTGGGCGTGGCAAGCGCGTATTACCTCGCCCGCGCCGGTCATGAAGTTACGGTGATCGACCGGGAGGCCGGCCCGGCGCTCGAGACGAGCTTCGCGAACGCGGGCCAGATTTCGCCGGGCTATGCGGCACCGTGGGCCGCTCCCGGCGTGCCGCTGAAGGCCGTCAAGTGGATGTTCGAGAAGCATGCGCCGCTCGCGATCCGCCTCGACGGCACGCGCTTCCAGCTGCAGTGGATGTGGCAGATGCTGCGCAACTGCACAGCCGAGCGCTATGCGGTCAACAAGGGCCGCATGGTCCGCCTCGCCGAATACAGCCGCGATTGCCTGCAAGCGCTGCGCGCCGACACCGGCATCCAGTACGAAGGTCGCACGGGCGGTACGCTGCAGCTGTTCCGCACGCAGCAGCAACTCGACGGCGCGGCGAAGGACATCGCAGTGCTGCAGGAAGCGAACGTGCCGTTCGAACTGCTGTCGCCGGCCGAACTGAAGCACGCCGAACCGGCGCTCGCCGCCGTGTCGCACAAGCTGACGGGCGGCCTGCGCCTGCCGGGCGACGAAACGGGCGACTGCCAGCTGTTCACGACGCGCCTCGCGGCGCTCGCCGAATCGCTCGGCGTGAAGTTCCGCTACAACACGCCGATCGACGCGCTCGCGATTGCCGGCGGCAAGATTGCCGGCGTGCAGTGCGGCAGCGAGACGGTGCGCGCGGATGCGTACGTCGTCGCGCTCGGCTCGTACTCGACCAGCTTCATCTCGAACCTGATGAAGATCCCGGTCTATCCGCTCAAGGGCTATTCGATCACCGCACCGATCATCAATGAAGCGGCTGCGCCCGTGTCGACGGTGCTCGACGAAACCTACAAGATCGCGATCACGCGTTTCGACCAGCGCATCCGCGTCGGCGGCATGGCGGAAATCGTCGGCTTCGACAAGAACCTGCGCGCAGCACGTCGCGAAACGCTCGAAATGTGCGTGAACGACCTGTTCCCGGGCGGCGGCGATACGTCGAACGCGACGTTCTGGACGGGCCTGCGCCCGATGACGCCGGACGGCACGCCGATCGTCGGCCGCACGCCGGTCTCGAACCTGTTCCTGAACACCGGCCATGGCACGCTCGGCTGGACGATGTCATGCGGCTCGGGCCAGCTGCTGGCCGACCTGATCTCGGGCAAGAAGCCGGCAATCCAGGCCGACGACCTGTCGGTACACCGCTACCTGAAGGACGTGGCCGGCCAGACGCGTCCGGCATACGCGTAAGTCCAGACGGCCCGCGACCATGCGGGCCGGCCGACATCGAAAGGAAAGGCGCCCCACGGGGCGCCTTTTTCGTTTCGGCGAACGGGTAGCCCGATCGCGTGCTTCGCACCGGGAACCTCCCCTTCTTCCGCTCGAAGCATAAAAAAAGGGGCGCTCATCGCGCCCCCTCATTTTGCTGCTTACCGTTGAAGCAGCACGCCGCTTCAGCCGAGCTCGGTCACGAGTTCCGGCACGAGCGCGAACAGATCACCGACGAGACCGTAGTCGGCCACGCTGAAAATCGGTGCTTCCGGATCCTTGTTGATCGCGACGATCACCTTCGAATCCTTCATGCCTGCCAGATGCTGAATCGCACCCGAGATGCCCACCGCGATGTACAGCTGCGGTGCGACGATCTTGCCGGTCTGGCCAACCTGATAGTCGTTCGGCACGTAGCCAGCGTCGACTGCCGCGCGTGACGCACCAAGCGCTGCCGACAGCTTGTCCGCCAGCGGCTCCAGCACCTTCGTGTAGTTCTCGCCGCTGCCCAGACCACGGCCGCCCGACACGATGATCTTCGCGCTGGTGAGTTCCGGACGGTCCAGCTTCGTCACTTCACGGCTCACGAATTGCGACTTGCCTGCGTCGGCCGCCGCTTCGATCTTCTCGACCGATGCGCTGCCGCCTTCCGCGGCAACCGGATCGAAACCCGTCGCACGCACCGTGATGACCTTGATCTGGTCGCTCGACTGCACCGTCGCGATCGCGTTGCCCGCGTAGATCGGACGCTCGAACGTGTCGGCCGAGTCCACTGCCGTGATGTCCGAGATCTGCGCGACGTCCAGCTTCGCGGCGATACGCGGCGCGATGTTCTTGCCGTAGGCCGTCGCCGGCGCGAGGATGTGCGAGTAGTCCTTCGCGATGTTCAGCGCCGTCGCTTCGACGTTTTCCGCCAGGCCTGCGGCCAGTTGCGGTGCGTCGGCCAGCAGCACCTTCGACACGCCTGCGATCTTTGCCGCTGCGTCCGCAGCCGCTTGCGCGTTGTGGCCCGCCACCAGCACGTGAATGTCACCACCGATCTTCGCTGCCGCTGCCACCGTGTTCAGCGTCGCGGCCTTGATCGACGCGTTGTCGTGTTCTGCAATCACCAGAATCGTCATTTCTTTCCGCTCCCTCTTACAGCACCTTGGCTTCGGTCTTCAGCTTCTCGACCAGCGTCTTCACGTCTGGCACCTTCACGCCGGCCGCCCGCTTCGGCGGCTCGACCACCTTCAGCGTCTTCAGACGCGGCGTCACATCCACACCGAGGTCTTCCGGCTTCACGTTTTCCAGCGGCTTCTTCTTCGCCTTCATGATGTTCGGCAACGTCACATAGCGCGGCTCGTTCAGGCGCAGGTCGGTCGTGACCACGGCCGGCAGCGTCAGCGACAGCGTTTCCGCACCACCGTCGACTTCCCGTGCAACGGTTGCCTTACCGTCGGCGATCGTCACCTTCGACGCAAACGTCGCTTGCGGCAGGCCAGCCAGCGCGGCCAGCATCTGCCCCGTCTGGTTCGAATCGTCGTCGATCGCCTGCTTGCCGAGGATCACCAGTTGCGGCTGCTCCTTGTCAACCAGCGCCTTCAGAATCTTCGCGACGGCCAGCGGCTCGACGCTGTCGTTCGATTCGACGAGGATCGCGCGATCCGCACCGATCGCGAGCGCCGTACGCAGCGTTTCCTGCGCTTGCGCAACGCCCACCGACACGGCGATCACTTCAGTCGCCACGCCCGCTTCCTTCAGGCGCACGGCTTCTTCCACCGCGATTTCGTCGAACGGGTTCATCGACATCTTCACGTTCGCGATGTCGACGCCCGTGTTGTCCGACTTCACGCGGACCTTCACGTTGTAATCGACCACTCTTTTCACTGGCACCAGGATTTTCATGCACACGCTCCAAAGTTACGAATACGACCAGAGGCCATTCTATAGCGAGGCCTCATGACTGCGCGGCCAAGCGGACCAATCCATCGCGACTATCGAGGATAGCGCTCCGCTTCGGCGCGCCGGCAATAGCGAACGGTCGTTCTATTTTAAAAGAGAAAAAACCCGGACGCAAAGCCCGGGTTTTCGATCATCGACTCTAATCGTCGCCGGGCGCGCCCAGTACTTCGTGTTACCAGGCAGCAATGACCGCGCCGCCGAACTTCTGCTCGATGTACTGCTTCACTTCCGCGGAATGATAGGCAGCGATCAGCTTCGCGACCCACGGCTTGCTGCGATCGGCCTCGCGAATCGCGAGAATGTTCGCGTACGGGCCGTTCGGACCCTCGATTGCGATCGCGTCCTGTTTCGGCCTCAGGCCCGCTTCCATCGCGTAGTTCGTATTGATTGCCGCCGCGTCGACGTCGCCGAGCGAGCGCGGAATCTGTGCCGCATCGAGCTCGACGATTTTCAGCTTGCGCGGATTGTCGACGACATCGAGCGGCGTCGCCTTCAGCCCCGCGTCCGCGCGCAGCTTCAGCAGCCCCTGCTTCTGCAGCAACAGCAGCGCGCGGCCACCGTTGGTCGGGTCGTTCGGCACCGCGATGCGCGCACCCGGCTTCAGCTCGGCCAGCGACTTCACCCGCTTCGAATAGATGCCCATCGGGAACGTAACGGTGTCCGCGACCTTGATCAGCTTGTAGCCGCGGTCCTTTACCTGCGCCTGCAGATACGGATCGTGCTGGTAGCTGTTCGCATCGAGATCGCCGGACGCGAGCGCCGCGTTCGGCTGCACGTAGTCGGAGAACTCGACGATGCGGATCTCAAGGCCGCTCTTCGCCGCGACCTTCTTCACCACTTCCATGATCTGCGCGTGCGGGCCGCCCGTCACGCCCACCTTGATGGTTTCCGCCTGCGCGTGCGCGCTCGTGAACAGCACGGCCGCGCCGAGTGCGACCGCGAATTTCAGCATGACGCGTCGTTGCATCGTCTCCCCCAACGGATGATTGTTGCTTTTACTTGTGGCTCAGCCGGCGCACCAGCCAGTCGCCGAACGATTGCGCGATCTGCACGAACACGATCAGGATCGCGACGACCGTCCACATCACTTCCGGCAGGTAGCGCTGATAGCCGTAGCGGATCCCGAGATCGCCGAGCCCGCCGCCGCCAATCGCGCCGGCCATCGCCGAATAGCCGACCAGCGACACGAACGTGATCGTCAGGCCCGCGACGATGCCCGGCAGCGATTCGGGCAGCAGCACCTTGAAGACGATCTGCGACGTCGTCGCACCCATCGACTGCGCGGCCTCGATCAGCCCGCGGTCGACTTCGCGCAGCGCGGTCTCGACCAGCCGCGCGACGAACGGCGCGGCCGCGAGCGTCAACGGCACGACCGCCGCGGCCGTGCCGATCGACGAACCCGTGACGAGCCGCGTGAACGGAATGACGGCGACCAGCAGGATGATGAACGGCGTCGAGCGCACCGCGTTCACGATGCCGCCGAGCACGCGGTTCACGCCGAGATTCTGCAGCACGCCCTGGCGGTCGGTCAGATAGAGCAGCACGCCGAGCGGCAGCCCGACGAGCGCGCCGACCGCCCCCGAGATGCCGACCATGATCAGCGTCTCCCAGAACGACTGCACGAACATATCGAACATCTCACTCAACATACGAAAGCTCCTCTACCACCACACCTTGCTCGCGCAGGAACGCAAGCGCTTCCCCGACCTTGCCCGGCTCGCCGCCCGCAAGCACCGCGAGCGACCCGAACGCCTGCCCTTGGATCTCGTCGATCTGGCCGTGCAGGATGTTGAAATCCAGTTCGTACCGGCGAATCGTCTCCGACAGGATCGGCTGGTCGACGCCCGAGCCGGTGAACGCGAGCCGCAGCAAATGCCCGCTGCCCGTCTTCAGTCGCTCGGCCACCCGCGCCTTCAGCGCCGGCGGCAGCTCCTGCGCGATCACGTCGCCGATCAGCGCGCGCGTCACTTCGTGATGCGGCTGCAGGAACACGTCGATCACGCGGCCCTCCTCGACCACGCGCCCCGCGTCGAGCACGGCGACGCGATCGCACACCTGCTTGATCACTTCCATCTGGTGCGTGATCAGCACGATCGTCAGGCCGAGCTCGCGGTTGATGCGCTTCAGCAGGTCGAGAATCGAACGGGTGGTCTCGGGATCGAGCGCCGACGTCGCTTCGTCCGACAGCAGCACCTTCGGCTTGCTCGCGAGCGCGCGGGCAATGCCGACGCGCTGCTTCTGGCCGCCGCTGATCTGCGCCGGATAGCGATCCTTCTGCGCGGACAGCCCGACGAGGTCGAGCAGCGGCAGCACGGCCGCCTCGATGTCGGCACGGCTTGCGCCGGCCAGCTCGAGCGGCAGCGCGACGTTCTCGAACACCGTACGCGACGACAGCAGGTTGAAGTGCTGGAAGATCATGCCGATTTCGCGGCGCGCTTCGCGCAGCGCACTGGCCGACAGCATCGTGAGATCGCGCCCGCCGACGACGACGTTGCCTTCCGTCGGCCGCGTGAGCAGGTTGATGGTGCGCACGAGCGTGCTCTTGCCGGCGCCGCTTCGGCCGATGATGCCGAACACTTCGCCCTGCGGGATCGTCAGGTTGACGTTGTGCAATGCGTCGACCCAGCCGGTCGGCCCGGGGAAACGCTGCGACAGATTGCGTAATTCGATCATGTAAACAAAACGGCGACCGCCTGGCGAAAAGGCCCGCCAGTCGGCCGCCGATGCATCTGGAATAACCGTCGATTTTACCGCAAACGCCTCATTCCCCTTAATAAGCGATTTCGATCTTTTCATAACCAAACGAAATTAGAGGGGTGCTGCGGGGCCGTGACGGGAATGCCGCGACTATGATCCGGAAACATCCATGCCAACAAAACAGGGGACACGCCAGATGACCGTCATCACCACGCCGGCAGCCGCATCCGCCACTGCTGCGCCGGGCTCGGCGGCGGCGTCCGCGCCGCGAATGGGCCGGCTGCGTACCGCGGACGGGCTCGAACTGGCGTCATACCGCTGGCCGGCCGGCGACGGCACCACACCGCCGCGCGCGACGATCGCGCTCGTGCACGGCCTCGCCGAACATGCGGGCCGCTACGCCGCGCTTGCCGCCAGACTGAACGCGGCCGGGATCGAGGTGCTGGCGATCGATCTACGCGGGCACGGCCAGTCACCCGGCAAGCGCGCATGGGTCGAGCGTTTCGACGGCTACCTGAACGATGCGGATGCGCTCGTCGCGCAAGCCGCCCGCGACAATACGCCGCTCTTCCTGATGGGTCACAGCATGGGCGGCGCCGTCGCGGCGCTGTATGCAATCGAGCGCGTGCCGGCACGCGGGTACGCGCTGACGGGGCTCGTGCTGTCGAGCCCGGCGCTGGCGCCGGGGCGCGACGTGCCGCGCTGGATGCTCGCGATGAGCCGCATCATCAGCCGTATCTGGCCGACCTTCCCTGCGATCAGGATCGATGCGGCGCTGCTGTCACGCGATCCGGCCATCGTCGCGGCCAATCGCGCCGATCCGCTCGTGCACCACGGCGCGGTGCCGGCACGCACCGGCGCGGAGATTCTCGATGCGATGGCGCGCATCGAGCGCGGCCGCGGGGCGCTGCACACGCCGGTGCTCGTCTACCACGGCACCGACGACAAGCTGACCGAGCCGGATGGTAGCCGCGCGTTCGGCGCCCGCGTCGGCTCGACCGATCGCACGCTGACGCTATACGAAGGCGGCTTCCACGAAACGATGAACGATCTCGAGCGCGATCGCGTGATCGACGCGCTGATCGCGTGGATTCACGCGCGCGCGCCGGCACGCTGAGCCCACGCGGCGGCCGCTCGCGTCAGATACCGGCCAGCACGCGCAGATGCGCGACGACGCTGCGTCCGAGCGCCGACAGGTTGTAGCCGCCCTCGAGGCAACTCACGATGCGGCCCTGCGCGTGCCGGCGCGCAACGTCGACGATCTGTGCGGTCAGCCATTCGAAATCGGCCTCGACGAGGCCGAGGTTGCCGATGTCGTCCTCGCGATGCGCGTCGAAGCCCGCCGATACGAACAGCATTTGCGGCTTGAACGCATCCAGACGCGGTAGCCAGAACATGTCGACCGCTTCGCGGATCGCCATCCCGTTGCTGCGCGCAGGCATCGGCAGGTTCACCATGTTCGGCGCCTGATGATCGGCGCCCGAGAACGGGTACAGCGGATGCTGGAAGAAACTGCACATCAGCACGCGCTCGTCGTTCGCGAACGCGGCTTCGGTGCCGTTGCCGTGGTGCACGTCGAAATCGATGATCGCGACGCGCTCGATACCGTGGACGTCGAGCGCATGCCGCGCGGCGATCGCGACGTTGTTGAAGAAGCAGAAGCCCATCGCACGCGCGGGTTCCGCGTGGTGGCCTGGCGGCCGGACGCTGCAGAACGCATTCGCGTAGCGGCCTTCGATCACCGCGTCGGTCGCCGCGATCGCGGCGCCGGCCGCACGCAACGCGGCCCGCCACGTGTCGCGGTTCATCAGCGTGTCCGGATCAATCTCGACATGGCCGTCGACGGGCGTCATGCTGCGGATGTAATCGATATGGGCCTGCGTATGCACGCGGCCCAGCGCGACCTCGCTCGCGAACGGCGCGGTTTCGTGCACGATCAGATCGTCGATGCGGCTCGCGATCAGCTGATCCTGGATCGCCGACAGTCGCGCCGGGCATTCCGGATGCCATTCCCCCATCTCGTGCAGCATGCAGTCGGGGTGCGTATAGAAGGCGGTTGCCATAAGCTGTCATCTGCGGCGCCGGGTGCGCCGCACGTCTCCATCAATGATGTCCATCGTCTGCCGCGAATTCGCCGCTAACTTACCACAACGGTGCGCTGCTTCGCCCCGATATGCGGGATGCGTCGGGTATACTGCGCCGAACCCCATCGCCTTGTCCGCCCGCTTCGACATGAATTCCAGCAAGCCTGCCGCCCTACTCTCCGCGCTGTTCCGTGTTCGCGCTCCGCTCGTTGCCGCTGCCGTCGTCGCCACGCTGGCCGCCGCGCCCGCCGTTGCGCAGACGCAGCCGGCCACGCCCGCCGGCGCGCAGGTCGCGCAGGCACAACCGCAACAGCCTGTACCGCAAGGTCAGACGTTCGAAGAGGAAATCGTCCCGCAGCGTTACGCGAACAACGCGCAGGTCGATGCGTTCATCGACGAGCTGGTGAGCCGCGACGGCTTCGACTCCACGAGCCTGCATGCGCTGTTCTCGCGCATCAGCTACTCGGCAACCGCCGTCAAGCTCGTGCGGCCCGCACCGACGCCGTCGATCAAGAACTGGCGCGTCTATCGCTCGCGCTTCATCGAGCCGATCCGCATCAATGCGGGCGTGAAATTCTGGAAAGCGAACCAGGCGACGCTGCAGCGCGCGTCCGAGCAATTCGGCGTGCCGCCCGAGGTGATCGTCGGGATCATCGGTGTCGAAACGATCTATGGCCGCTACATGGGCAACTTCCGCGTGCTCGACGCGCTGACGACGCTCACGTTCGACTATCCGGACACGCCGAATCGCGAGAGCCGCCAGGCGACCTTCCGCAAGAACCTCGAAGATTTCCTCGTCTGGACGCGCGACAACCAGCTCGACCCGACCACCGTGCTCGGCTCGTACACGGGCGCGATCGGCATCCCGCAGTTCCTGCCGAGCAGCATCCGCGAGTATGCGGTCGATTTCGACGGCACGGGCCACGTCGACCTGCGCAGCAGTCCTGCCGATGCGATCGGCAGCGTCGCGAACTACCTGAGACAGCACGGCTGGGAAACCGATCGTCCGGTGGTCTGGCGCATCACGCCCGACACGGGCAGCCTCGGCATCGCGCAAGCGGCGGCCGACGGTCAGCCCGAGCCGCACTGGGCACTGGCGCAACTGCTGCGCGCAGGCATGACGCTCAACGAGCCGATGGTCAACATCACCACCGAGGCCGGCACGCCGGTCACCGTGGTCGATCTGCCGTCGCCGGGACGCGCGACCGAATACATGCTCGGCCTCAAGAATTTCTACGTGCTGACGCGCTACAACCGCAGCTTCTTCTATGCACTCGCCGTGTATCAGCTCGGCGAAGCCGTGAAGGCGCAGATGGAAGCGAGCGGCGCGCTCCCGCTGCCCGCCGTGGACACGCAGGCGCAATAAGCGCAACCGCCCAAAGAAAAAGCGCCGCATCTGCGGCGCTTTTTTATTGCGTGCGTGGTGCGGGCTGCCTGGGCTCAGGCAGGGAACACGCCAGTCGACAGGTAGCGGTCGCCGCGATCGCAGACGATGAACACGATCGTAGCGTTCTCGACCTGACGCGCGATGCGCATCGCGACTTCACATGCACCGCCCGACGAAATGCCGGCGAAAATACCTTCGACGGACGCGAGCCGCCGCGCCATCGTTTCGGCCGCAGCCTGACTCACGTTCTCGACGCGATCGATACGGCTGCGATCGAAAATCGTCGGCATATAGGCTTCCGGCCACTTACGAATACCGGGAATACGCGAGCCGTCTTCCGGCTGCGCGCCGACGATCTCGATCGCCGAATTCTGTTCCTTCAGATAGCGCGACGTGCCCATGATCGTGCCCGTCGTGCCCATCGCCGACACGAAGTGCGTGACGCGGCCTTCGGTGTCGCGCCAGATCTCCGGGCCCGTCGTTTCGTAGTGCGCGACCGGATTGTCGGGGTTTCCGAACTGATCGAGGATCACGCCCTTGCCTTCGCGCTGCATCTGCTCCGCGAGGTCGCGTGCCAGCTCCATCCCGCCCTTCACCGGCGTAAGGATGATCTCGGCGCCGTAAGCGGCCATGCTCTGGCGGCGCTCGACCGACAGGTCTTCCGGCATGATCAGCACCATCTTGTAGCCGCGGATCGCCGCCGCCATCGCGAGCGCGATGCCCGTGTTGCCGCTCGTCGCCTCGATCAGCGTATCGCCCGGCTTGATCCGGCCACGCACCTCGGCCTTGCTGATCATCGACAACGCCGGACGATCCTTCACGGAGCCGGCCGGGTTGTTGCCTTCCAGCTTCGCGAGCACCACGTTGTTGCGTGCGCGAATCTCGTCGTCCGCCAGACGGACCAGTTGCACGAGCGGCGTGTTGCCGATCGTGTCTTCGATAGTTTTGTAAGCCATGGAGATACCGTGAGTACGAGGCCGATCAATCAATTGATTGTAAACCAGTGCCGGGGCTCACGCCGGCAACCCCATTGCGACGATGGAATAGACCCGTCGCACGATCCGCGATTGCACGCACGCGGCATCCACGCAAAAAGCCCGCGGCACGCCGCGGGAAACCGTCGCAACGACGGCGACTGAAGGAGCCTTTCGTCTGGTGCGCGTTACTTTTGTGCGGTGCGAGCCGGTGCCGCAGCGGGTTTCGCCGCAGCCGGTTTGCCGGTGGCAGGCGCCAGCGCCGCCGAACCCGCCGCGCCGATCGTCAGGCCTTCCTGCTGAAGGCGCTCGACCGTATGGCCGCCCATGCCTTTCACGCGCGACGCGAGATCGTCTGCATTCCTGAACGGGCCGCGTGCACCGCGCTCGTCGAGAATCGCCTTTGCCCGCGCAGGACCGATACCTTTGATGCCCACGAGCGCATCCTCGTTAGCAGTGTTGACGTCGACGGCTGCCGAGGCCGACGCGATCGCGCCGAGCATGGCAACTGCAGCAAACCATTTCCTGATCATGTGCGGGATCTCCGATGAAAACGGCCGGCGGCTGCCGACCGTGAGACCCAGTCTATCCATGCAACGCTTGCGTTTAAACCTGGCCGGACAGCCAACGTACGTAGCGATCGACACCTTCCTGCACGGTAAAGAACGGTGCGTCGTAGCCGGCCGCGCGCAGCTTCGTCTGGTCGGCCTGCGTGAAGCACTGGTACTTGCCGCGCAGCGCATCGGGGAACGGCACATATTCGATCAGGCCCTGCTCGACCTGCTGCGCGAGCGTCAGCGGCGGCAGGTTGTCGAGCGCGCGCAGTGTGTTCACGACCGACGACGCGATGTCGTTGAACGGTTGCGCACGGCCGGTGCCGAGATTGAAGATGCCCGACTTCTCCGGATGATCGAAGAAGAACAGGTTCACCTTCGCGACATCCTCGACCGACACGAAGTCGCGCGTCTGCTCGCCCGGCGCATAACCGTTGTACTCGCCGAACAGCTTGACCTTGCCTTCCGCGCGGAACTGGTTGAAGTTGTGGAACGCAACCGACGCCATACGGCCCTTGTGCGTCTCGCGCTGGCCGTACACGTTGAAATAGCGAAACCCGACGATCTGGCTCTTCGCGCTCGGCAGCACCCGGCGGATCACCTGGTCGAACAGGAACTTCGAATAGCCGTAGACGTTCAGCGGCGCCTCGACTTCACGCTCCTCGACGAACCGCGTCGAGCCACCATAGATCGCAGCCGACGATGCGTACAGGAATTGCGCGCCTTGCGCGAGGCATGCGTCGAGCACCGCGCGGCTGTAGCGGAAGTTGTTGTCCATCATGTAGCGACCGTCGGTTTCCATCGTGTCCGAACAGGCGCCTTCATGGAATACCGCGCGTACCTTGCCGAAATCGCCGCGCGCGAAGCGCTCGACGAATTCCGTCTTGTCGAGATAGTCGTCGATCTCGCAATCAACGAGGTTGCGGAACTTGTCCGCGCGCGTCAGATTGTCGACCGCGACGATGCGCGTCTCGCCGCGCTCGTTGAGCGCCTTGACGATGTTCGCGCCGATAAAACCGGCTGCGCCGGTAACGATAATGGTCATGACCGTCCTGCCTGAAAAGTGCGAGACATCCGGGCGGCGCACTGACGGCGCCGCCGAATGCACTCAGTGAAACAGTTCGTCGTAGTCGACGGTGGCCGTGCCGAGCTTGCCGACCACGATACCCGCCGCGCGATTCGCCAGCACGACGGCATCGACGAGCGGCACACCTGCGCCGAGCATCGTCGCGACCGTCGCGATCACGGTATCGCCCGCGCCGGATACGTCGTACACCTCGCGCGCAAGCGCCGGCGCATGCAGTTCGCCCGTGTCGGAAAAGAGCGTCATCCCCTCTTCCGAGCGCGTGAGCAGCAATGCATCGAGGTCGAGTTCCTCGCGCAGCCTGGCAACGCGCGCGCGCAGGTCGTCTTCCGATTTCCACTGACCGACGACTTCGCGTAACTCGGCGCGGTTCGGCGTGATCAGCGATGCGCCGCGATAGCGTGCCCAGTCGCCCCCCTTGGGATCGACGAGTACCGTCTTGCCGGCCGCGCGCGCCTTCTCGATCATCGTCGTCACATGGGTCAGACCGCCTTTCGCGTAGTCCGACATCAGCACGACGTCGTGCTGCGGCAGCAGCGCATCGAAATGCGCGAGCCCGGCAAGCAGCACCTCGTGCGTCGGCATCGCCTCGAAGTCGACGCGCAGCAGTTGCTGCTGGCGTGCGAGCACGCGCAGCTTGATCGTCGTCGGCAGCGCGGCGTCGCGTTCGAGATGGGGCGTCACGCCGCTGCTGGCGAGCAGCTCGACGATCCGCTCCCCGGGCTCGTCGCAGCCCACGACGCACAGCAACCCGGCCTGAGCGCCGAGCGTGACGACGTTGCGCGCGACGTTGGCCGCACCGCCGAGCCGCTCCTCCTGACGCTGCACATGCACGACCGGCACCGGCGCTTCCGGGGAAATACGGTCAACGTTGCCGAACCAGTAGCGGTCGAGCATCACATCACCGACGACGAGCACACGCGAACGCGCAAGCTGCTCGCGCGGTACCGGCACCACTTCGCGAAGAATAGTCATCGTGCGCTCATCCACGGGAGGAGGACTCGGGATCGACATGCGGGCGCCCGATCGCGTAGTAATCAATGCCGAGTTCGGCCATCGCATCCGGCTCGTACAGGTTGCGCCCGTCGAAAATCACCGGCGCCTTCAGTTCCGCCTTCAGACGCACGAAATCCGGGCTCCTGAATTCCTTCCACTCGGTGACGATCACGAGCGCGTCCGCTGCCGTCACGGCCGCGTCTTGCGTATCGACGAAATGCAGGCGCGCGAGCGCGTCGGACTTTTCGCCGAGGTCGAGCGCGAACACGCGGCGCGCCTCGTCAATCGCGACCGGGTCGTACGCACGGACGGTCGCGCCGCGCCCGAGCAATGCGGCGATCAGTCGGCGGCTCGGCGCCTCGCGCATGTCGTCCGTATTCGGCTTGAACGCGAGGCCCCAGACCGCGAATTCACGGCCGGTCAGATCCGCGCCGAAGCGCTGCTCGATCTTGCCGATCAGCACGTCCTTCTGCGCGGAGTTGGCCGCTTCGACGGCCTCCAGGATGCGCAGCGGCTGGCCATTCTCGCCGGCCGTGCGGATCAGCGCCTGCACGTCCTTCGGGAAGCACGAACCGCCGTAACCGACGCCCGCGTACAGGAAGTGATAGCCGATGCGCGGATCGGACCCGATCCCGCGGCGCACGGCTTCGATGTCGGCGCCGACCTTGTCGGCAAGATTCGACATCTCGTTCATGAACGAGATACGCGTTGCCAGCATTGCGTTCGCCGCATATTTCGCGAATTCCGCCGAACGCACATCCATGTAGATCGTGCGCTCGTGATTGCGGTTGAACGGCGCGTAGAGCTTCTTCATCTTTTCGCGCGCGACCGTGCCCGTCTCGTCGTCGTCGACGCCGATGATGATCCGGTCCGGACGCATGAAGTCCTCGACCGCCGCACCTTCCTTCAGGAACTCCGGATTCGACACGACCGAGAAGCGATGCGCGACGCTGCCCGCGAGCCCGCGTGCGCCAAGCGCCTCGTCGACCACGGCGCGCACGCGCTGCGCGGTGCCGACCGGCACCGTCGATTTGTCGACGATGACCTTGAAGCCCGTCATGTGACGGCCGATGTTGCGCGCTGCCTCGAGCACGTATTGCAGGTCGGCCGAACCGTCCTCGTCGGGCGGCGTGCCGACCGCGATGAACTGGATCTCGCCGTGCGCGACGCTCGCTTCGATATCGGTCGAGAACTGCAGGCGCCCCGCCGCGCGGTTGCGCGCAATGATGTCCTGCAGACCCGGTTCGTGAATCGGCATCCCGCCGTTGTTCAGGATGTCGATCTTGCGCGGATCGACGTCCAGACAGAAGACGTCGTGGCCGATCTCGGCGAGACAGGAACCCGTGACGAGGCCCACATAGCCGGTGCCGATGATGGTGATTTTCATAGATGCTCCGGTACTTCCCGGTAATTGACTAACTTGGCCGCCGGGCGGAGCCCGGCGGTAGCCGCTGTGCGTCGGCGCCGTACGCCGGAATCAGCCCGGCATCGCAGGTTCGACGCGGCGCGGCGCATAGGTTTCCCAACCGCTGCATCCCGGACACTGCCAGTAGAAGAGCCGTGCGCGGAAACCGCAATTCTGGCATGTATAGCGTGGCAGATTTTTGGTGCGCTGCCGGATCAGCGTGCGCATCATTTCAAGTTCCTTGCGGCGCGGCTCGTCGGCGGCCGCGATCTGCGCATCGAGCAGATGCAGCATGCCCGACAGGTTCGGCGCCTTCTCCATCTGCGCGCGCGCGAGCAAATGCGCCGCTTCCTGGCCACGCAGCCCTGCGATGTGCTGGTACGCAATATCGAGCAGGTCGTTCGACGGATAACGGTCGATGTAGTCCATCAGCAGCTCAGCACCTTCGACTGGCTTGCCGAGTGCGACGTAGGCCTTCATCAGCTTGTCGGCGACGAGCTGCAGATAAGCCGGATTCTGCTTTTCCACGCGCTTCCAGTGCTCGATCGCCGCCGCGGGGTCGCCCGCCGCTTCGGCTGCATCGCCGGACAGGATCGTCGCGCGCACGTTCTGGGAGTTCGCAACGAGCGCGAGCTTCAGCTGCTCGGCCGCAGCAGCCGCGTTCTTGCGCTGCAGCGCGTCCTGCGCAAGCTCGCAATGGAACTGCGCGATTTCGGTGCCGAGAGACTTCTCGCCCATCGACTCGATGCGCTTCGCGGTATCGATCGACTTGTTCCAGTCCTTCTCGATCTCGTAGATCGTCAGCAGCGCCCGCTGCGCACCCAGCGCGTAGTCGCCGTCGGCGAGCCGGTGGAATGCCTCCTCGGCGCGATCGAGCAGCCCGGCCTTCAGAAAATCCTGGCCGAGTTCGTACAGCGCGTGATCGCGTTCGTTGACCGGCAGGTCGGTGCGGCTCAGCAGGTTCTGGTGCACGCGGATCGCGCGGTCCGTTTCGCCGCGGCGGCGAAACAGGTTGCCGAGCGCGAAGTGCAGTTCGACCGTTTCCGGGTCGAGCTTCGCGACCTCGATGAACGCGTCGATCGCCTTGTCAGGTTGTTCGTTCAGCAGAAAATTCAGGCCGCGAAAATACGATCGCGGCAGGTTGGCGCTCTCCGACAGGAGATTCTTCAGGTCATAGCGTGACGCCGCCCAGCCGAGCGCAAACGCCACCGGAATCGCGAGCAACCACCAGAAATCCAGATCCATGCGAAATATCGAAGCAGAGACGACAACCGCGCGAGACTCGCGCGGCGTCCGTGTTAAATGACGGGCGGCATCGGCGGCTGGTCGACGACGGCCGGGGTTTCGCGCGCCGCGCGCAGATCGCGCTTCAGGCGCCCGTTCTCGAGACGCAGACGGAAGATCGCGGGCAGCGCGGACAGCAGGCCTGCCAGCAGCCCCACGGCGAAGAACGCGAGACCGATCAGGATCAGCGGCGCTTGCCATGTGTAGCCGGCAAGGAAATTCAGCGTCGCGGTTTGCGTATTGGCCAGTGCGAGCACCAGCAGCAGCACGAACACCAATACCCGGATCAGCCAGACGATAAACTTCATGAAGCCCTCTCTTGGTTGAGGTTTGCCGCGGCGCGCGACTCCCCTTCGCGGCGCCGAATCGACCCGTATTGTAAAGGAAGCGTTTCCGCGTCACTGCACATCCTGCGCGCGGGGGCGGTCATGCGGTCGCCGGAAATGAAAAAAGCGCCCACAGGGGGCGCTTTTTTCTTCAGCCTTCGCCGGATGGGTTCCGGGCACACCAAACGACGCTCAACGCTCGTCGTCAGGATCATCAGCTTTCAGCGGCTCACCGGCGCGGCCGTCGACGCGTTCACGCAACTCCTTGCCAGGCTTGAAGTGCGGCACGAACTTCTCGGGCACCTGCACTTTCTCCCCCGACTTCGGGTTGCGTCCGACGCGCGCCGGACGACGGTTGAGGCCGAAGCTGCCGAAACCCCGAATTTCAATGCGATGCCCTTTCGCCAGGGCGTCGGACATCGCATCGAGCATCGTTTTCACCGCGAAATCCGCATCCTTGAGGACAAGTTGCGGAAATCGCAATGCCAGCTGCGCGACCAACTCGGATTTGGTCATACTTCAGCAGACCTCGTGAGGCTTACTGGTTCTGGCCGTCGAGCTTCGCCTTCAGCAGCGCGCCGAGGTTGGTCGTACCGGTCGCAGCCGAGCTGGAGTCCGACTGCAGGCCGCGGATCGCTTCCTGTTGTTCAGCCGAATCCTTCGCCTTGATCGACAGGTTGATGCCACGCGACTTGCGATCGATGTTGATCACCATCGCGTTGACCTTGTCGCCTTCCTTCAGCACGTTGCGTGCATCTTCGACGCGATCCTGCGAGATTTCCGATGCGCGCAGGTAGCCTTCGATGTCGCCCGTCAGCGTGATGACCGCGCCCTTCGCATCGACCGACTTCACCACGCCGTCGACGATCGAGCCCTTGTCGTTCATTGCAACGTAGTTGCTGAACGGGTCGCCTTCGAGTTGCTTGATGCCGAGCGAAATGCGCTCCTTCTCGACGTCGATACCGAGCACGATTGCTTCGACTTCGTCGCCCTTCTTGTACTTGCGAACGGCTTCTTCGCCAGCTTCGCTCCACGACAGGTCCGACAGGTGGACCAGGCCGTCGATGCCGCCCGGCAGACCGATGAACACGCCGAAGTCGGTGATCGACTTGATTGCGCCCGTGATCTTGTCGCCCTTCTTGAAGTTGCGGCTGAAGTCATCCCACGGATTCGGCTTGCACTGCTTCATGCCGAGGCTGATACGACGACGGTCTTCGTCGATCTCGAGGACCATGACTTCGACTTCGTCGCCCAGCTGGACAACCTTCGACGGAGCAACGTTCTTGTTGGTCCAGTCCATTTCCGACACGTGAACCAGGCCTTCGATGCCCGATTCCACTTCGACGAATGCGCCGTAGTCGGTGATGTTCGTGACCTTGCCGAACAGGCGCGTGCCCGACGGGTAACGGCGCGAGATGCCTTCCCACGGATCGTCGCCCAGTTGCTTGATGCCCAGCGAGACGCGGTTCTTCTCTTGGTCGAACTTGAGGATCTTCGCGGTGACTTCCTGGCCAACCGACAGGACTTCGCTCGGGTGACGCACACGACGCCATGCGATGTCGGTGATGTGCAGCAGGCCGTCGATGCCGCCGAGGTCGACGAACGCGCCGTAGTCGGTGATGTTCTTGACCACGCCGTTGACGATCGCGCCTTCCTTCAGCGTCTCGAGCAGCTTCGCGCGCTCTTCGCCTTGCGTTGCTTCGATCACTGCACGACGCGACAGCACGACGTTGTTACGCTTGCGATCGAGCTTGATCACGCGGAACTCGAGCGTCTTGCCTTCGTACGGGGTCGTGTCCTTGACCGGACGCGTGTCGACCAGCGAACCCGGCAGGAACGCGCGGATGCCGTTGACCATCACGGTCATGCCGCCCTTCACCTTGCCGGTGATCGTGCCGGTGACGAGTTCGTTGTTGTCGAGGGCCTTTTCCAGCGACAGCCACGATGCAAGGCGCTTCGCCTTGTCGCGCGACAGGATCGTGTCGCCGTAGCCGTTTTCGAGTGCGTCGATTGCGACGGACACGAAATCGCCCGACTGCACCTCAACCTCGCCCTGATCGTTCAGGAATTCCTCGATCGGAATGTAAGCCTCGGACTTCAGGCCTGCATTGACGACCACGAAGTTGTGGTCGACGCGCACGACTTCGGCGGAAATCACTTCGCCGGCGCGCATGTCTTGGCGGGTCAGCGACTCTTCAAACAGAGCCGCAAAGGATTCAGTATTCGGGGTAGAGGTTTGCAGGTCGGACATAAAAATCTGATTGTGCATGGATCGCTGTGCCACGCCGGCCGGAATGGCAGGCTGAAAGGGCCAGATCGACGCCATACGGGGTTAAGGGTTTGAAACACGCTCCACGCTTACGGCGCGGAGCACCTACCGCTACCGGCCTTCTCAGGCCGGCTGACCGAGCACCCGGTACCACTGCAGCACCTGATCGACGGCTTCATCGACCGATAGCGCTGACGTATCGAGCAGCTTGGCATCTGCCGCGGGCTTCAGCGGCGCGGCGGCGCGATTGCTGTCGCGCGCGTCACGTTCACGTAGATCCCGGAGCAAGTCGTCTATATTAGCAGAAAAACCTTTTTGCATCAATTGCTTATGCCGTCTGGTCGCGCGTGCCTCGGCGCTGGCCGTCAGGAACACCTTCAGCACTGCATCCGGGAAGATCACGGTGCCCATGTCGCGCCCGTCGGCAACGAGGCCCGGCGTCTTGCGGAACGCGCGCTGGCGCGCGACGAGCGCGGTGCGCACCGGCCCGTGCACGGCAATGGCGGACGCGCGGTTGCCCACCGCTTCGGCGCGGATGTCGTTCGACACGTCGACGCCGTCGAGTTGCGCGCAGCCTTCGCGGAACGTGATGTGGAGATCGTCGATCAGTTTGACAAGCGCGTCGATGTCATCCGCCCCGATGCCGTAGCGCACGCTCGCGAGCGCCGCGAGACGGTACAGCGCACCGCTGTCGAGCAGGTGGAAGCCCAGATGGGCAGCGACGAGCGCCGCGACGGTGCCCTTGCCGGAAGCGGTCGGGCCGTCGATCGTGATGACGGGAGTCGGGTGAAAGGGTCGGGTCGATTTCATCGGGTCAGTCGGGTCAGGCTTTGGCGAGCGCGGCGAAGCGGTCGAAATAGTCGGGGAACGTCTTGCCGACGCACTTCGGGTCGTTGATCCGCACGGGTACACCGCCCAGGCTGACGAGCGAGAAGCACATCGCCATCCGGTGATCGTCGTACGTGTCGATCGCCGCGTTCGGCGTGAGCTGTTGCGGCGGCGTGACGACGAGATAGTCGGCGCCCTCCTCGACGATCGCACCGACCTTGCGCAGTTCGGTCGCCATCGCAGCGATGCGGTCGGTCTCCTTCACGCGCCAGCTCGCGATGTTGCGCAGCGTGCTCGTGCCGCTCGCGAACAGCGCCGCGACCGCAATGGTCATCGCGGCGTCTGGAATCAGGTTGAAGTCCATGTCGATCGGATCGAGCTTGCCGTGGTCGTGGCCGATGCCGCGCACCTCGATCCAGTCGTCGCCCATCGACACGTTCGCGCCCATCTGCATCAGCGCGTTCGCGAAGCCGACGTCGCCCTGGATGCTCGCGCGTCCTACGCCTTCGACACGCAGCGGGCCGCCGCCGAGCGCACCGGCCGCGAGGAAGTACGAGGCCGACGACGCATCGCCCTCGACCATGATCCGGCCCGGCGAACGATAGCGCACGCCAGCCGGCACGATGAAGCGCTGCCAGCCGTCGCGCTCGACGGTCACGCCGAAGCGCTCCATCAGCCGGATCGTGATGTCGATGTACGGCTTCGAGATCAGTTCACCGTCGACTTCGACGACGGTCTTGCCGTCCTTCGCCTTCACGAGCGGCAGCGTCATCAGCAGCGCAGTGAGGAACTGGCTGGACACGTCGCCGCGCACGCGGATCGGCGCGTCGACCGTGACGGTCGCGGGCTTGATCCGCAGCGGCGGGTAGCCTTCGTTCAGCTCGTAGTCGATCTGCGCGCCGATCTGCCGCAGGCCGTCGACGAGATCGCCGATCGGCCGCTCGTGCATGCGCGGCACGCCGTGCACGCGATAGTCGCCACCGTTGACCGCCAGGGCTGCCGTCAGCGGCCGCACGGCCGTGCCCGCATTGCCGAGGAACAGATCGGCCGTCTTCGCGGTGAATGCGCCGCGCGTGCCGGTGACGACACAGGTGTCGCCGTCGCGATCGAGCTTCACGCCGAGCTTGCCGAGCGCATCGAGCATCACGCGCGTGTCGTCGGAATCCAGCAGGTTGGTGATCGTCGTGTCGCCTTCGGCGAGCGCCGCGAGCAGCAGCACGCGGTTCGAGATGCTCTTCGAGCCGGGCAGGCGCACGGTGCCCGCTGCGCTGGAATACGGGCCGAGATCGAGATAGTTCATGGGAATCGTCCTGTTATTTCTTGACCGGTTCGGCAGCGGGCTGCGCACCGCGCTCCTGCCATGCCTTGCGTGCGGCGCGCGAGCGCGTGAACACGGCTTCGAGCGCCGCGCCGTCGCCGGCGTCGATCGCGTCACGCAGCCGTGCGAGCACGCGCGTATAGCCGTCGAGTTCGTCGAGCAGCGCCGCGCGGTTCGCGACGCACACGTCGCGCCACATTTCGGGGCTCGACGCCGCGATCCGCGTGAAATCGCGGAAACCGCCGGCCGCGTACGAGAATTTCAGCTCGGCATCCGCCTCGCCGAGGATCTGCTCGACGAGCGCGAACGACAGCACGTGCGGCAGATGGCTGATCGATGCAAACACGCGATCGTGCTGCGCCGTGCTCATCGTGCGCACGTCGGCGCCGGTTGCCCGCCACATCGCGTCGATCCGCGCAACCGATTCGCGCGCATTCTCCGGCAGCGGGCACAGCACGACGTTGCGGCCGACGTACAGATCCGGCAGCGCGGCTTCGACGCCGCTCGACTCGCGCCCGGCGATCGGATGCCCCGGTACGAACTGCGCGATCCGCTCGCCGAGCACGGCACGCGCGGCCTCGACGACGTCGGACTTGGTGCTGCCCGCGTCGGTCACGATCGTCGCTTCGCCAAGCCACGGCGCGATGCGCGCGAGCAGCGGCCCCGTTTGCGCGACGGGCGCGGCCAGTAACACGAGATCCGCACCGGCAAGCGCGTCGCGCAATTGCGCGTCATCGTCGAGTGCAGCCGCGCGATCGATCACGCCGAGCGCCAACGCGCGCTCGACCGACGCACGCGAGCGGCCGACACCGACGACCTCGCCCGCGCTGCCCGGCGTGCGCTCGCGCAATGCGCGAGCCAGCGACCCGCCGATCAGGCCGACGCCGAAGATGACCAGTTTGTTGAATGCAAAGCCTGACACGACAAGAGCCAAGTGACGCACGCGGAACGACGCCCCGCGCACGGAAGTCCAGATTCCGGGCAACGGGCCCATATCCGGCTCGACCGCGCCGGATACCGCCCGAACCCGCCTTCGGCAGCGCCGCCCGGCCTGCCTTGTCCGCTTCGCCGCGCCGCCTGCGCATGGCAGGCGACGGGCCGCTGCGCATCAGCGCGCGCGCGGATACGAACCGAGTATCTTCAGGAACGCGGCCTTCTGGCCGAGTTCCGCGAGCGCGGCGGCCACGGCCGCCTCGTCCCGGTGCCCTTCGATGTCGATGTAGAAGTAATACTCCCACGTGCCGACGCGTGCGGGACGCGACTCGAAGCGCGTCATCGACACGCCGTGCCGCGCGAGCGGTTCGAGCAGCTTGAATACGGCGCCCGGCTCGTTCTTCACCGACACGATCAACGACGTCTGGTCGTGACCGCTCTGCCCCGCCGGCTGCTTGCCGACGATCACGAAGCGCGTGCGATTGTGCGGATCGTCCTGAATCAGCGAGAACGCGATCTGCAGCCCGTAGTGCGCAGCCGCGCGATCGCCGGCGATCGCCGCAACGCTCGGGTCGGCCGCGGCGAGACGCGCGGCCTCGGCGTTGCTCGACACGGCCTGCCGCTCGAGTTGCGGCGCGTTCGCGGCCAGCCACTGCTGGCATTGCGCGAGCGCCTGCGCATGCGCGCAGACGCGCGTCACGCCTTCGAGCGTGCCGTTTTGCGTGAGCAGGTTGTGATGGATCGGCAATGCGAGCTCGCCGCTGATCAGCAACTGCGTCTGCAGCAGCAGGTCGAGCGTGCGCGACACGGCGCCTTCGGTCGAATTCTCGACCGGTGCGATGCCGAACGCGGACGCGCCGGCCTCGACCGAGCGGAAGACCTCGTCGATCGACGGACACGGGAGCCCTTCGATCGACTGGCCGAAATACTCGAACATCGCCTGCTCGCTGTACGTGCCGACGGGCCCGAGAAACGCGACGTGGATCGTCTGCTCGAGCGCGCGGCTTGCGGCCATGATCTCGCGCCAGATGGCGCTGATGTGCTCGCTCGCGAGCGGGCCCGCGCTCATGTCCTGCAGGCGCGCGATCACCTGCAGTTCGCGCTCCGGCCGGAACACCGGCGCGTTGAAATGCTTCTTGACCTCGCCCACCTCCAGCGCCACCGCGGCGCGCTGGTTGAGGAGCGCAATCAGCTGCGCGTCGATCGCGTCGATGCGATCGCGCAGCGGTTTCAAGCGGGAATTCAGTTCGTCGTCCATGCGTTTTGCCGTGCTGTTTGAACAGCGTCGCCGTCAGGCGCCGCGCTGCTCGAAGTCCTTCATGTACTCGACGAGCGCTTTCACGCCCTCGAGCGGCACCGCGTTGTAGATCGACGCCCGCATACCGCCGACGGACTTGTGGCCCTTCAGCTGCAGCAGCCCGCGCGCCTTTGCGCCGGCAAGGAAGTCTTCGTTGCGCGTTTCGTCGGCCAGGAAAAAGGGCACGTTCATCCGCGAACGCACCGCCGGCTCGACTTTGTTCAGATAGAAGCTGCTCCCGTCGATCGTGTCGTAGAGCAGCTTCGCCTTCTCGATATTGCGTGCCTCCATCGCCTCGAGGCCACCCTGCCGCTTCAGCCACTGGAACACGAGGCCCGCGATATAGATCGCATAGGTGGGCGGCGTGTTGTACAGCGAGTTGTTCGCGGCGACGGTCTTCCATTCGAATGCGGACGGGCAGATCGGTTGCGCGCGATCGAGCAGATCCTCGCGCACGATCAGCACCGTCACACCGGCCATCCCGATGTTCTTCTGCGCGCCGCCGAACAGCACGCCGTATTTCGCGACGTCCATCGGGCGCGACAGGATGTGCGACGACACATCCGCGACGAGCGGCACGTCGCCGAGATCCGGAATCTCGAACGTCTCTACGCCGTCGATCGTTTCGTTCGTGCACAGATGCACGTAGGCCGGATCGTCCGACAGCTGCCACTCGGCGCGGCCCGGCGCGCGCGTGAACCCGTCGGCCGTCTTGCCCGACGCGGCCAGATGCGGCGTGCCGTATTTCTTCGCCTCGTTGAACGACTTCTGCGACCACGAGCCCGTCACGACGAAGTCGGCCGTCTTGCGCGAGCCGAGCAGGTTCATCGGCACGATCGCGTTCTCGGCAATGCCGCCGCCCTGCAGGAACAGGATCCGGTGGCTCGCCGGCACGCCGAGCAGCTCGCGCAGGTCGGTCAGCGCCGCCTCATGGATCGACATGAATTCCTTGCCGCGATGGCTCATCTCCATCACGCTCATGCCGCTGCCGTGCCAGTCGAGCATTTCGTCGGCAGCCTGCCGCAGCACTTCCT
This sequence comes from Burkholderia sp. JKS000303, assembly GCF_002563755.1. NCBI lineage: Bacteria > Pseudomonadati > Pseudomonadota > Betaproteobacteria > Burkholderiales > Burkholderiaceae > Burkholderia > Burkholderia sp. JKS000303. The sequence goes on from NZ_PDBZ01000001.1 coordinate 505,837, forward strand.
CGGGCAGCGCCGCAGGGCCGGCGGAGAAATTAAAGACGCGCATCGTGAAAACCTCGGGAGGGACGCGACCGGCGGCTTGCCGCCGCATGTCAGTTGCAATTGGGCCGCGCCAGAAAAGGAATGGCCGCTTGCGCTCGCGCGCAAACGGCCATTATCGCACTGTCATCAGGCTCCCGCCAAACCCGGCCGAACAGCCGGGCGCGTGCCCGGACGGCTTACTTGCCCGGCTTGACTGCCGCGACTTCCTTGTCAGCCTGCGCGCGCGTTGCCTGGATCGCTTGCGGCATGTACTTCTGCATCAGGCCGTTGACCACGTCGCGGCCAACCTGGTCCTGAACCTGGATGAACTTGCGGCCCGTCGGGCTCTTGTAGAACGTCGTCAGATCCTTGATCTCCGACGTGCTGTAGTACTTCGCGTATGCGTCGTACTGAGCCGACATCGCGTCGTTCTGGAACTGCTGCGTACCGAACACCTTGCCTGCGCCGTCAACCAGCTTCGGCACTGCGTTCTTCTGCAGCGTCGGCACGGCAGCCTGCTTCTGCTTGTCGTTCAGCGTCTTGTTTTCCGACAGCGCGTCCGACAGGATTGCCGGAACGAGTTGCTTTGCCTGCATTTCGGCGCTGTTGCCGATAGCCGACACGAGCTTCGGCGCGTCGATCGCGTCGAGCAGATCCTTGATCGCCGCCTTCTTGTCGGCGTCGATCGGCGCAGCTGCTGCGGTTGCAGCCGGTGCGGAATTCGACAGCGCTTGCGCCATCGCGAACGTCGGCACCAGTGCAGCCAGCAGAACCAGTTGCTTGAATTGCTTTTGCATCATCACTCCCTCTTGGAAATATGAATGGTTGCTCGCCGACCGCGGCGTTTTACGCCTGCGGCGGCTCGAGTCTCATCCGTTCTCAGGCTTCGCCGTCCGACGCCTCGTCGGCCTCGCCATCGCCCTCTTCGGCTTCCGCGATCTGCTGCAGGCCGGAGAGCTTGGTACCCTCATCGAGACTGATGAGTGTAACACCTTGCGTAGCGCGGCCCATCTCGCGAACCTCGGACACACGGGTACGAATCAATACGCCGGCGGTCGTGATCAGCATGATCTGATCCTCGGCGTCGACGAGCGTCGCGGCGACGACCTTGCCGTTGCGCTCGGACGTCTGGATCGCGATCATCCCCTTCGTGCCGCGGCCATGACGCGTGTACTCGGTGATCGGCGTACGCTTGCCGTAGCCGTTCTCGGTCGCGGTGAGCACGGTCTGCTCTTCGCTGCCGGCGACCAGCAGCGCGATGACCTGCTGCCCGTCCTCGAGCTGCATGCCGCGCACGCCGCGCGCCTCGCGGCCCATCGGGCGAACGTCGTTCTCGTCGAAGCGCACGGCCTTGCCGGAGTCGGAGAACAGCATCACGTCGTGCGCACCGTCGGTGATCGATGCGCCGATCAGGTAGTCGCCCTCGTCGAGACCGACCGCGATGATGCCCTTCTTCATCGGACGGCTGAATGCCTCGAGCGGCGTCTTCTTCACGGTGCCGAGCGACGTCGCCATGAAGATGAACTTGTCGGCCGAGAATTCCTTGACCGGCAGCACGACGTTGATCTTCTCGCCTTCCTGCAGCGGGAACATGTTGACGATCGGGCGGCCGCGCGAGTTGCGCGAGCCCTGCGGCACTTCATAGACCTTGACCCAGTACACGCGACCGCGGTTCGAGAAGCACAGGATGTAGTCGTGCGTGTTCGCGATGAACAGCGTCTCGATCCAGTCGTCTTCCTTCATCTGCGTCGCCTGCTTGCCGCGACCGCCGCGCTTCTGCGCGCGATACTCGGACAGCGGCTGCGACTTCACGTAACCGGCGTGCGACATGGTGACGACCATGTCCTGCGGCGTGATCAGGTCTTCCGTATTCAGTTCGGTTGCATTCAGCTCGATCTTCGAGCGGCGCGCGTCGCCGAATTCGGCCTTCACCGACGTCAGCTCTTCGCCGATCATCGTCGTGATCCGCTCCGGGCGCGCGAGGATGTCCAGCAGGTCGGCGATCTGCGCCATCACTTCGCGGTACTCGCCGATGATCTTGTCCTGCTCGAGACCGGTCAGGCGTTGCAGACGCATCTGCAGGATTTCCTGCGCCTGCGTGTCGGACAGGCGATACAGCCCGTCGGTCTGCATTCCGAACGCGGGGTTCAGGCCTTCCGGACGATACGCGGAGCGACCGCCCGCTGCCGCGTTCTCGGCCTCGGCACGCGTGAGCATCTCGCGCACGAGCGACGAATCCCACGGCTTCGCCATCAACTCCTGCTTCGCGATCGGCGGCGTCGGCGCAGCCTTGATGATCGCGATGAATTCGTCGATGTTCGCGAGCGCGACCGCCAGACCTTCGAGCACGTGGCCGCGTTCGCGGGCCTTGCGCAGTTCGTAGATCGTGCGGCGCGTCAGCACTTCGCGTCGGTGCGACAGGAAGCACTGCAGGATTTCCTTCAGGTTCAGCAGCTTCGGCTGGCCGTCGACGAGCGCGACCATGTTCATGCCGAACGTGTCCTGCAGCTGCGTCGCCTTGTACAGGTTGTTCAGCACCACTTCCGGCACTTCGCCGCGCTTCAGCTCGATCACGACGCGCATGCCGCTCTTGTCGGACTCGTCGCGGATGTCGGAGATGCCTTCGAGCTTCTTCTCGTTGACGAGTTCGGCGATCCGCTCGAGCAGCGAGCGCTTGTTGACCTGGTACGGCAGCTCGTCGACGATGATCGCCATCCGCTGGCCGCGGTCGATCTCCTCGAAGTGCGTGGCCGCGCGCATCACGACGCGCCCGCGCCCGGTGCGGTAGCCGTCGCGCACGCCGGCGACGCCGTAGATGATGCCGGCCGTCGGGAAGTCCGGCGCCGGGATGATCTCGATCAGCTCGTCGATCGTCGCGTCGGGGTTGCCCAGCAGATGCTGGCACGCGTCGACGACTTCGTCCAGGTTGTGCGGCGGAATGTTGGTCGCCATGCCGACCGCGATGCCCGACGAGCCATTGATCAGCAGGTTCGGAATGCGCGACGGCAGGACCGACGGCTGCGTCTCGTTGCCGTCGTAGTTCGGCTCGAAGTCGACCGTTTCCTTGTCGATGTCGGCGAGCAGCTCGTGACCGATCTTCGCCATGCGAATTTCGGTGTAACGCATCGCCGCGGCATTGTCGCCGTCGATCGAGCCGAAGTTGCCCTGCCCGTCGATCAGCATGTAGCGCAGCGAGAAGTCCTGCGCCATCCGCACGATCGTGTCGTACACCGCGGTATCGCCGTGGGGGTGATACTTACCGATCACGTCACCGACGATACGCGCCGATTTCTTGTACGCGCGGTTCCAGTCGTTGTTCAGTTCGTGCATCGCGAACAGTACGCGCCGGTGCACGGGCTTCAGGCCATCGCGGACATCCGGAAGGGCACGTCCGACGATCACGCTCATCGCGTAATCGAGATACGAACGGCGCATTTCCTCCTCTAGGGAGGTGGGCAGGGTCTCTTTGGCGAATTGATCCATGTATCCGTATCGTTTCGGAGCGAAGACGGTGAACGCCTTTCGCGTGGGCGCTGCATGCGCAACGCAACGCGAGATTCTAACATGCGCCCATCAGCCGCCAATTCACCGGCCACACACTATATGTAAACAGCAAAAATCGCAGCCATGGCGATACGGGTCTGATCGATCGCGATCGCGCCCTTCAATGCGGATCAGGGTTGCACCGGATCCGCGTCACGCCCGCGTGTAAACCACTTGCCGACCTTCCCGCAATTTCGCGAGCCCGCTCTTGACAATCTCTAAAAGTTACGGCAGGCCGGTGTTGCGCATGCACCACAAACGTTGAGGCGATCTTAGGGTGGGGAGGATTTTTTTTCGTAGGAAGGGAACGATATGGCAAAATGCCAACGCACTGAAAGTTAGACGCTGCTCGAAGTCTACACAGAGCGGTGCCACGTTTTTTGTGCCGCACCAATGTTATACTTCGAGCAATGTATGACTTGTCACCGTCAACAGGCTCGCAGTAAACCTGCGGTAATCTCAATTTCGAGAGGAGAAATATGAATAAACTTTCAAAGCTCGCGTTCATTGCAGCTACCGCAGTTATGGCTGCATCCGCTTCGGCACAGTCGGTGCCGGCGTCGCGTCAAGCCGTCAACGACAACTGGGTGAACGGCACGGGCGAATGGGTGTGGATGAACGGCACGAACGAGCTCTGCTGGCGTGACGCGTTCTGGACGCCGGCCACCGCCAACGCAAAGTGCGATGGCGCACTGGTCGCCCAGGCACCGCAGCCGCCGGTCGCTCCGGTCGCTCCGGCCATCACGAGCCAGAAGATCACGTACCAAGCCGACGCACTGTTCGACTTCGACAAGGCAACGCTGAAGCCGCTCGGCAAGCAGAAGCTGGACGAACTGGCAGCGAAGATCGAAGGCATGAACACGGAAGTGGTCGTCGCGACGGGTTACACGGACCGCATCGGTTCGGACAAGTACAACGACCGTCTGTCGCTGCGCCGTGCGCAAGCAGTCAAGTCGTACCTGGTCAGCAAGGGCGTTCCGTCGAACAAGATCTACACGGAAGGCAAGGGCAAGCGCAACCCGGTTACGACTGGCTGCAACCAGAAGAACCGCAAGCAGCTGATCGCCTGCCTCGCACCGGACCGCCGCGTGGAAGTCGAAGTGGTTGGTACGCAAGAAGTCCAGAAGACGACCGTTCCGGCAAACTAAGCCGCGGTTTTCGACTGCTTCAAAGCCCCGCCCCGGCGGGGCTTTTTCTTTGATGCCCGTCCAGGCGCTCGCTGGCCTCGTTGTCCGCCCGCTTATATACTCGGGGCTGACGTACCGACGCACCGCCCTCCTTCCGTAGCCCGTTTGCCGACATGACCAACGCCGATCCGCACGAACTCCAGAAATTCAGCGACCTCGCCCATCGGTGGTGGGATCCGAATGCCGAATTCAAGCCTCTGCACGACCTGAACCCGGTCCGGCTCGGCTGGATCGACGCACATGCCCACCTGGCCGGCAAGCGCGCCCTCGATATCGGCTGCGGCGGCGGCATCCTGTCCGAATCGATGGCCGGACTCGGCGCGCAGGTGAAAGGCATCGACCTGTCGACCGAGGCGCTCGGCGTCGCCGACCTGCACAGCCTCGAAAGCGGCATCACGGTCGACTACGAGGCGATTGCCGCCGAAGCGATCGCCGAACGCGAGCCGAGCAGCTACGACGTGGTCACCTGCATGGAGATGCTGGAGCACGTGCCGTCGCCCGCCGGCGTGGTTTCCGCGTGCGCGACGCTCGTGAAACCGGGCGGCTGGGTGTTCTTCTCGACACTGAACCGCAACCTGAAGTCGTACCTGTTCGCCGTGATCGGCGCGGAATACATCGCACAAATGCTGCCCAAGGGCACCCACGACTACGCGCGCTTCATCCGCCCGTCGGAACTGGCCGGCTTCGTGCGCGCGACGGATCTGCACATCGTCGACATCAAGGGCATCACCTATCACCCGATCGGCAAGCGCTTCGCGCTGTCGAACGACACCGACATCAACTACCTCGTCGCGTGCCGCCGCGGCGCGTGACCTTCCGACCGGCATGACGACTCCTCTTTCGACCGCGCAGGCCGCCCTCGACGAGCCGCGCCTGCTGCACTGCGATGCGGTGCTGTTCGACCTCGACGGCACGCTCGCCGACACGGCCCCCGATCTCGCTGCAGCCGTCCACAAGATGCAGCGTGTGCGCGGCCTGCCGGAAACGCCGCTCGACGTGCTGCGGCCGCTGGCATCGGCCGGCGCGCGCGGCCTGCTCGGCGGCGCGTTCGGCATCAACCCGCACACGCCCGGCTACGAAGCGATGCGCGACGAGTTCCTGGTCAATTACGCGACGGACATCTGCGTGCACACGACACTGTTCCCCGGCATCGGCGACGTGCTCGACGCACTCGATGCGCGCGGCGTGCGCTGGGGCATCGTCACGAACAAGGTGATGCGCCTCACCACCCCGCTCGTCGAGTTGCTCGGCCTCGCGCAGCGCGCGGCCTGCGTCGTCGGCGGAGACACCACGCCGCACCCGAAGCCCCATCCGGCCCCGCTGCTGCATGCGGCCGAGCGTTTGTCGCTCGCGCCGGCGCGCATCGTCTATGTCGGCGACGATCTTCGCGACATCCAGGCCGGCAGCGCGGCAGGCATGGCGACGGTCGCGGCTGCGTACGGCTACTGCGGCGACGGCGCCGCGCCGGCCGACTGGCAAGCACACCATCTCGTCGGCACGACGCAGCAACTGCGCGAACTGCTGAGCGATGTTGGGATATAATGCTGGATCTTATCCGCGGGGGCGACCTGGTTTCGACAGGGGTTGTGAAGCGGCTAGGGCATGTCGAGGACCCGTCACCTCGTTAATCAATGGGAAAATCGTAACTGCAAACGACGATACGTTCGCACTGGCAGCCTAACGGCCGCCGTCCTCTGCCTAGTTCACTGACGGGCTAGTGTCGCAAGACCGGTAGCAATACCGCCAGAGGTCATTTACGTCAGTTAAGCCCTGTCGGCGTCGCGACGCCAGGGTCGAAAACCTAGCGAATCGCCGTAGTGCAGCGTGTTCGTCCGCGTCGCTGCGGTTAAATCAAATGACTGAACTAAACATGTAGAACTAGTCGTGGAGCGCTTCTGGACGCGGGTTCGATTCCCGCCGCCTCCACCAAATTCCGCGCTTGACGCACGAACCCCGCACGACGCAAGTCTGCGGGGTTTTTTGTTGCCTGCAAAACCATACGTCCCGCTCCTTCCGAAAAAGCGCCCAGCCACGGACGGGCCGGGCGGAATGCCGCCGGTATTCCGGCGACAGGAGGTGACGGATGTTGGGCGCCGCCCGGCACCGCAACCGGGGCGCGACGTGTCGTCGCACCCGGCACGCGATCTACCGGGCGATGCGCGACTTAGCTGCCGCGATACAGCGAATTCATTTCTTCAGTGCTGGCCGGACGCACGCCGATTGCGCGCGAACCCGATGCCGATGCACCTTGCGCTTGCGCGCCGTACCCGCTGGCGTCGGCGCCTTGTGCCTGGGCGAGGCGCTGCTGCTCCGCAACACGCGCGGTGGCAGCCTGGATGGCTTCCGGATAGTGCGGATCTTCGCCGCGGGCCGTGTTGTAACCGGCTTGCTGCAGTTGAACCAGTTCGGCGCGAACCTGTGCGCGGGTGAGTGCCGAGCCGGACTGCGCGAACGACACGACCGGGGCAACGAGAGCAGCAGCAACGACAACGGCTTGAACGAGCGACTTCATGATGACCTACCTCCACATTTGTCTGTTTTCGCGGTGGACACCTCGTTCACCGCTGACAAACCAAAGTTTATGTAGGTGAATGCTTAAGAATAAGGCAGGTTTGTGGAAGACATTCTTCCTGAATACAGGGTTAACCCTAGATTCACCCTCTTCCCTGTTCACCGCATTGCACGGCGACACGCCACAACGCACGAGCCCCGCGAAGCAGCAAGCTTCGCGGGGCTCGAAGAGAACCGCACGGCCCCCGTGCGGTTCTCAGTCAGACGCATGCCGGCAATCCGGCAGCGCGCCTGCGTCGGTCTTTACTGGCTATCCATCGGACACTTCAGGTTGCAGCCGTTCGGGTCACCCAGGTCACCCTTGCGACGCAGCGCCGACTTCTTGCCGGACTGGTATTTCTGCGACGGCGTCGATGCAGCGAACGGCATCTGCGGATGCTCGTTCAGGCGAAACTGGTCGCTCAGGATGCCGCCGGGAACGCCCGGCGAATTCTGCGCAAATGCAAACGGCGATACGGCGACCAGAAGCCCCGCGGTCAACGCTGCCGCGGAGAGGGGAACGGAAAGTTTCATGGCGGGATGACGCCTGAACGGCGTGCTTGTTGGAACGTTGATCAAGCGGCAAGCGTAGCGCAAATCCCCCACTGCTGCAGCGCGGTCCAATCCGGGCCTCGTTACCGTGCATTGCCGTCCGGCGCGGCCGCGCCGTCGCTGCCGGCCAGCCCCGTCGCGATGCCGGTCAGCATTCCGCATGCGGCCGGATCGTAGCCGTCGAGATGCGCGACGCGTTCGACGAAACGCGCATCGCGCAACAATGCCAGCACGCCGGCGAGCGGCCGCGAGTCGAGCCGCGCACGCTCGCACGCGAAGTAGTAGTCCTCGTCGACGACCGGGATGAAATCGAGCCCGAAGTGATGGGCGGCCGGCTCGACGCCGAAGCCGAGATCGGCCATTCCGCTCGCGACGAACGCCGCGATCGCCGAGTGCGTGAGCTCGGCCGACGCATAGCCGTCGATGCGCTCGGGATCGATGCCGATCGCGCGCAGCGCGAGATCCAGCAGCATCCGGGTGCCCGACCCCGGCTGCCGGTTGACGAAGCGAATGTCGTTGCGGGCGAGATCGGCGAGCCCGCGGACCTGCTTCGGATTGCCGCGCGGCACGAACAACCCTTGCTGGCGACGCGTCAGATGAATCAGTACGTGACGCGTATCGTCGAGCCACGGCCGGTAGATCTGCGCGCACTGCTCACGGAACGCGCCGCGCGGCAGATGGAAGCCGGCCAGTTCGCATTCGCCGCGCGCAAGCGCCTGTACGGCCTCGACGCTTTCCCGATACTTGATGTCGACGGCCGCCTGCGCATCGACGAGCGCGGAAACGAGGGTCGCGACCGCGTAGCCGTGCGACGCATGGATGCGCACGGCACCGTCGCGCTGCGCGAGCCGCCGGTTCAGGTCGCTCGCCACTTCGGCCGCCAGCGCGCGCAGGTTGCCGTCGAGACGACTGCGCGCGAGGCGCTGCGCGTCGACGATCGCCCGCCCGAGCTCCGACAGCGTCGAGCCCTTGCCGCGCGCGGTTTCGATCAACTCTGCGCCGACGCACGCCTCCAGCGCGCGCAGCATGCCCCACGCGTGCCGATACGACAGCCCTTTCGCCTGCGCGGCCTGCGCGATGCTGCCCGTGTCGGCCACGAGTTCCAGCAACGGCGCGACGTCCGACAGGCTGGCCGTGCGGCCCTCGGTGTCGCGCACGGTCAGATACGCGTCGCATTCGATTCGAATCAATTATGCACTCCGATTTCCTATTGCGACCGCGAAATCTTCCGCTTATCGTTGGTCAAAATCAATCAGAACGAAGTCCCGGTGCGCACTATATGAATTTCGAGCGCATATGAGACTTTGGAGGAGCATAACCGATGTCCCCGAATTCCCATGCGCCCGACGCGCTCGTCGAGCGCCATGCACGCGCCGGCCGCTCGCTCGTCGCGATCCTGCACGCGATCCAGGACGACGCGGGTTACGTGCCGGCGGGCTGCGTCGCGCCGCTCGCGAAGGCGCTGAACCTGTCGCGCGCGGAAGTCCACGGCGTGCTCACCTATTACCACCACTTCCGCACCGCGCCGCCCGCGCGCGTGACGATCCAGATGTGCCGCGCCGAAGCGTGCCGCAGCATGGGCTGCGAAACCCTGGCCGCGCACGCGGAAGCCCGCACGGGTTGCCGGTTCGACGCGGCACACGGCAACGGCGCCGATGCGCACGCACCGGATGCAGTCGCGCTCGAATCGGTCTACTGCCTCGGGCTGTGCGCGCAATCGCCGTCGATGACGGTCAACGGCGTGCTGCACGCAAGGGTCACGCCGGAGGAATTCGACGCACTGCTCGCCGACGCGGCCGCTCACACCCCGGAGGCCGCATGACGACCCGCATCTACGTTCCGCGCGATTCGTCCGCGCTGGCGCTCGGCGCCGACGCGCTGGCCAGCGCAATCGTCGCGGAAGCCGAGCGGCGCGGCATCGAGATCGAGCTGATCCGCAACGGCACGCGCGGGCTGCTCTGGCTCGAACCGCTCGTCGAGGTCGGTACGACCGCCGGCCGCGTCGGCTATGCGAACCTGTCGGCCACCGACGTGCCGGCCCTGTTCGACGCAAACTGGATCGACGGCGGTGCGCATCCGAGCAACGTCGGCCTCGTCGACGCATTGCCGTATCTCGCGCGCCAGCAGCGCCTGACCTTCGCGCGCATCGGCCTGACCGATCCGCTGTCGATCGACGACTATCTGAAACACGACGGCCTCGCCGGCCTGAAGAACGCACTCGCGCTCGACGGCGATGCCGCGTGCGAGACGCTGATCGAATCGGGGCTGCGCGGCCGCGGCGGCGCGGCCTTCCCGGCCGGCATCAAGTGGCGCACCGTCCGACAGGCCAGCGCCACGCAAAAGTACATCGTCTGCAACGCGGACGAAGGCGATTCGGGCACGTTCTCCGACCGCCTGATCATGGAAAGCGACCCGTACTGCCTGATCGAAGGGATGATCATCGCGGGCATCGCGACGGGCGCGACGCTCGGCTACATCTACGTACGCAGCGAATACCCGCACGCGATCGCAGCGCTCGAAACCGCGATCGAGCGCGCCCGTGCAGCCGGCTGGCTCGGAGAACACGTGCTCGGCTCGACGCATGCGTTCGACCTGCATGTCGCGAAAGGCGCGGGCTCGTACGTGTGCGGCGAGGAAACGGCGCTGCTCGAATCGCTCGAAGGCAAGCGCGGCGTCGTGCGCGCGAAGCCGCCGCTGCCTGCGCTCGCCGGCCTGTTCGGCCAGCCGACCGTGATCAACAACGTGATCACGCTCGCCACGGCGCCGGTGATCTTCGCGCGTGGCGCCGCGTTCTATCGCGACTACGGGATGGGCCGCTCGCGCGGCACGCTGCCGTTCCAGCTCGCGGGCAACATCCGTCACGGCGGGCTCGTCGAACTCGCATTCGGCGTCACGCTGCGCGAGCTGCTGTTCGACTACGGCGGCGGCACGGCAAGCGGCCGCCCCGCGCGCGCCGCGCAAGTGGGCGGCCCGCTCGGCACCTACCTGCCCGAACACCAGTGGGACGTGCCGCTCGACTACGAGGCATACACGGCGATCGGCGCGGTCGTCGGTCACGGCGGCATCGTGCTGCACGACGACACGTCGAATCTCGCCGAACTCGCCGAATACGCGATGAAGTTCTGCGCGATCGAATCGTGCGGCAAGTGCACGCCGTGCCGGATCGGATCGACGCGCGGCGTCGAGACGATCGCCCGCATCCGCCAGGGTGATACGTCGGAGCGGCAGGTCACGCTGCTGCGCGACCTGTGCGACACGATGCTCGCCGGTTCGCTGTGCGCGATGGGCGGGATGACGCCGTACCCGGTGCTGTCCGCGCTCGACCATTTCCCCGAAGATTTCGGGCTCGCCGACGGCAAGCAAGCCGCGTCGGGTCCGGTCAAGGCTGCGGCCTGACCCAGAAGGAGCCCTGCATGTCACTCGACACGAACAACGTCCGCCAAGGCGGCTGCGGCTCAGGCCAATGCGCGTGCAAGAGCGCCGCACAGGCGCGCGCGCTCGACCCGTTCGACGATACCGACTACGGCACGCCGCAACGCCATGCCGACACTGACGTCACGCTCGAAATCGACGGCCAGCCGGTCACGGTGCCGGCCGGCACATCGGTGATGCGCGCCGCGATCGAAGCCGGCGTCAACGTCCCGAAACTCTGTGCGACCGACTCGCTCGAGCCGTTCGGCTCGTGCCGTCTGTGCCTCGTCGAAATCGAAGGCCGGCGCGGCTACCCCGCGTCGTGCACGACCCCGGCCGAAGCCGGCATGAAGGTGCGCACGCAATCCGATCGGCTGCAGTCGCTGCGCCGTAACGTGATGGAGCTGTACATCTCCGATCACCCGCTCGACTGCCTGACCTGCCCCGCCAACGGCGACTGCGAGCTGCAGGACATGGCGGGCGTGGTCGGCCTGCGTGAAGTGCGCTACGGCTTCGATGGCGCGAACCACCTGCGCGAGCAGAAGGACGAATCAAATCCGTACTTCACGTACGATCCGTCGAAGTGCATCGTCTGCAACCGCTGCGTGCGCGCGTGCGAGGAAACGCAAGGTACGTTCGCGCTGACGATCGCCGCGCGCGGTTTCGAATCGCGCGTCGCCGCCGGCGAAAGCGAATCGTTCATGGCATCGGAATGCGTGTCGTGCGGCGCGTGCGTCGCCGCCTGCCCGACCGCCACGCTGCAGGAAAAGTCCGTCGTCCAGCTCGGCCAGGCCGAGCACTCGGTCGTCACGACCTGCGCGTACTGCGGTGTCGGCTGCTCGTTCAAGGCGGAGATGAAGGGCACGCAGGTCGTGCGCATGACGCCGCACAAGAACGGCCTCGCGAACGAAGGCCACGCATGCGTGAAGGGACGCTTCGCGTGGGGCTATGCGACGCACAAGGACCGCATCACGAAGCCGATGATCCGCGAGAAGATCACCGATCCGTGGCGCGAAGTCAGCTGGGAAGAGGCGCTCACCTACGCGGCGACGCAATTCCGCAAGCTGCAGCAGAAATACGGCCGCGATTCGATCGGCGGCATCACGTCGTCGCGCTGCACGAACGAGGAAACCTACCTCGTGCAGAAGCTCGTGCGCGCGGCGTTCGGCAACAACAACGTCGACACCTGCGCCCGCGTGTGCCATTCGCCGACCGGCTATGGCCTCAAGACGACGCTCGGCGAATCGGCCGGCACGCAGACCTTCGCATCGGTCAGCCACGCCGACGTGATCGTCGTGATGGGCGCGAACCCGACCGACGGCCACCCGGTGTTCGGCTCGCGCATGAAGCGACGCATCCGCGAAGGCGCGAAGCTGATCGTGATCGATCCGCGCCGCATCGACGTGGTCGACGGCCCGCACGTGAAGGCCACGCATCACCTGCAACTGCGCCCCGGCACCAACGTCGCGATAGTCAATGCGCTCGCGCACGTGATCGTCACCGAAGGGCTCGTCGCCGACGCATTCGTGGCCGAGCGCTGCGAGACGCGCGCGTTCGAGCAATGGCGCGAGTTCGTGTCGCGTGCCGAGAACTCGCCGGAAGCGACCGCGGACGTGACGGGCGTGCCGGCCGCACTGGTGCGCGAAGCCGCGCGCCTCTATGCGACGGGCGGCAACGCCGCGATCTACTACGGTCTCGGCGTGACCGAACACGCGCAAGGCTCGACGACGGTGATGGGCATCGCGAACCTCGCGATGGCGACCGGCAACATCGGCCGCGAAGGCGTCGGCGTCAATCCGCTGCGCGGCCAGAACAACGTGCAGGGTTCGTGCGACATGGGTTCGTTCCCGCACGAGCTGCCCGGCTATCGCCACATCGGCGACGAAGTCGTCCGCACGCAGTTCGAACAGGCATGGTCGGCCACGCTGCAACCGGAACCGGGGCTGCGCATTCCGAACATGTTCGACGCCGCGCTCGACGGCAGCTTCAAGGGGCTCTACTGCCAGGGCGAGGACATCGTCCAGTCGGACCCGAACACGCAGCATGTCGCCGCCGCGCTGTCGTCGATGGAATGCATCGTCGTGCAGGACATCTTCCTGAACGAAACCGCGAAATACGCGCACGTGCTGCTGCCGGGCTCGACGTTCCTCGAGAAAGACGGCACGTTCACGAACGCGGAGCGCCGCATTTCGCGCGTGCGCAAGGTGATGCCGCCGCTCGCCGGCTACGCGGACTGGGAAGTGACGCTGCTGCTGTCGCAGGCGCTTGGCTACGACATGCACTACACGCATCCGTCGGAAATCATGGACGAGATCGCCCGGCTCACGCCGACCTTCTCGGGCGTGTCGTACGAGAAGCTCGACGCGATGGGCAGCATTCAGTGGCCGTGCAACGAACAGGCGCCGGAAGGCACGCCGACGATGCACATCGACGAGTTCGTGCGCGGCAAGGGCCGGTTCGTGATCACGCAGTTCATCCCGACGCCGGAAAAGGTCACGCAGCGCTATCCGCTGATCCTGACGACGGGTCGCATCCTGTCGCAATACAACGTCGGCGCGCAGACCCGTCGCACCGAAAACGTCCAGTGGCACGAAGAGGACCGCCTCGAGATCCATCCGCACGACGCGGAGGATCGCGGGATCCGGACCGGCGACTGGGTCGGCATCGAATCGCGCGCCGGACATACGGTGCTGCGCGCGCTCGTAGCCGAGCGCATGCAGCCGGGGGTCGTGTACACGACGTTCCACTTCCCCGAATCGGGCGCGAACGTGATCACGACGGACAGTTCCGACTGGGCGACGAATTGCCCGGAATACAAGGTCACGGCCGTGCAGGTGATGCCGGTTGCGCAACCGTCCGACTGGCAGCGTGCGTATGCGCGCTTCAACTCGGAGCAGCTCGATCTGCTCGAGCGCCGCGCCGACGCGCAGGCTGTCGTGACGACGGGCAAGTGAGGACGCGATGGACAACGGACACCTGATCGACATGGCCAACCAGATCGGCGCTTTCTTCGAATCGATGCCCGATCGCGAAGAAGCGCTGACCGGAATCGCCGAGCATATCCGGCGCTTCTGGGAGCCGCGGATGCGCCGCGCGTTTCTCGCTGCGCTCGACGATCCGTCGGGCACGGCCGCACAACGCGCGGCACCGATCGTGCTCGCCGCGATCGCCGCGCACCGCGCTTCGCTCGTGCCGGCCGCCGCGCCGGCCTGAGCGCCCCGCTACTCGGGCTGCGACATGTCCGCGAACCAGCTTTCGCAATGACGCAGCAGCGCGTTCGCATCGGTTGCGGTGCGACCGCGCGCCGCGATGTAACCATCGGGCCGCAGCAGATAGAACGACGGCCGCGAGCGGCCGTATGCCTGCACGAGCCCGTCCGCCCCGTCGCTTTCTGCATCGGCGACGCGCCACGCACGCACGGCGCCGGGCATGATCCGCTCCAGCCCCTGCACGAGCGCCTGCGCATCCGCGGACATCGGCGGCACATCGGCCGTCTCGCCCGCATCGCCATGCACCGGCTCCTCGAGCAGCAGCAGCGTAAAGCTCGCCGGATCGTGCAGGTCGTATAACCGCGCGGTTCCGGGTGCCTGACCGAGCGGCCCATCGACGACGTGCACGAGCGCGTCGGGCGCACGCTCGCCGGCCCGCGGCCCGCCATCGAGCACGCGCTCGAGCGTGAGCGCGCTCTTTCTGTATTGCACGCCGAGCTCGCTGACCGTGAGCCGCACCGCGTCGCGCACCGGCCCGAACGACGCCAGCAGCGGCACGACATGATCGCGCAGCAGCTTCATCGCGCCGTGGTCGGCTTCGACGATCTGCGTGACGAGGCCGGTCTGCCGCAACACGTCGCGCTCGATCGGATGACGCTCCGCGTGATACGTGTCGAGCAGCCGCTCCGGCGCGCCCCCGCCGAGCACGCGCGCGAGCTTCCAGCCCAGATTGAACGCTTCCTGAATGCCCGTGTTCATGCCCTGCGCACCCGCCGGGCTGTGGACGTGCGCGGCATCGCCCGCGAAAAACACGCGCCCGTGACGCAGCCGATCGACCATCCGGCTATGCAGATGGAAATACGACGACCATGCGAGATCGCTCGGCGAGATCGACGCACCCACGCGCGCACGGATGATCGCCTCGCATTCCGCGAGCGACGGCGTCGACGTATCGGGCGATGCATCGCTGCCCGGCGGCCGGTCGGCGACGAGCCGGAAGCGGCCGCCGCCCATCGGGAACAGCCCCGCGATGCCGTTGGGCGTCGTGAACAGGTGAATCTCCTCTTCCGGCCAGTCGGGTATCGCCGCGAAATCGGCGAGCAGGAACGTCTGTTCGAACGCATGCCCGGCGAAGCCGAGGCCGAGCAGATGGCGCACCGTGCTGTGCGCGCCGTCGGCGGCGATCAGGTATGACGGCGCGAACGCCTGTTCGAGGCCGTCGGCGCCACGGATCTTCACGTCGAGCGACGTGCCGCCCGCTTCGCACGCGGTGAGCGCGACACCACGCTCGACCGTCACGCCAAGCCCGGCGAGATGCTCGACGAGCAGTCGCTCGGTGATGCTCTGGTCGAGAAACAGCAGATACGGATAGCGCGTTTGCAGCGGGTCGAAATCGAGCCGCGCGATCACGCGGCCATCCGCATGCAGCGCGGCCGCATGCGCGCGATGGCCCAGCGCGAGGAATGGTTCGACCGCGCGATGCTGCTCCAGCAATTCGAGCGTGCGCGCCTGGATGCCGATCGCGCGTGAATACGGCGCGGGCGTGACGAGCCGGTCGATGATGCGCACCGGCACGCGAGCCCGCGCGAGGCTCATTGCGGCGGCAAGGCCGGTCGGCCCGGCGCCGACGATCAGCACGGGCGGAATGTCGAGCAGTGTGTCAGCCATGAGAACCTCGATGACACGCGATCCTGCAAGTCTACGCCGCTCCGCGTGACGGGGCCATATGCCGACCGGCCGATCTGGGGTAGCCCCGCGCAGTGTGGGAAAATACGCGCTTTCCGTCAGTTTTCGCGTCATGGATTCCGCATTCGACCGAGCGTATGCCGCGCACCGCGCGGGCCACCTCGCCGAGGCCGAGCACGGCTACCGTGCCGCGCTCTCCACCAACCCGGCCGACGCCGACGCACTCCATCTGTTCGGCGTGCTGCGGCATCAGCAGGGTCAGCATGCCGAGGCGGCCGATCTCGTCGGGCGCGCGGTCGCGCTGCGCCCGGGCGACGCCGCACTGCAGCTCAACCTAGGCAACGCGCTGAAGGCACTCGGCCGGCTCGACGAAGCGATCGACCGCTTTCGCAACGCGCTGACGCTCGCGCCCGAATTTCCGCTCGCGCACTACAACCTCGGCAACGCGTATGCGGCGCTGCAACGCCACGAAGATGCCGTCGACGCATTCAGCCGCGCGCTTCGGCTCACGCCCGACGATGCCTCGATCCACAACAATCTCGGCAACGCGCTGAACGCGCTCGGCCGCCACGACGACGCGCTCGCCGCATTCCATCGCGCACTCGCGCTGCGGCCGGGACACGCCGGCGCGCACAACAATCTCGCGATGGCGCTGAACGCGATGGGCCGGGCCGACGACGCGATCGCGCACTTCCAGGCCGCGATCGCCGCGCAACCGCGTTTCGTCGCCGCGCATTTCAATCTCGGCAACACGTTCGAGGCGATCGGCCGGCACGTCGAAGCCGCCGCCGCGTTCGAAGCCGCGCTTGCACTGCACCCGCCGTTTCCGCTTGCACTCTTCGGGCTCGCGAACGCGCTGAGCGCGCAAGCGCGCCAGCGCGATGCGCTGCCCTACTACGAACGCGCGGTCGGCCTCGATCCGTCGTTCGGCCTCGCGTGGCTGAACCTCGGCAACGCGCATCACGCGCTCGGCGCACACGAAATGGCGCTGCGTGCATTCGACCAGGCGTTGCGCGTCGCGCCCGACCTGAAGCTCGCGCAACTGCACCGCGCAGTCACGCTGCTGACGCTGGGCGACTTCACCCGCGGCCTGCCCGCTTACGAAACGCGCCACGACACGCCGGGCGCACCGACGCTCGGCGCACTGCCGCGCTGGCAAGGCGAGCCGATCGCGTCGCGCACGCTGCTGATCCGCGCGGAACAGGGGTTCGGCGACACGCTGCAGTTCGTCCGCTTCGTGCCGCTGGCGCGTGCGCGCTGCGCCCGCGTGGTGCTCGAGGTGCAGCCGGAACTCGTCGCGCTGCTCGCGCCGGCCGCCGCGCACTGGCGCGTGACGCTCGTCGCACAGGGCGCCGCAAAGCTGCCGGCCGCAGACGTTGCATGCACGCTGATGAGCCTGCCGTTCCTGCTCGGTCTGCAGCCGGCCGAGATCGTCGCGGACACGCACTACCTCGGCGCGCCGGACAGCGCGCGCCGGCGCTTTCGCGGCTCACTCGGCGGGCAGTCGAAGCGCAAGTTCGGCCTCGCATGGTCGGGGCGGCGACAAGCGCAGGAAAACCGCTCGATGCCGTTCGACGCACTCGCGCCGCTGCTCGCGCTACCCGACATCGACTGGGTCGTGCTGCAGCCGGCACTCGACGACGATGAACGGGCACGCGTCGATGCGCACCCGCGCGTGCATCGTCTCGACGGCCGCCTGAACGATTTCGCCGACACGGCCGCGCTGATCGAACGGCTCGACGGCGTCGTCACAATCGATACGGCCGTCGCGCACCTTGCGGGCGCGCTCGGCAAGCCGCTGTGGATCATGCTGCCGTTCGCCGCCGACTGGCGGTGGTTCACTCGCCACGACTGCCCGTGGTATCCGCAGGCCACGCTCGCCCGTCAGCCTGCACCGGGCCAATGGTTCGACGTGGCGACGGCGGTCGCCACCGCGCTGCGCGACGGCTGAATGCCCCGGCGACCGAGCGCATACGAAAAAAGGGAGCGCACTGCGCTCCCTTTTTCATTCGACACGATACGCCGATGCGTCGCCTGCGGCGTCAAGCCGCCTTGTACTGATTGCGCGACTCGGGCGTGCGATACAGCACGAGCGTCGCGATCAGCCCGCAAATCGCTGCGACGCTCAGCCACAGCCCCGGCGCGGCCTTGTTGCCGGTCTGGTGAATCAGCAACGTCGAGATCGCCGGCGTGAAGCCGCCGATCGTCGTCGCAAGGCTGTAGGCGAGCGAGAAACCAGCGGTGCGCACGTCGGCCGGCATCACTTCGGTCAGCGCGACGACCATCGCGCCGTTGTACGAACCGTACAGGAACGACAGCCACAGCTCGACCGCGAGCAGCCGCAGGAACGACGGATCCGCGACGAGCCACTGTACCGCCGGATAAGCCGTCAGCAGCGTGAGCACCGTGAACGTGATCAGCACCGGGCGGCGGCCGATCCGGTCCGACAGCCCACCGGACAGCGGCAGCCAGACGAGATTGGACAGGCCGACGCAGACGGTCACGACGAGCGCGTCGAGCGACGACAGGTGCAGCACTTCCTTGCCGAACGTCGGCGTGTACGCTGTGATCATGTAGAACGACACCGTCGTCATGATCACCATCCCCATGCCGGCGATCACGACGCCCCAGTTCTCGAGCATCGACCGCATGATCTCGCCCATCGTCGGACGATGGCGCTTCGCGAGGAACTCGTCGGTCTCCTTCAGCGAACGCCGGATCAGGAACAGGAACGGCACGATCAGGCAGCCGATCAGGAACGGAATGCGCCAGCCCCACGCGGTCATGTCTTCGGCCGGCAATGCGCGGTTCAGCAGCACGCCGACGAACGCGGCGAACACGACGGCAACCTGCTGGCTGCCCGATTGCCACGACGTATAGAAGCCCTTGTGGCCCTTCGTCGCGATCTCCGACAGGTAGACCGACACGCCGCCAAGCTCGACACCCGCCGAAAAGCCCTGCAGCAGCCGGCCGAGCAGCACGAGCGCCGGTGCGAGCACGCCGATCGTCGCGTAGCCGGGCACCGCGGCGACGGTGAGCGTGCCGAGCGCCATCAGCCCGAGCGTCAGGATCAGCCCCTTGCGGCGGCCGTGATGGTCGATGTACGCACCGAGCACGATCGCGCCGACCGGCCGCATCAGGAAACCCGCACCGAACACCGACAGCGACAGCATCAGCGACGCGAACGCATTGCCGCTCGGAAAGTATGTTTTCGCGATGGCCGACGCGTAATACCCGTAGACCATGAAGTCGTACATTTCCAGGAAGTTGCCGCTGACGACCCGGAAAACCGTACGGACTTTCGATTCCTGCGCACCGGCGTGTGATGCTGTGGACATGTTTTTCTCTCAGCTCGGATGGCGCGACGTCCGCGCCGTGTGAATCCGGCGATGCGCATCGCGCCAGGCCGGCGCGCACGGGCATCACAGCCTGCTGGCGACACGTCGTGCCACGATGCGCACGCCGGCATGGTTCACAAATGATGCCACGCGAAACCGACAATTGCCTTGTAGCGGGCCTGCGGTTGCCATCGCCGCATTCTGCTCGTACTAATCGCCTCGAAAATACCGCCAAAATCAGATTGATCCGATCGACCGATCGCCGGCGTCTGACCACAATGGCACGACCAACGACGATATGCGCGCCACGCGCCGACATGGTTGCCCGTGTCGCGCAGCGCACCGCCCTCATGACCCCATCGCCCCTTGTTGCCGTCGAAGGCCGGCTCGCCCGCCCTCGCGTCACCCCGCTCGACGGCGTGCCGTCATTCGGCCGCGAGTGGACGTTCCGCGGCGTAGCCGGCGCCCGGCTCGGCAAGCACTGCCTCGCCACGCTGACGACGTCGTGCATCGACGTCGACGCCCCACATCGCACGTGTCGCTGGCTACCGCTGTCCGCGACGCGACCGTCGTCGGCCGACCTGCCGGCCACCCCGCCGACCCCGGCCATCCTCCCCCGCCCGGGCTACCGGCCGTATCCGAGACTGCATGACCGGCGTGCGATACATGCCGCCTGCTGGAGCATCGGCGCGCTCGGCATCATCGGCTGGCTGATCGTCGCGCACGAACCGTTCGCGGATTTCACGGCCGCGCCGGCGCTTCACACCACCGGCATCATTCTCGAGCACGCCACGCAATCCGCCGGTGAGGTGCGCATTGCCGCTGCGCCGCCTGTCGCGCCGCCCCTCGCCGCGGCACCGCACACCGCCCCCGTCGCGACGTCAGCCCGCACGTCATCGCCGCACGGCAAGGCACCGGACGCGCAGCGCGTCGCCAGCGCCTCGACGTCATCGCCGCATCGGCCGAACGGCCCGCGCACGACCACCGCACGCGTTCGCGCGGCCGTCTCTTCGCCCGCGGTTGATTCCCGGCTCGCCGCTCGCCCGCCGGTCACGCACCTCGCATCGCGTGCGCCGGTTCGCGCCTCCCTCGGCCCGCCGCCGCCCTCGCGCGCGTCGCACGACGACCCGCTCGACAATCCGCTCACGCTGATCGCACTGGCAAACACGCTGAATGCCGAACGCTCCGTGCGCGCGGCGAACGCACCCGCCGCCGGTTTCGACTGGACAGCGCAACTGTCCCACCGCCGCGTGACGGACACCTTCACCCGCTGACGCGCGCCCAACAAAAAACCCGGCGAAGCATGCTTCGCCGGGTTTCGTTCGTCCGCCGATCCTGCTGGACCGACGCGTCGTCACTTGCGCGCGGGCAACCCCGTTTCGGCCTGCCGCTCGAGTTGCCGCACCTGCTCCTGCAGATCGCGCAACTGCAGTTGCGCCGCCCGCTTCTCGACCTGCAGCGCCTGCGTCTGCTCCTGCGCCGACTGCTGTCGCTGCGCGACCTCGGCCTGCTGGCTGCGCGCGACGCTCAGGTCGGCCTCCAGTTGCTGCGCCCGGCTCGCCTGCAGCGCGATCACGCGCTCGAGAAACTGCTTCTGCGCCTGCAATTCGGTGCGATGGATCTCGACTTCCGAGAGCTGCACCGTCTGCTGCACGAAGTTCGCGTACACCATCTCCGCGCGGCCCTTCTCCTGCGACCTGATCACGCGCCACAGATGCTTGTCCTGGAACAGCGCGACGTAGTACGTCATCTCGCCCGGATCGAACATCAGGCTCGCGCCGTAGCTGCCGTTGTAGGTGGTGCGCATCTCGACGATCCGCCCGTCGTGGAGCATCTGCGTGAGCTCGGCGACGTTGCCTTGCGCGGCAGGATCCGTCGCCGACGAGGACGACGCCGATGCCGCGGGCGCCGCATCGCCGCTCAGGCTCGTGACCGCGGGACGGGTGCCCGCGACGGGCGCGGTCGCGTCGGCGGACCACGCCGCGCCTGCGTGCACGCAGGCGGCCATCGCAACGATCCACGTTGCGCATCGTGCAGGGGAAAAATCTCGGAAGGCCAACGTCAGACTCCGGCGAATGAATCGGGAGTCGCGATTATCAGTCAAAACGAAATGGCCGCATCTCGAATTTAACGGGATGCGGCCAGCCTGCCTGCGAGGCGCTGCAAACGCTTGCTACAGACGCGTTTCGCGTGCCGCGCGCAGGAATGCATCGAGCAGCGGCGTGCAGTCGAGCAGTTCGGCGCCGCCCGCGCGATGGAACTCCGGGTGCCATTGCACGCCGACCACGAACGGCGCACGCCGGTAGCGGATGCCCTCGATGATCCCGTCGCCGGCCGACACGGCCTCGATGTTCAGATCGCGGCCGAGATCGCGAATCGCCTGATGGTGGATCGAGTTGACGATCGCTTCGCTGCGCCCGGGGAACATGCTCGCGAGCGACGACGTGTCGGGGAAGCGGATCGCGTGGCGATGCTGGTCGTAATGCTCGCTCACGTGCGGATTCGCGGTCGGCACGTCGGTCGCGATGTCCTGGTACAGCGAGCCGCCGAACGCGACGTTGATCAGCTGGCAGCCGCGGCACACGCCGAGCACCGGCTTGCCGGACTCGACGAACTCGTGAAACAGCTCGAGCTCGTACATGTCGCGTACGCGGTCGCCCGGCCATTCGGGACGCGCATCCGACGCCGCGTAGGTTTGCGGCGACACGTCGGCTCCGCCTTGCAGCAGCAGGCCATCGAGATGTTTCGCGTAGTCGCGCAGACGGATGTTGCTCGGATGCAGCATGCCCTGATGCCCGACCGTCGGAATCATGAACACGAGCACGTCGCGCGACATCACCCAGTGCGCGATCGATTCCTCCAGATACTGCAGCGTCTTGCCGCGCAGCCCCTTCGCGCCGGGCTCCGGATGGAAGATCCGCGCCGACACGCCGATGCGCAGCGTGCGCTGCGTGATGCGCTGCCCGGCACGGTCGAACAGCCGGCGCGCGCGCGCCGCAATGATCCGGCCGAATACCGACCACGGCGTGTCGCTGTGCTTCAGGTAGGCCGGCGGCGCATTCTGCGCGCTCGCAGGCGGCGGCCGCGGCGTGTCGAAATCAGGCGGCGCGCCGAAGCCGGGCGGCGGTGCACCGGGTTTCGGCGATGCCGCGTTGCCATCAGCAGTGGCGACCGTCGCGCCGGGCGCGCCCGGCTCCGACGCCGCCGTGACCGGCGATGCGCCGTCCTCGGCAACGTTCTGCGCAGCAGCCTGCGCGTCGGGCGTTTTCGCCGGCTCGGAACGGGGGGAATCGGAAGAAGCGGAAGAGGTGCCGGGCAGACCGGCCGGGGGAGGCGTGGTTTCGCTCATGACGATGGTCTGGTACGTCGCTCGCGCGTATTGGATTGACGAGGATTCATTATGCTTCAGGGCACGATCGCGCGGTAAACCTGCAACATCCTGTCGATATTGTTGCAAGTCGTCGCATCCGACAGCAGGACCGCCCGACCCTTATTGGGCGGCGCCCGAACCCCTCCCCGCACGCACACTGGACATCAGTGATATATCACAATAATATTCACGAATCGTCCACGCTCCCGATTCCCGCGCCATGATCGCGCCCCGCCCGGCCGCCGCGCCGCCGTCCGCATGAACACCCTGACCGACGCACTCCGCGACCGGCCCGCCGCCTCGGCGGTCAGCCTCGCCGACCGCGCGTACGCGCTGATCCAGCGCGACATCATCACGATGCGACTGAAGCCGGGCGCCGCGCTCAACGAAGCCGATCTCGTCGCGCGTACCGGCATCGGACGCACGCCCGTGCACCAGGCCGTGCACCGGCTGGTGCTCGAGGGGCTGCTGTCGGTAATGCCGCGCAAGGGACTGCTGGTCCAGCCGCTGTCGCTCGACGACATCGTGTCGGTGATCGACGTGCGGCGCATCAACGAAGCGTACTGCGTCGAACTCGCGGCGCGCCACGCGACGCCCGACGATCTCGCGCGCATGGCCGCGCTGCTCGGCGACGGGCAGGCATGCGTCGACACGCACGACGTCGAAGGCATGATGGAGCTCGACCGCGCGTTTCATCAGGCGATTGCCGCGGCGGCCCGCAACACCGTCCTCGCAGAAGTGCTGCGCGCGCTGCACGAACGCTCGCTGCGCTTCTGGTTCGTCACGCTGTCCGAGCCGCACCATTTATCCGATGTCCAGCGCGAACACCGGGAACTGTTCGAGCGGCTGTCCACGCGCGACGCCGCCGGCGCACGCGCGGCCGTCGAACGCCATATCGATTCGTTTCGCGCCACCCTTGTCCAACATCTTCGCCCCTGAGCCGCTCATGACCACTTTCACGCCCTTCCCCCCGCTCGCCCAGCTCGCCGCCGACCTCGCCGCCGGCCGGACCACGAGCCGCGCGCTCGTCGACGTCGCGCTCGACCGAATCGCCGATCCGTCCGGCCAGGGCGCCGCCGTCTTCACCGAAGTCGACGCCGACAACGCGCGCGCGGCCGCCGATGCGCACGACCGCCTGCGCGCCGCCGGCACCGTGCTGTCGCCGCTCGCGGGCATCCCCGTGTCGGTCAAGGACCTGTTCGACGTCGAAGGCCAGGTGACCCGCGCCGGTTCGCGCGTGCTCGACGGCGCGCCGCCCGCGAAGGCCGATGCGATCGCCGTCGCGCGACTCAAGCGCGCGGGCGCGGTGCTGGTCGGCCGCACCAACATGAGCGAATTCGCATTCTCGGGGCTCGGGCTGAATCCGCACTTCGGCACGCCGCGCTCGCCGTACCATCGCGACGTGCCGGGCGATGCGCGCATTTCGGGCGGCTCGTCGTCCGGCGCGGCCGCATCGGTCGCGGACGGGATGGCCGCCGTCGCGCTCGGCACCGACACGGGCGGCTCGATCCGCATTCCGGCCGCGCTGTGCGGGCTCACCGGCTTCAAGCCGACCGCGAGCCGGATTCCGACGCAAGGCGGCGTGCCGCTGTCGACCACGCTCGACTCGTTCGGCCCGATCGGCCTGAGCGTTGCATGCTGCGCGCTCGTCGACCGGATGCTCGCCGGCCTCGAGCCGCACGTGCCGGCCGCTCGGCCGCTCGAAGGCGTCCGCCTCGGCGTGCTGACGAACTACGTGACGGATGGGGTCGATGCCGACGTCGCCGCCGCGCTCGACGCGTCGCTCAAGCACCTCGAAGCGGCCGGCGCAATCGTCACGGAAGTCCGCTTCCCGGCACTCGACCGCCTGGCGGAAATCAACCGCTTCGGCTTCTCGCCGATCGAGGCATACGCGTGGCATCGCCCGCTGCTCGCGCAGCATCGCGACCAGTACGACCCGCGCGTGCTGTCGCGCATCCTGAAGGGCGAACCCGCGAGCGCGGCCGACTATCTCGACCTGCTCGCCGCGCGCGCGGCCATGCTCGACGAAGCGGCGCATTCGGTCTGGTCGCGTTTCGACGCGCTCGTCGCGCCGACGGTGCCGGTCGTGCCGCCGCGCATCGCCGAGCTCGAAGCCGACGATGCCGAATTCACGCGCACCAACGCGCTGATCCTGCGCAATCCGAGCGCCTTCAACTTCCTCGACGCGTGCGCGCTGTCGCTGCCGTGCCATCCGCGCGACGCGGCGCCGGTCGGCCTGATGCTCGCCGCCGCGCCGCATCGCGACGACGCGCTGCTCGCGATCGGCCAGTCGGTCGAGGCCGTGCTGAACACGATCCGGTGACCTCGCAGGCTGCATGACGGCAGCCCCGGCGGCGCAAGCAGCACGTGCGGCGGGGTGCCGCACGTGCGCTGTCAGTTTCGTGCCAGATCGTTCGCGCTAAAATCGCGCGATTGATTGATCATCGGACCGACCAACGACAGGAATCCCGCCGACATGAACGACTACACGCTCGCCCTCCGCCGTGAACGCCGCTTGCTAATGCTGCTCGGATGGGTGTGCATCGCCCTGCTGGCCGGTGCGCTGTACCTGCAGTACGTGAAGAACGAAGACCCGTGCCCGCTGTGCATCATCCAGCGCTACTTCTTCGCGTCGATCGGGATCTTCGCGTTCCTGGCCGCCGGGATGCGCAACTGGCGCGGCATCTGGGTGCTCGAGCTGCTGATCGCGATCGCCGCGGCCGCCGGCGTCGGCACGGCCGCGCGGCATCTGTCGATCCAGATGAATCCGGGCTTCAGCTGCGGCTTCGACACGCTGCAGCCGATCGTCGACAGCCTGCCGCCCGCCCATTGGTTCCCCGGCATGTTCAAGGTCGCCGGCCTGTGCGAGACGGTCTACCCGCCGATTTTCGGCATCCTGCTGCCCGGCTGGGCGCTGATCGGCTTCGCGGTGATCCTGGTCGCCGTCGTGTCGAGCCTCTGGCGCCATCGCCGCAAGCTCGCAGGCTGACCCGCCGCGACGCGCGGCCCGTCCATCGACCGGCGCCGCGCAGCCGGCTCCCGCTCGCCCGGCCGTGCCGGCAGCGTCCCGAGCGGTGCGCATTCTGCGCGCCGCGCGTAAACACCTATCCCCGCCGCCGCCCGGATGTCCGGGCGAACGCGCATCACACGACATCGCGCTCACGCCCCGCCACACGTGCGTTTCGGCCCGATGCACACGCATCGAAGCCCCGATCCCGCGCGGCGGGCCTATGATCGACATGATCGCCGTCTGATAGCCCGGATCACCGTCCGGCGATGTTCCCGTCGCCTTGCGGTGCTATCTTCGCGACTGGATGGCGATCTACGTGCGCGAGGCCAGGCGGTCTCACCTCCTGCGTAACGCGCGCCCGATCCGCAATGTCGACTGGATTCATCATGACAACGCAAACCATCCGCATCCGTCACCCTCATGGCGTCCGCACGTCCCGCGGCGTCGTTCGCGCGCGCCCTCGGCGCACTGCCGCCGCACCGCATCAGCCGTGTGGCCGGCCCGCCCCGCTCCCGTCCGTTCTCGTTGCCGCCGCGTCCGCCAGCCCGCGCCGCGTGTCGTGCCACGTCGTCCCGCGCGGAGCATGCTGATGGAAGCGTGGCTCGGCGATCTGCAGCAATTGCTCGCACACGGCGAAGCGGCCGTGCTCGTGACGGTCGCGCACACCGACGGCTCCGCGCCGCGCGAGGCCGGCACCAAGATGCTCGTCACGCGCGACACGGCCCGCCATACGATCGGCGGCGGTCATCTGGAATGGAAGGCGATCGAGATCGCGCGACATCTGCTGAAGGATGGCGCGCATGTCCCCCACGCACGCCGGCTTGAACGGCTCGCGCTCGGCCCGAGTCTCGGCCAGTGCTGCGGCGGTGCGGTCGTGCTCGCGTTCGAGCGGCTCGACGTCGGCGATCTCGGCTGGATCATGTCGCTCGCGAAGCGTGTCGCGGCGGGCGCCGCGACCGTGCGTAGCGTATCATTCGGCCCCTCGCCGGGCGCGCCGCTGCTGAGCGAGCCCGAATCGCCGGCGGCGCGTGCCGATTGCCTGTTGTGGGAAACCGGCGGCGTGTCGCTGATGACCGAAACGATCGCACCGTATGCGTTCCCCGTCGTGCTGTTCGGCGCCGGACACATCGGCACCGCGCTCGTGAAAGTGCTGGCGACGCTGCCGTGCCACGTGCGCTGGATCGACGGACCCGATGCGGTGTTCCCGCCGGCCGACGCGCTCGCCGGCATCGGCAATCTCGCGATCGACGCGCTCGCTGCCCCGGCCGACGCCGTCGACGCAGCGCCGCCGCACGCGTACTTCGTCGTGATGACGCACGACCATGCACTCGATTTCGTGCTGGCCGAGCGCATCCTGCGACGCGGCGACTATGCGTACTTCGGGATGACCGGCTCGCACGCCAAGCGCGTGCAGTTCGATCATCGTCTCGCTGCGATCGGCATCGACCCGGCCCAGGTCGCGCGGATGCGCTGCCCGATCGGCGTCGAAGGCATCATCGACAAGGCGCCCGAAGTCATCGCGATCTCGGTGGCCGCGCAATTGCTGCAGGCCGTCGAGGCGAACGCGCCCGCGCAGGCTTCCCCTACATTCTGACCGACCAAGAACAACGCCATGACCCCGACATTCAAGGACAAGATTGCCCGCGCACCAAAGGCGGAGCTGCACATCCATATCGAAGGCTCGCTCGAGCCCGAACTGATTTTCGCGCTCGCGCAGCGCAACGGCGTGAAACTCGCATACGACTCGATCGACGCGCTGCGCGCCGCGTACGCGTTCACCGACCTGCAGTCGTTCCTCGACATCTACTACGCCGGCGCGAGCGTGCTGCTGACCGAGCAGGATTTCTACGACATGACGGCCGCGTACTGCGAGCGCGCGCTCGCCGACAACGTCGTCCACACCGAATTGTTCTTCGATCCGCAGACGCACACCGAACGCGGCGTGCCGATCGACACGGTCGTCGCGGGCATCGACCGCGCACTCGCCGATGCCGAGCAGCGCGGGCTGTCGAGCAAGCTGATCCTGTGTTTCCTGCGCCACCTGTCCGAAGACGACGCGCTCGCGACGTTCGAAGCCGCGTTGCCGCTGTTCGAGCGCTATCGCCATCGTCTGATCGGCGTGGGCCTCGACTCGTCCGAACTCGGCCATCCGCCGACGAAATTCGCGCGCGTGTTCGAGAAGGCGCGCGCACTCGGGTTGAAGCTCGTCGCGCATGCGGGCGAGGAAGGCCCGCCCGCCTACATCTACGAAGCGCTCGACGTGCTGAAGGTCGACCGGATCGACCACGGCGTGCGCAGCATCGAGGACGCGGCACTCGTCGAACGCCTCGCACGCACCCGCACGGCACTCACCGTGTGCCCGCTGTCGAACCTGAAGCTGTGCGTGTTCGACGACATGGCGAAACACACGCTGAAGGCGCTGCTCGATCGCGGCGTCGCGGTGACGATCAACTCGGACGATCCGGCCTATTTCGGCGGCTACGTCAACGATAACTACTTCGCCACCGTCGACGGGCTGCAACTGACGGACGCCGACGTGCACGCGGTGATCCGCAACGGCTTCGAGGCGTCGTTCGTCGACGCCGATCAGCGCGATGCGCTGATCGCGCGTCTCGATACGTACTGGCAGGCCGCGTAATGCGCCGGCATCGAGGTTCACCAGACAGATGAAACACCGCAACGACATCCGCTTCGCGACGACCGGCTCGGCACTGCGCCGCGCCGGTCGTGCACCGTGCGTGCTGGCGGGCACGGCATCCGTCGCCGGCATGGCGACGACGCTGTCCGCCGTCGCGCGCCAACGCCTGTCGTTGCGGCTCGTCGTGCCGTTCGTCGCCGTGCCGGTCACGCTTGCCACTGCAATCGCGGCGCTGCCGGCTGCCCTGGCCGCTGCGCTCGTGTGCGCCATCGCAGCCCGCAGCGCGTCACGCTTCGCGCCCGTGCCACGCGCGCATCGTCACCGCGTGCGGACGCCGGCTGCGCCGTCCACCCTGTCGCGCGCCCGGCGCCGACCGTTTTCTTCTGTTCGCCTTACCTTGATGCAGGATCATTCGTCATGACGCAAACCGCTTTCCGTTCCCAGCTGCTGACCTTCAACGGCGACCCGGCGCAGTCGAGCCAGGCCGCGAACTACGAGACCGACGGCCTCCTGATCGTCGACGACGGCAAGGTCGTCGCGGCCGGCCCCTATGCGAAGCTCGCCGCGACGCTCGCGCGCGATGCGATCGTCCACGATCTGCGCGACAAGCTGATCGTGCCCGGCTTCATCGACACGCACATCCACTATCCGCAGACGGACATGATCGCGTCGCCGGCGCCCGGCCTGCTGCCGTGGCTCGACAAGTACACGTTCCCGACCGAGCGCCAGTTCGGCGATCCGGAGCATGCGCGCGAAGTCGCCGATTTCTTCGTCGACGAACTGCTCGCGTGCGGCACGACGAGCGCGCTCGTCTACTGCACCGTGCACAAGCAGTCGGCCGACGCGCTGTTCGCGGCGAGCGACGCGCGCGACCTGCGGATGATCGCGGGCAAGGTGCTGATGGACCGCAACTGCCCCGAGTTCCTGCGCGACACCGCGCAATCGGGTTATGACGACAGCGCCGAGCTGATCGACCGCTGGCATGGCAACGGCCGCCAGATGTACGCGCTTACGCCGCGCTTTGCGCCGACTTCCACCGAAGCGCAGCTCGAGGCGTGCAGCGAACTCGCGCGCCGCCACCCGGACGTGTTCGTGCAGAGTCACGTCGCGGAAAACGTCGACGAAGTGAAATGGGTCGCCGAGCTGTTCCCCGGCCACCGCAGCTATCTCGACATCTACGACCGCTACGGGCTGCTGCGTCCGCGCGCCGTGTACGGCCACTGCATCCACCTCGACGACGAAGACCGTCGCCGGATGGCCGAAACGCGCACCGTCGTCGCACACTGCCCGACGTCGAACTTCTTCCTCGGCAGCGGGCTGTTCGACTTCGACAAGGCCGGCGAATACGACGTGCCGGTCACGCTCGCGACCGACGTCGGCGGCGGCACGTCGTTCTCGATGCTGCAGACGATGAACGAGGCGCACAAGGTCGCGCGGCTGTCGGGCCACCACCTGACCGCGACGCGGATGTTCTGGCTCGCGACGGCCGGCGCCGCGCAGGCACTCGATCTCGCCGACACCGTCGGCACGCTCGCGCCGCGCACCGAAGCCGACTTCGTCGTGCTCGACCCGCAGGCGACGCCGCTGCTCGCACGCCGCTCCAAGCGCGCGGACTCGCTCGAGGAATTGCTGTTCGCGTTCGCGCTGCTCGGCGACGACCGCGCCGTGTACCGCACGTACGCGGCCGGCCGGCTCGTGCACGAGCGCGGCGCGGCGCGCGGCGCCTCCGCGTAACGTCCCGTTTGCTCCACCCTGCTCCGGCGTACGCTGTCGCGCATGCCGGAGCCGCCGGATTCTCGCGGAACATCGCACGCGGCACGCGCCGTGCTAGAATTCGCCGCTCATTGGGGAGTAGCCGCTCCGCTCGATGTCCCGCGCCCCCGGCGCGCATCGTGACGGAGGCGTCCGTCAACAGACTTGGCCGTACGGCCATGGCGGACGCAGCCACCGAGGCCTGGCGAGACCGATGGTTCACTGCGCGCCGCTTCAGGGCCCGGCGCGCGGCGGATCGTCGCTCGCACGCACAACACCGGCCCGTGGAACCCCATACGTGTCCCAAGCCTTCCTGATCTCCACCGGCGCCGTCGCCCTCGCTGAAATCGGCGACAAGACCCAACTGCTGTCCCTCGTGCTGGCCGCGCGCTATCGCAAGCCCGTGCCGATCATTCTCGGCGTGCTCGTCGCGACGCTCGTCAACCACGGTTTCGCCGGTGCGCTCGGCGAATGGCTCGGCGTGCTCGTCACGCCGTCGATCATGCGCTGGGCGCTCGCGTTCTCGTTCATCGCGATGGGGTTGTGGATCCTCGTGCCGGACAAGCTCGATGCCGACGAAGCCAATGCGACGCGCTCGCGGCTCGGCGTGTTCGGCGCGACGCTCGTGGCGTTCTTCCTCGCGGAAATGGGCGACAAGACGCAGATCGCGACCGTCGCGCTGGCCGCGCGCTTCCAGGATTACATCGGCGTCGTGGCCGGCACGACGTTCGGGATGATGCTCGCGAACGTGCCCGCGATCCTGCTGGGCGACCGTTTCGCGCACCGCCTGCCGACGAAGCTCGTGCACGGCATCGCGGCCGTGCTGTTCGTCGTGCTCGGCGCACTGGCGTTGTTCGGCGTCGGGATCTGACGCCCGCGGGCGTGGCGCGGCCGGGCGGCCGCGCCGATATCGCGCGTTACTTCGCGACCGCCGCACCCGATGCCGGCGCGGCCGGCACCGCACGCTCGTTCGCCGCCGGCGGCACCGCCGGCCCGCCGTGCTTGTCGACCGGCAGCCGCACCGTGCGGATCGCGCCGTTCGCCAGCGGGAAATCGGCGAGCGCACTGCGCGCGAGGAACGGCATCGCATACATCAGCGCGCCGTTGTCGCCGGTGGTGCGCGCGGTCACGTTATAGACCTCCTTGCCGGTCGCGCGCTCGGTGATCCGGATGCCGAGCGTGTAGTCGAAGACCTGGTAGGTCTGCGCGACGTAGCCGGCCGGCACCGGCCCCCAGGGCCCCCACGGGCC
Source organism: Burkholderia sp. JKS000303 (assembly GCF_002563755.1). Lineage (NCBI taxonomy): Bacteria > Pseudomonadati > Pseudomonadota > Betaproteobacteria > Burkholderiales > Burkholderiaceae > Burkholderia > Burkholderia sp. JKS000303. The sequence continues at coordinate 537,351 of NZ_PDBZ01000001.1, forward strand.
CCACGGCCCGCCTCGCCAGTACGGCCCCGGCCCCATGAACCACGGGTCGTAGTAGACCGGCTGCGGCACCGTCACGAGATCGCTGCCGACCCCGTACGTGAGCCCGACCAGATAATGCGCCTGCACCGTCGGTACCTGCCGGAATGCATACGCGGACAACTCGTTCGCGACGATCGGCTCGTAGGTCGACTGCTCGATGCTGTGTTTCTGCGCATCGGTGCGCGTAAAGGCATAAGTGCGTGTCGCGTCGCTGCCGCTCCAGTCGGAGAAGGCCGTGACCTGCGTCGTCACGTAGCTCGTGCAGCCCGTCAGCAGCGCCACGCACAGCACCGCCGCCCAGCCCGCACCGCGTTGAATCCATTCGCGTTTCATGTCGATCCTCGTCGATCCGTCACCCGTTCGTCGCACCGTGCGAAGCGTACGGGATGCCGATAATACGCGGACAGCCGGAACCGGTAAAAAGTTCGCCCGGCACGCGGCCGCAAGCCTTTGTACAATGGGCCGATTCGCCCGGCCCGCGTGGCGGGCCCGATCCCCACTCCACCGATCTCGACGACCATGTCCGACAACGCTTCCTCCACCGTGATTCGCCGCGCCGACTACACGCCGCCGGCGTTCCTCATCGATTCCGTCGCCCTCGAATTCGATCTCGCACCGGCCCGTACGATCGTCAGGAATACGATGCGCGTGCGCCGCAATCCGGACGCGGCCCCTGCCCCGCATCTGGAACTGATGGGCGAAGCGCTCGAATTCCTCGGCGCGCATCTCGACGGCGCGCCGTACGGCGCGGTGCGTGCGCACGAACACGGGCTGACGGTCGAAAACGTGCCCGATGCATTCGAGCTGACGCTCGACAGCGCGTGCGCGCCGGACCAGAACACGACGCTGTCCGGTCTCTACGTGTCGAGCGGCAACTTCTTCACACAGTGCGAGGCCGAAGGCTTTCGCCGCATCACCTATTTCCTCGATCGCCCCGACGTGATGGCGTCGTACACCGTCACGCTGCGCGCCGACAAGACCGCGTATCCGGTGCTGCTGTCGAACGGCAACCTCGTCGATTCCGGTGAGCTGCCCGACGGCCGCCACTTCGCGAAGTGGGAAGACCCGTTCAGGAAGCCGAGCTACCTGTTCGCGCTCGTCGCGGGCAAGCTCGTCGCGATCGAGGAGAAGATCACGATCGGCTCCGGCAAGGAAAAGCTGCTGCAGGTCTGGGTCGAACCGGCCGATCTCGACAAGACCCGTCACGCGATGGATTCGCTGATCCACTCGATCCGCTGGGACGAGAAACGCTTCGGCCTCGAGCTCGATCTCGACCGCTTCATGATCGTCGCGGTCGGCGACTTCAACATGGGCGCGATGGAGAACAAGGGGCTCAACATCTTCAACACGAAGTACGTGCTGGCGAACCCCGAGACCGCGACCGACACCGATTTCGCGAACATCGAATCGGTGGTCGGCCACGAGTACTTCCACAACTGGACCGGCAATCGCGTGACCTGCCGCGACTGGTTCCAGCTGAGCCTGAAGGAAGGCCTGACCGTGTTCCGCGACCAGGAATTCTCGGCCGACATGGCCGCGGGCGACGCCGTCGAATCGGCGGCGCGCGCGGTCAAGCGCATCGAGGACGTACGCGTGCTGCGTCAGCTGCAGTTCGCCGAGGACGCGGGCCCGATGGCGCACCCGGTGCGCCCGGAAAGCTACGTCGAGATCAACAACTTCTACACGATGACCGTCTACGAAAAAGGCTCGGAAGTCGTGCGGATGTACCAGACGCTGTTCGGCCGCGACGGGTTCCGCAAGGGGATGGACCTCTACTTCCAGCGCCACGACGGCCACGCGGTGACCTGCGACGACTTCCGCCACGCGATGGCCGATGCGAACGGGCGCGACCTCGCGCAGTTCGAGCGCTGGTACAGCCAGGCCGGCACGCCGCGCGTGTCGGTGCGCACTGCGTACGACGCAGCCGCACGCCGCTATACGGTCACGCTCGCACAAGGCTACGGCGATGCGTCGGCCGCCGCGCGTGACACGCAGCAGGGGCCGCTGCTGATTCCGTTCGCGATCGGCCTGATCGGTCGCGACGGCCGCGACCTGCCGTTGCAGCTCGACGGTGAAGCGGCCGCAGCGGGCACGACGCGCGTGCTCGACTTCACCGATGCCGAGCAGACGTTCACGTTCGTCGACGTGCCGGAGCAGCCGCTGCCGTCGCTGCTGCGCAATTTCTCGGCACCCGTGATCGTCGAGTACGACTACAGCGACGACGACCTCGCGTTCCTGCTCGCGCACGACAGCGACCCGTTCAACCGCTGGGAAGCCGGCCAGCGCCTCGCGACGCGCGCGCTGCTGACGCTCGCCGCGCGCGCCGCCGCGAACGAGTCGCTCACGCTCGGCGAGAACTTCGTCGCCGCGTTCCGCCGCGTGCTGACCGACGCGAGCCTGTCGCCCGCGTTCCGCGAACTCGCGCTGACGCTGCCGTCGGAAACCTACCTGGCCGACCAGATGGCCGAAGCCGATCCGGCCGCCGTGCACCGCGCACGCCAGTTCGTGCGCCGCCAGCTCGCGACCGCGCTGCGCGCCGAGTGGCTCGCCGCGTACGAGCAGCAGCAGACGCCGGGCGCCTACGAGCCGACGCCCGAAGCGTCCGGCCGACGCGGGCTGAAGAACCTCGCGCTGGCGTATCTCGCCGAACTCGAGGATCCGGCCGACGGCGTGCGCATCGCGACCGCGCAGTACGACGACGCGAACAACATGACCGATCGCGCGGCCGCGCTCGGTGCGCTGCTGTCGGCGGCGGCCTCGGGCGCGAACGAGGCGGCCGAACATGCGCTGGCCGACTTCTACCGCCGCTTCGAGAAGGACGCGCTCGTGATCGACAAGTGGTTCGCGATGCAGGCCGCCCAGCGCGGCACGTCGGCCCAGCCGACGCTCGCGAAGGTCCGCAAGCTGATGGCGCATCCCGCGTTCAACCTGAAGAACCCGAACCGCGCACGCTCACTGATCTTCAGCTTCTGCGCGGCGAACCCCGCGCAATTCCACGCGGCAGACGGCTCCGGTTACGCGTTCTGGGCCGAACAGGTGCTCGCGCTCGACGCGATCAACCCGCAGGTCGCCGCGCGCCTCGCACGCTCGCTCGAACTGTGGCGCCGCTTCACGCCGGCGCTGCGCGACCGGATGCGCGAAGCGCTCGAGCAGGTCGCCGCCGGAGCGAAGTCGCGCGACGTGCGCGAAATCGTCGAGAAGGCGCTCGCGTAACGCGCCCTGTCGCGTCGCGTTGGCGCGCGACGAAGCCGGTGCCGCCCCGTTGCGGCGCCGGCTTTTTTATTGCTCGAATGATTGCGTAAGCGATTGCCCGGGCGCGGGCGGGGTCGGAGCCGGACACCGCTTCGGGCGCCCCGATTTCCCGCCGCCGCAGCGCGCATCCACAGCCTCATCCCCGCCGAAACCCGGCCGCTTCGGCCGCCCGGCCGTGTAACGGGACGAAAAAAGCCGGCGGGTCGGGAAGCACGACAGGTAAAATTGCGGCAATTCAAGGATTTTTGGCCTTTCGGAGTCAGTCATGTCCATTGCCCGCCGCACCACGCTGTCCAAGTTCCTGATCGAACAGCAACGTGAGACCAACAACCTCCCCGCCGACCTGCGCCTGCTGATCGAAGTGGTCGCCCGCGCGTGCAAGGCGATCAGCTACAACGTGTCGAAGGGCGCGCTCGGCGATGCGCTGGGCACCGCCGGCAGCGAAAACGTCCAGGGCGAAGTGCAGAAGAAGCTCGACATCCTGTCGAACGAGATCCTGCTCGACGCGAACGAATGGGGCGGCAACCTCGCCGCGATGGCATCGGAGGAAATGGAAACGTTCTTCCCGATCCCGGAGAACTACCCGCGCGGCGAATACCTGCTCGTGTTCGATCCGCTCGACGGCTCGTCGAACATCGACGTGAACGTGTCGATCGGCACGATCTTCTCGGTGCTGCGCTGCCCGGACGGCAAGCAGGCCACCGAGGAATCGTTCCTGCAGCCCGGCACGGAGCAGGTCGCGGCCGGCTACGCGGTGTACGGCCCGCAAACCGTGTTCGTGCTGACGACCGGCAACGGCGTGAACTGCTTCACGCTCGACCGCGAAGTCGGCTCGTGGGTGCTCACCCAGAGCAACATGCAGATCCCGGCCGAGACGCGCGAATACGCGATCAACGCATCGAATGCACGCCACTGGTACGAGCCGGTCCAGCGCTACGTCGACGAACTGAATGCCGGCAAGGAAGGCCCGCGCGGCGACAACTTCAACATGCGCTGGATCGCATCGATGGTGGCCGACGTGCACCGGATCCTGAACCGCGGTGGCATCTTCATGTACCCGGCCGACAAGCGCACGCCCGATCGTCCTGGCAAGCTGCGCCTGATGTACGAAGCGAATCCGATGTCGTTCATCGTCGAGCAGGCGGGCGGCGCCGCGACCACGGGCACGCAACGGATCATGGAAGTGCAGCCGACCGGCCTGCATCAGCGCGTGCCGGTGTTCCTCGGTTCGAAGAACGAAGTCGAGCGCGTGACCGGCTATCACACCGACAGCCAATAAATTTGCACTGCAGCACTAGACGAAGGTGCGAGACGTCAGTACAATCGCGCCTTCTCGATGTGGCCCTAACCGGCTGCATCACAGTGAAGTGAAAGCGGGAAGTCCGCCGGATCGATGGTTTCGCGAAGCAGCAGCAGCAAGCTGAAAAAAATTCGCAAAACCTATTGCCAAGATCTCGGATTTCACCATATAATTTCATTTCTCTGCTGCCGGTGTAGCTCAGTTGGTAGAGCAGCGCATTCGTAATGCGAAGGTCGTAGGTTCGACTCCTATCTCCGGCACCAAGATATAAAGGCCTGACAAGTGATGCTTGTCAGGCCTTTTCTCTTTTCTGACCACGTTTCTTCCAGCCACATTTCCGGCTGCGATTTCCGATACACGAAATCGTGCGCCCGTCCTCTCCCCGCCCACACCGCTTGCGGGCATCTCCCGACTCACGCGCCGCACGCCGCCGATTACAATCGCCGGACCACCCGCCCTTCCCGAGCATCATGCGCACCTGGCGTCTCGACCGACCGAACCTCAGCGGGCAACTGGATGTATCCCGCGCGACCGGTCTCGTCGCCGCGATCGGCGGCAGCGAGCCGAATGCATTCGCCGGCGAAGTCCTGAAGCTGTTCGACGATGCGCTGTCCGTCACGCAGTGCACGATCTTCGCGTACGAGTTCGGCAATCGGCCACGCACGATGTCGGTCGCCGATCATCGCGGCGGCCGCTACCTGCGCGATGTCGCCGACACCTATGCACGACATTTCTACGCGCTCGACGGCAATCAGAAGATCGTCTCGGCCGCACACCGCGGCACGCATCGCCGCGACGTGCTGCTGCATCAGCAGGCCAGCGACGAAATCGGTCACGACGCGTACCGCGCGGCCTGCTATCGCGGCCCCGACGTCTCCGACCGTCTCGCGCTGCTGATGCAGCCGAACGATTCGACCTGGCTGTCGATCAACCTGTATCGCGCGCATCGAAGCGGCGCATTCCAGCCGCGCGAGATCGCCGCCATCGAAACGCTCGCACCGCTGATCGTGCAGGCCGCACAGCATCACTACACGCTCGCGGGTTCGGCGCAGATCGGCATCCCGCAATTGATGCTTGCGCGACTGCGCGCCGCATGCCCGGCGCTGTCCAAGCGCGAACTCGACGTGCTGCGCGGCGTACTCGAAGGCCAGACCGCGCACGAGATCGGCGAGACGATCGGCGTGAAGGCATCGAGCGTCGTCACCTACCAGAAGCGCGCGTACCGGCGCCTCGGCATCTCGAGCCAGCGCCAGCTGTTTGCGCTGTGCCTGCAACCCTGAACACGACCAGCCGGCCCTGACCGTTATCGGGGTAAATCCCGGCCCGCCGACTGCCGTTCGCTGTACCCGGAATGGGGACAGCCGGGCCTGGCGCGGCTTCCATACTGCATCGACCTGCCGCACGCATCGCGCGATGGCGTGCGCGTTCGACCACCGCAACCTGGAAGCCAACGATGGCCATCGAATTCAAGCCATACCCGTTCGTCGCCGAGCTCTACCCTGCGCACCTGCCGGCCTGCAGCGACGGCGTCGAGACGCAACGACACCGCGTCGCGATCGTCGGCGGCGGCCCGGTCGGGCTCGCCGTCGCGCTCGGCCTCGCGAACCACAGCATTCGCAGCGTGCTGCTCGAAGCCGACGATTCGGTCTGCCATGGCAGCCGTGCGATCTGTATCTCGCGACGCAGCCTCGAGATCATCGAGCGGCTCGGTGCGCTCGACGACTTCCTGCGCGTCGGGCTGCCGTGGACCGGCGGGCGCAGCTTCTACCGTCACGACGAAGTGCTGCATTTCACGATGCCGCAGGACGAAAACCAGAAGCTGCCGCCGATGGTGAACCTCGCGCAATATCACATCGAGCAGTTCCTGCTCGACGCCGCGCTGCGCCGCCCCGAACTCATCGAGATCCGCTGGCAGACGAAGGTCGCGGGCGTGATGCAGCACCCGGACGGCGTGCATCTGGACGTCGCTACGCCGCTCGGCAGCTACGCACTCGAAGCGGACTGGATCGTCGCGAGCGACGGCGGCCGCAGCACGATGCGCGATGCGCTCGGCCTGTCGCTTCACGGCACGCGCTACGAAGGCCGCTACGTGATCGTCGACATCGCGCTCGACAGCGACCGGCCGACCGAACGGCTCGCGTACTTCGACCCGGCGTCGAACCCCGGCTCGACGGTGCTCGTCCACAAGCAGCCCGACAACGTCTGGCGCATCGACTACCAGTTGCGCGACGACGAGGATCCCGACGCCGCGGTGAAACCCGAGAACGTGATCCCGCGCGTGCAGAACCTGCTCGACATGATGGGCGAGCGCGGCGACTGGTCGCCGATCTGGATCACGATCTACAAGGCGAACGCACTGACGCTCGAGCGCTACCGGCACGATCGCGTGCTGTTCTGCGGCGACGCCGCGCATCTGGTGCCGATCTTCGGCGTGCGCGGCGCGAATTCGGGTATCGACGATGCCGACAACGTCGCGTGGAAACTGGCGTTCGTGATCCGCGGCCTCGCGTCGGACGCGCTGCTCGACAGCTATTCGGACGAACGCGTGTTCGCGACGCACGAGAACCTGCGCTACGGCACGAAAAGCACCGAGTTCATGGCGCCGCCTTCGTTCGCGTTCGACCTGATGCGCAAGGCCGTGCTGACGCTCGCGGTCCGGCATCCGGCGTTGCGTTCGCTGATCAATCCGCGCCAGACGTCCGCGATCGCGTATGCCGCGTCGCCGCTCAATGCGCACGAGCGCGATGCATTTTCGGCCGGGCCGGCGCCGGGCACGATACTCGCGGAATGTCCGCTGATGCTGCCGGCATCGCATGACGACGGCAACGACGCGGGCCCGACCCGCGGCCACCTGACCGATCTCGTCGGCCCGCGTTTCACCGCGCTCTGCTTCACGTCCGACGGCATGCCCTGCCCGTCGCTCGTCGACCTCGAACGGCGCCTGCAGGACGCCGGACTGCCGTTCTCGCTCGTCACGCTCGCGCGGCACGCCGCACCGCGACACCGCGCGTGCCGCGGCTACGATGCCGACGGCCGGTTGTTCGACCTGTACGGCGCACGCGAGGGCACCGTCTATCTCGTGCGGCCGGACGGTCACGTCCTCGGCCGCTGGCACGACGCACGCGCCGATGATCTCGGCAACGCACTCGAACACGCGCTCCACTCGCGCACGTCATCCGACCTTCAGGAGAACGCATGATGACCGACATCGAACGCGACACCCTCTATACCGATCTGTGCCGCACGATGACACGCATCGGCGAAACCGACACAGCGCTTTTTCTGGCCCGTTTTGCACTGCTCGCCATCGAAACGATCGGCGACGCCGCGACCGTCACCCAACTGATCGACGAGGCCGGCCACGGCCTGCCCGATGCAGCCGAACCGACGCCAGCATCCGGACGATGACGCACGACGCAATCGCACCGCTTCCGTCGCCCGTTCATTACAAATTCATTTCATCGCGTATCGCCTGCGCGTGCGCCGCGCCATAGCCAGACGAATCCCCTGGAAAAACCGGTTAAGGGTGCATAACATTACTTAACGATTCCGACCCGTCTATCGCGTTACATTGCGTGGGCGGCGCGGCAGTCGCAATGCCGCCCTCGCGTAGCTTGCGGCGAAACAGCCGACGTCCGGTCATTTCGACTCAACAAAGGAGAGGATCACCATGACTCATGGCTTGATTATGTGGCTCATCATCGGCGCCATCGCCGGCTGGCTGGCGGGCGTGCTCGTCAAGGGCGGCGGGTTCGGCCTGATCGTCGACATCATCGTCGGTATCGTCGGCGCAGTGATCGGCGGCTGGCTCGCCGGGCTGCTCGGCATCAGCATCGGCAGCGGCTTCATCGGCTCGGTGATCATCGCGGTCATCGGCGCCGTGATCCTGCTGTTCGTGATCCGGCTATTCAGGCGAGCGGCCTGACGATCTTCTCGCGCGCCTTCGGGCGCGTTTTTGCATCGGCGCGGCGCGCGGCATCGCCCGCGCGCCGCCGCCCGTTTCAGCGGCGCTTGCCGCGCTGCATCCAGCCGTCGAGCACGTCGGTCGTCAGCAAGCCGCTGCGCGCATCGCGTGCGCCATCGCGTCCGATCCACACGGTACGCGGCATCTCCCCTCGCCATCCCGCATCGAGCGCCGCGCGCAAACGCTCCGGCATCGGCTCCGCATTCGCATACTGCGCGACCTGCGGCGGCAGGTTCATTTGCGCCAGCGCCTGCGCGATGGTCGCGCCGTTGTCGTCGTACGCGTCCATCGCGACCATCGCGAGCTGCACGTCCGGATGCCGGTGCTGCCACGCGACGAGGTGCGCGGCATTCTCGCGACAGTAACCGCAATCGAGCGACCAGATCTCGACCGCGAGCGGCCGTGCGTGCGCGCTCGCATACAGCTTCGCCACGTCGGCCGCGTGCAGCGGCTGCAGTTCGCCGGCCCATGCCGGCACGCTGGCAAGCATCGCGCAGAGCAATCCAGTCAGCCGTTTCATTGCGTGCCCTCCACGGGAATCAGCCGATAGCCGTCGTTACGCGTACGCCACGACAGGTAGATGCGCCCGGCATCGTCGAGCAGTTGCGGATTGTCGCTCGCACCCGCCGTCGCCGCGATCACGCGCGGCGCCGACCAGTGCTCGCCGCGATCGTCCGAGCGGCGCAGCTTGATCTGCATCGCCTCACCGTCGAACGCCTTCCACGCGAGCCAGACGACATCGCCGTGCGCGACGAGCGCCGCATGCGACGCCTGCTCGGCCGGCACCGCGGGATTCTCGCCGAACGCCCACGGCGTGCCGAGCGGCCGGCCGTCGGCGCCGATGCGCGAATAGAACACGTCGGCGCGACCGTCGACGACGCCGAACCACGCAAGATGGCGCGTACCGTCCGGTGTGATCGCGAGTGCCGGCCCGTGCTCGGGGCACGCCTCGACATGCCAGTTCGAGAACGTCGCACGGACGGGCACGACGGGCGCCGACGCCGACACCGGCAACACCGCCAGCGCGTGGTCGCGAATCTGTCCCGGGAACACGTTGCGCCACACGGCTTCGATATGTCCGGCCGGGTCGATCGCCATCGCGATGCGGCAGCATTCGCACGTGTGGTCCGTCACCTTGCGCTCGGGCTCGAACGACGCGCCGCCGTCGCGCGACACCGCGTAGTACACGGCCGCGCCTTCATACGCCTGCCCCGCCGCTTTCGCCGCGACGAGATCGCGCTTGTCGATCCACGCGATCGCGATGTTGCCGGCCGGGTCGACCGCCATCATGTCGAAACGGTGCGTGATCGCCTGCCGGTCGTGATGGACGGTGACCGGCACGCTCCAGGTCGCGCCGCCGTCGAGCGAGCGCGAGAAGCGCACCATGCCGGTGTACGGCGCATCGAGCGGCATCGACCACGATACGTACACCGCGCGGCCGTCCGGGCTCGTCGCGACCTTCGGCCGGTTCTCCGCGCTCGTATAGATCGGCTCCGGCATCGCGTTGACGATCACGGGCGCGGACAACGTCCGGCCCGCATCGTCGGAATGCGCGGCGACGACGTGCGCGCCTTCGACCCATGCGACCCACAGCCGATGCCGCGCGTCGAACGCGGCGCCAGTCGCGAGCGGCTGCTTCTGTTGCGCCGGCGCGGCCTGCATGCTCATGTGTGCGGCGTGCGGATCGGCGGCCTTCGGCGCATCGTGCGCGCCGGCAGGCGACAGCGCCGCGAGCCACAGCGCGCAGCCTGCCGCGAACGATTTCACAGCGACCATTTCAATTCTCCATAGAAAGTGCGGCCCGGATACGGGTGGAACACGTAGTAGCGACGGTCCGTCAGGTTGTCGATGCCGACCGACGCGGTCCAGTGACGGTCGAACCGGTAACGCGCTTTCAGGTCCACGATCGTGAAGATGCTCGTGCCGCCGTAGACGTCCGGATTCACGTCGCTGTTGTCTAGCGTGTTGAACTGGCGGCCCGAATAGCGGACGCCGACGCTCGCGAGCCAGTGCTCGTCGAAGCGGTACGACGCGAGCAGGTTCGCGCGCATGCGCGGGATGCGCGGAAATCGCGAGCCGACGTACGCCGGGTTCGCGGCGTCGGCAAGGATCTGCGCATTGGTCGCCGAGACGTTCGCGTCGATGTCGAGCCCGCGCAGCCCGACGTTCTGGCCGCTGAACGCGAGTTCGACGCCGCGCGCACGCACCCGGTCGACGTTCGAGATGTTGGTGACGCTCGAGGCGCCCGACACCGTCGTCTGGCTGTAGATCGAGTCGCGCAGATCGCTCTGGAACACGCTCGCGCGCACGACGCCCACGCCCACGTCGCGCTCGGCCGTGAAGTCCCAGTCGATCGCCTTCTCGGGCCGCAGGTTCGGGTTGTTGTTGACGATCGCGTTGTTCGAGATCGTGCCCTGGAACAGCTCCCCGACCGTCGGGAAGCGCGTGCCGGTCGCGAACGACAGCCGGAAACGCCAGACGTCGGTCGCGTCCCATTGCACCGCGACCTTCGGCGACAGCGCGTTCGCGCCGCGATCCGCATAGCCGAACGCGCCGCTCGCGTTGCCGAGCGCGCCGCCGTACGCATCCCAGCGCTCGTAGCGCAGGCCCAGCGTCGCGAGCCAGCCAGGCGCGAATCGCCACGCATCCTGCGCGAACAGCGCCTGCGTACGCGTGTCACCCTGATAGACGTTCGCGACCGACGTGGTCGGCCCGGCCAGCCAGTCGGCCGTGTTGTACGTGATGTTGCGCAGGAAATAGTTGTCGTAGTGATAGCCGAACGTGAACGTGTGGCCCTTCACTTCCGGCGCCTCGGCCTTCAGGTCGAGCGTGCGCCAGCCCGTGCCGTCGCCCTGGAACAGCGTGCCCGCGCCGCCCTGCACCGTCGACGCCGCGCGCAGCACGTCGCGCGACACATCGTACGCCGACACCACGCCCGACAGCCGCCAGCCCGAATCGAGCCGGCCGTTCAGGCCGAGCGCGTACAGCCAGTTCTCCTGGTCGCCTTGCTGCGGCGCGAACGCGCTCGGCGCGACGGTCATGCTCTGACCGCCGATCGACACGTTGCCGCCGTAGACGGGATTGCCGGCCGCATCGCGCAGGAAGGTTTCGCCGTGCTGCCGGTAATGGTTCTCCCAGTGGCCGAGCGTCAGCGTCGCGTCGACGTGGTCGGTGAACGCGTAGCCCATCCGGACCGTCTCGTTGAGCTGCTCGGTCCGCTCGATGTTCTGCGCGCCGACGATCGTGCGCGGCTTGCCGTTGGGTCCGATGTCCGTCGCGGCGCCCGTCACCGGCACCGCGGCACCGAGCTTCGGGTTGTAGGCGGAATTGGGGCTCGCATACTGCGTCGGCTGACCGTCGTTCTCCAGCCGGTCGAGCGACAGCGAAAACCAGAACTTGCCGACGCGGTTCGCGATCCGGGCCGTCTGGTGGTTGCCGCCGAAGCTGTCCGCGAACCCGTAGCCGTCGTGGTAGCGCTGCGTGAAGAACTGCGTCGACAGCGACGCCTCGAGTTTTTCAGGGCGACGCGTCGTCAGCAGCACGGTCGAGCCGATCGCGTTGCCGGGATACAGCGCGGAAAAGGGGCCATAAAGCACGTCGACGCGTTCGATATCGTCGGGGGAAATCAGCGACCAGCGCGGCGGATACGCATAGCTCGAGCCGAGCAGGTTCGACAGCAGCAGACCGTCGGCGTAGACGAGCCCGCGTGCGCTCTGCAATTCGTTGAAGTCGCGGCCGGCGAACACGCTGTTGCGGTCGCCGATATAGCGCTTGCGGACCATCAGGTTCGGCGCGTACTTCAGCGCGTCCTCGGTGGTGACGTTGGTGTGCGCGTCGATCTGCTCGCGCGTGATCGACTCGACGACGGCCGGCGTATTCGGATCGACGGGTTGCCGCTGGGCGGTCACGCTGACGGCGGTCAGCGTGTCGCCCGTCGGCGCGGGTGCAACCGTGGCGGCCGTGGCGGCGCTGCGGGCCGGAGTGCCGGCGCCACCCGGCACCGGATCGGACGACGCGCCGTCGATCGAGGCTGCCTGCGCAGCCGGCCAGGCAAAAGCGGCCGCGCACGCCAGTGCGAGCCGACCGCGCGACGGCCGCGCGGCGAAGGTATACGACATGGATGAATTCCTGAAAACGTGACCGGACGCCGCCGTGCGCGAGTCGACGCACCGCGCACGGACGGCACGGCGCGCGGATCGGGCCGCGGGCGGCACGCGCGCCACCGGGGCGCGCGGACGATATCAATCAGATCGGGACGTTTTCAGGCGGGCCGCGCGGCTGCGCGAAACGGATGCTCTGACGCGGGAAATCGGGGACGGCCGGTGCGGCTGCCCGGTACGCGAACGCGCGCACGAAGCCCGGCAGCACGGGCAGGCTCGTGCCGAGCGCGACGTTCGCCGCGAAGCCGGGGCAGTACACGCAGTGCGGCACGCCGGCATGATCGAACGACGACGTGTCGCGATCGCTGCCGGACTGGGCCAGCACGACCTGGCGGGCGCCGGTCGCACTGCACAGGTCGAGCGTGAGCTCGCCGGAACCGCTCGACGCGAGACGCGCGTAGCCGACGACGGGCGACAGTACGTTCAGTACCAGCGCCAGCCATACGAGGCCGATCCATCGCGTCGTTCGTTTCATCGCGGTCCAGGAAAAAGTGCGCGCAAGTATAACAAGCGGTCGATTGTTGCTGATTCTGCCGAGCGCAATAGTCGGCATTGCACGGCGCGCAGCAGCGCATGTGCCGTTAATACAACAGAGACAAAATCTAACGATTCGCCACTGGCATAAATCCAAGGCCGAGGTTGATAATCATTGAACCTGCTGGAGAAATGACCATGGACGAAAGACCAACTCGCATGCCCCCGCCCGAGCAAGTGATGAGCCCGGATCCGGAACCCGTCGGCGTGGAATTCCTCGCCGAATTGCCCGAGCACGTCCGGGCATTCTTCGACGAGCAGCACAAGCTGTACTCGCCGAAGTGAACCTACGTTCCGTTCTGTAACCGCCACGTGTCGAACGATATCGTGCGGTTCATCGCTGCGTTTTCGGCGCAGATCACCTCGCACCCGGGTTGCAACGACCTGACGGTGCCGGATCAGCTCGCCCGCTGATTCTTCTGTCGCGACGCTCCGCCGCGCGACTGTCTTCGTCTATCCTTCTCGTTTTACACCTCGGGCCTTCCCGGCTCTCCCGATCGTTCCGATGAAGCAAGCCATTCGTGCCAGCCTCGCTGTCGCCGCGCTCGGCGTCGCCCTCTTCTCGTCCCCGCACGTCGCCCATGCGGACGGCGACGACACCGCACTCACCAACCTCGTCGCACTCGCCTCGCAGCGGCTCGCGCTCGCCGAACCCGTCGCGCGCTGGAAATGGGCGAATCACAAGGCGATCGAAGACCGGCCGCGCGAAGCGGCATTGCTGTCGTCGGTGGAAAGGCGTGCGGGACAGAGCGGCGTCGATCCGGCGTTCGCACGGGCCTTCTTCGAGGACCAGATCGCCGCGAGCAAGGAGGTGCAGGACGCGCTGTTCGCAACGTGGCGCGCGACGCGACCGCCCGAAGGCACACCGCCCGACCTCGCGACCAGCACGCGGCCGGCGCTCGACCAGTTGACGCAGAAGATGCTGGCGGGCCTCGCGCAGGTCGCGCCGCTGCGTGACGCACCCGATTGCCAGGCACGGCTCGCGCTCAGCATCGCGAACTGGAAAACGCTCACCCGCTACGACTCGACCAAGACGCAGGCGCTCGGCACCGCGCTGTCGCACGTGTGTGCCGGCGGCGGCGCCAGCGCGATCGGCTGACGACACCCGGCCACGGCGCCGCAACGCGCGGCACTCCGTGGCGTTCACATGGCACTCAGTCCGCGGGCGTGAGCAGCGCGAGCGGGATCAGTTGCAGGCCGCGCGCGAGCTGGGTCTGCAGCAGGCGATGGGTATGGGGCTCGAACGGGCCGTCCGCACCGTCGACCACGAGCTGCAGGGCCGCATCGAGCGATTCGGCCACGCCGAGGTAGCGCCAGCCGTCGATCACGTGAAAGAAGCGGCGCTCGCCGCTCGCTTCGAATGCAACCGGGCCGTCGAACGGCCAGGGCGTATTGCCGGCCCGCCCGGCATCGGCCGCCGGCCGGCGGTTGAACGTCGGCCGCAGCCGTGCGATCCACTGCGCTTCGGCGAGCATCGCGCCCAGTTCGTTGCCGGTCTCGCGCCACTCGACGCGGCGCACCTGCTGCGCCAGCCGCATTTCCTTCGACGACCGCCGCTCGCCCGTGAGCAGCGCACGCAAACGCTGGCGCACGCGCACGCTGCGGCCGACGTAAAGCGCCTCGTCGCCCTCCCCGAACAGCGCGTACGCGCCGCATCCAGCCGGCGCGGTATCGAGCCACGCTTCGGTCAGCTCCCCGCCGAGGCGGAAGTGGCGTGTCGTGCGCGCGATCTGGTCGCGCAGACGCTCGAGCGGCACGATCTCGTGCAACTGCCGCCAGAACTGCCACAGGAGATCGGCGTCGGCGAGCGCCCGGTGCCGCGCGGCGGGAACGAGGCCGTGCCGTTCGATCAGCGCATCGAGCCCATGCCGGGACTCGCGCGGAAACAGCGCGCGCGACAGCCGCACCGTGCACAGCACGTCGGGATTGAACGCAATGCCCGCACGCTCGAATTCGGTACGCAGGAAACCACGATCGAAGCTCGCGTTGTGCGCGACGAACAGCTTGCCGTCGAGCCGCTCGAACAGCGCGGGGGCGAGCGACGCGAACGACGGCGCGTCGCGCACCATCTCGTCCGAAATGCCCGTCAGTTGCTGGATGAACGGTGGAATCGACTGGCCGGGATTGACGAGGGTCGTCCACGTCGATACGCCGAGCGGCCCGATTTCGACCACGCCGATTTCGGTGATGCGGTGCTCGGCGGACGAGCCACCGGTGGTTTCAAGATCGACGAAGACGAGCGGCTGTTCGCTGGCGGGATCGGACGAAAGGGAATCGGACATGAAAAGACAGGGAAACGATGCTTCCGTGAGTATGCACCGGCATGCGTGTCCACGACCAGCATGAACCGGAATCAGGTGGCCGGCCGGCTGGATGCGTCCCCATCAAAGCAAAAAGCCCCCGCGATGCGGGGGCCGGACGTGATCGGCAATGCGTGGCGCGTCAGGCCGCCTGGATATTCGCTGCCTGCTTGCCTTTCGGCCCGACTTTCACGTCGAAGGAAACACGTTGGTTTTCCTTCAGCGTTTTGAAACCTTCCATCCGGATTTCGGAGAAGTGCGCAAACAAATCTTCCCCGCCATTGTCGGACGTAATAAAACCGAAACCTTTAGCATCGTTAAACCATTTTACGATACCGGTATCCATACCTTCGTTCCCCACTCGTTTAGATCAAGAAAAGCTACCGTTTATAGCCGCCTCCCGTAATCCCGCACCATTGCGCCGATACCCCCACCAGCGCTCCGCACGGGGACGGAGTGCTGACTTTATAAATTGGACAATCCGGATGCGTCAAGAAAATTTTTAGCGACTGATTTATCAAAAAAACATCAATGCCACTGGAATCGGTACAACGTCGTCTTTTATTAATTGATTCGCACCAAAAACCTGTCAATGTTACCGGGACCAGATCGCAGATAATCAATGGCGCGAAAAACCTACCGGGGACAAATCGACTCGGTAAAATCCTCGGGTTTTTTCCGGGTTGCGGAAAACGGGGGACGTTGCGATGCTGATGCAACGCCGACGGAAGGAGACGGTCATGTGGCTGGACGGAATCAAGCGCTTCGCGAGCCGGCTCGGACGCGTACGTCGCAAGTCCCGTGCGCTGGCCGAGTCCGCACGTGAAACGCCGTGCGACACCGAGTTCGACCCGACCTGGCATGGCGACCACTGGCAGAACCTGCTTGCGTCACCGCTGGATGCACGCCACTACGTGATGGAAGACTGGACGTATACGCCGTTGCAGGCCGACGCCGACGAGACGGAGCCGGCCACCAAGCGCAAGCGGCGCTCATACGCGCAGTAGCGATCGGAACGGCGGGGCAAAAAAAAAGCGCGACTGGGAAGTCGCGCCGACAAAGGTTTGGAGATCTTTTCCGTCAACGAAAAAGTCTGCTTCGGAAAGCAGAGATCGCAGTATAGCGAGAGAACATCCTTTCATTATCCATGGCTCGCACAAACCTCTATTGCCGATGTGTCAATAATCGGGCCAACGCCAGTTGCGCCCGACCGTGATCGTTTGTCGCGATCGCGCAACGCGCGCTATGGATTCCTGATCGCCACTTTCTCTTTCCGCATCGCCGCAAAGCCTTGACCAGCATGGCTTTCGGCGCTTCTGCCGATTCTTGCGCGATTCAAAATACAGTATTTCCCGAAGCGGTTTTCGTCTGTGTTCCGCGCGATCCGTACACTGCAAATGGATATTCGACAAGGGCAACCCGCCCCCCGCGCATCCGGCATCGCCGGGCTGCGCCGCCGCCAATGCCCGCAGCAGGTTCGATCGACATCATCCTGTTTGGAGACAGATCATGAAGAAGACCCTGATCGTCACCGCATTGGCTGGCGTGTGCACCACCGCCGCGCATGCGCAAAGCAGCGTCACGCTGTACGGCCTGATCGATGCGGGCATCACCTATACGAACAACCAGGGCGGTCACAGTGCGTGGCAGGAGACGAGCGGCTCGATCAACGGCAGCCGCTGGGGCCTGCGCGGTACCGAGGATCTCGGCGGCGGCCTGAAAGCGATCTTCACGCTGGAAAACGGCTTCGGCATCAACAACGGCACGCTCAAGCAGAACGGTCGCGAGTTCGGTCGCCAGGCGTTCGTCGGCCTTGCGCACGACAGTTACGGCTCGCTCACGCTCGGGCGCCAGTACGACAGCGTCGTCGACTTCCTCGGCCCGCTGTCGCTGACCGGCACCCAGTACGGCGGCACGCAGTTCGCTCATCCGTTCGACAACGACAACCTGAACAACTCGTTCCGGATCAACAACGCGGTCAAGTACCAGAGTGTGGACTACGGCGGCCTGAAGTTCGGCGCGCTGTACGGTTTCTCGAACTCGAGCGACTTCTCGAACAACCGGGCGTACAGCGTCGGCGCGTCGTACAGCTTCATGGGCTTCAACGTCGCGGCCGCGTACATGCAGCTGAACAACAACATCAACTCGCTGGCGCTCGCGACCAGCGATCCCGGCGCGGTGGCCGGCGACTGGACGTTCGCCGCGAGCCGTCAGCGCACGTGGGGTGCCGGCCTCAATTACGCGTTCGGGCCCGCGACGGCCGGATTCGTGTTTACGCAGACGCGCCTGACCGATTCGTCCGGCATCAGCGCCGGACAATCCGGCGTGTCGAACGGCATCCCGCTCGCCGGCGGCACGCGCTTCAACAACTACGAAATCAACGGCCGCTACGCGCTGACGCCGGCGTTCTCGCTGGCAGGCTCGTACACGTACACCGACAGCCGCCTCGACGGCCAGACGCCGAGCTGGCACCAGTTCAACCTGCAGGCCGACTACGCGCTGTCGAAGCGCACCGACCTGTACCTGCAGGGCGAATACCAGCGGGTGAATGCGGACGGCCTCGCGATCGGCGCGAACATCAACGGGCTCGGCACCGCATCGTCGACCAACAAGCAGATCGCCGTCACGGCCGGCATGCGCCACCGCTTCTGAACGATCGCCGCAGCCGTTCGACCTGGACCGCCATGACCAGGCGCCCTACCCGGAGCGCTTTTCGTTTCTGCGACGCGATGCGCCCCGGCACCGCTATGCCGACCGGGCGCTCACGCGTCGCTTCGCGCAGGATAGCGGACGTCGAGCACGTCGATCGGCTGCGGCCCCGCCGGCGTCATCAGCGTGACGGTGTCGCCGATCTTCGCCTTGATGAGCGCGCGCGCAACCGGCGAAATCCAGCTGACACAACCATGATCGAGATCGACCTCGTCGATCCCGACGATCGTGATCGTGTGATCTTCGCCGTCGGGCGTCGCGTAATCGACGGTCGCGCCGAAGAACACCTGGTCGACGCTCTCCTGCCGGCTCGCGTCGACGACCTCGGCGAGATCGAGCCGCTTCGTCAGGAAGCGAATGCGCCGATCGATTTCGCGAAGCCGCCGCTTGCCGTAGATATAGTCGCCGTTCTCCGACCGGTCACCATTCGACGCAGCCCATGACACGAGCCGCACGACCTCGGGACGCTCGACGTCGATGAGGTTCAGCAACTCGTCCCTGAGCCGCTTGTGACCGGCCGGCGTGATGTAGTTCTTCGCGCCCGCGGGAATCGCGGGCTGACTCGGGTCGAGATCGTCGTCGCCGTCCGACTCTTTGACAAACGCCTTGTTCATGATGCAGATTCAATACAGGGATGACTGATGCTTCAAGGGTACACGAAGGCGGCCCCGCAGGATCGGGTGACATATTTTGCGAATAAGGCTTCCCTTTTTATACAACCCTGCTATACTTCCGCTTCTGCGTGCGGCTGTAGCTCAGTTGGATAGAGTACTTGGCTACGAACCAAGGGGTCGTGGGTTCGAATCCTGCCAGCCGCGCCACCTTTTTCGAGGGCCTTCCGAACCGAAGGCCCTTTCAGTTCGATGTTGTCTGTTTTAGTTTTGCGTGCGGCTGTAGCTCAGTTGGATAGAGTACTTGGCTACGAACCAAGGGGTCGTGGGTTCGAATCCTGCCAGCCGCGCCACCTTTTTGGGGACCTTCCCACCGTAGAAGGTTCCGACAGTTGAAGTAGTACCGCTTTGCGTGCGGCTGTAGCTCAGTTGGATAGAGTACTTGGCTACGAACCAAGGGGTCGTGGGTTCGAATCCTGCCAGCCGCGCCACCTCAGAAGGGCCTTCCTCCGGGAAGGCCCTTTTTCTTTTTCCACTCCCCTTTTCTTACCTCTCGCCTTCGCGGCCACCGTCGCCTCCCGCTCGACGCAACGGGGCGCTGCAGTACGAATCCGTTTCGATCGCATCACAAACGAAAACGGCGGCCCGTGGCCGCCGTCGTCTTCCGCTGCAACGCCTCGCTTCGGGCGTCGCGCGTCAGGTCAGTAATCCTGCCGCTCTCGCTCGATACGCATGCCGCCGTCGTGGCGCGCATGAACGCTGTCGTCGGTCGAGCGTTCGCGCATGATCCGCATCACGTCCGGATTAGTCCGTACGCGCCGCATCACGTTCGCCAGATGCACGCGATCGCTGACCTGGATCACGAAGCGCAGCACCGTCGATTCGTGCGTCAGATCCTCGTCCATCGCGATATGCACGATGTTCGCGTCGGCCGACGTGATGTCCGCCGCGACGCGCGCGAAGATGCCCTTCGTGTTCTTCACCAGCGCCTTCACGGTGACGTCGAACAGACGGCCCGGCTGCGGCGCCCACTCGACGTCGATCCAGCGACCCGGATCGCGGCGGTGGATACGCTGCGCGACACGGCAATCGGTCGTATGAATCGCCATCCCGAGGCCGATGCCGATATAGCCCATGATCGCGTCGCCCGGAATCGGCCGGCAGCATGCCGACAGCTGCACGGACATCCCTTCCGTGCCGGTAATGACGACCGGCGGCGCATTGTGTGCGGGATGGCGCTCGGACTTCGGCAGGTCGTCGTCCGCATCGCGGCCGCTCATCAGCACCTCGATGCGCTTGGCCATCACTGCAGCGACGCGGCGGCCGAGGCCGATGTCCGCGAAGATTTCCTGGCGGCTCTTGTTGCCCGTCCACTGCACGAGCTTTTCCCACACTTCCGGCGCGACATCGGCCAGCGCAAGCCCGTAACCCTTCAGGCTCTGGTCGACGAGCCGCTCGCCGAGCTGCACGGACTCGTTCAGGCGCATCGTCTTCAGGTAGTGACGAATCGCCGAGCGCGCCTTGCCGGTGCGCACGAACCCGAGCCATGCGGGGTTCGGCTTCGAATACGGCGCGGTGATCACCTCGACGATGTCGCCGCTCTTCAGCTCGGTACGCAGCGGCAGCAACTCGTTGTTGATCTTCACCGCGACGCACTGGTTGCCGAGATCGCTGTGGATCGAATACGCGAAATCGAGTGCCGTCGCGCCGCGCGGCAGCGCCATGATCTTCGACTTCGGCGTGAACACGTAGACCGCATCCGGGAACAGGTCGATCTTCACGTGCTCGAGGAATTCGCTCGAATCGCCGGCTTCGCTCTGGATGTCGAGCAGCGACTTAAGCCACTGGTGCGCGCGCTTCTGCACGTCGTTCAGATCCGCGCCACCGTTCTTGTACAGCCAGTGCGCGGCCACGCCGGCCTCGGCGATCTCGTGCATCTTGCGCGTGCGCACCTGGAACTCGATCGGCGCGCCGAACGGGCCGACGAGCGTCGTGTGCAGCGACTGATAGCCGTTGATCTTCGGGATCGCGATGTAGTCCTTGAACTTGCCCGGCACGGGCTTGTACAGCGCGTGCAGCGCACCGATGCACGTGTAGCAGTCGAGCGGGCTCTCGACGACGACGCGAAAGCCATACACGTCGAGCACCTGCGAGAACGACAGCTGCTTGTCGCGCATCTTGCGATAGATGCTGTAGATCGTCTTTTCGCGGCCGGTGATCTCGGCGTCGATCTTCGCGTCGGTCATCGCGCGCTGCGCGGCCTCGAGGATCTTGCTGATCACTTCGCGGCGGTTGCCGCGCGCGGCCTTCACGGCCTTCTCGAGCGTCGCGTAACGATGCGGGTTGAAATTCGCGAAGCTCATGTCCTGCAGCTCGCGATACGTATTGTTCAACCCGAGGCGGTGCGCGATCGGCGCGTAGATGTCGAGCGTCTCGCGCGCGACGCGGCGGCGCTTCTCCATCGGCACCGCGCCGAGCGTGCGCATGTTGTGCAGACGGTCGGCCAGCTTGACGAGGATGACGCGCACGTCGCGTGCCATCGCGAGCAGCATCTTGCGGAAGTTTTCCGCCTGCGCTTCCTCGCGACTGCGGAACTCCATCTTGTCGAGCTTCGACAGGCCGTCGACCAGTTCGGCGACCTTCGGGCCGAACCGTTCGGCCAGCTCGCTCTTGGTCACGCCCTGGTCTTCCATCACGTCGTGCAACAGCGCGGCCATCACGGCTTGCGCGTCGAGCTTCCAGCCGGCGCAGATTTCCGCGACGGCGACGGGATGGGTGATGTAGGGTTCGCCGCTCTGGCGATATTGACCGAGGTGGGCTTCGTCACTGAAGTGGAACGCCGCCTTGACCTCTTTGATTTCATCCGGAGGGAGATACTCGGCAAGCGCGGCCGTCAGTTTCGCAATCGAAACGACGCCGTGCTTGCGCGGCTGCTCCGGCGTGGCGGTCGGCCCGAACAGATGCCGGAAGGACTGTTCGAGGACCGCGTCGATGTACAGGCGCGCAGGCGACTGGGCCGTGGCTTCGGTGGTCGAATCCGCGGAGGCGGACGATGGGGTGGTGCTCATATATCGCCTCCAGGTCGAGTCGTTGCGCGCGTGGGTTACATGGCTGGAACGGGCCGGATGCGCGTTACACCGGCACCTTCTTCAGCATTTCCACACCGACCTGGCCGGACGCGATCTCGCGCAGCGCGACGACGGTCGGCTTGTCGCGGCTTTCGATTTTCGGCGTATGGCCTTGCGCGAGCTGCCGCGCGCGGTAGGTGGCGGCGAGCGCCAGTTCGAAGCGATTGGGGATTTGCTTCAGGCAGTCTTCGACGGTAATGCGAGCCATGTTGGTAATTCCTTCTGAATATAGTCCTTATTCTACCTTATGTCCCTCTGCCCCCGCGTCATTCCGCGTGGGGCAGATGGATCCCGAGCTCGATGAACAGCTCCGTGTGTCGCGCGTACTGCGAAGCAAAGCGCAGGCGCGTCGCCGCGACGATGCACTCGAGCTCGGCCAGCGCGCGATCGAAATTCTCGTTGATCACGACGTATTCCGCTTCGGATGCATGCGCCATCTCGCTGCCCGCGGCGAGCAGGCGTCGCGTGATCACGTTCGGCTCGTCCTGGCCGCGCTTCTTCAGACGCTCTTCGAGCGCGTCGAGTGACGGCGGCAGAATGAAGATGCCGACCGCGTTGCGGAACTGCTTCTTCACTTGCTGCGCGCCCTGCCAGTCGATCTCGAGCAGCACGTCGTGGCCGTTCATCATCTGGTCTTCGATCCAGACGCGCGACGTGCCGTAGTAGTTGCCGTGCACTTCCGCGCTCTCGAGGAATTCGTGCGCGGCGTGGCGCGTGCGGAAATCCTCGACGGTCGTGAAGTGATAGTGCTGGCCGTCCTGCTCGCCCGGGCGCGGCTTGCGCGTCGTGTACGAAATCGACAGGCAGATGTCGCTGTCCTTCGACAGCAGCGCATTCACGAGCGTCGACTTGCCGGCCCCCGACGGTGCGATGACCATGAACAGGTTGCCGGGATAGACGCCGCCGTGCAGCGAATGCGACGCGTGCGCGTCGCGAGTGGATTCGGTCATGTTGCTTTACTCCAGGTTTTGCACTTGCTCACGCATCTGCTCGATCAACAGCTTGAGCGCCATCGATGCGTCGGCCAGCTCCTTCGCCGCCGCCTTCGAACCGAGCGTGTTTGCCTCGCGATTCAGTTCCTGCATCATGAAGTCGAGACGCTTGCCGACGCGGCCGCCCTTCTCGATCACGTGACGCGTTTCGTTCAGGTGCGCGGTGAGTCGCGACAGCTCTTCCGCGATGTCGATCCGGATGCCGTACATCGTCACTTCCTGACGAATGCGTTCCGCGGCTTCCTCGCGCGTGACGATCGGCGCGCTGCCTTCGGGTGCCGCGATGCCGAGCGCTTCCTGCAGCCGCTCGACGATCTTCTGCTGATGCTTCGCGATCAGCTCCGGCACGAGCGGCGTGATGCGCGCGACGATCGCTTCCATTTCGGTGACGTTCGACAGCAGCATCGTCGCCAGTTGCGCGCCTTCGCGCGAACGCACGACGACGAGCTCGCCGATCGCTTCCTTGCCGCTCGCGAGCACCGCGTCGCGGATCGCTTCCGCCGACACGCCGCTCTCGGCAAGCACGCCCGGCCAGCGCAGGATCTCGCCCGCGCGCAGGCGGCCGACGCCCGGGAACGAATCGAGCACCGAGCGCTCGAGCTCGGCGAGCTGGCCGAGCGCCGACTGGTTCAGCGCGCCCGCGCCGATGCTCTGCTCGCCGCGCTGCAGGTTGATGCGCACGTCGACCTTGCCGCGCGACAGCTTGTTCATCAGCATTTCGCGCAGCGCGGGTTCGCACGCGCGCACGTCGTCCGGCATGCGGAAATTCAGGTCAAGGAAACGCGAGTTCACGGTGCGCAGTTCGACCGACACGCTGGTGCCGCCGTTGCCGCCGGCCGTCACGAGTTCGCGCGTCGCGCTCGCATAGCCCGTCATGCTGTAGATCATGGTTCGTCTCGCCGTCTGGATGCCCTTGCGGGCGGAATATGTCGAGGCGCCCGGCGCGTCGCAAGGCGCGGGGCGGGAAGCGCGCATTATCCCATTTTTGCGCCCCACCCCGCCGGGCACGGATGCCGTTCGGCGCTAGAATCGGGGTTTCGTCCTCCGTCCACGATTTCCCCATGACGTCTTCCCTTTCCCGCCCGAGCGGCCGTCGCGCCGACGAACTGCGCAAGGTCGCCCTCACGCGCCACTACACGAAACACGCCGAAGGCTCCGTGCTGGTCGAATTCGGCGACACCAAGGTGATCTGCACCGCAAGCGTCGCCGAGCGCGTGCCCGAATTCCTGCGCGACCGCGGGCAAGGCTGGCTCACGGCGGAATACGGGATGCTGCCGCGCGCGACGCACACGCGCAGCGACCGTGAAGCCGCACGCGGCAAGCAGACGGGCCGTACGCAGGAAATTCAGCGCCTGATCGGCCGCGCGCTGCGCGCGGTGTTCGATCTGGAAGCGCTCGGCCCGCGCACGATCCACATCGACTGCGACGTGATCCAGGCCGACGGCGGCACCCGCACGGCGAGCATCACCGGCGCATTCGTCGCCGCGCACGACGCCGTGTCGAAGCTGATCGCCGCCGGCAAGCTCACGCGCTCGCCGATCACCGACCACGTCGCCGCGATCTCGGTCGGCGTGTACGAAGGCACCCCGTTGCTCGACCTCGATTACGCGGAAGACTCGCGCTGCGACACCGACATGAACGTCGTGATGACGGGCGCTGGCGGCTTCGTCGAAGTCCAGGGCACCGCCGAAGGCGTGCCGTTCTCGCGCGCCGAGATGAACGCGCTGCTCGACCTCGCGCAAAGCGGAATCGGCCAGCTCGTGCAGCTGCAGAAGGACGTGCTGGGCGCCGCCCATGTCTGACGATCGCACCGTCGCGCCGCTGTCGCACATCGTGCTTGCGTCGAACAACGCCGGCAAGCTGCGCGAATTCACCGCGCTGTTCTCGACGGTCGGCATCGAGATCGTGCCGCAGGGCGACCTGGCCGTGCCCGAGGCGGAAGAGCCGTTCGGCACGTTCATCGAGAATGCACTGACGAAAGCGCGCCATGCGTCGCGGCTCACCGGCCTGCCGGCGATCGCCGACGATTCGGGCCTGTGCGTGCGCGCGCTGCGCGGCGCACCCGGCGTCTATTCGGCGCGCTACGCGCAGCGCGCGGGCCGCGACAAGGGCGACGCAGCGAACAACGCGTACCTCGTCGAGCAGTTGCACGGCGTCGAGGATCGACGCGCATACTATTGCTGCGTGCTCGCGCTCGTGCGCCACGTGGACGATCCCGAGCCGCTGTTCGCCGAAGGGCGCTGGACGGGCGAGATCGTCGACACGCCGCGCGGCGAACACGGATTCGGCTACGACCCGTATTTCTACCTGCCGGCGCTCGGCGCGACGGCGGCCGAACTCGAACCTGCCGTCAAGAACACGCACAGCCATCGCGCGCTCGCGCTGAAGGCGCTGCTAGCGCGGCTCGCAGAGGAACCTGCATGACCGTCTTCGTCACGCATTCGCAGCCGGAGGCCGCATGAGCCAGGCCGCAGAAACCGGCGCGCGCGTCGTCGCGACGTTCACGTCGCCCGGGCAGGTGCGGCTCACGTCGCTGCCGCCGCTCGCGCTGTACGTGCATTTCCCGTGGTGCGTGCGCAAGTGCCCGTACTGCGACTTCAACTCGCACGAATGGAAAGGCGAGCGGTTTCCGGAAACCGAGTATCTCGACGCGCTGCGCGCCGACCTCGAGCAGGCGCTGCCGCTCGTGTGGGGGCGGCAGGTGCACACGGTGTTCATCGGGGGCGGGACGCCGAGCCTGCTGTCGGCAGCCGGCCTCGACCGGCTGCTGTCCGACGTGCGCGCGCTGCTGCCGCTCGATGCCGACGCCGAGATCACGCTCGAGGCGAACCCGGGCACGTTCGAAGCCGCGAAGTTCGCGCAGTTCCGCGCGAGCGGCGTGAACCGCCTGTCGGTCGGCATCCAGAGCTTCAACGAGGCCCATCTGAAGGCGCTCGGCCGCATTCACGACACCGCACAGGCGCGCGCGGCCGTCGAGATCGCGGCGAAGACGTTCGACAACTTCAACCTCGACCTGATGTTCGCGCTGCCGAACCAGACGCTCGACGAGTGCCGGACCGACATCGAGACCGCGCTGTCGTTCGCGCCTCCGCATCTGTCGCTGTATCACCTGACGCTCGAGCCGAACACGCTGTTCGCGAAGTTTCCGCCGACCGTGCCCGACGACGACGCATCGGCCGACATGCAGGAGTGGATTCACGAACGCACGACCGAGGCAGGTTACGGACGCTACGAAGTGTCCGCATACGCGAAGCCGAATCATCAGTGCAAGCACAACCTGAACTACTGGCGTTTCGGCGACTATCTCGGGATCGGCGCGGGCGCACACACGAAGCTGTCGTTCCCGAACCGGATCCTGCGGCAGGCTCGCTACAAGCATCCGGCGACCTTCATCGAACAGGCGATGGCCGGCACGCCGGTGCAGGAAGAACGTGAAGTGGGCCCACGCGACCTGCCGTTCGAGTTCATGCTGAACACGCTACGGCTCGCCGAGGGCTTCCCCGTGCACAGCTTCGTCGAACGCACCGGGCTGCCGATCGGCACGATCGAACCGGCGCTGCAGGAAGCGGAACGACGCGGACTGATCACGCGCGATTTCGCGCAGATCGCACCGACGCCGCTCGGCCAGCGTTTCCTCAACGACCTGCAGGAATTGTTCCTGCGCGACGATTGAAGAAAAAACGAGGCGGCATTTCGGTTACAATGCCGCCTCGTGTGGAAGCGTGGCCGAGCGGTTTAAGGCACCGGTCTTGAAAACCGGCGACGGGAAACTGTCCGTGAGTTCGAATCTCACCGCTTCCGCCAGATACCCCCTCTCTTCTCATCGGAATTGGTCGGATTCAATCGACCAAACGCCCGCTAGGCAAGGCTCTCACGCCTAACCCATCAAAAATTCCCATCGGATTCGGTTGCCTCCAGTCGGAGTAAATCGTAAAGCTTTTGGCGGGTTGAGAGTTGGAGAGGAAAACGATGCCGAAGATCGCGGCAGAACTGAGCGCTCTTGCAGTGTCGCGCTTATATCGAAGCCGGGCACGCATCCGGTAGGCCGTGTCGCCGGCCTTCAATTGCAGATCAGTCCGACCGGAACGAAGTCATGGTTGCTTCGAGCTATGGTCGGTGGACGACGCCGGGAAATCGGCCTTGGCGCATATCCAGCGGTATCGCTGAAAGAGGCCCACGTCAAAGCACCGGCAACGCGAGATGAGATTGCCAGCGGCATCGACCCTGTTCTTGCTCGCAAAAAGGCCGCGAGCCGGCTCCGAGCCAGTCAGGCATACGAGATCACTTTCGAGGAAGCCGCGAAGCGCTTCATCAAGGCCAAAGTCCCTGAGTGGAAGAACACAAAACACGGGGATCAGTGACGTAACACCCTCGCGGAGTATGCGTATCCCGAGCTCGGCAGTCTGATGGTTCGGCACGTCGCCCGGCCACACGTCATGGAAGTGCTGGAGCCAATCTGGACGACAAGGACGGAAACGGCATCGCGGCTACGCGGGCGGATCGAGGCCATGCTCGATTGGGCGCGCGTCAAAGGCTTCCGCGACGACGGCATCAACCCGGCTGCATGGCGCGGCAACCTCGACAAGCTGCTATCCACGCCAAAGAAAACCGAGCGCGTGCGCAATCACCCCGCCCTCCCCATCGAGCGTATGGCGGCATTCATGGCAACGCTGCGCGTAACGGAGGCCCGGCAGAGCGCGTTATTGGCTCACCGGCGTTCGTCGCACTTGCCCACATGGTGTTAGTTGCTGGCAAGGATGAAGCGGCCGAGCGGAGAATTCTGGCCCGCGCGAAATCGAATATTGCCGCGGACGATGGAAGTGTGTCGTATGCGCTCGAAATGACCGAAACGAACGGCATCACAGCAAGCCGGGTTGCATGGGGTGAATTGATCGACGGATCGTGTACACCACGAACGCCATAGAAAGTTTGAACATGCAGTTGCGCAAGATCATCAAGACCCGTGGTCACTTCCCGAATGACGAGGCGGCCATCACGCTGCTCCGGCTGGCGCTGCGCAACGTACTGGCCAAGACCGTCGGGCTGCGTTCGACTGGAAATCAGCGATGAACCCGTTTGCTATCCTGTTCGGAGAGCGATTTATGCAGCGCGCGGATTAACGTGCTGCTCAACCGCCTCGCCCACCAAAATGCGGACAGGTTCATTCGATACGGACGGCGCGCTCAATCGCTTCCGTATCCCATCGACCAAGACGCATTGCCTCTTCCAACATCCCGAGCGTAAGAGGGACCAACTCCGGATCGCGATACCTGGAAGAGAACAGCCCGAGGATCGACCGAACCACGTCAAGGGTATCGGGACCGAAGTAGCGCTTGTACGGGAAGTTCGTCACGTCGACGCCGAAGGTCTCGGCCCACTTGTCGATGAACTCGATTGCGTCGATTCCGGTGATGCGAAGGTCCTCTTCCATTCGGCTATCGCGTGTCAACTTCAGCGGACCGCCAAACATCGGCCGTCCTAGCTCTTCACGCGCGAACGCCTCAAGCTGCTCCCATGTCGTGTCTGTCATATCACAGCACCCTGTCTTCCGGCTTCACGATGCCGTTGTAGACCTGCACCGTGTTCCACATAACGATTGCCGCATCGGTCGCCAGCATGATGGTTCCGACCACCGGCACCGCGCGCCCCACAAACGCCCCGAGATTGCGCGTCATCGCGATTCGCAGTCCACCTACGCCAGCCTTTGTGATGGTTGGTAGCCGCATACCGATATTGAACGGCAAGAGTTTTCGCGCGGCCATCGAAACGACAGACGTACCGGCAACCGCGCCGCGCAGCTTGCCCGGCACCGGCACATCGTTTTGTCCTAGCAGGATGCCGGCAGCGGCCGCAAGATC
This sequence comes from Burkholderia sp. JKS000303, assembly GCF_002563755.1. NCBI lineage: Bacteria > Pseudomonadati > Pseudomonadota > Betaproteobacteria > Burkholderiales > Burkholderiaceae > Burkholderia > Burkholderia sp. JKS000303. Next base: position 566,198 of record NZ_PDBZ01000001.1, read on the forward strand.
GCTGAAGCCAAACCGCTTGCAAAGTTGGTCGGCCGCGACCCAGAAAAACAAATCGGCAGGCTGAAGATTGATATGCCCGTTGTACGAATAGCGATTGTCCGCCATGCGGCCCTCAATATTGTTTGAATGAGCGCCGAGATTACCAGAACCTCATCTCAGCCCCTCTTTCATCAATGGCGGGTTGTTTGGCGGGTTGAAAAATAACATCCCCCAAAACCCTTTATTTACATACATCCTAGGCGGACACCGCTTCCGCCGGAGCATCAAGGAATACGGGCCGCCTGGCCCGTTTTTCGTTTCTGCGATGAACGCGTCACTGTCGGGGCGACGCGCTCCGCAATGCGTAGATCGGCGGATCCTGATAGGTCGTGTCGATCGTGTACCCCTGCTTTTTCAGCGCCGCCTCGGTTGCAAGTCGTTCGGCGTGATACTTCTGCAGTTCCGGTGTGATCAACGCCTTCCAGTTGCGAATGTTCTCGGCCTCACCGGGAAAGTACCCGATCCCGTAGAACGCATACTCGTTGCTGATACTCACGGTCAGCAGATAAGTCGTCTTCCCGACGAAGCCGCCCATGTTGCTTTCCATGAGCGACACGTCAAGATAGATGCCGTCTGCATAGAACTCCCATCTCGGCATTTCCCTTACCGCGGCCCGCCACTCCGCTATGGTCGGTGTGTAGCTGGAATCCAGCGAGTAGATCGAATCGGTTCGCATGTAGTCCCACGCCTGCTTCCCGGTGAGTCGTGGATCCCCCGTATCGATGTATCGCACCCATCCTTTCGCACGCAGATCGGAAAACAGTTTCGTCATCCGCGCCAGGGCAGCTTCATGAGTGTCAGCCTGCTCGGGGCTGACGCCGAAATTCACGCTCCAGTCGTAGATGCCGCCCGGGACATCGTTGTCGCTGGCACCCAGTGTGGACAGCACGTTGTCGATCACGAAGCTGTGCTTTCCGTGTTCGATCCGGACGACGCCCAGATCGCCTCTGACCCAGTCGCGCTGGTAGAACTGCATTCCGGACGGATGCTTGTCGACCGACGCGCGTGCTCCGCGGACATCGGAATCCCTCGGCTCGCCGAGCCGGATCGGCGTAGGCAGCTTCGCGGCGTTGCCGTTGTCGGGCATCGGGCCGGGCTTCCAGACGTAGGCAGCCATCGCGACGGCAGCCAGCAGCAGCGTGGCGATCAGCGAGAGGAATAATGTTTTCTTCATTGTTCTGCGATACGCGCCGCGGAAAACATCGGCCCGCGTACGGCACGGCAATCGGCGCCAGAACCGAAACCTGTTTCGTTGTCGATCATCTTCTTTGGCTTTTTGCGGTCTGTTTCTCACCAGACGATGGCTGGCGCTCTCAGGCCGCGATTCTACAGTCGAATCTCCAGACAATTCCTTCAGCCCGATCGCCAGCCACCCGACGCGTCCCGCCGGATGCCGTTACAATCCGGCGCTCCGAATCGCGAAACGGGAAACCTACGTCATGAAGCCTTTCATCGCCTCGTCGCTCGTCGCCCTGCTGGCCGCCGTGAGCCTGTCCGCGATGGCCGCCGATCCCGCGGCCGCCAGCGACGCGCAAACGCCGTCGTGCGCGATCGCGTACGTGAAGGGCGTCGGCGGCTCGCCGCGCAGCCTGCGCGAATACCTCGCAAGCTCGACGCCGTACAACTACCTGAAAGACAACGAGATCCAGTGCAAGGTGTCGGATGACGGGCGCGCGTCGAACTGCACCGGCGTGACCTATATCCGCAACGAACAGGTCAGCGTGTACGACGACTCCGATCCGACGACGCTCACCGTCGTCGCCCCGGTGGAGCTCGATCACGGCGAGAAGTACCCCGTGATCCTCGTCGTGCAGCGCAAGGACGCACGCTGCACGCGGTAACGCGCGACACGGCACGCCCGACGTTGCCGCAGACGATGCGCGCAAGCCTCACGGGCCGCGCCGCCATCGCCTAAAATTCGATCAGCACGGCGACACGACCGCCGCCGCGTACTCGATGCCGCTCGCGCCATCCGTGCGGGCGGCACACGGAGATCGCCATGACCGAACTGTCGACCGCGACGGAACACGTCGATTACGAAGGTTTCGAGATCCATGTCGTGCCGAGCACCGCCCCCGGCAGCGACACGCGCTACACCTACACCGGCTACGTATGCCATCCGGGCGCGAATCCCGCGCTGCCCGGGCATGCGGTGCCGTTTCACGCGGACGGCGAGGAAAGCTTTGCGAGCATCGACGAAGCGGTCCACGAAGCCGTGCACCTCGGCAAGAGCATCATCGACGGCACGCATCCCGACCTGTCGGTGCTCGCACTCGTGACGCACGGCTACTGACCGGGCCGACCGCATGCACGCATCGACGGCGCGCGTCACGCCCGCACCGTCATATGTCGCGTCACATTGCAGCGCACGCCGGCTGCACCGGAGAGCGTCGTCATCAGCGATCGCGACGTTACCCGTCGGGCGTTATGCGTTTCTCCCGATATCGCGCGGCATCCGCGCGCCTATCATTTTTTTATAGTCACCCGCCGGCGATCATCCCATGCGCCCACTTCCCCGTTCGAACCCCGACCGGCTGCGTGTCGCCGTGCTGGTCGCCGCGGCGATGCTCGCCGCCTGCACGATTACCCCGCCGTCGCTGCACTCGATCCTGACGATTCCGTCGGTCACCCGCAGCGCGAGCATCGACCAGTATCGCGTGGAAGTCGCGCAGCGCGTCGCCGAGCGCAATCCGTCCGGCATCTCGCATGGCACACCCCAGGCGATGCTGCGCTCGCTCGTGGTCGTCGCGTTCACCATCGACCGCAGCGGCCGCCTCGTCAACGCATCCGTCTATCGCAGCAATGGCGACAGCGAAGCCGAAGCGCTCGCACTCGCGTCGCTGCGCCGCTCGGCACCGCTGCCGCCACCACCATCGAAACTGCTCGACGGCAACGGCCGGATCGAGATGATGGAAGGCTGGCTCTTCAACGACGACGGCCGGTTCCAGTTGCAGAGCACGGCGTCGGCGCAGGCGCAGTCGCTCGACTAACCCCTCGCTGGCCCGCGATTGCCGCTATGCGGCGGCGCTGGCTATAATTTTCCGCAATCGCGCGGTCATCCTGCCGCGCGCGCGTTCGCACGCCGCACCCGGCAAGCGAACCGACCACGCCGGCACCGGGCGGGGCGACCTATCCGTCTCCATCGTCGACCGGCGGGTGACGTCCGCGCCACGGCGCGCGTCCACGCCGCCACCGCTTCATCCGTTCGGCTGCTCCCGGCAGGCGCCCCGCCCGCTCGTGCGCATCAGCCGACCGCCCCAACGACAAAACGGAGACTTCCATGTCCGCATCCCCCCCGACCGTTGCGCACGCAACCGGTTCGGCCGGCGCCGTCAGCCACCGGCGCATCGTGTTCGCGAGCTTCATCGGCACCGCGATCGAGTTCTACGATTTCTACGTCTACGCAACCGCCGCGGCACTCGTCATCGGCCCCGTGTTCTTCCCGCACGGCTCCGCGACCGCACAGGCGCTGTCGGCGTTCGTCACGTTCGGCATCGCGTTCATCGCGCGGCCGATCGGCTCGTTCCTGTTCGGCCACTTCGGCGACCGCATCGGCCGCAAATCGACACTCGTCGCGTCGCTGCTGGTGATGGGCGTATCGACCACCGCGATCGGCTTCGTGCCGGGCTACGACACGATCGGCGCGCTCGCACCGGTGCTGCTGTGCGTGCTGCGCTTCGGCCAGGGGATCGGCCTCGGCGGCGAATGGGGCGGCGCAGCGCTGCTCGCGACCGAGCACGCGCCGCCAGGCAAGCGCGGCTGGTTCGGCATGTTCCCGCAACTGGGGCCGTCGGTCGGCTTCCTGATGTCGAACGGACTGTTCTTCGCACTCGCGCTGTCGCTGTCCGACGATCAATTCCGCAGCTGGGGCTGGCGCATCCCGTTCCTCGTCAGCGCGGTGCTCGTCGCGCTCGGCCTGTACGTGCGGCTGAAGATCACCGAGACGCCCGCCTTCCAGGCCACGCTCGATCGCAACGAACGGGTCCGCGTGCCGGTCGCGACGCTGATCTCGCAACACTGGCAGCCGACGCTGCTCGGCGCGCTCGCGATGGTCGTCTGCTACACGCTGTTCTATATCTCGACGGTGTTCTCGCTGTCGTACGGCGTGTCGGCGCTGCATATTCCGCGCCAGAGCTTCCTCGGCCTGCTGTGCCTCGCCGTCGTGTTCATGGGGCTCGCGACGCCGCTGTCGGCCTGGGCGTCCGACCGCTTCGGCCGCAAGCCGGTGCTGGTGGCGGGTGCAATCGCCGCGTTGCTGTCCGGTTTCGCGATGGAACCGCTGCTCGGCAGCGGCTCGATGCCGCTCGTCGCGCTGTTCCTGACGCTCGAACTGTTCCTGATGGGCGTGACGTTCGCGCCGATGGGCGCGCTGCTGCCGGAACTGTTCCCGACCAACGTCCGCTATACGGGCGCGGGCGTCGCGTACAACCTCGGCGGGATTCTCGGCGCGTCGATCGCGCCGTACATCGCGCAACTGCTCGCCGCGCGCGGCGGATTGTCGTGGGTGGGCGGCTACGTGTCGGTGGCTGCGGCGATCAGCCTGATCGGCGTGCTGCTGATGCGCGAAACCCGCGACTCGTCGCTGGTCTGAGCGTCGGGGACGACCCGGGTTGTGCCGCGGCCGGCGCTGCTTATACTCGATTCAGGGAGCGCCGCCGTGCGCTCCCGGGATCCCTTCCCGAAGGAGCCGCCGCGATGAATATCCGCCTCGACAACGCCGACCTCGTCCTGATCCTCGCGCTCGCGCTGGGTGGCGCGCTGCTGCTCGCGCTGCGCTTCCGGCCGAAAACCTGGCGCGGCCTGCTGTTCGAGGCGCTGCTGGCGAACGTGGCGGCCATCGCCGCGGTGATCACGGTCGAGGTACTGCTGGCCTGAACCGGGGCCGCCGGCTTCGTCAAGCCGTCAGCATGACGGGGCGCACACCGTAGGCCGGGCCAACCGCATCGATCGCGGCCAACGCCTGCGCAACGGACGGCACCGTGCCCGGCTCGCCGATCGACAGCGCATTCGGCGCGCCGCCGATTCCGCAATGGTGGCGCGACGTCGCGACGAAAATCATCACGGTCGGCCGCTGCAGCGCGTGCGCCATATGCACGAATCCGGTATCGACCCCCACCACGAGCGCGGCCCGGCCGATCGCCGCGCCCAGTTCACGCACCGACATCGCAGGCAGCACGACCGCCCCCGGGGCCCGAGCGACGATGTCCTGGGCATCGTCGTGTTCGGCGGACGAGCCCCACGGCACCAGCACGCGCACGCCGCGCGCCATCATCTGCATGGCGAGCGCGGCCCAGTGATCCGGCGGCCATTTCTTGTCCGGATTGGATGTCGCATGAAACAACAGCATGAACGGCGCGCCGTCGGTCACGGCGGCAGGCAGGCTCGCATCCTGCGGCGGGACGACGCCGTATGCAGCGATGCCTTCGGGGACATAACCCAGCGCCTCGCCGGCACTGACGCGCATGCCGTGCCACGCGTCGCAGTCCGGGCGCGGGCCGAAGCGATGCGAATACGCGAAACGCGCGCCCGTCTCGCCGAGATCCTGCGTCTGATAGCCGACCCGGCGCGCGGCCCGTGCGAACGTCGAAATGATCGCGCTCTTGTAGACGCCGTGCAGGTCGATGACCGCATCGTACCGGTGCGCGCGCAGCGCCCCGATCGACGCGGAAATCGCCTTCAGATCGCCGCGGTTCCGGCACTTCTTGAACCGCCGCAACGGCGCACAGAGCACGTTGCTTACGCCCGGGTGCCAGCGCACGACTTCGGCACACGACTCGTCCACGGCCCAGTCGACCGTCACGCCCGGAAAGGCCCGATGGAGATCCGCGACGACCGGCAGCGTCTGGACGACATCGCCGAGCGACGTCACTTTCACGATAAGGATGCGTTTCACGTTTCCTGTGGGGAAGAGCATGGCATTTCGGCATGCTAACGACGCAGTCGCCACAAAAGCATTACCCCCCCATTACATTTGCAACAAAGTGCGTCGATTTCTTGAAAGTTTGTCGAGCCCCGTGTGCATCCGGTTCTTTTTATAATGCATTCTTTGCCCGCCGGCCTGTCGCCGATGCCACGCCCCACCCTTCCTACCCTGTTTCCCGCCCTCACCCGCCGCTCGGTGCGGATCTGGCGCCAATACGGCGTGTTCTGGCTCGGCGCGATCGCCGTGGGTCTCGCGGCCGTGCTGTACGCGCGGCTGATCGACTGGGGCTACGACACGTTCCGCACGATGCGCGACCACGCCGCGTGGCTGCCGCTGGTGTTGACGCCGGCGATCGCCGCGGCGTCGGCCTGGCTCACGCGCCGCTTCTTTCGCGGCGCAGAAGGCAGCGGCATCCCGCAGGTCATCGCGACGCTGCATGCGCGCCCCGGCGCGTTCGGCGCACGCCTGCTGACGCTGCGCATCCTGTTCGGCAAGGTGCTGATCTCGTTCATGGGTATCCTCGGCGGCTTCACGATCGGCCGCGAAGGGCCGACCGTGCAGGTCGGTGCCGCGCTGATGTTCAACCTGAGGCGCTTCTACCCGCGCTCCAATGCGCAGATCGAGCGCCAGCTCGTGCTCGCCGGCGCGGCCGCCGGCCTGTCGGCCGCGTTCAATACGCCGCTGGCCGGGATCGTGTTCGCGATCGAAGAGCTGACCCGCAGCTTCTCCGCGCGCGCAAGCGGCGTGCTGATCACCGCGATCATCCTCGCCGGTGTCGTGGCGCTCGGCCTGAACGGCAACTACACGTACTTCGGCACGATCGACGCCGGCCAGCATTTTCCGAAGATGCTCGCCGTCGCCGTGCTCGTCACCGCGATCGTCACGGGGATCGCGGGCGGCCTCTTCAGCTGGCTGCTGCTCAATACGGGCCGCTGGCTGCCCGCACGCCTGCTTGGCCTGTATCGTGAGCGCCCGATCGCTTTCGCGGCGCTGTGCGGCTTCGTGATCGCCATCGTCGGCCTCGTGTCGGGCGGCACGACGTTCGGCAGTGGCTATGCCGAAGCGCGCGGCCTGCTCGACGGCCATGAGCAGCTTTCGGCGTTCTATCCGTTCCTGAAGATGGTGTCGATGGTCGCGTCGTATCTGCCGGGCATCCCGGGCGGGATCTTCGCGCCGTCGCTATCGATCGGCGCCGGCTTCGGCAACCTGCTGCACCTCGTGTTCGGCGACATGAGCCTGCCGATGCTGATCGCGCTCGCGATGGTCGGCTACCTCGCGGCGGTCACGCAGTCGCCGATCACGTCGTTCGTGATCGTGATGGAGATGATCAACGGCCACGCGCTCGTGATTTCGTTGATGGCAACCGCGCTGGTGTCGAGCCGTATGGCACGCTTTTTCGCGCCGCCGCTGTACGAAACGCTCGCGCAGCGCTATCTCGCACCGCCCGCGGCCGCTGCGCCAACCGCTACTGCTGAGGGAGCGCCGGCGGCGAGCAGCGTCACCGAACCGCAGGATACGGATGCGGCTCCCGCCGATCCGCTCGATACGCTGCGTGACGAAAGTGGCGGCGAGGCAGACGCCCGGGCAAGCGACAACGGCGCGGTGAACGCGCCTGCGACGCCGCACGACGACGAGCCGGTCGCGCCGGACGCGAACGGCCCGGCGCAACCGGGCCCGCGCGACGCTCAGTAGATCACCACCGGCGCCGGCCGGTAGTAGACGGGACGGGCCGGCACGACGATGCAGCCGGCCAGCGTGATCGCGACGAGCGCGATGGCGATTGCGGTTCGTTTCATCGCACGCCTCCGTCAGGCCCAGTGGCCACGCGTCCAGAACCAGTTCGGCCCGCGCTGATCCCAATGGCCCGGCACCCAGTGCATGCCGACGCGCTCGGCTTCCCAGTGGCCGGCGATCCATACGTAGCGGCCATGATCCCAGCGCCAGTGGCCACGCTCCCACACGTAGCCGACACGCGTAGCCGGCACGACCTCGTAGCGCACGGGCGGCGGCGCATTCGGCGCGACGATGACGACTTCCTCGGTGCGCAGGGCCACGGGCTCGGCGACGACCATCCGGGCCGGCTGCACCTGCACCGGTGCGCCGACGATGATCTCGTCCGCGCGTGCGGCGAGCGGTGCGGCAACGGCTGACAGGCCCGCGGCGAACAGCGCGAGCGAAACGATACGACGTTGAACAGTAGAGACAGCCATCACAACCTCCTGATTGAACAATTGACGCGGAGCGTATTCGTTCAATGCGGGAGGACGGCTGACGGCCGACAAGCACCGTGTTACGGCGTGCCCGAAAGTGCAACAGGGCGTAAGACGCGCACGGCGGCACATGCCGCCGTGCGGTGGGATACCTGCAAAGGGTCAGGCTTGCGGGATCTCGATCTTGACTTCGAGCACTTCGAGATCGTCCTGGCGCTCAAGGCTCACGCGGATGTCATCGTTCGAAATATGGACGTACTTCGAGATGACCGCGACCAGCTCCTTCTGCAGCGCCGGCAGATAATCGGCCGGCGGACGGCCGCCGACGCGCTCATGCGCGATGATGAGCTGCAGGCGCTCCTTCGCGACCGATGCGGACTTCTTCTTCTCGCCGAGGAGAAACGAAAGGATGGACATGGGCGGCCTCCGTTACTTGCTGCCGAAGAGGCGCTGCAGCAGGCCCGGCTTCTGGTAATCGGTGAAACGCAGCGGCTTGTCCTCGCCGAGGAAGCGAGCGACGACGTCCTTGTACGCTTCCGCAACGTCGGTGCCGTCGATATGCACGGCCGGCAAACCCTGGTTCGATGCGTGCAGCACGGCTTCAGACTCCGGCACCACGCCGATCAGCTTGATGCGCAGGATCTCGCTGATGTCCTCGAGCGACAGCATCTCGCCTTCGCTCACGCGCTTCGGGCTGTAACGCGTGATCAGCAGGTGTTCCTTGATCGGATCCTTGCCTTCGGTCGCGCGCTTGGTCTTCGACGACAGGATGCCGAGAATGCGGTCCGAGTCGCGCACCGACGACACTTCCGGGTTCGTGACGATCAGCGCCTCGTCCGCGAAGTACATCGCGTGCAGCGCGCCGGCCTCGATACCGGCCGGCGAATCGCAGACGATGTATTCGAAGTCCATCGCGACCAGGTCGTTCAGCACCTTCTCGACGCCATCACGCGTGAGCGCATCCTTGTCGCGCGTCTGCGACGCGGGCAGGATGAACAGGTTCTCGCACTTCTTGTCCTTGATCAGCGCCTGGTTCAGGTTCGCCTCGCCCTGGATCACGTTCACGAGGTCATACACGACACGACGCTCGCAGCCCATGATGAGGTCCAGGTTACGCAGGCCGACGTCGAAGTCGATCACGGCCGTCTTGTGGCCGCGCAGCGCGATACCGGACGCGAAGCTCGCGCTCGTCGTCGTCTTGCCCACGCCGCCCTTGCCCGAAGTCACCACGATGATTTTTGCCATTTACCCAATACCCTGTGTTCGTCAATGAGAGCCGATCGATCCGGAGCGTGCCGCGTGAATCACGTCAGGCGCAGCGGTTCGATCATCAGTTTTTCCTCTTCGAGCCGGATCTGCACCGATTTGCCCAGTATGTCAGCGGGCAACGGGTTCTCGGTTGTTCGATAGATACCCGCGATCGAAATCAGTTCCGGTTCGAGACACGTGCAGAAAATGCGCGCGTCGTGATTGCCGTGCACGCCCGCGAGTGCGCGGCCGCGCAACGGCGCGTAGATGTGGATATTGCCTTCCGCGATGATCTCCGCGCCGTGACTGACCGGCGCGAGCACCACGAGGTCTCCTTTCGCGTAAATCTGCTGTCCCGAACGCAGCGGCCGGTCGATCACCAGCGTCTGGCCGCCGGCCTGGATCGGCGTCGGAGCAGGCTCGGACGCCGATTCGGCTGCCGCCGCAGCAGCGGGTGCCTCGACGACGGGCGCCGGCTCCGCTTCCTCGGCCGGTTTCGCGGCCGACACGCGACGATCGCGCGCTTCGAGCAACGGCAGGCCGGCAATAGTCGCCCAGCCCTGCGTCGGCAGTGCGACGACGCCCACTGGGCGCATCCGCACGTCGTTCAGCATCTTGCGGATGTCCGCGAGCGCGACGCGTTCGCCGTCCGCGAGGCGGCGGACGTCGATCGCGACGACATCATCGGCGAAAAACTCGGGAGTCGCTTCGAAGCGCTTGACCAGTTCGGTACGCAACGCATCGAGATCGGTCGTCTTCACGGTGAACAACAACGTATCGACCGATCCGCTGCGCAGCTCGAAGAATGGCGATTTTTTAAGCGACATGGACACTCTGCAAAAAATTTTTGCGTATTTTACAGGCGTCCACGCGTGCAGCCATTATTTTTGGGACTTGGGTGGGGGCGAACACACCACCGGCAGGCGGGCCGGCGCACGGCGAGGCGTTCATCGCGCCGGGCGACCCGCACGTTCATCCATCAGGGTGTGTTGACCCGCGACACGAACAGCGACTTCATCGCGCCGGGCATCCGCGCGATCGGCGCATGCTCGCCGGTGTTGCCGAAACCCGCGCGCTCGTAGAAGCGGATCGCGTTGCGGTTTGCATCGGCGATCCATGCGTAGACGTCCTGCGCACCGCGTTCGACCAGCCACTCGGTGGCCGTTTCGAGCAGCAGCACGCCGCCGCGCAGATGGCGGACCGCGTGCGCGACCCACAGCTCGCTGACGAACGCGCGACGCTCGGGCGTATTGTCGAAATACGCGCCGATCATGCCGGCCGGATGGCCTTCGGTGTAAAGCAGGAAAGTCGTCGACTCGTCGGATGCGGCGCGCAGCGCGGCGATGGCCGTCGCCGCGTCGGAATCGACGTTCAGCAATTCGGCCTCCGGCGCTTCACCCGGCGCATAGGGCTCACGCAGCGATGCGGCGCGGAGTTCGCGATACACGCCACCCTGGTCGGCAGCGATACGACGAACGGTCAAGGTCGAACTCATGCAGGCACAGCCCCCTTCGGACAGCAAGTTATTAGCTTCAACCGAAAGCGGGGCATGAGTCAAATCGTTATTTTCAAATGGCCGCGCGGATCGAAAGACGGCATACACCGCGGCACGTACGGGTGTGCAGGTGCAGCATTCGCCCGTCGATCGGCTGCCAGGCGCGCGCGTCCGAAGTGCGATCCGAACGTGCCGCCCCGCTCGCCTTTGTCGTGCATGACATTCGCACGGCGAGCGTCCGGTATTTCGCCGGCCGCATAGTAATGACCCGTAATATATGTATCCGGCAGCGCGCTTCCGCAACGCGCTGCCGCGCGCCGATTATTGCATTGCAACATTCGTTGTGATGCGCGACGCCGGAATACGCGCGTGCATAGTCCACGTATTCGTCAGACCAGAGCGAAGGTCGTGCGAGCCGATCCGGCCCGTGCCGGGCTGTTTCAATCACCCCCTGCCGGCCTCTCCCCGCCTGCGTCCTGCGCAGCCCGCCGTTTGGAGTTTCACGCCTAGCGCCGGGGTTTGGAAAGCGTGCGCGACGGTCGTATAACTGGCACAACCGGACCACCGATCCGGGGCCGCGCGCAATGTCGCGCACCGACGACGATTCGAACGGCTACAGACATGCGGCCGCCCGGCGCCCGTGCGCACCGGAGGCGGTCCAAAGGACGGAGACAATGGCAATGACGGACGCATCAGCCTCGAGCTGGTCGGATGGCAAACGTTATCTGTGGCTCCTCGGCGCGCTGACGATCACGCTGCCGATCCTCGCGGCCCAGCTCGCGCTGGCGACGGGAATTCACGTGTTCTGGTGGTTCGGGCCGCTGTTCGCGTTCGGGGTGATTCCGGTCCTCGACACGCTGATCGGCGACGATCGCGACAACCCGCCCGAATCCGTCGTCCCGCAGCTCGAACGGGAGCGCTACTACCGCTTCATCGTCTACCTCGCGACGCTCGTCGAATACGTCGCGTTCTTCGCGTGCGTGTGGATCGTCGGCACGCATGCACTCATGTGGTACGACTACGTCGGCTTCGCGCTGTCGCTCGGCGCTGCGACGGGCATCTCGATCAACACCGCGCACGAACTCGGCCACAAGACCAACCGCTTCGAGCGCTGGCTCGCGAAGATCACCCTCGCGCCAGTCGCGTACGGGCACTTCTTCGTCGAACACAACCGCGGCCATCACGTGCGTGTCGCGACGGCGGAGGATCCGGCGAGCGCGCGCTACGGCGAGTCGTTCTGGGCGTTCCTGCCGCGCACGGTGACCGGCAGCATCCGCTCGGCGTGGCGACTCGAAAAGGCGCGCCTGGCGCGGCTCGGGCATTCGCCGTGGAGCTGGCGCAACGAGGTGCTGCACGCGTGGGCGATGACCGTCGTCGTGTGGGCCATCGCGATCGCGATGGCCGGCAGGATCGTGATCCCGTTCCTCGTGATCCAGGCCGTCTACGGCGCGTCGCTGCTCGAAGTCGTCAATTACGTCGAGCACTACGGCCTCGGCCGCCGCAAGCTGCCGAACGGCCGTTACGAGCGCTGCACGCCGCAGCATTCGTGGAACAGCAATCACGTCGTCACGAACCTGTTCCTGTATCAACTGCAGCGGCACGCCGATCATCACGCGAATCCGACGCGCTCGTATCAGGCGCTGCGCCACTTCGACGATTCGCCGCAACTGCCGGCCGGCTACGCAACGATGATCCTGTTCGCGTACGTGCCGCCGCTCTGGTATCGCGTGATGAATCCGCGCGTCGTCGCGCACTACGGCGGCGACATGGCGCAGTCGAACATCAAGCCGTCGATCCGCGACCGCGTGCTCGCGCAGTATCCGGCCGCGGCATAAGGCGACACGGCACAGCGAGGCTCCCGCACTCGCCGGCCATGCCGTTACGCGGCTTGCGGCAGCCTGAACACGGCGACCGCCTGCCGCAGCGCACTCGCCTGTTCGGCCAACGCCTGCGTCGCGGCCGACGCCTGCTCGACCAGCGCGGCGTTGCGCTGCGTCGCTTCATCCATCTGCGTGACCGCGATGTTCACCTGCTGGATGCCGCCGCTTTGCTCCTGCGATGCGGATGCGATCTCGCCGACGATCGTCGTGACTCGCCGCACCGCCCCGACGATCTCCCGTATCGATTCGCCCGCGCGGCCGATCAGTGCGGCGCCCGCATCGACGCGCTGCGTCGACTGCCCGATCAGCGCCTTGATCTCCTTCGCGGCAGCCGCGCTGCGCTGCGCGAGCGTGCGCACCTCGGCCGCGACGACCGCGAAGCCCCGCCCCTGTTGCCCGGCACGCGCCGCCTCGACGGCCGCGTTCAACGCGAGGAGGTTGGTCTGGAATGCGATGCCGTCGATCACCGCGACGATCTCGCCGACCTTCGCCGCGCTGTCTGCAATCCCGCTCATCGTATCGACCGCCAGCGCCATCACGCTGCCGCCCGCGGACGCCATGCCCGACGCATCGCGCGCGAGCTGCGCCGCATGCGTCGCGTGCTCGGCCGACTGGCGAACGACGCCGGTCAGCTCGGCCATGCTGGCCGCGGTTTCCTCGAGCGACGCAGCCTGCGCCTCGGTACGCGCCGACAGGTCGTGATTGCCCGACGCGATCTGTGCACTCGCCGTCGCGACGGACTCGGCATGCGAGCGCACTTCGTGCACGACGCCCGACAGGCTCGCCTGCATCGCCTGCAATGCGCGCAGCAGATCGGCGATCTCGTCACGGCCTGCGGCGTCGACGTCGCGCGTCAGGTCGCCGCCCGCCACCGCCTGCGCACAGGCAACCGCGCGATCGAGCGGCCGCAGGATCGCGCGACTGAACAGGACCGCACCGATCATCGCGACACCGAGCACGATCAGCATCAGCACGACACTCGCCGCGCTCGCGTGCTGCGCGTCGCGGCTCGCGTGAGCCGATACGGCGGCGCTCTCGTCGGCAATCGCCTTCGCGGCACGCTCGAGCAGCGCGGCCGGCGCGCGATCGACGCCCGCCACGGCCGCATCGCCTGCCGTCGGATCGAAGCCAGCTGCCTTGAACGCGTCGAAACCGCGGCGATAGCCGTCGCCCATCGCCGCATGCGCGCGCATGAACTGCTCGACGAGCGTGCGGCTCTCGCCGGGCGGCAACCGGTTGACGAGTTGCGCGGCGAGCGTATCGACCGCGCGCTCGCGCGTCTGGAATGCCTGCCAGTATGTGTCCAGTTTGTCGGGCTGCTTGCCGCGCAGCAGCGTGTCCTTCCATTCCTGAACCTGCAGCTTGAACTGCACGAGCGTCGCCGACACGAGCCGCTCGTCGGCAACGTGCGTCTGCACGTCGTTCGCGAACGTATCAATCGACCGGTTGAGGATGCGGATACCGTACAGCGCGCCGCACAACATCAGCAGCAACGCAACGGCGAATGCGAGGGGAATCTTGTAGCTCAGCTTCATGGGACCTTGAATCGACGAAAAACGGCGACGACGCAGGAAGGCGCCCGCCGCCGCCCCGTGTTAACGGCGCGCGATACGAAGGCTGAAGCTGTAGAAGTGATGGCGAATCGAGCGGCGCTCACGTCGGCCGAATGGCGATGCACGGCGGCTCCACCGAGCGGCCCAAACGAAAAACCCCGTGATCCTTTCGAATCACGGGGCTTCGTATTTTGGCGGAGAGGGTGGGATTCGAACCCACGGTACGGGGAAACCGTACGCCTGATTTCGAGTCAGGTACATTCGACCACTCTGCCACCTCTCCTTCCTTGCTGCTTCATTTCCCGGTTGGTCGTGTCCGGGAAAGAAAAGATTATAGAACGATCTCTTCGAAACTCACAAGTCCTTTTTGCAATTTTTTTGCCGGACCCTCGAAAGCCGATCGCTCGTCAATCTCACGACGCCTGTGCCGGCGCGTCGATGCGCTCCATGCCGCCCATGTACGGACGCAGCGCCTCCGGCACCGTGACCGAACCGTCGGCGTTCTGGTAGTTCTCCAGCACCGCGACGAGCGTGCGGCCGACCGCGAGGCCCGAACCGTTCAGCGTGTGCACGAGTTCCGGCTTGCCCTGCGCGTTGCGGAAACGTGCCTGCATCCGGCGCGCCTGGAACGCCTCGGTGTTCGAGCAGCTCGAGATCTCGCGATAGGTGTTCTGCGCGGGCAGCCACACTTCGAGGTCGAACGTCTTCGCAGCGGAGAAACCCATGTCGCCCGTGCACAGCGTGATCACGCGGTACGGCAAACCGAGCTTCTGCAAGATCGCTTCCGCGTGGCCGACCATCTCGTCGAGCGCCGCATACGATGCATCGGGTGCGACGACCTGAACCATTTCGACCTTGTCGAACTGGTGCTGGCGAATCATGCCTCGCGTGTCGCGGCCGTACGAGCCCGCTTCCGAGCGGAAGCACGGCGAATGCGCGGTGAGCTTGATCGGCAGCGCGGAGCCTTCGACGATCGATTCGCGCACGGTGTTCGTCAGCGAAATTTCCGACGTGGAGATCAGGTACTGCGTGATCGTATTTTCGCCGCCGCCCTTCTCGACACGGAACATGTCGTCCGCGAACTTCGGCAACTGGCCCGTGCCGTACAGGATCTCGGGATTCACGATGTACGGCGTGTACGTCTCGCTGTAGCCGTGCTGCAGCGTGTGCGTGTCGATCATGAACTGCGCGAGCGCGCGGTGCAGGCGTGCGATCGAGCCGCGCAGCATCGTGAAGCGCGCGCCGGCGAGCTTCGCGCCGGTTTCGAAATCGAGGCCGAGCGGCGTGCCGACGTCGACGTGATCCTTCACCTCGAAGTCGAACTGGCGCGGCGTGCCCCAGCGGCGCGCCTCGACGTTGTCGGCCTCGTCCTTGCCGACCGGCACGCTGTCGTGCGCGATGTTCGGCATGCCCAGCATCAGGTCGGACAGGCGCGTCTGGATTTCGCCGAGCTTGGCTTCGAACGCCTTCATCTCGTCGCCGATCCCGCCGACTTCGGCCATCACGGCCGACGTGTCCTCGCCCTTCCCCTTCATCGCGCCGATCTGCTTCGACAGGCTGTTGCGGCGCGCCTGGAGCTCTTCGGTACGGGTCTGGATCGCGCGGCGTTCCGCTTCGAGAGCGGAGAACGCGGCGACGTCGAGGGTGTAGCCGCGATCGGCGAGGCGCTTGGCGACGCCGTCGAGGTCTTTGCGCAGCAACTGGATGTCGAGCATGGGAGGACTTGGAAAATCGTTGTGTAGGACGGGAATTCTAACGCACCGCGGGGCCGCCACGGCACTGGCCGGACGGACAATGGCGCAAACAGGCAACCGGCGTGGCAGTATCGCGTGGCACGACCCGTGCGTCGGCGGCCGGCGGATCGGATCGCGCGGCGCCGCCGCGAAACGCACGACAGCCGCGCCGGCCCGGCGCAGTGCGGCGGGCAACGCATCCGCTTGCGCATCACCATCACCCGAGGGAACCCGATGGCCATCGAACTGGACAAGGATGTCCGCGACCGCGCAATCGCGTCGCTGCAACGCTATTTCACAGAAAACATGGATGAGCCGATCGGCAACATCCAGGCCGGCGCGCTGCTGCATTTCTTCGTCGAGGAAATCGCACCGGCGATCTACAACCTCGCGATCGCCGATGCGCAGGAGCGCCTGCACGCCCGGGTCGCCGAGCTCGACATCGAATGCCACGAGGAGCCGTTCGAGTACTGGAAGAAACAACCGGGCCGCAAGCGCTAGACGCGCGCCGGTCAGCCCTTCTTGCCGGCCTCGCGGTCGAGCTCGCGCAGCCACGCGAGCTTCTCGGCGATCTTCGACTCGAGCCCGCGCGGCACCGGCTTGTACCAGTGCGGCTCGCGCATGCCTTCCGGCAGATACGTCTCGCCGGCCGCATACGCGTTCGGTTCATCGTGCGCGTAGCGATACGCGTGGCCGTAGCCGAGTTCCTTCATCAGCTTGGTCGGCGCATTGCGCAGATGCACGGGCACCTCGCGCGACTTGTCCTGCTTCACGAACGCCATCGCCTGGTTGAATGCGTTGTAGCCCGCGTTGCTCTTCGCCGCGCATGCGAGATAGATCACCGCCTGCCCGAGCGCCAGCTCGCCTTCGGGCGAACCCAGCCGCTCGTAGGTCGCGGCCGCCTCGTTCGCCATCTGCAGCGCGCGCGGGTCGGCCAGGCCGATGTCTTCCCACGCCATCCGCACGATCCGCCGCGCGAGATATTTCGGATCCGCGCCGCCGTCGATCATCCGGCAGAACCAGTACAGCGCACCATCCGGGCTCGACCCGCGCACCGACTTGTGCAGCGCCGAGATCTGGTCGTAGAAATTGTCGCCGCCCTTGTCGAAGCGCCGCGCGTTCAGCGTCATCGCACTGCTGACGAAATCGGCGTCGATCGTCGTGACGCGGGCGGACGATGCGGCCGTCTGCGCCTGCTCGAGCAGGTTCAGGAAACGGCGTGCGTCGCCGTCCGCGTAGCCGATGAGCGTGTCGATCGCCTTGTCGTCGAATGCGAGGCCGTCGAGCGTGATTTCCTGTGCGCGCTTGAGCAGCTGGCGCATCTCGTCGTCGTTCAGCGACTGCAGCACATAGACCTGCGCCCGCGACAACAGCGCCGAGTTGACCTCGAAGCTCGGGTTCTCGGTCGTCGCGCCGATGAAGGTCACGAGCCCCGACTCGACGAACGGCAGCAACGCATCCTGCTGCCCCTTGTTGAAACGGTGAATCTCGTCGACGAACAGGATCGTGTGGCGGCCGGTGCGGTTCAGCGTGTCCTTCGCCTGCTCCATCGCCTCGCGGATGTCCTTCACGCCGCCGAGCACCGCGGACAGCGCGATGAATTCGCAGTCGAACGCGAGCGCGGTGAGGCGCGCGAGCGTCGTCTTGCCGACGCCGGGCGGCCCCCACAGGATCATCGAATGCGGCTTGCCGGATTCGAACGCGAGCCGCAGCGGCTTGCCTTCGCCCAGCAGATGCGTCTGGCCGATCACCTCGGCGAGCGTCTTCGGCCGCAACGCCTCGGCGAGCGGCCGGCGCGGCTCGACTTGAAACAGGTCGGACATGAACCCTCGCTCCACATCAAACAATGGCGGCCGAACGGGCCGCCGGACCCGACATTATGACAGCCGCGCGACCCCGCCGCCGCGCCTGATGCCCGCGCCCGGTGCCCGCGCCCGAAAGCGACAAGGGCCTGCCGTCGCCGGCAGGCCCTTGTCAGCGGAACGGCGCGGTGCCGGTCAGCCGGTGATCACGTCGGCGCCCTTCGGCACGACGAACTTGAACGTATCGCTCTTCAGCGGCGGATTCGTCTGGATGTTGGTGAACGTCAGCAGCGTGACGTTGCCGAACACGTCGTGCAGCTCCATCGCGGCGAGCGTGCCGTTGCGAAAACCGATGCCGATCCGCTGGAACTGCGTGTCCTGCGCCTTCGGCAACATCTCGAGCCACTCGATGCCGCCCTTCTCGCCGGCATCGTGCAGCGTGTAGTTCTTGTCGAGATCGTTGCTGCCGAACAGGATCGCGGCAGGGCTCGCGCCCAGTGCGCCGTTCAGCTTGCGCTCGGTGACCTGGTTCAGGTCGCGGTCGTACACGTAGAGCTTGTCGCCGTCGGCCTGCAGCACCTGCTGGTACGGCTTCTGGTACGTCCAGATGAACTTGCCCGGACGCGAGAACACGAACGTGCCGCTCGAATTGTCGTTCGGCTTCGGCATGGCCTGCGCGGCGCTCGCGGCATTCGTGGCCTTGCTCGGCGCCTTGACGATCTGCTGCGTGAAATCGCCCTTCGCCGCATGCACCTGCGACACGAAGGCCTTCAGTTGCTCGGTGCCGCCCGCGAACGCGTGCGTCGCCGCGAGCATCAGCGATGCGCCGGCGAACGCCGCGCCGAGCCAGCGGCGCGTCGAACGAAGGGAGGGGACGAACGAAAGTTGCTGCATGGTACGGTTTTCTCCGTGGGTGGCCGGCGCTGCGGGCGCCGCGGACTTATTCCGCGTCGCGCGCCGGCACAAGAATTTCGCGGTTGCCGCTCGACGACATCGCCGACACGAGCCCCGACTGTTCCATCTGTTCGAGCAGCCGCGCCGCGCGGTTGTAGCCGATCCGCAAATGGCGCTGCACGAGCGAAATCGACGCGCGGCGGTTCTTGATGACGATCTCGACCGCCTGGTCGTACAGCGGATCAGACTCGTCGCCGCCTTCGCCGGTTCCCGCGCCGGCCGAGCCCTCGTCGCCGTCGGCGGTGCCGCCTTCGAGCAGCCCTTCGACGTAGTTCGGCTCGCCCTGCTCCTTGAGCTTGTCGACGACGCGATGCACTTCGTCGTCGGCGACGAACGCGCCGTGCACGCGCACCGGCAACCCGGTGCCGGGCGCCAGGTACAGCATGTCGCCCATCCCGAGCAGCGACTCGGCGCCCATCTGGTCGAGAATCGTGCGCGAGTCGATCTTCGACGACACCTGGAACGCGATCCGCGTCGGCACGTTCGCCTTGATCAGGCCCGTGATCACGTCGACCGACGGACGCTGGGTCGCGAGGATCAGGTGGATGCCGGCCGCACGCGCCTTCTGCGCGATCCGCGCGATCAGCTCCTCGACCTTCTTGCCGACGACCATCATCAGGTCGGCCAACTCGTCGATCACCACGACGATGTTCGGCAGGCGGCCGAGCGGTTCCGGATCGTCCGGCGTCAGGCTGAACGGATTCGGAATCTTTTCCTCGCGCTTCGCCGCGTCGTCGATCTTGTTGTTGTAACCCGCGAGATTGCGCACGCCGAGCTTGCTCATCAGCTTGTAGCGGCGCTCCATCTCCGCGACCGTCCAGTTCAGCGCGTGGCCGGCCTGGCGCATGTCGGTGACGACCGGGCACAGCAGGTGCGGAATGCCTTCGTAGACGCTCATTTCGAGCATCTTCGGGTCGATCAGGATCAGGCGCACCTGTTCGGCGGTCGCCTTGTACAGCAACGACAGGATCATCGCGTTGATCCCGACGGACTTGCCCGAGCCGGTCGTGCCGGCCACCAGCAGGTGGGGCATCTTCGCGAGGTCCGCGCACACCGGCTTGCCGCCGATGTCCTTGCCGAGGCTCAGCGTGAGCGCCGACGACGCGGCCGCATAGACTTCCGAGCCGATGATCTCGGACAGGTGGACCGTCTGGCGGCGCTGATTCGGCAGCTCGAGCGCCATGTAGTTCTTGCCGGGGATCGTCTCCACCACGCGGATCGACACGAGCGACAGCGACCGCGCGAGATCCTTCGCGAGGTTCACGATCTGGCTGCCCTTCACGCCGGTGGCCGGCTCGATCTCGTAGCGCGTGACGACCGGGCCCGGATACGCGGCCACGACGCTCGCCTCGACGCCGAAGTCCTTCAGTTTCTTCTCGATCAGGCGCGACGTGAATTCGAGCGTGTCGGCGGAAATCGCTTCCTGCGTCTTCGGCGCGGGATCGAGCAGCGACACCGGCGGCAGCGTCGAATCGCCCGGCAGGTCGGTAAACAGCGGCACCTGGCGCTCGCGCTCGACGCGCTCGGACTTCGCTGGCGTGACGACCGGCGGCACGATGGTCACCGGTTCGTGATCCTCGATGCGCACGCGCTCCTCTTCGACCTTGCCTTCACGGCGCACGGCCGCGGCTTCGCCCAGCTTGCGATCGCGCTCGGCCTCGCGGCGCAGCTTCGCGACGGTGACGGCGGACAGGATCGCACCGCCGACGCGCTCGGACACCGACAGCCACGAGAAGCGGAAATACAGCGAAAGGCCGACCGCGAGCAGGATCAGCAGCAGCAGCGTGCCGCCGGTGAAGCCGAACGCATGCGACATCGCGCCCGCGACGGCCTCGCCGATCACGCCGCCCGGTGCGCGCGGCAGTTGCACCTTCAGCGACCACATCCGCATCGCCTCGATGCCGTCGCACGCGAGCACGACGAGCACGAACGACAGGATTTCGGTGAGCCAGCCGATCGGCCGCTCGGGCTCGTCGGCGACGGCCTCGTGACGCGTGATGCGCCGGTAGTTGACGGCGATGCGCCGCCCGAGCGGCACGATCAGCCAGTAGGCCGACAGGCCGAACAGCAGCAGGATGATGTCGGCCGTCCACGCGCCGACGCGCCCGGCCCAGTTCGAGATGTGGTCTACCTGTGCTGCGTGCGTCCAGCTTGGATCGCGCCGGCTGTAGCTCAACAGGGCCATCACCAGAAAGGCGCAGAGCGCAACCTGGAGAATCCAGCGGATCTCCGTGAGGAGCTTCGACATCCGGTGCGGCAACGCCTGTGCCTGGGCGGAATAAGGAGCTTTTGCCATGAATCCGTATAAAGAGGACGGGCTGCGTGCCCGCCTGTCGTTCGATCCCGCTTATTGTAAACGCTGCACCGGGCCGTCAAGTGTAAATGACGGTTACATAACGGGGCCCGGGTGCCGATACCGGCGCCGGGCACCCGGAACACACGGCGGCGGCGCCAGCCGGCCCACCCGCGCCGCTCGCGCGCCCCGCCGCGGCGCGCAGCCCGGCGGGGAAACGCTATCGCCACGATTGAAACTCTCGTTCGGCAGCGCAGCAAAGGGGCCTTTATAATGCGCGTCTGATACCCATCTATGACGGCATCCCGGTCAACCCAGACCGTCCGGCGCGTCTTACCCCGCCCGCCGCGGCCGCCTTTTACGGATTCGCACATGTCCACGCCCAAACACGCCAAAGTCCTGATTCTCGGTTCCGGCCCCGCCGGCTACACGGCTGCCGTCTACGCGGCACGCGCCAACCTGTCCCCGGTATTGATCACCGGCATCGCGCAGGGCGGCCAGCTGATGACGACGACCGACGTCGAAAACTGGCCGGCGGACGCAAAGGGCGTGCAAGGCCCTGAACTGATGGCGCGCTTCCAGGAGCACGCGGAGCGCTTCAACACCGAAATCGTATTCGACCACATCCACACCGCGAAACTGCACGAAACGCCGATCCGGCTGATCGGCGACTCGGGCGAATACACGTGCGACTCGCTGATCATCGCGACCGGCGCGTCCGCCCAGTATCTCGGCCTGGCTTCCGAGGAAGCGTTCATGGGCAAGGGCGTGTCGGCCTGCGCGACCTGCGACGGCTTCTTCTACCGCAACCAGGAAGTCGCGGTGATCGGCGGCGGCAACACGGCCGTCGAGGAAGCGCTCTACCTGACGGGCATCGCGAAGAAGGTCACGGTGATCCATCGCCGCGACAAGTTCCGCGCCGAGCCGATCCTGATCGACCGCCTGCTGGAGAAGGAAAAGGAAGGCGTCGTCGACATCAAGTGGGATCACGTGCTCGACGAAGTGACGGGCGAGGCTTCGGGCGTCACCGGCCTGCGCATCAAGAACGTGAAGACCGGCGAAAAGCAGGATCTGACCGTGCAGGGCGTGTTCGTCGCGATCGGCCACAAGCCGAACACCGACCTGTTCCAGGGCCAGCTCGAGATGAAGGACGGCTACATCCTGACGAAGAGCGGCCTGCAGGGCAACGCGACGTCGACGAGCGTACCGGGCGTGTTCGCCGCTGGCGACGTGCAGGACAACGTGTACCGCCAGGCGATCACCAGCGCCGGCACGGGCTGCATGGCCGCGCTCGACGCACAGCGCTACCTCGAAAGCCTGCACGACAAAAAGTAAGCCGCAAGCCTGCCGGCGCCGGGCGCTACAATGGCGTCCGCTGCCGCGAAGCGGGCCTTGCCGGACAAGCCGCTGCCGCCGCGCAGCGGCTTTTTTTATGTCCGCGCGCCCGAACGCGCCTGCCCTGTTACCGAATCATGGCGAAGAACCAGCCCCATCCGAGCGATCCCGCGAAGCGGCAGATCGCCGCCCGTCCCGCGAATCCCGCGCCCGCCGCGCCGCCGAGCGCGCCCGAGCCCGCCGCATTGCGCGGCCAGGGGCTCGCCGGCCTCGGCGCATTGCGCAAATCGCTGCAAGGCGAAGCCGACCGCCGCGAGCGCGAGCGCGTCGAAACCGTGAAGGCCACCCGTCAGGCGGAGGCCGACGCGAACCTGTTCCGCAACGAAATCGGCTCGATCCGGCCACTGAATGCGCCGCCGCGCGCGAAGTCCGGCCGCACGCCGCCCGATCCGGTGCCGAAGCAGACGCAGCGCGACGAAGAAGACGTGCTGAACGCGACGCTGTCCGACGAATTCGATCCCGAGACGCTGCTCGACAGCGACGAGTCGCTGTACTACCACCGCCCCGGCATCAGCCGCGACGTCGTGCGCAAGCTGCGAAGCGGCGCATGGATCGTGCAGGCGCAGCTCGACCTGCACGGGATGCGGCGCGACGAAGCGCGCGACGCGCTCGCGGAATTCATCCGCGAGGCCGGCAAGAAAGGGCTGCGCTGCCTGCGCGTGATCCACGGCAAGGGACTCGGTTCGATCGGCAAGGAACCCGTGCTGAAAGGCAAGGTGCGCGCATGGCTCGTGCAGAAGGAAGAAGTGATCGCGTTCTGCGAGGCGCGCAGCAACGACGGCGGCGCGGGCGCGGTGCTCGTGCTGCTGCAGCCGCTGGCGGCGCCCGCCGATCGGGGGCCGCGTGCCGCATCCTAGGCTGACGCTCGCGATCTCGATACTGGAGGCGATCGCGACGCTGGCCTTCGCAATCTCGGGCTTCATCGAGGCGCGCAAGAATCGTCTCGACTCGGTCGGCACGTTCGTCGTCGCACTCGCCACCGCGTTCGGCGGCGGCACGCTGCGCGACGTCCTGCTGGAGCGCC
Source organism: Burkholderia sp. JKS000303 (assembly GCF_002563755.1). Classification (NCBI taxonomy): domain Bacteria; kingdom Pseudomonadati; phylum Pseudomonadota; class Betaproteobacteria; order Burkholderiales; family Burkholderiaceae; genus Burkholderia; species Burkholderia sp. JKS000303. Next base: position 589,747 of record NZ_PDBZ01000001.1, read on the forward strand.
GGCCGTTCTACTGGGTCGTGCACGAGGACTACGTGATCGCGATCTTCGTGCTCGCGCTGTTCGCGCCGTTCCTGCTGCGGATGCTGTCGCGGCTGTCGGCCGAACGGATGCTGCTGGTCGCCGACGCGATCGGGCTCGGCATCTTCAGCATCTCCGGCACCGCGATCGCGCTCGAGGCCGAGATGCCGCGCTTCATCGCGGTGATGATGGGCGTGATCACCGGCGTGGTCGGCGGGATCATCCGCGACGTGCTGTGCAACGACATTCCGCTGATCCTGCGCGATTCGCGCCCGTATGCGACGTGCGCGTTCGTCGGCTGCTGGTTCTACCTGCTGCTCGTGTGGCTGCAGCTCGACCTGGTGTACAGCGTGCTGCTCGCGACCGGCTTCACCCTCGTCGCGCGACTCCTCACGTTCAAGTTCGACGTGCGCTTGCCGCACTGATGCCGACAGGCTGCACGGCGCAGCCGTCAACACTGCAAAACGAAAGGGGCCGTTCGCACGGCCCCTTTCGCTTCATTCAACGCAGGCGTCGCGTCACGCGATCCGCTCTTCCGACGCCGGATCGAACAGCACCGCCTTCGACACGTCGAACAGCAGCGACTGCGTCTGCCCCGGCTGCGGGTTCGCGGCCGGATGCACGCGGCTCACGATCCGCTTGCCGTTCACCTGCGCGAACACGTGCGTGTCCGGCCCGGTCGGCTCGGTCACGTCGACGCGCACGTCGACCGGCTGCAGGCTCGACGCCTCGCCGTTGTGTGCGCTGCGCGCATCGGTGATGCGCTCCGGACGCAGGCCGAGAATCACCTCGCGACCGACGTGCGACTTCAGCTTGGCCGTATCGAACGGCAGGTTCAGCGCGCTGCGCGCGAGCCCCGTGTCGATCTCCAGCGCGATCCCGCTGCCCTGCTCGACCAGCTTGCCGTTGATGAAGTTCATCGGCGGCGCGCCGATGAAGCCCGCGACGAACAGGTTCGACGGCGAGTCGTAGATCTCCTGCGGCGCGCCGAACTGCTGGACCACGCCGTCCTTCATCACCGCGATGCGGTCGCCGAGCGTCATCGCCTCGATCTGGTCGTGCGTCACGTAGACGATCGTCGTGCCGAGGCGCTGATGCAGCAGCTTGATTTCCGCACGCATCTCGATACGCAGCTTCGCGTCGAGGTTCGACAGCGGCTCGTCGAACAGGAACAGCGACGGGTCGCGTGCCAGCGCGCGGCCCATCGCGACGCGCTGGCGCTGGCCGCCCGACAACTGGCCCGGCTTGCGGTCGAGCAGATGCTGGATCTGCAGCATCGACGACACGCGCTCGACGATCTGCTGCTGTTCGCTCTTCGGCACCTTGCGGATGTTCAGGCCGAACGAGATGTTCTCGCGCACCGTCATCGACGGATACAACGCATACGACTGGAACACCATCGCGATGTCGCGATCCTTCGGCGACAGGTCGTTGACGACCTTGCCGTCGATGCAGATCTCGCCGCTCGTGACGGTCTCGAGCCCGGCGATCATGTTGAGCAGCGTCGACTTCCCGCAGCCCGACCCGCCGACCAGGATCAGGAACTGTCCGTCCTCGATCTCGATGTCGACACCCTTCAGGACCGGCACCCCGTTCGGGTAGGTCTTGTACACGTCACGGATGGAAAGGCTTGCCATGCTGTGAATCCTCTGTCTCGTCTCGCGCGGCGCACTGCGGCGCCGCGTCGGGTTCGTTTCGATGCGCCGCGCGTCGTGCGCGGCCGGTTCGTCGTATCGGATGAAGCCGCGCTTACCCCTTCACCGCGCCCGCCGTCAGGCCGCGCACGAAGTAGCGGCCGGCGATCACGTAGACCAGCAGCGTCGGCAGTGCGGCGATGATCGCGCCGGCCATGTCGACGTTGTATTCCTTCACGCCCGTCGACGTGTTGACGAGGTTGTTCAGCGCGACCGTGATCGGCATCGAGTCGACGCCGGAGAACACGATCCCGAACAGGAAGTCGTTCCAGATCTGCGTGAATTGCCAGATCAGGCACACCATGAAGATCGGCAGCGACACCGGCAGCAGGATCTTCGTGAAGATCGTGAAGAAGCCCGCGCCGTCGATGCGTGCCGCCTTCACGAGTTCGGCCGGCACGCTCACGTAGAAGTTGCGGAAGAACATCGTCGTGAACGCGATCCCGTACACGACGTGCACGAACACCAGGCCCGGAATCGTGTTCGCGAGGCCGAGCATCCCCTGCAGGCGCGCCATCGGCAGCAGGATCACCTGGAACGGAATGAAGCAGCCGACCAGCATCATCGTGAACAGCGCATCCGCGCCGCGAAAGCGCCAGTGCGTGAGCACGTAGCCGTTGAACGCGCCGATCAGCGACGAGATCAGCACCGCCGGAATCACCATCTGCAACGAGTTCAGGAAGAACGGCTTCATCCCGTCGCAGCGCACGCCGGTACACGCGCCGCTCCACGCCTTGATCCACGGATCGAAGGTCCAGTGCGTCGGCGGCGTCAGCAGGTTGCCGGTGCGCAGCTGGTCGAGATCCTTGAACGACGTCGACAGCATCACGTAAATCGGGAACAGGAAATACAGCGCGAACAGGATCAACGCCGCATAGATCACCGCCCGGCTGATCGTCATCTTAGGCTGCATTGCGGGTGCTCCTCGATTCCATATACATCAGCGGCACCAGCACCGCGACCACGGTCGCGAGCATCATCACCGACGACGCGGCACCCAGCCCGAGCTGGCCGCGGTTGAACGAAAACGTGTACATGAACATGGCCGGCAGCGACGACGACGTGCCGGGGCCGCCCGCCGTCAGCGCGACGACGAGGTCGAAGGTCTTGATCGTGATGTGGCAGAGGATCAGCAGCACCGAGAAGAACACCGGGCGCATGCTCGGAATCACAATCTTGCGGTAGATGGTCGGCAGCGTCGCGCCGTCGACCTGCGCGGCCTTGAAGATCTCGCCATCGACACCGCGCAGGCCTGCGAGGAACAGCGCCATCACGAAGCCGGTCGACTGCCACACGGCAGCGATCACGATACAGAAGATCGCCTTGTCCGGATCGTCGAGCCAGCCGAACGAGAAGCTCGTCCAGCCCCAGTCGTGCATCACCTTCTCGAGGCCGAGGCCCGGGTTCAGGATCCACTGCCACGCGGTGCCGGTCACGATGAACGACAGCGCCATCGGGTACAGGAAGATCGCGCGCAACGCGCCTTCGGTGCGGATCTTCTGGTCGAGCAGGATCGCGAGGAACAACCCGAGCGCGACGCAGATCACGATGAACGGAATCCCGAACCAGCCGAGGTTCGCGGCGGAAGTCCACCACACGTCGTTCTGGAACAGATCCGTGTAACGGCCGAAGCCGTCGAATTCGTAGTTCGGCAACAGCCGCGAGTTGGTCAGCGACAGATAACCGGTAATCAGGATGAAGCCGTAGATGAACACCACGGCGATCGCGATGCTCGGCGCAAGCACGAGCTTCGGAATCCAGCGATCGGCGAAGGCCGACATCGGCGACGTGCGCCGTGCGACGGCAGCGCCGGATCCGTTTCCGCTAAGAGGGGCAGCCACTTGATTCGACTCCTGGAACGAGGGCGACGCAGGCCGGGCCGGCGCCGGTACGGCGCGGGCCCGCGGGCGAGCCCGTTTGCTGCACATGCAAAAACGCCCGGCCGATCGTGCGTGTCCGGCCGGGCGTCTGTCGCGCTTTACTTCACCTTCGCGGCTTTCGCGAGCGCGGCGACCGCAGTCTTCGGATCTTCCTGCGAGTTCATGAACTTCGTCACGACGTCGGTGATCGCGCCGGCCGTCGCGTCGTTCTGCGCCATTCCGTGCGCGAGCGACGGCACGTAGCCGCCCGACTTGATCGCGACCTGCTCGTCGGCGTACGACTTCTTCGCACAATCGTCGAACTTGTCCATCTTCACGCCGAGGCGCACCGGGATCGAGCCCTTCAACAGGCTGAACTGCTCCTGGAAGTCCGGCGTCATGATCGTCTTCGCGAGTGCCAGCTGGCCCGGCGTCGCGGCCTTCTGGCCCTTCTGCTGGAAGAACACGAACGAGTCGACGTTGAACGTGTACGAATTCGCGGTGCCCGGCACCGGCGCGCAGATGTAGTCCTTGCCCGACTTCTTGCCGGCGTTCTCGAACTCGCCCTTCGCCCAGTCGCCCATGAACTGCATGCCGGCCTTGCCGTTGATCACCATCGCGGTCGCGAGGTTCCAGTCGCGGCCGTTACGGCCGGCGTCGAAGTAGCCCTGGATCTTGCGGACCGTCTCGAACACCGACAGCATCTGCGGCGACGTCAGCGTGGCCTGGTCGAGATCGACCAGCGCCTTCTTGTAGAACGCCGGGCCCTGCGACAGCACGACGTCTTCCCACAGCGTCAGGTCCTGCCACGGCTGGCCGCCCATCGCGACCGGCTGGATGCCGGCGGCTTTCAGCTTGTCGGCGACCGCGAAGAATTCAGGCCAGGTCGTCGGCACCTTCGCGCCGACCTTGTCGAGCGCGGCCTTGTTGATATAGAGCCAGTTGACGCGGTGCACCGAGAACGGCGCGGCGACGTAGTGGCCCTTGTACTGCATGATCTTGTCGATTTCCGGCGGCAGGTTCTTCTTCCAGTCGCCGGCGACGGAATCGATGTTGACGAGCACGCCCTGGTCGGCCCAGTCCTGGATCAGCGGACCCTTGATCTGCGCGGCCGACGGTGCGTCGCCGCTGATCACCTTGGTCTTCAGTGCGGTCATGGCCGCCGCGCCCGCGCCGCCCGCGACCGCGAAGTCCTTCCACACGTAGCCCTGCTTCTGGATGTCGTCCTTCAGCACGCCGACGGCTTTCGACTCGCCGCCCGAGGTCCACCAGTGCAGCACCGTAACGTTCTCGGCCGCCTGCGCCGCCACGGCGCCAGCCATCAGACCTGCCGCGCAGAGCGCGCCCATGATCGAGCGAACTTTCATTACTTATCTCCTCCAGACTGAATCAACTCGTGAAGTTCCCTGAACGGGAACCGGCTTCTTCATAAACGACGGGGAAATCGAGCCGCGGGACGCATGCAGCGTACGGGGCCGATGACCGGCCGGGCTCTTACAGAAAGCGTGAATCGAGATTCAACGGCGTGTCTCCTCTTTGTGTTTCTGGCCCGCCGCGATGCTGCGGCGCAAGGCCCGGGGTCGACGGCGCGCGGACGATGCGCTCCGTCAATGTCCGATAACATTCGGCACAAGGCGTTCCCGAAGGCGAAGCTCGCGCAGTTCGTCGACCGCACTTCTTTTTTTCTTCACCCAGGTGCTACCCCTTGCGGCGGATTGTAGTTAAACTACAATTCAGTGTCAAAAATATTTTTATCGCACTACGGATCGCTTCCCAGCACCCCAATCGGCGGAGACACATGCATACCGATTCCAGCTTTACCTTCGTACTTTTCGGCGGCACCGGCGACCTGTCGATGCGCAAGATCCTGCCCGCGCTGTTCGAAGCGCATCGCGGCAACATGCTCGCGGAAAGCGGCCGGATCGTGGCCGTCGCACGGCACGAATCGGATCGGGCCGGCTATCTCGAATGGGTCGATACGCACGTGAAGCCGCACGCGGTGAAGGCGGCCGGCAACGCATTCGACGAAAGCGCGTGGCAATCCTTCCTCGAGCGCATCGAATACGTGAAGCTCGACCTCGGCCGCGCGGAAGACTACGTCGTGCTGCGCGACGCGGTCGCGCAGTTGCCCGGCATCCGCGTGTTCTATCTCGCGACGGGGCCGTCGCTGTTCGTGCCGATCTGCAAGGCGCTCGCGTCGGTCGGCCTGAACGAAGGCGCGCGCATCGTGCTCGAGAAGCCGCTCGGCTACGACCTGAAGTCGTCGAATGCGATCAACGACGCGGTCGGCGAGATCTTCGCGGAAGGCCAGATCTACCGGATCGACCACTACCTCGGGAAAGAGCCGGTACAGAACCTGCTCGCGCTGCGCTTCGGCAATGCGCTGTTCGAGCCGCTGTGGCGCCGCGAATGGGTCGAGAGCATCCAGATCACGATCGCGGAAGAGCTCGGCGTCGAGGCGCGCGGCGATTTCTACGACAATACGGGCGCGCTGCGCGACATGGTGCAGAACCACCTGTTGCAGCTGCTGTCGATCGTCGCGATGGAGCCGCCGCACTCGATGGATTCCGACTCGGTGCGTGACGAGAAGCTGCGCGTGCTGCGCGCGCTGAAGCCCGTCGATCCGCGCGACATCGGCAAGGTCGCGGTGCGCGGCCAGTATCATGCGGGCGTGATCAAGGGCGCGCAGGTGCCGGCCTACGCAACCGAGCCGGGCGTGAAGCCCGACAGCCAGACCGAAACCTTCGTCGCGCTGAAGGTCGAGATCGAGAACTGGCGCTGGGCCGGCGTGCCGTTCTTCCTGCGCACCGGCAAGCGGCTGGCCGACCGCGTCGCGGAGATCGTCGTCAACTTCCGTCCGGTGCCGCACTCGGCGCTCGGCGCCTCCGCGCTGCGCGCCGGCGCGAACCGTCTCGTGATCCGGCTGCAGCCAAACGAGACGATTCGCCTGTACTGTCTCGCGAAGCAGCCCGGCGAAGGGATGAACCTCGCGAGCGTGCATCTCGACCTCGCGTTCGACCAGTTCTTCAAGGAAGGGCAGATGGAGGCGTACCAGCGCCTGCTGCTCGACGTGATCAACGGCCGTCTTGCGTTGTTCGTGCGTCGCGACGAGCAGGAAGCCGCGTGGCGCTGGGTTGAGCCGATCCTGAACGAATGGGCGCGCTCGCTGAAGCCGCCGAAGCCGTACGCGGCGGGCACGTGGGGGCCGGCCGCGGCAAGCGCGATGCTCGCGCAGCACGGCACCTGCTGGCTCGAAGAAGAAAACTGATGCAAACCGTTGCCGCGTGCGCGAACGCGCGCGGCAACGTGCCCCACGATTCGCACGAATTGAACAGACAAAGCAGTCCGGAGGAGATGTGATCGAGATCCACGCTTTCGACACCCAGGAAGCGCAAAGCGAAGCGCTCGCGCACGCCGTCGGCGATGCGCTGCGCGCCGCGCTCGCCGGCCCCGCGCGCCCCACGCTCGCGGTGTCCGGCGGCACGAGCCCGCGCCCGTTCCTGCACACGCTGTCGCATGCGGCGCTCGACTGGGCCGGTGTCGACGTCACGCTGGTCGACGACCGCTGGGTGCCGGAGGACGATGCGGCCAGCAATGCGCACCTCGTGCGCGACACGCTGCTGCAGCACGCCGCGGCCCCTGCCCGCTTCCTGCCGCTCGTCGACACGCGCGTGTCGCTCGACGCGCACGTCGCCGCACTCAACGCGAACGCCGACTACCGCGTGCCGAACGTCGCGGTACTCGGCATGGGCGAAGACGGCCATACCGCGTCGATCTTCGCGGATGCGCCCGAATGGGACCACGCGATCGCCACGCCCGAGCGCTTCGTCGCCGTGCATCCCGGCGCCGCGCCGCATGCGCGCGTGAGCTATTCACTCGATGCGCTGAAGCGCGTCGACCGGCTCTTCCTGCTGATCGCGGGCAGCCGCAAACGCGACGTGCTCGACGCCGCAGCCGCGTCGCTGCAAAAGAACGCGATTTCCCAACTGGCCAACGACAAGGGGACCCAGCTCGATGTCTACTGGTGCGCAAAGTAAGGCGGCCGTTGCGGGTCAGCATGCCGACGGCCCACGCCTGCTCGCGGACGTCGGCGGCACCAACGCGCGCTTCGCGCTGGAAACCGGCCCGGGCGAGATCACGCAGATTCGCGTGTACCCCGGCGCCGACTACCCGACGCTCACCGACGCGATCCGCAAGTATCTGAAGGACGTGAAGATCGCCCGCGTGAACCACGCGGCGATCGCGATCGCGAACCCGGTCGACGGCGATCAGATCACGATGACCAATCACGACTGGAGCTTCTCGATCGAGGCGACGCGCCGCGCACTCGGCTTCGACACGCTGCTCGTCGTCAACGACTTCACCGCGCTCGCGATGGCGCTGCCCGGCCTCACCGATGCACAGCGCGTGCAGATCGGCGGCGGCGCACGCCGCCAGAACAGCGTGATCGGGCTGCTCGGGCCCGGCACCGGGCTCGGCGTGTCGGGGCTGATTCCGGCCGACGACCGCTGGATCGCGCTCGGCAGCGAAGGCGGTCACGCGTCGTTCGCGCCGCAGGACGAGCGCGAGGATCTGGTGCTGCAGTACGCGCGCAAGAAGTTTCCGCACGTGTCGTTCGAGCGGGTGTGCGCCGGCCCCGGCATGGAGATCATCTATCGCGCGCTCGCCGCGCGCGACAAGAAGCGCGTCGCCGCGACCGTCGACACCGTCGAGATCGTCGAGCGCGCGCATACCGGCGACGCACTCGCGCTCGAGACGGTCGAATGCTTCTGCGGGATCCTCGGCGCGTTCGCGGGCAGCGTCGCGCTCACGCTCGGCGCGCTCGGCGGCGTCTATATCGGTGGCGGCGTCGCGCTGAAACTCGGCGAACTGTTCACGCGCTCGTCGTTCCGCGCGCGCTTCGAGGCGAAGGGTCGCTTCACGCACTATCTCGAGAACATCCCGACCTACCTGATCACCGCCGAATATCCGGCGTTCCTCGGCGTATCGGCGATTCTCGCGGAGCAGCTGTCGAACCGTTCGGGCGGCGCATCGTCGGCCGTGTTCGAGCGGATCCGGCAGATGCGCGACGCGCTGACGCCGGCCGAGCGCCGCGTCGCCGATCTCGCGCTGAACCATCCGCGCTCGATCATCAACGACCCGATCGTCGACATCGCACGCAAGGCGGACGTGAGCCAGCCGACGGTGATCCGCTTCTGCCGCTCGCTCGGCTGCCAGGGGCTGTCGGACTTCAAGCTGAAGCTCGCGACCGGCCTCACCGGCACGATCCCGATGAGCCACAGCCAGGTGCACCTCGGCGACACGGCCACCGACTTCGGCGCGAAGGTGCTCGACAACACGGTGTCCGCGATCCTGCAACTGCGCGAGCACCTGAATTTCGAGAACGTCGAGAACGCGATCGAGATCCTGAACAGTGCGCGCCGCATCGAGTTCTACGGGCTCGGCAACTCGAACATCGTCGCGCAGGACGCGCACTACAAGTTCTTCCGTTTCGGGATTCCGACGATCGCGTACGGCGACCTGTACATGCAGGCCGCGTCGGCCGCGCTGCTCGGCAAGGGCGACGTGATCGTCGCGGTGTCGAAGTCGGGACGCGCGCCCGAACTGCTGCGCGTGCTCGACGTCGCGATGCAGGCCGGCGCGAAGGTGATCGCGATCACGTCGAGCAACACGCCGCTCGCGAAGCGCGCGACCGTCGCGCTCGAAACCGACCACATCGAGATGCGCGAATCGCAGCTGTCGATGATCTCGCGGATCCTGCATCTGCTGATGATCGACATCCTCGCGGTCGGCGTCGCGATCCGCCGCGCGTCGACGAACGGCGAGCTGCCCGAGGCCGTCGCGCAGGCGCGGGCACGCGCGAGCGACGACGAAACGGCCGACGTGCTCGACTGGTTGAGCCACGGTGCGTCGCCGGGGGCGAAGGACGTCGCGCGGGATTGACTCCTCGGCGAAACACCATCGGTGCACGACACCCCGAACGCTGGATTCAGGCCCGGCGTTCGGGGTGTTTCGCATGAGCGGCACCACCGCAAACCACAGCGACTCGACAATCATCGACGCGCCTTCTGCCGATGGCTGCGCGTGACGTCATACGTTCGTACACACGTCCATTTTCGAACCAGTCCAATTGTCAGCAGTTGCCCAGGCTCGGTAACTTCCTTCACTCCGAGTGATGTCGCCATCTCGGTCCGACGCGAGAAATGATCCGTTTCTCAAAGACCCCGGATTGGCATCGACAGCATCACTTTCATCCAGTTTGCGGAGAGGGATATGCCGAGACCACGTTTTTCAGCCGCATGGGCAGCAGCAATGCGAATTTACGCCCCGATAAATTCTGCGGAGAAGGTTGCGCTGACGATTGGTGGCAACGTGGCCACCAATATCCAGCGATGGGGCAAAGCAGGGGTGATCAAATTCCCGCCTTCGCTGGGAGGCAGCACCCTGGACGATAAGCAGGGGATCGTTCTCTTCGTGGTTTCAGCCTCGCCGATAGCCTGAGAGAGGAATACTATAATGAACAACACCTATGACTTTGGTACACATCGAAATCTCACGCCGATGGAGCTGTTTTTCCTTGTCTTTATCGACGAGACATGCAAGGAGCTTGGTGTTGACGATGTAGCAGCAGTGGTTGCCATTGTGGCCGGTCAAAATTGGCTGCCAACACGAGCAAAGTCCTTTGGTACCACGCCGGGTACTTCTGTTGCGTCGATATTGAGTCGCAAGTATCTGGACTACGATTTGAAGAAGAAGATCCTCCCGACGCTGACCAACGCCAGCGTTAAGCGCTTGAGGTTCATTCTGGTAAGAAACATTGGGGTTTTCGTTGGGCGCGCGGTTCCTGTCGTTGGCTGGGTCATTGCTGCCAACGATGTCACGATGATCAGCATTCGTTCCGTGTCGCGCTATAACGCGCTTGTTAAGCCTGAGGACAAGGTGTTCTGATGAGCCAGTTTACATGGAACGAGTTTGAGGATTTTGTGAGAAGGGAGGCCGGTGTTAGTCCCAAAAAAATTCTCACAAAAGATCATGCCGTCGAGGGTGATTTGGATATCACTGGCGACGATGCGGTCGAGTTTATGGAGAGCTTCTTCGATAAATTTCCGGTGCAAGTTGGAGATTTTGAGTTCAATCGCTACTTCTCAGGAGAGGGCTTTAGCTTGATTGAAGTCGCACGGATGGCTTTCTCCAGAAAACGCCGAGAAAAATATGACAAAGTACCACTGACTCTAGGCATGCTCTATCAGGCTATTTTGGATGGAGAATGGAACCATCAGCGCTTGGAAAGTCTGCCGCGCTGATTGCACCTCGCCAAATAGACCGGTTTGTTTTTTAGGCGATGTGTTGGATCGGTGCACACCGCTGGAGTCTGCCATGAGACAAAATCCGCTGCTCCGGTGTGCGATGCTGGGGGCACTGACGTTAGCGGCGCAATCGGGCCATGCAACAGATACAACGTCGTCGCCGCAAGCCGGCGCCCGAACCTACGCGCAGAACTACAAGGACATGGTGCTCGCCGAATGCATCGCGACCGCTTATCGGAATGAACCGTCCGCGACGATGGACGCGGGAAGCAGCGCCAGTGCACTGATGGACTGGACCGACTTCGATCTGGAACGGAACCCCGACGCGGGCAAATCGCTGGTCAATCGTTTTCTTGCACGCGACTATCGCAATCCGATCGTCGAATCCGAAATCAAAGGCGTCAGGTTTGATTTCTTGAAATGCCTGGACCTGTACCACAGCCAGGAACTCGATGCCCAGGTCAAGCGGTTCGTGATCAACTCGAAGCGTAGCTATCGACTCGACAATCGCTCGTCAGACCGCGCCAAATAATGCGGACGTAAATCAAGCCCCGGCCGGCACGGGCCGCCCATGCCAGCGCAGCACCAGATAGCGGCCGACGAAGCACAGCACGCCCGCGATGCCGATCGTCACGCCCATCGCGAACGGCGTGCCGTCGGCCAGTACGCCGATCGCGACGCTCGCGAGCGCGCCGAGCGCGAGCTGCATCGCGCCGAACACGGCCGCCGACGCGCCCGCGTTGTGCGGATAGCGGTGCATCAGGTCAGTCGTGCAGTTCGCGGACAGGATCCCGACCACGCCGACCACGAAGAACAGGCACACGACGATCGACCACAGCCCGCCCCACCCCGTCAGCGCAACGAGCGCGACCGCGAGCGACGCAATGCAGCTCACGAGCGACGCGGCCGCGATGATGCGCAGCGAGCCGATGCGGCCGACGAGCCGCGTGTTCGCGAAGTTGCCGATCATGATCCCGACGACGTTCAGGCCGAACAGCAGCCCGTAGTGCTGCGGCGACACGTGGAAATACTCGATGTACACGAACGGCGTCGCGGTGATGTACGAGAACATCGACGCGAACGCCATCCCGCCGCACAGCATGTGCCCCCATGCGACCGGATCGGACAGGATCCGCCCGTACGATGCGAACGACGCGAGCACGGCCGCGCTCTTGCGGCGCTCCTTCGGCCAGGTTTCGGGCACGCGCAGGTACGCGGTCGCCGCGCACAGCGCGCCGAATACGGCCAACACGACGAACACGCCGCGCCAGCCGGCGAAGCGCAGGATCTGGCCGCCGATCAGCGGCGCGAGCAATGGCCCGACCGCGGTGACGATCGCGACCATCGACAGCACCTTCGCCGCATCGGTCGGCTCGTGCGCGTCGCGCGCGATCGCGCGGGCGAGCACCGACGCGGCGCCCGCGCCGAGCGCCTGCAGGAAGCGCACGAAGATCAGCATGTCGATCGAGCCCGACACGAAACAGCCGATGCTGGCGAGCGTAAACAGCGCGATGCCGCCGAGCAGCACCGGGCGACGGCCCACCGTATCGGACAGCGGGCCGTACAGCAGCATGCCGATCGAGAAGCCGGCCATGAAGCTCGTCAGCGTGCGCTGTGCGGCGCCGGGGCTCACGGAGAAGCCATCGGCAATCGACGGCAAGCTCGGCAGGTACATGTCGGTGGCGATCGGCCCGCAGGCGGCAAGCGCGCCGAGCAACAGGATCAGCCGGGCATCGGGCCGGCGCCGAACGACGTGGGACATGGGTATCCGGATTGGGAGCCCGCGCGCATCGGGGCACGCGTGGCGGTGAAGACGGGAGGCCGCGCCGCATGCGGCGCGCCCAGGCCCATGATTGTACGCGCAACTTTCTCGCATGCCGCCGGCCACCCTGCGGCGCAAGGCCGGCGAGCGCCGCGCATGCGGGTCGCGGACGGATTCGATTAAGCTTGCGACTCTGCCGCGCTCTCGTCTGACCTATTCAACCGCACGACCGAACCGATGACCGCTTTCCTGCTGATCTGGAGCCCCAAGAAATGGCCGTGGCCCGAACTGCCCGACGTCGCCGCGCGCGTGAAGGCCGGCGAGGCCGTGCACGACGTCTGGGGCTGCGGCTTCGCACGCGGCATCCTGCCGGGCGACCGCGTGTTCCTGCATCGCGTCGCGAAGGAGCCGAAGGGCGTGTTCGGTTCGGGCTACGTGACGCGCGCGCCCTATGAAGTGCCCGATCCGGCAACCAAACGCAGCTACCGGCTATGCATCGACTTCGTCTACGACTGGCTGGTCGACGCCCATCAGGACGTCGTGATTCCGCGCGACGCGCTGCGCGTGCATCCGTACTCGGTGCAGACCTGGGATGCGCAGACTTCAGGCACGTCGATCAAGCCGATGGTCGAAGGCCCGCTCGAGAAGCGCTGGGCCGAGCTGACCGGCAAGCGCAAGCCGCCACGATAAACGGGCCGGATCGACACGCCGCCCCGTTTCCCCACGCGCCGAAAGGCCGCAGACCCCGCCGCAGGCCGGCCGCGCGCGTCTCCGGTACAATCGAACGATCGCTCCGCCCAGGCGCCGCGGCCCGTGCACGAGGCCCCCGCGCCCTTCTCTCGCAGGTTTCGCTCATGTCCAACAATCAGATCCTTTTCGACCGCGCCCAGAAAACCATTCCGGGCGGCGTCAACTCGCCGGTACGCGCCTTCCGTTCGGTCGGCGGCACGCCGCGCTTCGTGTCGCGCGCGCAAGGCCCGTATTTCTGGGATGCCGACGGCAAGCAGTACATCGACTACATCGGCTCGTGGGGCCCGATGATCGTCGGCCACGTCCATCCGGAAGTGCTGTCGGCCGTGCAGAACGTGCTCGCCGACGGCTTCTCGTTCGGCGCGCCGACCGAGGCCGAGATCGTGATCGCCGAGGAAATCTGCAAGCTCGTACCGTCGATCGAGCAGGTACGGATGGTGTCGAGCGGCACCGAGGCCACGATGAGCGCGCTGCGTCTCGCGCGCGGCTTCACCGGCCGCAGCCGCATCGTCAAATTCGAGGGCTGCTACCACGGCCACGCGGACAGCCTGCTGGTGAAGGCCGGCTCGGGCCTGCTGACGTTCGGCAACCCGACGTCGGCCGGCGTGCCCGCCGACATCGCGAAGCACACGACCGTCCTCGAATACAACAACGTCGCCGCGCTGGAAGAAGCGTTCGGCGCGTTCGGCGACGAGATCGCCGCGGTGATCGTCGAGCCGGTCGCCGGCAACATGAACCTCGTGCGTGGCACCCCGGAATTCCTGAACGCGCTGCGCACGCTGTGCACGAAGCACGGCGCCGTGCTGATCTTCGACGAGGTGATGTGCGGTTTCCGCGTCGCGCTCGGCGGCGCGCAGGCGCACTACGGGATCACGGCCGACCTCACCTGCCTCGGCAAGGTGATCGGCGGCGGGATGCCGGCTGCCGCGTTCGGCGGCCGCCGCGACATCATGGCCCACCTCGCGCCGCTTGGCGGCGTGTACCAGGCCGGCACGCTGTCGGGCAACCCGATCGCGGTCGCCGCGGGCCTGAAGACGCTGCAACTGATCCAGGCGCCGGGTTTCTACGACGCGCTCACCGCGCAGACGAAGCGCCTCGCCGACGGCCTCGCGGCCGAAGCGCGCGCGGCCGGCGTGCCGTTCGCGGCCGACTCGATCGGCGCGATGTTCGGCCTGTACTTCGCCGAGCGCGTGCCGACCAGCTTCGCGGAAGTCACGAAGAGCGACATCGAGCGCTTCAACCGCTTCTTCCACCTGATGCTCGACGAAGGCGTGTACTTCGCGCCGTCCGCGTACGAGGCCGGCTTCGTGTCGAGCACGCACGACGATGCGGTGATCGACGCAACGCTCGCGGCCGCGCGCCGCGCGTTCGCGGCACTCGCCGCCTGACCCGGGTCCGCGCGCATGTTCTCGGATACCGATTTCGCCCACATGGAGCGTGCGCTCGCACTCGCGGCGCGCGGCATGTACACGACGGCGCCGAATCCGCGCGTCGGCTGCGTGATCGTCAAGGACGGCATCGTGATCGGCGAAGGCTTCACGCAGCCGGCCGGCCAGGACCACGCGGAAGTGCAAGCGCTGAAGGATGCGCGTGCGCGCGGCCATGACGTCGCCGGCTCCACCGTGTACGTGACGCTCGAGCCGTGCAGCCACTTCGGCCGCACGCCGCCGTGCGCGAACGCGCTGATCGAAGCGCGTGTCGCGAAGGTCGTCGCGGCGATGGAAGACCCGAACCCGCAGGTGTCGGGGCGCGGCCTCGGGATGCTGCGCGATGCGGGCGTCGACGTGCGCTGCGGGCTGCTTGCGAACGAAGCGGGCGAACTGAACATCGGCTTCGTGTCGCGGATGACGCGCGGCCGGCCGTGGGTACGGATGAAGACGGCCGCGTCGCTCGACGCCCGCACCGCGTTGCCGTCCGGCGAAAGCCAGTGGATCACCGGCGAGGCCGCGCGCCTCGACGGTCATGCGTGGCGCGCACGCGCGTGCGCGATCCTCACCGGCATCGGCACCGTGCGCGAGGACAACCCGCTCCTGACCGTGCGCGGCATCGACACGCCGCGCCAGCCGCAACGCGTGCTGGTCGACAGCCGCCTCGACCTGCCGCTCGATGCGCGCCTGCTCGAAGGCCCGCCGCTGCTGATCTTCTGCGGCCGACTCGATGCGGCCGGCGAAGTCCGCGCGAACGTGCTGAAGTCGCGCGGCGCGGAAATCGTGCCGCTCGCGAACGCACACGGCAAGGTCGACCTGCCGGCGCTGCTGGCGGCGCTCGGCGCACGTGGCGTGAACGAGCTGCACGTCGAGGCGGGCCACAAGCTGAACGGCTCACTGCTGCGCGAACAGTGCGTCGACGAGCTGCTCGTCTATCTCGCGCCGAGCCTGCTCGGCAGCGACGCGGCCGGCATGTTCGACCTCGCCGCGCCGGCGAGCCTCGATGCCCGGACGCGACTCGCGTTCCACAGCGTCGAGCGGATCGGCGACGATCTGCGGATCCTGGCGCGTATCGCGCCGCCCCCCGCCACTCACTGAACGGGATCGCCACGATGTTTACGGGAATTGTCGCGGCTGTCGGCCGCATCGAATCGATCAACCCGCTGGGCGCGTCGGCCGACGCTGGCGTGCGCCTGACCGTGCAGGCGGGCGGCCTCGATCTCGCCGATGTCGCGCTCGGCGACAGCATCGCGATCCAGGGCGCGTGCATGACGGTGATCGACAAGACCGAAACCGGCTTCGACGTCGACGTGTCGCGCGAAAGCCTGAACCGCACGGTCGGCCTCGCGCAACCGGGCGACGTGAACCTCGAGAAGGCGCTGCGCGCGCACGACCGGCTCGGCGGACACATCGTGTCGGGCCACGTCGACGGCCTCGGCACCGTGACGCGCTTCGCGCCGGTCGGCGAATCGCACGAATTGCGGATCGTCGCGCCGCGCGAGCTTGGCCGCTATCTCGCGTACAAGGGTTCGATCACGGTCAACGGCGTGAGCCTGACCGTCAACACGGTCGACGATCGCGCGGACGGCTGCGAGTTCTCGATCAACCTGATTCCGCATACGGTCGAAGTCACGACGCTGCGGCACGTGAAGGCCGGCGACAAAGTCAATCTCGAAATCGACATGATCGCGCGGTATGTCGAGCGGATGATGTCGGCGTCGCAGGGTGTGCATCAGGACTGACTGACCGGTTCCTGCCGGCAAGCAGAACGGCGGCGGGCAGTTCGGCCCGACGTTGCCCGGAGGGCGAGCGGAAACCGCCTCGCTTCGACCGTGTTGGACCATTCGCCGGCCGTCTGCGTCCGGCTCGCCCGGCTACCCTGATTCCGCCCGCGGCGTCCCTGCCTCGCGCCGTGCCGATCGCTCGGCGCCCATGCCCCGGTCCGTCCCCACACCTGGCCGAACGGCCAACGACGCGCACGGGTCATCGCGTCGCGCTAAGATGCAACGGCAGCGGTTTCGGCGCCGCGACACACGGCGCGCCGCGCACCGGCTGCCCCTCTTCCTCAAGGAGTCGTCCCCATGTCCATCTCGATGTCCCAGGCTTCGCTGCCCGTCCTGATCCGCGGTCTCACCAACCTGCAGCACATCCTCGGCAAGGCGCAGGCGCATGCGGCCGAGAAGCAGATCGACCCGTCGGTGTTCATCGGCGCACGCCTCTATCCGGACATGCTGCCGCTCGTCCGTCAGGTCTACATCGCGACCGACACGGCCAAGGGCTGCGCCGCGCGGCTCGCCGGCACCGACATCCCCAGCTTCCCCGACGTCGAGCAAACGTTCGACGAACTGCACGCGCGCATCCAGAAGACGATCGACTATCTGAAGGGTTTCGATGCCGCGCAGATCGACGGCAGCGAAACGCGCCAGATCGTGCTCAAGATGCGCGTCGGCCCGATCGAATTCACCGGCCAGTCGTACCTGCTGAACTTCGTGCTGCCCAACTTCTTCTTCCACGTGACGACCGCGTACGACATCCTGCGCCACAGCGGCGTCGAACTCGGCAAGCTGGACTATCTCGGCGGCCGCAACGAGCACGCGTGACGCACTGCCGGGGCCCGGCCCGGCGCGTGGCCGCCCGCTTGCGCGGGCAGGCCGCGGCAGCGCGAACGACGCCGTGCCGGAGGCCGGTTGCACCGCTTTGCGGCACACTTGCCGGCCGCGCGCAGCCGGTGCCAGCCGAAACGCGGTCCGGCTGGCGTAAAATACGCACTTTCCTCTTTCTCGCCCCCTTATGACGCTCGCCTCCACGCTCGACATCATCGCGGAGTTGAAAGCCGGCCGGATGGTGATCCTGGTCGACGAAGAAGACCGCGAAAACGAAGGCGATCTCGTGATCGCCGCCGAATTCGTCACGCCGGAAGCGATCAACTTCATGGCCAAGTACGGCCGCGGCCTGATTTGTCTGACGTTGACGCAGGAACGCTGCAAGCAGCTGCACCTGCCGCTGATGACCTATCGCAACGGCACCCAGTACGGCACCGCCTTTACGGTCAGCATCGAAGCGGCCGAAGGCGTGACGACCGGCATCTCGGCCGCCGACCGCGCGCACACGATCGCCACGGCGGTCGCGCACGACGTGCGCCCCGAGCACATCGTGCAGCCGGGCCACGTGTTCCCGATCATGGCGCAGCCGGGCGGGGTGCTGGTGCGCGCCGGCCACACCGAGGCCGGTTGCGACTTCACCGCGCTCGCCGGCCTCACGCCGGCCGCGGTGATCTGCGAGGTCATCAAGGACGACGGCACGATGGCGCGCCTGCCCGACCTGCTCGAGTTCGCGAAGGAGCACGATCTGAAGATCGGCACGATCGCGGACCTGATCCAGTACCGCAGCCGCACCGAATCGATCATCGAGCGGATCGCCGAGCGCACGATGCAGACCGCGCACGGCGAGTTCCGCGCGGTGCTGTACCGCGACCAGCCGAGCGGCTCGCCGCACATCGCGCTGGTGCGCGGCACGCCGTCGCCGGACGTCGATACCCCGGTGCGCGTGCACGAGCCGCTGTCGGTGCTCGATCTGCTCGAGACGAGCATCTCGACCCACTCGTGGACGCTCGACGCCGCGATGCGCGACATCGCGCAGCGCGACCTCGGCGTGATCGTGCTGCTCAACTGCGGCGACACGAAGGAACACCTGATCGACGTCTTCAAGGCGTTCGACGAGGAAGAAAAGGCCGCTGCGCTCAAGCGCCGGCCGGTGGATTTCAAGACGTTCGGCATCGGCGCGCAGATCCTGCGCGATGTCGGCGTCGGCAAGATGCAGGTGCTGTCGAATCCGCGCAAGCTGGGCAGCATGTCCGGCTACGGCCTCGAAGTCACGGGCTTCATTCCGATGCCCGGCGAAGAAGCCAAGTCTTGCCCGGCGTCCAACGCGTAACCCGCCACGGCGCTTTCGCCCTATAACCGTTCATCCACACTACGGACCAGATCATGGAAATCGGACAATACCAACCGAATCTCGAAGGCGACGGCCTGCGTATCGGCATCGTGCAATCCCGCTTCAACGAACCCGTCTGCAACGGCCTCGCCGATGCATGCGTCGAAGAACTCGAGCGCCTTGGCGTCTCCGGTGAAGACGTGCTGCTCGTGTCGGTGCCCGGCGCGCTGGAAATCCCGCTCGCGCTGCAAAAGCTCGCCGAAAGCGGCCAGTTCGACGCACTGATCGCGCTCGGCGCGGTGATCCGCGGCGAGACCTACCACTTCGAACTCGTGTCGAACGAAAGCGGCGCGGGCATCACCCGCATCGGCCTCGACTTCAACCTGCCGATCGCGAACGCGGTCCTGACGACCGAAAACGACGAGCAGGCCGTCGCGCGCATGACCGAAAAGGGTCGTGACGCCGCACGCGTCGCCGTCGAGATGGCCAACCTGACGATGGCCCTCGACCAACTCGGCGACGACGAGGACGAAGAAGAAGACGAAGACGACGAAGAGGAGCGCGCATGAAGAAGAGCGCCCGCCGACAATCGCGCGAGCTGGCGACGCAGGGCCTGTATCAGTGGCTGCTGTCGAACGCGTCCTCCGGTGAGATCGACGCGCAACTGCGCGGCGCGCTCGGTTACGACAAGGCCGACAAGGAGCTGCTCGACGCGATCCTGCACGGCGTGATTCGCGAGCATGCCACGCTCGTCGAAGCCCTCACGCCGTCGCTCGACCGCCCGGTCGACCAGTTGTCGCCGGTCGAACGCGCCGTGCTGCTGATCGCGACGTTCGAGCTCACGCACCATGTCGAAACGCCGTACCGCGTGATCATCAACGAAGCAGTCGAACTCGCGAAGACGTTCGGCGGCTCCGATGGCTACAAGTACGTCAACGGCGTGCTCGACAAGCTCGCCGCGAAGCTGCGCCCTGCCGAAACGCAGGCACGCCGCAACGGCTGATTCCGTAGTTGGACGGGCGCGCAAGCGCCCGTTTTTCGTTCTCCCTCCGCTCTCCGCCCCGCCCGCCCCATGAATACCACCGCCGATTCGCTCATCACGCTCGCCGCACGCGTCGACGCGATCCAGCCCTTCCATGTGATGGAACTGATGAAGGAGGCACAGCGACTCGAGTCCTCCGGGCGCGATGTTATCCACATGGGGATCGGCGAGCCGGACTTCACCGCGCCGGAGCCCGTCGTCGAGGCGGCCGCGGCCGCGCTGCGCCGCGGCGTCACGCAGTACACGAGCGCGCTCGGCATCGCGCCGCTGCGCGAAGCGATCGCCGCGCACTATGCACGCGCCTACGGCCTCACGATCAGCCCGGAGCGGATCGTCGTGACGGCCGGCGCGTCGGCCGCGCTGCTGCTCGCGTGCCTCGCGCTCGTCGGCCGCGACGACGAGGTGCTGATGCCCGACCCGTCGTATCCGTGCAACCGGCACTTCGTCGCGGCAGCCGAAGGCCGCCCGGTGCTCGTGCCGAGCGGCCCGGAAGCGCGCTTCCAGCTCACCGCGGACGACGTCCGCACGCGCTGGGGCAACCGCACGCGCGGTGTGCTGCTCGCATCGCCGTCGAACCCGACCGGCACGTCGCTCGAACCGGACGAGCTGAAGCGGATCGTCGAAGCCGTGCGCGCACGCGGCGGCTTCACGATCGTCGACGAGATCTACCAGGGGCTCAGCTACGACGCGGCGCCCGTGTCGGCGCTGTCGTACGGCGATGACGTCATCACCGTGAACAGCTTCTCGAAGTACTTCAGCATGACGGGCTGGCGGCTCGGCTGGCTGGTCGTGCCGCCGGCGCTCGTCGGCACGTTCGAAAAGCTGTCTCAGAACCTGTTCATCTGCCCTTCCGCGCTCGCGCAGCACGCGGCGCTCGCCTGCTTCGAACCGTCGACGCTCGAGATCTACGAAGCGCGCCGCCTCGAGTTCAAGCGTCGCCGCGATTTCATCGCGCCGGCGCTGGAACGGCTCGGCTTCACGGTGCCCGTGATGCCGGACGGCGCGTTCTATGTGTATGCGAACTGCGGCGGCGTCGCCCACCCGGCGGCCGGCGACAGCGCGGCGCTCACGCAGGCGATGCTGCACGACGCGAACGTCGTGCTGGTGCCCGGCATGGATTTCGGCGTGCATGCGCCGCGCGACTATATCCGGCTGTCCTATGCGACCGCGTACTCACGCCTCGAAGAGGCCGTCGAGCGGCTCGCGACGCTGTTCGGACAACGCTGACGCGGGGCCCGAAACCCGGCGCCCGGCCGTCGCGGCCGGCATGCCCTCCCGCAGCACCCGCAAAAAAGAAAAGGCACCCGAATCGGGTGCCTTTTTCCTGTGTCGTCCAGCCGGAACTGCCTGGCGTTACGCGCCCAGCTCCGAATGGTCGCCGTGCGCCTGCTTCACGGTGTCGACGCTCGCATCGTCCTGCTGCTGCGCGCCCTTCGGGGCAGCGGCGCCCTTCGCGGCGAGCGGCTGTGCCGAGTCGAGCGTCGCATGCACGCGCTTCGCGCCGCCTGCTGCTGCCGTCACGGCCGCGGTCACGATCGGCTTCGACGACTGGACCGGCGCCTGCGGCGCATTGAGCGGCACGCTGCGGCCGTGCGCCACGTCGCGCAGGCGACCGCGTTCGGCCATCACCTTCGCGCCGTATGCGGTGTCGTCCGGGTTGGTCGAACCGTTGTACATACGCAGGCCCGTCGCGAGCGAGCCGCCGCGTGCGATGCAGTCCTTCAGCACGAGCGCGCCGACCTGCAGGTTCGCGAGCGGCTGCAGGGCCGTATCGGTGCCGCCGAAATATTCGAACTTGTCGGAATGGACCTTCGACATCACCTGCATCAGGCCTTGTGCGCCGACGCCGCTTTCCGCGTACGGGTTGAAGCCCGATTCGATCGCCATCACGGACAGCAGCAGCAGCGGATCGAGGCCAACGTCGTGGCCGGTCTGGAATGCAGCCTTGACGAGCTGGCCGAGCGGCTCCTGGGCGACGCGATAACGGCGCGACAGGTAGGTCGCGACGAGCGCCTGTTCGCGGTTCGATGCGAGCGCACGATCGTCACGCGCATCGACCGGGACCCGCTGGGCCGGAATCAGCTTCGCGAGCGCGACGGGCGACGGGCCGTTGCGGGCCGGATCGGACGCATCGTTCTGCGCGGCGGGTTCCGGTGCAACGTCGAGGCCGACTGCGAGCGCATCCGTTTCGGGCGGATCGTCCTGCTGCGGCTGCGCGCCGGCAGGCGCGAAGTTCGGCAGCGGATGGCCGGTCAGCAGACGGGCCGGACCGGCCTGCACGGCCGCGGACACGACCGGCATCAGCTTCGCCGCGAACGAACCGCGCACGGTCGGCAGCAGCCACAGGGCAAGCGCAACCGCGACAGCGAAACAGCCGACAACGCTGAATAGATGGTGACTGACACGCGTCCCGCGACGCAGCACACCGCGCACGAACTGCGCATGCTGCTCACTAGGACGCCACGATAACCAAGCGTTCATTCAGATCATCTCCCATGAACATGACTCGTGCGGCTCGCTCAGCTCGGTGGCGAGACAGAATACGCGCCGCGGAATCACGACGCCGCACGCCTTGGTTGGGACGCGCAGGCATCGGAGAAACGGTATAAGACCGTTCGAGGCCAGGGTGTAAGAGGGCCGGCGCCTTCGCACAATGGGCGAGGCGGGCATACGCGATGGCACTCACGCAAAAAACCAGCGTCTGGTGGCGCTGGCTGGGACTACTACTCAGGCCGTCGATACGCCGTGCAGGTTTCGGCGGACGGTGACGCGCTGCGTCAAAGATCGGTGATTGGCGGCTCGAAGCCTTTTACCCTGCAACCAATGTGAGCGGATTCTAGCAGGGTTTTATAGATCGTCAACACTATAAAACATCGAAATCATAACAAAAAGTAATTTTGAATCGCCCTTCAGAACGTCAGCCCCCTGCCGTAGCGGCTTTGCGCGCGGTCAACTTTTTTCTCCGTCGGGCGTGCGCGCGGCGGCCCGGGTAAAATCGTCGGTCGATTCGGGGCCGCAGCCGGCCGCTGCGCCCGCCCATCGCTGCCCGTCCTGCGGGTGGCCCGGACCTTCCTCATGAAATACAAAGACTTACGCGATTTCATTCAGCGCCTCGAGGCGCTCGGCGAGCTGCGGCGCGTCACGCAACCGGTGTCGCCCGTGCTCGAAATGACCGAGCTGTGCGACCGCGTACTGCGCGCCGGCGGCCCCGCGCTGCTGTTCAACGCGCCGCCCGGCAACGCATTTCCGGTGCTCGGCAACCTGTTCGGCACGCCGCGCCGCGTCGCACTCGGGATGGGCGTCGATGCGGGCGACGATGCCGCGCTCGGCTCGCTGCGCGATCTCGGGCGGCTGCTGTCCGCGCTGAAGGAGCCGGATCCGCCCAAGAGCCTGAAGGACGCCGGCAAGCTGCTGTCGCTCGCGAAGGCGGTATGGGACATGGCGCCGAAATCGGTGTCGTCGCCGCCGTGCCAGGAGATCGTCTGGGAAGGCGCCGACGTCGACCTGAACAAGCTGCCGATCCAGACCTGCTGGCCGGGCGATGCAGGGCCGCTCGTCACGTGGGGGCTGACCGTCACGCGCGGACCGAACAAGTCCCGCCAGAACCTCGGCATCTACCGCCAGCAGTTGATCGGCCGCAACAAGCTGATCATGCGCTGGCTCGCGCATCGCGGCGGCGCGCTCGACTTCCGCGAATTCGCGCTGAAGAACCCGGGCAAGCCGTATCCGGTCGCGGTCGTGCTCGGCGCGGATCCGGCCACGACGCTGGGCGCCGTGACGCCGGTGCCCGATTCGCTGTCCGAGTATCAGTTCGCCGGCCTGCTGCGCGGCAGCCGCACCGAGCTCGCGAAGTGCCTGACGCCCGGCGTCGACACGCTGCAGGTGCCCGCACGCGCGGAGATCGTGCTCGAAGGCTTCATCCATCCGCAGGAAGGCACGCCCGCCCCTGCCCCGGCCGGCGCGCCGCCGCGTCCGGCCGGCAACGCGTCCGCCGCGTACGAACACGCGCTCGAAGGCCCGTACGGCGACCACACCGGCTATTACAACGAGCAGGAGTGGTTTCCGGTGTTCACCGTCGAGCGCATCACGATGCGCCGCGACGCGATCTATCACTCGACCTATACGGGCAAGCCGCCCGACGAGCCGGCCGTGCTCGGCGTCGCGCTCAACGAGGTATTCGTGCCGCTGCTGCAGAAGCAGTTCGCGGAGATCACCGACTTCTACCTGCCACCGGAAGGCTGCAGCTACCGGATGGCCATCGTCCAGATGAAGAAGAGCTACGCGGGCCACGCAAAGCGCGTGATGTTCGGCGTGTGGAGCTTCCTGCGGCAATTCATGTATACGAAGTTCATCGTGGTGGTCGACGAGGACGTGAATATCCGCGACTGGAACGAAGTGATCTGGGCGATCACGACGCGCGTCGACCCGGTGCGCGACACCGTGATGGTCGACAGCACGCCGATCGACTATCTCGATTTCGCATCGCCGGTCGCGGGCCTCGGCTCGAAGATGGGGCTCGACGCGACCAACAAGTGGCCCGGCGAGACGAACCGCGAATGGGGCCGCCCGATCGAGATGGACGCAGCCGTGAAGGCACGCGTCGACCGGCTCTGGCAGGAGATCGGCCTGTAAGCCCGCGTGGCCGGCGCTCGCCGGCCCGCGCATTGAACGCCCCAACAAGAACGACGATGAGCTTTCCCCCCGCCTCGATGCTGTCCGACGGGTTTTTCCTGTCGCTGTCGCTGTGTCTCGACATCGGTCTCGTCAACGTCGCGATGCTGTCGCTGACGCTGTCGCACGGCTTCCGGCCGGGCTTCTGGCTCGGCGTCGGCTCGTGCGTCGGCGATCTCGTCTACGCGGCGCTCGCGCTCGCCGGGATGGCCGTGCTGCTGCAGTTCGAAGCCGTGCGCTGGATCGTGTGGATCGGCGGCGGTGCGGTGCTGCTGTTCCTCACGTGGAAGATGGCGCGCGAAGCGCTCGCGCCGGCCGGCGCCGCCAACGACGGCGATGCGGACGACACGCCACAGCCGCGCGCCAGCGCCCGGCGCAGCTTCATGCGCGGGATGCTGCTCGCGATGTCGTCGCCGAGCGCGATCCTGTGGTTCGCAGCGGTCGGCGGCGCGCTGATCGCGAAAGCGGGCGCGACCACGCCGGCGACGGCGTCGGTGTTCCTGTCCGGCTTCTTCCTCGGCGGTCTCGCGTGGACGCTCTTCATGTGCACGCTCGCGAGCCAGGGCCGCAAGCGCGCGGGCGCGGGGCTGATGCGCGCGTGCCACGTCGCGTCGGCGCTGCTGTTCGCGTATTTCTCGTACAGCGTGATCGTCGGCGGCTATCGCGACCTGATCGCCCACGCGGTGTAACCGCGATGCGTCGGCCCGGCGCCAAACCGCGACCGCTGCCGCCGCCCCAATGAAAAACGGCGCAACGACCCGCGAGGGACGTTGCGCCGTTTTGCCGCGCGCGGTCAGGCCGCGCGGGACGGATCAGCGATGCCAGCCGTGATGGCCCCAGCCGCCGTAACCACGCCGCCAGTACGGACGACCGTAGTAGCCGCCGACGACCACGGGCGGTGCATAGTAGGCCGGTGCCGGTGCGTAATAGACCGGCGGAGGCGGCGGCGCGTAATACACCGGCGGCGGCGGTGCGTACACCGGATAAGCGGGTGCGACCGGGATACCGATGCCGACCCCGATCGACACGTGGGCCTGCGCGGCGCTTGCGGCACCCAGGCCCAGCGCGGCGGCGGCGATGAACGGAATGAGCTTTTTCACTTCGATTCTCCTGCTGGAGCGGTAATTTATGCGCTCCTGTCGGCAACGGCGGGCGTGCACGTCGCATGGATGCAATGTAGCGAAAACCCGCCCCTTGCGTATCGCGCATTTGTTGCAAATTGCAATTGCACGCGGTCGCCGCCACGCTGCGGCGCAGGCCTGCACATTCACTGCAACCCTTGCCGGTCGCGCGATTCCGTCCGACCGGCAAGATCGCGACACGCCGGACGGTCAGTCTTACCGAAACCGGTGCGTGTGGTGCGAGCGCTTCAGTAATGAACGATTACAAATTTGAGACAAGACGCCGACAATTCAAGAGGCGCGCGGACGCTGCGTCATTCCGGGCCGGATGAAAGGGCCTTCGTTCAGCCGTGATACCGACGTGCGAACCGCGCCGGAACGCGGCGTGCGAGCCGGCCCCGAGCCCCGCGCAGCGGCGCAGAAGTCTCCCTTTCGTGGTCGCGTCACATTCCTGCGATACTGGCGGCTGCCTCGTTTTCGCTTCGTGACCCGCCATGTCCCTCCCCGACACACCCCGTCTCGGTTTCATCGGCGCCGGCCGCCTCGCGCGCTGCGTTGCGCGACGTTTCGCGCAGGCCGGCTTTCCGGTCGTCGCGATCGCGAGCCGCACGGCCGGATCGGCTGCGGCGCTCGCCGCGGATCTCGACGGCTGCCGGGCAGTCGACACGCCGCAGCAGGTCGTCGACGCCGCCGACCTGATCTTCCTGACCGTTCCAGACGACCATCTCGCATCGACCGCCGCGACGCTGCATTTCGACGCGTCGCGCGCGGCCGGCCAGGCGCTCGTCCACTGCAGCGGCGCATCGGCGGTCAACCTGCTCGATCCGGCGAAACGGCAAGGCGCGGCCACCGGCGGCTTCCATCCGCTCTACCTGTTCGGTGGCACGGACGCCGACCTCGCCCGCATCGACGGCTGCTCGGTCACGATCGAAGCCGACGGCGCGCTGCACGCGACGCTGATGCGGCTTGCTGCCGCACTCGGCTGCCATCCGCTGTCGATTCCGGCCGGCGGCCGGATGCTCTATCACGCGGCCGCGCACTACGCGGCGAGCTTCGCGCTGTGCGGGCTGGCGGAAGCGGTCGAGCTGTGGCGCGGCGTCGGCTTCGACGAGCAGGCCGCGCTGCGCGCGCTGCTGCCGATGCTGGCCGGCACGATCGAGACTGCACGCGACAAGGGCCTCGCGGATGCACTCGCCGGCCCCGTCTCGCGCGGCGACACCGGCATCGTCGAACGCCAGCTCGCGCTGCTCGAGGCGCGCGGCGGCGATCACGCGACGCTGTATGCGCTGATGACCCGCCGCGCGGTCGCGCTCGCGGCGAAACGCGCCACGCCGCCGGCCGCGTTGCCGGCGCTCGCCGAGGCCGTCGAAACGTCGCTCGCGCGCACGACCGGGCACCCCTCCCCGTCGCGAGACGAGGCGTGATAAGGTGTCGGCCGATGCGCCGCCATCCGGCGTTGGCGGCCGCACGCTACTCGACTGTATAAAAAGGATGCCAACGATGTTCGGCGAGATCGCCCGTTTTCTGCTCAATACCCTCTTCACGCTGTTCGGCGCCGCGCTGATCCTGCGCGTCTGGATGCAGGCCGTCCGCGTACCGCCGTACAACCCCGTCACGCAGGCCGTGCTGCAGGCAACCAACTGGCTCGTGCTGCCGCTGCGCCGCGTAATCGCGGGCGTGCGCGGCATCGACTGGGCGAGCGTCGTCGCCGCACTGCTCACGGCGCTCGTCTATGTGGTGCTGATGGTCCTGATGGCCGGCTTCGATCCGGCCTCGGTGATTGCGACGCTCGTCGTGGTCGCGCTGCTCACCGTCGTGAAGTGGGCGCTCAATCTCGTGATCTGGATGACGATCCTGATGGCGCTGCTGTCATGGCTCAATCCGCGCTCGGCGGCGATGCCGATTCTCTATCAGCTCACCGCACCGTTCCTGAATCCGCTGCGCCGCATCATCCCGAATTTCGGCGGCATCGACCTGTCGCCGATCCTGCTGTTCGTGATCGTGCAGGTGCTGCTGATGATCGTCACGCGCGCCGCCGTGTCGCTGACGATGTTCGGCATCTGATGCCGTATTACGCCGCCGGCCCCTGCGCCGGCGGCGCGTCGAGCGTGTCGATCACGCCGAAGCGTGCCGGGATCACCGCGTAGCACACGCGCACCTTCTCCCGCGACAGCCGCTCGAGCAACCGCTGCGCTTCGTCTTCGGTGACGATGAATTCGACCTCGATCGCGAGTGACCCCTGCAGTTCGAAAAAACGGTCCTCGTGCAGCACGCGATGCCGGCCGAAGCCCGCCATCGCGCGAAACGCGGAACCGCCCGCGACCCCCATCCGGTTCGCTTCCTCGAGCAAGTATTCCCACAGCGGCTTCCAGTGCAGCCGATGGTGCTCATGCACGTAAAAGCGCAAGAAGACCCTGTCCATCGCCTCCTCCGGTGCCGGCGCGCTCAGGCGGCCGCGAACCACGCACGTGCGGTCCACATGCCGAGCGCCGTCAGCGTGAACGATCCAGTCAAGTGTAGGGCAGCCACCGCAAACGCCCATCCGAATTCGCCCTGCACCGCGTGCGTCATCACTTCGACCGAATAGGTCGAGAACGTCGTGAGCCCGCCGAGGAAACCGGTGATCACGAACAGCCGCCACTCGGGCGGCAGCCCGACGCGGGTCGTGAAGACGACGGCAGCGATGCCGATCACGTAGCCGCCGATCAGGTTCGCGGCGAGCGTGCCGAGCGGCACGGCAGGAAAGAACGCGTTGAGCGCGAGGCTCAGAAACCAGCGCAGCAATGCGCCGAGCCCGGCGCCGACGAAGATCGCGACGATCGAATAGAACACGGGCGCTCCCGGTCGGTCATGCGGCTGGGTTCAGCCGCCGGCCCCGGTCACCCGGGGGCAATGCCGGTTCCCGGACGCGCACGGCGCACGCACGGTTGGCACTGGCTGAACTGTATGCGGATTCGCGACACGCCTGCAACGACGGCGCGCGCAATGGCGCCCGCCAGGTTGCGTCGCGGGCCGGCTCATTCGCGCTGCCAGGCCGCATCGAGCGCAGCGAGCGTCGCGAGCGCGCCCCCCTTCAGCCCGATCACGTCAGCGCGGCGCGCATGGGCTTCGCGTGCGTTGATCCGGATCACGTCGGTGCCAAGACGCTCGCTCAGCATGCGCACCGTCGGAATCGCGGTGCCCGCGCCGATCTCGACGACGGCCACCCGCCCCGCCTGCGCGACCCAGCTCTCGAGCGCGCGCGCCTGCGCTTCATAGTGCGCGCCGAGCCAGCCCCGGTCGCCGAACATCAGGATGTTCGGCCGGGCGAGGCCGCCGCAACGCGGGCAATGCGGCAGTTCGCCGACCAGCCGGCACGTGGCGATGTCGACGTCCGGCGTAAACGACGCCGCGCTCCACGTGTCGTCCGAGCAAGGGCGCAGGCACTGCATCGCATGAATCGAACCGTGGATTTCGACGATCCGCGCCGGATCGAAACCGGCTTTCTGGAACTGACCGTCGACGTTGCTCGTCAGCACGAAGCCGCCATTGGGCATCGCATCCATCCAGCGCCGCAGGATCGCGAAGCCCGCGTGCGGCACGGTGTCCCGGTAAAGGCCGAGACGATGTCCATAGAATCCCCACGCGAGTTGCGGATGGGCACGGAACGCCTGCGGCGACGCGATCTCGTGAAACTCGAAACGCTCGTGACGCAGCGCCGGGTACGCACGCCAGAAGCCGTCCGTGCCGCGGAAGTCCGGCAGCCCGGAATCGACGCCGATGCCCGCGCCGGCCGTCACGAGCAGCGCATCGGCGCGTGCGAGCGCATCGACGGCGGACGCAACGCGCTCGGCAGGCAATGGCGTGGCGGCGCCGCCGTCGGTGAAAGCGCTGGAATGCGTGGAATCGGAAAGCGGCATGATGGAGCTGCGATAGCGTCGAACGGGGCGCGCGAATGGCGTCGCGCGATCATACGCCCGTTCGCGCGCCGTGCCGCGGCTTCGTCACACGGTCGCGGCGCGCCCGCCCGCGGACTCCCGCAGCGCGACGTACTGCAGCAGCATGATCGTCTTCGCGTCGACGATCTCGCCGCGCTCGACGGCATCCAGCGCCGCTCGCAGCGGCATCTCGACGACCTCGAGATCCTCGCCCTCCTCCGCGATGCCGCCCCCGTCGCCCGTACGCAACGACGCATCGTATTCGCCGACGAAGAAGTGCAGCTTCTCCGTGACCGAACCCGGGCTCATGAACGCCTCGAACACCTTGCGCACGCCGCGCACGCGATAGCCGGTTTCCTCTTCGGCCTCCACACGGATACGTGCGTCGGGCGTCGCATCGTCGAGCAGGCCGGCGGCGGCTTCGAGCAGCATCCCGTCGTGCCCGTTGACGAACGCCGGCATCCGGAACTGCCGCGTGAGCAGCACGTCGCCCGTCGCGGCGTTGCGCAGCAGGATGGTCGCGCCGTTGCCGCGATCGTAGGTTTCGCGGCTCAAGCGCTGCCACGTGCCGTCGCGGCGCAGGAAATCGAACGTCACCTTCTTCAGCACATACCAGTCATCGGACAGCACCGTCGTATCGACGATGCGGACGCGGTCCCGCGTTGCGGCCATGGCGGCCTCCCATTCGACAAGAGACGGATCGCATGGTAACGTGCATATTCGTGCAATTTCAAGAAATTTCGTGCAAACACGATGCTGACGACCCAACGCAAGAAGGTGATCCTCGATGCGCTCGCGCGCGATGGCCAGGTGCTGGCCGCCGAACTCAGCGCGCAATTCGGCGTGTCCGAAGACACGATCCGCCGCGACCTGCGCGAGCTGGCAGCCGAAGGCCTGCTGCAGCGCGTGCACGGCGGCGCGCTGCCGGCGTCGCCGGCCGTCGCGCCGTTCGCGCAGCGCGAGGCGCTCGAACCGGAGGAAAAGCGGCGCATCGCGCGCCGGGCCGCGCAGATGATCGCGCCCGGGCAGGTCGCGATCGTCGACGGCGGCACGACGTCGGCGCTGCTCGTCAGCCAGTTGCCGCCCGACCTGCGCGCGACGATCGTCACGCACAGCCCGAGCGTCGCCGTCGCGCTGGCCGCGCATCCGTCGATCGACGTGATCCTGATCGGCGGACGGCTGTACAAGCATTCGATCGTGTCGGTCGGCGCCGCGGCGATGGAAGGCATCGCGCGCATCCACGCGGACCTGTATTTCATGGGCGTCACCGGCGTGCATCCGGTCGCGGGGCTGAGCACCGGCGATTTCGAGGAAGCGGCGATCAAGCGTGCGCTCGCCGAGCGCGCGGCCGAGACGGTCGTGCTGGCCTCGCAGTCGAAACTGCGCGCGGCTTCGCAGTTCGTGATCGGCGAGCTTGCGCTCGCGCAGACTATCGTGGTCGAACGGGAAACCGACGCGGCGCTGACCGAGCCGATCGAAGCCGCGGGCGTGACGGTCGTGCGCGCCTAGGCTTGCGCTTGCGGCACGACAGCGTCGCGCGCCCCCCGATCGTTGCGCCGACAACCTCGCGGCGCCGATGTCAGCGTGCTGACAGGCGCCGCTTGCTACCATGGGCAATTGCCCAACCGTCGCGCCAGTCCGTCCGATGCTTCCGCCCGCCACCCCGACTTCGCCCGCGCCGCCCGACGGCGATCCGCCGTCGCCCGGCGTCCTCGCGCTGTTCATCGCATTCGCGCAGATCGGCCTGACCAGCTTCGGCGGCGGGCTGAGCGGGCGCATGATGCGCGACTTCGTGCACGAGCGGCGCTGGATCGACGAGGAAGCATTTCTCAACGGGCTCGCGCTGTCGCAGGCGCTGCCGGGCGTCAACGTGAAGAACCTCGCGATCTGGATCGGCTACCGGCTGGCCGGATGGCGCGGCGCGGTGGCCGGCTTCACCGGCATCATCGCGCCGCCGGCCGTGCTGATCGTGCTGTTCGGCGTCGCGTTCTCGACCCTCACGCGCTTCACGCTCACGCACGTCGCGCTCGCCGGCGCGGCCGCCGCGGCGATCGGGCTGTCGATCTCGATGGCGATCACCGCGGTGCGGCGGCTACCGCGCCGCGTGCTGCCGTTCGCGGTGATGACGCTCACGTTCGTGTCGGTGGCCGTGCTGCACTGGCCGCTCGTGTGGACCGTGCTGATCGGCGGCACGCTGAGCGTTGCGCTCGAATACCGTCGCGCGGCGTCCGCCTCGGCGGGGAGCGACGACCGATGAACGCTGCATCGCGCTACGCCGCCCTCTTCGGCGTGTTCGCACCGCTGTCGATCGCGACGATCGGCGGCGGGCAGGCGATCATCGCCGACATCCAGCGCCAGGTCGTCGACGTCCATCACTGGATGACGGCCACGCAGTTCGTGAACGACTTCGCGATCGCGCGGATGGCGCCGGGCCCCGGTTCGCTGCTCGCGACGCTGATCGGCTGGCAGGTCGCCGGCTTCTGGGGCGCGGTCATCGCGACACTCGCGCTGTTCGGGCCGACCGCGTTCCTGATCTACGGCGTCGCGCACCTGTGGCGACGGCATCAGGGCGCGCGCTGGCAGATCGCGCTCGAGACCGGGCTGCGGCCGGTCGCGGCCGGCATGATCCTCGCGTCAGTCTGGGTGCTGCTGCAGGCGCTCGACGGCGGCTGGCCCGCGAAGGCGATCGCGGTGGCATCGACGGTGTGCGTGATGGTCACGCGCATTCACGCGCTGCTGCTGATCGTCCTCGGCGCGTTGCTGCTGATCGGCGTACACGCACTCGGCTGACCGAAACAGCCCGCACATCGAGAGGCGATGCGCGACACGCGCCGACGCCGGCATGCGAGCCATGACGAAACGCGGCTTCGCCACCGCCCGCACCCATATGTCGCGCCGCCGCGTGACCTAGATACCGCGAAACACCGGCGCGCGCCGCTCCGCGAACGCGCGCAGGCCTTCGTCAAAATCCGCCCCGTCGCATGCCTGCCGACGCAGCTCGGCGATCCGCTCGAATGCATCGACCGGCATCGGCCGCGCGTCCTGCAGCACGCGCAACTGCTCCTTCACCGCGTGCACCGCGAGCGGCGCCTTCGCGGCGATCGTGCGGGCGACATCGAGCGCGGCATCGTCCACGCCGCCGGCTTCCGCGAGCCGGTTCACGAGCCCGTGATGGGCGGCGCGCTCGGCATCGAGCGGCTGCGCGCAAAAGAACATCTCCTTCAGCACGTGAATCGGCAGGTTGTCGTAAAAGCGCAGCAGGCCGCTCGTCGAATACGGCAGGCCGATGTTCGCGGGCGTCATCGCGAAACGCGCGCCGCGCGCCGCGACGACGATATCGCAGCTCATCACGAGATCGACCGCCCCGCCCCATGCCGAGCCGGCGACCGCCGCGATGACCGCGCCCGGATAGGTCCGGATCCGTCGCAGCGCACGTTCGAGCGGCTTGTCGTAGGCGAGCGGATCGCGGTCGTCGGCGAGCTCGCGCAGGTCGTGGCCTGCGCTCCACACGTCGCCGTTGCCGTCGTTCGACAGAATCACGATCGGCGCCGGGCGATGCGCGGCGAGCGCGTCGATGCACGTCACGAGCTGATCGAGCAGCGGTGCGTCGAGCGCGTGGCGCCGCGCGGGATTGGAGAACCGCACGCGCGCGATGCGCTCGCCGATCATGTCGACCGTCACGCCCGACGGCGCCGCCTGTTTCGTCACGTCCGTCATTGCACGGCCTCCGCTGCGGCTTCTGCCTGGAAGATCGCTCGCTCGTCCAGCAGCGCGTGGATCGCATCGTCGTCGTAGCCGGCTTCGCGCAACACGTCGACCGTATGTTCGCCGAGCAGCGGCGGCGCATGGCGCGTGCGCGGCGCCGGCCGGGCGTCGCTCATCGCGCCGAGCGGCGTCACGACCTGGCGCACCGTCCCGAGCGTCGGATGCGCGACCGGTTCGACGAGCCCGCAATGCGCGAGCTGCGGATCGGCGAACACCTCGTCGAGCGTGTTGATCGGTCCGGCCGGCAGCCCGGCCTCGACGAAACGCTGCGTCCATTCGCGTTTGCCGCGCGTGCGCAACCGGCTCTCCAGCAACACCTTCAACGCATCGCGGTTCGCGACGCGCGCATCGTTGGTCGCGAACCGCGGATCGTTCGGCAATTCGGGCAGCTCGAGCAACTGGCACAGCCGCAGCCACATGTCGGTCGTGATCGGCGCGAGGTTCAGCGGCCCGTCGGCCGTCTCGAACACGCCATACGGCGCGATCACCGCGTGCGCGTTGCCGGTGCGGCGCGGCACGTCGCCGAGGCTCAGGTAGCGCTGACCGTGCACGCTCAGCAGCGCGACCAGACTTTCGAGCAGCGACGTGCCGACGTGCTGGCCGCGCCCGGTTCGCTCGCGCTCGTACAGCGCGGCGATGACGCCCGTCGCCACCCACATCCCCGAACTCAGATCGCCGATCGCGGTCCCCGTGCGGGTCGGCTCGCCGTCCGGGAAGCCGGTGAGGCTCATCAGCCCCGCGTAACCCTGCGCGATCTGGTCGAAACCCGGCCAGTCACGCAGCGGGCCGCGCGGACCGAACGCGGTCACGCTGCCCATCACGAGCCGCGGATCATGCGCACTCAGCGCGTCGTAGCCGAGCCCCATCGCGTCCATCGTGCCGGCCTTGAAGTTCTCGATCACGACGTCGGCCTGCCCGATCAGCCGGCGCACGACGTCGATGCCGGCCGGCTGCCGGAAATCCACGCAGATGCCGCGCTTGTTGCGATTGCAGGACAGGTAGTACGTGCTCACGCCGCGATCGAACGGCCCCCATGCGCGGCTCATGTCGCCGTTCGGGCCCGACTCGACCTTGATCACGTCGGCGCCGAGATCGGAGAGCACCATCGAGCAGAACGGCCCCGACAGCGCGCGACTCAGATCGACGACCCTGATTCCTTGTAATGCCTGCATTCCGGACTCCTGATATTGATGACGAGATATTGCTGATAGCCGGGCGATGCCGGCGCGCCGTTCATTCCGGCAGTGTCTGGTGACGCGTTTCGACGGCGAACGGCAGGATCAGGATGCCGACGCCGAACACGGCCGCGGTCCACGCGACCGGCACGCCGAGCGAGCCGTAGCCGTGAATCGCGGCGCCGAGCACGAAGTTCACGCCGGCGCCGATGAAACGGCCGACCGATGCGTTGAACGCGAACGCGGTCGCCCGTACGCGGGTCGGGTACTGCTCAGGAAGCCACAACGAGAAGATCGCGAAATTGCCGCCGAAGAAGCCGAGGAACGCGAGCGAAACCATGAACGCCCCGAGCCCGTTCGGCTGATAGAACGCCCAGCCGAACGCGAACACGATCGCCGCGGCCATGCCCGCGAAATACACGCCGAGCGCCGAACGCCGGCCGATCCGTTCCGCAAGCCACGGCGCGACGAGGCAGCCGACGATCGTCGTGCACGACAGGATCGCCGCGCCAACCGATGCAAGCCGCATCGCACCGATGTGGTCGATGCCGGCGCGCGCCGCGAGCGTGCTGACCGCGCTCGCCTCGTAGACCGAACCGGCCCACAGCCCGACGATCGCGACACCGACCAGGCTCGCACTCGTCAACGTGCGGCGCAGGAACGCCGGCGCGAAGATTTCGCGCAGCGGATGCACGCGCTTCGCCTGCGTGACGTCGCCGTCGCGCACGTCGTGGCGGCGCCACTGCCCCGGCTCCTTCACGCGCATCACGGTGAAGACGGCGAGCAGCGCGGGAGCCAGCCCGCACAGGAACATCGCGCGCCAGCCGTAGGTCGCGCCGATCGTATAGTTCAGGCAGGCCGCGATGAAGAAGCCGAAGTAGTAGCCCGTCTGCAGGTAGCCGGCCCCCATCTTGCGGCGATCTTCCGGCCAGCTCTCGGCGACGTAGGTGCCCGCGAGCGCCCATTCACCACCGACGCCGATCCCGGCAAGCAACCGGCACGCGGCCAGCAACCATACGTCATGCACGAACGCGGCGGCGCCCGTGAACACCGAATAGATCAGGATGCTCGCGGCGAGCGTGCGCACGCGGCCGAAGCGGTCGGCGAGCGGCCCCCAGATGAACGACAGCCCCCAGCCGATCAGGAACAGCGCGAACAGGATCGAGCCGTACATCCCGAGATTCGCGGGCGTCGCCGCGATGCCGGACGCCGGCAGCAGTTCGGTCAGTGCGGGAATCAGCACGAGCGCATAGATCACCGAGTCCACGCCGTCGAGCACCCAGCCCGCGTACACGGCCCAGAAGCCCTTGACCTGCTCGCGCGTGAGCGGCGTGCGCCGCGGCTTCGCGCCGGCCGCCGGCGCGTCGATCGCCTTGAACATCTTCGTCTCCTTGCCGGCCCAGCCGGCTCCGGTACCGCGCCCGGTCCGGGATGGCCGGCCTGCGGACTCTTTTGTGAGACGAGTATAGAAATGTCAGCGATCGTCGAAAAATATGATATTCATCTTGCTCGATCGGATTGGCTTATGGCTTGAATCGGGAGGCAGCGGCAATGGACCTGAGGCAATTGCGCTATTTCGTGAAGGTCGTCGAATGCGGCAACGTCACGCATGCGAGCGAGGCGCTACACGTCGCGCAACCGGCGGTCAGCCAGCAGATGCGCAACCTCGAGCAGGATCTCGGGATGCAATTGCTCGAGCGCAGCGTGCGCGGCGTCGCGCCGACGGCCGCGGGCCGCACGCTGTACCGGCATGCGCTCGAACTGCTGCGCCAGGCCGACGGCACGCGCGAGCTGCTGCGCCGCGACGCCGATACGCCGCAAGGCCGCGTGACGGTCGGGATGCCGTCGAGCACCGCGCGCGTGCTGGCGATCCCGCTCGCGCGCGCCGTGCGCGATCGTTATCCGGGGATCATGCTGGAATTGATCGAGGCGCCGAGCGCCGATCTCGACACGCTGCTCGAACGCGCGCGGCTCGACCTCGCGATCGTCGTCGATGCGGTCGACACGCGCGGCATCGCGATTCACCGGCTGCTCACCGAAACGCTGTACCTGATCACGTGGCCCGACTTTCCAGTGCCGGACGATCCCGTTCCGCTCGATGTGATCGCCCGGTTGCCGCTCGTGCTGCCGAGCGCGCCGAACACGATCCGCAACCGCGTCGACTGGGCGATGCGCGAAGCCGGACTGTCGTACCAGATCGGTTTCGAGGCGAGTTCGACCGGGTTGCTGTTCGCGGCCGTCATGGCACAGCTCGGCGTGACCATCCTGCCGTGGACGGCCGCGCACGTCGAGATCGAGGAGCGCAAGCTCAAGCTGTCGACGGTTGCGCACCGGCTGTTCATGCGCGACCTGTCGCTGTGCTGGCACGACACGGCGCTCGTCAGCAATGCGGTGCAGAAGGTGAAGGCGGAGATCGTCGCGCTGTTCGACACGCTCGGGCGCCGGCCGGAATGGGCGGCAGGGAATGCCGGGCACGTGTAACGCGTGACGCGCAGCGTGCATCGCCCGCGCCTTGCGCAACGCCACCGCACGCACTAAGCTCCTGTCATCCTGGGTACCGCTGACACTACCCTTTTCCTCGCCGCTCGGTATAAGCGTCGGGGGAAGGAGTCCATTCGTGTCCCCGTTCCAGTCCGCCTGGCTTCTGCTGGGCATCAGCGTTGTCGCCGAAGTACTCGGCTCCGTCGGCCTGAAATGCTCCGCCGGCCTGTCCCGCCCGCTACCGTCCGCCATCACGATCGTCTGCTATGCGAGTGCCGTCTGGCTGATGGCGCTCGCGACGAAGCGCCTCGAAATGGGGCTCGCCTATGCGAGCTGGGCCGCCGCCAGCACGGCGGCTACCGCCGTCATCGGCATCGTCTGCTTCGATGAATCGGTGTCGTCGCTGAAGCTCGTCGGCATCGCGTTGACCCTCTGCGCCCTCGTCGCGCTCAATCTCGGCGACGCCGCCGCCGGCTGATCGCATCTGCGACGCTCGTCGCGGCGACAGGTGGGCGGTGGGCGCGTCGCTCGGCATGGCGCGCCGAACATTGACAACGCCCCCCGCCGCCCCTTAATGTGGGTCGCATCGTAATCATCACCGGTTCAGCTTAAGAGGTTGTCGGCCCGCTCGTGCTCGACACCTCTGCCTTCCTCGAAGGTCTGCTGCTTGGCGCCGGCCTGTTCACGTCGGTCGGCCCCAAGGACGCCTTCGTCATCATGCGCTCGATTGCGAGCCCCCATCTGCTCACCATTGCGATCGTCTGCGCAGGCAGCGACGCGCTGCTGATCGTGCTCGGCGCGCTCGGCTTGTCGTCGTTGCTGCTGCATCATCCGGCCATCGTATCCGCCGCGCTGTGGGCCGGCATCGCGTATCTCGCCGGTTACGGCCTGCTCTCGCTACGCTCCGCGATCCGGCGACGGCAGCCGGGCTACGTCGATGCCGATGGCGCCGGATACGGCGCGACACGCTCGCGTACGTTGCTCGCGACCGCGGCCGTCTCGCTGCTCAATCCGTATGCGTGGATCGACACCGTGCTGCTGATCGGCACCGTGATCGCGAACCACGCGGCATCCGCGCGCACGCCGTTCGCGCTCGGCGCGATGACGGCATCGCTCGCGTGGTTCCTGCTGCTCGCATATGGTGCGCGCGCCTGCCGCGCATGGTTCGTCCGCGTGCTGGCGTGGCGCGTGCTCGACCTGTTCGTCGCGGTGATGATGCTCGGCTTTGCCGTGCGCTTCGCGCTCGACGCGCGTTGAACACGACAGCACCGATCGGGTGCCCGATCGCGTGCATGACGTCCTGCGCGTACGCGACCGACACACCCTCGCGACATCACGCGGCATCGTTCGACGTCGCCCGAATCGGGCCGCACATCATCGGAGTCCCGACGAACATTGCATCGCACACAACGTGCAGCGAACCCATCGAATACGAGCACTGCCCCCCTGCAGAGCCGAGAATAAGATGGACTTCCGACACGAAGCGCGTATGATGAATTCGTCCGAGAACGCGTCATTTCACCGACCCCTCGCCCCGCCATCTGCGCCCCCGCTGCGTCGCGTCTTCATCCGCACGCATTGCTGCCCCTTTCGCCCCACCCG
This sequence comes from Burkholderia sp. JKS000303, assembly GCF_002563755.1. Classification (NCBI taxonomy): domain Bacteria; kingdom Pseudomonadati; phylum Pseudomonadota; class Betaproteobacteria; order Burkholderiales; family Burkholderiaceae; genus Burkholderia; species Burkholderia sp. JKS000303. The sequence goes on from NZ_PDBZ01000001.1 coordinate 628,271, forward strand.
TCGCACCGCGCTGCGGTGATACCGGTCGGTTGCGTTCGTCCACGCGATTCGTCGCGATCGAACCCAGGAGTCCATCATGAGCATGCATCTGTATCGCGGCTTCGAGATTTATCCGCTGATTTATCCGCACGTTCCATCGCAGCACGGCAACCCGCACAACTACGAAAACGGGTTCGACGCAGCCGTGAAGATCTGTCTGCGCGGCACCGCCGACACGCTGACACGCAGCGAGACGTTCCGGTTGCTCGACAACGCGCCGTTCATCTCGGCGGGCGATGCACGCCGGGCGTCCCTTCGCTATGCGGAGGAAATCATCGACGGCAAGCAACCGCTCTTCGTCGACACGCACTGACGCTGCCTGTTTCGACCGCTCCCCCGACATTTAATCCGGAGCACGAAATGATTATTGATGAACTCATCGGCCTGGTCAGACGACGCGAAGTCACCTGGGCCGACGGCGTACCCTCCGACGGCCTCGACGGGTCGGCGCAGCGTCACCAACCCGAGTTGCAGATGTTCGCTGCGGTACGTGCGCTGTCGATCGGTGCCGGCTACTCGGAATTCGAATCCGACGAGATAGCGAGCGCCGTCATGACGCGGCTCGGCCAACCTCTTTCCTCAAGCAGTTTCAGAACAGGATCTACATGACCACCATCATCCTCAAGCCCAACGAACCTGTCGATGTCGCGCTGCGGCGCTTCCGTCGAGACATCGAGAAGACGGGCCTGATCCGGGAATTACGCAGTCGCACCGGCTATGAAAAACCCACGACCGAGCGCAAGCGAAAGAAAGCCAGTGCCGTCGCAAGACAACGCCTGCGAGCCAAACGGCTGCTGCCGCCTCGCAAGCTGTACTAGGAGAACGTCGTGTACCAGCCGCCCGTCGAAGACCCTGCATTTTTTCCGTTGACGAAATGCGAAGTCGATTTCGATCGACAGAACGATGCGGTCAGGCTGATTGCCGCGATCGAGAAAGCACTCGGCATCGCGCAGTGAACGTCTCCTTCGGCTGCAACCGGCTCCTCCCCTCTCCGATCATTCTTCTGCTGCCAAGGATCGCGTAACACGCGCTTCCCGGAGGAGCGTTCGCGGAGCGACCGCTCCTCCGGACGAAATCTGTCCGCGATCTCCACACGCGAATTTGAATCGCATCGGTCGCCGAATGCCCGGCCGGTCGATTCAAACCGTCATCCGGACGCTCGCCCATCCCCTCCGAAACCGGCAAATGTTGTCGACACCCGACAGCCGACAGCAGGCGCCACACCGCCGTCATCCGGTCGTTTCTCGCCCGCCGATCGGCGCGGCGCGTATCCGTGTCGTCACCGATCAACAGCGCGTCGCATTTGTTATTGGTGGCGGTCGGATATTTTCTAGATCGCGCCGTTTTGTGCCGAGAAGATACATGTCGCCAGGCTGGCAACAGCGTGCTGACGCGCCGCGTCGCCGTCCTGGACAGGCGCAGTTCACCGGAACGCAGGCCGGACAATAGAAATATGGATTGGAGGATGACATGAACGGTAGTCACACGGGCCTGGCAACAGGCCTGAAGCAACGCCACGTCACGATGCTGTCGATCGCGGGCGTGATCGGCGCGGGCCTGTTCGTCGGCTCCGGGCACGCCATCGCGGCGGCCGGACCGGCGGCGCTGATCGCCTACGCGCTGACGGGCGCGCTCGTCGTCCTCGTGATGCGCATGCTCGGCGAAATGGCCGTCGCGCATCCCGACAGCGGTTCGTTCTCCACCTACGCCGATCGCGCGATCGGCCACTGGGCCGGCTTCACGATCGGCTGGCTGTACTGGTGGTTCTGGGTGCTGGTGATCCCGATCGAGGCGACGGCCGCGGCCACCATCCTCAACGCGTGGTTCCCGAGCATCGCAACCTGGGTCTTCGCGCTCGGCGTCACGCTGCTGCTGACGGTGACCAATCTCTTCTCCGTGAAGAACTACGGCGAATTCGAGTTCTGGTTCGCGCTGATCAAGGTCGTCGCGATCGCCTTGTTCATCGCGATCGGCGGCGCGGCCGTGTTCGGGCTGCTGCCGGGCGGCCATGCATCGGGCTTCTCGAACCTGGTCAGTCACGGCGGCTTCATGCCGAACGGGATCGGCGCGGTGTTCGCGGGCATGCTGATGACGATGTTCTCGTTCGTCGGCACCGAGATCGTGACGATTGCCGCGGCCGAATCCGAGAACCCGGAACGCCAGATCGTGCGCGCGACGAATTCGGTCATCTGGCGCATCTCGCTGTTCTATCTCGGCTCGATCCTGTTCGTCACCGCGATCGTGCCGTGGAACGATCCGCTGCTGCCGGTGCACGGCTCCTACCAGCGCGTGATGGAACTGATCGGCGTGCCGCATGCGAAGGCGATCATCGACGTGATCGTGCTCGTCTCGGTCGCGAGCTGCCTGAATTCGGCGCTGTACACGGCATCGCGGATGATGTTCTCGCTGGCCAAGCGCAAGGACGCACCCGCGTTCCTGCAGCGCACCGATTCGACCGGCACGCCGCGTGCGGCCGTGCTCGCATCGACCGCGTTCGCGTTCCTGACCGTGATCGCGAACTACGTGGTGCCGGAGCAGGTGTTCAACGTGCTGATCGCAACGTCGGGCGCGATCGCGCTGCTCGTGTATCTGGTGATCGCGGTGTCGCAGTTGCGGATGCGCCGCATGCTCGAGGTGACCGGTGCCGCGCTGACGCTGCGGATGTGGCTGTTCCCGTGGCTCACGTGGGCGGTCATCCTGTTCATCTGCGGGACGCTCGTCACGATGCTGTTCCTCGATGGCCACCGGATGGAAGTTGCCGCGACCGGCGTGCTCGCCGTGTTCGTGGTGATCGCCGCGCGGCTGAACCAGCGTAGCCGCAACGCGCAAGCGAGCGTTGGCCGTCGCGGCGTGTCGTCGGCCTGACGCGCGGCCCGAGCGCGAACGCAGGCGCGGGAAACCGCGGCCTGCGCGTCGGTCGAATGCGCATTGCGCGCGTCGCCGACGCCCTCGGCGCAACGATGATTTTTTCGGCCCGGCCCGGACGATGACGTCCGGGCCGCGTCGTTCCCGGGGTGCGCGGAACCCCCAGTCGAAGTCCGCGGCCCGTGTTGGCCGGCCATCTGCGATTCATGCTGAATCGCGCTGGCGCCTTGTTCCGCTTCTGCGTCAGCAGTTACCCGATCAGTGCCTCGTCATGACTCACCCCACGCCCGTCGCAAGCCCGCCGGAACCCGCCCCACCGACGCGTATCCGGTTCGGCTTCATCCTGTTGCCGAATTTCACGCTGACGGCGTTCTCCGGCATGATCGACGTGCTGCGGCTCGCGGCCGATGAAGGCGACAACAGCCGGCCGGTCCGCTTGTCATGGACGATCCTCGGAGACATGGCCTCCCCCGTCCGCGCAAGTTGCGGCATTCAGATCCCCGCGTGGGAATCGTTGAGCGCGAATCAGGCATTCGACTACGTGGTCGTCGTCGGCGGGCTGCTGCATGCCCGCTCGGAACTCGACGCGGCCACGCTGGAATTCATTCGTGCGGCCGCGTCGGCGGGCGCGATGCTGGTCGGCATCTGCACCGGTGCGTTTGCGCTCGCACGCGCGGGCGTGATGGCCGGGCATCGCATCTGCATCAGCTGGTTTCACTACTGGGACTTCATCGAGCGGTTTCCGTCCGTCGACGCGAACCTGGTCGTGTCCGACCGCCTCTACGTGCTGGACGGCCGGCGCGTGACCTGCTCCGGCGGGCGCGCGTCGATCGACGTCGCCGCCGCGATCCTGGTTCGGCACATCGAGCCGTCGATCGTCTACAAGGCGCTTCGCATCCTGCTGGTCGACGGACGCGAGACGGTCAGCGCACCGCAACCGCATCCGCCCGGTGTCGCGCCCAACGCGCATCCGAAGGTGAAGCGCGCGATCCTGCTGATGGAGCAACACATCAGCCACTCGATTACGATCGACGAACTGGCGCGCAAGCTGGATCTTTCGGCGCGGCAGCTCGAACGCCTGTTCAGGGAGGCGACGGGCAGCGGGCCGGCCGCCTGCTATCGGGCGATCCGGATTCGCACGGCCGCGTGGATGCTGATGCATCTGGACAAGAATATTTCCGAAATCGCGGCGGGCTGCGGCTTTGCCGATGCGTCGCATCTGGGGCGCGAGTTTCGGCGGGCGTACGGGATGTCGCCGAGCGCGTATCGCGAGCGTCAGGCACCGGGAGTCCTGAGCGAGATATCGGACCCGGCGCAGCGTGCAACGTCACTGGGCGAGCTGTTCCCGAATCGCAACGAGTTTTATTGAGCGGGGGTCGCTGGCTTGGCATCCCGGTTCACGGGAACGGGAAAGCGGTGAAATCATCGAATCGTTCGATGCGTGCGCGGCCCCTACCGCACTTGCTGCATACAAGGGCCGGGACGAGAGACGCCGCGAATCGGGAGCGTATCCGGACCGCGGCGATATGCGTCAGTTGAACCCGTAAGGTCGCTCAGGCGAACACGAAGTACTTGCGCACCGTCTCCACCACTTCCCACGTGCCCTTCATGCCGGGTTCGATCACGAACACGTCGCCGGCCTTCAAATGCACCGCTTCCTCGCCTTCCGGCGTGATGATGCAGTAGCCGTCGAGGAAGTGGCAGTACTCCCATTTCTCGTAGTTCACCTCGAACTTGCCCGGCGTGCAGATCCAGGTGCCCATGATCTTGCTGCCGTCCTTCGAGAGGTACGCGTTGAGGTTCACGGTGTGCGGATCGCCGCCAATGCGCTTCCACTTGGTCGCGTCAAGGACCGGGGTCGGGCAGGTTTCGCGCAAGACGGTGATGAAATCGGACATGTCGGCTCCAGACAAACGATCGGATAAGAGATCTGTCACGTTAGTTCGAAAGCCAGACCCGGGCTTGTATGCTTCCGACACCGACTCGTCTAATTTCGACACGGTGTTGCGGGTGGGCGTGCCGCGGGCGCGTTCCGTTCGACGTTGATCGGATTCGCGTTCGCACCCCTGCGCCTCCTGTTACAGCCCCGCCCCGTTCGTGGCATCGGCGTGTTGGAATCGGCCGCCATCGGGGCACGCGAAGCCCGTTTGCAAGCAGCCAAAACGCCTCGCTTGCAACACGGCCGCCAAACCCTGTAGAATTACGCGTTCTGCGGGCGTCGTATAATGGCCATTACCTCAGCTTCCCAAGCTGATGACGTGGGTTCGATTCCCATCGCCCGCTCCACGTTTCCTCCGCGCTGATCCACCGGGTCGAGCGCCGGTCTCAAGAGCCGATCCGCAAGACCATCTCAGCGGTCTCCACCCGGTCGCTCAAGCAATCCCTCCCCTGTTGTCCCCGAAGCCGTACGCGCACCATCGCATCCGTTTCACAGCGCCTGTACGTCCGCAACTCGCCACTCCTGCCGCCGAATGCAAAAAGGACACCTTCTCCGTCACGCGGAAGAACGTGTCCAAAAACCGGTGCCAGGGAGTGCGCCGTTAGCGCCGGCACCGATCAACCCTGCGTCGTGCGAGCCCCGTCTCAGCCGGCCTGCACCGCTTGCCAGGCCTCGTACAGATCCTGCCCTTCATCGCGCGCACGGTGATAAACCAGCTTCATCTCGCGCGCCTCGAGCGGACGCGCAATCTCCACATAGCCGCGCGCGGCCGACAGGTCGTACGGCTCGCCGTCCTCGTTCGAGTACGCGTAATACACCTCGCTGACCCCCGCCAGATACATCGCCGACAGGCACATCGAACACGGATACCCGCTCGCATACATGACCGAGCCGCTCAGGTCCGTGCTGCCCAGCGCCTTGCTCGCGGCGCGCACCGCCTGCATCTCGGCATGCGCGCTCGGGTCGCACATCGCGTCGACTTCATTGACCGAACGGGCCAGCACCTTGCCGTCGCGCACGAGCACGGCGCCGAACGGCCAGGTCTTGCGCTCGCGCACGTTCTCCATCGCGAGACGGATCGAGTCGACGAGGTAAGTTTCCTTTTGAGACATGGGACTTCTCCATTCTGGTGGGTCAACTGCCGCGGTACGTCGAAAAGCACCACGGCGAGCAGATCAGCGGCACGTGATAGTGCTGTGCCGGATCGAATACGGTGAACCGCACCGGCACGACATCGGACAGCGCATTCGCATCCTTGAAGTGCGCGCCGATGCCGAAGCGCAGCTCGAACTGCCCGGCCTTCGCCGCCGCGCCGGGCAGCATCGGCGCGTCGGTGCGCCCGTCGGCGTTGCTGACCGTCCGGTTCAGCAGTCTGGGCGGCGAAACGCTCAGGTCATAGAGTTCGATCGGCACGCCGCTGATCGGCTTGCCGGTCGTCAGGTCGAGGACATGGGTGCTGATGCCAGCCATTCGCTTGCTCCAATTCGTGTCGAGAGATGCGGCGAGCAACCTCGCCGCTCAGCTGCCGCGGTAGTACGTGTAGTTCCACGGCCCGAACTGCACCGGCAGGTGCAGCCGCTCGGCGGCGCTCGTCACGCGAAAGCGGACGGGAACCTCCGACAGGAACGACGGCGAAGGCACCTGCGCCTCCTTCATCTGGAAGTAATCGCCGATCTGCAGCAGCACTTCGTAGTCGCCCGCCCGATACGCATCGCCGATCAGCAACGGTTCGTCGGTACGCCCGTTCCGGTTGATCACGACGTTGCGGATCAGCACAGGCTCGCCGTTCTCGACCTTCGAGAATCCGACCTTCAGGCCGGCCGCGGGCGCGCCGTGATAGGTGTCGAGCAGATGGATCGTCAGGCGTGGGCTCGCGCCATGCTGCGAGATCGGATCCGCCGCCTGCGCGGGCCGCAGCGCATCGCCCTGCCCCGCCGCCGACGCCGCCGCGTTCGCGCGACCGGCCAGCAGCACGCCGCCGGCTGCCGCCATCGACGCGATCACGAATTGCCGGCGCGCCGTTTTGATGATGTCGCTCATGCTCAGGACTCCTTCGATCGACGTGCATGCATGATGCCGGTGACGACGAGCACGGCGGACAGCAACTCGATCGCGGCAACGAGGTAGAGGCCCGGTGCGAGACTGCCGGTCGCGCTCTTCACGAGGCCGAGCACATAGGGCGCGCCGAAGCCGGCCAGGTTCGACACCGAATTGATCAACGCAACGCCGATCGCGGCGGCACTGCCGGCCAGGTACAGGTTCGGCAATTGCCAGAACACGGGGATCGCACTCATCGTCCCGGCCAGAGCGATGATCATCGCGGCGATCGTGAACGCGGGCGCCACGCCCGGCATCCCGAGCAGCACGGCCATCACCGCCATCGCGAGCGCGCCGCAGCCGGCCGGCACCGCGAAGTGCCAGCGCACTTCCTTGTTGCGGTCGGAACGCGCGCCGTTGAGGATCATCCCCGCCGCGCCGAACACGTAGGCGAGCGCGGCGATCCAGCCGATCACGACCGTCGCGCCGAAGCCCGAATCGCGGATGATGGTCGGAATCCAGAAGGTCAGCGCGGAGTTCGCGCACAGCAGGCAGAAGAAAATGCCGATCAGCAGCCACACCTTCGGATTGCGGAACAGCGCGCGCCAGTCGTGGCCGCGCTCGCCGAGGTCGCGCTTGTCCGCGTCAAGCACGTTGCGCACGACCTGCTGCTCGGCCACCGACAGCCACTTCGCCTGCTCGGGCCGGTCGGTCATGTAGAAGTACGTGACGATGCCGGCCAGCACGGACGGGATGCCCTCGATCACGAACAGCCATTGCCAGCCGTGGAAGCCGTGCGCGCCGTCGAACGACGTCATGATGGTGCCGGCCAGCGGCCCGCCGAGCACGCCCGCGATCGCGGACGCCGACATGAACGTGCCGAACGCCTTCGCGCGCCGCGAGCTCGGATACCAGTAGGTCAGGTACAGGATGATGCCGGGATAGAAGCCGGCCTCGAACGCACCGAGCAGGAAGCGCAGGACGTAGAACTGCGTCGGCGTCTTGACGAACGACTGCAGGATGCAGATGATCCCCCAGCCGATCGTGATGCGCATGATGGTCTTCTTCGCGCCGATCTTCTGCAGCAGCGCGTTCGACGGCACTTCGAAGAAGAAGTAGCCGAGGAAGAAGATCCCGGCGCCGAGACCGTAGACGGCGTCGCTGAACTTGAGCGTATCGAGCATCTGCAGCTTCGCGAACCCGATGTTCACGCGGTCCAGCCACGCCAGGACCCACAGCGCGGACAGGAACGGCAGAAGACGCCACGACACCTTGCGATAGACGCGCTCTTCAAGCGTCGGCTCGACCGACGAATAGACTGACGAATGCTGTTCTGTGACGGACACAGGTGTCTCCTGAAATAATTCGGCCTGCTTGGGCCGGCGACCCGAAACCGTCCGTCCGCACCTACGGCATGCAGCGCTCGGCTGCCGCATCGGCGACCCGCACGGTCGTGGTCTTGTCGTGAAGCCCGACCATATAGCAGGGGCCTGCGGGCAGACAGGCGCGGGTTGTTATAGGCCCCATAGCAAACGCCCGCGGAGGCCGGTTCCGTACCGCTTCGCGGCGGACGCTCCGGCGCGGCCGGCGAGCGTTCCGGCCGCGCCGGCAACGCGCAACCGGGTTCGGCAATCCCGTGCACGGAGCCAGCGCCGCGCGCCGCCAGCCGTTGACGCCGTCCGACACTCGGCGGCAAAGTGGAGCCGGTCAACGAATCCGGCGAACCCGAACTCCCCCATGCGCAACGACGATCCGCTGGACACCTACCTTCTTCGCGTCCTGTGCACGCTCGTCGAGGAACGCAGCGTGTCGCGCACGGCGATCCGCCTGAACCAGTCGCAACCGGCACTCAGCAGCGCGCTCAAGCGCCTGAGAAAGCTGTTCGACGATCCGCTGCTCACGCGCGAGAAGAACGAGATGGTGCCGACCGAGCGCGCGCTGCAGCTCACGCAGGACGCGCGGGTCGCGCTCAACGCGCTGGAGAAGATGTTCAGCGCCGACGACGCGTTCGATCCGCAACGCTCCGAGCGCACGTTCACGATCGCGATGCCCGACTACCTCGCGCCGCCGTTCTTCGCGGACCTGGCCCGGCGCTTTCGCCAGCACGCGCCGAACTCGAAGCTCGTCACGCTGCCGATGGGCGCCGAATACGACTACGAGAAGGCGCTGGCGGAAGGACACGTCGACGTCGTGCTCGGCAACTGGCCGGCGCCGCCCGAACACCTGCACATGAACGTGCTGCTGGAGGACGAGGTGGTGTGCCTGATGTCGATGGACAATCCGCTCGCGAAGCCCGGCCGGCTCACCGCGGAAAGCTATATCGACGCATCGCACCTGGTGCCGCTGCCCTATTCGAGCTCGCAGCGCGGCGTCGTGGAAAGTTCGCTCGCGACGTTGCGCCTGAGCCGCGGCCGGCAGATGTCGTGCCCGTACTTCAGCCTCGCGCCGTATCTGGTGAGCGAGTCCGACCTGATCCTGACGACCGCGCGGCATTTCGCGGCGTACTATGCGCGCCGCCTGCCGCTGCTGATCCGCCCGGCGCCGTTCAACTTCCCGCTGATGCGCTTCTACGTGCTCTGGCATCCGAACAAACATCGTTCGAAGGCGCACATGTGGCTGCGAGGGTTGCTGTCGGACAGCGGCGAGCGGCTGAAGGCGATTGTCGACACCGCATGACGCATGCGGCCGGATTTCGATGCGAATGCATCGACTGGTATACGGCCAATAGGCGTTGCCCCCTTTTGGTCGAGCCGGCCCGATTCCTATACTCGAAACCTCCATTCCCGCTCCAAGGTTCCGACTGACGATGCCCTCGACTCCACTCGACACCCCCAATCTCGCCGCGCTCAACACGATGGCGAAGGACCAGTTCGTTCACGCGCTCGGCGACATCTTCGAACACTCGCCGGACGTTGCCGAGGACGCGTGGAACGCGCGTCCGTTCGCGTCCGTCGACGCCCTGCACGACGCGATGATGGCCAGCATCCGCGTGCGCGGCATCGACGCGCGCAAGGCCTTCTTCGATCGCCACCCCGAGCTGTCCGCGCAAGCGGTGCGCGGCGGCGGCCTGACCCATGCGTCGGTCAGCGAACAGACGAGCGCCGGCCTCGACGCACTGACCGATGCGGAGGAAGCCCGCCTGCAGCAGATGAACCGGCAGTATCGCGAGCAGCACGGCTTCCCGTTCATCATCTGCGTGCGCCACTACACGAAGGCCGGGATCTTCTTCGAACTGGAAAGCCGCGTGGCCCGCGACACCGCGGTCGAGCTCGACTACGCGCTGAACCAGATCAAGGCGATTACGCGCCGCCGGCTCGACCAGCGCGTCGGCTGACGCGCGCCGCACCGCCGCGCGGCATCGCCACCAGCCGGGCCGCGGCGGGGTTCGCGCCGCCCCCGGGGTCATGCGTCCCTCCCAACCCGGAAGGTGCCGCCGCCGGCCGCGACCTTGCCAGTCGGGTCAAACCAGTCCATAATCCGGCTCTTTCCGGTTTGCCGAACGGGAAATCCTTCAGGATCAACGGCTTGACGGCATTTCGCCGCACCGTCCACGTTCCGCAACCGCGCGCCAGCCGCCTCGTCGAAGGCGGCTTTTTTGTACCGCGCCGGCGCGTCCCGCGCGCCCGATGCCCTCGCCCGAACCGAGCCTTTCTCTGTACCGATGATGCACGACGATCCGAACGAAGCCGGCCAGCCGCCGCACGATGCCGCCCTGCCCGACGAAGCCGCCGACGGCGCCGACGAAGTCAATCCGCTGCACCGCCGCCGCATCCGCAGCTTCGTGACGCGCGCCGGCCGCGTGTCGACAGGCCAGCGCCGCGCGCTCGACGATCTGGGCCCGCGCTTCGTGGTGCCGTACGCACCGGAAATCCCGGACTGGGACGCCGTATTCGGCCGCAGCGCGCCGCGCATCCTGGAGATCGGCTTCGGGATGGGCGCGTCGACCGCCGAAATCGCCGCACACCGACCGGGCGACGACTTCCTCGGCGTCGAAGTGCACGAGCCGGGCATCGGCGCGCTGCTGAAGCTGATCGGCGAGCAGGACCTGCCGAACATCCGCATCATCCAGCACGACGCGGTCGAAGTGCTCGAGCACATGCTCGCGCCTGAAAGCCTCGACGGCGTGCACATCTTCTTCCCCGATCCGTGGCACAAGGCGCGCCACCACAAGCGCCGGCTGATCCAGCCGCCGCTCGTCGCACACCTCGCGTCGCGCCTGAAGCCCGGCGCGTACCTGCATTGCGCGACCGACTGGCAGAACTACGCGGAACAGATGCTGGAAGTGCTCGGCGCCGATCCGTCGCTCGAAAACACGGCCGCCGACTACGCGCCGCGTCCCGACTACCGCCCCGTGACGAAGTTCGAACGGCGCGGGCTGCGGCTCGGCCACGGCGTGTGGGACCTGGTGTTCCGCAAGCGCGCGAGCTGAATCCCCGTCGCAACGGCGCATCGCACACGACGCGCCGCGCGCGCAATGAAAAACGGCCCGACCGGCATATGCCGATCGGGCCGTTTTCTATTGGCAGCGCCGCCGCCCCCGCTCCGGCGTCACGCCCAGTTCAGCCACCCGCTATAGCCGACGAGCAGCACGAACAGGCCGAACGCGATCCGGTACCACGCGAACACCGTGAAATCGTGCGTCGCGACGTAGCGCAGCAGCCAGCGCACGCAGACGAACGCACTGACGAACGCCGCGACGAGCCCGAGCGCGAACAGCCCGAGCGAGTCGACCGTGAACGCCTGCCAGTCCTTGACGGTTTCATAGAGCGTCGCGCCGAAGATGATCGGAATCGCGAGGAAGAACGAGAATTCGGTGGCGACGCGGCGGTCGAGGCCGAACAGCATCCCACCGATGATCGTCGAGCCCGAGCGCGACATGCCGGGCACCAGCGCGAAACATTGCGCGATGCCGACCTTCAGCGCATCGAGCGGCGTGAGCGCATCGACCGACTGCACGCGCGGCGGCTCGCTGCGCTCGCGCTGCCGCGCCTCGGCCCACAGGATGATCGCGCCGCCGACCACCAGCGCAAACGCGACCGGCACCGGCGAGAACAGCACGGCCTTGATCTTCTTCTCCAGCAGCAGGCCGAGCGCGATCGCGGGAATCGTCGCGATCACGACGTTCAGCGTGAAGCGACGCGCGTCGGGCCGGCTCGGCAGGCCGGACACGATCGAGGCGATCCGTTGCCGGTATTCCCAGCAGACGGCGAGGATCGCGCCGAACTGAATGACGACGTCGAAGGTTTTCGCGTGCGCGTCGTTGAAGTTCAGGAAGCTGCCGGCAACGATCAGGTGACCGGTACTCGATACCGGAAGGAATTCCGTCAGCCCCTCGACGACGCCGAGGATCAATGCCTTGCAGATCAGGATCCAGTCCATCCGTGGCCCAACTCCGAAGTGGTCGAAAGAAAGGGCCACATTACCGCCGCGGCCCACCCGGCCGCGCGCGGTGCATCGTCACTTTTCGACGATCGCCACGCGTATGCCGTTTGTAAGAATCGTAATTGTACCGGGTTCGTAGTTCACCCCGGCAAATTGCAGTTGTTCGGGCTTGAACGTGTAGATCGGATAGTTGGTCAGGACCTGCGTCGCGAGCAGGCCGGCCGCCGCGCCGACCTGTTGCGCATACATCTGCGCGTCGCCGTCGAGCACGAGGCTGTCGACGGCCGGCGCCTTCAGGACGACCGAGCGGCTCGGCGCGTCGTAAGCCAGCTGGCCCGACACGGTGAACTTGCCGCTCACGGGCTCGCGCAGGAACGGGCTCGCGAAATGGGCGTCGAGCTGCACGGCGACGCGATTCTGGTCGGGCAGCAGGTTGACGGCCGGATTCGCGAGCGACACGTCGACGACCTGCGCGACCGTCTTCTGGTACGGGAACTTGCGCGCAACGGCTTTCTGCACGTCGCCGCGCGAGAACGTGTAGTGATCGGGAATGAACGGGAACGTCGACGCGCAGGCGGCGAGCGATACCGACACGCCGATGGCGCCGGCGCAGACGGCGAGGAAACGGCGCCGGCCGGACGTGCAAGGTGCGGTCATGCTGGAAATCTCCTGTGTCGGGCGGAGCGGCAGGCGGGCTATCGGCTCCGGCCCGTGGCGGGGCAATGGACCCACGTTAGTGCGGCGGCGCGGGCTGGCGGTTCCATGCGTGCGCGGCCGGCTTCGAACGCAGTGGACGGCGGGCGTGGCGGCGGCGCGTTACCGCGTCGGGCGGGCGCCGCCGGACGGCTGCGTCGCGACCTCGAGGCGCGTGAGCCACGCGAGCGCGTCGTCGCGCGACGCGCCGCACATCTCGGCGGACGGCTGCAGCCCGGAACAGCAGGCGGGCCGCTCGGGGCGGCCGAAGATCCGGCAGCGCAGATCGTCGCCGAGCTGCACGCAGCGCACGCCGGCCGGCTTGCCGTCCGGCATGCCCGGAATCGGGCTGGAAATCGACGGGGCGATGCAGCACGCGCCGCAACCCTCGCGACACGCATGCGGCGGCGGGACATCGGCGGGCGCCGGGCGGACAGGCATTTCGACGGACACTCGGCTCTCTCGGACAGGCAACAAAAAACGGTGCGGCAACCGGACGCGGGGTGCGGCCGCCCACTGCGCATTGTGCCACCGCCGGCTGCGACGTTATTACACAATGCAGCCCGAACGCGCGTTTATATACTCGAAAGCATCTGGAAAGCGCGAGACCACCATGAGCTCCGGTTCTGCCGACACGATGTTCCGTCCCGATTTGCTTGCGAAATACGGCGCAAACGGGCCACGCTATACGTCGTACCCCACCGCGCTGCAGTTTCGCGACGATTTCGACCCGGCCGACTACGTGCGCGCCGCGAGCGATCCCGGTGCGTCGTCGAGCGAGCTGTCGCTGTACTTCCACATCCCGTTCTGCAACACGGCCTGTTTCTACTGCGGCTGCAACAAGATCGCGACCAACAACCACCGCCGCGCGCGTCCGTACCTCGACCAGTTGAAACGGGAAATGGCGCTGCAGGCCGCGCTGTTCGATCCCGCGCGCCCGGTCACGCAGCTCCATTGGGGCGGCGGCACCCCGACCTTCCTGTCCGACGCCGAAACGGCCGAGCTGATGGCCGCCACCCGCGAACACTTCACGCTCGCGCCGGACGCCGACGCCGAGTTCTCCATCGAGATCGACCCGCGCACGGTCACGCCCGCGACGCTCGTCCATTTGCGCACGATCGGCTTCAACCGGCTGAGCCTCGGCGTGCAGGACTTCGATCCGGTCGTGCAGCAGGCGATCAACCGGATCCAGCCGCTCGCGATGACGGCCGACCTGCTGCGCGCCGCGCGCGCGACGGGCTTCCATTCGGTCAGCGTCGACCTGATCTACGGGCTGCCGCACCAGACGGTCGCCGTGTTCGCGCGCACGCTCGAGACGATCATCGAGCTCGCGCCGGACCGGCTGTCGGTGTTCGGCTACGCGCACATGCCGAACCTGTTCAAGATGCAGCGGCAGATCGACGACGCAACGCTGCCGCCGCCCGCCACGCGCATCGCGCTACTCGGCCTCGCGATCGACATGCTGACGTCGGCCGGCTACGTGTACATCGGGATGGACCACTTCGCGCGGCCGTCCGACGAGCTGGTGCGCGCGCAGCGCAACGGCACGCTGCAGCGCAACTTCCAGGGCTACAGCACGCGGGCCGATACCGATCTCGTCGGCTTCGGCGTGTCGTCGATCGGCAAGGTCGGCGACGTCTACGCGCAAAACGCGAAGGACCTGCCGGCCTATGGCGCCGCGCTCGACGCGGGCCGGCTGCCGATCGCGCGCGGCGTGCGGCTCACGCCCGAGGACCGGCTGCGCCGCGACGTGATCACGCAGCTCATGTGCAACCTCGAGCTGCCGTTCTCGCACATCGAGGCCGCGCACGGCATCCGCTTCGCCGATCACTTCGCGCGCGAGCTCGACGCGCTGCGCCCGTTCGAGCGCGACGCGCTGCTGACGATCGCCGCCGACCGCCTGACGATCCATCCGGCCGGCCGGATGGTCGTGCGCAATATCGCGATGGCGTTCGACGCGTATCTCGGCCAGACACCGCGGCACAGCTATTCGCGCACCGTCTGACACCGCGCGGCCGCGGGCGGGTGGCCGGTTTGATACAGTTACGGGCTCGACGCCCCTGCAAGCACCCGCACCATGCGCACCACCAAAGCAACCAACGCAGTCGAACGCCTGAAAACCCGCTCCGGCAACCCGCAGTTCGCGGCCGTCGCGGTGGCCGGCGGCCTGTTCTATCTCGTCGACCGCTCCGGCGGCACCGCCGAGAAGCGCTGCGAGCCGCTGCCGCTCGACGATTTCGTCAAGTTCGTCGACGAATTTGGCCCCAAAAAGCCGCGCAAGGCGAGCAAGCTGGATCTCGCATTCGAAGCGCAAATCAAGAAGAGCAAAGGGTAAAGGTCTGTTGCAAGCGGCCGGCAGGCTTTGCCACCGCCCCGTTTGGTACAATCACGAAGTTTCTCTATCCCCGCTGACGGCCGACCTGGCTGCGTGACCACACCATGAATATCGAAAACGCGCGTTTCAATATGATCGAACAACAGATCCGGCCGTGGGACGTGCTGGATCTCGACGTCCTGGGTCTGCTGTCGATCGTCAAGCGTGAAAAATACGTTTCGCCCGAGCATCGCGATCTCGCGTTCGCCGACCTCGAGCTGCCGCTGCCCGGCGGCCGCGCGAAGATGCTGTTCCCGCGCGTCGAAGCACGCGTGCTGCAGGAACTGGCGGTCAAGAAGCACGAGAACGTGCTCGTGATCGGCGCGGGCTCCGGCTACCTGAGCGCGCTGTTCGCGCACCGCGCACGCCACGTGACGGCGGTCGAGATCGATCCGGCCATCGCGAAGTTCGCGGAAGAGAACCTGCGCAACGACGGCGTGACGAACGCGGAAGTCGTGCTCGGCGACGGTTCGCTCGGCTGGGCGGACAAGGCGCCGTACGACGTGATCTGTGTCGCCGGCGGCCTGCCGCTCGTGCCGCAGCAACTGCTCGAGCAGCTGAAGGTCGGTGGCCGCCTGTCGGCATTCGTCGGCGGCCGTCCGGTGATGAAGGCGCAGATCATCACGCGCATCGACGACAAGCAGTACCGTGTCGCCGACGTGTTCGAAACCTACGTCGACCACCTCGTGAACGCGATCGAACCGTCGCGTTTCAAGTTCTGAGCGGCGGCCCCATGCAGATCCTGACGCCCGCCATGCTCGCGGAATGGCTTCGCGATTCGGCACGTCCCGCGCCGATCGTGCTCGACGTGCGCGAGCCGTGGGAAATCTCGACCGCGCAGATCGCCGGCAGCGTGTCGATCCCGATGCAACAGATCCCCGCGCGCAGCGAGGAGCTCGACGACGAAGCCGAAATCGTCTGCGTGTGCCATCACGGGATGCGCAGCGCGCAAGTCGCGATGTTCCTCGAATCGCGCGGCTTCACGAAGCTGTACAACCTGCAAGGCGGGATCGACGCGTGGTCACGCGACGTCGATCCGTCCGTGCCGCGCTACTGAGCACCTGACCTTCCCGGCGGCGCATCGCGCGCCGCACCGTCGACCGGCACGCTGCTGCCGGCCGCACCGATCCGCCGAACGGGCGCGCATGGCGCGCCCGTTTCTGTTTCCGCCCTGCCCCGCTCCCCGCCCCCGTCGCACGCGACAGGCTCCGCCTCGCGCACGCCGTTCAGCCGGTGCTGCCCGCGCCCGAACACGAGCGCACGCCGTGCACCATTTGCGCCCGCCCGCGCGCACCGCAACGGATCGCGCATGCTGCACGACGCGTCATGCGCACCGCGACGACGCCCAACCCCCTCCCGCACAGGCACGCCCGGCGTGCATCCGCGCAACTGGCACATGCCTTGCGTTACCCCGATGCCAGCGCCGTCACGGCGCACGCCAATCCAACACGTCAAAGGGGAACCCGATGAAACGTCGCAGTCTGCTGAAGTTCGGTTCGATGGCCGGTGCGCTCGCGCTGGCGGGCAAGAGTCCGTTCGCGCAAGCGGCCGATGCGGGCACGGGCCCGATCAAGGTCGGCATCCTGCACTCGCTGTCGGGCACGATGGCGATCTCCGAAACGTCGCTGAAGGACACGGCGCTGATGACGATCGCCGACATCAACAAGAACGGCGGCGTAATGGGCCGCAAGCTCGAGCCGGTGGTCGTCGATCCCGCGTCGAACTGGCCGCTGTTCGCGGAGAAGGCGCGTCAGTTGCTCACGCAGGACAAGGTCGCGTGCGTGTTCGGCTGCTGGACGTCGGTGTCGCGCAAGTCGGTGCTGCCGGTATTCGAGGAGCTGAACGGCCTGCTCTACTACCCGGTGCAATATGAAGGCGAGGAAATGTCGCGCAACGTGTTCTACACGGGCGCCGCGCCGAACCAGCAGGCGATCCCGGCCGTCGAATACCTGATGGGCGCGGAAGGCGGCGGCGCGAAGCGCTTCTTCCTGCTCGGCACCGATTACGTGTATCCGCGCACGACCAACAAGATCCTGCGCGCGTTCCTGAAATCGAAGGGCGTGAAGGATGCCGACATTCAGGAGGTCTACACGCCGTTCGGCCACAGCGATTACCAGACCATCGTCGCGAGCATCAAGAACTTCGCGCAGGGCGGCAAGACGACCGTGGTTTCGACCATCAACGGCGATTCGAACGTGCCGTTCTACAAGGAGCTCGGCAACCAGGGGATCAAGGCGACCGACGTGCCGGTGGTCGCGTTCTCGGTCGGCGAGGAAGAGCTGCGCGGGATCGACACGAAGCCGCTGGTCGGCCACCTCGCCGCGTGGAACTACTTCATGTCGGTGAAGAACCCGACCAACACGAAGTTCAAGGACCAGTTCGCCGCGTGGGTGAAGGCGAACAACCTGCCGGGCGGCGCGAAGCGCGTGACCAACGATCCGATGGAGGCGACCTATGTGGGCATCCACATGTGGAAGCAGGCCGTCGAGAAGGCGAAGAGCACCGACGTCGACAAGGTACGCGTCGCGATGATCGGCCAGACGGTTGCCGCACCGTCGGGCTTCACGCTCGCGATGGACGGCAACCATCACCTGCACAAGCCGGTGATGATCGGCGAGATCCGCGGCGACGGGCAGTTCAACGTCGTGTGGAAGACGAAGACCGTGGTGCGCGCGCAGCCGTGGAGCCCGTTCATCGCGGGCAACCAGGGCAAGCCGGACATCGTCAGCTCGATTCCGGCATTCCTGCGCCGGCAGCGCGCCGCGCTGGCCTGAGGCGATGCGCCGCGCTGCACATCGGTGCGGCGCGACGCTCGCCCGCGTGCGAACGCCGGCACTCGCGGTGACGCGCCGCACGCGCGCACGCACCGACACCTGAATTCGCTTTCCTACGCCCGACAGGATCTTCCGATGCCTATACGCTTTCGCCGCGCCGCCGTCGCGGTCGTCGCCTGTGCCGCGCTGGCGGGCGCGCTGCCGCGTGCCGCATTCGCGCTGACGGCCGCCGATACCGCCGCGCTCGCGGGCGATGACTTCGACGCGAAAGCGGCCGCAGTCGATCGGCTCGCGACCGATACCGATCCACGCGCCGTCGCGCTGCTCAACGCACTGTCGACCGGCGACGCGCTCGCGACCGGCGACGGCCACCTGCTGATCCAGACCGGCGACAGCGCACACGATGCGCTCACGCAGGCCGCAACGCCGGCCGGCGACGCGCAGCCCGTGATGCTGAACAACCTGCTGCGCACGAAGATCGCCGGCGCGCTGTCGGGTCTCGCGCTCGCGTCGCCCGATGTCGCCGCGCGTCGCGACGCGATCGACGCATTGCTCAAGTCGCCCGACCCGGCGCTCAAGCCGATGATCGACCGCGCACGCGCGAAGGAAACCGATCCCGCGCTGAAGCGCCGCCTCGACGCACTGTGGGCGATCGCCGCGCTGCACGACGCCGATCCGGCAAAGCGTCTCGAAGCCGTGCAGGTGGTGGCCGCCCGCCACGATCTCGACATGATCGAGCAGCTGCGCCCGCTCGTCGCGAAGAACGCCGACGGTAGCTACACGGAGCCGGACGCACGCGTGCGCGACGCCGCGCAGCAAGGGCTCGATGCGTTGCACGCACTGCAGCGTCGCGGCGAGATCGCGGGCACCGTGTTC
This sequence comes from Burkholderia sp. JKS000303, assembly GCF_002563755.1. Classification (NCBI taxonomy): domain Bacteria; kingdom Pseudomonadati; phylum Pseudomonadota; class Betaproteobacteria; order Burkholderiales; family Burkholderiaceae; genus Burkholderia; species Burkholderia sp. JKS000303. The sequence goes on from NZ_PDBZ01000001.1 coordinate 647,250, forward strand.
GCCGGCCTGTCGCTCGGCAGCGTGCTGCTGCTCGCCGCGCTCGGCCTCGCGATCACCTACGGGCTGATCGGCGTAATCAACATGGCGCACGGCGAATTCCTGATGATCGGTGCATACGCAACCTACGTCGTGCAGACGTTGATCCAGCGCTATGCGCCTGCCGCGTTCGACTGGTATCCGCTCGTCGCGGTGCCCGTGTCGTTTGCCGCGGCGGCGCTGGTCGGCATCGTGCTCGAACGGCTCGTGCTGCGGCACCTGTACGGCCGCCCGCTCGAGACGCTGCTCGCGACCTTCGGCGTGAGCCTGATCCTGATCCAGGCGACCCGCATGCTGTTCGGCGCGCAGAACGTGCAGGTCGTGAACCCGTCGTGGATGAGCGGCGGCGTGACCGTGATGCAGAACCTGATCCTGCCGTACAACCGGCTCGCGATCCTCGCGTTCGCGCTCGCGGTGGTGTGCGTCGCGTGGGGCGTGCTGACGAAGACGCGGCTCGGCCTGTTCGTGCGCGCGGTCACGCAGAACCGCCGGATGGCCGCGTGCGTCGGCGTGAAGACGGCGCGCGTCGATGCATATGCGTTCGCGTTCGGTGCCGGCATCGCGGGCCTCGGCGGTTGCGCGCTGTCGCAGATCGGCAACGTGGGCCCCGATCTCGGGCAGAACTACATCATCGATTCGTTCATGGCGGTCGTGCTCGGCGGCGTCGGACAGATCGCCGGCACGGTGCTCGGCGGCTTCGGGCTCGGTCTCGTCAGCAAGGCGATCGAGCCGTTCTGGGGCGCGGTGCTCGCGAAGATCGCGGTGCTCGTGATGATCGTGCTGTTCATCCAGAAACGTCCGCAGGGCATGTTCGCCCCGAAGGGACGCAGCGCGGAGGCATGACATGACGTCCTTCACCGATTCGTTGTCGAACCCGGTTGCCGACGCGCCGAAGCCTGCCGCCGCCGCACGCGCGGACGAACGCTTCGCGCTCGGCCTGCCGCCCCGCCCTGCGCTGCTGTCGCGCCGCGCGTGGCTCGCGCTCGTCGCGCTGTGCATCGCGATCGGCATCGGCGTGCCGCTCGCCGCGCTGGTCGCGCCAGAGTCGAGCGCGTTCCATCTGTCCGCGTATGCGATGACGCTCGCCGGCAAGCTGATGTGCTATGCGATCGCCGCGCTCGCGCTCGATCTCGTGTGGGGCTACTGCGGCATCCTGAGCCTCGGCCACGGGCTGTTCTTCGCGCTCGGCGGCTATGCGATCGGCATGTACCTGATGCGCGAGATCGGCCGCGACGGCAAGTACGGCAGCGACCTGCCCGACTTCATGGTGTTCCTCGACTGGCACCAACTCCCCTGGTATTGGAGCGGCACGCAGCATCTCGCGTGGGCGCTCGCGCTGGTCGTGCTCGTGCCGGCCGTGCTCGCCTGGGTGTTCGGCTTCTTCACGTTCCGCTCGCGCGTGAAGGGCGTGTACCTGTCGATCATCACGCAGGCGCTGACGTTCGCCGCGATGCTGCTGTTCTTTCGCAACGAGACGGGCTTCGGCGGCAACAACGGCTTCACCGACTTCAAGCGCATCGCCGGGTTTCCGGTTACATCGCCCGGCACGCGCACGGTGCTGTTGCTGCTGACCTTCGCGACGCTCGTGCTCGCGTTTCTCGTCGCGCGCGCGATCGTCACCAGCAAGCTCGGGCGCGTGGTCACTGCCGTGCGCGACGGCGAGACGCGGCTGATGTTCCTCGGCTACAGCCCGCTCGCGTACAAGCTGTTCGTGTGGACGCTGTCGGCCGTGCTGTGCGGCATCGCGGGCGCGCTGTACGTGCCGCAGGTCGGCATCATCAACCCCGGCGAGATGTCGCCCGGCAACTCGATCGAAATGGCGATCTGGGTCGCGGTGGGCGGGCGCGGCACGCTGATCGGGCCGATCATCGGCGCGTTCGCGGTGAACGGCGCGAAGAGCTTCTTCACCGCGTACTTCGCCGAATACTGGCTGTTCTTTCTGGGCCTGATCTTCGTGCTGGTGCCGCTCCTGCTGCCGCGCGGCATCATGGGTCTCGTCGACACGCTGCTCGCAAAGGGGAAACGCGGATGAACGGCACGGCGCTCTACCAGTTCACGCCACCGCCCGAGGACGAGTTGCTGGCCGTCAGCGGCACCGCATCGATGGGCCGCGTGGTGCCGCCCGGCATCGACACGTCGCACGGCACGATCCTCTATCTCGAGGACATCGAAGTGAGCTTCGACGGCTTTCGCGCGCTGAACAAGCTGTCGCTCGAGATCGACGCGGGCGAGCTGCGCTGCGTGATCGGCCCGAACGGCGCGGGCAAGACGACGATGATGGACGTGATCACCGGCAAGACGCGTCCCGATGCGGGCAAGGTGTTTCTCGGCCAGACCATCGACCTCGCACGCATGAACGAGCCGGAAATCGCGCGCGTGGGGATCGGCCGCAAGTTCCAGAAGCCGACCGTGTTCGAACAGCATCCGGTGTGGGAAAACCTCGAGCTGGCGATGCAGACCGACAAGGGCTGGCTCGCGTCACTGCGCGCGCGGCTCGATCGCGCGGCGCAGGCGAAGATCGAGGAGACGCTTGCGCTGATCGGCCTCGAAAGCGACGCGTATCGCGCGGCCGGCGAGCTGTCGCACGGGCAGAAGCAGCGGCTCGAGATCGGCATGCTGCTGATGCAGCGCCCGGCGCTCCTGCTGCTCGACGAACCCGCGGCCGGGATGACCGATCACGAGACGATGGAACTCGCCGCGCTGCTGAACACGCTGCGCGGCACCTGCTCGATGATGGTCGTCGAGCACGACATGGACTTCGTCGCGGCGCTCGCGGGCGACACGGGCCGCGTGACGGTGATGGCCGAAGGCGCGGTGCTCGCGCAAGGCACGCTCGATCAGGTCAAGCGCGACGACGCGGTGATCGAGTCTTACCTCGGACGATGATGCGATGCTGAAGATCGATGCACTGAACCAGTACTACGGCGGCAGCCATATCCTGCGCAACGTCACGCTTGCCGCCGACGACGGCAAGCTCACCGTGCTGCTCGGCCGCAACGGCGTCGGCAAGAGCACGCTGCTGCGCTGCCTGATGGGCGTCGTCGCCGCGAAAAGCGGCAGCGTGTCGTGGCGCGGCACGGCCCTCGGCACGCTGCCGCCGTATGCGCGCGTCGCGGCCGGGCTCGCGTACGTGCCGCAGGGCCGCGACATCTTTCCGCGACTCACCGTCGAGGAGAACCTGCTCGTCGGCGCGGCAAGCCGCCGCGCGCCGTCGAAGGTGCCCGACCGCATCTACGACCTGTTCCCGGTGCTGAAGGACATGCGCGCGCGGCGCGGCGGCGACCTGTCGGGCGGCCAGCAGCAACAGCTCGCGATCGGCCGCGCGCTGATGAGCGAGCCGCAACTGCTGATCCTCGACGAGCCGACCGAGGGCATCCAGCCGTCGATCATCCAGGACATCGGCCGCACGCTGCGCCAGCTCGTCGACGAATCGAAGATGACCGTGCTGCTCGTCGAGCAGTATTACGACTTCGCGCGCGCGATCGCGGATCGCTACTGGGTGATGAGCCGCGGCGAGATCGTCGCGGGCGGCGATGCGCGGGACATGGAAACGAACGGCGTGCGCGAGTTGATCGCCGTGTAGCGACGCGGGCGGCGCGGAACGAAGCCGGGCGGCAACGGTCCGTCGTTCGCCGACACGGCAAGCGTCGGCACGTCGGCGCTGCCGCCAGTCGTTCATGCCGCGTTCAGCCACGCGAAAGCTGATTCGTATAGTGTTGCGGTTGCATCCATGTCCACCGCGCCCACACCTGTTCCTCCGTCCGCCCGCTTCCCGCCGATGTCCGCTCTCGACTCCCACGCTCCGCTGTCCCGTCCCGCCATCGCCAAGTCGTGGCACGGCCGCCTGGAACTCGGCTTCGAACGGCACGGCGCGCGCACGACGCTCGCGCATCGGCGGCACGACGGCCCGCTGCGCGTGCAGCGGCCGCTGTATCCGGAAGGCGATGCGATCTGCCACGCAGTGATCCTCCATCCGCCGGGCGGCGTCGCGGGCGGCGACCGGCTCGACATCGACATCGCGCTCGGCGACGGCACGCATGCGGTGCTGACGACACCCGGCGCGACCAAGTGGTACAAGTCGAACGGGCTCGACGCGACCCAGCGCATCGGCATCACGCTCGGCGCGCACGCAACGCTCGACTGGCTGCCGCAGAACAACCTGTTCTTCAACGCGGCACATGCCGCGCTCGACTTCACGGTCACGCTCGGCGCGGGCGCGAGCGCGATCGGCTGGGACGCGACGCAGCTCGGCCGGCAAGCGGCCGGCGAAGCGTGGTCGGCAGGCCGCATCGTGTCCACGTCGGCACTGGTCGACGCCGCCGGCCGGCCGTTGTGGACCGAGCGCGCGCTGCTCGATGCGCGCGATCCGCTGCGCGGCGCGCTGCAGGGCCTCGCCGGCTTCCCCGTCTACGGCACGCTGTGGGCGACCGGCGCCGCGTGCGATGCCGCGCTCGCCGAAGCGCTCGCCGCGCGGCTGCCGTTCGACGACGCACTGCGCGCGGGCGCGACCTGCGTGACGCCCGGCGTCGTGCTGGTGCGCGCGCTGTCGACGTCGATGGAAACGCTGCAGCGCCTCTTCACCGACTGCTGGCTGCACCTGCGGCCGATCGTGCACGGCGTCGACGCGCGGCCGCTGCGAATCTGGCAAACCTGAGCGCGCCGCACACGGCGCGCACCGTTTCGGCGCAGCGCGGCGTCGGCGCTGCATGCGTTTCATGCATCGCGCACCACGAACGCGCATGGCCATGCGTCCCAGCGACATGGCACACACCTTGCTGCTTACATAACGGATACACGACGCACGAAAAATGGCGCGGTGCTACGATGACCCGCGCATTCGCCGGCACCCTGCGCACCGATAAAAATTACGTTTTCCTGAACGATTGCCTTCATGAAACTGACTCCCCGAGAAAAGGACAAGCTGCTGATCTTCACGGCAGCCCTTCTGGCCGAACGCCGCCGTGCGCGCGGACTGAAGCTCAACTATCCGGAAGCGGTCGCGTTCATCACCGCCGCGCTGATGGAAGCCGCGCGCGACGGCAAGACCGTCGCCGAGGTGATGCACTACGGCACGACGCTGCTCACGCGCGACGACGTGATGGAAGGCGTCCCCGAGATGATCCCCGACATCCAGGTCGAGGCGACCTTCCCCGACGGCACGAAGCTCGTCACCGTCCACCACCCGATTCCGTGACCGAGGCCCCCGCATGATCCCCGGCGAAATCCTCACCGACGACGGCGAACACGAACTGAACGCGGGCCGCGCGACGCTCGCGCTCGTCGTCGCGAACACCGGCGACCGCCCCGTGCAGGTCGGCTCGCATTACCACTTCTTCGAAGTCAACGACGCGCTGTCGTTCGACCGTGCGGCCGCGCGCGGCTTCCGGCTCAACATCGCGGCCGGCACGGCCGTGCGCTTCGAGCCGGGCCAGACGCGCACTGTCGAACTCGTCGCGCTGGCCGGCGAGCGCGTCGTCTACGGTTTTCAGGGCAAGGTGATGGGGCCGCTGTAAGCGCGCCCCGCTCTTCAGGAACAGCAACATGACACTACGCTTGAGCCGCCGCGCGTATGCGGAAATGTTCGGGCCGACGACGGGCGACCGCGTGCGGCTCGCCGATACCGAACTGCTGATCGAGATCGAACGCGACTACACGATCTACGGCGAGGAAGTGAAGTTCGGCGGCGGAAAAGTGATCCGCGACGGCATGGGCCAGTCGCAGCGCGTGGCCGCCGACGTGCCCGACACGATCATCACGAACGCGGTGATCCTCGATCACTGGGGCATCGTGAAAGCCGACATCGCGATCAAGCACGGCCGCATCGCCGCGATCGGCAAGGCCGGCAATCCCGACATCCAGCCAGGCGTGACGATCGCGATCGGCGCCGCGACCGAAGTGATCGCCGGCGAAGGGCTGATCGTGACGGCCGGCGGCATCGACACGCACATTCACTTCATCAGCCCGCAGCAGATCGACGAAGCGCTCGCATCGGGCGTCACGACGATGCTCGGCGGCGGCACGGGGCCGGCCACCGGCACCAACGCGACGACCTGCACGCCGGGCCCGTGGCACATGGAGCGGATGCTGCAGGCGGCCGACGGCTGGCCGATCAACCTCGGCTTTCTCGGCAAGGGCAACGCGAGCCTGCCGCAGCCGCTCGTCGAGCAGGTCGCGGCCGGCGCGATCGGCCTGAAGCTTCACGAAGACTGGGGCACGACGCCCGCCGCGATCGACAACTGCCTGTCGGTCGCCGACGACACCGACACGCAGGTCGCGATCCACACCGACACGCTGAACGAAGCCGGCTTCGTCGAATCGACGGTCGCCGCGTTCAAGGGCCGCACGATCCACACGTACCACACCGAAGGCGCGGGCGGCGGCCATGCGCCCGACATCCTGAAGGTGTGCGGCGAGGCGAACGTGCTGCCGTCGTCGACCAACCCGACGCGCCCGTACACGATCAACACGCTCGAGGAACATCTCGACATGCTGATGGTGTGCCACCACCTCGATCCGTCGATCGCCGAGGATCTCGCGTTCGCCGAATCGCGGATCCGCCACGAGACGATCGCGGCCGAGGACATCCTGCACGACCTCGGCGCGCTGTCGATGCTGTCGTCCGACTCGCAGGCGATGGGCCGCGTCGGCGAAGTGATCATCCGCACCTGGCAGACCGCGCACAAGATGAAGGTGCAGCGCGGCGCGCTGCCCGGGGACGGCACGCGCAACGACAACTTCCGCGCGAAACGCTATGTCGCGAAGTACACGATCAACCCGGCGATCACGCACGGGATCGCGCACGAAGTCGGCTCGATCGAGCCCGGCAAGTGGGCCGACCTCGTGCTGTGGGAGCCGGCGTTCTTCGGGATCAAGCCGTCGATGATCCTGAAGGGCGGAATGATCGCGGTCGCGCAGATGGGCGACCCGAACGGGTCGATCCCGATGCCGCAGCCGGTCCACTACCGCGAGATGTTCGCCACGCGCGGCGGCGCGCTCGCGCGCACGTCGCTGACCTTCGTGTCGCAGATGGCCGCCGATGCGGGCATCGCCGAACGCTACGGGCTCGCGAAGCGCGTCGTGCCGGTGCGCAACTGCCGCAACGTGACGAAAGCCGACATGATCCACAACGCGTGGCGGCCGTCGATCAGCGTCGATCCCGAAACCTACGACGTGATCGCCGACGGGCAACTGCTCACCTGCGAGCCGGCGTCGGTGCTGCCGATGGCGCAGCGCTATTTCCTGTTCTGATTTCCGGTTTTCGTTCCATGCGCACCCTCGACAAACGCATTGCCCCGAACGTGAAGCTCGCCGCGTCGCTCGTCGCGCGCGCGCCGACGCTCACGCTCGCCTATGACGCCCGCTGCAAGAGCCGCCTCGCGGCGACGCTCGACACCGGCGAGGACGTCGCGGTCCTGCTGCCGCGCGGCACCGTGCTGCGCGACGGCGACGTGCTGGTCGCCGACGACGGCGCGCTCGTGCGCATCGCCGCCGCCCCCGAAACGGTGCTGCGCGTGCGCGCGGGCGACACGCTGACGCTGATGCGCGCCGCGTATCACCTCGGCAACCGCCATACGCCGGTCGAGATCGGCGACGGTTACCTGAAGCTCGAAGCCGACCCGGTGCTCGCGGACATGCTGCGCCGGCTCGGCACGCAGGTCGAAGAGACGCACGCGCCGTTCCAGCCGGAAGCCGGCGCGTATGGCGGCGGTCACAAGCACGGGCACGATGCGACGTTCGCCGAAGACTATGCGCTCGCGCAGCAGGTATTCGGCGAGCACCACGGCCACGGCCACGCTCACTCGCACGATCACGATCACGATCACGATCACGATCACGATCATCAGCATGGTCCGGGCTGCACGCACGGCCACCACGGCCATGACCACCACTGAGCTCGTCGCGCTGCTGCATCTCGCGTCGCCCGCGTTGCCGATCGGCGCGTTCAGCTATTCGCAGGGACTCGAAGCCGCGCTCGACGCGAACCTGATCCGCGATGCCGATACCGCGCGCGACTGGATCGCGAGCGGGCTGACCGACGTGCTCGCGCACGGTGAGCTGCCGTTCCTCGCGCACCAGCTCGCACGCTGGCACGCGCACGATGCCGACGCGCTGGTACGCGAGAACGCGTGGTTCGTCGCGAGCCGCGAATCGGCCGAGTTGCGCCGCGAGACCGAACAGATGGGCTGGTCGCTCGCGCAGCTCTGCGCGTCGCTCGAATGGGGCGATGCCGCGCGTCGCGCGACGCTCGCATCGCTGTCGCCGATCGCGCTGCCGACCGCATTCGCCTATGCAGCCGCCGCACACGACGCCGGCGCCGACGCGGTGCTCGCCGCATACGCGTTCGGCTGGGTCGAAAACCAGACGTCGGCGGCACTGAAAGCGGTGCCGCTCGGCCAGCTCGCGGGCCAGCGCATCATCGTCGCGCTGCGCGGCGCAATCGACGCGGCCGTGCGCCGCGCGCTCGCCACGCCGCCCGACGCGATCAACACCTTTGCGCCGCAGCTCGGCATCCTGTCCGCCCGGCACGAAACCCAGTATTCGCGGTTGTTCCGCTCCTGAATCCGATACCCGCCATGAACGCATTCGCTCCCTCCTCCGCCCGCCGCACCAAGAAACTGCCGCCGCTGCGCGTCGGCATCGGCGGCCCGGTCGGCTCCGGCAAGACCACGCTGCTCGAAATGCTGTGCAAGGCGATGCGCGAGCGGTACGACCTCGTCGCGATCACGAACGACATCTATACGAAGGAAGACCAGCGCCTGCTGACGGTCGCGGGTGCGCTGCCCGAGGCGCGCATCATGGGGGTCGAGACGGGCGGCTGCCCGCACACGGCGATCCGCGAGGATGCGTCGATCAATCTCGAGGCCGTCGACCGGATGCTGTCGCGCTTTCCCGATGCCGACATCGTGTTCATCGAATCGGGCGGCGACAATCTCGCGGCGACCTTCAGCCCCGAGCTGTCGGACCTGACGATCTACGTGATCGACGTCGCGGGCGGCGAGAAGATTCCGCGCAAGGGCGGCCCCGGCATCACGAAGTCCGACCTGCTCGTGATCAACAAGACCGACCTCGCGCCGCTCGTCGGCGCGAACCTCGACGTGATGGCGTCCGACACAAAGAAGATGCGCGGCGAGCGCCCTTACGTGATGACGAACCTGAAGGCGCTCGAAGGCGTCGCGGACGTCGTCGCGTTCATCGAAAAGAAGGGATTGCTGACGGTCTGAGCGGCAAGGCGGCACCCGCGGCCGCCTCGCCTGCTCCGGCGGCATTGCGCCGCCTGCGTCTAGTCGTCGGACGCGTCCTGCGCGTCCTCTGTCACGCGCGTGCCGCGCTCCACCGGCGGCAGCAGCGCCGCGAGCACGTCGACCGAACGCGCGGTCGCGCCGCGATGGCGCGATGCGAACGCCGCGCCGGCCGCGCCCATCGCGATGCGTCGCGCGTTGTCGGCAAACAGCGCGTCGAGCACGTGCGCGAGATCGAGCGGATCGGCGACCTGCATCGCCGCACCGGCCGCGACCGCATCGGCGCTCGCCTGCGTGAAGTTGAACATGTGCGGCCCGATCAACACCGGCACACCGACCGCGCACGCTTCGATCAGGTTCTGCCCGCCGAGCGGCAGCAGGCTGCCGCCGATGAACGCGATGTCGGCCGCCGCGTAGTACGCGCCCAGCTCGCCCATCGAATCGCCGAGCAGCACGGCCACGTCGGCCGGCAGCGGTTCGGCCGCCGCGTGCCCGGCCGCGAGCGCCGCCATGTCGGCAGCCCACGCGGAGCGCCGCACGCACTTGAGCCCGCCGCGCTCGACCAGCGCCTCGACTTCGGCGAAACGCTGCGGATGACGCGGCACCAGAATCAGCAGCGCGCCAGGCGTGCGCATCGCGGCGAACGCCTGCAGCACCAGCGCTTCTTCGTTCTCGCGCGTGCTGGCCGCGACCCACACGGGCCGCGCACCGATCGCGTCGCGCCACGCGTGGCCGCGCGCCGCCAGCTCCGGCGGCGTCGTCATGTCGAACTTCAGGTTGCCGAGCACCGTCACGTTGCGCGCGCCGAGCGACGACAGCCGCTCCGCATCGGCCGGGCTCTGCGCGAGCACGCGCGAGAAGCCGCCGAACACGTCGCGCGTCGCCGCACCGAACTTCGCCGCGCGCCGGTGCGAGCGCGCGGACATCCGCGCATTGGTCAGCACGAGCGGCACGTCCGCGCGACGACACTCGTCGATCAGCGTCGGCCACACCTCGGTTTCCATCACGAGGCCGAGCGTCGGCCGCCACGCGCGCAGGAAGCGCCGTACCGCGCCGGGCATGTCGTACGGCAGGTAGCAGCGCAGCACGCGATCGCCGAAGATCTGCTCGCCGGTGGCGCGCCCGCTCGGCGTCATGTGCGTGAGCAGGATGCGCGCGTCGGGACGCGCACGCATCAGCGCATCGATCAGCGGTTGGGCGGCACGTGTCTCGCCGACCGACACCGCATGCACCCACACCAGCGGCGCGCGATCGTCCGGCGAGCGGCCCGCGCCGTGGCCGAAGCGCTCGCCGATATGCTCGCGATAGCCGCGCTCCCTGCGCGAACGCACCAAGAGCCGGATGACGGCGACCGGCGCGACGAGCCACCACAGCGCGCGATAGATCGCCCTCAGCATGCGCGGGCTCCGGAGCGGCGAATGCGGTGCGCGCTCAAACCAGCGCCCTGCCCTGCAGGCGCTCGAGAATGCCGAGCGGCGCGCATTCGCGGCGCACCATCGCATCGACCGGCAGGAAGAAGGTTTGCTCGAGCATGAACTGGCCGGACATCACAGCGTGCGAAGTCTGATCGGAGAAACATATCCACACGCTGCCCGGCGGAAACGGCATCGTCTGCTGCGGACAGGTTTTCTGGTAGTCGAGATCGGCCTTCATCCCGTCGTGCAGGTTCAGCATCAGGTGGTCGTATGCGCTGCGCGGCGACTTCGTCACGTGCAGCAGGTTCAGCAGCCATGCCGCGCCCGGCAACTGCGGCCGGATCGTCGGCAGGAAGCGCTTCGCGACGTCCTCGAACGGTTCGCCGACACGCCACACGCGCGGCTGGCCGGCCGGGTTCACGTTGGTGAACACGCGCAGGATCCGCTCGCCGTAGTTCGGCCGCGACGGAAACGCGTCGACGTGCAGCCGGCTGTCGTCCTTGCGCCACGACGTCTGGCGCGTCTCGACCTGCATCAGCCGCAGGCTCGTCGGCGCGACGCGCAGCTTGCCGCGGTATTCGGGAAAGAGGCCGTCGACGAGCGTGCCCGCCTGATGCTGGAAGCGCGCGACCAGCGCGCGTACGGCCGACTGCGTGACGCTGTCGCCGAGCACGCCGGCAAGCGCGCCGCCGTTCGGCGCGAGGCTGATGTTCTTGCGTTTCGGATCGGCAAGCGCCGGATCGAGCAGCGCTTCCTCGCCGCCTTCGATCGCGAAGCGCAGGTGCGGGAAATACAGCACCTTGCCTTCCTCGACCGCGGCCAGCAACTGCTCGCGCGGCGCCGACAGGTTGTGTCCGCTCCAGTCGGCGGACGGGACTTCGATGATCTGGGATTCGCTCATGGTCGATTCGCGTGCGTAACAGACAAGGCAGGCATGACGGGCATTACAGCAGACCGAAGCCCGCGAGCGCCGTCTTCACCTGCGCGATCGACGGCGGCTGCCCCGCCGTGCCGAGATTGACGACGTTCGGCGACCAGTAGCCGCCGGTACGCCAGGCCGTCGAGAAATTGTACAGTTCGACCGTCGGACGCTTCAGCGCGGCCGCGATATGAACCAGACCTGTATCAACCCCCACCGTCGCGGCGGCGCCGTCGATCAGGCCGACCACGGCCGGCAGCGACAGCTTCGGCGGCACGATCGCCGCCTCGCCGAACGCCTGAGCCAGCCGCTCGCTGGTCGCGCGCTCCGCGTCGTTGCCCCACGGCAGCACGAGCGACGCGCCGCGCCGCACGAGCGCCTGGCCGAGCTCGATCCACGCGGCGTCCGGCCATTGCTTGTCGGCGCGCGACGTCGCGTGCACGAACACCACGTACGGCACCGGCAGGTTCAGCCCGAGCGCCGCGACCGCGAGCGCGGCCGCACGCGTGTCGAGGCCGAAGTCGACCGGGTCGGCCGGCGTCGGCGCCGGGTCGCCCAGCGCGGCCGCGACGAGCTGGCGCGAACGCTCGACCACGTGCGTGCGCGGCGCGATCGGCACGCGCTTGCGATAGAAGAAGCGCACGGGCCACTCGTAGCCCGCGCCGTCGGTGCGGTTGCCGAGGCCGACGAGCGGGCCGTGCGCCCAGCTCGCGACCCAGGCCGTCTTGATGAGGCCCTGGCAGTCGATCACGAGGTCGTACTGCTCGGCCGCGAAGCGTTTGCGGAACGCGCGGATCTCGCGCCACGTCGCGCCCGACAACGGCTTCTTGCGCCAGCGGCGCAGCGAGAACGGCAGCACTTCACGCACGCCGTCGACGAGCCGCACGAGGTCGACGAAGCTCTCCTCGACGAGCCAGTCGATCTGCGCGTCGGGGTGGCGTCGCCGGATATCGGCGATCACCGGCATGTTGTGCACGACGTCGCCCAGCGACGACACGCGCACGATCAGGATCTTTTGCACGCTGAAAAAACGCCGGCGGACAGCCGGCGACAGGCATAAAGACGCGATTTTATCGCGCCCGGTGAACCACACAGGCAAAAAGCGGCGCACGCAGTACGCGTGCGCCGCTTTTTCGGAAATGGCGCGACGAATCGCCCGGCCGTCGGCCCGGGCGTCGCGCCGGTCGCGGCCCGCAGGCCGCGCGAACTCAGAACGGCAGCTTGACGTCCGGCTTCGCGGCCGTCAGCACGCGGCGGAAGTCCGCCTGGATGCGCTCGAGCCCTTCGCGCGTCTCCGCTTCGAACCGCATCACCACCACCGGCGTCGTGTTCGACGAACGCGCGAGGCCGAAGCCGTCCGGATACTCGACACGCAGCCCGTCGATCGTCACCACTTCGTCCGCGCCTTCGAACTTCGCTTCCTTCTGCAGCTTGTCGATCAGGCGGAAGTTCTCGCCTTCGTCGAGCCACAGCTGCAGTTCGGGCGTGCTCATCGCGTCCGGCAGGCCGTTGAGCAGCGCGCTCGGGTCGGCCGTCTTCGTGAGGATCTCCAGCAGGCGCGCGCCCGTGTAGAGGCCGTCGTCGAAGCCGTACCAGCGATCCTTGAAGAACACGTGGCCGCTCATCTCGCCCGCCAGCGGCGCTCCCGTCTCGCGCAGCTTCGCCTTCACGAGCGAGTGGCCCGTCTTCCACATCAGCGGCTCGCCGCCCTTCGCCTTCACCCATTGCGCGAGGTGACGCGTGCACTTCACGTCGTAGATGATCTGCGCGCCCGGGTTGCGCGACAGCACCTCCTCGGCGAACAGCATCAGTTGACGATCCGGATAGATGATCTGGCCGTCCTTCGTGACGACGCCCAGGCGGTCGCCGTCACCGTCGAACGCGAAGCCGAGTTCGGCGTCGGTGTCCTTCAGCGCCTGGATCACGTCCTGCAGGTTTTCCGGGTGGGCGGGATCCGGGTGGTGGTTCGGGAACGTGCCGTCGATGTCGGTGAAGCGCTCGACGAGCGTGCAGCCCAGTGCCTTGAACAGGCGCGTGGCGAGCGGGCCCGCGACGCCGTTGCCGCCGTCGACGACGAGCTTGATCGGGCGCGCGAGCTTCACGTCGCCGACGATGCGCTCGATGTACTGGTCGGCGACGTCGACCGCTTCGTACGAGCCGCTGCCCGTCTCGAAGCGCGCGTCGACGATGCGGCGATACAGCGCCTGGATCTGCTCGCCGTAGATCGCGGCGCCGCGCAGCACCATCTTGAAGCCGTTGTAGTCGGGCGGGTTGTGACTGCCCGTGACGACGATGCACGAATCGACGCGACGCTCGCCGCCCTTCAGCGCGAGCGGCACGCTCGCCGCGAAATAGCCGACCGGCGTGGGCACCATGCCGACGTCGACGACGTCGACGCCCGCCGCACGCAGGCCATCGGCGAGTGCGCCGATGAGCTCGGGCCCCGACAGGCGGCCGTCGCGCGCGACGACGACCGCGTCGCCGCCCTGGGCACGCACTTCGCTGCCGAAGGCCTGGCCGATCCCGCGCGCCGTGTCGGCGTCGAGCGTCTTGCCGACCACACCGCGAATGTCATATGCCTTGAAAATGGATTGGGAGATCATCGATTCTCTCTCGGTTGCGTGCATGAAAAGTAATCTGGCCGCCTCTTGCGTGTGCCCGGCATGATACATGCGGGCTCCGCGCAACGAGGAACGGGACGGCGGGAGCGGCCCCGATCCAACTTATAATCGCGGGTTTTGATGACGCGCATTGCGCCCATTTTAATGCCTAGCCGTTCCGCCGCCGCCAATCCGCCGCCCCCGGGCACCTTCCCGGCCGCTTCGCGCGCGTGCGGCTGTCCCGCATGCTGAAACGATTCGGCAACCCGGACGTCGCGAAGGCCGTCGCGAACCTCGTCTGGCTGGGGCTCGAACGGCTCACGCAGATCGGCGTCGCGATCGCGATCAGCGGTCTTCTGGCCCGTTATTTCGGGCCGGACGTGTTCGGCAAATGGCAGTATGCGAATACGCTTCTCCTCGTACTGGCGCCGCTCACCTGGGTGTGCGGCGCCGAAATCCTGGTTCCGACCATCGTCCAGCGCCCGCCGGCCCAGCTCGGCGCGGTGCTCGGCAGCGCATTCGCGCTGCGGATCGGCGTGTCCGCCCTCGCGCTGGTCGCGACCTGGATCGCGATCGGCGCGGGCGCGTTCGATCCGCTCGTCGGCGCGATGCTCGCCGGCCTCGCCGTCACGATGGTGTTTCGCGAGCCGTTCGTCGGCGTGATCAACGCGTGGCTGCAGAGCATGACCTACAGCAAGCCGCAGCTCGTGACCAGCATGGTCACGGCGCTGGCGAAGGCGCTGCTCGTCTGGCTGCTGGTGCGCGCGGCCGCCGGCCCGGCCCGCTTCGCGTGGCTGTGGGCGCTGGAGGCCGCCGTGATCGGCTTCGCGCTGCTGCTCTACTACCGCCATCGTAACGGCGGCGCGCTCGGCTGGACGTTCGACAAACCGCTGTTCAGGCACTTTGCGACCGCCGGCACCGTGTTCTGGCTCGGCCTGATCTGCATGTACCTGTTCCTGAAGCTCGACCGCCTGATGCTCGAGCGCCACGTGTCGTTCGCCGACCTCGGCCGCTACGCGGCGGCCCAGCAGCTCAACGAGAACTGGATCACGCTCGCGCTGATGCTCGCGCAGACCATCGCGCCGGCGTTCGTGTACCGCGTGCAGGACGTCGCGCGGCTACGCCGCAACATCGTCCGGCTGATCGCGATGACCGCCGCGCTGATGACGGCCGGCGCGCTGGTGCTGGACGCGGCCGCCCCGCTCATCGTCGGCAAGGTGTTCGGCCACGGCTACGAGGCGTCGGTCGACATCTTCCGCTGGGCCGTCTGGCTGTCCGTGCCGGCCGGCATCGAGGCGATAGGCAATCTTATCGTTCTCAAATATCAAGCAAAATTCGTGTTGCTGGCGAAATGGCTGCTCGCGCTCGCGATCGCCGCGCTCGTCAACGTGTTCGCCATCCCGCGGCTCGGCCTGTACGGCGCGCTCGTCGGGCTCGCGGCCGGCTATGTCGCCGCCGCCGCCGTTAATTTTTATTACATTCGTTTCAAGCTGCGCCCATGACGTCTCCCGATTGCCCGCTCCCGCTCGACGACGTGGCCGTGCTGATGCCGGCCTACAACGGGCACGACGACGTCGCCCGCACCCTCGCGTCGTTTCGCGAGGACGCGCCGGTTCACGTGCTGATCGTCGACGACGGCAGCACGCCGCCGATCGTCGCGCCGACGCTGCCCGGCCTCGAGATCGAGGTGCTGCGCATGCCGCAGAACGGCGGCATCGAGCGCGCGCTCCAGACCGGCATCGACGCGCTCGCCGCACGCGGTTTCCGCTATGCGGCCCGGATCGACGCGGGCGATCTCGCCGCGCCGATGCGCCTCGCGAAACAGCGCGCGTATCTCGACGCCCACCGGCGCGTGGCCTGCGTCGGCATGTGGACCCAGGTCGTGTCGCGCGCCGGCGAGCCGCTTTTCATGCTGACGCCGCCCGCCGATCCGCGCGCGCTGCGCCGCACGCGCTTCCTGCGCTCGCCGCTCGTGCATCCGTCGGTCATGCTGCGCATCGACGCCGTGCGCGAAGTCGGCAACTATCGCGCGAAGTACCGCGCGGCCGAGGATCTCGATCTTTTTTTACGGTTAATGCAACGCTACGATTGCGCGAACCTGCCGGAGCTCGGCCTTTACTACGAGCTCAATGAGGGCGGGATCAGCGCGACCAAGCGTCGCCGCCAGCTGATGTCGACCCTGTCGCTGCTGCTGCGCCACTTCAACGCGCTGAACCCGTACGACTGGGCCGGCCTCGCCAAGAACCTGCTGCATTTCGTGACGCCGTACCGGACGCTGCAGCGGATCAAGCAGGCGCTGTTCGCCGCGCGGCCGTCCGCGTAGCCGATATCCGGCATTTTCGACGCTTTATTTTTCCTTTTTTTCATGTCCGCTACCTCCCCGCTGCGCATCGCGCTCGTGTGCAACACGGCCTGGGCGATCTACACCTACCGCCAAGGGCTGATCCGGACGCTCGTCGCGCGCGGCGCCGAGGTCATCGTGATCGCACCGCACGACCGCACCGTGCCGCTGCTCGAGCAGATGGGCTGCCGCTACGTCGCGCTCGCCGTCGCGTCGAAAGGCACGAGCCCGCGCGAGGATCTCGGCACGCTGGCCGCGCTGGTGCGCCATTACCGCGCGCTCGCGCCCGATCTCGTGTTCCATTACACGATCAAGCCGAACATCTACGGGTCGGTCGCCGCGTGGCTCGCGCGCGTGCCGTCGATCGCGGTCACGACGGGGCTCGGTTACGTATTCATCCAGAAAAGCCGCGCGGCGAGCGTCGCGAAGCGCCTGTACCGGTTCGCGTTCCGCTTCCCGCGTGAAGTCTGGTTCCTGAACCGCGACGATCTCGCCACCTTCACCGACGAGAAACTGCTCGCCCACCCCGAGCGCGCGCGCCTGCTGCACGGCGAAGGCGTCGATCTCGAACAGTTCGCGCCGGTGCCGCTGCCGGCCGGCGCCGCGCCGGTATTCGTGCTGATCGGCCGGCTGCTGTGGGACAAGGGCGTGCGCGAATACGTCGAAGCCGCGCGCGTCGTGCGCCAGCGCTATCCGGCCGCGCGCTTCCAGCTGCTCGGGCCACTCGGTGTCGACAACCCGAGCGCGATCGGCCGCGCGGATGTCGACGCGTGGGTCGGCGAAGGCGTCGTCGACTATCTCGGCGAGGCGCACGACGTGCGCCCGCACATCGCGGCGGCCGACTGCGTCGTGCTGCCGTCGTACCGCGAGGGCGTGCCGCGCACGCTGATGGAGGCGTCCGCGATGGGCCGCCCGATTGTCGCGACCGACGTGCCGGGTTGCCGCGACGTCGTGGCCGATGGCGAAACGGGCTTCCTGTGCCGCGCGCGCGACAGCGCGAGCCTCGCGGAACAATTGATTCGCATGGTCGAGCTCGGCACGGCCGGGCGCGAAGCCATGGGTGCACGCGGCCGACAAAAAGTCGCGGCAGAATTCGACGAGCAGCACGTCGTCGAGCGTTACCGACAGACCATCCATTCGTTGACGGGCATCACACTTTGAAGGAGCGCATCAGCAATGACCGCTAAAGGCACCATCCTCGTCACCGGCGGCGCCGGCTACATCGGCTCGCACACGGCCGTCGAGCTGCTCGACAACGGCTACGATGTCGTGATCGTCGACAACCTCGTCAACAGCAAGGCCGAGTCCGTGCGGCGCATCGAGCGGATCACGGGCCGCACGCCCGCGTTCCACCAGATCGACGTGTGCGACGAAGCCGCGCTCGCGAAGGTGTTCGACGCGCATCCGATCACCGGCACGATCCATTTCGCGGCGCTCAAGGCGGTCGGCGAGTCGGTCGCGAAGCCGATCGAGTACTACCAGAACAACCTCGGCGGCCTGCTCGCCGTGCTCAAGGTCATGCGCGAGCGCAACGTCAGGCAGTTCGTGTTCAGCTCGTCGGCGACCGTGTACGGCGTGCCGGAGCGCTCGCCGATCGACGAATCGTTCCCGCTCTCCGCCACCAACCCGTACGGCCAGTCGAAGCTGATCGCCGAGCAGATCCTGCGCGATCTCGAGGTGTCCGACCCGTCGTGGCGGATCGCGACGCTGCGCTACTTCAACCCGGTCGGCGCGCATGCGAGCGGGCTGATCGGCGAGGATCCGGCCGGCATCCCGAACAACCTGATGCCGTACGTCGCGCAGGTCGCCGTCGGCAAGCTCGAGAGGCTGCGCGTGTTCGGCTCCGACTATCCGACGCCGGACGGCACCGGTGTGCGCGACTACATCCACGTCGTCGATCTCGCGAAGGGGCACATCGCCGCGCTCGACGCGCTCGCGACGCGCGATGCGAGCTTCGTCGTGAACCTCGGCACGGGCCAGGGCTACAGCGTGCTGGAAGTCGTGCGCGCGTTCGAAAAGGCGTCGGGCCGCGCGGTGCCGTACGAACTCGTCGCGCGCCGCCCGGGCGACATCGCCGAGTGCTACGCGAATCCGCAGGCCGCGGCCGACCTGATCGGCTGGCGTGCGACTCTCGGAATCGACGAGATGTGCGCCGATCACTGGAAATGGCAGGAGGGGAACCCCCGCGGTTTTGTATAATCCGCTGTCCATTTTTCGAGCGATCCCATGCTCAGCTTCGCGTCCGGCTTTATCGTCTCCCTGCTCGTCACGTTGTTCATCGTGCGCTACGCGCATTTGCACGAGAAATTCTCGATCGACAGCGACCTGGCCGGCGTGCAGAAATTCCATGTGCGGCCGGTGCCGCGCGTCGGCGGCATCGGGATCCTCACCGGGGTCGTCGCGTCGGCGCTACTGCTGACGCAGCGCTACCCGACGATCGCCGGCAGCATCCTCGGCATCGTCGCGTGCGGGATGCCGGCGTTCCTGTCGGGGCTCGTCGAGGACCTCACCAAGAAGGTGTCGCCACGCGCACGGCTGCTCTGCACGATGGCCGCCGCCGCGCTCGCGTTCTGGCTGCTGAACATCGCGGTCACGCGCATCAGCGTGCCGCCGCTCGACTTCCTGCTCCGCTACGTGGCCATTTCGGCATGCGTGACCGTGCTCGCGGTCGCGGCGCTGGCGAACGCGATCAACATCATCGACGGCTTCAACGGGCTCGCGTCGATGGTCAGTTTCATGATGTTCGCGTCGCTCGCGTACGTCGCGTTCGAGGTCGGCGACCCGGTCGTGATGTCCGCGTCGATCATCATGATGGGCGCGGTGCTCGGGTTCTTCCTGTGGAATTTCCCGGCCGGGCTGATCTTTCTCGGCGACGGCGGCGCCTATTTCATCGGCTTCATGCTCGCCGAACTCGCGATCATGCTCGTGATGCGCAACCGCGAAGTGTCCGCGTGGTACCCGGTGCTGCTGTTCATGTACCCGATCTTCGAGACCTGCTTCTCGATCTACCGGAAGAAATTCATTCGCGGGATGTCGCCCGGCATTCCGGACGGCGTGCACCTGCACATGCTGGTGTACAAGCGGCTGATGCGCTGGGCCGTCGGCACGAAGCACGCGCACGATCTCACGCGCCGCAACTCGCTGACGTCGCCGTACCTGTGGCTGCTGTGCCTGATCGCGGTGATTCCCGCGACCCTGTTCTGGCGGCATACCGTGCACCTGTTCGTGTTCGTCGTGCTGTTCGCGCTCACCTACGTGTGGCTGTACATCAGCATCGTGCGGTTCCGGGTGCCGCGCTGGATGGTCGTGCGCAAGGAAAAGCGCGGGCATTGAGCGATGCCGGGCGACGGTTGTCGCCGGCCAAAAAAAAACGCCCCGCGGGGCGTTTTTTTGTTTCGTGCGGCGGTGCGTTACTCGTTCGACACCGCGCGCACCGCCGGCACGCTTTGCAGCACCGGCGCAACCGTCGTCTGGTATTCCGGCACCCAGCGCCGCAGATCGCGCCGCACCTCGTCGTCGCTCAGCACGCGGTTCTGCATCAGCCACGGCAGCAGTTCGTCGAGCAGGCCGCCCGGCACTTCGCGCGCGCGGGCGATGCGCAGCTTCGGGTGCGGCGTGCGCGTCGTCGCCTCGTCGTCCGCGAGCAGTTCCTCGTAGAGTTTTTCGCCGGGGCGCAGCCCCGTGAACTCGATGCGGATCTGCCCTTCCGAGAAACCGTACAGGCGGATCAGGTCGCGCGCGAGATCGACGATCTTGACCGGTTCGCCCATGTCGAGGATGAAGATCTCGCCGCCGCGGCCCATGCTCGAGGCCTGCAGCACGAGCTGCGATGCCTCCGGAATCGTCATGAAGAAGCGCGTGATCTCGGGGTGCGTGACCGTCACCGGGCCGCCCTTCGAGATCTGCTGCTGGAACTTCGGAATCACGCTGCCCGCGCTGCCGAGCACGTTGCCGAAACGCACCGTCTCGAACTGGGTGTGCCCGCTCGTCTGCTGCAATGCCTGACAGGCCATTTCGGCCAGCCGCTTGCTCGCGCCCATCACGTTGGTCGGATTGACGGCCTTGTCGGTCGAGATCAACACGAAATGGCGCACGTCGTGGCGGATCGCCGCGCGCGCGACGCGGTACGTGCCGAGCACGTTGTTGCGCAGCGCCTGCCACGCGTTGTGCTCTTCCATCAGCGGCACGTGCTTGTATGCGGCCGCATGGAACACGATGTGCGGCGCATAGCGCGACATCACCTGGTCGAGCAGCAGCGAATCCTTCGCATCGCCGATGATCGGCAGCACCGGCTGGTCGGGGAAGCGCTCGCGCAGTTCCTCCGTGAGCCGGTACATCGCGTATTCGGAGAGATCGAACGCCACTAGTTGCGCCGGCTTGAAGCGGAGGATCTGCCGGCACAGCTCGGACCCGATCGAGCCGCCCGCCCCGGTCACCATCACCACGCGCCCGCGCAGCAGCGCCTCGACGTGCGGCGTGTCGATCGTCACCGCGTCGCGGCCGAGCAAATCCTCGAGGTCGATGTTCCGCACCTGCGACAGGAAGCCCTGCCCCGGCATCAGCGCGGTCAGCGACGGCAGCACCATCGCCTTGATGCCGGCGCGCACGCACAGCGTCGCGACGCGGCGCTGCGTTTCGACGGACGCCGACGGAATCGCGATGATCGCGTACTCGACCTTCATCGCGTCGGTCCAGTGCTGCAGGTCGTTGAACGAGCCGAGCACCTTGTAGCCGTAGATTTCGCGGCCCTGCTTGGTGACGTCGTCGTCGAGCAGGCCGACGAGACGCCACTCGCCCGAACGCGACAGCTCGCGCGCGAGGCTCGCGCCGGCCGTGCCCGCGCCGAGCACCAGTATCGGCTTGCCCTGCCCGACGAGTCCGCCGTACAGGTAGAACTCCTTGGTCGCGCGATACAGCGCACGCGCGCCGCCCATCGCGAGAAACAGCATCAGCGGCGACACGAGCAGCACCGAGCGCGGAATGATCGGCGACGGCTGGAACATCACGGCGCCGATCATCACGATCACGCCGCCGCCGATCACCGCCTTCGAGATCCGCACCAGATCGGGCAGGCTCGCGAACACCCACAGGCCGCGATAGAGGCCGAACACGTGGAACATCAGCGCATAGACCGGCAGCACCCAGAAGAGCGCGGTCGAGCCGCCGCTCAGGAAGTCAGGCGGGATACTGCCGTTGAAACGGACGAGATAGGCGAACAACCAGGCGGCTACAACCGCCATCAGGTCGAACAGGAAAGCACTCAGCGACAGCCACGATGCTTTGGATCGCAACATCGGCGGGAAACCTCACGAGTTGTTTTTGGCGGCCGACTGAAACCGGCGCCAACGCATGTCGACCACGACTCCGAGACATGCCAGGACGCCGTACCAAGCGACGAACGACAGCCATTGCTGCAGTTCAGGGCGGCCCTTTGCCCACACGGCGACGATTATGCCTGCGAGCATGATGAGGTACCAATAAAGAGCGGTACGACGGTGGCCAACCCCCGATCGCACCATCCTTTGATAATAATGCTCGCGGTGCGCTTGCCAGAACTTTTCTCCGCGTAACAGACGTCTCAAAAGTGTTACAGATGCGTCTGCGATAAAGGGCGAGAACACCAGTGCCGGAAACCAGATGGGCCACACATCCGTGCGCCAGCCCCAGTAGCCGAGCGCGCCGGCGAGAAAGCCGAGCGGAATCGAGCCGGCATCGCCGAGAAACAAGCGCGCCGGATGGAAATTCAGCAGAAGAAAGCCGAGCGCCGCGCCGGCAGCCGCCGCGCCGGCCACGACCAGGTCGGGCGACGGATTCGCGCCGCCCAGCGCCGCGACCGCATAGCCGCCGAAGCCGAACAGCGCCATCCCGCCCGCGAGACCGTCCGCGCCGTCCATGAAGTTGTACAGGTTCGTCAGCCAGACCATCACGAAGCCCACGCCGACCAGCAGCCACCACGGCGCAGCGGCCGGATAGACGGCAACCAGCGCGACGACTGCCGCGAGGTGCGCGGAGAACCGCACGCGCGCCGGCAGCCCGCGCCGGTCGTCGATCTGGGACAGCGCGGCGAGCCCCGCTGCCGCGGCCGCGATCAGCCCCAGCCGCGGCGCGAGCGCCAGCAGCGCGACGACGCACACGGGCACGATGCCCCAGCCGCCGACGCGCGGTGTCGGCAGCGTATGGAGCGAACGATCGTTTGGAATGTCGGTGGCCAGCCGCCATGCGAGACCGGTCGCAAGCAGCACGCGCAGGATGGCCGTCGATGCGACGGCTGCGGCCAGGGCCAGCGCGAGCGCGGCCGGCCACGTGGAGATCGGGAAAGACATGTCGGTTAGTTCTGGGTATCGCGCGAACGATACCATGCGGCGGTCGCCTCGAGACCCTGTCGGGTCGTATGGGGAGGTTGCCAGCCGAGCACGCGCCGGATGCGGCTCGTATCGAGCTGCAGGCCGCCGGTGAGGCGGTCGATCGCGGCGCGGCGGCCGGTCAGGCGACCCGCGAGCCGCAGCGCGGCGAGCGGCACCGGAAAGAGCCGCGCCGGCCGGCCGAGCGCGTCGCCGACCATGCGCAGAAGGCCGGCGACCGACGGCGCGTCGTCGTCGGCGACGTGGAAACATTCGCGCGCCGCGCGCGGGTCGCTCATGCAGCGCAGCAATGCGTCCACGAGATTGTCGATGCTGACGACACTGCGGCGCGCGGTGATTGCGCCGAGCGGCAGCGGCACGCCGCGCGACACGGTGTCCATCATTTTCAGGAAGTTCGCGCGGACCTCGGGGCCGTACACCAGCGGCGGCCGGACGATCACCGTCTCGAGGCCGGTGTCGTCGCCGAATTGCCGAAGCTGCACTTCGGCATCGCGCTTGGAACGGCCGTACGGATCTTCTGGGCGGGCCGGGCTGTCTTCGCGCAGCGGCTGGCCGCCGTCGGTTTCGGCGATGGCCTTGATGCTGCTCACGAACACGATGCGACGCACGCCATGCCGGTGCGCGGCGGCGGCCACGCGCAGCGTGCCATCGACGTTCATCGCGCGAAACGCGGCGTCCGGATCGGCAGCGGCGTCGTTCATGACGTGCACGCGCGCGGCGAGGTGCACGACGCAGTCGGCATCACGGGCCGAGGCCGGCCACTGCGTGTCGATATCGGCGAATTCGGGGCCGGTGTAGACCCACTCGTCGACGCCAGCCGGCGCGGTGCCGGCGCGGCGCACGAGGCCGGTCACCCGATGACCGTTCTCGACCAGGGTACGGCATAGAACGCGGCCCACGAAGCCGTTCGCCCCCGTTACCACGACATGCATCGGCGATGTTTCCAGGCAAAGCGGTTGAGAAAGCAGCATGGACGCGGCACGCGACAAGCTCGGCGGACATCCATGCCCATTCGATACATGAATGATGTTCGAATGCCTAATAGACCCGCAGTATACCGTTTAGGTCCCGGGTTTCGATCGCGCAGTTAGGACGCACTTCGGCACCCGCTCCCGGGGAACAGAACACGTGATGCGCGGCCCTCCGGACACTATCCCAAATTCACCGCAACACACATTCGACACGCACGCAAGAGGTTGAAATATCACGCTTTTTCCTGCATGATAGCGCCCGCCTAGAACGACGAAAACCGGTGCACGAACCGCTTGTGCGCCGGAATGCTTCATAGAACAAGTGAGACCAATGGGATCCATGTTGGACGCAAACGCAAAGCACCCGTCAACCCAAAATTCCATTGCTAAAAACCCCTGCCTGCTCGATCTGCTGATTTTCGGTGTCCTTGCGTTCGCGCTGCTGCTGATCAACTGGCCGTTGATCAACGTCAATCACATCGAGATTTCGGACTTCGCTGCCAACAGCCTGCTGATCCAGAAGGCGAAACACCTCGATCTGTTCGTCGGAAACTACTCGCGCGTCGGGTTCAACCATCCCGGCCCCGCGATCCTGTACGTGCAGGCATTCGGCGAGCTGTTCCTGTACGACTGGCTGCATGTCGTCGCATCGCCGTTTTCCGGCCAGATGGTCGCGTCGATCCTGTACAACGCAGCGTGGATCACGGTCGTGTTCCGGATGCTCCGGACCATCGTCGGATCCGTGCGCGGCGCCGGTCTCGTGACGGCCGCATTCCTCTGCATCGTCGCGTATCAGAACTTCCAGTTCTTCGCCGGCATGTGGTTTCCGGAGCTCTATTTCTTCCCGTTCGTGGCCGCGCTCGTCGCCGCGTCCCGGTTCGCGTCCGGGAAAGCCGACATGCTCATGCCGCTGGCACTGAGTGCGGGCTTCCTGATCAACGGGCACGTGTCGTTCCTGTCGACGCTCGGGATCATCTTCGTGCTGCTCGTGCTCTACAACGTGCTCGCGCATCGCAAGCTGCCCGCCGATCAGGTGATGTTCGGTCTGGAATACTGGCGAACGAACGCAGCGCGAATTGCCCGGGCCGTGGGCGTTCTGCTGCTGTTCTTCGTCCCGCTGGCAATCGAGACCATCCGCCATCCGCCGGGCCCGATAGCCGACTACATCTCGTTCGGCAAACAGCACCACGCCAATACGCTCGGCGAATCGCTTCAGTATGCCGCCCAATTCTGGGGTGGCAACGCGATCTTCATTGCGGCGATACTCGTCATCGGCGCGTTGTTCGTTCTTGGTCTGTCCAGCAAACGCCAAACGATGCCCGTCGAGATACTCGGCCTGCTGGCCACGCTGCTCGCCGCCACCGCGGCCATGATCGTCTACTCGAAGTTCGGGGTCGACATGCTCGACCAGAAATACATCGGGTACTTCTACTATGCGGTTCCCGCGCTGGCCGCCAGCCTGATCGTCGTGTGGATCATGCGTGCGTCGTCGCCCGCGTCGTTCGCGATGCTGGCGACAATCGCGATCCCCGTTCTGCTGATCGTCACCGCCCGGAAAATCGACCACACGCCGGCTTACGCCGATGCCTATACGCGCCCCGACGTCGTCGACCTGTACAACAAGCTGGAAAAGATCAAACCGGACGGGCGCATCGTCCTGAACCTCAACAACCAGTCGAACTGGGGCAAGGTATGGACGACGGTCGTCGGCCTGGAGGTCTATGCGAAGCACCGCGGGAACGATCTTTTCTGCATCCGGCAAAGCTGGCATATCCTGTTTACGAAGGATGCGCGGTGCACGCCGGATGAAATCGCGAATCACCCGCAATACGAGGTTTCCAGTGCAACGGCGGACAATCGCGCGCCGGCGGATATCGCAGCCGCGGGCCTGTTGATCAGAAAATATCCTGACGATTTTTCGGACGTCGGTTATCTGTCGGTCGCAAAGAACCCAGGCATCTTCGGCATCATTCTTGGCGACGGCTGGTCGTCCGTGGAACCGGAGTTCGTTTGGATGCAGGCAAACGAAGCCCACCTGCTGCTGAAGGTACACAACGGATACTCGGGCACCCTGCAACTGGATCTCGGCGCATTCCTGCCGCGCCCGAATTCCGCCCAGCATCTGACGATCTATGTGAACGACGCCCCGGCTTACCACGCCACGTTCAATGCCGGCACGCCGCGGCAGACGATTCGCATCCCGATCGAACGGGCGGTTCAGGGCCGGCTCGATATCCGCTTCGTCGATCCCGACATCGTGTCGCCCCAGTCCGTCGGCATGTCCGACGATCCGCGCACACTCGGCGTCTCGTTATACGGACTCGGCCTCGCCCATTGAGGCGAGCCTCGAAGGTACTTGCAACCGTCTGCTCATGCTGTTTGATTCGACCCGCCACTGCAGCACCTAACTATGATCGGCAGACCGCTCGTTGTTGACCTCGATGGCACCCTGCTTCGTTCGGACGTCCTGATCGAATCCGGGTTCTGTTACCTGAAGTCTTCGCCGCTTCGTTGCCACGCGCCGATCGCGTGGCTGCTCCGCGGCGGCAAGCCCGTGCTCAAGTCGCGGCTGGCCGCCGAGACCGATCTCGACGTCAGCGTGCTGCCGTTCGATCCGCAGATCGTCGAGTGGCTCAAGGACGAACGCGCGAACGGACGCACGATCGTGCTGGCCACCGCCAGCCACGAGAAGTACGCGCACGCGATCGCCGAGCATCTCGCGCTGTTCGACGAAGTCCTCGCGACCAACGACCAGGTCAACCTGTCCGCGCATCGGAAACGGGACCGGCTCGTCGCCCGCTTCGGCGAACATGGCTTCGACTATGCCGGCAACTCGCGCGACGATCTTCCGGTCTGGCAGGCAGCCGAGCGTGCGTACGTCGTCAACGCCCCGGCCGCCGTCAAGCGCGCGGCCGAAAAGGCCGGCAACGTCGAGCGTGTGTTCGAATCCCGTCCGCCGGCGCTGAAAACGTGGGCCCGGTCGCTGCGCATGCATCAGTGGCTGAAAAACCTGCTGATCTTCCTGCCGCTGCTTGCCGGACACATGCTGGGCTCGCCCCACCTGATCGTCAATGCGGCGTTGGCGTTCGTCGCCTTCGGCCTCTGCGCGTCGAGCGTCTACCTGCTCAACGACCTGCTCGATCTCGAGGACGACCGCCACCATCCGACCAAATGCCGGCGCCCGCTCGCATCGGGCGCGCTGCCGCTCGCGTGGGGCCTGGCCGCGTTTCCCGCGCTGCTCGTCGGCGCGTTCGCGCTCGCATACGTCGCACTGCCGTGGCGCTTCTCGGCGGTGCTGCTCGGCTACTACGCGCTGACGCTGGCCTACTCTGCCGTGCTCAAGCGCCTGGTGATGGTCGACGTCGTCGTGCTCGCGCTGCTCTATACCGTCCGGATCATTGCGGGCACAACGGCCATCGCGACGCATCTGACGTTCTGGCTGCTGGCCTTCTCGATGTTCATCTTCCTCAGCCTCGCGCTCGTCAAGCGCTACGCGGAACTGCTGTCGATGAAAAAGCGCGGGCTGACCCAGTCGCGCGGCCGCGGTTACGTCGCAAGCGATCTCGAACTGGTCTCGTCGCTGGGCAGCGCATCGGGCTATCTGTCGGTGCTCGTGCTGGCGATGTACATCCAGGATCCGAAGACCGCACACCTCTACCGTCACCCGCAACTGATCTGGCTCGCGTGTCCGCTACTGCTCTACTGGATCAGCCGGACCTGGATCCTCGCGCACCGCGGCCACATGCACGACGACCCGATCATCTTCGCGGTCCGCGACCGGTTGAGCCTGGTCGTGATCGGCTTGTGCGGCCTGGTCTTCTGGGCGGCGATCTGAACCATGCGCACGGTGCTTTCATGGGGACGCTACCCCGCCCACCCGCAAACCCCGCACGACGTTGCGTGGCGCAACGACCTGCCCGGCACCTGGGCAGGAGTCGTCGGTGCGCATGAAACCACGCTCGCCTACGGCAACGGCAGAAGCTACGGCGACAGTTGCCTGGCCGCGTCCGGCCACGTGCTGCGAACCCGCCCGCTGGACCGGCTGATCGGCGCGAACTGGGAAACGGGCGTGCTGCGCGCGGAGCCCGGCATCACGCTCGAGCAGATTCTGGAAGTCGCGATACCGCGCGGCTGGATGCTGCCCGTCACGCCCGGGACCAAATACGCGACGCTGGGCGGTGCCATCGCGAACGACGTGCACGGCAAGAACCATCACGTGCGCGGCACGTTCGGCCGTCATGTGCGCCGCTTCATGCTGGCCCGCAGCGACGGCACGATGGTCGAATGCGCGGAGGATACGAACGCGGCACTCCATGCCGCGACGATCGGCGGCCTGGGCCTGACCGGGTTGATCCAGTGGGCCGAGATCCAGTTGATGCCGATCCGGTCGAGCCGGATCGACGTGACCAGCATCCGCTTCGGCGATCTCGACGAGTTCTTCGCGCTGTCGGAAGCCTACGATCCCGTGCATGAATACAGCGTCGCGTGGGTGGATTGCCTCGGTCGGGGCGAGCAGCTCGGCCGCGGCATCTTCATGATCGGCGATCATGCAAACGAAGGGCCGCTGGAAGTCGACCGGCGCGGCAAACGCACGGTGCCGTTCACCTTTCCGGCGCCGATTTTCAACAAGGCGACCCTGCGCGCATTCAACGGCCTGTATTATCACCGCCAGCAGACCCGCGAAGTCCGCTCCACCGTCAGCTACGACCAGTACTTCTATCCATTGGACGGCCTGCTCGAGTGGAACCGGATCTACGGACGCCGCGGCTTCCAGCAATATCAATGCGTCGTGCCGCGCGCGGTGGCCCGCGACGCGACGCGCGACATGCTGCGCGCGATCGCCGACAGCGGAACCGGATCGTTTCTGGCCGTGTTGAAGCGTTGCGGCGACGTCCGGTCGCCCGGGCTGCTGTCGTTCCCGATGGAAGGCACGTCGCTCGCGCTCGACTTTCCGCAGCGCGATGAACAGAACCACCGGCTCTTTGCCGTCCTCGACACCATCGTCCGCGAGGCCGCGGGAAGAATCTATCCGGCGAAAGATGCCCATATGACGGGCCAGGACTTCCGGACGGCCTATCCGGACTGGGAACAGGTCGAAACCCTGCGCGATCCCGCGCTGCTTTCCCGTTTTTGGGATCGCGTCACCCGTACATGACCATGCAGAAAAAGATACTGATAGTAGGTGCGACCTCAGGCATTGCGATGGCCTGTGCACGCGTCTGGGCCGCTCAGGGCGCCCGGCTGTTCCTGGTCGCGCGCAACGCTGATCGCCTGCAGCAAGTGGCCGACGATCTGCTGGCCCGCGGCGCGACGCTCGCGGCCACGCACACGCTGGACATCAACAAACTGGAGCAGCACGCCGCGATGCTCGACGACTGCCGGCGCGCGTTCGACGGCGCGCCCGACATCGTGCTGGTCGCACCGGGCACGCTGCCCGACCAGGCGCTGTGCCAGGCCGACCCCGCCGTTGCCGTGCGCGAATTCAATACCAACGCGACGTCGGTGATCGCGTTGCTGACCACGATCGCGAACACGCTCGAGGCGGCACGAAGCGGCGCGATCGCGGTGATCGGCTCGGTCGCCGGCGACCGCGGCCGCCCGTCCAATTATCTGTACGGCAGCGCGAAAGCCGCGCTCGCGACGTTCTGCGAAGGCCTGCGCGCACGGCTCTACAAGGCCGGCGTCCACCTCGTCACGATCAAGCCCGGCTTCGTGGCCACCGCGATGACGGCGGGGCTGCCGCTGCCCGGCCCGCTCGTCGCGTCGCCGGAGAAGGTCGCGAAGGACATCACCCGGGCCATCGAGAAGAAGAAGAACGTGCTGTATACGCCGTGCTTCTGGTCGCTGATCATGCTGATCATCCGCTCGGTGCCGCAGTTCGTCTTCAAGCGCCTGTCCCTGTGACAACCGCGACGCGCCCGCCCCTCTCATGCAGACACCCGAAATCATGAATCAAACCCGTATCGTCCTCCCTGGCGGCGCCGGCCTGGTCGGTCAGAACCTCGTTGCCCGCCTGAAGCAGCAGGGCTACTCGAACATCGTCGTCCTCGACAAGCACGAAGCGAACCTGAACGTGCTGCGCCAGGTGCATCCGGATGTCACCGCCGTGTTCGCCGATCTCGCGGAGCCGGGCGACTGGGACAAGCATTTCGAACACGCGGACACGGTCGTCATGCTGCAGGCCCAGATCGGCGCGCCGACCCGCGAGCCGTTCGTGCGCAACAACATCACGTCGACGAAGCACGTGCTCGAGGTGATCAAGCGCTATGCCATTCCCCATACGGTGCACATCAGCTCGTCGGTGGTCAATTCCGTGGGGGACGACTGGTACACGGAAACCAAGCGCGAGCAGGAAGAGATCGTCGCCGCATCGGGCATCAACTGCGTGATCCTGCGTCCGACGCTGATGTTCGGCTGGTTCGACCGCAAGCACCTCGGCTGGCTGTCGCGCTTCATGCACCGCGTGCCGGTGTTCCCGATCCCGGGCAGCGGCCGCTACATGCGCCAGCCGCTCTACGTCGGCGATTTCTGCAACGTGATCATCAGCTGCATCCGCTCCGGAAAGGCGGGACAGGCCTTCAACATCACGGGGCTCGAGCGCGTCGACTACATCGACCTCATCCGCCAGATCAAGCGCGCGACCCACGCACGCTGCGCGATCGTGAAGATCCCGTACGGCCTGTTCTACGTGCTGCTGAAGATCTACGCGCTGTTCGACAGCAATCCGCCGTTCACCGCGGACCAGTTGAAGGCGCTCACCGCCGGCGACGAGTTCGAGGTGATCGACTGGGAAGGCATCTTCGGCATCCAGGCCACGCCGCTTGACAAGGCCATGACCGAAACCTTCAACGACCCGACCTACAGCCACATCGCACTAGAGTTCTAAAGCCATGAGCGCAGACCGTATTGCCGTCCTCGGTGCCGGCCCCATGGGGCTCGGCGTTGCCTACCAGCTCGTCAAGGACGGGCGCAAGCCCGTGATCTTCGAGGCAGACGACCGTGTCGGCGGCATGGCCGCATGCTTCGACTTCGGCGGACTCTCGATCGAGCGCTACTACCACTTCCACGCGATTTCCGATCACGCGTTCCTGAAGGTGCTGCAGGAACTCGGCCTCGAAGACAAGATGCACTGGCGCGAAACGAAGATGGGGTACTTCTACCAGGATCGCGTGCAGCCGTGGGGCAATCCGATCGCACTGCTGAAGTTCAAGGGGCTCGGCCTGACCGCGAAGATCCGCTACGGGCTGCACGCGTTTCTCTGCACGCGCCGCGACGACTGGAAGCCGCTCGACAAGCTCGAGGCGACCGGCTGGATTCGCCGCTGGGTGGGTGAAGAAGCGTGGGAAGTGCTGTGGCGCCGCCTGTTCGACTACAAGTTCTACGATCACGCGCGCAGCCTCTCCGCCGCGTGGATCTGGAGCCGCGTGCGCCGGATCGGCCGGTCGCGCTACAACCTCTTCAGGGAAAAGCTCGGCTACCTCGACGGCGGCTCGGATACGCTGCTCGAAGGCATGCGCCGCTACATCGAAGCAAACGGCGGCGAGTTCCGGCTCGGCACGCCGGTCAGCAAGGTGCTGATCGAGAACGGCAAGGTCGCCGGCGTCGAGGCGGGTGGCGAGTCGCTCGCGTTCGACAAGGTGATCAGCACCATTCCGCTGCCGTACGTGCCGCGCGTGATGCCCGATCTCCCGACCGACATCCTGGAAAAATTCGCGAGCGTGAAGAACGTCGCGGTGGTGTGCGTGATCGCCAAGCTGCGCAAGCCGGTCACCGAGAACTTCTGGCTCAACACCAACGATCCGGAGATGGACATTCCGGGGATCGTCGAATACACGAACCTGCGTCCGCTCGATGCGCACGTCGTGTACGTTCCGTTCTACGTGCCGGGCGAACACCCGGTCTACCAGCAGCCGGATACGGCCTTCATCGACAAGGTGAAGCGCTACCTGATGAAGATCAACCCCGCGATCACGCCCGACGATTTCATCGACGTGCGCGCGAGCCGCTACCGCTTCGCGCAACCGGTGTGCGAGCCGGGCTTCGCCGATCGCCTGCCGCCGATCCAGTTGCCCGTGCGGGGCCTGCTGGTCGCCGACACGTCGTATTACTACCCCGAAGACCGCGGCATCTCCGAAAGTATCGGGCTCGCGCGCGAAATGGCCAGAATGGTATGACCGACCTTGTCCGAACCGCGAAGCGCGGCCTCGTTTCCCGGGAATTCCTGCTGTTCCTGCTGACGGGCGGCTTCGCCGCGGCCGTCAACTGGAGCAGCCGGATTCTCTACAACCTGTGGATGCCCTACTCGGCCGCGATCGTCGTCGCCTACGTGACCGGCATGATCACGGCGTTCATCCTGGCCAAACTGTTCGTCTTCAAGAAAAGCACGCAGTCCACGGGGCGCTCGGCATTCTTCTTCACGCTGGTGAACCTGGTCGCGGTGTTGCAGACGTGGCTCGTCAGCGTCGGTCTTGCGTACTACGTCTTTCCGCGGCTCGGCCTGCACTGGCATGACCGGGACATCGCCCACCTGATCGGCGTGATCGTCCCGGTTTTCTCCAGCTACATCGGCCACAAGAAGTTCAGCTTCCGGCATCACGAAAGCTGAGCCGTCGCCCGGCTAACGCGCCGGGCCGGCAGCCAGCAGCGCGTCCACCCGCTCGACCAGCGCGCGGGTCATCTCGAGCCAGCCATGTTCGCGCTCAACGAACTGCCGCGCGTGACCGGCCATCTCCACTGCTTCCGACGGATGCGCGACGAGCCACTCGATGCGCTCGACGAACGCGTCGGGCGTATCGGCGATCAGCAGGTCCTGCCCGCTTTTCGCACCCAGCCCTTCGTGCCCCAGCGACGTCGTGACGACCGGCAGCCCGAGCGCCATGTATTCGAGGATCTTGTTCTGCACGCCGGCGCCGATCCGCATCGGGCACACGCCGATTGCGCCGTCGGCCGCGGCCTGCGCGACCGACTCAACGCGGCCGGTCACCTCGACGCCGTCGTACGCACGGAATTGCTCGGCCAGCGCGGGCGCGATGGAGCCGACGATCCGGAAACGATAGTCGGCACGCCGGCGCAGCAACGGCAGCACCGTTTCGGCGAAGTAGTGGCACATGTCCTGGTTCTGCACCGTGCGCATGTCGCCGATGAACACCAGCAAGCGGTTCGCCATGCTGCGCGCCGCATACGGCAGGCCGGAGAGATCCACGCCGTTCGAACACACCATCACCCGCTTGCCCGACTCGCCGGGAAACAGGTAGTCGCGATCGGTCTTCGACACGAGTACCGACAGATCGAAGTCGTCGACGATCGTGCGCTCGTAGTCGAGCAGGCGCTTCGCCTCGATGCCGAACACGCGCGACTTCAGCCCGCGTGCTTTCCTGAGCTGCTTGACGCGGCTGTAGTTGAGCGAGATCGCGTCGGTCATTTCGAGCACGCGCGGCTTGTCCGACTTGCGCACGTACTCCGCGCAGCGCACCAGATGCACGAACGCGCCGTCATGCGACGGCAGCAGCCGGGACACGGCCGCCGCAAACGCGCTGCTGCGGTAGTACGCGACCTGCAGCGGCGTGCGCGTCGGCAGCGCGAGCAGCGTATTGACGTACGAACGCGCCTTGGACAGAAAGACTCGTTCGACGCGATCGAACACGCCGTCGGCCGGCACTTCGGCATGCATGTCTTCCTGACTGTCGCACAAGCTCAGCAACGTCAGCGAGTAATGGCGCGACAGCATCCTGCAGAGGTGATAGATCCGCAGCTTGTCGCCGCCGATCACCGGGTACGGAAACCGCGGCGTCAGCACCAGCAGCTTCTTCTTGTTTTCGCTCATGACAGGCGCGCCCAGAAAGCCTCGATCTTCGGACGGACAGCGGATTCCGAAAAGGTGCGCGCACGGTCCATCCCGTCGCCGAACGCCACCTCGAAACGCGTGTCGTCGCACCATACCTGGCGGATCTGCTCCGCCATGTCTTCCACCGAATACGGATCGAACTGCAGGCCGCACGTGCCGACGATCTCGGGGATCGACGTCGTGTTGCTGCACGCGACGGGCGTGCCGGACGCCATCGCTTCCAGCGGCGGAATCCCGAATCCTTCGAACAGCGAAGCAAACACGAAAGCACGCGCACGCCGGTACTGCTCGCGCAGTTCGTCGCGCGACACGTAGCCGAGCAGTTCGACGTGGCGCGCAAGCCCGAGCGCATTCGCGCGCTCGAGAAAATGCGCGTGATGCTCGACCTTGATACCGGCGATCCGGAGCCGCGCGTCGTCGTCCAGCGCCGGCCGCGCGACCGCGAAGGCCTGCAGCAGCCGGTCGACGTTCTTGCTCGGCACCTCGCCCGCCACCGTAAACAGGTACGGCTCGCGCTCCGCGCGGCTCAGCGGCGGGGCGAACCAGTCGTCCGAAATCGCACACGGAATGACCTGCACGTCGGCCTCGCGCAGCCCGAACGTCTCCACCAGCTCACGCTGCGTGAATCGCGAAATGGTCAGCACGACGTCCGCCTGGCGCGCGAGCCGCGGCACCACATGCCGGCGATAAACGCGCCCGGCGGTCTGGTACAGCGATCTCGCCGGCGGCAGCACGCTCCACGGCTGCATGTAGATCAGGTCGTGAACGACCGCGATCAACCGCGTGTTGCCGATCGATCGCAGCGGCCCGGTGTTGTACGGGCACAGCAGGTAGTCGAGCTTCTGTTCCCGGCACAGGCGTGGCAACTCGACCTGCTCCCACCACGGGAAGAAACCGCGGCCGCCGCTCACGCACGGCCATTCGTCGGCGCTCACGCCGTCCGGCGCGAGGCCCAGGACCGACGCGCCGACCGGCGCCACCAGTTGCCGGGCGAACCGCCCCATGCCGCGGTAGTTGCCCACCATCCAGGTGATATCCACCCCCAACTTCACGCGGTACTCCTCGCAGCAAATTCACTCATGAACGACGCGTCCCGCGCAGGACGGTGTCGTAGACGGCCAGGGTCTGCGCCGCGCAGGCTGGCCAGTTCAGTTCGCGTGCACGCGCCAGCCCGGCTTCACGCAGCGCGGCGGCCTTGCCCGGCTGCTCGACGAGCGCGCGCATCCCGTCGGCGATGTCGCCGGTGCTGGCGGGGTCGACCAGGATCGCCGCGTCACCCGCGACTTCGGGAACCGACGTCGTATTCGATGCGATCACCGGCAGCCCCGACGCGAACGCCTCGACGACCGGCAGTCCGAAGCCCTCGCACAGCGACGCGAACACGAGCGCGCTGGCCGACTGCATCAATGCGCGCACGTCGTGGTCGGGCAGATACTGGAGCCAGCGCACGCTGCCGCTTTCGTCCGCGCCCAGGCGCGCGACGAGCTGATCGCAGCCCCATCCGGCGCGGCCGACGATCACCAGCGGGATGTCGCGGCGCAGCGCGGCCGGCAGGCTCGCGTGGGCGTCCACCACCCGCTCGAGGTTCTTGCGCGGCTGCAGGGTGCCGACGCACAGGAAGAACTGCTCGGGCAGGCCGAGCCGCTTCAGCACCGCGGCCCGCTCGTCCGAGTCGATCCGCTCGAAGAAGCGCGGGTGCACGCCCAGCGGAACGACCGAGATCCGGTCGGGCGCGATGCCGAAATGCTCGACGATTTCGCGCTTCGAATAATCGGAGATCGTGATCACATGATCGGCCCAATGCCCGGAACGCCGCAGCAGCCAGCGGCGCAGCGCGGCCAGGCGGACCGTCGTCCACTCCGGATGCGACAGCGGAATGGCATCCATCAGCGTCGCGATCACAGGCGTGCCCGACAGCTTCGGAATCAGGTGATCCGTCGCATGGAAAACGTCGACGCGCTCGGCGCGCAGCGCCTGCGTGTCGACCCAGGACCACGGCGTGACGGCGCCCAGCACCGTCGCGACCGCGTGCCCGCCCAGATTCACGGGCGGCCGGGCGCCCGGAAATGCATCGCCGCCGACGACCGCGCCGAAGCCGGCGGGAACCAGGTCGACCCCGCCGTGCGCCAGCAGCGCCCGCCCCAGTTCACGCGTATACGACCCGATGCCGTCGACACCGCCATGCGCGCTGCTGCGCGCGAGGGCGGTCGTGCCGAAACCGACTTTCACCCCCGCCCTCCGCCAAACATCCAGCGCAGCGTGCTTTCCAGCGGAATGTCCTCGAGCGGCCCGACGGCGGCCTGCAAGCGCGCACCGTCACCCTGCAGACGACGGACTTCGTTCGCCCGCACGAATGCCGGGTTGACGCGCACCTCGATCGAATAGCCGGCGATCTGTTCCATCATCGCGATCACCGCCTTCAGCGATACGGCACGGCCCGAGCATACGTTGAACACGCCGCCGGCCGGTGCCAGTTGAAGCAGGCGCCGATAGGCGTCCACCACGCGCCGAACGTCGGAAAAATCGCGCTCGACGTCGATATTGCCGAGCTCGATCACGCGCTCGCCGCGCTGGAAATGGCCGACGATCTTCGGCAGCAGGAATTGCGGCGACTGGCCGACACCCGTGTAGTTGAACGGACGCGCGACGACGATCGGCAGCTTGTCGCGCCAAAGACGCGCCATGTACTCCATCGCCAGCTTGCTGACCGCATAATCGTTCGCCGGATTCGGTTCGACCGATTCGTCGATGACCTCGACCGCCGCGTTACCGTAGATGTTGGCGCTGCTCGCCAGCAGGACCGCCTTCGGACGGTTCTCCAGGTTCGCAAGCGCCTCCAGCAGGTTGCGCGTGCCGACCACGTTGGTGCGATAGATTGCATCGGCGTCGCCGTGCGCGACGAACGCGATCGCGGCCAGATGCGCGACCACGTCCGGCTGCACGTCCGCGACGACTTGCGCGAGCGCGGCGCGGTCGCACAAGTCGACGCGGTACATGTCGGCGCCCGTCGCTTCGGCGCCGTGCGCGGTGCCGAACACGCGATAGCCGGCCGCACGCAGCGACTGCGCAAGATAATCGCCGGTAAAGCCGCCGAGCCCCGTCACCAGGGCGCGCGGGGCGTCAGAACGAGAAGCCGCGTTCATTTCGACGCAAATCCGCTTCGACCATCATCGCGCACAGCTCCTCGAGCGTCGTCTTCGGCTCCCAGCCGAGCTTCTGCTTCGCCTTCTCCGGGTTGCCGATCAGCAGATCGACCTCGGCCGGGCGATGGAACTTCGGATTGACGCGAACCACCGTCTTGCCGGTCGCGACATCGACGCCGATTTCATTCACGTCGCTGCCCTTGAATTCCAGGTCGACGCCGGTCGCCTTGAATGCCATGCGCACGAAATCGCGCACGGTTTCGGTCCGGTTCGTGGCCAGCACGTAGGTGTCCGGCTCGTCGGCCTGCAGCATGCGCCACATCCCTTCGACGTATTCCTTCGCGAAGCCCCAGTCGCGCTTCGCGTCCATGTTGCCCAGTTCGAGCACGTCGAGCTGGCCGAGCTTGATCTTCGCGACGGAGTCGGTGATCTTGCGCGTGACGAACTCGCGGCCGCGCAGCGGCGACTCGTGATTGAACAGGATCCCACTGCAGCCGAAGATGTCGTAGCTTTCGCGATAGTTCACCGTAATCCAGTGCGCATACAGCTTGGCCACGCCATACGGGCTGCGCGGATAGAACGGCGTCGACTCGATCTGCGGAATCGCCTGCACCTTGCCGAACATCTCGGACGTGCTCGCCTGGTAGAAGCGGATCTTCGGGTTGACGATGCGGATCGCCTCGAGCAGGTTCAGCGGGCCGATCCCGGTGATTTCCGCGGTGGTGACCGGCTGGTCGAACGACACGCCGACGAAGCTCTGCGCGGCGAGGTTGTAGACTTCCGTCGCGCCCGTGGTCTGCAGCAGACGAATGCTCGAAGACAGGTCGGTCAGGTCGTACTCGATCAGATGCAGGTTCGGGTGCTTGGCAATCCCGAGCTCCTCGATGCGCCAGAAGTTGACCGAGCTCGTGCGGCGATAGGTGCCGTAAACGGTATAGCCTTTCTCGAGCAGAATCTGCGCAAGGTAAGCACCGTCCTGACCGGTGATGCCGGTAATAATGGAAGTCTTCATCATCCCCTCAAACTCGTTTCAACATAACTATTCAATACGCAGGTCCGCATGCAGCCGGACCTTCGGACTCGCCCCGACCTATATTTTTTCGGTCAACATCGCCGCGCTCTGCCGCCACGACAGGAACGGCATTCCGGTCGACAACGGAATGGTGCCCGCCGCCTTTCCGGCCAGCCACGCGCGAATTGCGCCGGCCAGCGCGGACGCGTCGTGTGCCGTGAAATACGCTGCGTGCTCGCCGGCCACTTCGCGGAAAACCGGAAGGTCGCGGGCCAGGATCGGCACGCCGTGCTGAGCCGCCTCGATCAGCGGCAACCCGAACCCCTCGCCGGTGGACGCCGCGATCAGGCAACCGCTCGCGGCATACACCTTCTCGAGAAACTCGTCGCTGATGCTCTCCAGCCAGAACAGCCGACGATCCCGTTCCGTGTGGGACCGCAGCCGGTTCGCCAGATTGTCCATCATCCAGCCTTGCTTGCCGACAATCACGAGATTGGCGTCGACGCCGGCCGCCCACAACTGCTCGAAGGCCTCCAGCACCTGTGCGTGGCCCTTGCGCGGCTCCAGCGTGCCCACCATCAGGAAGCTGGCACGCGCCGCCAGCGCGTCGAGCACGCTCGCCGCGTTTTTCGGCATGCCGGTGGTCGGCACCGAGTTCGCGATATCGGAACCCAGATGGAACCAGTTCAACGCGAACGGACGCTGCCGCGCGATCTTGCGCCCGGCCATCCAGTCGTCGAATTCATCGGCGACCGCCTTCGAAATGCACAGCGCACCGTCGCTTTCGGCGACGACGTCCAGCCAGCGCACGAAGTGGTCGACGACGTGCTGCTCGAAATGGTTGTCCCGTAGCGGCAGCAGATCGTAGACCACGAACTTGACCCGCACGCCCTGCTCGCGCAGGTTCTGATAGAAGCCCGCGTAATGCGGCACGACGGCCGGCGCGAGATCGAGCCCGAGGAACACGTCGCCGGGACCGTATTCGATCGGATCGTCGGTCAGCGAATTGTCTTCCTTCCCGAGGAAGCGGGCCATATAAGTTCTCGCGTAGCGATACGGCTGGTCGGCAGTCGCATACACCGGCTCGATACGATAGCCGGCGGGCGGCTGCAGCACCCACTCGCGAAGAATGCTGCGCACGACGCGCTGGATGCCGCTGCGCGCATCGCGCTGCACCAGCTCGGAAATATCGACGAGCAACTGGCGCGTGTTCGATACGCCGTCCAGCAGCCGCGACGCGAGCAGCGCCGTGCTGTCTTCCCAGTTCAGCCACGAAATGCCGGTCGGCTTCGGATGCTGGCCGAGCCGGTACAGTTCGAGCCATGCCGCGAGCGCCGTGCTCAATTCTCCGGCCGAATTCCCGCCGAAATAATAGGCGCCATCGCCGGCTACCTCGCGGAACACGGGAATGTCCCGCGCGATGACGGGCAGCCCGTAGTACGCGGCTTCGATCAGCGACAGGCCAAAACCTTCGTTGACGCTGGCGGCGACCAGCCCGCTGGCCGCCTTGTACAGGCTGACCAGGTAGTTGTCGTCGACGCCGGCAAGCCAGAACAGACGCTTGCCGAACTCCGGATGCTTGCGCATCTTGTCCGCGAGCGCGTCCATCTTCCATCCCAGCCGCCCGACGAAGGTCAAGCAGACGTCCTGCCCTGCCGCCCACAACGCCTCGACCGCCTCCAGCACCTGTGCCTGGTTCTTGCGCGGCTCGATGGTCGACACGCACAGGAAGCTCGGGCAGCGCTGCATCGCGGCGATCACCGTCGCGGCGTCAGGCGGCAGCGCGCCTTCGACCACTTCCGGGAAATCGACGCCGATGTGCGCCCACGTGCTGCTGAAGTTCGGCGACGTCGGGATGTTCTTGTCGCGAATCCACGCAAGCAGCGCGTCGGACGTCGCCTTGGAAATGCAGATCGTGCCGTCCGTCGTGGCCATCACGGCCAGCAACCGTTCGTGCATCGTCTTCAGGTTCGCGTCGAAGAAATACTCCGGGAACTCGATGGGCAGCAGATCGTAGACCAGGAACTTCACGCCCACGCCCTGCTGCCGGAGCTTCTGGTAGAACGCCGCCTGCGCGATCTGCACGGAGTGCTGCATGTCCAGACCGAGGAACACGTCGCCGCGCTGCCATTGCACGTCGCTGTCGCGGATCGATTCGTCCACCGGCGCGCCGAGAAACTTCTGGGTAAAGCGGCGTGCATACCGATAGCCGTGAGCCAGCGTCGCATAGACGGGCTCGACGCGATACCCTGCCGGCGGCTGCTTGAGCAGGCAGTCGAGATAGTTTCGGACGACCCGCTGCACGCCGGTGCCCGCATCGTTCTGGCAGAACTCGGACACGTCGACCAGGATCTGCCGCACGTAGCCCGTCTTCTCGTTCTGCGCGAGGCATGCCGAGAGCGGAACCAGCATGTTGCGATCCGTCGACCAGGCAGCCTTGGCTGCCACCAGTTCGATCAGGCGCTCCTGCGAGCGGGACTGCTCGAGCCACGACGGCCGGGGCGGCGCGGCGAGCTTTTCCCATTCGGCGAACGCCCGGCGGCCCACCGCATCCCACGAGAATTTGCGGGACTGCACGAGGCCATGCTCGCGCAGTTTCTGGCGGAACGCCGGATCCTCCAGCACCTCGGCCAGTTTCCGCGACATCGCCGGCACGTCCATCGGATCAAACATCGCATCCTGCCAGCCCATGACTTCCGGCAGGCTGCCCGCATGCGCGCAGATGACCGGCGCACCGCACGCCATCGCCTCGAGCACCGGCAAACCGAACCCTTCGTGCCACGACGGGAAGACGAACGCGTCGCAGATCGCGTAGAGCGCGTGCAGATCCGCATCGCTGACGAAGCCCGTGAACTTCAGTTCGGACTCCCTGACGCCGAACTGTGCCGCGTGCTTGTAGAGCTCGGCCTTGACGGATTCCGGGATCTTGCCCACGAACACCAGCTGCACCTTCGCACGCAGCGTGCCGGACAGCTGCGAGTACGCCTCGATCAGTCGCGGCAGGTTCTTGCGCTCGTCCGCGCCGCCCGTATACAGCAGGAACGATGCGTTGATCCCGAATTGGCGGCGCAGGCGGTCGGCCTCGGCCGCATCGACGGAGATCGGCTTGAACGACTCCTCGATGGCCGACGACACCGCGATGATCCGCTCGGCCGGATAGTCCAGGTACTCGATGCCTTCCTGCCGCGAAAATTCGGAGTTCGCGAGCAGCAGCGCCGCCTTCTGCAGATAGCCGATCTTCCGGTAGTAGTGCCGCGAAGTGACCGGGTGCGGGTCGAGATACCGCTTGGCGTGCACGAGCGGAATCAGGTCGTGCAGCGTCACGCTGACCGGCGTCGCGCGATCGAGCTGGCCGACGCTGGACACGCCGTAGCCCGTCACGCCTTCGAACAGGCTGCCGACGTGCACGACGTCCGGCCGCAGGCTCGCGAGGAAGGATTCCCAGCTCAGTTCCGCGATTTCCCGGCGTGTGGCGTTGTCGTCGATCACTTCCTCGACCGGTCCGATCGCCTGCCAGACACGGATGTTTTCCTGGGGCAGCAACCCCTCGAACTCAGCGCGAATCGCTTCGATCGATTCGCTCAGCATGCCGTTCAGGACCAGAACGACCTCGTGCTCGCCGCGCACGCGCGCGACGCCCTTCGCAAAACCCAGTACGTAGCGGCCGATTCCGCGGAATCGGCTTTCTGTCTGCGCACCCTGCATGTCGATAACAATGCGCATCAGTTCTTCTCCTGCTTCAGCCGGTCGAATTCAGCGACCAGGCTCGCGTGAATGCGATTCGCATGCGCGTCCAGATTGTCGATACGAATATGCGTCGACGCAGTGCCGACGGGCTGACTGGCCGCTGCGGCCGCCACGTACGGCACGAGCCGCGCCTTCAGGCCCGGCACGCGATTGAGCACGGCCACCGTGAGCCGGCGCAGCACGGGCTGCCGGTACGCGTAGCGCACCACACGCTTCACCTGCTGCTTCACGCCCCGCTTGAGCGGCCCGAGCCCCTTGCCGCGCAGGCCGAGGCTCACCCACCGCAGCGGCGCGGTGACGCGCCACGACGTGCTCCCATAGACGGCCTGCAGATGCGCATACGTCTGCTGGGCCACGCCCTGCTCGTGCAGTGCACGCGCCTCGGCCTCGTGCAACTTGCTCTCGGCCAGCGCGAGCTGCGCCTCGAGCTGCCGGCACCGATCCTCGACATGCAGCAGCTGCGTATCGACGACCCGCGAGCTGGCCAGCCGGGCCAGTTCCTCGGCATGCTGCGCGCGCGCTTCGACCTCGCGCAGCACTTGCTCCCCGAGCACGCGCTGTTCTTCGGCGAACCGGCTGCGATCCTCGGCGAGCTGCAGCCGCCCTTCCGCGAGCCGCAGTTGACCTTCGATGGACTGAAGCCGCGTGCTCATCTGCTGCACGCGACCGCCGATCTGCGAAACGTTCGATGTCAGCCGGGTTTCGTAACGCTGGATCAGCGTATCGATCGTCAGCCCGTATTCCGCGCCGAATGCTTCGTCGAACGCACCCTCGGTCGATCCCACGTCCTTCTGCGCGACGATCGCATAGTCGGGGCTCGCGCCGCGCACGATGTCGAGGAACTGAACCGGCGTCTCGGTATCGCGCAGCTCCGGCGATTCCTGCAGACGGACCACCTTCACGCGATCGAAGCCCGCATGCTCGGCGACGAACGACAGCAACAGCGGCGGAATCGGCTTCTGGTGCGACGGATCCATGTAGAAATTGGTCGTCGCCACCGAGATGTTTTCCGGATTCGGCGTCTCGAGGATCAGCAGGCCGCCCGGCTTCAGCACGCGCAACGCTTCGCGGACGATCACGCCCAGTTGCTCGAAGCTTACGTGTTCGACGACGTGAAACGCCGAGATCAGCGCGTGGCTATCCGATTCGAGCGACGCGAGATACGCGATCGCATCGCCCTGCTGAACCGGCAGCCCGCGCTCGCGGCAGGCTTCCAGCATGTCCGCGTCGAGATCGACCCCCATCGGTTCGAACCCGGCCTCGACCATCAGCTCGAGCCACTCGCCGCGGCCGCACCCCAGGTCGAAGGTCTTCCCGCCCGGATAACGCGCCGCAAGCGGCTGAAAGAAGGGCGAGTAGTTCGTCAGTCGGTTTTTGATCAGCTTGCGCGATCCCCGATACCGATCTTCAAACGCACGATAAAAACTATCCACTATGGCAAGCTCCGCACCGTCGTCGGCAACCAGGCTACGCCGACAAAGTCTTGCATTTTGATGTTGACGACGTTGAACACCAGCGCGCGGTCGCGCCACTGGTAGTTGTTGGCAAGATGGGCGTCGCCCGTATGCAGCGCGACTGCGACCGAATAACTGCCGACGCCGAGATTCGCCGTGAATTCAAAGCGCAACTCGATCGCCTGTCCCGCGTCGAGACCGACCAGCACCTGCTTCAGGTGATACGTGTTC
This sequence comes from Burkholderia sp. JKS000303, assembly GCF_002563755.1. NCBI lineage: Bacteria > Pseudomonadati > Pseudomonadota > Betaproteobacteria > Burkholderiales > Burkholderiaceae > Burkholderia > Burkholderia sp. JKS000303. The sequence goes on from NZ_PDBZ01000001.1 coordinate 690,564, forward strand.
GTGCCGAACACCGTCTGCCCGAGCCGGTCCTTGATCATGTAGCCGACCACCAGCTCGGGGATCGCCTCCACGCACCGGACCCTGACGCGCAACGCGACCGGCTGCCCGACGCCCGCAACCTCGATAGGTTGACCGGATTCGTCCAGCAGCTCGACCGCGTCGATCACGGCCTCGCCGGTGCCGGACACGGTCTGCACCGCGCCGCTCTCGAGCTTCTCCTGCCGGACCTCGTGGTCCTTGCGGTCGGCCAGCATCGCGTTGTAGTAGTCCATGACCACTTCCGGCGGCCCTTCCATCTCCAGCCGCCCGGCATTCAGCAGGATCGCGTGATCGCAGATCGCCTGGATCGCAGCCTTGTCGTGCGCGACGATCAGCAGCGTCGTGCCCAGCTTGCGGAACTCGCGGATCCGGTCGAAGCTCTTGTGCTGGAAATACGCATCGCCGACCGACAGCGCCTCGTCGACGATCAGCACGTCGGGCCGGCGCGCGGTCGCGACGCTGAACGCGAGCCGCACCTGCATGCCGCTCGAATACACGCGTACCGGCTGGTCGATGTATTCGCCGATTTCGGCGAACGCCTCGATTTCCGGCATCAGCGCGAGCAGTTCGTCGACGGAATAGCCGAGCAGTTGCCCGGCCATCATCACGTTCTGGCGCCCGGTGAAATCCGGGTGGAAGCCCATCCCGAGTTCCAGCAGCGCGGCGACGCGGCCGGTCATGATCACGCTGCCGACGCTCGGCTGCGTGGTCCCGACGATCATCTTCAGCAGCGTGCTCTTGCCCGCGCCGTTGATGCCGATGATGCCCAACGCCTCGCCGGCCTTCACCGAGAAGCTCACGTCGCGCAACACCCAGTGCAGCGTGTGGTGCTGCTTGCGACGCGGGTCCATCCATTCGACGAGACGCGACCAGCGCGTCGGATACTGCTTGTAGGCCTTGCCCAGATTGGTAACGGTAATGGTGCCCATCAGAGTTCATCCACCATTTCGCCCGCATGCTTGCGGAACAGGCTGAAGCCGAGCAGGCACAGGCCGACGCCCAGCGCCGTCACGAACCAGAGCTGCGACCAGTCGGGCCACTTGGCCTGCATCATCACGACCTGGAACGACTCGACCAGCGATGCCATCGGGTTGAACTGCATCCCGGCCTGGATCCGCTTGGGCAGGATGTCGACCGAATAGACGATCGGCGTCAGCCAGAACCAGAAATTCAGCACGATGTTGAAGAACTGCCCGACGTCGCGGAAGAACACGTTCAGCACGCCGAGCGTGATCCCGAGGCCGATCGCGAACAGCGTCAGTACGATCAGCAGCGGAATGACGGCCACGAACACCACGCCGGGGAAGTTGCCGGTGACCAGCAGGAACACCACGAACAGCCCGAACACGATCGCGAAGTTGATCAGCGAGTTCGCCACCACGATCACCGGCAGGCACAGCCGGGGAAAGTTCAGCTTCTTGATCAGGTTGGCGTTCTCGATGAACGCGTTCTGCGCGCGGCTGACGATCTCGACGAACATCCCCCACGGCAGCACGCCCGCGCACAGATGAATGCTGTACGCGAAGCCGCTGTCGACGCCCGGCAGCCGGGCGTGCATCACCCGCGAAAAGATCACCGTATAGACGACGATCATCGCGAGCGGGTTGAGGACCGTCCACGCAGCGCCCAGCAGGGAATTACGGTACTTGGACTGGAATTCCCGCTTGACGCTTCCCAGGATGAAGCCGCGATACGCCCACAGGGCTCTCAGCATGCCCAGCATCAAGCCCGCCCGTATACATCTTGGAAACGAACGATGTCGTCTTCCCCGAGGTATTCGCCGCTCTGCACCTCGATCATCACGAGATCCAGCACGCCCGGATTCTCGAGGCGGTGCTTGTGCCCGGCCGGGATATAGGTCGACTCGTTGGTGCGCACGAAGATTTCACGGTCGCCGTTGACGACCTTGGCCATCCCCGACACGACGATCCAGTGCTCGCTGCGGTGATGGTGCATCTGCAGGCTCAGGCTCGCGCCCGGCTTGACCTCGATACGCTTGATCTTGAAGCGCGGCCCTTCCTCCAGCACCGTGTAGGTGCCCCACGGCCGGCTCACGGTGCGATGCAGCTTGTACGCATCGTGATTGCGCTTCTTCAGCCGGGCGACGACCTGCTTCACGTCCTGCGCGCGATCGGGATGCGCGACCAGCAACGCGTCCGGCGTATCAATGATCATCAGATCGGCCACGCCGACTGCCGCGACCACGCGATCCGGGCTTTGCACGTAGGTATTGTGGCTATCGACGAAGATCGCATCGCCGACGACACGGTTGCTGTCCTGATCCGGCGCGACCAGGTCGCGCACCGCGCCCCACGAGCCGATGTCGCTCCAGCCGAAGCTGGACGGCACCACCGCCACGTTCGACGAGCGCTCCATCACCGCGTAGTCGATCGAGATGTCGGGCATCTTCTGGAACGATTCGGCCGGGATCTCGAGCATCTGCGCGGTGGCCTTGTCGGCCTGCAGCGACGCCCAGCATGCTTCGGCGGCCGCCGCGACGTCCGGCGCGTGACGGGCCATCTCGTCGAGAATGGCGCCCGCCGCGAAGCAGAACATGCCGGAATTCCACAGATAATTGCCCGTCGCCAGGTATTCGGCGGCCTTCACCGCATCGGGCTTCTCGACGAAGCGCTGCACCACCCGGCCGTTGCCGATCTGCTCGCCGGCCTCGATGTAGCCGAAACCGGTATCCGGGCATGTCGGCACGATGCCGAACGTCACCAGCTTGCCCTGCTTCGCCAGGTCGACCGCGCTTGCAACGGCCGCGGAGAATCCTTGCTGATCCTGCACCAGATGATCGGCCGCAAGCACCAGCATCAGCGCATCGCGCCCGTACTTTTCCGCCACGTGGTGCGCCGCCATCGCGACGGCGGGCGCTGTGTTCCGGCCGGACGGCTCGAGCATGAATACGCCGGATTGCTGATCGCCGAGCGCCGCGCAGACGAACTCGTCCTTGCTCATGAAGTAGTAGTCGCGGTTCGTGACCGTCAGCAGCTCAGCACATGCGGACTCGGCATCTTGGCCAACCGCCGCGGCTGCCCGTCGGTACGTCTTCAGCAGCAGGCTCTCGCCGTCGGCAAGCTTCATGAACGGCTTGGGGTGCCCTTCGCGGGAGACGGGCCAAAGCCGCGTGCCAGCACCACCGGACAGGATGACGGGGATTAACATCACATTCACTCCAGATTTAGTATCCGCTGGCGAAGCAAATACCTTCGCCACTTACATCAAACCACCACCGGCGTGCCTGCCGGCCGGTCGCGACCGGCCGGACCAAGCAGGAATTATAGCCGGCGAACTGCCGCCTTCGGAACCGGTCGGGCGCCGGGAACCGCCGCCACGCAAGGCCCGGGCGCCCGTACCGGGCGATCGGGCGGCCCGGCTTGCGCCGGCTGCGACGAAAACATCGCACCCACCGCGCGGGCGTTACCGGACGGTCACCTCGACATCGCCGAAGGCGCCCGACTGACTGTCGTCGAACCAGGCGACGCCTTCCTGAACCAGGGTCAGTCGCAGCACGTAGCGACCGGGCGCGGCCGGCGCCACGACCGACACCTGCAGGTCCTGCGCCTCGCCCGGCATCATGGAGGCCGTCAGCCTCGTTCGTTCGCCGTCGAATACCACGACCTGCGAGCGCGTGCGGTCGAGCCAGTGATACGACGCGTGCACCGGCGTCGGCGCACGGCTGGCCAGCTGAAAGTTCGACCGGTTGGACAGGCGGACGCGCGCCGAAAACGACGCACCCGCCGCAACCGTCGACGGCGCGTCGAGCACCGCCACCTCGATTCCGGCCTTTGCCTGCGCCGAAAGCGGCGCATGCCAGGAATTCTTGCGCAACACGTCCGATTGCTCGAAACGCTCGATCAGCAACGCGCGAACCATATCGCCATGGCGCTCCTCGAACAGTGCGCAACCCCACGCATAGAGTTCCTGGTCGAGGGCGGTCAGTTCGTTGATCGCGTCGACTTCCTCGAACGACAGCGCGTGCATGACCGGCCGGTCCGACGACGTGTTGAGCCGCGGCGTCGCGAACCTCGGACAGAAGTTCATCGAATAGGCGAGCAGGTTCATCGAGTCGCGCATGCGCTCGGTGATGCCGAAGAACGCGAACGATTCGAGCCGTTGTTTCGCGCGGTCGAGCAACGTCCGGTCGTGCCGGCGCGATGCGTATTCCTTGACCGCCGCGCGACCGTAGCCGACCGGATCGCGCATCAGCTTCTCGTAGTCGAAATCGGCCGCAAGAAAGAGGGTCTGCGTATTGACGATGTCCCAGTTCGTTTCAGGATCCCGAATGAAATCCAGCAACGACCACTTCTCGTCGTTCATCCGCCGATGACGGTACGTATCGTCGTGGCGCTGCGCATGCAGATACCACGACACCGTGCGCTGCACCGGATCCCGCAGCATCGAAATGTGGGTCAGGTTTCGTCCGACGAACGACTCGATGCCGTGCCAGTGATGCCCGCGAAACAGCCGGTACCGGTCGACGGATTCCCGCGGCAGCGCGAACAGCTCTTCGAGGACCTGTGCCGGGCACACGTCCTCCCTGTCGTACTGATCCTCGAGGAAAGAAATGAGCGACGATCCTCCCGTTTTGGGAATATGAAGGAAATAAACCGGATCCGTATGCATTGTCACCAATCGAAAATGAGAGTCGCGGCAAAACCGCCCAGCCCGCGCCCCTCGTACACCCCCAACCCTTGAATCACCCGGCCAGACACAGTTGCAGCGCATCGCGCCAATCCGGCATCCGCAGACCGAACGTCGCGGTCAGCTTGTCCAGCGCCAGCCTCGAATTGGCCGGTCGCTTCGCCGGTGTCGGGTAGTCGCTCGACGCGATCGGCGCAACCGTCGGCGCGTGTCCGGCCATCGCGGTCGCGAAGATCGCGTCGGCAAAGCCGCACCACGAAGTCGCACCGGCCGACGTGAGGTGATAGATGCCCGTGCGATGCGCCCACCAGTGCGCGTCGGACGCCGCCGTGCCCTGCGCGACGATGTGTGCCGTAGCCGCGGCAATGGTGTTCGCCCAGGTCGGTGCACCGACCTGATCCGCGACGACGTTCAATGCCGGGCGCTCGGCGCCGAGCTTGAGCATCGTCTGCAGGAAATTCCTGCCGCGCCGGCCGTACACCCAGCTCGTGCGCAGAATCAGATGCGCGCAGCCGGCGGCCGCGATCGCCTGCTCGCCTTCCAGCTTCGTCGCGCCGTACGCGTTCACCGGATGCGTCGCGTCGCTTTCCGTGTACGGGCTCGCTTGCGTGCCGTCGAACACGTAATCGGTCGAGTAATGAATCAGCGTGCCGCCGATGCGCGCCAGTTCTTCCGCGAACACCCGCGGCACGTCGGCATTCAGCCGCCGCGCGGCGTCGACGTCGGTCTCGGCCTTGTCCACCGCGGTATACGCGGCCGGGTTCACGATCAGCGACGGCTTCAGCTCGCGCACTACGGCCCGCACGCGATCGAGATCGGACAGGTCGAGCATCGACCTGTCGCACGGCACCACGCGGCCGAGCCCCTGCAGCGTACGCAGCAGCTCGAATCCGACCTGGCCGTTCACCCCGGTCACGAGGATCGTCGGCTGACGATGGCTGCCGTCACGCATAGACTTCAGCCTCATTCAGTTGCTTGCCTGCCGCATCCTTCGCCGCGAGCAGCGGCTCGCCGTCGAGCGGCCAGTCGATGCCGATCGCGGCATCGTTCCACAGCAGGCTGCGCTCGTGTTCCGGGAACCAGTAGTCAGTCGTCTTGTACAGAAACTGCGCGGCCTCCGACAGCACCACGAAGCCGTGCGCGAAGCCCGGCGGCACCCACAGCTGGCGGTGGTTGTCGGCCGACAGCGTCACGCCGGCCCACTTGCCGAAATTCGGCGAACTGCGCCGGATGTCGACTGCGACGTCGAACACCTCGCCTTCGACCACGCGCACGAGTTTGCCCTGCGCATGTTCGATCTGGTAATGCAGCCCGCGCAGCACACCCTTCGCCGAACGCGAATGGTTGTCCTGAACGAATTCGACACCGGGCGCGACCTGCTCGGCGAATTCCCGCCCGTTGAAGCTCTCGTAGAAGTAGCCGCGCGCGTCGCCGAACACCTTCGGTTCGATGATCCTGACTTCAGGAAGCGCCGTTGCCGTTACCTGGATAGCCATGCGACCTGGTTCGTGAGAAGGTTCCGGAGATACTGCCCGTAAGCGTTCTTCGACAGCGGTTGCGCAAGCCTCAGCACCTGCTCCGCGTCGATCCAGCGCCGGCGGTATGCAATCTCCTCGGGACACGCGACCATGAGCCCTTGCCGCTTCTGCAGCGTCGCGATGAAGCTCGCCGCCTCGATCAGCGAATCGTGCGTGCCGGTGTCGAGCCACGCGTAACCGCGACCCATGATCTCGACGTTCAGCGCGCCGTCCGCGAGATAGCGCGAATTGACGTCGGTGATTTCAAGCTCGCCGCGCGGCGACGGCTTGATGTCGGCCGCGATGTCGCACACGCGGTTGTCGTAGAAGTAGAGACCGGTGACCGCGTAGTGCGAACGCGGTTTCGCCGGCTTCTCTTCGATCGACAGCGCGCGGAATGCCTGGTCGAACTCGACGACGCCATAGCGCTCGGGATCGTGCACGTGATACGCGAACACGGTCGCGCCGCTTTCCTGCGCATACGCACGTTCGAGCTGCTTCGCGAGATCGTGCCCGTAGAAGATGTTGTCGCCGAGGATCAACGCCGACGGATCGTTGCCGACGAAATCGCGGCCGATCGTGAACGCCTGCGCAAGACCATCCGGCGACGGTTGCACCGCGTACTGGATGTTCATCCCCCACTGGCTGCCGTCGCCGAGCATCGACTCGAAGCGCGGCGTGTCGTCCGGCGTCGAGATGATCAGCACGTCGCGGATGCCCGCGACCATCAGCGTCGACAGCGGGTAATAAATCATCGGCTTGTCGTACACCGGCAGCAGCTGCTTCGACACGGCGTGCGTGATCGGATACAGCCGGGTGCCGGAACCGCCCGCGAGAACGATGCCTTTACGTGCCATGACGTCAGTCCTCAAGCGCGTTGCGCATAGTTCGTCTCGACCCACTTCCGGTAGTCGCCGGACAAGACTTCGTCGACCCAGGCCTGGTTGCCGAGATACCAGTCGACCGTCTTCGCGAGGCCGGTCTCGAACGTTTCGGCGGGTTTCCAGCCGAGTTCGCGCTCGAGCTTGCGCGCGTCGATCGCATAACGGCGATCGTGACCGGGACGATCCGTCACATAGGTAATCTGGTCGCGATACGAACCGGCCGCCTTCGGGCGCGCCTGGTCGAGCAGGTCGCACAGCGTGTGCACGACCTCGAGGTTCTTCTTCTCGTTCCAGCCGCCGACGTTGTACGTTTCACCGGGTTCGCCGCGCGCGAGCACTTCGCGAATCGCGCTGCAATGGTCGCCGACATACAGCCAGTCGCGCACGTTCTGGCCGTCGCCATAGACCGGCAGCGGCTTGCCCGCGAGCGCATTCGCGATCATCAGCGGGATCAGCTTCTCGGGGAACTGGTACGGACCGTAGTTGTTCGAACAGTTCGTGGTCAGCGTCGGCAGCCCGTACGTGTGATGGTAGGCACGCACGAGATGATCGGAACCGGCCTTGGTCGCCGAGTACGGGCTGTTGGGCGCGTACGGCGTCGTTTCGGAGAATTGCGGATCGGTCGACGACAGCGAACCGAACACTTCGTCGGTGGACACGTGCAGGAAGCGGAACGCCCCCTTGCCCGCGGTATCGAGGTCGTTCCAGTACGCGCGGGCGGCTTCGAGCAGCGTGAACGTGCCGACGACGTTGGTCTGCACGAAATCGGCCGGGCCGTGGATCGAGCGATCGACATGACTCTCGGCGGCGAAATGCACGACGGCACGGGGCTTGTGTTCGTCGAACAGCGCGCGCAGCGCGGCGCCATCGCAAATGTCGACACGCGCGAACACATGCTTCGGACTCCCGTCGAGCGACTGCAGCGTGCGGAGGTTGCCCGCATAGGTCAACTTGTCGACATTGAGCACGGCTTCGTCGGATTGACGCAGCCAGTCGAGTACGAAGTTGGCACCGATAAAACCCGCGCCGCCCGTCACCAGGATCATGAGGCTCCCTTAAGTCATACACGGCAGGCCTCGAGCACGTGCCGCCACAGATTCGGAAAGCGACGACGCCAGCTTGCGCGTCACTTAAGGCGGGAATTCTAACTGTTCGTCGAGACTGTCAAAGTCATGAAATGCTAATTTTGTGAGGGAAGCAGCAATTATAGGAACCGGCATTTTGCAAAAGCCATGCCGCTAACAACTTGAAACAGTGCTCCGGACCCGCGAAGCCCCCAAAACTACTTGTCAAATCAATAGGTTAAACTGACAGCCAATGGCACCCGCGGCCGCGCTGCCGCCATGCCCGCTCCTCACTTGGCAATAGGTTTTGTAACAACTTTCCGCTCATGACCCGCACTCCAATCGCCATTGGCGACATTCAAGGCTGTCATTCTGCTTTCCACTCTCTGTTCGAACAGCTTTCAGCTCCGGCCGATACGCCTTTCTGGATCGCGGGCGACGTCGTCAATCGCGGACCGGACTCGCTCGCCGCACTGCGCGCGCTGGTCGAACTGGGCCCGCGCGCGACCGTCGTGCTCGGCAATCACGACCTGCATCTGCTCGCGGTGTCCGCAGGCATCCGGACCGAACGCCCGGGCGACACCATCGGCGAGATCCTCGACGCCCCCGATGCCGACGCGCTGCTCGACTGGATTCGTCATCGTCCGTTCGCGCACTTCGAGCACGACATGCTGATGGTTCATGCAGGCGTGCTGCCGCAATGGGACGCCACGCTCGCGCTCGAACTCGCGGACGAACTGCAGCGCGCGCTGCGCGCGCCCGACTGGCGCGACACGCTGCAGCAGCTGTACGGCAACGAGCCGAATCAATGGAGCCCGGATCTGAAGAAGCGCGACCGGATGCGCGTCGCCTTCAATGCGTTCACGCGCGTGCGATTCTGCACGTCGGACGGTGCGATGGAGTTCAAGGCGAATGGCGGCCCCGACAGTGCGCCGCCCGGCTACCTGCCGTGGTTCGACGTGCCGGGTCGCCGCACGCAGGACGTGACGGTCGTGTTCGGCCACTGGGCCGCACTCGGCCTGATGCTGCGCGACAACGTCGTCGCGCTGGATTCGGGATGCGTATGGGGGAATCAGTTGTCGGCGGTGCGACTGACGGCCGACCCGGCGCAGCGTACGGTCACGCAGGTACAGTGCGGCGCGTGCCGCTCGCCGGGCGGCGAGTAACCCGCGCAGCTCGCGCGGGCGCCACGATGCTTCAGCCCTCGCGCCCCGGCACCGGCTCGTCGGGCGCCGCCTCGTGCGACGCACCGGCGCCGACTTCGGTCGCCGGATAGGCGTGCGCGTCCAGCGCCGCGAGGGACTCGGGCGACGGCTTGCCGACCTTCGCCTGCAACGTTTCGAGCGCGGCGGCGATCGCCTCGCGCGCAGCGGCGGACGTGGTGCGACGATCGCCGCCCGGCGGGATCGGATCGCACACGTACAGATGCGCGATCAGCGGGCCGCCGCGCAACACCATGCCGAGCGACGTCCCGAGCGACAGGTCGCCCGTGTAGGCCGGCGCGACCGACTGCCGCTGCTGCGCGTCCTCGTACATCAGGCAGATCGGCTGCACGGCGCAGCCGGCCGACACCGCTGACTGGAACAGGTTCGCATGGAACGGCAGCAGCGCCTGACCGTCCGACGTCGTGCCTTCCGGGAACACGCACATCAAGCCGCCGTGGCGCAAACGCTCGGCCATCTCGTGCATGATCCGCATCGCTTCGGAGCGCTTTTCACGCTGCAGGAACACGGTATCGAGCTTCTCGGCGAGCCAGCCGACGACCGGCCACTGCCGCACCTCCGCCTTCGACACGAACGGCGTCGGCCGCCACGCATTGATCGCGTAGATGTCGAGCCACGACACGTGATTGCCGACCACGAGCGCGCTCGCGTCGAGCCGCGCGCCGTCGTTGTGGACGACGAGGCGCATCCCGCAGATCCGCAACATCTTGATCGACCAGCGACGCGTCATCTCGGCGCGCCGCGCGGGCGTCACGCGCGAAAAGCACAGCGCGACGGTCGCCATGCCGCGCAGCAGGTGAAAAACGAGACGCAGCTTGCGAAGAGCGGTCATGACGAAGATCCGGCGTGGTTCAGTGACGCTCGAACGCGACCTGCCCCGCCACGAGCGTCGCCCGCACGCAGCCGGGCAGTTCGTAGCCGAGGAACGGCGAGTTGTGGCCCTGGCTCTTCAGCGCGCGCGGCTCCACGCGCCAGTGCGCGCGCGGGTCGAACACGCACAGGTCGGCCGCGCCGCCTTCGGCGACACGGCCGGCCGGCAGTTGCAGCACGTCGGCCGGCGCGGCCGTGATGCGGCGCAGCGCCTGCGCGAGCGGCGTGCCGGTTTCGTCGGCCCACTTCACGGTGAGCGACAGCAGCAGTTCGAGGCCCGTTGCGCCAGGCGTCGCTTCGGCGAACGGCAGCAGCTTCTCGTCGTCGTCGACCGGCGTGTGATCGGAGCAGATCGCGTCGATCGTGCCGTCGGCGAGCGCCGCGCGGATCGCTTCGCGATCGCGCTCGCTGCGCAGCGGCGGGTCGAGCCGGAACTGCGAATCGAAGTAGCCGATATCGACGTCGATCAGATGCAGGTGATTCACGCCGACGTCGCACGTCACGGGCAGCCCCTCGGCCTTCGCGTCGCGCACGAGCGCGAGACCGGCCGCCGACGACAGGCGTGCGAGGTGCACGCGCGCGCCCGTCACGCGCATCAGTTCGAAGATGGTGTGCAACGCGATCGTCTCGGCGGCGACCGGCACGCCGGACAGCCCGAGCCGCGACGCGAGCGGGCCGCTCGCGGCAACGCCGCCGCGACCGATGAACGCATCGAGCGGGCGCAGCCAGGTCGTGTAGCCGTAGGTGCTCGCGTACTGCAGTGCGCGCAGCAGCACCTGCGTGTCGCGCACCGGCACGTTCGCCTGCGTGAAGCCGACGCAGCCCGATTCGGTCAGCGCGACCATCTCGGTGATCACGTCACCCTTGAGGCCGACGGTGAGCGCGCCGAGCGGATGCACGTTCGCCTGGCGCAGGTTGCGCGCGCGGAACTTGAGCATCTCGACGAGGCCCGGCTCGTCGAGCACGGGGTCGGTGTCCGGCGGGCACACAAGGGTCGTGACGCCGCCCGCGACGGCCGCGGCCATCTCGGACGCGAGCGTCGCCTTGTGCTCGTAGCCCGGCTCGCGCAGCCGCGCGCACAGGTCGACGAGGCCGGGGGCGACAATCAGCCCCGATGCGTCGATCGTCTTGTCCGCGTTGAAACCGGCCGGCGCAGCGCCGAGCGCGGCGATCTTGCCGTCCGCGACGAATACGTCGGCCTGCCGTTCGGTGCCGGCGACCGGGTCGATCAGCGTGCCGCCTTGGATATGAATCTTCATGCGCTGTCTGTGAATGCGTTGATTGCGTTGAATGCCTGAACAAGGATGCGCGAGAGCGGGCTCAGTCGCTGTTGCCGGCGACGATGCCCATCACCGCCATCCGCACGGCGATGCCGAACGTGACCTGGTTGAGGATCACCGATTGCGGGCCGTCGGCGACTTGCGAGTCGATCTCGACGCCGCGGTTCATCGGGCCCGGGTGCATCACGATCGCGTCGGGCGCGGCGAGCGCGAGGCGCTCGGGCGTCAGGCCCCAGGTCTTGAAATACTCCTGCGCGGACGGCAGCAGCGCGCCGCTCATCCGCTCGTTCTGCAGGCGCAGCATGATGATCACGTCGACGCCCTTCAGCCCTTCGTCGAGGTTGTGGAACACCTTCACGCCCATCTGCTCGAGACCGCCCGGCAGCAGCGTGCGCGGGCCGATCGCGCGCACTTCCGGCACGCCGAGCGTGGTGAGCGCGTGGATGTCGGAGCGCGCAACGCGCGAATGCAGGATGTCGCCGACGATCGCCACGCGCAGCTTCGTGAAATCGCGCTTGTAGTGGCGAATCGTGTACATGTCGAGCAGGCCCTGCGTCGGGTGCGCATGGCGGCCGTCGCCGGCGTTGATCACGTGCACGTGCGGCGCGCAGTGCTCGGCGATCAGGTACGGTGCGCCGCTCGACGCGTGACGCACGACGAACAGGTCGGCATGCATCGCCGACAGGTTGTTGATCGTGTCGAGCAGCGACTCGCCCTTGCTCGTCGACGATGCATTGATGTTCAGGTTCAGCACGTCGGCCGACAGGCGCGTCGCGGCGATCTCGAAGGTCGTGCGCGTGCGCGTCGAGTTCTCGAAGAACAGGTTGAACACCGACTTGCCGCGCAGCAGCGGCACCTTCTTCACCTCGCGGTCCGTCACGCTGACGAACTGCTCGGCCGTATCGAGAATATGGTTGACGATCGAGCGCGGCAGCCCCTCGATCGACAGCAGGTGTTTCAGCTCGCCGTTTTTCGTGAGCTGCGGGTTGCCCTTCAGGAAACCGTAGCGGAACCGCTCGGGGCTGGCGGCCGTCGCGGGATTGCCGGTGCGGCCAGTGGTGTCGGTGGTCATGGTGTGCGTGATTCCAACTATGCAAACGGGCCGCGGCATGAACCGGCGGCCCGGGATACGGTTGCGCGGTTCGCTCAGGCGCCGTGCGCCTCGATGCGTAGCGTGAGCTGCGCGGCTTCGTCGCGCGCGAGCACGAGCGTCGCATCGGCCGGCACGTCGAGCGTGCCGCCCGCGAAGCGCGCGGCAACCGGCAGCTCGCGGCCGCCGCGATCGGCGAGCACCGCCAGCTCGACCGCGGCCGGACGGCCGTAGTCGAACAGTTCGTTGAGCGCGGCGCGCACGGTACGGCCGGTGTACAGCACGTCGTCGACCAGCACGATGCGCGCGCCGTCGACCTCGAACGGCAGCGCCGTCGGGCTCGCCTGGCTGTGCAGCCCCTTCTTCGCGTAGTCGTCGCGATGCAGCGCGACGTTCACGACGCCGAACGCCGGCGCGCCGAGATCGCGCGCGAGGCGCTCGGCGAGCCATGCGCCGCCGCTGTAAATGCCGGCGAGGCGCGGGCCGCCCGGTTCGGCGAAAGCCGTGCCGTATGCGCCGCGGATCTGGTCGAGCAGGACGCGATAGAGCGCGTCGGCATCAATGGTGCTCATGGTCGGACAATTGATCGAGATACTGTTGAAGGATGACGCGCGCGGCTTCCGCATCGAGGATCTCGGCCCGTGCGCGGCCGCGCACGTTGCGCTCGCGCAGCCCGGCCTCGGCCTCGACCGACGAATAGCGTTCGTCGACCCACGTGACGGGCAGCCCGAAGCGGCCGTTCAGCTGGTTGCCGAAGCGCTTGGCCTGCTGCGTCATCTCGTGCGGCGTGCCGTCCGGATGCATCGGCAGCCCGACGACGAGCGCGTCCGGCCGCCATTCGGCCAGCAGTTCGCCGACCGCCTTGAAGCGGTGTTCACGATTCAGGTTGGGAATCACGACGAGCGCCCGGGCCGAGCGCGTCAGCGCATTGCCGATCGCGACGCCGATCCGTTTCTCGCCGTAGTCGAACGCCATGAGCGTCGCATCGCGCGCGCTCGCGCCACTCATGCGTGCCCTGCTTCGCCGGACAGCATCGACGAGCTGACGCCGAGCAGGCCGAGCGCGGCTTCGAAGCGCTCCTCGGCCGGCGTGTCGAACACGATGCGGGGATCGGCGGCGACCGTCAGCCAGCCGTTGCGGGAAATCTCTTCCTCGAGCTGCCCTGCGCCCCAGCCTGCATGGCCGAGCGTCAGCAGGAAGCGTTTCGGGCCGGTGCCCGTCGCGACCGCCTCGAGCACGTCCTTCGACGTCGTCATCTCCAGCCCGCCCTCGACCGACATCGACGAGTTGTAGTTCGCGCCCTCGACCGGCTCGTGCAGCACGAAGCCGCGCTCGGTCTGGACCGGGCCGCCGAAGTACACGGGAATGTGCAGCAGCGGCTCGATGTCGAGCTTCAGGTCGATGCGGTTGAACAGCGATTCGAGGTCGATATCGGTGGGACGATTGATGACGAGGCCGAGCGCACCGCGCTCGCTGTGATCGCAAAGATAGACCACCGTTCCCGAAAACGTCGGATCCGCCATGTTCGGCATGGCGATCAGGAACTGGTTGGTGAGATTGATGCGATCGGAAGGCTTTGACATGGTTTGAATTTTAGCAAAGACGCCGCGACCTGACCGGGCCGCGATCAACAAGCAACGCCGCGCGACGCTGGCAACGACGCGCGCGGATCACACGGCACTCTAACACGCGCGCGGGCGCTGTCGGCAGCGTGTTGCCGGCCCGCGCGACAAGGGCTGCCGCCGTGCAGGCGCCCCGTTGCGGGTCAGGCCCGGTCGAGCGCCGCGCCGAGCGCGCCGGACGCCGCGGTCAGGTCCGGCGGCGCGACGCCCGCCGCGATCTTCAGCAGCGCGGCGCGCAGCATGTCGGACGCGCGGGCGTGCGCGTCGAGCCCGCCGTCGGCGAGCGGCACGCCGTGTGCGGCGCGGCGCCACGCAAGCCCGAGCGTGTCGGCCAGCAGCGCCGCGTGGCCGAGCCCGAGCGCACACGCGGCCGTCCCGACCCGATAGGCGGCGGCCGATGCGCGCCATGCGGCGCCCGCGTCGGCCCCGGCCGGCGCGGCGGTGAGATCGGCCATCGACGCGTCGGCCGTCTGCAGGAAATCCTCATAGGCATGTGCGTTGACGGTCACGACCCCGAGCGTGCGGGTCGGCGCCGCCGCGACCGCGTCATGCTCGGCGCGGGCGGCATCGGCTTCCCACAGCGCCTCGGAGGCCGGCGTGCCGGCGACGTGCCAGTCCACCGTCAGCCCGTAGTCGTGCAGCACGTCGACGAGCGCGACGTCCTCGGCGGCCGCGCCGAACAACGCGAAATCGCGCCACAGCAGTGCGAGCGTCTCGCGCACGAGCCCGGGCGGCGCACTGCGCCGGCCCTGCGCGTGCTCGCCGAGCAGCAGGTTGGTCCGCGCGAGAAAACGTTTCAGTTCGGGAGCGCCGCTGGCGCGCAGCGCGCGCAGGCACGCGGCGGCAAGCCGCCAGAAGTCGTACGGCACGCCGTCGGCCAGCGCGGTCAGGGTCGCATCGAGCTCATCGAGCGCTGCGTCCGGCGTGCCTTGCGGCGTGCGCAGCACGGCGAGCAGCGCCTGTTCGTAGCGGGCGCGGGCGCGACTCGCGAAGGTGTCGGGCAACGCGCGCAGCGTCGCCGGCGGCACCGCGCGCCCGACGAGCGCGAGCGCGTCGAGCGGCGCACTCGCGTGCAGATCCGCCGCGCTTTGCGCACGCAACGCACGAAAATGTTCGAAGAGCACCGGCGAGCAGGCCAGCTCGCGCAGATTGTGACGCGCGACGGCCGCGCGGAAATCGTCGAGCGCGACGCGCCAGGCAGCAGACGCCGGCCCGTTGGCAACCAGCGGCGCGGCGGCCGACAACTGGCCCGCGAAACGGGCGGCCGGCAGCCAGCCGGCCTCCGCGAGCACCGCTGCGGCCGCCGCAAGCGGCGCTGTCGCGTCGTCGCGACGCGCAAATGCGTCGGCGGCCGCAGCGAGCGACGCGTCGGCCGCGCGCACCGCCCCGCCGCGCGGGTTGGGCAGTGCCTCAGGAAAGGGAACGTTCGCCGGATCGGCCGTCATGGACTCGCGCGCCTGTCATCGTCAAGTCGCTCGCGCCGGCCGCGGCGCGCGAGCGCCGGGCAACCGCGAGGCCGGAGCGGTATGTCCGTGGGGCCGGGGTCCGGTCAGATCTGGACCATCTCGAAGTCTTCCTTGCGAGCGCCGCACTCGGGACACGTCCAGTTGATCGGGACGTCTTCCCAGCGCGTGCCCGGGGCGATGCCCTCTTCGGGCAGCCCCGCTTCTTCGTCATAAATCCAGCCACAAATCAGGCACATCCAGCTCTTGTATTCCATCTTAAGCCGCGTCGGGAAAGTCGGTAAATTCGGGAGCCATGATGGTACCGTGTCGGGGCCGGACTGCCTAGCAATCGCGCTGGAGTACGGCGACTACGTTGCGCTGCGCTAAAAAATCCGTCGTGCGGGCCGGATTCCGCCGCATAATGGCTGCAAAGTGCGGCCTGCCGGGCAACACAGGGCCCAAAATGGCCCATTTCGCCTCGCCGTCCGCACCTCCGTCGCTTCTCCGTTTTTTTCTTGCCCCATTTTTACATGTCCAGCAACGCCCCTCCGATCGTCCTCACCTTCGGCCTGTCCGATCCCACCGGCGGCTCCGGCCTCCAAGCCGATCTGATGACCCTGGCGAGCATGGGCTGCCACGGCGTGTCCGTCCTGACGGGCTATACCGTGCGCGACTCGGCCGCCTGCGACGAAGTGACCGGCCTCGATCCCGATGTCGTCGCCGCCCAGGCGCGCATGCTGCTTGAAGACATGCCGGTCGCCGCGTTCAAGATCGGCGCGGCGACGCGCGCGGAAGTCGTGAGCGCGATCGCGGAAGTGGTCGCCGATTACGACGGCGTGCCGCTCGTGCTCGCGCCGGATTTCACGCTCGACGACGAGCACGTGCTCGCTGCAGACGACCTGCGCGAATCGATCGCCGACCTGCTCGCCCCGCAGACGACGCTGCTCGTGGCCGACTACGCGACGCTGATCGCACTCGCTCAGCCGGACGGCGATGCCGAGGCGCCGAACCTCGACGCGGCCGTATCGCACCTGCTCGCGCAGGGCTGCGAGTACATCCTGTCGTCGGAACCTGGCTCGCACCGGCTCGTCAACACGCTGTACGGCGAGGAGGGCCAGCTGCGCGAAGACATGTGGGATCGCTCGCCGCACCGGCTGATGGGCATCACCGACACGCTGGGCGCGGCGATCGCCGCGCTGCTCGCGAACGGCCAGGAGCCGCCCGAAGCGGTGCGCGAAGCGCAGGAGTATCTGTATCAGGCCGTGCGCGACGCGTTCCGGCCCGGCATGGGGGCCTACCTGCCCGACCGGTTCTTCTGGGCCCGCAGCAACGACGATGCGGACACGCCGCCGGCCGCGAAGGCCGATCCGGTACCGCGGACGTCGCACCGGCACTGACGCACGCACGGCGGCTGCGTGCCGCTGCACCGTCGAGCGCAGCACGCCGTCGTATCGGGGCGGCACGTCCGCCCCTTCCTTCGTGCGCGCAGCAAATACCACGCGACAAATAAAAAAAGACCCGCATCGCTGCGGGTCTTTTCTTTTGGCTGGAACGCGCATCGCTGCGCGCTCCGGACACCATCGACCGAAGTCGATTACATGTCCATGCCCATGCCACCCATGCCGCCCGGCATGCCGCCCGGCATCGGTGCATCTTCCTTCGGCAGTTCTGCGACAGCTGCGTCCGTCGTCAGCAGCAGGCCAGCAACCGAAGCTGCGTTCTGCAGTGCGGTGCGCGTGACCTTGGTCGGGTCGACGACGCCGGCTTCAACCATGTCGACGTACTCGCCCGTTGCTGCGTTGTAGCCGTAGTTGCCCTTGCCTGCAGCCACTGCCGCCACGACGACGCTGGCTTCTTCGCCACCGTTCGTGACGATCTGGCGCAGCGGCTCTTCCATTGCGCGCAGCACGATCTTGATGCCGGCGTTCTGGTCGGCGTTCAGGCCGGTCAGGCCTGCGATCGCGGTGCGAGCGCGGATCAGCGCGACGCCGCCACCTGCCACGATGCCTTCTTCCACAGCTGCGCGCGTTGCGTGCAGTGCGTCTTCGACACGTGCCTTCTTTTCCTTCATTTCGACTTCGGTCGCAGCACCGACCTTGATCACTGCCACGCCGCCGGCCAGCTTGGCCACGCGCTCTTGCAGCTTTTCACGGTCGTAGTCCGACGTCGCTTCTTCGATTTGCGTGCGAACTTGCTTGACGCGCGCTTCGATGTTCACGGCTTCGCCTGCGCCGTCGATGATCGTCGTGTTTTCCTTGCCCACTTCGATGCGCTTCGCCTGGCCCAGTTCTGCCAGCGTTGCCTTCTCGAGCGTCAGGCCGGTTTCTTCCGCGACGACTTGACCGCCGGTCAGGATCGCGATGTCTTCCAGCATGGCCTTGCGGCGATCGCCGAAGCCCGGCGCCTTGACCGCAACGGTCTTCAGGATGCCGCGGATGTTGTTGACGACCAGCGTTGCGAGTGCTTCGCCTTCGACGTCTTCAGCGATGATCAGCAGCGGACGGCCAGCCTTCGCGACTTGCTCGAGTACCGGCAGCAGATCACGGATGTTCGACACCTTCTTGTCGTGCAGCAGCACGAACGGGTTGTCGAGGACGGCGACTTGCTTGTCCGGGTTGTTGATGAAGTACGGCGACAGGTAGCCGCGGTCGAATTGCATACCTTCGACGACGTCGAGTTCGTCAGCCAGCGACTTGCCGTCTTCGACGGTGATCACGCCTTCCTTGCCGACCTTGTCCATCGCTTCAGCGATGCGATCGCCGATCGACGAGTCGCTGTTCGCCGAGATCGAGCCGACCTGTGCGATTTCCTTGTTCGTCGTGCACGGCTTGCTGATCTTCTTCAGCTCTTCGACAGCCGCTGCGACTGCCTTGTCGATGCCGCGCTTCAGGTCCATCGGGTTCATGCCCGATGCGACGTACTTCATGCCTTCGCGAACGATCGATTGCGCGAGGACGGTTGCCGTCGTCGTGCCGTCGCCTGCGTTGTCGCTGGTCTTGGAAGCCACTTCCTTGACCATTTGCGCGCCCATGTTCTGGAGCTTGTCCTTCAGCTCGATTTCCTTCGCGACCGACACACCATCCTTGGTGACCGTCGGGCCGCCGAAGCTGCGCTCGAGCACGACGTTACGGCCCTTCGGACCCAGCGTGACCTTGACTGCGTTGGCGAGAATGTTCACGCCTTCGACCATCTTCGAACGGGCGGAATCGCCGAATACGACGTCTTTAGCTGCCATCTTCTAACTCCTTGAATTCTTGGGAATATGTACCGTCAGTGGACGCTTACTTCGCGTTGACCACGGCCATGATGTCTTCTTCGCGCATGACCAGCAGTTCCTGGCCGTCGACCTTGACGGTCTGACCTGCGTACTTGCCGAACAGGACGCGATCGCCGACCTTCACGTCGAGCGCGATCAGTGCGCCCTTGTCGTCGCGCTTGCCCGGGCCGACCGCGAGGATCTCGCCTTGATCCGGCTTTTCAGCAGCTGCTTCGGGGATCACGATGCCCGAGGCGGTCTTGGTTTCCTGATCCAGGCGCTTGACGATCACGCGATCGTGCAAAGGACGAAGGTTCATATTCACTCCTCTCTTGACTGAGATTGAAGAACGCTTAGGGAATCTGCCCGGCGAATCGCCCGGCAGAGAATTGTTAGCACTCTCGTGCAGCGAGTGCTAATTATATGGACGGGTTTTGACAAATTCAAGAAGGGATGCCGGACGAATTTTCGGAACGGCAAAGCAGGCGGGAAAACGTACGAATACAACGAAAACCCCTTTTGAAACAAAAGCATGGGGAGCCCGCACCGGCAGGATCGGGGCATTCGGCTCACCCTAAAAATCGTTCAGCCCCGTTTGGACACCGGGTAAGCACGGAGTTCCTGCACCCGGCGGCATCGCATCAAAAAACCTGCACGGACGTCGATTCCATCCACCGCGACGCCCCGCCCGCGCACGCCGCCCGCCCGTTGCGCCCCTCTTCGGCGATACATCGGCCCGCATCGAACCATTCAATTGCATTACGCCGATATTTACGGTTTAGCACGGGACTAAACACGCGCGAAGCCCCATCCGTAAGCCCTCCCATTACATTCAGTAATTTGGATGCGAATCATTCTCGTTTACATTGACATTCCCATTTGACGCTCCTACGATGCGCCGCGTTGCGTTCATTTTCGTGCTCCGACCGACGGGCACCAAGCGTCCGGACAACGCCCGACCAGCAGAACTTCACACTAATTAGAACCAGGGATTTGATATGACGTTTGCGTCGTTCCATGGAGACCGCCTCCGCGCCCGGATGCGCCCCGCCGCCTGCGCGGCTCTCGTCGCCGGCGCGACGTTCGCCAGCATGGGCGCCTATGCGGACACGCCGGTCGATGCGCAGCCCGAGGCGCCCGAGGCCGACCTCTCGATCCAGGCGCAGCCGACCAACATGTGGACCGGCATCTGGACCCGCCAGAACCTGCTCGGCGACATGGGCGGCATCCGCCCGTGGCTCGGCAAGTACGGCGCGACGCTGCAGATCACCGAAACCAGCGAATACCTCGCGAACCTGCGCGGCGGCCTGAACCGCGGCGGCGCCTACGACGGCCTGACGACGGCCACCTTGACGGTCGACACGCAGAAGGCGATCGGCCTGCCCGGCGGCACCTTCAACGTCAGCGCGCTGCAGATCCACGGCACCAACCTGAGTGCGCGCAACCTCGGCACGCTCAACACCGCGAGCGGCATCGAGGCGCAGGACACGACCCGCCTCTGGGAGCTGTGGTACCAGCAGTCGTTCCTCGACAAGCGCGTCGACGTGAAGATCGGCCAGCAGAGCCTCGACCAGGAATTCATGGTCAGCACATACGCGAACACGTTCGTCAACACGATGTTCGGCTGGCCCGCGCTGCCGTCGTACGACTTGCCGAACGGCGGCCCCGCGTATCCGCTCGCGGGCCTGGGCGTGCGCGTGCGCGGCCAGATCACGCCGAAGCTCACCGCGCTCGCGGGCGTGTTCGACGGCGATCCGCTCGGCAACAACCCGAGCAACCTGAGCGGCACGAACTTCAACCTGCACAACGGCACGCTCTACATCGGCGAGCTGCAGTACGCGCTGAACCAGCCGGCCGACGGCGAGATGGACACCGGCCACTCGAACGGGCTGCCGGGCACCTACAAGATCGGCGTCTGGTATCACAACGGCCGCTTCGCCGATCAGAACGTCGGCACCGACGGGCTGTCGCTCGCGAGCACCGGATCGAACGGCATCGCGCAGCAGCATCACGGCGACTACAGCTTCTACGCGGTGGCCGACCAGATGATCTGGCGCCCGGACCCGACCGGCGCGAGGAGCCTCGGCGTGTTCGCACGCGTGATGGGCGCGCCGGGCGATCGCAACCTCGTGAGCTTCTCGGCCAACGCGGGCATCGTGCTGAAAGGGCCGTTCGAAGGCCGCGACAACGACAGCGTCGGCCTCGGCGTCACGTACATCCAGGTCGGCAGCCACGTGACCGATCTCGACCAGACCGCGCAGATGGCCGCGGCCGGCCCGTACGGCGTGCGCACCCGCGAAACGACCGTCGAGGCGACCTACCAGTACCAGGTGAACCCGTGGTGGGTGATCCAGGCCGATGCGCAGTACACGTTCAATGCCGGCGCCGGCCAGAACCCGAACGATGCGACCCAGCCGCTGCGCAACACGTTCGTGCTCGGCGCGCGGACGACCATCACGTTCTGAGCGCCGCCCACGTTTTTTCGCGCGCCGCCCGGGCGGCGCGCTCCCAGGAGAGACCCAGATGAATCAATCCGCCCTGCTTCGCCGCTTCGCGACGGGCGCACTGGCCGCCGCCGCGCTGACGGCCGCCACCGGCGCGCTCGCCGAGCCGCAAGGCTTCCTCGAAACATTGCATCGCCACGCGCTGCTCGTGAACACGGTGCCCGACAACGGCGACCAGAACCCGTATGCGATCGCGGTCGCGCCGGTGTCGGCCGGCACGGTCCAAGCGGGCGACGTGCTCGTCGACAACTTCAACAACTCGGCGAACCTGCAGGGTACCGGCAGCACGATCGTCGACTACCGTCCGTCGACCAAGCAGATGAGCGTGTTCGCGACGATCCCGCGCGACCTGAAGGCATGCCCGGGCGGCGTCGGCCTGTCGACCGCGATGACGATGCTGAAGTCCGGCTGGGTGATCGTCGGCAGCACGCCGAGCAACGACGGCACGACCAACACCAAGGGCGCCGGCTGCCTGATCGTGCTCGACCCGCAAGGCAAGGTCGCATCGACGTGGTCGAGCCCGAACATCAACGACCCGTGGGGCAACATGGCCGTGGTCGACCGCGGCGACAGCGCGACGCTGTTCGTCAGCATGGCCGGCTTCGGCGTCGGCGGCGCGGACGGCAACCCGCCCGTCTACAAGCAAGCGACCGTGCTGCGTCTTGACGTCGACGTGCCGGCCGGCAAGCCGCCCGCGATCAAGCAGGAAACGGTGATCGCGAGCGGCCTCGGCGCGCAGGCCGACAAGGGCGTGTTCCTGGTCGGCCCGACCGGCCTCGCGCTGTCGGGCGACCAGAAGAAGCTGTACGTGTCGGACGCGATCGGCAACCGGATCGTCGAGATCGACGATCCGCTCACGCGCGACACGAGTGCGGGCGTCGGCCGCCAGATCACGGCCGACGGCTTCCTGCGCCGCCCGCTCGCGCTCGCGACCGCGCCGAACGGCCACCTGCTCGCGACCAATGCGTTGAACGGCCAGGTCGTCGAGATCGACCCGGCCGCCGGCAAGCAGCTGTATGCGCGCTGGATCGACACCGACAAGGCGCAATCGCCGCCGGGCAACGGCGACCTGTTCGGGATCGCGATGACGCCCGAAGGCGACGGCTTCTATTACGTGCAGGACGACGTCAACACGCTGATGCTCGCGAAGTAACGGAACGAATCATGGCAGACGATCTGAACCCGCCGTCGCGCCCCACGCGCCGCGGCTTCCTGAAGGCCGGCGGCGCGGCGGTGGCCGCGGGCCTCGCCGCCGGCGCGATGCCGGCCGCGCGCGCGGCCGAAACGGCCACGCCGTCCCCGCACGCGCACGACGACGACATCGAGCCGTTCTACGGCAAGCACCAGAGCGGCATCGCGACGCCGCAGCAGCGCAATGCGTATTTCGCGGCGCTCGACCTCACGACGACCCAGCGCGCGGACGTGATCGCGCTGCTGAAGGCGTGGACCGACGCGGCCGCGCGCCTCGCGCGCGGCGAAACCGCGCTGCCGCTGCTGGCAAACGGCGTAGACGAGGCGCCGCCGGCCGACTCGGGCGACGCGCTCGGCATCGGCCCGTCGCGGCTGACCATCACGTTCGGCTTCGGGCCCGGCATGTTCACGCTCGCGGGCAAGGACCGCTACGGGCTCGAGAAGCAGCGCCCCGCCGCGCTGGTCGACCTGCCGCGCTTCAACGGCGACCAGCTGATCCCGGAAAAGACCGGCGGCGACCTGTTCATCCAGGCGTGCGCGAACGACGCGCAGGTCGCGTTCCACGCAGTGCGCCAGCTCGTGCGGCTCGGCGGCAAGACCGTGCAGATGCGCTGGGGCCAGGCCGGCTTCACGTCCGGCAAGCCGGGCGAGACGCCGCGCAACCTGATGGGCTTCAAGGACGGCACGATGAACCCGTCGAGCAAGGATCCGGGCTCGATGGACGAATTCGTGTGGGCCGGCGCCGAAGGCCCGGCATGGATGAACGGCGGCACCTACACGGTCGTGCGCCGCATCCGCATCACGCTCGAGCACTGGGACAACACCGAGCTCGGCTTCCAGGAGCAGGTGTTCGGCCGCAAGAAGTACAGCGGCGCGCCGCTCGGCGGCAAGGAAGAGTTCGAAGCGCTCGATCTCGACGCGGTCGACAAGGACGGCAACTCGGTGATCCCCGACAACGCGCATGCGCGTCTCGCGTCGCCGCAGATGAACAGCGGCGCGCAGATCCTGCGCCGCGCGTATTCGTACAACGACAGCACGAACTTCTACATCGAGCGCTGGCCGCCGTGGCGTCAGCAGACCGAGTACGACGCGGGGCTGATGTTCGTCGCGCACCAGCGCGACCCGCGCAAGGGCTTCATTCCGATCAACGAGAAGCTCGCAAAAATGGACATCATGAACCAGTTCACCACGCACGTCGGCAGCGCGATCTTCGCGTGCCCGCCGGGCGCGCAACCGGGTTCCTATATCGGCGCCGCACTGTTCGAAGCCTGACGGCGCGACGACGTACGACGCATTTCCTGCCGGCCCGTCCGGATGCAACCTACGACCACGACATGAACACTTCACCCGTTAGCCGCCCGCTGCGGCACCTGATCTCCGCGGCCGCGGCCGCGCTCATGCTGACCGGCGCGCTGCACGCGATGCCCGCGCACGCGGCCACGCTCACGCTGTACAACGCGCAGCACGAGCAGGTCGTCAACCAGCTCGTCAAGGACTTCGAAGCAGAGAGCGGCATCACCGTGCAGGTGCGCTCGGGCGAAGGCCCGGCACTCGCCGCGCAGCTCGTCGCGGAAGGCGACCGCACGCCGGCCGACGTGTACTTCACCGAGAACTCGCCGGAACTCGTGCTGCTCGATCACAAGGGCCTGCTCGCGAAGACCGACGCCGCCGCGCTGCAGGCAGTGCCCGCGCGCTTCAATCCGGCCGACGGCAACTGGGTCGGCGTGCTCGCGCGCGAAAACGTGCTCGTCTACAACACCGCGAAGATCCAGCCGCAGCAACTGCCCGCGTCGCTGCTCGACCTCGCGAAGCCCGAATGGAAGGGCAAGGTCGGCATCGCGCCGAGCGACGCCGACTTCCTGCCGGTCGTGAGCGCCGTGCTCGCGCTGCACGGTGAGGCCGCGACGCTGCAATGGCTGAAGGGCCTGAAGACCAACGCGCAGATCTTCGACGACGACGAAGGCGTGACGGCGGCCGTCAATCGCGGCGGCGTCCTGACCGGCGTGATCAACAACTACTACTGGGCACGTCTGCACGCGGAGCTCGGCGACAAGTCGACCAAGAGCACGATCCATCACTTCGCCAACGGCGACGTCGGGGCGGCCGTCAACGTGTCGGGCGCCGCGGTGCTGAAGGCATCGAAGCACCAGGCGGACGCGCAGAAGTTCGTCGCGTACCTGGTGAGCGCACGCGCGCAGAAACTGATGGCCGACGGTCATATCAGCTTCGAGTATCCGCTGCGCCCCGGCGTCGCGCCCGATCCGATCCTGAAGCCGTTCAATGAACTGCACCCGCCGGCACTGACGTTCGATCAGCTCGGCGACGACAGCCAGGCCGGCAAGCTGCTGCGCCAGGCCGGTCTCCTCTGACCATGAGCGACGCCGTGTCCAGCACGGCCCGCGCAACGCCCGACGGCGAACGCACCGCGACGCGGCGACGCCCGTCGCGTGCGCTCGTCGCGGCCGCCGCGTGCGGGCCGCTCGCCATCCTGCTGCCGCTCGGCTTCACGCTGTACCGCGCGGCGACCTTCGGCTTCGACGATGCGATCGACCTGCTGTGGCGGCCGCTCGTCGGCGAACTGCTCGTCAACACGCTGTCGATCACGCTGGCCGCGACGCTCGCGTGCGCGTTGCTCGGCACGGCGCTCGCGTGGTTCATCGAACGCACCGACCTGCCCGCGCGGCCCCTATGGACCGCGCTCGCCGCCGCGCCGCTCGCGGTGCCGCCGTTCATCACCAGCTACGCGTGGGTATCGCTGAGCCTCGACCTGCAGGATTTCACCGGCGCGCTGCTCGTGCTGACATCCGCGTACTTTCCGCTCGTCTACCTGCCGGTGGCGGCCGCGTTGCGCGAGCTCGATCCCGCGCTCGAGGAAAGCGCGCGCACCCTCGGCTGCTCGCCGTGGCATACCTTCTTTCGCGTCGTGCTGCCGCAGCTGCGCCCCGCGCTGTGCGGCGGCATGCTGCTGGTCGCGCTCGGCGTGCTGTCCGAGTTCGGCGCATTCCAGTTGCTGCGCTTTCGAACCTTCACGACCGAGATCTACGCGGAATACCGCACCGCGTTCGACGGCGGCGGCGCATCGCTGCTCGGCTGCGTGCTGATCGCGCTGTGCCTGCTGTGTCTCGCGATCGAGGCGCGGGCGCGCGGCCATGCACGCTACGGTCACACGCATCGCGCCGCCCGCCGCGTCGCGATGCGCTACCCGCTCGGCTGGCTGCGCGGCCCCGTCGTCGCGGTGTTCGCCGCCGTTGCAGCCGCCACGCTCGGCGTGCCGCTCGCGATGATCGGCTACTGGCTCACGCAACAGGGGGCGGCAGCCGTCACGCCGGCCGACGTGTCGCCCGAGCTGCTGTGGCAGACCACGCTCGCCTCGGCCGGCTACGGTCTCACGGCCGCGGCCGTCACGACGCTGCTCGCGCTGCCGCTCGCGTTCCTGCTGGTGCGCCACCCGGGCCGCGTCGCGACGCTGCTCGAACGCACGGCGATGACCGTGCAGGGCGTGCCGGGCATCGTCGTCGCGCTCGCGATCGTGTCGATCACGGTGCGGCTGTTGCAACCGCTGTACCAGAGCGCACCGGCGCTCGTCGCCGCCTACGCGATCCTGTTCCTGCCGCTCGCGATCGTGAGCGTGCGCGCGGCGCTGTCGCACGTCCAGGTGCGGCTCGAGGAAACCGCGCGCTCGCTCGGTCTCGGCTGGCGCGCGACGCTCACGCGCGTGGTGTTGCCGCTCGCGGCGCCGGGCCTCGGCGCCGCCGCGACGATGGTGTTCATCTCGGTCGTGACGGAGCTGAACGCGACGCTGCTGCTGTCGCCGATCGGCACCCGCACGCTCGCGACGCAGGTGTGGAGCGATACCGCGACGCTCGCGTTCGCGGCCGCGGCGCCGTATGCGGCGCTGCTGGTTGCGCTGTCGCTGGGCGCGTCGGGCCTGTTGTTCCTGCTGCTCGGCCGCGCGTCGGTGCGCCACTGAGCGCGCCGCCCTCTTTTCCCCGGAACCGCTCATGAGCGAATTACGCATCCACGGCCTGTCCAAATCGTTCGGATCGCATACCGTCCTGCACGACATCGACCTCACGGTACGGCGCGGCTCGCGGCTCGCGCTGCTCGGCCCGTCCGGCAGCGGCAAGACCACGCTGCTGCGCGTGCTGTGCGGCTTCGAGCACGCCGAGCGCGGCACCGTCGAGATCGACGGCCGGCGCGTGGCCGCGCCCGATCTTCATCTGCCGCCCGAGCAGCGCCGGATCGGCTACGTGCCGCAGGAAGGCGCGCTGTTCCCGCATCTGTCGGTGGCCGACAACATCGCGTTCGGACTGCCGCGCGCGGCACGTCGACGCCATCATCGCGTCGACGAACTGCTCGAGATGGTCGGGCTGCCCGCATCGTATGCGAGCCGCGTGCCGCAACAGTTGTCCGGCGGACAGCAGCAGCGCGTCGCGCTGGCGCGCGCACTCGCGCCCGAACCGTCGCTCGTGATCCTCGACGAGCCGTTCTCCGCACTCGATACGTCGCTGCGGCACGAAACGCGCACCGCGGTCGCCGATGCCCTCGCCGCCGCGGGCGCGACGTCGGTGCTCGTCACGCACGATCAGCCCGAAGCGATGACGCTCGGCGATGAAGTCGCGGTGATGTGGCAGGGGCGGCTCGTGCAGACCGCCGCGCCGCAGACGCTGTACCGGCAGCCCGTCACGCGCGACGTCGCGTCGTTCGTCGGGCAGGCCGTGCTGCTCGCGGGCCGCGTGCGCGACGGGCGCATCGTGTGCGTGCTCGGCGAGCTGCCGCTCGTCGCACCGCTGCCCGACGGGCCGGCCGATGCGATGCTGCGACCAGAGCAGATCGGCATCGTGCCCGCCGCGCAGGCCGGCACGGCGGGCGGTCATGCGGCGCGGGTCGAAGCCACGCAGTTCGCCGGGCAGGACGCCGACGTGCTGGTGCGGCTCGACGCCGATGCCGACACGCTCGTGCGTGTACGCGTGCCGGGACACCGGTGTCCGGCTATCGGCGCGCGCGTCGCGCTCGTCGTCGACGGTGCGGTGATGGCGTACGTGCGCTGACCGGCGCGCCGGGCTCACACGTCGGCGCAATCCGCGCCCGCGGCCGGCCGGAAGGTGCGGCCGTCCGCTTCGACTTCGGCGCCGAGCCGGCGCGCGAGGCCTTTCGCGCCTTCGCGCATCACCACGTCGTGATTCCATCTGAACAGCGGGCGGGCAACCGGCTCCAGCCAGTTCATCCAGCGCTCGCGAGTGCGGATGTGCCAGTCGTAGCGCACGACGGTGCGCGTGCCGTCGGCGCCGAACGACCAGCACCCGTCGCCTTCGATCGCGCCGCTCGCGCGGCCTTCGAGCACGCGCGGCGGCTCGATGCGCAGCACGCGCATGTCGAAGGTCAGCCGGTACGGCAACGCCCCCTTCCACGTATAGCGCTGCAGCGCGCCGACGCCGCGTGCGTCGCCATGCTCGATCTCGACGGTCCGCACGGCGCTCTTCCACCAGTCGGGCCAGCGGTCGACCTGGTAGATCGCTTCCCAGACGACCGCGAGCGGCGCATCCACGCGCCACGTCGTCGAAAACCGGTATTCCGCCATGCAGCCTCCGGCGTGTCGGGCACGCGCATGCAGCGCGATCAGGGCGCGAAAAAGCGTGCGGGAAACGCGACGTCGACCTCGACGTCGTCGAGCGTCACGGTTTCGAGCGGCTCGTCGTCGCCGTCCGCGAAACTGACGACCTTCAATGGGAAGCCGTCCTCGGTGTCGAGCCACAGCTCGTAGCGATGCACGCCGTGGATCGCATGCGCGGGCGCGCCTGTCACCGACACGCGCAACGCGGTGCGGCCGCCGACGGTTTCCTCGCTCCCGGTCACCGTCGCCCCGCCCTGCTGCAGCGCATGGACGTTGCGCAGCAGCGCGCCGACGTCCGAGTGGTCGACACGGTGGCCGCTGCGATCGCGCACGAGCGGATTGGACGGCGACAGCGTCAGCGCAGGCAGCGCGTGTTCGCCGAACGGACGCAGCCGGACCTTGCCCTCGCCGGGATCGTAGGCGAGCACCGCGCCGTGATGGGGCGACACGAAATCCATCCGGACGAAACCGGGTTTCAGGTAGGCGTAGTGAATCTCGGTGCGCTCGCCGCTTCTCCCCGACGCACGAATCGTCGCGCGGTACGACTGGACGTGGTCGAAATGCGCCTGCGCGACGGTCACGGGATCGGCTGTCATGCTCGCTCCTATCAGGCTCGCGGCCAGCAATGCGGCGATCATGGCGCCGCCTCGACGTCGAGCACGCCTTCCATCCCGCGCTCGCGATGGCTGCGCAAGAACAGCAGCCGATGCGTGCAATAGTAGGCGAAGCGGCCGGGCGCCGTCGGCGTGAAGCGGAAGGTGCGCGGCGTCGTGGTCAGTTTGGTGTGCATCGCGATGCCGGCCTGCGGCGCATCGATTTCGAAACTGTGCGGCACGAGACCCGGTTCGGCCGATACGGTCAGTTCGACCGGCACGTGCGCGCGGACGATCACGTGGTTCGGACGAAAGAAATAGCTGCCGCCGACGATGCTCACCCGCTGCACGCCATCGGCGTCGACCGGCACGCGAACCGGGGCGTCGCCGTCCGCCCGCACGAGCCCGGCGCCTGCCGCAAGTACCGCAACCGCCACCATCATCGCCGCCTTCACGTTCATTCCTTGCTCCCTGCCGATACCGCGCGCGTCATCCCTTCCATGCGTCCGTCGGCCCGCCGAGCGCGCCGCACGCGTCGATCGCAAGCTCACGCAGCCGCCGTTCGTCGCCTCGGCCGGACAGCGCATAACCCATGCCGCGATCCGACCAGAAATATGTGTAGCGGCCGTCCGCCGACATCGCCTGCGGCGCGAGGCGCCGCGCATCGTAGGCCGTCATGTACAGCGTCACGCGCGCGCCGTCCTCACGCTGATACATCAGTTGCGCTGCCGGCCCCGCGTCGCCCGGCAACAGCCGACCGCCCAGCAGGGCGTAGCCGTATTCGTCGAGCGAAGGCGCGTGCACGGGCCGGCCGAGACGTGCGGACAGCCATCCGGTCAGGCGCGCCGGATCGCGGGCGTCGATTTCGACCGGATGGTCGCGATCGGCCGCATAGACGGCATAGGCGACGTCCGCGCGCGCGGCAAACGCCGGTTCTACGCCGAACGCCGTCCATCCCGCATGCAGCGCGATGCCGATCACCAGCCCGGCCGCCAGCCCCGCGAACGCATACGCGACCCCGCGCCGGCGCGACGCGCGCCGCTGCACGAACAGCGCCGGTACGGCGGCCGGCAACGGGAACAGCGCGCGCAACGCGTCGCGCTGTGCGCCGTAATGCACGAATCGGTCAACTTCCCGCGGGTCGGCCTGCAGCCGCTCGAGCACCTCGCGGCGCTCCTCCCCGGACAATTCGCCGTCGAGCAGCGCGGACAGCAGTTGGGCCGATGCATCGGCGCTGTCGTCCCGATCGTTCGAAGGTTTGCGCGGATCGTCGTCCATCATGTCTTCCCGATCACCCTTAATACAGCCGCGCCGTGGGTAGGCAACTCGCCGGACAGCAGCGTACGCATCTGTTCGCGCGCCCGCGACAGCCGCGACATCACCGTTCCCACCGGCACGCCCAGCACCTGTGCGGCGTCGCGGTAGCTCAACTCCTCGAGCGCGACCAGCAGCAGCACCTCGCGCTGCTCGACCGGCAGCCGGTACAGCGCGCGCTGCACGTCGCGCAACATCAGGCCGTCGACCTCGTCGGCTGGTGCAGCCATCGTCTGCCAGGGCGCGGTCGCATCGTCGACCGCAATCTCGCGACGGGCGCGCAACTGGTCGATGAAGCGGTGGCGCAGCAGCGTCAGCAGCCACGCGCGCAGGTTGCCGCCATCGCGCGGCGGCCGGTTCAACGCGCGCTCGACCGTGTCCTGCACGAGGTCGTCCGCCCAGGCCCGGTCGCCCGTCAGCGCGCGCGCATACCGCGTGAGATGCGGCAGCCACACCAGCAGATCCGATTCGTAGCTCATCCGGATGCCTCGCACATCGCCGCGCCGTCGCTCCGTCAGTCGCTCCGTCAGTCGCTCCGTCAGTCGCTCAGGGACGCGCGACGTGCCACATGCCGCCGATCCCGTCGCCGCCCGCGTCGCCGGCCTTGCGGTCCATCTTCCAGCGATACAGCGGGCGGCCGTGATACGCCCATTGCTTCTTGCCGTCGTCGCGCGCGATGAGGCTCAGTGCGCCCGACGCCTTGTCGTAGCCGTCGGCGAGCGCCGGCGGCCAGTTGACCGCGCACGTGCCGGTACACGCGCTCTTGCCCGGCGCATCGTGGTCGAACACGTACAGCGTCATGTGATCTTCGTCGACCAGTTTCCCGTCGCCGGCCTGCGGCGGTTCCGCGGCGGCGGGCCGCGCGATCGCGGCCGTCAGCGCGACGGCGAACAGCATCGTCTTCATTCCCGTTCTCCTTGGCATGGCATTACGACGCGGCGCTGACGCACGGGACGGCCGACTTCGTCATGACCATTATCTCGCCGCTCGATCGCGCCGCGACTCGGTATGTAAACGGACGGGTCCGGCCGGTTATTCCATATCCCCCACAATGACTGGCGGCAAGCACGCACCGGTCATTCATCGGACGAAAAAATCGGGGATCCAACGAAAACGCGGCATGACATTGCTGTCATGCCGCGTGGCGCGACCCGGCTCGCGCGGCGGGCGATGCATCGCCGCCGCGCGTTCGGGCAGTTACTTCGGCAGTGCGCCCGTCACCGACTGAAGCAGCGTCGACACCGGTGCGAGCAGGTTGCTCGCCGAGCCGCTGCCCGAGTGCGACGCTCCCGACAGGCCCGGCACGGAACCGAGCGCCGTGCCCAGCGTCGTGCCGACCGTGTTGACGACCGCCGCCGTTGCGTTGGTGCCCGTCGACAGCAACGTGCCGGCCGCCTGCCCGAGCGTCGCCGGGCCGTTCGCGAGCGCCCCCGTCACCGAACCGAGCGCACCGGTCAGCGCGCCGGCCGGGTTGCCGCCACCCGCGCCCGACAGCGTACCGACGACCTGATTCACGACGCCTTGCACCGGCGCCAGCGCGTTCGAGCCGCCGAGATTGCCGAGCGCGCCCGTCACCGAGCTGACCGCGTTGCTCAACGCGCCCGCTGGATTGCCGCCGCCGAGCGTGCCGACCACCTGATTCACGACACCCTGCACCGGCGCGAGCGGGTTCGTGCCGCCGAGGTTGCCGAGCGTGCCCCTCACCGAGCCGAGCGCACCGGTGAGCGCGCCCGCCGCGTTGCCGCTCGTCGGCAGCGCGTTCTGCAGGCCGCTGACGAGGTTCGTGATCGGCGTGATCGGGCTGCCGCTGCCGGCGCCAGCACCGGACAGCGTGCCGACGACCTGATTCACGACACCCTGTACCGGCGCGAGCGGATCCGCTCCGCCAAGGTTGCCGAGCGTGCCGGTCAGCGAGTTCACCGCGCCCGTCAGTGCGCCTGCCGGGTTGTCGCTGCCCAGCGTTCCGGCGAGTTGCGTGACGGCGCCTTGCACCGGCGCGAGCGGATTCGATGTGCCGCCGGCGTTGCCGAGCGTCCCAGCGATCGTATTGACCGCGTTGCCCAGCGTACCGGCCGGGTTGCCGATGCCCAGCGTGCCCGTGACCTGGTCGACGACGCTCTGGATCGGCGCAATCGGGGTCGCGCTGCCGGCCGCGCCCAACGCGCCGGTGACGGTGCCCAGGACGCCGGTCAGTGCGTTTGCCGGGTTGCTGCCGACGAGGTTGCCCAATGCGCCGGTCAGCCCGCTTACCGGGTTGCCGCCGCCGAGCGGGCCCGTGACCTGATTCACCACACCTTGGAGCGGTGCGAGCGGATTCGCCGCGCCGCCGGCGTTACCCAGTGCGCCCGTTGCCGTGCCGAGTGCGTTGCTCAACGCACCCGCGCCGGTATTCAACGCGCCGCTCAATGCACCAGCCGGATTGCCGCCGCCGAGCGCACCCGTCAGCGCACTTGCCGCACCCGACAGCGCCTGACCGGGATTGCCGAGCGACGTCGGGGCCGAGCCCGATGCGCCCGTCACCACGGCAACCGAGCCGAGCGGCGACGTGGCCGTCGCGACCAGCCCGACGGAAACGTGGTTCGTCGGCGGATTGACGATCACTTGCGGCATCGGCAGCGCGCCGAGCGACTCGGCCATGGCCGCCCCCGGCGCGAGCCCCCCGAACGCCGTCGCGACCGACAACGCCATCCCCGTCAATTTGAGTTTTTGCCGCATCGTTACCCCGTCTCGGTTGGCACTTCGTTGATCAGGCATGGGGACCGATTGCACGAAGCGTGCCACTGCGACGAAGCAGATTCATTCATTGGCTCATTGCAAGCCGAGCACGGTTTTTTCAGGAATTTCCGGGCGAGCGGGCGCGCCGGGCCGCTCGAATCGTCCGATGAAAAAGATGTGCGGAACACCGATGTAACGTAACGTTTGCGAGGCTGCGGTAACGTGTTCCGGTACATGCCGGATTGCCCGGACGGACTTCCCGTTCCGCTTTTCATCGCAATGAAACTGCACGGATGAATCGCGATTTCCGGATTTTTCTATTTCGCGATGTCTTTCCGCCCGGTTACGCGGCGCGTCGTCGCGCGCGCGGCCATCCCGGCGACGCGCGATCCGGACGGCTCAACGAACCACCGCGGCAGCCGCACATGCGGCCGCCACGGTCCGGCACGCTCAACCGAAGCGCGCGGGGCGATACGGATGCGGATCAATGTAGGTCGGCGCGCCCGTCACCATTTCCGCGAGCAACCGTCCGGTTGCGGGGCCGAGCGTGAGCCCGTGGTGGCAATGGCCGAACGCGAACCACAGATGACGATGGCGCGGCGCAGGCCCGATCACCGGCCGCATGTCGGGCGTGCACGGCCGCATCCCGAGCCACGGTGCCGGGTCGAGACGCTCGCCGATGCCGAACGCGTCGCGCGCGAGCGGCTCCGCGCGCGCAAGCTGCACGCCGGTCGGCGGCGCGCCGCGCAGCGCGATCTCGACGCCGGTCGTGAGCCGCAGGCGGCCGCCTTCCATCGGCGCGACGACGAAGCCCTCCTCGGTATCGCATACCGGCACGTTCAGCGGCGTGCGCGTCGGCCGGTAGTGCATGTGATAGCCGCGCTTCGCGCGCAGCGGAATCCGGTAGCCGAGCGGCGCGAACACGTGATCGGACCACGGCCCGAGCGCGACCACGACCGACTTCGCCGACACCGGACCGTGCGCGGTATCGACCTGCCAGCCGTCGCGCACCTGCGCAAGCGTCGTCGCGTCGCCGGACAGGAACGTGCCGCCGTCGCGCTCGAACAGCCGCGCGTAGGCCTTCGTCAGCCCGCCCGGGCTCGACACGGTCTTCGGATCCTGCCAGTGGAAGGCGCCGCAGAAGGCGTCGCCGATGCCGGGTTCGCGATCGCGCAGCGCACGTGCGTCAAGCACACTCATGCGCAGCCCGTGCGCGTCGGCCACGCGCTGCTGCGCGCGGGTTTCCGCGTCGAACAGCGCAGGCGAACGGAATGCCTCGATCCATCCGCCGTCGTGCACGAGCGGCTGCGCGTCGGTGCGCGCGAGCAACGCGTCGTGCTCGACGACGCTCGCCGCCACCAGCGGCAGCATGTCGCGCGCGGCGGCCGCGAGCCGCTGCGGCGACGATTCGCGCCAGAAGCGCGCCAGCCAGCCCGCATACGCGGGCAATGCTTTGTAGTCCCAATAGAGATCGACCGAGCGGTTGCGCGCGTAGCGCAGCAGCGTGCCGAGCCGGCGCGGGAACGCATACGGCACGACCGACGAGCGCTCGATCAGCCCGGCATTGCCGTGGCTCGTTTCCTCGCCGGGCGCGCGCCGGTCGACGAGCGCGACACGCAGCCCGCGATCCTGCAGATGCAGCGCCGACGACACGCCGACGATGCCGGCCCCCAGAACGATGACGTCGAAATCCATGCTTTTCCGTACTGCGTCGAGATTCGGTGCGACGCGCACCGGCCCCGCGGCCGGCGCGCGGGGAGGCTTACTTCGCGACGATGTCGCGCTTGAAGTATTTCTGCGACAGCGCGCTGAGCGTGCCGTCCTTCTTCAGCGCATCGAGCGCGCCGACGATCTTCGCCTGCAGCGCCTTGTCGCCCTTGCGCATCCCGAAGCCGGTGCCTTCGCCGAGCGTCGCGGGATCCTTCAGCGGATCGCCGACGATCTGGAAATCGCGCCCGGCCGGCTTGTCGAGGAAACCGTCCTGCGCGGTCTGCGCTTCCTGCACGGCCGCGTCAAGACGGCCGGCGGCGAGATCCGCATAGATCTGGTCCTGATCCTGATACGACACGACGGCAACGCCCGCGTTGGCCCAGTGCGCCTTCAGGAAATCCTCCTGCGACGACCCCTGCAGCACGCCGACGTGCTTGCCGCGCAGGCTCGCCGCATCCGGCCGCAGCGGCGAGCCGCGGCGCGCGATCATCACGATCGGCACGACATAGATCGCCGGCGTGAAGTCGATGCTCTGCTTGCGCTTCGCGGTGATGTTCATCGCCGAATTGATCGCGTCGAACTTGCGCGCCTGCAACGCCGGGATCAGCCCGTCGAACGCGTTCTCGACCCACACGCACTTCATGTTCAGCTTCGCGCACACCGCATTGCCGATGTCGACGTCGAAACCCTGCAGCTGGCCGGCCGGCGTCTTGCTCTCGAACGGCGGATAGGCGGCTTCGATCCCGAAGCGCAGCGTGGTCTGTTCCGCGTGGGCCGTGACGGCCGCGCACGCGAGCGCCGCGACGGCGCAAAGGGAAAGCTTCCAGTTCATGACGGAGGTCCTTCGGTTCTGAATTGAGGCGATGCAGACCGGTCGCATGGCGCCGTGCGGCGGCACGCTGGTCTGCACGCCAAATATAGACTCTAAGTCTACTATAGACTATAGGGGATACGATAATCCGGGCCGCGGTGCTGTCTGCCAACATTCTGCAGATTGCGCAAAATGCCGTTGATTTATCGACGTTTTTCCGAAAACCGTCAGTACCACCCCGCTCCGGAAAGAAAAATTCACCCGACTTCTTTTGTCTATATTAGACTTTTAATCCACTACGAACACCGCTGGACGCCATCTTTCGAGACTGTGTCGTCCAGCTCCCGACCGGAGAAGCTCCATGACGCAACCCGCCCCGACCCTGCCGCTGACCGTCGATGAAGCCGCGGTGCGCGCAGCGCTGCCGTCGCTCGACGTGCTCGGCACGCTGCGCCGCATGTTCGCGTCGCTCGCGTCGGCCCGCGCGGTGCAGCCGCCGCAAACCCTCACGCTGTTCCCGGAACAGGCCGGCGACTTCATCACGTACCTCGGCGCGCTCGCCGACGAACAGGTGTTCGGCGCGAAGCTGTCGCCGTACGTCGTGGCCGGCGGCAAGCCCGACGGGAAACCGATCGTAACCGCATGGACCGCGCTGATGTCGATGCGCACCGGCCAGCCGCTGATGTGGTGCGACGCCGGGCTGCTGACGGTCGAGCGCACGGCCGGCACGACCGCGCTCGCGGTCGACTGCCTCGCGCCGCGCGATGCGCGCCGGCTCGCCGTGATCGGCACGGGCGCGGTCGGCCTCGCGCATCTGCGCCACACCGCGGGCTTGCGCGACTGGACTTCGATCAGCGTCCATTCGCCGGCGCTCGCCGACGACGCCGTGCTGCAGGCGGCGCTCGCACGGATCGATCCGCGCGCGCGGCCGGCCGCGAGCGTCGAGGCGTGCGTGCGCGACGCGGACGTCGTCATGCTCTGCACGTCGTCGGGTACGCCGGTGCTCGCCGACGGCATGCTCACGCGTCCCGCGCTCGTCACGTCGATCAGCACGAACGTCGCGCGCGCACACGAAATCCCGCCCGCCTGGCTGCCCGACATGGACGTGTACTGCGACTACCGGCAGACGACGCCCGCGAGCGCGGGCGAGATGCAGATCGCGGCGGCCGAGCACGGCTGGTCGCCCGAGCGGATCGTCGGCGACCTGCCGGCGCTCGTCGCAGGCAGCTGCGCGGCGCCGTCGCGCACGCGTCATGCGTTCTTCCGCTCGATCGGCCTCGGACTCGAGGACATCGCGATCGCGCACGCGCTGTACACGCATCTGACGCACGCATGAGCATCACGCGCACGCGGGGCCGATACAATGGCG
This sequence comes from Burkholderia sp. JKS000303, assembly GCF_002563755.1. Lineage (NCBI taxonomy): Bacteria > Pseudomonadati > Pseudomonadota > Betaproteobacteria > Burkholderiales > Burkholderiaceae > Burkholderia > Burkholderia sp. JKS000303. The sequence goes on from NZ_PDBZ01000001.1 coordinate 727,322, forward strand.
CAACCGCCGCGGCGGCAGCGCGTGCGCGCACGGACATGCCGGCCAACGGCACGCCGGCGCGCCGCGCCGACGCACCGCCCGGCCCACGCTCACCCGAGATGGCGATTCCGATGCGCAAGAAGCACTCCCCCGTCAAAGACCTGCTGCTCACCCGCTACGCACCGATCGCCGACGGCATCGCGGCGCTGTTCTTCCCGTACGCGGAAGTCGTGATCCACGACCTGCACGACCAGACCGTGCTGTATCTGGCGAACAACCTGTCGAAGCGCGAGGTCGGCGACGACTCCGCGCTCGAGGAAATCGATCATTCGGCGCGCGAGCGCGTGATCGGCCCGTACGAGAAGCTGAACTGGGACGGCCGGCGCATGCGCTGCGTGAGCAACGTGCTGTTCGACGACGAAGGCCACCCGGCCGGGATGATGTGCATCAACTTCAACATCGCGGTGTTCGACGACGTCCGCACGACGCTCGACGTGTTCATCAAGGGCGCGGGCGTCGTCGCGCAACCTGACGAGCTGTTCCGCGACGACTGGCAGGAGCGCATCAACACGTTCCTGCACGGCTGGCTGCGCGAGCGGCAGGTCGGCCTGAACGGGCTCACGCGCGAGCACCGGCGCGAACTCGTCGAGGCACTGCATGCAGAAGGCGCATTCCGCGGCAAGAGCGCCGCGAACTATGTCGCGAACGTGCTCGGGATGGGGCGCGCAACCGTCTACAAGCACCTGAAGCATCTGAAGGAAACGCAGGACGACGCGTAAGCCGGCGCGCGCCGGATGCCGCCTGCCCGCGCGGGCCGTGCCGTGCGATGCGGCCGGGCAGTCCCGCCCGGCCGCCCAAAAGCATCGAAGCTGGAAAGTGATATAGTCTCGGTTACACTTTTTCTGCTGCCAGGAGTCCCGATGCCGACCACCGCTGCCCCGATCGCCCGCCCGACCCTGACCGTCGAAATCTGGTCCGACCTGATCTGTCCGTGGTGCTGGATCGGCAAGCGCCGCTTCGACGAGGCGCTCGCCGCGTTCGCGCACGCCGAGCAGGTCGAGGTCGTGCTGCGCGCGTACCGGCTGATGCCGGGCCATCCCGTCGAACCGGTCGAGGCGATGCTCGCGGGCAAGTACCGGATGTCGTCCGCGCAGGTCGACCAGATGCTGCGCCAGGTGACCGACGCGGCCGCGAGCGTCGGGCTGGACTACGACCTGCCCGACACGCTCGCCGGCGACACGTTCGACGCTCACCGGCTCGTGAAGCTCGCGGAAACGACGGGCCGCGCGCATGCGCTGACCGAGCGGCTGTACCGTGCGTATTTCTGCGAACACGGGTCGCTGTTCGACCACGCGGCACTGCTCGATTTCGCGGTCGAAACGGGGCTGGAGCACTCGGCGGCCGAAGCGGTACTGGGTAGCGACGCATACCACGACGAAGTCGAGGCCGACATCGCGCGCGCCGAGCAGATCGGCGGGCGCGGCGTGCCGCTGTTCGTGTTCGGCGGCCGCTACGCGGTATCGGGCGCGCAACCGGCCGACGTATTCGCGCAGGCGCTCGACCAGGCATGGCGCGACGGCGGCATCGTCGAGCTGAGCGGCGACGACGCGGCCGCCTGCGGCCCGGACGGCTGCGAACTGCCGCCGCGCGAATAACGCCCGGCGCCCGGCGCCCGCAGCGCGCCGCGCCGTCGTGCGCAGCGCCCGTCACTACGCGTCGCTGCTGCCACAAACCGGCAGGAAGCGCGCGCGAATGGCGTCTACAATTCAGCCTTTCAAATACCTATCGAAAGGCTGCAAGCCCATGACCCACGGGATTCACGGCGAGCAGCGCTGGTACGCGTTGATCGTCCTCTGCCTCGGCGTGCTGATGATCGTGCTCGACAGCACGATCGTGAACGTTGCGCTGCCGTCGATCAGCACCGATCTCCATTTCACCGAGACGGCCCTCGTGTGGGTCGTCAACGCGTACCTGCTGACGTTCGGCGGCTGCCTGCTGCTCGGCGGCCGGCTCGGCGACCTGTACGGCCAGCGGCGCATGTTCCTCGCGGGCCTCGTGGTGTTCACGCTCGCGTCGCTCGCCTGCGGCCTCGCGCAGTCGCAAACGATGCTGATCGCCGCGCGCGCGGTGCAGGGCTTCGGCGGCGCGATCGTGTCGGCCGTGTCGCTGTCGCTGATCATGAACCTGTTCACCGAGCCCGACGAACGGGCGCGCGCGATGGGCGTCTACGGCTTCGTGTGCGCGGGCGGCGGCAGCATCGGCGTGCTGCTCGGCGGGCTGCTGACGAGCACGCTGTCGTGGCACTGGATCTTCCTCGTCAACCTGCCGATCGGCATCGCGGTCTATGCGATGTGCGTCGCGCTGCTGCCGCGCATGCGCGCGCCGGCCGACGCCGCGCGGCTCGACGTCGCCGGCGCGATCACCGTCACCGCGTCGCTGATGCTCGCGGTCTACGGGATCGTCGGCGGCAACGAGGCCGGCTGGCTGTCGACGCAGACCGTCGTGCTGATCGGCGCGGCCGTCGTGCTGCTCGCGCTGTTCATCGCGATCGAGGCGCGCGTCGCGCATCCGCTGATGCCGCTCACGCTGTTCGCCGCGCGCAACGTCGCGCTCGCGAACGTGATCGGCGTGCTGTGGGCGGCCGCGATGTTCGCGTGGTTCTTCCTGTCCGCGCTCTACATGCAGCGCGTGCTCGGCTACGGGCCGCTGCAGGTCGGCCTCGCGTTCCTGCCGGCGAACCTGATCATGGCGGCGTTCTCGCTCGGGCTGTCCGCGCGGATCGTGATGCGCTTCGGCATCCGCGGCCCGATCGCCGCCGGCCTGCTGATCGCGGCGTGCGGCCTCGCGCTGTTCTCGCGCGCGCCAGCGGACGGCGGCTTCCTCTGGCACGTGCTGCCCGGCATGACGCTGCTCGGCATCGGCGCGGGCGTCGCGTTCAATCCGTTGCTGCTGGCCGCGATGAACGACGTCGATCCGGCCGATTCCGGGCTCGCGTCCGGCATCGTCAACACCGCGTTCATGATGGGCGGCGCGCTCGGCCTCGCGGTGCTGGCGAGCCTCGCGGCCGCGCGCAGCGATGCGCTGGCTGCCGCCCATGCCGCGCCGCTCGAGGCGCTGAACGGCGGCTATCACACCGCGTTCGCGGTCGGCGCGGCGTTCGCGGCCGCCGCCGGCCTGCTCGGCCTCGCGCTGCGCATCCGTCGCCAGGATGCGGTCGCCGGCGTCGGCCCCGCGATGCACTGACGGCCGGCCGGGGCACGCACCGCCGCGCCCCGGCCCCTCCCGCTTGCCCTTTTCCCGTGCGGCCCTGCCCCGCCGCCCGGCAGGCCGGCCGCGGCACGCGCGTCGCCTGCGTGGCCCAACACACGTTCAAACGATCGTTTCTCGCACGACGAACCGCCCGTCCGGCGGGCTTCTCCGGCCGATTTTTAACGTAGTCGTACACCGAAGCGCCACTTTTGCGACAATGGCAGACTTTGACGCGCGCGCAGCAGCCGCGCGCCGCCGCCGAACGCCGCATAACCGCCTGCTTCCGATGTCGCTTCCCCATATCGATCTGCTGTACTCCCTGTCCGGCCTGTTCGTCGGCATTCTCGTCGGCCTGACGGGCGTCGGCGGCGGTTCGCTGATGACGCCGATCCTCGTGCTGCTGTTCGGCGTTCATCCCGCGACGGCGGTCGGCACCGACCTGCTGTACGCGGCCGCGACCAAGGCCACCGGCACGCTCGTCCACGGGCTGAAAGGGTCGATCGACTGGCGCATCACCGGCCGGCTCGCGGCGGGTAGCGTCCCGGCCGCGGCCATCACGCTGTGGGCGATGCATACGCACGGAATGAATTCGCCGGGCACCGCGCGGGTGATCCAGCTGGTGCTCGGCGTCGCGCTGCTGCTCACGTCGCTCGCGCTGATCTTCCGGCCGCAGCTCACCGCGCTCGCCGCGCGCAATCCGTTCGCACCCAGCCCCGCGCGCACGCTGTGGTCGACCGTGCTGACCGGCGTCGTGCTCGGCGTGCTCGTGTCGATGACCTCGGTCGGCGCCGGCGCGATCGGCGTCACCGTGCTGCTGCTGCTGTACCCGACGCTCGCGACCACCCGCATCGTCGGGTCCGACATCGCGCACGCGGTGCCGCTCACGCTCGTCGCGGGCATGGGCCACTGGCTGCTCGGTTCGGTCGACTGGTCGATGCTGCTGTCGCTGCTGCTCGGTTCGTTGCCCGGCATCGTGCTCGGCAGCCTGCTGTCGGCGCGCGCGCCCGAGCGCCTGCTGCGCAACCTGCTCGCCGCGACGCTCGTCGCGGTCGGCGTGCGGCTCGTGCTCGCGTAAGCGGCCTCTGCCCTGACGCAACACGCCACCTCGGTGCGTGCGCCTGTCATCCTCTCCTAGACGGATTTCCAGCCGGGTCTCACGGCATACCGGTCAGCGTACGTGCAACTGGCAAATACTTCGCCAGGATGCTCAGCATGGTGGCGGCCTCTGCTTTCGACACCGGCGGAAATGGCGAAACGTACGACGTGCCGTTGCGTCGCTCGTGCGCCTTCGTGATGAAGGCGAACTCCGGAGCACTCACGCCCAATGAGGTCGATACACGCTGGATGGCCAGGTTGCGGCCTGCATCTTTGGTTCGCACCTCGTAGAACTCCAGGACGGCCTGTACCACCTGGAAGTAGCCTTCGTAGGCCAAGGTAAATACTTGCAAATGCCGGGCAGGATCCAGCTCGTCGGCAGTGGCCTTGTAATCGTCGGCATTGCGCAGGAAACCCGCAATTGCCCCGGGCGTCGGCGCAACGGCATCAAAGGCTTTCGTCTTGATGAGGTTTTCGTATTCAGTTGGGCGCTGCATCACAGAATCCTCAACGTGGGGCCTTGGGCAATCTGCGCCATGACAGGGTCAGTGTCTACCAACACGGTCCATTCGGCAGGCTCGTACAACGAGAAGTTGATGGGACGCAGCAGATTCTGCTCGGCCGCGTGCATGGCTTCGGATAGCTTGAGGAGCTGGACGTCGCCGATGACGATCAGATCGATGTCGCTGCGAGCGCTATCGGTCCCCTTCGCCACCGACCCAAACACGAAGGCCGTGGAAATATGCGAGGCGAAAGGCAACAAGGCTTCCCTCAAAGGCTCCGCCACGGCAAACGTCTTTCGTGCGATCTCGACCAATTCTGCATAGAGGATGAATTCCGTATTCGCGCGGATGCTCCGTTGTCGACCTCGCCGGGCATCCTCCTTGAGTACGCCGACTTCGATTAGCCGGTCCACCTGCTTCTGAGCGCTTCCACGCCCACTGTTTGCCAGATGCAGCAATTCCTGCAGCGTAAAACTGCGATCCGGTTGCAATAGCGCAGCACCCAGCACGCGTTGCATGCCCGGCGTGAAGAGAAAGTCGGCGAGGCCCACGAAAATCCTCAAATCAGGGGTGATCGTCCTCATTATGAGGATATTCAGATGAATCCTCAATAGAGGGCTTTCTATCCTTCTTTTGGGGATTACAAGACGCCGTACCGGTGACTTCCAGGGCGATGCACGCCCCCGGACGAGACGATGCCCCGAGAGTCCTCGACTCACGGGGCATCTTGAGGAACGGCAGAGGCCCATCAACGCACGCGACACGAAGCGCAGGGACGCATGAGCGGGTCAGATTTTTTCCCGCAGCGGCCGACGCGCGCCATCCGCCATGCTTACCGCCCCTGCTGCTGCAGTTGCTGCTGCTTGAGCTGCTGCGTGCGCGCCTGTAGCTTCAGCACGCGTTGCAGCGCGCTCCGGTTCGCGAGGATGCCGTCGTAGAAGCTGCCGAGATCGCCCTTCAGCGCGGTGCGCGACGCGTCGTTCAGATAGATCATGTGGCCCGACGGGTAGTTCTTGATCGTCAGGTTCTGCGCCTTGAGCGTCGGATCGAGCGGCATCTGCGCGAGCGTCAGCTCGGTCTGGTGGAACGGCGTGACCGCGTCGAAGTAGCCGTTCGCCGACATCACCTTCAGGTCCGGGTTCACGCTCATCGTCGCCGCCAGGTCGCCGGCCGTGTACAGCGTATTGCCGCCGCCCTTGTTCGCGCCGGTCGGGTCGGTGTGGCTGAAGTCCCAGTTGTTGAAGACCTGGTCGTTCAGGTCCACGAACGACGACGTCGACGTGTACTTGAGGTCGGTGTTGATATAGCTGTTCCACAGCACCGTGTACGCGCCACCGACGTTCGTGATCGACGGATCGTTGCTGCCCGAGTTCGGCAGGATGTACGGCGCGATGCCCTTGCCCGTGAAGTTCGCGCGACCGTCGTACTGGCCGATCTGCGTGCCCGGCACGAGTGTCAGGAAGAACGTGTACGGCGGGTTGTCGTCTGACGACGGCACGTTGCCGAGCGCGGCCGGGTTGCCGAAGGTCTGGATCAGCGACGTCGGATCGGTGCCGATGTACGACCCCATCTGCTGCGCGGTCTGCAGGTTCAGGTTCAGCCGCACGTTCACGAAGCCGCCGTCCTGCGGGTTCGGCTTCTGCGCGAGCGGCGCGAGCGTGTTGTCCGCGTAGTTGCGGGCCTGCACCATGTACGCGTCGAGATCGGTCGGCGTCGGGTTGAGCGTCGTCTTCTTCCAGTAGAACGCATCGGCCGCGAGCGTCGGGAACGTGCCCGGCGCGGACAGCGCATTCGCATAGTCGAGGATCGACGACTGCAGCGTGATCCCGTTCAGGTCAATGCCGTCCTCATGCAGCACCCACGACACGACCGCGCTGCGCGCCGTGCCGTACGACTCGCCGTACAGGAACTTCGGCGAGTTCCAGCGCGAGTACTTGGTCAGGTAGCGCTGGATGAAGCGGTCGATCGAGCGTGCGTCCTGGTCGGTGCCCCAGAAGTCCTTGTTCTTCGCCGGGGCGACCGCCGCCGAATAGCCGGTGCCGACCGGGTTGATGAACACGAGGTCAGTGCGGTCGAGCAGGCTGTCCGGGTTGTCGAGCAGCTTGTACGGGGCCGGCGGCGTGAAGTTCGGGAACGACGACTGCAGGCGCTTCGGCCCGAACGAACCGAGCAGCAGGTAGACCGACGACGAGCCAGGGCCGCCGTTGTAGAAGAACGTGACCGGGCGCGGCTTCGACGGATCCGGGTTGTCCTGCGTGTACGCGACGTAGAACATCTTCGCGTTCGGCGCCGACGTGGTCGGGTCGATGGTGGTCAGGTGGCCGGTGGTGGCCGTGTACTTGATGGTCTTGCCGCCGATCGTGACCTGGCGGTGCACGACCGCCGCGCCTTCGGTCGAATCCGTGACCGCATCGTCGGGCCCGGTGCCGTACACGTCGTTGTCGACGTACGGCTGGTCGGCTGCGGCCGCGGCCGCCGTTGCGTCGGCGCCGGCCGACGTGCTGCCGTTCGACGTCGTCGCGGCCGCCGCGGAGGTCGCAGCGGACGGCCCTGACCCGTCGTCGCCCCCGCACCCCGTGACGAGCAGCGCCGCCGCAGCAGCTGCGGCGAGCGGCACGCTCAGTGTCGTTCCAAATAGCGCGAAACCGTTTTTCAAGGACTTCAGTGTCGTCATTATTGCCTCTCGAACAGAACGATAAATACCGCCGGTCGCAAAGGATCATTTGCGCCGGCGCTCCGCACCGGAATGCATTCGTTATGCGACGCACTCCGAGTTTTTTACCGGGTCAGCGAATACCGACCGGCATGATTTACCCCACCCATATTTCGCGACTGCACAATGGAATCAATTCCATTGCGAACGACAATTCAATAATCCGCAGCAATGCGGATTCAGGCGACCACCCGTACTCGCCATCAAGCAAAAGGCAAAAGCTTCCCCCACAAGGCCCGCCAGACAAGGCAGCCTTGCTTCGAACAGACGAACGATCCCCGTCGACAAGACGGCCGGCCAAGCGCAAAATGCGCGACCAGTCGTTGCTCGAGCCGACTTAATAAAATCGAAAGGATCGGTTAATTATACGGAAAGGATTATTGTCTCTCGGTAATTTATTAAATTAAGTGAAAATATCGGCGCATATTAGATTCCGGGTTTTCGGCCGTAAAGTAATAATTTGTTACAGCGCAAGCCATTCGGAAAAAAGACAGCGAGGGACCGATTCCATACGCTGAAAAGAAAAAAGCCGGACGACTGTCCGGCTTCGGGCGTGCGGCGCAATGGGCGCCGTCAGAGCGGCACGTCGATCGTGCCGGCGCCGGCGGTGATTGCGTTCGCGCCGGGCGACGACGAGATCGGCGGCAGGTTGGCGCTTGTCAGCGCGGGCGCGGCGCCCGGCGCGCCGCCGCGCGGCACCGTGCGGATCACCTGCGACGGCGGCAGCGGCGCGCCGTTCTTCAGGTGCCGCCACATCAGGTTCAGCGCCTGCAGGTTGTAGTAGTGGACCGGCACGAAGCGCGTATCGAAGCCCACCACCGGCAGGAACGCGTCGAAGTGCTGGCCGTTCGTCACCTCGTAGAACACGAGCTGGCTGCGGCCGCCTTCGCTGATGCTGTTTTGCGCGACGTACGCGCGCGACGCATGGTTCACCGGCACGAGCGCATCGCTGCGGCCCTGCACGATGATCGCCGGCTTGCCCTGCAGGTTCGCGTTCACGCGCACCGCGTCGACGTTGGCCGGCATGTCGAGCATCCCGTTGGTCCACAGCTGGCGCAGGCACAGCGCGCCAGCGAAGCTCGCGTCGGGCGTCGCGAGCCGGTGGTCGACACCCGCCCCCGTGTTGAACACGAGGTCGATGCCGGCCGTCGGCGGCACGCCGTTGCCGAGGCCAAACACGGCCGGCATCGGCGACGCGGCGGGCGGCGCGACGGTGCCCGTCGCCGCTCGGGTGGTCGCGAAGCTGAAATTGCACAGGTTGTCGGTCACGCGCGAGCGCGTGTACGCGTTCGCATAGGTGACCGCGATCGCCGGAATCGCCTGCGAATCCCACATCGACGCGTGCAGCAGGTCGGAATCGGCGAGATAGCCGGCCGCGTGCAGTTGCGCGAGCGCGTCGGCGGCCTGGCCTGGCGTGTCGGCACCCGACACGAGCCCCGCCGCCGCGAGCGTCGCGCAGCGCTGCGTGCGGATCGACTGCGTGGTGGCGAGCGGCAGCGCGCTCAGGTACGGCTCGCCGGCGAGCGATGCCGATGCGGCCGCGCACGGCTGAAGCAGGTTCGCGAGCGTCGCGTAGTCGGCCAGCGGCCGGCCGAACGACGGCACCGGCTGGCCGCCCTCGCGCACGACCGCGTTGGCCGCCATCCGCACGTTGATCTGCGGCTCGCCGACCACGACCGCGGTGATCCAGCGGCGCGTGTCCTGTTCGGCCGCCGCGAGCGCGGCGCCACCGCCGTTGCTGACGGATGCGGCAATCGTCGTGATGTCGCCCGGATGGTAGCGCACGCCGTGATGCGTGCTGTCGAGCAGCGGCCCGAACCGTTCGTTGAGCGCCCAGTACGCGAATTCGACCGACTGCAGCGTCGCGTGGCCCCAGTCCTGCTCGGGATTTTGCTGCGAATGCGCGTGCTTGAACGCGTAGCGGTTCGGGAAGCGGCTGTTGTACGTGGCGAGGTCGCCGCTCGTCACGTTGGCGGTGAAGAGGCTGGCATTGCCGGCCAGCACCGCGTTGGCGAGCGTGCCGTCGATCAGCGTGATCGTGTCGGTGCCGAGCTCGTGCGCACCGTTGCCGCCGCCCTTGTCGGTGTATGCCACGGCGCAGCCGCGCTTGAGCCCCCATTCGCCGGCCGCGGAAATCGCGCCGTACACGCCGCGCGAGCCCGACGACGTCGCCGTGACGATGCACGGCTGCGCGGGATCGAAGCTCGCGGGCACCTGCACGAGCAGCGTCACGTTCTTGCGGCCGCTGCCGTCGTCGGAGTACGCGAGATATTCGGTGCCGGGGATCTTGCCTTCGCCGAGCGTGTCGTTGCCGTCGAGGTCGACGTTCGGCCCCCAGAAGCGGCCGTAGCCGCCGTTGGCGCTCATGTCGACGAGCGCGCGATAGTTCGACCAGATCGCGACCCGGCGCAGTTCGGCGCTCGTCGGCCGTGACGGATTCGCGAATGCCGGTGCGGTGGCGGCGGCGAGCCCCGTCTTGCCGAGGCCGGCCGTCAGCAGGTCGTCGCTCGTGCCGTCATAGCCGGTCGTGCGCACGCTGCCGGACACGAATCCGGGCAGCCGGTTGCGTTCGCCCGAATCGTCGCCGTTGCAGGCGCCGAGCATCGTCATCGCGGCCAGCGCCGCGACGAGAAGTATCCGACTGCCCCACCCGTGCGTCGTCATTGCCGCCCTCTCGATCTCGTTATGGGTCCGCCGCCACGTCGTGCGCGGCTCGCGGCCTTTGAAGCGCAAACGGGCCCCGGCATGCCGGGGCCCGCCTGAAAGCGGGTGCGGACGGCGCTTGCGCGCCGCCGCCCGGCATCATTGCTGCTGGACCGTCAGCTTGTTCGTGACCGACGTCACACCCTTCACGCCCTTGGCCGCGGCTTCCGCCTTGTCGATCTGTGCCTGCTCGGGCACCGTGCCCTCCAGCGTGATCGCCCCGCCCTTCGAACGGACGACGAGGTTCGACACGTTCACGCCGCCATCCTTCGTAATCGCCTTGCGCACCGCGTAGCCCAGCTTGCGGTTCGCCTTCTTCGCGGTCTTGGCTGCCGCCTTCGGCGAGCTCGTCGCTGCGGCCGGCGCTTCGGTGGCCGCCGCATCGCTCGACTGCGCGTATACGCTGCCCGTCAAACAGGCCGCCACGGCCGCAACACCCAACGCTCTCAACACGATCGACTTCATGCTATCTCCTTGTGACTCCGGAACGGCCATGCACAGTACGGCCGGAAACCCCCAAAAGCAGCCGGCCCGCGCGCAAACGGGCGGGACGGCCGATGATTTCCACGGCGATGCGAGAGAGGCGACACGGGCCGGCGACCGGCGCACGCAAATGCGGGCCGGCCGGGCCGGACAGCCGCCGGCCGGACGCGCCCGGTCTCATTGCGTGCCGGGTCGCGCGCGAATCGGGCGCGGCTGCGTCGCACAATGTAATCCAGCGCCCGCCGAAGCGCAAAGCTTTTGACGCGCGAGCGCCCGCCGACGTGGGCGCACAGCCGCGCCGCGGCGCCCGGCTCGCGCACCCGCGGCGAAACCGGGTACCATCGCCGCCAGAACGTGCACCGCGTGCATCGTCGGTGACGGCCGTCACCGATGCGTCACACCCGTGTCATCCGCCGATTCCATGAAGCCTGCCCGACCTCGCCCGCCACGCCGCATCCTCGCCCGCTTCGTCGCGGTGTCGTGGCGCGACCTCGCACTGTCGATCGGCCCGACCGTGCTGCTCGCCGCAGCGGCCGTCTGGCTCGCGGTCAAGCTGATCCAGCCCGCGCCGCCGTCCACCCTCGTGATTTCGTCCGGGCCGCCCGGCAGCACGTACTGGAACGCCGCGCAGAAATACAAGACGATCCTCGCGAAGAACGGCATCACGCTCGACGTCGAGTCGTCCGAAGGATCCGCGCAGAACCTCGCGCGGCTGTCGAACCCGAACGCGCCGGTCGACGTGGGCTTCGTGCAGAGCGGCATCGGCCCGAAGGAGCGCGACGAACACCTGGTGTCGCTCGGCAGCATCGGCTACGTGCCGCTCGCGATCATGTACCGCGGCCCGATCGTCGCGCGCCTGTCCGATTTCAAGGGCAAGCGGCTCGCGCTCGGCGCCGAGGGCAGCGGCGCGCGCGAGCTGAGCCTCGCGCTGCTGAAGATGAACGGCATCGTGCCGGGCGGCTCGACCGAGCTGCTGCCGACCGCCGGCGAAGACGCCGCGACCGAGCTGCTCGACGGCAAGATCGACGCCGCGTTCCTGTCCGGCGACTCGACGCAGATCCCGGTGATGGCGAAGCTGTTCCGCGCGCCCGGCGTGCACGTGTATTCGTTCACGCAGGCCGAAGCGTACGCGCGGCGCTTCCCGTACCTGACCGCGATCACGCTGCCGATGGGCGTCTACGATCTCGGCCGCAACCTGCCGCCCGCCGACATTCATACGGTCGCGCCGACGATCGAGCTGGTCGCGCGCGACACGCTGCATCCGGCGCTGTCCGACCTGCTGATCGAGGCCGCGCGCGAAGTGCACGGCCACGCGACGATCCTGCAGCACGCAGGCGAATTCCCGTCGCCGATCACGCGCGGCTTCCCGCTGTCGGACGACGCGGCGCGCTACTACAAGTCGGGCAAGACCTTCCTGTACCGGCGCCTGCCGTTCTGGGTCGCGAGTCTCGTCGACCGGCTGCTCGTCGTGGTGGTGCCGCTGATCGTCGTGCTGATTCCGGGGCTGCGGCTCGTGCCGTCGCTGTACGGCTGGCGCGTGCGTTCGCGCATCTACCGCTGGTACGGCGCGCTGATCGCGCTCGAGCGCAGCGCGCTCGGCGAGCATACGGCCGAGGAGCGCGTCGAGCTGCTCGACGAGCTCGACGACATCGAGGAAGCCGTGAACCGGATGAAGATGCCGCTCGCGTACGCAGGGCAGTTCTACGTGCTGCGCGAGCACATCGGCTTCGTGCGCGAGCGACTCACCGCGCACGACCGCGAAGCGGCGGCAGGCACGCCCGGCGCCGACACCGGTGACGCGTCGCCGCCGGCCGGCCCCCCCCCTCGGGCGACTCCCGGTTCCGCATGAGCGGACGATCCGCGATCATTGCTGCATCCGCGCGCCACCGCGTAACATGAAGGCCGCCGCCAGGCGCGCACGCCCCACCTCTGGAGATCCGCCATGACAACCGGCCTCGACACTGCCCAGCCTGCCTGGTTCTTCGACTTCGTGTCGCCGTTCTCCTACCTGCTGCTCGAACAACACGACAAGTGGCCGGACGTGCCGTTCGAACCCGTCGCCGTGTCGCTGCCCGACCTGCAGCGTCACTGGGGGCAGCGCTCGAGCTCGGACGTCCCGGCCAAACGCGTGTTCACGTACCGTCACGCGCTGTTTCGCGCCGAACAGCTCGGCATCCGCTTCAAGATGCCGCCCGCGCATCCGTTCGACTCCGACAAGGTGCTGCGCCTCGCGATCGCGCTGCGCGCCGACGTCGCCACCGTGCTCGAAATGTTCCGCTTCATCTGGCGCGACGGAAACGATCCGTCGACGCCGGACGGGTTCGCGGCGCTGTGCGAACGCGTCGGCGTCGGGCACGGCGACGCGCTGATCGAATTCGAGGAAACGACGGCGCAGCTGCGCCGCAACACCGACGATGCGATCGCGCTCGGTGTGTTCGGCGTGCCGACTTTCTGGATGAACAAGCAACTGTTCTGGGGCGAGGACGCGCTGCCGATGGTGCTGTACTGCGCACGCACGCCGAACTGGCTCGAATCGCGCGAGGTCAAGCGGATCAGCTCGCTGCCGAAGGGCCGCGCGTGATGGCCGGTATCACCCACGGCAACGCGTGGCTGCGGTAAGGTTACGCATCCCCGAATCGACCCGTACCGATGGAAGACGACGACCGTACCGCCTCGCTCGATATCTGGCTCGTGCGCGTATTGCGCACGCTGCTGCTCGAGCGCAGCGTCACGCAGGCCGCGCTGCGGCTGAACCAGACCCAGCCCGCGATCAGCACCGCGCTGCGCAAGCTGCGCGAAACGCTGAACGACCCGATTCTCGTGCGCGGCAAATCCGGGATGGTGCCGACCGAATACGGCGCATCGCTGCTCGGCGCGGCGTCGCGCGCGCTGCGCGAAGTCGACTTCATCGCGACGCCGCACGGCGACTTCGATCCGTCGTCCGCGCGGCGCACGTTCCGCGTCGCCGCGCCCGACTACCTGAACGACTTCTTCATGCCGACGCTGATCGAGCGCTTTCGCGACGCGGCGCCGCATGCGCACCTGGAAATCGATTCGCTGAATCCCGCGCTCGATCATGCGGGTGCGCTCGAATCGGGCGCGCTCGATCTCGTGATCGGCAACTGGCCGAAACCCGACCCGCACTTCGCGCGCCAGGACCTGTTCTCCGACACGATCGTGTGCCTGATGCGCGACGCGCATCCGCTCGCGCGCGCGCCGCTCACGCGCGAAGCGTACGCGTCGGCCGCGCACGTCGCGCCGACGCCGTACACCGGCGACAAGCGCAACGCGATCGAAATCGGCCTCGCGCGCGCCCGTCTCTCGCGACGGATCGTGACGACGCTGCCGTACTTCGGCATCGTGCCGCAGGTGCTGTTGCAGTCGGACCTGATCTTCACGACGACGCGCCGCTTCGCGACGCACTATGCGCAACTGCTGCCGCTCGTCGTCGTCACGCCGCCGGTGCCGTTTCCGCGCATCAAAAGCTACCTGCTCACGCATCCGCAGCCGGATCGCCCGACCGACATCGCGTGGCTGTGCGCGCTGATGCAGAGCGTGTCCGACGAACTGACGGCGCAGCGCGGCCGCAAGCGCTGACACGCGCGGCCACCCCGGCCTTCGGTTCGCGACGCTCACTCACGCCGCGCAGGTCGTTTCCTGCAGGTGGGTCCAGCGCACGACGCCTGCCGCGTCGCGCTCGAACACGGCCGTCGCGCGACGCGCGGGCAGTTCACCCGATGCCGCGTGCTGCGCCTCGAAATAGGTGAGCACCGCATGCGACGCATCGGCCGCCAGCACGCGGATTTCCGACAACGTGATGCGCAGCCCGGGCTTCACGCCGCCCAACTTCGCGAACAGTGCACGCGTGCCGTCGCGATCGAACGCGCGACCGTCGGTCATGATCATCGTGAAATCGTCGGAGAACGGCGCGATCAGCGCGTCGAGCGCGGCGGGTGAAGTGTCGACGCCGGATAGCCAGCGTTCGATGACGACGAGGCTCGTATCGAGCGCGTCGAGATAGACCTGATGATCGGACATGGAGCCTGCACGAAAAAAATGCGCGGCCCCATGCCGCGCAATCCGTGCAGTGTATGCAAAAACGCGTGCGTGCGCGTCGTGCATGCGGTCATCGCGCGCAGCTCACGTCGTCGCGCATGCGGCCTGCCGCGGCCGCCTTCGCATCGGCAACCGGCGTGCCAGAACGCGCCTGCAGCAGCTCCGCGCAGACCGCCACCGCGATCGCACCCGGCGCCTTGTCGACGATGCCCGCGACACCGATCGGGCACACCATCTCCGTGAGCCGGACCGGATCGACGCCGCGCGCCGCGAGCCGGCGCTCGAACTTCACGCGCTTGGTGCGCGAGCCGATCATCCCGAAGTACGCGAAGTCGCGCCGCCGCATGATCTGCGCGGCGAGCAAGAAGTCGAGCGCGTGGTTGTGCGTCATCACGAGGAAGTACGCGCCCGGCGGCGCCGCGTCGACGACGGCCTCCGGCGTGTCGGTCGGCTCCGGCTGCACGTTCGGCGGACATTCGTCCGGGAACAGCTCGTCGCGCGTGTCGACCCACTGCACGACGCACGGCAATGCGCCGAGCAGCGTGACAAGCGCGTGACCGACGTGTCCCGCGCCGAACAGCACGATGTGCATCGGCGGCGGCGCGGCGCTCGCGCGATTGCGCCGGCCGGTGCCTGGCGCGAACGCGTAGTCCGATGCGCCTGCACACGCGCCGTCGCATCCGGCGACGGGCGCATGCGACGCGGCACGCAGCGAGTGGGTGGGGCCGTTCATCTCAGCCTGCCCGGGCGGCGCTCGCCGCACGCACTGCACGCACCGCACGCAGGATCGACTCGCCGGTCGCCGGCGCGTCGAGCGGCGGATTCACCCGATAGTCGCCGACCGCGGCCACCGCATCGCGCACCGCGAAGAACACCGAGAACGGCAGCAGCAACGGCGGCTCGCCGACGGCCTTCGAACGGTGGATGCTGTCCTCGACGTTGCGGTTCTGGAACAACCGCACGTTGAATTCGGGCGGCGTGTCGTTCACCGTCGGGATCTTGTACGTGGACGGCGCATGCGTCATCAGCTTGCCGCCCGCGTTCCACCACAGCTCCTCGGTCGTGAGCCAGCCCATCCCCTGGATGAACGCGCCTTCGACCTGGCCGACGTCGAGCGCCGGGTTCAGCGACGCGCCGACGTCGTGCAGCGCATCGACGCGCAGCGTACGCATTTCGCCGGTCAGCGTGTCGATCACGACTTCCGACACGGCCGCGCCGTACGAGTAGTAGTAGAACGGCCGGCCTTGCAGCTTCGACTGATCCCAGTACAGCTTCGGCGTCGCGTAGAAGCCGTCCGACCACAACTGCACGCGCGCGAGATACGCCTTCGCGATCACCTCGCCGAACGGCACGCTCGCGCCGCCGACCCACACGAAGTCGTTGCCGAACTTCACGTCGGCCGCATCGACCTTGCCATCGCCGAACTGCTTCGCGGCGAACACCGCGAGGCGCTCGCGCAACTGGCGCGCCGCATCCTGCGCGGCCTTGCCGTTCAGGTCCGAGCCCGTCGACGCCGCCGTGGCGGACGTGTTGGCAACCTTGCTCGTGTCGGTCGCCGTCACGCGGATCCGGCCGAAGCGGATGCCGAGCTCGTGCGCGACGACCTGCGCGACCTTTGTGTTGAGCCCCTGCCCCATCTCCGTGCCGCCGTGGTTCACGAGCACCGAGCCGTCGGTATAGATGTGCACCAGCGCGCCGGCCTGGTTGAAGTGCGTGACGTTGAACGCGATGCCGAACTTCACCGGCGTGAGCGCGATGCCCTTCTTCAGCACCGTGTTGCGCGCGTTGAATTCGCGCACGCCCGCGCGCCGCGCGCGGTAGTCGCTCGTCGTTTCGAGTTCGCCGAGCAGTTCCTGCAGGACGTTGTCCTCGACGGTCTGGCCGTAAGGCGTCACGTTGCGCTCGGTCTTGCCGTACAGGTTCGCGTAGCGCACGTCGAGCGGATCGCGGTCGAGCGAACGCGCGACGTCGTCGAGGATGTACTCGATCGCGAACGCGCCCTGCGGGCCGCCGAAGCCGCGAAACGCGGTGTTCGACTGCGTGTTGGTCTTGCCGCAGTAGCCGGCGATGTCGACGTCGCCGAGCCAGTACGCGTTGTCGAAGTGGCACACCGCGCGCGTCATCACCGGGCCCGACAGGTCGGCCGAGAAACCGCAGCGCGACGTCATGTCGAGCGCGACGCCGTCGAGACGGCCGTCGTCGTCGTAGCCGACGTCGAAGCGGTAATGGAAGTCGTGCCGCTTGCCGGTGATCATCATGTCGTCGTCGCGGTCCGGACGCAGCTTCACCGGGCACAGCAGCTTCCACGCGGCGAGCGCCGCGCAGCACGCGAACAGGCCCGACTGCGATTCCTTGCCGCCGAACCCGCCGCCCATCCGGCGGCATTCGACCAGCACGTTGTGCGACGCGACGCCGAGCACGTGCGCGACGAGGTGCTGCATTTCGCTCGGGTGCTGCGTCGAGCAGTACACGTGCATCCCGTCGTCGTCCTTCGGCACCGCGTAGGCGATCTGCCCTTCCAGGTAGAACTGCTCCTGGCCGCCGAGCAGCATCTCGCCCGACTCGCGGTGCGGCGCGGCGGCCAGCCGCGCGGCCGCGTCGCCGCGCGCGAGCTTCAGCGGCGGGATCACGTAGGTTTCGGCCTTGCGCGCCTCTTGCGCGGTCAGGATCGCGGGCAGCTCTTCGTAGTCGACCTGCGCGCGGCGCGCGGCGAGCCGCGCGGTTTCGTGCGACGTCGCGACGACGATGAACATCGGCTGGCCGACGAACTGCACGATGCCCTTCGCGAGCACCGGATCGTCGTGGATGATCGGGCCGCAGTCGTTGACGCCGGGGATGTCGTCGGCCGTGAACACCGCGACCACGCCGGGCGTCGCGCGCACTGCGTCGAAGTTCATCGACACGATCTTCGCGTGCGGCTTCGCGGACAATCCGAGCGCCGCATGCAGCGTGCCGGCGACGATCGGAATGTCGTCGGTGTAGGTCGCGCGTCCGCTCACGTGCAGGTGGGCGGATTCGTGTGCGCGTGACACGTGCACCTGCGCGGCGTCTGCCTGCGGGTCGAGGGTGCTCAGGAACGGTTCTGCTTGCTGGTTCATGTTCGGTGTTCTCCCTCTTCAGACGCGCGCCGCGTCGTTGGCAACTTCGGCGGCCACTTCACGCACGTTCAGCGCCTGCGGCGGCAGCGGATCATGCGGGCGCGTCTCAAGCCAGAATCGGTACATCAGGTTCTTCGCGGTATCGAGGCGATACGCGCTCGTCGCACGCATGTCGGACAGCGGCTGGTAGTCGCGCTCGAGCGCCTGCATCGCGGCCTGCGCGGTGGCTTCGTGCCACTGCGCGCCGTCAAGCACGGCTTCCGTGTGGGTCGCGCGCTTCGGCGTGGCGGCCATCCCGCCGAACGCGATGCGCGGCTCGCGTACCAGATCGCCGTCCGCGATGAACGCGAACGCCGCGCACACGGCGGAGATATCGGAATCGAACCGCTTCGACAGCTTGTAGGTGCGGAACTGCAGCTTCGCGCGCGCGCCGGTGCGGGTCGGCACCTTCAGGCCAATGACGAATTCGTGCGGCGCCATGTCCTTTTGCTGATAGCCGGTGTAGAGCGCCTCGAGCGGCAGCTCGCGCACCGTGTCGCCGCCGCGCAGCACGACCCGCGCGCCGAGCGCGATCAGGCCCGGCATCGAGTCGCCGATCGGCGAGCCGTTCGCAACGTTGCCGCCGATCGTCCCCGCGTTGCGGATCGGCAGCGACGCGAAGCGCTTCCACATCTCGGTCAGCTCCGGATACGTGCCGGCAAGCGCCGCGTACGCTTTTTCGACCGTCACGCCCGCGCCGATCTCGATCCAGTCGCCGCGCTCCACGAGGCGCTGCAGTTCGGCGATCTGGCCGACGTAGATCAGGTCGTCGAGCCGGCGCATCTGCTTGGTGACCCACAGGCCGATGTCGGTGCTACCGGCCAGAATGCGCGCGTCGGGGCGCTCGGTCTTCAGTGCGGCCAACGCGTCGAGCGTGCGCGGCGCCGCGAAGCGCGCGCCGTTGATCGTCGTGTAGTCGAACGTATCGTCGCGCTTGAGCGACGCGAGCGTGCGAGCCAGCGCGGCCGTATCGACCGGCGCCGACGGCGCCGGTGCGTCGAACATCTGCACCGCCGCATCGACGATCGGACGATAGCCGGTGCAGCGGCACAGGTTGCCCGTCAGCGCATCGGCGATCTCGGTGCGCGTCGGCACGTCCTTCGCCTTCGCGCACGCGCTGCCGCAGCCTTCGTGGCCATGCTTCTCGTACAGCGCCCACATCGACATCACGAAGCCGGGCGTGCAGAACCCGCATTGCGAGCCGTGGCAGTCGACCATCGCCTGCTGCACCGGATGCAGCGAACCGTCCGGCTGGCGCAGGTCTTCCACCGTCAGCAGCGCACGGCCGTCGAGCGTCGGCAGGAACTGGATGCACGCGTTGACGGCCTTGAACGCGACCGCGCCCGTGTCGGTCAGCTCGCCGACGACGACCGTGCACGCGCCGCAGTCGCCTTCCGCGCAGCCTTCCTTGGTGCCGGTGCAGTGCGCGTCCTCGCGCAGATACTGCAGCACGGTGCGGGTGACGTCCGCGCCGCTGACTTCGCGGACCGCGTGACGATGGTAGAAGCGGATCGGCTCACTCATGTCTCTATCATTCTTCAAGTGGGGGCAAGGCGGCCTGCGCTTGGCGCTCGACCGACGTTTTTCTGACAGTTTGCACGCTATCACCATCAAATTCCGCAACCCATAGCCCATCACGCATGCGGCCCATATAACTGCCGCGATATGCGCGCCGGGGCCGCCCGGCACGCCCGCCGCGCGTTGCCCCGCCTGGTTTTCACGTGCGTCCGCATGGGTCCGCCAGCGATCTGTCGCCGATTAAAACGGACCTTCATTAACTAAACGGTACATGCAGCAAAACCGGTTCCATGGGAAAATCCCGATTCCGTTTTTCGCCGCCTTCCGTTTCGTTTCGCTCATTCGTTCAGACCCCATGTCCACCGATTCCGCCACACCGCCGCGCAGCGGGTTCGCCGTCACGCTGCAAATCGTGTCCGTCGTCTGCTTCACGTTCATCTGCTACCTGACCATCGGCCTGCCGCTCGCGGTGCTGCCGGGCTTCGTCCATGACGACCTCGGTTTTTCCGCGATCGTCGCGGGCGGCGCGATCAGCGTCCAGTATTTCGCGACGCTCGCGTCCCGGCCGCTCGCCGGGCGCTTCGCCGATACGCTCGGTCCGAAGCAGACGGTGTTGCGCGGGCTGATCGGCTGCGGCATCTCGGGCGTGCTGCTGCTCGTCGCGCTGCTGCTGGCGCACTGGCCGGTCGGGAGTCTCGTGCTGCTGGTCGCGAGCCGGCTCGTGCTCGGCGTCGGCGAGAGCCTGTGCGGCACCGGTGCGATCCTGTGGGGCATCGGCCGGGTCGGCGTCACACACAACGCGAAGGTGATCTCGTGGAACGGCATCGCCACCTATGGCGCGCTCGCGCTCGGCGCGCCGGTCGGCGTCGCGATCGCGCATTCGCTGAATCCGGCGCTGATCGGCGTGATCGTGATCGCGCTCGCCGCGATCGGCTTCTATCTCGCACGCCTGATCGATTCCGTGCCGCTCGTGCACGGCGAACGGATGTCGTATGCGAGCGTGTTCACCCGCGTGCTGCCGCACGGCCTCGGCCTCGCGCTCGGTTCGGCCGGCTTCGGCTCGATCGCGACCTTCGTCACGCTGTACTACGCGGCGCGCCACTGGCCGAACGCCGCGCTGTCGCTGACCGTGTTCGGCACGCTGTTCATCGGCGCGCGCCTGCTGTTCGCGAACACGATCAAGACTTACGGCGGCTTCCGCGTCGCGATCGTGTCGTTCGCATTCGAATGCTCGGGCCTCGTGCTGCTGTGGCTCGCGCCCGTGCCGCACGTCGCGCTCATCGGCGCCGCGCTGACCGGTTTCGGCTTCGCGCTGATCTTCCCGGCACTCGGCGTCGAGGCCGTCGCGCTGGTGCCGCCGGCGAGCCGCGGCGCGGCGCTGTCCGCGTATTCGGTGTTCCTCGACCTGTCGCTCGGCATCACGGGCCCGCTCGCCGGCTATGTCGCCGGCGCGTTCGGCTATCCGCAGGTGTTCCTGTTCGCGGCCGTGGCCGCGGCGGCCGGCGTGGCGCTGTCGATGGTGCTGTACCAGCGGCAGGCGCGGATCGAGGGGCGCGGCGCGGCGGCTTGAGTTGCGTCGCCATGGGAGCAATGCCGTTCAGCGCAGCAACACATTGAAGTCCTGCAACACACGGACGGCTTGCGGATGACGCCGGAACGGAACGGCGTCCTTGAGCGAGAGTTTGGGGGTGGCACGATCGAAAAGCACGAGTGCCTCCGACGTGTTGAGATGGCGCGACATGTATAGAAAGCCGTCGACCCGCTGGTCATGCCGATATACGGCAAGCGACCACTGCTGCGGAACGCCGTACGGCACGATGGTCGACAACGCACCGTCGCCGCCCAGGTTTTTCAGCGACAAACCGTGCAGGACGGCCACGGTCAACGGCGTACCGTCAAATGACAGCACGTAGCGGTCGAGTTCGGTCGTCACGAGCGGAAAGCCGCCCTGCTCCAGATCCGCAACTTCGTCTTGCAGCACCGTCTCGGCGAATGCGCAGTGCAGATCGAAACCGAAATAGCTGGTGCCGTACCGCCGCCGCTTGCGCGGATCGTCGAAGCGGTTGCCGCCTGACTTGCCGAAGTACGGCTCGCCGGTCGCGTATCGCGAAATGCGAACCAGCGCCGTCGGCGCCACCTCGCGGATCGCCAGCGTCGCACTCGCGAAATGTTCCCCCGGCACCGTCAGCAAATGCGCCTCCTAGCGTTCCGAGAACGCCGTGGCGGCACGCTCGACCTCCTCCACCTTCCCGCGGGACAGCGCTACCAGCGGCGTGACATTACCGAGGGACGCCTTGGGCGTCATGAAGAACTGCCATTTGCTCCATCCTGGCAAGCCACCGAGATGCCGGGTCACCCTCCCCAGCACCTTGCGGTCGATATCGCCCGCCAGATAGAACGCCGGATAGTACTGCGCGGTGCCGACATCGACCGTGAAAATTCGCCCCGATGCCACTGCCTTGCTGAGTGCCTGCCGCGTCATGCCGAGCCCGGCCCAGGTCTGCGCGGCCGGCAATAGCTTGCCGTCGACAACCAGCGCGTGGCGTTCGGCCTGCGCGCGCCGCTCCAGATCGGCGACGGCGACACCGGTGCGCGTATCCGTCGCGCCCTTCTTCCGGCCGGATGGCTTCCTGTCGCGCGTCGCGGCCGCCGCGATGCCGAACGTGATCGTGCCGGCCAGATCGATGACCTGCGCGATGCCCACCTTGAACAGGTGCCCCAGTTGCTCGTCCGACAACCTGAGCAGCGCACGGGCGCGATCGGGACCGAGCATGGTTGCGGCGCCTACGGCACTGCGCAGTGCCTCCTCGGTCTCGACATCGAGAATCGCATCCGCGCCTTCGAGCGCATGAACGTGCGTAACCATCCTCACCTCCTGACACAGCCGGAGGATCCAGCCTAGCCCCGAATCGAAACCAAGTCAACTGAGTCAACCATTTCGAATGACCCCGGGCCATGCCGTGCGGCAACCTGCGTCATGCCAGTTCAGGCCGCCCGCAGAAACAGCCGCCTCGTCAGATCGAACGCAACGAGATTGCCGGCCAGCACGAGCAGCAGCCCGACCACCGCGAGCGGCGACCACTGGTAGCCCTCGAACACCGTCGACACCGCCAGCGCGACGATCGGGAACAACACCGTGCAGTACGCGGCGCGCTCCGGCCCGATCCGGCCGACGAGCGTCAGGTACGCGGTGAAGCCGATCACCGAACCCGGCACGGCGAGATAGACGAGCGCACCGAGATAGCGCGGGCTCGGATCGATCATGAACGGCATTCCGGCCGCCGCGCTGCCGACGGTCAGGATCACCGCGCCGATCAGCATCGCCCAGCCGTTGGTCGCGAGCGGGTGCAGCCCCATCGACTGCATCCGGCTCGACAGCAGGTTGCCGACGGAGAAGCACATCGTGCCCGCGAATGCGATCGCGAGGCCGATCCAGGTCGCGTGATCGTCGAGGTGGCCGGCCATCTGCTGCCAGAAGAGGCACGCGATGCCGGTCAGCCCGAGCAAGGCACCGGCGATCGCGGACGGTCGCAGCGGGCGGCCCATGAACAGCCGGCCGTTGATCGAATTGAGCAGCGGCGCGGTCGAGAAGATCACCGCAACCAGCCCGCTCGGCACGACCTGCTCCGCGTAGTAGAAGCACAGGAAGTTCAGGCAGAACAACGCGAAGCCCTGCGCGACGAGGTAGCGCCACGCTTCGCGCGGCGGGCGGACCGGCCGGCGCATCACGCGCAGCAGCGCGAACAGCACGGCGGCCGCGAGCCAGAAGCGCCACGCGATCGAGACGGGCGGCGGCACTGAGCCCAGCTGCCACTTGATCGCGATCCAGGTGGTGCCCCAGATCAGCACGGTGACGAAATAAAGCGACAGGTTCATGGCGGCGATGAAGCGAAATCGAGTGAAACGGACGCCGACTATGCGGCCGCGCCGCCCGCGTGGATTGTCCGGAATTGCGGTCTTTTTCGGCCCGCCGCCCGGCGCGTCGCGCGCGCGCTTATACTCGGCGCATCATGAGTTCGCCCCTGCACGCCCCGCCCGTCGATCCCGCCGTCGCCCTTGCCGGCGGCGCGCTGCCGTTCGGCCTGCAGTCGGTGTGCCGTACGCTCGCCGAGGCGAACGCGACGCTCGAGCGCTTCGCGTGGCTCGGCGACCATCTCGCGATCGCCGAATGGACGCGCATCACCGACGAAAGCGAGACGATCTACGACCAGCCCGGCCATCACACGCTGTCGTGCTATCTCGACGGCGGCTACCGGACGGAGCGCCAGCGCGTGCAGCGCTACGGCGCGCCGAGCCTGCTGTGCGCGCTGCCGGGCGACCATGAATCGCGCTGGTGGGTGCGCGGCGAGATGCACTTCATCCACCTGTACTTCCTGCCCGAGCACTTCACGCAGCGCGCGATCCGCGAGCTCGATCGCGAGCCGCGCGAACTGAAGCTCGCCGATCGCACCTATTTCGAGGATGCACGCGTCGCGGCGCAGTTCCGGTCGCTCGCGCTGGAACGCTGGGACGATGCCGACGGGCGGCTGCGCGTCAACGAAGCCGCCCACGACGTGCTGAGCCTGCTGCTGCGCGACCAGAGCACGACGCGCACCGACGTGCCGTTCCGCGGCGGGCTCGCGCCGGCCGTGCGCCGCCGCGTGCGCGACTATATCGACAGCTACCTGTCGCAGCCGCTGACGCTCGGCGAACTGGCGAATGTCGCCGCGCTGTCCGAATACCATTTCTCACGGATGTTCCGGCTGTCGTTCGGCCGCGCACCGCATGCGTGGGTCGCCGAGCAGCGGCTCGCGCGGGCGCGCCTGCTGCTGCGCACGACGTCGCTGCCGCTCGCGCAGATCTCGGCCGAATGCGGCTATGCGAATGCCGGCCACTTCAGCCATCGTTTTCGCGACGCGCACGGCACGACGCCGAACGCGTATCGGCGCGCCATGCAGGGCGGCTGAGCGCCGCCCGCCGGCTCAACGGCCGGTTGCGCGCAGCGCACCCGGCACGCCCTTCTTCCCGCTTACGTACCGCGCCGCGACAGTTCCTGCTCGAGCGCCGCCACACCGGCCGGCAGGTCGACCGGCACCTTCAGGTCGACCATCGTGCGGCCGAACGCATGCAGCGTGCGGAACAGGTTGTGTTCGCGACACTGCTCGCCCATCTGGCCGATCCGCACGATCGGCAAACCAAACGAGCCCGAGATCTCGACCTGGTACTGCTTCGAGATATGGCCGCAGACCATCCCCGGCGTCAGCCCTTCCGGCGTCTCGATCCCGACCACCGAATTGAGCCGGCAGTCCTTCGGCGCATAGAGCGTGAGCCCCATCGCCTCGACGCCCGACTGCAGCGCGAGCGAGCAGCGCAGGTGGCGCGCGAAGCGGCTTTCGAGCGTCTCCGCGCAGACGAGCCGCAGCGCCTCGTGCAGCGCGAGCACGCCCGACACCGGCGCCGTGTAGTGATAGCCCGCGTTGTGCCAGAAGTTCTCCGCGAGCGCCATGTCGAGGCACCAGTGCGCGTTCGGCTCCGGACGATGCTTCATCCGCTCCCACGCGGCATCCGAAAACGCGATCAGCGACACGCCCGGGATCGACGACAGCCCCTTCTGACCGCCCGTGATCACCGCGTCGATGCCCCACGCGTCCATCTCGAGCGGCATCGTCGACAGCGTGCACACCGCATCGACGACGACCAGCGCGCCGGCCACCTTCGCGAGCGCCGCGATGTCGCGCAGGTCGCGGTTCCATACGGTGTTCGACGTCTCGCCCTGCACGATCGTGACGATCTCGGGCCGCTCGCGCGCGATCGCGTCGGCGATCTCGTCGAGGCTCGCGACCGCACGGTCGGCCACTTCGAGCGTCGCGACGTCGGCACCGACGCGCGTGGCCATCTCGGCCATCCGCGCGCTGAAGAAGCCGTTGCGGATCGACAGCACGCGCGTGCCGCGCCACGCGAGGTTCGAAATCGCCATTTCCATCGCGGCGGAACCGGGGCCGGCGACGCCGAGCACCCACTTCGTGCGGGTCTGGAACACGTAGCGCGCCATCTCCTTCACCTGCTCGATGATCTTCGCCATCGTCGCGCCGAGGTGGTTGATCACGATCGTGTTCGCCTTCGCGACGGCGGCCGGGATCGGGACCGGGCCGGCGCCCATCATCAGCAGCGGTTCTTCGGGCAGGATCGCGTCGAGCGGCACGACGACGGGACAGGGAATCGGCGAGTAATCGATGGACATGGCTGGCAAAAATGGAAGGAAGAAAACGCTGGGACGTCGCCCGCCGCACGGCACGGCGAACTGATTGATCATTCCGCGTTCCGCGGCGGCGCGCAAGAGGCACGCACGGCCGGACACCGTGACGCTGGCCCGGTCGACGGACCGGGCCAGCGGCCGCGCACATGCCGCGCGATTGCATTTCGCATTGGCCGGGAATCTCGGTCCGCATGCGAATCGGTTCCATCTGCGGTTCGATCCGTGCGATTTACTCCAGCAATATTGCGATGATTGCCCGATGTCGATCGTTGAGCACGGCACCTGCGCCCACTGCAATATCC
The DNA here is from genome assembly GCF_002563755.1 of Burkholderia sp. JKS000303. Taxonomy (NCBI): domain Bacteria; kingdom Pseudomonadati; phylum Pseudomonadota; class Betaproteobacteria; order Burkholderiales; family Burkholderiaceae; genus Burkholderia; species Burkholderia sp. JKS000303. Next base: position 753,295 of record NZ_PDBZ01000001.1, read on the forward strand.
GGCATCATGATAAAAATCACGCAGGGGCAATCGGTCTACAAAAACCGGGGGTGCTAAAAAACATCCATTATCACGGCATCTATTGGTTAACCATTTCGCCCATTACCGTGCCGGGCGCATGACATCTCATGCAACACACTGTTTTTAATGATTATTCTTCAGCACGCCAGCACCCGCACCCAATACATCGCATGCTCTCTTCATTGAGCCCGCACGGCCCCGCGTCGTTTAAGCGATACCTGCGAATCCGATTTTCCGCAACCCGCCCCTTTTCTCAGGTTGACGGATATCGCTTCCGTCATGAACAATTGTCTGCGGAATCAAAAAAACGATTTTTCGATACGAACGAGAACCGGAGTCGCGCGACGGTTTTCCAGGGCGGGCGACGAAAAATCACAACCATAAATCAATCAACCGGGCCAGAAATACGCGAGCCATGAACCAGATTCAGACCATGCGTGCATTCGTCTGCGTCGCCGAGCAGCAGAGCTTCCGGCGTGCGGCGCACCATCTAGGCGTGTCCAATGCGCTCGTCACGCGTTCGATCGCGATGCTCGAGTCGCACCTGAATACGCGGTTGATCCACCGCACCACGCGCAACCTGTCGCTGACCGAGGCGGGGCTGCGCTACCTCGACGGCTGCCGTGCGCTGCTCGAGGAATTCGATCACCTCGAGGCGTCGGTCGCGCATGCGGCGCGCGAGCCGGCCGGCACGCTGCGCGTCGTCGCGTCGGGCCTGCTGTCGCCGCTGGCGCTCACGCCGCTCGTCGGCAGCTTCCGGCACCGCTACCCCGAACTGCGCGTGCAGCTCACCGTCGCCGAAGGGCCGCTCGACGTGCTCGATTCGGGCTACGACGTGGGCATCGTCACGGGCAACCGGCTCGACGGCAACCCGACGCTGGTCGCTCATGCGCTCACGCCGAACCCGTTCGTCGCATGCGCGGCGCCCGCCTATCTCGAACGCCGCGGCGAGCCGCGCATCCCCGACGACCTGCCCGGCCACGACTGGGTCGCGCTCGCCCCGCATCAGCATGCGCCCGCGTGGCAGCTCGTTGGCCACGACGGCGTCACGCATTCGATCACGCTGCGCCCGACCTGCACGGTCAACCAGCTCGCGCTCGTGCAGGCGGCGGCCGTGGCCGGCTCGGGTATCGCGGTGCTGCCCGAATCGTGCGTCGCCGACGCACTGGCGAGTGGCACGCTCGTACGGCTGCTGCCCGGCTACCGGGTGGACGACCCGGACGCGCAACTGTCGCTCGTGTATCCCAATCGCCAGTACGTGCCGGCTCGCACGCGCAGCTTCGTCGAGCACGCGCTCGAGCATTTCGGCGTGCAGGCGGCGCGCGAGCGGACGAGCTACGACTTCCTGCGCACGCCGCGCGGCCCCGATCGCGCCGATATCGTCACGGGCCTGCAGTAAACTGCCCCCGACAGCCATCGGAGGTGCAGCATGCGCGTGATCCTGTTCAGCAGCCGGCAATACGACGACGAATCGTTTACCGCCGCCAACCGGCAGTTCGGCTATCGGCTGCACTTCCAGCCGTCGCACCTCGACGCGGAAACCGCGATCCTCGCGCATGGCTATGACGTCGTCTGCCCGTTCGTCAACGACACCGTCGACGCGGCCGTGCTCGAACGGCTCGCCGACGGCGGCACGCGCCTGATCGCGCTACGCTCGGCCGGCTTCAACCACGTCGACCTGGCGGCCGCCGAGCGGCTCGGCATCGCGGTCGTGCGCGTGCCCGCGTATTCGCCGCATGCGGTCGCCGAACACGCGGTCGCGCTGATCCTCGCGCTCAATCGCCGGCTGCCGCGCGCGGTGGCGCGCACCCGCGAAGGCGACTTCTCGCTGAACGGCCTGCTCGGCTTCGACCTGCACGGCAAGACCGTCGGCGTGATCGGCACCGGCCTGATCGGCCGCGTGTTCGCGAAGATCATGATGGGCTTCGGGATGCACGTGCTCGCACACTCGATGCCGCCGCACGACGAAGAACTGATCGCATTCGGCGCGCGCTACGTCGAGCTCGACGAACTGCTGCGCCATGCCGACATCGTCAGCCTGCACTGCCCGCTGCTGCCGTCGACGCACCATCTGATCAATGCGCAGACGCTCGCGCGGATGAAGCACGGCGCGATGCTGATCAATACCGGGCGCGGCGGCCTCGTCGACGCGCAGGCGCTGATCGATGCGCTCAAGAGCGGCCAGCTCGGCCATCTCGGGCTCGACGTGTACGAGGAGGAAAGCGGCCTCTTCTTCGAGGATCACTCCGACCTGCCGCTGCAGGACGACGTGCTCGCGCGCCTGCTGACGTTCCCGAACGTGATCGTCACGTCGCACCAGGCGTTCTTCACACGCGAGGCGCTCGCCGAAATTGCGCACACGACGCTGTTGAACATCGAGGCATGGCACGCGGGTACGCCGACCAACGTCGTTACGTCGGGCCGCTGACTGACGGCGCTCTGCGTCCGGTATATGCAATCCGTCAACGATCGGTCATTTTGTTTCGACTGAAGTAACGCCGCGCGCGCGGCGTCTGCTATCGTTGCGCGGATTTCCCCCTGCTTGCGCCGCCCATGCGTTTCGACGACTCCGCCATTGCCGCGGTCTACCGTGCCATCTTCGAACGGCGCGACATGCGCCACTTCACGCCGGCGCCGGTCGATCCGGCCACGCTCGCTCGGCTGCTGCGCGCCGCGCACCACGCGCCGAGCGTCGGCTTCATGCAGCCGTGGCGCTTCATCCGCATCACCGATCCCGCATTGCGCACCGCGATCCACGCGCTGGTCGACGCCGAGCGCCGCGCGACCGCCGACGCGCTCGGCGAACGACAGGACGAATTCATGCGGCTGAAGGTCGAAGGCGTGCGCGAATGCGGCGAGCTGCTGGTCGTCGCGCTGACCGACGACCGCGAGCGCCACGTGTTTGGCCGCCGCACGCTGCCGGAGATGGATCTCGCGTCCGCCGCGTGCGCGATCCAGAACATGTGGCTCGCCGCGCGCGCCGAAGGGCTCGGGATGGGTTGGGTGTCGCTGTTCGACGTCGATGCGCTGCGCACGCTGCTGGGCATGCCGACCGGCACGAAGCCGATCGCCGTGCTGTGCGTCGGCCACGTCGACGCGTTCTACGCGAAGCCGATGCTCGAAGAGGAACGCTGGGCTGCGCGGATGCCGATCGAAGCGTGCCTGTTCGAAAACGGCTGGGACGCGCCGGCGGCTTCCGCCCCCACCTCCGCCGATTGCGCGTCCACCACGTCCTCGGTCGTAGCCGGATCGTCATCGTCGCCCGGGATCGCCGCAGCAGACGAAGCCCCCGCCGCCGCACCGAGCGCGGCACTCCCCGACCGCTGACCGAGCGAACCGTTTGCAGCACGATCAAGCCCGACTCGCCGGTGTTGTTCCGACCCGACATACCCGGCCGATACACGCCTGAACCCGGCGAAATCCCACACTGTGGCGCACCGCAGCCGCCTTGCCGTCGCATGCCGGCAACATCCGGTTTGACCCCAAGCATAGGGGTTTTCACTGAAGTAGAATCGCGGCTGATGTCCTCCGCCCGCCCGTCCCGCGCATCCTGCGTCGGCCCCGGCAGCGGCTCTTTCCGTATCCCGCCACCGCGATGCCTTTACCTCTTTTCGCTCTTGCCGTCGCCGCTTTTGGAATCGGTACCACCGAGTTCGTGATCATGGGGCTGCTGCCCAACGTCGCCCGCGACCTCGGCGTGTCGATTCCGGCCGCCGGGATGCTCGTGTCGGGCTACGCGCTCGGCGTGACGATCGGCGCGCCGATCCTCGCGATCGTCACCGCGAAGATGCCGCGCAAGCGCGCGCTGATGGGGCTGATCGGCCTGTTCATCGCGGGCAACCTGTTCTGCGCGATCGCGCCCGGCTATACGGTGCTGATGGCCGCGCGCGTCGTCACCGCGTTCTGCCACGGCGCGTTCTTCGGGATCGGCTCGGTGGTCGCGAGCAACCTTGTCGCGCCGAACCGCCGCGCGCAGGCGATCGCGCTGATGTTCACCGGCCTCACGCTCGCGAACGTGCTCGGCGTGCCGCTCGGCACCGCACTCGGCCAGGCGTACGGCTGGCGCGCGACGTTCTGGGCCGTCACCGGCATCGGCATCGCCGCGGCCGCCGCGCTCGCAGTCTGCCTGCCGAAGAACCTCGCGATGCCCGACACCAGCATCACGCGCGAATTCAGCGTGCTCAAGCATCCGCAGGTGCTGATGGTGCTCGGCATCAGCGTGCTCGCGTCCGCGAGCCTGTTCAGCGTGTTCACCTACATCACGCCGATCCTCGAGGACGTGACCGGCTTCTCGCCGCATCAGGTCACCTACGTGCTGCTGCTGTTCGGCCTCGGCCTGACCGTCGGCGGGACGCTCGGCGGCAAGCTCGCCGACTGGCGCCGGATGCCGTCGCTGATCGCGACGCTCGCGCTGATCGGCGTCGTCCTCGCGCTGTTCGCCGGCACGATGCACATGCCGTTCGCGACGCTCGCGACGATCTTCGTGTGGGGCATCCTCGCGTTCGCGATCGTACCGCCGCTGCAGATCATGATCGTCGATCGCGCGAGCGACGCGCCGAATCTCGCGTCGACGCTGAACCAGGGCGCGTTCAACCTCGGCAACGCGACGGGCGCATGGCTCGGCGGGGTGGCGATCGGCTCCGGCGTGTCGCTCGTGAACCTGCCGTGGGTCGGCACCGCGATGGCCGTCGCCGCGCTTGCGCTCACGCTGTGGTCGGCCTCGCTCGAACGCCGCCCGGTGGCCGCGCCGACCGAATACATTTGATGCAAGGCGCCCCGCGCGCGCCGCGGCGTTCGTTGCGCGCGCAACACCATTCGATCCTGATGGCCTTCATGGACCTTTCAGGGCCCGCGGTGTAGCATCGCGGCCGATGAAAGCCATTCTCAATCGTGATTTCCTCGCGCTGATCCTGAGCGTCGCGGTCGTCGGTCTCGGGACCGGCGCCACGCTGCCGCTCACCGCGCTCGCGCTGACCGAGGCCGGACACGGCACCAACGTCGTCGGCATGCTGACCGCCGCGCAGGCGCTTGGCGGCCTCGCGATCGTCCCGTTCGTCACCGCGCTCGCGCGGCGGATCGGCGCGCGCCGTGCGATCGTCGTGTCGGTCGTGCTGCTCGCCGCCGCCACCGCGCTGATGCAGTTCACGTCGAACCTGATTCTGTGGGGCGTGCTGCGCGTGCTGTGCGGCGCCGCGCTGATGCTGCTGTTTACGATCGGCGAGGCGTGGGTCAACCAGCTCGCCGACGATTCGACGCGCGGTCGCGTGGTCGCGATCTACGCGACCAATTTCACGCTGTTCCAGATGGCGGGCCCCGTGCTCGTCAGCCAGATCGCCGGCGCGACGAGCATCCGCTTCGCGCTCTGCGGCGCGCTGTTCCTGCTCGCGCTGCCGACGCTCGCGACGATCCGGCGCGCGCCGCTCGCCGGCGACGATGCGCATCACGCCGCGCACGACAGCTGGCTCGCCGTGCTGCCGCGCATGCCCGCGCTGATCATCGGCACCGGCTTCTTCGCGCTGTTCGATACGCTCGCGCTGTCGCTGCTGCCGCTCTACGCGATGGATCACGGCGTCGCGAGCGCGACCGCCGTGCTGCTCGCGTCGATCATGCTGTTCGGCGACACCGCGATGCAATTCCCGATCGGCTGGCTCGCCGACAAGCTCGGGCGCGAACGCGTGCATCTCGGCGCCGGCTGGATCGTGCTCGCGGGCCTGCCGCTGCTGCCGTTGGTGATCGCGAATCCGTGGCTGTGCTGGCCGCTGCTGTTCGTGCTCGGCGCGGCGGCCGGCAGCATCTATACGCTGTCGCTCGTCGCATGCGGCGAACGCTTCCGCGGCTCGGCGCTCGTCACCGCGAGTTCGCTCGTGTCGGCATCGTGGAGCGCCGCAAGCTTCGGCGGTCCGCTGGTGGCGGGCGCGTTGATGGAGCAACTGGGCAGCAACGCGCTGGTCGGCGTGCTGGTCGTGTGCGTCGCCGCGTTCGTCGCGGCCGCGCTGTGGGAACGGCGCACCGCGCTGCGGCGCGCGGTCTGACGCCCGCGTAGGTTCGCGCGCGCCGGTCGGCGTATCGGCGTATCGCCACCGCCCGCCAACCAAACGAAAACGGCCCGCACAACGCGGGCCGCCCTGCTCCGGCGAATCACGCGCGACGTATCGCGCCGCTGCCGGTTACGCGCTACGCGCCGGCAGGATCTTGCCGGCACACGCACCGAAGCCGACGCGATAGCCGTCGCCCTGGCACCAGCCCGCGAGCGTCAGCTCGTCGCCGTCCTCGATGAACGCGCGACTGCCGCCGCCGTTCAGCGCGAGCGGCTCCTTGCCGTTCCACGTCAGTTCCAGCAGGCTGCCGAACGAATCCCTGGTCGGCCCGCTGATCGTGCCCGAACCCATCAGGTCACCCACGCGCGTGTTGCAGCCGGCAACCGTGTGATGCGCGAGCTGCTGCGCCATCGTCCAGTACATGTGCTTGAAGTTGGTGCGGCAGATCGACGTCGCTTCGGCGGCACCTTCCGCACGCAGCGTCACTTCCAGCGCGATGTCGAACGCATGCTTGCCCGCGTGCTGCAGATACGCGAGCGGCTGCGGCGACTGTTCGGGCTGCGCGACGCGGAACGGCTCGAGCGCGTCGAGCGTGACGATCCACGGCGAGATCGTCGTCGCGAAGGTCTTCGCGTTGAACGGGCCGAGCGGCACGTATTCCCACTGCTGGATGTCGCGCGCGCTCCAGTCGTTCAGCAGCACCATCCCGAAGATATGCGCTTCGGCATCCTCGCATGCGATCGGCTCGCCGAGCGCATTGCCCTGGCCGACGATGAAGCCCGTCTCCAGTTCGATGTCGAGCTTGCGGCACGCGCCGAACGCCGGACGCTCCTGGTCGGGCAGCTTCAGTTGCCCGTTCGGGCGCCGCACCGGCGTGCCGCTCACGACCACCGACGACGCGCGGCCGTTGTAGCCGATCGGCATTTCCGACCAGTTCGGCAGCAGCGCATTCTTCGGATCGCGGAACATCGAACCGACGTTGGTCGCATGCTCCTTCGACGAATAGAAATCGGTGTAGCCGGGAATGTCGACCGGCAGATGCTGCGTCGCGTCGTGCTGCGCGACGAGCACTTGCGCGCGCAGCGCGGCGTCGTCGCGCAGCCGTGCGTTGTCGCGCGAGAACAGGTCCGACAGCTGCACGCGCACGCTGCGCCATGCATCGCGGCCGAGCGCGATGAACGCGTTGAGCGTCGGCGCGGCGAACACGTCGGCGCCGGCCGGCAGCGTCACGAGGCCCGCATGCGCGAGCGCGGCGAGGTCGACGATCTGGTCGCCGAGCGCGACGCCCGCGCGGCGTGCCGCCTGTTTCGCATCGCTGAAGATCCCGAACGGCAGGTTCTGGATCGGGAAATCGCAGGCGGGATCGTTCGCCGTGTCGACCCAGCTCTTGCGGGCGGGGTCCAGCGTCGCGCGCCAGTCTTGGGTATCGCTCATCGTTGCTCCGGATTGAAGTGTTTCTTGATGCCTTGCCAGCATTCGAAGTAATCGGCCTGCAACTGCGCGGTGTCGAGCGCATAGCGCGTCGGGCGGATCAGCGTGCGGGTTTCGAACATGAACGCCATCGTCGCGTCGACCTTGTGCGGCTTCGACGTATCGCCCGCGGACGCCTTCTCGAACGTGTCCGCGTCCGGCCCGTGGCCCGACATGCAGTTGTGCAGGCTCGCGCCGCCCGGCACGAAGCCTTCGGCCTTCGCGTCGTACGCGCCGTGCACGAGCCCCATGAACTCGCTCGCGACGTTGCGGTGGAACCAGGGCGGGCGGAACGTATCCTCGGCCGCAAGCCAGCGCGGCGGGAAGATCACGAAGTCGATCGTGTCGACGCCCGGCGTGTCGCTCTGCGACTGCAGCACGAGGAAGATCGACGGATCCGGGTGATCGAAGCTGATCGAGCCGATCGTGTTGAACAGGCGCAGATCGTATTTGTACGGCGCGTAGTTGCCGTGCCACGCGACGACGTCGAACGGCGAATGGCCGATGTCCGCGCGCCACAGGCGCCCGTTCAGCTTGGCGACGAGCTCGAACGCGCCTTCGCGATCCTCGTACGCGGCCTGCGGCGTCAGGAAGTCGCGCGGGTTCGCGAGCCCGTTCGAGCCGATCGGGCCGAGGTCGGGCAGGCGCAGCAGCGCACCGAAGTTCTCGCAGATATAGCCGCGCGCATCGCCGTCCGGCAACGTGACGGAAAAACGCACGCCGCGCGGGATCACCGCGATCTCGAACGGTTCGACGTCGAGCCGGCCGAATTCCGTCGCGATGAAGAGCCGCCCCTGCTGCGGCACGATCAGCAGTTCGCCGTCGGCACTGTAGAAGAAGCGGTCCTGCATCGAGCGGTTCGCCGCGTACAGATGAATCGCGCAGCCGTTCATCGCGGCCGCCGAGCCGTTGCCGGCCATCGTCACGAGCCCTTCGACGAAATCGGTCGGCTCGACCGGCATCGGCAGCGGATCCCAGCGCAACTGGTTCGGCGGGGTCGGCGGCACGTCGGCCGAATCGCCGAACTCCGACACGAGCCGCTGCGGGCCCGTGAACGGCTCGAACGGCCGATGCACGGCCGCCGGCCGGATCCGGTACAACCACGAGCGGCGGTTGTGCCCGCGCGGCGCGGTAAACGCGGTGCCGGACAGTTGCTCCGCATACAGGCCGTACGGCGCACGCTGCGGCGAATTGCGGCCGTGCGGCAGCGCGCCGGGCAGCGCCTCGGTCGCGAATTCGTTCGCGAAACCGCTCAGGTAGCCGGCGATCGCCGGTTTCGACAGGTCAAACGTCATCGTTTCCTTTCTCCATCAATTCATGGCGGCGTTCGGCGCCTGCGCGCCGCTTCGCCGCGTTACGCCGGCCAGACCGAGGACGAACAGCGCCGAGCACAGCACCGGCACTGCGGCCGCATGGAACAGCGCGCCGTTGGTCCAGTTCAGCGCAATCAGTTGTCCGCCGACGAGCGGCCCGAGCACCGAGCCGATCCGGCCGATGCCGAGGCTCCAGCCGATGCCGGTCGAGCGCAGCGACGTCGGGTAATACTGGCCCGCGAGCGCGTTCACGGCCGGCTGCCCGCCGACCACGCAGAACCCGCCCGCAAACACGACGAGCAGCAGCCACGGCAGCGCATGCGCGACCGAGCCGATCAGCCCGACCGATACGGCCGCGCACGCGAAGCAGGCGAACAGCACGCGCACGAAGCCATAGCGTTCGATGAACCAGCCGAGCGACAGCGTGCCGACCACGCCGCCCGTCTGCAGCACCGTGCCGACGATCACGGCGGTGCCGGGCGAATAACCCGCGTCGCGCATCACGGTCGGCAGCCAGTTCGACAGGAAGTACAGATCGATCAGGTTCATGAAGCTGATCGCCCACAGCAGCAGCGTGACCGGCAGCCGGCCGTGGCGGAACAGCTCGGCGACCGGGGCGCCGCTCGCGGCGCGCTCGCGCACGACGAGCCGCGTGTTCGCGTCGATGCCGGCCTGCGGCGCGAAGCGTGCGAGCCATTCACGTGCCTGCACGTCGCGCCCTTTCAGCACCAGGAACTGCAGCGACTCGGGCAGCCGCGCGAGCATCGCGATCGTCAGCACGAACGGCACCGCGCCGCCGATGAAGAACACCGAGCGCCAGCCGAATGCCGGAATCAGCGCGGCACTGATGAAGCCGCCGATCGCAGCGCCGAGCGTGAAGCCGCACGACACGATCATCATCCGCTTCACGCGATGCGCGGCCGGGCTGAACTCGCCGACCAGCGCCATCGCGTTCGGCATGATGCAGCCGAGGCCGAGGCCCGTGACGAAGCGCAGCGCCATCAGCACCGGAATCGAACCGGCGAACGGCGTGGCGAGCATCGTCACCGCGAAGAACAGCGTCGAGCCGATCAGCACCGGGCGCCGCCCGATCCGGTCGGCCAGCACCGACAAGCCGAGCGCACCGAGCAGCATCCCGAACAGGCTCGCGCTGAACACGGGCCCGAGCGCCTGCTTCGGCACGCCCCATTCGGCGATCACGCTCGGCGCGACGTAACCCATCGCTTGCGCATCGAAGCCGTCGATCACGAGACACAGCCCGCATAGCACGAGCAGCATCCAGTGAAAGCCCGGGCGATGGGTCTCGTCGATCACGTGCTCGACTTCGAGCACGCGCGGGGCGGCCGGCGCCGCGCTCATTGCACGACCTCGGCAGCCGGATGCGCGGGCGGCGTCACGCCCTGGCGCGCGAGCGCCATCGCTTCGCGCAACACGTCGGCGTCGCCGATCTGGTTCGCGAGCAACAGGATCAGCTTCGCGTTGACGAGCTGGCTGTCCGCGTCGGACAGGTCGCGATGCATGTCGATCAGCGCTTCGTAGAATGCGTCCGGATCGGCCAGGCGCGGGCGGGTATCGAGTCGGGGCATGACGGGTGTCTCCGGTGTCGTTGTCGTGTTCGATGCAGTGCTCAGCATGCGCAGGTCGCGCGCGCCAGGGCGTCGGCGATCGCTTGGCGTTCGAGCGTGCGCGTCCGCGCACACACGTGCTGATCGGGGCGCAGCAGATAGAACGTGCCGGGCTGCGCGTCGTAGCGTTGCGCGGCAAAACCGTCGACGTCCTCCACCACGTCGACGCCGGGCACCGGTTGCGCGTGGCCGGCCGGCACCACCAGCACGGGCCGCACCGGCAGCGCGAGGCCGTCGAGCGCCTGCGCGAGCGCGGCGGCATCGTTCGGCAACCCGAACAGCACGCCCGCGAAGCCGTCGCCCAGATGCTGCAGCAGCCAGCCGGACGCGCCCTGCGCGCGCACCGGCGCATCGGCCGCCGCGGCGCCCGGGCGCATCGCGCACGCGAACGCGTCGCCGTTGCGATCCGGCGTGTTCAGCGGCGAATCGGCGAGCACGGCCGGCACCGACAGGCGGCCGCTGTTCACGAGCTTGCGTGCGAACTCGCAGTCGCGCGCGAGCTTCAGCGTCGCGTCGCGGAACACGCGCGACACCGCGCTCTTCGGCGTGATGAAATCGGTCGAGCGCGTCGAGTTGCGGATGTTCTCGTCGGCGGCGAATTCGCGCTCGCTTGCATAGGTGTCGAGCAGGCGGTCGTCCGAGCGGCCGTCGAGCACCAGCTTCAGCTTCCACGCGAGGTTGTCCGCGTCCTGCACGCCGCTGTTCGCGCCGCGCGCGCCGAACGGCGACACGCCGTGCGCGGAGTCGCCCGCGAACAGCACGCGGCCGTGACGGAACGTGTCCATCCGCTGGCAGCGGAACGTGTACACGCTCACCCATTCGAGCTCGAACTCGACCTCCGGTCCGAGCAGCGCGCGCACGCGCGGGATCACCCGCTCCGGCTGCTTCTCGGCGACCGGATCGGCGTCCCAGCCAAGCTGGAAGTCGATGCGCCACACGTTGTCGGGCTGGCGATGCAGCAGCACCGACTGGTTGCGGTGGAACGGCGGGTCGAACCAGAACCAGCGTTCGGTCGGGAATTCCGCCTTCATCTTCACGTCGGCGATCAGGAAACGGTCCTTGAACGTGCGGCCGTGGCTCTCCAGGCCCATCGCCGCGCGCATCGGGCTGCGCGAACCGTCGGCCGCGATCACGTACTGCGCGCGCAGCGTCTCGATGCCGTCCGGCGTCTCGACGGTCAGCGCCGCGTGTTCCGCCGACTGCGCGACGCCCGTCACCTTGTGCTTCCAGCGGATGTCGAGGTTCGGCAGCGCGAACGCGCGCTCGGCCAGATAGCCTTCGACGTAGTACTGCTGCAGGTTGATGAACGCGGGGCGCGCATGCCCTTCTTCGGGCAGCAGATCGAACGCATACAGCTGCTCGTCCTGCAGGAATACCTTGCCGACGTGCCAGCTCACGCCCTTGTCGACGAAGCGCTCGCCGCAGCCGAGCCGGTCGAAGATCTCGAGCGTGCGCTTCGCGAAGCAGATCGCGCGCGAGCCCGTCGACAGCGTGTCGTCGTCGTCGAGCAGCACGACCGGCACGCCCTGCTGCGCCAGATCGATCGCAGCCGACAGACCCACCGGGCCCGCGCCGACGATGATCACCGGGTGCACGGCCGCGTCCTCGCCGCCTGCCCGCGCCGCGCGCGTCCGGTATTCGAACCTCAGCGTCTGGTAATCAATGCTCATGGTCGCCATCCGCTCCTCAACCCTGCCGCGCGCGCGCCGGCGCACGCTTCACCGTCGCGCCCGGGTCCGTCCCGCGCCCCTGCCCGCCCTTCTGCGTCCACTTCCAGTCAACCGCCACGTCTCGCTCCTTGCTTCCTGTTGATTCGAATCGGAACGGCGCCATTCCGGGGCGCCCGAACGCCGCGTTTCCTGATCGGCGTCAAATCTTGAATTTACGAATAGTAAAACCAATTACGAATAGTGAAATAAACGTAAACCCTAGCCATCGGTCCAGGGACGGGATAACGATATGAGTGAAACGCCAAGCCGAGCGCGGCGCGCGCTGCTAATATCGACATATGAGGCGGCCCCTTTCGGCCGCCATTTTTCCTTTTCACGCCGATGATTCCGCCCACCATCCCCGAGCTGGTCGCCCGTGCCGGGCAACTGCCTTACCTACGGGAACACCTCGCGCTTGCCGACGGCGGCACCGCGTGCGCGAATCTGCCCGAGCGCACGCTCGCGAGCGCCTACGAGCCGATCTACGACGTGACGATGCCCGGTGCGCCGCAGTCGACGTCGTTCGCCGACGCGATCGAGCGCTACGGCGACGAACTCGGTTTCCAGGCCGTCACGCTGGTCACGGGTACGCCGCACGACCCGGTCGACTCGGCCGTCGAAGATCAGACGCTGGTCGCGATCGACCGGCTGTCGCGCGCGCTGCACGCCATCAACTTCTTCGGTGCGCAGCGCCACGGGTTGCTGTTCCTGCGCGTGCACGAGCGGCTGCTCAAGAGCGTGAAGTACGACCACGGCAAGCATTTCTCGTCGGTGCTGCAGCGCTTCGGGCTGCCGACCGAGCGGATCGTGATCGAGCTGCCGGCGGTCGCGGTCGCGCACAAAACCTTCCTCGGGTATCTCACCCGCAGCTACCAGCATCACGGCTTCAAGGTCGCGGACAAGCTGCCCGACCCGGGCCGGATCCTCGCGGTCGAATCGGAGATGGCGCGGCCCGACTACATCAAGATGGATGCAGGCATCGCGTTGCGCGACGGGATGGTCAAGGCGCTCGTCGCCTATGCGCAGCGCGTGCGGATTCCGCTGATTTTCGACGGCGTCGTCGACGAGACGCAGTGCGAACTGCTGCGCCAGCACGACGTGCGGTTCATGCAGGGGCCGGTGTTCGCGAAGGTCGTCACGGCCTGATTACGGGCTTGGCAGGCGCGCGCGTGAGGCGGCGGCGGGCCGGATTGAAGATTCGGTGGCTGAATCGCAGCGGCGCTCGGGGTGTCGGTGCGCTTCGTTGCGCGCGGCTCGATGCCGGCCGGTTCGTTGCCTGTCATGCGGAAACGTCGAACGCACGTCGAGCGCGTGCGCGCGCCGATGTTCCCTCGCGGCCACCTGATGACCGCTCGCTAGTCCCTTCCGCCATCGTCGTATTTCGGCAGATCGTCGTCGATCGCGATGCCCGGGAAACGATCTCCATACCAGACATGCCACGCCGGACGCAGCCGCGACGGCTCGTCGAGCGTCGCGTAATTGATTTCGACGGTCTGCGGCGCATCGGCCAGCCGGTATTCGAGCTGCGCGCCGCAGCGCCCGCAGAAGCGTCGCTCGCCCCACGCACTCGACGCATAGACCGTCGGCTCGCCCTGCAGGTATTCGAATGCATCAATCGGCACCGATGCCGACGCAACGACCGCCGCGCCGGTGGTGCGCTGGCAAAGCCGGCAATGGCAGAAGCCGGCGTCGGCCGGCATGCGCGCGATCCGGTAGCGGATCGCTCCGCATGCGCAACCGCCTTCCATCGTCTCGGGGTGGGACATCGCGAACCTCGTCGTCGGGATACGGACGAACGATGATGAGCGCGGTTCGCGCGCGATTCAACCCGCGCCGGCGCCCTCTGTCGTTTCCGCGGCTCTCCGCAGCTCAGGCCGTCGGACCGAGCCGCTGCGCGAGCGCCTTCAGCTTCGGCCCCACCTGCGTGCGGAACACGTCCTCGTCCATCGACGAGGCGGGCCCGCTGCAGCTGAGGATCAGCCAGCGCCCTTCGCGCGGCTCGCGAAACGGCACGGCCGCCGCATTCACGTCCATGTGCCACGCCCGGAACGAATAGCAGCACCCGCCTTCGGAGAACTCGGCCGCCGCTTGCTGCGCGGCCGCGACGAGCGCATCCGCGTCGGCCGCACCGCCGGCCGCCCGGTGCAGATCCGCATAGAGCGCGCGACGCACGTCTTCGGGCTGCACGGCCAGATACGCGCGGCCCATCGAGCTCGTCAGCATCGACAGCCGCGAACCGGGCGCAAGCCCGAGCGTGAGCGCCGTTTCGCTGCGGATCGTCTCCAGGTAGATCATGTCGAGCCCGTCGCGGCAACCCAGCGACACGGCTGCGCCGATCTCGCGCGCGAGTGCCTGCATGTGCGGCCGCGCGAGGTCGAGCGTCCCCGAGCCGGACAGCAGCGCGTAGCCGAGCGACAGCACGCCGGCGTCGAGCGCATACTTTCCGAGCGTCTCGTCGTAGCGCAGGTAGCCGAGCACGGTCAGCGTATAGGCGAGCCGGTTCACGGTCGCCTTCGGCAGCCCCGTGCGTTCCGCGAAGTCGCGGTTGCCGAGCATCGTCTCGCCGGGCCGGAATGCGCGCAGCAGGTCGAGCCCGCGCGCGAGTGCCACGACGAACTTGCGTTCGTCGATCATGGTTTCGTCGATGGTTGAAAGCGTCATCTGATGCTACACTGGGTTCGATTTGCAAAACATTGTTCCGCACAGCGGAACTCCAGTCAAGCAAACTTTAGAGATGGGGCCAGGCAGCGAAGCGCCACCCCGGGACCGACCGCAAAGCATGAAGCCAGCGTAAGCGCTGACGTACCGACTCTGACCGACTGCGAAGCATGGGGCCAGAGTAAGCGCTGAAGCGCCAACTCTGGCCGACAGGAGATGACACGATGAGTGCTGCAACTTTTCATTGGGACGATCCGCTGCTGCTCGACCAGCAACTGACCGAAGAAGAGCGGATGGTGCGCGATGCCGCGCATGCCTACGCGCAGGACAAGCTCGCGCCGCGCGTCACCGAGGCGTTCCGCCATGAACGCACCGACGCCGAAATCTTCCGCGAGATGGGCGAACTCGGCCTGCTCGGCCCGACGATTCCCGAGGAATACGGCGGCCCCGGCCTCAACTACGTGAGCTACGGGCTGATCGCGCGCGAAGTCGAGCGCGTCGACTCCGGCTACCGCTCGATGATGTCCGTGCAGTCGTCACTCGTGATGGTGCCGATCTTCGAATTCGGCTCGGACGCGCAAAAGCAGAAATACCTGCCGAAGCTCGCGACCGGCGAATGGATCGGCTGCTTCGGGCTGACCGAGCCGAACCACGGCTCCGACCCGGGCAGCATGGTCACGCGTGCGAAGAAGGTGCCCGGCGGCTATTCGCTGTCCGGCTCAAAGATGTGGATCACGAACTCGCCGATCGCCGACGTGTTCGTCGTGTGGGCAAAGCTCGAAGAAAACGGCAAGAACGCGATCCGCGGCTTCATCCTCGAGAAGGGCTGGAAAGGCCTGTCGGCGCCCGCGATCCACGGCAAGGTCGGACTGCGTGCGTCAATCACCGGCGAGATCGTCCTCGACGAAGTGTTCGTACCCGAAGAGAACCTGATGCCGAACGTGAGCGGCCTGCGCGGCCCGTTCACGTGCCTGAACTCGGCGCGCTACGGGATCGCGTGGGGTGCGCTCGGCGCGGCCGAGTCGTGCTGGCACACCGCGCGCCAGTACGTGCTCGATCGCCAGCAGTTCGGCCGGCCGCTCGCCGCGAACCAGCTGATCCAGAAGAAGCTCGCCGACATGCAGACCGAAATCACGCTCGGCCTGCAAGGCGTGCTGCGACTCGGCCGGATGAAGGACGAAGGCACCGCGGCCGTCGAGATCACGTCGATCATGAAGCGCAACTCGTGCGGCAAAGCGCTCGACATCGCGCGGCTCGCGCGCGACATGCTCGGCGGCAACGGCATCTCGGACGAGTTCGGCGTCGCGCGTCACCTCGTGAACCTCGAAGTGGTCAACACGTACGAAGGCACGCACGACATCCACGCGCTGATCCTCGGCCGCGCGCAGACGGGCATCCAGGCATTCTTCTGATCGATTGCGTGCGACACGCCGGCACCGCACCCCGCCGGCGCCGCATACGCTGAAAAAGACACGGCCCGCCCGGCATCGCTGCCGGGCGGGCCGTTTTCGTCGGCGCTCGCGCGTGTCACCCGCCGCCGATGCGGCTGCGCATGCTTATTTGTTCGGCTGCGGCGTGAGGCGCAGATACGGACGCACTGCGTTGAAGCCCTTCGGGAAACGCTTCTTCAACTCTTCCGGATCCTGCAGCGACGGCACGATCACGACGTCGTCGCCGTCCTTCCAGTTGCCGGGCGTCGCGACCTTGTAATTGTCGGTCAGTTGCAGCGAGTCGATCACGCGCAGCACTTCGTCGAAGTTGCGACCGGTGCTGGCCGGATACGTGATGATGAGCCGCACCTTCTTGTTCGGATCGATCACGAACAGCGAGCGCACCGTCAGCGTTTCGTTCGCGTTCGGGTGGATCATGTCGTACAGCTGCGAAACCTTGCGATCCCCATCCGCGATGATCGGGAAGCCGACGACCGTCGACTGCGTTTCGTTGATGTCGTTGATCCAGCCCTTGTGCGACTCGACGCCGTCCACCGACAGCGCGATCACCTTCACGTTGCGTTTCTCGAATTCGCCCTTCAGCTTCGCGGTCAGCCCGAGCTCGGTCGTGCACACCGGCGTGTAGTCGGCCGGGTGGGAGAACAGGACGCCCCAGCCGTCACCCAGCCACTCGTGAAACTTGATCGGGCCCAGGCTCGATTCCTGCTCGAAATCCGGTGCGATGTCGCCAAGACGCAGACTCATGATGTTCCCTCCTCGAACGATGCTGGTTGAAACCGCGCGGTGTCGGCGCGGGACAGTCCATCAGCTTACGGGAAGCAATGGGACATGCGAACGATTATTCCGTTTGATATTCATACTTTTTTGTCATTTTTGTGCGGTCTCGGAGCGCGGCGGACGGCGGCAAGGGAAACTTTTCACGTCGTTTGCGGCTCTGTTGATGATTACGAGTCGTTTACCATGTGGGCTGGCACTGCCGTCGTGCGTCTTCCCGGCTCGCCAGCAAGCAGGCGTTTCGCTACGATGTGAACCTGCAGCATGACAGCATGAAGGGAGTTGCAATGTCGGAAATCAACAAGGAGAAACTGATGTCGGATATCAAAACCGTTCTCGCGGACGCCGAAGACCTGCTCAAGCAAGCGGCGAGCAGCACGGGCGACCGTGCGGCCGAGCTGCGCGAGAAAGCCATGTCGCGCCTGAAGCAGGCCAAGGAAAAGGCAACCGACGTTCAGGTCGTGGTGGTCGAGAAAGGCAAGAAGGCCGCACGCGCGACCGACGATTACGTGCACGAGCATCCGTGGACGTCGATCAGCATCGCCGCTGGCGTCGGCGTGCTGGTCGGTCTGCTGATCAACCGCAAGTAACGCGCTCGATGCCGTTCCGCCCCGTGTGCCGCCCGGCGGCACATGGGCGCTGAAGCCAAGCCGGTGGTTCGCCACCGGCCGGCTTTGACTTAGCCGCTCACTGCGCGCGCAAGCGCCTCATCCATGACGACAGACACCAACCCGCAGCCGTCCGGCCAGGGGCCGCTGCGCCGCCTCGTCGGCTCCGCGATCGGCCTGCTGCAAACGCGCCTCGAACTGGTGGGCATCGAGCTCGCCGAGGAGAAGGAGCGCCTGATGGGCGTACTGTTCCTCGGGCTGGCCGCCATGATGCTCGCAACGATGGCGCTCATCAGCCTCACCGTGCTCATCGCGATCGCGTTCTGGGACACCTATCGCTGGCAGTCGCTTGCCGCGATCACCGCGGTGTATGCCGTCAGCGGCATCGCATGTGCGCTGAAGGCACGCGCCGGCCTGCGCGATGCACCGACCGTGTTCGAGGCGACGCTGCACGAACTCGAGAAAGACCGCGACATGTTCCGCAGCAAGCCGTGAACGCACCCGCGTTCGTCCCTCTCACCTACTTCGCCGACGCGCCATGAGCCAGAACGTTACGGGCAATTCACCCCGCTCCCATTCGTCGCGATCGAACTGGAGCGCATCGCAGCATCGCGCGCTGCGCAAGGAGTTGTTGATCCTGCGCTCCGAGGTCGAGCGGCTCGAGCTTGCCGAAGCCGCCGCCGACATGCGCCACGCCGTCACGCGCTTCAGTTGGCTGAAGGTATTCGTGCCTGGCCTGTCGACCAACAAGTTCAGCCAGTCCGCCAAGAACCTGAACGCGAGCCTCGGCCAACTCGTCAACCAGTATCCGATGCTGAGTTCGCTCGCATCGCTCGTGCTCGCGAAACCCGTGCGCTCGCTGCTGCGCGCGAGCGCCGGCCCCGCGTTGAAGTGGGGTACCGTCGGCTTCGCCGCATGGGAGGTCTACCGGATCTGGAAGCAGTCGCGCGACGAGCGCGGCAGCGCCGCGAACGACGACTGACACGCGACGACGCACGCGCATGCGTCGTCGCGCGCCTTCAGTGCGCGTTCAGCGTACGCCCCAGCATGCCCCATCCGGTCCATCGGCATTGCCGTCGTTCGATCCTGTATTCCCTTTCGTCCCGTCCGAGCGCAGCGTGAATGCGCCGCATCGGTCGTCGCGCATCAGGCCGTTGTCGAGCGGGCTCGCGACGAGTTCGTAGACCACCGGGGAATCGTCGTTGCCCGGACGGCGCAACGCCACGCGATAAACCGGCTGCCCGTCCGGCGGCGCATGCGCCAGCGTATCCGGCAACGCCTGTGGAGGCGCGCCATCGAGCGTCTCGAGATATTGAGCCGCGCGATACAGCGCGGCAATCGCGGACGCGCGATGCATGCGTGCGACATGCTCGCGATACGACGGGATACCCCATCCGGCCAGCACGGCGACGATCGCCAGCACGATCATCAGTTCGACCAGCGTGAATGCCGCCGATGGGCGCAAGAGCGTGCACCCTTTCATTGATGCATCGCCGCGACACGACGCCAGCGCTCGGCAACGATACGGCCGTCACGCAGCGCGACCTGGCTTTGCAGCCAGACCACGCTCGATGCATGGCTGCCGACGCCACGCGCAGTGACAAGGTATGCGCGACTCCCCGCCGGGCCCGCTCCACGCCACGCCTCGATCAAACATCGCGGCGGCTGCGCTGCCATCGGCCACGCAGCGAACGGCATGAATGCGTCGACGACGCCTAGCGCCGGCGTGCGCCGCCACGCGTCCGGCTCGGCATGCGATACGACTTCGTCGAGGTACGGCGCGGCACCGCGGAGCAATCGTGCGGTGCAGGCGGCCAGCGCCGCATCGGCCGCGTGGAAGGCGATCAACCGATCCGACAATGCACGCGCACGGCGCGACTCCGTCAGCGCGGATTCGAACCACGTGCCGGTCAGCGCCGCGACCGCCGCGCCGACCGCGATCACGGCAGGCAATGCGAGGCCAGCATCGCGGCGCCAGGCTCGGTGCGCCAATCGACAGCGTGTGCGCCATTCGCCGCAGCGCGTGCAGGTGCCGTCCGTCACGCATCGCTTGCCGCAAGCCACCGTTGTGCTTTCGCCGACATGTCCCGCCGCACCTCGCATCGCTGGTTCGCTCACACACTTGTTTGCACGGATCATCGGAACGCCTCGTAGGCACGCGCTGCATCACGGTCGCGCTCGGCCGTCGCGAACGCGGCGTTTCGCAAACCGACGATCCGATGCAGCACGAGACGCGCGCGACCATCCTGCGCGACGACCGCGCGCCCGTCGCAATCGACATGGCTGAGTGATTCACGCATCGGTTCGCCGCGTGCCCGCACGCATACATGCACGGCCACGACCTCATGCCAGTCGCCGGTGCGCATCGCATCTGCAGCGATGAACCGCACGTCTGCGTGACGCAGGTAGCGCAGGCGCAACTGGTCGATCCCGGCCACGACGGGCTGCGCCGTGCCCGGGTGCCCGCTTCCTTCGCAGTACAACTCCGGCTCACCCGTCGACGGACTCACGTGCGCGTCGAAGCGGTTTTCGACAAGCGGCCGCTCACCGGCCGCGCCGACACCCTGCCCGAGACAATCCGATACCTGGGCGCCGGTCGTCGGCCACGTCGACACGGTGTCGCCGACATACCGGATCAGCACCGCATCCGACGATGCGCGCACGGCCTCGCACCGCACCTGCGCGCCATCGCCTCGCACACGCGCCGCCGAACAGCCGAACACCGGCGACAACGATGGCGCCGCTTCGACATCGAGCGGGCGAAAGCCGGCCATCTGGAGCTGCTGGCCGATCAACGTCAGCGCGGTCGCCGCTGCATCGCGCATCCGGAAGCCGTCCTCGGCCCGCCGCTGTGCGACGCGCTGCGCGTGATACAGCGCGCCAGCAGCGGCAAGCACGAGCAGACCGACGGTCATCGCGACCAGCACTTCGAGCAGCGTATGCGCGCGGATGCGGCGATCAGCGTTCATCGGCATCGACCTCCCGAAACGGAATCCGCACGCACGACGGTGGCTTTGTCGTCACCCCCGCCGCTTCGCATCGCGTCGAAGCCCCCGCGTCCGCGTCGCGCCAGCCGACGATCGCGTACCGGACGTCGCCCGTGCCGCGATCGAGCGTCATCGTGCCGCCCGGCAACGATGCGGCCACGAGCGCCGCGACGCCATCGTCGGCCGTTGCCGCGGCGCGCAGGCGCTCGACCCGCGCGTCGGCGAGCCACAGCGCACGCTCACGCCAGATCGTCGCCCGCTGCATGCGCACCATCGCGAGCTGGCTGCCGGCCACCGCCAGCATCACGACCGCGAGCAACGCAACGGCCAGCACCGCTTCGAGCAGCGACGTGCCGCGTGTCGATTTGCGCACGCACTTCATGCCGCGCCTCATGCCGCATCGCATCGGCCGGCGACGACGCGCGCGCGACCGCCCGCCGCGATCCGGATACACCGCGACACGCGTGCCGCATCGTCTCCCGGCGACTCTCGCTGCGGACGCAATTCGAAACGACGGATGCCGCCGATCACCTGACCGGCAGGCGGTGCAAACGCGAGATCGTGCGCGGCGCCCGCGACGGCGATGTCAGCATCATGCGGATATCGCCGCAGCACGCGCGCCTGTCCGTCGAACTGCCCGCTGACGATCCACGCGCACGACCATTCCGCGGGGCCGCAACGCTCGCCCGAACGAACGCAGGCACCGTCGCCCCCGGCCCTGCACAGCGTAACGCGCACGCCGAGACGCGTGGCCTCCGTGCGCGCGAACGACAGCGCACCGAGCAGTGCGCTGGCACGCGCATCGACGCGTTCGCGCATGCGCCATTGATCGAAAGCCGGCGCCACGTAGAGCCCCATCCCGACCACGAGCGCGATCGCGACCATCAGCTCGACGAGCGTGAACCCGCCGCCGCATCGCCTGCCTTTTTCAACGACCTGCCGGTGCTGTTCCATCGCCATCGCCCTCCGCCAACGTGATGCGACGAATGTAGCGACGCGTGCGGACGCCCGCCATTTGCCGAACGGCCGACTGGCGACATGCGATCGCGACCGACACAATCGGCGCGAATCGAACCCACGGAGAAGACGATGGACGAACGCAGCGCGTCAGCGCTTACGCGGAGGCTTGGAGGGGGACGCGCGACGGAACTCTTCGATCACGTCGGCAAATTCGGAGACGTCCTCGAACCGGCGATATACCGATGCGAAACGGACATAGGCGATCGTATCGAGGCCGCGCAGCTCGTTCATCACGAGTTCGCCGAGCTTCTCGCTACGCACTTCACGCTCGCCGGTCGCGAGCAATTGATACTCGATACGGGCGACCGCCGCGTCGATCGCGTCAGCCGCAACCGGCCGCTTGCGCAGCGCGAGTTGCATGCTGGCGACGATCTTGCGACGGTCGAATTCCGTGCGGCTGCCGTCCTTCTTCACGACGGCGGGCAGGTTCAGTTCGACCCGCTCGTACGTCGTGAAACGCTTGTCGCAAGCCGAGCAGCGACGGCGCCGACGAATCGCGGCGCCATCTTCGGACACGCGCGAGTCGACGACCTGCGTGTCTTCATGCCGGCAGAACGGGCAGCGCATCGTCGATCAGCGATAGACCGGGAAACGCTTGGTCAGCTCGGCCACTTGCACGCGCACGCGCTCGATCGTCGCTGCGTCTTCCGGATTCTCGAGCACGTCGGCGATCAGGTTGCCGACCGTCTCGGCTTCCGCCGGGCCGAAGCCGCGCGTCGTCATGGCCGGCGAGCCCAGACGGACGCCGCTGGTGACGAACGGCTTTTCCGGATCGTTCGGGATCGCGTTCTTGTTCACCGTGATGTGCGCTGCGCCGAGCGCCGCTTCCGCTGCCTTGCCCGTGATGTTCTTCGCGCGCAGGTCGACCAGCATCACGTGGCTTTCCGTACGGCCCGACACGATGCGCAGCCCACGCTTGACCAGCGTTTCCGCCAGCACGCGTGCGTTCTCGACCACTTTTTGCTGGTATTCCTTGAATTCCGGCGACAGCGCTTCCTTGAACGCCACGGCCTTGCCCGCGATCACGTGCATCAGCGGGCCACCCTGGATGCCCGGGAAGATCGCCGAGTTGATCGGCTTCTCGTACTCGGCCTTCATCAGGATCACGCCGCCGCGCGGGCCGCGCAGGCTCTTGTGCGTGGTGGTCGTCACGAAGTCTGCGTGCGGCACCGGGTTCGGGTACACACCGGCTGCGATCAGGCCGGCGTAGTGCGCCATGTCGACCATCAGGTAGGCGCCGACCGACTTCGCGATCTTCGCCAGACGCTCGAAGTCGATCTTCAGCGCGAACGCCGATGCGCCCGCGACGATCAGCTTCGGCTTGTGTTCCTGCGCGAGCTTCTCGGCAGCTTCGTAGTCGATGTCTTCGTTTTCGTTCAGGCCGTAGCTGACGACGTTGAACCACTTGCCCGACATGTTCACCGGCGAGCCGTGCGTCAGGTGTCCACCGTGCGCGAGGCTCATGCCCATGATCGTGTCGCCCGGCTTCAGCATCGCGAAGAACACGCCCTGGTTCGCCTGCGAACCCGAGTTCGGCTGCACGTTCGCGGCTTCCGCGCCGAACAGTTGCTTCACGCGGTCGATCGCCAGTTGCTCGACGATGTCGACGTATTCGCAGCCGCCGTAGTAGCGCTTGCCCGGATAACCTTCCGCGTACTTGTTCGTGAGCTGCGAACCCTGGGCGGCCATCACGGCCGGGCTCGTGTAGTTTTCCGACGCGATCAGCTCGATGTGATCTTCCTGGCGGCGGTTTTCCTGCTCGATCGCTGCAAAGAGTTCGGGATCGACGTTCGCGATGGTGCTTTGGGCTCTGTCAAACATACGGTTTCCGTTAAGTGTGTACAGGTTGACCGGGGCGGCCGAGTACATTGCGCTGCTGGCGGGACCAGCTCGACGTGGCGGAAGAATCCGTATGACGCGAGACAGGACAGCCACCGGCGATGCACGCAACGGCGCACAACGGCTGCCCAGGCGAACGGCAAAAACGGTGCCCCGCGCTTCACGGTGGGATGCTCCACCTTGACCCCGAAGGGTTCTATCGCCAGTCACGCAGGGGTGATGAGCGCGTTAGTGTATTGGATGCGTCATGAATAGGCAACCGCGCGGCAGCCGCCCCGAAACAATAAGGGCCAGACTCTACGCACCCGTACCGGAACGCTTCGCCGCCTTGCCGCGGTGCGGCAATCTCAGTAGGCTTGCGGGATACTATCCGCCACTTTGTTACCGACCAGGAGCAGCAATGATCGTGTTCGTCACAGGCGCGTCCGCCGGCTTCGGCGCCGCCATCGCCCGTGCTTTCGTCAAGGGCGGCCATCGCGTCGTCGCAACCGCGCGCCGCAAGGATCGTCTCGATGCGCTCGCCGCAGAACTCGGCGACGCACTGCTGCCGTTCGAGCTCGACGTGCGCGACCGCGCGGCCGTCGAAGCCGTGCCGGCCGCCCTTCCCGCCGAATTCGCGGCGCTCGACGTGCTCGTCAACAACGCCGGCCTCGCGCTCGGCGTCGAACCGGCCCAGAAGGCCAGCCTCGACGAGTGGCAGACCATGATCGACACGAACTGCTCGGGCCTCGTGACCGTCACGCACACGCTGCTGCCCGGCATGATCGCCCGCGGTCGCGGCCACATCTTCAATCTCGGCTCGGTTGCCGGCATGTATCCGTATCCGGGCGGGAACGTCTACGGCGCGACCAAGGCTTTCGTCAGACAATTCAGCCTGAACCTGCGCGCCGACCTGATCGGCACGCCGTTGCGCGTAACCGACATCGAGCCGGGCCTCTGCGGCGGCACGGAATTCTCGAACGTCCGCTTCCGCGGTGACGATACGAAGGCGGCAAACGTCTACCAGAACGTCCAGCCGCTCACGCCCGAGGACATCGCCGACACGATCTACTGGATCGCGACGCGCCCCGCGCACGTCAACATCAACACGATCGAGATGATGCCGGTCGCGCAGGCGCCGGCGGGTCTCACGATCCATCGCGGCTGAAGCGCCGGATGCACCGCGGGCCCTGCCAGAGGCGGGCCCGCGGTGTGATACGGCGTACTACATTCCGTTACGAATCGGTTACGAATCCGGCCCCGCCCTTCCGGTAGAATGCGCGCCATGACTCAGCCTACCCGCTCCCCGGATGCGCCCTCCGGCTTTACCTGGCCGGTGCGCGTGTACTACGAGGATACCGATGCAGGCGGCATCGTTTTCTATGCCAACTACCTGAAATTCTTCGAACGCGCCCGCACCGAATGGCTGCGCGCGTGCGGCATCGACCAGCGTCGGCTCGCCGACGACACCGGCGCGATCTTCATCGTGCGCAGCACGTCGCTCGACTACCGCGCACCGGCGCGACTCGATGACGCACTGGCGATCACGAGCCGGCCCGGACGCATCGGCCGCGCATCGGTGGAATTCACGCAGGAAGCGTGGCGTGGCGACACGCTGCTCGTCGCTGGACATATCCGCCTCGGCTGCGTCGACCGTACCGGCATCCGGCCCGCGGCGATCCCGCCGGTCGTACTCGACGCGCTGCATCGCGGGCCCGTCATCGACGCCGGGCAGACTGTATTGTCAACGAAGCTCGCATGAGCACCGTTTAGACAATGCCCATGAACTTGCCTTCCTGAATCGATACTAAGCAAGGTTCGGCGCCAGGCTTGGCCGGCGCGCCGCGCCGCACGCATACCCGGCGCCCCGAAGGGACGTTACTCAAACCTCTATGAACACTTCTCAAGACCTGTCGATCATTTCCCTCGTCCTCAATGCGAGCGTGCTGGCCCAGGCTGTGATGGGGCTGCTGCTGCTGCTGTCGCTGATGTCGTGGACCTTCATCTTCCGCAAGTGGTTCGCGATCCGCCGCGCACGCGCGCAGACCGAGCGCTTCGAAAAGGACTTCTGGTCGGGCGGCGACCTGCAGGCGCTGTATCAGAGCGCGGCCAACAACCGCCATACGATCGGCGCGCTCGAGCGGATCTTCGAATCGGGGATGCGCGAATTCCTGAAGGCGAAGGAAAAACGCATCAGCGACCCGGGCCTCGTCCTCGACGGTGCGCGTCGCGCGATGCGCGCGTCGTTCCAGCGTGAAATGGACGTGCTCGAAGCGAACCTCGCGTTCCTCGCGTCGGTCGGCTCGGTCAGCCCGTACATCGGTCTGTTCGGCACGGTGTGGGGGATCATGAACTCGTTCCGCGGCCTCGCGAACGTGCAGCAGGCCACGCTCGCGAACGTCGCGCCGGGCATTGCGGAAGCGCTCGTCGCCACCGCAATCGGCCTGTTCGCCGCGATTCCGGCAGTCGTCGCGTACAACCGCTACGCGCACGACATCGACCGCCTCGCGATCCGCTTCGAGACCTTCATCGAAGAGTTCTCGAACATCCTGCAGCGTCAGGCCCAGTAAGGAGCACGCCATGGCAGGAAGCCCCATTCGATCCAGCATGCGCGGCGGCCGCGGGCGCCGTGCGATGGCCGACATCAACGTCGTGCCGTACATCGACGTGATGCTCGTGCTGCTCGTGATCTTCATGGTCACGGCACCGCTCGTCGCCCCGTCGATCATCAATCTGCCGACCGTCGGCAATGCCGCGCCGCAGGAACAGACGCCGCCCGTCGTCGTCAACATCAAGGCCGACCGTACGATGAGCGTCAAGTACAAGGGCGACTCCGGCGCGACGCAGGAAGACACGATGACCAAGGACGAGCTCGACAGCTTCATCTCGTCCCGTCAGGCCGACCATCCCGACCAGCCGGTCGTGATCGCGGCCGACAAGACCGTGCAGTACGATGCAGTCATGACCGTGATGTCGGATCTGAAGGCGCGCGGCGTCAAGCGCGTCGGCCTCCTCGTCAAATCGCAATGAACCGGCAGCAACCCACGCGCAGCAACGCCTACCCGCCTCAGCCTCCTCGTGAGCGCGGCACCTGGCGTGCGTTCGCGCTCGCCGCGCTGATGCACGTGCTGCTCGCGCTGTTTCTCTATCACGGCGTGCAGTGGCAGAACAGCACGCCGGCCGGCGCCGAAGCCGAGCTGTGGACCGAGGTGCCCGACGTCCCCACGCCGCGCCCCGTCGTGCCGCCGCCGCCCGCGAAGCTGGCCCCGCCCGCTCCGCCGGTCCGCGACGAGCAGGCCGACATCGCACTGCAGCAGAAGAAGCGGCAGCAGGAAGCGGCCGCGCGGGAAGCGCTGCTCGAGCAACAGCAGCGCCGCGCACAGCAGCTGAAGCAGCAGGAAGACGAAGCCCGGCGCGCGCAGCTCGCCGCCCAGCAGGCCGCCGCGCTCGCCGCACAAAAGGCCGCCGAGCGCGACAAGCAGAAGCAGGCGGACAAGCTGAAGCAACAGCAGCTCGTCGAGCAGCAGAAACTCGAACAGCAGAAGCTCGAGCAGCAGAAGCTTCAACAGCAGAAGCAGGCGCAGCTCGAAGCCCAGCAGGCAGCGAAGACCAAGGCCGATGCGGCCGCGAAGGCAAAGGCGGAAGCCCAGGCGCAGGCCAAAGCCAAGGCGAAGGCCGAAGCGACTGCCCGCGCGAAGGCCGATGCGGCATCGAAGGCGAAGCTCGACCAGGAACGGAACGCGCGCCTCGCGCAGATGCAGGGTCAGGCAGGCGCCGGCGAAGGCGGCGGCCAGGGCCTGGCGCACAGCGGCACCGGCACGGGTTCCGGTGGCAATGCTGCGTCGCCCGGTTATCCTGACAAGGTGCGTCGCCGCGTGAAGCCGAACATCGTCTGGGGCGGCGAGCGCGCTGGCCTGACGACCGTCGTCGCGATCCGCTGCACGCCGTCGGGCGACGTGCTGAGCGTTTCGATCCGCCGTTCGAGCGGAAATTCGGGGTGGGATCAAGCCGTGGTCAATGCGATCCAGGCATCGGTCCCGTTGCCACCCGATTCTAACGGTCGTACCCCATCAGACATTACGATTACCTTCAAGGCGGCGGAGTGAACGGAAATGCGCTTACACTCCGGGCGTCGCTGTCAGACGGGAACGAATCGGGTATTTTTACTGTCTCTGCGGATGCGCAGCGATTCAAGTCATACGGGAAGCAAGAAGCATGAGTTTGATGACGAAGCTAGGTTTCAGGGCACTCGTGGCCTCGTGTCTGATTGCCGCGGGCGGCACCGCTAATGCGCAGGTCAACGTGCTGATCACCGGCGTCGGTTCGACGCAGTTCCCCATCGCGACCGCGAACTTCGCGAACGAGGCGGGCCTGCCGCAGCAGGTCACGTCGATCGTCCGCGCCGACCTCGCCCGCAGCGGCAAATTCACCAATATCGACGCGGGCAGCACGCCCGTGCCCGAGACCGCATCGGTCGATCTCGGCGCATGGAAGGCCAAGGGCGCCAATGCGTTCGTCGCCGGCAGCGTGAACCGCGAAGCGAACGGCCAGTACAAGGTGAACTTCATCCTGTACGACACCGTGAAGCAGCAAAGCCTCGGCGGCCTGTCGCTGACGGCGAACGACAACACGCTGCGCACGGCCGGCCACAAGATCGCCGACTACATCTACCAGAAGCTGCTCGGCGTGCGCGGCGTGTTCGCCACGCGCCTGTCGTACGTGATCAAGACGGGCAACCGCTACCAGCTGCAGATCTCGGACTCCGACGGCCAGAACGCGCGCATCGCGCTATCGAGCACGGAGCCGATCATCTCGCCGGCGTGGTCGCCCAGCGGCACGAAGGTCGCGTACGTATCGTTCGAGCGCAAGAAGCCGATCGTCTACATCCACGACCTGCCGACCGGCCGCCGCTACATGGTCTCCGACCAGAAGGGCAACAACAGCGCGCCGGCGTGGTCGCCGGACGGCAACACGCTCGCGGTCGCGCTGTCGCTGACGGGCAATACGCAAATTTATACGGTCAATTCCAACGGCGGCGGCCTGCGTCGCCTCACGCAGAGCAGCTCGATCGACACCGAGCCGTTCTACTCGCCGGATGGCCACTGGATCTACTTCACGAGCGATCGCGGCGGTGCGCCGCAGATCTACCGGATGCCCGCGCAAGGCGAAAGCGCCGGCGCCGCGCAACGCGTGACTTTCACCGGCAGCTACAACACCAGTCCGCGCATCAGCCCGGACGGCAAGCTGCTTGCTTACATCTCCCGCACGGGCGGGGGCTTCAAGCTGTACGTTCAAGATCTGCAAACGGGCGCGGCGAACGCCATCACCAATACGAATCGCGACGAATCGCCGAGCTTCGCGGCAAACGGTCAGTACCTCCTCTACGCCACCCAGTCGGGCGGGCGCAACGTACTGGCCGCTGTGCCTTCCGACGGCAGCGCGCCGCCGCAGATCCTGTCCGTCCAGGGCGGCTCCGTTCGTGAGCCGTCGTGGGGGCCCTTCATGCAATGACCACAAGGAGAGTAACCATGATGTCGAAAAAAGTTCGTCTGGCCCTGGCCGTGATGATGATCGGCACGCTCGCAGCGTGTAAGTCGGGCGTGAAGCTCGACGACAAGGCCAACAACGCGGGTGCGATGAGCACGCAGCCGAGCGCCGACAACGTCGCACAAGTGAATGTCGATCCGCTGAACGATCCGAACAGCCCGCTCGCGAAACGCAGCATCTACTTCGACTTCGACAGCTATTCGGTGAAGGACGAGTACCAGCCGCTGATGCAGCAACACGCTCAGTACCTGAAGAGCCACCCGCAGCGTCACGTGCTGATCCAGGGCAACACCGACGAACGCGGCACGAGCGAGTACAACCTCGCGCTGGGCCAGAAGCGTGCGGAAGCTGTTCGCCGCGCGATGGCACTGCTCGGCGTGAACGACTCGCAGATGGAAGCCGTGAGCCTCGGCAAGGAAAAGCCGCAAGCAACGGGTCACGACGAAGCATCGTGGGCGCAGAACCGTCGCGCCGACCTCGTCTACCAACAGTAAGTAACGGAAGGTTCGCCGTATGACGCACCGTGTATCCTGGCTGCGAACTGCCGCAGCATTCTGTGTCGTTGGCGCGGCGTGGTCGGCCGCGCCGGCGCACGCCGGCATGTTCGACGACAACGAGGCGCGCCGCGCCGTGCTCGATCTGCGCACCAAGAGCGACAACCTGGCGAGCCAGTTGTCGGCCGCCCAGCGTACGATCCTCGATCAATCCGGCCGTCTCGACCAGCTGAACCAGCAGGTCGCAACGCTGCGCGGCGAGAACGAGGATCTGACGAACCGGCTGACGACGCTCGAACGGCAGCAGAAGGAGTACTACCAGGATCTCGACACGCGGCTTAAGAAGTTCGAGCCGCAACAGGCGACGATCGATGGTGTCGAGGGCACCGTGCAGCCGGGTGAAACGGATGCGCTCAGCGCGGCGCAACAGCAGTTCCGCAACGGTAACTTCAAGGCTGCTGCAGCGTCGTTCCGCAGCTTCATCGCGAAGTATCCGCAGAGCCCGTACCAGCCGACCGCGCAATACTGGCTCGGCAATGCACAATACGCGCTGCGCGACTATCGCGGCTCCACGGCGACGTGGCAAGCGATCGTGAGCAAGTATCCGCAGCATCCGCGCGCGGCCGACGCCCTCGTCGCAATCGGCACGAACCAGCTCGAACAAGGCCAGAAGGCGGCCGCGAAGAAGACGTACGAGCAGGTCGTGTCGCAGTACGCCGGGTCGAACGCTGCGCAGACGGCGCAAGGCAAGCTCGAAAGCATCAAATAATTATCGTGACGGGTTGTTGACAGCCCAACAACCCGTCGCTATAATCTTTTGCTCTTTGGGTCGCTTGCCAAGTTGCAGAAGCAACGAGCCAACAGAACAGGTTTCAAGAATGTGGGGTGGTAACTCAGTTGGTTAGAGTATCTGACTTTTAATCAGAGAGTCGAGGGTTCGAGTCCCTCCCACCCTACCAACTATCTTCGATAGTGCAAATAGCCTCCCTTGCGGAGGCTTTTTTGCGTCTGTTGCTTTTGTGCGGGCACGACGTCCGTTCCCTGACCGCAATGCCCCGTTAGGCGTGCGCACCAGTGACACTATGCTGCTCGCCAATCCATGTGCTGGAGCGCTATCGCAGCGACAGCTTGCACCATATCCGATCATCAAGACCGCGTTCGATCCCGATTCTCGCCTGTCGACACCGAGGATCGGTTGCAAGGAGGTCTACGATTGGATTCGCGCCAAGGCGGAATCCGATCGGAAGGGAGTCGATGCGGAAAGCTTCCCACCATTCAAGACCCGCTGATTCGCCAACGGCCCACGCACCATTGATGCACCATGTGCCGCAACGCAACGCAACGCCGCCGGCGTCGTCTCGTTCATTTCACGGCGCGAGGCCCAGCAAACTGAGCCGATCTACAGAACAGAGCCAAGCGAAGGAACCGTGGTGAGTAGCTTTGTTGTTATCTGAGCTCGGACGTTCGAAGACTTCCGGAAGCGGTCGGGCACCACGCCTCGCTGGACCTCCCATTGACGAGCGTAGTGCAGACGTGATGTGCGAGCCAATGGAGAAACTGCTTCGAGCATCTGCCGAACAGCGCTGTGCCGCGGTAACTGAGACATGCAATGCCTGAAGCGCCCTGCCGCTCCAAAAAATCGCGCTAAACCGCAAGCGACCGCTCGGATTACTCGGTAAACGCATCAATGAGCGCCAAAAGCGCCTCGCGCTTGCGCGCGTCGAGCGCGCGAAATCCAGAAACAACGCGTTGCTCATCGGGGTTCTCGAGGCGAGCCCCCTCTACTCCGGTAAGGACATAGCAGACATCCACACCTGCACCGGCGATTGCGCTCAGGTAATCGGAGTTCGGCCGACGCAAGCCCTTTTCGTACTGGTACTGCGCGTGCTGCTGGACCCCACCAAGATCTGCCAACTCGGTCTGATTCAGCCCTAAACGCAATCGCTCCCTTTTCAGGCGTGCCTCAAACTCATTCATTTGATATGATTTTCCCTTGAAAAAATATCAATAAGTCCTAAACTCAGATTCAGAAGCATCCGATTGCTAGCTTGTCGCGCCATTGCCAGGAAAAGCAGCATACCCCGCCGATCGCGACTCCTCGATGCGGAGGTTACATGTCATTCACATACGAAATCTGCGGTGCGCTGTCCGTTCTCGACAGCTTTCGCCACCAACACGCCCAGCGATTCGCCGAGAGTATTGCGAACCCCGCTGACGTCTATTTCGCCACCGACGCGGTCACTCATTCGCTCTTGATTCGCATTCGCGGCGTGCTCAATGACGATGAGGCTCGGTCCGTCGAGGAGGCGCTGGAGGAATTGTCCCAGAAATGGGCGCGTGCCGGCGCCATCTTCCGCCGTGTGCGATACGGTGAATCATCGTTTATTCCCGTCGGCCTTGCCCAATACGTCGAACTGCTTGAAGAACTCGCCGACGAGCACCCGCAACTGGAGGCCTTCCTGCAACGCCAGGCACGGATTCTGGAAAAGTTTCGGCCCTCCGCCGCTTCACGCGTGAGAGAACGCTGACAGACCGCAACACCATACGGCCTAGGATAACCGAAGCAACGGAGAAGACAATGGAAGAGCCAGCATGCTACGTCCTGTCAGGTGCGCTATCCGTCCAGGACGATTTGGAAGATGAACAGCTTGATCGGGTGTCTCGGCATTTGGGCGGCATAGCGACGGTGCACTTGAAGCACGACAAGGTGGCGCACACCGTCTCACTGCGCATCTCGGGCGAATTGATGCGCGACGACGTGCGCTACATTGAGCAGCGCGTCGAGCGCTTCGCCGAGGAGAATGCCCGGGCCGCCGCGATTCTGCTGAGCGAGTGGAAATGCGAGACGAGCGAACTCGTCGTCGGTATGAACTGGGACGCTCAATGCCTGATCCGGCTCGGTGCGGTACAAGAACAACTCGCAAAACTCACCGAACGGTATTTCGACTTTCTGCTGCGGCTCGAGCCTCCTGACGCTCCCGTGCACGGCCGCCCGCTTCTGTGCGTCGCGATTGAGACCGACGACGATCGACGGTTTGGCCAATGAGTGCGCTCCGCAGGTCTGGCAAGGCGACTCTAGCGAGTTTATCCGTGTGGCGCAGCGAAAGCGTCTCCGAAGACGCACCGTGCCACGCTCCCCTGTGCTGACGACACCGACCACCTGACAACGGAGCAATGTTCGGCATATGGCACCGGATCTCGATTGGATGGCGGCCGTGCTGCGCGCGCAGCGCCTTCGTGAACTACTCGCCGCCGCAGGACCGCCGGCGACCTGATCTGTCAGCGTGTACGGCCCAGTCCATCGTGAATACCGCCCGCCCAATGTGAACGAACAACCGATCGAACCGGCAAATTTCCGTACAGATTGACTTGACCGGCAATTTTCCGTACAGTTGCATCAGGAGGTAAACGACCATGGCTACTACTCGATTTGAAGCTCGCATTGAGACAGACGTGCATGCAGTGATCCGGCGCGCCGCCGAGATCCAAGGGCGCACCATGTCAGACTTCGTCGTGTCTGCCGCTCGCGAAGCGGCGCAACGTGCAATCGCCGACGCCGAAATTATCCGGCTGTCGGTGACGGACTCCGAACGTTTCGCGCAAGCAATTCTGTCGCCGGCAGAACCCGTCGACGCGCTGAAGCGTGCGCTCGAACGCCACGATCAACTCCTGCGTGACGAATGAGCCGTTCACCACTTGTTGTCGCTGCCCTGGGACCGATTCATAACCGATCGCAATTCGCTTGCGGAACGCCAGCGCTAGACCGTTATTTGCGAGAGCAAGTCACGCAGGACGTTCGCCGAAAGATTGCGGCCTGTTTCGTCATGCTCGACGGCAACGTCGTTGTCGGCTACTACACGCTGTCAGCCGCCAGTATCACCCTTGCAGACTTACCGCATGATCTGGCACGCAAGCTGCCGCGATATCCGGCGATTCCAGCCGTGCGCATGGGGCGGTTGGCTGTTGACCAGACTTACCGAGGCAGGGGATTCGGAGCGGCGCTGCTCGTGAATGCGCTACAGCGTGCCGCGAGATCAGAAATCGCCGCAGTAGCCCTCACGGTCGACGCGAAGAACGAGGCCGCCGCCACGTTCTATCGGCATTTCGGCTTTGAGCAACTGGCGACTGACCCATTAGCGTTGTTTTTGCCTTTGGCAACCGTGAAGTAAGGCATGCGCCCAAGATGGGCGAATGCCCGTATCGGAATATCGCGCACGCGCCTCGCGTGGAACACCGGTCACCGAGACTTCACCATACCAGCCAGCGCGCGAACCGGCTTGGCGAGCCGCCATAGCCCAGTGTCGTCAGCCAAAAAAATTTCAGCATTCAGCGGATTGGCTGAGAACAACACGGATGCATGCGCCCCCGATACCTCGGCATGCTCTCTTGTTTCCTCTGAAAAATCGACCTAGATTCAAGCCAATCCGGTCGGGTCAACCTGCATACGCAACCGAGCACGTGCTGGCCCACACCGTCACCTCGGTTCACTGGTCACGAACGCCCATCGTGCCGTTCGCGACGAGCCTGCATCTGAACACTTTTTGCGACCCTCGCCATCGGTTGCAGGTACACGGCATGCACGACCGACTGCATTTCTGTGTGCATCGGTCCCGGCCCTTGGGATGCGCTCCATGAGGAATGCCACCATGAAATTGCGCCCAATCATCACTCAACCGCTCAATGGACGGCAGTGCCGAGTGAAGCTTGACGCCTGTCCACGGCAAGGAAATCTTCGCCGAGTGTGGAATGGTAGCCAATCGGCTGACTATGAGCGCGTATCGCCCCGCCCGGTGTGGCTCGAGCGCCTTGTTATGCATACGGCGGAGCCGAAATTCGCCGACATTCGGCCCAGGCAACAAGACGCCACGCGCCGCCAGATTGATATTGCTTCGTCGATCGGTTCTTGCTCAATGCCCCGAGTAACGAGAGGCCTATTCGAAGGCACTCCCGATGCAATCCCCTCTGCCCCTTCAAAAGCAATTCCGCGCACCCGAGCAGGCCGTCACACGTGCGCCCGCCCCACTACCGATACCCAACCCGCGGCAGGTGAACCGTGAACGCACCCCGGGCGAGACTCAGCGTCGAACTTGGGCCGCTTAAAGCCGAATGGGAGGCGTGGTGCGCACAACGCGGCGTCACGCCCAGCGAGGGTTTGCGGCAGTTCGCAGCGAAGGCCATTGAACGGGCAGCCGACCGATCAGACACGCGAGCATCATTTCCCCCTCGAGATGGGCCCTGCGTACGCATCGGGATCGGGCTCACTCGCACTGAGCACGAATGCGTCAGGGCCGCGGCCTATGTTAGCGGTTTCACGGCCAACCGATGGATCGTCGCGCTGATTCGGGCGCACCTCACCGGTGAACCGCAGCTTGGGAACCGAGAGTTAACACTTCTCGCAGAGTCCAATCAACAACTTGCGGTAATCCGTAAGCTACTCGGTGAACTCGTCAGGAGTTCAGACACGAGCCCCTCTCGGCAGGGACCCGCTTGGGAGGACACTCGCGCAGCAATTGACGCGCACCTACGCGCCGCCGCGAAGCTCGTGCGAAGCAACCTGGATCGATGGAGCCGCTGACATGGCCTTTCCCAGAACCTACGTCGATGCTCTGCTGGTCAACTGGGGAGATCGACTGTTTCACGAACCGCTTCGGCATGCCCACGCTCAGCACCTATCGCATTGGACAATGCACCGACACGCCCTGCATTTGCGTGAGAAGCTGGTTGCAACGCTTGGGCGCGCTCCAGAGGTGATGGTCAAGATTAGCAACAAGGGGGGCGGCGCGCAGGGGATGGCCGTAGTCCGTCGTCACTTGCAGTACATCTCCCGCAACGGTGATGTCGAGTTGGAAGATCAGGACAGGCATGTGATCAACGGAAAGGCCGAGTTGAACGACCTCCTCGAGCAATGGCACTTGGGCGGCTGGGGAATTCCCCAAGAAAGCAGGCGTAGAGAAACCCTCAATGTGCTGCTTTCGATGCCTCCCGGTACAAATCGCCAAGCAGTTCGGGATGCGGCAAGCGCATTTGCGCACGAGACATTCGGCGATGGGCGTCCATACGTCTTCGCGGTACACGATGATGAAGCACATCCTCATGTACATCTAAGTATCCATACACGTGGTCCTGACGGCCAGCGACTCAATCCGCGCAAACAGGATTTGCAGCAGTGGCGAGAATCCTTCGCGCGGCACTTGCGAGAACATGGCGTCGACGCGAACGCGACACCCAGAATCGTGCGCGGCCAAACTCAACGCTTTCCGAAACAAGCCGCTATTTGGATGGCCGCACAAGGCATTCCTCTTCGCTTTTACTCGCCGGTGATCGACGAAGAGACCCGTCAGGTTCTATGGGAGGCACATCTCGACACCTTGAGCGCGTGGCACGAAATCGCACACGCACTAGCCCATTCCAACGTCCCCGAGGATAGGGCAATGGCAATCGACATCGCAAATTTTGTGTCACGAATGCCAATCCGAGCGTTGAGTCCCGCGCCCACCCCGCAACATCGTGGCCCCGCGCAACAGCCCGACCATTCAGTCAACCGAGCGCGCGCGACATACAGTCCGGATTTGCCATCCAATGAACGTGGCGCGCCATCGTTCGACATAGACCTCTAATATGCCCGTCGCGCAGTCCGCGACCAGCACGGTTCTCGAGCGGCAGGCCGAACGCCGCCGCGCGGCCGGCGGGGCTAAGCTCGGAGCTGTAGCTCGTCAGCCTGCGGCAATACTGCGCCGCTTGGCACGGACTCAGCGTGCTCGCCTCATAGGCCGCGATACCGTCGCGAAACAGTGCGACCAACGCGCCGGAACCCGGCTCGACGGCCAGGTCGCAGGCATCCACATCGGGAATCGTGCCGACCTAGGCACGCGTCTGCGTGTCGAATGCGTCGACACTGCTTGCCACACCGTTGGTGACGAACAAGCGCTGCCCATCGCGCGACAGGACCAGCGCCGCAGGCCGCCCGAACGGCTGGTTGCCTGCGTTCCCGCCGCCGACCGCAATGGCAGCGGGCGCATCGGCCTTCGCCGGTGCCGCCTGCGCGACGACGTCTGCGGCCAGCATCGCCAGGGTCACGGCACGCACCGCGCGATGCAGTACACGCGACTTGAAATCGACTCTCACTCTCTTGATTCCTCGAAGGCAGGGATCGTGCGCACGCTCACGTCGCGCAACACCGCCCCGTATCCTGCATACAGGTTGCCGCCGGGCAGCAACTGCTGTTGCACGAGTTGCCGATGCACGGCCGGCAGGTTATGGAATGGCATCCGCATGAACAGATGATGTTCGATGTGGAAATGAATCGCGTGCGGGCCGAACAGGAACGTCTGCCACGAACGCCGGCCGATCGTGCGCGCGTTGCGGCTTTGGTCCGCGCAAGCCGGCAATCCCGCATGCTCGAAGATCGCGCGCACCTGCCCGGCGAGCGGCAGCAGCGTGACCGACGGCACGATCCACAGGCCGACGTACAGCAACGGATGTCCGGCCGTCGCGAGCGCGGCGAACAGCACGCCGTTCGCGGCGAGCATCGACGCCAGCTCCCACGCCGCATACGCGCGCGACTTGCGGACCTTCGGCAACGCATGGGCGAACGCACCGCGCGCAAGCTTCACGACGCTCGTCACGTAGCCGATCCCGCACGCGTAAGCGAGCAGGCGGCCGGCCAGCCGCACGCGCGACACCGGATAGTCGTGAACGCCGAACAGCAGCGCGACGGGGTCGTCCGCCTGCATCGGCGCGCGATGATGTTTCAGATGACCGGCGCGATACGTGCGCAGCGACAGCCACAGCGGGCCCGCGGCGAACGCCTGGCCCAGCATGTCGTTGACGCGCGGGTTTCGGGCGAGCAGCCCGTGCGCGCCTTCGTGCATCATCACCGCGAGCGCGAGCTGGCTGCGCGCGATCACGATCGCAGCGCACACGTACACGAGCGGGTGCGCAAACGCGATCGCCGCCGCGAGCGCCGCAGCGATCAGCAGCCAGTCGCCCGCGAGCGCCGCGCAGACGCGCGACGGCTTCACGCGGAACAGCGCGGCGTCGGGCACGAAGCGCGCGAGCGCGGCATTCGACCCGGCATGCGGATTCACTTGCGCCATGCGAGCCTCCCGCGCACCGAGCGCCGCTCGACCCACATCGCGCTGCCCATCGCGAGCGCCACGCCGCCCAGCACGTCGGCGACCGTATGCTGCTTGAGCGTCAGCGTCGACGCGCAGATCAGCACGCCGATCGCGATCGGCACGGCCCGGCGCCGCTCCGTCAGCAGGCGGCACGCAAGACACGTGACGGCGACATGCAGGCTCGGAAAGCCGTTGGCCGCGAGATCGAGCTGCCACATCCGTGCGAGACGGTGGCGCACGAACGCATTGCCGATCTCCGTGACGTCGGGCCGCGGCACCGCTTCGGGAAACAGCAGGAAGCAGGCGATCCCCACGACGAAGGCGATCAGCACCGCGCCCCTGAACGCGACGAACGCCGGCGGCCGCGCGTAGGCGGCAAGCGCAATCACGAACGGAAAGAAACCGACGTAGACCAACCACGACCACGCGACGAACGGAATCCGCTCGTCGAGCGCCGTGGCGAACACGTAGCGCGGCGTGACGCCACGCTCGAGCAGGATGAAGACGGCAAGCCCCGCGACCATCCCGAATGCCGCGGCCAGCATCTGCCGCAGGTCGGGCCGGCGATCGATAGACGACAAGCTGTTCATCGCGATGCCGGCGCCTCGCGTTGCGTGTCGACATCGGCGTCGGCGTGCCGTGCGTTCGGCCGCAACGCGAGGATGCGCGACGTCCATCCGTCCACGCGCGCGCGCGCATGTTCGCGACCGTCGGCCGTTGCGGCATGCGTGCCGGCATCGCGCATCAGCGCGCTCGCCGCATGCGCGATGTCCTGCCGGAACGCCGCGGCATCGCCACGCCACGTGACGATACGATGCACGAGCTGCAACCGGGCGGCCCGCGCGGCGTTGCTCGCCTGCTCGGGCTGATCGGTCAGCACGAGCAGGATCGGCCTGCGATAGACGCGCGCGATCGACAGCGCAGCCATCCCCGGCGCCGAAACGATCAGCGGCGCATGCGCGGCGCGCGTCACCCAGTCCGCGTCGACGCCGGTCCAGCCGTCATGCGCGGCATAGCCTTCGCCGACCCGGTGCGTGGGCAGCCCCGCATCGTGCAGTCCCGCCGACAGCGCATCGGCCAGCGCGACGTCGCTGAAGTGCGGATTCAGATACACGGCTGCTGCGGCCGGCTCCGACACAGGCCATTCGCCGACGACCGGCACCGGTGTCGGCAACCGGTAGCGCATGCGCGAACCCTGCACGTCATCGGTCGCGTCGCACGCGAAGTCGTGCTCGATGCAACACAGTGCCGAATCGATCTGCCAGTCGACGATCCGGGAGAACGCACGCGCCAGCACGCGCGGCAGTCGTCCGTTGAAGTTCGCGGTCAGCGCGCCGCGCAGGCTGCCGCCATAGACGTGTACGATGCGGCCGCGCCAGCCGGGTACCGCGCCCATGAACAGCAGCGCCGGATGAAACGAGTCGTTGATCACGAGATCGGCGTCGCGGACGATCGCGTGCAGCCGCGCGATGTCGCGCAGCATCCGCGTCGGCCTGAATACGTAGTGCGCGACATTACGATCCGTCGCATCGCGCAGCATGTTCTGCCGCGTGTCGAACTGCACCGCATAGTGACGCGACAGCACGGCGGCCTCGATGCCGAATGCGGACAGGAATGCCTGCCCGGCATCGGACGTCGTCAGCACGTCGACCTGCGCGCCGGCCGCGCGCAGCGCATGCACGAGCAGTTGCGCACGCATCAGATGACCGCGCGCATCGGCGGTCGCGAGATAGACGATGCGCAACATCATGTGCGCGCCCCCGGTCGCCACGAATGAATCCATCCGGCCGCGTACATCGCCAGCGCGCCCGTCACGCCGAATCCGGCCTCGATTGCGCGGATCTCGTCGAGCAGCGCCGCGAGATGCACGATCTCGGCCGGCGCGACGATGCGGCGCAGCGTATCCGCGCAGAGTCGCACATGCCGCGTCTCGTCGGCCAGCACCCGAGCGAAGAGCGGATGCAGCGCATGCGCTTCGCCGAGCGTCGCGCAGTGGCGCGCGAGCACGCGCATCGCCATCTGCTCGGCACACAGGCCCGTCGCGTAGGTCGGCACCAGCGCGCCTTGTGCGAAGTGCGGCGCGTAGCGGCGCCCGAGCCGGCGCCACCGGATGATCTTGCGCCGGGTCACCCAGTCCGGTTCGCGCGGGCCCGCCGCGGCCGTCACGCCACGCACGCGCAGTGCGTCGGCGAACGCGGCCGCGTGGCGGCGCTCGTCCGCGAGATGCTGCTCGAGCCGCAGGGCGAGCCAGTCCGGCGGCTGCCCGGTCGATTCGTCATACAGTGCGCACTCGGTCGCCTCTTCGCCGATCAGGTACAGGCGCAGGATCCAGCGCTCGCCGTGCACGCTGCGATGCAGCCGCCGGATCGCCGCACGCTTGATCCGATCGACGAGATACGCGCGCATGCGCGCGACGCCACGCGGCACGCGCTGCTCGAGACACTCGAAGCCCTCGTCGGGCGCGACGTGCGGCGACGCCGACAGTTCGCCGGCCCGCGTCATGCCGGCATGCCCGGCGTGGAACGCGCGACCTTCGGCGCGACGGCCGACGCCGCCGCGGACGCCGCGGCCGGATCGCGATGCCAGCCGAGAATCAGGCCGACGAAGCTTTCCTGCAGGAACGCATGGGCGGATGCGGCGGCTCCGGCGAATGCCTCCTCGTGGCCGTTCACACGCAGATAGCCGTTGCCGTCGCGCGCGCCGAGTTCGATCCGGTCGTTCTTCGCGAAGCCGCGCTCGCGCAGCGTCTTCACGAGCGGGCTGCCGTCGAGCCCGAACAGGAACAGCTCACGCTGCGCCACCCACACCGGGATGTGGTCGCTCAGTACATCGAGACGGATCGCCCAGGTCCCGGACGCGAGCGCACCGGCGATATCGCCGTCGCGCGGTCCGTTCGACGTGAAGCTCGCGCGTGCGACCGACTTGGTCAGCTTGCCGACGCCGAGCGCGATCGTGATGTCGTCGTCGGCCGGCTGCTTCGGATCGGTCGCGCGCACCTTCACGAGATGCTGCGCGAGCCGCGACGCGAACGACGGATGCGCGAACAGCGCGCTCGTTTCATCCGGCGTGAGCACGTCGCGCTCGCCGCCACCCTCCTTCACGCGCACGCGATACGGATCGATCCGGACCTCGGTGAACTGGCCGTGCACCGGCGCATGAACGTATACGTCGCGGTCCCATTTCACGCCGTCACGACGCAACAGCACGTGCACGCTCAGCGGCACGCGCTGGCCGTCGCCGTCGACGCCCGTGCCCTGCAGCAACACGTCGCCGAGCACGTCCTTCGTGCGGCGGGCCGCATCGCTCGAAAAGACGATCGTATGCGTATCGGTATCGACGCTCGCATGCACGTCCGGCGCATCGAGCGCGACGCGATTGCAGTCCGTCGCCGTCGCACTCGCGAACGGGCAGCCGCTTTGCGATGCGAAGTGGTAGATCCCGCGCCCCGCATGATCGACCGGCGCGGCATGAGCGGCGGCGCTGGCGGCAAACAGGGCGAGGCAGGCAACACGGGTAGCGAATGAGGACATGGTCGTCTGGAGGAAGTCAGGTCGTGGTGGGCGCGCGGCGATGCATGGCGCGGCGTCGCTCAATGACGGTGATACGACAGCGCTTCGAGATCGCGCCGCGCCGACGCGCGCCTGGACAATCCGAAGCCGCGGGCGAGCGCGCCGAGCGTATCGACCGCCGACGCACCGATCGTCACGCCGACTGCCGCGACGTAACGCACGAAGCCGAGTCGCGGCAACTGCTGGCGATCGAGCGCGCGCAGGCTGCAGCCGAGCCGCATCACCATCACGCACAACGGGCCGAGCGGGCCGCTGCGGCCGAGCCACTGCCACGAACGCGGCAGATACGCATTCACGAGGTACGGTGTAAGCCCGACGCTGTCCTCGCCGCGCATCCAGCGCAGCTTCAGCGATTCGCGACGTGTGTCCGGCAGCCGGTGCTCGGTGTGCGCGCACGGCGCGAACTCGATCGCGATGCCGGCGGCCTGCATCCGCAGCCCCAGCACCTGGCAATGCGCGCGATATACGCCGTCGAGCGGCTCGTACCGATATCGGGTGAACACGTCGTGCCGGAACGCGACGTTGTTCGCGTAGAAGTTGCGCGTCGCGCCATCGCGCAGCGGGCTCGGGAAGTACATGAAGTCGATCGACGTCAGCGCGACGCCAAGCACGTTCGGCGCATAGCTGGTGCGCCCCGCCACTGCCACGGGCCGGCCGTCGCCGTGGCGCGCGAACGGCGCGAGCAGATGCTCGAGCCAGTCGTCGGCCGGCCGGCAATCGGCATCGCCGAACACGACGACGTCGCTGCGCGCCGCATCGACGCGGTCGAATCCCTGGTTCTTCGCATCGTAGTAGCCGGTGCTCGCGTCGATCTTGACGAAGTCGATCGGGCGGCCGGCAAGCGCGGCGATCTGCGCGCATGCGTCGGCGGGCAAGCCGTCGTGCGTGATGATCCATTGCGCGAGCGAAGCCGGCGGCACCGTCTGGTTCGACAACGCGGACACGAGGCGCTTCAGGCTGTCGACGGCCTGCGCGATGCCGGCGCCGCCGCGCAGGTTGTTGGTCTCCAGCACGAGCGCGGTGCGGCTCGCCACGGAACGGGCGGCCGCGCACGTGTCGTGCGTCGGTTGCATATCGTCTGGCATCCGGAGTGTCTCCATCGTCATGCGCGGCGGCACGGATGAATCGGGCGTACGGAAATCCGGCGGTGCGCCGGCGCCTGCTGCCCGCCGCGAGGTTCGTCGCGCGACGCGCGGCCGCCACGGCCGCCCGCCTCGCGCGCGGTCATTCCGTCACGGACGGCGTGGAATCTGCGTCGGTGAAACGCGGCTTCGCGCTCCGCATGTCGCGCGTATTCTTCTGCACGGTCACCGCGCCGAACAGCGCGAGCACGAACGACATCGCGTAGAAGCCTTTCTCGCTCAGCTGCAGCGTCGCGTTGATGAGACCGACGATCAGCAGCGCGATCGAGAGCAGCAGTGCGACCCAGCTCAGCCCGTAATAGATGCCGGTGACGGGAATGCCTTCCGCGCGGTCGCGCACGCTCTTTTGCAGCGAAATCGCCGCATAGAGGCCGAACACGAGCACGGTGAAGTAGTAGCCCTTCTCGTTGAGCTGCATGCCGGCGTTCCAGAGGCCGATCAGGAATGCGGCAAAACCGGCGATCAGCGCGGCCCACGACGCCGCGACGAATGCGAACGACGGCTGCTGGATGGTGGTCTGGTTCATTGCTGTTGCCCTCTCTCTTGTTGTTTCTTGTTTGGAAACGCGCTGTGCTGGAACGCGTTTCGCGCATGGTAGCAGCTTTGCCGCGCCGCACGGCGAGCTCGTTTGCCGTCTTACACACCGCGCTGCGCGCGCCGCCAGCGCCCCGGCGTCGTGCCGAGCACCGCGCGAAACGCCTTGCCGAAAGCCGCCTCCGACTGATAGCCGACGGCCTGTCCGATCTCCGCCTGTCCGCGCTGGGTATCCTGCAGCAGCGCGCACGCGTGCATCATCCGGATCTGCGCGACGAACGCGCCGACACTCATCCCGGCCTTCTCGCGGAAATGCCGCGCATAGGTCGCCCGCGACATTGCGGATGCCGCGCCGAGCGCTTCGACCGTCCACGGCTTCGCCGGCGCCTGCAGCACGGCCTGGACCGACGGGCCGAGCCGCGCGTCGGCGGCGAGCGCGAGCCAGCCAGCCGGCACGCTGGCATCGCGGCCGTATGCGCGCAGCGCGTAGGCGAGCAGCGCCTGCCCGAGTGCATTCACGATCGCGCGTGCGCCCGGTTGCGCATTCGACGCCTCGGCACGCAGCACGCTCGTCAGCAGTTGCAGCGGCGCAAGCCCCGATGCTTCACGCAGCCCGACGTGCAGCACGTGCGGCAACGTGCGCATCAGCAATTCGCCAGCGCCGCGCGCATAGACGAAGCGTCCGCACAGCAGGTCCACGCTCGCGCTGCCGGGTTCGGCGGGATCGAGATTCGACTTGACCGGCAGCACCGCGCCGCCCGCTGCACCCGGCTCGCGCAGCGGCGCAACCGACTTCGCCCGGCCGCCCCCGACATCGGACAGATCGTGCGCGTCGCCCGCGGGCAGCAGCACGAAGTCGCCGTCGGCCAGTTGCAGCGTGCGCCCGTCGGCGGTACGCATCCAGCACGTTCCGGCCAGCAACAGATGGAACGCCGCTTCACCCGGCGGCAGCGGGTCGTGCGGCATCGCGAACGGGCCGTCGAGCAGGCAGCGCACGTCGAGCTCGACATGGCTGCGGCCCAGCGACAACAGTTGGCTCAATGCATCCATGAGACGTTTGCGCTAAAAATTGACACTCTAGCGTATCGAAACCCTCAGCACGAACGATCAGAATAGCCCTGCATCGCCCGAGATCGCGGCAACCGCCGCCCCGCTCCACCACTTCTAAAGGACGCATCATGCTGAACTGGAACGAATACCGGAAGGAACTCTCGACGCGCGTCGGCGAAATCGCCAAGCTGTCGCCCGATACGCTGGCCGGCTACAAGGCGCTGTCCGGCGCCGGCGCCAAGACGGGTC
The DNA here is from genome assembly GCF_002563755.1 of Burkholderia sp. JKS000303. Lineage (NCBI taxonomy): Bacteria > Pseudomonadati > Pseudomonadota > Betaproteobacteria > Burkholderiales > Burkholderiaceae > Burkholderia > Burkholderia sp. JKS000303. Next base: position 797,489 of record NZ_PDBZ01000001.1, read on the forward strand.
ATCTGGATGCGAAGACGCGCGAGCTGATCGCACTCGCGGTGGCCGTCACGACGCGCTGCGACGGCTGTATCGCGGTGCATACGGCAGAAGCCGCGAAGCTTGGCGCGACCAAGGAGGAAGTGGCGGAAGCGCTCGGCGTCGCGATCGCGCTGAATGCCGGCGCGGCGCTCGTGTACTCCGCGCGCGTGATGGACGCGCTCGGCGACTGACGATTGCAGCCGGGCGCAACCCGGCGCAACGCACCGCATAACGATCGCGGCGGCCCCGGCCGGTCGGCCGCCGCGGATCGCCTTCGGCTGCGCCGCGAAGTCGGCTACCATGCGCGAACGACTCTCCGCGAAGGAGCATGCCATGTGCCGCTGGCTCGCTTACACGGGTAACCCGATCCATCTCGAAACTGTGTTGTTTCGCGCGAAGCACTCGCTGATCGACCAGAGCCTGCATTCGGAGCTGGGCGCCACGACGACCAACGGCGACGGCTTCGGCATCGGCTGGTACGGCCATCCCGATGAACTCCCGTTTCGCTACCGCTCCGTGCATCCCGCCTGGAACGACCGCAACCTGCGCGAGGCCGCGCGCGCGATCCGCTCGCGGATGTTCATCGCGCACATCCGCGCGGCGACCGACACGCCCGTGCAGGAAACCAACTGCCACCCGTTCCGCCACGGCCGCTGGCTGTTCGCGCACAACGGGCTGATCCGCGATTTCCACAAGCTGCGCCGCGACCTGACGTTGAAGGTCGACCCCGCGCTGTTCCCGACGCTCGAAGGCTCGACCGACTCCGAGCTGATGTTCCGCCTCGCGCTGACGTACGGCCTCGAACAGACGCCGCTGCCGGCGCTCGAACGCATGGTCGGCGTGGTCGAGGAGACCGCTGCGCGGTATCGCGTCGCCGAGCCGCTCAACATGACGATCTGCGCAACGGACGGCGACCGGATCATCGCCGTGCGCTATTCGAGCGAACGGCAATCGCGCTCGCTGTTCCACAGCACGTCGTTCAAGCACCTGCACGAACTCTATCCGCACAATCCGCGTATTGCCGAAGCCGGCGACGACGCGTTCATGGTCGTGTCGGAGCCGCTCGTCGACCTGCGCGGCGCGTGGGAGGAAGTGCCGGAAAGCATGGCGATCGTCGCGCATGGCGCCGACGTCCAGCAGCGGCCGTTCAATCCGCGGCACAAATAGGCGGCAAGGCGCTCACGACGCCGGCCACATCGCACGAAACGCGTCCGGAGCGGGCCGGATTCAGCGCACCAGCCGGCGGGCGAAACCGCCGCGAACACATCGCGAAGGCCCATACCGGTAAAAAAAACACGGTCGTCTTAAATCACGACATAAACCGGACGACTCTCGTTCTGCCCGAATCGAGCATGCTATAGTTACCGCCGTTTTTTAGTATCGCAACAACCCCCGCCGAAATCGGTACCGAGTCCCGCCGCAGTTCCCTGCTGCAATCCTCGCAAATGTTTGCGTGCGATCGCACGTTCGGCGAGCCTCGGGAAATTCAATGGAAAGTAGCGATACGACGGGCACAACGGCACCATGCCGGGCGCCGCGGTATAGAGAATTAATAGTCTTGCAATGCGAATTGCGCAGACTGCGTAGTCTACACATGCGTCGCTATATGGGGGTGCCTCCCGAATACGCGGCGAGCAGGCGGCTCCCCCCACGCCAGGCGGGACCGCGCAGTTTTTTGCTATTCTTCGTCCCGCGTCAACCGAGGGCGATGTACACAACGAGAGCACGGCAGTATTGCCTGCCATTAACATAAAAAAGAGGCTACATGATATTGGTTACTGGTGGCGCCGGTTTTATCGGTGCCAACTTTGTGTTGGATTGGCTGCGTCAATCAGACGAATCGGTTCTTAACGTCGACAAACTGACCTACGCGGGCAATCTGGGAACGTTAAAATCGCTGCAGGGCAATCCGAAGCACGTGTTCGCGCAGGCGGATATTTGCGATCGCGCCGCACTCGACGCACTGTTCGCCGAGCACAAGCCACGCGCGGTTCTGCATTTCGCCGCAGAAAGCCACGTCGATCGCTCGATTCACGGTCCGGCCGATTTTGTTCAGACCAATGTCGTCGGCACCTTTACGCTGCTCGAAGCGGCGCGTCAGTACTGGAATACGCTGCCTGAAGCCGAAAAAGCCGCATTCCGGTTCCTGCACGTGTCCACCGACGAAGTATTCGGTTCGCTGTCGCCCACCGACCCGCAGTTCTCCGAAACGACGCCGTACGCGCCCAACAGCCCGTACTCAGCCACCAAGGCAGGTTCGGACCATCTCGTGCGCGCCTATCAGCATACGTACGGCATGCCCACGCTGACCACGAACTGCTCGAACAACTACGGCCCGTACCAGTTCCCCGAAAAACTGATCCCGCTGATGATCGCGAACGCGCTCGCCGACAAGTCGCTGCCCGTGTATGGCGACGGCCAGAACGTGCGCGACTGGCTGTACGTCGGCGACCATTGCTCGGCGATCCGCGAAGTCCTCGCCCGCGGCCGGATCGGCGAAACGTACAACGTCGGCGGCTGGAACGAGAAAACGAATCTGGAAGTCGTGCATACGCTGTGCGACCTGCTGGACCAGGCGCGCCCGAAGGCAGCCGGCTCGTATCGCGACCAGATCGCGTACGTCACCGACCGTCCCGGTCACGATCGCCGTTATGCGATCGACGCACGCAAGCTCGAGCGCGAACTCGGCTGGAAACCCGCCGAGACGTTCGAAACCGGCCTCGCGAAGACGGTGCGCTGGTATCTGGACAATCAGGAATGGGCCGACGAAGTCGCTTCGGGCGACTACCGGAAGTGGGTCGCAACGAACTACGCGCATCGCGCGTAAGGGCAACGGACATGGCACGCAAGGGCATTATTCTCGCCGGCGGATCCGGCACCCGGCTGTATCCGATCACGCATGCAGTGTCGAAGCAGCTGCTGCCGGTCTACGACAAGCCGATGATTTATTACCCGCTGTCGACGCTGATGGTCGCGGGGATTCGCGACGTCCTGATCATCTCGACGCCGCAGGACACGCCGCGCTTCGAATCGATGCTCGGCGACGGCAGCCAGTGGGGGATGAACATCCAGTACGCCGTGCAGCCGTCGCCTGACGGTCTTGCACAGGCATTCGTGATCGGCCGCGATTTCGTCGGCAACGATCCGTCGGCGCTGATCCTCGGCGACAACATCTTCTACGGTCACGACCTGGCGAAGCAGCTCGAGCGTGCGGACGCACAGGACGCGGGCGCAACGGTGTTCGCGTATCACGTGCACGATCCGGAACGTTACGGCGTCGTCGAGTTCGACAACGAATTCCGCGCGCTGTCGATCGAAGAAAAGCCGGCAAAACCGCGTTCGAACTACGCCGTCACCGGTCTCTACTTCTACGACAACCGCGTGTGCGACATCGCGGCCGACATCAAGCCGTCGCCGCGTGGCGAGTACGAAATCACCGACGTCAATTCGCGCTATCTTGCAGACGGCGCACTCAACGTCGAGATCATGGGACGCGGCTTCGCATGGCTCGACACCGGCACGCACGATTCGCTGATCGAAGCGGCAAGTTTCATCGCGACGCTGCAGAAGCGACAAGGCCTGGTCGTCGCCTGCCCCGAAGAAATCGCGTACCGCCAGCACTGGATCGATGCCGAGCAAGTGCAGACGCTCGCGCAACCGCTGTCGAAGAACGGCTACGGTAAATATCTGCTGAACATTCTTACGGATCAGGTCGCATGGCCATCACGGTAACTGCTACGGCACTCCCCGAAGTCAAGATCGTCGAGCCGAAGGTATTCGGCGATGCGCGCGGCTACTTCTACGAGAGCTTCAACGGCCGCGAATTCGCGGAACTCGTCGAGACCGGCGTCGAATTCGTGCAGGACAACCATTCGCGTTCGGCGAAGGGCGTGCTGCGCGGGCTGCACTACCAGATCGAACACGCGCAGGGCAAGCTCGTGCGCGTGGTCGAAGGCGAAGTGTTCGACGTCGCGGTCGACATCCGGCGCAGCTCGCCGAATTTCGGCAAGTGGGTCGGCGTGACGCTGTCGGCCGACAACCATCGTCAGCTGTGGGTGCCGCCGGGCTTCGCGCACGGCTTCGTGGTGCTGTCCGAGTCCGCGCAATTCCTGTACAAGACGACCGACTACTGGTTCCCGGAACACGAGCGCAGCCTGCTGTGGAACGATCCGGAGATCGGCATTCAATGGCCGTTCGACGGCGAGCCGGTGCTGGCGGCGAAGGACGCGGCGGGCAAGCGACTCGTCGAAGCCGAGTGCTACGCATGAGCGGCGCCATGCAATCCCCCGAACAGCGGACCATCCTGCTCACCGGCATCAACGGTCAGGTCGGGTTCGAGCTCGCGCGCAGCCTGCAGGGTCTCGGCAAGGTCGTCGCACTCGATCGCAGCCGGCTCGACCTGTCGAACCTCGATCAGGTGCGCGACGTCGTGCGCGAGGTCAAGCCGGACCTGATCGTCAACCCGGCCGCCTATACGGCCGTGGATCAGGCGCAGACCGAGGTCGCAATGGCGACGCGCCTGAATGCGGAAGCGCCCGCGGTACTCGCCGAAGAAGCCAAGCGCATCGGCGCGGCGCTGATTCACTTCTCGACGGACTACGTGTTTGCGGGCACGAAGGATGGCCCGTACGTCGAGGACGATCCCGTCGATCCGCAAAACGTCTACGGCGAAACCAAGCTCGCCGGCGAACAGGCGATCGCGGCATCGGGATGCGCGCACCTGATCTTCCGCACGAGCTGGGTGTATGGCACGCGCGGCAAGAACTTCCTGCTGACCATGCTGCGCCTGGGCGCGGAGCGCGACGAACTGAAGATCGTCGCCGACCAGATCGGCGCACCCACGTGGTCCAAGACGATCGCCACGTTGAGCGCAAACGTCGCCGCGCAGGCCATCGGTGCAGGCACGGCCGGTCGGGACGCATGGTGGCACACGCATTCCGGCGTCTATCACCTGTGCGCGGGCGGCTCGACGTCGTGGCACGGATTCGCGGAAGCGATCTTCCGCCTGTCGAATCTCCCGAAGAAGCCGTCGGTGGCACCGATCCCCGCCAGCGCCTATCCGACGCCCGCGGCACGTCCGGCCAATTCCCGCATGTCGAATGCGAAACTGGCCGAGCACTTCGGTCTCGGCGCACCGGATTGGGAAACCGCGCTCGAACTCTGCATGAAAGAGATTTAAAGCGCACCGCCAGCCGCTTTTCACTGAATTGCGGCTGGCGAATTATTTCGCATTATTACCGAATTCATATTCTGGCCATTCCGGTTGCAGCGTTGTCCGCCCGGGAATATCCGTGCACAGCATTCCGATTCAAATGTGCGTTGCGCCGCAAGCCTCAGCGCGGGCACCTCACCGCATCATCAGTCGGCAAAAAATACCCACACCAGCATCTCGGCCGCCTCTCTTGCGGCAAAATATTCCTCATTCCATGCGATCACGTATCAAACACCCGTTCGACGAGCGCCATTTGCACGACTGGCGGGAATCAATAACGAGATATTGATTAGGACTGTTTACATCCCCGTGCCGATCCGCCCCTTCAACCGCGACCGCGTTGCCGTACGCCATCCGACCTGTCGGCAAATTTAGAGACGTTCTAGGGTGAAACATAGTTTTCGAGATAAAATCGCGGGTCGCGTCCATGTCCAAAGCTGGCGGGCATGGTCAATCACTTCTCCCACCTGCCGTACAACCCCCGGGCCGCTTTGCTTTTCGCATGCAATAACAGGGAAATCACGCAGTCAGCCAGTAAGAAAGATACAAACTCATGAGCAAATGCGTTGCTTTAGTCGGATTGGCGTTTCGATTTCCTGGAACAGATAGTCGTCACTACTGGAACGACCTGCTCAACGGCAAGGACTGCGTCACCGAAGTCGAAGCCGGCAGATGGTCGAAAGACGCGTATCTGCATCCAGCCAAGGAGCACCCGGGTACCGCCTACACGTTCGCGGCAGGTTCGATCGGCGACGTCTCCGGCTTCGATGCGGACTTCTTCGGCATTTCGCCACGCGAAGCCGCACTGATGGATCCGCAGCAACGACTGTTGCTGGAACTGGGCTGGGAAAGCATCGAAAGCGCCGGCATCAAGCCTTCGTCGCTGCGCGGCAGCGACTGCGGCGTGTTCGTCGGCATCGCCAGCGCCGACTATTCGTACCGGATGGCAGACGACCTCGCGACGGTCGATGCGTCCATGGCGACCGGCAATACGGCCAGCATCGCGGCCAACCGCCTGTCCTACGTCTTCGACCTGCGCGGCCCGAGCCTGGCCGTCGATACCGCGTGCTCGTCGGCGATGGTGGCCTTCCACCTCGCCTGCCGCGCGATCGCCAACGGCGAAATCAGCCATGCGATCGCGGGCGGCGTCAGCCTGCACCTGCATCCGTACGGCTTCATCACGTTCTCGAAAGCGTCGATGCTGTCGCCCAACGGGCGCTGCAAGGCCTTCGACGCATCCGGCGACGGCTACGTGCGCTCGGAAGGCGGCGGCCTGTTCCTGCTGAAGGACTACGACCAGGCCGTGGCCGATGGCGACCGCATCCTCGCCGTCGTGGCCGGCACCGCGGTGAACACCGACGGCCGCAAGTCGGGCCTGACCGTGCCGAGCGTGGACGCCCAGAGCGCGCTGATGCGTCAGGTCTACGAGCAGGCCGGCATTCCGCCGAGCGCGATCGACTACCTGGAAGCCCACGGCACCGGCACGCCGGTCGGCGACCCGATCGAAACCCGCGCAATCGGGCAGGCACTCGGCCAGCGCCGTGCCGCCGATGCACCGCTGCCGATCGGGTCGGTCAAGAGCAACCTCGGCCACCTCGAAGCGGCCTCCGGCGTCGCCGGGCTCGTCAAGGCGATCTACAGCCTGCAGCATCGCGTGGTGCCGGGCACGATCGGCATCAAGGAATTCAATCCGAACATCCGCTTCGACGACTGGAACATCGAAGTCCTGACCAAGCCGTATCCGTTGCGCGAAACCGGCACGCTGACCATCGGCGTCAATTCGTTCGGTTTCGGCGGCGCCAACGCGCACGTGATCCTGCAGACGCCCGCCGAAGCGGCCGGCACGCCGGATGCGCGCGCGGCAGCGGTAACGACGGCCGCCGTGCCGATGATCGTCACCGGCCGCAGCAACGCGGCGCTGCAGGCCAACGCCCGCAAGCTCGCCGATACGCTGCGCGGCCCGGACGCGCCGGCGCTGTACGACGTCGCGCATGAAGCCGCGCTGCGTCGCGACTGGCACGAAAAGCGCGCGGTGGTGTTCGGCACCGACAGCGAACAGGTCGCGCAGTTGCTCGAGCAGCTCGGCGCCGACGATGCGGCGAACCCGTCGATCCACGAAGGTGTCGGCGTGCGCGACGCGCAAGGCCCGGTCTTCGTGTATTCCGGCAACGGCTCGCAATGGGCGGGGATGGGCGGCAAGCTGCTCGCGCATCCGGTCTTCAAGCAGACGATCGTCGAAATCGATCGCCTGTTCGCCGAACTCGCCGACTGGTCGCTCAACGCCTTGTTCGAACGCGACGCGCAGGACGGCATCTACGAGCGCACCGAAATCGCACAGCCCGCCCTGTTCGCGCTGCAGGTCGGCGTGACGCGCATGCTCGCCGAGCAAGGCGTGCGACCCACCGCCGTCGTCGGACACAGCGTCGGTGAAGTCGCCGCCGCGTGGGCATGCGGCGCGCTCTCGCTCGCCGATGCCGTCGCGGTCATCTATCACCGCAGCCAGCAGCAAGGGCTCACGAAGGGCAAGGGACGCATGGCGGCCGTCGGCATCGACGGCGTCGCCACCGCCGCGCTGCTCGACGAACTCGGCCTGCAGGACGTGCTGTGCGTCGCCGGCTACAACAGCGCCAAGGGCGCCACGCTGGCCGGCGCACCGCAGGCGCTGGAGCAGCTCGGCCACGTGCTCGCCGAGCGCCGCGTGTTCTACAAGCAGCTCGACCTCGATTACGCGTTCCACAGCAGTGCGATGGATCCGATCGAAGCCCCGCTCAAGCAGGCGCTGGCCCATATCCGGCCGCAGCGCGCGAGCGTGCCGTTCTTCTCGACCGTGGCCGGCGCCGAGCTCGACGGCACCGCGCTCGATGCCGACTACTGGTGGCGCAACATCCGCGTGCCGGTGCGCTTCGAGCAGGCGCTCGACAGTCTCGTCACGCAAGGCAGCAACGTGCTGATCGAAGTCGGCCCGGCGCCCGTGCTGCGCAACTACGTCAACGAGACGCTCAAGCAGCACGGCAAGACCGGTCACTGCATCCCGACCTGCCGCCGCACCGACGACGCACCCGAGCGCGTGGAGGCAACCGTCGCGCAGACGCTGATCAGCGGTGTACCGATCGACTGGACACGGTTCTTCCCGAGCGACGCGGCCCGTACCAAACTGCCTTCGTACGCGTGGCAACGCGAGCGCTACTGGCACCCGGTCACCACCGAGTCGATGAACCAGCTCGGCCGCCGCCGCGTTCACCCGCTGCTCGGCTACAAGATGACCCAGCAGACCCAGCCTGCATGGGAAAACCAGCTCGATACGCTGCTCCAGCCGTGGCTCGCCGACCACGTGGTCGGCCACGCGACCGTCTTCCCGGGCTCCGGCTTCGCGGAAATCGCGCTCGCCGCCGCGCTTCAATGGCACCCCGGCGACCACGCGGACATCGAGGAACTGGAGATTCATGCGCCGCTGCTGCTGTCCGCCGCGCCGAGCAAGATCACCCGGCTGTCGCTCGACGAAGGCGATGGCCGCTTCCGGCTGCGCAGCAAGCAGGTGGGCAGCACCGATCCGTGGACCGTACACGCCAGCGGGCGCCTGCTGTCGGGCGCGAACGCGCAGCAACTGGCTGAAACCGCGCCTGCGCTGCCCGAGCGCGAGCCCGACTTCACCGGCGCCACGCATCTCGCGCTGACACGCGCGGCCGAACTCGACTACGGCCCGGCCTTCCAGGCCGTGTCGCACGGCTGGCTCGAATCGCCGCGCAGCGTGGTGGCCGTGCTGCACGCGCCGCAAGCGCTGGCCGACAGCCTGCCTGACAGCCTGCTGCACCCTGCCCTGCTCGACTGCACGTTCCAGCTCATCATCCAGATGCTGAAGGACGATCCGTCGCTGGGACAAGGCATCGCGTTCGTGCCGACCCGTATCGGCCGGCTGCGCTGGCGCGCCGGGCAAGGCACGCCGCATCGCGTGCACGCGCGCCTGCTGAAGCGGGCACCGCATTCGCTCACCGCCGAATTCGCGATCTTCGACGAACACGGGCAGCAGATCGCGGCCGTCAGCGAAGCACGCTTTCGCAGCGTGCGCCTGGCGAAGGCGCACAGCGAGCCGCTCTCGTTCCTCGATTACGCCGCCACGCCGAGCCCGCATCCGCAGAGCCAGCAACCGGCGAACACCGCGCTGCGACGCAACGCGCTGCAGCCCGCGCTGCGTGCGACGGTCCGCTCCATCGTGACCGACGGCCTGCTCGAACGCTATGCGCAGGAAGTCGATCCGCTGCTGGAAACGTTGTGCGACCGCTACGCCGCCGACGCGCTGCTGACGCTGTCGACCGACGGCCGGCTGGATGCCGCCGCGCTCACCGCTTGTCGCGATGCCGCACCGCACGCCGCCCCGCTGCTCGACTGGGCACTCGGCCGCAGCGCACACCAGTTGCCGGATTCGCAGGACTGGCAGATCGACGTGCCGCAAGACGACGGCGCCAGCACCGGCGACATCTGGAACAGCCTGCTGCGCGAATACCCCGACTACTTCACGCTGGTTCACGCAACCGGCCGCGTCGGCCTGCATCTGCCGGCCCTGCTCGGCGGTGACGCCGCGTGGGCCAACGTCTGCCCGCGCGACGTCACGCCCGTGGAGCTCGCGCACTACGTGCTGGGCGCCGAGGCGAACCAGCGACTGTCCGACACGCTGAGCGCGCACCTCGAGAAGGCGCTGGTTGCCCGCGCGCCCGATCAGCGCGTCGGCATTCTGGAAATCGGCGCCGGCGCATCGCGCGTGACGGCCGACCTGTGCCGCCATCTCGATTTCGCCGTTGCCGACTTCAGCTACGCCAGCTCCGAAGACGCGGCGCTCGAACACGCGGAACGCCTGCGCGAGCACTGCCCGGAGCTGTTGGTCCAGCGGATCGACGCAAGCGCGACAGACCCGAGCCGCGACGCCGACCTGATCGTCTTCCATTGCGACTTCGCGAACCTGGATGCGGCCCGGCTGGCGCTGCAATACGGCGCGAACCGCCTGAAGCCTGGCGGCACGCTGCTGCTGCTGGGCACGCAGCCGGCCGCGTGGATGGACTTCATCTTCGGCGGCAACGCCACGTGGTGGGCCAAGCGTGCCGACGGCACGCCGGTCTCGCCGCAACGCACGGCCGCCTACTGGCAAACCGAGCTGGCGCAGCTCGGCCTGGAATGTGACGAGCCGCTGGAACTCGCGCCGGAAAGCGCATGCGGCCCGTATCTGCTCGCGGCCGGCTTGCCCGTCGAAGCGGCCGCCGTCGCGCAGCCGCAAGCACCTCAAGGCGGCTGGCTGATTCTCGCGGATGCGCATACGGCCGGCGAATCCGGCCCCGCACGCAAGCTCGCCGATCATCTGTCGAGCCGCCGCCGCTTGCCGGTGCGTGTCGAGACCGACGTCACGCCCGAGCATCTGGATGCGGTACTCCAGCGCGCGCAAGCCGAGCTCGGCGAAATTCGCGGCATCGTGCATCTCGCGGGCCTCGCATACGGTGCGAACCTCGTCGACGGCGACGACCCGCAACGCCTGCTGCAGGCCCAGGTGCAGCGCTGCGCGCTGGCCGCCGGGCTCGCGTCGGCGTGCGAACGCGCGGGCCTGAAGACCACGCTGTGGCTGCTGACGGCCGGTGCCGCGCCGTTCCTGCCGAGCGCGCCGAGCAGCCGCTACGCGACGCTGAACGATGCTTCGCTGTGGCTGTACGGCCGTACGATGATCAACGAGGCCGCCGGATTCGACGTTCGCCTCGTCGACCTGCCGCAAACCGAACCCGTGCCGCTCGACGCACTCGCGCTCGAGCTGCTGTGGCCGGACGGCGAACAGGAAGTTGCGCTCGGCGCAGCGGGCGAGCGCTATGCGCCGCGCCTGCGCAGGAATCCGCGCCCGCATTCCGCTGCGCCGGCGACGCCCGCTTCCGCGACCGATACCGCGCTGCGTCTAGGCTTCGAGGTACCCGGCCAGCTGCGCAACCTGCGCTGGGAAGCCCATACGCTGCCCGACGTGCGCGAGGACGAGCTGCAGATCCGCGTCGAAGCCACCGGCCTGAATTTCCGTGACGTGATGTACACGCTGGGCCTGCTATCCGACGAAGCGATCGAAAACGGCTTTGCCGGACCGACGCTCGGGCTTGAGTTCTCGGGCGTCGTCGAACGCGTCGGCCGCAAGGTCACCGGATACAAGCCGGGCGACGCCGTCGTCGGCTTCGGGCCGGCCAGCTTCGGCAACCGCGTCGTCACGCAGTCGAGCGCGCTGTCGCACATTCCGCGCAGCCTGTCGTTCGAAGCCGCGGCCACCATTCCGAGCACGTTCTTCACCGTCTACTACGCGTTCCATCACCTCGCCCGACTCGAACCCGGCGAGCGCGTGCTGATCCACGGCGCGGCCGGCGGTGTCGGCATCGCCGCGATCCAGTTCGCACAATGGATCGGCGCGGAGATTCACGCGAGCGCGGGCTCGGACGAGAAGCGCGACTTCCTGCGCCTGATGGGCGTGAAGCACATCTACGATTCGCGCTCGCTCGAATTCGCCGACGAGATCCTCGCCGCGACCGATGGCGAGGGCGTCGACGTCGTGCTCAACTCGCTCGCGGGCGAAGCCATCAATCGCAACCTGCGCGCGCTCAAGCCGTTCGGCCGCTTCCTGGAACTCGGCAAACGCGACTTCTACGAAAACACGCGCATCGGCCTGCGTCCGTTCCGCAACAACATCAGCTACTTCGGCATCGACGCCGACCAGCTGATGTCGAAGCGTCCGGACCTGACGCGACGCCTGTACGGCGAGATGATGGCGCTGTTCGAGGAGGGCGTGCTCCGTCCGCTTCCCTTTCATGCCTTCGACGCAAACGATATCGTCGACGCGTTCCGCCATATGCAACAGGCGCGCCAGATCGGCAAGATCGTCGTGACCTATCGTCGCGGCCTGCAGGCAAGTGCCGCAGCGCAAACCGCCGCACCCGCGGACGACCTGCGCTTGCGCGACGAGGCCAGCTATCTCGTCACCGGCGGCCTGTCCGGCTTCGGCCTGCGCACCGCGCAATGGCTGGCCGACAAGGGCGCGCGCCACCTCGTGCTCGTGAGCCGAAGCGGGCCCGCATCGGACGAGGCACAGGAAGCGATCGCCGCGCTGCGCGAACGCGGCGTGGACGTGCATGCCGCCGCGTGCGACGTCACCGATCGCGCGGCGCTCGCCGCGCTGCTCGCGCACGTCGACGCGCACATGCCGCCGCTGCGCGGCATCGTGCACGCTGCGATGGTCATCGACGACGGGCTCGTGCGTGGCGCAACCGCCGCGCAAATCGAACGCGTGATGGCGCCCAAGATCGTCGGTGCGCTGCATCTCGACGAACTCACCCGCGCGCTGCCGCTCGACTTCTTCGTGTTCCACTCGTCGGGCACGACGCTGTTCGGCAACCCGGGGCAATCGAACTACGTGGCCGCCAACGGCTGGCTTGAAGCACTGGCACGCCTGCGGCGCGCACGCGGGCTTCCCGCGACCAGCCCGCGCTGGGGCGCGATTGCCGATGCCGGCTTCCTCGCACGTAACCAGAAGGTCAAGGACGCGCTGCAAAACCGCATGGGCGGCAGCGCCCTGCCCGCCGCGACGGCGCTCGATGTGCTGGAAGACATGCTGCTGGGCAACGTCGGCGACCTGGGCGTGCTCGAACTCGACTGGCGTGCGCTGTCGCGCTTCCTGCCGAGCGCGCAGACACCCAAGTTCGCCTGGGTCGCGCGCGACGCGGCAACGTCGCACCAGGACGAGGACGGCAGCGACGACGTCGCCGAGTTGCTGGCCACGTTGAACGACGAGGAGCTGCACCCGGCCGTGGTCGACATGATCAAGCACGAAGTCAGCGAGATCCTGCGCGTGCCCGCGGACAAGATCGATCCCGATCGTTCGGTTTACGATATGGGCCTCGATTCGCTGATGGGTGTGGAGCTCGTGGTGGCGCTCGAAAGCCGCTTCGGCGTCCGGCTGCCCGTGATGGCGCTCTCCGAGAGCCCCACCATGACCAAGCTGGCCACGCGGTTGATCGAGGTGCTGCGCGGCGAAGAGCCGGCCGAGCCCGACACCGTCGCCCAGCAGGTTGCGCATGTCGTGGCCCAGCATACCGAGGATGTTTCCAGCGAAGCCATCGCCGAGTTCACCGACGAAATCAAGGCAGCACAAGAAGCCGGCCACAAGCCGCAACGCATGATCCGATAAGCGCGACATGAGCAAGACCAAAACCACCGGACTGCCGGGCCTCACCTCGGCCCTGAAGAACAAGCTCATCCAGCAGGCGCTCGAGCGCAAGCTGCGTGAAGCCGGGCGCGAGCAGCCCGCGGCCGCGCCGGCGGCGGGCCGCAGAACGGCGGCATCCGTGCCGGAAGCCTACACGCGCTTCGACCAGTACCCGGGCTATCGGCAGTTGCGCATCATGAGCGACGGCGCGGCGCGCCTTGGCTTACGCAGCCCGTTCTTCAAGCTGCATGATGGGACGGCCGGTGCGCAAACCCGCATTGGCGGTCATACGTACGTCAACTACGCCAGCTACAACTACCTCGACATGTCGGGCGACCCCGTCGTCTCGCAAGCCGCCAAGGATGCGATCGACCGCTACGGCACGTCGGTGTCCGCGAGCCGCCTGGTGTCGGGCGAACGGCCAATCCATCGCGAGCTCGAACGGGCGCTCGCCGACCTGTACGGCGTGGACGACGCCATCACGTTCGTGAGCGGCCATGCGGCCAACGTGACGACGATCGGCTACCTGTTCGGCCCGCGCGATCTCGTCATTCACGACGAGTTGATCCACAACAGCGTGCTGCAGGGGATCCAGTTGTCGGGCGCGAAGCGCTTTTCGTTCGCGCACAACGACGCCGATGCGCTCGAGCGGCTGCTGACGGAACAGCGGCATCAGTTCGAGCGTGTGCTGATCGTGCTGGAAGGCATCTACAGCATGGATGGCGACTACCCCGACCTGCCGCGCTTCGTCGACATCAAGCGCCGTCACCGGGCGTTCCTGATGGTGGACGAGGCCCATTCGCTGGGTGTGATGGGCAAGACCGGGCGCGGGATTCGCGAGCACTTCGGCCTGGCCGGCGATGCCGTCGACATCTGGATGGGCACGCTGAGCAAATCGCTGGCCGGCTGCGGCGGGTATATTGCCGGCGAGACGGCGCTCATCGAGCATTTGAAGTTTCTGGCGCCCGGATTCCTGTATAGCGTGGGGATGCCGCCGCCGGTCGCAGCCGCATCGCTCGCAGCGCTGCAGCGCATGCTGGAATTGCCCGAGCGCGTGGCGACGCTTCAGGCGCGCGGACAGTATTTTCTTGCGCAGGCCAAGGCAGCGGGAATCGATACGGGCAGCAGCGCGGGGATTGCTGTCGTTCCGGCGATTCTCGGCAGCTCGTTACGGGCGACCAAGTGGTCGGACGCCCTGTTCGAGCAAGGAATCAATGTGCAGCCCATTCTTTATCCGGCGGTGCCGGAGCAGTCGGCGCGGTTGAGGTTTTTCATCGCTTGCACGCATAGTGAAGCGCAGATCGACCAGACCGTGCAGGCAATGAAGGGTTTGCTCGAGAAACGATAGTCCCGGTACGTTGAGTACGCGGTCCATTCCAATTCCAAATCAATCAACGACTCATGAAAATCGCTATCGCCGGCACCGGCTACGTCGGGCTTTCCAACGGTATCCTGCTCGCTCAGCACCACGAAGTCGTCGCGCTGGACATCGTTCCCGAGAAAGTGGAGATGCTCAATCGCAAGCAGTCTCCGATCATCGATACCGAGATCGAGGATTATCTCGCGAACAAGCGCCTTAACTTCCGTGCAACGCTGGACAAGCACGAGGCCTATGAAGGCGCGGACTACGTCATCATCGCCACGCCGACGGACTACGATCCGGAGACCAACTACTTCAATACGCGCTCGATCGAAGCCGTGATCAAGGACGTGAAGGCGATCAATCCGCGCGCGGTGATGGTGATCAAGTCGACCGTGCCGGTCGGGTACACGGCGAAGGTTCGACAGGAGCTGGATTGCGATAACGTGATCTTCTCCCCCGAATTCCTGCGCGAAGGTCGCGCGCTGCACGATAACCTGCATCCGTCGCGTATCATCGTCGGCGAGCAATCGGAACGGGCCAAGGTGTTCGCCGAACTGCTCCAGGAAGGCGCGATCAAGAAGGACATCTCGGTGCTTTTTACCGACTCGACGGAAGCGGAAGCCATCAAGCTCTTCGCGAATACCTACCTCGCGATGCGTGTGTCGTACTTCAACGAACTCGACACCTACGCGGCAACGCACGGGCTGGATACGCGGCAGATCATCGACGGGGTTTGTCTTGATCCGCGGATTGGAAATCACTACAACAACCCGTCGTTTGGCTATGGTGGCTATTGTCTGCCCAAGGACACAAAGCAACTCCTCGCCAACTATAAATCCGTATCCCAGAACCTGATTCAGGCAATCGTTTCATCGAACACGACGCGCAAGGACTTCATCGCCGATGACGTGCTGCGCCGCAAGCCGAAGGTGGTCGGGATCTATCGCCTGATTATGAAGAGCGGTTCGGACAATTTCCGCGCATCAAGCATTCAAGGCGTGATGAAACGAATCAAAGCCAAGGGCGTTGAAGTCATCGTGTATGAGCCGGCGCTGAAGGAATCGGAATTCTTCCATTCTCGAGTCATCAACAATCTTGATGAGTTCAAAAAGGAGTCGGATGTGATTATCAGCAATCGCATCGCTACCGCATTGGAAGATGTAGCAGAAAAGGTTTATACGCGAGATCTTTTCGGGAATGATTAAACCTCGAAGCCACGGAAAGCATCGCAACGATATTTGCCCGCCCTTTTCGATTAATATCAATAAAAGTCTATATCCAAGATATTGACAGTAGAGTGGCGCCGAGTGATACGACAAGAATGACGTTTGGCACGATCGTCATTCCGCCAACGGCACGATATCTTTCAAATCACCATAACGCACTCTGACAAGTAAGCGATTTCGCATCAAGAAAAATTGGGATTTTAGGGAGAATGTCTAGCCGGCATCCTCCCTCTCTTCACTCAGCGCAAAAAATCATCTCAATTCGCGTTCTGTGCTAACCACAGTGCGACTCCCAGAATACTATCCTTGTTGTTGTCACTTCCAACTGCATTGACATATGCAGAATTTACTTTTGGATCGTAATTCTCAACAATCCAAGTCTTCGGAAGTGCATTACTTTTTGAAAGATAGTCTACCGTTCGCTTCGTGTCATCTAGAAATTTATCTCCTGAGCTCGCAGGGGAAACGATGAAAGTCGAATGCAATCCCATTTCATTTGCCCATTGCAACTCTTCCGCAACGAACCGTCGATAGCCCGGCGGTTGATGTAGAAAAAACTGGGGGGGCGAATCGGTAGTCAGTGCCCCGCCGAGTTTTGCCCCATCCCGTAGATAATTCCAGGACGGAGACGAAAACGGCGTTTCATCATATTGATGATGATTGGGTGAAAAGATTGGAGCAATTGTTTTCAAGCCGCACGCCTGTCCAGCCTTTACAAAACGGGGCCATACATCGGCACTCTGAGGATTGAACCCATTTACATGGGCATGCTTCGCGCGTACACCCGCATCCAAAAACTGAGGGCGATAATTATTTTCGAACCACTTTTCCGGGGTACTTACCATGCCCAGCTCGACGTCCATGGGTTGCCCTTCGAATGCGGACAAAATAGCCTTATGTTCCTCATCTCCGGTTCTGGCCCAAATATAGCCATGAATATAAAGACCGGCTCGGCAAGTTTGCCTCAGAGCCCTACTATGCATGGGATTTGCGAGCGAATCAAAACCGATCACACCTCCCACTAGAACAGTCGATTCGCCCGTTGCACACGTTTTTGAAAAAACCTGACTGGCCCAAGGAGCAAGGCTAACGGAGGCTCCAATTTTAAGAAATTCTCGCCGGTTAAATTTCATTTAAGCCTCATCAAGATTACAATTTTAATATTACGTGCTCGCAGCCCGACGCAATCGCAACGAAAGTTATTGCAATAGCAACCTCAATGTTCTCGTTGGGCACCAACCATGCTGTCGCCTCAGAGGCACACTAGATCCGCCACTCGCATCCAATACACATTTACATCACTCGCCCCACGAGACTAACACGCCTCCCATATTCCGTCCAACGTGAGACACAAAAAAACCATTGCCGCAGCAATGGTTTGATCAGAGAAACTCACCCTTCGCCTCAATAAATTAACACCTTAAGTTAAGCCATCCAAAATTTTTGGTGAGCCAGCACCGAAGAAAATTACACACACGAACAAAACACGCCAACGATCCCGAACAACGAAGACCACAAGATCAAATAGCAACCAAACCAGTTTCATTCGACTCATTATAAGATATCGAGAGGACACTAAAAAAACCCTCACACGACATCGGATCGAATCGGATGGTTCTCGCATTCCCACTTTCTTCGCGCCGCGTATCGAAGCGAACAACATTAACCCCGGCCTCAACCTTAAAATTCAGCGCGTCCGTCGCAGAAAATCTCTCCTCGGAACCCCTGGAATAAAATAAGTTACCCGAGGATGACGAGCTCGAATAAAACACCAAAATTCCTGATGCCGAATTTTCCGGAACATTTCTAAATACAACCTGAGGATCATTTCCCTTCGAAACGAACACCTGAGCCCGCTCGTCAAACGATTCAACATGAGAATTAACTCTAAATCGAATTTCGTTCGCACGGCGCGAGTACGAAAAATCAGCCTCACTTATTTTTCTCAATATCCGAGCAACAACACATTTTTTATAATAATCATAGAGCCATTTATTTCTCGATCGCTGAGCAAAAAAACCAAGCCGCTTCAGGTATGTGAATGAATTCCCCCTGTTCTCCCTAATCATCCTACGAAAATACCTTTCCTCAAATCCATTTTCGTTTTCAAAAAAACCCGAAATTGCCTTGGAAAGAAGACCCATTTCATTCAGCGCCGCCGGGATATTATGCGTCGCATATGGAATCTTGTACAAAACCACACGGTCTCGTCTCTCGACATACTTGACGTGACTAACATCGCTGGCGCCTTTATTGTCATAGATTACAGCCGCAGATTTTATTCCAACGAGTTCATCCAGAACATTATCTCTAATAATCGGAGATCGCCTGATATTCTCCAACCAGATTTCACCAATAGACGCCAGCTCAGGATTTATCGTTGTTTGCGGGGCCGTGACGACGGCTCGACTATTAAGTCGGCGTGCACAGAGAAGAGCACCGTACCCGCCCATGCTTTGACCATACGTAACTCGTATCTTGTGTCTTTTCGTGTGATGATTTGCAACATTAATGGCCTTGATAAGCTCTGGCGTCTGCCACCAATGGTTCTGAAGTGAGACGAAGAAAACGCCGCTGAATCCACATTTTTGTATGAAACCATCGCCGTAAAGGTTTTTCCCGGGTTCACCCTCATACCCTGTGAATGAAAAAACAACTTTAGACGAAGAGATATTATCCATATAGAGAATAATATCCTTTCCTTCATATATTATCTTTTTATTACCCATAATTTACTCCCCCTTTGTCATTGGCGTTTGCTCGTGAAGAATGTACCCGGATGCGTGGAAATATCATGAGCATCCGAAGCACACACCTTCACATCGACTCACGCTCTCAAAAGACTCGACTGCTGTCTAATAAGCAACACCATACTTTAACGCCTGCAGTCCTTCTCACAATCTTTGCACACTTGCAAGCAACATATGAGAAGGCGCCGTCGAATTGTTATGTACATCAAAGACCGATAGAGAAGTCTTCACGATCTTGAGACAAATGTCGACTGTAGTACGGATCATCTCCCAGCGCACCACCCCATCTCTCTTTCATGTATTGCACTTCACTGTTGAATCTCGCCACCTTCTCAGGGCGATCCTCTTTCCCCCGACTGATAGACTCATGGTGAAACAGCGCTGCATATGGCGACCAAATATTTCGATACCCTTGCTCTCTGACTCGGAGACAAAAATCCACGTCATTGAAGGCAACGGTCAAATCTGTCTCGTTCAATCCACCGACGGCCTCAAATATTTCTCGTCGGATCAAAAGACATGCTGCCGTTACCGCAGAGAAATTCTGCACCAGGGACAACCTGCCGAAATATCCAGCATGATCACCTGGATAATATTTGTGAGAGTGCCCAGCCACTCCTCCGATGCCCAAGATAACCCCGGCATGCTGCACCGTACCGTTGCTAAAGAACAATTTGGCGCCAACGCATCCGATTTCACTTCGCATTGCATGGCGAACCATTTCGGTAAGCCAATCTGGAGATATTACCTCAACATCGTTGTTTACCAATCCAAAAATCTGCCCTGACGCATGCATAGCGCCAAAATTATTAATTGCAGAGTAATTGAATGGATAAGGGTATCGAACAACCTTAACACGCAAACTTTCTTTCTGTATATCCTCAAAGAACTGCAGCGTTTCCGGTTCGACACTTTCGTTGTCGATAATTATTATCTCGTAGTTACTGTACGATGTTTTCTCCAGAATACTCCGCACCGCGACCTCGGTCACCTTCCGATAATCTCTAGTAGGAATAAGAAGACTAACCAAAGGCTGAGGCTCAACGATCGGCCATTTAACATGATACGAATTCGGAATGATGCCAGGCTCCACCTGCACATTCTTCACTCCGATTTCATCGAAGTGATCCTGCAAGGCCTTTATACCGGCCACTTCGGTGTACGACTTCTCACCTGCGGCCAATGCAGTCGAGCCAGGCAAGACACGCCAATGATACAAGATTCTAGGGACATGAATTATTTGATCTTTTTCAACATGAGGCAAACATCTCAACAGAAGATCATAATCTTGACTTCCCTCAACCCCGCGCCGGAAACCACCTATTTTAATTATGAGCGCACGCTCGTACACCCCGAGATGCGAGACATAGTTTTGAGAATAAAACAAATCCGGATTCCACTTTCCCTTGAAATGTGGGTCAAAGCGAAGGCCCAGAGTATTTATCTTATCTTCGTCGCTATATAGAATTCGAGCAAATTCATTTTTATTTATCGCCTCAACAACAAATAGCAAGGCGTGTTCCGCGAGTACATCATCGTGGTCCAACAGCGCGACATAATCACCAGATGCAATAGCGAGTGCACTGTTCGATGCAGCCGAGATGTGGCCGTTCTCCTCTCTGTATACGACCTTGATTCGGGAATCTTTTTCCTCATATTCGCTTAGCACTCGACGAACATCACTTTTTGGTGAAGCATCGTCAGCAATACAAAGCTCCCAGCGGGAGTAACTTTGATTGAGAACAGAGTCCAAACACTCTCGAAGGTAAACCTCATCGGTGTTATAAGTCGGGATTACAACCGAGATTAATGGATTACGCGTGAAACTCGAGAGAAGTTCATCCACCTCACTTTTCTGAGGAAGCGAAGGGAGTTCGATTTTCTCGATCCAATCGTCGTAATCGTCGGCCGAATTATCAACAAGAAAACTTTCCTCGTAGATATCGAAAACATCCGCTGCCGTCGGGTTACGTTGAAAATCGTTGGTCAGATTTTGCATCAACTCCGCTGCATCCTGCCCGACAAACTTCGGATGCGATGCCGATATTTTATCGAGAAGTCGATTCAGAGCCACGTCATCCGACACTTTTTCAATCCCTAGCCAATCCAGGGAGAATGCACCATCGCACTCCATCGGATCAAATCGCAAACCGATAACCGGTTTCGCGAGATAAATTAGTCTTTCAGATCTGACAGTTGATTTATACCGAATCGGGAGAACATCGTTTTCCGAAAAGCCACCGCCGAAATCCAAATAAAACTTAGCACAGTTCGAAATATTTGCTGAATTTATTTCGACGGAAAATCTATACCAACCAGGCTCCGACACAAAAGCCAGATCGTTCTCCGCGAACATAAAAGCCGGATCATTCCCAGACGAAATCCAGGAATTTTCCGAGATGTAATCTAATTCCTGACGGAAGCCCGTCGAAATAAGTAAATAGTTCCGGTTATCGATAACACTACTCGAGAACTCCGGGGATGCGTTCTCACCCTCTTCAACCCATTCCGCGCATGGCTTTCGATTGAGAAGCAATCCATATCGGCGAAAATGATCAACCGGCGACAAGCCGCTCAGTGCAACATCAGTGTATTGTTGCAAATACCACGCAGCATCCAAATGCTGCAATTTTTTTAGAAAAACACCCATCTCTCACTCTCCAGTTCTATTATTCCGAATTCCGACCTTCCAACATTCCGTGTCGGATGAAATGCAGAAAAGGAGGAATTCCTGACATGGCGACATCTGGGTATTTGTCCACATATCTATCACAGCTAAAATTCGGACCTGGATCGTGCCACTTTGTGAGACCATAATTCATAAAATACTGAATCGGCTCAATCTCACTTTCCACAACCTCTGGATGATGGCTAACGTACCAATCCGTGTCGAAATAAGACGATTTAGTGATCAGACTTTTTAAATAAAAAGCCGAATTCGCACTCTCCTTCGAATTCGAGAGATTTTTTACTGTTCTACTTATTGATCTAGCAACTCGCAAGGAAAATGAACGCAAAATCGCACTCATTTTTCCTTCAAGCGAAAGACACGCCGATGTTGCCAAGAAAACTTGATGATTCCGCGCCTCAAGCAGCTTAGTCAATGCGGCCAGCTCCGAGAATCGAGTTTCAATGTTATTCCTGCAACTAGCAACTTCTGCACGCAAGGCTTCGTTTTCAGCCTTCACCTGCCTGTATTGCTCGAGAAGGGTGTCATAATCTCCACACCCACCAGAATCTGCACTATTATTCACGCCGGCCCCAACGAATCACGGAATTAAAATACAAAAACAAGCACTCGAACTTCTCAGATGCTCGCAATCATTTAATCTTATTTGCAAGCGAGATAATGGCCCCCAAATTTTGCCGGCCAACGCCGACACAAAGCTCAATCATTGGAGTACCCCCTCGTCGTTTCACGTCGGTATCAATATCGAAAGTGCAAACAAACCCGTAACGATATTCTGGATCTAGCTTGTATGCTCTTGCGACGTCGAGACGAACCATACGGTCAACGCGTGTAGCGCGCATGACGCTCTTGTAATCGACCAGAATTTTAAAATCGAGACCCTCACATCCATCACCAACAATCCATCCTTTACACTCCACCTTCCCTACCGAGAGGCTTGCAGTGTCAACGCATATTTTTAGCGTTGGATTTTTTGCGGAAAAGAACAATTCATCATCGACCGGATTATCGACCGTGTAATCAACTTCGTGTGCGAGCATCGTGTAAATTCGCTCTTTCTCTTCACGCACGGACTCCGCAAACGTCAACGGGAATGCGTCGTCCTCGTCATTCATATCGTGCTGAGAGAAAAACTCGACCGGTCGCAACGATCCATTTGGTCGACCACGCGGCCGTTTTTTCGTGAAAAACTCACTTCTCGATTTCACGACATAATGATTGATTCTGAGAACGTCCCAGTTCACGTCATCCGTCAGCCCCCCGAGTTCACCGGGAAGTAATTCTTTACCCGCGGGGTCCGCGTAGACATAATCGTCGGTCAGCGTAAATACGTGCGGATTCGTCCCAACTTCCTTATACGCAGCGGTTCGGACAATAGTTTTATAATGCCGATTAACCCCTCTCTCACGCACGCCCCTTGCCACAAATCGTTCGATCACCGCCTTAGAATTTGCCGTCACCCAGTTCGATGAACCATATACGGCCCAATTAACTGCGATCGCGCCAATTTTCGGATTTGACAGGGCACCCTCGAGTGCGTCGACCAAGTTATTGTCGCAAATAGCCGGCCGCATAAACTCATCAGCATCAATAAAACTAAGCCAGTCGACCTGATCTTTGAACGTCTCCATCAACAACTGATAAGCTGCCAACTGCGGCTTTACGTCCGGCACGGTTTTATAATTTACGCACTGCACAAGACCGACATCGGACAATGCCTTCAGCAATTCGGAGGTACCGTCGTCACTCTCATTATCAGCAATAAAGAACTCAGATATGCCTAACACCCGATGATAAGCAAGCCATTCAACGATGAATGGGAATTCATTTTTAAAAACTGCTGCAACTCCAAGTTTATTTTGCCTCATAACGAGCCTCAAACAATCTTTATTTTAAACAGAGAAACTGACATCAGATAAACTTCCGTGATTACTATACTTTCTGATAAGCAGCAATTCCCTCTTCAACATCATCAAATACCGTGATCGCACCACCGTTGAGAAGCATGACTATGTCGCACAGTTTTCTGACTTGAGCCATTCCGTGCGTCACTAGAATCATATTTGCTCGACCAACGCGCCGTTTAAATTCCGCTTCGGCCTTTTCTCTGAAGTGCGCATCACCAACAGACATCGCCTCGTCGATCATATAGTAATCGAAGTCAAAGGCAAGACTCATTCCAAACCGTAGTCGCGAACCCATACCCGAAGAGTAGGTCTTGACCGGTTGATCGAAGTAATCCCCTAGCTCGGCAAATTCCTCGACATATTGGATCACTTTTTTCATCTCGTCCCCTTCGGCCCCGAGGGATCGGCAGATGAATTTAACGTTCTGCTTTCCGGTCAGAGAACCCTGGAACCCGCCACCCAAGCCGACCGGCCACGATATTCTCTTATCTGTGATGATTTTTCCACTATCGGGAATATCGGTTCCGCATAACAGACGCATTAGCGTACTCTTTCCTGCGCCATTCTTTCCAATCAGAGCGATATTCTTGTCTGGCGGAATAGCAAAAGAAAAATCACGGAAAACATATTTCCGCCCTTGCTTGGTCACATAAGATTTAGTTAACTTTGACAGTTCTATCATTTTACGGATTTGGCGTTCGCATAACTTGGCGCATACGTCTGTAAGCGACCATTACGAAAAAGGTAAGCGCTAGCGCGAAAAACAATGGATATCCAGAACTTAATCCCTTGGTGACCGGATAATTGTCAAACGTTGCAGCGCGAATGTTTTCAATAACTTCAGCATATGGATTCCAGGCAATCATGAATAACTTGTCTGCCGGCAAATTCCAAACAGGGAAAAATACACCAGCCGTCAGATACAGCGGAATGAAAGTCAACTTACATATCCGCCCTGAATTAGGAATCATACGGGCAATCATTCCAAATGCTATTCCAAGCGAGAAGGACACGAGCGTCCCTACAGCCAACGCCCAAACCCACATCAATGGATCGCTTATCGAAACATCACGTTGAAGCCAAAATCCCAGTGCAAAGCAAATAATAAGATACGCACAAGCATACGCGCAGAGCTCAACCATCAATCGAGCTACAAATGTATCGAACGGCATCAACTGACGATACGCAAACAACCCCTGATTCGCCTGCAGCGCATCAGTTAACCGCCATGCAATACTACGCAACATGTGAAACGGAACAATTCCGCTCACCATAAACATGATGAAATCCATGTTCTGCATCGGGCTCGCATGGATAAACACGTGAAACCCAAGAATGATCACCAGGATCGCCAACGGCTCCATAACAACCCATACGAAGCCCATTCGTCTAGCACCAAATCGAGTTTGCATTTCCCGCAAAAATAATGCAAACAGCACGGAACGAAATATCTTCCATGACGATCGGTTCGCCTTAAATGGAGACTCAAAATCTGACATGAGATCCCTTATCAGTATTCACTAACATCACGCCCCAAGAGCAACACCTGTACAATCGGCGTAATAATTTTTTGCATCTCGTATACCGCAGCGTTGGTTACGTAAACCGTATCATCCGGCTGCACCGAGAATTTCTTTGCCAAAAACATCGACACTGGCTCTCGCATATCTAGACGGAATACCTCCGCCTCCGGAGTACCGCTATTCGCATTATCGACCAAGCGAAATATGAATACTCCGCTCGGATTCGCGGTTCGTTCACTCAATCCTCCCACCGATCCCAGTACTTCCAAGAGACTCGGGGTGGCAGAAGGAAAATCGTGAAGGCCAGGTTTGGTAACAGCTCCCATTGCCACAAAACGCTTGCGGGCGCGCTCCAGAACGATCTCAGAATTCGGGGGGACGGAAACGTTACCCCCTGACAGAAGATCCTGGTAGTTGTAGCTCTGCGCTGTCTTTCCCGTACGAAGTGTCACGGTTGTCAGATAGGGCTCCAACACCGGTCCGCCGGCAAGATTAATCGCGTCCAGAATCGTCAAAGGTCCCTGCGATGCGGAAAAACGACCAGGGCTCTTGACGGCTCCTGCAACGAGGACGGAGCGAGATAGGTCACCTTGTAGTTCGACGTGCACCTGTGGCTCGATAGCGCGCCCCTTCAGCCCACGTCGGATGATATTTTCGGTCTCTGCCAAAGTGGCGCCACGCACACTCTCAGTCCCCAGATACGGAAGAGTGATTTTTCCTTTCGTATCGACTGGAACTTGCCCGAACACCGTACCGCCTTTTGCCAAAGGTGCGAATAGCGTGCTGTCTATTCCACTGTCATCCGAAATCATGACTTTGAGCACATCGCCAGGCATCAAGCGAACCTCAGGCTCTTCTGGCCGCGCAACACGGTTCAATAGAGCCGCCTCTGGCGGGCGCATATAGTGCTCGATATTGGTCGGTGAAAGCTCAATCAATTGATACGGGGAATCCGGATTCTGAGCGTTAGTCGCGGAAGTAACTTCACCCATCCGAGGACCCGCTCCCGAGAGTGCGCCACAGCCGCTCAAAAGCAAGAGACTCCCGAATAGCACTGCGCCGCAACTATAGCGCGCTCGTTTTCCGACATAGCCCGAACATGCGTTTTTTGTAAACATACGTAGCACTCTATACTCTTAGTCTCGATGATCGTTGATGGTCGCAATGACGAATTGAGCGATGCCATAAGTCAACAGCAACATAATCAAAATCGTCAGCAAGCTATATGCTCGACGAGGAAACAGAGCCTCATCCGGCATATTCGGACTCACAACAATTACTAGACTCCGTAGCTTTTTGGTCGCCTCAATTCGCGCGCTCTCCAATGCAGACACTGATGCCTTGTATGCATCCTGTGCGATACCCGCATTCAGCTCAAGACTTTGATAATTTGATGCGACCACGTTCAACTGATCGTCGGAATTCTTTGCGATGAGTTTCTGATTTTCGGCGGCAATTTGTTGTTGAATCGCCTCAATCTGGAATTTTTGCTGGCGGACCTGTGGAGTATCCTCTCTGAGACTTGCACGCAGAGCACGCAGGGTCGCTTGCGCTTTAGTCAAATCTGACTGCAACCCGGCAATCACGTCGTTGCGAGCCACCGCGGCCCGTTGCGCATCCAGCACATTGTTAGCACCCTGAAAATTCAACATCGCCTTCCGTTTGGCTTCGTAGTTGAGACGCGAACGCTCCAACTCGCCTTCGGCGAAACTGACCTGCTCTCGAGCCAATCGGTGCGATATCTCGTTTACGAAATTTTCACTTTCCGAAATAATTACGGAGACAGTGTCATCTGCAAACCTTCTATCAAATGCCTGCACAGATATAGTTAACAGTCCAGTGGTTGCATCAAATTGGGCCGTCACCATTTTCTGATAATACTTGAGCAACTCCTCACTTGTCGCATTGGGCGACAGATAATACGACGGATCACGCAGTTGACCCGAATAATGCTGACTCCAATGCATTTTTTTCTGCAAGACATTCAACATATCTTGAGAAATTACATATTCTCTAACGTAAAGAGTTTCCGCCGAATTGCCG
The DNA here is from genome assembly GCF_002563755.1 of Burkholderia sp. JKS000303. Taxonomy (NCBI): domain Bacteria; kingdom Pseudomonadati; phylum Pseudomonadota; class Betaproteobacteria; order Burkholderiales; family Burkholderiaceae; genus Burkholderia; species Burkholderia sp. JKS000303. The sequence goes on from NZ_PDBZ01000001.1 coordinate 824,429, forward strand.
CCCGACAACCCCCCGCCACCCATCAACGCTGCCAAACCAGGTATTGGCGAAGAATCACTAGCGCTTTCGGAGCCGACCTTATGAACCACCACTTGAGATGAACTCACATAGCGGTCACGTGCGAGAAAAACATAATACACAATTGCCACAATCATCGGCGCAACCACCATACCCCAAAACAGCCGATGCTTTTTTATGTTGCTAATAATCATTTTTTACAGTTCTATATATTATAACCGGATCAAAAACTTCTCTTCAGAACAACGCAAATACGCTCCTCCTCTGTCGAGATATTTTTAATCCATGTCCCACTACCCAAGGACGAAATACGATCGGCATTGCCGAGAGCAGAAAATCTGGCTGCAAATAATTTAAATTCGGATTGTAAAAAGGATCGTGGTGCATGATGTGCCGCCATCGATTGCGCATGTACTGAACCTCAGATCTAAACCGACGCCGCTGCGCAGGAATTTCATCTTTCCCACGCGAAACCGATTCATGGTGGTACAGCAATGCATGTGGAGTCCACACCACACGGAACCCCTGATCGCGCACGCGCAGACAATAATCCACGTCGTTAAACGCAACCTTCAGGTTGCGTTCGTTCAATCCACCCATGCGTTGATACAGGGATTTCTGGGTCAATAAGCACGCTGCCGTAACCGCCGACAAATCCTGCGCTACCAGCGCCCTACCCGCGTAACCTGGCTCGTCCGACCCGATCCCGCTATGCAAGTGATTCGCACATCCACCGGGCCCCACGGTATCGCCGGCATGCTGCACTGTGCCGTCGCCATACAGCAACTTTGCTCCGACAGCGCCTACGCCAGCACTCGACAACACGCCCACCATCTCACCCAACCAATCCGGCGAAATCACTTCCGTATCGTTGTTGAGCAGACACACCAGTTCGCCCTTCGCCTCGGCGATCGCCATGTTGTTGATGCGCGAGTAATTGAACGGCTCATCAAACGGCAACACCCGAACATTGGCTATCTGCTTCAAGCTCTGCAGGTAGGCCAGTGTGTCGGGTTCGATGCTTTGATTATCAACAACGAGGATTTCATACGGTCCATAGCGTGTCTTTTCCAGCACGCTTGAGATGCAACGGCGCAGATGCCCCAACTGATCGCGCGTAGGGATGACAATGCTGACCAACGGTGCCGGCGCGGCTACCCGATAGCGCACCCGGCAACGGCCCGGGCCCGTGCTCTCGACTTCTGCCAACACACCCATGCGCCGCAGATGCGCGGCCACTGCACGAACCGTCCCCGCGCCATCATCTTGTTCATCCCGGGGTGTCATATGCCAAAGCGGTGCAGGCACGTGGACCATCGGCGAGCCGAGTTCGCTCAGCGCCAACAGCAAAGCGTGCATCATCACGTTGGCATCTGTCACATCCACGCCGAATTCGCGCAACCGATCCGCGTGCCGGCTGTTCCAAACAAACGCGTCGCCGATATAGTTAGTGGAACGCAACAGTTCGGGAGACCAGTCCGGCTTGAAAACGGGATCACGCAACTGGCCATCCGCCCCCACGACATCGTGATCGGCATACGCTACAGCGGCATCGGGTGTTTTGATGACAGCATCCGCGAGGCAAAACAGCGCCTGCTCCGAGAGCGTCGCTCCAGCCCGGATAACGAGGTGCCAGGAATTCTCAGCGACCGGTGTCGAAATCAACCGGGTTAAATCATCTGAGAAATCGTCTCGAACCTCGACTTTAAAGTGTCGATACGTTTGCGCCTGCAAACTGGCGCGCGTCGCATCGATATCAGCCTGCGTAGTTTGCCGGCTCACCCGCAACGAAATATTAAATATTGGTGAATATTGCCAACGCTTCACGCGGCGGGCCATCAACGCGCGGTCCGCCGGGGTAATAGCATAGAACTCCTGATACCACCCTGCGTAACCTTCGCGATACACGTTCGCCCGAAAGCGACACGCCACGTCGTACGCATGATCAAGATCGCGGAAAAGCGTGACCGGCGTAAGTCCTGCCCGCATGCAACGCTGCAGGGGTTGCTTGTACAGCGTGTTCGCCGCCCGCCAGAACTGCCGCAAGCGGTACGCTGCGGAACTCAGACGACGATGCCGAAGGAATCGGACTTGAAGGGGGGTGACGCCGTTGTCCATGATCAAATGGACAGTCCGCACGACTGCGGGAGTCTTGACCAGCTCCTGGATATGGCCCTTACTGCTGATTAAGACTTTTAACGCGTGCGTGCGATCATCATGCATCGTCAGCACGACAGTCGCTACACATGCCTTGGCATTACCTACCACCTGGCCCTCTACAAGCCAGGCCGTGGCAGCACGCCAGCTCTCCTTATGAACGATTTTAGCCGCCACTTCTTCACTACCTGCCTTAACCATGTCGCAACTTTGGATCCGCGATTATAATTCACGGCCAGAGGAAGACTAGAAAAACCTAGAAGTATCAAACATGCGCAGATCCATACTATTTCTCCAGGGGCCTCCCTCGCTTTTCTGGCGTCAGTTGAGCGACCACTTCGATGCCGCACTCGTGCGCACGCATCGAATCAATCTTTCCCTGGGGGACTGGGCCTACTGGCGCAAACCGGGCGCGGTCAACTACCGCGGCCGCTTTAGCCGCTGGGCAGATTTTCTGCGCGATTATCTAGTGCGCCACGAGATCACCGACATCTTCTACTTTGCCGACCGCCTGCCCTATCATGCGGTCGCGCGCGAAGTCGCCGAGTCGCTCGGCATTCGCACGTACTCGATCGAATTCGGCTACTTGCGCCCCGACTGGCTCACCCTCGAGCGCGGCGGCATGGGCACGCTGTCGCACTTCCCCACCGACCCGAAGGCGATCCGCGCAATTGCCCGCCGTGTCGGACCGTTCAAGCCGGACACCAAGCACTACTCGCACAGTTTCGGGCAAGAAGCGTTCAACGAGGTGCTTTATAACCTCCTGACCTCGCTGGTGCCATATTTTTTCCCGCTCTATCGCACCGACAAGTATTACCTGCCATTACTGGACTATCTTCGCTGGCTGCCGCGCATGATCGGCCAGCGCCTGCATGAGCCCGCGCGGGTCGCCGCCGCCGACGTATTGCGCCACTCGGACGCTCGCTACTGGATGCTCGCGCTGCAAATGCAGGCCGATTACCAGCTGCGCGCCAATTCCGCGTACAGCGATCAGCGGCAAGTGATCGAGGAAGTCATTGCGTCGTTCGCGCAACACGCCCCGCAGGACGGCTCGCTGATCATCAAGCTGCATCCGCTCGACAATGGCATGGAGCGCTGGGAGAAATTCGTCGCGCGTACCGCAAAACACTACGACGTGGCGTCGCGCGTCATTGCCGTGACGGACTGCGACCTCAAGCGCACGATCAAGCACAGCAAGGGTGTCATTGCGGTGAATTCGACCGTGGGCCTGCATGCGTTGCGCGCCAATTGCCCGGTGAAAGTGCTCGGCATGGCGATGTACGACATCGCAGGGCTCACGCACCAGGGTTCGCTGGAAACGTTCTGGACCAAGCCCGAGCGCGTCAATAAACCATTGCTCAACGACTTCGTGGCGGCGATTGCCGCCACCGTCCAGATACATGGCTCGTTCTACAACCGCGCAGGCCGCGACGCAGCATGCGTCGAAATCGTGCGCCGCGTGATGAAAGACGAGGTCAACGGCCAGGGCGCCTTCGTCGACCCGCCCCCGCGGCTCGATCGCGCGCTGCGGTCGAACGTTCCGATCTTCGGTTCGTTGAAAGGCAGCGGCATCGAGCCGGCAGGTACGCGCCCGGTCGCTAAGCCTCCCGAAACAGCCGTGCAACCCAGTGCCGCCAGCGTGGCACCCGCGGCGTAGCACGCCATTCGACGAGTTCCTGCAGCGCACGCTCCGGCGTGGTAAAGCGTTTCGTCATTCGGCTGACATACGTGGGATACAGAATCAGCGCGGCGGCGACGAGTTCGTCGAGCGTCAGCACACGGTTGCGCCGCTGACGCACCGGTTCCGTCAAGCCCGCATCGTGCGACACACCCCAGCCCGCATAGAACGGCTGTCCGTAGGTGACCACCTTCACGCCGCGCAGCAGCGCTTCAAATCCGGCCAGCGACGTCAGCACATGGACTTCGTCCACGCTGCCGAGCAACTGATGAAACGACACTGAGCCAATCGTCTCGTCGCACCACTGCGCCGCGTCGTCCTCCCCTCGCCCCTCCTTGCGCAGGCCGGCCATCACGTCGGGGTGCGGCTTGTACAGCAGATACGCATCGGGATTGGCGGCACGCACGGCCTGCAACAGATCCATATTGCCGCGAATGCCGGACGCACCGAAACGGATCGAAGCATCGGTCTCCACCTGTCCGGGCACAAGAATCACGCGCCTGCCCTCCGGACGAACCCAGTTCGCGTGTCCGGCGAGGTTGTATTTGGTAATGCCCGCGTCGCAAATGGCCCGACGCAGACCGGCCGCGCGCTCGAGCAGTTCGGGCGTGAACACGGTTTGTGCGAGCAGCGTTTCCAGCCGCGAAGGCCGTGTGGCGTCGTAATAGATGCCGACGTCGTCCTGCACCCACGACAGCGGACGCGTCAGATCGGCCCCGAGGCCGACGGAGCGCACGAAGCCGTCCTCGACGCGGATGACCTTTTGCGTTGCGGACAGCGCGGGCACGAGGCGGTCGTCGAGCTTGCGCCCCCATGTGGCAACGGCGCCGTCGATCGCCCGCGGCACGCGCCAGCGAAAGCGAACGGCGCTCCCGCCGAAGAATTGACGCACGTAGTCCTTCTTCCAGCCGGAAAAACCGAGCGCGTCGATATCGACGGGGAATCGTTGTCGCATCCGGCGCTGCAACGCCAGCCATGCCAGCACGGTTTCGACCTCGCAGCGCTTGCCGGTTTCCGGATCGACATAGCGGCAGTAATCGATCAGCGCCGCGTGAACCAGTTGTTCCAGCGTGGCCGCACCGCGTCGCGCGGGCGCCGGCAACGCGTCCCGCGTCAGTCCCCAGCCCCCATAGAACGGCATGCCGAAGACGCGCACCGGCAGCCCCCACATCAGCGCCTCGAAGCCGAGTTGCGACGTGACGGTATACACCTCGTGCACCAGCGGCAGCAGGCTGGCCGGATGCACGTTGTCGTCCAGCACCTGCACGCGCGGCATCGCGCGCACCGCGTCGAGATCGAAGTGGCCATGCTTGCGGCCGGACACGACGTCGGGATGAACCTTGAGCAGGATCGTGCGATCGGGATGCTCGTGCAGCGCGGCCTCCAGCATCCGGTGGAAGCTGGCAGCATCGGCGAGACCGCAGGAGATCGATGCGTCGCCGCGCGTCTGGTCCACGACCAATACGCATCCATCGGGCAATGCCCTGCCCAGGTCGCGACCATGGTTGTACTTGGACACGCGGCCATCCCGCCACGCCGCGGCCAGTGCGCGAGCCCGCACGACCTGGTCGTCGCGCAGCGGCTGCGCAATCAGCGACTCGAGCCGCGACGGCTGGCTCGCATCGAGATAAAGCCCGATATCGTCGAAAATGATTGCGAGCGGCGGATCGTCCTTGCCGAGTCCGACGGAGCGCAAAAAGCCGTCTTCGATGTGATAGACGGCGAGGCCGTGCTTCTGCGCATAGCGCTGCGCGGCCAGTGCGCTCGGACGGCGCCCCCAGGCGAGCACACCCGCACCGGTCACCGGTTGGCCGACCGACCGGTAGTGCAGCTGAAAATCGTCGAGCAACGCGGCGAGCGTCGGGATGCGATTCACGCCCGGCGCCTGTGTATAGGCAATCGGCAGCGAACCCACCAACGCATCGGGCAGTGCCGGTCCGGCAACTTCACCCCGGGCAACAGAAAAATCAGTCAAAGACACGAGCCTCGACAAATATGGCCGCAAGCGCCCGCGCGATCAGGCAATTGCCGAAAGCGGAGGGTTTTGCCGCGAAGCCGGAATAATGGAATATCGGTGTGCTCATGGGGTTCTTCGTGTCGAGCGGGCAGGCGATGTATCGGTTCACGCAACCCGACGGCGGTGACGACGCTCATCGTGGACGCAATTTACGTGATCGCCGCGCATTTCCTCACGCTGCTGACGCAATCGCATTGTACTTGTCCACTTGTTCACCGTTACCCGGCCGGCTCGTGGCCGGTATTCTAACGGGCTGGCCGCTCGAATCCGCCGGAAATCCGATTTATTCGTTCAAGCGCCGCCTTCCCGCCGCCGGCCGGCCTCTGGAGGCACGCGCGACAGCCCGTCACACCCCATGCATAAACGCCGCTGGTTTGCGGATTTAAATCGTTACGAAGATGACCCCATATAAATTTGACATCATCGGTAACGCACGCACAATCAAATGTCTTTAGAATCCCCGAATCACCGAGAAATCAAAGTCGCCGCTCATGTCGAGACCGATTCCGCATGAGCTGCTACGACGCGCACCGCCCAACCACACGTATTTAATATCCTGATGTTGCGCAGGCTCCTATCCCGAAAATCGGCGCACGGCCCGTCTCACCTCCGTCACAACACGGCGGTGCAGCGCTGGCTGGTTTTGCATCAAGGCGAAAATCCGTCCACGGATTATTACGTGCTCCCGCGCCTGCAGGAGCTCGGGCTGCCGGTCGTCTACAAGAACCTGGACAGCGCCGTGCCGGAGCCGGGCGATCTCGCGCCGGGGACGGCGGTCATCATCATCCGCTACCTGAATGCGCGATGGGCGCGGGCACTGCGCATTCATCGCGTGCAACTGGCACGCATCGTCTATTTTATGGACGACGACCTGCTGCATCCGCGGTCGTGGAACGGCTTACCGCGGCCGTACGTGAAAAAACTCCGCAAGTACTGCCATGCGCATAACGCGGACATCCGCGACCTTGCGACGGAATACTGGTTTTCCACGCAGGCCCTGCGCGATCGCTATCCGGAACGCGCGGCAACCCTCGTGACACCGCGCGCGCTGCCCGAGGATGCGCGCACGCAGCGGGTGCGCAACGCACCGGCGGAATCGCCGATCCTCGTGTTCTATCACGGTAGCGCCGCCCACGAAGCCGAGATCGCGTGGCTGCAGCCGATCATGGCGCAAGTGCTCGCGCGCTGTTCGAACGTCCATTTCGAGCTGATCGGCGCGCATGCGGTGAACGTGCTGTATCGCGGCCTGCCGCGCACACGGGTGGTGCATCCGATGGACTGGGCCAACTACCGCGGTCATTGCCGTCTGCTCGACGGCCATATCGGCCTCGCCCCGCTGCTGCCGTCGGAATTCAACGCCGCCCGCGCGCATGTGAAGGCCTACGACATCGCCCGCTGCCGGGCCGTGGGGCTGTATGCTGCCACGGGCCCGTATCACGAGGTGATTCGGCACGACGAGAACGGCCTGCTGCTCGACAACGATCCGCAAAGCTGGGTGGAAGCGCTATGCGCGCTGGCCGGCGACCCGGCCCGCCTCCATGCGCTGCGCGTGGCCGCACAGACACTGCTGCAGCGGCCTGCCGCTCAGGCGACGCCGGTCGGGATCATCCACACCGCGCCCGAGCAAATCACGCTTACTCGTAACCCAGCCGGCTCAGGAACCAGCCGGACACGGCCGGATGTAGTCCTGCCAGCAGGAAACACCCGAGATTCAGCGGGAATGGAAAGCTGATCCGCGCACGATTGGTACTCAGGCCGACGCGAATCACGCGCGCCGCCTTCGGCGCTTTCCACAGAAACGGTTTCGGGCCCGGCATATCGAAGCACATCTGCGATTCCACGTAGCCCGGCATGATCACGTTGACCTTCACGCCTTCGGCCGCCAGCCCGTCGCGCATCGCCTCCCCGTACGCCTTCACCGCAGCCTTGCTCGCGCTGTAGCTCGGCGTCTCGGGCAATCCGCGCCATGCGGCGAGGGAACTGATCAGCGCGATCTGGCCGCCACGGCGCGCGCGCATCGCGGGCATCGCGGCATGAGCGGTGGCCATGCTGGCCTTGACGTTCACGTCCAGCAGACGGTGCATGTCGTCCCACGCTTCGCCTTGATGCCCGGGGCCGGTGTTGATATTGACCCCCGCATTGGCGATCACGAGATCGGGCGCTTCGGTCTGGCTCATCTCGCTGACCCAGTTACGCAACGTATCGTGGTCGCGCACGTCGAATGCGGCCGTGATGACGCGCGCGCCGAGCGCGGTGCACGCATCGCTCACTTGCTGCAGCAGCGCGGTATTGCGGCCGTGCAGAATCAGCACCGCCGTGCCGGCTCGCGCATATTCCTCCGCCAGCGCTGAACCGATGCCGCCCGTGGCACCCGTAATCAGCACGCAGCGCGGAACCCCGTTTTTTTGTGTCGCCATGATCGAGAAATAGGGCTTTGGATAGTGATAATTTCGGCAGCATTATCCGGCATGCACCACTGAACGCGCACACCGTTCATAGAATATTTTGCCCAAATACCCTGTCGACAATCGGGTAATCCGGGCTATTTCGCGACCGGTCTTTAACACTCTTTCATCATCGAGCGCCTTCTCTTCGGTTATAACCGTCCGTCGAAAAGCCGCCAGCCGGCCCCTTTCCCATTTAGGAGCTCCCATGCTGAACCTGGAAACCGCCCAGCAATTCCTGATGACCCGCGGCCTCGATTTCGGCCTGAACCTCCTCGCCGCGATCGTGCTGTGGTTCGTCGGCCGGTGGGCGATCCACCTCGCCACCCGACTGCTCGGCAAGGTCGTGCGCCGCAGCGGCAAGGTCGACCCGACGCTCACCGACTACCTGACCTCGGTCGTCGGCGTGCTGCTGACGGTCCTGCTGATCCTCGCGATCCTGCAGATCTTCGGCGTGCAGACCACGTCGTTCGCTGCACTGCTCGCCGGTCTCGGCCTCGCGATCGGCACCGCGTGGGGCGGCCTGCTCGCCCACTTCGCCGCCGGCGTGTTCATGCAGGTGCTGCGCCCGTTCAAGATCGGCGACGTGATCAGCGCAGGCGGCGTCACCGGCACGGTGAAGGAACTCGGCCTGTTCGGCACGACGATCATCACCGCCGACAACGTCGTGACGATCGTCGGCAACAACAAGATCTTCTCGGACAACATCGCGAACTACAGCGCGACGCCGCACCGCCGCGTCGACCTGACCGCGAAGATCGCGAACGGCGTCGATGCGGCCGATGCGATCAATCGCCTGAAGACGCAGATCCAGTCGATCCCGAACGTGATGAAAGTGCCGGCACCGGACGTCGGCGTGCTGCAGTTCACGCCGGAAGGCCCGCTGCTGTTCGTGCGCCCGTCGACGCAGCCGGAGAACTACTGGCAGGTGTACTGCGACACCAACCGCGTGATCCTCGAGACGTTCCGCGACGCGCAATATCCGACGCCAGAAACGCCGATCTCGCACCGCAACGCGTGACGGCACAGCCCACCGGCACTTGCCGGCATCGCGGGGATGAAAAAAAAGCGTGGCAACCGCCACGCTTTTTTATTGCGCCGAAGAGAAACGCGCCGCTTCAGCGGCCGCCCGTCTTCTGCGTACCGTCCGATTGACGCCCGCGCACCATCTTCCACAGCCCGCCGAGCACGACCGGCACGATCGCCGCGCCGATCCCCGCCAGCACGATCACGTTCAGGTACTGACGAATGAACGGGATATTGCCGAAGAAGTAGCCCAGCAGCACCAGCAGCAGCACCCAGAACACCGCGCCGAGCACGTTGAACAGCTGGAAGCGCGCGACGCTCATCGACGACGCCCCCGCGACGAACGGCGCGAACGTGCGCACGACCGGGATGAAGCGCGCGAGCACGATGGTCTTGCCGCCGTGCTTGTCGTAGAACGAGTGGGTTTTCTGCAGCGCGGCGCGATCGAGGAAGCGCTCGAGCACCGGGATATGGGTATTGAACACCTTCGGCCCGATCCAGCGGCCGATCAGGTAGTTCACGGTATTGCCGGAAATCGCCGCGACCAGCAGCAGCACGATCAGCGCGCCGACGTTCATGTCGCCCGTCGCCGCGAACGCGCCGCCGATGAACAGCAGCGAATCGCCCGGCAGGAACGGCAACACGACGAGCCCGGTCTCGCAGAACACGATCAGGAACAGCACCAGGTACACCCATGCGCCGTACTGCCGGATGAAATCGCCGAGGAACGCGTCGATGTGCAGGACCAGATTGACGAAATGAAGCAGCGTATCCAAATGCGAGTCCTCGAAGGCGAAAGGGCCGGAACGGCCGAAAAAGGCGGAAAGTGCCCGCCGCACAAGGCGGCGCGCGGAACGGAGTCATGATACCGAAACTACCTTAAGGCTCCGTGAAAAAACGTAACCGTCGGCGGCGCCGGCAGGCATCCGCCGCCTCGCTATAATTCGGCCATGTCCGAAATCACCGAAACGGCCGCGGGCGCCGCGCCCGCCCCTGCTCCGCGCCCGCTGCGCGCGATCCAGCCCCTGCCCGACCAGCTGATCAGCCAGATCGCCGCGGGCGAGGTCGTCGAACGCCCGGCGTCGGTCGTCAAGGAGCTGCTCGAGAACGCGATGGACGCCGGCGCGACGACGCTGCGCATCGTCCTCGAAGAAGGCGGCGTCAAGCGCATCTCGATCACCGACGACGGCTGCGGGATTCCGCCCGACGAGCTGCCGCTCGCATTGATGCGCCACGCGACCAGCAAGATCCGCTCGCTCGAGGAGCTCGAAGCGGTCGCCACGCTGGGCTTTCGCGGGGAAGCGCTCGCGTCGATCGCCTCGGTCGCCGAGATGTCGATCACGAGCCGCACGGCCGACGTCGCGCACGCGATGAAGATCGATGCGACCACCGGCGCGCTGTCGCCGGCGGCCGGCGCGGTCGGCACGACGATCGAGGTGCGCGAGCTGTACTTCAACACGCCCGCACGCCGCAAATTCCTGAAAAGCGAGCAGACCGAGTTCGGCCACTGCCTCGAAATGATCCGCCGCGCGGCGCTCGCGCGGCCGGACGTCGCGATCTCGGTACTGCACAACGGCAAGGCCGTCGAGCACTGGAACGCGACCGAGCCCGCACAGCGGGTCGCGAAGATCCTCGGCGACAGCTTCGCCACCGCGCACCTGCCGCTCGACGAGCAGGCCGGGCCGCTCGCCGTCTACGGCTGCGCGGGCCTGCCGACCGCGAGCCGCGGCCGCGCCGACCAGCAGTATTTCTTCGTCAACGGCCGCTTCGTGCGCGACAAGCTGCTCACGCACGCCGTGCGCGCGGCGTACGAAGACGTCCTCCACGGCGACCGCTACCCGTCGTACGTGCTGTTCCTCGACCTGCCGCCCGAAGCCGTCGACGTGAATGTGCACCCGTCGAAGATCGAAGTGCGGTTCCGCGATTCGCGCTCGATCCACCAATATGTATTCCACGCTGTGCAACGCGCACTGGCCCGCCATGCGGGCGCGTCGCCGGAAACCACCGCGGGCGGCCACGCCGCGCATCTCGAACCGGCACCTGCAGGCCCCGCGTCGTTCCTGAATACGCCGCTCGGCCAGGGTGCGGCCACCGGCACGGGCGGCAGCGGCTTCTCGTCGCCGTCATCGTCGACGGGCAACACGTGGATGCGCCAGGATCGCATGACGCAGGGCACGCTGCCCGTCGCGCAGCCGCTCGCGCTCTACGACGCGCTGTTCGGCCGCAAGGATACGGGCGCGGGCACGCCGGACGGCACGACCGGCGTCGCGCACGATTCGACAGGCGCGCCGGCCGCGCCGCTGCCGGGCTTCGCCGCATCGCCGATCGCCGCCAGCGCGCATGACGAGCAGCCGCTCGGCTTCGCGCTCGGCCAGATCCACGGCATCTATGTGCTCGCGCAGAACGCGCACGGCCTCGTGATCGTCGACATGCACGCGGCCCACGAGCGGATCCTGTACGAACAGTTCAAGAACGCGCTCGCCGACCGTTCGGTGGCCGTGCAGTCGCTGCTGCTGCCGATATCGATGACGGCGACGCCGGTCGAGATTGGCACGGTCGAGGAAGAACGCGACACGCTCGAATCGCTCGGTTTCGACCTCGCGGTGCTGTCGCCGACGACGCTCGCGATCCGTGCGGTGCCCGCGCTGCTAAAGGATGCGGACCTGCAGTCGCTCGCGCGCGCGGTGCTCGCCGACCTGCACGCATTCGGCGGCTCGCGCGTGCTCACCGAGCGCCAGCACGAACTGCTCGGCACGCTCGCCTGCCACCACGCGGTGCGCGCGAACCGGCGCCTGACGCTCGACGAGATGAACGCGCTGTTGCGCCAGATGGAAGCGACCGAACGCGCGGACCAGTGCAATCACGGCCGGCCGACGTGGTATCAGCTCACGCTGAACGATCTCGACCGCCTCTTCATGCGCGGCCAATGAGCGCTTCACCACAGACCCAACCGACGACGATCGCCTGCCTGCTCGGCCCCACCGCCTCGGGCAAGACGGCCGCGGCGCTGGCGCTCGCCGCGCGCCGCCCGATCGAGATCGTCAGCGTCGATTCGGCGCTCGTCTACCGCGACATGGATATCGGCACCGCGAAACCGACGCGCGACGAGCGCGCGAGCGTGCCGCACCATCTGATCGACATCATCGACCCGGCAGACGCGTATTCGGCGGCCAGTTTCCGCGCGGACACGCTGCGCCTGATCGGCGAGATCACCGCGCGCGGCCGCACGCCGCTGCTCGCGGGCGGCACGATGCTGTACTACAAGGCGCTGACGCAGGGGCTCAACGACCTGCCGACCGCCGATGCGGCCGTGCGCGCGGAACTCGATGCCGACGCCGCGCGCGACGGCTGGCCGGCGCTGCACGCGCGGCTCGCACAGGTCGACCCTGTGACCGCCGCGCGCCTCGCGCCGAACGATTCGCAGCGGATCCAGCGCGCGCTCGAAGTGTTCATGTTGAGCGGGCAACCGATGTCGGCGCTGCTCGCCGCGCCGCGCCCGGTGGATGATGCGGCCGCGGCTTACCGCTTCGTGCCGGTCGCGCTCGAACCGTCGGACCGCGCGGTACTGCACGCCCGCATCGCGCAACGCTTCGACGCGATGCTCGATGCAGGCTTCATCGACGAAGTCGAACGACTGCGCCGCCGCGAGGAGCTGCACCTGGGCCTGCCGTCGATGCGCTGCGTCGGCTACCGGCAGGCGTGGGAATTCCTCGACGGCGACACCGACTACCGGACCATGCGCGACAAGGGCATCTTCGCGACGCGCCAGCTGTGCAAACGGCAGATCACGTGGCTGCGTGCAATGCCCGAGCGCATTATGGTGGATTGTGTCGCTAAGGATTCGACCACGCTGGCGGTTGACGCGCTTGAGCGGGCATTGGATGGTCGGGCGCCTGCCTGAGAGCGGCACTGCGCCTCAAAAAATTCGCAGACGTGCTAGATCAGTTCCGCGGCCTCACGAATTCTCTGAGCGGTAGCGGGTAGACCGCCCTGCTCAAGTGCCCGGGCGAAGTTCTCCGGGGTGGCCGCCGGACTCTTCCAGCGAGCACGCATGCGCTTGAACGCAGCCATCGCAATCAGCGGATCCAGATCCCATTGGTTAATGATGAAGCGGTCAGGATCGACCACCTCGATACCATACGCATTGACGATTTCGGACGGGAAATCACGCAGGTTCGAGGTCACGATACAGTCGGCATGCCCGGCAACGGCGGCCGCGAGAACATGCCTGTCGTTCGGATCGGGAAGCTCATAACTCGAAACGAGCCGCGCCCAGGCATGTTCCGGAACCTCCCAGTCCGGTACGGCCTCTCGCATGCAGTCTCGTCGAAACCCGAGCTTGCCTTTTAGCTCCGGGCGTCGTGCTTCGAGCGCGGCCATCCATTCTTGCTCAATCTTTGTCGACCACTTGGCCGCAAACAGACCTGCGGCAGCCAGACTCATCAAAGAATCGGTCATCGCAATCGGGTAGAGCACGCACGCATCCAGCAGCGCTGTGTAACGTGCGTTGCCGGCCATCTCAGTAGTCCAATCCCAATTCGCGCGCGTTGTCGGCCATGCGCTCGAGCGCGCATGCCTGTTTCTCGCGCATCATATTCGCGTACGCAACCAGATCGTCAAACGCGACCCGTCGATGCGTACCCACCATGCGATGCGGCAGTCTCCCCTGTTCGATTTCTTTGATGACGAACGGCCGCGATACGTTAAGAAAATGGGCCGCCTCCACCGTGGTGAACTCCCGGTTTGCCGGCATAAGGGTGATCGACCGCCCCTCACTCATCGCCCCGAGTAGTTGGCCGATCAGTTTCAATGCCGCAGGCGGCACGTCAACACTCGGATGCTCTCCTTTATCGGTGGTGAGAGTAATCACCGCTGCGCGCGAATGATCCAGCGCCTCCATGATGCCGCGCTGCGCGACGCGAGCCATCTCGAGTTCGTGCTCGCTCATCGGCGGAGGAGTGACCTCGCGAATTCGGTCTGCCGTACGCATATCAGTGATCCCTTTGCTGAGCTTGGCTCGAATTTGCTACCCACCGATCAGCTACGCTTGCTTTCGTGTGTGAAAGCAAGCGTAGCTGATATTTGGATCAAGTGCAATATGTGCAATAAATGAAACGAGCGCCTTGGCATACCAAGCATCGGTCCCTCAATGCCAGCGCATCGTCGGAAAAGGTGCGCTACCGGCATTCGCTCAAGCAGCAATCACTGCGCACGCGTCACGAGATTCGCGTCGCGCACGAGCTGCCAACGGCCGCCCGCCTTGCGCAAGATCGTCAGCGTATGGCCCGAGCGGTGCACGGTGTCGCCACCCGGCGGCGTCACGTCGATCTCGAGGAAATTGCGAAGGTACGCCCAGTCGCCCGTCACGCGCAGCTCGTCGATCCGGTAACGGCCGTCGACCTTCGGCGCATTGCCGGCCGCCGCGTTCGCGTCGCGCGACGCGGCCGCAAACGCAGCCTTGTCGAACGGCGGCTTGCCGGCCACCATGAAAATCGCGTCGTCGGCGATCAGGTCGAGCACGGTCGCCAGATCGCCGCGCTGGCTCGACACGAACCAGGTTTCCACCAGCTCGCGAATCGCGCGTTCGTCCTCGCTCATCGTCGTCTCTCCTTCAGCGTCGCGCCACGCCCCGGTGCGACGCCCGAAAAAAAAGCCGCCCGGATCGACTCCGGGCGGCTTTCCCTGCTGCATGCATTGCGTGTTGCGTCAGACCACGACCGTCTGCGCCTCGCCTTCGCGGCTCGCACGCACGGTGCCGATCTTCCACACCTGTTCGCCGGCAGCCGTCAGGTCGGCGATCGCAGCGTCGGCATCGGCCGCCGCGACGATCACGGCCATGCCGATCCCGCAGTTGAACACACGGTGCATTTCCGCGTCGGCGACGCCGCCGTGCTCCTGCAGCCACTTGAACAGCGGCGGCAGCGGCCAGGCGTTCTGGTCGAGTTCGGCGGTGAGGCCTTCGCGCAGCACGCGCGGAATGTTCTCGACGAGGCCGCCGCCGGTGATGTGTGCCATGCCCTTGACCGACAGCTTCTGCATCAGCGCGAGCAGCGGCTTCACGTAGATGCGCGTGGGCGCCATCAGCGTGTCGGCCAGCGAGCGGCCGTGGAAATCGGCGGACAGATCCGGGTTCGCGCGCTCGATGATCTTGCGCACGAGCGAGAAGCCGTTCGAGTGGATGCCGCTCGATGCAAGGCCGAGCACCACGTCGCCTTCGGCGATCGTGCTGCCGTCGATGATCTTGCTCTTCTCGACCGCACCGACCGCGAAACCGGCCAGGTCGTATTCGCCGTCCGGGTACATGCCCGGCATTTCGGCCGTTTCACCGCCGATCAGCGCGCAGCCCGACAGTTCGCAGCCGTGCGCGATGCCCTTGACGACCGTTGCGGCCGTGTCGACGTCGAGCTTGCCGCACGCGAAGTAGTCGAGGAAGAACAGCGGCTCGGCACCCTGCACGAGGATGTCGTTCACGCTCATCGCGACCAGGTCCTGGCCGACGGTGTCGTGTTTGTTCAGATGAAAGGCGAGCTTGAGCTTGGTGCCGACGCCGTCGGTGCCCGACACGAGCACGGGCTCCTTGTACTTCTTCGGCACTTCGAACAGCGCGCCGAACCCGCCGATGCCGCCGAGCACGCCGTCGCGCAGGGTTTTCTTCGCAAAAGGCTTGATCTTGTCGATGAGCGCGTCGCCCGCGTCGATGTCGACGCCTGCGTCGCGGTAGGACAGACCCTGAGCGTCAGGAGCGGATTTCGGAGGATTCATGGGGGAATGCGAGAAGGTCGGTAAAATGCGATTTTACCCGAAGCCGGCCCGTTGGCCGGAATTCCCAGCACCGAATCGTCAGGGATTGCATCTTGGTCAACACGTCCCCGTTTTCCTCGCTACGCGAACCGCGCCGAAACGCGCGTGCCGCGGTGCGTGCGGCCGCGCGTGCTGACACCGGGACGGCATCCCTGCGCGCGTGCCCGGCGTACGGCACGCGTTTTTTCAACCGACCCGCATTGTGACTGTTGTGTCCCGTCAACTGACGCTCGATCTCGGCACGCCGCCGCCCGCCACGTTCGACAACTTCATCATGAATGAAGAGAACGACGAGCTGATCTCGCGGCTCCAGAAGCTCGACCTCGCGCTCGCGGCGGGGCCCGTGCCGGATCGGTCGTTCTACATCTGGGGCGAGCCCGGCAGCGGCCGCACCCACCTGCTGCAGGCGCTCGTGAGCGATGCGTCGTACGGCTACGCGCGCTATCTGACGCCGCAAAGCCCGCTCGGCGCGTTCACGTTCGACCCGCGCATCGGCATCTACGCGATCGACGACTGCGACCGGATGAGCGACGCGCAGCAGGTCGCGCTGTTCAACCTGTTCAACGAAGTCCGCGCGCACCCGTCGAGCGCGTTCGTCGCGGCAGGCCCCGCTGCGCCGCTCGCGCTCGACGTGCGCGAGGATCTGCGCACGCGTCTGGGCTGGGGGCTCGTGTTCCACCTGTCGCCGCCGTCGGACGCCGGCAAGATCGCCGTGCTCAAGCTCGCGGCGAAGGAGCGCGGAATCGTGCTCACCGACGACATCGCTGCCTATCTGCTCACCCATTTCCGCCGCGACATGCCAAGCCTGATGGCGCTGCTCGACGCGCTCGACCGCTTCTCGCTCGAGCAGAAACGCGCCGTCACGCTGCCGCTGCTGCGCCGGATGCTGGCCCGTCCCGGCGACGACATCGCACCACCGGGCACAGGCCCGAACCGCTTCGAGTAAAATGCGCTTCCATGACTAATCTGGCACTCTTTGACCTCGATCACACGCTGATCCCGACCGATAGCGACCACGAATGGGGTCGCTTCATGGTGAAGCTCGGCATCGTCGACGCGGAAAGCTTTTCGCGTCAGAACGATCAGTTCTTCGCCGACTACAAGGCCGGCCAGCTCGACATCCATGCGTACCTGTGCGCGATGCTCACGCCGCTCGCGAAGTATTCGCGCGCGCAGCTCGCGCAATGGCACGAGCAGTACATGCATGAAGTGATCCGGCCCGCAATGACGCCCGCCGCGCTTGAGCTCGTGCGCAAGCACCTCGACGCCGGCGATCTCTGTTGCGTCGTGACCGCGACCAACGAATTCATCACGCGTCCGATCGCCACCGCCTTCGGCGTCGACACGCTGATCGCATGCGAGGTCGAAACGACCGACGGGCATCCCGATTCGCCGTACACGGGCCGGCCCACCGGCACGCCGAGCTACCGCGAAGGCAAGATCGTGCGCACCGAAGCGTGGCTCGCGTCGCTCGGCAAGCACTGGAGCGACTTCGAACACAGCTACTTCTACAGCGACTCGCACAACGACATCCCGTTGCTCGAGAAAGTCACCGACCCGATCGCGACCAACCCCGACGACACGCTGCGTGCGCATGCAAGCGACCGCGGCTGGCGCATCCTCGATCTCTTCTGAACGTCGTGATCAAAAAATTCATCCGCAAGCTGCTCGGCCAGGACGGCACCGAACAAACGTCGCCCGCCGAGGCCCCCGCCGAAGAAACGGCGCCCGCTGCACGCCCCGCAAAAGGTAATCGCGGCGGCGCCGCGAAAAAACCGCGCAGCAATCACGAACCGACCGTCGTGCCGGCCAGCGTGCACGGCATCGACCCATCGCTGATCTCGAAGAACGCCGTACGCGTGACCGACACGCTGCAACAGGCGGGCTTTCGTGCCTTCATCGTCGGCGGCGCCGTCCGCGACCTGCTGTTCGGCATCGCACCGAAGGATTTCGACGTCGCGACCGACGCGACGCCGACCGAGGTGCAGCGCCTGTTCCGCCGCGCACGCCTGATCGGCCGCCGCTTCCAGATCGTCCACGTGCAGTTCGGCCAGGAGCTGATCGAAGTGTCGACGTTCCGCGCGCTGGTCGACGCGCCGCCCGAGGCGGCCGCGAGCGAGCCGCCGAAGCGGCTCAAGCGCGACGAGCTCGACCGCCGCACGCATGCGGTGGACGCGAGCGGCCGCGTGCTGCGCGACAACGTCTGGGGCGAACAGCACGAAGACGCTGCACGCCGCGACTTCACGATCAACGCGATGTACTACGACCCGTCGACGCAGACGGTGCTCGACTACCACGACGGGATGGCCGACATGCGCGCCCGTCTGCTGCGGATGATCGGCGATCCGGCCACGCGCTTCCGCGAGGATCCGGTGCGCATGCTGCGCGTCGTGCGCTTCGCGGCGAAGCTCGGCTTCGAGATCGAGCCACACACGCGCGAGCCGATCCACGCGCTCGCCGACCTGATCAACAACGTGCCGGCCGCGCGTCTGTTCGACGAAATGCTGAAGCTGCTGCTGTCGGGCCACGCGCTCGCGTGCCTGACGCGGTTGCGCAAGGAAGGCCTGCACCACGGGCTGCTGCCGCTGCTCGACGTCGTGCTCGAACAGCCGCAGGGCGAGAAGTTCATCACACTCGCGCTGAACAACACCGACGCGCGCGTGCGCGCCGGCAAGCCGGTGTCGCCGGGCTTCCTGTTCGCGACGCTGCTGTGGCACGACATGCGCCAGCGCTTCGAGCAATACACGGCCGAAGGCGAAATCCCGGTGCCGGCGCTCCATCGCGCGATGGACGACGTGCTCGACATGCAGACCGAGAAGCTCGCGATCCACAAGCGCTACTCGGCCGACATGCGCGAGATCTGGGGCCTGCAGTTGCGCCTCGAAAAACGCTCGGGCCGCAGCGCGATGCGGCTGCTGGAACACCAAAGGTTTAGAGCGGGGTATGATTTCCTCCTGTTACGCTGCGAATCCGGCGAGCTCGAAGCCGACGTCGGACAGTGGTGGACGGATTTCATCGAAGGCGACGCAGCCGCGCGCGAGGCACTCCTCACGCAGGGCGGCTCGAAGGAAAAATCGCCCCGCAAGCGGCGCCGCCGCGGCGGCGCGCGAAACCGCCAGCAGGGCGAAGGCGCAGCCGAGCAGGCGCCGGACACCGCAGGCGGTTCCGACGACTGACGCGCTCGCCGGCGAACGACGTAGGAAGTGATGCCATGACGGTTGCATATATCGGACTGGGGGCGAATCTCGGCGATGCGCGCCAGACCCTGAAGGACGCGGTGGTGTGCCTTGCGCAGCAGCGCACCATCTCGATCCTCGGCAAATCGAGCCTGTATCGCACGGCGCCCTTCGAAGCGGGCGGCGACGATTACTACAACTGCGTCGTCAAGCTCGACACGACGCTGTCGGCCCGGGAGCTGCTCGCGCTCTGCCAGAAGATCGAGCATCACTTCGGGCGCGAGCGCCCGTATCGCAACGCGCCGCGCACGCTGGACCTCGACATCCTGCTGTTCGGCGCCGATTCGATCGACGAACCCGATCTGATCGTCCCGCACCCGCGCCTCACCGATCGCGCCTTTGCACTCGTGCCGCTCGTCGAGATCGAGCCGGCGCTCGACATCCCCGCGCGCGGCCGCGCCGATGCGTATCTCGCTGCCGTCGCGGACCAGCGCGTCGAGAAGGTGCAGACCTGTCAATGCCTGATGCAGAAGGCCCTTGCCGCCGGCGCAGACGCCGACAAGAACCCCTGCCGATGAACCCGACTCCGCTGACCGTCACCGCGCCCGACCTGCGCGCCCCGCACCGCTACCTCGTGATCGAAGGCCCGATCGGCGTCGGCAAGACGACGCTCGCGCGCCTGCTGGCCGAGCGCTGGTCGATGCAGACGCTGCTCGAACGCCCGCAGGACAACCCGTTCCTCGAGCGCTTCTATCGCGACACCGCGCGCTACGCGCTGCCCGTGCAACTGTCGTTCGCGCTGCAGCGCGCGCAGCAGGCGCGCGAGCTGATCGGTGCGCTCGAAACGGGCCGCCCCGTCATCGCCGACTTCATGCCGCAGAAGAACGACATCTTCGCGCGCCTGAACCTGCCGGAAGACGAATGGCAGCTGTACCGGTCGATCGCGACGCACGTCGACGTGCCGCAGGCCCCCGCGCCCGATCTCGTCGTCTACCTGCAGGCGAGCCCCGAAGTGCTGTTCTCGCGCATCCAGAAGCGCGGGCTGCCGATGGAGCTGCAGATCAGCGATGCATACCTGCGCTCGCTCGTCGACGCGTATAACGAATTCTTCTATCACTACGACCGCACGCCGGTGCTGACGGTCGCAGCCGAACACCTGAACCCGCTGGATTCCCCCGAAGACCTCGCGCTGCTGATCGAGCGCATCGACACGATGCGCGGCCGCAAGGAATTCTTCGTCAAGGGCGAGACGACGCGCTGACGCGTCCTCGCCTGTCGTTTTTCACCTATCGAACCGGATTTCCCATGACCTATCTCCAGGAGTCGAGCCGGCCTGCCGTGACGGTGCCCAAACTGCAGGCAATGCGCGAGGCCGGCGAGAAGATCGCGATGCTCACCTGCTACGACGCGAGCTTTGCCGCGCTGCTCGACCGTGCGGGCACCGACGTGCTGCTGATCGGCGATTCGCTCGGCAACGTGCTGCAAGGCCATACGACGACGCTGCCGGTGTCGCTCGAAGACATCGCGTACCACACCGCGTGCGTCGCACGTGCGCAGCCGCGCGCGCTCGTCGTCGCCGACCTGCCGTTCGGCACGTACGGCACGCCCGCCGAAGCGTTCGCGAACTCGGTCGCGCTGATGCGTGCCGGCGCGCAGATGATCAAGCTCGAAGGCGGTGCATGGCTCGCCGACACGATCCGCTTCCTCGTCGAACGCTCGGTGCCGGTGTGCGCGCACGTCGGCCTCACGCCGCAGTCGGTGCATGCGTTCGGCGGCTTCAAGGTTCAGGGCCGCACGGAAGCCGGCGCCGCGCAGCTGCTGCACGATGCGCGCGCGATCGAGGATGCGGGCGCGCAGCTCGTCGTGCTCGAAGCGGTGCCGACGCTGGTCGCATCCGAAGTCACGCACATGCTGAAGATTCCGACGATCGGCATCGGCGCGGGCCTCGATTGCTCGGGCCAGGTGCTGGTGCTGCACGACATGCTCGGCATCTTCCCCGGCAAGCGTCCGCGCTTCGTGAAGGACTTCATGCAGGGCCAGCCGAACATCCAGGCGGCTGTCGAAGCTTACGTGGGTGCGGTGAAGGATGGGTCGTTCCCCGGCCCGGAACACTCGTTCTGATCGGACCGGCAGCGCCGTGACGCGCTGCCGTCGATCGCTGCGGCACACTCGCTGACGCGGCCGGCAACGCGGTACGCCGTTTCTCGTACCGCATTGCCGGACAACACGTACTTTCTAACTCGTCCGGTTTCCGAACAGTGGCGCTCACTCAAGGCCAAGCAATAACGCCGATGCATTTTCAGTCGTGAAATGACGATGTTCATCCGCCAAACACCGTATCGACTGCTCGCCATCGCCGCACTCGCATACAGTTCGCTCGTCACATTACCCGCGTCCGCTGCGACAGCAGATTGCCCCGCACGCCTCGCCGTTACCCAGCAGCTCGACGGTCAACCGCCCGATGGCTGGAAAAACTTCGATACGCAAAGCACCTATCCGCTTGCCAGCGTCACCTTCTGGTCAGGGCCGCCGGACCGGATGATGTCGTTGCGGCCGAACCGCTCGCGCTCCGAATCCAAAAGCGATATTTATACCTGGTCGCTCGCCGAAAACCATGAAGACTACTGGGTCTCGTGTGACTACGGCAATACGAGCGTCGTGATCGCACGGCCACTGGGCAAACAGGCACAGACTTGCGTCGCCCGCTACCGACGCGGGCACGCCATCGTACAAAGCTGGCAATGTACGCCGCGGAAGTAATCCGCGTTCAGGCCGGTGTGCAGCCGTGAATCAGCCGCGCTGCCATCGGCCCGCGCAACGCATTGCAGATCATCAACTCATCCGCGTTCAGCACATCGTCGAGCGTCAGCACACGCTCTTGTGCGCCTACTGCCGGATCGTCGAGCAGCACGCCACGCATCACGCCCGGCAACACACCGCATGACAACGGCGGTGTCACCCACACACCGCCAAGCTTCGCGAACACATTCGAGCGCCCGCCTTCGGTCAGCTCGCCGCGCTCGTTGACGAACAGCATGTCGAACCCGCCGAGCGCTTCGGCCGCCTGCCACGCGCGATCGTATTCGGCGCGGCGCGTCGTCTTGTGCAGCAGCAGCGCGTCGCCGGCGCAGGTCGGCGCGAAGCCGTGAGCCGACGCGAGCATCACGCCGACCGGCCCCGCGGGCAGCGGCTTCAGCGGCGCGGCGATGATCTCGACCGTGCCGTCCTTCGCGAGCGCGAGCTTCATCCGGTACGGGCCATCGCCGTCGAGCGCCGCGCAGCGTGCGTCGATCTCGCGGCGCAGCGCATCGGTGTCGACGCGGAAGCCGAACGCGTCCGCGCTGCGTTGCAGCCGCGCGAGATGACGTTCGAGATGACGGATGCCGTCCGCGCGCGTCGCGGCGGTCGTTTCGAACAGCTGGAAGCCGGGATCGGCATCGGTCAGGAAGCGTGCCTTCAATTCGCACTCCGCATATTCGTCGGCCGCGACACTGTCGAGCACGATGCCCGCGCCGACGCCCATCCTGCCGCGTCGCCGGCCTGCGTTGACAGTGGCCGTGCGGCCCGTGTCGTAGCCGGCCGGATCGAGCGTCAACGTCCGGATCGCCACCGACAGGCAGAAATCGCCGCAGCCGGCCGCGCCGCCGTGCAACGCGTCGAGCCAGCCGATCGCGCCCGTATAGAGCCCGCGCGGTGTCGACTCGATCGCATCGATCAGTTCCATCGTCTTGTGCTTCGGCGCACCGGTGATCGATCCGCACGGGAACAGCGCGCGCAGCATCTGCGCGAACGTCGTCCCGTCGCGCCAGCCGGCCTCGACCGTCGACGTCATCTGCCACACCGATGCATACGGCTCGACCGAGAACAGCGCCGGCACCTTGACCGTGCCCGTGCGCGCAATCCGCGACACGTCGTTGCGCAGCAGGTCGACGATCATCACGTTTTCCGCGCGGTTCTTCGGATCGCTCGCGAGGAACGCAGCGGCCGCCGCATCCTCGCGCGGATCGGCCGAACGCGGCGCGGTGCCCTTCATCGGCCGTGCGCGCAGCACGTCGCCGCGCTTCTCGACGAACAGCTCCGGCGAGCACGACACGACCCACGCGCCGTCGGGCAGCGCGATCAGCGCACCGTAGCGCACGGGCTGGCGCGCGCGCAGCCGCCGGTACAGCGCGGGCGGCGTGCCGAACATGTCGAAATTCAGCCGGTACGTGTAATTGATCTGGTACGAGTCGCCCGCGCGCAGCGCGTCGTGCACCGCGGCGATCGCGGCGTCGAACGCGTCGCGCGACACGCTCTTCGCGACATGCGCGACGCCCGCGATCGACGGTGCGCCGCCGCCGTCCTGCTGCGCGAGCCATGCGTCGACCTCGTCGCGCGACAGGCGCTCGCAGCGCGCATACAGCAAAAAGCGCAGCGGGGCATCGCCCGGCTGCGCTCTTTCCAGATTACGTCCGAATTCGTAATCGCCGACGACGACCGCATGCAGCCCGTCGCGCAAATCCTGCGCAACCGCCGCATCGAGTTCGTCGAGCCGCGCGGGATCCGTGCACACGCGTTCGCGCACGAAACCCGAATACAAACGACTCGACCGCGCGGACGCGGTCGAGTCGCAATCGTCCAAGAGCGCGAACGACGCGCTCTCGTTGCCTTCAGTCATGCCGTTACTCGAAGAAACTCTTCACGCGGTCGAACCAGCTCTTGCTCTGCGGGCTGTGACGCGCACCGCCCTCGGCCAGCGACTTCTCGAACTGCTTGAGCAGATCGCGCTGCTGGTCGGTCAGCTTCACGGGCGTCTCGACCTGCACGTGCACGTACAGATCGCCCGCGATGCTCGAACGCAGACCCTTGATACCCTTGCCGCGCAGACGGAACGTCTTGCCCGACTGCGTGCCTTCCGGCACCGGGAACGACGCACGGCCGGCCAGCGTCGGCACCTCGATCTCGCCACCGAGTGCGGCGGTCGTGAACGGGATCGGCATCTGGCAGTGCAGATCGTCGCCGTCGCGCTCGAACACCGAGTGCGGCTTGATATGGATCTCGACGTACAGGTCGCCCGGCGGCCCGCCGTTGATGCCCGGCTCGCCGTTGCCGGCCGAGCGGATCCGCATCCCGTCGTCGATGCCGGCGGGGATCTTCACTTCGAGCGTCTTGGTTTCCTTCACCTTGCCCGAGCCGTGGCAATGCGCGCATGGTTCAGGGATGTAGGTGCCGGTGCCGTGGCATTTCGGGCAGGTCTGCTGGATGCTGAAGAAGCCCTGCGACATGCGCACCGTGCCCTGACCGTGACAGGTCGGGCAGGTTTCGGGCTTCGTGCCGGGCTTCGCGCCCGACCCGTGACAGACTTCGCACGACACCCAGCTCGGCACGCGGATCTGCGTGTCGTAGCCGTGTGCGGCCTGCTCGAGCGTGATCTCCATGCTGTAGCGCAGGTCGGCACCGCGATACACCTGCGGGCCGCCACGGCCGCCGCGCGCGGCGCCGCCTGCAGCCTGGCCGAAGATGTCGCCGAAGATGTCGCCGAACGCATCCGCGAAGCCGCCGAAGCCTTGCCCGCCTGCACCGCCCATGTTCGGATCGACGCCCGCGTGGCCGTACTGATCGTACGCCGCGCGCTTCTGGTCGTCCGACAGCATTTCGTAGGCTTCCTTCACTTCCTTGAAATGCTCTTCCGCATCCTTGCTGTCCGGATTGCGGTCAGGGTGGTACTTCATCGCAAGCTTGCGATATGCCTTCTTGATTTCGTCGTCGCTCGCATTCTTTGCGACGCCCAGAACCTCGTAGTAATCCCGTTTCGCCATATCGATTCACTGTGCCGTCGCGCGTCACGCACGCGGCGGCTCCTTTCGCCCGCAGTAAAGTCTCTCGACTCGTCTGGCGCTGCGCCGTCCGCGGACGGCTCGCGCAGCACCCGCCAAAAAACAAATGTGCCCGGAGGGCCGCGAAGCCCGCCAGGCGTGGAGTCGATCCGGCCATCCGGAAGGAAAGACAGACCGCTGTTCAGCCGCGCCGCGCGCGTCTCGCGCGCGGCGTGCGGTGCCATCGCAACCCGGCTTAGTCCTTCTTCACTTCCTTGAACTCGGCGTCGACGACGTCGTCGGCAGCCTGCTGCGCACCGCCCTGGGCCGCGCCTTCCGCTGCACCTGCCGCGCCGGCCGCACCAGCCTGCTGTGCCTGCATGTCGGCGTACATCTTTTCGCCGAGCTTCTGCGAAGCCTGACCGAGTTCCTCGACCTTCGCGTCGATCGCCGCCTTGTCGGCCGACGTGTCCTTCAGGACTTCCTCGAGCGACTTCAGCGACGCTTCGATCTTTTCCTTCTCGCCCGCGTCCAGCTTGTCACCGTACTCGGTGAGCGCCTTCTTCGTGCTGTGGACCAGCGCGTCGCCCTGGTTGCGCGAATCGGCCAGCTCGCGCAGCTTGTGGTCTTCCGCTGCGTTCGCTTCCGCGTCCTTGATCATCTGGTCGATTTCAGCGTCGGACAGGCCCGAGTTCGCCTTGATCGTGATCTTGTTTTCCTTGCCGGTCGCCTTGTCCTTCGCGCCGACGTGCAGGATGCCGTTCGCGTCGATGTCGAAGGTCACTTCGATCTGCGGCACGCCGCGCGGCGACGGCGGGATGCCTTCGAGGTTGAACTCGCCCAGCAGCTTGTTGCCCGCTGCCATTTCGCGTTCGCCCTGGAACACCTTGATCGTCACGGCCGACTGGTTGTCGTCCGCCGTCGAATACACCTGTGCGTGCTTCGTCGGGATCGTCGTGTTCTTGTTGATCATCTTCGTCATCACGCCGCCGAGCGTCTCGATGCCGAGCGACAGCGGGGTCACGTCGAGCAGCAGCACGTCCTTGCGGTCGCCCGACAGCACCTGGCCCTGGATCGCCGCGCCGACTGCGACGGCTTCGTCCGGGTTCACGTCACGGCGCGGATCCTTGCCGAAGAACTCCTTCACCTTCTCCAGGACCTTCGGCATGCGGGTCTGGCCACCGACCAGAATCACGTCGTCGATGTCCGACACCTTGACGCCGGCGTCCTTGATCGCGATGCGGCACGGTTCGATCGTGCGCTCGACCAGATCCTCGACCAGCGCTTCCAGCTTCGCGCGGGTGATCTTCAGGTTCAAGTGCTTCGGGCCCGACGCATCTGCCGTGATGTACGGCAGGTTGATTTCGGTCTGCTGGCTCGACGACAGCTCGATCTTCGCCTTTTCAGCGGCTTCCTTCAGGCGCTGCAGCGCGAGCACGTCCTTCGACAGGTCGACGCCCTGCTCCTTCTTGAACTCGCCGATGATGTAATCGATGATGCGCTGGTCGAAGTCTTCGCCACCGAGGAACGTGTCGCCGTTGGTCGACAGCACTTCGAACTGCATTTCGCCGTCGACGTCCGCGATCTCGATGATCGACACGTCGAAGGTGCCGCCGCCGAGGTCATACACGGCGATCTTGCGGTCGCCCTTCTCGACCTTGTCGAGGCCGAACGCAAGCGCGGCTGCGGTCGGCTCGTTGATGATCCGCTTGACTTCGAGGCCCGCGATGCGGCCGGCGTCCTTGGTGGCCTGACGCTGGCTGTCGTTGAAGTACGCCGGCACCGTGATCACGGCTTCCGTGACCGGCTCGCCGAGGTAGTCTTCGGCCGTCTTCTTCATCTTGCGCAGCACTTCAGCCGACACCTGCGGCGGTGCGAGCTTCTCGCCGTGCGCTTCGACCCATGCGTCGCCGTTGTCAGCCTTGACGATCGCGTACGGCATCAGGCCGATGTCCTTCTGGACTTCCTTCTCTTCGAAGCGGCGGCCGATCAGGCGCTTCACCGCGAACAGCGTGTTCTTCGGGTTGGTCACCGACTGACGCTTGGCCGGCGCGCCGACGAGCACTTCGTTGTCGTCCATGTACGCGATGATCGACGGCGTCGTGCGCGTGCCTTCCGAGTTTTCGATGACCTTGACCTGGTTGCCTTCCATGATGGCGACGCACGAGTTCGTGGTGCCGAGGTCAATACCGATGATCTTTCCCATTTTTTCCTAATCTCCAGAAATGCTTGTTTGCTGCGCGAAACGCCACTTTTTTGGGCAGTTTCGCGCGCCAGAATTCAACTCTGTTCCCGAAATGCGTCCGGCCGATCCGTTTTCAAGACCCGGCAAGCGATGCGGGTATTAAATTTTTTCAATCGCCGCCGGCAGCCGGATCGAGCGGCGCGCCGGCCGCCGCGGCAACCTTCGCGCGCGCCGCCGCCACCGCGGCCTGGAACTGCGCGAGGCCATGCCAGCCGGTCGCGCGCCCGAGCCGCTTGCCGCGGTGAAAGAAGAACCACGTCGGCACGCCGTGCAGGCCGAAGCGGCGCCCCAGCTCATGGTGTTCGTACACGTTGCAATGGAACCACTTCAGGTCCAGCGCGCGGATCGCATCGGACTGCGCGAGCATCGCCTTCTTCGCGATCTCGCAGTTGAAGCAGTCGACGCCCCAGAAGAACACCACGGCGAGCCCATCCCCCAAGGGGACTTCCTGCGGGGCGTTGCCCGCACCGGCGATCGCTGCGTCGAACGTATCGGCGGTCAGCGCCTGCATGTCGAACGCTTCGAACGCGGCCGGATCGACGCCGGCGGGAACCATCGCGCCAGCCTTACTTCGGCTGGGCGACCGTGACGAGCGCCGGGCGCAGCACGCGGTCGGCGATCGTGTAACCCTTTTGCAGCACGGTGACGACGGTGTTCGGCTCCTGCTCGGCCGGCACCATCGAAATGGCCTGGTGCTGGTGCGGATCGAACTTCTCGCCGACCGGGTTGATCGCGACGACACGGCCCTTCTCGAGCGCGTTCGTCAGCTGGCGCAGCGTCAGTTCGACGCCTTCGCGCACCTTCGCGATGTCGCCGGACGTGTCGCTGACCGCTGCTTCGAGGCTGTCCAGCACGGGCAGCAGGTGCTCGGCGAAGCTCTCGATCGCAAACTTGTGCGCCTTCGAGACGTCGTCCTGCGCGCGGCGGCGGACGTTCTCGGTCTCGGCCTTCGCGCGCAGGAAGCTCTCCTGCAGCTCGGCGACCTTGGCTTGAGCCTCCGCGAGCGCCGCGTCGGCTGCTTCGGCGGCGGGTGCAGCGCCTTGCGCCGCCTGCTTCTCGCTGCCGATGTCTTCGGCCGATTGGGTAGCCGGGTTCTCTTGCGTGTTTTCCATGTCGCTGAAAGTCGATTAGAGGTTGAAGCCAAATCGGCAACCGCCGGATCGTATGCCGACGGCACCGCACATTGCCGGTGCAGATAGGGGCGAAAACTGCGATTTCAAGAGGGTTATTCGCGGGCATTCGCCACCACCGCGAAACAACCTCGCGACAAGACGCCAGATTGCACGTATTTGCCGCCAAATCGGACGAAACGGCCTGTAACAACCCTTACCTGGCAAGTACTGGCTGGGCACCGAGGGCTGCACTACACTGCACTCACGCGTCGGAAAAAGCGCGTTTACCCTAGCTGACCGCCGCCTGACATCCACCTGGCGCCGCAGTCACTGTCTTCTCGAGGCGAGTACCGTGAAACTGACCTTTGCCATATCGGTGGTCGCGCTGGTACTGATTGCCGGCACCACCACCATTTGCCTGTCCGGAGCCGTCACCGACCGCACGACCGAGTACGGAAGTGCGCTGGCGACGTTCGATCACATGTTCAGCGCTCACCAGAAAATCTGTCGATGATGCGCCGGTCGCGCTTGGTCGGGCGGCCGTGCAGCTCCGCCGCAGGCTCCCGATACGTGCGGCGCCGTTCGAGCTCGGCGAGCCGCGCCGTGCGCCCCGCTTCCGTTTCCTCGTAAAGCGTCTGCGCGACGCTGGCCGGCCCGCGCACGTCGCAGATGCCGCGCACGGCAATGTGCCAGACGACACCGTCGATCGCAATCTCGACCTCGTCGCCCACGCGCACTTCCTTCGCCGGCTTCACCGCCGCCCCGCCGATCTTCACGTGCCCCTTGTCGACCGCGTCGGACGCGAGCGAACGGGTCTTGAAGAAGCGGGCCGACCATAGCCATTTGTCGATGCGCAGCTTCGCGCCGGGTTCCGTCGAAATCCTGTAATTCATGTCAGCCTCCGCCGGGCCGCCCGCCCACGGCGTAGCAAACGCCGTGCGAGCCGCGGCCGGGCCATCATTTCAGTTCACCGCTTCGGGTTGCGCCGCCTTCACGGGCCAGCCCTGCAGATTCTCGGCGACGATCTCGCCGACCGCGCCGATCCACGCGGGCGCACCGTTCAGGCACGGAATCCGGTGAAACGCCTGGCCACCGCCCGCGATGAACTCGTCGCGCACTTCCATCCCGATCTCCTCGATCGTCTCCAGGCAATCGGCCGTAAAACCGGGGCAGAACACATCGACCCGCCGCACGCCGGCCTCGCCAAGCTCGCGCAACGTCGGCGCCGTGTACGGCTGCAGCCATTCGGCCTTGCCGAAGCGCGACTGGAAGGTCACTCGGCATTCGAGCGTCGACAGTCCGAGCGCGGCCATCAGCAGCGCGCCCGTCTGCTGGCACTGGTCGTGATAGGGGTCGCCGAGGTCGAGCGTGCGCTTGGGCACGCCGTGAAAGCTCAGCACGAGCTTGTCGCCGGCCGCGAAGTCGGGCCGGCCGTGCTGCGCCCAATACTGGCGCACCTGCTCGGCCAGTGCGTGGATATAGGCCGGATGGTCGGCGTAGTGCCGCACCGTGCGCACTTCCGGCTGGTTGCGCATCCGCGCGAGCGCCACGAACGCGGCATCGAACGCCGTCGCGGTGGTGGACGCGGAGTATTGCGGATACATCGGCATCAGCAGCACGCGCTCGACGCCCGCGCGCTTGAACTGCGCGAGCGCCTGCGCAATGTTCGGGCTGCCGTAGCGCATCGCGTAGTCGACCTTCACCTGGTAGCCGTTCGACGCCAGCAAATGCCGTACGCCTTCGGTCTGGCGCTCGGTGTACACGCGCAGCGGCGAGCCTTCGGGCATCCAGACGGCCGCGTATTTCTTCGCGGACGCGCGACCGCGCAGCGGCAGGATCAGCGTGCGCAGCAGCACCTGCCAGACGGCCTGCGGGATCTCGACGACCCGCGGGTCCGACAGGAATTCGGCCAGGTAGCGCCGCACCGCGCGCGGCGTCGGGGCGTCGGGCGTGCCGAGGTTGATCAGCAGCACGCCGATGCGATGGGCGGCCGCGGCATTCGAAGGCGGCTCAAGATCGAAACGCATGGGCAGGAACGTGCTCGGGGCACGCAGTCGGACGGCCCTCAATTATAGCGGGCCGTCTCGCCCCGGTCGGCTGGCCGTTCGGCCGACTGGCGGCGCGCACGGCGCCCCGGCACGATGGCGGGACGGGATCGGCGCCGGTTACTGCTGGCTCAGCGTGAGCGACAGCAGGCGCGCGGTGATGTCGACGATCGGGATCACGCGGTTGTACGCCATCCGGGTCGGCCCGATCACGCCGAGCGTGCCGACGATCTGGCCGTTCACCTCGTAAGGCGCGGTGACGACGCTCATTTCCTCGATCGGCACGAGCGTCGATTCGCCGCCGATGAAGATCTGCACGCCCTGAGCGTGGCTCGACACGTCGAGCAGTTGCAGGAGGCCCGTCTTTTGGTCGAACACGTCAAACAGCTTGCGCAGCCGCGCCATGTCGGACGACAGGTCCGCCACTTCGAGCAGGTTGCGCTCGCCGGAAATGAGCACGGTGTCCTCGGTATCGGGCACCTCGGTGCTGGCCGTCACGGCCGCATGCATCAGCGTGGTCATGTCGCCGCGCAGCTGGTCGATCTCGTCGCGCAGGCGGCGGCGCACCTCGTCGAACGACAGGCCGGCAAAGTGCGCGTTGATGTAGTTCGACGCCTCGGTGAGCTGCGACGGCGAATAATCGCGCGGCGTCGCGAGCATCCGGTTCTGCACGTCGCCCTCGGGGGTGACGATGATCAGCAGGATGCGCTTGTCCGACAGGCGCATGAACTCGATCTGCTTGAACACGTGGCTGCGGCGCGGTGTCAGCACGACACCCGCGAACTGCGACAGGTTCGACAGCACGCTCGCCGCGGCCGCCACCACCCGCTGCTGCGGCTCGCCGGCCTGCAGTGTGTTCTGCACCTGGCGCGCCACGGCCTCGGCGTCGATCGGCGCCTCGACCGTCAGCATCGTGTCGACGAACAGCCGGTAACCGCGTGGCGTCGGGATGCGGCCGGCCGACGTGTGCGGGCTCGACACGAGGCCGAGCTCCTCCAGGTCGGACATCACGTTGCGAATCGTTGCCGGGCTCAACTCGAGCCCCGAGTAACGGGACAACGTGCGCGAGCCGACCGGCTGACCGTCGGCGATATACCGTTCGATCAGGGTTTTCAGGAGGGTTCGTGCGCGAGGATCTAGCATGGTGGAAAATTTTAGCGCAACCGCGCGACCACGGCGAGTGGCCGCGGCCTGCGTCGAGCGGGCTGGCCCGATCCGGCCCCGCCGGCGCACAGCCGGTTCTTTTCGTCAACGAGCTATGGTGTAATGCCGGCATGAAAACCGGTAATCAGTTCAACACCGTCGCGCTCGTCGGCCGGAGCAACACGCCCGGCATCGCCGAGCCGCTCGCCACGCTGGCTGGCTGCATCGCGAAGCTGGGCTTCGAAGTCGTCTTCGAAGGCGAAACCGCGCGCGAAATCGGCATCTCCGGCTATCCGGCGCTCACCCCGGCCGAAATCGGGGCGCGCGCCGACGTGGCGGTCGTGCTGGGCGGCGACGGCACGATGCTCGGCATCGGCCGCCAGCTCGCGCCGTACAAGACGCCGTTGATCGGGATCAACCACGGGCGGCTCGGCTTCATCACGGACATCGCGGCTGCCGACATGCAGGCGCTCGTCCCGGTGATCCTGTCGGGCAAGTTCGAGCGCGAGGAGCGCTCGCTGCTCGAGGCGCGGATCATGCGCAACGGCGAACCGATCTACCACGCGATCGCGTTCAACGACGTCGTCGTCAACCGCAGCGGCTTCTCCGGGATGGTCGAGCTGCGCGCGTCGGTCGACGGCCGGTACATGTACAACCAGCGCTCGGACGGCCTGATCGTCGCGACGCCGACCGGCTCGACCGCCTACGCGCTGTCGTCGGCCGGCCCGATCCTGCATCCGCAGCTTCAAGGCATCGTGCTCGTACCGATCGCGCCACACGCGCTGTCGAACCGGCCGATCGTGCTGCCCGACGATTCGAAGATCGCGATCCAGATCGTCGGCGGCCGCGACGTCAACGTGAACTTCGACATGCAGTCGTTTACCGCACTCGAACTGAACGACACGATCGAGGTGCGCCGCTCGAAGCACACGGTGCCGTTCCTGCACCCGATCGGCTACAGCTACTACGCGACGCTGCGCAAGAAGCTGCACTGGAACGAACACGCATCGAACGAAGACGACAAGGCGTCCTGACACACTCACGCCCGACACCATGCTCCGCCACCTCTCGATTCGCGACTTCGTCATCGTCGCCGCGCTCGATCTCGAATTCGACAGCGGCTTTACCGTCTTTTCCGGCGAAACCGGCGCCGGGAAATCGATCCTGATCGACGCCCTTGCGCTCGCACTCGGCGAACGCGCCGACGCGAGCGTCGTGCGCGCCGGCTGCGGCCGCGCCGACATCACCGCCGAATTCACGCCGCACGACCGCGTCGCGCGCTGGCTCGACGAACACGCGTTCGACGCCGAGGACACCGTGATGCTGCGCCGCGTGATCGACGCGAACGGCCGCTCGCGCGCGTTCATCAACGGCACCAGCGCGACGCTCGCGCAGTTGCGCGAACTCGGCGAGATGCTGGTCGATATCCACGGCCAGCACGCGCACCAGTTGCTGATGCGCCCCGACGCGCAGCGCGAACTGTTCGACACGCACGCGGGGCTCGTCGCCGATGCCGCGAACGTCGCCCGCGCGTGGCGCGTCTGGCGCGACACGACGCAGGCGATCGACGCGGCGAAGGCGCATGAGCGCGAACTGCAGCTCGAACGCGAAAAGCTCGCGTGGCAGCTCGCCGAACTTGACAAGCTCGCGCCGCAACCGGGCGAATGGGACGAAGTCGGCAGCGAGCACAAGCGGCTGTCGCATTCGGCGAACCTGATCGCCGGCGTGCAGGGCGCGCTCAACGCGCTGTCGGAAGCCGACGACGCGATGCTGCCGCAGCTCGGCGCGATCGTGTCGAAGCTGCGCAGCCTCGCCGACTACGATACCGGGCTCGGCGATGCGCTCGCGTCGCTCGAACCGGCCGAGATCCAGCTGCAGGAAGCCGTCTATTCGCTGTCGCACTACGCGCAGCGCCTCGATCTCGACCCGGCCCGGCTCGCGCAGGTCGAAACGCGCCTCGATGCGCTGCACTCGACCGCCCGCAAGTTCCGCCTGCCGCCCGACACGCTGCACGAGGAACACGCGGCACGCCGATCGCAACTCGCCGCGCTCGACGCGGCGGCCGATCTCGGCGCGCTCGAAGCCGCGCAGGCCAAGGCCAGGGAAGCCTATCTCGACGACGCAAGGCAACTGTCGAAAGCGCGCACGCATGCAGCCAAGGCGCTCGGCACGGCGGTCACGGCCGGCATGCAGGAATTGTCGATGGCGGGCGGCAGCTTCGAAGTCTCGCTCGTCCCGCTCGCCGACGGCGGCCCGCACGGGCTCGAGCAGGTCGAATTCCGCGTCGCCGGGCACCCCGGCGTGCCGCTGCGGCCGCTCGGGAAAGTCGCATCCGGCGGCGAACTCGCGCGGATCAGCCTCGCGCTCGCGGTGATCGCAAGCGCGGCCAGCCCGACGCCGACGCTGATTTTCGACGAAGTCGACACGGGGATCGGCGGCGGCGTCGCCGAAGTGGTCGGGCGCCTGCTGCACCAGCTCGGGCGCGACCGCCAGGTGCTGTGCGTGACGCACCTGCCGCAGGTCGCCGCGCGCGGCGACCATCACTTCCAGGTCGCGAAGGGTGCCGACGACCGCGGCGGCACCGTGTCGTCGGTCATCCCGCTCGACAAGACGAGCCGCGTCGAGGAAGTCGCGCGGATGCTCGGCGGCCTCGAAATCACCGCGACGACGCGCAAGCACGCGAAGGAAATGCTGGCGGCCTGACACCGGCACCCATCGTCTGAATGCAAAAAGACCGGCGCATGCGCCGGTCTTTTTTTTACGGGAAGCGGCCGCTCGATCACGTCCGCCCTGCCCCGTCGATTCGAACGTCCGCCTCAAACACTCGACTCAAACGCCCGTTTCAACCGCGCCGAACACGCGCGCCCACAGCGCCGTCACGGCGGCACGCTCGTCGGCCACCACGACCGGATCGACCCGCGCCTTTTCCATCCCGTCGAGCCGCAGCTTGTGCTGCAGCTTCCGGTACTTGCGGTACGCCGCACCGACGCGCTCGGCCTCGTCCTCGCCCATCAGCCCGAAGCGCGCGACCTCGCGCAGCAGCGCGATGTTACCGGTGTTGCGGATCAGCTCGGCATCGCTCGACGCATGCAGCAGCACCCAGTACTGGACGATGAACTCGATGTCGACCATCCCGCCGCGATCGTGCTTCAAATCGAACAGCTCGGTCTGGTTCGGATGGCCGGCAAACACCTTGCCACGCATGTCGACGATTTCCTTCGCGAGCACGCCCCCGTCGCGCGGTGTCGTCAGCACCTGGTGGCGAATCGCCTCGAAGTCCGTGCCGATCTGCGCGTCGCCCGCGCTGTAGCGCGCACGCGTCAGCGCCTGGTGCTCCCACACCCACGCGGTGTTCGCCGCATCGCCCTCGCGCAACTGGTAGCGGCGGAACGCGTCGAGATCGGTGACGAGCAGCCCGGCCTCGCCGTTCGGTCGCAACCGCAGGTCGATGTCGAACAGCGCACCGGCACCGGTCGCCGTCGTGAGCCACGTGATCAGCCGGCGCGTGAACGTCGTGTAGACGTCCGCCGAGCGCTCGTCGGGGTCGTCGTACAGGAAGATCAGGTCGAGATCCGACGCGTAGCCGAGCTCCTTGCCGCCGAGCTTGCCGTACGCGATCGCCGCGAACTTCGGCACGTCACGGTGGCGCTTCGCGAGCTGCGACCAGACCACTTCAATCGTCACGTCGAGCACCGCATCGGCCAGCTCGGACAGGCGGTCGCTGACATGCTCGACCGACAACTGCCCGGCCAGGTCGATCAGCAGGATGCGGAACACCTCCGCGTGCTGCGCATGCCGCAACAGGTCCATCTGCTGCTCGGGGCCGTCGGCTGCCGCGAGGCGCGCACGCAGCGCATCCTTGAACGCGGGCCAGTCGAACGGGCTCGCGATCGCTTCGTCGTCGAGCAGTTCGTCGAGCAGCTGCGGATGGCGGATCAGGTAGCCGCCGCCCCAGCGCGTCGCGCCGAGCACGGACAGCACGCGATCGAGCGCAGCCGGATATTCGGTCAGCAGCGCCAGATAGACGCCACGCCGGCTGACCGTCTCGAGCAGGTCGAACAACCTGACGACGGTGTCGTCACGGCGCGCGGCATCGATCCGCGGCGCGGCGTCGAGCGCGCGCTGCGCGACGCTGTCGAAGCGCTGCCGGCTCTTTTCCGGCAGGCCCGCGTAGCGCGACGACTGCCAGATCGCGCGCAGCCGCGCGAGCACCGTGGCCGGATCGGCGAAGCCCAGCCCGCCGAGGCGGGCGAGCAGCGTGTCGTCCTCGCCGTCGTCGGCGAGCGCGCTGCTCCAGATCCACGCGGCCGCCGTATCTTCGCCCGCCGCGCACGGACCACCGCCGTTCACCTTGTCGGCGAATATCTGATCGAACTGCGCCTCGACGAACGTGCGATGGCCATCCAGCACGGTCATCAGCGCCGCATAGTCGGCAAAGCCGAGCGACGTGGCCAGCGCCGCGCGCTCGTCCGGGTCGACCGGCATCGCGTGCGTCTGTGCGTCGTCGCGGTATTGCAGCCGGTGCTCGAGCGCGCGCAGGAAGTTGTACGCATCGGTCAGGTGCTCACGCACGTCCTCGCCGATCAGCCCGCGCGCCTGCGCATGGCGCAGCACCGCGAGCGTCGGCCGCACGCGGAACTCCGCGTCCTGACCGCCGCGGATCAGCTGGAACACCTGCGCGCTGAATTCGATCTCGCGGATCCCGCCGCGCCCGAGCTTGATGTCGTCGGCCTTGTCGGGCCGCATCGACGCACGGCGCGCGGCTTCCTGGCGGATCTGCTGATGCAGCGACCGGATTGCGCCGATCACGCCGAAATCGAGGTAACGGCGGTACACGAACGGCTTGACGATCGCCTCGAGCTGCGACTCGAGCCGCTGCGCGGCGTCGCTGTCGCCTTCCGACACGAGCCGCCCCTTGATCCACGCGTAGCGCTCCCATTCGCGCCCCTGCACGTAGAAATATTCCTCGAGCATTCCGAGGCTGCAGACGAGCGGCCCCGAATCGCCGTTCGGGCGCAGCCGCATGTCCACGCGAAACACGTAGCCGTCGGCCGTGACCTCGGACAGCACGCCGATCACGCGCCGGCCGAGCCGCGTGAAGTATTCCTGCGTGGACAGCGGCGCGCGCGTGCCGCCGGTCGTCTCGCCGTCGTCCTCGTAGACGAAGATCAGGTCGATGTCCGACGACACGTTCAGCTCGCGCCCGCCGAGCTTGCCCATTCCGACCACGCCGAGCACCACGCGCTGGCCGTCGGCGCTGCGCGGCTCGCCGTACATCGCCTCGAGTTCATCCGACAGCAGCGCGAGCGAGCGCTGCACGGTCACTTCGGCGAGATCGGTCATCGCGCCCGTCACCTCGGCGACGTCCGCGACGCCGCGCAGGTCGCGCTCCGCGACCGCGCCGAACACCTCGGCACGCAACTGCCGCAGCGCGCGCTTCAGTTGCTCGTCGCTCGGCGCGGCCGAGCCGGCCGGCGGCACCAGCAGCTCGGTCAGGCGCGCGTCGAGCTGCGCGCGGCCGAGCGGCGCGGCGGCCCAGGCGGCGATCTGGTCGGACAGCGCGGGACGCGCGGCAGCCGCGCGGGCGATGTAGCGGGAATAGGACGGGCTGATCAGGGCGGAAGCGTCGGTCATCGAGAAACGGGCCTGGCGGTAAGGCCCGCCGCGCCGGGAAACGCGTGCGCGCTCCGCTGCCGACAGGCCCCATGGACTCGGCGCGGTGTCGCGCGGCGCACGTGCGCCGCCGCGAAACCGCGCGCCGGAAAGCCCGTGCCGAGCTGCCGCTACGGCCGCCGGCACGGACCCGTGTGATACATTTCAACGTCAGTCTGCAAAACTACCATATCGCCGCCCGTCCGCCGCATGTCCGACCGTCAGGAATCCGCCGTAGCTGCGCCCGAAGCGGGACCTCCGAAGCACGATCATCCGGTCCTGCGTCGCGTGTTCAGGGTGACGCTGGCAGTCGGGGTCGGCGCTTACTTCGTCGCGTCCGGCGCGTTCCTCGGGCTGCGCTACGTCCTGCTGCCGCGCATCGACGAATTCCGCCCGCGCATCGAGCGCGCGGTGTCCGACAAGCTCCACGCGCAGCTTTCGATCGGCAAACTGTCTCCGCACTGGTCCGGCATGCAGCCGGGCGTCGAAGTCACCAACCTCACCATCCGTGGCCGTGACGGCCAGATCGCGCTGTCGGTCCCGCATGCGACCGCCGCGCTGTCGTGGATGTCGCTGCTGCGGCTATCGCCCGCGCTGTCGAGCCTGATCGTCGACCACCCCGATCTGGTGATCGCGCGCGCGGCCGACGGCTCGCTGAGCGTCGCGGGCGTCGGCTTCGCAACCACTCACGGCGGCAACGATACCTTCGGCACCTGGCTGCTGAAGCAGGAAGCGATCGTGCTGCGCAACGGCACGCTGCGCTGGCGCGACGCGCAGCACAATGCGCCCGAACTCGCGCTGTCGGGCATCCGGCTCGCGGTGCTCAACGACGGCCGCATCCACAAGGCCGCGCTGCAGGCGCCCGCGAACGGCACGCTGCTGCTCGGCCCGCTCGATTTCCGCGCGCGCTTCAAGCACAAGCGGCTCGCGCCGATCGGCAAGCCGTCGAACTGGACCGGCGACGCGTATCTGTCGACGGGCCCCGTCGACCTGCAAACGCTCGGCCGCTATCTCGACCTGCCGCTGACGGCCCATGCGGGCCGGATCGACAACGCGATCTGGGCAACCTTCCAGGACGGCCACCTGCGCTCGGCAGGCGGCGACCTGCAAGGCGCCGACGTCGTGCTGCAGGTGCGGCCGACCCAGCCGCGCCTCGACGTGCCGACGGTCGGGTTCGGCTGGGACATGGCGCTCGACGCCGGCCGTGACTACACGCTGCACCTGACGCGCTTCAACGCGGAGCTCGGCCAGCCGCCGCTTCCAGACGGCACGCCGCTCGCCCGCTCGCTCGCGCTGTCGACGCTGACCGCCCGCTACCGCGTGCCGACCGTCGATCAGGGACAGTTGCTGAGCGTCGTCGGCGATCGCGTCGATCTGGGCATCCTCAGCGAGTTCATCCGCGGGCTGCCGCTGCCGGCGCGCCTGCGCAACGAGCTGATCAAGCTCGACCCGCGCGGGATGGTGTCGAACTATCAAATCGAGGTGGAACGCGCGAAACCGGCGCGGGCCGACCTCGCCGACGAAGAGCGGCGCACCGGCGCCGCGCCGATCGTGCGCTACCGCTTCCTCGGCGACCTGCAGGGCATCAGCGTCGCCGCGCAGGAACCGCCGCCGGGGCTGTCCCCACGCGGCCACCCGCGCGCCGGCTGGCCGGGCGTCGAGAACCTGTGGGGCCGCATCGACGCGAACGAGACGGGCGGCACCGCGCACTTCGACACGGTCAATGCGGCCGTCACGGTGCCCGGCGAATTCGACGAACCGCGCCTGACCTTCGACCGGCTGCGCGGCAACGCGAAATGGGTCGTCACGCCGGCGCCGGGCGACAAGCACGCGCGCGTCGACGTGACGCTGCCCGACCTGCTCGTGTCGAACCCCGATGCCGAGATCGCGGTATCCGGCTCGTACACGAACCCCGGCCACGGGCGCGGCTCGCTCGACCTGCGGGCGGATTTCGCGCGCGCGTCGGTGGCGCGCATTCCGCGCTACCTGCCGACCGGGATGTCCGATCACCTGCGCGACTATCTCGGCCATGCGTTGCAGGGCGGCCAGGTGACCAAGGGCGCGTCGATCGTCGCCCGTGGCCCGCTCGACAAATTCCCGTTCGAACACGAGCCGGATGCCGGCGTGTTCCACATCGTCGCGCCGTTCACCGGCGGGCGTTTCGAGCCGACGCCCTACCCGCCGCGCAAGCTCGCGAACGGCACGCCGAGCGTCTGGCCGGCGCTCGACGGGATCGACGGCGTGTTCGAGCTCGCGCAGAACAAGCTGCACTTCGACATCGCGCGCGCACACTACAAGCGCGTCGTGCTGACGAAGGTCATCGGCCGCATCGACGATCTCGGCAATCCGCCAAAGTCGCCGCTCATCATCGACGGCCACGCGCAAGGCCCGCTCGCCGACCTGATCGACTACGCGGACAACAGCTCGCTCGGCACGATGAGCGGACACATCGGCCAGCGGATCGACGCGCAGGGGCCGGCGTCGCTCGCGCTGAAGATCACGATTCCGCAGCACGTGCCGCATCCGCACACCCACATCGAAGGCGCGCTCGCGTTCGGCGGCAACACGCTGTCGACCGACGGCGTGCCGCCGCTGTCCGCGCTGCACGGCAGCGTGCGCTTCACCGAGGCCGGCGCATCGCTGCACGACCTGTCGGGGCGTTTCCTTGGCGGCCCGGTGCGGGCGAGCGGCAACTTCCAGTCGCATGGCCCGTATGCGGTGGACGTCGACGGCAAGCTCGCGCTCGACGCCGCGCGCGGGCTGAACCTGCGCGGCACGGCCGCGGCGCTGCTCGAGCACGTGGTCGGCGACGCGCCGTACCAGCTCGCCGTGCGCGGCGCGCCGGGCCGGCTGCCCGAAGTCACCGCGCACTCCGACCTGACGGGCGTCGCCCTGAACTTCCCTGCGCCATTCGCGAAGCCGGCCGGCACGCCGATGCCGTTCCACTTCACGCTGCAGCCGGCGGCCCAGACGGACGGCAAGCGCCTCGAACACGCCGACCTGACGCTCGGCCCGGTGTCCGCGAGCTACCTGCTCGACGCGACGCCCGGCGCGCCGTTGCGCGCGGTGCGCGGCGCGATGGGCATCCACCGGATGCCCGACATGCCGCAGGACGGTGTGAGCGCGGCCGTCGACGTCGACGAACTCGATGCCGACGCGTGGATCGCGCTGGCCCGCACGCTGCAGTCGGACGCGACGCGCACGCCGCAACCGCAGCCGCAAGACGCGCCGCACGTCGACTTCGCGAGCTTCACGCCCAAGCGCTTCGCGCTCCACTTCGGCACGCTGAAGCTGCTCAAGCGCAACTGGGAGAACGTGATCGTCGGCGCGTCGCACGTCGACGAGCTGTGGCAGGCGAACGTCGCGTCGAACCAGGTATCGGGCTATCTGTCGTGGGCGCCGGGCGGCGGCCACAACGGCGCGGGCGTGCTGAACGCGCGGCTCGCGAAGCTCGTGATTCCGCAAAGCGCGCAGCACGACCTCGTCGGCCGCGCGATGAACCTGCCGACGCCGACCGACCGCCCGATGCCGTCGGTCGACCTGATCGTCGACCAGGTCGTCGCGCGCGATCACGACATCGGCCGGCTCGTCGTCAACGCCCGCAACATCGACGAGGACGGCGCGCCGGTGTGGCAGCTCGACAAGCTCGAACTGGCGAACCCGGCCGCGAAGCTGACGGCAACCGGCAACTGGCGCACGTCGCGCCGCGCGCTGGCCCGCGGCGTCGACGAAACCGACGCGCCGCGCCGCAGCGTGTTCGACTTCAAGCTCGACATCGGCAATGCGGGCGCGCTGCTCGACCGCGTCGGCTTGCCGCGCACGCTGGCGGACGGCCACGGCACGATCACGGGCAAGGTCGGCTGGCGCGGCGGCCCGACCGCGGTCGACTTCCCGTCGTTCGGCGGCCAGGTCGCGCTCGACCTCGAGCACGGCCAGATCCTGAAGGTCGACCCGGGCGCCGCGAAACTGCTCGGCGTGCTGAGCCTGCAAAGCCTCGCCCGCTTCCTGACGCTGAATTTCCGCGACGTAGTCGGCAAGGGACTGCCGTTCGACAAGATCACGGGCACCGGCCGGATTTCGAACGGGATCGCGCGCACCGATGACTTCTCGATGACGACGGCGCCCGCCAACGTGACGGTGCGCGGCGCGGTCGACCTCGGTCACGAGACACAGGACCTGCACGCGCACGTCGCGCCGAAAATCGGCGCCGGCGCGGCGGCGATCGCGGCCGCGGTCATCAACCCACTGCTCGGCATCGGCGTGCTGGCCGCGAACTACGCGCTGTCGGAAACGCTGTCGCATGCGTTCGCGCTCGACTACTCGATCACGGGCTCGTGGGCGCATCCGCACATCGAGCGGGTGCAAGGCGATCAGGGTAAGATGAACCACGGGCCGGCCAATGCGGCGAGCCACTGATCCGCGCATGGTGCCGGGCCGCACCCCATTTATGACGCAATCGATCCTGCGATGACCGATCACACCCGTTCCGCCACGCCCTTGCGGGTCGCCGCGCTGCAGATGGTGAGCACGCCGGACGTCGCGAGCAATCTCGCCGAAGCCCGCCGCCTGATCGCGGAAGCCGCCGGCGAAGGCGCGCAGCTCGTGCTGCTACCCGAGTATTTCTGCTTCATGGGCCACCGCGACACCGACAAGCTCGCGCTCGCCGAGCCCTATCGCGACGGTCCGATCCAGCGCTTTCTTGCAGAAGCCGCGCAGCAACACGGCCTCTGGGTGATCGGCGGCACGTTGCCGCTGAAGGCGCCGGAGCCCGATCGCGTGCTGAACACCACGCTCGTGTTCGATCCGTCC
This sequence comes from Burkholderia sp. JKS000303, assembly GCF_002563755.1. Taxonomy (NCBI): domain Bacteria; kingdom Pseudomonadati; phylum Pseudomonadota; class Betaproteobacteria; order Burkholderiales; family Burkholderiaceae; genus Burkholderia; species Burkholderia sp. JKS000303. The sequence continues at coordinate 866,547 of NZ_PDBZ01000001.1, forward strand.
GGCCACGAAGCGGCCCGCTACGACAAGATCCACCTGTTCAACTTCGAGAAAGGCGCCGAATCGTTCGACGAGGCGCGCACGATCCGCGCGGGTAACACCGTCGTCGCGTTCGACGCGCCGTTCGGGCGGGTCGGCCTGTCGGTCTGTTACGATCTGCGCTTTCCGGAGCTGTACCGCAGGATGGGCGACTGCGCGCTGATCGTCGTGCCGTCGGCGTTTACGTATACGACGGGCCGCGCGCATTGGGAAATGCTGCTGCGCGCGCGGGCCGTCGAGAATCAATGCTATGTGCTGGCAGCCGCCCAGGGCGGCAAGCACGAGAACGGCCGGCGCACCTGGGGCCACAGCATGCTGATCGACCCGTGGGGCGAGATCGTCGCGGTTCGCGACGAAGGCGCGAGCGTCGTGACCGGCGTCGTCGATCCGCAGCGCATCGCCGACGTGCGCCAGAGTCTGCCCGCGTGGCGGCATCGCGTGCTGGCCTGAACCGCCGAACCACCGCGGCGCTTGAAACGACGCCCGGCCAAACCCATCTGTCCAGAACGCACCCGACAACTTTTTGAGAACCCTCGATACCCGCATGAACATCATCGAACCCGGCATCCGCAACCTTGCGCTGGCGAAGGACATCCTCCTCACGCCGTACGGCCTCGACGAGAGCCTGCTCACGCGCACGATCGCCGACATCTTCACGCATCGCGTCGACTACGCTGACCTGTACTTCCAGGCAACCCGCAGCGAAGCGTGGAGCCTCGAGGAAGGCATCGTGAAGTCGGGCAGCTTCAGCATCGATCAGGGCGTCGGCGTGCGCGCAGTCGCTGGCGACCGCACCGCATTCGCCTACTCGGACGACCTGTCGCCGGAAGCCATCGCCCAGGCGGCCGCGGCCACCAAGGCGATCGCGGCGGCCGGCGGCGGCCGCCAGAAGATCAAGGCGGCCACGTCGCTGAAGGGCATCTCGGGCCGCGACCTGTACCTGCCGTCCGATCCGCTCGCGTCGCTCGACGCGACGGCCAAGGTCAAGCTGCTCGAGCGCATCGAGAAGATGGCGCGCGGCCGCGACCCGCGCGTCACGCAGGTGATGGCAGGCCTCGCCGGCGAATACGACGTCGTGCTGGTCGCGCGCAGCGACGGCGCGCTGGCCGCCGACATCCGCCCGCTCGTGCGCGTGTCGGTCACGGTGATCGCCGAGCAGAACGGCCGCCGAGAAATCGGCTCCGGCGGCGGCGGCGGCCGCTTCGACTACGGCTACTTCACCGACGAAGTGCTGTCGCGCTACGTCGACGACGCCGTGCACGCGGCGCTGGTCAACCTCGACGCCCGCCCCGCACCGGCCGGCGCGATGACGGTCGTGCTCGGGCCGGGCTGGCCGGGCGTGCTGCTGCACGAGGCGATCGGCCACGGCCTCGAAGGCGACTTCAACCGCAAGGGTTCGTCCGCGTTCGCCGGCCGGCTTGGCGAGCGGGTCGCCGCGAAGGGCGTGACAGTGGTCGACGACGGCACGCTGCCGAACCGCCGCGGCTCGCTGAACATCGACGACGAAGGCAACCCGACGCAGTGCACGACGCTGATCGAGGACGGCATCCTGAAGGGCTACATCCAGGACACGCTGAACGCACGCCTGATGAAGATGCCGGTCACCGGCAACGCACGCCGCGAGTCGTACGCGGCGCTGCCGATGCCGCGCATGACGAACACGTACATGCTGAACGGCGACAAGGATCCGCAGGAAATCATCGCGTCGGTGAAGAACGGCCTGTACGCGGTGAACTTCGGCGGCGGCCAGGTCGACATCACGAACGGCAAGTTCGTGTTCTCGGCGTCCGAGGCGTACATGATCGAGAACGGCAAGATCACCTACCCGGTGAAGGGCGCGACGCTGATCGGCAGTGGCCCGGAATCGCTGAAGGACGTGAGCATGATCGGCAATGACATGTCGCTCGACTCGGGTGTCGGCGTGTGTGGCAAGGAAGGCCAGAGCGTGCCGGTCGGCGTCGGCCAGCCGACCCTGCGGATCGACAGGATGACGGTCGGCGGTACGGCATAACCGCATCGCGGCGCAGACAATCCGCGCATTTTGAAGAAAACGCGCGGATTGTCCGCATTTTCGACTGACCCCGGTTGCCAGCCGCACGGCGACGGGGTATAAATTCCGAATCAACTTTTTTGACGAACCGAATCTCCGTCATGTCCGCCAAGTTTTATTTTTACTTTTTTTGGCATCTCAGACCGCTGGCGGATCGAGAGGGTTGATGGCGCGTAAAGCGCAACCGAAATTCCCGAAAAAACCGCCGGCGAACCCGGCGGTTTTTTTTCGCCCTTCGCCAGCCGGTCGCCGCCGCAACGGATCCGCGGCCCCGACCGAAACCACTGAATTGCCCGAATTGATGAATCTGCCGCACGCGCACTGACCGAACGGCGCCCGGAAAACCAGGAGAAACAGCATGCCCCCGCACAATACCGACGACGTCCGCATTCGCGAACTCAAGGAACTGACGCCGCCCGCCCACCTGATCCGTGAATTCGCGTGCTCCGAAGCCGCGTCCGAGCTGATCTACACCTCGCGCCAGTCGATGCACCGCATCCTGCACGGGATGGACGACCGGCTGATCGTCGTGGTCGGGCCGTGCTCGATCCACGATACGAAGGCGGCGATCGAGTACGCGGGTCGGCTCGTGAAGGAGCGCGACCGGTTCAAGGGCGAGCTGGAAATCGTGATGCGCGTGTACTTCGAGAAGCCGCGCACGACGGTCGGCTGGAAGGGGCTCATCAACGATCCGCACCTGGACAACAGCTTCAAGATCAACGAAGGGCTGCGCACCGCGCGCGAACTGCTGCTGCAGATCAACGAAATGGGGCTGCCGGCCGCGACCGAATACCTCGACATGATCAGCCCGCAGTACATCGCCGACCTGATCTCGTGGGGTGCGATCGGCGCGCGCACGACCGAGTCGCAGGTGCACCGCGAGCTGGCATCGGGGCTGTCGTGCCCGGTCGGCTTCAAGAACGGCACCGACGGCAACGTGAAGATCGCGGTCGACGCGATCAAGGCCGCGTCGCAGCCGCACCATTTCCTGTCGGTGACCAAGGGTGGCCACTCGGCGATCGTGTCGACGGCCGGCAACGAGGACTGCCACGTGATCCTGCGCGGCGGCAAGGCGCCGAACTACGACGCGGAAAGCGTGAACGCCGCATGCGCGGACATCGGCAAGGCCGGCCTCGCCGCGCGCCTGATGATCGACGCGAGCCACGCGAACAGCTCGAAGAAGCACGAGAACCAGATCCCCGTGTGTGCGGACATCGGCCGCCAGGTCGCGGCCGGCGACGCGCGCATCGTCGGCGTGATGATCGAGTCGCACCTGGTCGAGGGGCGTCAGGACCTGAAGGAAGGCTGCCCGCTGACCTACGGCCAGAGCATCACCGACGCGTGCATCGCGTGGGAAGACAGCGTGAAGGTGCTCGAAGGTCTCGCGGAATCGGTGAAGGCGCGCCGCGTGGCGCGCGGCAGCGGGAACTGACGGACGCAAACAGGTTGGCCGCCTGGCGGCGGATTGGCCATGCGGCCAGCCTGCAGTTGTCGTTTCGGCCTGCTAGACTAGCTAACATCATTTAGCTAACCAAGGGAGGCGATCATGCCGACCGTCAACATGCACGATGCCAAGTCACGGCTCTCGAGCCTCGTCGAAGCGCTTGAATCGGGGCGTGAATCCGAAGTCGTGATCGCCCGCAATGGTCATCCGGTTGCCCGGATCGTTCCTTATGCTGCGCCGAAGCGCATCGGTGCAGCCCGTCAGTTGCTTGCCGGGCTGAATATCCCGACCACCGTCGAGGCATTCAATACCGGCGACGAATCGATTGCCGCCGACTTCGATGCCAGTTCGGACCAGGGGCTCGCACCGTGAAGCTGCTGCTCGATACGCACATCGCGCTATGGGCGGCGGAGGGGGCGCCTCAACTTTCGGCGACCGCGGCAGCATTGATCGAACATCCCGAAAACACGCTGTACGTCAGCGCCGCGTCCATCTGGGAAATCACGATCAAGTACCGCAAAGGCAATCTGCCCGTTCATCCGCGCGATGCGCGTTCGGCATTCCGGCTCGCAGGTTTTGCGGAATTGCCGATCAGCAGCGATCACGTCGAAGGTGTCGCCGCACTACCCGATTTTCCGGATCATGCCGATCCGTTCGACCGCGTGATGGTCGCGCAGGCACTCCATGAAGGCATGCCGCTCGTCAGCGCCGATCCCAAAGTGTGGCGCTATCACGCCACGCTGATGCTGCGCGCCTGACGCCCTGCCCCCGACAAAAAGCCAAGCCCGGCTCGCGCCGGGCTTGGCTCATAGGCCGGAAAACAATCGTCAGGCCATCACTCGAGCGCGCCCGAGCCGAAGATCTCGGTGTTCACACGCTCCGGCGCGACGCCGAGCGCGACGAGCGCATCGCGTTGTGCCTTCATGAACGCGATCGGGCCGCAGATGTAGTAGTCGGCATCCGGCACCAGCGCGTATTGCTGCACGCGTTCCGGCGTCAGGCGCCCTTCCAGATCGTGATCGACGCCGACTCGGTCGTTCGGGCCGACCAGCTCGTACAGCACCGTGCGCTTGACGTTCGCGTGCTCGCGCGCCGTGTCGTTCAGCCAGTCGCGGAACGCATGCACCGCGCCCGAACGGCACGCGTGGACGAACCGCACTTCGCGCTTGCTGCCTTCGGCGATCAGCGTCGACGCCATCGACATCATCGGCGTGATGCCGACGCCGCCCGAGATCAGTACGACCGGCGTATCGACATCGCGCTTCAGCGAGAAATCGCCCATCGGCGCGGTCACTTCGACGATCGCGCCCTCTTCGACGCCGTCATGCATCAGCGTCGACACCTTGCCGGCCGGCACCGCTTCGGCCTTGCCCGATTCGCGCTTCACCGAGATGCGCAGCCACTTGCCGTGCGGCGCGTCGGACAGGCTGTACTGGCGCGGCTGGTCGACGCCCAGGTCGCCGACGAAGCGCTTCACCGAGATGTACTGGCCCGGTTCGAACTTCGGCGCGTCGCCGCCGTCGGCGGGCGTCAGGTAGAACGACGTGATCTCGTCGCTTTCACGCACCTTGCGCGCGACCTTGAACGGGCGGAAGCCGCTCCATGCCGCATTCGCGTACAGGTCGGCTTCGGCGCCGATCATGATCTGCGCGAGCTGGCCGTATGCGACGCGCCATGCTTCGAGCGTTTCCGCGTCGACCGCGTCGCCGAGCACTTCGACGATCGATGCGAGCAGGTTCTCGCCGACGATCGGGTAATGCTCCGGACGGATGTTCAGGCTCGCGTGCTTGTGCGAGATCCGCGACACCGCGCCGCCCAGCGCGCCGAGGTTGTCGATGTTCGCCGCATACGCGTAGACGGCCTTCGCGAGCGTTTCGGGCTGGCTGCCGGTCTTCTGGTGCGTCTGGTTGAACAGGTTCTTCAGTTCCGGATGACGCGCGAACATGCGCTGGTAGAAATGCTTCGTGATCGTCGCGCCGTGCTCGGCGAGGACGGGGGCGGTGGCCTTCACACGGGCCATCTGGTCAGCGGTGATGTGGGTCATGTTCGTTCTCCGTTAAACATGCATATACGATACATGTTTAAAAATCGACGTTCCTCGGGCAAATTGTCGCAGTGCGCAAAAACGACACCGCGCGTCAGCGCACCCGCCCGCGCTCCCACAGCACGTCCGAGCCGCCACCCGCGCGGTTCAGCACGCGCGCCAGCACGAACAGCAGATCCGACAGCCGGTTCACGTAACGCCGCGGCGCATCATTGAGCGCGTCGGTGCGACCGAGCGCGACGATCGAGCGCTCCGCGCGGCGGCACACCGTCCGGCACACGTGCGCGAGCGACGCCGCGCGCGAGCCGGCCGGCAGGATGAATTCCTTCAGCGGCGGCAGCGTCGCGTTGTAGTCGGCCAGCCACTGGTCGAGACGCGCGAGGTGCGTGTCGTCCAGCACCGTATGGCCGGGAATGCACAGCTCGCCGCCCAGATCGAACAGGTCGTGCTGGATCGTGACGAGCGCGGTGCGCACGTCGTCCGGCAGCGGCTCGGCGAGCAGCACGCCGAGGTTCGAGTTCAGTTCGTCGACGTCGCCGATCGCGGCGATCCGTGCGTCGTCCTTGCCGATGCGGCGTCCGTCGCCGAGGCCGGTGGTGCCATCGTCGCCCGTGCGCGTGGCGATCTTGCTCAAGCGGTTGCCCATGCGAATGTCCTCTCGTGCGCGGCCGCGACGCGGCCCGGTTGCGTTGGAACGCGATTATCGCAGCCCGCGGCGGCGGCCGCAGCGGACGTTGCAGCGTAGAATGAGCCGACGCCGCGTCGCTGCGGCATCCGTCAGACAAGCGGTCGATGTGCGGGATCGGGCAGGCGCGACGCGCCGGGTCCGGTCGATCGCGAAGCATGGGAGCGTGGCCGGCGCAACAGCGCCAACCGCGCCCCGCCAAGGAGACATACGTGAATCATCCCGCCACGCCGGCCACCACGCGCCGCCCCCTCCCGCCCGCGATGCTCGATGCGCTGCGCGCCGCCTTCGGCGAGCGCGTGTCGACCGCCGACGCCGTCCGCACCCATCACGGCCGCGACGAATCACCGTTCGATCCGCAACTGCCCGACGCCGTCGTGTTCGCGCACGACGCCGACGAAATCCGCCAGGTCGTGTCGCTGTGCGCGCTCTACAGCGTGCCGCTGATCCCGTACGGCGCCGGCTCGTCGCTCGAAGGCCACCTGCTCGCCGTGCGCGGCGGCGTGTCGCTCGACCTGTCGGAAATGCACCGCGTGCTGTCGATCAACGCAGAAGACCTGACCGTGACGGTCGAACCGGGCATCACGCGCAAGGCGCTCAACGACGCGCTACGCGACACCGGCCTGTTCTTCCCGATCGATCCGGGCGCCGACGCCAGCATCGGCGGGATGACCGCGACCCGCGCATCGGGCACCAACGCCGTGCGCTACGGGACGATGCGCGAGAACGTGCTCGGGCTGACCGCCGTGCTCGCCGACGGCCGCGTCGTGAAGACGGGTTCGCGTGCACGCAAGTCGTCGGCCGGCTACGACCTCACGCGCCTGTTCGTCGGCTCCGAAGGCACGCTCGGCGTGATCACCGAGATCACGCTGCGCCTGCATCCGCTGCCCGAAGCCGTGTCGGCCGCGATCTGCACGTTCCCGACGATGGGCGACGCGGTGCGCACCGTGATCGAGACGATCCAGATCGGCGTGCCGATCGCGCGCGTCGAATTCGTCGACGCGCTCGCCGTGCGCTCGATCAACCGCCACTCGAACCTCACGCTCACCGAAGCGCCGACGCTGTTCTTCGAATTCCACGGCACCGAAGCCGGCGTGAAGGAACAGGCCGAACTCGTGCAGGCGCTCGCGGGCCAAAACAGCGGCCAGGGCTTCGAATGGGCGACCCGCCCGGAAGATCGCACGCGGCTCTGGGCCGCGCGTCACAACGCGTATTTCGCGATGCTGCAGCTCAAACCCGGCTGCCGCGCGGTGACGACCGACGTGTGCGTGCCGATCTCGCAGCTCGCCGCGTGCGTCGAGGAAACCGAAGTCGACCTGCGCGCATCGTCGCTGCCCTGCCCGATCGTCGGCCACGTCGGCGACGGCAATTTCCACGTCGCGATCCTGATCGACCCCGACAAACCCGAGGAACTCGACGAAGCCGAGCGCATCAACGACCGGATCGTCGAGCGCGCGCTGCGGCTGGGCGGCACCTGCACCGGCGAACACGGCGTCGGGCTGCACAAGATGCGCTTCCTGCCGAAGGAGCACGGCGACAACGCGATCGACGTCATGCGCGCGATCAAGCTCGCGCTCGATCCGCGCAATCTGATGAATCCCGGCAAGATCTTCACGTGTTGAGACGGCAGCGCAGCCTAACGCTGCGCTTCCCGCAGGAGACCCCATGAACGCTTCCGTCGAACTGTCGAGCGCGACCCGTGCGCAGCGCCAGCGCGAAGTCGTGCAGGCGCTGATGGCCGTGCTGCCGACGCATTGCCTGCTGTATCGCGACGAAGACACCGCACCGTACGAATGCGACGGCCTGTCCGCCTACCGCCGGCTGCCGCTCGCGGTCGCGCTGCCGGAAACCGAATCGCAGGTGCAGCGGATCGTGCAGATCTGCCGCCGCATGGAAGTGCCGATCGTGCCGCGCGGCGCGGGCACGAGCCTGTCGGGCGGCGCGCTGCCGATCGCGAACGGCGTCGTGCTGTCGCTCGCGCGCTTCACCCGCATCGTCGAAGTCGACCCGTACGCGCGCACGGCGACCGTGCAGCCCGGCGTGCGCAATCTCGCGATTTCCGAAGCCTCCGCCCCTTACGGGCTGTACTACGCGCCCGACCCGTCGTCGCAGATCGCCTGCACGATCGGCGGCAACGTCGCGGAAAATTCCGGCGGCGTGCACTGCCTGAAATACGGGCTGACCGTGCACAACGTGATGCGCGTGCGCGCGGTCACGATCGACGGCGAGATCGTCGAATTCGGCTCGCTCGGGCTCGACATGCCGGGCCTCGACCTGCTTGCGGTGATGATCGGCAGCGAAGGGATGTTCGCGATCGTCACCGAAGTGACGGTGAAGCTGATCCCGAAGCCGCAGACCGCGCAGCTCGTGATGGCGAGCTTCGACGACGTCGTCAAGGGCGGCGAGGCGGTCGCCGCGATCATCGCGTCGGGCATCATCCCGGCCGGGCTCGAAATGATGGACAAGCCGGCCACCCAGGCCGTCGAGGCGTTCACGCACGCGGGCTACGACCTCGACGCGAAGGCGATCCTGCTGTGCGAATCGGACGGCACGCCGGAAGAAGTCGCCGAAGAGATCGTCCGCATGACGGCCGTGCTGCGCGAGCACGGCGCGACGCGCATCCAGGTGTCGCGCAACGAAAGCGAGCGGCTGCGCTACTGGTCGGGCCGCAAGAACGCGTTCCCGGCCGCCGGGCGCATTTCCGCCGACTATTACTGCATGGACGGCACCGTGCCGCGCCGCGCGATCGGGCCGCTGCTCGCGCGCATCGAACAGCTCGAAACGCGCTACGGGCTGCGCTGCATCAACGTGTTCCACGCGGGCGACGGCAACATGCATCCGCTGATCCTCTACAACGCGAACGACCCGGACGAGCTGCACCGCGCCGAGCAGTTCGGCGCCGAAATCCTCGAATGCTGCGTGGAATTCGGCGGCAGCGTGACGGGCGAGCACGGCGTCGGCATCGAGAAGCTCAATTCGATGTGCGTACAGTTCTCGCCACAGGAGCGCGACGCGTTCTTCGCGGTCAAGCGCGCGTTCGATCCGGCCGGGCTGCTCAATCCCGACAAGGGGATCCCGACCCGCGCGCGCTGTGCCGAATATGGGCGACAGCACGTGCGCGGCGGGCTGCTGCCGCATCCGGAGCTGCCGCGCTTCTGAGCGCCCCCGAACCAGTCGCTTCGCGCCAGCCCCCGCGAGTGGGTCATCCCCCACGAGGGCTGCCTTCGGGGCGGAAAACCTGGGGGCGCCCGGCGTTTTCTTGAGCGCGCTGCGCGGTGCGCGGCCCGAGCCGGCGCGCGGGCCGCGACGTACCGCCCTGCCCGCGCCGGCCGTGCGCGCAGCGGCGGCTGCATGCCTTCGTTATACGGAGCTTAGGGATAGTCGCGATGTGCATTCGCGCCACCCCGGTACAATCGACCGGACAACAACGAGGCAGCAACAGAACATGGAAGAGGACGACATCGTCGCCGGATGGGCCGAGCGCATCCGGGCGGCCAGTGCCGACGGCCGGCCGCTGCGGATTCGCGGTGGCGGCACCAAGGACTGGTACGGCCAGGCGCTGGACGGCGAAATACTCGATACGCGTGCATTTCAGGGCATCGTGTCGTACGACCCGGCCGAACTCGTCGTCACGGTCCGCGCGGGCACGCCGCTCGCGCAGCTTGAAACCGTCCTCGCCGAGTGCGGCCAGATGCTGCCGTTCGAGCCGCCGCACTTCGGTCGCGCGGCCACCGTCGGCGGCTGCGTCGCGGCCGGCCTCGCAGGCCCGCGCCGCGCGACCTGCGGCGCGCCGCGCGATTTCGTGCTCGGCGTCACGCTGCTGAACGGACGCGGCGAACTGCTGCGCTTCGGCGGGCAGGTCGTGAAGAACGTCGCCGGCTACGACGTATCGCGGCTGATGGCCGGCGCGCTCGGCACGCTCGGGCTGATGCTCGACCTGTCGATCAAGGTGCTGCCGGTGCCGGTCGCCGAAGTCACGCTGAAGTTCGAGATGACCGCGACCGACGCGGTGCGCAAGCTCAACGAATGGGGCGGCCATCCGCTGCCCGTGAGCGCGAGCGGCTGGCGCAACGGCACCCTCGTACTGCGCCTGTCGGGCGCCGAGGCCGCCGTGAAATCCGCGAAGACACTGCTCGGCGGCGAAGTCGTCGACGCGGTCGAGGCCGAGCGTTTCTGGGCCGGCCTGCGCGAACACACCGACCCGTTCTTCAACGGCATTCCGCCCGGCTACGCGCTGTGGCGCCTGTCGCTGCCGTCGATCACCGAACCGATGCACCTGCCCGGCACCCAGCTGATGGAATGGGGCGGCGCGCAGCGCTGGTGGATCACCGACGCCGACGCGCAGACGGTGCGCATGAGCGCGAAGCAGGCCGGCGGCCACGCGACGCTGTTTCGCGCCGGCGATTCGTATGACCGTAGCGCGGGCGTGTTCACGCCGCTGCCCGCACCGCTGATGAAAATCCACCGCGGGCTGAAGGCTGCATTCGATCCCGCACGCATCTTCAACCGCGGCCGGCTCTACCCCGATCTCTAAGATCTCCAAGATGCAAACCAACCTCGCCGATTTCATCCGCAACACGCCCGACGGCGACGAGGCCGACGCGATCCTGCGCAAGTGCGTGCATTGCGGCTTCTGCACCGCGACGTGCCCGACCTACCAGTTGCTCGGCGACGAACTCGACGGCCCGCGCGGCCGCATCTACCTGATCAAGCAGATGGTCGAAGGTGCGCCCGTCACGCGCAGCACGCAGCAGCACCTCGATCGCTGCCTCACGTGTCGCAGCTGCGAGACGACCTGCCCGTCGGGCGTCCAGTACGGCCGCCTCGTCGAGATCGGCCGCAAGCACGTCGAGGCGAAGGTCGAGCGCCCCGCGCAGCAGCGGCTCATGCGCCGCGTGCTTGCGAGCCTCGTGCCGAACGCGGCGCTGTTCTCCGCCGTGATGCGACTCGGCCAGCACGTGCGGCCGCTGCTGCCGAAACGGCTGCGCGACAAGGTGCCGCCGCGCACGCGGCTGCTCGAATGGCCGCAGCGCACGCATCCGCGCAAGATGGTGATGCTCGGCGGCTGCGTGCAGCCGTCGATGCTGCCGAACATCAACATCGCGACCGCGCGCGTGCTCGACGCGCTCGGCGTCGAGACGATCGTCGCGCCCGACGCGGGCTGCTGCGGCGCGATCCGCCTGCACCTGAACTATCACGACGAAGCGCTCGCCGACGCGCGCCGCAACATCGACGCGTGGTGGCCGCATGTCGAGCAAGGCGCCGAGGCGATCGTGATGAACGCATCGGGCTGCGGCGCGACGGTGCTCGAATACGCGCACCTGCTGCGCGACGATCCGGCCTACGCGGAGAAGGCGCAGCGCATCGTCGCCCTCACGCGCGACATCTCGGACGTGCTGCTGGCGTTCGAGGCCGAGATCGCGACGCTCGCGCGGCGCCGCGCGATCCATACCGTCGCGTACCACCCGCCGTGCACGCTGCAGCACGGCCAGCAGTCGCGCGGCAAGGTCGAGCGCCTGCTCGAGACGCTTGGCATCGACGTGCGGCTGCCGGCCGACAGCCATCTGTGCTGCGGGTCCGCCGGCACGTATTCGCTGACCCAGCCGTCGCTGTCGTACCGGCTGCGCAAGCAGAAACTGCTGAAACTGCAGGCGCTCGAGCCGCAGATGATCGTATCGGGCAACGTCGGCTGCATCGCGCACCTGCAAAGCGGCACGCAGATTCCGGTCGCGCACTGGATCCAGCTCGTCGAGCATCTGCTGTACGGCTGACGCGGACGGCCGGCCCCGCGCGACGCCCCGTCCGTATAATGGCCGGAACGATGCGGTGCGTGCCGTGCCGCATTCGCTTCCTGTGCCAGCTTCCGTGTCCGTCATGTCCGATTTCGCCGCCCGTCTCGAATCCGTTCATCGCCGCATCGCCGACGCCGCCCGCGCGGCCGGCCGCGATCCCGCCACCGTCTCGCTGCTCGCCGTATCGAAGACGTTTCCCGCCGACGACGTGCGCGCCGCGCATGCGGCCGGACAACGCGCGTTCGGCGAGAACTACGTGCAGGAATCGATCGACAAGATCGACGCGCTCGCCGACCTGCGCGCCGCGCTCGAATGGCATTTCATCGGGCCGCTGCAATCGAACAAGACGCGCCCGGTGGCCGAGCGCTTCGACTGGGTTCACTCGGTCGACCGGCTGAAGATCGCGCAGCGCCTCGCCGAACAACGCCCCGCTCACCTGCCGCCGCTGAACGTGTGCGTGCAGGTGAACATCAGCGGCGAGGCGTCGAAGAGCGGCGTCGCGCCGGCCGAGGTCGCCGACGTCGCGCGCGCGGTCGCGGCGCTGCCGACCCTGCGCCTGCGCGGCCTGATGGCGATTCCCGAACCGGCCGGTGACACCGACGCGCAACGCGCACCGCATCGCGCGCTGCGCGCACTGTTCGATACGCTGCGCGCCGACGGGTTGCCGCTCGACACGTTGTCGGTGGGGATGTCCGCCGATCTCGAAGCGGCCGTGCTCGAAGGCGCGACGATCGTGCGCGTCGGCACCGCGATCTTCGGCGCGCGCGACTATTCGCACTGAACCACGCACTCCTTTCCGTTCACCTACTCGCTAATCGACACCATGAAAATCGCATTCATCGGCGGCGGCAACATGGCCGCGGCCCTGATCGGCGGCCTGATCAAACGCGGCGTCGCCGCTGACGGCCTGTATGCCATCGACGTCAACGAGGACGTCCGTGCGCGCGCCGCGCAGCAATTCGGCATCCGCACCGGCGCGGCCATCGACGCGACGCTCGCGGCATACGACGCGATCGTGCTCGCGGTGAAGCCGCAGGTGCTGAAGGACGTCGCGCAGGCGCTCGCACCGCATCTGAAGTCGCAGCTCGTGATCAGCATCGCAGCCGGCATCCGCGCCACCGATCTCGCCCGCTGGCTCGGCGACTACGCACGCATCGTGCGCACGATGCCGAATACGCCCGCGCTGGTCGGCATGGGCGTGACGGGTCTCGCCGCGCTGCCGGGCGTCGACGCGGCCGGTCGCGAACTCGCATCGAACGTGCTCGGCGCGGTCGGCGAGCACGTATGGTTCGACGACGAAGCGCAACTCGACGCGGTCACGGCGATCTCGGGCAGCGGCCCCGCCTACGTGTTCTATTTCATCGAAGCGCTGCAGGAAGCCGCGCGCCGCCTCGGGATGAACGACGAACAGGGCCGCGCGCTCGCGGTCGCGACGTTCACGGGCGCCGCGCAACTCGCCGCGCAATCGGGCGAACCGGCGAGCGTGCTGCGCGAGCGCGTGACGTCGAAGGGCGGCACGACGGCCGCCGCGCTCGCATCGTTCGATGCGCAGGGCGTGAAGGAAGCGATCGTGCGCGGCGCGCTCGCAGCTGAAGCGCGCGCGAAGGAAATGGGCGACGAGCTCGGTCGCGCATAAGCGTCACGACGTGCGCCGGGTTTGCCCGGCAGCGGCAACAAAAAAAGCGGCCCACGGCCGCTTTTCTTGTTGGCTGCGCGCGCCAGCGCGCGACCGCGTCAGTTGCCCGCCATGCCCGCCAGCAGGTAATGCGCGGCGATCCCCGCGAACAGCACGCCGCCGAGCCAGTTGTTGTGCCGGAACGCCGCGAAGCACGGCATCCGCTCGCGGTCCTTGATCAGCGTGTAGTGATACAGCGCGCAACCGACCGCCGCGGCCCAGCCGGCCCAGTATGCGAGCCCGAAGCCGAGCGTCACGCCGATCCACACGTAGATGCCGAGCGTCACCGCGTAGCAGGCCATCACGGCCACGACGTCGAAACGGCCGAACGTCAGCGCGGACGTGCGAATGCCGATCTTGATGTCGTCGTCGCGATCGACCATCGCGTATTCGGTGTCGTACGCGACCGACCAGAAGATGTTCGCGATCAGCATCACCCAGGCCAGCGTGGGCACCGTGTCCTGCACGGCCGCGAACGCCATCGGGATGCCGAAGCCGAACGCGATGCCGAGATACGCCTGCGGAATCGCGAAGAAGCGCTTCATGAACGGATACGAGCCGGCGACGAACAGCGCGACCACCGACAACTCTTTCGTCAGCGTATTGAGGGGCAGGATCAGCAGGAACGCGATGAACGACAGCACCACCGCGATCGCGACGGCTTCCCATGCGCGGATCTTGCCCGACGTCAGCGGCCGGTCGGCCGTGCGCTTCACGTGGCGGTCGAACTCGCGGTCGGCGTAGTCGTTCATCGCGCAGCCGGCCGAGCGCATCAGCAGCGTGCCGAGCGCGAAGATCACGAGCAGCGGCCAGCGCGGATGGCCGTCCGACGCGATCCACAGTGCGTTGAGCGTCGGCCACAGCAGCAGCAGGCTGCCGATCGGCTTGTCCATCCGGACGAGCCGCAGGTACAGGGGAAAGCGGGCAAGCATGGCGAAGCACCGGGAAGATAACCCCGGCATTTTAGAGCCGAGCGGCGGTTCGCGTCATGTCGACGCGGCTCGGGCCCGGTCGCCGACCAGCCCGCATGCGCTGCCGGCGGCCCCGTCGGGCCCCTGGAAACCGCCGCGCGCAGGCCGGCGGCAGTATGGGGCGATCAAGGGACAGATCTGCCGCGACGCCGAGCGTGCGAATGCGCTCCGCCACCAGATCGACCGCGAGCCACAGTTCGTTGTACTGCCCTTCGAACATCCGGTGCAGCATGTTGAACATCGGACCCGTGACGTCCCAGTGAAAATTGTGGGTTTTCAGGTACAGCGAAACGTATCGGCCAGCAGGCGCGACAGGCCGTCCGCGATCTTCTTGCGGTCCTTGTCGCTGATGCCGATGTTGATCTGCGTTGCGTTGCCTTTCTTGGCCATCTTCGGGACGCCTCATTCGACATGTCGAACCGGCGAAAATGCGTCGAGCAATCCGCGTGCCGCGTCGCGCGGCATGCGTTCGCGACTTGCCAGTCCTGGCGCCGCCTCGCTTAACCGCCGGACAGCGGCGCAATCGCATGCAGCGCCTGCGCGACCAGCTCCGCGGCGCCGCCGATGACGATCGCGAAACCGACGATGCGCCGTGCAAGTTCGCCCGGCGATCGCAGGATGGGCGCCGCGGCTGCGGCACGCATGTTCAGCATCATTTGCGTCATGGTCGTCACTCCTTCAACGAAACAGTGGAAGAAAAAACGGCCGGTCGTCCGATCGGCCGTTTCACGTTACTACGTGACTGCACTACCGCATCGCGACGTTCACGCGAGGTCGAAGCGGTCGAGGTTCATCACCTTGTTCCAGGCCGCGACGAAATCGCGCACGAACTTCTCGTTCGCGTCCGCGCTGCCGTACACCTCGGCAAGCGCACGCAGCTGCGAGTGCGAGCCGAAGATCAGGTCGACACGCGTGCCGGTCCACTTCACCTGACCCGTCGCGCGGTCGCGCCCCTCGAACACGTCGTTCGCGGCCGACGCCGGCTTCCACTCCGTGCCCATGTCGAGCAGGTTCACGAAGAAGTCGTTGGTCAGCGCACCCGGACGATCGGTGAACACGCCATGCTTCGAATCGCCGACGTTCGCACCGAGCACACGCAGGCCACCGACGAGCACCGTCAGCTCCGGCCCGTTCAGCGTCAGCAACTGAGCCTTGTCGACCAGCAGCGCTTCGGCCGGCGTCTTGTACGCATGCTTCAGGTAGTTGCGGAAACCGTCCGCCACCGGCTCCAGCACGGCCATCGCCTCGACGTCGGTCTGCTCCTGCGACGCGTCCGTCCGGCCTGCCGCGAACGGCACCGTCACCGCAACGCCCGCGCTCTTGGCCGCCTGTTCGACACCGGCCGCACCGGCCAGCACGATCAGGTCGGCGAGCGACACCTTCTTGCCGCCCGTCTGCGCGTCGTTGAACGCCTTCTGCACGCCTTCGAGCGTCTGGAGCACCGTCGCGAGCGCAGCCGGCTGGTTCACTTCCCAGTCCTTCTGCGGCGCGAGGCGGATGCGCGCACCGTTCGCGCCGCCGCGCTTGTCCGAACCGCGAAACGTCGAGGCCGACGCCCATGCGGTCGACACGAGCTGCGACACGGTCAGCCCCGTCGCGAGAACCTGCGCCTTCAGCGCCGCGACGTCTGCGTCATCGATCAGCTTGTGATCGACGGCCGGGACCGGGTCTTGCCACAGCAGATGCTCGGCCGGCACTTCCGGGCCGAGATAGCGCGCACGCGGCCCCATGTCGCGGTGCGTGAGCTTGAACCAGGCGCGTGCGAACGCGTCGGCGAACTCGGTCGGGTTCTCGTAGAAGCGGCGCGAGATCTTCTCGTAGGCCGGATCGAATCGCAGCGACAGGTCGGTCGTCAGCATCGTCGGGCGGTGCTTCTTCGACGCATCGAACGCGTCCGGAATCACGTCGTCGGCGCCCTTCGCGACCCACTGGTGCGCACCGGCCGGGCTCTTCGTCAGTTCCCATTCGTAGCTGAACAGGTGCGTGAAGAAGTCGTTGCTCCACTTCGTCGGCGTCGACGTCCACGTAACTTCGAGGCCACTCGTGATCGCGTCCTTGCCCTTGCCCGTGCCAAACGTGCTCTTCCAGCCCAGCCCCTGCGCTTCCAGGCCTGCGGCTTCCGGCTCGGGGCCGACGTTCGATGCCGGGCCGGCGCCGTGCGTCTTGCCGAACGTATGACCGCCGGCGATCAGTGCGACCGTCTCTTCGTCGTTCATCGCCATCCGCGCGAACGTCTCGCGAATGTCGTGCGCGGCGGCGACCGGATCGGGGTTGCCGTCCGGGCCTTCCGGGTTCACGTAGATGAGGCCCATCTGTACGGCCGCGAGCGGGTTTTCGAGGTCACGCTTGCCCGAGTAGCGGCTGTTCGGGCCGCCGCTCAGTTCCAGCCAGATCTTTTCCGAGCCCCAGTAGACGTCGTCCGGTTCCCACGTGTCGACGCGGCCCCCCGCGTAACCGAAGGTCTTGAAGCCCATCGATTCGAGCGCGACGTTGCCGGTCAGGATCAGCAGGTCGGCCCACGAGATGTTGCGGCCGTACTTCTGCTTGATCGGCCACAGCAGCCGGCGCGCCTTGTCGAGGCTCACGTTGTCCGGCCAGCTGTTGAGCGGCGCGAAGCGCTGTTGCCCGCCGCCCGCGCCGCCGCGGCCGTCGGCGATCCGGTACGTGCCGGCGCTATGCCATGCCATGCGGACGAACAGGCCGCCGTAGTGGCCGAAGTCGGCCGGCCACCAGTCCTGCGACGTCGTCATCAGTGCCTGCAGATCGCGCTTCACCGCCGCGAGGTCGAGCTTCTTGAACGCCTCGGCGTAGTCGAAATCCTTGTCCATCGGGTCGGACAACGCCGAGTGCCGGTGCAGGATGTTCAGGTTCAGCTGATTCGGCCACCAGTCCTTGTTCGACGTGCCGCCGGCCGCCGTGTGGTTGAACGGACATTTCGATTCGGTCGACATGCTTTTTCTCCTTTACTTGCTCGTAGGCCCCCACGTGCCGGGCGCGGTCCGTGGAGCATTGCGGGGGGGGTGAAACGGAACAGGTTGGTCCTGTCGGGCTACGGGGTGTCGGGCGCGGCCTTCGGTGCGGGTTTCGTGACGTCGGACATGCAAGGCTCCCTCATGGCTGGACAGCAGGTGAATCGGGGGAACACGGCACCGGCGTGCGGCGGCGCTCATCCGCCATACGCACGATCCGCCAGGTACGCGAATGCAATCGGGCGCAGGCTGCGGGCCGCGGCCCTGGCTCGATTTACGACCTCGTCGCGCGACGGGATGTTCCGCTGCGCGTGCTGCAATACCGATCGCATCATGACATCCTCCTTTGACGCTTGCATCCAGTGTGCAGATCGCGCGTCGCTGCGACGCCGATCCATGAAGAAGATTCTATTTTCATCTATCGAATATTTGAATTTGATTAATTTTATCTATGCGATAGGAAAAAATAAACGGGGTCGCAAGACCCCGTTCATCGGCCGGTATCGGCATGCGCCGCGCGTGGTCAGTTCATCGTTGCCGGCATGTCGAGCTTCGCGACGCCCGGCAAATCGCAGGCGGCGATCGCCTCGCTGATCGCGTCGATCGCCGGCATCCGCGTGAAGCTCTTGCGCCACACCAGCACGACACGGCGATCGGGCACCGGTTCGTTGAACGGCACGTACGACAGCAGCTCGGCATCGGGGCCGTTCGCGCGCGGGCCGACCTCGGCGACCGACATGCGCGGCAGCACCGTGATGCCGACGCCGCTCGCGACCATGTGGCGAATCGTCTCGAGCGACGAGCCTTCGAAGGTCTTCTGGATGCCGTCGGCCGTCTGCGAGAAGCGCATCAGCTCCGGGCACACGCCGAGCACGTGATCGCGGAAGCAGTGGCCGTTGCCGAGCAGCAGCATGGTTTCCTGCTTCAGATCCTCGGCGTCGATCTCTTCGCGCTTCTCCCACGGGTGCCCTGCCGGCAGCGCGACGACGAACGGCTCGTCGTACAGCGGCCGCACCATCAGGCCGGTTTCGGGGAACGGCAGCGCCATGATCGCGGCGTCGATCTCGCCCTGCTTCAGCAGTTCGAGCAGCTTCAGCGTGTAGTTCTCCTGCAGCATCAACGGCATCTGCGGCACACGCTGGATCATCTGCTTGACGAGCGTCGGCAGCAGGTACGGCCCGATCGTATAGATCACGCCGAGACGGAACGGGCCGACGAGCGGGTCCTTGCCCTGCTTCGCAATCTCCTTGATCGCGAAGGTCTGCTCGAGCACGCGCTGCGCCTGGGTGACGATCTGGTCGCCGATCGGCGTCACGCTCACCTCGCTCGCGCCGCGCTCGAAAATCTGCACGTTGAGCTCGTCTTCCAGCTTCTTGATCGCCACCGACAGCGTCGGCTGGCTCACGAAGCATGCTTCGGCCGCGCGGCCGAAATGCCGCTCGCGCGCGACCGCGACGATGTATTTCAATTCAGTCAGCGTCATTGTGGGTCAATCAGGGATATACAGGCGATAGGTTTAATTTATACACCTACTGACACCGGTTCGCCAAGTTTCTCTGCATCGAGATACGCGCGCCGGCGGTTCGGCATCCGACCCTGAATGGGCGAATCAGGCCTTCAGATACTGCTCGCGCGCGCCGAGCCAGCGTGCGAGATGCTGCGTGACGATGTCGGGATACGCGTCAATCAGCCGCGACGCGGCGTCGCGCGCCGGGTCGATCAGCCAGCCATCGGTTTCGAGGTTCGCGAAACGCAGCATCGCCGCGCCCGACTGGCGCGCGCCCAGGAACTCGCCGGGGCCGCGGATTTCGAGGTCGCGCCGCGCGATCTCGAAGCCGTCGGTCGTCTCGCGCATCGTCTTCAGCCGTTCGCGGCCCGTGAGCGACAGCGGACCGGTGTACAGCAGCACGCACACCGACGCCGCGGTGCCGCGCCCGACACGGCCGCGCAACTGGTGCAGCTGCGCGAGGCCGAAGCGCTCCGCGTGCTCGATCACCATCAGCGACGCGTTCGGCACGTCGACGCCGACTTCGATCACGGTCGTCGCAACCAGCAGCTGGACCTCGTTGCGCGTGAACGCTTCCATCACGGCCGCCTTGTCGGCCGGCGACAAGCGGCCGTGCACGAGGCCGACCTTCAATTCGGGCAGCGTGGTGGCCAGCGTCTCGTAGGTCTCGACGGCGGTCTGCAACTGCAGCGTCTCGCTCTCCTCGATCAGCGGGCACACCCAGTACACCTGACGGCCGGTCAACGCGGCTTCGCGCACGCGGGCGATCACCTCTTCGCGCCGCGCGTCGCCGACGAGGCGCGTCAGCACCGGCGTGCGGCCCGGCGGCAGCTCGTCGATCGTCGACACCTCGAGATCCGCGTAATACGTCATCGCGAGCGTGCGCGGAATCGGCGTGGCCGACATCATCAGCTGGTGCGGCTGGAAGTCGCGTGCGCCGTTGGCCGCGTTCGCCGCCTTCGCGCGCAGCGCAAGACGCTGCTCGACGCCGAAACGGTGCTGCTCGTCGACGATCACGAGGCCGAGCCGCGCGAATTCGACGGTGTCCTGGATGATCGCGTGCGTGCCGATCACGAGCTGCGCGGTGCCGAGCGCCGCGGCCTCGATCGCCGCGCGCTTGTCCTTCGCCTTCAGGCTGCCCGCGAGCCACGCGACCGTCACGCCGAGCGGTTCGAGCCACGCGCGCAGCTTGCGCGCATGCTGCTCCGCGAGGATTTCGGTCGGCGCCATCAGCGCAGCCTGGTAGCCGGCATCGATCGCCTGCGTGGCGGCCAGCGCCGCGACGACCGTCTTGCCGCTGCCGACGTCGCCCTGCAGCAGCCGCTGCATCGGGTGCGCGAGCGTGAGGTCGTGCGCGATCTCGTCGACGACGCGCGCCTGCGCGCCCGTCAGCGTGAACGGCAACGCCGCGTAGAGGCGCGTGGTGAGCGCCTCGGCGTCGTTCGCGGTGCGGCGCGGCATCGCGGGCGCGGCGCGGGTGCGGCGCTCCTCGTGGGCGCGCTTGAGCGACAGCTGCTGCGCGAGCAGCTCCTCGAACTTGATGCGGGTCCAGGCCGGATGCGAGCCGTCCATCAGTGCGGCTTCGTCCGAATCGACACCGGGGTGATGCAGGATCCGCACGGCCTGTTCGAGCGACGGCACGCCGAGCGGCTTCAGGTAGTCGCGCACGATCTCGGGCGGCAGCAGCTCGGGCAGCGGCGTGCGCTCGACCGCATTCTCGATCGCCTTGCGCAGATACGCCTGCGACACGCCCGCCGTGCTCGGATAGACGGGCGTGAGCACCTGCGGCAACGGCGCATCGGCTTCGACCACGCGCACCGCCGGATGCACCATCTCCATCCCGAAGAAGCCGCCGCGCACGTCGCCACGCACGCGCAGCCGCTGGCCGACGGCCATTTGCTTGACCTGCGAGCCGTAGAAATTCAGGAAACGCAGCACGAGATGCTCGCCGTCGTCGTCCTGGATCTTCACGACGAGCTGGCGGCGCGGCCGGTACGCGACCTCGTTGTCGAACACGACGCCTTCGGCCTGCGCGATGCCGCCGGGCAACAGTTCGCCGATCGGCGTGAGCGTGGTTTCGTCCTCGTAGCGCATCGGCAGATGCAGCACGAGATCAATCGAGCGCGTGAGGCCGAGCTTCGCGAGCTTGTCGACGGTCTTCACCGGTTTGTCGGCGGCCGGCTTCTTCTTGCGTTTCGTGCCGGATCCGCCGGACGCGTCGGCGTCGGCTTCGTCGCTGCCCGCGCCCGGTTCGACGCCGGGCGCGGCGGCCGCCGGCTGCGCGAGCCGCCCGTCGGCGCCGCGCTTCGGGCCGGCGCGACGCGACGCCGCACCGCGTTCCGCGGAACCGCGCTCCAAGGAACCGCGCTCCCCCGCGCTTCGCGCGGGTGGTGCGGCATCCTCCGCGTCGAACGGATCGGCGGAATCGGTAACGGCGGCAGTGGAACGGCGTGGTGACACAGGCATCGGATCGTCTGGGTGCTTCGCAAGGCAAGTACAATAGCGGCTTTCACGTCGTCCGAACGAACGACGCCGGCCAGGCCGCGCATCCCGCCATCATAGCGGCTCGCGCGCCCCATTTACGCGTTTCCGCCCTGTCGGCGGCGCCCGCCGGCCGTTTCGAACCAGCCCGCATGTTCACGCTTTCCGATTTCGATTTCAATCTGCCGCCCGAGCTGATTGCGCAAACCGCGCTGCCCGATCGCACCGCAAGCCGCCTGCTCGAGGTGGATCGCACCGTCGAGCCCGCTCGCCTCGTCGACCGCCGGTTCGCCGAGCTGCCGTCGTGCATCTCGCCCGGCGACCTGCTCGTCTTCAACGATACCAAGGTGCTGAAGGCCCGCTTCTTCGGCCAGAAGGCCAGCGGCGGCAAGATCGAGGTGCTGATCGAGCGCGTGACCGGCACGCACACGGCGCTCGCGCAAATCCGCGCGAGCAAGTCGCCCGGCGCCGGCACGACGCTGCGCCTCGCCGATGCGTTCGACGTGACGGTCGGCGAGCGCGTCGAGCCGTTCTTCACGCTGCACTTCCCCGAGCCGTGCCTCACGCTGATCGAGCAGTACGGCCGCCTGCCGCTGCCGCCGTACATCGAGCACGACGCCGACGCGAACGACGAGACGCGCTACCAGACGGTGTATGCGAGCAACCCCGGCGCGGTCGCCGCGCCCACGGCCGGACTGCATTTCGACCAGCCGCTGCTGGCGAAGCTCGACGCGATGGGTGTCGAGCGCGCGACGCTCACGCTGCACGTTGGCGCCGGCACGTTCCAGCCGGTGCGCGTCGAGAACATCGCCGAGCACCGGATGCACAGCGAGTGGTACGACCTGCCGCAGTCGCTCGTCGACAAGATCGCCGCGACCCGTGCGCGCGGCGGCAACGTGATTGCGGTCGGCACGACGTCGATGCGCGCGCTCGAAGCCGCGGCGCGCAGCGCCGACGAAGCGGGCCGCCCGCTCGCGGCGACCCAGGCCGAGACCGACATCTTCATCACCCCCGGCTACCGTTTCCGCGTGGTCGACCGGCTCGTCACGAACTTCCACCTGCCGAAGTCGACGCTGCTGATGCTGGTGTCCGCGTTCGCGGGCGTCGAGACGATCCGCGCCGCCTACCAGCACGCGATCGACGAACGCTACCGCTTCTTCAGCTACGGCGACGCGATGCTGCTCACGCGACGCGACACGCCGGAAGCACCGGGCGCGTAAGCGCGCACGCGGGGCCGTTCGCGGTGCCGCACCCCGTCGCGCACCACGCCGGTGCGCACCCGTTTTTTTCACCGCCGCCGGTCGCCCGGCGGCGTTTCCAACATGCGCCGGACTGTTTTCCGGTAGCAAGGAGAATGACACGATGACCGAAGGTTCATCCCACGCTACGCACGCCCCCGAGCAGGACCGCCCCGCCAACGGGCTCGAATTCGAACTGCTGACGACCGACGGCCATGCGCGCCGCGGCCGCGTGAAGCTCAACCACGGCGTGGTCGAAACACCGATCTTCATGCCGGTCGGCACGTACGGCACCGTGAAGGCGATCCAGCCGCGCGAGCTGCACGAGATCAAGGCCCAGATCATCCTCGGCAACACGTTCCACCTGTGGCTGCGCCCGGGCCTCGACACGATCGACGCGCACGGCGGGCTGCACGGCTTCATGGGCTGGAACAAGCCGATCCTGACCGACTCGGGCGGCTTTCAGGTGTTCTCGCTCGGCGACCTGCGCAAGATCACCGAGGACGGCGTCACGTTCGCGTCGCCGATCAACGGCGACAAGCTGTTCCTGTCCCCCGAAGTGTCGATGCAGATCCAGAAGGTGCTGAACTCCGACATCGTGATGCAGTTCGACGAATGCACGCCGTATGCCACCAACGGCGTGCCGACGACGCACAAGGAAGCGGCCGACTCGATGCGCATGTCGCTGCGTTGGGCGAAGCGCTCGCTCGACGAGTTCGACCGGCTCGGCAACCCGAACGCACTGTTCGGGATCGTCCAGGGCGGGATGTTCGAGGACCTGCGCGACGAATCGCTCGCGGGCCTGTCGGAACTCGGCTTCCACGGCCTCGCGATCGGCGGGCTGTCGGTCGGCGAGCCGAAGGAAGACATGATGCGCGTGCTGCGGCACGTCGGCCCGAAGCTGCCGGCCAACAAGCCGCACTACCTGATGGGCGTCGGCACGCCGGAGGACCTGGTCGAGGGCGTCGCGAACGGCATCGACATGTTCGACTGCGTGATGCCGACCCGCAATGCGCGCAACGGCTGGCTGTTCACGCGCTTCGGCGACGTGAAGATCCGCAACGCGACGCACAAGAACTCGCTGAAGCCGCTCGATTCCACCTGCAGCTGCTACACGTGCCAGAACTTCTCGCGCGGCTACCTGCACCACCTGCACCGCGTCGGCGAAATCCTCGGCGCGCAGCTCAACACGATCCACAACCTGCACTACTACCTGCAGTTGATGAACGAAATCCGCGACGCGATCGAAACCCATACGTTCGACGCGTTCCGTCAGCGCTTCGCGGAGGATCGCGCGAGAGGGGTCGACTGACGGGCCGGCTGCCCGCGGCTCGCGCGGCGGCCCGTTACGTAGGACGCGTACTAAATAATGCGTTCCACGTGCCGGTTACGACCGCCAAATATTACAATCGCCTTTCTAAACGCGTCGCGACGGTGCCGGTTCGCGCTTTAACAGCTTGATCCGAAAGCGCATTTGCCACGCCGTTTGCACATGGGGCCGGTGGTAGAATAACCGGCTTATTTTTCGATCTTCCCCTACGGAGAGACCAACGTGCCGTTCATTTCCAATGCCTTCGCGCAAGGTGCCGGTGGCGCCGAATCGAGCCTGATGAGCTTCCTGCCGCTCATCCTGATGTTCGCGGTGCTGTACTTCATCATGATTCGTCCGCAGATGAAGCGCCAGAAGGAACACCGCAACATGCTGTCGGCCATGGCGAAGGGCGACGAAGTCGTCACGAGCGGCGGCCTCGTCGGCAAGGTGACGAAGGTCACCGAAGGCTACATCGGCGTCGAAATCGCCCAAGGCACCGAAATCACCGTGCAGAAGTCTGCTGTCACGACCATTCTGCCGAAGGGCACGATCAAGTCGCTGTAAGGCTTTCACCGAGCGTCCGGCTCCCCGCGCCGTGCCTGCCTGAGAGAGCAGGCCGTCGCGGCGCCGGACGCGACGCTTTCACGCCAACCACCCGTTCGGCCCCCTCATGAATCGTTATCCACTCTGGAAATATGTCGTGATGGTCGTGGCGCTCGCCATCGGCTTTCTGTACACATTGCCCAACTTCTTCGGCGAAGCGCCGGCGGTGCAGGTGTCGAGCGGCAAGGCCACGGTCAAGCTCGACTCGACCACGCTGACCCAGGTCGAATCCGCCCTCGCCTCCGCGCAAATCCAGCCGGACGACATCACGTTCGAGAACACCGCGTCCAACGCGAACATCCGCGTGCGCGTGAAGGACACCGATACGCAGATGCGCGTCAAGGATCTGCTGCAGAAGTCGCTGAACGCCGACCCGAACGATCCGCAGTACGTCGTCGCACTGAACCTGCAGAGCGCGTCGCCGCGCTGGCTGACCGCACTGCACGCGCTGCCGATGTATCTCGGCCTCGACCTGCGCGGCGGTGTGCACTTCCTGCTCCAGGTCGACATGACGGGCGCGCTCACGAAGAAGCTCGACTCCGACGCGTCCGACGCCCGCACGCTGCTGCGTGACAAGAATATCCGCGACGGTGGCGTGAGCCGCGTCGACCAGTCCGTCGTCGTCAACTTCAGCGACGCGCAAACGGCAGACGACGCCCGCAAGGTGCTCGCCGCATCGGTCACCGAACTCCAGTGGGCGACGCAGCCCGGCGGCGGCGGCACGCAAGTCGTCGGCACGTTCACGCCGGCCGTGCAGAAGGCCGTCGAAGACGCCGCGCTCAAGCAGAACCTGACGACGCTCCACAACCGCGTGAACGAACTCGGCGTGTCCGAGCCGATCCTGCAGCAGCAAGGCAACGACCGCATCGTCGTCGAACTGCCGGGCGTGCAGGACACCGCGAAGGCGAAGGACATCATCGGCCGCACGGCAACGCTCGAAGCGCGCCTCGCCGACCCGCTCAACACGCACCCGAACCCGAACGACCCGGTGCCGCCGGGCGACGAGCTGTTCACGCAGGGCAACCAGGTGCCCGTGCTGCTGAAGAAGGACGTGATCTTCACCGGCGACCGCATCATCGATGCGTCGGCCGGCTTCGACGAACACCAGCGTCCGTCGGTCAACATCCGCCTCGACTCGGCCGGTGGCCGCGCCGTGCGCTCGGTGTCGCGCGACAACATCGGCAAGCCGATGGCGATGGTGCTGTTCGAGAAGGGCAAGGGCGAAGTGCTGACGGTCGCGACGATCCAGTCGGAACTCGGCGACCGCTTCCAGATCACGGGCCAGCCGACGCCGCAGGCCGCCGCCGACCTCGCGCTGCTGCTGCGCGCCGGTTCGCTCGCCGCCCCGATGGACATCATCGAGGAACGCACGATCGGCCCGAGCCTCGGCGCGGACAACATCAAGATGGGCGTCCATTCGGTGATCTGGGGCTTCTGCGCGATCGCCGTGTTCATGATCGCGTACTACATGCTGTTCGGCGTGGTCTCGGTGATCGGCCTGTCGGTGAACCTGCTGCTGCTCGTCGCGGTGCTGTCGCTGATGCAGGCGACGCTGACGCTGCCGGGTATCGCGGCAATCGCACTCGCGCTCGGTATGGCGATCGACTCGAACGTGCTGATCAACGAGCGCGTGCGTGAAGAACTGCGCGCCGGCCAGCCGCCGCAGCTCGCGATCCAGGCCGGCTACGCGCATGCGTGGGCGACGATTCTCGACTCGAACGTCACGACGCTGATCGCCGGCCTCGCGCTGCTCGCATTCGGCTCGGGCCCGGTTCGCGCGTTCGCGATCGTGCACTGCCTCGGTATCCTGACGTCGATGTTCTCCGCTGTGTTCTTCTCGCGCGGGATCATCAACCTCTGGTACGGCGGCCGCAAGAAGCTGAAGTCGCTCGCGATCGGCCAGGTGTGGAAGCCGGAAGGCGCCACGGCCGGCGCATCGTTCGCCGCGGCGGACGAATCGACCGACACGGCACGCGCCGCGAAGCTCGCCGCGCCCGCGAAGGGCAACGCAGCGCGCGCCGGCAAGCCGCAGCTGCGCAACCGCGCGCAGCAAGGCGTGTCGCCGAAGAAACCGGGCTCGACCCAATAAGGCCCCGGAGAAGAAGCCATGGAATTTTTCCGCATCCGTAAAGACATTCCGTTCATGCGGCACGCGCTGGTGTTCAACGTGATCTCGCTGGTCACGTTCCTCGCCGCCGTGTTCTTCCTGTTCCACCGCGGGCTGCACCTGTCCGTCGAATTCACCGGCGGTACGGTGATCGAGGTGCAGTACCCGCAAGCCGCACAGCTCGAACCCGTGCGCGATACGCTCGGCAAGCTCGGCTACGCCGATGCGCAGGTGCAGAGCTTCGGCACGTCGCGCAACGTGCTGATCCGCCTGCAGCTGAAGCAGGGCCTGACGTCCGCGCAGCAGAGCGACCAGGTGATGAGCGCGCTGAAGGCGCAGAGCCCGGACGTCTCGCTGCAGCGTGTCGAGTTCGTCGGCCCGCAGGTCGGCAAGGAGCTCGCGACCGACGGCCTGCTCGCGCTCGCGTGCGTCGTGATCGGCATCGTCATCTACCTGTCGTTCCGCTTCGAATGGAAGTACGCGGTCGCCGGCGTGATCGCCAACCTGCACGACGTCGTGATCATTCTCGGCTTCTTCGCGTTCTTCCAGTGGGAGTTCTCGCTGGCGGTGCTCGCGGCGGTGCTTGCGGTGCTCGGCTACTCGGTCAACGAGTCGGTCGTCATCTTCGACCGGATCCGCGAAACGTTCCGCCGCGAACGCAAGATGAACGTGCAGGAAGTGATCAACCACGCGATCACGACCACGATGTCGCGTACGATCATCACGCACACGTCGACCGAAATGATGGTGCTGTCGATGTTCTTCTTCGGCGGCCCGACGCTGCACTACTTCGCACTCGCGCTGACGGTCGGCATCATGTTCGGTATCTACTCGTCGGTGTTCGTCGCGGGCTCGCTCGCGATGTGGCTCGGCATCAAGCGCGAAGACCTGTTGAAGGAAAAGAAGGCCGCGCACGATCCGGACGATCCGAACGCGGGCGCGCAGGTTTAAGCGCCGCGCCGTTTCGACGGATACCCGAAGGCCGGTCCCGCGTGGACCGGCTTTTTTTCATGCGCGCGCCGCGGCCGGCCGCCCCCGGCGCGACGGCACGGGCCGTCGGCTACAATCGGGTGACCATCCCGCCCCGCCACCCGTCAAAGCCGCGGTCCTCATGATGCCTGCCACGCGTGTCGTTCGTCGCATCGTCGCCTGGAGCACCGGTGCCGCCGCAGCGGCCGCGTTCGTTGCATGCGCATCGGCCGCCCGCGCGCAATCCGCGTCCGCCGCCACCACCACCCTGCCCCCCGCGTCCCCGCCTGCTGCCGCGTCGCAACCGTCACCCTGCCCGCCCGACTGGGAACCGCAGCTCTGCGAACTGAAGGCTGCCGTCGAAGTGCTGAAGAAGCAGCACCTGACCGACGTCGACATCGGCGCGTTGCTCAACGCCACCGTGCACGACGGGATCAAGACCCTGCCGTACGCGCGCTTCTTCAACGCGAAGGAGCGCCAGCAACAGCTCGACGACGAGCGCCGCGCACGCGACGGCACGCCGGGCATCGGCATCGTGTTCGAAACACGGCCCGACGGACTGCACATCATCGACGTGATCCCCGATGCGCCGGCCGAGCAGGCCGGTGTGCGGCCCGACGATCTCGTCGTCGCGATGAACGGCCAGAGCGTGGTCGGGATCGACAGCAGCGACGTCGTGAAACTCGCGAAGGGCGATGCGGGCGTGCCACTGAAGCTCACGGTCCGGCGCGGTCCGGACGCTGCCATGCTGACCTTCACGCCGGTGCGCGCGATCGTCCGGCCGCATCCGGCGACCGCGAAACGGCTCGACGGCGACATCCTCTATACGCGACTGTCGAGCTTCCCGGAACCCGCGGTCGGCAGCTACATCGACGCGGTACAGGCCGCGCGCCGCACGGGGCCGCCGGTGAAAGGCGTGATCCTCGACCTGCGCATCAACGGCGGCGGCGCGCTGAATGCGGCGATCGGCATCACCGCGCTGTTCGCCGGACGCGACCGCACCGCGATGGTGACGCTCGAACGCGACGGGACGAAACGCCGCCGCTTCACGACCAACTGGCCCGACTACGAACTGCCGGTGATGCACGGCCAGGATCCGCTCGCGCCGCTGCAGGCCGACGACTGGTGGCATACCGTGCCGCTCGTCGTGCTCGTCGACGGCCAGAGCGCATCGGCGGCCGAAGCGACCGCGGCAGCACTGAAGGATCTCGGCCGCGCGCGGCTGCTCGGGATGCCGACCTACGGGAAGGGGTTGGCGCAGACGGGCGTCGACTTGATCGACGGCACGCGGCTCAATTTCACGTTCGCGCGCAACCTGCGGCCGAACGGCTGCCCGATGGACGGCTACGGCGTCGTACCGGACTGGCTCGTGCCGCCGCGCCGCGACTCGGACGTCGACGGCGTGCTGCTGTGGTATCGGGAAGTCGATCTTGCCCGCGCGCCGTATGCGGACCGGCTGGCGCCCGATCCGTTCGCACAGGTACGCACCGCGCGGCAGAAGCTGCGCGACGCGCGCGCACGCGCGAAGGTCGATACGTCGAAGAGCGCGGCGTTGCCGCAACGCGCGTTCGGCACGGCCGCCGACTGGCAGTTGCGGCAGGCGCTCGATGCGCTCGCCGGCCGGCCCGTGCAAACCATCGACCCGCCCGCGCAACTGATGCCGGCGCGGCCGGTCTGCGAGCGCGACGACGGCTGACGCGCCGCCGCGCGCCCGATCAGCGGAACCCGAACCGCCGGCGCAGCACGATCAGCGCCGCGAGGCTCAGCACGGCCGCGAACATCAGGTAGAAGCTCGGCGCGGTCTTCATCCCGGTCGCGCGGATCAGCCACGCGATGATGAACGGCCCGAAGCCGCCGAAGATCGTCACCGCGACGTTATACGCGAGCGACATCCCGGTCGTGCGCGTCTGCACCGGGAACACCTCGGACAACAGGCCCGGCAGCGCCGCGAAATAGCCGGTCATCAGGAACGCGAGCAGCACCTGCAGCGCGATCAGCGTGCCGAAGCCCGGATGCGCGACCAGATACGCGAACGCCGGATAGATCAGCACGAGAATGCCGACCGCCGGCGCGAGCATCACGCGCACGCGGCCGTAACGATCCGACCAATGGCCGACGAGCGGCGCGAACGCCATCTGGATCACGCCGACGACGAGGATCGCCGCGAACGCGGCGGACGGCGCGAGGCCGAGCTGCTTCACGCCGTAGGTCGGCATGAACAGCACGAGATAGGTCGCGACGGTGCCGAGCACCACCACGCCCATCGCCGCGACGAGTCGCGCCTTGTGCGACGCGAACGTGTCGCGCAACGGGCTCGCGGTGCTTTCGGCCGCGAGGAATTCGGGCGTCTCGTCGACTTTCGAGCGGATGTAGTACGCGACCGGCCCGAGCAGCAGCCCGAAGAAGAACGGCACGCGCCAGCCCCACGCGGCCATCTGGTCGGCCGTGAGCTGCGCGTTCAGCACGGTGCCGAAGCCGGCGGCGAGCAGCGTCGTGAGCCCCTGGCTCGCGACCTGCCAGCTCGCGAAGAAGCCGCGCCGGCCCGGCACGTGCTCGGCGAGGAACGCGGTCGCGCTGCCGAACTCGCCGCCGGCCGAGAAGCCCTGCATCAGCCGCGCGGCGACCAGGATCAGCGGCGCCGCGACGCCGATCGTCCCGTAGGTCGGCAGCACCGCGATGACCAGCGTGCCCGCCATCATCAGCAAGATCGACAGCGTGAGCGCGGCCTTGCGGCCCGCGCGGTCGGCGTACGCGCCGAGCACGATCGCGCCGAGCGGGCGCATGAAGAACGACACGCCGAACGTGCCGAGCGTGAGCAGCAGCGACACGGTGTCGTTGCCGGACGGGAAGAACAGCTTCGAGATCGTGACCGCGAAGAAGCCGTAGACGACGAGATCGAACCACTCGAGCGCGTTGCCGATCGACGCTGCGACCACCGCGCGCCACACGCGCGGTGACGAAGCAACGGAGCTGGATTGCGTGACGGCGTGCATCGGCGATCTCCTTGTCGTTGTACGTTCCGTGCGACGCGCCCGTTGCCGCGCCGCGAACTGTGCCGACGATTATAGGCGCGCAAAAAAAAGCCGCCGCGCCCCCTGGAAGGGAGCGCGGCGGCTGGCACGCGACGGGTCGACGAACCGAAGCATCAACGCAACGGCCGGCCCGGTCGGGCGCGTTACTGCTGCTTGATCGCTTCTGCGGTGATCAGCAGCTTCGTCTTCATCTTGAAGCCGTACTGCTTGCCGTAGTCGAGGCCGAAATCGTCGCGGTTGAATTCGCCGACCGCGTCGACGCCGCACACTTCACGCTTGAGCATCGGATGCGGCATGCACTTGAGCGAATCGATATTCAGCGTCAGCGGCTTCGTGACGCCATGCAGCGTCAGGTTGCCGACCACCGCCACCGGCTTGTCGCCGTCGAACTTGATCGTGCCCTTGTAGTTCGCCTGCGGGTACTTGGCGGCGTCGAAGAAGTCGGCGGTCTGCAGGTGCTCGTCGAGCTTCGCGCTGCCGGTGTGGATCGATGCGATGTCGGTCGTCACGTCGACCGTGCCGGTCTTTGCCGCGCGGTCGAGCGTCACGGTGCCGCTCGACTTGTCGAACTTGCCGCGCCAGACCGACAGGCCGCCGAAGTGGTCGGCCTCAAAGCTCGGGTACGTATGGCTCGGATCGAACTGGTACGTCACGCTCTCTGCGAATGCCGAGAACGACAGCGAAGCAGCCAGCGCGCCCGCGGCGATGATCAGATGCTTTTTCAACTCTTTCTCCTTGAGACGGCGCCGCGCCCTCGCGCGGCATTCGGGTCATGCGGCACCTCGTCGCTTACTTCGTGGCGACGAGATGGAACTTGATCTGCACTTCGTCCGCGACAACCGACGTGTCCTTCCACTCGCCGGTGCCGACGTTGAACGTCGAACGCTTGATCGGCAGCACACCGTCGAAGGTCTGCGTCGCGCCGTTCTGCGTGACGGTGACGGGCACCGTGACGGTCTCGGCCTTGCCCTTGATCGTCAGCTTGCCGGTCACGTTGTACTTGTTGCCGCCCGCCGGCGCGATCGCCGACGATACGAAGGTGGCCTGCGGGTACGTCTTCGCGTCGAACCAGTCCTTGCCCGCGACCTGGTCGTTGTACATCTTGTCGCCGAGGTCGTAGCTGGCCACGTCGATCGTCATTTGCGCGCTGCCCTGCGCGGCCTTCGCCGGGTCGAACTTCACCTGCGCGGAGAACTTCTTGAACGCGCCTTCGGTCGGCACGTTCATCTGCTTCGACACGGCGGACACCTTGCTCTTCGCAAGATCGACATCGGCGTGCGCCGCGGCCGACGCGACAAGTGACACCGCGGCGAACGCGGT
The DNA here is from genome assembly GCF_002563755.1 of Burkholderia sp. JKS000303. NCBI lineage: Bacteria > Pseudomonadati > Pseudomonadota > Betaproteobacteria > Burkholderiales > Burkholderiaceae > Burkholderia > Burkholderia sp. JKS000303. The sequence goes on from NZ_PDBZ01000001.1 coordinate 898,782, forward strand.
CAGCATGGAGCGGGAGAAAGACACTTTCATGAGATCCTTCATTTGGCAAAGGGAAGCATTCGCGACAGCAAGCCGTCGCGGTCCAACACCTGGTGCTTGATCGCCGCGAGCACGTGCAGCGAGACGAGCGCAAGCAAAATGTAATTCAAAGACACGTGAAGCGTCTTGAAGGTTTCCTTCAGCACCGGATCGGGATCGATCAGGCGCGGCAGCGGCACGATGCCGAGGTAGACGACCGGAATGTTCGCCGCCGAGCTGTACAGGTAGCCGGTGACCGGAATCACGAGCATCAGCACGTACAGCAGGATGTGCACGCCGTGCGACACGGCACGCTGCCACGCGGGCGTATTGCCCGGCAGCGGCGGCGCCGCATGCGTCGCGCGCCACAGCACGCGCACGACGGCCAGCGCGAACGCGGTCACGCCGATCCACTTGTGCCACGAGAAGTACTTCAGCTTGGTCGGCGTGAAACCGGGAATGTCCGTCATCACCCAGCCCAGCGCGAAGCCGCAGACGATCAGCAGCGCGATCAGCCAGTGCAACGCGATCGCGGTCTGCGTATAACGTGTCGGCTTGGCCGACAGCGGATTCGGTGCCATCTTGGATTCCTCAGTTGAGCGAACGGCTGCGTCGGAAAATGCGTCCGACGCTTGTCAAGGGCGCCATGCTACCGCAACCTTTTGAAAGGCGCGGACTCTGAGAACAGGCGTGTCAGCGGGCCGCCATGTTTACGCCATGTTACCGATCAGTCACCCGGTAACCGATCGTTGACACGCCGAAAAAGGCGTTTTGGTAAGATTGGCGCGGGTTCCGGCCCCGTCGACGCGTCCCCCCGCCCGTCGCACAACCGCTTCTCCCATGCAACGATACGACCTGATTGCCTGTCACGAATGCGACGCACTGTTGCATAAACCGCGTCTCAGCGGCCGTGAAATCGCGCGCTGTCCGCGCTGCGACGCACTGCTTTACCGCAACAGCGCCGCGCAACTCGAGCGCATCTGCGCACTGGCACTCGCGGCACTGATCACGTTCGTCATCGCGCAGACGTTTCCGATCCTCGAAATGGACGTGAACGGCAATCGCGTGCAGACGACGCTGATCGGCGCGATCGATTCGCTGTGGCGCCAGGACATGGCGATCGTCGGCGTGATGGTGTTCTGCTCGACCGTGCTGTTTCCGCTCGTCGAGATGGCCGCGCTGCTGTACCTGCTGCTGCCGATGCGCCGCGGCGTCGTGCCGCCCGGCTTCAATGCCGTGCTGCGCGCGATCCAGCTCGTGCGCCCGTGGGGGATGATCGAGGTGTTCATGCTCGGCATCCTCGTGACGATCGTCAAGATGGTGAGCCTCGCGCGCGTCGTGCCGGAAGCCGCGCTGTTCGCGTTCGGCGCGCTCACGCTGATGATCGCCGTCGTGCTGATGTTCGATCCGCGCACGTTGTGGGACATCGCCGACGACCTGCGCGCCGGCCGCTCGCCCGCCGCGCCCGACGATGCCGCGCCGCTGCCGGAAGCCGCCCGCCGATGACGACCCCTACCGCCGCCCGCGAGGGCTACGCCAGCTGCCATGTCTGCGGGCTCGTGCAGACGATCGACGCGCCGCACGCACACTGCGCGCGCTGCGGCTCCGCGCTCCATTTCCGCACGCCGAACAGCGTGATGCGCACGTGGGCGCTGCTGCTCGCGGCCGTGATCCTGTACATTCCCGCGAACCTGCTGCCGATCATGCGCACGTCGTCGATCGTCGGCTCGCAGGAAGACACGATCATGAGCGGCGTCGTGCTGTTCTGGACCACCGGCGACTGGCCGCTCGCGGTCGTCGTGTTCGTCGCCAGTATCCTCGTGCCGATGCTCAAGCTCGGCGTGCTGACGATCCTCGTGATCAGCGCGCAGCGACGTACCGCATGGCGGCCGCTGCAGCGCACGCGCCTGTACCGGATCGTCGAGCGCATCGGCCGCTGGTCGATGCTCGACATCTTCGTCGTGACGCTGACCGTCGCGCTCGTCCATTTCCGTTCGCTCGCCGTCATCACGGCCGGCCCCGGCGCGCTCGCGTTCGGCTCGGTCGTGATCCTGACGATGCTCGCGTCGATGCAGTTCGATCCCCGCCTGATCTGGGATCCAGTCGAAACCTCAGGGAAACACCATGAATAGTCCGCAAGGCCCGCAGAACGACGCGTCCCGGCCGCCCGATCCGACGATCTCGACGAAAAGCGGCTGGCTGCCGTCGCTCGTCTGGCTCGTGCCGCTGATCGCCGCGCTGATCGGCATCGGCCTCGTGATCAAGTCCGTGCGCGAGCGCGGTCCGGAAGTCTCGATCAGCTTCCACAGCGCCGAAGGGCTCGAGCCGGGCAAGACCCAGGTCAAGTACAAGGACGTCGAGATCGGCATGGTCAAGACGATCAAGCTGTCGAAAGACCTGTCGCGCGTGCTCGTCCAGGTGCAACTGAAGAAGGAAGCCGAGGACTTCGCGGTCAAGGGTTCGCGCTTCTGGATCGTGCGTCCGCGCGTCGGCGCGACCGGCGTGTCGGGGCTCGGCACGCTGCTGTCGGGCGCGTACATCGGCGTCGATGCCGGCCGCGGGCAGGACTCGCAGACCGACTTCACCGGCCTCGAAACCCCGCCGGCCGTGACGGGCGACCAGAAGGGCACGCAATACGTGCTGCGCGGCGACTCGCTCGGCTCGGTCGACATCGGCTCGCCGATCTACTACCGCCGCGTGCAGGTCGGCCAGGTGGTCGGCTTCTCGCTCGACAAGGACGGCACGGGCGTCACCTTCAACGTGTTCGTCAATGCGCCGTACGACCAGTACGTCGGCGTGAACTCGCGCTGGTGGCAGGCGAGCGGCGTCGACCTGCGGCTCGATTCGAGCGGGCTGAAGCTGAACACGCAGTCGCTCGCGACGGTGATCCTCGGCGGCATCGCGTTCCAGACGCCGCCGAACCAGAGCAGCGGCGCAACCGCGCCGAACAATACGACGTTCCGCCTCGGCTCCGACGAGACCGACGCGATGCGCGATCCGGACGGCCAGCCGCTGCAGGTCGTGATGAATTTCAACCAGTCGCTGCGCGGGCTCGGCGTCGGCGCGCCAGTCGACTTCCGCGGCATCGTGCTCGGCGAAGTGACGAACATCGGCATCGACTTCGATCCGAAGACCAAGAACTTCCTGATGCCGGTGACGATGAACGTGTATCCGGAGCGGCTTGGTCCGCGCTTCCGCGAAACGATCGAGAGCAAGGGCGAACCGGCCCGTCGCGAGATCGTCGAGCGCCTCGTCAGGCACGGGCTGCGCGGCCAGCTGCGCACCGGCAACCTGCTGACGAGCCAGCTCTACGTCGCGCTCGACTTCTTCCCGAAGGCACCGGCCGCGAAGATCGACATGACGCGCCAGCCGCTCGAGCTGCCGACCGTGCCGAACACGCTCGACGAGTTGCAGTTGCAGGTCGCCGACATCGCGAAGAAGCTCGACAAGGTGCCGTTCGACCAGATCGGCGCGAACCTGAACAGCGCGCTGTCGAACGCCGACAAGCTGTTCAAGCAGCTCGACACGCAGGTCGCGCCGGAAGCACGCGACACGCTGTCGGCCGCGAAGCAGACCTTCTCGACCGCCGAGGCGACGCTGCAGCAGGATTCGCCGCTGCAGTCCGACGTGCGCGGCGCGCTGAAGGAACTCACGCGCACGCTGCAATCGCTGAACGCGCTCGCCGACTATCTGGAGCGCCATCCCGAATCGCTGATCAAGGGCAAGCCAGGAGACCAACAATGACGACGACACGCGTGAACGCGCTCGCGAGCGGCGCGGCGGCAATCTGCGCCGCGCTCGCGCTCGCCGCCTGCAGCTCGCCGCCCGCGCGGTTCTATACGCTGAGCCCCGCCGACGCCACGGCGGCCGTGCGCACCGCCCCCGCCAATCCGGCGTTCCTGATCGAGGTGCCGTCCGTCAGCGTGCCCGAACAGGTCGCGAAGAACCAGCTCGTCGTGCAGAAAAACGCGGCGCAGGTCGACGTGCTCGAGCAGGAACGCTGGGCCGCGCAGCCCGCCGACGAGATTCGCCGCGCGCTGTCGGACGATCTCGCCGCGCAGCTCGGCACGATCGACGTCGCGAACGCCGCGTATCCGCCCGGCGTGCCCGTCTATCGCATCAGCGTGAACGTGCAGCGCTTCGAATCGTGGCCCGGCAAGCGGGCGGCGATCGATGCGGTGTGGAGCGTGCGTTCGCTCGCCACGCAGGCGGTGATGACGTGCCGCACGAGCGTCGCGGAACCCGTCGCCGACGGTTACGACGCACTCGTCGCCGGCCACCGGCGCGCGCTCGACGTGATTGCATCGCAGGCCGCGGCCGGCGTGCGCGCCATGGCGGCACAGCGCGGTACGGCGGCCGCATCCGGCAGCAAGAAGGCCACTGCACCCGTGGTGCCGTGCCCGGCCAACCCGACGGCCGGCGGCGACGCGGGCGCGACGGGCAAGTCCGGCGCATAGGCGCACGACGCACGGGCGAACGTGTGATGCGTTCGTCCGTGCGGCTGCCACAGCCTGGCGGCGTATCCGATAACAGGCATCGGCAGTCGCACGCGCGCGCCCTGCCCTCGGCGACACGATCGGCGTCGCCGCGCATGCATCGGCCGAACGGCCGCTTTGCATTGTTTGTCAAAATCTGCCGGAACCGGCGCCACGCCACACGGTCGGCTTGCGTTTTCGCGCCCGATTGACGATCCTACGCACGTTCAGGCTCGCGCCGCCCGTCCGTCGTGCGCGTCAGCCAGCGGCAATCGGGCCGTGTCCGGTCCGATCGTCGCGTCTCCCGGGGCTCGCACGCGTATCCGCGTGCACCGCATCGGGGCAGCCGCATCGCGGGTCGTCACGCATCGCCCGGCAACCCGACAGCCTCATCCGTTCTCCCCGGCGCCGCGCCGCCTTCCCGGCCGGCATCCCGAACCCGCCCGTCCAGGGCTTTCGCTATTCCGTTTATGTTTCGTTCCCTGACGACCCTGATCAAGAAGTGGCGCGCGTCGCGCAATGCGGGCCACCAGCTCGACGCCCTGCTCGCGCACGCCGACGCGGACGCGTCGTACGCCGAGCGCAGCGAATGGCTGATCGAGCTCGCGCACTGGCTGCGCCGCAACGGCGCGATGCAGGCCGCGCAGGATGCGCCCGACGAACGCGACGTCGGCAGCCGCGCATATCCGGCGCACGCGCGGCTGCGCTACCTGTTCCACGTGCTCGACCGCAATCCCGCGTGGAAGTCGCATGCCGGACGCATCGTGCGCGGCATCCTGCGCGAATGCGACGGCATCTCGCTGCTGTGCGACGCCGGCATGCCGGTGCACTCCGGTTTCTTCGGCGCGCTGTTCGAGCGGATCGACTCGTCGCTGATCCCGCCCGCGCCGAACCGCCGCGAGCTGACGGCGCTGTTCACGCTGATGTTCCCGACGCCGGAAGACGCGCAATGGATCGACGCGCTGCCCGACGACCTGCTCGCCCGCCTCGCCGAGCTGATCTCGTTCGACGTCACCGACGCAGAACGTCACGAGCCGGGCTCGTTCTCGCGCGACCTGCTGGCCGCGCTGCACAACCTGACCTGCCAGATCAGCTCGACCGGCCTGTCGCAGACGGTGCGCAGCCGCCTGTCCGACGACGACGCGCGCAAGCCGCTCGAAACGCAGCCGTTCTACCGCCTCACGCGTGCGATGCTCGCGGTCGAGACCACACACGCGGCCGTCGAGGACGGCGGCGACCCGAACAAGCTGCTGCACGAGGTGAACTACCTGCGCGTGCTGCTCGACGAATGCCGGATCGCGGTCGACGACGTGTTCGCGCATCTGTACCGCAACGGCGTGTCGGTCGACATCGTGTTCCAGGTCGAGCGCATGCGCATGCGGATCCAGCGCGCCGAGATGCTGCTCAACGCGTGGATGGCCCGCGACGACCTGCGCGGCATGGCGCGCCTGACCGCCGAGCTGGTCGACGCGAACCAGAACAGCCAGAGCGTGTCGCACCTCGTGCGCAGCAACTTCTCGCTGTTCGCGCGCAAGCTCGTCGAGACCAACGCGGACACCGGCGAGCACTACATCTCGCGCGGCCGCGCCGAGTATCTGAAGATGCTGCGCATGGCCGCGGGCGGCGGCCTCGTCACCGTCGCGACGGTCTGCGTGAAGTTCGCGATCACGGGCGCGCACCTGCAGTCGATGCTCGAAGGGCTGCTCGCCGGCGTCAACTATGCGGCGAGCTTCATGCTGATGCACTTCCTGCACTTCACGCTCGCGACCAAGCAACCCGCGATGACCGCGCCGACGCTCGCGCGCGAGCTCGACGACACCGGCCATGAGGAAGGCGTGAAGGCGTTCGTCGCGTCGGTGATCGCATTGATCCGCACGCAGGCCGCGGCGATCTCCGGCAACGTGCTCGTCGTGCTGCCCGTGTGCCTGCTCGTGCAGCTGTTCGCGGGCAACGTGCTGCACGCGAACCTGATCTCGCCGGAGAAGGCGCACGCGACGCTGCACTCGTTCTCGCTGGTGGGCCCGACGCCGTTCTATGCGGCGCTCACGGGCGTGCTGCTGTGGGCATCGAGCCTGCTCGCGGGCTGGGCCGACAACTGGTTCGTGCTGCACCGGGTCGGCGACGCGCTCGCGTACAACCGCCGGCTGCGGCTCACGCTCGGCGTGGCCGGCGCCGCGAAGCTCGCGCACTTCTGCCGCTCGAACGTCGCGGGCGTGGTCGCGAACGTCGGCCTCGGCCTGATGCTCGGCCTGATCCCGGCGATCGTCACGGTGTTCCTGTTCCCGTTCGAAGTGCGACACGTGACACTGTCGGCCGGCTCGATCGGCATCGCGCTCGGCGTGCTCGGCAAGGACGCGTTGAGCACGCCCGAGCTGTGGTGGGCATGCGCCGGCGTGCTGAGCATGGCGATCCTCAACGTGCTCGTGAGCTTCGCGCTCGCGTTCACGATGGCCGTGCGTTCGCGCAGCCTGCGTCGCACCAAGGTGCGCGCGCTGGTCGTCGCGATCGTCCGCACGATGCTGTCCAAGCCGTCCGCGCTGTTCTGGCCGGCCAGCGGCCCCGCCGCGCAGGCCGGCCAGCACGGCTCGCACTGAGCGCCCGACGCCCGCGCGGCGCCCCGCCGGGCCGGGACGCGCGGGCCACCCGGCGCGCGCATGCGGCCTGCTTCCCGGCGCCCTCGCCCCGAATCGGACGCAACGCCGGCTCCGGCCGCCCGCGCCGCGTACAATAGTGGACTTTTGCACGTCCTCACCCGCCTTATGTCCTCGCCCACCCTGTACGAATTCTTCGCTCCCTGCCCGCGCGGCCTCGAAGCGGCGCTTGCCGCCGAGCTGGCCGAGATCGCCGGCCGTCATCTGAACGGCGCGCCGTTCACCGCGGGCGCGCAGGTGCCGGGCGGCGTTCATTTCCGCGGCGGCTGGGCCGCCGGCATGGCCGCCAACCTCCATTCGCGGATCGCGAGCCGGATCCTGCTGAAGATCGCGCACGGCCCGTACCGCAACGAACAGGACGTCTACGCGCTCGCGCTCGAGCAGCCGTGGGAACGCTGGTTCGCGTCGACGCAGACGCTGCGCATCGACATCACCGCGATCAAGTCGCCGCTGAAAAGCCTCGAATTCACGACGCTGCGCGTGAAGGATGCGATCTGCGACCGGATGCGCGACAAGACCGGCTCGCGGCCGAGCATCGACACCGGTGCGCCGGACGTGCGCGTGTTCGCGTTCCTGACGGCCACCGAATGCACGCTGTACCTCGATACGTCGGGCGAGCCGCTGTTCAAGCGCGGCTGGCGTCTCGACAAGGGCGCGGCGCCGCTGCGCGAGAACCTCGCGGCCGGCATCCTGCGCCTGACGGGCTGGACGCCCGGCACGGCGCTGTACGACCCGATGTGCGGCAGCGGCACGTTCCTCGCGGAAGCCGCGCAGATCGCGCTCGGCGTGGCGCCGGGCGTCGAGCGCCGGTTCGGCTTCGAAAAGCTCAAGCAGTACGACATCACCGCATGGCAGGGCCTGAAGGTCCCGGCCCTCGACGCGAAGCGCGCGGCGCGCGGCAAGCGCGATGCGCTCGGCGTGTACGGCAGCGACATCTCCGGCGACATGCTCGAGAAGGCGCGCGCGAACCTCGAACGCGCGGGCGTGCCGTCGGTATGGCTCAAGCAGGTCGACGCGCGCGGGATGACGCCGCCGTGCGACGGCCCGGGCATCATCCTCGCGAACCCGCCGTACGGCGAGCGGATCGAAGTGCGCGGCCGCAGCGCACGCGGCGAAGTGCGCGAAACGGGCCGCAACCGCGGCAACGACGACGCCTTCCGCCGCACCCACACCGACGCGCCGGACAGCGAGTTCTTCAACTCGCTCGGCGATGCGCTCAAGCAACGCTTCACCGGCTGGCAGGCGTTCCTGCTGACGTCGGACCGTTCGCTGCCGGGCCAGTTGCGGCTGCGCGAATCGGCGAAGACGCCGCTGTTCAACGGCGCGCTCGAATGCCGGCTGTTCCGCTTCGACCTGATCGCGGGCAGCGTGAAGGCACGCCCGGCGGCCACGCCGGAAGGCGACGCATAACGCGCAAGATACGCACGACGGCCGCTGCGGCCGCCTGCTGACACCCTCACGACGCCCGGCACCCGCCGGGCGTTTTGCTTTGCGCGACGCCGATGCGCGCGGTGCCGCCCCTGGGCGCCCGCCAATCCGCCCGCCCGCGCGGCGCCACCCGGCCGGACGCCACCGCAACCGCCGATCGAAACCGCCTGGTGTCAGCACCGCGATGACTACTGACAGCACGCTGTCAGCAGCACGCGATCACACTGCAATCCCGGCGCAATGCAAGGCTGGTTTCCATCAAGAACGCGAACAACAAGGAGCTCGTCGTGACGTCCGCAACTGCAACTGCACCCGCAACCCTGGAACGCGCGATCGCGTGGTTCGATATTCCGTCCCTGGATTTCGATCGCGCGATCCGTTTTTACGAAACCGTGCTGCAAACCACGCTGCAGCGCGAAGTCATCGGCGGCGTGCCGATGGCCATGTTCGATCACGAAGCGTCGAGCACGGGCGGTAGCATCGTGTTCGATCCGCAGCAGATGAAGCCGAGCGCGAACGGCGTGCTCGTGTACCTGAACGCCGGCGAATCGGTCGTCGCGGCGCTCGAACGCGTGAAGCGCGCGGGCGGCATCGTGCAGGGCACGGTCGTCGAGCTGCCGAACAACTACGGTTACATCGGCTATCTGATCGATACCGAAGGCAACCGCGTCGGCCTGCACGCGCCGAAATGCCACTGAGCGCACCGACGATCGGGCCGGCGCAGCGCTATCATCGCGAAGTCCCCGTAGCCGTTGGAGTCGAGGTGCAGCCATGACGCGCCGTGCCGACCGTCTGTTCCAGATCGCCGAGCTGTTGCGCGGACGGCGTCTGACGACCGCGCAGCAGCTCGCCGACTGGCTGTCGGTGTCGCCGCGCACGGTCTATCGCGACGTGCGCGACCTGCAACTGTCAGGGGTGCCGATCGAAGGCGAAGCCGGCATCGGCTACCGGCTGAACCGCAACGCGAGCCTGCCGCCGCTCACGTTCACCGCCGAGGAGCTCGCGGCGCTCGCGGTGGGCGCGCGCATGCTCGAGACCTGGGGCGGCGCGCGCTTTGCGGGCGGCGCCCGCTCGGCGCTCGCGAAGATCGCGTCCGCGATGCCGGCCGACAAGCGCACGGCGCTCGATCGCCTGCCGGTGTTCGCGCCGTCGTTCCACATCGACGAGACGTTTTGCGGGAAGGTCGACGCGATCCACCAGGCGGTCGACACGCGTCACATCGTCAGCTTCGGCTACCGCGACCGGCTCGGCGCCCATACGCAACGCCGCGTGTGGCCGCTCGGGCTCGTCTACTGGGGCGGACGCTGGACGATCGGCGCGTGGTGCGAGCTGCGCGACGACTTCCGCACCTTCGACATCGCGCGGATGGGCGACATCACCGTGCACGAGCAGTTTCCCGACATGGAAGGACGGCGCATCGCCGACTACATGCGGATCGCGGAAGCGCCGATGCGCTGACGCGCGCCGCCGACATTCGTTCGCCGGGGCGTACGCGCCCCGGCAACACCGATCATTCCCCGAACACCACCGAACGCTTCGGCCGCTCGTCGACGTGCAGCGAAAACACGTCGGCGCGCGCATAGTGCCCCACCACGTCGAAGTCATAACGCGCACGCACCAGTTCGTCGGTATCGATGCGCGCGGTCACGAGCCCGGGCTCGCCGATCAGCGGCTCCGTCAGCAGGTCGCCGAGCGGCCCGACGATCACGCTGCCGCCGCGGATCAGCGGCCGTTCGGGATCCCAGCCCGGCACGTCGATGCCGAGCGCGCGCGGCGACGGCTGTACCTGGCATGCGCTCACGACGAAACAGCGTCCTTCGTGCGCGATGTGCCGCATCGAGCTTTGCCACAGATCGCGCTCGTCGACGGTCGGCGCGCACCAGATCTGCACGCCTTTCGCATACATCGCGCAGCGCAGGAGCGGCATGTGGTTCTCCCAGCAGATCGCGGCGCCCGCGCGGCCCGCCGCGGTGTCGACCACCGGCAGCGTCGAGCCGTCGCCCTGCCCCCAGATCAGCCGTTCGGTGCCGGTCGGCATCAGCTTGCGGTGCTTCGCGACGAGCCCGTCGCGCGGATCGAAAAAGAGCGCCGTGCAGTACAGCGTGCTGCCGCCGCGCTCGATCACGCCGACCACGAGGCTCGCGCCCGTGCGCTGCGACAGCGCGGCCAGTTCGTCGGTTTCCGGCCCCGGCACGTCGATCGCCTGCGCGGCGTAGCGTGCATACGCATCGCGCCCCTCGGGCAACCGGTAGCCGAGCCGCGTGCCGAAGATCTCGCCCTTCGGATAGCCGCCGAGCACGGCCTCGGGCAACACGACGAGCGATGCGCCGCTGTCGCGGATCGCGGCTTCGTAACCGAGGATCGTGTCGAGCGTGGCGCGCGTGCCGGCGGGCGATGCGCCGATCTGCAGCGCGGCGATGACTGAGGTGGACATGAGGGCGTCTCCGGGTGAATGGGCTGAGGGTGACGCCATCTTTATCGATATGATGTCATCTATCAAATCAATACAACGATATCTGACATGAATGTAAATGATATCTCCAACCTCGACCTGAACCTGCTGAAGGTGTTCGAGGCGCTGTACGAAGAAGGCGGCGCGAGCCGCGCGGCGCTGCGGCTCGGCCTCACGCAGTCCGCCGTCAGCGCGGCGCTCGCGCGGCTGCGCGTGATCTATGCCGATCCGCTGTTCGTGCGCACCGGCCGCGGCCTCGCGCCGACGCCGCGCGCGGACGAGCTGAAGCCGATCCTGTCCGATGCGCTCGACCGCTGCCGCGAAAGCCTCGCGATCGCAGCCGACGGCGGCGAGCGCGTCGGCCGCACGATCTCGATCGGGCTGTCGGACGACTTCGAGATCGCGCTCGGCCGTGCGCTGATCGACGCGGTCGCGCAGGACGCCGCGGGGATCCGGCTGATCTTCCGGCAGACGCACAGCGGCATCGCCGGCGACGCGCTGCTGCGGCACGGCGTCGATCTCGCGATCGCGTCGGGCGGGTTTTCGGCGAACGGGCTCAGCCGGCGCGCGGTCGCGACAGGCGGCTACGCGTGCCTGCTCGATCCGGCCGGCGGCGCTCGAGCGCCGCGCACGCTGGCGCTCGACGATTTCCTGCAGCGCGACCACCTGCTCGTGTCGTCCGGCGGCGTGATCGGAATCGTCGACGAGGCGCTGGCCGCGCTCGGTCACAAGCGGCGCGTCGCGGCGTCGACCACGCATTTCGCCGCGCTGCCGTACCTGCTCGCCGGCTCCGGTGCGGTGGCGACGATTCCGGCGCACGCCGCGCGCGCGATCGCGCAATCGACGTCGCTGCGCGCGCTCGCGTGCCCGGTCGAGCTGCCGCGCTACCCGGTGGAGATCGGCTGGCGCACGAGCACGCAGCGCGACCCGGCGATCGTCCGCGTGCGGGATACGATTGCCGCGTGCGTCGCCCGGATCGTCGCGCCGTGAAAAACGGGGCACGATTCAGCGATGATTGCGGGGCGCCCCGTCCCCGGCTCGCCGCTGCCACCGGCAGGCTGCGCCACCCATGTGCGACGCAGCGATGCGGGCGACTCGCCTGCGCCGGACGAACGCTCAGGGTCGGATTCGTCTAACCACATGGCCGGCAGCGTCCGGGCGCAACCGGTAAAATGCCGAACCATGAAACCCGAAATCTGGACCCCGCACGTGACCGTTGCAGCGCTGATCGAGCGCGCCGGCCGCTTTCTCGTGATCGAGGAAGAAACCTCGACGGGCCTGCGCATCAATCAGCCGGCCGGCCATCTCGAAGCCGGCGAGACGCTCGCCGACGCCGTGATCCGCGAGACGCTCGAGGAAACCGCGCATCCGTTCGTCCCCGACGCGCTCGTCGGCGTTTATCTCGCGCACTACGAGCGCCCCGGCACCGCCGGCGCGACCTATCTGCGCTTCACGTTCTGCGGCACGGTCGGCGAGCCGTTGCCGGGTCACGCGCTCGACGACGGCATCATCCGCACGCTGTGGATGAGCGCCGACGAACTGCGCGCCTGCAGCGAGCGGCACCGCTCGCCCGCGGTGATGCGCTGCGTCGACGACTATCTCGCCGGGCGGCGCATTCCGCTCGATTTCGTGCACACGCATTCGGTCGCGCCGCGTCCGGACACATTCGACCGTCAGGCGGTGAACAAATGAGCAAGCGCCGTGTAGTAGTGGGCATGTCGGGCGGCGTCGATTCGTCGGTGACCGCGTGGCTGTTGAAGGAACAGGGGTACGACGTGGTCGGCCTGTTCATGAAGAACTGGGAAGACGACGACGACGGCGAATACTGCTCGACGCGCCAGGACTGGATCGACGTCGTGTCGGTGGCCGACCTGATCGGCATCGACGTGGAAGCCGTGAACTTCGCGGCCGAATACAAGGACCGCGTGTTCGCCGAATTCCTGCGCGAATACTCGGCCGGCCGCACGCCGAACCCGGACGTGCTGTGCAACGCCGAGATCAAGTTCAAGGCGTTCCTCGATCACGCGATGTCGCTCGACGCGGAAATGATCGCGACGGGCCACTATGCGCGCGTGCGCGAGCGCGACGGTCGCTTCGAACTGCTGAAGGCGTTCGATCATACGAAAGACCAGTCGTACTTCCTGCACCGGCTGAACCAGGCGCAGTTGTCGAAGACGATGTTCCCGCTCGGCGAGATCCCGAAGACGAAGGTGCGCGAGATCGCCGCGCAGATCGGGCTGCCGAACGCGAAGAAGAAGGATTCGACCGGCATCTGCTTCATCGGCGAACGGCCGTTCCGCGACTTCCTGAACCGCTATCTTCCGACGAAACCCGGCCCGATGAAGACGGCGGACGGCAAGGTCATCGGCGAGCATATCGGCCTCGCGTTCTATACGTTCGGCCAGCGCAAGGGCATCGGCCTCGGCGGCAGCAAGGACGGCAGCGGCGAACCGTGGTTCGTCGCCGCGAAGGACATCGCGTCGAACACGCTGTACGTCGTGCAGGGCCACGACCATCCGTGGCTGCTGTCGCGGCAGCTCGTCGCCGGCAACGTGAGCTGGGTCGCGGGCGAACCGCCGGCCGCAGGCTTCTCGTGCGGCGCGAAGACCCGCTACCGGCAGGCCGATGCGGCATGCACATTCGGCGTCGCGGCCCCCGGCCCGGCAGGCGAAGCGCGCTTCTCGCTCGCGTTCGACGATGCGCAGTGGGCGGTCACGCCCGGCCAGTCGGCCGTGCTGTACGACGGCGAAATCTGCCTCGGCGGCGGCATCATCGAGTCCGCGGCCACCGGCCAGCCCGGTCAGGCCGCCCCCGAAGGCCACCTGCCGGCGCTCGCCGACGCACGCTGACATCCATTCGGTTTAGACTTGCGGCACGCCGCGCCCGGCGGAACACGATTCCGTCGCAGCCGGCGCGCCGCCTTCGCAGCGTACGCATGGCGGCATTTCAAGATTCTTACGGAGTCCCCCCCATGCTTTCTCGACGCTACCTCGCGATGTGGTGTGCCGTCCTGCTGCTCATCGCGGCGGCCGCACTCGCGTCGGCCCACATGCTTTCCTGGCTGTGGATCCTCATCCCCATCGCCCTCGTCGCGCTCGGCGTGTACGACCTGAATCAGGACCGTCACGCGATCCTGCGCAATTACCCGCTCTGGGGCCACTTCCGCTTCCTGTTCGAATTCATCCGACCTGAAATCCGCCAGTACTTCGTCGAGGACGACACCGACGAAAAGCCGTTCTCGCGCGCGCAGCGCAGTCTCGTCTACCAGCGCGCGAAGAACGTCGCGGACAACCGTCCGTACGGCACCGAGCTGAACGTGAAGGCCGTCGCGCACGAATGGATCAGCCATTCGCTCGCGCCGACGAAGCTGCCGAACCACGATTTCCGCATCCGCGTCGGTGCGAACCGCGCGCAGCCGTACGACATCTCGATCTTCAACATCTCGGCGATGAGCTTCGGCTCGCTGTCCGCGAACGCGATCCGCTCGCTGAACCTCGGCGCGAAGAAAGGCGGTTTCGCGCACGACACCGGCGAAGGCTCGCTGTCGAAGTACCACCGCGAAAACGGCGGCGACATCATCTGGGAAATCGCGTCGGGCTACTTCGGCTGCCGCAACGACGACGGCACGTTCAACCCGGACAAGTTCGCGAAGCAGGCCGCCGAGCCGCAGGTCAAGATGATCGAGATCAAGCTGTCGCAGGGCGCGAAGCCGGGTCACGGCGGCGTGCTGCCGGCCGCGAAGATCACGCCCGAGATCGCCGAGACGCGCGGCGTGCCGATGGGCAAGGACTGCATCTCGCCCGCCACGCACTCGGAATTCTCGACGCCGCGCGGGCTGCTCGAATTCGTCGAGCGGCTGCGCACGCTGTCGGGCGGCAAGCCGACCGGCTTCAAGCTGTGCATCGGCCATCCGTGGGAATTCTTCGGGATCGCGAAGGCGATGGTCGAAACCGGCATCGTGCCTGACTTCATCGTCGTCGACGGCGCGGAAGGCGGCACCGGCGCGGCGCCGCTCGAATTCACCGACCACGTCGGCGTGCCGCTGCAGGAAGGGCTGCTGCTGGTGCACAACACGCTCGTCGGGATCGGCGTGCGCGACCGCGTGAAGATCGGCGCGAGCGGCAAGATCATCACCGCGTTCGACATCGCGCGCACGCTCGCGATCGGCGCGGACTGGGTGAACTCGGCGCGCGGCTTCATGTTCGCGGTCGGTTGCATCCAGGCGCAGCACTGCCACACCGACCGCTGCCCGACCGGCGTCGCCACGCAGGACCCGGTGCGCCAACGCGCGCTCGTCGTGCCGGACAAGGCCGAGCGCGTATACAACTTCCACCGCAACACGCTGCATGCGCTGCAGGAGCTCGTGCAGGCGGCCGGCCTCGGCCATCCGTCCGAGCTGCGCGCGCATCACATCGTGCAGCGCGTCGCGCCGCACGAGGTGCGGCTGATGTCGCAGTTGCTGAAGTACCTGAAGCCGGGCGCGCTGCTCGACGGCCAGACCTGCGGCTATACGCTGTACGACAAGTGGTGGCCGATCTCGCGCAGCGATTCGTTCGTGCTCGGCGAGAGCGTCTACGCGTCGATCGAGTAACGTCGGATGCACAGGATCGCCAGTCGCCCGGGCGGTCCGCCAAAACAAAAGCGCCCCGCGGGGCGCTTTTTTTGTCTGCTCAATACGCAGCCGGCGGTGCTCAGCCCTGCGGCAGCGTGTCGGCGAACGTCTGACGCTGCGACAGCTTCGCGAAATGCTTGTCGAGGTTCGGGTGGTGATCGCGCCAGTTCAGCTCGGGCATCCGGAAGTCGAGGTAGCCGAGCGCGCAGCCGAGTGCGATGTCGGCGAGCGTGTAATGATTACCGACGCACCACGTCTTGCCGCCGAGGCCCTGCGACATCGCGACGAGACCATCGTCGATCTTGCGCTGCTGACGCGCGATCCAGCTCGCGCTGCGCTGCGCTTCGTCGCGCAGCGTGTATTCGAGACGGATCGCGACCGAGGCGTCGAGCACGCCGTCGCCCAGCGCTTCCCAGCAACGCACTTCGACGCGCTCGCGCCCCGACGGCGGAATCAGCTTGCCGACCGGCGACAGCGTATCGACGTATTCGCAAATCACGCGGGAATCGAACACCGCGGCACCATCCTCCATCACGAGACACGGGACCTTGCCGAGCGGATTCGATGCATGAATGTCCGTCTCCGGCGCCCACACGTTCTCGAGCTCCAGCTTGTAGTCGATCTTCTTTTCGGCGAGCACGATCCGCGCCTTTCGGACGTACGGGCTGCTGAGCGAACCGATTAATTTCATCATCTGCCTTTCTAAGGGAACCGCCGAGAGTATACGTTGTCGCCGATCATAACCGGCAGGCGTGGCCGGGTAGAAAATCGGCCGTCCGGCCTGTGGATGGTTTGCAACAGCCGCCGCCCGGCCCCTTCCGGCGCGGCTCTCGGCCGCCCCTTTCACGCGCCGCGTCCGGCGGCGCTACAATCGCACGATGAATGCGCCCCTCGATACCGCCATCGCCGTCGACGTCTACCGCCAGCGCCGTGAACGCGTGCTTGCCGCACTGCGTGCCGCCGGCGGCGGCGTCGCCATCGTCCCCACCGCACCGGAAATCCTGCGCAACCGCGATACGGCATTCCCGTACCGGTTCGACAGCTACTTCCATTACCTGACAGGATTCACCGAGCCCGATGCCGTGCTCGTGCTGAACGCCGCCGCGCCGCATGGCGCGCCGGAATCGATCCTGTTCTGCCGTGCGAAGAATGCCGATCGCGAGATCTGGGAAGGGTTCCATTACGGGCCCGAAGCCGCGCGCGACGCGTTCGGTTTCGACTCGGCCTACGCGGTCGACGTGATCGACACCGAGATACCGCGCCTGCTCGCCGACGCGGGCACCGTGCACTACCGGTTCGGCGCATCGGCCGACTTCGAGCGCCAGCTCGCCGGCTGGATCGACACGGTACGCGCACAGGCCCGCACGGGCGTCGCCGCGCCGGACGCGCTGCTCGACCTCACGCCGCTGCTCGACGACATGCGGCTCATGAAGGACGAGCACGAACTCGCGATCATGATGCGCGCCGCGCACATCTCCGCACTCGCGCATCGCCGCGCGATGCAGGCGTGCCGCCCGGGGATCCGCGAATACGAACTCGAGGCCGAGCTGCTGTATATGTTCCGCAAGCATGGCGCGCAGGCGCCCGCGTACGGCTCGATCGTCGCGGCCGGCGCGAATGCGTGCGTGCTGCACTACCCGGCCGGCAACGCGGCCGCGCAGGACGGCGACCTGATCCTGATCGACGCCGCGTGCGAACTCGACGGCTACGCGTCGGACATCACGCGCACGTTCCCGGCCAACGGGCGCTTCTCGCCCGCGCAGCGCACGCTGTACGACATCGTGCTCGCCGCGCAGCAGGCTGCGATCGACGCGACGCGCGCGGGCGTACCGTTCGAGGCACCGCACGACGCGGCCGTGCGCGTGCTGGCGCAGGGGCTGCTCGACACCGGCATCATTCCGAAAACGCGCTTCTCGAACGTCGACGACGTGATCGCGGAGCGCGCGTACGCGCGCTTCTACATGCACCGCACCGGCCACTGGCTCGGCATGGACGTGCACGATTGCGGCGACTACCGCGAGCGGCTCGCCGCGCGCGACGCGAACGGCATGCTGCCGTGGCGCACGCTGAAGCCCGGCATGACGCTCACCGTCGAACCGGGCCTGTACGTGCGCGCCGCCGACGACGTGCCGGCCGAATACTGGAACATCGGCATCCGCATCGAGGACGATGCGATCGTGCGCGAGCACGGCTGCGAGCTGATCACGCGCGACGTCCCCGTTGCGGCGGCCGAGATCGAGGCGCTGGTGCGCGCGGGCGCGGCGCACGGCGCATGAGCCGGCCGCTGCCCCTTCGTCGACCGGCAGCCGGCCGCCGTCGGCTGCCGTTGACCGTTACCCCGTTTCACGCACATTGATGACAACCGCTTCCTCCCCGGCCACGCCGGACTACGACCTCGCCATCGTCGGCGCGGGCCCCGTCGGGCTCGCGCTCGCCGGCTGGCTCGCACGGCGCAGCGCGACACGGCACGCGTCGATCGCGCTGATCGACGCGCGCGAACCGGCCGCGAGCGCGAACGATCCGCGCGCGATCGCCGTGTCGCACGGCAGCCGCGTGCTGCTCGACACGCTCGCGTGGCCCGGCGACGCGACGCCGATCGAACACATCCACGTTTCGCAGCGCGGCCATTTCGGCCGCACGCTGATCGACCGCGACGAGCACGACCTCGCCGCGCTCGGTTACGTCGTGCGCTACGGGTCGATCGTGCAGGCGCTCGCGGGCGCGGTGCACGGCACGCGCGTCGACTGGCTCACGTCGACCACCGCACGCGCACCGCAGCAGGACGCCGACGGCGTCACGCTGACGCTCGACGGCCCGCAAGGCGAGCGCACGCTGCGCACGCGCATCGTCATCAACGCCGAAGGCGGGCTGTTCCACGAACGGCAGGCCGATACCGGCAAACACCAGCGCGACTACGGACAAACCGCGATCGTCGGCACGGTCACGGTGTCGGCACCGCGCCCGCGCGTCGCATGGGAACGCTTCACGCACGAAGGCCCGCTCGCGCTGCTGCCGCTCGGCGGCCCGCGTCAGGCCGAATACTCGCTCGTGTGGTGCTGCACGCCCGACGAAGCGGCACGCCGCGCCGCGCTGCCCGACGACGCGTTCCTGCGCGAACTCGGCATGGCATTCGGCGAGCGCATGGGCCAGTTCGTCGCGGTCGCCGGGCGCGCGTCGTTCCCGCTCGGGTTGAACGCCGCGCAAACGCTCGTCAGCGGACGCATCGCGATCGTCGGCAACGCCGCGCAAACGCTGCATCCGGTCGCGGGCCAGGGGCTCAACCTCGGGTTGCGCGATGCGCATACGCTCGTCGATGCGCTGTCCGCGCAAGGCCTCGAAGCGACGGCGCTCGCCTCCTTCAACGCGCGGCGCGCGCTCGACCGCCGCTTCACGATCGGCGCAACCGACACGCTTGCGCGCCTGTTCACGGTCGATGCCGGCCCGCTTCCGCTGCTGCGCGGCGCGGCGCTCACCGCGCTCGAATTCGTGCCGCCGCTCAAGAAGGCCATCGCGCGCCAGATGATGTTCGGCCAGCGCAACTGACGCGCGCCGCGCCGCGCATTGCGCGCGGCCGGGCCACTCAAACCGGGTCAAATCGGCGGGGCATGGGAATACGGTAAAATGCGCGTTTTCCCTCCGCCCTTTTTGGCCCGCGACGCCCTGCGCTCGCGGGCGGTGCCATTGCGATGCCCGTTATCGGCTCTCACGTTTTGCGTAACAACCTGTTCGTCGCCCCGATGGCCGGCGTGACGGATCGTCCGTTCCGCCAGCTGTGCAAACGGCTGGGGGCCGGGTACGCCGTGTCCGAGATGGTCGCGTCCAACGCGCAGCTGTGGAAGAGCGCGAAGACGATGCGACGGGCGAACCACGAAGGCGAAGTCGAGCCGATCGCGGTGCAGATCGCGGGCGCCGATCCGGCGATGATGGCCGAAGCGGCCCGCTACAACGTCGACAACGGCGCGCAGATCATCGACATCAACATGGGCTGCCCGGCGAAGAAGGTCTGCAACGTCGCGGCCGGCTCCGCGCTGCTGCAGAACGAGCCGCTCGTGCAGCGGATCGTCGAGGCCGTCGTCGCGGCGGTCGGCACCGGGCCCGACGCGGTGCCCGTCACGCTGAAGATCCGCACCGGCTGGGATCGCGACCACAAGAACGCGATCACCGTCGCGCGCCTGGCCGAAGCCGCCGGCATCTCGATGCTGACCGTGCATGGCCGCACGCGCGCCGACCTCTACCGCGGCGACGCCGAGTACGACACGATCGCGGCCGTGAAGGCGGCTGTGCGCATTCCGGTCGTCGCGAACGGCGACATCACGTCGCCGGCCAAAGCGAAGGCCGTGCTCGACGCAACCGGCGCCGACGCGCTGATGATCGGTCGTGCCGCGCAAGGTCGGCCGTGGCTGTTCCGTGAAATCGATCATTTCCTGCAAACCGGCGAGTTGCTGCCCCCGCCGCGGATCGACGAGATCCAGCACGTGATGAACGAACACCTGGAAGACCACTACGCGTTCTACGGCGAATTCACGGGCGTCCGTACTGCGCGCAAGCACATCGGCTGGTACACTCGCGGCCTTTCCGGTGCCAATGGGTTCCGGCACCGAATGAACACGCTCGATTCCACCCGCGAGCAGCTCGCCGCCGTCAATGCATTCTTCGAGGCGCAAAAGGCGCTGTCGGACCACCTCGTCTACGTCGATGACGAAGAGGAAGACGGCCAGGGCGAGTCGGACGACCATAACCAGTTAGCAGCATGAGCAAGCACAACATCGAACAATGTGTCCGCGAGAGCCTGGACGTGTATTTCCGGGATCTAGACGGCTCCAATCCGCACGACGTCTATGAAATGGTGATGTCCTGCGTCGAAAAGCCGATGCTCGAGGTCGTGCTCGTACAGGCCGGCGGCAACCAGTCGCTCGCCGCGGAGTACCTCGGCATCAATCGCAATACGCTGCGCAAGAAGCTGCAGCAGCACGGCCTGCTGTAGGCAGCCGTCCCGTCCCCGTTTCCCTGGCTATTGGTGGTTCCATCATGATCAAGCAAGCGCTCATTTCCGTTTCCGACAAGACCGGCATCGTCGACTTCGCGAAGTCGCTGTCCGACCTCGGCGTCAAGCTGCTGTCGACGGGCGGCACCGCGAAACTCCTCGCCGACGCAGGTCTGCCCGTGACCGAAGTGGCTGACTACACGGGCTTCCCGGAAATGCTCGATGGGCGCGTGAAGACGCTGCACCCGAAGGTGCACGGCGGCATCCTGGCTCGCCGCGACCTGCCCGAGCACATGCAGGCACTGGAGCAGCACGGCATCCCGACGATCGACCTGCTGGTCGTGAACCTGTATCCGTTCGTCGCGACGATCGCGAAGGATGACTGCACGCTCGCCGACGCGATCGAAAACATCGACATCGGCGGCCCGACGATGCTGCGCTCGGCCGCGAAGAACCACCGCGACGTGACGGTCGTCGTCGACCCGGCCGACTACGCAGTCGTGCTCGACGAGATGAAGGCGAACGGCAACGCGATCGGCTACGCGACCAACTTCCGTCTCGCGACGAAGGTGTTTGCGCACACAGCGCAATACGACGGCGCGATCACGAACTACCTGACGAGCCTGACCGACGAACTGCAGCACGCGTCGCGCAGCGCCTACCCGGCCACGCTGAACATGGCGTTCGACAAGGTGCAGGACCTGCGCTACGGCGAAAACCCGCACCAGAGCGCCGCGTTCTACCGCGACCTCGCGACGCCGGCCGGCGCGCTGGCGAACTACCGCCAGCTGCAGGGCAAGGAACTGTCGTACAACAACATCGCCGATTCGGACGCGGCGTGGGAATGCGTGAAGACGTTCGACGCGCCGGCCTGCGTGATCATCAAGCATGCGAACCCGTGCGGCGTCGCGGTCGGCAACGACTCGGCCGATGCGTACGCGAAGGCGTTCCAGACCGACCCGACGTCGGCGTTCGGCGGCATCATCGCGTTCAACCGCGAAGTCGACGAAGCAGCTGCGCAGGCGGTGGCGAAGCAGTTCGTCGAAGTGCTGATCGCACCGTCGTTCTCGGATGCCGCAAAGCAGGTGTTCGCCGCGAAGCAGAACGTGCGCCTGCTCGAGATCGCACTCGGCGACGGCCATAACGCATTCGACCTGAAGCGCGTCGGTGGCGGCCTGCTCGTGCAATCGCTCGATTCGCGCAACGTGCAGCCGAGCGAGCTGCGCGTCGTCACGAAGCGCCAGCCGAGCGCGAAGGAAATGGACGACCTGCTGTTCGCATGGCGCGTCGCGAAGTACGTGAAGTCGAACGCGATCGTGTTCTGCGGTAACGGCATGACGCTCGGCGTCGGTGCCGGCCAGATGAGCCGCGTCGATTCCGCACGCATCGCGAGCATCAAGGCGCAGAACGCGGGCCTCACACTGACGGGTTCGGCCGTCGCGTCGGATGCGTTCTTCCCGTTCCGTGACGGCCTCGACGTCGTCGTGGCGGCAGGCGCGACCTGCGTGATCCAGCCGGGCGGCTCGATGCGCGACGACGAAGTGATCGCGGCGGCCGACGAGCACGGCATCGCGATGGTCCTGACGGGCGTGCGTCACTTCCGTCACTGATCGCACGCGGCCCGCGCGGCCTCGGCACGACAACCCGGCGGCATCGCACCCGCCGGGTTTTTTATTGCGCGGCGCCCGCGCACGCGGCCTTGCGGCCGGTGCGCCGCACCATTCGTTGTAGTATCGCTGCATCAGGTTTTTGTCCTCACTCATGCGAATTCTCGGCATCGACCCCGGCCTGCGCGTCACCGGCTTCGGCGTCATCGACGTCAGCGGCCACCGGCTCGCCTATGTCGCCAGCGGCGTGATCCGCACACCGACGGCCGACCTGGCCACCCGGCTCGGCACGATCTTCCAGGGCGTATCGACGCTCGTGCGCGAACACGCGCCCGACCAGGCGGCGATCGAACAGGTGTTCGTCAACGTGAACCCGCAGTCGACGCTGCTGCTCGGCCAGGCGCGCGGCGCCGCGATCTGCGGGCTCGTCGCCGGCGGCCTGCCGGTTGCGGAATACACGGCGCTGCAGTTGAAGCAGGCCGTCGTCGGCTACGGCCGCGCGACCAAGTCGCAGATGCAGGAGATGGTCACGCGGCTGCTCAACCTGTCCGGCCAGCCCGGCAGCGATGCGGCCGACGCGCTCGGCATGGCGATCTGCCACGCGCACAGCGGCAATACGCTCGGCACGATCAGCGGCCTCGCGCCGGCGCTCGCGAAGAAAGGGCTGCGCGTGCGGCGCGGCCGGCTCGTCGGCTGACGCCGCGACACGCAATCGCCCCATGCGACCCGCGGTGCCGCGCGTCGCACGGGCACCCGCCCGGCTCGCCCTGCCCGCTGTCGGCCCGCATCCCGCGCATCTGTCACACGGCACGGCGGCCTGACGGTCAATCCATCGGCATCGCGCCGCACCTGCGCTACACTCGCGCTTTCTTCCTCGCATCCCGCCATCCATGATCGGTCGCATCGCCGGCATCCTGCTCGAAAAGAATCCGCCTCACCTGCTCGTCGACTGCAACGGCGTCGGCTACGAAATCGACGTGCCGATGAGCACCTTCTACAACCTGCCGCAAACGGGCGAGCGCGTCGTGCTGCTCACGCAGCAGATCGTGCGCGAGGACGCGCACCTGCTGTACGGCTTCCTCACGCAGCAGGAGCGCACGACCTTCCGCGAACTGCTGAAGATCACCGGCATCGGCGCGCGCATGGCGCTCGCCGTGCTGTCCGGCATGAGCGTGCAGGAGCTCGCGCAAGCCGTGACGATGCAGGACGCCGCACGCCTCACGCGCCTGCCCGGCATCGGCAAGAAGACCGCCGAGCGCCTGCTGCTCGAGCTGAAGGGCAAGCTCGGCGCGGACCTCGGTGCGCTCGCCGGCGCCGCGTCGCCGTCCGACCACGCGACCGACATCCTCAACGCGCTGCTCGCGCTCGGCTACTCCGAAAAGGAAGGCCTCGCCGCGATCAAGAACGTGCCGGCCGGCACCGGCGTGTCCGAAGGCATCAAGCTCGCGCTCAAGGCGTTGTCGAAGGTGTAACGGCGGCCCGGGCACGCGCCCGAACGGGCTGTCGGAACCAGTGTCGCGCCGCCGTGCGGCGCGCGCCAGTCGGCCGTTCGGCCAGTTCGGCCGGGTGACGGCGCGCGGTACAATGGCCGCATGATTGAAACCGACAAACTCGCCACCGAGCGGATCATCGCCGCCACGCCCGCCTCGTCGCACGAGGAGGTGTTCGAACGCGCGCTGCGGCCGCGCCAGCTCGACGACTACGTCGGCCAGGAAAAGGTGCGCGGCCAGCTCGAGATCTTCATCGAAGCCGCGAAGCGCCGTTCCGAGCCGCTCGATCACGTGCTGCTGTTCGGGCCGCCGGGCCTCGGCAAGACCACGCTCGCGCACATCATCGCGCGCGAGATGGGCGTGAACCTGCGCCAGACGTCGGGCCCTGTGCTCGAGCGCGCGGGCGACCTCGCCGCGCTGCTGACCAACCTCGAAGCGAACGACGTGCTGTTCATCGACGAAATCCACCGGCTGTCGCCGGTCGTCGAGGAAATCCTGTACCCGGCGCTCGAGGATTACCAGATCGACATCATGATCGGCGAAGGGCCGGCCGCGCGCAGCGTGAAGCTCGACCTGCAGCCGTTCACGCTGGTCGGCGCGACCACGCGCGCGGGGATGCTGACCAACCCGCTGCGCGACCGTTTCGGGATCGTCGCGCGCCTCGAGTTCTACAATGCCGAGCAACTGTCGCGCATCGTACGGCGCTCGGCGTCGCTGCTGAACGCGCAGATCGATCCGAACGGCGCGCTGGAGATCGCCAAGCGCTCGCGCGGCACGCCGCGGATCGCGAACCGGCTGCTGCGCCGCGTGCGCGACTATGCGGAAGTGAAGGCCGACGGCCAGATCACGGCCGCCGTCGCCGACGCCGCGCTCGCGATGCTCGACGTCGATCCGGTCGGCTTCGACCTGATGGACCGCAAGCTGCTCGAGGCGATCCTGCACAAGTTCGACGGCGGCCCGGTCGGCATCGACAACCTCGCGGCGGCGATCGGCGAAGAGCGCGACACGATCGAAGACGTGCTCGAACCGTACCTGATCCAGCAGGGGTTCCTGCAGCGCACGCCGCGCGGACGCGTCGCGACGCTGCTCACCTACCGCCACTTCGGGCTTTCCGCGCCCGACGCCGGCAACAGCGAACGCGGGACGTGGGACACGCCCGCCGGCAAGTAACCGGCCGCCCCATCGCTCAGCCATGACCACGCCGCCCAGCCCTCACCCCGCCGCGCCCGCTCCGGGCCCGCGCTGCGTCGAACCGATCCGCAAGCGGGTCGCGGCCGGCATCACGCATCTGACCACCGGCAGCGGCCCGTCGCTCGATTATTCGTCGCCGCCGGGCGACCCGGGGCTGTTCGGCCCCGATGCCGTCTGCTGGCGCGTGCATGCGGATTTCGCGTCGATGATGACGGGCGGCGTCTCCGCGCTGCTGCTGCAGGCGCTCCACCCGCTCGCGCTCGCGGGCGTCTGGGATCACTCGTCGTTTCGCACCGACATCCTCGGCAGGCTGCGGCGCACCGCGACATTCATCTCCGGCACCACGTTCGGCAACCGCGCGGATGCGCTCGCGCTGATCGAGCGCGTGAAGGCGATTCATCTGCGCGTGTCCGGCACGGCACCCGACGGCCGAACGTACCGGGCCGACGACCCGGCGCTGCTCACGTGGGTTCACGTCGCCGAGGTGTCGAGCTTCCTGTCCGCGCACCTGCGCTATGTGAATCCGGCGCTGCCGGGCGAACTTCAGGATCGCTACTACGCGGAAACCGCGCAGATCGCCGATCAGCTCGGCGCGCTGGCCGTGCCGCGCTCGCGCGCGGAAGTCGCCGCCTACCTCGAGCGCATGCAGCCCGAACTCGAAGCGAGTCCCCGCACCTTCGAAGTCATGCGCATCCTGCTGAACGCCCCCGTCGCGAAGCCGGCGCTGCGGCCGGCTGCGACGCTGGTGATGCACGCCGGCATCGACCTGTTGCCGCCGTGGGCGCAACAGATGCTCGGCCTGTCGACGTTCGCTCCGCTGCGGCGCGTGCTGGTGCGGCCCGGCGTGCGGGCCGTCGCGCCGGTGCTGCGCTGGGCGCTCGTCAACGGCGTGTCGAAACGGGCGCGGCGCCGTGCGAGCGCCACGCCGCCCGACGGCAACCCGCCCGGCTGACGATTCTTTCCATTATTTCAATTTGCTGTCAAATACGTATGACAAGCTGACGGGCTCGCACCCGCGCACGGTCACACGTCCAGCACGTCAATCGTCCGCGCGGCGTTTCGCCAACCCGACCGATTCCCGATGCCCGCGATGTCACGCCTGCCGATCCGCTTTGCCTTAGCCGCCAGCCTGTCCACCCTTCTCGCGCTCGCCGCATGCGGAGGCGACGACGTTGCCGCCGTCGCGCACACGGACAGCCAAACGCCGTCCGACGGCAACACCACGCCGCCCGCCACCGTCACGCCTCAGCCGGGCAAATGGAAAACCGCGCGCACCGGCGACCTGGTCGACGTGACGCTCGGCGATCTGCACCCGACGCAAGGTGCGATCGGCTACGACCAGATCTACTACAAGCTCGGCCGCTACGAACTGCAGCCGGACAAGAAGTTCGACGACTTCTGCGCGGACGAAGGCCTCGGCGGCGTCGCATCGAGCGGCTACACGGCACAGTCGACGTTGCGCGACACGGCGAGCTACACGTGCACGACGACCGACGCGAACGCGCGCGACCGCTCGGTGCTGAACCCGGTCGTGATCGGCCCGAACGGCGATACGTTGTACCTGACCGACGGCCATCACGGCCTGTCGACCTACTACGAGACGCCCGATGGCGGTGCGGCGCTGCATGTGCACGTCGTCGTGAAGGACAACCTGAGCGACTACTCGGGCGATGCGTTCTGGCAGCAGATGCAAAGCCGCGGCTACGTGCGCCTGAAGGACGGCGAAGGCAAGTCGATCACGGCCGCGCAACTGCCGAGCGGCCTCGGCCTGAAGCTCGGGATGACGAACGACCGCTACCGCTCGCTCGTCTATTTCACGCGCGACATCGGCTACAGCAAGCCCGCGCAATCCACCGATTATCTCGAGTTCTACTGGGCCGACTGGCTGCGCGCGCAGCCGGGCACGTTCTCGCTCGCAAGCTACGACGTGACGCGCGCGGGCACGACCGATCCCGATCCGGCCAAGGCCGACCGCGGCTACCTGAACGCGGTCTGGAACGCGTCGACGCTGATGGTCGCGGCCACGGACCCGGTGATCGATGGCAAGACGGGCGCCGATCTCGGACGCGCCGATGCGATCAACGGCGGGAAGAAATACAACAAGGGGGAGTTCGACAAGCTGCGCCAGCCGATCACGACCGACAAGCCCGGCAAGATCGCGTATGCGCTCGACTACAAGACGCGCCACGCGCTGCCGCAGTAAGCACGGCGAGCAAGAGGCCCCGGCCGGCTGCGCCGGGCGGGGTCCGTGCGATCAGAGTACCTTGCGATACCCGTCGTCGTCGCTCTCGGCATCGAGATGCGACACGTCGGCCCACTGCACGACCTGCGCGCGGCCATCGACGTAATCGACGACGTTGATGCTCGTGTTCAGCAGTTGATAGCTGCGCGGCGCCGACAGGTCGAGACCGTTTGCAAATCGGTACACGCAATCGAGCACGCCGCCGTGCGCGACGCACGCGATCCGGCCGCCCGGATGCGCGGCGACGATCGGTTCGAGCGCATGCAGCACGCGGTGATAGAACTCGCGCTGCGACTCGCCGCCGTCGGGCGCGAAGCCCGGGTCGCGGGTCTGCCACGCGGCGTAGGCGTCCGGAAAGCGTGTCTCGATCTCGGTGCTGTCGTGGCCCTGGAACACGCCGTATGCGCGTTCGCGCAGCCCTTCGCGCAGCAACAGCGGCAACCCGAGCGCATCGGCAAAGGGTTGCGCGGTCTGCTGCGCACGCATCAGGTCGCTCGAATAAACCGCATCGAGCCGCTGGCCTTCGCGCGCTTCCCGCGCGAGCCGGGCGGCAAGCCGTTGCGCCTGGGCGAGCCCCGTGTCGGCCAGCGGGATGTCGATATGGCCCTGGATGCGCTTGATGCGGTTCCAGGCCGTCTCGCCGTGGCGAATGAACAGAATCTGCGTGGTGGCCATCGCGGCACGTCTCCGGGGAAGAATCAGGGCCGCACTTGCAGCCAGAATGTCACGGGGCCGTCGTTGACCAGCGACACCTGCATGTCGGCGCCGAACTCGCCCGTCTCGACGACCGGATGGCGCGCACGCGCGGCCGCGACGAAATAATCGAACAGGCGCGCGCCTTCGTCGGGCGGCGCAGCCGGCGTGAAGCTCGGCCGCAGCCCGCTGTTGGTATCGGCCGCGAGCGTGAACTGCGACACGAGCAGCAGCCCGCCTGCACCGCCCGCGCCGTCGAGGTTCGATACCGGCAGGTTCATCTTGCCGGCCGCGTCGCTGAACACGCGGTAGCCGAGCATCTTCGCGAGCAGCTTGTCAGCCGCGGCCTCGGTGTCGCCGCGCTCCGCGCAGACGAGCGCGAGCAGCCCCGCGCCGATCTCGCCCGTCGTGCGGTCGCCGACGCGCACGTCGGCGCGCTTCACGCGCTGGATCAGCGCGATCATGCGCTCAGCGTGACGCGTGCGAAGCGGCGCTTGCCGACCTGGACGACGAACTCGCCGGCCTCGACCTTCAGGCCCTTGTCGGACACGGTCGCACCGTCGATCTTCACGCCGCCCTGCTCGATGTTGCGCAGCGCTTCGCTGGTCGACGGCACGAGGCCCGCCTGCTTCAGCAACTGGCCGATCGCGAGCGGCGCGCCGGCGAGCGTGACCGACGGGATGTCGTCCGGCACGCCGCCCTTCGCGCGGTGGTTGAAGTCCTCCAGCGCACGCTCGGCATCGGCCTGCGAGTGGAAGCGCGCGACGATTTCCTGCGCGAGCAGCACCTTGAAGTCGCGCGGGTTGCGGCCGCCTTCGATGTCGCGCTTGAAACCGGCGATCTCGTCCAGGCCGCGGAACGACAGCAGCTCGAAGTAACGCCACATCAGCGTGTCCGAGATGCTCATCAGCTTGCCGAACATGTCGGTCGGCTTCTCGCTGATGCCGACGTAGTTGCCCTTCGACTTCGACATCTTCTCGACGCCGTCGAGGCCTTCGAGCAGCGGCATCGTCAGGATGCACTGCTGTTCCTGGCCGTACTGCTTCTGCAGTTCGCGACCGACGAGCAGGTTGAACTTCTGGTCGGTGCCGCCGAGTTCGAGATCGGCGTTCAGCGCGACCGAGTCGTAGCCCTGCATCAGCGGGTACAGGAATTCGTGGATCGAGATCGGCACGCCACCCTGGAAGCGCTTCGTGAAGTCCTCTCGCTCGAGAATCCGCGCAACGGTGTAGCGCGACGCGAGCTTGATCATCCCGTCCGCGCCGAGCGGCATCGACCATTCGCTGTTGTAGCGGATCTCGGTCTTTTCACGGTCGAGCACGAGCGCGGCCTGTTCGAAATAGGTCTTCGCGTTCGATTCGATCTGTTCGCGCGTGAGCGGCGGGCGCGTCGCGTTGCGGCCGGAAGGATCGCCGATCAGCGACGTGAAATCGCCGATCAGGAAGATCACCGTGTGGCCGAGATCCTGCAGCTGACGCATCTTGTTCAGCACGACCGTATGGCCGATGTGGATGTCGGGCGCGGTCGGATCGAGGCCGAGCTTGATACGAAGCGGCGTGCCGGTGGCCGCGCTGCGCGCGAGCTTCTGCGCGAACTCTTCCTCGATCAGCAGCTCGTCGACGCCGCGCTTCGTGACGGCGAGCGCATGCCGGACTTCGTCGGTGATCGGGAAAACAGGCTTGGAACTGGGTTCGGTGCTCATCGGTGCCAGGAAGAATGTCGCAAAAACAGGGATTTTCCCATAACTTGCACGCGCATCGCTTAACGACGCATCAGGTTGCGCGGATAATCGGGCGCAAGGCGCGCGGCATCGGCCCGCGCCGCACGATCCAGGAGAACCCAACGTGCCGCAACGACATCCGCAACCCGCCCATCCTGCCGACGGCATCTACTTCGGGTTGATGTCGGGAACCAGCATGGACGGCGTCGACGGCGTCGCCGTGCGTTTCGAGGCCGGCCGCGCGCCGGTCGTGCTCGCGGAAGCGTTCGTCGGCTTCGCGCAATCGCTGCGCGACGCGCTGTTCGCGCTGCAGCAGCCTGACGACAACGAGATCGACCGCGAATCGGTCGCGGCGAACGCGCTCGTCGCACGCTACGCGGTGTGCTGCCACGAGCTGCAGCGCACGGCCGGGCTGTCGCGCGACGAGATCCGCGCGATCGGCGTGCACGGCCAGACGGTGCGGCACCGGCCGGAGCGCGGCTACACGCGCCAGCTCAACAATCCGGCGCTGCTCGCCGAGCTCACCCGGATCGACGTGATCGCCGATTTCCGCAGCCGCGACGTGGCCGCCGGCGGCCATGGCGCACCGCTCGCCCCGGCATTCCATGCGACGGTGTTCGGCGCGCCGGGCGAGACGCGGGTCGTCTGCAATCTGGGCGGCATCAGCAACATCACGATCCTGCCCGGCGAAGGCGGCGACGTGCGCGGTTTCGACTGCGGGCCCGCCAATGCGCTGATCGACGCGTGGGCAACCCGTCACCTCGGCAAGGCGTACGACGACGGCGGCAAGTTCGCCGCGCGCGGCACCGTTCATGCGCCGCTGCTCGACGCGCTGCTCGACGAACCGTACTTCAGCGCACCGCCGCCGAAGAGCACCGGCCGCGACCTGTTCAATCCCGCGTGGCTGGACGCGAAGCTTGCGGGTTTTGCGCAGGTGGCGCCGGAGGATGTGCAGGCGACGCTGACGGCGCTCACCGCCGTCTCGGTCGCACGCGAGATCGCGCAGCACGCGGCAGGCTGCAAGGCCGTGTTCGTGTGCGGTGGCGGCGCCCGCAATCCGGTGCTGCTCGCGGCGCTCAGGGATGCGCTGCAGAAAGCCGGCGTACCGGCGACCGTCGACACGACGGCCGCGCTCGGCGTGCCGCCGCAACAGGTCGAGGCGCTCGCGTTCGCGTGGCTCGGGTACCGCTTCACCGCGCGCCAGCCCGGCAATCTCGCGAGCGTGACGGGTGCCGCCGGCGAGCGTGTGCTCGGCGCGCTGTATCCGCGCTAACGCACCCCGCGCGGTCACGCCGCGCATGGGCAAAAAGCACGGGCAAAAAAAACGGGGCATCAAGCCCCGTTTTTCATTCCGGCAAACCGGACAGGATCCGTCGTGCGCTCAGACCGAGAACGACGAGCCGCACCCGCAGGTGGTCGTTGCGTTCGGGTTCTTGATCACGAACTGCGCGCCGTTGATGTCGTCCTTGTAGTCGATCTCGGCGCCGACCAGGTACTGGTAGCTCATCGAGTCGATCAGGAGCTGGACACCGTTCTTGTTCATCACGGTGTCGTCCTCGTTGACTTCCTCGTCAAACGTGAAGCCATACTGGAAACCCGAGCAGCCGCCGCCCTGCACGAACACGCGCAGCTTCAGGTCGGGGTTGCCCTCTTCGTCGATCAGTTGCTTGACCTTGTCGGCCGCGGCGTCGGTGAAGACGAACGGCAGCGGCATATCGGTGGTCGTTGCTGCGGATTCGGTAACAGCGTTCATGCGAACTCTCCAAAAAGCTTTAGCCGCTATTGTAGGGCCGATCAGAAGATCGTGCTGATGTCCATGAAATCAATAGGTTCTTGTTGATCTCGATGCGCGGTGCCGCCCGTGGCGCGCCGCCGCGCGGACATAAAAAAACCGCCAGTGCGAAAGCTGGCGGTTTTTTCGGCGAACGCCGCCCGAAAGCGGCGCGGCCAGGAAGCGAAATTAACGCTTCGAGAACTGCTTTGCGCGACGTGCCTTGCGCAGACCAACCTTCTTACGCTCGACTTCACGCGCATCGCGCGTGACGAAACCAGCGCTCGACAGCGACGGCTTCAGCGTTGCATCGTAGTCGATCAGTGCACGGGTGATGCCGTGGCGCACTGCGCCTGCCTGGCCCGTTTCACCGCCGCCGTTGACGTTCACCTTGATGTCGAACGTCTGGCCGTGGTTCGTGAGTTCCAGCGGTTGACGCACGATCATCAGCGACGTTTCGCGCGAGAAGTAGTCAGCGATAGGCTTGCCGTTGACGATGATATCGCCCTTGCCAGCCTTGATGAAGACACGTGCGACTGCGCTCTTGCGGCGGCCCGTACCGTAGTTCCAGTTACCGATCATGTGGGTCCCCTTAGATCTCGAGCGCCTTCGGCTGTTGAGCCGAGTGCGGATGCGTCGCTTCTGCGTAGACCTTCAGCTTCTTGATCATCGCGTAGCCGAGCGGGCCCTTCGGCAGCATGCCCTTGACCGCCTTCTCGAGCGCACGGCCCGGGAAGCGTTCTTGCATCTTGCCGAACGTCGTTTCATAGATACCGCCCGGGTAGCCCGAGTGACGGTAGTACTTCTTGTCCAGCGTCTTGTTGCCCGTGACTTTCAGCTTGCTCGCGTTGACGATGATGATGAAATCACCAGTGTCGACGTGCGGAGTGAACTCAGGCTTGTGCTTGCCGCGCAGACGGCGTGCCACTTCGCTGGCAACACGGCCGAGAACCTTATCCGTCGCGTCAATCACGTACCATTCGCGCGTCACCTCATGGGCTTTTGCGGAAAACGTCTTCATGATCGATCCAAAAAAAATGCTTTGCCCGATGTGTTCGTCCTGCTTGTCTGTGTGCGCTTCGAGGCGCGGTGCAGGCTCTCCCTGTTCTTTTTCCGTGGGCATGAATGCGGAAAAGCCCTGAATTATAAAGGAAATACCGCAGCACGGTCAAAGAGAATCCACGCCCCGTGCCGACCGTGTGCGAAATGGGCCAGAATTCGATCGTGCCCCGACAAGCCAGGCGAACCGAGCGCCTGGCGGCGGCACCCATCGACGCGCGGCGCCGGACCATGCCGCGCGAGACCGGTCGACTCAGGAAAACAACAAACAAACATGATGAAACAACGACTTACGCCCTTTCTCGCGGCCGCGTTGCTGGCCGCCGCGGCGCCCGCCGTCGCCGCCCGCACCGGTTGCGAAGCCAAGCTCGACGCACTCGATGCGCGCATCGCCGACGCCCGCGGCGCGCATGCCGAAGATCGCATCGCCCGCCTGCGCGCCGTCCGCGAACGCGTGCGCCATTTCTGTGCGCGCGGCCATGGCCATGCGTCCGCCGCACACGCCCCCGCGCCGGCCGCCCGCCCCGGACGCGCAGCGCCCGACGCGGCGTCGCAGCCGGCCACACGACAACCCGCGTAACCGCTTCGCAGCGTGGTTTCGGCGCGCGCAAACTGCGCGCCGATGTTTGCATGGGACGAAAAAAAGCCCGAACGGCTGGTTCGGGCTTAATCCACCTTTGGAGGAGGGTGGAGGAGACATGCGGAAGTTGCCGCAGCGCGACAACCAATGAGGCTCATTATATGAATGCGTGGCCGACTTCACAAGAAAATTTGCATTACGAAATCGAACACCATAATGCGGAATTCCATAAATTCGTCGATCCGATTCATTTTCTTCTTTAAAATCAATCGCCCGAGCAACTCACGCTCGCTCGGGAATCGGTCCCATCTAGAGCAAAACCCCTAAAGATTGCAGGGAAATCGCCGTTCGGTGCCCCGCCGCGCGCCGCCGCCATCGGTGCGGCATTTCGCATCGTGCAGCGCATCAGCCGACCGTTGCGCAGCGGGCTACAATGCCGGATCGAATCCGAATCAGGCAACGCTGGAGTGCAAGCATGGAATGCAAAGTAAGCTGGATGGGTCAGGACGGCATGGCGTTTTCGGCCCAGACCGGAAGCGGCCATCTCGTCGCGATGGACGGCGCACCGGAAGGCGGCGGCCATAACCTCGCGCCGCGCCCGATGGAAATGGTGCTGGTCGGCACCGGCGGCTGCACCGCGTACGACGTCGTGCTGATCCTGAAGAAAAGCCGCCAGGAAGTGACCGGCTGCTCGGTCACGCTGAAGGCCGAGCGCGCGAGCGAAGATCCGAAGGTGTTCACCAAGGTCCACTTCCACTTCACCGTCACGGGCCGCAACCTGAACCCGGCCACGGTCGAGCGCGCGATCAACCTGTCGCACGACAAGTACTGCTCCGCGTCGATCATGATCGCGAAGACGGCCGAACTCACGCATTCGTTCGACATCGTCGCGGGCTGAACGCCCGGCGCGCGGACATGAAAAAGGGCCGGCGCTCCTCGCGGAGCGCCGGCCCTTTCGTATTCGAGCGGCAAAGCAGGCCGATAAGCCGGATTTTGTGCACGCTGCGCGCCGAAGCGCACTGCGCGTGGCAGCCATTCCTCTAGGCGCGCCATTGCTGACGCGCTCAAGCTTCCTACCCGCAGACGAGACGGGGGCCCCGTCCTGCATCCGAAAATGCGCGCCTGCCTACTTGGAATTGCTCCGGGTGGAGGTTACCGTGCCGGCGAACGTCGCCGTCGCCGCGGTGCGCTCTTACCGCACCGTTTCACCCTTACCTGATCCCGGCTTGCGCCGGGCCATCGGCGGTTTGCTTTCTGTTGCCCTGTTCCGCGTGTCGCCACGGATGGCCGTTAGCCATCACCCTGCCCTGTGGAGTCCGGACTTTCCTCGCCCCCGCCTGCCCGAAGGCGGCGAGGCCGCGACTGCCTGGCCTGCTTTGCGGTGCGCATTCTAGCACTGCGCGCCGCCGCCGGCAGCACGCGAGCGGCCGCTGCTGCGAAAAACGGCCGGATCGTCGTGGAACGCGGCCGCGGCATTCGCGTCGCACCAGCCCGGCACGCCGAGCCCCGGAAGCGGCGAAAAATCGCGGCGCGTCAAATGACGGGGCGCGCGTTCACCGTCGATCCGCGCAAAATCCGCCGCTCCGACGCCGGCCCTCAGGCCAGCCCCGCGCGGCGGCGCACCGCTCACGCAAACTTCCAGCCGATCGTTTCGCCGGCGCGCAACGGCACGACCGGCGTATCGCCCGCGAACACCTCGCGCGGCAGTTCCCAGTTCTCGCGACGCAGCGTGATCGTCTCGGTGCTGTGCGGCAACCCGTAGAAATCGGCACCGAAGCGGCTCGCGAAGTTTTCCAGCTTGTCGAGCGCGCCGGCCTGGTCGAACGCTTCCGCATACAGCTCGAGCGCGTGCAGCGCCGTGTAACAGCCTGCGCAGCCACACGCGGTTTCCTTCGCGTCGCGCGCATGCGGCGCACTGTCGGTGCCGAGGAAAAAGCGCGGGTTGCCCGACGTCGCGGCTTCGACGAGCGCGACGCGATGCGTCTCGCGCTTGAGCACCGGCAGACAGTAGTAATGCGGACGAATCCCGCCGACGAACAGCGCGTTGCGGCTGTACAGCATGTGCTGCGGCGTGATCGTCGCGCCGAGCAGGCCCGGCGCCGCATCGGCGTCGCGCACGTAGTCGGCCGCGTCCTTCGTCGTGATGTGTTCGAACACCACCTTCAGGCCGGGGAAATCGCGGCGCAGCGGCGTCATCACTCGGTCGATGAACACCTTCTCGCGATCGAACATGTCGATCGCCGGATCGGTCACCTCGCCGTGCACGAGCAGCGGCATGCCGGTTTCCTGCATCACTTCGAGCGTCTTCGCGCACTTCGCGAGATCGCTGACGCCGTGGTCCGAGTTCGTCGTCGCGCCGGCCGGATACAGCTTCACGCCGTGCACGAAGCCGCTGTCGCGCGCGCGGCGGATTTCGTCGGGCGCGGTGTTGTCGGTCAGGTACAGCGTCATCAGCGGCTCGAACGCCATGCCCGCCGGCAGCGCGGCCAGGATCCGCTCGCGATACGCGTGCGCGTGCTCGGTGGTCGTGACGGGCGGCTTCAGGTTCGGCATGACGATCGCACGCGCGAACTGGCGGGCGGTGTGCGGCAGCACCGCGGCCAGCATGTCGCCGTCGCGCAGGTGCAGGTGCAGGTCGTCGGGACGGGCGAGCGTGAGCGTCGCCGGGGAGGAAGCGTTCGAGGCAGTCATAGGAGGCGTCGTGAGGAACGGGCTGGCCATCTGCGGGGCCGGAACGCGCGTGCGCGGGCCGACTGACGGCAAACCGCAACACGAGGCCTTCGGCCGGCGGAATCCGCTTTTTACCGCTCCAGGCTCGGTGATATGCTAGAACCCGCATTGTACCGGGGTTCACCCGGTTCGTTACCCCGCTTCAGCCTCCCGCCCCCAAGTAAAATGTGCCAACTGCTAGGAATGAACTGCGCCGCACCGACGGACGTCACATTCTCCTTCACAGGTTTCGCGGCCCGGGGCGGGCTCACCGACCACCATGCCGACGGCTGGGGGATCGCGTTCTTCGAGGACAAGGCCTGCCGCCTGTTCATCGACCAGCAGGCGTCGGCCACCTCGCCGATCGCCGAAATGGTGAAGCGCTACCCGATCAAGTCCAAGAACACGATCGCGCACATCCGCAAGGCCACGCAGGGCCACATCCTGCTCGAGAACAGCCACCCGTTCATGCGCGAGCTGTGGGGGCGGCACTGGATCTTCGCGCATAACGGCGATTTGCAGGACTACGAACCCGACCTCGACGGCAGCGTCTACCACCCGGTCGGCACGACCGACAGCGAGAAGGCGTTTTGCGTGCTGATGCAGGGGCTGCGCGAAGCATTCCCCGGCGCGCAGCCGCCGCTGCCGGAGCTGTTCGAGCGCGTGGGCGAACTGACGCGCGGCATCACCGATCACGGCGTGTTCAACTTCCTGATGTCGAACGGCCAGGCGCTCTTCGCGCACTGCTCGACGCGGCTGCACTACCTCGTGCGCCGCTGGCCGTTCTCGACCGCGCACCTCGTCGACGAAGACCTGTCGATCGACTTCGCGAAATACACGACGCCGGAAGATCGCGTCGCGGTGATCGCCACCCAGCCGCTGACCGATGACGAAATCTGGACGTCGTTCGAGCCGGGCGAGCTGATCATGTTCCAGTGCGGCGACGTCGCCGCGCGGATGCAGATCCCGGTGCCCGAGCGCGTGCTCGAGAAACTCCGCAATCCGGCGCTCGACGCGTCGGCGTCCGCGCCGTGCGCGGCGCGTCGCGAAGCGCTCGCGGCCGGCGCCACGGACGACGCCGACGACTCGATCGACTTCTGAACGGCGCGCTCGCGCCCTTCCCTGCTCCCTGCCCACTTTCCCCGCCGCCGCGCGACGCGATAGTCGCGTGCGCGGTTTTCCGCGCCTCGCATCCAGCCACGCGCGCCGCCACGAAAAATCGCGTCGCCTGACCGAGTCCTTTTCGGCTTTCGTGTCATCCAAACCACAATCCGGCGCGCCGAATCGGTTTTGCACAACATTCACTTGATTTAATAATTTTTCAAGCGAAAATAATCCATATGCGAAACAAATAGAGTGCAGTGGTTTCAGATAAATAATCCGGAAACCCCACCTTAACTCAAAAAAATTTCGCGATCAGTGCGTCAGATCACCGATCAGGCCATTGGTGCAAAAACTGATAAAAATACACCAAACCCTTACCCACCAAGGCTTTCAGTTCGATTAACTACACAATTTAAAAATACACGGTTAAATCGGCATTATTGCCACATTCCTTATTTTTTTGATAATCACCCGCCATTTCGATTAGTAGACTCCGTCCATCCTCGGCGTAACGGATCACGACTGGCGCGAAATCGGCAATGGCCGCCGCACGCCCGTCCGGGCCATTTTTCGACCGCGGAATGCGCTTTCACCGCAGCGCGGTGAATATCACTTAAAAAAAGAAAGAGAGGCATGTCGTGAATCACTCATTTCGATCGATATGGAGCGAAACCGCCGGCTGCTGGATCGCGGTTGGGGAAACCGCACGGGCGCGCGGCAAGCGTTCAGGCAGCACATCGGGCACCTGTCGCGGCACCGGCCGCGCGGCAACCCGTCGCTCGCCGCTGCGCCTGGCCGCGCTCGGGGCCGCGCTGGCCGCGCTGTCGGCCGGCTCCGCGTACGCGTCGACCTGCGGCAACAATTCGACGGTCGCAAGCGGCGGCAACTGCACGCTCGACAGCTTCAGCCCGACCGTGAACAGCAACCTGGTCGGCGCCACGACGGTGTCGGGCGGCGACACGGTCGGCGTGAGCGGCGCCTGGACGGGCGCCGGCGGCGACCCCGGCTATACGCTTGCGCCGATCGGCAGCACGTCGATAGTGTCGGGCGACCCGAACCAGGCGCTGCTGTCGCTCGGCGGCAAGACGCAGAGCGTCAGCACGCCCGACTCGATCACGGGCACCCATACGTCGGTCGCGACCTACGACTCGTCCGCGTTCTCCGCGTCGACGGTCGGCACCACCAACGTGCCCGTCTACCACGACGTGAACGGCAACCAGTACGTGAACACGCGCATCGGCACCGTCGAAAGCTCCGGCGGTACGCTGAACGTATCCATCGGCAATCCGGCGAACGCGCCCGACGCGCCGGGCAACGCGATCTCGATCGCGCCGAAGCAGACGGACCTGACCTTCGCGGACGGCACCGGCACAACGCCCAGCGTCGTCAACTGGAACTCGCGCAACCAGATCTGGATGGGCACCGGCGACTATCTCGCGAGCGGCGGCCCCGTCGGCAACCTCCAGCTCGACGTGCCGGCCTATGCCGGCACCTTCACCGCGTTCGACGGCAGCACGTGGACCGTCACCGACGCCGCCTCGCTCGCCGCGTACAACGACTTCCTCGTACGCTCGGTCCAGAGCGGCGCGCTCGGTTCGCAGACCGCCTACGACACCGCGTTCGGCCAGGCCGTCACGTTCTCGCAGGAAACCTTCCAGTACGCGAACAACGTATCGGCCGGCGACAAGAACGCGCTGCCGATCGACCACCTGTCGGTGATGCACGGCACCGGCGCGAACGCGACGCTGCACATCGACAAGGACGGCCAGATCGACTTCCGCGGCACCAACACGATCGCATCCAGTTCGGCCGTCCTCGCGGAAAACGGCGCGCACTTCATCAACGACGGCCGCCTGTCGGGCGACTTCACGCTGGTGCGCCTGCTGAGCGGCGCGAGCGGCGTCAACAACGGCGTGATTTCGTCCGGATACGCGTCGGGCGAGAACGTCGACACCAGCAGCAGCACGCCGCCCGACAACTTCGGCTTCCACGCGTACACGGAAGGCAACGGCGTGTACGCGAGCGGCGCGGGCACCACGTTCGTGAACAACGGCGTGATGAACGTCGGCGCGTGGTCGCTCGACGGCGACCAGCCCGACCTGCAGAACTACGCGGTGGCCGTGACGAACGGCGCGAGCGCATCGAACGCGGGCACGATCAACGTCGGCGTGAACGCGACGACGCTCGACAGCCAGGTGATCGGCGGTTTCGCGGCCGGCGGCACCTTCACGAACGAGGCCGGCGGCACGATCTATCTCGGCCGCGCGGCGCAGTACGATCCCGCCGCCGCCGCGCGCGATGTCGCGTTGTCCGCGCACGGGTATGGCATCCTGCTCGGCGCATCGGGCACCGCGAGCAACCTCGGCACGATCGTCATCGGCTCGCAGACGCAAAACGGCGCGGGGATGGCGAGCATCGGCTCGTCGTCGGGCACGCTGCTCAACGCGGGCGCGATCGCCGTGAACGGCGCGGCGCCCGGCACGCCGCTCGCGAACGTCGGCATGCTCGCGGCGAACACCGCGGCGAGCGTGACGAACACCGGCACGATCACGCTGAACGGCGTCAACGGCATCGGCATCATGGTGGTCGGCACCGGCTCGGTCGCGACGGCGGCCACGTCGACCGGCACGATCAACGTCGCCGGCGCGCTCGATCCGGCATCGGACATGCGCAACTACGGCGTGTGGGCCGAAGGGCCGCTCGCCAAGGCCACGCTCGACGGCACGCTCAACCTGACCGGGAACGGTGCGATCGGCGTCCATGCGCGCTCGGGCGCGACGATCGACGTCGGCGCGAACGCGGTGCCCCATTTCATGTCGGGCACGAACCAGATCGGCTTCTACGCATATGGCGCGGGCTCGAACATCAACGTCGCCGCGCAGCGCCTGAGCGTCGATACCGACGACTCGACGCTGTTCCGGATCGCGGGCGGCGCCGCCTATACGGGCTCGTCGGCCGCCGGCACGCTGACGACCGACGTGAACGGCCAGCGCGCACGCGGCGTGCTGGCGACGGGCGCCGGCACCACGCTCGCGACCGGCGACGCCGTCTACAACGTCAACGGCGCGAACGGCATCGCGGTGACGCTCGAAGGCGGCGCACAGGGCACGATCGACGCGGGCGCGACGATCAACCTGAATGCGGGCGGCGCGATCGCGGGCGTCGTCGACGGCCAGGCGCACGACCTTACCGGCGCGAACGTCGATGCGCCGGTGGCGACGACGCTGACCAACGACGCGGCCGTCACGTCGTCGACGGCCGGCGTGACGGGCTTCGTCGCACAGAATCTCGGCACGCTCGAGAACCACAACACGGTGCTGTTGACCGGCGCCGGCTCGACGGGTGTCGTGGTCGGCACGCTCGGCACGGTGAACAACGGCTCGACGATTCGCGTATCGGACGGCACCGGCGCGCTCGTGCAGGGTGCGTCGGCGACGCTGACCAACGCCGGCACGATCGAAGCGGACGACGGCGTCGCGGGCGTGCACCTGACCGGCGCGGGCGCATCGGTCGCGCTGTCGGGCGCGGGCACCGTCGTCGCGAACGGCAGCGCCGACGGCGTGCTGATCGACTCGAGCGTGTCGGACGGCGGCATCGCGGCCGGCGCGACGTCGATCGCGGTGGGCGGCTCCGGCAAGGGCATCGACAACCTCGGCACCCGTTCGACGATCGTGTTGTCGGGCACGCAGATCGGCACGACCGGCAACGGCGCCGACGGGTTGTCGTCGACCGGCACGGGCGCGCGCATCGCGACCGATGCGGCGAGCGTCATCCGCACCGCCGGCGACGCCGCACGCGGCGTCTTCGTGTCGGGCGCGGATTCGACGCTCGCGGCCACCGGCACGACTGTCGCGACGATGGGTGCCGGCGCGCCCGCGATCGTCGCGGACACCGGCGCGACCGTGCTGCTGTCGGGCGCGAAGCTCTCCACGACGGGCGCGGCAGCCGATGGCCTGGTCGCGCAGAACGGCGGCCGCATCGGCGATACGGGTTCGTCGATCGCGAGCACGGCCGGCAACGGCGCGACCGTCGACGGCGGCGGCGTGCTCGCGCTCACCGGCACGACGCTCAAGGGCGCGACGGCCGGCGTGCTGAGCACCGATACGCTCGCCACCGGCGCAACGAGCTCGGTGCTCGTCGACGGCGGCAGCGTAGCCTCGGTCGCCGGGCCGGCGTTCGCCGCACGCGGCGGCACGGTCGACATCGCGGTGCGCAACGGCACGGTCGTGACGGCCGGCAACGGCACGCTGCTCGATCTCGCGAACGGCAGCAACGCGACCTTCAGCGCGGCGGCCGTGAACCTGACCGGCGACATCGTGTCCGACGCGTCGAGCACCGGCAACGTGTTCCTGACGAACGGCACGACGCTGACCGGCAAGATCGACCCGGTCGCGCTGAGCGTCGACCCCACCAGCACGTGGCACATGACCGACAGCTCGGTGCTGAGCAGCCTGAACAACGCGGGCCTGGTCGCATTCGCCGCGCCGTCCGGCGCGCCGACGGTGGCGGGCAGCTACCGGACGCTGACGACCGGCAGCTACGTCGGCAACGGCGGCACGATCGCGCTGAACACCTACCTCGGCGCCGACCACTCGCCGACCGACCAGCTGATCGTGAACGGCGGCGCCGCGAGCGGCACGACGGGCCTGAAGATCGCGAACACGGCCGGCAGCGGCGCGCAGACGCAGGGCGACGGGATTCAGGTGGTCGCCACGGCCAACGGCGGCACGACCGCTGCGTCGGCGTTCCATCTCGCGGGCCCGGTGCAGGCCGGCGCGTACGAATACCGGCTCTATCGCGGCGGGCAAAGCGACGCGAACGGCTGGTACCTGCGCTCGCAGCTCGATCCGACCGACCCGACCGATCCCGGCGACCCGGTCGATCCGAGCGGCACGGGCAACGGCAACGGCGGCAATCTCGCCTATCGTCCGGGTGTCGCGGGCTATGCGATGACGCCGCTGCTGAACGTCGACTACGGCTTCTCGACGCTCGGCAGACTGCACGAACGCGTCGGCGACATCTACAACCTCGAGAAGCAGGCGCCCGGCAACCGCGACGGCGTATGGGGCCGCATCGGCGGGCAGAGCCTCGATGCGAACGCGGGCCGCTTCGCGGCGGACGAACGCACGTTCTTCGCGCAGTTCGGCAAGGACTGGACGCTCGACCAGGCGAGCGCCGGCGGCAGCACGCACGCGGGCGTGACGGCGAGCATCGGCATCGCGAACGCGAGCTTCAGCGACATGGCGCGCGCCGATACGCAGGGCCTGTCGACGTCGACGGGCTCGGTCGAAATGCACGCACAGAGCATCGGCGGCTACTGGACGCGCTATCTGTCCGACGGCACGTACTTCGACAGCGTCGGCCAGGTGACGCACTACGGCAACCGCTACCGCGACAGCTACGGCAACGAGGCGTCGCAGAACGGCTTCGGCGTCGCGCTGTCGCAGGAAGTCGGCAAGCCGTTCGGGATCGGCGGCACGCCGATCGCCGTCGAGCCGCAGGCGCAGCTGATGTACCAGTACCTGAAGCTCAACGGGTTCAACGACAACGTGTCGGCCGTGTCGGGCACGACGACCAACGCGCTGCGCGGGCGCGTCGGCGTGCGCATCTTCCGGCCGAACCTCGACGCGAACGCGGGCGGCGGCGCCGCGACGCCGTACTTCACGGCCGACGTGCTGCACGACTTCCTGTCGCCGGGCCAGACCGTCGTCGGCGGCACGCCGTTCGCGACGCACCTGGGCCGCACGTGGTACGAGCTCGGCATCGGCGTGACCGCGGGCTTCGGCAAGTCGGGCGAGCTGTACGCGAACGCGAAGTACGCGCGCAACATCGGCGGCGATTACCGGCGCGGGATCACCGGCCAGGTCGGCTACCGCTACAGCTGGTAACGACCGACGGGCAACCGTCGAAAAAAAACCGCCTGGCGATTGGCCAGGCGGTTTTTTCATTGGCGCGCACCCGGCGCGCGTTGCGAACGCTCAGTGCAGGATCTTCGCGAGGAAGTCCTTCGCGCGCTCCGACTTCGGATTCGAGAAGAAATCGTCCTTGCGGTCGTCCTCGACGATGGCGCCCTTGTCCATGAAGATCACGCGATGGGCGACCTTCTTCGCGAAGCCCATTTCGTGCGTGACGACCATCATCGTCATCCCTTCCTGCGCGAGTTCGACCATCACGTCGAGCACTTCGTTGATCATCTCGGGATCGAGCGCGGACGTCGGTTCGTCGAACAGCATCGCGATCGGGTCCATCGACAGCGCGCGCGCAATCGCGACCCGCTGCTGCTGGCCGCCCGACAACTGGCCCGGAAACTTGTGCGCATGCGCCTTCAGGCCGACGCGATCGAGCAGCTTCATGCCCTTGTCGTTCGCCTCGTCCTTGCCGCGGCCGAGCACCTTGATCTGCGCGAGCGTCAGGTTCTCGGTGATCGACAGGTGCGGGAACAGCTCGAAATGCTGAAACACCATCCCGACCTTCGAGCGCAGCTTCGACAGGTTCGTCTTCTTGTCGCCGACCGACTGGCCGTTCACGAGGATCTCGCCTTGCTGGAACGGCTCGAGGCCATTCACGGTCTTGATCAGCGTCGACTTGCCCGACCCCGACGGACCGCACACGACGACCACCTCGCCTTTCTTGACCTCGGTCGTGCATTCGGTAAGGACCTGAAACTGGCCATACCACTTCGAAACGTTCTTGATGGAAATCATCTGGTGACCTTTTTCTGGAGACCCTTGACGAGAACAGACGCCAACGAGCAAATCACGAAATAGCATGCGCCCGCGAACAGGACCATCTCGACGGTCGTACCGTCGCGATCGCCGATGTTGGCGGCCGTGCGGAAG
Source organism: Burkholderia sp. JKS000303 (assembly GCF_002563755.1). Lineage (NCBI taxonomy): Bacteria > Pseudomonadati > Pseudomonadota > Betaproteobacteria > Burkholderiales > Burkholderiaceae > Burkholderia > Burkholderia sp. JKS000303. Next base: position 942,407 of record NZ_PDBZ01000001.1, read on the forward strand.
AAGTCCGCGAGACTGATCACGTACACGAGCGACGTATCCTGGAACAGGACGATCGCCTGCGTGAGCAGCAGCGGCACCATCGCGCGGAACGCCTGCGGCAGGATCACGAGGCGCATGGCCTGCGCGTAGTTCATGCCAAGCGCGAACGCGGCGTGCACCTGTCCGCGCGGCACCGCCTGGATGCCGGCACGGATGATCTCGGAATAATACGCGGCTTCGAACAGCGAGAACGCGACCATCGCCGATGCGAGGCGGATATCGATCGTCGGCGACAACCCGAGCACGCCCTGCAGCAGCTGCGGCACGATCAGGAAGAACCACAGCAGCACCATCACGAGCGGGATCGAGCGGAACACCGTCACGTACGCTTTCGCGAACCACGCGAGCGGCTTCACGCCGGACAGCCGCATCAGCGCCAGCAGCGTGCCCCACACGATGCCGACGACGATCGCGATCAGCGTGATCTTGAACGTGACGATCGCACCCGACCACAGCGTCGGTATCGCGCCGGGAATACTACTCCAGTCGAACTGATGCATCACTTGCCTCCGATGTAGCCGGGCAGCCGCGTGCGGCCTTCGATCCAGCGCATGAACGCCATCACCACGAGGTTGATGAGCACGTACGCGAGCGTGACCGCGATGAACGACTCGTAGGTCTGCGCGGTGTAGTCGACAAGCTGGCGCGCCTGCGCGGACAGATCGAGCAGGCCGATCGTCGACGCGACCGCCGAGTTCTTGAAGATGTTGAGGAACTCCGACGTGAGCGGCGGCACGATGATCCGGTACGCAACCGGCAGCAGCACGTAGCGATACGTCTGCCATTGCGTGAAGCCCATCGCGAGGCCGGCCGCGCGCTGCCCCTTCGGCAGCGCGTTGATGCCCGAGCGCACCTGTTCGCACACCCGCGCGCCCGTGAACAGGCCGAGACAGATGATCGACGCGGTAAAGAACTGCGTGGTCGGCGGCAACTGCTTGATCCAGGTGCCGATCGACGCAGGCAGCAGCTCGGGTATCACGAGATACCAGACGAAGAACTGCACGATCAGCGGAATGTTCCGGAAGATCGACACGTACACGGTGCCGATCGCGGCGAGCCATTTGTTCGGCACCGTGCGCAGCACGCCGAACAGCGACCCGACGATCAGCGCGATGACCCAGGCGGCGAGCGACACCTCGATCGTCACCCAGAAGCCGGACATCAGCCATCCGAAATAAGTCGTCGGCTCGCCGGTCGAGACGGGGCTCAGGAAGATGCCCCAGTTCCAGTGGTAAGACATGGGCAAGACTCCAGCAAAAAGAAACGGAAGAAGCATGGCCTCTTCCGTTTCAGTAGCGTCATTTCTGCATCAACGACCGCGTGGTCAGTCGAGCGCCTTGTCGTTCGGGTTCGCGTACAGCTTCTTCATCGAATCGGACAGCGGGAAGTTCAGGTTCAGCCCCTTCGGCGGAATCGGGCTTTCGAACCACTTCGTGTAGATCTTCGCGGCTTCGCCCGACTTCTCGACTTGCGAGATCGCGTCGTCGACGACCTTCTTGAAGTCGGCATCGCCCTTGCGCATCATGCAGCCGTATGCCTCTTCCGATTGCGGCGTGCCGACGATCACCCACTCGCCCGGCTGCTTCGCCTTCGCGCGCTCGCCCGCGAGCAGCGCGTCGTCCATCATGAACGCGACCGCGCGGCCCGATTCCAGCGTGTTGAACGAATCGCCGTGATCCTTCGCGCTGATGATGTTCATGCCCATCTGCTTCTCGTTGTTCATCTTGCGCAGCAGGCGCTCGGACGTCGTGCCGGCGGTGGTCACGACCGTCTTGCCCTTCAGGTCCGCGAAGTCCTTGATGCCCGAATCCTTCTTCGTCATCAGGCGCGTGCCGATCACGAAGATCGTGTCGGAGAACGCCGCTTGCTGCTGACGCTCGGCGTTGTTGGTGGTCGAGCCGCACTCGATGTCGACCGTGCCGTTCTGCACGAGCGGGATGCGGTTCTGCGACGTGATCGGGATGTTCTTGACCTGCAGGTTCGGCAGGTTCAGCTTCTTCTTCACCGCGTCCACGACCTTCATCTGGAATTCGCGCGAATAGCCGACGACCTGCTGGTTCTGGTCATAGTAAGAGAACGGGATCGACGATTCGCGGTGCCCCAGCGCGATTACGCCCGTGTCCTTGATCTTCTTCAGCGTGCCGGTCTCCTGTGCATGCGCGCCGCTCGCGAACGCGCACAGCGCCGCGACCATCAGGACTGCCTTGTGGTATTTCATTTTGGTCATCTCCTTGGCTAAAACCCGCGCCAGTGTATCAAAGTAATATTTTTGAAAGAACTGGTTGTTTACCGCACTACGAATCGCCCTGTGCGAAGCCGTCCTCCCGGCTTCGGGCGCCCCGAATGCGCGCGCGGGCGGTGCCGGATTCGGCACCGCCCGCGAGGGCTCATGCACGCAATCGGGTGGATTGCGTCATGCATTGATCGTAGTCAACCGATCGACGATCGGCAATGACGGATCAGGGATACAGGCCGCGCATTTCGCGCGCCATCAGGATGCGCTTGCACGCGACGATGAACGCCGCCGTACGCACGGTCACCTTGTGCTCTTCCGAAACCGCCCACACGCCGGCGAACGCTTCGCGCATCACGCGTTCGAGACGGTGGTTGATCTCGTCTTCCGTCCAGAAGAAGCTCGAGAAATCCTGCACCCATTCGAAGTACGACACGGTCACGCCACCCGCATTCGCGATCACGTCCGGGATCACGAGCACGCCGTTCGCGCTCAGGATGTCGTCGGCCGCCGTCGTCGTCGGGCCGTTTGCGCCTTCGACGATGATCTTCGTGCGGATCTTCGCTGCGTTCTTCTCGGTGATCTGGTTTTCCAGTGCCGCCGGGATCAGGATGTCGGTTTCGACGGTCCAGAATTCTTCGTTGGCCATCGGCTCGGCGCCTTCGAAGCCCGCGACGCCGCCCGTACGTGCCACGTGGTCGAGCAGCTTGTTCGAATCAAGGCCGGCCGGCTGGTAGATCGTGCCCGTGTGATCCTGCACCGCGATCACCTTCGAACCCGCTTCCTGGAACAGCTTCGCCGCGATGCCGCCGACGTTGCCGAAGCCCTGCACCGCAATGCGTGCGCCTTCGATTTCGAGGCCCTTCTTCTTCGCCGCTTCGCAGCCGACGACGAACACGCCGCGGCCCGTTGCTTCCTTGCGGCCGAGCGAACCGCCGAGCGCGATCGGCTTGCCGGTCACGACGCCGGTCGACGTCTGGCCCTGGTTCATCGAGTACGTGTCCATCATCCACGCCATCACCTGTTCGTTGGTGTTGACGTCCGGCGCCGGAATGTCGGTGTTCGGGCCGATGATGATGCCGATTTCGCTGGTGTAGCGGCGCGTCACGCGCTCGAGTTCACCGCGCGACAGCTTGCGCGGGTCGACGCGGATGCCGCCCTTCGCACCGCCGTACGGCACGTTCACGGCCGCGTTCTTCACCGACATCCACGCGGACAGTGCCATCACTTCCGACAGCGTCACATCCTGGTGGTAGCGCACGCCGCCCTTGCCCGGACCGCGCGACACGTTGTGCTGCACGCGATAGCCTTCGAAGTGCGCGACGGTGCCGTTGTCGAGCTCGATCGGGCAGTCGACGATCAGGATGCGCTTCGGACGCTTCAGCGTTTCAAGCCAGCGCGACAGCGAGCCGAGATACGGCGCGACGCGATCGACCTGCTGAAGATAGTTGCCCCACGGGCCGAGATCGTCGGCGTGAAGGTAGGACGGGATGGACTGCAGTTGCGAAGACATGGACGCTCCAACGTTCAACGGATTGCGCACATTGTCGAAAAACCCGTTTTTTTTATCCAATGCCGTTTGCTTATTCGATTATGCGTTTCTTGCATGATCGCGATTTTTCGCAAATCTGCGGTCGATTTGCGCAAGAACGCACGCGATCGGTCGTGCATCGCGTGCGTGAAAAATCATTCCGGAAATCCGTGGGGGGCCCACCGGACAGGCGTCCGACAGGTGTCGCAAGGTGGTCGTCAGCGAATCTGCGACCGGTTGCGGTCAATCCGTCGTTTCGCGCAGCTCGTCGCGCACGACTTCCCACAGCGCGCGCACGAGCTTCTGCCGCGGATCGTCGCCCTGCAGCGCGAGCTTGTCGCAGTAGAGCCGGATCTCCATCGTCAGCGTGAACGGATGCGTGCCACCGCGCGCGGAGCGGTCGAGCCGGATCAGGCGGCCGCCGGCCACCGCGTCCTCGACCGCGCTGTGCGGCAGGAACGCGACGCCGTGACCGGCGAGCGCCATCGCCTTCAGCCCTTCGGCCATGTCGGTTTCGTACACGCGATCGAGGAACAGCGACGTCGGTGCGTTCGCCACGATGACTTCGGTCATCCGGCCGAGGTACGCGTTCGGCGTATACGACAGGTACGGCACGCGCGCCTCGGCCGTGCCCGGCAGCGTGTAGCGCGGCCGGCCCGCGCGGCCCGGCGCGGAGAACGCGCTGATCGGCTCCGCGCCGAGCACCAGCATGTCGTAGCGGGCCGGGTCGAGCGCGACCGGGTGGCTCGGGTGGTGATAGCCCATCACCAGGTCGCAGCCGCCCTCGACGAGCGACAGCACCGCGTCGTGCACGTTCAGCGCGCGCAGCCGCGTGTGAACCTGCCCCATCTTCGCCTCGATCCGCTGCAGCCAGCGCGGGAAATACGTGAGCGACAGCGTGTGCGGCACCGCGAACTCGATGGTCGGCACCGGCGCGCCGACGTGGCCGCGCAGCAGCGTGCGCGCCTCGTGTGCCTGCGACAGCATCGTCAGCGCCTGCTCGTAGAAGATCTGGCCGGCCTGCGTGAGCCGCGTCGGATAGACGGAACGATCGATCAGTTCGGTCGCGAGCCACGCCTCGAGCGCCTGGATGCGCCGCGAGAACGCAGGCTGCGACACGTGCCGCAGTTCGGCGGACCGGCTAAAGCTGCGCGTTTCCGCGAGCGAGACGAAGTCTTCGAGCCATTTCAGTTCCATGCAGGCGGGCGCGGCAGCGGCGGTCGGGTAGAAGCCTGCATTCTACCGGCGGGCGGGCCCGGCCGACGGTGTTGTCCAGGGTTCGCTGCCCGCCGCCGCGCGGCCCGGCGACGCGGTTCGCCTGCCCCGCCGGGACGTCGTTCGGGCGCTGCCCACGGCCCGCCGGGGTGTCGAGCGCCCGTCGCGGCGGCGGCCGGCGCCGTTCGGCCGGGCTCGACCCGCGCCAATGGTAAAATGCCGGATTCTCCTCCCCCTCGTTCGCCCCGGCCCCAAGGCCCCGCCCGATCATGTCCGACACTCGTCCCGATACGCTTTTCGCCCTCACCGCGCTCTCGCCCATTGACGGCCGCTACGCCAGCAAGACCGAAGCGCTGCGCGACTGGCTCTCCGAAGCCGCTTTCATGCGCCACCGCGTCACCGTCGAGGTGCACTGGCTGATCGCGCTGTCGCGCGCCGGCTTCGCGGAAGTCCCGCGCTTCTCCGAAGCGTCCGAACAATTCCTGCTGCAGCTCGCCGAGCGCTTCACCGCGCACGACGCCGCGCGCATCAAGGAAATCGAGCGCGTGACGAACCACGACGTGAAGGCCGTCGAATACTGGCTGAAGGAATCGGTGAAGGGTCAGGCCGAACTCGAGAAGGCCAGCGAATTCATCCACTTCGCGTGCACGTCCGAAGACATCAACAACACGTCGCACGGGATGATGCTCGCCGGCGCGCGGGAGCACGTGATCGTGCCGGCGCTGCGCACGGTGTACCAGCGCCTCGTCGCGCTGTCGCACGCGCTGGCCGAACAGCCGATGCTGTCGCGCACGCACGGCCAGCCTGCCAGCCCGACGACGCTCGGCAAGGAACTCGCGAACGTCGCCGCGCGCCTCGCGCGCGCGATCACGCGCATCGAGAAGGTCGAGATCCTCGGCAAGATGAACGGCGCGGTCGGCAACTTCAACGCGCATCTCTCCGCGTATCCGGAATTCGACTGGGAAGCGTTCTCGCGCGACGTGATCGAAAACCGCCTGAAGCTCACGTTCAACCCGTACACGATCCAGATCGAGCCGCACGACTACATGGCCGAGCTGTTCGACGCGGTCGCCCGCGCGAACACGATCCTGCTCGACCTCGACCGCGACGTGTGGGGCTACATCTCGGTCGGCTACTTCAAGCAGAAGACGAAGGCCGGCGAAATCGGCTCGTCGACGATGCCGCACAAGGTCAACCCGATCGACTTCGAGAACTCGGAAGGCAACCTCGGCCTCGCGAACGCGACGCTGCGCCACCTCGCCGACAAGCTGCCGGTGTCGCGCTGGCAGCGTGACCTGACCGACTCGACGGTGCTGCGCAACATGGGCGTCGCGCTCGGCTACTCGCTGCTCGCGTACGACTCGCTGATCCGCGGCCTCGACAAGCTCGAAGTGAACCCGCAGCGCCTGAACGACGATCTCGACAACTGCTGGGAAGTGCTCGCGGAGCCGGTGCAGACGGTGATGCGCCGCTACGGCATCGAGAACCCGTACGAGCAGCTGAAGGAACTGACGCGCGGCAAGGGCATCACGCGCGAAGCGCTGCAGGAATTCGTCGGCACGCTGGCGATCCCGCAGGACGCGAAGGACCGCCTGCTCGCGATGACGCCTGCGTCGTACATCGGCAAGGCCGTCGAACTCGCGAAGCGGATCGCGTAAGCGCCGCCGTCGCCGGACGGAAAAAAGCCCGATGCGATCGCTCGCATCGGGCTTTTTTGTTGCTGTCGCAGTCCGGTCAGAACGAGATCATCCGCCCCGGATTCAGCGCACTCATCACGCTCATCGCCGCCTTCGCAGCGGGAATCGCGATCGGCGACAGTTGCCGGCCGAGCGGAATCTCGCGATGGTCGATGCCGGTCAGCATCGAGAAATCGTCGTTGCGGCCGACGAAATCGTCGCAGATCGCCTTGCCGATCCGCACCGTCTGCGCGACGCCGTGCCCGCTCCAGCCCTGCACCATGTACATCGGCACGCGGCCATCGGTCTTGCGGCTGTCGGTCGCGCCGTTCAGCGTGAAGTCGCTGACGCCGCTCCAGCAGTAGTCGAGCGCGAAACGGCCGTCGTGCTGCGGGAACACCGTGTTCAGCCGCGTCAGCAGATACGCGTTGACGTCGGGCTGCGCCCAGCAGGTGCCGGTGCCCTGCCCGCCGAACAGCAGGCGGTTGCCGCGCACCGGCCGGTAGTAGTCGATCTGGAACTGCGTGTCGTACACCGGCATGCCGGCCGGCATCAGCGTCGCGACGTCGACGTCGAGCGGCGCCGTCACGCTCACGTACGTGAAGAACGGCACGGTGGTCGCAGCGCCGTCGTCGAGCAGCCGGAACGTCGTGTTGTGCAGCGCGAGCACGACGCCCTTGCGCGCGGTGATCGTGCCGCCCGGCGTCGTCGCGACCACACCTTCGGGCGTTTCGTCGAGCTCGAGCACCTCGGTGCCTTCGTACAGTGCGCCGCCGTTCAGCCGGAAGCCGTGCACGAGACCGCGCACCAGCGCGAGCGGATGAATCTGCCCGCCGATCGCGTCGACCGCCGCGCCGTGATACAGCCCGGAGCGCACGTATTCGTCGTGCAGCTGGTGGCGGCCGACGAGCGTCACGCCGGCGTCGCCGAGATGGCGGCGGGCGTCCGCGCCGTCGAGCAGCGCGCTCATGTGGCCCGGGTGGACCGCCGCCGTCACGTGGCCGCGCTTGCGGTCGAGATCGAGTGCGTAACGCGCGCCGATCGCGTCGATCAGGTCCATCGACTCGGCCGACGCGAAGCGCCACAGCCGCTTCGCATCGTCGTGCGACAGGTGGTCGATCATGTCGGCCGCTTCCCAGCGCGCAAGGCCCGGCGTGAGCTGGCCGCCGTTGCGGCCCGACGCGGCCGATCCGACGTGATGCTTGTCGACGAGGATCGTGTCGACGCCCGCTTCCGCGAGATGCAGCGCGGCCGATGCGCCGAGCAACCCGGCGCCGATCACGAGCACGTCGCACACGGCGTCGTGCACGAGCGGCGCGCTGTTGTCATGGTGCGACAGCGATGCCTCGTACCAGTTGGCCGGACGGCCGCCGTCGTAGCGCGACGGATCGCACCAGTTCCAGTTGTCCTTCTCGATATTCAGTTGCGTCTGGTCGAAACGCGATTCGCCCTGGATCAGGGGTGTGTTGCTGGAAGTCATGATTGCACTTGCATGGTCTTGGGCCGCCTGTCGAAGAGCCGTGAGGCTTCGCGGGTGGGGCAGCCGGTTCCACTTGGGTGTCAACGAGATAAAGGGCGCAATGGCCCGTGTTGACGGCAGGCACGCTCGTGTCTGCCTGGATCCCGGACCGTGCAAAGCACGCATTGAAAGGTGCCGGGACACCCAATTTCTACACCGCAGAAATAATTCTACAGCGTAGAATACACTTTCGTCAAGATTACAGCTGCCCGCCTCGCCTTCCCCATGAAAGACAAACCCGCTCAAGGCCCGCGTGGCCTCGACAAGGACGCGATCGTCGCGGCCGCGCTCGCGCTGCTCGAAGAAGTCGGCGAAGCCGCATTCAGCGTGCGCAAGCTCGCGCTGTCGGTCGGCTGCGACCCGATGAGCGTGCTGTACCACTTCAAGTCGAAGGACGGCCTGAGCCGCGCGATCGCGAATGCGCTGTCGCGCTCGCTGGTGCCGGTCGACGATACCTTGCCGTGGCGCGAGCGGCTGCGCGATCTCGCGCGCCAGTACCGCGCGCTCGCGCTGCGCCATCCGGCCGCGTTCGCGCTGCTGCAGCGTCACATGAGCACCGGCCCGGCCGATCTCGCGCACATCGAGGCCGTGCATCGCGCGCTGGTCGACGCCGGCATTGCGCGCGCGGCGCTGCCGTCGGTATGCGTCGGCTGGTATGCGAGCGTGATCGGGCTCGCCGCCGCGGAAGCCGGCGGCCTCACGCGGCCGGCGAACGACGTCGAGCTCGCGGAGATGAATGCGCTGTCCGACGCCGAGCACCCGCTCGTCAAGTCGGCCGCGCCGCTGTATGCGCAGCTCGATCCGGCCGCCGTGTACGACACGATGGTCGACGTGCTGCTCAACGGCATCGCGCAGCACGCGTGCGCCGCCTGACCGGTTTGCTCGCCGCCAACGAAAAAGGCGCCCCGCAGGGCGCCTTTTTCAGTTTCGCGCGACGACTGCCGCGCACCGCGCTCAGTGCTGCTGCGCGAGGCCGATCTTCACCATCACTTCGTCAACGATCTGCTCGGGCGTCAACTCGATACTGACCACGATCGCTTCGTCCTCGCCCGGTTCCTCGAGCGTGTCGAGCTGGCTTTTCAGCAGCGACGGATCGAAGAAATGGCCGGTGCGGGTCTTCAGGCGCTCGTGCAACACCTCGAACGAACCCTTCAGATACACGAACCGCACGTCGGTGTCGGTGCCGCGCAGCACGTCGCGGTACGAACGCTTCAGCGACGAGCACGTGAACACGGCCGTCTCTCCGGCCTGCTGCTTTTCCTCGATGGCCGCGCGGATCGTGCGCAGCCACGGCCAGCGGTCGTCGTCGGTCAGCGGAATGCCCTGGTGCATCTTTTCCTTGTTCGCCGCGCTGTGAAACGCGTCGCCGTCGGTATAGCTGCACGCCAGGCGTTCCGCCAGCATTTCGCCGATTCGCGACTTGCCCGCGCCCGACACGCCCATTGCGATCAGAATCATTGACTACCCCTTGTTACAGAACGATGCTCAGCACCAACGTGAAGCCCAAACCCAGCAACGAGATGATGGTTTCGAGCAACGACCAGGTCTTGAACGTCTGACCGACCGTCATCCCGAAGTATTCCTTGATCAGCCAGAAGCCGCCGTCATTCACGTGCGAGAAGATCAGCGAACCCGAGCCGGTGGCGAGCACCAGCAGTTCCGGGCTGACCGTCGTGCCGGCCGCTGCGGCGATCGGTGCGACGATGCCGCAGGCCGTCGTCATCGCGACCGTGGCCGAGCCCGTGGCGAGACGCATCAGCGCCGCGACGAACCAGCCGAGCAGCAGCGGCGACAGGTGCGCGTGCTTCGCGGTCTCGACGATCTGCTGCGAGATCCCGCTGTCGCGCAGGACGCCGCCGAAGCCGCCGCCCGCGCCGACGATCAGCGTGATGCCGGCGATCGGCGCCAGACACTCGCCGCAGAACTTCTGGATCTGGTCGCGGTTGAAGCCTTGCAGCTTGCCGAACGTGAAGAAGCTCACCAGCACGGCGATCAGCAGCGCGACGTCGGAGTTGCCGGCAAAGCGCAGCAGGTTGTTCGGCAGCGACTTCGGTGCGAACACCAGGTCGGCCCAGCTGCCGACGAGCATCAGCACGACGGGCAGCAGGATCGTGAACAGCGTGATGCCGAAACCCGGCAGCTCGCGCGTGCGGCCGTTCGAGTGCGTATCGACGAACTGCGCCGCGAGCGGGTTGTTTTCCGGCAGCTTCACGAACTTCGAGATCGTCAGCGCGAACAGCGGGCCCGCGATGATCGCGGTCGGCACGCCGACGATCAGGCCGAACGCGATCGTCTTGCCGATATCGGCGCCGTATTGCTGGACGGCCAGCAGCGCGGCCGGGTGCGGCGGGATCAGCCCGTGCACGACCGACAGGCCGGCCACCATCGGCAGGCCGACGACGAGCAGCGATTTGCCGGTGCGTTTCGCAACGTTGAACGCGATCGGGATCAGCAGCACGAAGCCGACTTCGAAGAACACCGGCAGGCCGACGATGATCGCGACGAACATCATCGCCCAGTGGATGTTCTTTTCACCGAACCAGTCGATCAGCGTGGTCGCGATCCGCTCGGCGCCGCCCGATTCGGCCATCATCTTGCCGAGCATCGTGCCGAGGCCGACGACGATCGCAATGTGGCCGAGCGTGCCGCCGGTGCCCGCTTCGAACGACTTGACGATCTTGTCCATCGGCATGCCGACGGCGAGACCCAGGCCAAGCGAAACGATGATCAGCACCAGGAACGGGTAGATCTTGAAACGCGCGATCATCAGGATCAGCGCGGCGATCGCGATCAGCGTGAATATGAGCAGCATGCTGCCTTGGACAGCCCCCATGTGGCACTCCTCCTTGGATTGTTCGAACCGGGCGAGTTGTAGCGAGTATGCCCGGCTATACATGTCTCCGAAACACGGGGGGATACCCACCCCACCCCGTCAGGACGCTGAATTTTACTTATCTTTACGGTTCACGGATAGAACCGGTTCCATCAGCAAAAACCCTCGGTAAAACAAGCACTAAGGCACTTGTCTTCCGAGGGTCAGACTACCATGTCGTGCAAGACTTAACGGGGGAGCTGGCTCGCGGCTTGCGCGAGACGCGTGACTTCGGCCCAGTCCTGCGCGGCGAGCGCGGCCTTCGGCGTGAGCCACGAGCCGCCGACGCACACGACGTTCGGCAGCTTCAGGAAATTCGGCGCGCTCTCGACCGTGATGCCGCCGGTCGGGCAGAACTTCAGCGCCGGGAACGGACCGTGGAACGCCTGCAGCATCGGCACGCCGCCGGCTTGCTGCGCGGGGAAGAACTTGACGATCTCGTAGCCGAATTCGAGCGCCTGGATGATGTCGCTCGGCGTCATCACGCCCGGCAGCAGCGGCAGGTCCGCGTCGAGCGACGCGAGGTGCAGGTCCTTCGTGAGGCCCGGCGACACGCCGAACTTCGCGCCCGCGCGCTTCGCCTGAGCGCAGTGCTCGGGCTTCGTGATCGTGCCGACGCCGACCACGATGTCGTCCGCGAGCTGGCTCGCGCGCTGGATCGCCTCGAGGCCCGCCGGCGTGCGCAGCGTGATCTCGAGCACCTTGACGCCGCCCGCGTGCAACGCGCGCGACACGTGTTCGCCCTGCTCGACCGAGTCGAATGCGAGCACCGGAATGACCGGGCCCAGCTTCACGATTTCAGCAATCGTCTTCATTGATGTGGCTCCTTGAAATTCATGCGGCGACGTGGACGGCCGCTTCGCCGACCAGCGTCCCGAAAACCGATGCGCCCTGCTCGGCCGGCGCGGCAGCCGCGCGGAACACGCCGAACAGTTCACGCCCGAAACCCGTCTCGTTGTCGACCTGGTGCAGCGGCTGCGCGACCGGGCGCGCCTGCCATTCGGCTTCGTCGATCTCGACGTCGAGCACGCCCGCGTCCGCGTCGATCACGAGCGTGTCGCCCGTCTTCACCTTGCCGAGCGGGCCGGCCAGCAGCGCCTCCGGCGACACGTGGATCACGGCCGGCACCTTGCCCGATGCCCCCGACATGCGGCCGTCGGTGACCAGCGCGACGTGGAAGCCCTGATCCTGCAGCACGCCGAGCAGCGGCGTCAAACGGTGCAGCTCGGGCATCCCGTTCGCACGCGCGCCCTGGAAGCGCACCACGGCGACGAAGTCGCGCTTCAGTTCGCCGCGATCGAATGCCGCCTGCACGGCTTCCTGCGAATCGAACACGATCGCGGGCGCCGTCACCTTGCGGTGCTCGGGCGCGACCGCCGAAATCTTGATCACGCCGCGGCCGAGCCGGCCCTGCATCAGGCGCAGGCCGCCGTCCGGCTGGAACGGGTCGCGAATGCCGCGCAGCACCTTCGTGTCGTGGCTCTCGGCCGTGCCGTCGACCCACGTCAGCTTGCCGTCGATCAGCTTCGGCTCCTTCGTGTAGTGCGACAGCCCCTTGCCCGCGACCGTCGTCACGTCTTCGTGCAGCAGCCCGCCTTCGAGCAGGTTGCGCACCAGGAACGCGACGCCGCCTGCTGCGTGGAAGTGGTTCACGTCGGCCTTGCCGTTCGGGTAGATCTTCGCGAGCAGCGGCACGACGGCCGACAGTTCGTCGAAATCGTTCCAGTCGATCAGCACGCCGGCCGCGCGCGCGATCGCGACGAGGTGCAGCGTGTGATTGGTCGAGCCGCCCGTCGCGAGCAACGCGACGATCCCGTTGACGATCGCCTTCTCGTCGACCACATGGCCGATCGGCGTGTACTGGCCGCGCTCCACCGTCAGGTCGAGCACGCGGCGCGCGGCCTCGGCCGTCAGCGCGGTACGCAGCGGCGTGTGCGGATGGACGAACGCGGAGCCCGGCAGGTGCAGGCCCATCAGCTCCATCAGCATCTGGTTGCTGTTCGCGGTGCCGTAGAAGGTGCAGGTGCCGTGGCCGTGATACGCGGCCGATTCGGCTTCGAGCAGCGCGTCGCGGCCGACCTGGCCGGTCGCGAACTGCTGGCGGATCTTCGCCTTGTCGTCGTTCGACAGGCCGCTCGTCATCGGGCCGGCCGGCACGAAGATGGTCGGCAGGTGGCCGAACTGCAGCGCGCCGATCAGCAGGCCCGGCACGATCTTGTCGCAGATGCCGAGGCAGAGCGCCGCGTCGAACATGTTGTGGGTGAGCGCGATTGCCGTGCCCATCGCGATCGCTTCGCGCGAGAACAGCGACAGCTCCATCCCGGGGTTGCCCTGCGTGACGCCGTCGCACATCGCCGGCACGCCGCCGGCAAACTGCGCGACACCGCCGTTCTCGCGTGCGGCGGCCTTGATGATGTCGGGGAAATCCTTGTACGGCGCGTGCGCGGACAGCATCTCGTTGTACGAGGACACGATGCCGATGTTCGGCTCGCGAATCGCCTTGATCTGGAACTTGTCGCTGCCCTCGAGACCCGCGAAGCCGTGCGCGAGGTTCGCGCACGACAGCGCGCCGCGCGCCGGAAACTTGCCTTGCGCGCCGTCGATGCGCTGCAGATAGGCGGAACGGGTCGATTGGCTGCGGGCGATCACGCGTTCGGTGACTTTCGCCAGAGTGGGGTGCAGCGACGTCATGCTGGGCGCTCCTGTATGCCGGACGACACCGGCGGTTGGAATCGTGGGGACGGTCGAGTACGTCGAACGAACGAAGCCAGTCTAGTAGAAAAACTACAAGCACGCAATGCAGATCGACATGCGCGCAACCCTTATTCCCGCCACCAGCAAGGCTTTACCTAGTGAAAACCCTAATCAATCCCGCCATCCACTCGGAGAAAGGCCAGCGAAAGAACTAGTATTTTTATGTAGATTTTCTACAATTCGATTGCGATACACTCGCTCATCCGAACCCGATTTTCATCTGCCGTCCCATGCTGCCCCGCATTGAAGCGATCCGCGCCGAGTTGCGCCCGTCCGAGCGCAAGCTCGCCGACTACATCCTCGCCGCGCCGCGCGAGGTGCTCGACCTCGCGATGACCGAGCTGTCGACCCGCGCGGGCGTGAGCCAGCCGACCATCGCGCGCTTTTGCCAGGCGCTCGGCTGCAGCGGCTTTCGCGAATTCAAGATCCGGCTCGCGCAGAGCATCGCGCCCGGCGTGTCGTCGGTCTATCGCGACGTCGAACCGGACGAGCCCGCGCCCGGCATCATCGGCAAGGTGTTCGACCGCACGATCGGCGCGCTGATCGAGGTGCGCAACAGCCTGTCGGCCGGCAGCGTCGCCGACGCGATCGCGCTGCTGTCGAACGCATCGCGCATCGAGTTCTACGGCGCGGGCGGCTCGGGCATCGCCGCGCAGGACATCCAGCACAAGTTCTTCCGGCTCGGCGTGCCGAGCGTCGCGTATTCGGACCCGCACACGTTCTCGATGTCGTCGGCGCTGCTCGGGCCGCACGACGTCGTCGTCGCGATCTCGAACACCGGCCGCACGCGCGACATCGTCGAGGCCGCGCGCTCCGCGCTCGCGTGCGGCGCGAAGGTCGTCGCGATCACGCAAAGCCATTCGCCACTCGCGAAGCTTGCGACGGTGAGCCTCGCGTCGAACGTCGCCGAGGAAACCGACGTGTTCTCGCCGATGACGTCGCGGATGTCGCATCTCGCGATCGGCGACATCCTCGCGGTCGGCGTCGCGCTGTCGCGCGGGCCGGCGCTGATGGAGCGGGTCGGCCGCGCGAAGGAGGCGATCACGCGCCGTCGGCTCGACGACCCGGCGAAGGAATGAACGCGCGCAACGCGCAAATGAAAATGGCGCCCCGAGGGGCGCCATTTTTTGTGCATCAATCGCCGGCCGGAGCGACGGCGATGCGGTGCAACGCAATCAGAACGGCTTGATCACGACCAGCGCGACCGCCGCGAGCATGCCGAGCACCGGCAGCTCGTTGAACACGCGATACCACTTGTCGGTGCGGCGGTTCTCGCCGCGCTCGAACACCCGCAGCAGATGCCCGCAATACGCGTGGTAGATCACGAGCAGCAGCACCACCGTCACCTTCGCGTGAATCCAGCCCTGCCCCTGGCCGATGCCGATCGCAAGCCAGAGCCACAACCCGCACGCCAGCGCCGGCACCGCGATGAACGTCATGAAGCGGAACAGCTTGCGCGCCATCAGCAGCAGGCGCCGCACCGCGGCCGGATCGGTTTCCATCGCGAGATTCACGTAGATGCGCGGCAGGTAGAACAGCCCCGCGAACCACGCGGCGATCAGAACGATATGGAACGTCTTGACCCAGAGCATTGCCATTGGTTGTGCGCCTCGCTTGACGGATTACTGGCGGCCTTCGCCGTGCCCGAGCACGACGTACTTCAGCGACGTGAGCCCTTCCAGGCCGACGGGGCCACGTGCGTGCAGCTTGTCGTTCGAAATGCCGATTTCCGCGCCGAGGCCGAATTCGAAGCCGTCCGCGAAGCGTGTCGACGCGTTGACCATCACGCTCGCGGAATCGACTTCGCGCAGGAAGCGCATCGCGCGGTCGTGATCCTCGGTGACGATCGCATCCGTGTGGTGCGAGCCGTAATGGTTGATGTGCTCGATCGCCGCGTCGAGGCCGTCGACGACCTTGATCGCGAGCACCGGCGCGAGATATTCGGTGTGCCAGTCTTCTTCCGTCGCGTCGACGAGCGGACCGACGCCGGCATCGGCGAGCACCGCGCGCGCGGCCGCATCGACGCGCAGTTCGACCTGCTTGTCGCGATACAGCTTGCCGAGCGGCGGCAGCAGCGTCGCGGCGATGCCGCTCGACACCAGCAGCGTCTCCATCGTGTTGCAGGTGCCGTAGCGATGCGTCTTCGCGTTGTCGCACACCGTCAGCGCCTTCGCGAGATCGGCGCGATCGTCGACATACACGTGGCAGATGCCGTCGAGGTGCTTGATCATCGGCACGCGTGCCTCGTTGATCAGGCGCTCGATCAGGCTCTTGCCGCCGCGCGGCACGATCACGTCGACGTATTCGGTCATCGTGATCAGCTTGCCGACCGCCGCGCGATCGGCGGTCGCGACGACCTGCACCGCGTCCTGCGGCAGGCCGGCCGCTTCGAGCCCTTCGCCGATCAGCTTCGCGAGCGCCGCGTTCGACTCGAGCGCTTCGGAGCCGCCGCGCAGGATCGTCGCGTTGCCCGACTTCAGGCACAGCGCGGCCGCGTCGATCGTCACGTTCGGGCGCGACTCGTAGATGATGCCGATCACGCCGAGCGGCACGCGCATCTGGCCGACCTGGATTCCGCTCGGGCGGTACTTGAGGTTGCCGATCTCGCCGATCGGATCGGCCAGCGACGCGACCTGGCGCAGGCCTTCGATCATCGTGTTCAGCGCCTTGTCCGACAGCGTCAGGCGGTCGATGAACGCCGCATCGAGCCCCTTTTCGCGCGCGCGGGCGACGTCGCGTGCATTCGCATCCTTCAGTGCCTGCGCATCGCGCTCGATCGCGCGGGCCACGGCGTCGAGTGCCGCGTTCTTCGCGGCCGTGCTGGCGCGCGCCATCGCGCGGGAAGCGTGCCGGGCACGGCGGCCCAGGTCCGTCATGTACTGGTCGATATCCATCGTGTGACTCGAGAAGCGAGCCGCTTGGCGCGGCGTGAATTCGGGGAAAGCGTGCAGCGCGACCGCGGGAAGGGCCGCGCCGACTATCGAAATATTGTAAGCGGGTTGCGATGCGGGCGCTGACGGCCCCGCCGAGGCCAAGGGTCTAGACCCTAGCGCCGCACGCGACCCGCGGTCGGCGGTCGCTCGCCGCGCTCGCCTGCCACCGTCATCGCGAGCTGGAACAGGCCGTCCCACGGATCGGGCGGCGGATCGTCCTGGGTGCGCCGGCCCGGCGTGATGGCCGACAGCCCCTTGACCTGCCGGTCGAGCTTCGCGGCGAACGCGAGCGCCTTCTCGAGCATCGCTTCCGACACGCGGTTCAGCGCGGGGGCAATCAACCGCTCGCGCGGGCCCCACACGCGATTCTCGCGCAGCAGCGTGGCCAGCGGCTTGCCGGCCGTCGCGCCGCGCTTGATCCGCAGCAGCGTGCGCAATTCCTCGACGACGGCCCACATCACGAGCACGATCGCCTCGCCCTCGCCTTTCAGCCCGTCGATCATCCGCGCGAGCCGTGCGGCGTCGCCGGCGAGCATCGCTTCGTTCAGCTTGAAGACGTCGTAGCGCGCGACGTTCAGCACCGCGTCGTGCACCTGTTCGAACGCCAGCACGCCCTGCGGATACAGCAGCCCGAGCTTCTGGATTTCCTGGTGCGCGGCGAGCAGGTTGCCCTCGACGCGCTCCGCGATGAACTGCAGCGCGCGCCGGCCGTCGTCGCCGGGGGCGACGCGCTGGCCCTGCATCGACAGACGCTGGCCGATCCAGTTCGGCAGCTGCGCGCGGTCGACCGGATCGATCTTCAGCGCGACGCCGCCGTTCTGCAGCGCGGTGAACCAGGCGGATTTCTGCGTGGCCGCGTCGAGCCGCGGCAACGTGACGAGCATCAGCGCGTCGGGGTTGGGCGTCGCCGCGAGCGTCTTCAGCGCATCGGCGCCTTCCTTGCCCGGCTTGCCCGACGGAATGCGCAGCTCGATCAGCTGACGCTCGCCGAACAGCGACATCGCCTGGGTCGCGCCAAGCAGCACGCTCCAGTCGAAGCCGCGCTCGACCGTATGCACCGAACGCTCGGTGAAACCGGCCGCGCGCGCGGCCGCACGAATGCGGTCGCACGCTTCCTGCGCGAGCAGCGGCTCGTCGCCATACACGGTGTAGAGCCCGGCCATCCCCTTCGCGAGGTGCGGCTCCAGCGCATCAAGTCGCAATTGCATCGCTACGTGCGCCGGCGATCAGAGCGGCGGCGGCGGCAGCGGCGCGCCCGGCGCCACGCCCGGCACGACGTCCTGCGGCGCCGGCGTCAGCGAATGGACGATCGCGAGACGCCGCATCAGCTGGTCGACGGCATCGTTCTGCATGTCGGCGTACAGGATGTCGGATTCCTGCGCCTTCGCGTTCGTGTACTGGTCGCTGTACGTCATCGCGCGGTTCAGCGCGATCGCACTCGTCGGGATCAGCACCGTGCCGTCCTTGCTCGTCAGCGTGTAGTTCAGCGTGTAGTACAGCGCATACTCCTGCGCGGTACCGTACTTGTTCAGCGTCAGCGTGTTCTGCCCGCGCGATTCCCACATGCGCAGCACGGCATCGGCGTCGTCCGCCGACTTGACGATCTTCGTGTCGCTGCCGGCCTCGACGAGACGCGTGAGCCGCGCGCCGACAGCCGCCGGCGCGCCGGCGATCAGCAGCC
The DNA here is from genome assembly GCF_002563755.1 of Burkholderia sp. JKS000303. Lineage (NCBI taxonomy): Bacteria > Pseudomonadati > Pseudomonadota > Betaproteobacteria > Burkholderiales > Burkholderiaceae > Burkholderia > Burkholderia sp. JKS000303. Next base: position 960,860 of record NZ_PDBZ01000001.1, read on the forward strand.
GCTTGAACGCGTAGTCCTGCTGGCCGCGCAGCTGGAAACCGCATGCCGACAGCGCGACCGCGCTGCCGACGAGCACCAAAAACGATCTGCGGATCACCTTCGCTCCTTCTGTGTGCGCCCGACGGCCAGCGGCCGTCAGACGACGATGTTCACGAGACGGCCCGGCACGACGACGATCTTCTTCGCCGGCTTGCCGTCGCTGAACTTCGCGAACGCTTCGTCGGCCACCGCCGCGGCTTCGATCGCCTCGCGGCTCGCGTCCTTCGCGACCTTCAGCGCGCCGCGCACCTTGCCGTTCACCTGCAGCACGAGTTCGATCTCGGCCTGCTCGAGCGCGGCCTCGTCGACCTTCGGCCACGGTGCGTCGAGCAGCGGGCCGAATTCGTCCGCGTAGCCGAGCACTTTCCACAGCTCGAACGTGACGTGCGGCACGACAGGGTACAGCACGCGCAGCAGCACACCGTACGTCTCGCGCAGCACGGCCGGCGTCGCGCCCTTCGCGCCGTCGATCGCGTTCAGCATCTTCATCGCGGCCGACACGACCGTGTTGTACTGCAGACGCTGGTAGTCGAAATCGGCCTGCTTCAGCACGGTGTAGATCTCGCGGCGCAGCGCCTTGTCGGCATCGCCGAGCGTCGCTGCGTCGAAACCGGCGCGCACGGCGAGCGCTTCACGGTTGCCCGCGCCGAAGCTCCACACGCGGCGCAGGAAGCGGCTCGCGCCTTCGACGCCCGCACCCGACCACTCGAGCTGCTGCTCGGGCGGTGCGGCGAACATCGTGAACAGGCGCGCGGTGTCGGCGCCGTACTGGTCGATCAGCAGCTGCGGATCGACGCCGTTGTTCTTCGACTTCGACATCTTCTCGATACCGCCGAGCACGACCGGCTGGCCGTCCGCGTTCAGCGTCGCGCCGACCGGGCGCCCCTTGTCGTCGTGCGTGACCGTCACGTCGAGCGGGTTGTACCAGGTCTTCTTGCCCGATGCGTCTTCGCGATAGTACGTTTCGTTGAGCACCATCCCCTGCGTGAGCAGGTTCTTCGCCGGCTCGCCGAACTTCACGAGGCCGAGGTCGCGCATCACCTTGGTCCAGAAGCGCGAATACAGCAGGTGCAGGATCGCGTGCTCGATGCCGCCGATGTACTGATCCATCGGCATCCAGTAATCGGTGCGCGCGTCGACCATCGTGTCGGCGTCCGGCGCCGTGTAGCGCGAGAAGTACCACGACGAATCGACGAAGGTGTCCATCGTGTCGGTTTCGCGCTTCGCGGCCGCGCCGCACTTCGGGCACGCGCAGTTCAGGAACGCTTCGGACTTCGCGAGCGGGTTGCCCGAGCCGTCCGGCACGAGGTCTTCCGGCAGCACGACCGGCAGGTCCTGCTCCGGCACCGGCACGTCGCCGCACGACGGGCAGTGGATGATCGGGATCGGCGTGCCCCAGTAACGCTGGCGCGACACGCCCCAGTCGCGCAGGCGCCACGTGACCTGCTTGTCGCCGAAGCCGCCGGCCTTCAGGTCGGCCGCAACCGCGTCGACCGCCTCCGCATAGCGCAGGCCGTCGTACTTGCCGCTGTTCACGCAGACCGCGGTTTCCTTGTCGCCGTACCACTCCTGCCAGGCGTCGAGCGAGTAAGCCTGGCCTTCGCTCGCAATCACCTGCTTGATCGGCAGGTCGTATTTCTTCGCGAACGCGAAATCGCGCTCGTCATGGCCCGGCACGCCCATCACCGCGCCTTCGCCATAGCTCATCAGCACGTAGTTGCCGATCCAGACCTCGACCGGCTCGCCCGTCAGCGGGTGCGACACCGAGAAGCCCGTCGCGACGCCCTTCTTCTCCATCGTCGCGACGTCAGCCTCGGCGACACCGCCGCGCTTGCATTCGTCGATGAACGCCTGCAGTTCCGGCTTGCCCTGCGCGAGGCGCGTGGCGAGCGGATGCTCGGCCGCGATCGCGCAGAACGTGACGCCCATGACCGTGTCGGCACGCGTCGTGAACACGCGCAGCAGCGTCTTCTCGCCGTCGAGTTCGTACGGGAAGCCGAAGTTCACGCCGAAGCTCTTGCCGATCCAGTTCTGCTGCATGATCTTCACGCGCTCGGGCCAGCCGAGGCCGTCGAGGTCGTTCAGCAGCTCATCCGCGTACTGCGTGATGCGCAGGTAGTACATCGGGATCTCGCGCTTCTCGACGAGTGCGCCCGAACGCCAGCCGCGGCCGTCGATCACCTGCTCGTTCGCGAGCACGGTCTGGTCGACCGGATCCCAGTTCACGGTGCCCGTCTTCTTGTACGCGATGCCCTTCTCGAGCATCTTCAGGAACAGCCACTGGTTCCACTTGTAGTAGTCGGGCTTGCACGTCGCGATTTCGCGCGACCAGTCGATCGCGAGACCCATCGACTGCATCTGGCCCTTCATGTAGTCGATGTTGTCGTAGGTCCACTTCGCGGGCGGCACGCCGTTCGCCATCGCGGCGTTCTCGGCCGGCATCCCGAACGCGTCCCAGCCCATCGGCATCAGCGTGTTGTAGCCGTTCATCCGCAGATAGCGGTACATCACGTCGTTGATCGTGTAGTTGCGCACGTGACCCATGTGCAGCTTGCCGGACGGGTACGGCAGCATCGACACGCAATAGAACTTCGGTTTCTGCGAATCTTCCTTCGTCTTGTAGGCATCGGCTGCGCGCCAGTCGCCCTGGGCGGCGGCTTCGACGTCGGCGGGTACGTATCTCTCGTGCATGGTGTGGTTCGGACTAGGCTTTAAGCGGCGCGCCACGGGGCGGGCACGCGGATGTGGACGAAAATCGGGCAGCCCGGCGGCGCGAGCAGGCTCACGGTTCCCGGGCCTGCCTCATGGTCCGGATATTCGCCGGGTAACCAGGCGGGTCTCCTGGTTACCCGGCGAAACCCTGCCGACCGGGCGGAAACGACGATTATACCGTCCGTGGCGGGCGGTACGGCCGGTCTCGCGGGCCGGCACGCATTCTGGCCCGCGCCGGATGCGCAGGCGGCCGGCCGGTCAGCGTTTCGCGCCCGCTGCGGCCGGCGCGGCGGCGCCCGCCGGCGGCATGTCGGTGACGAAGCCGATGCGCGTGAGCCCCGCAGCCTGCGCGGCGCCCATCACCTGCGCGATCACGTCGTAGCGGGTCGCGCGCGACGCGCGCAGCCGCAGCTCCGGCGGCGTGGTGCCCGCGGCGGCGGCCCGGAAGCGCGCGGGCAGTGCGTCGAGCGCGACCGGCGTGTCGTCCCAGAACAGCTTGCCGGCGTCGTCGATCGACAGCGTGACCGATTGCGGCGTGTCGCGCGCGACGCTGGCCGCGACCTTCGGCAGGTCGAGCCGAATCGCATGCGTCATCAGCGGCGCGGTGATGATGAAGATGACGAGCAGCACGAGCATCACGTCGATCAGCGGGGTCATGTTGATCTCCGCCATCGGCGCGGACGTCTTGTGGTGCTCCAGTCCGCCGAATGCCATGGTCGTTCCTCCGGGCCGCGCGTCAGGCGCCCTGCGCGCACACGAACACGTGCAGGTCGCGCGCGAAGCCGTCGAGTTCCTCGGCGAGCTGCCGCACGAGCCGCCCGAGGATGTTGTACGCGAGCACCGCGGGAATCGCGACCACGAGCCCGAACGCGGTCATGATCAGCGCCTCGCCGACCGGCCCCGCGACGTTCTCGATCTGCGCCTGCCCGCTCGCGGCGATGCTGCCGAGCGCGTGATAGATGCCCCACACGGTGCCGAGCAGCCCGACGAAAGGCGCGGTGCTGCCGATCGACGCGAGCAGCACCTGGCCGAACTCGAGCCGGCGCTGCGAGCGCAGCATCGCATGACGCAGCGCGCGCAGCACGCGTTCGCTGCGCTCGACGCGCGCGGCCAGCGCGGCCGGGTCATGCTCATCGGCCGCGTCGCGCGCGGCTTCGGCGAGCGGCACGAACACGCGCTCGCGGTCGGCGCCGACGAGCGCGGCGATGCCCGCGTCAAGCGACGGCGCGCGCCAGAATGCGGCGAGCGCGCGCGGCCCCTGCCACTTCGCGCGGACCAGGAGCCAGGCTTTCATGAGGAGGAAGCACCAGCTGGCGACGGACATCGCCAGCAGTACGTAGGCGACGGCGTGCGTGATCGCATCGCCGCTATCGAGGTAGTGGACAACGCCGGTGGGAATGGCCATCGGAGTTTCCCCGTGAGGGTCAGCGCAGGCCGAGCACGTCCTGCATGTCGAACAGGCCGGCGCCACGCGCCGACAGGAAGTGGACCGCGCGCAGCGCGCCCTGCGCGTACGACACGCGGCTCGACGACTTGTGCGTGATCTCGATCCGTTCGCCGATCCCGGCGAACAGCACGGTGTGGTCGCCGACGATGTCGCCGCCGCGCACTGCCGCAAAGCCGATCGTCGACGGATCGCGTTCGCCCGTCACGCCCTGGCGGCCGTACACAGCGCAGTCGTCGAGCGAGCGCCCGAGCGCGCCGGCAACGGCCTCGCCCATCATCAGCGCGGTGCCCGACGGCGCATCGACCTTGTGACGGTGATGCGCCTCGATGATCTCGATGTCGTAGCCGTGCGCGAAATGCTTCGCCGCGAATTCGAGCAGCTTCAGCGTGACGTTCACGCCGACGCTCATGTTCGCCGCGAACACGATGCCGATCTTGCCTGCCGCGGCCTGCAGCTCCGCCTTCTGCTCGACGGTGAAGCCGGTCGTGCCGATCACGAGCTTCACGTCGTGGCGCAGCGCGGCCGCGACGTGCGCGATCGTGCCTTCCGGACGCGTGAAGTCGATCAGGTAGTCGGCCTGCGCGAACACGGCGTCGAGGTCGTCGGTCAGCTTGATTCCGGTTTCCTTGCCGAGGAACGCGCCCGCGTCCTGGCCGAGGAACGGCGAATCGGCGCGGTCGAGCGCGCCGACGAGCTGCGCGTCGGAATCGTTGAGAACGGCTTCGATCAGCATCCGGCCCATACGGCCCGATGCACCGGCAATCGCAATCTTCATGGCTTTCTACACGACAGGTCTAAAGGCGGGCGGCGCATGCCGCCCCGTTTCCGCACGCCGGCCGCTTACTGCGCCGGCGCGGTAAGCGGCTGGTTCTGCAGCGTGTCCGAGCCCTGCGGACCGACAGGCTGCGCCGTGTCGTTCGACACGTTCGGCTGCGGCGGACGATGGAACTGGAACTGCGGCTGGATCGCCGGCGCGACGCCCGGCGGCTGGCCGCCCGGCACCGGTGCGCCGCTCGAAACCTGCGTGGACGGCGTGAAGCGGCGCGCGGCCGTCCCCTGCCCCGATACCTGGTTGGTCGCGCGGTTCGCCGCACGTGCGGCCTGCGCGTTCGCGTCCTGGTCGACCGCCGCGCCGGATGCCGGCTCGGCAGCCGGGCTCGCGGCAGCGGTGGTCTCTGCGGCGCTCGCGGCAGCGGCTTCGGACGCCCTCTTCGCCGCGGCGGCGGCCTTCGCCTTCTTGCCGCCGCGATCGCCGTCGATATCGGCCAGCAGGTCGAGCTCGGAAGGCAGGTTCTCAGCACCCGACCAGCTCGCGAGGCGGTCGCCCGAGAACGTCAGCACGAGGTCGCGCTGCTGGACGACGGCCGTCGAGCCGCGCTTGAAGTAGAAGAGGTAATCCCAGCGGTCAGCATGGAACATGTCGGTCAGCAGCGGCGTGCCGAGCAACGCGCGGACCTGCTCGCGCGACATCCCGGCCTGCAGCTGTGCCGCCTTTTCCTGCGACACGAAGTTGCCCTGCACGACAGTGATCCGATAGGGCGTGATGCTCTGCGCGATGCGCTGCGTCACGCTGTCGTACGACGAACAACCAGCCAGCGCGGCAACGGCGGCGGCAGCGATGATGGCACTCCGCATGCGACTCCTCTGAAAGTGCGAAAGAGATTCTGGGATCATTTCCGTCACCGTGCTGGCCCGCGTCGCGAGCCGCGCGTGTTTCTGGAACGGCGAAAAGCCGGTAACATTGAAGCCCTGCATTGTACTCTAGGGATGCCTAGCCATGACCAATCCGACGGATCTCAAGAATATTGGGCTCAAGGCCACCCTACCGCGCCTCAAGATTCTCGAGATCTTCCAACAGAGCCCGGTGCGTCACCTGACGGCCGAAGACGTCTACCGGAACCTGCTCAACGAACAACTCGACATCGGGCTCGCCACGGTTTACCGCGTGCTGACGCAGTTCGAGCAGGCAGGCCTGCTCACGCGCAGCAACTTCGAATCCGGCAAGGCCGTGTTCGAACTGAACGAAGGTTCGCACCACGATCACCTCGTGTGCCTCGATTGCGGCCGCGTCGAAGAATTCTTCGACGCCGAGATCGAAAGCCGCCAGCAGGCGATCGCGAAGGAACGCGGCTTCCGGCTCCAGGAACACTCGCTCGCGATGTACGGTTCCTGCACGACCGAGAACTGCCCGCACCGCAAGCACTGATCCGCACCATTCGCGCATGCGCGACGGCCCGGCCGGCATCTCGCCGCCCGGGCCGTGTTGTTTTCGAGACAGGATTCATGCGACGAGGCCCGCGTGACACGCGGACCCGTCCGGAAACGTTTTCAGTCGTGCGGCTGCGCCGTGCGTCAGGCCGTGCTCGCGCAGGCCGGTTCGAACTCGAGCGCCCACGCGTCGTCGAGCGGGATCTCGTCGCAGTTCGGCTGCGGGCCGCCGCGATCGACGATCACGAAATCGCTGACCGCGTCGAGCGCGAGCAGCGGGTGATGCCACACGCCCTTCGCATAATTCACGCCCTGCCAGCCTTCGGCGAGGAACGCGCGCATCGCGTCGGGCCGGAATTCGCCGGCCGGCGCGACGACGATCGCGTAGCGCGACACGGCCGCCAGCGGGATGAATGCCTGGCTGCCGTGCGGATGACGCTCCATCAGCGTGATCGCGACCGGCAGCGTGCGCGGCTGCGCGCGGAACATGCTGACGAGCGGCCGGCCGCCGTCCGTGCAGACGTCGATCGTCGCGAGATCGTGGAAACGCTCGGTCGTCCCGCCGTTGATCGGGAAATGCCGCGCGCCTTCGAGCGCGATCACGTCGCCGAACGGCGCGAACGCTTCGCGGGTCAGCCGCTCGACGCGCAAGATATGGGGTCTGCTCATGCCATCACCCTCCGTCAAGCCGGCTCGCCCCACAGACGCAGGCGCGACACGCCGCCGTCCGGGAAGATGTTGAAGCGCACGTGCGTGACGGGGCCGAGCGCCGCGAGCTGATCGAACGTGTGCACGTGATCCATCTGCAGCTTCTGCTCGCCGAGCAGCTCGGCCCAGAACATCGCCTGCGTGACGAGCGAATCGTCGGTGCCGCCCGTGACGTGCGCGGCCTGCAGCGAACAGCGGTCGGGGAAGTTGCCCTTGAAAAAAGCGGTATCGACCTCGACGCGCCGGATGATGCCCGGGCGCGCCAGCGCGACGATCGCCCAGTCGTTGCCGGGCTCGCGGCGGCGCCGCGTTTCCCAGCCGTCGCCCATGTTCGCGCCGCGTCCCGGCATCAGCATCTGCGAAGCCGGCCCGAAGTGCTGGTTGTTCGCGGCCACCAGGTAGCCACCGTTCTCGATCGCCGCGAGATCGACGAGCTCGCCGGCCGGCACATGGCGCCAGTCGCGCTGCGGCTGGCCGTACACGCGCAGCCGCGCGAGCCCGCCGTCCGGATACAGGTTCACGCGCAGGTGCGTGACCGGCTGCGCGTCGTCGACGCTCACGTAGTGATGCGAATTACCCTGCAGCGTCGTCGCGGCCACGATCGTGCGCCATGCGGCGTCGTCCGGCGGCGTGTCGCCGTCCACCGCGCACGCCTCGATCGACGCGGCCGGCGGGAAGTTGCCGGTGAAGTGGCTCGTGTCGAGATCGACGCCATGGATCACGCCCGGCCGCGCGAGCCGGACCACGCAGAAGTCGTGGCCGGTGGTGCGCTTGCGGCGCGTTTCCCAGCCGTCCATCCACTTGCCGTGGTCGTCGTACTTGCCGGGAATGAAGACGGCCGGCTCGGGATTGAGCATGCGCTCCTTCGGCGCGAAGAACTCGTCGCTGGCGAAGAGCGCCTGCGCGCCCAGGCGCGGGTCGGCGAGGTTCATGTAGCGCCGCGTGAAAGCCGGCGCGTTCGGATCGAGGATGGGGGCTGCCATGTCGTCTCCAGTGTGTTTGGAAGCGCCGGCGCGTCGTCGCACCGGCTGCATGAAATTCACATCGCGCGGGGCAGCCGGGGCAGCCGCTCCGCGCGCACTCGCGCTCAGAGCGCGTGGGCCTGGTCGCCAGCGACCGGTGCGGCGCGGCCCTGTTCGTCGGCCGGCACGTAGCGCAGTTCGCGATTCAGCACGCGCTTCGCACGGGCCCGGTCGATGTCGTGCTCCCACACCGCGACGACGACCGTCGCGACGCAGTTGCCGATCAGGTTGGTCACTGCGCGAGCGATGCCGACGAACCAGTCGACCGGCAGGATCAGCACGAGGCCGAGCACCGGAATCGCGGGGATCGCCGACAGCGTCGCCGCGAGAATCACGATCGCCGAACCCGGAATCCCGTGCGCGCCCTTGGACGTGACGAGCGACACGAGCAGCACGACGATCAGGTCATGCGTCGACAGCGGCGTGTTGGTGGCCTGCGCGATGAACAGCACGGCGAGCGTCAGGTAGATCGAGAAGCCGTCGAGGTTGAACGAATAGCCGGTCGGAATCACGAGGCCGACCGTCGAATCCTTGATGCCCATGTATTCGAGCTTGCTCATCACCTGCGGCAGCACCGCGTCGGACGATGCGGTGCCGAGCACGATCGACAGTTCCTCGCGCAGGTAGCGGATCAGCTTGAACACCGAGAAGCCCGCGAGGCGCATCACCGCGCCGAGCACGACCGTGACGAACACGAAGCAGCTCAGGTAGAACACCGCGACGAGATAGCCGAGCTGCTTGAGCGATGCCACGCCGTACTTGCCGGTCGTGAACGCGATCGCGCCGAGCACGCCGAGCGGCGCGAGCTTGATGATGAAGCCGATGATGCGGAAGAACACGTGCGACAGTTCCTCGATCAGGCTGTTCACGCGTTGCGCCTTGTCACCGAGCAGCGACAGCGCGGAGCCGAACAGCACCGCGAACACGAGGATCTGCAGGATGTCACCCTTCGCGAACGCGTCGATCGCGGTCTCGGGGATGATCTTCATCAGGTAGCCGGCCGTGTCCTTCAGGCTTTCGGCGTTCTTCGCATACGACGCGAGCGATGCCGCGTCGAGCGAGCGCAGGTCGATGTTCATCCCGACGCCCGGACGCGTGAGCCATGCGAGCACGAGCCCGATGCCGAGCGCGATCGTCGTCATCACCTCGAAGTAGACGACCGCCTTCAGGCCGACCCGGCCGACCTTCTTCAGGTCGCCCGCATTGGCCATCCCGCTGACCACGACGCAGAACACGATCGGGCCGATGACCATCTTGATGAGCTTCAGGAAACCGTCGCCGAGCGGTCGCAGCGACTCGGCGAAATGCGGGAAGAACGCGCCGAGCGCGACCCCCAGTATCAATGCGATGACTACCCGGCCAAACAGCGAATTGAGGAATTTCGACACGGCGCTCTCCCGATCAAACGGTTGCAGTTTCGTCTGTTCATACTGGTAAGACCAGTGATGTTATGGTGGATAGTAGGAAGCCGATATAGTCGCGTCAAGGACGGATCAAATAGGGATTTCCCGCCCCTCGGCATGGGGTCGGAATGCACCGGATCGGGGCGGATCGTGGCTTTCCCGTAGGTCGCTCGTGCACCGCCTGCGTGCGGATTACAATGCTGGTCAGACCGGCCATCGCTCACATCATGAAGAACGTTCCACACACCGTGACCGACGCCGCCATCTCGACGATCCGCGACCGGATCGAGGCAGGCGTGTATCCGGTCGGCAGCCTGCTGCCGGCCCAGCGCCAGCTCTCCGAGGAGCTGGAAATCAGCCGCGCGTCGCTGCGCGAGGCACTGTCGACGCTCGAGGCGCTCGGGATGCTGCGCATCCGCGCCGGCAAGGGCGTCTATGTCGAAAGCGCGCAGGCAACCGCCGCCCACGCGTGGCGGTTCGCCGAGCAGTCGTCGCCGCCCGACACGTACCAGATGCGCTATGCGCTCGAAGGGTTCGCCGCGCGGATGGCCGCGCACGTCGTCACCGACGACGACATCGCCTGGTTCGAAAACAACCTCGCCGACCTGCACGTCGCGCTGACCGAGAGCGCGCTCGACGAGGCGTCGCGGCTCGACTTCGACTTCCACATGCGGATCATCCATCTCGCGGGCAACGCGGCGATCGAATCGGTGCTGCGCAGCAGCGCGGACATCATGAAGGAAAGCCAGCGCATGCCGTTCTACCGACGCGAGCTGCTGCTGTCGACGTGGCACGAACACCGTGCGATCGTCGATGCGCTGATCGCGCGCGATGCGGCGGCCGCCGGCACCGCGATCGAAACGCACATCGCCAACGCCGCGCAGCGCGCGGGCATCTTCTTCCCGACGCCGCGCACCTGAGCGCCAGCACGCGCGGCCGGCGCCGCAACCGGTCGCCGGCCATCCCGGTCATCCCCCCGACGGATCGCGATACGCGAGCGCGCGCTCGATGAAGGCGCGCGCCGCGACGCTGCGGTACGCGCCCTTGCGCGTGAGCAGCGCTGCCGTGCGCGCCGGCAGCGGCGGATCAATCTCCAGCGCGCACAGATCGCCGCTCTCTCGCGCGACCGCATCGGGCAGCACCGTCGCGAGCCGCCCGCAGCGCACGAGCTCCAGCACCGCGCTGACCGTGTTCGTCTCGATCGCGATCTTCGGCTGCGCGCCCTGCTCGATGAAATACCGGTCGATGCTTTCACGCGTCGCGAACGCGCGGCTCAGCAGCACCAGCGGCTCGCCGACGAGTTCGGCCGGACTCAGCGCGCGGCGACGGCGGGCCAGGCGATGCGTGCGGCCCGTCACGAGCGCGAGCGGTTCGTCCCACAGCGGCAGCGCGTCGATGTCGGGCGCGCGCGGCGGCATGAACGCGAAGCCTGCATCGAGCCGGTCGTCGGCCAGGAGCGCCTCGATGCGCTCCTGCGGCATCGCGTCGATCGTCAGCGCGACGTTCGGAAAATCCGCATGGAACGCGTCGATCAGCGAGCCGCTCAGGTAGGCCGCGAAGGTCGGCATCATCGCGAGCCGCAACGAACCGCTGCCGAGATCGGCGACGTCGTGCAGCGCGCGCTGCCCGGTATCGAGCTCGTGCAGTGCCGCGCGCGCGTGGCGCGCATAGACTTCGCCGAACTCGGTGAGCCGCACCGTGCGGCCCGAGCGGTCGAACAGCTGCACGCCGAGCATATCCTCGAGCTGGCGCACCTGCTGCGACAGCGTCGGCTGCGACACATGCAGCGCGTCGGCCGCGCGCGTGAAGCTGCGCTGCTCGGCGACGGCCAGGAAATAGCGGATGTGGCGAAGTAGCATGCGCGGCTCAAGTATTGGCTGCACCAATGAATACCATAGCGATCCAGTCTTGGACGCTATGATTCGATTCCCGCATCATACGCACTTCCGCTTCCGCGCATGGCGCCTGCCGCCGCACCGGAGCGGCACGCCCGGGCCCGCCCTGCCCCGTCCGCCGCACGACGATCCGCCGCCGCCCCACCCGGGCACCGGCCACGCTCCGCCCGGCGCGCATCGGCTCATCGCCGATCCGTTGACGCCGGCCCCGATTTCCGCAATCCCCGTGCAGCCGGCCGCCCCCGCGCCGCCGGCCGCCGCCGTTTTTCGCGACCATGGAACCGCATCACGACAACCATCCCCCACTGACCCGCGCCATGACGCTGCTGTTCGCCTGCGCGTGCGGCATCGTCATCGGCAACATCTATTACGCGCAGCCGCTGCTCGCCGCGATCGCGCGCAGCTTCGGCCGCCCGCCCGCCGAGCTCGGCTATCTCGTCACGCTGACGCAGCTCGGCTACGCAGCGAGCCTGCTGCTGATCGTGCCGCTCGGCGACGCGGTCAACCGCCACACGCTGATCGTGCGGCTGCTCGTACTCAACGTGATCGCGCTGGTGGCCGTCGCGTTCAGCACCAACTTCACGATGTTCGTCGTCGCGAACATCGCGCTCGGCTTCGTCACCTGCTCGACGCAGCTGCTCGTGCCGTTCGCCGCGTCGCTCGCCGACGCGCGCACGCGCGGCCGCGCGGTCGGCACCGTGATGAGCGGGCTGCTGCTCGGGATCCTGCTCGCGCGCGTCGCGGCCGGCGCAATCGCCGACGGCTTCGGCTGGCGCGCGGTGTACGGGATCGCCGCGGTGATGATCCTCGCGCTGACGGGCCTGCTCGCGGCGAAGCTGCCGAAGGATCGCCGCCACGCACGGCTCGACTACGCGGCGCTGATGAAGTCGCTCGTCGCGCTGGTGCGCGCGCAGCCGCTGATCGCGCTGCGCTCCACCTACGGCGCGCTCGTGTTCGCGTGCTTCAGCCTGCTGTGGACCGGCCTCACGTTCCTGCTGAGCCAGCCGCCGTACAACTACTCCGAAGGGCAGATCGGGCTGTTCGGCGTCGTCGGCGCGGTGGGCGCGCTCGCGGCGACCTCGGCCGGCCGGCTCGTCGACCGCGGCCACGGCAACGCGGCGACCGGCCTGTTCGCGGCGGCCGTGCTCGCCTCGTTCGCGCTGATCGCGACCGGCGCGCACTCGCTCGTCGCATTGATCGCGGGCATCCTGCTGCTCGATGTCGGCGTGCAGGGCATGCACATCTCGAACCAGAGCGTGATCTATGCGCTCGCCGGCAACGCACGCAGCCGCGTGACGACGATCTACCTGACGAGCTACTTCATCGGCGGCGCGTTCGGGTCGTTCGCGGCGAGCGTCGCGTACGGCGTCGACGGCTGGCGCGGCGTGTGCATCGCCGGCGCCGCGCTGTCCGGCGTGCTGATCGCCTTGTGGCTCGCATCGCAACGCGTCGGCGTGCGGCAAGTCACGCAGTAACCGGCTTTCGCACCGGCCAATAAAAAGGCACGCTCCGCGCATCGCGGGCGTGCCTTTTTTGCATGCGCGCCGTCGCGCGCCGTCAGCGAACGGTCATGCAGTCGCGTCCGCGAAATCGATCAGCACCTTCATCGCGCGCTGCCGGTCGCCGGCCAGCTCGAACGCATCGCTCGCTTCGCGCATCGGAAACACGCGCGTCACGGCCGGCGCGAGATCGACGCGCCCCGCATTGATCAACTGCACCGCAAGCGCGAACTCCGCGTGGAAGCGGAACGACCCGCAGATCGACAGCTCCTTCGCGACCACCACGTTCTGCGGCAGGCTGACGTCGCCGCCGAGCCCGAGCTGTACGACGACGCCGCGCGGCCGCATCACGTCGAGGCCGTCGCGCAGTGCGCGCGCATTGCCGGAACACTCGATCATCACGTCGAACGTCCCCTTGTCGGCACCGTAGCGCGCAACCCAGCCGCTATCGGTCGCCGCGTTGATCGTCTGGTCGGCGCCGAGCGCGCGCGCCACGTCGAGCGGCGCATCGACCACGTCGGTCGCGACGATCTCCGCCGCGCCGTGCACGCGCGCCGCCGCGACCGCCAGCACGCCGATCGGCCCGCATCCCGACACCAGCACGCGCCGGCCGATCAGCGGCCCCGCGCGCGACACCGCGTGCAGCCCGACCGCGAACGGCTCGGCAAGCGCCGCGAGCGACAGCGGCACGTGATCGGCCACTTTCACGCACTGCGCCGCGTCGCACACGAGCGCGTTGCGAAACGCGCCCTGCACGTGCGGCATGCGCATCGCGCTGCCGTAGAAGCGCATGTCGAGACACTGGTTCGGCAACCCTTCGAGACAGTAGCGGCACGCGCCGCACGGGCGGCTCGGATTGACCGCGACGCGATCGCCGACATTCACCGCCGACACGTCCGGCGCGACCGCCGCGACCGTGCCGGCCACTTCATGGCCGAGCACCATCGGCTGCTGCAGCCGGATCGCGCCGAAGCCGCCGTGCCGGAAGTAATGCAGGTCGGAGCCGCAGATGCCGCCCATCGCGACATCGACGCGCACCTGCCCCGGGCCGATCTCGCCGGCGTCCTGCTCTTCGAGCCGCAGGTCGTTCGGCCCGTGGATCACGACACACATGCAACGCATACGCATGACACCCCTCCTCAGACGACCGGCGTGAGCAGCGGCGCGCCGGCGAAGTGCGCGGAGAGGTTGTCGCGCACGAGCCAGCCCATCGCCTGACGCGTCTCGACGGTGCCGCTCGCATGATGCGGCTGCAGCAGCACGTTCTGCAACGCGAGGAAACGCGGGTCGATGTTCGGTTCGTTCCAGAACACGTCGAGCGCCGCGCCGGCGATCGCATCGCGCTCGAGCGCGTCGAGCAGTGCGGGTTCGTCGACGGTCGTGCCGCGCGACACGTTCACCAGATAGCCGCGCGGGCCGAGTGCGTCGAGCACGGCAGCGTCGACGAGATGGCGCGTCGACGCGCCGCCCGCGAGCGTGACGATCAGCACGTCGCACCAGTCGGCCAGCTCGGTCAACTGGCCGAAGAAACGATGCGGGCTGTCGGCGCGCGGCGCGACGTCGAAATAGCCGAGCTCGACGTCGAAGCCCGACAGCCGGCGCGCAAGCGTCGTGCCGATCCGGCCGAAGCCGACGATGCCGACGCGCTTGCCGTACAGGCGCGTGACGAGCGGCATGTCGCCGTCGCGCCATGCGCCAGAGCGCACGTACGCGTCGCCGGCACCGATCCGGCGCAGCAGCGCGAGCGTGAGCCCGACGCCGAGATCGGCGACGTCGCCGGTCAGCACGTCGGGCGTATTGGTCACGCGGATGCCGCGCTCGCGTGCCGCGGCGAGATCAATCGCGTCGGTGCCGACGCCGTAGCACGAGATGATCTCGAGCTGCGGCAGTGCGGCGATCAGCGCGGCATTGGCGCCGAGGTCGCCGCGCGTCGCGATCGCGCGCACGCCGGCGCCGTGTTCGGCGAGAAACGCCGCGCGGTCGGCGGCCTCCCACAGCCGGTGGACGTGGTAGCCGGTCGACAGCCATGCGTCGTCCCACGGCTGGTAGGGGCCCGTCATCAGCAGCTCGGGCCGCGGGGTCGAATCGTGCGCCATCTGCGCTTGCTCCTGTCGAAATAAGTTGAAATCGGACTGCGTGCCGGGCCGCGTCAGCCGCCCGGCAGCGCGCTCATGCATGCCGCGCGAGCGGTTCGGCTTCCGGGACCGGCTGCGCCTGCGCCGCGTCGAGCGGATCGTCGAGATCGCGGTTCAGCGTCTCCGGCATCCGCGCGGTGGTGAACAGCGTGATCAGCGTGAGCACCACCAGGTACGCGGCGATCGGCACCCAGGCGTGCACGCCGGCCGCGTGATCGCCGCCGTGCAGCGCGATCACGGTCGCGATCAGCATCGCGCCGATCAGCGGCGCGATTCCGCCGGCGAGCACGGCCGACACTTCACGCGCAAACGACACGCCCATGTAGCGATGCCGCGCGCCGAACAGTTCCGGCAGCAGCGCGGCCTGCGCGCCGAGCATCCCCCAGTTCGCGAAGCCTTGCGCGACCGAGATCGCGATCACGCTGGCCACCACGTTCCCCTGGCTGAAGATCCACCACACCGGGAACGCAAGCGCGAGCTGCAGCCACGCGAACGTGCGGTACACGCGCACCCGGCCGAAGCGGTCGCTCAGTCGCCCCGCGAGCGGCACCGTGCAGGCGCCGACGGTGGCCGCGCACACCAGCGCGAGCGCGCCGATCGGCCCCTTCATCCCGATCACGCCGGCGAGATAGCTGATTGCGAGCGCCTGGTAGATCGACGAGCCGCCGTTCTCCGCCATCCGCAGCCCGATGCCGATCAGCAACGTGCGCTTGGAGTGCTGCACGGCGCTCTTCAGCGGATTCGCAACCACCTGCGCGCGCTTCTCGAGCCGCACGAAGGTCGGCGATTCATGCAGCCGCGCCCGCATGTAGACCCCGACCGCGACGATCACCGCGCTGAACAGGAACGGCACGCGCCAGCCCCAGCCGTCCGTGACGTGGTCGAGGTTCGCGAGCAGCAGGAAATAGACGGCCGCCGCGAGCACCGTGCCGAGCTGGATCCCGAGAAACGGCAGCGACGCGTAGAAGCCGCGTTTGCCCGGCGGTGCGTATTCGGTCATCAGCACGGCCGCGCCGGCCTGCTCCGCGCCGGCGCCGAGGCCCTGCAGGATGCGCAGCAGCACGAGCAGCGCCGGCGCCCAGTAGCCGGCGCTCGCATAGGTCGGCAGGACGCCGATCAGCGTGCTGGCGATGCCCATCAGCAGCACCGTCGCGGTCAGCACGAACTTGCGGCCGATCCGGTCGCCGAGCACGCCGAAGATGACGCCGCCGAGCGGGCGCACCGCGAAGCCGACGAAATACGTGCCGAAGCTCGCGATCAGCCGCGTCTCGACGGTTTGGGACGGAAAGAACAGCGGTCCGAAGACCAGCGCCGACGCGAGCGTGTACAGCGCGAAATCGTAGTATTCGAGCGCGCTGCCGAGCGAGCAGGTCCATGCCGCGCGGTTTAGCTGCTTCTGGTCGACACCGTGTCGTTCGGCGGTGTCGGCCGGCGTGGCGGGCATTGCATCGCGCCTCGGGGAATTGCGGTCCATCGTTGTCTCCTGTCTCCTGCCTTCCATTCCGGAACCCGGCGCCAGATGCGCCGGACATCGGCCCGCTCATGCGGCGGGCTCTTCTGGGAATTCGGATGCCGGCCCGAACCGGCTCGACGGCGCTGCGCACACGGCGCAAGCACCGCCGCTCAGACGGCGCTGGTCAGGCCGCCGTCGACGAACAGCGTCTGGCCGTTCACGAAATCGGACGCAGCCGACGCGAGGAAAATCGCCGCGCCGCACAGCTCGTCGACCTGCCCCCAGCGGCCGGCCGGCGTGCGCTTGCACAACCAGTCCGAGAACGCCGCATCGTCGACCAGCGCGCGGTTCAGTTCGGTCTCGAAATAACCGGGCGCGAGGCCGTTCGCCTGGATGCCATGACGCGCCCAGTCGGCGCACATCCCTTTCGTCAGCATCCGCACCGCGCCCTTCGTCGCCGCATAGGGCGCGATCGTCGGCCGCGCGAGCTCGCTCTGCACCGAACAGATGTTGATGATCTTGCCGCGACCGCGCGCGATCATGTGGCGCGCCACCGCCTGCGCGGTGTTGAACACGCCGTCCAGATTCACGCGCATCAGCGCGTGCCAGTCGTCCGGGTCGAATGCGTCGAGCGGTGCGCGGCGCTGGATGCCCGCGTTGTTCACGAGGATGTCGATCGCGCCGACGCGCGACTCGAAATCGTCGACCGCCGCGCGCACCTGCCCGTGCTCGGCAACGTCGAACACCGCGTAATCGGCGGTGAACCCTTCTTCGCGGAAATGGCGCACGAGCGTCGTGGCCTTCTGTTCATTGCGATCGTTGATCACGATCGCCGCGCCGGCTTCGGCGAGCCCGCGAGCGAGCGTCAGTCCGATACCGCGTCCGGAACCGGTGATCAGTGCGCGGCGGCCGTCGAGGCGGAACCGGTCAAGCGCGTGGGTCATGCGTGTCTCCTCATACCCGGCGAGCCAACCGCCCGTCGCGGTCGGTCTCGCGTTGAGGCTATCTTCGGCGCTCGGCCGGGCATCGCGCCAATGGTCTTTTTTGATCCGGTTATCATGAAATCTGATTACCGTCCCTTGCCAGCCGCCGACCATGGAACTCAAGCAATTGCGCGCCTTCGTCACGCTCGCGGAAGAGCTGCATTTCGGGCGCGCCGCGCAGCGCCTGTTCATCGTCCAGTCCGCGCTGAGCATGCAGATCAAGGCGCTCGAGGACGAACTGGGCGCGCGCCTGTTCGAGCGCGACCGCCACAAGGTCGAACTCAGCGACACCGGGCGCGTCTTCCTGCCCGAAGCGCGGGCGACGCTGCAGCAGGCTGCGCGCGCCGAGCAGATGGCGCGGCTGTCGAGCCGCGGCGAGATCGGCACGCTGCGCATCGCGTTCGTGTCGTCGGTGCTGCCCGCGCTGCTGCCGGCCGTGCTGCGCACGATGCGCGAGCGCTACCCGCTGATCACGCTCGAACTGAAGGACATGCCGACGCCCGACCAGATCGCGGCGCTGCGCGACCGGCGCATCGATTTCGGGATGATCCGGCTGCCTGCCGCGTATGCGGGCATCGACACGCGCGTGGTGCTGGAGGAAGGTTTCGTCGTCGCGCTGCCGCTCGACCATCCGCTCGCCGCGCACGACGCGATCGCGCCGGCCGCGTTGCGCGGCCAGCCTGCATTCGTGCTCGCGCGCCGTTACGCGCCCGGCTTTCACGACGACATGCTGCTCGCGCTGAGCCGCGCCGGTACGACGCTCGAGATCGCGCAGGAGTTCGGCGAATTCACGACGATGCTCGCGCTCGTCGCCGCCGGAATGGGGATCGGGCTGATGCCGGCGGAAGCCGCGAGCGCGCTGCCGCCGAACGTGCTCGCGAGGCCGCTCGACCTCGCGGGCCACCGCACCGGCATCGGTCTCGCGTGGACCGACCTCGACAGCGCGATCAAGCGCGCGTTCGTCGACGCGGTCGAGCACGTGACGGCCGGCGCCGGGCCATGACGCCGGGCAAAAAAAAGCCCGGCCGGAAAACCGGCCGGGCTCGTTCGCCGCGCACGCCGCCGTGCGGCGGCCGCGCAACGTGCAGGATTACTTCGCGTTCGCGAATGCGACTGCCGTATCCAGCATGCGGTTCGAGAAGCCCCACTCGTTGTCGTACCAGCTCGACACCTTGACGAGGCGGCCCGACACCTTGGTCAGCGTTGCGTCGAACGTCGACGAAGCCGGGTTGTGGTTGAAGTCGATCGACACCAGCGGTGCATCGTTGTAGCCGAGGATGCCCTTCAGCGCGCCTTCCGATGCTTCCTTCATGATCGCGTTGACTTCTTCAACCGTCGTGTCGCGCTTCGCGATGAACGACAGGTCGACGACCGACACGTTGATCGTCGGGACGCGGATCGCGTAGCCGTCGAGCTTGCCGTTCAGTTCCGGCAGCACGAGGCCGACGGCCGAAGCAGCGCCCGTCTTCGTCGGGATCTGGCTGTGGGTAGCCGAACGCGCGCGACGCAGGTCTTCGTGATAGACGTCCGTCAGCACCTGGTCGTTCGTGTACGCGTGGATCGTCGTCATCAGGCCGGTTTCGAGGCCGATCTGGTCGTTCAGCGGCTTGACGAGCGGCGCGAGGCAGTTCGTCGTGCACGATGCGTTCGAGATGACCGTGTGCTCGGCCTTCAGCACGTTGTGGTTCACGCCGTAGACGATCGTCGCGTCGACGTCCTTGCCGCCCGGCGCCGAGATGATCACCTTCTTCGCGCCGCCCTTCAGGTGCGCGCTGGCCTTTTCCTTGGTCGTGAAGAAGCCCGTGCATTCCATCACGACGTCGACGCCCAGCTCGCCCCACGGCAGTTCTGCCGGGTTGCGGTTCGCCAGCACGCGGATCTTGTCGCCGTTCACGACGAGGTAGTCGCCGTCGACCGTCACTTCACCCGGGAACTTGCCGTGTGCGGTGTCGTACTGGGTCAGGTGCGCGTTGGTCTTCGCATCGCCCAGATCGTTGATGGCGACGATCTCGAGATCGTGCTTCTTGCCGTTTTCATAGAACGCGCGCAGCGTGTTGCGGCCGATGCGGCCGTAGCCGTTGATTGCGACGCGGATCGTCATGGTCTATCTCCTGATGGCTGAAAAAAATTCGTTGCGTGCAGCTTCACGGTGCGACGCGCGCAAGGGGAGGCGCGCGTCGCGAATGCTTTTAGGCCAGCACGGCCTTCGCGGTCTCGACGACGTGCTCGACGGTGAAACCGAAGTACTTGAACAGCACGCCGGCCGGTGCCGATTCGCCGAACGTGTCGATCCCGACGACGCCGCCCTCGAGGCCGACGTACTTGTGCCAGAACGCGGTCACGCCCGCTTCGATCGCGACGCGGCGCACGCCGTGCGGCAGCACGCGTTCGCGGTATTCGGCGTCCTGGCGGTCGAACACGTTGGTCGACGGCATCGACACGACGCGGGCCGCGATGCCCTGTTGCGCGAGCGGCTCGATCGCCTTCATCGCGAGTTCGACTTCCGAGCCCGTCGCGATCAGGATGATCTTGCGTGCGACGATCTCTTCGTCCCAGTCCTTCAGCACGTAACCGCCCTTCTCGATGTTCGCGATCTGCGAATCGGTACGCGGGTTGAACGCGAGGTTCTGGCGGCTGAAGATCAGGCTCGACGGACGGTCGGCAGCGATCGCGTGGGTCCATGCGACGGCCGTCTCGACCGTGTCGGCCGGACGCCACACGTCGTGGTTCGGGATCAGGCGCAGGCTCGACACGTGCTCGACCGACTGGTGCGTCGGACCGTCTTCGCCGAGGCCGATCGAATCGTGCGTGAACACGAAGATCGACGGAACCTTCATCAGCGCCGCGACGCGCAGTGCGTTGCGGCTGTAGTCGGAGAACGTCAGGAACGTGCCGCCGAACGGCTTGTGGCCGCCGTGCAGCGCGAGGCCGTTGATCGCGGCGCTCATGCCGAATTCGCGCACGCCGTAGTTGATGTGGTTGCCGAGCAGCACGCCCGGGCCTTCCGGATTCGCGCGCACCGCCTTCGATGCCTTCCAGTTCGTCAGGTTCGAACCGGTCAGGTCGGCCGAGCCGCCGAGCAGTTCGGGCAGCGCAGCGGCGAGGCCTTCGATCGCCTGTTGCGACGCCTTGCGGGTCGCCACCGTCTCGCCGCGCTCGTTCGCGCCGGCGATGATCGCCGCAGCCTTCTCGGCCCAGTCGGCCGGCAGCTGGTTGGCCATCCGGCGCTCGAACTCGGCGGCTTCTGCCGGGAATTTCGCGCGATAGGCGGCGAACGTCGCGTCCCATTCGGTTTCAGCGCGCTTGCCGGCTTCCTTCGCGTCCCATGCCGCATAGACTTCCTGCGGAATCACGAACGGCTCCCAGGTCCAGCCGAGTGCCGCGCGCGTCTTCGCGATTTCTTCCGCGCCGAGCGCCGCGCCGTGCACGTCGTGGCCGCCGGCCTTGGTCGCCGCGCCCTTGCCGATCACCGTCTTGCAGCAGATCATCGTCGGCTTGTCCGACAGCTTCGCCTTCGCGATTGCCGCGTCGACTGCGTCGACGTCATGACCGTTCACGTTCGGGATCACGTTCCAGCCGTATGCCTCGAAGCGCTTCGGCGTGTCGTCGTGGAACCAGTTCACGACGTCGCCGTCGATCGAGATGCCGTTGTCGTCGTACAGCGCGATCAGCTTGTTCAGCTTCAGCGTGCCGGCGAGCGAGCAGGCTTCGTGCGAGATGCCTTCCATCAGGCAGCCGTCGCCGAGGAACACGTACGTATGGTGATCGACGATCTTCGCGCCGTCACGGTTGAATTCGTCCGCCATCAGCGCTTCGCCGAGCGCCATGCCGACCGCGTTCGCGAGACCCTGGCCAAGCGGGCCGGTGGTCGTCTCGACGCCCGGCGTGATGCCGTATTCCGGGTGACCCGGCGTCTTCGAGTGCAGCTGGCGGAAGTTCTTCAGCTCTTCCATCGGCAGGTCGTAGCCGGTCAGGTGCAGCAGCGAGTACAGCAGCATCGAGCCATGGCCGTTCGACAGCACGAAACGGTCGCGGTCTGCCCAGTGCGGGTTGGTCGGGTTGTGCTTCAGGTGGCGCGACCAGAGCGCAACGCCGATTTCGGCCATGCCCATCGGCATGCCGGGGTGGCCGGAGTTCGCTTGCTGGACGGCGTCCATCGCGAGCGCACGGATCGCGTTGGCCATCAGGGTGGTGGAGGCGGGAGACGAAGTCGTCATGTCGAGTCCGGAGAACGAGTCGAGGAAACGGGGGCACGGCGGCATCCGAAAGCTCGAGCGTCAATCGTTCCGGGCGCGCAATGCGGCGCCTGACGGACGCGAAGCGGACGGAGCCTACGGACGGGGCTGCAAAGCTCGTCATTTTAACAGATGGGCCGACATTTCCCTTGTCGGCGCGCGTTGTTCCGGCACGCTTTTCCGTCGAACCGCACGCCTCCTATAATTCAGACGTCGGAACTGCCTGCCCTGAGCCGCCCCGCCCGTGAGCACGACCCTTCTTTTTCACCCCACGCCCGACGCCACCTACGGCTTCCCGAACGCCCGGCGGCTCGCGCACGTCGCGTCGCCGCACCAGCACATCGAGGTCTGGGAAACGCCGCAGCTCGGCCGCCTGTTCACGCTGGACGGCCGGCCGATGACGTCGGTCGGCGACGAGTACGTCTATCACGAGTGCATGACGCACCCGGCCGCGCTCGCGCATCCGTGCCCGAAGAAGGCGCTCGTGCTCGGCGGCGGCGACGGCGGCGCGGCGCGCCAGTTGCTCAAGCACGCGTGCATCGAGCGGATCGTCGTCGCCGAGCTCGACGACGAAGTGGTCGGCATGGCCCGCCGCTATCTCGACGACGTGCACCAGGGCGCGCTGGACGACCCGCGCGTGGAAGTCGTGATCGGCGACGCCGTGCATTTCGTCACGTCGACCGTCGAGCATTTCGACCTCGTCGTGTTCGATCTCACGCCGCCCGATTCGCCGGCGGCCGGCCTCTATACGCGCGCGTTCTATGCACGGCTCAAGCGGATCCTCACGCCGTGCGGCGCGATCTCGATGCACCTCGGCTCGCCCGTGTTCCACGCATCGCGGATCGCCGCGCTGCTCGACGACCTGCGGGCGTGCTTCGCGGTGGTCGATCCGCTGTCCGCGCACGTGCCGCTGTACGGCTCGCAATGGCTGATGGCGATCGCGAGCGACACGCTCGACGCGGCCGCGCTGTTCGCGCACGACGTCGACGAACGGCTCGCCGCGCACCGCGTGCACGGTTTGCGCTACTACGATGCGCGCCTGCATGCGTCCCTCTTTGCCCTCCCACGCGCGCTGCGCGATACACTGGGCGTTCGCCGCTGAGCTTCCGGGCGGCCGCATCGTCCCGCTTGCCAGCGCGCGCAAGCAGGCCCGGAACGCTACCGGAGGCCCGCCGAAGCACCCGCACTCCCCCGCTGTTCGTTCGACAGGAGATTTTCATGACCGATCCACGTCCGGCCGACGTGCCTTGGTTGACGCCTTACCTGGCTGTCCGCAATGCGCAGGCAGCCATCGAGTTCTTCAAGGCCGCATTCGGTTTCGCGCTGCGCGACGTGCTCGACGAGGATGGCGCGATCATGCACGTCGAGATGACCTACCGTGGCCAGTTGATCGTGATGTTCGCGCCCGAAGGCGCGTTCGGCTCGACCGCGCTCACGCCGAAGCGTGCGGACGCAACCGCGCCGCAGTCGTTCTATCTGTACGTCGACGACGTCGACGCCACCTGGCAGCGCGCGCTCGATGCGGGCGCAAAATCCCTGACCGCGCCGCAGGACCAGTTCTGGGGCGATCGCTTCGCCCAGATCGAGGATCTCGACGGCTACCGCTGGGCGCTCGCGCGCCGCCTGCGCACATGAGCGGAGCCGCACCACGCATGAGTGAAGCCACCACCACCGCGGCCGTGCCGCGCTTTTTCGTCGAAACCGCGCTGCGCGCCGATGCGACGCTGGCGCTGCCGGCCGACGTCGCACGCCACGCCCAGGTGCTGCGCCTGCAGCCCGGCGACGCGCTCGCGCTGTTCGACGGCAACGGCGGCCAGTACCGCGCGCGGCTCGTCGAGATCGACAAGCGCAGCGCGCTCGCGCAGATCGACGCATTCGACCCGACCGAAGCCGAGCCGCCCTATCGCGTGACGCTCGCGCAAGGCATCGCCGGCGGCGACAAGATGGACTGGGTGATCGAGAAAGCCGTCGAGCTCGGCGTCGCGGCGGTCGTGCCGCTGTCGACCGCGCGCGGCGTCGTGAAATTGTCGGGCGAGCGCGCGGACAAGCGCGTCGCGCACTGGCGCGGCGTCGTGCGCGCATCGTGCGAACAATGCGGGCGCAACCGCGTGCCCGACGTCGCCGACGTGCGCGGCTTCGGCGCGTGGCTCGATACACTGCCGGCCGCACCGGCCGACGGCGAGCTGCGGTTGCTGTTGTCGCCGCGTGCGAGCATCCCGTTCGCGTCGCTGCCCGACGCGCCACCTGCCGCGACCGTCACGCTGCTGATCGGGCCGGAAGGCGGGCTGTCGCCCGACGAAGAACAGGCGGCCCGCGCGCGCGGCTTCACCGCGCTGTCGCTCGGCCCGCGCGTGCTGCGCACCGAGACCGCCGGCGCGGCCGTGCTCGCGGCGCTGGCCGCGCGGTGGGGCGGATGGTGATGGGCCCCGGCGCCGCTCACGCGGCGCGCGCGGCCTGATTCCGGCGGGCCGCGGACGCAAAAAAGCCCGCGCGACGCGGGCTTTTTTTCGAATCGGCCGCGGGTGAGCGGCCAGCGGTTTCGCGCTTACGCGAACGAGTAGAAGACGCGGAACGCGACCTTGCGCTCGGCCCAGAACTCGGCGGCTTCGCGGAACACGTCGAGCAGCGTCTCGCGCCCTTCCTTGTCGAATTTCTGCGCGATCGGCAGTCCTTCGAGGACGATCACGAAACCGGGCTGCGCCCCCGCCTTCGCGACCAGGTCGGTCAGGCAGTCGTACAGCGCGTCGTAGTTCTTGCCGAAGTGCTTCGGAAACAGGAACGACGTCGCGATCGTCTCCATCACCTCCTGCTTCGACTGCGCGGCGCCGCAATACGCAAACAGGAAATGCTGGCCGAGCCGACCGGCTTCGTCGGCGAGATCCTGCACGCGAAACGCGCGGATCGACTGCACGAGGTTGGGTCGCACGGTCGTGAAAAGGCTCATAGGCTCCTCGTTCGATGAAAGCCCGGGCTCGGCTTCCTGTTGCGCCGGCGCGCCGCCAGCCTGTGCCGTCGCGTGTAATTGCATCACGCGCTGAAACAGATTGCCGTCGCCGGCTGCGAACAGTTCCGCCGCCGCCGTATCGTGCGCGTAGATGGAGTCGCTCATTCCGTTCATCCCGAAGTCATTCAACAATACGTTTAAAACTGTTGTAGTGGTCGTCCGTGTAATAACAGTTGTCGATCCGGCGCAACGGCCCGCCACAGACGATCCGGCGCGCACCGCGATTGCGTGCGCGCGGCGTCGGCACCGTGTACTCGTGATAGAAGCCGCGCTTCGCTTTCGGCAGGATCCGCTCGCGGTTGCCGAAGACGACGCCGTCTTTCTCGTACGGATAGGGGCCACCGGCGCCGATCAGGCCAAGCGTGGTCACGGCCTCGCGCGGCAGACGGCCGGTCGGGATCGTATCGAGCCCGCCGACGGCCATGTCGGCCGAAACGGCCTGCCGTGCGTAAGCGGCGGAAACCAGACTGCCCGTCGGTGTGCCGACGATACCCATCGCGAACATCGCGAAGACGGACGCGAGCGCGCCGTTGCGGAGCCACTTGCGTGCCATGAACCAGGGTTCCCGCTGTTAAATCAAGTAGTTGACGACCAACAAAGGCGTTAGCGTAGCGCTATTGTCCGCGCGAATCAATGTTCGTTTGGGAAATCGAAAGCCGTACGCCATACCGAACCAAGCATTTTTTACCCAAATTAGACTACATTTATCTTACACAGGGTAAAATGCAAACGGCATCTCTCGTATGGCGAGACTCTGCCTCCTTGCCACGCTCGTTACCCAGAGTGGAGAGATGCTGCTGTTGCTTGCGGGAAGCGCGTTCGCGCCCTGCCCGACGGCGTGCCCATTGCGGGCACGCCTCTTTTTGCTTTTGTTTACAATTTTTCCGGTCGCGCCGCACCGGTTCGACCGGCACGGCGCGTGCGCCCGGGTCAGCGCGCGGCGTTCACGTCGGCGACCAGCAGCGCCGCCATGTTGACGATGCGGCGAACGGTCGCCGATTCGGTCAGCACGTGAACCGGCTGGGCAGCGCCCAGCAGGATCGGCCCGATCGCGATGTTGTTGCCGGCGGCCGTCTTCAGCAGGTTGTACGCGATGTTCGCGGCGTCGATGTTCGGCAGGACCAGTACGTTCGCTTCGCCTTCCAGCGTCGATTCCGGCAGGATTTCCTTGCGCAGCGCCGCATCCAGCGCGACGTCGCCGTGCATTTCGCCGTCGACCTTCAGCTCCGGCGCGCGTTCCTGCAGGATCGCGAGCGTATCGCGCATCTTCTGCGCCGAAGGTGCGTTGCTCGTGCCGAAATTCGAGTGCGACAGCAGCGCGACCTTCGGCTCGATGCCGAAACGGCGCACTTCTTCCGCCGCCATGATCGTGATCTCGGCGAGCTGCTCCGGGGTCGGATCGACGTTCACGTGCGTGTCGACGAGGAAGATCTGACGGCCCGGCAGCACCAGCCCGTTCATCGCCGCGTACACGCTGCAGCCGGCGCGCTTGCCAATCACCTGGTCGATGAAGTGCAGGTGGCGGTGCGTGGTGCTGATCGTGCCGCAGATCATCCCGTCCGCTTCACCCTTCTTCACGAGCATCGAGCCGATCAGCGTCGTACGGCGGCGCATCTCGACGCGCGCGAGCTGCTCGCTGATGCCCCTGCGCGACATCATCTTGTAGTACGTCTGCCAGAAGTCGCGGTAGCGCTCGTCGTGCTCGGTGTTGACTACCGTGAAGTCGGTGCCGGGCGTGAGGCGCAGGCCGTAGCGCTGGATACGGTGCTCGATCACCGCCGGGCGGCCGATCAGGATCGGTTTCGCGAGTTTCTCGTCGACGATGATCTGAACGGCGCGCAACACGCGCTCTTCTTCGCCTTCCGCGAACACGACGCGCTTCTTCTCTTCCGACGCGGCGCGCGCGATCTGGAAGATCGGCTTCATCGTCGTGCCGCTGTGGTACACGAACTGCTGCAGATGCTGCTTGTACGCGTCCATGTCCTCGATCGGGCGCGTCGCGACGCCGCCGTCCATCGCGGCCTGCGCGACGGCCGGCGCGATCTTCACGATCAGGCGCGGATCGAACGGCTTCGGAATCAGGTAATCGGGCCCGAACGACAGATCCTGAATGCCATACGCGGTCGCGACGATGTCGCTCTGCTCGTGCTGTGCGAGTTCGGCGATCGCATTGACGGCCGCGATCTCCATTTCACGCGTGATCGTCGTCGCGCCGACGTCGAGTGCGCCGCGGAAGATGAACGGGAAGCACAGGACGTTGTTGACCTGGTTCGGGTAGTCGGTACGGCCGGTCGCGAGCACCGCGTCCGGGCGCACCTCGAGTGCGAGTTCCGGCAGGATTTCCGGGGTCGGGTTCGCGAGCGCGAGGATCAGCGGGCGCTCGGCCATGCCCTTCACCATCTCCGGCTTCAGCACGCCGGCGGCCGACAGGCCGAGGAAAATGTCCGCGCCGTCGATCACTTCGGCCAGCGTGCGCGCTTCGGTTTCGCGGGCGAAACGCTCCTTGTCCGGGTCCATCAGCTCGGTGCGGCCCTTGTAGACCACGCCGGCCAGGTCGGTCACCGTGATGTTCTCGAGCGGCAGGCCGATGTCGACCAGCAGATCCAGACACGCGAGGGCGGCCGCGCCCGCGCCCGACGCGACGAGCTTGACCTTCTTGATGTCCTTGCCGACGACCTTCAGGCCGTTCGTGACGGCCGCGGCCACGACGATCGCGGTGCCGTGCTGGTCGTCGTGGAACACCGGGATCTTCATCCGCTTGCGCGCTTCGCGCTCGACGATGAAGCAGTCCGGCGCCTTGATGTCTTCCAGGTTGATCCCGCCGAAGGTCGGCTCCAGCGCGGCGATCACGTCCACCAGCTTGTGCGGGTCCGACTCGTTCAGCTCGATGTCGAACACGTCGATGCCGGCGAACTTCTTGAACAGGACCGCCTTGCCTTCCATCACCGGCTTCGACGCGAGCGGGCCGATGTTGCCGAGGCCGAGCACCGCCGTGCCGTTCGTGACGACGCCGACCAGGTTGCTGCGCGCGGTGAAACGCGCGGCGTTCAGCGGGTTCTCGACGATTTCCTCACACGCATACGCGACGCCCGGCGAATACGCGAGCGCGAGATCGCGCTGGTTGATCATCTGCTTGGTGGGCGCGATCGCGATCTTCCCCGGGGTCGGGAATTCGTGATAATCGAGAGCGGCTTCGCGGAGCTTGGCTTTGGAGGAGGCTTGGGTCGACATGTGTCTTGGGGCGGGCGGATTAGAATGACTGCTCGACGGCATTGTAGCGCCAATCGAAGCCCGTCAGACCGGCGATTCGGGTGCAACAGCCGCGACAAAAATGTACTGAACGGTGCAGGAACGCCGCCGTTCGCCTCGTACAATGCCGTTCCCTCAACCGCTTCGGATCCCTCGCCGTGCCAGCCGCCCTTTCCGAGTTTTCGCTGATCGATCGCTTCTTCGCACGCCGTGCCGCCCGGGGGCCGCGCGCGGCGACGCTCGGCATCGGCGACGATTGCGCGCTGATCGCGCCTCGATCCGGAAAATTGCTGGCCATTTCGACGGACATGCTGGTCGAAGGCCGCCATTTCTTCCCCTCCGTCGCGCCCGACGCGCTCGGCCACAAGACGCTCGCGGTCAACTTGTCGGATCTCGCGGCGATGGGCGCCGAGCCGCGCGCGTTCACGCTCGCGTGCGCGCTGCCGCGCGCCGACGCGGCGTGGCTCGAGGCATTCAGCGACGGGCTGTTCGCGCTCGCCGAGCGGTTCGGCTGCGAGCTGATCGGCGGCGACACGACGAGCGGGCCGCTGAACCTGTGCGTGACCGTGTTCGGCGAAGTCGCGCCGGATGCCGCGCTGCGACGCGATGCCGCACGCGACGGCGACGACATCTGGGTGTCCGGCACGCTCGGCGACGCGCGCGCCGGGCTCGGGCTCGCGCGCGGCGAATGGGCCGCCGGTGCGGCCGAAGCCGCCGCGTTCCGGCAGGCGCTCGAGCGCCCCGAGCCGCGCATCGCGCTCGGTCTCGCGCTGGCCGGCGTCGCGCACGCGGCGCTCGACATCTCGGACGGCCTCGCCGGCGACCTGCGGCACATCCTGACTCGCTCGAACGTGCGCGCCGATATCGACGCCGACGCGGTGCCGCGCTCGGCCGCGCTCGCGACGCTGCCGCCCGCGGTGCAACGCCAATGCACGCTGGCCGGCGGAGACGACTACGAACTGTGCTTCACCGCGCCCGTCGCGGCCCGTGCGGCGGTCGACGCAGCCGGCGCCAGCGCCGGCGTTCGGGTCACGCGAGTCGGTACAATACGGGCGTTGTCGTCGCCGTCGGAGCAGCCCGCGATCGTGTGGCGCGATGCCGCCGGCACGCCCCTGACTCTCACGTTGCACGGTTTCGACCACTTCCATGCAGACTGACCCGACGACCGCGCCATCCGCGGCCGCGCCCGGCGCCGCGCGGAACGTGCAGCAGCGCGCCACCGCGCGCTTCATGCTGTCGCACCCGGCGCACCTCGTGTCGCTCGGCTTCGGCAGCGGGCTGGCGCCGTTCATGCCCGGCACGTTCGGCTCGCTGTTCGGCTGGCTGACGTTCGTCGTGCTGAACCGCTATCTGACGGTGCCCGAATGGTGGGCGCTGATCGCGCTCGGATTCGTCGGCGGCACGTGGATCACCGGCTTCACCGCACGCAGGATGGGCGCAACCGATCCGGGTCCGATCGTCTGGGACGAAATCGTCGCGGTCTGGCTCGTGATGCTGTTCGTCACGCCCGCGACCTTCGTCGGCCAGCTGTGGGCCTTCGTCGCGTTCCGCCTGTTCGACATGCTCAAGCCGCCGCCGGTCCGCTACTTCGACCGCCGCATGAGCGGCGGCTTCGGCATCATGATCGACGACCTGATCGCCGCCTTCATGACGCTGCTCGTGATTGCCGTGTGGCGCTCCGTCATCGGCTGACCGATTTCCCGACTTTCGTTTCCCGACGCGCATGCCAACCGATTCCGTCGTCCACCAGCTCGCGATCCGCGCAGGCAACAAGCTGCGTGACGAGCACCTGTCGCTCGCCACCGCCGAATCCTGCACGGGCGGCATGATCGCCGCCGCGATCACTGACATCTCCGGCAGCAGCCAGTGGTTCGAGCGCGGCTTCGTCACGTACTCGAACCAGGCCAAGAGCGAGATGATCGGCGTGCCGCCCGACCTGATCGAAAAACACGGCGCCGTCAGCGAGCCGGTCGCCCGCGCAATGGCCGAAGGCGCGCTGCGCAACAGCCGCGCGCAGGTCGCGCTGTCCGTCACCGGCATCGCCGGCCCGGCGGGCGGTAGCGAAAAGAAGCCGGTCGGCACCGTGTCGTTCGGCTGGAGCAACCGGCTGCATACCGACGTCGAGACGCTCGTGTTCAAGGGCGACCGCGAGCAGATCCGCACGCAGGCGGCCGCGCATGCGCTGCGCGGGCTGCTGAAGCTGCTCGACGAACGCGAAGGCTGATTCGTCCGGAACACGGCGGGGCGGCGAGCGCCCCTGCCCGCTTACTGGATCGCGTCGGGCTTCACGACGATCCAGTTCTTGTCCGCCGTGACCGGCAGGCCGAGCGCCTTCTGCTTCGCGGCCGATTCGTCCGACCACGCGCGGATCTGCGCCATCTGCTTGTCCTTCTTGTTCACCCACACGCGCACGCCGCCGCGCGCGACGTCCGTCGCATTCAGCAGCATGTAGCCGTCGGACGTCGGCGTGTCGCCCGCGACCAGCACCGGCTTCTTCCACTGGTCGATCCAGCCGACGATCGAGCCGAGCTTGCCCTCGTACCACGTCATCGGGTTCATCAGGAACGGCGTGATCACGAGCGTGCGGTTCGCGGCTTCGTCGTACTTGCCGGCCTTGATCTGCAGCCGCGACGTCGTCAGCGCGCCCGTGGCCGGGTTGCGCAGCAGCGTCGTCACGCCGATCACGTTCTGCGGCTTCACGTTGTAGCCGTACTTCGGATCGGACAGCACCAGCCGCGCGAGCTCCTCGTGCGCGGCCGTCATCACGTACACCTCGATCCCGTTCTCGCGCAGCACGTTGTACAGCTCCTGCATCCCGCGGAAGAAGCGCGGCGGGTTCGCCGCGCCGTCGACCACCTTGTCGCCCTGCCAGTAGCGGATCGGCACCGGCTTGCCGTCGGCGAGCATCGCGTCGATGTGGCGCTTCAGGTCGGCGAGCGACAGCCCCGCGAACGCCTGCGCGATCCACGGGTAGCAGACCAGGTCGTCGATCTCGCAGAGTCGGTAGTAGTAGCTCGTCAGCGACTCCTTGTAGTCGGCGGAATCCTTGAACGGGATCAGTTTCAGCGACGGGTCGAGCGAGTCGCGCGTGAGCACGCCGCGGTTCTCGAGATACGGCAGCAGCGATTCCTCGAGGTCGTAGCGGTAGGTCGTGTTGTCGGCGTCGAACACCGCGTAGTCGCCACGGTTCGCGTGCTCGGCGATCATCGCGTTCAGCGCCTTCGCGCTGTCCGCCGGCCAGTGCGACAAGTCCGCCGCGTGGGCGAACGACATGCACAACGACGCGGCAAGCGCGCTCAGGAGATGGCGGGACAGCTTGGGCATGGTGTCGCTCCCTTTGTTGACATTTTGGTTACGGATGGATGACAAACGGCAGCATCGCGCGACTAAATTGCCGACATGCGGTGTGGAAGCGACGGGAAGTTGTTCGCGTGCGCCAGGACGGCTCACGGCGGGAAAGCCGCGCGGGGCGCGGCACAAGGCCGCCCGGGCGGGCGGCCTGCGTGTCAGTGCTATTTCAGCGATGCGCGTTGATCGTATCGCGCGTCTTCTGCGCGGCGAGCGCCGCCGCTTCGGCAAAGTCCTCGCCCTTGCTCGCGTACAGGATCGCGCGCGACGAGTTGATCATCATCCCGGTGCCGTCGGCGGTGCGGCCCGCGTTGACGGTCGCCTGCACGTCGCCGCCCTGCGCGCCGATGCCGGGGATCAGGAGCGGCATGTCACCGACGATCCCGCGCACGATCTCGATTTCGTTCGGGAACGTCGCGCCGACCACGAGGCCGAGCTGGCCGTTCTTCGCGTTCCACTTGTTCGCCGCGAGATCGGCCACGACCTGGTACAGCGGCCGGCCGTTGGTGTCGAGAAACTGCAGATCCGAGCCGCCCGGGTTCGACGTGCGGCACAGCACGATCACGCCCTTGCCTTCATGCTCGAAGTACGGCTCGACCGAGTCGTAGCCCATGTACGGGTTCACGGTGACCGCGTCCGCGCGATAGCGCTCGAACGCTTCGCGCGCGTACTGCTCGGCCGTGCTGCCGATGTCACCGCGCTTCGCGTCGAGGATCACGGGCAGGCCCGGGTGCTGGAGGTGGATGTGCGCAATCAGGCGCTCGAGCTGATCTTCCGCGCGGTGCGCGGCGAAGTACGCGATCTGCGGCTTGAACGCGCTCGCATACTGCGCGGTCGCGTCGACGATCTGCCGGCAGAATTCGAAGATCGCATCGGGCTGGCCGTCGAATTGCACGGGAAAGCGCGACGGCTCGGGATCGAGGCCGACGCACAGCAGCGAATTCGTGCGCTGCCACGCGGCGCGCAGCGATTCGATGAAAGTAAGCGGGGAAGACATGGCGGATACTCGCGGCAAACCGTTGGTAGACCGCGTATTTTACCCGCGTCGCCGGCGTCCCTCGCGCGCGGCCGCATCGACGCGCGCATCGGTCCGCTCGACGGTGAACGAAAAACGCCGCGTGAGCCGCTCGCCCGGCGCGAGCAGCGTCATCCCGTGCGCGCCCCCGCCGCCCGGCAGGTTCACCGCATTGATCGGATGATCGACCGGCTCGAAGCAGAAGAAATCCTTGCCGGGCGGCGTAAAGAGCACGTACGCGTCGGCGTCGGCGGCCACCGTCATCGACAGCCCGCGGCGCGGCCAGCTCACCGTCGCGTGGCCGCCCCAGCCGGTAAACGCATGATTGACGAGCGTCGCCGGCAGCGGATACGCGACGCCGAACTGCCAGGCCGGCGGCACGCTCACGTGCCGCACCGGCAGGAAATCGGCGCCCGACAGCCACAGGCCGCCCGCCGCCGCGGCCAGCTCGGTCGCGTCGTCGCGCACCAGGAACGGATGCACGCCGAGCCCGAACGGCAGCCGCGCGCGCCCGGCGTTCTCGATGGTCAGCGCGATCGACAGCGTCGTATCGTCGAGCGCGAACGTCTGGATTGCGCGAAACGCATACGGCGCGCCGCTCGCGCGATCGAGCGACAGCCGCAGCGTCGTGTCGGTCGTGTCGTCCACCTGCCACGGTGCGAGCCAGCCGTCGCCGTGCAGCGGCAGCGACTCGTCGCGGCGGTTGCGCGGCACCGCCACGCTGCGACCGTCGCATTCGAAGCGGCCGTTGGCGATCCGGTTCGAGTACGGCAGCAGCGGATAGCACGCGAGCTCGTTCGGGTCCGCCGCGACTTCCGGGTGCTCGCAGCGACGAAACACCGGCACCAGCGCGCCGTTGTCGCCGCGCCAGTCGAAGCGCGCGATGCCGCCGCCCAGATGCGGCAGCACGTCGAGCCGCAGCGATGCGTTCGACAGCGTGACGGCCGCCGCATGCGCGGCGCCGACGCCCTGCGCGAACGCGGCGGTCTGCGGGCCGGCGCTGACCGGCTGCGCGGCGGCAGCCAGGCGCGCGCGGCGCGACTGGCTCGTGGACGACGATGCGCGCGAGGACGTGGCAGTCATGATGAGCTCCTTTCCTTCGTCGAAGAAACGATGCGGTTCGTTGCGGTTGCGGGATCGCGCGCGAACGCTCAGGCCCAGCCGCCGTCGACCACCACGTCCTGCGCAGTGATCATCCGGCTGTCGTCGGCCGCGAGGAACAGCGCCATCCGCGCGAGATCGTCCGGCAGCAGCTCGGCATCGAGGCACTGGCCGGCCTTGATCGCCGCGCGGCCCGCATCGTCGAGCCACAGCCGGCGCTGCTTGTCGGTCATCACCCAGCCCGGCACCAGCGAATTCACGCGGATACCGAACGGGCCGAGATCGCGCGCGAGCCCGCGCGTGAGCCCCTGCACGGCCGCCTTCGCCATCACGTAGACGGGATAGCCGCCGTTCTTCAGCATCCAGCTGATCGAGCCGAGATTGATGATCGCGCCGCCGCCGTGCTGCTTCATG
The DNA here is from genome assembly GCF_002563755.1 of Burkholderia sp. JKS000303. NCBI lineage: Bacteria > Pseudomonadati > Pseudomonadota > Betaproteobacteria > Burkholderiales > Burkholderiaceae > Burkholderia > Burkholderia sp. JKS000303. The sequence goes on from NZ_PDBZ01000001.1 coordinate 994,730, forward strand.
TCGTCGATCACGGCCTGCGCCGCGAAGAACTGGTGACGCAGGTTCACCGCGATGCCCGCGTCGAACGACGCGGGCGTCACGTCGCCGATCGCGTGACGCACGTCGTTCGCCGCGTTGTTCACGAGCACCGCGATCGCGCCGATGCGTGCGCGGAGCGCGTCGATCGCATCGCGCAGCGCGTCGATGTCGGTCAGGTCGCACGCCAGGAACAGCGGCGCGTGGCGCACGTCAGGCATCTGCGCGACGCGTTCCGCCAGCGCCCGGCCCGCGTGCGCGTCGAGATCGACGAACGCGACGCGCGCGCCCTGCCGCGCGAAGTGCTCGACGAACGCCGCGCCGATGCCGGTCGCGCCGCCCGTGATCAGCACCGCGCGATCTTCGAGGCTCGGGTAGCGCGCGTAGCGTGCGTGGCTCGCGGCGTGCGGATCGTGCGCGGAAGTTTCGATGGTCATGCGGATCGTCTCCGTGGAATCGGTCAGTCGCGTACGCCGCGGTTCTTCAGCTGGTCGAGCAGCACGGCCGCGAGCAGGATCGCGCCGCGCACCAGGTACTGGTAGAACGCGTCGATGTTCAGCAGGTTCATCACGTTCTCGACGGTGCCCATGATCAGCACGCCGATCACGACGCCCGAGATCGTCGCGCGGCCGCCCATCAGCGACACGCCGCCGAGCACGCACGCGGAGATCACGTTCAGCTCGAAGCCCTGTGCGGCGTTCGGCTGGCCCGACGTGATGCGCGACGCGAGAATCACGCCGGCGAGCGCCGTCACCGCGCCCTGGATCAGGAAGATGTACACGCGCGTGCGTTCGACGTTGATCCCCGCGAGCCGCGACGCCTCGGGGTTGCCGCCGATCGCGAGCGTGTTGCGGCCGTACACGGTCTGGTTCAGCAGCACGCCGAACGCGATGAAGCACAGCAGCGTGACCCAGATCGGCAGCGATACGCCGAACATCGACAGCCCGCCGAGCGCGATGAACGTATCCGACGACACGCCGACCGCCTGCCCCTTCGACACGATGAAGCCGAGCCCGCGCACGATCTCCATCGTCGCGAGCGTCGTGATCAGCGCGTTGATGCGCAGATACGCGATCACCGCGCCGTTCACGAAGCCGATCGCCGCGCCGGCCGCGACCGCCGCGATGATCGCGACGAGCGTGTTGTCGGTCGCGTTCAGCACCATCGCGCACAGCACGCCGGAGAACGCGACGGTCGAACCGACCGACAGGTCGAAGTCGCGCGAGGCCAGACAGAACATCATCGTGCACGCGACCATCCCGATCTGCGAGATCGACAGCGCGAGGCCGAGCATGTTGTCGATCGAGAAGAAGTGATCGACCGTCAGCGACATCGTCAGGAACATCACCGCGAAGATCGCGATCAGGCTGTATTCGGTGAGGTGCTGCCACCACTTCTGGCGCTCGCTCTGCTGGGGCACCAGCGTGTCGGCCGACGGCTTCACGGCCGCGCTGGCGAGGTTTTCCCTGACTTGCATGATTGTGTCTCCTGCTTCGCGCGGCCCGCGCCGCGCGTGATCGATTCGAATGTCGTGTACCGCCCGGGGCGACCCGACGCCGCCCCGCGCGGCCTCAGGCCGCCTCGACGGCGCTCGTCTGCGGCAGCGCGAGGCTCAGCACCGAATGCTCGTTCGCCTGTGCGCGCGGCAGCTCGCCCGCGATGCGGCCTTCGCGCATCACGACGATGCGATCGGACACGCCGAGCACTTCCGGCAGTTCCGACGACACCATCACGATCGCGCAGCCACGTTCCGCGAGCCGGTAGATCACGTCGTAGATTTCGTGCTTCGCGCCGACGTCGATGCCGCGCGTGGGCTCGTCGAGGATCACGACCTTCAGGTCGGGCTCCGCGAGCCAGCGCGACAGGATCGCCTTCTGCTGGTTGCCGCCCGACAGGAAGCGGATCTTCTGCCGCCGGTTCGGCGTCTTGATCTTCAGCCGCTGGATGAAGCGGTCGGCCGTTTCGCTTTCCGCCTTGCGGTTGATGAAGAGCCCCGCGCGCAGCGAATGGCGGCGGCAACTGATGTTGATGTTCTCCGCGACCGACGCGATCGCGATGATCCCTTCTTCCTTGCGGTCCTCGGGGCACAGCACGATGCCGTGCCGGATCGCGTCGCCGGTGCGCTTCACGTCGATGCGCGCGCCGTCGAGCGTCAGCGCGCCCGCGCGTCGGCGGTCCGCGCCGTACACGAGCCGCATCAGTTCGCTGCGCCCCGCGCCGACCAGCCCGAAGAAGCCGACGATCTCGCCCGCGCGCACCGAGAAGCTCGCGGGTTCGCGCAGTGCCGGCCCGTCGACGCCTTCGGCGGAAAACCGCACGTCGCCGAGCGCGCGCGGCGCGTAATGGTAGATATCCGAAATTTCGCGCCCGACCATCTCGGCGACGATCCGCTCGCGCGGTACGTCGTCGAGCGACGCATGCGACGCGATCTTGCGTCCGTCGCGAAAGATCGTGCACGCATCGCACAACCGGTAGATCTCGTCCATCCGGTGCGAGATGTAGATCAGCGCACGGCCTTGCGCGCGCAGGTCGTCGACGAGCTTGAACAGCACCTCGGTCTCGCGATGCGACAGCGAACTCGTCGGTTCGTCGAGCGCGATCACGCGCGCGTTGCGCATCAGCGCCTTGCAGATCTCGACCATCTGCCGCTGCGCGATCGACAGCCGCCCGAGCTTCGCATCGGGATTCAGATCGACGCCCATCGCCGCGAGCCGCTCGCGCACGTGGCGCTTCGCCTCGCCCTTTTTCACCCAGCCGAGCGCATTCGGCAGGCGGCCGAGCAGCAGGTTCTCCGCGACCGTCAGGTCGGGCACGTACTGCAGCTCCTGGTGAATCACCGCAATGCCGGCCGCGATCGACGCTGCCGCGCTCGAAAAATGCACGGGCTGGCCGTCGACCAGCACGCTGCCCGCATCGGGCTGATATTCGCCGCCGAGAATCTTCAGCAGCGTCGACTTGCCCGCGCCGTTCTCGCCCATCAGGCCATGCACTTCACCCGCATGCACGTCGAACGAGATACCGTCGAGTGCGCGCACGCCGGGAAAGACCTTGCCGATATTGTCAAAACGCAGTGCCGCTGACACGTCGTCTCCCCACTTCCGGATCGATCGACCGCCGGCCGCCGCATCGCCGCGGCAGCCGGCGGACCGCTTACTTCGACGCGAGCCCCATCTCCTCGCGCACCTTCGACACGTTGTCGCGCGTCGCGAGCATGCCGGTCGTCAGCGTCAGCGGCGGCGGTGCCTTGCCCTGCGTGATCCACGTGTACATCAACTCGGAGGTTTCCTCGCCGTGGCGCTTCGGACTGATGATCACGGTGCCGTAGAAACCCGTCGGCTGCGGCTTCTTGAATTCGTTCAGCGCCGAGTCGGAACCGCCGATGCCGATCCCGATCATGTTGTCGGCCTTGAAGCCGCGCCCTTCCGCCGCACGCACCGCGCCGAGCACGGCCTCGTCGTTCAGGCCGTACGCGACCCAGTGTTTGAACTGCGGGTTCTTCGTGAGCGCGATGTTCGCTGCATTGAACGCGTTCTCGGTGTCGGTCTTTGCCTGCGGCGCCGCGATCACGTTCGCCTTCGGGAAGCCGGCGGCCACCAGCGCGTCGGTCGCGCCGCTCGTGCGGTCGTGCGCGGTCGGCAGCTGCTCGTACGTGATGTCGATCGCGCCGACGTCCTTCATGTCCCAGCCGCGCTTCTTGATCTCGGCCGCGATGCCGTCGCCGACCTGCTTGCCGATGTTGTAGGCGGAAATCCCCATGTGCGGCACCGATTCGATCGGCTTGCCCGCGCCGTCGACCAGGCGGTCGTCGACCGTCATCATCTTCAGGTTGTGCGACTTCGCCTTCGCGACGATGCCCGGCCCGAGCTTCACGTCAGGCGTGCAGATGATGAAGCCCTGCGCCTTCTGCGCGGCGAGGTTGTCGATCGCGCTCATGACCTTCTCGCCCGACGGCGCACCGATCTTCACGAGCGTGAAACCCTTGTCCTTCGCGGCGATCTCCGCGAACTTCCATTCGTCCTGGAACCACGGCTCTTCCGGCTGCTTGACCAGGAAGCCGATCTTGACCGGATCGGACGCGTGCGCAACCGGGCTGCCCATCACCACCGCGGCCGCAGCGGCCAGCGTTACGAACGTTCTGCGTTTCATCTCCAGTGTCTCCTTGTCTTCATCGAACAGGATGCAGCCGCTTGTTGGTTTCGACGCAGCGTGCGCGCGGCCGTCGCACGTGCGGTCTTTCGAATCGTTGCGTCAGTCGTGGTACAGCGCCGCACGCCCGCCGTCGACGGTGATGCATGCGGCATTGATGAACGGCGCCTCGTCGGACGCGAGGAACACGGCCGTCATCGCGACCTCTTCCGGTTTGCCGATCCGCTTCATCGGCTGCAATGCGAGCGTCTCGGCGCGCGCGGCGGCCGGGTCGGCCTGCGCGTCCCACCAGTCGCGCGTGAGCTGCGTCTCGATGTAGCCCGGCGCGATCGCGTTCACGCGCACGTTGCGCGCCGCGTATTCGATGCCGAGCGCACGCGTGAGGCCCAGCACGCCGTGCTTCGCGACCGGGTACGGAAAGCAGCCCGGGATGATCCGGAACGCATGCGTCGACGCGATGTTCACGATGCTGCCGCGGCCGCGTTCGACCATGCCCGGCAGCGCCGCGCGGCAGCCGTGCCACACGCCGTCGAGATCGACCGCGAAGCAGCGGCGCCAGTCGTCGTCCGTCATCGTCAGCGGATCGGCGAACACGTTGATGCCGGCGTTGTTCACGAGCACGTCGAGCGGACCGAACGCGGCTTCGGTCTGCGCGAGCGCGTCGCGCACCGACGCCTGCTGCGCGACGTCGGCATGCAGCGCGAGCACGCGTGCGCCGTCGATGTCGCGCGCGATCGCGGCGGCCGTGCGCTGCGCCTGCGGGAAATCGAGGTCGACGAGCGCGACGGCCGCGCCTTCGCGAGCGAACGCGTGCGCGATCGCGGCGCCGATCCCGCGGCCCGCGCCCGTCACCATCGCGACCTTGCCCGCGAGGCGTTCCATCATGCGGCTCCGCCGCGCGCGACGCGCAAGCCGGCCTGGAATGCGCGCGCGTTCGCCGCGGTCGCGTCCGCCGACTGACCGGGCCGGTACAGCGCCGAGCCGAGCCCGAAGCCGTTGGCGCCGGCCGCGAGGAACGGCTGCATGTTGTCCGGCGAGATCCCGCCGACCGGAATCAGCGGCACCGCGCGGTCGATCACCGCGCGCCACGCCTTCACGACCGGCACGCCGAGTTGCTCGGCCGGGAACATCTTCAGCACGTCGGCGCCGTTCGCGAGCGCGGCGAACGCTTCGGTCGGCGTGGCGACGCCCGGTGCGCTCGCAAGCCCGCGCTCGCGCGCGCGGCGAATCACGGCCGCGTCGCTGTGCGGCATCACGATCAGCGTGCCGCCCGCATCCTGCACGCGGTCGACAAATTCGGCGCGCAGCACGGTGCCCGCGCCGACGATCATGTCGTCCGGCAGCACGCGGCGCAGCGCCGCGATGCTGTCGAACGGATCGGGCGAATTGAGCGGCACCTCGACGATCCGGAAGCCGGCTTCGTACAGCGCGAGACCGTGGTCGGCCGCTTCGACGGGCGTGATGCCGCGCATGATCGCAATCAGCGGGCACGCGTCGAACGCGCGCATCAGTGCGGCGTGCGGGGTGTACGGCGCGGGCAGCGTAAGGTCGGACGACATCGGCAATTCCTCTTCAGTCAATTCATTGGTCCGCGCAGACGGGCTCGCCGTCCGCACGCACGAGCCCGGCACGCGATGCAATGCGCCACAGCCCGCGCTCGGTCGCCTGCGCGACGACGCGCGCATGCGTGCAGCCGAACACGCGCAGCGCATCCACGTAGCGCGCACATAATCCGTCGTCGCCGATCAGCAGCAGCGGCTGGTTCGCGAGCGCGACGCCGCGCTCCCCGAGCATCGCGTCGAGCGCGTTCAGTTCATGGCCGATCAGCAGGCCGGACAGGTAGTCGCCCTGCGCGTCGGGAGCGAGCCGGTCGGTCAGGCCGAGCGTGCGCGTGCTGAAGATCGTCGCGAGCAGCCCGGTGCGCTGCGCGCCGCGCGCCACCGTCACGCCGCGCGCGAACGCCGCGCGGTCGCCCGAGGCGCTCGCGCGCATCGTGCGGCCGAGGATCGTGTGGTCGCGCAGCGCGGCGAACAGTTCGCCCGTCATGAAGGTCTGGAAGCGCTCGATGAGCCCGTCCTTCACCCACGCCCACTTCGCATGCGTGCCCGGCAAGCCGATCAGTACCCCTGAACGATCGGCATCAAGCATGGGATCGTTCGCAAGTGCGCCGAATATCTGCGTTTCTTCGCCGCGCATCACGTCGGGCAGCTCGCCCGTCGCGATCACGCCCGGCACGATCGACACCGCGGTGCCGCGCGACGTCGTCACCGTGACGAGGCCCGCGACGAGCGCGTCGGCGCCGGCCGGCACCTCGACGTACGGCGCCTCGCGCCAGCCCTGCGCGCTGCCGACCATCCCGGCGGCCAGCACCGGCACGCCCGGTGCGCGGTCGAGCCAGTCGCCGCACGCCTCCTCGAACACGACGTCGAACGCGCGCGCGCCGCCGGCCGGCACGTGCATCACGCCCGCCGCGCGGCTGCGCGTGTCGATGAGTGCGCCGTGCGCGTCGAACAGATACGCGCGCAGCGACGTCGTGCCCCAGTCGAGCGCGATCAGCGACGGTGCGGCGGAACTGGCGTCCGGAATGGTCCGGGTCGAATTGGTCATCGTTTGATCCTGCGGGTACCCTGCGGCGGGCTCCAGCCCAGCTCCGCGGAAATCGCTCGCGCTTCGCGCTGCACGAGCGGAATCAGTTCGTCCATCCGGTCGTGCGGCATGTACGGAATCGTGCTCGCGACCGACACGGCCGCGACGATCGCGCCCGATGCGTCGCGAATCGGCGCGGCCACGCAGCGGATCGACGCCTCGTTTTCCTCGAGGTCGAACGTATAGCCGCCGGCCGCGTAGTGCGCCATGCGCTGCAGGAACGCGCTCGTTTCGGGCCGGTTGTCCGGCTTGAAATTGACGCCGGCCAGCGCGCGCCGCGCGGCCTCGAACAGCGAGCGCCACAGATCCGGATCGAGGTCGAGCATCATCGCCTTGCCGATGCCGGTCGATGCGAGCGGCATCCGGTGGCCGACGCGCGAGCGCATCTCGAGGCCGCGCGTGCCGGGAATCTTGTCGATGTACAGCACGTCGTCGCCGTCGCGCACGCCGAGGTGGATCGTGTCGAGCGTCGCTTCCGCGAGCGCTTCGAGGTGCGGGCGCGCCACCGCCGTGAGCGGCATCTGTTCGAGCGCGATCGTGCCGAGCTCGATCAGCTTCGGGCCGAGCAGGTAGCCGCCCTGCACCTGGCGCAGGTAGCGCGCCTGCACGAGGCTGCTGACGAGCCGGTGCGTCGTGCTGCGCGTCGTGCCGAGCGCGGCGCCGATCGCGCGCATGTCGCGCGCACCGTTGGCGATCGCCTCGAGGATCGCGAGACCGCGCAGCAGCGTCTGCGTGCCGGCCTGCTGCGCGGCGAGATCGAGCGGCGTGCTGGTGGCGCCGATGCTGTCCGTGAGCGGCGCATCGTCCGGCGTCGCGCGCCGGGCGTCGAGAGCAAGGGAGTCGGGCATCTTGGTCATGGAACAGGCTTCTTCAACGGAATCGGTGAAGCCGTTGTCGCAATGCCGGAACGGCGTCCGGCGACGCGGCAAGGCGGCGGTCGATGCACCGAGGAAAGCGCCCGGCGAACTTCATGGAAGGTGTCTCCGTATGCGTCGGGCGCCGCGCGATGCGTGGGTCCGAAGCTGTCGATGTGCTTCGGATTGTAGGAGCGCACGCATTCGTCTCCAATATTTGAATGCATTGTCCAGATAATGAGATAAGCGATGAAAAGCGCGCCGGTCGTCGCGAAACGGCCGTGCCATGTGCACGGGGGCGGAACCCGCCGCATCGCAGGTTCCGCCCCCGTTTGTTCATGCCCGGCGCGCTTACTGCTGGTTCGTGCTGCGCGCCTGCATGTAGTGCTGCACGTCGGAGAACGACACGCGGCCGCTGCCGCTCGAATCGATCTGCCGGAAGTGGTTCGCGACATAGCCGAGGCCGGCCGCGCGCGCCTGTGCCTGCGTGATCGACCCGGTGTTCTGCGTGTCGGCCGCGCCGAACTGCCGCGCGAGCTTGCGCACCACCTGCGCGTGCAAGGCGGCGCCGGTCGTCTGCGTGCCGGCGGTCGGCTTGCGCGCGGCCGGCGGCACGTACGGATCGCCGAGCTGCGCCTGGCGCGCACGCGCCGGGGCAACGGTGTCGCTCGCCTGCGCGAACGCGGACAGGGATACGGATGCAATGCCGCCGCATGCAAGCGCCGCGGCAACGACGATGAAACGTTTCTTCATGTCAGGCTCCAGTCTGGAATGAGGTCGTCGACGGCCGGCGAACGGCGCCGCCACGGGCGCGCGTCGCCAGGCCCGCACATCGCATCAGTGCGCGGCCGCGTTGTAGAAGGTCACGAGGTCGGCTTTCTCCTGCGGACGCGACGTGTCGTCGAGATAGACCATGTGTCCACCCTGATAGTCCTTGATCGTCAGGTTCGGTTGCGTTCCGAGTCGCGCGAGGTCGAGCTCGGTCTGGTAGAACGGCGTCGCGATGTCGTGATACCCGTTCAGCGACAGCACCTTCAGCGACGGATTGAGCGTGAGCGCCGCGGCGAGATCGGGGATCGTATCGGGCATCGCGAGGCCGTCGTGCGTCCAGTCCCACGTGTTGATCGCATTGCTGCTCAGCGAATACGCGGACTGCGCGCTGTACTTCAGCACGTTCGGCAGATAGGTGCCGATCGTGTCCGTGAACGGCTTCGTGATGTACGTGCTCGACGGATCGCCTTCCGCCGCGAGCGGGCTCGACGACGGCACGTTCACGCGTGCATCGTAGCGGCCGATCAGCGTGCCCGGGATCAGCGACACCTGGAAGCTGTTGTCGAAGAAGGTCGGGACCACGTTGAAGTCGGCGTTCCACAGCGCCTGCTTCACGCCGGTCGAATTCACCATCGTCGTGACGAGCGTCGGCGACGGCGGCGTGTGGCTCGCGAGATACGCGTTCACCGCCGGCGCGTAGCTGCCGGCCGTCAGCAGGCGCATCTGGTCCGCGTACTGCGGCAGGCTCGACGGATTCGGATTGTCGAGCTGATAGTACGCGCCGACGGTGCCGTAGGACGGCACGAAGCCCGCGCAGCTGACCGGGCTCGAGCCGTTGTTCGAGTTGCCGACATAGTCGCTCGCCATGTCGCAGTTGGCGTTGTAGTTCAGGATCGACGATTGCAGCACGATCCCGGCCAGGTTCACGCCGGCCGTCTCGAGCAGGTTCGCGAGCACGTCGGTGCGCGGCGTGCCGTACGACTCGCCGAACAGGTACTTCGGCGAATCGTTGCGCTGGTTCACCGCGAGGTAGCGCGTGACGAAGTCGCGGAACGCGCCGCCATCCTGGTCGACACCCCAGAACGTCTGGTTCGTGTTCGGCGCGATGGCTTCGGAGAAGCCGGTGCCGATCGCATCGACGAACACGAGGTCGGTCGTGTCGAGCAGGCTTTCCGCGTTGTCGACGAACGGGAATGTCGACGTGTTCGCGTTCGGGTCGCCAGTCTGGATCCGTTTCGGGCCGAACGAGCCGAGATGCAGCCACACCGACGCCGAGCCGGGGCCGCCGTTGTACAGGAACGTGACGGGCCGCTTCGCCGCGGGCTGGTTATCGGCCGTGTACGCGACGTAGAAGAACGATGCTTCGGGCGCGCCCGTCTGCGGATTGCGTGCGACGAGGTGGCCGGCCGTGGCCGTGTAGTGGATCGTCTTGCCGTTCAGCGTGATCGTGTGATGCGTGACGGCGGCCTTTTCGACCGCAACGGACGCATCGAGCGACGCGGTCGCACTCGACGAATAACTGTTCGGATCGTTGTACGGCTTGTCCACCTGAGCGGCGGGATCGGCTGAACTGTCGGTGCCTGTCGCAGCGGACGACGTCACGTCGTCGTTGCAGGCCGTCAGGATCAGCGAAGAGAACACAACCCCCAACAACAGCTTCGCTTTGCTCGCTGGCATCGTTGCTTTCCTTCTCTCGAATGTTTTTTGTGTCGAGCAGCCGGGTAAGCCGCCCCCCGCCTCGAGTGCGGCCGATAAGCCGAGGCGCTGGCCAATATACGCGAGCAGGTGGGCTTTGAAAAATTTGGAAATATTTGACCCGAAGCCGGTGCAGTGCACACCTTTCAACAATGCTTCGATTGGCGAACCATTCAATTTCATTCGCCTTTCATTGCATGCCGTGTTTATCGGGACGCACTAAAAATCCACGAATTTCGTGCCATATCGGCAAACAAAATCACGCGGCTGCCGGCATCGTTCAATCAAGCGAAATAGACGGATTCGTCTAATGGATGTGGCCCGAAATGCGGGCGACACGAATGCGCTGCAGCGCACCAATGCTGCGTCGGCGACGAAACGGATGATGCGGCGGCGCGAGCGCGCTGCTCACGGCATCACTGCTTCACTGCGATTGCGGGAGTTCGGCCGCGCCCATCCGGCGGGCAATGACGGCCGCGCGCTGCGCCTGGTAGGCCGAGCCGCGATGGGTGTCGAACCAGCGCGGCTTCGGCAGCATCACCGCGAGGCGCGCCGACTGCCATGCACCGAGCCGGCTTGCGGGAATCTTGTAGTAATAGCGTGCGGCGGCCTCGGCGCCGTACACGCCGCGCCCCCACTCGACCGAATTCAGGTAGATCTCGAAGATCCGCTCCTTGTCGAGCACCGTCTCGAGCATCCACGTGATGATGAGTTCCTGCCCCTTGCGGATGTAGCTCTTCTCGCGCGACAGGAAGAGGTTGCGCGCGAGTTGCTGCGTGATCGTCGAACCGCCCGCGACGATCCGGCCGCGCGCCTTGTTCTTCTCCCACGCCTGCAGGATCGCGTCGACGTCGTAGCCGTTGTTGGTCGCGAACGTCGAATCCTCGGAGGCGATCAGCGCGCGCTTCAGGTTGCGCGAGATCTGGTCGTACGGCACCCATTGGTGCCGGATCTGCGCGGGTGGATTCTCGCGCGACAGCCACCATGCGTCGGTACGCATGAACGCGGTCGAACCGGGATTGATGAACGACCACAGCGCGATCTGCACGAGATAGAACAGTTGCGTCGCGAGCCATGCGCCCGCGAACACCGAACCCGCATAGACGATCCAGCGGGCCGGGCTCACCGTCCGCGTGCGCTGCGCGTCGCTCACCGCCGCCACGTGCCGCTCGCCGCTCAGTTCGCGGCGAGCGCCTGGCGCAGCGCGGCGAGCACCGACGCGCCGTCCGGCCGCACGCCGCGCCAGATGAAGAACGATTCGGCAGCCTGCTCGACCAGCATCCCGAGGCCGTCGGCCGTGCGTGCGCCGAGCGACGCCGCATGCTGCATGAACACGGTCGGCTGCGCGCCGTACATCATGTCGTACGCGAGCGTGCCCGCGCCGAACGCGGCCGGGTCGCATTCCGGCAGCGCCGCATCGAGGCTGCCGGCCGTCGCGTTGACGATCACGTCGTACCGCTCCGCCCGCACTTCCTCCGGACCACCGCCCGACAGCACGCAACCCGCATCGTGCGCGGCCTGCGTGAACTGGCCGACCAGCGTCTCGGCCTTGCTCGCCGTGCGGTTCACGATCGTGATCGACAGCGGCGCGCGGTCGAGCATCGGCAGCACGACGCCGCGCGCCGCACCGCCCGCGCCGAGCAGCAGGATGCGTGCACCCGCCAGCGACACGCCGAGATTCAGTTCGATGTCGCGCACGAGGCCGACGCCATCGGTGTTGTCGCCGTGGATGTGGCCGTCGGCGTCGATGCGCAGCGTGTTCACCGCGCCCGCTGCTGCCGCGCGCGGCGACAGCGTGTCGGCGAGCGCATGCGCGTCGAGCTTGAACGGCACCGTCACGTTCGCGCCGCGGCCGCCTTCGGCGATGAACGCGCGCACGGCGGGCTCGAAGCCGTCGACCGGCGCGAGCCGGTGTTCGTAGACGATCGCCTCGCCCGTCTGCGCGGCGAACTGCGTGTGGATGAACGGCGACTTGCTGTGCGCCACCGGATTGCCGAACACGACATAGCGGTCGGCGCTGCCCGTCGATACGGCCGCGGTCATGATGCGCGCCCCTCTTCGCTGCCGTTACCGTTGCCGCTCGCGGCCTCGCCGCCTTCGGCCGCCGCGCCGTCCGCCTCGGCCAGCGCTTCGGCTTCGGTTTCGGCCGACGCGTCTTCCGCATCGACCAGCGTATCGTCGCCGCCTTCGGTCTCTTCCTCGTCGTCGGCCGCGTCACCGCTCGTCACGGTCGGCGCGTCGAGCACGTTCAGCAGTCGCACCGATGCCTCGATCGTCAGCTCGTCGAGCGACATCACGTCGAGCAGCACGCGGGTGCCGCGCGCATGCACGCCGAGCCCCGGCACGTGCAGCAGCAGCGGGATTTCCTCCAGACGCACGAGATCGCCCTTCACGACGCTCGCCACGACGTGCTTCTTCTGCTCCTGCTTGAGCCAGCGCAGGCACCAGAAGTACTCCATCCGGCGCTGGTAGTCGGCGTACGCGGTATAGGTGTCGTCGAAGCCCTGTACGACCGCGTACAGGTCGGCGTCCTTCGGCTTGAACGGCGCGGCGAGCTTCGCCGTGACGCCGTGCTGCACGCACGCGAGCAGCTGCCACTGGTTCACGAGGTCGACATAGCGGCGCAGCGGCGACGTGCTCCACGCGTACTGCGCGACGCCGAGGCCTTCGTGCGGCGCGGCCGTCGTCTGCATCCGCGTGCGCTTCGGGCCCGGCGCGCCGAAGCCGCGCTGCGAGCGGTAGATGCCCGGCACCGTGTGATCGTGCAGGAACGCGCCCCACGTCGAGTTCGCGAGGATCGCGAGCTCCGACACGATCAGGTCGAGCGGCGAGCCGCGGCGACGCGGCGTGATCGACACGTGCTCGCCTTCGACGTAGAAGTTGTAGTCGGTGTTGCGCTGCACTTCGCGCTTCAGGCCGTAGCCCGCGCGCGCGACCTGGCGCTTCTCGAACAGCGCCTGCGCGAGCGGCCACAGCACGGCGATGTCGTCCTTGTGCGGGTAGTCGCCGGTGCCGGCCGCGAGCGTCTCTTCGTTGACGAGTTCGTCGAGCGTGTTGTGACGCAGGTTGTTCTTCACGTACACGAGTTCGGCACGCGTCTCGTTCGCGACGATGTCCTGCGTTTCGCGATTGACGATGATGTACAGCGACAGCGCCGGGCGGTAGTCGCCCTCTTTCAGCGTGAACACGTCGACGACGTCGTCCGGCAGCATCGTGATCTTGTCGCCCGGCATGTAGACGGTCGACAGGCGCGCGCGCGCGATCGCGTCGACCGCGTCGCCGCGCACGATGCCGAGCGCCGGCGCCGCGATGTGCACGCCGATCCGCACGCGACCGTCGGACAGGTGCTCGACCGAGAACGCGTCGTCGATTTCGGTCGTCGTGATGTCGTCGATCGAGAATGCCTGGACGTCCGCTCGCGGCAGGTCGTCCGGCAGCGCGCCGACCGTGACGGCCGGGAAGCCCGTGCCGTGCGGGAAAAATTCCGCGAGGAAACGCGCTTCATGCAGCGCGCGCGCCGACTCGATGCCGCCGCAGTCGAGCATCAGCCGCGCCGGCGATACGCCGCGCGCACCGGCCGCGGCCTCGAGCGCCTTGTATTCGATCGCGTTCTTGTCCGGCCGCGTCAGCAGCCCGAGCACCTTGCCCACGAACGCTTCCGGCAGCTTGCCGGCCTTCAGCTCCTCTTCATACTGCACCTGGACGAGCGCCTGCTGGCGCTTGCGCTCGAGCGACGCGAGCGCCATCTTGAGCTGCTCTTCCGGCGCGCGCTGGTACTGGCCGCGCCCCTTGCGGCGGAAATAGACGGGCGAGCCGTGCAGGCGCAGCACGAGCGCCGCGCGCTCGACCGGGCCGTAGGTCGCACCGAAGTAATCCGCGGCCAGCGCCGTGTAGGCGAACTCGTCGGCCGGCGCGCATTCCCACAGGAAATCCAGGTCGATCTGCTGCGCGGCCGTATCGGCTTCCTGCATCAGCTCGCCTGCGGCCGGCTTCTCGAATTCGATCAGCACGTCCTTTGCGCGTACCTTCGCCCGCCGCCCGCCGGGCAACTCGACCTGAAATGCGTCGCCCTGGCGCGACAGCACGCTGCCCGCCTTGAAACTGCCCGATTCCTCGAAGAAAACGTTCACTCAGTACTCTCGTTCAGACTGCCGGGCGCCGCATCGGCGGCGCCGCATGATGATGGGAATTCGATCGGCATAACGCCGGGTTCATGACGTTCTGTCGTCGCAAAAAGCGAGAACGTCGTCGACATAGTCGGCAAATTCGCTGATTCCGTGATCGCTGCCGTCGATCACGCGCGTCTTCGCGCCCGGGTAATGGGCGAGCATCTCGCGGTAGTCGAGCACTTCGTCGCCGGTCGCCGCGAACAGATAGTAGCGTTCGGGCCGCGAAATCGCCGGCACGCGCAGCGCATCCAGCTCATGCAGATGCCGGCGCTCGACGACGATCGACCCGCCGCCGTGCCACAGCGGCTGTTCGCCCAGATAGTGTTCGAGATCGCGCTGCGGCACGATCGCCGGATTCAGCAGCACCGCCTTCCAGCCGTGCTTTTCCGCCAGCCAGGTCGCGTAGTAGCCGCCGAGCGAGCTGCCGACCACCGTCACGTCGCGCGCGCCGGCCACCTCGGCCTCCGCGACGGCGATCGCGTCGAGCGGCGACACCGACAGCGACGGACAACGCCATTCGCCCGTGCGGCCGAGTTCGGCCATGCGCGCGGCAAGCAGCCGCGACTTCTGCGACTCCGGCGACGAGCGGAATCCGTGCAGATACAGGATCACGCGCGGCTCCCGAGCGCGTCGAGCAGCTTCTGGTGCACGCCGCCGAAACCGCCGTTGCTCATCACGAGCACGTGGTCGCCCGGACGCGCGGCCTCGACGACCGACTTCACCAGCAGATGCAGGTCGTCGAACGCACGCGCCTTGTCGCCGAGCGGCGCGAGCGCGTCGCCCAGATTCCAGCCGAGCGCGTCGCGCCCGGTCGGCGCGCCGTAGCCGAACACCAGATCGGCGTCGGCGAGGCTCGCCGGCAGTTGCGCCTTCATCACGCCGAGCTTCATCGTGTTCGAGCGCGGCTCGAGCACGGCGAGGATGCGGGAGTTTTCGCGACCGATTCGCGCACGAAGGCCGGCGATCGTGGTGTCGATCGCGGTCGGGTGGTGCGCGAAGTCGTCGTAGACGGTCACGCCGTCGACGCTGCCGCGCACTTCCATGCGCCGCTTCACGTTGCGGAACGACGCGAGGGATTCGGCGGCCTGCGCGGGCGGCACGCCGACGTGGCGAGCGGCCGCGATCGCGGCGAGCGCGTTCATCCGGTTGTGATCGCCCTGCACCTGCCACGCGACTTCACCGACGCGTTCGGCTTGCGAGTACACCGCGAAGCGCTCGTCGACGGGCACGCCGTCCTCGGCCGGCAGCGCCTGCCAGCCGCCGTCCACGCCGAAGCGCTCGACTTCGCTCCAGCAGCCGCGCGTGAGCACGCGCTCGAGCGCGTCCGAGCGGCCGTTCGTGACGATCCGGCCGACGCCCGGCACGGTGCGCACGAGATGGTGGAATTGCGTTTCGATCGCGGCGAGATCCGGGAAGATGTCGGCGTGATCGAATTCGAGATTGTTGAGCACCGCGGTGCGCGGCCGGTAGTGGACGAACTTCGAGCGCTTGTCGAAGAACGCCGTGTCGTATTCGTCGGCCTCGATCACGAAGAAGCTCGAATCGGTCAGCCGGGCCGACACGCCGAAGTTCAGTGGCACGCCGCCGATCAGGAAACCCGGGTTCAGGCCCGCATCCTCCAGCAGCCACGCGAGCATCGACGACGTGGTCGTCTTGCCGTGCGTGCCCGCGACCGCCAGCACCCACTTGCCGGCCAATACGTGCTCGCCGAGCCATTGCGGGCCGGATACGTACGGCAGGCCGCGATCGAGGATCGCCTCCATCAGCGGATTGCCGCGCGTGACGACGTTGCCGATCACGAACAGGTCGGGCTTCAGGTCGATCTGCTCGGCGCCATAGCCCTCGATCAGCTTGATGCCCTGCGCCTCGAGCTGCGTGCTCATCGGCGGATAGACGCCCGCGTCGCAACCCGTCACCGTGTGGCCCGCCTCGCGCGCGAGCACGGCCAGACCGCCCATGAAGGTGCCGCAGATGCCAAGAATGTGGATATGCATAGATGAATGCTTTCGCGCCGCCGGGCGCCGTCGATTCGAAAGGAAGGTCTGCGGCACGCCGGACAGGCCGTTCGGCCGACGCCCGGTCAACGACTTTCGCCGCGACACAAAGACCGTCATTGTAACTGACGGCCTGCCGTGCCCGGCGGCCCGAACGATGGATGCGGGTGCCGGCCGGCACGGCGGGCGGCGTGCAGCCGCACCGCGTTCGGGCATGGCAGCGATCGAGTATGATTGCCGGATCATGTCTCGCAAACCCCTTGTCGACCCGCGGCGCGCCCGCGAGGAAATCGCCCAGTCCGCCGCCCGCCTGATCGCGGAAGACGGCCTCGATTACGCCAGCGCAAAACGCAAGGCCGCGCGCCAGCTGTTCGGCGACGTGCGCGTGACCGGCGAATGGTTGCCGGATAACGACCTGATCGAGGAAGAACTTCGCGAGTACCTCGCCCTGTTCCAGAGCGACACGCAACCGGACGAACTGCGCCGGCTGCGCGAAATCGCGCTCGACTGGATGCGCCGGCTCGCCGAGTTCAATCCCTATGTGACGGGCGCGGTGCTGAACGGCACCGCGAACGAGCATTCGGACATCCATTTGCAGATATTCACCGACAACCCGAAGGACGTCGCGATCTACCTGCTGAACCAGAACGTTCAGTACGACGTGTCGGAGACGCGGCATTTCGCCGGTCGCGCCGACGTCGAGACGCTCAGCTTCCTGTGGCGCCCGCGGCGCGATGTGGACGCGATCGGCATTCATGTCGCGCTCTACGCGAGCGACGACCTGCGCGGCGCGCTCAAGGCCGACGCGCGTGGCCGGGTCGCCCGCGCGGACGCCGCCGCATTGCGCGCGCTCGTCGAGGCAGGCAACGCCCCTTCCGAACCGGAATGATTCAACGATGATGATGAAACGCATGTTGGCGCTCGCGGTCGTCGCGGCTGCCGCCGTCGCCGGCGGAGTCGCCGCCGGCCATTGGTTCCACGGCGACAGCGCCGACGACGGCGTCGCCGTCGCAGCCCCCGCCGCGCAGGGCAGCCCGGTCGACCAGCTGTGGGCCGCGTCGCTCACCGGCGTCGACGGCAAGCCCGCGTCGCTCGCCTCCTTCAAGGGCCAGAAGGTCGTGGTCAATTTCTGGGCGTCGTGGTGCGGCCCGTGCGTCGAGGAGATGCCGGAGCTCGTCGCGCTGTCGCATCAATACAAGCAGAAAGGCATCCGCTTCATCGGGATCGGCGTCGATTCCGACCAGAACGTGAAGAACTTCCTGCAGAAAGTGAAGGTCGACTACCCGGTCTTCGTCAGCGGTTATGCGGGCGCCGATCTGGCCCGTAATTTCGGAAATACCGCCGGCGCGTTGCCGTTTACGGTCGTCATCGACGAAACCGGCAAGATTCGCGAGACAAAATTGGGACAAATCCAGCCGGCCGAGCTAAAAAAGACCCTCGACGCGTTGTGATCGTCCTGAACGGCCACCCGCACGTTGGCGGCGATTTGTGCGTCGATCGCCGCAATTTCACGTCAATTCGCCGATACTTTGCATCCGCACCGGTAATTCTTGCAGGTCCGGCGCGCTCGGCCGTTCGGCAAAACTAGACAAAATTCTCTAAATAGCGCTAAAGTTCGCGCAATTCCGCAGAAATAGAAGCGACCATGACACGATTGCTGGTGCTGCACGGCCCCAACCTGAACCTTCTCGGCACCCGGGAACCGGAGGTGTACGGCCACGTCACGCTGGCGCAGATCGATCAGGCGCTTGCCGCGCGTGCCCAGGAAGCGGGTGCCGAGCTGTCGTCGTTCCAGAGCAACCATGAAGGCGCGCTCGTCGACCGCATCCAGGCCGCACGGCAGGAACAAACCGACTTCATCCTGATCAATCCGGCCGCGTATACGCACACGAGCGTCGCGATCCGGGACGCGATCGCCGGCGTTGGCATCCCGTTCGTCGAGATTCATCTGTCGAACGTGCACCGCCGCGAAGCGTTCAGGCACCACTCCTACTTTTCCGACCAGGCTGAAGGCGTGATCTGCGGGCTGGGCTGGAAAGGTTATCTGTACGCGCTCGAGTACGCGCTGGACAAGCTGCAAGGCGCGTCGCGCGGCTGATTTCGCGATCTAGATTCAGCGCCGGTCCCACCCGGCGCTTTCACGTATTGAAAGGGGAATTCCCGATGGATCTTCGTAAGCTGAAAACTCTGATCGACCTCGTTTCCGAATCCGGCATCTCGGAACTGGAAGTGACAGAGGGCGAAGGCAAGGTGCGTATCGTCAAGAATGCGCCGCCGGTCTATGTCCAGCAGACGGCCGGATTTGCCCCGCAGGTCAGCGCACCGGCCCCGTCGGCCGCGCTGCCGACCGAAGGCGCGGCTGCGTCGGCAGGCGCGGCTGCGCCCGCCGTGCCGCAAGGCCACGTCGTGACGTCGCCGATGGTCGGCACGTTCTACCGCGCGCCGTCGCCGGGCGCGGATCCGTTCACCCAGGTCGGTGACACGGTCAAGGAAGGCCAGACCATCTGCATCATCGAAGCGATGAAGCTGCTCAACGAGATCGAGTCGGACAAAGCCGGCGTGATCAAGGAAATCCTCGTCGAGAACGGCCAGGCCGTCGAATACGGCCAACCGCTTTTCGTGATCGGCTAAGCCCGCTGCGCGGCCTCCCGGCCGCGCACCGCCGATGCTCGCCAGGCGCCGTTCGCGCGCCCCTCGAAGAGACGAATACTCGCTATGTTTGAAAAAATCCTCATTGCCAACCGCGGTGAAATCGCGCTGCGCATCCAGCGTGCGTGCCGCGAGCTCGGCGTCAAGACGGTGGTCGTCTACTCGGAAGCCGACAAGGAAGCCAAGTACGTACGCCTCGCGGACGAAGCCGTCTGTATCGGCCCGGCTCCGTCGAACCTGAGCTACCTGAACATGCCGGCGCTGATCAGCGCCGCGGAAGTCACCGATGCCGAAGCGATCCACCCCGGCTACGGCTTCCTGTCGGAGAACGCCGACTTCGCGGAACGCGTCGAGCAGTCGGGCTTCACGTTCATCGGCCCGCGCCCGGAAACGATCCGCATGATGGGTGACAAGGTCACCGCGAAGCAGACCATGATCAAGACCGGCGTGCCCTGCGTGCCGGGTTCGGAAGGCGCGTTGCCGGACGATCCGAAGGAGATCGTGAAGATTGCGCGCACGATCGGCTATCCGGTGATCATCAAGGCAGCAGGCGGCGGCGGTGGCCGCGGGATGCGTGTCGTGCACACCGAGGCGGCGCTCGTGAACGCGGTCAACATGACCCGCGAGGAAGCCGGCCGTGCGTTCGGCAACCCGCAGGTGTACATGGAGAAGTTCCTCGAGAACCCGCGCCACATCGAAATCCAGATCCTGTCCGATGCGCACAAGAACGCGATCTGGCTCGGTGAGCGCGACTGCTCGATGCAGCGTCGTCACCAGAAGGTGATCGAGGAAGCGCCGGCGCCCGGCATTCCGCGCCGCCTGATCGAACGCATCGGCGACCGCTGCGCGGACGCGTGCAAGAAGATGGGCTACCTCGGCGCGGGCACGTTCGAATTCCTGTACGAGAACAACGAGTTCTACTTCATCGAGATGAACACGCGCGTGCAGGTCGAGCACCCGGTATCGGAACTGATCACGGGCGTCGACATCGTGCAGGAACAGATCCGCATCGCGGCCGGCGAGAAGCTCGCGCTGCGCCAGCGCGACATCCAGTTCCGCGGCCATGCGATCGAATGCCGGATCAACGCGGAAGATCCGTTCAAGTTCACGCCGTCGCCGGGCCGGATCACGTCGTGGCATACGCCGGGCGGCCCCGGCGTGCGCGTCGACTCGCATGCCTACAATGGCTATTTCGTGCCGCCGAACTATGATTCGATGATCGGCAAGCTGATCACCTACGGCGCCACGCGCGACCAAGCGATCCGCCGGATGCGCATCGCGCTGTCGGAAATGGTCGTCGAAGGCATCCAGACCAACATCCCGCTGCACCGCGAGCTGATGATCGACTCAAAGTTCGTCGAAGGCGGCACCAGCATCCATTATCTCGAACACCGGCTCGCCCAGAAGCAGCAGGTCGCACCGGAAGAAGCGTAAAGCATGAGCTATCGCGAACTCGTCGTCGAACTGGCCCGTGAGCATGCGGAGGCGCTGTCCGACGCGCTGCTCGAACTGGGCGCGCTGTCGGTTTCCGTCGAGGACGCCGACGCCGACACGCCCGACGAACAGCCGCTCTTCGGCGAGCCGGGCCTCGTGCCGGACCGTACCGCGTGGCAGCACTCGCGCGTGATCGCGCTGCTGTCGCCCGATCACGAGCCGGCCGTGCTGCTCGCGGCGGCCGCAAACGAAATCGGCGTCGCCGAGACACCGAAGTTCGACGTTCGTGAAGTCGAGGAACAGGACTGGGTGCGGCTCACGCAGTCGCAATTCGAGCCGATCCCGATCGGCGAGCGAATCTGGGTCGTGCCGTCCTGGCACGACGCGCCTGATCCCGACGCGCTGATCCTCGAACTCGACCCCGGTCTCGCATTCGGCACCGGCAGCCACCCGACCACGCGTCTGTGCATGGAATGGCTCGAGCAGTCGGTGAAGCCCGGCCAGTCGGTGCTCGACTACGGTTGCGGCTCGGGCATTCTCGCGATCCTCGCGCAGAAATGCGGGGCGAACCCCGTCGTCGGCATCGACATCGACCCGCAAGCGGTCGAATCGGCGCGGCAGAACAGCGAGCGCAACCGTGCGGAAGTCACGTACGGGCTGCCCGACGCCTGCCCGGCCGGCGAGTTCGACATCGTTGTCGCGAACATCCTGTCGAACCCGCTGAAGCTGATGGCGTCGATGCTCGCATCGAAGGTGAAACCGGGTGGCCGCATCGCGCTGTCGGGCGTGCTCGCGCGCCAGGCGGACGAAGTCGCGGCCGTCTATGCGCGCTACGTCGACATCTCGGTATGGCGCGAACACGAAGGTTGGGTATGCCTCGCCGGAACCCGGCGGGAAAGCCATTAGAATAGCGCTGTCCCTCACTCTGGCCTGCAGGCCGCCCGGCTCGACATGCTTCTTGCGACGCGCTGCCCTCATTGCGAAACCGTCTTCCGGCTGCAGCAGGAACAGCTCTCGCTGCATGACGGGCTCGTGCGCTGCGGACACTGCCAGCAGGTCTTCAACGCATCGCAATCGCTCGTTCCCGAACTGGCGCAGCAGCCCGAGCCGGCGCTGAACGACGTGGCACCGGCCGCCGACACGCGGCACGACGCCGCGCCCGCGCGGCTCTTCACCGCCGCTGCGCCCGCCGAACCGGCCTCATCCGATGCCGACTACAAACCCGAAGGCTGGGACATGTGGGCGCCATGGCTCGACGCCGGCGTCGACCCGTCCTTGCAGCACACCGTGCAAACCGTGCGCACCGAACCGCTGGTGCCGCTGGCGCTGCCGGCCACGGAGGCCGGTGTCGTCCACTTGACCGGCACGCCCGCGCCGATCTCGCCCGCCCCTGCCGAACCGCACGCTTTCACGTCCACCGCCGAACCGGCCGAATCGACGCCGACTCCGTACCAAACCCGTGAGTCATCCACACCATCGGCCGAGCACGACCCGCGCGAACCGCGCTTCGTCGCCCACACGCCGTCGGATGCGGATGCACGCGTTGTCGCCGATGCAGCCGAACCCGTCGGCAGCACACGCTTCGCCGCGCCCGACGACGAACGCGCGCCGCGCGAACCGCGCTTCGCATTCACGCCGGTGCAAGCCGCGCCGGAACCGGACACCCACGCGGACGAACGCGCCGCTGCGCCGGCCGCGACCGCCGGCGAACCCGCTGAACCGTTCCCCGCCGCCCTGACCGACGACGACCGCCCGCATTTCGCCGTCACGCGCGAAACGCCCGCCCCGCGGCAACGCGGGGTGATCGGCGGCTTCTTCGGCGGCCTCGTCGCCGCCGCGCTCGCGGTGCTGCTCGTCGCGCAGCTCGCATGGTGGCAGCGTGAGGCGCTGATGATCCATTGGCCCGTCACGCAGGGCTGGTTCCGGCAAGCATGCGCGCCGCTAGGCTGCACGGTCGCGCCGCCGCGCGCGATCAACGGTTTGCGGCTCGACGCGACCGACCTGCGCCAGCTCGACGGCCCACGCGTGCTGGAATTGAAGGTGCCGCTGACGAACCGCTACCGCGTCGCGCTCGCGTACCCGTCGCTCGAGCTCACGCTGCTCGACGACACCAATCACGTGACCGTGCGCCGCGTGCTCGCGCCGCGCGACTACGTGCGCCCGGGCACGCCGATCGACGCCGGGTTGCCGGCCGGCACGACGCAGACGATGGTCGTGCGTCTCGACACGAACGGCGTGCCCGCATCGAATTTCCGCGTCCAGATCTTCTATCCGTGACGCACCGCGGCGCGCATGCGCGCCGTCTCAACCCGCGCGCCCGAAGGGCGCGCTATTTCGGAGCACGAACATGAGCAAAGTTACGCTGGGTGGCAACCCGATCGATCTCGCCGGCACGTTCCCGGCCGTCGGCTCGCAAGCCCCCGACTTCAAGCTGGTCGGCAAGGACCTCGCCGACGTGTCGCTCGCCAGCTTCGCCGGCAAGCGCAAGGTGCTGAACATCGTGCCGAGCCTCGACACGCCGACCTGCGCGACGTCGACCCGCAAGTTCAACGAAGCCGCATCGTCGCTCGACAACACGGTCGTGGTCGTCGTGTCGGGCGACCTGCCGTTCGCCGCTACGCGCTTCTGCACGACCGAAGGCCTGTCGAACGTCGTGACGGCTTCGACGTTCCGCGCCGGCCGCGCATTCGCGAACGCCTACGGCGTCGACGTGACGAGCGGCCCGCTGAACGGCCTGACCGCCCGTGCGGTCGTGGTGCTCGACGCGCAGGACAAGGTGATCCACGCGCAACTCGTCAGCGAGATCAAGGACGAGCCGAACTACGACGCAGCACTCGCCGCACTGAAGTAATCCGCTGCCGCCCGGCCCTGCCGCGCGAGGCCCGACGGGCCCTTCGCGCCGGCCGGGCGGCCGCCCCCTTTGCTCTCTACAGGAACGCACGCCTTGACTACGCTGATTTGCGGCTCGCTCGCCTACGACAACATCATGACCTTCGAAGGCCGGTTTCGCGAGCACATCCTGCCCGACCAGGTTCACCTTCTCAACGTGAGCTTCCTCGTGCCGACGATGCGTCGCGAATTCGGCGGTTGCGCGGGGAACATCGCTTACGCACTGCACATGCTCGGCGGCGATGCGCGCATCATGGCGACGGTCGGCGCGAACGACGCGGACCGCTATCTCGAGCGCCTCGACGCCCTCGGCCTGTCGAAGGCGAGCGTGCGCGTGGTGCCCGAAACGCACACCGCGCAGGCGATGATCACGACCGATCTCGACAACAACCAGATCACCGCATTCCACCCGGGCGCGATGATGCAGTCGCATCTGAACCGCGCGGACGAAGTGTCGGGCGTGAAGCTCGGCATCGTCGCACCGGACGGCTTCGACGGGATGGTCCAGCACGCCGAGCAATTCGCGAAGGCCGGCATCCCGTTCATCTTCGATCCGGGCCAGGGTCTGCCGCTGTTCGACGGTGCGACGCTGCGCCGCATCATTGAACTCGCGACCTTCGTCGCGGTCAACGACTACGAAGGCAAACTCGTCAGCGACAAGACGGGTTGGTCCGAACAGGAAATCGCCAGCCGGGTTCAGGCGTTGATCATCACGCGCGGCGAGCACGGCTCTACCATTCTTCACAAAAACGGCGAAGAACAGATTCCGGTCGTGCAAGCCGAGCGCGTCGTCGATCCGACCGGCTGCGGCGACGCCTTCCGGGGCGGCCTGCTGTACGGCATCGAGAATGGCCTCGACTGGGCAACCACGGGCCGCCTCGCGAGCCTGATGGGCTCGATCAAGATCGCCCACCAAGGGCCCCAGACTTACGCACTGACGCGCGCCGAAATCGATGCGCGCTTCGAGGCTGCCTTCGGTTACAGTCTCAAATGAATATTGTGGGAGAGCACAGATGTTGACGAAAAAAACCCTCACGCTCGCGGCCATGCTGACGGCCACGCTGACGCTGGCCGGCTGCTTCACGCCGCCGGGTTCGGCGGACGTCTATAGCGTCGGCCAGGCACAGCGCGAGCAGACGGTACGCATGGGCACGGTCGAAAGCATCCGTGCGGTGCGCATCCAGTCCGACAACGGCGGCAGCGCGATCGGCACGCTCGGCGGCGGTGCGCTCGGCGCAGTCGCGGGCAGCGCGATCGGCGGCGGCAAGGGGTCGATCCTGACGGCGATTGCGGGCGGTCTCGTCGGCGCGGTCGCGGGCAACGCGGTCGGCGAAAACCTCAGCACGGCGAACGGTGTTGAAATCACCGTGCGCCTCGACAACGGCGACCTGCGCTCGATCACGCAGGCAGCGAGCGGCGAAATGTTCCGCGCGGGCGACCGTGTGCGACTGCTGTCGAGCGGCGGCGTCACGCGCGTCACGCACTAACGAGCATCCTCAGCACGCGGCGCAAGCCGCGGTCGAACGCATGTGCGAAGCTGCACATGCGTTTTTTTTCGTCCGTACCCGCCGCGCCGGCCGGCACATGAGCGCAGAAATACGGACGAAAAAAATCCCGCCATCCAGGCCGGATGGCGGGACCGATTGAGTAGCGCTACTCAACCCGCGGACACCACGTGAGTGTCCGGGTAGTACTGGTCAGTCGCGATTACGGGCGGCTGCCGGTCGGGAACGGCCATGCCGCTGCCGGGTTGAGCGCGGTCTTCGCGCCCGATGCCGGCGCAACCGATGCGGTCGACGCGGTGGTTGCCGGTGCAGCCTTCTTCACGACGGCCTTCTTCGGAGCAGCAGCCTTCTTCGCCGGAGCGGCAGCCTTCGGAGCGGCAGCCTTCGGTGCAGCAGCAGCCTTCTTCGCAGGGGCAGCCTTCTTGGCGGGCGCAGCCTTCTTCGCAGCAGCCTTCTTCGCAGGCGCGGCCTTCTTGGCAGCAGCCTTCTTCGCAGGCGCAGCCTTCTTGGCAGCAGCCTTCTTCGCCGGTGCGGCCTTCTTCGCAGCTGCCTTCTTCGCCGGTGCGGCCTTCTTGGCTGCAACCTTCTTCACTGCGGCCTTCTTCGCCGGTGCTGCCTTCTTCGCGGCAACCTTCTTCACTGCGGCCTTCTTCGCCGGTGCTGCCTTCTTCGCGGCAACCTTCTTCACCGCGACCTTCTTCGCAGCAACCTTCTTCGCAGCTGCCTTCTTCGCCGGTGCTGCCTTCTTCGCGGCAACCTTCTTCACCGCGACCTTCTTCGCAGCAACCTTCTTCACTGCAGCGGCCTTCTTCGCCGGAGCTGCAGCCTTCTTCGCAACCGTCTTCTTGGCAGCAACCTTCTTAGCAGCCGGTTTCTTCTTGGCAGTAGCCATGTTGTTCTCCTTCAGGTTCAGATGAGAGTCAGTTCAAACTACACCCTTCGTCAAAACCCGCTTCCCGCGGACGCTGTTCAGGACGTGCGCTTCGAAGCGGGCTATTCATCGGCGTACGCGGATACCGCGCGCTTACGCTAATGAATACGGTATGGCGCGCGTGACCCCATGGCCTCGCGCGCCAAATCAAGTCGGTAGCCGGCGCGCCTCGCGCCGCCACCCCTAATCGCTTGATCAAGCGGACCGCCACACGGCCGTCCGCTTTTTCCGGAGGGAAGTTTGCCCATCCCACTGAAGGGTTCGCAAAGTGCCGATCATGTCGTTGGGCCGTTAAGGCACCGGGCATGCTTTGCATCAGGCGTTCTTGCTCCTAAACCTTGGGCCGGGGCCGAGAGGCCACCGGCTGCTCCATCATGTGACGAGTTCGCTGCTGCGGGTTATTCCCAGGACAGCGCGCCGCCCGTCTGATACTCGATCACTCGCGTCTCGAAGAAGTTGCGTTCCTTCTTCAGGTCGATCATTTCGCTCATCCACGGGAACGGGTTTTCCTCGTTCGGGTACAGCGGATCGAGGCCGATCTGCTGGCAACGGCGGTTGCTGATGAAGCGCAGATAGCTCTTGAACATCGACGCGTTCAGACCCAGTACGCCGCGCGGCATCGTGTCCTCGGCGTAGCGGTATTCGAGTTCGACAGCCTGCTTGAACAGCTCGCGGATCTCCGCGCGGAATTCCGCGGTCCAGAGATGCGGGTTCTCGAGCTTGATCTGGTTGATCAGGTCGATGCCGAAATTGCAATGCATCGACTCGTCGCGCAGGATGTACTGATATTGCTCTGCAGCACCCGTCATCTTGTTCTGGCGGCCGAGCGCGAGGATCTGCGTGAAGCCGACATAGAAGAACAGGCCTTCCATGATGCAGGCGAACACGATCAGCGACTTCAGCAGCTTCTGATCCGCTTCGAGCGTGCCGGTCTTGAAAGCCGGGTCCGTCAGCGTGTGGATGAACGGGATCAGGAATTCGTCCTTCGCGCGGATCGACGTGACCTCGTGGTACGCGTTGAAGATCTCGCCTTCGTCGAGACCGAGCGATTCGACAATGTATTGGTACGCGTGCGTGTGGATCGCCTCTTCGAACGCCTGGCGCAGCAGGAACTGCCGGCACTCGGGCGCCGTGATGTGGCGGTACGTGCCGAGCACGATGTTGTTCGCGGCGAGCGAATCGGCCGTCACGAAGAAGCCGAGGTTACGCTTGACGATGCGGCGCTCGTCCTCGGTCAGACCATTCGGGTCCTTCCACAGTGCGATGTCGCGGGACATGTTGATTTCCTGCGGCATCCAGTGGTTCGCGCAACCTGCCAGATACTTTTCCCACGCCCACTTGTACTTGAACGGCACCAGCTGATTGACGTCAGTCTGGCCGTTGATGATGCGCTTGTCGGCGACATTGACCCGCGCTTCGGAACCGCCAGCGGGAACAGCCGATGCTTGCGGCGGCACCGCAAGATCGCCTTCGAAAATGTCACGGACCTGATGGGCGGCAGGCGCTGCAGCCTGCATTCCGACAGCCATCCCGGCGGGGGTGCGCAACGCGTTTTGCTGCGCTCCGCTCGCGGGGGTTGCGGCAGTCTTCTCGTCATCCCAGTTGAGCATAAATTCTCACCATCAATTTAGAACGGTTTGTACCATCTTTTCCTGAGCGATAAAAGGGTTCGCTCACGAAAAATCCTTTTTTCGATTCGCGTTGCGACCTCGATACAACACTTTGAGCAACGCATCGTCGTTCATGCAGAGCGCGACGTGTGTCGCGCATGTATCGCGAGGTGCGCTCGACGCATCGAACGCTGATCGAAACGCGACGCTGTCGGGGATGTTTCGATCGCTTGCCGGTGACTGCAACGCAGATGTCGCGTTACAGATTCCTTATCATTTTTTTAGTTGAGAGCGGCGCACACTTCAACCTCGATCGGTTGTCATGCGCGCCGCTCGAACCTACTTCAGGTCAACGCGCGCCGCGTTACTGGCAAGCTTCGCACTCGTCGAAGCCCGGATCGCCCGGACGCATCGTGCACACCGGACCGTCTGCTTCGACCGGTGCAAGCGCCGGTGCCGCATTGACCGCACCCGACGATGCATCGCCACCTGCCGCACCGAAGCCGCCTGCTGCGCCTTGCGCGCCGCCGCTGCTCGAGCCACCGCCGCCCGCACCGCCCGTCGGCACTGCGTTCAGCGCGCCGTGTGCGACCGTCGACTTCTCGACGTGCGTCGCCGCCATCGTGCGGAGGTAGTAGGTCGTCTTCAGACCGCGCAGCCATGCGAGCTTGTAGGTCTCGTCGAGCTTCTTGCCCGACGCGCCGCCCATGTAGATGTTCAGCGACTGCGCCTGGTCGATCCACTTCTGACGACGCGATGCCGCTTCGACCAGCCACGTCGGATCGACTTCGAACGCGGTCGCGTAGATCGCACGCAGGTCGGCCGGGATGCGGTCGATGCGCGACAGCATGCCGTCGAAGTACTTCAGGTCGGCGACCATCACTTCGTCCCACAGGCCGCGTTCCTTCAGGTCGCGAACGAGGTACTCGTTCACCACCGTGAATTCGCCCGACAGGTTCGACTTCACGTACAGGTTCTGGAAGGTCGGCTCGATACATGCCGACACGCCGATGATGTTCGAGATCGTCGCCGTCGGCGCGATCGCGACGCAGTTCGAGTTGCGCATGCCGTGCGAGGCGATCCGCGAACGCAGCGTCGTCCAGTCGAGCGACTCCGACGTGTCGACCTCGACGTAGCCGCCACGCGCTTCCGTCAGCAGCTTCAGCGTGTCCTGCGGGAGGATGCCGCGATCCCACAGCGAGCCGCGGTAGCTCGAGTAGCGGCCGCGCTCTTCGGCCAGCTCGGTCGACGCGTAGTACGCGTAGTAGCAGACCGCTTCCATCGAACGATCGGCGAACTCGACCGCCGCGTCCGACGCGTACGGCGTGCGCAGCAGGTGCAGGCAGTCCTGGAAGCCCATGATGCCCATGCCGACCGGGCGGTGCTTCAGGTTCGAGTTACGCGCCTTCGGCACCGCGTAGTAGTTGATGTCGATCACGTTGTCGAGCATGCGCATCGCGACGCTGATCGTGCGCTTCAGCTTGTCGTGGTCGAGCACGTAGCTGCCGTCGGCCTGCTTCACCAGGTGGGCGACGAGGTTCACGGAACCGAGGTTGCACACCGCGATTTCGGTGTCGCTCGTGTTTAGCGTGATTTCCGTGCACAGGTTCGACGAGTGGACGACGCCGACGTGCTGCTGCGGCGAGCGGATGTTGCACGGATCCTTGAACGTGATCCACGGATGGCCCGTTTCGAACAGCATGCCGAGCATCTTGCGCCAGAGTTGCTGCGCCGGGATCTTCTTGAACAGCTTGATCTCGCCGCGCGCGACCTTGTCTTCGTAAGCCGTGTAAGCCGCCTCGAACTCCGCGCCGAACTTGTCGTGCAGATCCGGGCAGGTCGACGGCGAGAACAGCGTCCAGTCCTTGCCTTCCATCACGCGCTTCATGAACAGGTCGGGAATCCAGTTCGCCGTGTTCATGTCGTGCGTGCGGCGGCGATCGTCGCCGGTGTTCTTGCGCAGCTCGAGGAACTCCTCCATGTCCAGGTGCCACGATTCGAGGTACGCGCACACCGCGCCCTTGCGCTTGCCACCCTGGTTGACCGCGACGGCCGTGTCGTTGACGACCTTCAGGAACGGCACCACGCCTTGCGACTTGCCGTTCGTGCCCTTGATATGCGAGCCGAGTGCACGCACGCGCGTCCAGTCGTTGCCCAGGCCGCCGGCGAACTTCGACAGCAGCGCGTTTTCCTTCAACGCTTCATAGATGCCGTCGAGATCGTCCGCGACCGTCGTCAGGTAGCACGACGACAGCTGCGAGCGGTGCGTGCCGGAGTTGAACAGCGTCGGCGTCGAGCTCATGAAGTCGAAGCTCGACAGCACGTTGTAGAACTCGATCGCGCGCGTTTCGCGGTCGATCTCGTTCAGCGACAGGCCCATCGCGACGCGCATGAAGAATGCCTGCGGCATTTCGATGCGGCTGCCGTCGACGTGCAGGAAGTAGCGGTCGTACAGCGTCTGCAGGCCGAGGTAGCCGAACTGCAGGTCGCGGTTCGCGTCGAGCGCTGCGCCGAGACGCGTCAGGTCGAACTGCAGCAGCTTGTCGTCGAGCAGGCCGGCATCGACGCCGCGCTTCAGGAACTGCGGGAAATATTCCGCGTAGCGGGTCGACATCTCTGCCTGGACCACTTCCTCGCCGAGGATCTCGCGACGGATCGTGTGCAGCAGGATGCGGGCCGTGACCTGGCTGTATGCCGGATCCTTTTCGATCATCGTGCGCGCTGCGAGGATCGCCGAGTCGTAGACCTGGCTCATCGGCACGCCGTCGTACAGGTTCTTCACCGTCTCCGCGACGATCGGATCAGGGTTAACCGCAGCGCCGAGACCGTCGCATGCCGACACGATCAGTGCGCGCAGTGCGTTCAGGTCGAGCGGGCGCGTGACGCCGTTGTCGACGACGTTGATGCCGGTGTTCGATTCGCCGCCGACGACCGCGGCTTCCTCGCCCGCATGCTGACGCTCGAGGTGACGCTTCTCGCGATACAGCACGTACGCACGCGCGACGTTGTGCTCGCCACCGCGCATCAGCGCGAGTTCGACCTGGTCCTGGATGTCTTCGATATGGAACGTACCGCCGTTCGGACGGCTGCGCACGAGCGCGCGCACGACGTTGTGCGTCAGCTGCTCGACGAGTTCGCGCACGCGCGCCGATGCCGCGCCCTGCCCGCCATTGACGGCCAGGAAAGCCTTGGTCACCGCGATCGCGATCTTCGAAGGCTCGAACGACACCACGCTGCCGTTACGGCGGATCACCTTGTAGTCGGCGAACGTGGCTTGCGGCGCGAGGCCCTGCGCGCCCTGTTCGGTCCCGCCGAGCGGACGGCTCGAGGCGCTCTCGTACTGGGACGTCGCGTTGTCGGTGGTTTGCATATGCAAAGCTCCTGGTGTTGGATGGTGCGGAGAGAACCGCGGATTAAAACGAACGCTGCGCAATGCGGTGCGCAAGCGGTAAGAGGCGAGCGATGCGTCGGGGAAACCGGTGCGGCCGATGCGCGACAACCGATCCGGTCGTGTGCTTCGTCATGTGTACCCTGCCCCGTCGAAGTTCGCTGCGCTTGATCGCGACGCCCGGACTGTCCGGCCTGATGCGCCGCCTGAGAACCCTGTTCCGCCGGCGTTGCCCGCCGGCCGGTGCCGCTCGGGTTTCCCCTGCGACACACACTATATCTAGTACAGAACTACTCAACCGGCACCAAGTATAGTGGACATTCGGACGAGGTCAAAACGGATAATTTGCGCGAAAGGTATTGACATCACACCCACCCCCCGGACGGGTAGACGTGACAAGGCATTGGTCGGAAAAATTTTTTTCGCCGCCTCAAAAACCCTGCGCTCAGTGCTGACGGAAAGGAAAGTATTCGGCGGAAAAGCCCGCATCGCCCGCGAAGCGTTGCCAATCGAAGTGCGGCCCCGGGTCGGTCTTGCGGCCTGGCGCGATGTCGGAATGCCCGGCTACCGCATCGACCGGATAGCGCGCGGCAAGCGTGCGGGCGAGCACGCCGAGCGTAGCGTACTGCGCTGCGTCGAACGGCACGTCGTCCGCGCCTTCGAGCTCGATGCCGATCGAGAAGTCGTTGCAGCGCGGTCGGCCGAAGAACTCGGATGCGCCCGCATGCCACGCGCGCGCGTCGCACGACACGAACTGCACGAGTTCGCCGTCCCGGCGGATCAGGAAGTGCGCGGACACGCGCACGTCGCGCAGGTGACGCTGGTAATAGGGGTGCGCATCGCAATCGAGGCGATTCAGGAACAGCGCCTCGATCGCGTCGCCACCGAATTCGCCGGGCGGCAGGCTGATGTTGTGCACGACGACGAGCGTCGGCACCGCGCCCGCGGGCCGCGCCTCGAAATTCGGCGACGGCGCATGGCGCGCTTCGCGCACCCAGCCGTTCGCGTCGACCGACAGCCGCGGTGTGTCGCTCATCGCGCGTCGGAGCCGCTCGCGTGCGTGCGATGGCGCTGTGCGTGCTCGGCGCTGCAGAAATACTCGCCGTCCGACGCGACGGCTTCGCCCTTCGGCGCATGCACGCCGCATTCGGCGCAGCGCACCATCGGTTCGGGCAGCGAGCGCACATCGCCGTTCGGGCGGCCCGTGCCGGCGCCGCCGTGACCGGGCGCGCCATCGTAGCCGGCGCCGCGGCCGGTACGCGTCTGCGCGTGTTCCTGGGCCTGGCGCAGCTTGCGCGCGATCCACGAACCCGCGAAGAAGAGAATGATCAGGAGAAGAATCTGTCGCATCGGAAACCTGCGTTCAAACCACGGAGCGGTGCAGCAGCACCTCGAAAACGAACCGGCTGCCGACATACGCGAGCAGCAGCGCGGCAAACGACACGAGCACCCAGCGCGCGGCGCCGCGCCCGCGCCAGCCCGACGTCTTGTGCGCGACCAGCAGGCCGCCGAACATCAGCCACGACACCACCGCGAACACGGTCTTGTGGTCGAGCCGCAGCGCGCGCGCATCGACCTGCTCGCTGAACAGGATCCCCGATGCAAGCGTCAGCGTGAGCAGCACGAAGCCCGCGCCGATCAGCCGGAACAGCAGCTTCTCGAGCGTGAGGAGCGGCGGCAGCGTTTCGAGCCAGCTCGCGATCCAGCCGGTCGAGCCGCCGCGTCCGCCGCTTCGCAGCGACTGCAGACGCCGCTCGACCATCAGCATCAGGATCGCGTGCAGTGCGGCGATCGCGAAGAGGCCATACGCGATGTTCGCGATCAGGAAGTGCATCTTGAACAACGGTGCTGCGGCATAAGGCAGCACCCGCACGCCGCCGAACACGAGCGGCAGCAGCGACGCGATGCACGCGAGCGGCAGCACGAGCAGGCGCAGGCTGTCGAGCGGGAAGAAGAAGCTCTCGATCCAGTAGATGCCGGCGCCGAGCCAGAACATCGCGGACAGCGCGAACGCGAACCCGAAGATCATCGCGTCGTTCGGGAAGATCGTCATGTGCAGCAGCACGCCGTGCGCGACGAGCGCGGCAAACAGCAGCGCGCGGCCGGCCCCGCTCATCCCCGACGCGGCGGACGCGGGGACCGGCACGGCCGGCACGCTCGCGACGAGCGGCGTCGCGCCCTGGCGGTGGGTGCGCCAGCCTGCGACGGCGAGGCCGCCGTACAGGAATGCGGTGAGGGCATACAGTACAATATCCATGTTCGAAGTTTACACTAGGCCCCCTTCCCGCGACGGCTCCCTTTGTTCGGTTCCGTTGCGCCTTCGGGCCCCACTGTCCAACGCTCCCCATGCTCGACAATCTCACTCAACGGATGGCGCGCGTCGTCAAGACGCTGCGCGGCGAGGCCCGGCTTACCGAGGCGAACACCCAGGAGATGCTCCGCGAGGTGCGTCTCGCGCTGCTGGAGGCCGACGTCGCACTGCCCGTCGTCCGCGAATTCATCGCCAAGGTCAAGGAAAAGGCGCTCGGCGAGGAGGTGATCAGCAGCCTGTCGCCGGGCCAGGCGCTCGTCGGCGTGGTCCAGAAGGAACTGACCGCGGTGATCGGCGGCGACTACGAAGGCAAGGCCGCCGAGCTGAACCTCGCGGTCACGCCGCCCGCCGTGATCCTGATGGCCGGCCTGCAGGGCGCCGGCAAGACCACGACCGTCGGCAAGCTCGCGAAGCTGCTGCGCGAAAAGTACAAGAAGAAGGTGCTGACGGTGTCGTGCGACGTGTATCGCCCGGCCGCAATCATGCAGTTGAAAACGGTGACCGAACAGGTCGGCGCCGACTTCTTCCCGTCGACGCCGGACCAGAAGCCCGTCGACATCGCGGTTGCCGCCGTCGACTGGGCGAAGCGCCACTACCATGACGTGCTGCTCGTCGACACGGCCGGCCGTCTCGGTATCGACGAAGCGATGATGCAGGAAATCGCCGCGCTGCACGGCACGCTGAAGCCGGCCGAAACGCTGTTCGTCGTCGACGCGATGCTCGGCCAGGACGCGGTCAACACCGCGAAGGCGTTCAGCGACACGCTGCCGCTCACCGGCGTCGTGCTGACCAAGCTCGACGGCGATTCGCGCGGTGGCGCGGCGCTGTCGGTGCGTCACGTCACGGGCAAGCCGATCAAGTTCGTCGGCGTCGCCGAAAAGCTCGACGGCCTCGAGGTGTTCCACCCCGACCGGATGGCGAACCGGATCCTCGGCATGGGCGACATCCTCGCGCTCGTCGAGGAAGCGCAGCGCGGCGTCGACGTACAGGCCGCGCAGAAGCTCGCCGACAAGGTGAAGAAAGGCGGCGACTTCGACCTGAACGATTTCCGCGCGCAGATCTCGCAGATGAAGAACATGGGCGGCCTGTCGTCGCTGATGGACAAGCTGCCTGCGCAGTTCCAGCAGGCGGCGGCCGGTGCCGACATGGGCCAGGCCGAGAAATCGATCCGCCGGATGGAAGGCATCATCAGCTCGATGACGCCCGCCGAGCGCGCGAAACCCGAGATCATCAAGGCGACGCGCAAGCGCCGCATTGCAGCCGGCGCGGGCGTGCCGGTGCAGGAAGTCAACCGGATGCTGAACCAGTACGACCAGATGCGTACGATGATGAAGAAGCTGAAGGGCGGCAACATGCAGAAGATGATGCGCGGCCTGAAGGGCATGATGCCCGGCATGCGCTGATTTCGCCCGTCGGCCGGCGCGCGGGTTTTTGCCGTAGCGCGCGCCGCCCGTTCTGCTTCATTCTTATTTGTATACCGACTGTCCGCCAGAACACATGAACCGCGAAGAAGCCCTCCACATTTTCGACCACTCCGAAGAGATCGTCTCGGCCGAAGCCGTCAACGCTTCGATCTCCACGATGGCCGACGCGATCCGCGCCGAGATCGGCGACGCGTTCCCGCTCGTTCTCTCGGTGATGGGCGGCGCCGCGGTGTTTACCGGGATGCTGCTGCCGCATCTCGATTTCCCGCTGGAATTCGACTACATCCACCTGACCCGCTACCGCAACACGACGCAGGGCAGCCCGGAGATGCACTGGCGCGTCGCGCCGCGCGAATCGGTGAAGGACCGGATCGTGCTCGTGCTCGACGACATCCTCGACGAAGGCGAAACGATGGCCGCGATCCGCGACCGCATCCTCGACATGGGCGCGAAGCGCTTCATGTCCGCCGTGCTGTGCGAGAAGACGCTCGCGAAAGCGAAGCCGCTGCACCCCGATTTCTGCGGCTTCTCGGTGCCGGACCGCTACGTGTTCGGCTGCGGGATGGACGCGAAGGGCTACTGGCGCAACCTGCCGACGATCCGTGCGCTGACCGCGAACGTCTGATCGCCCTGCCCGTCATAAAGAAAAGCGGCGCTCCGGTTTCCCGGAGCGCCGCTTTTTTTCGTGGGTGTGCGCCGTGCGCTACAGCTGGTGCACGAACGCCCGGATACCGGCCAGCAGCATCTCGACCGAGATCGCGACGAGCACGAGGCCCATCAGCCGCTCGAACGCCGCGACGGTCCGCTCGCCGAGCCATTGCTGGATCCGTTCGGCCAATACCAGCGTGATCGCACAGACGATCATCGTGACCGTCAGCGCGCCGACCCACTCGAGCATCTTGCCCGGCGCCTGCGACGTCAGCAGCATCACGGTTGCGAGCGCCGACGGGCCTGCCAGCGCCGGAATCGCGAGCGGCACGATGAACGGTTCGCCGCCTGCGCGCGGATCGCTGCCGAGCGCGCCGTCCGGATGCGGGAAAATCATCCGCAGCGCGATCAGGAACAGGACGATCCCGCCGCCGAGTCGCAGCGACAGGTCGGTGAGGCTCATCATCCGCAGGAAGCGGTCGCCGACCACCATGAAGAACAGCAGGATCACGAACGCGATCCCCACTTCACGCAGGATCAGCTTCACGCGCCGCTCGCGCGGCACGTCCCGCATCGCCGAAATGAACAGCGGGATGTTACCGAGCGGATCCGTGATCAACACGAGGAGCACGGTGGCCGACAGGAAGGTGTATTCCACCGTGTCCCCCGATTGCCGCGATCAGCGCGCGAGCGCGGCGCGGATCTTCTCCGTCACCGTCGCCGCAGCCGTGTCGGCCGGCAGCAGCGTCGCTTCGGCATCGCGGCGGCCCTGGTACTCGATCTTGCCTTCCTTCAGGCCGCGCTCGCCGATCACCAGGCGATGCGGCACGCCGATCAGTTCCCAGTCGGCAAACATCACGCCCGGGCGCTCGCCGCGATCGTCGAGGATCACGTCGATGCCGGCTGCCGTCAGTTCCGCGTACAGCTTGTCGGCCGCCTCGCGCACCATGTCGCTGCGGTCATAGCCCATCGGGCACAGCACGATTTCGAACGGTGCGATCGACTCGGGCCAGATGATGCCCTTGTCGTCGAAGTTCTGTTCGATCGCCGCGCCCAGAATGCGCGTGACGCCGACGCCGTAGCAGCCCATCAGCATCGGCTGCGGCTTGCCCGACTCGTCGAGGAACGTCGCGCCCAGCGCTTCCGAGTACTTGGTGCCGAGCTGGAACACGTGGCCGACTTCGATGCCGCGGCAGATGTCGATCTCGCCCTTGCCGTCCGGCGACGGATCGCCCTTCTTCACGTTGCGCACGTCGGCGACGTCCGGCTCCGGCAGGTCGCGGCCCCAGTTCACGCCCGCGATGTGATAGTCGACCTCGTTCGCGCCGACGACGAAGTCGCTCATGTTCGCGACCGTGCGATCGGCGATCACCTTCACCGGCTTCTTCGTGCCGACCGGGCCGAGATAACCCGGCGGCGTGCCGAACCACTCGACGATTTCCTGTTCGGTCGCGAAGCGGTGGTTCTTCAGACCCGGCAGCTTCGACACCTTGATTTCGTTCAGGTCATGGTCGCCGCGCAGCATCACGAGCCAGATGGTCGGCTCGGCACCTTCGTTTTCGGTGGCCAGCACGATCGACTTGATCGTGCGCTCGAGCGGGATCGCCAGCAGCTCGGCGACGGCTTCGCACTTCGCCTTGCCGGGCGTCGCGACCTTCTCCATCGCTTCGGCCGGCGCCGCGCGCTGGGCGACCAGCGGCAGCGCTTCGGCCGCCTCGATGTTCGCCGCGAACTCGGACGTCGGGCAGTAAGCGATCGCGTCCTCGCCGGTATCGGCGATCACGTGGAACTCGTGCGAGAAGTTGCCGCCGATCGAGCCGCTGTCGGCCGCGACCGCACGGAACTCGAGACCCAGGCGCGTGAAGATGCGCACGTACGCGTCGTACATCTTGCGATACGACTCGTTCAGGCCGGCCGCGTCCTTGTCGAACGAATACGCGTCCTTCATGATGAATTCGCGGCCGCGCATCACGCCGAAGCGCGGACGGATCTCGTCGCGGAACTTCGTCTGGATCTGATAGAAGTTCACCGGCATCTGCCGGTAGCTCTTGATCTGGTTGCGCGCGATATCGGTGACGACTTCCTCGTGCGTCGGCCCGATCACGAAGTCGTTGTCCTTGCGGTCCTTGAAGCGCAGCAGCTCGGGGCCGTACTGCTCCCAGCGGCCCGATTCCTGCCACAGCTCGGCCGGTTGCACGGCCGGCATCAGCAGCTCGATGGCGCCCGCCCGGTTCATTTCCTCGCGCACGATCGCCTCGACCTTGCGAATCGAGCGCAAACCGACCGGCAGGTAGTTATAGATGCCGCCGGCGACACGACGGATCATGCCGGCGCGCACCATCAGCTTGTGGCTGACGATCTCTGCGTCGGCCGGTGCTTCTTTGAGGGTGCCGATAAAGAAACGGGAAGCTTTCATGCGGACGGTTCCAAATACGGCGCCCCAGGCGGGGCGCCCGAAAAAGTTTCAAGGTGAAAAAGCTGCGCGCGACGAACGGCGATGGCGCAGATGACATAGCAGACAAATCAGGGACACTTCAGCCGATGCACCCCGGGCGGATTCGCTCCGCCACGGTGCGCAGCGCCCGTTATCTGTTTATAATCAAAGCAATTTTAAAGGATTCGAAGGTGGTTGTATGCTGGATCGTGAAGGCTTTCGCCCGAACGTCGGCATCATCCTCTTGAACGCGCGCAACGAGGTGTTTTGGGGCAAGCGGATCCGCGAGCATTCCTGGCAGTTTCCTCAAGGTGGGATCAAGTATGGCGAGACCCCCATGCAGGCGATGTACCGGGAACTGCACGAGGAAACGGGCCTGCATCCGGAACACGTCAAGATAATCGGCCGCACACGCGACTGGTTGCGTTACGAGGTGCCTGACAAGTTCATCAAGCGTGAGGTACGCGGTCATTACCGCGGCCAGAAACAGATCTGGTTCCTGCTGCGGATGGTCGGACGCGATTGCGATATTTGCTTGCGCGCAACCGACCACCCGGAGTTCGATGCGTGGCGCTGGAACGAGTACTGGGTGCCGCTCGATGCGGTGATCGAGTTCAAGCGGGATGTCTATCAGTTGGCGCTGACGGAACTGTCGCGCTTCCTGCGCCGCCCGGCGCAGCGAGCCGACAAGCCGCGTGGGCCGCGTCCGTCGCGCTATCCGCGCGTAATCGGCACGCAGGTCCAGCAGACGCTGACGATTGTCGACACATCGGTGGTTTGTTCGGAGATCGAAATGGACGCGAGCACGCTCGACGAGCTGCCGCCCCAGGTGATCATCGGCAAGTGACGAGTCGGACTGCATGACCGGGCGCGACCTTGGTGTCGCGCCCTTTTTTTACGAGGATTGCATATTGAAAGCGATTGCTCTCGCGCTCGCATCGATCGCCGCAGCGGCTGCACTGGCCGGCTGCGCGAATTCGAAGACGCCGACCAACAAGGATGACAGCGCGTTCGTGTATCTGCTGGACCGCCAGGGCAACTGGAAGGAGAACCCGGTCGATACGCTGCCTGCGCTGCCGCAAGCCGGCGACCTGCTGCCGTTCAACGTGTCGCAGAACACGCCGCTCAAGTTCGCGATCGATGCGAAGTCGCTCGCGGTCGGCACCGACGGCGTCGTGCGCTATGCGGTCGTCATCACGAGCCCGGCCGGTGCACGCAACGTGAACTACGAAGGCATCCGCTGCGACACCTACGAATGGCGTCAGTATGCGGGCCTGAACTCGGATCACGACGGCTGGGACCGCACGGTCGAGAACGACTGGCGCCGCATCGAGAACGGCGAGCTGAATGCGTATCACGCAGCGCTCTACCAGGATTACTTCTGCGCGAACAAGATGCCGCAGGGCTCGACCCAGCAGATTCTGGAGAACGTCCGGTTCCACCGTACCGCGATGAGCCAGCTGCACTGACCGCGCGACACTGGCCATCCGGCCGCTGCCCGCCACAATGAAAAAGCCCGCGCAATGCGGGCTTTTTTTGTCGTTTGCCGGCGCAGGCCGGACGGTTACACCAGCACGAGGTTGTCGCGGTGAATCAGTTCGGGTTCCAGCATGTAGCCGAGGACCGTCTCGATCTCACCGCTCGGCTTGCGGTGAATCAGCTTCGTTTCCGCGCTGCTGTAGTTCGTGAGGCCACGCGCCACTTCGCGCCCGTCCGGGCCGACGCACGCAATCACCTCGCCTCGCGCAAACGCACCCTGCACGCCCGTCACGCCGATCGGCAGCAGGCTCTTGCCGCCACCGGTCAGCTTCTCGACCGCGCCCGCGTCGATCACGACGTGCCCGCGCACCTGCAGATGATCGGCCATCCACTGCTTGCGCGCCGCCATCCGCGCGGTGCGCGCGATCAGCTGCGTGCCGATCGCCTCACCTGCGGAGAGCCGCACCAGCACGTCGGGCTCCCGCCCGCTCGCGATCACGGTATTCGCGCCGCTGTGCGCCGCGCGCTTGGCCGCCAGGATCTTCGTGAGCATCCCGCCGCGGCCGAGGCTCGAGCCTGCGCCGCCCGCCATCGCTTCGAGTTCCGGCGCGCCGGCGCTGGCTTCCGCGACCAGCGTCGCGCTCGGATCCTTGCGCGGATCGGCGGTAAACAGCCCCGACTGGTCGGTCAGGATGATCAGCGCATCGCCTTCGATCAGGTTCGCGACCAGCGCACCGAGCGTGTCGTTGTCGCCGAACTTGATTTCATCGGTGACGACCGTGTCGTTCTCGTTGATGATCGGCACGACGCCGAGCCGCAGCAACGTGAGCAGCGTCGAACGTGCATTCAGGTAGCGTTCGCGATCTGCCAGGTCGGCGTGCGTGAGCAGGATCTGCGCGGTGCGGATATCGTGCTCGGTAAAGCGGCTCTCATAGACTTGCGCGAGCCCCATCTGGCCGACCGCGGCGGCGGCCTGCAGCTCGTCGATCTCGCGCGGACGCTTGCTCCACCCAAGCCGCTGCATCCCTTCGGCAATCGCGCCCGAACTGACGAGCACCACTTCCTTGCCCTGAGCGCGCAGCGCGGCGATCTGGGCAGCCCAGCGGCCGATTGCAGCATGATCGAGCCCCTTGCCGTCGTTGGTCACGAGGCTGGAGCCCACCTTCACCACCAGTCGCTTCGAATCCGCGATGATCGAACGCATCGTGCGCTGTCTCCTGTATCTGATGCGCGATTAAATTCCGGCATCGGGCCATGCGCCCGGTGCATGCCGGAGCCGCTCAGGCGTCGTCGCCGGGCGTCGTGCCGCCATCGGCGGGCGGCGCATCGCGGAACCGCACGTCCGCGGCCAGATCTTCTTCTTCCGCCACGCGATGCGCTTCCGAATGCTCGGCGAGGTAGTCGTAGATCGCGTAGCAGAGGGCTTCGCAGCCCTGGCCCGTGAGCGCCGAGATTTCGAATACCGGGCCGTCCCAGCCGAAACGCTCGAGGAAATCGGCGACGCGCGTCTTGCGCTCGTCTTCCGGCACCATGTCGAGCTTGTTCAGCACGAGCCACCGCGGCTTCTCGTAGAGCGCCTCGTCGTACTTGCGCAGCTCGCCGACGATCGCCGTCGCTTCCGCAACCGGATCGACGTTTTCATCGAACGGTGCCAGATCGACGAGGTGCAGCAGCACGCCGGTGCGCTGCAGGTGGCGCAGGAACTGGTGGCCGAGGCCCGCGCCTTCAGCCGCGCCCTCGATCAGCCCCGGGATATCGGCGATCACGAAGCTCTTGCTCGGACCGACC
Organism: Burkholderia sp. JKS000303; assembly: GCF_002563755.1. Taxonomy (NCBI): domain Bacteria; kingdom Pseudomonadati; phylum Pseudomonadota; class Betaproteobacteria; order Burkholderiales; family Burkholderiaceae; genus Burkholderia; species Burkholderia sp. JKS000303. Next base: position 1,035,510 of record NZ_PDBZ01000001.1, read on the forward strand.
CGCACCACGCCGAGATTCGGCGCGAGCGTCGTGAACGGGTAATCGGCGATCTTCGGCTTCGCATTCGACACCGACGAGATGAACGTCGACTTGCCGGCGTTCGGCATGCCGAGCAGCCCGACGTCGGCGAGCACCTTCAGCTCCAGCCGCAGCATGCGTCGCTCGCCCGGCTTGCCGTCGGTCTTCTGACGCGGCGCACGGTTCGTGCTCGACTTGAAATGCAGGTTGCCGAGGCCGCCGGAACCGCCCTTCGCAAGCATCACCTGCTGGTCGTGCTCGGTCAGGTCGGCGATCAGTTCACCCGTGTCCATGTCGGTCACGACCGTGCCGACCGGCATGCGCAGCGTGATGTCGTCGCCGCCCTTGCCGTAGCAATCGGAACCGCGACCGTTTTCGCCGTTGCGCGCGAGATGCTTCTTCGCGTAACGGTAGTCGATCAGCGTGTTGATGTTGCGGTCGGCGATCGCGTAGACGTTGCCGCCCCGGCCGCCGTCGCCACCGTCCGGCCCGCCGAACGGAACGAATTTCTCGCGGCGCATCGACGCGCTGCCATCGCCTCCGTCGCCGGCGATGACTTCGATTCGTGCTTCGTCAATGAACTTCATTCGTTACTCCGACCAGTATTTCCGCTATTGTGCCGCGCGCCGGCGCGCTTGAACAATCTGCCGTTCGGCCGATTGCCCGCCGGTTCGGCGACAACCACCGGCGCGCACATGCGCCCGGCGGCCAAATAAAAAAAGGCCCCGCGAAGACTGCGGGGCCTTTCGGCTACGAAGCCCTTGGGTGCCTAAACTTAGGCAGCCGCCGGGACAACGATGACCAGATGCTTCTTGTCCGCGCCCTTGGTCGCGAACTTGACGTGACCGTCGACCAGCGCGAACAAGGTGTGATCCTTGCCCATGCCGACGTTCTCGCCAGCGTGCATACGCGTACCGCGCTGACGCACGATGATGCCGCCGGCGTTGATTGCCTGGCCGCCGTACACTTTCACGCCGAGACGTTTCGACTCGGAGTCGCGGCCGTTCCGGGAAGAGCCGCCTGCCTTTTTGTGTGCCATCTGATTGCTCCTTTACCGAGACGCTTACGCGTTGATTGCGTCGATGCGCAACTCGGTGTAGTTCTGGCGGTGGCCGCCATGCTTTTGGTAGTGCTTCCGGCGACGCATCTTGAAGATGGTGACCTTGGCATGACGACCGTGCGACACAACGGTGGCCTTGACGGAAGCCCCACTGACCAGCGGCGCACCGAACTTAATCGATTCGCCTTCGCCCACTGCGAGAACCTGGTCGAGCGTGATTTCAGCGTCAATGTCAGCCGGTATCTGTTCTACTTTGAGTTTTTCGCCAACGGCAACTTTGTACTGCTTGCCGCCGGTTTTTATGACCGCGTACATTGAGAACCTCACTCTGGATCCAATTTTTCCGCACACCACGCGCGGAAAACACGTGATTATACATGGGGTTAGCACCGAAGTCAAAACCGATCCGCAATTGCCGCGCGCAAGCCCTGGCCAGACGGCCAAAATCACGGCTGCGGCACGTCCGGCAGACCGGGATATCGCGGATTCGACTTATAATCCGCGGCATCACCCATTTCGATCATCATGTCGTCGTCCACCGCCTCCCCCACCCTCAGCGCCGCCCACCTGCTCGCCCCGATCGCAAGCGACATGGAGCAGGTGAATCGCGTTATCCGGCAAAGCCTCGCGTCCGACGTACTGCTGATCAACCAGATCGCCGAGTACATCATCGGTGCGGGCGGCAAACGGCTGCGTCCCGCCCTGCTGCTGCTCGTCGCCGGCGCACTCGGCGAAACGTCGCACCAGCGGCACGTGCTGGCTGCCGTCGTCGAGTTCATCCACACCGCCACGCTGCTGCATGACGACGTCGTCGACGAGTCCGAACTGCGGCGCGGTCGCCAGACGGCCAACGCGCTGTTCGGCAACGCGGCGAGCGTGCTGGTAGGCGACTACCTCTATTCGCGCTCGTTCGAGATGATGGTCGGCGTCGGCAAGATGCGCGTGATGGAGATCCTGTCGGAAGCAACGACGATCATTTCCGAAGGCGAAGTGCTGCAGCTTCTCAACATGCACGATGCGGACGTCGACGAGACGCGCTACATGCAGGTGATCCGCTACAAGACTGCGAAGCTGTTCGAAGCGTCGGCACGACTGGGCGCCGTGCTCTCGGGCGCCGATGCGCCGACCGAAGCTGCCGCGGCCGAGTATGGCCGCCGCATCGGCACCGCCTTCCAGATCATGGACGACTGGCTCGACTACGCCGGCACGGCCGAAGCGATGGGCAAGAACGCCGGCGACGATCTGCGCGAAGGCAAGCCGACACTGCCGCTCATCTATTTGATCGAACGCGGCACGCCGGAACAGTCCGCCCTCGCCCGCGAGGCGATCGAACAGGGCGGCACCGATCGCTTCGATACGATTTTCGACGCGATCACGCGTTCGGGTGCGCTCGACCATACGCTCGAATGCGCACGTCAGGAAGCACAGGCTGCTGCCGCCGCGATCACTGCGTTCCCGGATTCGATCTACAAGGAAAGCCTGCTCGCGCTGTGCTCGTACTCGACGTCGCGGCAGTCGTAAACGCGCCGCAAATCAAAGGTGATACCTTGGCTCGAAAAATTTCTTCATCAAGGTATTCCCTTTTGGAAAAAACATCGTTATAGTTACGTTCTTGCTTGAGACGACGCAGCGATCTGAACGAAAACTGCGAAGTTGGAAGGGCAAAAAATCGGGGTGTAGCTTAGCCTGGTAGAGCGCTACGTTCGGGACGTAGAGGCCGGAGGTTCGAATCCTCTCACCCCGACCAGATTTTGAAAAAACCGTGCACCGTGTGCACGGTTTTTTTTTGCCTGTTCGCGCGAACCGTCGCGCCATGTGCGACACATCCCGGCCACCGGCCTCTGCTATATTCCCTCCATCCCTGTCCTTCACTGCCCTTTCTGACGCGTGGACCAAATTCCCTTATGGGCGCAAATCGGCGCCGTCTTCCTGCTTCTCCTCTGCTCCAGCTTCTTTTCCATTTCCGAGACCGCGATGATGGCGCTCAACCGTCACCGGTTGAAGCATCTCGCCGGCCAGGGCGTGCTCGGCGCGAAGACCACGCAGGGCCTGCTCACCCGCACCGACCTGCTGCTCAGCGTGATCCTGATCGGCAACAACCTGTTCAACACGATCATCCCGGTCCTGACGACGTCGCTCGCGCTGCATACGTTCGGCCGTAACAACCTCGCGCTGTCGATCGCAACCGGTGTCGTCGCGTTCCTGATCATCGTGTTCGCGGAAATCGCGCCGAAGATCGTCGGCGCGACCTATCCCGAGCGCATCGCGCTGCCCGCGAGCCTCGTGATCGCGCCGCTGATGCGCGTGTTCAAGCCGGTCGTCTGGTTCGTCAACGCACTCGCGAACGGCGTGCTCTGGGTGCTGCGCATCAACACGAAGAAAGGCCGCGACCAGCGGATGTCGGCCGACGAGCTGCGCGCGATCGTGCTCGAGTCGAGCAGTTTCATGCCGACCAAGCACCGCAGCATCCTGCTCAACCTGTTCGACCTCGAGAACATCACCGTCGACGACGTGATGGTGCCGCGCCGCCAGATCGAGTCGCTCAACTTCTACGCGCCGTTCGACGACATCCTGCATCAGATCGAGACCTGCTATCACAACCGGCTCATCGTGTACGAAGGCGACATCGACAAGGTGCTCGGCGTACTGCACGTGCGCAAGACGCTCACCGCGCTGCACAACCAGGATTTCGACCGCGACACGCTGCGCACGCTGCTCGCCGAACCGTACTACGTGCCGTCGGGCACGCCGGTCGTTCAGCAGCTCCAGTATTTCCAGGAAAGCCGGCAGCGCACCGCGCTCGTCGTCAACGAGTACGGTGAGCTCGAAGGGCTCGTCACGCCCGAGGACATCATCGAGGAACTGATCGGCGAATTCACGACGTCGATGCCGCGCGGCGAACGCGCGGGCGGCTGGGACGAGAACGGCGAATGCATCGTCGCCGCCAGCATGCCGCTGCGCGAACTGAACCGCTGGCTGCACCTGCAACTGCCGACCGACGGGCCGAAGACGCTGAACGGCCTGATCCTCGAAATCCTCGAGGAAATTCCGGAAGGCGACGTGTGCCTGAAAATCCGCGACGTGATGCTCGAGGTGATGCGCAGCGACGATCAGGCCGTGCGCACCGTCAAGCTCTTCAAGCCGCGCAGCACGCGCGCACGCGCCGCCACGCGTTAGCCGAACGGCCGACTGCCGGTGCCGACGACGATCCGTGATCATTGACCGGTCACGATCAACAGGCGGCCGACACGCCGGCTCACATGCATTTCAATTCTCCCGCGGCGCCGCTGCACGCCGAGCGGCCGCCGGCTCCCTCCGACACATCGCCAGCATCGAGCGCCCGCCCGCTCGATGCGGCGAAGCTCGACGATTCGCCCGCCGTCCGGTTGCTGACCGACACGCTTCACGCCGCCCGCGTGCGCGATGCGTCCGACATCCACGTCGAACCGTTCGAATCGGGCTGGCGCATCCGCCTGCGCATCGACGGCGTACTCCATGAACATGCGCGGCCGCCCGCTCATCTACGCGACGCGCTCGTCACGCGGATCAAGGTGCTTGCGCGCATGGACATCGCCGAACGCCGCCTCCCGCAAGACGGTCGACTGCGCATTGCGGTCGACGCCGGCATGCGCGGCGACTATCGGGTCAGCTCACTGCCCACGCTGTTCGGCGAGAAACTCGTGCTGCGTCGCCTGGAAACCCTGCCGCCCGACCTCACGCTCGCCCGCCTCGGCTTCGACACACGGCAGGCGACTGCAATGGAGGCTGCGATACGCGCACCGCATGGCCTCGTACTCGTCACCGGGCCGACCGGCAGCGGCAAGACACTGTCGCTCTACTGCGCGCTGCAGATGCTCGACCGCGACGCGCACAACGTCTGCACGGTCGAGGATCCGGCCGAGATCCAGCTCGACGGCATCAACCAGGTCGGCGTCGCCGAGAAGGCCGGCCTCACCTTCGCGACCGCGTTGCGCGCGCTGCTGCGGCAGGATCCGGACGTCATCATGGTCGGCGAGATTCGCGACGCGGAGACGGCCGACGTCGCGATCAAGGCTGCGCAGACGGGCCACCTCGTGCTGTCGACGCTGCATACGAACAACGCACCGGCGGCCGTCGCGCGACTGCTCGACATCGGCGTCGCGTCGTACAACCTCGCGGCCGCGTTGCGCCTCGTCACCGCGCAACGCCTCGTTCGGCGCCTGTGCATCGTCTGTCGCGTGCGCTCCGACGCGCCCGCGTGCGTGCTGCGCGAAGCCGGCTGCGATTCGGCGGCCCTGGAATCCGGTTGGCGCCCGTTCGTCGCCCGCGGTTGTGCCGCCTGTCACGGCATCGGTTATCGCGGCCGGATCGGCCTGCATCAGACGATGCCGGTTTCAGCGGAGATGGCGGAGCGCATCGTGGCGCGCGCGAGTGTCGGCGCACTCGCACAATGCGCGGCGGCCGAGGGCGTGCCCGGCCTACGCGCTGCAGCGCTCGCACACGTTCGCGACGGCACGACGAGCATGGCGGAAGCGCTCGCCGCGACCCCGGACGCGTAACCGCCATGCGCACGCCCCCGCCCGAAACCCGCTTCACGTGGCGTGGCCGTCGACGCGACGGCACACGATGCAGCGGAACCACCATCGCGTTCGATGCAGCCGCGGCGCGCGCGGCGCTGGCGCGCGACGGCGTCGCGGTGCTGGCACTCGACGTGCGGGGCAGAGCCCGGCCGCCAGCGGCCGGTGCACGAGACGTCACGCGCTTCACGCGTCAGCTCGCAAGCCTGCTGCAAGCCGGGCTGCCGCTCGCGCCGTCGCTCGACATGATCGCCCGCACTCGCACGCGTGACGGGTTACCGCGCATCGCGGCAGGCCTCGCGCGCGAAATCGTCGGCGGTCAGCGCTTCGCCGCCGCGCTCGCACGCTATCCGTCCCAGTTCGGCACGCTGTATCGGCAACTGATCGAAGTCGGCGAAGCGTCGGGTGCGCTCGCCACCGTCCTGACGCGCGTCGCGGAGCATCGCGAACGTGCGGATGCCCAGTGGCGCAAGCTGCGTGCCGCGCTGGCCTACCCGACTGCCGTCATCCTGTTCGCGCTCGCGATCTCGGCCGCGTTGATGGTGTGGGTCGTCCCGACGTTCCGGCAGATCTTCGACGGCTTCGGCGCAGCACTGCCGGCGCCGACCCGCGCCCTGCTCGCGCTGTCATCCGCGACGTCGACATGGGGCGGCACGTTCGTCGCCGTCGCGGCAGCGGCGGGGCTCGCGTCGCATCACGCACTGCGACGCTCCGCGGCGCTGCGCTACGCGCTCGCGCGACGCCTGCTGGACACGCCATTTTTCGGCAGCGCACTCACGCAGTTCGCGGCCGCGCGCTGGTGTCGCTCGCTGGCAACGTTGCTCGGCGCCGGCGTACCGCTCGCCGACGCCTTCGCGACGCTCGAACGCACGGCCGGCCACCCGGTGTTCGAACAGGCCACCACACGCATCGCGGCACGCGTGCTGCGCGGCGCACGTCTTGCCGACGCGATGCATGAGGCCGGTTGTTTCCCCGACGACGTGGTGCAGCCGATCGCCGTCGCCGAGGAAACCGGCGCGCTCGACACGATGCTCGCCGACATCGCCGCGCTATGCGAACGCCAGCTCGACGCTCGCCTCGATGCGATTGCCGCGCTCGGCGAGCCGCTGATCGTGATCGTGCTGGGTGCACTCGTCGGCGGCCTCGTGATCGCAATGTATCTGCCCATCCTTCAGCTGGGCAACGTGGTGTAGCATCGCAACCGACTCTGTCGCCTTTAAAGTTCCCACCCGAGCCCATGACGCCCGCGCCCCTGTACACCGTTTTCGATTCACCCGACAGCACGCTGCTTGCGCTGGCGTTGCTGCCGCCCGCGGTGCAGTACGCGTTCGCTGTCGTACTCGGTCTGTGCGTCGGCAGTTTCGTCAACGTGGTCGTGCACCGGATTCCGGTGATGATGCAGCGCGCGTGGGAAGCGGAAATCGCCGAAGCGACCGGCAACACGCATGCCGTGCCCGACGACGGCTATCCGGCTCACTACGATCTATGGCGCCCGCGCAGTGCATGCCCGCATTGCGGCCACGTCCTGCGCGCGTGGGAAAACATCCCGCTCGTCAGCTATCTGATATTGCGTGGACGCTGCCGGCAGTGCGGCCACGCGATCGGCGTGCGCTATCCGCTCGTCGAACTCGCGGGCGCGCTGCTCGCCGCCGGTTCGCTCGCCGCCTTCGGCCCCACCGGCGCCGCACTCGCCGCGTTCGGTTTATGCGCTGCGTTGCTGGCGATGAGCGCGATCGACATCCGGACCGGCTACCTGCCCGATTCGATGACGCTGCCGCTGCTCTGGGCCGGACTCGCACTGAACCTCGGCGGCACGTTCACGTCGCTGCGTTCGGCCGTGGTCGGCGCGATGGTCGGCTACCTGTTCCTGTGGTCGATCTACTGGCTGTTCAAATGGCTGCGCGGAATCGAAGGCATCGGTTTCGGCGACCTGAAGCTGCTCGCCGCGCTCGGCGCGTGGATGGGCTGGGCCGCACTGCCGCAGGTCGTGCTGTTCGCCGCGGTGACGGGCGCGGTCGTCGGACTCATCGCAACGTGGCGCGGTCGCATGCGCTTCGAGGAGCCGATTCCGTTCGGCCCGTTCCTCGCAGCAGGCGGCGTCGCGACGCTGTTTTTCGGCACCCCTTTTTATTCAGCGCTCGGCGGCTGACATGACACGCATGACACGCCGCCCGCATGCGCATCGTTCGCTGTGTCGTGGCGACGCGATTCGCGTCGTTGCGGTGGCCCGGCGGAGGCTCACATGTTTGCAATAGGACTCACCGGCGGCATCGGCAGCGGCAAGACGACCGTCGCCGATCTGTTCGCCGCGCGCGGTGCATCGCTCGTCGATACCGATCTGATCGCGCACCGCATCACCGCTCCGGCAGGTCTCGCGATGCCAGCTATCGAGCAGGCATTCGGGCCGGATTTCGTCGCGGCCGACGGCTCGCTCGATCGCGCCAGGATGCGCGCACTGATTTTCAGCGACGACGATGCACGCCGGCGTCTCGAAGCGATCACGCATCCGCTGATCCGCGCCGAGACCGATCGTGAAGCTGGCGAAGCGCAGGGCCCGTACGTGATCTTCGTCGTGCCGCTGCTCGTGGAGTCAGGTAATTGGAAGGCGCGCAGCGATCGCGTGCTCGTTGTCGACTGTTCCGTCGAAACGCAGATTGCGCGCGTCATGCGGCGCAATGGCTTCACGCGCGAACAGGTCGAAGCGATCATCGCACGACAGGCGACACGCGAAGCGCGTCTCGCGGCGGCCGACGACGTGATCGTCAACGACGCGACGACGCCCGATGCGCTCGCCGCCGAAGTCGACGCATTGCACCGACGCTATCTCGGATTCGCGGCCGCCGCGCGCTGATCGGCACGCGCGATCGTGATGGTGTACGAAATTGGTGCGTTGCTAGGGTAGAGAGTGAGCATTAGAATGTCCTGCATTGTTTCAATCCCTACCCCAAGAGGCGAGCGCGCTTGATTCTTTACGAGTATCCGTTCAACGAGCGAATTCGCACGCTGCTGCGCCTCGAAGACCTGTTCGAGCGCTTTGCGTTCTTTTTGGCTCAGGAGGACCCGCGTGAGCACCACATCGCGCTGACGACGCTGTTCGAAATCGCCGAGGTGACGGGCCGCGCGGATCTGAAATCGGATCTGATGAAAGAGCTCGAACGTCAACGCCAGACGCTCGCCCCCTTTCGCGGCAATCCGGGTATCGAACAGAACGCGCTCGAAGCCGTGCTCGGCGAAATCGAGCAGACGCTCGCCAATCTCGCGCAGATGCAGGGCAAGACCGGGCAACATCTGGTCGACAACGAGTGGCTTGCCAGCATCCGCAGCCGTGCGGTGATTCCCGGCGGCACGTGCAAGTTCGATCTGCCGTCCTACTATGCGTGGCAGCAATGGCCCGCCGAACAGCGGCGCCAGGACATCACGAAATGGATCATGCCGCTGCTACCGCTGCGCGACGCGGTAGCGATCGTGCTGCGGCTCGCGCGCGAATCGGGGCAGGCGTCGAAAGTGATGGCGATGCAGGGCAGCTATCAGCAGATGCTGTCGGGGCGCACCTACCAGCTGATGCAGGTACGCGTGCCGCCGGAACTGCGCGTGATCCCCGAAGCGAGCGCCAACAAATACATGCTGTGGGTACGGTTCACCATGCAGGACGGCGATGTACGGCCGCGCGCGGTGGACATCGACGTGCCATTCCATCTGACCCTGTGCAATCTGTAACGACCGCGTGCCGGTCCGACGTTTCGTATGACTACCGTTGTGAAATGCCCTTCGTGCGGCGCAAATGTGCGCTGGACGCCTGAAAATCAGTTCCGTCCCTTCTGTTCGGCCCGCTGCAAGCAGCTCGACCTCGGCGCCTGGGCGGCAGAAAAGTACCGGATCGGCGGCTCGTCCGACGAAGGCCCGTCGTCCGAGGAAGACGGCACCGACGACCGTCGCGACAGCTGAGCGGCGCGCGATCCCGCGCGCCAGCGATATGACCCGCCTTTCGGGCGGGCCGTCACGGCATCATTGCGATGCCGCTTCCTTCTCCAGCAGTTCGAGCACCGGCAGCGCCGCCGGCAACAGCGGCGCGACCTCGACCGGCAGTTGCTGCCACACGAACGCCTGCCCTTCCTTGCTGTGCGGCTCGCCCGTCCAGCCCGTCACCTTGCAGAAATAGAGCCGCACGTAAGCGTGCGGATAATCGTGCTCGAGCGTATGCCAGCGATGGCTGGCCGTGACGACGATGCCGAGTTCCTCGTGCAGTTCGCGCGCGAGCGCGTCCTCGACGCTCTCGCCGGCTTCCAGCTTGCCACCCGGGAACTCCCAGTAACCTTCGTACGGCTTGCCCAGCAACCGCTGCGCGAGCAGGTAGCGACCATCCGGCTGCACCATCACGCCCACCGCGACCTCCGTCACCTTGCGGCCGTCAGGCGCGCGCACGGCGCCCGCTGCGGAATCCGTGCTCATGCCTTCTCCTTGCGGCCCGACCAGTCGCGCGCGAACTGCCACGCGACACGCCCCGAGCGGGAACCGCGCTCGAGCGCCCAGACGAGCGCATCGCCGCGCGCCGTTTCGATCTCCGCGTCCGGGCAGCCGAAATGGCGCAGCCAGTGCCCGACGATGTCGAGATAGTCGTCCTGCTTGAACGGATAGAAGCTGACCCACAGGCCGAAGCGCTCCGACAGCGAGATCTTTTCCTCGACGACTTCGCCGGGGTGGATCTCGCCGTCCGGCAGATGCTTGTACGACTCGTTGTCGCTCATGTACTCCGGCAACAGATGGCGGCGGTTCGACGTCGCGTAGATCAGCACGTTGTCCGACTGCGCGGCGATCGAACCGTCGAGCGCCACCTTCAGCGCCTTGTAGCCCGATTCGCCGTCCTCGAACGACAGGTCGTCGCAGAACACGATGAACCGCTCCGGACGCTGCGAGATCAGATCGACGATGTCGCCGAGATCGTGCAGGTCGTCCTTGTCGACTTCGATCAGGCGCAGCCCGTCCTTCGCATACGCGTTCAGGCACGCCTTGATCAGCGACGACTTGCCGGTGCCGCGGGCGCCGGTCAGCAGCACGTTGTTCGCCGGCTTGTTCTGCACGAACTGTCGCGTGTTCTGGTCGATCAGCGCTTTCTGCCGATCAATGTTGTGCAGGTCGTCGAGCGTGATCGACGACGTGGCCGACACCGGCTGCAGATAGCCGCGCCCCTGGCGCGTGCGCCAGCGGAACGCGGTGGCGGCATTCCAGTCGACCGCTGCGGGCGCCGGCGGCAGCATTCCCTCGAGGCGGCCCAGCAGCGCTTCCGCGCGCGTCAAAAACTGTTCGAGCTTGTCCATGTCGTTCGAGCGCCCCCGATCAGGAGCGGTAATCTGCGTTGATGCTCACATAATCGTGCGACAGGTCGCACGTCCAGACGGTCGCCTGCGCGTCGCCGCGGCCGAGCACCACGCGGATCGTGATTTCGCTCTGCTTCATCACGCGCTGGCCGTCCTCTTCCTGGTAGGCCGGGTTGCGGCCACCGGCCTTCGCGACGAGCACGTCGTCGAGGTAGAGATCGATCTTGCCGACGTCGAGATCCGTGACGCCCGCATAGCCGATCGCTGCGAGAATGCGACCGAGGTTGGGGTCGGATGCGTAGAACGCCGTCTTCACGAGCGGCGAATGGCCGATCGCATAGGCGATCTGGCGACATTCCGCGACGCTCTTGCCGCCCTCGACCTGCACCGTCATGAATTTCGTCGCGCCTTCGCCATCGCGCACGATCAGCTGCGACAGCACCTGTGCGACCTGCGTGACCGCGTCGCGCAGCGCCGCATAGGCCGGCGAATCGGTCGACGTGATCGCGGGCAGCGTGCTCTTGCCCGACGCGATCAGGATGAACGAGTCGTTCGTCGACGTATCGCCATCGATCGTGATGCAGTTGAACGAGCGGTCGGCCACTTCCTTCACCAGCGTGTCGAGCACCGGCTGCGCCACGTTCGCGTCGAACGCGAGGAAGCCGAGCATCGTCGCCATGTTCGGCTTGATCATGCCCGCGCCCTTGCTGATGCCCGTCAGCGTGACCGTGTGACCGTCGATCGTGACCTGGCGCGACGTCGCCTTCGGCAGCGTGTCGGTCGTCATGATCGCCTGCGCGGCGTCATACCAGTTCGCGGCCTTGCGGTTCGCCAGCGCCGCCGGCAAACCCGCCTTCAGGCGGTCGATCGGCAGCGGCTCGAGAATCACGCCGGTCGAGAACGGCAGCACCTGCGCGGCGTCGATGCCGGCCAGGCGCGCGAGTTCCGCGCAGGTTTCGCGCGTGTTCACGAGGCCCGGCTCGCCGGTGCCGGCGTTCGCATTGCCCGTATTGATGACGAGCGCGCGAATGCCCGCGCCGCCCGCACGCACCTTTGCGAGGTGCTCGCGGCACACCGTGACGGGTGCTGCGCAGAAGCGGTTTTCGGTGAATACGCCGCCGACCGTCGCCCCTTCGTCGACGGAAATGACCAGCACGTCCTTGCGATTCGGCTTGCGGATGTTCGCTTCCGCCCAGCCTAGCGTGACGCCGGCGACGGGATGCAGTTGGGCGGGATCGATCGACGGAAAATTGACAGCCATGGGGCACACCTGCCGGATGGAAAATGCCGGCATGCGCCGGCATCAATTGGAAGAACCGGCGGCCACACGAGCGGGCCGCCGCAACTCACATCACTGATTCGAGACTGCGAACGAAGCGGCACGCGCGATGCGCGCCGCTGCCGATCATGACAGCTTCCCGTGACATTGCTTGTACTTCTTGCCGCTACCGCACGGGCACGGGTCGTTGCGGCCGACCTTCGGCATCTCGCCGCCGGGGCCGCTGTGGGTCATCGCGCTGCCGACCATGTCGGCCGTCGCAGTAGCCGCCGTCGCCGTGGCGGCCGCGACGTTCGCAACCGGCCCGGCTTCCGCGTAGTCGGCGTGCTGGTACTCGACGTTCTCGAGATGACCGCTGCGTTCCTCGATCTGCTCCGCGGCTTCCTCGAGCTGCTCCGGCGACTGGATCTGCACGTTCATCACGATGCGCGTGACTTCCTGCTTGATCGCGTCGAGCATCGCGGCGAACAGTTCGAACGCTTCTCGCTTGTATTCCTGCTTCGGGTTCTTCTGCGCATAGCCGCGCAGATGGATACCCTGGCGCAGGTGGTCGAGCGCCGCGAGGTGCTCGCGCCACAGGCGGTCGACCGTCTGCAGCATCACCGAACGCTCGAACGCGCTGAACGATTCGCGGCCGACCATCGCGACCTTCGCCTCGTACTGCTCGTCGGCGGCGGTCGTCACGGCTTCGAGAATCTCCTCGGCCGTGATCGACGTCGACTCGTTCACCATTTCCTGGATCGCGAGATCGAGCTGCCAGTCGTTGCGCAGCGCTTCCTCGAGCTCGGGCACGTCCCACTGTTCCTCGATGCTGCCTTCCGGCACGAACTGGCGGACGACTTCGGTGATCACGCCGTGACGCATCGCCGAGATCGTCTCGGTGATGTCATGCGCTTCGAGCAGTTCGTTACGCTGCTGGTAGATCACCTTGCGCTGGTCGTTCGACACGTCGTCGTATTCGAGCAGCTGCTTGCGAATGTCGAAGTTGCGCGCTTCGACCTTGCGCTGCGCGGATTCAATCGAGCGCGTGACGATGCCGGCCTCGATCGCCTCGCCTTCCGGCATCTTCAGGCGGTCCATGATCGAACGCACGCGGTCGCCCGCGAAGATGCGCAGCAGCGGATCGTCGAGCGACAGGTAGAAGCGCGACGAGCCCGGATCGCCCTGACGGCCTGCACGGCCGCGCAACTGGTTGTCGATCCGGCGCGATTCGTGACGCTCGGTGCCGATGATGTGCAGACCGCCCGCGGCCTTCACCTGCTCGTGCAGCGTTTCCCACTCGTCGTGCAGCTGCTTGATGCGGCGCGCCTTTTCATCGGCCGGGATCGCGTCGTCGGCGTCGATGAACGCCGCCTGCTTCTCGGCGTTACCGCCGAGCACGATGTCAGTACCGCGACCGGCCATGTTGGTCGCGATCGTGATGCGCTTCGGACGGCCGGCTTCCGCGACGATCGCGGCTTCACGCTCGTGCTGCTTCGCGTTCAGCACTTCGTGCGGCAGCCCCGCCTGCTTCAGCAGATGCGACAGCAGCTCGGAGTTCTCGATCGACGTCGTGCCGACCAGCACCGGCTGGCCGCGCTCGTAGCACTCGCGAATGTCGCGGATCACCGCGTCGTAGCGCTCCTTGGCCGTCTTGTAGATCTGATCCTGCTTGTCGATCCGCTTCGGCGGACGGTTGGTCGGGATCACGACCGTTTCGAGACCGTAGATCTCGTTGAATTCGTACGCTTCGGTGTCCGCCGTACCCGTCATGCCGGCGAGCTTCGCGTACATGCGGAAGTAGTTCTGGAACGTGATCGACGCGAGCGTCTGGTTCTCGCTCTGGATCTTCACGTGCTCCTTCGCCTCGACCGCCTGGTGCAGGCCGTCGGACCAGCGGCGGCCCGCCATCAGGCGGCCCGTGAATTCGTCGACGATGACCACTTCGCCGTTCTGCACGACGTAGTGCTGGTCCTTGGAGAACAGCGTGTGTGCGCGCAGCGCCGCGTACACGTGGTGCATCAGCGTGATGTTCTGCGGCGCGTACAGGCTTTCACCCTCGCCGATCAGGCCCCACTCGGAGAGCAGTCGCTCGGCCTTCTCGTGGCCCGACTCCGTCAGGAACACCTGGCGCGACTTCTCGTCGAGCGTGTAGTCGCCCGGCTTCTCGACGCCCGTGCCGTCGGATTTCTCTTCGCCGATCTGGCGCTCGAGCAGCGGCGGCAGCGCGTTCATCCGCACATACAGTTCGGTGTGATCTTCGGCCTGGCCCGAGATGATCAGCGGCGTACGCGCCTCGTCGATCAGGATCGAGTCGACTTCGTCAACGACTGCGAAATTCAGTGCCCGCTGCACGCGCGCCTCGGTCTCGTAGACCATGTTGTCGCGCAGGTAGTCGAAGCCGAACTCGTTGTTCGTTCCGTACGTGATGTCCGACGCGTAGGCCTGCTGCTTCTGCTCGTGCTCCATGCCCGACAGGTTGATGCCGACCGACAGACCGAGGAAGTTGTAGAGGCGCGCCATCCATTCGGCGTCGCGCTGCGCGAGGTAGTCGTTGACCGTCACGACGTGCACGCCGCGGCCGGCAAGCGCATTCAGATAGACGGGCAGCGTCGCGACGAGCGTCTTGCCCTCGCCGGTGCGCATTTCGGCGATCTTGCCGTAGTGCAGCACCATGCCGCCGATCATCTGCACGTCGAAGTGACGCATCTTCAGCACGCGGCGGCTCGCCTCCCGGCAGACCGCGAACGCTTCGGGCAGCAGCTTGTCGAGCGACTCGCCGCCGGCGACACGCTGGCGGAACTCATCCGTCTTGCCGCGCAACTGGTCGTCCGTCAGCTTCTCGATCTGCGTTTCGAGCGCATTGATCGTCGTGACGGTCTTTTGGTATTGCTTGACGAGCCGCTGGTTGCGGCTGCCAAAAATTTTCTGGAGAAAACCGGTTGTCATCGGATCGGACCCTGCGTCGCAGCACCGGCGCCCGGCGCGTGATGCGCGCCCCGACGCCCGAGCCTCGGCGGCTTAGCGAATTAGTGGACTCAAACGAGGAATTTTAGCACGCGGGAACGCGTGCGCCCGTGTCCCGGCAGGACGCACGCCACGCACCGGCAAGCGGGGCCGCTACGCGGCCAGCCGCCCGAAAGCCGCGCGTGTGCGGGCCGGCGCGGGTACAATCGGCGTCAACGTCTGCACGCATGCGTGCCCGAAGAATTCCTCGATGAACCGATTTAACAAGCGTTTCGGCCCGCTCGCCGCACATCGCCCGCAACCCGTGTCCGAAGTGCTCAACCGCACCGATGCGTTCGCGGCGCTGCGCGCCGGCGTCGAACAGGTCGCGTCGCTGCAGCGCGACCTCACCGCGCTCCTGCCCGACTATCTTGCGAATCATATCGAGCCGGGCTCCATCAAGGACGGCACCCTGACCCTCTTTGCCGCGCACAATGCGCTCGCCGCCCGGCTGCGGCAGGTCGAGCCGCGGCTGCTCGCCGATCTGCAGAAGCGCGGCTGGCCGGTTTCGGCGCTGCGCGTGCGCGTGCGGCCGAAGGACGCGCCGGAACCGCCTCACGTTAAACAGGCACGGATGACGACGGTCGGCGCCACTGCGTTGCGCGACCTCGCCGATCACCTCGAGCCGTCGCCGCTGCAGGCGGCGCTGGCGCGCATGGCCGCGCGACACGGCGCGAAGTCGTCACGCTGAGCGCGCTGCCCCGGCAGCGGCCCAAAAAAACAAAAAAGCGACCCGAAGGTCGCTTTTTTTATGGCTCGTGCCGGACGCCGATCAGGCGAAGGCCGTCTGCGTGTCGAACGCGAAGCCGCTCGGCGCGGTCTGCGGATCGTCGAACGTGACGATCTCGTACGCATCTTCGTGCGCGAGCAGCTCGCGCAGCAGCCGGTTGTTCAGCCCGTGACCCGACTTGTACGCCGTGTACGACGCGAGCAACGGATGGCCGATCACGTACAGGTCGCCGATCGCATCGAGCATCTTGTGCTTCACGAACTCGTCGTCGTAGCGCAGCCCGTCGTTGTTCAGGATGCGGTACTCGTCGAGCACGATCGCGTTGTCCATGCTGCCGCCGCGTGCAAGCCCCATCTCGCGCAGCATCTCGGCCTCGTGCGCGAAGCCGAACGTGCGCGCACGCGCGATCTCGCGCACGTACGACGTGTTCGCGAAATCGACTTCGAGCTCCTGGCCCGTCTTGTCGACGGCCGGGTGACGGAAGTCGATCGAGAACTTCAGCTTGAAGCCGAAATACGGATCGAGGCGCGCGAACTTGTCGCCATCACGGATTTCAACCGTCTTCTTCACCTTGATGAAGCGCTTCGGCGCGTTCTGCTCTTCGATACCGGCGGACTGGATCAGGAACACGAAGGTCGCCGCGCTGCCGTCCATGATCGGGATTTCCTCGGCCGTCACGTCGACATACAGGTTGTCGATGCCGAGACCCGCGCACGCGGACATCAGGTGCTCGACCGTCGACACGCGCACGCCATCCTTCTGCAGCACCGACGCAAGCCGCGTGTCGCCGATCGACGTCGCCGTGGCGGGAATGTCGACGGGCGTGGGCAGATCGACGCGCGAAAAGACGATGCCCGTGCCCGGCGCGGCGGGACGGAGCGTCAGCTCGATCTTGCGGCCCGAGTGGACACCGATCCCAACGGTCTTCACGATGGATTTGATGGTGCGCTGCTTCAACATGGTGTTCTTCGCCTTGATTGAAGATATCAATCAGGAGTTATATTCGATAGGCGGGATTATAGCGTAATTCCCTATTCAACGCTGTTTGAAACTGCGTATCAATCTGTTTCGGCTGTTTACCCGCGTCGATACGGGACGGGCCGATGCCCGGAACGGAGGCGTTTCCGGTCATCGGCCCGTGTTACAACTATCCTGAGGCCCGGTGAGCGACGTTGCCGTCAGGCAACGGCGCACCGCACGATCAGGACGTCAACGTCGCGAGCACACTCGCCGCATCGCTCACTTCGAACTTGCCCGGCGCTTCGACGACCAGCGTCTTGACCACACCGTCGTCGATCACCATCGCGTAGCGCAGGGAACGGATTCCCATGCCACGCGCGGACAAATCCTGCGTCAGCCCCAGCGCATGAGTGAAAGCAGCGCTGCCGTCCGCCATCATGCGCACCTTGCCCGCGGTGTGCAGATCACGTCCCCATGCGCCCATCACGAATGCGTCGTTGACGGACACGCACCAGAGCTCGTCGATGCCCGCCGAGCGCAATTGCTCGGCGTGCTCGACATAGCCCGGCACATGCTGCGCCGAGCAGGTCGGCGTGAAAGCGCCCGGCAATCCGAAGATCACCACCCGCTTTCCCGCAACCTGGTCGCGCACGCTGTAGGCATTCGGCCCAAGCGTGCACCCTTCGCGCGCGTCGTCGATGAATTCGAACAGTTGCGCGTCGGGCAGCGCGTCGCCCACTTGAATCATGGCTGGTCCCTCATAGCGATACGGTTTTTCAGCGTGTTGCGGACAGCACGTCCCATCCCGCTCCGCTCATGCGAAGAGGGCACGTCTCCCGGCCCGGCGTCGCATCCGACGCGGCCTGTCGTGGTCCGTAGCATCCGTCACGCCGGCGTTACCGCGGCGACCCCGCCGCGGCTTCGCCTGTGTGTGCGTCCGTCAGTCAGCCTGCTTGCGCAGGAAAGCCGGGATGTCGTACGTGTCGACACCCTTCTCCTGCAGCGCCTGCACGTGCGATGCCGCGGTTTCGCGCGAGTTGCGCCACACCGCCGGCGTATCGAGCGCGCCGTAGTCGGCCGTGCTGACGTGTTGCGGCTGTGCATAGCCGTGCGAGACCGCGCTGACCGGCTGGTTGTCGGTACCCGTGCGCAGCAGCGTCATCGGAGCCGATTGCTGCTTCTTCGCCGCACGGCCCAGACCCGTCGCCACGACCGTCACGCGCAGTGCATCGCCCATCGCGTCGTCGTACACCGCGCCGAAGATCACCGTCGCATCTTCCGCCGCGTAGCTCTTGATCGTGTTCATCACTTCGCGCGTTTCCGACAGACGCAGCGAACGGCTCGACGTGATGTTGACAAGCACGCCGCGCGCGCCCGACAGATCGACGCCTTCGAGCAGCGGGCTCGCCACGGCCTGTTCCGCCGCGAGGCGCGCGCGATCGACGCCGGCAACCGTCGCCGTGCCCATCATCGCCTTGCCCTGCTCGCCCATCACCGTCTTCACGTCTTCGAAGTCGACGTTCACGAGGCCATCGACATTGATGATTTCGGCGATGCCCGCGACTGCGTTGTTCAACACGTCGTCTGCGCACTGGAAGCACTTGTCCATCTCGGCGTCATCGCCCATCACGTCGAACAGCTTGTCGTTCAGGACGACGATCAGCGAGTCGACGTGATCCTCCAGTTGCTGCGAGCCTGCTTCCGCGACGCGCATGCGCTTGCCGCCTTCGAACTCGAACGGCTTGCTGACGACGCCAACCGTCAGGATGCCCATCTCTTTCGCGATCTGCGCGACCACCGGCGCTGCGCCCGTGCCCGTGCCACCGCCCATGCCTGCCGTGATGAACACCATGTGCGCGCCACGCAGTGCGTCCGCGATGCGCTCACGTGCTTCTTCCGCTGCAGCCTTCCCCATCTCCGGCTTCGCGCCGGCGCCAAGGCCGGTGTTGCCGAGCTGGATCACGGACGGCGCACGCGCACGCGACAGCGCCTGTGCATCCGTGTTCATCACGATGAAGTCGACGCCCTGCACGCCGCGGTTGATCATGTGCTGCACGGCATTGCCGCCAGCGCCGCCAACGCCCACCACCTTGATGATGGTGCCGTTGGTTTCGGTTTCCAGCATTTCGAATTCCATTGTTGCCTCCGTCAAGAAAATAAACCTGCTCGGCCGTTATTCGGCAGGAGATCGGGCAACCCCCTGTCGCGCGCCAGCCGCCGGCACCAGCGCGAATTTCGATTCGTTTCTTGCGTCAGAAGTTGCTCAGGAACCATTCCTTCATCCGCGAGAAAACCTGCCCCGCGTTGCCGGACTGCACGGCGACCTTGCGGCCGCGCATGCGCTGAGCACTGCCTTCGACGAGCAGGCCCATCGCCGTCGAGTAGCGCGGATTGCGCACCACGTCGGCTAGGCCGCCTGCATATTCCGGCGCGCCGATGCGCACCGGCTTCAGGAAAATGTCTTCGCCGAGCTCGACCATGCCGGGCATCATCGACGCCCCGCCGGTAATGACCACGCCGGAGCTCAGCAGTTCTTCGTAACCCGACTCGCGCACGACCTGCTGCACGAGCGAGAACAGTTCCTCGACGCGCGGCTCGATCACGGCGGCGAGCGCCTGGCGCGACAGCGTGCGCGGACCGCGTTCGCCGAGGCCCGGCACTTCGACCATCTCGTCCGGATCGGCGAGCGCCTGCTTCGCGATCCCGTAGCCGACCTTGATGTCTTCCGCATCCGGCGTCGGCGTGCGCAGCGCCATCGCGATGTCGCTCGTGATCTGGTCGCCGGCGATCGGAATCACCGCGGTGTGACGGATCGCGCCTTCGGCGAAGATCGCGATGTCGGTCGTACCGCCGCCGATGTCGACCAGCACCACGCCGAGATCCTTCTCGTCTTCCGTCAGCACGGCCAGCGACGACGCCAGCGGCTGCAGGATCAGGTCGTTCACTTCCAGCCCGCAGCGGCGCACGCACTTGACGATGTTCTGCGCGGCACTGACCGCGCCCGTCACGATGTGCACCTTCACCTCGAGGCGGATGCCGCTCATCCCGATCGGCTCGCGCACGTCTTCCTGGCCGTCGATGATGAATTCCTGCGTGAGGATGTGCAGCACCTGCTGGTCGGTCGGGATGTTGATCGCCTTCGCGGTCTCGATCACGCGCGCGACGTCGGTCTGCGTGACTTCCTTGTCCTTGATCGCGACCATCCCGCTCGAATTGAAGCTGCGGATGTGGCTGCCCGCGATCCCCGTAAACACGTTGGTGATCTTGCAGTCGGCCATCAGCTCGGCTTCCTCGAGCGCGCGCTGGATCGACTGCACGGTGGCCTCGATGTTGACCACCACGCCCTTCTTCAGACCTTTCGATTCGCTCTGGCCGAGGCCGATGACCTCGTAATGGCCTTCGCCCTTCAGCTCGGCGACGATGGCCACCACCTTCGACGTGCCGATGTCGAGGGAAACCAGCAGATCCTTGTAGTCTTTGCTCATAAAGTGCTCTTGCGTGTGATCTCTCGTTACTTCTTGCGCTTGTCGGTATCGGTCAGGAACCGCATGCCTGCCGCACGAATCGCGAATCCGTTCGGATAACGCAGGTCCGCGTACTCGATGTCGTTGCCCCAACGCTCCGTGACGGCCGGCCACGCGGCGACGAGGCGCTGGCTCCGGTCGTGCAGGGTTTCGCTGGTGCGTTCCTTGCCCAGCTCGACCTGCATGCCGTTCGACAGCTTCACCGTCCACGCGTAACGCGCCGACAGCGTCACTTCTTCAGGCGCCGCCTTCAACGGCGCAAACCAGTTCGTGAAGTCGCGATACCGCGTGACGACTTCCTTCGCACTGCCCTCCGGGCCATCGAACGCGGGCAGTTCGTGATCCAGCTCGCCCTGGTTCGCGGTGAACAGCTCGCCATCGGTGCTCACGAGCTGCGCGCTACCCCAGGTCCCGAGCGGTTTGTACTCCTCGAGCGTGACAGCCAGCGCATTCGGCCACACCCGCCGCACGCTCGCGTGCCGCACCCACGGCATCTGCTCGAACGCGGCACGCGCCGTGTCGAGATCGACCGTGAAGAAATTGCCCTTCAGCCTGCCGACCACGCCGGCGCGCACCGTCGGCGTGTTGATGTGCTCGGTGTCGCCGTCGATCCGGATTTCGCGCAGCGCGAACGTCGGACGCTGGATCAGCCAGTAGCAGCCGGCCGCCGCCAACACGAGCAGCAACAGCGCGTACAGCGCGCTGGCGGCAAGGTTGAGTTGGCGAACGTTGTTCCACATACGTCGTTCCGTTCCTGCGTCAGTCGTTGAGCGTGAGCGACAGCACCTTCACGACCAGCTCCGAATAGCTGATGCCGATCGAGCGCGCGGCCTTCGGCGGCAGCGAATGGTCGGTCATCCCGGGGGCCGTGTTCACTTCCAGGAAATACGCGTTGCCGGCGGCGTCGAGCATGAAGTCCGCGCGGCCCCAGTCGGTGCAGCCCAGCACGTCGAAGGCGCGGCGCGCGATGCGCTTCAGTTCGGTTTCCTGTTCGGCCGGCAGCCCGCACGGGATCAGGTACTGCGTATCGTCGGCGACGTACTTCGCGTGGTAGTCGTAGAACTCGCCGGCCGGCACGATCTTGATCAGCGGCAGGTCGAGATCGCCGGCGATGCACGCGGTGTATTCACCGCCGCCCTCGATGCTCTTCTCGACGATCACGATCTTGTCATGCGTCGCCGCCTCCGACAGTGCGGCGGGCAACGCGTCGGCCGTCTTCACCTTCAGCACCGCGACGCTCGACCCCTCGCTCGCCGGCTTCACGAACAGCGGCAGGCCGAGCTTCGCGACGATCTCCGTTGCACGCGCCGCGTAATCGTCGCCGCGCATCACCGTTTCGAACGGCGGCGTCGGCACGCCCGTCTGCTGCCACACGAGCTTCGTGCGGAACTTGTCGAGACCGAGCGCCGAGCCGAGCACGCCGCTGCCCGTGTAGCGGATCCCGTAGAAATCGAGCGCGCCCTGGATCTGGCCGTTCTCGCCGTAGCCGCCGTGCAGCGCGTTGAACGCGCGCACGAAGCCTTCGTCCTTCAGCGCCGACAACGGCCGCTCGGCCGGGTCGAACGGATGCGCGTCGATGCCCGCATCGCGCAGGCCCTGCAGCACGAGGCGGCCCGAGGTAAGCGACACCTCGCGCTCGGCGGATTCGCCGCCGAACAACACCGCCACCTTGCCGAAACGTTTCGGATCGATCCCGCTCATGTCATCCCTTCTGTTGCGTGTTCTGCACGATCTTCGCCGGCACACCGCCGATCGAACCCGCGCCCATCGTGATCACCACGTCGCCGTTCTGCGCGACCTTTGCCAATGCATCCGGCACGTCGTCGACCGACGCGACGAACACAGGTTCAACCTTGCCCGCGGCGCGCAGCGCGCGCGACAGCGCGTCGCCGTTGGCCGTCGCGATCGCCGCCTCGCCGGCCGCATAGACTTCCGTCAGCACCAGTGCGTCGACCGTCGACAGCACGTTGACGAAGTCGTCGAAACAGTCGCGCGTGCGCGTATAGCGGTGCGGCTGGAACGCCAGCACGAGGCGCCGCCCCGGGAACGCACCGCGCGCGGCCGCGACCGTCGCGGCCATCTCGACCGGGTGATGACCGTAGTCGTCGATCAGCGTGTACTGGCCGCCGGCCGCGCACGGCACCTCGCCGTAGCGCTGGAAGCGCCGGCCGACGCCGTTGAACTCCGCCAGCGCCAGCTGGATCGCGTCGTCCGACACGCCGAGATCAGTCGCGATCGCGATCGCCGCAAGCGCGTTCTGCACGTTGTGCAGGCCCGGCATGTTCAGCACCACGGCGAGCGGCGCACGGCCTTCGCGGATCACCGTGAAATGCATCCGGCCGTCGCGCGCGTCGATGTCTTCCGCGCGCACCTGCGCGTCCGGCGACAGCCCGTAGCGCACGACCGGCTTCGAGATGAACGGGATGATCTGGCGCACGTTCGGATCGTCGACGCACACCACCGCGCTGCCGTAGAACGGCAGGCGCTGCGTGAATTCGATGAACGCCTGCTTGAGCCGCGCGAAATCGTGGCCGTAGGTGTCCATGTGGTCGGCGTCGATGTTCGTGATGACTTCGATCACCGGATACAGGTTCAGGAACGACGCGTCCGACTCGTCGGCTTCGGCGACGATGAAGTCGCCCGTGCCGAGCCGCGCGTTCGCGCCGGCGCTGATCAGCCTGCCGCCGATCACGAAAGTCGGGTCCAGCCCGCCCGCCGCGAGCACGCTCGCGACGAGGCTCGTCGTCGTGGTCTTGCCGTGCGTGCCGGCGATCGCGATGCCCTGCTTCAGGCGCATCAGCTCCGCGAGCATCACCGCGCGCTGCACGATCGGCACGCGCTGGTGACGCGCGGCCAGTACTTCCGGGTTGTCCGAGCGCACGGCCGTCGATACGACGACCGCATTCGCGCCCTCGATGTTCGCCGCATCGTGGCCGATCGCGATCCGCGCGCCGAGCGCCTCGAGACGATCGGTCACCGCGTTGCGCGACAGGTCCGAACCGCTGACCTCGTAGCCGAGGTTGACGAGCACTTCGGCGATGCCGCTCATGCCCGCGCCGCCGATCCCGACGAAATGAATATGTTTGACGATGTGTTTCATTGCAGTTCTTCCAGGTTCGCGCCGGCCACCTTCGCGCAGACGCGCGCGACTTCGTCGGTGGCCTCGGGCTTCGCCAGCGAGCGCGAACGCTCCGCCATGTCCGCGAGCGACGCCCGCGACTGGCCGCGCAGCCAGTCGGCAAGCAGTTCCGCCGACAGGTCGCGTTGTTGCACCAGCACCGCTGCCCCCGCATCGGCGAGGAACGCGGCGTTGGTCGTCTGGTGATCGTCGACCGCGTACGGGAACGGCACGAACAGCGCCGCCACGCCCACCGCCGCGATCTCCGACACCGTCATCGCGCCGGAGCGGCAGATCACGAGATCCGCCGCCGCGTAAGCGGTCGCCATGTCGTCGATGAACGGCACGAGCCGCACATCGTCGCCGCCGGCGAAACCGGCCGCTTCATAGTTCGCCTTCAGCGCGTCGATGTGCTTCGCGCCGGCCTGGTGCACGATGCGCGGGCGCTCGCCCGGCGTCAGCAGCGCCAGCGCGCGCGGCACGACTTCGTTCAGCGCGGCGGCGCCGAGACTGCCGCCGACGGCCAGCACGTTCAGCGGACCGCTGCGCGATGCATAGCGTGCTTTGGGCGTTTCCGTGCGCGCAAGTTCCGCGCGGATCGGGTTACCGGTCCATTCCGCGTGCGGCAGCGCACCGGGGAACGCGACCAGCACGCGCTTCGCGAATTTCGCGAGCACCTTGTTCGCGAGGCCCGCGATCGAATTCTGTTCGTGCAGCACGAGCGGACGGCCCGACAGCGCGGTCATCACACCTGCCGGGAACGTGATGTAGCCGCCCATCCCGAGCACGACGTCCGGCCGCACGCGGCGCAGCGCGCCGAGGCTTTGCCAGCATGCGCGCAGCAGGTTCAACGGCAACGTCAGCTTGGTCTTCAGGCCCTTGCCGCGCAGCCCGCCGAAGCGCACGTACTCCATCGGAATGCCGTGCTTCGGCACGAGCGTCGCTTCCATCCCGGCCGGATTGCCGAGCCATACCACGCGCCAGCCCGCCGCTTCCATCCGGTGCGCGACAGCGAGCCCCGGGAACACGTGGCCCCCGGTGCCGCCTGCCATCACCATCAGCGTGCGTCGCGACGCGGTCATACTTTCCCTCCGCGCATCAGTACGCGATTTTCATAGTCCACCCGCAGCAACACCGCGAGCGCGACGCAGTTCAGCAGAATGCCCGAGCCGCCGTAGCTCACGAGCGGCAGCGTCAGGCCCTTGGTCGGCAGCAGGCCGAGGTTCACGCCCATGTTGATGAAGGTCTGCGCACCGAACCAGATACCGATGCCCTTCGCCATCAGGCCCGCGAACGTGCGATCCAGCGCGAGCGCCTGGCGGCCGATCTCGAACGAGCGGCGCACGATCCAGTAGAACAGCAGGATCACGACCAGCACGCCGACGAAGCCGAGTTCCTCGCCGATCACCGCGAGGATGAAGTCGGTATGCGCTTCCGGCAGGTAGTTCAGCTTCTCGACGCTGCCGCCGAGGCCGACGCCGAACCACTCGCCGCGGCCGAACGCGATCAGCGAGTGCGTGAGCTGGTATGCCTTGCCCTGCGCGTAGCGTTCGTCCCACGGATCGAGATACGCGAAGATCCGCTCGCGACGCCACGGCGACAGCCACACGAGCATCGTGAAGGTGCCGACCGCCGTCGCGACGAGGCCGCCGAACAGCTTGCCGTTCACGCCGCCGAGAAACAGCACGCCCATCGCGATCGCGGCGACCACCATGAACGCGCCCATGTCAGGTTCGAGCAGCAGCAGCGCGCCGACGAGACCGACCGCGAACGCCATCGGCAGGAAGCCCTTCGCGAAGCTCTGCATGTACTCCTGCTTGCGCACCGTGTAGTTCGCCGCGTAGATCGTCACCGCGAGCTTCATGATTTCCGACGGCTGCATGTTCGTGATGCCGAGCGGAATCCAGCGGCGCGCGCCGTTCACGCCCTTGCCGATGTGCGGAATCAGCACGATCACGAGACCGACGAGCGCTATCAGGAAGAGATGCGGCGCGTATTTGTCCCACGTCGAGATCGGCACGCGGAACGCGATCACCGCCGCGATGAACGCGACGACGAGCGAGATGACGTGGCGCATCAGGAACGCGTAATCGTGGTACGACGCGTATTTCGGCGAGTCGGGCATCGCGATCGACGCCGAATACACCATCACGACGCCGAGCCCGAGCAGCGCGATCGCGACCCACAGCAGCGAGTAATCGAAGTCGAGCATCCGCGAACGGCTCGGCCGCACGCCGTTGACGACGCTCGCGAGGCCGCCTGTCGCGGCACGCGTGGCCGATGCGACGCGGCCGCCCGCGGCATTGCCGCCGGTGTCGCGTCGATCGTTGAAACGGGAGACGAGGCGATCGGACCAGCTCATGACGTCGCTCCTTTGTCGATGGCGATTTCATCCACCGCCGCGCGGAACACGTCCGCGCGATGGGCGTAGTTCTTGAACATGTCGAGGCTCGCGCAGGCGGGCGACAGCAGCACCGCGTCGCCCGGTTCGGCGAGCTCGGCGGCGGCATGCACCGCGCCTTCGAGCGTCACGTGATCGACGAGCGGCACGCCGGTTTCGGCGAGCGTGTCGCGGATCGCCGGCGCATCGCGGCCGATCAGCATCACCGCACGGCACCAGCGCGCGACCGGCGCGACCAGCGGCGCGAAATCCTGCCCCTTGCCGTCGCCGCCCGCGATCAGCACGATCTTCTGTGCAAGCCCGTCGAGCGCGGCCACCGTTGCACCGACGTTCGTTCCCTTGCTGTCGTCGACGTAGTCGACGTCGTCGATCGTCGCGATCACTTCGACGCGATGTGCCTCGCCGCGGTATTCGCGCAGCGCGTGCAGCAGCGGCGCGGCCGGCAGGTCGATCGCTCGTGCGAGCGCGAACGCGGCCAGCGCGTTCGCCGCGTTGTGCAGCCCGCGGATGCGCAGCGCGTCGGCCGGCATCAGGCGCTTCTGCGCGATGTCGGGCGTATGCACGCCGTCGCGCTTGCGCCGGCGGCTCGTCATCGTCTCGTCCGGCGCATCGCGGTCGACCGCCTCCACCAGCCATGCGATGCCGTTATCGCGCGAGAGCCCGTAGTCGCCGTCCTGCACCGGTTCGTTCAGGCCGAACGTGACCGTGCGTGCCGCATCGGCAGCGCCCGCCGCCGGCGCGAACTTCATCACGGTCGCATCGTCGCGGTTCAGCACGCGCGTCGTCGTCGCACCGAAGATCCGGCCCTTCGCCGCCGCATACGCGTCGAAGCTGCCGTGCCAGTCGAGGTGATCCTGCGTGATGTTCAGGATCGCGGCTGCATCGGGCGCGAACGTGCGCGCGGTTTCGAGCTGGAAGCTCGACAGTTCGAGCACCCACACGTCGGGCAGCGCGGTGTCGTCGATCGCGCCCGCGAGCCGGTCGAGCATCGCCGGGCTGATGTTGCCGGCGACGGCAACCTTCTTGCCGGAGCGCTGGCACAGCAGGCCCGTGAGGCTCGTCGTCGTGGTCTTGCCGTTGGTGCCGGTGATCGCGAGCACCTTCGGCTGATAGCCGCTCGTGCCGAGCGCGCGCAGCGCCTGCGCGAAGAATTCCAGTTCGCCCCACACCGCGATCCCGCGCTCGTTCGCGGCCGCGACCAGCGCGGCGAGTTCCGGTTCGAGCGGCGACAGGCCGGGGCTCAGCCCGACGATCTCGACGCCGCCGTCGAGCAGTGCGGGCGCGAACGGCCCGCCGACGAACTCGGCATCGATCCCTTCAGCCTGCAACGCGGCAAGGTTCGGCGGCGCCTCGCGGGTATCGGCAATACGCAGCCGGCACCCGTGCCTCGCGCACCACCGCGCGATCGCGAGACCCGACTCTCCGAGCCCCAGCACGAGCACCATCGGCCGTTGCCGATCTCCAAACATCTCGCCAGACATCCTTGTTACCTTTCCTTTACCGCAGCTTGAGGGTGGACAGACCGAACAGGCACAGCATCAACGTGATGATCCAGAAACGCACCACGACCTGCGTTTCCTTCCAGCCGGACAATTCGAAATGGTGATGCAGCGGCGCCATCTTCAGCAGGCGGCGCCCTTCGCCGTAACGCTTCTTCGTGTACTTGAACCACGACACCTGCAGCATCACCGACAGCGTTTCCGCGACGAAGATGCCGCCCATGATGAACAGCACGATTTCCTGGCGCACGATCACCGCGACCGTGCCGAGCGCGCCGCCGAGCGCCAGCGCGCCGACGTCACCCATGAACACCTGCGCGGGGTGCGTGTTGTACCAAAGGAACGCGAGCCCTGCCCCGCCCATCGCGGAACAGAAGATCAGCAGTTCGCCCGCGCCCGGAATGTGCGGAAACAGCAGGTATTTCGAATAGACCGAACTGCCCATCACGTACGCGAACACGCCGAGCGATGCGCCGACCAGCACGACCGGCATGATCACGAGACCGTCGAGGCCGTCGGTCAGGTTCACCGCGTTGCTCGCGCCGACGATCACGAAATAGGTCAGCACGATGAAGCCCCAGACGCCGAGCGGATAGCTGATCGACTTCAGGAACGGCAACATCAGGTCGGCACGCGCGGGCAACCCCATCGACAGACCGCTCCGCACCCACGCCATGAACAGGTCGAACACGCGCACGTTGCTCGCTTCGGATACGCTGAACGCGAGATAGACGGCCGCGAACAGCCCGATCACCGACTGCCAGAAATACTTTTCGCGCGACGACATCCCGCGCGGGTCCTTGTGGACGACCTTGCGGTAGTCATCGACCCAGCCGATCACGCCGAAGCCGAACGTGACGAGCATCACGATCCAGATGAAGCGGTTCGTCAGGTCACCCCACAGCAACGTCGCGACCGCGATGCCGATCAGGATCAGCACGCCGCCCATCGTCGGCGTACCCGACTTGACGAGATGGCTCTGCGGGCCATCCTTGCGGACCGCCTGCCCGACCTTCATTTGCGTCAGCTTGCGGATCACCCACGGTCCGCACACGAGCCCGATCCCGAGCGCCGTGATGGTTGCCCCCACGGCTCGGAACGTCAGGTACGTGAACAAGCGCAAAAAGCTTGCGTCTCCTTGCAGCCATTGCGCCAGCGCCAGCAGCATGCTTCCTTCCTTCTACTCAGTGTGCGGCGGGCGCGGTGCCCGCTGCGGGTTGGTTCGTCAGCGCGTCGACCACGCGCTCCATCTTCATGTACCGCGAGCCCTTCACGAGCACCGTCGCCTGCGCGCCGTAGCCCGCTGCAAGCAGCGCGTCGACCAGCGGGCCAACGTCGCCGAAATGGCGGGCCGTGTCGCCGTACGCGGTACAGGCATCGCGCGACGCGTCGCCGAGCGCGAACAGCGCATCGATTCCGCGCTCACGCGCATATGCGCCGATCTCGCGGTGAAATGCCGGCCCTTCGTCGCCGACTTCGCCCATGTCGCCGACCACCAGCACGCGCGGCACCGGTTGCGCGGCCAGCACGTCGATGGCCGCGCGCATCGAGTCGGGGTTCGCGTTGTAGGTGTCGTCGACGATCGTCGCGCCTGCGAGACTGCCGGCGCTCGCCTTGCGGACCTGCAAGCGGCCCTTCACCGGCTCGAACGATTCGAGGCCCTGCTTGATCGCCGCCAGCTCGACCCCGGCTGCGAGCGCCGCGGCCGTGGCCGCCAGCGCGTTGCGGGCGTTGTGCTCGCCGAGCGCGCGCAGCCGCAGCGTCACCGTGCCCGACGGCGTGTCGATCGCAAGTTCGCCGCCGTGCAGGCGACCTTTGACCTGCGCATCGACCTGCCGATCGGCGTCGTGCAGCGCGAAATCGAGGATCCGGTTACCGGTCGCCGCGACACGCCAGATGCTGGCGTACGCGTCGTCCGCCGGAAACACCGCGACGCCGTCCGGCGTCAGCGCGTGGATCACCGCCGCGTGTTCGAGTGCGACGGCTTCGACCGTCGCCATGAATTCCTGATGCTCGCGCTGCGCGTTGTTGACGAGCGCAACGGTCGGCGCCGCGATGCGCGCGAGGATGTCGGTCTCGCCCGGGTGGTTCATCCCGAGCTCGATCACCGCGATGCGATGCGCGGCCGACAGGCGCAACAGCGTCAGCGGCACGCCGATGTCGTTGTTCAGGTTGCCGGCCGTCGCGAGTCTTGCGTCGGCACCGACTGCCGCAGCGAAGATCGACGCGATCATTTCCTTCACGGTCGTCTTGCCGTTGCTGCCCGTCACCGCGACGAGCGGCACCGCGAATTGCTTGCGCCAGCCGTGCGCGAGCGCGCCGAGCGCGGCACGCGTTTCGCCGCCTTCGATGACCGGCATCGCAAGGCCCGCCGGCGCATGCGCGACGAGCGCCGCGGTCGCGCCGCGCGCGGCCACGTCACCGAGGAAGTCGTGCGCGTCGAAGCGCTCGCCTTTCAGCGCGACGAACAGGTCGCCCGGGCCGACCGTGCGGCTGTCCGTCGAGACGCGCTCGAACGTGGTGGCCGGATCGCCGTGAACGGTGGCGCCCGGGATCAGGCGGGCGGCTGCGCCGAGACTGAGCATCGTCATTCGCCAGCCCCCTTGCCGTGCGTCGCGCGCGCCGCAAGTGCGAGCCGCGCGTGATCCTGATCGGAGAACGTGCGTTTCTTGCCCATGATTTCCTGCGTCGCCTCGTGGCCCTTGCCGGCCAGTACGACGACATCCTCGCGGGCGGCTCCGCGCACGGCCTGCAGGATCGCGCTCGCGCGATCCTCGATGCGACGTGCGTGATCGGGCACGGTCATGCCCGCGATGACCTGGTCGATGATGCGCTGCGGATCCTCGCTGCGCGGGTTGTCGCTCGTGACGACGATTTCGTCGGCGAGCCGCTCGGCGATCGCGCCCATCAGCGGACGCTTCGTCGCATCGCGATCGCCGCCGCAGCCGAACATGCAGACGAGCTTGCCGCCGCGCGCCGCGGCGATCGGGCGCAGCGCGTCGAGCGTCTTCTCGAGCGCGTCGGGCGTATGCGCGTAGTCGATCACGACCAGCGGTTCGTCGTTCTGCAGGCGGCCGCCGAGACGCTGCATCCGGCCGTTGACGGACTCGAGCCGTGCAATCTCGGCCACGGCCGCGTCGAACGGTACGTCGGCCGCGAGCAGCGAGCCAAGCACCGCGAGCAGGTTGCTGACGTTGAACGTGCCGAGCGTGCCGACTTCGACGTCCGTGTCGCCCCACGACGAGCGCAGGTGAAATGCGGTGCCCGTGGCGGTCGCGCGCACGTCGAGCGCGATCAGTTCGCGATCGGCGTCGGGCGCCTGCGCGTCGCCGATCCCGTACGCGATCGTGCGCACGCGGCCGGCCAGCTTCTCGAGCAGGCGGCGGCCGGCAGCGTCGTCGCGGTTGACGACCGCCGCGCGCAGCCCGCGCCACGCGAACAGTTTCGCCTTCGCGGCTTCGTACGCGTCGAACGTGCCGTGATAGTCGAGGTGATCCTGCGTGAGGTTCGTGAATACGGCGATGTCGAACGCCGTGCC
The DNA here is from genome assembly GCF_002563755.1 of Burkholderia sp. JKS000303. Taxonomy (NCBI): domain Bacteria; kingdom Pseudomonadati; phylum Pseudomonadota; class Betaproteobacteria; order Burkholderiales; family Burkholderiaceae; genus Burkholderia; species Burkholderia sp. JKS000303. Next base: position 1,066,493 of record NZ_PDBZ01000001.1, read on the forward strand.
GTTCACGCGCCCCTGATGCAGCGCGTGCGACGACACTTCCATCGCGATCGCCTTCGCGCCGACGTCGCGCAGTTGCGCGAGGCTGCGCTGCAGCTGCGGCGCGTCCGGCGTCGTGAAACCCGTCGGCACCAGGTGGCCCGGCATGCCCGTGCCGAGCGTGCCGATCAGCGCGCACGGCTGGTGCAGCGCCGTCAGCGCGGCGGCGATCCATTGCGTGCACGACGTCTTGCCGTTCGTGCCGGTCACGCCGACCGCGAGCAGGCTGTCGCTCGGATCGCCGTACCAGCCGCTGGCGATCTCGCCGGCCAGCTGGTCGAGCGCCGGCACCGCGAGCGCGACGGGTGCGGCCGGTGCCGCTGCGAGACCGTCCGGCTGATACAGCACGGCGGCCGCGCCACGGGCGACGGCGTCGGCAATGAAAGCGCGATTGTCTGCCCCGTCGACCGCATAGCCGAGAAACACGTCGCCGGCCTGCAGGCTGCGCGTGTCGGCATGCAACTGCGCCGCGGGGGCCACATGCTGACGCAGCCACGCGAGCGCGGCTGCGATCTGCTGATGCGCCGGATGGGAACTGCGAGCGGCGCTCATCGAACAACTCCTGGTGAATTACGCGTCGTGCTGGACACGATCATATGCTTCGCGGTGCCGCCTGCCGCCAGCTTTTGCGGGCCCGGCTTGTCGGCGGGCGCGCCCGGCGTATCGTCGGAGACGACGAGCTGCTTGATCGGCATGTTCGGCGGCACGTTCAGCGCGCGCAGCGTATCGCCCGCGATCGCCGAGAATACGGGGCCCGACACCTGGCCGCCGAAGTGGCTGCCGGCGGTCGGTTCGTCGACCGACACCGCGACCACGATGCGCGGATTCGGCATCGGCGCCATCCCGACGAACGACGCGCGGTACTTGCGCGTATAGCCGTGGCCTTCATGCTTGTACGCGGTGCCGCTCTTGCCGCCGACGCGATAGCCGGGCACGGCGGCGTCCGGCGACGTGCCGCCCGGCGCGACCACGGTCTCGAGCATCGTGCGCACTTCGCGCGCGGTGTTCGCCGAGAACACCTGCGTTCCCGTGACCTTCTGGTTGGGGTCGGTCTTGAAAATGGTCACCGGCATCTCTTCGCCGTCGTGCGCGATCGCGGTGTACGCCCGCGCCAGCTGGAACAGCGACACCGACAGGCCGTAGCCGTACGACATCGTCGCCTGCTCGATGCGGCGCCAGCTCTTCCATGGGCGCAGGCGGCCGGCCGCGGCGCCCGGGAAGCCGACCTTCGGCGCCTGGCCGAGGCCGATGCTGGTATACATGTCCCACATTTCCTCGGGCCGCATCGTCATCGCGATCTTGGTCGCGCCGATGTTGCTCGACTTCTGGATCACGCCACCGACCGTCAGCGTGCCGAAGCCCGCATCGTCGCTGATCGGCGCGCCGTCGAGCACGAAGTGCCCGTTGCCCGTTTCGACGAGCGTGTTCGGCGTCACGCGATGCAGGTCGAGCGCGAGCGATACCGTGAACGGCTTCATGATCGAGCCCGGCTCGAACACGTCGGTGAGGATCCGGTTGCGCAGCTGCTCGCCCGTCAGGTGCGAGCGGTCGTTCGGGTTGTAAGTCGGATAGTTGACCAGCGCGAGCACCTCGCCGGTACGCACGTCGACGACCATCGCCGCGCCGGCCTTCGCCTTGAACTTCTCGACGGCGGCCTTCAGGTTTGCGTATGCGATGTACTGGATCTTGCTGTCGATCGACAGGTCGACGTCGGTCCCGTTGTGCGGCGGAATCTGTTCGGCGACGTCCTCGACGATGTGCCCCATCCGGTCCTTGATCACGCGGCGCACGCCCGACGTGCCGGCCAGCATCTTCTGGTCGCCCAGCTCGACGCCTTCCTGCCCTTCGTCCTCGACGTTCGTGAAGCCGATCAGGTGGGCGGTGATCTCGCCTTCCGGATAGAAGCGCTTGTATTCGTTGCGCTGGTAGATGCCCGGGATATCGAGTGCCGCGACCTTGTCCGCGACGTCGATCGGCACCTGGCGCCTTACATAGACGAAACCCTTGTCTTCCGACAGCTTCACGCGCAGTTCCTTCGGCGTCATGCCGAGGAGCTTGCCGAGCTGGTTGATCTTGTCCGCGTCGAGATCGTCCGGCACCGCGTCGGGAATCGCCCAGATCGCGCGCACGGGCAGGCTCGTCGCGAGCACGAGCCCGTTACGGTCGAGAATCTTGCCGCGCGTGGCCGGCAGTTCGAGCGTGCGCTGGTAGCGGCTTTCGCCCTGCTTCTGATAGAACGCGTTGCCCGGCCCCTGAATCCAGAACGCCCGCGCGGCCAGCGCGACGAACGCCATGAACAGCATGAACACGACGAGCTTCGAGCGCCACATCGGCAGGTGCACGCCGAGCACCGGGCTCGACGAGAATTTCACGTCCTGACGCTTCTGCGACGGTTTCATCGCACGCCTCCGTTGCCCTTGGTGGCCGCGTCGGCCGAAGCGGGAATCGGCGCGTCGATCGCCTTCACGGCGCCCGGCGGCAGCGTCAGGTATTGGGTACGGCCCGTCGTGATCGGCTGCATCTTCAGCGAATCGTTCGCGAGTTGCTCGATGCGCGAGGTCTTCGACAGCGCGCTCTGCTGATACTGAAGCTGTGCATAGTCCTGCTGGAGCTGACGCTCCTGCGACTGCGCGCGCTGCAGCTGGATGAAGAACTGGCGCTGCTGATTCGTCGAGTTGACGACCGACAGTGCGCACCCCATCACGATGATCAGCAGGAAGATATTGAAGCGGCTCATGGCGTGACGCGCTCCGCGATGCGCATCACGGCCGACCGGGCGCGCGGATTCGCGACGACTTCCGCTTCACTCGGAAACTGACGGCTGATTATCTTGAGCGGCGGGCTCGGGAGGTCGACGGCACGGATCGGCAGGCGACGATCGACCGCAGGCGCACTCGCGTGCGCCTGCATGAATCGTTTGACGATCCGGTCCTCGAGTGAATGAAAGCTGATGACCACCAGCCGCCCCCCTTGCTCCAGCAACGACAATGCCGCGCCTAGTACGACTTGCAGGTCCGCAAGCTCTTGATTGACGTGAATCCGTATAGCCTGAAAGGTGCGGGTTGCCGGATCCTTGCCCTTCTCACGGGTTTTGACGACGTGACCCACGATTTGGGCAAGCTCGCCCGTGGTGTCGAGAGGCCCAAGACGGTCGGACTCTGCCCGGCGAGCAACAAGCGCCTTTGCAATCTGAAAAGCAAACCGTTCTTCCCCATAATCCCGTATCACCTCCGTCAGTTCCTGCACCGATGCCCGTGCGAGCCATTCAGCGGCCGACTCGCCGCGCGTCGGATCCATTCGCATGTCCAGCGGACCATCGGCGCGAAAGCTGAAGCCGCGCGCCGGATCGTCCACCTGCGGCGAGGACACGCCCAGGTCCAGCAACACACCCGACACCTTCTCGACGCCGCGCGCCGCAAGCGCGTCGCGCATCGATGCAAAGCTGTCATGCACGATCGAGAAGCGCGCATCCTCGATGCGCTGCGCCGTCTCGATCGCCCTCGGATCCTTGTCGAACGCGATCAGCCGTCCGGCGGGCGCCAGCCGCGCGAGTACCGCGCGGCTATGACCGCCACGCCCGAACGTGCCGTCGACATACACGCCGTCCGGTCGCGTCACGAGCGACTCGACTGCTTCGTCCAGCAACACGGTCCGATGCTGCAATTCGTTTCCCATCGCGGGCGTCTCCGTCACCGCAATCAGAACGTGAAATTCTTCAGCGCGTCGGGCATGCCCTGCGCCATCGCTGCCTGCTCCTTCGCGATGTAGGTCTGCGAATCCCACAGCTCGAAGTGACTACCCATTCCCAACAACATGACTTCCTTTTCAAGTCCGGCTGCCATCCGCAGCTCGGGCGATACAAGAATCCGGCCCGCGCTGTCGAGATCGACATCCATCGCATTACCGAGAAAAATCCGCCGCCACCAATGTGCGTCCATCGGCAGCGCGGCGATCTTGGCGCGGAATACTTCCCATTCAGGGCGTGGAAACAGCAACAGGCAGCCGTCCGGGTGCTTGGTCACAGTCACCCGTCCTTCTGCCTGTCCTTGCAGCGCTTCGCGATAGCGAGCTGGCACCGACATCCGCCCTTTCGCATCGAGCGTCAGCGCCGACGCCCCTTGGAACACTTTCCGCTCTCCCGTTCAGGGCACCGAAGCACCCGCTCAACGCTCAGAATTTAGCCGGAATTGCCCGCCAAATCACACAAAAATACACTTTCTCACACTGTCTCCCACTTTAGAGGAAGGGTTTGGCACGGTCAAGGGAGCGGTCCGGTTTTTTGACGAATTTTGTTAGTTAGAACAAGGACTTACGCGAACATGCTCATGCGGCCCCTCATTCCAAAAACCGTTATAAATGAATGAGCTAGTGCAACTTGTGAAGGTGATACGTGAGAAAGGCGGGCCAGACTGGCGTTCGGACGGGGCTTTCGGGGGCGGGAAAACGCGGAAAAAACGGGCGGTATCGGGGACGGCGGACCGGGGCGGCGCCGTGCGCCGCCCCGGTCCAAATCTCAGAGATAGTACGCAGTGCTCGTCATGACTTTCGACGCTGCGCGCATCAGCATTCGCGCGGGCAGCGGCAGTTCGATTCCGCCGGCGTCGGTCGCGGCCTTGCCGTGTTTCACCTCGTCGGCACGCATCTGCTCGACGATCGCGCGCGACGCCGTGTCGGTCGCCGGCAGCTCGGACAGATGAGAGTCGAGGTGGCTCTCGACCTGGCGCTCCGTCTCCGCCATGAAGCCGAGGCTGACCTTGTCGCCAAGCGTACCGGCTGCCACGCCGACCGCGAGCGCGCCGACGTACCACAGCGGGTTGAGCACGCTCGGGCGCGAATCGAGTTCCTTCAGCCGATGCGCGGTCCAGGCGAGATGGTCCTCCTCCTCGCGTGCGGCTTCCTCGAACATCGTTTTCGACGTCGACGAGCGCGCGGTCAGTTTCTGCGCCTGGTAGAGCGCCTGCGCACACACTTCGCCGACGTGATTCACGCGCATGAGTCCTGCCGCATGCGTGCGCTCCGCGGGCGTGAGTTCGCCGGCCGGCGGCTCCGCCGGCACGGGCACTGCGCGGCTCATCCGGCTGACGCCGGTCAGCGATCGCAGGCCGCGATCGAATTCGCTGATCAGTTCATCCAACACCATCCTGTTCTCCTGGCTGCGTGTGCTGCCGCGGGCGGCAAGAACACGTGATCCGCTGCGTAACCGACTTGATTATTCAGCGGAAATTGCGGTTAACCCGTGATTTTAACCATTGTTGCATAAAGGAAACATGGCAGCCTTGGGGTGCGGCATTTCGCTTTGTGGCAAAAAACGGTTTTGCTACATTACGAGCGACTTCTTGTGAAGTTGATGGGGCCCGTCAACACAACATAACTATCTGCCCCGTCAAAAAAAATTCAGTGATTCTTGGAGATCCGTTAATGAAAAAGTCGCTTCTCGCGCTCGTCGCGCTGGGCGCGTTTGCTGGCGCAGCCCATGCGCAAAGCAGCGTGACGCTTTACGGCATCATCGATGAAGGCCTTCTGTTCAACAACAACGCAGGCGGCAAGCACCTGTACAGCCTGGGCAGCGGCGTGATGCAAGGCAGCCGCTTCGGCCTGCGCGGCACCGAAGACCTCGGTGGCGGCCTGAAGGCGATCTTCACCCTCGAAAACGGTTTTGACGTGAACAGCGGCAAGCTCGGTCAGGGTAGCCTGATGTTCGGCCGCCAGGCTTTCGTCGGCCTGTCGAGCAACTACGGTACGGTGACGCTGGGTCGTCAGTACGACTCCGTCGTCGACTTCGTCGGCCCGCTGGAGGCAGGCGACCAGTGGGGCGGCTACATCGCAGCTCACCCGGGCGACCTCGACAACTTCAACAACGCCTATCGCGTGAACAACGCGGTCAAGTTCACGAGCGCAAACTACGGCGGCTTCACGTTCGGCGGCTTGTATAGCTTCGGCGGTCAGGCAGGCCAGTTCTCGAAGAACCAGGTCTGGTCGCTCGGCGCAGGCTACAGCAACGGCCCGTTGGTCTTGGGCGTCGGCTACTTGAACGCACGCACGCCGAACCAGTACGGCGGCATGTTCAACAACGGTTCCACGTCGGCTTCGGTCTCGTCGCCGGTCTACGGCACGTACGCGAACAATGCGAACACGTACCAGGTCATCGGTGCTGGCGGCGCCTACACGTTCGGCGCAGCGACGATCGGCGCGACGTACTCGAACGTCAAGTTCAAGGGCTTCTCCGCGGGTCCGTTCGTGAACCAGACCGCGACGTTCAACAACGGCGAAATCAACTTCAAGTATCAGTTGACCCCGGCACTGATCGTCGGCGCAGCGTACGACTACACGCAAGGCAGCAAGATCGACGGCAACTCGGCAGCCAAGTACCACCAGGGCTCGCTGGGCGTCGACTACTTCCTGTCGAAGCGCACGGACGTCTACGCGATCGGCGTGTATCAACACGCATCGGGCACCGTGCTCGACGCGGATGGCGATCCGGTCCAGGCAACCGCCTCGATCAACAACCTCGCAGGCTCGAGCACCAGCAACCAGGTCGCAGCCCGCGTGGGTATCCGTCACAAGTTCTAATCAGCTTGCCTGACAAGCCGCAGCATATTGAAGGCGCCTTCGGGCGCCTTTTTCTTTTGCGGTCCGAAAGGAGTGCGTTTCGCGGCACCGCGTCGCCGACCGATCGACTCGTCCACGTCCACGCTACTTCGCCGGCACCCGTGCACCGCGCATGCGTTGAAGCACAGCAGCGACTGCAGCGCTCGATGGCGAAGCAGCCATCGACGATCCGGCGAAGTGCGCTCCGCCGGCACGCGTCCGACGCATGGCGTTCAGGCCATATCAGGTGAAGGTGTAACGGCGGCAACGGCATCTGCCGCTCGCCCGCCACAAAAGAAAAAGCCCGGCACATGCCGGGCTCGTTCGTTCGACTTCGGTGTTACGCGCGGCCGTCGCGCAGTTCGCGCCGCAGGATCTTGCCGACGTTCGTCTTCGGCAACTCGGTGCGGAACTCGACGAGTTTCGGACGCTTGTAGCCGGTGAGCCGCTCCTTGCAGTACGCGAGGATGTCCTTGTCGGTGAGCGCCGGGTCCTTCTTCACGACGAACAGCTTCACGGCTTCGCCCGAATGCTCGTCCGGCACGCCGACCGCCGCTACTTCGAACACGCCCGGATGCGATGCCACCACGTCCTCGACCTCGTTCGGATACACGTTGAAGCCGGATACGAGGATCATGTCCTTCTTCCGGTCGACGATCTTCACGTAACCGCGCGCGTCCATTACGCCGACGTCGCCCGTCTTGAAGAAACCGTCAGCGAACATGACCTTCGCGGTTTCGTCCGGACGATTCCAGTAGCCGGCCATGACCTGCGGCCCGCGGATGCAGATTTCGCCGGGCTCGCCGAGCGCGACGTCGTTACCGGCGTCGTCGCGAATCGCCACCTCGGTCGACGGCAGCGGCAACCCGATCGTCCCGCTGTACTCGGTCGCCGTCACGGGGTTGCAGGTCGCCACCGGCGACGTTTCGGACAGGCCATACCCTTCGATGATCGCGGTATGGGTCTTCTCGTACCAGCGCTTCGCGACGCCTTCCTGGATCGCCATGCCGCCACCGTTGGCGATCACGAGCTTCGACAGGTCGAGCTGGTTGAATTCGGGATGATTCAGCAGCGCGTTGTACAACGTGTTGACGGCCGGAATCGTCGAGATCTGGTACCCCTTCAACTCCTTGATCATGCCGCCGATGTCGCGCGGATTCGGGATCAGGATCCCCATGCCGCCCGTGCGCATCGTCAGGAAGCCGCAGACGGTCAAGGCGAACACGTGATAAAGCGGCAGCGCGACGACCGTCACGAACTGCTTTACGTCGGGGTGCTTCTCGTGGGCCGGATGGTGCCACGCGCCGGCCTGCAGCACGTTCGACACGATGTTCCGGTGCAGCAGCGTCGCGCCCTTCGCGACACCCGTCGTACCGCCCGTGTATTGCAGGAACGCGACATCGTCGGGGCCGAGCTTCTGCGGCTTGAACGTTTGCCGTGCGCCTTCCGACAGCGCGGCCTTGAAGCGCGTAAACGACGGAAGCTGCCAGGCCGGCACCATCTTCTTCACGTTGCGCACGACGTAGTTGACGAGCCAGCCCTTGATGCCCAGCAGGTCACCCATCGACGCGACCACGACATGCTTGACCGCGGTATTCGCAATGACGGCCTGAAGCGTCGACGCGAAGTTCTCGAGAATGACGATCGCTTCCGCCCCGCTGTCCTTCAGCTGGTGCTCGAGTTCGCGCGGCGTATAGAGCGGGTTCACGTTGACGACGGTGTAGCCCGCGCGAAGCACCGCGACGATCGCCACCGGATACTGCAGCACGTTCGGCATCATGAGTGCGACGCGCGCGCCGCGTTTCAGACCGCGCGACTGCAGCCACGCGCCGAACTGGCGCGACAGCGCATCGAGCTCACCGTACGTGATGCTCTTGCCCATGCAGACGAACGCCTTCCGGTCGCGATACTGCCGGAAGCTTTCGTCGAGGAGATCCGGAATGGATGGATACGGGGACGTGTCAATTTCGGCTGGAACGCCGGGTGGGTACGATTTCAGCCAAATTTTGTCCATGCCGCGCGTCTCCTCACAGATTTTCGAATGGTCGTGCTAAAACGCATCGTAGCGGCTCGCCCGTCCCGAGACAACAGGGTTAGATGCCCACTTCGAACTTTCAGACAAATTCGTCTGATCATACTCATAAATTCGGTCAAATCCGCTCTACTTCCACAAGACAATCGTAAAACGTCGCCGAATTGCCGAGATCGGTCAGAGCCTGACTCGTCACTTCATTCGCGTTCCGGCCATCCGGCGAGAGCTTCTTCCACCAGATCGACAACCCGACGACGAGTCCGGCCCGCGCGCGATCGGTCACGCGCGCAAGCGCCTGCATCGATCCGCGGTCGTTGAAAACGCGGACGACGTCGCCGTCGCCGATATCGCGCGCGTCGGCGTCGGTCGGATGGATATCGAGATGCGGCTGGCCTTCCGTGTTGCGCAGGCTGTCCACGTTCACGAACGTGCTGTTCAGGAAGTGCCGGGCCGGCGGCGAAATCATCGCAAGAGGATAGCGGGCGGCGAGCTCGGGCGCCGCTTCCTCCGATTCGAAGGGCGGCAGGTAGTCCGGCACCGGATCCATACCCATCTGCTCGAGCCGTGCGCTGTAGAACTCGCACTTGCCGGACGGCGTACGGAAGCCGCCGTTCGCGAACGGTGCGTCCGCCACGTTGAGCTTGAGCCACCCGGCGCGCTTCAGGGTGTCCCAGTCGCTGTCGAGCGCGGGGTCATCCCAGCGAAGCGCCGCACGCGCGACGTCTTCGTCGCTGTGATACAGCGCCGGCTCGTCGAGCGCCATGCTGCGCGCGATCCCGCGAAAGATCTCGGTGTTCGACCGCGCGTCGCCCACCGGCGCAATCGCGGGCAGATTCGCCATCACGTAGGTGTGACCGTACGATTTGTGGATGTCGAGATGTTCGAGCTGCGTCGTGGCCGGCAACACAATGTCGGCGAAATCGACCGTATCTGTCTTGAAGTGTTCAAGAACAACAGTGAACAGGTCTTCACGCGCGAAGCCCGCTGCGACCTTCGACGAGTCCGGCGCGACAGCCACCGGATTCGAGTTGTAGACGATCACCGCTTCGACCTTCGGGCCGAACGCCGTGTCGCCCGGGTGCAACAGCGCGTCGCCGATCGCGTTCATGTTGATGATGCGCGGCAGTTTGTGCGGCCATCCGGGCATCAAATCAGGACGCAGCAGCGCCGTCTGATTGACCGGCGCGGATTCCGACGACGACAGCAGCAACCCGCCCGCCCGATCCCGCCACGCGCCCGTCAGCGCGGGCAGGCTCGCGATCGCGCGCACGGCGTTGCCGCCACCACGCACGCGCTGCATGCCGTAATTGAGGCGAATCGATGCCTTGCGGGTCGCGCCGTAGCGACGTGCGAGTTCGACGAGTTCCGACGCGTCGATGCCGCAAATCTGCGCAACGCGCTCCGGCGGATAGGACAAGGCTCGCGCCTTGAGGGCATCGAAGCCGAGCGTATGCTGCGCGATGTAGTCGTGATCGAGCAGATCTTCGGTGATCAGCACATGCATCATGCCGAGCGCGAAGGCGCCATCGGTGCCCGGCTTCAGCGCAATGTGCTGATGGCACTTTTCGGCCGTCAGCGAGCGATAGGGGTCGATCGCGACCAGGCGTGCGCCGCGGCGCTTGGCTTCCTGCGCCCGAGTCCAGAAGTGCAGGCTCGATGCGATCGGATTGGCGCCCCAGATCAGGATCAGTTCGCTTTCCTCGAAGTGCTCGAGATGCATTCCGACGCTGCCGCCGTACGTGTAGCGCAGGCCCGCCGCGCCGGCCGCCGCGCAGATCGTACGCTCGAGCCGGGAGGCGCCGAGTTTGTGGAAGAAGCGTTGCGCGATGCCTTCGCCCTGCACGAGCCCCATCGTCCCCGCATAGCTGTACGGCACGATCGCTTCCGGCGCGCGCGCGGCGATTTCCCCGAGGCGGCGACCGATCTCGTCGAATGCCTCGCTCCAGCTGATCGGCACGAAGCGCCCTTCCCCCTTCGCACCGACACGCTTGAGCGGAACGGTGAGGCGATCCGGATGATGGACGCGGTCAGCGTATCGACTGACTTTCGTACACAACACGCCTTGCGTAGGCGGATGGTCCGGGTCACCGGTGACCTTGATCGCCTTGCCGTTCTCGACAGTCACGCGCATGGCGCATGTGTCCGGGCAATCGTGAGGGCAAACGGCCCGGGCTATCTGAGTGGCGGCGCTCATCGTTCTGGATGCGTGGATGGAGATTCGCGAATTTTACGTGGCCGTGCCGAATAAGGCTTCATTTCGCACGGATTTCCAGCCTGTTTTGAGATAAAACGGGATGAGGGAATGGTTGATCTCGACCTCGACACGACTCCGATGGGCTGGTGCGACGGTATCGACGGACGAATACATGATGAAGGACGCCGGTGAACTGCCTCGACGAGGGCGGCGAGTCGCCTTTTGGGACGTGAAATGCGTGGAGATATGCCTGGAAACGGCACTAGATCGCGGGATGCGCTCGGGGCGGGGCGGTGGGGCTTAAGGAGAGGTAGCGGCACGCATGGGCGAGGCCGCGAACAGTATGCCCCGCCCACCTGCATTTCCGCCGCTCAAATGCAAAAACCCCCGCCTTTCGGGCGGGGGTTCTCGGCTTAGGGAGCCTGACGATTACCTACTTTCACACGGGAATCCGCACTATCATCGGCGTAGAGTCGTTTCACGGTCCTGTTCGGGATGGGAAGGGGTGGGACCGACTCGCTATGGTCATCAGGCAAAGAGGGTTGTTGTGCTGCTTCGCAGCACAACCAATCTTGGAAGAAGCAGTAATTTTTTGAGTTGTGTGTATCGCACACACGAGAATCCAACCCGTCCGACGCGCTATCCAGCGCGAAACAGACTTGTTATAGGATCAAGCCTTACGGGCAATTAGTATCAGTTAGCTGAACGCATTACTGCGCTTACACACCTGACCTATCAACGTCCTGGTCTCGAACGACCCTTCAAGGGGATCTAGTCCCCAGGGATATCTCATCTTAAGGCGAGTTTCCCGCTTAGATGCTTTCAGCGGTTATCTCTTCCGAACATAGCTACCCGGCGATGCCACTGGCGTGACAACCGGTACACCAGAGGTTCGTCCACTCCGGTCCTCTCGTACTAGGAGCAGCCCCCTTCAAATATCCAACGCCCACGGCAGATAGGGACCAAACTGTCTCACGACGTTTTAAACCCAGCTCACGTACCTCTTTAAATGGCGAACAGCCATACCCTTGGGACCGGCTACAGCCCCAGGATGAGATGAGCCGACATCGAGGTGCCAAACACCGCCGTCGATATGAACTCTTGGGCGGTATCAGCCTGTTATCCCCAGAGTACCTTTTATCCGTTGAGCGATGGCCCTTCCATACAGAACCACCGGATCACTATGACCTGCTTTCGCACCTGCTCGACTTGTCGGTCTCGCAGTTAAGCACGCTTATGCCATTGCACTATCAGCACGATTTCCGACCGTACCTAGCGTACCTTCGTACTCCTCCGTTACGCTTTGGGAGGAGACCGCCCCAGTCAAACTGCCTACCATGCACTGTCCCCGACCCGGATCACGGGCCAAGGTTAGAACCTCAAACAAACCAGGGTGGTATTTCAAGGACGGCTCCACCGAAACTAGCGTTCCGGTTTCATAGCCTCCCACCTATCCTACACAGATCGGTTCAAAGTCCAATGCAAAGCTACAGTAAAGGTTCATGGGGTCTTTCCGTCTAGCCGCGGGTAGATTGCATCATCACAAACACTTCAACTTCGCTGAGTCTCGGGAGGAGACAGTGTGGCCATCGTTACGCCATTCGTGCAGGTCGGAACTTACCCGACAAGGAATTTCGCTACCTTAGGACCGTTATAGTTACGGCCGCCGTTTACCGGGACTTCAATCAAGAGCTTGCACCCCATCATTTAATCTTCCGGCACCGGGCAGGCGTCACACCCTATACGTCCACTTTCGTGTTTGCAGAGTGCTGTGTTTTTATTAAACAGTCGCAGCCACCAGTTTATTGCAACCCCTTCACCCTTTGCCCGCAGGGGCATCAAGCTACAAGGGCGTACCTTATCCCGAAGTTACGGTACCAATTTGCCGAGTTCCTTCTCCCGAGTTCTCTCAAGCGCCTTAGAATACTCATCTCGCCCACCTGTGTCGGTTTGCGGTACGGTCATCGTTAGACTGAAGCTTAGAGGCTTTTCTTGGAACCACTTCCAATTGCTTCGCTCCCTAAGGAGCTCGCGCCACACCCTTGAATCCTGCGCCCGGATTTGCCTAAGCGCCTTCTCCAATGCAGCGACCGGGACTTCCAACACCCGGACAACCTTCCGCGATCCGTCCCCCCATCGCATCTAACAATGGTGCAGGAATATTGACCTGCTTCCCATCAGCTACGCATTTCTGCCTCGCCTTAGGGGCCGACTCACCCTACGCCGATGAACGTTGCGTAGGAAACCTTGGGCTTACGGCGAGGGGGCCTTTCACCCCCTTTATCGCTACTCATGTCAGCATTCGCACTTCTGATACCTCCAGCATCCCTTCCGAGACACCTTCGCAGGCTTACAGAACGCTCTCCTACCATGCGTGCAAAGCACGCATCCGCAGCTTCGGTATATAGCTTAGCCCCGTTACATCTTCCGCGCAGGACGACTCGATCAGTGAGCTATTACGCTTTCTTTAAAGGGTGGCTGCTTCTAAGCCAACCTCCTGACTGTTTTAGCCTTCCCACTTCGTTTCCCACTTAGCTATATTTGGGGACCTTAGCTGGCGGTCTGGGTTGTTTCCCTCTTGACACCGGACGTTAGCACCCGATGTCTGTCTCCCGTGATTGCACTCTTCGGTATTCGGAGTTTGCTATGGCGGGGTAATCTGCAATAGACCCCCCAACCATGACAGTGCTCTACCCCCGAAGGTGAGACACGAGGCACTACCTAAATAGTTTTCGGAGAGAACCAGCTATTTCCAAGTTTGTTTAGCCTTTCACCCCTATCCACAGCTCATCCCCTAACTTTTCAACGTTAGTGGGTTCGGACCTCCAGTACGTGTTACCGCACCTTCATCCTGGCCATGGATAGATCACTTGGTTTCGGGTCTACGCCCAGCAACTGAACGCCCTATTCGGACTCGCTTTCGCTACGCCTGCCCTATACGGTTAAGCTTGCTACTGAACGTAAGTCGCTGACCCATTATACAAAAGGTACGCCGTCACCCCTTTCGAGGCTCCGACTGTTTGTATGCATGCGGTTTCAGGATCTATTTCACTCCCCTCCCGGGGTTCTTTTCACCTTTCCCTCACGGTACTGGTTCACTATCGGTCGATCACGAGTATTTAGCCTTGGAGGATGGTCCCCCCATCTTCAGACAGGATTTCACGTGTCCCGCCCTACTTGTCGCACACCTAGTTCTTTCGTACTGTTTTCGCCTACGGGGCTATCACCCGCTATGGCCACACTTTCCAGAGTGTTCGGCTAACAATACAAATAAAGAGTGCAAGGCTCATCCCATTTCGCTCGCCACTACTTTGGGAATCTCGGTTGATTTCTTTTCCTGCGGTTACTTAGATGTTTCAGTTCACCGCGTTCGCTTCGCATAGCCTATGTATTCAGCTATGGATACTCCAAAAGGAGTGGGTTTCCCCATTCGGACATCTACGGATCAAAGCTTGTTTGCCAGCTCCCCGTAGCTTTTCGCAGGCTACCGCGTCCTTCATCGCCTGTGATCGCCAAGGCATCCACCACATGCACTTGTTCGCTTGACCCTATAACGAGTCTGTCTCATCGACAGTTCGTTACAGGTTGAGTTCTCGCATTTGTGCCGTATTCCAATTGAGTCAAACATAGAGTTCGAATCATCTTGAGATACATCGATACAATCACAACCCGGATAGTTTTCACGTCCATCTCATAGACGCTTCCGCTATCCAAATTACTTACTTCTTCCAGATTGTTAAAGAACGACAGCCGATATGGTGTTACTCATATCACTCTGACTGGCTCAATCGCCAATGACAAACGTTCGACGAAGTCGAACGCTTGTCATTGAAGATTGGTGGAGGCAGACGGGATCGAACCGACGACCCCCTGCTTGCAAAGCAGGTGCTCTCCCAGCTGAGCTATGCCCCCATGTACAGGTATGCCTCAGGGTGTACCGTCCGCCAAGACGGTGGTGGGTCTGGTTGGATTCGAACCAACGACCCCCGCCTTATCAAGACGGTGCTCTAACCGACTGAGCTACAGACCCTGAGTCTGTCTTTAATTTACAGCCGATAAGCGTGAGCGCTCAACTTTGCGAGAAGCTCTAGAAAGGAGGTGATCCAGCCGCACCTTCCGATACGGCTACCTTGTTACGACTTCACCCCAGTCATGAATCCTACCGTGGTGACCGTCCTCCTTGCGGTTAGACTAGCCACTTCTGGTAAAACCCACTCCCATGGTGTGACGGGCGGTGTGTACAAGACCCGGGAACGTATTCACCGCGGCATGCTGATCCGCGATTACTAGCGATTCCAGCTTCATGCACTCGAGTTGCAGAGTGCAATCCGGACTACGATCGGTTTTCTGGGATTAGCTCCCCCTCGCGGGTTGGCAACCCTCTGTTCCGACCATTGTATGACGTGTGAAGCCCTACCCATAAGGGCCATGAGGACTTGACGTCATCCCCACCTTCCTCCGGTTTGTCACCGGCAGTCTCCTTAGAGTGCTCTTGCGTAGCAACTAAGGACAAGGGTTGCGCTCGTTGCGGGACTTAACCCAACATCTCACGACACGAGCTGACGACAGCCATGCAGCACCTGTGCGCCGGTTCTCTTTCGAGCACTCCCACCTCTCAGCAGGATTCCGACCATGTCAAGGGTAGGTAAGGTTTTTCGCGTTGCATCGAATTAATCCACATCATCCACCGCTTGTGCGGGTCCCCGTCAATTCCTTTGAGTTTTAATCTTGCGACCGTACTCCCCAGGCGGTCAACTTCACGCGTTAGCTACGTTACTAAGGAAATGAATCCCCAACAACTAGTTGACATCGTTTAGGGCGTGGACTACCAGGGTATCTAATCCTGTTTGCTCCCCACGCTTTCGTGCATGAGCGTCAGTATTGGCCCAGGGGGCTGCCTTCGCCATCGGTATTCCTCCACATCTCTACGCATTTCACTGCTACACGTGGAATTCTACCCCCCTCTGCCATACTCTAGCTTGCCAGTCACCAATGCAGTTCCCAGGTTGAGCCCGGGGATTTCACATCGGTCTTAACAAACCGCCTGCGCACGCTTTACGCCCAGTAATTCCGATTAACGCTTGCACCCTACGTATTACCGCGGCTGCTGGCACGTAGTTAGCCGGTGCTTATTCTTCCGGTACCGTCATCCCCCGACTGTATTAGAGCCAAGGATTTCTTTCCGGACAAAAGTGCTTTACAACCCGAAGGCCTTCTTCACACACGCGGCATTGCTGGATCAGGCTTTCGCCCATTGTCCAAAATTCCCCACTGCTGCCTCCCGTAGGAGTCTGGGCCGTGTCTCAGTCCCAGTGTGGCTGGTCGTCCTCTCAGACCAGCTACTGATCGTCGCCTTGGTAGGCCTTTACCCCACCAACTAGCTAATCAGCCATCGGCCAACCCTATAGCGCGAGGCCCGAAGGTCCCCCGCTTTCATCCGTAGATCGTATGCGGTATTAATCCGGCTTTCGCCGGGCTATCCCCCACTACAGGACATGTTCCGATGTATTACTCACCCGTTCGCCACTCGCCACCAGGTGCAAGCACCCGTGCTGCCGTTCGACTTGCATGTGTAAGGCATGCCGCCAGCGTTCAATCTGAGCCAGGATCAAACTCTTCAGTTTAAACCTGTTACTGTTTTCGGTTCAGTTAAGAACCGGTCGCTCACTCAAAGCTGACAGGAATATGAATTGCTTCATAAACCTGACTTACTTTAGTGTGAGACTCTTGATACTTTCGCTATCTGATCCGAGGATCAGCTCGCGTCCATCAAGCGCCCACACTTATCGGCTGTTAATTTTTAAAGAGCATTTCTGCGAGGAACTTCGTGTCTCTCAGCAGCGCTGCGTTTTCAGCAGCAGAGAAGCGAGATTATGAACCGTCTTTTTCAACTCGTCAACAACTTTTTTAACTACTTCGTTGCGACGGTTGGGGTTCAACGCCTTGTGCGCCGGGGCTCTACAGCAACCTCGACCGCACTGCTTCCCTTCCTTCTTCTCTCGCGCTGCGTTTCCGTTAGCGCGAAAGAGGCGTGATTCTAAGCACCCACCCCGATCTCCGCAAGCCCTTTGTGAAAATATTTTGAAAAAGCCTCCGTGCGCTGCCGCGCACGGAGGCTTTGGGCTCTCGGCATCGAGGGATCGCGCCGGCGACGGCTACCCGCCGCCCGCCCTGCACCGCCCCGCCGCAGCCGGATCAGCGGTTCTTGAACTCCGGCTTGCGCTTCTCGACGAATGCCGCCATCCCTTCCTTCTGATCTTCCGTCGCGAACAGCGAATGGAACAACCGCCGCTCGAAATGGACGCCTTCGGCCAGCGTCGTTTCGTACGCGCGATTCACCGACTCCTTGACCATCATGACCGCCGGCAGCGAAAACTCGGCGATCGTCGTCGCAGCGGCAATCGCCTCGTCGAGCAGCTTGTCGGCCGGCAACACGCGCGACACGAGCCCGGCCCGCTCCGCTTCGGCCGCGTCCATGAAGCGCGCGGTCAGACACATGTCCATTGCCTTCGCCTTCGACACCGCGCGCGGCAGCCGCTGCGTGCCGCCCGCCCCCGGCATCACGCCGAGCTTGATCTCGGGCTGGCCGAACTTGGCGGTATCCGCCGCGAAGATGATGTCGCACATCATCGCGAGCTCGCAGCCGCCGCCGAGCGCAAAGCCCGACACGGCGGCAATGATCGGTTTGCGGATCTCGCGGACAGTCTCCCAGTTGCGGGTGATGTAGTCGCCGCGGTAAACATCCATATAGGAATAGGTCGCCATCATGCCGATGTCGGCGCCGGCGGCGAATGCCTTCTCGCTCCCCGTCACGACGATCGCACCGATACCGTCGTCCGCATCGAACGCCTTCAGCGCAGCGCCCAACTCATCCATCAGCGCATCGTTCAGCGCATTCAGCGCCTTCGGACGATTCAGCGTGACCAGCCCGACTCGCCCCCGGGTCTCCACCAGGATGTTCTCGTAAGACATCTATTCCTCCTCGATCAATGAAATGAGAAACGCCTCGCACATGCGGATAGTTTGATGCTACCATTCTCCGACCAACCGGTCGGTTAATTAATCAAACCAATTCCCCTCAACGTCCATCAGGCTGCCGTCATGACCCATGCACTGTTCACGAAGCACGAAGACACGCTGAAACACGCCCTCGCCGCCATCGAGAGCCGCGGGTACTGGAGCCCGTTCGCCGAAATGCCGAGTCCCAAAGTGTACGGGGAAAGCGCCAACGCCGATGGTGAGGCCGCGTTCAAGGCGCACCTCGACAACACGTTCGCGCTCGACCAGCCGGCGTCCGGCGAGACGGTCGGCGCGGAGCAGTCGCCGTACGGGATCGCGCTGGGCATCCGCTATCCGAAATCGACGCCCGACGAGCTCATTGCCGCGGCAGCCGCCGCTCAGCGCGCGTGGCGCGAAGCCGGCCCCACGGCCTGGATCGGCGTCAGCCTCGAAATCCTCGCCCGCCTGAATCGCGCGAGCTTCGAAATCGCCTATAGCGTGATGCACACCACCGGCCAGGCGTTCATGATGGCGTTCCAGGCCGGCGGCCCGCACGCACAGGACCGCGCACTCGAAGCAGTGGCCTACGCATGGGACGAACTGCGCCGCATCCCGGCCGACGCCCATTGGGAAAAGCCGCAAGGCAAGAACCCGCCGCTCGCGATGCACAAGCGCTACACGATCGTGCCGCGCGGCACCGGCCTCGTGCTCGGCTGCTGCACGTTCCCGACGTGGAACGGCTACCCGGGCCTGTTCGCCGATCTGGCAACCGGCAACACGGTGATCGCCAAACCGCATCCGGGCGCGATCCTGCCGCTCGCGATCACGGTCCGCATCGCACGCGACGTACTGCGTGAAGCCGGCTTCGATCCAAACGTCGTCACGCTCCTCGCGACCGAGCCGAACGACGGCGCACTCGTGCAGGACCTCGCACTGCGCCCCGAAATCAGGCTGATCGACTTCACGGGCAGTACGCAAAACGGCACGTGGCTCGAGCGCAATGCCCACCAGGCACAGGTGTATACGGAGAAGGCAGGGGTCAACCAGATCGTGATCGACTCGACCGACGACCTGAAGGCCGCGGCCAAGAACATCGCGTTCTCGCTCGCGCTGTACTCCGGTCAGATGTGCACCGCACCGCAGAACATCTACGTGCCGCGCGACGGCATCCGCACCGCGGACGGCCATGCGAGCTTCGACGAAGTCGCCCAGGCGATCGCCGTCTCCGTGCAAAAGCTCACCGGCGACCCGGCGCGCTCGGTCGAACTGATCGGTGCGATCCAGAACGATGGCGTGACCGCGCGCATCGACGACGCCCGCAAGCTCGGCCGTGTGCTCGCCGACAGCCAGGCACTTCAGCACCCCGCCTTCCCCGACGCCCGCGTGCGCACGCCGCTCGTGATACAGCTCGACGTGGCCGACCGCGCAAAATTCACGCAGGAGTGGTTCGGCCCGATCTCGTTCGTGATCGCGACCGACTCGACCGCGCAGTCGCTCGATCTCGCCGGCGCGATCGCCGCCGAGCACGGCGCGCTGACACTCTCCGTCTACAGCACCGACGACAAGATCCTCGACGCTGCACACGATGCAGCGGTGCGCGGCGGCGTCGCGCTGTCGATCAACCTGACGGGCGGTGTGTTCGTGAACCAGTCGGCCGCGTTCTCCGACTTCCACGGCACCGGCGCGAACCCGGCAGCCAACGCGGCGCTGGCCGATCCGGCATTCGTCGCCAACCGGTTCCGCGTGGTTCAAAGCCGCGCCCATGTTGCGCCGAAGGCAGCGCCCGCGGAAGCCGGCCAAACGGCATAACCCGAATGGCCGACGTGCAAACGCCGCCACGTTCTCTACCATGAACGAATCCGCCAACCGGCGGGTTCGCTGCCCATCGATACGCCCATGACTGACGCCTACATCTGCGACGCAATTCGCACTCCCATCGGCCGCTACGGCGGTGCCCTGAAAGACGTTCGAGCCGACGATCTCGGCGCGGTGCCGCTCAAGGCGCTGATCGAACGCAACAGCAACGTCGACTGGTCGGCGATCGACGACGTGATCTACGGCTGCGCGAACCAGGCCGGCGAGGACAACCGCAACGTCGCGCGCATGTCCGCGCTGCTCGCGGGCCTGCCGACCGCCGTGCCCGGCACGACGCTGAACCGCCTGTGCGGCTCGGGCATGGACGCGGTCGGCACAGCCGCGCGCGCGATCAAGGCGGGCGAGGCACGCCTGATGATCGCGGGCGGCGTCGAAAGCATGACGCGCGCGCCGTTCGTGATGGGCAAGGCCGCGAGCGCGTTCGCGCGCCAGGCCGCCATTTTCGACACGACCATCGGCTGGCGCTTCGTCAATCCGCTGATGAAACAGCAATACGGCGTCGACTCGATGCCCGAGACGGCGGAAAACGTCGCGGTCGACTACAACATCAGCCGCGCCGACCAGGACCTGTTCGCGCTGCGCAGTCAGCAGAAGGCCGCCCGCGCGCAGCAGGACGGCACGCTCGCCGCGGAAATCGTGCCGGTCACGATTGCGCAGAAGAAAGGTGACGCGCTCGTCGTGTCCGTCGACGAGCATCCGCGCGAAACATCGCTCGACGCGCTCGCGAAGCTGAAGGGCGTCGTGCGCCCGGACGGCTCGGTGACGGCCGGCAATGCGTCGGGCGTCAACGACGGTGCATGCGCGCTGCTCCTCGCCAACGCGGAAGCCGCCGAGCAGTATGGGCTGCGCCGCCGCGCACGCGTCGTCGGCATGGCGACCGCCGGTGTCGAGCCGCGCGTGATGGGCATCGGCCCCGCGCCGGCCACGCAGAAACTGCTGCGTCAACTCGGCATGACGATCGACCAGTTCGACGTGATCGAGCTGAACGAAGCATTCGCGTCGCAAGGTCTCGCAGTATTGCGCATGCTCGGCGTCGCCGACGACGATCCGCGCGTGAACCCGAACGGCGGTGCAATCGCGCTGGGCCATCCGCTCGGCGCATCGGGCGCCCGGCTCGTGACCACGGCGCTTCACCAGCTCGAGCGTACGGGTGGCCGGTTTGCGCTCTGTACGATGTGTATCGGCGTCGGCCAGGGCATCGCGATCGCGATCGAACGCGTGTAACCGTCGCGTCGCGCGCCTATAACGAAGTCATGAAGGAGACACTGCATGTCATATCAGGCGATCCAGCTGGATATCGATCAGACTGCCCGCGTGGCCACGATCACGCTCAACCGTCCGGACAAGCTGAACAGCTTCACGCGGGCGATGCACCGCGAACTGCAGTCGGCACTCGATGAAGTCGAAGCAGCCGGTGCGCGCGCGCTGATCCTGACGGGTGCGGGGCGCGGCTTCTGCGCGGGCCAGGATCTGGCCGACCTCGACTTCACGCCGGGCGCAGCCACCGACCTCGGTACGTTGATCGAAGAGCACTTCAATCCGCTGATCCGCCGCCTGCAGCGCATGCCGATTCCGGTGATCGCCGCGGTCAACGGCACGGCGGCCGGCGCCGGCGCGAATCTCGCGCTCGCATGCGATCTCGTGTTCGCCGCGCGCTCGAGCAGCTTCATTCAGGCTTTCGTCAAGATCGGGCTCGTACCCGATTCGGGCGGCACATGGTTCCTGCCACAACGCGTCGGCATGGCACGCGCGCTGGGGCTTGCCCTCACCGGCGACAAACTCGGCGCCGAACAGGCCGAGCAATGGGGCTTGATCTGGCGGGCAGTCGACGACGACGCACTCGCCGCGTCGGCCCGTCAGGTCGCGACCCAGCTCGCGCAGCAACCGACGCTCGCGATTGCAGCGATCAAGCAGTCGATGCGCGACAGCGTCACGAACACGCTCGACCAGCAGCTCGACCTGGAGCGCGACCTGCAACGCAAGCTCGGCCAGTCGCACGACTACGCGGAAGGCGTCCAGGCGTTCATCGAAAAGCGTGCACCGCGCTTCGAGGGGCATTGACATGACCACCGCCACCGACACGCTCGACCCAGATTCGCTCGCCCGCGCCACGGCGCAGGCCATGTACGACGCGGACGCCTGCAGCCGCGCCTTCGGGATGGAAATCGCCGAAGTGCGCGCCGGCTATGCACGCCTGCAGATGCGCGTGCGGCCGGAGTTCCTGAACGGGCATCAGACCTGCCACGGCGGAATCATCTTCACGCTCGCCGATTCGACGTTCGCGTTCGCATGCAATTCGTACAACCTGAATACCGTTGCGGCCGGCTGTTCGATCGAATACCTGCGCCCCGTACACGGCAACGACTTGCTGACGGCCGAGGCGATCGAGCAGACGCGCAGCGGCCGGCACGGGATCTACGACATCCGCGTCACGAACCAGACCGGCGACACCGTCGCGATGTTTCGCGGCAAATCGGCCCAGATCAAGGGCACGGTTCTTCCGGAAGATCGCTGACGTTCACGGCTCGCTCATAACAAACACTGGAGACACGCATGACAACCCCGCTACCGCTCGAGCCGATCGAGACCGCCTCACGCGACGAGCTGACCGCGCTGCAGCTCGAACGCCTGAAGTGGTCGCTCCGGCATGCGTATGAACATTCCCCCGTCTATCGCCGCAAATTCGACGAAGCGGGCGTGCACCCCGACGACCTGAAGACGCTCTCCGACCTGTCGCGCTTCCCGTTCACGACCAAGAGCGACTTGCGCGACAGCTATCCGTTCGGGATGTTCGCGGTGCCGCAGGACCAGATCTCGCGCATTCATGCGTCGTCGGGCACGACGGGCAAGCCGACCGTCGTCGGCTATACGGCGCGCGACATCGACACGTGGGCGAATCTCGTCGCGCGCTCGATCCGCGCGGCCGGCGCGCGCCGCGGCGACAAGGTCCACATCAGCTACGGCTACGGGCTTTTCACCGGTGGGCTCGGCGCCCACTACGGCGCCGAGCGCGCGGGATTGACGGTGATTCCGTTCGGCGGCGGCCAGACCGAGAAGCAGGTGCAACTGATCCAGGATTTCCGGCCCGACATCATCATGGTGACGCCGAGCTACATGCTGTCGATCGCCGACGAGATCGAGCGTCAGGGTCTCGATCCCGCACAAAGCTCGCTGCGCATCGGTATTTTCGGCGCGGAGCCGTGGACCAACGACATGCGCGTCGCGATCGAGCAGCGGATGGGAATCGACGCGGTCGACATCTACGGGCTGTCCGAAGTGATGGGCCCTGGCGTCGCGTCGGAATGCGTCGAGACCAAGGACGGCCCGACCATCTGGGAAGACTACTTCTACCCGGAAATCATCGACCCCGAAACCGGCGAAGTGCTTCCGGACGGCGAACTCGGCGAGCTGGTCTTCACGTCGCTGACGAAGGAAGCGCTGCCGATCATCCGCTACCGCACCCGCGACCTGACGCGGCTGCTGCCCGGCACCGCGCGCACGATGCGCCGGATGGAGAAGATCACCGGCCGTTCGGACGACATGATGATCGTGCGGGGGGTGAACGTCTTCCCGACGCAGATCGAGGAGCAACTGCTGAAGCAGCGCGCACTCGCCCCGCACTATCAGATCGTACTGACGAAGGAAGGCCCACTCGACGTGCTGACGCTCAACGTCGAGCCGTGCCCCGAAACGGCGCCGGACACGGTGGCGATCGACGCGGCCAGGCAGGCGCTCGCATACGACATCAAGTCGCTGATCGGCGTGACGGCCGTGATCAACGTGCTGCCCGTCAACGGGATCGAGCGCTCGGTCGGCAAGGCGCGTCGCGTCGTCGACAAGCGCAAGGGCTGACGCACACCGCGGCACGCCGGTCGCGCGGAGCAACATCCCGCGCCCCAAGAAAAAACAGCCCGATCGGCGATGCCGATCGGGCTGTTTCGTTCTGACGTGCCGGCCATACGCCGTATCTACCGGCACCGCTGCGCTTCACGAGTTCGGGAACAGCAGCCACATCCGGCCGACCTGCTTCATCCGCCCGGCCAGATCGCCTGCGTCGTCGCCGAGCCCCCAGAAATAGTCGGCTCGCACGCCGCCCTTGATCGCCGAACCCGTATCCTGCGCGAATACGAGCCGGTTCATCGGCGTATTCGTGAGCGGACGCGTGGTCTGCAGGAACACGGGCGTGCCGAGCGGGATCGACGACGGATCGACCGCGATCGAGCGCTCCGGCGTGAGCGGCACGCCGAGCGCGCCGATCGGGCCGTCCGCGCCGCCGTGCGGCGCATCTTCCTTGCTCGGCATGTCGCGGAAAAACACGAAGCGCGGATTGGTGTCGAGCAACGCGTCGACGCGGGTCGGGTTCGCCTTCGCCCAAGCCTTGATGCCCTGCATCGTCGCCTGCGCCGGCGTCAGCTCGCCGCGATCGAGCAGCCACCGGCCGATCGAACGGTACGGCTGATTGTTGGTGCCGCCGAAGCCGACCCGCATCACCGAACCGTCCTCGAGCAGCACGCGCCCGGAACCCTGAACCTGCAGGAAGAACGCTTCGATCGGATCGTCGACCCACACGAGTTCGTTGCCGTTCAGGATGCCGGCGCGCTCGAGCTGCGCGCGAGGCGGCAGCGCGGCACCGGCGCGATAGCCGGCAGGCCAGCGATAGAGCGCGTACTGATACGGACCGCGACGCACACGGGAACCGTGCAGCAACGGCTCGTAATAACCGGTCACGAGCCCGTCGAGGGTGCCGTCGGTATTCGCCAGTTGAAACGGCGTGAAATACGTTTCGAAGAACGCGCGCGCGCTGCTGACGTCGAGCTCGTCGAGACGGTCGGCGGCCGCGCAAGCGCGCTGCCACGCCGGCTGGCGCGCGAGCCGCACGCAGTTCTGCCGCAGCGCGGCCGCAGCGCCGATCAGCGAATCGTCCTGCCAGCCCGGCACCTGCTGCCAGGCGACCGGCGTGAGCCGCTTCGCGGCGATCTGCCCCGGCACGATCGCCGCGCCGGTCGGCGGCTTCAGCGCCGACGTCCGCGTCGGCGCGCTGCCGCATGCGGCCAGCAGTACCGCCGCTGCGGCTGCCGCCATCCAGCCGGCCACCCGGGGCCCAAACCACATACAATGTCCGTTCTTGATGGAAACCGCCATGTCAGATTTTCTCGACCAATATCCGATGCTCATCTTCGCGCTCGAAGCTTTCGTAGCGCTTGCCCTGCTGATCTTCATCGTCGTGTGGACGTCGTCGGGCAGGAAGAAGCACGCCCGCAACAACGACCGCCAGCCGCGCTGACCCGCTCCCGCACGCTCAATGCAGCGTGCGCGGCATGTGCAGCGCAAACTCGTCGACCGGCGCGTCGAACCGCTCGCCGTCCTCCGCCACGCAGAAGTACGCGCCACGCATCGTGCCGACCGGCGTCGCGATCACGGCCCAGCTCGTGTATTCGAACTGTTCGCCCGGCTGCAGCAGCGGCTGGTGCCCGACGACGCCGAGCCCTTTCACTTCCTGCACGTGGTTGTCGCTGTCCGTGATGATCCAGTGACGCGCGATCAGCTGCGCCGCGACCTGTCCGGTGTTGCGGATCGTCAGCGTGTACGCGAATGCGTATTGACGTCGATCGGGGTCGGATTGTTCCGGCAAGTAGCTGGTTTTCACCGAAACGGTGAATTGATACTGACTCATGGTGTTTCCGCTGTAAGTAACCGCCCGCGCCAACTCGAGCGGCGAGGCCGCGGGCGCGCCGCACTGGTTCGGCATTCTATGCGGAATCGGGCCGCAACCGCACGGCCTGTCGCCGCGCATCGGGTCGCCGGACGGTAGAATGGCGGTTTTGCGTCGCAGCGTCCCCGCTCCCCTGTCATGACTCAATTCCGCATCGCTCCCAGCATCCTGTCGGCCGACTTTGCACGGCTCGGCGAAGAAGTCCGCAACGTGGTCGCCGCCGGCGCCGACTGGATTCACTTCGACGTGATGGACAACCATTATGTGCCGAACCTCACGATCGGCCCGCTCGTCTGCGAGGCGATCCGCCCGCACGTGCAGGTGCCGATCGACGTGCACCTGATGGTGCGCCCGGTCGACCGGATCGTGCCCGATTTCGCGAAAGCCGGCGCGAACCTGATCAGCTTCCACCCGGAAGGCTCCGATCACATCGACCGTACGCTGTCGCTGATCCGCGATCACGGCTGCAAGGCCGGCCTCGTGTTCAATCCGGCCACGCCGCTGAACTATCTCGACCACGTGATGGACCGCCTCGACTTCGTGCTGCTGATGTCGGTGAACCCGGGCTTCGGCGGCCAGTCGTTCATTCCGGAAACGCTGAACAAGCTGCGCGAAGCACGCGCCCGCATCGACGCGTACACCGAGCGCACCGGCCGCGAGATCCTGCTCGAAGTGGACGGCGGCGTGAAGACCGACAACATCGCGGAAATCGCAGCGGCCGGCGCGGACACGTTCGTCGCCGGTTCGGCGATCTTCGGCAAGCCCGACTACCGCAAGGTGATCGACGAGATGCGCGCGGCGCTCGCCACCGTCGAGCGGAGCTGACGCCGTGGCCGATTCCTCGCTGGCCGGTCACGCACCGGCCGAAGCCGACGGCCCGATCCGTTTCGCGACGCCGCGCATCGACGCCGCGCTGATCGACCTCGACGGCACGATGGTCGACACGGTCGACGATTTCACGGCCGGGCTGAACGGGATGCTCGCGCAACTCGGCGCGCCGGCGACGTCGCGCGACGAGGTGATCGGCTACATCGGCAAGGGCTCCGAGCACCTGATCCAGAGCGTGCTGAAGCCGCGCTTCACGCCCGACGAAGCGCACGCGCGCTTCGACGATGCGCTCGCGATCTACCAGACCGAATACGCGAAGATCAACGGCCGCCACACGCGCCTCTACCCGGAGGTGGCAGCCGGCCTCGACGCGTTGCACGCGGCTGGCATCCGGCTCGCGTGCGTGACGAACAAGCCGCACCGCTTCGCGGTCGAGCTGCTCGAGCAATACGGGCTGATCGATCGCTTCGGCATCGTGCTCGGCGGCGACAGCGTCGCGCGCAAGAAACCCGATCCGCTGCCGATGCTCACGGCGTGTGATGCACTCGGCGTCGCGCCCGACGCGGCGGTCGCGATCGGCGACTCGGAAAACGATGCGCTGGCGGGCCGCGCGGCCGGCATGGCGACGCTGACTGTGCCTTACGGCTACAACCACGGCAAAGCTATACAAACGATAAATTCGGATGGTATAGTCGATTCGTTGCTGGTCGCAGCCCGCGCGATCACCGCGCACAACGCCGGCCGGCCAACCATCTGATTATTTCTTCCATCCGCATGTTTCTGAATAAAAAACGGAGTCTGAGCAGCATCGACCGGGGAGCCTGGCCCTGGCGTCGCTGGTCGCGCTAACCTCTTCGATGAGGTACGCTGAAGCACGTCTTCAGCGCCGTTTTTTATCTCGCTGCGCATCCGCGCGCCGACCGTCGCACCACCTCGAGTTCTACCGCACCCGAACGCTTGCGTTCAGGATCGGCCGCAGGCTCGCGACGTTCACGCCCGGAATGCCGGCCGGCAACAGGCACTTCTCGATCGACCGCCCTTTCGCCGACGGCAGCCCGCACAGCGTCAAGTGATCCCTGGCGCACTCCGCCGCTCGTCCCGAACAGGACTGGAACATGACCGAACTCGAATTCCAATCGCTTGCGAACGAAGGCTACAACCGCATCCCGCTGATCGCGGAAGCGCTCGCCGACCTCGAAACGCCGCTGTCCCTCTACCTGAAGCTGGCCCAGCCCGAACGCACGGGCGCCAACTCGTTCCTGCTCGAATCGGTGGTCGGCGGCGAACGCTTCGGCCGCTATTCGTTCATCGGCCTGCCCGCACGCACGCTCCTGCGCACCCGCAACGGCGTGTCCGAAGTGGTACGCGACGGTCAGGTCGTGGAAACGCACGACGGCGATCCGTTCGAATTCATCGAGTCGTTCCAGGCGCGCTTCAAGGTGGCGCAGCGCCCTGGTCTGCCGCGTTTCTGCGGCGGCCTCGCAGGCTATTTCGGCTACGACGCGGTGCGCTATATCGAGAAGAAGCTCGCGAACACCGCGCCGCGCGACGATCTCGGCCTGCCCGACATCCAGCTGCTGCTGACCGAGGAAGTCGCGGTGATCGACAACCTCGCCGGCAAGCTCTATCTGATCATCTACGCAGACCCGGCCCAGCCTGAAGCCTATACGAAGGCGAAGCAGCGCCTGCGCGAGCTCAAGCAACGCCTGCGCACGACCGTGCAGCCGCCGGTGACGTCGGCGAGCGTGCGCACCGAGACGTTCCGCGAGTTCAAGAAGGAAGACTATCTGGCCGCGGTACGCCAGGCGAAGGAATACGTCGCGGCCGGCGAGCTGATGCAGATCCAGGTCGGCCAGCGACTGACGAAACCGTACCGCGACAATCCGCTGTCGCTGTATCGCGCGCTGCGTTCGCTGAACCCGTCGCCGTACATGTACTACTACAACTTCGGCGACTTCCACGTGGTCGGCGCGTCGCCGGAAATCCTGGTGCGCCAGGAAAAGCGCGGCGACGACCAGATCGTCACGATCCGTCCGCTCGCCGGCACGCGTCCGCGCGGCAACACACCCGAGCGCGATGCGGAACTCGCGACCGAGCTGCTCAACGATCCGAAGGAGATTGCCGAGCACGTGATGCTGATCGACCTCGCGCGCAACGACGTCGGCCGCATCGCCGAAATCGGTTCGGTGCAGGTGACCGACAAGATGGTGATCGAGAAGTACTCGCACGTGCAGCACATCGTCAGCTCGGTGGAAGGCAAGCTGAAGCCCGGCATGACGAACTACGACGTGCTGCGCGCGACGTTCCCGGCCGGCACGCTGTCCGGCGCGCCGAAGGTGCGCGCGATGGAGCTGATCGACGAGCTCGAGCCGATCAAGCGCGGGCTGTACGGCGGTGCCGTCGGCTACCTGTCGTTCTCCGGCGAGATGGATCTCGCGATCGCGATCCGCACGGGCCTGATCCACAACGGCAACCTGTACGTGCAAGCGGCAGCCGGCATCGTCGCCGACTCGGTACCCGAATCCGAATGGCAAGAGACCGAGAACAAGGCGCGCGCGGTGCTGCGTGCGGCGGAACAGGTCCAAGACGGCCTCGATAGCGACTTCTGACGGAGACTGACCATGCTGCTCATGATCGACAACTACGACTCGTTCACCTACAACCTGGTCCAGTACTTCGGCGAACTGGGCGAGGACGTGCATACGTACCGCAACGACGAAATCACGCTCGACGACATCGCGCGCCTGAATCCCGACACCATCTGCCTGTCGCCGGGCCCGAGCAACCCGCAGCATGCGGGCATCACGCTCGACGTGCTGCGCGAATTCGCGGGCAAGAAGCCGATCCTCGGCGTCTGTCTCGGCCATCAGGCGATCGGCGAGGCATTCGGCGGCCGCGTCGTGCGCGCGAAGACCATCATGCATGGCAAGGTGAGCCGGATCGAAACGGATTGCCGTGGCGTGTTCGCGGATCTGCCGAAGCATTTCGACGTCACGCGCTATCACTCGCTCGCGGTCGAACGCGAATCGCTGCCCGACTGCCTCGAGGTATCCGCGTGGACCGACGACGGCGAAATCATGGGCGTGCGTCACAAGACGCTGCCGATCGAAGGCGTGCAGTTCCACCCGGAATCGATTCTCTCCGAGCACGGCCATGCGCTGCTCGAGAATTTCCTGAAGCAGCATCGTGCAGCGGCCCACGCGGCCGCGCCGGCCGCCTGACGGGAGACGCACGATGACGATTACCCCGCAGGAAGCGCTGCAACGCACGATCGAACACCGCGAAATCTTCCACGACGAGATGCTGCACCTGATGCGGCTCATCATGCGCGGCGACATGTCGCCCGTGATGGCGGCCGCGATCATCACCGGGCTGCGCGTGAAGAAGGAGACGATCGGCGAGATCGCCGCCGCCGCGACCGTGATGCGCGAATTCGCGCACCACGTCGAGGTGCAGGACAACTCGAACTTCGTCGACATCGTCGGCACGGGCGGCGACGGTTCGCACACGTTCAACATCTCGACCGCGTCGATGTTCATCACCGCAGCGGCCGGCGCGAAGGTCGCGAAGCACGGCAACCGCGGTGTGTCGAGCAAGTCCGGCAGCGCCGACGTGCTCGAGGCGCTCGGCGTGAACATCGACCTGCAGCCCGACCAGGTGGCCGCGTCGATCGCCGAAACCGGCATGGGCTTCATGTTCGCGCCGAACCATCATCCGGCGATGAAGAACATCGCGGCCGTGCGCCGCGAGCTCGGTGTGCGGACGATCTTCAACATCCTCGGCCCACTGACCAATCCGGCCGGCGCGCCGAACCAGCTGATGGGCGTGTTCCACGCCGACCTCGTCGGCATCCAGGTGCGCGTGATGCAGCGTCTGGGCGCGCAGCACGTGCTGGTCGTGTACGGCAAGGACGGGATGGATGAAGTGTCGCTCGGCGCCGCGACGCTGGTCGGCGAACTGCGCGACGGCAAGGTGCACGAATACGAGATCCATCCGGAAGACTTCGGGCTGCAGATGGTGTCGAACCGCACGCTGAAGGTCGAAAATGCCGAGGAATCGCGCACGATGCTGCTCGGCGCGCTGGACAACCAGCCGGGCGTCGCACGCGAGATCGTCATGCTGAACGCGGGCACCGCGCTCTATGCGGCCAACATCGCGGAATCGATCGCGGACGGCATCCAGCTCGCCCGCGAAGCGATCGCGAGCGGCAAGGCGCGCGCGAAGGTCGACGAACTCGTGCGCTTCACGCAGCAGTTCAAGCGCTGACTCCCCTTACGAATCAAGCAGGAACCCACATGAGCGACATTCTCGACCGAATCATCGCCGTCAAGCGCGAAGAAGTCGCGGCGGCCATGCGCAGCACGCCGCTCGAGGCACTGAAACTGGAAGCATCGTCGCGCGACCTGCGCGACTTCGTCGGCGCGCTGCGCGCAAAGCAGGCAGCCGGCAACGCGGCGGTGATCGCCGAAGTGAAGAAGGCCAGCCCGTCGAAAGGCGTGCTGCGCGAGCATTTCGTGCCGGCCGATATCGCGCGCTCGTATGCGGCCCACGGCGCCGCGTGCCTGTCGGTGCTGACCGACGAACAGTTCTTCCAGGGCAGCGTCCGCTATCTGCAGGAAGCACGTGCGGCCTGCTCGCTGCCGGTGCTGCGCAAGGACTTCATCGTCGACGCATACCAGATCCTCGAAGCGCGCGCGATGGGCGCCGACGCGATCCTGCTGATCGCGGCCGCGCTCGACACGCCGCTGATGCAGGAACTCGAAGCGTACGCGCACTCGCTCGGCCTCGCGGTGCTGGTGGAAGTACACGACCGCAACGAGATGGAACAGGCGCTGACGCTGAAGACGCCGCTGCTCGGCATCAACAACCGCAACCTGCGCACGTTCGAAACGACGATCCAGACCACGCTCGACATGCTCGACATGATTCCGGCGGACCGGATGGTCGTGACCGAGTCGGGCATCCTGTCGCGCACCGACGTCGACACGATGCGCGCGGCGAACGTCAACGCGTTCCTCGTCGGCGAAGCGTTCATGCGCGCCGAGCAGCCGGGCGAAGAGCTCGCGCGGATGTTCTTCTGATGGCGATCGAACAGGAAATCAAGCTCGCGCTGCCGGCCGGCCAGGCCGACGCGGCGCGCCGCTTTTTCGAGACGCTGACCGGCGAACCCGGCGACGTCGTCGCACTCGCGAACGTCTACTACGACACGCCCGAGCTCGCCCTCGCCCGCTCGAAGAGCGCGGTGCGCGTGCGCCGCACGCCGCACGGCTGGCTGCAGACGTTCAAGACGGTCGGCAGCGCGCAAGCCGGCCTGCATCGCCGCCATGAATGGGAACTGCCGGTCGCCGGCGACGCGCTCGAAATCGACGCGCTCGTCGCCGCGTGCGACGTGCCGGAGGCCGCCACCGCGCTGCGCGACGCGGCACCCGCACTGCACGCGCTGTTCCGGACGGATTTTTCGCGTACGCTGTGGCGTATCGCAATCGCCGGCGCAACCGTCGAAGCCGCGGTGGACGTCGGCGAGATCGTCGTCCAGGCGGACCACGACACGCGCCGCGAACCGATCAGTGAAATCGAACTCGAACTGATCGACGGCCCGGAAGCGGCGCTCGCGACGCTCGCCGCCGAACTGCAGCAAGCGCTGCCGGGCCTCGCCCCCGAAAACATCAGCAAGGCGCAACGCGGCTACCGGCTGCGCGCGCAATAAACACGCATCACGCATGGCAACCCGCAAGACTCTCCGCACGCCGCAGCAGGCGTCGCTGTTCGACGATCTCGTGCCGGAAACGGCGCGCGACGATGTTCCCGCTCCGGCGTCCGAGCCGCCGTCAACCGCGCGCAAGCCGGTGAAGAAAGCCGCGGCAGCCGCCCCGACTCCCGCTGCGCCCCCCGCCGCCGCGGACGTCCCGCACCTCGCCGCCCAATTCGACGCGCTGCCGGCCGTCTGGCGCGACGTGCTGAAACCCTTCACCGACAGCGACGCGTACGCGCCGCTGTGCCGCTTCGTCGACGACGAGCGCGCGGCCGGCAAGACCGTCTACCCGACCGACGTGTTCCGCGCACTGCGCCTGACGAGCCCGGACGACGTGAAGATCGTGATCCTCGGCCAGGACCCGTACCACGGCGACGACCGCGGCACGCCGCAGGCGCATGGCCTTGCGTTCTCGGTGCCGCCGGCGGTCCGCACACCGCCGTCGCTGCGCAACATCTTCAAGGAAATCGCCGCGAATTTCGGCCACGACACCCCGCGCCACGGTTGCCTCGACACCTGGGCGCGCCAGGGCGTGCTGCTGCTCAACACCGTGCTGACGGTCGAGCGCGGCGCGGCCGCGAGCCACGCGAAGCGCGGCTGGGAGCAATGCACGGACACGCTGATCCGCGAGCTCGCCGGCCGTCATCGCGGGCTCGTGTTCATGCTGTGGGGCGCGCATGCGCAGGCGAAACGCGCACTGTTCGATGTGAGCGCGCATTGCGTGCTCGAAGCGCCCCATCCGTCGCCGCTGTCCGCGCACCGCGGCTTCCTCGGTTGCCGCCACTTCGCGCTCGCGAACGACTATCTCGTCGATGCCGGCCGCCCGCCGATCGACTGGCGCCTGCCGGAAGTCGCCGAAACGCTCGCGTAACGGTTTCCCCGGCTTTCGCCGCACCATGCAAAAACGCCGCGCCCCTTTCGGAGCGCGGCGTTTTTTTCACCGGGCGACTCAACGGGTGCGACGCACCCGCATCGACCTCACACGGCAGCGATCGCTTCGCGTGCGCTGGCAAGCGCGGCGCTCTGCGCATCCGGCCCGAGGTTCAGGCCTTCGGCGTGGATGAAGTTCACGTCGGTCAGGCCGATGAAGCCGAGGAACGAGCGCAGGTACGGCGTCTGGCTGTCGTTCGGCGTACCCAGGTACTTGCCGCCACGTGCCGTCACCACGTGAACCTTCTTGCCCTTGATCAGGCCTTCCGGGCCGTTCTCGGTGTAGCGGAAGGTGACGCCGGCACGTGCGATCCAGTCGAAATACGTCTTCAGTTGCGACGACACGCCGAAGTTGTACATCGGTGCGCCGATCACGATGATGTCGGCAGCTTGCAGTTCGGCGATCAGCGCATCGCTCTTCGCGACGATCGCATTCTGTTCCGCGCTACGCTGGTCAGCCGGCGTGAAGAATGCGCCGAGCACCGATTCGTCGAGGTGCGGCAGCGCGTCGGTCAGCAGGTCGCGAACCACGACCTTCGAACCGGGGTTCGATTGTTGCAGCTTTGCCGTCAGTTCGTTGGACAGCAGCGTGGATTGCGCGCCTTGCGAGCGTGCGGCGGAATTGATTTGCAGGATGGTCGTCATGTCAGGCTCCAGTTAGGTTGCGCTTCGGTAGCGCGAGTGACGCCATTGTGCGTGGCCGCCCGATCTCGAAAAAGCGGGTTGCGGGCGACGGATTGTTGCAGCAGCAGAACAATCCATGATCCCGCCCCCAACCCGCTCTTGCGCGTTCAGCCCTTCAGCCAGGCTTCCCGGGCCTTGTGCGCGACAGCCGGCTTCGCGGCCGCCGTGAGCCGGTAGCGCGTGACTTCCGGCCCGTCCAGCTTCAGTTTCGCGGTCCGCAGCTCGTCGCGGCGGAATGCGTGGATCTCGACCTTGTCGCCCGGCCGGTAGCGCGCCAGCAGCGTGTCGAGGTTCGCGCCGGTGACGCGCAGCCCATCGAGCGCGATCAGCGTATCGCCGGCCGACAGCCCGGCGCGATGCGCGGCGCCGCCTTCATAGACAGCCGCCAGCGTGCAGTCCGCGCCGCCGCGCAGGCGCGCGCCGATAGTCGGCTTCGCGGCTGCGCCGTGCGCAAGCTCGGGCGCGAGCGTCACGCCGAACGGCGCAAGCAGGTCGCCGAGCGGCAGGTCGCGCGTGCCGTGCACGGCGTCGGCGAACAGGCGGCCGAGCGCGACGCCCGTCGCTTCCTCGATCAGCGCCTCGACTTCGTGTTCCTCGACGCCCGCCTGCTTGCCGCGGTAGAAATCGCGGCCGTAGCGTTGCCACAGCAGACGCATCACGTCGTCGAGCGACTTGCGGTTGCGGGTCTGCGCGCGAATCGCGAGATCGAACGCAAGCGCAACCAGCGAGCCCTTCGTGTAGTAGCTGACGATCGCGTTGGTCGCGTTTTCGTCCTGGCGGTAATACTTGATCCACGCGTCGAACGAGCTGTCCGCCACACTCTGCTTCAGGCGCCCGGTACCGCGCAGCACGCCGCCGACCGTACGGCCGAGCGCCGCGAAATATTCGTCCTGCGACATCAGCCCGCTCCGCACGAGCATCAGGTCGTCGTAATACGACGTGAAGCCCTCGAACAGCCACAGCAGCGACGTGTAGTTTTCCCGTGCGAGGTCGTACGGCACGAACGCGGCCGGCTTGATGCGCTTCACGTTCCACGTATGGAAGTACTCGTGGCTGCAGAGGCCGAGATACGTGCGGTAGCCTTCCGTCGTTTCAGGCCGCCCCTTCACAGGCAGATCGGTGCGGTTGCAGATCAGCGCGGTCGATGCGCGATGCTCGAGGCCGCCGTAACCGTCGCTGACCGCGAGCGTCATGAACACGTAGCGCTCCATCGGCGCTTTCTTCGATTTCGGCTCGAACAGTGCGATCTGCGCTTCGCACACCCGCTTCAGGTCGGTGCGCAGCCGCTCCATGTCGAGTTGCGTCACGCGCCCGGCGATCACGATGTCGTGCGGCACGCCGTGCGCGTCGAACGTCGCCAGCGCGAATTCGCCGATCGTCACCGGATGGTCGGTGAGCTCGTCATAGTTCGATGCGCGATACGTGCCGAAACCGTAACGCCTGGTGCCGCGCGCCTCGGGCAGCGAGGTGCCGACGCGCCACGCGCGGAACGCCGTCCCGGCCGGCTTCGCGATGTCGACTTCGCATGGCGCATCCTCGCGGCCGGCGACGCTCAGGAACACGGCCGTCGCATTGAAGAAGCCGCCCGATTCGTCGAGATAGGCGGAACGCACCGACAGGTCCCACGCGTACACGTCGTAGCGCAGCGTCAGCGCGCCGTTCACCGGCGCGGCTTGCCACGTGTTCTTGTCGGTCTTCGCGATCCGCACCTTGCGGCCGGCGTCGTTGAACGCGGCGAGCGTCACGATGTTGCGCGCGAACTCGCGCACGAGATAGCTGCCCGGAATCCACACCGGCAGCGAGAAGCGCTGGCCCTCGGGATCGGGATCGGCAACCGTCACCGACACTTCGAACAGGTGCGCGGCAAGATCTTTCGGGACAATCGAATAGCGGATCGGCTGGGTCATCGTGGCAATCGGTCGAAAATCGAACGGAATACGGCGGCGGAAACGAAGAGAGGCGCCGGCAGGTACCGCGGGCGCCCCTCGCTGGCCGGGCCATGCGGCCCGGTTTGTCGGTCGGTTACTTGCTCGACGCGAGCGCCTGGTTGAGCTGCTCGGCCGACACCGCGCCCGGCAGGCGACGGCCATCGGGCAGGAAAATCGTCGGCGTGCCCGTGACGTTCATCCCGCGACCGAGCGCGAGGTTCTTGTCGAGCGCGCTGGTATCGCAGGTGCCGGCACCGGACGGCGCGCGGTGGTCGAGCATCCAGCTCTGCCAGGTTTTCGCGCGATCGGTCGCGCACCAGATCGCCTTCGACTTCACGGTCGAATCCGGCGACAGCACCGGATACAGGAACGTGTAGACGGTCACGTTGTCGATCGACTGCAGCGTCGTCTCGAGCCGCTTGCAGTACGGGCAGTTCGGATCGGAGAACACCGCGATCTTGCGCGCGCCGTTGCCCTTGACGACCTTGATCGCGTTCGCGAACGGCAGGCTCGCGAAGTCGATCTTGTTGAGATCGGACAGGCGCGCGTCGGTCAGGTTCTTGTGCGTCTTGGTGTCGACGAGATCGCCGAGCAGCACGTAGTCGCCGGCTGCATCGCTATAGATGATTTGCGAGCCGAGGTTCACTTCGTACAGCCCCGCGACCGGCGATTTCGACACGCTCTTGATCGGCGCGTCGCTGCCCAGACGCGCTTGCAGCGTCGCTTTCAGCTTGTCGGTGGTTTGGTCGGCCTGCGCGGTACAGCCAAGCGTCGCCATCGTGACGGCCAGCGCCAGCGACGCGATGCGGATCGTTTTTTTCATCCAGTTGTTCCTTCAGCTCAATCGGAGTGCACGGCACAGTGTACGCCGTAACGGAACCCTGTCCGACCGGCAACGCGCGCGAAGGTTCGCTCAACCGAGCGCGGCCGACACGAGCCAGCGCTTCACGAGCGGTTGTGCACCGACGAACGCCATGCCAGCGTTGCGCACCGCCTTCGCGAACGAACCCGGCACCGCGAACAGCCGCTGCAGCCCGTCGGTCGCGACCATCAGCGCGCGGATGTCCTCGCGGCGCGAGCGCTCGTAGCGGCGCAACAGCACCGTATCGCCGAGGTTGCGGAAGCTTTCCTTGTTCGCGATCGCATCGGCGAGCGCCGCGACGTCGCGCAGCCCCAGGTTCATCCCTTGCCCGGCGAGTGGGTGGATCAGGTGCGCGGCATCGCCGACGAGCGCGACGCGTGGAGCGATCAGCTTGTCGACGGTCTGCAGCGCAAGCGGGAAACCGGCGGCCGGCGTCACGCATTCGAGCGTGCCGACCTGGCCGTGCGACACGCGCTCGACTTCGGCGGCGAGCTGCGCGGGATCGAGCGCGAGCAGTTCATCGGCGTGCGCCGTGTGCGCGGACCACACGAGCGACACATGGCCGTCCGGCAACGGCAGCAGCGCAATGATCTCGCCTTCATGAAACCACTGGTAGGCCGTCTCGCGGTGCGGCAGCGATGCCTTGAAGTTCGCGACGATGCCCGTCTGCCGGTAATCGCGCCGCTCGATCTTGGCCCCCATTTGGGAACGCACCCATGAATGCGCACCGTCCGCGCCGACCACGAGGTCCGCTTCGAGCACGTGCCCCGACGACAGCGTAAGCACGGCCGCGTCGTCGCGCACGTCGAAGCCCTGCGCACGCGCATCGAACCACGTGAGGTTCGGCTGGAATCGCAGCGCGGCGTCGAGCGACGCCTCGATCAGCGACGATTCGGTGATCCACGCGAGTTGCGGCACGGACGCCTGGTACGCGGAGAAATGCAGTTCCGCATGTGCATCGCCGTACACGCGCATGTCGTACACCGGCGCGAGCCGGCCGTGGTCCAGCGCCTGCCAGACCCGCAGCCGCTCCAGCAATGCCTGCGAGCTGGACGACAGTGCATAGATGCGCGTGTCGAACGCGAGATCCGCGGGGCGCGGCGTGACCGGCTGTGCCAGCAAGGCGGTCTTGTAGCCGGACTGGGTCAGCGCGAGCGCGGCCGTCTTGCCGACGAGCCCGCCGCCGACCACGGCGACGTCGAAGATAGGGTGGGCAGTCATGGCGGGCATTATAGCTGCGGGGCCAATCCCTTACGCGGCCGGACTTTGCGGGAAATCAGCAGAATCGCGGGCGCGGCCGGCAGCGCGGCGTGCCGTCGCATCGGGCGTTCGGGGGCGCGCCGGAAACCGGGGCGTCGGCACGGTACAATAGCGCCTTTGATCGTCGGCCCGCCGCGCTCCGAGCGCCGGCCGTCCCTATTTTCCCGCGCCGCCGCGCTTCGTCCGGCCGCGCCGCCCTACCCGTTCGAAGGATTCCATGAGTCTCAAATGCGGCATCGTCGGCTTGCCCAACGTCGGCAAGTCCACCCTGTTCAATGCGCTGACCAAGGCCGGCATCGCCGCCGAGAACTACCCGTTCTGCACGATCGAGCCGAACGTCGGCATCGTCGAGGTGCCCGACACGCGCCTGAAGGCGCTGTCCGAAATCGTGAAGCCCGAGCGCGTCGTGCCGGCCGTCGTCGAATTCGTCGACATCGCGGGCCTCGTCGCGGGTGCGAGCAAGGGTGAAGGCCTCGGCAACCAGTTCCTCGCGAACATCCGCGAAACCGATGCGATCACGCACGTCGTGCGCTGCTTCGAGGACGACAACGTCATCCACGTCGCCGGCAAGGTCAGCCCGATCGACGACATCGAAGTGATCAACACCGAACTCGCGCTCGCCGATCTCGCCACCGTCGAAAAGGCGCTCGCGCGTTACTCGAAGGCTGCGAAGTCGGGCAACGACAAGGAAGCGGGGAAACTCGTCGCGGTGCTCGAGAAGGTGCGTGCACAGCTTGACCAGGGCAAGGCCGTGCGCAGCCTGTCGCTGTCGGACGACGAACAGGCGGTGATCAAGCCGTTCTGCCTGATCACCGCGAAGCCGGCGATGTACGTCGCGAACGTCAAGGATGACGGCTTCGAGAACAACCCGCACCTCGACGTGGTGCGCAAGTACGCGGAAAGCGAGAATTCGCCGGTCGTCGCGGTATGCGCGGCCATCGAGGCGGAAATCGCCGATCTCGACGATGCCGACAAGGAAGCCTTCCTCGCCGACATGGGTATGGAAGAGCCGGGCCTCGACCGCGTGATCCGCGCGGGCTTCAAGCTGCTCGGCCTGCAGACCTACTTCACCGCCGGCGTGAAGGAAGTGCGCGCGTGGACGATCCACATCGGCGACACCGCACCGCAAGCGGCAGGCGTGATCCACACGGACTTCGAGCGTGGCTTCATTCGCGCGCAGACGATCGCGTTCGACGACTTCGTCACGTACAAGGGCGAACAGGGTGCGAAGGAAGCCGGCAAGATGCGCGCCGAAGGGAAGGAATACGTCGTGCACGACGGGGACGTGATGAACTTCCTGTTCAACGTCTGATGCATCGACAGACACCGCTTCTCGCAGTGTCACGGCAAACCGGAAAGGCCCGCAGAAGTAGCGGGCCTTTTTTCATTCCGGATTGGTTCATGAAGGTTGGCGGGATGCGCTCGCGGACAATCTTTTCGTCATTTCCTTCGTCGCCTCCGTTGCACAGATCGCCCGTGCTGCAGGACGCATTGACCCGTCACCCCATGCGTTACGCGCCGATTTTTCGCATGATGCGTCGCGCGCCCTCTTCCACTTCGCAATCTGCGCGTCGAGCGCATTCCTGCGCCGTGGTTGCTCGCTACGCAATCAATGATTCCCGCCGCTCTCAAACGGCTTCTTGAGCATCTCAAACTGCTCATCAACGTAAAACGGTCGAAGCGCAAATGCGATCGGGCCGGCAAATCCCGTCCAGTTCATTATGCCGTTCGATATCTTTGGAAAACCTTGACTGGACGGCATTCGCCTCCGGGGCCTTGGTGTGTCCGTCTCGCTACAGCGGATTCCGCAAGCTCGAATGCGATCAAGTTGCGCTTGTGGGCTGCCACCTGTTCGATACCAAATTCATTCCATTGCGCAAATCGATACGCCCTCGGTACGATTGCGCGGATGGTATTTCGACCAGACAAACTGACTGAAATAGGTCTCCGCAACCTCCGTCCATGTCCGGAGCCCGTCGTCCTCCTGCAGCACGTGCCTGGCGTTGACCAGCAACCAAGAAATCACCGCCTGGCTGTCACGGCATTTCGCACACTCCCCTGATGTACAGCAGCGCGCCAGCGAAACGAAGTCGGCGCGATACGCGTTGAACTTGGGCAGTACTGGCCAACCAGAAGCGAGCCGATCCGCGTTCCGCGGATGATCCTCACTTACGCTCGGGCAACTCGCGCCATCGAATACTCCCCAAGAGGTCGCCCCGCGCATCAGAGCGGCCAGATAGTAGGGATGGCTTGCGATGGTTTCAGGGTATCTCTGCTTCAAATCGAGCAACACGTTCAACAGCCGCTCCTCGCCATGTCGGCGAAGTGGGCCGTCGACGTCGTATGGGCTGTAGTAATTGAACAGCAGCCGATTTCCGTTGTCCCGAATCTTGCGTACCGTTTCCTCGATATACGCAAGACCGTCCATCGTCACTGCGTAGACGAAACCCGCCCGCTCGTCGCCCCGGTAGTTTGCCAGCGCTTTGTCAAATAAGCCCGTGAACCGCTTGCCGTTCGGACCGATCGCGCGCAACTCGTCGTCGAGCGGCCCACCACCAAATACAGAAATAGCGATGGTGATGTCTTCGAAGCCTTCATACGGGATTTTTCGAAGGCCATTCGTCGACACGGACACTTTCGGCATGTATTTCCGAAACATCCGTATCCGATCGAGATGCAATGCAGGCTCGCCACCAATCAATAACGGCGCGTTGATCCCGCGCTCCGCCTCTTCCCTCACACGCTGCTCGATACGAAGTGCATCGTTCAGTTCACGCGACGCCGTATCGAACTCATTCTCGAAGAACCAGCAGCCCTTGCAGCGCAGGTTGCATTGATTCGTGAGGTGGTAAAGCGAAGCGCGCGTCTCCTTCGCCTCGTTTCTGACTGCCTTGAAACGTGCCTTCATGTCGATTGAATCATCCATCGTGGTCTCCTGATGCGAGGATGCGAGCGACACGTACTGTCAGCGCAGCAATCCTCTGGTGAGTTCCGGCCACAACGACGAATGCTCGCGGCGGAACATGCCGACGTGTCCGACTGCTCGACCGTCGGAGTTTTCTGGATGAATCACGTGAACGCGACGCTCTGCTTTCGGCAACAGGCGCAGCCAGTCTTCGACATTGGCCGGCGTGGCGAGCGGGTCGTCAGCTGCGACCACAACGGTGACGGGCGCTGCAAACTCGTCGTAGTAGTGACGCATCACTCCTGCTCCGAATTCGTTTGCCACATATCCCGGTCGACGACACCACCGGGCCCATTGAAGTCCCACGTATGGCGGCAAGTCATCGCCCCAGCCAAGCACCCGGGCCGGAACGTAGCCGAGCAATCGCGCGGAAATAGGCACATACGCATTCGCAAGCACCAATGCCGCGAAACGCTGTGGCCAAAGGATGTTGCCGATATATCCGGACGACGCGGAGACAGCGCACAAAGAACGAACCGATGCGTGATTCGGCATTAAGCCGACTAGTTGCGCACCTGCGCTATGCCCGATCAAATGTGCGTCGCTCGCGCCGGTTTTTCCGAGGAGCCAATCAAGCGCTGCAGGCATATCGCGCTCCCCCCAGTCCTGTTTCCGCGCGCATGACTGTCGAACATGACGCGCATCGAGCGACTCACCGATTCCTCGATAGTCGAATACGAACGTGGAATAGCCGTCGCGACGTAGCCAATCCGCGAACGGGAAATAAAAAGATTGTCGAATCCCGGTGGCGGGACAGATGAGTACAGGGGAACGATCACCGTCAACTGCCGGGAAATACGTTCCACTCAATTGGTATCCGTCGTGGGCAAAGAAGGCGATGCGGACGCGAATTGTCGAGCGCTGACTCATCACCTTGACTTCAACACAGTCGATGAACGCACAGGAGTATCGATCGCCCAATCGAACGAGAAGTGCTTCCTGTTAATACAGAGCATCAACAAAGGAATCCAAATCGATTTATCCATCGACTCACCTCGGTAGCCGGAGTGATCAATGTAAGAGCAAATCGTTGCCTATGAAATCAGACGAGTTCGAATTTTGTGAGTCCAGATGTCGATGACGCGCCATGTTGCGAAACGGCCTGCATCGCCAGGGGCAAGCGCATCTGCTTACTCGTAAAAGACAAATGGCCCGATCGGCACATACCGATCGGGCCATTTTCACGACGGGAATCCCCCCGCCAGCCGGCAGCGAACGCTCAGCACAGCCGCCGCTCCATCACGTCCCCATCACGTCCCCATCACATCGCCGACACCCGCCGCCCCGCGCCCGCTTGCGCATCACGGCCGCGCTTGTTCAGCCACGAAGCAAACAGCACGATCAGCGCGAGCACGGCCGTCGCCCCCACTTCCATCCGGTGCTCCTCGCTGACGAACATCACGGTCAGCGTGCCGCAGATGAACAGGATGACCGCCCACGTGAGCCACGGGAACAGCCACATCCGCAGCGTCAGGTCGGCGCCGCTCGATTCGAGCGTCTTGCGCATCCTCAGCTGCGAGATCGCGATCACGAGATACACGAGCAGCGCAATCGCACCCGACGTCGCCAGCAGGAAGCCGAACACCTGCTCCGGCATCAGGTAGTTCGCGATCACGGTCAGGAAACCGAACGCGGTCGATGCCAGCACGGCCGCACGCGGCGTGCCGGTCGCATCGGTGCGATGCAGGAAGGCGGGCGCGTCCTTGCGCTTGGACAGCGAGAACAGCATCCGCGACGCGGTGTACAGCGCCGAATTCAGGCAGCTCGCGACCGAGACGAGCACGATCACGTCGATGATCGCCTTCGCGTTCGGAATGCCGATCAGCTCCATCGCGCGCTGATACGAGCCGTGCGTCGGCAGCAGCGGATCGTTCCACGGCACGATGGCCGCGACGACGAGAATCGAGCCGAGATAGAACAGCGTGATACGCCAGATGACCGAATTCGTCGCGCGCACGATCTGGCGTTGCGGGTTGTCCGATTCGGCGGCCGCGATCGTCACGATCTCGGTGCCGAGGAACGAGAACATCGTCGTCAGCATCGCCGCAAGCACGGCGTTCGCGCCGTTCGGCATGAAGCCGTGGTGCGCAAAGAGGTTCGACACGCCCGACACGGCCGGTGCGGGCACGATGCCAACGATCGCCGCCCCGCCGATGCAAAGGAACACGACGATCGCGACGACCTTGATCAGCGCGAACCAGAACTCGAATTCGCCGTAATTCTTGACCGAGAAGAGGTTGGTGATCGTCAGCAGCAGCGTGATGCCGAGCGCGAAGATCCAGGTCGCGACACTCGGGAACCACGCGTTGAGAATGGTCGCGGCGGCCGTCGCCTCGATCGGGATCACGAGCACCCAGAACCACCAGTACAGCCAGCCGATCGAGAAGCCGGCCCAGTGGCCGATCGCGCGATCGGCATAGGTCGAGAACGAACCGCTGTCCGGATGCGCGACGGCCATCTCG
This sequence comes from Burkholderia sp. JKS000303, assembly GCF_002563755.1. NCBI lineage: Bacteria > Pseudomonadati > Pseudomonadota > Betaproteobacteria > Burkholderiales > Burkholderiaceae > Burkholderia > Burkholderia sp. JKS000303. Next base: position 1,109,601 of record NZ_PDBZ01000001.1, read on the forward strand.
CCGAGCATGCGCATCACCAGCACGACCAGTACGCCCGCGATCGCATACGCGAGGATCGAAGCCGGGCCGGCTTCCGCGATCGCGTGGCCGGAGCCGACGAACAAGCCCGCGCCGATGACGCCGGCAATCGACATCATCGTCACGTGACGCTGCTTCAGACCCGTGCCGAGGCCTGTCTTGCTTCCACTCATGTGTCTCTCTCCAAAAAACGGTTCCGGTACGACCGGTAGTCGCTGAAGGCGGCGCGGGGAGTTGTCGTTGTTGAATCCGGCTGCCCGCCGCGCGTGCGCGGCATACGGGCATGGAGCCGGATCAAGCCTGTTCCGGTAGGCGCGCGACGCAGTCTGCGAAGCTGCGGATGCGATGCGGCGCACGGGGCGCCGGCGCATCGCGTGCGCCCTTTCCGTCGGCTGTGTCGTTCAGCCGCCTTCGAAGCGATGGAGTGTAAGCATCAAACGGTTCTTCACTAAGAACCAATTGAAGAATTTCGATGGAACCACTTGTTGCATCGATGCGAAACGATGCAACGCTTGGTCCACTCCGGCCCCCGATCGCGAGCCGCCGGAGCAAGCGATTGCCGTCGGTCGGCATCGCCGCGATCGCGTCGCGCCAATGACGCTCGCGGGTCCCGCAGCGCGCTGCACCGCGCGCTCAGTTCGCGCCGCCCGCCCCGTCGTCCTGCCACTTGGCCGGCACGATTGCGCGCCATTCTCGCAGAAGCAGGTTTTTCACGGCGTCGGGATGCGCAGCCGACAGGCGCACCAGCACGATCGGCCAGCCCGCATAGTGATCGGTCACGTAATACACGTCGGGCTCCGATTCGATCAGCCACGCGCGCTCGTCGGAGCCGACGCCCTTCACGACGAGCGTGTCGCCGTCCTCGCGCAGGCGCGCGAGCATCTTGCCCTTCACCCTGAGTGCGGGCGTGCCGTACGACGTGCCTTCCTCGACACCCCGCCACGCCAGCGCGATCCGCCGGACTTCGTCGAATGTCACGATGCGCCTCCGTGCGTCGATGATCGACGCCCCGGCCACCGTAGCGGAAATCGCGGGCAGTGCCTAGCCGACGAGCGCGCCTGATTTGCCTAGCGACCGGCCGCGCGCGCGGCGACCGATGCGCGTCCGGTAGTGGCAACGATCGCGAACGCAATCGCATTCGCGGCGGCGCTCGCCAGGATCGGCACGAGGTAGCCGCCGCCTGCGTCGTAGATGAAACCGGCCGCTGCCGGCCCGATCAGCGTGCCGAACGCGACGCTCGTGTAGAGGATGCCGATGATCGCGCTGACGTTGCGACCGCCGAAGTAGTCCATCACGACGGCGGGCAGCACCGCGACCCAGCCGCCGTAGAACACGCCGAATACGAGGGCGAACGCGGCGAGCGTCGCGACGGTGCCGGCACCCGCCCATGCGACGAGCGCGACGGCCATGCCGGCGAACATCGCGAGCAGCGACGCGCGGCGGCCGAAGCGATCGGCCAGGCCGCCGAGGAAAAAGCGCCCTGCCGTGCTGCCGACGCCGATCGCACCGAGCAGCAACACCGCCGTGGACGGCGCAACGCCGTGATCGAGCGCGTACGGCACGAGGTGCACGAACGGCACGAAGACGCCGAACGAACATACGAGGCACGCCGCGTAGAGGCTCGCGAACGGCCGCGACGTGATGGCCTCGCGCACGGTCGCGCCGGCGGACATCGCCGCGGCGGCACCGCGCCGATCCTCGCCCGCCTGCGCAAACGCCGCATCGCCATCGGGTGACAAACCCCGTCCGCGCGGGTCGTTCTCGATCAACAGCGACATGCCCGCGCCCGCCACAACGGCGATCACGGCCAGCGCGACATACGCGCCACGCCAGCCGACGTGCGCAATCAGCACGGACGCGAGCGGCGGCATCACGAGCGTACCGACGCCGATCCCTGCAACCGCGAGCCCCGACGCGAAGCCACGCCGGCGCACGAACCAGCGCTGCACTGCGCCGACGGCCGGCACGTAAGCGCAGCCGACGCCGAGGCCGACCCCCAGCCCGTACGCGACATAGACCTGCAGCAGCGTATGCGCAGCACCGGCCGCCGCAAGCCCTGCGGCCGTCAGCAGCATTCCGACGACGGCGAGCCGCCGCGAGCCGAAGCGATCGGCGAGCGGGCCGCTGACGATGCCGAAACCGAAATACAGAAAGCCGGCCAGCGAGAACACGAGCGAGATCTGCCCGCGCGACGCGGCGAAATCCCGTTGCAGCGACTCGACGAACGCGCTGAACGAGTACGCGCTGCCGAATCCGACGAACGTGACGGCGAACGCGGCCGCCACCACATACCAGCCGTAGAAAACGCGCGAGGCGCGCGGGCGGTTCATGACGTTGCTCCTGTCGGTGACGCATCGGCCGCCGGGCGGTGTCCATTTGCGTCGTGGATATAGTTCAACTATGTTGATCGCATCGGCGGCGCGAAACCTCTCCGCGGCAATACGATCTTCAGCGACAACGGTACTCGCGCATACGCATCGTCTCAAACGATATTTCGTCGGTCTTTCGATTTAGAAAAACTCAATGAAACGTTCCCGCTTGCCGCCGCTGAATGCGCTGCGCGCGTTCGAAGCGGCCGCCCGCCACCTGTCGGTGAAATCCGCGGCCGAGGAGCTGTCGGTCACGCCCGGCGCGGTGAGCCAGCTGATCCGCACGCTCGAGACGCATCTCGGCGTGGAGCTGTTCGAGCGCGTGAACCGCGGCATCCTGCTGACGGCCGCGGGCCGCGATTACCTGCCGCCCGTGCGCAACGCGTTCCGGCAGATCGCCGACGCATCGCAACGCGTGTCGGGCGCCGCCGACAGCGGCGTGCTGACGGTGAGCGTCACGCCGTTTTTCGCGTCCGCGTGGCTCGTGCCGCGCCTCGCGCAGTTCCGCGACGCGTGCCCGGACGTCGATCTGCAGATCGTCACGAGCCACGCACTCGCGGATTTCTCGCGCGACGGCGTCGACGTCGCGATCCGCCACGGCCTCGGCCGTTACGTCGGACTGTGCAGCGAACGTCTGCTGACGGTGGAGATCGTCGCGCTCGCGGCGCCCGAACTCGTCGCGCGGCTGGGCATGCCGGCGACGCCCGCCGACCTGACCGGTTGGCCGCACCTGCACGACGCCGAGCGCAAGGGCTGGCACATCTGGTTCGACGCACAGCGGATCGACGATTTCGGTCCGCCGCGCGGCCCCGCGTTCGACGATTCCGGCCTGCTGCTGCAGGCGATCCTCGCCGGCCAGGGCGCCGGGCTGCTGCCTGCGGCGATGGTGCGCAACGAGCTCGCGAGCGGCCGGCTCGTGCAGCTTGCCGATATCGCATGGCTCGACGATTTCGCTTACTACCTCGTCTATCCGCCGCATCACGCGGAACGCACGAAGGTCGCCGCGTTCCGCCGGTGGATTCTCGACGCCGCGCAGGCCGACGGCGCCGCCTCGATGACGGACACGGCGTAGCGGCACTGCACCGCACGGCGGCGGCAACGACAGGCTGCCGATCGGCTAACATGCGGCGCGGGCCGCCGGCCCGCAATCGACAAGAACATGCGGAGAGAGACCATGCCTGCCCTGCTGCGCCGCGCGACGCACATCGCGACCCTGGCGGCCGCGCTGTTCGTCGCATGCGCCGCGCTGCCGACGTCGGCACACGCGTATCGCGCGTCGCCCGGCTACGGCAACGAGGCCGACCTCGACCGGCACGACACGTATCGCAATCGCGACGGCGACACCGTGCATGCGCCGGCCCATTCGAAATCGGGACGCGTGCCCGACGGCGCGAGCGCGCGCTGCCGCGACGGCACGTACAGCTTCAGCCGCCATCGGCGCGGCACCTGTTCGGGGCACGGCGGCGTCGCCACGTGGCTGTGAACGCGGGCCGGCCGAATGGCCAGTGCGGTGTCAGCGGCAGCCGGCGGCGAAGTACAATACGCGCTCGCGTCGCCGTACGCGGCGATGACGCCGCGCCCTGCGCGGCACGCTCCGTATCGAATCACCCGATGCCGCCACGCCCGCGCGCTGCGCGGCAGCCTCAACCATTTCTGACTTTCATATCCAAATGGCCCAATACGTTTTCACGATGAACCGGGTCGGCAAGATCGTGCCGCCCAAGCGCCAGATCCTGAAGGACATCTCGCTGTCGTTCTTTCCCGGCGCGAAGATCGGCGTGCTCGGCCTGAACGGCTCGGGCAAGTCGACGCTGATCCGCATCATGGCGGGCGTCGACAAGGACATCGAAGGCGAAGCGACGCCGATGCCGAACCTGAACATCGGCTACCTGCCGCAGGAGCCGCAGCTCGATCCGACGAAGACGGTGCGCGAAGCCGTCGAGGAAGGCCTCGGCGACCTGTTCCAGGCGAACAAGAAGCTCGAAGAGATCTACGCCGCGTATGCGGAGCCGGACGCCGACTTCGACGCGCTCGCGGCCGAGCAGGCGAAATACGAAGCGATCCTCGCATCGAGCGACGGCGGCAGCCCCGAGCAGCAGCTCGAAGTGGCGGCCGACGCACTGCGCCTGCCGGCATGGGACGCGAAGATCGAGCACCTGTCGGGCGGCGAAAAGCGTCGCGTCGCACTGTGCAAGCTGCTGCTCGAGAAGCCCGACATGCTGCTGCTCGACGAACCGACCAACCACCTCGACGCCGAATCCGTCGACTGGCTCGAACAGTTCCTGGTGCGCTTCCCGGGCACGGTCGTCGCCGTCACCCACGATCGCTACTTCCTCGACAACGCAGCCGAGTGGATTCTCGAACTCGACCGCGGCCACGGCATTCCGTGGAAGGGCAACTACAGCAGCTGGCTCGACCAGAAGGAAGAGCGCCTGAAGCAGGAAGAAGCGTCGGAATCCGCACGCCAGAAGGCGATCAAGAAGGAACTGGAGTGGGTGCGCCAGAACCCGAAGGGCCGTCAGGCGAAGTCGAAGGCGCGTATCGCGCGCTTCGAGGAGCTGAGCAGCCAGGAATACCAGAAGCGCAACGAAACGCAGGAAATCTTCATTCCGGTCGGCGACCGCCTCGGCAATGAAGTTATCGAGTTCAAGAACGTCAGCAAGGCGTTCGGCGATCGCCTGCTGATCGACAACCTGAACCTGAAGATTCCGGCCGGCGCGATCGTCGGCATCATCGGCCCGAACGGCGCCGGCAAGTCGACGCTGTTCCGGATGCTGACCGGCAAGGAACAGCCGGATTCGGGCGAAGTCGTGATGGGCCCGACCGTGAAGCTCGCATACGTCGACCAGAGCCGCGACGCGCTCGACGGCACGAAGACGGTGTTCGAGGAAATCTCGGGCGGCGCCGACGTGCTGACGGTCGGCAAGTACGAAACGCCGTCGCGTGCGTACATCGGCCGCTTCAACTTCAAGGGCGGCGACCAGCAGAAGATCGTCGGGAACCTGTCCGGCGGTGAGCGCGGCCGCCTGCACCTCGCGAAGACGCTGATCTCCGGCGGCAACGTGCTGCTGCTCGACGAACCGTCGAACGACCTCGACGTCGAAACGCTGCGCGCGCTGGAAGACGCGCTGCTCGAATTCGCGGGCTCGGTGATGGTGATCTCGCACGATCGCTGGTTCCTCGACCGGATCGCAACGCACATCCTCGCGTTCGAAGGCGATTCGCAGGTCACGTTCTTCGACGGCAACTACCAGGAATACGAAGCCGACAAGCGTGCGCGCCTCGGCGAGGAAGCCGCGAAGCCGAAGCGTCTGCGCTACAAGCCGATCAGCCGCTAAACGGCGCGGCCCGCGCATCCGGCGCCGCGATCACGCGGCGCCGGATGCCGAAAGCGGTCGCTTCCGGATCGGCAAAACAAAAAGCGGGCCCAGTTCACGGGCCCGCTTTTTTTCATCCTGCAATCGTTCGGCCGCCGCCTATGCGAGCGCGCCCAGTTCGCGCAAGCGCGCCTCGGTCGTCGCCGCGCTCGTGTGATGAATGCCGTGCCAGCCGAGCGCCGTCGCGGCTGCGGCGTTCTTCGCGTTGTCGTCGATGAACACGAGTTCGTGCGGCGCGATGCCCGGCAGGTGCGGATCGATCCGCGCCTGCATCGCGTGATAGATCGCCGGATCGGGTTTCACGAGCTTCACGCGCCCCGATACGACGATGTCCTTGAAGCGCCGCAGGATCGGGAAGTTGTCCCACGCATACGGAAAGGTCTGCGCGGACCAGTTCGTCAGCCCGAACAGCGGCATCCCCTGCCCGTCGAGCCGCTCGACGAGCGCGGCGCCGTCGTCGAGCACGCCGCCGATCATCTCGTGCCAGCGCGCGTAGAACGCGCGAATCAGTGCCTCGTGCTCGGGAAACTTCGCGACGAGTTCATTCGTCCCTTCGTCGATCGTCTGGCCGCCGTCCTGACGGACCACCCAGTCCATCGCGCACACGTGCGTCAGAAACCAGCGACGCTCGGCTTCGTCCGGAATCAGCTGCCGATACAGGTACTCGGGGCTCCAGTCGATCAGCACGCCACCGAAATCGAACACTACCGCCTTGATTGTCATGCGAACTCCGTGGCGAGCACGTCGGCGAGCGGACGCGGCGTCACCGCGTTGCCCGACAGCGAATTGTTTTCCCAGATGAAGTGATGATGCGCGACGATCTGCGCGGCCGACAGATGCCCGCGCTCGTTCGTCGTATGCAGATCGGACACGACGGTCGTCCGGTAGCCGAGCAGCGCCGCGCGACGTGCGGCCGAGTCGACGCAGAATTCGGTCGCATAGCCGCAGATCAGTACCGACCGGATCCCGCGGCCGTCGAGTTGCGCGGCCAGCGGCGTGTCGTGGAACGAATCGCTCACCCGCTTGCGGATGCGCCAGTCGCCGTGGTCGACGAGCAGCCCGTCGTGCAGGTCCCAGCCACGCGTGCCGGGCACGATGTCGTCATCCGCGTCGCCGTCGTGCTGCACGAAGCACACGGGCGCGTTCACCGCGCGCGCCGCCACCGTCAGCCGGTTGATCCCCGACACGACATCGTCGAGCCGGTACGTGGGCCGCGCCCGCTGCACCAGCCCGCGCTGCATGTCAACCACGATCACCGCGGTGTCCGCCATCGGTTGCCCTCTCTGCCAGGCCGACCGTCGTCCGGCCGGCGTTGCGCGTTGCGTCAGATCGGCTGCGTGCGTGCGTCGAGCCACGCCTTCGCGTCGCCGCTCACGTGCCGGCCAACGCGCTCGCGCACCGTCGCGTGATACGCGTTCAGCCACGCGCGTTCTTCTTCATGCAGCATCTCGACCAGCACACAGCGCGTGTCGATCGGGCACAGCGTCAACGTCTCGAACGCGAGGAAGTCGCCGAACTCGGTCTGCCCGCCCGCGCGGTTCACGACCAGGTTCTCGATCCGGATGCCCCACTTGCCGGGCCGGTACACGCCCGGCTCGATCGACGTGATCATCCCCTCTTCCATCGCCGTGTACGGTTCGGCCGGCGCGTAGTGCGAGATGACCTGCGGACCTTCGTGCACGTTCAGGAAATAGCCGACGCCGTGCCCGGTGCCGTGGCCGTAGTCGAGCCCGGCGGCCCACATCGGCGCACGCGCGATTGCGTCGAGCATCGGCGAGCGGATGCCGCGCGGGAACCGTGCGCGCGACAACGCCATCATCGACTTCAGCACGATCGTGAAATCGCGGCGCTGCAGGTCGCTGACGGTGCCGACCGGCACCACGCGCGTGATGTCGGTCGTGCCGGTCGTGTACTGGCCGCCCGAATCGACGAGCAGCAGCCCGTCGCCGGCGATCGTCGCGTGCGACTCGGCCGTCGCGCGGTAGTGCGGCATCGCGCCGTTCGCGTTGAAGCCGGCGATCGTCGCAAAGCTCGGCGACACGTAGCCGGGGCGGCGGGCGCGCGCGGCCGTGAGTTGCTCGTCGATCGTCAGCTCGGTGATCGTCTCGCGGGTCACGGCCTGCTCGAACCACGCGAAGAATTCGGCGAGCGCGGCGCCGTCGTGCTCCATCGTCACGCGGACGTGCTCGATCTCGGCGGACGTCTTGCGCGACTTCGCGAACGTCGACGGATTCACGGCCTCGACCAGCTTCACGCCGGCCGGCACTGCCTCGAGCGTGCCGAACGTCACGCGGCGCGGATCGATCAGCAGCGTCGCGCCGTCGGGCAGCGCTGCGAGCGACGCGCGAGCCGCATCGTATGCATGGACCTCGACGCCATCCTGCGCGAGCGACGCGGCGAGCGCCGGCGACACCTTGCCGTCGGCGACGAACAGCGTCGCGCGATCGGGACCGATCATCGCGTGCGCGACGAACACAGGGTTGAAGTTGACGTCGGCGCCGCGCAAGTTGAACAGCCATGCGAGATCGTCGAGCGTCGACACGAAATGCCATTGCGCACCCTGCGCGTGCATCGCGCGGCGCACTTCGGCGAGCTTGCTCGCGCGCGTCGCATCGGCCTGCGGCGCCACGTGCTCGAACACGGCGTCGCCGGGCAGCCCCGGCCGCTCGGGCCAGATCGCGTCGAGCAGGTCGCAATCGGTGCGCAGCGCGATGCCGCGCGCGCTCAGCGCGGATGTCAGCGCGCGGGCCGCCGCCACACCGAGCACGGCACCGTCGACGCCGACCGTCGCGCCGGTCGGCACGTTCTGCGCGAGCCAGTCGACGTGCGGCGCGCTCTGCTGGCCGCCCATCATCTTCATCAGCTGGACGCCGGTGCCCGCGAGCTGCGCCTCGGCCTGCACCCAGTAACGGCTGTCGACCCACAGGCCCGCGAAATCCGCGGTCACGACCAGCGTGCCGACCGAGCCCGTGAAACCGGACAGCCAGCGGCGCGCCTGCCAGCGTTCGGGCAGGTACTCGGACAGGTGGGGATCGGCGGACGGCACGAGATAGGCGGCCAGGTCCTCACGGACCATCGCGCCGCGCAGCAGCGCGAGGCGAGCCGGCACCGACGAGACTTCGGGGAGACGGGCATTCATGATTTCACCTGAGAGCATTCAGCGACGGGCCGACAGTGCGACCGTCACGGCTACGGCGAGGAACGCGACGCCGGTGCAGACCGGCCATTCGAGCGTCTCGCCATCGTAAAACAGTCCCGAGAGATTGCCGGCGATGCGCGCGATGACCGCACCCGCGATGCCGACCAGCACCGCGATCCACCATGCCGGCCGCCCCGTGCGCCGCATCGGATGCAACCACCGGCCAAGCAGCCCGACGGCCGCTCCCAGGACAAGGATTCCAAACCAGTTCATTCGACGCCTTCTATAAATTCAGATTCGTCCCATAGGCGTGAACGTTGCCAGCGGCTAGCATCGACTCATCCATCGAACCCTGGACCAGCCGGGCGCCGCGAACATTCGAGTGTAGGGGCCGAGCCGACGTTATGGCAAGCGCCCACCGGCAGCCGTACTGAAGAAATCCACATGCGAATCGCCCTGATCGATCCCGAGGTACGTCATGCTGCGCTCCTGAACCGCCTGCTCTTCGCCGGCGGTCACGTGTGTCATGCGTTTTCGTCCAGCGCGGCGTTCTTCGCGTGGCTAGCCAACGATACCTGCGACATGCTGATCACCGGCAGCTGGGCCGGCGATCAGCCGGCCGAGGAAGTCATTCCGCGCGCACAGGCAGTCCTGCCCGGGCTGCCGGCCATCGCCGTGATGCAGGTGCCGCGCGAAAGCGAAATCGTGTCGTGCCTGCACGCGGGTGCCGACGATTGCCTGGTGCGCCCGGTGAGCGGGCCCGAGCTGCTCGCGCGGGTCAATGCGCTGAGCCGCCGCGCCGGCGTCCGGCGACCGCCGAACCGTTCGCGCGAAATGTATGGAGAATACGCATTCGATGCGACCCACAGCATCGTGCGCTTCGACGACACGGCCGTCGCGCTCACGCCGAAGGAATTCCGCTTCGCGCAGTTGCTGTTCGCAAACCTGTCGCGGCCCGTGTCGCGCGCCCACATCCTCGAGACGGTCTGGGGCCGCCGCCGCGACATGAAGTCGCGTACGCTCGACACCCATGCGTCCCGGCTACGCAGCAAGCTACAGCTGCTTCCCGAGCATGGCTACCGGCTCCTGCCGCTGTACGGCTATGGTTATCAGCTCGATCGCGTACCGATCGAGCCCCCAAATTCGAGGCCACACCACGCTGATGCCCGGTATGCCGCGAGTGAGGAAATCGCTGAAACGCTATAATATGGGGCTAAACGATAGCCCTCGATATGCAACTCCTCACGATCGGAATCAATCACCACACTGCGCCTGTCGCCCTGCGCGAACGCGTGGCGTTTCCGCTCGAGCAAATCAAGCCGGCTCTCGTCACGTTCAAGAACGTATTCCTCGGCCCCCAGGCGCCCAACGCACCTGAAGCGGCGATCCTGTCGACCTGCAACCGCACCGAGCTCTATTGCGCGACCGACGACCGGGCCGCGCGCGAAGGCGCGATTCGCTGGCTGTCCGAGTATCACCAGATTCCCGTCGACGAACTCGCGCCGCATGTCTATGCGTTGCCGCAGTCGGAAGCGGTCCGGCACGCATTTCGCGTCGCATCGGGCCTCGATTCGATGGTGCTCGGCGAAACGCAGATTCTGGGCCAGATGAAGGACGCGGTACGCACCGCGACGGAAGCCGGCGCGCTCGGCACCTATCTGAACCAGTTGTTCCAGCGCACCTTCGCCGTCGCGAAGGAAGTGCGCGGCACGACCGAGATCGGCGCGCAGTCGGTATCAATGGCTGCCGCCGCGGTTCGCCTCGCGCAGCGCATTTTCGAAAAGGTGTCGGATCAGCGCGTGCTGTTCATCGGCGCCGGCGAGATGATCGAGCTGTGCGCCACGCACTTCGCCGCGCAAAGCCCGCGCGAACTCGTGGTCGCGAACCGCACCGCCGAACGCGGACAGCGGCTTGCCGAACGCTTCAACGGCCGTGCGATGCCGTTGTCGGATCTGCCGACCCGCATGCACGAATTCGACATCATCGTGTCGTGTACCGCGTCGACGCTGCCGATCATCGGCCTGGGCGCGGTCGAGCGTGCGGTGAAGGCGCGCCGCCATCGGCCGATCTTCATGGTCGACCTCGCGGTGCCGCGCGACATCGAGCCGGAAGTCGGCGAGTTGAAGGACGTATTCCTCTATACCGTCGACGATCTCGGCGCGATCGTGCGTGAAGGCAACGCATCGCGCCAGGCCGCGGTCGCACAGGCCGAGACGATCATCGAGACACGCGTCGAGAATTTCATGCAATGGCTCGACACGCGCAGCGTCGTGCCGGTGATCCGTCACATGCATACGCAGGCCGACGCGCTGCGCCGTGCGGAAGTCGAGAAGGCGCAGAAGCTGCTCGCGCGCGGCGACGATCCGGCCGCCGTCCTCGAAGCGCTGTCGCAGGCGCTGACCAACAAGCTGATCCACGGCCCGACGAGCGCGCTCAATCGCGTGAACGGCGCCGATCGCGATTCGCTGATCGACCTGATGCGCGGCTTCTACCAGCACGCACCGCGCTCGAACGACCCGTCCGGCCACTAGCGCCGGCCGACTGCCCTGCCACCGGCCCGTTGTTGCCTGCCGCCGGCCTATCCTTTCCGAATACCCTTGCCCGGGAGCGCCGCTCCACACCATGAAGACGAGCATGCAACGCAAGCTCGACCAGCTGTCCACCCGGCTGGCCGAACTGAACGACCTGCTGAGCCGCGAAAACGTCACGGCCGACCTCGACCAGTACCGCAAGCTGACGCGCGAACACGCGGAACTTGGCCCGGTCGTCGAACAGTACGCGCTGTGGCGCCAGTCGCGCAGCGACGAGACGGCCGCGCAGGAGCTGCTCACGGATGCGTCGATGCGCGATTTCGCCGAAGACGAGATTCGCAGCGCGCGCGAGCGCATGGTCCACCTCGAAGGCGAGTTGCAGAAGATGCTGCTGCCGAAGGACCCGAACGACGACCGCAACATCTTCCTGGAAATCCGCGCGGGCACCGGCGGCGACGAATCGGCGCTGTTCGCGGGCGACCTGTTGCGCATGTACCTGCGCTTCGCGGAGCGCCGGCGCTGGCAGGTCGAGATGATGTCGGAGAGCCCGTCGGACCTCGGCGGCTACAAGGAAGTGATCGTACGGATCGCCGGCCAGGGCGCGTATTCGCGCCTGAAGTTCGAATCGGGCGGCCATCGCGTGCAGCGCGTGCCGGCGACCGAGACGCAGGGGCGCATCCACACGTCCGCGTGTACGGTCGCGGTGATGCCGGAAGCCGACGAGATCGGCGAGATCGAAATCAATCCGGCCGACTTGCGGATCGACACGTTCCGCGCATCTGGCGCGGGCGGCCAGCACATCAACAAGACCGATTCCGCGGTGCGCGTCACGCACATCCCGACCGGCATCGTCGTCGAGTGCCAGGACGACCGTTCGCAGCACAAGAACAAGGATCGCGCGCTGAAGGTGCTCGCCGCGCGGATCAAGGACAAGCAGTATCACGAGCAGCACGCGAAGGAAGCCGCGACGCGCAAGAGCCTGATCGGCTCCGGCGACCGCTCGGAACGGATCCGGACGTACAACTTCCCGCAGGGCCGGATGACCGACCACCGGATCAACCTGACGCTGTATCGCCTCGAGGCACTCATGGACGGCGATCTCGACGAACTGATCGGCGCGCTCGTCACCGAGCACCAGGCCGAACTGCTCGCGTCGCTCGGCGACGCCGACTGAGGCCGCGATGCCCGACCTCACCGCCGACCAACTGCTGCGCGCGTCGCCGCTCGACGCGGTCGATGCGCGCGTGCTGCTCGCGTACGCGCTCGGCTGGACGCGCACGCAGCTGATCACGCGCGGCGAAGCCCCGCTCGAACCCGCCGCGATCGAGCGCTACCGCCTGCTCGAAGCACGCCGCATGTCCGGCGAGCCGGTCGCGCAGCTCATCGGCATGCGTGAATTCTTCGGCCGGCCGTTCGACGTGACGCCCGACGTGCTGATCCCGCGCCCCGAAACCGAACTGCTCGTCGAAGCCGCGCTCGATGCGATCGACGGGCTGCCGCATCCGGCCGTGCTCGATCTCGGCACCGGCAGCGGCGCGATCGCCGTGTCGATCGCGGCCGAACGCCCCGACGCGCGCGTGTGGGCACTCGATCGCTCGGCAGCCGCGCTCGACGTCGCGCAGCGCAATGCGGATAAGCTACTCGACGCGGATCGCCGCGGCGGCCCGCTGCACTGGCTGCAGAGCGACTGGTACGCGGCACTCGACCCGGCGCTCGCGTTCGACACGATCGTCAGCAACCCGCCTTACATCGCGCAGCACGATCCGCATCTCGCGCAGGGCGACCTGCGTTTCGAGCCGCTCGGTGCGCTCACCGACGACGCCGACGGCCTCAGCGCGATCCGCACGATCGTCGCGGGCGCCGGCGCCTACCTGAAACCGGGCGGCACGCTCTGGATCGAGCACGGTTACGACCAGGCCGAAGCCGTGCGCGCGCTGCTCGTGTCGCGCGGCTTCGTCGCGGTCGAGTCGCTCGCCGACCTGGCCGCGATCGAACGCACGACAGGTGGCCGCCTACCCGGCTGATGGCCGGCCCGAGCGGTTGAAATCCGCTATCATTTCGATCTAACGCCCCGCAAACGCAAGGTCAGTCATGGACACCCAACAACGTATCAAGCAAATCGTCGACGAAAACCAGGTCGTGCTCTTCATGAAGGGCAACGCACAATTCCCGATGTGCGGCTTTTCGGGCCGCGCCGTGCAGGTGCTGAAGGCCTGCGGCGTCGACCAGTTCAAGACGGTCAACGTGCTCGAGGACGACGAAATCCGCCAGGGCATCAAGGCATTCTCGAACTGGCCGACCATCCCGCAGCTGTACGTGAAGGGTGAATTCGTCGGCGGCTCGGACATCATGATGGAGATGTACCAGTCGGGCGAACTGCAGCAACTGTTCGCCGCCGCGTAACACCCGCTTTCCGATGGCATCTCCCAGCGCGCCGCCACGCCGGCTGATCGTCGCGATCACCGGCGCCACCGGCGCGGTCTACGGCGTGCGGTTGCTCGAACTGCTGCGCGCCGCCGGCGGCGTCGAAACGCATCTGCTGGTTTCGAACGCCGGCTGGCTCAACATCCAGCATGAACTGAAGCTGTCGAAGGCCGACGTCGAAAGCCGTGCGGACGTCGTGCATGCGGTGCGCGATGTCGGCGCGACGATTGCGTCCGGTTCGTTCGCGACCGACGGCATGGTGATCGCGCCCTGCTCGATGAAGACGCTCGCGAGCGTCGCGCACGGGCTGTCGGACAACCTGATCACGCGCGCGGCCGACGTCACGCTGAAGGAACGTCGCCGTCTCGTGCTGATGGTGCGCGAAACGCCGTTCAACCTCGCGCATCTGCGCAACATGACGGCCGTGACCGAAATGGGCGGCATCGTGTTTCCGCCGCTGCCTGCGTTCTACGCAATGCCGAAGACGATCGAGGAACTCGTCGACCAGACCGTCACGCGCGTGCTCGACCTGTTCGCACTCAACGCGCCGATGACGACGCCGTGGGCCGGCATCCGTCTCGCGCAGTAAGCCGCCGCACGCACCGTACGGGCGCCATCGCGCGCACATTTTCGTCGATTCAACCGCCTACCGGCCCGAACCTGCAGCCGCTAGACCACGCAGGTTTCGGCCCGCCTGGAATCGCCGCAATTATCAACATTTACGATTCAATCAAATTCTCCAGAACACGTTTATCAACATTCGGTACGCGCCTATAGTCACAGGCAATTCCTTCTTGCAGGCTTCCATCATGAACCGCTTGCCCTCGCTCTACCTGTCCCACGGCGCCCCCACGCTGCCGATCGACCCGACGCTGCCGTCCGGCGCATTCACGCACCTCGGCGCCGAGCTGCCGCGCCCGCGCGCGGTGCTGATGCTGTCCGCGCACTGGGGCACGCAGCAGCCGGTCGCGAGCATCACCGCCCACCCGGAAACGATCCACGACTTCTACGGCTTTCCGCAGGCGCTGTACGAGATCCGCTATCCGGCGCCGGGCGCACCCGACGTCGCCGAACGTGCGGCCACGCTGCTGAACGCAGCCGGCATCGCCACCGCCACGAACGAGCGCGGTCTCGATCACGGCGCCTGGGTGCCGATGCTGCTGATGTTTCCGGAAGCCGACGTGCCCGTCGCGCAGTTGTCGATCCAGCCGCGTGCTGACGCGGCCCATCACTTCGCGCTTGGCCGTGCGCTGCGGCCCCTGCGTGACGAAGGCGTGATGGTGATCGGCTCCGGCCAGATCACGCACAACCTGCGCGCGGCTGATTTCGGCGCGGCGCCGGAAGATGCGGATCCGCGTGTCGCTGAATTTACCGACTGGTTCGAGGCGAAGCTGGCCGCGCGCGATGTCGACGCGCTGCTCGACTACCGCCGGCAGGCGCCACATGCGGCGCTGATGCATCCGACCGACGAACACCTGCTGCCTGTGTTCACCGCACTCGGCGCGGCCGACGACGATTACCGGCTCGGCATCCAGTCGCTCGGCACGTACCAGCGCGTGCTCGCGATGACGAACTACGTGTTTGCGAGCGCGGCCGCGTAAACAGCTTGGGGGCTTGGTGACTCGGTAGCCAGGCTCGCTCCGCAGTTCACCCGAGCCGTTTCTCGAACCAGTGGTGCGCGTACGGCTCGTCGCTGAACGCCGCCACTTCGACGTAACCGCTCCCCCGATACAGCGCAATCGCCTCCGTCAACGCGCGGTTCGTCTCGAGCCGTACCGCGCGTGCGCCGGCCATGCGGGCCTGCGCTTCCGCCTCGGCCAGCAAACGCTGGCCGATGCCCAGACCGCGCGCCTGCGCCGCGACCCACATCCGTTTCAGTTCGGCGGGCGCGCCGCGATGGACCTTGAGCGCGACGCAGCCGACCGGCCGTCCATACAGCCGGGCCACGATCAGCGCGCCAGCCGGCGCGGTCAATTCATGCAAGTCGGCCGACAGGCTGCGCGACGGATCGAAACCCGCGTCGAAGCGGGCGTTCAACTCGGCGAAATACTGCTCGATGCACCAGCGCGCATCGTCGCTGGCCGGCGGCTCGACCTCGAAGCGCACGAACGACGCCTGCAACAGCCGCTCGACCTGCGCCATCGCGCCGAGCAGTTTCTCGCGTTGCCCGTCGGTCAGCGGCGACAGCAGGCTGGATGCGACATCGTCGGAACGCCGGTCGAGCTCGGCCCATTCGGCCAGGCCGGCGTCGGTCAGGCGCGCGTGCCGCACGCGACGGTCGCCGGTATCGGTGTCGACCGTCACGAGCCCCTGCCGCTCCAGCGCGCCGAGCAGCCGGCTCAGATAGCCCGAATCGAGCCCGAGACGCGCCCGCAGCGTGCGCAACTCGGCGCCCGCCTCGCCGATCTCCCACAACAGCCGCGACTCCCCCATCGGCCGGTCGCGCCCGAGAAACTGCGCATCGAGCGCGCCAATGCCTTCCGCGACAATCCGGTTGAAGCGCCGCACCTGTCCGATCGAATCTCCATCCATCGCCGTTCCCTCATGTCACGCGCCACGATTATCTGACTCTAGTCAGATAATCGTGCGTCGTCAAATCCGGCGACCCAAACAAAAAGCCCGCCCGAGCAATGCTCGGGCGGGCTTTTTGTTTGCGCGTCCTGCCGCCGCCGATTCCGGCGGCAGGTCAGGCGTCGTCAGGCACCGATCCCTTCGAGGATCTCGTCGTGCGACTCGCGCTCGTCGAGATACTTGGTCCGATAGCCCGTGCTCACGCCCCAGAAGTAGAACACCAGCGCGATCGCCGCGACGATCAGCATGTCCCAGCCGTACGGCAGATAGCCGAGACCGCCGAACTCCTTGCTGCCGATCACCGACAGCACGGCCATCGTCGGCAGGTAGGCGACCAGCCACCATGCAGCCTTCAGGTCGGCACTCCAGCCAGTCCAGCCCGACCGCGCCTGGAAGAAGAAGTACACCGGCAGCGCGACGACCATCAGCAGGATGATTTCGCCCGTCAGCGGCCACTTCGCCCAGTACAGGATCAGCGATGCGCAGACAAACGCGAACGGCGCGATCAGCGTCATCAACGGGATCGACAGCGGACGCTCGATGTCCTTTGCCGCACGGCGCAGCGCCATCAGGCTGATCGGGCCGGTCAGGTACGAGATGACCGTTGCGACCGAGATCACTGCCGCGAGCGAGCTCCAGCCGCGGAAGAAGAACAGGAAGATGAACGACACGAGCAGGTTGAACCACATCGCCTGACGCGGCACGCCGTAGAGCGGGTGCACGTTGCCGAACATCTTCGGCATCGTGTTGTTGCGCTCCATCGCGTAGATCATCCGCGTGGTCGTCGCCATGTAGGTCGTGCCCGTACCGCTCGGGCTGACGAACGCGTCGACGTACAGCAGGATCGCGAGCCAGTTCAGGTTCAGCGCGATCGCCAGCTCGGCGAACGGCGACTTGAAGTTGAAGTGCGACCAGCCCTGTGCGACGTCGAGCGGATTCACCGAACCGATGTACGCCATCTGCAGCAGCACGTAGATCACGAGTGCGATCAGGATCGACGAGATCACCGCGAACGGCACGCTGCGCGACGGATTGCGCGCTTCACCGGCTAGGTTCACCGGACTCTGGAAGCCGTTGAACGCGAACACGATGCCGCTCGTCGCGACCGCGGTCAGCACGGCCGACCAGCCGTACGGCGCGAAGGTCGCATTCGATGCGGTGCCGAGGTTTTCCGAGTGGAAGCTCGTCAGCATCAGGCCGAGGATCGTGAGGCCGGGGATCAGGAACTTGAAGATCGTGATCGTCGTGTTCGCACGCGCGAAGGCCTTCACGCCCCAGTAGTTGAGCATGAAGTAGATGACCACGAGCACGGCCGACAGCAGCAGCCCGGGTGTCGTCAACTCGCCGTTCACGAACAGCGCATGCGCCCATGGATACGGCCACGTGCTCATGTACTGGATCGACGCCTCGGCCTCGATCGGGATCACGGATACGATCGCAATCCAGTTTGCCCACGCGCTGATGAACCCCACCAGCGAGCCGTGCGAGTAGCGCGCGTAGCGCACCATGCCGCCCGACTCCGGGAACATCGCGCCCAGTTCGGCGTACGTCAGTGCAATCGCGAGAATCACGACTGCGCCGATGATCCAGGCGCAGATCGCCGCCGGACCGGCAATCTTCGCGGCCTTCCAGGCGCCGAACAGCCAGCCCGAGCCGATAATCGAACCCAACCCCGTCAGCATCAATGCAAACGGGCCGATGTTCCGTTGAATAGAACTCTTCACATCCTCTCCTGTGTCTCAAAAAGCATGGTCGGCCTGCGGTCCGGGATCGGCTCGGACAGCACCGCGCACGCATTCTTGGGGGGACCCGTCATCCGATCGGGGCAACCGGGTCCGCGCGGCGCGTAGTTTAACGGTTGCACCTGCAAGTTGGCGGCAAATTCGTTCGGCCCCTACAAAAAATCCGCACGGCGTGCAAGCTTTGTAAACCTGAGATCCGCAATAACCCTGACCGTATGGAAATACGGTTGACCGCGGATCCAATAAGCCGTATAAATGACTTTGCAGGATTTCAAGCGGCGAGTGAATTGGTTCTTTCGTAGTTCGCCCATCAACGGTACTCCGGTTGGTCCTATTACCCCCTTCCTTGATTTTCCGCACCCATGGGCCTCGGCCCCGTTTTATTTTTTTAGGAACAAGTAACATGGCAACCGGTACCGTCAAGTGGTTCAATGACGCAAAGGGCTTCGGCTTCATCACCCCGGAAGGCGGCGGCGACGATCTGTTCGCGCACTTCTCGGAAATCCGCGTCGAAGGCTTCAAGACGCTGCAAGAAAACCAGAAGGTTGAATTCGAAGTGAAGACGGGCCCGAAGGGTCTGCAAGCTGCGAACATCCGTCCGGTCTAAGTTCGGCGCGATATTTCGTGTAAAAAAGCCCCGCTTCGGCGGGGCTTTTTGTTTTCCGGCGCGCAAATCCTGTTGCCGCCGATAATCCAAACGGCCGTCGGCCGTGTTGGATTTTTGCACGCGCTCAGCCGAACAACCGTTGCGCGTGAATGCCGAGCCCCGTCGCGACACTGGCGAGACGATCGCCGAACACCGGCTGTGCATCCGGGAACGTGCCCGCCAGCGCACCCGACAGGAACGCGAGGCCGGTCGAGCCGCCGGTGAAATACAGCGCGCCGACGTCGCGCGGCGCAACGCCCGCGAGCCGTACCGTCTCGCGCGCGGCCTCGACGATGCGCGCGGTGTCGTCGACGCTCGCATCGACGAGGCGATCCGCATCGAACGCAATCTGCAGATCCTCTTCCACGTCGTTCAGGTCGATCATCGTCTCCCCGCCCGCCGCAACGCCGATCTTCGCTTCTTCCGCGCGCGCCATCAGCGCATGCCCGAGCCGCTGCTCGACCACGCGCGTGAGCCGGTCGTATTGCCGCACCTCGCGGTACAGGTGCTTCATCAGCTTCAGTTCGCCCAGCCGCTTCGGCGTGTAGACCGTGTTGATCAGGTGCCAGGTCGCCAGGTCGAAGTAGATGCGGTTCGGCAGCTCGCGCCCTTCGGGATCGAGCGAGCGGTAGCCGAACGCGGGCAGGATTGCCGCGAGCTCGACGCGCCGGTCGTAATCGGTGCCCGCGACGTGCACGCCGTGGTGCGCGAGCACGTCGTCCTTGCGCTCGAGGCGCGCCATCCGCTGCGGGCCGACCCGCACCAGCGAGAAGTCCGACGTACCGCCGCCGATGTCGGCCACCAGCACGAGCCGCTCGGCCTGCTGGCGCGACTCGTAGTCGAACGCGGCCGCGATCGGTTCGTACTGGAAATGCACGTCCTTGAAACCGACCGACTGCGCGGCCGCTTCGAGCTGATTCTGCGCGAGGCTGTCGGCGCGCGGATCGTCATCGACGAAGAACACCGGGCGGCCGAGCACCGCACGGCCGATCGGCGCGCCCGCGCGTGCCTCGGCCTTGCGCTTCAGGTGCGTCAGGAAGCGCGCGATGATCTCCGTGTACGCCATCGCGCTGCCGTCGCCGAGATCGGTCGTGGTCTCCGCGAGCGGCGACCCGAGGATGCTCTTCATCGAACGCATCAGGCGGCCGTCGAAACCGTCGATATAGGACGCCAGCGCCGCACGGCCGTATTCGACCGTCTGCTCGTCGCTGTTGAAGAAGATCGCGGTGGGCAGCGTCAGGTGGTCGCCCTCGACGGGCGCGAGGCGCATGCCATCGCCGTCGGGCAGCGCCACGGCGGAATTGGACGTGCCGAAATCGATCGCGCAGTAAGTCATGGGAAGGTGCCGCAGCATGGCCGGCGCGAAAACGGAAAGGACGGGCTTTTTATCATGAAGCCCGCCGGATCACAACCGGGGACGACCGCCGGTGCCGCGTAACCGGCTCGCGGATGCCGCGATCGCGCGCGGGTAGCGCGCGGCTGCGGCAGGCGCGGACGGGGGGTGCACGATGCAGGCCCGCCCGCGTGCGCGATCAGGCAGCGGCGTCGAAGCCCTTCTTCCACGCGCCCGCGTAGACGACTTCGCCGAGCGCATGACGCGTGCGCGGCGCCTTTTCGCGGTCGCGCAGCACCGGATCGAGCTTGTCGACGTTGCCATAGTGGCCGATCGAGATGAGCGCCGGGATCGCGACATCGGCCGGAATCTCGAATGCATCGCGGAACGCCTTCGGGTCGAAGCCGCTCATCTGGTGCGCGGCGAGCCCCAGCGCGTGCGCCTGCAGCACCAGCGACATCGCGGCCGCGCCCGCATCGTACAGCGCCGTCGGCGCGGGCTCGCCCTTCGACGTAAGCGTATGCGCGGTCACCGCGACCAGCACGGGCGCCGGTGCGTTCCAGCCCTGATTAAACGGCACGAGCGTCGCGAAAGCGCGCTTGAATGCGGCTTCGTCCTGCGTGCGATCGAACACGATGAAGCGCCACGGCTGCGCGTTGTAGGCGGACGGCGCCCAGCGCGCGGCTTCGAGCACCGCGTGCAGATCGGCGGCGCTGACCGGCTCGTCCGAGTACGCGCGCGGACTCCAGCGGCCCGCGATCAGGTCGTGGATCGAAACAGTGGTGGGTGCAGGTTTGACGGACATGCGGTTCCTCGCTGACATCGATGAAGGGGCGCGAACGCCCGGCGAACCGCAAGCATAACCGCTTGAGCCGCCACGCGCCCGCCGATCCCCCGCAATGCAAATCACCGATCCTGCATTGACCAGCCGCTCCCGCACGCGGCCGGCCGTGTCGCCACGCTCACGCAGCCTGCGCAGCCGCGCGGGACGGGCCGCGATTGATACGCAGCACGATCAGCGCGCCGACGATGCACAGCCCGCCCGAGATCATCGACGCGATCGTATAGGTCCCGAGGCTCGCGCGCAGCAGCCCCGCGCCGAGCGCCGCGAATGCCGCGCCGAGCTGGTGACCGGCGACGATCCAGCCGAACACGACCGGCGCGGCAGCCTTGCCGAACACATCCGTGGCAAGCCGCACGGTCGGCGGCACGGTCGCGATCCAGTCGAGCCCGTAGAACATCGCGAACAGCGGCAGCCCGAAGAAATCGATGCCGAACGCGTGCGGCAGGTAGATCAGCGACAGCCCGCGCAGCCCGTAGTACCAGAACAGCAGGACGCGGTTGTCGTAGCGGTCGGACAGCCAGCCCGACAGCGTCGTGCCGAACAGGTCGAACACGCCCATCGCGGCGAGCAGCGATGCGCCCTGCACTTCGGTCATCCCGTAGTCGCTGCACATCGCGATCAGGTGCGTGCCGACATAGCCGTTGGTGCTCGCGCCGCAGATGAAGAAGCTGAAGAACAGCAGCCAGAAATCGCGCGAGCGGCTTGCCGTCAGCAGCGCGCGGAACGCGACCGCCAGCGGGTTTTCCTTCGTCGCGTCAGGCGCGGGCGGCGCATCGGCCGGCTCGCCGTACGGGCGCAGCTGCACGTCGGCCGGCCGCTCCGGCAGCAGGAACGCGACCAGCGGAATCACGATCGCAGCCGCCACCGCCACCACCAGCACGACCGGCCGCCAGCCGTGGCGCTGCGCGATCGCCGCGAGCATCGGCAGGAACACGAGCTGGCCGGTGGCCGTGCTCGCGGTCAGGATCCCCATCACGAGACCACGCCGCGCATGGAACCAGCGGGTGACGAAGGTCGCGGACAGCGTCAGCGCGACGACGCCCGTCGAGCAGCCGACCATCAGGCCCCAGATCAGCACCATCTGCCAGCTCTGCGTCATCAGCGACGACAGCGCGACGCCCGCGCTCATCGTCACCAGCGCGGTCAGGATCGTCGGGCGCAGCCCGAAGCGCTGCATCGCCGCCGCCGCGAACGGGCCCGTCAGGCCGTACAGCGCGATATTCACCGAAATCGCCAGCGAGATCGTCGCGCGGCTCCAGCCGAGCTCGCGCTCGAGCGGCACCATCAGTACGCTCGGCGTCGCGCGCGTGCCGGCCGCCGCCAGCAGGATCAGGAAAACCACCGCCGCCGCGAGCCATCCGTAGTGGAAGCGCCCTCTGATTCGTGTCACTGCCCAGTTCATGCTCTCGTTCTCCAGTTGGCGCGCCCGGCGCGCGTGCGCCGGCACCACCCCACCACCAGGCCACCTCCGCCGCACGCTGCATCGGCTGACCTGGGGCCGACACCTGGCATTTGTCTGTCGATCCGACCGGCATTGTTACCGATCAGTCACAAGTGTGTTGCGATCGTAGTGACCAGTCGGTAACATGTCAAGCAATTCACCACGCAGTCGAGGGTCATCATGTCGGGCATCGAGGCCGCCAACAAGCCGCCGGCACGCCGCACGCGCCGGCCGATCGCCGCCGCCGCCGCGCAGGAACACCTGCTGCGCGCCGCCGAGGAGCTGTTTTACAAGGAAGGGGTGCGCGCGGTCGGCGTCGAGGCCGTCGTGGAACTCGCGGGCGTCAACAAGATGAGCCTGTACCGGCAGTTCTCGTCGAAGGACGAACTGATCCTCGCGTATCTGGAGCGGATGGACGCTTGCTTCTTCGCGCGCCTCGATTCGAGCGTCGCGAAGCACCTGGGCCAGCCGAAGGCGCAGTTGATCCAGTATTTCGTCGATCTCGCCGAGCGCGCGACGCAGAAGGACTATCGCGGCTGCCCGTTCGTCAACGTCGCGGCCGAATTTCCGGATACGTCGCATCCGGCGCGCGAGCGCGTCGCGCAGAACAAGGAACAGCTGATGAAGCGGCTCGTCGAGCTCTGCGAAGGCGCCGGCGCGCGGCAGCCGAAGACGCTGGCCGACGCGCTCGCGCTGGTGGTCGAAGGCATCTACGCGGCCAGCCAGACCTACCGGCACGGCGAAACGCCGATCGGCACCGCGCCCGCGCTGGTCACGCAGCTGATCGAAGCCGCGTGCGCGTGACGGGCGGCGCACGCCCGCGCCCGGCGTGCCCGCTACAATGCGGCCCTCACCGCTTCTCTGCCCCACCGCCTTCGCCATGACCGACACCCGCCCCGACTCGCACGACGACATCCTCGCCGCCACGCGGCACTGGCTCGCGCGCGCGGTGATCGGACTCAACCTGTGTCCGTTCGCGAAAAGCGTCTATGTGAAGGAGCAGGTGCGTTATGCGATCAGCGAAGCGACGACGCTCGAGGACGCACTGGCCGACCTCGAAACCGAACTGCGCGCGCTCGAAGCGGCGGATCCGCAGCAGGTCGACACGACGCTCGTGATCTATCCGCGCGCGTTCGCGGATTTCGTCGACTACAACAACGCGCTGTTCTTCGCCGACCGGCTGGTGCGACAACTGCGGCTCGACGGCGTGCTGCAGATCGCGAGCTTCCATCCCGAGTACCGGTTCGAAGGCAGCGAACCCGACGACATCGAAAACTACACGAACCGCGCGCCGTACCCGATCCTGCATCTGCTGCGCGAGGACAGCATCGCGCGCGCGGTCGACGCGTTTCCGGACGCGTCCGCGATCTACGAGAAAAACCAGGAAACGCTGCGCCGCCTCGGCCACGACGGCTGGCAGGAATGGATGCACCGGCCGGGCGACGACGTCTGACACGTCGCGCGAAGGCCGGCTCGCGCGCGACGGACGTGCCGCGCGTCGGCTCGGGTCAGTCCTCGGCCGACTCGACGGCCGCGCCGGCCTCGGCAGCAGGTGCCGGCACGAAGAAGCGCTCGTTCAGTTCGGCCAGCCCGAACATCCCGAGGATCTCGTTCAGCCGCTCGCCGGGCTTGCGGCGCGGCAGGTTCTTGTACTGCGCGATGATCAGCTCGTTCTTCATCGAATGCTCCCAGCCAACCAGCTCGGTCACGCTGACCTGGTAGCCGTGCGCCTCGAGCTGCAGACAGCGCAGCACGTTGGTGATCTGGCTGCCGAATTCGCGCGTGTGCAGCGGATGCCGCCACACTTCCGTCAGCGCGTTCGCGAGCGACTTGCCCTTGTTCCTGCGCAGCACGCCGGCGACTTCCGCCTGGCAGCACGGCACCAGCACGATGTGCTGCGCGCGCTTCGCGAGCGCGAAGCGGATCGCGTCGTCGGTCGCGGTATCGCACGCATGCAGCGCGGTGACGACATCGACCGTTTCGGGCAGCTTCGGCGACGTGATCGAATCGGCAACCGACAGGTTCAGGAACGACATGCCGCCGAACCCGAGCCGTGCGGCGAGTTCGGTGGAACGCGTGACGAGCTCTTCGCGCGTCTCGATCCCGTACACGTGCGACGCGAACGCCGTCGTGCCGTGCCCCGACTGCTGCTTGAAGAACAGGTCGTACAGGATGAAGCCGAGATACGACTTGCCGGCGCCGTGATCGACGAGCGTCACGCTGCCCTTGTCGGCCTGCACGCTCGCGAGCAGCGGCTCGATGAACTGGAACAGGTGATAGACCTGCTTCAGCTTGCGGCGGCTGTCCTGGTTCAGCTTGCCGTCGCGGGTCAGGATATGCAGTTCCTTCAGCAGCTCGACGGACTGCTCCGGACGGATTTCGTGGGTCTTGTTCGACATCGTGATGCGACGCCGGGCCACGGTCGGTCGACCACGGCCCGGCGGCGGGAATTCGTGAGGAATGGCGATAGTTTACCGAAAATGCGCGATCAGGCCCGCGCGCCGAGTCGCCAGAGCGACGTGACCTCGGCGCTGCGCGCCGCGTGCAGCGGATCGTCCGCGTCGGCCGCCTTCGGGTGCGCGGGGCGGATGTCTTCGCGGCCGAGCACGACGAGGCCGGCTTCGTCGATCCATTGCAGCAGCGTGTCGCGCGGCCGCAGGCCGAGATGCTCGGCAAAATCGGACAGGATCAGCCAGCCTTCGCCGCCCGGTTCGAGATGGTCGGCAAGCCCGGCGAGGAAACCGCGCAGCATGCGGCTGTCGGGATCGTAGACCGCGTATTCGATCGGTGCGCTCGGACGGGCCGGCACCCACGGCGGGTTGCAGACGACGAGCGGCGCGCGGCCGGCCGGAAACAGGTCGGCTTCGATCACGTCGACGCGCTCGGCGTGGCCGAGCCTCGCGACGTTTTCTCGCGCACACGCGAGCGCGCGCGGATCCTGGTCGGTCGCGACGATGCGCTCGATGCCGCGCGATGCCAGCACGGCCGCGAGCACGCCGGTGCCCGTGCCGATGTCGAACGCGAGCGACGTCGCCGGCAGCGGCGTGCGCGCGACCAGTTCGACGTATTCGCCACGCACCGGCGAGAACACGCCGTAGTGCGGATGGATCGGCGCGCCGCCGAGCGCCGGAATCGGCACGCCCTTCTTGCGCCATTCATGCGCGCCGACGAGGCCGAGCAGTTCGCGTAGCGACACGACCGACGGCACGCCGCCCGGCCCGTACGCTTCCTCGCACGCAGCGCGCACGTCGGGCGCGCGGCGCAGCGCAATCGTGTAATCGGCGTCCAGCGGAATCAGGAGCATCCCGAGCGTGCGGGCGCGCTGCGATTGCGCGAGCCGGTGCAGGTTGAAGGCGTCGACGCCGGCCGCGGCCTTCGCCTTCTTCGGCTTGCGTTCGACGCGACGCGCCATCGCCTGCACGAGCTGGCGCGCATTCTGGAAGTCGCCCTGCCAGACGAGCGCGGTGCCCTCGCAGGCGAGGCGGTACGCCGCATCGGCGGTCACGCGATCGTCGGCGGGCACGGCGCGCTTGGGCGGCTGCACGCCGGCTTCGGAGCGCCAGCGCGCGGCATGTTCCGCGCCGTCGGCGTCGGTCCAGTGGAAAACGGGGAAATCGGTCACGCGAGCTCTGCTACGGTTGGCTTCAGACAGGCGGCGGGATGGCGCCGCGCGGACCACACCATACCGCGCTTTGCCCGCGCGGCAAAGCGTGCGTTCCCGCCCCTTTCAGCGGGGTCGCCGCTGCGCCGCCTACCCGCCCCAGGCCGGCATCGCCGGCATGCGCAACGTGCCCGCGTCGTTGAAGTGCACGGTGCCGAGCACGCCGCCGGCGAGCCGGCCGCGCAGCGCATACGGCAACTCGCCGTTCGCGGCCGCGCCGGGGAGATTCCACGCCTGCCGCGCGGCAGCGAAAGCCGATACCGAGACGGGCACGTCGATCACGGTTTCGCCGAAGCGCGGCACGCTGCCCGTCCGGTCGCTGACCCCGCTTGCGAACGGCGTGCCGTTCAGGTCGAGCGCGACGGCGATGCCGTCGTATTCGATCGGCGCGTCGTTCGGGTTCTGCACGCGCAGCTTCAGGCTGAACCGCATCTCGAGGCCCTGCCCGACGAGCGGATCGAGCCCGACGACGGTCACGCTCACGGGCTCGCGCGTGAGCCCCGCGCAACCGCCGAGCATGAGGACGGCAGCGAACAACAGCAGCGCGGCACGCAGCGGCGCGATACGGAACAGGGCGCGTGGCACGGCAGACCTCCTCGATGTCATGATCGACGCATCATCGCTGCATTGTACCGAGCGCGCCGGGTCACACCATGATTCGTAGTTTTCGCTTATCGGCGAGATCGTTAATAGATTAAAACTACGAAAACGACAGCCAAACAGAAAGCGAATTAATGCTTTTCACCATTCAATCGCACACGAAAAACTCAATAGACGCGCCTTCTAATTTTTTCGTTTCCTTTACTCAAAACCATCAAGTATATTTACGCATCCTTCGAGCAGGCCGACAAACCTTGAAGCCGCATGACGGCGATTTTACGGAACGGCGACACGCCGTCCGTCCGTCGCGCGGCCTGGTGCGGCCGGCCCCGTGGGTCGTCGGTTCAAAGGGAGCGCGCCCGCAGCGGGCGTGCGGCCCCGTGTCGTGCGCGCGAAATCAATTCAGTACAACACGCGCACGACCATTTTTAACCGGCAAGTTAACCGATATCCGGAAAACACAGAGGGGGCAGTAAACCATGATTACCTTCACGTAGTCGGTCGACCGTCTTTTTCGAATAATCCGCCATTGGCATTTCACGTCGCCGTTGATTAACGACGAGGGATTCCTTTTGCCGGCGTTTTCGCAGCACTGAACGATTCTTTCAACAATCGAGGTTTCAGTCATGTCGATCAACATTCACAAGATGCGTTATCTGCCGCTCGTCGCCGCACTGGCACTCGCCGGGTGCGGCGGCGACGACGGCGGCATGGGCTCGGCTTCCGCGCTCAGCTCCACCGGCGCACCGCAGTCCGGCTCGACGCCCGCCACGCCGCCGAGCGCACCGCCGCCCGCCACCTCCAACGTCGACAAGAGCGTGTCGCCGGTCGAACTCCCGGACACCGTCGTCCCGGTCAACTACCGGCTATGGTTCCGTCCGAACGACGCGCTGAACGCGTTCGACGGGCGCGCCGACGTCGAGATCAAGGTGCTGAAGCCGGTCAACAACATCGTGATCGCCGGCCACCGGATCAAGTTCACGAACGGCCGCATCACGCTGCAGCCGGGCAACATCCAGCTGATCGCGACGCCGCAGGACAAGGGCGACTACTACCAGTTGCGCCCGGTCAGCGGCACGATCGCGGCGGGCAATTATTCGCTGCACATGGAGTGGTCGGGCATCATCAACTTCAAGTCGTATGACGATCCGGTCGCGAAGACCGGCGGCAGCTGCGGCGACGATCCGTATCCGGGCTGCTCGGCCGCGGAAGGCGTCTTCCGCGTCGACCTGAAGGGCACAGACGGCAAGACGAGCGGCGCGATCCTCACGCAGGGCGAAACCAACCTGGCGCGCCAGTGGTTCCCGGGCTGGGACGAACCCGCGTTCCGTCCGACCTATGAAGTGACGGCCGAAGTACCGCAGAGCTGGCGCGTCGTGTCGAACGCGGCCGAGAAGCCGTCGACCAACGTCGGCGGCGGCTACAAGCTCGTGCAGTTCGAGAAGACGCCTCCGATGCCGTCGTACCTGCTGTTCTTCGGCGGCGGCATGTTCGATACCTACGAAGACAATTTCACGAGCCCGCTGCCGGGCGGCAAGGGCGGTCTGCACCTGCGCGTGTTCACGCCGCCGGGCATGAGCGACTGGGCGAAGCCGGCGATGGACCGCACCAAGCAGGCGCTCGACTTCTATTACCGCTACACGGGCATTCCGCTGCCGCTGACGAAGTTCGACACGGTCGCCGCGAACGACGCGTTCAAGGACCAGAAGGACCTGAACTTCGGCGGGATGGAGAACTGGGGGTCGATCCTCGAATTCGCCGACGACATCCTGCCGCAGCCGGGCCAGCCGATGTCGCAGTACGGCAATGAAGTGCTGACGCACGAAGTCGCGCACCAGTGGTTCGGCGATCTGGTCACGGCCGACTGGTGGGATAACGTCTGGCTCAACGAGTCGTTCGCGACGTTCTTCGAGACGAAGACGACGATCCAGTTCTTCCCCGACCAGTTCAGCTGGCTCGACCAGGTGAAGAACAAGTACCGCGTGATCAACCGCGACATCGGCCCGAACGCGTTCCCGGTCGCACCGAACTTCAACGACTGGGCGTCGAACGATTTCGTGCTGAGCGCGAGCGCGTTCACGTACGACAAGGGCGGCCACGTGCTGAAGACGCTCGAGAACTATCTCGGCGAGCAGACATTGCGCCACGGCCTGCAGCAGTACCTGGTCGACTACTCGTTCGGCAACGGCACGCCGAAGCGTCTGTGGGATGCGCTGTCGAAGGAGAGCGGCCAATCGGTCGGCCCGATCGGCGACAGCTACGTGCGCCAGACGGGCGTGCCGCTGATCTCGCTCGACACGCAGTGCGACCTGACGAAGAACCAGACAGTCGTCACGCTGAAACAGCAGCCGTTCCCGAACAAGAACGCGTATCCGGGCCTGCAATGGACGGTGCCGATCACGCTCGCGTACGGCCAGGGTCTCGCGAAACACACGACGCTCGCGCTGAAGGACACGCAGGCGCAGACGCGAATCGAAGGCTGCACCGGCGTGGTCGCGGATCCGACCGGACTCGACTACTACGTCGTGAACTACAGCGACGCGGCCTGGAGCGGCCTGCTCACGCAGATCAACATGTCGACCGATCCGGTGCTGCTCGCGAACCTGAAGAGCGAGGCCGCGCTGCTCGTCGCGAACAACCTCGCGCCGGCTTCGCGTTCGACGTCGATCGGCTCGGTCGCCTCGCCGGCCGCGATGAAGCTGCGCCAGACGCCGAGCTTCGGCGGTATTGCGCCGGTGGAGAAGGAGCGTCCGGCGCTGCGCTACCAGGGCATGTTCAAGCCGCGCAAGACGGTGGCTCAGTAACGTTGTCGCACGACCGGCCGCACCGCGCATGCCGCGGTGCCGGCCGGCGCTTCCCGCTGTTCGACGGGCCCCGCATGCGGGGCCCGTTTTTCATTGCACGCCGTCGGTCACGTCTTCACGTCCACGCGGCATCCCACGCCGGCTGCGCGAACCACGTGACGAGGAACGCAACCAGCCGCGCCGCGCGTGCGCTACCGCGCGCCTGCTGGCGCAGCACGTGGATCGTCGCCGGCTCGGATGCTGCCGCGTAACGCGGCAGCAATGCACACAGCCGACCGTCGCGCAACGCGTCCCCCGCGAGCCACGTCGGCAGGTGCGCGATGCCGAGCCCGTCGATCGCCGCTTCGAGCAGCGCCTCGGAATGGTTGCTGCGAAACCGCGGCTGCGACGGCACGTGGCGGCGGCCGTCGAAACGCCATGCGCCCGGCGGCGGCGCACCGTGCCACGCGAGGCAATCGTGCCCGGCGAGCGCGTCGGGCGCTTCCGGTTCGCCGCGCCGCGCGACGTAATCGGGGCTCGCGCACAGCACGCGGCGTTGCGGCGCGAGCACGGTCGCGACGAAGCGCGTGTCTTCCAGCGGACCGATGCGCACCGCGAGATCGACGTCGGAGCCGAGCCGCGTGCCTTGCGGGTCGACCATGCTGTCCGTCAGCAACAGGTCGACCTGCAGCGCCGGGTGGCGCTGCATGAATGCGGCCAGCGCGGCCATCAGGTGCCGGCGGCCGAACGGCGCCGGACAGTCGACACGCAACAGCCCGCTCGGCTCGTCGTGCTGGCTGTGCAGGTCCTCCTGCAGCCCGCGCAGTTCGGCGAGCATCCGCGTCGCGCGTCCGTACAGCAGCAGCCCGGCCTCGGTCGGCCGAAGCGCGTGCGTGGTGCGATGCAACAGGCGGATGCCGAGCTGCGCCTCGAGCCGGTCGATGCGCCGCGTGACCGACGACGCGGCGACGCCCTGCCGGCGCGCGGCGGCCGAAAAGCTCTGCTGGTCGACCACGTCGACGAACAGCGCCAGATGCGGAGAAA
This sequence comes from Burkholderia sp. JKS000303, assembly GCF_002563755.1. NCBI lineage: Bacteria > Pseudomonadati > Pseudomonadota > Betaproteobacteria > Burkholderiales > Burkholderiaceae > Burkholderia > Burkholderia sp. JKS000303. The sequence continues at coordinate 1,140,124 of NZ_PDBZ01000001.1, forward strand.
GAAAGTCGTCCATGCCGGCTCCCGGAATTGCTATGCACTAAACGCAAAACAATCATCCGCCTTTGCGTGTTTCCGCGTCAAATCCGGCCGACTAGACTCCAGTCATCCTGTTCCATCGCTGCATGCGCCGGCCCGCCGGGCAGCGCGCCAGCCCCTCTTCACGGAGATCATCATGCGCAGCATCCGCTTCGACGCCCCCGCCCCCGACATCGAGTCGCTCGACGCACGCGTCAGGGAAATCGACCCGCCCGTGCCGGGCGACGGCCAGATGCTGATCGAGGTGCGCGCGGCCGGCGTCAATCCGAGCGACGTGAAGGCCGCGCTCGGGCGCATGCCGCATGCGGTGTGGCCGCGCACGCCCGGCCGCGACTGGGCCGGCATCGTGCGCAGCGGCCCCGACGGCTGGATCGGTGCGCCGGTGTGGGGCTCGGGCGGCGACCTCGGCGTCGGGCGCGACGGCTCGCATGCGCAATGGCTGGTGCTCGATGCCGCGCAAGTCCGCCGCAAGCCGGCCGTGCTGACGCTCGACGAAGCGGCCGGCATCGGCGTGCCGTTCGTCACCGCATACGAAGGGCTGCGGCGCGCCGGCATGCCCGAAGCCGGCGACGTCGTGCTCGTGTTCGGCGCAAACGGCAAGGTCGGCCAGGCCGCGATCCAGCTTGCAACTGCGCGCGGCGCCACGGTGATCGGCGTCGAGCGCGGCCCCGGCGCATATCGCGGCCACGCGTCCGGCGACGTGCGCGTGATCGACGCGTCGCGCGAAGCGGTGGCCGACGCGGTGCGCGCGGCGACCGGCGGACACGGCGCGGACATCGTCTACAACACGGTGGGCAGCCCGTATTTCGAGGCGGCGAACGCGTCGATGGCGATCGGCGGACGCCAGATCTTCATCTCGACGATCGACCGCAACGTACCGTTCGACATCTTCTCGTTCTATCGCGGCCAGCATACGTACGTCGGCGTCGATTCGCTGCAGCTCGGCGGCACCGCGGTCGCGAACATCCTCGATACGCTCGCGCCCGGCTTCGGCAACGGCACGTTGCGCGCGTTCCCGATCGAGGATGCATACACGTACCCGCTCGAGCGCGCGCACGATGCCTATCGTGCGGTGCTGGCCGGCGCGCGCGAGCGCGTGATCCTCAAACCGTGATGCCGCCTGGCACGGAGACCGCCATGATGAATTACCTGCTTTCGCTTGCGGTGGGCCTCGGTGTCGGCGTGCTGTACGCACTGCTGCACGTGCGCTCGCCGGCCCCGCCGCTCGTCGCGCTCGTCGGCCTGCTCGGAATGGTGATCGGCGAGCAAGCGATCACGCTGCTGCGCTGACGCGTTGCCGACGTGAAGCGGCCCTAACGATCATTGCGCCGGCGGAACGCCCACCATGCGGCGAGCCCGGTAAAGCCCGCCACCAGCAGCACCATCAGCCAGAACCCGTGCTTGTTCTCCGAGAACGGCACGCCGCCGACGTTCATCCCGAAGAAGCCTGCAACGATGTTGATCGGCAGCGCGATCACGGTCACGAGCGTCAGCGTGAAGAGCGTCCGGTTGTTCTGCTCGTCGAGCCGCGAGCCGATCTCTTCCTGCAGCAGCTTGATCCGCTCGTTGAGCCCCGACAGATCCGCAAGCACGAGCGAGAACTCCTCGGTCGACTCGCGCAACTCCTGCACGTCTTCGGCGTGCAGCCACGCGGGCGGCTTCGCGAGCAGCCGGAAGATCGACCCGGGCTCGGGCGCCAGCATGCGTTGCAGGCGCGTCAGCGTGCGGCGCATCGCACCCAGCTCGACGCGATTCGACGTGAGCCGCTGCGACAGGAAGCGATCCTCGATGCGATCGACGTCGACGCTCGTGCGCCGCATGATCTGGATCAGGAGGTCGGCCTGGTCGTGCAGCAGGTGCACGAGCAGCTCGGCCGGCGACCGGAACTGCTCGCCGTCGCGCACGCATGCGCGCAGCGTGTCGACCGAGCGCAGCGGCTTGAGCCGCGCGGTGACCATGATGCGCCGCTCGACATGGGCGAACAGCGTCGCGATTTCCGACGGCGTCAGTTCGAGATTGAACATCACGTCGTTGACGATCGCGCGCAGCGCGCCGTCCTCCTGCTCGATGCGTGTCGAGCGCGATCCTTCGTGGAGGAATTCGAAGAAGCTGTCGGGCAGCCCGAGGTGCGTGCGCATCCAACGCTCGCTCGCGCCGTGCGCGAGATTGAAGTGCAGCCAGACGAAATCGTCCGACGGCACCGCCTCGTGCTCACGACACGTATTCAGCCACGCAGCGGCCGCGTCGGCGTCGAGCATTGCGCCCGACCCGCCCGGGACGAAGCGGAATCCGCACACCATGCCGGACGTGTCGGCGCCGTAAGTCTGTACGATCAGGTCCATCGTGTCGAAGGTGATGCGGCGCGCACCGCGCCGCGCATCACGCATCGCGGCGCCGCGCCGGGAAAAGAAAGGAAACGTATGCACGACGCACGTGACACTCGCGTGACACTGTCACATCCGGCCGTGCATGCGCGGCCGGCGGCCCCAAAAGCAACGCGCCGCTCGATGGCGGCGCGTGCGCAATGAACGGGTGGCGTGATGCTGCTTACTGCCGCGTCTCGGACTGCGCGGCGGTCGGGCATGCCGGATCCTTGCCCCAGTGGCCCTCGCAGACGCGCCAGCGGCACAGCTGATCCTCGAAGAAACCCCGCGCCGAGCAGTCCTTCACGCGCGATGCGAGCGAGCCACCCGTCGCGGCCGCCGTCTTGGTCGGCCCGGCCTGCTGCGCCTTCTGCGCGGCGGCCTTCTTGTCGGCGGGCTTCGTGCGTGCGACGAGCGCAGCCAGCAGATCGGCATCCGGATCGTCCTTCCCGGACGCGCGCGCGCCGCCGGTACGGGCCGCCGTTTCGCGACGCTTCTTCGCCTGCGCGAGTTCGACCTGTTCCTTGTGATGCTTGCGGGCCTCGGCCTTCGCGTCGGCCTTGGCCTCTGCCTTGCTGCGTGCGGCGACCTTGTCGCTCTTCGCTGCGTCGGCTTTCGCGGTTTTCGTCGTAGCAACCGCGGCTGCCGTGGCTGCTGCGGCACCTGCGGTGACGGCACCCGGCGTATCGTCGGCCCCGTTCGCGAGCGCGCGCGACAAACGGCTGTTGTCCGCGCCGGACGCGGACGATGCGGACGCAACGGCTTCGGATGCGGCATCCTCGTTGACGATCGTCGCCGGTTGAACGGCGGACGCCGCCGACGCGACATTCTGTGCGACCTGCGCAGCGCCGCTGGCCGGCTCGGCCTTCGCGGTTGCCGGTGCGGGCGCAGCGGCCACGACAGCCGACTCGCCGGATTGCTGCTGCCAGCGCCATGCGCCCCAGCCACCGACGGCGATCACGAGCGCGACCACGGCCGCGATCGGCCCCTTCAGCGAACGGCGCGCCGGCTCGGCAGAGGGCGCGACACGTCCTTCCAGATCCGCGAGAATGCGCGACTGCTGACGCCCACCCTCGCCTGCCGGTTTAGTATCGGACAGCAGGCTGGGCGGGGTTTTCGAATTTGAATTTTCCGGCGCACTCATTCAGCGTCTCATTGAATCCTGGTTTAATTCACCGCGATAATATAGCCCGGCCTCTCAAAGCAGCCTGATTCTAAGAGCAAGCATTGCAAAACACAATCAATTCCAATTTCCGGGGATTTCGTTGATTGCCGTCGCACTCGTCGCCTATTTCGCCCTTGCCGTCGCGGTCGCGGCACTGTTGCTTTTACCGGGTATCCGCGCGACCGTTTTCGAATCCGTCGCCCAGTTTCACGGCCGTCTAACGCGCCGTGCGAACGATCGCGCCGCGCGTACGCGAAGTCAAATTGTTAAATCGGCAAGCGTTACCCGCGGCGCATTAAACGATGTGCAAAATTTACTGATTCGACGGCGCTTGATGATTATGGTATCGGCAGGTATTCTTGCGACGCCGCCATTGGTGGCCATTGCGTTACGCGGTCGGCAATTGTTTCAGTACGACGACACGGCGCGCGTGCCCGACGAGAAGATCGCCGCGCTGCTGCAAGGCGAGCAACTCGTCCCGCCTCCGCCGCTGCCGCCTGAAGTCTTTGCCACGAAGGAAGTCGAACAGGTGCGGCCGGCGCTGAAGGATGCGAGCCGCGACTGGAACCTGCTGGATCCCGACTTCCGCACGCGTTTGCTGCTGGTCTACAAGATCATGCACGAACAATATGGTTATGAGATGGCGCTGCTGGAAGGCTATCGGAGTCCGGAACGCCAGAACCGGCTCGCGCAGATGGGCACCAACGTGACCAACGCGGCGGCCTTCCAGAGTTATCACCAATTCGGGCTGGCGGCCGACAACGCATTCCTGCGCGACGGCAAGCTGGTCATTTCCGAGAAAGATCCCTGGGCAATGCGCGGCTACCAGTTGTACGGACAGGTTGCCGAGCAGGTCGGACTGACCTGGGGCGGCCGCTGGAAGATGATGGATCTCGGGCACGTGGAATACCATAAACCCGGTTTTAAACTGGGACGCGGCAGCTAGTCAGGGCTGCCGTACAAGAAATAATGAGGGCGGCATGGGGCTTTTTAATCACCCGGCAGGAAACTATTTGGGCGGCGCAATCGATCGGGCATTCCGTTGCGCGATTTTTTCAGGCCGCCGCTTCCGTTTTAAATCTCACAGCGTCCTTTCATTAATGCGCGCGCCTTCTCCGATGCCGCGAGCGCATTGATGCCGGCTCCCTTCATCCCGTTTGACAGCATGGCGACACATCGCGGCGCCACCCTTGCCGCTCGGCGCGCCTGCGTCGCCTCACCGAATCGCACCGGAACCTGAACGTCCTATGCAACGCATCCTCAACGTGCTGACTCATCCGCGTACGCTCTCGATTGTCGGGATCGTCGCGTTAGCGGCGATTCTCTTCATCGCGGTCGACATGCTGCAGCTACCGCTCCTGTGGGCGGCGATCGTCTTCGCGGCGATCCTCGTGCTGTGGCTCGGCGTCGCGTTGTGGCGCCGCTGGCGCGTGAAGCGCGCGAACCAGCAGCTCGGCCAGGTGCTGGAAGAGCAGGCGGAAACCGGCAAGATCGCCGCACCGGCAGCGGCCGCGCTCGCACCCGATGCGAAGACGGCCGATCTCGACGTGCTGCGCACGCGCCTGTCCGACGCGGTGAAGACGATCAAGACGTCGAAGATCGGTCAGGTGTCGGGCGGCTCCGCGCTGTACGAACTGCCGTGGTACATCGTGATCGGCAACCCGGCCGCGGGCAAGAGCAGCGCCGTACTGAACTCGGGCCTGCAGTTCCCGTTCGCGGACAAGAACAGCGCCGTGATCCACGGCATCGGCGGCACGCGTAACTGCGACTGGTTCTTCACGACCGAAGGGATCCTGCTCGATACGGCCGGCCGTTATTCGGTACACGAGGAAGACCGCAGCGAATGGCTCGGCTTTCTCGGCCTGCTGAAGCGCTACCGTCCGAAGGCGCCGATCAACGGCATCATCGTCACCGCCAGCATCGCCGAACTCACCGGCAACCGCCCCGAATTTGCGATCAACCTCGCGAAAAACCTCCGCCAGCGCGTTCAGGAGCTGACGGAAAAGCTCGAAGTGTTCGCACCGGTCTACGTGATGTTCACGAAGGCCGACCTGATCACCGGCTTCACCGAATTCTTCAGCAGCAGCGACAAGCACGAGTACGACCGTGTGTGGGGCGCCACCCTGCCCTACGAGCCGGATGAGAAACGCGACGTCGTCACGCAGTTCGACGAACGCTTCGAGGAACTGTACGAAGGGCTCAAGGAGATCAGCGTCGCGCAGCTGTCGCTGTCGCGCGGCAACCAGTTGTCGCCGGGCCAGCTGAGCTTCCCGCTCGAATTCTCGACGATCAAGCCGGCGCTGCGCGCGTTCCTCGCGACGCTGTTCGAAAACAACCCGTTCCAGTACAAGCCGATCTTCCGCGGCTTCTACTTCACGAGCGCACTGCAGGAAGGCGAAACCAACAGCGCCGCCGCACAGCGCATCGCGGGCCGCTTCGGCCTCGACGCGAACGCGCTGCCGAAGCCGCACAGCGCCTTCTCGAAGAACGGCTTCTTCCTGCGCGACCTGTTCTCGAAGGTGATCTTCGCCGACCGTCAGACCGTGCGCCAGTTCGCAAGCCCGACCAAGACGCGGCTGCGCTACGCGACCTTCTTCGGCTTCGTCGCCGCGCTCGCGCTCGCGCTCGGCGGCTGGACCTGGTCGACGATCGGCAACCAGCAGCTCGTCACCAACGTGCAGGCCGACCTCGACAACGTTACGCGCCTGCAGCAGGGCCGCAACGACCTGCAGTCGCGCCTGCAGGCGATGGACATCCTCGAAGACCGGATCGAACAGCTCGAGCAGTTCCGCCGCGACAAGCCGCTGTCGGTGTCGCTCGGCCTGTATCAGGGCGACCGTCTCGAACAGCATCTGCTGACCGAGTACTACAACGGCGTGCGCCAGATCCTGCTGGCTCCGGTCTCGCAGAATCTCGCGTCGTTCATGAAGGACGTGAACGCACACCCCGAACAGCTCGTGCCGATGACCCGCCCGCCCGAATCGGGCGCCGTGCAGGGCGGCGCAGTGCCGGTTTCGACGAACCCGCCGGGTGCCGCGCCGCTGGCCGGCGCCGCGCAGGGCGCGTCCGCCGCGGCCGCCGCGACGGACACCGCACAGCAACCGCCGGCTGCACCGCAGGGCGGGCTGTACAGCGATGCGTCGCCGACCAACGTGCAGGATGCGTACAACGCGCTGAAGACCTACCTGATGCTGTCCGACAAGCGTCACGTCGAACAGGCGCACCTGACCGATCAGCTCGCGCGCTTCTGGCGCGGCTGGCTCGAGACGAATCGCGGCAACATGCCGCGCGACGAGATGATCAAGAGCGCCGAGCGCATGATCTCGTTCTATCTGTCGCGCGTGAACGACGACGACTGGCCGATGATCGACGCGAACCTCGCGCTCGTCGACCAGACCCGCGAGAACCTGCGCCGCGTCGTGCGCGGCATGCCGGCCCGCCAGCGCGTCTATGAGGAAATCAAGGCACGCGCATCGACCCGCTTCGCGCCGATGACCATTGCGCGCATCGTCGGCGACGGCAACCAGGGCCTGATCGCAGGCAGCTACGCGATTCCGGGCACGTTCACGCGTGAAGCGTGGTTCGACTACGTGCAGCCGGCGATCCGCGATGCGGCGACCAAGGAACTGCAGGCGAAGGACTGGGTGCTGAACACGTCGACTCAGGACGACCTGACGCTGGAAGGCAGCCCCGAGCAGATCCAGAAGACGCTCGTCGGCATGTACAAGACCGAGTACGCGCAGCACTGGCAGAAGTTCATGCAGGGCATCGCGGTGCAGGGCTTCAGCAGCTTCGGCCAGGCCGTCGACGGGATGAACCGCCTCGGCGACCCGCAGGATTCGCCGATCCGCAAGATCCTCGAGACCGCGTACGACCAGACGTCGTGGGACAACCCGTCGCTCGCCAACGTGACGATCAAGAAGGCGCAAACGGGTGTCGTGAACTGGGTCAAGCAGCTGTTCTCGCGCTCGCGGGCCGGCCAGGTCGCGGCCGCGAACATCGACATCAACGGCAATCCGGCCGAGGTGCCGATGGGTCCGATCGGCCAGGAGTTCATCGGGCTCGCACGGATCGTCGCGACGCATGACGGCACGTCGATGCTCAAGGGCTACATGGACTCGCTGTCGAAGGTCCGGACGCGCTTCAACGTGATCAAGAACCAGGGCGACCCCGGCCCCGGCGCGCGCCAGCTGATGCAGCAGACGCTCGACGGCAACGGCTCGGAACTCGCCGATTCGCTGAAGTTCGTCGACGAGCAGATGCTGACGGGCCTCACCGATTCGCAACGCAAGTCGCTGCGTCCGCTGCTGGTGCGGCCGCTGATGCAGGCGTTCTCGGTGGTGATCCAGCCGGCCAGCGCCGAAGTCAACAAGGTGTGGAACGCGCAGGTCTACCAGCCGTTCCAGAGCTCGCTCGCGACCAAGTACCCGTTCGCGCCAAGCGCGAAGGTCGAGGCCGGCGCCGGTGAAATCGCGCAGGTGTTCGGTCCGGACGGTGCGATCGCGAAGTTCGTCGGCACGACGCTGGGCCCGCTCGCGGTGCGCCGCGGCGACACGCTCGCCGCCCGCACGTGGGGCGACATGGGCATCGGCCTCACGCCGGACTTCACGAACGGCTTCGCACGCTGGGTCGCCCCGCTCGCCGGCGGCGCCGCAGGTGGCGCGGCCGCGACGTCCGAGCCGCAGACCGTGTTCCAGATCCTGCCGCAGCCGAGCAGCGGCACGACGGAATACACGATCGCGATCGACGGCCAGCAGCTGCGTTACCGCAACACGCCGCCGCAGTGGATGAACTTCGTGTGGCCGAACCCGCAGGGCTCGCCGGGTGCGACGCTGTCCGCGACGACCTTCGACGGCCGCACGGTGCAGCTCGTCAACGAGCCGGGCCGCTACGGTCTCGAGAAGCTGATCAACTCGGCGCAGCGCAAGCGGCGTCCGGACGGCACCTTCGACCTCACGTGGACCCAGGGCAACGTGAACGTGTCGGTGACGATGCGCATCATCAGCACGTCGCAACCGACGAGCAGCGGCGGCGACCAGCCGCAACAGCAGAGCCTGCGCGGCCTGCAACTGCCGTCGTCGGTCGCCGATGCGAGCGCCGGCGCCGCACAGAACGCGACGCAGGCCGGCACGGGCACGCCGGCTGCAGCACCGGCCGTCACGGCCGCCACCGCAAACAATGCACAGGGGGCGCAATGACGCAAACCGTTCAGGCGCAGATCGCCTACTTCGGCAAGATTCCGTCGCGCGGCGACTTCGTGAAGAGCGCGCACAATCCGCAGCTGCTGCAGACGCTCGATCGCTGGATCGCGCAGGCGCTCGAACTGCTCGCGGAAGATCCGCGCTGGAAGATCGTCTACGAGGATGCGAAGCCGATGCATTTCGCGTTCCTCGGCTCGCGCAGCAAGCTCGCGATCGCGGGCCACATGGTCGCGAGCCACGACGTGTCGATGCGCCGCTTCCCGTTCCTCGGCGCGACCGCGCTCGAGGTCGACCGCCCGCTCGCGTTCCTCGCGCGCAGCCCGCTCGCGTTCGCGCGGCTGTGGTCGCGCGTCGCCGCGCAAATCCCGCCGCTGCTCGCGAAGGACGAGCCGCCCGGCGCGCTGCAGGCGCTCGGCGACACGCAGGTGCCGATCGACGTCGGCGGCCCCGGCACGTCGCATGACGGCACCTTCAACGACTTCGTCGAACACCAGTCGCTGTACGGCCTGCAACAGATGCTGCTCGAAAGCGGTCACCCCGTGCGGCTGCGCGGCGCGATGCTCGCGCTCGGCTCGCTGCTGCGGCCCGTGATGCAGAGCGGCTCGTCGCACATCGAGCGCGGCCTCACGCTGCCGCTGCCGGTCGACCCGTTCTATCGCAGCCTCGTCGCCGCGTTCTGGCTCGAGCTGATCGCGCCGTTCGTCGCGCAGGCCGACTTCGAACTCGCCATCTTCATCGGCACGATCGCCGAGCGCGAACGGCTGATCATCGGCTTCAACGGCGCGTCGTCCAAGACGCTGCTGAGCGTCGTCGATCCGCAGACCTACGCCGCCCACAACATCGACATCGACGATCCCGAGTGGATCGACGCCCATGCGCAAAACGATCACCAGATCAGCAAGCTCGTCAGCTACCTCGACCAACCGCAACTCTCGCTGCGCGTCGCCATCAACGCGTTCCGCGAAGCGTTCATCGGAGGCTGACGGGATGCAACGCACGATTCACGTCAGGCGCGCACGCGTCACGCCCTTCGCTGCCGCCCTGCTTGCCGCCGGCCTCGTCGCCAGCGGCGCGGCCTTCGCGCAGAGCACGGGCGGTGCGACCGTCACGCCGGTCGCCAACGGCACCGTCGCGGCCGCCGCGCTGCCCGCGAACACGAACGCCAGCGCCGCGCCGGCCACGGCGTCCGGCACGGTGATACGCGGCACCGCCGGCACCATCGTGCCGCCGCCCGCGAACGCAACGCCCGGCCAGGTGGTCGTCGGCGGCAAGGTGCCCGACGAGGCGACCAAGGCCGCCGTGCTGCAGAAACTGCGCGACACCTACGGCGCGGCGAACGTGGTCGACCAGATCGAGGTTGGCGACGTCGCGACGCCGCCGAACTGGAGCGCGAACGTGCAGAAGCTGCTCGGCACGCAGCTCAAGCAGATCAGCAAGGGTCAGCTGAAGATCAACGGCACGCAGATCGAGATGAAGGGCGAGGTGCACAACGAGGCGCAACGCCAGCAGCTCGCGAGCGACATGGCGAACACGCTGAACCCGACGTACACGATCAAGAACGGGCTGCGCGTGTCGGCATCCGAGCAGGGGCTGCTCGACCAGACGCTCGCGAACCGCACGATCGAGTTCGAGACCGGCAGCGCGACGCTGACGCCGCAAGGCAAGCAGATCCTCGACCAGATGGCGGCCGCGCTGTCGAAGATGCCGAACCGCACGGTCGACATCATCGGCCACACCGACAACTCGGGGAACCGGACGTCGAACATCGCGCTGAGCCAGGCGCGTGCGGATTCGGTGAAGGGCTATCTGATCACGAAGAACATCCAGCCGCAGCAGATGACGACGACGGGCGTCGGGCCGGATCAGCCGATCGCGCCGAACGATACGGCGGATGGGCGGGCGAGGAATCGGCGGATCGAGTTCCGGGTCGGACAGTAACAGCGGATCGACCGGCCGCTCCGTTGCGGAGCGGCACGGCACACGACGGGCGGCGCCAGCAATGCGCCGCCCGTCGTGCGTTTACGACTGCTCGTCGGGCCTCACCCCGAGCAGCTCACGAATATGCGACAGCGAGCCGTCGTCCTTCACGACGCTCTCGAGCCACTTGTGCAGCGGCATGTCGGCCCATTCGGCGGCCTTGTCGGCGAGATACGCGACGGGGCTATGCGGCTCCGTCTGGCGGAAGTAACGCGCGACCGCACGCAGCTGGTCGACGGCCTGCGCACGGTTCTGGATGCCGGCGATCATCTGCGTCACCGGCGCACGCGGAGCGGTCTGCGGTTGCACATGCGTCTCCTCGGTATGGATCGGGTCGCCGAAACTCGGCTCGATACGCTCGGGCTGCGCGTGCGGCGCCGCCGGCGTATGCGGCGCACTGCCCGTATAGCCCTGCTCGCGCGCGAAGCGCTCGGCGAGCCGGTAGACGGTTTCGAACGCGTCGCGCGTCTGCCGGAAGCTCGGCGCCGAATCGCCCGCGCGTTCGACGAGCCGGTCCTCGAATGCATCGAGCGCGAATTCGAACGCCTTCAGGTTCGCGAGCAGCGTGGTGTAGAACGCGATCGGCGTTACGCGTCGCGACGCATCGACCTGATCGACCGACGGCTTGCCGCGCGCGATGTCGTCCGCATGCTCGGGGTCGCGCTTCACGGCCTGCGCAACGTGCTGCGCGACTTCCCAGTCGAGCGTGGTGAATGCGTTCGACGCGCCGTCCGTCACCGGAATGCCGCGCAACAGCTCGGCCGTGCGGCCGGACAGCCACGCGACGTTGCCGAGCCGGTATTCGACATCGTCGCCTTCGGGCAGCGGATGCACGGTGTCCCAGTAGTCGCGGCACAGCCCTTCCAGCAACGCATAGCCTTCGGTGAGGCCGGTGATGCCGTCTTCCAGCGCAAGCGCCTCGGTCAGCCACACGGCGAGCCGCAGGTCCTTCGTGCGCGTGCGCAGCAGCTCGCCCGCATGGTCGACGACGAAGCCCCAGTCGGCCTCCTTGATCTCGGTCACCCACTCGCCCTGGTCGAGCGTCGGATCGTCGTAGCGCCGCGCATCCTGGATCGCGTCGAATTCGTTCGAGAACAGCAGGTCGTCGCCGCTGGGCGATGCATCGCTGATCGGTGTCAGCAGCTCGGGGAGATTGATCGGCATGGTTCGGTCAGTTCATCAATGCGTGTTGCGCGGCCGCGCTCATTCGACGGTGTACGCGAATTCGCCGGCCTCGTCCGCGCGCACCGCGATGCGCGCGATGGCCTCGCCGTCGGCGATCCGGCCGAGCACGTGGCCCGCGATCTCCGGCAGCAGCGTGCCGTTCAGGATATGGTCGACGTTGCGGGCGCCCGAATCGACCTCGGTGCAGCGCGCGAGCACCGCATCGACGAGCGATTCGTCCCACTCGAACGCGGCCTTGTGGTTCGCTTCGATGCGGCGGCGGATCCGGTCGAGCTTCAGCTCGATGATCTCGGCCAGCACGTCGTCGGAAATCGGATAGTACGGGACGACCTTCATCCGGCCGAGGAACGCCGGCTTGAAGGTCTTGTACAGCTGCGGGCGCAGCGCTTCGGCGAGCGCGTCCGGATCCGGCAGTTCCTCGGCGGGCTTGTTCAGGCACGCCTGCATCACCGCGGCCGAACCGACGTTCGACGTCAGGATGATCAGCGTGTTGCGGAAGTCGATCTCGCGGCCTTCGGCGTCGTCCATCGTGCCCTTGTCGAACACCTGGAAGAACATCTCGAGCACGTCCGGGTGCGCTTTCTCGACTTCGTCAAGGAGCACGACGGAGTACGGATTGCGACGCACGGCCTCGGTCAGCACGCCGCCCTCGCCGTACCCGACGTAGCCCGGCGGTGAACCCTTCAGGCCCGACACGCTGTGCGCTTCCTGGTACTCGCTCATGTTGATCGTGACCATCTTGCGCTCGCCGCCGTACAGGATGTCGGCCAGCGCGAGCGCGGTCTCGGTCTTGCCGACGCCCGACGGCCCGACGAACATGAACACGCCGCGCGGCTTGTTCGGATCCTCGAGGTTCGCGGTCGCGGTGCGCACGCGCTGCGCGATCGCGTCGAGCGCATGGTCCTGGCCGATCACGCGCGCGGTGAGCAGCGGCTGCAGGTTCAGCACGGTGTCGATCTCGTCCTTCACCATCCGGCCGAGCGGAATGCCCGTCCACGCGGCGACGATCTCGGCGACGACATGGCCGTCGACCTGCAGCGGCACCATCGGCTCGCCACCCTGCAGCGCGTGCAGCGCCGCAACGCGCTCGGCGAGCTTCTCGCGGGTGGCCGGCACGTCCACCGGCGCGCCGTCTTCCGACGGGCCGCGCGCCTTGTCGAGCGTGTCGCGCAGTTCGGTGATCTCGGCGACGATCGCGCGCTCGGCTTCGTAGCGCGCTTCGTCCTTCGCAAGCTGTTCGAGCGCCGTGTCGCGCGCGCCGCGCAATTCGCCAAGCCGCTCGTCGTGCGACGCGCCGCCGGTCGCTTCGCGCTCCAGCGACGCAATTTCCGCGTCGATCCGCTCGATGCGCTTCTTCGTGTCGTCGATCGCCGCCGGCGTCGCGCTATGGGCGAGCGCAACCTTCGCGCACGCGGTGTCGAGCACGCTGATCGCCTTGTCCGGCAGTTGGCGGCCGCTGATGTAGCGGTGCGACAGGCGCACGGCTTCGGTGATCGCGTCGTCGAGGATGCGCACGTTGAAGTGCTTCTCCATCAGCCCGGACATTCCGCGCAGCATCGCAGCCGCAAGCGGCTCGCTCGGCTCCTCGACCTTCACGACCTGGAAGCGCCGCGCAAGCGCCGCATCCTTCTCGAAGTACTTCTTGTATTCGCTCCACGTCGTCGCGGCGATCGTGCGCAGCTCGCCGCGCGCGAGCGCCGGCTTCAGCAGGTTCGCCGCGTCGTTCTGGCCGGCCTGGCCGCCCGCGCCGATGATCGTGTGCGCCTCGTCGATGAACAGGATGATCGGGTGCGCACTCTTCTTCACCTCGTCGATCACGCTCTTCAGGCGGTTCTCGAACTCGCCCTTCACGCTCGCGCCGGCCTGCAGCAGCCCCATGTCGAGCACGTGCAGCGCAACCCCGCGCAGCGGCGGCGGCACGTCGTCGGCCGCGATCCGCAGCGCAAGGCCTTCGACGACGGCCGTTTTGCCGACGCCGGCCTCGCCGGTCATGATCGGGTTGTTCTGGCGGCGGCGCATCAGGATGTCGATCGCCTGGCGAATCTCGGCTTCGCGGCCGATCACCGGGTCGATCTTGCCATCGCGCGCACGCTGCGTGAGGTCGGTCGTGTACGTGTCGAGCGCGGGCGTCTTCGACGGGCCGGCCGCGGGCGCGGCGCCGTCGGCAGCCGCCGCGACGTCGCTGCCTTCGTCATCCGGCTGACGCGGCTCGGCTTCGCTCGAACCGGCCATGATCTCGTCGAACTTGTGCTTCAGGTCTGTCACGTTCATTTCGGCGAACTGCGACGACATCCGCTGCGCGAACTGCGCGAGATCGGGCGCGGTCAGCAGCGCGAGCAGCAGGTGGCCGGAACGGATGCGGCCGAGCTGCGAATCGAGCGACGCGATCAGCCACGCCTGCTCGAACAATGCGATCAGGTGCACCGAGAACACCGGCGTGCGCGTGTTGCCCGTCTTCAGGCGCGTGAGTTCGCGCTCGAGATCGGCGTGCAGCGCATGCGGATCGACGCGGCTCGCGCGCAGCGCAAGCGGCAGGTCGCCCGTCGCTTCGTCGAGCAGCGCGAGGAACAGGTGCTCGAGATCGACCTCGTAATGGCCGCGCGCCAGGCACGCGCTCGCCGCGCGCTCGGTCGCGTGCCGGCACAGCGGGTTCAGTTTCGTGATGAGGGTCTTCAGAGGCGTGCTCATGGCGTCGATCTCAGGTTCGATTGCGTGTTTGTTGTTAGGGTCTGTTTACATATGGAACGCGCATGCGTTGCCACGAGAACGGCCGTTCTCGTGGCAACCCCAAATTTAAAAAAACATATCACGGGAATGCCCGAAATCGCCCGCATGGCGGCGTCGTTCGTCGCTTGTTTGGCTCGGCCAAACGGCGCTCCTCGCTTCTTGCCTGCGCCCCGCAAGGAAGTCCCCTTGGGGGACGGACGATTTCGGGCATTCGCATGCGCGTTCCATATGTAGACAGCCCCTTGGAATCAGTGAATCACGTGCAGTTCGTAGCGGGCATCCGAGCGGTCTTCGGCCGCGTCGCGCGTGCAGAGGAACGCGTCCCAGCCGAGTCGCGAGCCCTCGCCGAGCACACTCGCACCAACCTCGGTGCGCTTGAGCACGAGCTTGACCTCGTATTCGAGCGTGACGCCGGCAAGCAGCGTCAGCATCCGTTCGAGCGCGACGGCCTGCGCGCCGCCGGGCAGGAACGCCTCGTAGTCGCGCTTGGACAGCGGGCCGACGACGATGCGCGCGCGCATGTCGCGCTGCCACACGCGTTCGCCGACGAGCGCCGTCGCGCCGAGCACCGCGTTGACCTCGCCCAGCACGCTCAACTGGTCGGCCGGCACGTCGTACCACTTGCCGACGAACTGGTCGATCTTCACCGGCACGCGGAAATAGTCGGACAGCGTGCGCTGCAGGTACGCGGCCGACATCGGCCGGTGCCGTGCGGCAAGCGCATAGCCGGCGACGGCTTCGTCGAGCACGCCGCCGACGCCGGCCGCGAGGCTGTCGCGCACCTCGTCGCTCGGCACACCCGCGATCGCGAGCAGCAGCGGCAGGTAGCGCTCGTCGCGATCGAGTTCGTAGTGGAACGGCAGCCGGTATTTCTTCCACGCCGCGTAGAACAGCGCGGTCGCGCGGTTCGAGAACACGTCGAAGAATGCACGCGCCGCATGGTCACGCTTCAGGTGCTCGCGCGCGACGATCTGCTCGGTGTAGTGCAGCGGCAGCGCGCCCTGCCCGCCGAGCAGCCCGAAGAACGCGGGCGTCAGCTCGACGTGGCCGAGCTCGCGGGCCGCGAGCGCCGCGCCGCGCGCGTCGCCCGAATCGAGCAGCGTGCCGTCGTCGTCGAACGAGCGCGCGCCTTCGATCTCGCTCGGCGGAAAGCCGAGCGACAGCGTGTTGCGGAATTCGATGCGCTGCGCGACGACGTCGCCGTGCCGCCACGCGCCGGGCGCATCGGACGCCTGCCGCGCGAACAGCCCTTCGAGCACGCGCACCGCCTGGAAGAACTCGAAGCGGTGCGGCTCGTCGAGCAGCGCGTCGACTACGCCAGGATCGATTCGCCGGTTCGGGGCTTGCATCGAGTGATCTCCTCGCCGGTGCGCTTCGACACGACGACCAATTG
Source organism: Burkholderia sp. JKS000303 (assembly GCF_002563755.1). Taxonomy (NCBI): domain Bacteria; kingdom Pseudomonadati; phylum Pseudomonadota; class Betaproteobacteria; order Burkholderiales; family Burkholderiaceae; genus Burkholderia; species Burkholderia sp. JKS000303. The sequence goes on from NZ_PDBZ01000001.1 coordinate 1,156,171, forward strand.
AACAAAACTGTTGAGGTGCACGTACAGCCCGAAGAAGCTGTCGAGCACGCGCACGAACGACGCGAGGCTGGCACCGACGAAGTGCTCCTCGTCGATCGTCACCCGTATCTCGATGCCGCGCACGAAGGTCGCGAACGGCTTGCCCGGCAGCCATTGCACGGCGCCGCGCTGCTCGATCCCGACCAGCCCGTCGATCTGGCGCATCGACACGGCGGTGCGCCGCAGGTCGTACAGCGTCAGCATTTCCTTGAGCGGCGCGAGCCCGTGCGCGACCAGCGACACGTGGTTCAGCGCGAGGTGCGACACGAGCCGCCAGTGCGCGGCGCGGCCGCGCTCGAAGCGCACGCTCTGCGTCGGCCGCCGCAGCAGCGAAATGCCGCTCGTCTGCGCGCCGCCCTCCTGGAACAGGTCGCCGCCTTCGAGGCCGAACGCGAGCATCGACGGCAGGTCGCGGTTCGTGCAGGTGAGGTCGAGGCTCAGCGTGTCGGTCTGCGGCGACGTCGGCTCGAAGTCGATGTCGACGATCGAGATCTCGGTCTCGTAGCCGGGGCTCTTCTGCGCGACCCAGTCGTTGCGGCGCGCGAACCAGTAATGGCCGATCCGCGCCGATTCGCCGTGGTGCAGCGAATAGAACGGCCGGAACTCGATCACCGATTCATCGTGCGCCTGCTGGCGGACGAGTTTCACCGAATCGATCGAGTACACCTCGTACGCGAACGCACGCCGCGCCTCGGCGATCACCGGGTACGACACCGCGCGATGCGTGATGCGGATCGGCTCGCCGTGCTGGCGGAACAGGTTCACGATCGGCGTGCAGAACAGCCGGAAATGGCTGGCCGTCAGCAGGTCGAGCAGCCGCGCGACGTGCGAGTCGCTGCGCACGTCCTGCAGCACGAGATGCAGCGTCGCGCGCTGGCAGCGGCCCGACGCGCGTGCGATCGCCGCCAGATCGAAATCGACGAAATCGAACTTGTCAGGGAACGCGAAGTATTCGGTGAGCAGCCGATACGCAGGGTGCGACTTCGCCGGGTAGTCGATCAGCGCGTCGTCCTCGTCGAAGCCGGCGTGCGCGATCGGCAGCTTGCGCAGCGCGGTCCAGCGGCCGTTGCGCTCCGGCTCGACGTACGCGCCGAGCACGTTGACGAAGAGACAATCGGTCAGTGCGGCGACGAACGACTGTTCGCCGTGCAGGTGCGCACGCAGCGTCGGCAGCTTCAGCGCGCCGAGATCGAGTTGCGCGGCAAGCGATTCGAACGTGATCGAGATCACGCCCGTCGCGTTGGACGGCAGCACCGTCGCGCTCGGCGCGAGCGCGACCGGCGTGTAGCGCGCCTCCGAGATGCGGATCGGTGCGAGCGTTACGTCGTATGCGGTGCGGAACCGGCACTGCACGCCACGGATCGGGCGGCTCTTCAGCTCGGTGCCGCGTGCGACCACGACCGGTTCGGTCTGCTGGCCGGGCGACGCCGGCGTGAACTGTGCGATCGAGCACGACGGGAACGGCCGCAGGTAGTGCGGATACAGCACTTCCAGCAGCGCTTCGGTGAACTCCGGGTAATCGTCGTCGAGCTTCTTGTTGATCCGCGCGCCAAGCAGCGCGAACGACTCGATCATCCGCTCGACGTGCGGATCCTCGCAATGCTCGCCGGACAACGCGAGCCGTGCCGCGATCTTCGGGTAACGTTCGGCAAAATCTCGCGAATAGCGCCGCAAAAACGATAATTCGCGCTCGTAATACGGCAGCAATTCTTCCATCGACGACCCCGAACCTCAATATTTCCTGCCGGACCTGATCTACCACCGGGCGGTCCGGCCCGCTCGGCGGCTTGATTTACAGCATTCTTGCTGCGCGTGCGCGCGTGACCGAGTACTGCAGCGTCGACGGCTGCAGCATCGCGTCGAAACTCACCGGCTCTTCGGCCGGGTGCACCACGAGCAGTGCCTGAATCGCGAAATAAAGCGCGTTGGTCGACTGCTCGTTCAGTTCGAACGTCACCTGCACCTGCTGCAGCCGCGGCTCGTGGCGCGCGATGGCCTGCTGGATCGACTTGCAGATGAACGCGCGGTCGTAGTGACTCGCCAGGCTCAGCCCGGCGAAATCGTTCAGCCCGTAGGTCAGCACCGACTTCTGGCATTCCGGCAGCGCGGCCAGCTCGACTTCGGTGTGGGCGATACGGGTATTGAGGATCGCCTCGACGTCGCGGGCGACCGTGTTCTTCAGCTCGTCCAGCGACAATTGCCGCATCGCTGCCGAGGCCGGCAGGTGCGGTTCGTCGTCGAACAGCTTGTCGAGAAAACTGGGTTCGAATCGTTTCATCGGTCGGTGCGCACAGCGAAAACGGCAACGGGACGCCGAGCGCCCCGTTGCCGCAACCGACTTTAGACCGCGTAGGTCTTGTCGTTCTTCGTCAGGCTCCAGGCGCCTTGCGTGTTGCCGCCCTGGTTGCCGCCGATCTTCTGCTGGGTTTGCTTCCACTGCACGGCTGCGTACTTCAGCGAGAACGTCTCGAGCGGCAGACCTTCTTCACGGACGCTCGGTGCGATGCTCGAGATGATCACGTACTTGAGCTTCACTTCCAGGTACTGGACGCGCTTGCCTTCGCCGTCTGCGCGCGAGAAATGGACCGTAACTTCATCGAACGTCGTGCCGCCCGATGCGTGCTGGTACAGCAGCGGGCTCGACGAATCGATTTCCTTCGTGAAAATCATGTCGCCGTGTTCGCAACGGGTCATCGTGTGACCGCCAGCGGTCGATGCCGTTGCCGAACGCGGCTGAACGATCGAGTGATCCCACGATTTCAGTTCGATCCAGCCCTGATGGTCTTTGTCCGCGGACTCGCCCTTCACCGCCGGACTACCAAACTGCAAGTGCATATGTAACATGGCCCTTCGACTCCCCAAAGAGGTGGTTTTAACGTCCTACCCAGGCGGCCCGCCCGGGCGATTTACTCGCTTATGAATTTGCCGGTTTGGGCAGATCAGCGACAAGTCGCAGAGAAATCGAGAGTTCGTCGAGCTGAAAGTGCGGGCGCAGGAACGCGACCGAACGATACGAGCCCGGCTTGCCCGGAATCTCCGACACTTGTATGGATGCCTCGCGCAGCGGGAATTGCGCTTTCTGTTCCTGCGACGCGTTGTCATCGAGCAGGACGTACTGCGAAATCCACCGGTTGAGGAAAGTCTCCACGTTTTGCGCCGATGCGAAGCTACCGATCTTGTCCCGCATCATCGCCTTCAGGTAGTGCGCAACGCGCGATACCGAGAAGATGTACTGAAGCTGGGCGGACAGGACGGCGTTCGCATTCGCGCTGTCGGTGCTGTATTTCTTGGGTTTCTGCACCGATTGCGCAGCAAAAAACGCAGCGTAATCCGAGTTCTTGCAATGAACGAGCGGGATGAAGCCGAGGTCGCTCAGTTCCTTCTCGCGGCGGTCGGTGATCGCGATTTCGGTCGGGCACTTCAGTGCGACTTCACCGTCGTCCGTCTTGAACGTGTGGGTCGGCAGGTCCTCGACGAGGCCGCCGCCTTCGACGCCGCGGATCGCCGCGCACCAGCCGAAGTCGTCGAACGCCGCCGTCAGGCGCGCCGCGAATGCCCACGCCGCGTTGCACCACAGGTACTTGTCGTGCTCCGTGCCGTCGACGTCCTCGACGAAGTTGAAGTTCTCCGCGGTCTGGCCGTCCTTCGGATTGAACGGCAGGCGACCGAGGAAGCGCGGGAGCGTAAGGCCGACGTAGCGCGAGTCTTCCGAATCGCGGAACGACTTCCACTTCGCGTATTCGACCGTGTCGAACACCTTGCCGAGGTCGCGCGGCTTGCCGAGGTCGGAGAACGACTCGAGGCCAAGCAGCTCCGGCGACGCCGATGCGATGAACGGCGCGTGTGCGGCTGCCGCGACGTGCGACATCTGCTCGATGAAGTACATGTCTTCCGGCTGGCGCGAGATCTCGTAATCGCCGATCAGCGCACCGAACGGCGAGCCGCCGAACGTGCCGAACTCCTCTTCGTAGACCTTCTTGAACAGCGCGCTCTGGTCGAACTCGCTGGCGCCCTTGAAGTCGCGCACGAGGTCGCGCTTCGGTGCGTGCAGCGCCTTGATCTTGATCGTCTGGCCGGTGTTGCTTTCCTTGACCAGGTAGTCCATCCCGCGCCACGTGCTTTCGAGGCGCTGGAATTCCGGCGCGTGCATCACCGCGGACAGTTGCGTGGAGATCAGGCGGTCGAGCTCCGCGACGCGCGCGTCGATCGTCGCCGACAGGTTGTCCGACACGATCACCGTGCCGTCGAGCACCTGATGCACGAGTTCGCCGATCAGGTCTTTCGCGCGTGCATGCTCGGAATCGGATTTCGCGACCTTGCTCTTCTCGACGATATCGTCGAGCAGCGAAGTCCCGGCGGCGTATTCCGCGCCGCTCGCTTGGGCCGCAGCCGTTTGCTGGTTCATCTCAACACTCCGTCGTCATTCGCCGTCTTTGTCGCCGCCCGTGCCCTTCGCGAGCTCCTGCAGCTGCTGCGTGTTCTTCAGCACGTCGGACAGCAGATCCTCGAGCTTGTCGTTGCCGGCGAGCTTGTTGCGCAGGTCGGCCAGCTTCGAGCGCGCCTCGAGCAGGCGGCGCAGCGGCTCGACCTGTTCGACGACTTCGTCCGGGCTGAAATCCGACAGCGAACGGAACTTCAGGTCGACCGCGAACTTGCCGCCTTCCGGGCTCAGGCGGTTTTCCACCTGAAACGCCGCGCGCGGCTCGATCGCCTTCATCACGTCGTCGAAGTTGTCGCGGTCGATGTTGACGAACTTGCGATCGCGCAGCTTCGGCTGCTCGACTTCCGACTGGCCAGCCAGATCGCCGACGACCCCGACGACGAACGGCAGTTCCTTCACCTCGATCGCGTCGCCCTTCTCGACCTCGTAGGTCAGCTGGACGCGCGGCGGCCGTATTTTCTGCAAGCTTTTCTGAATGCTTTCTTTCTTGGCCATCTCGACGGCTCCCAGGTTAGTTGTGGTTTTGTCGCGTCAATCGATCAGCGAAGCGCGCTGAACGGGTCGGCGCCACCCTTCTGCGGTGCGACGGGCGGCGTCGGTGCGGTGGTTGCAGCGGCGGCTGCCTCGGTTGCCGCTGCGGCACCGGCCTTCGGACGATGAATCACGCGGCGCGTCGTACGCGCCTTCACGACCCGCTGCTCCGGCGGGAACAGCGCCGATTCACCCAGCGTGTCGCGCAGCTGCTTGGCGAGCGCCTGCGCATCCGACTTCGCGTCGCCGGCCAGCGACGAATCCTGACGCAGCTCGCCAAGCGACTGCGTCGCGATCCGCAGGCCCGCGACGGCGAGCACGCTCTTCGCCTGACGGTCGGTCGCATCACGCTGCAGTGCTTCCTGCGCGGCGACGATCGCCTGGCCATAGTGGTTCTGGGCAAACTGGATTTGCGCGATGCGCGACCACGGTTCCTCGCGCGTCGGATCCGACTTCGCGAGCTGCTGGTACAGGCCGAGCGCCTTGTCCTGGTCCCCCGACTTCGCAACGGCGTCTGCATCGGCCAGCGACTTGTTGAACACCTCGGCAGTCGGCGGCGCCGGCGGCTGGCTCGCACAACCGGCGATCACGCCGCAGGCCAGCACTACCCCAGACAATTTTGCGAAGAGACGGTCTTTCATCGTTATATCCACCGGCGCGTGAGTATTAAAATCGTTGAGAATCTGGTTCTTTTGCTTTGCAAGAAGCGCGCGGGTATAGTACCGATCAATTTTTCATAATTCAATCGCTGCGTGCAGAGTAATTCCTTTTAAATCCGTGCGCTACCCCCTCGAAACGCTTGTGGGAGCAGCCTCTCGCGGGCTCTCGTTTCGACCGAAATGCGCAAGTTTTACTGATTCGACGGCGCCGTACGCAGATAGCGGAAAAATTTTCCGGAAACACGGCGCGGCGCATGCATGTTTAATAGTTGGACGTAGTTGAACGACAGATAAGCGGGGCATTCGCAACAACGCGGAAATACCCGGCAGTTTTGACAGGGAGCAAAAGGCGGCACGCCGGAAATACGATGAGATCGTCCATGATTCGCTATGCGCTGCCGCTGATTGCCTGCGCACTCCTGGCCGGATGTGCGGCCGCTCCGTTGCTCGGCTCGGCCGCGAGCGCCGTCATGCAGGCGGCCGGCATCGGCAAGCCCGAGGTGCCCGACGCGCAGAAGCCTCCGCGCAACATCGGCCTCACGCTGGCGGCCGCGCCCAACCTCAACGCCGCGACCGACCACAAGCCGCTCGCCCTGGTCGTGAGACTCTACGCATTGAAGGATCCGACATCGTTCCAGCAGGCACCGTTCGACGCATTCACCGATCCGACCAAGGAAAAGGCCGCATTGGGCGCCGATCTGCTGAACGTGCGCGAAATCACGCTGATTCCGGGCCAGCGCTATACGGCAACCGAAAAGGTGTCGCGCGAAGCGCAGGCGTTCGGCATCGTTGCATTGTTCCGCGATCCCGCACTCCAGCGATGGAAACTGACGTTCGACCCGGCGAAGTCGGAGAAATCCGGCATAATCATCGGCCTGCATAATTGCGCGATGACGGTCACCGACGGCTCTGTCATCACACCGCAACAGGGTGCGCCTTCACAGCCGCTGAATTTGCTTTCGTCGGTCACCTGCGGTTAAACATGATGCACGAATGTCAATTAACAAGAGTTAACAAATTGGCAATTAATTCGGGCACGACCAAATCAATTACATCGCAACGCCACATTAACCGGATTTGACATGAGTTATTCGGCCAAGGTGCTTTGGGGGGAAGGGCTGTTCCTCCGGCCTCAACACTTTCAGCGGCAGGACGCCTACCATGAGGCGCGCCTGTTCGAATCCATCCAGGCGATCCAGCCGTACAACTGGGGCGTGCGCTCGGTGCGCATCGACCGCGATGCGCTCGGCAGCAACGTGCTGCGCGTGGCCGAACTCGCACTCGTGTTCCCGGACGGCGCGCTGTACGCCGCGCCGCAGGCCGACGACCTGCCACCGCCGATCGCGCTGGACACGCTGCCCGACGGCATCAACGACTTCGTGTTCTATCTCGCGCTGCATCCGCTGCGCGAGAACGGCACCAACTACAGCGACGATCCGGCCGCCGGCTTCATGACGCGCTTCGTCAGCGAGCAGACGAGCGTCGCCGACAACTTCACCGACGCCGCCGAAGCCGACATCACGTTCCTGAAGACGCAGGTCAAGCTGATCGCGCATAGCGAGCCGCGCGACCAGTTGCTGTCGGTGCCGCTCGTGCGCGTGCGCCGCACCGCGACGTCCGGCTTCGAGATCGACGACAGCTTCGTGCCGCCGTGCCTCGCGATCGAGGCGTCGCCGATCCTGCACCAGCGGCTGCGTCAGCTGGTCGACGCACTGCAGGCGAAGGTCAATGCGTTGTACGGTTTTCATCGTGAGCCGTCGAAGAACATCATCGAGTTCCGTTCGGGCGACATCGCATCGTTCTGGCTGCTGCATACCGCGAACGCCGCGTTCGCGACGCTTGCGCACCTGCATCAGCATGCGGCGCTGCATCCGGAGCGGCTGTTCCAGGAACTGCTGCGCCTCGCCGGCCAGTTGATGACCTTCTCGAAGGGCTACACGCTCGCGGATCTGCCCGTCTACCGGCATGACGATCCGGGCCCGAGCTTCGCGCGTCTCGACGTGATGCTGCGCGAGCTGCTCGACACCGTGATCTCGACGCGCTATTTCGCGATCACGCTCGACGAAGTGCGTCCGTCGTTCCACCTCGGCCGCCTCGATTCGGGCAAGATCGACGACAAGACCGAGTTCTATCTGGCGGTGTCCGCGGACATGCCGAACGTCGAGCTCGTCGATGCCGTGCCGGCCCGCTTCAAGGTCGGCGCACCCGATGACGTCGACAAGCTCGTGCTGTCGGCGATGCCGGGCGTGCGGCTGTCGTACACGCCGCAGGTGCCGCCCGCGATCCCCGTACGGCCGGGCGCGTGCTATTTCTCGCTCGATTCGCGCGGCGCGCTGTACGAGCGCATGCTGCAGGCCCAGTCCGCGATGATCTACGCGCCGACTGGCATCAATGACCTGAAATTCGAACTGATCGCGGTCACATCATGAGCTACGCGCCTTCCCTGTTCGGCGACAACGCGCCGGCCCCCATGCACACCCCGGCATCGACCGACGCCGCGTTCCAGGCTCGCTCGCTGCTCGATCTGTTGTACGACGGGTTCTTCATGCTGTTCCTGCTCAAGAACGGCCGCGCGCCGGACAGCGCGAGCGAGTTCAGCACGAAAATCCAGGAATTCCTGTCGGATTTCGAGCGCGGCGCGAAGAAGCTGAACATTCCCGCCGAGGACGTGTATAGCGCGAAGTTCGCGTATTGCGCGGCCGTCGATGAAATGGTGCTGTCGTCGCAGTTCAAGATCCGCGCCGACTGGGAGCGCCGGCCGCTGCAGCTCGTGCTGTTCGGCGAGCAGCTCGCCGGGGAGAAGTTCTTTCAGTATCTCGAGGAATGTCGCGCGCAGGGCGCGGCGCGGTTGCAGTCGCTCGAGGTGTTTCATATGTGCCTGCTGCTGGGGTTCCAGGGCAAGTATCTGCTCGAGGGGCCGGAGAAGCTCGCTTACCTGACTGCGCGGCTGGGCGACGAGATCGCGCATATGAAGGGCAAGCGCGCGCCGTTTGCGCCGCATTGGCCGTTGCCGGATCAGATCGCGCACCGGTTGAAGCGCGAGGTGCCGGTTTGGGCGATCGGGGCGGTATTCACGCTCGTCGCGCTGCTCGGGTATCTCGGGCTCAATACGTACCTGAAGGACAAGACACTGCAGGCGTTGGCGCCTTATTCGCAAATCATCAAAGTCGGACCGGAGTCGGCGAATTTGACGATTTCGTTGCCTTGAGGGCCGGGCTTCACTCCGGCGCTGATGCTTCATGAAAAAAGGACCGCCCGGCGGTCCTTTTTTACTGTGGCGCGTGGTGTGCGTCGTCAGAGCAGAATGAATTCGTCGTTGTCGACGTAGAAGACGAACGCGTCGAGCAACTGCGTGACGCTCGGTTCGTCGACCTGGTCATGCGCGTTGATCACGATGTCCTCGATCGTCGCGCCTTTCAGCGTGACGCGCCAGCCGGGTTGGGGGGCGGTGGTGGGTGGCGTGTCGGCGTCGGTGTCGTCGGCGTCTTCGATGAATGCGCCCTCGGTGTCGAGCGTCCATGGCGCTGGCGGCAGGCAGAGCCAACCGGAGAAATCGCCAGGGTGCTCGAGAATGTGTTGCAGCGACACGGTGGTCGCAGGGGTGATCGACATGGGTAGTGCGGTTGTAACTGGACTGGGATCAATGCGCCGGTGCGGCGATTTGGCAGGGGCACGACAGTGCCTGCGTCTCAGCGCTCGCGTCAGCGAGCCGTGATTATGCCAATTTCGTGCGCAGGGTTGGTTTGGCGGTTGCTGTCGGGAGCCTATCCGAACTTTTGTGTGCGAAGCATAAACTGATTGACCTGCCCCCCTGCAAACAGGGCCAGCCGGAGTCTAGTAAAGTTCGTTTTCGGGAAAGAAGGCGAACATGAAGAAGCGCTTTACGGAACAACAAATCATCGGGTTTCTGAAGGAAGCCGAGGCCGGTATGCCGGTCAAGGAACTGTGCAGGAAGCACGGGTTCAGTGACGCGTCGCCACACTGCCCCGCCACCCCGCCGCCGGCTGAAATCGATTGCAATCAGGGCCACTTCGACTTCCGGCGCGCGCCGGTTGCGAGTAGTGTCTACGTGCCCGTATTCCGGCCCAGCCCGGGCACGACCGATGCCCGGCGCTCGATTACCACACTGCACCCTGGAGATCTGCGATGAAACGTTCGAAGTTCCTGTTGTCGGGCCTGCTACTCGCGTCGGCGCTCGGTTTCACGGCGATCGCCGCACACGCGGAAGACCTGCTCGATTCGGTGAAGAAAGCCGGCGTGCTGCGGGTCGGCCTCGAAGGCACGTATCCGCCGTTCAACTCGCGCGGCACGTCGGGGCAACTCGAGGGCTTCGACGTCGACGTCGCGAATGCGGTCGCCGGCAAGCTCGGCGTGAAGACACAGTTCGTCCCGACCGAATGGAGCGGCATCATCGCGGGGTTGCAGGCCGGCAAGTTCGACGTGATCGTGAATCAGGTCACGATCACGCCGCAGCGCAAGGAGGCGCTCGACTTCAGCGAGCCGTACACGTACTCGGCCGCGCAGCTGATCCAGCGCAAGGACGACCCGCGCAACTTCAAGTCGCTCGACGACTTCAAGGGCAAGAAGCTCGGCGTGACGCTCGGCACCAACTACGACCAGATGGCGCGCAGCGTGCCGGGCATCGAGGTGCAGACGTATCCGGGCGCGCCGGAAAAACTGCGCGACCTCGCCGCCGGCCGGATCGAGGCGACGCTCGACGACCGCCTGATGCTGCCGTACATGATCAAGACGTCGAACCTGCCACTGCGCGCGGGCGCGGTGCTGAACGGCGGCAAGCAGGAGATGGCGATCCCGTTCCGCAAGGGCAATCCGAAGTTCGAGAAAGCGATCAACGATGCACTGGATTCGCTGCGCAAGGAAGGCACGTTGAAGAAGATCTCGATGCACTGGTTCGGCACCGACGTGACCGTGCCGGTCGCGCAGTAAGCGGTTTTCCGCGCGGTCGATGCGTCACGTCCTTCGCTGCGGCGAAGGCGTGACGCTCGTCGGCAGTTCCGCTCCCTTCCCTCAAGCCGCTTCGTCGAAGCGGGCCAGCAACAGCTGTCCGATCGGCGTCAGCGCCGGGCGCGCGGCTACGGCATTCACCCGCACCTGCGTATCGTCGACCAGCCGCTTCTCGACGAGCACGGCGAAGGCCGGGTTCGTCGGGTCGACGCCGTCCGGCGAGCGCGCAATGCGCAGCAGCATCGAAAATTCATGCGGACTCAACATGGTCCTGTCTCCTGATCGGGTGCGATTCGATTCGAACCGACGTCGATCGTGTTTTCGAATGGAATGATGCGGTACATGGTCGATGCGTCGCCGGGAGCGAGATCCCGGCGACCGCGCGCGACGCGGGCACGGCGTCGTGGGCGGGATGCGCATACCCGTTCGCGGCATTGGCGCCGCGACGGGAACGTGCAACCTTAGGGGCGCCTCGTGACGCGAGCGTGACAGGAAAACGGGGGCGCAACGGCGTGTGCGGCATGCGTGTTTTCGCTCGATCCCGCCCCGGTGTCGGACCCATCAACGCCGTCGCAATCGCGGCCCTCGCCGACTGTTTTCGGCCTCACCGACTCATCGCGAATCGACCGGGCAAGCGATGTCGTTTCGATGCATTCCACCGGCCTCGCGCAGGCTGCGCACGACCACGTTGACCGCACGCCCGAGCGGCATCCCGACGAGTACGCCCCACACCGCGAACGCCAGCATCACGAAGCCCGTCGTCGCAGCCCACGGCGCGTGCACCGCTACCGCGTAATGCAGAAAGGTTTCTGCAACAAACGTCAGCATCAGCGTGACCAGCAGGCTCGCATCACCGGGCAGGCGCACGCGCACGCCCGAGCGCGTCGCCCGGTACTGGAGCCGCCAGCGCATCGCATGCAGCCAGCCCAGCGCGACACCCGCCGCGACGGACGCCAGCGCAAGCACGTTCGCGCCAGCGCCTGCATGCGGAAAGAGCCCGTTCAGGCTGACGAAGCCAACCACTCCGAGCACGACGGGCGAGATCAACGGTCGTGCCGCGGGTACTTCGCGCGGGAAACAGCGCTTGATGCCGATATAGAGCAGCATGCAGAACAGCACGTACACGTATGGTTTCAGGTGAAAGAGCGTGGACATGGTTGGCATCACCGGATCGGGTTGAACACGGCGACACCGTAGCGCCGGGGCGCGCGGCGCGGCGGGACTTGCGACAGGGCACGTGAATTCGCGGACGAATCGCGCGTGACGGCGATGATCGTTCAGGGATGCGACGCGATGATCGCTCGGCGCCGGATGTCCAATAGCCTGTCATCTCCGGAGACAGCATCTTTCGTCATTCGATCGCCGCGCCGCATGATGCCCTTCCGCCCGCGTTCCTCTACACTCGTGGCGGCAATCGGCCCACCGCCCGGTCGTCGGCGCCCGGTGCGCTTCGTCGAAGCCGCGCGCCGTTCGTCGCAATTCGTCCGTGATCGACGCACGGGGCAGTAAGGTCACGCCATGCGCGTATCGTGCGCCCACCTTCATTCGACACCATGCGAACCCGACCGGATACTTCGACGATCCCGCCCATGCCAGCCGTCAGCACACCACGCTGGCTGCGCGATCCGGCAGCGCTGCTCGGGTTTGCATGCTTCAACTCGGTCGTTGGCCTGGGTTTCTGGATCATTCACTTCGACGAACCTGTCGTCCCCTATCTCGTCGTCTCGAACGCGATCGGGTTCTCTGCGCTGCTGTTGAGTGCCGCCGCGAACCGGCTGCTACCGAGCACACCGGGGCTCGCGCTGAAGGCGATCGTCATCGCACCGGTCAGTGTCTTCGCCGGTTTCGAGATCGCGGCCGCGATCGTCGGCGGGAAGGTGCCGCATGTGTTCGGATCGGCCCGCATCGTTACGTGGAACAACTACGGCCCGTCGTTCCTCGTCTCGGCGATCCTGTTCGTCTGCGTGTCGTTGTTCCTGCAATCGGCGCGCATGCGTGCGACGCTCGAAACGGAGCGCCGTCAGGCCGCCGAAGCCCGTCAGGCCGAAACGGCTGCACGTCTCGCGCTGCTACAGGCGCAGATCGAACCGCATTTCCTGTTCAATACGCTCGCGAACGTGCAGAGCCTCATCGAGCGCGACCCGGCCCGCGCGTCGACGATGCTCGACAGCCTGAACCGCTACCTGCGTGCGAGCCTGCGCCGCACGCGCGATGCAACGTCGACGCTCGGCGAAGAGCTCGAACTCGTCGAGGCGCTGCTGAAGATCGCGTCGATCCGGCTCGGCGAGCGTCTCTCGTATGTCATCGACGTGCCAGCGGATTTGCATGCGCTGCCGTTCTCGCCGCTGTTGCTGCAACCGCTCGTGGAAAACGCGTTGCTGCACGGGATCGAGCCGTCGATCGACGGCGGCGAGATCGCGATTCGCGCACGCAGACACGGCGATCAACTCGAATTGAGCGTGCTCGATACCGGCGTCGGCCTCGGGAGCGGAGCGTCGCCATTGCATGGCGGCGTCGGGCTCACCAACATCGCCGCGCGCCTCAGGGCGCTGCACGGCGAACGCGGCCGCGTATCCATCGAAACGAACGCCGATGCCGCGCATGGCGTCGTCGCCACCCTGCTGATTCCGCTCGACTGACATGCCGACCGCCCTCATCGCCGACGACGAACCGAACCTGTCAGCCTTGCTTGCGCAGCGACTGCGACAACTCTGGCCCGAACTGGAGATCGTCGCGATGCCGCGCAACGGTGTCGAAACGCTTGCCGCGTTGAATGCATCGCCGCGCCCGGACATCGCGTTTCTCGATATCCGGATGCCGGGCATCGACGGGTTGAAGCTTGCGTCGCTGGCGCCCGACGTGCATGTCGTGTTCGTCACGGCCTACGACGAATATGCGGTCGATGCGTTCGATCGTGCAGCGGTCGATTACCTGCTGAAGCCCGTCACGGACGAGCGACTGTTGCGCAGTATCGCGAAGCTGCAACGCGGCGGGCCGTCGGCCGCGCACGCCGATGCGCTCGCGCAGGCAGCGCAATCGCGCGACGCAGCGCCGATCCGCTGGTTGACGGTGGGGGTGAAGGATGCGACGCGACTCGTTGCGGTCGACGACGTGCTGTATTTTCAGGCGGCGGACAAATACACCGAAGTGGTGACGGCCGACGAGCGGCTCGTGATTCGCACGCCATTGAAGGAACTGATGCCGAGGCTCGATTCGGGACGATTCGCGCAGGTGCATCGTGGGGTGATCGTTGCATACGCAGCGATCGACCGCGTCGAACGCGATTTGCTGGGAAGGCTGAGGATTCGGGTGCGCGGGCAACGGGAGATGCTGCCGGTCAGTCGCGCGTATGCGGGGTTGTTCAGGCAGATGTGACGCGATGTCTATCCCGGCGCGCGGAAAACATGTGCGTCGATTCAGGTGCTCGCTGTGAGAGCCGAAACGAAAAAAGGGGTTACGCGGAAATCGCGTAACCCCTTTTTCGGTATTGGTGCGGCTGCAGGAATTGAATTCCCCCGACATATCCTTGACACACAAGGATTTTATAGATTCTCCGATCGCTACGTGCCCCCAAATGTGCCCCCAAGTTTCGGAAACACTTTGGTTCGATTGCCCACCCGACTGCAACGCGCCAACGGAACCGAGCGCAGATCACGTCAACACCTGACTGCTGGAGAAGATTGTAGCGTACCGTACTGCGCCGCAAAGATTATGAGTTCATCGATGTACGCGCGTCGGATTGACGAGCATCAGGATGTCGCCGAGAGGAACGAAAAACGATTCCGGCTCCACCTCGGCCGTCACCCGCTCCACCGATTTTCCAAGAGAGACCACGAACTCGTCGGTTGAATCGCTGGGCCGCTGGGTTCGCTCGCGTAGGAAGTTGCCCCAATCACACCAGACAGCCCGGGAATCATGGCCACTTGCAGACGTGAAGTGGGCATGGTACCGCCCTAGCACGACGAGGTGAACGGAGAGAGCAGCATCGGTTTTGATCGCAAGACGCTCCTTCAAGCCGCTAACTCCAGCCGCCTCCATCCAGCCCACGACATCAGCGATCCATTTATTGCTGTCATCGACCAGGTTACTCGCATTGTTCCGACGCACTTTGTCGTCACCCACGAAGGGCTGCTGCCACTTGAGCTGGAAAAGAATGACGCTATTGCAGCAAGCATCGTAGACGACGAAATCAATATCAGTGACAGTCTTACCATCCCGCTTCAGCTTGACACCATCAAGGCAGTGCCAACGCGGCGCAGGGAACTGTGCTCGCAGTTCGGCAACCCATCTGCTTTCCCGTCGATTTGCCGCATCAAACCAGTCCTTCTCGTACCGCCTGCGCAGCTCCGCCCAGAGAAATAGAAATGGATTGAGTTCCAGGCCGTACATCGGGAGCGCCACCAAATGCTGGCTCGTCCTGACTGCCGGGGCGAATGCTTGTGCTCCACGCTCTAGATGGTCCTTGGCGTTTGCAGGGCTCAACGTCAGGTGATCCAAAAGCTCCGATATTTCTTGTCGGGATGCATCAAGAAAATTGGCAACCCCTTCGATCAACTCCTCGTGAAGTGCTCCGCCGGTCAAGAGATTCCTGACTCCAATGCGTGGATCATCAGCATTCAACAGTCCGGCATAGCAAAGCCTCTGCTGCGACATGGCTGAGAGCGCTTCGAGAACAGCCACATACGCCGAATAGGCACGACCTCCAAAGCGGTCGTCGTCTGCCAGCATATCCCTAAAAGACATTCTTCTCAGATACAGGACTGCCCATTCCTTGAAGTAGTCATCGACACCATCAAAAGATCGGTCTTCAGGCGAATGGTTACTACGAAGATTGCCGGTCAGGCGGGGGAGCATTTCCATGTGGCGAAGCTCCAAGGCAGCCTCCTGGGGCCGATCCTCCGCTACCGTCATGTCACTGAGCCAGTTCAGCCCATGAAACCCAACCTGTTCCCGGTAGGCTGTGCTGTCTTGTATCGACAGGACAAGCAGCGTCATTCCCTTCACCTTTCTCTTATCGACCTCCCCTTTTAGGGCTCCCGAGCGCAACAGAGTCAGTTGTTTCTCGGCCATCGTCAAGCAACCCATCCGCCACAGAAACTCATCCGTCTGCGCAGCAGTCGCAGCATTGGAGGTGAAGAGTCTGGGCGCATCTGATTTCAACTCGGACGGCAGGACTCGCTTCAAGGCTGCATTGATAGAGTACTTACGGACGCTCTCCATCCGTAGTCCAGATTCGTCCAATTCCTTCAGTTCAGGAATCAGCTCTCGGCAAAATACGTAATCGAGAGCGCGCAGGGTCTCGAAGGTCAACACCTCCGAAGGTTTCTCATAGCCGCGCAGGACACACCGTTCGTCCTCAATGGCATCTTGGAGAAGGTGCACTGGGTCTTTCATACCGGAGAAACGATCTTCAAGGACACCAATGCGCACAGATGCTCTTCCAGCATCTGCGGGATATTCCCTCCAGAAAGCAGCAGCCCTGCCTCCATGTTCCTCTCCATGGCAAATCCAGTCAGGTTTGCGCTGGTAATGAAGCAAGTGTGTCGATCGGCCACTACCACCTTGGCATGTACTCGTCCGTCAGCGAATATTTCGCCCTGATCTCGCCACGTATAGAGATGCGCATTGGGCACGAGGGCCTTCATATTTCCGATCGCATCGAACGAGATACTGCCACCATGATCTTGGGATGATTCGAGGAGCATATAGATGCTCACACCTCGTGCGCTTGCTTCGTTCAATGCCTTCACGATCGTCGAGACGTCATAGGCCACGAAGCTGGTGACGAACAGAGTTTGCTTGGCAGCATTGATGACTTGCAGGAGCGCTTGCTCCGTTCGACGTGCAGACACGAATGGCGTCGTCGGCCCCGTCCACACTAGTTCGGTGGACTGGCGAGTCGACATGTTCTCGAACGTATGGCTGGCGGCGAGCAGCATCGAGGCCAACTCGATGGGACCGACCGACGTGGCCTGCCAAGCGGTGACGAGTTGATCAACGATAGCCTTGGCCGCAGGTGTGCCCACGACATCCGATAGCGAGACATTCGCCTCCCCGCCCCCGATCCTCCGAATCCTGCCCGCCAACGCTCGAATTTTCTCGGGGGAGATCAGACAGACCACGGTTGTGACGGCTTCCAGCAGCCCCTCCATGTCACGGCCCCGCAAAGAACGCGGCATCCCCTCGATCGAGGGTCTGCACCAGCAATGATCTGTCAAGGTAACGGTTGCCGCGCTCGCACGAGGTCTCGGCGACCAAGCTACACGCATGGCAGGCCGCCGCGTGCAACGAGCGGTCTTTGCTCGGATCGTGCTCCGAGCAGAGTGGATCGGACGAGCAGACCTTCGATCGGTTCAGCGCCTGCCGAAGCAGCCGACCGAGGTTTTCCGGCTTGCCGAGGTCGACGAGGCCACCAAGCGTCCCATCGGAGTCAGCCGCCGCCGTGTAGATGAGGATGCCTGCTTGCGGATTCACGCTCGACACGTCGGCGTAGATGCGTTCGCGGATGCTCGCTGCGTTGTAGCCGCACTCAAGCGCCAGTTCGCGGATGAGCAGATGCGAGAGCGTGTGGAGCATGACATACCGGATGCCGGGGTAGCCCTCGTTCGGGTCGAGGTGACGCGAATTGCGCCAACCGCGGTGACCGTCCTCAAGCATCCGATCGACGTGTTTGACACCTTCTAGCGCCGCCCACTGCTGGAGCCCATCTTCATCGAACTGGATGAAGATGCCCTCGCCGTGAACCTGATTCGCGGGAACCCAATCGGGCTTGCGACACGCAAGCCCTGCCATCTGCGGGCGCTCGTTCGGATCACTCGCTTCTTCGGGTGCCTCGACGCGAGTAAAGCCTAGCAAGGCGTTGACTTCGCGAAGCCTTTCCAGCAACAGCACTCTGCGGACCTGCTTCTCGAAGCCGGGTGGAGTGGCCACCTTCTTGCTCATGAAATGCGGGTAATCCGACGGCGGATTGGCTGCCGTCAGCACTTCCCACTCAGGCCCCTTGATGTCTGCCTCGCCAACAGCCTCCTGTCCGCCACCGTTGCGATGGGCTTCGATGGCCGACCAGATATTTGACGCCGAATGTTTCTCGATACCCGGAAAACCGCCTGTAACCTTCAGCGTTTGCACCACGATCGGCACCATAGCCTCAGACGCGACACCCTGAAAGACCGCCCAGCCGTCCTGAATCAACTGGCCGAGTGGGTCGTCCGCCTGCGGGATAGCAAGCGCCGACAGGGTGATCGGGAACCAACTGTTCGTCGAACCCAACAGAACGGCCCGCGCCTCCTCATCGCACTCCTCGTCGAAATGATCGAGGTGGGGATGCCTACCTCGGCAGCTCGGCAAGTTTTCCTTCCCGGCCTTGCCGAACGCGTTCGCCATGCTGCGCGATGCACCGCAGGCATCACACTTAACCCAAAGGTTCTCGGTCTGCAGCGAAGCTCCGCTCTCGAAGAAGCGCAGCGTTCCCTTGCATGAGCTATTGCCGCCGTGGACGAAATAGTGCCATGGGAAGTCGTCGAGATGGCCGTCACGACAGGCCAAGAGAAAACGGGCTGGGACAGCATCGGCATCTTTCGCGGGCTGATCGCCCTTGGAGCCACGGCATCCTTTATGGACGAAGCGGGTTCGCTCCGGTCGGAAGCGGTTTTCCTTGATTTCGAACAGGCCAGCATCGAAAGGTGACAAAAGGCCACACTTCACGCAGCGCATCCAGCGTGGGAACGGTCGAACGGGGACGCCTATGTTCGCCTCTGCCGACCATGGATCGACAAGTTCGCTCTTCTGGAACGGCGGCATGCGCAGGCTCTCAACCTGCGGTCCAAGAACCTTACGGACGGCGGCAAGCAGGCGCGGCTCGGGAATGGGCTGGCATCTGTCTTTCTCCCACTGGTCGATGCCCAACGTCACCACCGAAAGGCTTGGCAAATCGATCAGCGCGCCCGGCCCGTATGTCCAAAGCAGTTGGCTAGGGCGGACTTCCCCAACCGGGGTTCTATTGTTAGTCATGGTCAATCTTCGTCCTTCGGCACCGGACGCGGCTTCCACCCGTGGTCGTCTGAGATATGTCCCGTGTTCATGATCAGGCGCACGCCCGGCTCCACTTCTCGCATCGACATCGGGACCGTCCAGTTGTCCCACGCGTGGATGCCCGGTGACTTAAGCAGCCCGACCATCGTCGCAGCCTGCGCGCCACGTTTTTCATAGGCCAGCGTACGACCGGGCACGCTCACTTGCTTCGCCCATTCGTCCGCGCGCTCCTTCAGTTCACGCTCGGCCAGCCCCTTGATAGTGGGCGTCTCGCTGACGTTCCAAGCCCGCCGCACCAGCACGTCGATGGCTTCAGTGATCTCAGGCTTGTCGGACTTGTCGAGTTCGCTTGCGCCCACGTTCGGGCTGAAGGCATCGTTTTCCAAACGAATCAGGGATAGGAGCGCGCCAGTCAGGCCGCGATCCATCGCGCGTGGCGAGAAAGGCGTCACAGACTGCGCTTCCACGTGCTTGTAGAAAGTCGCGTGATAATGCTCGAAGGTCTCATAGTGCGAGAGGTCGCGCGGACGCGCCCACGTAAGCACTGTGCAGACCAACCCAGGGAAAGAACGGCCCACACGACTGGTGGCTTGGATGTATTCCGCAGTTCCCTTGGGCTGGCCGTTGACAGCCATAAGACCCAAGCGATTCACGTCTACACCAACCGACAGCATGTTGGTCGCCAGCACCACGTCGATCGCACGAGTGTCACCCTCGTTCCATTTCGTCACATACTTCCCAGTGGCAGCGTCGAACGCGACCTTGAACTTGACCTCCAAATCGTCGAGGTACTTCGGGATATCCTGACTGGAGACGCGGGACGTCAGTTCGCGGATGTTGTTGACGCCACGCTGTGCGAGCGCGGGCCGTTCGACCATACTCATTTGCACGCGGTAGGAACGTGTTTGCACGTCGTCCTCGGCTAAGCGCCGCATGCCGCCCAGTTCACGCAGCGAATTGAAGTAGCCGACCATCGTCATGTACGGGTCGGCTGGCTCGCCAAAACGATCGAACAAGGCTTGAGCTGCGGTGAGGAAGGCGGTATAGACGCGAATCAACATCGCCGGACGCGAGCTACCGGGCGAACACACGCCGAGATAACGCCGCCCTGGTCTTGCTTCGATCGAGCGCTGCACCGAGAAATAGTTATCTTCCACGTCCAAGCCATGTGGTGGGAACACCGACACGCCCCGCATGAACACGTTGCTCACCTGCTCCTTGGCTTTGCGCACCGTCGCCGTGGATGCAACGATCTTCGGCTTGACCGTCTTGCCATCAAGCGTCCAGCCGCATAATTCGTCGACAGCAGACTCGTACAAGCCGACCATCGTGCCCAACGGACCGCTGATGAGATGGAATTCGTCCTGGATGATCAGATCGGGGGGACGAATCGGACTGACTGGCTTCACCGCTGCAGCAGATAATCCCCTGGCCGCACGGTGGCCCGTATTGCATTCGCAGCCAGGCCACAGCAAGCCGTGGCGCTCGCATTCCTGGCTCACGCGGCCGAACAGCGTGCGCACCTGACCGCGCCACGCCATCATGGCGAACTTGTCCACGGTGGCGATCATCATCGTCGGCGGGCGGTGGTAGATCTCCTCGTCAACCGTCAACACCGGAATACCAGGGTGTGGCGACTTGCTGGACTTGCCGCGCGAGAACTCGCAGCGCCCCTTCTTGTCGCCGCAATAGACAAGCGTGCGCCCGTGGTTCTTGTCGACCTCAACGTCGCGCCCAGGCGCGATGTCGGAGCCACACCACGGGCAACTGGTCAGTTGCACGGGCGATGCCGTTCCAGCGTGGTTTTTTCCAGGGTTGCGAATATCTTCGATCGCGCGATGGCTGTCCTCGGTCGTGCCCGGCGTCACCTTGTTACCGACCCACAGGCCGATGGTAAACGGCTCGTGTCCCAACGCGGAATCGCCTCTGGTCAGAGCCTCACGCCGCAGCGCCTCCATTGCGCAGATCAGCGCGGTGGCGCGCTGAAACTGCTGCAGGGTCAACAGGCGCAGCGTATAGCGCATGATCACCGCCAGACCGCGCGATCCGTCGTAACCGCCGAGCTTGCCTTGAAGACGGCGAATCGCCATAGTGAACGCTGCGACGCCCAAATAGGCTTCAGTTTTGCCGCCGCCAGTGGGGAACCACAACAGATCGGCATGTGCTTCCATTGGTTGCACTCGATCCAGATGCATGGGGTCAGCCAATGACGGAATCGATAGCAGGAGAAAGGCCAACTGGAACGGACGCCAGCTCCGGTTCTCCGGCTGATCAAACTGCTGGATCGTCACGTCACGACCACGCCTCACTTCAAGCGCGTACTGACTGCGCAAGCGCTGAATGGCCATCGCCCGGTTGGCGAAGCGGAAAGCCGCCAAGGCTTTCTCGTCACGCTTCAGGGTGTCGATACCCTGCTGCAAGCGGGTCTGAATTTCCTGACACCGATCCAGTGCCTGGCCGGCCTGCGCGTCATACCCAACCACGTCCGCGCCAATGCGCTTACGCTGCTCGGCGATCCATTCCGCATAATCCTTCGTCAGCAAGTTCAAGGCATCGACTAATTCGGTGATGCCTAATGTGGCAAGGTGCTGCATGTCGAGCAGGCCGCTCGCCACCATTTCCCTCATCGCGCGACGGTCGTCAGGGTCAAGGCCTGGCGTCTCCGTAACCTGCACTTCGTACTGGGGCAGGACGGCGGTGCACACCTCGGTAGCTAGCGTTACATCGTCCGCTATTTCGGCGTGAACAGCAACGCCATGCCCAACAGCGAACTCCACGCGGTTTCGGTAGATCATCTCCAGCGATTCGCGTTCGGTGTCCATGCCATCAGCGTCCAGCACGGGGCGGCGACGGAAGATGGCGCGCTCGGGAGCATCGGCTTCCGCACGCACGATCAGCTCCGGCTGGAACAGCCATGCCGTGTCTCGGTTGGCGTCGGGTTCATCCTGTGCGTTGATCAGGAACAGCGTCACCAAGCGGTCTCCGTTGGCGTTCTTGGCACGGACGGAACCTTGTACCCGCACCGATGGGCGATTTGCGTCGGGCGCCTGATGGGAAATCACGCCCTCGGTAAGCGGCAGGACAAGCTTTCCACCACAAGGGATACGTTGCCAGACCTTGGCCTTCTGCCCATTGGGTCGCGTCAGCTCATGTTCGTCATTGGGCACACGCTCGTAGCTACCCCAACGCGCTTCAACCTCGATGCATTCCGCGTTGCTATCGACGCAGAAAGTCATGCCGAAGCTGCTCGGTACCAGCGACTGATTGCTGGAAGCGTCAATCTCATCCGACGCATCCGATTCGGGCTCCACCCGTCCAGTCGCCGTACCGAACTCGGCACCGGGTTCATGCTGGCCGGGCACAATGGGGTCGGTGGGTTCCTCTACACCCTCCTCGGCCAGCGGACCTTCCAGCCCTTCGATACCCCCCTGCGTATCCTCACGTGGCGCCAGCTTGCCAACCAGATAGCGATCACGCACGCTCATGTCTACGATACGCTCGTGCGGGCCACCCGCGGGACCAAGCAGGTCGTCCACCACGGCCAGTTGCAGCAGCTCGCGGATATAGGCCCGATCCTCGACCAGCGGCACGCCACCGACTGTCTGATGCAACGCCGTAGACAACGCAGCGACAAACTCGTCCCATTGGATGCGCCTAACGTTGCCCGACGATGGAGGAGCCAGCGAGACGCTGGCGCTCGGCACCGGGGCATTAGCGAGGGACAGCCGGTCAAAGAAGATCGTGGTGGTTTCGAGGTCGGAACGAAGCCGCAGCGCGCACCCAGCGCGGATGATCTCCCCAGCAGGGCTCAACACGAGCACCCAATGGTCCTCGGCGATTGCCTGATACAGGGAGCGATCGCCCTTCAAAACGAGGGTATAGGGCGCGAGTCTGCGATCAATGCAGAGACCGTGATCGACGGCGATCCATGCGTTGCGTGATGTCGTCATGCTGCTACACCTCAATGGTTACGAACTAAAGCTCCACTCGCGAGAAATGCGGATAGATGCGATAGAACTTCTTGAACACCTCAACGGGGTTTTCGCCCATGTTCGATTTCGGCAACTCGAAACCCATCTTAGTCCGCGCATCATCGTTCGATTCCATCGTAAGGCGCTCCAGCGTCGAGAGCGCAGGCAAATCGATCCGGTGTGGTGCATCCGTCGTCGCGTGGAACTCCCAAGCCTTCACAGACTCCTCAATTGTCTTGTCGTCGTTCTGGCAAACCACGAGTGCGGCAGTCACCATCGCCTGGCCATCCGCGTAGTGCGTCGTGAGCGCCCAGACGATGCGGCGATCCCGAAAACTCAGCACGTCTTTCTCGACCGCCAACTTCAGTGCGTGCAACAGACTCTTGCCGTAGTTTTTGTGCGTCATTCCATCAGCAGTCATTCCGCTCGGAAAGAGCGCACCGAGCCGCTCCTTGAAGCGAGCGAGACGCCATTCTTGCGTAGTCGGTTTCCGCGCCCGATCCTCCGAGACATCGCCGTCCGCCTCGACCGAGATGTCCTTCGGATCAGGCTTCCCCAACGACTCGGGATTGGCATTAAGCGTGATACGCAGGATGCTGCCGATCGGCACGGTGCCGATGGTGCGTGCGAACCGCTCAATCTGCGAGGTGATGCCCTTAGGTTCCGTGTAGTCGAACCAGATGATGGCAGGTGAATCGAGATCTATTTCGTCTAGATGGTCTTCGAGGCTCTTGTGAACGCACTCGATTGAGGCGATCGGGCGGTTGAAAAGCTGACGCCTATGCACCTGCTCCTCCGTCTCAACGCATGTCATCTTTGCAATGCCGAGCCGACCGTGAATCAGCCGGAAGTCTTCGAGGAAAGGACCACCTAGGCCAATGTAGTGGTAATTTTCCAGTGCGAGCATCGGAGCGAGCCGCATCAGCAGCGACAGGAACAGTTCCCTATCTACAGCCTTGTTTGGTCGCAAACGGTACGGAAGAGAAGAACCTGCGCTCATCGTTCAGTCCCCTTGTTTCTTGGCCTTCGTGAGCTGCATCTCGAAGCACTTGTCGCCTACGATGCCGGGCTTCTCGTCCGAGTCGTCGAACAACATCTTCGACACGAGCCGCACTTCCTCCGCAGGACGGGAAAACACGATCTTTCTGGACGACGGCTTCTTGTCTTCCGGCTCCGGCAGAACCTTCGCCTTCTGCGGATTAAACTCAATGGCGTCGGCTGTCTTTCTGGTGGCACTGCGGGCAGCGACAACCTCAATGGCCTTGCTCAACGACATAGGCTTGGCGGACTCCCAATGGCTCGATTGGTCAGTACGCGGATGGTTCTTCCACTGGTTCGTATACGAAATCCAGATGCGCATGCCCTCCTTCATCTTGACGAGCGATTCGAGCCACACATTTGACGAAGTGTCGAGCGCCCGCTTGGTCGTCGTAACCGGCAGTTTGTCGGCGTGCTTTGAGCGAAACTCAATGATGCCGGTGACGATGGCGAATTGTGGATGGTAGAGAGGAATACCATCCCCCCAGCCTGTCAATCGGCTCTTGTCCCCTACGATGATCGCGCGATCGTTACAGAGCACCGTCCAGCCCGCAGTTGCGGACGAACGGTCGCGCTCGAAACCCGCGTCGTCCTCATCATCGTCGCCGAGACTTTTTCCGGTGTTGAGTCCCACAGTGATTGAGACGAGCACGCCGTCTATCGTCTTCTGGTAGATGTATGGTGCCGGCCGTTTCTCGTCCGTAGAGACTAACACCTCGACATGAACGGATTCCACGGGCGTGCCGTTGAGTTCCACCTTCAGGCCCCACTGGATGAACATCGTGAAGTGCTCTGCAATCGCAGTACGCACTTCGTTCTCGAAGGCTCCATTGGCAAAATGTCTCGATACGCCTTCGTACAGGTCACCAACGTAGATCGTGGTACCGGGTTCGTCCAGTTGCTCGCCGGCCTCCGTCGGCTCATTGATGGGAAGAGGGTCCCAGTTCTTGGCATCGAGCCATTGCGAGGTAATCGGTACCTCGAACGTATCATCGCCGTAACGCGTCCGCACCAGGGCGTTACGACCCATCTTGAAGATCGCACGCTTCATACCGACGCCGTACATGCCGATAGTCTCGGCATCGGAATCACGATCGTCATCTGGCTCGCGTCCCATCTTGAACGCGTAGTTCTTTGCAACGTCACGCGGTATGCCGCCACAGTTGTCGGCGATCGAGAAATGGTCTGCGTTGATTTCGATTTTCACGAAGTGCGTGGAGTAATCGACGTCCTTGCCGCCCGCAAGACGCAGCGCACCGTCTAGGCAGTTATCCAGCAAGTCAAGGATCGCATCGGCAAGACTAATATCGCGAGTCAGCATGGAAACGAAGAACTGTTTCGTCGGACTTGCTTGAGCTTGATCAGTGCTTGATTTGGTCATGTACC
The DNA here is from genome assembly GCF_002563755.1 of Burkholderia sp. JKS000303. Taxonomy (NCBI): domain Bacteria; kingdom Pseudomonadati; phylum Pseudomonadota; class Betaproteobacteria; order Burkholderiales; family Burkholderiaceae; genus Burkholderia; species Burkholderia sp. JKS000303. Next base: position 1,181,232 of record NZ_PDBZ01000001.1, read on the forward strand.
GATTCCCCTTGCGAGTGTGATTTCGTCCGAGTAACGGCCATCTCGAACGTCAGCGTGACTTGAGTTGGAGTCACAATTTCTGCCCTTGATCGGTGTTTTGAGCACCTGGCTCAACGCGATACTGCGCCCCACGCCTTTCGCCACGGCGTTCAACCCTGCTGCCGGCGACTAGGTCGGCAATCGCGACGCTCCACTGAGCGTCCGTAATGCCGGTGGCGGTCAGGATATCTGCCTTAGTATGCCAGCCATCATGTGCACTCAGGAAACCGAGAACAACTGCTGTGGCCGAAGATATCTCATACGGGATGCTAGTCGCGATAGACGTGAAGTCCAACGGCGATTGCGCCGGAATATCAACGGAGTCGACGCTGATGCGGCGCGCTCCAGATGAGTTTCGCTTCACGGCATCTTTGTGTAATCCATGAGCGACTTCATCTTCATATCGCTGATGGTTTAACTCCAATAATCTTTGGAGTAGCTCAAAGCACGCAGCCTCTGTAAAGGTAAAGCGAATACCCTGCGGAGTTTTATAAAATCCATGACGAAGCTCAATATCACTCCATCCGTAGGACTCAAGCACGGCCTCATCAATTCTCGATACTAACGAACGCAGCTCGGCAATCGCCATTGAACTCTCCCTTGGAGAGTCAATCATGTTGTGCACTGCCGTCGCGCCAATGTTCTCTGCTACAGCAATAGCAGTTCGCCTCTTATGAAAGGTTTCCCCCAAATAGCTCAATCCTTGGCCAAAGGTATTGGGGAAGGGGAACGTGTCGAAACATGTGGTCGGCGAGTACTGAGGCCTGGTGGTCAGCTTATTCCCATATGCAAGCGCCCACGCCCAATGTATACCGCTCTGCAGGAGTGCGAAATCATCCCATTCGCTTAGCGCAATTACTGTCGCAGTATGAGAAATAGTGATTCCCGGCAAGCACATTCCGAAAACATGATGCTTACTCGTAAAAGGATGCACCATGTATCTCGGCATGTCGCTTATCCGTTTGTACATGGCTTTTGCTTGAGAGTCGTACTTCCAAAAATCACGAGACAAAATCCTTCTCTTCGTTTTGTCTTTTATTTTTATTCTCTCGGGAAGGACTCTTTCCTCGGCAATCCGAAACGGAGCGCCATACGACGATGCCGTTTTCCTATCCCAATCGAAAAAGTTGATCACCCACCGTGACGGAGATTGATCGGGAATCGATAGAATGTCGTCGCCCCCAAGAAAAGGAAACAGCACCTCTCTATTCCGCGCATCGGACTCAATTAACCTAGCGGCTTCCTCTCGTGTTAAAGCAAAGCCGATTCCACGAATATTCGACCCCTGGAACGCCTTTCCCACATTGGACGCCAAACGTTGAGGCTCGCCCACTATTCTCCCTTGAACAGCCAAAGACGGAGTGATGCCTCCCACGGCTCCGCCATCTAAGATGAAATCCCCTCGCCATTCACCATTAAAGAGCCAGGCTATGGAGACAGCCAAGTTGGCCTTACCCGGCCAATCAAAGCTTTTCACGGCTCGGTAAATTGAATATCCGCTACTACTGAGAAAACCAAGACACACCTGACGTGTCTCACCCTGGGATAGGGTACTGGTCGCGAGCATCCCTATCGTCCCGGCGTTCGCCGTAACTGCCGTTGCACGAAGTAAGAAATATGCACACAAATCGGCATTACCTCGACGATTACCGGCAATTGTGTTTACAATATACTCACGATACCCCTCACCGAGCGCACCAGTTATTCTCTTCCCCCCCATGAAAGGAGGATTTCCGATTAAAGCATCAAAGCCACTTTCCTCGGCACCGAAAACTTCCGGGAATTCTAAAGGCCAGTGAAAGGGCCTAGGCGCGGGCTGGTCGCCTGGGAAATTGGTGAATAGCTTGAGGATTGTCTTTCGACGCATTAACGCAAGCGCTTCACGATCACCTTCAACGACTTGAGTCGCATCAATAGACAGAGCGGCTAACCCGTTCTGAAGTGCCTCGCTACCGCAACCTGATGCGAAAACTTCGGCGATGAACGCATCGGCGATACATTCCGGCACTTCGAGTTTGCGGCGCGCATCGGCGTCTAGATGCGCCATAGCTTCCACGTCGCGGATGTCGCGGATGGGCATTTCGCGCAAACGCAAGCGAAGTTCGACGGCCTCGCGTACGGCCCGCTCGACGTTCTGACCAAACAGATGTAGCTGGCCCTGGTCAGTGGGATTCATCGAAAGCTGGGTGAGTTGCTCCAGCCGATGGATGCCCAGCAGACTGTCGCCACAACGCAGGTTGTGGTCGAGGAAGCCAAAGGGACGGTCCTTGGACAGCGTCACCAGCCAGATGGAGAGCTTGGCCAGTTCAACCGCCAGCGGATTCAGATCGATCCCGTAGAGGCAGCGTTCGGCGATGAGGCGGCGGGCAGCAAGGATACGCGCCTCCGTGTCGCGCGGCAGCGTCTCTACACAGGCATCTGCCCCCTCTACCCGCCCATCAATGCTGACGGGGCCCAACACCTCGGCCTGTGCCCACGCTTCCACCAGTCGATCGGCCAGCCATCGACAGGCTTGCACGAGAAAGGCGCCCGAGCCCATCGCCGGGTCGCATATCTTCAGGTCGAGCAACTCGTCGACTGATTTCAGCGCCCACTCCGCGCGCGGCGAACCTTGCGCCGGGCCGACGTAGGCGATGGGCATGAGCGCTTCGGCGACGATGGCCTCGGTGAGCGACTTCGGCGTGTAGTGGGTGCCGGTCTCGCGCCGGTCAGAGGCGGTGGTGACAATAAACGCGCCCGCGGTATAGACCAGTGGGTAACCCCAAGGATCGGTACGCACCAAATGGGCGAAAGGTCTGATGCGGTCGCGTAGCGCCGCGTCGCCGTGACAGGCCGTCAGCACGCGATCGGCGAGCACATCGTCCACAGGACGAGACAGATCGTTGCGCACGCGACTGACGGAACTGCCGGAACGCTCTCGAAGCAGGTCGGTTAGTCGCTCGGCACCGTCCAGCCACGCAGATTCGAGCTCGGTCAACGTGACCCACGGCGATTGAGCACCCTTGGTAGCGTCGACTTCCAATGTGACCTCAGCGGTGCGCTTGACGGTGCGCTCCAGCAGACCTTCATAGACGTAGCCGATCTGCTCGACGTCCAGCGCCCGGTAGGACAGCGTGCGCCCCTGGAATTGCTGGATGGCTTCCAGCAACAGCAGAACGGTTCGGTTGTCGATCGGCAGCGGCTTAGCGATGTCGGTGCGCCAGTCTGAGCCACGGGCGCGGCCTTCGAGGAAGGGGAAGCGATCCGGGTCAAACAGGGAGCCTCCCAGGGCGGGCAAGCGCAGGTTTTCGTGCTCAATGCCGCCGTACACGGCGCGGAATACGGCCAGTAGGCGCGACCACGCATCCCAGCGGCGCTCCAGAATCTCGTCGGATTCGGCACGCAATTGCATGCGAAGGGTCGAGAGCGCATAGTTGGCTTCGTAGCGCTCATCGCCCAAGAGCAACAGGCCGCGCTCTTCAGCGGAGAGCAGGAAGACCAACCGCATCATCACCGTCAGCGCAGCTTCGTAGAGCTCGGCTTCCCTCACACCGCGCAGCAATTCGCGGTCGCGATCCTGGTCGGCCTTATCGAGCGACTGGATCAGCACTTCGACCGCACGCCGCACCTGCTCGCCCAAGGCGTCGGTCACTTCGTCCTGAAACTTCAGCGAGCGATCGAACAGTGCGGGCAGCCGCTCCGATTCGTCCACGAAGAAGCGCCGAATGCCCAAGAGGTGGACGAAGGCTTGCAGGGTGACGGGTTCCTGCGCCCAAATGCGTGCATACCAACTGGCGAAGGTGGTGACCGCACCCACTGGCGCATCGACCAGCATCCAGCGTTCGCCATTGGTCACCAGCCCGAGGCGGCAGCCCGTGGCGCGGCAGAGCGTCACCATGCGTTCCGCCGGGGTACTGGCCCAGCCGTCCCGCTTTTGGGTAGTATTGAGATCGACGTCCGCGTCGTAGGCGTGAGCGAGCAGCAGCGGCTGATCATCATTGCCGACGACAGCGAAGTCCGACGACAGACTCATACCGTGTTCGGGCAGAGTGACGGTCAGGTGTGCGGCACACCAGTCCTTGCGTTTGAGCACGTCACTGCGACCGTCCTCATCAAGTTCCAGCCCGCGCGACAAGACTTCATCAATCCATGCGGCGTGCAACTCGGCGAAATGGAGATCATTGGTTTCCAGCGCCTCGCGCCATTCGTCGTAGGCTTGGCGCAGCCGCTTGCGCTTGGTCGCATCAAGTTCTTCCAGCCCCTGCGGGAAAGCTTCCTTCAGAACAGGAAGGGCGAGAAACGGGCCGGAAATCTCGATGAGCGACAGCCATTCGTGCAGCATGCTCATATAGCACCTCCGGCAGACTCGGGCACGACGAAGATCACAGCAACCGGGAAAGTACGGTCGTCGAGCTTGGCGTAGCGGGATTCGATGGCGTGCGTCTCCATCTGGCGCTCGTCGGGGATGCGTGCAAGGCGTGCTTCCAGTGCGGCAATGTCACGCCTGAGTTGCATGCGCTCGTCGTCGGTGAAGAGTGAAAGTTGTTCGGGCTGTTGCCCTTTCTTCAATTCGGACTGGATCGCCTTTTCCAGTTCGTCGAGTACGGTGCCGATATCGTCGATTTCCTGCTGCTTGCGGGTCTGGAGCGTGTTGGTCAGGAAGCGGAGACGCTCCTTGGAGCGAGCATCCACTGCTTTTAGGATGGCTTCCTGCTGACGGTCGAAGCGGACGCGGAGCACGTCGAACAGGGGCAAGACCGCCTTGACTGGCTTCGCTTCGTCCAACCACTGCTGGACGCGGGTGACGCCTTCTTCGCGGCGGAAGGATTGATCGCGCAGATAGCCGCCTGATACCGTCAGTTCCTCGTGTAACCGATGGTGGTCGCCGCCGGTAACGACCAATCGCGAGATGACAATCACGGCCGGACCATCGATGAGCGCATCTGGCATCGTGCGGACAGTGACACGGTGCAGTTTCTTCACATCGTCTTGCGCCCAGACCTCGGCACGCAGCAGGCGCAAACACATCTGCACCAAGCGATGGTTCAGGTGGACAAGCACGACATCGTCGCGGCCACTGGCGATGGCATGATCGAAGGTGATGGGCCGAATCTTCTGTGTGTGTGGATGGCGCAATCCTTCCAAACAACGTGCCCAAGAGCCGGACAGCGCGGGCATCCGGAATACGCTGCCCGAGGGCGCTCCCACCAGTTCGACGGGTTCCAGCGGCGGACGCCCTGCCAACGCGAGGCCGGTCTTCACTGCCATCAAGACGTGACCAGGCGTGAGATGGAAATCCTGCTTGGTTGTGAGCAGGCGATCGTGTAACTTGGCGACGCGCTCTTTCAACTCGCGCTCAGCGCGAACGAAGTTCTTGGCGCGAGCGATCCGAGCCTCGGCGAGATGGATGTCCAGATCCTTCAGAGAACCTTCGATAAGGCCGGACATCTGCGGTGCGATCACCGGATTGACGCTGCCCATGTCGGCGCGCATCGAGTCCAGTTTCCGCAGAGCGCGAAGAATGTCCTCGCCGTGGCCACCGACCGATGCACCGCTCGCATCGCCGCCATCGACTGGATGCCAGATCAGCACTTCCTTCTCACGCTGCCCGTGCCGATCGATACGTCCATTGCGTTGCTCCATCACGTTGGGGTTGTAGGGAATCTCTAGGTGGATAAGCCGATTACAGTGGTTCTGTAAGTCGATCCCCTCAGACGCTGCGTCGGTGGCAAGCAGGATACGCACGGGCGATTCCTGCGGGGATGCCTGGAACGCCGCCTTGATGGGTTCACGCTCTTCTTGGGAAAGGCCACCGTGAAGTAGGCCGAGACGCTCACCACCGAAGCCGTGGCTGGCTAGGATTTGATGCATCCACTGGTGCGTGGTGCGATACTCGGTGAACAGGATCACTCGGCGACCGTTCCACTGGCCATCCGGCTTGAGGTTCTCAGTGAGCCAATCAAGGATGGCTTGAGCCTTGGAATCGGCTTGATTCCTGGCTCGCTGTGCCCATACCCTCAAATCGTCCAGCATCACCTGCTGTTCCGCCGTTAGTGGCGATGAGCGACGCGTGGCCTCCTCGATAGCTTCGGCATTGGCATTCTCAACTTCCTGATCATCGGCATAGTCCTCGTCAGCCTTGAGGATGGCCTTGTGCAGGATGCGCTCTGCCATGGTATCCAGTTTCGGGGGCCGAGATTCGGATAGCGATGCGAAGTGCTTTTCGAGCGTAGAAGCGAACGCCGCTGGCGACGAGAGTAATCGCTTCCTGAGGAGTCGATTGACGAAGGCCGTGCCGAAACTATTACCCGCCTTCTCAGCATCCTTTTCGCGACTGGCGCAGTAGTCGTTGAGCTTGCTGTGAATCTCGCGCTCTTCGGTCGAGTACGGAACCGTGAGCGCCTGCAAAGTGCGTCGGGCATACAAGGGCTTGCCTTCCGCATCGACCAGGTCGCTCTTCAATCGGCGAATCATCACCTGACTCAATTGCTTTTCGTCAGGAAGGATGTTGCGAGCAAACCGTTGGTCGTCGAGTAATTCCAGCAACGAAGTGAACGACTCCGTGTAGCCGTTGTGCGGCGTGGCAGTCAGGAATAGACGATGCTGAAAATGCGAGCCGATGACGCGAATGAAACGCGTGCGCTGACTCTCTAACGCATAGTGAACCCCTGCGGCCGGAGCAACGTTATGCGCCTCGTCCACGACCAGCAAATCGAACTTGCGCGGATAGCCAGCATGCATCGGGATCACGTCACGCATGGCACGCAAACCCTCGCCGGTCTTGGCCCAATCCATCGACGTGATAAGGCGGGGATGTGACGTCCATGGATTGGCATGGATACCGCGTTCGCGCCGCAGTTGCTTGATGTAGTCGGTATCCACTACCCGGAAATCGAGACCGAATTTCTCTAACATCTCGACGCGCCACTTCTCCTGCAAAGACGCGGGGCAGATGATCAATACGGTGCGGGCACGGTGCCGCAGAAGAAGCTCCTGAATGACCAGACCAGCTTCGATTGTCTTGCCGAGACCAACATCGTCAGCAATGAGCAGATTGACGCGTGCCATGTCGATGGCACGTACCAGCGGATCGAGTTGGAAGTCTTCGATACTGACGCCACTGCGAAACGGAGCCTGGAGAAACCCCCGATCGGCATTGGTTGCAGCCCCCCATCGCACCGCGTCGAGAAAGGCGTCGAGTGTGACCGAATCGTCCTGCCCCGTGATCGAGGGCAGACCCGCGCGCTCAATGACTTGTGCACCCGGCTCGATTTCCCAAACGACTTCCAGTTCCTCACCAAGCCCATCCTCGTCGATCGACGACAGCGTCACGCAATGTTGAGGCGCAGAATGTTCCAAATCCAGCCGAGCCGCATCGACATCCGCCACTACCCACTGACGGCGACGGACTTCGACCAGTTGCCCCGGCTCCGGCCGAGCCCGATATGCTTGCGACTGCCCTTCCCCCGCGATACTCATGTGACTACCTTTTCAATTCTTGCCTTTTATGTCGCGCAACGCGGTACGACGATTCAAGTCGATCACGGTAACCATGTTTGCGACGACCGCGGCGGCATCAGTCGGTGATTCGTGCGACCAAAATCGGAGAACCGTCCAGCCGAGGGAGCGCAGCCGTTCGTTCGTGTCTGCGTCCCGCAACCGATTCATCTCGATCTTCTGCCGCCAAAACTCTGCATTACGTTTCGGCCACGAAGCATGTTCGGGGCAACCGTGCCAAAAACAACCATCAACGAAAATTGCGATCTTCCGCCCCGGAAATGCAATATCGGCAACACGGCGAGGCTTCTTCAGAACCTCGTAATCGATCCTGTACCGCAAACCGATTCGATATAGCTCCCGCCGTAAGGCGACTTCGGCATCTGTACCCTTCTGCCTGATTTTCGCCATGCGGCGACTGGCTTCGGGCGAAGAAGGCGAAATTTTCGGCATTGCGGAGCGTCAATCGACCATCATTACTCAATCTCGACCGACGCAAGATGCTGATGAATGCTCCGTGCGATGGCTCGACCAAGATCGACCGGAACCGCATTTCCGATGAGCCTCCCGAGAACCGTGAAACTCGCTTCACCGTCTTCCGGTATGAAAGCATAGTTGCGAGGGAAGCTCTGCAAAATCGCAGCCTCCCGCAAAGAGATCGCACGATCCTGCTCCGGATGACCAAATCGGCCATTGCCAAACCCATAACACTGGGTCGTCATCGTCGGTGCTGGCTTATTCCACTCCATCCGTCCATAGACACCGGCATAGGTACGTCCACTGTCGGCGCGATGACAATTAGCAACCAGTTCTTTCGGCCAGTCTCGCCAAGTACCACCGGGTTTTGATGCCCTGATTCGTTTGAGATTCATGCCAGACAGCGATGACGCGACGTGAAGCTTGTCACGCGGCGCAGACTCGCCGGCCCGGAGAGGCCGCAAGTGGCCGATGGCTTGCTTGACGGTTTTCGCCTTTTGCTGCGTAGGTGGAATCAACGTGATGTCCCCATGCTTAGATGCAAGCAACACCATTCGCTTTCGCATTTGTGGGACGCCATAGCGAGAACTGTCAACAACATCGAACCAAACCTTATATTCGAGTCGTTTCAGCGTATCGACGAAATCGTGAAATACCTTGTGTTTTGCAACGCTCGGCACATTTTCCATCGTAATGATGTCCGGCATCGTGCCTTTCGCAAGTCGCGCGAATTGATACAACAGGCCCCACTTTCCGTCAGGACCATCCAACTCGTAACGTTGAGCATAGGTAGAGAATGGCTGACAGGGGGCACAGCCTGCCAAGACCGATATATCGGCATCACCGAATAGGTCACTTAGCTCATCAACCGTCACCTTGCCTACGTCACGCTCGATGAATTTTGCCTGTCCGTTGTTCTTTTCATAAGGGAAGCGGCAGGCCGGATCAAGATCGATACCAGCAATAACTGGCAGCCGCTCCAGAATGAAGCCATGCGTCAACCCGCCCGCGCCGCAGAATAGATCGACACAAGCAATCTTCGTCACGTCACATCCCCCGTTCTCATTTCCATTGCCGACTGAGATGGTCAAAACCAATCGGAGCCAAGCAGCTCAGTCGAGATCCGCGGCACCGCCCGATCGCACCCACTGATCGACCTCGTCAGATTTGAATTTCCAAAACCGCCCAACACGGTGAGCAGGCATGTGCCGCCTGCCGATCCATGCGTACACGGTGTCCTTGCTTACCCCAAGGTATTCGGCGATCTCCTCGACCGATAACCAGCGACCAGGCATAACGTTGTCTTCCATCGCGAAGAAGGCGCACCAACCGGCAATCGTGGAATGATCGCACGGATACATGCCATTGGGAATCTTACAGAGCCAATTTCACCTGAATAAGGCCAGTTTGATCCGATTTGGCGTGGTTACGTGCAACCTGCCTTGCCGACCGTCCCGGATTCGATTGAAAGCGTTTTCAGACACATATCACCTCCTCGAGCATGGCCAGCTACTGGTCGCTCCGTCCGAACAATTCCGCTAGGACGAATCTGTCTCAAGGAGACCAGTGATGCTCCCCATCTCCCCGCTTGAGTACCTGATCGCCTTCGCATTCGCCTATCTCTGCGGCGTGCTGTGGTCGATCTGCTTCTGCAAATATGTCGGAAAGGTCCGGAGCGAGGCCATGTGTCATGCATGACCGCCCCCCACTTTTTCCGTTCGATGACGAGGACGACGAAGCCCCCGCATGGGAATCGGCGTTGAGCCGGCTTCGCCAGACGCCCTCACCACCCGAGCAGGACGAGGACGAATCGCCGCGCTTCCGTCCAGGCAAATGCGATCTGGTCTGGCCGTGTCCGTCATGCGACTCATTTCGCACCGAGCAACGCCACGTCGCACTACGCATCTGTAGCGCCATCGGTGCCGCGGCAGGCGCTACGAGCGGCGCCGCTGCTGTGCTATCAGGCGCAGAGACCGGCGCTGCCGTCGGCGCGCTCAGCGGTCCGATCGGAGCGATGTGCGGCGGTCTCGCGGGTGCCATCCTCGCCGGACTGGTGGCCGGCGGCGCCGGCTGCGCCACCGGTGCCGCATTGGGCGAAGCCCTTGACCTCAAGGTCCTCGACAACTGGCGGTGCCTTGCCTGCGGTCGCACCTTTACCGTCCGCCCTGGCTAACCCGCCCTGCCTTTTCTTTCCCTACATCAGCCTCTCGGAGCCCGGCCTTGTGCTGGGCTCTATGCCTTTGTTTTTTCTCAACAGGAGTTCGACATGCATTTGATCAATTCGATGGCCTACGTAGGAGCCGAACCGTGGCATGGTCTCGGCAACCGTCTGACGCCGAACCAACCAATCGAAGTCTGGGCCGATCGCGCCGGCATGAACTGGACGATCGAATCGTCCGAGGTACGTTTCGTGACGGGCTCCGCTGGCATCGGCGCGATTCACGCGTTCCCCGATCAGAAGGTCCTCTATCGCTCCGACAACAAGGCCCCGCTGTCTGTCGTGTCCACCCGCTACCAGGTTGTCCAACCCAGAGAGATATTGGAGTTTTATCGAGACCTGACCGAGATCGGCGGCTTCGAACTCGAGACTGCCGGTGTGCTGAAGGAAGGTCGCAAGCTTTGGGCGCTCGCTAAGACCGGGCATTCCGGCTTGCTCAAGGGTAAGGATAAGATTGGCGGCTACTTGCTGCTCGCCACCGCGTGCGACGGCACACTAGCCACGACCGCGCAGTTCACATCGGTCCGTGTCGTGTGCAACAACACGCTGCAAATCGCATTGGGAGACAGTACTGGCGTCGTCAAGGTGCCGCACCGTTCGCAATTCGATGCTGCTGCCGTCAAGCGCCAACTAGGTATCGCAGTTTCGTCCTGGGATGCGTTCATGGCACGGACCAAAGCGCTGGCAGATCGCAAGATCACCGACTCCACGGCCGAGGCGTTCCTGCGGCGCGTGCTGACCTACTCGACCGCCAGTCTTCCCGATCGTGAAACGGTCTCCGTCAACGAACGCGCGATCAAGGCGGTCGGCCAGCTCTACATGGGGCGCGGCAAGGGAGCGGATCTGGCGTCGGCTTCGGGCACGGCATGGGGTCTGTTGAACGCCGTGACGGAATACGTCGACCACCACCGCCGAGCACGTACCGACGACCACCGGCTCGACGCCGCCTGGTTCGGCGCAGGAGCAATGCTCAAACAGAAGGCATGGGACGAGGCCATGAAGCTTGTCGCGTAACCCTGCTTTTCCTCGCCCGTACTCCCTCACCATCGGCCCGGTCAGGTTCGCCTGCCGGGCCGCTTTGTTTCCGGAGGTTACATGAGTGCCCCTCACCCTCAACCGCCTCGCGCACGAAAACCCGCTCTGAAACTCGTCAAGACGCTGGAACTCAGTCGCGACGACTGGCTCGCGGTGCGCCGTACCGGCATCGGCGGCTCCGATGCCGCCGCCGCGGTCGGTCTCAATCCGTACATGAGTCCGCTCGAATTGTGGCTCGACAAGGCCGGCCGCGCTGATGGTCTACCCCGTCCCGATCTGGCCGATACAACGTCCCCGACGTATTGGGGAACGTTACTGGAGCCGATCGTCGCAGCCGTCTACACCCAGCAGACCGGCAACAAGGTCCGCAAGGTCAACGCCGTGTTACGACATCCTTCGATTCCGTTCATGTTAGCGAACATCGATCGTGAGGTTGTCGGCGCGCGCGACGTGCAGATTCTGGAATGCAAGACGGCTGGCGAATTCGGCGCACGGCTCTGGCGAGACGGCGTGCCCGAATATGTCCAGCTTCAGGTCCAGCATCAGTTGGCCGTCACCGGCAAGACGGCAGCGCATGTCGCCGTGCTGTTGTGCGGTCAAGCGCTCGAAGTGCATCGGATCGAGCGAGACGACGCGCTGATCGGGCGACTCGTCGAGCTGGAGGCCATGTTCTGGCTTTATGTCGAGACCGACACGCCGCCGCCCGCCGATGGATCGGAATCGGCGGATCGCGCACTACGCCACCTGTACCCAGGTCACGGAGGCACCGTCGATTTCACGGACGACCGGCACCTGTCATCTGTGTTCGCCGACCTCGTTGCAGTACGGGCGGAGATCGAATCACGTCAAGCCATCGAGGCACGGCTGAAGCAAGCGATCCAGCAGGCGATCGGCGACGCCGCGCAAGCCATCTTCGAGACCGGCGAAGTGTCGTTCAAGCGCAGCAAGGATTCATCGACTGTCGACCTGAAAAGGCTGCTGGCCGAGCGCCCCGAGCTCGAAGCGCAATACGCAGTCTCCAAGCCCGGTTTACGCCGCTTCCTCGTTTCCTCCTGATCGCCCCGCCCCCCCTCTTTCCATCCTTATCCAAGGAGAATTCACCATGCTCAAAGGACTTTCCATCACGCCGCCAGTCGTGGGCCGGATTTCGATCGGACGCGTCGTCGAGAAGAATGGCAAGCGGTTGCCCGAAAAAGACGATCAGTTCACCCTCACGACACAAATCCAGCAGCGGGGCGAATGGATGCTCCACCCGCTCAATGAAACGCTACGCAAAGCCACGTCTGGTAAGCTCCGTGCGATTCCCGTCCGGCTGCTCTTCAACGATCCGGACCTCAACCTGCGGGCCGAATACAGCCTCTTCGACCGCGATACTGGGCGACCGGTCTGTGTCGGTAACGGAGAAACTTGCCGGCGAGTCGGTCACGATGGCAACGGGATCGAGAATCTTCCGTGCCCGTCGCCTGATGGATGCGCGCTTGGACAGAGCGGTGGTTGCAAACCTTACGGCCGGCTCAACGTCCTAATCGGCGACGAGGACGAGATGGGTTCGTTCATTTTCCGCACCACATCGTACAACTCGATCCGCGCGCTCGCGGCCAGGATGCACTACTTCCGAGCCCTGTCCGGTAACGTGCTCGCGTGCCTGCCGCTCGAACTGAAGCTGCGCGGGAAGTCGACCACGCAGAGCTATCGGTCAGCCATCTACTACGTCGACCTCTGTGTGCGATCGGGCAGCACGCTGGAGGAATCGCTCATACAGGCGAAGGAGCTCGATACGCGGCGGCGAGCGGCCGGGTTCGATCAGGCGGCGCTCGACGCCGCCGCGCGGCTCGGCTTCGCGAATGGCGCGTTCGAAGACAGTCCGGATGAGCGCAACGCCGTCACCGAGGAGTTCTATCCTGACGTGGCAGGTCGTTCGGATGTCGGGAGCGGTGACGCCGCCGACACCCCCGAGACGCTCCGCGACAAGCTCGAAAGTCGGGCCGTGCTGCTCGCCAGGAAGGCAGCATGACCGCCGCGTCCCGCTCGGCGTGCGTGCTGGCAATTTCCGCAACGGCTACCGCGCTCTGCCTGTCCGTCCTGGCCGGCTGGCAACGCGGCGGCACATGGCCAGAACGGCTCATGTGGATCGCTATCGGCATGGTGCTCGTCGCAAGCGCGCACCTATTGCCGTCGCTGATCCGGGATGCGCCGCTCCGTGTACGTGCCGTGGGTGGTCTGCTATGGCTCGCCTGCCTCGCGACTACTTGCTACGGACATGCGGTGTTTTTCATGTTCGCACAGCAGCACGCCGGGGAACGGCGGGCGTTGACGATCCCGGTTACGCCACTCCCGTCGTCCACACGCGATCTCACGGTCGTCATGGCCGAGCGGGCGACCGTGACCGCGCAGCTCGCGGCAGCACATGCCCGCCACTGCGTCGGTAACTGCGCAACGCTGGATGCCCGTCGGGTCACGCTCACGGCAAGACTGGATGCGCTGAACGCGGAAGCGAGCGATGTGCGACGCGTCGAAGCTGCACGTGTTCGAGTCATGACGCAGCGCGACGCATTACTCGCCGATCCAGTCACGTCAAGACTCGCGACGATATTCGGTGCGACGACTGCTCGCCTTGATCTGCTGTCGGGATTGATGTTCGCAGCCGTACTCGAAGGCGTGGCATGCCTGTTGTGGTGGGTCGCACTCGGGTCATCGTCGGTCTCCGCTGCCGCCCCCGTGGCAACTGGCACAGCATCGTCAGACATACCGCCGATCGCGGCCGTAACGGACATGACGCGGTCAGTCGAGCCAAGCGCCAGCAGCAGTCGCGCGGAAGATCCGGATAGTCGCAACAGTGATGCTCCGGTGACCGTGCGACCGGACGCCCCCTCCCGCGACGACGAAGTGACGCGACTCGCGCGAAACATAGCTGCTGGTCTCGTGCGACCGACCGTTGCCGATATCCGTCTTCACCTCGGCTGCTCGCAGGCCAAGGCACTCGCCCTCCGACGCCGACTCGCCGAACTTGATTTGCCGGCATAAACCGGGCGTTCGCCCGGCTCCACCTTCTCTATTTTCATTTTGTTCGATCCATCCGGCGTTGCCGGAGGGACTTGCACACCCAATCGATCGGAGACTCTCATGAATTTGCCTTCGACTCACCGCGCCGGCCCGCGCTTCAAGCTGGGCCGTGTCCTCGCCACACCCGCCGCTGTGGATGTCCTGAATCAAGCACAGGTGTCGATCGTCGACCTGCTGATCCGTCACGTCCGCGGCGACTGGGGTGACTTGTCGGAATCTGACCGCCAGCAAAACGAGCTATCGGTCGAAGCCGGTCTGCGCATCGTGTCGAGCTACGTCCTGCCGAACAGCCAAACCGTCTGGGTCATCACTGAATGGAACCGCTCCGCCACGACGTTCTTGTTACCGGGTGACTACTGACATGCGGAGCCCGGAATAGCGGGGCTCAACGCCAGACTCGATGTATTCGAGCCGGAGTCAGTGCGCTAGAGCTCCACCGGTTGCCAGCAGTCTGTCGCGCTTGAGGTCGCAGTGTGTTGATGCAGGTCCTGGTCAACGCAACCGCTGGCGCTTGATCTCCGGTGGCGTCGCCGCATTTGCGCGTCGCGCACCGGTCGGCTTCAGCGACACGCCGTCCAGCGGGGCAAACAGCTCGGCCAACGTGACGTTCAGCGAATAGCAGATGTTCGCAAGTGTCTCAATGGAAGGGTTCGCGATGCCACGTTCGATCGCCGAGATGTAGGTGCGGTCGACGTGCGCCTCAAAGGCGAGCGTTTCCTGCGATTTCTCCGCTTCGTGCCGGCATGCCTTGATCCGTTTGCCGAGAGCAATCGAGATCGGGGCCGGCCGGGCGGAAGGCGAGGTTGAGCGCTTGGCAGTCATGGCGAGCAGGATGCCCGCCCGTCGACTGATTAACGACGCTGTAAACTCTTCAATTGATGTAGAGTTTATTCTTCATTTTTGCCACGGTGAGCCGATATAGCGGTCATCAGACGTATTGCCCCAGGCCCGCTCATGTTCATTTTTGAAGAGTAAACACGACAACCACTCACCAAGAACCAGGAAGGATGAAGGACAGACAACCCAAGCCCGCTCCCGGAAATCGTCTCGGGAGCGGTTTCCCTTTCCCTATCCAATCATCATGAAAAAGCTCATCCGTCTTTCCGCTACGCCCCTCATGCTTGCCACCGCCGTATCGTTTTCAGCTTGCTCGAGCGGTCCATCCGAAAACGACGCAAAAACCGCCGTCGAGGCGTCCCTTGGAAATTGCGAGTACCTTTCCATCGATCACTTCGAGAAAGTCAACGGCACCCCGCAGGGCGACGATCACTATCTCATCGACGTGAAGTACACGATCTCGATGAAACCGACTCCCGACATTAAGGCATACGCCAGCGAAAAGTATGCGCAGGAAGTCGACAACCTGAAGAAACAACTCGCGCATGCACATGACGTCGAAAATGCATGGAAGGCTGATGAACAGGCATGGACGCAGGCAAATCCCGGCCAGAACACCAGCGCATACGAGGTTGCTCACCAGGACGGCTGGGCCGAGTATCAGAACGTCATGCCGCTGCTTCTCGGCGGAGATCAACTCGTAAACAACGCACCGCGAACTGCCAAGGCGGCAATGGAACGTGCGATGCGACAAACCTGTCCGAACGTCAATTCGTCGCTGCTCGATAACCTCTTCAACGGAAACGAACCCGTCGAGAAATATGCCGACGGAATCGAGGAAACCTTCACTGGCAAGGTCGCCATGGTGAAAACGGACAACGGGTGGCAGGAAGATCGCTAACCGTGTCCGATCAGTCAGCACCTGCGCCGGCAATATGCCGGCGCAGGTGCTCCAGAACACACGGAGCTTCTTTTTTGGGGCTCAACGCGAGATTTTGGGAAGCGCCGTGCCAAGGCGCGCACCTACCTCCTCTTCCCGGTCAACATGGCAATCACCTCAAACAGTAACTGAACCGCGGCTTCCATATCGGCATATTGCTGCATTCCTTGACCTGCGAGAAACATGATGGTCGAACGGATCGATGCAAAATTTTGCGCCAGCAAAATCAGATGCACGCCATTCGGCCCACGCACACCTGATAGCCAGTTCTGAACCGTGCGTTCGCTCGCATTTGTCATGCGCGCGAGCGTCTTGACAGCATGCCGGGATGTTCCGATCTCGCGTTTCAGCGCTACTTCGATCGCTACTGCATATTCACGGGCGGTGAGTCCCCGACCCGATTCACTCGGCAAATTCTTGCGTGTTTCTCGCAACATCTTTCAGACCTCCGAAAGTATATTGGTTCAGACCGCAATGTGATTAGCGACGAAATGGCGGAAGTTGAAAAGCAGCGACTTTCCGTGGAGTGGGGGATACGGTGATTCGGCGGGTACGGAAAAATCGCGCTGTAGATGGCGACGGCCGGGAACGTGCCGCAGCCTATGTGCGTATGTCTACCGAACACCAGCAGTATTCGACGGAAAACCAGCAGGATGTGATCCTCGCGTTCGCAGCCGCGCGCGATCTTGAAATCGTCAAAATTTACGCTGATGAAGGAAAGAGCGGGCTGCGACTCGAAGGCCGTGACCAGCTGAAAGCATTGTTGCGTGACGTCGAGTCGGGGCAAGCGGACTATTCCGTTATTCTTGTATACGATGTGAGCCGCTGGGGCCGATTTCAGGACCCTGACGAAAGTGCTAGCTACGAAATTCGCTGTAAGCAGGCGGGTGTGCGCGTGCTGTACTGCGCTGAGCAGTTCGAAAACGACGGTAGCGCCGTCTCCAGCATCATCAAAAATGTGAAGCGTACGATGGCTGGTGAATACAGCCGCGAACTGAGCGTCAAGGTACATGCTGGTCAGATTCGGCTTATCCAGCTTGGTGTTCGGCAAGGTGGTCCGGCCGGCTATGGTCTGCGCCGCATGCTGATCGACCACACCGGTGCGCGTAAAGGGGAACTGAAACCCGGCGAACACAAGTCAATCCAAACCGACCGAGTGATCCTCGTACCTGGCCCGGTGGACGAAATCGATACCGTACGCTGGATATACAAAGTATTCGTGGAAGACGGGCTGACCGAATCGGAAATTGCGGTCCTGCTCAATCGCGAGGGCAAACTCACGGATCGCGGAACCGCTTGGACGCGTGGCACGGTTCACCAGATTCTGATCAACGACAAATACGTCGGCGACAATGTCTGGAATCGCACATCCTTCAAGCTCAAGGAAGAGCGGGTCAGAAATCCACCAGCAGCATGGGCACGAGCAGTAGACGCTTTCGATGCTATCGTTGACCGGCTGATTTTCAATGCTGCACGCCAGATCATCCTCGCACGCTCATACCGGCTCACCGACGAAGAAATGCTGTCGGCGTTGCGCCGTGTACTGCTGCGACACGGCTACCTCTCCGGTATTGTGATTGACGAGACGACGGACTGCCCTTCGAGCAGCGCGTTCGCGGGTCGTTTCGGCAGCCTGATTCGCACATATACCTTAATTGGCTATACGCCGGATCGGGACTACCGCTATCTCGAAATCAACCGACGTCTACGCGAACTGCATCCGGGCATCGTTTCGGATGCAATGAACGCCATGACAACAGCTGGGGCACTGGTGGAACGGAACTCGACAACCGATCTGCTGCGGGTCAACGGTGAATTCACGGTTTCGCTCGCCCTGTGTCGATGTCGCACGACCAATGCAGGCACCAATCGCTGGCTCGTCCGGTTCGACACGGCGCTAAAGCCCGACATCACGATCGCCGTGCGTATGGAACCCGACGCGCAGTCGATCCGGGACTACTACCTGCTTCCGGCCATCGACGTGTGGTCAGAACAGCTGCGCCTCGGAGACTACAACGAACAGGGCTTCGACGCTTACCGCTATGACGATCTGTCGATGCTCGTCTATCTCGGCCGCCGAGTACCGCTACATGGAGGCAGTCATGAATGGCAACCAAGAGCATGAGCCTGTGCCGCTTTCGTCGTCGGAGAAGATATTGCTGATTCCGGCTGACCGGCTACGCGTGCTTAATCCGCGCACACGCAATCCCCTGTTTTTTTCGCAACTGGTGGAGAACATCGCCGTGGTCGGGTTGAAGCGGCCGATCAGCGTGGCGCTTGGCGGGAAAGACAAGGAAGGCGACTGGTACGAGGTTCTATGCGGGCAGGGACGCCTTGAAGCCCTGAAGCACTTGGGCGAGACCATGATTCCGTGCTGTATTTTCGATGCGCCGGAAGTTGATCGATTCCTGATTTCACTGACCGAAAACATCGCGCGCCGCCGGCATACGACTGAAGAACTGCTGAGCGGCATCCAGGTACTGCGCTCCAAGGGGTACAACTCGGAGCAGATTGCCCGAAAAATCAATCTCGACCCCGATTACATCAGCAGTATCCTGCACCTGCTCAACAATGGCGAACAGCGCCTCGTGCGTGCGGTCGAGAAACGTGTTGTACCGATCTGGCTCGCCGTCGAAATCTCGCGCGCATCGAGCGAAGACGTGCAGAAAGCCCTGCTGGAGGCCTACGAACAGGGCACGCTCAAGGGTGAACAACTGCTACGCGTGCGCAAACTGATCAGCAAGCGCGAGGCACTCGGGAAAGCGTACTACCCGAAACCCAGCTCCAGCCGTGATGACAAGCCCACACCGCAGAAGCTACTGCGCATCTACAAGACGGAAGTGCGGCGGCAGCAACTCAATATCCAGAAGGCGCGTATCCAGGAAGAACGCCTGTTGCTCATTACGTCTGCTATGCGGCGCTTCCTGTCCGACGAACACTTCCGCACCCTACTGCGCGCCGAACAGATCAGCGATATTCCCGAAGTCATTGCACGTCGCATTCCAGCGGAGATGCTGCCATGAGCGCGATCAGACACGGGTTCGAGCCAACCATTATCGAGGTGGCGCTCGACCATATTCACCCGCTGGCGCCCATCCGGGCAAAGGTGCTGGAAACACCGAAGTTTCGGACGATCCTCAGTTCAATCCGCGAACTGGGTGTGATTGAGCCACTGGCCATTCATCCGTCACGAGATGGAGAAGGTCACTACGATCTGCTTGACGGTCGCCTGCGACTCGAAGCTCTGAAGCAGCTCGGGCACGCTAAGGCGCGCTGTATGGTTTCGCTCGACGATGAGGGATTCACGTTCAACCGACAGATCACCCGCATCGCCTCTGTTCAGGAACATCGCATGATCCGTGCAGCGCTTGCCAAGGGCGCGTCGGAAGAACGCATTGCCCAAGTGCTCGATATCGACGTGAAGCGCGTTCGCGAGAAAGCTCACCTACTCGATGGCATCGCACCGGAGGCAGCCCGGCTCCTAAAGGATCGACAGGTGATCCCCGCCGTATTCGGGGTGCTACGCAAGATGAAGCCATTTCGCCAGATCGAAGCCGCCGAGATGATGATTGCCGCGAACAAATTCACGAAGCCCTATGCGGAAATGATTCTCGTGACCACACGCTCCGATGCCCTAACGGACAAGGCCAAGCCAAAGAAGCGGGAAGAAATTTCGCCCGAGGATATTTCGCGCATGGAGGCCGAGATGGAGCGCCTGCAACAGGACAGCATGGCCGTGGAAGATACCATCGGCGACACGATGTTATCGCTCGTCGTGGCCAAGGGGTTCATCTCTCGCTTGCTGCGCAACGAGAACATCCACGGTCATCTGAAGCGCTACCACGAAGATCTACTGTCCAGCGTGGTGACGACGATCGAAGCGATTGCCGCAGACAATCGGGCGTCCGAGCGGGAATAGATCAGGCAGCGACGATAGCCCCTCCGATCGCCGCGTAGTGGATACCGCAACAGCCACGCCTATGCATTGACGCACCCCGAAGTGGGTGCATCGATTTCTTCCGAGCGTTGCTCCCTTCGATAGAGCCAGTTAGCGGAAACGCCACAGCCGAAAGCAACTCCACGAAACCGCGATCATGAAGAAGCAGGTAACGCACCGCAATGGAAACGTTACCCGCCAGACGGCAACGGCTACGACACGGAAATTTACCCGCGACGCGAAGTATCGGACGATTGACCATTCCGCAACGCGCTGGCTGCCTGCGCCTTTGCTTCCTTGCGCAACTTCGACAGCATGCTCTTCAACGCCCCCTCCTTGAACTCGATTTCCGTTTTCTCCGTCAGATGCGCAGCGATATCCGCATACGACACGCCGCTGTCGTGCATCTGGTCGACCACTTCCAACAGCTCTCGCAGCACGGCGATCTTGGACGGCAGGCGAGTCGGTTGCAGTTGACGCAGACTCCCCTTCAGCGCCTCAATGTCGATCGAGCCGATACTTCTTTTGTTACGGTTGAACTCTTCACTCATACTCATCATTGAACCTCGTAAAAAAATAGTCGTGCGATTGCCGAGTAGACATCCATCAGACGCCAGGAGGCCGCCCGTACACTGAAAACCCGGAACCACGGCATCGAGCGACAACCTGGATCTCTCTTAGCGCAGAGCCTTTCCCGGCAAGGCGAGGAACCAATTCCGATATCACGTTCAACAGCCCTCGCGTACCAGATTGAGCCGATCGTCTCGCCCCGACCGTCTTCGATGACATGCGTCACTCCCTCGAGCGCTTGCGACCGATCCCCTTCGGTTGCGGAAGACGCCCCGTGCCGAACAGCTTGCACTTGACCGACGGCTTCGCGTACACGAGCTGATCCTCCTTCGCGAGATATGCCAGGCACTTCAGCAACCGAGCTCGCTTATCGTGATCGTGGTAGTCCGTCGGGCCGAGCACGTAATCGGGATAGCGGTTGCGGTTGCAGTTGTGAGCGTAGCCGCGACCCTCCGTGATCACGTCGTGCCAGTAGTCGCAGATCTGCTGCGCGAGCCACTCGTGCTGCTGAACCTTCGAGCCGTCGAAGAACAATGCGCAATGCAGGTGATACCCGCCTACTCGGGCGTATTCGATGCGCCAGACGTGCCCGACCATGTGCTGAAACAGCGACGGCTTGCCGCGCATGTTCAAGAACAGCCTATCGCGATCTCGCATTACTTCTTCGATACCGACACGCGCCAGAGCGCTACCGAACACTTCTTCGTCGTTACACGAGCGGTACGCCGCGGTGTCCTTTGCAGCAGCATCCTCTACCTGTTCGATCACCTGCTTAACCTCGGCTGGGTCGATGATCGCCGCGTGATGGTAGAAGTCCACCCGCACCGTCACGATTCGCGCATAAGTGTCGAACAATGCGTTCACGTACTGTTTCAAGCGCTCGAGGTTGGTTTCCGATCGGCGGTCCCAGTCGTCCAGTTTCTTTCGGGTACCACGCTGCTCTGCTTCCTTCCGGTAAGCGCTTCGAAACGCTTCCATCACTTCGCCCTCAAGACGGTCCCCATCGAAGTGCTGCCACGGATTCACGCAAGCGCAGCAGCTGATCGGGTGCACGCGGTAAAGCTCGAAAAACAGCCCGATGTGCGGCGGGTACGTCAACGCGCTCGAATAGATCATTGCAGCGTTGCGTACCGCGACGAAGTAGTCCGCCAACTTCGACGCCTTCTTCATGCGCTTCCAGCGACCTTCGTAACGAACCGTGAAGGACGGGGTGTCGTCCTTCAGAATCATGCGCAGGAACGCGTCAAGCATCAGCAAGGCATCGTGCGAGTTCGGCAACAATGCCGTCGTACCGTCTTTTAGTATCAACGTGTTCAGCCGTCGATCCAGTCGCACTGCATCGCTGATGTTGGTGTCGCGTTCACCATCGGTCAGGTTGTTATCAATATCTGCTTTACTCGTATATCCGATTGGTATACCAACAGTACCAATGCCAATGCTGCGATCCGCACCGTTGGCCTCATCATCTCTATACATTCGTTATCCTTATTTAATTATTGATACTTCTATATCTCATTAAAAACCAGAACTACCCGACCGAAGAATGCCCCCTACAACGGGACAGATGCTTCAATCACATCTGTCATGACGACGTGAACCGTTATTGAGCTGGTATGCAGAAACGTCCCGCTGAGATTGAGCGTCAGGTTCGCGTCATAAAGTCCGCAGGCAAGCCTGCGGACGTTCAAGGTCAACCCCGGAAGTGGATGAGCGGGTATTGTTCCGGCGCCAACACTACCCACGTCCTGTTGCGGTACTTGACGTAGCTGGCGTAGCCCACGTTGCAAAGGAAATCGAACGCGCGTTTCGCCTGGCTCGCGCTAAGACCGATGTTCGGTGCGGTATCCACCAGCCCGCGCAACTCGAACTCACGCTGATGCGTATCCTTGACCACTGCAGTCAGGCAAACATGCAGCGTCTGCGCGTGCAGTTCGGTCGCAGAGACTTTCGGCTTCGGCAGGAAGCGATGCTTGTAGTGCTCCGTGTGCCACTTCACGATGCGCGCTGCACGCTCCATGGTTTCACCACTGACGTCGCCCGGCATTTGTTCGAACATATGCATGCCGACCGCGAGCTTCACCGCGTTTTCCATCTGGCGCAGACCATGCTCGGGCAGTTCCACGAGATCGCCGCGCGACATGCCGCGGCGCTGGTACTCGTTATGCAGCGACGCAGCGCAGCGTTTCGCGTGCGACGTGCTGCGGGTCACGTGCCGCTTGGTGACGCCGTGCTTGGCCCGGAAAATCGCCTCGCCCAGAAAGCCCATTACCTGATCGCGCCAGACGTCGAGCTTCGGCGGCGCCGGCAGATTGTCCACGTCCATGAAACGCGGTGCGCTTGCGGGAACCTGAACCATCAAGCCGCGCGGCGCGAAACCACTCTGGCGGAAGATCCGGCCATGACGCACATCGAACGCAGACGTCACTTCCGGCTGCACCGAGATCAGAATGCTGCCGCGCGGGTCGGCGATCGTCTTCGTGCCGGTCGTTCTGCGAGCGATAACCTGCGTATGACCGTCGATCACGTGGATGTACGCCGACACGCTGCGACGGAACCATGATGCCGTCAGCAATTGGCCCTCGTCGTCGGACACGCCGATCGAGCGACACTGCATGAACTGATCGGCGATACTTTCGGGCGTCAGATCCGTCAGCAGTTTCGTCGCGTAGATCGGCTCGCCGCTGTGGGGTTTCATGGTGGCGGAGCTGACGGACAAGCCCCACGACGGCGCCCCGGCCTCATACTGCAGCATGGCCTGCGCGTCGTTCGCGTCGCACGCCAACTGGCAATCGATGAACGGCTGCTCCAGTGCTTCGCGCGGAGCAGTCTTGCCCGAACCGGAAACGGCATTGATATAGACGAAGCTGTTGGTCGGAACGATGCCGCCATGAGGCATTTCACCGTCGACCAGCGGTTGCGCGCACAGCTGCGTGTAGTGCGAAATCAACGCGCTGATGATCGCGGGATGCCCGCCACCGCGGATTAGTTCGTCCGCCGTGGAGCGCATCTTCGGCGGCAAAGCGTCGAGCGGGACGTCCGTCAGTTGAGGGAACATGCTATCGGTGCGATTCCAATTCATCACGCCCCCCTTACCGCGTGACGCCGCGCGATGCGGCGCGCGACGCGATCCATGCATCGACCTCGGACTCGAGCCAGCCAACCGTGCGAGCGGTCAGGTTGATCTTCGCCGGGAAGGTCGGATCGGTGGACATCAACACGTACAGCGTCGCACGCGACAACCCCATGCGCTCAGACATCTGTTTCATGCGCAGGATGCGCAATGCCTTTTCGAGCTGGCGCACCATCGAGCTAGCGCTATCGGATGCGCTATAGTGCGTCGGATTGGGCTCCTCGGGTGCAACCGTTTGATTTTTGTTCAGCATCGGAATCTCCTTTCAAGTGGATGCCGATGCATGTTCGCGGATCTTCCCAGACAGCAACAGGCGCTGCTTTGCGTAAAAAAATACTGCGTGCCACATCCAAGCACTTGCGATAAGCAGCCGGCGCCCGTTGTAGCTGAGAGCAGATTCCAGGCATACGGCCACAATGCTGCCGCTGGCTAAGTTGCTGACTGGCTATAGCGAAGCAGCAGTGCGTATCACAATGAGAAACACAGATGAAGAACTCCGAAGCTACTTCCCCACAGACCATTGAGACCATCGCCCGGATCAGATCCTCGCAACGGATGAAGCAATCAATGTGCTTTCAACAAAAGGAAGTGCTCGTGTCCGACCTCGAACATGAGATCGATCGCACGCGCGACTGCCTAAGCTGGCCGTTCGAAAACGTAGGCAAACCGTTCGCTGCATACTTGGACCGCGTCACGGCATTCGATCGGCTTCCCGATCCGATTGATAGCGTCACATCAGCCCACATGGGCCAACAACGGAGGGCGCTCGTCGAAAGCTATCCTGAGCCACCTCAATGTTGCTCGGACCTCGAATATCGCTCGCACCTGCTGGAGGCCTGCCTGAATCTGACGCGGGGGGAAAATGCATGGAAACAAGGCCACCCAGAAGAAGCTTGGTTCTTCGTCTCCGAGGCAAAAAATTGTCTCGGGCGGGCAGACGGCTACTACCAGGTCATGGCGGACCAAAATATAAAAACGTCGCGGGCTGCACGTGGGGGTCACCAGAAAGCCCAGAATGCGAAGGACAAGGAGCAGCAGTTGTACATCCAGCTACTGAAAGATCTGGCGCCATTCGACGGATGGAAATCCGAGTCAGAAGCCGTCGAGAAAATTTCAAGTATAGCCATTGGCATTCTCGAAACCTTCGGCATAGCAGCTGGTGATACGTATGCGAAATTGTCTGAAATGCTCGGCAGCGATTCCAATGTAAGAACCGCATTCGAGAAAAAGCAAAAACGTGCGAGATGAGGCGAGCTGTATGGCGCTTCGCGCGCAAATCGCCTCAGTTCTCTTGCACTTGTATCTCAATCTACGAGCCCAGTTGATCCTGCCCCGGCCTTCAGCTTGTCGAGATAATCTGCCCACTTCTGCATCATCGCTCTCCGCTCCTTGATGAACTTCGTGCGGTTATATGCCTTGCCGAGCGTGTCCGGCACGGCATGAGCAAGCTGGTGCTCGATCACCTCAGGTTTTTGCTCCAGTTCCTCGTGAAGAATCGTGCGTGCCATGGCTCGAAAACCGTGGCCGGTAATTTCAGTACGGGTGTCATAGCCCAACCGGCGGAGGGCAGCATTGACCGCGGCGTCGCTCATCGGACGCTGAGACGAACGTGCTCCCGGAAAGACATAACGACCGTGACCAGTCAACGCTTGGAGCTCTCGCAAGATCTGAACAGCTTGGGTCGCAAGCGGAACCAGATGCTCGGTCGACGTCTTCGTAACGATGTATCTCCACTCACCCTTGCCAAGATCGAACTGAGCCCACTCCGCCTTGCGCAACTCGCCGGGTCGCGTGAACAACATGGGCGCGAGCTTGAGCGCGCAGAGGACAGGAAACGTGCCGGAAAACCCATCGAATGCCCGAAGCATGGCGCCAACTTTCGCCGGCTCTGTAATCGAAGCAAAGTGGGTCGTCTGCGCCGGCGGGATGGCATTGACCAGATCGCGAGCCGGATCAAACTTACAATAGCCTTCCTTGATTCCGTAGCGGAATGCGCGGCTGATCTCGCCGCGAACCTTGTGGGCTGTGAAACGAGCGCCGCGACTGTCGATCCGCTTGAGAACCGTTAAGATTTCGGGCGCATCGATTTCCGCTACCGGCCGCTTGCCTATCCACGGGAAAACATCCTTCTCGAAGCGAGCCTTGGTCTTCGCCATCGAGCCAGCTGTAACGTACGGCTTGAGTTCATCCATCCAGCCAAGAGCAACGGCTTCGAACGAATTAGTTGCGGCGAGGCGTGCAGCACGCTTATCAGCCTTCTTCGCCTCGCTGGGATCGACACCAGCGGCAAGCTTCTTTCGGGCGTCGTCACGCTTTTCGCGAGCAGCAGCTAACGACACGTCCGGGTAGACACCCAACGCAAGCCGCTTTTCCTTGCCCAGGAAACGGTATTTGAGCCGCCAGTATTTCCCGCCGGACGGCGAGACCTCGAGGTACATACCGCCGCTATCAGCAAGGCGGTACGACTTCTCGCGTGGAGCAGCTTTACGAATCGCGACGTCGGTCAACGGCATAAGGCATCTACCTTACAGCGCTAGGGGGCACTTTTCCCGGGGGCATTTGCCAGACTGCGAAGATTCCCCCGGAGGTGCCCCCACATGCCCCCGGATTCAGACGGGCATCGCTGGACAACGCTGGAATAAAAAAACCCGTGAAGCCTTATGCTATCACGGGTTTCTGGATTTCCGAGGACTACCTCGGATGGGTATTTGGTGCCGGCTGCAGGACTCGAACCCGCCACCTGATGATTACAAATCAACTGCTCTACCAGATGAGCTAAGCCGGCGTAAGCGCGAGATTCTACCTCATTTCACGATCTTGAGGCGAGGTCTGCTGCTGCCTTTCGACCCATCTCCATCGGATTTCGGCGGTTCGTCGGCGCCTTCGGAGGGTTCCTCGTTCGCGCCGCTGTCTGCGACGGGCGTCAACGTGGTCGAAGACTCGTCGCGCGACGCGCCATCGTCGGCCTGCACGGCATCGTCTTCGAATGCACCCGAATCCTCGGCCTCACCGGCCACCGCATCGACCTGGAATGCCATCCCCTGACCGTTCTCCCGCGCGTAGATCGCGAGCACGTTGGCCACCGGAATCTCGATCTTGTGCGCCTTCCCGGAGAACCGGGCAGTGAACTCGATCCACTCGTTACCCATCTGCAGCTGGCTCGTCGCCTCGAAGCTGATGTTGAGCACGATCTCGCCGTCACGCACGAACTGACGCGGCACGCGCGTCGAGTTGTCGACCCTCACCGCGATATGCGGCGTGTAACCGTTATCGGTGCACCACTCGTACAGCGCGCGCAGCAGATAAGGCTTCGTTGAAATCTCTTGCATCACAATCCTCGAACCCGGAGCGGGCACGCGGCACGCCGCGCCGCCCGCTCCGTCATGCACTCATTGCATCATCAACGACGCATGACCTTTTCGGACGGCGTCAGTGCTTCGATATAGGCCGGACGGCTGAAGATCCGTTCCGCGTACTTCATCAGCGGCGCGGCATTCTTCGACAGTTCGATACCGTAGTGATCCAGACGCCACAGCAGCGGCGCGATCGCAACGTCGAGCATCGAGAACTCTTCGCCGAGCATGTACTTGTTCTTCACGAAGATCGGCGCGAGCTGCGTCAGGCGATCGCGGATCGCGAGACGTGCCTTCTCGTGGTTCTTCTCGGCAGCCTTGCCCTTCTCGTTCTCGAGCGTGCTGACGTGAACGAACAGCTCCTTCTCGAAGTTGAGCAGGAACAGGCGCGCACGCGCACGCTGCACCGGATCAGCCGGCATCAGTTGCGGATGCGGGAAGCGCTCGTCGATGTATTCGTTGATGATGTTCGATTCGTACAGGATCAGGTCGCGCTCAACCAGAATCGGCACCTGACCGTACGGGTTCATCACCGAAATGTCTTCCGGCTTGTTGAACAGGTCGACGTCACGGATTTCGAAGTCCATGCCCTTCTCGAACAACACCAGCCGGCAACGCTGGGAGAACGGGCAAGTTGTGCCGGAATACAGAACCATCATATTTGCGTTTCCTCAAAAAAGCCGAGGGCCGGCACGCGGCGCAACCCCTTTCACGGGTTCCGCCTTGCGCCGGCCCCACGCCGGTCAGGCGTGTTTACTTGATATCTTTCCAGTACGCGGCATTGAGCCGCCAGGCCAGGAAAGTCAGGACACCGAGAAAGATCAGCACCCACACGCCGAGGCGTTTGCGGGTCTGCTGGGCTGGCTCGGCCATCCATGTCATATAGGCCACCAGGTCGGCAACCGCAGCATCATAATCCGGCGACGACAACGTCCCCGGCGTGACCTGCTGGAAGCCGACGAGCGTGTGGACCTTCTCGCCCGTCTCCTCGTCCGTCTTGTCTTCGAATTTGGCGGTGCGCTGCCCCTGCAGTTGCCACAATACGTTGGGCATGCCGACGTTCTCGAACACCGCGTTGTTCCAGCCGGTCGGCCGCGTATCGTCGCGGTAGAACCCGCGCAGATACGTATACAGCCAGTCGCGGCCGCGCGCCCGCTCCTCGACCGACAGGTCGGGTGGCGTGGTGCCGAGCCAGTTCTTCGCGTCTTCGGGCCGCATCGCAACGGACATCGTGTTCCCGACCTTGTCGGTCGTGAACAGGAGATTCGTTTCGATCTCCTTCTGGGATATGCCCAGATCCGTCAGACGGTTGTAGCGCATCAGGTTCGCGCTGTGGCAGTTCAGGCAATAGTTTACAAACAATTGCGCGCCGTGTTGAAGCGAAACGAGATTTTCCGTGTTATCGGGCGCCCGGTCGAGCGGAAAATTACCTTCCGCGCGTACGGCCGGCGCCGCCAGCAGCGCAACGGCCGTCACCCCGAGCAGCGCGAGCATCGAAAGCAGTTTCTTCATGTCGTTCTCTCCTCGCTCACGTTAATGGGGCTTGAAGCGCACCCGCTCCGGCGGCTGCTTGAACGTGCCAAGCGGCGTCCAGACGGGCATACCGAGGAAGAACGCGAAGTAGATCAGCGCGCAGCCCTGCGCAATCAGCGTCGCAGCCGGCGATGGCGGCCGTGTGCCGAGGAACGCGAGGGTCAGGAACGCCGCGACGAAGATCCCGAGGAACACCTTGTGGAACAGCGGCCGGTAGCGGATCGACTTCACCGGACTGCGGTCGAGCCACGGCAGGAAGAACAGCGTGATCACCGCCGAGCCCATCACGACGACGCCCCAGAACTTCGACTCCGTCAGGAACATGAACACGACGATCGCCGCGGCCAGCACCGGCAGCCCGGCCTTCCACTTGCCGCGCGCACGGATCAGCGCCAGCACGCCGAGCAGCGCGATCACGATCATCAGCACGATCTTGAACGGATCGGTGGTCGCGCGCAGCATCGCGTAGAACGCGGTGAAGTACCAGACCGGCGCGATCTCCGGCGGCGTCTGCAGCGGGTTCGCCGGCACGAAGTTGTTCGACTCCAGGAAGTAGCCGCCCATCTCCGGCGCGAAGAACACGATCAGCGCGAACACCATCAGGAACACGCAGACGCCGAAGAAATCGTGCACCGAGTAGTACGGATGGAACGGGATACCGTCGAGCGGAACGCCGTTCTCGTCCTTCTTCGCCTTGATCTCGATGCCATCCGGGTTATTTGACCCCACTTCATGCAGTGCAACCAGGTGCGCGATCACGAGGCCGATCAGCACGAGCGGGATCGCGATCACGTGAAACGCGAAGAACCGGTTCAGCGTGACGTCGGACACGACGTAGTCGCCACGAATCCACAGCGACAGGTCCGGGCCGACGAACGGGATCGCCGAGAACAGGTTCACGATCACCTGCGCGCCCCAGAACGACATCTGGCCCCACGGCAGCAGGTAGCCGAAGAACGCCTCGGCCATCAGGCACAGGAAGATCGCACAGCCGAAGATCCACACGAGCTCGCGCGGCTTG
This sequence comes from Burkholderia sp. JKS000303, assembly GCF_002563755.1. Taxonomy (NCBI): domain Bacteria; kingdom Pseudomonadati; phylum Pseudomonadota; class Betaproteobacteria; order Burkholderiales; family Burkholderiaceae; genus Burkholderia; species Burkholderia sp. JKS000303. The sequence continues at coordinate 1,210,861 of NZ_PDBZ01000001.1, forward strand.
CGGTACGACCCGTACATCAGCCCGCGGAACATGTGCAGGTACACGACGACGAAGAACAGCGAGGCACCGGTCGAGTGCATGTAGCGAATCAGCCAGCCCCACGGCACCTCGCGCATGATGTACTCGACCGACGAGAACGCGAGCGTCGAGTCGGGCTTGTAGTTCATCGTCAGGAAGATGCCCGTGACGATCTGGTTGACGAGCACGAGTAGCGCGAGGGAGCCGAAGAAGTACCAGAAGTTGAAGTTCTTCGGCGCGTAGTACTCGGAAACGTGCTTTTTCCAGGTGGACGTGAGCGGGAAGCGCTGGTCGATCCAGCCGGTGAGACCTGTCGTGGAGACTTCTTTGTGGTCGGCAGCCATCACGCTTCTCCTTTCTCGTCCTTGCCGATCACGAGGGTCGTCGCCGACGTGAACATATAGGGCGGGATGTCGAGATTCTGAGGCGCCGGCTTGTTCTTGAACACACGGCCGGCGAGGTCGTAGGTCGAACCGTGGCACGGGCACAGGAAACCGCCCGGCCAGTCGTCCGGCAGGTTCGGCTGCGGACCTGGCGTGAAGCGTTGGCTTGGCGTGCAGCCGAGGTGCGTACACACGGCCATCACGACGAGAATGTTCTTGCGATCGGCCCGCGAGCGATATTCGTTCGCGCAATACGCGGGCAACGGCATCGAATACGGGGATTGGGTGGTCGGATCGGCGACTTCCTTGTCGGCCTTCACGACGTCGGCCAGCATGTCGTCGGTGCGGTTCAGGATCCAGACCGGCTTGCCGCGCCACGGCACGGTCACCATCTCGCCGGGTTTCAGGCCGCTGATGTCGACCTCGATCGGCGCACCGGCCGCCTTTGCTTTTGCGGACGGCGCCAGCGACGCCGCGAAAGGTATGACGGTGGCTACGCCTCCTACGCCACCTGCTACGGATGTCGCAATCAGCCAGGTACGGCGGCCGCTGTCGACGCGTTTCTCTTCCTTGTCTCGCATCACACGCCCCACTTCTGAGTTGGATTTTCCGTCACGACTTTCCATTCCGTCGCTAGTTTGCTCGAATGGAGTCGCCATTTACAAGGCCCGGAGATGAAAATCCGTTCGAAGTAGTTGATAGTTAAGGGTTTTCCCCCACTATCGAAGCGATTAAATCATTTCACTTTTAAGTGTTTGCTACATTGTGAAATTTCGATGCGCCGCCGCAAATCCGGCCGTCAGACCGGATTATGAATATCGATAAAAAGGTGTTCGATATCGAATTCTTCGGACAAGTGCGCACCGAGTGCCTGGATTCCGTAGCGTTCGGTCGCATGGTGCCCTGCCGCAACGAATGCGACGCCGCTTTCCGCTGCCGCATGCGTGACGGATTCGGATACTTCGCCGGTGAGGAACACATCGGCGCCGGCGTCGATCGCCGCGTCGAAATAGCTCTGCGCGGCGCCCGTGCACCACGCGATGCGGCGCATCTGCATGTCGCGGTCGCCGAGCACGAGCGGCGTGCGACCGAGCGTGCGCTCGACCTTCGCGACGAAGTGCTCGAGCGAGACGGGCATCGGCAGCGTCGCCATCCAGCCGAGATCGCCGTCACCGAAACGCTGCTCGCCGATCAGCCCGAGCTTCGCGCCGAGCTGCGCGTTGTTGCCGAATTCCGGATGCGCGTCGAGCGGCAGGTGGTACGCGAACAGGTTCAGGTCGTTCGCGAGCAGCAGCTTCAGGCGTTGGTACTTGCGGCCGGTGATCTGCGGCGCCTCGTTGCGCCAGAAATAGCCGTGGTGGACGAGCACCGCATCCGCCCCCCATTCGAGCGCCGCCTCGAGGAAGGCGACCGACGCCGTGACGCCGGTGGCGATCTTCTCGATCTTGCGGCGACCCTCGACCTGAAGGCCGTTCGGGCAATAGTCCTTGAAGCGCGCGGTTTCAAGGGTATTGTTCAAGTACAATTCAAGTTCGATCCGATCCATATAAACCTCTAATCCATTCAGATGCTTAGACGCTTCTGGCTGTTCTTCGCGCAGGCGGTAACCGTACTGCTCGCGCTGATGTTCATCGTCGTGACGCTCAAGCCGCAATGGCTGCAACGGCAAGGACAGCTCGGCAAACAGCTCGCCACGCCGATCGTTGCACTGCGGGAGGTCGCGCCGGGCATCGGCGGGGCACCGGCAACCACGTCGTACGCCGAGGCGGCGCAAAAGGCGATGCCGGCCGTCGTCAACGTATTCTCCAGCAAGGACGGCTCCCTGCCGCCCGATCCGCGCGCGAAAGACCCGCTGTTCCGCTACTTCTTCGGCGACCGCAACGCCCGCAAGCAGCAGGACGAACCGGCCGCCAACCTCGGCTCGGGCGTTATCGTGAGCCCGGAAGGTTACATTCTAACGAACCAGCACGTCGTGGACGGCGCCGACCAGATCGAAGTCGCGCTCGCCGACGGCCGCACGGCCACCGCGAAGGTGATCGGCAGCGACCCGGAAACCGATCTGGCGGTGCTGAAGATCAACATGACGAACCTGCCGACGATCACGCTCGGCCGCTCCGACCAGGCGCGTGTGGGCGACGTGGTGCTCGCGATCGGCAACCCGTTCGGCGTCGGCCAGACGGTCACGATGGGGATCATCAGCGCGCTCGGCCGCAATCACCTCGGCATCAACACGTTCGAGAACTTCATCCAGACCGACGCGCCGATCAACCCGGGCAACTCGGGCGGCGCGCTGGTCGACGTGAACGGCAACCTGCTCGGCATCAACACCGCGATCTACTCGCGCTCGGGCGGCTCGCTCGGCATCGGCTTCGCGATTCCGGTGTCGACCGCGCGCACCGTGCTCGAAAGCATCATCACGAACGGATCGGTCACGCGCGGCTGGATCGGTGTCGAGCCGCAGGACGTCACGCCGGAGATCGCCGAGTCGTTCGGGCTCGCGCAGAAATCGGGCGCGATCGTCGCGGGCGTGCTGCAGGGCGGCCCGGCCGACAAGGCCGGCATCAAGCCGGGCGACATCCTCGTCAGTGTGAACGGCGAGGAAATCACCGACACGACGAAGCTGCTGAACACCGTCGCGCAGATCAAGCCGGGCACGCCGACCAAGGTGCACGTCGTGCGCAAGGGCAAGGAGTTCGACGTGAACGTCGTGATCGGCAAGCGCCCGCCGCCGCCGAAACAGACGCTCGACGATCAGGACAGCGACACCGAATGACGCCCGCCGGGCGGCGCGGCCACGCCGTCTGCGAGCGGTAGCCGGACATGAAAAAAGGGCAACCGATCCGGCTGCCCTTTTGCTTTGCATCGCTTGTCTTGCCCGGCGGCGGTCAACCGCTCCGCACCATCCGCGCAACGCTCGGCGTTTGAAACATCGCCGGGCCGCCGCGTGCAGCGCCTTCGTCAACCGGCGGCGCCGTTCTCCGCTTCGGTCTCTTCCGTCGGCTTCGGCACGAAGAATCGTGCGGCCAGCAGCCCGACCTCGAACAGCACGATGAGCGGCAGCGCGAGCATCAGCTGCGAGAACACGTCCGGCGGCGTGACGACCGCCGCGACGATGAACGCGCCGACGATCACGTACGGCCGGATCTCCTTCAGCTTCTTCACCGTCAGCACGCCCATGCGCACGAGCAGCACGACGATGATCGGCACCTCGAACGTGACCCCGAATGCGATGAACATCCCGAGCACGAAGCTCAGGTAGTTGTCGATGTCGGTCGACATCTCCGCGCCGAGCGGCGCGTTGTAGTGCGCCATCACGCGGAAGATCGTCGGGAACACGAGGAAGTACGCGAACGCCATCCCGCACAGGAACAGGAAGTAGCTGCTGCCGACGAGCGGCGCGACGAGCTTCTTCTCGTGCTGGTACAGCCCCGGCGCGACGAACGCCCAGATCTGGTACAGCACGACCGGCAGCGCGATCACGAGTGCGACGAGCATCGTGACCTTCATCGGCACGAAGAACGAGCCGGTGACGTCGGTCACGATCATCCTGCCGCCCTTCGGCAGGTTCTCCATCAGCGGCCGCGCGAGCAGCCGGAAGATGTCGGGCGCCCAGTAGACGAGCCCGAGGAACACGACGATCACGGCCAGCCCCGCGCGAATGATGCGATCGCGAAGCTCGACGAGATGGGAAATAAAGGTTTCTTCCGGGGCGTCGCCCGGATTCTGCTGGGGGTCGCTCACACCGGCCCTCGGTAGGATTGACGAGCGAGCATGCGCTCGGCTCAGAAGAAGCGCGTCGGCCGGCGCAGGCTGGCCGGCTGGTGGCGCGCGACACGCGCGGCGCCCGACTGCACGTGCGTGCGACGGGTGGTCGCGCGCTTGTACCAGACAGGCATCGCAGCCTGTTTCACGCGCCAGTTGCGACGCTTCGGCGCAAGCGCAGCCGCGCTGCGGCGCCACGACGACGGCGCTGCGGGCGTGTCGGAGCCGTACGAATCGGCATCGACCGAGCCTTCATGAAGACCGCCGACCGCGGAATGCCACGTGTCGTTCAGCTCCTTCTCGTGCTCGCGCAGGTTGTCGTGAATCGTCGTCTCGACGTTGCGCGCGGCCGACTCGAAATCGGTCTTCATCGTGCGCAGCGCGTCGAGCTCGATTTCACGCGAGACCTCGGCCTTCACGTCGTTGATGTACCGCTGCGCGCGGCCGAACAATGCGCCTGCCGTACGCGCGACGCGCGGCAGGCGCTCGGGGCCGAGCACCACGAGCGCGACGACGCCGATCAGCGCCATCTTCGAAAGACCGAGATCCAGCATCGCGAATGTCTGTCAGCGTACCGGCATTACGCCTTGTTCGAGTCGGAACGCGTCGTTTCCTTCGCGTTGACGTCGACCGAGCCCGAGCGCGGCAGTTGCTGCGCGTCGGCCGGCGTTTCGCCTTCCTTCATGCCGTCCTTGAAACCCTTCACGGCGCTGCCGAGATCGTTACCGATGTTGCGCAGCTTCTTCGTACCGAAAACCAGCGCGACGATCAGCAGCACGATCAGCCAGTGCCAAATGCTCAATCCACCCATGATGAAACCTCTCCTCAACCACGCCGCGTCGCGGCGTAAATCGCCGGCGGCACGCCGGCTTCGACTATCGATGCGGGGAAAACGCCCCGCTGCGTCAACCCATCCGCTGCCACGGGCGCGGGCCGGCCAGGATGTGCGCGTGCAGGTGGTAAACCTCCTGTCCGCCGCCGGGGCCCGTGTTGATCACCGTGCGAAACCCGGTTTCGCCGCCCGTATACGCGACGCCGAGCTGGTCGGCCAGACGCGCGACGAGCACCATCAGCCGGCCGAGCATCGGCGCATCGGCGTCGGTCGCCGCCGACAGCGTCGGCAGATGCCGACGCGGAATCACGAGCACGTGCGTCTCGGCCGCCGGGCGGATGTCGCGGAACGCGACGAATTCGTCGTCCTCGTGCACCTTCGCGCTCGGGATCTCGCCCGCCGCGATCTTGCAGAACAGGCAATTCGGATCGTGACTCATGTTGCTCCTGCGAAACGCTCGATCGCCGGTCAGAACCAGGCCCGCGGATCAAGCGTCTTGTTGTCATTCAGGTACAGCCAACCTTTGATGATACGGTACAGCGTCCAGATCCATGTGACAAACATGATGACGAACCCGACCACCACGAACATCAGCGCGAAGCCGATCACATATGCGATCAGCGCACGCCAGAAGGTGCGGATCTGCCACTCGAAATGGTCGGCGTACGGCGTGCCGGCCACATCGCCGCGCTTCACGTAGTTGATGATGATCGCGATGATGCCGGTGACGCCACCCGTCAGCCAGTGAATCGCGTAGAGGCCGTACAACACGTGCGTCAGCGTGCGCAATCCGTTCAGCCGTTCGGCCTCCGATGTGCCCTGCACCGACGGCGTCGGAAACTGGCTCGGCGTATCGGTCATGATGCTACCCTCGTAAGATGACAATTCTTACAGCTTACCGCACTGTTGCCGGTGCGGCAGGCCGTCGACTGTCACCCGCCGTTTTCCTCGCGCTCGCGGCGCTTGCGCAGCGCCTTTTCCTCGATGCCCGACAGCCCTTCGCGGCGCTCGAGTTCGGCGATCACGTCGGCCGGGCTCAGGTCGAAATGCGACAGCATCACGAGGCAGTGGAACCACAGATCGGCCACTTCGCCGACCAGCGCCGTCGGCGCGCCGCCCTGGCGCACGTCCTTCGCGGCCAGCACGACTTCGGTCGCCTCTTCGCCGATCTTCTTCAGCACCGCGTCGTCGCCCTTGTGGAACAGGCGCGATACGTACGATTGATCGGGGTCGCCGCCCTTGCGGCTATCGATCACGGCTGCGAGGCGCAGCAGCGTGTCTTCGGTCGATTGCGTCATTTGTAGATGTGTTCGGGATCTTTCAGCACCGGATCGACCGCGACCCAGTCGCCGCTGTCCAGGGTACCTTCGAATTTCTGGAAGAAGCACGAATGCCGGCCGGTGTGGCATGCGATGCCCGACACCTGCTCGACCTTCAGCAGCACGACGTCCTCGTCGCAATCGAGCCGCACCTCGTGCACGTGCTGCACGTGGCCCGACTCCTCGCCCTTGAACCACAGGCGCTTGCGCGAGCGCGAGTAGTAGACCGCGCGCTGCGTCTCGATCGTCTTGGCCAGCGCCTCGCGGTTCATCCACGCGAACATCAGCACGTCGTTCGTCGACGCTTCCTGCGCGATCACCGGCACGAGGCCGTTGTCGTCCCAGCGGACCTTGTCGAGCCACGCGGGCAGGGATTTCGTTTCCGTATTCATCACAACCTCACCGGGATGCCCTGGTCGGACATGAAGCGCTTCGCCTCGCCGACCGTGTGCTCGCCATAGTGGAAGATGCTTGCGGCCAGCACCGCGTCGGCGCGGCCGTCCTTGATGCCGTCCGCCAGATGCTGCAGCGAACCGACACCGCCCGATGCAATCACCGGCACCGGCACCGCGTCCGACACGCCGCGCGTAAGCGCGAGGTCGAAGCCCGACTTCGTGCCGTCGCGGTCCATGCTCGTGAGCAGGATCTCGCCCGCGCCAAGCTCGGCCATCTTGCGCGCCCATTCGATCGCGTCGAGGCCGGTGTTCTTGCGACCGCCGTGCGTGAACACTTCCCAGCGCGGCGTCTCGCCGTCGGCGGACACGCGCTTCGCGTCGATCGCGACGACGATGCACTGCGAGCCGTACTTGTCGGCCGCGTCGCGCACGAGTTGCGGGTTCGCGACCGCCGACGAGTTCATGCTGACCTTGTCCGCGCCCGCGTTCAGGAGGCGCCGCACATCTTCGACAGCGCGCACGCCGCCGCCGACGGTCAGCGGAATGAAGACCTGCGATGCGACGGCCTCGATGATCGGCAGGATCAGGTCGCGCTGGTCGGAGGTCGCGGTGATGTCGAGGAACGTGAGTTCGTCGGCGCCCTGGTCGTCGTAGCGGCGAGCGATTTCGACGGGATCGCCGGCATCGCGCAGTTCAACGAAGTTGACGCCCTTGACGACACGCCCGGCAGTCACGTCCAGGCAGGGGATGATGCGTTTAGCTAGAGCCATGATGTTGCGCCAAATGCCGCGATGGGATGGCCGGTTGCGGACGGCCGGTTTCGGACGCCTCGCGCGAGGCGCCCGGTCGGGGCTGCCGGCAGGCAGCCCCCGGCGAACGGAACGACCGCGCTTACGCGTCGTCGAGTTCGCCGTTCAGTTCGTCCGCGCGCTTTTGCGCGGCCGCGAAATCGAGGTCGCCGGAGTAGATCGCACGGCCGCAGATCACGCCTTCGACGCCGTGTTCTTCCACTTCGCAGAGGTTGTCGATATCGGTGAGGTTCGACAGGCCGCCGCTTGCGATCACCGGAATGCCGACCGCCTGCGCGAGTTTCACCGTCGCCTCGATGTTGATGCCCTGCAGCATCCCGTCGCGGCCGATGTCCGTGTAGACGATCGATTCGACGCCGTAATCCTCGAACTTGCGCGCGAGATCGATCACTTCGTGGCCGGTCAGCTTGCTCCAGCCGTCGGTCGCGACCTTGCCGTCCTTCGCGTCCAGGCCAACGATGATGTTGCCCGCGAACGCGGTGCATGCGTCCTGCAGGAAGCCCGGGTCCTTCACGGCCGCGGTGCCGATGATCACGTAGGAAAGGCCGGCGTCGAGATACTTCTCGATCGTCTCGAGGCTGCGAATACCGCCGCCAAGCTGCACGGGGATTTCGTCGCCGACTTCGTCGAGGATCGCTTCGATCGCTTCGAGATTCTTCGGCTTGCCGGCAAACGCGCCGTTCAGGTCGACCAGGTGCAGTCGCCGGGCGCCGAGATCGACCCACTTGCGGGCCATCGCCGCCGGGTTCTCGGAGAAAATCGTAGCCTGGTCCATATCGCCCTGTTTGAGGCGCACACACTGACCGTCTTTGAGATCGATGGCCGGAATCAGCAACATAGCAATCGGGTATCGTCGTGGAAAAAGAAAAGAATCCGGCGCGCACCGGCCAAACCGGTGCCGCGCCGTCTCGCTAGTTTAGTACAACTCTTTCAGCGCTTAGGGCCTGCTCCCGCCAATAACGGGCTTGCCAACGTGCCTTTCCGGCCGCACTGCAGAGCGCGACGCGCGCCATTTCAATGCGGCCGGAAAGACACATTCCCCCAAGCTAACAAATCATTCGCGGGGCGGCCGCAACACGGGCCCGCCAGGCCCGCGAATTGTGGCACGCATGCGACGTTTACGGTTTCCAGTGTACGAAGTTGCGATACAGACGCAACCCGACCTCCGCGCTTTTCTCGGGGTGGAATTGGGTCGCGAAGAGGTTGTCCCGCGCGACCGCGGACGTAAACGGCGCACCGTACGCCGTTTCGCCGACCGTGTGCGCCGGGTTCTCCGGGCTCACGTAGTAGCTGTGTACGAAGTAGAAATATGCGTCATCGGGCACGCCGTCCCACAGCGGGTGCGGCTGCGATTGATGCACGCGGTTCCAGCCCATCTGCGGCACCTTGAAGCGCGAGCCGTCGTCCTGCAACCGGCCGTCGAGCTCGAACCGCACGACCTTGCCGGGCAACAGGCCGAGGCCCTTCGTGTCGCCTTCGGCGCTCCAGTCGAACAGCATCTGCTCGCCGACGCACACGCCGAGCAGCGGCTTCGTGCGCGACGCCTCGATCACCGCTTCCTGCAGCCCCGATTCGCCAAGGCAGCGCATGCAGTCCGGCATCGCGCCCTGGCCGGGCAGCACGACGCGGTCGGCCGCGCGAATCGCGGCCGGCGTGTCGACGATCGCCACGTCGGCGGCCGGTTCGGCCTTCTTGAGCGCCTGCGCGACCGAGCGCAGGTTGCCCATCCCATAATCCACAATCGCAATCGAAGTTTTCATCTCAGTGCAGGCAGTAGCGCCCTCAGTCCATTGACGATGAATTCCACCGCCAGCGCCGACAGCATCAGACCCATCAGCCGCGTGGCGATGTTGATGCCGGTGCGGCCGATCCAGTTCGCGATCGGCTCGGCGAGCCGCATCGCGATGAAACACAGCAAAGCCAGGACAGCGCCAATCGCGACAAGCCCGGCTCGCTCATACCAGTGATGCGAGTTAGCCGCGTAGATGATCACCGTGCTGATCGAGCCGGGGCCCGTCAGCAGCGGAATCGCCAGCGGCACGACCGCGATGTTGTCCTTCATCTCTGCTTCGTGGCGCTCCTCCGGCGTCGATCGCGTGTTGCCGATCTGCGCGTTCAGCATGTTGATCGCCATCAGCAACATGATGATCCCGCCGCCCACTTCAAGCGAGCCGACCGAAATGCCGAAGAAGTTGATGATCTGCTGCCCGAGCAGCGCCGTCACCGTCATCACGCAGAACACCGACACCGACGCGATCCGGATCGTACGGCGCCGTTCGTCGTCCGTCTGCTGCGCCGTCAGGCTCAGGAAGAACGGCACCGCGCCGACCGGGTTGATCAGCGCCAGCAGCGAAATGAACGATTTGAGCAGATCCATCGCAAGCCGGCGCGCCGCGCCGAAGCCGTGAGGTTGTCCCGGACGCAGTCCGTCAGGAAATCAGAGGCTGCCCTTCGTCGACGGAATCTGCCCCGCCGCACGCTCGTCGAGCTCCACCGCCGCGCGCAGCGCCCGGCCGAACGCCTTGAACACCGTTTCGAGCTGATGGTGCGCGTTGATGCCGCGCAGGTTGTCGATGTGCAGCGTGACGCCCGCGTGGTTCACGAATCCGCGGAAGAATTCGATCGACAGGTCGACGTCGAAGGTGCCGATCCGCGCGCGCGTGAACGGCACGTGGAATTCGAGACCCGGGCGCCCCGAGAAGTCGATCACGACGCGCGACAGCGCCTCGTCGAGCGGCACGTACGAATGGCCGTAACGGCGGATGCCCTTTCTGTCGCCGATCGCTTTCGCGACAGCCTGACCGAGCGTGATGCCGACGTCCTCGACCGTATGGTGATCGTCGATGTGCGTGTCGCCATGCGCTTCAACCTCGAGATCGATCAGACCGTGTCGCGCGATCTGATCGAGCATATGGTCGAGAAACGGCACGCCGGTAGCCAGCTTCTGCTGGCCCGTGCCGTCGAGATCGAGCTTCACACGGATCTGCGTTTCGCTGGTATTGCGAACGACTTCCGCCACACGCATGGCAATTCCTTGATTGAGTCTGATGTAAATGGGGATTGATCGTCGCGCGCCGCCGCGCCCTGGGCTCAACCGGGCAGCGCGAGTTTCAAGGCGGCCAGCAAGCGTGCATTTTCGTCGGGAGAACCGACGGTCAGCCGCACGCATTCGGCCAGCAACGGATGCATTTTACTCACGTTTTTGATCAACACTCCTTCGGTGAGCAGCGCATCGAACACGCTCACCGCGTCCGGCACGCGCACCAGCAGGAAGTTGCCGGCGCTCGGATACACCGTCGCGCCCGGCAGCGCGGCCACGGCCTGCGCGAGACGCGCGCGTTCCGCGCGCAGTTCGGCCGCCTGCGCATCGAGCACGTCGAGGTGATCGAGCAGGAAATCAGCGGTCGCCTGGGTCAGCACGTTGATGTTGTACGGCGGACGTACCTTGTCGAACTCGGTCAGCCAGGCCGGCAGCCCGGCAAGATAGCCGAGGCGGATGCCCGCGAGGCCGAGCTTCGACACGGTGCGCATCACGACGACGTTGTCGAATTCGGCAGCGCGCGGCAGCCACGACCGCTCCGCGAACGGCTGGTACGCCTCGTCGATCACGATCAGGCTGTGACGCGCGGCCGCGATGATGCGCTCGACGTCGGCTTCGTCGTACAGCGTGCCGGTCGGATTGTTCGGATACGCGAGATAGACGAGCGCGGGCCGGTGCGTGTCGATCGCCGCGATCATCGCGTCGGCGTCGAGCGTCAGGTCGGCCTTCAGCGGCACGCCGACGAATTCGAGGTGCGCGAACTTCGCGGACAGCTCGTACATCACGAAGCCCGGCACCGGTGCGAGCACCTTCGCGCCCGGCTTCGCGCACGCCACCGACATCATGCTGATGATTTCGTCCGAGCCGTTGCCGAGCAGCACGTCGCACGCGGCCGGCACGCCCATCGCGTGGCGCAGCTTGTCGAGCAGCGCGCCCGGGCGCGGCGCCGGGTAGCGGTTCAGCGCGACCTGCGCGAGGCGCTCGCCGAGCGCCGCAGCGAGCGGCGCGGGCAGCGAATACGGGTTCTCCATCGCGTCGAGTTTCACGAACCCGCTCGCGTCCGGCACCGGGTAGCTCGTCATCGCGAGCACGTCGCGGCGGATGATGTCTTGTGGCGTCGTCATGGTCTCAAGCCGGCGTGCGTCGCGCCGGCGTCAAATGGTCGGCAAGGCGGCGGCTGCCGCCTTGCACGGGTCTCCTGGCCGACCGGAGCCGATGCCTCGGCATCGGCTCCGGCGCGCGTGTTACCCCTTCATCCGGAGTTCGGCGGCGCGCGCGTGCGCCTGCAGGCCCTCGCCGTACGCGAGTTCGGATGCGATTTCACCCAGCGTCTGCGCCCCTTCGGCGCTGACTTCGATCAGGCTCGAGCGCTTGATGAAGTCGTACACGCCGAGCGGCGACGAGAAGCGCGCGGTGCGCGACGTCGGCAGCACGTGATTCGGGCCGGCGCAGTAGTCGCCGAGGCTTTCGCTCGTGTAGCGGCCGAGGAAGATCGCGCCCGCATGGCGGATCTGCTGGCCCCATTGCTGCGGCTCCAGTGCGGAAATTTCCAGGTGCTCGGGCGCGATGTCGTTCGCGATCCGGCACGCTTCGGCCATGTCGCGCACCTTGATCAGCGCGCCGCGGCCTTCGAGCGATGCGCGGATCACGTCCTGGCGCGGCATCGTCGGCAGCAGCTCGTCGATCGCCTTCTCGACGCGCTCGAGGAACGCGCCATCCGGGCACAGCAGGATCGACTGCGCGAGCTCGTCGTGTTCGGCCTGCGAGAACAGGTCCATCGCGACCCAGCTCGGATCGGTCGTGCCGTCGCACAGCACGAGGATTTCCGACGGGCCGGCGATCATGTCGATACCGACCGTGCCGAACACGCGGCGCTTCGCCGACGCGACGTACGCGTTGCCCGGCCCGCAGATCTTGTCGACCGCCGGCACCGTGGCCGTGCCGTATGCCAGTGCGCCAACGGCCTGCGCGCCGCCGATCGTGAACACGCGATCGACGCCGCCGAGCAGCGCCGCGGCGAGTACGAGATCGTTCTTCACGCCGTCCGGCGTCGGCACGACCATCACGATCTCGCCGACACCCGCGACGCGCGCGGGAATCGCGTTCATCAGCACCGACGACGGATACGCCGCCTTGCCGCCCGGCACGTACAGGCCGACGCGGTCGAGCGGCGTAACCTTCTGGCCGAGCACCGTGCCGTCGCTTTCCGTGTACTGCCAGCTATGCGTGCCGCACTCGATCTTCTGCTTCTCGTGGTACGCCCGCACACGCGCCGCCGCCGCCTCCAGCGCTGCGCGCGCCTTCGGCGCGAGGCCGTCGAGCGCCGTCTGCAGCGCGTCCTGCGGCAGCTCGAGCGCGGCGATGCTGGGCGCGCTCAGCCGGTCGAAGCGGTTCGTGTACTCGAGCACCGCGGCGTCGCCGCGCGACTTCACGTCGGCGAGAATCTGCGCGACCGACTGCTCGATCGCCTCGTCCTCGCTCGCCTCGAATGCGAGCACCGCACGCAGCGCGGCATCGAAGCCTTCGCTCGTCGAATCGAGTTTGCGGATGGTGATGGCCATGGGAGTTCCGTTACGGTGATGCGCTCAATTGCCATTCTGCGACGCGCGTTCGAACGCGTCGAGAATCGGCTTGAGCGCCGCGCGCTTCAACTTCAGCGCAGCCTGGTTCACGACGAGGCGCGACGAGATCGCCATGATCTCCTCGACCTCGACCAGATTGTTCGCCTTCAGTGTGCCGCCCGAGCTGACGAGGTCGACGATCGCGTCGGCCAGCCCGACCAGCGGCGCCAGTTCCATCGAGCCGTACAGCTTGATCAGGTCGACGTGCACGCCCTTCGCGGCGAAGTGTTCGCGCGCCGTTTCGACGTACTTGGTCGCAACCCGCAGGCGCGCGCCCTGGCGCACCGCGTTCGCGTAGTCGAAACCGGCCGGCACGGCCACCGACATCCGGCAGCGTGCAATGTTCAGATCGATCGGCTGGTACAGACCCGAGCCGCCGTGCTCGACCAGCACGTCCTTGCCGGCCACGCCGAAATCGGCCGCGCCGTATTCGACATAGGTCGGCACGTCGCTCGCGCGCACGATGATCACGCGCAGGTTCGGATTGGTCGTCGGCAGGATCAGCTTGCGCGACGTTTCCGGATCCTCGGACACCTGCACGCCGGCAGCCGCCAGCAGCGGCAGGGTTTCCTCGAAAATCCGGCCCTTCGACAGGGCGAGGGTCAGCGGCGCGGTCATGCTTGGCTCCCGGAGAGGCGGCGCACGTTCGCGCCGACAGCGGTCAGTTTGGCTTCCATGCGGTCGTAGCCGCGGTCCAGATGGTAGATGCGGTCGACGAGCGTTTCGCCTTCGGCACGCAGCCCGGCGATCACGAGGCTCGCCGATGCGCGCAGGTCGGTCGCCATCACGGTTGCGCCGGACAGCTTGTCGACGCCGGTCACGAGCGCCGTATTGCCGTCGACCGTGATGTTCGCACCGAGCCGGTTCAGCTCCTGCACGTGCATGAAGCGATTCTCGAAAATGGTCTCGACGACCTGCGCGGTGCCCGTCGCGATCGAATTCAGCGCCATGAACTGCGCCTGCATGTCGGTCGGGAACGCCGGGTATTCCGACGTGCGGATCGTCACTGCCGACGGGCGGCGGTCCATCTTCACGCGCAGCCAGCTGTCGCCTTCCTCGATCGACACGCCGGCTTCGCGCAGCTTGTCGACCACCGCGTCGAGGATCTGCGGGCGCACGCCCGTCAGCATCACGTCGCCGCCGGCCGCCGCGACCGCGCACAGAAACGTGCCGGCCTCGATACGGTCGGGAATCACCGAATGGCGCGCGCCATGCAGGCGCTCGACGCCCTGGATCACGAGGCGGTCGGTGCCGATGCCGTCGATTTTCGCGCCCATCGCAACCAGCAAGTGTGCGAGATCGCTCACTTCCGGCTCGCGCGCCGCGTTTTCGATCACCGTCTCGCCGTCGGCCAGCGTCGCGGCCATCAGCAGGTTTTCGGTGCCCGTCACGGTGATCATATCGGTCACGATGCGCGCGCCCTTCAGGCGCTTCGCGCGTGCTTCGATGAAGCCGTGCTCGATGCTGATCTCGGCGCCCATCGCCTGCAGGCCCTTGATGTGCTGATCCACCGGACGCGCGCCGATCGCGCAGCCGCCCGGCAGCGACACCTTCGCCTCGCCGAAGCGCGCGAGCAGCGGCCCGAGCACGAGAATCGACGCGCGCATCGTCTTCACGAGCTCGTACGGCGCGACGAGGTTGTCGACGTTCGACGCATCGAGCTGCACGCGGCAGCCGTCCGTGTCGCTCTTCACGCCCATCTGGTTCAGCACCTTCAGCGTGGTCCGCACGTCCTTCAGGTTCGGCACGTTGTCGAGCTCGACCGGATCGGCGCTCAGCAGCCCCGCGCACAGGATCGGCAGCGCGGCGTTCTTCGCGCCGGACACGACGATCTCGCCGGACAGCCGGCGACCGCCTTCGATCACGAGCTTGTCCATCCCCTGTCCCTGCGATTCCCCGTTGGCGGCCGGGTGTGCCGTGGCGACGCTCTGGACGGCGTCGCGCTCGTTGACGGTGACTTGCACTCAGTGGTTCCGGTTATGCGTTCTGCCATTCGGCGGGCGTCAGCGTCTTCATGCTGAGCGCGTGGATTTCCTGCTTCATGCGATCGCCGAGCGCCGCATAGACGAGCTGGTGCCGCTGGATCGGCCGCTTGCCTTCGAAGGCCGCCGACACGATCGTCGCGAAGAAATGCTGGCCGTCGCCTTCGACTTCCAGATGAGTGCAGGCGAGACCGCCGGCGATGTATTGCTTGACCTGTTCGGGAGTCGGCAACATGAAGGGCTCCTGTTGGCGCGCGCCGCCGGTGGCGGCCGCTGCCGTCGATATCAATGACGCAGTTTGTAGCCGGTCGCGAGCAGCCGCATCGCGAATATCGCGAGCAGCACGAAGAAACCGGTGACGATGGCGAGGCTCGCGAGCGGGTTGATGTCGGACGCGCCGAAGAACCCGTAACGGAAACCGTCGATCATGTAGAAAAACGGGTTGAGACGCGAAATCTCGCGCCACACGGGCGGCAGCGAGTGCGTCGAATAGAACACGCCGGACAGGAACGTCAGCGGCATGATCAGGAAGTTCTGGAACGCGGCGAGCTGGTCGAACTTCTCGGCCCAGATCCCGGCGATCAGCCCGAGCGTGCCGAGAATCGCCGAGCCGAGCAGCGCGAACGCGATGATGAACAACGGCGCCGCGAAATGCATCG
This sequence comes from Burkholderia sp. JKS000303, assembly GCF_002563755.1. NCBI lineage: Bacteria > Pseudomonadati > Pseudomonadota > Betaproteobacteria > Burkholderiales > Burkholderiaceae > Burkholderia > Burkholderia sp. JKS000303. The sequence goes on from NZ_PDBZ01000001.1 coordinate 1,226,681, forward strand.
GGATAAACCAGATCGTCACGACGAACACGCCCGTGCCGACCGCGAGCCCGCGCACCACGGACGCGAGCACGTACGCGCCGAAGATGTCCTTGTAGGACAGCGGCGGCAGCAGCACGAACACGAGGTTGCCGGTGATCTTCGACTGGATCAGCGATGACGAGCTGTTCGCGAACGCGTTCTGCAGCACGCTCATCATCACGAGGCCGGGGACGAGAAAGCTCACGTACTCGACGCCCGGATACACCTCGACGCGACCCGACAGCGCGTGACCGAAGATCGTCAGATACAGCAGCGCCGTCACGACCGGCGCACACACCGTCTGGAACGATACCTTCCAGAAACGCAGAAGTTCCTTGTAGAACAGCGTACGAAAACCGCTCATGCCAATCCCTCGATCACCTCGGCCCCGTTCATCACCTGGACGAACACATCTTCGAGGTCGGCCTTGCGGACCTCGATCTCGTCGAACGTGCAGCCCGCCGCGCGACACTGCGCGAGGATGCGTTCGACATCGTCGTAGCTCGCGAGACGCAGCAGGTGCTCGCCCGGCGCGCGTGCGGCCGGATCGGTCTCCAGCCCGCGCAGCTCGGCGGGCAGCGCGCCCGTCGCCAGGCGCAGGTACAGCTGCAGCCCCGCGAAACGACGCAGCAGCGCGTCGGTGCGGTCGAGCGCGACGACTTCGCCGCGGCGCAGCATCGCGATGCGGTCGCACAGCGCCTCGGCTTCCTCGAGGTAATGGGTGGTCAGGACGATCGTGTGACCCTCGCGGTTCAATCGCGAGATGAATTTCCACAGCGTCTGGCGCAGTTCGACGTCGACGCCGGCGGTCGGCTCGTCGAGCACGATCACGGGCGGCCGGTGCACGAGCGCCTGCGCGACCAGCACGCGGCGCTTCATCCCGCCCGACAGCGCGCGCATGTTCGCGTCGGCCTTCTCGGTGAGATCGAGATTCGCCATCACTTCGTCGATCCAGTCGTCGTTGCGGCGCAGCCCGAAATAACCGGACTGGATCCGCAGCGTCTCGCGGACGGTGAAGAACGGGTCGAACACGAGTTCCTGCGGCACGACGCCGAGCGCGCGCCGCGCGCCGCGGAAGTCCTTGACGACATCGTGGCCGCGCACCGAGATGCTGCCTTCATCGGCCCGGGCGAGCCCGGCGAGGATACTGATGAGCGTGGTCTTGCCTGCGCCGTTCGGGCCGAGCAGACCGAAAAACTCGCCTTCCTCGACCGACAGACTGACGCCCTTGAGCGCCTGAAGCGATTTGTAGCGCTTCTTGACGTGACGGATTTCTATGGCTGACATGACTGAGCGCGGCACAACGGCCGCGACGCCTATTCTGGTGCTTGCTGCGAAAGAAAATGGGGGCCAGACGCCGATTGGCTGCCCCGCAAAACGCTTGATTATAGGGCAAACCGGCTGGTGGAGCCGGTGCCGGAGGCACGCGGCCTGAAGCTTGCATGCGCCGGGTGACGCAGCAGGCTTCGGTCGGACAGGGTCAATGTCGCCCGGTGCCGTCGATGAGCGCGTCGACGCCGTAGGCGTGCGCGAGGCTGGCGAGCTTCGGAGGGAGATTGAGGATGTCGAGGGTCGTGCCGCGCGCTTTGGCGGCACGCTGCCATGCGAGCAGCACGGCGAGCGCAGACGAGTCGAACTGCGTCAGCGCCGCGCAATCGACGGCGGTTGCACCCGCGCCGATGCGCGCGAGACCGTCCGCGAGCGCGGACTTCGCGCTCGCGACGGTCAGCGAAGAGCCGGCTGCGAAGCCGCTCACGACGCCTGCTTGCCGGCGGCAAGTTCCTGGTTGCGCTGCGTCAGGAACTTGATCAGGCCGTCCACGCCGCTTTGCTGGATCTTCTCGTTGAACTGCTGCTGGTACGTCTGGATCAGCCACGCGCCGAGCACGTTCAGGTCATAGACCTTCCAGCCGTTGGCCGACTTGTAGAGGCGGTAGTCGATCTGCACCGGCTGGCCGTTGTTCATCGCGACCGTCTTGACCACGACGTCGGTATCGGCCGGATCGGCGCGGAACGGCGGGTACTGGATCTGCTGGTCCGGCTTCAGCTGCGCGAGCGCACCCGAGTACGTGCGGATCAGCAGCAGCTTGAACTGCTCCTGGATCTGCTGCTGCTGTTCGGCCGACGCCGTGCGCCAGTTGCGGCCCATCGCGAGCTGCGTGGTGCGGCGGAAATCGGTGTACGGCAGGATGTCCTTGTTGACGATCGTGATGATGCGGTTCGTATCGCCCTGCTTGATCGTCTGCTGCTTGACTTCGTCGAGCACCTGCTGCGTCGCCGTCTTGATCAGCGATTGCGGGTTCGACTGGTCAACTTGCGCGTGAGCTGCGCTGCCGAACGAGAACAGCGCCGCGAAAACGGGGATCAGGAACAGTTTTTTCATCATAGTGACCTGCATGAATGAGTCGATGCCAAGGTTGGAGCCGGTAGGTTACGCGCAAGTTCGCGCTCGCTACCGACTGAATCGTTTCCGGCTGTAACGAATGTATCCGCTCAGAACCGGATGTTCGGCAGATGCAGGCCGCCCGGTGACGGCGGCGCCACCTGCATCGGCGGCACGGTCGTCGCGCTGGCCGGGTTCGGCGATGCGGCCGGGCCCGAAGCCGGTGCCGCAACCGCCGCGCCCGACGCGCCGGCCGGCGCGCTCGCGCCGCTCACTGCCGCTGCGCCCGCCGGTGCCGCGCCGTCGTCCGGCAGGTCGTACTTCGGCAGCGCATCGCTGCTCGACGTCGTGGCGGCCTCGCCGCGCGCGTTGTCGATCAGCATCTGGCGGCGCTGCAGGTATGCGTTGCGCACGAACGAATACTTGTCGAGCGCCGCGGCATCCAGCACATCGCCCGCACCGAGCAGGTTCGCGCGCGCGTTGACGAGGTTCACACCGAACAGGCCCCAGCTCAGGCCGTCCGGCTTCACGTAGGTCAGCGGGTTGCCGACGTAGTCGACGCCAAGGCCCGCCGTGTCGCGCAGCGTGCTCGGGCCGAGCAGCGGCAGCACGAGATACGGGCCCGACGGCACGCCGTAGCGGCCCATCGTGATCCCGAAGTCGGCCGTGTGCTTCGGCAGCTTCGCGATCGTCGCGACGTCGAACAGGCCGCCGACGCCGAACACCGTATTGATCACGACGCGCATGATGTCGCCGACGCCGTCCGCGATCCGCAACTGCACGATGTTGTTCGCCGCGATGTAGACGTCGCCGATGTTCGAGAAGAAGTTCGTCACGCTCTCGCGCACCGGCTGCGGCACCGCGTATTGGTAGCCCTTCGCGACCGGCTTCAGCGCGTACGTGTCGACCGTGTCGTTGAACTTGTACATCGTCCGGTTGAAGCCTTCGAGCGGATCGCCCTTGGTCGGCGTCTGCACGGTCGCGCAGCCGCTCAACGCGGCGACTGCCGCAACCGCAAGCGCGGCGTGCCTGATGCGGATCGTCTGCATGGTCATTACCCTCTTGTCTTTCTCTCGTGTGGTTATTGAGCGCCCGAAGCGGACACCGCGGACGCCGCCACCGGTGCGGGCGCGGCCGGAGCGGCCGATGCGCCGGCCGCCGGTTTCGCGCCGCCTGCGTCGGCTGCCTTGCTGTACAGGAACTGGCCGATCAGGTTCTCGAGCACGATCGCCGACTGCGTCATCGTGATCGTATCGCCCGCCTTCAACATTTCGGTGTCACCGCCCGGCTCAAGGCCGATGTACTGCTCGCCGAGCAGGCCGGACGTCAGGATCTTCGCCGACGAATCCTTCGGGAACGGGTACTGGCCGTCGATATCGATCGTCACCAGCGCCTGATAGGTATTGGTGTCGAAGTCGATCGTCTTCACGCGGCCAACCACCACGCCGGCGCTCTTCACGGCCGCGCGCGGCTTCAGCCCGCCGATGTTGTCGAATTTCATCTTCACCGAATAGGTCGGCTGAAACGACAGCGAGCTCATGTTGCCGACCTTCAGTGCCAGGAACAGCACCGCAAGGAAGCCCACCACCACGAACAGGCCGACCCAGAAGTCGAGAGCAGTCTTTTTCATCGTCATCCCAAAATTTGGCTTGGCTGAGGCTTAGCTGAACATCAGCGCGGTCAGCAGGAAATCGAGGCCGAGTACGGCGAGCGACGCGAACACGACCGTCTTGGTCGTCGCGCGCGACACGCCTTCCGGCGTGGGCTTCGCTTCATACCCCTGATACAGCGCAACGAAGGTCACGGCGAATCCGAACACGATGCTCTTGATCACACCGTTGCCGACGTCGGCCCAGACCTGGACCCCGCCCTGCATCTGCGACCAGAACGCGCCCGGATCGACGCCGATCAGCACGACCCCGACGATATAGCCGCCGAGCACACCGACCGCGCTGAAGATCGCGGCCAGCAGCGGCATCGTGATGATGCCCGCCCACATGCGCGGCGCGATCACCGTCTTGATCGGGTCCACCGCCATCATCTCGAGCGCGGTGAGCTGCTCGCCGGCCTTCATCAGGCCGATCTCGGCCGTGAGCGACGTGCCGGCACGGCCCGCGAACAGCAGCGCGGTCACGACCGGGCCGAGCTCGCGCACGAGCGACAGCGCAACCAGCAGGCCGAGTGCCTGCTCGGAGCCATAGCGATTCAGCGTGTAATAACCCTGCAGGCCGAGCACGAAGCCGACGAACAGCCCCGACACGGCGATGATCACGAACGAATAATTGCCGAGAAAGTGAATCTGTTTCGTGACGAGCCGCGGCCGGCGCAGCAGCGGAAAGAATTCCAGCACGAGGCGCAGGAACAGCCGCGTGCCGTAGCCCGCGCGCTCGAGGCTGCCGATGACGTAACGTCCGATCGCGCTGATCATGCGCGCCCTCCGCCGAGCCCGAAATCCGCTGCCAGCGGCGGGCTCGTGTAGTGAAATTTGTACGGGCCGTCCGGCGCGCCGTCGATGAACTGGCGCACGCTCGGATCGGTCGATGCGCGCAGCTCGTCAGGCGTCCCTTGCGCGAGCACGCCGCCGTTGGCCAGGAAATACACGTAGTCGGCGATCGCGAACGATTCGGGCACGTCGTGCGTGACGAGAATCGACGTCGCGCCGAGCGCCTGGTTCAGCGTGCGGATCAGGTTCGCGGTGATGCCGAGCGAGATCGGGTCGAGACCGGCGAACGGCTCGTCATACATGATGAGCTGCGGGTCGAGCGCGATCGCGCGCGCCAGCGCGATGCGGCGCGCCATCCCGCCCGATACCTCGGACGGCATCAGGTCGCGTGCGCCGCGCAGGCCGACCGCGTTGAGCTTCATCAGCACGAGGTCGCGAATCAGGTCTTCGGGCAGATCGGTGTGTTCGCGCAGCGTAAACGCAACGTTCTCGAACACCGACATGTCGGTGAACAACGCACCGAACTGGAACAACATGCCCATCTTGCGGCGCAGCGCGTACAGACCGTCGCGCGTCTGTGCGCCAACGTCGGCGCCGTCGAACAGCACCTGGCCGCGGCTCGCGCGCACGAGGCCGCCGATCAGGCGCAGCACGGTCGTCTTGCCGCAACCCGAGCCGCCCATGACAGCGACGACCTGGCCGCGCCCGAAGCGCATGTTCAGGTTCGACAGGACGAGGCGGTCGCCGTAGCCAAAGTCGACGTCGCGAAGTTCCAGCAGTGTCTCGGTAGGAGTGGGGCTCACGGAGCTGACAGTCCTTTTACGCAGAACGCCGAATTATAGGGCCTGCCTTGGAATGATGTCGTGACGCCGTTCCGGGCCCTGCGGTCAATGATTGTCAAATTGTCGGGCAAAACATTGCTGCAACGCAACAATCGCCGCCCGATAATTGATAGCGCCCGTCACCGCACTGACCACCGCCACGCTGCCCACGCCCGTCGCGAGGACGTCCGGCAACGCATCGAGCCCCACGCCGCCGATCGCGACGAGCGGCGCCCGCGCGCCCGCGAAGCGCGCGTAGCGGGCGATCCGCGCCAGGCCCTGCGGCGGTGCCGCGACCGCCTTGGTCGCGGTGGCATAGACCGGGCCGAGCGCGAGATAGCTCGGACGCTCGTGCAAGGCCCGCAACATTTCGTAATAACCGTGGCTCGACAGCCCGAGGCGCAGGCCGGCGCGCGCGATCGCGGCGAGATCGGCCGTTTCGAGGTCTTCCTGGCCCAGATGTACGCCGTACGCCCCCTCTTCTACCGCGATCTGCCAGTGATCATTGATGAACACGCGCGCATCGGGGCAGCGGCGCCCCGCGGCGACCGCACGCGCAATCTCCCGGCGCAGCGCATCGGGGTTCGCATCCTTCACGCGCAGTTGCACGGTCCGTGCGCCGCAATCGAGCACGCGCTCGACCCATTCGGCATCCGGTACGACCGGATAGAGACCGAGTTGCGGCGGGCACGGCGGGAACGCCGGCTCCGGCGCGGCGGCCAGGCCGGCGACGCGCGGAAACCACACGGCATCGACCGGCCACGCGTCCGCGCCGCGCGTCTCGTCGCCGTCGCGCCACGCCAGCGCGAGCACCAGCGCGTCGATCGGTGCGAAGCCGCAATCGAGGAATGCGGCGAGCGCCGCGATCCAGTCGTCCGCGAGCGGATGCGCGGCGTCGAGCGCGTAGCGCACGCCCGCGGCATGCAGCGCCGCGCCGTGTTCGTCGAATTCGATCGCGACCGCGTCCGGCGACGCCGGGCGCGACGCGGCCGACGCGCGCGACTGCGCGGTACGGTCGCCGGCCGATACGATCAGCACGTCGCCGTCGGCCGGCACGTCGGGCGTCGCCACGCAAAGCCGCCACGGCGCCGCGGCGCCCGGCCACTCGCCGAGGCGCGCGCGAATCCGTTCGGCCGCTTCGGCCAGCTCGTCGGCCGGCGGCCAGAAGGCATCGGCGAATCGCGTGCTCATGCGCCGCCTCCGTCCTGGTGCCAGAACGGCATCCCGACGACCGGCGTGCTCGCGTGAGCGGTCTCGCGCGCATCCATCGGGCCGGCCAGGTAAGCGGCACGGCCGGCCTCGACGCCCTGCGCGAACGCACGCGCCATGATTTCCGGGTGCGTGGCCTGCGACACGGCCGTGTTCAGCAGTACGCCGTCGAAGCCCCACTCCATCACCTGGCACGCATGCGACGGCACGCCGAGCCCCGCGTCGACGATCAGCGGCACGTCAGGCAGCCGCTCGCGCAGCACACGCAGCCCGTACGGGTTCACGACGCCCTTGCCGGTGCCGATCGGCGCGCCCCACGGCATCAGCGCCTCGCAGCCGACGTCGAGCAGGCGCCGGCCGATCACGAGATCCTCGGTGCAGTACGGCAGCACCTTGAAACCGTCCTTGACCAGTTGCGCGGCCGCCTCGATCAGCCCGATCGGGTCGGGTTGCAGCGTGTAGTCGTCGCCGATCAGCTCGAGCTTGATCCAGTCGGTGTCGAACACCTCGCGCGCCATGTGCGCGGTCGTCACCGCCTCGGCGACGGTCTGGCAGCCGGCCGTGTTCGGCAGCAGCGGCACCGCGTGGCGCTTGAGCAGATCGAAGAAGCCAGCCTCGGCCGTGCCGCCCGTCATCTGGCGGCGCAGCGCGACCGTCACCATCCCGGGCCGCGACGCGGCAATCGAATCGGACAGCGACTGCAGCGACGGATAGCGCGACGTGCCGAGCAGCACGCGGCTTGCGAAGGTTTCGCCGTACAGCGTCAACGCGTCGGCGGAAGTGAGGGACGTCATGTCGTTTTCCTGGAAGAGCGGGGACGGACCGGCGGCGCTCAGCCGCCCGCGACGGGATGCACCACGTCGAGCTTGTCGCCCGCCGCAAGCGCACGCGCCGCATGCTGCGTGCGCGCGACGAAATTGCCGTTCAGCGCGACCGCGTACGGCGGACGTGCGCCGAACGCGGCGAGCGCGTCGGCCACCGTCGCATCGTCGGGCAGCGTCAGGGTCTGTTGGTTGATCTGGATATCCATGGGACTCGGGTCGAATTCGGTGAGCGATGCGCGTCAGGCCGGCTGGCGCACGTCGTCGCGGTGATGAAGGAGCGTCGGCCAGCGCGCCGCATCGCGCCACGCGGCGAACGCGTCGGCATCGCTGAACGCGCCGCCCAGCGCGGCTTGCGCGAAGCCGACGGCCGCCTGCGCGACTTCCGGCGCGATCATGAAGCCGTGCCGGTACAGGCCGTTGACGGCGAGCGTCGACGCGCCGTCCCAGATCACCGCCGGGCGATGATCGGGCAGCGTCGGGCGGCACTGCGCATTCAGTTCGAGGATGCGTGCCTCGCCGAACGCCGGGTGCACGGAGAATGCCGCGCTCAGCAGTTCGAGCGCGGAGCGCACGCTGACGGGCGACATGTCCTCGCCCTCCACTTCGGTCGCGCCGATCACGTACAGGTCGTCCTGCTTCGGCGCGATGTACAGCGGATAACGCGGATGCAGCAGCCGCACCGGCCGCGTGAGCCCGATGCCGGGCGCACGCACGCGCGCGACTTCGCCGCGGATGCCGCGCAGCGCGGGCAGCACCGGCTTTGCGCCGAGCCCGCGACAATCGATCGTGAAATGCGCGTCGGGCCGGTTCGCGTCGTCGATCGCGACGTGCCAGTGCAGCTCGACGCCGCGCTGCGCGAGGCCCGCCGCCAGCGCGCGCAGCGCTTGCCGGTTGTCGAGCTGCCCTTCGCGCGGCAGCATCAGCCCGCGCGCGAAGCGGCCCGCCAGCGCGGGTTCGGCCGCGTCCACCTGCGCGCCCGCCAGCGCGACGAAGCCGCCGTCGAACAGTTCGGCCGGCGCGTTCGCACGCACGCGCCGCTCGAACAGCGGCGCCTCCGCGCGATCCGCGTGGTGCCAGACGACGAGCGTGCCGTGATGCTGGAAGAACACGGGTTCGGGCAGCTCCGCGAGCCACTGCGGCCAGCGGGCGAGCGACGCGGCGCCGAGCTCGGTGATCAGCAATTCGGCGCTCGCCGCCTCGGCGAGCGGCGCGAGCATCGCGGCGGCGATCCACGCGGCCGACTGCTCGCCATCCGGGCCGCCGCGCTCGTACAGCGCGACGCGATGCCCGTCGCCCGCGAGCCGCCATGCGATCAGGCGACCGACCAGGCCGCCGCCGAGCACGGCGAAATCCGGCCGGCGATCGTGAACGTTCGAAGCAGAGGTGTTCATCGTGCGCCCTCCGCGCGGGCGCGCGAGACGAGCGCCAATGCGCGCGCACCGTCCCGTGCCAACGCACACGACGGTGAAACAGGAACAGCGAAAAAGACTGAAGATTGAGCGGTCATCATTCCTTCCGTAACGCGCGATGCGCGTACCCAAAAGGACGAAACCGGCAGCAAAGGCCGGCCGGGCGGGACTCGGGCGCTGACCATGTGGGATGGCAGCCAGCGCGACCCGGCGGGATCAGAAACTTCCCTCGCCGGTATTACCCGGATCGGGTGCGAAGGGTCTTTCTCAGCCTCGCCGCATCGCCCGGAACTACCCGTCGGCCGCGCTCGAAGCACCCCTGTTTCGTCGTCGGCCATTAGACCATAAAAGCGGAAAGCGCCGCAAACTGTCCCCCTTGCGGCAAATTCGCCGTCGTGCCGGGCCGCTCTGGCACAATGCCTGCAGGCCGGCCGCGCGAGCGGCCGGTTGCCGCGTCACCGCCGGCCTTAAGTGCCGTTTAAGACGCGCGGGCGACCATCCGAGCGCCCGCCGTCCGTCGGCATCTTGTCCGGCATGCCGTATCGCGGCGCGCGCCCGGCTTCGCCCGGCCCGCGCGCCGGCTACTCATCAGGAAGCACATGACCCAATCGAACGATCCCGTCCGCTCCGCCTCCGACGCGCCGCAGGACGAGCGCCCGATATCCGCGTGGAGCCTTATCAAGCCCTACTGGGTGTCATCCGAATGGAAAATCGCGTGGGGCCTGCTGATCACGATCATCGCGATCAACCTCTGCGTGGTCTGGATCAACGTCAAGCTGAACAAGTGGAACGCGCAGTTCTACAACGCGCTGCAGTCGAAGAACGTCCACGACTTCCCGAACCTGCTGATGCAGTTCTCGGCACTCGCGTTCGGCTTCATCATCCTTGCGGTGTACGGCCGCTACCTGCGGCAGATGCTCGGCTTCCGCTGGCGCCAGTGGCTCACCGACCGCTTCCTCGGCCAGTGGCTCGGCGATCGCGCGTTCTACCGGATCGAACGCGACCGGCTCGCCGACAACCCCGACCAGCGGATCACCGACGACCTCCAGTCGTTCGCGACGACAACGCTCGCACTGTCGCTCGACCTGCTGTCGACGGTCGTCACGCTGGTGTCGTTCATCACGATCCTGTGGTCGCTCGCGGGTGCGCTGACGCTGTCGCTCGGCGCGACGCCGATCACGATTCCCGGCTACATGGTGTGGGCGGCCGCGCTGTACGCGGTGATCGGTTCGCTGATCATCCAGAAGGTCGGCCATCCGCTCGTGTCGATCAACTACCAGCAGCAGCGCGTCGAGGCAGACTTCCGCTTCGGGCTGATCCGCGTGCGCGAGAACGCCGAGCAGATCGCGTTCTACGACGGCGAGAAAACCGAGACCGGCAACGCGCAGAGCCTCTTCATGCGCATCCGCGACAACTGGTGGCGCGTGATGAAGTACACGAAGCGCCTCACGTTCGTGTTGAGCTTCTACGGGCAGATCGCGATCATCTTCCCGCTCGTCGTCGCCGCGCCGCGCTATTTCGCGGGCGCGTTCTCGTTCGGCGTGCTGATGCAGATCTCGTCCGCGTTCGGCACCGTCAGCGATTCGTTCTCGTGGTTCATCAACAGTTACTCGACCCTCGTCGAATGGCGTGCAACCGTCAACCGTCTGCGGGAATTCAAGCGCGTGATGGGCACGTCGCACCTGAAGGAAAGCCTGTCGCCCGCGACCGAGCACGGCGGCATCAACCTGCACTACGTCGATGCCGCGAAGCTGTCGACGTCGTCGCTGAAGCTCGCGCTGCCGAACGGCAACGCGCTCGCGAACATCGGCAACGTGACGATCGAGCCCGGCTCGCGCTGGCTCGTGATCGGCAAGTCGGGTTCCGGCAAGAGCACCTTCATGCGCGCGCTCGCGGGCCTGTGGCCGTTCGGCGACGGCGCGATCGACGCGCCGGTCGGCGCGCGGATGATGTTCGTGCCGCAAACCAGCTACTTGCCGATCGGCACGCTGAAGGCCGCGCTCACGTATCCGTCCGCACCCGACGCGTTCACCGACGATGCATGCCGCGACGCACTGCGCGCGTGCCGCCTCGAAGACTACGCCGAGCGCCTCGACGAAAGCGGGCACTGGACGCGCGTGCTGTCGCCGGGTGAACAGCAGCGTCTGGCCGGTGCGCGCGTGCTGCTGCACAAGCCGGACTTCCTGTTCCTCGACGAAGCCACGAGCGCGCTCGATGCCGACAACGAAGCGCGGCTCTATCACCTGTTCGCCGAACAGTTGCCGCAGGCCGCGATCGTCAGCATCGCGCACCGCGAATCGCTGGCTGCGTTCCACGTCGGCACGATCAACGTCGAACGCGTGAACGACGACGACAAGGTCGCTGCGTGAGCGCACGCGCCGCGCACCTCGCCCGGATCGCGCTGATCACCGGCGCGGGGTCGGGGATCGGCGCGGCACTGGCGCGGCGGCTCGCGGCGCCGGGCATCGCGCTCGCGCTGCATGCGCGCGGCGCCGACCAAGCAGCGCGTGCGCGGCTTGCCGACGTCGCCGCCGGCTGCACCGCGGCGGGCGCCGAATGCGTGACGCTCACCGGCGACCTCGCCGAGCCGGGCGTCGCGGCGGCGCTCGTCGATGCAACCGTCGCGCGTTTCGGCGGGCTCGACCAGCTGGTCGCGAATGCCGGGTTCGCCGCACGGCAGGCGTTTTCCGATCTCTCGCCGGACGCGCTCGCGTCCGCCTTCGCGGCGATGCCGGGCGCGTTCTCCGCGCTCGCGGGCCGCGCGCGGCCGCTGCTCGAGGCGTCGGCCGCGCCGCGCATCGTCGCGGTCAGCTCGTTCGTCGCACACCGTTACCGCGCCGATGCACCGTTCGCGGCGACCGCCGCCGCGAAGGCCGCGCTCGAATCGCTCGTGCGCACCACCGCGGCCGAATTCGCCGCGCACGGCATCACCGTCAACGCGGTCGCACCGGGCTTCACGCGCAAGGACCACGGCCCGAGCGCGGGCAATGCCGCCGCCTGGGCGCAAGCCGAACAGGCGACGCCGCTCGGCCGGATCGCCGAACCCGACGACGTCGCCGCGCTGATCGCGTTCCTGCTGTCGGACGCGGCGCGGCAGATCACCGGCCAGGTCGTACATGTCGACGGCGGCCTGACGCTCTGACGCGGCAACACGCCGTTCCCGTCGAGCCCCCACCTTCCACGTCGCGACGCACTTCCGTCGTCGCTCACCGCCCTCCTCCACCCGAGCCTGCGTCGACCTTTTTGGCATCCTGTATCGCGCCCGTAAAATAGCCGCCACACTGCTGCACATCGGACAGCACGCGACGAATCGACACGGAGACGACGAGATGCAGGCAATCCAGTGGTTTCACGAACTGTCGACACGCGAGCGCAGGACGCTGTACGCGGGCTTCGGCGGCTATGCGGTCGATGCGTTCGACTTCATGATCTACTCGTTCCTGATCCCCACGCTGATCGCCTCGTGGGGAATGACGAAGAGCGAGGCCGGGATGATCGCGACGAGTTCACTGATCTCGTCGGCGATCGGCGGCTGGGTCGCCGGCATCCTCGCCGATCGCTACGGCCGCGTGCGCGTGCTGCAGTGGACGATCGCGACGTTCGCGCTGTTCACGTGCCTGTCCGGCTTCACGCATTCGTTCTGGCAGCTCCTCGCGACGCGCACGCTGCAGGGCTTCGGCTTCGGCGGCGAATGGTCGGTCGTGACGATCATGATGGCCGAGACGATCCGCTCGCCCGAGCACCGCGCGAAGGCGGTCGGCACCGTGCAGAGCAGTTGGTCGTTCGGCTGGGCCGCGGCCGCGATCCTCTACTGGGCGTTCTTCGCGCTGCTGCCCGAGCAGGTCGCGTGGCGCGCGTGCTTCTGGATCGGCATCGTGCCCGCGCTGTGGATCCTCTATATCCGCCGCAACGTCAGCGATCCCGACATCTATACGGCCACCCGCCGCGCCCGCGACGAAGGCCGCATAACGGGCCACTTCCTCGAAATTTTCTCGCCGCCCCACCTGCGCGCGACGCTGTTCGGCAGCGTGCTGTGCACCGGCATGCTCGGCGGCTACTACGCGATCACGACGTGGCTGCCCACCTACCTGAAAACCGTCCGCCATCTGTCCGTGTTCAACACGAGCGGCTATCTCGTCGTGCTGATCGTCGGTTCGTTCGTCGGCTACGTGGTCGGTGCGATCCTGTCCGACCGGCTCGGCCGCCGCGCGTCGTTCATCCTGTTCGCGGTCGGCTCGTTCGCGCTCGGCATGGCGTATACGATGCTGCCGATCACCGACACCGCGATGCTGATCCTCGGCTTCCCGCTCGGCATCGTCGTGCAAGGCATCTTCGCGGGCGTCGGCGCTTACCTGTCCGAGCTGTACCCGGGCGCGATCCGTGGCTCGGGCCAGGGCTTCTGCTACAACCTCGGCCGCGGCCTCGGGTCGTTCTTCCCGATCCTCGTCGGCTCGCTGTCGCAGACGATGTCGCTCGTGAAGGCGATCGGTCTCGTCGCGGGCGCCGGCTACCTGCTCGTGATCGTCGCCGCGCTCGTGCTGCCGGAAACGCGCGGCAAGTCGCTCGTCGACGATCCGGCCGTCACGTCGTAAACGCACTCGCACCGGAAACCGCATGCACGTGATCGTTCTCGGCGCCGGCGTGATCGGCGTCGCCACCGCATGGCATCTGCGCGAAGCAGGCTGCGACGTCACCGTGATCGAACGCGAGGCCGATGTCGCACAGGCGACGAGCCTCGGCAACGCCGGCGTGATCGCGCCCGGCTACGTGACGCCGTGGGCCGCGCCCGGGATGCCCGGCAAGATCCTCAAGTACCTGTTCAAGCCCGCGTCACCGCTGATTTTCCGGCCGACGCTCGATGCCGCGCAGTGGCGCTGGATCGCGCGCTGGCTGCGCGAGTGCGAGTTCGAACGGTTCCGCGTGAACAAGCAGCGGATGCAGCGCGTCGCGTACTACAGCCGCGCGTGCCTGCATGCGTTTCGCGCGCGCCATCCGTTCGACTATGGCGCGAGCCGCGGCTATCTGCAGCTGCTGCGCGGCGCGTTCGACGTCGAGATGGCGCAGCCCGCGCTGAAGGTGCTGCGCGATGCCGGCATCGCGTTTCGCGAACTCGACGCGGCCGGCTGCACGGCGATCGAACCGGGCCTGCGCTGGGCGCGGCAGGCGCCCGTCGGCGGCATCTATCTGCCCGACGACGAAGCCGGCGACTGCGCACGCTTCACGCGCGAATTGCGAGCGCTATGCGAAGCGAACGGCGTGACGTTCCGCTTTCGCACCGAGATTCGCGCACTCGAAGTCGCGGGCGGCAAGGTCCGCGGCGTGCGGGTTGCAGCAACGGATGAGCGCGCCGGCACACCACGGGACACGACGCTCGCTGCCGACGCGATCGTCGTCGCACTCGGCGTCGACAGCGCCGGCCTGCTGCGGCCGTACGGAATCGACGTGCCGCTGTATCCGGTGAAGGGCTATTCGGCGACGCTCGCCGTCATCGACGACGAAAAGGCGCCCCGCGCGGCGCTGATGGACGAATCGCTGAAGACGGCGATCACGCGCTTCGGCCCGACGCTGCGCGTGGCGGGCACCGCCGAACTCGGCAACCGGCAGGCGGCGCTGCGCCAGCAGGCGCTCGATACGCTGATGAAGGTGCTCGACGACTGGTTTCCGCACGCGGCCGATCGTGCATCGGTGCGCTTCTGGGTCGGTCGCCGGCCGATGACGCCCGACGGGCCGCCGCTCCTCGGCGCGAGCGGGATCGACGGCTTGTGGCTGAACGTCGGGCACGGCTCGACGGGATGGGCGATGTCGATGGGTTCGGGAAAGGTATTGGCCGATCTCGTCACGGGGCACACGCCGGAGATCGACCTGTCGGGCCTGACGCTCGCGCGCTACGGCCGCTAGGCTTCGACGTCGCCCGGCGCCGGCACGACCGGCACCGATACGATCGGCAGATGCGACACCCCTTCGTGCGACAACCTGCTTTCGAACAGCGTCAGCGCGACGAAACGCAGCGCGACTGGCCGGCCGGTCGCGCCGCCGTGCGCGGGCTGCCCGTCCGCATCGCGCGGCAAGCGCGCGAGCGTCACGTGCGGCCGGAACGGCCGGTGGTCGGCCGGCACGCCCAGTTCACGCAGCAGCGCGCACACATCGGCATTCAGTGCCGCACAGGCGGGATCGTCCGCGAGCTCCGCAACGATCAGCCTCGCGCGCGGCAGGCTCGGCCACCACGCGATCCGCTCGACCGGCTGCAACGGCAGCGCACGCGCTGCCACCAGCGCCGGCAGCCGCTCGGCGAGCGCATCGCAACGTGCGCGTTCGATCGCGCCGATGAACGCGAGCGTCACGTGCAACTGGGCAGGCAGCGTGCGCCGCGCACCGCGGGTGACCGGCAACGCGTGCAGCGCGTCGCGCGATGCCGGGTCGGGCACCAGTGCGACGAACGCACGGAGCCGGTCGCCGTTCATGATTCGCGCACCGCCACGGACGTGGCGCGCATGGCATCGGCAGGCGCCGGCCGCCGCGGCAGCGGACCGTGCTCGCCCCACACGTCGGCAGGCAGCACGCGTGCGAGCTCGGGAATCGTGTTGCGTGTGAAGACCGGATCGGCAATGCCTTGCGCGCGCTGACGACGATAGTCGCGCCACGCCGCATGCGCATACTTGCCGAGCGCAAGGATCGCGACCAGGTTGATGATCGCCATCAGCCCCATGCTCGTATCGGCCATCGCCCACACGAGCGGCAGTTGCCCGACGCTGCCGAACATCACCATGCCGAGCACCGCGATACGGAACAGCGGCAGCACGCCGCGCCGCTTCGTGATGAACTCGACGTTGCCTTCCGCATACGCGTAGTTGCCGATCACCGACGAATACGCGAAGAAGAAGATCGCGACGGCCATGTAGATGCCGCCCCAGTCGCCGACGTGGCTCGAGATCGCGCGCTGCGTGAGCGCCGCGCCCTCCATGCCGGTGCCGAGCTCATACTGGCCCGACAGCAGGATCACGAACGCGGTTGCGCTGCAGATCACGATCGTGTCGACGAACACGCCGAGCATCTGGATCAGCCCCTGCACGACCGGATGCCGCACGCTCGCGGTGGCGGCCGCGTTCGGCGCACTGCCCATGCCGGCCTCGTTCGAAAACAGCCCGCGCTTCACGCCCATCGCGACCGCCTGGCTGACCGCAAAACCGGTCAGGCCGCCCGCCGCCTGCTCGAGCCCGAACGCGCTCTTCACGATCAGCGCGATCACGCCCGGCACCAGCGTGACGTGCGTCGCGACCGCGTAGACTGCCAGCGCGAAGTAGCCGATCGCCATCACCGGCACGATCACCTGCGCGACCGACGCGATGCGGCGAATCCCGCCGAAAATGAGCGGCGCGGTGAGCAGCACGAGCCCGAGGCCGACCGTCTCGCGGCGCCAGCCGAACGACGTGTGGAACGCGTCGGCGATCGCATTGGCCTGCACCGCGTTGAACACGAAACCGAACGCGAGGATCAGCGACAGCGAGAACAGCACGCCGAACGCGCGCGAACGCAGGCCCGTCTGGATATAGTACGCGGGGCCACCGCGATAGCTGCCGTCCGGGTGCGACACCTTGAAGATCTGCGCGAGCGTCGCCTCGACGAACGCGGACGACATCCCGACGAGCGCCGTCATCCACATCCAGAAGATCGCGCCCGGGCCGCCGACCGTCAGCGCGACCGCGACGCCGGCGATATTGCCGGTGCCGACGCGGCTCGCGAGGCCGGTCGCGAACGCCTGGAACGACGAGATGCTGCCCGGCTCGCCCTTGCTGCCGACCAGTTTCATGCTGAGGAACAGCGCCTTCAGCTGGATCATCCGGAACCGCAACGTGAACCACGCGCCGGCGCCGAGCAGCAGCGCGATCAGCACGTAGTTCCACAGCACGCCGTTGACGGCGTCGATCAGCCCATGCACGAATGCTTCCATCCAGAGTCCTTGTAGTGGGGTCAGTCATATGCAGCCGCCGCGCGAACGCGGCCGGAGGGGCGACATGATATGACAATTTTCAAGGATTCTTACAAAACGAAAGAAAATGAAATCACGGAAAATCAACGCCTGATGTGATCAGGTTAGGCGACACTCGGCGGAAATGACGAGGGTCTGCAGCAGCAGGCGGGCGCGCCGGGCATAAAAAAACCGGGCGCCCTTTCGGACGCCCGGCTTTCGTCGAAACCCGCTCGCGCGATGCAGCTTAGCGCGGCAGTTCCGAATGCCCCATCAGGTATGCATCAACCGAACGCGCGCACTGGCGGCCTTCGCGGATCGCCCAGACGACGAGCGACTGGCCACGACGCATGTCGCCTGCGGCGAACACCTTGTCCACCGACGTGTAGTACGAGCGATCGCCTTCGGTCGCCGCACGCGCATTGCCGCGCGCGTCCTTCGCGACGCCGAATGCCTCGAGCACGGTGGCGGCCGGTTGCGTGAAACCCATCGCGAGCAGCACGAGGTCGGCCTTCATCTCGAACTCGGAGCCCGGCACTTCCTGCATCTTGCCGTCCTTCCACTCGACGCGCACGGCGATCAGCTTCTCGACCTTGCCGTTCTTGCCTTCGAGACGCTTCGTCGCGACCGCCCAGTCGCGCTCGCAGCCTTCTTCGTGCGACGACGACGTGCGCAGCTTGATCGGCCAGTACGGCCACACGAGCGCCTTGTTTTCCTCTTCCGGCGGCTGCGGCAGCAGCTCGAACTGCGTGACGTGCTTCGCGCCGTGACGGTTGGACGTGCCGACGCAGTCCGAACCCGTATCGCCGCCGCCGATCACGATCACGTGCTTGCCCTTCGCAACGAGCTGGTCGACCAGCTTGTCGCCCGCGTTCACGCGGTTCTGCTGCGGCAGGAAGTCCATCGCGAAATGCACGCCGGCGAGCTCGCGGCCCGGCACCGGCAGATCGCGCGGCGTTTCCGAGCCGCCCGCGATCACGACCGCGTCGAACTCTTCCTTCAGCTTCTCCGGCGAAATGGTTTCCTTCGCGAGGTTGCCGATCGACTCGGGCAGCGGATCCTTGCCGATGAACACGCTGGTGCGGAACGTCACGCCTTCCGCTTCCATCTGGCGCATGCGGCGATCGATCAGCCACTTCTCGAGCTTGAAGTCGGGGATCCCGTAGCGCAGCAGGCCGCCGACGCGATCGCTCTTCTCGAACACCGTCACGTCGTGACCGGCGCGCGCGAGTTGCTGCGCGACGGCGAGCCCGGCAGGGCCCGAACCGACGACGGCGACCTTCTTGCCGGTCTTGTGCGCGGCCGGCAGCGGCTTCACCCAGCCTTCCGCCCACGCCTTGTCGATGATCGCGTGCTCGATCGACTTGATGCCGACCGGATCGTCGTTGATCCCGAGCGTGCACGCTGCCTCGCACGGCGCCGGGCAGATGCGGCCCGTGAACTCAGGGAAGTTGTTGGTCGAATGCAGGACTTCGATCGCCTGCTGCCAGTCCTGGCGATAGACGAGATCGTTGAAGTCCGGAATGACGTTGTTGACCGGGCAGCCGTTGTTGCAGAACGGGATGCCGCAATCCATGCAGCGTGCGCCCTGGACCTTCGCCTCCGCGTCGGCCAGTGCCGCGACGAATTCCTTGTAATGCTTCACGCGCGTGAGCGGTGCTTCGTACGCCTCGTGGCGGCGTTCGAACTCCAGAAAACCGGTTGCCTTGCCCATAAGGTGCTCTTCTGTTCGGTGTATCGGGTGGGGGAGCCGCGCGCGGCCATCAGGCGCGCGCGGCAGTCGCTATGTCGTTCGTCGCTCAGGCGGCAAGCACTTCCTTCGCCGCCTTCTTCGCACCGATCTCGCCCAGCGCGCGCTTGTATTCGTGCGGGAACACCTTCACGAACTGGCGGCGCGCCGCGTCCCAGTTTTCCAGCAGCGACTTCGCGCGCGGCGAACCCGTGAACTGGAAATGACGCTCGACGAGCCCCTTGAGCAGCGCTTCGTCCGTCGTGCCCGCATGCCAGAGCGTGCGGTCGACCGTGCGCTCCTGCTCGGCCTGCTGCAGCACCGGATCCAGTGCGACCATCGCCTTGTTGCACTTCGCCGCGAACGTGCCTTCCGGATCGTAGATGTACGCGAGACCGCCCGACATGCCGGCCGCGAAGTTGCGCCCGGTTTCGCCGAGCACGACGACCGTGCCGCCCGTCATGTATTCGCAACCGTGGTCGCCCGTGCCTTCGACGACCGCCGTCGCACCCGAGTTACGCACGCAGAAGCGCTCACCAGCCACGCCGCGGAAGAAGGCTTCACCTTCGATCGCGCCATACATCACCGTGTTGCCGCAGATGATGTTTTCCTCGGACTTGCCGCGGAAGTCGTTGGTCGGACGGATAATGATCCGGCCGCCCGACAGGCCCTTGCCGACGTAGTCGTTGCCGTCGCCGACGAGGTCGAGCGTCACGCCCTTCGCGAGGAACGCGCCGAAGCTCTGGCCGGCCGTGCCCTTCAGCTGGATGTGCACCGCGTCGTCGGCCAGGCCGTCGTGGCCGTGCTTCTTCGCGATCACGCCCGACAGCATCGCGCCGACGGTCCGGTTCACGTTGCGCACCGGCTGGATGAACGACACATGCTCGCCGCTGTCGATCGCAGCCTTCGCCTTCTCGATCAGCACGTGGTCGAGCGCACGCTCGAGGCCGTGATCCTGCACGTCGACGTGACGCGGCGCGACGTCCTCGCACTCTTCCGGCTGGTAGAACACGCGCGAGAAGTCGAGGCCCTTCGCCTTCCAGTGCTCGATGCCCTTGCGCGTATCGAGCAGATCGGCGCGGCCGATCAGGTCGTCGAACTTCGCGACGCCGAGCTGCGCCATGATTTCACGCACTTCCTCGGCGACGAAGAAGAAGTAGTTCACGACGTGCTCGGGCTGGCCCTTGAACTTCGCACGCAGCACCGGATCCTGCGTCGCGACGCCGACCGGGCACGTGTTCAGGTGGCACTTGCGCATCATGATGCAGCCTTCGACGACGAGCGGTGCCGTCGCGAAGCCGAATTCGTCCGCGCCGAGCAGCGCGCCGATCACGACGTCGCGGCCCGTCTTCATCTGGCCGTCGGCCTGCACGCGGATCCGGCCGCGCAGGCGGTTCAGCACCAGCGTCTGCTGCGTTTCGGCCAGGCCGAGTTCCCACGGCGTGCCCGCATGCTTGACCGACGACAGCGGCGAAGCGCCCGTGCCGCCGTCGTGGCCGGCGATCACGACGTGATCGGCCTTCGCCTTCGCGACACCGGCCGCAACCGTGCCGACGCCCACTTCCGACACCAGCTTCACCGAGATGCTCGAGCTGGGGTTCACGTTCTTCAGGTCGTGGATCAGTTGCGCCAGATCCTCGATCGAGTAGATGTCGTGGTGCGGCGGCGGCGAGATCAGGCCGACGCCCGGCACCGAGTAACGCAGCTTGCCGATGTATTCGGACACCTTGTGACCCGGCAGCTGGCCGCCTTCGCCCGGCTTCGCGCCCTGCGCCATCTTGATCTGGATCTGGTCGGCCGATGCCAGATACTCGGCGGTGACGCCGAAGCGGCCCGACGCGACCTGCTTGATCTTCGAGCGCAGCGAATCGCCGTCCTTCAGCGGAATGTCGCTGACGATCTCGTCGCCGATCACCGACTTCAGCGTCTCGCCCGCCTTGATCGGAATGCCGCGCAGCTCGTTGCGATAACGCTTCTGGTCCTCGCCGCCTTCGCCGGTGTTCGACTTGCCGCCGATCCGGTTCATCGCGACCGCGAGCGTCGCGTGCGCTTCGGTGCTGATCGAACCGAGCGACATCGCGCCCGTTGCAAAGCGCTTCACGATGTCCTTCGCCGATTCGACGTCGTCGATCGGGATCGCCTTGGTCGGCTCGACCTTGAACTCGAACAGGCCGCGGAACGTCATGTGACGCTTGGTCTGGTCGTTGATCAGGTGCGCGTATTCCTTGTACGTCTGGTACGAGTTGCTGCGCGTCGCGTGCTGGAGCTTCGCGATCGAATCCGGCGTCCACATGTGGTCTTCGCCACGCACGCGATAAGCGTACTCGCCGCCCGCGTCGAGCATGTCGCGCAGGACCGGGTTGTCGCCGAATGCATCGCGGTGCAGGCGGATCGCCTCTTCAGCCACTTCGAACAGGCCGATGCCGCCGACCTTCGACGCCGTGCCCTTGAAATACTTCTCGACGAGGTCGCTCGACAGGCCGAGCGCTTCGAAGATCTGCGCACCCGTGTACGACATGTACGTCGAGATGCCCATCTTCGACATCACCTTCTGCAGGCCCTTGCCGACCGCCTTCGTGAAGTTGTAGACGGCCTTCTCCGGCGACAGGTCGCCCGACAGGCCTTCTGCCATCTGCGCAAGCGTTTCCATCGCGAGGTACGGGTGCACGGCTTCCGCGCCGTAGCCCGCGAGCAGCGCGAAGTGGTGCGTCTCACGTGCGGAGCCCGTCTCGACGACGAGGCCGGTGCTCGTGCGCAGCCCTTGCTGGACGAGGTGCGAGTGGATCGCCGACGTGGCGAGCAGCGCCGGAATCGCGACGTGCTCGGCATCCGTCTTGCGGTCCGACACGATCAGCATGTTGTAGCCCGACTTGACCGCGTCGACGGCTTCCGCGCACAGCGACGCGAGGCGTGCCTCGATGCCTTCCTTGCCCCATGCGACCGGATAGCAGATGTTCAGCTCGTATGCGCTGAACTTGCCGCCCGTGTACTGGTCGATCGCGCGGATCTTCGCGATGTCCTTGAAGTCGAGCACCGGCTGCGACACTTCGAGACGCATCGGCGGGTTGATGTTGTTCGTATCGAGCAGGTTCGGCTTCGGGCCGATGAACGACACGAGCGACATCACCATGTTTTCACGGATCGGGTCGATCGGCGGGTTCGTGACCTGCGCGAACAGCTGCTTGAAGTAGTGATAGAGCGTCTTGTTCTTGTTCGACATCACCGCGAGCGGCGAGTCGTTGCCCATCGAACCGACGGCCTCTTCGCCCTGCTGCGCCATCGGCGCCATCAGGAACTTCAGGTCTTCCTGTGTATAACCGAATGCCTGCTGGCGGTCGAGCAGCGCGGCGCCCTGCGTGCGGCCGGCCGCGACTTGCTCGGCCTTCGGCTCGATCTCGTCGAGCTTGATGCGCACGGCGTCGATCCAGCTCTTGTACGGCTTCGCGTTCGCGAGGTTGTCCTTGAGTTCCTTGTCGTCGATGATGCGGCCGTGTTCCATGTCGATCAGGAACATCTTGCCCGGCTGCAGGCGCCACTTCTTGACGATCTTGGATTCGGGGATCGGCAGCGTGCCGGCTTCCGACGCCATGATGACGAGGTCGTCGTCGGTCACGATGTAGCGCGCCGGACGCAGGCCGTTACGGTCGAGCGTCGCGCCGATCTGGCGGCCGTCGGTGAACGCGATCGCGGCCGGGCCGTCCCACGGCTCCATCATGGCAGCGTGGTATTCGTAGAACGCGCGGCGGTTCTCGTCCATCAGCGTGTGCTGTTCCCACGCTTCCGGGATCATCATCATCACCGCGTGCACGAGCGGGTAGCCGGCCATCACCAGCAGTTCGAGACAGTTGTCGAACGATGCGGTGTCGGACTGGCCCGGGTAGATCAGCGGCCACAGCTTCGGCAGGTCGTCGGCGAGCACGTGCGACGCGATCGCGCCGGTACGCGCGTTCAGCCAGTTCACGTTGCCCTTCACGGTGTTGATCTCGCCGTTGTGCGCGATCATCCGGTACGGGTGAGCCAGTTCCCATGCCGGGAACGTGTTGGTCGAGAAGCGCTGGTGCACCAGTGCGAGCGCCGACACGACACGCGCGTCCTGCAGGTCGCGGTAGTACACGCCGACCTGGCCCGCCAGCAGCAGCCCCTTGTAGACGATCGTGCGCGCCGACATCGACGGCACGAAGTATTCCTTGCCGTGCTTGAGCTTCAGCGCCTGGATGCGGTGGCTCGCGGTCTTGCGGATCACGTACAGCTTCCGCTCGAGCGCGTCCGTCACCATGATGTCCTTGCCGCGACCGATGAAGATCTGGCGGATCAGCGGCTCGCTCGCCTTCACCGTCGGCGAGATCGGCATCGCATGGTCGACCGGCACGTCGCGCCAGCCCAGCACGACCTGACCCTCTGCCCGCACCGTCCGCTCGAGCTCCTGCTCGCACGCGAGACGCGACGCGTTTTCCTTCGGCAGGAAGATCATCCCGACCCCATATTCGCCGGCGGGCGGCAGCGTCACGCCCTGCTTCGACATTTCCTCGCGATAGAACGCGTCCGGAATCTGGATCAGGATGCCCGCGCCGTCGCCCATCAGCGGATCGGCACCGACCGCGCCACGGTGATCGAGGTTTTCGAGGATCTTCAGACCCTGCTGAATGATCTCGTGGCTCTTCTTGCCCTTGATGTGAGCGACGAAGCCGACGCCACAGGCGTCGTGTTCGTTTTGCGGGTCGTACAGACCTTGTGCGGCGGGCACCGCGGCGAGCGGCTGCTGGTGGTCGTTCATGGGGACACCGTCGTAAAGGGGGCCTAGGGCCGTTGAACCATTTTTTGTTGCCGTCGCTCCCGCTCCCGACGGGAGACGGCACGGCCGACAGTGGTTGGGCAAGCTTCGCCCGGGCCACCGGAATTCGGAATATACGCGACGAATCAAAGGAATAGCAACAAAAACCGATTGATCGAACCCCAATTAAATGCGCGCCCCGATATGGTGCTCATTTATTGGGGTCGTATCATTTTGGTGCAAAAAGAAGCGGCGCCCGCAGCGCCGCCTCGTGGCCCGCCTTTCCCGTACTACTGCTGGATCGGCGGCGTGTTTTCACGCACCTTTCTGGGGCGTCCGCGCGGTAGCGGCGACACGCGCCGGTTCGCCGTGCGTGCCGCCCACTCGCGGTAGTGCTCGCCGCCGAGCACCCAGCCCTTCAACGTCGCCTGCTGGAGCTGATCGGCCTGCCGTTCGTCGAGCGGCTGCTCGCAGAGCTCCTTGTACGCGCGCTGCCGGTCGAACGGCGTGTTGCCGAGCGCCCAGTAGAGCGGATGGTCGGTGATCAGGCTGTCGACGGTGAGCCCGACGTGATGCCGGTAGCTCGACCAGCGATACGCCTCGGGCGTCGCGACGAGCTGCGAACGCACCGGGCTCATCTCGACCACGCGGCTCGCGAGCAGGAAATAGCGCTCGCCTTCGATCACCGTCGCGCGATAGCGGCCTTCCCACAGGGTGCCGCGCCGGGAATAACGCCGGTTGAAATGCGCGACGTAGCGGCGGCCCACCGCCTGCATCGCCTTCGGCAGGCTCGCCTCGTCGCTCGGCGTCACCAGGAGCTGCACCTGACGCGGGAGCAGCACATAGGCATGCACCGAAAGATGGTGATCGCGTGCCGCGGCCTTCAGACAATCGATGAAGAGCTCGTAGTCCTGGTCGTCGACGAACGCGGGTTGCTGATCCAGGCCGCGCAGTATCACGTGCTGCGGCTGGTCGGGAACGTAGAGTCGTGCTAACCGTGCCATGCTGAATGTCCGTTTGAACGCGTTAGGAAATACCCGGAGGTCCGAAAGTGCGCACCTGCGTAGAATGCCTGTCCCTACGGGGCGCGGAAGCGTACGGTCGTGCGAATCCTAGGGAAAAAGCTCTAACTTGCGAGCTTGTTTGGTTTTAAACGCAGTCGTCATAATGAGCACGCCTTTGATCGGAGGAGACACAATGAAACGAAAACTGGCCATTACGGGGGCCGCAGCGCTCGCATTTGCATTTGCGGGCGGTACGGCACACGCACAATCTGCAGGTAGCTTTTACGTCAGCACCGGCTGGCTGCACCTTTCGCCGCAAGACAGCAGCGACCCGTTGTTTCTGTACGGCGTCGGCGGCACACCCATCAACCAGTCGGTTCCCAACACGGGCGCCGGCATCAGCGATGCCGATACGCTCGCCCTGGCGACCGGTTACTTCGTGACCGACCATATCGCCACCGAGTTCATTGCAGGCATTCCGCCGAAGTTCGACATCACCGGCAAGGGCCAGTTCTCAAGTTTCGGCACGCTCGGTCGTGCATACCAGTGGAGCCCTGCGCTGCTCCTCAAGTATTACTTCAACGACGCCAACGCGAAATTCCGTCCGTACCTGGGCGTCGGCGCGACGTATATCTGGTTTACCGGCGCGAAGATCACCAACAGCGCGTTCGAGAACGGTGTGCTCGGCGGCCCGACCAGCGCGCAGACCAGCAACCAGTGGGCGCCCGTCTTCAACGCCGGCTTCACGTACAACTTCGACAAACACTGGTTCGCCGGCCTGTCGCTGTCGTACATCCCGGTCAGCGTCACCGCGACCTTCACGACGGCCAAGCGTACCCAGGTCGGCACGCTGACCGAGACGTCGAAGGCCCACATCTCGCTCAACCCGATCGTCACGTACCTGAACGTCGGTTACCGCTTCTAAGCGTAGTCGAATATTTGGGGAATGGTTAATCCTGCTGCAATTTGTAGCGGATTTTTCCTTGCGTAATGCCCCCACGATGTGAAACGCCCCGACCGGAATCCGGTCGGGGCGTCGTTTTTTCGCGTCAGACACGTTCCCGTGCCGGGTTTTGCCAGGCCTGCGGGGTTACACGATGTCGTCGAGCGCAGTCGGTCCGATCAGGTCGATGCGGTCCGTGCAGACCGCATCCACGCCCCAGCGCACCAGTTCGCGCGCCCGTTCGAGGTCGTTGACCGTGTAGACGAGAATGCGCAGCCCGGCCGCCTTGATCGCGTGCACGAGCGGTTCGTTCAGCCGCTTGTGGTCTGCATGCAACGATACGCAACCGAGCGCACCGACGACCTGCGCGTGCCAGTCGTCCGGCACCGCCTCGTAAAGCATGCCGCGCGGCAGCTGCGGCGCGCTCGCGCGCGCCTGCTGCAGCGCATCGAACGAGAACGACGACAGCAGCGGCGGCACCGCCGCGTCGCGCCAATACGCGGCCGCATCGGCAGCCACCCGCTGCCCCGTCTCGCGCTCGCGTCCCGGGCACGGCTTGATCTCGACGTTCGCGGCCAGCCCGTGCATGCGGCAGCGCGCCGCCGCCGCCTCGAGCGTCGGCATCCGCTCGCCGGCAAAGCGCGCATCGCGCCACGTCCCCGCATCGAGCGCGGCGAGCGCCGCATACCGCATGCCCGCGGCGGCGCCGCTGCCGTTCGACGTGCGGTCGACCGTGTCGTCGTGCAGCAGGAACGTCACGTCGTCGGCAGACAGTTTCGCGTCGAACTCGACCATCCGGTGACCGCGTCGCGCGCCCTCGTCGAACGCGGCGAGCGTGTTCTCCGGCGCGAGCGTGCCGCCGCCGCGATGGGCGACGACGCGTGGATAGGGCCAGTCGGTACGGGAAGTCATCGTCAGCCTCGCAACAGGTTCGTCGGGTCAGCCGGCACGCCGGCCGGTCTCGGGGTCGAAGAAATGCAGCCGGTGCGCCGGCAGCGCGGCAGCCAGCGCCGTGCCGCGCGCGGGACGATCCGCATGCGGCAGCCGCACCGCGACGTCGTGATTGCCCCAGCGGCCGTGCACGAGATTGTCCGCGCCGAGCAGTTCGCAGGAATCGACCGGCAGCGCCGCCTGCGCAACGCCCGGCTGCGGCGTCATGTGCTCGGGCCGCACGCCGAGCACCCAGTCGCGCCCGGTGGCGATCTCGCTGCCGATGCCGGGCGCGCCGGCGACCGGCAGCGCCGGGCCGCCGCCCGCGACCGTGAACGTCGCGCCGTCCTCCGACAGCCGGCCGTGCATCAGGTTCATCGCCGGCGAGCCGATGAAGCCCGCGACGAACACCGTCGCCGGCTTCTCGTACACGTCCACCGGCGCGCCGATCTGCTCCGCGTAGCCGCGGTTCATCACGATCACGCGCTGCGCGAGCGTCATCGCCTCGATCTGGTCGTGCGTCACGTACACGCTCGTCGTCGCGAGCCGCGCATGCAGCCGCTGGATTTCGAGCCGCATCTGCACGCGCAGTTTCGCGTCGAGGTTCGACAGCGGTTCGTCGAACAGGAACACCGACGGCTCGCGCACGATCGCGCGCCCCATCGCGACGCGCTGCCGCTGGCCGCCCGACAGTTCGCGCGGCCGCCGCGCGAGCAGCGGTTCCAGTTCGAGGATCTTCGCGGCCGCGGCCACCCGCGCGTCGATCGTCGCGCGCTCGAGGCCGCGGATCTTCAGCCCGTAGCCCATGTTCTGCGCGACCGTCATGTGCGGATACAGCGCGTAATTCTGGAACACCATCGCGATATCGCGGTCCTTCGGCTCCAGCGCGTTGACCACGCGCCCGCCGATCCCGATCTCGCCGTCAGTCACCGTCTCGAGCCCCGCGATCATCCGCAGCAACGTCGACTTGCCGCAGCCCGACGGGCCGACCAGCACGATGAATTCACCGTCGGCGATCTCCACGTCGATGCCGTGCAGCACGTGCTGCTTGCCGTCGTAGGATTTCCTGACGCCCTTCAAGCTCAGCGCAGCCATACTTGGTCCCTTCTCCCGGTTGCCGTCCGTTGTCTACTTTTCGGAATCGACGAGGCCGCGCACGAACCAGCGCTGCATCGCCAGCACGACGACGAGCGGCGGAATCATCGCCAGCAGCGTCGCCGCCATCACGTATTGCCATTCGGTCGCCGCGTCGCCGCTCGCGATCATCGTTTTGATGCCGACCACCGCCGTCGACAGCGACGCTTCCGTCGTGATCAGGATCGGCCACAGATACTGGTTCCAGCCGTAGATGAAGGTGATCACGAACAGCGCCGCGATGCTCGTCTTCGACAGCGGCAGCACAACGTCCCAGAAGAAGCGCAGCGGCCCCGCGCCGTCGATGCGCGCGGCGTCCATCAGCTCGTCGGGCAGCGTCATGAAGAACTGGCGGAACAGGAACGTCGCGGTCGCCGACGCGATCAGCGGCAGCGTGAGCCCGGCGTAGGTGTTCGTCAGATGCAGCGTCGACACGACCTGCACCGTCGGGAAGATCCGCACCTCGACCGGCAGCATCAGCGTGATGAAGATCAGCCAGAACGCCGTGTTGCGGAACGGGAAGCGGAAGTAGACGATCGCGTACGCGGACAGGATCGACATCGCGATCTTGCCGACCGCGATGCCGAGCGCCATCACGAAGCTGTTGACGAGCAGCCGGCCGAACGGCGCCGTCGTGCCGCCGCTGCCGTGCCCCCAGATGTACGCGATGTTCTCCAGCAGGTGCGTGCTCGGCACCAGCGACAGCGGGATCGTGAATACTTCCTGCGCGTTCATCGTCGCCGCGCAGAACGCGACGTACACGGGAAACACGATCAGCACGACACCCGCGATCAGCACCGCGTGGCAGAACAGGTCGAAGCCCTTGCGATTTTCGATCATGCGTATTGCACCCTGCGTTCGACGAAGCGGAACTGGATCACCGTGAGACCGACGACGATGATCATCAGCACGACCGACTGTGCGCCCGAGCTGCCGATGTCGAGCCCCTGGAAGCCCTCCGTGAAGATCTTGTAGATCAGCGTCTTCGTGCTTTGCGCGGGGCCGCCGGCGGTGGCCGCGTCGATCACCGGGAACGTGTCGAAGAACGCGTACACGAGGTTCACGACGAGCAGGAAGAAACTCGTCGGAGACAGCAGCGGCAGCACGATGTTGAAGAAGCGCCGCACCGGGCCCGCGCCGTCGATCGCCGCCGCTTCGATCAGCGAGCGCGGGATCGCCTGCAGGCCGGCATAGAAGAACAGGAAGTTGTAGCTCACCTGCTTCCACACCGACGCGAGCACGACGAGGAACATCGCCTGGCCGCCGTTCAGCGCGTGGTTCCACACGATGCCGCTCTTCGCGAGCGCATAGGTGACGAGGCCGATGCTCGGATTGAACAGGAACGCCCACAGCACGGCCGCGATCGTCGGCGCGACCGCGTACGGCCAGATCAGCAGCGTGCGATACACGCGCGCACCGCGGATCACGCGATCGGCGCAGGCGGCGAGCAGCAGCGACACGACGAGCCCGCTCACCGTGACGAGCGAACTGAACACCAGCGTCGTGCGGAACGAGTCGAGATACAGCGGGTCGGTGAACAGGTTCGCGAAATTCGCGAAGCCGACGAATTCGCTCGACGTGCCGAATGCATCCTGCATCTGCGTCGACTGCCACAGCGCGACGCCGGCCGGCCACAGGAAGAACACGGCGGTGATCGCGAGCTGCGGCGCGATCAGCAGGTACGGCAGCAGGCTCGCGCCGAAACGGGAACGGGATTGCATCGCGGGCATCCGGTCAGGCGAAACGGAAAGGGAACCGCGCCGCCGGCCCGCCCGCGCGCATGTGTGACGCGGCGACCGGCGACACGAACGCGATGCAGGCTCAGCTGCCCGACTTCTCGAAGCGGCGCAGCAGTTCGTCGCCGCGCGACGCGGCCGAATCGAGCGCATCCTTCGGCGACTTCTTCTGCGCCCAGACCTGCTCGAGCTCTTCGTCGACCACCGTGCGGATCTGCGGCATGTTGCCCAGGCGCAGCCCCTTCGTGTAAGGCAGCGGCGGCTTGTTCATCATCTGCTTGATCGCGGTTTCCGCGCTCGGGTTCTTCGCGTAGAAGCCCTGCTGGCGCGTGAGGTCGTACGCGGCCGTCGTGACCGGCAGGTAGCCCGTATCCTGGTGCCACTTCGCGGCCACGGCCGGCGAGGCCAGGAACGCGAGGAATTTCGCGACGCCCTTGTAGGTCGCCGGATCCTTGCCCGCCAGCACCCACAGGCTCGCGCCGCCGATGATCGCGTTCTGCGGTGCGCCCTTCACGTTCGCGTCGTACGGCATCATCCCGGTGCCGTAGTTGAACTTCGCGAACTTCTGCACGTTGGCGAGCGCGCCCGACGACGTCGTCAGGATCCCGCAATCGCCGCTGTAGAACTTCGCCGACGCTTCATCCTTGCGGCCCGCGTACGTGAACGTGCCGTCCTTCACCATCTGCTGCAGGAATGCGATGTGCGCGATCTGCTGCGGCTTGTTGAACTCGAGCACGGCGTCGGTGCCGTCGAAGCCGTTGTTGCGGCTCGCGAACGGCAACGCGTGCCACGCGCTGTAGTTCTCGAGCTGGATCCAGCCCTGCCAGCCGGTCGTGAAGCCGCAGGCCATCCCGGACTTGCGCAGCTTCTCCGCATCGGCCTTCACGTCGGCCCACGTCTTCGGCGGCTGGTTCGGATCCAGCCCGGCCTTCTTGAAGGCATCCTTGTTGTAGTACAGCACCGGCGTCGAGCTGTTGAACGGCATCGACACGAGATGGCCCGTCTTCGCATCGCTGTAGTAGCTCGCGATGGTCGGCACGAACGCCTTTTCGTCGAGCGGCACGCCGGCCTGCTTGAACACGTCGTAGACGGGCACGACGGCCTTCTTCGCCTGCATCATCGTCGCGGTGCCGACTTCATAGACCTGCAGGATCGCCGGCGCGTTGCCGCTGCGATACGCGGCGATACCCGCCGCGAGCGCCTGGTCGTAGGTGCCCTTGAAGACCGGCACGATCTTGTAGTCGCTCTGCGATGCGTTGAACTGCGCGGCAATCTCGTTGACGCGGTCGCCGAGCGCCGACTCCATCGCATGCCAGAACTGGATCTCCGTCACGGCGAACGCCGCGTGCTGCACACCGAACATCAACGCGCCGCCGAGCGCGATCGAACGAACCAGGGTCCCCGCAGGCTTCTTCTTCATCGACCTCTCTCCTATGAAAACGTTACCAACAGCGTGTGCAACATTCCCGTCGCCATTGAACCGGCGAAGTCTAGTGATCGTTTGTGACAGTCAGTTGTCGTTGATGACGAATAGGCGCTGGTATTCCTTCAGCGCGAAGCGGTCGGTCATGCCGGCGATGTAGTGCGCGACGAGGCGCGGCTGCTGCGCCGCGTCGTCCGACTGGTACGGCGGTGGCAAGAGGCGCGGATCTTCGGCGAACGCGTCGAACAGCCCCGTGACGACGCGCTGCGCCTTGTTCGCCATGCGCATCACCTTGTAGTGGCGGTACAGGTTCTTGAACAGAAAGCGCTTGAGCGCGGCCGCCTGCGCGGCGACCGTCGCGCTGTGCGCCACGAGCGGCGGCGCGGCGCGCACGTCGTCGAGCGACGCGGGTGCGACGCGCACGAGATTGCGCGTGGTCTCGTCGATCAGGTCGACGATCAGCGTGTTGATGATGCGGCGCACCGTCTCGTGCACGAGGCGGCGGCCTTCGAGATGCGGGAATTCGGCGAGCGCCGCTTGGTAGTGGCACTGCCACAGCTCGACTTCGGCGAGCTGCTCGATCGTGATCAGGCCGGAGCGCAGCCCGTCGTCGACGTCATGGTTGTTGTACGCGATTTCATCCGCGATGTTCGCGAGCTGCGCTTCGAGCGACGGCTGGCGGCCCTGCAGGAAGCGCTCGCCGAGCGCGCCGAGCTTGCGCGCGTTTTCGCGCGAGCAGTGCTTGAGAATGCCTTCGCGCGTCTCGAAGCACAGGTTCAGGCCGTTGAACGCGCCGTAGTGCTCCTCGAGTTCGTCGACGACGGCCAGGCTCTGCAGGTTGTGCTCGAAGCCGCCGTGCTCGCGCATGCACGCGTTCAGCGCATCCTGCCCGGCATGGCCGAACGGCGTATGGCCGAGATCGTGCGCGAGCGAAATCGCTTCGACGAGATCCTCGTTGAGCCGCAGGTTGCGCGCGACCGAACGTGCGATCTGCGCGACTTCGAGGCTGTGCGTGAGGCGGGTGCGGAACAGGTCACCTTCGTGATTGACGAAGACCTGCGTCTTGTATTCGAGCCGGCGGAACGCGGTCGAATGAACGATGCGGTCGCGGTCGCGCTGGAATTCGGTGCGCGCGGCCGGCGGCGTTTCCGGGTGGCGGCGGCCGCGCGACTGCGACGCGTGCGCGGCATACGGAGCGAGATGGGCTTCCAGCGCCGCCAGCGTCGGCGGCTCGGCCAGCACCGCGGATGCGCGGCCGGCCTCGGGCAATTTGCTGCTGGATGTCTCGCTCACGTCTCCTCCATGTCAGGGGCGCCGGGGCATCCGGGCCGCAATTACCGGGTCGTCTGCGCCAGTGTAGCGAACACGGCTTCGTCGGGCGCCTGCGTGATCAGCGTATCGCCGAATCGCTTCAGCAGGATGAACTTGATCGCGCCGGCTTCGGCTTTCTTGTCGACGCGCATGAGATCCATGTAGCGCGCGTCGCCGAGCGCCGGCCCGCGGGTCGGCAGGTGCGCGGCGGCAATCACCGCATCGAGCCGCTGCCGCGACGCTTCGTCGAGGAGGCCGAGCCGCACCGACAGGTCGCCCGCCATCACCATCCCGCAGCCGACCGCTTCGCCGTGCAGCCATTCGCCGTAGCCGAGCCCGGCCTCGATCGCATGGCCGAACGTATGGCCGAAGTTCAGAATCGCGCGCAGGCCGCCTTCGCGCTCGTCGGCCGCGACCACGCTCGCCTTGATTTCGCACGAGCGCTTCACGGCATGCGCGAGTGCGGCCGGCTCGCGCCGGTTCAGCGCGTCGACGTTCGCCTCGATCCAGTCGAAGAATTGCGCATCGGCGATCGCGCCCGTCTTGATGACTTCGGCGACGCCCGCCGCCAGTTCGCGATCGGGCAGCGTCGTCAGCGCGCCGATATCGGCGATCACGGCCTGCGGCTGGTAGAACGCGCCGATCATGTTCTTGCCGAGCGGGTGATTGATGCCCGTCTTGCCGCCGACCGACGAATCGACTTGCGACAGCAGCGTCGTCGGCACCTGGATGAACGGCACGCCGCGCATGTAGCAAGCCGCGGCAAAGCCCGTCATGTCGCCGACCACGCCGCCGCCAAGTGCGACGAGCGTCGTCTTGCGGTCCGCGCGGTCGGTCAGCAGGCCGTCGAAGATCAGGTTCAGCGTTTCCCAGTTCTTGTACGCCTCGCCATCCGGCAGCACGACCGTCGACACGCGCTTGCCGAGCGGCGCGAGCGCCGCGCGCAGCGCGTCGCCGTACAGCGGATCGACCGTCGTGTTCGTGACGATCGTGACCGACGAACCGGTGATGTGAGGGGCGAACAGCTCGGCGCGGCCGATCAGGCCGGCACCAATGTGAATCGGGTAGGCGCGCTCGCCCAGGTCGACGTTGACGGTAATCATGCTTGTAGCGGCTTGGCGATGACGCCTGCCAGTTCGAGTTGCATCAGCACCATGTTGACGAGACCGTTGACCGACGGACGGCCGGTCTCGATGACGAAGTCCGCGCATTCGCGGTACAGCGGGTCGCGCACCTCGTAGAGTGCCTCGAGACGCGCCTTCGGATCTCCGGTCTGCAACAGCGGGCGGTTCTTGTCCTTGCGTGTGCGCAGCCAAAGGTCGTGCGGATTGGCGCGCAGATAGATGACGATGCCGTTGCCTTTCAGGCAATCGCGGTTTTCGGGCCGCAGCACCGCGCCGCCGCCCGTCGCGAGCACGATGTTCTCGCGCTGCGTGAGATCGGCGATCACCTGCGATTCGCGGTCGCGAAACCCGGCCTCGCCCTCCATCTCGAAGATCACCGGAATGCGCGCACCCGTGCGGGCTTCGATTTCGTGGTCGGAGTCGAAGAACGTCCTGTCGAGCCGGCGCGCGACCGCACGGCCCACGGTGGTCTTACCCGCTCCCATAAGGCCGACGAAAAATACGTTTGCATGTGGGTCCCGCGCTTGCAACGGCTTCCTCTGCTTGAATCTTGCTGGTGTGTGGCGCAGCTTACTGGCAAAGCGGCTGCCTTGTCGAGCCTGCTCCGCCGGCTTCCGGCCCCCATTTTTCCGCATCCGCGTCGCCCGCGCCGGCCGTCTCGCAACGCGCGCGGACGACCGTCGGCGTGATGAAGACGACCAGTTCGCTGCGCTGGTCGCGCCGTGCGCGATGTCGGAACAGCGCGCCCAGTACCGGTATTTTGCCCAAGAGCGGCACTCGCGTCACATCGTCCCGGTTCAACTGCTCGTAAATCCCGCCGATCGCGACCGTCCCGCCGTCCTCGACCTCGACGCGCGTCTGCACATGCTTCGTATGAATGGCCGGCCCGGCCGCCGTCGGCTCGCCGATGCTGTCCTTCGTCACGTCCAGATCGAGCACGACGCGCCCGTCGGGCGTGATCTGCGGCTCGACCTCGAGCTTCAGCGTCGCGCGGCGGAACTGCACGCCGCTCACGCCGTTGCCCACCTTGGCCTGGTACGGCAGCTCCGAACCCTGCTCGACGATCGCCTTCACGCGGTCGGCCGTGACCACACGCGGCCGAGAGACGATCTGGCCCCGCCCTTGCGCCTCGAGCGCGCTCAGCTCGACGTCGAGTACACGGCTGAGCGGCGCGGCGAACAGCGTGAAGCCGGCCGTCGCCGCCTCGAAGCCACCCAGCGGCCGCGCGGCCAGATCGAAGGCGTTGCGCGCATCCGCGCTGAACGCGGCACCGTCGGCTGCGGGCGACCGCCCCTGCGCGCGCAAGGCGACACGTGCGCCGAGATTACGCGAGAAGCCCTGTTCGCCCTCGACGATGCGCGCCTCGATCCGGACCTGCCGCGACGGCCGGTCGATCGCGTCGATCAGGTCCGCGATCTGCGCGATGCGCGGCGCGAGATCGGTGACGAACAGCAGGTTCGTGCGCGAATCGGCCGCCGCGGCGCCGCGTTTCGACAACAGGCGCTGGCCGGTCGCACCGGCGAGCAGCCGCTGTACGTCCTGTGCGCGCGGATAGTGCAGCGCGAAGGTCCGGCTCGCGAGCGGCTCCAGGTCGGCCGCCCGCGCGTGCATTTCGAAACGCTCGCGCTCCCGCGCCGCCAGCTCGGCCACCGGCGTGACCCAGATCACGTTGCCGCGCCGGGACATCGCTAGTCCGTGTGTGTCGAGCAGCGTATCGAATGCATCGCGCCAGCGGACATTGTTCAGACGTAACGTCACGGTACCGCGCACCTGCTCGCCGACGATGATGTTCAGTCCGGTGAACCGCGCAAACGCATCGAATGCGGCCGCGAGCCCGGCGCCCTGCAGGTTCAGCGAGATCCGGCGCGCATCGTCCGCATCGCCGGGGTGCCGTGCCGCGGTATCGCTCATGCGTGCAGGCGGCGACAACGGAATCGGCGGCCCCTCCAGCAGCGGCGCCGGAACGACGGGTTCTACCTGAGCCGCCGGGCGCACCGCGTCGCTGAACGGCGGCTGATCAGTCCGGGGGGGAGCGGAAGCGGCATCTGCCTCGCCGTCGGGCACACCGCCTGCCGGCAGCGGCGTGTCATCGGCCTGCACACGCATCGAAGCAAGCGGCCACCCGGGCGGCGGCAGAGGCGGCAACGCCGCACGCGCCGCGGTCGTGCTCGCTCCGATCCAGAATACGATCGCCCACCATCGGTACTGCATCATGGGCGGCCTCCGTCGCCGACGACGAACCGACGCGCGCCATCGGCCGTCGCAAGCATCACGGCTCCGGCATCGACGCGCACCACGCGAGACGCCCCGAGCGCTTCACCCGGCGCCAGGGCCACGAATGCGCCGTCACCGGCGTCGAACAGCGCGAGGCCGGCCCGCACGTCGCGAATCGTACCGGCCAGGCGCGGCTCTTGATCGTCAGCGCCCGTGGACTGGCCAGCGCCGTCGAACGGATCGTCGCCCGGCTCAGCGGAGGCAAGAACGCGCGCCGCCTCGTCCCCGGCACCACCGCCAGCCAGCGCCGGAAACACGTCGACGGACATGTCCATCCTCAAGCCGGGCGGTTTTCGCTCGATATGCAGCACCGACGGCACTGCCGGCACGGAGAAGCTCGCCAGCCCGCCGACCATGCGCAGCAGCGCCGGGAAACCGCCGTCCGCGACGATACGCACCGTGCGCCGGCCATCCGGCACCGCGCCGTCCGCGCGCCGAGGCTCGATCGACACGATCCGCAGCCCGCTCACGCCGGCGAGATCGGCGAGTTCCAGCATCAGTACGGGCCACGCAGGCGTACGCGCCACGTGAGCGTTCCGCCCGGCCGCTGCGCGGGTCTCACCCGACTGCGCCGCGGCCGCGAGCACGCGCTGCGCATCGGCGGCGTGCATCTGTGCGGCTGCCAGCAACGCGCGACTGTGCGCGAGCCCGCTCCAGTCGGCGGCATCAGAGAAATGAACACCGCCCGCCATCACGGCCGCGCATGCGAGCACGCAGCTCACGGCGTGCGCCGTGCCCGGCCGTACGCGCCGCATGCGGCCGAGCCAGTCTGCCCCACCCGGCATGGGTCGATGCACGATCGCCGTCATGCGCCACCTCCCGCTGCTTGCCGTCGAGGCTCGCCGTCGTGCCAGCGCACCTGCACGGAAAACCGGAACGGCATACCCGCGGCCGTGGCCGGCGCGGCCGAAGCCGAGTTCAGCTCGCCGATGTCGACTCGCCAGTTGCGCTCGTCGGCTGCGATCCGGGCGACCCATCGCGCAGCCGCCCGATAGCTCGCGGCGCGCGCATCGAGCACGACGCCGGACGAGGTCGTGCGCAACGCGTCGAGCCGGACGGTGTCGTCGCGAACCTGCGCGAGCGTCGCGAGCAGCCTGGCTACACGCCGGTAAGGCGCCGCGAGCTCGGCCGCCTGCGCGTCGCGTTGCGCGAGTTCGGCGGCCACCCCGGCGGCGCGCCTTGCGGCGTCCACCTGCGGCTGCCATTGCCGCAACCGCGCGTCCACGCTCGCGCGCTCGGCATCGACGCGCGAGCGCCACGCTGCCGCCGCGCCCGTCCACACCACGACCCCGAGTACACCGAGCACGATCGCCGCCCCGCACTGCGCGGCCCGACGACGGCGCAGCGCCTGCGCCAGCCGCTCACGGTACGGCAGCAGATTGAAGCCGCCGAGCTCGCCAGGGCCGGCCACCGCCCGCCCGAATACCGGATCGGCGATCATTCCCACACCCCGCGTAATGCCAACCCGACCGCGACGGCAAACGCCGGACCGCCCGGCGAGCCGGTACGTTCGGCCAGCCGCCCGTCCCAGCCGGTGCAATCGAACGGCATGGCGGCCACGCCGAGCGCATCGCCGATGTCCGCCACGGACGCTCGAAAACGGGCGATGCACCGCTCGTCGCCGGCCACGAGCACGCCGCGCACCGGCTCGAGCGCGCACTGGCGCAAGGCGTCGAAGAATGCCGTGCACCCTTCGCCGGACAGCGCGAGCACCGGCGCGGCGCACTCGCCGTCGACCCGCCAGCCATGCACACCCGTGTCTCGGAACCAGAACGCCGCATAAGGGCCGTGCGTGTCGAGCTCGAACTGCGCGGCATAGCGCAGCGCGCGCAACGCCGCGGCCGACTCGGCGTCGACGGCCGTCAGGTCGACGCCAGCCTGCGCGGCCACGTCGATGCGCCGCTCAAGCAACGCCTGCGGCGCGACGGCGACCGCAATCTCGCCGGAGTGCGCGCCGCCGTCCTGCCGCCAGTCGAATGCGAAGCTGTCCGGTGCCAGCCCCGAGATGCGTTCGGCCGCCTGCCGCGCCGCGTCCGCGATATCGTCGCGCCCGGCCAGGTCGAGCGTTGCGGTGCGCATCTCGTCGTCACGCAGCGCCATCACGCCACGCGTATCGCAGCGCACACCGGCCGCCGACAACCGCGCAACGGCCGCGGCCAACGCACGCGACACCGCGGCCCAGCGCGCATCGTCCGGCCCGCCCGCCAACCCCACCGGCTCCCGTTCGAGCCCTTCGACGCGCACCTCCGCGACCCGGCCGAGCCGGCTCAGCACGGCCACCCTCACCTCGTCCGCGCCGACGTCGATTCCCGTCGAACGGTGCCTGCCCGGCACGTACCTCGCCACCCATCGTCCCGCCATCCCAACCTCCCGCGATCGTTGCGGCCCATGCCGCGTTTCCGAGGACTGATTCTGCAAAGCGGCGCGCTGCCCGGACAGTCGGCCGGATGGCCAGTCCCTGCTCGTGGCGGCCGCGCAGACGCCATACTGTCCGCCCGGCGACCCGCGGCTTTCCGGCGGGAGCCCCCCGCGTCAGGGCCGGTCATACCGGGCAGCTATAATCGCGGGACTGTTTTCCGGTATGCCTATGCAATCCACGTCTCCTACGTCCCCGCCTCCCACCCCCGAGCCGAAGAAACGGCCCTGGTGGCAGAAGGCCCTGCTCGGCCTCGTCGCCATGTGCGTGGCACTCGTCGTGGCCGGCGGCCTCGTGCTCGGCTACGCGCTCGTCGTCGCATGGCCGAACATGCCGTCGCTCGACGCGCTGACCGACTATCGTCCGAAGGTTCCGCTGCGCATCTATACGTCCGATCACGTGCTGATCGGCGAATTCGGCGAAGAACGCCGCGACATCGTCCATTTCAAGGACGTGCCCGACTCGCTGAAGAAGGCGATCCTCGCCATCGAGGACGCGCGCTTCTACGATCACGGCGGCGTCGACCTCACCGGGATCGTCCGCGCCGGCGTCGTCGCGCTGACGAACGGCCACGCGTCGCAGGGCGCGAGCACGATCACGATGCAGGTCGCGCGCAACTTCTTCCTGTCGAGCGAAAAGACCTACACGCGCAAGATCTACGAGATGCTGCTCGCGTACCGGATCGAGCGTGCGCTGACGAAGGATCAGATTCTCGAGGTCTACATGAATCAGATCTATCTGGGCCAGCGCGCGTACGGCTTCGCGAGCGCCGCGCGGGTCTACTTCGGCAAGGACCTGAAGGACATCACGCTGGCGGAAGCCGCCATGCTCGCCGGGCTGCCGAAGGCGCCGTCCGCGTACAACCCGGTCGTCAATCCGAAGCGTGCGAAGGTGCGTCAGGAGTACATCCTGCAGCGCATGCTCGAGCTGAACTTCATCACGCGCGAGCAGTACGACGAAGCCGTCGCCCAGCCGCTGGTCGTCAAGGGCGCGGGTCGCGAGTTCAGCGTGCACGCCGAGTACGTCGCGGAAATGGTCCGGCAGATGATGTACGCGCAGTACCACGAGGAAACCTACACGCGCGGCTTCAACGTCGTCACGACGATCGACTCCGCCGACCAGCAACTGGCGTACACGGCGCTGCGCAAGGGCATCATGGATTACGAGCGCCGCCACGGCTATCGCGGGCCGGAAGGCTTCATCCAGTTGCCGGACGGTGCGGACGACCGCGAGCAGGCGATCGACGATGCGCTGCTCGAACACCCCGACAACGGCGAACTGATCGCAGCGGTCGTGACCGCGGCCACCCCGCGCCAGATCACGGTCGCCTTCATCGACGGCAGCAACGCGACGGTCGAAGGCGACAACCTGCGCTTCGCATCGAGCGCGCTGTCGGCCAATGCGCAGCCCAACCGCCGCATCCGTCCGGGCGCAATCGTACGTGTCGTGAAGAACGATGCCGGCAAGTGGTCGATCACGCAGTTGCCGCAGGTCGAGGGCGCGTTCATCTCGATCGTGCCGCAGGATGGCGCGATCCGCTCGCTCGTCGGCGGCTTCGACTACAACAAGAACAAGTTCAACCACGTCACGCAGGCGTGGCGGCAGCCGGGTTCGTCGTTCAAGCCGTTCATCTACTCGGCGTCGCTCGACAAGGGCCTTGGGCCGGCAACGATCATCAACGACGGCCCGCTGTACTTCAGCGCCGCGGAAACCGGCGGCCAGCCGTGGGAACCGAAGAACTACGGCGGCGGCTTCGAAGGCCCGATGTCGATGCGCACCGCGCTGCAGCGCTCGCGCAACCTCGTATCGATCCGGATCCTGAACCACATCGGCACGAAGTACGCGCAGCAATACATCACGCGCTTCGGCTTCGATGCCGATCGTCATCCGGCCTACCTGCCGATGGCGCTCGGTGCGGGCCAGGTCACGCCGCTGCAGATGGCCGGCGCGTACTCGGTGTTCGCGAACGGCGGCTACCGCGTCAACCCGTATCTGATCGCGGAAGTCACCGATCCGAACGGTGCGATCGTCGTGCGCGCGCAGCCGCTCGTCGCCGAGGAGAACGCGCCGCGCGCAATCGACGCGCGCAACGCGTACGTGATGAACAGCCTGCTGCAGAGCGTCGCGCAGCGCGGCACGGGCGCGCGGACCAACGTGCTGAAGCGTGGCGACCTCGCGGGCAAGACCGGCACGACGAACGACTCGCACGACGCGTGGTTCGCCGGCTACCAGCACACGCTCGCCGCAATCGCGTGGATCGGCTACGACAATCCGCGCAGCCTCGGCGATCGCGAAACCGGCGGCGGCCTGTCGCTGCCGGTCTGGGTCGACTACATGGGCCCCGCGCTCAAGGGCGTGCCGGAGTTCAAGCCGACCATGCCGGACGACGTCCAGTCGCTCGGCGGCGAGTTGTACTTCACCGAGTTCACGCCGGGGCACGGCTTCGTATCGACGGTCGGCGTGCCGCAAGCGCCGGCGGCGCAAAACGCCGACGAATCGGTGCCGCACGTCGACGAACAGGAAAAGCAGGACATCATGAACCTGTTCCGCGGCCACTGACGCAGCGGCCCGCGCATGAAAAAAGCGCCCCACGGGGCGCTTTTTCTTTGATACGACGTTTCGGGTCCGGCGTGCGGACTCCGATGGCCGTCGATCGTTACGCGCTGAACGCGATCGGCAGGCCGGCCTGCTGCGTCGCGTATTCGGTGAGCGCCGAGAAGAACTCGGTGCCGGTGCGCGTATCGCGCCATTCGCCGTCCAGGAAGCGGTAATGGAAACCGCCCGCCTTCGCGGCGATCCACACTTCTTTCATCGGCGGCTGCAGGTTGATGATGATCTTCGAGCCGTTCTCGAACGTCAGCGTCAGAACGCTGCCGTTGCGCTCGAGATCGATGTCGTGGTCGCCGTCGTTTGCGGTGTCGACGGTACGCTCGACGGCCGCCAGCACGGCCTCGGCGCGGGTCAGGTAATCAGTATCGGGCATGCTAAACTCTATCGGTTCAATTGTTCAAGGACGATCATGCGAGTCGTTTTCCGGATGAGCGCGATTGTAGCGGCTTTGGCGATTCTTGCCGGCTGCGGTCAAAGCGGCGCGCTCTATCTGCCCACCGTGCCCCCGTTGCCGGCAAAGCCCATCCAGCAGCAAGACACACCGCCGTCGGATGTCACCCCGACCGATGAAAACGCGTCGTCCGACAGTATTCCCGATTCTTCGGGCACACCGCTCACGCTGTCGCCCGAATTGTCGAGCGGCGCATCGAAGGCCGCCGCGCCGGCATCCGGCCCGGCCGCCACGCAATAACCCCGCGCCGCCGCTCACGCGGTTTAGCGACGACAAGGCGATGACTTCGCGGTCATCGCCTTGCGTTTTTTCAGGCCGGCATCGTCACACGCGGATGCGCCGCCATCCCCACGCAAGCAACCGCCAGCCGAGCAGCACCGCGACGATCGTCGCGTAGAGCTTCGGCTGCGCGAGATCGTGCTTGCCCGCCCTCATCCACCAGAAGTGCAGCGCGCCGAACAGCGCGATCGCATAGATCGCGCGGTGCAGCGTCGCCCAGTGGCGGCCGAGCCGGCGCACCATCGCTCGCGGCGACGTCGCCGCGAGCGGAATCAGCAGCACGAATGCGGCAAAGCCGACCGTGATGAACGGACGCTTGCCGACGTCCTTCAGAATCGCGACGACATCGAACCACTTATCGAACCACAGATACGTCGTGAAATGCAGCACTGCGTAGAAGAACGCGAACAGGCCGATCATCCGGCGAAAGCGCAGCAGCGCGGGAACGCCCGTCACGCGGCGAAGCGGCGTGACGGCGAGCGTGACGCACAGCATGACCAGCGTCCACAGGCCGGTCGAACGCGTGACGAATTCGATCGGGTTCGCGCCGAGCCGGTCGGTCAGCCCGAACAGCACGAGACGCGCGAGCGGATAGAGGCCGGCCGCGAACACCAGCACCTTGGCCGGCACGAGCCAGCGCGGCGCGGCAGCGCGCGCCGGGCCTGCTGCGCCTGCCCGGGAAGTGCGTGCGGCCGTGCTCGTGCCGGTTGCACGCGCCGGCGTCAGCGTCGAAGGGGGCATGTCGTTTGTCGCCATCGCGCTCAGAAGTTCTTCTTCAGGTCCATGCCCTGATACATCGACGCGACGAGATCGCCGTAGCCATTGAACATCAGCGTCTTGCGCTTCGGCGTGAAGAAGCCGTCCTCGCCGATCCGCCGCTCGGTCGCCTGGCTCCAGCGCGGGTGATCGACGTTCGGATTCACGTTCGAATAAAAGCCGTATTCGTTCGGTGCATACGTGTTCCAGCTCGTCTTCGGCTGCTTGTCGACGAAGCGGATCTTCACGAGCGACTTCGCGCTCTTGAAGCCGTACTTCCACGGCACGACGATCCGCACCGGCGCGCCGTTCTGGTTCGGCAACACCTGGCCGTAGACGCCCATCGTCAGCAGCGTCAGCGGATTCATCGCTTCGTCCATCCGCAGCCCTTCCGAGTATGGCCAGTCGAGCACGGGCGTCGACAGGCCCGGCATCTGCGACGGATCGGCCAGCGTGACGAACTGCACGTATTTCGCGTTGCCGGTCGGCTGCACGCGCTTGATCAGCTCGGACAGCGGCACGCCGATCCACGGAATCACCATCGACCAGCCCTCGACGCAGCGCAGCCGGTACACGCGTTCTTCGAGCGGTGCGAGCTTCAGCAACTCGTCGAGATCGAACACCTTCGGGTGCAGCACCTCGCCTTCGACGCTCACGCGCCACGGACGCGGCCTGAGCGTGCCCGCGTTCTGCGCCGGGTCGCCCTTGTCGGTGCCGAATTCATAGAAGTTGTTGTAGGACGTGATGTCCTTGAACGGCGTCACCTTGTCGGCCGCGACGAACTTCGCGTTGGTTTTCGCCGCGAGCTTCGCTGCCCGGGCGTCGGGCGACGCATAGGCGGCAAACGCCGCACCGCTGCTGCCGAGCAATCCGCCCGCGGCCGCCACGCCGGCGGCCTGCAGGACGCGCCGCCGGTTCTCGAATATCGCGCGCGGCGTAATGTCGCTCTGCGCGATGTCGCTGCCGGTCAGCAGGGTGCGCAAAGGGTGTTTGATCCACATCGTGCTGCTCCTCGTGCATGCGCGGCGCGCATGCTTCATGAGCGTTCGACCCGACCGATCATGCGCCGTTCGACGCGTGGGCCGCCCGCCCGTTACAAAAGAAAAACCGCCGGGCACGCAGTGCGCCGGCGGTCTTTTGTCGGACCAGCGTCGAAAATCTTACAGCTTGCCGTAGCTGTGCAGCCCGGACAGGAACATGTTGACGCCGAGGAACGCGAACGTCGTCACGAGCAGGCCCGTGAGCGCCCACCATGCGGCGACCGTGCCACGCAGGCCCTTCATCAGGCGCATGTGCAGCCATGCCGCGTAATTGAGCCACACGATCAGCGCCCAGGTTTCCTTCGGGTCCCAGCTCCAGTAGCCGCCCCACGCTTCGGCGGCCCACAGGGCGCCGAGGATCGTCGCGATCGTGAAGAACGCGAAACCGACCGCGATCGACTTGTACATCACGTCGTCGAGCACGTCGAGCGTCGGCAGACGATCGGCGAGCACGCCGCGCTCCTTCATCAGGTACGCGACCGACACCATCGCCGACAGCGCGAAGCTGCCGTAGCCGATGAAGTTCGCCGGCACGTGAATCTTCATCCACCAGCTCTGCAGCGCCGGCACGAGCGGCTGGATCTGCTGCGCATCGCGTGCGACCGAGTACCACATCAGGAAGCCGACGGCGGCGCTGATGACCAGCAGCACGAACGCGCCCAGCGCACGCGTGCCGTAGTGGCCTTCGTAGTACAGGTACAGCAGCGCGGTGATCAGGCTGAACAGCACGAACACTTCATACAGGTTCGACACCGGGATGTGCCCGACGTCGGCGCCGATCAGGTAGGACTCGTACCAGCGCACCATCAGCCCGGTGAAGCCCATCAGCACGGCGGCCCACGTGAGCTTCTGGCCGATCGCCGAGCCCGATTCCGAGCGCGCGAGCAAACCGATCCAGTAGAAGATCGTCGCAAGCACGAACAGCGCGCTCATCCACAGGATCGCTGACTGGCTCGACAGGATGTACTTGAGGAAGAACGTCGAATCGGCGCGCGTGAGGTCGCCCTGGTAAATCTGGATCGAC
The DNA here is from genome assembly GCF_002563755.1 of Burkholderia sp. JKS000303. Lineage (NCBI taxonomy): Bacteria > Pseudomonadati > Pseudomonadota > Betaproteobacteria > Burkholderiales > Burkholderiaceae > Burkholderia > Burkholderia sp. JKS000303. The sequence goes on from NZ_PDBZ01000001.1 coordinate 1,270,708, forward strand.
AGCAGCGACAGCACGGCGATCGACGCCATCAGCAGCCGCGCGGGCTTCCAGCGCCAGCCGAGCACGACAAGCGCCGGCACGGTGCCGATCATCACCGCCTTGTCGTAGTAATTCATGTGCTCGTTGTAGTGCACGAACGCATAGCCCGCGCCGACCACGAGTGCCAGAGCGAACAGCCAGTCGACCAGCGACAGGCGGGCGAGGAACGGACGGTCGTCGAACAACGGCGCCGAAACCGGAGCGTGGGCAGGCCCCGAACGGGAAGCGGAAACTTGAGTGAGATCCATGATGTTACCGGGTGGAATTCTCGGAATCGGAACCGTCGCCGGCAGGCGGACGGGCAGTCGCGGCCGCACCGGCGGGCGCGGCATCGCGGGGTGTGGCGCGCAAGGCGGCGCCGGCCGCGTCGCGCGTCTGCACGAATTCTTTCTCGAAATCGAAGGTCTTGCGGGCTGTCGACATCGCCATCACCACATCGACGCCCGAGCCGGCATCCTTGAGCCAGAACCAGAGGCGTCGCTCGCGCACGTAGAACATCGAGAAGATGCCGGCGACCAACAGCAGGCTGCCAAGATACACCAGATTCTTGCCCGGTGCGCGCGTCAACTGAAATACCGAAGCTTGCACCTGCTTGAATGAGTCAAGCTGTAAATAGACCGGCGATCCATACAAAAAGCTGTCAGATAGCGCATTGATCGCGTTCTGCACGAAGCGCACCGTGTCGTTGCCCTGCTGCGCGGGCGGCTCGCCGGCGCGCTCGCGGGCGATCTGCCAGACTTCCCACATCGAGCCCTCGAGCATGCGCAACAGCAGGCTGGCGGCCTTTTCCTGCTCGGCCTTCGGCACCGAACGGTCGATGAACGTGGCGACCGCCTGGAAGCCGCCGATCGGCTGGCCGTCTGCACCGCGGCCGACGCTGTCGTCGCTTGCAGCAAAAAGGGTCAGCACTTTCGATGCGCTGTCCTGCAGGCGGGTGCGCAGCGATGCGTCGGTGCCCGGCAGCGAACGCTGCGCGAAGCGCGCGGCGGCTTCGGCGCGTACGGCCGGATCCTCGAGCGCGGCGCGCAGGCGCATCCATTCACCGATCGAATCCTCGCTGTCGGCCGGAATGCGCATGTAGCGGAACGGATCGTTCGGACTCGCGCGCACACCGGCGAGGAACACGCGCGCGCCGCCCATGTCGACGGGCAGCATGTAGTTGTTGAACTCGCGCGCCTGGCCGTCCTTGCCGCGAATCTTGTATTGCACCGACGGGCCGATGTTGTGGAGCTGCATCGGCTTCGACGTCTTCGCGCCCGAGCCGAGCCGGTCGTCGAACACTTCCTTCAGCGTCTCCGTCTTCGCGACGCCGCGCACGTCCGGCTTGCCGCTCGCGTCGGCCATGTTCTCGACGTTGATCGCGCGGAAGTCGGAGAACTCGATCGTGTCGCCGTCGCTGCCCGACATCTGCAGCGGGGCCGAACTACCGATCGTGCCCTTCACGGCGAACGTCTTCGCGTTGTCGCCCGTCATCGGGTAGGCCGTCATCTGCATCTGCGAGCCGCCGTCCTGGAAGCTCGACTGGTAGATCGACACACCCTTGTACGTGAACGGCTTGTTGACCTCGACGCGCGCCGGGATCTTCTTGCCCGTCTCGCGATCAATCACGACGATGTCGCTCGCGAAGAGCTTCGGCATCCCGGTCGAGTAGTAGTCGACGATGAACTTGTTGAGCTGGATCGAGAACGGCAGGTCCTGGATCAGCGAGCCGTTCGGCTGGTTCAGGATCGCCGTCGACACGAACTGCCCTTCCGGCACCCATGCGTAGCCGCGGAACGTCGGGTTCGACGCGGACAGGCGATGGTCGGCCGAGATATCGCTGATCGTCGCGCTGGTGTTGACCGGGCTCTTGCCGAACATCCACATCTGGAATTTGATCGGCAGGTTGCTGTCGAGCAGGCCGCCGATACAGATCACGATGATGGCCAGGTGCGCGGAGATGTAGCCCCACTTCGTCAGCGCGCCGCGCTTCGCGGAGATCAGCGTCGCTCCGTCGGTTTCGCGCACGACGTGCTTGTAACCGGCCTTGGTGACGAACGCGGCGAGCGTGGCGGCCACGGTCGCACGCGTGCCGGACGTCGTGTATTCGGCCTTGTGATGGAACGCGCGCAGGCTGCCTTCACGGACCTTGTCCTTCCAGCTCTTCGCATCGGCGAGCATCTTCGGCGCGTTGCGGATCACGCACAGCGAGATCGACGTGACGAGGAAGATCAGGATCAGCATGAACCACCACGCGCTGTACACGTTGTACAGGCCCAGCGAGCGGAAGATATCCGCCCAGAATGGCCCGAACTGGTTCACGTAGTTCGGATACGGGTCGTCCTGGGTCAGGACCGTGCCGATGATGCTGGCAATCGACAACACCACCAGCAGCGCAATCGCGAAGCGCATCGAGCTCACCAGCTCGATCGCGCGTTTGGACGCACCCTGACCAGACTTCGACTGCAACCCCGACGTGGTAACGCTCATTCAAACTCCGACTGACAACAAAAAAGGGCAAGGCGGCCGCAAGCACGCGGCGCCCCACCCTTTTCTTGTTCTGACTCCGGCCGCCCTGCGGGCGCCCGGTCATTCCATTCGCGACGGCCCGTTCAATGCAGGCCGGCGATGTAATCCGCGACGGCCTTGATCTCGGTGTCCGACAGACGCGACGTGATCTGATGCATCGCCTCGTTGTTGTTGCGCGCGCCGGCACCCTGCTGGAACGCGGTCAACTGGGCCACGGTGTAATCCGCCCATTGCCCCGACAGGCGCGGGTACTGGACCGGAATCCCTTGCCCCGTCGGCCCGTGACAGCTCGCGCAGGCGGGCACGCCCTTTTCCGCGATGCCGCCGCGGTAAATCTTCTGGCCGATCGGCACGGTCGCCGCATCGCGTGCGGCACCGACCTTCATCGTCTGCGACCCGTAATATGCGGCAACGTTGCGCATGTCGGCCGCGCTCAAGGCGCTCGCGAACCCGACCATCACCGCGTTGGTCCGCGCCGGCCCCTTCGCGCCCGGCTGGGTCTTGAAGTCGTTCAGTTGCTTGACCAGATATTCGGGATGCTGGCCGGCGAGCTTCGGGAAACTGCCCGACGCGCTGTTGCCGTCGACGCCGTGACACGACGCACAAACCTGCCCGGCAATCGCCTTGCCGCGGTCCAGATCCGGCTTGGCCGCATCCGCCGCTTTTGCCTCCGCCACGAAACCTACGAACCCTGCTGCAACCTGAAGCACCATCAGAGACTTGCACAGTCGATTCATTCGCACACCCTGTTTCGTCTTGTGGGAATTAGAGGTTCTGCAAAAAACGACGTCGACCAGTCTACCGCAGAAGCTGCATAAAAGCGCGAGGCAGGCGCCCGCAGCCCTTCGGCAAAACCGTCGTATTGTACAATATCGCGCTGAAAGCTCCCGCGCCTATCGGGGCTACCCCGCCTCCACCAAGCGGCTCGCGCCGCCCGTCCCACCGGTTCCCCCATGGCCTTTTTGCTCCATCAAGCCCGCTTCTACACGACCGTCAACCATCTGCGCGACCTGCCGCCGACGGTGCAACCGGAAATCGCCTTCGCCGGCCGCTCGAATGCCGGCAAATCGACGGCGATCAACGTGCTGTGCAACCAGAAGCGGCTCGCCTTCGCGTCGAAGACGCCCGGCCGTACGCAGCACATCAACTACTTCTCCGTCGGCCCGGCCGACGAGCCCGTCGCGAACCTGGTCGACCTGCCCGGCTACGGCTACGCGGAAGTGCCGGGGGCCGCGAAAGCCCACTGGGAAATGCTGCTGTCGTCCTATCTGGCGACCCGGTCACAACTCTGCGGCCTGATCCTGATGATGGATTCGCGTCGCCCGCTGACCGATCTCGATCGCCGGATGATCGAGTGGTTCGCGCCGACCGGCAAGCCGATCCATACGCTGCTGACGAAGTGCGACAAATTGACGCGGCAAGAGAGCATCAACGCGCTGCGAACCACGCAAAAGGGGCTCGACGCGTATCGCGACCAGGGCGTGAAGGGCGAGCTGACCGTCCAACTGTTCTCGGCGATGAAGCGCGTCGGGCTCGACGACGCGCACGTGCTGATCGAAAGCTGGCTGCGGCCGTCGGTCGCCGACGAAAAAGGCGAGCCTGTAGCACAATGACCGGACACCGCGCGGCCCGTTTCGGCCGTGCGCACCTGACGGCGCCTGTGAATTCGGCCGGCTCATAAAAAAACCCGCCGTTGAACGGCGGGTCAAACAGCCTAATCGAATAACGACAGGCACCCGCTCAGGGAGGAGAAGCGGGGAGCAACACGCGACGCGTGCCGCTCGATCGCTATCATATACCAACGGTCCCGAAAATGACCGAAGGGTTCCGTAAGGTTCTTCTTGCCCTGATTTCTGCCAAATCGCCATGAGCTTCCATCCGCTTCATCGTCCGCGCCGGATGCGCCGCGACGACTTCTCCCGGCGCCTGATGCGCGAAAACCGCCTGACCACCGACGACCTGATCTACCCGGTGTTCGTCGTCGAAGGCACCAACGAACGGCAGCCCGTGCCGTCGATGCCCGGCGTCGAGCGCGTGTCGGTCGATCTGCTGATACACGTCGCCGAGCAGTGCGTCGAACTCGACGTGCCCGTGCTGTCGCTGTTCCCGGCCATCGAGCCGTCGCTGAAGACGCCTGACGGCCGCGAAGCAGCCAATCCGGAAGGCCTGATCCCGCGCGCGGTGCGCGAGCTGAAAAAGCGCTTCCCCGATCTCGGCGTGCTGACCGACGTTGCGCTCGACCCGTACACGAGCCACGGCCAGGACGGCGTGCTCGACGAAAACGGCTACGTGATCAACGACGAGACGATCGAGATCCTGGTCGACCAGGCGCGTGCGCAGGCCGAGGCCGGTGTCGACATCGTCGCGCCGTCGGACATGATGGACGGCCGGATCGGCGCGGTGCGCGAAATGCTGGAAAGCGACGGCCATATCCATACGCGAATCATGGCCTATTCGGCCAAGTTCGCGTCGGCGTTCTACGGTCCGTTCCGCGATGCGGTCGGTTCGGCATCCAATCTGGGCAAGGGCAACAAGATGACCTACCAGATGGATCCGGCGAACAGCGACGAAGCGCTGCGCGAAGTGCGCCTCGACATCGACGAAGGCGCCGACATGGTGATGGTCAAGCCCGGCATGCCGTATCTCGACATCGTGCGCCGCGTGAAGGACGAGTTCCGCTTCCCGACCTACGTGTACCAGGTGAGCGGCGAATACGCGATGCTGAAGGCCGCTGCGATGAACGGCTGGCTCGACCACGACAAGGTCGTGCTCGAATCGCTGCTCGCGTTCAAGCGTGCGGGCGCCGATGGCGTGCTCACGTACTTCGCGCTCGACGCCGCGCGTCTGCTGAAAGCGCAGCGCTAAGCCGCGCGTCTTACCCGCGCAAAGAAAAACGGCGGAACACTTCGGTGTTCCGCCGTTTTTTTCGTGTCGATCAGTCGAGATGACAGAAGCCGCCGGTACGTGCCGGCGAGCGCGCGTCACACCGTCGGCACCGCCGCCCGGTCAAGGCTGCGCAGGAACGTCTCGGCAGCCTGATAGCCGACCACGCGACCGATTTCGTTGCCGCTGCGATCGAAGAAGATGATCCCCGGCGGCCCGAACAGGTTGAAGCGCTTGAGCAGCGCCTGGTCGTCCGGATTGTTCGCCGTGACGTCGGCGCGCACCAGGTGCAGCTGTCCGAGTCGCGCCTGCACGCGTGCGTCAGTGAACGTCAGGTGCTCCATCTCCTTGCAGCTCACACACCAGTCAGCGTAGAAATCGAGCATCACGGGCCGGTCCGACGTCTTCAGCAGCGTGTTGAGCTCCGCGCTGGAGCGCACCGATGCGAATGCCGGGCTACCCGCCTGCCCGGCGGCCGCACCGGCCGCCGATGCGACGGTGCGCGACGCAAGCACGGCCAGCGGCTTCACCGGATCGTTCGAGCCGGCGGCGAGACCGACGAGCAGCGTCGCCGCCCAGATCGCGAGTGCAGCGCCGAGCCCGCGACCGAGACGGCGCCAGATCGAGGCCGCGCCCAGATTCGGCGTGAACAGGCCGAGCGCCGCGGCAGCGACCAGCAGCCACAATGCCGAGAGCACCATCTTCAGGCCGCCCGCCAGCACGGGCCACACGATCCACAACGCAGCCGCAAGCAGGGCGATGCCGAAGAACACCTTCACGCCGTCCATCCATGCGCCGGCGCGGGGCAGCACCGTCCCTGCACCGATGCCGACGACGAGCAGCGGCACGCCGAGCCCCAGCCCCATCGCGAAGAGTGCGGCGCCGCCGAGCAGCGCGTTGCCGGTATGCGCGATAAAGGCGAGCACAGCAAACAGCGGCGCCGTCATGCAGGCGCCGACGACCAGCGCCGACAACGCGCCCATCGCGGCAACCGCAGCAAAATGGCCACCCCGGCGCGCGCCCGATGCCTCTGCCGCGCCGTTCTGCCAACGCGCGGGCAACGCGATGTCCTTGCCTGAAATCAGCGATACCGCAAACGCCGTGAGCAAGATGCCGAACGCGCCGAGCACCCACGGGTTCTGCAGCCATGCGCCCAGGCTCTGGCCGACCAGCGCCGCGGCAATGCCGAGCACGGTATAGACGAGCGCCATGCCGACCACATAGGTCAGCGACAGCGCAAAGCCGCGTGCATGCGTCGCGCGCGTGCCCTGGCCGATGATGATCGCCGACACGATCGGAATCATCGGGTACGAACACGGCAGCAGACTCAGCACGACGCCCGCGACGAAATACAGCGCGACGATCGTGAAGAAGCCGTGTCCCTCGAGCAACGACTGCGCGAAATCGGCGCTCGTCACCTTGTCGAACCAGTTGCCTGAAGCCGCGGCAGCACCGGCCGGTGCTGCCGCGCCCAGCGCAGCCCCGTCGACTTTCACGACGTGCTCGGCGGGCGGATAGCAGATCCCCTCGTCGGCGCAGCCCTGGGACGTCACCGCGAGCTCGAACGGCCCTGCCGCCTGCTTGACGGGCACGTGAATCACGACCTCGTCGCGATAGGTCTCGACTTCCTTCTGGAACGTCTGGTCGAACTTCACGTGACCGGCCGGGAATTGCGGCTCGCCGAGCGTCGCCTGCCCGCTCTTCACCGCGAACGCGAACCGCTCGCGGTACAGGTAATAGCCTTTGGCGACCTTGAAGCTCACGTCCACCTGCCCAGGCGATTCGCTCGCACTGAACTTGAACGCGACCGATGGATCGAGGAAATCGTCGGCCGCACGCGCGACCGACAGGCCGCCCAGCACGAACATGAGCGACAACAGGACTGCAAGGAACCGCAGCGCGCGCACGCGCACGGAAAGCGCCATACCGTTAAACATGAAATAGACGTTGAGTTTCGCTGGTCACCCACTGGCCGTACCCGGCCGAAGCCGTCGCCTGCCACGAGACGATTTCGGGCGTCTCGTACGGATGATGCGCGAGAATAAACCGCTCCAGTTCGAGCGAGCGCACCGGGCTCGTCTTGAACAGCAACTGGATCTCGTCGGCCGTTTCGACCTTGCCCTGCCAGTGATAGCGCGACTTGATCGTACCGAGTTCGGACACGCACGCGGCCAGCCGTGCGCCGAGTGCGCCATCGGCAAGCGCTGCGGCCGTCGCCGCGTCGGGCACCGTCGTCAGCATCAACACCACCACCATACGCGCCCTCCTCGCTGGTTGACCGGCCGGCAGGATCCCGATCTTCCGTCCGGGGCCCGCATCGGCAGTCCCGTATCGTAGCGCAGCCCGCACGACGCTGCCGGCACTGGCCTGCGGCAATCGATCGCAGGCACGCGTCAAAAAACAAAAAGGGCCAAGCAATCGCTCGGCCCTTTTTAGATACTGCTGCGTACTGGAAGCTTACTCAGCTTCTTGCACGTTTTCCGTTTCGTCGACTTCCGGACGATCAAGCAGCTCGACCAGTGCCATCGGTGCGTTGTCGCCGACGCGGAAGCCGAACTTCAGCACGCGCAGGTAGCCGCCCGGACGGTTCGCGAAACGCGGACCGAGCACGTCGAACAGCTTCGCCACCGAGTCACGATCGCGCAGGCGGTTGAACGCCAGACGACGGTTTGCCAGCGACGGCTTCTTGCCGAGCGTGATCAGCGGCTCGACGACTTTACGGAGTTCCTTCGCCTTCGGCAGCGTCGTCTTGATGACTTCGTGCTCGATCAGCGAGTTGGACATGTTACGGAGCATAGCCAGACGGTGGCTGCTCGTGCGGTTCAGTTTCCGCAGACCATGACGATGGCGCATTTCAGTTTCCTTGATTCAAAGTTTTGATCCAGCTCTTCTATCGCACCTCGATGGGTGCACGGGCCGGTAGTGAAAAAAGCAAGATGCGGATTTTAAAGGAAAATCCGCATCTTTGCCAACTACAGCGATAGCCAGGCTACACGCAGGCTTACTTGTCGAGACCAGCCGGCGGCCAGTTTTCGAGCTTCATGCCCAGCGTGAGACCGCGCGAAGCGAGCACTTCCTTGATCTCGTTCAGCGACTTGCGACCGAGGTTCGGCGTCTTCAGCAGCTCGTTTTCCGTGCGCTGGATCAGGTCGCCGATGTAGTAGATGTTCTCGGCCTTCAGGCAGTTCGCGGAACGAACCGTCAGCTCGAGATCGTCCACCGGACGCAGCAGGATCGGATCGATCTGCGGTGCACGCGACGGTGCTTCGGCAGCCGTTTCCGTGCCTTCCAGTGCCGCGAACACGGACAGCTGGTCGACCAGGATGCGCGCCGATTGACGGATCGCCTCTTCCGGGGTGATCACGCCGCTCGTCTCGATGTTCATCACGAGCTTGTCGAGATCGGTACGCTGCTCGACACGTGCGCTTTCAACGGCATAGCTCACGCGGCGAACCGGCGAGAACGATGCGTCGAGGACGATGCGGCCGATGATCTTGGCCGTGTCTTCGCCGTAGCGACGGACGTTGCCGGGCACATAGCCGCGACCCTTTTCGATCTTGATCTGAACGTCGAGCTTGCCGCCCTTCGACAGGTGCGCGATCACGTGATTCGGGTTGATGACTTCGCAATCGTGAGCCAGCTCGATATCGCCGGCCGTAACGACGCCTTCGCCTTCCTTGCGCAGGGTCACCGTCACTTCGTCACGGTTGTGCAGCTTGAACACCACACCCTTCAGGTTCAGCAGCAGGTTGACGACGTCCTCTTGCACGCCATCAAGCGTCGAGTACTCGTGCACCACGCCTGCGATCGTCACTTCGGTCGGCGCGTAGCCAACCATCGACGACAGCAGCACGCGGCGAAGCGCGTTGCCCAAGGTGTGGCCGTAACCGCGTTCGAACGGTTCCATGACCACCCTCGCGTGGTTCTCGCCCAGCGATTCCACGGCGATGATCTTGGGTTTCAGCAAACTGGTTTGCATGGGCTTTCCTCTTCAATACCCTCGGCTCGTTACACCGATAAGGCTGACCGGTAACAACCAGAAAATAAACAGCCGAGGACCCTCCTTGCGCAACGCAATCGGGGTACCTCGGCCGTCAATCGGATTAACGCGAATACAATTCGACGATCAGGCTTTCGTTGATGTCGCCTGCGATGTCAGCGCGTTCCGGCATTTGCTTGAACGTGCCTTCGAACTTCTTCGCATCGACTGCAACCCAGCTCGGCATGCCGCCTTGCTCGGCCAGCGACAGCGCTTCGACGATACGCGCCTGCTTCTTCGCCTTTTCGCGGATCGCGACGATGTCACCAGCCTTCACTTGCTGCGACGGCACGTTCGCGACGACGCCGTTCACGGTGATCGACTTGTGGCTCACCAGCTGACGCGCTTCAGCGCGGGTCGAGCCGAAGCCCATGCGATACACGACGTTGTCGAGACGCGACTCGAGCAGTTGCAGCAGGTTTTCACCCGTGTTGCCCTTGCGGCGGTCGGCTTCAGCGAAGTAACGACGGAACTGACGCTCCAGGACGCCGTAAATACGCTTGACCTTCTGCTTTTCGCGCAGCTGCGTACCATAGTCGGACGTACGTGCGCCCGAGGTACGGCCGTGCTGGCCCGGCTTGCTGTCGAGCTTGCACTTGTCGGCGAGCGAGCGGCGCGCGCTCTTCAGGAACAGGTCGGTGCCTTCACGGCGGGACAGCTTGGCCTTAGGGCCGATATAACGTGCCACTTTGCATTCCTTTATCAATCAGTCACGCGGAGCAAAATCCGCGCTAGTTCGCGCCCTTTGGGGCGAACGGTGGGCTTAGTCAATCAAAAAAGCAACGCCCGTCGACGCTACGCGGCGACAGGCAAATGTGCCAGCACAAACGTGCCAGCAGCATTCTTAGATACGACGACGCTTCGGCGGACGGCAGCCGTTGTGCGGAATCGGGGTGACGTCCGAAATCGCGGTGATCTTGATGCCGAGGCCATGCAGTGCACGCACTGCCGACTCGCGACCCGGGCCCGGGCCCTTGATCCGCACTTCCAGATTCTTCACGCCGTATTCCATCGCGACGCGACCGGCCGACTCAGCAGCAACCTGAGCAGCGAACGGCGTCGATTTGCGCGAGCCCTTGAAGCCCTGGCCGCCCGACGTCGCCCATGCCAGTGCATTGCCCTGGCGATCGGTGATCGTGATGATCGTGTTGTTGAACGACGCGTGAACGTGAACCACGCCTTCAGCGACGTTCTTCTTAACCTTCTTGCGAACGCGTTGCGCCGCGGTGTTCGAAGCCTTAGCCATTACGTTTTCCTGTAACTGTCAGTTCCGCTTACTTCTTCAGCGCTTGCGCTGCACGACGCGGACCCTTACGGGTACGTGCGTTCGTACGCGTACGCTGACCGCGCATCGGCAGGCCCTTGCGATGACGGACGCCACGGTAGCAACCGAGGTCCATCAGGCGCTTGATGTTCATCGTCACTTCACGGCGCAGATCGCCTTCAACGATGAACTTGCCCACTTCTTCACGCAGCTTTTCGAGGTCTGCGTCGGTCAGGTCCTTGACCTTCTTCGAGAATTCCACGCCAGACGCCACGCAGATGCTGCGCGAGCGCGTGCGGCCGATACCGAAGATTGCCGTCAGGCCGATCTCGGTATGCTGGTGATTCGGGATGTTAACCCCTGCGATACGAGCCATTGTTTTTCCTCAAACAAAAAGCGCAAACAAACGCGCGGTCAGCCTTGGCGCTGCTTGTGGCGCGGATCCGAGCTGCAGATCACGCGAACGACGCCTTTGCGCTTGATGATCTTGCAATTGCGGCAAATGCGCTTAACCGATGCCATCACTTTCATGATAATACCCTTTTTTCAAATCACTTCGCCCGGAACACGATCCGCGCACGAGACAGATCGTAAGGCGTCAATTCAACCGTCACCTTGTCGCCCGGCAGGATGCGGATGTAGTGCATCCGCATCTTCCCGGAGATATGCCCCAACACGACATGGCCGTTTTCCAGCTTCACACGGAAGGTCGCATTCGGGAGGTTTTCGATCACCTCACCCTGCATCTGGATTACATCGTCTTTGGCCATAGTCCGAATTAACGCATTGGGATGTTGCCGCCCTTGAAGTTTGCCTTCTTGAGCAGCGACTCATACTGTTGCGACATAACGTACGACTGCACCTGCGCCATGAAGTCCATCGTGACGACGACAATGATCAGCAGCGACGTTCCACCAAAATAAAACGGCACGTTCCAGCGCAGCACCAGGAATTCCGGCAGCAGACACACGAAGACGATGTAGATCGCACCGGCCAGCGTCAGACGCGTGAGGATGCGGTCGATATACCGTGCGGTCTGGTCGCCCGGACGGATGCCCGGAACAAACGCGCCGCTCTTCTTCAGGTTGTCTGCGGTTTCCCTGCTATTGAACACCAGCGCGGTGTAGAAGAAGCAGAAAAACACGATTGCCAGCGTGTACAGCAGCACATAGACCGGCTGACCCGGCTTCAGTGCCTCCGCGACGTCATGCAACGTGTTGGAGAGCCAGCCTCCCGTCGGTTGACCCGTGCTAAACCAGCCAAGGATCGTGGCCGGGAACAGGATGATCGACGACGCAAAGATCGGCGGAATCACGCCCGACATGTTCAGCTTCAGCGGCAAATGCGACGACTGCCCACCGTAGATCTTGTTGCCAACCTGACGCTTCGCGTAGTTCACGAGGATCTTGCGCTGACCGCGTTCGATGAACACGACCAGGTAAGTCACCGCGGCAATCAGAACGACGATGATGATCGCCGAGAACGGCCCCATCGAACCCGTTTTCACCAGTTCGAGCAACCCACCCACGGCATTCGGGAACCCTGCTGCGATCCCGCCGAAGATGATGATCGAGATACCGTTGCCCAGACCACGCTCGGTGATCTGCTCACCCAGCCACATCAGGAACATCGTACCGGTCACCAGCGTCACGACCGTCGTCAGACGGAACAGCATGCCGGGGTCGATGACGAGGCCAGGCTGGTTTTCCAGCGCAGCCGCGATACCGAACGCCTGGAAGGTCGCGAGCACCACGGTGAAATACCGCGTGTACTGCGTGATCTTCCGTTGCCCTGCCTGCCCTTCCTTCTTCAGCGCCTCGAGCTGCGGCGAGACGATCGCCAACAGCTGCATGATGATCGACGCCGAGATGTACGGCATGATCCCCAGCGCAAAGATCGTGAAGCGGGAAAGCGCGCCACCCGAGAACATGTTGAACATGCCCAGGATGCCGCCCGCCTGGCTCTGGAACAGCTTCGCCAGTTGATCCGGATCGATGCCCGGCACGGGGATGTGCGCGCCGATGCGATAGACGATCAGCGCCAGGAGCAGGAACATCGCTCGCCGGCGCAGATCGCCGAATTTCGCCGTGCTTCGACCGGGTTTTGCAAGACTCGGGCTGTTAGCCAAGTACCTTCTCCGATGAATGCAAGTAACGACGCGCTACGCGTGTCACTCGGCGAACGAACCGCCAGCCGCTTCGATCGCAGCGCGCGCACCCTTGGTGGCACCGAGACCCTTCACGACGATCTTGCGCTTCAGTTCGCCCGTCGCGATGATCTTTGCGCTCTTCGTCAGCTCGCCGACCAGGCCGGCTTGCTTCAGTGCGAGCAGATCGATCTCGTCGACCGGCAGCTTCTCGAGGTCGGAGAGGCGCACTTCACCGACGAATTCCTTCGTCAGCGACGTGAAGCCGCGCTTCGGCAGACGACGTTGCAGCGGCATCTGACCGCCTTCGAAACCGACTTTGTGGAAGCCGCCCGAACGCGATTTCTGACCCTTGTGACCACGGCCAGCCGTCTTGCCGAGGCCCGAACCGATGCCGCGACCGACGCGACGCTTGGCGTGCTTTGCACCAGCGGCCGGCTTCAGGTTATTCAATTCCATATCAACTCCTTGATCCGTAGGGCCGCTTACGCGATGACCTTAACGAGGTACGAGACCTTGTTGATCATGCCGCGGACCGCCGGCGTGTCCTGCAGCTCGCTAACCGAATTGAGTCGGCGCAGGCCCAGGCCACGCACGGTAGCGCGGTGCGATTCGCGGGTCCCGATCAGGCTCTTCACGAGCTGAACCTTGACAGTTTTTTCAGACATGGTGACCACCCGGGCTTAGCCCAAAATATCTTCGACGGACTTGCCGCGCTTCGCCGCGATGTCTGCCGGGGTGGACTGCTTGCGCAGACCGTCCAGCGTGGCGCGAACGAGGTTGTACGGGTTCGTCGAACCGTGGCTCTTCGCCACGACGTTCTGAACGCCCATCACGTCGAACACTGCGCGCATCGGGCCGCCGGCGATCACGCCCGTACCTGCCTTCGCCGGAGCGAGGAGGACAGCGGATGCGCCATGCTTGCCGTGCACTTCGTGCTGCAGCGTGCCGTTCTTGAGCGGCACCTTGAACATGTTGCGGCGAGCTTGTTCCATTGCCTTCTGGACAGCGACCGGCACTTCCTTCGCCTTGCCCTTGCCCATACCGATGCGGCCATCACCATCGCCAACCACGGTCAGTGCGGCGAAGCCGAGAATACGGCCACCCTTCACGACCTTGGTCACGCGATTGACCGAAATCATCTTTTCACGAAGGCCGTCGTCGCGCTCGTCAGCCTGAACTTTCGCTTGCATCTTTGCCATGACGAATTCCTTCCTTAGAACTTGAGCCCAGCTTCGCGAGCTGCCTCAGCCAGCGCCTTGACGCGGCCATGGTAGCGGAAGCCCGAGCGGTCGAAGGCGACGGATTCGATGCCGGCAGCCTTTGCCTTCTCGGCAATACGCTTGCCGATCAGCGTCGCGGCATTAACGTTGCCGCCCTTGCCCGACTTGTCGGCCAGTTCGGCGCGCACTTCTGCTTCGAGCGTCGACGCGCTGGCGAGCACCTTGGTGCCGCAGGGCGAGAACACTTGAGCGTAGATGTGCGTGTTCGTGCGATGCACGGCGAGACGCGCGACCTGCAGCTCAGCGATCTTGATACGCGTCTGGCGAGCGCGGCGCAGGCGAGATTGAGTCTTATCCATGATTGCGCACCCTTACTTCTTCTTCGTTTCTTTGAGGATCACAACCTCGTCGGAATAGCGCACGCCCTTGCCCTTGTACGGCTCCGGCGGACGGTAACCGCGAACTTCCGCAGCTACTTGACCGACTTGTTGCTTGTTGATCCCCTTGATCACGATTTCGGTTTGCGTCGGGGTTTCAGCCTTGACGCCTTCCGGCATCTGGTGCACCACCGGGTGCGAGAAACCCAGCGACAGGTTCAGCTTGTCGCCTTGCGCTTGCGCACGATACCCGACGCCAACCAGCGTCAGCTTGCGCTCGAAACCCTTGGTCACGCCGTGCACGGCATTCGCGATGATCGCGCGCATCGTGCCCGACAGTGCATTTGCTTCGCGGCTTTCGTCGACCGGCGACAGATTCAGCGTGCCGTCGTTGTTCGCCACGTTCACGAGCGGATTGACCGCTTGCGTGATGGTGCCCAGCGGGCCCTTGACGGTGATTGCACCGTCGGCCAGCTTGACTTCCGCGCCTTGCAGCGCGATCGGGCTCTTACCTACTCGAGACATGTTTCTCTCTCCTCGGCTTTAAGCAACGTAGCAGATGACTTCGCCGCCGACGCCGGTAGCGCGCGCCTTGCGGTCGGTCATCACGCCCTTCGGCGTCGACACGATTGCCACACCCAGGCCATTCATGACCTGCGGAATGTCGTTACGGCCGCGGTACACGCGCAGACCAGGCTTCGACACGCGCTCGAGGCGTTCGATAACCGGGCGACCTGCGTAGTACTTCAGCGCGATATTCAGTTCGGACTTCGCACCTTCCGCCTTGACGGCGAAATCGTCGATATAACCTTCGTCCTTGAGGACTTGCGCGATTGCAACCTTGACCTTCGACGAGGGCATCGCAACCGATACCTTCTCGACCATCTGCGCGTTGCGGATGCGAGTCAGCATATCGGCGATAGGATCACTCATGCTCATTTACGTTTCTCCTATTACCAGCTCGCCTTGGTCAGGCCAGGAATCTCGCCACGGAATGCGATTTCACGAATCTTGTTACGCGCGAGGCCGAATTTACGGAACGTGCCACGCGGACGGCCCGTGATCGCGCAGCGGTTACGCTGGCGGGTCGGGTTTGCGTTGCGGGGCAGTTGCTGCAGCTCCAGGCGTGCTTCGTAGCGCTCTTCTTCCGACTTGCTTTGGTCTTCGACGATCGCCTTCAGCGCTTCGCGCTTTGCTGCGAACTTCGCGACCAGGCGGGCGCGCTTCTTTTCACGTTCGATCAGTGCCAGTTTAGCCACGGTAACCTCAGTTTCTGAACGGGAACTTGAAGCTGGCGAGCAGAGCCTTTGCTTCGTCGTCGGTCTTCGCAGTCGTCGTGATGCTGATGTTCAGCCCACGCAGTGCGTCGATCTTGTCGTAGTCGATTTCGGGGAAAATGATCTGCTCTTTCACACCGATGTTGTAGTTGCCACGGCCATCGAAAGCACGACCCGACACGCCGCGGAAGTCACGCACGCGGGGCAGGGCAACGGTCACGAAACGGTCGAGGAATTCGTACATCGCTTGACCACGCAGCGTCACCATCGCGCCGATCGGGTAGCCCTGGCGGATCTTGAAGCCTGCGATTGCCTTGCGCGCCTTCGTGACGACCGGCTTCTGACCGGCGATCTTCGTGAGGTCGCCAACGGCGTTCTCGATGATCTTCTTGTCAGCGATCGCTTCGCCAAGACCCATGTTCAGCGTGATCTTGGTGATGCGCGGCACTTCCATGACCGACTTGTAACCGAACTTCTCGATCAGGCCGGGCACAACCTTTTCTTTGTAAAACTCTTGAAAACGAGCCATTTTTTACTCCGCTGCGTCAGGCGCTCAGTACGGCACCGGTCGTCTTCAGGAAGCGAACCTTCTTGCCTTCCTCGACCTTGATGCCAACACGCGACGCCTTGCCATTCGCGTCGACCAGTGCGACGTTCGAAATATGCAGGGGCATCGTCTTCGCTTCCACGCCACCCGTCGTACCCTTCATCGGGTTCGGCTTCACATGCTTCTTGACGAGGTTGATACCCTCAACCGTCACATGTTCTGCACCGACAGCCAGCACGACGCCGCGCTTGCCCTTGTCTTTGCCAGTGACGACGATAACTTCGTCACCCTTGCGAATCTTGTTCATCGCGACTCCTTACAGCACTTCCGGCGCCAGCGAAACGATCTTCATGAATCGTTCGCTACGCAGCTCACGCGTCACCGGCCCGAAAATACGGGTGCCGATCGGCTCGAGCTTGTTATTCAAAAGCACAGCGGCGTTGCCGTCGAACTTGATCAGCGAGCCGTCTTGACGGCGAACGCCCTTGGCGGTGCGGACCACCACGGCGTTGTAAATTTCGCCTTTCTTCACGCGCCCGCGCGGCGTTGCCTCTTTGACGGTCACCTTGATGATGTCGCCAATGCCGGCATAACGACGCTTCGAGCCGCCGAGCACCTTGATGCACATGACTTCACGCGCACCCGTGTTGTCGGCTACTTCGAGCCGAGATTCGGTCTGGATCATGGTTTGTCTTTCCCAACTTAATCCGGATGCACCACCATGATGCATTCGGTCAGTCTTGGTCCCGTCAGCCAATCGGCTGCTTGGGTTGGAACAGCAGCGACGGCAAACGAAACCCGCCATCGCAATTCGGTGAATCTTTCGAACAGGCTGGCGCCAGTCCGCTTCCCCCACCAACTTCGCCCGCGACGGGGCTCCCATAAAGAGGGAAGACCAGGATTATAACAAATAACCCTGGTCACGCAAGCAAAAACTTTGCGATTTCAAGCACTTCGTGGCGAAGTGCTTGTTACTGCCTACTACGCTGCCCGCTTAGATGACGCGAGCGGCTTCGACGAGGCGCGACACCGTCCAGGCCTTCGTCTTCGACAGCGGACGAGTTTCCTGGATTTCAACGAGGTCACCCTCGTTGTAGGTGTTCGCTTCATCATGCGCGTGATACTTCTTCGAGCGCACGACATACTTGCCGTAGATCGGGTGCTTGACGCGGTGCTCGATCAGCACGGTGACGGTCTTGTCCATCTTGTTGCTGACGACCCGACCGACCAGCGTCCGCTTCAGCGAGGTTTTCACGCTATCGTTCATTTCTGGTTCGCCTTCTGAGTCATGACGGTCCGCACACGTGCGATGTCGCGACGAACCTTCTTCAG
This sequence comes from Burkholderia sp. JKS000303, assembly GCF_002563755.1. NCBI lineage: Bacteria > Pseudomonadati > Pseudomonadota > Betaproteobacteria > Burkholderiales > Burkholderiaceae > Burkholderia > Burkholderia sp. JKS000303. The sequence goes on from NZ_PDBZ01000001.1 coordinate 1,288,343, forward strand.
CTGGCTCGTGTTCGTGAGCTGCTGGGTCGCGAGTTGCATGCGCAGGCCGAATTGCGCCTTCAGCAGGTCCGCCAGCTCCTTGTTGAGCGCGGCCTGGTCTTTCTGGAGAAGTTCGGAAGCCTTCATGTTTTCTCCTTAGGCGCCGAGCTGGCGCACGATGAATGCCGTCTTCAGCGGCAGCTTGGCTGCAGCCAGACGGAACGCTTCGCGTGCCAGTTCTTCGGTTACGCCGTCCATTTCATAGAGCATCTTGCCCGGCTGGATCTCAGCGACGTAGTACTCCGGGTTACCCTTACCGTTACCCATACGTACTTCTGCCGGCTTTTGCGAAATCGGCTTGTCCGGGAAGATCCGGATCCAGATGCGGCCGCCACGCTTGATGTGACGCGTCATTGCACGACGCGCTGCTTCAATTTGACGCGCGGTCAAACGGCCGCGACCGATCGCCTTCAGGCCGAAGTCACCGAACGACACTGCGTTGCCGCGCGTCGCCTTGCCGGTGTTACGACCCTTCTGCTCTTTGCGATACTTCCTGCGTTTCGGTTGCAGCATCGTTATTCTCCAGTCTTGCCGTCTTCCGGCTTGCCGGCGCCACGGCGCGGTGCGCCACGACGAGCACCCGGAGCGCCGCCTTCGCCATCACGGCGCGGACGACGGTCGCCCGGACGCGCATTGCGACGCGGACGCTTGTCTTCGGCTACTTCCTCGACCACCGGCGCGTCGTTGCGGCCGAGCGTGTCGCCCTTGTAAACCCACACCTTGACGCCGATGATGCCGTAGGTCGTCTTCGCTTCCGAAGTTGCGTAGTCGATGTCGGCACGCAGCGTATGAAGGGGCACGCGACCTTCGCGATACCACTCCGTACGAGCGATTTCGATACCGTTCAGACGGCCTGCGCTCATGATCTTGATGCCTTGGGCACCCAGACGCATCGCGTTCTGCATCGCACGCTTCATCGCGCGACGGAACATGATCCGGCGCTCGAGCTGTTGCGTGATCGAGTCAGCGATCAGCTGAGCATCGGTTTCCGGCTTGCGGATTTCTTCGATGTTGACGTGAACCGGCACGCCCATGCGGCGTTGCAGTTCCGTCTTCAGCTGCTCGATATCCTCGCCCTTCTTGCCGATGACCACACCCGGACGCGAGCTGTAAATCGTGATGCGCGCGTTCTTCGCCGGACGCTCGATGACGACCCGACCGACCGAAGCGTTCTTCAGCTTCTTCTTCAGGTATTCACGAACACCGATGTCTTCCTGCAGCATCGCCGCGAAATTGTTGTTGTTCGCGTACCAACGCGAAGCCCAATTGCGGCTGACAGCCAGGCGGAAGCCAGTCGGATGAATTTTCTGTCCCATCGTATGGCTCCTTAATTCCCGACCGTCACAGTGATGTGACAGGATTGCTTCTCGATGCGGTTACCGCGGCCCTTGGCGCGCGCGGTGAAACGCTTGAGCGATGCAGCCTTGTCGACGTAGATGCTCTTGATCTTGAGCTCGTCGATATCAGCGCCTTCGTTGTGCTCCGCATTCGCGATTGCCGACAGCACAACCTTCTTCACGATGCCAGCCGCCTTCTTCGGCGAGAACGTCAGAACGTTCAGCGCCTTGTCGACCGGCAAACCGCGGATCTGGTCAGCCACAAGGCGCGTTTTTTGCGCCGAGATGCGGGCACCGCGATGAATTGCTTTCACTTCCATCTTGATTGCCCCTTATTTCTTGGCCTTCTTGTCGGCTGCGTGACCCTTGAACGTACGGGTCAGTGCGAACTCGCCAAGCTTGTGGCCGACCATGTTTTCCGAGATGTACACCGGAACGTGTTGACGGCCGTTGTGAACAGCGATCGTCAGGCCGATGAAATCCGGCAGAATCGTCGAGCGACGCGACCAGGTCTTGATCGGCTTTTTGTCGCGCGAAGCTGCAGCCGCCTCAACTTTCTTCAGCAAATGGGCGTCGCAGAACGGACCTTTTTTAACAGAACGTGCCATTGCCTACTCCTTAACGCTTGTGACGGCGCTGGACGATCATCGTCGTCGTGCGCTTGTTGCTGCGGGTGCGATAACCCTTAGCCGGCGTACCCCACGGGCTCACCGGGTCGCGACCTGCAGCCGTCTTGCCCTCACCACCACCGTGCGGGTGATCAACCGGGTTCATCGCAACGCCACGCACCGTCGGGCGGATACCGCGCCAGCGGTTCGCGCCAGCCTTGCCGATTTGGCGCAGGCTATGCTCTTCGTTGCCAACTTCACCGATCGTTGCACGGCACTCGATGTGCACGCGGCGGATTTCGCCCGAACGCAGACGAACCTGCGCGTAGACGCCTTCACGTGCCAGCAGCATGGCCGACGTGCCAGCCGAACGCGCCATTTGCGCGCCCTTGCCCGGCAGCATCTCGATGCAGTGGATCGTCGTACCGACCGGAATGTTGCGGATCGGCAGCGTGTTGCCTGCACGGATCGGCGCTTCCGAACCCGACATCAGCTGTTGGCCGACCGTCAGACCCTTCGGGGCGATGATGTAGCGACGCTCGCCGTCTGCGTAGAGCACCAACGCGATGTTCGCGCTACGGTTCGGGTCGTACTCGAGACGTTCGACCTTTGCCGGGATGCCATCCTTCGTGCGACGGAAATCGACGATACGATAGTGTTGCTTGTGACCACCACCCTTGTGACGCGTGGTGATACGACCGTTGTTGTTACGGCCGGCGGTCGAGCTCTGCGAGTCGAGCAGTGCCGCGAACGGCTTGCCCTGGTGCAGGTTCTTGTTGACCACCTTGACCATCGCGCGGCGACCCGGCGATGTCGGCTTAACTTTAACGATTGCCATGATTACTTGGCCTCCGCTTCAAAGTTGATTTCCTGGCCGGGCTTCAGGCAAACGTACGCCTTCTTCACGTCCTTACGGCGGCCCATCGAACGGCCGAAGCGCTTTTGCTTGCCCTTCTGAACCAGCACGTTGACCGAATCAACTTCAACCTTGAACAGCAGCTCGACAGCCGCCTTCACTTCCTGCTTCGTGGCATCCGGTGCGACTTCGAACACGACTTGCTCGTTCTTGTCGGCAACCAGCGTCGCCTTTTCCGAGATCACCGGCGCGAGCAGGACCTGCATCAAACGATGATCGTTCTTGCGAATCTCGCTCATGACAGCAACTCCTCGATCTGGGCGACCGCAGCCTTCGTGACCAGCACTTTCTTGAAGTAGATCAGCGACAGCGGGTCAGCGTAGCGCGGCTCGACAATCGCCACGTGCGGCAGGTTGCGCGAAGCCAGGTACAGGTTCTCGTCGACCGTGTCCGTGATGATCAGAACGGAGTCGAGACCCATGGTCTTGAATTTGTCGGCCAGCAGCTTGGTCTTCGGCGCTTCGAGGATGATGTCCTCGACGACCGACAGACGGCCTTCACGGGCCAGCTGCGAGAAGATCGAGCAGAGACCTGCGCGATGCATCTTCTTGTTGACCTTGTGCGAGAAGTTTTCTTCCGGCGAGTTCGGGAAGATGCGACCACCGCCACGCCACAACGGGCTCGACGACATACCGGCACGAGCGCGGCCCGTACCCTTCTGACGCCACGGCTTCTTGGTGGTGTGCTTGACTTGCTCACGGTCCTTCTGTGCGCGGTTACCCTGGCGAGCATTCGCCTGGTACGCGACGACGACCTGGTGGATCAGCGCTTCGTTGTAGTCACGACCGAACACGACGTCCGACGCGTTGACCACTGCACCTTCCTGACCATTTTCGTTCAGGAGCTTGAGTTCCATTATTTCGCCCCCTTGGTCTTGACGGCCGGCGTCACGAAAACCTTGCCGCCCTTCGCGCCCGGAATCGCGCCCTTGACGAGCAGCAGCTTGCGCTCTGCGTCGATACGAGCGATTTCGAGGTTCTGCACCGTCACCGTAACGTCACCGAGGTGACCCGTCATGCGCTTACCCGGGAAAACACGACCCGGATCCTGCGCCATACCGATCGAGCCCGGCACGTTGTGCGAGCGCGAGTTACCGTGGGTAGCACGGCCAGACGAGAAGTTGTAACGCTTGATCGTACCGGCGTAGCCCTTACCGATCGACACGCCTTGCACGTCGACCTTCTGGCCCACTTCGAAAAGGTCAGCACCGACCACGGCGCCATTCGACAGCTCAGCTGCCTTGGCCGCGTCAATGCGGAATTCCTTGAGGATTTCACCGGCTTCGACACCGGCTTTGGCGAGATGACCTGCCAGCGGCTTCGTCACGCGCGATGCGCGGCGGGAGCCGAATGCAACCTGCACGGCCGTGTAGCCGTCGGTTTCAACAGTCTTGATCTGCGTCACGCGGTTGTCCGACACGTCCAGCACGGTGACGGGAATCGAATCCCCTTCAGCCGTGAAGATACGGGTCATGCCAACCTTGCGACCTACGAGTCCAAGGCTCATCATTTTCTCCATTCCCGACTGCGATTGGTCGGGGCTGATTTACAAAATGCCGGGCACGCAAGGCCCAACTTTTTTCGCGAATACACGAAAAGCCAAGCAGTATAGCCCGACTTCTCGATTTCCGCAAGCAATACAAAGACTTAGCACCACCCAGCAAGCTGGTCGGCGCCGAAAGCCTTACTGCAGCTTGATTTCCACGTCGACGCCAGCCGGCAGATCGAGCTTCATCAGCGCGTCAACCGTCTTGTCGGTCGGATCGACGATGTCCATCAGGCGCTGGTGAGTACGGATTTCGAGCTGATCGCGCGACGTCTTGTTGACGTGCGGCGAACGCAGGATGTCAAAACGCTGAATGCGCGTCGGCAGCGGCACCGGGCCACGGACGATTGCGCCAGTCCGCTTCGCGGTATCGACGATCTCGGCAGCCGATTGATCGATCAGACGATAGTCGAAAGCCTTCAGGCGAATGCGGATTTTCTGTTGCTGCATGACGATTCCTTGAAAAGAGCGAGGCGATGTTGCATCGCCGGACACTAAAAGAACGCGAAACAGGTTGCCTGCGGGGAGCGAGGCGCCGGGTTCCGAACGGTACTTCCACTGCTAAGCCCGCGATTCTACACGAAAATCTGGCGTGGTGGTGCGGGTTTCTCGTGGTGCGCTCGGCGCGCCACAAAGACAAAACCGGGTGCCAGATCAAACTGGACACCCGGTTTCGACGGTACAACTGCCTACCGTGGAATCGCGGACCCCGGAGGGATCCGCGGATCGTCGATATTACTCGATGATCTTGGCGACGACGCCGGCGCCGACGGTACGGCCGCCTTCGCGGATTGCGAAGCGCAGACCTTCTTCCATCGCGATCGGAGCGATCAGCTTCACCGTGATCGACACGTTGTCGCCCGGCATCACCATTTCCTTGTCCTTCGGCAGCTCGATCGAGCCCGTCACGTCCGTCGTACGGAAGTAGAACTGCGGACGGTAGTTGTTGAAGAACGGCGTGTGACGGCCGCCTTCGTCCTTGCTCAGCACGTACACTTCAGCCGTGAAGTGCGTGTGCGGCGTGATCGAACCCGGCTTCGCCAGAACCTGGCCACGCTCCACGTCTTCACGCTTCGTGCCGCGCAGCAGGATACCAACGTTGTCGCCTGCTTGACCTTGGTCCAGCAGCTTGCGGAACATTTCAACGCCCGTGCAGGTCGTCTTCACCGTCGGCTTGATACCGACGATTTCGATTTCTTCACCGACCTTCACGATACCGCGCTCGACACGACCCGTCACAACCGTACCACGGCCCGAGATCGAGAACACGTCTTCCACCGGCATCAGGAACGCGCCGTCAACCGCACGCTCCGGCGTCGGGATGTACGTGTCCAGCGCGTCTGCCAGGCTCATGATCGCCACTTCGCCCAGCTCGCCCGTGTCGCCTTCCAGCGCCAGCTTGGCCGAACCCTTCACGATCGGCGTGTCGTCGCCCGGGAAGTCGTACTTCGACAGGAGTTCGCGAACTTCCATCTCGACCAGCTCGAGCAGTTCAGCGTCGTCCACCATGTCGCACTTGTTCAGGAACACGATGATGTACGGAACGCCAACCTGACGCGCCAGCAGGATGTGCTCACGCGTTTGCGGCATCGGGCCGTCTGCTGCCGAGCAAACCAGGATCGCGCCGTCCATCTGCGCTGCGCCCGTGATCATGTTCTTCACATAGTCAGCGTGGCCCGGGCAGTCGACGTGTGCGTAGTGGCGGTTAGCCGTTTCGTACTCGACGTGTGCCGTGTTGATCGTGATGCCGCGCGCCTTTTCTTCCGGTGCCGCGTCGATCTGGTCGTAAGCCTTCGCTTCGCCGCCGAACTTCTTCGTCAGAACCGTCGTGATCGCTGCCGTCAGCGTCGTCTTGCCGTGGTCAACGTGACCAATCGTACCAACGTTGACGTGCGGCTTGGTCCGCTCGAATTTACCTTTTGCCATGATTCTCTTCTTTCAAAAATAATCGATTGTGATAGCGAATTACTTCGTCTTCGCGCTGATGATCGCTTCTGCAACGTTCTTCGGAGCTTCAGCGTAGTGCTTGAACTCCATCGTGTACGTTGCGCGACCCTGCGTCAGCGAACGCAGCGACGTGGAATAGCCGAACATTTCCGACAGCGGCACTTCGGCGCGCACGATCTTGCCGCCGCCCACCATGTCGTCCATGCCCTGGATAATGCCGCGGCGACCCGACAGGTCACCCATCACGTTACCCATGAAGTCTTCCGGCGTTTCCACTTCCACGGCCATCATCGGCTCGAGCAGAACCGGATCAGCGCGGCGCATTGCTTCCTTGAACGCCATCGAACCGGCCATGCGGAACGCATTTTCGTTCGAGTCAACGTCGTGGTACGAACCGAACGTCAGCGTGACCTTCACGTCGACAACCGGGAAGCCTGCCAGCACGCCGCTCTTCAGCGTTTCCTGGATACCCTTGTCAACCGACGGGATGTATTCGCGCGGAATCACGCCGCCCTTGATCGCGTCGACGAACTCGTAGCCCTTGCCCAGTTCGCTGCGCTCGAGCGTAATGACCGCATGGCCATACTGACCACGGCCACCCGACTGCTTGACGAACTTGCCTTCGACGTCCGCAGCCGACTTGCGAATCGTTTCGCGGTAGGCAACCTGCGGCTTGCCGACAGTTGCTTCCACGCCGAATTCACGCTTCATCCGGTCAACCAGAATTTCGAGGTGGAGCTCGCCCATACCCGAAATGATCGTTTGACCCGATTCTTCGTCGGTCTGCACGCGGAACGACGGATCTTCCTGAGCCAGACGGTTGAGCGCCAGGCCCATCTTTTCCTGGTCAGCCTTCGTCTTCGGCTCGACGGCCTGCGAAATCACCGGCTCCGGGAAAATCATGCGTTCGAGCACGATCGGATGAGCCGGATCGCACAGCGTGTCGCCCGTGGTCGCTTCCTTCAGGCCGACCGCAGCAGCGATGTCGCCAGCGCGAACTTCCTTGATTTCTTCACGCTGGTTCGCGTGCATCTGCAGAATACGGCCGAGACGTTCCTTCTTGTCCTTGGTCGCGTTGAGCAGCGTGTCACCCGAATTGACAACACCCGAGTAGACGCGGAAGAAGATCAGCTGGCCGACGAACGGGTCGGTCATGATCTTGAACGCGAGTGCCGAGAACTTCTCGTCGTCGGCAGCACGGCGCTCAGTCTTCTCGCCATTTTCGAGTTCACCCGTAACCGGCGGAATATCGACCGGCGACGGCAGGAAATCGATCACGGCGTCGAGCATACGCTGCACGCCCTTGTTCTTGAACGCAGTACCGCACAGCATCGGCTGGATTTCGCACGCGATCGTACGGTCACGCAGACCCTTGACGACTTCGGCTTCGGACAGCTCGCCCGCTTCCAGGTACTTGTTCATCAGGTCTTCGCTCGACTCTGCAGCCGCTTCGACCATCTTTTCACGCCATTCGTTGCACGTGTCGACGAGTTCCGCCGGGATGTCGACGTAGTCGAACTTGGTACCTTGCGACGCTTCGTCCCAAATGATCGCCTTCATCTTGATCAGATCGACGACACCCTTGAAGCCTTCTTCAGCACCGATCGGCACCACGACCGGAACCGGGTTCGCCTTCAGGCGCAAACGGAGCTGGTCATAGACCTTGAAGAAGTTCGCGCCGGTACGGTCCATCTTGTTGACGAACGCGAGACGGGGCACCTTGTACTTGTTAGCCTGGCGCCACACCGTTTCCGACTGCGGCTGCACGCCGCCCACTGCGCAGTACACCATGCACGCGCCGTCGAGCACGCGCATCGAACGCTCCACTTCAATCGTGAAGTCGACGTGACCCGGGGTGTCGATGATGTTGATGCGGTGTTCCGGATAGTTGCCGCCCATGCCCTTCCAGAAGGCCGTGGTAGCAGCGGACGTGATCGTGATGCCACGCTCCTGTTCCTGCTCCATCCAGTCCATCGTTGCTGCGCCGTCGTGGACTTCACCGATCTTGTGGTTCACACCGGTGTAAAACAGAATGCGCTCGGTCGTCGTCGTTTTGCCGGCGTCGATGTGAGCGCTAATACCGATATTGCGGTAGCGCTCGATAGGAGTCTTGCGAGCCACTTTGATCCTCTACTGGGATGACACGATGCAGCGCGGCTGCATCGTGCTTCAACACAAACGGGCGAGGCGCCTGAAAAGCGCACCCGCCCGGAATTTATTTCCGCAAACAGCCCAGCCAGGCGCTTAGAAACGGAAATGCGAGAACGCGCGGTTGGCTTCTGCCATGCGGTGAACTTCATCGCGCTTCTTCATCGCGCCGCCACGGCCTTCGGCCGCTTCGGAGAGTTCACCTGCCAGACGCAGAGCCATCGACTTCTCGCTACGCTTCTTCGCAGCCTCACGCAGCCAGCGCATCGCCAATGCCATACGACGCGACGGGCGCACTTCGACCGGAACTTGATAGTTGGCACCACCAACGCGGCGGCTCTTCACTTCGACCACCGGCTTCACGTTGTTGAGCGCAACCGTGAACACTTCCAGCGGGTCCTTGCCACCCTTGGTCTGGATTTGTTCGAATGCGCCATAAACGATGCGCTCTGCGACCGACTTCTTGCCGGACAGCATCAGCATGTTCATGAACTTGGCAACATCAACGTTACCGAACTTCGGATCCGGCAACACTTCCCGCTTGGGGACTTCGCGACGACGCGGCATGATTCTTCCTTTACTTGTTCAGTTGGAGCTGAATCCAGCTCCGCGGCCACCAACAAACCCGATCACATCTTCACGACTAACCAGCTTGGCCGGGTGACCACTTACTCGACAGCACCGGCAATCCGGCACTCCCGCCTTGACCGCCCTACGGCGATCCCTGATCAAAAACTGCTTACTTGGCAGCCTTTGCACGCTTCGCGCCGTACTTCGAGCGCGCTTGCTTACGATCCTTGACGCCCTGGGTATCCAGCGAGCCGCGAACCATGTGGTAACGCACACCCGGCAAGTCCTTCACACGGCCGCCGCGGATCAGCACAACCGAGTGTTCCTGCAGGTTGTGGCCTTCACCACCGATGTACGAAATCACTTCGAAGCCGTTCGTCAGACGAACCTTGGCAACCTTACGGAGTGCCGAGTTAGGCTTCTTCGGCGTCGTCGTGTACACACGGGTGCACACGCCGCGACGCTGGGGGCAGTCCTGCAGGGCCGGGCTCTTGCTCTTCGTCGTTTCCGACTGACGGCCTTTGCGAACCAGTTGGTTGATGGTTGGCATTGTTTATTCCTGAAATTGAACAAAATCTGCACATCGATTTCGGGCAAAGCGAGAATCGACGCACAGTTGACATCCGAACCGGCGACACGGACACGAACCTTGGAACGCGACTCGGCCCACCGAATACCGGAACCCAGCATCATATTCCGGAAATACCAACTAAGTCAACGGCTTGCGTGATTTGCCAGCCGAACGAGCGGTTTACCGGAAGGGTCGGAACACCTGTGTCACGCCGATTCGACGACGTCGATGATCTCGTCGCCGAAGCGCTCGAGCTTGCGGACGCCCATGCCGGGGATGTGACGCAGGTCGTCGATCGTCTCGGGCGCGTTGCGTGCGATCTCGGCGAGCGTCGCGTCGTGGAAGATCACGTAGGCAGGCACGCCGTCGGATTTCGCGGTTTCCGCGCGCCACGCGCGCAGCGCATCCCAGCGGGCGCGCTCGCGCGTGCCCATGCCGGCCGTCGGGTCGACGCGCGTGCCGCTGCGGCTCGACGACTGGCGCGTGCGCTGCGGCTTCACGTAGCGGCGCAGCGTCACCTTCTCCTCGTTCTTCAGCACCGGCTTCGCGGCCTCGGTGAGCATGAGCGCGCCGAAACCGCCGTGGTCGACCGCCAGATAGCCGTACGCGACGAGCTGCCGGAAAATCGCGCGCCATTCGGGCTCGGACAGCGACGCGCCGATCCCGAACGTGCTGAGCTGGTCGTGGCCGCGCTGCAGCACCTTCTCGGTACGGCCGCCGCGCAGGATCTCGATCAGATGGCTCGAGCCGAAATTGAAGCCGCTCGCGCGCTGCGCGCGGAACGCGCACGACAACGCCATCTGCGCTTCGCGCGTTGCGTCCCACGAATCGGGCGGCTCGATGCACGTGTCGCAGTTGCCGCACGGCTGGCTCGCCTCGCCGAAGTAGTTCAGCAGCCGCACGCGCCGGCACGAGATCGTCTCGCACAGCCCGAGCAGCGCGTCGAGCTTCGACGTCTGCACGCGCTTGTGCGCGTCGTCCGCATCGGACTCGTCGATCATCTTGCGCTGCTGGACGACGTCGCCGAGGCCATATGCCATCCACGCGTTCGCCGGCATCCCGTCGCGGCCCGCGCGGCCGGTTTCCTGGTAGTAGCCTTCGACGCTCTTCGGCAAATCGAGGTGCGCAACGAAACGCACGTCGGGCTTGTCGATGCCCATGCCGAACGCGATCGTCGCGCACATCACGATGCCTTCCTCGCGCTGGAACATTTCCTGGTGCTTCTGCCGCACCTCGAACTCCATCCCTGCGTGATACGGCAGCGCACGTACGCCCTGCGCCTTCAGCCATTCGGCCGTTTCCTCGACCTTGCGGCGCGACAGGCAGTACACGACGCCGGCGTCGGTGGTGCCGTCCGCGTTCGTATGCTCGGCCCTGATGAAATCCAGCAGCTGCGAACGCGCGTTGTCCTTTTCGACGATCCGGTAGCGGATGTTCGGCCGGTCGAAACTCGAGATGAACACGCGCGCATCGTCGAGCGCGAGACGATGGATGATCTCGTCGCGCGTGATCGCGTCGGCAGTGGCCGTCAACGCAATGCGCGGCACCGACGGGAAGCGCTCGTGCAACACCGACAGCTGGATGTATTCGGGACGGAAGTCATGCCCCCACTGCGACACGCAGTGCGCCTCGTCGATCGCGAACAGGCCGATCTTCGCGCGCTCGAGCAGCTCGAGAAAGCGTCCGGTCATCAGGCGCTCGGGTGCGACGTACAGCAGGTCGATCTCGCCTTCGCGCAGCGCCCGCTCGGTTGCCGCGGCCTCGGCGCCCGACAGCGTCGAGTTCAGGTAGGCCGCGCGCACGCCGACTTCGCTGAGCGCGGCGACCTGGTCCTGCATCAGCGCGATCAGCGGCGACACGACGATGCCGGCGCCCTGCCCGGCCTCGCGGCGCAGCAGCGCCGGAATCTGGTAGCACAGCGACTTGCCGCCGCCCGTCGGCATCAGCACGAGGCAATCGCCGCCGCCGGCGACGTGCTCGACGATCTCCCCCTGCTGGCCGCGAAATGCGGAATAACCAAAGACTTCGTCGAGGATTTCGAGGGCGCGGGACATGAATGAGAACGAGGACGGCGGAACGATGACCGCAATTTTAACAACCCGCTCGCGTGGCGCGCGGCGAATCGTGCAATGTTGGCCAATCGGACAGGGTTCGTGCGCGCGCATGACGGTCCTGCAGCGACCGTGCGACAAGCCCGTCATGCGCGTGAACGACGGATAAAAAAAACCGCCCGGCGGAACCGGGCGGTTTCGGGAACAGCGAGATGGCAAGGCGGCTCGCGCCGCCCGTGCTTACTCGGCTGCCGGGTGTTGCGGCTCTTCTGCCGGTGCGCTCGGCGTACCGAAGTCGAATGCCTCTTCCGCTGCGATCTGGTCGAAACGCTCGCGGTCGGACATTTCCTTCGCCTTGCGTGCCTTGTGGAACGCGAGACCCGTACCGGCCGGAATCAGACGGCCGACGATCACGTTTTCCTTCAGGCCACGCAGATCGTCGCGCTTGCCCATGATCGCCGCTTCGGTCAGCACGCGGGTCGTTTCCTGGAACGATGCCGCGGAGATGAACGAGTCGGTCGACAGCGACGCCTTCGTGATACCGAGGAGCACGTTGTCGTACGACGCCGGGCGCTTGCCGTCGGCGGTCATGCGATCGTTCTCGTCCAGCATGTCGGAACGCTCGACCTGTTCGCCCGGGATGAAGCGCGTATCACCGTTGTCGGTGATCTGCACACGACGCAGCATCTGGCGAACGATCACCTCGATGTGCTTGTCGTTGATCTTCACGCCCTGCAGACGGTACACGTCCTGCACTTCGTCGACGATGTAGCGCGACAGCGCCTCGATACCCTGCAGACGCAGGATGTCGTGCGGATCGGCCGGACCGTCCACGATCATTTCGCCCTTGTTGACGACCTGAGCATCGTGGACCAGCACCTGCTTTTCCTTCGCGATCAGGAACTCGTGCTGATTGCCTTCGAGGTCCGTGATGACGAGACGCTGCTTGCCCTTCGTGTCCTTACCGAACGACGTCGTACCGGTGACTTCCGCGAGAATGCCGGCATCCTTCGGCGAACGCGCTTCGAACAGTTCCGCCACCCGCGGCAGACCGCCGGTAATGTCACGCGTCTTCTGCGCTTCGGTCGGGATACGTGCAAGCACTTCACCCACCTGAACTTGCTGGCCGTCCTTCACGGTGATCAGTGCGCCGACCTGGAAGCCGATCTGCACTGCGTGCTCCGTGCCCGGGATCTTCACTTCGTCGCCGTTCGCGTCGAGCAGTTTCACCTGCGGACGCACGCTCTTCGAAGCTTGCGAACCACGACGCTTCACGTCGATCACGACCAGCGTCGACAGGCCGGTCACGTCGTCGATCTGCTTCGCGACGGTCACGCCTTCCTCGACGTTCTCGAACTTCACCGTACCACCGTACTCGGTGATGATCGGACGCGTCATCGGATCCCACGTTGCCAGCTGCGTGCCGGCCTTGATCGTCGCGCCGTCAAGCTGCAGCAGCGTCGCGCCGTACGGGATTTTGTGACGTTCGCGCTCGCGGCCGATATCGTCGGTGATCAGCGCCTCGCCCGAACGCGAAATGACGATCTGCTCGCCCTTCGCGTTGGTGACGTAACGCATCGTCGCCGTGAAACGCACGATACCGTTGCTCTTCGCTTCGACCGACGAGGCCACTGCCGCACGCGATGCCGCACCACCGATGTGGAACGTACGCATCGTCAGCTGCGTGCCCGGTTCACCGATCGACTGTGCCGCGATCACGCCGACTGCTTCGCCGACGTTCACGAGCGAGCCGCGGCCGAGGTCACGGCCGTAGCAGGCCGCGCACAGACCGTAACGCGTTTCGCAGGTCAGCGGCGTGCGCACGCGCACTTCGTCGATGCCGAGGCGTTCGATTTCCTCGACCGCCGTTTCGTCGAGCAGCGTGCCCGATTCGTACAGCGTTTCCTGCGTTTCCGGGTTCACGACGTCCGCGACCGCAACGCGGCCGAGGATACGGTCGCGCAGCGCTTCGACGACTTCACCGCCTTCGACCAACGCCTTCATCGCGACGCCGTTCGACGTGCCGCAATCGTCCTCGACCACCACCAGATCTTGCGTGACGTCGACGAGACGACGCGTCAGGTAACCCGAGTTCGCGGTCTTCAGTGCCGTATCAGCCAGACCCTTACGCGCACCGTGGGTCGAGATGAAGTACTGCAACACGTTCAGGCCTTCGCGGAAGTTCGCGGTAATCGGCGTCTCGATAATCGAGCCGTCCGGCTTCGCCATCAGGCCTCGCATACCGGCCAGCTGACGAATCTGCACCGCCGAACCCCGGGCGCCCGAGTCGGCCATCATGTAGATCGAGTTGAACGACTCCTGGCGCGTCTCGTTGCCGTCGCGGTCCGTTACCGGCTCCGTCGACAGCTGCTCCATCATCGCCTTGCCGACCGCTTCCGACGTTGCCGACCAGATGTCGACCACGTTGTTGTAGCGTTCCTGCGCGGTGACGAGACCCGACATGTACTGGCGGTCGTACTCCTTCACCTTCTTCGCGGCGTCGCCGACGATCGTTTCCTTCTGCGGCGGCACGAGCATGTCGTCCACGCAGATCGAAATACCGGCACGCGTCGCGAGACGGAAACCCGACTGCATCAGCTGGTCGGCGAACACGACCGTCGCACGCAGACCGCACTTGCGGAATGCGGTGTTGATCAGGCGCGAGATTTCCTTCTTCTTCAGCGGCTTGTTCAGCACCGAGAACGGCAGGCCGTGCGGCAGGATCTCCGACAGGATCGCGCGGCCGACGGTCGTCGCGTACAGCGAGATCTTCGGCACGAATTCCGGCGCGCCTTCCGACGTGTCTTCGTTGCGCACCATTTCGGTGATCCGCACGTTGACGCGCGAGGCCAGCTCGACTTCCTTGTTCTCGTACGCGCGGATCGCTTCCGACACGCCGGTGAACGACAGGCCTTCGCCCTTGCCGTTGATCGCTTCGCGGGTCGCGTAGTACAGACCCAGCACGATATCCTGCGACGGCACGATCGACGGATCGCCGTTGGCCGGGAACAGCACGTTGTTCGACGCGAGCATCAGCGTGCGCGCTTCCATCTGCGCTTCGAGCGACAGCGGCACGTGAACGGCCATCTGGTCACCGTCGAAGTCGGCGTTGAACGCCGCGCAAACGAGCGGGTGCAGCTGAATTGCCTTGCCTTCGATCAGGACCGGCTCGAACGCCTGGATACCAAGACGGTGCAGCGTCGGCGCACGGTTCAGCATCACCGGGTGCTCGCGGATCACCTCTTCGAGGATGTCCCACACCACCGGCGTCTGGTTCTCGACTTCCTTCTTCGCAGCCTTGATGGTCGTCGCGACGCCCATCACTTCCAGCTTGTTGAAGATGAACGGCTTGAACAGTTCGAGCGCCATCAGCTTCGGCAGACCGCACTGGTGCAGCTTCAGCGTCGGGCCGACCACGATGACCGAACGGCCCGAGTAGTCGACGCGCTTGCCCAGCAGGTTCTGACGGAAACGACCGCCCTTACCCTTGATCATGTCGGCGAGCGACTTCAGCGGACGCTTGTTCGCGCCCGTCATCGCCTTGCCGCGACGACCGTTGTCGAGCAGCGAGTCGACGGCTTCCTGCAGCATCCGCTTTTCGTTGCGGACGATGATTTCAGGTGCCTTCAGCTCGAGCAGACGCTTCAACCGGTTGTTACGGTTGATCACGCGGCGATACAGGTCGTTCAGGTCCGACGTCGCGAAACGGCCACCATCCAGCGGCACGAGCGGACGCAGTTCCGGCGGCAGCACCGGCAGCACTTCGAGGATCATCCACTCGGGCTTGATGCCCGAGCGCTGGAATGCCTCGAGGACCTTCAGGCGCTTCGCGTACTTCTTGATCTTCGCTTCCGAGCCGGTGTTCTTCAGCTCGGTGCGCAGCGTCTCGACCTGCTCGTCGATGTTGATCGCGCGCAGCAGTTCACGCACGCCTTCCGCGCCCATCTCGGCACGGAATTCGTCGCCGTATTCCTCGACCTTGTTGTAGTAATCCTCTTCGGTCATGATCTGCCGCGCCTTCAGCGGCGTCATGCCCGGTTCGATCACCACATATGCTTCGAAGTACAGCACGCGTTCGATGTCGCGCAGCGTCATGTCGAGCACCATGCCCAGACGCGACGGCAGAGACTTCAGGAACCAGATGTGCGCGACCGGCGAGGCCAGTTCGATGTGGCCCATGCGTTCGCGACGCACCTTCGCCAGCGTCACTTCGACGCCGCACTTCTCGCAGATCACGCCGCGGTGCTTCAGGCGCTTGTACTTGCCGCACAGGCACTCGTAGTCCTTGATCGGCCCGAAGATCTTCGCGCAGAACAGACCATCGCGTTCCGGCTTGAACGTGCGGTAGTTGATGGTCTCCGGCTTCTTCACTTCACCGAACGACCACGAACGGATCTTGTCCGGCGAGGCCAGACCGATCTTGATCGCGTCGAAGACTTCTTCCTGTTGGACTTGCTTGAATAGATCGAGCAGAGCTTTCATTGCCTTCTCTCCGTAGTCCGATTAATTGCGGTCGAGATCGATGTCGATACCGAGCGAGCGGATTTCCTTCACGAGCACGTTGAAGGATTCCGGCATGCCTGCATCGATCACGTGATCGCCCTTGACGAGGTTTTCATAAACCTTGGTCCGGCCATTCACGTCATCCGACTTCACCGTCAGCATTTCCTGCAGCACGTAGGACGCGCCGTACGCTTCGAGTGCCCACACTTCCATTTCACCGAAACGCTGGCCACCGAACTGCGCCTTACCACCCAGCGGCTGCTGCGTGACGAGCGAGTACGGGCCGGTCGAACGCGCGTGCATCTTGTCGTCGACCAAGTGGTGCAGCTTCAGGTAGTGCATGTAGCCAAGCGTCACGCGACGTTCGAACATTTCACCCGTGCGGCCGTCGTACAGGCGGACCTGGTTCTTCGACGGGTTCATGCCGAGCTGTTCCGCGATCTCGTCCGGGAACGCGAGGTCGAGCATCTTGCCCATTTCTTCCTCGGTCGCACCGTCGAACACCGGCGTCGCGAACGGCACGCCTTCGCGCAGGTTCTTCGCCAGTTCGAGGATCTCGTCGTCGCTGAAGCTTTCCAGATCTTCCTGGCGGCCCGAATCGTTGTAGATCTTCGTCAGGAAGACGCGCATTTCCTCGATCTTCGCCTGACGCTGCAGCATTTCGCCGATACGCCAGCCGAGGCCCTTCGCGGCCCAGCCGAGGTGCACTTCCAGAACCTGACCCACGTTCATCCGCGACGGAACGCCCAGCGGGTTCAGCACGACGTCTGCCGGACGGCCATCGGCCATGTACGGCATGTCTTCGATCGGAACGATCTTCGACACGACACCCTTGTTACCGTGACGGCCTGCCATCTTGTCGCCAGGCTGCAGACGACGCTTCACCGCCAGGTACACCTTGACCATCTTCAGCACGCCCGGCGGCAGTTCGTCGCCTTGCGTGAGCTTCTTGCGCTTCTCTTCGAACGCGAGGTCGAACTGGTGGCGCTTCTCTTCGATCGAGTTCTTGATCGCTTCGAGCTGTGCCGCTGCTTCGTCTTCCGCCAGACGGATGTCGAACCAGTGGTAGTGGTCGAGGTCTTCCAGGTAAGCCTGGTCGATCTTCGTGCCCTTCGCGAGCTTCTTCGGACCGCCGTTCGCGACCTTGCCCACCAGCATGCGTGCGAGACGCTGGAACGCGTCGCCTTCCACGATGCGCAGCTGGTCGTTCAGGTCGAGACGGTAGCGCTTCAGTTCATCGTCGATGATCTGTTGCGCACGCTTGTCGCGCTGGATGCCTTCACGCGTGAACACCTGGACGTCGATCACGGTGCCGTTCATGCCCGACGGCACGCGCAGCGACGTGTCCTTCACGTCCGAAGCCTTCTCGCCGAAGATCGCGCGCAGCAGCTTCTCTTCCGGCGTCAGCTGGGTTTCGCCCTTCGGCGTGACCTTGCCGACCAGCACGTCGCCCGCTTCGACTTCAGCACCGATGTACACGATGCCCGATTCGTCGAGACGGCCGAGCTGGACTTCCGCCAGGTTCGAGATGTCGCGCGTGATTTCTTCCGGCCCGAGCTTCGTGTCGCGTGCAACGACGTTCAGCTCTTCGATGTGGATCGACGTGTAGCGATCGTCGGCCACGACCTTCTCCGAGATCAGGATCGAATCCTCGAAGTTGTAGCCGTTCCACGGCATGAACGCGATCAGCATGTTCTGGCCGAGCGCGAGCTCGCCCAGGTCCGTCGAGGCGCCGTCGGCCAGCACGTCGCCGCGCGAGACCTTGTCGCCCATCTTCACGATCGGACGCTGGTTGATGTTCGTGTTCTGGTTCGAACGCGTGTACTTGATCAGGTTGTAGATGTCGACACCGACTTCACCTGCGACTGCTTCGTCGTCGTTCACGCGAATCACGATACGGCCTGCGTCGACATAGTCGACGACGCCGCCACGGAACGCCTGAACCGTCGTGCCCGAGTCGACCGCGCAGGTACGCTCGATGCCCGTACCAACGACCGGCTTCTCCGGACGCAGACACGGCACGGCCTGACGCTGCATGTTCGAACCCATCAGTGCACGGTTCGCGTCATCGTGCTCGAGGAACGGAATCAGCGAAGCTGCAACCGACACGATCTGCGACGGCGCGACGTCCATGTACTGGATCCGGTCCGGCGTGACCATCATCGTTTCGCCGGCTTCACGCGACGACACGAGTTCGTCGATCAGCTGGCCGTTCTCGTCGATCGCGGCGTTAGCCTGAGCGATCATGTAGCGGCCTTCTTCGATCGCCGACAGGTAGTCGATCTGATCGGTCACCTTGCTGTCCACGACCTTGCGGTACGGCGTCTCGAGGAAGCCGTACTCGTTCAGGTGCGCGTACAGTGCGAGCGAGTTGATCAGGCCGATGTTCGGACCTTCCGGCGTTTCGATCGGACACACGCGGCCATAGTGGGTCGGGTGCACGTCACGAACTTCGAAGCCTGCGCGTTCGCGCGTCAGACCGCCCGGGCCCAGTGCCGAAACACGACGCTTGTGCGTGATTTCCGACAGCGGGTTGGTCTGGTCCATGAACTGCGACAGCTGCGACGAACCGAAGAACTCGCGGATTGCCGACGAAATCGGCTTCGAGTTGATCAGGTCGTGCGGCATCAGGTTTTCGCTTTCGGCCTGGCCGAGGCGTTCCTTGACCGCGCGCTCGACACGCACGAGACCCGCGCGGAACTGGTTTTCCGCCAGTTCGCCGACGCAACGCACACGACGATTGCCGAGGTGGTCGATATCGTCCACTTCGCCCTTGCCGTTGCGCAGCTCGACCAGGATCTTGATCGTCGCGAGGATGTCGTCGTCCTGCAGCGTCATCGGGCCGATGATTTCGTCACGGCTGACGCGGCGGTTGAACTTCATACGGCCGACCTTCGACAGGTCGTATGCTTCTTCGCTGTAGAACAGACGGTTGAACAGCGCCTCGACCGCTTCTTCGGTCGGCGGCTCGCCCGGGCGCATCATGCGGTAGATCGCGATGCGCGCGGCCGTCTTGTCGGTCGTTTCGTCGACACGCAGCGTCGACGAGATGTACGGACCCTGGTCCAGATCGTTCGTGTAGAGCGTCTGGATGTCCTTGATGCCCGCTTCGCGCAGCTTCTCGAGCACGCTTTCCGTGACTTCGTCGTTCGCGCTCGCGATCACTTCGCCGGTATCGCCGTCGACGACGTTCTTCGCCAGCACGCGGCCGAGCAGATAGTCTTCCGGCACCGAGATGAACTTGGTCTTCGCGGCTTCGAGGTCGCGAATGTGCTTCGCGTTGATCCGCTTGTCCTTCTGGACGATGACCTTGCCATCACGATCCGTGATGTCGAAACGCGCGACTTCACCACGCAGGCGCTCGGGCACGAACTCGAGTTGTGCGCCTTCGTCCATCAGCGTGAAGTTGTCGAACACGAAGAAGTTCGCGAGGATCTGTTCCGGCGTGAGGCCGATGGCCTTCAGCAGGATCGTGACCGGCATCTTGCGGCGACGGTCGACGCGGAAGTACAGGATGTCCTTCGGATCGAATTCGAAGTCGAGCCACGAGCCGCGGTACGGAATGATCCGTGCCGAGAACAGCAGCTTGCCCGAGCTGTGCGTCTTGCCCTTGTCGTGTTCGAAGAACACACCCGGCGAACGGTGCAGCTGCGAGACGATGACACGCTCGGTGCCGTTGATGACGAACGAGCCCGTCGGCGTCATGAGCGGCATTTCGCCCATGTACACTTCCTGCTCTTTCACTTCCTTGACGACCGGCTTGTTCGGCGATTCCTTGTCGAGGATGACAAGGCGGACCTTCGCACGCAGTGCGGAGCAGTACGTCAGGCCACGCTGCTGGCATTCCTTGATGTTGAATGCCGGCGCGGACAACGCATAGCTCACGAACTCGAGGCGCGCGAAACCGTTGTGCGAAACAATGGGAAATACCGATGTGAATGCGGCCTGCAAACCTTCAGGCTTGCGTTGCGTGGCCAGCACATCAGCTTGCAGAAACGTGCTGAATGATTCAAGCTGGGTAGCCAGCAAGAACGGAACTTGGTGAACGATGGGGCGCTTCGCGAAACTCTTGCGAATGCGCTTCTTCTCGGTGAAGGAATATTGCATACGATCTCCGAATCACGGCGGGTGCTGTCGAGGCGGGATACCTGGACGTTTCTAACCCGAGTGTTCACCGACTGAGACCCGATGGCCGCCCGATGGCTTGAACGAGCCGAGAAGCTTGGTGGTTGGCCGCTACCAACCGCTGGCTGACGGCAGCGGATGCCTGTGTTGCCCGCTACCCGACCAAACTTGCCTTCTGCAGTCGCTTCAGAAGACAAAGAGAAACGCCAATCGTGACACTGACAACGATTTGGCGGTTTTCTTTGGCTTCTGGGGCCGATTATTCGGGCTCCCGAATGAGTGCCAGAATAACGTCCCCACAAAGCACAAAAAGGCCGGCGGTGAAAATACCGCCAGCCTTCGCACAGCGCGTCGAAACTTACTTGACTTCGACCTTCGCGCCTGCGTCTTCCAGCTTCTTCTTGGCTTCGTCAGCAGCAGCCTTGTCGACGCCTTCCTTGACAGCCTTCGGTGCGCCGTCAACGACGTCCTTCGCTTCCTTCAGGCCCAGGCCCGTCAGTTCGCGAACTGCCTTGATGACTGCAACCTTGTTGCTGCCTGCTTCAGTCAGGACGACCGTGAATTCGGTCTTCTCTTCTGCTGCAGCAGCTGCGCCGCCGCCTGCCGGGCCAGCGACTGCAACTGCAGCTGCCGACACGCCAAACTTCTCTTCGAACGCCTTGACCAGTTCGTTCAGTTCCAGAACGGTCATCCCTTCGACTGCTGCCAGGATGTCTTCTTTTGCGATTGCCATTTGAAATACTCCTAAATTGAATTCGGATACAGCCAGCGATCAGTAGCGCTGATGCACGTTCGCTTATGCAGCTTCTGCTTGCTTCTTCTCGGCGAGCGCGGCCAGAGCACGCGCGAAGCCCGAAACAGGCGATTGCATAACGAACAGCAGCTTCGAGAGCAGTTCTTCGCGGCTCGGGATGCTTGCCAGCGCTTGCACGCCAGCCTTGTCCATCACCTTGCCATCGAACGCACCAGCCTTGATGACCAACTTGTCATTGCTCTTGCTGAAGTCGTTGACGACCTTAGCAGCAGCAATTGCATCTTCCGAGATGCCGTAGATCAGCGGACCAGTCATCTGCTCTGCCAGCGGAGCAAACGGCGTACCTTCAACAGCGCGACGCGCCAGCGTGTTCTTCAACACGCGCAGGTAAACCTGTTGCTCACGCGCTTTCGCGCGCAGCTTGGTCAGATCGCCAACCGCAATTCCACGATACTCAGCCAGCACAACGGTCTGAGCCTTCGCGACTTGCGCGGAAACCTCAGCGACGACGGCTTGCTTGTCTTCTCTATTAAGCGGCACGGTTAGCCTCCAGAAACGATACGTTCGGCGCGGCCGGCATGGCCGAAACCTCACGTACCTCGTTCAACAACGGCGTCCGACCTCGTTAGGAGTATTTCCACCTCATGCCGTGAATCGCTTCACGACCTGCGGCTTCACCACTGCAAAACTTTTTCGGGTTCGCCATCTGCGTTGGCTTGAATTAAGGGATCGCCTGCCTGCTGCGCCCCACCAACGGTCTTTGATAACCGGTTGCCCGCCCTACTGCACGAACAACCGCCCAAAGCCCATGTAGGCCGCTTCGCGAACGAAGCGGCCCGAATACTTTCTTACGCTGCCAGCGTAGCCTGGTCGACACGCACGCCGACGCCCATCGTGCTCGACAGTGCGATCTTGCGCAGGTAGACGCCCTTGCTCGTTGCCGGCTTCGCCTTCTGCAGCGCTTCGATCAGCGCCGACAGGTTCGAACGCAGTGCGGTCGATTCGAACGATGCACGGCCGATGGTCGCGTGGATGATACCGGCCTTGTCGACACGGAATTGCACCTGACCAGCCTTCGCGTTCTTGACTGCAGTCGCGACGTCCGGCGTGACCGTACCGACCTTCGGGTTCGGCATCAGGCCGCGCGGGCCGAGGATCTGGCCGAGCGTACCGACGATACGCATCGTGTCCGGCGAAGCGATCACGATGTCGAAGTCCATCTGGCCAGCCTTGATCTGCTCAGCCAGGTCTTCCATACCGACGATTTCTGCGCCTGCTGCACGAGCCTGCTCAGCCTTCTCGCCTTGCGCGAACACAGCAACGCGAACCGACTTGCCCGTACCTGCCGGCAGAACGACCGAACCACGAACGACCTGGTCCGACTTCTTTGCATCGATGCCGAGCTGAACTGCGACGTCGATCGACTCGTTGAACTTCGCGCTCGCGCATTCCTTCACGAGTGCCAGTGCGTCTTCGATCGCGTACAGCTTCTGACGGTCGACCTTGGCTTCAAATGCCTGACGGCGCTTGGAGATCTTAGCCATTTACACGCCCTCCACAGTGATGCCCATCGAGCGTGCGCTACCAGCGATGGTGCGAACGGCTGCGTCCAGATCAGCTGCCGTAAGGTCCGGCATCTTGGTCTTCGCGATTTCTTCGGCTTGAGCGCGCGTGATCGAACCGACCTTGTCGGTGTGCGGCTTGCTCGAACCCTTGTCCAGCTTGGCCGCCTTCTTGATCAGGACGGTCGCCGGCGGCGTCTTCATCACGAAGGTGAAGCTCTTGTCCGCGTATGCCGTGATGACCACCGGCACCGGCAGACCCGGCTCCATACCTTGAGTCTGCGCGTTGAACGCCTTGCAGAACTCCATGATGTTCAGGCCGCGCTGGCCCAGTGCCGGACCGACCGGCGGCGACGGATTGGCTTTACCTGCAGGGATCTGCAGCTTAACAAAGCCGACAATCTTCTTTGCCATTTGAAAACCTCGTTGGAACGCCAGACGGCGTTCGGTGAGTGATAACGCGCGTTCGCCACTGGCTACTGACGCTCCTCAACGGTCATAACGCGGACCATAAGCGCGAAGGTGGGCAGCCGAGGCTGCCCACCGAATCGGGATCAAACTTTTTCGACCTGACCGAACTCGAGTTCGACCGGGGTGGAGCGGCCAAAGATGGTGACCGACACACGCACGCGCGATTTTTCGTAGTTGACTTCTTCGACCGTGCCGTTGAAGTCCGTGAACGGGCCTTCCTTGACGCGCACCATCTCGCCAACTTCGAACAGGGTCTTCGGGCGCGGCTTCTCAACGCCTTCCTGCATCTGCGACATGATCTTTTCGACTTCCTTCGGGGAAATCGGGGTCGGGCGGTTACGTGCACCGCC
Source organism: Burkholderia sp. JKS000303 (assembly GCF_002563755.1). NCBI lineage: Bacteria > Pseudomonadati > Pseudomonadota > Betaproteobacteria > Burkholderiales > Burkholderiaceae > Burkholderia > Burkholderia sp. JKS000303. Next base: position 1,311,840 of record NZ_PDBZ01000001.1, read on the forward strand.
GACGAAACCGGTGACCTTTGCCGTGTTCTTCACGAGGTGCCACGTCTCGTCCGTCATTTCCATTTCCACCAGCACGTAGCCGGGGAAGAAACGACGCTCGGTCACAGCCTTGTGACCGCCCTTTACTTCGACCACTTCTTCGGTCGGAACCAGGATCTGACCGAATTTGTCCTGCATGCCAGCACGTTCGATGCGCTCCTGAAGCGCACGTTGCACGCTCTTCTCCATACCGGAGTAGGCGTGCACGACGTACCAACGCTTTCCGCTCGGGGATGCCGGAGTATCGCTCATATCATTTCCAACCCAGAATCGCCGAGAAAATCACCCATTCGATCGATTTGTCACTCAACCAGAGGAAAATCGCCATCACGAGCACGAAACCGAACACGACGAGTGTGGTTTGCGTTGCTTCCTTGCGGGTGGGCCAAACGACCTTGCGGACTTCCTTGTACGAATCCTTGGCAAACGCGATGAGGCTCTTGCCAGGTGCGGACATCAGTCCAACGGCCACGCCGGCGATGATACCTACCGCCAACGCGGCACCGCGGACATACCACTGCTGGTTGGCCAGCCAGAAGAAGCCCACGAATCCGGCCAAGACCAGCAATACGCCCAGGGCCAGCATCAGCTTATCGCCGGAGGTATTTACAGTTTCGACGGATGGATTCGCCATAACACCTTAAAACAAATGCCACGTGTGGCACGTGGCGATTTTTGGCAGGGGCAGAGGGAATCGAACCCCCAACCTTCGGTTTTGGAGACCGACGCTCTGCCAGTTGAGCTATACCCCTAAACCATGTTGGGACTGGCTGTTGCCAGCCCCAAAACTGTCGATCAACGAATAACTGGCTTACTCGATGATCTTGGCGACGACGCCGGCGCCGACGGTACGGCCGCCTTCGCGGATTGCGAAGCGCAGACCTTCTTCCATCGCGATCGGAGCGATCAGCTTCACCGTGATCGACACGTTGTCGCCCGGCATCACCATTTCCTTGTCCTTCGGCAGCTCGATCGAGCCCGTCACGTCCGTCGTACGGAAGTAGAACTGCGGACGGTAGTTGTTGAAGAACGGCGTGTGACGGCCGCCTTCGTCCTTGCTCAGCACGTACACTTCAGCCGTGAAGTGCGTGTGCGGCGTGATCGAACCCGGCTTCGCCAGAACCTGGCCACGCTCCACGTCTTCACGCTTCGTGCCGCGCAGCAGGATACCAACGTTGTCGCCTGCTTGACCTTGGTCCAGCAGCTTGCGGAACATTTCAACGCCCGTGCAGGTCGTCTTCACCGTCGGCTTGATACCGACGATTTCGATTTCTTCACCGACCTTCACGATACCGCGCTCGACACGACCCGTCACAACCGTACCACGGCCCGAGATCGAGAACACGTCTTCCACCGGCATCAGGAACGCGCCGTCAACCGCACGCTCCGGCGTCGGGATGTACGTGTCCAGCGCGTCTGCCAGGCTCATGATCGCCACTTCGCCCAGCTCGCCCGTGTCGCCTTCCAGCGCCAGCTTGGCCGAACCCTTCACGATCGGCGTGTCGTCGCCCGGGAAGTCGTACTTCGACAGGAGTTCGCGAACTTCCATCTCGACCAGCTCGAGCAGTTCAGCGTCGTCCACCATGTCGCACTTGTTCAGGAACACGATGATGTACGGAACGCCAACCTGACGCGCCAGCAGGATGTGCTCACGCGTTTGCGGCATCGGGCCGTCTGCTGCCGAGCAAACCAGGATCGCGCCGTCCATCTGCGCTGCGCCCGTGATCATGTTCTTCACATAGTCAGCGTGGCCCGGGCAGTCGACGTGTGCGTAGTGGCGGTTAGCCGTTTCGTACTCGACGTGTGCCGTGTTGATCGTGATGCCGCGCGCCTTTTCTTCCGGTGCCGCGTCGATCTGGTCGTAAGCCTTCGCTTCGCCGCCGAACTTCTTCGTCAGAACCGTCGTGATCGCTGCCGTCAGCGTCGTCTTGCCGTGGTCAACGTGACCAATCGTACCAACGTTGACGTGCGGCTTGGTCCGCTCAAATTTACCCTTGGCCATTTTCGACTCCCAAAAGGAATTCACAGGTTGCGCCGCGCGCAAACAGACACTGACTTTAACTGCTGGTGCCCATGGGCAGGATCGAACTGCCGACCTCTCCCTTACCAAGGGAGTGCTCTACCACTGAGCCACATGGGCGGTATTACGCTTCAACTACACGGACTGGAGCGGGTGAAGGGAATCGAACCCTCGTCGTAAGCTTGGAAGGCTTCTGCTCTACCATTGAGCTACACCCGCATGGGCCACTAACGATTCCCTACCGCTCGCTGCGCTGATGTTCTTGGTGGAGGAGGTTGGATTCGAACCAACGTAGGCGTAAGCCAACAGATTTACAGTCTGCCCCCTTTAGCCACTCGGGCACCCCTCCGTAGAGAACTGACGATTATGGGGGTGCATCGAACTCTTGTCAAGCACATCCGGAAGATTATTTTCATTCTCTTCCACCGCGCCGACTCGACTCACCCGACACCCGCACCTGCCCGGCTAAGGCAAGCACGAGAGGATCGCCGATTGGCGTCCACATCCTCGTCAGATCCCGTCTTCAGCGCTGACTTGCGTCTTTGCTGAAAACGAAAGACCGCCATCATAATGCCTCCGAAGCAGAATGCCAAGCGGGTGGAAGCAAAAAATTTGCAATTTCCATGCCGGAAGCGTCTGCGGGGTTCGGTTTGGGTGTTCACCCGACCGAAGTCGGGAACGGTGCCGCGTCGAAGTGGCGCCCGACCGGGGTATTTTCCCACCGACTTTGCCGGGACATTCCAATTCCGAAGGCAGATCAGACGGGAGCGCTGCCGCCTCAGTCCGCTTATCCGTCCTTACCCGTCGTCGGACGCTCCAGACCGGCCCCAAGCCGATCGAGTGCCAAGCCATTGGCCGCGACCGCAAAGTCGGCGCGATACCATCCCGATTCGCCTGCTCGAGTACCCCTCCCGAATGCTCCGTTACCAACCCATGCAGAATCGCGTCCGATTGTTTGTCTTTGCACTGACCTTTTTCGCTTCCGGGGCCCAGGCACACGACGCCACCAATACGTGGTGTCGCGCGGAGAGGATCGCGATGGTTCGGCAGCAGGCGCTTTTCGAGAGCCGCACGGCAGATCGCACTAAAGGCGCGGCGGCACGCGCGGCATACGACACGCTGAAGCCGGCCATCGATGCCGACTGCCTCTCTGCTTCGGGCAACGGCGCAGTGTCGTCGCACGTGATGCCCCCAGGAGCGATTGCATACGCATGGCTCCTCAATGATGCATCCGTCTACCTGACAGCCGCAGGCAGCAGCGATAACAACCTCCAGAGCGATGTAGACAACGATAGCTGCCTCGGCATCCTGCACCCGCTGATCGGCGACGATATGCGTCCGCATGCCTGGCTGCCGAACCGCCTGGGCGCCGCGGTCGCGGCCAACGTTCAGCTGTGCAGCGAGCATTGCGTCGGGCCGTCGTGCAAGCCGACCAACATGAATGTCTGGTCTGCCTATCGCAGCGAGGCTGCGCAGTACGCACGACATCCCGCATGTTCGTACGACGCGCGCCTCGTTCAACTGGGCGCGGACACCTGCGTCGGCTTCGATGGCGGCGTATATGGCTCAGCTCATACGGCCGAGGATGCAGGCAAGCTGACATGCAACGCCCGTTCGTCGACATCCTCGACCCGTTGCCCGGCGATTCTCGTGCTGACCCGCGATCAGGGTAAAAGTACGATTCGCCGATTCCCGCCGGCCGAACATTCGGCACTGAGTGATCCGAGTACCGCATGCGCGGTCCGATCAACCGGCGTCGACACGGACGGCACGCGCTTCGCGCTGATGGGCGAGGGACGAGACTGCTTCGGTGGCACCGCCTATTCGCTCATCGAAGAAATCTACGTTCTCCGACGGGGCCAACCCGTGCTGGTCAAAAGCAACAGCGAGGACTTCTGACGGAATCGGGCCGACAGACGCGGTCCGCGATTTACCACACGATGCCGGCGGCACGCCTCACGGTCCCGAGCACCGTTCAAGCAGCTGCCCCATGCTCCAGCGAGTTCACTCTGTCAACGAGGGAGTCGGCAGATCACGTCGATATAGGCTATTCCCGGCAGCAACACCGTCTGCCAAAGTTGACGGCGTTAGACGAAGATAAGAGAAATACTCGGCGGAATTGACCTGCCTGATTTCTTCGGGCCATTTCAATCTTGGAGAACGACCTCGGTTACGTCAGTTGAACAATACTGCTGCTTGAACTCGTCGGGCGTCAGGTATGCCAGACTTGAATGCGGCCGCACGGCGTTGTAGTGACGCCGCCACTGCTCGATCACGACCGTGGCTTCGGTGCGCGTCCGAAACCATTCGAGGCTCAGGCACTCGTCGCGGAATTTACCGTTGAAGCTCTCGTCCGCACCATTTTGCCAAGGCTTGCCGGGATCACTGAGCGCCATTTCCATCCCGCTATCCGCTGCCCACTTCAGGATGGCGCGCGACACGAACTCCGGACCATTGTCTGAGCGAAGGTAGCGTGGCGCACCGTGGACGCTGACCAGCTTCGACAGAACCTCGATGACCCGTCCGGAGCGGATCGATCCCGCAACATCGATGGCCAGGCACTCACGCGTGTATTCATCAATCACCGTCAGGCATTTCAGTTGCTGGCCGTTGGCGCAGGCGTCGAACACGAAGTCATACGCCCAGACATGTCGAGCCGCTGTCGCGGGCTGTGGCCGCGGGCGACTGACCGACACGCGTCTACGCGGACGCTTGCGAGGCACCTGCAGCCCCGCAAGACGCCAAAGCCGCCAGGCCCGGTCGGCGCTCATCGGATGGCCTTGCCGCTCCAGAAAGATCTGGATTCGCCGGTACCCATAGCGTGGATACTGCGCCGACAGAATGCCCATCGCCGCCAGCACCGGCGCATCCCGCACAGTAAGCTTCGATTCGTAATGCAGCGCTGATCGTGCCACCAACATCAGCGCGCACGCACGTCTCTCCGACAGGCCCCTTGCTTTCGCGTAAGCGACCTGCTGGCGTCGGGCGGGCGCGCTCACCACTTTTTTGTGTTGATCTCGCGCATCACGTCCAGTTCCAGATCACGTTCCGCCAGTATCTTCTTCAGCCGCGCGTTCTCTTGCTCGAGTTGCTTGAGCCGCTTGACGTCGGCCGCCTCCAGCCCGCCGAAATGCTGGCGCCAGTTGTAGATCGTCTGCTCGCTGATCCCATGCTTCTTCGCGACCTCGGCGACTGGCGCCTTGTCCGCCTCCCGCAGGATCGTCACCATCTGTTCGTCGGTAAATCGGCTCTTCTTCATGACTTCCTTTTTCTCCGTTGGAAGCCATTCTCTCAAGTTTCAGTTGGTCCGAAATTTCCAGGGCAGGTCAGAATGGGAATTGATCACAAATCGACGATGTAGCGACTTCCAATTTTCTCGAGCTCGGCCGGAGCGCGAATCGGCAGCAGAGAGACGTGAGGCGGAACGCTTCACACTCCGTCGATCGACCGAATCCCACCGGGCCACTCGTCCGAGAGGACGCAAATTGCGTGGTGCAGCAGTAGAGACAGGTCTGCTGGACGGAGTTTAAGTATTGCTGGTGACGCAGATGGAGATCCATCGGCAATTGATAACGGTGGCCCGGGCAGCGCCGAGCGGGATGCATCCGGGACGACGTGGCTGGCTTCAACGACAAGCGGCGAGATATAAAGCGACACGCATTGGCGAGGGCCTGCATTCGTTCTTTTGGCGGCAGATCACGCCAATATAGGCTCAAATACCCAGAAATAACCAAAGAATCGTCAATTCACGCGCCTCGCCTCGAGCAGCGCGAAGCGCATCGTCACGGCCGTGAAGTGGCCCAGCTCCGGTGGAATCGAGCCTGCTGCCCCGCGTGATCGGGATCGCCCGAGATCGACGTGCAGCCGGTAGCTGCCTGGCCGGCTCACCCCCGTGGCGGTATTGGATGCCCGAATCGCCCACCTGCATTTCCGCCGCTCAAATGCAAAAACCCCCGCCTTTCGGGCGGGGGTTCTCGGCTTAGGGAGCCTGACGATTACCTACTTTCACACGGGAATCCGCACTATCATCGGCGTAGAGTCGTTTCACGGTCCTGTTCGGGATGGGAAGGGGTGGGACCGACTCGCTATGGTCATCAGGCAAAGAGGGTTGTTGCGCTGGCTTCGCAGCACAACCAATCTTGGAAGAAGCAGTAATTTTTTGAGTTGTGTGTATCGCACACACGAGAATCCAACCCGTCCGACGCGCTATCCAGCGCGAAACAGACTTGTTATAGGATCAAGCCTTACGGGCAATTAGTATCAGTTAGCTGAACGCATTACTGCGCTTACACACCTGACCTATCAACGTCCTGGTCTCGAACGACCCTTCAAGGGGATCTAGTCCCCAGGGATATCTCATCTTAAGGCGAGTTTCCCGCTTAGATGCTTTCAGCGGTTATCTCTTCCGAACATAGCTACCCGGCGATGCCACTGGCGTGACAACCGGTACACCAGAGGTTCGTCCACTCCGGTCCTCTCGTACTAGGAGCAGCCCCCTTCAAATATCCAACGCCCACGGCAGATAGGGACCAAACTGTCTCACGACGTTTTAAACCCAGCTCACGTACCTCTTTAAATGGCGAACAGCCATACCCTTGGGACCGGCTACAGCCCCAGGATGAGATGAGCCGACATCGAGGTGCCAAACACCGCCGTCGATATGAACTCTTGGGCGGTATCAGCCTGTTATCCCCAGAGTACCTTTTATCCGTTGAGCGATGGCCCTTCCATACAGAACCACCGGATCACTATGACCTGCTTTCGCACCTGCTCGACTTGTCGGTCTCGCAGTTAAGCACGCTTATGCCATTGCACTATCAGCACGATTTCCGACCGTACCTAGCGTACCTTCGTACTCCTCCGTTACGCTTTGGGAGGAGACCGCCCCAGTCAAACTGCCTACCATGCACTGTCCCCGACCCGGATCACGGGCCAAGGTTAGAACCTCAAACAAACCAGGGTGGTATTTCAAGGACGGCTCCACCGAAACTAGCGTTCCGGTTTCATAGCCTCCCACCTATCCTACACAGATCGGTTCAAAGTCCAATGCAAAGCTACAGTAAAGGTTCATGGGGTCTTTCCGTCTAGCCGCGGGTAGATTGCATCATCACAAACACTTCAACTTCGCTGAGTCTCGGGAGGAGACAGTGTGGCCATCGTTACGCCATTCGTGCAGGTCGGAACTTACCCGACAAGGAATTTCGCTACCTTAGGACCGTTATAGTTACGGCCGCCGTTTACCGGGACTTCAATCAAGAGCTTGCACCCCATCATTTAATCTTCCGGCACCGGGCAGGCGTCACACCCTATACGTCCACTTTCGTGTTTGCAGAGTGCTGTGTTTTTATTAAACAGTCGCAGCCACCAGTTTATTGCAACCCCTTCACCCTTTGCCCGCAGGGGCATCAAGCTACAAGGGCGTACCTTATCCCGAAGTTACGGTACCAATTTGCCGAGTTCCTTCTCCCGAGTTCTCTCAAGCGCCTTAGAATACTCATCTCGCCCACCTGTGTCGGTTTGCGGTACGGTCATCGTTAGACTGAAGCTTAGAGGCTTTTCTTGGAACCACTTCCAATTGCTTCGCTCCCTAAGGAGCTCGCGCCACACCCTTGAATCCTGCGCCCGGATTTGCCTAAGCGCCTTCTCCAATGCAGCGACCGGGACTTCCAACACCCGGACAACCTTCCGCGATCCGTCCCCCCATCGCATCTAACAATGGTGCAGGAATATTGACCTGCTTCCCATCAGCTACGCATTTCTGCCTCGCCTTAGGGGCCGACTCACCCTACGCCGATGAACGTTGCGTAGGAAACCTTGGGCTTACGGCGAGGGGGCCTTTCACCCCCTTTATCGCTACTCATGTCAGCATTCGCACTTCTGATACCTCCAGCATCCCTTCCGAGACACCTTCGCAGGCTTACAGAACGCTCTCCTACCATGCGTGCAAAGCACGCATCCGCAGCTTCGGTATATAGCTTAGCCCCGTTACATCTTCCGCGCAGGACGACTCGATCAGTGAGCTATTACGCTTTCTTTAAAGGGTGGCTGCTTCTAAGCCAACCTCCTGACTGTTTTAGCCTTCCCACTTCGTTTCCCACTTAGCTATATTTGGGGACCTTAGCTGGCGGTCTGGGTTGTTTCCCTCTTGACACCGGACGTTAGCACCCGATGTCTGTCTCCCGTGATTGCACTCTTCGGTATTCGGAGTTTGCTATGGCGGGGTAATCTGCAATAGACCCCCCAACCATGACAGTGCTCTACCCCCGAAGGTGAGACACGAGGCACTACCTAAATAGTTTTCGGAGAGAACCAGCTATTTCCAAGTTTGTTTAGCCTTTCACCCCTATCCACAGCTCATCCCCTAACTTTTCAACGTTAGTGGGTTCGGACCTCCAGTACGTGTTACCGCACCTTCATCCTGGCCATGGATAGATCACTTGGTTTCGGGTCTACGCCCAGCAACTGAACGCCCTATTCGGACTCGCTTTCGCTACGCCTGCCCTATACGGTTAAGCTTGCTACTGAACGTAAGTCGCTGACCCATTATACAAAAGGTACGCCGTCACCCCTTTCGAGGCTCCGACTGTTTGTATGCATGCGGTTTCAGGATCTATTTCACTCCCCTCCCGGGGTTCTTTTCACCTTTCCCTCACGGTACTGGTTCACTATCGGTCGATCACGAGTATTTAGCCTTGGAGGATGGTCCCCCCATCTTCAGACAGGATTTCACGTGTCCCGCCCTACTTGTCGCACACCTAGTTCTTTCGTACTGTTTTCGCCTACGGGGCTATCACCCGCTATGGCCACACTTTCCAGAGTGTTCGGCTAACAATACAAATAAAGAGTGCAAGGCTCATCCCATTTCGCTCGCCACTACTTTGGGAATCTCGGTTGATTTCTTTTCCTGCGGTTACTTAGATGTTTCAGTTCACCGCGTTCGCTTCGCATAGCCTATGTATTCAGCTATGGATACTCCAAAAGGAGTGGGTTTCCCCATTCGGACATCTACGGATCAAAGCTTGTTTGCCAGCTCCCCGTAGCTTTTCGCAGGCTACCGCGTCCTTCATCGCCTGTGATCGCCAAGGCATCCACCACATGCACTTGTTCGCTTGACCCTATAACGAGTCTGTCTCATCGACAGTTCGCTACAGGTTGAGTTCTCGCATTTGTGCCGTATTCCAATTGAGTCAAACATAGAGTTCGAATCATCTTGAGATACATCGATACAATCACAACCCGGATAGTTTCCACGTCCATCTCAAGACGCTTCCGCTATCCAAATTACTTACTTCTTCCAGATTGTTAAAGAACGACAGCCGATATGGTGTTACTCATATCACTCTGACTGGCTCAATCGCCAATGAGAAAAACTCGAACCAAACTTCATTCGAATGTTTGTCATTGAAGATTATTGAAAGCGGCCGGCATTATAACCGGTTTAACCGCAGACAGCTAGTCTGTCTTTAATTTACAGCCGATAAGCGTGAGCGCTCAACTTTGCGAGAAGCTCTAGAAAGGAGGTGATCCAGCCGCACCTTCCGATACGGCTACCTTGTTACGACTTCACCCCAGTCATGAATCCTACCGTGGTGACCGTCCTCCTTGCGGTTAGACTAGCCACTTCTGGTAAAACCCACTCCCATGGTGTGACGGGCGGTGTGTACAAGACCCGGGAACGTATTCACCGCGGCATGCTGATCCGCGATTACTAGCGATTCCAGCTTCATGCACTCGAGTTGCAGAGTGCAATCCGGACTACGATCGGTTTTCTGGGATTAGCTCCCCCTCGCGGGTTGGCAACCCTCTGTTCCGACCATTGTATGACGTGTGAAGCCCTACCCATAAGGGCCATGAGGACTTGACGTCATCCCCACCTTCCTCCGGTTTGTCACCGGCAGTCTCCTTAGAGTGCTCTTGCGTAGCAACTAAGGACAAGGGTTGCGCTCGTTGCGGGACTTAACCCAACATCTCACGACACGAGCTGACGACAGCCATGCAGCACCTGTGCGCCGGTTCTCTTTCGAGCACTCCCACCTCTCAGCAGGATTCCGACCATGTCAAGGGTAGGTAAGGTTTTTCGCGTTGCATCGAATTAATCCACATCATCCACCGCTTGTGCGGGTCCCCGTCAATTCCTTTGAGTTTTAATCTTGCGACCGTACTCCCCAGGCGGTCAACTTCACGCGTTAGCTACGTTACTAAGGAAATGAATCCCCAACAACTAGTTGACATCGTTTAGGGCGTGGACTACCAGGGTATCTAATCCTGTTTGCTCCCCACGCTTTCGTGCATGAGCGTCAGTATTGGCCCAGGGGGCTGCCTTCGCCATCGGTATTCCTCCACATCTCTACGCATTTCACTGCTACACGTGGAATTCTACCCCCCTCTGCCATACTCTAGCTTGCCAGTCACCAATGCAGTTCCCAGGTTGAGCCCGGGGATTTCACATCGGTCTTAACAAACCGCCTGCGCACGCTTTACGCCCAGTAATTCCGATTAACGCTTGCACCCTACGTATTACCGCGGCTGCTGGCACGTAGTTAGCCGGTGCTTATTCTTCCGGTACCGTCATCCCCCGACTGTATTAGAGCCAAGGATTTCTTTCCGGACAAAAGTGCTTTACAACCCGAAGGCCTTCTTCACACACGCGGCATTGCTGGATCAGGCTTTCGCCCATTGTCCAAAATTCCCCACTGCTGCCTCCCGTAGGAGTCTGGGCCGTGTCTCAGTCCCAGTGTGGCTGGTCGTCCTCTCAGACCAGCTACTGATCGTCGCCTTGGTAGGCCTTTACCCCACCAACTAGCTAATCAGCCATCGGCCAACCCTATAGCGCGAGGCCCGAAGGTCCCCCGCTTTCATCCGTAGATCGTATGCGGTATTAATCCGGCTTTCGCCGGGCTATCCCCCACTACAGGACATGTTCCGATGTATTACTCACCCGTTCGCCACTCGCCACCAGGTGCAAGCACCCGTGCTGCCGTTCGACTTGCATGTGTAAGGCATGCCGCCAGCGTTCAATCTGAGCCAGGATCAAACTCTTCAGTTTAAACCTGTTACTGTTTTCGGTTCAGTTAAGAACCGGTCGCTCACTCAAAGCTGACAGGAATATGAATTGCTTCATAAACCTGACTTACTTTAGTGTGAGACTCTTGATACTTTCGCTATCTGATCCGAGGATCAGCTCGCGTCCATCAAGCGCCCACACTTATCGGCTGTTAATTTTTAAAGAGCATTTCTGCGAGGAACTTCGTGTTTCTCAGCAGCGCTGCGTTTTCAGCAGCAGAGAAGCGAGATTATGAACCGTCTTTTTCAACTCGTCAACAACTTTTTTAACTACTTCGTTGCGACGGCTGGGGTTCAACACCTTGTGTGCCGGGGCTCTACAGCAACCTCGACCGCACCGCTTCCCTTCCTTCTTCCCCCGCGCTGCGTTTCCGTTAGCGCGAAAGAGGCGTGATTCTAAGCACCCACCCCAATCTCCGCAAGCCCTTTTGTGAAAATATTTTGAAAAAGCCTCCGTGCGCTGCCGCGCACGGAGGCTTTGGGGGCAACGAGCAACGTGGCCACTGCGAACCTGACGTCAGCCACCACCCATCGCTCTATATATAAGGTGACATCACTTGCCGCCGGCGGCGGCCTGCAGTTGCTCCATCGGTACCGCTTCTGCCATCGCCGCGTAGCCGGCGTCGCTCGGGTGAATGCCGTCGCCGCTGTCATACCGGCGCTGAAGCACGCTCGGGCGCGCCGGGTCGCGCAATATCGCGTCGAAGTCGACCACGCCGTCGAATCCGCCGCCACTCCGAACCCACCGGTTCACCTCGAGCCGGATCGCCTCGCGTCCCGCCGGCAACCCCGCCGGCGTGAGCGTCGCGCCGAATACCTTCACGCCCTGGCGATGCGCCGCCTCGATCAACCGGCGATAGCCGTCGATCAACGACGCGGCGGTGACCTGCGTATGCGGGTTGTCGCAATCGAGCCCTGCGCGCGGCGGCATCGCCGCGAAGTTGATGTCGTTGATCCCGATCAGCACGATCACGGCCTTCACACCCGCACGCGACAGCGCATCGCGCTCGAACCGCGATGCCAGCGACGTGCCGTAGCACGCCGAGTCGCTGAGCAACCGGTTCCCGCTGATGCCGAGATTCACCACGCCGAGTGACTCCGCCCCCGACGCAGTCAGCCGGCGCGTCAGCGCGTCCGGCCAGCGATGGTTCCGGTTCAGGCTCGAACGCAGCCCGTCGGTGATCGAGTCGCCGATTGCCGCGACACTCGCCCGCGCGGAACCGGCCTCGACCGCCAGCTCCGTCACCCACGCATATTGAGTAAAACGGGTACGGAATGCACCGGCACCCGGATCGTCCACATGATCGCCCGGCGTCGACACGTAATTGAACTGGTTCGACACACGGTGCCAGACGGTCATCCGCTGGTTCGCCCCCATCCGCAGACTGATCGCATACGGTCGCCCGGCAGTCACGTCGATCGCCACGGGATCGCTTTCGAGCTCCTGGCCCGGCGCTAGCGTCACCGACGCCTTGCCGCCGAAGCGCACCGGCGCAGCCGAGCGCTCGGCCAGTGCGGCGCCGTCGCCCGCACGCGCAAGGCCAGCATCCTCGATCACCAGCGGCGCGCGGCCGTATGCATTGCTGACGCGAATCCGCGCGGCGCGCCCCGATACCGTCGGGTAGACGATCTGCCTGACGGTCCGCCCCGCCACATCGGGCGCTCGATACAGCGGCGGTGGTGCGGCCAGGTCGGGAATCGGCTGCAACGCGGTCGCCCACGCAGCGACCCACCCGGCCGGCGCGGCCGAGGCCGCAAGCGGCGACAGGAAAACGGACGCGCCCAGTACGGTCGCGACGACACTGCTTCGGAATGACATCGGCGAAATCCTCATCGGAAAGCGGGCATTGTGCCGCAGAAGCCGCCCGTCTCACGCAACGGACTGCCTTCACGCACGACGATCGCGCCCCGACGCCCCTCGTTTACCCGAGTCACGCCTGAAATCCACAAGAAATTTATTAACCGACCGGTCGGTTGATTTATACTTCGCACACATTCAACCGGACGAGAACCTCCGCCATGTACACGCAATCCCTCGACATCCCCGGCAACGTCGCGCCGCTCGACGCCGCAGCCGAGTCGCCCGAGCAAGCGCGGTTCGACGCGATCATGGCCGCGGACGGCAAGATCGAACCGCAGGACTGGATGCCCGATGCCTATCGCAAGACGCTGGTGCGCCAGATCTCGCAGCACGCGCACTCGGAAGTCGTCGGCATGCTGCCGGAAGGCAACTGGATCTCCCGCGCGCCGAGCCTGAAGCGCAAGGCGATCCTGCTCGCGAAAGTCCAGGATGAAGCTGGTCACGGCCTCTATCTATATAGCGCAGCCGAAACGCTCGGCGTATCGCGCGATTCGCTGATCAACGCGCTGCACGCCGGCAAGGCGAAATATTCGAGCATCTTCAATTACCCGACGCCGACCTGGGCCGACGTCGGCGTGATCGGCTGGCTCGTCGACGGCGCCGCGATCATGAACCAGATCCCGCTGTGCCGCTGCACGTACGGGCCGTATGCACGCGCGATGATCCGCGTGTGCAAGGAGGAGTCGTTCCACCAGCGCCAGGGTTTCGACGCGCTGCTGTCGATGATGAAGGGCACCGACGCGCAACGCGCGATGGTCCAGCAAGCGGTGAACCGCTGGTGGTGGCCGGTGCTGATGATGTTCGGCCCGAGCGACGCCGATTCGGTCCACAGCAGCCAGTCCGCGAAATGGGGCATCAAGCGGATCTCGAACGACGACCTGCGGCAGAAATTCGTCGACGCGACGGTCGACCAGGCGAAGGTGCTCGGCGTGACGCTGCCCGACCCGGACCTGAAATGGAACGAAGCGAGCGGCCACCACGACTACGGCACGATCGACTGGGATGAATTCTGGCGCGTCGTCAACGGCGACGGCCCGTGCAACAAGGAACGCCTCGCGACCCGCGTGAAGGCGCACGACGACGGCGCATGGGTGCGCGAAGCCGCGCTCGCGCACGAAGCGAAACGCCGTGCCCGCGCCGAACAGCACGCCGCCTGAGCGGCAACCATCGAATACAGGATTCAGGAGAGAGTGATGAACAAGGAATGGCCGATCTGGGAAGTGTTCGTGCGCAGCAAGCAGGGCCTCGATCACAAGCACTGCGGCAGCCTGCACGCAGCCGACGCGTCGATGGCGCTGCGCATGGCGCGCGACGTCTACACGCGCCGCCAGGAAGGCGTGAGCATCTGGGTGGTGCCGTCGTCGGCGATCACCGCGTCGGACCCGGCCGAGAAGGCCGAACTGTTCGAACCGGCGGGCGACAAGATCTACCGTCACCCGACGTTCTATACGCTGCCCGACGAAGTCAACCACATGTAACGCCGCGCCATGACGATCACGCCCGAACACCTCTCCTACGTGCTGCGCCTCGCGGACAACGCGCTGATTCTCGGTCAGCGCAACGCCGAATGGTGCGGCCACGGCCCCGTCCTCGAGGAAGACATCGCGCTCACCAACATGAGCCTCGACCTCATCGGCCAGGCGCGCATGCTGTACACGCACGCCGCTGAACTCGAGCGCCAGCTCAACGGCGCAGCGAAGACGGAAGACGATTACGCCTACTTCCGCACCGAGCGCGAGTTCGCGAACTTCACGCTCGCCGAGCTGCCGCACTACGGCCCGCTCGCCGGCACCGCGCACGCCGACAAGGACTACGCGGTGACGATCGTGCGCAACTTCCTCTACGCGACGCTGATGCTGCACGTGTGGACCGCGCTCGAAACGTCGACGGACACGCAGCTCGCCGCGATCGCCGCGAAATCGGTGAAGGAAACCCGCTATCACGTGCAACATGCGCGCGAATGGCTAGTGCGTCTCGGTGACGGCACCGACGAATCGCATCGCCGCGCGCAGGCCGCGCTCGACTATCTGATGCCGTACACGCGCGAATTCTTCGCAGCCGACGCAATCGACGACGCCGTCGCCGCACCGGGCATCGCCCCGGCACCGGCCGCGCTCGAAGCGGCATGGCGCGCGGATGTCGACGATGCGCTCGCGGAAGCGACGCTGACCCTGCCGGCGCCCGTGCAGCACGTGAGCACCGGCAAGCAGGGCGAGCACTCGGAGCACATGGGTTACCTGCTCGCGGAAATGCAGAGCCTCGCGCGCCAGCACCCCGGCGCGACCTGGTAATCGACCGACCCAACGGAGAGCCCGACGATGTCCGTCCAGACCGCCGCCCCCGCCAACGCCGCATCCGCCGCGCATCGCAACGATCCGTTGCTCGCGCGCGCGTGGGACGTGCTTGAAGCGGTGCCCGATCCCGAAATCCCGGTCGTGTCGATCCGCGAGCTCGGCATCCTGCGCGATGTCCGTCGTGCGGACGACGGCCTGCTCGAAGTCGTGATCACGCCGACCTACTCCGGCTGCCCGGCCATGTCGCAGATCGCCGAGGACATCGCCGCCGCGCTGCAGGCCGCCGACCTGCCGCCGCACCGGATCGAGACGGTGCTCGCGCCCGCGTGGACGACCGACTGGATCACGCAGGAAGCGCGCGACAAGCTGCGCGAGTACGGCATCGCGCCGCCCGTCGGGCAGTGCGGCAGCGCCGCGCCGCGGGAAAACGTCGTGCGCTTCGTGCCGCGGCCGGTCGCGGCGCCCGTTTGCCCGCGCTGCGGCTCCGCCAACACCGAGCGTCTCGCGCAATTTGCGTCCACGGCCTGCAAGGCGCTGTATCGCTGCGTCGACTGCCGCGAACCCTTCGACTACTTCAAACCCTATTGATCATGGCGACTCCGCAATTTCATCCGCTGCGTATCCGCGACGTGCGGCCCGAGACCGCCGACGCCGTTACCGTCTCGTTCGACGTGCCGCCCGAGCTGCGCGACGCGTACCGCTTCACGCAAGGCCAGTTCGTCACGCTGAAGACCCACATCGACGGCGAGGAAACGCGCCGCTCGTACTCGATCTGCGTCGGCACGACCGACTACGACCGCGACGGCGAACTGCGCATCGGCATCAAGCGCGTGCGCGGCGGCCGCTTCTCAAACTTCGCGTTCGACTCGCTGAAGCCGGGCCACACGATCGACGTGATGACGCCGGACGGCCGCTTCTTCACGCACCTGAACGCCGACCTCGGTAAACAGTACGTCGCGTTTTCCGGCGGGTCGGGCATCACGCCGGTGCTCGCGATCGTGAAGACGACGCTCGAACTCGAGCCGCGCAGCACGTTCACGCTGATCTACGGCAACCGCAGCGTCGACGCGATCATGTTCGCGGAAGAGCTCGAGGACCTGAAGAACCGCTACATGAACCGCTTCGTCCTGTACCACGTGCTGTCGGACGATCTGCAGGACGTCGAGCTGTTCAACGGCGTGCTCGACCAGGCGAAATGCGCGGAATTCCTCGACACGCTGACGCCGGCCGACGCAATCGACGAAGCATTCATCTGCGGCCCCGGGCCGATGATGGACGCGGCCGAAGCCGCGCTGAAGGCGGCCGGCGTGCCGCAGGCGAAGGTGCACGTCGAGCGCTTCGGCACCCCGCTGCCGCAGGCCGGCGCGCCCGTCGTCGAGATCACCGAGCAGACGCCGGCGGCGGACCTCGAAATCGTGCTCGACGGCAAGAAGCGCAAGCTGCGCCTGCCGTACGAAGGCGTGAGCCTGCTCGACGTCGGCCTGCGCGCGGGCCTCGCGCTGCCGTATGCGTGCAAGGGCGGCGTGTGCTGCACGTGCCGCGCGAAGGTGATCGAAGGCGAAGTCCGGATGGAGAAGAACTACACGCTCGAGGAACACGAAGTGAAGGACGGCTTCGTGCTCACGTGCCAGTGCCATCCGATCAGCGACAAGGTCGTCGTGAGCTACGACGAGCGTTGAGCGGCGTCGCATCGGCGCGCCGCACCGGTTTCTCGTCGTCACACATCTCGCTTACACTAGGGGCCGCCGGCCGGCTGGACGTTGCAACGTCCGCCCGGCCGGCGGTTTTCTTTTGTTGATGACAGGCCGATGAGTACCATTCACGTGATTCAGGGCGGCACCGCTGCCGCGTCGCTGCGCGAGGCCCTCGCCCAAGCCGGACGCGACGAGCTCGTCGTCGGATTGCTCGACGATCTCGCAGTCGGGCCGCTGAAGGGCGCCGACGAGACGCCCGACACGCGCGCCGCCTTCTGGCAGCGCGTGCTCGGCGACCAGGTTCCCGACTGGAACGCGGAAGTCGAAGACGAATTCGCACGTCTCGACCAGCTCGCGATGGACACGGGCCAGGTGGTCGTCTGGCATGCGCCGAGCGTCGGCGACAAGCTGCTGCTGCGGCGCGTCGCCTATCATCTGCGCAACGTGCCGCAACGCCTGAACGAGGTCCGGCTGTCCGCGGCCGACCTCGACGCGCCCGAGCGCGCGGCGCTGGCCCGCGGCGACCAGGCATGCTCGACCGGGATGTTCTCGCCCGCGGCGCTGGCCCGCAAACGGCCGGTGGCCGCGCCGATCTCGGTGCTGCGCATCGGTCGCCTCGCGCTCGAGTGGCAGGAGGCGAAACACCTGAATGCCGAGCTGCGCTACTGGGTCAGCAACACGATCAAGAGCGGCCAGTACGCGGACCTCGATGCGCTGATCGTCGCGCATACGGAACCCGGCTGGTTGCCCGCGCGACAGCTCGTCGGCGGCATCATGGCCAGCGCCGACCGCGGCGGGCTGTTCGTCAGCGACTCGATCGCCTGGTGGCGCTGTCGCGAACTCGCGGCGGCCGGACGGCTCGAGCTGCAGGACGACGCGCCGACCGCCCTCTCTTCCACGCAGGTGCGCGCGGCAGCCGCGCATCGCTAACGCTACTCTTCAGCATTCGACCATGGCCCGTACCCGAGCGCCCGACCACGAATCCCAGCGCGAGCAGATCCTCGATCTCGCCGCCGAGAAATTCGCGCAGACGAGCTACCCGAGCACGTCGATGTCCGATCTCGCGACCGCGAGCGGCACGTCGAAGGCACGTCTCTATCACTATTACGAGAGCAAGGAAGCGATCCTGTTCGACCTGCTCGATCGCTACACGAAGCGCTTGATGCTGATCATCGCGGAGGTCGAGGGCGCGAGCCAGCGGCGCGGGCTCAGCGAGCGCGACGCGTT
This sequence comes from Burkholderia sp. JKS000303, assembly GCF_002563755.1. Lineage (NCBI taxonomy): Bacteria > Pseudomonadati > Pseudomonadota > Betaproteobacteria > Burkholderiales > Burkholderiaceae > Burkholderia > Burkholderia sp. JKS000303. The sequence continues at coordinate 1,330,038 of NZ_PDBZ01000001.1, forward strand.
CGCCGAACTCGTGCGCGCGTTCCTCGCCGAGTACGAGACGTCGCACAGCCGCCATGTCGCGCTGCTCAACGACGTGAAGTATCTGGAGGACGCGCAGCGCGAAATCGTGCTCGACCGCCAGCGCGACATCGTCGCGGCCTTCTCGCGTCAGCTCGCGCGCGCCTATCCGGACCGGGTCTCGAAGGAAAACCAGACGTCGGTCACGATGATGGTGTTCGGGATGATCAACTGGACGTTCACGTGGCTGAAGCCGGGCGGCCGCCTCGGCTACCGCGACTTCGCCGAACAGGTCATCGACCTGATGGAACGCGGGCTGGCCCCCGGCGCCTGATTGCCGCGCAGCAGCATCGTTGCGCAGCGGGCACAGTGCGGCGCCCCGCCGCACATTTAATGTGATGAATTTTAAATCGCTTTAAAATCAATACGATAGCTTATTAACTAAGCGGTTTTAGAATTCATCCTCAAGACAAAGTACGGGTTTTCCCCAATCTCGGGGCTGCGCTCGGGTAAAATGCTGCTGCAATGCACAACCCGTTGTGCTGTCACAGACTGAGGAACCCACGATGAACACGCAATTCAACGGCCGTGCCGACGCAGTCGGCAACGCCGCCAATGCGCCGGTTCTCGTCAGGGAACTGGCTTCCAAAGACCGTGAGCGAATGCTCACCCACTTTCTCTCGCTCGACGAAGAGGACCGCCTGCTGCGCTTCGGCCAGATGGTCCCCGACCACGTGATCGAGAACTATGTCCGTACGATCGACTTCGGTCGCGACACCGTATTCGGCGTATTCGACCACGCGCTCGAGCTGATCGGCGTCGGCCATCTGGCCTACCTGCCGGTCGACGGCGACAAGCGCACGGCCGAATTCGGCGTGTCGGTGCTCGAAAGCGCGCGCGGCCGCGGCGTCGGCTCGAAGCTGTTCGAGCGCGCGGCCATCCGCAGCCGCAACACGCGCGTGACGATGCTGTACATGCACTGCCTGTCGCGCAACGCAACGATGATGCACATCGCGAAGAAGTCCGGGATGCGCATCGAGTATGCGTACGGCGAAGCCGACGCGTACCTGTCGCTGCCGCCGGCCGACCACTCGACGATCATCGCCGAGATGCTGCAGGAGCAGGCTGCGGTGTTCGACTACGCGCTCAAGCGCCAGGCCCACCGCACGTCGAAGTTCATCGAATCGCTGATGCCCGCCGCGCTGACGGCGTGATGTCGGCCGACCGGGCTGCCGCACGGCGCCCGGTCTTCTCCTGTTCCCTTCTCCACGGCACCGCGCGCTAACGCACCAACCGGATCGGCAACGCCGTCGTCTCCTTGAAGCACTCGAGCGAAAAGCTCGTCTTCACGTCGATCACCGACGGATGGTGCAGCAGATGCTCCTGCACGAAGCGGGAGAAATGCGCCATGTCCTCGACCTGCACGCGCAGCAGGTAATCCATGTCGCCCGTCATCGCGTGGCACGCGACCACCTCCGGCCAGGTCTGCACGGCCGCGCGGAACAGGTCCGCGTGGGTCGCGCCCGCGCGCGCGGACGTCTCGTCGGCACGGACCGGCGCCAGGCCGCCGCGCTTCTCGAGCCGCACGCTCACGTACGCGAGCAGATCGAGGCCGAGCTTCTGCGGATCCAGCAGCGCAACGTAGCCGGTGATCACGCCGATCTCCTCGAGCCGCCGGATTCGCCGCAGGCACGGGCTCGGCGAGAGGTTCACACGCTCGGCGATCTCCTGATTCGACAGGCGGCCGTTCTGCTGAAGAATCGCGAGAATCCGCCGGTCGATCGCATCCAATTCGACCTGCGCCATTTTCTGCCCTCCGTTGATTATTTCAAGACTGGAAATTGCGCCATCGTAGGCACGGACGATCAAGTTCGCAAGTTTACGCTCCGCCCCGCCCGCTACACTTTGTCGCATGAACCGATTCGTTGTGCGCGCCGCGGCGCGCGCCACCTTCGACATGGAACCGCCCCGAGCCCCGTACGCCCGGGCGCATCGCAAAGCACACTGGAGACACGGCATGCAGATCCCCAACTGGGAAAACCCCGTCGGCACCGACGGTTTCGAATTCATCGAATACACCGCACCGGATCCGAAAGCACTCGGACAACTGTTCGAACGGATGGGTTTCACCGCGATCGCACGCCATCGCCACAAGGACGTGACGGTCTACCGTCAGGGCGATATCAACTTCATCATCAACGCCGAACCCGATTCGTTCGCGCAACGCTTCGCGCGCCTGCACGGCCCGTCGATCTGCGCGATCGCGTTCCGCGTGCAGGACGCTGCGAAGGCATACCAGCACGCGCTCGAACTCGGCGCGTGGGGCTTCGACAACAAGACCGGCCCGATGGAGCTGAACATCCCGGCGATCAAGGGCATCGGCGATTCGCTGATCTATTTCGTCGACCGCTGGCGCGGCAAGAACGGCGCGCAGCCGGGCGCAATCGGCGACATCAGCATCTATGACGTCGACTTCGAGCCGATCGCCGGCGCGAACCCGAACCCGGCCGGCCACGGCCTCACCTATATCGACCACCTGACGCACAACGTGCATCGCGGCCGCATGCAGGAATGGGCGGAGTTCTACGAGCGCCTGTTCAACTTCCGCGAAGTGCGCTACTTCGACATCGAAGGCAAGGTGACGGGCGTGAAGTCGAAGGCGATGACGTCGCCGTGCGGCAAGATCCGGATCCCGATCAACGAGGAAGGCTCGGACACGGCCGGCCAGATCCAGGAATACCTCGACGCGTACCACGGCGAAGGCATCCAGCACATCGCGCTCGGCACGAACGACATCTACGGCGCGGTCGACGGCCTGCGCGGCAAGGAAGTGAAGCTGCTCGACACGATCGACACGTATTACGAGCTGGTCAACCGTCGCGTGCCGGACCACGGCGAATCGCTGGACGAGTTGAAGAAGCGCAAGATCCTGATCGACGGCGCGCGCGACGACCTGCTGCTGCAGATTTTCACCGAGAACCAGATCGGGCCGATCTTCTTCGAGATCATCCAGCGCAAGGGCAACCAGGGCTTCGGCGAAGGCAACTTCAAGGCGCTGTTCGAATCGATCGAACTCGACCAGATCCGCCGCGGCGTGGTGCAGGACAAGGCCTGACGCAACGCCCGGGGTAACCGGACGGCATAAAGAAAAAGGGCGGGAATCGCAAGATTCCCGCCCTTTTGTCATTCCGGCGCGGCCCGACGGCCGCGCGAACGGATCAACGCACGCTCGCCTTCGGCGCGACGGCGTGCTCGGCCGCCGGCTGCGCGTCGGCGTCCTGCGCCGGCGCGATCTGACGCATCTGTGCGCCGGCTGCCGCCAGCGCGCTCGCGCCTTGCGCGTGCACCGGGCCGGTCATCGCGAGAAACGCGGCGGACACGATCAGGAAACTCTGGATATGACGTGTGTTCATTGCACCTCCTTTAAAACTGCCGGCGCCTCCCCGGTTGCGTCGATTCGGGCCGACGCGGCCGGGCACCTCCGGCAGGCCGACAAGATTAACGGCATTGGTACGAAGAAGGGACCGGCTTTACATGCTTTTACATGATGTAACTCAGCGCCTCGCGCAATTTCGGTGATGCGCCGCGGCACGCCGGCCGGTGGGCGACGGGTTTATCCCAGTGCTACCATCACTTAAAACCGGCCAATATGCCGGCCACTGCCGACATGTTCACAAGACGTCGAAGCAACGGAAGTTTTGGTGATCCCAAACTGGGTGGAGGAGACAGTTCAATGAATGCCCCGCTAGACGCAGGCCAACGCGCGTCGCTTGAAGCCGCGCTGAAGTCCGTCACGCTTGACGACAAATACACGCTCGAACGCGGCCGCGCGTACATGAGCGGCATCCAGGCGCTGGTGCGTCTGCCGATGCTCCAGCAGGAACGCGACCGCGCCGCCGGCCTCAATACGGCCGGTTTCATCTCCGGTTATCGCGGCTCTCCGCTCGGCGGCCTCGACCTGTCGCTGTGGAAGGCCAAGCAGTACCTCGCCGCCCACCAGATCGTATTCCAGCCCGGCCTGAACGAAGACCTGGCCGCCACCGCCGTGTGGGGCTCGCAGCAGGTGAACCTGTATCCCGGCGCGAAGCACGACGGCGTGTTCGGCATGTGGTACGGCAAGGGCCCGGGTGTCGACCGCACCGGCGACGTATTCAAGCATGCGAATTCGGCCGGCTCGGCGCAGCACGGCGGCGTGCTCGTGCTCGCCGGCGACGACCACGCAGCGAAATCCTCGACGCTCGCGCACCAGTCCGAACACATCTTCAAGGCCTGCGGGCTGCCGGTGCTGTTCCCGTCGAACGTGCAGGAATATCTCGACTTCGGCCTGCACGGCTGGGCGATGAGCCGCTATTCAGGCCTGTGGGTCGCGCTCAAGTGCGTGACCGACGTGGTCGAATCGTCGGCATCGGTCGACATCGACCCGCATCGCACCGAGATCGTGCTGCCGACCGACTTCATCATGCCCGACGGCGGCCTGAACATCCGCTGGCCGGACCCGCCGCTCGTGCAGGAAGCGCGGCTGCTCGACTACAAGTGGTACGCGGCGCTCGCGTATGTGCGTGCGAACAAGATCGACCGGATCGAGATCGATTCGCCGCAAGCGCGCTTCGGCATCATGACGGGCGGCAAGGCATACCTCGACGTGCGCCAGGCGCTGACCGACCTCGGTCTCGACGACGAAACCTGCGCACGGATCGGCATCCGGCTCTACAAGGTCGGCTGCGTGTGGCCGCTCGAAGCACAGGGCGCGCAGGCATTCGCGCGCGGCCTCGACGAAATCCTCGTCGTCGAGGAAAAGCGCCAGATCCTCGAATACGCGATCAAGGAAGAGCTGTACAACTGGCCGGATGCACAACGGCCGCGCGTGTTCGGCAAGTTCGACGAGAAGGACGGCGCCGGCGGCGAATGGTCGGTGCCGATGGGCAACTGGCTGCTGCCCGCGCACTACGAACTGTCGCCCGCGATCATCGCGAAGGCGATCGCGACGCGTCTCGAGAAGTTCGAGTTGCCGTCCGACGTGCGCGCAAGCATCGCCGCGCGGCTCGCGGTGATCAATGCGAAGGAAATGGCGCTCGCGAAGCCGCACGTGCAGACCGAACGCAAGCCGTGGTTCTGCTCGGGCTGTCCGCACAACACGTCGACCAACGTGCCGGAAGGCTCGCGCGCGATCGCCGGGATCGGCTGCCACTACATGACCGTGTGGATGGACCGCAGCACGAGCACCTTCAGCCAGATGGGCGGCGAAGGCGTGCCGTGGATCGGCCAGGCGCCGTTCACCGACGAGAAGCACGTGTTCGCGAACCTCGGCGACGGCACCTATTTCCACTCGGGCCTGCTGGCGGTACGCGCGGCGATCTCGTCGAAGGCGAACATCACCTACAAGATCCTCTACAACGACGCCGTGGCGATGACGGGCGGCCAGCCGGTCGACGGCGTGCTGACGGTGCCGCAGATCACGCACCAGCTCGCGTCCGAAGGCGCGAAGAAGATCGTGATCGTCACCGACGAGCCGGAGAAGTACGACAGCCAGAAGACGCTGCTCGCGCCGGGCGTGACGATCCATCACCGCGACCAGCTCGACGACGTGCAGCGCGAGCTGCGCGAGATCGAAGGCACGACGATCCTGATCTACGATCAGACGTGCGCGACCGAGAAGCGCCGCCGCCGCAAACGCGGCACGTATCCGGATCCGGCCAAGCGCGTGGTGATCAACGACGCGGTGTGCGAAGGCTGCGGCGACTGCTCGGTGCAGTCGAACTGCCTGTCGGTCGAGCCGCTCGAAACCGACTTCGGCACGAAGCGCCAGATCAACCAGTCGAGCTGCAACAAGGACTTCTCGTGCGTGAAGGGCTTCTGCCCGAGCTTCGTCACGGTCGAAGGCGGCCAGTTGAAGAAGCCGAAGGCGGTGGCGGTCGACGGCGGTGCGCTGCCGCCGATTCCGGAGCCGACGCCGCCGGCGATCGACCGTGCGTACGGCGTGCTCGTCACGGGCGTCGGCGGCACGGGCGTCGTCACAATCGGCGCGCTGCTCGGGATGGCCGCGCACCTGGAGAACAAGGGCGTGACCGTGCTCGACGTCACGGGCCTCGCGCAGAAAGGCGGCGCCGTGATGAGCCACGTGCAGATCTCGCACGCACCGACCGACATCCACGCAACCCGGATCGCGATGGGCGAAGCGGACCTCGTGATCGGCTGCGACGCGATCGTCACGGCCGGCGACGAATGCACGTCGCGGATGCGGCACGACACGACCCGCGTGGTCGTCAACAGCGCGCAGACGCCGACCGCCGAGTTCATCAAGAACCCGAACTGGGCGTTCCCGGGCCTGTCTGCGGAGAATGACATCCGTGCGGCGGCAGGCGACGCCGTCGATTTCATCGACGCGAACCGCTTCGCGGTCGCGCTGCTCGGCGACGCGATCTACACGAACCCGTTCGTGCTCGGCTACGCATGGCAGAAGGGCTGGTTGCCGCTCACGCTCGCGTCGCTCGAACGCGCGATCGAGCTGAACGCGGTGTCGGTCGAGAAGAACCGGGCGGCGTTCAACTGGGGCCGTCGCGCCGCGCACGATCTCGCGAGCGTGAAGCAGGCCGCGGCCGGCGATGCACGCCCGGCGCAGGGCGCGACGGTGATCGCGCTGCACACGAAGAAGGCGGTCGACGCACTGATCGCGAAGCGTGTGGAATTCCTCACCGCGTACCAGAACGCCGCGTATGCATCGCGCTATGCGGCCTTCGTCGACAAGGTGCGGGCGGCCGAACGCGTGCTGGCGGACGGCGACGCGACGCAGGAACCGCTGACCGAAGCGGTCGCGCGCAACCTGTTCAAGCTGATGGCGTACAAGGACGAATACGAGGTCGCACGGCTGCAATCCGACCCCGCGTTCCTCGCGCGCCTGTCGTCGCAGTTCGAAGGCGACTGGAAGCTGAAATTCCACCTCGCGCCGCCGCTGTTCGCGAAGACCGATGCACACGGCCATCTCGTGAAGAAGGCGTACGGCCCGTGGATGATGTCGGCGTTCCGGCTGCTCGCGAAAGCGAAGTTCCTGCGCGGCACGGGGCTCGACCCGTTCGGCCGCACCGAAGAGCGCCGCACCGAGCGCGCGCTGATCGGCGAGTACGAAGCGCTGATCGGCGAAGTGCTGACCAAGCTGAACGCAACCAACCGCCCGCTCGCACTCGAGCTCGCGGCGCTGCCGGACGGCATTCGCGGCTACGGCCACGTGAAGGAGAACAATCTGCGCGCGGTGCGCCAGAAGTGGAACACGCTGCTCACGCAGTGGCGTTCGCCGACGGGCGGCCATTCGCGCCAGCAGGTCGCGTAACGGCAGACGACGGGCGTTCGCGGTCGGGACGCCCGCTCTGCACTACCGCGGTTCACCGGAAAGCCCATAAAAAAAACGCCACGGAACGCAGGTTCCGTGGCGTTTTTCATTGCGCCGCGCACGAGGCGCGGCACACGCGGGCGCGAACTTACTTCGTGTTCGCGTTCGCGGCGGCCACCGCCGTCATGTTGATGATCCGGCGCACGGTCGCGGCCGGCGTCAGGATGTGGACCGGCTTCGCCGCGCCGAGCAGGAACGGGCCGACCGTCACGCCTTCGCCGCCGACCATCTTCAGCAGGTTGTACGCGATGTTCGCCGCTTCGACGTTCGGCATGATCAGCAGGTTCGCTTCGCCCGACAGCGTGGTGCCCGGGAATGCAGCCTTGCGGACCGCTTCGGACAGCGCCGCGTCGCCGTGCATTTCACCGTCGACTTCGAGGTTCGGCGCACGCTCGCTGATCAGCTTGCGGGCTTCCGCCATGCGGCGCGACGACGACGACGGCGCGCTGCCGAAGTTCGAGTTCGACAGCAGTGCGGCCTTCGGCGCAATGCCGAAGCGCTCGATCTCGGCGGCAGCCTGGATCGTCATGTCGGCGAGCTGTTCCGCGCTCGGCAGCTCGTTCACGTACGTGTCGCACAGGAACAGGTTGCGGCCCGGCAGCATCAGCAGGTTCATCGCCGCGTAGTGCTCGGCGCCCTTCGCACGGCCCAGCACCTGCTCGATGAACTTCAGGTGCGTGTGGTACGTGTCGATCATCCCGCAGATCATCCCGTCCGCATCGCCCAGGTGCACGAGCATCGCGCCGATCAGCGTGTTGAACTTGCGCAGCGCGGCCTTCGCGACTTCCGGCGTCACGCCGTCGCGCGCGCCGATGTCGTGATACGCCTGCCAGTAGCGGTGGTAGCGCGTGTCGTCTTCCGGGTTCACGATCTCGAAATCGACGCCGGCCTTCAGCTTCGAGCCGATCTTCTGCAGACGCATCTCGACGACCGACGGACGGCCGACGATGATCGGCTTCGCGATCTTCTCCTGCAGCACGAACTGCGCGGCACGCAGCACGCGCTCGTCTTCGCCTTCGGCGAACACGATGCGCGCCTGCTTCTTCTTCGCGGTCGCGAACACCGGGCGCATTACCATGCCCGTGCGGTAGACGGTCGCGCCGAGCTGTTCGCGGTACGCGTCCATGTCCTCGATCGGGCGCGTGGCGACGCCCGAATCCATCGCGGCCTGCGCGACGGCCGGCGCGATCTTGATGATCAGGCGCGGATCGAACGGCTTCGGAATCAGGTAGTCCGGGCCGAACTCGAGCGAGTGGCCTTCATACGCCTTCGCGACTTCCTCGCTCTGGTCGGTTTCCTCGGCCAGCTCGGCGATCGCGCGCACGCACGCGAGCTTCATTTCTTCCGTGATCGTCGTCGCGCCGACGTCGAGCGCGCCGCGGAAGATGAACGGGAAGCACAGCACGTTGTTGACCTGGTTCGGGTAGTCCGAACGGCCGGTCGCGACGATCGCGTCCGGACGCACGGCCTTCGCGTCTTCCGGGCGGATTTCCGGTTCCGGGTTCGCGAGCGCCAGGATCAGCGGGCGCTCGCCCATCGTCTTGACCATGTCCTGCTTCAGCACGCCCGCGCTCGAGCAGCCGAGGAACACGTCCGCGCCAACGATCGCATCGGCGAGCGTGCGCGCGTCGGTGGTCGCCGCATAGCGCTGCTTCGACGGATCGAGGTTGCCGCGCCCTTCGTAGATCACGCCCTTCGAATCGGCGACGAGGATGTTCGACTTCGTGAGGCCGAGGTTCACCAGCAGGTCCAGACACGCGATCGCTGCCGCGCCTGCGCCCGAACACACGAGCTTCACTTCCGACAGCTTCTTGCCGACGACCTTCAGGCCGTTCAGGATCGCGGCCGACGCGATGATCGCGGTGCCGTGCTGGTCGTCGTGGAAGACGGGGATCTTCATGCGCTCGCGCAGCTTCTGCTCGATGTAGAAGCACTCCGGCGCCTTGATGTCCTCGAGGTTGATGCCGCCGAGCGTCGGCTCGAGCATCGCGATCGCCTCGACGAGCTTGTCGGGGTCGGACTCCGACAGTTCGATGTCGAACACGTCGATGCCCGCGAATTTCTTGAAGAGGCAGCCCTTGCCTTCCATCACCGGCTTCGCGGCGAGCGGGCCGATGTTGCCGAGGCCCAGCACGGCCGTGCCGTTGGTGATGACGCCGACGAGGTTGCCGCGCGACGTGTACTTCTGCGCGTCGAGCGGATCCGCGTGGATCGCCTCGCACGCAGCGGCGACGCCCGGCGAATACGCGAGCGACAGATCGAGCTGGTTCGACAGCGGCTTGGTCGGGGTGACCGAAATCTTGCCGGGTTTCGGGTTCAGGTGATACGCGAGAGCAGCCTGCTTCAGTTGTTCGTCCATGATTGACCTGCGAGAGACATGCGAAATATTAACGACTCAGTACACAGCACCTTCGGCCGCGTCTGCTTGAATCGAGGGGATGGTCGACTGCGAGACGGCACGCGACGCGCCGGGTCGGCACGCCATCGAACCTTGGCGGGTGGCAAGAGAAAAGTACAAAGTACTGAATGATTTCTTAGGGCCGCCTAGTGTACACCCCCTAAATGACGCACGTTGGTGCAGCGCCGCATCCCTGGCATCAGCGTCGGGCTGGTCGTGCCCCGTTTGTTTCGCCGGTGGTGAGCGGCGCGCCGAACCTGCGCGAATTCCGCCGAAAACCGGCCTGAATCGGGTAAAATAGCCGGCTACGCGCGCAGCGATGCGATTGGCCCTCCGATCGCGCCCCGGCCCCTCGGGCAGGTTCCCCTTGCTGCGCCACCGGGCCCTCGCCCGATCTTCGCTCATCACCCAAGGAATGCCCATGACAGGCTACGATCGTCAGTCGATCTCGGATACGACCGCCAAAATCCTGCTCGAAGTGCAGGCGGTGCACTTCAACGCCGAAAAACCGTTCATCTTCACGTCCGGCTGGGCAAGCCCCGTCTACATCGACTGCCGCAAGCTGATCTCGTATCCGCGCGTGCGCCGTGCGCTGATGGAAATGGCGGAAACGACGATCATGCGCGACGTCGGCTTCGAGCAGATCGACTCGGTGGCGGGCGGCGAGACGGCCGGCATCCCGTTCGCGGCATGGCTCGCGGACCGCATGATGGTGCCGATGCAGTACGTGCGTAAAAAGCCGAAGGGTTTCGGCCGCAACGCGCAGATCGAAGGTCATCTGGAAGAAGGCTCGCGCGTGCTGCTGGTGGAAGACCTGACGACCGACAGCCGCAGCAAGATCAACTTCGTCAACGCGCTGCGCACCGCGGGCGCGACGGTGAACCACTGCTTCGTGCTGTTCCACTACAACATCTTCAAGGAAAGCGTGTCGGTCCTGAAGGACATCGACGTCGACCTGCACGCACTGGCGACGTGGTGGGACGTGCTGCGCGTCGCGAAGGCATCGGGCTACTTCGAGACGAAGACGCTCGACGAAGTCGAGAAATTCCTGCACGCACCGGCCGAGTGGTCGGCGGCGCACGGCGGCGCAACGTCCCCGAAGGAATAATGCTGCGCCGGCATGCAGGCCGGCACCCTGGCTGAAAAAGCCGCTCGCTTCATCGCGAGCGGTTTTTTTTCGTCCTTCGATCCGCATCAGGAACGTTCGAAGTCGCGCGCCGCGACGTGCATCGCTCATCGAACCCTAATGCTAGACTTGATCCATCGCCGCCATCAGCTGCGCGAGCTACGCACAACGCCAACAAACGCCGGGCTCGTCGGGCCGGCCTACGTGACGGGAGAAGCGCCCTATGCGTGTGGATCGCCGGATCACTTCGCCTGCGCCCTCGGGTCGTCCGCCTGCGTTCATCGCCGCCCTTCTCTGCGTCGCCGTCTGCGGCGCATTCGTCATTCGGCCCGCGCGCGCCGAAGGCCCGTTCACCGTGTCGAGCGACGACCTGACGCCGGGCGGGCGCGTCGGCCTCGCGAACGTGTTCGATCGCGGCGACTGCAAGGGCGACAACCACTCGCCGCAACTCACGTGGCGCAATCCGCCCGCCGGCACGCGCGGCTACGCGATCACGATCTTCGATCCCGACGCACCGGGCCACGGCTGGTGGCACTGGGCCGTCGCCGGCATTCCATTGACCGTCACGAGCCTGCCCGCCGATGCGAGCGCGTCCGGCTTCCTGCGGCGCATCGGCGCGAGCGAGGCGCGCAACGACTTCGGCACCGACGGCTACGGCGGCCCGTGCCCGCCGCCGGGCAAACCGCACCGCTACGTGATCACCGTCTACGCGCTGAAGGGCACCGACCTGCGCGTCGCGCAGGGTCGCCCCGCGCCGATGTTCGAGCACGAGATCGGCACGCTGACGATCGGTACCGCGCAGCTCACGGTCACTTACGGGCAATAGCCGGGCGCGCGCATCGCACGTGCCACACGTGCCGCACCGCGCCGGCCGCTGGGCCGATTCCCCGCAGCGACGAATTTCTGTGCGCGCGCGTCGTGCGTTTTTCCCGTCATTCCGGCTTGCTAGACTCGGCTGCACCGGTCGCGGCATCCCGCCGCGCATCCGCCGCGCCGCCTGACCGCGACGCGTGACGCGGCAGGCCGCAGCGCCTGCCGTTGTCGTCCTTTTCCGGAGAACGCTTCATGTCGAACATCGTCATCGTCTATCACAGCGGCTACGGTCACACGCAGAAACTGGCCGACGCCGTTCACGCAGGCGCGCAGGACGCCGGCGCCACCGCACGCCTGATCGCCGTCGGCGAACTCGACGACGCGAGCTGGGCCGCGCTCGACGCGGCGGATGCCATCGTGTTCGGCGCGCCGACGTACATGGGCGGCCCGTCCGCGCAGTTCAAGCAGTTTGCCGACGCAACGTCGAAACCGTGGTTCACGCAGAAGTGGAAGGACAAGATCGCCGCGGGCTTCACGAACTCGGCGACGATGAATGGCGACAAGTTCTCGACGATTCAGTATTTCGTCACGCTGGCGATGCAACATGGGATGGTGTGGGTCGGCACGGGCATGATGCCGGCCAACTCGAAGGCGGCCACGCGCAACGACATCAACTACGTCGGCGGCTTCACGGGCCTGCTCGCGCAGTCGCCGGCGGACGCGACACCCGACGAGGGCCCGCTGCCGGGCGACCTCGAGACCGCGAAGGCGTTCGGCCGGCGCGTCGCCGAAGCGACGGCCCGCTGGGTGGCCGGCGGCCGCTGAGCACACCCGCGCCGCCGGCCGAGCAAAGCCGGCGCGCATCAAAGGGACACAAGACGGCCCTCGGGCCGTCATTTTTTTCGCCCCGTGCGGTGCAGGCCCGCCGGATGACGTCTTAAAATATTGGTTTCAGGGCGCCGCGGCTCCCGTTTCATTCAGTGAGAGCGAAATGAGCACCAAAGTTTTTGTCGACGGCCAGGAAGGCACAACCGGCCTCAAGATCTTCGAATACCTGTCGGCACGCAACGACATCGAGATCCTGCGCATCGATGAAGCGAAGCGCAAGGACGTCGATGAGCGCCGCCGCCTGATCAACGCGTCGGACGTCACGTTCCTGTGCCTGCCCGACGTCGCATCGCGCGAATCGGCATCGCTGGTCGAGAACCCGAACACGACGCTGATCGACGCGAGCACCGCGTTCCGCACGAGCGCCGACTGGGCGTACGGCCTGCCGGAACTGACCCGCGCGCAGCGCGAGAAGATCCGCACGTCGAAGCGCATCGCGGTGCCGGGCTGCCATGCATCGGCCTTCGTGCTCGCGATGCGTCCGCTCGTCGACGCTGGCATCGTCGCGCCGACGTTCGCCGCACACAGCTACTCGATCACCGGTTACAGCGGCGGCGGCAAGTCGATGATCGCCGAGTACGAAAGCGCAGCGCCGGGCGGCAAGCTCGCGAGCCCGCGTCCGTATGCACTCGCGCTCGCGCACAAGCACCTGCCGGAAATGGCCGCGCACACGGGCCTCGCGCACGCGCCGATCTTCACGCCGATCGTCGGGCCGTTCCTGAAGGGTCTCGCCGTGACGACCTACTTCTCGCCCGAGCAACTCGCGAAGCGCGCGACGCCGCAGGACGTGCAGCGCGTGTTCGCCGAGTACTACGCGGACGAACCGTTCGTGCGCGTCGCGCCGTTCAACGCCGATGCGAATCTCGACAGCGGCTTCTTCGACGTCCAGGCGAACAACGACACGAACCGCGTCGACCTGTTCGTGTTCGGCAACGAAGAGCGCTTCGTCACGGTCGCGCGACTCGACAACCTCGGCAAGGGTGCGTCGGGCGCCGCGATCCAGTGCATGAACCTCAACATCGGCGCCGCCGAGGACAGCGGCCTGAAGCGCTGACCCTCCTTGCACGCGATGCAAAGCCGGCCGCTGGCCGGCTTTTTATTTGTCCGCGCCAGGCAATATATAAAACCACGCCCGCGCATTTACAAATATTTACAAGCTTTCGATTGCGCGATTACCTGCGCATTAACTCCTCCTCCTTTTTATCCAGTCAATCCCGAATAGGGATAAACCGGATGCCGTCAATTTAAACGCTGCCGTTATACGCAGGAAGGCCGTTCGAAAGCCGGCCGTGCGTGGCACGTCCACCACTCCGGCAGCGCCCCGCCAGCCTCGTCGCGTTTTAATTCTTACTCAAATCCCCGACCAGAAAGGAATTGAAACGCACAATCCGTTTCAATCACCTTTTTTAGACGAGTTCATCAATTGACAGCAAAAATCCAGGCGGCGACATTAGCTCGCACAATTAAACGATTGGAGACAGCGGCATGTCGCACGCCTTATCGAAGGGGGTGGCAACGGCCTTTGCCATCGCCCCTTTCCTGATTGCCTGTGGTGGAGGAGACGGTGGCTCGCCCGCGCCGATCAACACGCCCCAATGTTCCGGATCGAGCTGCGGCACGCAAGGGCCGCCGCCGTCGCAGCCCGTCAACAGCGCGCTGTGTCCGGCCGACGCCGACATCGTGAAGAGCACGTACCTCGGCGGCGCCGGTAGCGGCGAGATCGTCAGCGTCAACATCGACGCGGTCGCGATGACCTACACGCTCAAGTGGCTCGAGTCGCCGATTCCGCTCGCGACCGGCACGGTCACGCCGAGCCGCGCCGGCACGACCATCACCGGCAAGGTCATCCACCCGCCGACCGGCACGCTGCCGACGGCCGAGCAGACGCGCTGCGCGTTCGTCCTCACGCCGGGCACGGGTACCGCGCCGAACGGCTCGACCTATTCGACGGCCGCGGACTTCAACCAGGCGAACCCGCCGATGCTGCTGGTCGGCATGGGTGTCGCGGGTGGCGGCATTCCGGGGGCGACGGTCCAGTACGACGGGCTGACGATCAGCCTCGCCGGTATCCCGCTCTACAAGAACGTCGGCCAGGTACCGAACCGCCACTTCGATTTCTATCCGTTCCTCGGCTTCGCGAACACGACGACCGATCTCACGAAGCTGCCGGGTACGTACAACGCACTGCTCTACCACCTCGTGCCGTCGGGCAACTATGCGACGAAGGGCATCAACTCGAGCGAGACGTTCGACGCGAACGGCGCATGTACGTCGACCTCCGGCAGTTGCGAGACGACCGGCAATCCGTGGACGGTGAACGCGAACGGCAGCTACCTCGACAGCACGCAGGCCCCGCAGATCCTGCCGCAGACGTCGCTCCCGGTGGTCGGCACGACGGGCAAATCGGGCACCGCGCACATGGTGATCGGCCAGCTCAACGGCGCGACGGTGCCGGTGGTCGTCCGCACGGGCTACGTGTATCTCGGCACCGACGCGGCGCTGCACACCGACGCAAAGGTCGACGACGAATCGGGCATCGCGGTGCTCGGCGCGGCGACGGCGATCCAGTCGGGTGCGATCGACGGCGGCTACGCGGGCGCGGATTCGAACTTCAAGTACACGGCCGCACTGATCCGCGGCAGCAACGCGTCGTTCATCAATCCGACCACGCAGGCCGAAGAAGACGGCTTCACGCTCGACTACGGCCAGACGACCGCGGGCCTGCTGAACGCAACGACCACGCCGCCGAGCGGCGCGAGCTACCCGTCCGCATCGGGCGTGGTGATCGCGACGGGCGGGCTGTATGCGGCGCTGATCCAGGGCACGGTGAACGGCGGTGTCACGCAGACGTCGGCGAATTCGAGCACGTCGTCGACACCGTACTTCGGCGTGGGTGCGCAGATCAGCAAGTAGCGATCGGGGACGCGGCGGCGGCCGGTGCGCCGCCGCGTATGGCAGGCAGAGGAAGGCACGACACGACGGCGTCCGGCACGACGCAGGCGCAACGCGCACAAGCAAATAGAAGCGGTCGACAGGGAGCCGGCCGCCGTACAAGACAAATCTGGAGGAGCAACATGAAGCGCAACCTCATTCTGGCGGCGGCCCTTGCCGCCCCCCTTCTTTCCGGCTGCGGCGGCGGCGACGACAACCCGCCCCCGCTCGTCGAAGACCGGCTCTGCCCTGCGTCGCTCGACTACAGCACCGTATTCACGGGCGGTGCGGGCAGCGGCGAACTCGCGAAGGTCCAGCTCGACACGACCAAGATGACCTGGCAGGTCACCTACGTCGAATCGCCGGTTCCGCAAACGAAGGGTACCGTCACGCCGACCCGCGCAGGCACGGTCGACAGTGGCACGCTCACGCAGGAAACACTGCTGCCGACCAACAAGCTGAACCAGTGCGCGTTCCGCCTGAACGGTGCGAGCCTCGATCCGTCGCGCCCGGCGCGCATCTTCGTCGGCGAAGGCGTCGCGGGCGGCACGATTCCGGGCAAGGAAATCCAGTTCAACGGCGTGCTCGGCCAGGCCGCAGTGCCCGATACGACGTTCCCGTACTACCCGTTCATCGGCTTCTCGTCGATCGAAACGGACATCACGAAGGTCGCGGGCACCTACAGCCACGTCGGCTTCGGCGAAGTGCCGTCGCAGAACTTCGCGCCGGCGTCGATCGATGCGAAGGTGACGATCAACGCCGACGGCTCGTGGACCAAGTGCGACACGACCGGCCAGTTCGCCGGCGGCGCGTGCACGCAGCAGGGCACGAACTTCGTGCAGTCGGCCGACGGCAGCGGCGCGTTCCAGAGCAACAACTACCAGAGCCAGCTGAAGCCGACGCTGTCGGCGACGCCGCAGGGCAAGGGCTTCATGATCGTCGGCAAGCTGCGCAACCAGCTCGTGCCGATCCTCGTGCGCACGGGCGTCGCAAACCCGAACCCGACGCCGGACAGCAACGGCGTGCCGGGCCTGACCGCCGACGACGAATCGAGCATCTCGATCCTCGCGCCGCAAACGACGATCGCGCTCGGCTCGCAGAACGGCGAGTACATCGGCGTCGACAGCCAGTTCGACTACCGCACCACCGCGCTGACCGACACGCAGGCCACGCTGCTCGATCCGTTCCAGCCGTCGCAGGCATCGCTCGCGACCGCCCTGAACCTCGACTACACGCAGGCGGTGCCGGGCACGGTCACGACGACCCACGTGGGTGCAAGCAGCACGACGCCGACCGGCAAGTTCATCTTCACGGGTGGCGTGTTCGGTTTCCTCGACAACGCGGGTTCGACGCCGTATTTCACGATCGGCGCGTTCGTCCAGTAAGAGGAGACAAGCCGTGATGAAGAAGACCCTTCTCTGCGCGGCGGCCGGCGCCGCCGCCCTGGCGCCGCTCGCGGCGCACGCGCAGAGCGCCGGCAGCAACGTCGTCACGCTGGGCTGGTTCCACGTGATGCCGCAGCAGAGCAGCACGCCGATGACGACCAACGTCGCGCCGACGCCGATCAACACGCCGCTGCGGCTGCCGCCATCGTTCACGTCGCCGGGCACCGGGCTGCGCACCAGCGGCGCGGATACCGTCGGCCTGACGGTCAGCCACTTCCTGACCGACCACATCGCGGTCACGTCGGTGGCCGGCGTGCCGCCGGTGTTCAAGGTGTCGGCCCAAGGCACGATCAAGCCGCCCGGCCCGGCCGGCGCGCTGGGCACGCAGAACATCGGGCTCGCGTCGGTCAATCCGATCGTGAAGAGCGTGCGGCAGTGGAGCCCGGCGGTGATCCTGCAGTACTACTTCGGGCAGGCGACCGCGAAGTTCCGGCCGTTCCTCGGCCTCGGCGTGTCGTACAACTGGTTCAGCGACCTGCAGCTCAACACGAACTTCATCAAGCAGACGCAGGACAACCTCGGCGCGATTCTCGCGGCGGGCGCGGGCAAGCCGGGTACGACATCGGTGGAGGCAAAGGCGTCGTCGTCATGGCAGCCGGTGTTCAACGCGGGTCTGCAATACAACATGACCGAGCATTTCGGGCTGGTGGCGTCGGTGACCTACATCCCGCTGAAGACAACGTCGACGGTGACGATCAAGGCGGCCGACGGCACAACACTCGCCGAGTCGAAATCGGACCTGAAGGCGGACCCGATCATCAGCTACGTCGGGATGACGTACAAGTTCTGAGGCCGGCAACGGCGGACGAACCCAGGGAGGATGGATGACCCGCGCCAAAAACGCGGGCAAAAAAAAGCCCGCCTAAGAGGCGGGCTGAATCCATATCAGAGGAGACATGGAGGAGACAGGTGTAACTATAGCGAATCGATTTCCGCATTGCAACATTTCCGTAGAGAAAATAAGGATTTTCCCTCGAATGCGCACTCTAGATCGCTAGTCTGTATCCGACCCCTTCATGTTTTCCCGCTCGAGCACGTCTCCGAGCGCATCGCGCAGCAGCGCGACCGGCCGCGTCAGGCGGCCCGGCAACGCGGCGTGCACGATCCACACGTTGATCCGCGTTTCCAGCCCCGTCGTTTCCACTACCCTCAGCGCATCGCGGTGCGCGCTGCGCGCCAGCGCGTTCGGCGGTGCGATGCCGATGCCCGCGCCGCGCGCGACGAGCGACAGCTGCAACTCCGAGCCGAACGCCTCGACCGCGACATCGAACGGCAACCCGGCGGAACCGAGCGCACGGCTCAGCGCCGAGCGCATCCCGCAGCCGTCCTGGCTCAGCACCCACGGAAAGCCCGACAGCGCGTCGAGCGATAGCGGGCCCTCCGGCAACGGGAAATCGCGCGCGGCGACGAGCACCGTCGGCTGCGTGCCGAGCAGGGTCGCCGTCAGCGTGTCGGGCAGTGCCGCGCTGGCCGGCACCATCACCGTCGCGACATCCAGCGTGCCGCGTTCGATGCCCTGCACGAGCGCCGGCGACCAGCCGGCTGTCACGCGCAACGTCAGTCGCGGAAAGGCATCGCGCAACCGGTCGATCGGCCGCTCGAGCGCGAGCTCGGACAGGAACGGCGGCACGCCGATGCGCAGCTCGCCCGACGGCTCGCTGTCCGGCGCCCCCGCGGCCATCAGCGCGTCGACCGCGCACAGCACGTTGCGCGCGAGCGCGTAGACGTCGCGCCCGGCGGCAGTCGGCTTCAGCGGCTTGCTCTGTCGTTCGAGCAGCGGCACGCCCAGCAGCGTTTCGAGGTTCTGCACGCGGCGGGTCAGGCCCGGTTGCGTCAGATGGAGCTTCGCGGCGGCGGCGACCATCGACCCGCTGTCGACCACCGCGACGAACGCCTGGAGATCACGCGTATTCAAAACAAACTCGCATAATCATGTTAGACATATTTCAATTGTCGCATAAACATCGACCACCTACGATGGGGATTCCTTCGCTCCTCTCTTCAGGCCTCCGATGAACTGCCCCGCCGATTCCTGCCCTGCCGCCATGCGCGCCGCGCGCGGCGCACCGCCCGCGCTGAGCACGGGCATGACGCTCTTCTTCGCCGCGACGGTCGGCGTGATCGTGATGGACCTGTTCGCCGCGCAACCGCTGACGGGCCCGATCAGCGCCGACCTGCACCTGCCGCCCGGCCTCACCGGCCTCGTCGCGATGCTGCCGCAACTCGGCTATGCGGCCGGCCTCGTGCTGCTGGTGCCGCTCGTCGACCTGCGCGAAAACCGCCGGCTGATCGTCGCGACGCTCGTCGCGTGCGCGGCGGCGCTCGCGCTGCCCGCGTTCACGCGCTCGGGCGCCGTGTTCCTGGTCGCGACGCTGATCGCCGGCGCCGCGTCGAGCGTGATCCAGATGCTGGTGCCGATGGCCGCGTCGATGGCGCCCGAAGCGCAGCGCGGCCGTGCGGTCGGCAACGTGATGAGCGGGCTGATGCTCGGCATCCTGCTGTCGCGGCCACTCGCAAGCCTGATCGCAGGCACGGCCGGCTGGCGTGCGTTCTATGCGCTGGCCGCGCTCGCGAATGTGGCGATCGCCGTCGTGCTCGCGCTGCGGTTGCCGGCGCGCCAGCCGGCGGTGACGGCCGGCTATCGCACGCTTCTCGCGTCGATGGGCCGGCTGCTCGCCGACGAACCGGTGCTGCGCCGGCATGCGCTGTCGGCCGCGCTCGCGATGGCGGCGTTCAGCGCGTTCTGGACGGCCATCGGGCTGCGGCTGGTGCAGCCGCCGTTCGGCCTCGACCTGCACGGGATCGCGCTGTTCGCGTTCGCCGGCGCGAGCGGCGCGATCGTCACACCGCTCGCCGGCCGCGCCGGCGATCGCGGCCACGGTCCGGCCGCGCAGCGCGTCGCGCACGTGACGATGCTCGCGGCGCTCACCGTGCTCGGCATCGCCGGCGCAGGCTGGTTCGGCTTCGACGTGCATGCGCATCGCGGCGTCGCGCTGGCGCTGCTGGCCGGTGGCGCGGCGCTGCTCGACGCGGGCGTGATCGTCGACCAGACGATCGGCCGGCGTGCCATCAACCTGCTGAACCCGGCCGCGCGCGGGCGCCTGAACGGCTTGTTCGTCGGGCTGTTCTTCGTCGGCGGCGCACTGGGCGCGGCGCTCGCGGGCAGCGCGTGGGCGTGGGGCGGATGGAGCGCCGTGTGCGGCGTCGGCTTCGCGTTCGCCGGCGCGGCCGCCGGGTTCGGCCTGTCGGCCGGCCGCCGGACCGGCCCAGCCGTGTTGCCGCGCGCGTAGGCCGGGCCCGGATGTGCAAACGCCCCGCCCTCTGACGAGGCGCGGGGCGTTTTGCGCAGGCCGCGAGGCCCGAAATCAGTGACGGACCAGCGCCATCATCGCGCCGAAACCGACGAAGATGCCGCCCGTCAGCCGGTTGAAGATCTTCGCGACGCTCTGGCTCTTCAGCGTCGCGCCGATCCGCGTGCCGAACGACGCGTAGACGAGATACCAGCTCACCTCGATCACGGCGAACGTGACGACGAGGATGCCGAACTGCGGCAGCGTCGGCGCCGACGCGTTGATGAACTGCGGCAGCAGCGCGGCCGCGAACAGGATCGCCTTCGGGTTGCTGCCCGCGACCAGGAAGCCATTGCGGAACAGCGTCAGACGCGATGCCGACGCGCCCGGCGCCACCGCATCGACGTCGGCGGCCGGCGCGTCGTCCACGCGCGCGCGCCACGCCTTGACGCCGAGATAGACCAGATAGGCGGCACCTGCGAAGCGCAACGCATTGAACATCGCCGGCCAGGCCTCGAGAACTGCCCCGAGCCCCGCCGCGGACACCGCGAGCATCAACACCAGCGCGCTCAGGCAGCCCGCCATCGTCGACGACGAGCGGCGCAGCCCGTGCCGCGCGCCGTGCGTCATCACGAGCAGCATGTTCGGGCCCGGAATCGCCGACACGACGAACACCGTCGCCACGAAAAGCCACCACGTATGCAGGTTCATGACCGCCTCAACCGAAAGAAAACGAAACGTCGATTATGCCGCGTGTGCCGCGCTTCTGTCGCGCGCCGGCTCAGCGGCCCGCGCGGCGCAGCGCGACTTCGCCGAGCACCGCAAAGTCCTGGTCGCCGCCGCCGTGCGCAAGCGCATCGAGCAGGCTGTCGCGCACGACGCTCGCCACCGGCAGCGGCACCGCCACCGCGTCGCCGGCCTCCAGTGCGAGCCGGACGTCCTTCAGGCCGAGCCGGGCCTTGAAGCGCGCGGGTTCGTAGCTTCGCTCGGCGATCATCCCGCCGTAGCCTTGATAGACCGGCCCGGGAAACACGCTGCTGGTGATCACGTCGAGGAAATCGCGCATCGCGACGCCGTGCGCACCGAGCAGCGCGGACGCCTCGCCGAGCGTCTCGATCGCCGACGCGAGCGTGAAGTTCGCCGCGATCTTCGCGACGTTCGCGTGCTGCGGCAGCGAACCGAACCGCCAGGTCTTCTGGCCGATCGCATCGAACAGCGGCTGCACGCGGTCGATCGCCTCGGCCGGGCCGGCGGCCATGATCGTCAGGCGCGCGGCGGCCGCGACGTCAGGGCGCCCCATCACGGGTGCGGCCACGTAGTCGAGCCCGCGCGACGCATGCGCGTGCGCGAGCGATTCGGCCAGCGCGACGGAGACCGTCGCCATGTTCACGTGGATCAGGCCGCGCGGCGCCTGTGCGAGCAGCGCATCGTCGAACACTTCGCGCGCGGCCGCATCGTCGGCGAGCATCGAGAACGCGGCATCGCCGCGAAACGCGTCGGCCGGCGACGCCACGATCTGCGCACCCAGCACGGCGAGCGGCTCGGCGCGCTCGCGCGACCGGTTCCAGACGCGCACGGTGTGCCCCGCCTTCAGCAGGTTCGCCGCGATCGCCTGCCCCATTTCACCCAGCCCGATAAATCCGAGATCCATTGCCCGCTCCTTCGATCCATGAAGCCGGGAGTTAAACACAGATGACGACGGCTTGCAGCGGCCGCGGCCGGCCGTGCGCGGTGCGATACTGGGCGAATGGCGACCGCGACTTTCCGCTTCCATGGCGAACTGAACGCGTTTCTCGCGCGGGCACGGCGCGAGTGCGCGTTCACGCATGCGTTTGCGCGCGATGCGACGCTCAAGCATGCGATCGAGGCGCTCGGCGTCCCGCATACGGAAATCGGCCGGCTTTGCGTGAACGGCGCGCCGGCCGGCCTCGACCGGCCGCTCGGCGACGGCGAGCGCGTCGAGATCCACCCGCAGCACGCCGGCCAGGCCGCGAACGGCGCGCCCGCGCCGCAACCGGAGCGCTGGCGCTTCGTCGCCGACGCGCATCTCGGCGGCCTCGCGCAGTTGCTGCGGCTCGCCGGCTTCGACACCTGCTACGACAACCACTACCGCGACGACGCGCTCGTCGCGCTCGCCGCGCGCGAAGGCCGCACCGTGCTGACCCGCGACCGCGAGCTGCTCAAGCGCCGCGCGGTCGTGCGCGGCTGCTACCTGCATGCGCAGCAGCCGGCCGAGCAGTTGCGCGAGCTGTTCGCGCGGCTCGACCTCGCGCCGCACATGCGGCCGTTCCGGCTGTGCCTGCGCTGCAACGCGCCGCTGCACGCGCTCGATGCGGCCGACGCCGCGCCGCGCGTGCCGGCCGGCGTGCGCCAGCGGCACCGGCGCTTTGCCGCCTGCGACGTATGCGGACGCGTGTTCTGGGAAGGCTCGCACTGGCAGCGCATGCGCACGGTGGTCGACGCGATGCGCGCGCCGCCGGCCGGCGCGCCGGACATGCCGGACGCCTGAAAAAACAAAACCCCGCATGCCGGAAGCGTGCGGGGTTTCGCGACGGGCGGCCGGCGGCGCCGGCCCCGACGAGACGCGCTTAGTTTGCTGCGCCTGCGTCGTTCGTGCCGGCGGCCGATGCGGCTGCGGCCTTCGCCTTGCCCTTCGCCGAGCCGTGGTGCTTCAGCACGTGCTTCGGCTTGCTGTGATCCTTCTTGGCCGGCGCCGGCGCTGCGGCCGACGTGTCGGCTGCCGGCGCGGACGCCTGTGCGAATGCCGAAACCGATGCGAGAGCGAATGCTGCGGTCATGATCGAAGCGAGCGTCTTCTTCATTGTTCTTCCTTTAGCGGAGAAAAAGTCAAACGTACCGGTAAAGATGCGAGGCATCCGCATCGGAACATCAGTCGCGCCGGGTTCCCGGTCGCCGCCGGGCGGCTCGGCTCTCGCCTTTTCGCCTCGACAAATACTGACGCACTGGCTCCATAACGCATCGCCCGCGCGGCCAGTTGACACGTTCCTTGCAACCCTCGGGTTTCCCCGGGGGCGCAGGCTGCGAGCCCGTCCGACGTGCCGTCCGGGGGCTCGCCAATCGTCCGACAAACCGCCTCTCGCGCCCGTTGCGACGACGCTATACTGGCCTTCTTCCGTTCCAACGGATCGCGGCCGGTCATGAGACCGCCGCCGTCGCGAGGCGCCCAAATTGCCCGATCACAATCTGGACAAACTGAAAATCGACCGGCGTCCGATCGCGCCCGCGCCGCGCCGGCGCCGGTGGGTCCGCTATGCGGTCGCGGCCGCGATCCTGCTCGCCGCGATCGCCGCCGCCCTTCTCCTCACCGGCCGGCCGACGGTCGACACGACCGCCGTCACGTCCGCCTACCCTTACCAGAACGACACGCAGCTCAATGCGACCGGCTACGTCGTGCCGCAGCGCAAGGCCGCGGTCGCGTCGAAGGGTCAGGGGCGCGTCGAATGGCTCGGCGTGCTCGAAGGTACGCGCGTGAAGAAGGACGAGATCATCGCGCGGCTCGAAAGCGCCGACGTCGAGGCATCGCGCGCGCAGGCGCTTGCCCAGGTGAAGGTCGCCCGCGCGAACCTCGGCGTCGAACAGGCCGAACTGAAGGATGCCGAAATCGCGCTGCGCCGCACCGCCGTGCTCGCGCCGAAGGGCGCTGTGCCGGCCGCTCAGCTCGACACCGACACGGCCCGCGTGAACAAGGCGCGCGCGTCGGTCAACAGCGACCAGGCCGCGATCGCATCGGCCGAAGCCAACGCGCAGGCCGCGCAGGTCGCCGTCGACCAGACGGTGATCCGCGCACCGTTCGACGGGATCGTGCTCGCGAAACATGCGAACGTCGGCGACAACATCACGCCGTTCTCGTCCGCGTCGGACAGCAAGGGCGCGGTCGTGACGATCGCCGACATGGACACGCTCGAGGTCGAAGCCGACGTCGCCGAATCGAACATCGCGAAGATCCGCGCCGAGCAGCCGTGCGAAATCCAGCTCGACGCGCTGCCTGATATGCGCTTCGCGGGCCGCGTGTCGCGCATCGTGCCGACCGTCGACCGCTCGAAGGCGACCGTGCTCGTGAAAGTGCGTTTCGTCGACCGCGACGAGCGCGTGCTGCCCGACATGAGCGCGAAGATCGCGTTCCTGTCGAAGCCGACGACGCCGCAGGACCGGCAGCCGGTGACGGCCGTGCAGGCGAGCGCGGTGGTCGAGCGCGACGGCCGGCCAGTCGTGTTCGTCGTGAAGGACGACACCGTGCACGCAACGACGGTGACGGCCGGCACGCGGATCGGCGAGCTGGTTGCGATCCGCGGCGTGAAGCCCGGCGACACGGTCGTGCTCGCGCCGGGGGCGAAGCTGAAGGACGGCGCGAAAGTGGCCGTCGCGAAGAAATAGCGTGGCGCGCGTGAACGACGCTTCGCCGCCCCTCGTCGAGATCAGCCACGTCGCGAAGTCGTACCGGCGCGGCAACCAGGTCGTGCCGGTGCTGACCGACATCACGCTCGACATCGGCGAAGGCGACTTCGTCGCGCTGATGGGGCCGTCGGGCTCCGGCAAGAGCACGCTGCTCAATCTCGTCGCCGGCATCGACCGGCCCGACAGCGGCGAGCTGCGCGTGGGCGGCCTCGACATCTCGCAGCTCGAAGAGGCGCAACTGGCCGAATGGCGCGCGGCGAACGTCGGCTTCATCTTCCAGTTCTACAACCTGATGCCGGTGCTGACCGCGTTCGAGAACGTCGAGCTGCCGCTGATGCTCACGCACCTGTCGCGCCGCGAACGGCGCGAGCGCGTCGAGCTGGTGCTCGACATGGTGAACCTCGGCGACCGCACGAGCCATTACCCGTCCGAGCTGTCGGGCGGCCAGCAGCAGCGCGTCGCGATCGCGCGCGCGCTGATCACCGATCCGGTGCTGATCGTCGCCGACGAGCCGACCGGCGACCTCGACCGCGCATCGGCCACCGACGTGCTGGCGATGCTGCAGCGGATGAACGCCGAGCTCGGCAAGACCATCATCATGGTGACCCACGACGCGCATGCGGCCGGCGCCGCACAATCGCTCGTGCATCTGGAAAAAGGGGAGCTGATCGATGGGCACGCCGTCTGACCGACGGGAGCACGCACGATGTACGTGCTGAAGCTGATCGCGCGCAATGCGCTGCGGCACCGACTGCGCACGCTGCTGACCGTGCTCGGGCTGACCATCGCGGTGCTGGCGTTCGGGCTGCTGCATACCGTCGTCGACGCGTGGTACGCGGGCGCGGCCGCCGCGTCGAGCGGACGGCTCGTCACGCGCAACGCGATCTCGCTCGTGTTCCCGCTGCCGGTCAGCTACGAGAACCGAATTCGCGGCGTGGACGGCGTGACGACGGTGGTCCGCTCGAACTGGTTCGGCGGCGTGTATCGCGATCCGAAGAATTTCTTCGCGAGCTTCGCGGTGTCGGACAACTACCTCGATCTCTACCCCGAATTCATTCTCCCGGCGCAGCAGCGCGCCGACTACGACCGCGATCGCCGCGGCTGCCTGGTCGGGCGCCAGCTCGCGACGCAGTTCGGCTTCAAGGTCGGCGACGTGATTCCGCTGAAAGGGACGATCTACCCCGGCACGTGGGACTTCGTCGTGCGCGGGATCCTCGACGGCCGCGACGATTCGACGATCACGCGCCAGCTGGTGTTCCACTGGGACTACCTGAACGAGACGGTGCGCAAGCGCACGCCGAAGCAGGCCGACCAGGTCGGCGTGTTCGTGGTCGGCGTCGCGAACCCGGACGACGGCCCCACCATTGCCCGCAACGTCGATGCCGTCTTCAAGAACTCGCTCGCCGAAACGCTGACCGAGACCGAGCAGGCGTTCCAGCTCGGCTTCGTCGCGATGTCGAACCAGATCATCGCGGCGATCCGGGTCGTGTCGTATGTCGTGATCCTGATCATCATGGCCGTGATGGCGAACGCGATGGCGATGAGCGCGCGCGAGCGCACCGCCGAATACGCGACGCTGAAGGCGCTCGGCTTCGGTCCCGGTTTTCTCGCGCTGATCGTGTTCGGCGAATCGGTCGTGATCGCGGTGGCCGGCGGCGGGCTCGGGATGCTCGCGACACCACCGGCCGCGAGCCTCTTCAAGCACGCGACGGGCGGCATCTTCCCGGTGTTCAGGGTGTCGACGGAAACGATGGCGCTGCAGGCCGCGTGCTCGGTCGCGGTCGGCATCGCGGCCGCGCTCGTGCCGGCGTGGCAGGCCGCGCGCGTGCGCGTGGTCGAAGGCCTGCGGGCGATCGGATAGGCGCATGGCGATTCCGCTCACCTACATCGCGCGCAACCTGTGGACCCGGCGACTCACCACCGCGCTCACCGCCGGCGGGATGGCGCTCGTGATCTTCGTGTTCGCGACGGTGCAGATGCTCGATGCGGGGCTCACTCAGACACTCGTGTCGACCGGCGAACCGGACAACGTCGTGGTGATCCGCAAAGGCGCCGAAACGGAGATCCAGAGTTCGATCGACCATCAGCAGGCCAATGCGCTCGAGATGCATCCATCCGTCGAGCTCGGCCCGGACGGACGGCCGCTCGTGTCGAAGGAGGCCGTCGTGCTGATCTCGCTCGTGAAGACGTCGACCGGCAAGCCGTCGAACGTCGTGATCCGCGGCGTGTCGCCGACCGGCCTCGCGCTGCGGCCGCACATCCGGCTCGTGGCGGGCCGCATGTTCGCGCCGGGCTCGTCGGAGATCATCGTCGGCAGCGCGATCGCGAAAGGCTTCAGCGGCACGCAGCTCGGCGACAGCCTGCATTTCGCGCAGCGCGACTGGACGGTCGTCGGCGTGTTCGACGCGGGCGGCAGCGGCTTCGATTCGGAGATCTGGGGCGACGTCGATCAGTTGATGCAGTCGTTCCGGCGCACCAGCTATTCGTCGATGGTGCTGCGCATCCCGAGCGCCGACGGCTTCGCGCGCTTCAAGGCCGACATCGACGTCGATCCGCGGCTGACCGACGAGGCGAAGCGCGAGCAGACCTTCTACGGCGACCAGTCGAAGGCGCTGTCGACCTTCATCAACATCCTCGGCATCACGCTGTCGACGATCTTCTCGATCGCCGCGATGATCGGCGCGATGATCACGATGTACGCATCGGTCGCGAACCGCACCGCCGAGATCGGCACGCTGCGCGCGCTCGGCTTCAAGCGCATGAACGTGCTCGCCGCGTTCCTGCTGGAAGCGCTGCTGCTCGGCTTCGTCGGCGGCGTGATGGGGCTCGCGTGCGCATCGCTGATGGGGTTCGCGTCGTTCTCGACGACCAACTTCCAGACCTTCTCCGATCTGTCGTTCCGTTTCGTGCTGACGCCGGCGATCGTCGTGAAGACGCTGCTGTTCTCGCTGGTGATGGGGCTCGTCGGCGGATTCCTGCCAGCGATGCGCGCCGCGCGGCTGAACATCGTCGACGCGCTGCGCGCGCAGTGACGCGCGCAGCCGCTCACATTCAGCGCTCGCGCGGCACCTTCAACGCTCGCGCGGCACCCATGCGCCGTGGAACCCGGCCGGCACGCGGCGCGGCAGGTGCACGGCCGCGACCGGCCCCGCATCAATCGCGCCCGCATCGAGGATCACGACGTCGCTCGTATCCGTCGCCGCGCGGTAGACCACGACCAGCAGCCAGCCGTCGTCCTCGTCGGTGCCGCCCGGGCGCGGCACGAACACCGGCTCGCTGTTCTGGTCGCCGGCCGGTAGCGTGTAATGCGTGCTCGTGCCGCGCGCGTGGTCGAACCGCATCACGCCGCGCATTTCCGCGTTGTTCGGCTGCTCGACCGCATACAGGTAGCGGTAACCGCGCCCCGTCCGGCTTTCGTTGATGCGCGGCAACTCGATGCCGCCGTCGGCGAGCGGCCCTTCGTCGACCAGCCCGTGCGCGGTATCGATCACGTAGCGCCACAGCTCGCCGAGCGGATTCTCGGCAAAGCGGCCCGTGCGCGCGTCGAGCCGCAGGAACCACGGATAGCGCACCGCGTCGAGCACGATGCACGACGCGTCGCAGTCGTATGCGTTCACGACGTGCATGATGAAGCACGGCTCGATGCCGAACCAGCGCACGTCGCCACCGTGACGCGGGATCACGCCGATCCGCGCAGCGCGATCGTCGTGCCAGCGCAGCGGCATCCGGTGACCCTGCTCGAGCATCGAGAAGTCATAGCCGACGTTCAGATCGAGCAGCAGGCTGCGGGTTTCGGTGATCGCGAGGTCGTGCATCATCGACGGCGCGTTCACGTCGATCGCGATGTCGACGCGCTGCACGCCCTGCGCGTCCGCGACACCGTAGCGCAGCCACGGCGCGCGCCAGTCCGCGCGAAACGCGATCAGTTCGCCCGTCACCGGATCGACCTTCGGATGCGCGGTCATCCCGCCGCCGAAGCCCACATGCCGCGCGGGCACGCCGAGCGAATCGAGCGCGGCGGTGATCGCGAACGGCGCGCCGCCTTCCGACAGCGCGAGCAATTCGCCCGCATGCCGCAACACGCTCACGTTCGGATTCGTGTCGGGCAAATGCGGCACCCGTGCGGGCGCATGCACGGCGGCCCAGCGTGACGTGCGCGCCCAGCGGTTCCGGTAGCCGGTCGCACGGCCGTTTTCGAACGCGATCGCGTGCAGCATCGCGGCCTCCGGCCACCACGACAGCATGTCGTTCCCTTCGAAGCGGCCGCCCGGCGGGTTCGGGCCGTTGCGCAGCAGCGCGCCGTCGAGTTCGGGCGGGATCGTGCCGGTCACCCGCAGGTCGACGAGGTCGACTTCGTCGGCGACCGGTGCGAGCCCGCCGCGGTTCAGATCGAATACGGTCATCGTGTCGGGTGCTCCGTCAGCAGTTTTCGGTCGACGGCGGCAGATCGCCGCGCGCCAGGGCGAGCGCATGGTCGCGCACGTCGTCCGGCCAGCCGGCGATCAGCTCGGCCACCCGCGCGAGATCGTTCGCGTACAGCGCACGCGCGGCTTCCTCGAAACCGGGCAAGTCGCCCGCGAGCGCCGACATGAAGTGGTACGCGCGCGCCTGCGCGTCGCGGTGCCGGTCGGCCGCCGCATGCGTGCGCCGCGCGTCCTCGACGAGCTTGCGCAGCGCGACCGACGCGCCGCCCGGCTGCGCGGCGAGCCAGTCCCAGTGACGCGGCAGCAACGTGACTTCGCGCGACACGACGCCGAGCTTCGGACGGCCGCGGCCGCGCTGTTCGCCCGCACCGGCCGGCTCGCCGGTCGAAGCCGAGGCACTGGAGCCGGCGGACGCATCGGCCGGCGGCGGTGCGTAGCGCGCCCGGACGTCGTCGGCCGACCCGCGCAGGTCGAGGTCGATCGAGCGGCCGGTCGCGTCGTCGAAAATCACGATCGCGCCGGACATCGCCTCGCCGGCCGCCTGCCGAACCGCGAGCGCCACCGTCGCAGGCAGGCCGGACGCAATGCGCCGATAGCCGTCGAAAGCCGTGTAGGAAGGAAGAAGCGTGGACGTGGTCATCGTGGTGGCCTGTTGGCAGGAATCGGAATGACGATATTTTTATCCGGGTATAAATTGGATGTCAATATCACCCGGGTAAAATTTCACTCACTGCCACGAACGATTGATTCAAATATTGAATTAATCAAGTCACTAATTGGCATGAAAGCGCAAATATCGCCGTGACAGAATGGTCCGGACGCGTGGCCCGCCTGCCCTGCGTCCGGCTTCCGGCCGGCAACCACCACCACGAAAAACGCGCGCACTCGACGCGCCTGCCGCACGACGGCACCTTCCGCCCTTCGGAGGAGACAGTCATGAATCCGCTTCAAGCGCTGCCGGCGTCCGCGTCGGCAACGGCCCGGCGCACCCGCGTGCGCTGGCTCGTGCTGGCCGTGCTGTTCGCAGTCACGACCATCAACTATGCGGATCGCGCGGCGATCGCAATCGCGGGCCCCGCCCTCGCCCGTTCGCTGCACCTGAACCATGTGCAGATCGGCTTCATTTTCTCGGCGTTCGGCTGGTCGTACGTGGTCGCGCAACTGCCGGGCGGCTGGCTGCTCGACCGCTTCGGGTCGCGCATCGTCTATGCGTTCAGCATCTTCTTCTGGTCGCTGTTCACGCTGCTGCAGGGCACGATCGGCTTCTTCGGCGGCGCCGCGGCGTTCGCGCTGCTGTTCGGGCTGCGCTTCCTGGTCGGCGCGGCCGAGGCGCCGTCGTTCCCCGCCAACAGCCGGATCGTGTCCACCTGGTTCCCCGCGCCCGAGCGCGGCACCGCGTCGGCCATCTTCAATGCCGCGCAGTACGCGGCGACCGTCGTGTTCGCGCCGCTGATGGGCTGGCTCGTGCATTCGTTCGGCTGGCAGTCGGTGTTCGCCGTGATGGGCGTGCTCGGCTTCGCGTTCGTGCTCGTGTGGAACCGCACGATGTACGATCCGAAGGTGCATCCGCGCATCAATCGCGCGGAGCTCGACTACCTCACCGAAGGCGGTGCGCTCGTCAACATCGACCAGGCGACCGGCGCGCGCGACGGCGGCCCGTCGCTGCAGCACGTAAAGGCGCTGCTGCGAAACCGGATGCTGGTCGGCGTGTACGTCGCGCAGTACTGCATCAACGCGCTCACCTATTTCTTCATCACGTGGTTTCCCGTCTATCTCGTGCAGGCGCGCGGAATGTCGATCCTCAACGCGGGGCTCGTCGCGTCGATCCCGGCCGTGTGCGGGTTCCTCGGCGGGATACTCGGCGGCATCGTGTCCGACGCGCTGCTCAAGCAGGGCCGGTCGCTGTCGGTCGCGCGCAAGGTGCCGATCGTGATCGGCATGCTGCTGTCGATGTCGATGATCGTCTGCAACTACACCGACTCGCACGTGCTGGTCGTGCTGTTCATGGCGCTGTCGTTCTTCGGCAAGGGGCTCGGCGCGCTCGGCTGGGCGGTCAACGCCGATACCGCGCCGCGCCAGATCGCGGGCCTGAGCGGCGCGCTGCTCAACACGTGCGGCAATCTTTCCAGCATCACGACGCCGATCGCGATCGGCTATATCGTCGACCGCAGCGGCTCGTTCAACGGCGCGCTCGTCTACGTCGTCGCGCACGCGCTCGTCGCCGTGATCTGCTACCTGTTCGTCGTCGGCGAGATCCGCCGCGTCGAGCTGAAATGAACGGCGCGGGCCGCGCCGGTGCGTCCGGCGGGCCCGCGCATTACGAAACCAGGAGCGAACCGATGTCCGAATCCCGCCGTGCCGGCACCCCGCGCGTCACGCGCATGCAGGTGATCCCCGTCGCCGGCCGCGACAGCATGCTGCTGAACCTGTGCGGTGCGCACGCGCCGTATTTCACGCGCAACCTCGTGATCCTCGACGACAGCAGCGGGCATACGGGCGTCGGCGAAGTGCCGGGCGGCGAAGGCATCCGCCACGCGCTCGAACGGATGACCGACCTCGTCGTCGGCCAGTCGATCGGACGCTACCAGGCGACGCTCAACGCGGTGCGCGCGGCGCTGTCCGGCGCCAGTGCGGGCGCCGGCCGCACGATCCGGCACGAGGTGACGTCGGCCGGCGAAGCGGCCGTGCTGCGCCAGCCGCACGAGATCAACCTGCGGCTCGACAACGTGATCACCGCGATCGAGGCCGCGCTGCTCGACCTGCTGGGCCAGCATCTCGACGTGCCGGTCGCCGCACTGCTCGGCGAAGGCCAGCAGCGCGACGCGGTGCCGATGCTCGCGTACCTGTTCTATATCGGCGAGCGGCGCCGCACCGACCTGCCGTATCGCGACGAGACGCATGCGGCAGACCCGTGGTTCCGCCTGCGCAACGAAGCGGCGCTCACGCCCGCCTCGATCGCGCAGCAGGCCGAGGCCGCGGTCGAGCGCTACGGCTTCGTCGATTTCAAGCTGAAGGGCGGCGTGATGGCCGGCGCGGACGAGATGGAAGCGATCGCCGCGATCAAGGCGTGCTTTCCCGACGCGCGCGCGACGCTCGATCCGAACGGTGCATGGTCGCTCGACGAAGCCGTCGCGCTGTGTCGCGGGCAAGGCCATCTGCTCGCGTATGCGGAAGATCCGTGCGGGCCGGAAGGTGGTTATTCGGGCCGCGAAGTGATGGCCGAATTCCGCCGCGCGACCGGCATTCCGACCGCGACCAACATGATCGCGACCGACTGGCGACAGATGGATCATGCGGTGCGACTGCAGGCGGTGGACATCCCGCTCGCCGATCCGCACTTCTGGACGATGCAGGGTTCGGTGCGGCTCGCGCAGCTGTGCCGCGACTGGGGGCTGACGTGGGGTTCGCATTCGAACAACCACTTCGACGTGTCGCTCGCGATGTTCACGCATGCGGCCGCGGCGGCGCCGGGCACGATCACCGCGATCGATACGCACTGGATCTGGCAGGAAGGCGATGCGCGGCTCACGCGCGAGCCGCTCGAGATCGTCGGCGGGCAGGTGGCGGTGCCGGAGCGGCCGGGACTCGGGATCGAGCTCGACATGGCGCAGGTCGAGGCCGCGCATGCGCTGTATCGGGAAGTCGGTGGTACCGCGCGCGACGATGCGATGGCGATGCGTTATCTGGTGCCGGGGTGGACGTACGATCCGAAGCGACCGAGTTTCGGGCGAGGGTGACGGCAGGACGGCAGGACGGCAGGACGGCAGGCAATGCGATCGCACGATTGCCAAACCGCGCAAACAACTGCATCCTGCCGGCTGCCCGATCCGCCGCCGTGCCGGCATCGCGAACGGATCGACGCGTCCGTCCAGCACGAAGGAACCGCCTCGCGATGAAGCCACTCGACCCGACCCTGCGCCTGCTCCTCGTCATCGTGCCTTGCTCGATCCTGTGCCTGCCGGCCAGCACGACCGTCGCGGGCTATGTCGCGCTGAGAATGACGGCGAACACGTCGCACTTCGAAGGCGGCGCCGGTTATGGATGGATGTGGCTGACGATCCTGCTCAGTTGCGCGTTCTATGCGGCAGGTATCGGCATCTGCGTGCTGCTGCGGAAAAAGCTCGCGCTGCTCGCGATTGTCGCGATAGCGTTCGCGGCGTTGTCGGTGCCGACATTCCAGGCGATTCATGGCCTGCTGAGCTAGGGCGCGATGTGGCGGATGTGGCGGATCGCTCCGAGGTTATCTGTACTCGTCAATCTCTACTGTCCCGCCAAGAGACGCCATCATTTCGCGCAGCCCCGATTGAGAAAGCTACGCGCGATGCCGTACTGGCATTCAGGCAGCGCAGGGAGAAGCCGATTACACAAGCCGCGCCGAAATGCAGTGCCGAGGCGTCGCCATCGTCAAGGAAGAGGGGAAATACGTCGGCCGCCAGCGCGCCGCCGACTATGCCGAGATTAAGGGCTGGCGGGCAGGAAACGGGGAGACCATCGCGCAGACGGCGGAACATTTCGGCGTGAGCGCGGCGACCGTCAAGCGGGCTTGCGCCGAGTGCCCCCGCGCCAACCGGCGTTATCGGTATTCATCGATATCTACCACGCCCCCAAGCGACTCCATGAGGGATCGCACGTCGTCCGGCACATCCGGTACACGGTCGCCGGTGTAGTTCGCCCAATAGCAGAAGAAACGGACCCGCGCGCCTGCGCCCTCAATAAGTTCGCGTAGGTCTTGGCGGGGCAAGCCCAGATGCCTGATGAGATAACGTAGATGCGGTTCCAATTGATCGCCCTGGACAGACTCGCTGCTGCGTATCCCCCATACGCCCGTTCGGCCCGGATAGCTGCTGGTTCGGCCGGTCGGCGTGACAAAATGCTGTCCCTTGGTGACGGCTATATCAGGGCTGACGCCGAAATAGCCAGTCCAGAACTCCGGAGCGACGTTATCACCTGAGATTGTGAATGACGCGTTTGCGAGTTGATGTGAACCCAATCTCAACCTCATTTGTAATCGTGCATGTTGCCGATGACTTCGCCTTGAAATTCAACGTTTCCATTGTCGTGCCAAGTGACATTATCAGCACCGCCAAGGCCAAGGTCGTCCTTCATCGAATGAACCATCCCGCCAAAGGTATCCCGAGCGTACCCTAGCATTTTGGCCGCATAGTTCGGGTTGGTAGTGGATGCTGCCAGCTGTTCTACGGCACCGCTCAAAGGGCTATCCGTATAGTCAAACACGTCTGCACTGCCTAACGGCGTACCTGAGTCAAGCGAGTTCGCCAATCGAGGGGCCGCTCCAGCAGTCCCTGCAACCACGCTCTGCAAATAGCCAATTAGCGCATCCGCCGACACGTCGTTAGGCACAGCCCAACTGGGGAGAGGTTTGTCTACGGGTAGCGCAGTCACTCCCGGCACGCTGGCGAGCCTGCTGCCCTTAGGGAAAGGCCGTGTAGAAGGCGCGCGCTCAGCAGCACCGCCACGGGCCATGGGACGGTCGATAGATACGGACACTCTCCCGTCCTCGATGGCAGACTTGAGCGTGGCCACCGGATCACCCGTCGATGTTCCAGCGAGCCCCAATTCTCGAAGATAGCCAATGGCCCCGGTCATCAACCCGGAATACCTCGGCCAATGCAGCATCAGTTCCGAGACAGCGGCGCGTTGCTCGAGCGACTGTCGCGACCCGCGGCCGCAGGACAGCGTCGCGCGCTTCCCGAACCCCATATCGATAATCACCGACGCCATGCCGCGATGCTCTCAAATTATTGTCTGATTAATTGAGCAACACGGAATAGCGTCCAGTCAATTTGTGACAGACGGCTGTATGAGCAGCATCGGGCACGGGAATCCACGTGCGGCGTACGATTTCTATCAGCGAATAAAACAGGTCGTACAGGTTGCCGTACCGGCGCAAGGCGCTTGCAGCCGAGGCCTGTCAGATATGAGTGCGGTGCGGATCGAGCAAGAAGTTGCAGCGTCGTTGCGCGGGAAGATGCACGACGAGTGTGTAATGGACGCGCCGGTCAATTTGTGTCCAACCGTTAGGTCGGGCTTCGGCCACGCTGTCAGTCTTCAGCGCACGACAAAACCTGCTTCCAAATGCAAAACAACGCACTACATCGCGAGACGTAGTGCGTTGTTTTCACTGGAATTCATGGTGGAGCGGAGGAGGATCGAACTCCCGACCTTCGCATTGCGAACGCGACGCTCTCCCAGCTGAGCTACCGCCCCAACAGACAACCATCATACACACGCATTTCCGCGCTTGGCAATAGGGGTTCGCGACCCCGAATGCGTCACTTCGTCGGTGCGCCCGCGAGCACCCATTCGACCACGGAACGCAGATCCGCATCGCTCATGCGCGGGTGCGCCGGCATCGGAATCGCACCCCACACACCCGAGCCGCCGTCCTTCACTTTCTTCGACAGCTTCGCGACGGCCTGCGGATCGGACTTGTAGCGCGCGGCGATGTCCTTGAACGACGGGCCGACGAGCTTGCGGTCCACTGCGTGGCAGCCCATGCAGGCGTTGCCGCGCGCGACCCTCAGGCCGTCGGCGACATCGGCATGCGCGGTGCCGAGCGCGCCGGCCGCGAGCGCCGCAGCCGCGGCGCCCTGCACCATCCAGTGTTTGATCTGCATCAGCTTCATTACGGCGTCGCCTTCGGGTTGCCCGGGTGCACGCTCGACGAATTCGAGATCGGCGCGGGCGGTTGCAGCGGAGTGGACTGGACCGACGCATCGGGCACCGCACCGACGGTCGCTGAATCGACGGGCGCAGCGACGGCCTGCGCGCCGGAGGCATCGCCCGGCGACGCAGCCTGCAATGCCTGCGCGTCCTGCGGCTGGATGTACTGGAACACCTTCACGACCTTCTCGACGCCCGGCACCTGGCTCGCCGCATCGGCGCCGCGATTGCCTTCGTCGACCGTCACGAGGCCCATCAGGTAGATATTGCCGCGCTCGCTGACGACCTTGTAGTAGTTCGCCGACAGCCCCTTCGTCGCGATGAACTCGGACTTCACGCGCCCTTCGAGGTACGAGTCGTTCGCGCGCGACGACAGCGACGACGCCGGCTCGACCGACAGTTCGTTGACGATGCCGTTCACGTTGTTGATGCCGCGCACGATCTCCTCGGCGCGCTGCTTCGACGCATCGTTCGGCACTTCGCCCGTCAGCAGCACGCGGCGGTTGAACACCGTCACGTTCACGTGCGACTGATCCGGCAGCCCGTTGTTGATCTGCGTGAGCGACTTGACCTGGATCTCGCGATCTTCGGTCTGCGCGCCGAGCGTGCGGCGGTCGGTCGCGATCAGCGCACCGCCGCCTGCCGCAGCACCCAGCACGCCGAGCACGCAGCCCTGCAGCGACACGGCCAGGCCCGCCGTCAGCGCGACGAGCAACGTGGTTCTGACGAGCGTCCCTTTGACGCGGCTTTGATTCATCGACGGCTCTCCTTCGTTCAATCCTCACCCAGCAGCATCGCGTCGATGCCGTCGCACAGGCAGTGGATGGTCAGCAGATGGACTTCGTGGACGCGCGCCGCGCGAGAGGCGGGCACGCTGATCGGAATATCGGTGTCGGACAGCGCGGCCGCGACTGCGTGGCCGTTGCCGCCGGTCAGCGCGACGACGGTCATCTCGCGCTCGTGCGCCTCGTCGATCGCGGCCAGCACGCGCGGCGACGCGCCGCCCGCGTCGAGCACCAGCAGGATGTCGCCGGTCTGCCCTAGCACGCGCACCTGCTGCGCGAACAGCTGATCGGCGGCAGTCGCACCGGTGAGCCCGCCCTGCGACGCATCGGTGGCCAGCGCAATCGCCGGCAGGCCCGGGCGCTCGCGTTCGAAGCCGCCGACGAGGGACACGGCGAGGTAATGCGCAGCGGCGGCCGACGGGCCGTCGCCGCACGCGACGATCTTGTTGCCGTTCGCCAGCGCGGCGAACATCGCATCGACCGCGGCCGCGATCGGCAGCGACAGCGCATCGGCCGCCTCGGCGTGAAGCGCGGCACTATCGCGGAAATGTTGCTGAATACGTTCGACTGACATCGATTCCTGGTGAACTGGGCGCGTGGCACGCAGCGCGCGACATCATGGGTGCGGCGAGTTTACCGCACTCCGGCGCCCTGTCCGGGGGTACGGCAAGAACTCTTTACATCTCGTCACAGCTCGCGGCTACACATCGTCGGCACGAAACGCGTCGCGCAGCCATTCGAGCCGGCCAGCGTCGAACGCGACAACGTCGAAGCGGCACGCGGCGCCCGCGCCGTGCCGCGCCCAGAAACCGAGCGCCGCCGCGATCAGACGCCGCCGCTTGCGCCAGCCGACACTCGCGGCCGCACCGCCGTGCCGCATGCTGCGCCGCGCGCGCACCTCGACGAACACGAGCACGCCGTCGGGCGCACGCATCACGAGGTCGAGCTCGCCGCCGCGCACCGTCACGTTCGCGGCAACAAACGCGAGGCCGCGACGCTCGAGGAACTGCCGCGCGCGCTGCTCGAACGCCGCGCCGACCGGTTTGGATCGCGCGGCGCCGGAAAAGTTGTCGCCGGCGGCCGGCAAACCGCGCGCGCCGCCCGGCGCGGCCGGCTGCGCGTGGCACAATGCCGTCCTTGTTCCGCTTGCGCCGCGATTGCGCGCATTGCCTGCCATGACTGCCCTCCTCGAACTCGCGCAAACGCAGCATTACCCGAGCGCCGCGCTCTACGTGGTCGCGACGCCGATCGGCAACACCGCCGACATCACGCTGCGCGCACTGCACGTGCTCGGCCTCGCCGACCGCATCGCCGCCGAAGACACCCGCAACACGGGCCAGCTGCTCGCCCGCTACGGGATCTCGAAGCCGCTCGTCGCCGTGCACGAGCACAACGAACGCGAAGCCGCGCTGCGCGTGATCGAGCTGCTGCGCGCGGGCGAACGCGTGGCGTACGTGTCGGACGCCGGCACGCCCGGCATTTCGGACCCCGGCGCACGGCTCGTCGACGCCGTACGCGCCGCAGGCTTCGCGGTGATCCCGCTGCCGGGCGCGAGCGCGGCCGTGACCGCGCTGAGCGTGGCGGGCGACTGGGCCGGCACGTTCACGTTCGCGGGCTTCCTGCCGCCGAAGACGAAGCAGCGCGCCAGCGCACTGCAGGCGCTCGTGCAGCATCCGTACGCGCTGGTGTTCTACGAAGCGCCGCACCGGATCACCGAAACCGTCGCCGCACTGGCCGACGCATTCGGCCCCGCGCGCCGGCTGCTGATCGCGCGCGAGCTCACCAAGCTACACGAGCAGTTGTTCCAGGGCACCCTGGCCGAAGGACAGACCTGGCTCGACGGCGATGCGAACCGGCAGCGCGGCGAGTTCGTGCTGGTCGTCGAAGGCGCGCCGGCCAATCGCGACGAGGCCGACGACACCGCGCACGACGCGCTGCTCAAGCTGCTGCTGGAAGAAGTGCCGGTGAAGAGCGCCGCGAAGCTCGCGGCGGCGCTGACGGGCGCATCGCGCAACGCGCTGTACGCACGCGCGCTCGCGCTGAAGGAAGGTTGACGCGCGACGTGCGCGGCGCGAGCCGCTGAAACGAAAAAGGGCTGCCCGAAGGCAGCCCTTTTTGCATGGACGGTCGAACCGCCGCGTTACTGTTACTTCGACGACAGCGACGCGAACATCTCGTCGCGCGCCTCGCGCGCTTCCTGCGGCGACAGCCCTTCGATCTTCACGCGCCCCGTGCCGGCGTGCACGAGACCGATGATCCTGGCTGCGGCATAGGACAGGTCGAGCACGCGACCGCGCTTGTACGGCCCACGATCGTTGACCTTCACGACGACCCACTTGCCGGTCGACGCGTTCGTCACCTTGATGTACGAAGACAGCGGCAGCGTGCGATGCGCGGCGGTCAGCGCGTTCATGTTGAAGCGCTCGCCGTTCGCGGTGCGGCGGCCATGGAAATCGCGGCCATACCACGAAGCCCGGCCCGTCTGGCGGAAATCGGATACGTCCTTGCCGTCGATCGGCTCGGCGTCCGCCAGCGACGACTTGTTCGCGTCCTTGCTGTCGGCAGCCGGCATCGATGCCAGCGCGGAATCGAAATTCAGTTGCTGCTTGTCGTCGTCCGCTTTCGCGGCAGCGGCCGTCTTGTCGACCGCCCCCTTCTGATTGGCGTTGCCGGTGGTCTGGCTGGGTGGCACCGCACAGCCCGTCAACGCAAAAAATAATGCAATGGTCCCGAATCGAGTCGGAAATCGAAAATTCATCGACGTGTCGCCTTCTGGTTCGGGCCGCACCGATACAACGCTGCTTCACAATGCAGAGATACGGCCCGGACGGCAAATGCGTGCACGCCCCGCTCGGATGCGAGCAGGCGGCTAGCATGGGCGCGGCTTTCGTCTCTGCCGCAACCGTCCTGATTAGCTTTCACGTCTGGCGCAGCCTGTCCCCACAGCCTGACCAGACCCCACATGCCGCCATCGAACATGGCTTTCACGTTCGCGCGCGTCGCGTACAGCCAACGCACAGGAACGGCGGCACAGGCCTCATCCGGCGGCGCGGCAGCAAGGCCGCAGGCGGGCGCGCAGCACCCGGCCGGACAAGACGTGAGCACCGAATGCTCGGTGCTGGATACACCGCCGGACTCCCCGGCGGTCGATGCTTGACGGTGAATCCGACGCCCCATTTAACGGGGCCGAAACACCAGCGAATTGCGTGAAATTCACGTGCAATGGAGCGCATTATACATAAATCAAAACCCCGTCTCGAAATCCGCCCCGCTCCAGCCATTGATTCTCACTATGGCTGTAACAATCGGATGCTCCGGGATTGCCCTGCGGCGTGCGCCGAACGACCGGCTGCAGGGGCCGGCAGGCGGCGCGCGCGACCGGTACAATCGGTCCTTTTAGCCGCCGGTGCCCTCATGAAAGTCACGCTCATCCCGGTCACGCCGTTCCAGCAGAACTGCTCGCTGCTCGTCTGCGAAAAGACCGGCCGCGCCGCCGTCGTCGATCCGGGCGGCGATCTCGAACGGATCGAACAGGAAATCGCGCGGCAGAACGTGCAGGTCGAGAAAGTGCTGCTCACGCACGGGCATGTCGATCACTGCGCAGGCGCAAAGACGCTCGCCACGCATTACGGCGTGCCGATCGTGGGGCCGCAGGAAGACGAACGCTTCTGGATCGAACAACTGCCGATGCAGAGCCAGCGCTTCGGCTTTCCGGCCGCCGAAACCTTCGAGCCGGACCACTGGCTGAACGACGGCGACACCGTGCAGTTCGGCGACGAGACGCTCGAGGTCTATCACTGCCCGGGCCACACGCCCGGGCACGTCGTGTTCTTCAGCCGCGCGCATCGCGTCGCGATCGTCGGCGACGTGCTGTTCGCCGGCTCGATCGGCCGCACCGACTTCCCGCGCGGCAATCATGCGGACCTCGTGCGTTCGATCAAGGAAAAACTGTGGCCGCTCGGCGACGACGTCACGTTCGTGCCGGGCCACGGCCCTGTGTCCACCTTCGGCGACGAGCGCCGCACGAATCCGTTCGTGTCCGACAAGGCATACGGATGAACCAGACCGCCATCCCCGAAATCTACGTCAGCACCGACGTCGAGGCCGACGGCCCGATTCCCGGCCCGCACTCGATGCTGAGCTTTGCGTCGGCCGCCTACACCGAGGACAAGCAGCTGATCGCGACGTTCTCGGCGAACCTCGAGACGCTGCCCGGCGCCCACGCCCATCCGGTACAGGAAGCGTGGTGGAAGACCGAGCCCGACGCGTGGGCCGCATGCCGGCGCGATCTGCAGGCGCCCGAGGCCGCGCTCGTCGCGTACGTCGAGTGGGTCGAGGCGCTGCCCGGCAAGCCGGTGTTCGTCGCCATGCCGGCCGGCTTCGATTTCACGTTCATGTTCTGGTACATGATGCGCTTCGCGGGCCGCTGCCCGTTCTCGTGGTCGGCGCTCGACATCAAGACGCTCGCGTTCGCGATGACGGGCCTGCCGTACCGCAAGGCCATCAAGCCGCGCTTTCCGAAGCACTGGTTCGACGATCACCCGCATACGCACGTCGCGCTCGACGACGCCATCGAGCAAGGCGCGCTGTTCTGCAACATGATGGCCGACCTGCGCCGTCAGCAGGCTGCGCTCGCGGGCCTCGCGGTGTCCGACACCGACCGGTCGGAACAGGCGGGCGCGGGGCAAAATCCCACGGATCCGCGCGCAAATTAGCGAATCTCGCTCATCGGCACGCCGTCAGATTGCCTTTCCTTTCCCGGCCCTCTAACATTCAGCGTGTTGTAGCTGCCGCATGGAGGCGCAGGTGACGCTCGATTCCTTTTCGCAAAAAATCCTTCGCCTGTTGCAGCTCGACGCGCGCCGTTCCGTACAGGAAATTTCCGACCAGGTCGGCCTGTCGAGCACGCCGTGCTGGCGCCGCATCAAGGACATGGAACAATCCGGCGTGATCCAGCGCTATACCGCGCTGCTCGATCGCGAGAAACTCGGCCTGCACGTGTGCGCGCTCGCGCACGTGCACCTGACGCGCCACAACGAAGGCGGCGTCGAACAGTTCGAGCGCGAGATCTCGACCTGCCCGGAAGTCACCGAGTGCTACAGCACGACGGGCGAAGCCGACTACATCCTCAAGATCGTCGCACCCGACATCAAGGCCTACGACGTGTTCCTGCACGAACGGATCTTCAAGATCCCGGCGGTGTCGCAGGTACGCACGAGCGTCGTGCTGCGCGAAATCAAGTTCGACACGCAGTTGCCGCTGTAACGCGCGGGCGCGTCGGCGTTATGCCTGCGAAGGCAGCGCGCGTGTAAAGCCGATCCGGCGCGCGCCGAACTGGCGCTTCAGCGTGTCGACGTCGAGCCGGCCGGCCAGCGCCGCGTCGGTATCGCCCGCATCCGCGGCGAGCGTCACGTCGATCTCCAGCCCCGTGCTCAGATAGTGCAGGTCGATCGCCTCCGCACGCAGCCCGCGCTGCGCGAGCG
Organism: Burkholderia sp. JKS000303; assembly: GCF_002563755.1. Lineage (NCBI taxonomy): Bacteria > Pseudomonadati > Pseudomonadota > Betaproteobacteria > Burkholderiales > Burkholderiaceae > Burkholderia > Burkholderia sp. JKS000303. The sequence goes on from NZ_PDBZ01000001.1 coordinate 1,372,102, forward strand.
CTTCATCGAGCCGCGCCGTGATCTGGGTGCGCGGCGGCAGCGCGAGCGCCGGACGGCGCGCCGCGTCGTTCTCCGGGTCGACGTGAATCAGTGCATCCAGCACGCGCGGGTCGCGCAATACCCGTGCACGCGCGGTTTCCGCGATGTAGTGCCCTTCCGATACCGAGATCATCGGATCGACGAGGATGTGCGCGTCGACGAGCGCGGCATCGCCCATCTTGCGCGTGCGCAGGTCATGCACGTCGCGCACGCCGGGCGTCGCCGCGAGCAGCGCACGGATCTCGTCCGTGTCGGTCGTGCCGAGCGCGCGATCGGACAGGTCCTGCAATGCGTCATAGCCGAACGTCCAGCCCATGCGCGCGACCATGAAGCCGACGATCGCGGCCGCGATCGGGTCGAGCAGCCGCACCCCGGCCAGGCTACCGACGATGCCGATCGCCACGACGAGCGACGACGCGGCATCCGAGCGCGCATGCCAGGCGTTCGCGACGAGCATTGCCGAGCGCACGCGCCGCGCCTCGCGCAGCATGTAGCGGAACAGCGCCTCTTTCGATACGAGCACCGTCAGCGCGACGATCAGCGCGGAGAAATGCACGGCCGGGATGTTTTCCAGATTGACGAGACGATTGCCGGCGCGCCAGAGCATGCCGATACCGACCGCGATCAGGATCGCGCCGAGAAACAGCGATGCAACTGTCTCGTAACGGCTGTGCCCGTAATTGTGGTCGGCGTCCGGCGATGCACCACTGTGACGATTCGCAACCAGCACGACAAAATCCGAGATCAAATCGGAAATCGAATGAACGCCGTCAGCAATCAATGCCTGCGAATGCGCAACCACGCCCACGACGATCTGAAACGTCGCGAGCACGACATTCAGCACAATACTGACGAGGGTGCTCTTGCGCGCGACCGCGTGCTTATCGGCGCTTTGCGCGTCACTGGAAAACGTGGACATGAAATGCGGGATATCGGTTGAGGTACGAAATTCTATCAAACGAAACCCTCCCGGCATTCCGATAACCCTAAATTCTCCAGTTAAATCAACCGCTTATGCGAACGGGTCGCATTTCCATTCACACGGCGTTTCTGACATTTTCATGACGCCGCGCATACATTCCGATACCGCCAAACAAAAAGCCGCGCTCCTGTGCGGATACGCGGCTCTTTTGAGACAACGACTTAAACGTTTGTTTAAATCGAGAACTGTTCGCGGTCCTTGCCGGCGATCCAGCGCGGCGGCTTGCCACGGCCCGACCACGTCGCGCCCGTTTCCGGATCGCGGTATTTTGCCGCCACGCCTGCGCGCGGACGGCCAACCTTACCTGCCTTCGCGCGGCTCAGGCCGAGTTCCGGAAGCGAAAAGCCGTAGTCGGCAATTTTCTGCTTCACGTCATTCAGCACTTCGGCGTATTCGCGCGACTTCGCTTCTTCGATTTGCTTCTCCAGCTTCTCCCGCTGGGCCAGCAGGTCCTTGTAAGAAGACATAGTTTCCCTTTCTATATGACCAATGGCACCGGTCTGCAGCCGGCTAACCATTCATGGAATATTGGTGCCTCGGATTTTCGAAGGCAGAGATTAGCACAAAAAAGATTTGATAGAAGCGGGATTCATGAAAATCCCGAGACCAATTGTAAATCATGTCCGTCATTTTGGGCCGCCACGGCCTTTTCTCAAATTTGTTCGCGGTTACATAGAGATTAGGACATTACCGATCGTGTATTAGGCCTGTCAGCATACGCAATTACCCTGCATGCGCAAAATCGAAGCTTTCATCCGGCGACAAGTTTTCGAAAATCCCGGCTCGCGGCCTGCCAAACGCTCAAACCGGCATGCGCGACGTCACGTCACATCACGCGCGCATGCAATCAGCCGCTTGCGCTGTGCGTCCGAATCAGCCGGCGTCGCATCGAATGGCGTGCGTACGCGGCGGCCGTCGCAGCGCCAGTCGGCGCCGTGGCGGTCCACGCCGAGCAGTTCGAGCCCGTCGCGGCGCGCATCGCTCGCATCGTAGGCATCCCGGAGCGCCCGCTCGTCGTCGAACCCGAGCGGCGGCAGCGCATCGAGCCCCGCGCCATCCACCCAGCCCATCCGGCCGAAGCCACCGATATAGCGCAGCCGTTCGATCTCCAGCGCCCAGAACGTGAAATCGCCGAGCGCGAGATAGCGCGCGGCGTCCGGTTCGTAGCGCACGTAGCGCTCGGCGACATGCGGATGGTCGCCGAGCGGCACGAAACGGCCGAGCAGCGTCACGCGCTCGGCATTGAGCACGTCGCCGTCCGGTGCGTCGACGACGAGAAAACCCGCACGCGGATCAGCGGCGAGATTGCGCGTATGTTCGGCGAGACTGCTCACGAGAATCACGGGGCGATGGTTTGCATCGGGTGCAAACGGTACGACCGTCGGATACGGAAAACCTTGCGGGTCGCGCGCGTGGGTCGCGAGCGTGCCGAGCGCGCAGCGGTGCAGCAGGTGCAGGGCAAGGGCGGGATCGATGTTCACGGTGACTCCTGCGGTCGAAAGGCAGACGCGGCGATGACGGCGGGCAGGCGGACTAGCACGCAATGCGTGCCACGCGCCCGGCACCGCGCATGCGCCGATGTTACCTGCGCGCGCGACATGCCGCGCATCGGCCGGATGGATGGCGGATGCGCCCGCGCCGCGCGGTCGCCCCGATCGGCCGAACGGCCAGTGCGCCGGCAAGACAGTAAGCGGTTCGATAGAATCGGACGAATCAGACGGGCGCGACGCGCCCGCGCATTTTTTACCGAAGAGCATTCCGTGTCCGAATCTTCCTCCCGATCCTCGTCCGATTTCGCCGCCCCGCCCGACGTGCATCGCGTGCTGGCCCTGCCGGTCCGCCAGCGCGCACGCACGGCGACGATGGCGCTGTTCTTCGTCGCCGGCATGATGTACGCGTCCTGGGGCGTGCACGTGCCGACCGTGCGCGACACGTTCGCGCTGAGCCCGGGGCTGCTGTCGATCGCGCTGTTCGCGGTCGCGGGCGGCTCGATCGCCGCGATGCTGACGATCGCGCGCTGGATCGCGCGCGTCGGCTCGCGAACCGCGTGCCTCGCGGGCGGCCTCGCACTGTCCGCGTGCGCGGCGCTGATCCTCGTCGTGCCCGACTACTGGATGCTGCTCGTCGTGCTCGCGCTGTTCGGCTTCTCGATGGCCACGCTGGACGTCGCGATGAACGCCGAGGCGAGCGCGGTCGAGATCGCGCTCGGCAAGCCGATCATGTCGTCGCTGCACGGGATGTTCAGCATCGGCGGGATGTCGGGCGCGGCGGCGGGCGGTGCGCTGCTGTCGGCCGGCATGGCGCCGGCCGTGCACCTGGCGCTCGCGGCGGCCGTCAGCGCGGCGGTGCTGCTGGCCGCGAGCCCGGCCGTGCTGCCGCACGTGCCGCATCACGAACACGCGCACGGCGGCGGCAATCGCTGGCGCTCGTCCGCGCTGTGGATGCTCGGCGGCATTGCGCTCGTCGCGCTGATCGCCGAAGGCGCGATGTACGACTGGGCGACGGTCTACATGCGCGACGTGGTCGCGGCGAGCCCGGCGCTCGCGAGCGCCGCGTATGCCGCATTCTCCGGCGGAATGGCGATCGCGCGCTTCGCGGGCGACACCGTGCGCGCGCGCTTCGGCGCGCCGCAGCTCGTGTTCGTCAGCGCGTCGCTCGCGTGCGCGGGGATGGTCGGCGCCCTGCTGCTGCCGAACCCGGTAGCGGTACTGACGGGTTTCACGCTGATGGGCCTCGGCCTCGCGAACATGATGCCCGTGCTGTTCGCCGCCGCCGCGCGCGTGAAAGGGATCCACGCGGCCGAGGGGCTCGCGCACGTGGCCGGGCTCGCGTATTTCGGACTGCTGTTCGGTCCGGTCGTGATCGGTGCGGTCGCGCAGGCCGCGAACCTGACGATCGGGCTGTCGGTGGTCGCGCTGTGCGCGGCGCTCGTCGCGGCGGTCGCGCCGAAGGTGCTCACGCATCTGAAGATCTGACGGGCGCGCCGCGCCTGCCGCGGCGCCCCAAAAAGAAAGCGCGCCTGCGTTGCCGCAGGCGCGCTTTCACCCCTTCTGTCGACCGCCTTTCAGCTTACATCTTCACTTCGTCGAGCAGCGACTTCTTGCCGCTCTTGTAGTTGTACAGCGAAATCACGCCGTGCTGCAGATCGCCCTTCGAGTCGAAGGTCGTCGTGCCGATCACGCCCGTGTAGTTCGTCGCCGGCATGGCCGCGAGGATCTTCGCCGGATCCGTCGAGTTCGCGCGCTTCATCGCATCGACGATGATGTACACGGCATCGTACGTGAACGGTGCGTAGATCTGGATCGGCTGGCCGAAACGCTTCTCGTACTTCGCCTTGAACGCGGCACCGCCCGGCATCTTCTCGAGCGACGCACCGGCTTCCGAGCACACGATGTTGTCGGTCGCATCGCCGGCCAGGTCGGCCAGCTTTTCCGTGCACACGCCGTCGCCCGCGAAGATCTTCGCGCGCAGGCCGAGCTGCTTCGCCTGTTTCGCGAACGGGCCGCCGGTGGCATCCATGCCGCCGTACATGATCGCGTCCGGATTCTCGCCCTTGATCTTGGTCAGAATCGCGCGGAAGTCGACCGCCTTGTCGTTGGTCGCGTCGTGCGACATGACCTTCAGGCCGAGCGCCTTCGCCTTCTTCTCGAACTCGTTCGCGAGACCCTGGCCGTATGCGGTCGAATCGTCGACCACCGCCACGCTCTTGATGCCCTTCGAGTGCGCGTAGTTCGCGAGTGCCGGACCCTGCTGCGCATCGGTCGCCACCACACGGTACGTGGTCTTGAAGCCTTGCTGCGTGTAGGCCGGGTTGGTCGCCGACGGCGAGATCTGCACGATGCCCGCATCGCTGTAGATCTTCGAGGCCGGGATCGACGTGCCCGAGTTCAGGTGGCCGACCACCGCGACGACCTTGTCGTCGACGAGCTTCTGCGCAACCTGCGTGGCCTGGCGCGGGTCGGCCGCGTCATCCTGCGCGTCCAGTTGCAGCGTGATTTTCTGGCCGCCGATCGTGAGACCCTTGGCGTTGATCTCCTCCACTGCGAGACGTGCACCGTTTTCGTTGTCCTTGCCCAGGTGTGCAATACCGCCCGTCAAGGGCGCGACGTGGCCAATCTTGACGACTTCATCGGCGGCCGCGTTGCTTGCAGCTGCAACGCACAGCATCGCCGCGGCGGTGATCGGCAACAGCTTTTGCATCTTGATATTCATATAAGTCTCCAGTTTCGGTCCCAATAAACGCCATCGCCCGGTGCCCCGCTGCCATCCCTGTGTTTGCATTCACTGGACGATTCGCCGGTTGCATCGTTCATGCACTTGGCCTCAAGCACGTGGGAAACAGCCGCTTTTAGCAACTGCCCGCCCGTACTTGCGCGCAAGTGTAGGTGATCAAATTAATTTGTGGGACTTTTTTGGGGTAGTGGTAACACTACCGATACGGCGCTTTGGAATAACTCCTCGAATATCGCTGCAAGCCCCGCCAGATAAGGGTTTCCGCTAATCGCCAGAAGCCGGTTGAAAGCTCGCTTTAAAGCATTCCCGCGTCATTTCGATTCGGTATTTTGTGCGCGGGATCATTGAATGAAACGCGCGTGACAACACGCGCGTTTCGGGCTCGGCGAGGAACCGTTCAGGCAGCTTTCGGAGCACTCACACAGGCATCGACGCTTTCATACGGGCATCGAAACATTCAGACAACGGCCGGTCCGTTCATGCGAGCGTCGCACGCCATTCGGTGTCGAGCGCCGCGACGAGTTGCGACGTCGTCAGCCCGGCGTCGCGGCGCCGCGCGAGCGGCGCGCCCTGCCCGGCCCACAGCGACAGATAGTCGCCGTCGTTCGCGCGCGCGGCCGCCTGGCGCAGCGGCTGCGTCAGCGCGTTCTGCACTGGATACGGCGCGGCGTCGGCGACGCGTTCGCCGAGCCGCGCCATCAGCGTGTTGCGCAACCCGCGCGCATGGCGCCCGGTGATCGCGCGCGTCACCTGCGTCGACGTATCGGTGCTCGCGAGCAGACGCGCTTTCCAGTCGGCCGCGATCGCGCTCTCCGCGCAGGTGAGGAACGCGGTGCCGAGCTGTGCGCCCTGCGCGCCGAGCGCGAGCGCGGCGGCGATCCCGCGGCCGTCCATGATGCCGCCGGCGGCGAGCACCGGCAGGCCGGTCGCGTCGACGAGTTGCGGCACCAGCGCGAGCGTGCCGATCAGCGCATCGTCGGCCGTGCCGATGAAGGTGCCGCGATGCCCGCCGGCTTCCGAACCCTGCGCGGACAACGCGTCGGCGCCGGCCGCCTGCCACGCGAGCCCTTCGGCGACATGCGTCGCTGTGCCGATCACGTAGGTGCCGGCGGCCTTCAGGCGCGCGACGTCGGCCGCGTCGAGCACGCCGAACGTGAAGCTCGCGACCGGCACGCGCAGGGCGACGAGCGCATCGAGCTGCGCGCGAAAGTCGGGCGCATATCGCGCGGGCGCGGTGCCCGGCGGCAGCCCGAGCGTCGCATTCAGCGGATCGATCGCGGCGAGCGCACGCGCAACCGTCGCCGCGTCGGGCGACGCATCGGGCAGCACGAACAGGTTCACGGCGAACGGACGATCGGTCGCCGCGCGAATGGCGTCGACTTCGGTCGCGAGGCGATCGGGCGCGAACGCGCCGGCGCCGAGACTGCCGAGCGCGCCGGCCCGGGAGGCGGCCGCGACCATCGCGGCCGTGGTCGCGCCGACCATCGGCGCCTGCACGAGCGGCAGGCGCAGGCCGAAGCGTTCTGAAAACGGGGTGGAGAATGAACGGGCGGACATGGCGAATCCTTCGATGACGATGCGCGAAAGCGCTTTGTAAAGACCGACACATCGACTCTATCGAAGCGGCGCAGCGCCGAAAAATGAATAATCGAGATCAAAACGATCGCTGCGCGAGAAGCGGGTTCGGCCGCACGCCGGAGACGCCGTACACATCGCGGGCGCGGACACTGCACCACCCCGGGATTGGTGGCACACTAGGCCGCCCCTCTTCCACCCGCGGCGCGCGTCGCGCGCGCCCGTTCGCCAGGAGTTCAAACGTGACTGCCCAATGGATCGACATCCCGACCGGTAACGACAGCTTCGGCGGCTATCTCGCGCTGCCCAAGCGCGGCAAAGGCCCCGCCGTCATCATCATCCAGGAGATCTTCGGCGTGAACTCGCACATCCGCGCAGTCGCGGATCAGTACGCGGCCGACGGCTTCGTCGCGCTCGCGCCGGACGTGTTCTGGCGCACGCAGCCGCGCGTCGAGCTGACCTATGAAGGCGCCGATCGCGACAAAGGCATCGAGCTGATGAAGAAGACCGACATCGGCCTCGCGGTCGCGGACATCGGCGCGGCGGCCGACGTGCTGCGCGCACGCCCCGAAGTCGCCGACAAGATCGCCGCGATCGGCTACTGCTTCGGCGGCCAGCTCGCGTATCGCGCAGCCGCCGCGGGCAAGGTCGATGCGGCGGTCGCCTATTACGGCGGCGGCATCCAGAATGCGCTCGACCTCGCCGGCAAGGTCACGCAGCCGATCCTGTTCCACTACGCGGAAAACGATCACGGGATCCCGCTGGCGGCCGTCGAGCAGGTGAAGGGCGCATTCGCGGGCCGCGGCAACGCGTCGTTCCACGTGTACCCGGGCGCCGAGCACGGCTTCAACTGCACGGACCGCGCGTCGTACCATCAGCGCGCATCGGCGCTCGCGCACGGCCGCACGCTGACGTTCCTCGCCGAGCACCTGTAAAAGCAGGCATGGCCGGCCGCGGGGGCCGGCGCGCCGGGCCCCGCGTTATTCTCCTTTCATCGCCACGAGTCACAACGGGGGTGACAGCGATGCACTCGGACTATCTCGCGCATGACGCGATCGGCCTCGCCGCGCTCGTGCGCGACCGCAAGGCGAGCCCGCGCGAACTGCTCGACGCCGCGATCGGGCAGGCCGAAGCGGTCAACGGTGCGGTCAACGCGATCGTGCTGCAGGACTACGACGCCGCACGCAAGCGCACGGAGCCGGCCGTCGATGCCGGCGCCGATGCCCCGTTCGGCGGCGTCCCGTATCTCGTGAAGGATCTCGGTGCGGCGGTCGCCGGGCTGCCGCTGTCGATGGGCAGCCGGCACTACCGGTACTTCGTGCCCGCCGACGATTCGCCGGTGATCGCGCGAAGCCGCGCGGCCGGGCTCAACGTGTTCGGCAAGACCAACACGTCCGAGATCGGCCAGATGCCGTACACCGAACCCCAGCTGTTCGGCGCGTGCCGTAACCCGTGGAACCTCGATCACACGCCAGGCGGTTCGAGCGGCGGCGCGGCGGCGGCCGTCGCGGCCGGCATCGTGCCGCTCGCGCATGCGTCCGACGGCGGCGGCTCGATCCGGATTCCAGCGTCGTGCTGCGGGCTGTTCGGCCTGAAGCCGAGCCGCAACCCGCTGCTGGTCGACCTGCCGTCGAACGGCGAGCTGGTCGTCCAGCACGCGGTGGCGCGCAGCGTGCGCGACAGCGCGCTGCTGCTCGACGTGACGACCGGCCAGACGCTGCCGCCCGGCGCCCCCGGCACCTACCTCGGCGCGCTCGACACGCCGCCCGGCCCGCTGCGGATCGGCCTCGTCGTCGATCCGATGCTCGCGCCCGCGCTCGCCGACGATACGCTCGCCGCGCTGAACGACGCGGCCGCGCTCGTCGAATCGCTCGGCCATCACGTCGAACCGGCGACGCTGCACATCGACTATGCCCGCGCGGCCGAAACCTTCCTCACACTGTGGGCGACGATCGCCGAGGAGATGGTGCTCGGCGCGCGCGCGCTGACCGGGCGCACGCCGAAGCGCGGCGAGTTCGAGCCCGCGACGTGGGCGATGGCCGTCGTCGGCCGTCGCGTGGCGCGTGCGCGCCTGCCGAACGTGCTCGAATGGCAGCGTCAGCTCACCGTGCAGGTGGCCGGCCTCGTGTCGCGCTACGACGCGATTCTGTGCGCGACGCTCGCGGCGCCGCCAGTCAAGATCGGCGAGTTGCAGCCCACGCCGTTCGAAGCCGCGCAGATGAAGCTGCTCGGCGCGCTGCCGGTGAAGCCGCTGCTGCAGGAAATGCTGTCGAGGGCGTCGGAGAAGGCGTTCGCTTGGGCCGGCTGCACCGAGCTGTTCAACCTGACGGGGCAGCCCGCGATGTCGGTGCCGCTCTACTGGAACGCGCGCGGGCTGCCGATCGGCGTGCAGTTCGTCGCGCGCCATGCCGACGATGCGCTGCTGCTCCAGCTCGCGCGCCAGCTCGAACAGGCGCGGCCGTGGTTCGACCGGCGCCCGCCGTTGATGCAGGCGCAGCGCTGAACCGGGTCGGACCGCGCCGCGGCGATAAAAAAAGCCCCGCCGGCAGAACCGGCGGGGCTTTTCGCATCAGACGTCGCGCGGCGCTTAACCGGCGAGTCGATCGCAGATCGTGCGCGTCGCGGACGCCGCGTTCAGCGTGTAGAAGTGCAGCCCCGGCACGCCCGCGTCGATCAGGCGCCGGCACAGATCGGTGACGACGTCCGCGCCGAATGCGCGGATCGCGTCGCGATCGTCGCCGAAGCTCTCGAGCCGGCGCGCGACCCAGCGCGGCACTTCCGCGCCGCACATTTCCGAGAAGCGCATCAGTTGCGAGAAGTTCGTGATCGGCATGATGCCCGGCACGATCGGCACGTCCACACCCAGCTTGCGCGCATCGTCGACGAAGCGGAAATACGCGTCGGCGTTGAAGAAGTACTGCGTGATCGCGGAATTCGCGCCGGCTTTCACCTTGCGCGCGAAGTTCTCGAGATCGGCCTTGGGCGAACGCGATTGCGGGTGGTACTCCGGATAGCCTGCGACTTCGATGTGGAACCAGTCGCCATGCTCAGCGCGGATGAAGCTGACGAGCTCGGACGCATAACGCAGCTCGCCGACCGCGCCCATCCCCGACGGCAGGTCGCCGCGCAGCGCGACGATATGCCGGATGCCGTGCGAGCGGTACTGGTCGAGGATCGCGCGCAGGTTGTCGCGCGACGAGCCGATGCACGACAGGTGAGGGGCGGCCTCGAGGCCGTCCTTCTGCATGTCGAGCACGGTATCGAGCGTGCCCTGCTGCGTCGAGCCGCCGGCGCCGAACGTCACGGAGACGAATTTCGGCTTCAGCGGCATCAGCTGCGCACGCGTCGCGCGCAACTTCTCGACGCCCTCCGCCGTTTTCGGCGGGAAGAATTCAAACGAGAGTTCGATCGGTTTCATGATTCGGAAGAAAGACCCGAGTCGTCAGCCGAAGTCGCGCTGCCCGAAGATCAGCGCGGACAGCAGCCACGACACGATGCTGTACAGGATCGAACCGAAGAATGCGGACCAGAAACCCGACACCTCGAAGCCCTTCAGCAGCGACGACGCGAACCAGAAGCACAACGCGTTCACGACGAGGATGAACACCCCGAGCGTGACGATCGTGACGGGCAGCGTCAGCAGGATCAGCACCGGACGAATCACCGTGTTGATCAGGCCCAGCACGACCGCGATGATCAGCGCGGTGCCGAAGCTCTTGATGTGGATCGACGGCACGAGGTACGTGATGATCAGCAGCGCGAGGGCGTTGATGACCCAGGTGAGGATGACGCTCATGGAGGGCTCCGGTTCGGTTGTCGATCTGTGCGGTCAGGCGCCGCCGCCGCGCCGCGCGCCCCCGAGCGGGGCGTGCGCGGCACGGCGGCGGCGGCGCATCAGTAGCGGTAGTGGTTCGGCTTGAACGGGCCGTCCTTCTGCACGCCGATGTACGAAGCCTGCTCGTCCGACAGCACGGACAGGTTCGCGCCGATGCGCGCGAGGTGCAGGCGCGCGACCTTTTCATCGAGATGCTTCGGCAGCACGTACACCTTGTTCTCGTACTCGGCGCCGCGCACGAACAGCTCGATCTGCGCGAGCGTCTGGTTCGCGAACGAGTTCGACATCACGAACGACGGGTGGCCGGTCGCGCAGCCGAGGTTCACCAGGCGGCCTTCGGCCAGCAGGATCACGCGCTTGCCGTCCGGGAAGATGATGTGGTCGACCTGCGGCTTGATGTTTTCCCACTGGTACTGGCGGGTCGACGCGACGTCGATTTCCGAGTCGAAGTGGCCGATGTTGCAGACGATCGCGTTGTGGCGCATCGCCTTCATGTGGTCGTGGCCGATCACGTGGAAGTTGCCGGTCGCCGTCACGAAGATGTCGGCCTTGTCGGCTGCGTATTCCATCGTCACGACGCGGTAGCCTTCCATCGCCGCCTGCAGCGCGCAGATCGGATCGATTTCGGTGACCCACACGGTCGCGCCCAGGCCGCGCAGCGATTGCGCGCAGCCCTTGCCCACGTCGCCGTAGCCCGCGACGACCGCGACCTTGCCCGCGATCATCACGTCGGTCGCGCGCTTGATGCCGTCGACCAGCGATTCACGGCAGCCGTACAGGTTGTCGAACTTCGACTTGGTGACCGAGTCGTTCACGTTGAACGCCGGGAACGGCAGGCGGCCGTCCTTTTCCATCTGGTACAGGCGGTGCACGCCGGTCGTGGTTTCTTCGGTCACGCCCTTGATGTGCGCGAGACGCTTCGAGTACCAGGTCGCGTCGAGGTCGAGGTGCTTCTCGATCGACTTGTACAGCGCGACTTCTTCCTCGTTGGTCGGCTTCGCGATCACCGAACGGTCCTTCTCGGCCTTCGAGCCGAGGATCAGCAGCAGCGTTGCGTCGCCGCCGTCGTCCAGGATCATGTTCGCGAATTCGCCGTTCGGCCATTCGAAGATGCGGTGCGAGAACTCCCAGTATTCGTCGAGCGATTCGCCCTTGAACGCGAACACCGGCGTGCCGGATTCGACGATCGCGGCAGCAGCGTGGTCCTGCGTCGAGAAGATGTTGCACGACGCCCAGCGAACGTCCGCGCCGAGCGCCTTCAGCGTCTCGATCAGCACGCCGGTCTGGATCGTCATGTGCAGCGAACCCGCGATGCGCGCGCCCTTCAGCGGCTGCTGCGCCTTGTATTCGTCGCGGATCTGCACGAGGCCCGGCATTTCGGTCTCGGCAATGTTCAATTCCTTGCGGCCCCAGCCGGCCAGCGCCATGTCGGCGACGACGTAATCCTTGGAAGCCTGGGAATCAATAATGGCGTTCATCACGCCCTCCTTTCTAAAAAGTTTCTAGATTGGTGACGTGAGCGCCGTTCAGGAAGCGGGGCCGGCGCGAAACCACTGTCTCGCCGCACGGCTGCTTGGTGAAGCTCTCCGAGCCTGGCGGACGCAGAAGGTCCGTCGCAACGCTCCTCGGAAAACGGGAGGGATTGTAGCAAATCGGCGCAAGAATTGCGCGGCACGCGCGGCGTCGGCGCGCGTGAGCACAATGAAAGGGTCAGGTTTCCGCGCCGACCCACGCCTGTTCGCGCAACCGCGCGCGCAGCCGCGCGACGGCCTGGCTGTGCAGCTGGCACACGCGCGACTCGCTGACTTCGAGCACCGCGCCGATCTCGCGCAGGTTCAGGCCCCGCTCGTAGTACAGCGACATCAGCAGCTTCTCGCGCTCGGGCAGCCGCTCGATCGCTTCGACGAGCGCCTCGCGCAGGTGGTCGTCGAGCAGCGCCGACAGCGGATCGGCGTGATCGACGCGGTAGCGGTCGAGGAACGGCTCGTCGTCGGCCGCGCGGTCGAAATCCTCGTAGTAGATGAGCTGGCTGCCGTGCAGGTCCTGCAACATCCCCTGGTATTCGTCGAGCGGCATCTTCAGGTGCTGCGCGATCTCGGCCTCGCTCGCCGAGCGGCCGAGGTGCTGCTCGACCTGGTGCACCGCGTGCTCGACCTCGCGCGACGTCTTGCGCAGGCTGCGCGGCAGCCAGTCGTTGCTGCGCAGCTCGTCGAGCATCGCGCCGCGAATGCGCTGGGTCGCGTAGGTTTCGAACTGCGCGCCCTGGTCTTCCTTGTAGCGGCCGGCCGCATCCATCAGGCCGATCATGCCGGCCTGGATCAGGTCGTCAAGGTCGACGCTCGCCGGCATCTTCGCGACGAGCTGCAACCCCAGGCGCCGCACGAGCGGCGCGTATTGCGCGAGCACGTCGGCCTGGGTCATCTTTCCTTGAGCGTTGTACATCATGGCTCTCTCCTTCGCTCACGCGGCGTGGGCCGCACCCGCCTCATACGACGGCTTGCCGCCCGCGTGGACGGCGCGGCCCGCCCCCGAACGCGGGCGCATCGGCCAGTACAGCAAGTCGGCGGCAATCTGCCGGTAGTCGCGCGCGGCAGCCGACGACGGGAACGCGTCGACCGCGGTATGCCTCAGTGCGCGCGCCCGCTCGACGAGCGGGTCGGCGCTCACGCAGCCGGCATCCGCGATCGACACCGTCAAGTAGCGGCTCGCGACGCCTGCCAGGTTGTCGAAGGCGGTCTTCGCGTCCGTGTGATTGCCGACGTGGTTGGTCAGCACGCGGAACTGCGCGAGCGCGTGCGTGAAATGCAGGCGCTTCATGCACGCGTAGGCCTCGGTGATCGCCTGCGCGGCGACCCGCGTGACGATCAGCACGTCGTGCGCTTCGCGCGCGAGCGCCGAGAGCGCCCCGTCGGCGCCGAGCCGCGCATCGACCAGCACGATGTCGGCCTGGCCGTCGATGAAGTCGCTCAGCTGCGCGTCGCTGTAGCCATCGCGCGCGAGCTGCCCGGCCGCGCACAGGCTGAAGCCGGCGGCCACCCGCGTGCGTTCGCCGTCGCGCAGCGAGGCGCCCGCCAGCGTCGCGGCGGCCGAATGCACGTCCGTGCGCTCGTCGACGACGAGCACGTCCTTGCCGAGCGCGACCAGCGCCGCCGCGAGGTTCAGGACGGTGGCCGTGCAGCCGACGCCCGCCGGCCCGCCCGTCACCGCGACGATGCGCGACGCGCGCCCGGCCAGCAGGCGGCGCAGCCCCTCGGCCTGGTCGATGATCCGTTTATCCAAATCGCACCTCGTGCAGCTCGGCGGTGGAACGTGCGGTCAGTGCGGAAAGCAGCGTCGGCATGTCCTCGTCTTGCGGCACGAAGGGCGAGCCGTCGCGCGGCACACAGAACGCGCTTTTCAGCAGGAATCGGGTCGTCGCGACATACAGGTTCTCCGGCACCTTCTGGCCGGTCGACACGTAGTGGACGGGCAGCTTGTAGCGGATCACCGTGTCGAGCACGCCGCCCAGGTGCGTCGCTTCGTCGAGCTTGGTCAGGATGCAGCCGGCGAGATCCGGGGATGCCGCCTGCGGATGCTCGCCCGCGCTGCGGTACGCCTGGACGACTTCGTTGAGCGTGTCGCCGTGGCTCGTCGCGTTGAGCAGCAGCAGGCGCTGCACCGGTGCGTTCGCGCCGTGCAGCATCGCGATCTGGTCGGACAGCGCGCGATCGCGCTGGCTCATGCCGATCGTGTCGATCAGCACGATGTGCTTGTTGCGCAGCTCGGACAGCGCGAGCGCGAGATCGCCCGCATCCTTCACCGCGTGCACCGGCACGCCGAGGATCTTGCCGAAGATGCGCAGTTGCTCGTGGCCGCCGATCCGGTAGCTGTCGGTGGTCAGCAACGCGACCTTGCTCGCGCCGAAGCGCATCACGCAGCGCGCGGCGAGCTTCGCGGTGGTGGTCGTCTTGCCGACGCCGGTCGGCCCCATCAGCGCGAACACGCCGCCGCGCTCCATCAGCGCGTCCTCGCTGTCGAGCACCGGCAGGTTCGCCGCGAGCACCGACTGCGCCCATTCGACGGCCTGCTCGAAGGTCTGCGTGGCGTCGCCGGACGGCAGGTGGTCGACCAGCATCCGCACGAGCTGCGCGGAGAAGCCGGCCGCGAACAGATGCCTGGTCAGCGCGCCGTGCACCGGGCTGCGGCGCTGGCGGTCGTGCCACATCAGGCTGTCGAACTGCTCCTGCATCATCCCGCGCATCGCGCCGAGCTCATGCATCACCGTGTCGTTGACGACGCTCTCGATGCGCGACTTCACCGCATCGGCGACCGCGGCGGCCACATCGGCGGACAGGCGCGTACGCTCGGCCGGTTTCGCGGCGTCCGCGTCGCTCGCGCGGGCGGCGGCGGCGGTGTCGTTCGTACCGGCTGTGGCCGTGGCGGGCAGCCGGCGTTCGGCGTCGCGCACGATGTCGCGCGCCCAGCCGGCCGGCGCCGCATCCTGCGGTGCGGGAGCCGGTGCTTGCGGCGCGGCAGGCGCCGCGTGCGTACGCACCATCAGCGCGTCGCGCTGCTGCGTCAGGCGCTTCGCGTGCTCGACGAGCCACGGTGCGGGTTCGGAAGACGTCGCGGGCGCGACGGCGGCGGACACCGACGGCGACAGCTCCGCCGGCGCATGCGTGTCGGCGTCGAACGCGGCCGGTTCCGTCGCTTCGGCGCTGGCGCCGAACACCGACGAGAACACGTCCGGCAGGCCGCCAGCGCCGGCGGCATACGGATTGCCGGCCGGACGTGCGGGTGCGGGTGCGGCGGCGCCCGGGCGCGACACGATGCCCGGCACCGCGGCGGCCGGCACGGACTCCGGCGCCCGCGGCGCGCTCGCGCGCGGGCGAGCGGCAACCGACGGTGCGACCGCGGCGAGGTCCGAGTCGGCGAGTGCAACGATTTCGACGCTGCCGTCATCGAGCGAGCGGTTCGACAGCACGACGGCGTCGGCGCCGAGTGCCTCGCGTACGAGGCGAAGCGCGTCGCGGCTGGTCGCGCCGGTGAATTTGCGGATGTTCAAGCGGGGCCCCCGATGACGTTAACAACTTTGATCGTGCGTGTATCCGGCACTTCGGCGTACGACAACACTTTCAATTGCGGCAGGCTGCGGCGCAGGAAACGCGCGAGCATCGCGCGCAACGCGTGCTGCACGAGCAGCACGGGCGGCAGCCCGAGATTCTGTTGACGCAGCATCGCTTGTTGCGTGCCGGTCAGAAGGTTGTGCGCAAGGCCCGGCTCGAGGCCCGGATTTGCGCCGGTGGCGAGCGCCTGCGACAGCACGCGCTCGAGATTCGAATCGAGACCCATCACCTGCATCTCGCCCGCGCCCGGATACCACTGCTGCGTGATCGCGCGGCCGAGCGACAGCCGCACCGCGGCGGTGATCTCGTACGCGTCGCCGCGGCCCGCGTGTTCGGACACGGATTCGAGGATCGTGCGCATGTCGCGGATCGGCACGCCTTCGTCGAGCAGGTTCTGCAGCACTTTCTGCAGCGTCGTGAGCGAGATCGTCTTCGGCACGAGGTCCTCGACGAGCGACGGCGCGTCCTTGCCGGTGCGCTCGACGAGCGCCTGCACTTCCTGGCGGCCGAGCAGTTCGGCCGCATGCTGGACGACCAGATGGTTCAGGTGTGTCGCGACCACCGTGCTCGCATCGACCACCGTGTAGCCGTACACCTGCGCCTGCTCGCGCATCGCGACGTCGATCCACACGGCCGGCAGCCCGAATGCCGGATCCTGCGTGAGCGCGCCCGGCAGCGCGGCCGTCACCTGGCCCGGGTTGATCGCGAGCCACTGGCCCGGGAACACTTCGCCGGTGCCGATCTCGACGCCCTTCAGCGCGATCCGGTACGCGTTCGGCCGCAGCTCGAGGTTGTCGCGGATGTGGATCACCGGCGGCAGGAAGCCGATTTCCTGCGCGAATTTCTTGCGGATGCTCTTGATGCGCTTGAGCAGCTCGCCGTCGCTGTTCTTGTCGACGAGCGGAATCAGCCGGTAGCCGACTTCGAGGCCGAGCGGATCGATCAGCTGCACGTCGTCCCAGGTCGCTTCGTGGCTTTCACCCGGCAGCGCGGCGGGCGGCGCAATCTCGGTCACGTCGCCGGCCGCGACGCGGGCCGCCGCGCGGCGGGTCTGCGTGCGCGCCAGCCAGATCGCGCCGCCGCCGAGCGCGAGGAACGCGAAGTGCGGCATGCCCGGGATCAGCCCCATCAGCACGATGATCGAGCCGGTGATGACCAGCACGCGCGGGTTCGCGAACAGCTGGCCGGTGATCTGGGTGCCGATGTCCTCGTCGGTCGCGACCCGCGACACGATCACGCCGGCTGCCGTCGAGATCACGAGCGACGGGATCTGCGCGACGAGGCCGTCGCCGATCGTCAGCAGCGTGTAGTTGGTGCCGGCCGCGGCAAAGCTCATGTCGTGCTGGACCATCCCGACGATCAGCCCGCCGATCACGTTGATCGCCATGATGATCAGGCCCGCGATCGCGTCGCCGCGCACGAACTTCGACGCACCGTCCATCGACCCGTAGAACTCGGCTTCCTGCGCGACCGAGGTGCGGCGCTTGCGTGCCTGCTCCTCGTTGATGAGGCCCGCGTTCAGGTCGGCGTCGATCGCCATCTGCTTGCCGGGCATCGCGTCGAGCGT
This sequence comes from Burkholderia sp. JKS000303, assembly GCF_002563755.1. NCBI lineage: Bacteria > Pseudomonadati > Pseudomonadota > Betaproteobacteria > Burkholderiales > Burkholderiaceae > Burkholderia > Burkholderia sp. JKS000303. Next base: position 1,389,438 of record NZ_PDBZ01000001.1, read on the forward strand.
GAAGCGCGCGGACACTTCGGCGATCCGCCCCGCGCCCTTCGTGATCACCATGAAGTTGATGATCATCAGGATCACGAACACGACGATGCCGACCGCGAAATTGCCGCCGACCAGGAAGTGGCCGAACGCCTCGATCACCTGGCCGGCCGCGTCGGGGCCGGTGTGGCCCTCGAGCAGCACGACGCGCGTCGACGCGACGTTCAGCGACAGGCGCAGCAGCGTCGAGAACAACAGCACGCTCGGGAACGCCGCGAAATCGAGCGGCTTCATCGTGTACATGCTGACGAGCAGCACCATCACCGACAGCGCGATGTTGAACGTGAACAGCAGATCCAGCAGCATCGGCGGCAGCGGCAGGATCATCATCCCCAGGATCATGCAGATGAGGATCGGGCCGGCGAGCGCGCGCAGGTTGGTGCCGGCGAACGGGTTCGGGCGCTTGCCGAACAGGCCAGTGGTCGGGGTGCTCATGCCGCGCCTCGCGTGCCGAGTGCGTCGTCGGCTTCGTCACGCTCGTCGTCGGTCGACACCGACGTACCCTGGTCGAGGTCGGCCGGCACGGCGAGATCGACCGGCGCCGCCGGGAACGCGCCGCCTTCCGAGCGGAAGCGCTTGAGCTGGTAGACCCATGCGAGCACTTCGGCGACGGCCGAGTACAGCGAGCCGGGAATCTCGCGTTCGAGTTCGACGTTGTGATACAGCGCACGCGCGAGCGGCGGCGCTTCGAGCAGCGGCACGTTGTGCTCGGCCGCGAGCTCGCGGATGCGCGCGGCGACGAGGTTCACGCCCTTCGCGACGACCTTCGGCGCGCGCATCTCGCCATCCGTGTATTGCAGCGCGACGGCGAAGTGCGTCGGGTTCGTGACGACCACGTCGGCCTTCGGCACGGCGGCCATCATCCGGCGCCGCGCGATCGCGCGCTGCTGCTGGCGGATGCGGCCCTTCACGTGCGGATCGCCTTCGTTCTCGCGATGCTCGCGCTTCACTTCTTCCTTCGTCATGCGCAACTTCTTGTTGTACTGCCAGATTTGGTAAGGAACATCGAGCGCGGCGACGACCAGCATCCCGGCAACCGTCGTGCCGCAGCACACGGCGACCAGGTGCAGCGCATCGGCAAGTGCTGAGCCGAGCGGCTGGGTCGCGAGGCCGAGCAGTTCGTCCTTGCTGCGCCAGATCGCGATCCCGCCGATCCCGCCGACGACGAGCGTCTTCACGAGCGACATCCCGAGCTGGATCGGCCCCTGGATCGAGAAGATGCGGCCGAGGCCGGAGATCGGGTTCAGGCGGTCGAACTTCAGCTCGAAGGTCTTTTGCGAGATCAGCCAGCCGCCGAGCGCCATCGGCGCGGCCAGCGCGGCCAGGCCGGTCAGCGCGAGCAGCGGCAGCAGCGCGGTGAGGCCCTCGGCGCTCGCGCTGCCGGCCGCGGACAGCATCCGGTTCGTGTCGAACGCCGTGGCGCGGTCGAACGAGAAGGCGCCGCGCAGCATCGACTGCAAATGCGCACCCGACGGACCCGCGAGCAGCCATGCACCGTAGAACCCGGCCGCGAGCAGCGCGAACGAAGCCAGTTCGCGCGAACGCGCGACCTGCCCCTCCTCGCGCGCCTTCTCGCGGCGCCTCGGAGTGGCGGCTTCGGTCTTGTCGAGATCGCTCTCGTCTGCCACGGGGCCTCCAGTCGGGTACGGCGAAATGCCGTTTTCCAGTGACACCGATTATTCATGCGCACGTCAAACGCCGATCGGTCGAGCAAAGCCGGGAAAGGGGGGTATTTCGGGGAATCGGGCGGGCTGGTGGCGGGGGGAAATCGGGGGCACGAACGGCGGCGCGGCGGAGGGAGGGTGAAGGCGTCGGCGGAGGAAGGGAGGAAGCGGTGACGCGCGGATTCGACCTGGAGGGGAAGCGTTGAGGCAAGCCGCGCCCGCATGCCGGCCGAGCGAGACCGGCACGCGGGCGCGCTCCCTACCCGGCCGCCGCCTGCTGCAGCAGCGCGAGATCGAGCTTCTTCATCTTCATCACCTGCGCCATCACGCGCTCGGCGCGCGCCGGGTCGCCCGTCATCAGTCCGGACATCTGCACCGGCACGACCTGCCACGACACGCCGAAGCGGTCGCGCAGCCAGCCGCACTGCTGCGCGCGCTCGTCGCCGCCGTCGGACAGCGCCGCCCAGTAGCGGTCGATCTCGTGCTGGTCGCGGCAGTTGACCACGAACGACACGGCCGGCGTGAGCGGAAACGCCGGGCCGCCGTTCAGCGCGAGGAACGCCACCCCGTCGAGCTCGAACGACACCGTCATCACCGCGCCCTCCGCATGCCCGGACACCTCGGCGCCGGCCTTGCCGTAGCGCGCGACGTGCACGATGCGTGCGTCGTCGAACACCGACACGTAGAAGTTGGCGGCCGCCTCGGCGTCGCGGTCGAACCACAGGAACGGCGTGATACGTTGAATGCGCTGACTCATGATGCTGCCTCCTCGATGTCTTGTCGGCATCCGTACCTGGTCTTATATCGTAGGCGCTGTATCCGCACGCCGCCCGGGGCGGCCCCGCGGATAAAAAAAGGGGGCGATCGCTCGCCCCCCTTTTTGCTGCCGTGCCGCGTGCGCGCTCAGAAGGCGACGTAAGGTGCCGCGCCGCCGCTCGCGGTCTTGTCCATCCCGAAGTAGATCGTCTTGCCGTAGAAGTGCGGCATGCCGAGATCGAGCCATCCCGACGCGCCGAACGGGCCGGCGATGTCGTTGAACGCGAACGTCGACGGGTTCGAGAACAGCGAATCGGCGTTCTGGATCGACATCGACACGCCGCCTGTCGTCCCGTTCTGGCCGGTCAGCGTCGCCGTGTAGGTCGCCGTCGACGACGGGCAGTAGAACTGCGTGTTGGTCGAGCACTTCGTCTGCGACGTGTCGTTGAAGAAATACGCGTTCGAACCCGTATCGAAGAACGCGGTCACGTTGCTGCCGAGGAACGTCGCGCTCACGTCGCCGGTCGTCGTCGACGTCATCACCGTCGACGCGGCAAGCGCGTTGTTGCTCTGCGTGCCGATCCCGAACGTCAGCTGGCCGGTTGCACTGGCCTGCCCGCTGCTGGAGATGCCCGGCATCTGCACGATCACGCCGTTGTTGTCGGTCGCGAAACGCTGGACCGGGTTGGCCACCTGCTGCGCAATCGGCACCAGCGCAATCGCGCAGCTCGAATTGCCGTTCGGGCACGCATAGTAGTTGTTGTAGGTCGCCGACGTCGACGTCGCGCAGTTCGTGCCGCAGTCCACCGGCGCCGGCCCGATACCGAGAATGCCGTTCGCGCCGAGATCGTTGGCCGAGTTCGCCGACGTCCCGCCGTTCGTGCACGAGCTCGGTACGCCGGTCGTGCCGAGGTCGCCGATGATCTGCACCGGGAGCGAACTTGCCTGCTCCGAACCGATCGTCAGGTCGACGGTACGCACCGTGCCCCATGTGTAGCTGGACACGAACTTGCCGCATTCGGCGACCGGCGCGCCGCCGCTCGTCACCTGCGGCAGGTTGCCGAGCACGCCCGACACGGCGCTGCCGACCAGCCGCAGCCCGTACGACGCGGTGTCGACCAGCACGTTGTTGACCACCTGGCAGTTCGACGTGCCGGGCACGCAGATCTTCACGTTGACGGTCGGAATGTTGATCACGCGCGCGACGCCGGTGCCAACGGTGATCACGGCCGTATTGGCGGTGTTGCCGTCCGATACGCTGGGGTTGCCGCCGTTGTTGCCGTTGTTACCGTTGTTGTTGTTGTTGTTGTTGTCGTCGCCGCCGCCGCCGCATGCGGTCACGAGCATGGCCGTCACGGCCGCCAGGCTCAGCAGCCCGAGCCAGCGCTTGAAGGTACGAGGAATTCTCAAGATCGCTCTCCCGCTGTCACTGGATGTCGGTGCCGGTCAGCCCGGCAGGCAGCGCCGCCGGCAACCACGCCTGGCCCGCGAATGCGCCCATGTGGCCGCCCGTGCGGATCACGAGGTTGCTCGTGTCGACGGACACCGGTGCGCGCCAGCCGCGCGCCGCGTGGGCCACCTGAACGCCAGCGGTGTACTGCGGGAAATAGCTGCCGAGGAGCGACGCCAGATCCGGCATCGTCGGCCCGCGCCACGCGAGGCCGAACACGGTGCCGGCCGTGGACGTGTATTCGTGAATGACGGTGCCCGATCCGAACGTGATCTCGCGCACGGTATAGGCGGCCGTGTTCGCCGGTGTGCCGTCGGCCGAGCGCATCGCGCGCTGCAGCGCGCGCACGGTGGCCGCGTGATCGTCCGCCGGTGGCGACATCGGCGCGCCGCCCAGTTCGGCCTGTGCGTGGACGCTCCACAGCACACCCATTGCAACCGCCGCATGCGCGGCGGTCCAGCCCAAGCGTTTCAGCTTCACGTTCCCCCCCAAAGGGACTGGCTTCGTTGCCGTCGGCCCCGTCGTCAGGCTCGGCGCCGCAGGTCAACCAATGAAAGTCGTAAGAATGACGCTTCGTTGCTGCTGACGCGTAGTATGCCTGCGGAGTGTGCCGGAGTGTCAAATTGACGCAGCGCGGCCCGCTCGCGGCGGGCCGTGGGGGAACGTGAAAGCCATACGCACCGGGCCGCTCCACGACATGGACGGACCGGCGCGATGCCGCAGGGTCAGAAGCCCAGGCTCGCAAGCAGGTCGTCAACCTGCGCCTGGTCCTGCACCACGTCGGACTTGCCCTCGGGCGCGACCTGCGGCCCGTTCAGCAGCGACTCGGGGCTGCCGGTCGTGCTCACGTGCCCGGCCGCGAGCGCGGCCGCGGTCGCCGCGAACTGTTCGCGCCGCTCGGGCGCGATGTTCTCGACGAGCACGGTGAGCAGTTGCTGCTCGATCAGGTAGACCATGTCCATGATCTTCTTGATCACCTGCCCGGTCAGGTCCTGGAAATCCTGCGCGAGCATGATCTCGAGCAGCTGCGCGCTGGTCGCGGACGTCGCGTCGGGCAAGCTGTGCAGGAACGTGCGCGTGTCGCTCATCAGCTCGCGCACCTCGGCGTGCTCGATCGGCGCCGCGTACCACTGCGCCCAGCGCGCGTCGAGCGCCTCGGCCTCGTTCTGGATGCGCTCCTGCACGGGCTTCGCGATCTCGATCGCGTTCAGCACGCGCTCGGCCGCCTGCTCGGTCATCGTCGCGACGTAGCGCAGCCGGTCGCGCGCGTCGGGCACGGCTTCGGCCGCACGCTCGACATGCTTGTCGAGTCCGAGCTCGCGCATCGAATCGCGCAGCGTGCGCGTGAGCTGGCCGATACGCGCGAGGATGCGGTCGCTCGCGAGATCGGCGCCTTCGGCGTGGCTGTCGGCGTTGAATTCCGCGCCGGCGAGCGCCGCATGAATCGGCTCGTTCACGTCAGCTCCCGGCCTTCGCCATCTTGTCGATGATCTTGTTCAGCTTCTCGTCGAGCGTCGCGGCCGTGAACGGCTTCACGACGTAGCCGCTCGCGCCGGCCTGCGCGGCCGCGATGATGTTCTCCTTCTTCGACTCGGCCGTGACCATCAGCACCGGCAGGTGCGTGAGCGCCGCGTCCGCGCGGATTTCCTTCAGCATCGCGAGGCCGTCGAGGTTCGGCATGTTCCAGTCCGAGATCACGAAGTCGAAGCTGCCGCCGCGCAGACGCGCGAGGCCGGCCGCGCCGTCCTCGGCTTCGTCGACGTTCGCGTAGCCCAGTTCCTTGAGCAGGTTGCGGACGATCCGGCGCATCGTCGGGAAATCGTCCACCACCAGGATTTTCATGCTCTTGTCCATCGTCGTTCCTTTGCAGATTCGTTACCGTCGGGCCGCGCAACCTTGCACGCGTCCCGTGACATTTCATTCAGACCCGCTGTACGCGGTCGCCCATCGTCGCGAGGCGCGCCATCACGCGCCGGCTCATCTCGGCAAGCGGCGCGACCTCTTCCGCGCCGCCGAGCGCGATCGCCTCGCGCGGCATGCCGAACACGATGCAGCTCGCCTCGTCCTGCGCGAACGTGTGGGCGCCCGCGCGCTTCATGTCGAGCAGCCCGGCCGCGCCGTCGCGCCCCATCCCCGTGAGGATCACGCCGATCGCGTTCTTGCCCGCGTGCTGCGCCGCCGAGCGGAACAGCACGTCGACCGATGGCCGGTGACGGTTCACCGGCGGCGCCTCCGACAGCTGCGCGATGTAGTTCGCCCCGCTACGCGCGAGCAGCAAGTGCGCATGGCCGGGCGCGATGTACGCATGGCCCGGCAGCACGCGCTCGCCGTGCTCGGCTTCCTTCACCGCGATCCGGCACAGGCCGTTCAGCCGCTGCGCGAACGATTTCGTGAAGCCCGGCGGCATGTGCTGCGCGATCAGCACCGCCGGCGCATCCGGCGGCAGCGGCGTCAGCACTTCGCGGATCGCCTCGGTGCCGCCCGTCGATGCGCCGATGATGATCAGCTTCTCGGTACTGACGAGCGGGTTGTTGATCATCGGTGCAGCCGGCTGGCCGCCCGTCGCGCGCGCGGCGGCCTGCGGCTGCGGCGCCTGCCGCACGCGGGCGCGCGACGCCGCGCGAATCTTGTCGGCGAGCTTTTCCGCGTAGTCGAGCATGCCGTCGCGGATCCCGACGCGCGGCTTCGTCACGAAATCCACCGCGCCGAGTTCGAGCGCGCGCAGCGTGATCTCCGAGCCGCGCTCGGTCAGCGACGACACCATCACGACGGGCATCGGCCGCAGCCGCATCAGCTTCTCGAGGAAGTCGAGCCCGTCCATGCGCGGCATTTCGACGTCCAGCGTGAGCACGTCCGGGTTGTGCTGCTTGATGAGCTCGCGCGCGACCAGCGGATCGGGTGCGGTCGCGCACACCGACATGTCGGGCTGGCTGTTGATGATCTCCGTCATCAGGCTGCGAATCAGCGCCGAGTCGTCGACGCACAACACTTTGATCTTCTGCACTGCGGTCATGCCTCCTGCTTTCTCGAAAGGTTGGCCGCATACGGGCTGCCGGTCGTCGCGCCCGTCGCCGGTGCACCAGCGGCGCCGCGGGCACCGAACAGCTCGATGCGCGGACGCGCCGGCGGCGGTGTGGCCGGCCGTTTCGCCGCGAACAGTTCGACGTGCGCGCGCGGCCGGGCGGCGCGCACGCGATTGGCCTCCGCGGCTTCGCGCTCGGTCACGCCCGGCACCTGCAGCCGCAGCTTCTTCACCATCGCGCGGCCCGTGTGCGGCATGAACGCGACCTTGCGCGGATGCACGCCCTGCAGATCCTCCGCGGTGATGCGAATGCGCTCCAGCGCGAGATAGCGGCGCACGAAATCCGCGTTGCGATCGCCGATGTTGATGGTCGTCATCCCGGCCAGCACGGCCGCGCCGCCGAACACCTTCGCCTCGAAGCGCTCGCGGCGCCCGCCCGCCTTGATCAGTTCGTTGATCAGCACTTCCATCGCGTACGCGCCGTAGCGCATCGCTTCCGACGCGGCCGCGCCCGCGTCGGCGCCGTCGTCGGGCAACATGAAGTGATTCATCCCGCCGATGCCCGCGTAGGGATCGTGCAGGCAGGCGGCGACGCACGAGCCGAGCACGGTCATCAGCACCATGTCCTCGGACGTGGTGTAGAACTCGTTCGGCAGCAACTTCACGCCGGGGCGCTCGAAGTGAGTGTCGAAGTAGCGATTGGCCGCGATCGGCAGAGCGCTCATCCGCGGTCTCCGCAAGCAGGCACGGCACCCGCGGCGCGGGCGGGCGCGCGCACCCGCGTGCCCGGCCCGGCATCGCGCGTCAGTTCGTACACCGTCTGCCCGCGCAGCCGGAACGCCTGCGTGACGTACGTGAAGTTTTCCGAATGACCGGCGAACAGCAGCCCGCCCGGCTTCACGAGCGGCTCGAAGCGCGACAGCACCTGCCCTTGCGTCGGCTTGTCGAAATAGATCATCACGTTGCGGCAGAAGATCGCGTCGAACGGCTTCGCGATCCCGTAGTCGGCATCGGTCAGGTTCAGTTGCTCGAAGCGGATCATCGCGCGCAGCTCCGGGCGCACCTTCACGCGGCCGGCCTGCGCGCCGGTGCCTTTCAGGAAGAAGCGCTTGAGCCGCTCCGGCGCCAGATGCTTGACCTGGTCGTACGTATAGATGCCGGCCTCGGCCTTCGCGAGCACCTGCGTGTCGAGGTCGGTCGCGAGGATCGACGCGCCGCGCGCCGCCGATTCGCCGAGCGCCTCGATCAGCGTGATCGCGATCGAATACGGCTCCTCGCCGGTCGACGCCGCCGAGCACCACACCGACACCGGCGCGGCGCGGCCCTTCACGAAGTCCGCGAGGATCGGAAAGTGGTGCGACTCGCGGAAGAACGCGGTCAGGTTCGTCGTCAGCGCGTTGGTGAACGCTTCCCACTCGAGCGGATCGCTCTCCTGCTCGAGCAGGTCGAGGTAGTCGCGAAACGTGTCGAGCCCGCGGGCGCGCAGCCGGCGCGCGAGACGGCTGTATGCCATGTCGCGCTTGTGCTCGGACAGCGAGATCCCCGCGCGTTGATGAATCAGCGCGCGGATGCGTGCGAAATCCGCGCCGGTGAACGCGAAGTCGCGCCCCGGCTCGCCCGCGCGAGGCGAGGCGTCCGGTGCATCGGGTCGAAACGGTGCGCGCGCGGTCGACATGGCTTAGAAGGTCTCCCAGTCGTCATCGGACGTGCCGGCCGCGGCCAGCGCCGGCTTCTCGCCGTGCAGTGCCGGACGCAGCAGCGCGGGCTTGTCGGCCGCCTTGGGCGCTGCGGCGGCCGTCTTCGACAGACGCGGGCCGTAGCCGCTCGCGGCCGATGCGTCTTTCTGCGTGCGCGCGCCACTGTCGGCCGCGCGCTTCGGTTCGCGGCTCGCGGCCGGGCTCGCCGCCGGCGAAGCCGTCGCGGCGCGGCGCGCATGGGTTGCGGCCTGCGGCGCCGGCAGTGCCGGCGCGGTTTCGGAACGGCTTGCCGACGGCAGCGCGGGCGCCGCGGCCGGTTCGTGCGCGACCGGGCGCACGACGCTGCGCGACGGCGCGAGCGCGATGCCGCCGATGACGTGCCAGCTCGACACGATCGACTTCATCTGGCGCGTCTGCTCCTCGAGCGACGCAGCGGCCGCCGCGGCCTGCTCGACGAGCGCCGCGTTCTGCTGCGTGACCGAATCCATCTGGCCGACCGCGCGATTGACCTGCTCGATGCCGGTCGACTGCTCGTCCGACGCAGCGCTGATCTCGCCCATGATGTCGGTGACGCGGCGCACGGCCTGGACGATCTCGTCCATCGTCGAACCGGCGCGGGCGACGAGCGCCGATCCGCTTTCGACCTTCCCGGCCGAATCGCCGATCAGCTGCTTGATTTCCTTCGCGGCGCTCGCGCTGCGCTGCGCGAGCGAGCGCACTTCGCCCGCGACCACCGCGAAGCCGCGGCCCTGCTCGCCCGCACGCGCGGCTTCGACCGCCGCGTTCAGCGCGAGGATGTTGGTCTGGAACGCGATGCCCTCGATCGTGCCGATGATGTCAACGACCTTGCCCGAGCTTGCCGCGATGTCCTGCATCGTCGACACGACCTGGCCGACCACCTCGCCGCCCTGCGTCGCGATATCGGATGCGTTCACCGCGAGCTGGCTCGCCTGCCGCGCGTTCTCCGCGTTCTGCCGCACGGTGCCGGTCAGCTGCTCCATGCTCGAGGCGGTCTCCTGCAGCGATGCGGCCTGCTCTTCGGTGCGTTGCGACAGGTCGGTGTTGCCGGTCGAGATCTCGCGCGCACCGACGTCGATCGACTCGGTGCCGCGATGCACGGCCTGCACCATCGTCGTCACGGCGTCCTGCATCCGCTTGATGCCGCCGAACAGGCGACCGATCTCGTTCTTGCTGAACACGTTCACCGGCTGCGTGAGGTCGCCGCCGGCGATGCGCTCGAAGTGCGCGATCGCATCTTCAAGCGGCTTCACGATCAGCCCGCGCAGCGCGAAACGGATCGCGATCACGACGACGAACGCGATCGCGATGCCGGCCGCGATCAGGCCGATCATCAGCGAAATCTGCGACTGCGTCGTGGCCTGGCGCTCGTTCGCGCGCTTTTGCAGCGACGCGATCACGGCCGACGCGGCCAGGTCGTAGGCAACGAACATCGGGCTGATCCTGGTGTCGGCAACCGCGTGGTACGCGGCCATGTCGCCCGCGCGCGCGGCCGCGAATTCCGGCTCGACGCCTTCCTTCACGATCGCCGTATAGCGCGTGGCAAGCTCGTCGATGAGCGCCTGGTCGACGCCGAGCTTCGGCGTCGACTGGAACGCCTGCCAGTTCTCGTTCGACTTCGTGTAGAGCACCTGCGCGCGGTCGAGCACCTTGCCGGCCTCGGCCGTGTTGCCGGCCTCGGTCAGCGAACGGAAGCGGTCGAGCGACACGCGCGCGCGCAGCAGGTACGACGACGTGTCGTCGAGCGCGTGGATCGCCGGCAGGTCGACGTGCGAGATCTCGTCGAGCGAGCGGCTCGCGTGATTGAGCGCGTAGAGGCCGAGCCCGCCGACCGCGGCAGCCAGGCACACGAGGATGAGTCCGACCGCCGTGAGCGTCGTGCGGATCGACCAGTTATGCAACATCGCAGATTCTCCCGAAGTTCCTGCGCGCGCGGCGCGCTTACGCGCCGAGCGCCTCGATCAACGCCATTTCCCGGCTCGTCATCAGCTTTTCGATATCCATCAGGATCAGCATCCGGCCCTCGACCGTGCCGAGGCCCGTCAGGTACTCGGTCGTCAGCGTCGCGCCGAATTCCGGCGCCGGCATGATCTGGTCGGCCTGCAGCGTGAGCACGTCCGACACGCCGTCGACCACCATCCCGACCACGCGATGCGCGACGTTCAGGATGATCACGACGGTCTGGTGGTCGTACTCGACGCGGCCGAGGTGAAACTTGATCCGCATGTCGACGATCGGCACGATGATGCCGCGCAGGTTGATCACGCCCTTGATGAAATCCGGCGCGTTCGCGATGCGCGTGACGCTCTCGTAGCCGCGGATTTCCTGCACCTTCAGGATGTCGATCCCGTATTCCTCGTCGCCGAGCGTGAACACGAGGAATTCCTGGCCCGTCGCATCGCCTTGCCCGGCGTCGCGGCGGCTGCTGGCCGCGTTCGCCGCGGCCGGATTGATCATTTGGACTTCAGCAGACACGTTTGCCCCCAATGGGTTGAATGGCGAGAGTCAGAAGATCGCGAGCTCGGCGCCGGCTCGGGCGCCGTGCGTCGCACGGGTTTCACGGTTCAGCGCCGCGACGTCGACGATCAGCGCGACGCTGCCGTCGCCCAGGATGGTCGCCGCCGAGATGCCGTGGACCTTGCGGTAGTTGGTTTCGAGGTTCTTCACGACCACCTGCTGCTGGCCGACCAGTTCGTCGATCAGCATCGCGAAACGGCGCCCTTCGGTTTCCATGATCGTGACGATCCCCTGGGTCGGGTCGGTGCGCGCGTCCTCGACCGAGAACACCTCGTGCAGCGCGACGAGCGGCAGGTATTCGCCGCGCACGCGCACCACGCGCTCGCCGTTGCCGACCGTGTAGATGTCGTCGATCGACGGCTGCAGCGACTCCATCACGAAGTTCAGCGGCAGGATGAAGATCTCGTTGCCGACCTTCACCGACATCCCGTCGAGGATCGCGAGCGTGAGCGGCAGCACGATCCGCGTGGTCGTGCCGCGACCGGCCTGCGACGTGATCTCGACGTGGCCGCCCATCGACTGGATGTTGCGTTTCACGACGTCCATCCCGACGCCGCGGCCCGACACGTCGGTCACCGTCTCGGCGGTCGAGAAGCCCGGCGCGAAGATCAGGTTCCACACTTCGTCGTCGGAGAGGGTGTCGTGCACCTGCATGCCCTGCTTCGCGGCCTTCGCGAGGATCCGTTCGCGGTTCAGGCCCGCGCCGTCGTCGCTGACTTCGATCACGATGTTGCCGCCGTGATGGGCGGCCGACAGCACGAGCTGGCCGACCGCGTCCTTGCCGGCGGCCACGCGCGTGTCGACCGTCTCGATCCCGTGGTCGAGGCTGTTGCGCACGAGGTGCGTGAGCGGGTCGATGATCCGCTCGATCAGGCTCTTGTCGAGCTCGGTCGCCTGGCCGAACGTGACGAGCTCGACCTGCTTGCCCAGCTTGCCGGCGAGGTCGCGCACGAGCCGCGGGAAGCGACTGAACACGTAGTCCATCGGCATCATCCGGATCGACATCACCGCTTCCTGCAGGTCGCGCGCGTTGCGCTCGAGCTGCGCCATCCCGTTGAACAGGCGGTCGTGCAGCGCCGGATCGAACGCGCTGGCCGTTTCGGCGAGCATCGCCTGCGTGATCACCAGTTCGCCGACGAGGTTGATCAGCTGGTCGACCTTCTCGACGCCCACGCGGATCGAGCTGCCTTCGGCGCCCGATGCGGCCGCGGCGGCCGGGCGCGCGCGCTTGTCGTCGTGGTGCGCGGCGGCCGAGGCGGCGGGTTCTGCGTGCGGTGCCGCGTGTGCCGATTGTGCGGGCTCGGCGGCAGGCGCCGGCGCTTGCGGCGCGACGGCGGCCGGTGCGAACACCTCGACCCGCGCGGCGGGTTCGGCCGCGGCGGCCGCGGCGGCCTCGGTCGCGGCCGGCGCGGTGCCGCGTGCGACGCGGATCTGGCTGTCGTCGATCACGAAGCAGCACACGGCGACGATGTCGTCGGACGGCACGTCCGATTCGAGCCACAGCGTCAGGTCGGCACCCGCTTCCTCACGGCCGACGATCACGCCGAGATTGCCGAGCTCTTCGGTGAGCAACGCCCGGTCCTTCGCGTCGACGCCCTTCAGCGTGATCTTCAGGTGCGGGCCGTCTTCGGCGGCGCCGGCAGCATTCGTCGTGCCGGCCGCCGGATGCGCGGCCGCGACGGCCTGCTCGACCACGTGATCGGGGGCGCCGCCGGTGGCGGCCGGCGCCGGTGCAGGCACTCGTGCCGGTGCGGCCGCAGCGACGACGGGCGTGGCATCGGCGGCCCCCGCGCCGCTCTCGGCCTTCAGCCGCTCGAGCTTCGCGCAGATCGTCGCGGCCGCCGCCGCGTCCGGTTCGGCGCTCGCCCGATAGTCGACGAGCTGGTCGGACAGCACGTCCTTGGTCTCCAGGAACGCGTCGACCATTTCCTTCGTCAACGTCAGCTCATGGTTGCGTGCGCGGTCGAGCAGCGATTCGAGGATGTGCGTCGTCTCGGTCAGCGCGGAAAAGCCGAACGTCGCCGCGCCGCCCTTGATCGAATGCGCGGCGCGAAAGATCGCGGCGAGATCCTCGGGGTCGGGCGCGCCGACGTCGAGGTTCAGCAGCAGCTGCTCCATCTGCGCGAGCAGCTCGTCCGCTTCGTCGAAAAAGGTCTGGTAGAACTGCGTGATGTCGAGAGTCATGCCCGGTCACCGATTGGGTTCGTCGCATTCATGTCAGGAAGCCGTCGGCTCGGAGAGCGTCGCGACCAGGTCGACCAGCACGGCCGGGTCGATCGGCTTTTCGATCCAGCCGGTCGCGCCCGCGTCGCGCGCGGCGTCCTTGAAGGCATCGCTGCCTTCGGTGGTCAGCACGAGGATCGGCGTGTCCGCGTACGCGGTGAGCTTGCGCAGCGCGGCGATCACTTCGAGCCCGTTCTTGCGCGGCATGTTCTGGTCGGTCAGCACCAGGTCGTACGCGACGGTGGCGGCCATGTCGAAGCCGGCTTCGCCGTCCGGCGCCATCGTCACGTCGTAGCCCGCCTGCGCAAGCGTCGCCTGCAGCAGCGCACGCATGGTCGCGGAGTCGTCGATGGCGAGAATGGTTCGGATCATGTCTGTCTCGGAATCTGGGAAACGTCAGGGTTTCGGCGCCACGGCGACGGCGCTCGCGAGCACCGGCCGCACCGCCGCCGACGGGCCGCCGAGCTGCTGTGCCAGCAGCTTCGAGCCCGCCGCGTCGGCCGACAGCGTCGTGGTCGTCTGGTCGTCGCGCATCAGCGCGTCTTCGGATTTGCGGTTCAACACGATCACGCTGATCCGGCGGTTTTCCGGATCGAGCGGATCGGCCTTGTTCAGGTTCTGCGTCGATGCGAGGCCGAGCACGCGCATCACCTTCGCCTCGTCCATGCCGCCCGCGATCAGCTCGCGGCGCGACGCGTTCGCGCGGTCGGCGGACAACTCCCAGTTGCTGTAGCCGCCTTCGCCGCCCGCGTACGGCACCGCGTCGGTGTGGCCCTGGACGATGATCCGGTTCGGCACGTCGTTCAGCGTCTTGCCGATCTCGCGCAGGATGTCGCGCATGTACGGCTCGACCTGGTCGCTCGACATCGCGAACATCGGCCGCTTCTGCGTGTCGACGATCTCGATGCGCAGCCCCATCAGCGTCGAATCGATGCGGATCTGCTGCTTGAACTGGCGCAACGTCGGGTTCGCCTCGATCGCCGCCATCAGCTTGATCTGCAGGTCGTGCAGGCGCGCCTGCTCGAGCCGCTCGAGCGCGCCCTGCGCCTGCGCGTGCGACTGCTCGTCGACCGGCTTCGCGACGCGGTCCGCGAGCGACGTCGTGCCGTCGGTGCGGCGCAGCGTGCCCGCGTCGAGGCTCGACAGGTCGCGGCCGCCGCCGTTGATGATGCTGGCTTCCTGCGAGCTGCGATCGCCGCTGCCCAACAACGCGGCCTTCAGCGGCATGTTGAAATAGTCGGCGATTCCCTTCAGCTGCACCGGCGTGACCGAACCCAGCAGCCACATCAGCAGGAAGAACGCCATCATCGCGGTCATGAAGTCCGCATACGCGAGCTTCCATGCGCCGCCGTGGTGGCCCTTCTTCTGCGGCGCCACCCGCTTCACGACGATCGCGCGATCGGTGTTCTTGCTCATCGGGCGCTCCGCGTCACTTCGCCTTCACGCGGCGCACGTGCTCTTCGAGCTCGGCAAACGACGGGCGCTCGGTCGAGAACAGCACCTTGCGGCCGAACTCGACCGCGATCGCCGGCGCATAGCCGTTCAGGCTCGCGAGGATCGTCACCTTGATGCACTGGAACATCTTGGTCGATTCGGCGACGCGCTGCTCCGCAAGGCTCGCGAGCGGCCCGATCAGCCCGTACGACAGCAGGATCCCGAGGAACGTGCCGACCAGCGCCTGCGCGATCATCGCGCCGAGCACCGCGGGCGGCTTGTCGGCCGACGCCATCGTGTGCACGACGCCCATCACGGCCGCGACGATCCCGAACGCCGGCATCGCGTCGCCGACGCGCATCAGCGCGTGCGCGGGGCCTTCGCCTTCCGCGTGGTGCGTCTCGATCTCCTCGTCCATCAGGCTCTCGATCTCGAACGCGTTCATGTTGCCGCCCACCATCAGCCGCAGGTAGTCGGTCAGGAATTCGACGATGTGGCGATCGGCGAGGATCTTCGGGTATTGCGTGAAGATCGGGCTCTTGTCCGGATCGTCGATGTCGGCCTCGAGCGTCAGCGTGCCTTCCTTGCGCGCCTTCGCGAGCACGACGTACAAGAGCGCCATCAGCTCCATATAGACGTCCTTCGTGTACTTCGAGCCCTTGAAGAGCGTCGGGAGCACGCGCAGCGTCGCCTTGATGGTCTTCATGCCGTTGCCGAGGACGAACGCGCCGACGCCCGCGCCCACGATCATCAGGATCTCGAGCGGCTGGACCAGTGCGCCCAGATGCCCGCCTGCCAGCGCATAGCCGCCGAAGACGGACAACAGCGTCACGAGTGTTCCCACGATAATCAGCACTGCCTGTCCCTCACGAAAAACCGGCGGGGAGACCGCCGTTAAACAGGTTTACGGCAGTCGTCAGGAAAACTTTGGCGGCCGTGGGGCGGCAGCGCGGCGGTGTTTACCAGCAATCCCGGCCGGTTCGCGCGGCGCGCGGGCGCCGTCCGGCGGCGCTCAGGCGGCCGCGGCGGCCAGCTCCGCGCGGGCGGCGGCGGCCTTGCGGGTCTTGCCCGCGCGCGACGGCGGCTGGCACAGGCCGCAGACGAAACCTTGATGCGGATCATGCGCATGCGCGACGAAGTGGCCGCCGCAGCGCGTGCACGGGGTCGTCTGCAGCATCCCCGAGTCGAAGAAGCGCACGAGCGTCCACGCGCGCGTGAGGCTCAGCGCAGCCTCGTCGCCGGACAGGTTCACATGCTCCAGATACAGCCGGTACGCCTTCACGATCGACTGGATCGGCTCGCAGCGACCGTGGTCCTGCATGAACCGGTAGATGTTGTAGAACAGCGACGAGTGGATGTTCGGCTGCCACGTCATGAACCAGTCGGTCGAGAACGGCAGCATCCCCTTGGGCGGCGACACGCCCTTCAGTTCCTTGTACAGCTTGATCAGGCGGTCGCGCGACAGGCTCGTCTCCGCCTCCAGCAGCTGCAGCCGGGCGCCCAGTTCGATCAGTTCGATGGCGAGGGTGATTTCCTTCACCTCGATCACGACGCTTTTGCTTGCCATGGTGAATAACCGTCCGCTTGACGTTGTTCGGATGAGTGGCCAATACGACGCCCGCCGGCGTGCTACGCCGGGACGAACGCAAGGCGGGGAAGGGTCAGCGGATGCTTTCGACCGGCTGGCCGGCCATCAGGATGGCCGAGTGTGCGTGCGCGACGACGTCGCTGCGCCCTTTGTCGGCGAGCGAGGACAGCAACGCGTGATCGTCGAAACGGAAACGGCACAGCATCTGGTTCGACGCGGCGAGCTTCACGGTCTGGGCGAGCGTGAGGTTCGCGAGCACGTCGGCCAGTTCCTGCGAGATTCCCATGCGGAACATGCCCATCGCTTTGTCTTCCCGCAGCAGGCGCTGCGCGAGGAGGAGGTACGACAGGTTGACCTCTTTGATCTCACTGAGCATTTCGCTGGTAGCGCTCATGATTCCCCCGTTAAAAGCTTTGCATTGGCCTTTCGTGTTATGAAAACGTTTGCTCGATCAGGGCGCCCTCGGCGCCGGGTCGGCACGTTTATAAGTCTTACAGGGCGAATTTTGGCCAAACGGCATTTATGCCGGTATCAGCGAAGTGGCGCATGCCATGCAGGATTTGTCTGTAAACCGTGTAGGAATTTTTCCGACAAGGCGAATTGAAAGGTAGAAAGCGGGAGGCAGGCGGGGCGCGGATTCGACCGAATGGGTTTCGGCATCGGGCGAATTCGGTAAAAGACCGTCCGGCAAGGCTGCCGGCGGATGAATCGGTAAAAATTATAGTGCTTTTTCACGATAGCGCAACAATAGTTGCTGCTATCTCGCTGCGTGTTTCTGCGCTCTTTTTATCGGGGTTTTCGCGTATTTCATCGTGTAACAAGCCTTAAGTGTTTGAAAAAACACTCGAACCCCGGAAGGCGATACCGATAATGGACTCCAATGGGCGGCGGCGTGAGCCGCGCCGGCCCGCCCCGCAGCTTGCCGCCCGACGTCCCGCGCACCGCGCCACGCAACGGGCCACGTACCGCAGAAAGCGTACGTCGGCGAGTTCCGCAACCCTTGCACCGGACCAGCACACGCACTCGAGCGCTCACGCTGGTCGACACTGGAGAACGCCCCATGCGTATTGCCCAGATCGCGCCGCTTTACGAAGCTGTCCCGCCGAAACTCTATGGCGGCACCGAGCGTGTCGTGTCCTACCTCACCGAGGCGCTCGTCGAGCTCGGCCACGATGTGACGCTGTTCGCCAGCGGCGACTCCGTCACGTCCGCCCGCCTCGAGGCGGCATGGCCGCGCGCCCTGCGGCTCGACCCGTCGATTCGCGATTCGATGGCGCCCCATATGCGGCTCATCGAGCAGGTCGCCCGCGTCGCGCACGAATTCGACGTGCTGCACTTCCACCTCGACTACCTGCCGTTCGCGCTGATGTCGCGTCTCGATACGCCGTACGTGACGACGCTGCACGGCCGCCTCGACCTGCCGGAGTTGCAGCCGGTGTTCGACGCGTTCCCGGAATCGCCGGTCGTGTCGATCTCGAACTCGCAGCGCAAGCCGCTGCCGCAGGCCGCATGGGCCGGCACCGTGTATCACGGGCTGCCCGAGACGCTGCTCACGCCGCGGCCGGACGTGAAGCCCGAATATCTCGCTTTCCTCGGCCGGATCTGTCCCGAAAAGCGCGTCGACACCGCGATCCGGATCGCCGCGCAAAGCGGGCTGCCGCTGAAGATCGCCGCGAAGGTCGACAAGGCCGACGCCGACTACTTCAAGGAAGTGATCGAGCCGCTGCTGGGCGAAGCGCATGTCGAATTCATCGGCGAGATCAACGAGGCGCAGAAGCCGGCGTTCCTGTCGGGCGCGAAGGCGCTGCTGTTCCCGATCGACTGGCCGGAGCCGTTCGGCCTGGTGATGATCGAAGCGATGGCTTGCGGCACGCCGGTCGTTGCGTTCAACCGCGGCTCGGTGCCGGAGGTGATCGAGGATGGGGTGACCGGCTTCATCGTCGAGGACGTGCAGGGCGCGGTCGGTGCGCTGCACCGGATCGACAGCCTGTCGCGCGACGCGATTCGGGCGCGCTTCGACACGCGTTTCAGCGCTAAAGCGATGGCGCGACGTTATGTCGAAACTTACGAATCGCTTTGCACGACGGCAAAACAGCCGACCTTGCGCCGGGTCGCGAGCGCCTGACGCCGAAATTCATCAGGAAATATTCTGTAAAATTCGCGCCGAAATCCGTCGCGTAAAACCAAAGAGCCGCATCGACGATGCGGCTCTTTCTTTTTTACCGGTCATTGGATCAGGAAACGATCGCGGTTTTTCCCGACGATCCAATTCGGCGGCTTACCGCGGCCACTCCACGTGGCGCCCGACTTCGGATCCTGGTATTTCGGCGGCAGCGGTGCCTTTTTCGGCGGACGGCCGCGCCGCGCTCGCTCCGCGAAGCCCAGGTCCTCGGCCGTGAGGCCATATTCGGCAATCATTCGCTGGACGTCGGCAATCACCGCCGCCACTTCCTGACGCCGCACGTCTTCCGCCTGAGCCTGCAGATCGGCGATTTGCGCCTTGAGTTTCGCGTATTGAGACATTTTTCGACTCCCCTTTTTCATGATGCGGTTCCGGCGAGTCTGGCCGGAACATCGACACCCGTTACGTCATCTGTACTGACGCGCTGCCCTTCGACATTAATGCCGTCATCTTTAACCGATTCGGCTATATCGAGAATGCGGACTTATTCTAATAAGAGCCATTCGTCAGCCATTCAAATTTAACAATCGTTGACCCTCAACCAGCCGATTCATTTCCTATAATCCAGACCAATTCCGGGCGACGGGATTATTCAGCACGTCGTCCGATTGTCATCAATCCACTCGAACGAGGTCCTTACATGAATCTTTCTCAGCGTCTGGCTGCAGAGGTATTCGGCACGTTCTGGCTGGTGCTCGGCGGGTGCGGAAGCGCCGTGCTGGCTGCCGCCTTTCCGGGCCTCGGCATCGGCTTTGCCGGCGTCGCCCTTGCATTCGGCCTGACCGTGCTGACGATGGCATTCGCGATCGGCCATATTTCGGGTTGCCACTTGAATCCGGCAGTGAGCGTCGGCCTGACGGTCGCCGGCCGCTTCCCGGCACGCGATCTCGCACCGTACATCGTCGCGCAAGTCGTCGGCGCCACGATCGGCGCGTTCGTGCTGTATCTGATTGCGTCCGGCAAGCCGGGCTTCGACGTCGTCGGCAGCGGTTTTGCGACGAACGGCTTCGGCGATCGCTCGCCCGGCCACTACTCGCTCGGCGCGTCGTTCATCTGCGAAGTCGTGATGACGGGCTTCTTCCTGTTCGTGATTCTCGGCGCGACCGACAAGCGCGGTGTGCCGGCAGGCTTCGCGCCGATCGCGATCGGGCTGTGCCTGACGCTGATCCACCTGATCTCGATTCCGGTCACCAACACGTCGGTGAACCCGGCCCGCTCGACCGGCCCGGCGCTGTTCGTCGGCGGCGATGCGATCGGCCAGCTCTGGCTGTTCTGGGTCGCGCCGCTGATCGGCGCGGTGCTCGCCGGGATCATTTACCCGCTGGTCGCCGGACGCGACGATACCGTCGACCTGCTGCCCACATCCGCTCGCACAAGCGAATAAAACACTACGGGGTCACGCGAGCAGAGCAGCGAGCCTCACGCTGTCCAACAATATCGAGGCAAGTCATTTCGACGGGCGCCATGGGCGCCCGTTTTTCATTTCCGCTCAGGAAGCGGCGACGCCGTCGAGGGTGTCCTCGAGCGAGAACAGCGTGCGCAGGTGACGGGCGACGCCCGCATCGAAGTTGTTGCCGATGCGCGGGATGTGCGGCAGGTGCGCGATCAGATCGGGATTCGCGTTGTTCATCATGAACGCGTGACCGGCGGTTTCGAGCAGATCGATGTCGTTCATGTTGTCGCCGAATGCGATGCAGTGGCCGGTGTCGACGCCGAGCCGCCCGAGCACCGCGCGCAGCGCACGGCCCTTCGACACGTTCGCCGTCATCACTTCGAGGCAATCGGGCAGCGAGTACGTGACGTACAGCGCATCGCCGAACTGCACCCGCATCTGCTCGGCGACCACCGCCAGATCGGCCGGCTCGCCGATGTACAGCACCTTCGCGATGTCGGCGCCGTCGTGCGCGGCCATGTCGATCACGTCGTACCGGAACCCCGAATCCTGGTGGAATTCGAGCAGGTGCGGCGCGTCGCGATCGATCAGCCAGCCGCGGTCGGTGAACAGGTTGACGATCACGCGCCCGTGCGCGCCGACCACGCCCGGCTGCACGAGGCCGCGGACAATCGCCGGATCGATGTCCTGCGCATGGATCGCCGTGTCGTCCGGCGCATGCACGCGCGCACCGTTCGACGTGATCAGGTACGGCCGGATGCCCAGCACGTCGCGGATACCGGCGACGTCCGCGTAATGGCGCCCCGTCGCGATCACGAACTGCAGGCCGTCGCGGTCGAGCCGGCGGACGGTCTCGATCGTGTACGGATCGAGCTGGTGGTCGCTGTTCAGCAGAGTGCCGTCGAGATCGGTGGCGATGACTTTGTACATGGCGGGCGGGGTAAAAGGCGCGCAGGATTCTGCGGAACCGTCATTTTAACGTCGTGCCCGGAGGCACGTCGGGCGGTTGGGGAATGGAGACTGTGTGCCGGGTTTCGCCCTTCGCCCTTCGCCCTTCGCCCTTCGCCCTTCGCCCTTCGCCCTTCGCCCTTCGCCCTTCGCCCTTCGCTGGCAAGTCTGCCGTTTTGCCGTTCAGCCCGCTTCGGCGTCTTTCAACGCCCGCAGCGCAAGCCGCAACGCACCGTGTGCGGAATCGTCGATCGGTGCGCGCAGCCGCGCGGCATAGCGCGCGGGTACCGCCGGCGCGAGCGCGTCGGCGAGCCCGCCACACAGCGCGATCGGCAACGCCTGATGCGGATCGAGCGCATCGATCATCTTGCCGATGTCGTCGCCGGCCTGCGCGATCAGCGCTGCAGCATAAGGATGTGTGCGGTGCGCGAGCACGATCGGCGCCAGGCTCGCGTAGATCGTCTGACTCGCATCGCATGACCACTGGACGAGT
Organism: Burkholderia sp. JKS000303; assembly: GCF_002563755.1. Taxonomy (NCBI): domain Bacteria; kingdom Pseudomonadati; phylum Pseudomonadota; class Betaproteobacteria; order Burkholderiales; family Burkholderiaceae; genus Burkholderia; species Burkholderia sp. JKS000303. The sequence goes on from NZ_PDBZ01000001.1 coordinate 1,410,859, forward strand.
GCGTCGCGGTCGTGCGCGCCCGTCTCCGCGAGCAGCACATCGGCGAACGCGTCGCACGGCACACGGCCGTCGAGCGCCTGCTGCGCATACGCGAGCGCGCGCATGCCGAGCCATGCGCCGCTCGCCTCGTCGCCAGACGGAAAGCCGAAGCCGCCCGAGATGCGGCAGGTGCCGGCCGCATCCAGCGACGCCGCGATGCTGCCCGTGCCGAGCGCGACGATGAGCCCTGGCGCGCCGCCGTGCGCGCCGACGACGGTCGTATAGGCGTCGCTCTCGATCGCGATCGCGAGCGCGCCGAGCGGCGCTTGCGCGCGGAACGCGGCGAGCCACGCGGCATTGTTGACGCCCGCGAGCCCGCAGCCGAGCGCGCACTGCGACCAGTCGAACGCGAACCCCGCGCGCCCGAACGCGTCGGCACAGGCCGCGCCGATCGATGCCCACGCGCGCTCGATGCCGAGGCCAAGGCCCGACGGACCGCCACGCCCCTGCGCGAGCTCTTTCCCGTGCCGATCGGCCAGTACCACGCGGGTGCCCGTGCCGCCGCCGTCGACCCCGATCGCAAAAAGTAATGCCGTCATGCCTTGACCCCGCTGATTCGAACAGGCGCCAAGCTTAACCGGATCGGCACCGCGCGCCCATCTGCCGTTCGGCCAGCTATCCCGTGCATGGGGCTTCCGCTATGCTGGCGCGATCGAATCGACACTGGACGAGGCTGACGATGTCGCAGCGGTGCAATTGGGTGAAGACGGAAGCGGATGCTCACTATCACGATACCGAATGGGGGGTGCCGTCGCATGACGACCGCCACCTGTTCGAAATGCTGATCCTGGAGGGTGCACAGGCAGGGCTGTCATGGTCGACGATCCTGAACAAGCGAGCCGGCTATCGCGAAGCATTCGCGGACTTCGACGTCGACGCGGTCGCACGCTTCACGCCGAAGCGCATCGAGAAACTGCTCGAGAATCCCGGCATCGTGCGCAACCGCGCGAAGGTCGAGTCCACGGTGACCAATGCGCGGGCCGTGCAGCGCATTCGCGACGAGCACGGGTCGCTCGCGCAATTCCTGTGGTCGTTCGTCGACCATACGCCGATCCAGAACGCGTGGGAATCGTATCGCGACGCCCCCGCGTCGACCGCCGAGTCCGACGCGCTCAGCAAGGCGCTGAAGGCGTACGGCTGCAAGTTCGTCGGCTCGACGATCTGCTATGCGCTGATGCAGGCAACCGGGATGGTCAACGACCACGAGGTCGGCTGCCCCTGCCACGCGCAATGCGCGGCGCTCGGCGGCAAGCAGTCGGCACGGCGCCGCAACGCGGGCTGAAAGCGGCGAGGCCTTATCGGCCAGCCGGATCGGCGACCCGCCGGGCATCGGCAGTCGCCCGCGCCCCGTCGCGACCGGGCCTGTCGCCGGGCGCGTCACGCGTGACGACGTCGGCGAGGCGGCCCGCACGCACACTGCGCGCCGCCCGCCCCCGTGCGCCGCGCTTCTTCACCCAGATACAGATACCCGTCACGCTGAGCATCGCGATGACGATGCCGAGCACACTCACCGCAATACGGCCCGCCACGCCGGCTATCCGCCCCGAGTGCAGCGGAAACTGCGCCTGCATGAACAGGTCGCCGGCCGAGCCGCGACCCGGCACCTGTGCGGCAACGGGCTTGCCGGTCACCGCATCCCAGTAGAGCCACGCGTTGCCGAGCCCGACGTCGCCGTGATCGTTGCCGGGCGTGAAGAACCCGACCGCGTAAACATTCATCGCCGGCGCGAACAGCAGCGCGCCAGGCGGTGCGGCGATCCCGGCTTCGCGTCCGGCCGAGCGCGCGAGTTCGACGATCCGCTCGCGCGGCAGCACCTGACTGCCCGGCGGGGCCGGCGGAAAATGCTCGGGATTCGTGTACGGCGTCTCGGCAAGCGGTGAAACCAGCGACACGAGCGGACGCACGACCGGGACGGCGAGATTCATCGAGATCGATGTGACCGCAACGACCAGCAGCAGCCCCCACACCCAGACGCCGCCCGAGCGGTGCAGGTCGAACACGAGCGGATAACCGCCGCGCCGCACGCGAAACGCGAACGACTTGCGCCAGCTTTTGGGGTTCGGGAACGCGAGCACCAGCGCGATCAGGCTGTCGAGCGCCCAGACGATGCCGACCATGCCCATCACCCAGAACCCGAGGTTGATCCCGCCATACATGGGCAGAAACAGCGAATAGTGCAGCCGGTAGATGAACGGCATCAGATCGAGCCGCGCGAGCGACAGCGCGCCCCATTCACGGCGCGCCTGCACGGTGCCCGTCGCGGGATCGACCGCGATCTGGTTGAAGTCGAGCACGGGCAACCGGCCGGTCTTCGAATCGACGCGCGGCATCACGCCCGCCTGCAGCGTGTGTCCCGGCTCGGTCGCCAGCGGCAGGTAGGTCACGTGGACGCGCGGATCGGCAGCTTCGATGCGCGCCGCGAGCGCGAGCGGCGTCAGCGGCGCGGCATCGCTGCGCGCGACGTAGAAATTCGGGTTCAGCGCGGCGTCGAGTTCGTGATCCCAGGCGATCAGCGCGCCGGTGAGGCCCGCGACGAACAGGAACAGCGCGATCGCCAGGCCGAACCAGCGGTGCAGGCGAACGAGGAACGGTCGCAGGAGCGCATTCATCGCGCGCTCCGCGAAAGAAAGGCGGGCCGGCGCGAACGGCGGCTCCGAATCGACGTGATGCAGGTCATTGGCTGTAAGGCACCGCGACAACCGTCCCGCCGTGACGATGCGTGGCCGGAAGTCCTTGCGTGCGGTATGGAATTGTTGCGCATGACGCGAGTTTTGATACGATGCGCGACATTTTAACGCAACGCGAATGATTCTTAATCGCATTTTTATTTACTCGCCATGACCGCCTGTCTCGCCTGCCCTCCCGTTCGACCGCGCCGTATGGCGGCCGTCCTCGCCTGCTTCGCCGCGTCGCTCGCGCACGCGGACGAATCGCCCGGCGACACCGCGCTGCTGCCGGCCCTCAACATCACGGCCGCACACGATTCGCCCCAGCACCTGACCGACGAGCTGTCCGCCGGCGCGCTGGGCGCGCGCCGCCAGCTCGACACGCCGTTCTCGACGACCATCGTGACGTCCGAGGAACTCGAGGCGCGTCAGCCGTATAAGCTCGGCGACGTGTTCGCGAACGATGCGGCCGTGTCCGACAACAGCGGCGCATACAGCGCGTGGGCCAACTACGTAACCGTGCGCGGCATGCAGCTCGACTGGCAGAACGGCTACAAGATCGACGGGCTGCCGTTCATCTCGTACGGCGTCACCATGCCGTACGAGCAACTCGAACGCGTCGAGTTGCTGAAAGGGCTCGGCGGTTTCCTCTACGGTTTCGTGACGCCTGGCGGCGTCGTCAACTACGTGACGAAGCAGCCGACCGCCGAACCGGTGCGCAGCATCGACGTCGGCTATCGCAGCACCGCCGTATGGACCGAGCACGTCGACCTCGGCCAGCGCTTCGGGCCGGACAACATGTTCGGCGCGCGGCTGAACGCGACGCACGAGGAAGGCAAGACGTACAACGACGGCAACATTCGGCGCGACAGCGTGTCGCTCGCGCTGCAGGCGAACCTCACGCGCGACCTGTCGGTGACGTTCGGCGCGTTGTACCAGGAGCGCCGCGCGTCCGGCCAGACGCCGTCGCTCTTCGTCGGCGGCTATCCGGGCGACGCGCTGCCCGCGACGATCAGCGGCGGCACGACGAACCTCGGCGGCCAGGACCAGTACCTGAACACGAACCTGCAGCTCTACACGGCCGGGCTGCAGTACCAGCTCGCGCCCGACTGGCAGCTCGACGTCGCGTACAGCTACAGCAGGTCGACGCGCGATCGCAACGAAAGCACGCTGTCCTTGCAGAATGCGGCCGGCGACTACTCGGACAGCCGTTATGCCGGGCTGGAGGACAACCGCTTCAGCCAGTGGCGCGCGATGGTCGAGGGCAAGGTGCGCACCGGCCCGTTCAGCCACCAGATCGTGCTCGGCGCGTCATGGCAGAAACAGACGAACGACTATTCGGCGAACAGCGTGTACGTGCCGCTCGGCACGGGCAATCTCTACTCGCCGAACCCGTACCGCTACGAGAGCCCGCACGGCTTCGTCCAGTACCGTACGAGCGAGATCACGCAGAAATCGCTGTTCGCGAGCGACACCGTGCAACTCACCGAGCGCTGGTCGGTACTCGCCGGCGTGCGCTACATGAACTACGAGCAGCGCTCGTTCGAAACGAGCGGCGCCGAAGATCCCGGCTACAGCCAGAACGGCGTCGTGACGCCGACCTTCGCGGTGATGGTCAAGCTCGCGCCGACCACCACCGCATACGCGAGCTACGCCGAATCGCTCGAGCCTGGCAGCCGCGTGAACGATGTTTACGCCAACGCGGGCCAGATTCTCAAGCCGCTGCGCAGCAAGCAGTACGAACTGGGGATCAAGAGCGAGCACGCGCGCTGGAGCGCGACGGCCGCGCTGTTCCGCGTCGAGCGCAGCGCCGAATATGCGAACGCCGCCAACGTCTACGTGCAGGATGGCGAATCGGTGATCCAGGGGATCGAATTCGGCGCGCGCGCGAAGCTCGGTGCGCGCTGGCACGCGGGCGTCGATGCGATGCTGCTCGACGCGTGGTATGCGAACGGGATCGGCAACAACGGCAACCGCGTCGCGGGCGCACCGCGCTTCGTGCTCGCGGGCGACCTCGGCTATGCGGTGCCGGGCGTTCCGGGCCTGACGCTCGGCATCGACGCGAAATTCACCGGCGCCACGCCGCTGCGCGCGGCGGGCGGGCTCGACGCGCCCGGCTTCCTCGTCGTCAATGCCGGCGCGCGCTATCTGACGCGCATCGGCCGCCACGACGTGACGCTGCGCGCGTCGATCGACAACGTGCTGAACCGCCGCTACTGGGAATACCAGTACGCCGACTATGTGAAGCCGGGCGATCCGCGCACAGTGAGCCTGAACGCGAAGATCGACTTCTGAGCGAGGCGACCGGCGGCGCCGGGCCGGCCGGTCGAAACCGCCAAACCGGCGCCAAAAAGCAAAACGGCGGAGCGGCTTCTTTCGAAGCACGCTCCGCCGTTTGCGGCGAACCGGAGACGCTCTTAGTGGAGCTTCTTCGGCAGCATCTGGCTGCGCAGGCGCTTGTGCAGGCGCTTGACGGCTGCTGCCTTCTTGCGCTTGCGGACTGCGGTCGGCTTTTCGTAGGACTGGCGTTCGCGCAGTTCAGCGATCAGGCCATTTTTTTCGATAGCACGGCGAAAGCGGCGAATCGCCACTTCGAACGGCTCGTTTTCTTTCAGAAGAATCGTCGTCATGTCGTTCCTAAATTGCTTAAACGGTCAAAAACGTAGCGGCCAAGCGCCACGCACCGGCCATCCGGGCGTCCCCACAACAGGCGAAACGAGCGGAAATGCGGCCTCGGAGGCCGGAAAAGAGAGGCGTAAAGCACCGCGAGTACGCTTCACAAGCCACGTGCAGCGCCGCGTTTGACTGCCAGCAAGAATGCCGTAACGGCATAGGCGTGACAGAAAATCTCAATTCAGCCCGCCATCATAGCAGGGAATCACAGACAAAACCATCCTTTTGTCGATTGCGCGTGCGCATCCGCATCACATCGCAGCCGGGCTATTCCGCCCCCGTTTTTGTCCGACGCCGTGTCGGGCCCGGTCGAAATGACAAAGAAGGGCAAAAAATCGGGCCGAATGATAACGATGCCCTCAAGTTTTGTTTTGGGCCGCCGAAATCCTGCTCTGAGGCGGCCAGCAATGAACGAGTGCTTCCGCCGATGCCAAAACGGCTTTCCAGGGCTTTCGGCTTAAACAGGAGAATTTCCATGCTCGGAATCAATAGCAACATCAACTCGCTGGTTGCTCAGCAGAACCTCAACGGCTCGCAAAACGCCCTGTCGCAGGCAATCACCCGCCTGTCGTCGGGCAAGCGCATCAACAGCGCGGCCGACGACGCGGCAGGTCTCGCAATCGCGACCCGCATGCAAACGCAGATCAACGGCCTGAACCAGGGCGTGTCGAACGCGAACGACGGCGTGTCGATGATCCAGACCGCATCGAGCGGCCTGTCGCAGATCACGTCGAGCCTGCAGCGTATCCGCCAGCTGGCCGTGCAATCGTCGAGCGGCTCGCTGTCGCAAAGCGACCAGCAGGCACTGCAAACCGAAGTGGCGCAGCAGATCTCGGAAGTGAACCGTATCGCTTCGCAGACGAACTACAACGGCAAGAACCTGCTCGACGGTTCGGCCGGCAACATCAGCTTCCAGGTCGGCGCGAACGTCGGCCAGACGATCAACCTGAATCTGTCGCAAAGCCTGTCGGCTGCGTCGCTCGGCAGCGGCGTCGCGACCTCGGGCTCGACGCTCGGATCGTACACGGGCATCGCACTGAACAGCGACGGCACGTCCTACACCGGCTCGGGCACGGCAGCGATCACCCAGATCAACGTGATCGCCGACGGCAACGGCGGCTTCAAGTTCACGGATCAAAACAATCAGGCACTGAAGAGCGGCGCCGTCTCGAACCTGTTCGGTGCGAGCACGACCGGCAATGCGACTACGCCGGCACCGCTGACGCTGCAACCGCAAGGTGCCCTCGCAGCCACGTCGAACACGCAGTCTCAGGCTGCAAGCCTTGCAGGCGCAACGCAGAACATTGCCGCACTGAGCGCAACGAGCGAGGCAACCGCGACGGCAGACCTCGCGACGAAGGGCACGAAGCTCGGCGAACTGACCGGTCTGAGCCTGAACGCAGACGGCACGGCCTACACCGGCAGCGGCACGCCGGCCATCACGTCGCTGCAAATCTACGCGGACGGCACCGGCGGCTTCCTGATCGGCTCGAATGGCTCGGACATTTCGCAAGAGACCTCGCCTGCCAAAGCCGGTGACGCGGCCGGCATTGGTTCGCTGTTCACGGAATCCACCAACACCAACTTCGGCGACACGCTGGGACTCGCTGGCGCGCTGACGAGCGGCACCGCCTATGCCGTTCCGTCGAACCTGGCAAGCGTCACCGGCACCACCGCATCGATCAACGCGGCGAACAAGCCGGGCACGGTCGCAAGCATCGACATCAGCTCGACCGCAGGCGCAAACCTCGCGATGGAGTCGATCGACAACGCGCTGGCAGCCGTCAACAACCTGCAGGCAAACCTCGGCGCCGCGCAAAACCGCTTCACCGCGATCAGCACGACGCAGCAAACGCAGTCGACCAACCTGTCGCAAGCCCAGTCGCAAATCCAGGACGCGAACTTCGCGCAGGAAACCGCGAACCTGAGCAAGGCACAGGTGCTGCAGCAGGCCGGCATCTCGGTGCTCGCGCAAGCGAACTCGCTGCCGCAGCAGGTCCTGAAGCTCCTGCAGTAATATCGCTTCTCGCTGTCACGCCCGGGGCCTCGCGCAAAGCAACGCGCGGCGCCCCGGGCGCTTCGGCCTGTACCGGCCGAATTCAACCGAAAACGCAACACCGCAGGCCTTCACGCACTACGCGTTCGATAACCCCATACGCATCGCTCATCCGGGGCACGGAGCCATCATATGTCCACCGTCAATACCAGTACGTCCAGCGCCAGCGCGGACAGCGCGCTTCAGCAAGCCGCGCAGTCGATCATCAGCGGCTCGACTGGCAACACGACGATGGACGTCAACTCCCTCGTGACGGCGCTCGTGAACGCGAAAACGGCCGGCCAGACATCCGCGCTGACCGCGCAGCAAACCTCCGACAACACCCAGATTTCCGCATACGGCACGCTGTCGGCCGCGCTGAGCGCGCTGCAGGCCGGCCTGACGACCCTCACCAACGGCACGCTGCAGAGCACCTTCACCGCGACGCCAAGCGGCACCGGCCTCACCGCGACGGCTGGCCAGGGCGCGGTCGCCGGCACCTACAACGTGAACGTGAGCCGGGTCGCATCCGCGCAGGCGTTGTCGTCGGTCGGCTTCACCGACCCGACCAAGGGCCTCGGCAGCGGTACGCTGGCCCTGTCGCTCGGCACCCAGTCGTTCTCCGTCAACGTCGACAGCTCGAACAACACGGTGGCCGGCATCGCAGCCGCGATCAACGGCGCATCGGGCAACCCCGGCATCACGGCAACGGTCGTCACCGGCACCGACGGCGCCCACCTGGTGTTGAGCTCGGCATCGACCGGCGCGGCCAACACGATCAGCGTCGCAGTCAGCAATCTGAGCGGCGACGCCGGACTGTCGAATCTCGGCGTTACGTCCGTCCCCGGCCAGAATGGCGGTCCGTCGACCTACACGTCCGCCAACACCAGTGCCGCCTGGTCGCAGAGCACGCCCGGCCAGGACGCCGCGTTCTCGATCAACGGCATCAGCGCAACGAGCTCGACCAACACGGTCAACACCGCGATCGCCGGCGTGACGCTGAACCTGACGTCCGCCGCGGTCGGCGACGCGCAGGCGCAGACCCTGACGATCGCGCCCGACACGAAGTCGCAAGCCACGGCGATCAACAATTTCGTGAGCCTGTACAACACCCTCGTCACGACGATGGGCACGCTCACCCAGTTCACGTCCGGTGCGACCACGCAAGGCCCGCTGCTCGGCGACTCGACGCTGAACACGATCAAGAACTCGCTCGCGTCGCTCGTCACGACGGGCGTGAAGAGCGGCAACTCGACGCTGACGCTGTCGTCGATCGGCATCACGCTGCAGGCCGACGGCACGCTGCAGGCCGACAGCACCAAGCTCAATACCGCGCTGCAGAACAACGCGGCGGGCGTCGCCGCACTGTTCAACTCGACGAACGGCATCGGCGCGCAAATGTCGACGGCGATCACCAAGTTCACGCAGACGGGCGGCCTGATCGACGTGCGGACGTCCGCACTCAACGCCGACCTGAAGAGCATCGCGCAACAGCAGTCGAACCTGGCGGACTACACGACTCAGCTGACGAACCAGTACCAGGCGCAATTCACCGCGCTGAACACGCTGATGGCGACGATGAACAACAATTCGCAATACCTGACGCAGCTGTTCGGCGGCACGAACAGCGCCGGCGCAATGTCGAACAACAAGTAAGCAGCGCGTACGAGGCGAAAAATGGAACAGCACGAACTGATCGAGCGGCTGAACGCACTCACCGACGGCATCGAACACGCAGCGTCGATGGCCGACTGGGTGGAAGCCGCGCGTCTCGCGGAAGCCCGCTCGCCGCTGCTCATGGCGATGACGGCGAACCAGCCGCCGGAAGGTCTCGCCGCGATGCGCCGCATTCAGGCCAGCAACGAGCGCATTTTTGCCGAAGCCCATCTCGCGCAGCGCGAACTCGCCGACGAATATCACGCGGCCATGGGACGTGTGCAGGCCGTCAGCGAATATCACCACATGGCGCGCCTGTAACGGCGCCCGCGAAGCCGTATCCACGGACAACAAGCACTACACGCCGAAGTGAGGGCGTGCTCGTTCGACTCATGCCCGCGTTCACGCGGGCATTTTTTTGTCCGGCGATCCAGTACACGCCGATGGCACGGCGCAACGCGAAGCGCGTTCAACTACTCGACGAACACCCGCCACAACTGCTCGAACTACACGAGCTCGAACTGCATGAACTCGACGACGAGCAATTCGTCCCGGAATCGGACGAGCTATACGTCGAACCGCCAGACCCGCCACCGCGCACGGCGCCCGGCGGCACCGGCGGCGGCTCCATCAGCAGGATCGAATGCGCGGCCCATGCGGTGCCCGCGAGCACGCCGGCACCGGATAGCGCGGTGGCCCACAGCAGCGCGTCCGGCGAATCAGGCTCGTCACGGCGTGCGCTCCGATGGGCGGCGAGCGCCGTCCGCGCACCGACCGTCAGGCCACTGCGTCCGAAACCCGTCAGACGCCGCGCGACGATGCGGTATGCGATCGCGAACACCGCCATGCTGATGGCGAGCAGCAGAACCGGTCGGCCCCGACTGAGCCCGACCGCGAGCTTCGCCGCCCCCGTGCCGAGCACGACCAGCGCGACCGCACGCGCGGCCATCCGCGCCGCCCGCATTTCGCCGGAAGCCCACAGCCAGCCGCGCCCACGCAACGCACTCGCATAGTCGGACACGCGGCGCGCAAGAAGCTGACGGAACGCGCCGAAGCTCGCCTCCCCGGCAGGCTGTGCCGCCAGCCATTCGCATTCGCCCGCATACGCGCCGGCCCGTAACGCATCGGCGATCTGCACGCGCGCGCCCAGCACACGTGCACCGACTCGCCCGCCCGGCAGCAGGTCGATCGCACCCGAGCGAACAAGCGACAGCGTCGCGACCTGCACGGCCCGCGCCTCGTCGCCGACGAGATACGCGACCTCCTCGGCCGTCAGGCCCGACGCGACTTCCTGCGTGCGTCTGCGCCGACACTGGTATTCGATCTGTTGCAGCACCACGATCAGCAGCAGCGCGGCAATGCAGGCAGGGACATAGAACGCGAGAAATTGCGGGCCCGCGTAGTTCAGTACGTCGAAGTCCCGCGCAGATGCGGCCGTCGCAATGACACTCGCGGCGGCGGCCGGCACGATCGCCTTCGACAGCCGGTCACGCCATGTCCGGCGGACAGCGGGACCGGCTGCACGCTCCGGTTCCGCTGCTGCCCTGCCCGCCTCCGCCCGCGGTGCTCCGGCGTCGACCGGCCGCGCATCGGGGCGAGGCCAGATCGATTCAGGCGGCTCGCAGCCGAACAGCCGACGATAGCTGTCGAGCGTGTCGCGATAGCGCTGCTCGTACACGACGGCCTCGTCCGGCGCGCCGGTGCCGGGCATGTGATGCAGCCGCGCCTGCAACACGCCGGCACAGAACACGTCCCAGTATTCGACCGTGTATTGCAGGTGGAAATGCCACGCGGCATCCACCGCGACCGATGGCGTGACGGGATGCCCGGCCGCCTGCGCAAGGAACGCGAAGCGCTTGTATTCGTCGATCACGGCGAGCGCGTGCGCATGCGTCCAGCCTTCCGCGTCGGCAAGGCGTCGGCTGTACGGCAGCGCGGCATTCGGGTCATCGGGGGAATAGGCTTGCAGGCGCGCGAGCAGCGCCCGCTGCGCGTCGGTCGGCACGCGGGCGTCGCCGGCGGTCGGAGAGGACGGAATGGCTGCCATCGGAAGTCGGCGCGATGCGCGGACGGCCGCCGCGATCGACGCTTGAGTTGTCGTTGCGGGGGATTCTCGCATAACGGCGCGGCGGGGCAATCACGCAGGAAACGGCCGGCTGCCGCCGATACGCCATTGCATCGACGTGACTGCACCTCGCCGGGAAGCCATGCGGACTCGACCGATTACGCAACGCTGTACTGCGGGCACTTCAGGAAACGATTCGGGTAATACGACGCCCGGAATCAGGCAATTTGGCGCGCCCGGCTGGGATCGAACCAGCAACCCCTGCCTTCGGAGTTTTGCCAGTCCGCCCATAGCCCTTACAAATCAAAGCCTTATGCAACTCGCAAACTGCAAAACCTAGGCTGCACGGCACAATTCACAAGCAATTTCTCCCTGTCCTAGCTGCAATTTAGGTGCACAGTCACGCAAGCAAAGCAGCATCGAACGACCTAGAGCAGGGCCGTAAAACGACGACGCTGCGTATCACTGTTGCGCAACATTTAACTCCGATAGATGATTGTGATGCACTGCTGGCGCCGACCTTCGGGACGACACCACATCAGAAACCACACGACTCTTCGGCAGTGCAGGGAACGCGACATCCAGTGAGTGCAGTATGAAAAATTCGAATGACATGCATGCGGGGCCCGCGTGGGGAGTGGCTGCGGGATTGTTGCTTACCGCCGTAGGACTGAGCCTCGGCCTGTTCCCGCGCGCCCTGAACAGCACCGGCACCCTGAACGACTTTCTATCGTCCGGAATCGCGATGATGGGTATCTTCCTCGTCGTGTACTCCATCCACGAGCTGCGACGAAAACGGCCTCATTAACCGCTGCGGCTGTCGCGCCCCACATCCACGAGCAGATCGTCAATGATGATTTCACCTGCGGAACGACCAGCCCGCAAGGCTTCCATGCCGTCGACGAATGGCTTACCGCGATCATCAGCCAAGCGAATCGGCGTGAGAAAGAACGACGGCACGTCCGTTGCACGAACCTGCACGACGGCAACGAAACCCGCGTCGACATGATCGGCCGTGACGGCGGCTCGCGCCGGATCGAGTTGATACTCGCAGCGGACGTCGATCGTGTATCCGCGATATATGTACGCGCTGTTCATTTGCGCCTCGCTGCAGATGAGCAAACCCCCGATGGGTGCTCGGAAGTATAGTTGCGCGCGAGCGTGCCGCAACGTGGAAACGGCGCTATGCGCGCAGTTCGCCGTTGAACACGAGTTCGATGATTTTCTTCGTAGGAATGCTCGCCCGGACCTTGTCGACCGAGTCGTGACGGAACCATTTGCATCGAGCAATTTCGTTACTCGCCTGGGGTTCCTGACCAGCGACAAACTTCCCGATAAATACATGGTGCATCTTGGCGAGGCCGCCGAAGTGCATTGCGTAGGCGAGATTCAGGCCGACCAATCCCGTCTCCTCCCACAGCTCGCGATGCGCCGCCTCTAGCGGCGATTCATCCGCCTTGATCGTGCCTCCGGGCAATGCCCATCGTGACGCGGCACGTGAGACCAACAGCACGCGTGGGCCATCACAGCAGACGATTGTTGCCCGTTCCTTCACGGGTGTGTCTCGATTTTCTGGACGAGTCATGGAAGCCGGGGGACAGGTGGTTCTCAAAGTACGGCGGAAGGGTACAGGAAAGAAGTCCACATGCCGAGACTGCATAACCACGGCGCATAAAAGTGCACAGAAGAATTGGCACGCCAACCGCCGCGCGGCCCATGCTGGCCGGGCCAGAGGGACCTGTGCATGCGTGCATAAAAACCACTCGATTTTGCGTGCAGGTGGGGAGGGGCTACAACTGCGCGCGCCGGGTCCGCGCCAGCCTCATCCAGCCCGACCCGGCCCTAAAATGCCCCCTGTCGCGCGTCAGCAGGCCCGTCACGGGCCCGCCGCGCTCGGGCGCAGGGGCAAACCTCACACCGGCGTCTAGCCGCCCTACGCCCTCCTGACCCTGCATGCCGCCCGCACGGGCACGGGCGAAAAAAAAGCCGCCGGGCACCGTAGTGCCTGGCGGCTTCTTCTGCCTGCCGATCGCTCGTCAGACGTCGAGCTGCGCGCTCGTGATGCCGAGGGCGGTTGCGATCTTCCCCAGCGTCGCCTTGCGCAGCTTTTCGCTGCGCTCCTGTTGAGCGTAGGCAGACTGGCTGATGCCAAGCCGCGTCGCGACTTCGGCCTGCGTCAGCCCGAGATACTCGCGCCACGCGCGCAGGGGCGTCGCCCCGTCGACCGTTGCGCTAACGACTGCATGCGGAATCAGGTCGCGCTCTTCTTCGCGCTGCGCCATGTATTCCGCGTAAGGGATCACCACAAAGGCCGGCGCTCCGTCCGGCCCGTTGATGATTTGGATGTTAGTACGTGCGTTCATCGCGTTTCTTTACCTCCTCGATTTCGACTACCTTGATCTGGCCGTCCCAGTTAAACAGAACCCGGTAGTTGCCGACTCGGAGCCGATAGCCGTGCTGATGGTTCGTCAGCGAAATTACGTTCTGGCAGTTCGGCATTGCCTCCAAGGTCCCTACGCTGTCACGAATGACCGTCTGGATTTGGCGGTCCAGCTTACGCAGTTGCTTGAAAGCTTTTGGAGTCCATTTGATCGAGTTCATGTAGAGAATTATAAGTTTAATTATAAGTTTCGACAAGCATTTTATAAGTTATTTGCGTGCAGGTCGGCGCGTCACTTCGCCGGCGGCTGGTATGGGCGAAAGCGCACAACGTCGATGCCGAGCCAGTCATTCACCTCCGTGAGCCGTGCCTTCAGCGGTTCGATCTCCAGACCGTTGAACACCTCAGCCGCCTTGTGCACGTCGCCGAACCCGCCCGCGTTCGACGGGATGATCCCCATGAGTTGCGGCGGCACCCGATGCGCCGCGAGTTGATCCTCGACCGTCACCTTCTTGATGTTCCAGAACTCGTCTTTCGCCGCCACCTCGCCAATCGGCAATAGCTGAATCCCGTCCTTCTTCCCCTTCGGCGCGTACATGAACAGATTGCGGAAATTGCCCGGCCCCTTCGCGTTCTTCAGCGCCGCGCGCAAATTGTCGACGTCCTCCTGACGCTCGGCCGCGTCCGTCATGTACATGATGAAGCCTGCGTGACTCCCGTTCTTGTAGTAGCGCCGGCGAAACAGCGTCGCGCTCTCGTTCAGCCATGTCGAATTGAGCGCCGACAGGTACGGGACATCAGAAAATCTCCATGAATCCAGAATTGGTGCTGGTCGCGCCCTCGAGCGGCTCGTTCGCGAGCGCGTGCATGCACGCCCAGGCCAGGTCACCGTGGCTCGCCTCTTCCGAGCGTGTCGTCGTGTACGTCACCTGCAGTCCGCTCGGGGTGATCGTTTTCTTGATCGCCATAAACGAGGCGGTCAGGTCGGTCCATCCGGCGTCGTACTCGAGCCGCCCCTTACGGATCACGTTTTGCGCCTTCATCACGAGCATTCCCTTCACCTCGACCGAGTAACGGATCGGCGTCGCGGCCGGGAAAAACTTGCTGACCAGCTCATAGACGCCCTGCCCCATGCCGGTCGTGTCGATGCCGATATAGGTGACGTTGTATCGGTGCGTGACCGGCGACGCCGACCAGGCGCCCACCGTCTACTTCGCCGTGTCCGTTCAGACGCCGCGCCACGGCGCGCAGCTCATCCGCCGCGTGATGCTCGACGACCAGCTCCACAACACCGACCAGTGGGGCAAGCTCGGCCCGATCTGGGCGCCGGCGCCGTTCAAGCGCATGGTCAACATCCTCGAGCGCGGCGCCGACCTCGGCGCGCGCGACGCGGCCAACTTCGTCGGCCTGGCCTGGCGCGACGGCCGGCTGATCGTCAACGAAGGGCCGGACTGCTACTTCACCGACGCAAGCAAACAGTGCCCGTATCACAACCTCACGTTCGCCAGCGGCCCGGTCGCCGACGCTCGCCGCGTGGTCACGGCCTATCAGCGCACGTTCACGCACAACGCCGCGACGATTCCGCTCGTCTGGGCGCTCGGCGGGCACCTGAAAGCGTTGCTCGGCTTCTGGCCGCACATCACGATTCAGGCGAACAAGGGTGCCGGCAAGTCGACCCTCATCAAGCGCCTCGAGCGCTCGATCGGCTTCACGATGTATTCCGGCCAGTCGCTTCAAACCGAATGGCGCTTGCTGACGAGCATCTGCCACACGAGTCACCCGGTCGGCTGGGAGGAAATCTCCGCACGTCGACAGGACGTGATCGACAAGGCCGTCGGCATGCTGCAGGAGAACTACCAGTACACGGTGTCGCGGCGCGGCGCCGACATGACGGAATTTCTGTTGTCCGCGCCCGTGATGCTGGCCGGTGAGGACGTGCCCGTGCGCAGCCTGCTCGGCAAGATCGTCCGGACCAATCTGACCGGCCGCAAAGGCCCCAAGCTGCCCGAGGATCTGCCGACCTTCCCGGTACGCCAGTGGCTCGAGTTCCTGGCCGGCCTGAACAAGCGCGACGTGCTCGAGCAGTACGAGACGCTAGTCGGCAAGGCGTTGGCCACCAGCCGAGCGAGCGGCGACGACGACGGCGCGAAGCGCATGGCCGGGAACTATGCGGCCGTCGCGCTCGCCTGGCACTACCTCACCGAGTTCGCCGGCATGGATCCCACCGAGGGCGACTTTCCGCGCGACCTGATCGCCGAGATGAACAGCCACATCTCCGAAACCAGCGCCGATCGCGAGCCCTGGGTCTGGATCATGGAAACCGCACTGTCGGAGATCGACGCCGGCAACTACAAGCACCCGTATACGTTCGACACCATCGACGGCGAGTTCTGCCTATTGCTGAACACCGGCCACGTGATGGACCACATCGCGCACACGAGCGCGCTGCGCGACAAATGGAACGCGCTGCCCGTGAAGTCCGACCGCGTGTTCAAGGCGCAACTCAAGCACGCCAGCGTCATCGTCGGCGAGAAGGAGGTCGAGCGCCGGATCTTCACGCGTCGCGTACGCTACCTCACCCCGATCTCGCTCGAGCGCCTCGAGACATTCGGTCTGCATGTCACCGTCCGCGACGAATTGCTGCGCGACAGCATGGAGGCCGCGTGATCGCTTCTACGCCCTCGCGGCCGCAACGCGGCCGTGCCCCTTACTCGCCTTTTTCCGGCCGCGCAGCGGCCCTGTATTCAGGTTTCCGGTGCGTGCGCCGATGCGCGCAGCAATCGGCGCGCGCGATCGCCCGGCCGCCGATTTTCCCGCTTCCCCCCGTCCCCCCCGCGAGTGGAAACAGCCGGCGAACGGCGCTGCCCTTAGAGAAGGGGGGCCGGCAAGGCTGTTTTTCACGCGGGGAAGGCGGTGGCAGCACAAATAACTCGGGGATTTTGGGTGGTATCGCTCGTAAGTCATTGATTCTGGAAGCGAGTGCCGCCCCGAGTCACCTCGATTTTGCCCCCATTCGTGCCGCTTTTGCCCCTAGTCGGATTTTCGGGCAGGCCGCCCCTTTCCCTTTCTTCTCTCTCTCTAAATTATTGAAAAAGAAGAAGAAAGAATACGAAGAGAGGCACGGAATCGGCTCGAACACGCTGCCCCGAGTCATGCCCGTTTTGCCCTCAATTGCAGATGCTGCTTATTTTTTAAGCCCCGAGTCAGAAGGCCCTCCCCCGAGTGACCGGGGGCAATTGGGGGCACGAACAATCATTAATAATCAAAGAGTTATGAGCGTTTTTTCTGCAATCCCCCAATCCCCCATTTGTTCTGCGTGTGCCTCCCCCGCGTCGATGCAAAAGCGGTGACCCAATGAACACGATCGATCTACTTCAGGCAGCCGCGCTGCTCGGCGCGCATCCCGAAACGGTACGCATCAAAGCCAAAGCCGGCGAGCTGCCCGGCAAGAAGGTCGGCAAACGCTGGATGTTTTCGACGATTGCCCTCGAACGCTACCTCGCCGGAGAATGGATCCCGCGAGTTGTACAGGGCGAACGTCCTGGAGAAGTTGAACCATGTCGCTCTACAAACGAACCACCAGTCCCAACTGGCAATACAAGCTGTACCCCCCTGGCGGCGGAACACCGCTACAAGGCAGCACTGGCACCAGCAACAAAGCGCTCGCCCAAGAGTTCCACGACCGGCTGAAGGTCGAGCTGTGGAACCAGGTGAAGCTCGGCGTGCGGCCGCGCTACACCTGGAACGACGCCGTCGTGCGCTACGTCGGCGACCGCGAAGGGCTCTCGAGCCTGGAGACGTCGAAGACCCACCTGCGCTGGCTCGACCCGCACCTGTCGGGCGTGGCCCTGACCGACATCAACCGCGATCGGATCGACGCGATCGCCCTGGCGAAGAGGAGGGAACCGAAGGTCATCCGCACCAAGCACGGCCTTGTGGTCACCGACAAGACGGTGACCCCGGGCACCGTGAAGCGTGTGATCGGCGTGCTGATGGCGGTGTTGAACGCGGCCGTCGAATGGGAGTGGCTCGACCGGACGCCGGTGATGAAGCGCACGAAGACCACGGCGAAGCGGATCCGCTGGCTGACGCAGGCCCAGGCCGAGCGGTTGATGGCTGAACTGCCCGAGCACCTGGCCGAGATGGCGCGCTTCAGTCTGGAGACGGGCCTGCGGCGCTCGAACGTGACCGGGCTGCAGTGGTCGCAGGTCGATCTCGTGCGGCGCGTCGCGTGGATCCACCCGGACCAGGCGAAGGCGAAGAAGGCGATCACGGTGCCGCTGTCCGATACCGCGATCAGCGTGCTACGGCGCCAGCTCGGGAAGAAGCGCGCGCCCGAGTGCGTCGACAGCGTGTTTGTGTACCACGGCCGGCCGGTCTACCAGACCGTGACCGAAGCGTGGCGCAAGGCGCTCAAGCGGGCCGGCATCAGCGACTTTCGCTGGCACGATCTGCGCCACACCTGGGCGAGCTGGCATGTGCAGCGTGGCACGCCGCTGCAGGTGTTGAAGGAGCTGGGTGGTTGGGAGACGTTCGAGATGGTGCAGCGGTACGCGCACCTCTCGGCGGATCACCTGGCGCAGTGGGTGTCGCCGCTGACGGTCGAGCCGGCGCCGTTGCTAGCTGCAATTTAGCTGCACTGAGACTGTCCGACGAGGGAAGGAAACCGCTGAGAGCCTTGATAGGCTTGGCGCGCCCGGCTGGGATCGAACCAGCAACCCCTGCCTTCGGAGGGCAGTACTCTATCCATTGAGCTACGGGCGCCTGTGATAGTGAAACGGCCCCAATAAACCGGCCGCCCACCATGGGCAAGACGGCAAGGATACCCGGTTTCCCATGACGCGTCCACCTTCCCGCCGAATCCCCGCCAGCGCGCCATTCGTGCGGGTAAACACGCGCCATCGCGCTGCTCGCCGTGATGTAAACGTTCCGTCTATAATCGTCCGTGCTTCATTAGATTGCCATTTGCCGTTGCACCGCGCTCACAATTCCTATTCACGGAGACGAGGCAAGCATGAGCGAAGCATCCCACGAATCTCCCGTCAAAACTCCCGGGCAGTTGATTGCCGTCATCATCGCGTCGTTCGCGATTCCGATCGCCCTGATCGTCCTCTTTGCCACCTATGCCAACCACGCGTTCCGTTCGGGCGCCGGCACGGATGCGCTATCCGACGAACAGGTCGCCGCGCGTATCGCGCCGATCGCACAGGTCACCGTGAAGGACGCCAATGCGCCACGCACGTACAAGACCGGCGAGGAAGTCTACAAGGCGGTCTGCATAACCTGTCACGGCACGGGCGCCGCGGGTGCGCCGAAGTTCGGGAACAAGGATGACTGGGCACCGCGCATCGCGCAGGGCTTCGACACGCTGCTGAAGACGGCGCTGTCCGGCAAGGGCGCGATGCCGCCGCGCGGCGGCACGAGCCCCGACGACGTCAGCGACTATGAAATCGCCCGCGCGATCGTCTACATGGCGAACAACGACGGCGCGAACTTCCCCGAACCGGCCGCACCGGCCGCGAATGCAGCAACGGCAGCCAGCGGGGCGGCGGGCGCGGCAGGCGCATCGGGCGCCGACACGTCGAACGCGCAAGCCGCCGCCGCGATGGCTGCGATCGCCGCGATTCCGAAAGCCGGCGAAGCGCCCGCGGCCGCGCCGACCAGCGCCGACGCCGCATCGGCCGGCAAGGCGCTGTACACGCAGGTGTGCCAGGCATGTCACGCCGCCGGCGTGCTCGGCGCGCCGAAGTTCGGCAGCAAGGAAGACTGGGCGCCGCGCCTGAAGGATCCGATGGATACGGTCTACAACTACGCGCTGCACGGCAAGGGCGCGATGCCGCCGAAGGGCGGGTCGAACGCGTCCGATGCAGACGTGAAGGCGGCCGTCGACTACATGGTCAACGCAGCGAAGCAAGGCCAGTAACACCGGCAGCACCTCCGCCCACAAAAAACCCCCGCGGTGCACGCGCATCGCGGGGGTTTTGTTTTGCCGGATCACCGCATCGCCGGGGGCGCTCGACCGTCACGCGATCCGCCCGGCGACACGCGCCGCATCACTTCTGCAGCAGCGCCTTCAGGCTCGCGAGCCGATCCTTCGGCGTCATTGGCGCCTCTTCCGGCGTGGGCGGCGGCGCTTCGTCGAGGCCCATCTCCGGGATGAAGCGTGACGGCTCGCACACGACCGTCTCGCGCGCCCGCTTGCGCTTCTTGCACCAGTTCAGGTGCAGGCTGCGCTGCGCGCGCGTGATCGCGACGTACATCAGCCGGCGCTCTTCCTCGATCCGCTCGCTGTCGATCGGGCCGTCGTCCTCGCTGCCGCCGCGGTGCGGCATGATGCCCTCCTCGACGCCGACCAGGAACACGTGCGGATACTCGAGCCCCTTCGACGCATGGACGGTCGACAGCCGCACGGCGTCCGGATCCTCTTCCTTGCCCTCGAGCATCGACATCAGCGCGACGGTCTGGATCAGGCCGAGCAGGTTCTTGCCGGTGTCCGCCAGCCCGTCCGCGTTGTGGAAGCCCTCGGCCTCGCCGTCGACGGCTTCCGACTCGGGCTTGGTGCCCTTGCGCTTGAGCCACTCGAGGAATTCGAGCACGTTCTGCCACTTCGACTGCGCCTGCCGTTCGTCGAACGCGTCGTACAGGTAAGCCTCGTAGTGGATGGCTTCCATCATGTCGTCGAGCACGACGGTCGCGGGCTCCTTGTCCGCGCGATCGGTCAGCCGCTGGATGAAGTCGCAGAACATCCGCAGCGGCTCGACCTGGCGCGCGGACAACCGCGCCTCGATCCCGCCCATGTACACGGCCTCGAACAGCGACACCTTGGCCTGGCCCGCGAACGAGCCGAGCGCTTCGAGCGTGGTGTTGCCGATGCCGCGGCGCGGCGTGGTGACCGCGCGGATGAACGCGGGATCGTCATCGGCGTTCGCGATCAGGCGCAGGTACGCGCACAGATCCTTGATCTCGGCCTTGTCGAAGAACGACTGGCCGCCCGACAGCACGTACGGGATCCGCTCGCGTCGCAGCACCTGCTCGAAGATCCGCGCCTGGAAGTTGCCGCGATACAGGATCGCGTAATCGCGAAACTGCGCGCGCCGCTCGAACTTGTGCGCGGACAGCCGGAACACGACGGATTCGGCTTCATGCTCCTCGTCGTTGCACGGCGTGACGGTGATCGAATCGCCCATCCCGTGCTCGGACCACAGCTTCTTCTCGAACAGCTTCGGGTTGTTCGCGATCACGTTGTTCGCGGCGGTCAGGATCCGCACCGTCGACCGGTAGTTCTGCTCGAGCTTGATCAAGTGCAGGTTCGGGAAATCCTTGCCGAGCTGCGCGAGGTTCTCGAGCGTCGCGCCGCGCCAGCCGTAGATCGCCTGGTCGTCGTCGCCGACCGCCGTGAACGCGGCGCGCTTGCCTGCGAGCAGCTTCACCAGTTCGTACTGGCACGCGTTGGTGTCCTGGTATTCGTCGATCAGCAAGTAGCGCAGCTTGTTCTGCCAGCGGTCGCGCACCTGCTCGTTCTTTTCGAACAGCTCGGCCGGCAGGCGGATCAGGTCGTCGAAGTCGACCGCCTGGTACGCATGCAGCGTCGCGACGTAGTTGCGGTAGACGATCGCGGCCTGGTGCTCATCCTCGTTCGCCGCGATCGCCATCGCCTCGTCAGGCATGATCAGGCCGTTCTTCCACAGCGAGATGATGCTCTGGATCTTGCGGATCAGCCCCTTGTCGGTGGTGCCGAGCTGTTCCTGGATCATCCCGAAGCAGTCGTCCGAATCCATGATCGAGAACTGCGGCTTCAGGCCGACGTGCTCGGCCTCCTGACGCAGGATCTGCACGCCGAGCGAGTGGAACGTACACACGGTGAGCTGGTTGACGGGCACCTTGCGGCCTTCCTTGCCGGGCGTGGTGAGCGTCTTGCCCTCCAGCAGCTTCGACACGCGCTCGCGCATTTCGGCAGCCGCCTTGTTCGTGAACGTGACGGCCGCGATGTGGCGCGGCTCGAAGCCTTTGGCTTCGATCAGGTGCGCGATCTTCTGCGTGATCACGCGGGTCTTGCCGCTGCCCGCGCCGGCGAGCACGAGGCAGGGACCGTCGAGGTAGCGCACCGCTTCGTTCTGAGCGGGGTTGAGGCCTGCGGACATGATGGCGGATGATGTTGCGGTTGACGGCGGGACGCCGGGAGGATGCCGCGCGCGGCGAGCCTGGAATGCAGGCGGACACACGGGGCAGGACGCGCATGTTAACACGTCGGCGCCGCGCATTTCGGGCGCCCCGCCGGGCGGGGCCGTACAGGCAGGGAGGCGTTCCGTCCCCTGTCCGAACGGCCAATCCGGCCCCATGCGCGGCGCGATCGGCCACAATGAAGGCCGTCGGCGCGCCCCCGCGCCGCGCCCGCATGCACGCCACCGGATCGACTTCATGGGATACCCGCTCGCCACCGCCGCCCTCGGCCCGCTGCTCTTCCTCCAGGGGCGCCACGTGCGCCGCGTCACGCCGCGCCTGCCCGAAGCGGCCGGCCCGCGCGACGGCGTCGCCGGCGACGGCCCGCCGCTGCGCGTGCTGGTGGTCGGCGATTCGGCCGCCGCGGGCGTCGGCGTCGCGACGCAGCACGATGCCCTGTCCGGACAGCTGGCGCGCACGCTGGCGGCAACGCACCGGGTCGGCTGGAAGCTGCTCGCGCGCACGGGCCTCACCACGCAGGAACTCGTCGACTGGCTCGCGACCGAGCCGGCCGAGCCGTTCGACGTGGCGGTCACGTCGCTCGGCGTCAACGACGTGACGGGCGGTGTGCCGCCGGCGCGCTGGCAGGCTCAGCAGGCCGAGCTCGTGCGGCTGCTCGCCGCGCGCTTTCGAGTGGGGCACGTGATCCTGTCGGCGGTGCCGCCGATGGAGCGCTTTCCGGCGCTGCCGCAGCCGCTCGCGTGGTATCTCGGGCTGCGCGCGAAACGGCTCAACGCGGCGCTCGCCGATTGGGCCGCGACGCGGCCGCACTGCACGTTCCTGCGTGTCGCGCTGCCGCTCGAGCGCCACCTGATGGCCGCCGACGGCTTCCATCCGGGCGAAGCGGCCTGCTCGGCCTGGGCCGCGCAGGTCGCGAGCGCCGTCCTGCGGCAGCGGGCCGGCGCATGACGCAGGCCGGCGCCGCCCCACCGGTCGGAAGCGCCCGGCGCCATCCGGCGTCGCGCAAAACGCCAGGCTCGCGCGTGCGCCGGGCCGAACCGCGCGTTTTGCCGAATGCGCCGGTACGCGCCGTCGCGCCGTGCCAAAATAGCCGGTCGTGCCCGCGCCTTCGCGGCGCGCGATCCATCCTTTCGTTTCGTTCGCAGCCAGGGATTGCCATGTCGTCATTGCTCAGGATTGGTTTGATGGGTTTCGGTTTCGCCGGCGCGACGTTCCACGCGCCCGTGATCGCCACGAGCGGCCGCACCGAGGTCGCCGCGATCGCGACTGGCCAGGCCGATCGCGCGCGTGCTGCGTATCCGGGCGCGCGCATCGTCCCCGATCTCGATACGCTGCTCGGCCTCGATGACATCGACTGCGTGGTGATCGCCACGCCCAACGACACGCACTTCACGCTCGCGCGTCAGGTGCTCGAAGCCGGCCGCCACGTCGTCGTCGACAAGCCCGTCACGCTCACCGCCGACGAAGCGCTCGCGCTCGCGCGGCTCGCGAATGCACGCAGCCGCCTGTTCGCGCCGTTCCACAACCGCCGCTGGGACGGCGACTTCCTCACCGTGCGCCGCATCGTCGAATCGGGCGCACTCGGCCGGCTCACCTGTTTCACGTCGCACTTCGACCGCTTCCGGCCGACCCCGCGCACGCGCTGGCGCGAAGAGCCCGCGCGCGGCGGCGGCTTGCTGCTGGACCTCGGCCCGCACCTGATCGACCAGGCGCTCGCGCTGTTCGGGCTGCCGGAGACGGTGAGCGCGACGGTCAAGACCCGCCGCGACAACGGCACGGCACCCGACTTCGTGCACCTGCTGCTCGGCTATCCGGACAAGGACGTCGCGCTGCACGCCAGTGCGCTGTCGGCGATCGAGCCCGCCCGCTTCACGCTGCACGGCACGCGCGGCAGCTATCAGAAGTTCGGGCTCGACACGCAGGAAGACCAGCTGAAGGCCGGCCTCACGCCGGACGACGTCGAATTCGGCGGCGGCAATCCGCCCGGCGTGCTGCGCGTGCTCGATGGCGAAGTCGAGGTCGAACGGCCGGTGCCCACGCTCGACGGCCAGTACGCGGAGTTCTACCGCGCGCTCGCCGCGTCGGTGCACGACGGCGCGCCGTTCCCGGTCACGCCGCAGGACGCCGTCGACGTGATGACGGTCATCGAGCTCGCCGCGCAAAGCGAGCACGACGGCCGCCGGGTACCCTTTGTGCGCCGGATGGTCTGACGGTCACCGGCCGGGTCGGTGCCGATCCGGCCGCACCGCCACGCCACGCGCCGGCAGCGCTCACGCGGCGCCACTGCGGTGGTGCCGTTCCCAACATTCCGTTACAAATGGTGCGGGAACGAAAGTCAGCGGCGCGCCGGTCTGACGCGTTTCTCAAAAAGTCGATCCGACACCAAACCGTCAGGAGAATGTGATGCAACGGTTGATTCGCGCAGCGGCATGCTGCGTCCTGGTTTCCACGCTTGCGGCCTGTGTCGTGCAGCCGCAGCGGCCGGTGCGACAAGCGCCGCCGCCCCCACCGCGACCGAACCCGCAAGTCATCGCGAACGATCGCCTGCAGGAGGTCCAGGGCAGGATCGACAACCTGCACCGCCGGATCGATGCGCGCGTGAACGGTGGCTACTACCCGCCGCCGTACGGCGCGCAACTGCACCATCGCCTCGACGTGATCCGCCAGGAATCGAACGACATGTCGGCACAGCACGGCGGCGGCCTGTCCGGCGACGAGCAGCGTGTGCTGAACCAGGAACTCGACACGGCCGCGCGCGCGATCGGCGAGTAACGCCGGCGCCCGCCGGCGACGGGAAAGCGGCGGCGCCCCATGCCGCCGCTTGTCGCGAAGCGACATTTTTTTGCTCAAATTGACAATGCCCACCCGCTCGCGTACAGTCGCCCGCACGCGTCGGGAGAGCGTGTGACCGCGTAGCAAAGCAACGACGGTCGCGCCGCCGAAGGGGCACACCCGCAAACTCTCAGGCAAAAGGACCGACCGCGTCGGGGAATCCCGTCCGCGCATTGCGCGGGCCGCACTCCCCGCACTCTGGAGAGCGGCAGTAGCCCGTTGCACCTATGCAGCACGGGCAAGCTGCCCACCGAAGGGGCGCGCGTTCGCCGGCTTTGCCGCAGCGCAATCTCTCAGGTATCGAGGACAGAGGGGCATGTACCGGATCGCTCGCAGGCCACAGGGCCGCAGTGGTCGGCACATGGCCGTTCTGACCCGCGCGCAAGCGCCTTGCCTGAGGCCTCGATGACTGCACTGAATCACACCCCGCTCAACGCCGCGCACCGCGCGCTCAATGCCCGCATGGTCGACTTCGGCGGCTGGGACATGCCCGTCAACTACGGCTCGCAGATCGAAGAACACGAAGCCGTGCGCACTGACGCCGGCATGTTCGACGTGTCGCACATGTGCGTCGTCGATTTCACCGGCAGCCGCGTGCGCGCATTCTTCGAGCACGCGATCGCGAACAACGTCGGCAAGCTCAAGATCCCCGGCAAGGCGCTCTATTCGTGCCTGCTCAATCCGCAGGGCGGCGTCATCGACGACCTGATCGTCTATTACTTCGCCGAAGACTTCTTCCGCGTCGTCGTCAACGCCGGCACCGCCGAGAAAGACATCGCGTGGTTCAACCAGCTCAACGAGCAAGGCGGCTACGGCCTGACCATCGCGCCGCGCCGCGATTTCGCGATCGTCGCCGTTCAGGGTCCGAACGCACGCGAAAAAGCCTGGACGACGGTGCCCGCCGCCCGCGCCGCCACGAGCGAACTGAAGCCGTTCAACGCCGCGCAGGTCGCCGGCACGCCGTTCGGCGATCTCACCATCGCCCGCACCGGCTACACCGGTGAAGACGGCTTCGAAGTGATCGTCCCGGCCGTGCACGTGGAAGCACTGTGGAACGCACTGCAGCAGAACGGCGTGCGCCCGTGCGGGCTCGGCGCGCGCGACACGCTGCGCCTCGAGGCCGGCATGAACCTGTACGGCCAGGACATGGACGACAACGTGTCGCCGCTCGACGCGGGCCTCGCGTGGACGGTCGACCTGTCGGCGCCGCGCGAATTCATCGGCCGTGCCGCGCTCGAGCGCGACGGCTCGCGCGCCGCGTTCGTCGGCCTGATCCTGCAAAAGGAAAACGGCAAGGCGGGCGGCGTGCTGCGCGCACACCAGAAAGTCGTCACGCCGCACGGCGAAGGCGAAATCACGAGCGGCACGTTCTCGCCGTCGATGCAGGAATCGATCGCGTTCGCACGCGTGCCGGCGGCCGTCCAGATCGGCGACACCATTCATGTGCAGATTCGAGACAAGCAACTTCCCGCGCGCGTGGTAAAACTGCCGTTCGTGCGCAACGGCAAGGTCCTCGCTGCGTAACGACCGAGAAGCGACCGGGAGGCCGCCTCCCGGAAAGCCGGGAAATGGCGCCCGGCGCAACCACACCCGGCGCGCCCCGGCGGCGCGCCAGCATAACGAACACACCTTTTATCCAGGAGCATCCGATGAGCAACGTCCCGGCCGATCTGAAGTACACCGACGAACACGAGTGGATCCGCACCGAAGCAGACGGCACGCTGACGGTCGGCATCACCGATCACGCGCAGAGCACGCTCGGCGACATCGTCTTCCTCGAGCTGCCGCAAGTCGGCAAGTCGGTGAAGGAAGGCGACGCCGTCGGCGTCGTCGAATCGGTGAAGGCGGCATCCGACATCTACTCGCCGGTGTCCGGCGAGATCATCGCCATCAACGAAGAAGCCGTCGACTCGCCGGAAGAAGTGAACAGCGACGCGTACGACACGTGGCTCTTCAAGATCAAGCTCGCGGCCGGCGCATCGACCGACAAGCTGATCGACGCTGACGCCTACAGCAAGCTGATCGACTAATTTTCCTTACCCGAACCGCGCGGGGCCGGCCAGCCGGCCTCGCGCGGGACCAGAGTCACGCCATGAAGCTCGAACACCCGGACCGCCTGATGAACCGCACGCCCCTCTCGCTCGCCGCGCTCGAAACGCACGACGCGTTCGCAGAACGCCACATCGGCCCCGATGCCGCCAGCCAGCAGGCCATGCTCGACACGCTCGGCTTCGCGTCGCGCGCCGCCCTGATGGACGCCGTGATCCCGGCCTCGATCCGCCGCGCCGAAACGCTGCCGCTCGGCCCGTTCGCGCAACCGAAGAGCGAGGCCGAAGCCCTCGCCGCGCTGCGCGCACTCGCGGACAAGAACCAGGTGTTCCGCTCGTATATCGGCCAGGGCTATTACGACTCGCACACGCCGGCCGTGATCCTGCGCAACGTGCTCGAAAACCCGGCGTGGTACACGGCTTACACGCCGTACCAGCCCGAAATTTCCCAGGGTCGCCTCGAAGCGCTCCTGAACTTCCAGCAGATGGTCGCCGACCTGACCGGTCTCGCGATCTCGAACGCGTCGCTGCTCGACGAAGCCACCGCCGCAGCCGAAGCGATGACGCTGCTGCAGCGCACCGGCAAGCCGAAGTCGAACGTGTTCTACGTGGCCGACGACGTGCTGCCGCAAACGCTTGAAGTGATCCGCACGCGCGCGCTGCCGGTCGGCATCGAAGTGAAGACCGGCCCGGCCACCGATGCCGCGCAGGCGAACGCGTTCGGCGTGCTGCTGCAATACCCGGGCGTCAACGGCGACGTGCGCGACTACCGCGCGCTCACCGAGGCCATCCACGCAGCCGGCGGCCATGTCGTCGTCGCGGCCGACCTGCTCGCGCTCACCGTGCTCACGCCGCCCGGCGAATGGGGCGCGGACGTCGCGGTCGGCAACACGCAGCGCTTCGGCGTGCCGATGGGCTTCGGCGGCCCGCACGCCGCGTATCTCGCGGTGCGTGACGAATTCAAGCGCCAGATGCCGGGCCGCCTCGTCGGTGTGACCGTCGACGCGCAGGGCAAGCCCGCGCTGCGCCTCGCGCTGCAGACGCGCGAACAGCACATCCGCCGCGAGAAGGCGACGTCGAACGTGTGTACCGCGCAGGCGCTGCTCGCGATCATGGCGAGCATGTACGCGGTCTACCACGGCCCGCACGGCCTGAAGACGATCGCGCTGCGCGTGAACCGCATCGCGGCGCTGCTCGCGGCCGGCGTGAAGCACCTCGGCTTCGCGACCGTCAACGACACGTTCTTCGACACGCTGACGATCGACACCGGCGCGCGCACCGCGCAGGTCCATGAACTCGCGAAGGCGCAGCGCATCAACCTGCGCCGCGTGAGCGACACGCAAGTCGGCGTGTCGGTCGACGAAACGACGACCCGCGACGACCTCGCCGATCTCCTCGCCGTGTTCGCGCAAGCCGCCGGCGGCACCGCGCCGACCGTCGACGCGCTGGACGCAGGCCTCGCCGGCGTCGCCGCGCTGCCGGCCGGCCTCGCGCGCACGAGCGCGTACCTGACGCACCACGTGTTCAACCGTCACCATTCCGAAACCGAAATGCTGCGCTACCTGCGCAGCCTGTCGGACAAGGATCTCGCGCTCGACCGCTCGATGATCCCGCTCGGCTCGTGCACGATGAAGCTGAACGCGACGTCGGAAATGCTGCCCGTCACGTGGCCCGAATTCGGCCAGATCCACCCGTTCGCACCGGCCGAGCAGACCGTCGGCTACCGCGAGATGATCGACCAGCTCGAGCAGATGCTCGTCGCGGCCACCGGCTACGCGGCCGTGTCGCTGCAGCCGAACGCCGGCTCGCAGGGCGAGTACGCGGGCCTGCTGGTGATCCACGCTTACCACGCATCGCGCGGCGAAGCGCATCGCGACGTGTGCCTGATCCCGGCCTCCGCGCACGGCACGAACCCGGCCTCCGCACACATGGCCGGCATGAAGGTCGTGGTCGTCGCGTGCGACGCGCAGGGCAACGTCGACATCGCCGACCTGAAGGCGAAGGCCGAACAGCATTCGAACGACCTCGCGGCGATCATGATCACGTATCCGTCGACGCACGGCGTGTTCGAACAGAACGTCCGCGAGATCTGCGAGATCGTCCATGCGCACGGCGGCCAGGTGTACGTCGACGGCGCGAACATGAACGCGATGGTCGGTCTGACCGCGCCGGGCCAGTTCGGCGGCGACGTGTCGCACCTGAACCTGCACAAGACCTTCTGCATCCCGCACGGCGGTGGCGGCCCGGGCGTCGGCCCGGTCGCGGTCGGCGCGCACCTCGCGAAGTTCCTGCCGAACCAGCGTTCGACCGGCTACACGCGTGCGGAAGACGGCATCGGCGCGGTGTCGGCCGCCCCTTACGGTTCGGCGTCGATCCTGCCGATCTCGTGGATGTACATCGCGATGATGGGCGCGAAGAACCTGACCGCCGCCACCGAAACCGCGATCCTCAACGCGAACTACATCGCGAAGCGCCTCGCGCCGCACTACCCGGTGCTGTATTCGGGCCCGGGCGGGCTGGTCGCGCACGAGTGCATTCTCGACCTGCGTCCGCTCAAGGAAACGAGCGGCATCAGCGTCGACGACGTCGCGAAGCGCCTGATGGACTACGGCTTCCACGCGCCGACGATGAGCTTCCCGGTGCCGGGCACGCTGATGGTCGAGCCGACCGAATCGGAATCGCAGGAAGAACTCGACCGCTTCATCGCCGCGATGATCGCGATCCGCGATGAGATCCGCGCAGTCGAGGAAGGCCGCGCCGATCGCGAGGACAACCCGCTGCGTCACGCGCCGCACACGGCCGCCGTCGTCACCGCGAACGAATGGCCGCACGCGTACTCGCGCGAGCAGGCTGCGTACCCGGTCGCATCGCTGGGCACGAACAAGTACTGGCCGCCGGTCGGCCGTGCGGATAACGTCTACGGCGACCGCAACCTGTTCTGCTCGTGCGTGCCGATGTCGGAATACGCATAACGCCTGCCGCACACCGGAGTCCGGCCATGACCAAACCGCACGCAACCGCCGGTTGCGTGCGGTTTTTGCGTTCATCTCCCGACCATCCGGTTCACGCTCGTCCGCCAATCCGGCTAACATCAGACGCGATCCAGCCAATCAAGGAGTTCCGCATGGTGCGTCCGATGTTTCCGGGCCATGGTGCAGTGCCGAAGCGGGCGCGCACGCGCCGTTTCGCGCCGCTGCTCGTCGCGTCGCTGTCGTTTGCCGCCGCCGGCCTCGGCGCGGCCGGCAATGCGCAGGCCGCGATGAATTTCTGCGCGGCGCCCGCGTTGCAGGCCAGCGAGACGACGCAGGCCGAGCCGGGCGTGCAGGCGCTGATCCGCAGCGTCGACGCGCACATCGGCGACCAGCCGAAGGCGATGGCGCGCGTGCACACCGAGGGCACGCTGCCGCACGAAGGCATCTACGACCAGAGTGCCGAAGCGCTGAAGGACATGGAGCTGATGCGCGACGCCGCGCTCGCATGGCGCGTGACCAATGCGCCGCGCTATCTGCAGCTCGTCGACCGCTTCCTGTCTGCGTGGGTTTCGACTTACCAGCCGAGCTTCAACCCGATCGACGAGACGCGCTTCGACAGCCTGATCATCGCGTACGACATGACGGCGAGCGCGCTGCCGGTGAAGACCCGCAACGCGACGGCGGCATTCATCGCGAAACTCGGCGCCGGCTACGTCGCGCAGGTGGACGCGCAGAAGCGGCCGCTCACCGGCACCTGGCGCAACAACTGGCAGAGCCACCGGATCAAGCTGATCGCGCTGTCCGCGTTCACGCTCGGCGACCGCAAGATGATGAACGCGGCACAGCGGCTGTTCGTCGAGCATCTCGCCGACAACATCGGCCCGGACGGCAAGACCTGGGATTTCGACGAACGCGATGCGCTGCATTACGCGGTGTACGACCTGCAGCCGCTGGTGACGGCCGCGCTGGCCGCGCGCCGCTTCAACCGCAACTGGCTGCGCGAGCGCGGCGCGAACGGCGCGACGCTCGCGGCGGCGCTCGACTGGCTCGTGCCGTATGCGCTCGGCGAGAAGACCCACGAGGAATTCGTGAATTCGCCGGTGCCGTTCGACGCGAAACGTCGCGAAGCCGGCTTGCCCGGCTACACGGGGCAGTGGGACCCGAAAAACGCCACCGAACTCTTTCATCTGGCCGCGCGGCTCGACGGGCGCTATGCCCGCGTCGCGCGCCAGCTATCCCCCATGCCGCCCGCATGGCTCGCCGCGTGCCTGCCATTGCAGGCGCGGTAGGATTATTCTTAAAGCAAGGCAGGTATCAAAATGGCAGTCAGCGTGTTTGACCTCTTCAAGATCGGCATCGGTCCGTCCAGTTCGCATACGGTCGGACCAATGCGCGCGGCGCTGATGTTCGTCCAGGGCCTCGAGCGCGACGGGCTGCTCGACGCGACGGCCAACGTGAAGGTCGAGCTGTACGGCTCGCTCGGCGCAACCGGCAAGGGCCACGGCACCGACCGCGGCGTGATGCTCGGCCTGCTCGGCGACGCGCCCGACACCGTCGATCCCGAGACGATCGACGCGCGGCTCGAGGACATCCGCAAGACCAGGCAGCTCGCGCTGCTCGGCACGCATCCGGTGCCGTTCGTGCTCAAGGAGAACATCGCGTTCTACCGGCAGGCGCTGCCCGAGCACCCGAACGGGATGAAGCTGCGCGCGTCCGACGCGAACGGCACGGTGCTGGTCGAACGAACCTACCTGTCGGTCGGCGGCGGTTTCGTCGTGACGGCCGGCGCGCCGAACACGAAGGTGCTGAGCGCGGCCGAGCAGATGACGCATCCGTTTCGCACCGGCGCCGAGCTGCTCGCGCTGACCGAGTCGACCGGCAAGTCGATCGCGCAGCTGATGTGGGAAAACGAGCGCACGTGGCACACCGAGGAAGAAACGCGCGACGGGCTGCTGAAGATCTGGGCCGTGATGCAGTCGTGCGTGTCGCGCGGCTGCGGGATCGGCAACCCGGAAGCCGACGGCAACCTGCCCGGCCCGTTCCAGGTCAAGCGCCGCGCGCCGCAACTGTATCGCGCGCTGACCGGCAACCCGGAGCGCGCGCTGCAGGATCCGCTGTCGATGGTCGACTGGATCAACCTCTACGCGATCGCCGTCAACGAGGAAAACGCCGCCGGCGGCCGTGTGGTCACCGCGCCGACCAACGGCGCAGCCGGCATCATCCCGGCCGTGCTGCATTACTACACGCGCTTCACGCCGGGGGCGAACGAGCAAGGCGTGATCGACTTCCTGCTGACGGCTGCCGCGATCGGCATTCTTTACAAGCTCAACGCGTCGATTTCGGGTGCGGAAGTGGGCTGCCAGGGTGAAGTGGGCGTCGCGTGCTCGATGGCGGCCGGCGCGCTCGCGGCCGTGCTCGGCGGTACGCCGCGCCAGGTCGAGAACGCGGCCGAGATCGGGATGGAGCACAACCTCGGCCTCACCTGCGATCCGGTCGGCGGGATGGTGCAGATTCCGTGCATCGAGCGTAATGCGATGGCATCGGTGAAGGCCGTCAACGCCGCGCGCATGGCGCTGCGCGGCGACGGCTCGCACTATGTGTCGCTCGATTCGGTGATCAAGACGATGCGCGAGACGGGCGCCGACATGAAGACGAAGTACAAGGAAACGTCGCGCGGCGGGCTGGCGGTGAATATCGTCGAGTGCTGATGTCTGGCGCCGGCGGTAACGCGGGGCGGATCGATACCCCGCATTACCGCCGGACAATGACACCCGACGCTAGTCGCTCAGCCAATTCTCCAGCCGCAATCCCGGATAGCTGACGAAATCCCGCTCGTTGTTGGTCACGAGGACGACGTCGAGCGACACCGCATGTGCGGCGATCAGTTTGTCGAGGTGATCCTTCTTCCGCTCGCGCGTGGCCTCGCGAACCGGGCCGTACGCTTGCGCAGCCGCGACGTCGAACGGCGCGACAGGAATATCGTCGATCAGCGCGGCAAGATTGCGGCGCTCCCGTGCAGGACTCGCGCACACGGCGACACCGTACTCCAGCTCGGCGTACGTGATCGCCGACATCACGACGTCCCCCGTGTAACACTGCGCAAATCGTCTCGCGACCGGCTCCGGCTGATGCCTCATCAAATAGATGCACATGTTGGTGTCGAGCATGTAGCGCGGCATCACCAACCCTCGCGTTCGGTCTGCTCCTGATCCCCACGCCCTTCGGTCATGAAGTCCGGCCCGAACTTCGCGAATGTCTGGAGTACATGGGTCAAAGGCCGCCGCTTCGGCCGAATACGGATTTCGTCACCGACGCGCTCGATTTCCAGCTCGATATCGCTACGCTCATAGGCGAGGTCGGCAGGAATCCGCACGGCCTGCGAGTTGCCGTTCCGGAATACCTTCGTGGTATGCA
This sequence comes from Burkholderia sp. JKS000303, assembly GCF_002563755.1. Classification (NCBI taxonomy): domain Bacteria; kingdom Pseudomonadati; phylum Pseudomonadota; class Betaproteobacteria; order Burkholderiales; family Burkholderiaceae; genus Burkholderia; species Burkholderia sp. JKS000303. Next base: position 1,443,820 of record NZ_PDBZ01000001.1, read on the forward strand.
TGTCGATCTCCGCTCGGATGTACACAGGATGTACATTATCCGATGCGGTCTGCGATGTAAATCCATGTGTGTACATAAGCCTTCCAATGGCGTTCCGTTCGTCGATTGGCCGTGAAGCACCGATTCGCCGCTGAACGCCCACTTTTCACCATCGCCTCCGTGTGCACAAGCTGGCCGTTCGGCCAGCCGAAGCCGGCGCGTGGAACACGTGCTGCCCGAATCGCTCCGCGTTCCGACACTTTTCAACGGCCGGCGTACGGGCGTAAGCTGTACGTCCCGCTACCCAGGGAGACGGCAGCCCATGTCGCATTCCAAGGATCTCGAGCCGCGCGCCACCACCGGCGCACGCTTGCTCGTCGATGCGTTGCTCGCCAATCACGTCGAACGGGCGTTCTGCGTGCCGGGCGAGAGCTTTCTCGCCGTACTCGATGCGCTGGCGGACGACACCGCGCGCATCCAGACGGTCGTCTGTCGCCACGAAGCGGCGGCCGCGAACATGGCGGAGGCGGTCGGCAAGCTGACCGGCCGCCCCGGCATTGCATTCGTCACGCGCGGGCCCGGTGCGACCCATGCGTCGATCGGCGTGCACACCGCGTTTCAGGATTCGACGCCGATGATCCTGTTCGTCGGCCAGTGCGCCCGCGAGCACCTCGACCGCGAAGCCTTCCAGGAAATCGACTACCGCCGGATGTTCGGCCAGATGGCGAAATGGGTCGCGCAGATCGACGACCCGCGCCGCATTCCCGAATACCTAAGCCATGCGTTCCACGTCGCGACCTCCGGCCGCCCCGGCCCGGTCGTGATCGCGCTGCCGGAAGACGTGCTGTCCGAAGCATGCGCGCCGCAGCCGGTCGCGCCGGCCGCGAAACGCATCGCGGCGTCGCCGTCGGCCGCGCAGCTCGACGAGCTGCGCGAACGGCTCGCGCGCGCCGAGCGGCCGTTCGTGATCGTCGGCGGCAGCGGCTGGACGCCCGATGCGTGCGCGAACCTGCGCACCTTCGTCGAGCGCTGGCAGGTGCCGGTCGCATGCGCGTTCCGCTTCCAGGACACGTTCGACAACGCGCATCCGAACTACGCGGGCGACGTCGGCCTCGGGATCAATCCGGCGCTCGGCAAGCGCATCCGCGAGGCCGACCTGCTGCTCGTGATCGGGCCGCGCCTCGGCGAAGCGACGACGGGCGGCTACACGCTGCTCGACATCCCGAAGACCCGCCAGACGCTGGTCCACGTGCACCAGGGCGCGGATGAACTCGGCCGCGTGTATGCGGCCGACCTGCCGATCGTGTCGGGGATGCCCGAGATCGCGGCGCCGCTCGCCGCACTCGAACCGCCGGCGCAGCCGGTGTGGGCCGGCACGGCCGCCGACGCGCATCGCGCGTACCGCGAATGGCATGCGCCGCTGCCGATGCCGGGCGACGTCCAGCTCGGCGACGTGATGGTGCAACTGCGCGAGCGCCTGCCGCACGACGCGATCCTGACCAACGGCGCCGGCAACTACGCGATCTGGCTGCATCGCCACTTCGCGTACCGGCACTTCCGCTCGCAGCTCGCGCCGACCAGCGGCGCGATGGGCTACGGGCTACCGGCAGCGCTGGCCGCGAAGTCGCTGTACCCGTCGCGCGCCGTCGTCGCGCTCGCCGGCGACGGCTGCTTCATGATGGCCGGCAACGAGCTCGCGACCGCGATGCAGTACGGGCTGAACATCGTCGCAATCGTCGTCAACAACGGGCATTTCGGCACGATCCGCATGCATCAGGAGCGCAACTATCCGGGCCGCGTGCATGGCACGGGGCTCACGAACCCCGATTTCGCCGCCTATGCGCGCGCGTTCGGCGCGCATGGCGAGACGGTCGAGCGCACCGCGGACTTCGCCCCCGCGCTGGAGCGCGCGCTGACCTGCGGGTTGCCGGCGCTGATCGAGATCCGCATCCCGCAGGACGCCAGCACGCCGGCCGCGACACTCGAGCAGATTCGCGAACAGGGCCGCCGCGCACGCGGCGAATGAGCGTGGACAGGCGTGCCGCGCCGGCTGGCCCCGCGTTGTCGCACGACGACGCGCTGGCGCATCCCGGCACGCTGCTCGCGCCCGACGGCACGCTCGTCGCGCCGTACGACATCGAGCACGGCACCGGTCGCGCGGAAGGCCACGTGCCGGCCGCGCCGGCGCTCGGCCTGCTGCACGCCGCGCATCGGCCGTTCCGGCTCGACTACGACCGCGAGACGGACGTGCACGTCATCAACGGGATGGGCGTCGCACTCGGCGATTCGGTGATCGGGCTGACCGCGCTCGCCGCACTGCGCGCCCTGCATCCGGGCCTGAACTTCACGCTGTACCGGCCGGCCCGCGCGCCGCGCTACGTCGACGCGCTGTATGCGCTCGCCGCCGACGTCGTCGCACCATCGCGCCAGTTGCCATGCGCCGTCGAAACGCTGCCCGCACACGCGCCGTGCATCGATCTCGGCAATCACCTGTACTGGCCCGCATTCGCGCGGCTGCCGATGATCGACTTCTTTCTCGACGCGCTCGGCGCGGATCCGGCCGCCGTGCCGGCCGCCGCGAAGCGCAATCGCTGGCTCGCGCAGTTGCGCCTGCCCGCGCTGCCGGCCGAATGGCGGCGACCGTACGTGCTGTTCTGCCCGAACGCGAGCACCGCGGTGCGCAGCGTGCCGCCGGCGCTGCGCGCGGCGTTCGTCGAACAGCTGGTGCAGCGCTACGGGCTGCCGGTGGTCGGGTTCGGCCCCGTCGCGCATCCCGCCTACGTCGACGTGAGTCGCGACGCGACCGACACCGCGTGCTTCATTGCATGGATCAAGGGAGCGAGCGCGCTGTTTGCGCCCGATACGGCCGCACTGCATCTCGCCGACGGCTTCGACGTGCCGACGCTCGGCTGTTTCACGACGATCGCGCCGGCGCTGCGCGTGCGCGACTATCCGCACTGCGCACCGGTTGCGCTCGACGTGCCGGGCGAATTGCACGGACTGCATCGCAGCGAGCGACCGGACGATCTCGCCGCGGTCGACGCCACTTACCGGGCGATCGACTGGGATGCGCTGCCGTGGCCGGCGCCGCGCGAAGCGGCGGCCAGCGCCTGACAGCGAAACGGAACGCGGCAGCGGCATCCACGCGCGGCCGCGTAGCTCACCCGGCAGCCACCATCGCCACGCGGTCGCGCAGCGTTTCCGACGGCCGCTTGCCGAACAGCCGCCGGTAGTCGGTCGCGAACTGGCTCAGATGCCAGAAACCCCACGCTTCCGCGACGTCCTGCACCGAACCCGCCGCCCGCCCGCACAGGTCGCGCCGCGCACCGTTCAGCCGCAGCGTGCGCAGATAGGTCGCGGGCGCCATGCCGAGCACGTCCTGGAAACAGTACTGCAGCGTGCGCCGGCTCACGTGAAGCTGCTCGCACAGCTCGGGCACGCCGACCGGCCGCGTGCGATGGGCGAGCACGTATTCACGTGCCTGCTCGACGATCCAGCGCCGCGTCGACGGTGCGCCGCCGGCCCCGTCGTCCGCCGGTTGCGCGCACGCGTCGAACAACGCAGCCAGCACGTCGGCCTGCAGGTCGTCGCGCTGCGCGTCCGGCAGCGGGCCGTTCACGGCCGCCGCGCCGTCGAGCCGGCGGCCGAGCAGTGCACACAGGCGCGCGAGCCGCGTGTCGCCAACCTGGATCACGTGCTGCGTGAACAGCCGCTCGTCGAGCGCGCGATGTTCGACCTCCTCCGCATAACGGCGCAGCACGTCGCCGCGCACGACGACGCCATAGATAGAGAACTGCGCGGGCGTCAGCAATTCGAATTCGACGTTGCCCGGCCGGAACGCGAGCGCGCCGGGCCCGATGCGGCACGCGTCGACGCGCGCCGTGCCGTCGCTGACCAGCGGGACGCCGAACCAGTACGCGTCGCCGCGCACTTCGCACGCCTGGCGCAGCAGGTGGCTGGTCGATTCGCGAAACAGCTTCATCGTGTCGAGCGGCAACTCGGTCAGCGTGCCGACGAAGCGGCCGGCCGCGAGCTGGTCGTAGGTCTGTCGCCAGCCGATCAGGTTGCGCGCCTGCTCGTCGGCGTCGTGCGCGACGCTGACCACGGCCTGGCCGGCCAGCGCGTCGTCACCCTGCGCGCTGCACCACGTATCCTCGGCCGTCGGCTCGTCGATGCACTCCACTCGTTGATCCATCGTGTTCTCCTCACCTGCCCGGAACCGCGTCCATCACGCAAGTCCCGTGCCGAACCGGGCGGTCCGGCGACAAGCCCGTCATTCCACGCTGCCCGGCCGATGCCCGCCATGCGGGCGCACCCGGAGACGGCGTGCCGCGCACCACGCGGGTGCGACATATGCACGGCCGGCGGCTGGCGGTTGCGAGAAGCAGCGGGCTACGCGCCGGGACGCAACCGCACGACCCGCGTGCCGCAGTTGCCGTACGCCTGCACGACCGCCAGTTCGACGATCGGGCTGCCGGCCGGCCAGGGCGCCGCGTCCGCTTCCGGCAGATCGGTACGCAACGTCGCGCGGCCGTTGATCCGGTAGCGGATGCCGCGCACGAAATCGATGAACAGCAACCCGACGCCGCTGCCGTCGCAGGCGAGCGCATCGATCCGCTCGCCTGCGCCGCGCATCGGCAGCGCGAAGCGCAGCGTCTTCGTGTCGATCACGCGCACGACCGGCCACAGGTCGCCGTTCGCGTCGCGCATGCTCTGCACGATGTCGCAGGTCACGTGCGCCGGCCCGCCGCTCGTCGCGCCGACGAACATGAACGGCTGCGATTCGACGAACTGCCGCACGCCGATGCTCAGCCGTGTCGTCACGACGTCGCTCATCCGCTCGGCTTCGTCAGCGACACCGAACCGGTGATGCGCGTCGAGCTCACCCGCATGAAACACCGGGTGGCGCGGATAGGATCGGGGCGGTTCTGTCATGCTGGTTTCCGTCAGGCCCGTCGGTGTACCCCGTACGGCTACCGATGCCGCGAGTCGAAAGGCGAAAACGGCGACGTGCCGGACGAACGGTCGTCGGCGCATTGCGTCGGTGCGGGCGCCGCTCGACGGCCCGACAGGCATCGTCCGGCCGTCGAACCTTCCGCGACATCCGCCGCCGGCCGCAACCGGCCGCAACCGGCAACCGTACCGGCCAGCGTTGCGCTGCTGGCCGGCTCCGGCACGTCGCCGCCTGCTTCAGCGATCAGAAGAACCCGAGCGCCTCGGCCTGGTAGCTGACCAGCAGGCACTTTGTCTGCTGATAGTTCGACAGCGCCATCTTGTGCGTCTCGCGACCGATGCCCGACTGCTTGTAGCCGCCGAACGCCGCGTGCGCCGGGTACAGGTGGTAGCAGTTGGTCCACACGCGGCCAGCCTCGACCTCGCGGCCCATCCGGTACGCACGCGTACCGTTGCGCGTCCACACGCCCGCGCCGAGCCCGTAGAACGTGTCGTTCGCGAGTTCGATCGCTTCCTGCTCGTCCTTGAACGTCATCACCGACGCGACCGGCCCGAAGATCTCTTCCTGGAACACGCGCATCTTGTTGTTGCCGAGCAGCATCGTCGGCTTCACGTAGTAGCCCGTGCCGAGCTCGGCCGCCGGCGCCGTGCGCTCGCCGCCCGTCAGGCATTGCGCGCCTTCGTCGCGGCCGATGTCGATGTACGACAGGATCTTGTCGAGCTGCTGCTGCGATGCCTGTGCGCCGATCATCGTCTGCAGGTCGAGCGGGTGGCCGGCCTTGATGCGCTCGACGCGCGCCACCGCCTTCTCGATGAAGCGTTCGTAGATCGATTCCTGGATCAGGATCCGTGACGGGCACGTGCACACTTCGCCCTGGTTCAGCGCGAACATCGCGAGCCCTTCGAGCGCCTTGTCGAGGAATGCGTCGTCCTGGTCGAGCACGTCGGCGAAGAAGATGTTCGGGCTCTTGCCGCCGAGCTCGACCGTCGACGGGATCAGGTTGTCGGCCGCCGCATGCAGGATGTGCTTGCCGACCGGCGTCGAACCGGTGAACGCGATCTTCGCGATCCGCTTGCTGGTCGCGAGCGCCTCGCCCGCTTCCTTGCCGAAGCCGTTGACGATGTTGATCGTGCCGGCCGGGAACAGGTCGCCGATCAGCTCCATCAGCACCAGCACCGACGCGGGCGTCTGCTCGGCCGGCTTCATCACCACGCAGCAGCCGGCCGCGAGCGCCGGCGCGAGCTTCCACGCGGCCATCAGCAGCGGGAAGTTCCACGGAATGATCTGCCCGACGACGCCGAGCGGCTCATGGAAGTGATAGGCGACGGTGTTGTCGTCGATTTCCGAAATGCCACCTTCCTGCGCGCGGATGCAGCCCGCGAAATAGCGGAAGTGGTCGACCGCGAGCGGCAGGTCGGCTGCCATCGTCTCGCGCAGCGGCTTGCCGTTGTCGATCGTCTCGGCCACCGCGAGCAGCTTCAGGTTCTTCTCCATCCGGTCGGCGGCGGCGAGCAGCAGGTTCGCGCGCTCGGCCGCCGACGTCTTGCCCCACTTGCGGCGTGCGGCATGCGCGGCGTCGAGTGCGACGTCGATGTCGTCGGCGCTCGAGCGCGGCACGCGGCAGAACGGCTTGCCGTTGATCGGCGACACGTTCTCGAAATACTCGCCCTTCACCGGCGGAACCCACTTGCCGCCGATGTAGTTGTCGTACTGCTGACGGTACGGATATTCGACGTCGAGGCCCAGTTGTTTCAGGTCAAACGGATTCATACATGTCTCCTGTTCATCGTGCTTGGCTTGTGTTGAATACAGCGCCGGTTGGATCGCGCTGCACCGTTCACGCAACATGCGTGCCAAACGAAACCGGGATGGAACAGGAACGGTGCGCCCGGCCGCTCGCCGCAGGCGCGGCTCGCGCGCGATGAACGGGTGTACCGATTCTGAACACCGCGCCGGCACACCGGCGCGGCAGGTGTTCGGATTTTCCACAGTGCCGATACGCAGCGGCGCATCGCGTGTGACGCCCGCTGCGTGGCATGTCGCTTGCGTGCTGGCGCTGTATTCGCACGCATCGGCCACACACACCGACCGACACCATGAACGACCCCGGCCCTCTGAGCGACAACGCCATCGCGTTCATCCGCGAGCAGGCATTCCTGATCGTCGCGACCGCCAATACTGCGGGCGACAGCGACTGTTCGTACCGCGGCCGGCAACCGCGCGCGGACGGGACGTTCTGTCCGCTCGTCGACCTGCCCGATCGTCGCACGCTGGTGTTGCCCGATTTCGCCGGCAACAACCTGTTCAACACGATCGGCAACCTGCTCGTGAATCCGGCCATCGCGCTGCTGTTCGTCGATTTCGTCGGGCAGACGACATGGCTCGTGCAGGGACGCGCGACGATCGACGAGGATGCGGGAAGCCATGCGCACCTGTGGCCCCATGCGCTGCGTTATGTGGTCGTTGAAGTGGACCGTGCGCATGTGCGGGCCGACGAAGCGCTGCCGCCGCTCGTGCTGGCCTGACGCGCGGCGTTCTCGCTTTTTGCCGCTGTCGAAACAGCGCCGCAGACACCGCGTCGCCGCGACGCGTACCGACGTGATACGTCGAGTGGCGCAATGCAACGCTCGAGGATTCGCACACGATGCAGATCGTCAATGCGCGCTGACGGTGAGGACGAAATGCGCGAATGCCCCGCGCACCATTACCGCCGTACCAACTCCCGACGACACACCACTCATCGCCCACTCGTCTCCGCGCAATCCGCGTCGGTCCGGCAACGCACCGACGCGTCGACATGCGGATGGGCCCCTGCATCCTCCTGCGCGTCAGCGTCGGCCTCCACCGCCCGCGCGCCGAGAAACGCGAACACCACGCCTGCGCACAGCACCGTCACGACCGCCAGCCCGATCAGCAGCCGATCGAACGCATGCGTATAGCTCGCGAGCAGTGCCGCATGACCGACACCCGGCAACACGACGGCCGCACCGGCGAGATCGCCGGTCGCGAGCCGCGCGGCCGCGCGCAGCGTCGTGTCGGCCGCGCCTGATGTACCGGCCGCCGCCTGCGACAAGTCGGCATGCGCGAGCGCTGCCAGCACTGCCCCGACGATCGCGAGCGCGATCCCTTCGCCGGCCACGCGAGTCGTGCTGAAGATTCCGGTCGCCATCCCCGCCCGCTCCTTCGGCACGACGCTGACCGACAGCCCGTCCATCAGCCCCCACGGCATCCCGGCCCCGACACCGATCGCGAGCATCGGCGCGATCGCCGCCGGTCCCGCGCCGCCGCGCAGCGCGATGCCCAGCCATACGAGCCCCGTGGCCGCGATCAGCAGCCCGATCCCGGAGATCACGCCGGGCGACAGCCAGCGCGCGAGCGTCGCCGCCACGAGCGGCACGACCAGCATCGGCGCGGAAATCGCGAGCATCAGCCAGCCCGCGTCGATTTCGCTGAAGCCGTCGATGCCGATGAAGCGCAGCGGCAGCACGACGAGCAGCACGATGTAGCAGCAGCAGGTCGACACCGGCAGCACCTGCACGCCGACGAAACGGGCAATGCGAAACAGCGACAGGTCGAGCATCGGCCGCGCCACCCGCGTCTCGATCGCGACGAACGCCGCCGCGCCGAGCGCCGCGCCCGCCAGCAGCGCGACGACGAGCGGATCCGCCCAGCCGCGCGCGGGCGCCTCGATCACGCCGAACGTGAACAGCGTCAGCGCCGTGGTGAACGCTGCGGTGCCGGGCCAGTCGAGCCCCGTTGCATGCGGATCGCGCGACTCGTGCATGCGCGGCAGCCCGACGCCGAGCGACAGCGCGCCGGCCACCGCGCCCGTGACGAAGATCGCGCGCCAGCCGTAGTGCGCGATCAGGCAGCCGGCGAGCACGGGCCCGAACGCGAGCCCGATCCCGAAGGTCGTGCCGAGCAGGCTGAATGCACGCGTGCGCGCCGCGCCGTCGAACTCCTGCGCGAGCGCCGCCGTGCCGCCCGCGAGCGCCGCGGCCGCCGCGAGCCCTTGCGCGGCCCGCAGCAAGTCGACCGCGAGCATCGACGGCGCGAACGCGAGCGCGACCGACATCAGCGTGAAGCCGCCGACGCCGATCGCGAACACGCGCTTGCGGCCGAACTGGTCGGCGAGCGCGCCCGCCGCCATCAGGCAGCTGCCGAACGCGAGCATGAATGCATTGGTGATCCAGTTCATCGCGACCGGCCCGCCATGCAGGTCGCGGCCGATCGCGGGCGTCGCGACCGCCCCGCCCGAAAACGACAGCGGCAGCGCAACGGCGGCCAGGCAGACGGCGGCCAGCACCCACGCACGCCGGCGTGCCGACTGCGTCGACGCGGCTGAAAAAGGCTGATCCATCATCGCTCCTCGAAAAGCCGGCGCGGACGCGCCGTCAGAGCGACAGAAGATAAATCCGATTCAATCCGCGAAAAACCATGCGAAGCTCCGTACATAACGGACTAAAATTCCGTAATTGCCCCGTACCGGGCCAACCCGCTTACGTCGATGGAAAACCTGAACGGCATCGCCGCCTTCGTGCGCACCGCCGAAGCGCTCAGCTTCGTCGCGGCCGGCCGCGCGCTCGGCATCTCGGCATCGGCGGTCGGCAAGACGATCGCGCGGCTCGAGCAGTCGCTCGGCGTGCGCCTGTTCAACCGCACGACGCGGCGCGTCACGCTGACCGACGAAGGACGCCACTTCTACGAGCGCTGCCAGCGCATCCTCGAGGATTTCCGCGATGCCGAAGCGACCGTGACGGCGTCCGCGCAGCGCCCGCGCGGCAAGCTGCGCGTGAGCCTGCCGGTGATCGGCTACCGGTTCCTGCTGCCGGTGCTGCCCGAATTCAAGCAGCGCTATCCGGACGTCGAGCTCGACCTGGATTTCAACGACCGGATGGTGGATGTCGTCGAAGGCGGCTTCGACGCGGTGATCCGCAGCGGTCCGCTGTCGGATTCGCGCCTGATGTCGCGGCGGCTCGGCCCGTTCGGGTTCGTGCTGTGCGCGACGCCCGCGTATCTCGTGCGGGCCGGCACGCCGCATGCGCCGCGCGATCTCGCAACGCACGATTGCGTGCGCTACTGCTTTCCGACCACCGGCAAGCTGCAGGACTGGGCGCTCGCCGACGACGACGGCACGCCGCTGACACTGCGCACCGTGATGACCTGCAACAACATGGAAGCGCTGCGCGGCGCGGTCATGTCGGGGCTCGGCATCGGCTACATGCCCGACTTCCTCGCGAGCGACGCGCTGGACAGCGGCGCGCTCGTCACCGTGCTCGACGACTACCGGATCGCGCCGGGGCAATTCTCGATCGTGTGGCCGTCGAGCCGGCAGTTGTCGCCGAAGCTGCGCGTGTTCGTCGACTTCGTGTGCGAGCGGCTGTTCAAGTAGCCCCCGGTGCGCGATCACTCTGCCTCGATCCGCTCCGCTTCAGCTTGCGGCAGCAGCGCATCGCTGTCGTCCTTCAGATCGACGCCCGTCAGGCCCAGCCGGCGCGCATGCGTCATCAGGTAATGCAGCTTGTGCGCGGCGGCGGCATGCGGCAGCCCTTCGGGCCGCACGTTCGAGATGCAGTTGCGCAGCGCGTCGTGGCAGCCGACCTTCGGCGCCCACGTCAGGTACACGCCGAGGCTGTCCGGCGAGCTGAGCCCCGGCCGTTCGCCGATCAGCATCGCGACGACCTGCGCGCGCAGCAGCTCGCCGATCTCGTCGCCGAGCGCGACGCGCGCCTGCGTCGCGACCACCACCGGCCCGATCCGCCAGCCGTCCGCGTCGAGCCGCGGACGCACGGCTTCCAGCAGCGGCAGCGCCTGCTTCGTGGCCGCGAACGCCGACAGCCCGTCGCCGACCACGAACACCACGTCCGGCGCGTCGTCGAGCGCCGCGCCATAGCCGGCCAGCAGCGCGCGCCCGTCGTCGGACAGCTTGCGGCCGAGGTCGGGCCGCCGCAGGTAATGCTGGCGGTCGGGCGCCGCGCTCTGCACGCCGAGCGTCGCGAAGCCGGCCGCGTCGATCTCGCGCCGCAGCGCGTCCGCATCGAGCGGCTGGTGCACCGCGTCGCGCGCCTGCGCGTGCGACAGGTTGAACGCGAGCAGCGGCGCGGTCGGCAGGCTGTTGCCCGCGCGGCCAAGCGCGATGCGCGCGTTCGTGAACGACTTCAGCTGCGCCCACGGGTTCTTTTCGACGGCGTCGCTCATGCGGAAATCCCCATCCAGTCGTTCGCGCCCGCGAGCAGCGGCACGCGCGCGCTCGCGGCGCGCAGCGCACCATGCGCGTCGGCGATTTCCATCGTCTCCAGCCACTCCTCGAACTCGGGCGCGCGGCGCAGGCCGAGCACGTCGCGCACGTACAGCTGATCGTGAAACGACGTGCTCTGGTAGTTCAGCATCACGTCGTCCGCGCCCGGAATCCCCATGATGAAGTTGATGCCGGCCACACCGAGCAGCGTCAGCAGCGTATCCATGTCGTCCTGGTCGGCTTCCGCGTGGTTCGTGTAGCAGATGTCGCAACCCATCGGCACGCCGAGCAGCTTCCCGCAGAAGTGGTCCTCGAGCCCCGCGCGGATGATCTGCTTGCCGTCGTACAGGTATTCCGGCCCGATGAAGCCGACCACCGTGTTCACGAGGAACGGGTCGAACTTGCGCGCGACCGCGTACGCGCGCACTTCGCAGGTCTGCTGGTCGACGCCGAAGTGAGCATTCGCCGACAACGCGCTGCCCTGCCCGGTCTCGAAATACATCAGGTTGTTGCCGACGGTGCCGCGCTTGAGCGACAACGCGGCCTCGTGCGCCTCGCCGAGCAGCGCGAGCGAGATCCCGAAACTCGCGTTCGCCTTCTCGGTGCCCGCGATCGACTGGAACACCAGATCGACCGGCGCGCCCTTCTCGATCGCCGCGATCGTGTTCGTCACGTGAGTCAGCACGCACGACTGCGTCGGCACGCCGTAGCGCTCGCGAAACGCGTCGATCATCGCGAGCAGCTTCACGATCGCCGCGAGGCTGTCGGTCGCCGGGTTGATGCCGATCATCGCGTCGCCGCAGCCGTACATCAGCCCGTCGAGCATCGACGCGGCGATGCCCTTCACGTCGTCGGTCGGGTGGTTCGGCTGCAGCCGCACCGACATCCGTCCCGCGAGCCCGACCGTGTTGCGAAAACGCGTGACCACGCGGCGCTTGCGCGCGCCGGCGATCAGGTCCTGGTTGCGCATCAGCTTCGACACGGCCGCGACCATCTCGGGCGTGAGACCCGGCGCGATCCGTTCGAGCGCGGCACCGTCGGCCACCGGCGACAGCAGCCAGTTGCGGAAATCGCCGACCGTCAGATGCGAGATTTCGGCGAACGCAGCCGCGTCGTGATCGTCGAGGATCAGGCGCGTGACCTCGTCGTGTTCGTACGGAACCACCGCTTCGTTCAGGAACGCTCTCAGCGGCACGCCCGCGAGCGCGATCTTCGCGGCGACGCGCTCCTCCTCGCTCGCCGCCGCGACGCCGGCGAGCTGGTCGCCCGAGCGCAACGGGCTCGCCTTCGCGAGCAGCGTCTTCAGGTCCGCGAAGCGGTACGTGCGCGGGCCGATCGTCTCCGTATAGGACATCGTTCGAATCTCCTTGCCAAATGCCGACGGCGCGCCCCGCTCGGCAGCGCGCGCCGGATGCCGTCAGGAACGGCCGTTCGCGTTCGCCATGCTCATTCCTCGAGCAGCGCGTCGCCCGGCGCGCTCGTGCGCTGCGAACGCGTCGCGAGGAAGTACGCGTAGCCGAGCGCGAGGAACGCGACGAACACCATCGCCACGAGTCCGTTGAAGACCACCATCGTGCCGAGGCAAATCAGGGCCGCAACGATCGCGAACGCCGGGAAGAACGGGTACAGCGGCGCGCGGAACGGCCGCGCCATGTTCGGCTGCGAACGGCGCAGCTTGAACAGCGACGCCATGCTTACGATATACATCACGATCGCGCCGAACACCGACATCGTCACGATGTTCGCGGTGAGCGTCTGGCCGCCGAACTGGATCAGCTCGTCGCTGTAGATCGCCGCGATGCCGACCACGCCGCCCGCGAGGATCGCGCGGTAAGGCGTCTTGAAGCGCGGATGCACCTTCGCGAGCCATTCGGGCAGGTAGCCTTCGCGGGCCAGCGCGAAGATCTGGCGCGAATAACCGAGGATGATCCCGTGGAACGACGCGACGAGCCCGAACAGCCCGAGCCACACGAGCATGTGCATCCAGCCGCTGTTCGCGCCGACGATGTACTTCATCGCCTGCGGCAGCGGGTCGTTGATGTTCGCGAGCTTGGTCCAGTCGCCCGCGCCGCCGGCGAACACCATCACGCCGACCGCCAGCGTGACGAGCGTCAGGATGCCGGCCACGTAGGCGATCGGAATCGAGCGCTTCGGGTTCTTCGCCTCCTCGGCGGCCATCGCGACGCCTTCGATCGCGAGGAAGAACCAGATCGCGAACGGAATCGCCGCGAACATCCCGTGGAACGCGCCCAGGCTGAAATGATCGGCGCCCGACCAGCCGCCCTTCATGAAGTGGCTCCACGCGAAGCCCGGCGACACGACGCCCATGAACACCAGCAGCTCGAAGATCGCGAACAGCGTGACGATCAGCTCGAAGGTCGCCGCGATCTGCACGCCGACGATGTTCAGCGCCATGAACACGAGATATGCGCCCATCGCCGCGTTTTTCGGTTCGAGCCCCGGAAACTGCACGTGCAGATAGGCACCGATCGCGAGTGCGATCGCAGGCGGCGCGAACACGAATTCGACGAGGGTTGCCGCGCCGGCCAGGTAGCCGCCCGCCGGGCCGAACGCCCGGCGCGCATACGCGAACGGGCCGCCCGCATGCGGGATCGACGTCGTCAGTTCGGTGAAGCTGAAGATGAAGGTGGTGTACATCGCGGCGACGAACAGCGCGGTGACCACGAAGCCCAACGTGCCCGCGGTTGCCCAGCCGTAGCTCCAGCCGAAGTATTCGCCGGAAATCACGAGGCCGACCGCGATGCCCCACAGCTGCCAGGTCCCGAGCGTTTGCTGCAGCGCGGGCTGACCGGACGACTTGGCGCCGGCGGCGGGCCGGCCATTCGACTCTGCTTTCATCGGATTCTCCTGAAAGGCGCGGGCCTGTCGGCCTGCGCGACTGAGAACCGATGCTAGAGAGTCATTAAACGACGTGTTATCGAAATTCGGCAAAGATGGCCGCTGACGTTTCGCCGACCGCAACGCCGCCGCGCGCTGCGTGGCTGCCCCGGCCACCCTCCTCGGGCAGCCGGGGCGCCGCGGCCTGCTTACTGGCCGCCGCCGCGCTGGTTGAACCAGCGGTCGAGCAGCTTGCCGGCCGCTTCGCGACCGCCGAGGCCGAACGACAGCGCGACCGCCACCGCGATCGCGCCGAGCACGAGACCGAACGCGAGCTGCACTATTTCATTGGCGATGCCCATCGCGCGCAGCCCCATCGCGAACACCAGGCCGAGGATCGCGAATTGCGCGATCCGCGCGAACAGCACGCTGTGTTCGCGGTCGGCCTGCTCGATCACGCGACGCGCGAGGCTCGCAAGCCACACGCCGATCACGAGGATCACGCCGCCCATCAGCACATGGCCGCCGAATTCGATGAACAGCGTGACGACGTCGCGCACCTGCGTAAAGCCCAGCCGGTTCGCGGCTTCGACCGCGGCGAACAGCATCGCGAAGAACACGATCAGCCGTGCGACCAGCACCGACGGCTGCAGGATCCCCGAGAACACGCGTTCGACACCGAGCACCGCCGGCAACCCGTCGGCGCCGGCGGCTTCCAGCAGCTTCTGCGCGAGCGATGCGACGAAACGCGCGAAATAGAACGTGACGAGCACGATCACGATCGCCGCGACGATGTCCGGCACCGCGCCGAGGAACTGGTTCAGCATGTTGGTGGCGGGAATCGAGATCGCGTCGATCTTCAGCGCATCGAGCGCGGAGATCAGCGTCGGCACGAACACGAACACGTAGACGATCGTGCCGATCAGGCTCGACACGCGCACCGGCGTCGGGCTGTCGAGCCGCGCGGTGAGCCGATCCGCGCCGGCGGCAACCAGCAGGTTCGTCACGAGGCCGCGCAGCACGCGCGCGACGACCCAGCCGACGAAGCCGATCACCGCAGCCGCAAACAGGTTCGGCACGATCGCGAGCAGCTTGTCGATCATCCCCTGCACCGGCGACAGCAGGCCGGACAGTGCGAACGACGCGAGAATCGCCGGCAGGAACATCAGGATCACGAGCCAGAACAGCACGTCGCCGAGATAGCCGCTCATCGGCTGCATGCCCGCGCTTTCGGACAGCTTGTCGTCGACCTTGCTCGCCTTCAGCGCACGGTTCGCGAGGCTGCGCAGCAGCGACGCGATGAGCCACGCGATCAGCGTCAGCGCCGCGCCGCCGATCAGGTTCGGCAGGTAGTTGACGATGTGCGTGACGAGCAGCGAGAACGGATTGGAGACCGCGTACAGATTCAGTACGTTGAAGATCCCCACCGCGGTGACGAGCAGCACGAGCCAGAACAGCCCGCCGGCGACGATGCGCTCGACGCAGGCGCCCTGGCCGGTGCTTTCGTTGATGCGCTGGTCGACCTTCAGCGCGTTGAGCAGCCGGAGCGCGCCGGCCCGCACCACCACGGCAATCAGCCAGCCGATCACCAGGATGCCGATCGCGCCCGCGATCTTGGGCAGGTATCCGCCTAGCGTGGTCTGCAGCGACGTGATGAAGCTGGAAGCATCCATTTCTTCTTCTCCCGAAAAACGTGGCGTTGCGATTGAACATCGACGAACTACCTGCGTACTTCGAAAACCGTGCTGTGCTGCCCGAGCAACTTACCTGAGAAAAATGACGCATTCATCGGATTTCACCGTCTTTAACTTTAGTCATAGATCGCAGGGGCGGAACCCTATTTCGATGAAATAAAAAAGGGGGCGGATTCAGTACGACTACGTATCTCCGCAAGATTTATCCAGCGTGCGCATGCTACCGTGACGCGAATTCCTGCCGGCGCATGCCGATGACCGTCGCAACGAAAACCGGTATGCCGCATGGCTGCGCGATGCAGCGCGGGTCGCGCACGCGTGCATTTCGCGATGCTTACGGTGTGCCGCCCGCGCAGCACCGGCGCGCCGGCATCCACCGGCCGATTGTTCCGCTACAGCGAGGGGAGGAAGACATGTTCAAGCATGAAGTCGAGATCCGGCGGCTGCCGGAACTGCGCGGGTATGCGGTGGCGCACACGGGTGCGTACCTGAAGGTCGGCGACGCGTTCGCGCACATCGGCGCGTGGGTCGCGCAGCACGGACTGATCGGCCCCGGCGCGAAGATGATCGGGATCTTCTACGACAACCCGGATACGACGCCCGAAGCACAATTGCGGGCGAAAGCCTGTTTCGTGCCGGGCGCCGGCGCACCGGACGTCGCGCCGGTGCCGCCGGTGGAGCGCGTGACGATCGCGGGCGGCGATCATGCGGTGCTGCTGCACACGGGACCGTATGCGGACCTGAAAGCGGCCTACCAGTGGCTGTACGGCGACTGGCTGCGTCACTCGGGCCGCGAAGCCGCCGATGCGCCGCCGTTCGAGTTGTATCTGAACACGCCGATGGATGCGGCGCCGGCCGATCTGCAAACCGAGATTTATTTGCCGCTGCGGTGAGTGAAGGGGCACGGGCTGGCCGGCGTACGTCGAGACCGGGATGATGCGGCCGCCTGATCCCGCTGCCCGCCAGGGGCTGACAATCAGGTGCGGCCGGCTTGCGTCCCGCAACTCGGGCAAAAGCGCGCAT
Organism: Burkholderia sp. JKS000303; assembly: GCF_002563755.1. Taxonomy (NCBI): domain Bacteria; kingdom Pseudomonadati; phylum Pseudomonadota; class Betaproteobacteria; order Burkholderiales; family Burkholderiaceae; genus Burkholderia; species Burkholderia sp. JKS000303. The sequence continues at coordinate 1,460,546 of NZ_PDBZ01000001.1, forward strand.
CGGCCGCCAGCGCCGCGTGGCAGCGGCTGCACGCGTCGCCGCGCTGCGAGGTGCCGCACTGCGCGCAGAATCGCGCGTCCGCCGCGTTGAGCGCGCCGCAGCCCGCGCAGGCGAGCTGACGCAGCGGCGCGTTGCCGCCCTGAGCGTCGGCCGGCGACTGCCAGCCCCAGCCGTGACGGTCGCGGCCACGCGCATCGTGGCTGCCATGACCTTCCGCACGCTGCCCGCCGTGATGCCCGCCACCATGGTTGCCGTGATGGCCGCCACCGTGACCACCCAGGATCCGTTTCAGAAAGCTCATCGCCCGCTCCTCATCGCTGCGTCTGCGCGCCGTCGAATACGCCGGTCTTCGACAGCAGCCGCAAGCCGTTGCCGACCACGATCAGGCTCGCGCCCGCATCGGCGAACACGGCCATCCACATCGTGCCGAGCCCTGCGACCGTCAAGCCGAGGAACACGACCTTCACGCCAAGCGCGAAACCGATGTTCTGCACCAGCACGCGATGCGTCGCGCGCGACAGCCGCACGAACGCCGGAATCTTGCGCAGGTCGTCGTCCATCAGCGCGACGTCGGCCGTCTCGATCGCGGTGTCGGTGCCCATCGCACCCATCGCGAACCCGATGTCGGCACGTGCAAGCGCCGGCGCATCGTTGATCCCGTCGCCGACCATCCCGACCGCACCCGCGCCGCCGGCCGCCAGTTCCTCGACCGCCGCGAGCTTGTCCTCGGGCAACTGGTTGCCGCGCGCATCGTCGATGCCGGCCTGCTGCGCGATCGCCTGCGCGGTGTGCGGGTTGTCGCCGGTCAGCATCGCGGTGCGAATGCCGAGCGCGTGCAGGTCGGCGATCGCCGCGCGGCTGGTGTCCTTGATCGTGTCGGCGACCGCGAAAATGCCCAGCACGCGCGTGTCGTCGACCAGCATCACGACGCTCTTGCCCTGCCGCTCGAGCGCATCGAGCTTCGCCTCCAGCGCCGGCGAACAGCGTTCGAGTTCCTCGACGAGCCGGTGGTTGCCGAGCCAGTAGCGCGCGCCGTCAATCGTGCCGCGCACGCCGCGCCCGACGATTGCTTCGAACGCCTCGACATCGGCGAACGCTGCCGTCTGCGCATCGCGGGCCGCCGCGGCAATCGCCTGCGACACCGGGTGATCGGAGCGCGCCGCGAGGCTCGCGCCGAGATGACGCACATGCGCGGCATCGACGTCGGCGGCATGCAGGTCGAAGTCGGTCTGCACCGGCTTGCCGTGCGTGATCGTGCCGGTCTTGTCGAGCGCGAGCCACGCGAGCTTGCGGCCTTCTTCCAGATAGACGCCGCCCTTCACGAGAATCCCGCGCCGCGCCGCGGCCGCGAGGCCCGACACGATCGTCACCGGCGTCGAGATCACCAGCGCGCACGGGCACGCGATCACGAGCAGCACCAACGCGCGGTAGATCCAGTCGTGCCACGCGCCGCCCAACACGAGCGGCGGCACCACCGCGACCAGCAGCGCGATCGCGAACACGATCGGCGTATAGACGCGTGCGAACTGGTCGACGAAACGCTGCGTCGGCGCCTTCGCGCCCTGCGCTTCCTCGACCGCGTGGATGATCCGCGCGAGCGTCGAGTTGGCCGCCACCGCCGTCACGCGATAGTCGAACGAGCCCGATTCGTTGATCGTGCCCGCGTACACGGCGTCGCCGGCCGCCTTCTCGACCGGCAGGCTCTCGCCGGTGATCGGCGCCTGGTTCACCGTCGAGCGGCCCGCGACGACTTCGCCGTCCAGCCCGATCCGCTCGCCCGGCTTCACGCGCACGACCGCGCCGAGCGCCACCTGCGCGGCCTCGACGGTGCGCCACGCGCCATCGGCGTCCTGCACGGTCGCGGTGTCGGGGGCAAGCCGCATCAGGCCCTGGATCGCATTGCGCGCGCGATCGAGCGACTTCGCCTCGATCAGTTCAGCGATCGTGAACAGCACCATCACCATCGCCGCTTCGGGCCACTGGCCGATCGCCATCGCGCCGGTCACCGCGATGCTCATCAGCGCGTTGATGTTCAGGTTGCCGTTGCGGATCGCGATCCAGCCTTTCTTGTAAGTGGTCAACCCGCACGCGAGCACCGCCGCGAGCGCGAGCACGGCCGACAGCCACACCGGCAGACCGACCCAGTTCGCCGCTTCGGACGCGACCGCCGCGACGCCGGCCAGCGCGAGCGGCCACCACGGCTTCGCGGGCGCGTCGGCGACGCGGGCGGCCGGCGCATCGGCCGACGCGGCCTCCGGCGTCATCCCGAGCGTGCGGATCGCGCTCTCGATGGCGGGCTGCGCGCCGGGCACGTGGTCGACGGTCAGCATCCGCTGCATCAGGTTGAATTCGAGCGCCGATACCTGCTGCATGCCGCCCAGCTTCTTGCGGATCAGCGTTTCCTCGGTCGGGCAGTCCATCTGCATGATCCGGAACGCGGAGCGCACGTGGCCCGATGCGGTGGCCTGCGCGACCGGAAGCGGCACGAGCGTCAGCGCGGCAGGGGCGCAGCAGTCGCCGGCCGCGTGGTCGTTGTCGTTGTCGTTGTCGTTGTCGTTGTCGTTGTCGTTGTCGTTGTCGTTGTCGTTGTCGTTGTCGTTGTCGTGGTCGTGGTCGTGGTCGTGGTCGTGGTCGTGGTCGTGGTCGTGGTCGTGACCGGCATGATCATGTGCCGCGTGGTCGTGCGCCGCGTGATCATGCGAACACGCCGCGCCGTGCCCGTCGCCGTGTGCGTGACCGGCATGGTCGCCATGACCGTGATCGTGCCCCGTGCCGTGCGCGGCTGCGTGATCGTGGTCATGGTCGTGGCCGCATTCATGCGGCTGCGCACCGCGCGAGGCGCCGTCGCCGTGCGCGTGCTCGCCGGCCGCCGGCGCCGTGTCGTCGACGGTCGCCGCCTGCGTGTCGCGCGCGTCGGCGCAGCAGGTCTCGGCGCCGCCGGCATGACGGTGTCGTGGGTCGTGGGTACGCTGGGCGTCGGTCATGACAACCTCCTCTATGGCTTGACGGTGTAGAGTTAACACCCTGAAGCCACTACAAGGTCAAGCCTTACAACGGAGAAAGCCATGAAGATCGGCGAACTGGCCAAAGCGGCCCGCTGCACGCCCGAAACGATCCGCTTCTACGAGAAAGAGGGTCTGATGCCGGATGCGGAGCGTACCGATTCGAACTACCGGAACTACACCGACGTGCACGTCGAGCGGCTGCGCTTCATTCGCAACTGCCGTGCGCTCGACATGGCGCACGACGAAATCCGCGCGCTGCTGCAGCTCACCGACACGCCGGCCGACCCGTGCGATTCGATCAACTCGCTGCTCGACGAGCACATCGGCCACGTCGACGCACGCCTCGCGGAACTCACGCATCTGCGCGACCAGCTCACCGAATTGCGGCGTCAATGCGTCGGCGAACATTCGGTCGAAGACTGCGGCATCGTGCATGGTCTGGCGACAATGGAAACGGTCGCACCGGCCGCGAAGCGCTCGCACCTCGGCTGAAACCCTTGTGGAATATGATAGTCTAGTTAATACTAGTTATATTCTTGCTAGACATAATCGAACTATTCATGACATCGAGCCGCCCGTCTCCGCTTGCGCTCGCGGTCCTCGCGACGCTCACCGAAACGCCGATGCATCCGTACGGCATGCTGCAGCAGTTGAAGGCCCGCGGTTACGACGAAGTCGTCAACGTGCGGCAGCGCACGAGCCTCTATCAGACGATCGACCGGCTGCTGCGCGACGGGCTGATCGCCGTGCACGATACCGAGCGCGACGGCGCGTTTCCCGAGCGCACGCTGTACACGCTGACCGAAACCGGACACACGGCCGGGCAGGCGTGGCTGCATGCGCTGCTCGCCGAGCCCGCGCGCGAATTCCCGGCGTTCGGCGCCGGCCTCGCATTCCTGCCGCTGCTCGACGCCGACGATGCGCGTCACCAGCTCGAGCGCCGCATCGCCGCGCTCGAAGCCGAACGCGAACGCCTCGAATCGCTGCGCAACGCCGCGCAGAACGATCAGGTGCCGCGCCTGTTCCTGCTGCAGAACGAGCATGCGCTCGTGCTGCTCAACGCGGAGCTCGACTGGGCCCGCAGCGTCGTCGAGCACCTGAAGATCGGCGCGTTGCGCTGGGTTGACGGCTGACTGAACAGCTGACTTGGCGGCGAACCCGCAAGCACCGCGCATCCGCAGTCCGTCACGCATCGCAGCGGCCACCGCGGCCGCCGCTTGCCCCGCTTACTGCGTCGAGATGTCGATATTGCCGAAGTACTTCTGGCCCAGCGACTTCACCGTGCCGTCCGCCTTCAGCTTGTCGATCGCCGCATCGAGTTTCGTCTTCAGCGCGTCGTCGCCCTTGCGCAGCCCGAACGCGATCCCGCTGCCGAGAATCTTGTCGTCGCGCACCGGCTGACCGACGAACGAGAAGCCCTTGCCGTCCGGACGCGACAGGAAGCCGCGCTGGCCGGCCGGCGCGAGCACCAGCGTCGCATCGAGGCGGCCCGACACGAGATCCGCGTACGCCTGGTTCTGGTCTTGGTACGCGACGATCGACACGCCGGCCTGCTCCCAATGCGCCTTCGCGTAGGTCTCCTGGATCGACGCCTGCAGCACGCCGACGCGCTTGCCCTTCAGCGATTCGGGCGTCGGCAGCAGGCCGCTGCCGGTGCGCGCGATCAGTTGCGTCGGCACGCGGTAGATGATCGTCGTGAAGTCGATCGCCTGGCGCCGCTGCTCGGTCGCGTTCATCGCCGAGTTGATCGCGTCGAACTTGCGGCCCTTGAGCGCGGGAATCAGCCCGTCGAACGACGTCTCGACCCACTTGCACGACAGCTTCGCCGTCTGGCAGACCGCGTTGCCGACATCGATGTCGAAGCCCTGCAGGTCGCCGTTCGGCGCTTTCGATTCGAATGGCGGGTACTGTGCCTCGAGACCGAAGCGCAGCGTCTGTCCGTCGGCGAGCGCCGCACCGGAGCCGAGCGCGCACGCGAATGCGAGCGCGAGTTTCAGGGTGTGTCCATGTTTCATCGTGATCTCCTGACTTGTCGGCCGCAGCCGTGCTTCGGCACGTGCCGCGGCCCATCCGTGGCTTTCCGTGCGACGTATCCGTCGCCTGCTTGGGTGCGGGCCGTGCCCGCGATTACAGCGAGCGCAACCGCCGCGCGCCCTCGATCAGCGTCGCGTCGTCCTTCGAGAAACTGAGCCGGATCACGCCCGCGTCGGTGCCGTCGGTGTAGAACGCCGACAGCGGAATCGTCGCGACGCGCGCATCGCGGATCAGGCGCAGCACGAAATCGCTGTCGCTTTCGTCCGAGAAGTGCCGGAACCGAGCGAGCATGAAGAACGAGCCTTCGCTCGGCAGCAGCTCGAAGCGCGAATCGGCCAGCTCGCGCGCGAGCAGGTCGCGCTTGGCCTGGTAGAACGCCGACAGTCCGAGATAGCTTTCCGGTCGCGCGAGGATTTCCGCGAACGCGACCTGCATCGGCGTGTCCGCCGAGAACACCATGAACTGGTGCACCTTGCGGATCTCGTCCATCAGCGCGGCCGGCGCGATGCAGTGGCCGACGCGCCAGCCCGTCACGTGGAACGACTTGCCGAACGACGACACGATCACGCTGCGCTCGGCCAGCTCGCGGTGACGCGCGACGCTCTGGTGCTGCGCGCCGTCGAACACCACGTGCTCGTAGACCTCGTCGGACAACACCACAATGTCGGTGTCGCGCGTGAGTTGCGCGAGCCGGTCGAGATCGTCGGCGGAGAACACCGTGGCGGTCGGGTTGTGCGGCGTGTTCACGATGATCATCCGCGTGCGCGGCGTGATCGCCGCGGCGACCTCGTCCCAGTTCACGCGGAAATGCTCGGGCGACAGCTTGATCGCGACCGGTGTTGCGCCCTGCATCCGCACGATCGGCGCATAGCTGTCGAACGACGGCTCGAAATAGATCACTTCGTCGCCCGGATGCACGAGCGCGCTGATCGCCGCGTAGAGCCCTTCGCTCGCGCTCGCGATCACCGTGATCTCGGTGCCCGGGTCGTAGCGCGTGCCGTACAGCGCCTCGGTCTTCTCCGCGAGCCGCTCGCGCAGCGACGCGATGCCGGCCATCGGCGCATACTGGTTATGGCCGTCGCGCATCGCACGTGCGACGCCCTCGACGAGCGCGGGATCGGGCGCGAAATTCGGCGCACCCTGCGACAGGTTCAGCGCATCGTGCTGCGCGGCAAGCTGGCCGATCACCGTGAAGATCGTCGTCCCGACGTCGGGCAGTTTCGAACGGGGCGTGGTGGCGCTTCGCATGACTCCTCCTTCTGATGTCCTTCGGGCGGGCCCGCGCGAAACGCGCGGCCCTGCACATGCCGCATGATTTAGCCCCAACCAATATCGGCGGACAATCGAAAGTTCGTCATGGCGGCCATGCATTTTTCTCATGGCTCGTGACACGAAAGGCTCAGCGCCACGATGGCGCTGCGCGCATCGCATGCGAATCCGGCATTACCCCTAGGAGGTGTTCACGAGGATGACGGGCTGGCGCCGGCCGCCAGATACGCGCGCAGCAGCGTGTGCAGCTCGCCGCGCAGCACGCCGAAGTCGAGTGCCGGCCCGAGCGTCAGCAGCGCCTGCGACACGCCGCCGTAGCAGACCGTATGCGCCATCCGCGCAAGCCCGTCGAGTCGCTCGGCCGGCGGCGGATCGGCGGACTGCGCGAGCGCGTCGCGCCACAGCGCGACGTAGGCGTCGTAGTGCCGGCGGTAGGCGACGAGCGGCGACACCTGCCGCTCCAGCGCAAACAGCGCGCTCCACAGCGCGGCGTCCGCGCCGATCGCGTCGAGCTGCAGGTCGACGAGCGCGGCCGCGAGTTCGGCGCGCGGCGCGCCGCGCAACCCGTGCGCCGCGTCGCGCAACCGGTCGGCCAGTGCGAGCACGCGCCGGTGAATGCACAGCGCGGCGAGGCTTTGCTTGTCGCCGAAGTATTCGTAGAAGGTGCCGATGCTCACGCCTGCGACGGCCGCGATCTCGCGGATCGTCGCCTTCGCATAGCCGCGCTCGAGCAAAAGCTGAACGAACGCCTGCTGGAGCGCATCGGACGTGGCCTGCGCGCGCGACTGGCGCGGCCGGCGGCGCAAGGCGGGCGCGGGTTGCGCCGCCGGCTGACCGGGCGGCGCCGGAACCTGAACATGTCGCGGCGGCATATTTGCTACTCTGAAATTCAGCGGAAACGCGTTTACCGGTAGCCGGTGCGGGCAATGAACGCCGGCAGCGCGGTACCCGGCCGACCGACCGCGAAGCATGAGACCGGAGACAACCCGATGACCGAATCGACCCATGCCGTCACGAACCAGTTCGACGAACTGGTCGACTATAACCTCTTCGCGACGGACGCCGCGCTGCGCGAGGCACTCGCCCGCGCCGGTGCCGACTGGGCCCTCCCGCGGCTCGACGCGTACGGCGCGCGGCTCGGCAGCGCCGACACCGCGCAACTCGCCGACGAAGCGAATCGCCACACGCCGGAGTTGAACGCGTTCGACCGGCGCGGCCGGCGCATCGACCGCGTCGACTTCCATCCGGCCTGGCACACGCTGCTCGGGATGTACCGCAACGAAGGCTTCGTGTCGCTCGCATTCCGCGATACGCGCCCCGGCCGCTGGGCCGCGACCGCGGCCGGCTTCTACCTGCACGGCCAGATCGAGGCCGGCACGCTGTGCCCGGCCACCATGACGCAGGCCGCGATTCCGGTGCTGCAGAAGGAGCCCGCGCTGTGGGCGCTGCTGCGCGACAAGCTCTACAGCGACGACTACGACCCGCGCGACGTGCCGGTCGCCGACAAGCGCTCGATCTGGTTCGGCATGGGGATGACCGAGAAACAGGGCGGCTCCGACGTGCGCGCGAACGCGACGCTCGCGACTGCCGTCGGCGCGGGCGGGCGCGGCGGCGAATACCGGCTGCGCGGCCACAAGTGGTTCTTCTCCGCGCCGATGTGCGATGCGCACCTCGTCGTCGCCCACACCGAAGCGGGTAGCCCGTCGTGCTTCTACGTACCCCGCTGGCGCCCGGACGGCACGAAGAACGCGGTCGAGATCCAGCGGCTGAAGAACAAGGTCGGCAACCGCAGCAATTCGAGCAGCGAGATCGAGCTGAACGACGCGTGGGGCATCATGCTCGGCGACGAAGGCCGCGGGATTCCGACCATCATCGAGATGGCCACCTACACGCGGCTGAACTGCGTGCTCGGCAGCGCGGCGATGCTGCGCCAGGGCGTCGTGCAGGCGATCGCGTACACGCGCCAGCGCCACGCGTTCGGCCGCGCGCTCGCCGAGCAGCCGCTGATGCGCACCGTGCTCGCCGATCTCGCGCTCGAAAGCGAAGCCGCGCTTGCACTGGCGATGCGCCTCGCCGAGGCGTTCGAGCGCGACGACTCGCCGCGTGAACGCGCGTGGAAGCGGATCGTCACGCCCGCCGCGAAATTCTGGGTCTGCAAGCGCGCGGTCGAACTGTGCGGCGAAGTGATGGAAGTGTTCGGCGGCAACGGCTACGTCGACGACGGCCCGATCGCGCGGCTGTTCCGCGAGGCGCCGGTCAACTCGATCTGGGAAGGCTCCGGCAACGTGATGTGCCTCGACGTGCTGCGCGCGGTGTCGCGCGAGCCCGATGCGGCCGCCGCACTGTTCGCCGAGCTGTCCGATCTCGGCGCGGGCGAACCGCGCATCCGCGCGGCGCTCGACGCGCTGCGCGCGATGCTGGCGGCGCCGGCCGACACGCTCGAGGCGTCGGCGCGCGTGTTCGCGCAGCGGCTCGCGCTCGTCGCGCAGGCGTGCCTGCTGCTGCGCGATGCGCCCGCGGCCGTCGCCGATGCGTTCATCGCGACACGACTCGCCGCACCCGATTGGGGCCACATCGTGGGCGGCTTCGATCCGCACGCGCTCGACGTCGGCGCGCTGCTGCAACGCGCGTACCCGGCCTGACGCCTGTCCGCCTGCTCATCCGTCACGCCCGCCCGGAGCCTCGATGAACCTCGTCGCCGCCCTCGACCGCGCCGCCCGCGCGACGCCCGACAAGCCGTTCCTGATCCACGACGACACGACGATCACGTACGCCGCCGCGCGCGAGCGCTCGCATCGCGCGGCGGCCGTGCTGAGCGCGCTCGGCATCGCGGCCGGCGACCGCGTCGCCGCGATGTGCCTGAACACGCCGGCGTTCGTCGACCTGATGTTCGGCGCGTGGCGGCTCGGCGCCGCGTTCGTGCCGGTGAACCACAAGCTGCAGGCGCCGGAAGTCGACTATCTGCTCGAACACAGCGGCAGCAAGGTGATCCTGTTCGATGCGGCGCTCGCGCCGGTGCTGTCGCGCGTGATCCATCCGGCGCGACGGCTCGTCACCGAAGGCAGCGCCGACGGCGTGCCCGACTTCGATGCGATGCGCGCGGCGATGGACGGCATCGCGGGCATCGAGCCGGCCGACGGCGACGTCGCGCAGGTCCTCTACACGTCCGGCACGACCGGCCGCCCGAAAGGCTGCGTGCACAGCCACCGCACGGTGACGTTCGCCGCGATGGCGGCGGCGCTCGCGACCGGCATCGGCCGCAACGAACGCACGCTGATGGCGATGCCGATCTGGCATTCGTCGCCGCTGAACAACTGGTTCGGCGGCACGCTGTACGCGGGCGGCACCGTCGTGCTGCTGCGCGAATACCATCCGCTGCGCTTCCTGCAGGCGATCGAGCGCGAGCGCGTGACGCTGTATTTCGGTGCGCCGGTGTCGTACACGCTGCCGCTCGACACGATCGACCGCTTCGCGGCGTTCGACCTGTCGAGCGTGCGCGCGTGGCTGTACGGCGGCGGCCCGATCGGCGCCGTGCAGGCCGAGCGGCTCGCGCGTGCGTATCGCAGCAACGCGTTCTTCCAGGTGTACGGGATGACGGAGACGGGCCCGGCCGGCACCACGCTGTATCCGGACGAGCAGATCGCGAAGGCCGGCTCGATCGGCCGCCAGGGCGGCCCCGGTGTCGACCTGCGGGTCGTACGGAGCAATGGCGCCGACGCGCTGCCGGGCGATACCGGCGAGATCTGGCTGAAGGCCGACAGCATGATGCTCGGCTATCTCGACGACGACACCGCGACGCGCGCCGCGTTCGCGCCGGGCGGCTGGTATCGCACCGGCGACATCGTGCGGATCGATCAGGATGGCTATCTGTTCATCGTCGACCGGCTGAAGGACATGATCGTGACGGGCGGCGAGAACGTCTATTCGAAAGAAGTGGAGGACGTGCTCGGCGCGCATCCGGGTATCGCGGAAGCTGCCGTCGTCGGCGTCCCGCATCCGGACTGGGGCGAGACGGTCGTCGCGCACGTCGTGCTGCGTGCGGGCACCGTGCCCGATGCGGATGCGCTGCGCGCGTTCTGCGGCGAACGGCTCGCCGCGTACAAGATCCCGCGCGAATTCGTGTTCGCCGAAACGCTGCCGCGCACGCCGACGGGCAAGCTGCAGAAATTCCTGCTGCGCACGCGTCGCGAGTAACGTCGAAGCCCGCGCCGCACCCAAAGAAAAAGCCACCGGACCCGACGGCCCGGTGGCTTTTTCGCATGCTGCGCGCAGCAGCGCCTCTCGACGCCACCCGCGACTCACGTGCTGCTTACTTGCCGCCGATGCTCTTCAGCGGCTTCCAGTCGCCCTTCTCGACCTTGTACATCGTGATGCCGCCGTTCTTCAGGTCGCCCTTCGCGTCGTACGCGACGTGCGTCGACGTGACGCCGGCCATGTCGGTCTTCGCGAGCACCGGCAGGTACTTCGCCGGATCGGTCGAATCAGCCTTCTTCATCGCGGTGAGCATCGCCATCGCGCCGTCGTAGGCGTACGGCGAGTAGGTCTGCACGTCTTCGCCGAAGCGCTTCTTGTACTTCTCGGCGTAGGACTTGCCGCCCGGCATTTCGTCGAGCGGGAGACCGGCCAGCGATGCGATCGTGCCTTCGGCTGCCGGGCCTGCGATCTTCAGGAACGTCGGCGTCTTCACCATTTCGCCGCTCATCAGCGGTGCGGTGATGCCCAGCGTCTTCATCTGCTTGACCATCGGCGCTGCCTGCGAATCCGCGCCGCCGTAGTAGATCAGGTCCGGCTTCGTCGACTTGATCTTGGTTAGGATCGCCTTGAAGTCGACTGCCTTGTCGTTCGTGAATTCACGGTCGACGATCGTCGCGCCGCCGGCCTTCGCGGCCTTCTCGAACTGGTCGGCAAGACCCTGGCCGTAGGCCGTGCGGTCGTCGACGATCGCGATCTTCTTCAGGCCGAGATCCTTCGATGCGAACGTGCCCGCCACCGAGCCCTGCTGCGTGTCGGACGTCATCATGCGGAAGGTCGTCTTGTAACCTTGCTGCGTGTATTCCGGCGCCGTCGCCATCGCGATTTCCGGAATGCCGGCGTTCGCGTAGATGCGCGATGCGGGAATCGTCGTGCCCGAGTTGAAGTGGCCGAGCATGCCCTTGATGCCGTCGTCGACGAGCTTCTGCGCAACCGTCGTGCCGGTGCGCGGGTCAGCCTGGTCGTCCTGCGTCTCGAGCACGAACTTCACCGGCTTGCCGCCGATCTTCGGGTTCGTCGCGTTGAAGTCTTCCAGCGCGAGCACGATCCCGTTCTGCATATCCTTGCCGTAGTGCGCCTGGGCACCCGTCATCGGCCCTGCGTAACCGATCTTCACGTCATCCGCATGGGCCGTCCCCGCCAGCGACATGACTGCGACAAACGTCGCGCCTGCCAGCTTTTTCATCGTGTGTTGCATCGCATCTCCTTGGTACCAGGGTAAATGGAGCGGCTTCGGGATCGCCTTGCCGCTTCCTTTGGTTGATCCGAACGGCAAGGATGGTCAGCCGATCGTCATCAAATTCGCATTGCCGCCCGCCGCGGCCGTGTTCACGCTCACCGAGCGCTCGGTCAAGAGCCGCTCGAGCGCGTAGTCTTCCGCATCGCCATTCTCGAACGCGCCCACCGACACGCCCTGCACCGACACGATCGGGCCCGGCCGCTGCGCGACGTCCTTCACGAGCTTCTGCAGTTCGTCGCTGTCGCCTTCGAACAGCACCGCGTCGAACGGCACGTCGGCCTGCTTGCGCACGGCCGCATGTGCCTTCAGCGCAGCCGGCAGCGCGGCCACCAGCGCCTCGCCCGCCGCGCCGGCGAACAGTGCGCGGTTGCCCGTCGCCAGCACCGCCGCGAACTGCGCGCGCGCGCCGCCCGGCGTCGCCGCGACACACAGCACCGTGCCGCGCGGGCCGAGTGTATACGTGTTTCGCTCGCCCGTCGGCCCGCTCAGCACCGCGGTCGCGCCGGCCGGCACTTGCGCGAGATAACCGTCGCAGCGTGCGGCGAGCGCCGGCTCGCGCTGCTCGATCAGCCAGTCGCGCAGCGCGGTGAGCGCCGCCGCCGGATTGTCGCGCTGCTCGCCTGCGACCGCGCCGTCCGCGATCAGCGATTGCGCGAGCGAACGCGGCAGCCCCGACGGACGCGTCGCGAGCAGGCGCTGCAGATACAGCGCGCCGCCGGCCTTCGGGCCCGTGCCCGACAGCCCCTCGCCGCCGAACGGCTGCACGCCGACCACCGCGCCGATCACGTTGCGGTTCACGTAGATGTTGCCGACGTGCGCATTCGAGATCACGTGCGCGATCGTCTCGTCGATCCGCGTGTGGATGCCGAGCGTGAGGCCATAGCCGGTCGCGCGGATCGCCTCGAGCAGCTTGTCGAGCTGGCTGCGGCGGTAGCGCACGACGTGCAGCACGGGGCCGAACACTTCACGCTTCAGTTCGTCGATGCTGCCGATCTCGATCAGCGTCGGCGGCACGAACGTGCCGTGCGCGCAGGCTTCCGGCGACGGCAACTGCGTGACGCCATGTCCCTTGTCCTTCATCGACGCGACGTGCGCGTCGATCGTCTGCTTCGCTTCGGCATCGATCACCGGGCCGACGTCCGTCGACAGCCGGTCCGGGTTGCCGAGCGCCAACTCGTGCATCGCGCCCTTGAGCATCGTCAGCGTGCGGTCCGCGACATCGTCCTGCAGACACAGAACGCGCAGCGCCGAACACCGTTGACCGGCCGAGTCGAACGACGACTGCATCACGTCCGCGACGACCTGCTCCGCGAGCGCCGACGAGTCGACGATCATCGCGTTCTGGCCGCCGGTTTCGGCGATCAGCGGAATCGGCTTGCCGTCCGGGTCGAGGCGCGCCGACAGCGTCTTGTTGATCAGGCGCGCGACTTCGGTCGAGCCCGTGAACATCACCGCACGCGTGCGCGGATCGGCGACGAGCGCCGCACCGACGGTTTCGCCCGTGCCCGGCAGCAGCTGCACCGCGCCGGCCGGCACGCCGGCCTCGCGCAGCAGGCGCACGGCCTGCGCGGCGATCAGCGGCGTCTGTTCGGCCGGCTTCGCGAGCACCGTGTTGCCGGCCGCCAGCGCCGCGGCCACCTGGCCCATGAAGATCGCGAGCGGGAAGTTCCACGGGCTGATGCAGACCACGGGGCCGAGCGGACGGTGCGTGTCGTTCGAGAACTCGTCGCGGATCTGCGCCGCGTAGTAGCGCAGGAAGTCGACCGCTTCGCGGATTTCGGCGATCGCGTTCGCCAGCGACTTGCCGGCTTCGCGCACGATCAGGCCCATCAGCGTGTGCATCTGCGCTTCGAGCAGGTCGGCCGCACGCACCAGGCAGTCGGCGCGCGCATCGACCGGCGTCGCCTGCCAGATCGGCGCGGCAGCCACCGCGTGCGCGAGCGCCGCGCTCACGTGTTCGGACGTCGCTTCGCTGACCGTGCCGACGATGTCGCGCTGGTCGGCCGGGTTGCGCACGTCGCGCGCCGGGGCGTCGGCGAGCGCATCGTCGGCGAGCATCGGTGCCGCGCGCCACGGATGATGTGCGCTCGCGAGCAGCGCGGACGACAGCGACGCGAGGCGGTGTTCGTTCGACAGGTCGAGGCCCATCGAGTTGGGACGCTCGTCGCCGTACAGGTTGCGCGGCAGCGGGATCTTCGTGTGCGGCGCGCCGAGCGGCACGACCTTCGCGGCCTCGTCGACCGGGTCGGCGACCAGCTCCTTCACCGACACGGTTTTATCCGCGATGCGGTTCACGAACGACGTATTCGCGCCGTTCTCCAGCAGACGGCGCACCAGGTACGCGAGCAGCGTTTCGTGCGTACCGACCGGCGCGTACACGCGGCACGGACGGTTCATCTTGTCGCGGCCGGTGACTTCCTCGTACAGCGGCTCGCCCATCCCGTGCAGGCACTGGAATTCATACTGGCCCGGGTAGTAGTTCTGGCCGGCCAGGTGATAGATCGCGGCCAGCGTGTACGCGTTGTGCGTCGCGAACTGCGGGTAGACGGCGTCGGGCGCCGCGAGCAGCTTCTTCGCGCACGCGAGGTACGACACGTCCGTGTAGATCTTGCGCGTATAGACCGGATAGCCTTCGAGGCCGTCGACCTGCGCACGCTTGATTTCGGTGTCCCAGTACGCGCCCTTCACCAGACGGATCATCAGGCGGTGACGGCTGCGGCGCGCGAGATCGATCAGGTAGTCGATCACGAACGGGCAACGCTTCTGGTAGCCCTGCACGACGAAGCCGATACCGTTCCAGCCCGCGAGATCCGGATCGAAGCACAGCGCCTCGAGCAGGTCGAGCGACAGTTCGAGGCGGTCCGCCTCTTCCGCGTCGATGTTCAGGCCGATGTCGTAGCGGCGCGCGAGCAGCGCCAGCGCGCGCACGCGCGGCAGCAGTTCGCTCATCGTGCGGTCCTGCTGCGAGCGCGAGTAGCGCGCGTGCAGCGCCGACAGCTTGATCGAGATGCCCGGGCCTTCGTAGATGCCGCGGCCGCCGGCCGCCTTGCCGATCGCGTGGATCGCCTGCTCGTACGATGCGTAGTAGCGCAGCGCGTCCTCTTCGGTCGTCGCCGCTTCGCCGAGCATGTCGTACGAGTAGCGGAAGCCGCGCGCTTCGTACTTGCGGCTGTTCGCGAGCGCTTCGGAAATCGTCTCGCCGGTGACGAACTGCTCGCCCATCAGGCGCATCGCCATGTCGACGCCCTTGCGGATCAGCGGCTCGCCGCCGCGGCCGATCAGGCGCGTGAGCGCCGACGACAGGCCCGCTTCGCTGTTGGTCGTGACGAGCTTGCCGGTGATCATCAGCCCCCAGGTCGCCGCGTTCACGAACAGCGACGGCGCGTGGCCGACGTGCGAGCGCCAGTCGCCCTTGCTGATCTTGTCGCGAATCAACGCATCGCGCGTCGCGCGATCGGGAATGCGCAGCAGCGCTTCGGCCAGACACATCAGCGCCACGCCTTCCTGGCTCGACAGCGAGAACTCGTGGATCAGCCCTTCGACACCGCCGCCCGAGCTCTTCTCGCGGAGCGCCTCGACGAGCGTCGTCGCGAGCGCCTGCGCGTCGGCCTGCAGGTTCGCCGGCAGGCGCGCCTGGCCGAGCAGGAACGGCACGCATTCCGGCTCGGGGCGGCGATACGCTGCCGTGATCGCCGCGCGCAGCACCGATTGCGGCTGCACGTTCTGCGCGAACTCGAGGAACGGATGCGGCGAGTTGTCGTCGTCGCCATCCGTCGACTGACCGTCGGCCAGCTCCGTGACACCGCTGTTGCCCGACAGCTCGGGCGGCAGCTGGCCGTGCTCGATCCGCTCGAGATACGCGAAGATCGCCTGCTTGATCAGCCAGTGGGGAGTGCGCTCGAGACGCGCTGCCGCGTCTTTCAGGCGCGAGCGGAGAAGGTCGTCGACTTTGACGCCGAGAGTCGTGCTTGCCATGGTGGGTTCGTGCGCCGGTGCGAGCCCGGCAATATGGTGTGAGAGGATGCGCGAAATCCTACGGCACGCAATAAAAAGGTGCAACCAAATTGCGAGATCGGTTGCACCCTTAAGTTAGTCAATATAATCAGCCACTTAGATGGTTGCAACCTAGGGGTTGCCCGTGGTTGGCGGATCGGTGTTTTCCCTGATCGGGCCGATTTGTCCCAGATGCGCAACCCTGGATGCGGACGACGGCTGGAGAAAACGGGTTGCACTGGGTGCGCGAGCGGATCCGCGCGCAACGGGCGGAACGGGCAGGAGAGACGGGAGATGGGTGGCCCGACGACCCGGCGGTCGGCTCCGGGCGCCGGGCGGCAAGACAGCAAGACGGCGACGGGCAGCGCGACAGCCGCGCCGGCGCCGCCCGGATACTCAGATATCGAGCGGATCGACCTCGACGCTCCACCGCAGCACGCCCTTCAGCGCGCGCAGCTCCGGCTGCCATGCACGCAGCGCATGCTGCAGCGCGGCCCGCGACGCGCTTTCGAGCAGCAACTGCGCACGATGGACGTTCGCGACCTTCACGATCGTCATCGGCACCGCGTCGTATACGGTCACGCGATCGGCGCCCGGCAACCCCGGCAACGCAGCCGCGGCCTGCTGCAGGAACGCGAGCGCCGCCTCCAGCGTGCGCCCTTCGGCGCGCAGCAGCGCCTGGTAGACGAACGGCGGCAGATGCGCGTCGCGGCGCTCGCCGAGCGTCGAATTCGCGAAGCCGACGTAATCCTGCCGCCCGAGCGCGTGATACAGCGCGTGACGCGGATAGCGCGTCTGCACGAGCACCTCGCCGGGCAGGCCCGCGCGCCCCGCGCGGCCGCTCACCTGCATCAGTTGCGCGAACAGCCGCTCGCTCGCGCGGAAGTCGTGCGAGAACAGCGCCGTATCGGCATTGAGCACGCCGACGAGCGACACGCGCTGGAAGTCGTGCCCCTTCGCGATCATCTGCGTGCCGACGAGAATGTCGACCTCGCCCGCATGCACATCCGAGAACAGCGCCTGCGCACTGCCCTTGCGGCGCGTGCTGTCCGCGTCGATCCGCAACACACGCGCGCCCGGCACGGCCTCGGCGAGCGCCTCCTCGATGCGCTGCGTGCCGCGCCCGAGCGGCGCGATGTCGACGTTCCCGCACTCCGGACACGAGTGCGGAATGCGCGCTTCCCAGCCGCAGTGGTGGCAGCGCAGCGCGTGCTCGGGCTTGTGCAGCACGACGTACGCGCTGCAGCGCGGGCAGCCGGCGACCCAGCCGCATGCATCGCACGCGAGCTGCGGTGCGTAGCCGCGCCGGTTCAGAAAGACGAGGCTCTGTTCGCCGCGCTCGAGCCGCGCCTTCAGCGCGGCGACAAGCGGCCCGGACAGCCCGCCCATCGACGCGCGCCCGCGCCGCCGCTCCTCTTCGAGATCGATCAGCCGCACGGTGGGCAGCGTCGCGTCGGCCACCGCGCGGCGCGACAGCGTGAGCCGCGTGTAGCGGCCTTGCTCGGCCTGCCACCAGCTTTCGAGCGACGGGGTCGCCGAGCCGAGCACGACCGGAATGCCGAGGTGTTTCGCACGCCAGACGGCGAGATCGCGCGCCGAATAGCGCAGCCCTTCCTGCTGCTTGTACGCGGGCTCGTGTTCCTCGTCGACGACGATCAGCGCCAGCGTCGGCAGCGACGCGAGCACCGCGAGCCGCGTGCCGAGCACGATCCGCGCGCGGCCCGTATGCGCGGCGAGCCAGTTGCGCGCACGCTCGCCTTCGGCGAGCCCGCTGTGCAGCGTGACGATCGCGTCGTCGGCCAGCGTGCCCGCGAAGCGCGCGCGAAACGCGGCCTCGAACTGCGGCGTCAGATTGATTTCGGGCACGAGCACGAGCGCCTGCGCGTCGGGTCGAGCGTCGAGCAGCGCCGCCAACGCGTGCAGATAGACCTCGGTCTTGCCGCTGCCCGTCACGCCGTGCAGCAGGAACGGCGCGAAGCCCTGGCCCGCGCGGATCGCGTCCAGCGCCTCGGCCTGCTGGTCGGTGAGCGCCGGCGGCACAGCTCGTCCACTGGTTGTCGACAGGTTATCCACAGCTTTGGGCACAGCCGTATCGGCCCAGCCGATTTCCTCGACGGCGACCCAGCCGCGCGCCGCCCAGTCGTCGAGCGTCGCGACCGCCTTCGGATGCAACGCGCGCGCATCCGGCGGCGTCAGCGAATCGGTGTCGGCCAGCGCCTGCGCGAGCCGGCGCAGGGCAGCCCCGCGCGCGGGCAGCGCATCGGGAAGCGCAGCGCGGCCGGCGTCGGTCAGCCGGTAGCGGACCTCGGGCGCAAGCAGCCGCCCCCAGCGCTGCGCGTCGCGCAGCGCCTGCGGCAGCGCCGGCAGCGCGACTTCACCGCGCCCGCGCTGGTAATAGTCGGCCGCGAACGAGACGAGCGCGAGCCAGTCCGGCGACAGCGGCGGCAGTTCGGTGCAGATGGCGTCGATCGCGCGCAGCCGGGACGGCGGCACATCGGTGTGAGTCGTTACTTCGCAGACGAGCCCGACGGCCTGCCGCTTGCCGAACGGCACTTGCACGAGCATGCCGGGCTCGGGCGCCGGCTGCACGTTGCAACGGTAGTCGAACAGGGTGGCGAGCGGATGGTCGAGTGCGACCCGCAGGTAGGTACCGTCCATCACTGCACTCCGGCAGCGACTCGGGCGATGCGGACGACTTGCATCCGCGTCCGCATCAAGGTGGCGAACTTAAAGTAAAACTTCAGATTCGGCGCTAAGTTTTGGATTCGCATTAGGAATCGCCGTATACCCTGGCCAGCCTGTGGATAACTTTGTTGAGAACTCGCCGCTCAACAGCCGGGAAGCACGCGGGGCCGTGCTTTCCGCTGTTTTCGACCACTTGCTGTCGCGCCCCGCGGAGCCTTATTCCATAAGGCTGCTATTCAAATTACCGAACCATAGCGAGACAATTCGACCGATACAGGGCTCTACCGCGCTGCAACGTGGAAAATGTGCATAAGTCAAGTCTTGACAAGCAAGCAATCGGCAACGGGGGCGGGGTTGCGCCCTGTTTAGCGCGGACAGCGAAACGCCGTCACCCCGCAGTGCAGCATAAGTCCGCTTGCATTCAGCCTGCCGCTCCGCTACGAATTGCGCGGCTGTGGCTATGCACTTCGTCGACGAGTTCGGCGACGTGATCCGGCGACGTGAACTGTGAAATCCCGTGACCGAGGTTGAATATGTGGCCCGGATGGTTGCCGTAGCTGTCGAGTACCGCGCGCGCCTGTTCGCGCACCGCAGCCGGCGGCGCAAACAGGATCGTCGGGTCCAGGTTGCCCTGCAGCGCGACGCGGCCGCCCACGCGCTCGCGCGCCGCGCCGAGGTTGACCGTCCAGTCGAGCCCGACCGCGTCGACGCCGGTCGCCGCGATTTCCTCGAGCCACAGGCCGCCGCCCTTCGTGAACGTGATCACCGGCACGCGCTCGCCGTCGTGCTCGCGCTTGAGCTGCGCGACCACGCGACGGATGTAGTCCAGCGAGAAGCGCTGGTACGCGCCGTCCGCGAGCGCGCCGCCCCACGTATCGAAGATCATCACGGCCTGCGCGCCGGCTTCGATCTGCGCATTCAGGTACGCGGCCACGGCCTGCGCATTCACGTCGAGGATCCGGTGCATCAGGTCGGGGCGCGAATACGCCATCGACTTCACCGTGCGGAAATCGTCCGACCCGCCGCCTTCGACCATGTAGCACGCGAGCGTCCACGGGCTGCCCGAGAAGCCGATCAACGGCACGCGCTGGCGGCCCTGGGCGTCGGTGAGCGCGCGGCGGATCTCGCGCACGGCGCCGGTCACGTAGCCGAGCGTTTCCTCGATGTCCGGCACCGCGAGCTTCGCGACGTCGGCCTCGGTGCGCACCGGATGCGCGAACTTCGGTCCTTCGCCGACCTGGAAGTCGAGGCCGAGGCCCATCGCGTCGGGAATCGTCAGGATGTCCGAGAACAGGATCGCGGCGTCGAGCGGAAAGCGATCGAGCGGCTGCAGCGTCACTTCGGTCGCGTAGTCGGGATTCTTCGCGAGGCCGAGGAAGCTGCCCGCGCGCGCGCGGGTCGCGTTGTATTCGGGCAGGTAGCGGCCCGCCTGGCGCATCAGCCAGATCGGCGTGTAGTCGGTCGGCTCGCGCAGAAGCGCACGCAGGAAGGTGTCGTTGAGCAGGTTATGGGCCACGGTAGGAGCGACGATGCGAAGGCAAAGCGGCATTTTACCGGAGCCGGGCCGCGCGGCTGCGTATGCCGATGCGATGGCGGCCATATGACGCGCGCGATGGCTCCGTTATGATCGGACGCTGATATCAAACCGAACGAAGGAGGAGACCGATGAAGACACTCGCCACGCTGGCGCTCACGACGGCTGCCATGCTCTGCGGCACCGCCGCGCATGCGCAGGCCGGTTCGGCCGCCGCTGCCGCGCCCGCCGCCAGCTCGCGGCTCGACGACGTGATCGCGCGCGGCACGCTGCGCGTGTGCACGACCGGCGACTACAAGCCGTATTCGTTCTACCGAACCGACGGCCGCTTCGAGGGCATCGACATCGACATGGCCGAATCGCTCGCGAAATCGCTCGGCGTGAAGGCCGACTTCGTGAAGACGAGCTGGTCGAATCTCACCAACGACTTCATCGCGAAGTGCGATATCGCGGTGGGCGGCGTCTCGACGACGCTCGAGCGCCAGAAGCGCGCGTTCTTCACGCAGCCGTACGTGGTCGACGGAAAGACGCCGATCGCGCGCTGCGCGGACGCCGACAAGTACCAGACGGTCGCGCAGATCGACCGGCCCGAAACGCGCGCGATCGTGAATCCGGGCGGCACCAACGAGCGCTTTGCGAAGCAGTTCTTCCCGCACGCGAACCTGACCGTCTATCCGGACAACGTGACGATCTTCAAGCAGATCCTCGCGGGCAAAGCGGACGTCATGGTGACCGATGCGTCCGAGACGCTGCTGCAGCAAAAGCTGAATCCGGGCCTGTGCTCGGTGCATCCGGACAAGCCGTTCCAGTTCGGCGAGAAGGCGTACATGGTGCCGCGCGGCGACGTCGTGTTCCAGCAGTACGTCGACCAGTGGCTGCACCTCGCGCTGTCGACCGGCGAATACCAGGCGATCTCCGACAAGTGGCTGAAGTAAGCGGATCCGGCCGCGGCGAAGGCGCGCGATAACGGGCGCCGACCCCGCGATCCCGGCCGACAAACCCGCCTTGGACGGCGGTGCGCGGCTGCAGCACGCACACCACCGTTACACATCGGCGTGCCGCACTCATCGCGTAAAGCCGCGGAATTGGCCAAATGGCCGACTATTACGCGCGGCGATCACGTTTCAAAATCTTTCTGACGAATCAATCGTCATACGTGGTATCTGTCGTGCGATGCGATTTCCGGCGTGCAAATCGGCAATTCACCGACGCGAAAGCGCACGAAAAACGCGTCGCGCGCATGCAATGAAAACTCTGCTGAAAAGACGGGTAAAAATTGCCTTTTTCAGGACCCCGAAAACAGCAAAAAATCCCGCAAAGCCTTATCTGGCGGGCGTTACAACCTGAAACACTTTGTTACCGCGAGGGGTCATTAATTCGCCCACAATGGCTTCAACGGTTTCAACACGGATGCGGTCTCGTGTGCCAAGTGTGAGCGGACGCGAAGCGCTGCGAGCCAGTCGGTCACGTACCGAAGCCCTTCCGAGGGGCATCCCTGTTGGAGTCGTTTCCGGCCCCCCGCCGGACACGGTTTCAACTTTGGTCTCCTCGCGCTAACCCCGTAGCGTGTGGTTTTTAGCGGGCTAATAAGCCCGCTTTTTTTCGTCCATAGAAAACGCAACGGCCCGCAGGCCGCTGCATTTTTCCCGCCGCCGGATCGCTTTACGCGGTCTTCTGCACGTCGAGTTTCAGCTCGTCGATCATCCGCTCGCGCATCACGAACTTCTGCACCTTGCCCGTCACCGTCATCGGCAGTTCGTCGACGAAGCGGATATAGCGCGGAATCTTGTAGTGCGCGATCTGGCCGTTGCAGAACGCGCGCACGTCGTCCTCGGTCATGTGCTCGTCCGCGCGCAGCACGATCCACGCGCACAGCTCCTCGCCGTACTTCGCGTCCGGCACGCCAAACACCTGCGCGCTCTGAATCTTCGGATGCCTGAACAGGAATTCCTCGATCTCGCGCGGATACACGTTCTCGCCGCCACGAATCACCATGTCCTTCAGCCGGCCAACGATGTTGCAGTAGCCATCCTCGTCGAGCGTCGCGAGGTCGCCGGTATGCATCCAGCCGTCGACCAGCACTTCGCGCGTCTTCGCGTCGTCGTCCCAGTAGCCGAGCATCACCGAATAGCCCCTCGTGCACAGCTCGCCCGTCGCGCCGACCGGCACGATCGCGCCATTCGGATCGACGATCTTCACTTCCAGATGCGGCTGGATGCGTCCGACCGTCGTCGTGCGCTTCTCCAGCGGATCGTCGGTCGAACTCTGGAACGATACGGGGCTCGTCTCCGTCATCCCGTACGCGATCGTGATTTCCGACAGATGCATCTGCGACACCACGCGCTTCATCGTCTCGATCGGGCACGGCGAGCCGGCCATGATGCCGGTGCGCAGCGTCGACAGGTCGAAAGTCGGGAACGCCGGATGATCGAGTTCCGCGATGAACATCGTCGGCACGCCGTGCAGCGCGGTGCAGCGCTCGTCGGCCACGGCCGCGAGCGTGGCGACCGGGTCGAACGCTTCACCGGGGAACACCATCGCCGCGCCCTTCGACACGCACGCAAGCACCGCCAGCACCATCCCGAAGCAGTGATACAGCGGCACCGGGATGCACAGCGAATCCTGCTCGGTGAAGCGCATCGCCATCGCGATCGAGCGCGCGTTGTTGACGACGTTGCGGTGCGTGAGCGTCGCGCCCTTCGGGCTGCCGGTCGTGCCGCTCGTGAACTGGATGTTGATCGGATCGGTGGCCGTGAGCGTCGCGCCGATCGCATCGAGCCGCGCGACGTCGAGCGTATCGCGGCCGCGTGCCATCAGGTCCGCAAAGCGGAACATCCCGGCCGGCGCGACTTCGCCCATCGACACGACCGTGCGCAGGCTCGGCACGCGCGCCGCATGCAGGTCGCCAGGCGTCGCGCTCGCGAGCTCGGGCGCGATGGTCTGCAGCATCTCGACGTACGCCGAGCTCTTGAAGCGCTCCGCCGCGATCACGGCCTTGCAGTCGACCTTGTTCAGCGCGTATTCGAGCTCCGCGAGCCGGTAGGCCGGATTGATGTTGACGAGGATCGCGCCGATGCGCGCGGTCGCGAACTGCGTGAGCAGCCATTCGCTGCGGTTCGGCGACCAGATGCCGACGCAATCGCCCTTCGCGATGCCGAGCGCGGCGAGGCCCGCCGCGAGCACGTCGATCTCGTGCGCGAACTCGCGCCACGTCCAGCGCACCTGCTGTTCGCGGAACACGACGGCCGGACGATCGGGAAAGCGGCCGGCCGTGTCGAGCAGGAAGCGGCCGAGCGTCGCTTCGGAGAGCGGTACGCCGGTCTCGCCGCGTACGTACGACAGTCCGTTCTCGGGCGCGATCAGCGCCTCCTTGCCAAGGTCTGCTGCCATCAATGTCTCCATCCGTTTTTGTCTGATCGGCCCGGGCGCGCGACTGACGCACGCGCCCGCTCCGCCACCGTTGGGGCGGACAGCCTCACTGCGGATGATGCCGCGCTCCGCTGACGACACTCTGACATCAAATCGCGGCACACGGATGAAATAGCACGACCGGACGAAACACCGCGCCACCCGGGCCGCGGGCGAAAAAAAAGCAGCCCGAAGGCTGCTTTCTTTCGCGGGGTACGCGCGCGCGGCTTAGTGCCGGCTGCGAACCTTCGCCAGACGCTGAATCGCTTCGAGCTGCGCCATCGCGGTCGCGAGCTCCGATTGCGCCTTTGCGAGGTCGAGGTCCGACTTCGCGTTCTGCAGCGTTTCCTCGGCACGCTTGCGCGCTTCCTCGGCTTTCGCCGCGTCGAGGTCCTTGCCGCGGATCGCGGTATCGGCGAGCACCGTCACGGCGCCCGGCTGCACTTCGAGAATGCCGCCTGCGACGAACACGAATTCGTCGTTGCCGCCCTCGACTTCGATGCGCACCGCACCCGGACGAATCCGCGTGATCAGCGGCGTGTGACCCGGCAGAATACCCAGCTCACCCGTTTCGCCCGGCAGCGCGACGAATTTCGCCTGGCCCGAGAAGATCTGCTCTTCCGCGCTGACGACGTCTACTTTGATGGTTGCCATATCGACTCCTGTCGATCGGAGCGGGCACTTGCGCGCCTGCGCCGATCCCATGCACGGCGGGTTGAGCGTGTCGCAATCGGCGTGGCTGCCGGAATTATCAGTCGGACTGTCAATCCCGGCCGGACCACGCCAGCACTACTCACTCGAACCCTTACGAGATCTTCTTGGCCTTTTCGAAGGCTTCGTCGATCGTGCCGACCATGTAGAACGCCTGTTCCGGCAGGTGGTCGCACTCGCCGTCGACGATCATCTTGAAGCCACGGATCGTTTCCTTCAGCGGTACGTACTTGCCCGGCGAGCCCGTGAACACTTCAGCGACGTGGAACGGCTGCGACAGGAAACGCTGGATCTTACGCGCACGTGCGACCGACAGCTTGTCTTCCGGCGACAGTTCGTCCATGCCCAGAATCGCGATAATGTCGCGCAGTTCCTTGTAGCGCTGCAGCGTCTGCTGAACACCACGCGTGATCGAGTAGTGCTCTTCACCGATCACGTTCGGGTCGATCTGGCGCGACGTCGAGTCGAGCGGGTCGACTGCCGGGTAGATACCCAGCGAAGCGATGTCACGCGACAGAACGACGGTTGCGTCCAGGTGGCCGAAGGTCGTAGCCGGCGACGGGTCGGTCAAGTCATCCGCAGGGACGTACACGGCCTGAACCGACGTAATCGAGCCCTTCTTGGTCGACGTGATGCGTTCCTGCAGCTTGCCCATTTCTTCAGCCAGCGTCGGCTGATAGCCCACTGCCGACGGCATACGGCCGAGCAGTGCCGACACTTCGGTACCGGCCAGCGTGAAACGGTAGATGTTGTCGACGAAGAACAGCACGTCGAGGCCTTCGTCACGGAAGTGCTCGGCCATCGTCAGGCCGGTCAGCGCGACGCGCAGACGGTTGCCCGGCGGCTCGTTCATCTGGCCGTACACCAGCGCGACCTTGTCGAGAACGTTCGAGTCCTTCATTTCGTGGTAGAAGTCGTTCCCTTCACGGGTACGCTCGCCCACGCCCGCGAACACGGAGTAACCGCCGTGTTCCTTCGCGATGTTGTTGATGAGCTCCATCATGTTGACGGTCTTGCCCACGCCAGCACCGCCGAACAGGCCAACCTTACCGCCCTTTGCGAACGGGCAGATCAGGTCGATAACCTTGATACCCGTTTCGAGCAGTTCGGTCGACGGCGACAGTTCGTCGAACGCCGGAGCCTTCTGGTGGATCGAGCGCGTCACATCGCTCTCGATCGGGCCGGCTTCGTCGATCGGACGGCCGAGCACGTCCATGATACGGCCGAGGGTCGGCTTGCCGACCGGCACCGAAATCGGCTTTGCCGTGTTCTTCACGGTCAGACCGCGGCGCAGGCCGTCGGATGCACCCAGACAGATGGTACGGACCACGCCGTCGCCCAGCTGCTGCTGGACTTCGAGCGTCAGTTCCGAGCCATCGAGAATGAGCGCGTCGTAGATCTTCGGCATGCTGTCGCGCGGGAATTCCACGTCGATAACGGCGCCGATGCACTGTACGATCTTGCCTTCTACCAAAGCAGCAGTACTCATCGCTTTTCCTTTAAATACCTGATTCTTTACTCGCGCAAAGGCGCAGTTGTCGTCCGGAGCGCGCGCTTAAACAGCAGCTGCGCCGCTGACGATCTCCGACAGTTCTTTCGTAATCGCGGCCTGACGGCTCTTGTTGTACACGAGCTGCAGTTCGCTGATCACCGTCTTCGCGTTGTCGGACGCAGCCTTCATCGCGACCATCCGCGCCGATTGCTCGGACGCCATGTTTTCCGCGACGGCCTGGTACACCAGCGCCTCGACGTAACGCACGAGCAGTTCGTCGACGACAGCCTGTGCGTCCGGCTCGTAGATGTAATCCCACGACGTCGACGGCGTGCCGTCATCCGCTTCGAAGTGTTCCGACGACAGCGGCAGCAGTTGCTCGATCACGGCTTCCTGCTTCATCGTGTTGACGAAGCGCGTGTACGCGATATAAACCGCCGACAGCTTGCCTTCCGAGTACATGTCGAGCTGCGTCTTGACCGCGCCGATCAGCTTGTCCAGGTGCGGGGTATCGCCGAGGTGCACGACCTGCGACATCACCTTCGCGCCGAAGCGATTCAGGAACCCGAGGCCCTTGCTACCGATTGCGGTAGCTTCGACCTTCTGGCCCTTCTCTTCCAGCTCCTTGAACTTCTGAATCGTCGCACGCAGCACGTTGGTGTTCAGACCACCGCACAGACCCTTGTCGGTCGTGACGAGGATGATGCCGGCCGTGTTCACGCCGTCGTTCGCCACCATGAACGGGTGGCGGTATTCCGGGTTCGCGCGGCTCATGTGCGCGGCGATGGCACGGACCTTGTCCGCGTACGGACGAGCTGCACGCATGCGTTCCTGCGCGCGGCGCATCTTCGATGCGGCCACCATCTCCATCGCTTTCGTGATCTTGCGCGTGTTTTGCACGCTCTTGATCTTGCCGCGAATTTCCTTCATTCCAGCCATAGCTTGCTCCTTGACCGAAGCGGCGCGGGCGCATCAGCACCCGCGCGGCCTCAGTGTGTCACTCGCGGATCAATAGGCACCCGACTTCTTGAAGGACTCGATTGCAGCGCGCAGTGCGCCTTCGTCGTCCTTCGAGAGATCCTTGGTGTCTTCGATGCGCTTGATGAGGTCAGCGTGGCTGGTCTTCAGGTTGTCGCGCAGGCCCTTCTCGAACGCGAGCACTTGCTTCACGTCGAGGTCGTCGAGGTAGCCGTTGTTCGCGGCGTACAGCGACACGGCCAGTTCCCAGACCTGCAGCGGCTGGTACTGCGGCTGCTTCAGCAGTTCCGTCACGCGGCGGCCGCGCTCGAGCTGCTTGCGGGTCGCTTCGTCGAGGTCCGATGCGAACTGCGCGAATGCTGCGAGTTCACGGTACTGCGCCAAGTCGGTACGAATACCGCCCGACAGCTTCTTCACGACCTTCGTCTGAGCGGCGCCACCGACTCGCGACACCGACACGCCGGCGTTGATTGCCGGGCGGATGCCTGCGTTGAACAGGTCGGTTTCCAGGAAGATCTGGCCGTCGGTAATCGAGATCACGTTCGTCGGAACGAACGCGGTCACGTCGCCAGCCTGCGTTTCGATGACCGGCAGTGCCGTCAGCGAACCGCTCTTGCCCTTCACTTCGCCGTTCGTGAACTTCTCGACGTACTCTTCCGACACGCGCGCTGCACGCTCGAGCAGACGCGAGTGCAGATAAAACACGTCACCCGGGTACGCTTCACGGCCCGGCGGGCGGCGCAGCAGCAGCGAGATCTGGCGGTATGCCCAAGCCTGCTTGGTCAAGTCGTCATAGATGATCAGCGCGTCTTGGCCGCGGTCGCGGAAGTACTCGCCCATCGTGCAGCCGGCGTACGGTGCCAGGTACTGCATTGCGGCGGAATCCGATGCCGAAGCGGCGACGACGATCGTGTATTCCATCGCGCCCGTTTCTTCGAGCTTGCGAACCACGTTCATGATCGACGAAGCCTTCTGGCCGATCGCGACGTAGATACAGATCAGGTCCTTGCCCTTCTGGTTGATGATCGCGTCGAGCGCCACTGCGGTCTTGCCGCACTGACGGTCGCCGATGATCAGCTCGCGCTGGCCACGGCCGATCGGCACCATTGCGTCGATCGACTTGATGCCCGTCTGCACCGGCTGCGACACCGACTTACGCCAGATCACGCCCGGGGCGATCTTTTCGATCGCGTCGGTCAGCTTCGCGTTGACCGGGCCCTTGCCGTCGATCGGGTTGCCGAGCGCATCGACCACGCGGCCGACGAGTTCCGGACCAACCGGGACTTCCAGAATGCGGCCCGTCGTCTTGACGATGTCGCCTTCCGAGATGTGTTCGTATTCGCCGAGAATCACCGCGCCGACCGAGTCGCGCTCGAGGTTCAGCGCGAGGCCGAACGTGTTGCCCGGGAACTCGAGCATTTCGCCCTGCATCACGTCCGACAGGCCGTGAATACGCACGATACCGTCGGTCACGGAGATCACGGTGCCCTGGTTGCGAACGTCTGCGTTCGCTTCAAGGCCCTGGATCCGGCTCTTGATCAGCTCGCTGATCTCAGAGGGATTGAGTTGCATTATTCGCTCCTGATAGTCAATTCTGTTGCGTGCCGGCTGCCTGGGCGCTCAAGCGCACAAGGCTGTCTGCATGCTGGCGAGCCGCGCGCGGACCGAGGTATCGAGCACTTCGTCGCCGACCGTCACACGCACGCCGCCGATCAGCGACGCATCGGTCTGGACCGTCGGCTTCAGCTTGCGCTTGAACTTGCGTTCAAGGCTGGCGAGGAGTTCGGTGAGCTGTGCGCCTTCGAGCGGAAACGCGCTGACGATCTGCACGTCGGCCGCGCCTTCGCGCGCATTCTTCAGTTCGTCGAACTGTACGGAGATTTCCGGCAGCAGCGCGATACGGTGATTTTCGACCAGCATCTGCACGAAGTTCTTCGCTTCCGCACTGGTCGCGAGCGGCGACTTCACCGCGGCGAGCAACAGTTCGTTGACCTGCGCGCGACCCACTTTCGGGCTCGACGCGATGGACAGCACTTCGGGCAGTTGCGCAACCTGAGCCAGCTCTTGCACGAGCGTGGACCAGGCGGCGATATCACCACCCTCGGCCACGCGGAACAGCGCTTCTGCGTAAGGGCGGGCGATGGTTGCAAGTTCGGCCATGATCAGAGCTCGGCTTTCAGTTGATTCAGCAGTTCGGCGTGGGCCGTTTGATCGACTTCGCGCTTCAGGATCTGCTCGGCACCCTTGACCGCGAGCGTGGCAACTTCGCCGCGCAGCGATTCACGCGCCTTCACGATTTGCTGATCCGCGTCCGCCTTCGCCTGAGCGATGATGCGGGCGGCTTCGGCATGGGCTTGAGCCTTGATTTCTTCGGCTACGGCTTGCGCGCGCTTTTCAGCGTCGGCAATACGTTGTTGGCCGTCGTTACGGGCTTGCGCGAGCTCCTGATCGACGCGCTTGTGCGCCGCTGCGAGTTCCGCCTGACCCTTTTCCGCGGCGGACAGGCCGTCGGCAATTTTCTTCGAGCGCTCGTCGAGGGCGTTGACCAACGGCGGCCACACGAATTTCATCGTGAACCACGCGAGGATCAGGAACACGACCATTTGCGCAAACAGGGTTGCGTTGAGATTCACGGTGTTTCCTTATCTGCTATTCCGGAAATTGAAACGAGGAGGAGCGCGTCGAAAATGAATTCGATTGGCGCTCGTCATCCGTTCCACCCTGCGCCGGCTTGTCGCTGGCGCAAATCTTCCGAGGAACCTTAGCCTGCGAGCTTCGACAGGAGCGGGTTCGCGAATGCAAACAGCATTGCCACACCAACGCCGATCAGGAACGCCGCGTCGATCAGACCAGCCAGCAGGAACATCTTCGTTTGCAGCGGGTTGATCAGCTCAGGCTGACGTGCGCATGCTTCGATGTACTTGCCACCCATCAGACCGATACCGATACAGGCGCCGATCGCACCCAGGCCGATGATGATACCGATACCGATAGCGGTCAGACCTTGGATGTTGGCGATGAAAGCTTGCATGATCACTCCTTTGTGAAAAGACTTGGAACTGGAATTAAAAGAAAACTAAAAACAAACCTGCTTGATTGTCCGGCTGCTTAGTGCGATTCGTGAGCCTGGCCGAGGTACACCAGCGTGAGCATCATGAAAATGAACGCTTGCAGCAAAACAATCAGGATGTGGAAGATCGCCCAGACGCTACCTGCGAGGATGTGGCCGATGAAGCCGAGCACCGACGCATCCGCACCGAAGCCCCACATGCTGCCAAGCAACGCGATCAGCAGGAACAGCAGTTCGCCTGCGTACATGTTGCCGAACAGTCGCATGCCGAGCGAAACGGTCTTGGCGACGTATTCAACGATGTTCAGGCCGAGGTTCGGGATCCACAGCAGCGGATGTGCACCGAACGGAGCCGACACGAGTTCATGCAGGAAGCCGCCCGGGCCCTTGATCTTGATGCTGTAGTAGATCATCAGCACGAAGACGCCGAGCGCGATGCCGAGCGTGCCGTTCAGGTCGGCCGTCGGGACGATGCGGTGATGCGGGATGACTTCCGACAGACCCAGCCAGCCGATCACGCGGCCCGGCAGGTCGACGGGGAGGAAGTCGAGGGAGTTCATCAGCGCGACCCAGATGAACACGGTCAGCGCGAGCGGAGCAATGAAGGTACGATTGCCATGCACGACAGCCTTCGACTGGTCTTCGACCATCTCGACGATCATTTCGATCATGCACTGGAAACGACCCGGGACGCCCGGCGTTGCCTTGCGGGCAGCCATGTACAGGATCAGGATCGTGGCGATACCGCAAACGATCGACCAGAACAACGTGTCGAGATTCCAGACGTGGATATCGAAAATCGACGTCTGATGCGCGGTGGAGAAGTTCTGCAAGTGGTGCGCAATGTACTCGGACGGATCCAGAGCACGCGAGCCTTCGCTGGTTGCCATATCGTTAGTGCCACCCAAATTGTCGAAAATCGGTCTTCCGCTTCACCGCAACACTTTATTGCGGGAACGCGCCTGCGCATGTTCTGGTCGAACTGCGCAAGGTCTCACAGCCTATCGCCAGGCCAGCGCAATCCAGTACGTTTTCAGCACGAGCAAGTACGTAATGAGCAGGGGCACCCAGTGCACGCCGGGGTACCACACGGCAATCGCTACGAACAACGCGATCGTCGCTCCCATCTTGAGTACTTCGCCGACCACCCAACCCATCACGGTGTCGGCACCGCCTCGCCTCAAACGCGCCGCGAACAATGCGCTTGGCGCCCAGCCAATCACTCCGCCCAAAAATGCGGATTGCGCAGCGGCGCCCGGCGGCTTTGAAGAAAACAGCCACCACGCCAGCGTTGCAACCAAGGACAGGACCACTTGCGCGATCACTACCCGGTAGGGCGTGACCCGCGAGGGTCGGCTTACATCCGGCCCGAACAGCGTTTCCGCTTCGGCCCGCGTAAGCGGAACGATTGTTGTGTCGTCTTGCTGCTCGGCATCCCAGTCGTCGGCGGCTGCATGCCGCTGCTCGACAGCCGGTTCGGTGTTGCGGCGTGCGCTGCGCTCGTCGTGCCCATTGATCGGCTGCTCCTGACTCGCCATCGCTACCTTCCGCAAATTCCTGATCCGCCCCAAACTTTCCGAAAGCTTTCGGGGGTGCCTAGCTAACAAATCCGGGCGATTGTAAGCGATAGTTGCAGGTGATTCAAGGCTTTAGACGCGACAAAAATCTGCGTAAAACGCGTCCTCATCATGTGAAAAACGCGCGCACGAGCGACGTACGATGACAGTTGTAAGGTGGGATTTTCGCGTCGGTACTTCTTGCTGGAAAAGTGCGGCCGCAACAAATGAAGCGGAACCGGTGTCCTGCGAGCGCTCCAGCCGCTCCGCAGGCGCACAGGCAAAAAATTCACTGTGAGATGACCGCAGGAAATACCGCGCCACAAGGATCAGGAACAGGCGGAACACTGTGATGACAGACCGCACTCATCGCACGAGACGAGCCGACCACGAACCCGCTCGCTCACGCAATGAGTTGCAACATCACCACAGGCGATCGACTGTGGATCGCCGGACTTATCCACAACCGGCAATCACGCGGAATGCTGTGCGCCCTTCCCCATCCACCGGATCGAACACCTGTGCCACACACCACCGCGGGTTCAGACGTGCGCGAGCAGCCACGCACCGAGTGCGGTGCTTGCCAGTGCGAACGGAATCGACACCAGGTGAAACGGCAACCACATGCGCGGCTCCTTCGCGAGACGCACGGCGATCAGGTTCGCGAGCGAGCCGATCGCGAAACCGAAGCCACCGACCGATACGCCGAACGCGAGCGCTCGCCAGTCGTGCGTGAATTCCGACAACAGGATCGCGGCCGGCACGTTGCTGATGCCCTGTGACAGCACCGCGCCCGCGGCAAACACGCGCAACGGCGAATCGAGCTGTGCACGCGCGATCGCATCGTGCACGACGGGCAACGCAGCCGCGCTGCGCAGCACGACGAACATCAGCACGAAAATCAGCAGCAGCAGCCAGTCGATCTTCAGGACTGCATCACGTTTTGCGACGAGCAGCGCGATCACGACGGCAGCGAGGCCCGGCTCCGGATGGTGTGCATCGGCGAGCAACACGAATGCACCGAACAGCACCACCGCGAGCAGCGCATGCATGCGCTGTACCGGCACCGTGTCGACGTCTCCCGACAGGTCGAGCGGTTTCGCGCGAAACGCGCACGCCGTCAGCACGAGCAGCAGCGCCATCAAGGCAAGCGCGAGCGGCCCGAGCGTGACGACGAAACGGCCGAACGACACGCCGCTCAATTGCCACAGAAAAAGGTTCTGGGGATTGCCGAGTGGCGTCGCGACGGACCCCGCATTGACGGCCAGCGCGACTGCGATCACGAGCCGCCGGAACGGCAGCGGCGTCAACGCGCGCAGCGACACCATCAGCGGGACGACGACGAACAGCGCGACGTCGTTGGTGAGCCACATCGCCAGCGCAGCCGCGAATATGACCAGCAGCATCGCGAGCCCGCGCTCGGAGTGCACGTGATGCACGATGCGATGCGCAAGCCACATCAGGCACCCGGACAACTCGAGCGCCTTGGTCAGCATCAGCAGGCCAGCCAGCGTCAGCACGGTCTGCCAGTCGACGAGGCCGGCCAGTGCGGCAACTGGTTGCGGACGCAACCATTTAAGAATAATCAACGCAAGCGCCAGCACCGTCAGTACCGGCTCCTGCAACAGCCATCCGAGCCACCGGTGCGGCGCGGCCGCGCCCGTGTTTTCCATCGATCGAACCTCGTTACTCTTCGGTCGCGACGTTGCCGCGCAGGCGCGCGAGAATGCCCTCGAGCGCGTCGAGGTTGCCGAAGTCGATCTGCACCTGCCCTCGCCCGCGGCGGCCGAGCTTGATCTTCACCGTCGATGCGAGCAGGTCGGACAACTCCTCCTCGAGACGGCGCGTGTCGCGGCCGCCATCGTCCTTCGCGCGCGCCTTCACCGCCGGCACTTCCTTGGTCGTATGCGCGACGAGCTTCTCGGTCTCGCGCACCGACATGCGCTTGTTGACGACCTGGTGAGCGAGCGTGATCTGCGTCGCCGCATCGACCGCGAGCAGCGCGCGCGCATGCCCCATGTCGAGATCGCCGGCCAGCAGCATCGTTTGCACCGGCGATGCGAGGTTCAGCAGACGCAGCAGGTTCGACACCGCGCTGCGCGAACGGCCGACCGATTCGGCCGCCTGTTCGTGCGTGAAACCGAACTCGTCGAGCAGGCGCTGAATGCCGTGCGCCTCTTCCAGCGGGTTCAGATCCTCGCGCTGGATGTTCTCGATCAGCGCCATCGCGGCGGCGGCCTGATCGGTCACGTCCTTCACGAGTACCGGCACTTCATCGAGACCGGCCAGGCGTGCCGCGCGGAAACGTCGCTCGCCCGCGATGATCTCGTATTTGTCGGACGAAATCGGTCGTACCAGGATCGGCTGCATCACGCCTTGCGCGCGAATGCTGGCCGCCAGCTCCTGCAGGCTGCCCTCGTCCATCCGCGTGCGCGGCTGGTACTTGCCGGCCTGCAGCTTGCCGAGCGCGAGCGTGTTCGGCGCCCCTTCGATCTTCACCGCTTCGGTGATGTCTGCACTGCCACCCAGCAGCGCTTCGAGGCCACGTCCCAAGCCCTTCTTCTTTGGTACCGCGTTCATGTCTTTCTTCCTCGCTTCGCTCATGTCCGGATCACGACACCTCGAACGCGCGCACGCGATCGATCATCTCGGCACCGAACTGGAGATACGCTTGCGCACCGCGCGAGTTGCGGTCGAACACCACGCCCGGCAACCCGTAACTCGGCGCTTCCGCCAGGCGCACGTTACGCGGAATCACCGCGTCGAACACCTTGTCGCCGAAGTGCGCTTTCAGTTGATCGGAGACTTGCTGCTGCAGCGTGATGCGCGGATCGAACATCACGCGCAGCAAGCCGATGATCTTCAGGTCACGGTTCATGTTCGCGTGAACCTGCTTGATCGTGTTCACGAGGTCCGACAGACCTTCCAGTGCGAAGTACTCGCACTGCATCGGGATCACGACGCCATGCGCCGCGCACAACCCGTTCAGCGTCAGCAACGACAGCGTCGGCGGGCAATCGATCAGCACGAAGTCGTAATCGTCGGCCACGCGCTCGAGCGCGGCCTTCAACCGGCGCTCGCGGTTGTCGATGTTGATCAGTTCGATCTCGGCACCGGACAGTTCGCGGTTGGCCGGCAGCACGTCGTATGTGACGCCTTCCGGACGCACGCGCGCGTCGGTCACCGATACGCCGTCGACCAGCACTTCGTACACGGTCGACTCGCAGGAGGCCTTGTCGATCCCGCTGCCCATCGTCGCGTTACCCTGCGGGTCGAGATCGATCAGCAGGACTCGTTGCTCCTGCGCTGCAAGGCTTGCGGCGAGATTGACCGATGTCGTCGTCTTGCCGACGCCCCCCTTCTGGTTCGCAACGCAGAAGATCTTTGCCATCGTTGGTGTGTTCCTCTTACTTCAAACAAATGGCGCGCTACCGCGCGCCTTCAATTCGCTTCGGCGACCGTGACTTCGATCAGATGCCGTTCGGCATCGAGCATCGGCACCGCCAGCCGCATCGTCTGCTTCACACGACTCCCTTCCGGCAGCCGGGCGATCTCGTCGTCCGGGTGCACGCCCTTCATTGCCCAGATCGATCCGCCAGGCGCGACGAGATGTCGAGCAAGTTTAACGAAGTCGGATAGATCCGCGAAAGCGCGGGATACGATCATGTCGAATTTTTCCGGCACTTCGACGCCCGGTTGCAGCGATTCGACCCGACCGGTGACAACCGACAGGTTAGAAAGCTTCAGCTCCGCACGCATCTGGGTCTGGAATGCAGACTTCTTCTGCACGATATCGTTCAGCGTCACCTGCCATTCCGGCTGCACGATCGCCAGCACGATACCCGGCAACCCGCCGCCCGAACCGACGTCGAGCACCCGCGCCGACGCACGGCCGCGCAGATGCGGGACGATGGAAAGCGAGTCC
The DNA here is from genome assembly GCF_002563755.1 of Burkholderia sp. JKS000303. Lineage (NCBI taxonomy): Bacteria > Pseudomonadati > Pseudomonadota > Betaproteobacteria > Burkholderiales > Burkholderiaceae > Burkholderia > Burkholderia sp. JKS000303. The sequence continues at coordinate 1,495,697 of NZ_PDBZ01000001.1, forward strand.
AGAATGTGCTGGATCAGCATCTGCTTCGGGTCGCGGATCGCGGTCAGGTTGTAGACCGCGTTCCACTTGCCGAGCAGCGCGACATAGTCGAGCAGCTGCTTGCGTTGTGCATCCGTCAATGCGATGTCGAGCGCAGCCGTGCCGTCGACGAGCATCCCTTCAAGTACGTCCCGATTAACCGCCGGCGCGCGATGCGCCGTCATTGTTGCGTCGGGACGGTGCCGTCCCCCTGCTCGGTCGCTTCTGCAGCGGTGCCGTTACGACGGCCAAGACCCCGGCGCTTCAAGTGCACCATCAGCAGCGAAATCGCAGCCGGCGTAACGCCCGAGATACGCGATGCCTGGCCGATCGTTTCCGGCCGGAACTCGTTGAGCTTCTGGCTCACCTCGAACGACAGGCCGCGCACCTCGCGGTAATCGATGCCGTCCGGCAGGCGCGTGTTCTCGTTCGCATCGTTGCGCTCGATCTCGCTCGCCTGACGCTCGATATAGCCCTGGTATTTGATGCCGATCTCGACCTGCTCCTTGATCTGCTCCAGCAGCACCGGATCGTCTGCAAGCGGCTCCGCAGGGCCACACTCGCCGCCCTTCAGCCCGCACACGCCGTCGTAGCCGATGCCCGGACGGCGCAGCAGTTCGGCGAGACTGTACTCGTGGTCGATCGCCTTGCCGAGCAATGCGGTCGCCTCTTCCGGCGGCAGCGTCTTTGGCGTGACCCACGTGGACTTCAGTCGTTCGGTTTCACGTGAAACAGCGTCGCGCTTCCGGCTGAACGCATCCCAGCGCACGTCGTCGACGAGGCCCAACTCGCGGCCCAGTTCAGTCAGACGCATGTCGGCATTGTCTTCACGCAGGCTCAGGCGGTATTCGGCACGGCTCGTGAACATCCGGTACGGCTCGGCGACGCCACGCGTGACGAGGTCGTCGACCAGCACGCCCAGGTAAGCCTGGTCGCGACGCGGGCACCAGGCGTCCTTCTCCTGCACGTAACGACCTGCATTCAGGCCGGCCAGCAGGCCTTGCGCCGCGGCCTCTTCATAGCCGGTCGTGCCGTTGATCTGGCCCGCAAAGAACAACCCGTTGATCGCCTTCGTCTCGAGCGACGCCTTCAGCGCACGCGGATCGAAGTAGTCGTACTCGATCGCATAGCCAGGGCGCAGGATGTGCGCGTTCTCGAGGCCGCGCATCGAGTGCACGAGCTCGAGCTGCACGTCGAACGGCAGGCTCGTCGAGATCCCGTTCGGATAGAACTCGTTGGTGGTCAGCCCTTCCGGCTCCAGGAAGATCTGGTGCGATTCCTTCGACGCGAACCGGTGGATCTTGTCCTCGATCGACGGGCAATAACGCGGGCCGACGCCTTCGATCACGCCTGTATACATGGGCGAACGGTCGAGGCCGCCGCGAATGATGTCGTGCGTGCGCTCGTTCGTGTGCGTGACCCAGCACGGCAGCTGCTGCGGGTGCTGCTCTGCCCGGCCGAGGAACGAGAAGACGGGGATCGGATCGAGGTCACCCGGCTGCTCGTCGAGCTTCGAAAAGTCGATCGAACGGCCGTCGATACGCGGCGGCGTACCGGTCTTCAGGCGGCCCTGCGGCAGCTTCAGCTCCTTCAGGCGCGCCGACAGCGACACGGCCGCCGGATCGCCCGCGCGACCGCCCGTGTAGTTGTTCAGGCCGACGTGGATCTTGCCGTCGAGGAACGTGCCGGCCGTCAGCACCACCGCGCGTGCGCGGAAGCGGATGCCGATCTGCGTCACGGCGCCGACCACACGGTCGCCTTCGACCATCAGGTCGTCGACGGCCTGCTGGAACAGCCACAGGTTCGGCTGATTCTCGAGCCGGTGGCGGATCGCAGCCTTGTACAGGATGCGGTCAGCCTGCGCGCGCGTCGCGCGCACGGCCGGCCCCTTCGACGAATTGAGGATCCGGAACTGAATACCGCTCTCGTCCGTCGCGGCCGCCATCGCGCCGCCGAGCGCGTCGACTTCCTTGACCAGATGGCCCTTGCCAATGCCGCCGATCGACGGATTGCAGCTCATCTGCCCAAGCGTTTCGATGTTATGGGTCAGCAGCAGCGTCTTCGCGCCCATCCGCGCGGATGCCAACGCAGCTTCCGTGCCGGCGTGACCGCCACCGACGACGATGACGTCAAATTCTGTGGGAAAAAGCATGGTGGATTCCGTGCGCAGAGTTGCGCACGAACCTATCTGAGAAATGTATGGGCCGAATTATAGCGGGTTCGCATTTCACCCGAAGACCGTCCGAATGGTAGGGTCGGTTCGTTCTGCGGTTTTTTTGTCTTTTTTCCTGCCAAACGGCCGAACTGTGGCGCTTCGCCCTGCTCCGAGCGCCCAACCGCCCTCTCACAGCACATCGGCACGCTGTGCAAAATCGGCAACCGGGGCCGAACCGGACAGAGTGGACTCCACCATCCCTGGCGCTTCCGTCACAGTATTTCCGGTCGGTCGCCAAACACTTATCCACTGTGCCGTGCGACATGCATCGGCGGAGCCCTATCGGTCACGCGACTCTCGTGATTCTGTGCAACACGCACATCGCCACGACCAATCCCCTTCCCGTTCGTCACAGAGCTTCCGACTATTCCTTCAACACTTATCCCCTGCCCCGAACAACGCCAAGGCCACCCAATCGCCTCGTGCCTAAAAACAAAAACGGCGTGTTTCACGTGAAACACGCCGCCGGTTTCCCGCCAACCGCACCGATCATCAAGCCGTTTTCTTCGCCAACCCGAGGTACGTCTCGATCACACGCGGATTCTGCGCCAACTCGGCCGCCGGCCCTTCGAGCGCAAACTCGCCCGTCTCCAGCACATAGCCATAGTCGGAGATCTGCAGCGCGGCCCGCGCATTCTGTTCGATCAGCAGCGTCGCGACGCCCGTGCCGCGCAACGCGCTGATGATATGAAAGATCTCCTTCACGATCAGCGGTGCCAACCCGAGGCTCGGCTCGTCGAGCATCAGCAGATCCGGCTTGCCCATCAGCGCACGACCCACTGCGAGCATCTGCCGTTCGCCGCCCGACAGCGTGCCGGCGGCCTGCTTGAGGCGCTCCTTGAGCCGCGGAAACAACGCAAACACTGGTTCGAGCTGATCGAGAAAGTTGGATTCGCCCGCCAGCTTGCGGCGATACGCGCCCAGTACGAGGTTGTCCTCGACCGTCATCGTGCTGAACAGCTCGCGCTTCTCCGGTACGAGGCACATGCCGCGCGCGACGCGCTGCTCGACCGGCAGCGCACCGACGTCGTTGCCGCGATACACGATCGCGCCCGATGCATGCCCGGTCACCGGCAGCGCACCCATGATCGCGTTCAGCAGCGTCGACTTGCCGGCGCCGTTCGGGCCGATCACGCTGACGATCTGCCCCGCTTCGACCTTGATCGCGGCGCCGTGCAGCGCCTCGACCTTGCCGTACCGGACCGCCAGCCCGCGTACTTCGAGAATCGGCATCGTCGTGTCCGTCATCACTCCACCCCGCCCAGATACGCTTCGAGCACCGCAGGATCCTGCTGCACATCCTGCGGCAGCCCTTCCGCGATCCGCGTGCCGAATTCCATCACCACCAGCCGGTCAGTGAGGTTCATCACGAAGTCCATGTCATGTTCCACGAGCAACACACTCATCCCTTCAGCCTTCAGGCGCCGCAGCAGGTCGGCGAGTTGCTGCTTCTCCTGGTAGCGCAACCCGGCGGCCGGCTCGTCGAGCAGCAGCAGCGTCGGGTCGCAGCACAGCGCACGGGCGATTTCGAGGATGCGCTGCTGGCCGAGCGCGAGGCTGCCTGCTTCGTCGTACATGTGCCTTTCCAGCCCGACACGGCGGATCTGCCGCGCGGCTTCGGCGAGCAGCTGTGCTTCCTCATGCGCATTGAGCCGCGCGATGCTGCGCCACACGCCCGTCCGGCCGCGCAGATGCGCGCCGATCGCAACGTTCTCGAGCACCGTCATCGTCGGCAGCAGCTTCACGTGCTGGAACGTACGGCCAATGCCGCGCCGTACGATCTGGCGCGACGTGAGCCCGTCGATCCGTTCGCCGCGGAACGTGATCGTGCCGCCGGTCGGCTGCAGCACGCCGGTCACAAGGTTGAACGTGGTCGACTTGCCGGCGCCGTTCGGCCCGATCAGCCCGATGATCTGCCCCGCTTTCACGTCGAAGCTGACGTCGTTGACCGCCACCAGCCCGCCGAACTGCTTGCGCGCGTTGTCGACCACGAGCAGCGGCTCGCCCGCCACGGGCTTGCCGCGCTGTGGCAGCGGATCGGCATGCTCGGGCACGTGCGCACGCGGCCCGCGCGGAAACAGCCTCGCGACGAACGGCCATACGCCCTGGCGCGCGTACTGGAGCAGCAGCACCATCAGCACGCCGAACACGATGATCTCGAAGTTGCCTTCCGAGCCGAGCAGCTTCGGCAGCAGCGTCTGCAGGTAGTCCTGCAGCACGGTGAGGATCGCCGCGCCGAGCACCGCGCCCCACACGTGCGACACGCCGCCGACCACGGCCATGAACAGGAATTCGATCCCGTGGTTCAGGCCGAACGGGGTCGGGTTCACCGCGCGCTGCAGGTGCGCGTACAGGAAGCCCGACACCGCCGCGAGCACGGCCGCGTAGACGAAGATCACGACACGCATCCACGCCGTGTTCACGCCCATCGCCTCGGCCATCACGCCGCCGCCGCGCAGCGCGCGGATCGCACGGCCAGGCCGGCTGTTCAGCAGGTTCTGCACCGACACGATCGCGGCCAGCACGACGGCCCAGATCAGGAAGTACAGGCTGCGGCCGCTGTCGAGCTCGATGCCGAACAGGTTCAGCGCCGGAATTCCGTTGATCCCGTCGTACTTGCCGAGCATTTCGAGGTTGCCGAACAGATAGAACAGCGCGAGGCCCCACGCGATCGTGCCGAGCGGCAGGAAGTGCCCGGACAGGCGCATCGTGACCGCGCCGAGCACAAGCGCGACGAGCGCCGTCAGCACGACGCCGACGATCAGCGCGAGCCACGGCGACACGCCGTACTGCGTCGTCAGGAACGCGGTCGCATAGGCACCGATGCCGACGAACGCGGCCTGCCCGAAGCTCGTCATCCCGCCGACGCCCGTCAGCAGCACCAGCCCGATCGCGACGATCGCGTACAGGCCGATGTAGTTCAGCAGCGTGATCCAGTATTCCGGCACCTGCAGCGCACCGGGCAGCACCGGCAGCGCGAACAGCACCACGAGAAACACCCAGAAGGTCTTGTTGCGTACGATCATCTTCATCGCGTCACTCCTCTTCCTCTTCCGCATGCGGCGTCGCGAAGCTGCGCCACAGGAGCACCGGGATGATCAGCGTGAACACGATCACTTCCTTGTACGAACTCGCCCAGAACGACGAATACGATTCGAGCACGCCGACGAGCAGCGAGCCGGCGGCCGCGAGCGGATAGCTGACGAGCCCGCCGATGATCGCGCCGACGAAGCCCTTCAAGCCGATCAGGAAACCGGAGTCGTAGTAGATCGTCGTCAGCGGGCCGACGAGGATCCCGGACAGCACGCCGAGCCCCGCCGCCAGCGTGAACGCGAGCCGCCCTGCCGCCGTCGTGCCGATGCCGACCAGTTGCGCGCCAAGCCGGTTCACCGACGTCGCGCGCAGCGCCTTGCCGGCGATCGTGCGGCCGAAGTACACGTAGAGCGCGCCGATCAGCACCAGCGCCGTCACGACCACGAGAATGCTCTGCACCGACACCGTCATGCTGCCGATCGACAGCGATGCATCGGCGAACCCGTTGATGCGCGACCCTTCCGCGCCGAACATCACGAGCCCGAGGCCGACCATCGCGAAATGGACGGCGACCGATACGATCAGCAACAGCAACGTCGTGCCTTCCGCGATCGGCTGATAGACGAGCCGATAGATGAACGGCCCCATCGGCACGACGATCGCAAGCGTGAGCGCGATCTGCGCGAGCATCGGCAACGGCTGCGCGGCGACGCCGCGCGTGATCGCGAACACCGCCAGCGGCAGCAGCACGTAGCGGCTGGCGAGCGTCGCGAGCGTGCGGCCGAGCTGATGGCGGCGCTCGCGATGGCGGATCAACCCGCCGACTTCCAGCAGGAAGCACGCGATGCCCATCACGAACAACAGCCAGCAGGTGGCGGGAAATTTTTGCGCCTGCAACGCAGCGAGCGTCAGCGCACCGTAGGCGACGAATTCGCCCTGGGGAATGAAGATCACCCGCGTGACGGAAAACACCAGCACGAGCGCCAGCGACAGCAATGCATAAATGGCGCCGGTCGTGATGCCGTCTTGCGCGAGGATCGCCGCAATCGAGAGATCCATACGTTTCGTTTATCGAGAATGCTGCGGAGAAACGGCGACGGGAGCGGCGCGGACGCGTGGACGGCAGGACCCGAGTGTCAGGCGCCGCGCGGGGGCTTCCCGGAAGTTCCATGCGGCGCGCATGCGGGCCGCGAGGCCCTGCGCTGCCGACGGCGTGCGCGGCGCCGTTCGCGCCGTGCACGCCGGTTTCACGTGATGCTTACTCGGCCTGCAGCTTCCACTTGCCGTCGACGATCTGCACCATCACGCGCGCACGCGTGTCGAAGCCGTTGTGATCGGTCTGCGTCATGTTGATCACGCCGTGCGACACGGGCAGATCCTTCACGCTCTCGAGCGATGCGCGCAGCGCCTCGCGGAACGCCTCGGTGCCCGGCTGGCCCTTCTTCAGTGCTTCCGGAATCGCACGCTGCAGCAGCAGCCCCGCATCCCACGCATGCCCGCCGAACGTCGACAGCGAACCCGCGCCATATGCCTTCTCGTACGCGGCCTTGTACGCGAGCGCCGGCTTCTTCACCGGGTTCGAATCGGGCAGCTGGTCGGTCACGAGCACCGGGCCGGCCGGCAGGATCTCGCCTTCGCAATCCTTGCCGCACACGCGCAGGAAGTCGTTGTTCGCGACGCCGTGCGTCTGGTAGATCTTGCCCTTGTAGCCGCGCTCCTTCAGCGTCTTGGCCGGCAGTGCGGCCGGCGTGCCGGATCCGGCGATCAGCACCGCGTCCGGGTTCGAGCTCATCAGCTTCAGCACCTGCCCCATCACCGATGCGTCGGTGCGGTTGTAGCGCTCGTTCGACACGACCTTCAGGCCGTTCTTCGCGGCCGCCGCGTTGAACGTGTTGTACCAGCTGTCACCGTACGCGTCGGCGAAGCCGATGAAGCCGATCGTCTTCACGCCGTGCTTGGCCATGTAGCCGGCGATCGCGTCGGCCATCAGCTGGTCGTTCTGCGGCACCTTGAACATCCACGCGCGCTTCGCGTCCATCGGCGCGATGATCTGCGCGCTCGCCGCGAGCGAGATCGTCGGCGTCTTGCCCTGCGACACCGGGTCGAGCATCGCGAGCGAGTTCGGCGTGACGGACGAACCGATGATCGCGTCGACGTGATCCTCGTCGATCAGCTTGCGCACGTTCTGCACCGCGCGGCTCGTGTCGGACGCATCGTCGAGCACGATGTACTGCACGCTCTTGCCGGCGATTTCCTTCGGCAGCAGTGCGATCGTGTTCTTTTCCGGAATCCCGAGCGACGCGGCCGGGCCGGTGGCCGACAGCGTCACGCCGATCTTCACCTGTGCCGACGCCGTTGCCGACGCGCAGACGAGGCCCACGGCAAGCACGGCTTCCATCCATCGATTCATCTTCATTTACGTTGTCTCCAAACGCTGCTCGAAAAATCCGCGGGTCGCCCGGGCGGTCCCGGTCATCAAACAAGTTAATATTTTAAGTATCTCGCTGTGCCACTGCCTACGCTCGTTTTCCCGTGAAACGCCGCGGCGACGGGCCTCTGCCGGCATCGACACCGCGCACGCACGCGCCGCTGCGCGACCACAACGGTCGTGCGACCGCCACGGTGCGTGACAGCCATGTCGTCAGGATAAAGAAAGCCGGAAAAGGTGACGTTGCGGACGCAACGATCAGGGAAGACGCGCAGCCCTGGCGCGGCTCGACGACGCTCGTCGACGGCACAAGACAGGAAAGGAGGCCGCTCATGCGCAGGCGATCGAGGATTCGGATGCGGACACAACGACCGGCGGGACGGTCGTGCGGGCAAATCGCGCCAGAACGCGCATACCCGCCGCAGGACGGTTCGCGACAGCCGGGATAGACCCAGGCCTCCCCGAACACGAACGAGCGGCCCCTGCCGCCCCTGTTGCCCCGCCCCTTCGTCCTGCGCTTCTCATCCAACCGTGCTCCCTCTTCTGCATTTTGCTTGTAGGAGAACTGCCGACCGATTTTCCCGACCGCGCGGTCGGCGAAAGCTGAGTGTAACGGACGCTTTTTGCGCACGCCAACCGGGTAAGCCCGAACGGCATGCGCGTGGCCGCGCGCCATGTGCGGCGTGTTTGCGGGAAAGGGGAAGAACGGGAGGACGGACGTGAAACGCGGGGAAGTCGGAATGCCGACGCGGTCGCGAACCTGCGACGCCGGCCGCTGCACCAGCGTAGGTAATTCACGCACACAAATGAAAAAGCGCTGTTGGATTCCGTCCAACAGCGCTTTGGGGTCCGGGCACTTTGTGCCTCGATTGTCTCCTCGTTCTCCACCTGCAAATTCGTTTCGCGGTGCATCAGAACTGAAACGAAGATTAAAGGAGCTTTCACCCCGCGACAACTTAGCATTTACCCCTATGGTGCATCGCCGCACGAAATTGGGGCACCAGCCTTGCCGCGCAGCGCCGGCCGGAGCCGGCCCCGAGGCCCTTCCCGGCCGCGCCGGATGGTGCTTCGCATCAACGCTCCGCAACGCCCGGCCCCCGCTGTCAGGACGGCCTGAGCGGCTTGATCCGCGCGACCATCTCACCGACGATCCCGCGCCGGAACGCCAGCACGCATGCGATGAAGATCAGCCCGGTGACGATCGTCGTCGACTCGCCGAGCGAGTGGAACCAGCCGATGCCGGTGGTCGACGCCAGCCACTCGCCGATATCGCCGAGGCGATCCTCCAGCGTAACGATCAGCGCCGCGCCGAGCAGCGGCCCGAACAGCGTGCCCATCCCGCCGACGAGCGTCATCAGGATGACGAGGCCCGACATCGTCCAGTACGCGTCCGACAGCGTCTCGAAGCCGAGCACCAGCACCTTCAGCGAACCGGCCAGCCCCGCGAGCCCGGCCGACAGGATGAATGCGAGCAGCTTGAAGCGGTCGGTGTCGTAGCCGAGCGAGATCGCGCGCGCCTCGTTCTCCTTGATCGCAACCAGCACCTGGCCGAACGGCGAGTGCACGATCCGCACGATGAACGCGCACGCGGCGACGATCACGGCGAGCACGATGTAGTACAGCGTCACGTCGCTGGACAGGTCGAGCAAGCCGAACAGATGCCCGCGCGGCACGCCCTGCAGGCCGTCCTCGCCGCCGGTGAACGGCGCCTGCAGGTAGAGGAAGTAGACCATCTGCGCGAACGCGAGCGTGATCATCGCGAAGTAGATGCCCTGCCGGCGGATCGCGAACAGGCCGACGATCAGCCCGAGCAGCGTCGCGGCGAACGTGCCGACGAGCACGCCGAGCTCCGGCGTGAAGCCGAGCGTCTGGATCGCATAGCCGGTCGCGTAGCCGGCGGTCGCGAGGAACATCGCATGGCCGAACGACAGCAGCCCCGTATAGCCGATCAGCAGGTTGAACGCGGCCGCGAACAGCGCGAACGTGAGCACCTTCATCACGAAGACCGGATACGCGCCGATGAACGGCGCGGCGAGCAGTGCGGCGAGCAGCACGCCGTAGAGCACTTTTCTCTGCATCATTTTTCCTTGCCGAACAGGCCCGCCGGGCGGATCAGCAGCACGATCGCCATGATCACGAACACGACGGTGGCCGACGCTTCCGGATAGAACACCCGCGTGAAGCCCTCGATCACGCCGAGCATCAGGCCGGTGACGATCGAGCCGAGAATCGAGCCCATCCCGCCGATCACGACCACCGCGAACACGGTGATGATCATCGGCTGACCCATCAGCGGCGACACCTGGATCACCGGCGCGGCCAGCACGCCCGCGAATGCCGCGAGCGCGACGCCGAACCCGTAGGTGAGCGTGATCATCATCGGCACGTTCACGCCGAACGCCTCGACGAGCTTCGGGTTCTCGGTGCCCGCGCGCAGATAGGCGCCCAGCCGCGTCTTCTCGATCACGAACCACGTGGCGAGGCACACCGCGAGCGACGCGACGACCACCCATGCGCGGTAGTTCGGCAGGAACATGAAGCCCAGATTGGTCGCGCCGGACAGCTGCGACGGCACGTCGTACGGCTGGCCGGACGAGCCGTAGACTGCCCGGAACACGCCTTCGACGACGAGCGTGAGGCCGAACGTGAGCAACAGCCCGTACAGGTGATCGAGCTTGTACAGCCAGCGCAGCATCGTCCGCTCGATCACGATCCCGAACGCGCCGACGATCAGCGGCGCGAGCACGAGCATCGCCCAGTACGGCAACCCGAAGTACGACAGCCCCATCCACGCGAGCATCGCACCCAGCATGAACAGCGCGCCGTGCGCGAAGTTGATCACGTTGAGCAGCCCGAAGATCACCGCGAGCCCGAGACTCAGGATCGCGTAGAACGAGCCGTTGACGAGCCCGAGCAGCAACTGGCTGAGCATCGCCGGCAACGGAATGCCAAAGATTTCCATCGACTTAGCCGTCAGAATGAGTTTCGTTGCGTGCGCAACATTCAAGCCGTCGCGCACGCGGGCGGCGCAGCGGGCACATCGCTGCGGCCGCCGCCGTGCGCTGCTACGTCGCGCTTACTTCCACAGCGCGCAGCGCGATTCCTGCTTGGTGCCGAACGCCTGGTCGCCCGGAATCGTCGCGAGCACCTTGTAGTAGTCCCACGGCTCCTTCGATTCCGACGGCTTCTTCACTTCCATCAGGTACATGTCGTGGATCATGCTGCCGTCCTGACGGATGTAGCCCTTCGCGTAGAAGTCGTTGATCTTCATCTTCTTCAGCTCGGCCATCACCTTGTCGGAGTCGGTCGTGCCGGCGGCCTGCACGGCCTTCAGGTAGGTCGTCACCGATGAATAGTCGGCCGCCTGCAGGCTCGACGGCATCTTCTTCATCTTGCCGAAGTAGCGCTGCGCCCACTGGCGCGAGGCCGCATCGCGGTTCCAGTACCAGCTGTCGGTCAGCACGAGGCCCTGCGTCGTCTCGAGGCCGAGGCTGTGCACGTCGTCGATGAACATCAGCAGCGCGGCAATCTTCATCGTCTTCGTGATGCCGAATTCCTTCGCAGCCCTGATCGCATTGATCGTGTCGCCACCCGCGTTCGCGAGGCCGAGGATCTGCGCCTTCGACGATTGCGCCTGCAGCAGGAACGACGAGAAGTCCGACGCCGACAGCGGATGCCGCACCGAGCCGAGCACCTGGCCGCCGTTCGCCTTCACGACGTCCGACGTGTTTTTCTCGAGCGCCTTGCCGAATGCATAGTCGGCAGTCAGGAAGAACCACGTCTTGCCGCCCTGCTTCACTACCGCCGACCCCGTGCCCTTCGCGAGCGCCATCGTGTCGTATGCGTAGTGGACCGTGTACGGCGTGCACTGCTCGTTGGTCAGCGTGTCGGCGCCCGCGCCGATGTTGATGTAGACCTTCTTCTTCTCGGCCGCGACCTGGTTCATCGACAGCGCGGTCGCGGAGTTCGTGCCGCCGACCAGCAGGTCGAGCCCGCCGCGGTCCATCCACTCACGCGCCTTCGACGCGGCGATGTCCGCCTTGTTCTGGTGGTCCGCATAGACAACCTCGATCGGCTTGCCGAGCACCTTGCCGCCGAAGTCGGCGACCGCCATCCGGATCGCCTCGAGGCCGCCCTGCCCGTCGATGTCCGCGTACAACCCCGACATATCCGTGATGAAGCCGATTTTCACGCTGTCCGCGGCGTGTGCGGCGCCGGCGGTGAACGCGGCAGTGGCGAGTGCGAGACACGCGTGCGCAAGGGTCTTCATTTTCATTGACGTCTCCTGTTGTTCTGATGCGTTGTGGTTGTTCGAGGGCCGCCACGGCTAGCGGCAAGGGAAACGGGGCGGCGTCACACCCCAAGCAGGTCGTGAAGGATCGGCATCTTGCCTTCCAGTTCGGATGCACGGAAATGCTCGACGATGCGGCCATGTTCCATCACGTAGAAGCGATCGGCGAGCGGCGCGGCGAAGCGGAAATTCTGTTCGACCATCACCACGGTGTAGCCGCGCGCCTTCAGCGCGACGATCATCCGCGCGAGCGCCTGCACGATCACCGGTGCCAGTCCTTCGGAAATCTCGTCGAGCAGCAGCAGGTTCGCGCCGGTGCGCAGGATCCGCGCGACCGCCAGCATCTGCTGCTCGCCGCCCGAGAGCCGCGTGCCCTGGCTTTGCCGGCGCGACGCGAGATTCGGGAACATCGCGTAGATCTCGTCGAGCGACATCGCGTGCTCGCTCGGCCCGATCGGCGGCGGCAGCATCAGGTTCTCCTCGCACGACAGGCTCGAGAAGATCCCGCGCTCCTCCGGGCAGTAGCCGACGCCGAAATGCGCGATGCGATGCGTCGCGAGGCCGATCGTCTCGTTGCCCGCGACCTTGATCGAGCCGCTGCGGCGGCCCGTGAGCCCCATGATCGCGCGCAGCGTCGTCGTGCGGCCCGCGCCGTTGCGGCCGAGCAGCGTGACGACCTCGCCGCGCTGAACGCTCAGGTCGACACCGTGCAATATGTGGGATTCCCCGTACCAGGCTTCGAGGCCCGTGATCTCCAGCGCGGGCGTGCCGCTTTCGACACCGCTCAATTCGCGTTCCTCCCGTTCGCTGCGCTTCATGCGTGCGCCCCCGCGAGCGCCGCGTCGGCGCTGCCCATGTATGCCTCGATCACCAGCGGATTCTTCGATACTTCCGCATACGAGCCTTCGGCCAGCACTTCGCCGCGCTGCAGGACGGTGATCGTGTCGGAGATGCCCGCGATCACGTTCATGTTGTGCTCGACCATCAGGATGGTGCGGCCGTTCGCGACTTTCTTGATCAGTGCAGTGACGCGGTCGACATCCTCGTGGCCCATCCCCTGCGTGGGCTCGTCGAGCAGCATCAGCTCGGGTTCCATCGCGAGCGTCGTCGCGATCTCGAGCGCGCGCTTGCGGCCATAGGCGAGCTCGACGGTCGGGACATGCGCGAAATCGGTGAGGCCGACCTGCGTGAGCAGGTCCATCGCGCGATCGTCGAGGCGCCGCAGCGTGCGCTCGCTGCGCCAGAAATGGAATTCGGTGCCGAGTGCGCGCTGCAGGCCGATGCGCACGTTCTGCAACGCGGTCAGGTGCGGAAATACCGCCGAGATCTGGAATGAACGGATGATGCCGCGACGCGCGACCTGCGCGGGCCGCTCGTCGGTAATGTCGATCCCGTTGAAGACGATCTGGCCGGCCGTCGGCGTCAGGAACTTGGTCAGCAGGTTGAAGCAGGTGGTCTTGCCCGCGCCGTTCGGTCCGATCAACGCATGGATCGCACCGCGTCGCACACGCAGGTTGACGCCGTTCACGGCCGTGAAGCCCCTGAATTCCTTCGTCAGTCCGCGTGTTTCCAGAATCGTGTCGCCGAGAATCATGTTCCCTTCCGTACGAAGTCAGGCGAAGCACCGGGGAAGATTCGCGCAAGCGACCGCGAACAGGTCAGCGGATGAGCGGACTGCCCCCGAGCGCCGTGCTACGCGTCGAGGGTGGTCTCCCGCGCCGATGCGTATACATGCTGCGCAACATTGTCGCCCCGTTGGTGCAGTGCAATCATCGGGATTTGCACTTATAGGGCTGGCCGCCATACGGGGCGCCGCTGTGCACGGTTTTTCGGCGCATTTTTCTGGCGTGTGCATCAGCGACGACGGTGCGCGTCACGCTGCACGCGTTCGTCCGCTCGGCATGATAAAAGCCGCGCTCGATGCGCGGCTTGCATGATTCATTCCGTTCGCGCACGGCAACCGGGCGCTACGCGCAAGTTGCTTCGCATAGCGAAGCAGCAGGCGCCGGGACGGCCGCTGTCGTACATGTCAGTGCGTGTCGCGCGTGTCAGCGCGGTGTCACGCCGCCGTCACCACCGCTTCCGTTCGCACCTGCGTCGCTTCTTCACGCGATGCGCGCCGATCGGCGCGGATCATGTCGCTCGCGCGCTCCGCGATCATCAGCGTCGGCGAATTCGTGTTGCCGGACGTAATGAACGGCATCACCGACGCATCGACGATCCGCAGCCCGGCAACGCCGCGCACGCGCAGGCGGCTGTCGACCACCGCATGCTCGTCGTCCGCGCGGCCCATCCGGCAGGTGCCGACCGGATGGAAGATCGTGGTGCCGACGGCGCCCGCTGCTTCGATCAGCTCCGCTTCGGTCTGATACTGCGTGCCCGGCAGGATCTCCTGCGGACGGTAGCGCGCGAGCGCCGGCGCGGCGGCGATCCGGCGCGTGAGTCGCAGCGCGTTCGTGGCGACATGGCGATCGTGCTCGGTCGACAGATAGTTCGGCGCGATCGTGGGCGCCACACCCGAATCGGGGCTGGCGATATGCACGCTGCCGCGCGAGCTTGGCCGCAAATGGCACACGGATGCGGTAAAGGCGTTGAACCGGTGCAGCGGCTCTCCGAAGCGCTCGAGCGACAGCGGCTGCACGTGGTATTCGAGATCGGGACGCGTGAGCGCCGGATCGTCGGGATCGGATTTTGCGAATGCGCCGAGCTGCGACGGCGCCATCGACATCGGCCCGCGTTGCAGCAGCGCATATTCGGCGCCGATCATCAGCTTGCCCCACCAGTGCGCGGACAGCGTGTTGAGCGTGCGCACGCCTTCGACGCGATACGCCATCCGCAGCTGCAGGTGATCCTGCAGGTTTTCGCCGACGCCCGGGAGGTCCTGCACGACGTCGATGCCGAGCGCCTGCAGCCGTTGCCCCGCACCGATGCCCGACAGTTCGAGCAGTTGCGGAGAATTTACCGCGCCGGAGGTCAGCAGCACTTCGGCGCGGGCACGGGCGACGTAATCGGTGCCGCCGCCACGATATTCGACCCCCACCGCGCGCCGCCCGTCGAAGACCACCCGCTGCGCCTGCGCGCCGGTGATCACGGTCAGGTTCGGGCGCGCCATCGCGGGCCGCAGGAACGCCTTCGACGTATTCCAGCGCACGCCGCGTTTCTGGTTCACCTCGAAATAGCCGACCCCGGCGTTGTCGCCGCGGTTGAAATCGTCGGTTGCGGGGATGCCCGTCTCCTGCGCGGCCTGCGCGAACGATTCGAGGATTTCCCAGCGCAGCCGCTGCTTCTCGACGCGCCAGTAGCCGCCCGCGCCGTGTGCGTCGCTCGCGCCCGCATGGTGATCCTCGCTGCGCTTGAAGACCGGCAGCACGCTGTCCCACGACCAGCCGGCGTCGCCGGTTTCCTGCGCCCAGCTGTCGTAATCCTCGCGCTGGCCGCGCATGTAGATCATCCCGTTGATCGACGAGCAGCCGCCGAGCACCCGGCCGCGCGGATACGACAGCGCGCGGCCGTTCAGCGCCGCTTCGGGCTGCGTCTTGTACAGCCAGTCGGTGCGCGGGTTGCCGATGCAGTACAGATAGCCGACCGGGATGTGGATCCAGTGGTAGTCGTCCTTGCCGCCCGCCTCGAGCAGCAGCACGTGGATGTCCGGATCCTCGGTCAGGCGGTTCGCGAGCACGCAGCCTGCGGTGCCTGCGCCGACGATCACGTAATCGAATTCGCCCTCGAGCGTGCGTTGAGTCGTCACTGTATGTCTCCTGTCGACCCGAGTTAGCGCTTCAGCGCTTACTCGGGTCCCATGCCGTGGCTGGATGGAGTTGGCGCTTCAGCGGCTACTCCATCCCCACGGCGGTCGACCCGCGTTGGCGCTTCAGCGCTTACTCGGGTCCCATGCCGTGGCTGGATGGAGTTGGCGCTTCAGCGCTTGCTCGTATCCCACCCGAATCTTCTTGTTGTCCAACGCGCGGCGCGATGCCGCGCTCATTTCCAGCATAGTGCGTCGCCCGCGACGCGACCGATGAAGCGTACTCCCGCAGCCGTCAGCCGATCCAATGAGTTATGCTGAACTGCGTTATAAGCTACGCTCATATCACGATGGATCTCACCCTGCTCCGCGCGTTCGCGACGGTCGCCCGCGAAGGCAACCTGACGCGCGCCGCCGCCCAGCTGCACGTGACGCAGCCGGCCGTGAGCCTGCAGATCAAGCATCTGCAGGAAACGCTCGGCGTCGTGCTGTTCACGCGCACGTCGCGCGGGCTCGCGCTCACGCGCGACGGCCAGACGCTGCTGCCGCACGCGGAGCGCGCGCTGGCTGCGGCCACCGACGTGCAGCGCGCCGCTGCTGCGCTGCGGCACGAGGTGCGCGGCCGGCTGCGGATCGGCACGATTCTGGATCCCGGCTTCCTGCGGCTCGGCGGCTTCCTGCGCGCGCTGGTCGAAACCCACCCGCAGGTCGAAACCGCGCTGCGACACGGGATGTCGGGATGGGTGCTCGAGCAGGTGCGCGCGCGGACACTCGACGTCGGCTACTACATCGGCCGGCCCGGCGAGGACGATCCGCGCGACGAGGCCCTGTTCCACACCGTCACGCTCACGCATTACCAGTACCGTGTGCTCGCTCCGGCCGGCTGGCGGGAGCGCGTGCAGCGCGCACAGGACTGGCGCGCGCTCGCCGCGCTGCCGTGGATCTGGACACCGCCGGCATCCGCGCATCACCGGCTGCTGTCGCGCGTGTTCGCGGCGGCCGGCGCGCAGCCGGTCAAGGTCGCCGAGGTCGACCAGGAGCAATCGATGCTCGATCTCGTCAAATCGGGCATCGGGCTGACGCTCGCGCGCGACTCGACCGCGCTGGCCGAAGCGCACGCGCACGCGCTGACGATCGTCGAACGCGTGACGGTGCCGACCGAGCTGACGTTCGTGACGCTCGCCGAGCGGCGCGACGAGCCGGCGATCACGGCGGCGCTGCGGCTGATCGAGGCCCAGTGGGCAATATGAGTGCGGCTGATGGGCCGCGGGCGGTCGTTCGATGGCCTGCGGCGCCTGACGTGTCGGCCATCGGTCAACCGGAGTCGCGACACCGGCGCCCTCGCGGACGAGCCCGATCGCCCGCCCCGCGTCACCGCGCCGAACCGCGTCGTCACGCCACCATCGCAAGCTTTTTGCTAGATTGTGCGTTCGCACACCGCGAGACCCCTGATTGAAGGAGACCCGCATGGCCCGCAACATCGAGATCAAAGCCCGCGCCCGCGAATTCGACCAGCTGCGCGAACGCGCGGCGGCGCTCGCCACCGAAGCGCCGCTCTTCTACCGCCAGCAGGATTTCTTCTACGACGTGCCGCGCGGCCGGCTGAAGCTGCGCCGCTTCGAGGACGGCACGCCGGCCGAGCTGATCTTCTACCAGCGCGACGACCGCGACGGCCCGAAAGCGTCGTACTACACGCGCAGCCCGGTCACGAACCCGGACGCGATGCACTCGCTGCTTGCGACCGCGCTGACCACGCGCGGAATCGTGACGAAGGAGCGGCATGTGTACCTTGCCGGCCGCACGCGCATCCACCTCGACCGCGTCGACGGCCTCGGCGACTTCATCGAGCTGGAAGTCGTGCTCGGCCCGGACGACGATGAAGCCGGCGGCGAAGCCGAAGCGCACGACGTGTTCACGAAGCTCGGCGTGTCGTCGGACGATCTCGTCGCGGTCGCATACGTCGACCTGCTGAACGCCGGCACGCAGTCCGAAGCGGCCTGATCCGGCCCTACCTGCGGCGAGGCCTCGCGCCCCGCCGCCGGCCCGGCCGCCGCATCACGCCGCGCCGGGCGCCAGATGCGCGAGCGGCAGCGCGCCGTTGCGCTTGAAGGTCGTCAGCACGATGTTCGAGCGCACGCTGTCGACACCCGGCACGCGCATCAGCTTCTTCATCACGAACTGCGACAGCGCGTTCAGGTCCGGCGCGACGATCCGCAGCAGATAGTCGGCATCGCCGACCACCGCATGGCATTCGAGCACTTCGGGCAGCACGTCGATCTGCTGCTGGAACTGCTCGATGATCGAATCGCCGTGGTGCTTGAGCTTCAGGCTCGTGAACGCGGTGACGCCGAGCCCGAGTTTTTCGGGGCGCAGCATCACGCGGTAGCCTTCGATCACGCCAGCCGCTTCCAGCCGCTGCAGCCGCCGGCCGATCTGCGACGGCGACAGCGGCACTTCCTCGCCGAGCTGCTGGTGCGTCGCGCGGCCGAAGCGCTGCAGCACGTCCAGAAGCGCGAGATCGAAGTGATCGAGTTCCAGCATAAGCATTCTCCGCATTGATTCCTGTTTTGATGCGAGATTATCGCATCAACAGGCAAATCAACGCCATCTTTGCGCCCATTCCGCGCGACTGCCGCTCTACACTTGCATGGTTCCCAACCACAGCATGCAGAGCCTGATCATGTCCACCGTCGTCACCGCGAAACTGCAGGAGCAGTTCGACGCGGGCCTCGAAACCCGCGCCGATTTCACCATCGACCAGCCGCTCGAACGCTACGGCCAGGTCGACCACGCGGTGTGGCAGCAGCTCTATGCGCGCCAGTCGGCGCTGCTGCGCGGACGCGCGTGCGACGCGTTCGTCGCCGGACTCGGGAAGATCGACCTGCTGGCCGACCGCGTGCCGTCGTTCGCCGACGTGAACCGCCAGCTGAAGCTGGCCACGGGCTGGGAGATCGTCGCGGTGCCGGGCCTCGTGCCCGATCGCGTGTTCTTCGAACACCTCGCGAACCGGCGTTTTCCGGTCACCTGGTGGATGCGCCGCCCGGACCAGCTCGACTACCTGCAGGAACCCGACTGCTTCCACGACCTGTTCGGCCACGTGCCGCTGCTGATCGACCCGGTATTCGCAGACTACATGCAGGCGTACGGCCGCACCGCGCTGGCGGTCGCGGACGACGAAGCGGCGCTCGCGCGGCTGGCGCGGCTGTACTGGTATACGGTGGAGTTCGGCCTGATCCGCGACCCGAACGGCACGAACGGGCTGTCGATCTACGGCGCGGGGATCGTGTCGAGCAAGGGCGAGAGCCTGTACAGCCTCGAAAGCGCCGCGCCGAACCGGCTCGGCTTCGCGCTGGAGCGCGTGATGCGCACGCAGTACCGGATCGACACGTTCCAGAAGACCTACTTCGTGATCGACGATTTCGCGCAGCTGTTCGCGCTCGCCGACGTCGACGGCCGCGCGCTGGCCAACCGGCTCGCCGAACTGCCGGAATTCCCGGCCGGCGCGGTGATCGACAGCGACCGCGTGCTGCATCGCGGCACGGGCGAAGGCTGGCCGGACGACGCTCACGCGTGACGCAAGCACGGGCGCCCGTGTCCGGATGCCCGTTCGCCAACTATGAAACAATGACCGGTACCGGCTTTGCCGCGCGGCCTCTGCCCGCGCGCGGGCGCCGTTATCGAACGAGGTGCAACATGATCCACAAGCTCACATCCGAAGAACGCAAGACCCGGCTCGAAGGCCTGCCGCACTGGACGGCCGTGCCGGGCCGCGACGCGATCCAGCGCAGCCTGCGCTTCGCCGATTTCAACGAGGCCTTCGGCTTCATGACGCGCGTCGCGATCAAGGCGCAGGAAATGAATCACCATCCGGAATGGTTCAACGTGTACAACCGCGTCGACGTGACGCTGTCGACCCACGACGCGGACGGCCTGACCGAACGCGATATCCAGCTCGCGCAATTCATCGATCAGGTCTGCGCACACACCCAGCCCGCCGCCTGAGTGTTTCCTCTACCGCCGCGCATCTTTCGACGCGCGGCGCGTCAACTTTTCATTTCGATGAACGTTTTCTAGGATGTACTTAGCGAAAGCCTTCAGCTTTCCAAGCCATCCTTAAGGCGCACGTAAGTCTCGTACGCTTTCCGTGCCTTGGGGTCCAAACCTTCCAGTTGCAGCGCGCTTTCGCGCTGTACAATCAGCAGCGCATACGGCTTGGAGAGCGCGCTGGCCTCTTCGCAGAGTTTGAGTTCGTCGCCGCTCGACGGCGAGCGGGCGCGCCAGAAATTGATCGCGGCTTCGAGGTCGTGGATCGAAATATCGGACATGATTGGATTTAATCGTTCGCTGGCCGCCATGCTTGATGTCAGGCGATGCGGCGCCCCTGTGGAAACGGCGTCGTGCTGTCCGCGTGCCTGAACCGCCAACCCATTGTACTTGAGCGAACTTCATGCGACTCCTTCTGATCGAAGACGACCGCCCCATCGCACGCGGTATCCAAAGCAGCCTCGAGCAGGCTGGTTTCACCGTCGACATGGTGCATGACGGCATTTTTGCCGAACAGGCACTGGCACAAAACCGCCACGAACTCGTGATCCTCGACCTCGGCCTGCCGGGTATCGACGGGATGACGCTGCTCACGCGTTTCCGCCAGACCAACCGCCACACGCCCGTCATCGTGCTGACCGCACGCGACGAGCTGAACGACCGGATCCAGGGCCTGAATTCCGGCGCCGACGACTACATGCTCAAGCCGTTCGAACCGGCCGAGCTCGAAGCGCGCATCCGCGCGGTGATGCGCCGCAGCGGCCCGCACAGCGACATGCCGCGTCCGGAAGTGTCGCTCGGCGGCGTCCGCCTGTCGGGCGTCGATCGCCGCATCTTCAACGACGACAAGCCGCTCGAACTGTCGCCGCGCGAGTTCGCGGTGCTCGAAATGCTGCTGCTGCGTCATGGCCGCGTCGTCAGCAAGGCCCAGTTGCAGGATCACCTCACGCACTTCGGCGGCGATCTCGGCGACACCGCGATCGAAGTCTACGTGCATCGGGTGCGCAAAAAACTCGAGCAGTGCCGTGTCGAAATCGTCACGGTGCGCGGCTTCGGCTACCTGCTGCAGGAAATCCGCCAGACCGCGAGCGTCTGAGCGGTGCCGCACGCCGGCCGGCCACGTGCCGCCGGCGAGCGCCCTGCCCGCGTCGCCGTCCGACGCACGACCGCGCCGCTCCCCGTGAGCGGCGCTTATCCATTTGCCTGTCGAAATGTCTCCTGATCCGGCTGTGACCACCAGCCTGCGCCGCTCGCTGCTCAGGCGCCTCGCCGCGCCGCTGTCGATGCTCGCGCTGATGAGCGGCCTGATTGCCTACTGGCTCGCGTGGCAATACACGCAACACGTGATCGACCGCTCGCTCGCCGATCTCGCGACCGCCATCTCAAAACAGATCCAGATCGCCGGCCCCGACGCGCCGTTCACCGTGCCGCCGCTCGCCCAGGCGATGTTCTCCGATCCCGCCGAGGCGCTGATCTACCGGATCAGCGACGGCGAACAGGAACTCGCCGGCGACCCGAAGCTGCCGCTGCAGGGCATCAACGTGCGCCGCATGCATCACGCGTACGTGTTCGAAGCCGAGTACGACAACCGCGCGGTGCGGGTCGCGCAGGTGCGCGTCGACGATGTCGAGGGCGGCCGGCCGATGGTGGTCGAAGTCGCGCAGCCGGTGCGGCACCGCTACCGGATCGCCGCCGAATTCCTCGTCGCGATCATGATGCCGCTGCTGCTGTTGCTGCTCGCGGGCTGGGGCATCGTGTGGCGCGTCGTGAACCAGCAGCTCGGCCCGCTCACCCATCTCGCCGATTCGCTGAACCGGCAGACCCACACGTCGCTGGAGCCGGTCGACGAAACCGACGTGCCGCTCGAGATCCGGCCGCTGACGAGCGCGATGAATGCGCTGCTCGGCCGCCTGAAGACGGCGCTCGACGCGCAGCGCAAGTTCATCGCCGATGCCGCGCACCAGTTGCGCACGCCGCTCACGGCCGTGAAGCTGCATGCCGAGCAGGCGGCCACCGCACGCGACCCGCAGCAAACCTATACCGCGGTGCGCGAGCTGCGCGCCGCCGCCGACCGCGCGGTGCGGCTGTCGAACCAGTTGCTGTCGCTCGCGCGCGCGGAGCCGGGCGAACAGGCCGCGCGTTTCGTCGACGTCGACCTTGCCGCGATGGCGTTCGAGACGGGCGCCGAATGGGTGCCGCGCGCGCTCGCGTCGCATGTCGACCTCGGCTTCCAGCGCAGCGACGAACCGGGACTGGGCGACGATGAAAAGCTGAACGTGCGCGGCAACCCGGTGCTGCTGCGCGAGGTGATCGCGAACCTGCTCGACAATGCCTTGAAATACGTGCCGCTCGCGCGGCCGGACGGTGCGCGGATCACGGTGAACGTCGCGCGCGGCGCGCTCGAAGACGGCCAGCCGGCCGCCGAGATCGTCGTCGAGGACAACGGCCCGGGCGTACCCGCCAACCAGCAGGCCGACCTGTTCAAGCGGTTCTTCCGTGGCGATGCGCAAAGCGGCAACGGCGTCGAGACGGGGGCCGGGCTCGGCCTCGCGATCGTGCACGACATCATCGCGATGCACGGCGGCACGGTGTCGTATGAAGATGCATCGGAAGGCGGTTCGCGCTTCGTGGTGCGCGTGCCGCTCGCCGAGCGCACCGAGAAGCCGGAGAACGAAATGCCGGCAGCCACGCCGACGCACTGAGCCGCATCCGGCGCGCCCATCGGGAGAACGGGGGGAACGGCCGCGCCGTGCTTCGGCACGCGGCGGCCATCCGGTGAAGCCGCCGCGCACGATGCGCGGCCCCCGGGCTCACTTCTTCTTTTTCTTGTCCTTCGCGCCGGACTCGGACTTGCCGTCCTTCTTGTCCTTCTTCTTTTTCTTCTTGCCGTCGTCGTCCGGCGTCGCGAGCAGCGTGCCGCGGCACGTCGCCGCGCCGCAATGGCACGCGTATTCGCGCTTGAGCTTCTTCGTCAGCTTCTCGTCGATCACGAGGCCATAGTCGTAGAACAGCTCTTCTTCCGGGCCGATGTCGCGCAGCGCGTGGATGAACACGCGGCCCTTGATCTCCTCGGCCTCGCAGTTCGGCGCACACGAGTGGTTGATCCAGCGCGCGCTGTTGCCGTCGATCTTGCCGTCGATCACGCCGCCCTCTTCCAGTGCGAAGTAGAACGTATGGTTCGGCTCGCTCGGGTCGTGCGGATGGCGACGCAGCGCTTCCTTCCACGAAATCCGCTCGCCCTTGTATTCCACTACGCGCTCGCCGGTCTTGATCGATTCCACCGCGAACACGCCCTTGCCGTGTACTCCCGAGCGGCGCACCGCGATCCTGCGTGAACTCATCGAACGAATCCTTGTGAAGACGACTTGAATGGAAAACGGCCGCGATCGCGGCCTTGCACCGCACAAACGAAAACGCGGCACCGCTCGGTGCCGCGTCCGGGCATGCGGCGAATCACCCGCATCCTACACGTTCAAGATTGCTTCGTTCAACATCGCGCCCAATATTGCGCGCATGACGCTCAGCGTTGACCGAATGCGATGTCGCCGAACAACGCCTTGTGCTCGCGCGGCTGCGAGCGCCAGTATTGCGGCGGCGCCGACACCTGTGCGCCGAGCTCGGCGGCCGCATGCCACGGCCAGCGCGGGTCGTACAGGATCGCACGCGCCATCGCGATGAAATCGGCGTCACCGGCCTCGATCAGGCGGTTCGCATGCGCGGGCTCGTTGATGAGGCCGACCGCGATCGTCGGCATCCCGACCGCACGCTTCACGGCCTGCGCGAACGGCACCTGGTAACCCGGCGACAGCGGAATCTTCTGCAGCGGCGACACGCCGCCGGACGACACGTCGATCCAGTCGCAGCCGCGCTGCTTCAGTGCGTGCGCGAACGCGATCGTGTCGTCGAGCTCCCAGCCGCCCTCGACCCAGTCGGTCGCCGACACGCGCACGCCAACCGGCCGGTCCGCGGGAAACGCCGCGCGCACGATATCGAAGATTTCGAGCGGGAAGCGCATCCGGTTCTCGCGCGAGCCGCCGTATTCGTCGGTGCGCTGGTTCGAGAGCGGCGACAGGAACTGATGCAGCAGATAGCCGTGCGCCGCGTGCACTTCGATTGCGTCGATGCCGAGGCGCGCCGCGCGCTTCGCGGCAGCCGCGAACGCTTCGCGGATCCGGTTCAGGCCGGCCGCGTCGAGCGCGAGCGGCGGCGTCTCGCCATCCTTGTGCGGGACGGCCGACGGTGCATGCGGCAGCCAGCCGCCATCGGCGACCGATACGAGCTGGCCGCCGTTCCACGGCACCTCGCTCGACGCCTTACGCCCGGCATGCGACAACTGCATCGCGATACGGACCGGCGAGTGCTTGCGGATCGACGCCAGCACCGGCTTGAGCGCCGCTTCGGTCACGTCGTCCCACAAACCCAGGTCGCCGGCCGTGATGCGTCCGTCGGGTTCGACGGCGGTCGCTTCGATGCAGAGCAGGCCCGCGCCCGACAGCGCGAGATGGCCGAGGTGGATCATGTGCCAGTCGGTCGCCTCGCCGCGTTCGGCCGAATACTGGCACATCGGGGAGATCACGATCCGGTTCGGAAGGGTCACGCCGCGCAGCGTGAACGGGGAAAACAGCGCAGTCATGGATGCCGCTCGCCAGGAAAGGGAAAGAGCGAACGAGCGTAGCACGCAGCCCGCCAGCGTGCTGGCGGCCGGATCGGCAGTAAGCGGATGGTCAGGTCGGGGCCGGCGCGCAGCCGGCCACCACACAGGATGCGTGGTGAAGCCGGCTCGACTGCGAGCCGGTCACGCTCAGCGCGGAATGCGCCGGATCACAGCCCGACGCTGTCGAGCCAGTCCGCGAACATGCGCCGCGCGGCCGTCTCGAGCGCGGGACCATGCTGCGCGGTATCAGCGCGCAACTGGCGCGCGTCGATGCCGGGCGTCGACGCGATTTCGCCCGCGTTCCCGATCAGCCAGGGTTCGAAGCGGTCCGCACGGATTTCGGGATGGCATTGCAGCGCCAGCACGTGCTGCCCCCACGCGAACGCCTGGTGGCGGCACGCGGGTGTCGACGCGAGATGGATCGCGCCGCCCGGCAGGTCGAACGTGTCGCCGTGCCAGTGCAGCATCGACGTCGCCGCGCCATCGAGATGGCGCATCGGCGACGCGCGGCCCGCGTCGGTAAGCGTCAGCGGCGCCCAGCCGAGTTCCGCCTGCGCGGCCGGATAGACGCGCGCGCCGAGCGCACGGGCGATGAACTGCGCGCCCAGACAGATGCCGAGGATCGGCAGTCCCGCGTCGATGCGCTGGCGCACGAGCGCCGCAAGCGGCGCGATCGACGGGTACTGCGCATCGTCGTACACGCTGAGCGGGCCACCGAGCACAACCAACAACGACGGCTGCAGCGCGTCGAGCACCTCGAAGCGCGACGATCCGACGTCGACGTAACGCACCCGACGGCCACGCTCCCCGAGCACCTGCTCGAAGCTGCCGAGGTCCTCGAAATGCACATGGCGGATCGCCACCACTTCAGCGTTCATCATCGGCCTCCCGGTCGATCGACGGACGTCAGCCGGCGAAAATCTTCCAGGTCTTCTTTTGCGTCGCCGCGTCGGCTTCTTCGTGCACCGAACAGTCAAGACGCAGATCGCTGTCGGCCATCGAGATGTCGAGCGTCGCGCAATGGTGCAGCGTCTTCTTCGACGGCTTGCCCGGCTGGAAGGACGAGCACGTCAGGCACATGCGCTGCGGCGGCGTCACGCCTGCCACCTGCAGCTCGCGCAGCGTCTTCAGCAGCGCGCGATACAGCGTGCCCTGCTCGTCCGCGCCCAGCTTGCCGACCGCTTTCGTCAGGAATTCCGGCCATTGCAGCGCCTTCTTGGCCGCCGTGCGGCCGCGGGCCGACAGACGCACCGCGAGTGCGCGGCCGTCGTCCAGTGCACGACGCTTCTCGACGAGCCCCTTCGTCTCCAGCGTGCTGACCGCATCGCTGGTGGTCGCGGCGGTAAGCTGCGTCTCGCGTGCGATCTCGCCGAGCCGCATCGGGCCCTTGCGCTGCAGCAGCAGCACGAGGATCTCGCCCTGCGTCGGCGTGAGGCCTGCGCCTTCCGCCCAATCCCATGCTTGGCTTCGCATGGCCGTGCTCAATCGCAGCAGGCTGTGCGTCACACGTCCCGAAGCCTGATTCCCGTAAACGCCTTCGCTCATAGTCTTTTCGCTTTGCCGCCGCCCGGATTGCCGAGCAGCCGTAGTGTGGAGATCCAATGTCTATCTCAAAACAGACGCCCGGTGAAGAGCGTCAACACGGCCGTCGCGAGGCACACGCGGCGGTCGCGTTCGCGGCGACCGGTGAGACACGCGTCGTTCCGGTGTCCGCAAAGCCGACATTCTAAGCGAGAGCGGAAAATCGCACAGCTAAGTTATCCCCTGCATTCTGTGGAAAATCGCTGGATAACCGCTTTTTTTCGTTGTGCCTGCAATGTCCGCGGGCCGTGCGGCAGGACACGAAAACATTTTCCTGTTCAGATCGGCCACCGTGCCGGCGGCACGAGTCCACCGGGTTGTCCCGCTCGCAGAGCGTTGACTTTGAAGCGGAATATCTGGTTATCCACAGATTTTCAGGACGACTGGCGACACGAATCGGGCGAATCGGCATCGACCGTCGTTCAGCGAATGGGCGCCCGGTCGAGCCTGTAATCTGCAAAACATATTTTCATTCGCGCCAGCGCAGGCACTGCTGGCGAACCGTCTCGTTCAGCGATTTTTCCTGCTTGAAAACGGTTCTCAACCAGGATGCGTCGTTGACCCGCGCCTTCGCGAGCGCGCCGATCTCGTCGAGCGCCGCGCGCGAGCCGAGCGCGGCCGCATGCGGCGCGATCCGGTCGAGCGTGTCGAGGATGTCCTCGGCGATCGTCCGGCGCTCACCCGTCTGAGGATTGACGCAGGTGCCCTCGAGCCCGAAGCGGCACGCTTCGAAGCGGTTGAACGTGTAGACGAGGTAGTCGTCCTCCGACAGCTTCAGCGGCCGGTCGGTCAGCAGGTAGCGCGCGAGCGTCTGGATGTAGCACGCAATCGCCGCCGCGCGGTCGACCGATAGCGGCGTGTCCATCACGCGCACCTCGATCGTTCCGTAGCCGGGCTTCGGGCGGATGTCCCAGTAAAAGTCCTTCATCGAGTTGACGACGCCCGTGTTGACCATCTTCGTGAAGTACTCCTCGAAGCTGTCCCAGGTCAGCACGAACGGCGCGCGGCCCGACAGCGGGAACGCGAACACCGAGTTCAGGCGCGCCGAATGGAAGCCGGTGTCGACGTTCTGCACGAACGGCGACGACGCGGACAGTGCGATGAAGTGCGGAATGAAGCGCGACATCGAGTGCAGCAGGAACAGCGCGCTGTCCGGATCCGGACAGCCGATGTGCACGTGCTGGCCGAACACGGTGAACTGCTTCGCAAGATAGCCGTACAGCTCGGAGATGTACTGGAAGCGCGGCGCGTCGTAGATCTGCCGGTCGCTCCATTGCTGGAACGCGTGCGTGCCGCCGCCGCCGAGCCCGACGTTGAGCTGGTCGGCCGCCTTCACGAGCACGTCGCGGATCGCGTGCAGCTCGCTGACCGCCTGCTCGTGCGAATGGCAGATGCCGGTCGACAGCTCGATCATGCTCTCGGTGATTTCGGGCGTGATGTTGCCGGGGAAGGTTTCGCCCTGGATCAGGCGCATCAGGTCGGATGCGGCCTTGGTCAGATCGTAGTTGTGCGTGTTGACGACCTGGATCTCCAGTTCGACGCCGAACGTGAACGGTTCGGAATTGACGAAGGTTTCGAGTGCCATGGCAGGTTCCGGAATCAGTTTCTGTCGCTACGTTCGCTGACCGCCGACAGGCAGCGGTAGACGACGAACGGGCTGACGAGCTGCAGGATCACGATCGAACACATCACGATCGCGCGCAGGTGCGGGTCGAAATTCGGATAGAGCTGGTAGGTGTCGTCGACCAGCAGGTACGACAGCGCGGACATCGGCGTGAGCGCGATGCCGAGCGCGACACCCTGCTTCATCCCGAGCCCGCTCGGCTTCGCGAACACGACGACGCCGGCCAGCTTCGCGGCGAGCCGCGTGACGATCAGCGCGATCGCGAACAGCCCGCCGAGCGCAATGTCGCCCCACGTGAACGACGTGAGCGTCAGCACGAACAGGATCACCGTCAGCAGCCAGCCGGCCGTGCCGAAATGCTCGGGCCACAGCTGCGGACGCGCTTCCAGGTTCTTCACGATGATGCCGGCGAGCAGCAGCGTGAGCAGCGTCGACAGCTTCAGCGCCTGCGCGACCGCGATCGCGAGCATCACGAGGCCGAACAGCGCGACGAACGAATGCTCGTCGCGCATCGTCGAGGTCATGTGGCGGAACAGGTAGTTGCACGAGCGCGCGACCAGATACGCGACGATGAACGAACCGACGATCAGGTAGAGCGGCTGCAGGATCGTCGCGAAAACGTTCCCGTACGCTTCCTGATGGAGCCAGCTCGTCACGAGCTTGGTCAGCACGATCGCATACACGCTGTTGAGCGCGGTCAGCGTGATGAGACGCTGCGACACCTGCCCTTCCGCGCGCAGTTCGGTCTTCAGCTGGATCACCATCGACGGCGACGTCGCGATCGCGATCGCCGACAGCACGAGCGCGACCATGCCCGATACGCCGAGCGCGAGCATCACGAACAGCACAAGCACGAACGTGAGCGTCGCCTCCGCGAGGCTCGAGGCGATGAGCCACGGATTGCGACGAATCCATTTCAGGTCGAGGCGACTGCCGAGCTCGAACAGCAGCAGGCCGAGCGCGACATTCATCAGCAGCCGCGACGTTTCGTCGGTACTCGCATCGATCACGCCGAATCCGAACGATCCGGCGATGAGACCGATCACCGCATAACCGGTAATGCGCGGCAACCGCCACGCGCGATAGCACAGCTCGCCACAGAGACCGGCCGCAAACAACGCGAGCCCGGCCCAGAACACGGCATCCGGCGACAGCGGCCAGTTGGGCAGGAATGAGAACGCCGACTTCATCGTGGTGACTTCTCCTTTGGAAGCAACCGCCAGCGACGCGGGGTCAAGCGTCAGAAATGAGATGCGCGCCGGCTGGGTATCGCCCCGAATGTGATTGTTGTGGTCGACGACGGCGAGACATGGGATTCGCCTGTTCCGCCATTCGGCGGAAATGTCGTTCAGGTTGCCGATCTGGATTGTCGGCCTGGTGTGTGAACGGACTGCGCAGCCTCGAAGATTCAGATTCGAAATCGAGCCGACCGTTCCATTGAAGCATGTCCGGCGCTTGGCCGAACGGACGCGAAGGAAACCGATTGTGCCACAGCTTTTTCGCTCTGGAACCGATTGAATCGACTCGCGGCGCTGTGAAGCGCCACAGGTCTTTGGTTTCAAAGGTTTATTTGTATATATACGTAGTAGAAGTTAACAAGACCCGCACATTTCTGTGGATAACTTCTGTTTACGTAGCAAGATCAAGGTGTTGGCGTTGCCATAACCCGTTGCACAGGTTGTTTGCTCACAGCGGTTTGAGTTGAGCAACTTTTGGGCCGCTGCACAGCTTGCCGAGTTACCCAGTTTACGTCCACTGTGATTGCACACGAAGTACAGGCAGATCTCGCGCGGTTATCCACAGTATTGCGTGGATAACTTTGCGCGAGAAAATCCGAAAACTGTGAGGATTCAACCGACCAATCGGCCGGTTGGCGTCAGCCGATGTGGCGACCGCGCAAGGCGCGGATCAGAAACCGTGCCGGGTCGACGGCATCGGCGAGTTCGCGCTCGAGCGGCAGCGGTTCGCCTTCGAGTTGGGACGCGATGAGCTCGGCGCCAAGTGCGGCCCACACGAGGCCGCGCGAGCCGTAGCCGAATGCACCGTAGAGACCGGCGGTGCGCGGCAGGTCGTGCGCCTTCGCACCGCTCAGCGCGCGTGCGTTCGCGACAGCCTGCGCTTCGTCGGCAAGCGGACCGATCAGCGGCACCCGGTCGGCGACGACCCAGCGGAACGCGACGCGGCCGCGCAGCGCATCCGGGTCAGGCAGATCGCCGATCAGGCCGGGCAGCAGATGCCGGACGCGCTCGAGGTTCTCGATATGTCCGGCGGTGCGCATCGACGGATCGACGTCGTCGGGCTCGAAAGTTGCGCCGATCAACAGCGTGCCGTCGTCGAGCGGCACCGCATAACCGTCGCCGATCGTCGGGCATGGCAGCGGTGCCGTGCTGCCGGGCGGCAGCAGCGTGAGCTGGCCGCGTACCGGCTGCACCGCGACATGCCGCAGGCCCGCGAGCCGCACGGCGTCACCCGCGTTCGCCAGCACGACGACCGGCGCTTCGGCCAGCGTGCCGCCCGCCGCATCGAGCGCGCGCCATGTGTCGCCGTGCCGTTCGAGTCGCGCGACTTCGGTGCCGGTGACAAGTGTCACGCGCTCGCCGGCGGCCGCGCATTGGGCCGCGCAGAGCCCGGCCGGCCACACGGCGCCGCCGTGCGGAAACAGCAGTCCGCCGTGCGCGACCGGCAGCTTCAGATGCGCGCGTGCGGTGCCGGCGTCGAGCAGCGATGCGTAGTCGGATGGCGTGCCGAGTGCCTCGAATGCATCGCGCATCCGCATGAAATCGTCGGCCGATTCCGCGAGATGGATCATCCCGTGCGTGCTGCGCGCGAATGCATGACCGGCCTCTTCGAGTGCGCGCCAGCGTGCGAGCGCATGCAGAAAACCGGTGCGGGTGAGCCGGCTCGCGATGTTGTCGTCGCGCGTCATCAACGGATGGAATACGCCGGCCGGATTGCCCGACGCCTCGCTTGCGATCCGCTCGTGCCGCTCGATCAGCGTGACGTCCCAGCCGCGCGCGGCGAGCCGTTCGACCACCGCGCAACCTGCGAGGCCCGCGCCGATCACGATCGCGCGGCGCGCCGAAACCGGCAACGCGCGCGGCGGTTCGTGCCGCCGCATCCGCCAGCGCGGCGCATATTCGCCGACCCGCAGCACGGGTTCGCCCGCACAATCATCGACGTCGCGATGCGTGAAACCTGTTGCATCGAGCGCATGTCTCACGGTGTCGTCGTGCGAATGCGTTGCGTAGGTCGCACCTTGCGCGGCGACACGCGCGAGCGCGCGAATCACGTCGGCCGACAACGAATCGTCATCCGCGTCCGCCGCGCGATGGCCGAGATAGAACGCATCGGCGCGTGCGACGAGCCGTTGCAGCAGGTCCTGCGCATTGCCGAATGCGAGCGTGAGCACCACGCGTCCGGCATCGAATTCGAGCCGGTGCAGGCCGGGCACGAGCATCGGCCACGCATCGACGAGCGCCGCGGCGTGCGTCGCTACGTTCTCCGAAATGGTTGCGCGCCCGGTCAGGTTTGAAACGGCACGACGCAGGTCGTTGCGCGAGAACGGATGCGGCTCGACTGCGACAAAATGCAGCCGCTCGCAGCGCTGCGGGTCGTCGCGCCATGCGGCCCAGGTCGCGAGGAAGTGACCGCCCGCGCCGAAGCCGGTTTCGACGATCGTGAACGTGCGGCGGCCGTGCCAGCGGGCCGGCAGCCCGTTGCCGGCGAGCATGCGATTCGCGTGCGCAAGCGCGCGCGACGCATCGCGATGGAGCTCGCCGTACTGCGGCGAGACGAGTGTGCCGTCGTCGCGCAGGGCGAGCGTGGCGGGAACGAGTCGGTCGGGCATGCGAAACAAAAAACGTGGCAGCCAAGCCAGGCAAGGGATTGCGCGGAGGCGTCCGCGACGCCGTTGGCAAAAACCAACGGCGTGGCGCGCGGGCGGACCCGTCTGCGTATCCTGTCCGGTTGGCGCAGGTCAAAAAACGGGCAATCGACGATTCATTCGGCGAAATACCGATGAAAATCTTTGAAACCCTTGTCGTTATTGGGTTTGCGCTGCGCTATCATAGCAACGCCGTACCGCGGGGTGGCCTCCGGCAAGCCGGACGGCACGTCGCGCGGGCCAGGATTCGGCGCTGTGCCGTTGGAGTCAGACTCTCGACGGCACGGTTCGCGCACGTATAATCGGCGCGTTCGCGCTGTTCGTGTCAACCTAACCTGAAAAAGGAACCTTAATGAACAAACAGGAACTGATCGACGCCGTCGCCGCCCAAACGGGCGCCAGCAAGGCTCAAACCGGCGAAACGCTGGACACGCTGCTCGAAGTCATCAAGAAGGCCGTGTCGAAGGGTGATGCGGTTCAGCTGATCGGCTTCGGCAGCTTCGGTTCGGGCAAGCGCGCAGCACGTACGGGCCGCAACCCGAAGACCGGCGAAACCATCAAGATCCCGGCAGCCAAGACGGTCAAGTTCACGGCTGGCAAGGCGTTCAAGGACGCCGTCAACAAGCGTTAAACCAGCGCCTGTTCAAAGAAAAACCCGCCATTCGGCGGGTTTTTTGTTGGGCGCGCGCGGCATTTTTGCCACAGTCCGCGCCCGTCTTGCAAGAATTGACGGTTGCCTTTCGCGAGCCGTTTTTACCGGCCGTTACGCGTGCACGATCTGCGCGCCGTCGGGATCGTCGTGGTCGTGCGCGTCGACATCCCACTCCGGAAACGGATCGTCGAATGCGCGCCATTGTTCGGCGCCCAGCGCGAATTCCGCATCGCTGAGCAGGCACGCGTCGAGCTTCGCACGCCATGCGTCGGCGTCGAGACCGATACCGATCAGCACGAGTTCCTGACGACGATCGCCGACCGAGCGGTCGTCGAGATCACCCTGCCATTCCGCACGAATTTCGCCGAGCAGCTCGTCATCGTCCGGCCATTCCGCACGATCCTGCGCGGCCCACCAGAGACCGGCGGGGCCGTGCCGGCATACGCCACCCGCCTGCGACAGCGAACCCGCGATGTCGTTGCGCGTCGCGAGCCAGAAGAATCCCTTGCTGCGCAGCACGCCCGGCCACTCCTGATGCAGGAGCGCCCAGAGTCGCGCCGGATGAAACGGCCGGCGCGCGCGGTAGACGAAATTACCGATGCCGAATTCGTCGGCTTCGCCGTGCACGTGCGCATGATGCGCATCGTGGCATTCGGGATCGTCGCAATCGGTGTGATCGTGATCGAGCGACGCGAGCCAGCCCGGCGCGTTCGCGGCTTCGTCGAAATCGAAGCGGCCGGTGTTCAGCACTTCCGTGAGCGGCACGTTGCCGAACGTCGATACGACCTGGTGCGCGCGCGGATTGAGCCGCGCGAGGATGTGCTGCAGGCGCGCGAGCTCGTCCGCGCCGACGAGATCGGCCTTGTTGATCACCAGCACGTCGCAGAATTCGATCTGCTCGATCAGCAGCTCGACGAGCGTGCGATCGTCTTCGTCCGACGCGGCGATGCCGCGCGTCGCGAGCGCATCATCCGAACCGTAGTCGCGCAGGAAATTGAATGCGTCGACGACGGTGACGAGCGTGTCGAGCCGCGCGACGCTCGCCAGCGATGCGCCGTCGTCGTCGACGAACGTGAAGGTCTCGGCGATCGGCATCGGTTCGGCGATGCCGGTCGACTCGATCACGATCGCATCGAAGCGGCCGTCCGCCGCGAGATTGCGGATCTCGACGAGCAGGTCGTCGCGCAGCGTGCAGCAGATGCAGCCGTTCGACATTTCGACGAGACGCTCTTCCACCTGCGACAGCGCCTGCGCATCGCGCACGAGCGACGCGTCGATGTTGACCGCCGCGAGATCGTTGACGATCACGGCGACCTTCAGGCCCGCACGGTTCGCGAGGATGTGTTTGAGCAGCGTGGTCTTGCCGGCGCCGAGAAAACCGGACAGCACGGTGACGGGCAACGGCTGGTTCATTGCCGGATTCATAGCGATATGCACCAACGGAAAAAATGAAAAAGCAGCCGCGGCGCCCTTCAGGGGGCGCGATCGGCCAGGGGCCGGGCGAAACTGCGGCGTGAGCCCGCATTGTGCATCAAACGCGCGCCGGCCGAGCGGCGCCGCGTCAGCGCGCGATGCGGCGCGGCGTCACTGGGTGGGCGGCAGCAGCTTCCACTGCGTCAGGATCCCGGCGATCTGCCGCGCGTACTTGTCGCGCAGCGACGGCGTTTCAGAATGATAGGCGCCGACGGCCTGCCATGTGTTGCCGTAGCGGTTCATCTTCTGGCGCAGGTGCCACGCGGCGATGTAGACGTTCTTGCACGGCTCCATCAGCGTGTCGCGGCCGATGCCGTAGCGCGACAGCGTCGACAGGTGGATCGAGTTGATCTGCATCAGGCCGTAGTCGACCGAGCCGTTGTTGTTCTTGTTCAGCGCGTCGGGCCGGTTGCGCGACTCCTGCCATGCGATCGCACGCAGGATCAGCGGATTGACCTTCTGGTATCGGGCGGCCTCGTCGAAACAATCCGCGCGCGCGTTTCCGCAGGCAAACCACACGCCGGCGGCGATCAGCGCGATCGAAGCGAACCGTCTGTTCATGGTGCGGAAACGAAAAAGGAAATTGCGCGAGGGTCGGGAAAACCCGTGTTCTTTATTCGTGCGACGAGAAACGTGCCGCCCGTATCATACCGGCAGTCCGTCACGTTGCGACATACGGGAAGACGGCAGCCCGGTTATAGCGCATTTCCGTGTCGATTCATCGCAAATCGACGGCGATGACCGGAATGCCCATCCAGCGCCGAAATCTTACATATCGCATACGCCGTGCCGGTTACATGTCGTATGTGAGACAGTCCTCGGATCAATGTGATATTTCGGACATGAAAAACTGCTAATGTCGCGCCTTTAGGACTTGGATCCCAGCACTACCGCCGGAAGTGGCCTGAGCCGGCATCGACCCATTCATCCATGACAAGAAATCGCTTCGTTATGCGGCGCGTAGCCACGACCCTGATCGCCGCCGGCATCATCGTCTCGCAGGCCGCCTACGCTCAGGTCACGCTCAATTTCGTGAATGCGGACATCGACCAGGTCGCCAAGGCGATCGGCGCCGCAACCGGCAAGACCATCATCGTCGATCCCCGCGTGAAGGGGCAGCTCAATCTCGTTGCCGAACGCTCGGTGCCGGAAGACCAGGCGCTGAAGACGCTGCAGTCGGCGCTGCGCATGCAGGGCTTCGCGCTCGTGCAGGATCATGGCGTGCTGAAGGTCGTGCCCGAGGCCGATGCGAAGCTGCAGGGCGTGCCGACCTACATCGGCAACGCGCCGCAGGCGCATGGCGACCAGGTCATCACACAGGTGTTCGAGCTGCACAACGAATCGGCGAACAACCTGCTGCCGGTGCTGCGGCCGCTGATCTCGCCGAACAACACGGTCACCGCCTACCCGGCGAACAACACGATCGTCGTCACCGATTACGCGGACAACGTGCGCCGTATTGCGCGGATCATCGCGGGCGTGGACAACGCCGCGGGCGCGCAGGTCCAGGTCGTGCCGCTGCGCAACGCGAACGCGATCGACCTCGCCGCGCAGATGCAGAAGATGCTCGACCCGGGCGCGATCGGCAACAGCGACGCGACGCTGAAGGTGTCGGTCACGGCCGACCCGCGCACCAATTCGCTGATGCTGCGCGCATCGAGCGCCGCGCGCCTGGCCGCGGCCAAGCGCCTCGCGCAGCAGCTCGACGCGCCGAGCGCGGTGCCCGGCAACATGCACGTCGTGCCGCTGCGCAACGCCGACGCGGTGAAGCTCGCGAAGACGCTGCGCGGGATGCTCGGCAAGGGCGGCAACGACAGCGGCTCGTCGGCGTCGTCCAACGATGCGAACAGCTTCAACCAGAGCGGTGGCTCGTCGTCGAGCGGCAACTTCTCGACCGGCACCTCCGGCACCCCGCCGCTGCCGTCCGGCGGCCTCGGCAGCTCGTCTTCGTCGTCGTCCTACGGCAGCGGCTCGTCGGGCAGCGGCGGCCTGGGCACGGCCGGCCTGCTCGGCGGCGACAAGGACAAGAGCGACGACAACCAGCCGGGCGGGATGATCCAGGCCGACGCAGCCACCAACTCGCTGATCATCACGGCATCCGATCCGGTCTACCGGAACCTGCGCTCGGTGATCGACCAGCTCGACGCACGGCGTGCGCAGGTCTACATCGAAGCGCTGATCGTCGAGCTGAATTCGACGACGCAGGGCAACCTCGGGATCCAGTGGCAGGTGGCGAGCGGCCAGTTCCTCGGCGGCACGAACTTGGCGGCCGTGGCCGGCAACGTGGCGGGCAACAGCATCATCAACCTGACCGCCGGCGGCACGACCACCAGCGCCGGCACGATCACCGGCGGCGGGCTGGCCGCCAATCTCTCGTCGCTCAACCAGGGACTCAACATCGGCTGGCTGCACAACATGTTCGGCGTGCAGGGGCTCGGTGCGCTGCTGCAGTACTTCTCGGGCGTGAGCGACGCGAACGTGCTGTCGACGCCGAACCTCGTCACGCTCGACAACGAGGAAGCGAAAATCGTGGTTGGCGAGAACGTGCCGATCGCGACCGGTTCGTATTCGAACCTGACGAGCGGCACGACGAGCAACGCGTTCAACACCTATGACCGGCGCGACGTCGGCCTGACGCTGCACGTGAAGCCGCAGATTACCGACGGCGGGATCCTCAAGCTGCAGCTCTATACCGAGGATTCGGCGGTCGTCGCCGGCACGACGAGCGCGCAGACCGGCCCGACCTTCACGAAGCGCTCGATCCAGTCGACGATCCTGGCCGACAACGGCGAGATCATCGTGCTCGGCGGCCTGATGCAGGACAACTATCAGGTATCGAACAGCAAGGTACCGCTGCTCGGCGACATTCCGTGGATCGGCCAGCTGTTCCGTTCGGAATCGAAGCAACGCCAGAAAACCAACCTGATGGTGTTCCTGCGCCCGGTGATCATCAGCGATCGCAGTACCGCGCAGGAAGTCACGGCCAACCGCTACGACTACGTCCAGGGCATGACGGGCGCGTACAAGTCGGACAACAACGTGATGCGCGACAAGGACGATCCGGTCGTCCCGCCGATGCCGCTCGGCCCGAGCCAGGGCGGTACGCCGGCCGGCAACCTGTTCGATCTCGACAAGATGCGCCGTCAGCAGGTGCAGCGGCAGGTGGCGCCGGTTCCGGCCCAGCCGATGCCGGAGCAGACGCCCGTGCAGCCGCAAAGCGTGCCGCAGCAGACGGTGCCGCAACAACCGCTGACCGCCACGCCGGGAGCCTCGCAGTGAGCGACGTGCTCGCGTCTTCCGCTCCAGACGGCGCGCCGGGCGAACGGCAGCCGCCGTCGCCGCTGGCCGCGCGCCTGTTGCCGTACGGCTTCGCGAAGAACGGCCAGGTGCTGATTGCACACCAGCTCGACGACACGCTCGAGGTGTGGATCAGCGAACGCACGAGCGACGCGGCGCTCGCGGAAATCGCCCGCAATTTCGGCTCGATTTCCGTGCACCGCGTGCCGGCCGACGAACTCGCGCAGGCGATCAACCAGGCGTACGCGCGCCAGGACGGCAGCGCGGCGCAGATCGTCGGCGAGGTCGAAGGCGAAGTCGACCTGTCGCGCTTGATGCAGGACATCCCCGAAGTCGAGGATCTGCTCGAATCGGAAGACGACGCGCCGATCATCCGGATGATCAACGCGCTGCTCACGCAAGCGGCACGCGAACAGGCGTCGGACATCCACATCGAGCCGTTCGAGAATGCGTCGGTCGTGCGCTTTCGCGTCGACGGCACGCTGCGCGACGTCGTGCGCCCGAAGAAGGCGCTGCACGGCGCGCTGATCTCGCGGATCAAGATCATGGCGCAGCTCGACATCGCCGAGAAGCGCCTGCCGCAGGACGGCCGCATCACGCTGCGCGTCGGCGGCCGGCCGGTCGACGTGCGCGTGTCGACGTTGCCGACCGGGCACGGCGAACGCGCGGTGCTGCGTCTGCTGGAAAAGGATGCGGCGCGGCTGAATCTCGAAGCGCTCGGGATGGGCCGCGACACGCTCGGCCAGTTCGACAAGCTGATCGCGCGCCCGCACGGGATCGTGCTGGTGACGGGGCCGACCGGTTCGGGCAAGACGACCACGCTGTACGCGTCGATGTCGCGGCTCGAAACGGCGACGACCAACATCATGACCGTCGAGGATCCGATCGAATACGACCTGTCCGGCATCGGCCAGACGCAGGTGAACGAGCGGATCGGGATGACCTTCGCGCGTGCGCTGCGTTCGATCCTGCGTCAGGATCCGGACGTGATCATGATCGGCGAAATCCGCGACCTCGAAACCGCGCAGATCGCGGTGCAGGCCTCGCTGACGGGCCACCTCGTGCTCGCGACGCTGCACACCAACGATGCGGCGTCCGCCGTCACGCGTCTGACCGACATGGGCGTCGAGCCGTACCTGCTCGCGTCATCGCTGCTCGGCGTGCTCGCGCAGCGTCTGGTGCGCCAGCTCTGCCCGGTGTGCAAGGAAGAGCGGCAGGAAGAAGGCCGCACCGTGTGGCATCCGGTCGGCTGCGCGAAGTGCGGCCATTCGGGCTACGCGGGCCGGCGCGGCGTATACGAACTGCTGGTGATCGACGACGCGATCCGCTCGCTGATCCACCGCAACGCGGCCGACGCGGAGATTCTCGCCGCGGGCCGCGCGGAAGGCATGCGCACGCTGCGCGACGACGCCGAACGCTGGCTTGCGGCCGGCGCGACGTCGCTCGAGGAAGTGTTGCGCGTGACGGGAGGCGCATAGCGCGATGCCGGCATTCCGTTTCGAAGCTATCGATTCGGCGGGGCGCGCGCAGAAAGGCGTGATCGATGCCGACAGCGCGCGCAACGCGCGGGGCCAGTTGCGCACGCAGGGGCTCACGCCGCTCGTCGTCGAACCGGCCGCCAGCGCGAGCCGTGGCGCGCGTTCGCAGCGGCTCGCGTTCGGCCGCAAGCTGTCGCAGCGCGAGCAGGCGATCCTCACGCGCCAGCTCGCGAGCCTGCTGATCGCGGGGCTGCCGCTCGACGAGGCGCTGGGCGTGCTGACCGAGCAGGCCGAGCGCGACTACATCCGCGAACTGATGGCCGCGATCCGCGCCGAGGTGCTCGGCGGCCATTCGCTCGCGAATGCGCTGGGCCAGCATCCGCGCGATTTCCCCGAAATCTATCGTGCGCTCGTCGCCGCGGGCGAGCACACCGGCAAGCTCGGCATCGTGCTGTCGCGCTTGGCCGACTACATCGAGCAGAGCAATGCGCTCAAACAGAAGATCCTGCTGGCGTTCACGTATCCGGGCATCGTCACGCTGATCGCATTCGGCATCGTCACGTTCCTGTTGAGCTACGTGGTGCCGCAGGTCGTCAACGTGTTCGCGAGCACCAAGCAGCAGTTGCCGGTGCTGACGATCGTGATGATGGCGCTGTCGGAGTTCGTGCGGCACTGGTGGTGGGCGATCCTGATCGCGGTCGCGCTGGTCGTGTGGTTCGTGAAGGCGACGCTGTCGCGCGACGGGCCGAGGCTCGCGTTCGACCGCTGGGTGCTGACCGCGCCGCTCGCGGGCAAGCTCGTGCGCGGCTACAACACGGTGCGCTTCGCAAGCACGCTCGGCATTCTCACCGCGGCCGGCGTGCCGATCCTGCGCGCACTGCAGGCGGCTGGCGAGACACTGTCGAACCGCGCGATGCGCGCGAACATCGACGATGCGATCGTGCGCGTGCGTGAAGGCTCCGCGCTGTCGCGCGCGCTGAACAACGTGAAGACGTTTCCGCCGGTGCTGGTGCACCTGATTCGTTCCGGCGAGGCCACGGGTGACGTGACGACGATGCTCGATCGCGCGGCGGAAGGCGAGGCGCGCGAGCTCGAGCGTCGCACGATGTTCCTGACGAGCCTGCTCGAGCCGCTCTTGATCCTGGCGATGGGCGGCATCGTGCTCGTGATCGTGCTGGCGGTGATGCTGCCGATCATCGAGTTGAACAACATGGTGCAGTGACGGCCTGACGGTCGGTCAGGCCGGCACCGTTCAGCGCATGTAGATCGCGGGGGACGGCGTGTTCGCGGGGAGCTGGATTTCGGCGCGGGCGCCGTTGCGGTCGACGATGATCGAGCGGGGACGGACTTCGGCGAGTTTCGCGCCGGGCGTGACGTCCGCGCCGAGCGACACCGCACGCGGCGGTTCGCCGCCGACACCGATGATCGCGGCGGCGCCGTGAGCGAGCGAGAGAATGCCGAACAGGTGAATGTCCTGCACGGGATTCTTGTCGAGCTGTCCGCCGAAGAGCGCGGCGGCGTCCTCGGTGCGGATCGGCAGCCGCGCGGCAGCGGCAGGCAGCGGCGCTTCACGGGCGGACAGCGTGACGACCCAGTAGGTGGCCGTCGCGCACAAACCCGCGAAGAGGGCGAGGGAGAGGATCCGGATCGAGAGCGCGTTCATGCGCGCTATTGTACGGATGTATATGAAATTTGCGTTGGGTGAAAGCCCTCGGCAATGCGCGCCTTACAATGCGTGCTCCGCGCACGGGGTATCGGAAGCTTGTCGTCAGGCAAGGGTCCGGAATGCATACCGGGTGCGTCACTCAATCGACGACATTTTTTTGGAAAGAGGTAGTCAGTCATGCAAACGTGGATCACTCGCCGTAATGCGGCCGTGCGCCGTCAGCGCGGTTTCACGCTGATCGAGATCATGGTGGTGGTCGCGATCCTCGGGATCCTGGCGGCACTGATCGTGCCGAAGATCATGAGCCGCCCCGACGAGGCACGCCGTATCGCCGCGAAGCAGGACATCGGCACGATCATGCAGGCGCTCAAGCTGTACCGTCTCGACAACGGCCGCTATCCGACCCAGGAACAGGGCCTGACCGCGCTGACCCAGAAGCCGACCACCGATCCGATCCCGAACAACTGGAAGGACGGCGGCTATCTCGAGCGCCTGCCGAACGATCCGTGGGGCAACGGGTACAAGTACCTGAACCCGGGCGTGCACGGCGAGATCGACGTGTTCAGCTACGGCGCCGACGGCAAGGAAGGCGGCGACGGCAACGACACCGACATCGGTTCGTGGCAGTAAGCGTGCGCTGACCGGCCAACGTTCGTTCCTGCTCTTCATTTCATGCCCGCCCTTCGCACGTCGTTGCGCTCAGCACGCGACAGTCGCGCCGGCCGCGACCGCCACGTGCGTCGCGGCGCGGCCATGACTGCCGCGCCGACGCGCGCGCGCGGCTTCACGCTGCTCGAGATGCTCGTCGTGCTCGTGATCGCGGGCCTGCTGGTGTCGCTCGCGTCGCTGTCGCTCACGCGCAATCCGCGGACCGACCTGCGCGAGGAGGCGCAGCGCGTCGCGCTGCTGTTCGAGACCGCCGGCGACGAAGCGCAGGTGCGTGCCCACCCGATCGCGTGGCAGCCGACCGCGCACGGCTTCCGTTTCGACGTGAGCTCGCCCGACGGCTGGCGCACGCTGCGCGACGACCTGCTGCGCCCGCGCGACTGGGACGGCGGCGTCACGAGCGCGGAGATCGACTATCCGGGGTCCGACACGCGTGCGAGCCGCATCGTGTTCGGTACCGAAAGCATCGACACGCCGGTGCGCGTGACGCTGCATTCGGCCGTCGGCAGTGCGACGATCGTCGGCACCGGCAACGGTCGTTACGAGGTGCAATGACGATGCGTCGTCGTATGCCCTTTCCGTTTTCTTCGTTCCGCCCCTCGAAAGCACTTCGTTCGGGGCGCGCCAACGCAACGTGCGCCGGTGCACGCGGCTTCACGATGATCGAGGTGCTCGTCGCGCTCACGATCATCGCGGTCGCGCTCGCCGCGTCGATCCGTGCGGTCGGCACGATGGCGACCAATGCGTCGGATCTCCATCGCCGGCTGCTCGCCGGCTGGAGTGCCGACAATACGCTCGCGCAATTGCGGCTCACGCATGCGTGGCCGGAGGTCGGCGAGCAGAGTTTCGACTGTTCGCAAGGCAACGTGCAGCTCGTCTGCACGCAACGCGTGAGCACGACGCCGAACCCCGTGTTCCGGCGCGTGCAGGTGTCGGTGAGCATGCCGGGGCGCGCTGGCGTGCTGGCCCAGATGGTGACGGTGGTCGCGAATGAAACCAGCCGTCCGCTCTGACGCGCCGCCGCCGCGCCGGCCCGCGCGTTTCGTCGGCTCGCGCCGCGTGCGCGGCTTCACGCTGATCGAACTGATGATCGCGATCGCGATCCTCGCGGTGGTCGCGATTCTGGCGTGGCGCGGGCTCGACCAGATCATGCGCGGTCGCGACAAGGTCGCGGCCGCGATGGAAGACGAGCGCGTGTTCGCGCAGATGTTCGACCAGATGCGCATCGACGCGCGGCTCGCCGCGACCGACGACGAAGCCGGCCAGCCGGCGATCGGCGTCGCCGGCAACACGCTGCAGATCGTTCGCGAGCTCGAGGTGCCGGGCGCCGCGCCGCGGCTGCAGGTGGTCCGTTACCGGATCGCCGGCGGGCGCGTCGTGCGGTATGCGTCGCCGCCGATCGACGATGCGAACCGGCTGCACGCCGTGCTGAAGGACAGCAGCGTCGACGGCTGGAGCTGGGTCGCATTGATGGGCGGCGTCGGTGCAATCGACGCGAAGCTGTACGTGCCGCGCGTGGGCTGGACCACCAATCTGCAGACGGCCAACGACGCGCTCGCGCAGAACAACGATGCGCTGAAGGTGCCGCAGATCGGCAACGCGCCGCCGACGCGCGCGGTGACGGGGCTGCAGGTCAGCATCGGCGCGACGTCGCTGCGCGTGCCCGTCACGCGCATCTTCCTCGTCGGGGAATGACGATGCGCACGCGCCCTCCCCGTTTCCGGTTCGCTGCCCGTGCCGCCACGCGCGCGCCGGCGCGCGGCCGCCGCGAACGCGGCGCGGCGATCATCACCGCGCTGCTGGTCGTCGCGCTGTCGGCGATCCTCGTGTCGGGCATGCTGTGGCGCCAGCAGGTGCAGATTCGCCGCATCGAGAACCAGCGCGTGCTGGCGCAGGCGCAGTGGGTCGCGCGCGGCGCGCTCGACTGGACGCGGATGATCCTGCGCTCCGAAGGCGACACGGCGCCCGGCATCACCTATCTCGGCGGGATCTGGGCCGTGCCGATCGCGAAGACCAAGCTGTCGGACTTCCTCGGCCGGATCGGCGCGCCCAACGACAGCGGCGGCGAAGACACCTACATCTCCGGATCGATCGAGGACGCGCAGGCGAAGTTCAACCTGCGCAACCTCGTGTCGTCGCCGGCGCCCGGCGTGCTGCAACTCAACGTGATGCAGCTTCAGGCGTTCCAGCGGCTGCTGACGACGCTCGGCTACGACGGCGCACTCGCGAAACGGATCGCGCTGCAGATGCGCGCGGGCCTCATGCATTCGGCAACGCGTTTCCAGACGCCGACGCTGCCCGGCGGCGGGACGGCCGCCACCGCGCCGGTGCCCGGCGGCGACATGACCGGCAACTTCACCGACGACCCGGGAATGTCCGGCGGCGACCGCGGGCCTGCCCCGCTCATGATGACGGGCGTCGACAGCCTGCTCGACGTCGACGGCGTGACGCCCGAGATGGTCGCGCGGCTGCGCCCGTTCGTCACCGTGCTGCCGACCACGACGCCCGTGAACATGAACACCGCGCCGGCCGAGGTGATCGCCGCGCTCGTGCCGGGGATGAGCGTGTCGTCGGCGCAGGCGCTCGTGTCGCGCCGCGAGACCGTGTTTTTCCGCAACGTCGGCGACGTGCAGCTCGCGCTGCGCGGTGCCGGCGCGCCGAACGTGACGATCGACTCGAGCCTCGTCGACGTCAATTCGAGTTACTTCATCGTGCATGGCCGGATCCAGCACGATCGCGCGGAGGTCGATCGCACCTCGCTCGTGTATCGTGATCCGACCACGCACTCGACGCGGGTCGTGCGCATCCGTGACCAGCTATAACGACGCCATTCGGGAGAGGAGCCCTTGAGCACGCTGATTGTTTCTTTGCCGCCGCGCGAGCCGGCCGTGCCGTTGCAGGAATGGCAGTGGCCCGAGCTGCCGTTTACGCTCGTCGACAAGGCCGGCCACGTGCAGCGCGCGGGCCGCGCCGCGCTCACGCTGCTGCCGCGCGCGAACGCAACGGTGCTGATCGTCGCCGCGCGCGACGTGCTGCTGCTGGCCGCGACCGTGCCGCCGCTCAAGGGGCCGAAGCTGCGCCAGGCGTTGCCGAACATCGTCGAGGATCAGCTGATCCAGGATCCGGCCGGCTGCCACATCGCGCTCGATCCGGCGGCACTGCCCGACGGGCGCCGTGTGCTGGCCGTCGTCGACCGTGCGTGGTTCCGCACGATCTGCGACGCATTCACCGCAGCCGGCCACCGGCACCTGAGCGCGGTGCCGGCGACACGCTGCCTGCCGGCGCCGCGCGC
Organism: Burkholderia sp. JKS000303; assembly: GCF_002563755.1. Taxonomy (NCBI): domain Bacteria; kingdom Pseudomonadati; phylum Pseudomonadota; class Betaproteobacteria; order Burkholderiales; family Burkholderiaceae; genus Burkholderia; species Burkholderia sp. JKS000303. The sequence goes on from NZ_PDBZ01000001.1 coordinate 1,539,737, forward strand.
CGCAGTGACGGACGCCGCGCCGGACGCGCCGACCGACGGCGAGACCCCGCAAGCCGAGCCGATCGCGGATGCGGGCGAGCCGCCCGCGCGCCCGACCGCGGTAGCCGCGGTGCTGGGCCTCGCGACCGCAGTCGAACCGGTGCTCGTCGAAGCCGGCGCGCAGCCGGCTGCGGCCGGTGCGCCGCGCCTCGAACTCGCGATCGCGCGCGGCGCGCTCGGCGAAGGTTTTGCCGCGCCTGCTGCGCGTGCCAGCGGCACGCTCGCCGCGCTCTCGGGCGGCGGCGACGTCGAGCTGTACGAACTCGGCGAGCCGGGCGCGGAGCCGCGGCTCGCATCGGTCATCCCCAGCGACGGCCCGCTGCTGCCGGGTGCGCAGCCGCTGTCGTTCGACGCATTCGCGCGGCGCGCGCTGAGCGAGCGCCTGGATCTGTGCCAGTTCGAATTCGAATCGCAGCCGTGGCGCTTCGATCGCGCGACGCTGAAGCGCCTGCGCGTGCCGATCGCCCTCGCCGCGGCGACGCTCGGCGTGGCCGTGATCGGGATGAACCTGCACTGGTGGAAGCTGTCGCGCGAACGCGATGCGCTGTCCGCGCAGATCACCGAGACGCTGCTGTCCGCCTTCCCCAAGACGACGACGGTGCTCGATCCGCCCGCGCAGATGCAGCGCCAGCTCGACCAGCTGCGCCTGGCGGCGGGCGAGTTGTCGCCGAACGATTTTCTCGCGCTGTCGAGCGGGCTGTCGCGTTCGATGGGCGCGCTGCCGCTGAACGGGATCGCGTCGCTCGATTATCACGACCGGCGGCTCGACGTCGGCTTCAAGCCGGAGGTCAAGGTGGACCCCGATTTCCCGCAGCGTCTCGCACGCAACGGGCTGGCCGGCGAAGTCGACAGCAGCACCGGCAAATGGACGATCCGGAGCCGCTCATGAACACCGAACAACTGACTCAGACGATCGCGCAGTTCTGGGGCGAGCGCTCGCAGCGCGAGAAGACGCTGCTCGGCTGGGGCGGCACCGTGCTGGTCATCGCGATCGCGTATTCGGTGCTGTGGTCGCCCGCGCAGGAAGGCAGCGCGCGGATCCGCAACACGCTGCCGACGATGCGTCGCGAGCTCGCGGAAATGACCGCGCAGGCCAACGAGGCGAAGTCGCTGACGGCCGCCGCGCAAGGCGTCGCGCCGACCGGGCTAGCGCTGAAGGATGCGCTTGCCGCGTCGCTGTCCGATCACGGGCTGCAGGGCGCGCAGGCGCAGGTCGTCGGCAACGGCGTGCAGATCCAGATGAAGAACGTGCCGTTCCCGGTGTGGACGCAGTGGCTCGACGACGCGCGCCGACAGTTCAAGGTGCAGGTCGGCGAAGCGCACGTGACCGGGCTGAAGGAAGATGGCCAGGTCGACCTGACGGCCGTGATGCAACCCTCGATGCAGAAATGACGCAGTGGACGAAACCAGCAGCAACCGGCCGATGAGGCCGGGGATCAGGCGGCTCGTCGCCGCATTGCCGTGGGTGGTGGCAGGTGGATTCGCGACGGCGGTGACGCTCGTCGCGCTCGCGCCGGCCGCATGGATCACGCCGCAGTTCGCGCGCGCGACCGGCGGGCACGTGAATCTCGTCGATCCGGACGGATCGCTGTGGCATGGCTCGGGCACGCTGATGCTCGCGCCGGGCGCCGACCAGAGTGCGGCCACGCTGCTGCCCGGCCGCGTCGAATGGACAACGCGCTTCTGGCCGCTCCTCACCGGGCGCGTGCAGATGCACATGCGGCAGACCGAGGCGATGCCCGATGCGGTCACGCTCGATGCGACGTGGCGCGGCGCGGTGCTGTCGGCGGGCACGATGGCCGTGCCCGCGTCGCTGCTCGCCGGGCTCGGCACGCCGTTCAACACGCTCGACCTGCAGGGCGACGTGCGGCTCGGCTGGACCGACTGGCGCCTGCTCGGCAACAACGCGTACGGCCAGCTGACGGTGACGATCGATTCGATGAGTTCGCGCGTGTCGCGCGTGAAGCCGCTCGGGTCGTACCGTGCGGTGCTGCAGGCGAAGGGGACGGGCGCCGATCTCGACCTGTCGACGACGCAGGGGCCGCTGTTCCTCGACGGACACGGCAACTTCGGGCCCGGCCAGGGATCGTTCCGCGGCACCGCGCACGCGGCGCTGGAGCAGCAGGCGAACCTCGCCGGGCTGCTGAACCTGCTCGGCCATCCGATCGGCAACAACCAGGTGTCGCTGATCTTCGGCGACGCGATGCGCTGACGCGCGCAGCGGCGTCGCCCCGCTTCGTTTCTACGTCTACTTCTGCGCGAGCGGCACGGTGGCCACCGGTGCGGTTGCGGCCGGCGCCGCTGCACCCGACGCCGGGGTGGGTGCAGCCATGTCGCCCGTTTCGCGCGCCATTTCCGACGTATTCCAGCCGCCGCCGAGCGCCTTCACGAGCCCGACCGACGACACCATCCGCTGGCCGGAGATCGTCGCGAGCTTCTGCTGCGCGGTGAACGCCGTGGTCTGCGCGGTCAGCACGTTCAGGTACGCGACCGTGCCGGCCTTGTACTGGTTCGTGACGATCGCGAGCGAGTGCTCGGCGCTGTCGACGGCCTGCCGCTGCACGTCCACTTCCTGCGCGAGGATGCGCTGCGACGCGAGGTTGTCCTCGACGTCCTGGAACGCGGTGAGCACCGAGAGGCGATACGCGGCGACGTTCTCGTCGTAGGTCGCGCGGGCAGCGTCGGTCTGCGCGGCGCGCAGGCCTGCGTCGAACAGCGTCGCGGCGAGCTGCGGCCCGACCGTCCAGAACCGCGCGGGCAGCGTGAACAGTTGCGACCACACCGAACTCTCGAAGCCCCCGCTCGCCGACAGCGTGAGCGTCGGGAAGAATGCCGAAATCGCGACGCCGATCTGCTCGTTCGCGGAGGCTGCGCGGCGTTCGGCCGCCGCGATGTCGGGCCGGCGCTCGAGCAACGCGGACGGCACGTCGACCGGCGTGATCGGCGGTTCGGCCGTGAGCGGGGCCGGCGGCAGCGAGAACGTGGATGCCGGTTCGCCGATCAGCGTTGCGATCGCATGCTCGTACTGCGCGCGCGCGACGCCGTTGTCGATCGACGCCGCCTGCGCGCTCTGCAGCTGCGTCTGCGCCTGGATCACGTCCGCGCGCGCGGCCACGCCCTGCGCGTACTGGTTCTGCGTGAGCTTCAGCGATTCGCCGTACGACGTCACGGTGTCGTCGAGCAGCTTCTGCAGCGCATCGGACGTGCGCAACTGGAAATAGGTTTGCGCGAGCAGCGCCTGCTGCGACAGCCGCGCGTTCGCGAGATCGGCCGCGGCGGCCGCTTCGCCGGCGCGCTGCGCGCTGACGGTGCGGCTCACCTTGCCCCACAGATCCGGCTCCCAGCTCGCATCGAGGCCGACGCTGTAACTGTTGCTGATCGACGAGCTGCTGCCGAAATTCGACGACGTGCCCGACGACACCGACGTGCGCCCCGAGCGGGAACGCGAGCCCGACGCGGTCAGCCCGACGGTCGGGAAATACGCGGCGCGCGCCTCGGTGACGAGCGCACGGGCCTGCCGGTACGCAGCGGCCGATTGCGCGATGGTCTGGTTCGATGCGTTGAGCTTGTCGATCAGCGTGTCGAGTTGCGGATCGTCGTAGACCGTCCACCACGGGCCGCGGTCGGTGCGGTCGGCGGGTTGCGCGACCTTCCAGCCGGCCGGCGCTTCCTTGTATGCGGCGGGGATCGACGTGTCGGGCCGATGATAGTCGGGCCCGACGGCGCAACCGGCGAGCAGCACGGCCGTCGCAACGGCGACAGCGGCGCTCAGCGGGCGAAGGGCGCGCGGGAGGGGGGCGTACGGCATCGTGGTTTTCCTGTCTGGGCGCGACGGCCAGCGAGCGGCGTCGCGCGATGCGGTCGTTGTGCCGCTGGCGGACAAATGGTAACTGACGGCGGGGTTACTGCGCAGCCCTAAGGGTACGGTGCGCAACGGCACGAATGTGTTACCGGCGCGACTGGCCGGTTTACCGGCCATTACGGATCGCTTGCGGGCGAGGACGGGGGGGGGGCGCGCGGCGGACACGACGACGGGCCGCGCCTGGCGCGGCCGGTGCTCGGTCAGGATGGCGGGAGCGGCGTGAGGCCGGTGGTGTCAGTGGCAGCGCACCGGCACGGGGACGGATTCGGCGACGGACCGCCATGACGACGGCTCCGTGGCCGACGGCTGGCTCGTGCGGCGGGCGGCGCCCTTCGCATTGCGCTGCCGGCGATGATCGAACCACGCGAACCCGAGCGCCGCCAGCGATCCTCCCGGCACCACCAGCATCGTCACGTACAGCGCGATCTTCCAGCCGCGGTGCGGCCCGGAAAACAGATGGTGGGTGGTATCGGTCAGGTTGCGGCGCAGCGCGCCGGCGGCATTTTTCAGGGACAGCATCGCGAACATCCTCGGGGTGCCCGGCAGCGCGGGCGAAGCGGTCAGAACATCGTCTCCGGCAGTGCAACATGCACGTCGTAACTGGTTGACTGAAATAATATTGACTATGCAATCATTTTTCAAGATACTGGGCGCGTTTTGACCTGAAACGCACTGTTGCTGCGCGCGCAAATCGCATGAACGGCGGCCTCTACGATCCCGACACCATCACCTTGGAAACGAGCCTCGGTTATTACCTGACCAAGGCCCGGCAGGCGCTCGTCGAGCGGATGGACCGCGCGCTCGAGCCGTTCGACCTCACCGCGCAGCAGATCGGCGTGATCCTGCTGTTGTCGCGCGGCTATGCGCGCACGCCGTTCGAGCTGTCGCGCAAGATGTCGTACGACAGCGGGTCGATGACGCGGATGCTCGACCGTCTCGAGCGCAAGGGCCTGATCGCACGCTCGCGCAGCGAACACGACCGCCGGATGATCGAGCTGACGCTCACCGAGCGCGGCGCCGACGCGGCCCGCGCGCTGCCGTCGCTGATCGCCACCGCGCTGAACGCGCAACTCGCCGGCTTCTCAGCCGACGAACTCGCGATGCTCACCGGCCTGCTGCAACGCTTTATCGCGAACGGGCCCGGCGACGTCGGCTGCCCTTCCCCCGACGACCCCGATCGCTGAGCGTACGGAGACACGATGTCTAGGTTAAGCATTCGCTTATTTCTCTGTCTGGGCAGAAGATGATGCGGCACGTGGTCTTTCGCTTCCCTGCTACCCTGTTCCATCCGGACGGGCCGCGCGGTATCGCGCGCCCGTGCGTTGTGCCGGCGCGTCGCGCGCGCCGCGTCTAGGAGATTCCGATGTCCGCCACCACGGCATCCGCCGCGCCGCCTGCCGCCGAACCCGCACCGCTCACCGGCGGCGCGCTCGCGCTGCTCACCGTCGGGCTCGCGCTCGGCACCTTCATGGAAGTGCTCGACACGTCGATCGCGAATGTCGCGGTGCCGACCATCTCGGGCAGCCTCGGCGTCGCGACGAGCGAAGGCACGTGGGTGATCTCGTCGTATTCGGTCGCCTCCGCGATCGCGGTGCCGCTCACGGGCTGGCTCGCGCGGCGGGTCGGCGAGGTGCGGCTGTTCACGCTGTCGGTGCTCGCATTCACGATCGCGTCGGCGCTGTGCGGCCTCGCGAACAACTTCGAGACGCTGATCGCGTTCCGGCTGCTGCAGGGGCTCGTGTCGGGCCCGATGGTGCCGCTGTCGCAGACGATCCTGATGCGCAGCTATCCGCCCGCGAAACGCGGGCTCGCGCTCGGGCTATGGGCGATGACGGTGATCGTCGCGCCGATCTTCGGGCCGCTGCTGGGCGGCTGGATCAGCGACAACTACACGTGGCCGTGGATCTTCTACATCAACCTGCCGATCGGCATCTTCTCCGCGACCTGCGCGTACTTCCTGCTGCGCGGCCGCGAGACGAAGACGTCGAAGCAGCGGATCGACGCGATCGGCCTCGCGCTGCTCGTGATCGGCGTGTCGTGCCTGCAGATGATGCTCGACCTCGGCAAGGACCGCGACTGGTTCAACTCGAGCTTCATCGTCGCGCTCGCGCTGATCGCGGTCGTGTCGCTCGCGTTCATGCTCGTGTGGGAGGCAACCGAGAAGGAGCCGGTGGTCGACCTGTCGCTCTTCAAGGACCGCAACTTCGCACTCGGCGCGCTGATCATCTCGTTCGGCTTCATGGCGTTCTTCGGCTCGGTCGTGATCTTCCCGCTGTGGCTGCAGACGGTGATGGGCTATACGGCCGGCAAGGCCGGCCTCGCGACCGCGCCGGTCGGGCTGCTCGCGCTCGTGCTGTCGCCGCTGATCGGGCGCAACATGCACCGGCTCGACCTGCGGATGGTCGCGAGTTTCGCGTTCATCGTGTTCGCGGGCGTGTCGATCTGGAATTCGACGTTCACGCTCGACGTGCCGTTCAACCACGTGATCCTGCCGCGGCTCGTGCAGGGGATCGGCGTCGCATGCTTCTTCGTGCCGATGACGACGATCACGCTGTCGAGCATCTCGGACGACCGGCTCGCGAGTGCATCGGGGCTGTCGAACTTCCTGCGCACGTTGTCCGGCGCGATCGGCACCGCGGCCAGTTCGACGTTCTGGGAGAACGATGCGATCTACCACCACGCAAGGCTGTCGGAATCGGTGAGCATCTATGCGCAGAACACGACCGACTACCAGGGCGCGCTCGCGCAGCTCGGCATCGTCGGGCAGACGGCCAACGCGCAGCTCAACCAACTCGTTACGCAGCAGGGCTTCATGATGGCCACCAACGACTTCTTCTATCTGTCGGCGGCCATGTTCATCGCGCTCGCGGCGCTCGTGTGGATCACGAAGCCGAAGAAGGGGGCAGGCCCGGCGATGGGGCATTGAACGCGACAGGACTGGCGACGGGTACTTTCGGCCTACGCGCGCGCTTGCGTGGATTACCGGGATGAACTAAGCCAACCATAATAATGAACTTAGTTCAATCGGAGGGCTGATGCATACCTACAACATGCATGACGCGAAAACGAATCTGTCGCGGCTGATCGACGAAGCCGTGCATGCCGGCGAATCGTTCGTGATCGCAAAAGCCGGCAAGCCGCTCGTCAAAGTGGTTCCGATCAATACGCCGGACCCGGTCCGGCCGAGCCGGATCGGTTTCATGAAGGGGCAGATTCGCGTCCCGGACGATTTCGACGCAATGGGGAGCGACGAAATCGGCAAGCTGTTCGAGGGTGACGCATGAAGTTGCTGCTCGACACACACTTGCTTCTTTGGGCGGCAGCCGGCGCAGCCGAGCTGCCCGCCCGCGCCAGCGCGCTCATCGACGATCCCGCGCATACACCGATTTTCGGTGTTGCGAGCCTCTGGGAGATCGTCACCAAGCGTGGATTGGATCGCGACGATTTCCGGATGGACCCAAACGTGCTCCGCCGCAATCTTCTCGATGTCGGCTACGTAGAATTGCCCATCACGAGCGCGCATGCACTAGCGGTCGAACAACTGCCGTCGATCCACCGCGATCCGTTTGACCGTCTCCTGGTCGCCCAGGCGATCTCGGAGGGCGTCACGCTGCTCACGCACGACCAAACGGTCGCGCGCTATCCAGGCCCGATCACACACGTCTGATTGCGCCGGGCATCGGCCTGGCGTCACTCCCTTGCCCGCAACCCGCCAAAGGCGAGATCGTCGCCCGATGCGATCGGCAGCGTCGCGCGCGCGACGTCGAGCCACGCCCGCGCCGCGTGCGACAGGTACCCCTTCTTCAGCCAGCCGAGCGCGATCGCCCACGTGATCTCCGGCTCGACGATCGGCCTGCACGTGAACTGCCGCGTGTCGAGCCGCCGGCAGTACGGCTCCGGCAACAACGCGATGCCGACGCCCGCGTGCACGAGCGCCGCCATGAAATCCCAGTGACCGCTGCGGCTCACGATCGACGGCGTGAAGCCGACCTGCCGGCACGCATCGAGCACCGCGTCGTGCAGCGCGAGGCTTTCCGCATAGAACACGAACGACTCGCGAGCGAGGTCGGCAAGCGGCACGGCCGCGTGATCCTCCCAGCGCGACTCGCGCGGCGCGACGAGCCACAGCGGCGCGCGCACCATCGGCAGCCGGTCGAACGTGCCGGGGTCGACCGGCTCCAGCAGCCCGCCGAGTTCCAGCTCGCCCGACATCAGTGCAGCCTCGATCATCCGCGCGCCCTGCTCGAACAGCTTCAGCTCGATGTTCGGATAGCGCTGCTTGTACGCGGCGATGATCGGCGTGAACAGCGACCCGCCGAGCGGCGGAATGCCGATCGTCAGCTCGCCGCGCCCGAGCGTGCCGAGATCGTTCAGCTCCGACTGCAGCTGCGCCTGCGCGGCGAGCACGTCCTGGCCGCGCTGGAACACGATCCGCCCCGCGTCGGTCAGCACCATCTGCCGGCCGTCGCGCAGCAGCAGCGGCGAGCCGATCTCGTCCTCGAGCGCCTTCACCATCTTGCTGATGGTCGGCTGCGTGACGAACAGCCGGTCGGCCGCCGCGGTGAAGCTCTGCTGACGGACCACCTCGACGAAGTACCGCAGCGCGCGCAATTCCATCGATCACTCCCCAGATTGGTGCGGCAAGCCGCGACTGAATTCCGAATTGGAATGACAAGGATAGAGACAAGTCATTTTATTTATGGTTAGGGGAAACCCTATACTGATGCCATTGACAGAATCATCCGTATGGAGCCCGCCATGAACAAGCCGACCGCCACTGCCGCCGCCCGCCTCGCCGCTTCCGGCAACGTTGCGCACACGGGCCGGATCGTGCTCCAGGCCACCGCGCTCGGCGTGCTGTGGATGGCGGTCGACTGGGCCGTGCGCGCGGTCGGGCTGCCGGTGCCGTCCGGCGTGATCGGCCTCGCGGTGCTGCTTGTGCTGCTGTTCTCGGGCCGCGTCGCACCGGCCTGGGTGAAGGACGGCGCGAACTGGCTGCTGTCCGACATGCTGCTGTTCTTCGTGCCGGCCGCCGTCGCGGCGGTCCAGTATGGCGGCCTGTTCCGCGAGGACGGCTGGCGCATCGCGCTGGTCATGCTCGCTGGCACCGCCTTCGTGATGGTCGCCGTGGCCGTTGCGGTCGACCTCGCCGCGAAGCTCGAACGCCGGCTCGCCGCGCAGCGTGTGTTCGCCGAACGCCGCCGCGCGCGCCTCGCCACCGTGTCTGCCCACTGAGCCGGAGCCTGCGATGTTTGCGCTGCTGTCGAACCTGTCCGCCGATCAGGTGAATACCGCGATCTCCGTCGGCTGCTTCGTGCTGACGGTCGTGCTGTATTTCGCGTCGAAGCGACTCTACGCCTACAAGAAGACGCTGCTGTTCTCGCCGCTCGTGTTCGTGCCGGGCGTACTGGTGCTGCTCGTCGTGGTGACCGGCACCCCGTATTCGGTCTACTTCCGCGACACGCGCTGGCTGATGTGGCTGCTCGGCCCGGCGACGATCGCGTTCGCGGTGCCGATCTACGAGTATCGCGACCTGATCCGCCGCCACTGGCTGTCGCTGTCGGTCGGCGTCGCGGTCGGGATCGGTGCGGGCGTGTGCGGCTCGCTGCTGCTCGCGAAGCTGCTGCACCTGTCGCCCGAACTGCAGCGCTCGCTGATGACGCGCTCGGTTTCGACCCCGTTCGCGCTCGCCGTATCCGACAAGATCCATGCGCCGAAGGACCTCACCGCGCTGTTCGTGATCGCGACCGGCATCTGCGGGATGCTGCTCGGCGAAATCGTGCTCGCGCTGGTGCCGATGCGCACGCGGCTCGCGCGCGGTGCGCTGTTCGGCGCGGCCGCCCACGGCGTGGGCACCGCGAAGGCGCGCGAGATCGGCAGCGAGGAAGGCGTCGTGTCGAGCCTCACGATGATGATCGCGGGTGTCGCGATGGTGCTGATCGCGCCGCTGCTGTCGTTGCTGCCGATCTGACGACGGCCGGGCGGGCGCCGCAGCCTGCCCGGCCCGCCGCTTCCGCTTGCGCTCCCGTTCCCGCTCGCGGCCCGGGCGCCTGCCGGCCGTGCCTCGCTCCACAAGGCCGCTTCCCCGCCGTTGTCGCCCTGCATCGAGCCGACACCCGGCCGACAATCGGCTGAGATAGCCGCAAATCCCCCCTCTTTTCCGCCCATCGCGTCCGGCCCGGATGCCAAACAATGCATGCTACGAGATATCACGCACGCATTCACATGGCCTCCACGACCGCAAACCCGACTGCCGACAAGCCGGCTTCGTCGGGCAAGTTCAAGCGCATCGCGCTCATCGCCGTCATCGCGGTGGGCGCAGCCGCCGCTGCTGCCGCCGGCATGTACGTGTTCATGAGCAAGGCAGGCGTCGGCCATCCGAGCACGCACGCCGAGCCTGCGCCGCTCGCCACGCCGGTGTTCTTCCCGCTCGACCCGCTGACCGTGAACCTGCAGTCGGACGACGGCGTGCAGCACTACCTGCGCGTCGGCCTGTCGCTGAAGCTCACCGACCCGAAAGCGCAGGAGCAACTGACCGCACGGATGCCGGAAATCCGCAGCCGGATCCTGCTCGCGCTGTCGAACAAGCGTCCCGAGGATCTCGCGACGCCGGACGGCAAACGTGAGCTCGCGAAGGAACTGCGGGATCTGATCGGACAACCGACGCAGCCGGGCAACGAGCGCGCGAAGGTCGACGACGTGCTGTTCACCGAATTCGTCGTCCAGTAACGCGGCCGAGAAAGGAGCGCGCATGGGCCACCAGGAGTTCATGTCCCAGGAGGAGGTTGATGCCCTCCTCAAGGGCGTCACGGGCGAAACCGATACAGTCGACGAGCAGCGCGACACGTCGGGCGTCCGCCCCTACGACATCGCCACGCAGGAGCGGATCGTCCGCGGCCGGATGCCCGGCCTCGAGATCATCAACGACCGCTTCGCGCGGCTGTTGCGGATCGGCATCTTCAACTTCATGCGGCGCACGGCGGAAATTTCCGTGAGCCAGGTGAAGGTGCAGAAGTACAGCGAGTTCACCCGCAACCTGCCGATTCCGACGAACCTGAACCTCGTGCACGTGAAGCCGCTGCGCGGCACGTCGCTGTTCGTGTTCGATCCGAACCTCGTGTTCTTCGTCGTCGACAACCTGTTCGGCGGCGACGGGCGTTTTCACACCCGCGTCGAGGGCCGCGATTTCACGGCAACCGAGCAGCGGATCATCGGCAAGCTGCTGAACCTCGTGTTCGAGCAGTACACGAGCGCGTGGAAAAGCGTGCGGCCGCTGCAGTTCGAATTCATGCGCTCGGAGATGCACACGCAGTTCGCGAACGTCGCGACGCCGAACGAGATCGTGATCGTCACGCAGTTCTCGATCGAGTTCGGGCCGACCGGCGGCACGCTGCACATCTGCATGCCGTACTCGATGATCGAGCCGATCCGCGACGTGCTGAGCTCGCCGATCCAGGGCGAGGCGCTCGAAGTCGATCGCCGCTGGGTGCGCGTGCTGTCGCAGCAGGTGCAGGCCGCCGAGGTCGAGCTGAGCGCGGATCTCGCCGAGATCTCGACGAACTTCGAGAAGATCCTGAACCTGCGTACGGGCGACGTGCTGCCGCTTGAAATCGCGGAAACGATCGTCGCGAAGGTCGACGGCGTGCCGGTGATGGAGTGCGGTTACGGCATTTTCAATGGTCAATATGCGTTGCGCGTGCAGAAGATGATCAGCGCGAGCGACACGATGAAGGAAGGTGGATATGAGTGAGCTGAACCAGACGCCCGATCTCGACCCGCAGGCGCTCGCCGACGCGGCACTCGCGGAATCGGCTGCCGCCGCGCAGACAGATCCGGGCATGGACGACTGGGCCGCCGCGCTCGCCGAGCAGAACCAGCAGCCGGTGCAGGCGGGCGCGACGGGCGCCGGCGTGTTCCAGCCGCTGTCGAAGGCCGCGCCGAGCTCGACGCACAACGACATCGAGATGATTCTCGACATCCCGGTCAAGATGACCGTGGAGCTGGGCCGCACGAAGATCGCGATCCGCAACCTGCTGCAGCTCGCGCAGGGTTCGGTCGTCGAACTCGACGGCCTCGCCGGCGAGCCGATGGACGTGCTCGTGAACGGCTGCCTGATCGCGCAGGGCGAAGTGGTCGTCGTCAACGACAAGTTCGGCATCCGGCTGACCGACATCATCACGCCGGCCGAACGCATCCGGAAGCTGAATCGATGACAGCGGTGAAGCCCGGCCGCCGCGTGTCCGGCGCGATCGCAGCGGCGGCCGTGGCCGTCGCCGCGTCGCTCGCCTGCGCGCCGGCCGGCGCCGCCGACATGAACGCGGTGAACCACGCCGGCGCGATCGCGTCGAGCGTGATCGTCGGTTCGGCCGCACCGTCGCTCGGTGTCGGCGCGGTACTGCAGACGCTCGTCGGGCTCGCGGTCGTAATCGGCCTCGTGTTCGGCTGCGCGTGGCTCGCGCGCCGCTTCGGGTTCCAGCCCGCACGGCGCGGCGGCCCGCTGAAGGTCGTGTCGAGCGTCGGGCTCGGCGCGAAGGAAAGCGCGACGATCGTCGAGATCGGCGACACCTGGCTCGTGCTCGGCGTCGCGCCGGGCAACGTGCGGTTGCTGCATACGCTGCCGGCCGGCTCGGCGGCGGTGACGACGGCGTCCGCCGCGACCGATGCCCCCGCCGGGGCCGCAGCGGCCGACCGCGGGCTGCCCGGCACGTTCGGCGCGCGCTTTCGCGACGCGCTCGCGGGCGAAGCCGCGAAGCGTCTCGGGCGCGGCAAGGACCGCTGACATGCCACCGTGCCCTCTTTCCGTTCCTGCCTTTCGATGAAACACGAATTCCTGCGTCGCGCGGCGCGCTTCGCGCCCGTGCTGATCCTCGGCCTCGCCCCCGTGCTCGCGTGCGCGCAGGCGGCCGGCCTGCCCGCGTTCAACACGAGCCCGGGCCCGAACGGCGGCACCACCTATTCGCTGAGCGTGCAGACGATGCTGCTGCTCACGATGCTGTCGTTCCTGCCGGCGATGCTGCTGATGATGACGAGCTTCACGCGCATCATCATCGTGCTGTCGCTGCTGCGCCAGGCGCTCGGCACCGCGACGACCCCGCCGAACCAGGTGCTGGTCGGCCTCGCGATGTTCCTCACCTTCTTCGTGATGTCGCCGGTGCTCGACAAGGCTTATACCGACGGCTACAAGCCGTTCTCCGACGGCACGCTGCCGATGGAGCAGGCCGTGCAGCGCGGCGTCGCGCCATTCAAGACCTTCATGCTGAAGCAGACCCGCGAGACCGATCTCGCGCTGTTCGCGAAGATCTCGAAGGCCGCGCCGATGCAGGGCCCGGAAGACGTGCCGCTGTCGCTGCTGGTGCCCGCGTTCGTCACGAGCGAACTCAAGACCGGATTCCAGATCGGCTTCACGATCTTCATCCCGTTCCTGATCATCGACATGGTCGTCGCGAGCGTGCTGATGTCGATGGGGATGATGATGGTGTCGCCGTCCACCGTGTCGCTGCCGTTCAAGCTGATGCTGTTCGTGCTGGTCGACGGCTGGCAGCTGCTGATCAGCTCGCTCGCGCAGAGTTTCATGTGAACGGCGGAGGAATTGCGCGATGACACCCGAACAAGTGATGACGCTGGCGCACCAGGCAATGATGGTCGGCCTGCTGCTCGCCGCGCCGCTGCTGCTGGTCGCGCTCGCGGTCGGCCTCGTCGTGAGCCTGTTCCAGGCCGCGACGCAGATCAACGAATCGACGCTGTCGTTCATTCCGAAGCTGCTCGCGGTGGCCGCGACGCTCGTGATCGCGGGCCCGTGGATGCTGACGACGATGCTCGACTACCTGCGGCAGACGCTGCTGCACGTCGCGACGCTCGGCGCCGGCTGACCGGCGCGCCAGGCCCGGTTCCACCGCGATGTTCTCCGTTACCTACGCGCAGCTCAACGGCTGGCTGACCGCTTTCCTGTGGCCGTTCGTGCGGATCCTCGCCCTCGTCGCGACGGCCCCCGTCGTCGGTCACGCGTCGGTGCCGGTGCGCGTGAAGATCGGCGTGGCCGCGTTCATGGCGCTGGTCGTCGCGCCGACGCTCGGCGCGATGCCGGGCGTCACCGTGTTCTCCGCGCAGGGCATCTGGATCATCGTCACGCAGTTCCTGATCGGTGCGGCGATGGGCTTCACGATGCAGATCGTGTTCGCGGCCGTCGAGGCGGCCGGCGACTTCATCGGGCTGTCGATGGGGCTCGGCTTCGCGACCTTCTTCGACCCGCATTCGAACGGCGCGACGCCGGTGATGGGCCGGTTCCTGAACGCGATCGCGATGCTCGCGTTCCTCGCGGTGGACGGCCACCTTCAGGTGTTCGCGGCGCTCGCCGCGTCGTTCCAGTCGCTGCCGGTGTCGGCCGACCTGCTGCACGCGCCCGGCTGGCACACGCTCACCGCCTTCGGTGCGACCGTGTTCGAGATGGGGCTGCTGCTCGCGCTGCCGGTGGTCGCGGCGCTCCTGATCGCGAACCTCGCGCTCGGGATCCTGAATCGCGCGGCGCCGCAGATCGGCATCTTCCAGATCGGCTTTCCGGTCACGATGCTGGTCGGACTGTTGCTCGTGCAACTGATGATCCCGAACCTCGTGCCGTTCGTGTCGCACCTGTTCGACATGGGGCTCGACGCGATGGGGCGGGTGTTGCTGGGGTGGCGCTGACGCTGACGCGGCAATACGCGTCGAGCGCGCCAGGGTTTTCGCGCTGCGTCTTCGTTTTTCGAACGTGTCTGATTGCTTTGGGCGTTCGCGAAAAATACGCTGGCGGGCCCATCCAACGGAACGAGCCACGTCGAGGGCCGATCATCCAACATGCTCTACACGGGTACAGAAGCGGCACACGTATGGCGTGGTCGCGCGCCAGTATCTTCAGCTTGGTTCGAAATTCGGCCATCGAATCTGCCAATTCATGCGGAGCCGCTGTTTGACAGTCGATTGGACGCCATCATCGGATACCGTATGGAAACCGGTGGCGTCGCATGTATTTACGATCTCGACGGCACCTGCATTTCGGTCACCGAGAAGCCGTTGGAAGCGCCGCTCATCGATCCGGTCGATGCGATTTTCGTTGTCGGAGCCGTGTGGCGATCGGGTGCCCGCGCGATGGCGAAGATCGGTGGGTATGGTATTCACGCGATCATCGGTCGATCTGCATTATCGGGCCTCAGAACTCGCTTCGCTGCGGCGTCGAGCAAGCAACTGCGCTTTGCCGCCATTCCGCTCGCGCATATGCAAGAACCCTGGCGCTTCGTGCCGGTTCACATTCTTCGACTGGCCATTCGTCATGGCAAACGCATGCCGGATCCCAAAGGACACCGTGGCATCTTCCAGTACACTGCACCGATGACGCACCGAGGCGTTCGTTATCAGCTCGATGTCGTCGTTCGCGAAAGCGATTACACGGTGCTGCATTTCGTCTACAAGCGTTAGCCAATATGACCGGGATCATCGTTCGTGCTGCACCGCTCGCTGCGCCGGCGACCGCCCACATGCGCTGGGACGAGGACAGCTTCACGCTCTCCTGCGACATTCGCCATCCGCCGGACGATCGAACGGCACGACCAGCCGTTCTGCGCGATCGACTTGACGACCAGTTTGGCGTGCAGCCCGAAACCCGTCACGTCATCACCGCCGGTAGCTTGACGCTCACGCTCGACGGCGCGGGCCGCTTGTGTTCGTTCGACTTCTATACCAACACCGATCACTGGCAAAAGGCCGATCCGCCGCCGCCCATTCCGGTTTCGCCGCATCCGCCGAGCTTCAGCGCGGCGTTTGACGCGCTCGGTCGTGCGAGCGTCAGCGAACCGGCACTCGCCTATGACAACGCGGTACGCTGCCTCTCCCTGATCTGGCAAGACGGTGCGTCGATCAGATACGCGATCGCACCGAATCTGTCGGTTGTCGCCACGCCGGACGGAAATCTGGCTCGCATCGACCTCGGCGGCATCGCACCGTTTTAACAAGCCGGTCGCACATGGCGAAGCCTTTCGCTTCCCGCACCGGCCCGCCGCACGCATATTGCTGGAAAACCCCTAAAGGAATCGCTACCCCGCGAAAGGTAGCGGAAGGTTTCGTCTACCTATACTCGGTGATGACGATGCAGCAAGCATCGCGCCATACGATTACAACGAAGGAGACGACCCGATGCGACCCATCCTGCGCACCCTCGCCGTGGCAGCCAGCCTGAGCTGCGCGCTCGCCGCTCACCCCGCTTTCGCCGACGACGGCGGCAAGATCACGATCATGGTCGGCGGGATCGCGAAGCTGATCTACCTGCCCGCGCGGCTCACGCAGGAGCTCGGCTACTTCAAGGCCGAAGGGCTCGACGTCGAACTGCTGTCGCAGCCGGCCGGCGTCGACGCCGAGAACGAGCTGCTGGCGGGCGCCGTGCAGGGCGTCGTCGGCTTCTACGACCACACGATCGACCTGCAGAGCAAGGGCAAGGACGTGAAGGCGATCGCCGTGTTCGGCCAGGTGCCCGGCGAAGTCGAGATGGTGTCGACCAAGGCCGCGCCGACCTTCAAGTCGATGGCCGACGCGAAGGGCAAGACGCTCGGCGTGACGGGCCTCGGCTCGTCGACCAGCTTCCTCACGCAATACCTCGCGCTGCAGCATGGCGTGCCGTCGACGCAGTACACGATGCTGCCGGTCGGCGCCGACGCGAGCTTCATCGCCGCGATCAAGCAGGGCCGCATCGACGCCGGGATGACGACCGAGCCGACCGTGTCTGCGCTCGAGAAGATGGGCGACGCGAAGGTGCTGGTCGACATGCGCACCGTCGACGGCACGCGCGCCGCGCTCGGCGGCACCTATCCGGCCGCGAGCCTGTATGTGCAGTCGGCGTGGGCCGATTCGCACAAGGCCGAAGCCACCAAGCTCGCGCACGCGTTCGCGAAGACGATGCAGTTCATCCACACGCACAGCGCCGAGGAAATCGCCGCGAAGATGCCGGCCGACTACCAGAAGGACAAGGCGCTGTACGTGACCGCGCTGAAGGCATCGCTGCCGATGTATACCGCCGACGCGAAGATGCCGGCGGACGGCCCGGCGACCGTGCTGAAGGTGCTGTCGGCGTTCAACCCGTCGGTGAAGGGCAAGCACATCGACCTGGCGCGCACCTACACCAACGATTTCGTGAACGCGAAGTAATCGACCTCGGTACCGGCGCCGGCGGCGGCGATCCCGCCGCCGTGCGCGCCCCGTTCCGGCCCGGCTGACCGGCCCGGCGTCGCCACGATGCGGCGCCCTCTTCACCCGCAGGACGAATGCGATGAACCAGGCAGTCTCCCCGAGCACACCGGCGATCGAGTTTCGCAACGTGTCGTGCCGCTTCATTTCGCCGGAAGGCAAGGCCACCGTCGCGCTGCGCGACTTCAGCATGAGCGTCGCGCGCGGCGAGTTCATCGCGATCGTCGGGCCGACCGGCTGCGGCAAGTCGACCACGCTGAACATGATCACCGGCCTGCTCAAGCCGGTGTCCGGCGAGGTGCGCGTGATGGGCCGCCCGGTCGACGGGATCGACCCGCGCATCGGCTTCGTGTTCCAGGCCGACGCCGTGTTCCCGTGGCGCAACGTGATCGACAACGTCGCGGCAGGCCCGCTGTTTCGCGGCCGCTCGAAGGACGTCGCGTATGCGCAGGCCGAGGAATGGATCCGCAAGGTCGGCCTCGACAAGTTCACGAAGCACTACCCGCACCAGCTCTCCGGCGGGATGCGCAAGCGCGTCGCGCTCGCGCAGACCTTCATCAACCAGCCGGAAATCCTGCTGATGGACGAGCCGTTCTCCGCGCTCGACATGCAGACGCGCACGCTGATGCAGGACGAACTGCTGCAGCTGTGGTCCGCGAACAAGGGTTCCGTCGTGTTCGTCACGCACGATCTCGAGGAGGCGATCGCGCTCGCCGACCGCGTGTTCGTGCTGACCGCGCGCCCCGCGACGCTCAAGCGCGTGTACGAGATCGACCTGCCGCGCCCGCGCGTCATGTCGGAAGTGCGCTACGACGCGCGCTTCATCGAGATTTCCAAGGACATCTGGCACGACCTGCGCGAAGAAGTGCAGATCGGCTGACGCATACGCCCTACGGCAAGCCATAGCAAGAGACAGCAAGGACAGGAGCATGACCGACATGACGCTTCCCACTACCGCCCTTCCGGCGACCACGCTCGAGGACGACGAGCGCGTCGCGCAACGCCGGCTGCGCCGCCGGCGCAACCTGATCGTCGGGCTGCGGATCGCAGTGCTCGTCGTCGTGCTGGGCGGGTGGGAACTCGCCGCGCGGCTGAAGTGGATCGATCCGTTCTTCTTCTCGATGCCGTCGCTGATCTTCGACCAGATCCAGGACTGGTTCGTGAACGGCACGTCGCAGGGCCCGCTGCTCACGCAGGTGTGGGTCACGCTCGAGGAAACCGCGATCGGCTTCCTGATCGGCTCGGTCGCCGGCGTGATCTGCGGGATCGTGCTCGGCCGCAACAAGCTGATGGCCGACGTGTTCGGCCTGTACATCCAGATCGCGAACTCGATTCCGCGCGTCGTGCTCGGCTCGATCTTCGTGATCGCGCTCGGCCTCGGGATGGCGTCGAAGATCGCGCTGGCCGTCGTGATGGTGTTCTTCGTCGTGTTCGGCAACGCGTTCCAGGGCGTGCGCGAAGCCGACCGCTACCTGATCGCGAACGCGCAGATCCTCGGCGCGTCGCGCCGGCAGATCACCACGGCCGTCGTGATCCCGTCCGCGCTGAGCTGGATTCTCGCCAGCCTGCACGTGAGCTTCGGCTTCGCGCTGGTCGGTGCGGTGGTCGGCGAATTTCTGGGTTCCAAGCAGGGCATCGGCCTGCTAATCTCCACCGCCCAGGGCGCGTTCAACGCGAGCGGCGTGTTCGCGGCGATGATCGTGCTGGCCGTGGTCGCGCTGGCCGCGGACTATCTGCTGACCTGGATCGAGAAGCGCTTGCTGAAGTGGCGTCCCGCCGCGTTCTGAGCACCGCCCGCATCACATGACACGCCCGAACCGCGCCGGCCGCCCCGGCGCGGTTCGGCATTGAGGAGAAGGCATGGCGCACAGCCTGCGCGGGCGGCTTCTGTGGTGGCTGCTGCTGCCGCTCGCGGCTTTCGTGCTGATCGCGGGCGCGATGTCGTACGACACCGCGCGGCGCACCGCCGGGCTCGTGCAGGACAGCGCGCTCGTCGCATCCGCGCGCACCATCGGCGAGGACGTCGAATGGCGCAACGGGCTGCCGGTCGCCGACGTGCCGCCGGCCGCGCTGGAGATCTTCGAGTCGCCGTCGCGCGATTCGGTGTTCTACAAGGTGATCGACGGCCACGACCGGCTGCTCGCGGGCAACCCGGCGCTCGAGGTGTCCGAACGGCATGGCTTCGAGCCGACGCTGTACGACACGTCGCTCGACGGTGTGCCGCTGCGCGCCGCGGCGTACGATCGGCAGCTGTACGATGAAGGACAGATCGAAACGGTGACGGTGGTGGTCGCGAAGACGACGCGTTCGCACGATGCGATGGTCGCGACGATCTGGCGCCCGCAGCTCGTGCGGCTGTCGCTGATGCTGGTGCTCGCGGTGGTGCTCGTCTATCTGGGCCTCACGCTCGAGCTGCGACCGCTGATGAAGCTGAAGGACGACGTCGCCGATCGCGGGCCGATGGAGCTCGAGCCGATCCGCCCCGAGCGGCTGCAGCACGAGTTGCGGCCGATCGTCGACGCGATCAACCAGTGCATCGCGCGGCTCAATACGCACACGGCCACGCAGCGCCGCTTCATCGCGGACGCCGCGCACCAGTTGCGCACGCCGATCGCGGTGCTCGACACGCAGATCCAGTACGCGCAACAGCGCGAGCGCGACGATCCGGAGCTTGCGTCGGTGCTCGACAGCATGCAGCGCAGCAGCCGCAAGATGGCCGACGTGACCGACAAGCTGCTGCTGCTCGCGCATGCGGAAGCGACGCCGTCGACGCTGCTCACCCATCGCGTCGATCTCGCAGCCGTGGTGTCGAGCGTGCTGGAGGAGACGATCGTGCTCGCGCAGCGGCGCGACATCGATCTCGGCGCGGATCTCGGCGAGCGGCTCGACGTCGCGGGCAGCGACAGCCTGCTGACCGCGCTGGTGATGAACCTCGTCGACAATGCGGTGCGTTACACGCAGCCGGGCGGCAGTGTGACGGTCGCCGCGCAACGTCACGGCGACGCGATCGTGATCGACGTGATCGACAACGGCCCGGGCATTCCGGCCGAAGCGCGGCCGCACGTGTTCAAGCGCTTCTACCGCGTGTCGGCCGACACCGAAGGTTCGGGCCTGGGCCTCGCGATCGTGCGCGAGATTGCGCAGGCGCACGGCGGCAGCGCGTCGCTCGCGCCGGGGCCGGGCAATCGCGGCGTCGTCGTGACCGTGCGGCTGCCCGCCTATGATTGAGAACGTGATGCCGTCATGAAACTTCTATTGGTCGAAGACAACGCCGAACTCGCGCACTGGATCGTGAACCTGCTGCGCGGCGAGGATTTCGCGGTCGACTGCGTCGGCGACGGCGAGCGCGCGGACACGGTGCTGAAGACCGAACGCTACGACGCCGTGCTGCTCGACATGCGGCTGCCCGGCATCAGCGGCAAGGAGGTGCTCGCGCGGCTGCGGCGCCGCAACGACAACGTGCCGGTGCTGATGCTGACCGCGCACGGCTCCGTCGACGACAAGGTCGACTGCTTCGGCGCGGGCGCCGACGACTACGTGGTCAAGCCGTTCGAATCGCGCGAACTGGTTGCGCGGATCCGCGCGCTGATCCGCCGCCAGGCCGGCGTCGGCACGACCCAGCTCGTGTGCGGCGATCTCGTCTACGCGTTCGGCACGCGCGAATTCCGCTGCGGCGATGCGGCGCTCGCGCTGCGCCGCCGCGAGCATGCGATCCTCGAGACGCTGATGCTGCAGCAGAACAAGACGGTGTCGAAGGCGCGGCTGATGGACAGCGTGTTCGCCCTCGACGACGAGCCGAGCGCCGACGCGATCGACATCTACATCCACCGGCTGCGCAAGCATCTGGCCGGCAGCACGGCCGAGATCATCACGCTGCGCGGGCTCGGCTATATCCTGCGCGCGAAGAGCGTGCAGGACTGACGCGGTCGCGCTCCCCGCCCTCGTCAATCCATTCGGATAACGAATCTTTCATGAAAACCCGGCGGCCGTCCGTCGGGCAAGCGTCCGTTCGCCTGCCCGATTCGTGATCGTTGCGCGTTCGGTGTTTTCACCAATCCGATTCTTGCGGCCGGGAAAGCGGCATGAAGGATTGCACCCTCTACGATGCTACGTGTCGGCCTCCTCGCAGTGGCCGTCAACAGCCGGCATACATTACGTAGTGCCAACGAACATTTCAATGCGGCAGCCAGGAGGAGACGATCTTGAAACGAAAAACCCTTGCCCTTTCCATCGCGGCGGCGGGCCTGTGTGCCGGCACCCAGGCGCACGCGCAGTCGAGCGTCCAGCTCTACGGCCTGATGGACCTCAGCTTTCCCACCTACCGGACCCACGCCGATGCGAACGGCAATCACGTGATCGGGATGGGCAACGAAGGCGAGCCGTGGTTCAGCGGCAGCCGCTGGGGCCTGAAAGGCGCGGAGGACATCGGCGGCGGCACGAAGGTCATCTTCCGCCTCGAAAGCGAATACGTGGTCGCGAACGGCCAGATGGAAGACAACGGCCAGATCTTCGATCGCGACGCCTGGGTCGGCATCGAAGACGAGCGCTTCGGCAAGCTGACGGCCGGTTTCCAGAACACGATCGCGCGCGACGCATCGGCGATCTATGGCGACGCATACGGCTCCGCGAAGCTGTCGACCGAGGAAGGCGGCTGGACCAACTCGAACAACTTCAAGCAGATGATCTTCTACGCGGCCAGCCCGACCGGCACGCGCTACAACAACGGCCTCGCGTGGAAGAAGCTGTTCAGCAACGGCATCTTCGCGAGCGCCGGCTACCAGTTCAGCAACTCGACCGCGTTCGCGACCGGCTCCGCGTACCAGCTCGCGCTCGGCTACAACGGCGGCCCGTTCAACGTGTCCGGCTTCTACAACCACGTGAACAACGGCGGCTACACCAACCAGACGTTCTCGGTCGGCGGCAACTATACGTTCAGCATCGTGCGCCTGAATGCCGGCTACTTCCGCTACAACGGCGACCAGGGCTCGCTCGGCCAGCGTCACGACGACGCGTGGACGGTGTCGATGAAGATCCAGCCGAAGGGCGTGCTCGACTACGAGCTCGGCTATCAGCAGATGCGGGTCAAGAACGCCGCGTACACGTCGGACGGCTTCATCCCGAACGCGAACCTCGGCGCGTTCAGCCTGACGAGCGGTGTCGGCAACGGCTTCAAGGAAACGCTCTACGGGTCGGTGTTCTATCACCTGAGCAAGCGCACCGAGCTTTACCTCGCCGGCGACTACATGAAGCTGCACGGCGGTTACACGGTGTCGTCGACGTTCGGCGCGAAAAACCAGCTCGAACTGACGACGGGCGTCCGGACGCGTTTCTGATCCGGCGCCGGGGCGCGCCGCGCCCCGCCGTTTCCTTCGTTCGGGATGTCTCCATGCGGGCACGCCGGCGCATTGCGCTGACCGTGCCCTTTTTTTCGTCGTTTTCGGGGGTGCCGGGGCGCCGGGAAACGCTTGCCGGCGGGCGCTACGACAACCGGCCCGAAGCCGCTCGCGGCCCGTCTGGCGGGCGATCGCGGCCGATGGGCGCAGGATCGCCTCGCATCGGTGCTTGACCTGCGCCGACCGACTCGATAGCGTTTCGGGTTTGCCCGGGTGGCCATTGCCGCCGGAGCCGTGAGTGCGCCCGATGTCCTGGCGCAACGCGGCCGGGTTCCGATGGAAAAAACGATGCAGAAACTCGATGCGGCCAGCCCGCAGGCGATGTCGACGGATTTCACCGCCGACAACGTCGCGCGCCTGAAGGCGCTGTTCCCCGAACTCGTGACCGAAGGCCCGGACGGCGCGTCGGTCGACGTCGACGTGCTGAAGGCGCTGATCGGCGAGCGCACCGTCGGCGATGCCGACGAGCGCTACGGCTTCCACTGGCACGGCAAGCGCAGCGCGCGCCAGGCCGCGCTCACGCCGTCGACGGGCACGCTGCGCCCGTGCCCCGACGACAGCGTCGCCTGGGACGACACGCGCCATCTCGTGATCGAGGGCGACAACCTCGACGTGATGAAGCTGCTGCACAAGAGCTACGCGGGCAAGGTGAAGCTCGTCTACATCGACCCGCCGTACAACACCGGCAGCGATTTCGTCTATCCGGACGACTTCAGCGACAGCATCCGCCACTACCTGGCGATGACGGGCCAGACCGACGCCGGCGTGAAGCGCAGCACCAATACCGAGGCGAACGGCCGGTTCCACACCGACTGGCTGAACATGATGTATCCGCGCCTGAAGCTCGCGCACGCGCTGCTGTCCGACGAAGGGCTGATCGCCGTGCACATCGACGAGCACGAAGTGCATGCGCTCGTGCTGATGCTGCGCGAGATCTTCGGCGAGGAGAACGAGCTCGGCGTCGCCGTGTGGGACAAGCGCAACCCGAAGGGCGACGCCCGCGGCGTCGCGTACCAGCACGAATCGCTGGTGCTGTTCGCGCGCAACGCCGAGACGCTGCTCGAACAGGCGCCGCTCAAGCGCCCGAAGCGCAACGCGCAGCGCATGCTCGACGCCGCGCACGACGCGATGTACCGCAGCGGCAACGCGAAGGACGCGCAGAAGGCGTACCGCGCGTGGATGAAGGCGCAGACCAACCTGTCCGGCGGCGAGGTGATGTACGACCGGCTGTCGGAAGAAGGCCGCGTGTACCGCCTCGTGTCGATGGCGTGGCCGAACAAGAAGAAGGCGCCGGAAGAGTATTTCACGCCGCTGACCCACCCGGTCACCGGCAAGCCGTGCGCGATGCCGGCGCGCGGCTGGCGCAATCCGCCCGCGACGATGCAGGCGCTGATCGAGCGCGGCCAGATCGAATTCGGCCCGGATGAAACCACGCAGCCGCAGCGGATCTACTACCTCGACGAGAACATGTACGAGAACGTGCCGTCGGTGCTGCCGTTCGCCGGCTCCGACGACGCGCTGCTCAAGACGCTCGGCATCCCGTTCGACCTGCCGAAGCCGGTCGATTTCGCGGCGGCCGTGATCGGCTGGTGCACGCGCGGCGACGACATCGTGCTCGACTGCTTCGCCGGTTCCGGTTCGACCGGCCACGCGGTGATGCAGGTGAACGCGACCGACGGCGGCGCGCGCCGCTACATCCTCGTGCAGCTGCCCGAAGCGCTCGACCGCCGCGACAAGACGCAGCTGGCCGCCGCCGATTTCTGCGCGAAGCTGAAAAAGCCGCTGACGCTCGCCGAAGTCACGAAGGAGCGCCTGCGCCGCGCCGCGCAGCAGGTTGCGCGCGACTATCCGGAAAGCTATGGCGACCTGGGCTTCCGCGTGTACCGGCTCGACACGACCAACGTGATCGAGTGGGATCCGCGCCGTGACGACTTCGACCATGCGCTCTTCGCCTCCGTCGAGCACGTGAAGACCGGCCGCACCGAGGACGACCTGCTCGCCGAACTGACGCTCAAGCTCGGCCTCGACCTGTGCACGCCGGTCGAGCATCACCGCGTCGCCGGCAAGACCGTGCACCTGATCGGCCGCTCGATCGTCGCGTGCTTCGATGCGCGCATCGCGCGCGACGACGCGGGCCCGCTCGCCGACGGCATCGTCGACCTGCTCGACGCGACCGGCGCGACGCGCGACGTCACGTGCCTGTTCCGCGACAGCGGCTTCGTCGACGACGTCGCGAAGCTCAATCTCGCCGCGCTGCTCGAACAGCACGGCGTGAAGCGCGTGCGGAGCCTGTGATGCGGCTGCATTTCGAAGCGGATCTCGACTATCAGCGCGAGGCGATCGACGCCGTCTGCGACCTGTTTCGCGGCCAGGAATCGTATCGCGGCGACTTCAGCGTGCTCGCGAACGCCGCACCCGGCACGACCGCCGCCGCGCAAGGTTCGCTCGGCTTCGCCGTGTCGGAGCAAGGCGTCGGCAACCGGCTGTCGCTGACCGACGACGCGCTCGCGCGCAACCTCGCCGACGTGCAGCTGCGCGGCGGGCTGCCGCCGTCCGGCCTGCCCGGCTCGCGCGACTTCACCGTCGAGATGGAGACCGGCACCGGCAAGACCTACGTGTACCTGCGCACGATCTTCGAGCTGAACCGCCGCTACGGCTTCACGAAGTTCGTGATCGTCGTGCCGTCAATCGCGATCAAGGAAGGCGTGCACAAGACGCTGTCGATCACCGAGGACCATTTCCGCGCGCTGTACGCGGGCGTGCCGTACGACTACTTCCTGTACGACTCCGCGAAGCTCGGCCAGGTGCGCCACTTCGCGGCGAGCGCGGCGATCCAGATCATGGTGATGACGGTTGCCGCGATCAACAAGAAAGAGATCAACAATCTCTACAAGGACAGCGAGAAGACCGGCGGCGAGAAGCCGATCGACCTGATCCGCGCGACCCGGCCGATCGTGATCGTCGACGAGCCGCAGAGCGTCGACGGCGGGCTCGAGGGGCGCGGGCGCGAAGCGCTGGCCGCGATGGCGCCGCTCTGCACGCTGCGCTATTCGGCCACCCACGTCGACCGCCACCACATGGTGTACCGGCTCGATGCCGTCGACGCGTACGAGCGCAAGCTCGTCAAGCAGATCGAGATCGCGTCGGCGATCGTCGAGGATGCGCACAACAAGCCGTACCTGCGGCTCGCCGGCGTGTCGAACCGGCGCGGCGCGATCAGCGCGCGCGTCGAGCTCGACGTCGCGACGGCCGCGGGCGTGAAGCGCCAGATCGTGTCGGCCACCGACGGCGACGACCTCGAACGCCTGACCAAGCGCGCGCTGTACGCCGGGCTGCGGATCGGCGAAGTCCATGCGGTGAAGGGCGCCGAATACGTCGAGCTGCGTCATCCGGAAGGCGAGGCGTTCCTGTCGCTCGGCGAAGCGTTCGGCGACATCGACACGCTCGCCGTGCAGCGCGAGATGATCCGCCGCACGATCCGCGAGCATCTCGACAAGGAATTGCGCCTCGCCGAGCGCGGCGTGAAGGTGCTGTCGCTGTTCTTCGTCGATTCGGTCGAGCGCTATCGCCGCTACGACGAGAACGGCGTGCCCGTGAAGGGCGACTACGCGCTGATCTTCGAAGAGGAATATGCGCGCGCGGCGCGCGTGCCGGCCTACCGGGCGCTGTTCGACGGCGTTGACGTCGCGCTCGAAGTCGAGCGCGCGCACAACGGCTACTTCTCGATCGACCGCAAGGGCGGCTGGACCGACACGAGCGAGAGCAGCGCCGCCGCCCGCGAGAACGCGGAGCGCGCATACGGCCTCATCATGCGCGAGAAGGAAGCCCTGCTGTCGTTCGACACGCCGCTGAAGTTCATCTTCTCGCACTCGGCGCTGAAGGAAGGCTGGGACAACCCGAACGTGTTCCAGATCTGCACGCTGCGCGACATCCAGACCGAACGCGAGCGCCGCCAGACGCTCGGCCGCGGGCTGCGCCTCGCCGTCGACCAGGATGGCGAGCGCGTGCGCGATCCGGGCGTGAACACGCTCACCGTGATCGCGACCGAGCGCTACGAATCGTTCGCCGAGAACCTGCAGAAGGAAATCGAGGCCGACACCGGGATCCGTTTCGGGATCGTCGAGGAGCATCAGTTCGCGGCGCTGCCGGTGCAGGAAGGCGACGGCCCCGCGCATGCGCTCGGCATCGAGCTGTCGCGCGTGCTGTGGACCCATCTGCACGCGCAGGGCTACGTCGACGCGCAGGGCAAGGTGCTCGACCGGCTGAAGGATGCGCTGCGCCAGAGCGCGCTCGTGCTGCCCGAAGCGTTCGAGATGCTGCGTGCGCCGATCGTCGCGACGCTGCGCAAGCTGTCGGGCCGCTTCGCGGTGCGCAATGCGGACGAGCGCCGCGCGATCGCGTTGCGGCGCGACGCGTCGGGCAAGGCCGTCGTGTTCGGCGACGACTTCCGCGCGCTGTGGGACCGCATCCGCCACCGCACCGTGTACAGCGTCGAATTCGACAACGCCAAGCTCGTGCGCGACTGCACGGCCGCGCTGCGCAGCGCGCCGGACATCGCACGCGCGCGGCTGCAATGGCGCAAGGCCGAGATCGACATCGGCAAGGCCGGCATCGAGGCGATCGAAGTGGGCGGCGCGGGCACCGTGCTGATCGACGAAGGCGAGCTGCCGCTGCCCGATCTGCTCACCGAGCTGCAGGACCGCACGCAACTCACGCGCCGTTCGCTCGCGACGATCCTGGCCGACAGTGGCCGGCTCGACGATTTCCGCGTGAATCCGCAGCAGTTCATCGCGCTCGCGGCCGATGCGATCAACCGCTGCAAGCGGCTCGCGCTGGTGGCGGGCATCGCGTATCGCAAGCTCGGCGAGCGCCACGTGCATGCGCTCGAATCGTTCGAGAGCGAGGCGCTGACCGGCTATCTGCGCAACCTGCGGCCCGATGCGCGCAAGTCGATCCACGAGGCGGTCGTGTGCGAGACCGATGCGGAACGCGCGTTCGCCGACGCGCTGGAAGCGCACGACGGCGTGAAGCTTTACGCGAAGCTGCCTGCGTGGTTCCGCGTGCCGACGCCGCTCGGCAGCTATCACCCGGACTGGGCCGTGCTCGCGGAGCAGGACGGCGGCGAACGGCTGTACTTCGTCGTCGATACGCCGAATGCGGATGGCGATGTGTCCAGCGAGCACGAGCGTGCGAAGCTCGCGTGCGGCGAAGCGCATTTCCGTGCGCTGGTGGATGGCGGGGACGCGGCGCGGTTCATGCGCGTCCGGCAGGCCGATGCGTTGTTCGAGCCTGTCGCGTCCGCGGCGCCCCGTACGGGCGCGCGACGCTGAAACGAAGGGCGGCCATGAGCCGCCCTTTTTTATCGACCGTTGCCGGCCGGCAAAAACGAACGGGGCAGCGCCGAAGCACTGCCCCGTTGACGACGATGCCGATGCTTACTGCGCCGGCTGCATGTCGTGTGCCGCCGCTGCCCGGCGCTGCGCTGCCAGCTCCTGCTCGTGCTTCTTTGCCATGTGGTGGCCGACGATACAGCCGCCGACCGCGCCCACTACCGCATGGTGTCCCGCGTAGTGGCCGGCGACGCCGCCTACTACCGCGCCTTTCATGCAGCCCGCCGCATGCGCGCTGCCGATCGTTGCCAGTGCAACGACGGCGGCCGTTGCGCACAACCTGATGTGTCGAATGGGTTTCATGCGATCACTCTCCTCTTGTCGTCGTGATCCGTGTTCTTGTCGTCAACGGGTCGCCGGGCTTCAGTCCCAGCGGCCGCGCCAGCCGCCACCATGATCGCCCCGATCGCGCCACTCATGGTCGCGCCATTCACGGCGACGCCACTCGTGTTCGCGCCACTGACGCGCACGCCAGTCGTCATCGCGATAGCCAACCGGAGCGTACATGACCGGCGGGGGCGGCGCCACATAGACCGGGGCCGGCGCCGCGTAGACGCCCGGCACGCCGATCCCGACCGACAGGTCGACGTGGGCCGATGCGACGCCCGAAGCTGCCAGCGCCGCTACACCGAGAACTGCACCGAGAAGGAATTTCTTGCTCATCTCGCGACTCCCTGCACGTGTCGTGCTTCATGTGAATACGGTTCGGAGTCTAGGCACCGTACGCAGACACAGGTGAAACCGGTCTGCGAGACCGGTAACTGACGTTTACGGAGGGGCGCAAAGCCTTACGGCACAAGGGTGAGAACCGATTCGACACGCCGTTGCAACGGCGCATCGAATCGGTGAAGCGGTGAAGGCGGAATTTTTTGCCGACGCGCGGTTCGCCGGCCGCGCGCTACGCGCGAATATCGTCGACGCTGCGCAGCCAGTGCACGCTGAACAGGCTGTCCGCGTCGGTCCACACGGTATCGGGCTCGAAACCCGCACGACGTGCGATTGCATGGAAACCGTCGATCGTGAACTTGTGCGAGTTCTCCGTATGAATGCGCTCGCCGGCCTCGAAGCGGAATGCGTGGCCGCGCACGTGCACGGTCTGCGCGACGTCGCTGACCAGATGCATCTCGATGCGCTGCCGCTCGGCGTCGTAGAACGCGCAATGCGAGAACGCATCGAGATCGAAGTCCGCGCCGAGCTCCGCATTCGCGCGGGCGAGCAGGTTCAGGTTGAACTGCGCGGTCACGCCCTGCGCGTCGTTGTACGCGTGATGCAGCGTGCGCTCGTCCTTCACGAGATCCGCGCCGACCAGCAGTCCGCCGCCGCGCAACAGGCGCGCCGCATCGCGAAGGAACGCGTCGGCTTCCTCCGGCGAGAAGTTGCCGATCGTCGAACCGGGGAAGAAGCCGATGCGCCGTCGCGGCGTCGCGGTCAGCTCGGCCAGTTGCTCGGCCTTCGTGTAGTCGGCCGCGAGCGGCGCGACGTCGAGCCACGGATACGCGGTGCGCAGCCGCT
The DNA here is from genome assembly GCF_002563755.1 of Burkholderia sp. JKS000303. Taxonomy (NCBI): domain Bacteria; kingdom Pseudomonadati; phylum Pseudomonadota; class Betaproteobacteria; order Burkholderiales; family Burkholderiaceae; genus Burkholderia; species Burkholderia sp. JKS000303. The sequence goes on from NZ_PDBZ01000001.1 coordinate 1,569,139, forward strand.
CGGCCGCGCCGTGCAGGTAGTCGGCCGAGATGTCGATCGGCACGTAGCGCGCCGGCGCATTCGCGTAGTTGTCCGCGCACGCGTCGAGCAGCACGCGGATCTTCTCGAGCGAACCCGCGCCGAATTCGACGATGTCCGCATGCGGGCCGACGCGCTGCACGATCTCGGCCGCGCGATCGCGCAGAATGCCCAGCTCGGTGCGCGTCGGATAGTACTCGGGCAACTCGCAAATGCGATCGAACAGCTCGGAGCCGGCCGCATCGTAGAAGTATTTCGGCGAAATGCTGCGCGGCGTGCGCGACAGTCCGTCGATCAGGTCGCGCTCGAACGCGCTCGGCCGCGAATCGCGGGCGGGTTGCAGGCCACCTCTCCTGGCCCTGAGGTCAGACGTCTCGCGCAAGTCGCACTCCCGTGAATTGCCAGCGCGCGGCCGGCGGAAAGAAATTGCGGTACGTCGGCCGTTCATGCCCCGGCGGCGTCGCGATGCTGCTGCCGCGCAGGACCTGCTGGCCAACCATGAACTTGCCGTTGTATTCGGCCGCAACTCCCGCGAGCGGCCGAAAGCCCGGATACGGCTCGTAGGACGAACGTGTCCACTGCCACACGTGCCCGAGCATCTGCCGAATGCCGTCCGCGCCGAATGCGGCCTCCCATTCGAATTCCGTCGGCAGGCGTGCACCCGCCCATTCCGCATACGCGGCCGCTTCGTAGAAGCTCACGTGGCACACGGGCGCATCGGGTGCAAATGACGCCACGCCATGCAGGCCGAACGTGCGCCATGCATGCGCGGCACCATCACTGTCCGGGATCCAGTACGCGGGCCCTTGCCACCCTTCCCGCTGCACCGTCGCCCAGCCGTCGGACAGCCAGTATTCGGGACGCACATAGCCGCCGTCCGCGATGAAGGCGGCGAATTCCGCATTCGTCACGAGCCGATTCGCGATCTCGCAAGGCCGCACGAGCGCCGTGTGGCGCGGCCGTTCGTTGTCGAACGAGAACCCGTCGCCGTCGTGGCCGATCTCGACGAGCCCGCCGGGCTGATGCAGCCAGCGCAACGGGCCGGCGTCGCCCGCTGCCAGCGCGGCTTGCGTATCGGCGCCGTTGCGCGGCCGGAAAGCCGGCTTCAGCGGGTTGCACGAGAACGCGTGCAGCATGTCCGTGACGAGCAGCTCCTGGTGCTGCTGCTCGTGATGCAGGCCGAGCTCGATCTCGGGCGCGATCGCGTCGAGCAACGTCGGGTCGGCGCTCGCGAGCGCGTGCAGCATCGCTTCGTCGACGTGTTGCCGGTAGGCATGCACTTCATCCAGCGACGGACGCGTGAGCAGCCCGCGCTGCGGGCGCGGATGGCGCGGGCCGAGCGCTTCGTAATAGGAATTGAAGAGAAACTGGAACGCGTCGTCGAACGGCGCGTAGCCGGGCACGCGCCGCATCAGCACGACGGTTTCGAAGAACCAGGTCGTATGCGCGAGATGCCATTTCGCCGGACTCGCGTCGGGCATCGACTGCACGGCTTGATCTTCGGCGGACAGCGTCGCGGTCAATGCGACGCTATGGGCGCGCACGTCCTGGTAACGGCGCTGAAGCTGGGATGCAGGGAGGCTCATCGGTTTACCGTCCACGTCGCGATTCGCTGCGTTGCGTTGCCGGAAAAAGGAAAGCCTTGCGCTCGGATGCGCGCGGCTGACGTGCGACCTTCAATGCTGCGTCGTCGGGCAACCGGCGCGCGCGCCGGGCCGCTGATGCGGCGTCACTTCGTCTGCCCGTGCAGAACAGTATGGTCCAGAAATGTGAACGTCGCGAATCGGATTTCGAGCGAAACAAAATGGAAAGAAAAATGAAAGTATTTGCCGTGCGGCGCGTCGATGTGACAAACCGCCGGAGCCTCATGCGCGGCGGGCTGCGCCGAGGGGTCGCAACACGCATGCCTGCCGGTTGCGCTACTGACGGCAGATGACATTCGCGCCGCGCCCGTGAAAGGTGCGCGATACGCGCTTCGCCCGAAGAACGCGGTCGTGCCGCCGATATCGGTCGCCGCGATCCACACATGGCGACCGCGGTCATCCGCGCCCTGCTCGGCTGCTCAGCCCTTCGCTCGGGACCCGATTTTTCTCGTGGGTTTGAAAATTTTTTGCGTCGATGTCACACGCGCCGGGTGCTCGCTCGTCATATCACCGGAACCCACACGAAAGGAGAAGGAACCATGACTGCGAAACTCAATCCGTTTGCCGCCGCACCCGCGCTGATGAAGAACTGGATGACGGTGTCGATCGCCGCGGCCGGGAGCCTCGAGCCGACGCTGATCGAGCTGGTCAAGATCCGCGCGTCGCAGATCAACGCGTGCGCGAACTGCCTTAACATGCACACCGTCGAGGCGCGCGAGCAAGGCGAGACCGAGCAGCGTATCAACCTGCTGGCCGCGTGGCGCGAAGCGCCCTGCTACACCGACCGCGAACGCGCGGCGCTCGGCTGGACCGATGCGCTCACGCGACTGTCGGAGGGGCACGCTGCGCACGAGGCCGCCTATGCGGCGCTGAACGACCACTTCAGCCAGGAGGAACAGGTGAAACTCACGCTGATGATCAACGTGATCAACGGCTGGAACCGGCTTGCCGTCGGCTTCGGGCTGTGGATCGATCCGGCCGAAGCGAAAGCCGCGGCCAAGATGGTGGCCTGATGACGATCCTCGATCCGGCTGCAGGCAGCGCCGAAGACCGGGCCGACGCGGCGGCGAGTTTCGACCCGCTGCGTCGCACGCTGATCCGCGTCGCGTACCGGATGCTCGGTTCCGTCGCGGATGCCGAGGACATGGTGCAGGACGCGTTCATCCGCTGGATGGCCGTCGATCGCACCGACGTGCGCGTGCCCGAGGCGTTTCTGCGCCGCATGGTGATGCGCATGTGTCTCGACCAGTTGAAGTCCGCGCGACACCAGCGCGAGACCTATGTCGGCCCGTGGCTGCCCGAGCCGGTCGTCGAGGAAGATGAACAGGAGGACGTCACGCTGCCGCTGATGCTCGCACTCGAACGGCTGTCGCCGCTCGAACGTGCGGCGTTCCTGCTGCACGACGTGTTCGGCCTCGAGTTCGACGAGATCGCGACCACCATCCAGCGTGATCCGGCCGCGTGCCGGCAACTTGCCGCGCGGGCGCGCACGCATGTGCGCGAGGCACGGCCGCGGTTTCATGTCGAGAAGCAGCGCGGGATCGAGCTGGCCGAGGCGTTTTTCGCGGCGTCGCGCAGCGGCGACATGCGCGCGCTCGGCGCGATGCTCGCCGAAGACGTCAGCCTGCATGCGGACGGCGGCGGCAAGCGCACGGCCGCCGGCGCGCCGGTGTTCGGCTTCGACAGCGTGATGAAGGTGCACGAATACCTGGCCGGGCTGTTCACCACGCACGCGTCGAAGCTCGTGCGGGCCGGGTTCATCAACGGGTTGCCCGGGTTCGTCACGCTGGAAGCCGATGGCGAACTGCAGACCACGGCACTCGAGATCGACGACGGGAAGATCGTCGCCATCTATGTCGTACGCAATCCTGACAAGTTGAAGCACCTCCATTGAAGGTCACGGTGCGGCGAATGCCCGAAACGGCATCGCCGCCCTCCTTTCCGCGACCTACCCCATCGCGACCACGATGTTGCGAATCACGAGCATCGCATAGCCAAGCACCGGCGTTGCGATCGCGAAGCCAAGTGCCGCGAGCCAGTTCGTACCGCCCTGCGCTTCGAGCAGTGCGAGAAACGACTCGCGGGTCGGCGCATTCGGGCGCAGCTTTTCGATCCGGCGCTCGACGTGCGCCTTGTAGAGGCTGTTTCCGCACCAGCCTAGCGTTACCGCGATCGCGATCGTGACCGGATCGAGTGCGCTCGACTGGAGAGCTTGCGGGAAATACAGCAGCTGGATCAGCGTGACCCCGAGCGACGCGCCGAGCACGGCCGCCGCCTGCCAGTACATGCATCGATACGCCATCCATACCGGGCCCAGAAAACAGGCGGCCCAGTTCCAGGCCATCCGGTTCTTGCGCGATGCGGCGATCGACCATTTCTTCGCGAACCAGTCGGCCTTCTTGCCGACGTACGCGGCGATTTCGTCGTTGCTCGCGGACGATGCGAGGGTCGTGACCTCGGACATGGTCGTGTGCTCTCTCAGTCGCGCGGTTTGCGCGTTGTCGTTTTGATGGATTGTTCGAGACGTGCTCAGCGTGTGCCGCGTGTTCTCGTGGATGATGCGCAGACGATTCTACCCGGCGTGCGGTGACCGTCGTAGTGCGCGCGGGGTGATCGGATGAAGTGCGATGCCGTTCGGGGAACATGCAACGCATCAGAGCTGCATGCGTTGTTTCGACCGCAAAAAGAAAAACGCCACGCGATGTTGCCGCGTGGCGTTTGTATGTTTGGCGAGCCGGATTGCCTGTAGGCAATTCGTGCTGCCGGACCCCTTCATTTTGTTCGTTGGTAGGCTCGATTGGATTCGAACCAACGACCCCCACCATGTCAAGGTGGTGCTCTAACCAACTGAGCTACGAGCCTAAGAAGCCGCGAATTATAGAGAGGGTTTTTGAGGAGCACAACCCCCTTCGTGAAAATTTTTTGAATCGGGTGCGTGCGGGGGCTGGCGATCCATGTTGCGTGGCGCTGCCGGGGACATTGAATTCACGTCTTTGCTTCACAGCAAAACGCGTCGAGGCGCTGTGAGGTTATCCACATTCCCCTCTGGATAACCGCTCGGGAAGCCTCTGAATTCACAGTGGAACGATTGAGGATATGTCGGCCAGGCTGTGAATCGACGAAAAGTTGTTCTGTGCTCCACAGAGTTTTGCGTGTTCATCGAGCGTGGTTATGCATTCCGTTTTGCGCTGAAAATTCAGGGCGTTAGGGAGGTTATCCACTGTGAGGCGGCAGGCTTGTTAACTATCACTACGTATATATACGAACTCTGTAAACACCTTGGGATAAGCACAGTCCGTTGACTGTGATCCCGGCAGGACATGCACTGCGTGCGACGGACGGACAACCGAATCGGCAGGCTGTGAGGCCTGCAGTCAATCAGTGAACGGCTTGGTCTGTAGAATCGCCGGCATTCACGATGCAACGAGCAGCCGACATGACATTGGCGATCCGGGTTGACTGGCAAAGCGGTGCGGTTTGCGCTGACGGCGCGCGTATCGAGGTCTGCGACGACGGGCGCTTGAGTGACGATGTCCTGCGCCTGTGTTCGCCCGTGCAGATGTCGAAGAACGGCACGGTGCGTTATCGCGTCTCGCGGCAGATCACCTTCGGTGGCCACACAGGCGAATGCCTGGTCGACATGGCTGAAGGGCGACTGACGAGCGTCGCGATGCTGTTCGATACGATTCGCTTCCTCGATGCGAGCATCACAGAGTCGAAGATCGTCCGGTCGATCGCGAAGTCTTCGGGATTGACGGTGGTGAGCGGGCATCCCACAGAGGCTCGACTCGAACCGTGCTCGTGGGGCGTCGCCGTGTTTCGCTACGATCCCGTGCAAGGTGCTTTGAGTTTCGAGGTACGCTGCCGTGGCGACTGAATCAGGTGAGGCAAAGCGATGGCGTCACACGCCAGGCTGTGATCTCGACGATTGCCGCGTATTTTTCGGCCAGGGGATCGGTCCTGGCGAACTCGTGAAGGTCTCGCTCGATCGGAGAAATACAGCAAGGAGATGTGGATGCTGCGTGCCGAGTTCGACGGACGCGCCATGTTCGTGAAGCTGTGGGATGCAGGTGAGCGGGGATATTCGCAGCGCTGCGTGATGATCTTCATTTGCACGCGCTCACGTTGCCTGCGCATGTGCGGCACTCCGTATGTGCCGATCCGCATTACGGCTGGCATGACGAGTGTTTCTGCGAGCAGCACGGGCATTTGCTGGTAGCAGGGCGAACGCAGCCACCGAAGCGCTGACGCGTAAGCTGGGCTGGCAGATCACGAGCGCACTGCAATCGGTGCGGACAACCACCGCAAACCCGATCGAAAACGCTGTGGCGCACTCGCGGTCCGTGTGCGTTGCGTATTTCGCGATACACGCAGACTCGACGCGTTCAGTTATTCGCGCCACGCGTCATGTTGAAAAGGTTGTTGATAATCCCGCAGCGGAATCAATCGAAATACTGTGCAACAAAAGCGTGAGTGCTCCGTGGGCGAATGATTTCATCGGGCCGTGAGGCCCGTATGGCGGTACTTTGAGCGTTTTGAAGCGGAGGGGCGATCAGCGGACGGGCCATCGACTGCAGTAACGTTCGAAATGTGGATATCCCGCAGGCGAACTCACTCGAAACGCTGTGTGCTCGAATGGTGAGCGGAGCGGGCCGATGACCGGCAGCCCGTACAACGACGCATTCAGGCGGCCGTTCGGCGCGGCCGCGGATCGTATCACTTACGTCTGCGCATCAAGCGCCTGCACAACCGCCTTCTCCCCGAGACTATCCGCCGGCCCGACCACCGCGAAGTTCAGCCCGCGCACCGACCCATATCGCGCCAGCAACGACCCGTCCACCCGTTGCCCGGCCGGCAGCAGCCGGTGTTCCGATTCCGCCGGCCGCAGATAGAAGCTCAGTGTCCGCCCGGCATCGTCCTCATAGAGCACCATCGCGGCCGTGGCGCCACTGTCCGTCGTAAACAACCGTCCGCCGACCGGTCGGAACCCCGCCGTGCTCAAATCCGGCAGCTTCGCCGACGCGCCGACGCGCCTGGTGAGCCACCCCTGCAAATCTCCCGCACTCGTCGGCCGGTAATCCACCTTCGCGGTCTGATCGACCACCATCATCCGGTAAGCCTCGACCGCATCGCTCATCGGTGCGATGGGCGGCGCCGCGTTCCACCCGCGCGCCTGCCACCCGCCGAACGTCCCCAGCCCGATGCAGAGCACGAACGAAGCCGCCATCGCGAACCGCATCCGCGCGCGTTCCGCACCCCGCGCCCGAATCGCGACCGGATCGAGCGCAGGATTCGCACCGGGCATCCGCACGCTCTCCAGCGCGGCCCGCAACCGCTGCGCATCCTGCTGCCATTGCTTTACCTGTTCCGCACACTCCGGGTGCAGCGCGAGATATCGCTCGACCGTGGCGCGCGCGTCGGCGTCGAGCTGGCCGTCGACATAGGCCTGGAGATCGTGTTCGTCTGGGCGGAGGTCGTTCATTTCATCAATCGAAGGGAAGGGGCGGGAAGCTTGCCGTCGCTGAGCTGGCGCAGCGCCTGGCGCGCGCGGGAGAGTCGCGACATTACCGTGCCGATCGGCACGTCGAGCAGGTCGGCGACTTCCTGATACGTGAAGCCCTCGACCGCGACGAGCAGCAGCAGGCTGCGCTGTTCGTCGGACAGATGACCGAACGCTTCGAGCGTCGCACGCGCGGCTACCTCGCGTTCGGCGGACGGCCAGTGCGGCTCGTCGTCGGTGCGAATCCGGCCGAGCAGCCACGCGTAGCGTTTCGCGCTGCGTTTGCCGTCGAGGAACTGCCGGTAAAGGATCGTGAAGAGCCAGCTGCGCAGCGACGCGTCGTCACGGCGGCTCGCCCAGCGCGACAGCGCGCGCTCGAGCGTCGACTGGACGAGATCGTCGGCCGCATGGACGTCGCGCGCCAGCCAGAGCGCGAAGCGTCGCAGCCTGGGGATGAGTTCGCGCAATGCGTCGTCGTCGGGGGCGTTTGAGGACATGGCCGGGCCGTAGCCGAAAGGCGTGGAGATGCCGCGTAGGACGCCGGTCGACGCGGTTTATTCCATCAGCATACGAAAAATTTCTTCATGGAATAAAGCGGCGCGGGTGGCGTCCTACGCCCGTTCGACAATGACCTGACGATCGGGAGTGCATTCATGAAGCAATCTTCCTCTTCTTCGCCGCCGCGCGAGCCCGGCCGCGGGTGGTGGCGCTGGGCCGTGATCGGCGGCGCGGTGGCCGGCGTGGCCGTGGCGTTCGGGTACGTCGGCGGCTGGCTTGCGCCGGCGCGCCTGACCCCGCACCGGCTCGTCGACGCGCTGCAGACGGCCGGCGGCGTGCATCCGGGCTTTCGGCGCAATCACGCGAAGGGCGTGTGCGTGACCGGTTACTTCGAAGGCAACGGCGCCGCGAGCGCGTATTCGGTCGCGCCGTTCTTCAAGGCGGTGCGTACGCCGGTGGTCGGCCGGTTCGCATTGCCGGGCGGCAATCCCTATGCGCCCGACAGCAGCGTGCCGATCCGCAGCCTGGCGCTGAAGCTGACCGCGCCCGACGGCCAGCAATGGCGGACCGGGATGAACGCGATGCCGGTGTTTCCGGTGGCGACGCCGAAGGCGTTCTACGCGCAGTTGCTCGCGACCCGGCCGGATCCGGCGACGGGCAAGCCCGATCCGGCGAAGGTGAAGGCATTTTTCGGCGCGCATCCGGAGACGGCCGCATTCCTCAAATGGGTAAAGGGTGCGAAGCCGAGCGCGAGCTACGTCACCGAAAGCTATTACGGGCTGAACGCGTTTTACTTCATCGACGCGGCGGGCAAGCGCCAGGCGGTGAGGTGGCGCGTGGTGCCGGAGCAGACGGCTGGCGCCGGGGACGTCGCGACGCCCGCCGATCCGAACGTGTTGCAGGAGGACCTGACGCGGCGCATCGCGGACGGTGCGCAGAAGTGGAAGCTGCTGGTCACGCTGGCAGCGCCCGGTGACCCGGTGGACGACGCGACGAAGACCTGGCCTGCGCAGCGGACGACGATCGACGCGGGAACGCTCGTGCTCGATCGTGTGGAGCCGCAGGACAGCGGGCCATGCCGCGACGTGAATTACGACCCGACGGTGCTGCCGCAGGGGATCCAGGTGTCGGGCGACCCGTTGCTGGCGGCGCGGTCGGCGGCGTATGCGGATTCGTATCTGCGCAGGACGAGTGAAGAGGCCGGCGTGGCCGGTGCGGCGCGATTGAGTGCGGAGGGACGGTGATGAGAGCTGCTACGACATTTAGCTTGCCGGCGAGGCTGCTGCATTGGGTAATGGCCGCGATGATCCTCACGATGCTGTTTATCGGGGTGGGGATGGTGGCGTCGGTTTCCGAGCGACACGATTTCCTGGTCGCTTTACATAAGCCGTTGGGGATCGCCGTGCTGGTGCTGGTGTGTGTGCGGATCGTGGTGCGGTTCGTGTCGAAGCCGCCGGCGTTGCCCGCGGATCTGCCGGGGTGGCAGAAGGTTGCCGCACACGGGTCGCATCTCCTGCTGTATGTGCTGATGCTCGCGATGCCGTTGATCGGGTGGGCGATGCTGTCGGCTGGCGGGTATCCGGTGACCTTGGGTGGCGGCGTGCAGTTGCCGGCGCTGGTTTCGGCTGATCCGGTGGTGTTTGCCTGGCTCCGGGTCGCGCATCGGGTGCTGGCCTACCTGTTCTTCGTGACGTTCCTCGCGCACTTTGCCGCTGCGCTGTATCACGGGTTGATCCGGAGGGATGGCGTGGTGAGGGCGATGGTGGGGCGGTGAGCGCTGGATGCGGCGGAGCTGCTCGCGAACTACCGAGGGCGCTTCTGCCGTATCGCTTCTATTACTAGGGACGGCTTGGCGGAGCTCCCTGCACCCATTGTCAAAATATTTTCACAAAAGGGCTTGCGGAGATTGGGGTGGGTGCTTAGAATCACGCCTCTTTCGCGCTAACGGAAACGCAGCGCGGGGGAAGAAGGAAGGGAAGCGGTGCGGTCGAGGTTGCTGTAGAGCCCCGGCACACAAGGTGTTGAACCCCAGCCGTCGCAACGAAGTAGTTAAAAAAGTTGTTGACGAGTTGAAAAAGACGGTTCATAATCTCGCTTCTCTGCTGCTGAAAACGCAGCGCTGCTGAGAAACACGAAGTTCCTCGCAGAAATGCTCTTTAAAAATTAACAGCCGATAAGTGTGGGCGCTTGATGGACGCGAGCTGATCCTCGGATCAGATAGCGAAAGTATCAAGAGTCTCACACTAAAGTAAGTCAGGTTTATGAAGCAATTCATATTCCTGTCAGCTTTGAGTGAGCGACCGGTTCTTAACTGAACCGAAAACAGTAACAGGTTTAAACTGAAGAGTTTGATCCTGGCTCAGATTGAACGCTGGCGGCATGCCTTACACATGCAAGTCGAACGGCAGCACGGGTGCTTGCACCTGGTGGCGAGTGGCGAACGGGTGAGTAATACATCGGAACATGTCCTGTAGTGGGGGATAGCCCGGCGAAAGCCGGATTAATACCGCATACGATCTACGGATGAAAGCGGGGGACCTTCGGGCCTCGCGCTATAGGGTTGGCCGATGGCTGATTAGCTAGTTGGTGGGGTAAAGGCCTACCAAGGCGACGATCAGTAGCTGGTCTGAGAGGACGACCAGCCACACTGGGACTGAGACACGGCCCAGACTCCTACGGGAGGCAGCAGTGGGGAATTTTGGACAATGGGCGAAAGCCTGATCCAGCAATGCCGCGTGTGTGAAGAAGGCCTTCGGGTTGTAAAGCACTTTTGTCCGGAAAGAAATCCTTGGCTCTAATACAGTCGGGGGATGACGGTACCGGAAGAATAAGCACCGGCTAACTACGTGCCAGCAGCCGCGGTAATACGTAGGGTGCAAGCGTTAATCGGAATTACTGGGCGTAAAGCGTGCGCAGGCGGTTTGTTAAGACCGATGTGAAATCCCCGGGCTCAACCTGGGAACTGCATTGGTGACTGGCAAGCTAGAGTATGGCAGAGGGGGGTAGAATTCCACGTGTAGCAGTGAAATGCGTAGAGATGTGGAGGAATACCGATGGCGAAGGCAGCCCCCTGGGCCAATACTGACGCTCATGCACGAAAGCGTGGGGAGCAAACAGGATTAGATACCCTGGTAGTCCACGCCCTAAACGATGTCAACTAGTTGTTGGGGATTCATTTCCTTAGTAACGTAGCTAACGCGTGAAGTTGACCGCCTGGGGAGTACGGTCGCAAGATTAAAACTCAAAGGAATTGACGGGGACCCGCACAAGCGGTGGATGATGTGGATTAATTCGATGCAACGCGAAAAACCTTACCTACCCTTGACATGGTCGGAATCCTGCTGAGAGGTGGGAGTGCTCGAAAGAGAACCGGCGCACAGGTGCTGCATGGCTGTCGTCAGCTCGTGTCGTGAGATGTTGGGTTAAGTCCCGCAACGAGCGCAACCCTTGTCCTTAGTTGCTACGCAAGAGCACTCTAAGGAGACTGCCGGTGACAAACCGGAGGAAGGTGGGGATGACGTCAAGTCCTCATGGCCCTTATGGGTAGGGCTTCACACGTCATACAATGGTCGGAACAGAGGGTTGCCAACCCGCGAGGGGGAGCTAATCCCAGAAAACCGATCGTAGTCCGGATTGCACTCTGCAACTCGAGTGCATGAAGCTGGAATCGCTAGTAATCGCGGATCAGCATGCCGCGGTGAATACGTTCCCGGGTCTTGTACACACCGCCCGTCACACCATGGGAGTGGGTTTTACCAGAAGTGGCTAGTCTAACCGCAAGGAGGACGGTCACCACGGTAGGATTCATGACTGGGGTGAAGTCGTAACAAGGTAGCCGTATCGGAAGGTGCGGCTGGATCACCTCCTTTCTAGAGCTTCTCGCAAAGTTGAGCGCTCACGCTTATCGGCTGTAAATTAAAGACAGACTCAGGGGTCTGTAGCTCAGTCGGTTAGAGCACCGTCTTGATAAGGCGGGGGTCGTTGGTTCGAATCCAACCAGACCCACCACCGTCTTGGCGGACGGTACACCCTGAGGCATACCTGTACATGGGGGCATAGCTCAGCTGGGAGAGCACCTGCTTTGCAAGCAGGGGGTCGTCGGTTCGATCCCGTCTGCCTCCACCAATCTTCAATGACAAGCGTTCGACTTCGTCGAACGTTTGTCATTGGCGATTGAGCCAGTCAGAGTGATATGAGTAACACCATATCGGCTGTCGTTCTTTAACAATCTGGAAGAAGTAAGTAATTTGGATAGCGGAAGCGTCTATGAGATGGACGTGAAAACTATCCGGGTTGTGATTGTATCGATGTATCTCAAGATGATTCGAACTCTATGTTTGACTCAATTGGAATACGGCACAAATGCGAGAACTCAACCTGTAACGAACTGTCGATGAGACAGACTCGTTATAGGGTCAAGCGAACAAGTGCATGTGGTGGATGCCTTGGCGATCACAGGCGATGAAGGACGCGGTAGCCTGCGAAAAGCTACGGGGAGCTGGCAAACAAGCTTTGATCCGTAGATGTCCGAATGGGGAAACCCACTCCTTTTGGAGTATCCATAGCTGAATACATAGGCTATGCGAAGCGAACGCGGTGAACTGAAACATCTAAGTAACCGCAGGAAAAGAAATCAACCGAGATTCCCAAAGTAGTGGCGAGCGAAATGGGATGAGCCTTGCACTCTTTATTTGTATTGTTAGCCGAACACTCTGGAAAGTGTGGCCATAGCGGGTGATAGCCCCGTAGGCGAAAACAGTACGAAAGAACTAGGTGTGCGACAAGTAGGGCGGGACACGTGAAATCCTGTCTGAAGATGGGGGGACCATCCTCCAAGGCTAAATACTCGTGATCGACCGATAGTGAACCAGTACCGTGAGGGAAAGGTGAAAAGAACCCCGGGAGGGGAGTGAAATAGATCCTGAAACCGCATGCATACAAACAGTCGGAGCCTCGAAAGGGGTGACGGCGTACCTTTTGTATAATGGGTCAGCGACTTACGTTCAGTAGCAAGCTTAACCGTATAGGGCAGGCGTAGCGAAAGCGAGTCCGAATAGGGCGTTCAGTTGCTGGGCGTAGACCCGAAACCAAGTGATCTATCCATGGCCAGGATGAAGGTGCGGTAACACGTACTGGAGGTCCGAACCCACTAACGTTGAAAAGTTAGGGGATGAGCTGTGGATAGGGGTGAAAGGCTAAACAAACTTGGAAATAGCTGGTTCTCTCCGAAAACTATTTAGGTAGTGCCTCGTGTCTCACCTTCGGGGGTAGAGCACTGTCATGGTTGGGGGGTCTATTGCAGATTACCCCGCCATAGCAAACTCCGAATACCGAAGAGTGCAATCACGGGAGACAGACATCGGGTGCTAACGTCCGGTGTCAAGAGGGAAACAACCCAGACCGCCAGCTAAGGTCCCCAAATATAGCTAAGTGGGAAACGAAGTGGGAAGGCTAAAACAGTCAGGAGGTTGGCTTAGAAGCAGCCACCCTTTAAAGAAAGCGTAATAGCTCACTGATCGAGTCGTCCTGCGCGGAAGATGTAACGGGGCTAAGCTATATACCGAAGCTGCGGATGCGTGCTTTGCACGCATGGTAGGAGAGCGTTCTGTAAGCCTGCGAAGGTGTCTCGGAAGGGATGCTGGAGGTATCAGAAGTGCGAATGCTGACATGAGTAGCGATAAAGGGGGTGAAAGGCCCCCTCGCCGTAAGCCCAAGGTTTCCTACGCAACGTTCATCGGCGTAGGGTGAGTCGGCCCCTAAGGCGAGGCAGAAATGCGTAGCTGATGGGAAGCAGGTCAATATTCCTGCACCATTGTTAGATGCGATGGGGGGACGGATCGCGGAAGGTTGTCCGGGTGTTGGAAGTCCCGGTCGCTGCATTGGAGAAGGCGCTTAGGCAAATCCGGGCGCAGGATTCAAGGGTGTGGCGCGAGCTCCTTAGGGAGCGAAGCAATTGGAAGTGGTTCCAAGAAAAGCCTCTAAGCTTCAGTCTAACGATGACCGTACCGCAAACCGACACAGGTGGGCGAGATGAGTATTCTAAGGCGCTTGAGAGAACTCGGGAGAAGGAACTCGGCAAATTGGTACCGTAACTTCGGGATAAGGTACGCCCTTGTAGCTTGATGCCCCTGCGGGCAAAGGGTGAAGGGGTTGCAATAAACTGGTGGCTGCGACTGTTTAATAAAAACACAGCACTCTGCAAACACGAAAGTGGACGTATAGGGTGTGACGCCTGCCCGGTGCCGGAAGATTAAATGATGGGGTGCAAGCTCTTGATTGAAGTCCCGGTAAACGGCGGCCGTAACTATAACGGTCCTAAGGTAGCGAAATTCCTTGTCGGGTAAGTTCCGACCTGCACGAATGGCGTAACGATGGCCACACTGTCTCCTCCCGAGACTCAGCGAAGTTGAAGTGTTTGTGATGATGCAATCTACCCGCGGCTAGACGGAAAGACCCCATGAACCTTTACTGTAGCTTTGCATTGGACTTTGAACCGATCTGTGTAGGATAGGTGGGAGGCTATGAAACCGGAACGCTAGTTTCGGTGGAGCCGTCCTTGAAATACCACCCTGGTTTGTTTGAGGTTCTAACCTTGGCCCGTGATCCGGGTCGGGGACAGTGCATGGTAGGCAGTTTGACTGGGGCGGTCTCCTCCCAAAGCGTAACGGAGGAGTACGAAGGTACGCTAGGTACGGTCGGAAATCGTGCTGATAGTGCAATGGCATAAGCGTGCTTAACTGCGAGACCGACAAGTCGAGCAGGTGCGAAAGCAGGTCATAGTGATCCGGTGGTTCTGTATGGAAGGGCCATCGCTCAACGGATAAAAGGTACTCTGGGGATAACAGGCTGATACCGCCCAAGAGTTCATATCGACGGCGGTGTTTGGCACCTCGATGTCGGCTCATCTCATCCTGGGGCTGTAGCCGGTCCCAAGGGTATGGCTGTTCGCCATTTAAAGAGGTACGTGAGCTGGGTTTAAAACGTCGTGAGACAGTTTGGTCCCTATCTGCCGTGGGCGTTGGATATTTGAAGGGGGCTGCTCCTAGTACGAGAGGACCGGAGTGGACGAACCTCTGGTGTACCGGTTGTCACGCCAGTGGCATCGCCGGGTAGCTATGTTCGGAAGAGATAACCGCTGAAAGCATCTAAGCGGGAAACTCGCCTTAAGATGAGATATCCCTGGGGACTAGATCCCCTTGAAGGGTCGTTCGAGACCAGGACGTTGATAGGTCAGGTGTGTAAGCGCAGTAATGCGTTCAGCTAACTGATACTAATTGCCCGTAAGGCTTGATCCTATAACAAGTCTGTTTCGCGCTGGATAGCGCGTCGGACGGGTTGGATTCTCGTGTGTGCGATACACACAACTCAAAAAATTACTGCTTCTTCCAAGATTGGTTGTGCTGCGAAGCAGCACAACAACCCTCTTTGCCTGATGACCATAGCGAGTCGGTCCCACCCCTTCCCATCCCGAACAGGACCGTGAAACGACTCTACGCCGATGATAGTGCGGATTCCCGTGTGAAAGTAGGTAATCGTCAGGCTCCCTAAGCCGAGAACCCCCGCCCGAAAGGCGGGGGTTTTTGCATTTGAGCGGCGGAAATGTGCGTAGAGTACTCGGCATGGATGCTTGTCGTGCTGCATGCGCTGATGCTTGCGATGCCGTCGAATGCCGAGAGAGCGGAGCGCAACTTTTCGTCTGTTGTGACGATTGTTGAAGTTATTTGCAGCGCCGCTGCGGACCATTTGCATCAAGGCGCGTGCCGAAGGTTCTTCACGCCGAGCCATCACCAGGCGGCTGACGTGAACGACTAAGTCCCGTCAGCAAGCGACAGAATTTCCTCCCACCGAACGCTGATGGGTTCGCCATACTCTCTCCCTAGATTCTTGACATAGGTATCGATCGAGTGTGGCGAAAGACCTTGAAGCCACTGATCATGTGCGAGCCACTGGATCTGCACACACCAGTAGTTTCCTCGAGGCGCTGGATAACCAGATTCGCTCATCCCAGTTTCTGAGACCTCCTCTGCACCAGAAACGATGCGAGTCAACGCAACTCCTTGTGTCGACGGACAGTAAAGAAGTAGAAGCTGGCTACTTAGTAAGGCTGCGCCGGCGTGGACACCGCCGCGACGGCCTCCAGCTCGTACGTTGTACGACCTTCGTTCTTGAATCCAACTCCAGTGTTCGTGGCTCTTCACAAAACCTAGAAGGACGCTTGCCTCTGGCGATGGTGAAGTTGTTGATGTCCGCACAGAACTGACCCACTAGAGCTGAAAATTTTCATCGAATTTTGACCCACGTGATTGAATGCCCTGCTCAATCTTTGAGCAGGGGATACAAAGGTGATCACGGTGGGCATATTGGCCAAGATCAGGCGGATGTATTTCCGCGAGAAGGTCCCACTGCGCGAGATTGCGCGGCGTACGGGCCTGTCCCGAAACACGGTGCGCCGCTGGCTGCGGCAGACTGATGCTGTCGAGCCGAAGTATCCGAAGCGCGTCAGCCCGAGCGTCATCGACGACTGGGCCGCACAGCTGACAGGTTGGCTGCGTGCCGACAGTCATCGCCCGAAGCGTGACCGGCGCACCGCCCGGTTCATGTTCGAGGCGATCCGCGCCGAGGGTTACGCCGGCAGCTACGGCCGCGTAAGCGCGTTCGTGAGGCGTTGGCACGAGGAGCAGGCTGAGGCGCCTCGCAGGAAGGCCTTCGTGCCGCTCGCCTTCGAACCCGGCGAAGCCTTCCAGTTTGACTGGAGCTGCGAATACGCGTTTGTTGGCGGGCTACGGCGACGCCTGGAGGTCGCCCACGTCAAACTTAACTCCAGCCGCGCGTTCTGGCTCGTCGCCTATCCCACACAGAGTCACGAGATGCTGTTCGATGCGCACGCCCGCGCATTCGCCGCGTTCGGCGGCGTGCCGCGGCGCGGCATCTACGACAACATGAAGACCGCCGTGGACAAGGTTGGCCGCGGCAAGGAGCGTGCGGTCAACGCGCGCTTCGAAGCGATGTGCAGTCACTACCTGTTCGAGCCGGAGTTCTGCAACCGGGCTGCAGGCTGGGAGAAAGGCATCGTCGAGAAGAACGTTCAGGACCGGCGACGTCAGATCTGGCACGAAGCAGCGCTACGGCGCTGGGAAACGCTGGAGATCCTGAACGAATGGGTCGCTGGTCAGTGTCGTGAGGCGTGGCACATGCGGCACCCGCAGTGGCCTGAGCTGACAGTCGAGGATGTGCTGCAGGACGAGCGTACCCGGCTGATGCCCAATCCACGGCCGTTCGACGGCTACATCGAGCAGACCCTGCGAGTCTCGTCGACCAGCCTGATTCACTTCCAACGCAACCGCTACAGCGTGCCCACCGAGTACACGAACCAGTTGGTGAGCGTGCGCTGCTATCCGGCATATCTCAGCGTCGTCGCCAACGCCCAGGAGATCGCACGCCACGAACGCAGCTTCGAGCGGCACATGACCTTCTACGATTGGCGCCACTACGTCACGCTGGTCGAGCGCAAACCCGGCGCACTGCGCAACGGCGCACCGTTCATCACGATGCCGCAGCCGCTGCAACTGCTGCAGCGGCATCTGCTGAAACACCCGGGCGGCGATCGCGTCATGACGCAGGTGCTCGCTGCGGTGCGCGAACACGGGCTCGATGCGGTGCTGCTCGCCGTACAGGCTGCGCTGGATTCAGGACGCCCCAGCGCAGAGCACGTCCTGAACGTGCTGAGCCGGCTGAAGGCGCCCGTCACGAATGGCAGCCTCGCCACGACGAAACTCCAGCTCAAGGAAGAGCCCGCGGCCGACGTGAGCCGTTACGAGACGCTGCGCGCCAACCCACCGGAGGATCGTCATGTCTAACGATATCGCGGCCCAGCTCAAGGGTCTTAAACTGCACGGCATGGCGAGCACGTGGCCGGAGCTGCTCGCGCAGTCGCGCCACACTGACTTCGAGCCGGAGCGCTTCATGAAGCAGCTGTTGATGGCTGAAACCGCCGAACGGCAGGTGCGCTCGATCGCCTATCAAATGACCGCTGCGCGCTTCCCGGCCCACCGCGACCTGAAGGGCTTCGACTTCGCGCAGGCACACGTCGACGAAGCGCTGGTGCGCGAACTGAGCGAGCTGTCGTTCCTCGAAAGCGCGCACAACGTCGTGTTCATCGGTGGTCCGGGCACTGGCAAGACGCACCTCGCCTCAGCGATCGGAATCGAAGCCGTACAGCGCCACGGCAAGCGTGTGCGCTACTTCTCGACCGTCGAGCTGACCAACGCCCTGGAGCAGGAGAAGTCCATCGGCAAACAAGGCCAGATCGCCCACAAGCTGATGTACGTCGATCTGGTGATTCTCGATGAGCTGGGCTATCTGCCGTTCAGCCAGACCGGCGGTGCATTGCTGTTCCATCTGCTCTCAAAGCTTTACGAGCACACGAGCGTCGCGATCACGACCAATCTCAGCTTCGGCGAGTGGGCGAGCGTGTTCGGGGATGCAAAGATGACGACAGCGCTGCTGGACCGCGTCACCCATCACTGCCACATCGTCGAAACGGGCAATGAATCGTGGCGCTTCAGGACCAGTTCTG
This sequence comes from Burkholderia sp. JKS000303, assembly GCF_002563755.1. NCBI lineage: Bacteria > Pseudomonadati > Pseudomonadota > Betaproteobacteria > Burkholderiales > Burkholderiaceae > Burkholderia > Burkholderia sp. JKS000303. The sequence continues at coordinate 1,587,374 of NZ_PDBZ01000001.1, forward strand.
CCAAGGCAAAGACAACAAGAAAAAGAGCAGCAAAACCAGCGGGTAACGAAGAGTTATCCACACCGGAATAGATGTACTACGCTGTCTCAGGGTGGGTCAGATTTAGATGAAATCGGTGGGTTAAGACTCGGTGGAAATCAACAGGACGTCACGAGATTGTTGGTCCAAGCCTCCGAGCTGGGTGGGAGGCGGTCCCTCATCTGTGACGTGCTCTCGGCCAATGTCCCACCAAACTGATAGTCAATATCTACTTGGTGCCTCGAAGCCATACTTGCGGCCCTATCGCTGATCCTGCCGGGGCGTCAATCCCGGCAGGATCATCAATTCTGCCGTTTCAGTCTCACGAACTTGGCTCCAGTCTCACGAATTCCGTGTCCCGGCACGTCAGGCGGTGTTAAACATCAATATTCCCCGCCCTCAACGCATTCGACTCGATAAACGCCCGCCGCGGCTCGACATCATCCCCCATGAGGGTAGTAAAGATCCCATCCGCCGCAATCGCGTCTTCGATCTGCACGCGCAGCAGTCGCCGCACGGTCGGATCCATTGTCGTTTCCCACAGCTGCCCGGGGTTCATCTCACCGAGCCCCTTATACCGCTGCTTCGAAACGTTCCGCTCCGCATCCGCCAGCAACCACTTCATCGCGCTCTTGAAGTCCGCCACAGCCATGCTGCGCTCACCGCGCTTGATGACCGCACCTTCGCCGATGAGCCCCTTGAAAGTATTCGCGGTGGTCACGAGCTGCTGATAATCCGCCGTGTGCTGGAATTCCTGGTCGATGACCGAAACCCGCACGTTGCCGTGATGCGTACGCTCGACATGCAGCGCGCGCTGTTCGCGAACCGGGTCATACGAAGGCACGACACGCACTTCGTTCTTCAAAGCCTCGTCGTGCAACGCAGCGTGCAGCGCCTTAGCCGAAGCCTCCGTCGAAGCCTCATTGGAAAGATCGATCACCACGCCGTCCATGACCGCTTCCAGCGCGGCCGGGTCATACAACCGGCTCAGCCGCTCGATCACGCTCTGCGACAGCAGGTACGACCGCGCCAGCTCCCCAAGCGCATCGCCGGAAATCGCCGCCGCATTCTCACCCGGCACCAGCTCCGACCCTTGCAGCGCCAACCGCAGCATGTGCGCGTTGAGCTCCACGTCATCCTTCAAATACCGTTCGTCCTTGCCCGCCTTGATCTTGTAAAGCGGCGGCTGCGCGATATACACATACCCGCGCTCGATCATGTCCGGCATCTGGCGATAGAGGAACGTGAGCAGCAGCGTCCGGATGTGCGCACCGTCCACGTCCGCGTCGGTCATGATGATGATGCGGTGATAGCGGAGCTTCTCGAGGTTGTAATCCTCTTTGCCGATCCCACACCCAAGCGCGGTCACGAGCGTGACGATCTGTTCCGACGACAGCAGCTTGTCGTAGCGTGCCTTCTCGACGTTCAGCACCTTGCCGCGCAGCGGCAGGATCGCCTGGAACTTGCGATCACGCCCTTGCTTCGCCGACCCACCTGCCGAGTCACCCTCGACGATGTAGATTTCGCACTTCGCCGGATCCTTCTCCTGACAGTCCGCGAGCTTGCCAGGCAGACCAACGCCATCGAGCACGCCCTTCCGACGCGTCATCTCGCGAGCCTTCCGCGCAGCATCACGCGCCCGAGCAGCTTCAACGATCTTCCCGCAGATGATCTTCGCGTCGATCGGCGTTTCGAGCAGGAATTCTTCCAGCGCCTTCGCCACAACTTCTTCAACCGGTGCACGAACCTCGGAAGAAACCAGCTTGTCCTTCGTCTGCGAGCTGAACTTCGGCTCCGGCACCTTCACGGAAAGCACGCACGACAGCCCTTCGCGCATGTCGTCGCCGGTCGTCTCGACCTTCGCCTTCTTCGCGATTTCGTTGTCGGTGATGTACTTGTTGATGACGCGCGTCATCGCGGCGCGCAGGCCGGTCAAGTGCGTGCCACCGTCGCGCTGTGGAATGTTGTTCGTGAAGCACAGCACGTTCTCGTTGTAGCTGTCGTTCCACTGCATCGCGACTTCGACGCCCACGCCGTCCTTCTCGCCGGTGGCGTAGAAAATCGTCGGGTGCAGGTTGGTCTTCGTCTTGTTGATGAACTCGACGAAGCCCTTCACACCGCCGGCGAACGCGAAATCGTCTTCCTTGCCCGAGCGCAGGTCCGTGAGACGAATCCGCACGCCGTTGTTCAGGAACGAGAGCTCGCGCATCCGCTTCGCGAGGATGTCGTAGTGATACTCGACCGTACCGAAAATGGTCGGATCAGCCATGAAGTGCACTTCGGTGCCGCGGTTCTCGGTGTCGCCGGTCACCAGCATCGGCGACACTTCCACGCCGTCCACCTGCTCGAGCACGCGATCCTGCGCGACGCCACGATGGAACTCCATGAACCGCTTCTTGCCATCACGGCGCACGGTGAGGCGCAGCCAGCTCGACAGTGCATTGACGCACGACACGCCCACGCCGTGCAGACCACCGGAAACCTTGTAGCTGTTCTGGTCGAACTTCCCGCCGGCATGCAGCTCGGTCATCACGATTTCAGCAGCACTACGCTTCGGCTCGTGCTTGTCGTTCATCTTCACGTCGGTCGGGATCCCGCGGCCGTTGTCGGTCACGGAAATCGAGTTGTCGGCGTGAATCGTTACGTGGATGTCGTTGCAGTACCCGGCCAGCGCTTCGTCGATCGAGTTGTCGAGCACCTCGAACACGAGGTGGTGCAGACCGGTGCCGTCCGACGTGTCGCCGATGTACATCCCGGGGCGCTTGCGCACCGCTTCCAGACCTTCGAGGATCTGGATCGACGAAGCGCCATAGCTGCTGTTATCGGGTTGCGAATTGTGCTGTTCACTCATGGATATCTTCCGGTTCTGCGAGGCCACTCAAGTGGCGGCGCGGTGCGTTTCAGCGAGAGAAATCGCCGGGCCGCTCCAGTTTCCTGGCCCGTCCGAGGCGCCGAAAGGCACCAAAGGGACGGGTTGTCGGTTCGCCATAAAAACGCCAAAGGGGCTTGCCGCCCCCTGGTGTGTGTCGCGATGTCGAACGCGTCAGATGCGCATCGGCATCACGACATACTTGAACTCTTCGTTCTCGGGCACCGTGATCAGCGCGCTCGAGCTGGCGTCGCCGAGGCTCACCTGCACAGTGTCGACCTTCAGGTTCGCGAGCACGTCGAGCAGATACGTGACGTTGAAGCCGATGTCGACGGTATCGCCCTGATAAGCGATTTCGAGTTCTTCCTGCGCCTCTTCCTGATCGGCGTTGGTCGACATGATCTTCAGCTGGCCCGGCGCGATGATGCAGCGCACGCCCTTGAACTTGTCCGACGTCAAAATCGCCGCACGTTGCAGCGAACGCTGCAGCTCTTCACGGCCGATCTCGAACGTGTTCTTGTGCGCCTTCGGGATCACGCGCTGGAAGTCGGGGAACTTGCCCTCGACCAGCTTCGACACGAGCTCGACCTGGCCGAACGTGAACTTGGCCTGGGTCTGCGCGATGTCGATGGTGACGGTGTCGTCGATATCTTCGAGCAGGCGCTGCAGCTCGAGAATCGTCTTGCGCGGCACGATCACTTCCTGGCGGCCGAACGTGCCGCCTTCGAGCTTCATCGACGAGAACGCGAGGCGGTGGCCGTCGGTGGCCACGGCCATCAGCTGGTCGCCGTCGACGACGAGCAGCATGCCGTTCAGGTAGTAGCGGATGTCCTGCTGCGCCATCGCGAAGTGCACCATGCCGAGCAGCTGGCGGAACGACTTCTGCGGGACGGTCAGGGTTGCACCGAAATCCTTCGCCTGCGCGACGGTCGGGAACTCGTCGGCCGCCAGGGTTTGCAGTGCGAAGCGGCTCTTGCCGGACTGAACGGTGAGGCGCTTGTCGGCGAGCGACAGCGTGACCTGGCCATCAGGCATCGCGCGCAGGATGTCGAGCAGCTTGCGGGCCGCGACGGTGGTGGCCACCTGGTCGCCGCCCACGCCGAAATCGGCGCGCGTGGTGATCTGCAGCTCCAGGTCGGTCGACAGGAACGAAACGTCCGGGCCGTTCTTGGTGATCAGCAGGTTGGCAAGGATCGGCAACGTATGGCGGCGTTCGACGATGCCGCTGACCGTTTGCAGCGGCCTGAGGAGTGTGTCTCGTTCGGTCTTGACCAGTTGCATAGAGTTCCTTCGTTGAGTAACGGCCTGCAGCGCAGCAGCCTCGCAGCGCCCCGCTGGCCGGGCTCTTGGCCCGCCACCACCGGGGCGGTCAAACCAGTATTGTGCCTCAAAACCGAACCACCCCCCTTAAATTGGGGCGGAGGCCGAATTATCAAGCGCGCCCGCGCGCTCAGCCCTTCAGCGTCTGTTCCAGCACGTGCAGCTCGTGGTTGAGCTGCGCATCCTTGCTGCGCTCGTCGGCGATCTTGCGCACGGCGTGCAGCACGGTGGTGTGATCGCGCCCGCCGAACAGCTCGCCGATTTCCGGCAGGCTCTTCTGCGTGAGTTCCTTCGCCAGGTACATCGCGATCTGCCGCGGCCGCGCGATGTTCGCGGGACGCTTCTTCGAATACATGTCGGCGACCTTGATGTTGTAGAAGTCGGCGACGGTCTTCTGGATGTTCTCGACCGAAATCTGCCGGTTCTGCACGGTCAGCAGATCCTTCAGCGCTTCCTTGGTCAGCTCGATCGAGATCTCGCGGCCGTGGAACTTCGAATACGCGAGGATCTTGCGCAGCGCGCCTTCGAGCTCGCGCACGTTCGAGCGCAGGTGCTTCGCGACGAAGAACGCGACGTCTTCCGACAGGTTCACGTATTCCGACTGCGCCTTGCGCATCAGGATCGCGACGCGCATCTCGAGCTCGGGCGGCTCGATCGCGACAGTGAGGCCCGAGTCGAAGCGCGAGATCAGGCGATCGTCGATGCCCGAGATTTCCTTCGGATAGGTATCGCTGGTGATGATCACCTGCGCCTTGTTCGCAACCAGCGCCTCGAACGCGTAGAAGAATTCCTCTTGCGTGCGCGACTTGCCGGAGAAGAACTGAATATCGTCGATCAGCAGCAGGTCGAGCGAGTGGTAGTAGCGCTTGAAGTCGTCGAACGCCTTGCGCTGGTATGCCTTCACCACGTCGGACACGTATTGCTCGGCGTGGATGTAGCGGATTCGCGCGCCGGCCTTGTCGAGCAGCAACTGGTTGCCGATCGCGTGGATCAGGTGGGTCTTGCCGAGGCCGACGCCGCCGTACAGGAACAGCGGGTTGTACGAAATGCCGGGGTTGTCCGCGACCTGGATCGCGGCGGCGCGCGCGAGCTGGTTCGCCTTGCCGGTCACGAAGTTGTCGAACGTGAGCACGGGGTTCAGCTTCGAACGTTCGTACATCGAATCGGCTTCGCCGCCATTGGCGGGTGCCGCACCGGGGCCCGGACGCCACGTGCGACGGCCGGCCGCCGCTTCGTGCGCGGGCAGGCTCGGCAGGTCGATGTCGGCGTCGTCGGCGTTCAGGTGGTGCGCGGCGGCCGCCGACGGCGTCATCGGCACGTCGGCCGGCGCGCTGGGCGCAGCGCCGGCATTCGCGGCCAGGTTGGCGGCGATCGCGGCGACCGTCGCGGCGGGGCCGGTCGGTGCCAGCGGCGCGCGCGGGGCGGCCGGCGCGGCTGCAGCGGCGCTGCGCATGCCGGCCTTCGGATCGAGGACGAACTGGACGTCGATCGGGGCATTCCAGAAATCCCGGGCCAGATCGGAGATGCGGCCCGAAAACTGGCTCTTGACCCAGTCCAGCTTGAAGCGGTTCGGCGCGGCGATGGACAGCGTGTTCGCCGACGCATCGAAGGCCACCGGGGCCAAGGGTTTGATCCACGTCACGTACTGCTGGGGCGTTAGCTCGCGCTCCAGCAGTGCGGAACAGTGTTGCCAGAAATCGTTCATCAAGTAACTGTCGTTTTTTGCGTGCACAGCGCGGCTCGCCGGCGCCCTTGTGGCGGTTGCGCAACAAGGCCCGAAGCGGTCGTGCGAGCGTGCCACGGACGCCTGCGTCACAGTCGTGGAGAGGCAGGCGGGCGCCGGGGCGGCGTGCGGGATTCTTGGAGATAAGGCGAGATTCTAACGCCAAACGCAGCCACAGCGGGACTTATCCACAGGCTGCGGTTGTGGGGCGCGGGGCCGGATCGGCAGAGGCCGGCACAGGCGGACGACTCCTAAAGTATTGACCGCCAAGAGAAAAACGGTTTAAATAGCGGGTTCCGCGAAAACCAATCCTGTATTCCCGGCGATTGCGTTCGCCCGAATGCCTCCGGTTAAGGGCACGCGGTCCCCTGAATTTCGACATTCTCGAACAAGTGAGAACATCATGAAACGTACTTACCAACCGTCCGTGACGCGCCGCAAGCGCACCCATGGCTTCCGTGTCCGTATGAAGACGGCAGGTGGCCGCAAGGTCATCAACGCTCGCCGCGCGAAGGGCCGCAAGCGCCTGGCCATCTAAGGCAGGTTGCGCGCTGTGTCCGCCGTCCGCAGTTCTGCGGAAGGTGCCGTCGAGCCGGGTGCGAATCCGTCGCAGACGAAAGCCGCCTTCCCGAAAGCTGCGCGGCTTCTGAAAACGGATGAATTTTCATCCGTTTTTCGTTTGCGCCCCTGGCGGCGTTCCGCGCACTTCGTGATCTACGGCAAGCCGACCGGCCAGCCTGCCCGTCTGGGGCTCGTCGTCGGCAAGAAGTATGCGCCGCGTGCAGTCACACGTAACCTCGTGAAGCGGCTTGCGCGCGATGCGTTTCGCTTGCGCCGGGCCGAATTCGCCGGTTACGACCTGCTGCTGCGGCAGCACACGCGCTTCGACAAGAAAGCGCTGCCGAGCGCGGCTTCCGCCCCGCTCGCGGCGATGTGCGCGGCCGAAATCCGCGAGCTGCTCGACAGGGCAGCCCGGGAAATCACGCGCCGGGCGTCGAAGCCCGCGTCCGAGTGACGCATCCGTCCGCGGTGCGGCGTTCGCGCCCGCCCGGCCGGTTTTGACGCGGCGTCGTACGGCGCCGCCCAAGGTATGGAAACGGTATTGATCGCCTTGCTGCGCTTCTACAAGGTTGCCGTGAGCCCTATGCTCGGCAACCGTTGCCGTTTTTATCCTTCCTGTTCGGATTACGCGCGCGAGGCAATCCAGTATCATGGCGCCGCGCGCGGCACGTATCTCGCCGTCAGGCGCGTGTGCCGATGCCATCCGTTTTCCGCGGGCGGCATCGACCTCGTCCCGCCGCCCAACTCCGACACTCGCGCTCGCGGCGAAGCCGACGCGCGGTCCCATCGACTCTGAGACAACGCATGGATATCAAACGCACCGTCCTATGGGTGATCTTCTTCATGTCAGCTGTCATGCTGTACGACAACTGGCAGCGGTCCCATGGACGCCCGTCGATGTTCTTCCCGAGCGCTACGCAGACGGCCCCCGCGGCCGCGGCAGGCGGTGCATCGGGCACGGGCGCGACGACGACGACCGCAGGTGAAGTGCCTGCCGCTGCAACCGGCGCCGCACCGTCGACGACGGCACCGGCCGCGCAGGCGCAGCTCGTGAAGTTCTCGACCGACGTGTACGACGGCGAAATCGACACGCGCGGCGGCACGCTGGCGAAGCTGACGCTGAAGAAGCAGGGCGACGGCAAGCAGCCCGACCTGTACATCACGCTGTTCGACCACACGGCGGGCCACACGTATCTCGCGCGCACGGGCCTGCTCGGCGGCGACTTCCCGAACCACAACGACGTCTACTCGCAGGTCAATGCGGGCCCGACGTCGCTGACGGGCGACCAGAACACGCTGAAGCTGTCGTTCGAATCGCCGGTGAAGGGCGGCGTGAAGGTCGTGAAGACCTACACGTTCACGCGCGGCAGCTACGTGATCGGCGTCGACACCAAGATCGACAACGTCGGCACGGCGCCTGTCACGCCGACGGTCTACATGGAACTGGTGCGCGACAACACGGCGGTCGAAACGCCGATGTTCTCGCACACGTTCCTCGGGCCGGCGGTCTACACGAACCAGAAGCACTTCCAGAAGATCAACTTCAGCGACCTCGACAAGAACAAGGCTGACTACGAGACTTCCGCCGACAACGGCTGGGTCGCGATGGTGCAGCACTACTTCGCGTCGGCCTGGATTCCGCAGCAGGGCGTGAAGCGCGACATCTACGCCGAGAAGATCGATCCGGCGCTGTACCGCGTCGGCGTGAAGGAGCCGGTCGCGACGATCGCTCCGGGCCAGTCGGCCGACGTGCAGGCGCGCCTGTTCGCCGGTCCGGAAGAAGAGCGCATGCTCGAAGGCATCGCGCCGGGTCTGGAACTCGTGAAGGACTACGGCTGGGTGACGATCATCGCGAAGCCGCTGTTCTGGCTGCTCGAGAAGATCCATAGCTATGTCGGCAACTGGGGCTGGGCGATCGTGCTGCTCACGCTGCTGATCAAGGCCGTGTTCTTCCCGCTGTCGGCTGCGAGCTACAAGTCGATGGCGCGCATGAAGGAAATCACGCCGCGGATGCAGGCGCTGCGCGAACGCTTCAAGGGCGATCCGCAGAAGATGAACTCGGCGCTGATGGAGCTGTACAAGACCGAGAAGGTCAATCCGTTCGGCGGCTGCCTGCCGGTCGTGATCCAGATCCCGGTGTTCATCTCGCTGTACTGGGTGCTGCTCGCATCGGTCGAAATGCGCGGCGCGCCGTGGATTCTGTGGATTCACGACCTGTCGCAGCGCGATCCGTTCTTCATCCTGCCGGTGCTGATGGCCGTCTCGATGTTCGTGCAGACGAGCCTGAACCCGACGCCGCCGGACCCGGTCCAGGCCAAGATGATGAAGTTCATGCCGATCGCATTCTCGGCGATGTTCTTCTTCTTCCCGGCTGGTCTGGTGCTGTACTACGTCGTGAACAACGTGCTGTCGATCGCACAGCAGTACTACATCACGCGCAAGCTCGGCGGCGGCAAGAAGAAGCCGGCCTGACGCTCGTGGCACACGCGGGCGGCGAGCCGCCCGCGATGCACGTAAAAAAGCCGCATGGTTTCATCCATGCGGCTTTTTTGTTTCTGGCGGCGCGCGTGCGTCGAGCGGGCCCGTTCAGGCCTTCTTCGCTTCCAGCTTCGGTTCGCCGCCGTAGAATTGCTCGATCAGCTCCTGAACGAGATAACGCTGATGCGGCGGTAGCGCCTCGATCTTCGACGCGAGTTCGATCGTCTCGGGCGTCGGCGGATAGCGCTCGTCACGCGGCAGCGGTTGCGGCGTCGGGTGCTCGTTCACGCTCGGCGACGGGCCGTAATGCAGCCAGTGCAGCTCGACGCGCAACCAGTTGGCGAGCGTTTCGAGTTTGTCGGGTGTCGGAATCGTGCGGCCCGTCAGCCATTTGTGCGCGGTTTGCGGCGAAACCGGCTGCTCACCGCGATGGCGCAGATTGAACCGGTTCGCGAGCTCCGTCGCACCGGCGACCTTGTCGGGGCTGCGCCGCAAGGCGAATTTCAGGCGTTCCGAGAACGCCGCTTTTTCTTCGGGTGTCGGCATGGGGGTGATTGTGCAATTCCACCGACGCGTCTCAGACAACCATATAGGATAAACATATCCTGTTCAGACGAATCCCAAATCGGTCCGGAGCAGGTGGCGCAATTGAGGGCCCCAGCGTCGGACCACTGCAACGGGCATACTCGTCCGAAACAGGCCGTGCGTGACTACGCCAAAGTGATACTCGACTTAGCTCCGGCGGGATAAATTCGGGCGAGTCCGAAACCGATGTGACGCCCGATGGCGCGCGGGCCGGCACGCTACAATGCCGGCGTTCCGGTGCCCGAACTGTTGCGCGGGCGCACCATTCATCCTCTGATTACCCGATTCATCCGATTCCCATGCTCGCTACCGATTCCGATCCGATCGTCGCCATTGCCACCGCTGCCGGCCGGGGTGGCATCGGCGTCGTCCGCGTGTCGTTCGGGCGCGGCGGCGAGGCGGCCGCGCTGCCGCTGATCGCCGCGCTGTGCGGGCAGCCGCTTGCGCCGCGCCATGCGAGCTACGTGCCGTTCCTCGATGAACACGGCGCGCCGCTCGACCGCGGGATCGCGCTGTATTTTCCCGCGCCGCATTCGTACACCGGCGAGCATGTCCTGGAACTGCAGGGGCACGGCGGGCCGATCGTGATGCAACTGCTGCTGCAGCGCTGTCTCGATGCGGGGCGCGGCTTCGGGCTGCGGCTCGCGGAGCCGGGCGAGTTCACGCGGCGCGCGTTCCTGAACGACAAGCTCGATCTTGCGCAGGCCGAGGCGGTGGCCGACCTGATCGAGGCGAGCACCGAAGCGGCGGCGCGCTCGGCCGGGCGCTCGCTGGACGGCGCGTTCTCGCGGCAGATCCATGCGCTCGTCGAGGACGTGATCACGCTGCGGATGCTGGTCGAGGCGACGCTCGATTTTCCGGAAGAGGAAATCGACTTCCTGGAGGCGGCCGATGCGCGCGGCAAGCTCGCGAAGATTCGCGAGCAACTGGCGCACGTGCTCGGCGATGCGCGGCAGGGTGCGTTGCTGCGCGAAGGGCTGTCGGTGGTGCTCGCGGGGCAGCCGAACGTCGGCAAGTCGTCGTTGCTGAATGCGCTGGCCGGCGCGGAGCTGGCGATCGTCACGCCGATCGCGGGCACGACGCGCGACAAGGTCGCGCAGACGATCCAGGTCGAAGGGATTCCGCTGCACATCATCGATACGGCCGGGCTGCGCGAGACGGAGGACGAGGTCGAGCGCATCGGGATCGCGCGCACGTGGAGCGAGATCGAGCGCGCGGATGTCGTGCTGCATCTGCTGGATTCGCGCACCGGGATGACGGCGGACGACGAGACGATCGCCGCGCGGTTCCCGGGCGGCGTGCCGGTGGTGCGCGTGCTGAACAAGACGGATCTCACCGGGGTGCCGGCTTGCGTCGAGCATCCGGCGGCGGAAGGCGACCTGACGGAAGTGCATCTGTCGGCGAAGCGCGGCGACGGGATCGACATGCTGCGCGCGGAACTGCTGCGGATCGCGGGGTGGCAGGCAGGGGCTGAAGGCGTTTATCTGGCGCGTGAGCGACATCTCATTGCGCTGCGCGCCGCGCAGGAACATCTGGCGCAGGCGGCCGACCACGCGGCGCAGCGCGCGCAGTCGCTCGATCTGTTCGCGGAGGAGCTGCGGCTCGCTCAGGAGCAACTCAATGCGATTACCGGGGAGTTCACGTCGGATGATCTGCTGGGGGTGATTTTCAGCAGGTTCTGTATCGGAAAATAACCAGTCGCCCAAGGTTGTCCAGGGTCGTCTAGTCACCCCTCTGAAACCCTTGTGCATGCTAGGATTTGTCGCCTAGCGTTGCCCAAGGTTGTCTATTGACATCCAGCCTTTGATGGTACACATTTAGGTACACATGGACGTTGTGTCCCAATCGATGTGTACCAACCATGCCGAAAACCGTCGTCCCGCTGAATGACACCCGCATCAAGGCGCTGAAGCCGAGGGCGGCGCGCTACCGCATCTCGGACGGTGGTGGCCTCGTGCTGGAGGTCATGACGTCGGGTTCGAAGGTCTGGCGCTACCGGTACACACTGCACGGCGAACGACAGCCGATGGTGACGATCGGGGACTACCCCGCGGTCACGTTGCAGGAGGCGCGCGAGAAGGCCCGCCGATACGCTGAGATCGTCGCCAAAGGCGTTTCCCCCATCGCTGATGCGAAGAAGGATCGCGGCGCCGTGAAGCGCTTCGATACGGTTCGGGAGTTTGGCGACGATTGGTACACAACCCAGATCGCGGGAATGTCGCCTGAGTACGCTCGGACGATCAAGCGCGCGCTCGAGAAGGACATCTATCCGGCGATCGGCAACAAACCGCTGCCGGACGTGACGCCTGGCGACGTGCTGGCGATCTGTGACCGGATCAAGGCCCGTGGCGCGCCGAAGATGGCGCTCTCGACCCGGAACGTCATCAAACGACTGTTCGAATACGCGATCGCACGCCAGCTTGCCCCGACGAATCCGGCTCATGCCGTCGTCGCGCGCTTCGTCGCCACCCAGGACAGCCGCACGCGAGTCCTCTCCCCTGACGAGATTGGCATGGTGTTGCGCGCTGTCTACGCCTCAGACATTCGCCGCGCGCTCAAGCTGGCGATTCACCTCCTGATCCTGACGATGGTTCGGAAGTCCGAGCTGATCGAGGCGCGGTGGTCGGAGTTCGACTTTGACGCCGGCATCTGGCGCATTCCTGCCGACCGGATGAAGAAGGACAAGGAGCATTGGGTCTACCTGTCCTCGCAGGCCGTTGCGATGCTCCGCGAACTGTACGAGCAGACCGGAAATCACGAGCACGTCTTTCCGTCGACGCGTGGCCGCGGTGACAAACCGATTGCCAAGAGCACGCTCAATCAGGCGGTGCGCTCGCTCAGTCTCGACGTTCAGCACTTTGTCCTGCACGACTTCCGCCGCACTGCGTCGACGCACCTGCATGAGATGGGCATGTCGTCGGACGCGATCGAAAAGGCGCTGGCGCACTCGATCAAGGGCATCAAGGGTGTGTACAACCGGGCCGAGTATGCAGACGAGCGGCGGAAGATTCTCCAGCTGTGGGCCGAGTTTGTCGAGGCCCGGGTCGGCGGAGATAGGAGGGTCGTGATCGGCAGCTTTGGTGGCACGGCCGCATAGATTGCATGACCGTTGCCTGACGGGAATCAGGCGAAGCGGCAGTCAAGGTGTTGGCGCACCGAGACCGCCTGACCACAACACGGCCTATGAAGGAGGTCCGTACCATGGCTGCAGCCATTTTACCGGGTGTTAGCGCCCATTCCCTTGAGATCATTCGCGCGGCCCTGCGCGAAGCAGCACTTGCACCCACCTATCAAGACGCACTCGACGTAACCGGCGACGCGCTGCGCCGCCTGGCGGAAATCGCCCGTTCGGAGGTTCATCATGGATAAGCTCGAATGGATCGGTGACAACATCGGCTTGAATCCCGACGAAGATGTAATGGTGAAGCTTCGCGACCCGGCAATGCCGGGCGGCGCGTGGGAGATTGGGCTAGTGGATGCCCTGTCCGTAGCAGATAGGCTTGACGCATATGGGCGCCAGCGTATCGAAGCAGCATTGCCATTCGCGGCCGAGCATGGCTATCTGAACTCCGGCGACCTTGCTGTTTGGCGTGACTATGAGCACTACGGAGTGGTTCGCTGGATTCCGGTCGTTCGCGTTCGCCGTGATGACGGCACAGAAGTGTCCGTGACCGGGGACCCGCTGCCCGGTCACGCCGCAGCATTGGATGCCGCCTCTGGGATGCAAGCCCAAATGGGTGGCGAATGGTACGGCGTTCGCCGCATCGGTTAAGGAGCGCATCATGAGAACCGAGCGCTATGAAATTCGCGACCGAGCTTATGGCGCTTGGCACCGCGCACCGTCGATCGGCCGCTTTTTGCCTGCGAGCCACGCCGAATCACTAACGATGGCCGATCTGGATTCGGTATTGTTCACCGAATACGACCATGTTGGAAAAGTGCCTCTCGCTCTTGTCGAGGTTGCTCGCGATCTAGGACAGGAAAAGCCCGCAAGCGTTATGCAGCACTTGGCGAGGCTCGCCAATGTTCCCGCGTATGTGGCGCTCTATACGTCTGCGCCAACGGCAAACCCCGCCAACCCGAACTGGGCGGACATCGAGAGCTTCCGTATAAAGCGCATGTGGCCCAAGCCCGAGCCAGGCTGGCGAGTCCTGACGCCGGCGCAGTGGGCCCGAGCATTGATGCAGATCCGCGGTTGGCAAATGCGACGGATTGAAGTACAGGCAGCAGCGAATGACGATCGTTACTAGGAGCGAACGATGAGCAAGTTCATCATGCATGGCGGCCGACCGATCTTTAACATCGGGTACTCGGACACGGAAATGCACTTCACGTACGAAGGCGATGCGATTCCGAGTTTTTCTGCCCACATCGAAAAGGCACGAGATATGTACCCGGAAATTTTTGCGCAACTCTCTGCCCGAAATATCGCCCAATACGAAGCGTCAGTGGAGCGGTTTGCGAAGTACGGCTCTGCGATTTGAATTGTCTAGCCTTGGACCCCTGCGGTGTTTCTTGTGGGTCGATGCTCATCGAACCCGACCGACGCAGCCATGCATATGGGCAACAGAAAATGCCAGAGCATGAATCATCTTGGCATCATCCTCGCAACCGCGCCTAGCTCGACGGGGCGAAAACCGGGCTCCCTTATGCGCAGGCACGAGCGCTGCATGCGGAGCGGAAGAACCTGCTCGACAACCCGAACGGAATTTCGTCGCTGCTCAACGAACAGGGGCCGAACGGCATCAATCAAGCGATCCCCGATGAGAAGGTGGCTCAGAAAATTACGTCGATGCCCGTCGGCCAGTTGCGCCACATCGTCAATACGCTGAATAATGCGCCGACCGAATTGCAGCCGGTCGCGCAGCAAGCGTTGTCGGAAATGCGCGGCGTCTTCGCCGACTCGGTGCGGAATGCCGGTCAGGGCGCGGAATGGAACGCCGCGAAGGTCACGAAGGTGCTGAACGATCAGCGCTCGCGCATGGGGCTGTTGTTCGACGACGGCCAGATGAGCCAGTTCCGAACGCTCAATGATGCGGGGCATGTCCTTCAAAAGCCGACGGCCTATCCCGGCGCGGCTGCGCAGGGGCACAACCTATTGCAGCAAGCGGTGATTTGGGCGCCGACTGCGGCCACCACTGGCGCTGCGTCTCTTGCGGCGGGAATGGTCGGCGGTCCTTATATGGGCGGCCTTGCCGGCTCTATCGTTGGGCCCGCTAGTGCCGCGTTGACGCGTAGGGCGACGCGATACGTGAATCAGAAGGCCGCGAACAAGCTACTTGAGTCGCTTTCGAAGCCACATATCGATTGGGGCAAGTAGCGGAAAGAAGATGTAGAAGAGCCAATGAGGCTTTTCGGGCGGCACAATGACACGGCCGGCCTTCAATTTTTCTTCATCGATTTCGAATGCCGTGCCGCGCCGACGCTCTGGACGCGCTGCCGGTCTTTCATGTGCCGGCCGCGGCGCGCGCGTGTAACTGCTTTGCTTGCGAGGTGCCACCCATGCAGGCTCGCACGCCCGATCGTAACGTGCGCGTTCGACAGGGTTCGACAAAACGGCATAGGCGGCGTTGATCGCTTGCATCGTTGCTGCAGCCTCGGGGCTCGAATTCTTATCCGGATGCCACTTTTGCGATAGCGCCTTGTATGCAGCGCGAATGACCTCCGGCGGAGCGTCCCGTGTCACGCGCAATACATCGTAGTGGTTGGTGGTTTTCACGGGCCGCTATCGGTACCGATTCCTGTGCGGTTCACAAGGGGGCGCTAGAGGCCAATCCGACGACGTGCCTCAGCCTCTGCCAAGGCTTCCGCTTCCTCACGTGTCGCGACTGGCCGTCCGCAACCTCGGCCGATCGTTTGACCGATGATCTGTTTCCCGCGCTTCGTTGTTACTCGAATGTAGCCTTTGAACATGCCTCCCGGCGCTGGCATGACGCAGGCCTCGACGGTCACATCGTCCCTTGTTTGCTTGAAGGTCATGTTGTTTTCCTTGGCTGGTCACTCGCATACGCATTTTTCCAGAATCGTAACACTGCGCCAGCCATGCTACGGGCTACGCGCATGTGGCCGGATTCCGACGCAGGCGTCGCGATGCTGCAACATCGAGTTTTGTCACTGCGGTATGGCGTCACTTTGCGAATCGGGCGGCAAAGCGAAGTGCATCCAGAAATCTTGCGTGCGTCACTCTGTAGACGTGACCGCCATTCTCCAGCGCTGGACGGGGGCCGTCGAAAAACTGTTGCCAAGCGGTGCAGGCGTCGCTAATCTTGCTTCACACCCCGCCTGGGTAAGGCATCGACCGAAGTGCGCCGAAACTGATCGGCAATTGTTTGAAAAGCTCGCTCTGCGGGCACGGTGACTTGATCACCGAATGAACTGAGTAGGGCCTACGCCCAAAATCCGTCCATCGTTTCCTGATGGGCCGTGACTGCTTCGCCGATAGGTGAAGCCCTCCACCGCCTTTTGCTTCCTGCGAAAGGCGCGATGTGCAATCCCCGTATGCCGCTCCTTCGGCAATCAATCCGTGACGTGCGCTCCCCAGCGCTAACGCCGTGCCTTGTCGCGTCCGTCTCAATCGTCTTCGTGACGATTAGCGGCGCGCTCGGCCTCGGCGCCTGGAACCTCGTGTCGACTCGCTCGGCACGCATCAATTCGCGCGGTCGGGGCATTGGCGCCCCCGATCGGTCGCAAAGCCAAAACACGGATCAAACGGGGGAAGCGTCCTCCCGTCGCGTGCCGACCCTCATCGGGTTGATGCGTGCCGGGCTGCGCCAGCTTGCTGGCGTAGAACGCTCCCAATCTCACCAGGCCGAGGCTCGTGCCCCCGTTTGTTGTCTCCCAGCTGCGTTTTCGCGGCTCCGTCCAGCGGACAGGGAGGCAACTGGGGTCGAGCCTCACGTCATGGATGCCGGGTACGCATGTCGCACAAATCTCTCACGGCCGACCTGTGCCGTGCTGCGCGCGGGGCGCGTGGCAAACAGGCAAACTCGACCTCCAGCGGTCGGGAGAAGTCGCTCGCGCGTTTCGCGCGGTTTCTGTGGGGCATGGGCTTTCAGGTCCACACGACCGGTCAGCTCAAAGAGAAGCACCTGATCGCGTGGTCGGGCGACATGTTGGCGCGCGGGCGTTCGAAGCGGACAGCCGTCAACAACATGACGCACATTCGAACGGCGCTCGAAGGGATCGGTCGCCGGCCGTTTGCCGACAAGATGAGTAATGTGGCGCTCGGTCTGTCGGGCGCAAGCCGGGCCGGCACGAAGCGACCGATGATGCGCGACGAGTTGGAACCGTATCGTGCTGCTGTTGCTGCGATCGATCCTGGCATTGCGATTGTGCTCGAGCTGCAGCTCGAACTCGGGTTACGTGCGAGGGAGGCGGTGCAAAGCATCAAGTCGCTGGTCGAATGGCGGCGCGCGCTGTCGAGCTCGATCGGGGATGGCTTCGTGACCATCATCCACGGGACGAAGGGAGGCAAGACGCGACGGAGCCCGCCATTGGATCGGCAGCGCGCCGCCGAGCTGGTGGAGCGTGCGATTGGACTGTCGAACGAGTACGGTGGGAAGCTGGTACGCAAGCCGGATCTGAAACGGGCGATGGAGCGTTACCACTATGTCGTGCGCAAGGTCGGTATGACCGACGAGCGTGCGCCGCATAGCCTCCGATATGCGTATGCGACCGAACACCTGGAACGGCAGAAGGCAGCCGGCGTATCGCGCCGGGAGGCCGCCGCTGGTGTATCGACGTGGCTCGGCCATGGAGATGGGCGCGGGACGTGGGTGGAGCGCGTCTATGGGCGTGAGGCGCTGGCCGAACCGGAGGTGCGCCATGCATAAGCACGTCGACACGCTGCCAGAGGTTGGCCACTCGCGCTGGAGGCAAATCGCGCCGTTCGTGGGCGTGTGCCGGGAGACTTGGCGAAAGCTCTGCTTGGCCGGACGCGCACCGCAGCCGATTCAACTATCGTCGCGGTGTACGGTGTGGAAGAACAGCGAGATTCATCGCTATCTTTCCGATCCGTTGCAGTACCGAGACAGGTAAATCGCGGATTGTGCGAGGCCGTGGAGAACGTTCGACTCAAGTTAGATCGCTCGTGACCGATATGACGTATCAAGGAGGTGCTACGTTGTGGACATGGCAGATCTTGTCAATGCATACGGCATCGGTTCGGTCATAGGAGCCGTTGTTGTGGTGGTTTGTGCGAAGGGAGCAAAACCGTATAGTTTCACGACCCTCTTGGCAGGAGCAGGGTTGATCATCGTTGCGGCAACAACGGCATCAACGTTTTCAAGTCTCGAAATGATTGCGAAGTCGCTTCATTTGCAGCACCGGTTGAGTGATGGAGCGTTAGAGGAAAGTCTTCGCATCAACGGTTTGTGGGTGCTTATATGCCCCGCGCTTGTGGGAGCGATGGGTATAAATCTTTTGACTACATGGTTTCAGGCTAGCAAACCAACGGTCGATAGGGGCTTGATTGAGGCGACTGTTCCGATGCGCACGGCGGAGCAACGCACCGCGAATGTCTCCAGTAATGTTCAACGCGAACAAGGATCATCTCGACCCATGCGGCGAGTGCGGAGAAATGAGAGGGCGACGCTTGTACGGAGACGCTGAGAGACTTGGTATTCACGTATCACGTTACTGAGATCGCTTTCCTCCGACTCTGCTTAGACCAAGTTGGCCAAGATGTTGTTGTCGAAGTAGATGTCCATTGTGCTGATCCGCGAGGGCGATGGAGCACATGGTAGGCCACATTTTCCCGGAGAAATGCCATGGAAGATATTGAGATTGGAAACATCCATCTGTCTTGCCATCACATGGGGCGCGAACTGGACGCCGCAGTGAGGAAGATCGACGGTAAGTACCAGATTGTCTACCAAGTGGTCAGAAACAGCCCTTTGGCTATGACGGATGAGCCTGTCCTAGTTACTGTCGAGATAGCTGAGACGTTTGTGACGCGCGAGGAGGCACACGCGGCCGCGTTCGAGAGCATGAGGGCTGCGATCGACCAAGGACGGGCATGAGCCTGGACCGGCCAAACGAACCACAGCGACAGGTCTCCGTTCCCCATGAGATGGTGCGCTTGGGCTGGAGTGAACAGCTATAGCGCGGAGGGAGAGCGGTCGGCGAATTTAGGTAGAATTGGATCGCTTAGGGACCGGGTATCTCCCGGCGAGTCAACTTTTTTGGGGGGGGAGGGGTTATGCAGCTTACTGGCATCGGCCTGTACACCTTCCATGAGGCGGCTCTGCTGACGAAAATACCGGTCAGGGACCTACGCCGCTGGCTGGATGGATATTCCTACCGGGACAAGAAGCACGAATCGATTTCCGTTGACCCGCTCTGGGAAACGGCACTTGCCGGCGATGACCTCGACGGCATCAGTTTTCACGACCTCCTGGAAGTTCGGTTCGTACATGCGTTCCGCGAGCACGGTGTCAGCCTGCAGACGATTCGCGTCGCGAGCCAGCGTGCACGCGAGCTTTTCAATACGGATTACCCGTTCACCTCACAGCAGTTCCGCACGGATGGCAGAACGATTTTTGCATCGGCCATCGAGGAAACCGGGGAAACCGAGCTGCTAGATCTGGTGAAACAGCAGTACGCGTTCCGGAAGATCATTGAGCCATCGCTACGCACCGGTATCGAGTTCGGCGCAGACCGGTTGGCTTCCCGGTGGTACCCGTCTCCGCGCAGCAAGGCGATTGTGCTAGACCCTGCGATCGCGTTCGGCAAGCCCATTGTCACGCACGGTTCTGTCAGGACATCGATCCTGTCCGAGGCGTTCAACGTGGAGGGTGACAAGAACCTTGTAGCAAGACTCTATGAAGTGCCCGTCGCCGCAGTAGATGCGGCCATCGCCTTCGAAGAAAGTCTTGCTGCGTGAAGTTCTTCGTCGACAACAACCTTCCTCCTGCCCTGGCAAGGGCCCTTCACGCATTGAGCGAACCCCGCGGACACCTCGTGATGCATTTGCGTGAGAAATTCGAGCAGGACTGCAAGGACGAGGACTGGATCAAGTCGTTATCGACAGAAGGCTGCTGGTCGGTGATCACTCATGACAGGCTGAACAAGGGATTGGAGCGCGAAGTACTGAGTCGGGCCGGGCTGATCGTTTTCTTTTTGGACAAGAGTTGGTCGAAGCGCACTTTCTGGGACATATCCCACAACATCGTGCGCTGGTGGCCGAGGATCATTGAACAGTCAGAGGGGATGCAAGGCGGCGCCGCGTTCAAGGTCCCCTACAGCTTCTCCGGAAAAGGGCGGTTCGAGCAGGTCAAGTTGTAGCGCAAGCACTCAATCGCGCGATATCGAGCGCCCTGTGGATAACTTGGATGCTTGGTGTTTTAGGTACACAAGACGGTACACAAATCACGGTACTGTTTCTAAGTGCCTTGCCAGTAAAGGCTGTGTGCGAATTTGCTAGGTTTTGTATCGAAGTGAGCGCAGGCGCCAAGTCCAAGGTCGTGCGCAACCGGCCTGATGCGTCGATGAACGCCAACGTTCTCCCGATGGCCGGTGCCGTGCCGCGCGGTACCGACAAGGAAAAGATCGTGTCCCTCGCGCGCCGGAAATTTGCCGGGGCGCTGGCCAACGACACCAAGTGGAACGAGCTGATCACCTTTGTGCGCGGCCTGAACGGCTGGCGCCCGTCATATCGGTCAAGGTCGGTCAGTGGCCATGTCGCGGGATGGGACGTCGAGTGGTTCTACCATCTGCCGTTCCCGTTCGTGGGTGTCGAGTGGCTGGATATCGGGTTGCATGAGCAAGCGTCGCCGCGGCATCAGATAGTCGACCATTCGGTGCTGCTGTTGGGCAAGCTCGCGGAAATCGGCTTCGAGTTCGAGGCCAGAGGGGATGTCGCGCGAATCTGGGGTTACGCGCCGAAGTCTTACGAAGACTTTCCGCCCGGCACATAGGTCGCGGACAATCTCGTCAAATCCATGCCGCCATGATCGCGGCGGTTTGCATCAGCGGCTTTCATTGGGGGCCTATTGCCACACATCGCTGGCCTCCCCACACGACTTCAAACCATGCCCCTTTCCCGTCGTCGTTTCCTGTCCGGCCTGGCCGCGCTCCCGGCGATTGCCGCGCACGCCGCATCGGCCGCGCCCGTGCCGCCGCGTTCGGCCGACCGCAATGCGATCATCCGCGCGGTGTTCGCCGACGGTGCATCGCTTCCCGATCTGACCGCCCGTCACGTCGCGCTGATGAAGCGGCTTCGCGTGATGTGGCTGCCCGTCGAATCCGGCGCGCCAGGTATCGATCCGTCGCAACCGTTGATCGGCGAAGGATCGACGATCAGGCTGGCCAAGGCTGCACTCAAAACCGGTGACGATGCGCTGGCCATCCGTACGCTGGCCGAAGTCGGTCGGCTGGTGCCGCGGTTCGTGACGGAGGCGGGCACGCTCGCGCCGGGGCAATATACGATCCCGCCCGCGCTGCGCAAACTGTTCGCGTTCAACGGAAGCGGTGTCGATGCGTCGGGGCGTTTCGAATTTCGCGCCGCGCATCTCGCGTTGCTTCGAGGCGCCAACTGGACGACGGTCGATGCGCAAGCGATCGACGACGTGTTGGGCGAAGGGGATTTCTGGCCGATGCCCTATATCGACGGCAAGCGGCCGTACGGCGACCGCACCTACTATCAATTCGACATGGCCGAACTGCTGGGCGAGCCGTACAAACGGGATGCGCGAGGCAACCCGATCAAGGACGCGAAAAAGGATGCGCAGCTCGAGCGTCTCCACTGCGAAACGCTCGCTGCGCTACAGGTATTTCTGATGCACGCCGGCGTGACCAAGGTGGTTTGATTGCGTTGCGATCCGGATCGTCGATCGTGCATCGGAAGAGGTTCATCGACGCATCCGAATCCGTACCTGCATCAATCCCAATGATGATGGTGGTAATACCCGCCACCACCATACCCGCCGCCATCCGGCACCACGATACAGCCGCTCAGCAACACGGCGACGCTGGCAATCAGCAAAAGGGTCTTCTTCATTGCGTTCACCTGCTTGGATTCGAGATGAACCCAGCATAGCGAGCGCCGTCAACACCGGCTGTAAGCGATCGTTTCCCTGTTCCTCAATCCGTAACGGCGGATTATTCCGGTCACAATGACCGTAACAAATTGCCAATCCACAGACGTTTTCAGGCCGCGACGACCCGATTTCGCCCCGCATCCTTCGCGCGATACAGCGCGGCATCGGCGGCTTCGATCAACGCGTCGGGCGTCGACAGCTCATCCTGCGACACGGTCGCGCATCCGACGCTCACACTCAAACGCCCGGCCGACGCAGGCATCACGAGATCGAGCCGCAGCACCGCTTCGCGCGCCTCTTCGGCAACGGCCCGCGCACCGCGCGCACCGGTGTTCGGCAGCACGATCGCGAACTCCTCGCCGCCGTAGCGCGCGACGATATCGGTGGGTCGCCTTACCGCACCGGCCAGCGCATTCGCGACCGCGATCAGGCAGGCATCACCCTTCACATGACCGAACGCGTCGTTGTATGCCTTGAAGTGATCGACGTCGACCATCAGCAGCGACAACGGCTCGCCCTGTCGCCGCGCCTGCAGGAACAGCGTATGGAAGTGATCGTTGAAGTGGCTGCGGTTGAACGCGCCCGTGAGCCCGTCGCGCGCGGAAGAACGAATCAGCGTCGCGTGCGCCTCGAACAGCTGCTGATACAGCTTCGTCACTTCCC
Organism: Burkholderia sp. JKS000303; assembly: GCF_002563755.1. Taxonomy (NCBI): domain Bacteria; kingdom Pseudomonadati; phylum Pseudomonadota; class Betaproteobacteria; order Burkholderiales; family Burkholderiaceae; genus Burkholderia; species Burkholderia sp. JKS000303. Next base: position 1,609,629 of record NZ_PDBZ01000001.1, read on the forward strand.
ACGCGAGCACGCATACGAGCACGCCGGGCATGAACATGCTGAACACGCGTGCCAGATACCAGCCGACCGTGAACCGGTTCGTGGTCAGCAGGTTCAGCGTCGTATCGGTGAGGCAGGCGAGCACCGCGATCGCGAGCCACATGTCGAGGGTCGTGCGCAACCGGCCCGCGGCCAGCACGGCAACGAGCGCGAGCGTATTGAGCATCCAGACGACGAGCGCGATCCCGTTCACGGGTAGAACGGCTCCAGTGCCGGGCGGACGGAGCGCGGGCGGCAGCGCGACGTTCAGCGCGAGCACGCACAGCAGCGCGGCGGCGAGCGCCGGGCCGCCGACCAGCGCGACGGTCCACCAGCGCGTCTGCGCCGGGCCGATCGGCAGATGCGTGAGCCGCTCGCGGGCGAACAGGGCCGCCATCACGAAGCACGGAAAGCCGGCATGCCAGAACACCCACATCCATGCGGCGCTTTGCGGACGCGCGCCGAGCAATCCATGCGGCGCGAACACGCCGGGAAAGGTGAGCAGTTGCAGCGCGACGGCGAGTGCGGTGAACGCATAGGCGCCGCCGAGCGCACCGAGCACGGGCTGGCGCGTCACGGTGAACTGCGCGCCGAGGAAGAATGCCGCGATGCTCGCGGTGGTGAACACGGTCAGCGCACACATCGGCATGAACGGCTCGACGGCCGGCAGCGCGACGTTCGCGTGCGGCACGGCGACCCCGAGCGCGAGCACGATGACGAGCGCCGTCAACGCGCCGAACCAGAGCTGCCGGCGCGTCGTGTGCTGGATCAGGATGCCTTCCATGGATTCCCCCGGGCGCTCGTGCGGAAACGCGCCCGGTCTTGGCGTCGGGCGGCATGCAGCCGGCCGCAGCGCGACCCGGTGCGGCCCGATCCTATCGCGTTATTGGCGCGCGCTCAAATACTGAGGCCAGGCCCGAAGTTGCCGGCGACCCAGTGCGTGACGGCATCGACGTCCGCGTAATCCTGTTCCGGCAGGCCGTCGAGCATCGACAGCACTTCGTTGCTCGCGCCGGCGTCGCGCGCGGCGTCGACGATCGCATCCTTGTTGGCGGGATAGCGCACCGCCGCGAGCACGTCGGCGATCTGCAGATCGATCGCTTCGTGAGGGATATCGTGCGCCGGGAGTGAGGGTTTGTCGTTCACGTCGTCGTCTCGCTGGTTGAGCGGGAATCGGTTCGATGCGGCAGGCGTTGCACCGTTCGGGGCGACCCGATCCGGGGTGCCCTGTACGGGGATGAGGATCGGCTCAGACGATCGGCTCAGTGTCCGCGCCGCGCGCGGCGCCACGGATGCTTCCAGTCGATGTGCGGTGCGTTTTCGTCGCGCGGATGCTGGCGCCGATGTTCCTGCCAAAGTTCGTCGGAGAACAGCGCGGCCACGATCACCAATGGCAGCACGAGGAAAATGCCGAGTATGACTTGCTCGATCACGATAGCCTCCTTGCGGTGGCAGGAACCGTTGCCCCCATTCTAGGCTCTGAACTCGGCCCGCGGTCAACTTCTTACAACGCGAAACGCGTGGCGTCCGGCGTAGCGCCGCCGGCGCGTTTTGCACACGCGCGGACATCAAAAAAGGACACGAACATGCAACTCCAGAACGACAACCACACGCTCGCATTGCGGCCGCTGGAGCGCCAGGATCTGCGCTTCGTCCACGAATTGAACAACGACGCAAAAATCATGCGCTACTGGTTCGAGGAGCCGTATGAAACCTTCTCGGAGCTGTCGCAACTGTATGACCGCCACGTGCACGACCAGCGCGAGCGCCGCTTCGTCGCGGTCGATCCGCAGGACGAGCTCGTCGGCCTCGTCGAGCTGATCGAGCTCGACTACATCCACCGTCGCGGCGAGTTCCAGATCATCATTGCGCCGCAATGCCAGGGGCGCGGCTATGCGGGACAGGCGACGCGTCTCGCGATCGAGTACGCATTCAAGGTGCTGAACATGCGCAAGCTGTACCTGATCGTCGATACGTCGAATGCCGCGGCGATTCACGTGTACGAGAAATGCGGATTCCAGCACGAGGCGGAATTGAAGGAAGAATTTTTCGGAAACGGCGCGTATCACAACGCATATCGCATGTGCATCTTCCAGCGCGATTATTTCGAGCGCACGCAGACGAACTGAATCAATCCGGGTAGAAACACCGGATGAAATTCGCGTCGCGGCCCTGCTGCCGCCGGCACGACGCATGCGGGGAAATCCGGGTAAATACGAGAACGCTTATACCTGGCATTTTTCTTGTATCAGGCAATGGCGGCCCCGCACTGCGGTAAATTCATATCGTTTCGGACGACTTTAGGTGCGACGCATCAAAGTCGCAGCGATATTGAAATGAATTATCCAAATCGTTCAAACAGCGCATTGTAACTTGGCTGAAAGCCTTGTCGGGCAGTGCTGTGCGCTCGGCGGCACGGGCCTGTGCGCCGCACGGCAAGCGTCGCCGCGCAGGCGCGGCACGCGAAAATCCGGCTGCGCGCGGGGTGCGACAATCGGCCGCTATTGCGATCGCACAACAAATGTGCTTGATATCGCTTGCCGGTCTTCTAAAGTGAAAAACGCGGGTTCACGATCACCTTTAAACACATAGCTAACCCAGCCTGGTGCCCGCAAGCCTGGAGACAAATATGATGAAGCGAGCCGGTGTCCTTTTCGCCCTTGTTGGCGCATTTTCCTTCGTGTCGATTGCCCAGGCAGACGGTGATTCGGCCGTCAAGCCGAAGCAGGAAATCCAGCTGACGAAGAATGCATGGGGGTGTCTGTCGAAAGACAATCTGGACTCCGTACTGAGTCATGAGCGTGACGGCAAGTCGCAGGCAAGGCAGCAGTATTTCGATGACTACCGTTGCCTGTCGGTGCCGGAAGGCCAGCGTTTCCGCGTGGTGTCGGTCGATCAGGGCGACGTGCAGTTCGTGAGTGCCGACAACAGCGACCAGCAAGGCCTCTGGACCGATTCGCGCTACGTCAAGCAATAACCCGCAGCGTACCTCTCGCCATCGCGCACCGGTCGTGGATGCCGGCGGCGCGGCCTGAATGCGGCCCGGCCGATGCCGGGCCGTTGTACTGTGGCGCGCGCATCGCACGCCGGGCGGCGCGCATTCGGTATCATCACGACCCGACCGAACCGAATGCCCGCCCGGGCCGTATCCGCATGGCGCTGAAATCCACGATCTACAAAGCCGAACTGCAAATTGCCGACATGGATCGGCATTACTATGCCGATCACGCGTTGACGGTTGCGCGTCATCCGTCGGAAACCGACGACCGGATGATGGTGCGCATCGTCGCGTTCGCACTGTTCGCGCACGAGCGTCTCGAGTTCTCCAAGGGGCTGTCGGACGTCGACGAACCCGATCTGTGGCAAAAGGACCTGACGGGCGCGATCGACGTCTGGATCGAGGCAGGCCAGCCCGACGAGCGGCGCATCTCGAAGGCCGCCGGCCGCGCCGGACAGGTCACGGTGATCGCATACGGCGGCAAGACGTCGGATATCTGGTGGCAGGGCGTGCGCAGCAAGGTCGAACGGCTGCGCAACGTGCAGGTGCTGTCTCTGGCCGATGGCGTCGCGGCTGCGCTCGGGCGGCTCGCCGAGCGCACGATGCGTTTGCAGTGCACGGTGCAGGACGGCGCCGCATGGATCTCGAGCGCGGACCACGATCCGGTCGCGGTCGAATGGACGGTGCTGAAGGCGCGCGCGGGCGCGTGAGCGCCGCCGCTCAGCCGAGCGCGGCGGGCGGCCCCTTGAATTCCAGCATGTTCCCCTCGGGATCGAACAGATAGATCGACGGCCCGTAGCCGCCCGCACCGTAGCGTTCGGCGGGAGCGCCGGGCCGCGCACCGTAGGCGGCGAAATGCTCGGTCAGCGCGATGGGATCGAACGGCTCGACGCGCAGGCACAGGTGATCGAGGTTGCGTCCCGTGCCGGGCGGGCCGCTGTCGGGGCGATCGATCGGACCGCCGACCGACAGCAGGTCGATCAGCGCGTCGCCCGCGCGCAACTGCACGAGGCCCAGGTCGGGCTGTTCCTTCTCCACGTGGCAGCCGACGGCATCGCAGTAAAAGCGCGTCATCGCGGCCATGTCGGTCACGCGCAGCACGACGTGATCGATCGCGCGGATGGTCGGTTTCATGAACGGGCACTCCTTTGCGGACAGCGTGCCCCGAGTGTAGACCGCACCGACGACGCGCGCCGGAACAGCCACGAACGATGGACGAAAAAAAGCCCGTTCACGCAGAGCGGAACGGGCTTAATCCATATCAGGAGGAGACATGGAGGAGACAGTTCCAACTATACACACGGCGATGGTGCGTTGCAATATTTCGAGTGTAAAAAATCGTCAGGATGGCGATTTGTCGCAGCCGCAGTGCAGCAAAAAGGTGACGGGATGATGACGAAAGCGGTGCCCGGGCAGCGCCGGCGCGGCTTTTCGTCTGATTGAGCGTTGTCGATGTGCCCCCGGTTTATGTCCCGCTTTCGCCGACGCGAATCACAGAGCAAGATTCAGGGCGCGACGGCATGTGCCGATGTCTAGAGTAGGCACCATCTACACTAGAGAGTGCGAGGTTCAGATGAAAACCGCCTATCCGACCGACGATGCCCGCTGGGGCGCCGTGACCGCCCGCGATCCGCATGCGGACGGCGCGTTCTTCTATGCCGTGCGCACGACCGGCGTGTTCTGCCGCCCGAGCTGCGCGTCGCGGCTGCCGCGGCGCGAGCACGTGTCCTTCTTTGCCGATCCGGCCGCCGCACGCGCAGCCGGGTTCCGGCCGTGCAAGCGCTGCCAGCCGGAAGGGCTGCCGCGCGAGCTGGAAATCGTCAATCGCGCGTGCGCGGTGCTCGACGCGCATGCCGAGCGGCTCACGCTGCAACAACTGAGCGACGCCGTGCACGTGAGCCCGTTCCACCTGCAGCGGCTCTTCAAGCGCGTGGTTGGCGTGTCGCCGCGGCAGTACCAGGCCGCGCAGCGCGGTGCCGCGTTGCGGCAGGCGCTGCAAAGCGGGCAGCCGGTCACGCAGGCAGCCGTCGACGCGGGGTTCAGTTCGCCGTCGCGGCTCTATGCATCGGTGCCGCGCGAGCTCGGGATGGCGCCGTCCGCGTTCCGTCGCCAGGGCGCCGGCCTGCGGATCGACTATGCGACCGCGGCGACGCCGCTCGGCACGGTGCTCGTCGCCGCGACCGAACAGGGTATTTGCCGGATCGCGTTCGGCGACGCGCCGGCGGCGCTCGTCGCCGAGCTGAAGGATGCGTTCGCCCGCGCCGAACTGGTCGAAGCGCCGTCGCGGCTCGCGCCGTTCGTCGCGCAGATCCGGGCATACCTCGACGGCACGCGGCACGCGTTCGACCTGCCGCTCGACATCGCGCCGACGGCATTCCAGCAGCGCGTGTGGGAAGCGCTCACGCATATCCCGTACGGCGAAACGCGCAGCTATTCCGAAATCGCCGAGGCGCTGGGCTCGCCGCGCGCGGTGCGGGCCGTCGCGTCGGCATGCGCGTCGAACCCGGTCGCGCTCGCGATTCCGTGTCACCGTGTCGTGCAGAAGGGCGGCGCGCTCGCCGGCTATCGCTGGGGCGTGCGCCGCAAGGCGACGCTGCTTGCATCCGAGGCACGCCATGTACACGGCGATGAAACCGATGTCGTTGCGGAGGGCAACGCAGCTTGAGCATTGAAACAACCACGATCACGTCCATCGCGAACGGCGGCCATGTGCCGCCGTCCGCGCAGATGGAACTGCGCTTCAAGGCGCCGTACGACTGGGCGCGCGTGCTGCGCTTTTTCAGCGGACGGGCGATTCCGGGTGTCGAGCAGGTCGTCGACGGCGTGTATCGCCGCATCGTCGATCTGCATGGCGACGCGGGCCGGCTCACCGTCACGAAGCATCCGCGCAGGCATTGCCTGATCGCGACGGTCGAAGGGGCGGCCGCGCGTCATGTCGACGACGCATTCGCGCGTCGCGTCGCGTCGATGTTCGACCTCGGCGCCGATCCGGCCGCGATCGGCGGCGGGCTCGCGCGCGATCCGTGGTTCGCGCCGCTCGTCGAGGCCGCGCCGGGATTGCGCGTGCCGGGTGCGTGGTCGGGGTTCGAACTCGCGGTGCGCGCGATCGTCGGCCAGCAGGTGAGCGTGAAGGCGGCGACGACGATCGTCGGCCGGCTCGTCGAACGGGCCGGTGAGCGCGTCGCGCACGAGGACGGCACGGCCGCGCCGGACGGCGCGCCCGCGTGGCGTTTTCCGACGCCGGACGCGCTGGCCGCGTGCGATCTCGAGAAGATCGGGATGCCCGGCAAGCGGGCGGCGGCGCTGACGGGCATGGCGCGCGCGGTGGCGGCCGGCGACGTGCCGCTCGACCCCGCGCATGCCGATCTCGGCACGCTGCGCAGCGCATGGCTCGATCTGCCGGGCATCGGCCCGTGGACCGTCGAATACATCGCGATGCGCGCATGGCGCGACCCCGACGCGTGGCCGGCGTCCGATCTCGTGCTGATGCAGTCGATCACCGCGCGCGATCCGTCGCTCGACCGGCTCGCGAGCCAGAAGCACCGCACCGAAGGCTGGCGGCCGTGGCGCGCGTATGCCGCGCTGCATTTGTGGAACGACGTGGCGGACCGGGCTGGCGGCGCGCGCGGCGGATGAGGGGCGCGGCGGCGGGTCGACACGCGTGAGCGGGCAACGCCGCGATGCGGCGCGCGCGGCGCGAGCGCCGGGCGGATCGGTCGGCCTCCTCATGGTTGCGCCCGCTGCGCGATTCGGCGAATTCGGCGCCGGCCGTGTTGAATGCATGGCGCGGTTCATGCGCGGCGTGGGCTGACGGGTTCGGTAGCGCCGGTTGCACCTGTCGCTGCAGAGGCGCGCGCCACGTTCCGTCCGATGAATTCGTACCGATCGCCCCGTTCATCGACCTCGGCACGAAGCCGGCCAGGCCCGACCCGATGGCCGCCATCGCCCCGTCCGGCGGCCCGCTGCGCCGCGCGTGGCCTGCCCGGGGCCGCCTCAAGCGCGTGTTTCGGCGAGATGTTAAAGTGCCCGCTACCAACGAAGCGACCAATAATCCAGCCGGCCGCGCGCGGCGTTCTGCACGCGGCCGTCACGCACTTGCGTCTCCATGTCGAACACCATGACTCACCGCCAGTCCGAACTGCTGCTGAATCGTCTCGAAGCGTTGAGCTCGGGCCCGACACGGCAGCGTCTGCCCGACGGCCTGCGCGGCATCGAAAAGGAAAGCCTGCGCGTGACGCGCGACGGGATGATCGCGTTCACGCCGCATCCGCGCGCACTCGGTTCGGCACTGACGCACCCGTCACTGACCACCGACTATTCCGAAGCGCTGATCGAGCTGATCACGCCGGCGGAACCCGATGCATCGATCACGCTCGAGCGTCTCGACGATCTGCACCGCTACGTGTATGCGTCGCTCGGCGACGAGATGCTGTGGAACGACTCGATGCCGGGCCTGTTGCCGGCCGACGATGACATTCCGATCGCCGATTACGGCACGTCGAACATCGGCCGCCTGAAGACGGTGTACCGCCGCGGCCTCGCGTATCGCTACGGTCGCACGATGCAGTGCATCGCCGGCATCCACTACAACTACTCGCTGCACGAGGAAGTGTGGCGGCGCCTGCATGCGGAAGAGGGGTCGACGGCCACGCTCGTCGATTACCAGTCGGAGCGCTATCTCGCGCAGATCCGCAACTTCCGTCGCCGCAGCTGGCTGCTGATGTACCTGTTCGGCGCGTCGCCCGCGCTCGATACGCGGTTCCTGCGCGGCAAGCCGCACAAGCTCGACACGTTCGATGCCGATACGCTGTACCGGCCGTATGCGACGAGCCTGCGGATGAGCGATCTCGGTTACTCGAACACGACCGCGCAGGCCGCGCTGCAGGTCGACTACAACACGCTGCCCGGTTATCTCGACGCGCTGTCGAAGGCCGTGAGCGAAGCGTATCCGCCGTACGAGGCGATCGGCACGCATCGCGACGGCGAGTGGATCCAGATCAACACGAACGTGCTGCAGATCGAGAACGAGTTCTACTCGACGATCCGGCCGAAGCGCGTCACGTATTCGGGCGAGCGTCCGCTGCATGCGCTCGCGTCGCGCGGCGTGCAGTACATCGAAGTGCGCTGCCTCGACATCGACCCGTTCGAGCCGACCGGCATCGCGCTCGAAACCGCGCGCTTCATCGACGCGTTCCTGCTCGCCTGCGCGCTCGACGACAGCCCGGCGCTCGACTGCGATGCGTACAACGAAGCGAATGCGAACTTCGGCAGCGTGACGATGGATGGGCGCAAGCCGGGGCTCACGCTGACGCGCGACGGCCAGCCGGTCACGCTGCAGGCATGGGCGGACGACCTGATGGCCGATATCGAGACCATCGGGCGCCGGCTCGACGAGGTCCGCGGCGGCGACGAGCATGTGCGCGCGATCGCCGCGCAGCGCGCGAAGCTGGCGGATCCGGAGCGCACGCCGTCGGCGCGCGTGCTGCGTACGATGCGCGAGAACGGGCAGTCGTTCCTCGACTTTGCGCTCGCGCACAGCGAAGCGCATGCCGCGCACTTCCGTGCGAACCCGCCGTCGGCCGATACGATGCGCGCCGAGCAGGCGCTTGCCGCGAAGTCGCTCGCCGAGCAGGCCGAGCTGGAAGCGAAGGAGGCCGGATCGTTCGACGCATTCGTCGCGGCCTATCGTGCGTACACGCTGAACCGCTTCAGCGTGTGACCTCGACAGCCCGCTGCGCGTCACGCGGCGGGCATGCCGGCTGCGGGCCGGGGTGCAGTGCGTTCATGCGCGCGCCCCGGTTTCTCCCGCGTCAGTGATGCGCGTACGTGTCGCGATCGACCACTTGCGGCAGTGCTGCCTTCCCTGATTCCACATTGGCATGGCCGTCGCTGCCGTAGCCGGCCGTGTCGCCGCGTGCCTGCGCGGCACGCTGCATGACCTCCTGCATGTTTTGCGGAAAGTCGGGACTGCTGGCGAGACTCGTCCGGTAGCCTGCGGCCTGCAATTCCACGAGTTCCTGGCGAACGTCCGCACGTGTCAGCGTCGACGCGGCGTGGGCTTGGGCGGCCACGGCCGAGCCGATCAGCAGTAACGTGCAGGCCGCAAGTTTCATGGTTTTCATCGTGTTTGCTCCGTGAAGTTCCGGAGCCGCGCATGTGTTGGCGCGGGCGGAATCGATGCAGCCAGTCTAGGCTTCGGACGCCAAACGAAACATCCCGCTCGCCGTCAGGCACCTTTGCCGGCTGTGCAACATTGCAGCGGCGGTTTGCTGGCGCGCGCGTCAGCCGGCTGCCATCGGCCATTCAGCGTGCAGCCGGCGGCGTGTCGCGGGTGCCGCGCATCGGGCTTGTCCCCCCTTGTGCAAGCGCGATCCGCCTCCTAACCTTTTTTAAGCGACCGATCGGTCGGCGCTGTCGCATGGTTGCATGCGCAAGCGTCGGACGGTCATCGCCGCCGTGGAACGCACGTTTGATACGGGACCGGGGCAGGCGCCGACGCGCAGCATCCCGCCGGCATCCGGTCGACCGCAAAAGCACGGGATTGGAGCACGCGCCAACGCACCAACGCGCCGACGCCAATCGACAACGGAGACACGATGAATCCCACTGCAGCCCTGCCGCCCGGCATCCTGTTCGCACAGCCGCTGACGCCCGTCGCCAACTCGCTGTTCCTGTCGTTTCTCGTCGCGGTGATCCCGATCGCGGTCGCACTGATCGCGCTCGGCGTGCTGCGCCGGCCGGCGTGGCAGGCGTCGCTGGCCGGGCTCGTCGCCGGCCTCGCGGTCGCGATCGGCGCGTGGGGCATGCCCGCCGGCCTCGCATTCAACGCGGTCGGCGCCGGCATGGCACTCGCGGTCGTGCCCGTGATGTGGATCGTCTTCAACGCCTTGCTGCTGTACAACATCGCAGTGAAGTCGGGCCGCTTCGACCAGTTTCGGCAGTGGATGCTCGACAACCTGCCCGACGACCGGCGCCTCGTGCTGCTCGTCGTCGCGTTCTCGTTCGGCTGTCTGCTCGAAGGGATCTCGGGCTTCGGCACGCCGGTCGCGATCACCAGCGCGCTGCTGATCGCACTCGGCTTCCCCGCGCTCGAAGCGCTCACCTACACGCTGCTGTTCAACACCGCACCCGTCGCGTTCGGCGCGCTCGGCGTGCCGATCACCGTGCTCGGCGCGGTCACGTCGCTGCCGCCGACGACGCTCGCCGCGATGGTCGGCCGGCAACTGCCGTTCTTCGCGCTGCTGCTGCCGTTCTACGTGGTCGGTGCGTATGGCGGCCTGCGCTCGATTGCGAAGCTGTGGCCCGCGCTGCTCGTGTCCGGCGGCAGCTTCGCGATTGCGCAGTTCGTCACGTCGAACTTCCTCGGCTATCAACTCACCGACGTGCTGGCGTCGCTCACGTCGCTGATCGTCACGATCGGCTTCCTGCAGGTGTGGAAGCCGCAGCCCGATCCGCAATACGCACTCGCGCGCAGCGTGCCCGCGACGGCCGGCGCCGCGCGTGCGGGCTTCGGCGGCTGGCTGCCGTGGATCGTCGTGTCGGTGGTCGTGATCGTCTGGGTGCACGCGAACATCGCCGCGATCGGCGACGTGAAGATCAAGTGGCCGGGCCTGCACAACACGGTGTTCGTGTCGCTGTACCACAAGCCGTATGCGGCGATCTGGGACTTCCAGCCGCTCGGCACCGGCACCGCGATCCTCGTGTCGGCAATCATCACGGCCGCGATGACGCGCACGGGCATCGGCGCGTTCTTCGAATGCGTGGTCAAGACGTGGCGGCAGACGTGGATCGCGATCGTCACGGTGATGATGATCGTCGGCCTCGCGTACCTGCTGAACTACTCGGGGATCAGCTACACGCTCGGCACCGGCGTCGCGTCGACCGGCGCGCTGTTCCCGCTGGTGTCGGCGTCGCTCGGCTGGATCGCGGTGTTCCTGTCCGGCAGCGACACGTCGGGCAATGCGCTGTTCGGCAACCTGCAGGTCGTCGCCGCACGGCAGCTCGGCCTCGATCCGGTGCTGATGGCCGCGACCAACTCGTCCGGCGGCGTGATGGGCAAGATGATCTCGCCGCAGAACATCGCGACGGGCGTGTCGACGACGGACCTGAAGGGGCAGGAGGGCGTCGTGTTCGCACGCACCTTCTGGCACAGCGTGATTCTCACGCTGCTGCTCGGCGTGCTGGTGTTCCTGCAGCAGCACGTGCTGACGTGGATGATTCCTGCGCTGCCGAAGTGATGTGAGCGCAACGACAGAAGGAAGGCACGAGGAAAAACGAGGGAAGGCGCGAGAAAAGCGCCAGTAAAGTGCGGAACCGGTGAGCGCGCGGCAGTTCAGCGCGCGTTCGCCCGCCGCGCCGTTCGTCCTGCTTCATCCGCCCCGGCCGCGTCGCTGCCGGCCGGCAGGATGCACGCAAGGAACGCGTCGATCGCGGGGCTCTGGCGGCGCGCTTTCAGGTAGTACACGTATTCGTCGATCGTCGTGTCGACGCCGCGCAGTTCGACGATGCGCAGGTCCGGATGACGCTCGGCCTCGCCGCGCGGAAAGAGGCTCCCGCCGACGCCGTGCAGGATCGCCTCGCGGATCGCTTCACGGCTGCCGATTTCGGCGATCGAAGTGGCCGCCACGCCGGCCGATGCGAGGATCGTCTCCGTGCAGCGGCGCGTGACCGAGCCTTCCTCGCGAATCAGCAGCCGCACGTCGGCGAGCTGCGCCGGATCGATCGCGTCGAAGCGGGCGAGCGGATGATTGCGATGCACGACGAGCACGAGCGGGTCGGTCGAAATCACCTTGCGTTCGAGGCCGTCGGCATCGTTGCGCTGCGACGAGACGGCGAGATCGATGCGGAATTCCTGCAGCGCCTGCAGGATTTCCTCGGAGTTGCCGATCCGGCAGGTGAGCGCGATCGACGGATGCGCATTCGAGAAGCGGCCGACCGCGTCCATGATGTAGTACGGCCCCGTCGCGCCGATCCGCAACTGACCTTCGAACAGGCCGCCGATGTTGCGCAGCATGATGTCGGCCTGCGCTTCGAGCGCGATCATTTTCTCGACGAGCGGCAATAGCTCGATTCCCGTCTCGGTGACCTCGAGCTTGCGGCCGCTGCGGTAGAACAACTCGACGCCGTACAGCTGCTCGACCTGGCGGATCTGTGCGGCAATCGCCGGCTGGCTCACGCCGAGGTGGCGCGCGGCGCGCGTGATGCTGCCCTGCCGGACGGTCGCATGGAACGCCTTCAGCTGATCGAACACGACTCGGCTTCTCCCCTCTGTATCGCGCGTCAGCGTAGCGCATGCGTATGTCGGCCGGATGAAAGGCGCGTCGTGCGCCGCTTCGAAAAAATTCTTGTGGGTAACCCAAAGAAACCTGCGGTAACCGGTCACGGCCGGGACACGCCGGTGCGGGGTAATAACGGCGACGCAAACCGCCGGCCCCGCTCGACTGGCGCCCCCACTCCTACCGACAACAGGGTTCTCTTCATGTCCTCGAACAATCGACGCGATTTCCTGCGCCTTGCCGCCCAGTCGGCCGGCGCGATGGCCGCGTACGCCGGCTTCCCGCCGGCCATCCGCAACGCGCTGGCCATGCCGGCCGCGTATCGCACCGGCACGATCCGCGACGTCGAGCACGTCGTGATCTTCATGCAGGAAAACCGCTCGTTCGACCATTACTTCGGCGGGCTGCGCGGCGTGCGCGGCTTCAACGACCCGCGTCCACACCTGCTGCCGAGCGGCGCGCCGGTGTGGCAGCAGCCGCCGGCGTCGGTGTTCACGAAGAACTACCATTCGCGCGGGCTCGATCCGGCCGCGCCGTACGTGCTGCCGTTCTACCTCGATCCGAAGCAGACGACCGAATTCCAGCCGGGCACCAACCACGGCTGGAGCAGCGGCCACCTGTCCTGGAACAACGGCCAGTGGGACCAGTGGGTGAACCAGAAGCAGGACGTGCTGACGATGGGCTACCTGAAGCGCCAGGACCTCACGTACCACTATGCGCTGGCCGACGCGTTCACGATCTGCGATTCGTACTTCTGCTCCGCGCACGCCGACACGGCGCCGAACCGCATCTACCTGTGGACCGGCACGGTCGACCCGCGCAACGTCTACGGCAACCCGCCGAACGGCCCGGGCATCGGCGAGCGCGACGACGTGAACGGATACACGTGGACGACCTACGCCGAGCGCCTCGAGAACGCGAAGGTCAGCTGGAAGGTGTACCAGGGCGGCACCGGCATTCCGGGCGATCCGACCGACAACTACACCGACAACTCGCTGATGTTCTTCAAGCGCTTCCAGGTGAAGGAAGGCGCGAGCGGCCCGCTCGTCGACAAGGGCGCGTCGGACCACACGCTCGCCGAGCTGAAGGCGGACGTGCAGGCGAACCGGCTGCCGCAGGTGTCGTGGATCGTCGCGCCGTACAAGTACAGCGAGCACCCGCAGGCATCGCCGACCGACGGCGCGTTCTACATCAACATGGTGCTCGAAGCGCTGACGTCGAACCCCGAGGTGTGGGCGAAGACGGTGTTCATCCTGAACTACGACGAGAACGACGGGCTGTTCGACCACGTCGTGCCGCCGGTGCCGCCGGTCACGAGCGGCGTGGGCGGCCAGGGCATCGTGTCGTCGAACCTGCTGTCGAACCTCGGCGACGAACTGCTCGACCTGAACAAGTACCCGGGCGAAATGAGCCCGCTCGTGCCGGGCGCCGACCCGGGCGGCATCCAGCCGATCGGCCTCGGGCCGCGTGTGCCGCTGATCATCATCTCGCCGTGGACGAAGGGCGGCTGGGTCTGCTCGGAGACGTTCGACCATACGTCGGTGCTGCGTTTCCTCGAAGCACGTTTCGGCGTGCAGGAGCCGAACATCAGCGCATGGCGCCGGTCGATCTGCGGCGACCTGACGTCGGCGTTCGACTTCTCCGCGCGCCCCGACACGCGCACGGTGAGCTTCACGGTGCCGCAGCACATCGCGACGGCCGGCCAGGCGTACCAGGTGCCCGCGCAGCAGTCGATGCCGGCCCAGGAAGCGGGCACGCGTCCGGCCCGCGCGCTGCCGTACGAACTGTTCGTGCATGCCCGCGTGAACGGCCGCGACGACGCCGTGTCGCTCGATTTCGCGAACTCGGGCGAGGCGGGCGCCGCGTTCTACGTGTACGACCGCCGCAATCCGGCGACGCCGCCGCGCCGCTATGCGGTGTCGGCGCATGACCGGTTCGCCGATACGTGGAGCACGTCGGCCGCGGGCGGCGACTACCATCTCGCCGCGTACGGCCCGAACGGCTATCTGTGCGAATTCCAGGGCAATACGCGGCTGGCGGCTGATGCCCGCCACGCGAACGCGGAAGCGAAGATCGGCTACGACGTGCGCAACCGCCACGTGTATCTGCAACTGCGCAACAGCGGCCGCGCGAGCTGCCGCGTGGTGGTCGACAACGCGTACAGCCATGCGCATGCGCGCAGCTACACGCTGGAGCCGGGCGAGCGCATCGAGGATCACTTCGAGCTGTCGTCGAGCCACGGCTGGTACGATCTGACGATCACCGCGACGACGCTGCGCGGCGGCGACGACAAGGTCGTGCGCCGCTTCGCGGGCCACGTCGAGACGGGCCGGCCGAGCCAGAGCGATCCGGGGCCGCTCAAGCAGACGGCCTGACGGCGGGCCGTCGTTGCGCGGTTCGGCGGCCTGCCTGTCCGCCGCCGCGCGACGCCGCGTGCCGGTCGGTTTCATCCGGATTCCGGCACGCGGGATTGGTTTTTGGAAACTGAAAACTGTTGACAATATGTCGGGGCGAGGGTATACAAGGATCATTCGCCGATATGGCGCCCTCGTTTTCATTCGCAGCTTTGCTGCCTGCCGACCATGACTGTCCCGAACGCGCTCAACGCCATCGAACTCCTGCAAAGCCAGTCGCTCGCGATGATTGTCCAGGACATGCTCGAGCGCGCGATCGTGTCCGGCGAATACGCACCCGGCGAGAAACTCAACGAAGTCGATATCGCGACCAAGCTGAACGTGTCGCGCGGCCCCGTGCGCGAGGCATTCCGCGCGCTCGAGCAGGCCGGGCTGCTGCGCAACGAGAAGAACCGCGGCGTGACGGTGCGCATCGTGCCGCTGCGCGAAGCCGAGGAGATCTACGAAGTGCGCGCGATGCTCGACGAATCGGTCGCGCGCGCGCTTGCGAAGCGCATTTCGCCCGATACGCTGAAGGTGCTGAAGGGCATCATTCAGTCGATGAAGGATGCCGCGAAGACGCATGACGTCACGCGCTATACCGAGCTGAACGTGCAGTTCCACGATGCGATGGTGGTCGGCGTCGGCAATACGCATCTCACCGATACCTATCGCCGGCTCGTGCGCCAGCTCGGGCTGCTGCGCCAGGCCGCGATCGAAGCCGAGGAGGATGCGATCGCGGTGTCGGCGGCCGAGCACGACAAGATCGTGCAGGCGCTCGCCGGCGGCGACGAGGAGAAGGCGGTTGCACTCGTGCGCGAGCACGTCGCGCACGGCCTTGCGCGGATGCGCCGCACGCACGAACAGGGGTTGCCCGCGACGGGCAAGGCGGCGCGAGAGAAAGTCGCGCGCGTGTAAAGCGGCCGCGCGGGCCGCTGCATCAAAAGCAAAGGGACGCTTCTTGGCGTCCCCTTTTCATTGAGCGTCACGTCATCGCATCAGCGTATTGTCACGCCTTGTCAGCCTTCCCCGCCGCACTCGCAAACTTCGCGAGCCACGTGTCGACCATCGCCGGCTGCCGGCTCTCGTCCTCCGCGCGTTCCTTGCGGCGGATCGCGTTGCGCACGACGTGCGCGCCGACATAACGGATCGGCTCCGGCGGGAAAGCCCCGAGCGGGCCGCGCACGATCGGGCTGCGCGTCCACGCGTTGTCGAGGCCGAGCACCAGCGACGACAAAATCTGCCCGCCCATGTAGGTCGGCCCGACGCCGTTGCCCGAATAACCGAAGCCGTAGAACACGTTCGGCGCGTTGTCGAGGCGGCCGAAGAACGGGAAGCCCGTCACCGAGCGGTCCGACGGGCCGTTCCAGCTCGCGGTGACCGGCACGCCCGCGAGCGACGGGAAGAATTCGCGCAGGCTCCGCGTGAGCTGCGCCTCGTACGGCGAGCGCCGGTCGAACACCGGCGCGATGCGGCTGCGCCACGAGAACGTGTTGCCGCCCTTGCCGAGCATCAGCCGGCCGTCGGCGGTCGTGCGGTAGTAGTAGACGAAGATCCGCGAATCGAGCACCGACACGCCGTCCACGAGCCCGGTCTTTTCGAGTAGTTCTGGGCATTTCTCGGTGATGACCATGTCGCTCGACACCACCGCGATCGTGCGCTCGAACTGCGGGAAGCGGCTCGCCATCCACGCGTTGATCGCGAATACCAGCTTGCCCGCGCGCACGCTGCCGGACGGCGTGCGCACGACGGCCGGTTGCCCCGCCGTGAAGTCGACGAACGGCGAGCGCTCGTAGATCCGGATCCCCATTGCGAGCGCGACGCGGCGCAACCCGCGTACGAGCTTGCCCGGATGCACGGTCGCGGCGATCGGCGAGTACACGCCGTCGAGATTGCGCGCTGAGCCGGAGCGGCGCGCGACTTCGGCGGCCGGCAGCGGCTCGTAGCTGTGAATCCCGCATGCGGCGAGCGCATCGAGCACCGGCGCGAGCGTGCCGACCTGCGCGCGCGATGTGGCGGTGTACAGCGTGCCGTCGAGCCGCAACTCGGCATCGATGCCGTGGGTACGGCAGAAGTCGGCGATGTGCTGGACGGCTGCTTCCGACGCCTTCACGAGCCGGATCGCCTCCGCTTCGCCGAACAGCCGCCGCAGCGTCAGGAATTTCGCGGACCACGTGAGCAGGCACCCGCCGTTGCGCCCGCTCGCGCCGGCGCCGCACAGGTCGGCCTCGAGTATCGCGATGTCGAGCGCCGGGTTCTGCTGCTTGGCCTGGATCGCGGTCCAGAGCCCCGTGAAGCCGCCGCCGACGATACAGACGTCGGCCTGCGTCGCGCCCTGCAGCGCGGGTGCGAGATCGCCGTCGTTGAACAGTGCTTGTTCGATCCAGAAGGGTCGCATCGGGTGTCGTGCCAGTAGAGGTCCAGAGGTCGGCCGTGCCGCACACGGCGGGAGAAAACCAAAGCGAAACCGCCGCACGGCGACGCGCGGCGGGAAGCCGTGCGCCGCCGTGCGGCCCGGGACAGCGCGTTCAGGCGGCTGCTTCGGCGGAGATGCGGCGCACGCCCATCGCCTTCAGCGTGTCGGCGATCGCGGCGACCGCGCCCGGAATGCCGGCTTCACCGAAGTGCCCGATGCAGCCGACGCGGAACGTGTCGACCTCGGTCAGCTTGCCCGGATACAGAATGTAGCCGCGCTTTTTGACCTCCTGATAAAAGCGCTTGAAGTCGTAGTTCGGATCGTCCGGCGCATGGAACGTGACGATGATCGGTGCCTGGATCGCCGGATCGAGGAACGGCCGGAAGCCGAGCGCGAGCATCCCGTCGATCAGCGCGCGGTAATTGCGCTGGTAGCGGCCGCCGCGCGCGGCGAGCCCGCCTTCGTCGACGTATTGCGCGACGGCCGCATCGAGCGCCGCGACCACGTGCGTCGGCGGCGTGAAGCGCCACTGGGTCGTGCGCTGCATGTAGACCCACTGGTCGTACAGGTCCATCGCGAGCGAGTGGCTGTTGCCTTCGCAGCGCTCGAGCGTGGCGCGCTTCGCGATCACGAAGCCGAGCCCCGGCACGCCTTCGAGGCATTTGCCGGATGCGGCGATCACCGCATCGAACGGTGTCGTGCGCGCGTCGATGTCGATCGCGCCGAACGAACTCATCGCGTCGACGATCAGCCCGCGGCCATGCTTCTCGACGACCTTCGCGACGTCGTGCAGCGGGTTCAGTACGCCCGCGCCGGTTTCGCAGTGCACGAGCGCGACGTGCGTGATGGTCGGATCGGCGGCGAGCGCACGTTCGACATCGGCCGGATCGACGCGGCGCTCCTCGCTGTAGTCGATCGTCGTGAGCTTGCGGCCGAGCACGCGGCAGATCTTCGCGAGGCGCGCGCAGTAGGCGCCGTTGTTCGGCACGAGCACGTGGCCGTCGCGCGGCACGAGCGTGCCGATCGCCGCTTCGACCGAGAACGTGCCGCTGCCTTGCAGCGGCACGCATTCGTGCGTGCCTTCGCCGTGCACGATCTGCAGCAGCCGTTCGCGCAGTCGCGCGGTGATCGCGTTGAAGTCGCTGTCCCACGATCCCCAGTCGCGCAGCATCGCGTCGCGCGTGCGGTCCGAGGTCGTCAGGGGGCCGGGGGTGAGCAGGATGGGCTGGGTGGCGAGCGTCATGGTGTCTCCTTGGTGAAGTCGGGACGTCACGTGAATGCGGCTAAGGGATCAACGGCGATGCGGATTGCGCCAGGCCTGCGTGCGGCGCAACAGACGGTGCGAGATGCAGGCGAACAGCACGCACGCGAACGACGAGGTCGCGAGCACGAGCGTCGCCATCGCGGCGGCCGGGCCCATCTGGCCCGCGTCGTCGAGGTTCAGGATCGCGACGGACGCGGGCTGCGTGTCCGGCGAGTACAGGAACGCGACGGCGGAGACCGTCGTCATCCCGTTGACGAACAGGTAGCGCGCGATCAGCAGGACCGCGGGCAGGCACACGGGCACGGTCACGCGCACGAAGGTCTTGTAGAACGGCACCTTCAGCGACGCCGATACGGCCTCGAACTCGCTGTCGATCTGCCGCAGCGCGGTGACGGCGGTCAGGTGGCTCGACGCGTAGTAGTGGACGACCGTGACGATCGCGAGCAGCCACAGCGTCCCGTACAGCCCGTTCAGCGGATTGCCGGGCGCGTTGAACAGGAAGATGTAGCTGATGCCGAGCACGAGGCCGGGCACGCCCATCGGCAGGATCGCGCACAGGCTGATGAAGCCGCGCAGCCAGCGCGCGCCACGGGTCTTCTCGATCAGGTAGGCGCCGCCGAACACGACGATCGTGCCGCCGAGCGCAACCGTCGCCGCCATCCGCAGGCTGTTCTTGTACGCGTCGAAGATGCCGGCGCCGATCAGCCCCATCTTGTAGTGCTGCAGCCCGAGGCTCATCTGGTACGGCCAGAACTTCACGAACGACGCGAACACCGAGATGCCGACCACCGCGATGAAGAACATGCACACCAGCGCGCAGTACGCGAGCATCGCGGTGTCGAAGCCGCGCGACGGCTTCGGCTGGTACGGCGTCGAGCGTGCGCCGAGCTGCGACTGCTGGCGACGGCGGATGAAGTAGTCGACGCCGAACGCGACGAGCGCCGGGCACAGCAGCATCAGGCTCACGACCGCGCTGCGGTTGAAGTCCTGCAGCCCGATGATCAGCTTGTAGATGTCGGTCGACAGCACGTTGTACGAGCCGCCGATCACCACCGGCACGCCGAAGTCGTTGATGCACATCGTGAACGCGACCATCGTCGCGCTGATCAGCCCGTACTTCGCGCCGGGCAGCGTGATGGTGAAGAACTTGCGGAGGCGGCGCGTGCCCATCGCGTCGGCGGCCTCGTAGAGCCGGCCGTCCGCGAGCGACAGCGCGGTGACGAGGATCATCAGCACGTGCGGGAACGACGCGTACACCAGGCTCAGCACGATGCCCGGCAGCCCGTAGATCGAGTGGCCGTGCAGCAGCGGCTTGAGCAGCCCCGCGTTGCCGAACCAGTAGATGAACGACACGGCGGACAGCAGCGTCGGCGCGAGCAGCGGCAGCAGTGCGATCGTGCGTGCGGCGTTCTTCAGCGGCATGCACGAGCGCGTCAGCGCATACGCGAACGTGAACGCCATCGGCACGACGATCGCCGTGACGAGTGCGCCGACCGTCAGCGAATGCAGCATCGAGCGCAGCACGCCGCTGTCCTCGAGATACTCGACGAAGTTGTGCGCGCCGACGAAGTGCCCGTCCGCATCGACGAAGCATTTCTGCACGACGAGCGCGAGCGGCAGCAGCAGGAACAGCGACATCAGCGCGGCCATCGCGACGAGCGCGAGCTGCGCGACGCGGTCGTGCCAGTGCGTGATCTGCCGCACGTCGGCGGGGGCGGCCGCGCCGCGGCGGCGTTCGGTGAGGACGGTGCTCATTGCAGTCGCTCCTTCGCGCTCGGAAACACGCGCACATGCTCTCGATCGAGTGCGAGGTCGACCCGCGCGCCGGCCTGCACGCCGGTGCGATCGACATCGTGATACGACAGGTCGGCGACGATCTCCTGGCCGTCGAGCCCGTCGATCCGGAAGCTCACGCGGCAGAACGCGCCGAGGAATTCGAGCTTCTCGACGCGGCCGGCCAGCACGTTGTCGGCCGTCTCGCCCGGAATGCGGATGCGCAGGTCCTCGGGGCGCACGTAGACCGACACCGCCGCGCCCTGCGCCGGCCGGGTGGCGCCATGCCGGCAGTCGAAGCCGACGCCGCCGGCGCGCAGCGTGCCGTCCTGCGCGACTTCGGCGGGAATCGTGTTGACTCGGCCGATGAAGTCCGCGACGAACGGCGACGCGGGCTGCCGGTAGATTTCGAGCGGCGTGCCGATCTGCTCGATCACGCCGTGGTTCATCACGACGATCCGGTCGGCCATCGACAGCGCTTCTTCCTGGTCGTGCGTGACCATGATCGTCGTCACGCCGAGCCGCTGCTGCAGCGCGCGGATCTCCTGACGCAGCCGCACGCGCACGCGTGCGTCGAGCGCCGACAGCGGTTCGTCGAGCAGCAGCAGGCCGGGCGACGTCGCCAGTGCGCGCGCGAGTGCGATGCGCTGCTGCTGGCCGCCGGACAACTGACCCGGATGCTTGCGATGGCTGTCGGGCAGGCCGACCAGCGCGAGCAGCGTATGCACGCGCTCGTGGATCGCATCGCGCTTCATCTTGCGATTCACGAGCCCGTACGCGACGTTGTCGTAGACGGTGAGGTTCGGGAACAGCGCGTACGACTGGAACACGATCCCGTAGTCGCGCAGTTGTGGCGGCAGCCGCGAGATGTCGCGGCCGTCCTGCATGATGTGGCCGGCGTTTTGCGCCTCGAGCCCCGCGATGATCCGCAGCAGCGTGGTTTTCCCGCAGCCGGACGGCCCGAGGAAGCAGATCATCTCGCCCTTCATCACGCTCAGGTTGATGTCGGAGAGAACCTGTGTGTCGTTGTACCGCTTTTCGATGCGTTCTACGCTCAGATAGGGTGCCATGCACGCCTCCACGCTGCGGGCGGCCCGCCAGCGGGCCGGATACGACGATGGGAACAGATGCGGGGCGGCGCGTGACGCGGCCCCGCTGCCGGGTGTGGCGTTACTGCCGGGTCATTGCTGCGTCTTCGCCCCGTAGCGCTTCTGCCAGGTGTCGAGAATCGACAGGCGGTTCTTCGCGGACCACACGAAGTCGTTCTTCACGAGCAGGTCCGAATAGTTGTCGGGGATGCCCGAGAGCTTGCGCGCGACCCCCGGGTACGCGACGATCGCCCACCAACGCGCGGTGATCTGGTTCGCTTCCTTGCTCGCCATGAAGTCGGCGAGCTTCTTCGCGGCGTCCGGCTGTTTGGTCGTCTTCATGATCGCCGTGCCTTCCATGTCCCAGCCGAGGCCTTCCTTCGGGAACACCAGGTCGATCGGCGCGCCTTGCGCCTGCAGCTCGTGGCCGCGGAATTCGAACGAGATGCCGATCGGGAATTCACCGGTGCCGGCGAGCGTGCACGGCTTCGAGCCCGAATGCACGTACTGCGCGACGTTCTTGTCGAGCGCGTCCATGAATTTCCAGCCCTTGTCGTCGCCGAAGGTCTGCAGCCACGCCGTGACGTCGAGATAGCCGGTGCCCGACGATACCGGGCTCGGCATCACGATCGCGCCCTTGTAGATCGGCTTCGTCAGGTCTTCCCACGACGTCGGCTTCGGAATGTTCTTCGCCTGCGCGGCGACGCGGTTGTAGCAGATCGTCGCGCCCCACACGTCCATGCCGACCCAGTGCGGCGGCGTGTTGGCGTCGCTGTACTTGCGCGTGAGCTGGTCGAAGTCCTTCGGCGTGTACGGCATCAGCATCCCCTGCAGGTCTAGCAGCGTGAGGCTCGACGCGGCGAGGCCGAGCACGACGTCCGCGCGCGGGTTGTTCTTTTCGGCGAGCAGCTTCGCGGTGACCGAGCCGGTCGAGTCGCGCACCCAGCGGATCTCGACGTCGGGGTTCGCCTTCTCGAACGCGTCCTTGTAGGGCTTCATCGCCTCGTCTTCCAGCGCGGTGTAGACCAGCAGCGACGTCTTCGCGTGCGCCGCTTGCGCAGCACCCAGCGCGACCGCTGCGGCCAGCGCGAGACGGGCCGCGCCCGTCGCCCATCCATTCAAACGCTTGTGTACCGGCACTTCGTTCATCTTCAGACCCCTTGACTGTGGCGCCGCGGCACGCGGCGGATGAGTGGAGACCAGCCCTCTTTATGCTGCTTTGTACTTCCGTATTTTGCTTTCTGTTCTCTGCATGTTGTTGACAATCTACAAATCATCCATTTTAATGTCAAGCATGGAAAACACCTCCTCGGCGCGGCGCGGGCGCCGACAGCTCAACCCCCTTCGAACCGAAAGGACTGAACGTCATGACTGAAACGCCTGTATCCGTGGAAGTGAACGGCCGCCGCTACAACTGGATGAGCCGGCCCGTGGTGGTCGTCTGCGTCGACGGCTGCGCCTATGAATATCTCGAGATGGCGGCCGAGGCCGGCGTCGCGCCGTTCCTGCGCACGCTGCTGAAGCCGGGCACGGCGCTCAAGGGCGAGTGCGTGGTGCCGAGCTTCACGAACCCGAACAACCTGTCGATTGTTACCGGCGTGCCG
This sequence comes from Burkholderia sp. JKS000303, assembly GCF_002563755.1. Taxonomy (NCBI): domain Bacteria; kingdom Pseudomonadati; phylum Pseudomonadota; class Betaproteobacteria; order Burkholderiales; family Burkholderiaceae; genus Burkholderia; species Burkholderia sp. JKS000303. The sequence goes on from NZ_PDBZ01000001.1 coordinate 1,632,458, forward strand.
CCGGCGATCCACGGGATAAGCGGCAACTACTTCTACGATCGCGACACCGGCGCCGAGGTGCTGATGAACGATCCGAAGTACCTCGTCGCGCCCACCGTGCTCGCGACCTTCGCCGAACAGGGCGCGCGCGTCGCGGTCGTCACCGCGAAGGACAAGCTGCGACGCCTGCTCGGCAAGGGGCTCAAGGGCATCTGCTTCTCGTCGGAAAAGGCCGACGAGGCGAGCATCGCGGAAAACGGCATCGACAACGTGCTCGAACTGGTCGGCAAGCCGGTGCCGAGCGTGTACAGCGCGGACCTGTCGGAGTTCGTGTTCGCGGCCGGCGTGCGCCTGCTCGAGACGCGTCCGATCGACCTGATGTACCTGTCGACCACCGACTACGTGCAGCACAAGTGCGCGCCCGGCACGGACGGCGCGAACGCGTTCTACCAGATGATGGACAAGTACCTGAAGCGGCTCGACGAACTCGGCGCGATCGTCGCGATCACGGCCGACCACGGGATGAACGCGAAGCACGACGGCGAGACCGGCGAACCGAACGTCATCTACCTGCAGGAGCTGTTCGACGAGTGGCTCGGCCACGATGCGGCGCGCGTGATCCTGCCGATCACCGATCCGTACGTCGTGCACCACGGCGCGCTCGGCTCGTTCGCGACCGTCTACGTGCCGGATTCCGCCGATGCCGACGCGCTGCGCGCGCGACTCGCCGCGGTGGACGGCATCGAGGTCGTGCTGACGGGCGCCGAAGGTTGCGCGCGCTTCGAGCTGCCGCCGGCGCGGATGGGCGACCTGATCGTGATCTCGAAGCAGGACGTCGTGCTCGGCACGCGCCGCATCAAGCACGACCTGTCGGGCCTCGACGTGCCGCTGCGCTCGCACGGCGGGATCTCCGAGCAGATCGTGCCGCTGATCTTCAGCAAGCCGGTCGCGACCGACATCTCGGGCCGCGCGCGGCTGCGCAACTTCGACATCATCGACATCGCGCTCAACCATCTGCAGTGATACGCACGTATCCGCCAGGGAGACACTCATGAACGCCATTGCAGCATCGACGGATGTCCGCGAGCTTCATCGTGAAGCACTGCGAATCGATGGTGAACGGATCTACCGCGACGCGGTGATCGAGGTACGAAACCCGTACGACGGCTCGCTCGTCGGCACCGTGCCGAAGGCGACGCTCGACGACGTGCGGCGCGCCTTCGCGGTCGCCCGTGCGTACCGGCCGTCGCTCACGCGCCACGAGCGCGCGGCGATCCTGCGCCGCGCGGCCGACATCGTGCGTGCGCGCACCGCCGAGATCGCGGAGCTGATCACGGCCGAAGCCGGGCTGTGCATCAAGGATTCGACGTATGAAGCGGGGCGCGTCGCCGACGTGCTCACGTTCGGCGCGGGCGAAGTGCTGAAGGACGACGGGCAGATCTTCTCGTGCGATCTGACGCCGCACGGCAAGAAGCGTCGCGTGTACACGCAGCGCGAGCCGCTGCTCGGCGTGATTTCCGCGATCACGCCGTTCAACCACCCGATGAACCAGGTCGCGCACAAGGTCGTGCCGTCGGTTGCGACCAACAACCGGATCGTCGTGAAGCCGTCGGAGAAGGTGCCGCTGTCGTGCTACCTGTTCGCGGACATCCTGTACGAAGCGGGCCTGCCGCCGCAGATGCTGCAGGTGCTGACCGGCGACCCGAAGGAAATCGCGGACGAGCTGATCACGAACCCGGCGATCGACCTGATCACGTTCACCGGCGGCGTGTCGATCGGCAAGTCGATCGCGTCGCGGATGGGCTACCGGCGCGCGGTGCTCGAGCTCGGCGGCAACGATCCGATCATCGTGATGGAAGACGCCGACCTCGACGAGGCGAGCACGCTTGCGGTATCGGGCTCGTACAAGAACTCCGGGCAGCGCTGCACCGCGATCAAGCGGATGCTCGTGCACGAGGCGGTGGCCGATCGCTTCACCGAGCTGGTGGTCGAGAAGACCCGCGCGTGGGCGTACGGCAACCCGGCCGATCCGTCGGTCGACATGGGCACGGTGATCGACGAAACGGCCGCGAAGTTCTGCGAGCAGCAGGTGAACGATGCGATTGCGCGCGGCGCGCGGTTGCTGGTCGGCAACGTGCGTGACGGCGCGCTGTATTCGCCGACGGTCGTCGATTGCGTGACGCCCGACATGCCGCTCGTGAAGTACGAGACGTTCGGGCCCGTGTCGCCGATCATGCGCTTTCGCGACATCGACGAGGCGATCCGGATGTCGAACAGCACCGACTATGCGTTGTCGTCGTCGGTCTGCACGAACCGTTTCGACAGCATCACGCGCTTCATCACGGAGCTCGAAGTCGGCAGCGTGAACGTGCGCGAAGTGCCGGGCTACCGGCTCGAACTGACGCCGTTTGGCGGCGTGAAGGATTCGGGGCTCGGCTACAAGGAAGGCGTGCAGGAAGCGATGAAGAGCTTCACGAATACGAAGACCTATTCGCTGCCGTGGTAAGTCGCACGTAATGTGTCGACATGCGCGCCCGCATCGGCTGTACGGCCGGTGCGGGCGTTATTCGATCGGCTCATATCGTTAGCCGATTTGCGTTTTTGCCGGGCTTCGACCCGTCGGTAGAATTCGCGGACCTCTCGAACGACGCCCATGCGCCGGCGGGATCACTCCCTTCAATCATTCGGGGTCCGCATCATGAAAATCCTCCGCTCCATCCTGGTCGTCGCGATGCTGCAGGCTGTCGCGGCCACGAGTGCGCTCGCTGCCGACGACCTGTCGCAGATCAAGTCGGCCGGCGTGTTCCGGGTCGGCACCGAAGGCACATATGCGCCGTTCACGTATCACGACGCGACGGGCAAGCTGACCGGCTTCGACGTCGACATCGCGACCGCGATCGCGCAGCGGCTCGGCGTGAAGCCCGAATTCGTCGAAGGCAAGTGGGACGGGCTGATCGCGGGCCTCGACGTGAACCGCTACGACGCGGTCGTCAACGAAGTGTCGATCACCGATGCGCGCAAGGCGAAATACGATTTCTCGACGCCGTACATCACGTCGCACGCGGTGCTGATCGTGCGCGCCGACAACACGTCGATCCGCTCGTTCGACGACCTGAAGGGCAAGAAATCCGCGAACACGCTGACGAGCAATTTCGGCAAGCTCGCGGCCGCGCACGGCGCGGACGTGGTACCCGTGCAGGGCTTCAACGAATCGATCGATTTGCTGAGCTCGGGGCGCGTCGACGCGACCATCAACGACTCGCTGTCGTACCTCGATTTCCGCAAGCACAAACCCGACGCGAAACTGAAGATTGCGGCGACCGACACGACCGGCGCCGGCGATGCGTCGGGCGTGCTGCTGCGCAAGGGCAGCCCCGCGCTGGTGGCCGCGATCGACAAGGCGCTCGCCGGCATCAAGGCCGACGGCACCTATGCGAAGATCTCGCAGAAGTATTTCGGCCGCGACGTGTCGCAGCCGTGATGCGAGGCTGAACGATGCCGCCCTGGCTGCACCTGATGGCGGAATCGCTGCGGCCCCTGCTCGTGGCAGGGCTCGTGTTCACGGTTCCGCTCACGCTCGCGTCGTTCGCGATCGGCCTGCTGCTCGCGTTCGGCGCAGCGCTCGCGCGCCTGTTCGGGCCGCGCTGGGCGCAGGCCGGCGTGCGCTTCTACATCTGGCTGTTTCGTGGTTCGCCGCTGCTCGTGCAGTTGTTCGTGATCTTCTACGGATTGCCGAACATCGGGATCGTGCTCGATCCGTTGACTGCCGCCGTGATCGGCTTCTCGCTGAACGTCGGTGCGTACAACGCCGAGGTGATTCGCGGCGTGATCGAATCGATCCCGAAGGGGCAGTGGGAAGCCGCGTATTCGATGGCGATGACGCGCGCGCAGGCGCTGCGCCGCGCGATCCTGCCGCAGGCCGCGCGCGTCGCGCTGCCCGCGCTGTCGAATTCGTTTATCTCGCTCGTGAAGGACACGTCGCTTGCGGCCGTGCTGACCGTGCCGGAGATCTTCCAGGCGGCGCAGCGCATCGCGGCCGTGACCTACGAGCCGCTGATCCTCTACACCGAAGCCGCGCTGATCTATCTGCTGTTCAGCTCGGTGCTCTCCACGCTGCAACGTCGCCTCGAACTCCGTTTCGGTCGTCACGCGCTGTTCCATGCGGAGTTGCGATGATTCGTCTCGAACGTATCGACAAGTCGTTCGGCGCGCATCGCGTGCTGAGTGCGATCGACCTCGCATTGCAACCCGGCAGCGTGACGGCGTTGATCGGGCCGTCCGGCAGCGGCAAGAGCACGCTGCTGCGCTGCGTGAACCTGCTCGAAGTGCCCGAGACGGGCGCGCTCACGGTCGGCGACGCGCGCATCGCGTTCGCAGCGGGGCACCGGCCGTCGCGCGACGCGGTGTTCGCGGTGCGTCGGCAAACCGGCATGGTGTTCCAGAACTTCCAGCTGTTTCCGCACCTGAGCGTCGTGCAGAACGTGATGGAAGGGCTCGTGACCGTGCAGCGCTGGCCGCGTGAGCAGGCGCGCGAGCGCGCGCTTGCGTTGCTCGACAAGGTCGGCATCGCGGACAAGGCCGACGCGTGGCCCGCTACGTTGTCGGGCGGGCAGCAGCAGCGCGTCGCGATCGCGCGTGCGCTCGCACCGTCGCCGCAGGTGCTGCTGTGCGACGAGCCGACGTCGGCGCTCGATCCCGAGCTGTCCGTCGAGGTCGTCGAGGTGCTGCGCCAGCTCGCGCGCGAGGGCACGACGATGCTGATGGCCACGCACGATCTGCGTCTGGCTGCGTCGGTCGCGCACGATGCGGTGTTTCTCGCGGATGGCCGCGTAGTCGAAGCCGGTGCGTCGCGCGAGCTGTTCGGCCGGCCGCGCGATCCGCGCACCGCGAAGTTCGTCGCGACGCTCGCGCAAGGCGTGCCGGCCCTCTGACGTGCTGCGCGGCAGCGCCGGCGATCAACCGCGCTCGTGCCCGTCGAGCACCGCCGCGACGATCGCTTCCGGCGCATCCTCCTGAACGAGGTGCCCCGCGCGCGGCACGCGGATCAGCTTGCCGCCTGCGATGCGATCGGCGAGTGCCTGCCCCTGTTCGAGCGGAATCCATCCGTCGTCCTCGCCCCACACGATGCGTACCGGAAAGTCCGGCAGCGCGTAACGGGCTTCGGCTTCCTCGACGTAGCGCTGGCGCATCTGCGCGATCTGCCGATAGAACGCGGATTGGCCGGCGGGCGTGAGCCACGGCGAACGGTAGATCGACAGCACGTCGTCGCTCAACGGCCGCGCGACCGCATTGCCGATATAGGCCGACACGAGCGCGTGATGCGCATAGGCCGGCAAGCCGGCGAACGCGGCTTCATGCTGCGCGACGTGCTGCACGAACGGCGAGCCTTGCGGTGCGATCGCGACCGGGTTCACGAGCGTCAGGTCGGAATACGCAATGCCGTCGAGGAAATGCGCCCGCAGCACGGTCGCCCCGCCGTAGTCGTGTGCGAGCACGCGCGGGCGCACGATGTTCCATTCGTCGAGCATCGCGCCGAACAGCACGTTCTGCCGGCCGAGCGATACGTCCGCGTCCGGCATGTCCGACTGGCCGTAGCCGAGCAAATCGTAGAAGAACACGCGATGGCGCCGCGCGAGCCACGGGGCGATGCGTCGCCACACCTGCGACGAAAACGGCGTGCCGTGCACGAGCACCAGCGGCGGCCCTTCACCGAGCGTTCCCCATGCGACCCGGTGGCCGTCGAAATTGAAGCGGTTCGGAAGTTCGAGCATCGGCGTCTCCGTGCTAACCTGTTTTGGTTGTTAACAGGTTACGCCGGTTCGACTGGATGCGAAACCGATAGGTGAAAATAAATGGTTACTCGACACGATCCCGCGCGACAGGCGCACGAATGGAGCGCGGCCGATTTCGTCGGCGGCCATCCGGCGCTCGATTTCCTGAATACGGTGGCCGACACGGGCAAGACACGCGATGACGACAAGTTCGTCGACTGGCCGGCCGTGCGCGTGTGGGCCGGGAAGTCGAGCTTGCTGGCGGAGGCTGACCTGACGCGGTTTCTGCGTCATCCCCGGCAGGATGGCGGGGACGAGCTCGCCGCGCTGCACGGTTTTCGCGACGACGCCTATGCCGCGCTCGCGCATCTGACGACCGGCGACGGCGGCAGTGCCGGCGCGCGGGCGGCGCACCGTCTTGCCGAGGCGATTCGCGATGCGATCGGACGCAGCACATTCGACGCGGTCGATGGCCGCTTCGCGTGGCGGCCCGATGCGCGTGCCGCGTCGCGCTGGGTCGACGCGGCCGCGCTCGGGTTCGAGCATCTGCTGCGCAGCGACGATTTCGCGCGCATTCGGCAGTGTGGCCGCTGTACGTGGTTCTTCGTCGATCGCGGCCGTGGCGTCGGACGACGGTGGTGCGACATGCGCACGTGCGGGAACCGCGCGAAGGTGGAGGCGTTCAGGGAGCGGTGAAACGGGAGCCGCGGTGCGCTCGGGGCCAGGCGGTTTGACCGGCCGGCCCCGGATGCGTCATTCGGCGACTTCGTGCAGCCGATGCTCGGGCCACAGCCGCGCGGCGACGAACAGCCCGGCAATGAAGAGCGGCGCACCGATCGCGAACAGGATTCCCGCGACGCGCCAGCGATCCCAGAACTGGTCGACGACCGCACGCTCCGGCGTGACGGGGTCGTACAGCACGTTGACCGCGTCGCCTTCATGCAGGCTCCAGGGCGATGATGCCGGGCCTTGCGTGAACGTGATCGGGCGGCCGCTGTCGGTGGTGAACGCGACGATCGCCGAATGGAGCGACGAGCGTGCGGTGCCGGCGACCTCGACGACGTGGCCGATCGAATGGGCATAACGATGGGCGATCTGCCACTGGCGCAGGCCCGCGGCGCCTGCGCCGGCCAGGAAGCCGGTGCCGATCGCGATCGGGATCAGCACGACCGCGATGTTCCAGCGGCGCCGCACCGGTTTGCCGGCCGCGCGGCGCGGCGGTGCGTCGGATCGCCGGTTGCGGCGCTCGTTCACGTACAGCAGGCAGCCGATCGAGAGCGACACGACGGCGAGCAGCGCGGGCACGGCAGCCGGAAACCAGCGTTGCGCGAAATCGTCGATCAGGGCGGGGCGCTCGGGATGGGCAGGGTCGAGCAGGACGTCGACGCTTTCGCCGATGTCGTACGCCGGGACGCTCGACGCGGTATTGCCGGCGATTTCGCGGCGCCGGCCGTCGTTCGCGAGGTAGGCGACGATCGGACGGTACGCATGCATCGCGTCGCTGTCCTGCACGATGCGCACGACCGTGCCCGGTGTGCGAACCAGCTGGCCGACCGTGCTGCTGGCCGTGACCGCGAGCGCGGCTGCGAGCGCGGCTGCGAGCGCGAGCAGCGCCACGCCGAGCACAAACGCGACGAGCGCGTCCTTACGCGGCATGACCGGATTCGCTGCGCGCGTGGTGCGACGGATCCGGATGCGTTCGGATGGGGTGCGCGCATCGACTTGCGCGCCGATGCCGGCGTGACCCTGCCTGTTGAATGGCCCGGCCTCGTTCACATGATTCCATGTTTGACGTCCCATGCGCTCTCAGTGCCGGCAAGCGATACGGCGATCGCGGTGCCGGTCGTGTGATATTTGTCGGACGATTCTAGCGGAAACGGTGCGGAAGATGCGTGCGGTCGCATACCGCGATGCAGGCGGGGCGAGTTGGCGGCGGAGGCGAGCGGAAATGGAAAAAGCCCGGTTAGCTTGCGCTAACCGGGCTTTGAAATTCCTGGTGGGGCGTGAGTGACTCGAACACTCGACCTACGGATTAAGAGTCCGCTGCTCTACCAACTGAGCTAACGCCCCCAACAGAAGAAAGATTATGCACGAGCATTTCGGGTCTTGCAAGCCCTTTCTGCAAATTTCCCAAAATATTTCGTCACGACAACGGCGGCTATCGGTCCGATGACGAGCGATCGCAGTTTCCGCGCTCCCGGTATGATGACGTCCACACGCGTTGCGCGGCGGTCGCGCAACGTTTTCTGGACATCCGAAGATGGACGAAAACGCAGTCCGCGAATTGCTGGATCGCCTGCTGGCCCCATGGGTCCGCTCGCTCGGTCTGGTCCCCGTCTCGATCGGCGACGACACCGTCACGATGCGCCTGCCGTTTTCCGGCGAATTCCGCCATTCGGGCGGCATCATCTGTGGCCAGGTGTTTACGGCCGCGGCCGACACGGCGATGGTGGTCGCGATCTCGGCCGCGCTCGGCGAGTTCCGGCCGATGACGACCGTTTCGCTGAACACCAACTTCATGCGTCCGGTGCGCAAGGGCGACGTGCTCGTCACCGCGCGCGTGCTGCGGATGGGCCGCAACCTCGTGTTCGGTGAAGTCGAGTTGTTCGACGAGGACGGCAAGATGGCCGTGCACGCGACGTCGACCTACGCGCTCGTCAGCTGAGCGGCGAGATGTTCGACCAGATCGTCTTTGCGGGCGGCGGCAATCGCTGCTGGTGGCAGGCCGGCTTCTGGGACGTCGCGCAGCCGGCGCTCGGGCTGCGCCCGCGCGTGATCGCGGGCATCTCGGCCGGCGCGGCCACGGCGTGCATGCTGTACACGCGCGACGCCGCGTGGGTGATGCGCTATTACGAGGAAGCGCTGCGCCACAACCGCAAGAACGCGTACTGGGGCAACCTGTTCGGCCGCGAGCCCGTGTTTCCGCATTACCGGATCTACCGGCAGGCGCTGCTCGACATCTACGGTGAGCCGTTCCCGCAGCTCGCCGACGCACCGGAGATCCGCATCGGCGTGTCGCACGTGCCGCGCTGGCTCGGCGCGCGCAGCGCGGTCGCGGCGGGCCTCGTCGCGTACAACATCGAAAAATACGTGCGCAAGACGCTGCACCCGACGCTCGGCCGCACGCTCGGCTTTCGTCCCGAGTTCGTGCGCGCGCAGGCCTGTGCCACCGTCGACGAACTCGCCGACCTGATCCTGCAGTCGTCGTGCACACCGCCGTTCACGCCGGTGCTGCGCCGCGGCGGGCGGCCCGTGCTCGACGGCGGGATGGTCGACAATGTGCCGGTCGGCGCGCTCGACCCGTCGCCGGGCGATGTGCTGGTGCTGGTCACGCGGCTGTATCCGCGTCCGCAGATGTTTACGGTCGCGCACGGCGACCAGCGACGGCTGTACGTGCAGCCGTCGAGCAAGGTGCCGATTTCGAGCTGGGATTACACGAGTCCGTCGCAGATGCGGCATGCGTACGACCTCGGACGGCGCGACGGCGAGCATTTTCTTGCACGCGTCGACGCGATGACGGGCGGCCGCGTGACCGCCTGAAGAAGGAGCGGCAGGGCGGGGCCGCGCGACGTGCGCGGCCCGCGCGGATCAGCGCTTGCGGATCGGCGTCAGCGCTTCCGGGTTCGCGACGCTGGACATGTCGCCCTGGTCGAACGCGAGGATGTTCTTGAATGCCGCGCTGAAATAGAGCTCGTAGCTTTCGCGCTCGACGTAGCCGATGTGCGGCGTGCAGATCACGTTTTCCATTCGCAGCAGGCTGTAGCCCTGCAGGATCGGCTCGCTCTCGAACACGTCGATCGCGACCATCCCCGGACGATTGTGCGACAGCGCGTTGACGAGCGCGTTTTCCTCGAGCAGCTCCGCGCGGCTCGTGTTGACGAGCAGCGACGTCGGCTTCATCCGCATCAGGTCTTCCTGCTTGACGATCCCGCGCGTGTCGTCGTGCATCCTCAGGTGCAGCGACAGCACGTCGCTCTGCTCAAACAGCGCTTCGCGGCTTTCGGCGGCCGTGTAGCCGTCGGCACGTGCGGCCTCGAGCGAATGCTCGCGGCCCCAGATCAGCACGTTCATCCCGAATGCCTTGCCGTAGCCGGCGACGAGCCGGCCGATCTTGCCGTAGCCCCAGATGCCGAGCGTCTGGCCGCGCAGCACCTGGCCGAGGCCGAAGTTCGGCGGCATCGCCGACGTTTTCAGGCCCGACTGCTGCCATGCGCCCTGCTTGAGGTTCGCGACGTATTGCGGAATGCGGCGCTGGGCGGCCATCACGAGCGCCCAGGTGAGTTCGGCCGGCGCGACCGGCGAGCCGGTGCCTTCGAGCACCGCGATGCCGCGGTCGGTACAGGCTTCGAGGTCGATGTGGCTCGACACGCGGCCGGTCTGGCTGATCATGCGCAGATTCGGCAGCTTCGCGAGCAGCTGCGACGTGATCGGCGTGCGTTCGCGGATCAGCACGAGCGCCTCGACTTCCGCCAGACGGCTCGCGAGCTGCCCCAGGCCACGCACCGTGTTGTTGAAGACCTTCACGTCGTGGTCGGCAAGCATCTCGAAGCAGTTCAGCTTGCGGACGGCGTCCTGGTAGTCGTCGAGGATGGCAATTTTCATGGTCAGCGGGAATCGCGCGTTGAAAGCGGCAGCGGTGGCGGCGGCGCACGTCGCGCACCCGTCCCGCCCGGCCGGGGCCGACATGATGCTACGTCGGCGTACTCCGTGGTGTCTTTTTAACAGGTTGTTACGCTCCGCCGCAATCGGCGCCAGCCTGATCCGGCGCAGCTTCCACGCGATGCCGCGGGGTGCGCTGCTGTGTCGCATCAAACACGTCTTTCCTGATTCGACCACTTCCCCGATGAGGTTCACCCAATTGTTGCTGCAATCAGAATAATTGGATCAATTATCCGGAATCGGTGAGGATTTTTGACTGTTTTTATCTCGTTTCACGGTCTCGTTAGGCAACTCTGCATCTTTTCCGCTGTCGTAGGAGAATTACGCATTTGCTTCAACTTTTTGAAGTTGTAACAGCGGCAGGAGTCGTTTATGGATCATTTGCAGTCGATGCGCGTGTTCGTCAAGGTTGCGGATCTCGGCAGTTTCGCGCGGGCCGCGAGTGCAATGGATATCTCGAACGCGGTTGCGACGCGTCACGTCGCCGACCTGGAAGGCCGGCTCGGCACGCGTTTGCTGAACCGCACCACACGCAGCCTTTCGCTGACGGAGTCGGGCCAGGTCTATCTGGAGCGGGCGCGCCAGATTCTCGATGAGCTCGAGGACGTCGAACAGATGGTCGTCGCGCGCAACCACGAGCCGGTCGGCACGTTGCGCATCGTCGTGCCGGTCGTATTCGGCCTGCATAACCTCGCGCCCGTCCTGCAGTCGTACACCGAGAATTTCCCGAAAGTGGTGCCGGATCTGACGCTGGTCGATCGCCAGGTCGATCTCGTCGAGGAAGGTTTCGATGTCGGCATCGTCGTCACGCGCCAGATGCGCAGCGCGAGCATCGTCACGCGGCGGCTGACCACGGGCTGCATGACCGTGTGTGCGACGCCAAGCTATCTGGAAAAGCACGGCGTGCCGACGCATCCGGAGCAACTCGCCGAGCACCCGGCCCTGAGCCTGCCGACCGAATACTGGGGCGACGAGCGCGTGTTCACGGGGCCGGACGGCGAAGTGCGCGTGCGGCCGACCAACGTGATCGTCGCGAACAACACGGCGATGCTGCGCCAGTGCGCGCTGCTCGGAATGGGTGTCGCGATCCTGCCGAGCTACCTGATCGGCGGCGACATCGCACGTGGCGCGCTGGTGCGGCTGCTGCCGGATTTCCGGCTGCCGCAGGTCGAGATCAACATCGCGTATCCGAGCCGGCGCCACCTGCCCGCGAAGGTCCGCACGTTCATTGACCACCTCGTCGAGCATTTCAGTCACTCGACCGACGCGATGATGGGCGAACAATGGGCATCGCAGGGCGCAGCGCCTGCGCCGATCGGCGTGGAAATGCGTGCCGAGCCGGCCGAATCGACCGACCCGAACCTGCAGCCGCGTCTCGTGCGCGCGTCGCGTCCGCGCGCGGCGGTGCCGTCGCCGCTGTAACGGCGCGTCGCCGGGCGGCGATTGCCGCCGGTACAAAGAAAAAACGCGGATCGAGCGATCGATCCGCGTTTTTTTACGCCATCTGACAGCGTGCGATGCGCCGGGGAGGTCCCGGCGATCAGGTTGCCATTACGAACCCGTCTTGCGCGCCGTCGTCTTGCGGGCGGCGGTCTTGCGGGCCGGTGCCGGTTTCTCTTCTGCGCCTTCCGTCACGGTTTCGGCATCCTTCGTCGCCGATTTCGCCGTCTTCTTCGCAGCTGCCGCCTTCGGTTCCTTCTTCTCGAACTCGAAGCCGATCTTGCCGTCCGGCTGCTTCACGAGGAATGCCTTGAAGTTACGGCCCGTGCGCGACGACTTGAAGCCCGGCAGCAGATCCGTGCGGCCGTCGGCGAGCAGCTTGGCCATCTGCTCGCGCGTGATTTCCTGCTGCAGGATCACCTTGCCCGAGCGGAAGTCGCACGTCTTCGGGTTCGCGACCGAGTGTTCGCACACATAGCTCATGCCATGCTCGAACACGCGGCCCTTGCACTTCGGGCACGCGCCGACCGGTTCCTGCGCGGAGAAGTCGGGCGCTTCGCCTTCCTCGCCGCCCTGGTCCTGGCCGAAGTCGAACTCGAGCTTGTAGTTCTTCGTCTCGTCGTCGAACGAGAGCTTCAGGATCGCCGAGAACGGGCGGCCCATCTTGCTGCGGAAGCCGGACAACGGGCCGATGGTCTTCTCCCGCAGCAACTCCTCGACTTCCGGGATCTCGAACTGCCGGCTGCCCGGAATCTTCGAGATCGAGAACTCGCACTTCGTGCAGGCGAAGCGGCGGTAGTTTTCCTTCACCTGGCCGCCGCAGTTCGGGCACGGCGTCTCGAGCGTCGCGTAATCGCCGGGGATCGTGTCGGAATCGTATTCCTTCGCGCGCTTGACGATCTGCTGCGTCATGCGGGCGATTTCCTGCATGAACGCGTCGCGCCCGAGGTTGCCGCGTTCCATCTGCGACAGCTTGTATTCCCATTCGCCGGTGAGTTCGGGCGCGGTCAGTTCCTTCACGCCGAGCCCGCGCAGCAGCGTCATCAGCTGGAATGCCTTCGCGGTCGGGATCAGCTCGCGGCCTTCTCGCACGAGGTATTTTTCGCCCAGCAGGCCTTCGATGATCGCCGCGCGCGTGGCCGGCGTGCCGAGACCCTTCGCGGCCATCGCTTCACGCAGCTCGTCGTCCTCGACCAGCTTGCCCGCGCCTTCCATCGCGGACAGCAGTGTCGCTTCCGAGTAGCGTGCGGGCGGTTTCGTCACGAGCGCGACGGCGGCGATCTCGTCGGTCTTGACCTTCTCGTCCTTCTGCACCGGCACGAGGTTCGCGTCCGCGCCTTCGGCGTCGCGGCCGTACACCTGCAGCCAGCCCGGCTCGACGAGCACCTTGCCTTCGGTCTTGAAGTGATGGCCGGCGACTTCGGTGATCCGCGTCGTGACGCGGAACTCGGCGGCCGGGAAGAACACCGCGAGGAAGCGCTTCACGACCATGTCGTACAGCTTCTGCTCCGGCTCGGACAGCGACTTCGGCGCCTGCAGCGTCGGGATGATTGCGAAGTGGTCGCTGATCTTCGAGTTGTCGAAGATCCGCTTGTTCGGCTTCACCCAGCCCTTGTCGAGCACCTGCTTCGCATGCGGCAGGTAGTTGTTGCTCTCCTTGAGCATCTCGAGCGTGGACTGCACCGTCGAAATGTAGTCTTCCGGCAGTGCGCGCGCGTCGGTACGCGGGTAGGTCAGCACCTTGTGCTTTTCATACAGCGCCTGCGCGAGGCCGAGCGTGTTCTTCGCGGAGAAGCCGAAGCGGCTGTTCGCCTCGCGTTGCAGACTCGTCAGGTCGAACAGCAGCGGCGATAGCTGCGTCGACGGCTTCGATTCCTCGGACACCGTGCCGACCTGGTCACGGCAGGCGGCGACGATGGTTTCGGCGGCCGGCACGCTCCACAGGCGGGAGTCGCGCTTTTCCGGATCGAATTCGTCTCGCTTGAATTTCGGGTCGTACCACTTGCCTTCGTAGAAGCCGCCCGCGCACGCGAACTCGGCCTTGACTTCCCAGTAGTCGCGCGGGATGAATCGGCGGATTTTCTCTTCACGTTCGACGACGATCGACAGCGTTGGCGTCTGAACGCGGCCGACGGTCGTCAGGAAGAAGCCGCCGCCCTTGCTGTTGAACGCGGTCATCGCGCGCGTGCCGTTGATCCCGACGAGCCAGTCGGCTTCCGAGCGGCAGCGTGCGGCGTCGGCGAGCGGCTGCATGTCCGTGTCGCTGCGCAGGTTCGCGAAACCGTCGCGGATCGCCTGCGGCGTCATCGATTGCAGCCACAGGCGCTGGACCGGCTGCTTCGCCTTCGCGTGCTGCGCGATCAGGCGGAAAATCAGCTCGCCCTCGCGCCCCGCGTCACATGCGTTGATCAGGCGATCGACGTCCTTGCGCTTCATCAGCTTGGTAAGGACCTTCAGCCGCGATTCGCTTTTTGCGATCGGGTTCAGGTCGAAATGCGGGGGGATGACGGGCAGATGAGCGAAACTCCATTTCCCGCGCTTGACCTCATACTCTTCAGGGGCGGCAATTTCCAGCAGGTGGCCGACCGCGGACGAAAGGACGAATTCGTCGCTTTCGTAGTATTCGTCATGCTTGGTAAAGCCGCCCAAAGCGCGCGCGATGTCGTTCGCGACAGAAGGCTTTTCCGCAATGATCAGTGCTTTGGACATGACAGGTGTGTGTTGGTAGACCGGGTTCGCCGGTGTGGGTCCCTTTTACGACGGCTTTATAGCACACGCGGCGGCGACGGCGGCGCGGCGTGTAAAAAGCGGCCCATCATAGAGGGGGGTTGCAACGGCGGCAAGCGCCCGGCGCGGCGGCACGCGCAACGGCGCGAAAAGCCGCCCGGCCGGTGCGCGATTCACGCCTCGACGTTCAGGACGTTGCGCAATTTCGGTGCGTGCGGCGTGCCGGGCACCGCACTCAGGTCGGACAGCATCCGCTCGACGATTGCCGCGTGCGGCAGCACCGTGCCGAAGAAGCGCGCGGTGTTGGCGTCCTCGATCAGGATGGTCGGGAAATTCTCGACGTCCAGATCATCGAGCTGGTCGGCGTGGGTTTCGATGTCGATCCACGCGAAGCAGGCATCGGGATGGGCGTCGGCGAGCTGGTCGAAGGCCGTCCGGTAGTCGCGGCACGTGCCGCACCAGTCGGCGCACAGGCAGGCGACCAGCAGCGTGTCGGGATCGGCGAGGCGCTCGGCGATCCGATCGGCGTCGGTGTCGAGATTCAGCGCGGGCATGGAATTCCTTGGATATCGTCGGCGGCGGGCCGCCCCTATGCCGGGGAATGTAGCACGCCGGACGCAGGCGGGGTGGGCGCCGCATCAAGCCGCGCGAAGCGCCCGCCGGGGACGCTCGCGATGCGGGCGGCCAGTTCGAGCGCGAGCAACGCGCCGTGCAGCACGTCGTCGGGCAGGCCGGTGTGCTCGGCGAGCCATTCGTAAGTAACGGGGCCGTATCCGAGCGCGGTGAGTACCGATCGCTCTGCCGGAGACTCGGGCAGTGTGGTTTCGATTGGTGCGCTCGCCGCTGGATCGGCCGGCGCCGCTTGCGCCGGATGTGCGCTCGCGCGCCGCCCGGCAGTGCCGGATTCATCGCTGGCGCCCGCGATCGCGCCCGAATTCTCGGAGCCTGTCGTGCCGTCGGCGGCGTGAGCCTGAGCCGTCGGCTCACCCAGCCCGTATTCCTCGAGCACGTCGAGCGGCGCCGCGGTGAGCTTCGCGCCGTCGCGGATCAGCGCATGGCAGCCCTGGGCGAGCGGCGCGTGGATCGAGCCGGGCATCGCGAACACGTCGCGGCCGAGCTCGTTCGCGAGCCGCGCGGTGATCAGCGAACCGGAGCGCGGCGCGGCTTCGACGACGAGCACGCCGAGCCCGAGTGCGGCGATCAGCCGGTTGCGCTGCGGGAAATGCGACGCCCGTGCGGGCGTGCCGAGCGGCCATTCCGACACGATCGTGCCGCGTGCGGCGATGGCGTGGGCGAGTGCGCGGTGCCGCGCCGGGTAGACGAGATCGGCGCCCGTTGCAATCACCGCGATCGTGCCCGAGCGACCGTCGAGCCCGCCGCGATGCGCAGCCGCGTCGATGCCGAGCGCGAGGCCGGAAACGATTGGGAGCCCCGCATCGGACAGCGCATGGGCGAAGTACGTCGCGTCGGCGAGCCCTTGCGGCGTGGCGTGGCGGCTGCCGACCACGGCAACGCCGCGGGCGTGCAGCAGGTCGAGCCGGCCCTTTACATATAGCAGCGGCGGCGGATCGTGCAGGTCGCGCAGCCGCGGCGGGTACGCGGGATCGTTGAGCGCGACGATCGTGTTGCCCGGCGCATCGAGCCACGCGAGCGCGGCAGCGGTGCGTGCGTCGAGGTCGTCCCGTTCGCTTGCGCGTACCGCCTGCGCGGCGGCGGCGCTGCTCGCCGCGGCAATGGCGTCGTCGGACGCACGCAGCAGCGCCGTGGGCGTGCCGAATGCATCGAGCAGAATCTGCAGCACGGGCGGCGCGAGGCCCGGCGCATGCGCGAGTTGCAGCCAGGCGCGCAGCGCGGAAGTGGTCAGCGCTTGCGGCGACATGAGGTTCCCCTCGAATGCGACGGCCAGCGAACGGCGTGGCGCCATGATAAAATTTTCATCATCCGAAATACTCGACAGGGCCGCGCGCGCAGGCGTCCGGCCGATTGCAGGAGGCTTGACCCGCGGCATGGATATGCCACGCGTTCGCCTCATCTTCATTGCATCCCGGCGGCGGCGCCAGCCGGCCGGATGGCCGATGCGGCACGCCGCTCCACCGATTACCGAACACCATGGCTTTGCTGAACATTCTTCATTACCCCGACAAGCGGCTGCACAAGGTCGCCAAGCCCGTCGACAAGGTCGACGACCGGATCCGCAAGCTCGTCGCCGACATGGCCGAAACCATGTACGCCGCGCCGGGCATCGGCCTGGCGGCCACCCAGGTCGACGTGCACGAGCGTGTGATCGTGATCGACATCTCCGAGGAGAAGAACGAGCTGCGCGCGTTCATCAATCCCGAGATCGTCTGGTCGAGCGACGCCAAGCAGGTGTACGAAGAAGGCTGCCTGTCGGTGCCGGGCATCTACGACGAAGTCGAGCGTCCCGACCACGTGCGCGTGCGTGCGCTCAACGAGCAGGGCGAGACCTTCGAGCTCGACTGCGAGGGCCTGCTGGCCGTGTGCGTGCAGCACGAGATGGATCACCTGATGGGGCGCGTGTTCGTCGAATACCTGTCGCCGCTGAAGCAGACCCGCATCAAGACGAAGATGAAGAAACTCGAACGCGCGATGTGACGCGTGTTCGCCAAGCCCTCCCGAACGCTGTCATGACCCATACGTTGCGCGTGATTTTTGCCGGCACGCCGGAATTCGCCGCGGCCGCACTTGCCGCGATCCACGAGGCCGGTTTTCCGGTGCCGCTCGTGCTCACCCAGCCCGATCGCCCTGCCGGGCGCGGGATGAAACTGCAGGCGAGCGCGGTGAAGCGCTATGCCGTCGAGCACGGGATGCCCGTCGCGCAGCCGCCGTCGCTGCGCCGCGCGGGCAAGTACCCGCAGGAAGCCGCCGAGGCGATCGGGCTGCTGCGCACGACTCCGCACGACGTGATGGTGGTCGCTGCATACGGGCTGCTGCTGCCGCAGGAAGTGCTCGATATCCCGCGCGCCGGCTGCATCAACATCCATGCGTCGCTGCTGCCGCGCTGGCGCGGCGCCGCGCCGATCCACCGGGCGATCGAGGCCGGCGACGCCGAGACGGGCGTCACGCTGATGCAGATGGATGTCGGCCTCGACACCGGCGCGATGATCGAGGAAGCGCGCATTGCGATCGCCTCCGACGATACGACCGCGACGCTGCACGACCGGCTGGCTGCCGACGGCGCGCGGCTGATCGTCGACGCGCTCGTGCGGCTGGAGCGTGACGGTGCGTTGCCCGCCACGCCGCAGCCGGCCGACGGCGTGACTTACGCGGAGAAGATCGGCAAGCACGAAGCGGCGCTCGACTGGCGCAAGCCGGCCGACGTGCTCGCGCGCCAGGTGCGCGCGTTCGATCCGTTCCCGGGCGGCGTCGCGACGCTCGACGGCGCGGCAATCAAGCTGTGGGCGGCTGAGCCCGTGGCCGCACGCGGCGACGCGGCGCCCGGCACGATCGTCGAAGCCGCGCCGGAAGGCGTGATCGTCGCCTGCGGCAGCGGCGCGCTGCGCGTGACGCAACTGCAGAAGCCGGGCGGCAAGCGGTTGCCCGCGCGCGAATTCCTGGCCGGCTCGCCGCTCGCTGCCGGCCAGCGCTTCACGTTGCCCGACGCGGCCTGAGCGCCATTCGACACGGTGTACCGGCCGCGCACAATCGGCCGGATGGCCGAGTCGCGCGGCGCGGCAGGCGCGCGTAGAATTTCCCTGCGCTTTTCGGTTTTGAGGTTTTCATGCTTGGCATCACCCATTTCGGCTTCTTCGTGCTC
Organism: Burkholderia sp. JKS000303; assembly: GCF_002563755.1. Lineage (NCBI taxonomy): Bacteria > Pseudomonadati > Pseudomonadota > Betaproteobacteria > Burkholderiales > Burkholderiaceae > Burkholderia > Burkholderia sp. JKS000303. Next base: position 1,650,809 of record NZ_PDBZ01000001.1, read on the forward strand.
GCGGTTTTCCTGCTGAACGTCACGCCCGGCCCGGATACCGCGTATATCGTCGGCCGCAGCGTGGCGCAGGGCCGTGGCGCGGGGCTGATGTCGGCGCTCGGCATCTCGGCCGGTTGCTGCGTGCATGCGCTCGCGTGCGCATTCGGGCTGACCGCGCTGCTCGCGGCGTCGGCCGCCGCGTTCACGGTGATCAAGCTGGTCGGTGCCGCCTACCTGATCTACCTCGGCGTGCGCATGCTCGTCACGAAGCAGGCGGCCGCGCCGGCGAATGCCGATGCACAGGCCACGGCCGCAAAGCCGTTGCGCCAGCTGTTCATGCAGGGTTTCTGGACCAACGTGCTGAATCCGAAGGTCGTGCTGTTCTTCGTGTCGTTCTTCCCGCAGTTCGTGTCGGCCGACAGCCCGCACAAGGCACTGGCGTTCCTGGCTCTCGGGTCGGTGTTCGTCGTGATGAGCACCATCTGGACCAGCGTCGTCGCATGGGTCGCCGGCAGCGTCACGCAGCGCTTTTCCGGCAAGCCGGGCGTCAAGAAATGGCTCGACCGCACGGTCGGCAGTGCGTTCGTCGGCCTTGGCCTGCGACTGGCGGCGTCGCAACGCTGAAATTGAATTTTTCCGGCAAGACCTTATCTAACAAATCGCTTACAATTTCTCGCCGTACCTGTTGATGGACGGCGGTCCCCTGACGGATAAGGAGTGGGTATGTTCAATTGGGTCAAAACGGCGATGCTGATGGCCGGGATCACGGCCCTGTTCATCGTGATCGGCGGCATGATCGGCGGCTCGCGCGGCATGACGATCGCGCTGTTGTTCGCGCTCGGCATGAATTTCTTCTCGTACTGGTTCTCGGACAAGATGGTGCTGCGCATGTACAACGCGCAGGAAGTCGACGAGAACACGGCGCCACAGTTCTACCGGATGGTGCGCGAGTTGGCCACGCGTGCGAACCTGCCGATGCCGCGCGTCTACCTGATCAACGAAGATGCGCCGAACGCATTTGCCACGGGCCGCAACCCCGAGCACGCGGCGGTCGCCGCGACGACGGGCATCCTGCGCGTGCTGTCCGAGCGCGAAATGCGCGGCGTGATGGCGCACGAACTCGCGCACGTGAAGCATCGCGACATCCTGATCTCCACGATCACGGCGACGATGGCGGGCGCAATCTCGGCGCTGGCCAACTTCGCGATGTTCTTCGGCGGTCGCGACGAGAACGGCCGGCCGGCCAACCCGATCGCCGGGATCGCGGTCGCGCTGCTCGCACCGATCGCCGGCGCGCTGATCCAGATGGCGATCTCGCGTGCGCGGGAATTCGAAGCCGATCGCGGCGGCGCGCAGATCTCCGGCGACCCGCAGTCGCTCGCCACCGCGCTCGACAAGATCCATCGCTATGCGGCCGGCATTCCGTTCCAGGCGGCTGAAGCGCATCCGTCCACCGCGCAGATGATGATCATGAATCCGCTGCGCAGCGGCGGCCTGCAGAACCTGTTCTCCACGCACCCGGCCACCGAGGAGCGCATCGCGCGCCTGATGGAGATGGCCCGCACCGGCCGCTTCGACTAAGCCGCGTCGCACTTCACGCATCGCCCCGCACGCCCCGCGCTGCGGGGCGTTTCATTTGCGCGCACCGTAAAGGGGCCGCATGGGCCGCGCGATACAATGCGCGGTTTGGGATCGCGCGGCCACGCGGCCATAGTGGCCTCGCCGCCTGTCGCGCCCCGTTTGCCGATTTTGCTCCGATGACACGAACCCGTTCCTCCGCTCCGTCTACCGCCGGCCGCCCTGCGCGCCTGTCCGCGCTGCACCTCGCGCCCGATTCGCTGGGCTTCGCGCTCGACGCGGCCGCGCAGGCAGTCGATGCGGTGCGGCGCGGCACCGCGCTGCCGGCGGCGCTCGCCGCGGTGTTCGCGCAGATGCCGGCCGGCGCGCAGGCGCTGGCGCGCGGCGCGACGCAGGACGTCGCGTACCGGACGATGCGTCGTCTGGGCAGTGCGGACTGGCTGATCGGCAAGCTCGTCAGCAAGGCGCCGCCCGCGCATGTGCATGCGGTGCTGGCCGGCGCGCTCGCGCTGCTGCTCGATCCGGAGGACACGGCGGCGTATCCGCCGTTCACGATCGTCGACCAGGCCGTGACGGTGATCGGCGGGCGACGCGAATACGTATTCGCGAAGGGGTTGGTCAACGCGGTGCTGCGGCGTTTCCTGCGCGAGCGCGACGCGCTCGTGGCGGCGCTGCAGGGCGATCCGGTCGCGCGCTGGAATTACCGGACCTGGTGGGTCGATGCGGTGAAGCGCGCATGGCCCGACACGTGGCAGGCGATCCTCGAGGCCGGCGAGCGCCAGGGGCCGCTGACGCTGCGCGTGAACGCACGCCGCGCGAGCGTCGACGCGTATCTCGACACGCTGCGCGCCAGCGGGATCGAAGCGACCGCGATCGGCCGCCATGCGGTGCGGCTCGCGTCGGCGCTGCCGGTCGACCGCATTCCGGGGTTCGCCGACGGTGTCGTGTCGGTGCAGGATGCCGGCGCGCAGCTCGCGGCCGAATGGCTCGGTGCGCGCGACGGCATGCGCGTGCTCGACGCGTGCGCGGCACCGGGCGGCAAGACCGGTCATATCCTCGAACTGGCCAACGCGGAGGTCGTCGCGCTGGAAAGCGATGCGACGCGCGCGGCGCGCATCGGCGAGAACCTCGCGCGGCTGTCGCTCACGGCGGACGTGCGCGTCGGCGATGCGGGCGCGCCGCAAGCGTGGTACGACGGCCGCGCGTTCGATCGCATCCTCGCCGACGTGCCGTGCTCGGCGTCCGGCATCGTGCGTCGCCATCCCGATATCCGCTGGCTGCGCCGCGAAGCCGACATCGCGGCGCTCGTCGTGGAACAGCGTCGCATCCTGTCGGCGCTGTGGCCGCTCGTGAAGCCGGGCGGCGAACTACTTTACGTGACCTGTTCGATCTTTCCCGAAGAAGGCGAATTGCAGGCGCGCTGGTTTGAAGCGGCCTGTGAAGATGCGGTACGATTGGACGCGCCCGGCCAACTGCTGCCGGGCGGCGTGCGCGGCGGGGCGGCCGGCGCACTCGACCAGAACACCGATCACGACGGATTTTTCTACGCGCGGTTTCAGAAACGGTGACGATCAAACACCTTTTTCCACTTCGGCTTGCCGCCGTCCTGATGGTCGCGCTGGCGTTGTGCCTGACTGTCGTTCGGCCGGCGCATGCCGAATCGATCGCCGTGCAGCGCGCATCGCTGCAGGCCGACGGGAGCGGCTGGAGTCTCGATGCCCGCTTCGATTTCGAGCTGAATCCGAACCTCGAGGATGCGGTCAACAGGGGCATCCCGGTTTACTTCACGACCGATTTCGAACTGAGCCGCGCGCGCTGGTACTGGTTCGACGAGCAGCCGGTGTCGGTATCGCAGACGATCCGCCTGTCGTTCCAGCCGCTCACGCGCGAATATCGCGTGTCGACGGGCGGGCTGCAGCTCGGTTTCCCGTCGCTGAAGGACGCGCTCGCGGTCGTCCGGCACATCACGTCGTGGCACGTGATCGACCGCAACCAGGTGCGTGCCGGTGAAACCTACACGGCGTCGGTGCGGATGCAGCTCGATACCGCGCTGATGCCGAAACCGTTCCAGGTCGACGCGGTGAACAACCGCGACTGGACGCTCGGGTCGGACTGGAAGCGCTTCAACTTCACGGTGACCGAACGTGCTAAATAAAGTGCGCCGCGCGGCCAGCGGGAAGAGCCTCCTCATTCGCGTGATCGTCTCGACCGTCGCGATCACCGCGCTGCTGCTGCTCGTGCTGCTCGCGGCCGCGAGCGCGAACACCGAATTCTTCGACCGCTACTACTCGTGGCTGTACGCGATGAACATCATCGTCGCGCTCGTGTTCCTGCTGGTGGTGCTCGGGCTGATCGGGATGATCGTCGTGCGACTGAGGAAGGGCAAGTTCGGCACGCGGCTGCTCGCGAAGCTCGCGGTGTTCTTCGCGCTCGTCGGCGTGGTGCCGGGCGGGATCATCTACATCGTGTCGTACCAGTTCGTGTCGCGCAGTATCGAGTCGTGGTTCGACGTGAACGTCGAGACCGCGCTGACGGCCGGCCTGAACCTCGGCCGCGGGATGCTCGACGCGTCGCTGTCCGACCTGCAGACGAAGGCGCGGCTGATGACCGACCAGCTCGCGAGCGTCGATGCGAACACGAACGGCACGACGCTCACGCTGCTGCGCTTGCGCGACCAGTTCGGCGTGCAGGACGCCACCATCGTCGAACCGAGCCGCGGCGGCTCGGGCGCCGCGCCCGACCTGCACATCGTCGCGCAGGCGTCGGGCAATTTCGCCGCGCTGATTCCGGACGACCTGCCGACCTCGCTGATGCTGAGCCAGGCGCGCGAACACGGCGTGTACGCGGCGATCGAAGGTGAAGTCGACGGCGACCCGCAGGCGCACGGCGCGAAGGGGGCGTTGCGGCTGCGCGTCGTGCGGCCGATTCCCGACGCGACGACGTCGCTGCTGCAGCCGGCCGAGCGGTTCCTGCAGCTCACGCAACCGGTGCCGCCAACGCTCGCGCATAACGCGGACGCGGTGCAGCGCGCGTATCGCGAGTACCAGGAGAAATCGCTCGGCCGCACTGGGCTGCGCAAGATGTACATCGGCACGCTGACGCTCGCGCTGTTCCTCGCGACCTTCATCGCGATGATGCTCGCGCTCGCGCTCGGCCAGCAGCTCGCACGGCCGCTGTTCCTGCTCGCGCAGGGCACCAAGGAGATCACGGAAGGCGACTACACGCCGAAGCGCGAAATCAAGACGCGCGACGAGCTCGGCTTCCTCACGCAGTCGTTCAACGCGATGACGCGCCAGCTGTCCGAGGCGCGGCTCGCGGTCGAGAAGAACCGGGTCGCGCTCGAGCATTCGAAGACGTATCTCGAGAGCATCCTCGCGAACCTGACGGCCGGCGTGTTCGTGCTCGATCGCCAGTTCCGGCTGACGACGGCCAACCGCGGCGCCGAGCGCATCTTCCGGCAGCCGTTCAACTCGATGATCGGCACGGCGCTCGACCGGATCGGCGTCGTGGCGGAATTCGGCGCGATGGTGCGCAAGGCGTTCGCCGATCGCGAGGCGGCATCCGACGGCGGCAGCGGCGATCGCGGTCACTGGCAGCAGCAGTTCGCGGTCGAGGTGCCCGGCGAAGCCGATCCGCTGACGCTGCTCGTGCGCGGCACGCGGCTCGTATCGACGGTCGAGGGCGAGGCCGACGATCCGCAGACGTCCGGCTACGTCGTCGTGTTCGACGACATCTCCGACGTGATTTCCGCGCAGCGTTCGGTCGCGTGGGGCGAAGTTGCGCGCAGGCTCGCGCACGAGATCAAGAACCCGCTGACGCCGATCCAGCTGTCGGCCGAGCGATTGCAGATGAAGCTGTCCGACAAGCTCGCGCCGCACGACGCGGACGTGCTCAAGCGCGGCGCGACGATGATCGTCAACCAGGTGGCCGCGATGAAGCGAATGGTCGACGACTTCCGCGAGTACGCGCGCACGCCGCCGGCGGTGCTGTCGAACCTGCAGTTGAACGAACTGGCGAGCGAGGTGCTCGGACTGTATGGCGTCGGCGAAGGCAAGAGCGCGATCACCGCCGAGCTTGCGGCGTCGCTACCGGTGATTCGCGGCGACGCGACGCAACTGCGCCAGGTGATTCACAACCTGCTGCAGAACGCGCAGGATTCGGTCGCGGAAGTCGCGCATCCGCGTGTGTTGATCGAAACCAAGACAGTAGAATATGGCGATCCCGACGCCGAGGGCAAAACGCGCGTCGCGGTACGTCTTACCGTGTCCGACAACGGGCCCGGTTTTCCGGCACGCATCCTGACGCGCGCGTTCGAGCCTTACGTCACGACGAAGGCGAAGGGCACGGGGCTCGGGTTGGCCACGGTCAAGAAAATCGTCGATGAGCACGGCGCGCGGATCGATCTGCGCAATCGCATGCACGGCGAGACCGTCGAGGGTGCGCAGGTGTCGATTCTGTTCCTGCAGATGGCGAGCGATACGCCAGGCGCCGAACCGGGCGCGCAGGGCAGGGCGGCTCCGGCCAAGACAAAAGCAAGTGTGCAGACAAAGGCAGCGTAAATGGCAACCATCCTGGTGGTAGATGATGAAATGGGCATCCGGGAATTGCTCTCGGAGATCCTCAGCGATGAAGGGCATGTCGTCGAGGCGGCGGAGAACGCGCAGGCCGCGCGGGAGTACCGTCTGAATCAGGCGCCTGATCTCGTGCTGCTCGATATCTGGATGCCCGATACCGACGGCGTCACGCTGCTCAAGGAATGGGCGGCACAGGGCCTGTTGACGATGCCGGTGATCATGATGTCCGGGCACGCGACGATCGACACGGCCGTCGAAGCGACGAAGATCGGCGCACTCGATTTCCTCGAGAAGCCGATCGCGCTGCAGAAGCTGCTGAAGTCCGTCGAGCACGGTCTCGCGCGCGGCGCGGCACCCGTGTCCGTCAACGCGGCGTTGAAGGCCGGCGCCGGCCAGGCTGCGGGCCCGGCAGCGGTGGCGTCCGCGGCGGCGTTGCCGACGCTCGGCGACGACATGGTCGCGGCACTCGGCCTTGCGGGCCAGACGGCCGCGATTCCGTTCGACATCCCGTTGCGCGAAGCACGCGACGCGTTCGAGCGCGCGTACTTCGAGTATCACCTCGCGCGCGAGAACGGCAGCATGACGCGCGTCGCGGAGAAGACCGGCCTCGAGCGCACGCACCTGTATCGCAAGCTCAAACAGCTCGGCGTCGAGCTCGGCAAGAAGCCGTCGGAAGGCGCCGTATAAAATATTTTGCCAAAACACTTGCACAAGTGAGTCAGGCTGGATATACTTTCTCTTCTTCGTTGGCCCGGTAGCTCAGTTGGTAGAGCAGCGGATTGAAAATCCGCGTGTCGATGGTTCGATTCCGTCCCAGGCCACCAGCAGTTCCAACCCCAAGAATCGGAAGGTTCTTGGGGTTTTTCGTTTGTGGTGGGTATTGCGTGTTGTCGGAGGCATGCCCGGCAGCATTTTCGGGGGCGTGATAAAATCCGTGCCCGCTCAATGACTTAGCGCATCGCTTCATGCGCACGGCATGGCTGCCCGCAGGCGCTGCCGTGACGCGCGGCAACGATGCCGCGCGATGGGCGGTATAAGCGCTCCGCCGCGTTCGCGGCCGACCGCGCTGCCTATACTGGTCGAGCCGGCGCAGGCCGGCACGCGTCGGGCCGCCCGGCGGCAGCCGGCCCCTGGGGCGCAGCGCGACGCGAGCCTACACATTCACGGAGTATCACGGTGATTCGGACAGACGCTAAAGACGGCGCGCTCGTGTTGTTTTCCGGCGGGCAGGACTCGGCCACGTGTGTGGCCTGGGCCCTGGAACGCTACCAGACGGTCGAGACGCTCGGCTTCGATTACGGCCAGCGCCATCGCGTCGAACTCGAATGTCGCGAAGGCATGCGCGAAGCGCTGAAGCGTCAGTTCCCCGCATGGTCGGACCGGCTCGGCGACGATCACATGATCGACCTGTCGGTGCTCGGCGCGATCAGCGATACCGCGATGACGCGCACGATCGAGATCGAGACCACGGCGAACGGCTTGCCGAACACGTTCGTGCCGGGCCGCAACCTGCTGTTCATGACGATCGCCGCGGCGATCGCCTATCGCCGCGGGTTGCGCGTGCTGGTCGGCGGGATGTGCGAGACCGATTTCTCGGGCTACCCGGACTGCCGCGACGACACGATGAAGGCGCTGCAGGTCGCGCTGAACCTCGGGATGGACACGCGCGTCGTGCTCGAGACGCCGCTGATGTGGCTCGACAAGGCGCAGACCTGGCAGCTCGCCGAGCAGCTCGGCGGCGAGGCGCTCGTCGAGCTGATCCGCGTCGAGACGCACACGTGCTACGTGGGCGAGCGCGCGGAACTGCACGACTGGGGCTTCGGCTGCGGCGCATGCCCGGCCTGCAAGCTGCGCAAGCGCGGCTACGAGGCTTACCTGAAGGGCGAGCGGGTGACCGAAGCGCCGCTGTGACGCACATGCGCCGGCAGCGCTTCATGGATAACCGATTCTGATCGACAACGAGCGGCGCGAGCCGGACGAAGCACGATGACTTACGCGGTCAAGGAAATTTTCTACACGTTGCAGGGCGAGGGCGCGAACGCCGGCCGTCCGGCCGTGTTCTGCCGGTTCGCCGGCTGCAATCTGTGGTCGGGCCGCGAAGAAGATCGTGCGGACGCCGTGTGCCGCTTCTGCGATACCGACTTCGTCGGCACGGACGGCGAGAACGGCGGCAAATTCAAGGATGCCGAAGCGCTCGTCGCGACGATCGCCGGCCTGTGGCCGGACGGCGAAGCGCATCGCTTCGTCGTCTGCACCGGCGGTGAGCCGATGCTGCAGCTCGACCAGCCGCTCGTCGACGCGCTGCATGCGGCCGGCTTCGAGATCGCGATCGAGACCAACGGCTCGCTGCCGGTGCTCGAGACGATCGACTGGATCTGCGTGAGCCCGAAGGCCGACGCGACGCTCGTCGTCACGAAGGGCAACGAACTGAAGGTCGTGATTCCGCAGGACAACCAGCGGCTCGCCGACTACGCGAAGCTCGATTTCGAGTATTTTCTGGTGCAGCCGATGGACGGTCCGTCGCGCGACATCAACACGAAGCTTGCGATCGACTGGTGCAAGCGGCATCCGCAGTGGCGGCTGTCGATGCAGACCCACAAATATCTGAACATTCCCTGAGCCACGGCTTTTGACATCGTGCTGATTACCCGAAAACTCGAATTCGACGCGGGCCACCGCATTCCCGATCACCGCAGCCAGTGCAGGAACCTGCACGGCCATCGCTACGTGCTCGAAGTCACGCTGCGCGGCGATCTCGTCGATACCGAGGGGGCGCCCGACCGCGGCATGGTGATGGATTTCGCCGACGTGAAGGCGCTCGCGGTCGAGCACCTCGTCAACAAGTGGGACCACGCGTTCCTGGTCTACGCGCGCGACGAAGTCGTGCGCTCGTTCCTCGAGCAGATGGCCGACCACAAGACCGTCGTGATCGACCGGATCCCGACCGTCGAGAACCTCGCGGCGATCGCGTTCGACATCCTCGCGAACGTGTACGACGCGCACTACGGCGTGAACCTGCGCCTGGAGCGCGTGCGCCTGTACGAAACGCCGAACTGCTGGGCCGACGTCGAGCGCGAACCGGCTCGCTGATCCCGCAGCGCCGGCCCGCGCATTCGTGCGGCGGCCGGTCGGCGGTTGCCCGCGAGGCGGCGCCCGATCGGGCCCGCTTCACGCGTCTTCCCACATTCGGCCCGACGGCGCGCTATGATCGTTGCGTGGCGCCCGTCCGTCGCGCGCCGCGATCGGGCACTGCCGCCCGGCTGTCTTCCTTGTTGCCTGTTTCGTTCGATTGCCTGTCCGCCAGGAGGCCGTATCGATGAGCACGCTCACCAATTCCCTCAAGCAACGTCTGCATGACGGCGACGAGCCGCTGTACGGCCTGTGGCTGTCGCTTGGCTGCGACTCGGCCGCGGAAGCGCTCGCGCACGCCGGCTACGACTGGCTCTGCATCGACATGGAGCATGCGCCGAACGACAGTCGCGACGTCGCATCGCAACTGCGTGCGCTGGCCGCCGCGCATCTGCCGAGCGAGCCCGTCGTGCGCGTGCCGGGGCGCGAGCCGTGGCTCGTGAAGCGCGCGCTCGACGCCGGCGCGCGCACGCTGATGTTTCCTTGTATCGAAACGCCCGACGACGCCGCGCATGCGGTGCGGCTCACCCGTTTCCCGTCGCCCGATTCCCCGAACGGGCTGCGCGGCGTTGCCGGGATGGTGCGCGCGGCGGCATTCGGGATGCGCCGCGATTACCTGCAGACGGCGAACGCGCAGGTTGCGGTGATCGCACAGATCGAATCGGCACGCGGCGTCGACGAAGTCGAGCGGATCGCCGCGACGCCCGGCGTCGACTGCCTGTTCATCGGGCCGGCCGATCTCGCGGCGAGCCTCGGGCATCTCGGCGACAGCCGCCATCCGGACGTCGAAACCGCGATGGCGCGGGTGCTCGCGGCCGGCAAGCAGGCCGGCGTCGCGGTCGGCATCTTCGCGGGCGATACGGCGAGCGCGCGCCAGTACCGCGAGGCCGGCTACCGGATGATCACGCTGTCGGCCGACGTGACGTGGCTGCTGCGCGCGACGCGGCAGGCGCTGCAGGAGGTGCGATCGTGAATGCCGGCGATGGCGCAGGCGGCCGGCGTGCGGCCGGTGCGATCGCTGCGCACGGGCGGATCGGCATGCTGCTCGGGCTGTGGGCCGTGTGCATCGCCGCGGCCGCGCAGAATGCGCCGCGCGCGCAGCCGGATCCGGCGCACGAGACGCAATCGGCCGTCGCTGACTACAACGCCGGCGACTATCGCGCGGCGCTGGTGCAATTCCACGACGCGGCGGAGCGTGGCGACCGGCTCGCGCAGTTCAATTACGCGATGATGCTGATCACCGGCGTCGGCGTGACCGCGAACGTCGAGGAAGGGCTGCGCTGGCTCAAGCGCGCGGCCGACGCGAACATGTCGCACGCGCAGTACGTGTACGGGCGGATGTTCGACGACGGCGAGTTCGTCGCGCGCAATCCGGTCGAAGCGCACCGCTGGTTCCTGCGGGCGGCGAAGCAGGGGCATGTGCAGGCCGAGCTGTCGCTCGCGAACCAGTTCCTCGACGGGCGCGGCACGCCGCGCGACAACCGGCAGGCGTTCGCGTGGTACAAGCTCGCGGCGGATGCCGGCGAGCCGACCGCGCAGTACGTGACTGCGTCGTTCTACGAGCGCGGCGGCGACGGCGTCACGCAGAACCTGAACATCGCGCGCGCGTATTACGCGGCGGCGGCCGCGCAGGGCGACGAGACGGCCGAGCTGAAATTCAGGGAGCTGAGCGCGCGGCTGAAGACGCCGGGACCGGCATCGGGCGCCGCCGCGGACCACGAGAGCCCGCGCGCGCCGCCGCAATGAGCGCGCGCCGTGAGCGCGTTCGGTTTCGATCTGCCCAACGAAAAACGGCGCTCGGGGCGCCGTTTTTTCATTGCTGCGACAGCAGGCGGCCGGGTGCCGCGCCGCGTCGTCAGGTCTTCATCAGCCGCCGTTGTCGTCCGACGCTCATGATCATCCCGATCGCGATGCCGAGCGTCGTGAGCGCGGTGCCGCCGTAGCTCATGAACGGCAACGGCACGCCGACGACGGGCAGCACGCCGCTCACCATCCCGATATTGACGAACGCATAGACGAAGAACGCGAGCGTGAGCGAACCCGCGAGCAAGCGGCCGAACAGCGTCGCGCCCTGCGCGGCGATATAGAGTCCGCGCGCGATCAATGCCATGTACAACGTGAGCAGTACGAGGCCGCCGGCGAGTCCCCATTCTTCCGAAAACACCGCGAAGATGAAGTCGGTGTGCTTCTCCGGAATGAACTCGAGGTGCGCCTGCGTGCCCTTCAGGTAGCCCTTGCCGAGCACACCGCCCGAGCCGATTGCGATCACGGCCTGGATCGTGTGGAAGCCCTTGCCGAGCGGGTCGGAGGTCGGGTCGAGCAGCGTGCACACGCGGTGCTTCTGGTAGTCGTGCATCAGCGGCCACTGCACGTCGGGCTGGCAGATGCGCTGCTCGAACACGGCGATCGAGCCGACCGCGATCACGCCCGCGATCAGCACCGGCACGATCAGCTTGAACGACAGGCCCGCCAGATAGATCACGAAGAAGCCGGCCGCGAACACGAGCAGGCCCGTGCCGAGGTCGGGCTGTTTCGCGATCAGGGCGACCGGCACCAGCAGGATCCCGAACGCGACGACGAAGTCGTACCAGCGCACCCCGCCTTCTCGGCGTTGGTAGTACCACGCGAGCATCAGCGGGGTCGCGATCTTGAGGATTTCGGACGGCTGGATCACGACGCCGACGTTCAGCCAGCGCTTCGCGCCCTTCTTGGTCATCCCGAACAGCGCGACGGCGATCAGTAGCGCGACCCCGAACGTATAGAGCGGGACCGCGAAGCGCATCAGCGTCGTGGGCGGGATGTTGGCGATCACCCACATCAGCACGAACGTCAGCATGATGTTGCGCAGCTGGTCCTCGACGCGGCCCGGCATGTCGATCGCCGCGCTGTACAGCGTGACGATGCCCACGCACAGCAGCAGGAACACGATGAGGGCGAGCGGGCGGTCGAAGCCCGCGAACATCTGCTTGATCTTGTCGAGCCAGGCGCGCTTGTCGAATTGCATGCCTTTCTCCGTTAATGAGCGGTGCCGGCGGTCGCCGCTTTCGCGGTAGCCGTCGCACGGTAGTTGTCGTCGCGCGGCGCGGTGGCAGCCGGCTGCGCGTCGCTGGCGGGCCGGTGCGGCCGATGCGGGCGCCGGATCGGCGGCAGGCTCGCGGCCATCGGCGCGGCGGCGCTGGCGTCGGCCGGCTGCGCGGCGCTCGCCGCGCCGGGCGCCGATGCGGCGTCCGCCGAGCTGGCCGAGTTCGGCGGGACCGGCTGCGGCAGCGCGGTGAAGCCGGCCGCGACGACGGCGGGCTTCGATGCGTCGCCGATCACCGGCGCGTTCACCGGCTCGGTCGCCGAGGCGGCGGCGGCCACGGCGGCCGACTCGTTCTGCGGGTTCTGGCGGTCGACGAGGTAGAAGTCGAGCACGCGGCGTGCGATCGGGCCCGCGGCCTGCGCACCCCAGCCGCCGTTCTCGACGACCAGCGCCACGGCGATCTTCGGATGGTCGACCGGTGCATACGCGATGAACAGCGCGTGGTCGCGCAGGTGTTCGGCGAGCAGGTGGCCCTTGTAGTTCGCGCCCTGCAGCGAGAACACCTGCGCGGTACCGGTCTTGCCGGCCGCCAGGTACTGCGCGCCGCGGAACACCTTGTACGCGGTGCCCGACGGGTTTTCGACCACGTTCTCCATCCCGCGCTTCACGACGTCGATGTCGGACTGCTTGAGCGGGATCACTTCGCTTTCCTTCGGCACGGTCATGCGACGCGCGCGCGTGATCGGATCCTCGATCTCCTTCACGAGGTGCGGCTTCATCACGATCCCGTTGTTCGCGAGCGTCGCGGTCGCATGCGCGAGCTGCAGGATCGTGAACGAGTTGTAGCCCTGGCCGATCCCGAGGCTGATCGTTTCGCCGTCGAACCACTTCTGCTGTGCGGGCTTCTTGAACGCCTTCTTCTTCCAGTCGGTCGACGGCAGGATCCCGCGCGCCTCGCCCTGGATGTCGATCCCGGTGATCTGGCCGAAGCCGAACGGCTTCATGAAGTTCGCGATGGCGTTCACGCCGAGGTCGCGCGCGAGCATGTAGAAGTAGGTGTCGTTCGACACCATGATCGCCTTGTTCATGTCGACCCAGCCCTGGCCCGAGCGCACGTCGTTGCGGAACGTGTGGCCGCCGAACGTGAAGTAGCCGGGATCCTGGAAACCCCAGCCCGGCGTGCGCTTGCCGAGCGTCAGGCCGGCCAGCGCCATGAACGGCTTGTAGGTCGAGCCGGGCGGGTAGGTGCCGTGCAGCGGGCGGTTCAGGAGCGGCTTGTCGGGCGAGTTGTTCAACTCGTCCCAGGTCTGCTGGTCGATGCCGTCGACGAACGAGTTCGGGTCGAAGCTCGGCGACGACACGAACGCGAGCACGTCGCCCGTGGCCGGTTCGATCGCGACGAGCGCGCCGCGCTTGCCGGCGAACGCCTGTTCGGCGACCTGCTGCAGCCCGATGTCGAGCGACAGCACGAGGTTGTTGCCGGGCGTCGCCTGCGTGCGCGACAGCGTGCGCACCGGCCGGCCGCCGGCCGTCACCTCGACTTCCTCGAAGCCCGTCAGGCCATGCAGCTCGGTCTCGTAGCTCTGTTCGACACCGATCTTGCCGATGTAGTCGGTGCCCTTGTAGTTGTTCGCGTCGCGACGCGGATCGTAATTTTCCTGATCGCTGTCGTTGTCGTCGCTCATCGCGTCGATGCGATCCTGATCGCGCTTCGAGATCCGGCCGATGTAGCCGATCACGTGCGCGGCCGTCATGCCGAGCGGGTATTGGCGGAACAGCCGCGCGCGCACGTCGACGCCGGGGAAGCGGAAGCGCTGCGCGGTGAAGCGCGCGACTTCCGCGTCGGTCAGGCGCGTGCGGATCGGCAGGCTCTCGAAGTTCTTCGAGTCTTCCTGCAGCTTCTTGAAGCGACGGCGGTCGCGCGCGTCGATCGGGATGATCTCGGACAGTTTGTCGATTGTGTTATCGAGCGTGTCGTCGAGCTTCGACGGCGTGATTTCGAGCGTATACGCCGAATAGTTTTTCGCGAGGATCACGCCATTGCGGTCGGTGATGATCCCGCGGTTCGGCACGATCGGCGCGACCGAGATGCGGTTTTCCTCGGCCTGCAGCGCGTATTTGCCGTGCTGGAACAGCTGCAGGTAGAAGAAACGGCTCGCGAGCAGCCCGAAGCAGACGAACACGAACACGCCCGCCGCCGCGACGCGCAGGCGGAACCTCGAGAGCTGTTGCTGGGTGTCGTTGAATTCGGTCATGCGGTTACGTTCGATCTGGCCCGTGCGCGGCGAGCGGGCGCGGGCGAGGGGCGGCCCCGGCGCACGGCGCGCGGCAGGCTGGGGGGCGGCGGGTATTCAAGGTCGGTCTCGGCGGCGCGGCTCAGATGGGGCGCGTATCGTCCGGATCGACCGGGCGGCGTTGCGGCATCAGCAGCAGATGGCTTGCGATCGGCCACAGCGCGGCCTCGACGAAGCCGTCCACCAGGTAGCGCCAGCCGGGGAACGCGGCACCCATCACGAGGCGGATCACGAACGGTACGAGCTGCGCGACCACGAGCAACGGCGTCACGTACAGCACCTGCACGCCGATCGGCATCCACAGCACGCGCCGGTGGATCGTGATCGCGCCGTACGACAGCAGCGTATAGGCGAGCGCATGCTCGCCGAGCAGCCCCGCGTCATGCACGTCCATGAGGATGCCGAGCGCGAACGCGACACCCATGCCGACCTTGCGCGGCTGGTGAATGTTCCAGAACAGCAGCACGAGCGCGACGAAATCGGGCACGCCGGGCAGGCGGCCCCACGGCATCAGGTTCAGCAGGAACGCGGCGGCGAGGCTGAAGACGATGAAGTACGGGTTGACCGGCTGCAGGATGTATTGCGGGCGGTTCATCGCTGGGCTCCTGAGTGCCCGGCCGCGGGCTTCGCGGGCGCGGCGGCGGGCTTGGCCGGAGCGGCAGGCGCAGCCGCCGCGGGTTTCGCACCGGGCGCGGCCGCGGCGGCCGGCTTCGCGTTTGCGTCGGCCTTCTCGTTCTTCGCGGCGGACTTCGCGCCCTTCTTGGCGCCCTTCGCGTTCTTGTCGGCGGCTGGATCGGGATCGACCGGGCGCGGCGGGACGTCGTTCTGGTAATGCAGCACGAGCATCTGGCGCGCACCGCGCACGGCGGCGATCGGCGCGCAGGTCACGCGGGCGAATGCGGTATCGGCGAGCTTGTCGACGCGCACGACCTTCGCGACCGGCAGGCCCGGCGGGTAGACGCCGTCGAGGCCGCTCGTGACGAGTTCGTCGCCCACGAGGAGGTCGGCGCTGGTCGGCACGAAGCGCAGGTCGAGCGAGTCGCCCTTCGGCGTGCCGTAGATCACGCTGCGCAGGCCGGTGCGCAGCACCTGCACGGGAATCGCGAGATCGCGGTCGGTGATCAGCGTGACTTCGGCCTGCAGCGGGAACACGCGGGTGA
The DNA here is from genome assembly GCF_002563755.1 of Burkholderia sp. JKS000303. NCBI lineage: Bacteria > Pseudomonadati > Pseudomonadota > Betaproteobacteria > Burkholderiales > Burkholderiaceae > Burkholderia > Burkholderia sp. JKS000303. The sequence continues at coordinate 1,666,545 of NZ_PDBZ01000001.1, forward strand.
TCTGGCCGATCACGCCGTCCTCGCTGACGACCGGCGAGCCGTCCTGGATGCCCTGTTGGGAGCCCTGTCCGATCACGATCTTCTGCGTGAACGGGTCGCTGGTGTCGTACTGGATCTCGACCGGCGTCGATTGCGTCGCGATGTGCTGGCGCAGCTCGAGCACCGCGCGCAGGTGCTCGTTCTCCTGCGCGAGCACGGCGGCCTGGTTGGCCTGCGTCGACAACTGCAGGTTGCGCTTGCGCAGCGCGTCGTTCTCGTGGCGCAGGGATGCGCCCGTGACCGCGATGTCGGCCGCGCCCATGAACAGGTCGCGCGGCACGAGCGCCGCGCGCTGCAGCGGGTACAGCACGGTGCCCAGCACGCCGCGGACGATTTCGAGCGTGCTGAAGCGCGCGTCCGACACGAGGAGCGCGATGGCGAGGGCGACGAAGAAGATGAGCCGCGCGAGCGCGGGCGGACCTTGCTTGAAGAGGGGCGGCGGACTGTATTCCATGGTCGGCGCCGGGCGCGTGGCGATCGGTTAAATAATGCTCAGACGCGCAAACGGCGTGGCGGTTCGTTCTGAACGAGCGATCCGGCCACGCCGCGGGTGCGTCATATCAAACGGGACTGCTTAGGCGATCACTCGTACGAGAAGATGCTGCCCAGCTTGTCCATGCGCTCGAGCGCCATGCCCGAGCCGCGCACGACGCACGTGAGCGGGTCTTCGGCGACGAGCACCGGCAGGCCGGTTTCTTCCGCGAGCAGGCGATCGAGGTCGCGCAGTAGTGCGCCGCCACCCGTCAGCATCATCCCGCGCTCGGCGATGTCGGCGCCGAGTTCCGGCGGCGTCTGCTCGAGGGCGATCTTCACCGACGACACGATCTGGTTCAGCGGGTCGGTCAGTGCTTCGAGAATTTCGTTGCTGGAGATCGTGAAGCTGCGCGGAATGCCTTCCGACAGGTTGCGGCCCTTCACTTCCATTTCCTTGACTTCGGAGCCCGGGAACGCGGAGCCGATTTCCTTCTTGATCGCTTCGGCGGTTTGTTCGCCGATCAGCATCCCGTAGTTGCGGCGGATGTAGTTGACGATCGCTTCGTCGAACTTGTCGCCGCCGACGCGCACCGAGCCCTTGTACACGATGCCGCCGAGCGAGATCACGCCGACTTCGGTCGTGCCGCCGCCGATGTCGACGACCATCGAGCCGGTGGCTTCCGACACCGGCAGGCCCGCGCCGATCGCGGCCGCCATCGGCTCCTCGATCAGGTAGACCTGCGAGGCGCCGGCGCCGTGCGCGGCTTCCTTGATCGCGCGGCGCTCGACCTGGGTCGAGCCGCACGGCACGCAGATGATGATGCGCGGCGACGGCGAGAACATGCGCGATTCGTGCGCCGTCTTGATGAACTGCTTGATCATCTGCTCGGTGACGGTGAAGTCGGCGATCACGCCGTCCTTCATCGGGCGGATCGCCTCGATGTTGCCCGGCACCTTGCCGAGCATCTGCTTGGCTTCCTTGCCGACCGCCTGGATCGTCTTCTTGCCGTTGGGGCCGCCTTCCTGGCGGATCGACACGACGGACGGCTCATCGAGGACGATGCCCTTGCCGCGCATGTAGATCAGGGTGTTTGCGGTGCCGAGGTCGATCGCGAGATCGTTGGAGAAGTAGCTGCGCAAAAAACCGAACATTCAGAATCCTGTTTCGCTCTGGGCCGGCCCTGCATAGCGAGCGCTGAGGGCGGCAGCGGAAAAAATAACAGCCTCGGGAAGCGTGGCGGAAGCGGCCGCCGCGGCGCACGAAGCTGCGAGTGATGTCTACCGGTGGCGCACGAAGCACGCACGACTTGCCGAAGCGGGGCGAAACGGTGCGGGAAAAGGCTGCCGGGTTTGGGTCGAACGCGTAATGATACCTTATAATTTCACGGTATTTGAATCGAAACGGTTGGTATTTTTGCCGCTTCGGCCCCGATTTTTGAGGGTGGGATCGCACCCTCCAACCCCCCGCCGCAGTGCTGTTTTTGATGCGCTGCGCAGTCTTGTTTTTCCGGTGATCGCATGGCCCTGACCCTGACCGATGTGAAACGCATCGCGCACCTGGCGCGACTCGAAATGGCCGACGCCGACGCCGAGCATACGCTCGTCCAGCTCAACGAGTTCTTCGGCCTCGTCGAGCGGATGCAGGCGGTCGACACCGCCGGCATCGCGCCGCTCGCCCACCCGATCGAACAGATCCAGGAAGTCGCGCAACGCCTGCGCGACGACGCCGTGACGGAAGTCGTCAATCGCGACGACAACCAGCGTCCGGCGCCGGCCGTCCAGGACGGCCTCTATCTCGTGCCGAAGGTGATCGAGTAAGCATTCGCTGACAAGCGCGCCGGCCCAGCGCCGCACGCGACCCAGAATTCCCAGGAAAACCACTCAATGCACGCAAAAAGCCTGACCGAACTGCGCGCCGCGCTCGCCGCCAAGGAATGCTCGGCCGTCGAGCTCGCGCAGCTCTACCTGAAACGGATCGACGCGGCTCGCGACCTGAACGCGTTCGTCCATGTCGACGCCGATCTGACCCTCGCACAGGCGAAGGCCGCCGACGCCGAACTCGCGCGCGGCGCGGGCGGCGCGCTGACCGGCCTGCCGATCGCGCACAAGGACGTGTTCGTCACGCGCGGCTGGCGCTCGACCGCCGGCTCGAAGATGCTCGCGAACTACGAGAGCCCGTTCGACGCGACCGTCGTCGCCCGCCTGCAGGCGGCTGGCATGGTCACGCTCGGCAAGACCAACATGGACGAGTTCGCGATGGGCTCGTCCAACGAGAACTCGGCGTTCGGCGCGGTGAAGAACCCGTGGGACACCCGCGCGGTGCCGGGTGGCAGCTCGGGCGGCAGCTCGGCCGCCGTCGCCGCACGTCTCGCGCCGGCCGCGACCGGCACCGACACCGGCGGCTCGATCCGCCAGCCCGCGTCGTTCGCGGGCGTGACGGGCATCAAGCCGACCTACGGCCGCGTGTCGCGCTACGGGATGATCGCGTTTGCGTCGTCGCTCGACCAGGGCGGCCCGATGGCGCAGAGCGCGTCGGACTGCGCGCTGCTGCTGAACGGGATGGCCGGCTTCGACGAGCGCGACTCGACGAGCCTCGAGCGCGACGACGAGGATTTCACGCGCCACCTCGGCCAGCCGTGGGCGGCCGGCAACGACGCGGGCAAGCCGCTCGCGGGCCTGCGCATCGGCCTGCCGAACGAGTATTTCGGCGACGGCCTGGCCGACGACGTGCGCGCAGCGATCGACGCGGCGCTCAAGCAATATGAAGCGCTCGGCGCGACGCTCGTGCCCGTGTCGCTGCCGAAGACGGAGCTGTCGATCCCCGTGTACTACGTGATCGCACCGGCGGAAGCCTCGTCGAACCTGTCGCGCTTCGACGGCGTGCGCTTCGGCCATCGCGCCGCACAGTACGGCGACCTGCTCGACATGTACAAGAAGTCGCGCGCCGAAGGCTTCGGGCCCGAAGTGAAGCGCCGGATTCTCGTCGGCGCCTACGTGCTGTCGCACGGCTACTACGACGCGTACTACCTGCAGGCGCAGAAGATCCGCCGCATCATCGCGAACGATTTCCAGGAAGCGTTCAAGTCCTGTGACGTGATCATGGGCCCGGCGTCGCCGACGGTCGCATGGGATCTCGGCGCGAAGGGCGACGACCCGGTGCAGATGTATCTCGCGGATATCTACACGCTGTCGGTGAGTCTCGCGGGCCTGCCCGGCATGAGCGTGCCGTGCGGCTTCGGCGCCGGCGCGAACGCGCAGCGCCCGGTCGGTCTGCAGATCATCGGCAACTATTTCAACGAAGCCCGGATGCTGCAGGTCGCCGACGCGTTCCAGCGCGCGACCGACTGGCACAAGCAAGTTCCGGCAGGGGTGTAAGCACATGGCTACTCAGTGGGAAGTCGTTATCGGTCTCGAGACGCACGCGCAACTGTCGACCGTCTCGAAGATTTTCTCCGGCGCATCGACGCAGTTCGGCGCGGAGCCGAACACGCAGGCCTGCCCGGTCGATCTGGCGCTGCCGGGCGTGCTGCCGGTGCTGAACCGCGGCGCGGTCGAGCGCGCGATCCGCTTCGGTCTCGCGATCGGCTCGACCATCGCGCCGCGCAGCATCTTCGCGCGCAAGAATTATTTCTACCCCGATCTGCCGAAGGGCTATCAGATCAGCCAGTACGAGATTCCGGTCGTGCAGGGCGGTCAGATCACGATCCAGGTGCCCGCCAGCGAAAAGGCCGGCAAGGACGCGTACGAGAAGACCGTCAACCTCACCCGCGCGCACCTCGAGGAAGATGCGGGCAAGTCGCTGCATGAAGACTTCGCCGGGATGACGGGGATCGACCTGAACCGCGCGGGCACGCCGCTGCTCGAGATCGTCACCGAGCCGGAAATGCGCAGCGCGGCCGAGGCCGTGGCCTATGCGAAGGCGCTGCATGCGCTCGTCGTGTGGCTCGGCATCTGCGACGGCAACATGCAGGAAGGCTCGTTCCGTTGCGACGCGAACGTGTCGGTGCGCCCGGTCGGCCAGGAGAAGTTCGGCACGCGTGCCGAGATCAAGAACCTGAACTCGTTCCGGTTCCTCGAGGAAGCGATCAACTACGAAGTCCGTCGCCAGATCGAGCTGATCGAGGACGGCGGCGAAGTCGTGCAGGAAACGCGCCTTTACGATCCGGACAAGCGCGAGACGCGTTCGATGCGCAGCAAGGAAGACGCGCACGACTACCGCTACTTCCCCGATCCCGACCTGATGCCGCTCGTGATCGGCCAGGACTGGGTCGAGCGCGTGCAGGCCGGGATGCCCGAGCTGCCGGCCGCGATGCAGCAGCGCTTCGTCGAGCAATATGGCGTGTCCGCGTACGACGCGGGCGTGCTGACGTCGAGCAAGGCGATGGCCGCGTACTTCGAGGCGGTGGTCGCGAAGGCCGGCGCCGCGAACGCGAAGATCGCCGCGAACTGGCTGATGGGCGACGTGTCGTCGCAACTGAACCGCGACGGCATCGAGATCGACGCGATTCCGGTGTCGGCCGCCCAGCTCGCGCTGGTGCTGCAGCGCATCGCCGACGGCACGATCTCGAACAAGATCGCGAAGGAAATCTTCGCGACGATCTGGGACGAGAAGGCGGACGACGAAGGTGCGGCCGACCGCATCATCGACGCGAAGGGGCTGAAGCAGATCTCCGACACCGGCGCGCTGGAAGCGATCATCGACGAGGTGCTCGCGGCGAATGCGAAGTCGGTCGAGGAATTCCGCGCGGGCAAGGAAAAGGCGTTCAACGCGCTGATCGGCCAGGCCATGAAGGCGACGAAGGGCAAGGCCAATCCGCAGCAGGTCAACGAGCTGCTGAAGAAGAAGCTCGGCTGAACATGGCCGTGCGCCTGAACCGCGCCTGACGACGGGCCGCCGCCGAACCTGTTCGGGGCGGCCCGTCGCTTTGGTGCATGCGTTATCGTGTGCACGTGTGCACCACACCGTCCAACGGAGGAACGAATGGCGAAACAACCATCGCTCGACGATTTCCGCGTGCCGTACAGCACGCGCGAGAAGGAAGCTGCCGCATTCAAGCTCGATGGGTTCGATCCGGGCGCGAAGCCGTTCTCGTCGGGTTCGAAGGACGCCGACCGCGAACGGCTCACCGCCGTGTCGACGGCGCTCGACGTGCAGCAGGAGCGCTTGCACACGCAACAGAAGAAGCGCGTGCTGCTCGTGCTGCAGGGGATGGACACCAGCGGCAAGGACGGCACCGTGCGCGCGGTGTTCCGCGACGTCGATCCGCTCGGCCTGCGCATCGTGCCGTTCAAGGCGCCCACGCCGATCGAGGCCGCGCACGACTTCCTGTGGCGCGTGCATGCGCAGGTGCCGGCCGCGGGCGAACTCGCGATCTTCAACCGCAGCCACTACGAAGACGTGCTCGTGCCGCGCGTGCTCGATCTCATCGACGACAAGGAATGCGAGCGCCGCTACCGGCAGATTCGCGATTTCGAGACGATGCTGGCCGAGAACGGCACGACGATCGTCAAGTGCTTCCTGCACATCTCGAAGGACGAGCAACGCGAGCGGCTGCAGGCGCGCATCGACGATCCGACCAAGCACTGGAAATTCGACATCTCCGATCTCGACGCGCGCAAGCACTGGGATGCATACCAGTCGGCATACCGCGACGCGCTCGCCGCGACGTCGGCCGAGCATGCGCCGTGGTACGTGATTCCGGCGAACTCGAAGACACACCGCAACGTGATGATCGCCGAGCTGCTGCTGCGCACGATGACCGACATGAAGCTCGAATTCCCGCCGCCGAAGCCGGAGCTCGACGGTGTGAAGATCCGCTAGGCTGCGATCCCGTCAAACACATCGAACTGAACTGAACTGAACAACGGAACCCGACATGATGCGAGTGATTACCGCCAACCTGAACGGCATCCGCTCCGCCGCGAAGAAGGGCTTCTTCGAATGGCTCGGCGAGCAGAACGCCGACTGCGTGTGCGTGCAGGAAATCAAGGTGTCGGCCGACGACCTGCCGGCCGAATTCGTCGAGCCGCACGGCTTCAAGAGCTATTTCCACCACGCCGAGAAGAAGGGCTACAGCGGCGCGGGCGTGTACAGTCGCCACGAGCCCGATGACGTGATCATCGGCTTCGGCAGCAGCGAATTCGATGCCGAGGGGCGTTACGTCGAGGCGCGCTACGGCAAGCTGTCGGTCGTGTCGGTGTACGTGCCGTCCGGCTCGAGCGGCGAAGAGCGCCAGCAGGCGAAGTACCGCTTCATGGACGAGTTCATGCCGCACCTGGCCGAGCTGAAGAAAAAGCGCGAGGTGATCCTGTGCGGCGACGTGAACATCGTCCACAAGGAGATCGACATCAAGAACTGGAAGAGCAACCAGAAGAACTCGGGCTGCCTGCCGGAAGAGCGCGCGTGGCTCACGCAGCTGTTCGACGACGTCGGTTACGTCGACGTGTTCCGCACGCTCGATCCGCGTGCCGAGCAGTACACGTGGTGGAGCAACCGCGGCCAGGCCTATGCGAAGAACGTCGGGTGGCGGATCGATTACCAGATCGCGACGCCGGGCGTGGCCGGCACCGCCAAGAGCACGTCGATCTTCAAGGACATCAAGTTCAGCGATCACGCGCCGCTGACGATCGATTACGACTACAAGAAGTGATGTTTTCCGCCGTGCATCGTGCGCGGCGGCGCGGTATGTGTTCGATCGCAGCTTGCCCCGGTGTATCGGGGGAAACTTCATATTGACTCGCGGGCGGCATCTCGCCCAGTTGCAGTCGTCTCGGTTCGCCGGACACGGGTGCTTCATCACATGTGGCCGTTCGGCGGGCATTTCTCCCATGCGCCACGAAGTTACTTCAGGCGCTTGGCGTACATTTCATCAAATTTTCGTACTCCTCCTATTTTCGCGTGTGCGCGTTTTCGGAAGACTGTCTGTCGAAATGGCGTGTGCGGGCTGAAGGTGCGAATCACCAATGACCAGTCATGTGGGCGGGCGTGATTGTGCGAGCCCGCGCTTCATGTCGAACGACGGGGATGGAATGGGAGTGCGATGATGAAGCTGTCGTATTACAGAGTCAACAAGATCTTCTGGATATGGACGCGATGCGAAGGCAAGGACGGTTGCGAAATTGTTCGTGATGCGACGTTGTCAATGGGCAAGGCACCACCATCACTGCCAGAGCCGCCGAAGAAGCCCGAGCCCCCGAAGCCGCGCCCCCGACGGTTGACTCACAAGGATCGCGTGAACAATACCTTCGATGGGCTGTTGGCCGCGGCCGAGGGAATTTCGCGCTTCAAGAAATGGCTGAACACACCTGATCCACCGAAGGAACACAAGCCTGCACCGGTCAAGAAACAGGAAAAGGAGTCGACTGTCCCGCCGTTCGACATTCAGGAAATTCCGCGGGCGATGCGCAAGATCTTTTTGCCGAAGTCGGCCGAGTTGATGGAGCGATGGTTTGCCGGACGGCTCAACTATTCGCCGGTCGACGCCGACGAAGGGGCGGAGATCAATCAGGACGGCAAGCACTATCCGCCTGATATGTACGATACGACGACGATAAAGCTGGATTGGGTGTTCCGCTTTCCTCGTGCCAAGGAGAAATATGACTATCTGATCAATGAAGGCATTCGGTCCCAGAATGCAATCGATGTGCTCACAAAGATGCTCGGGACATACAAGAATCAGGTGATCGATCTCTTCACAGGAGACATTTGTAGAAACAATCCCGTAACCTTACATCGCAATTTTCAGTTTCAGCGTGTTGCGGTTGATGGGACGTTCGGGCAGAAGATAAATCTATTGCTGGCAGCGGAGTGGGAGCGTAGCGGTGCTCCTGACGATCTCACCGGCGCACTCGGTTCGTTTGTCATCTACGCCGCCCTTGGTCGTGCACAGTTCTCCTGGGATGTCGAATGGCGCCGGACCGTGGTCGAGGTAACCGGCATTTGGGTATACGTGAAAGACAACTACACATTCACCGACAAACTTGGCGACCGTTCGCAATACTTGGGCCACTGGAGCAGTAACGGCGTCATCGTCGTACCGCTCGATACGTTCGCGGCCCAGTCTCGTTATATCCCGTATGTCAAATCCGCCGTCGCGCTTGGAAATCCTGCGACGAAGGGAAACGTCTACTATCCGGTGCACAACGCCGATTTTCGACAGTGGGCGATCAAGCATCAACGAGGTGGGGATTTCATCATCTACTCTGATTGTCGTTACGTTCCTGTCAGTCCGAGTATCAAGATCTATCTATGATTCGATCGGCCAAGTCCATAACGCTGCCGAAGTCTGATATGCCTGAAGGGCGTCTTTGCTACTCGGGGATGTGGTGGAAACAATTGAATACCGGGTGACACCATGGGTTGTCCCACTCGCACGCCGATCGAGGTGTCGTCATGATGGTTGATTTCGGTGAGCCGCTCGCAGCGCTGTTCGGCGCATCTGCCGCATTGATTACTATCGCCTTCACGGCAATCAAGTGGCGCACGTGGCAAGAGGCGTCACGTGCGAGAGCGACGAAGATCGGCAAGGCGGCCGTGATATTGGCCGCCATCTACATGTGTTACGCGAGTCTCTTCAACAGCACGCCGGATGGAACCGGGTGCCAGAGCTCAGCCTCTTTGGATGGCCTTTACATTGCAGAGCGATGCTTGCTGAAATGGGTGCCTGGGGGGAGTTCCAAGTACGTAGGACGGTTGTTCGACGCAAAGAGTAGAAAGTTGCTTGCCCAACGTACGTTCACTACATCGAGCCCGGAGATTGAGTGGTCCATAAACGGTCGTTCTGCTTACTTCTCGAGGGGAGATTCGGATGATGGCGACGATGAAATAACGCTGCCACCTTCAAGATGGGACAGACTACTTGCCGCGCGCCCACGTTTGTAACAACCGCTACATGCCCGTTATTTCACGGGCTGGCGTGATCACATGCGGCGGCACGTGACGCGATTCGCGTCCGTGCCGCCATTTCACGACATCATCCGACCGGCTGACTGAAACGCCGAATCGTCGCTTACTGCTTGAGCGACGCCATGTCCACCACGAACCGGTACTTCACGTCGCTCTTCAGCATCCGCTCGTAAGCGGCATTGATCTGCTGCATCGGAATCGTTTCGATGTCCGACGTGATCCCGTGCTCCGCGCAGAAGTCGAGCATTTCCTGCGTCTCCGCGATCCCGCCGATCAGCGAGCCCGCGAGGCGGCGGCGCTTGAAGATCAGGTTGAATACCTGCGGCGACGGGTGGTCGTGCTCCGGCGCGCCGACGAGCGTCATCGTGCCGTCGCGCTTGAGCAGGTGCAGGAACGGATTCAGGTCGTGCTGCGCGGCGACCGTGTTCAGGATGAAGTCGAAGCTGTTCAGGTGCGCGTTCATCTGCGCTTCGTCCTTCGAGATCACCACTTCGTGCGCGCCGAGCCGCTTGCCGTCCTCGATCTTCGACGGCGACGTCGTGAACAGCACGACGTGCGCGCCCATCGCGCGTGCGAGCTTCACACCCATATGGCCGAGGCCGCCCAAGCCGACGATCCCGACCTTCTTGCCGGGGCCGACGTTCCACTGGCGTAGCGGCGAATAGGTCGTGATCCCCGCGCACAGCAGCGGCGCGGCGCCGGCCGGGTCGAGCGTCTCGGGCACGCGCAGCACGAACGCCTCGTCGACGACGAGCTGCGTCGAGTAGCCGCCGTACGTGACGTCGCCGGTCACGCGATCCTGGCCGTTGTAGGTACCGACGAAGCCGTTCTCGCAATATTGCTCGAGGCCTTCCGCACAGCTCGGACAGGTGCGGCACGAGTCGACGAGACAGCCGACGCCGACCAGCTCGCCGACCTTGAAGCGCGATACCTGCGGGCCGGTTGCGGTCACGCGGCCGACGATTTCATGGCCCGGCACGACCGGGTAGATCGTGTTGCGCCATTCGTTGCGGGCCTGGTGCAGGTCGGAGTGGCAAACGCCGCAGTACAGCACCTCGATCTGGACGTCGAGGTCGCGCAGCGCGCGGCGCTGGAATTCGAACGGGGCGAGCGGCGAGCGCGCATCGGTCGCCGCGTAAGCGTAAGTTGTGCTCATGCAGGGGGCTCCTTGTCCGGGAAAACATCCGGCGAAACAGACTGCCGCCGCGCCATGTGGCGGTGCGGCGAGACAGGTGCCCATCGTAAGGAGCGCGCGGCCGGGGCGAAATACACGAAGGTCTTGAAGATTTGCCTATTCCTCTCGAATTGCACGCGAACGGCCGTCAAAACGCTTTCAGGATGCTACATTGCGAGCCAGATTCTCTTGCAGGACAGGACGACGCAGATGAGCTTCCAGCCCCTTTTCGACGACTCGGGCGAGCGCGTGCGGCGCCGCATGATCGAGCTGCATGCGCGCCTCGCGCCGAACGAGGGCGACACGCTGGCGACGCTCGACGGCGTGCGCTTCATCCGCGTGAGCCGGCCGGTGCCGCGCATGCCGGTGCTGTACGAGCCGAGCATCATCGTCGTGTGCCAGGGCCGCAAGCTCGGCTATCTCGGGGAGCGCTCGTTCGTCTACGACGCGCAGCAGTATCTCGTGCTGTCGGTGCCGTTGCCGTTCGAATGCGAAACCTTCGCGAGCATGGACGAGCCGTTTCTCGCGATCTCGATTCGCGTCGATCTCGCGGTGATCGCCGAACTCGCGATCCTGCTCGACGAGACGCTCGGCGCCGCGGTCAGCGAGCCGCACGGCGTCTACTCGACACCGCTCGATGCGCCGCTTGCCGACGCGGTGGTGCGCCTCCTCGAAACGCTCGCGTCGCCGCACGACACGTGCGTGCTCGGGCCGGCGATCATGCGCGAGATCGCGTATCGCGTGCTGACTGGCGCGCAGGGCGACGCGATTCGCGCGGCGCTCGTCCAGCAGCATCATTTCGGTCGCATCGCGAAGGCGCTGCGGCGCATCCATGCGGACCTGACGGCCGATCTCGACGTCGAGACGCTCGCGCGCGAGGCCGGGATGAGCCTCGCGGTGTTCCACGCGCAGTTCAAGCACGTGACCGCGACGTCGCCGATGCAGTATGTGAAGGCCGCGCGCCTGCACCAGGCGCGGTTGATGATGGTGCAGGACGGCGTCGGGGCGGGGACCGCCGCCGCGCGGGTCGGCTATGCGAGCGCGTCGCAGTTCAGCCGCGAGTTCAAGCGGCTGTTCGGCCGCAGCCCGGGTGACGAAGTGCGCGCGATGCGCGAAAGCGGCGGCGGAAGCCGGCCAATCGAATCGGACGTCCGCGCGTAGTGCCGGACGCCATGCACTGCCGAATGCCGGATGCGGTGCTCAGCGCCGCACGACCTTGCGCCGCTGTGCGCTGATGCCCGCATAGTCGGGCAGCGTGTCGACGCGTTTGCCGACCGCCTTCGCATACAACGGCATCAGGTCGGGCAGGCGGTTCAGCAGATCCTGCCGTCGCGTCGCGCTGTACGGGTGCAGGTAGATGAAGCCCGCCGCCTTGTCCGCGCGCGTCGCCGCCGCGAGCTTGTCCCACAGCGTGATCGCCGCGCGCGGATCGAAGCCCGCGCGTGCGGCGATGTCGCCGCCGATCACATCGGCTTCGGTTTCGTCGGTCGGGTCGTAGCGCAACGTTTGCAGGCGTGCGCCGAGGTTCAGCGCCTGCGGCAGCGGATCGCCGACGCCGAACAGCGGCGGCAGCGTGGCCGCGCGCAGCGAGGTTTGCGACGTCGTGCTGAAATTGCTGCGCGCGTGTTCGCGCAGCGCATGTGCGATGCCATGCGCGAGCAGCACGCCGAATTCGTCGTCGTTCAGGCGCACGCGGTCGAGCATCCCGCCGTACACGAGGATCTTGCCGCCCGGCAGGCAGGTGACGCGGATGTCGCGCGAGCGGATCGCGTTGAGCTCCCACGCCCAGTTCTTCACGCGATCGTTCCACTTCACCGAATACGGCGCGAGCTTCGCGACGATCGCGCGCAGGCGCTTCACGCGCGGCTGGTTCGCGGGCAGCAGACGACCGCTGTCGGCGGCCGCCTGCACGATTTGCGTGTATTCGGTCGCGGTGAGCTGTTCGAGCAGCGTTGACGGGATCAGCGTGCGGAACGCGATCGCGTTGCCGTAGCGGACTTGCTGCGATGTCGGCGTATAGGCTTTCGTGGACGCGGCCGCACCGGTCGGCTGCGCGGCTTCGGCCGCGGACGGCGTGGCGGGTGCCGCCGGCGTGGACGGCGAAGCGGGCGCGGTGGCCGGTGCGGGGCTTGTCGAGGTCGCGCTTGCGTCGGCTGCATGCGCGCTTCCGGCCGCGAGTGCCGCGATGCCGACGCTCAGCGACGCAGCGACGCGTGCCAGGCCATGCAGTCGATCATTGCGCACGGCTGGCCTCGCCGTTGCGCGCGGTGCCGTTCCACGGCGCGATCTTGAACAGCAGCAGCATGCCGGGGATCGCGAGCGCGGTGCACGCGATGAAGTAGTCGAACCAGCCGATCTTCGCGACGATGAAGCCGCTCGCGGCCGACGCGAGCGTGCGCGGCACCGACGCGAGGCTCGTGAACAACGCGAACTGCGTGGCCGTGTAGCGCGGGTCGGTCGTGCTTGCGATATACGCGACGAACGCGGCCATCGTCAGGCCCGTCGTGAAGGTTTCGAAGCCATAGACGATCGCGAGCGCGACCGTCATCGGACTGAATTGCGGCGTGACGGCGATGCCGAACACGGACAGCCCGGCCGCGATCGCGTGGCTCGTCGAGATCGTGAAGTCGTACAGCATCGCGAGCACCGGCGAGCCGGGGCCGAGTTGCGCGAGCCATGCGAAGCCGAGCGTCGACACCATCTGCAGCGCGCCGAAGATCCACAGCCCGCGGCCGATGCCGATCTTCACGAGCCAGATGCCGCCGATGATGCCGCCGGCGACGCTCGCGACGAGCGCGGTGGTTTTCGCGACGATGCCGATCTCGGTGCGCGTGAAGCCGATGTCGAGGAAGAACGACGTCGACAGCGTGGTCGCCATCGTGTCGCCGATCTTGAACAGGAAGATGAAGGCGATGACGAGCAGCGCGCCGGCCCAGCCGTCGCGCTGGATGAATTCGCGGAACGGCAGCACGATCGCGTCGCGCAGGTTGCGCGGCGGCGCACCGATTACTTCGGGCTCGCGCACCAGCAGCGTCATCAGGATACCCGGCAGCATGAAGGCGCCGGTGATCGCGAACACGACGTCCCACGGCATGTGGTCGGACAGGATCAGCGCGAGCGAACCGGGGATCAGTGCGGCGAGCTTGTACGCGTTCACGTGCACCGCGTTGCCGAGGCCCTGCTCGGTGTCGCGCAGCAGTTCGCGGCGATAGGCGTCGATCACGATGTCGGCGCTTGCGCCGAAGAACGCGACGAGCGTCGTGAGCGCGGCGACCGTCCAGATCGAATCGCGCGGCGACACGAAGCCGAGCGCTGCGATCGCACCGGCGACCAGCACCTGCGTGAGCAGCAGCCAGCCGCGCCGGCGGCCCGGCCGCCAGCCGGGCAGGCGCGGGATGTAGCGGTCCATCAGTGGCGCCCACAGGAACTTCCACGTATACGGGAACTGGATCAGCGCGAACAGGCCGATTTCCTTCAGGTTCACGCCCTCGGAGCGCAGCCATGCCTGCACGAGATAGACGAGCGTGAAGAGCGGCAGGCCCGACGTGAAGCCGAGGAACACGCAGATCAGCATGTGCGTGTTCAGATAGGCGCGCCAGCCGGGGTGATCCTCGTGAGCGGTGAGTGCGGGCGCCTCGTGTGGCGTTTTCGACATGGACAGGAACTGGGTAGCGTTGACTGATTGCGGCGGCAGCGCAGGCGGCGGCGCGGGTAGCGCAGGGGCGCGGCCGCACGTGCGTGCAGGCCGTCGGCGTCCGTCAACGGCCCCCTGGCTCAGCTGCGCTTGACGCGGTAGACAGCAAGACTACCACGCCAGTTCGCTCCCCATCGAATCGGCTGGCCTTCGTGCAGCACGATGCGGTCGAGGATCGTGACCCCGACTTCCGGCGCGAGCGCCTCGAAATCCTTGATCGTCAGCACCCGCACGTTCGGCGTGTTGTGCCACTGGTAAGGCAGCGACTTCGACACCGGCATCCGGCCGCGCAGCACCGACAGCCGGTGCGCCCAGTAGCCGAAGTTCGGGAACGACACGATGCACTCGCGCCCGACGCGCGCGGTTTCGCGCAGGATCGCGGCCGTCTGGTGGATCGTCTGCAGCGTTTGCGACAGGATCGCGAAATCGAAGCTGTGATCCTCGAACAGGCGCAGGCCGTCCTCGAGGTTCTGCTGGATCACGTTGATCCCGTTCTTCGTGCTCGCGAGCACGCCCGCGTCGTTCAGTTCGATCCCGTAGCCGGACACGTCCAGTTCTTCCGACAGCAGCGACAGCAGCGAGCCGTCGCCGCAGCCGAGGTCGAGCACGGTCGCACGCGGTTCGACCCAGCGGGCGATCGCGCGGAAGTCCGCACGGGCGGACAGGGAGTTCAGCGCTTGCTGGTTCATGCACCCACCTCGATGGCGATTCGTTCGTAATACGCGCGGAGCAGGTTGTGATAGCGCGCGTCGTCGAGCAGGAACGCGTCGTGACCGTGCGGCGCGTCGATTTCCGCGTAACTGACCGTGCGCTTGTTGTCGAGCAGCGCCTTCACGATTTCGCGCGAACGCGCCGGCGCGAAGCGCCAGTCGGTCGAGAAGCTCGCGATCAGGTATTTCGCCTGCGTGCGCGCGAGCGCGGCGGTCAGGTTGCCGTCGAACGCCTTCGCAGGGTCGAAATAGTCGAGCGCGCGGGTGATCAGCAGGTACGTGTTCGCGTCGAAGTAGTCGGCGAACTTGTCGCCCTGGTAGCGCAGGTACGATTCGACCTCGAACTCGACGTCGAAGCTGAAGTTGTACGCGTCGAGCGCGCCGTCCGCGCGGCGTAGCGCCCGGCCGAATTTCTCGGCCATGTCGTCGTCGGACAGGTACGTGATGTGGCCGATCATCCGTGCGACGCGCAGGCCGCGCTTCGGCTTCACGCCGTGCGCGTAATAGTCGCCGCCATGGAAGTCGGGGTCGGACAGGATCGCCGAGCGCGCGACCTCGTTGAACGCGATGTTCTGCGCGGACAGCTTCGGCGTCGATGCGATGTCGATGCAGTGCGCGACGCGTTCCGGATACATCAGGCTCCATGCGAGCGCCTGCATCCCGCCGAGGCTGCCGCCCATCACGGCGGCGAAGCGCTCGATGCCGAACGCGTCGGCGACGCGCGCCTGCGCATGCACCCAGTCCTCGACGGTAACCACCGGGAAGCGCGCGCCGTACGGCTTGCCGGTCGACGGATCGGCGCTCATCGGGCCGGTCGAGCCGAAGCACGAGCCGAGGTTGTTCACGCCGATCACGAAGAAGCGGTTGGTGTCGAGCGGCTTGCCGGGGCCGACCATGTTGTCCCACCAGCCGGTACTGCGCGGATCGTCCGCGTAGACGCCGGCGACGTGATGCGACGCGTTGAGCGCGTGGCAGACGAGCACCGCGTTCGAGCGCGCGGCGTTGAGCTCGCCGTACGTCTCGACGACGAGCTGATAGTTGCCGATCACACTGCCGCTTTGCAAGCGCAGCGGTTCGGCGAAGTGCATGGTCTGTGGAGCGACGATGCCGATCGATTCCATTCGTTCCGCCTTATGACTGGGCGGCTAAATGGTGTCGGCGATGCGCGGAGGCGAAGGTGCGCGGCTGACGACCTCTTTAGCCGCATTTGTAGTGAACCGCCGGGACAAAGATAGCCATCCATGCCCGGCCGGTTCGCGCGCCCGCAATCGAGTCAGCAAATCGGCGCGCTTCCGACCTGCCGCCAGAGAGGCGACAGTCGGCAAAGTATAGCGGAAATTGCGGGAGGCGGATTCCGGCGCACGTGGCGCGGCGTGCCGTCAGCGTCGCATCACTGCAGGATCAGCCGCAGATGGGCATCGGCCTGCTCGCCCGGCGGTTTCTGGAATCCGCCTTTCGCGAAGCGGTGCCAGCGGCCGATCACGTAGCTGACGAGCAGGCTCGCGCGGGCCGCGGGATCATAGTCGGCGGGCAGCACGAACGGCGTCGGGCCGTCCTGCGGCGCATTGGCCTCGGTGCGCGCGACGCGCAGGCACTGCTTGACGGTCGCTTCGATGCGGTCGAGCAGCTGGTTCACGCGCTCGGTGAGCCGCTCATCCTCGCCGACCAGCGCCTCGCCGGTCAGCACGCGCGTCATCCCGGGGTTCTTCGCGGCGAAATTGAGCATCGTCAGCGCGATCGTGCGCGCCTGCAGTACGCCGTTCGGCTCCTTCGCGACGATCTGGTTGACGAGTCCGAACAGCGCCTGCTCGATGAACTCGATCAGCCCTTCGTACATCTTCGCCTTGCTGGCGAAATGCCGGTAGAGCGCCGCTTCCGACACGTCGAGCCGGGCCGCGAGCGCGGCGGTCGTGATTTTCTCGGGCTTGGGCGCCTCGAGCATCGCGGCGAGCGTCTGCAGGATCATCACGCGCCGCTCGCCCGGTTTCGGGCGCGGGCGGGACGGTGTGGCCTGGTTTTCCGTTACGGCTTGGTCCTGCGGGTAAGTCGGCTGCATTTCTGTCGCCCCGATCGTGTGCCCAGTCGCAGCGATTTTAACGAACGAATGCGCTGGTCGACATAATGCGGACGGCCGACGTTGGGCAAATGGCCCGGCAGATGGCCGGTGATCCATACGGTGCCGATGCCGAGGCGCTTGTAGCGCTTCAGGTGGCCGCGCGTATCTTCCACGAGGATCGCGTCGGCGAGCCGCGCATGCGCGGCTCGCAGCGTCCGGCGCAGCATGGTGTGGTCGGGCTTCGCACGCCACGCGTGGCGGTCGCGCATGTGTTCGATCGCGATCACGCGCTCGAACAGCCGCTCGATGCGCAGCTCGCGCAGCACCGCGCGAGCATAGTTCTCGGGCGCGTTGGTCAGCACGAACTTGCGGCCGGGCAGCGACGCAACGATGCGTGCCAGGCCGCGCTCGGCGCGCAGCATCGCGGGCAGGTCGGGAAACGTGTGGACGACCCGCAGGAAATCGTGCGGATCGATCGGATGGTGGCGCGTGAGGCCGAGCAGCGCCGCGCCGTAGCGCTGCGTGTAGCCGGTGCGCAGCCGGTCGGCCTCGGCGCGCTCGACGTGGAGCGCGTCGATGATGTACTGCGTCATCGCGCGGTTGATCTCCGGAAAGATCGCATGCGATGCGTGATGCAGCGTGTTGTCGAGATCGAACAGCCAGACGGGCGCGCCGGCGCGCGGCCGGCTGCGGGAGATGCGCCGGCGTCGCAGCGACGCCGGCAGGTCGGGGCTGGCAGGCGGGCGGCGCGCGCTCAATGCGAGCGGATCATCGTGCCGAACGGCTGCTCGGTCAGGATTTCCAGCAGCACCGAATGCTCGATCCGGCCGTCGACGATGTGCACCGACTTCACGCCGCTCTTCGCGGCGTCGAGCGCCGACGAGATCTTCGGCAGCATGCCGCCCGAGATCGTGCCGTCTTCGAACAGCGCGTCGATCTCGCGCGCGGACAGGTCGGTCAGCAGGTTGCCGTCCTTGTCCATCACGCCCGGGATGTTGGTCATCATCAGCAGCTTCTCGGCGTTCAGCACGGTGGCGAGCTTGCCGGCGACGAGGTCCGCGTTGATGTTGTACGACAGGCCGTCTTCGCCGAAGCCGATCGGCGAGATCACCGGGATGAACGCGTCGTCCTGCAGCGCCTTCACGACCGCCGGGTTGATCGCCTCGACTTCGCCGACCTGGCCGATGTCGATGTACTGGCCCGGATTGTCGCGATCCGGCATCAGCAGCTTGCGTGCGTGGATCAGGCCGCCATCCTTGCCGGTCAGGCCCACCGCATGGCCGCCGAAGTGGTTGATCAGCGTCACGATGTCCTGCTGCACTTCGCCGCCCAGCACCCACTCGACGACTTCCATCGTCTCTTCGTCGGTCACGCGCATGCCCTGGATGAAGGTGCCGGCCTTGCCGATCTTCTTCAGTGCCTGATCGATCTGCGGACCGCCGCCGTGGACGATCACCGGGTTGATGCCGACCAGTTTCAGCAGGATCACGTCGCGGGCGAAGCCCTGCTTGAGCCGTTCTTCCGTCATCGCGTTGCCGCCGTATTTGATCACCACGGTCTTGCCGTGGTAGCGGCGAATGTACGGCAGCGCTTCGGCGAGGATTTCTGCTTTCAGCGTGGGGGCGATCTGCGAGAGGTCGATGGGCTCGGACATGGCGGCGGCTCTGGCTGGGAACGGTTGAAACAGGGCGAATTGTACAGGAGTGGCGCAGCGCAGCATCGGGTTTTTGGGCGGGCCGGAAGGTGTGCGGGGCGGGGCGGGTGCTGTGCGCGGTGGCCCGCCGGCTATGGCGCCGGGCCTTGCGGCGCCGATGCGGGCCGCGGTGCGGGCGGGCTCGCGCTGCACGCGTTCCGGCGTGATGGCGGCACGCATCGGCCGGATGGCCGACGTGCAAAATCCCCCCGCCGCGCTATGCTTGTCGCGTAGGGCGACGTGATGCCCGCTTCCGCGATTGCGCCATGACCGATTCCGCTGCCGCCACCCGTTCGGCCCCGCACCGCGCGCGCTGCCCGCACTGTGGGCGCGGCTTCGACTGCGGCGCCCGCACGCAGCCGTTCGACTGCTGGTGCGCGTCGATGCCGGTGTTGCCCGGCGATGCGGCGCCCGCGGCCGGCGCGCGGTGCCGATGCCCGGAGTGCCTCGCCGACGAGATCGCGCAGCGCATGGCCAGGGCGCCCGGCTGACCGTGGGTGCAGGGGCCGCGTGCCGCGAGGGCGATGCGCCGGTGCGCCGTGGCCTTCGCGTGCGCTGCTGCCGATCCGGCCCCGCGAGAGGCATCGGGCGCTAAACGGGTAAACTGGCCGGATGCAACGAATCACCACCACCGGGCGCGTCAACCTCAGCCACCTGTTCTGGCTGCGCAACCTTGCGATCGTCGGCCAGCTCGCGACGATCGGCGTCGTGCAGACCTATTTCGGCGTGCATCTGCCATTGCCGGCGATGCTGATGGTCATCGTGCTCGAAGTCGTCTTCAACGCGCTGACCTGGGTGCGGGTGCTGCGCGCGCGGCCCGAGACCAATTTCGAGCTGCTCGGCCAGCTGTGGGTCGACCTCGGTGCGCTGTCGGCGCTGCTGTTCCTGTCGGGCGGCACGACCAATCCGTTCGTGTCGCTGTACCTGCCGTCGCTCGCGATCGCGGCGGCCGTGCTGCCGTGGCACCTGATGATCTGGCTCGCGGCGTTCGCCGTCGCGTGCTATGCGGCGCTCGGCTTCGATTCGGTGCCGCTCAACATGGACAATCCGGCGAACCTGTTCGACTACTACCGCACCGGGATGTGGGTGAACTTCATGGTCAGCGTTGGGCTGACCGCCTGGTTCGTCGCGCGCATGTCCAACGCGCTGCGTCAGCGCGATGCGGCGCTCGGCGAAGCGCAGGCGCATTTGCTGCGCGACGAGCGGGCGGTCGCGCTCGGCGTGCAGGCGGCCACCGTCGCGCACGAGATGGGCACGCCGCTGTCGACGATTGCGATGCTCGCCGAGGAATTGCGCGACGCGGCGCGTGCCGATCCGGGGCTCGCGCGCTACGAGGCCGACCTGAAGGTGCTCGAAGAGCAGATGACGCTCTGCACGTCGGCGCTGGCGCGCCTGCGCAGCCGTGCGAGTGCGCCTGCGAGCCGCCAGCCGGTGGGCGACTGGCTCGACACGTTCGTCGAGCACTGGCGCCTGCGGCATCCGCACGTGCAGTTCGAACTGCTTGGCGCACGGCCGTCGGGCGTCGCGCTCGACGACACGGTCGCGGCCGGCCAGATCCTCACGATCCTGCTCGACAACGCCGCGCGGGCCAGCCCGCACCGCGTGACGCTGGCCGCGCGACTCTCGTATAACGACCGGTCGGCCGAACAGATCGAATTCGAAGTATGCGACGATGGGCCCGGCATTCCGGCCGCGCTGCGCGAATCGCTCGGCGCGATGCCGGTCGACAGCACGCAGGGCGGGCACGGGGTCGGCCTGTACCTGGCATTCAGTGCGGCTGTGCGCCTGGGCGGCGAGATCGAGCTGTCCGATGTCGTGCCGCGGGCGGCAAGCGCCGCCGCGCGCGCCGGCAGTGCTGCGAATGGCCACGCTTCTGCTGCATCGGGGCAGCGCGCGGGCGAGCGCCCGGCGGCCACGCCGGACAGCCGCCCGGCCGGCGCTCCCGGCCGCGGCACGCGCGCGGTGCTGCGTCTGCCGGTGACGCACGTCGCGGCGCCTGCCGCCTCAACCAACACGTAGACGGAGAAACCACATGAGCGAGAACAATTTCCTGGTGATCGACGATAACGAGGTGTTCGCGGGTACGCTCGCGCGTGGCCTCGAGCGCCGCGGCTATGCGGTGCAGCAGGCGCACGACAAGGAGGCGGCGCTGCGGCTCGCCGCCGGCGGCAAGTTCCAGTTCATCACCGTCGACCTGCATCTCGGCGAGGATTCGGGCCTGAGCCTGATCGCGCCGCTGTGCGACCTGCAGCCCGACGCGCGGATTCTCGTGCTGACGGGCTACGCGAGCATCGCGACCGCCGTGCAGGCCGTGAAGGAAGGCGCCGACAACTATCTCGCGAAGCCGGCGAACATCGAGTCGATCCTGGCCGCGCTGCAGACCAACGCGAGCGAAGTGCAGGCCGACGAGGCGCTCGAGAACCCGGTCGTGCTGTCGGTCGACCGGCTCGAATGGGAACACATCCAGCGCGTGCTGGCGGAGAACAACAACAACATCTCGGCGACCGCGCGCGCGCTGAACATGCACCGCCGCACGCTGCAGCGCAAGCTCGCGAAGAAGCCGGTTCGGCAGTAAGCGGCGCGACCGCACCGGCTTCGGCCGTGCCAACGAAAACGGGCGACCCCCGCGAAGGGGCCGCCCGTTTGTCATCCGGCGCCGCGTGCGTTACAGCACGTAGCGCGACAGGTCTTCGTCCTGCGACACCTGGCCGAGCGCCTGGTCGACATACTTCGCGTCGATCGTCACGCGCTCGCCGGCGTGGTTGCCGGCCGAGAACGACACTTCCTCGAGCAGTTTCTCGATGACCGTGTACAGCCGGCGCGCGCCGATGTTCTCGGTCTTCTCGTTGACCGCGTACGCGATCTCGGCCAGGCGGCGGATGCCGTCGGCGGCGAACTCGAGTTGCACGTCTTCGGTGGCGAGCAGCGCCTGGTACTGCTTGACCAGGCTCGCATCGGTCGCGACGAGAATCGCCTCGAAGTCGTTCACCGACAGCGAGTCGAGCTCGACGCGGATCGGAAAGCGGCCCTGCAGTTCCGGAATCAGGTCGCTCGGCTTCGCGAGGTGGAACGCGCCGCTCGCGATGAACAGGATGTGATCGGTCTTCACCATCCCGTACTTCGTGTTGACCGTCGTGCCTTCGACGAGCGGCAGCAGATCGCGCTGCACGCCCTGGCGCGACACTTCACCGCCGCTGCCTTCGTTGTTGCGCGACGTGATCTTGTCGATCTCGTCGAGGAACACGATGCCGTTCTGCTCGACGTTCTGCACGGCCTTCGTCTTCACTTCCTCGTCGTTGAGCATCTTCGCCGCTTCCTCGTCGGTCAGCAGCTTGAGCGCTTCCTTGATCTTGACCTTGCGGCGCTGCTTCTTGCCGCTGCCGAGGTTCGAGAACATCGAGCGGATCTGCTCGGTCATCTCTTCCATCCCGGGCGGCGCCATGATGTCCATGCCGGCCGACGGCTGCTCGAGGTCGAGTTCGACTTCCTTGTCGTCGAGCTGGCCTTCGCGCAGACGCTTGCGGAAGGTCTGGCGCGTCACGTTGTTGTCGTCGTTCGCGTGATCGGCGTTGCCGCCGAAGCCCACCGCACGCGGCTGCGGCAGCAGGAGATCGAGGATACGGTCTTCCGCCTGGTCGGTCGCCTTGCTGCGCACCTTGCGCATTTCGGATTCGCGCGTCTGCTTGACCGAGATCTCGATCAGGTCGCGCACGATGCTGTCGACGTCGCGGCCGACGTAGCCGACTTCGGTGAACTTGGTCGCTTCGATCTTGATGAACGGCGCATCGGCGAGCTTTGCGAGGCGGCGCGCGATTTCGGTCTTGCCGACGCCCGTCGGCCCGATCATCAGGATGTTCTTCGGCGTGATTTCCTGGCGCAGCGGATCGGCGACCTGCTGGCGGCGCCAGCGGTTGCGCAGCGCGACCGCGACGGCCTTCTTCGCCTTGGCCTGGCCGATGATGTGCTTGTCGAGTTCCGAGACGATCTCGGCAGGGGTCATGGTGCTCATGGTGCGGTCCTTACTCGATCGTTTCGATGATGCGGTTGTGGTTCGTGTAGATGCACATGTCGCCGGCGATGCCGAGCGACTTCTCCACGATCTCGCGCGGCGACAGCTCGGTGTTCTCGACGAGCGCGCGGGCCGCGGCCTGCGCGTACGCGCCGCCCGAACCGATCGCGCAGATGCCGCCTTCCGGGTCGAGCACGTCGCCGTTACCGGTGATCACCAGCGTGGTGGTGGCATCGGCCGTGATCAGCATCGCCTCGAGGCGGCGCAGCATCCGGTCGGTACGCCAGTCCTTCGCGAGCTCGACGGCCGCGCGGGTCAGGTTGCCCTGGTGCTTCTCGAGCTTCGCCTCGAAGCGATCGAGCAGCGAGAACGCATCGGCGGTGCCGCCCGCGAATCCGACCAGTACCTGGTTGTTGTAGATCCGCCGCACTTTCCGCGCGCCACCCTTCATGACGATGTTGCCGAGGGTTACCTGGCCGTCGCCGCCGAGCGCGACCTTGTCGCCGCGCCGGACCGAAACGATGGTCGTGCCGTGAAATTGCTCCATCTGCGTTCCTTGAGAAAAACGGGGAAGAGTCGGGCGGCGCGGGGCGCCGCCGCATGAATCGCAGTGCGCCGGGAAGCGGCCCGGCGCGCGTCCGTTTCATTTTAGGGCGGGCGCCGGGATATCAAGAGGGGGAGGCAAATCGGCCGGCGCGCGTCGTTGCCGGCGGGGCGGGCACCAGGGCCGGTGCCGGAAAAACAAAAAGCGCGCGGCAGGCCGCGCGCTTTCGGGAAGCAGCGTGTTTGAGCGGAACGCCCGCTCGATCAGTCGCCGAACAGCTTCTGGCGCAGCTCGCGGCGCTCTTGCGCTTCGAGCGACAGCGTGGCCGTCGGACGCGCGAGCAGGCGCGGAATCCCGATCGGTTCGCCGGTTTCCTCGCACCAGCCGTAGTCGCCGGAATCGATGCGGGCGAGCGATTGCTGAACCTTCTTCAGGAGCTTGCGTTCGCGATCGCGCGTACGCAGTTCGAGCGCGTGCTCTTCCTCGATCGTCGCGCGATCGGCGGGATCGGGCACGATCACCGTCTCACGCAGGTTCTCGGTCGTCTGGCCTGCATTCTTGAGGATGTCCGCCTGCAACTGTTCGAGCCGATTTTTGAAGAAGGCGAGCTGATCCTCATTCATGTAATCCTTGTCGCTCATCTTCAGGATTTCGGCTTCGGTCAAGAGTTTCTTCGTCATCTGCTTGCTTCTTCAATGTGCGGCAAATCCGGAGATAGTGCCTGCACTTTGGGATTACCCGCAACTGCGCTTGCAATCATTTGCGATTTGCCGCCGCGGGGCCGAAAGCCTCTGGAAAACCGGTTCTCAAATACCAGGATAGGCCTGGCGCGAATTTGCGCGCGGCGAACCGGTGTGCTGCGCGGCAGATCACTTCGGCCGCGGCCGGGTAATGGATGGGCGATCCGGCGCGGTTGCGATGCCCGGGTAATGGTTCTGCAAGAACCGGGCCTGTTATTGCCGTACTCCAGCGGGCACGTATTGTAACTGAATCGCAAGCGGGCGCCGTATCGGGTCGATCCCCGTCGGCTGCGCCAATATCTAGAAAATATAACGCGCAAATCGCGAAAAAGCGATGACGACGCAACCCTTCCCGGAAAAGGCGCCGCGCGACGGCCCCGGCAGCTCGCCGAGGCGGCCGCGCGGGCGGCACGCGAGGCTGGCCCGAATGCTCAGGCGAGGCAGGCGTCGAGGCCGTCGGTAATCAGGTCCTGCGGCAGGTCGACGCCGATGAACACCATCTTGTTGGTCTTCTTCTCGACCGGCAGCCACTTGGCCGCGAGATCGCTGCCCATCATCTGGTGCACGCCCTGGAACACGACCTTGCGATCGACGCCCTTCATGTACAGCACGCCCTTGTAGCGCAACATCCGTTCCCCATAGATCTGCAGAATGCCGCCGAGGAAGTCTTCCAGCTTGTTCGGGTCGAACGGACGGTCGTTGCGGTACACGAACGACTTGATCTTGTCGTCGTGGTGCGCGTGATGATGGCGATGACCGTGCTCGTGATCATGCGCGCATTGACCATGATCGTGGTCGCAATGCGCGTGATCGTGATCATGGTCGTGATCGTGGTGATGGTGCGCGTGATCGTCTTCGGCGAGGAAGTCCGGGTCGATCTCGAGCTTCGCGTTCAGGTTGAAGCCGCGCAGGTCGAAGATTTCCTTGATGTCGGCTTCACCGAAGTTCACGACCTTGATCGTCGCCTTCGGGTTCATGTGCATCAGGCGGTGCTTGAGCGCCGCGACGGTCGAGTCGTCGACGAGGTCCGACTTCGTGATGAACAGGCGATCGGCGAAGCCGACCTGGCGCTGCACCACTTCGTGTTCGTCGAGCTGCGCGTTCGCGTGCTTCGCGTCGACCAGCGTGATGACGGCGTCGAGCAGGAAGTCGTCGGCGATCTCGCTGTCGATGAAGAAAGTCTGCGCGACGGGGCCCGGGTTCGCGAGGCCGGTCGTTTCGATCACGATGCGGTCGAAATCGAGCTTGCCTTCGCGCTTCTTCGCGGCCAGATCGCCGAGCGCGCGGGCGAGGTCGCCGCGGATCGTGCAGCAGATGCAGCCGTTGCTCATCTGGATGATCTGCTCGTTCGAGTCCTGCACGAGGATCTCGTTGTCGATGTTCTCTTCGCCGAACTCGTTCTCGATCACGGCGATCTTCATGCCGTGCTGTTCGTTCAGGATGCGCTTGAGCAGCGTCGTCTTGCCGCTGCCGAGGAAGCCGGTGAGGATGGTGACGGGAGTGGCCATGTCGGTCGCCTGTGGTTCGTGAATCGGGGTCAAAACCAGGATGTGTGCGTCGCGCCATCGACTCGCGAGCCGGGGCGCACAACCATCCATTGAAACATACCTGTCAAGCTCGCGCCCGTCGTCCGGACGACAGGGGCGAGCGTTCGTCCGCCAGGCGCAAACGGCCGGCGGACGCGAGTGTGCGCGTAGATCGGGGCGATCAGACGATTTGCAACAGCAGGCCCTTCAGATATTCGCCTTCCGGGAATGCGGCGAGCAACGGGTGATCGACGCCCGCGCCGAGCCGCTTCAGGATGCGCGCATCGACCTTCGCGTCGGCGGCCGCGCTCGCGACGATTTTCTGGAACAGGTCCATGTCGATCGCGCCCGAGCACGAATACGTGAACAGCAGGCCGCCCGGACGCAGCAGCTTGAAGCCGCTCAGGTTGATGTCCTTGTACGCGCGTGCCGCGCGGTCGACGCTGTCGCGGGTCGGCGCGAACTTCGGCGGATCGAGCACGATCAGGTCGAAACGCTCGCCTTCGTCGACGAGGCGGCGCAGCGTCTTGAACGCGTCCGCGTCGAGCCAGGTCGCGCGGTCGGCGTCGAAGCCGTTCGCCACGACGTTCTGCTGCGCGAGCGCGAGCGCGTCGCCCGACGAGTCGATCGACACGACGCGCGTCGCGCCGCCCTTGAGCGCCGCGAGCGAGAAGCCGCCCGTGTAGCAGAAGCAGTTCAGCACGTCGCGGCCGGCCGCGTACTGCGCGACGAGCGCGCGGTTGTCGCGCTGGTCGACATAGAAGCCCGTCTTGTGGCCGTTCGGCACGTCGACGTGATACCGCACGCCGTTTTCGTTCGAGATCAGCGTCGCGGGCGGCGCGTCGCCGGCGAGCACGCCGGTCGTCTGTTCGAGCCCTTCCTTGTCGCGGATCGAGACGTCCGAGCGTTCGTACACGTTCGGGCAGCCGGTCGCGCTGCTCAGTGCCGCGACGATCGCGTCCTTCCAGGCTTCCACGCCGGCGGCCATGAACTGGCACACGAGCTGGCCGCGCGGCGTGGCGCCCGGCTCGGCCGAGTCCGCGATGTAGTAGTCGACGATCAGCCCCGGCAGCCCGTCGGCCTCGCCGAACACGAGCCGCACGGCGCCCGTGCCCGACACCATCGTCGTGCGATGCGCGACCGCGCGCTGCACGCGGCGCTTGAAGAACGCGTGGTCGATCGGCTCGTTCTCGTCGAAGCTCCAGACGCGCACGCGGATCTGCGACTGCGGGCTGTACGCGCCGCGCGCGAGGAAGCGGCCGTCGTGCGCGCGCACGATCACGGTCGCGCCGGGCGCGGGCTTGCCGTCGACGCGATCGATCGCATTGGCGTAGATCCATGGATGCCGGCGCAGCAGCGATTTTTCCTTGGACGGTTTGAGTGTGACGGTTTGCATGATCGGATCGAAATGGGCCGCGGGCGAAGCCGGCCGAAGCCGGTCGCCGCGCGCGGCGGGTAACACGGGACGCGTCAGTCGCGCTTCTTCGCGCGCGGATGCGCGCTGTCGTAAATCTTCGCGAGATGCTGGAAGTCGAGCGACGTATAGACCTGCGTCGCGGAGACGCTCGCGTGGCCGAGCAGTTCCTGCACCGCGCGCAGGTCGCCGCTCGATTGCAGCACGTGCGTCGCGAACGAGTGGCGCAGCACGTGCGGATGGACGTTGGCGGGGATGCCCGCGGCGAGCGCCGCGCGCTTCACGCGCTCGCGCACGACGCCCGGCGCCATCCGGTTGCCGCGCACGGACACGAACAGCGGATGCGGGTCGTGCTTCACGAATTCGCCGCGCACCGCGAGCCACGCGTTCAGCGCGTCGATCGCCTTGCGGCCGACCGGCACCTTGCGTTCCTTGTTGCCCTTGCCGCGCACGGTGACTTCGGCTTCGGCGAGATCGAGCCAGCCGGTCGACCGGTAGCCGTCGGCCTGCGTGTACATCACGTCGAGCCCGACGAGTTCGGCGAGGCGCAGCCCGGACGAATAGAACAGTTCGAGGATCGCGTGATCGCGGATGCCTTCGGTGGTGTTGGCGAGCGGCGCGTCCATCAATGCCGACGCGTCGTCGACCGACAGCGCCTTCGGCAAGGTTTTCGGGCGCTTCGGCGCGCGCACCGCGGCGACCGGGTTCGCCGGCATCTCGATGCGCTGCGCGAGCCAGCGGTAGAACGCGCGCCATGCGGACAGCCGATGCGAGATCGATCGCGCGGACAGTCCGCCAGAGTGCGCGCGTGCGACCGCGCCGCGCATGTCGGCGGCCGTCAGCGCTTCGAGCGGACGGCCGGATGCGAGCTTCTTCAGTTCGTCGAGTTCGTGCGTATACGCGCGCAGCGTATGTTCCGACAGCTGCCTGACGTGCTTCAGGTTCGACAGGTAGGCGGCGATCGGATCGTCGGTCATCGCGGGTGCGGCGTCAGTGCGGCAGCAGGCGCGTGAGCGCGGCGCTCGCGAGCGTCGCGATCTGCGCGAGGAAATCGGTGGCCATCCCGTCGTGGAAGCGGCGCGGATCGGGCGAGCCGAGCACGAGCAGGCCGAAGGCGGGCGCGTCGGCACCGGCGAGCGGCGCGCGCAACGCGAGCAGCGCGACCGACGTGGCGGCGCCGTCGCCGGCCGGCGCGGCTTCGCCGCCTTCCGCGGCATTCGCGGCCGGAACCACCGCGGGCGCGAGCCACTGGGCCGCTTCGAATCCGGTGTTCGCGCCGCAGTACGGCGTCGACAGGCCGTTCGTGAACAGCCGCACTTCCTCGCCTACCTGGCGCGCGAAATCGGCCTGCGCGTAAGTGTCGGCGACGTCCCACACGCGCAGCGCCGTTTGCGGCACGTCGAATACGTCGGCGATGCCGTCGGCGATCGTGCGCGGCAGCGCGTACGGGTCGCGCTCGGCGATCACGCGGGCGGTCCAGCGACTGAACTTCGCGGACAGGCTGTCGTTCTCGTGCCCGTAGCGCACCAGCTCCGCGAGCCGGCGCTCGAGGTGCTTGTTCTTGTCGCGCAGCATTTCCATCTGCCGCTCCTGCAGCGAGATCGCGGCCTTGCCGTGCGGGTTCGCAAGACGGATCGTCGCGAGCAGTTCCGCGTGTTGCGCGAAGAATTCGGGATTGGCGAGCAGGTAGTCGGCGACTTCGCGATCGTTCATGTGACTGGAGCGTTCAGTTATCAGGACGTTGAAGGGTCAGACGGTCAGGTCGATCTCGCCTTCGAATACGGTCGCGGCGGGCCCGGCCATCATCAGCGCGGCGGCTTCGTCGCGCGCGCCGTCCCAGCCGATCGTCAGCGTGCCGCCGTGCGTGTGCACGGTCACCGGCGAATCGAGCAGGCCGCGCCGGATGCCGGCTGCCACCGCCGCGCACGCGCCGGTGCCGCACGCGAGCGTTTCGCCCGCGCCGCGTTCGTAGACGCGCAGCTTCACCTCGTTGCGCGACACGATCTGCATGAAGCCGGCGTTCACGCGCTCCGGAAAGCGGGCATGGCGCTCGATCAGCGGGCCTTCTTCGCGCACCGGATACGCTTCGGTGTCGTCGACGACCTGCACCGCGTGCGGGTTGCCCATCGTCACCGTCGAGATCCAGCGCGTGTGGCCGCCGACGTCGAGCGGCCACAGCGTGTCGCCGCCTTCCGTGCGGCCGTCGAGCCCCGACGCGTCGAACGGCACCTGCGCCGGCGCGAACACGGGCGCACCCATGTCGACGACGACTTCGCCGTTGTCCTGCATCGTCAGCGTAATCAGGCCCTTCATCACCTGCACGCGCACGGTGCGCTTGTCGGTCAGGCCGCGGTCGCTGACGAACTTCACGAAGCAGCGCGCGCCGTTGCCGCAGTGTTCGACCTCGCCGCCGTCGCAATTGAAGATCCGGTACTTGAAGTCCACGCCGTCGATGGTCGGTTTTTCGACGAGCAGCAACTGGTCGGCGCCGATGCCGAAGTGTCGGCTGGCGAGCGCGCGCACTTGCGCTTCGGTGAGCGGCGGCAACGCGCGCGAATAGCCGTCGAGCACGACGAAGTCGTTGCCCGCGCCGTGCATCTTGGTGAACGAGAGTTTCACAGGGTCCGGGATTCCATGGCGAACAAGGCGGTCGGCGCGACGAAGGCGATGTGCCGCCATTCCGGGCGGCCTCGTTCGTCGTGCTGATCTCAACCGCAAATGATACATGCAGCTGACAGGGGCGTCCTGCGCGGGCGGGGCGGCGGGTGTCGTTCGGGCGGGTGGAGCCGGAAGAGGTCGGCCGATCGGCCGACTGGTTGCACGGGCGGCGAGTGGGCAGATTGGGGTGGTGCGGTGTGGCGAGCGCTGCCAGGGCGCGTGAATCCGGCGTCTCGCGCTCGGGCTTCGGCTACGCACAGGACGAACCGCGTGCGTGTTTTCGTACCGGTCAAATTGACAACTCAATCGGGCGATTCGTATAGTCTGGCTATACGCCATGTGGGCCATGCCATCGCTATCGCCGAGAGTATGGGAGGCCCATGATCAAGTCATGGCAGCACAAGGGGCTGGAGGCGTTTTTCACGAACGGGAGCAAGGCAGGCATTCGGCCGGATCATGCCCCGAGGTTGCGGCGCCAGCTTGCCCGTCTCGACATGGTGAGTCAGCCGCTCGACATGAACGTCCCGGGCTGGCGCCTTCACCGCCTCGCCGGCGGGCTGGAGGGTTACTGCTCGGTGAGCGTGAGCGTCAACTGGCGCCTGACGTTCAGGTTCGAGGGCCCCGATGTCGTCCTGGTCGACTATCAAGACTATCACTGAGGTCATTCAACGCCATGACTCGCATCTTCAATCCGCCCCATCCGGGCGAAACGCTGCGTGACGACATTTTGCCGACGCTCGGCCTGACCGTTACCGACGCCGCCGCGCAGCTCGGCGTCACGCGGGCGGCGCTGTCGCGCATCCTGCACGGCCATGCCGGCATCTCGCCCGAAATGGCGCTGCGTCTCGAGGCATGGCTGGGCGAGGAAAACGGCGGGCGGGCGGATCTGTGGCTCGCGCAGCAGTCGGCCTACGATCTGTGGCAGGCACGCGCGAAAGGCGTGCCGAAGGTGACGAAGGCGCAGGCGCGCGTTTGACGGCGCGCCCGCGGCCCCGATTGACTCAAGGTTGACTCAATACAGGCTCGGCTCGCCGGGCGGCCGGGTCTTGAAGCGCTTGTGGACCCAGTAATACTGCTCGGGCATCAGCGGAATCTGTTCCTCGAGGAATTCGTTCATCCGTCGCGCGTCGAGATCGTCGTCGCCGGTCGGGTAGTGATCCCACGGCTTGAACACCTTCAGCCGGTAGCCCTTGTAATTCGGCAGCACCTCGCCGATGAACGGCACGACCTGCGCACGGCCCGTCTTCGCGAGCCGGCCGACGGCCGTCAGCGTGCAGGCGGGCACGCCGAAGAAGGGTACGAACGTCGAATTGCGCAGCCCGTAATCCATGTCGGCGCCGAGCATTACCGGCTTGCGGTCGCGCAGCCAGCGCAGCACGACGCGCGCGCTGTCCGCACGGCCGACCATCTCGGCGTCGAAGCGACCGCGCGCCTTTTTCGCCTCTTCCTCGAGGATCTCGTTCGAGAACGGCTGGTACAGCGACCCGCAACGGCGGTGCAGCGACCGGTTCAGCCAGATCGAGCCGGCTTCGATGCCGACGAAATGCAGGCCGAGGAACAGCGTCGGGGGCAGATCAGGATCGGTGAGGTCGACCGCGCTGTCGACCTGGATCAGCTTCGCGAGCTTGCGCTCCGAGCCGAACCACTGGACGCTGCGCTCGACGTAGCTGCGGATCGCGTGACGGAAATGCAGGCCCGCCACTTCCTCGCGCCGTTCGTCGCTCCAGTCGGGGAAGCAGAGTTTCAGATTGATATGTACGATGCGCTTGCGCCGGCTGGGAATCTGGTACAGCAGCCAGCCGAGGCCGTCGCCGAACCGTGCGGTCAAGCCGTAGGGCAGCAGGGCGAACAGCTTCAGCAAGCCGATGGCGAGGTGCGTGCCGAGGCGGCCTAGCATGCGGAACCTCCATGGGGCCGGCCGGCCGGCACGTTGCGAACAGGGGGGTAGAACAGCGGACGATGCAGCACGGGCGGCGCTCTGTGACAATTCACGAAAGCCGCTATAATACGGGCTTCGCCGAGTTAACTGACAACTTGCGGGGCGAAGCCGGCTGGCGCGAAGCGCGCTGCCCGGTTCTGGTAATCCGCTAAAGCGTCGCCGCTTCAGGCCCAACGAAGCTGGCTACGTGAAATCAACCGTATCCACACAGGAGCCTGAAAAGTGGCAAACGATTATCTCTTTACGTCCGAATCCGTCTCCGAAGGCCATCCGGACAAAGTCGCGGACCAAATCTCGGACGCGATTCTCGACGCCATCCTCGAGCAAGACAAATATTCCCGCGTTGCGGCGGAAACGCTGTGCAACACGGGTCTCGTCGTGCTGGCCGGCGAAATCACCACGACGGCGAACATCGATTACATCCAGATCGCGCGCGACACTATCAAGCGCATCGGCTACGACAACACCGACTACGGCATCGACTACAAGGGTTGCGCCGTGCTCGTCGCGTACGACAAGCAGTCGCCGGACATCGCGCAAGGCGTCGACCGCGCGCATGACGACAACCTCGATCAAGGTGCTGGCGACCAGGGCCTGATGTTCGGTTACGCATGCGACGAAACGCCGGAACTGATGCCGCTGCCGATCTACCTGTCGCACCGCCTCGTCGAGCGCCAGGCCAGCCTGCGTCGCGACGGCCGCCTGCAGTGGCTGCGTCCGGACGCGAAGTCGCAGGTGACGGTTCGCTACGTCGACGGCCGCCCGGATTCGATCGACACCGTCGTGCTGTCCACGCAGCACGCACCGGACATCGAACTGCCGGCGCTGCGCGAAGCCGTGATCGAGGAAATCATCAAGCCGACGCTGCCGGCCGACCTGATCAAGGGCGACATCAAGTTCCTCGTGAACCCGACCGGCCGGTTCGTGATCGGCGGCCCGCAGGGCGATTGCGGCCTGACCGGCCGCAAGATCATCGTCGACACGTACGGCGGTGCCGCACCGCACGGCGGCGGCGCGTTCTCGGGCAAGGATCCGTCGAAGGTCGACCGTTCGGCAGCGTATGCAGGCCGCTACGTCGCGAAGAACATCGTCGCTGCCGGCCTCGCGTCGCGCGCGCTGATCCAGGTGTCGTACGCGATCGGCGTCGCCGAGCCGACCTCGGTGATGGTCAACACGTTCGGCACGGGCCGCGTGTCGGATGCCGTGATCACGAAGCTCGTGCGCGAGCACTTCGACCTGCGTCCGAAGGGCATCATCAAGATGCTCGACCTGCTGCGCCCGATCTACGAGAAGACGGCAGCTTACGGTCACTTCGGCCGCGAAGAGCCGGAATTCTCGTGGGAAGCCACCGACAAGGCACTCGCACTGGCCGAAGCGGCCGGCGTGGAGCCGACGGCACGCGTCGCGTAAGCGTCGTTCGCACGAAACAAAAAACCCCGGCATGCCGGGGTTTTTTTATGCGTGTCGCGCGCCGCAACGCGGCGATCGTCGCGGGCGCTGCCCGCGGCACGGCTTCAGCGTGCGCTGAACCCGAACCACCCGGTGCTCGCCGCGAGGCGGCGCGGGCGGTTGACGCGGCGCTGCGGGCCGAGCGTGCGGCGCAGCGCGAGCGCGCGCAGCGACGACGGCTTCTGCAGCAGCGAGCGCAGGCCCGCACGGCGGGCGAACGCCTGCGTGCTCATCATCGAGAAAAACGCGTGGAACCACGCGCGGATGCCGTCCAGCCGGCTGTGCGCGTGCGTGCGCTCGGCGAGCGCCTGCGTGCGTGCGCCGTGGTGGCGCAGCGAACGGGCGGGAGCGGACGGCACGACGCGCTTCGCAGCGCGGCTGAGACGGGAAGTCAGACGGAATGGCATGTGAACGATGCTTCGCTTGTATGGATGGCGCCCTTAAGAGCGCACTGGTATGAACGGCCTCGGATGGCGCAACGCATCTTACCGAAAGTCGCTGCGCGCCGCGCCCGCCAGAATTGACAGGCCGCGACAGGCTACAGGGGTTTCATGACCGGCAAAAGTCGCGATAAACCCTTGTGCCGCAAGCGCGTGCCGCATACCGCCTGTCGCTGAGGCTCGCACCGCGCCACACAGTTCCCTTGAGCCAGATCAAATCGCCGATTGGCATGCCCCTGCGCACGATAATGGTGCTATTCGCGGCATCCGGCGCCGATTTACAATCGTCACATTCACACAATAAACGTCTGGCATCCCATGTCGTCACCATTGCAGTCGGAATCGATCCGCGCGCAAGTCGCGGAATTGCGCGAACGCGGCTTCGTCGTCGCGCGCGGCCTCGTCGGTGAAGCACAGTGCGCGGCGCTCAAGCGCATCGCGGAGCAGCAGTTGCAGGAAGCGGCGGAGCCGATCGAATTCGAGGCGGACCTGCGCTATCCGGGCGCGCCCGAGTCGAAGCATGCGCCGGGCGGGCACACGGTGCGGCGCTTGCTCAATGCGTACACGCGCGATCCGGCATTCGCCGAGCGCGCGATCGCGCCCGAAATCGGCGCATGGATGCGCGAATACTTCGGCGAGCAGCCGGTTCTGTCGTGCGCGCATCACAACTGCATGATGACGAAGCACCCGGCGTACGGCAGCCTCACCGGCTGGCATCGCGATTTCCGTTACTGGTCGTTCGAACGCGCGGACATGGTGTCGGTGTGGCTCGCGCTCGGGCCGGAAACGAACGAAAACGGCGCGCTGTGGCTGGTGCCGGGCTCGCATACGGCCGAATTCGGGCCGGAAGCGTTCGACGATGCGAAGTTCTTCCGCAGCGACCTGCCGGAAAACCGGAAGATGATCGACGCGGCAACCTGCCCGCCGCTCCAGACGGGCGACGTCGTGTTCTTCCACTGCAACACGCTGCATTCGGCGGGGCAGAACCGTTCGGACCAGGTGAAGTTCTCGCTCGTGTACACGTACCACGGCGTGAGCAACCGGCCGCTGCCGGGCACGCGTTCGGCATCGAAGCCGGAAGTGCAGTTCTAGTCGCGGTTTCGGCCGGTGTGGTCGGTGGTTGCCCGACAGGGCGCCGCGGCGGCTCGGCGGATGAAGAAACGGGCGGCCCAGGCCGCCCGTTGCATTTTGCGCGGCCCGGTCGCGTGATGCGGGCCGTTGCGTGACGCAGGCCACTGCGCGGCAGTGGTGCGGTGCTGCGCTCAGCGCTTGCTGGCCGGCATCGCGAGGCCGATCAGGCCGATCAGCATCGCGACGGCGCCGCCGGCGATCAGCAGGATCGTCTTCGTGGCGGGCGAGCCGGTGAAGAAGCGCGACACGTTGTCGTTGATCGAATGAAACGACTGGCCGCCGAAATACAGCAGCAAGACGCCGCCGACGAGCAGCGCAACCGAGATGACCCGGGACATACCAACCTCGCTGTAACGGTGATTCGAGACGCCGCAGTGTAGGCGACGTGCGCGGCCGCGTCCATCGCGGTGCGCGCTCGCGCCGCGTTCGTTACCATAGCCGTCGTACGTTCTCTTCGCCACCGGCGCGCGATGTTCGCGTGCGGCGCGCGTCCCTTCCCCCGACGTCCTGACGGAACCGACTCATGGCCTACGAAGCAGCTTCCGAGCGTTATGCCGACATGCAGTACCGCACCTGCGGCAAATCCGGGCTCAAACTGCCCGCCCTGTCGCTGGGCTTGTGGCACAACTTCGGCGACTCGACGCCGATCGCGACGCAGCGCGACATCCTGCGCACCGCGTTCGACCTCGGCATCAACCACTTCGACCTCGCGAACAACTACGGGCCGCCGTACGGCAGCGCCGAAACCAACTTCGGCCGGCTGCTGAAGGAGGATTTCCGGCCGTACCGGGACGAGCTGCTGATCTCGACCAAGGCTGGCTGGGACATGTGGCCGGGCCCGTACGGCAGCGGCGGCGGGTCGCGCAAGTACGTGCTCGCGAGCCTCGACCAGAGCCTGCAGCGCATGGGCCTCGACTATGTCGACATCTTCTATTCGCATCGCTTCGACGCGCACACGCCGCTCGAGGAAACGGCCGGCGCGCTCGCGTCTGCCGTGCAGCAGGGCAAGGCGCTGTACATCGGCATCTCGTCGTATTCGGCCGCGAAGACACGCGAGATGGCCGCGCTGCTCGCGCAATACAAGGTGCCGCTGCTGATCCACCAGCCGTCGTACAACATGCTGAACCGCTGGATCGAAGAGGATCTGCTCGATACGCTCGACGACGTCGGCACGGGCAGCATCGCGTTCACGCCGCTCGCGCAGGGGCTGCTCACGTCGAAATACCTGAACGGCGTGCCGGCCGATGCCCGCGTGAACAAGCCGGGCGGCGGCTCGCTGAAGCAGGATCACCTGAGCGCGGACAACCTCGAGCATGTGCGCAAGCTCAACGGCATCGCGGAGCGGCGCGGCCAGAGCCTCGCGCAGATGGCGCTCGCGTGGGTGCTGCGCAATGGCCGCGTGAGCTCCGCGCTGATCGGCGCGAGCCGGGCGGAGCAGGTGCGTGAAAACGTCGGCGCGTTGAAGAACCTCGAGTTCACGGCGGACGAACTCGCGGAAATCGATCGCTACGCGACCGAAGGTGGCATCAATCTGTGGGAAAAGCCGTCCACCGATCAGGCGATCTGACCGGTGATCGATGCAGTCGATACGGGATGCGAATCATCGCGCGCCGTATCGACGCGCATGCACGTACCCCATCACGTCACTGCGGTGCAGTGGCGTGACCTGCCCTGCGACATGCGCCGCTAGATCAGCGCAGGCAGGCCTTCGACGAGCAACACCGCGACGCCGACGCCGAGAATGACGCCGAGCACGCGTAGCAGGTTGTGGCGGAATTCGGTCGCGCAGGGCACCGCGCCGAGAAACAGCGCGCCAGCCAGCGCCATCGGAATCAACAGGATGAAGTCGCCGATCGTGAAGTAGGTCGTCATGCGTGTCTCCAGTGTCGGCCGGAGTTGGCGCTTCAGCGCTTACTTCGGCCCCACCCCGGTGGGGCGTCGGCCGGAGTGGGCGCTGTGGCGCCGCTTCCAGCTCCCTGCCGGGTATTTCTCATGTCGAGCCGCCTCGATTGCGAGCAAGGCGGGCCATTCGAGTATAGGCAACCCCGCGCCGTTTTTCGCTATCCAGACCGTTAAAAGTCAGCGGAAAACCCTAGGGATTCCGCATCTTTTCCGCGAATCGGACGAATGCCTTGCGCATATCTTTCATGTTCGTTTCATTTTGTACGCAATGTCGACCATCTTCGACGCGCGCCGCCGCACCCACGGGCGCGGCGGCGCGTGCGCGCTTACGCGCGATCGGGTCGGGCGCGCACGGCCGGCGTGCGGAACACGAGCGCGAGCCCCGCGACGATCGCACCCATGCCGGCGAGCGCGAGCGGTTCAGGCCGGTTGCCGAGCCAGACCGCGTCCATCAGCGTGGTGACGATGGGCACGAGATAGAACAGGCCCGTCACGTTGACGAGATCGCCGCGCTGCATCAACCGGTAGAACAGCAACTGCGCGATCACCGAGATCACGATGCCGAGCCAGAGCAGCGGCACGACGAACGCCCAACTCGCATCGAGCGAGATCGGCCGGAACGGCAGGATCGCCACGCATAGTGCGAGGCCGATTGCGTTCTGCAGCGGCAGCACGTCGGCGGGTGCCGTGCGCACGCGCTTTTGCAGCAGCGAGCCGACGGTCAGTGCGATGAGGGCGGTGAGCGCGCAGGCGACCCCCAGGATCGGCAACCCGGCGCCGCCGACGCCGCGGCACACGACGAGCGCGAGGCCCGCCAGCGAGAGTCCGAGCCCCGCGACGCGCATCGGTTGCCAGCGCCGCTCGACGATCGCGAGCGTGAGGATCGGCTGCACGCCGAGGATCGTCGCGAGCACGCCCGGCGCGATGCCGCGCTCGAGCGCGAGCAGGTAGAAGATCGAATAGCCGCCCATCATCAGCAAGCCGGTCAGCACGGCCATGCACCGTTCGCCGCGCGGCGGCAGCCAGCGCCCGCGCATGAACGCCAGCCCGAGCAGCACGAGTGACGCGAGCGCGAAGCGCGCGGTGAGAAAGACGAACGCGGAGGCGTGACGCAGCCCGAGTTCAGCGAAGATCGCGCCGCTGCTCCACAGCAGCACGAAGAGCGACGTCGCGCCATGCGCGGCGAGCGCGCGTTTGAACGAAACCATGTGAATCCACCTGTCGAACGGATCGAAACGCTCCATGTCGCGCGCGCAGCAACGCACCGTGCGTCAACACGCACGAACGGCAGCAAACGGGCGAATGGAAAACGGAAAGGGAAGCCGGCTGGTCAGCCGAAGCGTGCCGCCGGCGGGGGCGGCGCGGCGCCGACGAGCGGCGGTGCGACAGGAGGAGGGGGAGCCGACGCATGCGCGCACGCCTGCGGCCGCGTATCGAACTGCGGCCGGGATTGTGCGAGAGCGGATGTGAACGGATGCATCGTGTGTCGAAATGCGCTTGAACGCGAATGAGCTTCAAAGGTACCGCAAGGTCGTCATCCAGCGCAACTACCGGCGATGCGTCGGGAACGACGTCACGCAGCGCCGCTGCGTTCGCGCCTGCGCAGCCACGTGGCTGCCGCCAGCCCGACCGCGAGCAGCGTGGCGACGAGCGTCGCGACGCCGGGCCAGCCGTACGCGCTCCAGAAGCGTCCGCCGAGCGAGCCGACGATGCTCGAACCGAGATAGTAGGACAGCAGGTACAGCGCGGCGGCCTGCCCCTTGCCCTGCGTCGCGAGGCGTCCGACCCAGCCGCTCGCGGTCGAATGCCCGGCGAAGAAGCCGAACGTCACGCACGCGATGCCGAACGCGATCGCGGCGACGGGCTGCAGCAGCGTCAGCGCGACGCCGGCCAGCATGATGATGACGCTTGCGATCAGCACGCGACCGCGGCCGATCGAATCGGCCATCCGCCCGGACCACGGCGATGCGACGACGCCGACCAGGTAGACGACGAAGATCGCGCCGATCGTCGCCTGGTTCATCGAATACGGCGGCGCGAGGAGCCGATAGCCGACGTAGTTGTACAGCGTGACGAAGCCGCCCATCAGGATGAAGGCCGTTGCAAACAGCACGGGCAATTCGCGGCGGCCGGCGAGATGCCGGACGAGCGCCGCGCGATGCTGCGCGAAGCCGAGCCCGCGACGCGGCGTGAAATGGCGCGACGGCGGCAGCAACGCGCGAAATGCAAGCGTCGCGGCGAGGCCGAGCACGCCGATCGCACCGATCGCGATGCGCCACGTGAACAGGTCGGCGAGCATGCCCGCGATCACGCGTCCGGCCATCCCGCCGATCGCGTTGCCGCCGACGTAGAGTCCCATCGCGAGCCCGAGCCCGTCGGGGTGCACTTCCTCGGCGAGATACGCCATGCCGACGGCGGGCACGCCGCCGAGCGCGAGCCCGGTGAGCGCGCGCAGCACCAGCATCTGGTGCCAGTGCGGCGCGAACGCGGCGACGAGCGTGAGGAGCGACGACAGCAGCAGCGACGCGGTCATCAGCCGGTGGCGGCTCAACCCTTCTGACACGAAGCCCGCGACGAACACGGCCACGGCGAGCGCGCCTGTCGCGAACGACAGCGCGAAGCTGCTTTGCGCGGGGCTCACGCCGAACGCGCCCGAGAATTCCGGCAGCAGCGGCTGGACGTAGTAGAGCAGCGAGAAGGTCGCGTAGCCGGCGAACAGCAGCGCGACGCTCGCGCGCTAGTAGTTGCGCGAGCCACGTTCGAGATAGGGCGGGGATGCATCGCGGCGCGAGGCCGCGGGCGCGGTTCCGTTGGATGCGGTCACGCGAAATCTCCTGACGGCCGGGCAAAGGGCAGACGATACGCCCGTTGCGCAATTCGCGTGCGCGCCGCGCGGCGGCTGGCCCGATTCGGCAGACAGTCACATTCGACAGGGTATGATGGGGGTATCCGCCCGTGCAAGCGCACGCGCGACGCAGTGGTTGATTGGAGACATTCGACGAATTCGCGGCACTTCACCCGCTTCTTCTTCTTTTCGCGCTTCGATAAACCGTGAACAATGGGATACGCGCAACACACCCCGGCGAGGGCGGCGCGGATCGTGCATTTGCCGGCTCGCCAGCGGGCCGGGTTTCAAGTTTCAAGAGTGGGGAACCATCATGCATGTCGGGTCGATTGTCTGTACTACCCATATCGCAGTGCCGAAGGGCGCGCGCGGCATCGTTCAGCGCCTTCTGGGCGACATGGCCATGGTGACCTGGTACGCGGGCGTGCCGGGCGAGTCGAAAGAACTCAACACCGAGCCGTTCTTTCTCGAGGACCTGATCGACACCGGCGAATCCGTGCTGCCGGCCGGCGCCGCGGTTCATTGAGCGTGCATGCCGCACCGGAAGCTCGTCTTTCGGCGCGGCTGACGGCACAATGCGGGGCATGAAAGACGTCACTTCCGCCCCCGCTGCTCCCGCCGGTCCGCCGTTCGCCGGCCTCACGCCCGAGTGCGTGCTCGATGCGCTCGACAGCGTGCTGATGCCGGCCGGGCTGCGTACCGACGGGCGCCTGCTTGCCCTCAACAGCTACGAAAACCGCGTCTACCAGGTCGGCATCGAAGACGGCCCGCCGGTCGTCGCGAAGTTCTACCGGCCCGAGCGCTGGTCGGACGAAGCGATCCTGGAAGAGCACGCGTTCGTCGCCGAGCTCGCCGCGCGCGAGATTCCGGCGGTGCCGGCGCGCACGTTCGACGGCCGCACGCTGCACGCGTTCGACGGCTTCCGCTTCTCGATCTTCGAACGGCGCGGCGGCCGCGCGCCCGATCTCGACCGCAGCGATACGCTCGAATGGCTCGGCCGCTTCATCGGCCGCATTCATGCGGTTGGCGCGACGCAGCCCTATGTCGCGCGCCCCGTGCTCGACATCCGCACGTTCGGCTACGAGCCGCGCGACTACCTGCTCGCGCACGATTTCATTCCGGATGACGTACGACCCGCGTACGAGACGGCCGTCACGCTCGCGCTCGAAGGCGTCGAAGCGGCGTTCGAGCGTGCGGGTGAAATCCGCCTGCTGCGCACGCACGGCGACTGCCATCCGAGCAACGTGTTGTGGACCGACGCCGGCCCGCATTTCGTCGACTTCGACGACAGCCGGATGGCGCCCGCCGTGCAGGATCTGTGGCTGCTGCTGCCGGGCGATCGCGAAGGCGCGTCGCGCGCGCTCGCCGACCTGCTTGCCGGGTACGAGGATTTCTGCGAATTCGAGCCGCGCGAGCTGCATCTGGTCGAGGCGTTGCGCACGCTGCGGCTGATTCACTACGCGGCGTGGCTTGCGCGCCGCTGGGACGATCCGGCCTTTCCGGCCGCATTCCCGTGGTTCAACACGCATCGCTACTGGGAAGCACGCGTACTCGAACTGCGCGAGCAGATCGGCGCGATGCAGGAAGGGCCGCTCTGGCCCGTGTGACGGCGCGCGCGGCAGCGTCGCCGCGCGGCATTTGCCGACGGGCCGCCGTGTGTGGCGCGGCCCGCGCCGCTCAGAACTTCAGCATCATCTTGATCACCGCGGCGAAGCGCTTGCCGTAAGGCGGCGCGATCAGCCCGCGCATGTTCATGCGCGGCTGCGTGAGCACCGGCTTCATCTTCGAGAACGTCACGAAGCCGTCGTAGCCGTGATACGCACCCATTCCGCTTGCGCCGACACCGCCGAACGGCAGGCTGCCGCACGCGATGTGCATCAGCGTTTCATTGACCGTCACGCCGCCCGAGATCGTTTCGCGCATCACACGGTCGATCGTGCCGCGGTCTTCGTCGAACAGATACAGCGCCAGTGGCCGCGGGCGCGCATTCACGTATGCGATCGCCTCGTCGAGGCGCTCGTACGGCACGAGCGGCAACAGCGGCCCGAAGATTTCTTCCTGCATCAGTTGCGATGCGGCCGGCACGTGCGTGACCGCGCACGGCACGAAGCGGCGCGACGCGGGATCGGACTGCGCGTCGGTCAGCGGATGCAGTTGCGCGCCGGCCGCCTGCGCGTCGGTCGCGAGCTGCTGCAGCCGCGCGTAGTGGCGCGGCGACACGATCGTCGTGTAATCGCCGTTGGCCGACAGGTCCGGATACAGCTTCGCGAAGCGCGCCCGCGCGCGCTCGATGAACGCGGCTTCCATGCCGCGCGGCAGCAGCACGTAGTCGGGCGCGATGCAGGTCTGGCCCGCGTTCAGCGTCTTGCCGCCGATGATCGCGTCGACGGCCGCGTCGAAGCGCGCGTTCGGGCCGACGATGGCCGGCGACTTGCCGCCGAGTTCGAGCGTGACAGGCGTCAGGTTGTCGGCCGCGGCGCGCATCACGTGACGGCCGACGTGCGTCGAGCCGGTGAACAGCAGGTGATCGAACGGCAGCGCGCTGAACGTGGCGCCGATCTCCGCATCGCCGTTCACGACCGCGACGTGGTCGCGCGAGAAGGTCTTCGCGATCAACTGCTCGAACAGCGCGGACGTGCGCGGCGTCAGTTCGGACATCTTGATGATCGCGCGGTTGCCGGCGGCCAGCGCGCAGATCAGCGGGCCGGCTGCCAGCAGCACCGGATAGTTCCACGGCACGACGATGCCGACCACGCCGAGCGGCTGCGGCAGCACCTTCGCGCGCGCCGGACGCAGCCACTTGTTCATCGGCTTGCGGATCGGCTTCATCCAGCGCTTGCCGTGCTTGAGCGCGTCGTCGATCTCTTCCTTCGCCATCCAGATTTCCGACAGCAGCACTTCCTGCTTCGCGCGATGACCGAAGTCGGCGCTGATCGCGTCGGCGAGCGCATCCGCATGCTCGATCAGCATCGTGCGCAGCGCGCGTAGGTGCTGCGCGCGGGTGTCCCATTCCGGATACGGCGCGCGCAGGTAGGCCGCGCGCTGATCGCGCAGCAGCGACGTCAGCGCGTCGATCGACGGTAGCGCTTCCGGGGCCAGTTCGGGCAGGTCGTTCTTCATGTCGTCTCCTCCAGTGGGGCGTGGCGCGTCGGCCAGCAGTCAGGCCGCACGTGCACGCTCGGCGAGCGTGGCGGGGCGGATCGGGATGGCGCGCGTCGCGCGGCGCGGGGCCGGATGCGATACGCGGTCTGAAACCGGTTGCTGCGTGCGGCATGCGTCGCATCCGCGCGACGGTGTCCGCATCCGGAAACGGGGTCGCACGGCACTCGCGCGGGACGCGATGCGTTGCCCGGCGCGCGTGCGATGCCACGATGTGCACGCGTGCCGATGCGGCAGAGCGGGGCGGCGCGATGCGCGCAGTCGTGCGGAATCCGGCACATCGTGCCGCGCGTGCGACAAGCCGTCCAAACGGTCGGCGACGCCGTGCGCCGTTCGATTTCGATCGGCTGCGCGCGCGATGCCGGACATCACCGCACGGCTCACCGTTTGAAATGAAATGCGGACCGCGCGCAGTGCGTCCGGATGACCCGGTCGGCACACGGCCTGCAGAACCTGGCGCTGCATCGTCGTCTCCCCAGTTTCGCGACGGCGCGGCTTCTGGCGGCCGGTGCATCGCGTCGAATGAATCGGTACATCTTAAATTTAGTTCACGCGGGCGTTTAGAGGAATCGCTCTTGAATCCGCGTGCCGCGCGCGCGACGGCCATTCCTACAATGCCCGAACATTACAAGCGGAGCCGGGCCGCGCCGGGTGCCGTTCATGACACGAAGGAGACGTGACATGCAATACGACTACATCATCGTCGGCGGAGGGTCGGGCGGGTCGAGCCTCGCCAGCCGCCTCGCCGATGCATGCCCCGACGCGACGATCGCGCTGATCGAGGCCGGCTCGCACACGGAGCGCAACCTGCTCGTCAACATGCCGGTGGGCATCGCGGCGCTCGTGCCGTTCAAGCTCGGCACGAACTACGGCTACGAGACGGTGCCGCAGCCGGGGCTCGGCGGCCGGCGAGGCTACCAGCCGCGCGGGCGCGGAATGGGCGGTTCGAGCGCGATCAACGCGATGATCTACACGCGCGGCCACCCGGGCGATTACGACGAGTGGGCACAACTCGGCGCGACGGGCTGGGGCTGGCAGGACGTGTTGCCGTATTTCCGCCGCGCGGAAGGCAACCAGCGTGGCGCAGATGCGTGGCACGGCGCGGATGGCCCGTTGAGCGTCTCCGATCTGCGCTTTCGTAATCCGTTCTCCGAACGATTCATCCAGGCCGCGCATGCGGCCGGCTATCCGCTGAACAACGACTTCAACGGCGCGACGCAGGAAGGCGTCGGCTTCTATCAGGTCACGCATCGCGACGGTTCGCGCTGCAGCGTCGCGCGGGCCTACATCTACGACCGCAACCGGCCGAACCTGAACGTGATCACCGATGCGACCGTGCTGCGCGTGGGCTTCGACGGCAAGCGCGCGGTGGGCGTCGTGGTGTCGCGCAACGGCAGCGTCGAGACGCTCGGCGCGCGCGCGGAAGTGATCCTGTCGGCCGGCGCGTTCAATTCGCCGCAACTGCTGATGTGCTCGGGGATCGGGCCGGCCGAACAGCTGCGCCGGCACGGGATCGCGGTGGTGCAGGATGCGCCGGACGTCGGCACGAACCTGATCGACCATATCGACTTCATCATCAACACGCGCGTGAATTCGTCGCAGCTCGTCGGCATCTGCCTGCGCGGGATCGCGAAGATGACGCCGGCGCTCGCGCGCTACTTCTCCAGCCGCACGGGGATGATGACGAGCAACGTCGCGGAAGCGGGCGGCTTCATCAAGAGCGATCCGTCGATCGACCGTCCGGATCTGCAGCTGCATTTCTGCACGGCGCTGGTTGACGACCACAATCGCAAGATGCACTGGGGTTTCGGTTATTCGCTGCACGTGTGCGCGCTGCGTCCGTACAGCCGTGGCACGGTCGGGCTCGCAAGCGGCGATGCGCGCGATGCGCCGTTGATCGATCCGCGCTTTTTCAGCGATTCACGCGACCTGGACCTGCTCGTGCGCGGCACGCAGGCGATGCGCCGGATCCTGTCGCAGGCGCCGCTCGCGTCGCAGGGCGGGCGCGAGCTGTACACGCGCGCGGACCAGAGCGAAGCCGAGCTGCGCGCGACGATCGTCGCGCATGCCGACACGATCTATCACCCGGTCGGCACCTGCCGGATGGGTTCGGACGCGCGCGCGGTGGTGGATCCCCAATTGCGCGTGCGCGGCGTCGAAGGGTTGCGCGTGGTGGATGCGTCGGTGATGCCGACGCTGATCGGCGGGAACACGAATGCGCCGTCGGTGATGATCGGCGAGCGCGCGGCGGACTTCATCGTCGCGGCGCGCAAGGGCGGCGTGCCGCGCGGCGAGGCGGCCGCGGCGGCGCACGGCCGTTGAGCGGCGCACACCGGCACGCGGCGCGAGCGATGTT
This sequence comes from Burkholderia sp. JKS000303, assembly GCF_002563755.1. NCBI lineage: Bacteria > Pseudomonadati > Pseudomonadota > Betaproteobacteria > Burkholderiales > Burkholderiaceae > Burkholderia > Burkholderia sp. JKS000303. The sequence goes on from NZ_PDBZ01000001.1 coordinate 1,711,402, forward strand.
CAGGCAAACGTATCAACGAGGCCCACGCGGGTCACGGTCGCGGCGGCCGCTGCGGATTGCACAGCGTCGACCGGTGCATCGGCGCCTGACGATCCGGCGCGTGCGCGCTGCGACGACTGGCCGCCGGAGAAGCTCTGCTGCGCGTTCTGCTGTTGCGATGCGAAACCGCCGTCACTGACGCTCGCACTGCCGAGGCCGAGCCCGCCCGCTTCCATCGCTTCGCGCAGCTTCGGCAGCGCGGCTTCCACCGCGTCGCGCACCTGCGGGTGTTGCGACACGAACAGCGCGTGCGCGTGATTGTCGGCGACCCGCAGCACGACCTGCAGCGGGCCGAGGTCCGGCGGGTTCAGCGTCAGCTCGGCGCTCTGCTGGTGCGCATTCGACAGGAACACGACTTTCTGGCTCAACGCATCGGTCCAGTCGGTGGTGCCGACCTGCGGCGCCAGCACGTGCGCGTTGGCTGCGGCGATCGCACCGGCGGCCGGCGATGCCGGCACGTTGGACTGCGCCGCGGCGGCAGCCGTTGCGGCGGCCGCAGCCATCGCGTCGGCGCTTGGGGCCGCGGTGTCGCCGGCCTGAGCGAGTGCATGCGCGGCCGGCGCGGCGGTCGCCGCGGCCTGCAGTGCCTGCGCGTTGGCCTGCGAGGGGGTCTGCTGTGCGGCGAGCGCGCCTTTTGCGTCGCCGAGCGTGCGGTCGAACGTCGCCGCTTTCGACGCCAGCGGTGCGGCGGCAGTTGATCCGGGCGTCGCCGATGCCGTGCCCGCCCCGATCGCGCCCGCACCGCCGGTCAGCTTCGCCAGCGCAGCCTGCAGCGCGTCGCGGCCGGATGCCGGCACGGCCGTCGCATCCTGGCTTGCGTGCCCCTCGGCGTCCGGCTGGGCGGACGCCACTGCAGCCGTTGCTGCATCGGCACTGGCCGGCGTCCCGTTGTCGGTACGGGCCTGCAGTTGCGCCTGCACGGCGGCGGCCGCGGCAAGCGCGGCGGCGTCGCCACCGGTGGCGGTGCTCGCTTCGTCGGCGGACTTGTCGTCATCGTCGCCGGCGTGCTTCGCGCCGGCGGCCGGTGTCGACGCCGCGTGTTTCGTCGCGGTACCCGGCTTGCTGCCGTTCGCCGTGTCGTGTCGCGCGACGACGCTGTGCTTCAGCGTCTGCGCGAACGGCGCGGCCGCCGGCGCAGTTGCGGCATCGTTGCCGGCGGACGAACCCGCGCCGCGGATGGCGCCGAGTGCAGCACCCGCGGTGTCGATCAGCGCGCCGAGCAGAGGAAGGGGGGGCATGGCGATTCTCTCGTTCGAAAGCGGGTGGACGGTTAAGCCGATCGGGCCGCATCGGCCCGCATGCGCAGCATCTTCGCGGCGTGCTCGTCGGCGTCGCGCTGTTCGCGCTTCGCGTCACGCTGCGCTTCCTGCGCGACACCGCGTGCCTGCAGGATTTCGTATGAGCCGACGGTGCGCTTCTTCTGTTGCCAGTTCGGGCGCGCTTCGTCGATGCGCGCGTCGGCGGCGGTCAGCACGTTGCGCTGCTGCGCGATCGCCGTGTCGAGCGTATCGATGAATGCCTGGAAATTGCGCCAGTTGCCGGCCGGCATGCCGTGCTGTGCGGATTGCGCGAAGTTCGCGTGGTATTCGTCGCGATAGCGCAGCAGGGCGTCGAGCTGTTCGGCGGCCGACGCGCGCTCGCGCTGCGCGGTGCCGAGCTGCTTCGCGGCCGTGTCGAGGTCTTCCTGCGCGCGGTCGAGCAGCAATTGAAGGGGAAAGCCGTGTGCCATCCGGGTCAGCCTCCGTATACGTCGAACAGCGCATCGAGCGCGGTGAGGCTCGGCGCGAACGGCGCGCATTCGCGAAAGCCCTGTTGCAGGAACGATTCGATGCGCGGATAGAGCGCGATCGCGCGGTCGAGCTGCGCGTCGCGGCCGGGCGCGTATGCGCCAACGGCGATCAGGTCGCGATTGCGCTGGTAGCGCGACAGCATCTGCTTGAACTGCCGCACGCGGTCGAGATGCTTTTCGTCGATCAGCGCGGTCATCGCGCGGCTGATCGACGCCTCGATGTCGATCGCCGGATAGTGGCCGGCCTCGGCGAGCGCGCGCGACAGCACGACGTGGCCGTCGAGAATGGCGCGCGCCGAATCGGCGATCGGGTCCTGCTGGTCGTCGCCTTCGGTCAGCACCGTGTAGAACGCGGTGATCGAGCCGCCGCCTTCGGGGCCGTTGCCGGTGCGTTCGACGAGCGCGGGCAGCTTCGCGAACACCGACGGCGGATAGCCCTTGGTCGCGGGCGGCTCGCCGATCGCGAGCGCGATCTCGCGCTGCGCCATCGCATAGCGCGTGAGCGAATCCATCAGCAGCAGCACGTGCTTGCCCTGGTCGCGGAAATATTCGGCGAGCGACGTGGCGTACGCCGCGCCCTGCATCCGCAGCAGCGGCGACACGTCGGCCGGCGCCGCGACGACGACCGAGCGCGCGAGTCCGTCCTCGCCGAGGATCTGCTCGATGAATTCCTTCACTTCGCGGCCGCGTTCGCCGATCAGCCCGATCACGATCACTTCCGCGCTCGTGTAGCGCGCCATCGTGCCGAGCAGCACCGACTTGCCGACGCCGGAGCCCGCGAACAGGCCCATCCGCTGCCCGCGTCCGACGGTGAGCAGCGCGTTGATCGCGCGCACGCCGACGTCGAGGACGTGGTGGATCGGCTCGCGATCGAGCGGGTTGATCGACGGCGCCGACAGCGGTGCGTCGGCGTTCGAGCCGAGCGGGCCGAGGCCGTCGAGCGGGCGGCCCGACGCGTCGACGACGCGCCCGAGCATCTTCCAGCCGACCGGCAGCCGCTTGGCGCCCGCGAGCGGGTCGGTGACGGGCGCGCGCTCGAGCGGCCACACGCGCGCACCGGGCAGGACGCCCGCGACGTCGGTGGTCGGCATCAGGAACAGGCGGTCGCCGGAGAAGCCGACGACTTCGGCTTCCGCATGCGGCAGCGTGCTGCCGGGCGGCAATTCGATCGTGCATTCGGCGCCGACCGACAGGCGCAGGCCGATCGCTTCCAGCACGAGGCCGGCTGCCCGCGTGAGGCGCCCGCACGGGCGCAGCGGCAGCGCGCGCTGACTGCGCTCGGCGAGCCCGTTCAGGTGCGAGCGCCACTGCGCGAGATGCGGATTGTGCGGTGCGCGTTGCGCGTCGTCGGCCGTGCTGCCCGCGTGCGGCTTCGCGTGGTGGGGGGTGTCGTGCGCGCCGTCCGGGCCGAACGACGCGAGCGCGAGTTCGCGTTCGAGCGGCGTCATGCCGTCGTGCGCGAGCGACTCGGGCGTGCGCGTCACCACGCGCTCACCTTGCCGATCGCGGCGGCGACGCGCTGCCAGCGCGTGGGCAGCGTCGCATCGACTTCGCCGGTGGCCGCATGCGCGCGGCAGCCGCCGCGCTCGATCGACGCGTCGGTGCGCACGTTCCAGCCGAGCGTATCGAGATCGTCCTGCAGATAGGCTTCGACGACGGGCAGGTCGGCCGGATTCACGGAGAGATGCGGCGCGCCGGACAGCGCCGGCTCGGCCGCGAGCACGTCGCGCACGGCCGCGACGAGCGCGGCAGGGTCATGCTTCACGTGCTGGCGCACGACCTGCTGCGCGATGTCGAGCGCGAGCTGCGCGAGGTCGGCCGCGAGATCGTGCCCGGCGTTGGACACGGCTTCGCGAAACGACGTGGCGAGGGCCGCGAGCTGCGCAGCCTGTTCGCGCGCTTCGGCCTGGCCGGCCTCGAAACCCTGTGCGTGGCCCTGCTCGAAACCGGCCTGGTAGCCGCGTGCCTGGCCTTCGACGTGGCCGGCCGCATGGCCTTCGGCGTGCGCGGCGTCGCGCACGCGCTGCAATTCCTCGGCGAGCGCGGCCGCTGCCGCCGCCGCATCGTCGGCGGGCGGCGGGGGCGGCGGCGGATCGAACGACGTCATCTCCCACCGCTGGTACGCGGTGAGGGTGCCGGCGCGCGCGCGCTTGGAATCAGACATACGCGTCTTCCGCCTTGCCGCCGATCACGACCTGGCCGCTTTCGGCGAGGTTGCGCACGATCTGCAGGATGCGGCGCTGCTGCGTCTCGACTTCGGACACGCGCACCGGGCCGCGCGCGTCGAGATCCTCGGCGAGCAGTTCGGCCGCGCGCTGCGACATGTTCGCGAGGAACTTCTGGCGCAATGCGGGCGGTGCCCCCTTCAGCGCGACGATCAGCGTTTCCGATTCGACTTCCTTCAGCACCATCTGGATCGCGCGGTCCTCGAGGTCGAGCAGGTTCTCGAACACGAACATCTGGTCGATGATCTTCTGCGCGAGATCGGCGTCGTACTGGCGCACGCTTTCGAGCACGCCTTCTTCATGGTTGCTCGTCATGAAGTTCAGGATCTCGGCCGCGGTGCGGATGCCGCCCATCGGGCTGCGCTTGAGGTTGTCGCTGCCGGACAGCAGGCCGGTCAGCACGTCGTCGAGCTCGCGCAGCGCGGCCGGCTGGATGCCGTCGAGCGTCGCGATCCGCAGCATCACGTCGTTGCGCAGCCGGTCGGCGAAGCACGACGCGATCTCGGACGCCTGGTCGCGGTCGAGGTGCACGAGGATCGTCGCGATGATCTGCGGATGCTCGTTCTTGATCAGCTCGGCGACGGCGCCCGAGTCCATCCACTTCAGGCCCTCGATGCCGCTCGTGTCGCTGCCCTGCAGGATCCGGTCGATCAGCACGCCGGCCTTGTCCTCGCCGAGCGCCTTGGTCAGCACCGAGCGGATGTACTCGCTCGAATCGAGCGACAGCGCGGTGTGCCCTTCGGCTTCCTTCACGAAGTCCTGCAGCACGTCGTCGACCTGCTCGCGCGTGACGTTCTTCAGCGCGGCCATCGCGGCGCCGATCTTCTGGACCTCGCGCGGTGCGAGGAACTTGAATACCTGGGCGGCTTCTTCCTCGCCGATCGACATCAGCAGCAGCGCGCTCTTGGTCAAACCTTCAGCGTTCATCGGACACCCAATTCTTCACGACGGTGGCGACGATCTTCGGATCCCGGCGGGCGATCGTGCGCGCGTAGTCGAGGTTGCGTTCGTGGCGGTTCTTGTCGTTTTCGAAGCCGAGCTGCAGCGGATCGGCTTCGTCGACGCCGAGCTGCGCGGGCAGGCCGTCGAGCGCGACCGGATCGTCCGGCGCCGCGAGCGCCGGCGCGGCCGGCTGCGCCGGCGGGAACGCGCGGCGCATCGCCGGGCGCACGAACATGAAATAGAGCGCGAGCGCGGCGACCGCGATGCCGAGCCATTTCGCGACTTCCTTTGCCATCGCGATCATGTCCGGCTGGCGCCACCACGGCAGGTCGGCGTACGGGTCGCTCACGCTCGAGAACGCGCTGTTCACGACGTTGACGGAGTCGCCGCGCTTCTCGTCGTAGCCCATCGCGTCCTTCACGAGCTGCTCGACCTGCGCGAGCTTCGCGGGCGGCAGCGGCTGCATCGTCACGTGGCCCTTCGCATCGGCGACCGGCTGGTAGTTGACGACGACGGCGACCGACAGCCGCTTCACGTTGCCCATCGGCTGTTCCAGGTGGCGGATCGTCTTGTCGAGCTCGTAGTTGGTCGTCTGGTCCTTGCGATCGCTGACGGGCGTCGTCTGCGGCCCGCTCTGGCCGTTGCCGGCGACGACCGGCGCGGAGGCAGGCTGCGGCGGCGTGTTCGACAGCGCGCCCGGCACGCCCGACGCGCCGCCCTGCGCGAGTTCGGTCGCGCTGCTGGTCTGCTGGCTGCGGATCGCGGTCTGTTGCGGCGTGCCGTTCGGGCCGTAGCTTTCCGAGGTCTGCTCGATCTTAGAGAAATCGATGTCCGCGCTGACCTGCGAGCGCGCGTTGCCGGCGCCGAAGATCGGCGCGAGGATCGCGTCGATGCGCTTCTGCGTATTGCCCTCGACCTGCTGCACATACTTGAGCTGGCTCGCGTCGAGGCCGGACGCCGACGCGGACTGGGTCAGCAGGTTGCCGTCCTGGTCGACGATCGTCACGTTCTTCGCAGGCATGTCGGGCACGCCGGACGACACCATCCGCGTGATCGCCTGCACCTGGCCGTCGTCGAGCACGCGGCCGGGGTAGAGATCGACGAACACGGACGCGCTCGGCGCTTCCTTGTCGCGCACGAACACCGACGGCTTCGGGATCGCGAGATGCACGCGCGCGCCGCGCACGGCGTTGATCGACTCGATGGTGCGCTGCAGCTCGCCTTCGAGCGCGCGCTGGTAGTTCACCTGCTCGGCGAACTGGCTGATGCCGAATTTCTGGTTGTCCATCAGCTCGAAGCCGACCGAGCCGCCCTTGGGCAGGCCCATCGCGGCGAGCTTGAGGCGCGTTTCATGCACCTGGTTCGACGGCACGAGGATCGCGCCGCCGGCGTCGGCGAACTTGTATGGAACGTTTGCCTGCTGGAGCGCGGTGATGATCGCGCCGCCGTCGCGGTCCGACAGGTTGCTGTACAGCACGCGGTAGTCGGGCGCGCGGCTCCACAGCACGAGCGCGGTGATCACGGCGACCGCGAACGCGACGGCGATCACGAACGGCAGCTTCGGGTTGCCCTTCATCCGCGAGATGCCCGGGATGCGTTCGGCGAAGCCGCCCAACCCGAAGTCCGCGCCAGCGCCGCCCGCCCCCGGCAGCGCGGCGGCCGCGGTGGCGCCTGGCACCGGGCTGGCGAGGCCCGCGCGGGCGTCGGGGTTGATCAGCGAATTGGCCTGCGAATCCATGCGACGAGTTTCTCCGGAGCGGGACGACTGAGCCGCTCGGACGAGCGGACGGACAATGACACGATGCGATTATCGTGATCCGGCGGAGTGTCCGATCGACCGAAAAGAGCGGGGTTTCCCCCGTACTTTCGCGGCTTTGGCGCGCGCTGCGCTGCTATCCTTTTTCGCGATCCGGCATGGTGCGCGTCGTGCGGCACCGGCGGATCGCCCGGCCAGGCCGGGTCTCTTCTCATATGTCTGGGGACAGCATGGCTGCCAACGTCAGCGGAATCGGATCGGTGTTGCAACAGATGCAGGCGATGGCCGCACAGGCGTCCAGCGGGGTCGCAAGCCCGACGGCCGCGCTCGCCGGCTCGGGCGCCGCGACCGCCGGCACGTTCGCGAGCGCGATGAAGGCGTCGCTCGACAAGATCAGCGGCGACCAGCAGCACGCGCTCGGCGAGGCGCAGGCGTTCGAAGTCGGCGCGCCGAACGTGTCGCTGAACGACGTGATGGTCGACATGCAGAAGGCCAACATCGGCTTCCAGTTCGGGCTCCAGGTCCGCAACAAGCTCGTGAGCGCCTACAACGACATCATGCAGATGTCGGTGTGACGCGCGCCGGCCGGCCGCGTCGACGGGCCGGCGGCCCGTACGCCTAAAGCTTTCCGAATTCCTTCCGATAACTGCGGAAGATGGCCGCGTCGTGCAATGCAGGGCGGCGGCCTTCGCATCGTCAACGCATCAAAAGGAGAAGCGCATGTTTTCCCCAGGCCACGCTGGAGCCAGTGCGTACGCGCGTGTCGGCGTCGAGACGGGGGTGATGGGCGCGTCCCCGCACCGGCTGATCGCGATGCTGTACCAGGGCGCGCGGCAGGCCATCGCGCTCGCGCGCCTGCACTTGCAGCAAGGCAACGTGCCGGCCCGCGGCGAAGCGATCGGCAAGGCGATCGGGATCGTCGAGAGCGGCCTGCAGGCCTCGCTGAACCGCGACGCGGGCGGCGAGATCGCCACGCGCCTGGACGCGCTGTACGCGTATATCGGCCGGCGCCTGCTGCAGGCCAATGCGGACGCGAGCGACGCGATGCTGGTCGAGGTCGACGGGCTGCTCGCGACGCTCGAGGAAGCATGGACGGGCATCGCGCCGGAAGTCGCGCGCATGACCGCACAACAGGCAGCGGGCGCGGTGCGATGAATTGCAAGGCCGAGTATTTCGCGCGTTACGAGGCGCTCGCGGCCGTGTCCGGCCGGATGCTGTGCGCGGCGCGCGGGGCGGACTGGAGCGCGCTGCCGGAATTGCAGGCTGAATTCCTGCAACTCGTCGACGGACTGAAGGAGGCCGATCCGGGCGTCACGCTCGATGAATCGGACCTCGGACGCAAGCTCGGCCTGATCCGCCGCATCCTCGCCGACGACGCCGCGATCCGCGATCTCGCGAGCCCGGAAGTCGCGCGGCTGTCCGCGCTGTTCGAGGCGCGGCGCTCGACCAAGGTATTGACCGATCTCTACCGCGCACGCGGGTAGCGTTCGTTGGCCGCGGCCGCGGTTTCCGCGCGCCCGGATTCGCAACGAGGTGGCTGAGGTGAGCAGGCTCCGATCATGACCGGTATCGACTCCGTTGCGGCCGCCCTGCTGGCGAGCCGCCTCGACAGCCTGCTGACCGGCACCGTGTCGGCGCCCGCCGGCGGCGGCGCGACCGCGCAGGTCGGCACGCCGGGCGCCGGCGCGTCGTCGACGTCCGCGGCGAACGGCTCGCCCGCGGCACCGCCTGCCTCCGCGCAAACCGCACTGTCCGATGTCGCGCTCGCGCTCGATGCGATCTCGCGCGTGGGCGGCGCCGCGACGCCCGTGGTCGCCGGGCGAACGCCGCTGCTGGCCGATCCCTCCGTGCTGCTGACCGATCCGGCAACGCCGCCGGCGTCCGGCCCTGCGGCGTCGGCCTCCACGTCTGCCGCGACTGCCACGACTGCCGCCGCGCCGCCCGTCGCGGTGCTGCATGCCGCGCTCGCGCAGGCCGTGAGCGAAAGCGGCCTCTTCTACGAATCCCATCTCGCGCAATGGCTGGCCGGCCAGCGCCCGCTCGCCGCGCTGCTGCGCGAACCGCAGGCGCGACTTGCCGCGCCCGGGCAGGCTGCCGCGGACGGCGCGCAGTTCGACACGTCCGACGTGCTCGACGAACTGCTCGCGCCGCGCTCGTCGCTGCCGGCCGCGGGACGAAACGCCGCGCAGCCGGGCGGCACGATGTCGAACGCACTCGCGCAGAACGCTGCTGCGGGCGCGCGGCAATACGCAGCGTCGGGCGCGGCCGGCATGGCCGCCGATCCGCTCGGCGAGCATGCCGACTTGCGCTGGACGCCCGCGCGCGCCGAGCTGGCCGCCGCGTCGGCCGACCCGCAGGCGCAGACCGCGGCTGCCGTGCACCCGGACGCCGTGCCGATCGTCCGGCAGCAGCTCGATGCGCTCGCGACCGACCAGTTCCGCTGGAGCGGCGAGGCATGGCCCGGCGCACGCCTCGACTGGACGATCGAGCCCGACGAGTCCGGCGGCCGCGCATCGCACAGCGACGACGCGGGCGACGGCATCGCATGGCGCACGCGGCTGACGCTGACGTTGCCGTCGCTCGGCACCGTCGACGCGGAACTGGTGTTGAACGGCGCGCAGCTCGTCGCGCGGCTGCGCGCGAATTCGACCGGCGCGGTCCGCCTCACACGCAACGAGGCCGCGCTGCGGCAGCGGTTCGAGGGATCGGGGCTGCAACTCGGCGGGCTGTCGATCCGCGCGGTCGACGACGAGCCGGACGATTTCGACCCGCTGGTCGCGCAGGCGGCGTCTGCCGCGTATGCGCGCAGCGCGGCCGCCGGCACGCCCGACCTTGACGACGACTTGCCGCGATGAACATGACGTCCCGCAAGCGCGCAGCCGCGCTGGTCTACGATCCGAAAGGCGGCGATGCCGCCCCGCGCGTGGTCGCGAAGGGCTACGGGCTGCTCGCGGAGATGATCGTCGCCCGCGCGCACGATGCCGGGCTGTACGTGCATACGGCGCCGGAGATGGTGTCGCTGCTGATGCAGGTCGATCTCGACGACCGGATTCCGCCGCAGCTTTACCAGGCCGTCGCGGATCTGCTGGCGTGGCTGTATTCGCTCGATCGCACTGAACCCGGGCCGGAGGCCGAGCAGGGTGACGTCCGCTTTCCGCTGCCGCCGCTACGCCGCTGAGCGCCCGGCACACCCCGATTTCTTGCGAAATGCTGTCTTCGTCTTTCGCAAGTATTTCGTCGATATCTTTCTTATATCCTTTTTGATCTTCGCTGAAATGACGCACTTCATCAACGATCGTCGAGTTTTCTCGCTCGCGCGAGCGGCTTTCATGGATTGAGTGCGGCCGCAGTTTGTGTAATGATATCCATTCTCATTTTCATGCTGCCCGGGCGGTGCGCGATTTCCGTGCGCCGCCCGTTGCTTTGGACGAATGGAAGCTTTCGCGTGAACGCGCCCGAAACGATCGCCCCGCCGCAGGCGGGTATTACCGTGCTGCATCCGGCCGCACGCCTGCTGACCGACGACGAACTGGCCGCGCGCCGCCAGCGTTCGCGCCGCGCGACCTTCATCAAATGGCTGCGCAAGGTGCACGGCTGGGTCGGGCTATGGGGCGCGGTGCTCGGGCTGCTGTTCGGCGTGACGGGCGTGCTGCTCAACCATCGCGCGCCGCCACTGAAGATTTCGACCGGCGAGCCGCAGGTCGAGCAGATGCAGATCGCGTTGCCGGACCCCGTGCCGAAGTCGCCCGCCGCGATGACGAAGTGGCTGCAGCACGAGCTGCACTTCGACGGTCGCCCGGGCCGCATGCGCAAGGAGCCGGCGCAGCCGGTCGCGTGGGGCGACAAGCGCGTGATGCAGCCGGAGCACTGGCAGATGGGCCTGTTCGGGCCGCACCAGAACCTGCAGGCCGAATACTGGGTCGGGAACGGCTATGTGTCGGTGAAGCGCACCGGCAACACGTTCCTGACGACGCTGAACAACCTGCATCGCGGCGTCGGGATGAGCGTCGGCTGGGTGCTGCTGATGGACACGATCGCGGGATCGCTGATCCTGTTGTCGCTGACGGGCGTGCTGCTGTGGACGGAGCTGAACAAGCGTCGCACGGTGGGCGTCGTGCTGGTGGCCGGCTCGGTCGCCGCGGCGCTCGCCGCAGGCCTCGCCTGAGTTGCTCGTGAAATGAATCGCGCCGGCTTGCCGCCGGCGCAGGCCCGACCTCAGAGGCCGCAGGTCGCGCCGTTGTTGGCCGCGATCTCGCGCGCGGCTTTCGCGCCCTCGACCTGCAGGATCGTCGGCAGCGACACGTTGTTCTTCGCGGCCGTCACCTCGGCGAGGATCGAGATCGCGATTTCCGGCGGCGTGCGGCTGCCGATGTAGATGCCGGCCGGCCCGTGCAGCCGTGCGAGTTCCGTGTCGTTCAGGTCGAATTCGAGCAGCCGCTCGCGCCGCGCCGCGTTGTTGCGCCGCGAGCCGAGCGCGCCGACGTAGAACGCGGGCGTCTTCAGCGCCTCCATCAGCGCGAGGTCGTCGAGTTTCGGGTCGTGCGTGAGCGCGATCACGGCCGAACGCGCATCCAGCTTCATGTCGAGCACCGTATCGTCGGGCATCGTATGCACGACACGGGTGCCCGGCACGTCCCACGCATCCGTGTATTCCTCGCGCGGGTCGCATACCGTCACCTGGTAGTCGAGACCGACCGCGATCTGGCACAGATAGCGCGACAACTGCCCCGCGCCGATCACGAGCATCCGGTAGCGCGGCCCGTGGATCGTCACGAGCCGTTCGCCGTCGAACGCGAGGCCGTCGGCCGCCAGTGCGGGCGACAGCGATGCGCGGCCGGTCGCGAGCGTCATCGTGCGCGTGACGAGGCGGCCGGCCTCGACTTCCGCGCAGAGCGCGGCGATCCCGCTGTCGCGCGTGAGCGGCTCGAGCACGAGCTGGATCGTGCCGCCGCACGGCAGCCCGAAACGGTGCGCTTCTTCGGCCGTCACGCCGTATTTCACGGCTTCCGGGCGCGCATCGGCCGCGATCCCGCTCGCATGCACGCGGGCGATCAGGTCATCCTCGATGCACCCGCCGGACACGGAACCGACCACGAGCCCGTCCTCGCGCACCGCGAGCATCGCACCCTCGGGGCGCGGCGACGAACCCCAGGTCTTCACGACCGTCACGAGCAGCACGCGGCGTCCTTCGTCGAGCCAGCGCGCGCTCGACTTCAACACGTCGAGATCCACACTTTCCATCGTCGTTACCTCATTGATTGGCCGCATTATGAACCGCCTGCCGCGGCCCTGCTTGTTGCGCGCCGACGCGTGGACGCCGGGTGGCGGCGGTTCGGACGGCCGGTCCGGCCTGCGCGGGCGGGCAGTGCGCCGCGCCGAAAACGCAAACGGCGCACCCGCGAGGCGGGTGCGCCGTGTCGGGCGGGGCGACGCAGCGTGCGTCGCCGCCGGGCGTCAGTCCGCGTGGCCGCGGGCGAGCTTCGAATGGTGTCGCGAATACAGGAAGTAGATCACGAGGCCGATCACGAGCCAGATGCCGAACGCGGCCCACGTGACGGGCTGCAGGTTCAGCATCAGGAACAGGCACGAGCCGACCGCGAGGATCGGCACCACCGGCACGCCCGGGCAGCGGAACGCGCGCGGCAGGTCCGGATGCGTGCGGCGCAGCACGAGCACCGCGATCGACACCATCGAGAACGCGGCGAGCGTCCCGATGTTGATCAGCTCGGCGAGCACGTTGAGCGGCACGAGCGCGGCGATCAGGCCGAAGAACAGGCCGACGAGCCAGGTCGTCAGGAACGGCGTCGCGTAGCGCGGATGCACGCGCGACAGCCGCGCCGGCAGCAGCCCGTCGCGCGACATCGCGAAGATGATCCGCGTCTGGCCGTAGCTCATCACGAGGATCACGGTCAGCATGCCGAGCACCGCGCCGAGATCGATGAAGCCCGCGACCCACTTCTCGCCGGCGATCTGCAGCGCATACGAGATCGGGTGCGACACGTTCGCGTACTGGGCCGACGGCACGATGCCGGTCGCGATGGCGGCCACCGTCACGTACAGCACCGCGCACACCGCGAGCGACGCGATGATGCCGATCGGCAGGTCGCGCTTCGGATTCTTCACCTCTTCGGCGGCCGACGACACCGCATCGAAGCCGATGAACGCGAAGAACATCACGGCCGCCGCGCCGAACACGCCGTTCCAGCCGTGCGGCATGAACGGCTTCCAGTTCGCGGGCTGCACGTGGAACAGGCCGACCGCGATCACGAGCAGCACCACCGACACCTTGATGAACACCATGATGTTGTTGATGCGGGTCGACTCGCGGATGCCGATCGACAGCAGCGTCGTGATCACGAGCATCACGAGGAACGCCGGCAGGTTGAACAGCGTCGTGACGCCCGGCACCGCGCCGGGCGCGGCCGTCAGCACGGTCGGCAGCGTGAGCCCGAAGCCCTGCAGCAGCGACTGCAGGTAGCCCGACCAGCCGACCGACACGGCCGACGACGCAAGGCCGTACTCGAGCATCAGATCCCAGCCGATGATCCACGCGACGAGTTCGCCGAGCGTCGCGTACGAATACGTGTAGATCGACCCCGCAACCGGAATCGTCGACGCGAACTCGGCATACGACAGCGCTGCGAGCCCGCATGCGATCGCGGCGATCACGAACGACAGCATCAGCGCGGGACCGGCCTGCACGGCGCCGGTGCCGGTCAGCACGAAGATGCCGGTGCCGATGATCGCGCCGATGCCGAGGAAGGTCAGGTCGATCGCGCCGAGCGCTTTCTTGAGCCCGGCGCTGTGCGCGCCGGCGATCATGCGATCGACGTTTTTCTTGCGGAAGAGGGACATTGCGATGGATCGATCGCCAGCGCGCGCAAGCGCGGGACGCTGACTGAGTGAAAACCCGGAATTTTAGCCGATTTGGCGCGAAAGACTCGCTGCGGCGCAGCGGCGCGGCATGGAATCGTCAGATAAAACAAGCGCTTGCGCGCAACGCGCGGCGGCCGGGAACGGCGCGATGCCATTGCGGCGGCCAGGCGGGCGACATCGGGGCGATGTCGGGGCGATACGGGAGGCGTGCGGTTCGGCGAATCAGGCGCCCGATGCGGGCGCCATGTCGACGAGCTGGTTGCTCATCACGTAGAACGTGAGTTCCGCGTTGTTCGACAGCCGCATCTTCTCGAGCAGTCGCGACCGGTACACGCTGACCGTCTTCACCGACAGCGACAGCGTGTTCGCGATGTCGGTGAGCCGCTTGCCCGACGCGAGCATGCAGAGCGTCTGGTATTCGCGGTCGGACAGCTTCTCGTGCGGCAGCGGCTCGTTCTCGAACGACACGTATTCGGCGAGCGCCTCGGCCATCGCCGGGCTCACGTACTTGCGGCCAGCCGCGACCTGCTGGATCGCGCCGATCATCTGCGCGGCGTTCACCGTCTTCGACAGGTAGCCGGCCGCGCCGGCCTTCAGCGCGCGCACCGCGTACTGATCCTCGCGGTACATCGAGAACATCAGCACCGGCGTGCCCGGCAGCTTGCGCTTGATGCGCTTGAGCACCTCGATGCCGTTCGTGTCGGGCAGCGAGATGTCGAGCAGGATCACGTCGAACGTCTGCCGGTCGACGGCGGCCACCGCGTCGCTGCCGTTCTCGGCCTCGGTCACGTCGCGGGCGACGCCGCGGTCGATCAGCAGGTGGCGGATGCCTTGCCGGACGATCGCATGATCGTCCACGAGCAGAATGTTCAGGCTCATGACGACCTCACGAACGCGACGCGTGGCGCGCCGCGGCGGGCACCGCGAACAGCGAGTCCCACGCCAGCCGCGCGGCGACGCGCGTGCCGCGGCCGGATGCCGGCGCGGCCGCTTCGAAGCTGCCGCCGAACGCTTCGCAGCGTGCACGCATGCCGGCGAGGCCGTAGCCGGTGCGACGGCCGCGGGCGAAACCGGTCCCATCGTCGGTTACGATCAGCGCCAGATGCGTGCGGTTCGTCTCGATCCGCACGTCGACGGACGTGGCGCGCGCGTGCTTCGCGACGTTCGACAGCGCTTCCTGCGCGACGCGGAAGATCGCGAGCGCGCTGGCGCCGGCGAGTTGCGTGAGCCGCGCATCGGCCGCGCACACGAAGCTCGTGCGCAGGCCGGTGCGGGCCGCGTGGCTGTCGACCCAGGCCGACAGCGCGCCGACGAGCCCGCCGTCGAGCGCGGGCGTGTCGCGTTCGTCGATCAGCCGGCGATTCGCATCGGTCGCGGAGTCGAGCGCGCGCTGCGCCAGCTCGAGCGCGCGCAGGCAGCCTTCCGGCGCGTCGGCCGGCAACCACGTGTGGATATTGGCGAGCGCGAAACGCGCAGCGGTGAGTTCGGCGCCGAGGCCGTCGTGCAGTTCGCCGGCCAGATGGCGGCGGGCCGCTTCGTCGGCGACCATCAGTTGCGCGGACAGCGCCGCGACGCGTGCGTCGCACGCATCGGGTTCGGGCAGGGCGTCGGCCATGGGCACAGTCGCGGCGCAACCGTGCGCGAGCTGTCGCGACGGGAACGGGGCGTGGGCGCCCGGGGGCGCGTTGAGCGACGTATCCATGACTCTCCCTGCTGTCAGAAAGCGGTTCAGGCACCGGCCGGCTGCGCGGGTCGGCTGCCGTTTCGACGACGGCACCGCCGGAGAATCGTCGCGACCCGAGGTAACAAAAGTTACATCTTGTAACGACTAATTCCGACCCTTAAATGGTCGTTCCGGTCACGACCGCGCGGGCCGAATAATATCTCAAAAATGCGGAAAAGGTCATGTCAGGCGGACATTTAAGGGTAAATGTGAATAATCGGAATGAAGATTCTGTAGGAAAAACACCGACATGAAAGCGCCGCCCGGCGCGTATCCAAATGTAACTATTTGAGATGACATGGTCCCAGTTTGTTACGAATTCGCCAAGCAGGGACGAAAAAAAACCGGAGCTTTTGCTCCGGTTCTTGATGCGGCACAAATAGGGCCTGTTCCCGCTAATAACGGGCTTGCGAACGTGCCTTGCCGGCTGTAGTGCAAGGAGTGAGGAGCGCCGTTTGGCCGAGCCAAACAAGCGACGAACGACGCCGCAATACGGCCGGCAAGGCGCGTTCCCCTGTTGGAAAATTCATTCGTGGGGCTGGCCGTCAGAAGGGCCGATCGCTGCGTCATGCTCCTCGCGAATACGTCGAGTATTCGCTTCGTCGCAATCCTGGCGCTCGGCCCTTCTGACGGCCAGCGCAAGCCCGTTATTAGCGGGAACAGGCCCTTAGGGAACGATCAGTCCACGAAGGCGCGCTCGATCACGTAGTGACCCGGCGCGCTGTTCTTGCCTTCAACCAGGCCGGCCTGCTTCAGCAGATCGGTCGTGTCCTTCAGCATCGCGGTGCTGCCGCACAGCATCACGCGGTCGTTTTCCGGCGAGAACGGCGGCACGTCGAGATCCGTGAACAGCTTGCCCGTCGCGATCAGGTCGGTGATCCGGCCCTCGTTGTCGAACGCTTCGCGCGTGACGGTCGGGTAGTAGACGAGCTTTTCCTTGATGATGTCACCCAGGTACTCGTGGCCCGGCAGGTCGTGCTTGATGAAGTCCATGTACGCCAGCTCGCCCTTCAGGCGGCAGGTGTGCGTCAGGATCACCTTGTCGAAGCGTTCGTAGATGTCCGGGTCGCGGATGATCGACATGAACGGCGCGAGGCCGGTGCCGGTCGACAGCATCCACAGCGTCTTGCCGGGCAGCAGGTTGTCGGCGACGAGCGTGCCGGTCGGCTTCTTGCCGATCAGCACCGGGTCGCCCACCTTCAGATGCTGCAGGCGCGACGTCAGCGGGCCGTTCTGGACCTTGATGCTGAAGAATTCGAGATGCTCTTCGTAGTTCGGGCTGACGATCGAGTAGGCGCGCGCGAGCGGCTTGCCGTCGACTTCGAGCCCGACCATCGTGAATTCGCCGTTGTTGAAGCGCAGGCTCGGCTCACGGGTGCAGGTGAAGCTGAAAAGCGTGTCGGTCCAGTGATGGACGGATTGGACGGTGGCGGTGTCGTATTTGCTCATGGCTTTGAAAACGGACGCGCGTGGCGAACGCGTGTAACGGGCCCAAAAACGGGCAAAAAAAACCGAGTGCGTCGGCCCGATCACGGATCGGCCGGCCGGCGCGTCGGACACGCGCCTCTCGATGACAGACGTTTGAGGAACCCCTTATTTTACCCTGCTTGGGGCAGATGCGGGCTTGACCCGCGCGGCTGCGCGGATTTAGCGCAACGCATTATTTCAATCAGCTTTCAACGATCGGCCGCGAGCTTCGCGCCGAGGCCGACGAGCGCGGCGCCGCACAGTGCGTCGAGCGGGCGCCGCACGCGCCGGTAGCCGCGCTGCGCGCGCGGGCTCGCGAACAGGAATGCGACGCACGAATACCAGCCGGCCGACAGCACGCCGATCGTCACCAGCACCGCGCCGTTGAACCACAGCGGCACGTGCGCGGGCAGCATCGCCGCGAACACGCTGGTCCAGAACGCGCACGACTTCGGATTGGTCAGGCAGGTGACGAGGCCGCTGCGATACGCGCGCAGGTAGTCGCGCGCCTGCAGCGCGGCCAGCGGCGTACCGTCGTCCGGCGTGTCGGCCGGCGGCGGATCGCGACGCACGCCCGAGCGCAGCAGCTTGAAGCCGAAATACACGAGATACACGGCGCCGCCGATCCGGATCGTCTCGTACAGCCATTCGACCTGGTGCAGCACGGCCGCGAGGCCGAGCATCGCGAGCGTCGCCCACGCAACCGAGGCGGTGCCGACGCCGAGCGCCGAGGCGGCGCCCAGGCTGCGCCGCCCGGCGAGCGACAGCTGCGAGATCATGAAGAAGTTCGGGCCGGGCGTGATCGCCGCGACGAGATAGACGACGGCGATTTGCAGCAGGATCGGCAGGTAGGTCATGGCGGCGCGGCGACAAGGCGGGAAGACGACAAACCGTTACTGTAGCGCGCGTCGCGCGGCCGCGCTGCGCGTTACCGCGGATCGAGGCGCAGGCGCGCGATATACGGCAGGTGATCCGACAGCCACGCGGTTTCGCCGGACGGCGCCTGCCATTCGAGCGGCGTCAGCCCGCGCACGAACATCTTGTCGAGCGCGAGCGCCGGCGAGAACGCGGGGAAGGTGCGGCCCGACTGGCCGAGCAGCGTCGCGACTTCGGACATCCCGATTTCGCCGAACAGCGCGACCGAATCGTTGCGCCAGTCGTTGAAGTCGCCGGCGAGCACGAGCGGGCCGTCGCCTGCGTTGCGCACGATCCAGTGCGCGATCCAGTGCATCTGGCGCAGCCGCGCCGCGCGCGTGAGCGCGAGGTGTGCGCACAGCAGCGTGACGGGCCGCGAGCCGGCAAGCGTCGCGCGCGCGACCAGCAGCCCGCGCCGCTCGAAGCGGTGCGCGGAGATGTCCCAGCGGCCGCCGAGGTCGAGCGGGTGCGGCGACAGGATCGCATTGCCGTGCCGCCACGACGGCTTGAACACGTTCGGACCGAGTGCGATCTTCCAGTCGAGCGCGTGCGCGATCTCGGTGGCCTGGCAGTGCCACACGTCGTCGCCCGCGTCGTCCATCGGCGCGCCGAAGCCGGGCGCGAGCACCGGGCGCGGCATGCGGCGCGCCATCGCTTCCTGCAGAAAATACACGTCGGCGTGCGTCGACTGCATCCAGTTGCGCATCGCGTTCCACGCGGTGAAGCCGAGCGGCGAGCGGCCCTTGTGCAGGTTCCAGCTCACCGCGGTGATTTCGTCGGGCGCGCTGTGCGGTTCGGCGAACGGCAGGGACAAGGCGTCGGCGGACATGGCGTTCAGTCCTTCGCGACGTGCGCTCGCACGCGGTAGACGAGGTGCGGATGCTGCTCGACGAGGGTCCAGTCGGTCCACGCATCGCTGCCGACCGCGAGGCCCGGATGGCTCGCGACGATCTGCCGCGGCGACACGGGCAGGCACGGATCGCTGCGCGTCGCGGTTTCGTCGTCGAGCGTTTCCTGCACGTCGAGCGCGAGCGACACGGTATGCGCGGCGTCGTCGACCGACAGCGGCGCGACGGTCACCGAGCGCGAGCGCTCGGTCGGCACGACGCGCGCGGCATTGCCGCAGCCGACGGGCACGGCGGACGGATAGCGATGGGTGTCGGTGCGGGTCTGACCCACGGTGGTGCGCTGCTGGAACGTGTCGATCGTCTGACCGTCGCGCACCACCTGGATCTCCCACGCGACGACGGCCGGTGCGGGGCTCTGCGCATGGGCCGCGAGCGCGACGCTCGCGAGCAGGACGGCCAGGCCGTGTTTCAGCATGAAACTTCTCCGGAAACGCGGGGTAGCGGGGAACGGACGCACATCTTACGCCCGATCGATTTCGACGGTGGTGTGACCGGGCGCGTCGCGACAGGTTCGTCGCACGATCCGGTCCTGATCGAAAGGTCGGTGCGCGTCACGTGTTTTCAAGCCAGAAAGCGCGCGAACTCCGCAACGGGCGCGCGTTCGGTGACGAGGCGGTTCTCGATCGCGTCCGGATCCGCATGGCCGAGCGACATCCCGCAGACGAGCTGTTCGTTGGCCGGCATCCCGAGATGCTCGGCGACGATCCGGTGAAACGGCACGAACGCGGCCTGCGGGCAGGTGTCGAGGCTGCGGGCGCGCGCGGCCGTCATCACGCCCTGCAGGAACATGCCGCAGTCGAGCCATGCGCCGTGCGTCATCACGCGATCGAGCGCGAAGAACAGCGCGACCGGCGCATCGAAGAAGCGGAAGTTACGCGCGTGCTGCGCGTGCATGCGCGTCTTTTCGTCGCGGCCGATGTTCAATAACCCATACAGGTCCCAGCCGACCTTGCGGCGCCGGTCGATATACGGCGACACCCATTCACGCGGGTAGTAATCGTATTCGGCGACGTATTTCTCGTCGCGGGCCGGATCCTCGTAGGCCGTCGTGAGCGCGGCCGCGAGTGCGTCGCGGGTCGCGCCGGTCGCGACATAGACGCGCCACGGCTGGATGTTGGTGCCCGACGGCGCGCGGCTCGCGGCTTCGAGGATCGCCTCGAGCGTGTCGCGCGGCACGGGCGTCGGCAGGAACGCGCGAATCGCGCGGCGCGACTTGAGCGCGGCGTCGACCGGATGAGTGGCGTCGGTATCGACGTGCGGGGAGGCGGCGGGGACGGACATCGGCAACCCTTCGGAACGAGGCGCGCGGCGCCGCGCGGGCGCCGTCGGCGAAGCCGGCGCGAAGGCCGGTGAACTTTCGATCATACGCCGCGCCGCACGACGCTGCAGTGCGCACGCGGTGTTAGCAGCAGACTCGGTCGGCTGCTTGCTTGCACGCGGATGCGGGATCGCTACACTGAAATCGTAAGGGTCTGATGGTTGTGTGACGGCAGCGGTAGCGAGGTTGGTATGACGACGGCGATGGTGAAGCAGGAACTGGCGGTGGCGTCCTTCAGCACGGTGTACGACCTCGAACAGGTCGAGACGGCGCTGAGTGACCTGAACGAAAGCGCGAGCGACGCACTGCGCGCGACCTACGAGCGAATGCTCAAGACCGGCAATCTGCGCTTTTGCATGAAGCCGAACCGGATGCCGTCGTTCGACGAGCTGGAGGACGCGCTGCCCAATTTCGTCGAGCCGCTCGGCGACGTGCGCAAGCAGGTCGCGCTGTGTCTCGAGACGGAGGACCGGCTCGAACTGATGCCGATCCTGCTGCTCGGGCCGCCCGGCATCGGCAAGACGCATTTCGCGAAAGCGCTCGCGCAACTGCTCGGCACCGCGTACCACTACGTGCCGATGAGTTCGCTCACGGCCGGCTGGATCCTGTCGGGCGCCTCGTCGCAATGGAAGAACGCGAAGCCCGGCAAGGTGTTCGAGGCGCTCGTCAACGGCAGCTACGCGAACCCGGTGATCGCGGTCGACGAAATCGACAAGGCCGGCAGCGACGCGCAATACGATCCGCTCGGTGCGCTGTACGCGCTGCTCGAGCACGACACCGCACGCGCGTTCGTCGACGAATTCGCCGAAGTGCCGATCGATGCGGGCAACGTGATCTGGATCGCGACCGCGAACGATGCGCAGTCGATTCCCGAGCCGCTGCTGAACCGGATGAACGTGTACGAGATCGCGCCGCCCGACGCGGCCGGCGCGCGCCGGATCGCGCAGACGATCTACGACGAGATCCGCACGTCGCACGCGTGGGGGCGGCGCTTCCCCGCCACGCTCGACGACGACGCGCTCGACGTGCTGGCCGCGACGCCGCCGCGTACCATGCGCCGCGCGCTGCTGCATGCGTTCGGCGCCGCGCGGCTCGACGGCCGCGACGTGATCGCGCCGTCCGACATCCGCGCGGACGAGGGGGCGGCGAAGCGCCGGCCGATCGGATTCTGAGCCGGCGCCGCGCGTCGGCGGGGGACGCACCGGGGATCCCGGCGCGCCCGCGTGTGCCGATGCACATGCGTTCTGCAGGCGGGCTAACCGGGACGTACAATTCCTTTCTCTCCCCTCGACGCGTCAGCGACGCGAAACGCCATGGAGCAGACGGATTGTGTGGTGATCGGTGCGGGTGTCGTCGGTCTCGCGATTGCGCGGGAACTGGCCGCACGCGGGCGCGAGACGATCGTGCTCGAGGCGGCCGACGCGATCGGCACGGGCACGAGTTCGCGCAACAGCGAGGTGATCCATGCGGGGCTCTACTACCCGCGCGGTTCGCTGAAGGCGACGTCGTGCGTGCGCGGGCGCGATCTGCTGTACGAATTCTGCGACACGCATCATGTGCCGCATCGGCGCGTGGGCAAGCTGCTCGTCGCGACGAACGCGGCGCAGGTGAAGCAACTGAAGGCGATCGCCGCGCGCGCGGCGGAAAATGGCGTGTTCGACCTGCTGCCGCTCACGCGCACGGACGCGCAGGCACTCGAGCCCGCGCTCGAATGCGTGGAGGCGCTGTTCTCGCCCGCCACCGGCATCGTCGACAGCCATCAGCTGATGCTCGCGCTGCTCGGCGACGCGCAGCGCCACGGCGCGATGTGCGCGCTGAAATCCCCGGTCGAGTCGATCGACGTGCTGCGCGGCGGCCGTTTCGTCGTGCGCACCGGCGGCGATGCACCGACCGAAATCGAGGCGGCGTGCGTGATCAACAGCGCGGGCCTCGGCGCGCAGGCGCTCGCACGTCGCACGCGCGGGCTCGATCCGCGCTGGGTGCCGCCGCTCTATCTCGCGCGCGGCAACTACTTCAGCCTGTCCGGGCGCGCGCCGTTCTCGCATCTCGTCTACCCGATGCCCGACCGTGTGGGGCTCGGCGTGCACCTGACGCTCGACCTGGCCGGGCAGGCGCGCTTCGGCCCGGACGTCGAATGGGTCGACGCGCTGCGCTACGAAGTCGATCCGGCGCGCGCGCAGGCGTTCTACGCGTCGATCCGCGCGTACTGGCCGGCATTGCCCGACGACGCGCTGCGGCCGGCCTATGCGGGGATCCGGCCGAAGCTCGCGGGGCCCGGCGAGCCGCCGGCCGACTTCATCGTGCAGGGTGCGGCGCAGCACGGCGTGCGCGGGCTCGTGAACCTGTTCGGCATCGAGTCGCCGGGGCTGACCGCATCGCTCGCGCTCGCACAGCGAGTGGGCGACATGACGTCGCATGCATGACGCCGCGGCCCGCAGCCGTGTGAAGCCGGGCGTGCGAAATCCCGTGCGGCGCCCCGTGTGAAATCCCTTATCTCCGGCATTTCGGCGCGCACATTTGTGCGCTTGAGCGTTATTCTGTTGAACGGCCGTCGCCAGAGCGGCTTTCAAACCAATAACGTTGGAGCGAGTCCCCCATGAAAACAACCCGTCGGAGTTTCCTGATCACGAGCATTGGTGCCGTGTCCGCGCTGGCGCTGTCGCGTGAAGCGCTGGCCGATGCGCCGATGCTGTCGGAAACGGATCCGACCGCCGTGGCGCTCGGCTACAAGGCCGATGCCACGAAGGTCGACAAGGCGAAGTATCCGAAGTACGCAGCGGGCCAGGATTGCGCGGCCTGCATGCTGTACCAGGGCAAGAAGGGTTCGGCTTCGGGCCCGTGCGGCGCTTTCCCCGGCAAGCAGGTGTCGGCGAAGGGCTGGTGCAGCGCATTCTCGAAGATGGGCTGACGTCCGGCGGCATCGTGCGATGCCGCAATGTGGCGAAAACCGCAAAACGCCTGCCGTCGAAAGACGGCGGGCGTTTTTATTGCTTGAAAACGGTTCCGTCGCTTTCTACACTCGCTGCAAACCAGCGCGGCGCGGCCACCCCGCGGGCTGCGCCACTCGACATGGCGAATTCACGAGGACGAGGCACGCATGGCGACGATTGCGAATTCATCGAAAACGATCCGGCCTGAGCGTGCGCTGAACCGGCGCGCGGTGGCGGCGGCCGTGATCGGCAATGCGCTCGAATGGTACGACTTCACGGTGTTCGGCTTCATGACGGTCGTGATCGCCGAGCTGTTCTTCCCGACGTCCAGTGAATATTCATCGCTGTTGCTGACCACCGCGACGTTCGGCGTCGCGTTCTTCATGCGCCCGATCGGCGGCATCGTGTTCGGGCTGTACGCGGACCGTGCAGGCCGCAAGGCCGCGCTGTCGCTCGTGATCCTGCTGATGACGGCCGGCATCTTCCTGCTCGCCGTTGCGCCGCCGTATGCGGCGATCGGCATCGGCGGCCCGATCATGATCGTGCTCGGCCGCCTGCTGCAGGGCTTCTCCGCCGGCGGCGAATTCGGCAGTGCGACGGCATTGCTGATCGAGGCCGCCCCGTTCTCGAAACGCGGTTTCTACGGCAGCTGGCAGATGGCGAGCCAGGCTGCCGCGCTGCTGATCGGCGCGCTCGTCGGCGCGGCCGTCACGCGCGGGCTGTCGCCCGACGCGCTGCGCAGCTGGGGCTGGCGCGTGCCGTTCGTCCTCGGGCTCGTGATCGGCCCGATCGGTTTCTACATCCGCCGTCATCTCGCCGATTCCGAAGCGTTCCTGCACGCACAGCAAAGCGCGCGCCGCGCGACGCTCGGCGAGGTGTTCACGCGCCATCCGCGCGAAGTGCTGTGCGGGCTCGGCTCGGTGATCGCGCTGACCGTGACGATCTACGTGCTGATCAGCTATCTGCCGACCTTCGCGGTGAAGCAGCTGAAGCTGCCGTATGCGCAATCGTTCTACGCTGTGATCGTCGGCAACCTGCTGCTGATGGTGCTGTCGCCGATCGCCGGTGCATGGTCGGACCGCATCGGCCGCAAGGGGCTGTCGCTGTGGTCGCTCGTGCTGACGCTCGCACTGATGTATCCGCTCTTCGCATGGCTCGACGCGGCGCCGAGCATCGGCCGGCTGATCGCGGTGCAGGCCGTGCTGTCGGTCACGCTCGCGGGCTATTACGGGCCGTTCGGCGCGATGATCGCCGAGCTGTTTCCGGCGAACGTGCGCTCGACCGGGCTGTCGATCGCCTACAACGTCGCGGTGATGCTGTTCGGCGGCTTCGGCCAGTTCATCGTCACGTGGCTGATCAAGGTCACGGGCACGCCGCTCGCGCCGACCTATTACGTGATGGCGGGGCTCGCGCTGTCGATCGTCGCGGTCGCGTTCGTCCCCGCGCGCAGCGCGGATCTCGACGCGCCGGCGTGACGGTCGATTGCCGTTCCGCCATCGTTGCGAAAGCTGCAACGATGGGCGGCTGCGGCCGGGAAAATGCGTGGCGCGCGTTCGCGTACACGTATGAAATGTTTAGTTGTCGAAGGAAACATGCGCGGGATGAACGAAACGGTCGTTGGCGCGCGCAGAGGCACTTTTCGCGTGTGCAAAACATCCGCAAAAACCCGTGTGGGCGCGGCGAGAAGAGTTTTTTCTCCAGCTTGTTGCAGCATCGGTAGCTCAAGTAATATCCGCGTACCCGGCCCCCTGGGGGACCGGTTCCGATCTGGAGACCTGGAGGAAACATGGAATACAACCGTCTGTTGCACACCCTGCGTGTTACCGCCATTGCAGGCGTGGCAGCGGCATCGCTCGGCGTCGCGGGTTCTGCATTCGCACAGATCCCGAACAAAACGCTCGTCTACTGCTCAGAAGGCAGCCCGGCGGGTTTTGATTCCGCGCAATTCACGACCGGCGTCGATTTCACGGCGTCGACGTTCACGATCTACAACCGCCTCGTCGAATTCGAACGCGGCGGCACCAAGGTCGAGCCGGGCCTCGCCGAGAAGTGGGACGTGTCGCCGGACGGCAAGGTCTACACGTTCCATCTGCGTCATGGCGTGAAGTTCCACACGACCGACTTCTTCAAGCCGACGCGCGAATTCAACGCGGACGACGTCGTGTTCACGTTCGAGCGCATGCTCGATCCGAACCAGCCGTTCCGCAAGGCCTACCCGGTGTCGTTCCCGTACTTCACCGACATGGGCCTCGACAAGCTGATCACGAAGGTCGAGAAGGTCGATCCGTACACCGTGAAGTTCACGCTGGCCCAGCCGAATGCGCCGTTCATCCAGAACATGGCGATGGAATTCGCGTCGATCCTGTCGGCCGAATACGCGGATCAGCTGATGAAGGCAGGCAAGGCCGCCGACATCAACCAGAAGCCGATCGGCACGGGCCCGTTCATCTTCCGCAGCTACACGAAGGACGCGACGATCCGTTTCGACGGCAATCCTGATTACTGGAAGAAGGGCGCCGTGAAGATCTCGAAGCTGATCTTCTCGATCACGCCCGACCCGGGCGTGCGCGTGCAGAAGATCAAGCGCGACGAATGCCAGGTGATGAGCTACCCGCGTCCGGCCGACATCGCGACGCTGAAGGCCGACTCGGGCATCGACATGCCGTCGCAGCCGGGCTTCAACCTCGGCTACCTCGCGTACAACGTCGAGCACAAGCCGGTCGACAAGCTCGAAGTGCGTGAAGCGCTCGACATGGCGATCAACAAGAAGGCGATCCTCGAGTCCGTCTACCAGGGTGCAGGCCAGGCCGCGACCGCGCCGATGCCGCCGACCCAATGGTCGTACGACAAGAACCTGAAGATGCCCGCATACGACACCGCGAAGGCGAAGGCGCTGCTCGCGAAGGCCGGCTATCCGAACGGTTTCGACATCTCGCTGTGGGCGATGCCGGTGCAGCGCGCATACAACCCGAACGCGCGCCTGATGGCCGAGATGATCCAGGCCGACTGGGCGAAGATCGGCGTGAAGGCGAAGATCGTCACGTACGAGTGGGGTGAGTACATCAAGCGTGCGCACTCGGGCGAGCAGGACACGATGCTGATCGGCTGGACGGGCGACAACGGCGACCCCGACAACTGGCTCGGCACGCTGCTCGGCTGCGAAGCGATCAAGGGCAACAACTTCTCGCACTGGTGCTACAAGCCGTTCGACGACCTGATCCAGAAGGGGCGCACGACGACGGGCCAGGACGCGCGCACGAAGATCTACATGCAGGCTCAGCAGATCTTCGCGCAGCAGCTGCCGTTCTCGCCGATCGCGAACTCGACGGTCTACCAGCCGGTACGCAAGAACGTGGTCGACATGCGCATCGAGCCGCTCGGCTATGCCCGCTTCGACGGTGTCGGCGTGAAGTAATACGGCCCGTATAAGCTGTCTACGAAGACTGGCTAACTCATCCGGCGGCGGGAAGCCAAAAGCTTCCCGTCGCCGGTCGCACATTTCCCACGAGAAAATACGAGACGCATCATGTTCAGATTCGTGTTGCGCCGCGTGGGCATGGTGATCCCGACGTTCATCGGCATCACCATCCTGGCGTTTGCGCTGATTCACCTGATACCGGGCGACCCCATCGAAGTGATGATGGGCGAGCGCGGCGTCGATCCCGCGATGCATGCGGAGGCAATGAAACGCCTCGGGCTCGACCAGCCGCTGCCGATGCAGTATCTCCACTACATCGGCCGTGCGCTGCACGGCGATCTCGGCACGTCGATCATCACCAACACGAGCGTCGCGGGCGAATTCTTCGCACGCTTCCCGGCGACCGTCGAATTGTCGCTGTGCGCGCTCGTGTTCGCGCTTGCCGTCGGCCTGCCGGCCGGCGTGATCGCCGCGCTGCGGCGCGGCTCGATCGTCGATCACGGCGTGATGGGCACCGCGCTCACCGGCTACTCGATGCCGATCTTCTGGTGGGGGCTGATCCTCATCATGGTGTTTTCGTCGTACCTCGGCTGGACGCCCGTGTCGGGCCGTATCGCGGTCGAATACGACTTCCCGCACCCGACGGGCTTCATGCTGATCGACGCGTTGCTCGCGCCGGACGAAGGCTCGTTCAAGTCGGCGGTCAGCCACCTGATCCTGCCCGCGATCGTGCTCGGCACGATTCCGCTCGCGGTGATCGCGCGGATGACGCGCTCGTCGATGCTCGAAGTGCTGCGCGAGGACTACATCCGCACCGCCCGCGCGAAAGGGCTGTCGCCCGTGCGCGTGGTCGTCGTGCATGCGCTGCGCAATGCGCTGATCCCGGTCGTCACCGTGATCGGCCTGCAGGTCGGCACGCTGCTTGCTGGCGCGGTGCTGACCGAAACGCTCTTTTCGTGGCCCGGAGTCGGCAAGTGGCTGATCGATGCGATCAGCCGCCGCGACTATCCGGTCGTGCAGGGCGGCATCCTGTTGATCGCGACGCTCGTGATCGTCGTGAACCTGATCGTCGACCTGATGTACGGCGTGCTGAATCCGCGCATCCGCCACACGAGGTAATTCCATGAGCAATCTGCAAAATACCCTGCCGACCGAGTCCGCGCCGGCCGGCGGCCGTGCGCTCGCGCTGCGCGAGTTCTGGGCCAACTTCTCGCGCAACCGCGGCGCCGTCGGCGCCGGCGTCATCGTGCTCGTGCTGGTCCTGGTCGCGCTCCTCGCGCCGCTGATCGCGCCGCACAGCCCGATCGAGCAATACCGCGACTACGTGAAGATCCCGCCCGCATGGCTCGACGGCGGCAACTGGAAGTTCATCCTCGGCACCGACGAAGCGGGACGCGACATCCTTTCGCGGCTGATGTTCGGCGCACGGATGTCGTTCTGGATCGGCTTCGTATCGGTCGTGCTCGCGCTGATTCCCGGCATCGTGCTCGGGCTGGTCGCCGCGTTCTTCCAGAAGTGGGCCGACACGGCGGTGATGCGCATCATGGACGTGCTGCTCGCGCTGCCGTCGCTGCTGCTCGCGGTCGCGGTCGTCGCGATCATCGGCCCGGGCCTCACCAACACGATGTTCGCGATCGCGATCGTCGCGCTGCCGGCCTACGTGCGCCTCACGCGCGCATCGGCGCTCGGCGAACTGCAGAAGGAGTACGTGACGGCGTCGCGCGTGGCCGGTGCCGGCACGCTGCGCCTGATGTTCTCGCAGGTGCTGCCCAACTGCACGGCGCCGCTGATCGTGCAGGCGACGCTCGGCTTCTCGTCGGCGATTCTGGATGCGGCCGCACTCGGCTTCCTCGGCCTCGGCGTACAGCCGCCGACCGCCGAGTGGGGCGCGATGCTGGCCTCCGCACGCGACTACATCGACAACGCGTGGTGGATCGTGACGATGCCCGGCCTGTCGATCCTGATTTCGGTGCTCGCGATCAACCTGCTCGGCGACGGGCTGCGCGACGCGCTCGATCCCAAACTGAAGCGGATGGCCTGACCATGAGCCAAGATCTACTGACTATCCGCAATCTCGCGGTGAACTTCAACGGCCTGCCTGCTGTCGACCGGATCAACCTGTCGATCGCGCCGGGCGAGGTGGTGGGCGTCGTCGGCGAATCGGGCTCGGGCAAGAGCGTGACGATGATGGCGTTGATGGGCCTGATCGACGCGCCGGGCAAGGTGACGGCCGACGAGGTGTCGTTCAACGGTGTCGACCTGCTGAAGGCGTCGCCGAAGGCGCGCCGCAAGATCGTCGGCAAGGACATCGCGATGGTGTTCCAGGACGCGCTGACGAGCCTGAACCCGAGCTACACGGTCGGCTACCAGATCAAGGAGGTGCTGAAGCTGCACGAAGGCCTGCGCGGCGACGCGCTGCACCGGCGCGCGCTCGAACTGCTCGACCAGGTCGGCATTCCGGACGCGAAGAACCGCATTGCGTCGTTTCCGCACCAGATGTCGGGCGGGATGAACCAGCGCGTGATGATCGCGATGGCGGTCGCGTGCAACCCGAAGCTGCTGATCGCCGACGAGCCGACCACCGCGCTCGACGTGACGATCCAGGCGCAGATCATGGATCTGCTCGTGAAGCTGCAGAAGGAGCGCGGGATGGCGCTCGTGCTGATCTCGCACGATCTGGCCGTGGTGTCGGAGGTCGCGCAGCGCGTCGCGGTGATGTACGCGGGCGAGATCATCGAGACCAACAGCGTGCCGGACATCTTCCGTGCGCCGCATCATCCGTACACCGAAGCGCTGCTTGCCGCGATTCCCGAGCACAATAAAGGGGCGCGTCGCCTTGCCGCATTGCCCGGCATGGTGCCGGGCCGCGATGATCGCCCGTCCGGGTGCCTGTTCGCGCCGCGCTGCAAGTACGTCGTCGACGACTGCCGCAAGGCGCGTCCGGCGCTCGATGCGCTCGCGCCGGGCAACGACGCGATGCGTGCGCGCTGCATCAAGCCGCTCAATGTTTCCAACCTCGACCTGACGGGAGGCGCACGATGAATGCAGTCCATGAAACGCGTGCCACGCCGCACGACGAGGACGTCCTGGTGGCCGACGGCCTCGCGAAGCACTACACGGTCAAGCGCGGGATGTTCGGGCAGGGCACGGTGAAGGCGCTGAACGGCGTGTCGTTTTCGCTCAAGCGCGGCAAGACGCTCGCCGTCGTCGGCGAGTCGGGCTGCGGGAAATCGACGCTCGCGCGCCAGCTCACGATGATCGAGACGCCCACCGCGGGCAGTCTCGTGATCGACGGCAAGAACGTCGCCGGCGCGAACCGCGAGACGGTCGCCGACCTGCGCCGCCGCGTGCAGATGGTGTTCCAGAACCCGTTCGCGTCGCTGAACCCGCGCAAGACCGTCGAACAGACGCTGTCCGAGCCGCTCGAGATCAACGCGAACCAGACGGCCGCCGAGCGCGCGCAGCGCGTCGCGCAGATCATGCGCACGGTCGGCCTGCGGCCCGAGCACGCGAAGCGCTATCCGCACATGTTCTCGGGCGGCCAGCGCCAGCGCGTCGCGATCGCGCGCGCGATGATCCTCGATCCGCGCATCGTCGTCGCCGACGAGCCGGTGTCCGCGCTCGACGTGTCGATCCAGGCGCAGATCCTGAACCTGTTCATGGATCTGCAGGAGCAGTTCAAGACGAGCTACGTGTTCATCTCGCATAATCTGTCGGTGGTCGAACACGTTGCGGACGACGTGATGGTGATGTACTTCGGCAGCGTCGCCGAGCTCGGCGACAAGGCGACGATCTACGCACGGCCGCGCCATCCGTACACGCGTGCGCTGATGTCGGCGACGCCGGCGATCTTCGAGGAAGACCGCCGCGTCCAGATCAAGCTGCAGGGCGAGCTGCCGTCGCCGCTCAATCCGCCGTCGGGCTGCGCGTTTCACCAGCGCTGCCCGTACGCGGTCGAGCGTTGCCGCGTCGAGGAACCGCAGCTGCGCGACGTCGACGGACGCCGCGTGGCCTGCCATCGCGCCGAGGAGGTGGGGGAGGCGAATGCCTGATGTTTTGGCGGCGCGCGCGCCTGGCGTGCGCCGTTCGGGGGCTGGCAGCGCGCGCGTGATGCGCGCATGCCGCAACGCACGGCGCTGGAGCGTGCGCACGGTCACGGGCGCGGCGCTGGCTGGCGCGTGCGTGGCCGCCAGCGTGCTGGTTCCCGTCGACGCCGCGCATGCCGAAGGGCGTGCGCCGGCGAGTTCGCCGATTCGTCCGTCGCAGGTTCCGCCGCCCGGCATGAACCTGCCGGGCTTTCATGGCCCGTCCGTGTCGAACGGGACGGTCGCGCGCGGCACCGTGCGCGTGCAGCCGGCGCGCATGCCGTTCTACGTCGCGACCAAGGGCAACGTCACGCTGTACGTGCTCGGCACGCTGCACACCGGCGACCCGGTCGACTATCCGAGCCAGCAGCCGTTCCGGCCGCGCATCCTCGCGGCGCTCGCCGCGTCGCCGACGCTCGCGCTCGAACTGTCGCCGGACGATCTGCTCGAGTCGCAGGACGATGTGTCGAAGTACGGCGTGTGCCGCTACCCGTGCCTGCAGCGGCTGCTGCCCGAGCCGCTGTGGCAGCGGCTCGCGGCGCGCCTGCATGGCAATCCGGCCGCGCTCGCCGAGATCCGCCGGATGCGGCCGTGGCTCGCGGCGCTGGTCGTCGAGACCTACGATTCGCTGTCGGCCGGCCTGCAGACCGAGTTCGGCACCGAGGCGCAGTTGCAGAACGTGTACCTGAAGAAGAAGGGTGGCCGTGTGATCGGGCTCGAGACGCTCGCCGAGCAGATGCGCGCGTTCACCGGGCTGACGCTGGCCGAGCAGCGCGAAATGCTCGCGCAGGACATGGTGCAGACTCCGGCTCAGAACGCCGACGACATCAAGTCGCTGCACCGACTGTGGCAAATTGGCGACGCCGACGCGATCTCCGCGTGGGCGGTCGCGAAGAGCGAACGGCTGGCCCGTTCGAAGGCGCTGTCGGCGTCGATCGACAACAAGATCCTGTACGAGCGCAACCGGCGCTTCGTTGCACGGATGACGGCAATCGCCGCGCCGAACCGGCCGCTGTTCGTCGCGATCGGCGCGCTGCATTTGGGCGGCCCGCGCGGCGTGCTCGAATTGTTGCGCCAGCAAGGATACCGGGTCGACGCGAACTGATCGCGCCGGTCGGTCGGCGCCGATCCTCCCCTGTTTGATTGGACGTGCGCACGCGGTGTGAGAGGCCTGCGCGGCCGTGCGGGCCGATAAGGAAAACCCTTGAAGCCTCAGAAAATAGCGTTTAAAACGATTGACATCCCGTTCTGCCAATATCTATTCTTCACCCCACAAGTTGAAAAAATGAAAAGAATAGAAAAAGTTCTACGGGGTAGCAGAAATAAAGCGCGGGGTTAGCGCGTTGCCGGCACGTGATGTACGTGCCGGCCGCGGAGTGTCTGCATGTACGGCGGGGCCACCATCGTCGGACAACAAGAATGCATGCAGGCTGACTTGCGAATAAGCGACGTTCCGTCGTCCAACCGGGGTGAAGTCAATCGGGCGGCGGCGGACGTTTTTTAATCCGGAATAGTGTTCCGGTCTCCGTCGAAAGACGGTTTCGGGGGGCTGAATCGACAGACGGCGAAGCCGCAGCGATCAAGCCAACAGAAAAGCGCCACGAGGGCGCTTTTTTCTTTGGTGCAGTGGTTTTGCGACGACGCGTGGCGTCATGCGTCTTCGTCGGCCTGCAGCGCGCCGGGCGCAACCAGCTCGACGCCGGCCGCTTCGAGCGCCGTGCGGATCCGCTTCGCGAATGCGAGCGCATGCGGGCCGTCGCCGTGCAGGCAGACGGTCTGCGCATTGAGCGGCACCCACTCGCCGCTCACCGCGCGCACCTGCCGGTTGCGCACCATGTCGAGCGTGCGCGCGAGCACCGCATCTTCGTCGTCGATCAGTGCGCCGGGCTGGCTGCGCGGCACGAGCGAGCCGTCCGCGCGGTAGCCGCGATCGGCGAACACTTCCTCCACCGCGGCCAGGCCCGCATGCCGCGCGGCCGCGACGAACACGCTGTTCGCGAGCCCGAACACGGCGAGCGACGGATCGAAGTCGTGGATCGCGGACACCACTGCATCGGCGATCATCGGATCGCGCGCGGCCTGGTTGTACAGCGCGCCGTGCGGCTTTACGTGCGCGATGCGGCCGCCTTCGGCCTGCGCGATCGCCGACAGCGCGCCGAGCTGATACAGCACGCCCGCGTAGATATCACCGGCCGGCAGCTGCATTTCCTTGCGGCCGAAGTTCTCCGGATCGTGAAAGCTCGGGTGCGCGCCGATCGACACGCCTTTCTGCACGGCCCAGCGCACGCAGTCGCGCATCGCATTGGCGCCGCCTGCATGCCAGCCGCACGCGATGTTGGCCGACGTGACGAGGTCGAGCAGCGCCTCGTCCGATCCGCATCCTTCGCCGAGATCGGCATTGAGATCGATTTCCATTGATGTTCCTCGTCCACGGATTGCGTGGCACGTCCTCTGCCCAGCTCCCGCCATTGTCACGCCGCGCGCGATTGCGTGCGGCGGCGCGTTTCCTCGCGCATCTCGATCGCGACGTCGATCTGACGCAGATAGGCACGTTCTGCGGTCAGCGCGGCGCGCGCGACGTCGGGTGTCGTCCGCACGAAGCGGATCGGCAGGTTGAGCCGCGCCTGTGCGAGTTTCCATAGATCCGCGCGGATCACCGTGCCGATCTTCGGATAGCCGCCGGTGGTCTGCGCGTCGTGCATCAGCACGATCGGCTGGCCGTTCGGCGGTACCTGGATCGTGCCGGGCAGCACCGCGTGCGACAGCAGCTCGGCCGGCCGCTCGCGCACGAGCTCGGTGCCGGCGAGGCGATAGCCCATCCGGTTGCTGTTCGCGGTGACGAGCCATTCCTCGTCCCAGAACGCCTGCTGCGCATCGGCGGCGAACGACGCGTAGTCGGGGCCCGGCAGCACGCGCACGGGCATCGCCCATGGCGCATGTGCGGGGCGGTGGCGGCGCGGCGGTTCGTCGACGCGCACGAACGCGCACCACGCGGGCGCTTTCACGCCGAATTCGGGCGCGTCGGCCGCGAGGCAGCCGGCGCCGGCCGGCGGCACGCCGACCGGGAGCCGGTCGCCGTCGCGCAGCGCGCGGCCGCCGAGGCCGCCGAAGCGCGATGCGAGATCGGTGCTGCGCGAGCCGAGCATCGGCAGCACGTCGATGCCCCCCGCGATGCACAGGTAGCCGCGCATGCCGCGCTTCGCGGCCGGCAGCACGAGTGTCTGCCCGGCTTCGACCGGCAGGCTCCACCACGAATACACGGGCTTGCCGTCGAGCGTTGCGCCGAATTCGGTGCCGGTGATCGCGATGCGCGTCGCGCGCGTGAAGCGGAACGTGGCCGGGCCGATGGTGATTTCGACGGCGGCCGCGTCGGCGCGGTTGCCGACGAGCCGGTTGCCGACTTCGAGCGCGAGGCCGTCGAGCGCGCCGCCCTGCGCGACGCCGAGATGGCGCGTGCCGCGGCGGCCGAGATCCTGCACGGTCGACAGCGGGCCGGCCCGCAGCACCTCGACGGTGCCCGGTGCGGTGTTCTGGCTCATGTCGCGTCGACTCCCGCAATGGTGAAGCGCACGCGATCGCCGGGCAGCAGCAGCGTCGGCTGTTGCCGCGCCGGATCGAACAGCACGTGCGACGTGCGGCCGATCAGTTGCCAGCCGCCGGGCGAGGTGGTCGGGTAGATGCCGGTTTGCGCGCCGCCGATGCCGACCGAGCCGGCCGGCACTTCGAGCCGCGGCGCCGCGCGGCGCGGCGTGTGCAGCGACGCATCGAGGCCGCCGAGATACGCGAAACCCGGCTGGAAGCCGAGGAAGAACACGACGTATTCGCCGGCCGCGTGACGCGCGACGACCTCGTCGACCGACAGCCCCGTGTGCGCGGCGACGGCCGGCAGGTCGGGGCCGGCGGCACCGCCGTATTCGACCGGGATCTCGACCGTCTGGCCGTCGGCGTGCTCGACGTCGGCCGTCTCCCACGCGTCGTGCAGCGCCGGCGTGAACGAGTCGGCCGTCGCGGCGAGCGCGTCGAACACGATCGTCAGATTGTTCATGCCGGGCACGACGTCGATCACGTCGGGCCACGCGCGCGCGACCTCGGCGACGGCCCAGACGCGGCGCTGGCAATCGAGCGTGGCGGGCGGCGGCACTTCGCAGACAAGGGCGGCGTCGCCGAGCGGATAAATGCGGGGTAGCGTCATCGGACTGGCACGGTTCGGACGGCAATGTTAGCGCACATTGTCAATAAAATATTGATAACTTACCAATAAGCGTTTTTGCCTAGCTCGTATCCCGATGCTTCTGGCGTACACTCGGCACACCCTGACATCCTGCTTGCGCCGCCTTTCCATGAAGCGTCCTCCGACCAAGATCGTGTCATCCGAACACCTCGTTTCCGATTCGAGTGCGGAGCTGTCGGAACTCGAATACGGGCTCATCATGGCCGGCAACGCGTTCAACCGATGGATGGTGCGCTGCATGTCGGCCGCCGGTGCGAAGGACATGACGGCGGTCGAAGTGTCGCTGCTGCATCACGTCAGCCATCGCGAACGCAAGAAGAAACTCGCCGACATCTGCTTCGTGCTCAATATCGAGGATACGCACGTCGCGACCTATGCGCTGAAAAAACTGATCGCGCGCGGCTATGTGAAGAGCGAGAAGAACGGCAAGGAGGTGTTCTTCTTCGCGACCGACGCGGGCCGCGATCTGTGCCTGAAGTATCGGGAGGTGCGCGAGCACTGCCTGATCGAGACGCTGAAGGACAGCGGCCTCACCAACCAGCAGATCGGCGATGCGGCGCAGTTGCTGCGCCATGCATCGGGGCTCTACGACACGGCCGCGCGGGCGGCG
Source organism: Burkholderia sp. JKS000303 (assembly GCF_002563755.1). NCBI lineage: Bacteria > Pseudomonadati > Pseudomonadota > Betaproteobacteria > Burkholderiales > Burkholderiaceae > Burkholderia > Burkholderia sp. JKS000303. The sequence continues at coordinate 1,746,634 of NZ_PDBZ01000001.1, forward strand.
GCATCGCTGTAAACGATTGCGAACGGAGCGGCGCATGGCGTGCGGCTGACGCGCGTGCGGCAGCGGCCGCGGCGCCGTGCACCACGTCATCCGGCGGCCGGGTAGAGCGCGCCGTCGGTCACGATCCAGCGCATCGCGAGATCGTGCGCTTCGGCCGGCAACGCATCGACGCGACATGCTTCATACGCAATGCCGACCGTCACCGGCAGCGTGTCGCCCGGCCACACGGCGAGCGTGCGGTCGTAATAGCCGCCGCCATAGCCGAGCCGGTAGCGCTGCAGGTCGAATCCCACACACGGAATCAGTAATAGATCGGGCACGACGACGATCCCCGACGCCGGTTCCGGAATCCGGTGATGGCCTTCGCGCATCGGCGTCGCCGCATCCCACGCGTGGAACGCGAGCGGCGTATGGCGTTCGCCGATCACCGGCAGCGCGGCGCGGCGGCCCGCGCCTGCCGCGGACCACGCGAGCACGGCATCACGGGCGTCGAACTCGCCCGGCAGCGGCCAGTAGAAGCCGACGGTGCGCGGCGCGAGCCGCTCGAGCAACGCGCGCAGCCGCGCATCGAGCGCGGCATTCGCGGCGGGCTGCGACGCGGCGTCGCGACGCGCGCCGGACAGCGTTTTGCGCAGCGCAACCTTCGGGTTCGGCACAGGGTTGCATGCTATGCTTTCGCTCACTTCGTGCTCCATTCAAAACGATGTCGAACAGCCTTTTTCGAGTATATCGCGCGGTCGCGCTGACGCTTTCGGCCGCCGCGCTCGTGGCGGGCACGGCGGCGTGCGCCGCACCGAGCGACGACACGCTCGCCGGGGATGACCAGATCTTCGTCCAGCTTCGTGAAGCCGCGCGCCGCAATGACGCCGCGAAGGCCGCGCAGCTCGCGTCGATGATCCCGAACTATCCGGTCCCGTCCTACGTCGAGTATTTCCAGATCAAGCCGCAGCTGTTCGATTCGACGGGCCGCGCGCGTGTCGACGCGCCCGACGCGCCCGTGCAGTCGTTCCTGCAGCGCTACGACGGCCAGGCGATCGCCGACCGCCTGCGCAACGACTATCTGCTCGTGCTCGGCGCGCGCCACGACTGGCGCAGCTTCGACGACCAGTACAAGCGTTTCGTGCTCGACGACGACACGCAGGTCAAGTGCTACGCGCTCGAATCGCGTGCGGCGCGCGGCGAGAACGTCGCCGATGCGGCGCGTGCGCTGCTCGTCGAGCCGAAATACTACGGCGACGCCTGTGTCGACCTGATTACGGCACTCACCGTCAATCAGCAGTTCACGAGCGACGACGTGTGGCAGCAGGCACGCCTCGCGTTCGAGCAGAACTACACGACGCTCGGCGGCAAGATCGTCGACGCGCTCGGCCCGCGCCCGGTCGGCTTCGACCAGGCGACCAGCGCGCCGCCGCTGTACCTCGCGCGCGGCGTCGGCCCCGACGCCGCCTCGCACCAGCTCGCGCTGATCGCGCTCGGCCGCATGGCGCGCAACGATCCGGATGCGGCGGCGGGGATGCTGACGACGGTCGCCGCCTCGCTGACGAAGCAGGAGCAGGCGATCGCGTGGGGCGCGATCGGCTACCAGGGTGCGATCAAGCGCTCGCCGCTCGCGTCGGTCTGGTATGCGAAATCCGCGAACGCGCCGCTGTCGAACCCGGGCTACGAATGGCGCACGCGCGCCGCGCTGCTCGCCGGCAACTGGCCGATGGTGCGCTGGTCGATCGAGCAGATGCCGCCGTCGCTGCGCGACGATCAGGCCTGGATCTACTGGCATGCCCGCGCGCTCAAGCAGAGCGGCGACACGCTGCAGGCGAACCAGGAATTCGAGCAGGTCGCCGGCCAGTTCAACTTCTACGGGCAGCTTGCCGGCGAAGAGCTCGGCCAGCGCACGACGATCCCGCCGCGCACCAAGGTGAGCGACGCCGACGTCGACGCGATGAGCAAGATCCCGGGCTTCGCGCTCGCGCAGCGCTTCTATGCGCTGAACCTGCGTCTCGAAGGCAACCGCGAATGGAACTGGCCGCTGCGCGGGATGACCGATCGCCAGCTGCTCGCGGCCGCCGAATACGGCAAGCGCATCGACCTGCTCGACCGCACGGTCAACACCGCCGACCGCACGAAGGCCGAGCACGACTTCACGCTGCGCTACCCGTCGCCGTACCGCGACATCGTCGAGCGCTATGCGCAGTCGACCGGCCTCGACATCGAATGGGCGTACGGGCTGATCCGCCAGGAATCGCGCTTCATCACGACCGCGCGCTCGTCGGTCGGTGCGGGCGGCCTGATGCAGCTGATGCCGGCCACCGCGCAGATGGTCGCGAAGAAGCTCGGCATGGGCACGATCTCGCGCGCGCAGATGCACGACATCGATACCAACATCCAGCTCGGCACCTGGTATCTGGCGGACATCTACAACACCTTCGACAGCTCGCCGGTGCTCGCCACCGCCGGCTACAACGCGGGCCCGGGCCGGCCGCGCCAGTGGCGCCAGGTGTTGACGCAGCCGGTCGAAGGCGCGATTTTCGCGGAGACGATTCCGTTCAACGAGACGCGCGACTACGTGAAGAACGTCCTGTCGAACACCGTCTATTACGCGGCGCTCTTCGAGGGCAAACCGCAGTCGTTGAAGAAACGTCTCGGCATGATCTCGCCCTGATCCGCAATCTTCACACTGCCGCGCGAGACGCGGCAGTGTTTATTCAGGGGCGGTTCACGCGCATGACGGGCAGGGCGCGTTCCCCTGACCGGAAAAATCATCAACGGGGCTGGCCGCCAGGCGGGTCGATCGCTGCGTCATGCGCGTTGCGCCCGGCTTTTCCGGCGGCCCGCGCCCGCCCGTCATGCGCGTGAACAGCCCCTCGGAGGTCCACACATGGATGGCCAGACCGTCGCGCTGCTGGGCGGCACCGGCTTCATCGGCAGCCGGCTCGTCAATGCCCTGATCGACGCCGGCAAGCAGGTACGCATCGGCACGCGGAGACGCGAGCACGCGCGCCACCTGCAGATGCTGCCGGTGGAAATCGTTGAACTCGACGCACTCGACACGCGCACGCTGGCCCGGTTCGTGGCCGGCGCGCACGCGGCAATCAATCTGGTCGGCGTGCTGCACGGTGGCCGAGGCACGCCTTACGGGCCTGGCTTCGAGCGCGCCCACGTCGCGCTGCCGGCTGCGCTGGCCGCCGCATGCATCGAGGTTGGCGTGCGACGCGTGCTGCACATGAGCGCGCTCGGCGCGGATTCGCACGGCGCGAGCATGTACCAGCGCTCGAAGGGCGATGGCGAGGCCGCGCTGCATGCGGTCGCAGCGACCGATTCGCTCGCGCTGACGATCTTCCGGCCGTCGGTTGTGTTCGGCCCCGGCGACGCGTTCCTCAACACGTTCGCGAAGCTGCAGCGCACGGTGCCCGTGCTGCCGCTCGCGATGCCCGATGCGCGCTTCCAGCCGGTATTCGTCGGCGACGTCGTGCGCGCGTTCGTCAACACGCTCGACCTCGCGGCCGCGCACGGCAAGACCTACGAACTCGGCGGCCCGACCGTCTACACGCTCGAGCAACTGGTGCGCTATTGCGGCACGCTGGTCGGCCGGCAGGCCCGCATCGTGCGCCTGCCCGACGCGCTCGCGCGGCTGCAGGCGCGCGTGTTCGAAAGCCTGCCCGGCGAGCCGGTGCTCACGCGCGACAATCTCGCGTCGATGTCGGTGCCGAACGTGCTGTCCGGGCCGCTCGCGCCGGAACTCGGGCTGTCGCCCGCGAGTCTCGAAAGCATCGCGCCCGCGTATCTCGGCAACGCCGCGCAGCGCTCGCGCTTCGACTGGTTCCGCTCGCGCCGCTAGGGCGCCGCACGTGGCCGCTTTCGTCCTTCATTTTTGCGCTTTTCGGAACACCGCCATGAAACTCGTCATTGGAGACAAGAACTACTCGTCGTGGTCGATGCGGCCGTGGCTGCTGCTCACGCACTTCGGCATCCCGTTCGACGAGATCGCGATCGAGCTGCGCCGCGACGACACCGCCGCGCGCATCCGCGAGTATTCGCCGAGCGGCAAGGTGCCGTGCCTGCTCGACGCGCAGGGCGCCGCGATCTGGGATTCGCTCGCGATCGCCGAGACGCTCGCCGAGCGCTATCCGCAGTTGCCGATGTGGCCGGCAGATCCGGCGCGGCGCGCGCAGGCACGCTGCATCTCGGCCGAGATGCATTCGGGCTTCGCCGCGCTGCGCACGCAGATGGGGATGAACGTGCGCGCGTCGATGCCCGGGCGCGGCGCGACGCCCGACGCGCTCGCCGACGTGGCGCGCATCGACGCGCTGTGGAGCGCGTGCATCGAGGCATCGGGCGGGCCGTTCCTGTTCGGGGAATTCGGGATCGCCGACGCGATGTATGCGCCCGTCGTGATGCGCTTCAACACGTATGCGCCGGCGCTGTCGCCGGAGGCGGCAGGCTACGCGGCGCGCGTGACGGCGCTGCCGGCGGTGCAGCAGTGGATGGAGGCCGCGCGCCGCGAAACCAACGTGATTGCCGAATACGAACCCCAGCCATGAACATCTACGCAGTAGGCGGAGCGATCCGTGACGAATTGCTCGGCGTGCCGGTTCAGGACCGCGACTACGTGGTGGTGGGCGCGACGCCCGAGCAGATGGCCGCGCAGGGCTTCCGGCCGGTCGGCAAGGATTTCCCCGTGTTCCTGCATCCGGACACGCAGGAGGAATATGCGCTGGCGCGCACCGAGCGCAAGACGGCGGCCGGCTATCGCGGCTTCCAGTTCTACTACGCGCCGGACGTGACGCTCGAAGAGGATCTCGCGCGGCGCGACCTGACGATCAACGCGATGGCGCGCGAGGTGAGCCCGGAGGGCGCGCTGGTCGGCCCCGTGATCGACCCGTTCGACGGGCAGGCCGACGTGCGCGCACGCGTGTTCCGGCACGTGAGCGACGCGTTCGTCGAGGATCCGGTGCGGATCCTGCGGATCGCGCGCTTCGCCGCGCGCTTCACGGATTTCACGATCGCGGACGAAACGCTCGCGCTGATGCGGCGGATGGTCGACGCGGGCGAGGTCGATGCGCTGGTGCCTGAGCGCGTGTGGCAGGAGATCGCGCGCGGGCTGATGGAAGCGAGGCCGTCGCGGATGTTCGCGGTGCTGCGCGAGTGCGGCGCGCTCGCGCGCATCGTGCCGGAGGTCGACGCGTTGTGGGGCGTGCCGCAGCGCGCCGACTACCACCCGGAAGTCGACACGGGCGTGCACGTGATGATGGTCGTCGACTATGCGGCGAAGCAGGGCTATTCGCTGCCAGTGCGCTTTGCGGCGCTCACGCACGATCTGGGCAAGGCGACGACGCCCGCGGACGTGCTGCCGCGCCACGTCGGCCACGAGGGCCGCAGCGTCGACCTGATCAAGCCGTTGTGCGAGCGGCTGCGTGTGCCGAACGAATGCCGCGATCTCGCGCTGGTGGTCGCGCGCGAGCACGGCAACCTGCATCGCGTGATGGAGATGGGCGCAGCCGCGCTGGTGCGGTTCTTCGAGCGCAGCGACGCGCTGCGCAAGCCGGCGCGCTTCGCCGAGCTGCTGCAGGCGTGTGAATCGGATGCGCGCGGCCGGCTCGGGCTCGAGGCCCAGCCGTATCCGCAGGCCGAGCGGCTGCGCGTGGCGCTGGTGGCGGCGCGCAGCGTCGATGCGGGCGCGATCGCACGCGGGGTCGGCAACGACGCGATGCAGATCAAGGACGCAGTGCATCGCGCGCGCGTCGAGGCCGTCAAGCAGGCGCTCGCGATCGCCGAATAGGGTGGACGGGCCGGCGCGCGGCCCGGCTGCACGGCGTTATTTCTGCTTCGTGCGGGATGCGGTGCGGCGGGCCGGCGTGGCGGCAGCCGGGCGTTTGCCGGCCGGCGTGCGCGGTTTCGCGGCAGGCGGTTTTTCCGCGGTGCGGGCCGGTTGGCCGGCGGGTGCCGCGGCCTGCGCGTCGCGCTCGCGTTTGGCCGCCGGTTCGCGCCGGCTCACGCGCGGCTCGCCGGGCACCGCGTCGGCATCGTGTCCGGCCGGCCGGATGCCCAGCGTCGCCGAAACGAGTTCGGCGCAGCGGTCGTCGAAGAGCGGCAGCGTGCCGACCGCGATCAGCTCGGCGGGCCCGTCGCCGACGTTCGCGACGCGATGGCGCTTGCGTGCGTCGAAGTGCAGCGAATCGCCGGGCGCGAGCGGGTAGTCCTGCTTGCCGATCGTGTAGCAGAGCCGGCCGGTTAGCACGTACACGAACTCGTCGCCGCCGTGCGCGACCCATTCCGACCGGTAGCCTTCCATCATCCGGACCTTCAGCGCGTTGATCTGGCTGCCGTCGAACGTGGTGGACAGCCGCTCGTACCATTGCGACATCGCGTCGACCGCGTACGGTTCGCGGCTGCCTTCGTGCGAGTCGGGCTGCGCCTGGCGCGGCTGGTCGATCAGCGCGCCGAGCGGCACGTTCAGCGCCTTCGCGACGTTGACGAGCGACGACAGGGAGATGCCCGTGAGATGGCGCTCGACCTGGGACAGGAATCCGACCGACAGATTCGCTTCGGTCGCGACTTCCAGCAGCGTCTTCTTCGCTTCCCGGCGCAGGCGCCGAATGCGCTGGCCGATACGCATGATGTCTGAATCCATGAATCTCTTTCGTGGCAACGAGTCGGAAGGCGAGCGGAGGGGCAGTGCAGTCGCCGGGCCGTTGTTTTGACGCGAATCGCACGAAACATGGCCGTCCGGCCGACGATGCGCGCGCATTGTACCGTCGGCATCGACCGCGCGGCGTACCGTGCCGGCAATTTTAGCTACACCAAAATTTTAGCTTGACCTCAATTTCGGCGTGCTCTAGATTCTGTCGCGCTGCATCAGGAATTTTAGTGAGACAAAAATTCCGAGCCTTGCCGCGCGACCGACGCGGCGGGCGGCCCGACGGTGCGCCGGACGCACGCTACGCCACGCTGCGTGGCGGCCGCGTATCGCATGGCGCCGCGGGCGGCCGATAACAACGAATCACGCGAGCATCCGATGATCGATCGACTGAAATACACCTTCTCCGGCCTTCCCCCGTACGATGCCTCCGTCGCCGACGCGCAGGCGGGCCTGTCGCACGTGCTCGACGCGCTGCGACTCGACGCCGTGGTCGTTACGTCGCAGGACGAATACATCACCGAATACCTGCCGCGCCGCAACAACCCGCGCTATGCGCTGTCGGGCTTCGACGGTTCGGCCGGCTGCGGGCTGTTCCTGAGCGACGCGGCCGCGCGTGCGCTCGGCGTGCCGCGCTTCGTGCTGTTCGTCGACGGCCGCTATCACCTGCAGGCCGACCAGCAGTGCGATCCGGCACGCGTGCAGATCGAGAAGCTCGGCATGAACGTGACGATCTGGCAGGCGCTGGCCGACTGGCTGGTCGCGCGTGCGGGCCGGCTCGAACGGATCGGCTACGACGCGCTGCGGATCAGCGTCGGGCAGCGCGACCGGCTGGTCGAGCAGACCCGGGCCGCGCGGCTGGAATGGGCGAGCCTCGTCGAGCGCGAGATCGACCGCGCAATCGCGCTGCCGGGCTGGGTGGTCGAGCGGCCGATCTTCGAGCTGCCGGAAGCCATGACCGGCGCGAGCGTCGCGCAGAACCTCGCCACGCTGAACGGGCGGCTTGCCGCGCACACCGGCGCCGCGCACGGGACGACCGCATTCTTCACCTGTGCATCGGACGACCTCGCGTATCTGCTGAACAGCCGCGGTTATCACATCCCGAATGCGTCGTCGCACCTGGGCTTCCTGTTCGCGATCGGCGAGCAGGTCGCGCTGTTCCTGCCGGAAGGCTGCGACCGGTGCCCGGTCGAGCTGGCGTCGTATCCGGCACTGCACGTGATCCGGCGCGACTTCGCCGAACTCGAACGCTTCCTCGCGCAATTCGCGGTCGACCACGTGTGCTACGGCTTCGAATCGGTCAACTGCGCGCTCGTCGAGTCGGTGAGCCGCGTATGGCCGCAGGCGCGCCACGCCGATTTCAATCCGGTCGAGGCGATGCGCGCCAGCAAGACGCCGGCCGTGCTCGAGCGCTTCCGCGATGCGTTCGCTCGCAGTTCGGCGGCGATCGCCGAGACGATGCGCTGGGCGAAGGCCGGCGAGCCGGGGCGAAACCCGACCGAATACGATCTCGCGCGTACGATCAACGATGCCTACGGCGCACGCTCGGCGCTCGCGCTGACGTTCCCGTCGATCGCCGCGAACGGTGCGAACAGCGCGTTCGCCCACTACACGGCGGCGAGCGCCGAGGTCGAGCTGACCGAAGGCGAACTGGTGCTGCTCGACAGCGGTGCGTACTACGACGCCGGCTTCGCGACGGACTGCACGCGCGTCGTGCTGCGCCGCACGCGGGCGGAGACGGTGGCGCAGCCGTGGCAGCGCGAGATCTACACCGTCGCGCTGAAGGCCTGCATCAAGGGGCTCGTCACGCGCTTCCCGAAAGCGGCGACGGGCGGCGACGTCGATGCGACCGTGCGGCAGGTGTGCCGCGACCACGGCTACGATTTCGGCCACGGTACCGGGCACGGTGTCGGGATCCACGTGCACGAAGGCGGTGTGCGGTTCGCGCCGGGCGCGAAGTACGGGCTGGTGCCGAATGCGGTGATTTCGGTCGAGCCGGGCATCTACGTGCCGGGCAAGGGCGGCGTGCGGATCGAGAACATCGTGATCGTGCACGCGGACGACGCGTCGGATACCGTCGCGTTCGAGAACATCGTGACGGTCGGCTACGACTGGGACCTGATCGATCTGGCGCTGCTGGACGACGACGAGCGCGCGTATCTGCGCGACTACGAACGGCTTTGCGTGGAACGCGGCACGCAGGTCACGGCATGTCCGCTGCTGTGAGGGGGTGAGTCAGGCGGGAGGCGGCGCGCGGCGACTGGCGCGCCGCGCGGTGCGTTTGCGCATCAGCGCATCAGCGCCGACACGCGCCCGTCGGGCCCGTAGACGCCGCTCGGCGCGGGCGCCGAGCGCAGCACCGCGAGCGCGCGCTCGTTGTAGTCCATCCGGATCCGGATCAGCATCCCGTTGTTCGCGTTGGCCTGGCGCGCGCGTTCGGCGGCCTGCAGCAGCAACTGCCAGCGGCCGGCGAGGCGTGCATCACGCTCGGCGGCCTGATCCATCCCTTTCTTGCCGGCCGGAAAGCCGAGCGCGGACAACTGCGTGTCGCGCGTGCGTTCGAGCAGCGCGAGCCGGTCGAGCAGCGCGGTTTTCTTCTCGACAATGCCGGGCAGCATGTCCAGCGGCTCGGGGGTCGTCAGCGCCTTTTCCTCGTAGGCGAGCAGCGACGCGAACGCCTCGACCGTCGCGTGTTCGTCGTTGACCGTGGCCAGCAGCTCTTCTCTCATCGCGTCATGCTCGTCGCGCCGGCGCGCGCGTGGGCGCACCGGCAAACCGGGGGACCGGCCGGGGCGTGACAGGCCCCAATCCGGCTCAGTTGCCCTGCGGACGCTGCTGTTGCAGCAGGTCGCGGGCGGTATTCAATACACCGTCGGCAATCTTGTTCACGTCGACCGTCAGCGTGCCGTTGTTCAGCGCGTCCTTGATCGACTGGACGAGTGCCGTGTCGATGTCGGCGTCGCCCGATGCCGACGCCGAGCGCAGCTGGCCGGACAGACCCGACAGGTTCACGGTCGTGTCGCCGCCGGTCGATCCTGCGTCGGCCGCCTGCGCGGACGTCGACGAAGCCGCGCCGGATTGCGCGCGGGTCGCGCCGTTGCCGGTCGGCGCAAGTGGGCTCGGGTTCGGAGTGGAATCGATCTTCACGATGGGTTTCCTGTACGGTTTGACCCAGATAACGGCCGGGCCGGCCCGAACTTTAGCATCGCGAGCCCGAAATTCTTCGAATAAACAATTCTTTGCAATCTTGCGGGGTCATCCGTCCCTACAACGGAATCTCCACGGTGCCGGCGTCCTTGACGATTGCCGTGACGATCTGGCCCGCGGCCATCCTGACCCGCACCGACTGGCCCGGCGCCGCATTCGCGAGCACGCTGCCCTCGGCCGAGATCGTGAAGCCGGGCCCGGCTGCCACCACCCGCACGGTCTGGCCGGCCGACACGGATGCCGCGCTCTTCAGCATGTCCTGGCGCAGCGGCAGCCCGGCCGAGATGCGGGCGAGCGCGGTTGCGCCGACCGCCTGCGCGGGATCGGTGATCACCGCGAGCGGCAGCACCGTCAGGTCGCCGTCGCGCGCGACGAGGTCGGCCGCGGTGAGCGGCTCGCCGGGCGTGATCTGCCGCGCGGCGACGTAGTAGGTGGCCTGTACCGTGACCTTCGCCTGCAGATAGACGGTCCACGGCCGTTCGCCCGCGCAGCGCACGCCCACCGTCGTGCGGCCCCACAGGCGCGCGCCGGTCGGCAGGAACGGCTCGAGCGTCGTGCACGCGACGAGCCCGCGCGGAAACGCGGTCGCGACGGTTGCGGTGGTCTTGCCCGGCAGGCCGGCGATCTGCTGCTGCAGGAATGCGAGCGCCGTGCGCCGGATCGCTTCGGGGTCTTGCTGGCCCGGCAGCGGGGCGGGATGAGGCGCGGCGGCGGGCGCCGCTGCGTTGGCGGAAATCGCCGGCGCGCGCGGCGCCGTGGCGGCGCGTGCGTCGATCGCCGGCTGTCGCGCGAGCCGCGCCGCGTTCGACGCGGGCTCGGCCGTGCCGGCCACGACCGTCGCGACGCCAGCGGGATCGACGGCGCGCGGCGGCGTGTTGGCATAACCGGCGTTCGCGCGGGCCGCCGCGTAGGTTGAGGCCGGCGGCGGATTCGTCGCGACCGTCGCGACGCCCGGTTGTACCGCGTAGCCGGCTCCGGCCGCCCCGGCCGTGCCGGGCGCCGGCCGGTAGGCATTGCCTGCCGGGTCGGACGCGATGCCCGCTCCGGCGGCATTCACCGTATTTCCGCCGAACTGCCCGCCGCTCGCCGCGTTCGCATGCGCGAGGGCGGTTTCGGCCGTCTCGCCGCGTCCGGGAATCACGATCATCCCGTCGTCCGCGCGCGCGGCCGGCACGGCGAGCCACAGCGCCGCGGCGAATGCGAACGCTAGCGGCACGCGTATGCCGCGCCGGTCGTTCCCGCGAAGTGCGCTGCCTGTCATCGCCGTGTCCTCGATCCGTTGATCCGATTCGCATTCTAGGGAGCGGGGCCGCCGCGCAAACGATGAATAGAGGGGGCCTTTGCCGCGTTATTCGCCCGATTGCCGGTTGCGCGCGCCGCCTACCATCGCTGTCATGGAAAAAAGCCCCTTGGGTCGCCATCCGGCCCGACGGGCGTGCAGCGCTTCATACGGAGAGACGCACACATGCTGGACAAACTCGATGCCGAATTCGCGTTCGGCCGGCAGGCGCTCGACGTGCGCGCCTACCGGCAGGAACTGCTGTCGTCGAACATCGCGAACGCCGACACGCCCGGCTACCAGGCCCGCGACGTCAATTTCGCGTCGACCCTCGCGCGCTCGCTGAAGCAGGCCGACGGCGGCGTCGCGCCGAGCAACGCCGCGCAGCTGCCGATGGCGCAGCCGGCCGGCGTGACGAGCGGGATGACGATGGTGTCCACGGCGCCCGGCCACATGGCCGGCGCCGCGAAGCTGATTCCGACCGGCGGCCCGGCCGACGACTACGGTCGCGCGCAGTACCGGATGCCGCTGCAGCCGTCGCTCGACGGCAACACGGTCGATCTCGACGTCGAGCGCGTGCAGTTCGCGGACAACGCGCTGCACTACGAAACCGGGATGACCGTGATGACCCAGCAGATCAAGGCGATGATCGCCGCGATCTCGACGAACTCGTAAGCGCGCGCCGCTTCCGAACCCGAGCACAAGGAGCCTCCATGCCCTCGTTGATGAACATCTTCGGCGTCGCCGGTTCGGCGCTGTCCGCGCAATCGCAGCGCCTGAACGTCACCGCGTCGAACCTCGCGAACGCCGACAGCGCGACCGGCCCCGACGGCAAGCCGTACAAGGCCAAGCAGGTCGTGTTTGAAACCGACCCGCTCGGCGGCGTGCGCACCGCGTCCGGCCAGGGCGTGGGCGGCGTGCGCGTGTCGAAGGTGGTGGACGACCCGTCGCCGATGAAGTCGACCTACGACCCGGCGAACCCGGCCGCCGATGCGAACGGCTACGTGCAGATGCCGAACGTCGACCCGGTGCAGGAAATGGTGAACATGATTTCGGCGTCGCGCTCGTACCAGGCGAACGTCGAGACGCTGAACACCGCGAAGACGCTGATGCTCAAGACGCTGACGATCGGCTCCTGAGCCGCGCGCGCGACCTTACAGACCCGACAGTTCCGACAGAAGGCCACCCAGGATGACATCCTCCAGCACGACGATCGGCGGCAACGGCACCAACGTGTCGACGTTGCCGACCGACACGATGAACACCAACAACGTGTCGAGCACCGGCACGTCGGCGAGCGACCTGCAGTCGACGTTCCTGAAGCTGCTCGTCACGCAGTTGCAGAACCAGGATCCGACGAGCCCCGTCGACAGTTCGCAGATGACGTCGCAGCTCGCGCAGATCAACACGGTGAGCGGCATCGCGCAGCTGAACACGTCGCTCACGTCGCTGTCGACGCAGCTCGCGGCCGGCCAGCAGACGCAGGCCGCGCTGCTGATCGGCACGAACGTGCTCGCGCCGGGCAACAGCGTCGCGGTGAAGGACGGCGCGTCGTCGCCGTTCGGCGTGTCGCTCGCGAACAACGTGTCGAACCTGACGATCACCGTGAAGAACAGCTCGGGCGCGGTCGTCAACACGATCAACGCGGGCGCGCAGTCGGCCGGCACGGTGCCGTTCAACTGGACGCCGACCGACGCGGCCGGCAACACGCTGCCCGACGGCGCGTATACGGTCAGCGCGACCTACACCGACAGCACCGGCACGCAGCAGACCGCGACGACGCTCGCGGCCGCGCAGGTGCAGAGCGTGATCAAGCAGGCGGACGGGACCGCCGGGCTCATGCTGTCGAACGGCACGACCGTGGGGCTTTCCCAGGTCGCGTCGATCTACCCGAACACCACGTCGTCTTCGTCGTCCACGTCGTCGTCCGGCGGCACCACTACCAACTGATCCAGATTTCTCGAAACGGAGACCGAAATGGGTTATCAACAGGGTCTGAGCGGCCTCGCCGGCGCATCGAACGCGCTGGACGTGATCGGCAACAACATCGCGAACGCGAACACGGTCGGCTTCAAGTCGAGCACCGCGCAGTTCGCCGACATGTACGCGAACTCGATCGCGACATCGGTCAACACGCAGATCGGGATCGGCACGTCGCTCGCATCGGTGCAGCAGCAGTTCAGCCAGGGCGCGATCAATACGACGAGCTCGTCGCTCGACGTCGCGATCAACGGCAACGGCTTCTTCCAGATGTCGAACAACGGCGTGACGACGTACACGCGCGACGGCACGTTCCAGCGCGACAAGAACGGCTACATCGTCAACGCGCAGGGCATGAACCTGATGGGCTATGCCGCTGACAAGAACGGCGTGATCAACACGTCGCAGACGGTGGCGCTGCAGGCGCCGACGACCAACATCGCGCCGACCGCGACGACCAGGATCTCGGCCCAGTTCAACCTGAACTCGCAGGACACGACGCCGACGAAATCGCCGATCGATCCGTCGGACAACACGACGTACAACTACTCGACGTCGATCCAGGTGTACGACTCGCTCGGCGGCTCGCAGGCCGTCAGCATGTATTTCGTGAAGTCGGGCGCCGGCACGTGGGAGGCGTACGCGGGCGTGCAGGGCAGCGGCACCCCGACGGATCTCGGTACGGTCACGTTCGATTCGTCGGGCGCGATCCAGGGCACGACGCTCGCGAACTCGGGCACGCCGGCCACGCCGACCGCATCGCTCGGCCAGTTCCAGTTCACCGTGCCGAACACGGACGGCTCGGCGACGCCGCAGACCATGACGCTCGACCTGACCGGCACCACGCAGTACGGCGGCAAGGACGGCGTGAACAACCTCGCGCAGGACGGCTACGCGAGCGGCACGCTGACGACCTACTCGATCGGCACCGACGGCAAGCTGACCGGCAACTACTCGAACGGCCAGACGGCGGTGCTCGGCCAGATCGCGCTCGCGAACTTCAACAACCCGAACGGGCTGATCAGCCTCGGCGGCAACCAGTATGCGGAAAGCGCCGATTCGGGCGTGCCGCAGATCTCCGCGCCGGGCACCACGAACCACGGTTCGCTGCAGGGCAGCGCGCTCGAGAACTCGAACGTCGACCTGACGTCGGAGCTGGTCAACCTGATCACCGCGCAGCGCAACTACCAGGCGAACGCGCAGACGATCAAGACGCAGCAGACCGTCGACCAGACGCTCATCAACCTGTAACGCGCGGATAACCGGCAGCCATGGACCGACTGATCTACACGGCGATGACGGGCGCGTCGCAGTCGCTCGACCAGCAGGCGATCGTCGCGAACAACCTCGCGAATGCATCGACGACGGGTTTTCGCGCGCAGCTCGCGACCTACCGCGCGGTGCCGATGAATTTCGGCGACGGCAGCAACGTCGACCCGACGACGACGCGGACCTACGTGCTCGCGTCGACGCCCGGCGCGGATTACACGCCGGGTCCGATCACGCGCACCGGCAACCCGCTCGACGTCGCCGTGCAGGGCCCCGGCTGGCTGTCGGTGCAGACGGCCGACGGCAGCGAGGCGTACACGCGCGCGGGCAACCTGCACGTCGATGAAAACGGCCAGCTCGTGAACGCGAGCAACCTGCCGGTGATCGGCAACGGCGGCCCGATCTCGGTGCCGCCGAACGCGGAAGTGACGATCGGCAAGGACGGCACGGTGTCCGCGCTGATGCCGGGCGACCCGCCGACGGCGGTCGCGATCGTCGACCAGATGAAGCTCGTCAATCCCGATCCGGCCACGCTCGCGCGCGGCAACGACGGGCTGTTCCGCACCGCCGACGGCAATCCGGCCGACGCCGACCCGAACGTGGTCGTCACGCCGAATTCGCTCGAAGGCAGCAACGTGAACCCGGTGACCGCGATGGTCGCGATGATCGACAACGCGCGGGCGTTCCAGCTGCAGTCCAAGCTGATCCAGACGGCCGACCAGAACGAGCAGTCGGCGAACCAGCTGCTCAACTTCAGCTGAGCGGCACGGTCCGCGCTACCAGGAGAAGATTCAACATGAACCGTTCGCTTTACATCGCCGCCACCGGCATGAATGCGCAGCAGGCGCAGATGGACGTGATCTCGAACAACCTCGCGAACACCAGCACGAACGGCTTCAAGGCGTCGCGCGCGGTGTTCGAGGATCTGCTGTACCAGACCATCCGCCAGCCGGGCGCGAACTCGACGCAGCAGACCGAACTGCCGTCGGGCCTGCAGCTCGGCACCGGCGTGCAGCAGGTCGCGACCGAGCGCCTGTACACGCAGGGCAGCCTCACGCAGACCGGCAACTCGAAGGACGTCGCGATCAACGGCGCGGGCTTCTTCCAGGTGCTGATGCCGGACGGCACGAACGCGTACACGCGCGACGGCTCGTTCCAGACCAACGCGCAGGGCCAGCTCGTCACGTCGAGCGGCTACCAGATCCTGCCGGCGATTACGGTGCCGCAGAACGCGACGTCGCTGACGATCGGCAAGGACGGCGTCGTGTCGATCACGCAGGCGGGGTCGACCAACGCGGTGCAGATCGGCTCGCTGCAGATCGCCACCTTCATCAACCCGGCCGGCCTCGAGGCGAAGGGCGAGAACCTGTTCGCGGAAACGACGTCGTCGGGCGCGCCGAACGTGTCGCAGCCGGGGCTGAACGGCGCGGGCGCGCTCAACCAGGGCTATGTCGAGGCGTCGAACGTGAACGTCGTGCAGGAGCTCGTCAACATGATCCAGACCCAGCGTGCATACGAGATCAACAGCAAGGCCGTGACGACGTCCGACCAGATGCTGCAGACCGTCACGCAGATGAAGAGCTAACCGGAAAGTCCCGTCGTTGCCATGAAGCAGGTTCGCCTCTCCCCGTCAGCCACCGTCCGCGCCGCGTGCGCGGTCGCGGTGGCCGCGCTCGCCGGCTGCGCGCAGATTCCGCACGATCCGATCATCCAGCAGCCGATGACCGCCCAGCCGCCGATGCCGATGTCGATGCAGGCGCCCGGCTCGATCTACAACCCGGGGTATGCGGGCCGGCCGCTGTTCGAGGATCAGCGCCCGCGCAACATCGGCGACATCCTGACGATCGTGATCGCCGAGAACATCAACGCGACCAAGTCGTCGGGCGCCAACACCAACCGGCAGGGCAATACCGACTTCAACGTGCCGACCGCCGGCTTCCTCGGCGGGCTGTTCTCGAAGGCGAACCTGTCGGCCAGCGGCGACAACAAGTTCGCGGCGACGGGCGGCGCGAGCGCGGCGAACACGTTCAACGGCACGATCACGGTGACCGTCACCAATGTGCTGCCGAACGGCAACCTCGTCGTGAGCGGCGAGAAGCAGATGCTGATCAACCAGGGCAACGAATTCGTGCGCTTCTCGGGCGTCGTGAACCCGAACACGATCTCGGGCGCGAACTCCGTGTACTCGACGCAGGTCGCCGACGCGCGGATCGAATACTCGGCGAAGGGCTACATCAACGAAGCCGAGACGATGGGCTGGCTGCAGCGCTTCTTCCTCAACATCGCACCGTGGTGATGACGATGCCGCCCACCGTATTTCATCGCCTGTCCGCCAGCCTGTCGCGCCGCGCGCCCGGCTTCGCGCGGATCGCCGCCGCATTCGCGCTGGTCGCGTGCGCGTTCGGCGCCGCGCCGGCGCACGCCGAGCGCCTGAAGGACCTCGTGCAGATCCAGGGCGTGCGCGACAACCCGCTGATCGGCTATGGCCTCGTCGTCGGTCTCGACGGCACGGGCGACCAGACGATGCAGACGCCGTTCACCACGCAGACGCTCGCGAACATGCTCGCGAACCTCGGCATCTCGATCAACAACGGTTCGGCGAACGGCGGTGCGTCGTCGCTGAACAACATGCAGCTGAAGAACGTCGCGGCCGTGATGGTGACGGCCACGCTGCCGCCGTTCGCGCGGCCGGGCGAGGCGCTCGACGTGACCGTGTCGTCGCTCGGCAACGCGAAGAGCCTGCGCGGCGGCACGCTGCTGCTCACGCCGCTGAAGGGCGCGGACGGGCAGGTGTATGCGCTCTCGCAGGGCAACATGGCGGTGGGCGGCGCGGGCGCGAGCGCCAACGGCAGCCGCGTGCAGGTGAACCAGCTCGCGGCCGGCCGGATCGTCGGCGGCGCGATCGTCGAGCGTGCGGTGCCGAATGCGATCGCGCAGATGCACGGCGCGCTGCAGCTGCAACTGAACGACATGGATTACGGCACCGCGGAGCGGATCGTGTCCGCGGTCAACGCGAACTTCGGCCCCGGCACCGCGACCGCGCTCGACGGTCGCACGATCCAGCTCGCGGCGCCGGTCGACTCCGCGCAGCAGGTCGCGTTCATGGCGCGCCTGCAGAATATCGACGTGAGCCCGGACCGGGCCGCCGCGAAGGTGATCCTGAACGCGCGCACCGGTTCGATCGTGATGAACCAGATGGTCACGCTGCAAAGCTGCGCGGTCGCGCACGGCAACCTGTCGGTGGTCGTCAACACGCAGCCGGTGGTGTCGCAGCCGGGGCCGTTCTCGAACGGGCAGACCGTGGTCGCGCAGCAGTCGCAGATCCAGTTGAAGCAGGACAACGGCTCGCTGAAGATGGTGACGGCCGGCGCGAACCTCGCCGACGTCGTGAAGGCGCTGAACACGCTCGGCGCGACGCCGGCCGACCTGATGTCGATCCTGCAGGCGATGAAGGCGGCCGGCGCGCTGCGCGCGGACCTGGAGGTCATCTAAATGTCAGCGAACCTTCCCGATGCAAACGACCTCACGCAGCGCTTCGCGCTCGACGTGCAGGGTTTCGACGCGCTGCGCGCGCAGGCGAAGCAGTCGCCGCAGGCCGGCGCGAAGGCGGTCGCCGGCCAGTTCGACGCGATGTTCACGCAGATGATGCTCAAGAGCATGCGCGATGCGACGCCCGACGGCGGGCTGCTCGATTCGCACACGTCGAAGATGTACACGTCGATGCTCGACCAGCAGCTCGCGCAGCAGATGTCGAAGCGCGGGATCGGCGTCGCCGACGCGCTGATGAAGCAACTGCTACGCAACGCGGGGCAGGGGGCGGGCAGCGACTCGGCGGCCGACGTCGGCGCGGCAGGGCTGGGCGCGGCCGGCTCAGGCGCGTCGGGCAACGAAGGCAGCCTCGCCGCGATGAGCGCGATGGCCCGCGCCTACGCGAGCGCGGCGAACAACGGCGCGCTCGCCGGCTCGCGCGGCTACTCGGCCGGCAGCGCGCTGACGCCGCCGCTGAAGGGCGCGAGCGGGGTGCAGGACGCCGACGCCTTCGTCGACCGGCTCGCCGCGCCGGCGCAGGCGGCGAGCGCGACCACCGGCATCCCGGCGCGCTTCATCGTCGGCCAGGCCGCGCTCGAATCGGGCTGGGGCAAGCGCGAGATCCGCGCGAGCGACGGCTCGACCAGCTACAACGTGTTCGGCATCAAGGCGAACAAGGGCTGGACGGGCCGCACGGTGTCGGCGCTGACGACCGAATACGTGAACGGCACGCCGCGCCGTGTGGTCGCGAAGTTCCGCGCGTACGATTCGTACGAGCATGCGATGACCGACTACGCGAACCTGCTGAAGAACAATCCGCGCTACGCGGGCGTGCTGAGCGCGAGCCGCAGCGTCGAGGGCTTTGCGCACGGGATGCAGAAGGCCGGTTATGCGACCGACCCGAATTATGCGAAGAAGCTGATCTCGATCATGCAGCAGATCGGCTGAGCGGGCGTGCCGGAACCGGCCTGCCGCCCACTCGCCGTCCTTTGGACCGCGCCCGGCTCCCCGCCGCGCGCGGTTTCAACGTTTGCGCAAAAAAAAGCGGCAATTCGATCTAAACTTTCGGTGAGCACTGCCGCTAAGTGTGTGAGACCAGTAACCGGGCCCATGTTCTGGCCCGGTTTTATTGCGCACCGGTTGCCCCGGGCGCCCAAGACTAGAAAACCGGCTAGCCATGAATATCGAAACGTCGTCCGCTCCGAGTCAGGATGCGGGCCATTCCGGGCCCGATTACGCCCGCCGCAATCCGCTGGAGATCGGCGTGCAGCTGCGCAACCTCGTGAACCGAGGCGATTTCCTGACCGTCCAGTATCCGGGCGGCCAGCTTGTCACGCGCCTGCTGGAGGTCGACGTCGGGGCGCGCACGTTCACGTTCGACTGGGGCGCGCTGTCCGAGCAGAACGCCGGCATTCTTGCCGCGTCACACTGCACGTTCTCGGCCGCGCCGGACGGCGTGCGTGTCGAATTCGCCACGAGCACGCCGCGCGAGACGCGCTACGAGGGGCTGCCCGCGTTCGTCGCCGATTTCCCCGATGTGCTCGTGTGCATCCAGCGTCGCGAGTATTTTCGTGTCGATGCACCGGTGATCGATCCGTTCCTGTGCCGCGGCAAGCTGCCGGACGGCGAGGGCTTCGTGTTCGAGGTGCACAACCTGTCGCTCGGCGGCATCGGCCTGCGCACGGCCGACGAGCGCGTGGAGGCGCTCGAGGTCGGCACGCTGCTGCCGGACGTCGAGCTCGAGCTGACCGGCCACGGCAAGCTGTCGCTCGACCTGTGCCTCGTGTCGCAGCGTTCGACCCAGATGCCGAACGGCTCGCGGCGCTACCAGCTCGGCTTTCGCTTCATGTCGTTGCCGGGCAGCGCGGAGAACACGCTGCAGCGCCTGATCACGCAGCTCGAAATGAAGCGCCGCTCGCTCGCGCGGGCCTGACGCCCGCGCTGCCGGCCCGCCGCGCGGGCCGCTTTCACACTGGGCGCCGCCAGGGCCCGCCAGTCTCCCCGAACGCGACGCGCGCCCGCGCGTCGCGCGTGCATTTTTTCCTCAATTTTTCCGCTCGGCAGCCGTTATACCGGGAGTTACGCAACCCGGCGGCCGCAGCTCGGCCGGCTCATCAGGATCGCGCATGTCCAACTCTCTCTTGAACCTCGGTGTCAGCGGCCTGAATGCCGCACTCTGGGGCCTCACGACGACCGGCCAGAACATCAGCAACGCCGCGACGCCGGGCTATTCGGTCGAGCGTCCCGTCTACGCCGAGGCGAGCGGCCAGTACACGTCGAGCGGCTACATGCCGCAGGGCGTGAACACCGTCACCGTGCAGCGGCAGTACAGCCAGTACCTGAACGACCAGCTGAACAGCGCGCAGTCGCAAAGCGGCGCGTTGTCGACCTGGTATTCGCTCGTCGCACAGCTGAACAACTACGTCGGCAGCCCGACGGCCGGGATCTCGACCGCGATCACCAACTACTTCACCGGGCTGCAGGGCGTCGCGAACAATGCGTCCGATCCGTCGGTGCGGCAGACCGCGATGAGCAACGCGCAGACGCTGGCCGACCAGATCACGGCGGCCGGCCAGCAGTACGACGCGCTGCGCCAGAGCGTGAATACGCAGCTCACCAGCACGGTGTCGCAAATCAACACGTACACCGCGCAGATCGCGCAGCTGAACCAGCAGATCTCGGCCGCGAACAGCCAGGGGCAGCCGCCGAACCAGCTGATGGACCAGCGCGACCTCGCGCTGTCGAACCTGTCGGGCCTCGCCGGCGTGCAGGTGGTGCGCAACGACAGCGGCTACAGCGTGTTCCTCGCGGGCGGCCAGCCGCTCGTCGTCGCCGACAAGAGCTACCAGCTCGCGACCGTGGCGTCGTCGTCCGATCCGAGCGAGCTGACGGTCGTGTCGCAGGGCATCGCCGGCGCGAATCCGCAGGGCCCGAACCAGACGCTGTCCGATTCGTCGCTGTCGGGCGGCACGCTCGGCGGCCTGCTCGCGTTCCGCAACCAGACGCTCGACCCGGCGCAGGCGCAGCTCGGCGCGATCGCGGCCAGCTTCGCCGCGCAGGTCAACGGGCAGAACGCACTCGGCGTCGACCTGTCGGGCATGCCGGGCGGCAAGCTGTTCACGATCCCGGATCCGGCCGTCTACGCGAACCAGGGCAATACGGGCAATGCGTCGCTGAGCGTGTCGTTCACCAACGCGTCGCAGCCGACCACGAGCGACTACACGCTGTCGTACGACGGCACGAACTACACGCTGACCGATCGCGCGAGCGGCACGGTGGTCGGCCAGTCGACGTCGATGCCGGCGTCGATCGGCGGCCTGGACTTCTCGTTCGGGGCCAACACGCAGATGAATGCCGGCGACCAGTTCACCGTGCTGCCGACGCGTGGCGCGCTGGACGGCTTCGCCCTCGCGACGTCGAGCGGCTCGGCGATCGCGGCCGCGTCGCCGGTGGTGGCATCGGCCGCCACGACGAACTCGGGTACCGCCACCATCACGCAGGGCGGGGTGAGCGCCGGCTACCAGGTGCCGTCGACCACGCTGACCTACGACGCGGCGAGCAAGTCGCTGTCGGGTTTCCCGGCCGGCACCACGGTGACGATCGGGAGCACGCCGCCGCAGACGGTGAAGATTACCGACGGGACGACGCAGGTGCCGTACGACCCGTCCGTGGGGGCGACGCTGACGATGTCGGGCACGGCGCAGGGCGCGATGAACGGCGTGACCGTGTCGCTGGCGGGCACGCCGGCGGACGGCGATGCGTTCAAGATCGGCCCGTACGCGGGCGGCACGAACGACGGCTCCAACGCGCTCGCGCTGTCGCAGCTCGTCAGCGCGAAATCGTTCGGCAACGGCTCGACCACGCTGACCGGCGCGTACGCCGGCTACGTGAACGGCATCGGCAACTCGGCGAGCCAGCTGAAGTCGTCGAGCGCCGCGCAGACGTCGCTCGTCGGCCAAATCACGACCGCGCAGCAGTCGGTGTCGGGCGTGAACCAGAACGAGGAAGCGGCGAACCTGATGCAGTACCAGCAGCTCTACCAGGCTAACGCGAAGGTCATCCAGACGGCCGCGACGCTGTTCCAGACCGTGCTCGGCCTGTTCAACTGATTCCGGGGATCGAAGCGATGCGGATTTCCACTTCCCAGTTTTACCAGCTCAACGTCGCGCAGATGAGCGACCAGCAGGCGCAGCTCGCGCAGCTGTACCAGCAGATTTCGAGCGGCGTGAGCCTGTCCACGGCCGCCGACAACCCGCTCGGCGCCGCGCAGGCGGTGCAGCTGTCGATGAGCTCGGCGACGCTGTCGCAGTACGCCACGAACCAGAACGTCGCGCTGTCGTCGCTCCAGAAGGAAGACCAGACGCTGACGAGCGTGAACAACCTGCTGAACAGCATCCATACGGTCGTCATGCAGGCCGGCGACGGCTCGCTGTCCGACAGCGACCGGGCGGCGCTCGGGACGCAGTTGCAGGGCTATCGCGACCAGCTGATGACGCTCGCGAATACCGCGGACGGCGCGGGCAACTATCTGTTCGCGGGCACGCAGTCGACTTCGGCGCCGTTCTCGAACGCGGCGGGCGGCGGCGCGGTGTACAGCGGCGACAGCGGCACGCGCGAGGTGCAGATCGCCGATACGCGCTCGATTTCGCAGGGCGACAGCGGGGCCAGCGTGTTCATGTCGGTGCCGATGCTCGGCAGCCAGCCGGTGCCGGCCGCCGGCACGGGCGCGACGGGCACGGGCAATACCGGCACCGCCACGATCGGCGCGGTGTCGATCACGAACCCGGCGGCGGCGACCAACGGCCACCAGTTCACGATCACGTTCGGCGGCACGGCGGATGCGCCGACCTACACGGTGACCGACAACACGATCGGGCCGTCGAGCGAGACCCAGCCGCAGCCGTATTCGGAAGGTGGCGCGATCGCGCTCGGCAACGGCCTGACGGTGCCGGTGTCGGGTACGCCGGCCACCGGCGACACGTTCACGGTCACGCCCGCGCCGCAGGCGGGCACCGACGTGTTCGCGACGCTCGACACGATGATCTCCGCGCTGAAGACGCCGGTCGGCAGCAGTACGTCCGCGGCGGCCGCGCTCGCGAACACGATGACGACCGGCACGACCAAGCTGAACAACACGATGACGAACATCCTCACCGTGCAGGCGTCGGTCGGCGGCCGCGAGCAGGAAATCCAGGCGATGCAGGCGGTGAACCAGAACAATTCGCTGCAGATCACCAACAACCTGTCGGATCTGACGAGCACCAACATGGTGTCGACGATCAGCCAGTTCCTGCAGATGCAGAACGCGCTGTCGGGCGCGCAAAAGGCCTACGCGCAACTGCAGAACCTGTCGCTGTTCCAGTACATCAATTCGTGATGCCCGCGATGACCGTCGCGATGTGAGCGTTCGCTTACGTCGCGCGGCGCATCGGCCGGCTGCTATCGGCCGCCATCGGCCGCCGCAAGCCCGCGGCTCCGCAGCGCACGCTTCGGCGGGCCCGACCGTCGCATCGACGGTTCGCGCTTGCCAGCCCCATTTCCGCTCCGTAAACTCGCGCCAGATTCCAGACCGGCGCACCGTCCGCAGCCGGCGACCGACAGGAGCCCTTTTCCCCATGTCCGATTCCTACTTCCCGCGCTGGCGGGTGCAATCGACCGGCGCGGCCTCGCGCGTGGTCGGCCCCGACGAGCGCCTGGCGTGGCCGCAGATGGTCGCGATGGGCGTGCAGCACGTCGTCGCGATGTTCGGCTCGACCGTGCTCGCACCGCTGCTGATGGGCTTCGACCCGAACCTGTGCATTTTCATGTCGGGGATCGGCACGCTGCTGTTCTTCGTGCTGGTCGGCGGCCGCGTGCCGAGCTATCTCGGCTCGAGCTTCGCGTTCATCGGCCTGGTGATCGCGGTGACAGGCTATGGCGGCAGCGGCCCGAACCCGAACATCCCGGTCGCGCTCGGCGGGATCATCGCGTGCGGCGTCGTGTACGTCGCGCTCGGCGCGCTGGTGCAGGCGATCGGCACGCGCTGGATCGAGACGCTGATGCCGCCCGTCGTCACCGGTGCGGTGGTCGCGGTGATCGGGCTGAACCTCGCGCCGATCGCGGTCAAGGGGGTGTCCGGGTCGACCTTCGAATCGGTGATGGCGCTCGTCACGGTGCTGTGCGTCGGCGGCGTCGCGGTGTTCGCGCGCGGGATGATGCAGCGCTTGCTGATCCTGGTCGGGCTCGTGATCGCCTACGTGATCTATGCGATCGCGACCAACGGGATGGGCCTCGGCAAGCCGGTCGACTTCTCGATCGTCGCGCATGCCGCGTGGTTCGGGATGCCGGCGTTCAAGGCGCCGGTGTTCGATCCGCACGCGATGCTGATGCTCGCGCCGGTCGCGGTGATCCTGGTTGCCGAGAACCTCGGCCACATCAAGGCCGTCAGCGCGATGACGGGCACCAACCTCGACCGCTACGTCGGCCGTGCGTTCATCGGCGACGGCCTTGCGACGATCGTGTCGGGCAGCGTCGGCGGCACGGGCGTCACGACGTACTCGGAGAACATCGGCGTGATGGCCGTCACGCGGATCTACTCGACGCTCGTGTTCGCGGTCGCCGCGGTGATCGCGATCGTGCTCGGCTTCTCGCCGAAGTTCGGCGCGGTGATCCAGACGATTCCGGGCCCGGTGCTCGGCGGCGTGTCGATCGTCGTGTTCGGGCTGATCGCGGTGACGGGCGCGCGGATCTGGGTCGTCAACAAGGTCGACTTCTCCGACAACCGCAACCTGATCGTCGCGGCCGTCACGCTCGTGCTCGGCGCGGGCGACTTTTCGCTGAAGATCGGCGGTTTCGGGCTTGGCGGGATCGGCACCGCGACGTTCGGCGCGATCATCCTGTACGCGATCCTGCGCAAGGAGCAGGAACCGGGCCCCGTGGTCTGAACGAAAGCGGGCGGTGCAACGCCGCCCGCTGCTTTACGCCGCGCTTACGCGCCCGTATTCGACTGCCCCTGCAGCCACGCGCAGAACTGCGCGACGAGCGGATCGTCGGCCGGCGCGCGCGGCGCGATCCACCAGTAGCTGCGCGTCGCGATGCGCGGCCCGTCGAGCGGCATCACCAGCCGCCCGCTCGCGAGCTCGTCGTCGATCAGCGGCAGCGGGCCGAGCGCGACGCCCAGCCCGTCGACGGCCGCCTGCAGCGCCAGGTAGAAGTGGTCGAACGACTGCCGCTTGCGCCCCTTCATCGTCACGCCGGCCGCCGCGAACCAGTCGCGCCAGCCTTCCGGCCGTGTATCCGAATGCAGCAGCACGTGCCGCGCGAGATCGTCCGCGCGGGCAATCGGCGCGCGCCTGAGCAGCGCGGGGCTGCAGACCGGGATCACGCTTTCGTCGAGAAAGTGACCGCTCGTGCAGTTCGGCCAGTGGCCGGGGCCGCGGCGGATCGCGACGTCGAAGCCGTCGAGCGTGTCGAGCGGCGCGTTCGACGTGGACAGCTTCAGTTCGACGTTCGGCACGTCGCGCTGGAACCGCGACAGCCGCGGCAGCAGCCATTTCATCGCGAAGGTCGGCAGCGCGTTGATGCGCAGCACGCGCGCCGCGCCCGTATTGCGCAGCTGCTCGGTGGCGAGCGCGATGCTGTCGAACGCGGCGCGCACGGTGTCGAGATAGCGACGGCCTTCGTCGGTGAGCTTCACGCGTTTGCCGTAGCGGTGGAACACCGGCTTGCCGAGCCAGGCCTCGAACCCGGCGATTTGCCGGCTGATGGCACCATGAGTCACATGCAGCTCGTCGCCGGCAGCGCTGAAACTTTCGTGTCGTGCCGCTGCTTCAAAGGCCCGAAGCGCGGAAAAGGGCGGGAGATCGCGTGCCATGCTTGTGATTCTAGATCACAAGGGCGCGCCGATAAAATCGTTTTGCCGGCATCCTGAACGGCGGTAACCTCGGGTCACCGTTTGATGAGGATCCCCATGCAATCCGTTTCTCCCCCACCTGCCGCCTTGCCGCGCCAGGTCGGCGTTGCCGAGCTGTTTACCGGTTTCCTGTCGCTGGGCCTGATGTCGTTCGGCGGCGCGCTGCCGTTCGCGCGGCGCACGATCGTCGAGCAGCGCAAGTGGCTTTCCGCCGACGAATTCACCGATCTGCTCGGCTTGTGCCAGTTCCTGCCGGGCGGCAACGTGATCAACCTGTCGGTCGCGGTCGGGATGCGCTTTCGCGGCGTCGCGGGCGCGTTCGCCAGCATTCTCGGGCTGATCGCGGGGCCGACGCTCGTGGTCGTCGCGCTCGGCGTGCTGTATGCGAAGACGCAGGGCGATCCGCGCGTGCAGCACCTGTTCGGCGGGCTTGCCGCCGCGGCCGCGGGGCTGCTGGTCGCGGTGACCGTGAAGGTCGCGAAGCCGCTGCTGACGGCGCCGCGCACGGCGGCCGGCATCGCGGTGCTCGCGTTCGTCGCGATCGCGGTGCTGCGCATCCCGCTGCTGACCACGATGCTGGTGCTGACGCCCGTCAGCATCTGGCTCGCGTCGCGGCGCCGCGACATGCCGGCGCCGCAGCGCGCCGCCGCACGCGACGGAGGCCGCTCGTGAACGACACGCTGATCGCCATCGCGACGATTTTCAGCCAGCTGTCGCTGCTCGCGTTCGGCGGCGGCAACACGATCCTGCCGGAGATGCAGCGGCAGGTCGTCGACGTGCATCACTGGATGAGCGCGCACGAATTCACCGCGCTGTTCGCGCTCGCGCAGGCGGCGCCGGGGCCGAACATGATGATTGTGTCGCTGGTCGGCTGGCATGTGGCCGGCTGGACCGGGCTGCTCGTCGCGTCGATCGCGAAGTTCGGGCCGTCGTCGCTCGTCACCGTGCTCGCGCTGCATGCGTGGGAGCGCTTTCGCGACCGGCCGTGGCGCCGCTACGTGCAGCAGGGGATGATGCCGGTCACGGCCGGGCTCGTCGCGGCCAGCGCGGTGCTGATCTCGGAAGCGTCGAACCGCACGGCGATCCAGTGGGGTATCACGGCCGCGTGCGCGGTGCTCGCGTGGCGCACGCGCATCCATCCGCTGTGGCTGCTCGCGGCCGGCGCACTGATCGGGCTCACCGGCATCGGCCAGTGAGCGGCGGGCGGCCGGTGCCGGCCGTTGCGGGCGCTTGGGCCTATACGGCCACTACGGCGACTCAGGCAGGTCGCTGTTCACGAGGCCGAGCAGCCGGCCGCGCTCGGCATTGACGTCGTCCGTCGGCGTCGGCCAGTCCACCACGTAACCGGCTTCGAGCGCATCGCGCATGATCGCGTCGTAGTCGGCCTTGCCCAGCCTGTCGCTGCCGCGCAATGCGTGCGCCACCTCGTGCTTGAGCTTCGGCGTGAACGACGGATAGGCCGCCACCAGCGCCGCATACTGGCGCGCATCGATCTCGCCCGATTCGCGGTTGAACGCCCAGACGGCCACCAGCACGATCGCGACGAACGGGATCACGGTGAAGCGCAGGAAAAACTTCGCGGGTGTCATGTCATTCGACGGCTGGTTGAGAGGGCGCGGGGGAGCCTGCTCGCGGTCGGCCGGTATACTCGGCCGGTCTTCCGGCGACGCCGGCCGGATGCCGGCCTCGTGCGCCTGCCTGCGTGCGGCTGATGCGCGCCCGACGCCGAACATTATATTGGCGCGGCGCGCGGGCCTGCGCCGTGGCCGTGCGGGGCGGGGCGGGCAACGCCCGGTGCCGGCCGGGATCGATGACGGAATCGGTGAATGATGCGCCGCCCGCCGCGTGCGGCCGGGCGGTGCGCCACACGGGAGAAACGATGGATCTCGACGGCGCGAGCCGCAACCTCACTGTCGCCGCGCTGCTGACGCTGTCCGGCGGCTCTCTCGATGCATACACGTACGTCGGCCACGGCCACGTGTTCGCGAACACGATGACCGGCAACGTCGCGCTGCTCGGCATCAACCTGTCGGCTGGCGAATGGGCGGCCGCACTCCATCATGTGCCGCCGCTCGGCGGCTTCGTGGTCGCGGTGTTCGTCGCGCACCTGCTCGGCCTGGCCGCGCAGCGCGGCTGGATGCGGCACACGGCGTTCGCGAGCCTGATCGTCGAGATCGCGTTTCTCGGCCTTGCCGCGAGCGGGCTCGTCGGCGCGTCGAGCGCGTGGCTGATTCCGGGTATCTCGTTCGTCGCGACGCTGCAGACGTTGTCGTTCACCCATCTCGAAGCGCTGTCGTACACGTCGGTGATGACGACCGGCAACCTGCGCCGCGCCGCGCAGAAGCTGTTCGTCGGACTGATCCCGCGCTACGACGCGGGCGCGCTGCACGACTCGGCGCTGCTCGCGACGATCAGCTTCTGCTTCCTGGCCGGTGCGGTGGTCGGCGGCCTCGTGACGCGGCTCGTGCCGGAAATCGCGTTGTGGGGCGCCGTGTCGCTGCTCGTCGGCGCGTTCGCGGAAATCGTGCGGCGTGCGCGGCGGCGCGCGGGCGATGGCGGCGGCAACAGTAGCAGCGGGGACGGCAGCAGCGATAAAAGCGGTGGCGGCAAGGCCGACGGCGGGGCGCCGCAAGCCGCTTGACGACGTGTGGTCGGGCCGCCGCGCGCGGCCGGCCGCCGGTGTGCCGCGCGACGGATTCGCGGGCGACGCGTGCCGCCGTTTCGTCCACGCGCGTCGCCCCCAACACGCCACGCCCGATACCACGCGATCGGGCGTATCACCGGTCAGCTTCCGATCGCTCCGGCTCCGCCGGCACCCGCCGGTTTCATCGCCGACCCCCGCCCGATCCTTACAACGCAGACCCTCATTTCGAGACTGCCGCGCGCCGCTTCATCGGCGCGAGACGCACGTGCGGCGCGGGAACCGTTGTTCCAGGGCGACAATCGCGCATTACCGGGCATTTCAATTTCTTTCAGCGTGTGCACTCGTCTTATGATTCTGCCCACATCGCGCGCGCCATGAACGCCCGCGATCGCCACCCGGCTGCGCACGCGGCCGGTCATGAATGGAGACACCTACAAAAAGGAAAGCTCATGAAGCAGACCACTCGACTCGCAGCCATCGCAGGGGGCGCGGCCCTGGCCTTCGCCAGCCAGTACGCAGCAGCACAAAGCTCGGTCACGCTGTGGGGCGTCGCCGACGCCAGCATCCGTTACCTGACCAACGCAAACGCCAAGAACGACGGCCTGCTGTCGATGACCAACGGTGCGATCACCAACAGCCGCTTCGGCATCTACGGTACGGAAGACCTCGGCGGCGGCCTGAAGGCCCTGTTCAACCTCGAGAGCGGCGTGAACCTGCAGAACGGCGCATTCGCCGACAGCGGCCGCCTGTTCAACCGCGCAGCGTACGTCGGCCTGCAGAGCCCGTACGGCACGGTGACCCTCGGTCGCCAGAAGACCCCGCTGTTCGACCTGCTGTCGGACACCTACGATCCTCTGACGGTCGGTAACTACCTCGAAAACGCGTGGCTGCCGGTCGCACTGGGCGGCGGTCTGTATGCGGACAACCAGATCAAGTACACCGGCAAGTTCGCGGGCCTGACCGCGAAGGTGATGTACTCGACGGGCACCAACTACGAATCGACCGGCGCGGGCGGCTTCTCGGGCCAGATCCCGGGCTCGCTCGGCAAGGGCAATGCGTGGGGCGTGTCGGTGTCGTACGTGACGGGTCCGCTCAGCATCGCGGCCGGCGCGCAGCAGAACAGCGACAACTCCGCACGCAAGCAGACGATCTACCACGCGAACGTCGTGTACGCGTTCAGCAAGGCGAAGGTCTATGCGGGCTACCTGCGCTCGAAGGACGACACCGGTTTCGTCGACAGCCTGCTCGCGCAGCAGTCGATTCCGGTCTCGAAGGGCACGGGCCGGATCGACGATGGTCCGTTCGCGGGCGTGAGCTGGCAGGTCAGCACGCCGCTGACGCTGACGGGCGCGTTCTACTACGACCATATGCGCAATGCGATGACCGCGAACGGCACGCTCGCGAGCGGCAACCGCTACGCGATCGTCGGCATCGCCGAATACGCGCTGAGCAAGCGCACGGAAGTCTACGGCACCGTCGACTTCAACAAGACGAACGGCGCGGCGAACGTCGAACTGCCGGGCCGCAGCAACCAGACCGGCATCGCGATCGGCCTGCGCAATATCTTCTGACGAACGTCGGCATTCGTGTGCGGGCGTCGGCCCGGCGCACCTCGAAGAGGCTCCTGCGGGAGCCTCTTTTTTTTCGTCACGCGAGCTTCATGCGCGGGGGCGACTATTCAGCGATCGCTCCATCGGGAAAGGCTCGCCCGTAAGGCATCCGTCGGGATTCCAGAACATACTTTGACAGTGCGCGCGAAGTGTTTCCGCTACGCTGCGTGCATGATCCGCCGCGTGCCGCAACGCGCGCGCGGACGTCGTTCCGGAGCGCGCGTCGCGTGCGGCCGGCCTGGTGCGTAACTTGTGTATCCGGTGATGACAAACACGGTCTGCCGGTTTTTTTCGTGGGACGATGCGCTCACGATTTTCTTGAAAGGGGATGACGATGGGTATCCTGAACACCGTGGGTGAAATCGCAGGCGCAATGGCAGCCGTCGAAGGCGCGGAAAAGCTGGATCCGGATGCGGGCCTGCTGACCAAGGCGGCGGCAGCGGTTGCCGGCTTCAAGGGTGCCGAAGCACTCGAAGGCCTGGTCGAAAAGAAGGATGAGCAGCCCGAACAGGCTGCGGACGATACGCAGGCGACGGACGGCAGCGACACGTCGCAGGCATGAGCATGGCGGCTGGTCCCGCCGAGGGTGCGCGATTCGCGCGCCCGGCGGACCGGTGCCGCGCGGCCGGCAGGCCGGGCATGTGGTCGATCGGTGACGCATGGCACACCCGGCAGCTGGTTTGACCGGCGAGAGGCAACGTCTCTCGCCGTTTTTTATGGAGCGTGCGCCGTGCCGCGCCACGTTCCGCACGAATTCCGGAATCTTGCTATCGTGCCGTCATCCGAACTGCGATGAGGGCTTGCAATGGATTTCGACTACGACCTGTTCGTCATCGGGGCCGGCTCCGGCGGCGTGAGGCTCGCCCGGATGTCGGCGTCATACGGCGCGCGCGTCGGCATCGCGGAAGAAGAGCAGATCGGCGGCACCTGCGTGCTGCGCGGCTGCATTCCGAAGAAGCTGCTGGTCTACGCATCGCATTACCCGCACGAGCTCGAGGACGCGAAGGGCTTCGGCTGGACCTTCGGCGCCGGCACGCTCGACTGGCCCGCGCTGATCGCCGCGAAGGATCGCGAGATCAACCGGCTCAGCGATATCTACATCAACCTGCTGCGGCAATCGGGCGTCGACATGCACGCGGGGCGCGCGACGCTCGTCGACGCGCATACGGTTGCCGTCGGCGACCGCACGATCCGCGCCCGCCACATCGCGATCGCGACCGGCTCGCGCCCGTCGCTGCCGCCGCGGCCCGGCATCGAGCACGTGATCACGTCGCGCGAGGCGTTGTCGCTCGCGACGCTGCCCGCACGCATCGCGGTGGTCGGCGGCGGCTATATCGCGGTCGAGTTCGCGGGCATCTTCAACGGCTTCGGCAGCCAGGTCGATTTGTTCTATCGCGGTGAAAAGATCCTGCGCGGCTTCGACGACGACGTGCGGCACTTCCTGAGCGACGAAATGACGAAGCAGGGCGTCACGATCCACGCGCGCGCGGTGGTCGAATCGATCGCACGCGCGGACGACGGCACGCTTTCGGTGCGCGTCGGCGATGCGCAGCACGGGCCGTACGACGCGGTGCTCTATGCGACCGGCCGCGTGCCGAACGTCGACGGGCTCGGGCTCGAACGCGCGGGCGTGCTGCTCGATGCGCGCGGCGCGATCGCGGTCGATGCGTATTCGGCGACGTCGGTCGCGTCGATCCATGCGATCGGCGACGTGACGTCGCGGCCGCAGCTCACGCCGGTGGCGACGCGCGACGGCGCGCTGCTCGCGCGCACGCTGTTTGGCGGGGCGCGTGTCGCGGCCGACCACGACTACGTGCCGTCGGCCGTGTTCAGCCAGCCCGAGGTCGCGACGGTCGGCCTGAGCGAGGCCGATGCGCGTCGCGTGTACGACGGCATCGACATCTACCGCACGTCGTTCAAGGCGCTGCGTCACACGCTGTCGGGGCGCGACGAGCGCACGCTGATGAAGCTCGTCGTCGCGCGCGACAGCCAGCGCGTGATCGGTGCGCACATGGTCGGCCGCGATGCGGGCGAGATCATCCAGGGCATCGCGATCGCGATTCGCGCGGGTGCGACGAAAGCGCAGTTCGACGACACGATCGGCATCCACCCGACCGCGGCCGAGGAGTTCGTGACGATGCGGCAGAAGGTGGCGGACTAGCGTGGTCGTGGCGGCGCGCCGCCGCGACGTCACGCTCAATGCATGCCGAACGCGTCGAGCAGCCGATACCAGCTCATCGCGAGCACCAGCGCCGGCGTGCGCAGTGCCGCGCCACCCGGAAAATCGCGATGCCGGATCTTGTCGAACAGGTCGAAGCGGCTCGCCTGTCCGTTGATCGCCTCGGCGATCAGCTTGCCCGCGAGCGCGGTCGTGTTCACGCCGTGCCCCGAGAAGCCCTGCGCGAAATACATCGTTGGCGCGACGCGCCCGAAGTGCGGCGCGCGGTTCATCGTGATGTCGACGAAGCCGCCCCATGCGTAATCGACCTTCACGTCCGCGAGTTGCGGGAACGTCTTGAGCATGTCCTGCCGCATCGCTTCGGCGAGATTGCGCGGCGGCAGTGTCGAATAGCTGACCTTGCCGCCCCACACGAGCCGCGTGTCGGGCGCCGGCCGGAAATAGTCGAGCACGAAGCGGCTGTCGCAGACGGCCGCGCGCGCGGGCATCAGCGTGGCGGCGCGCGCTTCGCCGAGCGGCTCGGTCGCGATCACGTAGGTGCCGACCGGCATGATCTTCTTCGATAGCGCGGGGGCGAGCGTGCCGACATAGGTGTTGCACGCGAGCACGACGAAGCGCGCGCGCACGTGTCCTTGATCGGTCTCGACGACGTGGCCGCCCGCGACGTCGCGCACGCGCGTCACGCAGCTGTCCTCGTGGATGCGCACGCCGGCGCCAGCCGCCGCGCGCGCAAGGCCGAGCGTGTAGTTCAGCGGATGCAGGTGGCCGCTGTCGGGGTCGTACAGGCCGCCGCGATAGCGCGCCGACTGCACGTAGTCGCCGATGGCATCGGCTTCGACGAAATGGAACCGGTCGTAGCCGAAGCGCTTCGCGGCCTCGTCGCGCCAGCGCTTGAGTGCATCCGCGTCGCGCTCGGTGTTCGCGGCGGTCAGGTAGCCGGGCACGAGCGCGCAGTCGATGTCGTGCTGCGCGATGCGCGACTTCACGAGCGACAGCGTTTCGAGCCCCATGTCCCAGATCCGCTTCACGTCGCCTTCCGGCATGAAATTGCCGAACGTGTCGATGTCGCACGCGAAGCCGCCGATCAGCTGGCCGCCGTTGCGCCCGCTTGCCGCCCATCCGACCCGCGACGCCTCGAGCACGGTCACCGAGTGGCCGCGCTCGGCGAGGTTGAGCGCGGCGGACAAGCCGGTGAGGCCAGCGCCGATCACGCACACGTCGGCGTCGGTTGCGCCGGCGAGCGGCGCATGGCGGGTCGTATCGTTGACGGTCGCCGCGTAGTACGACGCGACGTGCGGCTGGTTGGCGAATGTCTGCATGATCGGGAAAACAGAGAAAGAGGGCTCAGAACAGCTCGCGCACGCGGTGATACAGCATCCCGAGTTCGAGCGCGGGTTGTCGCCACGCGTCGCCGCCGGGAAAGCGCCGGTGGCGCAGCCGGGCGAACAGGTCGAACGCATGCGTGTCGCCGGCGATCGCGCCGGCGACCGTGCGGCCGGCGATGCCGGTCAGCGCGACGCCGTGTCCGCTGAAGCCCTGGACGTAGAAGAAGTTGGCGTCGAGCGCACCGAAGTCCGGCGCGCGATTGCGCGTGACGTCGACGAAGCCGCCCCATGCGTGGTCGACCCGCACGTCGGCGAGTTGCGGGAACACGCCGACCATGCGCTGCCGGATCGTTTCGGCGAGCGTGTCGGGCGACGCGCCGGCGGAGTTCGCGCGGCCGCCGAACAGCATCCGGTGGTCGGCGGACAGCCGGAAGTAGTCGAGAAAGAAGTTGTTGTCGCACACCGCTTCGCGCTGCGCGATCAGCGCGTCGGCGCGGGCGCGGCCGAGCGGTTCGGTCGCGATGATGTACGACGCGATCGGCGCGATGCGCGCGGCGGTCGCGGCCGGCAGCACGCCGCCCGGGCCCGCGTTGCAGCACGATACGACGAAGCGGCAGCGCACTTCGCCCGACGGCGTGCGCACGACGGGGCGCGTGCCGCGCACGACGTCGAGCGCGGGCGTGTGAGCGTAGAGTGCGACGCCTTCGCGGCGCGCGGCATCGGCAAGGCCGAGGCAATACTTGAGCGGATGCAGGTGGCCCGACAGCGGATCGTAGACGCCTGCCAGATAGCGCGTCGACGCGATGCGCGCGCGGATTTCGGCGGTGTCGAGCCACGATAGCGACGGATGACCCCAGCGCGACGTCGCCGCGTCCATCCAGGTGCGCAGATCGTCGATCCGGCGCGGCTTGGTCGCGACCGTCAGGTAGCCGCGCGTGAAGTCGCAGTCGATGCCGTAGCGCGCGATGCGCTCGGCGATCAGCGCGACGCCGTCGAGCGACAGCGACCAGGCGGCGCGCGCGCCGTTCGCGCCGAGCTGCCGTTCGATCACCTCGTCCTTCGCGAACCCCGTGATCGCCTGGCCGCCGTTGCGGCCCGATGCGCCCCAGCCGGGCCGGTGCGCGTCGATCACGGCGACCGACAGCCCGCGCGAGCGGCATTCGAGCGCCGTCGACAGGCCCGCGAAGCCCGCGCCGATCACGCACACATCGACGTCGATCGTCTCGTCGAGCACAGGATCGTCGACCAGCGCTCGCGTGGCCGTCGCTTCGTAGTACGAGTCGCGCGCGAGCGCGTCGGCGCGGCGGGTGAAAGACTGCGTCATCAAACCGACTCCCTCGAAGACGGCCGGCGCCGGTGCGCGATGCACCGCCATCCGGCCGGATGAAACGGCGCGGGACACCGTGCGTGCGGCACGGCGTCCCGCGCGGCCAGCGTCAGAACGAATAGATGAACTGCGTCGCGAGCAGGTCGTTGGACTTGCTGTACGAACCGTCGTCGCGCAGGAACACCTTGTTGTTCGCCCAGTCGTGCCGGTATTCGACCTTCACTGTGATCTGCTGGGTCGGATAGAACAGTAGGTCGAGCGCGACGTCCTGACGGATCGCGCCCTTGCAGTCGAAGCCCAGGCCGCCGTTCGCCTTCGACGTCGCGAGGCAGTTCGCATCGACGCCGAAGCCGTTGTACGGATCCATCCCGTTGCCGTTCAGCGCGATGCCGCCACCGCCGCCGCCGTTCTTGCTGTTGACCAGCGCATCGTAGCGCAGCGTCACACCCATGCGACCGACCACCGGCGCGTTGAACTTGCGGTGCGCGAGCAGCGACAGACCGTACCATTGCGCCAGGCCGCCGTTGTACGCCGCATGCTGCTGCTGGCCATAATCAAGCTCTGCGTTGTACTGAATATCGGCCAGCGTGTAAGTTGCGTCGGCTTCCGCGAAGAAGAACGTGCCGTATGCGTTCGGTGCCGCGCCGCCCGGGCCATAGTGTACGTTGCCCTGGTCGTCGATCGCGCTCGACAGCGTCTGCCGGCCGATGTTGAACGACGCGCCGAGGTCGAGCGCGCTGGACCACGTATAGTCGGCGCGCGCGGTGAAGGTCGGCACCTTGTTGCTGGTCGTGATCGGATCGCCGAGCGCGTTGGTGCCCGTCTGCGTGACCGAGCCGTACGTGCGGTACTGCTCGTTGCCGACGAAGAACTTCCACGCCCAGTTGCCCTTCGTGTAGTTC
Organism: Burkholderia sp. JKS000303; assembly: GCF_002563755.1. Classification (NCBI taxonomy): domain Bacteria; kingdom Pseudomonadati; phylum Pseudomonadota; class Betaproteobacteria; order Burkholderiales; family Burkholderiaceae; genus Burkholderia; species Burkholderia sp. JKS000303. The sequence goes on from NZ_PDBZ01000001.1 coordinate 1,782,406, forward strand.
GCGCCCGCACCGATGTAGCTGCCCGGATCCGAGAAGTCGTACAGCAGGTTGTGCGTGAGCGTGAGCATCTGGTTCGACTGCTGCACCTCGTAGCCGCCGAAGCTCGGGATCAGGCCGGCGACGAGCGTCGTTTCGGCGGTGATCGGCACGTTGACGACCGCGGTGTTCAGCAGGTTGTCGGTGATCGAGCCGCGCGAGTTCTGCAGCAGCGTGATGCCGTTGCCGCGGTTCGGCATCAGCGTGATTTCGGCCGACGGCGCCATCGGGCCGACGCCGAAGGTCTTCTTGATGTCGAGGTAGAGATCGCCGAACGTGCTGTTGAAATAGTTGTACGCGTTCTCGTGGTTCGCGAACAGGAACGACGACGTGCCGGCCGCGCGGTTGTAGATGTAGGTCGGGTCGATGTAGCCCGTCACCGACAGGCCCGCGAGCGGTCCGGTGTTGGCCGCGTCCGTCAGCGAATCGACCTTCAGCTGCTGGTTCGCGATCTGCTGCTTCATGTCGCTGACTTCGTCGTTGGTCAGCGTGGCTTGCGCACGGCCGTAGTCAGGCGACGACGGATCGGTGGCCACGACGGCCGGCTTCGCCGCGGCACTCGTGCCGGCCTGCGCGAGCGGGGCGCCGCCCGGCTTCGCGGTGAGCTGCGCCTGCATGGCCTTCATCTGCTTCTGCAGTGCCGCGACCTGCGCCTGCAGCGCCTTGATCTCGGCGGATGTCGAGTCGGCCAGCGCGATGCCCGGTAACGCGCCGGCCACCAGCAGGCAGATCAGTTTCTTCTTCATTGCGAATTCTCCTTGTCGTGCGCCTGTCAATGTGCGGTTCGGTGGCGCGCCGCATCCCGCGGCGCGCCGGTCTTGTTGTCAATGGATAGGAAAGAGGGGATTCAGGCCGCCGCGAACGCCGCCTTCAGGTCGGCCACACGACGCCGCTCGCGCGCGATCATGGCCTGGTTCACGACGATCACGCCGATCGTCACGGCCGAGATGAACAGCGTCGCCAGTGCGTTCATCTCCGGGTTCAGCCCGAGCCGCACGCGCGAGAACACCACCAGCGGCAGCGTCGTCGACCCCGGCCCGGAGAGAAACGCCGACAGCACCAGATCGTCGATCGACAGCGTGAACGACAGCAGCCACCCCGACAGCAGCGCCTGCGAGATCAGCGGCAGCGTCACCACGAAGAACACCTTCAGCGGCGTCGCGCCCAGATCCAGCGCGGCCTCTTCGAGCGACTTGTTCATCTCCTTCACGCGCGACTGCACGATGATCGCCACGTACGACACGCAGAGCATCACGTGACCGATCCAGATCGTCACCATCCCGCGACCCTTCGGCCAGCCGAACATCTGCTCCAGCGCCACGAACAGCAGCAGCAGCGAGATCCCCTGGATCACCTCCGGAATCACCAGCGGCGCGTTGATCATCCCCGTGTACAGCGTGAAGCCCCTGAAGCGGCCGAAGCGCGCGAGCACGAAACCGGCCCACGTGCCGATCACGACCGATGCGGTCGCGGTCAGCAGGCCGATCTTCAGCGACAGCCACGCCGCGGTCAGCAGCTCGTCGTCCTGCCACAGCGCCGCGTACCACTTCAGCGAGAAGCCCGACCACACCGTCACCAGCTTCGACTCGTTGAACGAGTACACGATCAGGCTGATGATCGGGATGTACAGGAACAGAAAGCCGAAGGCGAGAACGCCCGTCGACAGCGGTTTGCTCGGCTTGATCATTTCGCTTCCTCCAGTTCCTTGACCTGGTAGTACTGGAACAGCGCCATCGGCACCAGCAGCAGCAGCACCATCGCGACCGTCACCGCGGACGCCATCGGCCAGTCCATGTTGTTGAAGAACTCGTCCCACATCACGCGGCCGATCATCAGCGTGTCGGCGCCGCCCAGCAGCTCCGGAATCACGTACTCGCCGACCGCCGGAATGAACACCAGCAGGCTGCCGGCGATGATCCCGTTCTTCGACAGCGGCAGCGTGATGCGCGTGAACGCGACCCACGGCTTCGCGCCGAGGTCGTACGCGGCCTCGAGCAGCGTCAGGTCCATCTTCACGAGGTGTGCGTAGAGCGGCATCACCATGAACGGCAGGTACGAATAGACCATGCCGATATAGACGCCCGCATCGCTGTGATACAGCCGCAGCGGCGTGTGGATGATGCCCAGCGCGATCAGCGCGTGGTTCAGCAGGCCGTCATCCTTCAGGATGCCGATCCATGCGTACACGCGGATCAGGAACGACGTCCAGAACGGCAGCATCACGGCCATCATCAGCACGTTGCGTCGCGCCGGCTCGGCGCGCGCGATGTAGTACGCCATCGGGTAGCCGATCAGCAAGCAGAGCAGCGTCGACACGGCGGCCATCTTCAGCGAGCTGAGGTAGGTCGCGATATACAGGTCGTCCTGCAGCAGGAACGCGTAGTGTCCGAGTTGCAGCGCGAAGTGCACGACGCCGTCCTTGAACTCGACGAGCGACGTGTACGGCGGGATCCCCATCACCTGGTCGGCGAAGCTGATCTTGAACACCAGCACGAACGGCAGCGCGAAGAAGACCGTGAGCCACAGGAACGGCACGCCGATCGCGACGCTGCGGCCCGACGGCAGGAAGCGCGACAGCAGCGCGAAGCGGCCCGGGCGAGCGCGGCCCGAGCCGGCGCTTGCGGCGCCGGTCGACACCGGCGCGGACGGAGTGGAAGCGGAGGTTCTCATCATGTCGTCCTCACTGCGTCAGCACGACGCCGCTGGCCGGCGACCACGACACGAACACGTCGTCGTTCCACGACGGCGCGCTGTCATGCATCAGGTGCGAGCTGGACAGGTTCGACACGACCGTCTTGCCGCTCGGCAAGCGCACGTGATACAGCGAGTAGCTGCCCATGTACGCGATGTCGGTCACCACGCCGCGCGCCCAGTTGTGCTGCGAGCCGGGCTTGTCGCGCGACACCTGCACGCGCTCCGGGCGCACCGAGATGCCGACCGGCATCCCGAGCGGGCCGGACACGCCGTGGCTCACGTACATCCTTGCTTCGAGATCGTCGCTCTCGACGAAGATGTGGTCGGGCTCGTCCTCGACCACGCGCCCTTCGAACAGGTTCGTCGAGCCGATGAACTCGGCCGAGAAGCGGCTGTTCGGGTATTCGTACACTTCGCCGGGCGAGCCGATCTGCACGATCTTGCCCTCGCTCATCACCGCGAGGCGGCTCGCCATCGTCATCGCCTCTTCCTGGTCGTGCGTGACCATCACGCAGGTCACGTCGACCTTCTCGATGATGTTCACGAGTTCGAGCTGGGTCTTCTGGCGGATCTTCTTGTCGAGCGCGGACATCGGCTCGTCGAGCAGCAGCAGCTTCGGGCGTTTCACGAGCGAACGGGCGAGCGCGACGCGCTGCTGCTGGCCGCCCGACAGCTGATGCGGCTTGCGCTTCGCGTACTTGCTCATCTGCACGAGCGCGAGCGCATCGGCCACGCGCTCCTTGATCTCGTTCTTCGGCGTGCCTTCCTGCTTCAGCCCGAACGCGACGTTCGACTCGACCGACATGTGCGGGAACAGCGCGTACGACTGGAACATCATGTTCACCGGGCGGCGGTACGGCGGCAGCGACGCGAGATCTTCACCGTCGACGAAGATCTTGCCGGAGGTGGCCGTCTCGAGCCCGGCGAGCATGCGGAGCAGCGTCGACTTGCCGCAGCCGGAGCTGCCGAGCAGCGCGAACAGTTCGTTCTTCGCGATCGTCAGGTTCACGTTGTCGACGGCCGTGCTGTCGCCGAATTTCTTCACGACGTTTTCGATGCGCACGAACGCGTCGTTCGTCGAACGGGCCGCGGCGGCCGGTTGGGTATGGCGTGCGGCAGCGGAAGAGGGTATCGATTGCATGGGAGTCACCATTCGTTCTTCACGGATTGCAGGCGTGAGCGTCCCCGCACGAGGCGCGCAACGCGACTCGCGGACAACGGCTCGTGCCGGATGGAACAGGGGTGCGCGGTGTGCGCGGGCGGACCTTCGTCCGCGGATCCCGGGCGGGCAGGCGTTCAGCCGATGCCTGCGCCGCCGTGACGGGTTGCGATCAGTGGCCGGTCTTCAGTTGCGCCCACAGACGGTTCTGGAGGCGCAGGATGTCGGCCGGCATCGGCTTCATCAGCACCATCTTCTTCAGCACGTCTTCAGGCGGGTAGACCGTCTGGTCCTGTGCGACGGCCGGCGTGACGAACTGGTGCGCGGCCTTGTTCGCGGTCGGGTAGAACACCGTGTTGGTGATCGCCGCGTTGACCTTCGGATCGGACACGTAGTTGATCCACTTCATCGCGGCCTCGGGGTGCGGTGCATCCTTCGGGATCACCATCACGTCGAACCACAGCAGACCGCCTTCCTTCGGGTTCGAGAACTTGATGTCGTACGAGCGCTTCGCTTCGGCCGAGCGGCGATGCGCGATACCGACGTCGCCCGACCAGCCGAGCGCGACGCACACGTCGTTGTTCGCGAGGTCGTTGATGTAGCCGGACGAGTTGAATTGGGTGATGTACGGGCGGACTTTCTTCAGGACTTCGAAGGCAGCCTGGTAGTCGGCGGGGTTGGTGCTGTTCGGGTTCTTGCCCATGTATTGCAGCGTCGCGGCGAACACGTCGACGGCCTGGTCGAGGAACGACACGCCGCAGCCTTTCAGCTTTTCCATGTTGGCAGGGTCGAACACCAGCGCCCAGCTGTCGACCGGCGCCTTGTCGCCGAGCGCCTTCTTCACGGCCTGCGCGTTGTAGCCGATGCCGTCCGTGCCGTACGCCCAGGGCACCCCGTACTGGTTGCCCGGATCCGCGTCGCCGATCATCTTCATCAGCAGCGGATCGAGGTTCGCGAGGTTCGGGATCTTCGATTTGTCGAGCTTCTGGTACACGCCTGCCTGGATCTGCTTGGCCATGTAGTTCGAGGTCGGCACGACGATGTCGTAGCCCGAGCTGCCTGCCAGCAGCTTCGCCTGCAGCGTGTCGTCGCTGTCGTAGTTGTCGTACTTGACGTGGATGCCCGTCTGTTTCTGGAAGTTCGGGATCGTGTCCGGTGCGATGTAATCGGACCAGTTGTAGACGTTCAGGTCTTCGGCGTGTGCCGACGGACTGGCGACCGACGTGAACGCAGCCACTGCGGCAAGGGCCGCAACGGAACAGGCTTGGCGAAGAAAGCAGGCACGCATGGTGGAATTCCCTTGGGTTATGGTGGCGTGCGGCGCCCGCCGCACGCCCGTAGGCAAAGCCGTTACGAAAGGCCCAGTTGCTGGGCGGTCGCATCGACGGCCTTCTTCGCCTTCGATACGAGTTCATCGATTTCCTGACGCGAGACCACGAGCGGCGGCGACAGCAGCATCCGGTCGCCGGTCGCACGCATGATCAGGTTCCCGTTGAAACAGAAGTCGCGGCAGATCGTGCCGACGTCGCCGCCGTTCTTGAAGCGACGGCGTTCGGCCGGCGATTCGGCGAGCTGCAGGCTTGCGACCATCCCGTGGCCGTGCACTTCGCCGACGATCGGATGGCGCGCGAAGGTCTCGCGCATCAGCGCCTGGAAGTACGGGCCCGTGTCGGTCTTCACGCGCTCGACGATCCCTTCGTCACGCAGCAGCTTCAGGTTCGCGACCGCGACGGCCGCGGCAACCGGGTGGCCCGAGTACGTGAGGCCGTGATTGAATTCGCCGTTGTCGATGATCGGGCGCGCGATGCGCTCGTGAATGCCGACCGCGCCCATCGGCACGTAGCCCGACGTCAGGCCCTTGGCCATCGTGATCAGGTCCGGTTCGAAGCCGAAATGCTGGTGTGCGAACCATTCGCCGGTGCGGCCGAACCCGCCGATCACTTCGTCCGCGACCAGCAGGATGTCGTACTTGCGGCAGATCCGCTGGATTTCCGGCCAGTACGTCGACGGCGGGAAGATCACGCCGCCCGCTCCCTGGAACGGCTCGCCGATGAACGCGGCGACGTTCTCCGCGCCCAGTTCGAGAATCTTCGCTTCGAGCTGCTGCGCGCGTGCCAGGCCGAATGCTTCGGGCGTCTCGCCGGCCTGCGCTTCGCCGAAGAAATACGGCTGGTCGATGTGCACGATGTGCTCGACCTTCGACGGCATCTGCTCGTGCATGTAGCCCATCCCGCCGAGCGTGCCGCCGGCGATCGTCGAGCCGTGGTAGCCGTTCTTGCGCGAGATCACGTATTTCTTCTGCGGCTTGCCCTGCACGCGCCAGTACTGGTGCACGAGACGCAGCACGGTGTCGTTGCCTTCCGAGCCGCTGTTGCAATAGAAGAAGTGGTTGAAGCCGGCGGGTGTGACTTCGGCGAGCATCGCCGACAGCTCGATCACCGGCGGGTGCGTGGTCTTGAAGAACGTGTTGTAGAACGGCAGTTCCTGGATCTGGCGATACGCGGCGTCGGCGAGTTCCTTGCGGCCGTAGCCGACGTTCACGCACCAGAGTCCGGCCATCCCGTCGATGACCTTGTTGCCGTCCGAGTCCCACAGATAGACGCCGTCGGCCTTCACGATCACGCGGCTGCCCGCGCGGTTCAGTGCGCCCATGTCGGAAAACGGGTGGATGTGGTGCGCGGCGTCGAGCGCGCGGTATTCGGCGGTCGAGCGTGCCTGCGTCGTGCGGGCCGCGGGTGCGGCGGGCTGGATCCACGCGGATTCGTTGCGGTAAGTCATGTTTCCTCCGTATTTCGGTAGTGCGTTGTGCGCGCGCTTAGACGTGCAGCAGCAGATGACGGCGTTCCCACGAGCTGATCACGCGGAAGAACGCTTCGTATTCGGTTTCCTTCAGCGCGAAATACGCCTTCAGGAACTTGTGGCCGAGAATCTCGCCGAGCGGCTCGCACGCGGCCATCAGCGTGAGGCCTTCCTCGAGGTTGCGCGGCAGCTGGTAGGGCAGCTCGTAGCCGTCGCTGACGAGCGGCTCGGTCGGCTCCAGACGCTGCGTCATGCCGAGATAGCCGGCCGCGAGCGTGGCCGCCAGCGCGAGGTACGGGTTGCAGTCGACGCCCGGGATCCGGTTCTCGATGCGGCGTGCGGCCGGCCCCGAGTGCGGGATGCGGAAGCCGACCGTGCGGTTGTCGTAGCCCCACTGCACGTTGATCGGCGCGGCCATGAAGCGCGACAGCCGGCGGTACGAGTTGATGTACGGCGCGAAGATCGGCATCAGTGCAGGCGTGTACTTCTGCAGGCCGGCGAGGTAGTTGTAGAACAGCGACGTCGCGCCGCCCGTTTCCGGCGACGTGAACAGGTTGCGGCCCGTTTCCTCGTCGACGATGCTCTGGTGCACGTGCATCGCGGAGCCCGGCTCGTTTTCCATCGGCTTGGCCATGAACGTCGCGTACATGTTGTGACGCAGCGCTGCTTCACGCACCGTGCGCTTGAACAGGAACACCTGGTCGGCCAGCGACAGCGCGTCGCCGTGCATGAAGTTGATCTCCATCTGCGCGGCACCGACTTCGTGGATCAGCGTGTCGATGTCGAGGTTCTGCGCGTCGCAGTACTCGTAGATGTCCTCGAACAGCGGGTCGAACTCGTTGACGGCCTCGATCGAATACGACTGGCGGCCCGTCTCGGGGCGGCCCGTGCGGCCGACCGGCGGACGCAGCGGCAGATCCGGGTCCTTGTTCATGTCGACCAGGTAGAACTCGAGTTCCGGCGCGACGACCGGCTTCCAGCCCTTCGCCTTGTACAGGTCGAGCACGCGGCGCAGCACGTAGCGCGGCGAGATCTCGACCGGCGAGCCGTCGAAGTGCACGCAATCGTGGATCACCTGCGCGGTCGGGTCGACGGCCCACGGGATCAGGCGGATGGTCGACGTGTCGGGCACGCACACCATGTCGGGATCGGTCACGCCGGTGAGCGAGCCGTCTTCCGGATACTCGCCGGTGACGGTCTGCACCATCACGGCTTGCGGCAGCCGCATCGATTCGCCGGACGTGAACTTGTTTCGCGGCGTGATCTTGCCGCGCGCGATGCCGGCCATGTCGGGAATGATCGCTTCGATCTCGGTGATCCGGTGTTGCTTCAGAAAGTCTTCGATGTCTTGCATGTCTGTTCTCGTTATGTGGGTCGGTGCGCTCAGGCGAGCGCGGCGGCGGCCGTGGCGCGCGTGCGGGCATCGCGGCGGGCGCGGCAGGCGTCGCCGAAGGCGCGGAAGATCGCGCTCGACAGCGGGTCCTGTGCATGCCGCCATTCCGGATGCCATTGCACGGCGAGGGCGAACGCCGGGGCATCGACGACGCTGACGGCTTCGATCAGGCCGTCCGGCGCGACGGCCTCGACGGCGAGGCCGGAGCCGAGTTGCGCGATGCCCTGCTTGTGCAGCGAGTTCACGTGCACGTCGTCGCGGCCGCCGGCGAGCGTGTGCAGCACGCCGCCGGGCGTCAGCCGCACCGCGTGCGCGGGGCCGTATTGCGTGTCCATCGGTGCGTCGTCGTCCTCGCGGTGATCGGCGAGGCCCGGCACGTCGTGCACGCGCTGATGCAGCGTGCCGCCGCAGACGACATTCAGCTCCTGGAAGCCGCGGCACACGGCAAGCACGGGCACGCCGGCGGCGATCGCCGCGCGCAGCAGCGGCAGCGTGGTCGCATCGCGTGCGGGGTCGTGCTTCGTGCCGGGCGCGCTCGGCTCGCCGCCGTACAGGTGCGGCTCGACGTTCGAATAGCTGCCGGTAAACAGCAGCCCGTCGACCGTCTCGAGCACGTCGTCGACCGACTGGCGATCGCCGAGCGCGGGCAACACCATGGCGAGCGCCTGCGCGCCGTCGACGATCGCGGCGACGTACTTGTCGCCGACCGTATGCGACGCGTGTGCACCGATCTGCGTGAGGTCGGCAGTGATGCCGACGAGGGGTTTCCTTTCCATGACGTCAATCAGTTGTCCATAGGGCTGTCGCGTGCATCGTGCGGAAGACGGCAAAACGCAGGCGCGACTTGACCCCGCAGCCTGGCGAGAAGCGCAAGGCCGCTGATGAATGGGCGCAACGGGACGGTGTGGCGATCCGCGCTGCGCGCGACGGTCAGGCTGTCGTTCGTTTCATTGCGCGCGCCGCGGCGACGCATGCGCGAACGCGTTCCGTCAACGCGCGGACGATGCGCACCGACGAACGGGCAACGGAAACGAACGACGAGAAAAGGGGGAGAGGCGCTATGGCAGCAGCGACGCGACTTCGTCGGTATCGACGGCCACGAATGCGCGTGCGGAAACGGCGTTGTGACGCCGAACGGAACGACGGGACAGGATGGTGTAGATCGACAGGTGCAGCAGGCGAGGACTATGCCAGCCGCAACTGCCATCGGAAGCGGGAACAGCGCTGCGCAAACTTCGCACATCGCCTCGATCCCACCTCACCAGAGGGCCACGGACTCTCACGATTACACTCGACTGGTTTGTTGAAAGTATTGAACACCTGATCGTTTCAGCGCGCTGGGCGTTTAAAATAATCGAGGCGCCAGATCTGCGTCACTTACATTGATCGGCATCAATTGGTGCGTTGCGATAACGTTTTCTGCTGCCGATGAATGGTCAAAACGCTGACCTGAGAGCCAGCATATACGAGCCAAAAACGGCGTCAAATGTTTTTTGAGACTCGCGTGTCAGGGCTTTCCCGAGCACTGCGAACAAAATATTCGTAAATGGAATGACGCATCGGGTGTTCATTATTTCGAACACCTTGCAGGGTTTTCCCTTCTGATGCGCGGGATAAAGTGATTAGAATATTCAACGGCTGCCTAATGCGTCGTTTCACTTTTTCACCGCACTACTATCGTGTCCGAAACCGAATCGATGTCCACCGAAGTCGCCGAGCGCCTGCGTTTCGTGCGCAACAAGCATGGCCTGTCGCAGCGTGAACTCGCGAAGCGGGCCGGCGTGACCAACGGCACGATCTCGCTGATCGAACAGGGCCGCGTGAGCCCGTCGGTCGGCTCGCTGAAGAAGCTGCTCGAATGCATCCCGATGAGTCTGGCGGAGTTCTTCACGTTCGAGCTGGTCGAATCGCGCTCGATCGTGTCGCGCCGCGACGAGATGCCGAACCTCGGCAACGACGCGCTCGCCTTCCATCTCGTCGGCGCGGGCGTGAAGGATCGCAACATGTGCATCATGCGCGAGGTCTATCAGCCGCTTGCCGATACCGGCCCCGAGATGCTCGTGCATGCGGGGCATGAGGGCGGCGTCGTCGTATCGGGCCGGCTCGAGCTGACCGTCGACGGCGCAACGTGGCTGCTCGACCCCGGAGACGGCTACTACTTCGAAAGCCGTTTGCCACACCGTTTTCGCAATCCCAGCGCGGAACAGCTCTGCGAGGTCGTGTCGGCCAATTCGCCGGCGACCTTCTGACCGCGCATCCCCGCATTCGCCGCCGGCCGTGTTGCCGTTGCGCGGCATGCCGCAGCGCGAATGACACAACCATTGAGGCATCCTGAATGAACAAGTTGACTTTGGCTGACTGGCAGGACAAGGCGGCGTCGCTCGAGATCGAGGGGCGTGCATTCATCGACGGCGCGTCGCGTGACGCGCACGGCGGCAAGACGTTCGACTGCGTGAGCCCGATCGACGGCCGCGTGCTCGCGAAGGTGGCCGATTGCGGCGAAGCCGATGTGAACGCGGCCGTCGCCGCCGCGCGCCGTGCATTCGATGCGGGCGTGTGGGCCGGGCTCAACCCGCGCGCGCGCAAGGCCGTGCTGCTGCGCTGGGCCGCGCTGATGCGCGAGCATCTCGACGAACTGTCGCTGCTCGAAACGCTCGACGCGGGCAAGCCGATCGGCGACACCACGACGGTCGACGTGCCGGGCGCCGCGTATTGCGTCGAGTGGTTCGCCGAGGCGATCGACAAGGTCGGCGGCGAAGTCGCGCCGGCCGATCATCATCTGGTGGGGCTCGTCACGCGCGAGCCGGTCGGCGTGGTGGCGGCCGTCGTGCCGTGGAACTTCCCGATCCTGATGGCCGCGTGGAAGTTCGGCCCGGCGCTGGCGGCCGGCAACAGCGTCGTGCTGAAGCCGTCCGAGAAATCGCCACTGACCGCGATCCGCGTCGCGCAGCTCGCGTACGAGGCCGGCATCCCGGCCGGCGTGTTCAACGTCGTGCCCGGTGCGGGCGAGCCGGGCAAGCTGCTCGCGCTGCATCGCGACGTCGACTGCATCGCGTTCACCGGTTCCACCGCGGTCGGCAAGCTGATCATGCAGTATGCCGCGCAGTCGAACCTGAAGCGCGCATGGCTCGAACTCGGCGGCAAGTCGCCGAACATCGTGCTGCCCGATTGCCCGGATCTCGACCGCGCCGCACAGACCGCGGCCGGCGCGATCTTCTACAACATGGGTGAGATGTGCACGGCCGGTTCGCGCCTGCTCGTGCATCGCGACATCAAGGATGCGTTCATCGAGAAGCTGGTCGCGGCCGCACGTGCGTACGTGCCCGGCAATCCGCTCGATCCGTCGGTGTCGATGGGCGCGATCGTCGACGGGATCCAGCTCGAGCGCGTGCTCGGCTATATCGACGCGGGGCGTGGCGAAGGCAGGCTGGTCACGGGTGGCACGCGCGTGAAGCAGGAGACGGGCGGCTTCTACGTCGAGCCGACGGTGTTCGAGGTGAAGCCCGATGCGAAGATCGCGCGCGAGGAGATTTTCGGGCCGGTGCTGTCGGTGATCGTGTTCGACGACCTCGACGAAGCGGTGCGGATCGCGAACGATACCGAGTACGGGCTGGCGGCGGCCGTGTGGACGTCGAACCTGACGACCGCGCACGAGGTGTCGCGCCGGCTGCGCGCGGGCACGGTGTGGGTGAACTGCTACGACGAGGGGGGCGACATGAACTTCCCGTTCGGCGGCTACAAGCAGTCGGGCAACGGCCGCGACAAGTCGCTGCACGCGCTCGAGAAGTACACCGAGCTGAAGTCGACGCTGATCCGGCTGCGCTGAGGCAGCGTGCGGGCGCGGCGCCGGCCGGCGATGCGCCCGCGTGCGTCAGGCGGTGCGCAGCGCCGGGTGGAAGCCCGCGGCCTCGATGATCGACTGCACGCGCTCGGCGCCTTGTGCCGATTCGACCTTGACGGTCTTCGCGGCAACGTCGATATCGAGCTTCGCGGCGGGGTCGGCGGCCGTCACGGCGCGCGTGATCGCGTTGGCGCAGCCGCCGCAGGTCATGTCCTGGACTTCGAATTCCATCGTGTTCTCCTGAGTTGACGATTGACGAACAGACCCAGCATGAAGCTTGCCATGGTGGGAAGGTCAAGCGCATTCGTGCCGGTTCGGACGGCTGCGCGGTGAAGGGGGACGTATTGTCCGACGCACGATGTTTCGACATGCGTGCTCCCGTACCCGGCCCGGCGGCACGTCAGGCGCAGTGCTGAACGAGCCCGCACCTGTTACGGTCATCGGCCATGAACGCTCGATACATCCCGGCGCCGTCGCTGCCGAACGAGTCGAACTGCCGGATGAGCGTTGCGACCCATTTCGGGCTCTGTATATGCATGAAGTGACCGGACCCGACGTGAATGGACTGGACGCCGGGTGCCAGGCGGGCGAGCCGATCGATTTCGGCCGGTGGGCGCAATCGGTCGAATGTGCCCGCGACGAGTACGCTCGGTGCCGGAAGCCTTGCGATGTCGTCGTCGAGATTCATGTTGGCCAGCATTGCGAAGATGCCGGCAAAACTCGCGGGATCGCCGGTCAGCCATCGATTCCGAAACGTCCGGTATCGCGCTGTGTCGGTCTGTAGCTGGACAGGCCAGGTCAGTTCGAGCAGTGCGGGAAGCAGATCGCGCAGCCCTTCCTTCCGGAGCGCACCGGCGCGAGCGAGGGTGTGTTCCCGTGTGTCGGGCGCGACGCCGCAAGCAGGTGCCATTGCGATCAGCGAGCGAACCCGATGCGGATAGCGGGACGCGAAGCGGATGGCTATGCCGGCGCCGACGGCCACGCCTGCCAGCACTACCGGCTCGGCGATTCCTGTCGCGTCGAGAAGGGCGACCAGATCATCGACATGCGTATCGATGTCGGGGGCTTCCAGCAGTTTCTCCGACAGGCCGGCGCCACGCGTGTCGTAGCGCAGTAACGTCCGGTCGGCGGGAAGGAGCGACCAGACGAGATCCCAGCTTTCCAGTGCGCCGCCCATCTCGTGAATCAACACGATGGGCCGGAAATCGCCTTCGCGAAGTTCGTATCTGAGAACGGTTCCGTTGACTTCGAGCCAGTCCAAGAGAGGTCTCCCAGGTTTTGTCAGTCGATAACGCGCGGACGCGGCGGCGGCTTGCGCCTTGTCACGCTGCCGGTATGTTGGGCAGCGCCGGCGCGATTGACAATCGACGTTTCCAAAAGGGGACTTTGCCGAAAACTAAAGGTCCGCGAGACGTGACGGGGTCGACCGGTAGGGCGGCAACCGGTCCGCCGACCGGCGAGCGGATGCGCGGCAAGGTCGATGCGTGGCGAGGTTCGAATGCCGGCCGTCTTAAAGCCGCCGAAAGGGCGCTTTTGCAAAGCAAAATTGGCCTGGCGGATCATCCCGGTCATGCTGGGGACCCGAAGAAATCGACCGGACCGGATTTGCCGATGCGCGACGCCCTGATTGTTTCCCCCCTTCGAACGCCGATAGGCAAGTTCGGCGGCGCGCTTGCGCCGCTTACCGCGGACGTGTTGGCCGCAGAAGTCATCAAGGCGCTGGTGGCCCGCACCGGGATCAGCCCTGACACGCTGGACGAGGTGATCGTGTCGCAGTCGTACGCGTCCAGCGAAGCGCCGTGCATGGGCCGCTATGCGGCGCTGCTGGCCGGATTGCCCGTCACGGTGCCCGGGTATACCGTTGACCGCCGCTGCGGGTCCGGCCTTCAGGCGCTGATCAATGCCGCCACGGCCGTGCAGACCGGTATCGCGGATGCCGTGCTTGCGGCGGGGGTGGAAAGCATGAGCAACATCGAGTACTACACGACCGACATGCGCTGGGGCGCGCGCAGCTGGTCGGTGACACTGCACGACCGGCTCGAGCGCGGGCGGGAGCGCTCGCAACCGGCGTCCCGATTCGGGCGCATTTCGGGCATGCCTGAGACCGCCGAAAATCTGGCCGTTGACTACGGCATCACCCGTGAAGATTCGGACAAGCTCGCGGTACTCAGTCATCAGCGTGCGGCTGCAGCCTGGCGCGATGGACGTTTCGATGCCGAGGTGATCGCCGTCGACGTGAAAAGGAAAGGGGGCGTCGAGCGGGTCCGGCAGGACGAAGGCGTGCGTGCCGATGTATCGATGGAGCGCCTGCAGGCGCTGAAGCCTTTGCTGCCGGGTGGCGTCACGACCGCCGGCAACGCCAGTCAGCAGAACGATGCGGCGGCCGGGTGTCTGGTCGTCAGCGAAGACTATGCAAGACGTAACGGCCTCCGGCCGCTTGCCCGGCTGGCGGGCTGGGCGGCCGCGGGTTGCGATCCCGCACGCATGGGGATCGGCCCCGTGCCGGCCGTCGGGAAGCTCCTCGGGAGATTGCGGCTCACATTGGGCGACGTCGACCTGATCGAGGTGAACGAGGCCTTCGCCGCGCAGGTGCTCGCCGTCCTGCGTCAATGGCGCATCGACGACCTTTCGAATATCAACGTCAACGGCTCGGGCATTTCTCTCGGTCACCCGATTGGCGCGACCGGCCTGCGTATCATGACGACGCTGCTGCACGAAATGTCGCGGCGCGGCAGTCGATACGGGCTGGAGACGATGTGCGTGGGCGGTGGCCAGGGCGTGGCGGCGCTGTTCGAGCGCGTCGAGTGATTTGAGCGTGCACGGCCTGCCGGGCGCGTGACCCATACGACAGACAATTCGCAGCAGCGAATCAAGGAGACAGGAATATGATGCAGTCCCGCATGATTGGCGACCTGAAAGTCACGCGTATTCTCGAATACGCCGGCCCGACTCACGATCCGGCATTCCTGTTTCCCGATATCGACCGTTCGGTGCTGGACGATCACGCCGCACTGATGTCGCCCAATCACTGGATCGCGCACATGAACAAGCTGATCGTGACCATTCAGTTCTGGGTCGTTCATGCCGGCGGCAATATCATCGTCATCGATACGGGCGTAGGCAATTTCAAGCCCCGGCCCGGAATCGCGCGAATGAACATGCTCAATACGCTGGTCAAGGAGTGGATGGTCGCGGCGGGTGCGCCGCCGGAAAAGGTCACTCATGTGGTGATGACGCACCTGCATGCGGACCACGTCGGCTGGAACACCACGTGGCAGGATAACCGGTGGGTGCCTACGTTTCCGAACGCACGCTATTACCTGCCGAAGGACGACTTCGTCTTCTGCGACGAAGGGCGCAACAAGGAACCGGGTGTCGTCGATGTATTTGGCGAGTCGTTCTTCGATAGCGTGATGCCGGTCGTCAATGAAGGGCTCTCGGAAATGATCGATCCGGCTCGCGAGATTGCGGATTGCCTGATCGTCGAGCCGGCGCCGGGGCACAGCCCGGGACAAGTCGCGTTCCGCGTGCGCTCGCGCGGCGAAGAGGGCATTTTTTGCGGCGACATTTTTCATAGTCCGCTGCAGATCGTGCGTCCCGATGTGAATTCCGGATATTGCATCTGGCCTGACATTGCGCGCCAGACTCGCCTCGCATGTCTGAACCGTGCCGCCGACCGGGAAGCGCTTCTGCTGCCCGTCCACTTCGGCGAACCGCATTGCGGCTATATTCGCCGCGAGGGGCAGGGGTTCCGGTTCGAACCGGCGGCCTGGTGATTCCGGCTCGTGCGTGGCGTCGCACGCGGCCGGTGGCAACGTCGTGCGCAATGCGCGGTGCCTTCGGTGTCCCGTTATGATGACGGCTCCGGAAGCTGAAACCGAGACACAAAGATGGCCGTATCGTTTGATATCACCGATTTCCGCCTGTTCGTCAATGTTGCGGAAACCCGCAGCCTGACACGCGGCGCGGAGCGGTCGTTCTTGTCGGTGCCCGCGGTCAGCAATCGGATCAAGAATCTCGAGGACACGCTCGGCATTCGCCTGCTCGAACGTTCGCCGCAAGGCGTTGCGCTCACCGATGCCGGCCAGGTTTACCTGCAGCATGCGCGCGTCGTGCTCTCCGAGCTGGAGAAGCTGACAGGCGACCTGCAGCGGTTCGCGCCGGGGCTGACGGGCCATCTTCGGCTCGTCGCGAATACGACGGCCGTCACCGAATATCTGCCGCCGGTCATCGGCGATTACCTGAAGGCTCATCCGGATATCCATATCGACGTACGCGAGCGTCTGAGCGATGAGATCGTGCGCATCGTGCGCGAGGGCGCTGCCGATCTCGGCATCATTTCCGGCAACGTGACGACCGACGGTTTGCAGACCGTACCGTTCGTGTCCAGCACGCTGGTCCTGATTGCCCCGTTGGGGCATCCACTTCTGGAGAACACGGAAGTATCGTTCGAGGAAGCGCTCGCTTATTCGTTCGTTGCGCTGATGGAAGGAAGCGCAATCCAGATATTCCTGAACCGGGCTGCGTCGGTGGCGCACAAGCCGATGACGATACGCGTCCATGTCGCGAGCTACGATGCAATCTGTCGTATGGTCGGCGCGGGAGCGGGAATCGCGATCGTTCCGCAGGCCGCCTTTGTGCGACTGAAAGGAGACCAGCCGATTGGCTCGTGTGTGTTGCGCGATCCATGGGCGCTGCGAACGTTTCAGGTGTGCGCCCGCGATCTCGACGGCCTGTCGGCTTTCGCGCGCGAGTTCGCGCATCGCCTGATCGAACGCTACTCCGCGAACGGCTCCGTCTGACGGCATACGCGAGAGCCGCGCGTCGTCGTCGACGCGTGTCTTGCGGGACCGGTGCAGGGTACCTATCTTTCCGGCAGCGAGGCCGGGAAGGGCCTGCAGCAATCCGGAAAACGTCCGGTTTTCCACGCATTCCAAACATGGCCTGAATCCGTCGCTCGCATGCGTTGGCGAGCGGCGGACAGCGCATTTCCCGCCCCTCGGATTGATCCGGCGGAGGGTCTTAACCACAGCTTAATGGTGCTTGTGGAACCCCAAATTGTGAGTGGATAAAGCGCGTGGCACGCTACGTGGGTCGAGCGTCGCGAATTACCGTAGCGCTCCTGCCACAGGCCGAGAGAATCGACGGACATGATCAACAAGATATGCAGCACGGCATTGGACGCCGTTCATGATGTACCCGACGGCGCGACGATCGCGGTCGGCGGCTTCGGCGGGGCCGGCATGCCCGACGAACTGATCGATGCGTTGATCGAGCAGGGCGCGAAGGAACTCGTGGTGGTCAGCAACAACGCAGGCAATGGCGATTCCGGGCTGGCGGCATTGCTGAAGGCGCGCCGCGTCCGCAGGTTGCTGTGCTCGTTTCCCCGTCAGAAAGACGCCTACGTTTTCGAGGAGTTGTACCGCGCCGCACGCATCGAACTGGAGGTCGTTCCGCAAGGCAATCTTGCGGAACGCCTGCGGGCCGCCGGTTGCGGAATCGGTGCGTTTTATACGCCGACCGGTTTCGGAACGATGCTGGCAGAGAACAAGGAAACGCGCCGGATCAACGATCGCGACTTCGTTCTCGAATATCCGATTCACGTCGATTTCGCGCTGATCAACGGGAAGGCCGCCGACCGGTGGGGCAACCTGGTCTACAACAAGACGGCTCGCAACTTCGCTCCCGTGATGGCAATGGCGGCGAAGACCACGATTGCCGCGGTGGAGCAGGTGCGCGGACTCGGCGAACTGGATCCGGAAACGATTGTCACGCCCGGCATCTTTGTCAGCCGCGTAGTGGTTCGCGGCGACGGCCACACGCATTGAACGTAGCGAAGACGGAGAACGAAATGAATCGAGAAGCGCGGAATCTGCTGGCCGCTCGCGTCGCGCGCGACATTCCCGACGGCGCTTACGTGAACCTCGGCATCGGCCTTCCGACGCTCGTCGCCAATCATCTCGGGCGCGACAAGGAGGTGATCCTGCATAGCGAGAACGGGGTTCTAGGTCAGTGGGCCGCGGCAGAGCCGGGACAGGAAGACTGGGACCTGATCAATGCCGGCAAGGAAGCGATCAGGCTCGGACGTGGTGCGGCGTTCTTTCACCACGCCGATTCTTTCGGGATGATGCGTGGCGGCCATCTGGATTTTTGCGTGCTGGGTGCTTTTCAGGTGTCGGCAAATGGCGATCTCGCGAATTGGCACACCGGTGAAGAGGACTCCATTCCGGCCGTTGGCGGTGCAATGGATCTGGCGATCGGCGCCAAGCGGGTCTTCGTGATGATGGACCACCTGACCAAAGACGGAAAAAGCAAACTGCTGCCCCGCTGCACGTATCCGCTGACGGGTCTGGGTTGCGTGAGCCGGGTCTATACCGATCTCGCCACACTCGAGATTCGCGAGGACAGCGTATTCGTGATCGAAATCGTCGACGGCCAGACGCCGTTGACCCTTCAGGCGGCGACTGGAATCCCGCTCGATTTCTCGTTATTGGACGCGTCGCAGCCTGCATAGGATAGGACGACCTCTGCCGGAGACGGCGCAGAAAATATAACGACTGCAATGGAGACGGAAAATGTTTGAATGGTACAGACGCGGTACGCCGCAGCAGAAGAAGACATTCTGGGCATGTTATTCAGGATGGGCGCTGGACTCGTTCGACATGCAGATGTTCAGCTTTCTGTTGCCTGCGCTGATGGCGACGTGGGCGCTGAGCAAGGGCCAGGTCGGACTCATCGGCACCGTGGCGCTGGTGGTCACGGCTATCGGTGGATGGGTCGCCGGCATCATGAGCGATCGCTACGGGCGGGTCCGTGTACTGATTTTCACGATCCTCTGGTTCACGTTCTTTGGCGTGCTGGCCGGCTTCGCCCAGTCATACGAGCAATTGCTGGTCGCTCGCACGCTTCAGGGGCTTGGATTCGGCGGCGAGTGGGCCGTAGGGGCCGCGTTGATGGCCGAAGCGTCCAGCCCGCAGTACCGCAGCAAGGCGATGGGCTTCGTGCAATCCGGGTTTGCGCTCGGCTGGGCGCTTGCCGTTCTGGTCGCCACGATCCTGCTGACGCATCTGCCGAAAGAGATGGCCTGGCGCGTCGCGTTCTGGAGCGGTGTCATTCCTGCAAGTGTCGTGCTGTTTATCCGGCGCAACGTAAAGGAGTCGGAACTGTTCGAGCAATCCAGGCATACCACGGCTCCGCGCGCTTCGCTGTCTTCGGCGTTCGATCCGCAGTATCTGCGGTCGACCATTCTGGCCAGTCTGCTGGTGATCGGGCTGCAGGCCGGATGCTACGCGATCCTGGTCTGGCTGCCCTCGTTGCTGATCGAGCGCCATGTTGCACCGGGGTCGCTCATCACGACCATTCTGATCATGGCGTTTGGTTCCTTCTGCGGATTTGCGGTGTCGGCATATCTCGCGGACAAGGTAGGGCGGCGTCCCACGCTGATCGTGCTGTCGCTTGGCAGCTGGATCGTGACGGTCTGCTATATGTTCGTGGCGCTTAGCCCGGCGCTCGCCAGCATCATGGGATTCTGGGTCGGGTTTCTGTCCATCGGTATGTTTGCCGCACTCGGGCCGTATTTGAGCGAACTGTTCCCGACGAATGTTCGAACCACTTGCATGGGCTTCGCATACAACGTCGGCAAGTCCGTGGGCGCGAGTGCGGTGGCGGGCGTCGGCATCCTGTCGGCGCGCACCGGATTGGCCACGGCCATCGGCCTGTTCTGCCTCGGGTCATACGCGATCTCGGTGCTCGCGATCCTGATGTTGCCCGAGACTCGCGGCGTCAAGCTCGACGAACTGGACACGAGCCTGAGCGGCGCCGGTGTCGCACGGCAGGCCGGCGCCATGGCCCACGGCGGTGACTGATGTCATCGACGCGGTGTGCTTGCGGCATACCTGTTTTCAAAGAGGGAAAAGAAATGATCCGGATGCTCTATCTGCTCGTCAAACCCGAAGGCATGTCGAACGAGCAATTCAGGCGCGAGTGCGCGCGGCACGATGAAATGTCCCGCGACGTACCCGGCCTGTTGAAATACGAGGTGCGGTACGTGGCCGAACAGCCTGCCGATACGCATGTGCCGTTCTTCGACATCGGTCACGTCGACGCCATCGGCGAATGCTGGTTCGAGAACGACGCCGCCTACCGGCAATATCTCGATTCGGATATTCGCCGGGCCTGGTTTGAGCACGGGAAGACCTTTATCGGCAAGCTCAAGCCGTTTCGCACCGAACCGGTCCTGCCGCAGCCGGACGAATGATTCGCGGGCACAGCGTCATGCACGAATCATGCGATCACCCGTTTGCCTCGTCGGGATATGACGATCTGACGATCCTGCTGCCCGTGTCCAGCACAGGTGAGCGTTCTTATCGAAGCTGCTTCGTTCATTTCGAGTCCCGCCCGATGTTCGGCGCCGGCCTGATGGCGGGTCAGGGAGTATGGGCCGCGGCCCAGTCGATCGGGAGTCGTCGTGTACGCGCGCTGGAACTGAGCATCTCGGGAGAGCCTCGTTCGGGCGAGGGGCTGGAGTACGCGGTCGAGTCTGCCGGCGCGAAGGCCGGCAACGTGTGTCGGGACGTCTATGCCGTGCAAGGGCTGGATATGCTGGGCCGCATGCAGGTGATTTTCGCGGAGACGGAAGCATGCGCGGCGGCATGCGGGACGGCCTATGCGGAAGACGCGTCGAGCGATGCGGCGGTTGCAGGGCCGTCGCCGATGGACGCCACGCGCCGCGGTGAACGCCACATGCCGTTCGCGGAAATCCGTGAATGGATCGCGACCCTGCCGGAGCCCGGCGAGGCTGGCAATGTCCGACTGCGTGTCTGGTGTCGGCTCAGGCATCCATTGCCGGCTGGGGGCGCGTGGTGTGCGGCTGCATTGACGTATATCGCGGTCAGCCATACACCCGTCGCCGTCGAGACCGGCCGGACGCCGGCCGAAGCCGTGAGCTTCGAACCCGGTTCGGGCGAATTCTCGATGCGGTTTCACCGTGGTTCGTTCGACGTTAACGACTGGATGTTGCTCGATAGTGCGATCACGCGTTCGATGACCCGAAGGTATTCGGTGGAAACGAACATCTTTTCGCGTAGCGGCGTGCTTGTCGCGACCAGTTTGGGGAAGAACTCGCGCTGATGTCGATGCTGGCGAATTTCAGATTCATTCGAACAGGAGACGAAAAATGCTGTTTTGCGTAGAAATGCAGGTCAACATTCCAGCCACGCTCGATGCGAACCGCGTGGAGGAGATCAAGGTGGCGGAGAAGGCGAAAGCAATCGAGATTCAGAAATCGGGCAAGTGGCCGCACCTGTGGCGGGTCGTCGGCCGGTATTCCAATATCAGCATCTTTGATGTCGAGGGTAACGACGAGCTGCATCAGTTGCTGTCTTCGCTGCCGCTGTTTCCGTATATGACGATTCAGGTGACGCCGCTGGCGCGTCATCCGTCGGCCATCTAGGGCCTGTTACGGGCGCACGGCGTTGCCGTGTGCCTGCCGCTTTTCGGCCGAAGGTTCGATGACACATTATCTGGTTCAGGAGTCGTTCGATCTCGCGACATGGGTGCGGGAAGGCGACACGGTGTTGTGGGGGCAGGCCAACGCGGAACCATTACCGCTTACGCGTGCGTTGATGGCGCAGCGAGAACGGATCGGGCGATTCCGCGTGGTATTGGGAATCGCGTCGAGCGACGCGTGCCGCGCGGAGCATGCCGATTATGTCGAATTCGTCAGCTATGGCGGATCAGGGGCGAATCGTGCGTTGGCCAATGCCGGGGTGCTTGACGTGCTTCCATGTCATTACTCTCAACTGCCTGCATTGCTGCGGGACGGTGCGTTGCGCGTCGACGTGTTGCTGCTGCAGGTGGCGGGACCTGACGAGGCGGGGCGCTACAGCCTCAGTCTCGCTCATGAATATTTGCTGCCCGCTCTCGACAGTGCACGAGTCGTGATCGCCGAAGTTAACCGGCAGGCGCCATGGGTCTACGGCGAGCGGTCGCTGGCGCTCGACCGGTTCGACGCGGTCCTGCTGTCTGATCGACCGGTGCTGGAGCAGGCACGCACTGCGCCCACATCCTGCGATGAACGGATTGCCCGGCACGTGGCCCGATACATCGAGGATGGCGCGACCCTGCAGACGGGCATCGGTTCGATTCCCGATGCCGTGCTTGGCAGCCTGACCGCGCATCGCGACCTCGGCGTGCACTCCGGGAGCATTGGCGATGGCGTGGCCAGACTGATGAATTGCGGTGTGATTTCCAATGCGCGCAAGTCGATTGACAGAGGCAAGACTGTTGCGGGGGTCCTGATAGGAAGCGATGTCCTGCATCGCTTTGCTCATCGCAATCCCAATTTGCTGATGCGCTCGACGGACTACGTCCATCATCCGGACGTGTTGTCCCGCATCGATCGATTCGTCGCGATCAATTCCGCGATTGAAGTCGACTTGACGGGGCAGGTGAACGCCGAGGTCGCGAATGGCACCTATCTTGGCGCAGTGGGCGGCGCGGGTGATTTCTTGCGCGGCGCCGCCCGCTCACGAGGCGGGGTGCCGATTATCGCATTGCCGTCCATGAGTAAGGCGCGGAGCCGAATCGTTGCGCAACTGAACGGTCCGGTCAGCACCTCACGGAGTGACGTTGGCCTGATTGTGACGGAGTTCGGGGCGGCCGACTTGCGCGGACTGAGTTTGAAACAGCGTGTCAGCCGAATGGTCGATATTGCTCATCCCGACGTTAGGGATGAGCTCGCTTGCGCGGGACGGATATGATTGGTCTTCCTGAACGGCCCCGGATTGGTGGAGGCTCCAACTTTTGAGAGAAGGGAGCCATGAACATGGGTGGTCAAAGAGCGCAGATGGGCTGCACCCATGCCTCCATAACGTTCCAGTAGGTCGGTACGGTGATAGGCCGCTTCAACCGGATTCCAGCCAGATCGGACGAAGCACGCTGAGCTTGCCCCGAAAAACGAGTCTCTTGCCGGGTGATTAAACTCAAGCAAGGAGGGTCAAGGCGATGAAGGGTGATGCAAGGCGGCGGGCAGCGGAGCGCCGCCGCGACAACGTGAAAAGGCGGGAAGGGCGGCGCCGGCCCGCGCCGCGCGAGGTTCAGCGGTGGTTGTCGATCCACGCGCGGGCCCATTCGAGCCCCGCTTCGCGTGCGTCGTCCTCGGTGTCGAACACGCCGAGCACGCCCGACGCTTCGACGAGCCGGTTGTTCTGCGTGATCGTGCCGCTCGCCGCGAAGCGTTCGGGTTGCAGGATCTCGTCCTGCTGCAGGATCGCGTGGCCCCAGATCTGGTAGCCGAGATAGGTCTGCGCTTCCATTATCGAGTCACCTCCGCGGAACGGTTGCCCGTGCCGACCCGCAGCACGTTGCCGTCCGGCGTGTATTGCCGCGGGATATTGGAGAAATTGAGTGCGTGCGGCGTGTCGGGCGTGGCGGGCTGCATCACCGTGAGCCGGCCCGGTGTGGGCTGCGCGACCGGACGCGGCGCGCTTGGCGCTTCCACCGTGGCGGCGGGCGGGTGATGTGGCACGACTTTGACGGCCTGCGCGACGCGGCGCTTGTGCGGTTTCACGACGGCTTTCGGCTGCACGCTCGCGTGTTTTTCCGCGGCCTTGCTGCCGGCATGCGCGTCGGCGCCCGTGTGCGCGGCCGGCGTACGGGCGTCCGGCGTACGGGCATCCGGCGTGTGCGGTGCCGGCAGCCGTGCCTCGGGCGGGTTCCAGACCTCGACGTAGTGCTCGGCGGCCCAGCCCGTCGACGCGAACGTCAGCGCCAGCAATCCGCATCCAAACAGTCTTACCATTGTCTCTCCGTCATATTCCTTGCGGCTCGCACGCGTTGCGATGCCCGGTGCGGGGCGCGGCCGCTCATGCGCATTCGGGGAATGCCGGCTCAGGAGAACACCTCGAGCCCGTGTTTCTCGACGATCTGCAGCATGCGCGCGGCGATGCCGCTCGGCCGCTTGTCGCCCTGTTCCCATTGGCGGATCGTCGAAGTCGTGGTGTTCAGGTAGAGCGCGAACACGCTCTGACTGACGTTGACCGACTTGCGGATCCGGGCGATCGCTTCCGGATCGAACTGCGGCGCGGCTTCGATGCAGAGCTCGTCGTACTCGCGCATCGTCTTCTTGTCGATCAGTTGCGCGCGATAAAGGCCCGACGCGGCGCTGTGGATCGCCTCCGTCGCGTCGCTCTTGAATCGACTCTTAGCCATTGCAAATCTCCACCCACTCTTTCAGGGTAACCAGCGTCGCGATGTCGCTGTCGGTGTGTCGGCCGACATCCGCGGCGAGCTTTCTGAAGACACGCAGTTCACGGGCGTCGATGTTGTCGCGGTCGCATTTCGCGAACAGGAACACGAACACCCACGTGTCCCCGATCCTGCCCAGCACGATTGCGCGCTGGCGATTCCCGTCGAGGCGCTTCTTCCAGACGTTGCCGCCGAGATCGACGCCCTGGCCGCGGGCCAGCTCCCGCACCGCGCGGCAGAGTTCGCCATCGGCGATTCCCGCTTTTCCGGCTGCCTTGTGAAACCACTTCGTCTTGAAGACGCGTCGTACGGAAGCAGACATGTCGAGCCAGTCGAGTTAGCACAGGATTATATACCACTACGTGGTATATATTTCGACCTGGCCAAACGGCCGGCTGCACACCGATACGACGTTCGGACGGGCCGGCGACGGCCCGTCCGGCCAGGCAGCCTTACTCCACCGTCACCGACTTCGCGAGATTCCGCGGCTTGTCGACGTCGGTGCCGCGCGCGCACGCCGTGTGATACGCGAGCAGTTGCAGCGGCACGACGTGCAGGATCGGCGACAGTTGCCCGTAGTGCTCCGGCATCCGGATCACGTGCAGGCCGTCGTCGTTGACGATCTGCGTGTCGGCGTCGGCAAACACGTACAGCTCGCCGCCGCGCGCGCGTACTTCCTGCATGTTCGACTTCAGCTTCTCGAGCAGCGTGTCGTTCGGCGCGACCGTGACGACCGGCATCGCTTCCGTGACGAGCGCGAGCGGCCCGTGCTTCAGTTCGCCGGCCGGATACGCTTCGGCGTGGATGTACGAGATTTCCTTCAGCTTCAGCGCGCCTTCGAGCGCGATCGGGTAGTGCAGCCCGCGGCCGAGGAACAGCGCGTTTTCCTTGCGCGCGAACTCCTCCGACCACGCGATGATCTGCGGCTCGAGCGCGAGCACGCTGTTCAGCGCGGCAGGCAGGTGGCGCAACTGCTTCAGGAATTCCGCTTCCTGCGCGGCATCGACGTGCCCGCGCAGCTTGCCGAGCGTCGCGGCCAGCACGAACAGTGCGACGAGCTGCGTCGTGAACGCCTTCGTCGACGCGACGCCGATCTCGGTGCCCGCGTGCGTGAGGAACTGCATCTCGGTGAGACGCACCATCGCGCTCGTCGCGACGTTGCAGACCGCGAGCGTATGCGTGTGGCCGAGCGACTGCGCGTGCTTGAGCGCGGCGAGCGTGTCGGCCGTCTCGCCCGACTGCGAGATCACCAGCACGAGCTGGCGCGGATTCGGCACCGATTCGCGGTAACGATATTCGCTCGCGATCTCGACCTGGGTCGGGATCTTCGCGATCGATTCGAGCCAGTACTTCGCGGTGAGGCCCGAGTAGTAGCTCGTGCCGCACGCGAGGATCAGCAGGCTGTCGATGTTCGCGAACGCGGCGGGGGCCGCCTCGCCGAACAGCGTTGCGTCGAACGCTTCGGTTTGCGGCACCGTGTCGCCGATCGCGCGCGGCTGCTCGAAGATTTCCTTCTGCATGAAGTGGCGATACGGGCCCAGTTCGACTGCGCCGCCGTATGCGCTGACGACGCGAATCTCGCGCTGCGCGAGCGCGCCGTGGCGGTCGACGATCTTCACGCCGTCGAGCGACAACTCGCACACGTCGCCTTCCTCGAGGAACGTGAAGCGGTCGGTGCTGCCGGCCAGTGCGAGCGCGTCGGACGCGAGGAAGTTCTCGCCGTCGCCGTGGCCGACCACGAGCGGCGAACCCTGGCGCGCGCCGACGACCGTGTGCGGCTGGTCCTTGTGGATCACGGCGATCGCATACGCGCCGTGCAGCTGGCCCACCGCTTCGCGCACCGCGTCGAACAGGTTGCCGCGATACAGGCTGTGCACGAGGTGGGCGATCACTTCGGTGTCGGTCTGCGACACGAATTCGTAGCCCTTCGCGCGCAGCGCTTCGCGCAGCGATTCGAAGTTCTCGATGATGCCGTTGTGGACGAGCGCGAGCGCGTTCGACGAGAAGATCGGGTGCGCGTTGTGCGTGACGGGCGCGCCGTGCGTCGCCCAGCGCGTGTGCGCGACGCCCGTCGTGCCTTCGAGGTGCGATTCGCGCACCTGCGCGTCGAGATCGGCGACGCGCGCGACGCTGCGCGCGCGCTTCGGTGCGCCCGGCTCGAGCACGGCGACGCCGCACGAGTCGTAGCCACGGTATTCGAGGCGCCGCAATCCTTCGATCAGCACCGGAACGATATTACGCTGCGCAACTGCGCCGACAATGCCGCACATGAATGGTCAATCCTGTAAGTCGACGCGGACGCCGCTCGGGCGTCCGCAAAAGGTTCAGCTCTTCTTCTTGACCGGGCGGACGTAGCCGCTCTTCGCGGTCTGCGTCTTCTCGTTCAATGCGAGAACGCCGTCGGCGACGTCCTTCCAGATCGTCGTGCCGGCCGCGATCGTCACGCCGCGGCCGACGCGCACCGGCGCGACGAGCTGCGTGTCCGAGCCGACGAACACGTCGTCCTCGATCACGGTGCGGAACTTGTTCGCGCCGTCGTAGTTGCAGGTGATCGTGCCCGCGCCGATGTTCACGCGCGCGCCGATGTCGGCGTCGCCGATGTAGGTGAGGTGGTTCGCCTTCGAGCCGTGGCCGATCACCGCGTTCTTCACCTCGACGAAGTTGCCGACGTGCGCTTCGTCCGCGAGCTGCGCACCCGGGCGCAGCCGTGCGTACGGGCCGATCACGGTGTTCGCGCCGAGCTCGGCGCCGTCGATGTGCGTGAACGCGTCGATGCGCGTGCCCGCGCCGATCGACGCGTTGCGGATCACGCAGTTCGCGCCGATCGTCACGTTGTCGGCGAGCGTCACGTTGCCTTCGAACACGCAGTTCACGTCGATCGACACGTCGCGGCCGCAGCGCAGTGCGCCGCGCACGTCGATGCGGGCGGGATCGGCGAGCGTGACGCCGTCGACCAGCAGCGCATCGGCGACGTTGCGCTGGTGGATGCGCTCGAGCTCCGCGAGCTGCGCCTTGCTGTTCACGCCGAGCGTTTCCCACGCTTCGTCGGGCTGCGACGTGACGATCTCGAAGCCGGCCTCGATCGCCAGTTCGACGACGTCGGTCAGGTAGTACTCGCCCTGCGCGTTCTCGTTCTTCAGCGCGCCGAGCCACATCGACAGCTGGGCCGTCGGCGTGACGATGATGCCGGTGTTGATCTCGGCGATCTTCAACTGCTCGGGCGATGCGTCCTTCTGTTCGACGATGCGCGTGACGAAGCCGGACGCGTCGCGCACGATGCGGCCGTAACCGGTCGGATCGTCGAGCGTGACGGTCAGAATCCCGTAGCGGCCCTCGCGCGCGGCGTCGATGAGGCGCTGCAGCGTGGATGCGCGGGTGAGCGGCACGTCGCCGTACAGCACGAGCGTCGGTTGCGCGGGATCGAGCAGCGGCAGCGCCTGGCGCACCGCGTGGCCGGTGCCGAGCTGTTCGGCCTGCACCGCGAACTGGACGTCGGGCGCGGCGACCGCGGCCTGGACCTGCTCGGCGCCATGACCGACGACGACGACGAGCCGCGACGGCTGCAGCGTGCGCGCGGTGGCGATGACGTGGGAGAGGAGCGGCCTGCCGGCCAGGGGATGAAGCACTTTCGGCAGCGCGGAACGCATGCGCTTGCCGGTGCCTGCCGCCAAAATCACGATATTCATGGCGCCAGCTTGTCAGAGGAGTTCGAAGCCGTCCATTTTAGCATGCGGCCCCTGTCGTACCGGGCCTGTCGCGGCGGGGCGACAGCGCCGGAACGGGGCCTTGCGCGCCCCTTCCGGCGGGTGTTCGGGCCCTGCTTACAGGTCGTCGAACTGGACGATCGAGATCGGTTTCGCGGCGCCCGGCGCGGCGGTGTCGTCGCCCGACGCGCACGGTTCCTCGTCGAACGCGATGTCGCCCTGCGGATCGGCCTGGCCGGTCGCGCGCAGCGACGCGAACGGGAACTGGGTCGTATCCATCAGGTGCGACGGCACGACGTTCGACAGCGCGCTGAACATGTTGTCGACGCGGCCCGGGAAGCGCTTGTCCCATTCGCGGATCAGCGCCTTCATTTCCGCGCGCTTCAGGTTCGGCTGGCTGCCGCACAGGTTGCACGGAATGATCGGAAATTCGCGCAACTCCGCGTATTTCTCGAGATCGGTTTCCTTCACGTACGCAAGCGGGCGGATCACGATGTTCTTGCCGTCGTCCGACTGCAGCTTCGGCGGCATCCCCTTCAGCTTGCCGCCGTAGAACATGTTCAGCAGCAAGGTTTGCAGGATGTCGTCGCGGTGGTGGCCGAGCGCGATCTTGGTCGCGCCGAGCTCGCCGGCCACGCGATACAGGATCCCGCGGCGCAGCCGCGAGCACAGCGAGCAGGTGGTCTTGCCTTCGGGCACGAGCCGCTTGACGATGCTGTAGGTGTCCTGGTTCTCGATGTGGAACGGCACGCCGACCTGCGTCAGGTACTCGGGCAGCACGTGCTCGGGGAAGCCCGGTTGCTTCTGGTCGAGGTTGACCGCGACGATGTCGAAGTCGATCGGCGCGCGCTCGCGCAGGCGCAGCAGCACGTCGAGCATCGCGTAGCTGTCCTTGCCGCCCGACAGGCACACCATCACCTTGTCGCCCTGCTCGATCATGTTGTAGTCGCCGATCGCCTGGCCGACCTGGCGCACGATCCGCTTGAACAGCTTGTTGTTCTCGTACGCTTCCTTCTGCTCGCGGCGCGTCAGCGCGGGGCGGCCGGTATCGGCGACGGTGGCTTCGATGGCGGCGCCTTCGGCCGCCGTGTCATTCATGTGGGGGGCGTTCATGCGCGCTCCTCGTCCTTGATGCGAAAGACTTCGACGCCGACGGCGTCGCAGTCCGGATAGGCGTCCGGTTTCTCGGTACAGACGCGTACCGCGCGCACGGTGTCGTGCGCCAGCAGGTGCGCGGCGATCGCGTCGCACAGCGTTTCCTGCAGATGGATGTGGCCGCGCGCCACGCACCGCGTGACGCTCTGCTTCATCAGGTCGTAGTCGACGACTTCGTGCAGCCGGTCGTCGACGGGGGTGGACAGCGCGAGCGGCACGAACAGGTCGATGTTGATGACGACGCGCTGCTCGCCGCGCTTCTCGTGTTCGAAGGCACCGATGTTGATGTGCACCTCGTAGTCGCGCAGGTAGAGCCTGCGGCAATCCGCGAGGCGGGGGTGCAGGAGAGCGGAAAACATGGTCGTCCCAGTCAAATTGGCGTGCGCGCACGCAAAGCGGCGCGGGCGGCGGTGATCAGGCCGCGCGATCCGCGCGGTTCATTCATTCGGGCCGGCGGCGGGCGGCACGAGGTGCTCGCCGCCGTCGACGGTCAGCGTCGCGCCCGTCACGCCGGGCGCGCTCGCGAGATAGCAGGCGGCCGCCGCGATGTCGTTCGCGTGCGGTGCGTGGCCGCGCACGAGCGCCGCGACCCGCACCTTCGGCGCGAGCGCCAGCGCCAGCGCGGACGTCGCGCGGTTCAGCGCGGCCTGCATCAGCGCGTGCGACAGCTGCGCCGGTGCCGGTTGAAACAGGGCCTGATCCAGTACGTGGATCGCGCATGCACGCAGCGCTTCGTCGTCGCGCGCGGCGTCGGGCGTCGCATCGGCGAGCGCGCGGGCCAGCGCGAGCGGCGCCGTCACGTTGCGCGCGAGCGCGCCGGCGAGCGACGCGCCGTCCACCGTGTGCGCGTCGTCGGTGCCGGCGCACGCGCTCACGAAAACGGCGCACGCGGGCCGGCCCAGCGCCGCGCGGCATGCCGCGACGAGCGCGGTCGCATCGGCTTCCAGGGCCAGATCGGCGTCGAGCACGACGGCGCGGCGGCCCAGCGCGGCGACGTCGGCGACGAGGGCGTCGGCGGCCGCACGCGGCGTGCCGGGGCTGCGCTGCAGTGCGACGTCCCAGCCGCGCCGGGCGAATTCCGTCGCGAGTGCCCGACCGATCGACGCGGCGTCGGCCGCGCTGCCCAGTGCGCCTGCGACGAGCGCGATGCGCGGGGGCGACGTATCGGCTGAAACGGTCATTTACAATGCCGGGATGAACCCGAAAGCTCACGAACCCGCTAGTTTACCTGCTCCCGGCCCTGACGCGCTTGCGCAGTCCGAAACCCTTGCCGCGCAATTGCGCGACGAGATCGCGGCGGCAGGCGGCTGGCTGCCGTTCGACCGCTTCATGGAGCGCGCGCTGTACGCGCCCGGCCTCGGCTATTACAGCGGCGGCGCGCGCAAGTTCGGGCGCCGCGCCGACGACGGCAGCGACTTCGTGACGGCCCCCGAGCTGTCGCCGCTGTTCGCGCAGACGCTCGCGAATCCCGTCGCGCAGGCGCTCGCGGCGAGCGGCACGCGCAGCGTGATGGAATTCGGCGCGGGCACCGGCAAGCTCGCGGCCGGCCTGCTGGCGGCGCTCGACGCGCTCGGCGTCGAGCTCGACGAATACCGGATCGTCGACCTGTCGGGCGAGCTGCGCGAGCGGCAGCGCGACACGATCGCGGCCGCTGCCCCGGCGCTGGCGGACAAGGTGCGCTGGCTCGACGCGCTGCCCGAGCGTTTCGACGGCGTCGTGGTCGGCAACGAGGTGCTCGACGCGATGCCGGTGCGGCTGTTCGTGAAGGCGGGCGGTGCGTGGCTCGAGCGCGGCGTCGCGCTCGACGCGCAGCGCGCGTTCGCGTTCGACGACCGGCCCGCCGGGCCAGCCGGCCTGCCGACGGTGCTCGCGACGCTCGACGTCGACGATGGCTACGTGACCGAGACGCACGAAGCCGCGCTGGCGTTCACGCGCACCGTGTGCACGATGCTCGCGCGCGGCGCGGTGCTGCTCGTCGACTACGGCTTTCCCGCGCACGAGTACTACCACCCGCAGCGCGACCGCGGCACGCTCATGTGCCACTACCGGCACCATGCGCACGACGACCCGTTCCTGTACCCGGGCCTGCAGGACATCACCGCGCACGTCGAATTCACCGGCATCTACGATGCGGGCGTCGGCACCGGCGCGGATCTGCTCGGCTACACGTCGCAGGCGCGCTTCCTGCTGAACGCGGGCATCACCGACGCGCTGGCCGCGATCGACCCGTCCGACATCGCCAGCTTCCTGCCGGCCGCGAACGCGGTGCAGAAGCTGATCTCGGAGGCCGAGATGGGCGAGCTGTTCAAGGTGATCGCGTTCTCGCGCGGAATCGACGGCACGCCCGACGCGTTCGCGCGCGGCGACCGCTCGCACGCGCTCTGACGGGGAGCCCCGCATGCTGCGCTGGCTGATGATGTCGTTCGTCGCGGTGATGATCCTGACGCGCTGCTGGCCGTGGCTCGGCAAGCTCGGCATCGGGCGGATGCCGGGCGACGTCACGCTGACGCTCGGCGGGCGGCGTTACCCGTTCCCGTTCATGTCCACGCTGGTGCTGACGATGCTGGTGTCGATGGTGGCGCGGCTGCTCTGAGCCGCGCGGCGCGTCGCTGGCAGGCCGCGGCGCGCGCGTGACGGTTCTGCGCGTTACAGTTCGATTTCGCCGAGGATCCGGTGCGCGAGCGCCTTCGCCTCGTCGAACGCCTCTTCCTCGCTCGGACTCGTGGTGTGGACGTCGTAGCGCATGTTCTCCGTCTCGTCGCCGTCGTCCCGGGCGAGGATCACATAGCCCTGGAACTGCCCGTTGCCCGCGTGCTGCGTATGCGCCTTGGCCGTGTAGATACCCTTGGTGAACGTGTTCGTGTCCATCGTGCCTCTCCCGCAAAAGGACACTTCATCGTAGCACTGCGGCGCAGCATGTACAGCACCGCTAATCGGCGACCGATCAGCGCGCCGTCATCATTCCGTCACCGTTCGAGCAGCGCGACGACTTCGTCGAGCGTCGGCGCGTGCGCGCCCGTGTGCCGGCACGCGGCAGCGCCCGCGGCGAGCGCGAACGCGAGATGCTCGGGCCACGCGCGGTGCGGCGCGGCCATCAGGCTGAACAGCATCCCGCCGATCGACGCGTCGCCGGCGCCAACGGTGTCGACTACCTCGACGCGCGGCGGGCTGGCCTCGTGCACGCCGCCGTCCGCGTGGAGCGTCGCCGCCTGTGCGCCGCGCGTGACGAACACGGCTGCCCGCGGGTTCAGCGCGCGCACGGCGTCGACCGCGTCCGGGCCGTCGCCGCCGAACAGGTGGCGCAGGTCCTCGTCGGACACCTTGATCAGGTCGGCGAGGCTCGCCATCTTCTCGAGCGTCGGCCGGTACGCTGCCGTCATCAGGTTCCGGTAGTTCGGATCGAAGCTGATCTTCACGCCACGCCCGTGCAAGTCCTCCGCGAGCGCGACGAGCGTGCCCGCGAGCGGCTCGCGCACGAGGCTGATGCAGCCGAAATGCGCCCATTTCACGTGCTCGGTCCAGCCGGCCGGCAGCCGCGCCGGGTCGAACGCGAGGTCCGCGCTCGCGTCGCCGATGAAGAAGTACGCGGGTGGCCGCGTCTCGTGGACGATCGCGAGCAGCGGTGCGCGCGGCACGCGCTGCAGGAAGCGCAGGTCGAGCCCGGCCGCTTCGCTGGTGCGCCACAGCACGTCGGAGAAGCAGTCCTCGCCGATCGCGCCCGCGAGCGCGCTCGGCAGGCCGAGTCGCGCGACCGCGCGCGCGACGTTCCAGCCGGCGCCGCCCGGCACCGACGTCCACTGCGCGTCGCCCGCACGCACCATGTCGGTCAGGATGTCGCCCGCCGACACGAAAGCCGGAAATGCGCCGCCGCTCATTGCGTCGACTCGCTGCGCGCCGCCAGGCGCGCGAGGGTCGCGAGCACGTCGTAGCACGCGCCCATCGTGTGATAGTCGGTCTTGCCGGCCGGGCTCTTCTCGTCGCTGTACTTGCGGTTGTCGCACGTGAGGATGCGGTACCACGCGCCGTAGCGGTGATCGACGAAATGCGCCCAGCTGTAGCGCCAGATCTCGTCGTACCAGTCCCAGAAGCGTTCGCTGCCGGTGCGCGCGCCGAGCATCGCGGCGGCCGCGAAGGTTTCCGCCTGCACCCAGAAATACTTGTTGTGGTCGCAGACGGTGAAATCCGGGCCGAAGCCGTAGCAGAGGCCGCCGTGATCGGCGTCCCACGCGTGCGTGAGCGCCGCGTCGAACAGCTCGGCCGCGCGCGGCACGAGCCAGTCGAGCGGGCGGTGCCGCTCGAGGATCAGCAGCAGCTTCGCCCATTCGGTCTGGTGGCCGGGCTGGAAGCCCCACGGACGGAAGATGTTCGAGCTGTCTTCCTTGTTGTAGTCCCAGTCGATCGACCAGTCCGCGTGGTAGTGCTCCCACACGAGGCCGCCGGACAGCGCGGCCTGGCGCTGCGTGATGTGGGTCGCGAGTTTTTCCGCGCGGTCGAGGTAGGTGACGTGCCCGGTCGCCTCGTAGGCTGCGAGCAGCGCTTCCGTCATGTGCATGTTCGCGTTCTGGCCGCGGTACGACGACACGATCCAGTTCGGCGTCGCGTCGTCCGCGTAGAGGCCCGCGGCCGCATCCCAGAAGCGGTGTTCGGCGAGTTCGTAGGTCGACGCGATCAGCGCGCGCGCCTCGTCGATGCCGGCCATCGTCGCGTGCGCGGCGGCCAGCAACACGAACGCGAGCCCGTAGCAGTGACGCGTGCCGTCGAGCGTCGCGCGCTTCGCGCCGTCGCGCCAGTCGAGCTCCCAGTCGTA
Organism: Burkholderia sp. JKS000303; assembly: GCF_002563755.1. Classification (NCBI taxonomy): domain Bacteria; kingdom Pseudomonadati; phylum Pseudomonadota; class Betaproteobacteria; order Burkholderiales; family Burkholderiaceae; genus Burkholderia; species Burkholderia sp. JKS000303. The sequence goes on from NZ_PDBZ01000001.1 coordinate 1,816,240, forward strand.
GCCCTGCAGCGCGTCGTCCCAGTGCGCGTCGCGCAAAAAGCGCAGGCCGTGGCGCGCGTAGTCGAGATGGCGCGGATCGCCGAAATGCCGGTACGCCATCGCGTAGTTGAAGACGAACCGGCAGCTGCTGACCAGATGTCGCGACGTGCGGTTGTAGATGCTGCCGTCGTCGCGGAAGTAGTGGTAGAAGCCGCCCGTCGGGTCGAACGCGTTCGGCGCGTAGAAGCGCAGCGTGTCCTCGACGTGCGACAGCAGGAACGACGGATCGCGGAAGTTCTCGACGAACGGCGCCGCTTGCGCGTGGCTGGCCGGCGTGGCCAGGCAGGATTGGACCGGGGGCATGTTCATGATTCGGTGACCGTGGCGGTATCGAGCGCCGGTGAGCTGGCGGGCTGACTGCTGGCCCGCACGATCAGCTCGACGGGCAGGGAGATCTCGGTGCGCTCGGGCGACTCGGCGAGCAGCAATTCGACACCGCGGCGGCCGAGCGCTTCCTTGTCGACGGCGAGCGTCGTGAGCGGCGGATTCGCATGCGCGGCGGCCGGGATGTCGTCGAAGCCGACGATCGCGATGTCTTCCGGAATCCGCACGCCGCGCGCGACGCACACGCGCTGGGCGGCCAGCGCGGCCGCGTCGTTGTACGCGAATACGGCGTCGGGGCGCAGGCCCGGCGCGTCGAGCAGTTGCTGCATCGCGCGGGCGGCGCCCGTGTCGGGGTCGAGCCCGGCGTCGATCGTCACTTCGTAGGCCGGGTCGAACAGCCGGCCGGCCTCGAAGAACGCGCGCCGGTAGCCGATCGCGCGCTGCGCGAGGCTGTAGTGCGCGCCCGGGCCGCCGATGAACGCGATCCGCGAGCGGCCGGTGGCGAGCAGGTGGCGCATCGCGAGCGCCGCGCCTGTCGCGTTGTCGATGTTCACCGAGCGCAGGCCGGGCGCCCACAGATCGATCAGCACGAGCGGGCGGCCGGTCGCGGCGAGCGCCTCGATCGTCTCGGGCTCGATGAAGCCGGCCACCGCGATCGCGTCGGGCGCGTGCGGGCGCATCTGGCGCAGCACGTCGTCGTTCGGGCCGACCGTGAGCAGCGTCGGCACGATGCCGCGCTCGCGGCACGCGTCCTCGACGCCGTGCAGCACGTGCGAGAAGAACGGGCTGGCGGGAAAGCGGTTGTGCTGACGGTGCAGCAGGAAGGTGAGCCGGCGAATCCGGGGCCGCAGCTGGGCCGGGTCGTAGCCGAGCCGTTGCGCGATCTCGACGATGCGCGCCCGCGTGGCCTCGGACAGGCCCGGCTGGTTTTTCAGCGCGCGGGAGACGGTGCCGATCGAGACCTCTGCCGCCCGCGCTACGTCGCGAATGGTGGTGCCCATCGTTCGGGGTCCGGTTTGTTTAGGGTGACGGCGATTGTATAGTAAAAAACATCGCGTAATTCGGGCCGGATAACCGGGGAATACCCGGAAATAGCGGGTTTTTAAGCGCTAATCTGCGAAAACGCCGTTACTAAAAATACTAAACAAAACGCGAAAAAGGCAAGGTGATCGCGACGAAGCGGCGGGCGGGGGAGTGGCGGGACGTTGGCGGGGCTGGGGGATGGGGATGGCCGACATGGATCGGCGCACCAGGCCGTCGTCAGACCGCGTGAGGGACGGTGGAGAGGCGGAAAGGCGAGGGCCGGAGGACCAAAAAGGGCGCGGCCAGCCACAGCCGCCACGCCTTCATCCGATCAGCGCTTGCCCGCGTTCAGCGCCCCGCCCCCGCGGGCGGCGCCGGCCGCGCCCTCGCGGCCGTCCTGCTCGCCGCTCAGGTCGCGCGCCCCCCAGCGCTGCGCGAGTGCCGCGCACACCATCAGCTGGATCTGGTGGAACAGCATCAGCGGCAGCACGATCGCGCCGACCGCCTGTGCCGAGAAGATCACCTTCGCCATCGGCACGCCGGCCGCGAGGCTCTTCTTCGACCCGCAGAAGATGATCGTGATCTGGTCGGCGCGGTTGAAGCCGAGCCGCTTGCTGACGAACATGGTCAGCACCAGCGCGATCGCGAGCAGCACGATGTTGACGACCAGCAGGCCGCCGAGCGCGCGTGCCGGAATCTGGTGCCACAACCCCTGGTTCACGGCCTCGCTGAATGCGACATAGACGACGAGCAGGATCGAACCCTGGTCGACGAAGCGCAGCACGCCGCGATTGCGCTCGATCCAGCCGCCGATCACGGGCCGCAGCAACTGGCCGGCGATGAACGGCACGAGCAGCTGCATCACGATGCTGCCGACGGTGCTCCACGGCGACGCGGCCGCGCCCGACTGCGACGTGATCATCAGCCCGACGAGCGCCGGCGTCACGAAGATGCCGAGCAGGCTCGACGCGGACGCGGCGCACACGGCGGCCGGCACGTTGCCCTTCGCGATAGACGTGAACGCGATCGACGACTGGACCGTCGACGGCAGCGTGCACAGGAACAGCACGCCGGCGTACAGCGTCGGCGTGACGAGCGGCTGCAGCACGGGTTTCAGCACGAGGCCAAGTATCGGGAACAGCGCGAACGTGCTGAGCAGCACGACCGCATGCAGCCGCCAATGCGTCGCGCCCGCGACGACGGCTTCGCGCGACAGCTTCGCGCCGTGCAGGAAGAACAGCAGGCCGACGGCGATGTTGGTCGCCCAGTTGAACGCATGGGCGGCCGGGCCGCGGCACGGCAGCAGGCTCGCGAGCACGACGGTGCCGACGAGCGCGAGCGTGAAATTGTCGGGAAGGAAACGGGGACGGGCCATCTGGAACTCGATTCGGAAACGGTGCGCGCGCACCGCGCGCGCGAACGTCGCCATTGTCCCGGCGGATCATTCAATAAACAAATTCATTGTGTGAATTGATTCATGAGTCAGGTGCATATCTGGGCGCCCGTTCGCACAGGCCGTCGGTGCGCACAACGGCAGAAGAATGTTCTGTCGCGATCGGCCCGGGAAGTGAAAAAACCTAGCAGTAACATGGTGTTACACCGATGCCCGCGACATAACACTTTTTGGCTCGACACCGTTTCGGGCCGCTCATAAATTACTGCTGAAAGGCTTGCGTTGGCCGGGAACAGCCGACAGCGCACCGCAACAGGCACTGAATGTGATGATGGAACGGGTGAAACTGAAGGTCGGACGATGGGTGGCAGGTGCGCTGTGCGCGCTGCTGATGCCGCTCGCGCTCGCACAGCCGCCGCACGGCGGCGGTCGCGGGTTTGGCGGCCACGGTTTCGGCGGCGGCGACATGCACGCGTACGGCCAGTCGGCCGGCGGTGCACAGGTCTGGCGCCGCGCGGTGCCGCCGGGCGGCGCCCGCGCCGGCAGCGTGAACGGCTACGGTTCGCGCTGGGGCCTGCGCCCGACGCCGTCCTACGGCCACTACGCCGCACAAAGCCCGTATCGCCCGATCAGCGCCGATTCGCGCCAGATGCCGCGCCCGCCGGGCGGCGGCAACGTACCGCTGCGCGCCGGCTCGATCCGCGCCGACGTCGCACGCTACAACGAGGAGCGCGGCGGCCGTCCGATGCCGCCGCCCCGCTCGCAGGAAGAGCCTGCGCACTCGCCGTTGTTCTCCCCGTTCTACCGAAACTGAGCGCCCCGCGCGCTCGTCCCTCCGCCGGCTGATGCGAATTCGCCACAGTCGCGCATAGATTTCCGCTGATTTTCCCGCCGCATTGCGCTATCTTTCGCGCCCGGCCCGCGCACGCCAGGCGGCCGTCCCGTCGCGTGCCCGCCCCGCGCGGGGCCGCTGCGTCGCGTCGGGTCATGCAGGAATTCCGCGAAGTTAATGCTGCCGCTATACCCGCAATAAGTGTGCGCAATTTTGACCGGACCAATGATCCGTAAAGATGGCTGCGCCCCATACGACGCAAGCACTCGGCTCCAAAAAACAACGCTCGCGCCACTTATCGACAATTCGACAAAACCTGGAGATCCCATGAAAGCATTCGCTCGCCGTGCATCGCGCACGTCCGTCAAGCTGATCGCCGCGGCCGCCTGCGTGGCGGCAACCGCACCCGTTTACGCGCAGTCGAGCGTGTCGCTCTACGGTCAGGTCGACGAATGGGTCGGTGCGACCAAGTTCCCGGGCGGCGATCGTGCCTGGAACGTGGGCGGCGGCGGGATGTCGACGTCGTACTGGGGCATGCACGGTGCCGAGGATCTGGGCGGCGGCTACAAGGCGATCTTCACGCTGGAGAGCTTCTTCCGCGCGCAGAACGGCCAGTACGGCCGCTTCCAGGGCGACACGTTCTTCGCGCGCAACGCGTACGTCGGCATCGATTCGCCGTACGGCACGGTGAAGGCCGGCCGCCTGACGACGCAGCTGTTCCTGTCGACGATCCTGTTCAACCCGTTCTACGATTCGTACACCTTCTCGCCGATGGTGTACCACGTGTTCCTCGGCCTCGGGACGTACCCGACCTATCCGAGCGATCAGGGCGCGGTCGGCGATTCGGGCTGGAACAACGCGCTGTCGTACACGTCGCCTTCGTTCGGCGGCCTGAATTTCGGTGCGATGTACGCGCTCGGCAACACGGCCGGCGACAACCGCTCGAAGAAGTGGAGCGCGCAGTTCAACTACGCGAACGGCGCGTTCGCGGCGACTGCCGTCTACCAGTACGTGAACTTCAACAACGGCCCGCAGGATCTGAGCGCGCTCGTGGCCGGCATGAAGAGCCAGGGCATCGGCCTGGTCGGCGCGACCTACGACCTGAAGTACGTGAAGCTGTTCGGCCAGTACATGTATACGAAGAATGACCAGATCGCGGGCAGCTGGCACGTGAACACCGCGCAGGGCGGCGTGTCGGTGCCGTTCGGCGTCGGCAACGCGATGGCGTCGTACGCGTATTCGCGCGACGCCGGCGGCCTCGACCAGACGCGCCAGACCTGGGCCGTCGGTTACGACTATCCGCTGTCCAAGCGCACGGACGTCTACGCCGCCTACATGAACGACCACATCAGCGGCCTGTCGAGCGGCAACACGTTCGGCGCCGGCATCCGCGCGAAGTTCTGACGATTCGTCCGCCGTGCGCGCGCCTCGCGCGTTCGGTCCGACGGTACGCTGCCCGAAACGGCGCCGCTATCCGCGGCGCCGTTTTGCCTTTGTTGACCTTTTTATTTCCTCGCCTTTGTTACCCTATCTCGTAATTGGATGATTCCCCGGAATTGCGAGCTAGTTCGATGGATACCCTCGTCAGCATGAATGTGTTTCGCTACGTCGTCGAAGTGGGCAGCTTCGTCGGCGCGGCCGAGCGCATGCAGATGTCGGCCGCGATGGCGAGCAAGCACGTGATGCATCTCGAGCAGCAGCTCGGCGCGCGGCTGCTGCATCGTACGACACGACGTGTCGCGCCGACCGAGGCGGGACGCGAATACTATGAGCGCCTCGTGCAGGCGCTGTCTGAACTCGACGAAGCCGGACAGGCAGTCGGCGCCGCGAGCGTCGTGCCGCAGGGCCGATTGCGGGTGACGTCGTTGTCCGCGTTCGGCTTGCGACACGTGATGCAGGCGGTCACCGATTACGCGGGCCGCTTCCCCGACGTGACCGTCGACATGACGCTGTCCGATCGCGTGGTCGACCTCATCGAGGAGGGCTACGACGTCGCGGTCCGCGCGGCGCCGAACGGCCTGAAGTCGTCGTCGCTGGTCGCGCGGCAGATCGCGACCGCGCACATCCTGCTGGTCGCGTCGCCCGAGTATCTCGAGAAGCACGGCACGCCTCAGACGATTGCCGATCTCGCGCACCACAATTACCTGCGTCGCGATTCGAATTCGACGATGCTCGATTCGCTCGTGATCGACGCGGCTGCCGCGTCGCGCGTGAACCTGAACGGCAACCTGATCGTGAACCATCTCGAAGGGCTGCGCGCGGCCGTGCTCGCGGGCGCGGGCATCGCGCTGCTCGGCACCGAGGTGGTCGGCGACGACATCGAGTCGGGCCGGCTCGTGCCGGTGCTGCTCGACGCCGTGCCGCCGCACGAGGCGCCGATCTATGCGGTGTACGCGAGCCGCCGTCACGTGTCCGCGAAGGTGCGTTCGTTCGTCGACTTCCTCGCCGCGCGTTTCGAAGGGCAGTCGCTGTGCCCGTCGATCGAGTCGCGCCTGCGCGTGCTGCCGATCACGCGGATCAAGCGCGCGGGCTGACTGGCGCCGGCCGCCTGCGAGCGGACATGAAAAAAGCGCGAGCCGTTTCGGTTCGCGCTTTTTTGTTGGGTCGGGCCGCGTGCGCGGCGGTGGCGCAACCCGCCGCCGCTTGCGTCAGCGCGGGATCCCGAGCCGCGCCTTCGCGTCGTCGTATTCGCGCTTGAGCCGCTCGACGAGCGCGCCGACGCTCGGCAGGTCGTCCATCAGGCCGACGCCCTGGCCGGCACCCCAGATGTCCTTCCACGCCTTGGCCTTGTCGCCGCCGAAATTCATCTTCGACTTGTCCGATTCCGGCAGCGCTTCCGGATCGAGACCGGCCTTTTCGATGCTCTCGCGGATGTAGTTGCCGTGCACGCCGGTGAAGAGGTTCGTATAGATGATGTCGGACGATTTCGCGTTGACGATCGCGTGCTTGTAGTCCTCGACCGCGTGCGCTTCCTGCGTCGCGATGAAGCGCGTGCCCATGTACGCGAGGTCGGCGCCCATCGCTTGCGCGGCGAGGATCGAGCCGCCGTTCGCGATCGAGCCGGACAGCACGATCGGGCCGTCGAACATCTTGCGCACTTCGCCGACGAGTGCGAACGGCGAGGTCGTGCCCGCGTGGCCGCCGGCGCCGGCCGCCACCAGGATCAGCCCGTCGACGCCCGCTTCGAGCGCCTTCTGCGCGTGGCGCAGGTTGATCACGTCGTGCAGCACGATGCCGCCGTAGCTGTGCACCGCGTCGACGATCTCGCGCGCCGGCGCGCGCAGGCTCGTGATGAAGATCGGCACCTTGTGCTCGACGCACACGCGCACGTCATGCTCGAGCCGCACGTTGGACTGGTGGACGATCTGGTTGACCGCGATCGGACCGATCACCGCATCCGGGTGCTTCGCCTGGTGGTCGGCGAGCTCGGACTGGATCTGCGTGAGCCACTCGTCCAGCAGTTCGGCGGGACGGGCGTTGAGCGCGGGGAACGAACCGACGATGCCCGCCTTGCACTGCGCGAGCACGAGTTCGGGGTAGCTGACGATGAACATCGGCGATGCGATGACGGGCAGCGTCAGGTTCTGCAGGACGGCGGGCAATGCCATGGAATGTCTCCAGTCTCGAGGGGCGGCCGGACGTGGCGCGGTCGCGCCGACGCCGGCTTCATGCTTGGCGATCGAACGGTATATCGAGTGTAGCGGTACGACGGTGCGTTCATATTAATACGAACGGTCGTGCGATTCTACGCGAGCTTAACAAAATGCGCGGTAGGGCGACAATCGAGGGAGTGTTCTCTTTCTAGGTTTTAGGGCATCTACCGCGCGCTGAACCGGGCCGGGCGCTCCTACAATAATCGCCATAACAGACCAACGAGAAACAAACCATGTCGTTTGAGGCGTTTGCACCGTTTCGCGTGACGGTGCAGGACACCGACATCTTCGGTGTCAAAGGAGGCGCGGGGCCGCCGCTTCTGTTGCTGCACGGCCATCCGCAGACCCACATGATCTGGCATCGCGTCGCCGCGACGCTGGCCAACCATTTCACGGTGATCGCCACCGACCTGCGCGGCTACGGCGCGTCGGGCAAGCCGCCGAGCGACGCGCGGCATGCGCCGTATTCGAAACGCGCGATGGCGGCCGACCAGGTCGCCGTGATGCGGCATTTCGGTTTCGGGCAATTCCACGTGTGCGCGCACGATCGCGGCGCGCGCGTGGCGCACCGGCTCGCGCTCGATCACCCGGCGGCCGTCGAGCGGATGATGCTGCTCGACATCGCGCCGACGCTCGCGATGTACGAGAAAACCGACCGTGCGTTCGCGACCGCGTATTTCCACTGGTTCTTCCTGATCCAGCCGGAGCCGCTGCCCGAATCGCTGATCGAAGGCCGCACCGATGCGTACATCGAGCGCGTGATGGGCAACCGTTCGGCCGGGCTCGCGCCGTTCGCGCCGGAGGCGCTCGCCGCTTATCGCGCCGCGCTCGCGCAACCGGGCGCCGTGCATGCGATGTGCGAGGACTACCGCGCGTCGGCGACGATCGATCTCGAACACGATCGCGCGGATCTCGAGCGCGGCAACAAGATCGCGTGTCCGCTGCGCGTGCTGTGGGGCGCGAACGGGATCGTCGGGCGGTGCTTCGATCCGCTCGACGAATGGCGGCGGGTCGCGCGCGACGTCAGCGGCCGCGTGCTCGAGTGCGGGCACTACATTCCGGAAGAGGCGCCGGTCGCGCTGATCGACGAACTGCTCGCGTTCTTCGAGGCGCGCGACGCGGCCGCGTAAGCGGCGTCGGCGAAGCCCCGGCGGCGCGCACCCGGCGTTCAGCGGTGCGCGGTGTCGTCTTCGGCGAGCGGCGGCAGGCGGCGCGGCACGGGCGTCGATTTCACGATCGCCGTGCTCGTTTCCGCCCGTTCCGTCACCTTCGCGAGGATGTCGTCGAGGTGCGCGATCGTGCGCAGGTAGAGCCGGCAGATGAAACAGTCGTCGCCGGTCACCTTGTCGCATTCGACGAATTCCGGAATCCGGCGCAACACCTCCTCGACCAGGTGCAGCTGCCCCGGCAGCGGCTTCACGCGGACGATCGCCTGCAGCGTGTAGCCGAGCGCGCGCGGGTCGAGCTCGACGGTGAAGCCCGCGATCACGCCTTGCGCTTCGAGCCGCCGCACGCGCTCGGCGGTGGCGGGCGCCGATAACCCGATCTGCCGCGCCAGTTCGCTGGTTGCGATGCGAGCGTCTTCGGCGAGGGCGGCGAGGATCGCGCGGTCGGTTGCGTCGAGCGACGCGACGGCGGGCGGGGAAAGGCGTTTCGGCATGATCGCTTTGCTTTTGAAGGTGAATCGGTTGTTTCGCTTCAGTTTAGCCGTGGAAGCGCGGAAGGCAAGTTTCTAGAATCGAAGTCATCCTCTCTCGTCCAACGGAGTCCATGATGGCCTCGAACGAAACCCGCCGCGGCGCCGCCGAGATGGTCGTCGCGATGCTGATGTCCGGCACGATCGGCTGGCTCGTGATGTCGTCGCAGCAGCCGCTCACCAATGTCGTGTTCTTCCGCTGCCTGTTCGGGGCGGCGACGCTCGCGATCGTCTGCGCGGCGCTCGGCTTCCTGCGCCGCTCGCTGTTCTCGCCGCGCATGCTCGCGCTCGCGATGCTCGGCAGCGTCGCGATCGTCGCGAACTGGCTGCTGCTGTTCGCCGCGTATTCGCGCGCGTCGATCTCGATGGCGACCGCCGTCTACAACACGCAGCCGTTCATGCTCGTCGCGCTCGGCGCGATCGTGTTCCGCGAACGGATCAGCGCGTCGACGATCACGTGGCTCGCGCTCGCCTTCGTCGGGCTCGTGGGCGTGGTGCGCGTCGAGCCGGCCGTGCTCGCGGTGCCCGGCGAATACCTCGAAGGCGTCGCGCTGTCGCTCGGCGCGGCGTTCCTGTACGCGGTGTCGTCGATCGTCACGAAGCATCTGAAGGGCACGCCGCCGCATCTGCTCGCGCTGTTGCAGGCCGGCCTCGGCATCGTGCTGCTCGCGCCGTTCGCGCATTTCGGCACGTTGCCCGCCACGCCCGCGCAGTGGCTCGATCTCGTCGTGCTCGGGGTCGTCAACACGGGGCTGATGTATGTGCTGCTCTACGGCGCGATCCAGAAGCTGCCGGTCGTGATGACCGGCGCGCTGTCGTTCATCTATCCGGTCGTCGCGATCATCGTCGATCGTGTCGCGTTCGGGCAGACGCTCGCGTGGACGCAGGTGCTCGGCGCGCTCCTGATCCTGCTCGCGGCGGCCGGCGTGAACCTCGGCTGGCGCATCGTGCCCGCGCGTCGCGCGGCGGTCCGCAACTGATACGCGTGTGTGGTTCGGTTTGCCGCTACGGCTCACCGCTGCGGGGCACCGCTACGGCCCGTCGGCACGGTGTGTCGGGGCTGCGGCCGGGTATGGCGATTGCGCGCGCAGGGGGGCTGCGCGCGTGCGTGAAAAATGCCGTAAGAAGTTGTAGGGAAACACCCGATGCGACGCTGCAGCGTCGCTCGTATGATGCGGGCTGTGACGTTGATCACGTTCACAGGATTCCGATCTCGATGCCGTTCGCCCGTGAGGCTGAACGGCTTTTTTTTATGCGTCGCTTTTATGCGCCGCTTCTCGCGAGCAGGCGCCGCCGCGCATCGAGACGCGCGAGCAGCACGCGCCTCGCGTCGTCGTCCGACGCTCGCCACCCCTTGATTTCGCCGCGCGTGCGCAGGCAGCCCGCGCACCAGTCGGTACGCGGGTCGATCCTGCATACGTCCGTGCACGGCGAGGCGACCGTGCCGACCGTTACCGGTGCGTCGCTCATGCGTCGTTGCGCAGCGCGACGTCCGCGACCGGCGCGCCTGTCAGCGACACCAGTTCGGCCGGCGACAGGTTGAACACCGCATGCGGATGGCCGGCGGCCGCCCACAGGCTGTCGAGCTCGAGCAGGTCGGCGTCGATCAGCATGACCGGTTCGACCAGATGGCCGATCGGGCACACGCCGCCGATCGCATAGCCGGTGTTGTCGCGCACGAACTTCGCATCCGCGCGGCCGACGGCGCCGACCTGCGCGGCGACTTTCTTCTCGTCGACACGGTTCACCCCGCTCGCGACGACGAGCACCGGCGCACCGTCCGACTCGCGGCGAAACAGGATCGACTTCGCGATCTGCGCGACCGAGCAGCCGAGCCCGGCTGCGGCCTCGGCCGAGGTCTTGCCGGTTTCGGCGAGCATCACGATGCCTTTCGCATGGCCGCGCTCGCGCAGCAGCAGCGCGACGCGTCGCGCGGAATCGGGGAGGGAGTCGAATGAAGCAGGTGTCGTCATGGGATCAATCCGTGAAAGTCGGAGTCAGACGCAGCTCGCCGCGTCGGCCGCGCTCTGGGCCTTGGCGAGCAGCGCGCGACCGGCGCGCGACACGTTCGCGCGGCCGATCGCGTTCGAGATGAAGTCGCCGGCGGCGACGACTTGCGCGAGATCGATGCCGGTATCGATGCCGAGGCCCTGCATCAGGTACAGCACGTCCTCGGTCGCGACGTTGCCGGTCGCGCCCTTCGCGTACGGGCAGCCGCCGAGGCCGGCCACCGATGCGTGGAAGATTTCGATCCCTTCGAACAGCGCCGCATAGATGTTCGCGAGCGCCTGGCCGTAGGTGTCGTGGAAGTGGCCCGACAGGCGTTCGCGCGGGAACACGCGCGTGACGGCGGACAGCACTTCGCGCGTGCGCTTCGGTGTGCCGACGCCGATCGTGTCGGCGATGTCGATCTCGTCGCAGCCGAGCGCGGCGAACCGTTCGACGACGTCGACCACCGATGCGATCGGCACCTCGCCCTGGTACGGGCAGCCGAGCGTGCACGACACGCTGCCGCGCAGCCGCACGCCGGCATCCTTCGCGGCTTTCGCAACCGGCTCGAAGCGCGCGATGCTCTCGGCGATGCTGCAGTTGATGTTCCGCTGCGAGAACGCTTCGCTCGCCGCGCCGAAGATCACCACTTCGTCCGCGCGGGCGGCGATCGCATTCTCGAAGCCCTTCAGGTTCGGCGTGAGCACCGAATACACGGTGCCCGCGCGGCGCTCGATGCCGGCCATCACGTCGGCGCCGTCGGCCATCTGCGGCACCCATTTGGGCGACACGAACGACGCGGCCTCGATATTGCGGAAGCCCGCATGCGACAGGCGGTCGACGAGCGCGATCTTCACATCGGTCGGCACGAAGGTCTTTTCGTTCTGCAGCCCGTCGCGCGGGCCGACTTCGACGATCTTGACGGCGGTGGGGAACGTCATGGTTGTCTCCGGTTCTATGTAGGACGAATTCAGTAGCCGCGCGCGTAGTCGACGACACCGCCGACGCGCTCGCCGCGCGCCAGTGCGCGGATCTTGCCGGCGATCTGCTCGACGGCTTCGTCGCGCAGCGTCTCGGCCGAGCTGTGCGGAGTGATCGTGATGCGCGGCGCGTGCCAGAACGGATGATCGACCGGCAGCGGCTCGTGCTGGAACACGTCGAGCGTCGCGGCGGCGATCTGGCCGCTCGCGAGCGCGTCGAGCAGGTCGGCTTCGACGAGATGCGCGCCGCGCGCGACGTTCACCACGTACGCGCCCGGGGCGAGCCGCGCGAAGGTGCGCGCTGACAGGATCCCGTCGGTATCGTGCGTGCTCGGCAGCAGGTTCACGAGCACCTTCGCGCCGTCGAGGCACGCGTCGAGCGCGCCGTCGCCGGCGAAGGTTTCGATCCCGTCGAGCTGCTTCGGGCTGCGGCTGTAGCCGCGCACCGGCAGGCCGAGCGCCGCGAGCGCCTGCGCGACCTGCGCGCCGAGCACGCCGAGGCCGAGCACGGCGACGGTGAAGCCCGCCCGCGGATGCGGCGCAAGCGCCTGCCAGCGGCGCTCGCGCTGCAGCGTTTCGTATTCGTCGAAGCGGCGCAGGTAGCGCAGCACGGCATGCGCGACGTATTCGATCATCTGCTGCGCCATGCCGGAATCCTCGAGGCGCACCAGCGGCACGTCGCGCGGCAGCGTGCCGGGATGCTCGCGCTCGAGCGCGAGCAGCGCGTCGACGCCCGCGCCGAGGTTGAAGATCGCGCGCAATCCGTCGCGCGGCGTGAAGAACTCGCGCGGCGCACGCCACACGAGCGCGTAATCGGCGGGGGCCGTGTCGCCCGGCTGCCACGCGCGCAACTCGGCCTCGGGCAACGCGTGCGCGATTGCGTCGCGCCATGCGGCGACTTCCTGGTGCGGTGAATGGAACAGGATCTTCATGCGCTTACTTCGCGAACAGCTGGCCGATGTCGGCGAACGCCTTGAATTCCAGCGCGTTGCCGCACGGGTCGAGGAAGAACATGGTTGCCTGCTCGCCGACCTCGCCCTTGAAGCGGATGTGCGGCTCGATCACGAAGCGCGTGTGCGCGGCCTGCAGTTTCCCGGCGAGCGCATGCCACTCGTCCATCGACAGCACGACGCCGAAATGGCGCACGGGCACGTCGTCGCCATCGACCGGGTTTACCGCGCTGGCGCCGGTTTCGTCCGGCGCGAGGTGCGCGACGAGCTGGTGCCCGAAGAAATCGAAGTCGACCCAGTGCTCGGAGCTACGGCCTTCGGGGCACCCGAGCAGGCCGCCGTAGAAGGCGCGCGCGTCGACGAGGCTCGACACGGGAAAGGCGAGATGGAACGGGCGCAGCGCGCCGGCGGGCGTAGCGGACATCGGGCGTCTCCTGTCGATCGGCACCGGCGCGGCAGCGCCCGGCCCGATCCGATGCATGGCAAGCGGGAAGCCCACATTCTACGGTCTCGCGGCGCGTTGCGCCGTCATCACGCCGCCGGCCCGATCCGCACGGGCCGGGCGCGCGGCGATCGGTGCAAAAGCAAAGCACAAAATATTGGTTCGGCCTCCGTGCGCGGCGCGCCACAATCGAAGCTCGTCTCCAAGCAAAGCAAGCGAGGGCAATCATGCGCGCATGCAGCAAATCGGCGTGGCCGCCGCGGCTCGTGACCGTTCCGGGCCTGCACGGCAGCGAAGGCGCTCACTGGCAGACCTGGCTGGAGCGACAGTTCCCGCGCTCGCTGCGGGTCGAGCAGGCCGACTGGGATGCGCCCGACCTCGCGGGCTGGGCGCAGTCCGTCCGTGCGTTGCTCGAGCGCGAGCGCGGCCCGTTCGTGCTCGCCGCGCACAGCTTCGGCTGCCTCGCGGCCGCGCATGCGCTCGCGCAATGGCCGCACGTGGCCGATGTCGCGGGCATCCTGCTCGTCGCGCCCGCCAGCCCGAAGAAATTCACGTTCGCCGGGCCGTTCGACGCGCGCCGGCTCGCGGTGCCGTCGATCGTGATCGGCAGCGAAACCGACCCGTGGATGCCGCTCGCCGATGCGCGCACGCTCGCGCAGCGGCTCGGCAGCGCGTTCGTGAACCTGGGCGACGCGGGACACATCAATACCGCGGCCGGCTTCGGGCCGTGGCCGCGCGCGAAATACTTCATCGACACGCTGGTGCATTGCGCGGCGCCGCTGCGCTTTCGCGACGCGGACGAGCACTTCGACGCCGCGCTCGTCGATCGCGCACTCGCGTACGCGACCTGACGCCGGCCGGCACACGCCGCGCGGCTCGCACCGCGCAACGGCGTGCCGCCGCGCTTACGACGCGGACACGGGCTGCACCGCGGCCGGATCCGAGTAGCTCGGCCGGCCGTTCTCGACGTGGCCCGCGAAGCGGCGCGAGAACGTGCCGTTCGCGCCGTCGCTCACCGTGACGTCATACCAGTGGTGGCTCGACGCGAGCGCCCATTGCTCGACGTGCTCGTTGCCGCCGTGCAGCGTCACCTGGCGCGCCGGCGCGCCGTACGCGTTGTCGGTCAGCGTCAGCGTGACGTGGCCCGCGCCGTGGTTGCGCAGCTTCAGGTACAGGTTGCCGTTCGCGATGTCGTAGCCGGCCTTCACTTCGGGCTGCGCCTGGTTGCGGCTGCGCGCGGTCGCGGCCGACACGTTGCCCGCGAACATCCGCACGAAACCGTTCGGGCCATACACCGAGAACGCATACACGCCGTTCGTCGCCGTCAGGTCGAAATCCGCATGCAGCACGCGGCGCGCGCCAACCGTGTAGCGCCACGGGCCGTCGGTGCGGTTCGTCGAATACACGTGGAAGTGCGCGCCCTGGTTGCCGCGGTTCGCGAACTCGATGCGCAGCGTGTTGCCGCCGTAGAGGCTCGCGTTCACGTGCAGTTCGTACGGCAGCGCCCGCGCGGGCCGCACGCCGGGCTCCTGCGGCTCGACCGGCGACGGCGTCGCGGGCACGGTCGGCGCGGGCTGCGACGTGCACTGCTGGTCCGCGATCGAGCGGTACTGGCTCGTGTCGGGCAGCGTCGGGAACGTCGCGTCGGACGAGCGGAAGTCGAACGCGGCGGTGAGGTCGCCGCAGACGGTGCGACGCCACGGCGTGATGTTCGGCTCGTCGATGCCGAAGCGCTCGCCGATGAAGCGGATCACCGACGTGTGGTCGAACACCTGCGAGCACACGAAGCCGCCCTTCGACCACGGCGACACGACCGTCATCGGCACGCGCGGCCCGAGGCCGTACGGCAGCCCGTCGGCCGTGTAGCTGCCGCCGCGCCCGGGGTTCACGACCGTGTGCAGCTCGCCGTCGGTCGTCACGGTCGACACGCCCTGCGTGGCCGACGTCGGCGGCTGCGGCGGCACGATGTGATCGAAGAAGCCGTCGTTTTCGTCGTACATGATGAACAGCACCGTCTTCGCCCATACGTCCGGATTCGACGTGAGTGCGTCGAGGATCTGCGACGTGTAGTTCGCGCCGTACGCGGGCGTGTATTTCGGATGCTCGGAGAACGCGGCGGGCGGGCACAGCCACGACACCTGCGGCAGCCGGTCGTTGATCACGTCGTCCTTCAGGTTGTCGAGCGTGCGCACCGTCTGCGCGCGCTGGTACAGCGACGAGCCCGGCTTCGCGTTGATGAAGTTCGCGAAGTTCTGCAGGATGTTCGTGCCGTAGTTGCCGTTGTACGGATCGTTGCCGGTCGTACCCTGCTGGTAGATCTGCCACGACACGCCGTGCGCTTCGAGGCGCTCCGGGAAGGTCGTCCACGACAGCAACTGGTACGCGGGCGGCACGTCGCCGTCGACGTAGTCGCTGTTGTCGAGCAGTGGGCCGCCGAACTTGCCGGTCGGGTCGACGGTGCCCGTCATCAGGTACGAACGGTTCGGGTGCGTCGGCCCCGGCAGCGAGCAGAAGTAGTTGTCGCACACGGTGAACGCATCGGCGAGCGCGTAGTGGAACGGAATGTCCTCACGCACGTGATAGCCCATCGTCATGTCGGTCTTGTTCGCGGGCCACTGATCGTAGCGGCCGGCGTCGATCGCCGCGTGCGTCTTGTACCACGAGTGATCGAGGTCGCCCACGCACTGCGCGCTCGTGGTCAGCGTGTTCAGGCGGAACGGCAGCACGGGCTTGGCCGGGTTCGCTTTCGACGGTTGATACCACACCGGCTGGCCGTTCGGCAGCGGAATCGGGAAGCGGTCGTTGTAGCCGCGCACACCGCGAAGGTGTCCGAAGTAATGGTCGAACGAACGGTTTTCCTGCATGAACACGACGATGTGCTGGACATCGCGGATCGTGCCGGTGCCGCGCGCGGCGGGAATTGCGAGCGCGCGGCGGATCGATTCGGGGAAGGCGTTGAGCGCGACGGCGGCGCCCGCTGACTGTGCGACGGTGTGCAGGAAACGGCGGCGGCTGGATGACGTCATGTTATTTCACCTCGGTTCTGCGATCGGGGGACAGGGACGGGAACGCGGATCAGTGCGGCGACGACGCGACGTCAGGCGCGGCCGCGGTCGTCGCGGACTTCGCGTCGTCGTCGTCGTCGGGCGGGTAATGGATGACGGGCGGTGCGAGCGGTGCGGCATCGGACGCGGCGACGTTCGCGCTCGCATCGTTGTTGAATGCGCTGGCGGAGCCGGACGATGCGTGCGCCTGTTGCGGGGCGTCGGTCGCCTGCGCGTCGTGCGATGCGTCGTCACTGCAGGCGGCGGTGACGACAGCGGCACACAGTACGACGACGAGGGCAACGCGATGCATGACTTCTCTCCAGGCAGGCTGACGGGAAACGTTTTCGAGTATGCCGATGCCGTGCGACGTTTCAGTGAATCGTTTGCGACCTCGATGTGATCGCAAAATGCTTTCGCAAACCTGACTAATTGCTTTCGTGTGGAGCGGCTTGCATCGCGGCGAGCCGTCGCGGCGCGATCCGCCGATCACGCTCGACAAGACGACCATGCCGACGCGCGCCTGAGCGTGCGTCAGCGGCGCGGCGTCCTGCGTCGCACTTCGCTGCGCAGCCAGTCGAGCCACGTTCGGATCGCGGCATCGTGCGGATGATCGGGGCGCCACACCACGTAGTGCGCATACACGTCGGTCACGCGCACCGTCGATACGCGCACGAGCGTGCCGGCCGCGAGTTCGGGCTCGATCAGCGAGCGGCGTGCGAGCGCGACGCCGCGTCCTTTCAGCGTCGCGTCGATCAGCGCATTCGCATCAGTGAAGTGCGGCGCGCGCGAGGATTCGGTGAGGTCGAGCCGCGCGGCCTGGAGCCACGGCTCCCACGGCTGCGCGGGATGGCGCAGCAGCGTCGCGCGCACGAGATCGGCCGGCGTGCGCGGCGCGATGCCGTCGCGATTGCGGTACGCGGGGCTCGCGACCGGAAAGACCGTCTCGTTCATCAGTTTCTCGGCGACGACACCCGGCCACGTGCCGGGCCCGTAGCGCAGCGCGACGTCGATGCGATCGCGCTTGCGCAGCGGCGCGAGTGCCGCGTCCGGATGCAGCGCGATCGCGATGTGCGGATGCGCGGCCATGAAACGCGGCAGGCGCGGCGCGAGCCAGCGCTCGGCGACGCTCGGCAGCACGCTCACGTTCAGCGTGACGTCGCAGGTGCGCGGGCGATGGCGCCCGGCGAGTGCCGGCTCGAATGCACGTTCGAGCACGCTCAGGCCCTGGCGCACCTGCAGCACGAGTGCGTGCGCGGCATGGGTCGGCGTCGCGCCGCTACGTTCGCGCGTGAACAGCAGATAGCCGAGCTGCGCTTCGAGCGTGCGGATGTGCTGGCTGATCGCGCCTTGCGTGAGCGCGAGTTCGTCGGCGGCACGCGTGAAGCTCTGCAGCCGCACGGCGGCTTCGAACGCGCGCAGCGTCTGCAGCGGGGGGAGATGGAGGCGTCGCATCACGCATTAGTATCACTCATGCCCGAGCACGACAATTCATCGTTTGCGGCGGCGGGCCCTGCGTTCCTACACTCGGTTCCGTCTTTCAACAGGCCCGCCGGGCAACACCGTCATGAACGCATATCGTCTCTATCTTTCGCCGGGCGCATGTTCGCTCGCCGCCCACATCGCGCTCGAGGAAACCGGCGCACCGTTCGACGTCGAGGTCGTGTCCGTGCGCGAGCAGCAGAATCTCGACGCGCGCTATCTCGCGATCAACCCGAAGGCGCGCGTGCCCGTGCTCGCGATTCCCGGCGAGCCGCGCGTGCTGACCGAAACGCCCGCGATCCTCACGTATCTCGCGCGCCGCTATCCGGACGCGCGACTGCTGCCGCTCGACGATCCGCTGCGCGAGGCGCGCTGTCACGAATGGCTCGCATGGCTGGTCGGCTGGGTGCACGGCGTCGGCTACGGCACGCTGTGGCGGCCCGGGCGCTTCATCGGCGAGCCGGCGCTGCACGGCGCGATCAGCGAACACGGGCGCGCGCTGATCGATGCGGCGAACGCGTCGATCGAAGCGGTGCTCGCCGACGGTCGCGCGTGGGCCGAGCCGGGCGGCCATTCGATCGTCGATCCGTTCCTGCTCGTGCTGTATCGCTGGGGCGTTGCGATCGGGCTCGACATGACGAAGCATCCCGCGTGGAGCGCGCATGCGCAGCGCGAGGCCGAACGGCCGGCCGCGCGGCGCGCGCTGGTGCGGGAGGCGGTGTGACGGAGTGACCGGGTGACGATGCGCGAGCGTCGCGGCCAGCAACGGCCGCGACGTTCGCGCCCGTCGGGCATTCGCTATCGCGCAAACAGCGGATAGGTCGCGCCCGCGATCAACGCAGCCGCGAGCCACACCACGCTCCACGAACTCACGGCGAGCAGCGGCGGAATCGCGAGCGGCGTCGCGAACAGCCCGAGATACACGATCGTGTTCGCCATGCCGAGCGCGGTGCCCGCCTGGTCGGCGCCCGCGAGCGTCGCGAGTTCGGTGTACGCGACGCCGTGCCACGCCGACACGCAGATGCCGGCGAACACGAGAATCGCGACGATCGCGGCGAGCGGCACGTGCGGGCTGCCGGCGGTGGCGGCTGCGAGCAGCGCGAACGAGCCGGCCGCCACGCATACCGACCCGCGCAGGTACGCGCGCCGGTTGCCGTGCCGGTCGGTATGGCGGCCGCTCCATACGCGCATCGCCATCGCGCCGAGTTGCAGCGTGACCATCGCCGTGCTGATGCCCGCGAGGCCGAGCCGGCCGAAATCGTGCAGGAACACGGTCGCGAACGTGAGCACCGCGAACTGCGGCGCGCAGAGCGCACCGATGCCGAGCACGATGCGCCAGACGGCGCCGCTTGCGAGCGGATTGCGCGCGTGCCGCGCCGGCGGTTGCAGTGCGCCAGGGCAGTTCGTCGCGACGCGCACGGGCTGCGCTGCGGCCGGCGCGTCAGGCGGCTCGTGCAGCCAGCGCCACGTCAGCGCGGCCGATCCGGCGCACAGCAGCATCAGCGCGCCATACACCGCGGCGAAGCCCGCATGCGACGCGAGCGACGGCAGCAGCGCCGCGCCGACGCCGCCGCCGAGCGGCACGGCCGTCTGGCGGATGCTCATTGCGAGCCCGCGTTCGCGCTCGCCGAACCAGCGCATCACCGCGCGTCCGCTCGACCCGTTCACGCTGCCGCCGAGCAGGCCGACGCAGCACATTGCGGCGACGATGTGCATGAGCGGCGGCACCGCGTGCGCGGTCGGGACGATCGTGGCGACCATCAGTGCCAGCATCGCGGCGGTTGCGACGAGGCCGGTGAGCAGCACGCGGCGGTCGCCGAAGCGGTCGGCAGCCATGCCCCACGGCAGCTCGGACAGCGCGACGCCGAAGCCGAGCGCACCCAGCACGAGGCCGAGCGCACCGTTGTCGAGGTGATAGGCCGAGCGCATCCAGACGGCGGTGGTCGGGATGCCGGCCGCGGCGGCGGAAAAGCTCATGTTCGCGGCGACGCCGGCTGCGAGCACGCGCCAGCGATGGGCCGGCCCGCGCGCGTCGCGCGTGGCCGGGGACGGAGAGGCGAGGCAGGAGGTATCCATGGCGACGGAGTCCGGTGGAAATTGACATCGCCAGTGTGGCGACCTACATTCATCCTGAAAATCGGAAAGTTTTTGATGAATCGTTCGATAAAACAGGATGGTTGAGATGTCCGGACACGACAATGACCCGGGCGCGGCGGCCGACGCCGCGCTGGCCCGGCCGAACTTCGACGTGGCCGCGTTGCGCAGCCTCGTCGCCGGCGTGGATCTCGGCAGCTTCGCGAAGGCGGCCGATCGCGTCGCGCGTTCGTCGTCGGCGGTGAGCGCGCAGATCCGCAAGCTCGAGGAACAGGCCGGCACGCCGCTGTTCGTGAAGGCCGGGCGCGGGCTCGCGCTGACCGACGCCGGCGATGCGATGCTGCGCTACGCGCGGCGGATGATCGAGCTGAACGACGAGGCGGCCGCGGCCGTGCGCGGCGTGAATCTCGACGGCTGGGTGCGGGTCGGCCTGCAGGAGGATTTCGGCGAGGCGATCCTGCCCGACGTGCTCGGGCGTTTCGCGCGTGCGCATCCGAAGGTGAGGATCGAGGCACGCGTCGCACGCAATGCCGACCTGCTCGACCGGCTGGATGCGAACCAGCTCGATCTCGCGTTGGTGTGGGGCGATCCGGCATCGGCGGCGCTGATCTCGCGGGCCGGCATCGACAGCGACGTGATCGCGCAGGTGCCGATGCAGTGGATCGCGGCGGTGGGCGCGGGCGGTTTCGGTGTGCCGGACGGCGGTGGGCAGACCGAGGCTGCGGACGACTGCGACGCGGACATGCGTGCCGTGCGTGCGTCGGGCGAGCCGCTGCCGCTCGTCGTGTTCGACCGGCCGTGCCGCTTCTTCGGCGCCGCGACCGATGCGCTCGACCGCGCGGGCGTGCCGTGGCGCGTCGCGTTCACGACGCCGAGCCTGGCCGGGCTGTGGGCCGCGGCGGCGGCGGGCCTCGGGCTGACGGTGCGCTCGCACTACGGATTGCCGGCGTCGGTGCGGGTGCTCGACGCGGCGTCGTTCGGGCTGCCGGCGCTGCCGAGCCTGCCGCTGATGCTGCTGCGGCGCACGTCGTCGGTCACGCCGAGCGTCGAGCGGCTCGCGCGGATCGTCGCGCAGGCGGTGCGGGAGGCGACGGAGGAGGCGGTGGCGCTCGCGGCGTGACGGAACGGCCAGGCGTAGCAGCCGGTTGCGCGGGCATTCCTCTCCCGATTGGCCGAATGGAGCGATCGCGCGAACCCGACTACAGTGATGGTCACCTGAAACGGAGGTCATCATGCAAAACGCCAGGCTGTTTGAAGGTGCCGCGATCGATCCATCGCATCGCGGCGACGCGTCGATTCCCGCTGACGGGGCGACCCCCGATCGGCTCGGGCCTGCGAAGTCACCCGTTCGGTTCGGCGTCCTGCAAGGGCAGGCCCGCATCGCAGACGACTTCGACGCCCCGCTGCCGGACTATCTGCTCGACGCTTTCGAAGGGCGCTGATGCGACTGTTGCTCGATACGCACATCTTTTTGTGGATCGTGACCAACGACCGGAGGCTCAGCGCACGGGCGCGCAAGCTGATCTCGGGCGCCGACGAGCGCTTCGTCAGCAGCGCGAGCATCTGGGAGGCCGCCATCAAGGCCGGCCTGGGGAAGCTCGACATCGACGTGGGCAGGTTGGTCCGCTCGATGGGCCCAAGCGGGATTCGCGAACTGCCGGTCAGCGCCGTGCATGGGGCGGTGGTGCGCGATTTGCCGCACCACCATCGCGACCCGTTCGATCGCTTGCTGGTCGCGCAGGCTCGGCATGAACCGCTGCAACTCGTGACGGCCGACGCCCAGCTTGCGCGCTACGGCCTGTCTGTCGTTCTGACGGTTTGAAACAATCTGGCGACAAGGATTCGCCCGTTGCCCGAGCCGCGCGTCGCGTCGCTGCCTATGCTGCCGCGGCGTCCAGCGCGATTTCGCCGAGCGCGGCAAGCACGGCGGTCAGCCTCTCCCGCAACGCGTCGCTCGCCGGCACGAACGGCAGCCGCAAGCCATCCTCGCACCACCCCTGCGCCGCCAGCACCGCCTTCACCGGCGCCGGATTCGGCTCCGCGAACAGCGCGGCAACCAGCGGCTGCAGTGCGACCGACAACCGTCGCGCATCGGCGAGCCGGCCGTCGCGCAGCAGCGCATGGATATGCACATGCCATTCGGGCAGCACGTGCGCGCTGCTTGCGATCGCACCGTGCGCGCCGGCGCACAGTGCCGCGAAGTTCTGGTTGTCGTCGCCGGAGAAGATCGCGAGCGGCGTGTCGTGCACGAGTCGGCTCATCCGGTCGAGCGTGCCGCCGCATTCCTTGATGCCCGCGACCCGCGGATCGCGCGCGAGCGCCTGCAGCGTCTCGAGTTCGACGTTCACGCCCGTGCGGTACGGGATGTTGTAGACGAGGACGGGCAGATCGGCCGCGTCGACGATCGCCTCGACGTGGCGGCGGATGCCATCCTGGGTCGGCCGCACGTAGACGGGCGGCGTGACGAGCAGCCCGTCGGGCCGCAGCGCAGCCAACTCGCGCGCACGGGCGGCCGCGAAGTGCGTCGCGCTTGCGGTGAGCCCGACGACGATCGGGCACCCGGGCACCGCATCGCGCAGCGTCGCGAACACGGCGTCCTGTTCGCGTGCGTCGAGCAGCACGCCTTCACCGGTCGTCGCGCCCGCGACGAAGCCCGCGATGCCCGCCGCCGCATAGTGACGGGCGAGTCGCGCAAGTGCGCCGTGATCGACTTCGCCGTGGTGGAACGGCGTGATGATCGGGAGCCAGATACCTTCGAAACGTGTGTGCATGCAAAACCTCATGGTGGAAACGGAGTGGGAAAAAACCGTTCCGCCGGCGGAGTGCCGGATCGAGGCGTGCGAGCAAGGAAAAAGAAACGACCTGCGGGCATCCCGTCCGGCATTCGCCTGACGGGACGCGACGTCCCCGTCAGTCGAGGCGTCGTTTTTTGAGTTTCAGCCCGGCCGCGCGCGCACCTGCCGCGATGGCGGCAAGAATCGGGAGCGAGCGCAGGGCAGCGGACATGAATGAACCGGGAAACCGGGAAAAGGGCTGAGCGGCGATCTTAACACCGGATCCGGCGCATACGCGAGCGGTGCGCGCCGTTTAGCAGGATTCGAGATTTGCTTTGCATGACAGATTGGAAAGCGCGTCGCGCCCGGCCGCTAGAATGCCCGCTTACGTTTCGATGACAGCGCGTACGCGTGCCGTCACGCACATTCACCACCACTGGAAACGGGGCATATCACGATGGCAAGCATCAAGGGGATCGGCCGCTGGCTGCATACGGGCACGGCGGCGGCGCTGGTCGTGGCGGCGACGGCCGCGCACGCGGACACGTCGATCCTGAACGTGTCGTACGACGTGACGCGCGAGCTGTACAAGGACATCAACACGAGCTTCGCCGCCGCCTACAAGCAGCAGACCGGCGAAACGGTGACGATCAAGCAGTCGCACGGCGCGTCGAGCGCGCAGGCGTTGTCGGTGCTGCAGGGGTTGCAGGCCGACGTCGTGACGATGAACCAGCCGAACGACATCGACCTGCTCGCCGAGCGCGGTCAACTGCTGCCGAAGGACTGGCGCGCGCGCTTCCCCGACAACAGCTCGCCGTACTCGACGACGATGGTGTTCCTCGTGCGCAAGGGCAACCCGAAGGCGATCAAGGACTGGAGCGATCTGGCGAAGCCGGGCGTGCAGGTGATCATCGCGAACCCGAAGACGTCGGGTAACGGCCGCTACGCGTATCTCGCCGCATGGGGCTACCAGAAGCAGAAGGGCGCGACCGACCAGCAGGCGCTCGACTTCGAGAAGGCGATCTTCCGCAACGTGCCGGTGCTCGACTCCGGCGGCCGCGGCGCGACGACGACGTTCACGCAGCGCGGCATCGGCGACGTGCTCGTCACGTTCGAAAACGAAGTCGCGCTGATGGACTCGGGCGCGTCGGGCGCGGAATTCGACGCGGTGTATCCGTCGGCGAGCATTCTCGCGGAGCCGCCGGTGGCCGTGGTCGACAAGGTCGTCGACAAGAAAGGCACGCGCAAGGTTGCGCAGGCGTATCTCGACTATCTGTACACGCCGCAGGCGCAGGAGATCATCGCGCAGCACCATCTGCGCCCGCGCGACGCGAACGTCCTGAAGAAGCATGCGGCCGAGTTCAAGCCGCTGAAGACGTTCAGCGTCGAGCAAGTTTTCGGAAGCTGGGCGAACGCGCAGAAGACCCACTTCGCCGACGGCGGCACGTTCGACCGCGTGATCGTCGACCGGAAGTAAGCCGGCGCGGCGCCTGCCGCGCGCGTGCGACCAGGACGACTGCGAAGCCGGCCGCTCATGCGGCCGGCTTTTTTTCGGGGTGGCGCGGCGGATCATGGCTACGCATCGGCGCGCATTCCCGGCCGCCGTCGCGCGTGCTACGCTCATCGCCTTCCTGCTTCAGGCATCGCGCGATGAACCTCGATCCGTCTTCCCCGGCATCCCGCGGCCGTGGCCGCAAGATCTGGTCGGGCACGCGCCCCGTGATCGCATACGGGATGCCGCCGCTCGGCTGGCGCGACCTCTATCACCGGGCGCTGACGGTGAGCTGGCCCGTGTTCTTCCTGTCGCTCGCGATGCTGTTCCTGCTGCTCAACGGCGGCTTCGCGACGCTCTACCTGCTCGGCCATGCGCCGATCGCGAACCAGTCGCCGGCCGGATTCGGCGGCGCGTTCTTCTTCAGTGTCGAGACACTCGCCACCGTCGGCTATGGCGACATGCATCCGCAGACCGTCTATGCGCACCTCGTCGCGACATTCGAGATCTTCATCGGGATGTCGGGCATCGCGCTGGCGACCGGCCTCGTGTTCGCGCGGTTTTCGCGGCCGCAGGCGAAGATCCTGTTCGCGCGCTACGCGATCGTGCGGCCGCTGAACGGGCGGATGACGCTGATGGTGCGCGCCGCGAATGCGCGCCAGAACGTGATTGCCGAAGCGCAGGCGAAGCTGCGGCTGATGCGCGTCGAAGGCACGCACGAGGGCTATACGCTGCGCAAGATCCACGACCTGCCGCTCGTGCGCAGCGAGCATCCGATCTTCCTGCTCGGCTGGAACCTGATGCATGTGATCGACGAAGCGAGCCCGCTGTTCGACGAGACGCCCGAATCGCTCGCCGCGCGCGACGCGTCGCTGCTGATCACGATCGAGGGTTCCGACGAGACGACCGCGCAGGTCATGCAGGCGCGCTACTCATGGGCGCATGCGGACATCCGCTGGCGTCACCGTTATGTCGACCTGATGCACGACGAAGGCGGCATCACGCACATCGACTACACGCATTTTCACGAGGTCGTGCCGGTCGATACCGATACCGACGAACGCGGTTCGCCGGGCGCGGTGATCGACGCCGGCGCAGCGGCGCAGGCGCCCGGGCCGGCTGCATGACGCGGGTGGCCGGCACGGCCGGGCGCCGGCAGTCGGGTGCGGTTGCCGCCCCCGGATGCCGCGTCGCTCACGCGTCACGCATGCAGCAGGCGCGCCGCTTCGCGTTGTTCGACGGCGACCGCGCGGCGATAGCCGTCGCGGTCCTCGGCGCGCGCGACATAGTCGCCGAGCACGCCTTCGTGCGGCAGCAGGTGCGCGTCGAACGCGATCTTCAGCGTGCTGGCGAGCAGCAGGTCGGCCGCGGTGAAGCGGTCGCCGACGAGCCAGCGGCTATGGGCAAGCGCCTGCGAGAGCGCACGCTGCACGCGCGTGATGTTGCCCCAGCCGAACGCGACCGGGTTGCCCGACGCGCCGGTGAATTTCTCGGCCATCGCAGGCTCGAGGCAGGTGGGCGTGAAGAACATCCACTGCAGGAAGCGGCCGCGCAGCGGATCGTCGGGCGCAATGCCGAGCCTCGCGCCCGGACAGCAATCGGCGAGATAGAGCAGCACGGCGCCGGATTCGGCGAACGGTTCGCCGCCGTCGTCGAGCGCGGGCAGCTTGGCCATCGGATTGACCTGGACGAATGCGTCGCTGCCCTGTTCGTGCGACCGCAGGTCGATCGGCACGAGCTCGTAGACGGCGCCGATTTCCTCCAGCATCCACAGCGCCCGGAATGCCCGGGTTTTCGGCCAGTAGTAGAGCTTCATCGCGCCTCCGCGTCTGATGTGCGTGTCGGTTCGGTGGATGCTCAAGCGTACCCGAGCGGGCGAGGTTCGGACAGAGGGGCGAGCGGCAGGGTGACGGCGCGGCGGTGCATAGGGATCGACGGTGAATCTCGCGCAAAGCCAGTCTGCACGGTAGGTCATAGTGAAACTAGTTATAAATTAACTAGTATTAAATTATCTGCTTGAGGCTTGCGCCAAGCGGGGCATCCCTACACTGTTTCGCCGACGTTGCCGTGGTGTCGCAACCCGTCGCGCGAGCATTCGGCGATGCCTGTCGATCTGCTGCGAAACGCGGAAGCCGGGCCGCCGTATCCAGGGCTGCCCGATCATGGAAGTCGAACTCGAAGCGAGGCGATCGCACCCGGTGAATCAGGCGCTCCGATCATGCGCCGAATGCCGGTTCGATTGCGTACGGACAGGGGGCACGAATGGCGAACGACGATCGCACCAGAATCATTCCCCGAAGAACGCCGGAGTCGGCGGCGATGCGTGCCGACCTCGAGCGGACGATGGCCATTACCGCGCGGCTCAACCGTCTGACCTTCGACGATGCGGACGAAGTCCGTCGATTGTTCGGTGAACTGATCGGCAAACCGATGGACGACGGATTTCTTTTGATCCCGCCGTTCTACGCGACAGGCGGCGCCGATACCCGGATTGGCCGCAATGTCTTCGTCAACCAGAACTGCACGTTCTACGATCTCGGCGGCCTCGACATCGGCGACGACGTGATGATCGGGCCGAACGTCAGTCTCATCACGTCGGGGCATCCGGTCGAACCTTCGCGCCGGCGCGACTTCGTCGTGGCCCGGCCGATCGTGATCGGCAGAAACGCGTGGATCGGCGCAGGGGCGACGATCGTCGGCGGCGTGACGGTCGGCGAGAATTCGGTGGTCGCCGCGGGCTCCGTCGTGACCCGCGACGTTCCGCCGGACACGCTCGTCGGCGGAAACCCGGCGCGGGTCATCCGGTCGATTGCGGAGTGAGAGCGTTCGAGGTGACCGGCGCGCTGGATCGGCCGTTGCAGGGCGGATGTGGACAACCCGCCTCTTCGCTCACTCGAAATGCTGTGAATCCGAATGGTGAGCGCCGGCCCGGAGGCCGAATCGGCGGGGCTTTCCGGCATTGGGTGAGCATCATGGGCAGACGCGGGAATCGACCCGGCCGATGTGTCGGCGGCGAATCTTCACGCAATTGCGGGTGTGGATAACCCGGCATCGAAACCACTCGGTACGCTGTGCGTTCGACAGGTGAGGGTAACCGAATGCGGCAGGATACGAGGCAACGGGTGTGGATAACCGGCACGCACAACGACGAAAAATGCTGTGCTTTCGGATGGTGAGTGCTGACGTCCGATTGCCTGAGGGGCTTGTCCGGCGCGGATTTCCGCGCCTTCCGCGTGAATTCGGAGCGTCGCGCATTCTAACGGCTCGTGCGGATTCGCGATAGGTTCGGGTGGGTGTCGCGGTGTGGATATCCGGCCCCGGAAGCGACTCGACGCGCTGTGTATTTCAGCGGTGAGCGTAAGCGCCTGATCGAACCACGCGCCCGCTTCCTGTACGTTGGCATGGCCCGACGCGTCGCGCATTCTAACCGCACTCGCGCATGCGTGTTCCGTTCCGATGGGGATATCCGGCTTCCCAGGCGACTCGTCACGCTGTGCATTTCATGGGTGAAGGTGAGTGCGCGTTCGGCCGGGAGCCAGTACCAGCGCGGCTGACGGCGAGATTCGCGACGCGTCGGGTCGCGCGTCGCTCGGGCCTGTCCACGCTCGAATCAGCATCCTTGTTCGATCGAACGCTTGATGCTCACCATTGGAATGCACAGCATTTCGAGTTGCTGAGGATCGGCCGGCTCATCCCCCTCGATTGGCTCGCGCGTGCGACCCAATGCCAACGCTCACCATTCGGATTCACAGCGTTTCGAGTTGTCGTGGGTTGGGCTATCCACAACCCGATCGGCATCGTCCCGAGATCGTGCGCAGGCGCTCACCATCGAAATTCACAGTGTTTTGAGTGGCTCTGGGTCGAGCTATCCACAACCGGATCGGTGCCGCTTTGCATGCGGGTGTCGACAGCTCGCCACTGAAATTCACGGCATTTCCGGCGTTTGCGGGCAGGAGATGTCGGGTCCGGGCGGCATACGCATGGTGGACAAGGGGCGCTCCCGATATGTGCCGAATGGTGAGAACGCCCGTCGTATCGACGAAACGGGAATGAATCGATGTGGATATCTCTCGCCGACATCCAGTCGTCGCGCTGTGAATTTCAACGGTGAGCCTCGCCCCCGAGCGAACTGCGTACCGATTGCGGTGTGGAAATCCCGGTCCCGACGCCAGTCGAAACCCTGTGCAACCGAAAGGTGAGGGTGCGCATCCGATTGCCCGGGCAGTCCGCAGATGTGGACATCCCGCATCTCCGACCAGTCGGAACGCTGTGCATTTCATCGGTGAGCGCACCCGTCATCAGTCGCTCAAACCCTTGCCACACGGGGCGCGAGCGCCCGTCACCCGGCGCGCCGCCCGCTCGCTGCGCATCCTCGCCGTTTCACGACCATTCATCCGAGCGCCCCGACACGCCATCAACCGCCCGCCAGCACCCCGCGCGAAAACTCTCTCAAATCCCGCCCAAAACCTGCGCAGTTTTTCTCGCTATCGCCCCGCCCGAGCAAGATGAGAAAAAACTTTCTCGCCTCTCCGCGAAAAAATAGAGCTATCCAGCTGCCACGGCCGGCGTCGCCCGACGCCCCCGCGCAGCCCAGAACAGCACAATCCGGAGACATCCCCATGACCGCTCGCCTGCCCGTCGATGGCACGCCCGCACTATCCGACTACCGTCTGACCGACAACCTGACCGCCACGCGCGGCCGGATCTTCCTGACCGGCACGCAGGCACTGGTTCGCCTGTTGCTGATGCAGCGCGCGTCCGACACCGCGCAAGGGCTGAACACGGCCGGCTTCGTCAGCGGCTATCGCGGCTCGCCGCTCGGGATGGTCGACCAGCAGCTGTGGAAGGCGAAGAAACTGCTCGACGGCAGCGGCGTGCGCTTCCTGCCCGCGATCAACGAGGAACTCGGCGGCACCGCGGTGCTCGGCACGCAGCGCGTCGAGGCCGACCCGGAGCGCACCGTCGATGGCGTGTACGCGATGTGGTACGGCAAGGGCCCGGGCGTCGACCGCGCGGGCGATGCGCTCAAGCACGGCAACGCCTACGGTTCGTCGCCGCACGGCGGCGTGCTGGTGGTGGCGGGCGACGACCACGGCTGCGTGTCGTCATCGATGCCGCACCAGAGCGACTTCGCGATGATGGCGTGGCACATGCCGGTCGTGAACCCGTCGAACATCGCCGACATGCTCGAATTCGGCCTGTACGGCTGGGCGCTGTCGCGCTACTCGGGCGCATGGGTCGGCTTCAAGGCGATCTCGGAGACGGTCGAATCGGGTTCGACCGTCGATCTCGACGCGCTGCAGACGCAGTGGCCGGCGCCCGCGGGCTTCACGCCGCCGGCGGGTGGCCTGCACAACCGCTGGCCGGACCTGCCGAGCCTCACGATCGAGGCGCGCCTCGCCGCGAAGCTCGACGCGGTGCGCCATTTCGCGCGCACCCACAGCATCGACAAGTGGATCGCGCCGGGCGCGCAGGCGAACGTCGGCATCGTCACCTGCGGCAAGGCGCACCTCGACCTGATGGAAGCGCTGCGCCGCCTGGATCTGACGGTCGCCGATCTCGACGCGGCCGGCGTGCGGATCTACAAGGTCGGCCTGTCGTATCCGCTCGAGATGACGCGCATCGAGACCTTCGTCGACGGGCTTGCCGAAGTGCTGGTGATCGAGGAGAAGGGCCCCGTCATCGAGCAGCAGATCAAGGACTACCTGTACAACCGCGCGGACGGCGCGCGCCCGCGCGTGCTCGGCAAGCACGATGCGGCTGGCGCGTGTCTGCTGTCCGAGCTTGGCGAACTGCGCCCGTCGCGGATCCTGCCGGTGTTCGCCGACTGGCTCGCGCGCCACAAGCCGGCGCTCGATCGCCGCGAGCGCGTCGTCGATCTCGTCGCGCCGCAGATCCTGTCGAACGAGGCCGATGCGGTGAAGCGCACGCCGTATTTCTGCTCGGGCTGCCCGCACAACACGTCGACGAAGGTGCCGGAAGGCTCGATCGCGCAGGCCGGCATCGGCTGCCATTTCATGGCGTCGTGGATGGAGCGCGACACGACCGGCCTGATCCAGATGGGCGGCGAAGGCGTCGACTGGGCCGCGCACGCGATGTTCACCAACACGAAGCACGTGTTCCAGAACCTCGGCGACGGCACTTACTTCCACTCGGGCATTCTCGCGATCCGCCAGGCAGTCGCCGCGAAAGCGAACATCACGTACAAGATCCTCTACAACGATGCGGTCGCGATGACGGGCGGCCAGCCGGTCGACGGCAGCATCTCGGTGCCGCAGATCGCGCGGCAGGTCGAGGCGGAAGGCGTGTCGCGCTTCGTGGTCGTGTCCGACGAACCGGAGAAGTACGACGGCCACCACGGCCAGTTCCCGACCGGCACGACGTTCCATCACCGCAGCGAGCTCGACACCGTGCAGCGCGAACTGCGCGACACGCCGGGCGTCACCGTGCTGATCTACGACCAGACCTGCGCGGCCGAGAAGCGTCGCCGCCGCAAGAAAGGCGAATTCCCCGACCCGGACAAGCGCCTGTTCATCAACGACGCGGTGTGCGAAGGCTGCGGTGACTGCGGCGTGCAGTCGAACTGCCTGTCGGTCGAGCCGCTCGAGACGCCGCTCGGCCGCAAGCGCCGCATCGACCAGTCGTCGTGCAACAAGGACTACTCGTGCGTGAACGGCTTCTGCCCGAGCTTCGTGACGGTCGAAGGCGCGGCACTGAAGAAGGCCGCGGGCGCGGCATTCGACGAGGCGGCGCTCGCCGCGCGCGTCGACGCGCTGGCGGTGCCGGCGACGCATCTCGACGCGGCGCCGTACGACATGCTCGTGACGGGCGTGGGCGGCACGGGCGTCGTGACGGTCGGCGCGCTGATCAGCATGGCCGCGCACCTCGAAGGCAAGAGCGCGTCGGTGCTCGACTTCATGGGCTTCGCGCAGAAGGGCGGCTCGGTGCTGTCGTTCGTGCGGATCGCGTCGAGCGACCGGTGGCTGAACCAGGTGCGCATCGACACGCAGCAGGCCGACGTGCTGCTCGCGTGCGACATGGTGGTCGGCGCGAGCGCCGAGGCGCTGCAGACGGTGCGCCACCAGCGTTCGCGGATCGTCGTCAATACGCACCGGATTCCGAATGCGTCGTTCGTGCAGAACCCCGACGCGAACCTGCATGCGGACGCGCTGCTCGAAAAGATGCATCACGCGGCCGGCGACGGCTACCTGTCGAGCTGCGACGCGCAGGCGCTCGCCGCGAAATTCCTCGGCGACCCGATCGGCGCGAACATCCTGATGCTCGGCTACGCATGGCAGCTCGGCCTCGTGCCGGTGTCGCTCGCGGCGATGATGCGCGCGATCGAGCTGAACAACGTCGCGGTGCCGATGAACAAGCTCGCGTTCTCGATCGGCCGGATGGCGGCCGGCGACGCGGCCGGTCTCGACGCATTGTGGAATGCGCGTCACGCGGTGGCCGCGCAGGCCGCACCGCAGACGCTCGCCGAGCTGATCGCCGATCGCGAGGCGCGTCTCGATGCCTACGGCGGCGCGCGTTACGTCGAACGCTACCGGGCGCTCGTGAACGCGGCGCGTGCGAAAGGCGACGACGCGCTGACGCGTGCGGTCGCGACGACGTTCTATCGGCTGCTCGCGGTGAAGGACGAATACGAGGTCGCGCGACTGTACGCGGATGGCACGTTCCGCACCGCGCTCGAAGCGCAGTTCGAAGGCGTGCCGGGGCAGGACTATCGCGTGAAGTTCAACCTCGCACCGCCGACCGTCGCGAAGGCGGGCAGCGACGGCAGCGTGCCGAAGAAACGCGTGTTCGGCCAGTGGATGTGGCCGGTGCTCGGCACGCTCGCGCGCGTGCGCAACCTGCGCGGCACGTGGCTCGATCCGTTCGGCCGCACGGTCGAGCGCAGGATGGAGCGTGCGCTCGCGGACGACTACGAGACGACGCTCGCGCGCGCGCTCGCCGTGACGAATGCCGGCAATGCGGCGCAGGTCGCGCAACTGGCCGACCTGCCCGCCCGCGTGCGCGGCTTCGGTCACGTGAAGGTGCGCAATCTCGCCGGCGTGAAGCGCGCGGAGCGCGAACTCGCGCTGCAGCTCGGCATCGACGCGGCGACCAGCGCGGCCGTGCAGCACGCCGTCGACGAGCTGAAGGGCGCCGGGATGCTGAAGGGGATTCCGGTCGTCGTCGCGAAGTAACGCGAACGAGCGGTCGATGTGAAAACGGCGACGCTCGCGCGTCGCCGTTTTTTTATGGCCGGCCGGGCAACGGCACCGCGTGCGCCGGGTTCAGACGATGCCTTTCTTGCGCGTCGACAGCGCGGTTTCCGACAGGTCGATCTCGCGGATCAGCTTGGTCAGCGTCTCGTCCGAAATCTTGCTTTCGCTGCGCAGCCGGTACAGCACCGAACGTTCCGCGCGCACGGCGGCGATGCGCATCTGCAGTTCCATCGTTTCGGCCTGCTTCGCTTCCGCGCGCGGCGTCGGACTGTCCTCGGCGAGTGCGGCGAGGCGGCGGCGGTACTGGTCCATCACGCGTGCGGAGATGTCCGCGCAGCGGGCGGCGCCCGATTCGTCGAGATCGACCGAGATCGCGTCGTGCGACGAATCGATCGCGCGGATCGCGGCCTGCGCGGCGGCCGCGCGGGCGGTGCGCTCCTCGTCGGCGAGCGGGTTGCGCGTCGAGCGCACGCCGCGCAGCAGCAGCGGCAGGCCGATCACCGCGACGATCAGCGAACCGAGAATCACGGCCGACGCGATGAAGATCGCGGTGTCGCGCCCGGGTAGCGGCGCGCCGTCGGACAGCGCGACGGGAATCGACAGCACGCCCGCGAGCGTGACCGCGCCGCGCACGCCGCCGACCGTCATCACCGCGATCGTGCGGATGCCGGCCATCGTGCCCGCGAGGCCCTGGCGTGCGGCGCGACGGCTCGCGATCCAGCGCAGCAGCCACACCCACGTGAAGCGGATCGCATACAGCGCGAGCATCATCGCGCACACGTTGAAGATCATCCGGCCGACGAGCGCGTCGCTCGTGTGGTGCGCATCGACCAGCGCACGGCCGATGATGTGCGGCAACTGCAGCCCCAGCATGATGAACACCATGCCGTTGAACACGAACTCGATCATCGCCCACGTACTTTCGGCGCGCACGCGCGACGCGACCGTGCTTTTACGCGAGAAGCTCGTGTAGTTCATCATCATCCCGGCCGACACCGCCGCGAGCACGCCCGACAGGTCGAGGTGCTCGGCGAACAGATAGGCGGCGAACGGCACGAGCAGCGTCATCACGATGCCCGGGGCCGGATCGCCTTCCTGCTCGGCGTTCAGGAAGCGCGTCGACAGCGCGCTGAACACCCACGACACGACCGCGCCCGTCGCGAGCCCGCCGGCCGCGACGATCACGAACGTGACCGACGCTTCGCGCAGCGAGAACATGCCGGTGAGCGCGGCCGCGACCGCGAACTTCAGCGCGACGAGGCCGGACGCGTCGTTCATCAGCGCCTCGCCTTCGAGGATGTGCATCAGCTGCGGCGGGATGCGGCCTTTGCCGGCGATCCCCGACAGCGCGACCGCATCGGTCGGCGACAGCACGGCCGCGAGCGCGAACGCGATCGGCAGCGGCAACTCGGGTATCAGCCAGTGCGCGAAGTAGCCCACTGCGAGTACCGTCATGAACACGAGCCCGAACGCGAGCATCAGGATCGCGCGGCGCTGCAGGTACAGCTCGCGCTTCGGAATCCGCCAGCCGTCCGCGAACAGCAGCGGCGGGATGAACAGCAGCATGAAGATTTCGGGATCGAACGTGACGTGCAGGTTGAGCTTCGGCCACGCGAGCATTGCGCCGAACGCGATCTGCATCAGCGGCAGCGGGAGCCGCAACGGCAGCAGGCGCGTGATTGCACCGGACAGCGCGACGGTGAGCAGCAGGATCAGGACGGTGAAGACGATTTCCATCGATACGGCAAGTGTGGGAATGAAACGATCGTACGGAGTGTAGCGTGACAGCGTGACAGGTGCGCTCGAGTGCCCGGTGCGCGTGCACGAAAACGGTGCATCGCGGGTGCGCCACGATGGTGCGACGGGGCCGCACACGAGCGCGGCGCCCGTATTCACGGCTTGCACGGAGCTTGCTTGATGCTTGTCTGCCGTCCGGCACGGGCCGGGCAACCGAGGGCTACACCATGACATTGCGCGCGCCGTTTCGAACGCCTGCCGCATTCGACTGCATCACGAGGAGGAAGGTATGACGATCGAGCAACAGGAGCGTCCGGCCGCCGCGTCGCCGTACCGTTTCGAGCTGGAGATGAGTTCCGGCCTCGAACGTCTGGCGACGCAGTATCGCGACCTGACGCTCACGACTGTGTTCCAGCCGATCTTCAGCCTGTCGCACCAGCGCGCGGTGGGCTACGAGGCGCTGTTGCGCGCGCATGACGGGCTCGATCGCGCGGTGTCGCCGCTCGACGTGTTCGGCGAGGCCGCGCGCCGGGGCGAGCTGCTGCAGTTCGACCGGCTCGCGCAGGCGCTGCATCTCGAGAACTTCGGGCTGCTCGGCGCGGAGCGCGAGTGGCTGTTCCTCAACGTGCATCCGGAGGTGCTGACCGATCCGTTCCAGGCCGCCGCGCTGCTCGCGAACCTGAAGCGGCTCGGCATGCCGCCGCGCCGCGTCGTGCTCGAAGTGCTCGAACAGCGCGCGGACGACGTCGAGCGGCTTGCCGACGCCGTGCGCGAATTCCGCGCGCAGGGCTTCCTGATCGCGCTCGACGATTTCGGCGCGGGGCACTCGAACCTCGAGCGGATCTGGCAACTGAATCCGGACATCGTGAAGCTCGACCGCATCATGCTGTCCCACGCGGCGCACCGCACCGGGCTCACCGCGATCCTGCACGGGCTCGTCACGCTGCTGCACGAGGCCGGCAAGCTCGTGCTCGTCGAAGGGATCGAGACCGAGCACGACGCGCAGATCGCGCTGTCGTGCGAGGCCGATTTCGTGCAGGGCTATTACTTCGGCCGTCCGGCGCCCGGGCTGCCCGACAGCGCGGCCGCGACCGGCTGCATCGGCGAGCTGACCGAGCGCTTCCGTCTGCAGACCGATGCGCGCGAGCGGCGCGACGCGCAGCGGCTCGCGCCGTACCTGCGCGCGTTCGAGCGCGCGGCCGAGCGGCTGGCGGCCGGCGAACCGCTCGACGAGGTGTGCTGGAATTTCCTCGCGCTCGACGATGCGGCACGCTGCTTCCTGCTCGACGCGCGGGGCCGCCAGTCGGGCCGCAACGTCGTGCTGCGCGCGGACCGCGCGCTCGCCGAGGCGCGCTTTTCGCCGCTCGCGGATGCGCAGGGGGCGAACTGGCTGCGCCGGCCGTATTTCCGCACGGCGATCGCCGAGCCGGGGCGCGTGCAGGTGACGCGCCCGTACCTGTCGATCAACGAGGCGCAGCCGTGCGTGACGCTGTCGGTGGCCGTGCGCATCGGCGATGCGCAGCACGTGCTGTGCGGCGATATCGACTGGGGCGACGACGCAGCGGACGCCGGCTAGCGCCGCGCGTACCGCCGGCGGTGAGCGGGGCGAGCGGCGCGTACCGGCCGTTGCGTTCGCCGCGCGCTTCCCAGACAATGGCCCGACCGCGGCCATCGTGACCGCGAGCGCGCCGTCCCGGGGGCCACCATGGCGGCGAATAACAAGGAAAACACAATGAAAAGACCGATTTCGCTGACCATTCTCGCGTGGATCATCATCGTGACCAACGCGATCACGTGCATCTATACGCCTTTCACGATCGGCATGCCGACCACCCAGGCGCTGCTGTCGCACTACCTGCTGCCCGTCTGGGCGACGCTCGGCATCAGCGTGATTCTCGAAGTCGTGAACATCGTGATCGGCATCGCGATCCTCAAGGGCCGCGAATGGTCGCGCAAGACCTACATCGCGGTATCCGTGTTCAGCTTCGCGTTCTCGTTCGTCAACATGCCGGCGTCGATGTACGCGGTGCTGATTCCGGGCGTCCTGCTGTTCGCGCTGTTCGTCTACCTGATGTTCCGGCGCCCCGCGACCGCGTATTTCCAGGCGAACGCATGACTGTCGTGCGCAACGCGCTGGCGATCGTGCTGTTCACGATCGCGGGCATGTGCGTGATCACCGCGCAGACACTGGCGTTCCTGAAGCTCGGTCATGCGGGGGCGATGCTCGTGTTCGTCACCGTGCTGTGCGTGTTGTCGGCCGTGCTCCTGGCCGTGGGCGCGTTTGCCGGCGCGTTCCGGCCACGCGCGCGCGGCGCGGGCATCGCGCTTCTCATCGCGACCGCGACCACCGCGTTCGGGATGATCGGCTGGGTGACGCTGCTG
Organism: Burkholderia sp. JKS000303; assembly: GCF_002563755.1. Taxonomy (NCBI): domain Bacteria; kingdom Pseudomonadati; phylum Pseudomonadota; class Betaproteobacteria; order Burkholderiales; family Burkholderiaceae; genus Burkholderia; species Burkholderia sp. JKS000303. Next base: position 1,852,779 of record NZ_PDBZ01000001.1, read on the forward strand.
TTGGCGCCGGGACTCGTCGAGGTGATGCAGCAGCAGGGCGTGGACGTGAACGCGCGGATGTTCCGGTTCGCGCCCGGCGCCGTGATGACCGGCCTGTCCGCGCTCGTCGGCGTGTGGCTCGCGCGGCGCGGCTGACGACGTGACTCACGGCGCGGCGGCCGGCACGCTGGCGTCCGTCACGCGGCTCGGCTAGGATGCGCGAATTGTCCTGACGATTCGCGGGCCGCCCATGAACCGAAACGCCGCCTCTTCCGTCCTCCTCGAAGTGATCGCCACGACCGTCGGCGATGCGAAGGCCGCCGCCCGCGCGGGCGCAGACCGGCTCGAACTCGTCACCGCGATCAGCGAAGGCGGGCTCACGCCGAGCGTCGGCCTGATCGAGGCCGTCGTGGCCGCCGTGCCGATTCCCGTCAACGTGATCGTGCGCCCGCACAGCCGCGCGTTCGTCTACGACGCCGACGACCTGCGCGTGATCGAGCGCGACGTTCGTGCGGCCGTTGCTGCTGGCGCGAACGGTGTCGTGTTCGGCGCGCTCGATGCGCGCGGCGACGTCGATCTCGACGCGCTCGCGCGCATCGCCGCCGCCGCGAACGGGCGCGACCTGACGTTCCATCGCGCGTTCGACGTGTCGCGCGATCTGAATGCCGCGTTCGACGCGCTGCTGCGCGTGCCGGCCGTCACGTCGGTGCTGACCTCCGGCGGCCATCCGTCGGTGCTCGACGCGGCCGCGACGATTACGCGCCTGGTGCGGCAGGCCGCCGGCTCGACGTGCACGGTGCTGGCCGGCTCGGGGCTCACGGTCGATGCGGTCGGCGATTTCGTGCACGCCACCGGCGTACGCGCGGTGCATTTCGGCTCGGGCGTGCGGCCGCGCGGCGAGGTGCTGGCGCCCGTCGACGCGCAGCAGGTCGCGCGCGTGCGGGCCGCACTCGACGGCGCGGCGGCGCACGTGTGACGCGCACGCGCGCGGCCCGCGCAACGTGCCGCGCAACCCGGTTCAGACGGCCGGATGAAAAAAAGCCGGGGCATGCCCCGGCTTTTTCGTCTGCGCGCCAAACGCGATACCGTGCTTACGCGTTCTCCGCCAGCCCGTCCGCCTGGCTCGAGCGGATGCCGAGGCGTTCGAACAGCGCGCGGTCGCGCTGCGTCTGCGGGTTGCTCGTCGTCAGCAGCTGATCGCCGTAGAACATCGAGTTCGCACCCGCGAGGAAGCACATCGCCTGCATCGCGTCGTCGAGCTGCTCGCGGCCGGCCGACAGGCGCACGACGGCCTTCGGCATCGTGATGCGCGCAACCGCGATCGTGCGCACGAACTCGAACGGGTCGAGCGGCGCGGTGCCTTCGAGCGGCGTGCCTTCGATCGCGACGAGGTTGTTGATCGGCACCGATTCCGGGTACGGGTTCAGGTTCGCGAGCTGCGAGATCAGGCCCGCGCGTTCGCGGCGCGATTCGCCCATCCCGATGATGCCGCCGCAGCACACGTTGATGCCCGCATCGCGCACGCGGTCGAGCGTGTCGAGGCGATCCTGGTACGTGCGCGTCGAGATCACCTGACCGTAGAACTCCGGCGACGTGTCGAGGTTGTGGTTGTAGTAGTCGAGGCCGGCGTTCGCGAGCTGCTGCGCCTGCTCATCCTCGAGCATGCCGAGCGTCATGCAGGTTTCGAGGCCCAGCTCCTTCACGCCGCGCACCATCTCGGTCAGCGCCGGCATGTGACGCTCCTTCGGATTACGCCACGCCGCACCCATGCAGAAGCGGCTCGCGCCGTTCGCCTTGGCCGCGCGCGCGGCGTCGAGCACCGTATCGACGTCCATCAGCTTCTCGGCCTTCAGGCCCGTGTCGTGATGCGACGACTGCGAGCAGTAGCCGCAATCTTCCTCGCAGCCGCCCGTCTTGATCGACAGCAGCGTCGACAGCTGCACCGCGTTCGCGTCGAAGTGCTCGCGGTGCACCTGCTGCGCGCGGAACATCAGGTCGTTGAACGGCAGCGCGAACAGCGCGACGACGTCCGCGACGCGCCAGCGCTGCGACGTCGGTGCGGCCACGGGGATCGCGTCGGGTTGCACGGCGGCGGTCTGGGCTTGGGTCATGGTGGTTTTCCTGTCGTGGATTCGTGGATTCGGGGATGGGGGGCGTCAATGCTGCGCGTGGCGCAGCGTATCGACGAGCGCGGCGATGTCGAGCATCGCCGCGGCGGATTCGGGGGCGGCCGGGCTCATGTGCGGAATGCGGCCGAGCAGCGGCGCGCGGTGCTCGCGCGCGAGCCAGTCGCGGATCGTCGCGACGTTCTCGTCGGCGTACGACATGGCCGGATCGACGTGGTTCGCGACCCAGCCCGCGAGCGTGAGGCCGCGCTGGCGAATCGCGTCGGCGGTCAGCAGCGCGTGGCTGATGCAGCCGAGCCGCACGCCGACGACGAGCACGACGGGCAGGCCGAGCGCGACCGCGAGATCGGCCGTGTCCTGCGTATCGTTGAGCGGCACGCGAAAGCCGCCGACGCCTTCGACGACGACGATATCCGCGCGCGTCAGCGCTTCGCGGTGGCTCGCGACGATCGTGCCGATGTCGAGCGTCACGCCTTCCTGCGCGGCGACGATGTGCGGGGCCGCGGGCGCCTTCAGCAGGAACGGCGTGCGCAGTTCGGGCGGCAGCACGACGTTCGCGGCCGCATCGAGCTGGTCCGCGTCTTCGTTGCGCCACACGCCGTCGCGTTCATATGCGCCGGCCGCGACGGGTTTCAGCGCGGCCGCGCGCAAGCCGTGGCGCGCGAAGCCATGCAGCAATGCGGCCGAGACGAAGGTCTTGCCGATCTCGGTGTCGGTGCCGGTGACGAACAGGGAAAGGGGGGCGTTCATGCTGCCTGCTCGCTGGCTTCGGTGAGCGCGATTGCAAGCCGCGCGAGATCGTCGAACGAATGCGCGGCCGACAGCGAGATGCGCAGGCGCGACGTGCCGGCCGGCACCGTCGGCGGCCGGATCGCGGGCACCCACAGGCCGTGCGCGTCGAGCGAGCGCATCGCGGCGAGCGTCGCGTCGTTGCTGCCGATCACGAGCGGCTGCACGGCGGTGTGCGAATCGACCGGCTGCCAGCGCGTCGTGCGCAGCAGCACGCGCGTGCGCTCGATCAGCGCGGCCAGGTGCGCGCGCCGCGCGTCGCCTTCGTCGCCGCCGATCACCTTCAGGCTTGCCGATACCGCATGCGCGACGGCCGGCGGCGCGGCCGTCGTGAAGATGTAGCTGCGCGCGCGCTGGATCATCCATTCGATCACCGTCTCGTGCGCGATGACGAACGCGCCCGCGACGCCGGCGGCCTTGCCGAGCGTGCCGACGTACACGAGGTTCGGCGAGCGCAGCGCGGCGGCCGCGAGCGCGCCGCGCCCCTGCGGGCCGAGCACGCCGAAGCCGTGCGCGTCGTCGACGACGAGCCACGCGCCGTGGCGCTCCGCCAGCGCGACGAGTTCGGCGAGCGGCGCGATGTCGCCGTCCATGCTGAACACGGTATCGCTGACGATCAGTTTCGTTTCCGCATCGGACGCGTCGAGCAGTGTGGCGAGCGCGGCGGTGTCCGCATGCGGGTAGACCTGCACGTTCGCACGTGACAGCCGGATACCGTCGATCAGCGATGCATGGTTCAGCGCGTCGGAGAAGATCGTCGCGTCCTTGGCCGTCAGCGCGGTCATCGCGGCGAGGTTCGCCATGTAGCCGGTGCTGAAGTACAGCGCGCGCGGCGCATCGGAGAAGCCGCCCGCGAAGCCGGCGAGCTCGTCCTCGAGCGTCGCGTGCGCGCGCGAATGGCCGCCGAGCAGATGCGAGCCGCCGCTGCCGGAGCCGTAGCGCTGCGCGCCTTCGGCGAACGCGGCGACGAGCGCCGGGTGCGCGGCGAGGCCGAGGTAGTCGTTGCTCGCGAAGCCGATGATGTCGCGGCCGTCGACGCGCATGTGCGCGTCGCACGCGGTGTCGGCGGTGCGTCGCACGCGGCGCAGCCCTTGCGTGTCCAGTTCGGCGAGGCCGCGCTGCAGCGTGTCGAGCAGGGGGGGCGTTGCCTCCCGCCGGGCCGCCCCAAGGGAGGCAGCCGCCCCCTCGGGGGGCAGCGAACGAAGTGAGCGTGGGGGCTGTTGTGTCGTCATGTTGCCTCCGCGAGCGTCGCGTCGAGCGTGTCGCGCGTGCGTTGCGCGAGCCACGCGATGTCGTCGTCGCTCATCACGTACGGCGGCATCAGGTACACGGTCGTGCCGATCGGGCGCAGCAGCAGTTCGCGTTCGAGCGCCCGTTCGAAGAAGCGCCGCGAGAAGCCGCGTGCCGCATCGCCGTCGAGCGCGACGTCGAACGCGAACAGCGTGCCGCGTTCGCGCAGGTGGCGTACCTGCGGGTGCGCGTCGAGCGGCGCGAGTGCGGCGCGCAGCGCCGCCGATTTGCGCGTGTTGGCCGCGAGCACGTCGTCGCGGGCGAACAGGTCGAGCGTTGCGACCGCCGCGCGGCACGCGAGCGGGTTGCCGGTGTACGAATGCGAGTGCAGGAAGCCGCGCGTCATGTCGTCGTCGTAGAACGCCGCGTACACGTCGTCGCGCGTGAGCACGAGCGACAGCGGCAGATAACCGCCGCTGATCCCTTTCGACAGGCACAGGAAATCGGGCCAGACGCCGGCCTGCTCGCATGCGAAGAAGGTGCCGGAGCGGCCGCAGCCGACCGCGATCTCGTCGGCGATCAGGTGCACGCCGAATTCGTCGCACAGCGCGCGCAGCCCACGCACGTACGACGGATCGTGCATCGCCATGCCGGCCGCGCACTGCACGAGCGGCTCGACGATCAGCGCGGCGATCCGGTCGGCGCGTTCCGTGAACAGGCGCCGCACGTCGTCGAGCGCGCGGCCCGCCACATCCGCGGCCGTCTCGCCCGGCAGCGCGCCGCGCGCGTCGGGCGACGCGACCACGTGCGCATTGCGGATCAGCGGGTCGTACGCGTCCTTGAACAGCGCGACGTCGGTCACGCCGAGCGCGCCGATGGTCTCGCCGTGATAGCTGTTCGCGACGCACACGAATTCGCGTTTGTCCGCGCGGCCGCGGTTGCGCCACGCGTGGAAGCTCATCTTCAGCGCGATCTCGACCGCCGACGCGCCGTCCGACGCGAAGAACGCATGCCCGAGCGTGCGCGCGGTGAGCGCGTGCAGGCGCTCGGCGAGCTCGATCGCCGGCTCGTGCGTGCAGCCCGCGAGCATCGCGTGCTCGAGCGTGTCGAGCTGGTCCTTCAGCGCTGCGTTGATGTCCGGGTTCGCATGGCCGAACAGGTTCACCCACCACGAGCTGATCGCATCGAAGTAGCGGCGCCCGTCGCGGTCGTATAGCCATACGCCCGCGCCGCGCGCGACGGGAATGAGCGGCAGGCGCTCGTGGTGCTTCATCTGGGTGCAGGGATGCCAGACCGCGCGCAGGCTGCGCGCGACCCAGTCGTCGGTGGCTGGCGTACTCAAGGCAACTCCGGGGGTAAAACGGCGGCGGGTATCGAACGCGATACCGCGCGGCGACAGACGAAAACGCGCTGAGATTAGCGTGTTCCGCGGCCCGTTGCACTACTGGTTACAAACGCCGCAAAGCCTTGCCGGACGGGAGTTCGGCGCAGATCGGAGGCGCTCGGAACGGTACGCGCCAGATATCCCGAAATGACCGCAGATGACGACGTTCGAGTGACACCCCCCGACAGAAAAAAATCGTGAGGCAGGCGGGCGGCCGACGGTGAAAAATGGGGGCGGGAAGGAGAAAAGGGGGGGCGAAACCGCGCGGAATGCGTGCCGCGATGGGCGAATGGTGTGTTGAATCTGGCGCCGCAGCCGTTCGGGAAGGGCGCCGAGGCCGGCCCGCGCAAGTCGTCGCAGGAGGCGCATGGGCGGCTCATATGGCACCGGGCGGGTGCGAGCGTCGTCGCGGGTTGAACGCGAGCGTTCGCGAAACGGAGAAGGGGAAGGCAGACGGAGAAAAGACGCGCGCGGAAGGGCGCCGCGCGTCCCGGATCAGCGCGAAGCCAGCGCGCGCGTATCGGCGTCGTGCTGCGGATTGCCGTCGCCGTTGTCGGCCGTCTGCGTCGCGGTCGCGTTCCACACGACACGCTCGTTGACCGCATACAGCCGGCATGCGCCCGCACCCTGCTTCGCGCAGTTGTCGAGCGCGAGCGCCATCGGGTCGTCGCCGCCTTCGGCCCACGACCAGGCGCCTTCGGCCGACACCGCGAACGCGCGGCTCGGGTGCTGGCTCAGGAAGTGGCGATAGCCATCGCGGCCGGCCTGGTCGAGGAACGGCACCGCGTCGACTGCATCGATCGATGCGTAGCCGGTCGCATTCGGCTCATGCGGGTTGGCGACCGCGTAGCGGACCGAGGTCGGCAGGTTCAGTTCGGCGAGGAACGCATGCACGGCCGGCCACCACACGGGCACGCCGTCGCGGTCGACGATCAGCCGGTGCGCGTCGTCCTTGTAGCGGCCGTAGTCGATGAATTGCGCCTGGGTGCCATGCGACACGTACGCATCGTGCATCTGCGCGACGAGCGCCGGCGTCCACACCGAATCGTTGTCGCCGTACAGCCACAACGAGCGCACGGCCGTATGCGCGCCGTACTGGTCGAACGCGTCGACCAGATTGCGCTGCCAGCCGTCGCAGAGATCCTGGCGCAGCCCGCCGGAGAAGTTGATGATGCCGCGCACGCCGGGCGCCGCTTCGGTGCCGTACGCGACCGACACGAGGCCGCCGTGCGACGTGCCCGCGACGACGATGCGCGACGGGTCGATGTACGACTGGCGAGACATGTAGCGGATCGTCGCGGCGACGTCGGAGGCCTGTGCGAGGCCGTTCTTCTCGACGTTGCAGCCTTCCTGCTGGTACGTGCCGCCCGAACCGGCGAAGCCCTGGCGGTTCGGCGCGATGACCGCATAGCCGCGGCGCACGAATTCGCGCGCGAACGCGACCGGGCGGCTGCGCGGCTGCTGATGCAGATCGCCGGTGTTCTTGCCGTGGTTGAAGACGACGAGCGGGAACGGGCCGGGGCCGTTCGGCTTGAACAGCGTGGCCTCGAGCATCACGGAGCCCGACGCATCGGCCGGAATGCTGATGATCTGTTCGTTGAGGTTCGCGGCGACCTGCGGGAGGCCCGAATCGCCGTAGTCGAAACGCTCGGCATGGGCGAGCGAGCCGTTTGCCGCGGATGCGTCGGCATTTGCGTTCGGCAGCGTACCGGCCTGAGCGGCCGACAGCGCACAGGCCGCCATCCATCCCACCAATACCTTGCTGAACGCCATTCGTAAGCCCTGCCATGCAACATGACCAATCTGACGGTCATCGTAGCCCGACAAATTCGGGTTGTGCAATGCGGGAATTACCCGGCGTCTGACACAGCAACTATTTGTCAGCGTTCACTTACTTCGCCGTCAACGTAGCGCCAGAAACCCTGCTCGTCGCGCTCGAAACGGCTGGTTTCATGAAGCCGGTACGCGCGTCCGCCGACCTTGTAGCGGGCCACGAATTCGACCTCCGCGTGCCGTTCGTCGAGCGGCGCATGACGCTTGACGGCGAGGCCGAGCCAGCGCGGTGCGTCGGGCGCATTGGGGTCGGCATCGAGATCGGCCGGGCAGGTGCGCGCCGCCCAGGTCGCGCGCAGGTAGCCGGTCGCGCCGAGCACGTACGCGCTGTACCGCGAACGCATCAATTCGAGCGCGGTGGGGGCGGTTTCGCCGCCGTCGATGAAGCGGCCGCAGCAGGCCGCATAGCGCGGGGCCGGCGCTTTGCCGGCAGGCGCGGGGGACGCGCCGCCGCACGGGCACGCGTCAGGTCGGTTCAAAGTCATGCGAATCGTGAATTAACGACGCCGGGTTGTGAATCCGGCTTACCAGCTCAGCTCGACGCCGTCGTACTGGAAGAATCGGCCGTTGGCCTGCGATATGTCCGCGCCGGCTTCGGCGATCACGCGGCGCATGCCGGTCACGCTCGTTTCCGGATCGATCGCGGCCTGCGAGCCGCCCATGTCGGTGCGCACCCAGCCCGGATGCAGCGAGATGCACGCGGCGTGGCGCGTCTGCAGCGACGCGATGCGCAGCACGTCGTTCAGCGCCGCCTTGCTCGCGCGATACAGCCAGCCGGTCGTGCCGGTCGCCTCGGCGATGCTGCCCATCCGGCTCGACATGACGGCCAGCACGCCGCGCGCGTCCTCGACGAGCGGCAGCAGGACCGGCAGCAGCTGCATCGGCCCGCGCACGTTCGTATGCATGACCGCGTCGAAATCCTCGGCGGCGATCGTTTCGACGCCTTCGGTGCGCGGCCCGTAGACGCCGGACACGACCACCGCCGCGTCGAGCCGTTCGCCGTCGAGCGTCCAGCCGAGCGCCGCGATCTGCTCGGGCTGCGCGATGTCGAGCGCATGCGCGTGCGCGCCGAGCTCGCGCAGCGCGACGAGCGACGCGTCGTCGCGCGCGGTGGCGATCACGTTCCAGCCGTCGCGCCGGTATTGCCGGACGAATTCGCGTCCGAGGCCGCGCGACGCGCCGACGATCAGTACGGTTTTCATGTTCGCCGCTCCTTTTCGTTGCACCGCCGGGGTGGCGGTACCGGTGTCAGATCAGTTCATGCCCGTGGGGATCGCCGCGCGCCGCGTCGGCATCCGTGCCGGTTACTTCGCGTCATCGCACGGCTTCAGCGTCGCGGCGACCGCCTGCGCGACGCCGTCGAGCCGTGCCGCGTCCGCGGCGACCATGTCGTTGTCGGGCGCATGCTGGCCGCGCGCGGTGAGCGCCGCGACGCAGCGCCGATAGGTCGAATCGAGCGCGTCGAAGCTCGACACGGACATCCCGAGGTTGCGCATGCGCCCGTCGTGCACGCCGTACACGAGCCCGTGCACGGTGAGCGACTGGCCGCGCGCCCATGCGTCGTTGACGATCGTCGTGCGGCACACGTTGACGACCTGCTCGATCGAGTTCAGCTCGATCAGGCGGCGATAGCGCGCTTCGCCGACCGGCCATTCGTCGAGCAGCGCCGCGTGACGCTCGCGCACGTCCTGCACGTGGTGCAGCCAGTTGTCGGCGAGGCCGACGCGCCGGTTGTGCAGCGCCGCGTTCACGCCCGAGCAGCCGTAGTGGCCGACGACCATGATGTGCTTCACGCGCAGGATGTCGACCGCGAACTGGATCACCGACAGGCAGTTCAGGTCGCTGTGCACGACGACGTTCGCGATGTTACGGTGAACGAACACTTCGCCCGGCGGCAGGCCGATGATCTGGTTCGCGGGCACGCGCGAATCCGAGCACCCGATCCACAGATATTCCGGCGCTTGCTGGTCGGCCAGACGCGCGAAGAACTCCGGATCGTCGGCGAGCTGGCGCTTGACCCAGGCGTCGTTGTTGTCGAACAGGTGTGAAAGCGGATTGTCTTGGGTATTCATCGGTGTGGATTCCGTTGGCGGAAATCGGGTCGATAACGGGTTCGAGGTGCTCGGGCGTCAGGCGGCGCGCTGCGCGTCGCCTTCGCCGTCATGGGCGTCGGTCGCGTCGAAGCGCTCGGGGTAGCGCACGCGAAAGCGTATCGACACGTCGTACGGGTAAAAATCGGGCAACTCGCCCTGCAGCAGCTTGTCCTTGCTCGCCTGCCACAGCGCGGGTTCGAAAAAGTCCGCGTGATGCTTCATGAACACCGAGCGCACGCGCGGGTCGCCGAGCAGGAACGGTCCGTAGGTTTCCGGAAAGATGTCGTGCGGGCCGACGGTATACCACGGTTCGCCGGACAGTTCGTCTTCCTCGTTGCGCGGCGGCGGCACGCGCCGCACGTTGCAGTCGGTCAGGTATTCGATTTCGTCGTAATCGTAGAACACCACGCGGCCGTGGCGCGTGACGCCGAAATTCTTGTACAGCATGTCGCCGGGGAAGATGTTGGCCTTCATCAACTCCTTTACCGCGTTGCCGTACTCCTTCACGCCGTGCTCGATGTCCGCATCGGTGCCGTTCTGCAGGAACAGGTTCAGCGGCGTCATCCGGCGCTCGATGTACAGGTGCTTGATCACGAGGTTGCCGTCCTCGTATTCGAGCAGCGACGGCACTTCCTTTTCCAGTTCGCGCACGAGCGCATGGTCGAGCCGCGCGATCGGCAGCGCGACGCTCGAATACTCGAGCGTGTCGGCCATCCGCCCGAGGCGGTCGTGGCGCTTCACGAGCTGGTACTTCTCCATGATCTGCGCGCGCGTCGTTTCCTTCGGCGGCGGGAAGTGATCCTTGATGATCTTGAACACGTACGGGAACGACGGCAGCGTGAACACCAGCATCACGAGGCCCTTGATCCCGGGCGCGATGATGAAGCGGTCGCTCGAATGCGACAGATGGTGCAGCAGGTCGCGGTAGAACAGGTTCTTGCCCTGCTTCTGCAGCCCGACCGACGTGTAGATCTCGGCCTTCGGCTTGCCCGGCATGATCGTGCAGAGGAACTCCACGTACGCGGACGGCACGCCCATGTCGACGAGGAAATACGAGTGCGAGAAGCTGAAGACGATCTGCAACTGGTCGCGGCGCAGCAGCACGGAGTCGAGCGCGAGCACGCCCGGTCGCACGTGGCGGATCGGCACCGCGAACGGCAGCACGCGATCGGCGTTGATGATGCGGCCGACGATGTACGCGCTCTTGTTGCGGAAGAACAGCGACGACAGCACGTGGATCTGGAAATTCGGCGCCGCTTCGAACTGGCCGAATTCGTCGGTGATCGCCTGCATCACGCAGCCGATGTCGCGCGCGAGATCCTCGAACGGCGGCTCCAGCTGGAAGTTCGTGACGATGCGCTCGAGCGTGGCGGCGAGCCCGTCGGTGGCCGGGTAGTACGCGCGATAGGTCGGCTTCGCGGCCGGCTCGTCGTTCTCGAGATACTCGGTCGAGATCGCGGGCCGCACGAAGATGAAATCGTTGCTGAAATACGAGCGGTGCAGGATCTTGCAGCACACCGAATTGAAGAACGTTTCCGCGCATTCGGGCTGCCGGTGCGACGTGAGCAGGCCGATGTAGTGCAGCTTGATCTGCTGCCACACCTCGTCGTCGATGTCTTCCGCGTCGTATTCGTCCTGCAGCACCTCGACGCATTCCTTCACGCGATCGTCGTACGACGTGATCCGCTCGCGCGCCAGCCGCTGCAGCCCGTGCCAGTCGGTGCGCTCGTATAGCGTCTTCGCTTCGACGGCAGCCTCCCGGAAGATCCGGTAGTGGCGGTCGAAGTATTCGAGCATCGTCTGCGCGACGTCGAAACCGATCTGCGACGACAGCAGTTTGGGGAAGTGATTCATTGCGTGCAGGCTCGTTCAAGAGGGGCTGTAAGCAGTCGCCATTTTAGCGCCCAAGTCGGCGATTCCATGACTTTCGCAGTGCGGCACCGATCGTCGCCAATGTGCAGGTTATTCGCCGTTGGGTGCCGTTCGATGCATCTTCGCGTAAAGATACGGGTACGGAACGGATTCTGGCACGAACTTTTTTTGACCGGCGAGCGCACGCCGGGCACGCGTTTCGCGCGACGGCGATAGAATCGACGCGATGCCCGCCGCGGCGCTTTCGCATCCGCACCGGCAACCGTACCGCAACGATAACGACGAGACACCCCACCGATGAACGCCCTGGAACACCAACTCGACTACCCCTTCGCCGACACGCTGCCCGCCGCGGGCGACACGTTCGAGGTCGCGCCCGGCGTGCGCTGGCTGCGCATGCCGCTGCCGTTCTCGCTCGACCACATCAATCTCTGGCTGCTGCGCGACGAGATCGACGGGCAGGCCGGCTGGACGGTCGTCGACTGCGGGATCTCGTCGGACGCGATCCGCACGCACTGGGAACAGATCTTCGACCAGCATCTCGACGGGCTGCCGGTGCTGCGCGTGCTGGTCACGCACTGCCACCCCGATCACTTCGGTCTCGCGAACTGGCTGTGCGAAGGCGGCGACAAGGGCCGCTGGAACGTGCGGCTGTGGATGACGCTCGGCGAATACATGTTCGGCTGCCTGATGGCGGCCGGCAACGGCTCGAACGCGGGCGGCGCGGCCGCGGCCGATCACTTCGCGCGTCACGGGCTGACCGATCCCGCCGCGCTCGACAAGCTGCGCAGCCGCCGCAGCTACTACGCGGATCTCGTGCCGGCCGTGCCGCCGCGCTACCGGCGCCTGCGCGAAGGCGATACGGTGAAGATCGGCGCACGCACGTGGCGCGTCGTCACCGGCTACGGCCATTCGCCTGAGCACTGCGCGCTCCACAGCGAAGCGGACGGCGTGCTGATCTCCGGCGACATGGTGCTGCCGCGTATTTCGACGAACGTGTCCGTGTTCGATCTCGAACCGGAATCGAATCCGCTCGCGCTGTATCTGGAATCGCTCGGCCGTTACGAGACGATGGCGCCCGACACGCTCGTGCTGCCGTCGCACGGCAAGCCGTTCCGCGGCGTGCGTACGCGCATCGCGCAACTGCGCGCCCATCACGACGCGCGGCTCGACGAAGTGCGCGTCGCGTGTGCGGAGAAGCCCGCGAGCGCAGCCGACATCGTGCCGATCATGTTCCGTCGCCGCGAGCTCGACATCCACCAGATGACGTTCGCGCTCGGCGAGGCGCTCGCCCACCTGAACCTGCTGTGGCTTGCGGGCGAGCTCGTGCGCGAGCAGGGCGACGACGGCGTGCTGCGGTTTCGCACCGCGCGCTGAGCGCGCGGCGTCACGTCACGCGACGGGTTCGTAACGCCACCCGTCGCGCTGCCAGTGCATCGTGTGTGTCGGCTCGAGCGCCGCGAGAAACGCGGCGTCGTGCGACGCGGCCACGATCGCACCGGGAAAGCCTGCCAGCGCGGCTTCGATCGCGCGCACCGATTCCAGATCGAGGTGATTGGTCGGCTCGTCGAGCAGCAGCAACTGCGCCGGCGTGCCGCGCCACAACGCACACGCGAGCGCGGCCTTCAGCCGTTCGCCGCCGCTCAGGCGCTGCACCGGCTGCGTCGCGCGCGCGGCGTCGAGCTGCAGCAGCGCGAGCCGGCTGCGCAGGTCGCCTTCGGCGAGCGGCGTATCGCAGCGTCCCAACTGCTCGACGATCGAGCGCTCGGGATCCAGCAGCGCGAGCCGCTGGTCGAGATACGCGGCGCTCACGTGCGTCGTGCAGGTGCCCGAACGCGGCGCGAGTTCGCCGGCGAGCATTCGCAGCAACGTCGATTTTCCGCAGCCGTTCGGGCCCGTCAGCGCGATGCGAACCGGGCCGCTGGCCGACCACGTGATCGCGTCCGCGCACCACGGCAATTGCGCGCGATCGAGCGTAAACAGCTGACGGCGCGCGCTGACCTCGGTGCCTGGTAACGACACGAGCACCGGCGCCTCGGCTTCGACGCGCGCGGCGGCCTCCTGTACGCGCGCGTCGAGCGTCGCCTTGAAGTCGTTCTGATGACGCCGCACCGTCCCCATGATGCCGCGCGCCGCACCCTTGCGGCTCTGACGGGCGCCCGACGACAGGTTGGCCGTCTTCGCCTCGCGCAGCGAACCGGCCGCGTGGCGCTGGATCGTGTCGTGTTCCTGCTCGAGCCGGCGCCGCACGCGTCCGCGCTCGGTGCGGGCATGCTCGAGCGCGGCCTGCGCGGCATCCTGTTCCGCGTCGCGCTGCGCACGATACAGCGCGTAGTTGCCGCCATACGCGCGCGCGCCGTGCGGCGTCAGCTCGACGATGCGCTGCACGTGCGCGAGCAGCGCGCGGTCGTGGCTGACGATGACGACGCCGCCGCGCCAGCCGTCGAGCGCCGCGCGCAGCCATGCACGGCCCGGTGCATCGAGGTGGTTGGTCGGTTCGTCGAGCACCAGCAGTCCGGCGTCCGACAGCAGCGCGCCGATCAGCGCGACACGCGCGAGCTGGCCGCCGCTCAGCGTGTGCGCGGGCGTGTCGGCGCGCACGTCCGGCAGGCCGGCTGCGTCGAGCGCGGCACGCAGACGCTCGGCCAGATCCCAGCGCTCGCCGATCAGGTCGAAGTCGGGTGCATTCGCGTGGCCGTCCGCGACGCGGGCGAGGGCGGCGAGCGGCGCATCGAGCGCGGCGATTTCGGCGACGGTTCGCGTGTCGTTCGGCGCGTCGTCGTGCTGTTGCGCGACGTAGGCGACCGGCGTGTGCCGCTCGATCGTGCCCGTGTGCGGCGTGCGCCGGCCCGCGATCAGTTGCGCGAGCAGGCTCTTGCCGACGCCGTTGCGCCCGACGATGCCCGTGAGCGTGCGGTCGATGGCGAGGTCGAGCGAATCGAACAGCGTGACGCCGTCGTCGAAGCGGAAGGAAACGTGATGAAGCGCGACGAGCGCGCCGGTCGGCGTGGCAGCAGCCATAAGCACCTCCGAAAATGTGTGAAACCCTTCGCGCGGCGTGCGTGGCACGGCGGCGAAAACATTTTTGGGAAGGCTTAGTGGTTCACTTTGGCTGGCGTCCGGTATGAGGAATGAGCGCGCAGTGTAGCAAGCGCGGCGCGCGAGCCGCAAGCGAACGGCGATGAAGCCGTCGCTTGCGCGCTACGCGCGGTTACTGCACGGAGACCGTCGTGAAGTTCTGACGGCCGAACGGGCTGACGTGGTAGCCGCTCACGTTCGAGCGCGTGAGCGCCGCCGCGGTCGGGTAGCCGAGCGGAATCCACAGCGCCTGGTCGTGGATGATCTTCTGCGCCGTTTCGTACAGCTTCGCGCGCTTCGCCTGGTCGGCGGTCGACTTGCCGTCGGCGATCAGCTTGTCGAGCTGCGCGTCGCAGAAGCGCGCGAAGTTGATGCCCGACTTCACCGCGTTGCAGCTGAACAGCGGCGACAGATAGTTGTCCGGATCGCCGTTGTCGCCGGCCCAGCCCATGAACAGCATGTCATGCTGGCCGAGCTTCGCCTGCTTGATCAGCTCGCCCCACTCGATCACCTTCACTTCGGCCTTCACGCCGATCTTCGCGAGGTCGGCCTGCAGCAGTTCCGCGCCGGCCTTCGGGTTCGGGTTCAGCACGCTGCCGGTCGGGCGGGTCCAGATCGTCGTCGGGAAGCCGTTCGGGTAGCCTGCCTGCGCGAGCAGCTGCTTCGCCTTCGCGGGGTCGTACGGATACGGCGCGATGTCCTTCGCGTAGCTCCACGTGTTCGGCGGATACGGGTTGTTCGCGGGCGTCGCGGTATTGTCGAACACCACCTTCAGGTAGGTCGCACGATCGAAGGCGAGGTTCAGCGCCTCGCGCACCTTGTCGTTGTCGAGCGGCTTCTTCTGCGTGTTCAGCGCGACGAACGCGGTCATGAACGCGGGCGTCTGCACGACCTTCAGCGCGCTTTCGCCCTTCGCGGCGAGCACGTCCTGCGGCTTCGGCGACAGCGCGATCTGGCATTCGCCGGCCTTCACCTTCTGCATGCGGACCGACGCGTCGGGCGTGATCGCGTAGATCAGCCGGTCGACCTTCGGCTTCGCGCCCCAGTACGTCGGGTTCACGTCGTAGCGGATCAGCGCGTCCTTCGTGTAGCTCTTCAGCACGAACGGGCCCGTGCCGATCGGCTTCGCGTTCAGGTCGGCCTGCTTGCCGGCCTTCAGCAGCTGGTCCGCGTATTCGGACGAGTAGATGGACGCGAAGCCCATCGTCAGGATCGGCACGAACGTCGCGTTCGGCTCGTTCAGCACGAACTTCACCGTGTTGTCGTCGACCTTCGTGACCGACTTCACGAGCTTCACGAGGCCCATCGACTGCGCGTGCGGGAAACCGCTCGCGCCGGCGACCTTGTGCCACGGGTTCGAATCGTCGAGCATCCGCGTGAACGTGAACACGACGTCGTCCGCGTTCAGCGGGCGGCTCGGCTTGAAGTAGTCGGTGGTCTGGAAGGCGACGTTCGGGCGCAGGTGGAACGTGTACGTCAGGCCGTCGGCGCTGGCGTCCCATTTGTCGGCGAGCGCGGGCACGACTTTCTTCGCGGCTTCGTCGTACGACACGAGCGTGTTGAAGATCACGTCGGCCGACGCGTTGGTCGTCACGAGCGAGTTGTATTGCACGACGTCGAAGCCGTCCGGGCTCGATTCCGTGCAGACGGTGAGCGGCTTCGCGGCGACGAGGCCGGGAGCGGCGAGGGCGGCGGCGACCGCGGCCGCGGCGAACAGCTTGACGTGCATAGGATCTCCCACGTGGCTTGTGTTTTTTGCTGGGTGACGGGATGCGGGCGCGGCCAGGAAGCGAGCGGGGCCGGCGCGGCTGGCGAATAGCATACCGTCAAAGCGCGCGACGCGTGAAAAAAGGCGCCGGAACGCGGTGAGTTGACCGAGAAACGGCTGCGTTCGCTGCGGAATGCATGTTGGGGCGGCGGGATGGCGGCAGATGCGGGTGCGGCGGGGTGGCGAGCGACGGCCGGTCGGTCAACGCGAGGGCATCAGTGGAGACAGGCGGGATCGACGCGGGGGCGGCGAAATTGCCGGGATCGCAGCATCGTCGAGCGACGATTGTGTGTGGCTGGAAGGTGGCACGACGGCGCGGACGAATCCGGCTCGGTGCCGACAACGGCGCACCGGGTGCCCGGTGCGCTCGGGGCGTTCAGTGTGCGCCGGCCTTCGGCTTGCGCGGCGCCTTCTCGAACAGGCGGTCGTAGAGCCAGCGCGGCAGCACGTGCAGCACCTTCGCGACCACGCCCATCTGCCACGGAATCACGCGAAACGCATGCTGCCGTGCGATCGCCTGTGCCGCGCGCGCGGCGAAGCGGTCGGCGTCCATCAGGAACGGCATCCGGTACGGGTTGTGCGCGGTCATCGGCGTGCGGATGTAGCCGGGCGCGATCGTCACGACGCCGACGCCAGCCGGGCGCAGCTCGACGCGCAACGCCTCGAGATACTTGATCGCGGCCGATTTCGACGCGCTGTATGCGCCGGAGCCGGGCAGGCCGCGCACGCCGGCGACGCTCGCGACGCCGACCAGCGTGCCGTGCCGCGCGGCCGTCATCGGGCCGACGAACGGCTCGAACGTCGCGACCATCCCGTAGTAATTGATGTCCATCACGTCGCGGAACGCGGCGAGATCGCCCTGGCCCGTGACGGCGCCCTGGCTGATGCCTGCATTTGCGATCACGACGTCGGGGCAGCCGTGCGCGGCGCTGAACGACGCGGCGGCCGTGGCGAGCGCATCGGCGTCGCGCACGTCGGCGGAATAGACGGAGATCGACAGCTTCGGGAAGCGCCGCGCGAATGCATCGAGCACATCGGTGCGGCGCGCGATGAGGGCGAGCGTGGCGCCCTGGCGGGCGTATTCCTCGGCCATCGCGAGGCCGAGGCCGCTCGACGCGCCGGTGATGAAGACCTTCAGCGGAGTAGTCATGCCGGCGCGCGGGCGGGGATCAGAGCTTCTTGTCCTGAACCTGCTTCACGAGATAGTCGAGCACTTGTGCGGTGCCCGGGATGCTGTTCGTGTAAGCCGGGCCCGTCTTGTACTTGCCCTGGACGACGACCGTCGGCACGCCGTCGATCGCGTAGTTCTTCAGCAGCTCGGCCGATTGCTTCACCTCGCCCTGCACGCTGAACGAGTTGTAGGCATCCATGAACTGCTTCTTGTCGACGCCTTGCGTCGCCAGGAAGTCGGCCTGCGCCTGCGGCGTCAGCAGATAGTTCTTCTGCTTGTGGATCGCGTTGAAGATCGCCGGCGTGACCTTCTCCGAGATGCCGAGCGCCGACACCGCGTAGTACAGCTTCGAGTGCGGGATGAAGTCGTCGCGGAATGCCACCGGCACGCGCTTGAAGTCGATGTTGTTGCCCTGCTTCTTCACCCAGGCCTCGATCGTCGGCTCGAATTCGTAGCAATGCGGGCAGCCGTACCAGAAGAACTCGATCACTTCGACCTTGCCGGCCGGCGCGGACACCGGCTGCGGCGACTTCATCACCTCGAAGTCCTTGCCGGACACGGGGGCGGCGGGCGAAGCCTGGGCGAAGCCGGCAGCAGCCAGGCCCAGGGACAGAAGAAGCGTGCTAAGCAGTTTTTTCATGTTGTGAACGTCGAATCAGTTGCTCGGGTTACGGAACGTAACGGGTTCTGCGTGGGCGCGGCCGGCTGCTTACTGCTTCGAAAAGCGGATCACCGCCGTGTCGACACCTGCATCGGACAGGCGCTGACGGGCCGAGTTCATCTCCTCGAACTTCGAGAACGGGCCGACGCGCACGCGGAAATACGTCACGCCGCTGACATCGCGCTTCGACACCTTCGACTCGAAACCCTGGAAGCCCAGGCGTGCGCGCTGCTGCTCGGCGTCGCCTTCCGTCTTATACGCGCCGACCTGCAGGAAGTAGCCGGTGTTCGCGTCGGCCGCGGTCGGCGGCTTCGCTGCGGCGGCAGCCGTCGTGGACGACGTCGGCTTCGCCGTGTTGGCGGCTTGCTGCTGTTTCTGCGCGGCGGCCTGTTGCGCCTGCTTCTGCGCCGCGAAGCGTGCGAGATCGTCCTCGCCGCCTTGCTGCTGCTGTTGTTGCTGCGCCTGCTGCGTCTTCTTCGGCGGCGGCGGCGTGTTGTCGGCTGGCTTCGGCGCGACGGCGACGCCGTTACCCGACGATGCATTGTTCGACGCGTTCGTGCCGCTCGTGCTGTTCGAGCCGCTGGAGCCGTTCGCGTTGCCCGACGGCGGCACTTCGACGATCTGCGGTTCGGGCAGCAGGCCGCCCTGGGTCTGGTTCGCGGCCTGGCCGGGTGCGGTATTGGGCGGCGCGGGCTGCGCGGCCTGCGGCACCGGCTGGCCGGGTGTCTTGCCCTGCAGGGCGCGGTTCGGGTCGAACTGCTGCGGCTGGCTCGCGCCGTTGTCGGCCGGCGGCGGTGCGACCTTCGACACGAACGGCGACGGCGAACGCGTGATATAGAGCGCCACGACCACTGCGATCGCGAGGCCGACGATCAGGCCCAGCACGATTCCAAGAAATGTTCCTCCGGCTTGTTTCGATTGCTTCGAAGTTCGGCGTGGTTGTGCCATTGCTTGAGTCACCTGCAAAAAGAATCGTGAAAAGGCCGCAGCGGCGCTGCCGCGGCCATTCGCTGCCCGGTTCGGGCCGCTTACATCTTGGCGGGCGCGGACACGCCGAGCACCGCCAGACCATTCTCGAGCACCTGCCGGGTCGCGGCGAGGAGCGCGGCGCGCGCATTGCGCGGCGCTTCGTCGTCGACCAGCACGCGCTCCGCATTGTAGAACGAGTGGAATTCGCCAGCGAGGTCGCGCAGATAGAACGCAACAGCGTGCGGTGCCAGTTCGTTTGCCGCGTGCGTGAGCATGTCCGGATATTCGGCGAGCTTCTGCATCAGCGACACGGCCTGCGGGCTCGTGAGCTGCGTCAGGTCGGCGCCCGGCAACTGCGATGCGTCGACGTTGTAGCGCGACTTCAGTTCGTTGAGCACCGAGCAGATCCGCGCATGCGCGTACTGGACGTAGTAGACCGGGTTTTCGTCGTTCTGTTTCAGCGCGAGGTCGATGTCGAACACGAACTCGGTATCGGCCTTGCGCGAAATCAGGAAGAAGCGCACTGCGTCGCGGCCGCGCGTGATGGTCGCCTCGTCGATCAGGTCCGGGGCCGCTTCCTGGCCCGGCACCGCGCCGCCCGACCATTCGATCAGGTCGCGCACCGTCACGTAGCTGCCCGCCCGCTTCGACAGCTTCACTTCCTGGCCGTCGCGCATCACGGTGACCATCTTGTGCAGCACGTAGTCGGGATAGCCCTTCGGGATGCCGACGTGCAGCCCCTGCAGGCCGGCGCGCACGCGCGCGATCGTGCCGTGGTGGTCCGAGCCCTGGATGTTGATCACCTTCGTGAAGCCGCGCTCCCATTTCGTCACGTGGTACGCGACGTCCGGCACGAAGTACGTGTACGTGCCGTCCGACTTGCGCATCACGCGATCCTTGTCGTCGCCTTCGTCGGTCGTGCGCAGCCACAGCGCGCCGTCCTGCTCGTAGGTCATGCCGGCCTTGATCAGCGCGTCGACCGTCTTCTCGACGCGGCCTTCGCTGTACAGCGACGACTCGAGGTAGTACTGGTCGAACTTCACGCCGAACGCCTGCAGGTCCATGTCCTGCTCGTGACGCAGGTACGCGACCGCGAACTTGCGGATCGCGTCGAGATCCTCGATGTCGCCCGCGCCGGTGACCGGCTCGCCATCCTTCGCGGCGACCGTTTCGCGGTTCAGGTAGTCGTGCGCGATGTCGGCGATGTATTCGCCGTTGTACGCGGCTTCCGGCCAGCCCGCGTCGCCCGGCTTCAGGCCGCGCGCGCGCGCCTGCGTCGAGATCGCGAGGTTGCCGATTTGCACGCCCGCGTCGTTGTAGTAGAACTCGCGGTGCACCGCGTAGCCCTGGCTCGCGATCACGTTCGCGAGCACGTCGCCGAGCGCCGCCTGGCGGCCGTGGCCGACGTGCAGCGGGCCGGTCGGGTTGGCCGACACGAATTCGAGCAACACTTGTTTGCCTTTTTCGCGGTCCGACGTGCCGAATGCGCGGCCCTGGTCGAACACGGCGGCGATCACCGCCTGCTTCGAGGCGGCCGTCAGGCGCAGGTTGATGAAGCCGGGGCCGGCGATTTCGGCCGCCTCGACGAGCCCTTGCGCGGCCGGCTGGGCCGTGAGCGCGGCGACGATCTGTTCGGCGAGCTGGCGCGGGTTCGTGCCGAGCGGCTTGGCGAGCTGCATCGCGACGTTGCACGCGACATCGCCGTGCGCGGCGGCCTTCGGGCGCTCCAGCGTGATGGCGGGGGCGACAAAGGAAGTGTCGGCGCCTTTCAGCGCGTGTGCGACCTGCGTGACGCTATCCGCGAGCAGGGCTTCGAGGGTCTGTTTGTGTGCTGGCAGCATGCTGGTAGAAGGCTTCGTTGGTGGCGGCCGGAAACGCCGGCCTGCCGGCGCGTTTTTCGGGCGCGCGTTTCAGGGATCGCAGAATTTTAACAGGTGCTAATATGCCGATCAGGCGCCCCGCGTCCGCGAAGGCCGGACGCCGGCCTGCCGGCGTTCCCCAACCGCGCCGCGCGGGCACAACAAGATGAAAAGGGATTTGTCATGATTACGTTCAAGAGCAAGGCGGCACAGGATCTCGATGTGCTGAAGGATTTCGCCGTGTACGTGCTGAGCCTCGTCGGCAAGCAGCTGGGCGAACGCGGCGTCATTACGCACGACGAACTGGACGGCGCGATCGCCAAGCTGGAAGGGGCGGTCGCCCAGGCCAAGCAGGAGCGCGCCGAGCACGCCGGCCATTTCCACGAGGACGACGCCGACCACGCGCACCACGAACTGCCGCCGAACCTGGCGCAGCGGGTCGCGCCGTTCCTGATGATGCTGCGCGAAGCGAAGGCCGGCCAGGCCGATGTGCACTGGGGCTTCTGAGCCCCGCTGCCCGCGGGACGCAGGTTCGCACCGCAGAAAAAAGCCCGCTCTCGAGCGGGCTTTTTCTTTTTGTCTGACCAAACGGGCGACGGCCCGGGGAGCGATCAGAGCTGCGGCGCGAGCGCGCGGCGCGCGTCGTCGAGCGACAGCTGCATCCGCTGCGCGTAGTCGTCGAGTTGATCCTGCCCGATTTTCCCGACCGAGAAATACCGGCTGTCCGGGTGCGCCAGATAGAAGCCCGACACGCTCGCCGCCGGCAGCATCGCCAGCGAATCGGTCACGCTCATTCCGATTTCCTCCGCATGCAGCGCGGCGAACATGTCGCGCTTCACGAGGTGGTCGGGGCAGGCCGGGTAGCCCGGCGCCGGGCGGATGCCCGCGTACTTTTCCGCGATCAGCGCGTCGTTGTCGAGCGTCTCGCCGCTCGCGTAACCCCACAGCTCGCGGCGCACGCGCGCGTGCATCGCTTCGGCGAACGCTTCCGCGAAGCGGTCCGCGAGCGCCTTCAGCATGATCGCGCTGTAGTCGTCGTGGTCGGCTTCGAACTGCTTCTCCTTCACGTCGACGCCGAGGCCGGCCGTCACCGCGAACATCCCGATGTAGTCGGCCACCCCCGACTCCTTCGGCGCGATGAAGTCGGCGAGCGAGCGGTTCGGGCGCATCACGCCGTCGACCACCGGACGCACGCTCTGCTGGCGCAGGTTGCGCCACGTGAGCAGCACTTCCGAGCGCGAGTCGTCGGTGTAGATCTCGATGTCGTCGTCGTTGACCGTGTTGGCGGGCAGCAGCGACAGCACGCCGTTCGCGGTCAGCCAGCGGCCCTGGATCAGGCGCGCGAGCATCGACTTCGCGTCGGAGAACACGCGCCGCGCCGATTCGCCGACGATCTCGTCGTTCAGGATCGCCGGGTACGGACCCGCGAGATCCCACGTCTGGAAGAACGGGCCCCAGTCGATGTAGTTCGCGAGCTCGTTCAGGTCGTAGTTCTTGAACACGCGGCGGCCGATGAACTTCGGCTTGACCGGCGTGTAGCCGGCCCAGTCCACCTTGGTCTTGTTCGCGCGCGCGTCGGCGAGCGTGACCATCGGCTGCTGCTTGCGGTTCGCGTGCTGGTCGCGGATGCGTTCGTAGTCGGACTTCAGCTCGTCGAGATACTTCGTCGCGCCTTCGTCCGACAGCAGGTTCGATGCGACCGATACCGAGCGCGAGGCGTCCGGCACGTAGACGACCGGGCCTTCGTAGTGCGGCGCGATCTTCACGGCGGTGTGCACGCGCGAGGTCGTCGCGCCGCCGATCAGCAGCGGGATCTTCTTCACGCGGAAGTAGTCGTCGCGCTGCATTTCGGACGCGACGTAGGCCATTTCCTCGAGGCTCGGCGTGATGAGGCCCGACAGCCCGATGATGTCCGCGCCCTCGACCTTCGCCTTCGCGAGGATCTCGTTGCACGGGACCATCACGCCCATGTTGACGACTTCGAAGTTGTTGCACTGGAGCACGACCGACACGATGTTCTTGCCGATGTCGTGCACGTCGCCCTTCACGGTCGCGATGACGATCTTGCCCTTCGCGCGCACGTCGCCGCCCGCTTCCGCGAGCAGGCGCTTTTCTTCCTCGATGAACGGGATCAGGTGCGCGACGGCCTGCTTCATCACGCGCGCCGACTTCACGACCTGCGGCAGGAACATCTTGCCCTGGCCGAACAGGTCGCCGACGATGTTCATCCCGTCCATCAGCGGGCCTTCGATCACGTTGATCGGCCGGCCGCCGGCCGCGGCGATCTTCGCGCGTACCTCTTCCGTATCCTCGACGATGAAGTTCGTGATGCCGTGCACGAGCGCGTGCGAGAGCCGCTTCTCGACCGGCTGGTTGCGCCACTCGAGGTTCTCTTCCTTCTTCGCGCCGCCCGCCTTGAACTTGTCGGCGATTTCGAGGAGCCGGTCGGTGGAATCGTCGCGGCGGTTCAGGATCACGTCCTCGACGCGCTCGCGCAGTTCCGCGTCGAGATCGGCGTACACGCCGAGCTGGCCCGCGTTGACGATGCCCATGTCCATCCCCGCCTGGATCGCGTGGTACAGGAACACGGTGTGGATCGCCTCGCGCACCGGATCGTTGCCGCGGAACGAGAACGACACGTTCGACACGCCGCCGCTTACCTTCGCGTACGGCAGGTTCTGCTTGATCCAGCGGGTCGCCTCGATGAAGTCGACCGCGTAGTTGTTGTGCTCCTCGATGCCGGTCGCGACCGCGAAGATGTTCGGGTCGAAGATGATGTCTTCCGGCGGGAAGCCGACTTCATTCACGAGGAAGTCGTACGAGCGCTTGCAGATCTCGGTCTTGCGTTCGTAGGTATCGGCCTGGCCCGTTTCGTCGAACGCCATCACGACCGCCGCCGCGCCGTAGCGGCGGATCAGGTTCGCGTGGTGGCGGAACGCGTCCTCGCCTTCCTTCAGCGAGATCGAGTTCACGATCGCCTTGCCCTGCACGCATTTGAGGCCGGCCTCGATCACTTCCCACTTCGACGAGTCGATCATGATCGGCACGCGCGCGATGTCCGGCTCCGACGCGATCAGATTCAGGAAGCGCACCATCGCCGCCTTCGAATCCAGCATCGCCTCGTCCATGTTGATGTCGATCACCTGCGCGCCGTTCTCGACCTGCTGGCGCGCGACGGCGAGCGCCTCGTCGAACTGGCCGTTGAGGATCATCCGCGCGAACGCCTTCGAGCCGGTGACGTTGGTGCGTTCGCCGACGTTGATGAAAAGCGTCCCGGATGTGACGTTGAACGGCTCGAGGCCGGCAAGGCGCATCATGTGATCGGTCATGGCGGTGCGAATTCGTATGAAGTAGGGCGGGCGTTGAGGCGGTCGGTCAGGCGGCGTCGCTGTACTGGCTCGGCCAGCGGCGCGGTTTCACGTCGGCGAGCGCCTTCGCGATCTCGGCGATGTGCTCGGGCGTCGTGCCGCAGCAGCCGCCCGCGAGGTTCACGAGCCCGGCTTGCGCGAATTCCTTCAGGAGGCCCGACGTGACGTCCGGCGTTTCGTCGAAGCCGGTGTCGCTCATCGGGTTCGGCAGGCCCGCGTTCGGGTAGCACGACACGTAGGTGTCGCACAGCTTCGCGAGCTCGGCGATGTACGGGCGCATCAGCGCCGCGCCGAGCGCGCAGTTCAGGCCGAACGTGAGCGGCTTCGCGTGGCGCAGCGAATTCCAGAACGCTTCGACCGTCTGGCCCGACAGGATGCGGCCCGATGCGTCGGTGACGGTGCCCGAGATCATGATCGGCAGGCGTTCGCCGGTGTCCTCGAACAGTTCGTCGAGCGCGAACAGCGCGGCCTTCGCGTTCAGCGTGTCGAAGATCGTCTCGACCAGGAACAGGTCGACGCCGCCGTCGAGCAGCGCCTTCGCCTGCTGGTAGTACGACGTGCGCAATTCGTCGAACGTGACGTTGCGCGCGCCCGGGTCGTTGACGTCCGGCGAGATGCTCGCCGTCTTCGGCGTCGGCCCGATCGCGCCCGCGACGAAGCGCGGCTTGTCGGGCGTCGAGTATTTCGCAGCCGATTCGCGCGCGAGCTTCGCCGATTCGATGTTCATCTCGACGACGAGATCTTCCATCCCGTAGTCGGCCTGGGCCACCGTGGTCGCGCCGAACGTGTTGGTTTCGACGATGTCGGCGCCGGCCGCGAAATACTGGTCGTGGATCTCGCGGATGATCTGCGGCTGCGTGAGCGACAGCAGCTCGTTGTTGCCCTTGATGTCGCGTGCGAAATCCTTGAAGCGCTCGCCGCGATACGCGGCCTCGTCGAGCTTGTAGCGCTGGATCATCGTGCCCATCGCGCCGTCGAGGATCAGGATGCGCGATTTCAGCAGCGCAGGCAGTTCGGCGCCGCGCGTGTAGGGCGCGTCGAGCGGGGCGGAAGCGGCGAGAGGGGTCGCAGACATGGCGGGAGACCGGCGAAGACGGGAAAACCGTCATTGTAGCCGGTGCGCCGGGGCGCCGCCCGGCCTCGCGCGGCGTGGCACGCGGGTTGCGCATGCCGTCGACGCGGATGCGGATGCCGTGGCGGTGGCACGGCGCATGCGCGCGAGCGTGGCCTTTGCAACGAGGCCGCGGCTTCGCCGCGTGCCGGCCGCACCAAACGAAAACCCCCGCCCGGCGAACCGGACGGGGGCGTGGATTGGAGTGCTCGCGGCACCGCGCCAGCGGCGCGGTGAATGGCCCGGCGCCGTGCCGGGCCGCTCAGTGTTCAGTGCAGGACGACCGGCATCATCATCAGGCTGTCGAACTGTCCGAGGAATTCGTCCACTTCGTCGAGCGACGGTTCATCCTCGATCAGCTGTTTCACGTGTGCGCGGAATCGCTCGGCAAGCTCGCCGTCGATGAAGATCTCGCGCTGCGCATTCTTGTCGACGATTTCGTATCCGCCGGCATTCATCAGATGGTGACCGGCCTGCGGCGCAAATTCGACGACGCAGTAGTTGGGGCTGTTGTAGATCATTTGCATGGCGGCACTCCTCTTCGCAGTGGCATCTGGCCTTGTTGTCCCATAAGTGGGGCAGGCCTTGCCGGTTTCAAGGGGCTTGCGCTGCACACCCCGTTCTCCCGTTTGCGTGGGGTGTATCGGTTAGAAGCCGATGTCTATCAAACGTTTCTTATTGTCGTCCGGTGTACTGAAATAGTTGTTAAAGAGTGTCATCGGCCATTTCCGTCAGCGCTTTAATCGGTCGAAATTGCCGATTCATCGCATTCACGGCCCGGCCGTCGATGACGCAGGCGTTGCAGCCGGTGGTGCGGGCGGTTGCCCGGCGGCCGGCGGCGCGGGTTGTGCGTCGGGTTGCGCCGGTTGCGCGGCCGGTGCGGCCGACGCCGGCGCACTCGCAGCGCCGCTCGTTGCGTCGCCATCGGCCCCAGTTCCAGAGGGTACACCCGGCGGTGCCAGCGTGCCGTGCCACAGCAGCTCGATTTGCGCGCCGTTCGGCTCCGTCTGGACGAGCCGCGCGGGCAGCCAGCCGAGCGACGGCGCGAGCCACATGTCGATGCGGCGCGTGTCGCCGTCGCGGCGCGGCAGGCGCATGAAGTGTCGTGCCCTGACGACACCGGTCTGGGTCTGCACGTCCTCGTCGCCGATCACGGTGATCGGCCAGGTTTCGCCGCTGTTGTTGTCGATCACGAAGAACTGCTGCGTGACGCCCGGCTTGTACGCGGACGGATTGCCGCGCACGAGCCCCGACAGCTGCATCAGCATGCTGAAGCGATCCTGCACGCCGTCGGGCAGCGGTGCGTTGTTCGGCGTGCGCGTGAAGACGACCTGATGGATCTCGCGGTTGAAGATCGCGATGTCCTCGGGGCGCCGGCCGCGCTTTTCGACGTAACGGTCGGGCGCGACGCCGAATGCGTCGATCCGGCCTTCGCTGCGATACGTGAACGGGCCGACGAACGGCACCGGCATCGACACCGCGAGGTCGTAGGTGCGTCCGTCGGTGCGCCAGTGGATCGTGCCGACCATGTTCTGCATCCCGTTGTAGAACGTGTCGTACTGCAGGTCGCCCGACGGCGGCGCGGAGAACTTCACGCCGCTCGTGGCGGGCCCCGGCGTCGCGGCGCCGCTCGCACCGCCGGCCGACGCCGCATGCGCGCCCGATGCGCCGGCCGTGCCGCTCGCGGCGGACGCCGCGGCCGGCGGCGGTTCGCCCTGCTCGGCCGTTTGTGTCGACGTGAGGACGGGTTCCCGCGCCGGTGCGGGCTTCGGTGCGGCGGGCGGGCGCTTCGCCGGCGCCGGTTCGGCCGGCTGCGCAGCCGGTTTCGGCGCAGGCTGGCGCTCGATCGGCTGCGGCTTGAGCAGTTCGATCTGCACCGGCACTTCGGCGGGCGCGGGCGGCGTGAAGGATTCGCGATTGCGCGTCAGCCACAATGCCGCGAGCGTGTGCAGCACCAGCACGACGACGAGCGCGACGCCCGCGCGCAGCCAGCGGCGGGGCAGGGCGTGACGAGGACGGGTGTCGGCAGGCGGCATCGGCGAATCGGAACAGGGTTGGGGCGGTCGTCGCGCACCGCGCGCGCTGCGCGGTACAGGAATCGGACCGCCGGATGCCCCGCGCGTTCGCGGCGCATCGCGCGGATTGCGCACGGGTGGCGTGCGCGTCGCGTGTCAGGCGTCGCGCGCGTCCGGACTATAGCCGAGTTCGTACGACAGTTTCTGCGCGCATGCGCGCAGCGCCGTATCCATCTCGCCGCCCCATGCGATGTCGAACGAGCCTTCCTGGCCGAGCGCGACGACGGCGAGCGCGAGTTCGCCGACGGCGTCGAACACGGGCATGCAGAACGCGTGGATGGTCGGCAGCAGCATCCCTTCGACGCGTGCGGCCTGATGCATGCGCACGTCGGCGAGCACCGCATCGACTTCGTCGAGCGTGCGCGGGCCGCCGTGATGCGGCGAGCGGCGCGTATCGGCGAGTTCGCGCTCGAGCATCGCGGCGGTCTTGCTGCGCGGCAGATAGGCGGCGAACAGCAGGCCGGTCGCGGAGCCGAGCAGCGGCATCACGTCGCCGAGCTTGAGCGACGCCTTCGCGGGGTGGCTCGATTCCATCCAGTGCACGATCGTCGGCCCCTGGTTGCCCCACACCGCGATGCCGACCGTCTGGTCGACGCGGTCGCGCAATTCGGTCAGCGCGATCCGCGCGAGCTTCACGCCGTCGACGCGTGCGAGCCGTGCAAGCCCCATCTGCAGCGCGAAGCCGCCGAGTTCGTAGCGGCCCGAGACGGGGTCCTGCGATACGACGCCGAGCCGCGAGAAGCTCACCAGATAGCGGTGCGCCTTCGCAGGGCTCATGCCCGCACGCTGCGCGAGGTCGCGCAGCATCATCGCGCGCGGCTCGCTCGTCAGCACGTCGAGCAGGCGAAAGCCGACCTCGATCGACTGGATGCCGGAGCGGACTTTTTCGCCGTCGCCGGAGCCGGCATCGTCGGTATCGGAGTCAGCGAGATCGTCGTCGGGAAGCGGGCTGGCGGGCATGGGCAACGGGGGCGCGAAAAGGCGGCAAGGGTCGGGACGAAAACGGCATGCACGATCGTGGCGCGCCGCATGGATTCACCATCGTAAAATAGATTCCCTCCATCGTCACTACAACGGCAGATACCCCATGAAACTTGCATCGCTGAAGGACGGCACGCGCGACGGCCAGCTGATCGTCGTGTCGCGCGACCTGCACACCGCGGCGATCGCCGATGCGATCGCGCCGACGCTGCAGCGCGTCCTCGACGACTGGGCGTTCTACGCGCCGCAACTGCGCGACCTGTACGACGCGCTGAACCACGGCCGCGCGCGCAATGCGTTCGCGTTCGACGCGGCGAACTGCATGGCGCCGCTGCCGCGCGCGTTCCAGTGGGCCGACGGCTCCGCCTACGTGAATCACGTCGAGCTCGTGCGCCGCGCCCGCGGTGCCGAGATGCCGCCGGAATTCTGGACCGATCCGCTGATGTACCAGGGCGGCAGCGACGACCTCCTGGGCGCACGCGACGATGTCGTGTGCCCGTCCGAGGAATGGGGCATCGATTTCGAGGCCGAGGTCGCGGTGATCACCGGCGACGTGCGGATGAGCGCGTCGCCCGACGACGCACTCAAGGCCGTGCGGCTCGTCACGCTCGTGAACGACGTGTCGCTGCGCAACCTGATTCCGGCCGAGCTCGCGAAGGGCTTCGGCTTCTTCCAGAGCAAGCCCGCCACCGCGTTCGCGCCGGTCGCGGTCACGCCCGACGAGCTTGGCGAAGCATGGCGCGAAGGCCGCGTGCACCGGCCGATGATCGTCCACTGGAACGGCAAGAAGGTCGGCCAGCCCGACGCCGGCACCGACATGGTGTTCCACTTCGGCCAGCTGATCGCGCACGCGGCGAAGACGCGCAACCTGCGTGCCGGCTCGATCGTCGGCTCGGGCACGGTGTCGAACAAGGACGCGAAGCGCGGCTACTGCTGCATCGCCGAGAAGCGCTGCCTCGAGACGATCGAGCACGGTGCGCCGCAGACCGAATTCATGCGCTACGGCGACACCGTACGCATCGAGATGTTCGATGCGGCGGGCAAGTCGATCTTCGGCGCGATCGAGCAGTCGGTCGCACCGTCCGACGGCGCGGCCTGATGCCCATGCGAAACCCGGCCCCGGCCCGCGCGCCGGGTTTCGCCCGATGTTTGCCCGCGCGGGCTTGGCTACACTCGACTCAGACGTTTCAAACGTTCGACGCATTTCAGGAACCCGGGAGCTGCGCATGGCCGATCTCGCCGCATACGGCGGTTACGAAGCACTGAAAGTGACGCGCCGCGATCATGGCGTGCTCGACATCGTGATGAGCGGGGAGGGCGCGAACCGCAGCGGCCTCGCGACCGCGAACGCGCGCATGCATCGCGAGCTCGCCGACATCTGGCGCGACGTCGATCGCGATCCCGACACGCGCGTCGCGGTGATCCGCGGCGAGGGCAAGGGCTTTTCGGCGGGCGGCGATCTCGCGCTCGTCGAGGCGATGGCGAACGACTTCGACGTGCGTGCCCGCGTGTGGCGCGAGGCGCGCGACCTCGTCTACAACGTGATCAACTGCAGCAAGCCGATCGTGTCGGCGATGCACGGGCCGGCCGTCGGCGCGGGCCTCGTCGCCGGTCTGCTCGCCGATATCTCGATCGCCGCGAAGGATGCGCGCATCATCGACGGCCATACGCGGCTTGGCGTCGCGGCCGGCGATCATGCCGCGATCGTGTGGCCGCTGCTGTGCGGGATGGCGAAGGCGAAGTACTACCTGCTGCTGTGCGAGCCGGTGAGCGGCGAGGAGGCCGAGCGCATCGGCCTCGTGTCGCTCGCGGTCGAGCCGGCCGACCTGCTGCCGAAGGCTTACGAAGTCGCCGAGCGGCTCGCGCACGGTTCGCAGCCGGCGATCCGCTGGACCAAGTACGCGCTGAACAACTGGCTGCGCTCGGCCGGGCCGACGTTCGATACGTCGCTCGCGCTCGAATTCATGGGTTTCTCCGGGCCCGACGTGCAGGAGGGCATCCGCTCGCTGCGCGAACGGCGTCCGCCCGACTTCCGCGGCGACGCACCGTTCTGACGTGCCGTTCGGGTGCGCGCTATGATCGAACCAGAGGCGGTTGCGCGCCGCGCGACGGCCGCCTTGCTCCCCCAGTCAAACAGGATGCCCGTATGACCACCGATGCTTCCGGTTCCAATCCTTTCGCCGGCTTTGCCGGTTTCAAGCCTGCCGACATGCTCGACCGGATGTGGGACATGATGCGGATGTCGCCGTTCGGCGGCGGCATGGCGTCGTTTCCCGGCGCCGCATCGGGGCTGCCGCCGTCGCTGTCGAGCATGTCCGACATGATGGCGCCGCTCACGAGCGTCGAGGAGCTCGACAAGCGGATCACCGATCTGCGTGCGGTCGAGCAATGGCTCAAGCTCAATCTCGGGATGCTGCAGTCCGCGATCCAGGCGCTCGAGGTGCAGCGTGCGACGCTCGCGACGCTGCGCGCGTTCGGTGCATTCGCGCAAACCTCGATGTCGGCGGCTGAAGAAGCCGCCGCCGCGGCCGCGCAGGCGGCGTCCGCGCCGCGCGCCGATGCACGGCCCGCGCCGGATGCGGCTGCGGCGGCTGGCGCCGCGGATGCGTCGCCCGCAGGCGATGCCGCGCAGCAGGCGTTCGATCCGTCCGGCTGGTGGAACCTGCTGCAAGCGCAGTTCAACCAGCTCGCGAGCCTCGCGATGACGCAGCCGGGCGCGCAACCCGCCGCGGCGGGCGAAGCGCCGGCGGCGGCTTCGGCCGCAGGCCCGGCGCAGGCCGAGCCGCCTGCACCGGCCGCGGCGGCTGCGCCGCGCAAGCCCGCGGCGAAGCGCGCGAAGCCGGCCGGCTCGGCCGCGGCACGCGCGGCGGCCGCTTCGTCGCCCGCAACCCGTCCGCCGAAACGCTCGACGTGACGCGAACCCGGTAGCAGGTCGATCATGCGGCTCGCGCTCGTTCTGATGGGAGGAGGCGCACGCGCCGCCTACCAGGTCGGCGTGCTGAAGGCGCTGGCCGAGATTGCGCGCGAGGCCGATCCGCACCGGCATACGCTGCCGTTCGCGGTCGTGTGCGGCTCGTCGGCCGGCGCGATCAACG
The DNA here is from genome assembly GCF_002563755.1 of Burkholderia sp. JKS000303. Classification (NCBI taxonomy): domain Bacteria; kingdom Pseudomonadati; phylum Pseudomonadota; class Betaproteobacteria; order Burkholderiales; family Burkholderiaceae; genus Burkholderia; species Burkholderia sp. JKS000303. Next base: position 1,884,221 of record NZ_PDBZ01000001.1, read on the forward strand.
CGACGTCGATCGCGAGCCACGCGGACGATTTTTCGCACGGCGTGCGCCGTCTGCTCGAATTCTGGGAGCCGCTGCGCGCCGACTACGTGTATCGCACCGACTGGCTCGGCATCGCGCTGGCCGGCGCGCGCTGGCTGGCGGCGATGACCTTCGGCTGGGCGGCGCGCCGTTCGCCGCGCGGGCTGCTCGACAACGCGCCGCTCGCGCACCTGCTGCAGCGCGAACTGAGTTTCCACCGGATCGAGCAGATGCTCGAGAGCCGCCTGCTGCACGCGCTCTCGATCACGGCGCTCAGCTATTCGAGCGGCCGGCACCTGACCTTCTACCAGGCCGCCGAACCGATCCAGGCGTGGCGGCGCGCGCAGCGCACCGCGCGGCTCGTCGACCTGTCGGCGTCGCACCTGCTCGCGTCGTCGGCCATTCCGTTCGTCTTCCCGGCCGTGCCGCTCGTGCTCGACGGACAGATCGAGTATTTCGGCGACGGGTCGATCCGCCAGGTCGCGCCGCTGTCGCCGGCGATCCACTTCGGCGCGGACCGGATCGTCGTGATCGGCGCGGCCGATCCGCGTCCCGAGATTCCCGCCGGGAACGGCTCGGGGCTGGTGCGCGGCTATCCGACGCTCGCGCAGATCGGCCAGCAGGTGCTCGCCAGCGTGTTTCTCGATTCGATCGGCTCGGACATCGAGCGGATCGAGCACATCAACCGGATGATCGAGCACCTGCCGCACCAGGTCGAAGTGGACAGCGGCTGGCGGCACGTCGACGTGCTCGCGATCGCGCCGTCCGAGCGCATCGAGCTGATCGCCGCGAAACACCTGAAGCAGATGCCGGCGACGATGCGCGGGCTGCTCGGCGCGATCGGCGGCAGCCAGCCGGCCGGCGCGTCGTTCGCGAGCTATCTGCTGTTCGAGGAGGCATTTACGCGCGAGCTGATCGAGCTCGGCTATCGCGACGGGCGTGCGCAGCGCGAGACGCTCGCCGGCTGGATCGCGCATGCCGACGGCGGCAGCGCGGCGGCGGCCGGCATGTCGCCGGAAGGCGGTCACGCGGCCGGCGAAATGCGGGTGTGACGCATGCCGAATGCACCCATAGGACGCCATGCTTACAGACGGGTTGCATTTTTGCTACGGTTGCCCGCGACCGATCGCCGCACCGAGGTTGGCGGCGTGCGACCGGGCGGGCGTCTCGGAACGGTCATGCGCGCGTGCTATTATGGCCGCCGCCGTATATACCATATCGAGCAGCCCGCCGGTCCGGCTGCCGCACGGGAACCCGTCCGGGAACCGCGTGGCGCAGGGACGGGCTCGCCAATGAGCCGGCTTGCGCCGGCCCCCACATCAGGCACGCGCGGCCGGTTCCGTTCGAGTGGAGCGGGGCTGCGGCGTGTCACAAGGCGGCAGCGCGGCCGCCCGGCTGCCGGACGCGGAATCCACGTCCGGGGGCGAATTCACGCGTAAAATTAGAGTCTTGGCTGCAAAAAGCGCGCTCGCGCGCCCACGCGGCAACAGTCACGTTTAGAGAAGTCGCATTGCGCAGAACAGGGGTGGGACCATCATGAACACCATGCTTTATCCGGAACTTTACAGGTCGCTCGAAGCTGTCCGCTGGGACATGGAGAAGGACATTCCGTGGGACAAGTTCGACGCTTCACTGCTCACCGACGAGCAGGCGAAGACGATCAAGATGAACGCGATCACCGAATGGTCGGCGCTGCCCGCGACGGAGATGTTCCTGCGCGACAACCAGCATGACAGCGACTTTTCCGCGTTCATGAGCGTCTGGTTTTTCGAAGAGCAGAAGCACTCGCTCGTGCTGATGGAATACCTGCGCCGCTTCCGCCCGGAAATGGTGCCGACCGAGGAAGAACTGCACGCCGTGCGCTTCCAGTTCGATCCGGCGCCGCCGCTCGAGACGCTGATGCTGCACTTCTGCGGTGAAATCCGCCTGAACCACTGGTATCGCTGCGCGGCCGACTGGCACACCGAGCCGGTCATCAAGCAGATCTACGAAACGATCTCGCGCGACGAAGCACGTCACGGCGGCGCGTACCTGCGCTACATGAAGAAGGCGCTGAACAACTGCGGCGACGTCGCGCGTGCGGCGTTCGCGAAGATCGGCGTGCTGATGGCGTCCGCGCGTCGCACCGAGAAGCCGCTGCACCCGACCAACCTGCACGTGAACCAGGCGCTGTTCCCGCGCGACACCGTGCAGTCGCGCCTGCCGGATCCGGAATGGCTCGAGCGCTGGCTGGACGAGCAGATCCGCTTCGACGGCGAGTGGGAAAAGAAGGTCGTCGAACGGATCCTGCACAACCTGTCGATCCTGTTCGAGCGCACCTTCGCGACCGCGCAGGAACTGAACCGCTACCGCAAGGAAGTCACCGGCCGCCTGCAGGCCGAAAGCGGCCCGTCGTCGGCCGCGCAACCGGCCTGAGGCCGACAGGCATCGCACCCGGCGTGACGTCGCGCCGGTCGCGAGTGCCGCGCTGCATCCCTGCATGAAGCCCGCCCGGCCATCCGGCGGGCTTTTTATCTGGCGCGGCCGTGTTTCGTCACGACGCGCATCGCTTACTTCACCCGACCTCCGTCATGTCCGCTACCTTCGAACGCAAGCTGATCACCCGCGACGCCCTCGTTGCCCTGCGCGCGTCGCTGACTTCGCCCGTCGTGTTCACGAACGGCGTGTTCGACATTCTGCATCGCGGCCACGTCACGTATCTGGCCGACGCGAAGGCGCTCGGCGCGTGCCTGATCGTCGGCGTGAACAGCGATGCGTCGGTGCGCATGCTCGGCAAGGGCGACGACCGTCCGATCAACCGAGAGGAAGACCGGATGGCGCTGCTCGCGGCGCTGGAAAGCGTCGACTGGGTCGTGAAGTTCGAGGAGAAGACGCCCGTGTCGCTGATCGACGCCGTTCGTCCGGACATTCTCGTGAAGGGCGGCGACTACGACATGGACGCGCTGCCGGAATCGGCGCTGGTGCGCGGCTGGGGCGGGCGGGCGCTCGCGATTCCGTTCGAGCACGATCGCTCGACCACGGCGCTGCTGAAGAAGGTGCGCGCGCAGCAGTCCTGACGCGGGGGGCGCGCCGTCAGCGCGCGGAGGCCGGGAGCGGCTCGGCCGTGACGGCCGGCGCGGCGATCGGGCCGCCGATCACGGGTTGATTGCTCGCCTGCGCGAGCGGCGTCGCACGCAGCGCGTCTGGCTGCACCTGCCGGGACAGCACGCCCGGTTCGCGCGGGCCCGCGGCCGGCAGCGGCCAGAACATGCCGCGCGCCAGCACGAACGCGAGCAGGTTGGCGAGAAAGAGAACAGCGATCAGCCAGCGCAGCATCGTCGACACTCCTCGTCGTTGGTCAGTCGTTCCACCATTCAGTCCAGTCGGGCCGGCCGTTTGGCCGGCTTTTTCATTGCGGCCGATGGATCGTTCGCAGCGGCCCGGCCGCGTGTGCGTGCGGCCGTCTGCATCCGTCTGCACGGGGGCAGGCCGCGATGCGGGCGGGGCGCGTCGTCATCGCGGCGAAACCCGCAGCACGGGCTTTCGGCCATGCGCGCCGGCGCGATGCCGGTCGCGCTCCGTCAATCCTGCGCCGCCGTTTCCGCGGCAATCAGCGCGAGCCCCGACAGGATCAGCGCGTCGTGCCGCGTATGCGGCAGCGTCAGCGCACGTGCGACGTCGTCGGCCGCACCGCCAGCCAGCACGAGCCGCACCGGAGCCTGCCATGCGTCGGCGAGATCGCGCCACGCGCGCTCGATCAGCCCCGCCTGCGCATACAGGCAGCCGGCCGACAGCGAGCGCGGCGTATCGACCTGGAACGGTTCGGCCTGCGCGCCCGCGAGCAGCCCGCTCGCGATATCGGTGGTGAGCGTCGGCAACTGCGCGGTGTGCGTGCCGAGCGCGCGCATCATCAGCGCCCAGCCCGGTGCGATCAGCCCGCCGGTGAAACGGCCGTCCGCGCGCAGCGCCTCGAGCGTCGTCGCGGTGCCGAACGTCGCAATCAGCACGTGTTCGTCCGGAAATGCCGCGCGCGCGCCGATCAGGCCGGCCCAGCGGTCGCTGCCGAGCTGTTCGGGCGTCGTATAGCCGTTCGTCACGCCACACTGCACGGGGCGCGAGCGTATCGTTGTGCGCGGCAGGCCTGGCCAGCGTGCGTCGAGCAAGGCGTTCAGCCGTGCAGCCACGTCGGCGCCCGCGACGTTGGAGATCCAGACCCCGCGCGGACGCGGCAGGCTCGACCAGTCGGGATCGGCGCCGCCGTCACGCGTATGGCCGAATGCGCCGGTGTCGACGAGCGTGCGCTGCGCGTCGGCGAGCGCCCACTTGATCCGGCTGTTGCCGGCGTCGATCAGCAGATGCGCGTCGCTCATTGCGCTTCGCGCAGCGACACGTCGCCTGCCGCGATCGCCTGCATGCCGTCCGGCGTGTCGAGCAGCAACTGGCCGGTCGCGTCGATGCCCGTCGCGATGCCGCGCACGCGTTCGACGCCCTGTTCGAGCAGCACGACTTCGCGCCCCGCGTACGCGTGCAGCGCATGCCAGCGCGGCAGGAACGGTGCGAGCCCGTCGGTCCCGAATTGCGCGAGCGCGGGTGTCAGCGCGTTCAATGCGGCGGCGAGCGTGTCGGTGAGGTTCGCCGAGGCGCACGCGGCCGACAGCGCGGCCGGCGGCAGCCCGCTCGCGAGCGTCGCTTCGCGCGCGCGCAGCGCATCGACCTGCGCGGCGACGGCTTCCGCGCCGCGCACGTTGATGCCGAAGCCGATCACGACGGCGGTCGCGTCGGCGGTGGTCCAGACGGTTTCGATCAGGATCCCGGCGAGCTTGCCGACGATGCGCGGCGTGCCGTCGTCGGTGGCCGTCAGCAGCAGGTCGTTCGGCCATTTGAGCGCGACGCGCGTGCGGGCGTCGAGCGGCAGCGCCGCGAGCCCTTCCGCGAGCGCGACGCCGATCGCGATGCTCAGGCCGCCGAGCGCGTCGACGGGGCGCGGCACGATGCAGCCGACCGAGCACAGCAGCGCGTTGCCGGGCTGCGCGAACCACGGACGGCCTTGCCGGCCGCGGCCGGCCGTCTGCTCGAACGCAACGCGCACGAGCGGCGCGGGCAGCGCGTTCGCGGTGCGCGGCAGCGCCTTGAGGCGGGTCGCGACGTCGGCGTTGGTCGAGCCGGTGGCGGCGACGATATCGAGCGGCCACGCGCGCGGCGCGGCATCCAGGTGCGCCTCGAGCCGGTTGCGCGCGATGTGCGCGTCGCCGGAATCGGGCGTGTCGGAGGAGGTGGGGGCGTTCATGGCGCCTATTGTAGCGACAGGGGGCGATGGCGCGCGTCGGCAAGTGGGGTAATGGTTATCTCCCCGGGAGGTAGGGGCCGATTGAAGTGCGACGCTTCGCGCGAATGTGCTCGTGCCGAATCGAGAGAAGTCGCATGCAGGTAGTTGTGCGCAAGCAAGGTGGAATCAATGTAGCTCCGAGATTCCGGTTGATCGATCTACGAAACATCGTCGACCGATATCGATCGGATGAGGATTTCGAATTCGTATGATGGATTTCTTTGTGCCGATCGTGCATTTTGGTGCGGTGAGATTTGCGCTGATAGCAACGAGAGGGAATCCGGATGAATGGTCGTGAGCAATGGTTATTCGAGTCTTCGTTGGCTGTTGTCGGCCGGTTGATGGCTAGCGGCGGTCGGTATGCCGCTGGCAGGCCGACCGTCGTCGGATGGGCGGGACCCGGTACTTTCACGGATGAGCGTTGCTCGGGCGCGATGAGCCGAGGTGACGCCGCATGATCCGCTATTTCCTCGCCAAGGGCGATCGGGGCGGCAGCGCGACGATCACCGAGGGACTGGAATGTGTCACGTGCTCCAATCCGCCGCCGCGTGTGCAGATCGCCACGCTCGACATGAAAACTTACTGCACGGCTTGCGAGCAGGTGGGGGTCGTCGCGCCGAGAGGCCCGCGCTTGCCCGGCAGGGCGCCGAATGGTCAGGGATGGGCGTTGAGTGGGGATATCAACGCATGCGGGTGCAGTCCGCCGCCTGTGTTCTATGCCGAGCGGGGCATGAGGATGCGGGTCGGTGACGGGGTGACTGAGCGGAAAGAACTGGGAGACGGTCATTCTCAGTCGCCCGTCGCCGGGGAGGAATGCGACGAGCAGTATGTATTGAAAAACGAGAAGACGGGGCAGCCCTTGGTAAGGGTGCCTTATCGAATATATACCAGTTCCGGTCGGGTCTTCAGCGGTATGACTGATCGTGCCGGGCACACACAGCGCGTAGCGACGCGTCATTCGGAGAAACTGCGAATTGAAATAGTGGAGCATGGCCATGCCGCACGATGACTACGAATACGTGACCGTACATGACTCGGCCATAACGAATACGACGCGTGGTTCGAAGGTTGAGCTTTTACTGGCAGTCGACGGGCCGCCCATCTGTAAAAACATGACCGATGCGGAATTTCGGAAGAAAGTCCTGACGTTGCGCGACGATGCGGTAAAAATAATCACGCAGAGAGTCGACGAACTCGATGTCTGGAGCGAGCCTGCGCGGGCGAGAGTCAGAGAGTGGTTCGGGGTCGCCGACGAGCTCACTCGCGGTGCGCTGACGAACGGATTGGTGGCGTTGATCACAGTCATGAACGGATTGACGGCAAGGAATTTCGTTCGCTCCGATCCCGACCTTGATCGGGCTCTCGGCTGTACGCCAAATACCAAAAATCTAGATGGCGAAGTTGCGCACGTTTGCGGCCCCGATACCGCCACGCACACGATATCGATTTCCCCGAAGTTCTGTGAGCTTCCGGATACGAGTGCGGGTACGTTTTCCTCGATGCAACTGACCATTGTTCACGAGTGTGTGCATTTTCGGGATACATTCGGAGCGATTGACTACAAGAACACCTATGGACAATTTCTCAGCAGGCGGCTCGCCAAAGAGGTCCCGACAATGGCGATCAGGAATGCGGACAATATTGCGTGGTATATCTTGTGCATCGATTAGCCTTGTGGGGCTTTGTGCTTCAGGCGTCGTGTTTGCTTGCAGCTTTTCCTTGCAATACGCAAGTAAGCTCGACCTCGGCGTCATGGCCATTTCGAATGCTGACCGGATTGCGCTCGCCAGCTTGTTGGTGACCGTTCGGAACAGTGCGGCCAACAATGGTCCCGTCGTGATCTACGGATATGCCGACGAGCACGAGCGCGACGCAATTTCGATCGCCCGTACTCGGGCCAATGCTGTCCGAGCGTATCTGCTCGATCTCGGCGTAGCAAAAGATCGGATTCACATGGACTCTAAAATCTGGCGAAGCAACTCCGTTGTTCCGTCGAGTAAACGCAATCAGATAGAGATAGAGTTTATTCCAGCGTGTTCATCGGAAGGTTGCGAGAATCCGTGCGGTACGGTCTTGCCGGAGCAGAAGTAACGACGCACGGTATTCGCATGCGAGATATCCCCGCAGTGGCGTTGCGTCGCGCCAGCGCTCCACCTCCTTAGCGCCGCATCTCAATCCGCTCCAGCGCCTTGATGTCCTCCTCGGACGTCATTTCGCAGGCCAGCAGCGTCTTGCCCTTCAGCGCCGGGCCCTGGCGGGCCGACACGAGGATCAGCGCACCGCCCGGGCTGCGGACCGTCAGCCGGCGCGAATAGCCGAGGGACGACGCGCCCAGCAGGTGGCCCTTCTCGAGGGTGAGCTGGTAGCGCTTCGCGAGCTGGTCGGCGACCTCGCCGTCCACGAGCACGCCGATCCCGGTACTGACGAACACGACCTGCTGCGTCGTGAAGCCGTCGCGGTGGATCGGCTCCGGCAGGCGATAGACCGCAGCGCCCAGCATCGACTCGTCCGGTTTCGGATCGGCTGCCTTGGCGGTGTTGTAGATCGAGTCCATCAGGTCCGACGTGAACGGCGGCTTGCAAAGCGCGGCGTTGAAGATGTCGGGCTGGGTGGGCGGCGCGGCGAGTGCGGTGAGCGGGGCGGCGGTGATGGCAACGGTGATGGCGACGGCAGCGGCACCACGCCAAGAAAGGCGATGGGACATGGATGCAGTTCTCTCAGGTTTTATTGTGAGGCTGCATGTTAATGCATTGCCGCGCGCCGAACGTCGGCATGGAGCGGCACGATGGCGGCAATGCAACCGGCGCGCGGGCCCACGCCCCGCGATCGATTCCGTGGCCGGGTGATCTATGCGCGGGGCGTCGGGGCATGCGCGTCATGCAGCCGGTGTGATGCCGGTGCGTGCGGACGAACCGTTACGGCGCGACGACCGGATGCTTCAGCGCGTGCGCGGTCTCGATCCACTGCGCATGGAACTCGTCAGCGTCGGGCTTGAGCCCGAGCTCGCCGTTGCGATAGGCCATCGCGAGCGTCTGCACAGCTTCCGGCAGCTCGTGCTCGGCGGCGCGGCGATACAGCGCCAGCGCGCGCGCCTCGTCGCGCGGCACGCCGCTGCCGTCGCGATACGCGTTCGCGAGCATGAAGTCCGCGGCCGGGATGTCTGCGCGCGACGCGACGTCGAACCAGTGCGCGGCCTGCACGGGATTGGCGGCGACACCGTAACCGCTGCGATAGATCAGCCCGAGGTAATACGCGGCGGCCGGGTCGCCCCGCGCGGCCGCTTCGCCGAGCAGCGTGCGGGCGCGTGCGTAGTCCTTCGGCATGTCGCTGCTGCCGAGCAGCAACGCCTTGCCGAGCGCGAGCTGCGCACGCCGGGCGGCCGGCGCGTCGGCCTTGCCGTCCGCCGCCGCGGCCGTTTCCAGCCAGCCGCGCCCCTCGTCGCGTAAGCCCGGCTCGTGCGCATCGACGAGTGCGATGCCGAGCGCCGCCTGCGCGTCGCCCGACCCGCGGCGCGCGAGGGTGCGCAACTGCGCGAGCGCGTGCGGCTCGACGGCCTGCGTGACCATTGCCTGCCACTCGTCGAGTTGCGCGGCGCTCGGCGCGGGGCCGGTCGCGCGCCAGCCGGTCGCCACGGCAGCGACCGCGACGGTCACGGCGGTTGCCGCGAGCAGCGCGGCCGGCGGGAGTTTCGCGCGCAGCAGGCGCCGCGCGGCAGCCGCGAAGCCGGCTTCGGCCGGCCGCATCGTCCGGATCGGTTGCATCACGGGTCTCATGGTCATCGCGTCAGGTCGAGCTCGTAGACGGCGAGGTTCTTGCCGGAGCCGTCGTCGGCCGCGACCTGCGTGATGCCGGTCAGGCCGGCTGCCGTGGCGTCGCCAAGCCGGTTCGGCGCCGACGTGAACTGCACGTGCGCGACCGAGCTCGCGAGCTTCGTGAAGCGCCAGCTGCGCTGCGCGCCGTCGGCCGTGCGCGTGATCTTGCCGCGTTGCTTCACGAACGCGATCAGCACGTCGCGGTTCGCGTCGGGCGACGCGAAGATCGTCTTGCTGCCGTCGAGACCCGGGAAGTTGCCGCCGCCGCTCGCGCGGTAGTTGTTGGTCGCGACGATGAACTGCGCGTTCGCGTCGATCGGCGCGCCCTTGTACGTCAGGTTCCTGATCCGGCTGCCGACGGGCTGCGTGACGTCGATCTCGTACGCGAGATCGGCGGACGTGAACATGTCGAAGTTGTAGCCGGGGAAGCTGCTGACGAGCGGCTGCACGGTCGCCTTGGTCGGGTCGATCGTGTTGAAGCGCTTCGCGGCCGTCTCGAGCCAGTTCTTCACGTCGGCGCCGCTCACCTTCACCGCGTACACGGTGTTCGGATACAGGTACAGGTCGGCCGCGTTGTTGATCGCGAGCGCGCCCGGCGCGACGTCGGTGTAGTCGCTGCCGCCGCCGAAGCCGCTCTTGAACGGGGCGCTGACCGACAGCACCGGCAGCGACGCGTATTGCGGCAGGTTCGCCTGCACGTAGGTCCGCACGTAGTCGGCCTGCGCCTCGTTGACGATCTGGATCGCGCCGGGATCGCCGACGTCCGCGAAGTACGAATTCATCCGGTAGTCGGTCGAGCCGATCGGCGTCTTCACGTAGTCGATGGTCGCCTGGTGTTCGGCGGCGATCGCGGCGGACACCGACGGGTCGGCTGCGACGTAGCTCTTGTCGGCGTTCTGGATCGGCCGCGCCTCGACGGTCGTGAGCGACTTGTCGACGCTCCAGGCCTTGCCGTCGAACTTCAGGCCGAGCTTGATCACGCCGAGATGCTTGCCCCAGTAGTTCGCCATCACGGTCGGCACGCCGTTGACGGTGCCCTTCACCTTGTCGACACCCGGCAGGTTGAACTGCGCGACGGTGCTGCTCGCGTCCGGGAACACCTGGTGCGAGTGGCCGATCAGCATCGCGTCGATGCCGGGCACCTTCGACAGCCACCAGCTGCCGTTTTCCATCGTCGGCGAATACGCGGCGTCGTCGAGGCCGCCGTGCGAGATCGCGACGACGAGATCGGCGCCCTTCGCGCGCATCTCCGGAATGTACTTCTCGGCCGCTTCCTTCAGGCCCGTCGTGTAGACCTTGCCGTCGAGCCAGCGCTTGTCCCAGCTCATGATCGCCGGCGGCGTGAAGCCGATGATGCCGACCTTCACCGGCGCGCTGACCGTCGTGCCGTCCGGCGCGACGGCCGTCACCGTGCGGGTCAGGATCGTGTACGGCGTGAACAGCGGCGCGTTGGTCTTCGCGCTGATCACGTTCGAGAGCACCTGCGGGAAGTTCGGGCCCGCGCACTTCTTCTGCTGCGCGGGGGCCGGCAGCCCGTCGACGTCGAATGTGTTGCCGGTCACCTGCGACAGGTACGGCAGCCCGTAGTTGAACTCGTGGTTGCCGATCCCGCCGCCGTCGAACTTCGCGGCGTTCATCACCTTGTAGATCGCGAGCGTCTGGTCGCAGCCGACCGGTTTCACGAGCGCCTGGTAGTCCGACAGCGCGGTGCCCTGGATCGTGTCGCCGTTGTCGAGCAGCAGCGTGTTCGGGTACTGCGCGCGCGCCTGCGCGATCAGCGTCGACACGCGTTCGAAACCGAGCGAGTTGTCCGCGGCGAGCTTGAAATAGTCGTACGACAGCACGTTGGTGTGCAGGTCGGTCGTTTCGAGCAGCGCGAGCGTGGCGGTCGTGCCGGCGGGCGCCTGGGCCTGCGGCTGGGGCGTCGACGACGACGGCGAGGTGACGTCGTCGCCGCCGCAACCGGCGAGGGCGAAGGCAAGGCTGGCGAGCGCGGCGGCGCCGGTCACGCGGCGGCGGGAAAGCGGGGGGAGACGCATCGATTGTCCTGTTCGGTGTTCTGTTCTATGAGTCGCGACGAATCGCGAGGCACGCAGCGAGATGGCGGCGCGGGCGCCGACGGCCTGAGGTGCGGCGCGTGAGAGTATCGAAAGGAAACGTGACGGAAGAATGAAAGGTGGGCGACTGGCGGGCGATGCGGCGGTTCGCGGCCCGCCACACCCGGCTGTGCGCCCCGGCGGAAATCCTCACGTCGCGGCGCCGGGCGGTTCGCTACAATGACCGCTGTCATCCTTTTGCAAACAACCCGCCTTTGGACTTCGAGACTCCTCCCGGCCTGTCGGTCGATGCCGGCGGTCAGGGCCAGACGGTGCGCCTGTACGGCCAATGGACTGCGCTCGCGCTCGCGCGCAATCGCGGCGCGGTCGCGCGCCGCGTCGCGGGCATCGCGCCCGGGCGCGTGAGCGAATGGGATCTGTCCGGTATCGAACGGCTCGACCACGTCGGCGGCCAGGCGCTGTGGCGCGTATGGGGCCGCAAGCTGCCGGCGGGTGTCGCGCTGAGCGCGACGCAGCGCACGATCTTCGAGCGCATCGAGCGCCTCGACAGCCAGCGCGAGGCGCCCGAGCGCATCGTGCGCGTCGATCCCGTCACCCGCCTCGGCCAGACGATCTTCTCGTTCGGCGAACACCTGCAGGGCGGCATCGCGATGTTCGGCCTCGTGATCCTCGACGCGCTGTCGGTGCTGCGCCGCCCGCAGACGATGCCGTGGAAGGAAACGTCGGCGAACATCTACAGCGCCGGCGCGCAGGCGCTGCCGATCACCGCGCTGGTCGCGTTCCTGATCGGCATCGTGCTCAGCTACCTGTCCGCGCAGCAGCTGCAGATGTTCGGCGCGAACCGCTACATCGTGAACATCCTCGGGCTGTCGGTGATCCGCGAGCTTGGGCCGGTGCTGTCGGCGATCCTCGTCGCGGGCCGCTCGGGGTCGGCGATCACCGCGCAGATCGGCGTGATGCGCGTGACCGAGGAGCTCGACGCGATGCGCGTGATGGGCATCCCGCACGGGCTGCGGCTGATCCTGCCGCGCGTGCTCGCGCTGGGCGTCGCGATGCCGCTGCTCGTGATGTGGACCAACATCATCGCGCTGACGGGCGGCGCGCTCGCCGCGAAGATGGTGCTCGGCATCGACGTCAATTACTTCGTGCGCTCGCTGCCGGGCGTCGTGCCGATCGCGAACCTGTACATCGGCGTCGGCAAGGGCGTCGTGTTCGGCATGCTGATCGCGCTGGTCGCGTGCCATTTCGGTTTCCGGATCAAGGCGAACTCGCAGAGCCTCGGCCAGGGGACGACGACGTCGGTCGTCACGTCGATCACGGTCGTGATCCTTGCCGACGCGGTGTTCGCGATCCTGTTCCAGAACGTGGGGCTCGGATGAACGCGTCGAAAGAAACGGCGGCCGATGCCGCGGCGGCCGGTGCCGCACCGGGTGGTGCCGCGGTTGCCCATGCCGCAGCCGTCGGCGCGGGATCGGTCGGCACGCCGCCGGCCGCCGCGGTGCACGGCGACGACCTCGTGATCGAGGTGCACAACCTGACCAAGCGCTACGGGCGCAACGTCATTCACCAGAAGCTCGATTTCGACGTGCGGCGCGGCGAGATCGTGTCGGTCGTCGGCGGTTCGGGCTCGGGCAAGACGACGCTGGTGCGGCAGATCCTCGGCCTCGAGCGACCCACGTCGGGCACGATCAAGGTGTTCGGCGAAGACACGTCGACGATCGACGACGCGAGCGCGCGGATGATGCGCACGCGCTCCGGGATGCTGTTCCAGCAGGGCGCGCTGTTCTCGTCGATGACGGTGTTCGACAACGTCGCGCAGCCGTTGCGCGAGCTCGGCCGCGTGCCGCCCGATTTGCTGCACGACATCGTGATGCTGAAGCTCGAGATGGTCGGGCTGCCGTGCAAGCACGCGTCGAAGATGCCGGCCGCGCTGTCGGGCGGGATGATCAAGCGGGTCGGCATCGCGCGCGCGATCGCGCTCGAACCCGAGCTGCTGTTTCTCGACGAGCCGACCGCAGGGCTCGATCCGCAGGCCTCCGACGAATTCGTCGAGCTGATCGCGACGCTGCACCGCACGCTCGGGCTGACGGTCGTGATGGTGACGCACGATCTCGACACGATGGTCGCGCTGTCGACGCGCGTCGCGGTGCTGGCCGACCGCAAGGTGCTGGTCGCGGCACCCGTCGAGGAGGTCGCGAACGTCGACCATCCGTTCATCCACGAATATTTCCTGGGGCTGCGCGGGCGCCGCGCGCTGCAGGCGCTGCCGCCCGAGCGGCGCGCGAAGCTGCCGAAGGCGGCCCTCGAACCGGCGCTGTCCAGCGTCGAGCTGTAACAGGCAAGGACAAGGAACCCTCTGATGGAAAACAAATCACATGCGTTCTGGGCCGGCCTGTTCACGATCGCGCTGACGCTGGCGATCGCGGGCACCGTGTTCTGGTTCAACGTCGATCGCACCGTGCGCGTGCCGTACGACCTGCTCGCGCGCACCAACGTGACGGGCTTGTTCCCCGATGCGGCGGTGCGCTTTCGCGGCCTCGACGTCGGCAAGGTGCAGTCGATCGGCTTCGATCGCACCCATCCGGGGCAGATCCGGATCCGGATCATGGTCGACCACGATGCGCCGATCACGCAGTCGACCTACGGCAGCCTCGGCTTCCAAGGCGTGACGGGCATCGCGTTCGTGCAGCTCGAGGATACGGGCCGCGACCTGGCACCGCTGCCGTCGTCGTCGAAGGCGATCGCGCAGATCCCGATGCGGCCGAGCCTGTTCGACCAGATCCAGGAGCGCGGCGACGTGCTGTTGCGCCAGCTCGAGCAGGCCGCGAAAAGCGCGAACGCGATGATGTCGCCGGAGATGCGCGAACAGTTGCGCGCGACGGCCGAAAGCCTGCAGCACGCGGCGGACGGCGCGGCGACGCTGTCGAAGCAGCTTGCGCCGGCGGTGGCCGCGCTGCCGGAGACGATGCACGAAGTGAATCGCACGATGGCATCGGCCAACACGCTGCTGCAGCCGAACGGGCCGCTCGTGTCGAACCTGAACAAGGCCGGCACGGCTGCGGAGCAGGTCGGCATCACGCTGAACGATCTGAACGCGCGCGTGCAGTACGACACGCTGCCGCGCTTCAACGCGCTGGCGGGCAGTGTCGGCGACGCGTCGCGGCAATTGAAGGACGTCGCCGGTGAACTTGGCCGCAACCCGAGCAGTCTGTTGTTCGGTTCGCCCGGCTCCGCGCCCGGGCCGGGCGAATCGGGCTTCGTCTGGCCGGGCGCAACGGCCGGGCAGTAACGCCCATCGAAACCGGAAACATCATGCAGGATCACGCCATGCCACGAATTCTTGATCGCGCGCTGCGGCCGGCCGCAGCCGTGCTGACGCTCGCGCTCGTCGCCGGCTGTGCCGGCAACAGTGCCGCGCTGTCGAACGTTCGCTACGACCTCGGCCCGACCTCGCCGGTCGTGACGGCCGGTACCGGCCCCGCGCTGAAGGTGCTCGACGTCGCCGCGCCCGACGGGCTCGACTCGAACAAGTTCGTCTACCGCCTCGCGTATGCGGATGCGCAGCGCATGGCCGTCTACCGCGACAGCCGCTGGACCGCGCCGCCCGCGCAGTTGCTCACACAGCGACTGCGCAGCGCACTGTCGTCGCGCGGCGCGGTGCTCGAAGGCTCCGACGGCGTACGCGCGCCGACGCTGAAGGTCGACCTGAACGAGTTCGAACAGGTGTTCGACGGGCAGTCGCAGAGTCACGGCGCGGTCACCGCGCGCGCGACGCTGATGCAGGACGGCAAGGTACTCGGCCAGCGCACGTTCGTCGCGCGCGCGCCGTCGAGCACGCCCGATGCGGCCGGCGGCGCGCGGGCGCTCGCGGCCGCGAGCGACGAACTCGTGTCGCAGATCGCCGCGTGGGTCGGCGTGCAGGCGTACGCGGGCACGCCGTGACGCGCGACGCGCGGTCGCGATGAACGTGCCGGACACGCCGGACACGCATCGCGCGTCGTCGCTGGCGCGCCAGGCGTTTGCCGCCTATGCGGCGCTCATCGTCTATGCGTCGCTGTATCCGTTCGAAGGCTGGGTGTCGCTCGGCATCGGGCCGTTCGACTACCTGTTCGCACCGATGCAGCGCTATGTGACCGCGTTCGACGTGGTCACCAACGTGCTCGGCTACATGCCGTTCGGCGCACTCGGCGTGCTGGCGCTGCACCCGCGCTGGCGCGGCGTGGCCGCGACGCTGATCGTCAGCGTGCTTGGGGTGCTGCTGTCGGGGTCGATGGAAGCGCTGCAGACCTACCTGCCGACGCGCGTCGCGTCGAATCTCGATCTCGCGGCCAACGCGCTCGGCGCGTTGCTCGGCGCGGCACTCGCGGCGCCTGCCACCGGTGCGCTGCTCGATCGCGGCGCACTGCGCCGGCTGCGGTTCGCGTGGTTCGAAACCGACGGCTCGACGCCGCTGCTGCTCGCGGGGCTGTGGCCGTTCGCGATCCTCTTTCCGTCACCGTTCCTGTTCGGCATCGGCGATTGGCCGGCCGCGCTGTGGGAGCGCGCCGACGGGTCGATGCAGGACGCGCTGCTCGCGTGGCTGCCGGCCGCGTGGCAGGTGAGCCAGTGGCCCGAGCGTGTCGATGGCTGGCTGTCCGATTCCGCATGGGAAGCCGCGCTCGGCGGGTTGATGCTGTTCGCCGCGCTGGCGATCGCGTCGCTCGCGATGCGCGCCGCCGCGCCGCGCGTGCGGCTGCTGATCGTGTTCGTCGTCGCGACGCTGGTGCTGAAGGCGGCCGCGACGTTCATGCAGTCGACCACCGGCCTCGTCGTCGTGTGGGCGACGCCCGGCGCGCGGCTCGGCATCGAGCTCGGCTTCGCGGCGGCGCTGATCGCATTGCGCGTGCCGGCCACGTGGCGCGCCATGCTCGCGGCGCTCGCGCTGCTGGCCGGCGTGGCGTTCGTCAACCTGCTGCCGGTCAATCCGTTCTTCGACTTCACGCTGTCGGGCTGGCGGCAGGGCCGCTACGTGCACTTCAACAGCATCGCGCGCTGGCTCGCGTGGATGTGGCCCTATGCGGCGCTGATCTGGCTCGGCCTGCGTGTCGAGCGCGCGTGGCTGCCTGCTGCGGTGCGGCGCTGACGCGGCGATCCCGGCGGCGCGGCCGCGGCTCGATCGCGGGCAGCGGCGCGCGGCGCTCGTTATAATCGTCCGCATCCCCGATTGCACGGCACCGCGGCAATCGCCCCTCCTTTCGCCCGGCACCGCGCCGGGCCGCACGTCACCATCATGGATTCCTCCTACTACCAGCACCACGTCTTCTTCTGCCTGAACCAGCGCGATCCGGGCGCCGAGCGTCCGAGCTGCGCGCAATGCGATGCGCAGACCATGCAGGAATACGCGAAAAAGCGCGTGAAGGAACTCGGCCTCGCGGGGCCCGGCAAGGTCCGCATCAACAAGGCCGGCTGCCTCGACCGCTGCGAGGAAGGGCCCGTGATGGTCGTGTATCCGGAAGGTACGTGGTACACGTACGTCGACCAGGCCGACATCGACGAGATCGTCGAATCGCACCTGAGCGACGGCAAGGTCGTCGACCGCCTGAAGATCTGAGCGGGCCGGCCGAATGAACGTTCATACGCAGAAGTCGCTGATTGCCGGCCCGGTCGGGCAGATCGAACTCGCGCTCGACGTGCCGGACGCCGTGCGCGAAGGCAGCGCCGCGCCGCGCGGCATCGCGCTCGTCGCGCATCCGCATCCGCTGTTCGGTGGCACGATGGACAACAAGGTCGCGCAAACCCTCGCGCGCACGCTGGTCCAGCTCAATTACGTGGTGTACCGGTCGAACTTCCGCGGCGTCGGCGCGACCGAAGGCGTGCACGACAACGGCATCGGCGAAGCGGACGACCTGCTCGCGGTGCTCGCGCACATGCGCGCGCAGCCGGCTTATGCGGACCTGCCGCTCGTGCTCGCCGGCTTCTCGTTCGGCACCTTCGTGCTGTCGCACGTCGCGAAGCGGTTGCGCGACGCGGGCGAGACGATCGAGCGGATGGTGTTCGTCGGTACGGCCGCGAGCCGCTGGCAAGTCGCCGACGTGCCCGAGAACACGCTCGTGATCCACGGCGAAACCGACGACACGGTGCCGATCGCGTCGGTGTACGACTGGGCGCGGCCGCAGGAACTGCCGGTCGTCGTGATCCCCGGTGCCGAGCATTTCTTCCATCGCAAGCTGCACGTGCTGAAGCGCATCATCGTCGACGCGTGGCGTTGAACGACTGAACCGCTGAGCCGCGGATCCGGGCGTGCGGCACCGGTGCCGCCGCCTGCTCGTCGCGCGGCGCGTTGCCCGACGGATGCACGCCGCACGGCAGCCGGTCGCACCGGCGCGCCGCCACGCGGCGCAACCCGACTTGCACACTGCCTGCGCATGCCTTTCGCACGGCTTCGATCGCCATCGCCGGCCATGAAGCCGCTATCCTCTGGAAGCCGATGCGCGGCCACCCGGCGCACGGTTCGCGAAAGTGCTGTTCGCGGCCACGTATAATGGCCGCATTTCGCGTCGCCCGCGGCCCGGCTGGGCCCATGCGGCGCTCGTTTCGCCGCCTGTCCGCCCGCTCGCGACGGCCGCGAACCGAACGCGTCCGCACGAGTCCAACCGGCGCGTTTCGCGTCGCCCGACGAAGTCGGGCGACTGGCCGAAACGCCCGCCGCCTTGCCGTTCAACCCTGCGCGTTTCGCGCCGCACTTTCTGCCATCAGCCTGAATCGATCATGCGTCTGTCACCCCAAGGCCTCAAGTCCCTCGCTTCTTCCATCGCCTTCGGCACCGCCGCGCGCAACGTCGCGCTGGGCGTGATGCTGCCTGTCGCGCTCGCGTCGACGATCGTCGTCGCCGAGGCGAAGCCGGCCGCCAAGGCCCGGGCCGCGCATGCGGCGCCCGCCGCCGAGCAGTTCACCGGCGCGCCCGCGACCTTCATGCCGGGGGCGGTGCCGCCGCCAGGCGTGAACGCGCACTCGTGGGTGCTTGTCGATGCGACGAGCAACACGGTGCTCGCGTCGGGCAATGCCGATGAACGCGTCGAACCCGCATCGCTGACGAAGCTGATGACGGCCTACCTGGTGTTCGAGGCGCTCGACAAGAAGAAGATCTCGATGGAGCAGATCGTCACGCCGAGCGATGCGGTGCGCCGCGTCGGCCGCGACGAGTCGCGCATGTTCATCGAGGCGAACAAGCCGGTGTCGGTGCACGACCTCGTGTACGGGATGATCATCCAGTCGGGTAACGACGCGGCGATCGCGCTGGCCGAACTGGTCGGCGGCAGCGAAGGGCAGTTCGTCACGATGATGAACGACGAGGCCGCGCGCCTCGGCATGAAGGGCACGCACTTCGCCGACGTGAACGGCATGCCCGACCCGAACCACTACACGACGGCCGGCGACCTCGCGAAGCTGTCCGCCCACCTGATCCGCGATTTCCCGCAGTACTACAGCATCTTCTCGGAGAAGGAATTCAAGTACAACAACATCCGCCAGGGCAACCGCAACCGGCTGCTGTGGCTGGATCCGACGGTCGACGGCCTGAAGACGGGCCACACGCAGGCAGCCGGTTACTGCCTGATCGCATCGGCGAAGCGCGCGATCCCGGGTGTCGACGGCCAGCGCCGTCTCGTGTCGGTGATGATGGGCGAGCAGAAGGAAGGCGAGCGCACGCAGGACAGCATGAAGATGCTGAACTACGGCTATAGCGCGTTCGACGCCGTGCGCCTGTTCAAGGGCGGCCAGGCGATGTCGACGCCGCGCATCTACAAGGGCAAGGAAAACACCGTGCAGGTCGGCGTGAAGAGCGACCAGTGGGCGACGGTGCCGCGCGGCCTCGGCGACAAGGTCAAGACGGAAGTCGACGTGAACGCACCGCTGATCGCGCCGCTCGCGGAAGGCCAGCAGGTCGGCACCGTGAAGATCGTCGCCGACGGCAAGACGCTGTCGGAGTTCCCGGTCGTCGCGCTGCAGGCCGTGCCGGAAGCGGGTATCTTCGGACGTATCTGGGACTCGATCCTGCTGATGTTCAGCAAGAAGAAGTAAGCACGACGGGCCTTTGTTTTTACGACTTCATCCCCATCTGGTATTGCTATGAGCCAAGCCGAATTCGAACCGATCGTCTACCTCAGCGTGTCGTCGCAGGAGGAACTGGTGCCGCTGTCGCAAGCCCGTGTCCCGGTGCTCGACCGCGGGTTCATCTTCGGCGATGGCGTGTATGAAGTCGTGCCCGTCTATGCGCATGCCGGCGCGCACGTGCCGTTCCGGATCGAGCAGCATCTGGAGCGGCTCGCGCGCAGCCTGAAGAAGATCGGCATCGACAGCCCGCACGACGCGGCCGGCTGGCGCGCGCTGATCGAGCGCGTGCTCGCCGCGAACGCGGAAGGCCTCGTCGACAGCAACGCGCTCGTCTACCTGCAGGTGACGCGCGGTGTCGCGAAGCGTGGCCACGCGTTCCCGCCGAATGCGGTGCCGACGGTGTTCGCGATGACGAGTCCGCTGCGCCTGCCGCCGGACGAAGAGCGCGCGCAGGGCGTGCGTTGCGTGACGGCCGAGGACCGCCGCTGGCTGCATTGCGACATCAAGTCGATCTCGCTGCTCGGCAACGTGCTGATGGCGCAGCATGCGGCCGAACGCGATGCGTTCGAGACGATCCAGCTGCGCGACGACAACCTGACCGAAGGCTCGTCGTCGAACGTGTGGATCGTGAAGAACGGCGAACTGATGGCGCCGCCGCGCAGCAACAAGATCCTCGAAGGGATCCGCTACGCGCTGGTCGAGCAGTTGGCGGACGAGTGCGGGATTCCGTTCGTTTCGCGCGAGATCAGCGAGGTCGAGCTGCGCTCGGCCGACGAAATCCTGATCACGTCGGCCACGAAGGAAATTTTGCCCGTCACGTCGCTCGACGACCTGCCCGTGCAGGGCGGCAAGCCGGGCCCCGTGTTCGCGGCGTTGTACGACGCGTACCAGCGTGCGAAGGCGCGCGAGTTTGAACAGTTTGACCTAACCCGGAGAAAGTGATGAGCGAACCGACCAAAACCGTCGAGGTCACCGGCGCGATCGATGCGCGGAAGGAGTCGCTGCTGGAGTTTCCGTGCGATTTCCCGATCAAGATCATGGGCAAGGCGCACCCGGAGTTCAAGGACACGATCTTCAAGGTCGTATCCGTCCACGACAACGAGATCGACGTCGAGAAGATCGAAGAGCGCGCGTCGAGCGGCGGTAACTACACCGGCCTCACGATCACCGTGCGCGCGACGAGCCAGGAACAGCTCGACGACATCTACCGTGCACTGACCGGCCATCCGATGGTCAAGGTCGTGCTGTAACGCCCTTCCATCCTCCTTCCTGCGCGCACTCGGCGGGGGTCTTCCCCGCCGCGCGCCGCGCGTCCAGCTCGTCGCACAGCAGCTTGAACTTGGCGACTTCCTCGAGAATCCACGTCCTGAACGCCTGCACGCGCGGTGTGTTCAGCAGCGGCGGCGGACACACGAAGAAATAGTGCCACGGGCTCGGCCCGTCGATGTCGAACAGGCGCACGAGGCGCCCGTCGAGCAGGTCGTGCACCGCGAGCGAGCGGCGTATCAGCGCGATGCCCTGGCCGTCGATCGCGGCCAGCAACAGGTTCGACGAATCCTGGTACAGAATCCCGCGTTTCGGCTCGGTCAGCGTGTCGAGCCCCGCCGCGTCGAACCACGGCCGCCACAGCTCGTCGTCCGAGCGCAGCAGGTTGTAGTGCACGAGATCGGCGGGCGTCTGCGGCAGCTTGCCGCCGTTCAGCGTTGGCGCGCACGCCGGAAAGAACACCTCTTCGAACAGCGGCTCGACATGCAGCCCCGGATAGCTGCCGAAGCCGAAGCGGATCGCGAGGTCGACGTCGTCGCGCGCGAAATCGGTCAGCGTGTTGGTCGACTGCAGTTCGACGTCGATTTCCGGATGCCGCTCGATGAACGTGCCGATGCGCGGCGTGACGAAGCGCGCGGCGAACGACGACAGCATCGACACCACCAGCCGCCGGTCGCGATCGCTCGCGCGCACTTCGCGCGTCGCGTCGGAGAGCATCATCAGCGCGGTGCGCACCTGCTGCGCGTAGCGCATGCCGGCGCCCGTCAGGCACAGCCGCTTGCCGTTGCGCGTGAACAGCTGAACGCCCAGTTCCTCTTCGAGCGCACGTACCTGGTGGCTGACCGCGCCGTGCGTGACGAACAGTTCGTCGGCGGCGCGCGAGAAATTCTCGTGACGGGCGGCGGCTTCGAACGCGCGAATCGCATTCAGTGCAGGGAGCTGGCGGAGGTCCATTTGCTAATTTTCCTCACATCGACGTGAAAATTGGTCGTTTGGTCGGGCGCCTTTAAGTGACTACGATTGTAGCCATCGAAGCACTTCTTGGCGGAGTCGATCATGCAAGAAATTTCCTCAAGCATCACGTTCGAAATCCCTGCAGGCGAAACCGTACCGATGCGGGTACAACGCAGCACGCGCCTGACGGTTCACTGCGGCCCTGTCTGGGCGACGCGCAGCAACGACGTCGAAGACTACTTCCTGGTCGACGGCGAGACGCTCAAGCTGCGCCGCGGCGAGCGGCTGTGGCTCAGCGCGGACAGCCCGCACAGCGCACACGTGGCGTTTTCGGTGTCGCGGCCGCCCGCGGAAGTCGCGCGCGGCGTGCTCGGGCGGCTGCGCAATCGCGTGAACGTGCTGCTTCACGGCGGCTGGCGCACCGTCTGACGGACCTTTCGTCCGACGGATACTCGCGATCAGTCCCCTTCCAAGGCCGGCGAGACGCATGGGTTTTCGGTAAACTACCGCCCATGTCCGTCTCGCCGGTTTCCATCGTGTCCACGCCTGTTGCCGTTTCCGAATCGCCCGCCGGGTCCCCGGTGCAGCCCGTGTCGCCGGTCACCGTGCGCTGGCGGGGCAGCGAGGCCTACGAGACGAGCTTCGATGCGATGCGCGCGTTCACCGACACGCGCACGGCCGACACCGGCGACGAAATCTGGGTCGTCGAGCATCCGCCCGTCTACACGCTCGGCCAGGCCGGCGACCCGGCCCACCTGCTGGTGGCCGACAGCGGCGTGCCGCTCGTGAAGGTCGACCGCGGCGGACAAATCACCTACCACGGCCCCGGCCAGATCGTCGTCTACCTGCTGCTGGACCTGCGCCGGCGCAAGCTGATGGTGCGCACGCTCGTGACGAAAATCGAGGAGGCCGTGATCGAAACCCTCGCGGCGTATAATCTCGCTTCGGTCCGCAAGGCGGGCGCGCCGGGAATCTACGTGGCATCCGGCGTGCACGAAGGCGCGAAAATCGCGGCCCTCGGCCTGAAGATCCGCAACGGCTGCAGTTATCACGGGCTGAGCCTGAACGTGAAAATGGATCTGCGCCCGTTTCTTGCGATCAACCCGTGCGGCTATGCCGGACTGGAAACCGTCGACATGGCGAGCCTCGAGGTTGCCGCCGACTGGAACGACGTCGCCCACACGCTGGTGGGTCGTCTGATTGCCAACCTCGATGGCGTATCCGCGGCCGCCGACAAGCCGCAGGCACTGGAACATTCGAATGACTGACGTTACCGCTTCCCCCGCACCGGCCGATTCGGCCGCGACCCCGGCCTACGACCCGACCGCCAAGCAGAAGGCGCAGGCGAAGACGGCGCGCATCCCGATCAAGGTCATTCCGATCGAGAAGCTGAAGAAGCCGGAGTGGATCCGCGTGAAGGCGGCCACCGGTAGCTCGCGCTTCAACGAGATCAAGACGATCCTGCGCGAGCACAACCTGCACACCGTGTGCGAGGAAGCGAGCTGCCCGAACATCGGCGAATGCTTCGGCAAGGGCACCGCGACGTTCATGATCATGGGCGACAAGTGCACGCGCCGCTGCCCGTTCTGCGACGTCGGCCACGGCCGTCCCGATCCGCTCGACGCCGACGAACCGAAGAACCTCGCGCGCACGATCGCGGCGCTGAAGCTCAAGTACGTGGTGATCACGAGCGTCGACCGCGACGACCTGCGCGACGGTGGCGCGGCTCACTTCGTCGAGTGCATCCGCGAAGTGCGCGAGCAGTCGCCGGAAACGCGTATCGAAATCCTGACGCCGGACTTCCGCGGCCGCCTCGACCGCGCGATCTCGATCCTGAACGCGGCGCCGCCCGACGTGATGAACCACAACCTCGAAACGGTGCCGCGCCTGTACAAGGAAGCGCGCCCGGGTTCGGACTACGCGCACTCGCTGAAGCTCCTGAAGGACTTCAAGGCGCTGCATCCGGACGTCGCGACGAAGTCGGGCCTGATGGTCGGCCTCGGCGAGACCGAAGAGGAAATCCTGCAGGTGATGCGCGACCTGCGCGCGCACGACGTCGACATGCTGACGATCGGCCAGTACCTGCAGCCGTCGGAGCACCACCTGCCGGTGCGTGCGTACGTGCATCCGGACACGTTCAAGATGTACGAGGAAGAGGCGTACAAGATGGGCTTCACGCACGCGGCCGTCGGCGCGATGGTGCGGTCGAGCTATCACGCCGATCTGCAGGCGCATGGGGCCGGGGTGGTCTGAGCACCGCATTCGCCTTCATCTGCCGAAGTCCCGCAGTCGAAAAAAGCCCGCAGCGATGCGGGCTTTTTCGTTGGCGCAGCGAGTGCGTGCGTATCCGCATGGCAATCGCCATCCGACCGGACGCGCGATCCAATCGAGCGCGAAAAGCAAAGCTGAAACGGCGTCGATAGCTTCGCAGGATAAGTTCGCTCCCGTCGCGCATAAAGCTCGTAAAGTCGGCTCTCCCGCAGCAATGCCCGCATTCGAAGGAGAGCCGCATGTCCCGTTTCAACTTCATCCGCCGCGCCGTCGTCGCGCTGACCGCCTTTGCCGCGTTCGGCGCGGCGCACGCCGAATCGCGCGAAGTCGTGATCGCGTACCAGGACATGGTCGTGCCGTGGCGCTACGCGCAGGCGAGCGGTGAAGTCGAAAAGGCGACCGGCTACAAGGTCACGTTCCGCAAGCTCGACAGCGGTGCCGACGTGATTCGCGCGCTCGCATCGGGCTCCGTGCAGCTCGGCGAAGCCGGCTCCAGCCCGATTGCGGCCGGCCTGTCGCAGGGGCTCGACATCTCGCTGTTCTGGGTGCTCGACAACATCAACGACGCCGAGGCGCTCGTCGCGCGCAACGGCTCGGGCGTGACCAGCATCGCCGCGCTGAAGGGCAGGAAGATCGGCGTGCCGTTCGTGTCGACGTCGCATTTCCATACGCTCGTCGCGCTGCAGGCCGCGGGCGTCAATCCGAACGACGTGAAGATCGTCAACCTGCGTCCGCCTGAAGTCGCGGCGGCCTGGGCGCGCGGCGACATCGACGCGACCTACATCTGGGATCCGGTGCTCGCGAAGGTCAAGCAGTCGGGCACGGTGCTGACAACGTCGGGCCAGGTCGCGAAGGAAAGCGGCAAGGCGACCTTCGACGGCTTCGTCGTGAGCCGCAAGTTCGCACGCGAGAACCCGGCGTTCGTCGCGGGCTTCGTGAAGGTGCTCGCCTCCGCCGACGCCGATTACCGTGCGCACGCGGCGGCGTGGAAGGTCGGCTCGCCGCAGGTCGCGGCGGTCGCGAAGGTATCGGGCGCGAACGCGCAGGACGTGCCGGCGAGCCTCGCGCTCTACGCATTCCCGACGCCGGCCGAGCAGGCATCGCCGACGTGGCTCGGCGGCGGCGCGCAGTCGGGCGCCGCGAAGTCGCTCGCGGCCACCGCCGCGTTCCTGAAATCGCAAGGCACGATCCAGACGGTGCTCGCCGACTACTCGGTCGGCGTCGATCCGCAGTTCGTGCAGAAGGCCGCGCACTGAGCGCGGCCACCCGGACCACTCAGGAAACGCATCGCGGAGCCCACGATCATGAGCACGCTGGAAGTCCGTCAGGTATCGGTCGATTACCCGGGCGAGCGCGGTCGGCCGACGACGCAGGCGCTCGCGCGCGTCGACCTGCGCATCGATGCCGGTGAATTCGTCGTCGCGCTCGGCGCGTCCGGGTGCGGGAAGACGACGCTGCTGAACTGCATGGCCGGCTTCGTCGCGCCGACGACGGGCGACGTGCGCGTCGACGGCGTGCCGGTCACGGGCCCCGGCGCCGATCGCGGCGTCGTGTTCCAGAAATATGCGCTGCTGCCGTGGCTCGACGTGCTCGAGAACGTCGCGCTCGGGCTGCGCTTCGCGCGCGTGTCGAAGGCCGAACGCGACGCACGGGCGCGCGAGATGCTCGCGCTCGTCGGCCTCGAGCGCCATGCGCATGCGCGCGTGTACGAACTGTCCGGCGGGATGCAGCAGCGCGTCGGCATCGCGCGGGCGCTCGCGAGCGATCCGCGCGTGCTGCTGATGGACGAGCCGATGGGCGCGCTCGACGCGATGACGCGCGGCACGATGCAGGCGCTCGTGCTCGACGTGTGGGCGCGCACCGGCAAGACGGTGTTCTTCATCACGCACGACGTCGAAGAGGCGTTGTTCCTCGCGACGCGTCTCGTCGTGATGACGCCCGGCCCCGGGCGCATCGCGGAGACGTTCGAGCTGCCGTTCGCGCGGCGCTACGTCGAATCGCGCGATGCGCGCGCGGTGAAGTCGTCGCCGGATTTCATCGCGTGGCGCGAGCGGCTGATCGCGTATCTGCATCGCGACGAGCCGGTCGGGGAGACTGCGTGATGCACGAGTTCGCGCGGCAGGGCGCGTCCGTCGGGCGCGGCCGGATCAGTACTTTGCACAGGCAGGACGACATGAGCACGCAGGATTCGTGGGCGGCCGATCGAACGGCCGCGGGGTTCGGAGAAGGTGAGCGCGGCACGCAGCGGCGCGATGCAACGCGTTCGGTGCGTGCGTCGCATCGCTACCGGTTGCCGGGGCAGGGGAAGACGGCCGCCTTGAGCGCGGCGACGGTCGCGGCGCTGGTCGTGCTGTGGTGGGTCGCGACGCATCTGCAGTGGCTGCCGCCGCTGTTCCTGCCCGCGCCGGAAGCGGTGTGGGCGGCGTTCGTCGACGCGTGGCACGGCCGCATCCAGGGCGGCCTGCCGTTGTCCGAGCATCTGATGTGGAGCGCCGCGCGCGTGTTCGGCGCGTTCGCGCTCGCGACCGCGATCGGCGTGCCGGCCGGCATCCTGATGGGCGTGAGCCGCATCGCGCGCGGGGTGCTCGATCCGCTGCTGGAGTTCTACCGGCCGCTGCCGCCGCTCGCGTACCTGCCGCTCGTGGTGATCTGGTTCGGCATCGACGAAACGGCGAAGCTGGTCGTGATCTTCCTCGCGTGCTTCGCGCCGATCGCGATGGCGGCGCGCGCCGGCGTGCGCGCGGCGACGGTCGAGCAGATCAACGCCGCGTATTCGCTCGGCGGCAGCTTCGCGCAGATCGTGCGCCACGTCGTGCTGCCGGCCGCGCTGCCGGAAATCCTCACCGGGCTGCGGATTGCGATCGGCTTCGGCTGGACGACGCTCGTCGCGGCCGAGATGGTCGCCGCGACGGCCGGGCTCGGGCAGATGGTGCTCAATGCATCGAGCTTCCTGCGCACCGATATCGTCGTGATGGGAATCCTGATCATCGGCGCGATCGCGTGGCTGTTCGATCTCGCGATGCGCTGGGTCGAGCGGCGGGTGGTGCCGTGGAAGGGGCGTGGGTGATGCAGAAGCGGGGCGGCGCATGCGCGCCGTCTCGGCCAGCCCGGCCTGTCACCTCAATCCCCCATCGCCACGCCTTCGCGCCGCGGGTCCGCACCACCGAACCACACCGTCTGC
The DNA here is from genome assembly GCF_002563755.1 of Burkholderia sp. JKS000303. NCBI lineage: Bacteria > Pseudomonadati > Pseudomonadota > Betaproteobacteria > Burkholderiales > Burkholderiaceae > Burkholderia > Burkholderia sp. JKS000303. The sequence goes on from NZ_PDBZ01000001.1 coordinate 1,911,176, forward strand.
CCCTGCACGTTCAACCGCTGAATCCCCTGCAGTCCCGAGTTCATCTCGACGAGCTGCACGTCATGCCCGCGGCCCTTCAGCCCGTCGATGAGCGCATCCGATACGCGTCCGCGCTCGAGCTGCGTCGGCCCGTTCATCGACCCGAAGTTCGGCAGCGCGATCGCCTGCTGCATCGTCATCCCCCAGTCGAGCACGCCGATCAGCGCCTTCGCGACGTGGTTGATGATCGCGGGGCCGCCGGCTGAACCGACGATCATCGTCACCTGCTTCGTCTTCTGGTCGAACACCAGTTCCGGCGACATCGCCGAGCGCGGCCGCTTGCCGGGCTGCACGCGGTTCGCGACCGGCCGGCCGTTCTCGCTCGACACGAACGAGAAATCGGTGAGCTGGTTGTTCAGCAGGAAGCCGCGCACCATCAGCCGCGAACCGAACGCGTCTTCGATGCTGGTCGTCATCGACAGCGCCTGGCCGTAGCGATCGACGATCGCGATGTCGGACGTCGACGGCAATTCGGGGCTGTGGTCGTCGGCCATCGCGAGCGTCGCGCCCTGCGGCGTGCCGGCCTGCGCGATGCCCATGCTGTTGTCGCCGATCAGGCGCGCGCGTTGCGCGAGATAGGTCTTGTCGGTGAGGCTCGCCCAGTTGCCGCCCGGCAGCGGCACGAAATCGGGATCGGCGACGTAGCGCGCGCGGTCCGCATACGCGAGGCGGCCGGCCTCGCTGAACAGGTGCGCGGCGAACGGCGTCGGCTCGTAGCCGAGCTCGGTGCGGACCGGCTTCTGCACACCGATCTGCTGCCAGTCGGGCATCGCCTGGAGGATGCCGAGCATCTGCGCGATCGCGAGGCCGCCCGACGACGGCGGCGGCATCCCGCAGACGACCGAGCGCCGGTAATCGGTACACAGCGGCGCACGCACCTTCGTCTTGTAGCGCGCGAGATCCTGCAGCGACAGCAGGCCCGGATTGGTCGGATGCTTGCGCACTTTCGCGACGATGTCGCGCGCGATCGCGCCGGTGTAGAACGCATTCGCGCCGCGGTCGGCGACCTGGCGCAGCACGGTCGCGAGCGCGGGGTTCTTCAGCACCGTGCCGGCCGCCTTCGGCGTGCCGTCCTTGTTGTAGAAGTACGCACGCGCGGCCGGATCGTTCATCAGGTACTTGTCGTTCGCGATCAGCATCGCCAGGCGCGGGCTGATGGTGAAGCCGTGCTCGGCGAGCCGGATCGCGGGCTGGAACAGCCGGCGCCACGGCAGCTTGCCGTGCGCGCGGTGCGCGGCGTCGAGCATGCGCAGCACGCCCGGCGTGCCGACCGAACGCCCGCCGACGACACCTTCGTAGAACCCCATCGGCTGGCCGGTCGGGCCGTAGAACAGGCGATCGGTCGCGGCGGCCGGCGCGGTTTCGCGGCCGTCGTACGCCTGCGTCGCACGGCCGTCGAAGTACAGCATGAACGCGCCGCCGCCGAGCCCCGACGATTGCGGTTCGACGAGCGCGAGCACCATCTGGGTTGCGATCGCCGCGTCGATCGCGGTGCCGCCGGCCTTCAGCATGTCGTAGCCGGCCTGCGTCGCGAGCGGGTTCGCGGCCGCGATCATGAAGTGCTGCGAGGTCCAGCCCGGCTTGTCGGTCCAGCCGGACGACAGTTCGGGCGCGTGAACGCCGGGCAGCGGCACCGCGGCGCCCGACGCGGCGGCAACCGGGACGACGGCGCCCGACGGTGCGGACGGCGACGTGCAGCCGGCGTTGAACGTGACGAGCGCGACGAGCGCGAGCGCGGCGACGAGCGTCGGGGGACGCGAATGCGGACGAATCCGGTCGAACATGGAACCCTCGGCAACGGTGAATTCGAAGGCGGCGGCGTGTGCGCGGCACGCGCTCCGCACGGGCGGCGGGCTATTGTCGCCGCGCGGCCGGCGGATTGTCACCCGACAGGAAACCCTGACGGATCCCGCCGGGCCCGCCCCGGCCGGTCTTTCCGGCCTGTTCGAGGATGAACTCTATGAACGTCGAGGTCGCGCGCGTGTGGTGCCGGTTCGGCATGTACAGCATGTACATGTGCGTGCCGAAGATGCTGAGACGGTATGCGTCGAGCGACGTGACGACCGCGCCGCGCCGGATGTCGTCCTGCATCACGTAGTCGGGCACGATGCCGACGCCGATCCCGGCGAGGATCGCCTGACGCAGGAACAGGAAGTTCTCCGAAATCAGCGTGGGCTCGAGCAGCACCTCGTGGCGCTCATCGCCGAGATACGCGGCGATCCGCAGATGCCGCCCCAGCACCGTCGCGGTGACGACCGGCGAGGCAGCCAGCGCGTCGAGGCTCGCGGGCATCCCGTGCGCGGCTGCGAACGCGGGCGACGCGCACGCGATGTAGCGCACCGTGCCCATGTCGCGCGCGACGAGATTCTGCGGCGGCTCCGACATCACGCGGACCGCGATGTCGACTTCGTCGCGCATCAGGTCCTCCACGCGATTCTCGAACACCACGTCGAGCACGATGCCCGGATGCAGCCGCTTGAACGCGAGCAGCCATTCGGACATCACCATCTGCCCATAGCCGCTCGGCACCGACAGCCGCACGCGGCCCTGCAGGTCCTGGCCGAGCGTCGTCACCGATTCCTGCGCGGCGAGCAGTTCGTTGCGGATGCGCCGGCCGTGCTCGTACAGCTTCAGCCCGATCTCGGTCGGCTCGATGCGCCGCGTCGTGCGCCGCACGAGCTGCTGGCCGATCGAGCGCTCGAGCTGGTTCAGCCGGTAGCTGACGTTCGCGCGGCTCATCTTGAGTCGCTGCGCGGCCTTGCTCAGGTTGCCCGCGTCGAGGATCTCGACGAGCAGCGTCAGCGCGTTCAGGTCCATGCGGGTGTCTCCTGATCCGTCCCGTTTAACGATCCAACACGATCTGAAACGGTCCGAAAGCATTCAGTGTCAAGTCGGACTTGACAGCTTGTAAAGGCGTGCGGGAATTGTCAATAAATCTCGATCAATCGAGAATCGAGTCATGCCCGGCGTATCGCCGGATCTTGGCCCGCTTCGTGCGGGACCGGGGCAGGTGCCCCGGCGCCGTGCGCGTGGCCGCGAGGTCCGTACCCGGCGCCGGCGCACCCGCCGCCGCGTCAAGGAGACACGATGAACTCACCCGCTTTCCCCGCAACTCCGGCCGGCACCGTCACGCGCGAACGGCGCGACAAGGTGCTCGTCGTCACGATCGACCATCCGCCCGTCAATGCGCTGTCCGCCGATGTGCGGCGCGGCCTCGCCGACGCGCTCGACGCCGCGCAGGCCGACGACGCGATCCGCACGGTGCTGATCGTCGGCGCCGGCCGCAACTTCATCGCGGGCGCCGACATCCGCGAATTCGGCAAGCCGCCGGTGCCGCCGTCGCTGCCCGACGTGTGCGAGCGGATCGAGTCGAGCGCGAAGCCGGTCGTGGTCGCGCTGCACGGCGCGACGCTCGGCGGCGGCCTCGAGGTCGCGCTCGCCGCGCATTACCGGCTCGCGGTGCCCGGCGCGAAGCTCGGGTTGCCCGAAGTCACGCTCGGCCTGCTGCCCGGCGCGGGCGGCACGCAGCGCGCGCCGCGCCTGATCGGCGCGACGGCCGCGCTCGACCTGATGCTGACGGGGCGCCACGCGAGCGCCGACGAAGCGCTCGCGCTCGGCCTCGTCGATCGCGTCGCGCACAGCGACGACACGCTTGCCGAAGGGCTCGCCTACGCGCAGGAACTCGTGTCGCTCGGCGCACCGGTGCGGCGCACGCGCGACGCGCAGGGTCTTGCCGATCGCGTGGCCGCGCAGGCCGCGATCGACGCGGCGCGCGCCGAACTGCCGAAGAAGTCGCGCGGGTTGTTCTCGCCGGCAAAGATCGTCGACGCGGTCGAGGCCGCGCTCACGCAGCCGTTCGACGCCGGGATGAAGCTCGAACGCAGCCTGTTCCTGCAATGCATCGACAGCCCGCAGCGCGCGGGCCTCGTGCACGCATTCTTCGCGGAACGCGAAGCCGCGAAGGCGCCCGAGGCGCGCCGCGCGAGCGCGCGTCCGGTCGAGCGGATCGGCGTGGTCGGCGGCGGCACGATGGGCGCGGGCATCGCGGTCGCGGCACTCGACGCCGGGCTGCCGGTGACGATGATCGAACGCGACGAAGCGTCGCTCGCGCGCGGCCGTGCGCATGTCGAGAAGGTGTACGACGGCCTCGTCGCGAAGGGGCGCATGACGCCGGCCGCACACGCGGCGCGGCTCGCGCGCTTCAAGGGCAGCACGTCGTACGACGCGCTCGCGCAGGCCGACGTCGTGATCGAGGCCGTGTTCGAGGACATGGCCGTGAAGCAGGCCGTGTTCGCCGAACTCGCGCGCGTGTGCAAGCCGGGCGCGGTGCTCGCGACCAACACGTCGTATCTCGACATCGACGAACTGGCGGCCGGCACCGACCGGCCCGGCGACGTGATCGGCCTGCACTTCTTCTCGCCGGTCAACGTGATGAAGCTGCTCGAAATCGTCGTGCCGGCGCGCGTGAGTGCGGACGTCGTCGCGACCGCGTTCGCGCTCGCGAAGCAACTGAAGAAGACGCCGGTGCGCGCAGGCGTGTGCGACGGCTTCATTGGCAACCGGATCCTCGCCGTCTACCGCACCGCGGCCGACTACCTGATGGAAGACGGCGCGTCGCCGTACCAGATCGATCGCGCGGTGCGCGCATTCGGCTTTCCGATGGGGCCGTTCCAGGTCGTCGACCTCGCGGGCGGCGACATCGGCTGGGCGACCCGCAAGCGCCGCGCGGCGACGCGCGATCCGCGCGCGCGCTACGTCGAGATATCCGACCGGCTGTGCGAGCGCGGCTGGTTCGGGCAGAAGACCGCGCGCGGCTATTACCTGTACCCGGACGGCGCGCGGGTCGGCACGCCGGATCCGGAAGTCGACGCGATCGTCGCCGACGAGCGCGCGAAGAAGGGCGTCACGCCGCGCGAATTCAGCGACGAAGAGATCCTGCGCCGCTACCTCGCCGCGATGATCAACGAAGGCGCGAACGTCGTGTACGAAAAGATCGCGCTGCGCCCGCTCGACGTCGACGCGGTGTTCCTGTACGGCTACGGCTTCCCGCGCTATCGCGGCGGCCCGATGCACTACGCGGACACCGTCGGCCTCGCGAACGTGCTCGCCGACATCCGCGCGTTCGCGCAGGAGGATCCGCTGTTCTGGAAGCCTTCGCCGCTCATCGTCGAACTGGTCGAGCGCGGCGCGGATTTCGCGAGCCTGAACCGCGTCGACTGAACGCCAACCGCATTCGCAACGGACTCACGATGGACCTCAATTTCACTCCCGAAGAGGAAGCGTTTCGCACCGACGTGCAGCGCTTCCTGCAAGCCGAACTGCCCGAGCGCACTGCGCGCAAGGTGAAGGGCGGCCTGCATCTGACGCGCGACGACATGCGCGAATGGCACGCGATCCTCAACGCACGCGGCTGGCTCGCGAGCCACTGGCCGCGCGAATACGGCGGCCCCGGCTGGAGCGTCGCGCAGAAGTTCCTGTTCGACAACGAATGTGCGCTTGCGGGCGCGCCGCGCATCGTCCCGTTCGGCCTGAACATGCTCGGGCCCGTGCTGATCAAGTACGGCAACGACGCGCAGAAGCGTCACTGGCTGCCGCGCATTCTCGACGGCACCGACTGGTGGTGCCAGGGATACTCGGAGCCGGGCGCCGGTTCCGATCTCGCATCGGTGAAGACGAGCGCGGTGCGCAATGGCGACCATTACGTCGTGAACGGCCAGAAGACGTGGACCACGCTCGGCCACTACGCGAACATGATCTTCTGCCTCGTGCGCACCGCGACCGACGTGCGCAAGCAGGAAGGCATCAGCTTCCTGCTGATCGACATGAACACGCCGGGCGTCGAAGTGCGCCCGATCATCACGCTCGACGGCGAACACGAGGTGAACGAAGTGTTCTTCACCGACGTGCGCGTGCCGGTGGAAAACCGGGTCGGCGAAGAGAACCGCGGCTGGACCTACGCAAAATACCTGCTCACGTACGAGCGCACCAACATCGCCGGGATCGGCTTCTCGACGGCCGCGCTCGACCGGCTGCGCGCGGTCGCCGCGAAGGTGACGAAGAACGGCCGGCCGCTCGCGGACGATCCGTTCTTCGCGGCGCGCGTCGCGCGCGTCGAGATCGAGCTGGAGAACATGCGCACGACCAACCTGCGCGTGCTGGCGGCGGTCGCGGGCGGCGGCGTGCCGGGCGCGGAAAGCTCGATGCTGAAGATCCGCGGCACGCAGATCCGCCAGGAGATCACCGCGCTGATGCGCCGCGCGATGGGGCCGTACGCGCAGCCGTTCGTCGACGATGCGCTCGATGCCGACCATGCGGACGGCCGCGGCGAGCCGGTCGGCCCGGACGAGGCCGCGAGCGCCGCGCAGCAGTACTTCAACAACCGCAAGCTGTCGATCTTCGGCGGCTCGAACGAGATCCAGAAGAACATCATCGCGAAGATGATGCTCGGGCTGTAACGAGGGACGCGACGATGGATTTCCAGCACACAGAAGACCGCCGGATGCTGGCGGACACGTTGAACCGCTTCATCGCCGAACAGTACGCATTCCCGGTGCGCGATCGCATCGCGCAGTCGGCCGAAGGCTTCGATCGCATGATGTGGCAGCGCTTTGCCGAGCTCGGCGCGGTCGGCGCGCTGTTTCCCGAAGCCGACGGCGGCTTCGGCGGCGCGGGCTTCGACATCGCCGTGGTGTTCGAATGCCTCGGGCGCGGGCTCGTGGTCGAACCGTTCCTCGGCGCGCTGCTCGCGGGCCGGGCGCTGTCGCTCGCCGGCGGCGCCGCGCATGCGGACAAGCTCGCGGCGCTGATCGACGGCAGCGCGAGCGCCGCGTTCGCGCACGACGAACCGGGCTCGCACTACGAACTGACCACCGTGCGCACGCGCGCCGAGCGCACGGCCGACGGCTGGGTGCTGACGGGCGCGAAGGGCGTCGTCGACCAGGCCGCGCAGGCGGCGTTCTTCGTCGTCAGCGCGCGCGTGTCCGGCCACGACGACGACGCGGCCGGCATCGGCCTGTTCGTCGTGCCTGCCGACGCGCCGGGCGTGTCGCTGCGCGACTACCGGAAGATCGACGGCGGCCGCGCGGCGGAAGTGCGCTTCGAGCGCGTCGCGCTGCCGGCCGATGCCGTGCTCGGCGAGCACGACGGAGAGGCCGGCGCTGCGCTGCTGGAACGCGTGCTCGGCTACGGGCTGCTCGCGCTGTCGGCGGAGGCGCTCGGCGCGATGGACGTCGCGAAGGAGGCGACGCTCGAGTATCTGCGCACGCGCAAACAGTTCGGTGTCCCGATCGGCAGCTTCCAGGCGTTGCAGCACCGGATGGCCGACCTGCTGCTCGAAATCGAGCAGGCGCGCTCGGCCGTGATCAATGCGGCCGCGCAGCTCGATGCGCCGCGCGCGGTGCGCGAGCGCGCGCTCGCGGCGGCCAAGTTCAGCATCGGCCGGATCGGCACGCTGGTCGCCGAGGAGAGCATCCAGTTGCACGGCGGGATCGGCATGACGTGGGAGCTGCCGCTGTCGCACTACGCGAAGCGGCTCGTGATGATCGATCACCAGCTCGGCGACGAGGATCATCATCTCGCGCGCTATATCGCGCTGTCGAAACAGTAAGCGCACGCCACGCGAATGGAGGCGACAGGCATGACGAACGAACCGCGCGCGTTACCGCTGGCCGGTGTGAAGGTGCTGGATTTCTCGCGCGTGCTCGCGGGACCGTGGAGCGCGATGGTGCTCGCCGATTTCGGTGCGGAAGTGATCAAGGTCGAGCATCCGGCGCGCGGCGACGACACGCGCGACTGGGGGCTGCGCGTCGGCAATACCGAGACGACGTACTTCAACAGCGTGAACCGCAGCAAGCGGTCGATCTGCGTCGACCTCCAGACCGAAGCAGGGCAGCGCATCGCGCGCGAGCTGGCCGCGCAGGCCGACGTGCTGATCCACAACTTCAAGTCCGGCGGCGCGGAAAAGCTCGGGCTCGGCTACGACGCGCTGGCCGAGCTGAATCCACGGCTCGTCCATTGCGCGATCTCGGGCTACGACCGTTCGGGCCCGGAGGCCGCGCGGCCCGGTTACGACCTCGTCGTGCAGGGCGAGGCCGGGCTGATGGCGCTGAACGGCGAGGCCGGCCAGCCGCCGCTGAAGTTCGGTGTCGCGGCGGTCGACCTGTTCACCGGCATGTATTCGGCGCAGGCGGTTCTCGCCGCGCTGTACGAACGTCATGCGACGGGGCGCGGGCGTCGCATCGAGATGGCGCTGTTCGACTGCGGGCTGATGATTACCGCGTACTACGGACTCGACGCGCTGCTCACGGGTGAGGATCCGCCGCGCTACGGCAACGCGCATCCGTCGATCGTCCCGTACGGCGTGTTCGACGCGGCCGACGGTCCGCTCGTGATCACGGTCGGCAACAACACGCAGTTCACGCGCTTCTGCGACGTGATCGAGCGGCCCGACCTCGCAGCCGACGCGCGCTTCAAGACCAACCTCGGCCGCTCGCAGAACCGCGCCGACCTGCTGCCGGAGATTCGCGGCGAACTCGCGCGCCGGCCGCGCGCGACGCTGCTTGCGGCGCTCGCCGAAGCGGGCATTCCGTGCGGCGAAGTGCTCGGGCTGCACGACGCGCTGACGTCGGAACGCGCGACGCGCGCGGGGCTCGTCACGCGGCAGCCGCATCCGGTCGCGGGCGGCGTCGACGTGCTGGCGCCGCCGTATCGCTTCGACGGCGCGCGGTTGCCGGTGCGGAGTGCGCCGCCGGTGCTCGGCGCCGATACGGACGACGTGCTGGGCGACTGGCTCGGGCTGTCGGCGGACGAGCTGGCGCGGCTGCATGCGGACCGGATCGTGTAGATCGACCGGGCCGTTCGTCTGAGGAAAGCATGAATCCGTCCGGATCACCGGACGGATGTTTTCCGGAAATCCGGAATCCCGGATTTTCTTGCCTGCCGCATTATGAGAAATTCAATAAAAACAATGGCTTGATGGCTTCCGGAGACCTGGCATCGACCTTGCAATATGAAAAGCACGGCCATCCCCCGGCCTGACTATTAAACCAAGGAGACAATCGATGACCACTGCCTTCCTCCCCCTCCGGACGTCCTGAGGCATCGCTTGTTGCGGCACGGCAGCCGCGCGGGCGGGTGCTTCTTCCCCGACATTCGTCCGCGCGCGTGACGCCGTTTCCACCGGCTCATCTACTTCAGCAGGAACCATCGTGAAGAAGAAACCCATCTACAAAGTGCTCTATGTGCAGGTGATCTTCGCCATCATCGTCGGCGTGATCCTTGGCCACTACTACCCGTCGATCGCCACCGACATGAAGCCGCTCGGCGACGGCTTCATCAAGCTGATCAAGATGGTGATCGGCCCGATCATCTTCTGTACGGTCGTCACCGGCATCGCCGGCATGGAGGACATGAAGAAGGTCGGTCGCGTCGGCGGCAAGGCGCTGCTGTACTTCGAGATCGTGTCGACCTTCGCGCTGCTGCTCGGCCTCGCGGCCACGCACATCCTGCGTCCGGGCGTCGGCTTCAACATCGACCCGGCGACGCTCGACAGCAAGGCCGTCGCGTCGTACGCGGCGAAGGCGCACGGGCAGTCGACGGTCGACTTCCTGATGCACATCATCCCGAACACGATGGTCGATGCGTTCGCACAGGGCGAAATCCTGCAGATCCTGCTGATCGCGATGCTGTTCGGCAGCGTGCTCGCGCACCTCGGCGAGCGCGGCAAGGTCGTCACCGACTTCATCGACGGCCTCACGCGCGTGCTGTTCGGCATCGTGCACATCGTCACGAAGCTGGCGCCGATCGGTGCATTCGGCGCGATGGCGTTCACGATCGGCAAGTACGGCGTCGGCTCGCTGGTGCCGCTGCTCAAGCTGATCGGCACGTTCTATCTGACGTCGGTGGTGTTCGTGCTGGTGGTGCTCGGTACGATCGCGCGCTTCACGGGCTTCTCGATCATCCGCTTCGTGTCGTACATCAAGGAAGAGATGCTGATCGTGCTCGGCACGAGCTCGTCGGAAGCCGCGCTGCCGCAGCTGATGGAAAAACTCGAGAAGGCCGGCTGCTCGCGTTCGGTCGTCGGCCTCGTCGTGCCGACCGGCTACTCGTTCAACCTCGACGGCACCAACATCTACATGACGATGGCCGTGCTGTTCATCGCGCAGGCGACCAACATCGAACTGACGTGGATGCAGCAGCTTACGCTGCTCGCGGTTGCGATGCTGACGTCGAAGGGCGCGAGCGGCGTCACGGGCGCGGGCTTCATCACGCTCGCCGCGACGCTCGCCGTCGTGCCGACGATCCCGCTGTCGGGCATGGTGCTGATCCTCGGCATCGACCGCTTCATGAGCGAATGCCGCGCGCTGACCAACATCGTCGGTAACGGTGTCGCAACCGTCGTCGTGTCGGCGTGGGAGAAGGAGCTCGACCGCAACAAGCTGCGCCAGGCGCTCAAGGGCGGTGGCGAGGTCACGACGACCGAGACGGCCGGCGTCTGACATCATGAAGGAGCAGGCGGCGGCACCGCCCGCCGGCGGCGCGCCGCGCGGCGGCCAGAGCGGCGATGCGGAGCCCTATGACACAATAGGTGATCCGCATCGCCAGGAAGTCTCGTCCGTGAAGCGCCGTCTGCTCATCCTCGTCATGCTTGCCGCCGCGCTCGCCGCGGCGTGCGCGCTGACGTGGACCATCACGTGGCGGCGCGGCGTCGCGGAGCTGCAGCGCAACGCCGCGGTGCGCGTCGATCGCACCACCAACGCGCTCAAGAGCACGCTCGATCGCTACGAATCGCTGCCTTATCTGCTCGGCAGCCATCCGTACGTGCAGGATCTCCTCGCCGAGCCGAAGCGCGCCGATTTCACCGCGCGCGCGAACCGCTATCTCGAAGACCTCAACGAACACGCGCACGCGACCGTCACCTACGTGATCGGCGCGGACGGCCTGTGCGTGGCCGCCAGCAACTGGCGCGCGCCCGACAGCTTCGTCGGGATCGAATATCGTTTCCGTCCTTATTTCATCGACGCGATGAACGGCCAGGTCGGCCGCTTCTTCGGCATCGGCACGATCTCGCGCGATCCGGGCTACTACATCTCGCAGCCGGTGTGGCGCGACGGGCGGATCGCGGGCGTGGTCGTCGTGAAGCTCAATCTCGAATGGTTCCAGGGCGCCGATGCGTCCGAGCCGCTCGTTGTCGCGGACGATCACGGCGTCGTGTTCCTGTCGTCCGTGCCTGCATGGAAATACCACACGCTGCATCCGTTGACGGGGCCGGTCGCCGCGTCGATCTACGAGACGCGCCAGTACGCGCAGCAGCCCGTCACGCCGCTGCCGCTGCGCGTCGAGCAGGTGCTCGGCCCCGATGCGGAGATCGTGCGGTTCGGCCCGGGCCTCGGTGCGCCACGTTTCCTCGCGTCGAAGCGGCGTATCGGCGAGCCCGACTGGCTGCTCGTCACGCTCGCGCCGATCGCACCGGTGGACGCCGACGCGCGCAACGCGACGATCGTCACGGGCTTCGGCTTCGTGTCGGTCGCATTGCTCGCGTTCTACTGGCGGATGCGCCGCGCGCGCGTGCGCGAGATGATCCGCGGCCGTGCGCTGCTGCAGCAGGCGTATGCGCAGTTGAACCGGCGCGTCGAGGAGCGCACGGCCGACCTGTCGGAAGCGAACGAGCAATTGCAGAAGGAAGTCGGCGACCGGATCCGCGCGGAACAGGAGTTGCGCGCCGCGCACGACGAACTGATCCAGGCGAGCAAGCTCGCCGCGCTCGGCCAGATGGCCGCCGGCATCACGCACGAACTGAACCAGCCGCTCGCGGCGCTGCGCAGCTTCTCGGACAACACGCGCGTGCTGCTCGATCGCGGCGAGCAGGCGGCCGCGCGCGAGAACCTCGAGGCGATCGCCGCGCTGACCGAGCGGATGGGCAAGATCACCAATCAACTGAAGCTGTTCGTCGGCCGCGCGAAGCCGCGCAACGAGCAGGCGCTCGTCGTGCGCGCGCTGCGCAGCGTGCTGTCGCTGCTCGGCGAGCGCCTGCGCGGCGTCGCGCTCACGCTGACGTTGCAGGATGCGACGGTGTCGCCCGCGCAGGATGCGCCGCTCGACCTGGCGCAAGACTATCCGCAGCTCGTCGCCCGCTGCGAGGACCTGCGCCTCGAACAGGTGCTGATCAACCTGCTCGGCAACGCGCTCGACGCGGTGGCGAGCGCGGGTGTGACGACCCCGGCACCGGCGATCGAGGTGACGATCGCGGTGTCGGTCGCGACGCTGTCGATCGAGGTGCGCGACAACGGCCCCGGCATCGCGCCCGAACTGCTGCCGCGCCTGTTCGAACCCTTCTTCACGACGAAGGAAATGGGGCGCGGGCTCGGGCTCGGCCTCGCGATTTCGTCGTCGATCGCGAGCGACGCGGGCGGTACGCTGACCGCGCGCAATGCGCCGTCCGGCGGCGCGCTGTTCGTCTTGACGCTGCGGCGCGCGCGCACGCATCATCCGGACTCCGTGTCCGAGCCGGCGGGCTCGCACTAGGGCCCGCCGCAGACCCGGTCGCACGACCGCATCAACGAGAGCCGCGCGCGCAACCCCGCCGCGTAGCCCGTCAGGAGCAAGTGACTACGATGGCCAACCGGCTGCAAGTGATCTATATCGAAGACGACGCGCTCGTTCGCCGGGCGAGCGTGCAAAGCCTCCAGCTCGCGGGGTTCGACGTCATCGGGTTCGAATCGGCCGAAGCGGCCGACAAGGCAATCGTCTCTGAAAACGCCGGCGTGATCGTCAGCGACATCCGCTTGCCCGGCGCGAGCGGACTCGACCTGCTCGCGCAGTGTCGCGAGCGCGTGCCGGACGTGCCGGTGATCCTCGTCACCGGCCACGGCGACATCTCGATGGCCGTGCAGGCGATGCGCGACGGCGCGTACGACTTCATCGAAAAGCCGTTCGCGGCCGAGCGCCTGATCGAGACGGTGCGCCGCGCGCTGGAGCGGCGCGAGCTCGTGCTCGAGAACCATGCGTTGCGGCGCGAACTGGCCGGGCAGAACATCGTTGCACCGCGCATCATCGGCCGGAGCCCCGCGATCGAACAGGTCCGCAAGCTGATCGCGAACGTTGCGCCGACCGACGCGTCGGTGCTGATCAACGGCGACACCGGCGCCGGCAAGGAACTGATCGCGCGCAGCCTGCACGAGCTGTCGCCGCGCCGCGACAAGCCGTTCATCGCGGTGAACTGCGGCGCGCTGCCCGAGCCGATGTTCGAGTCGGAAATGTTCGGCTACGAGCCCGGTGCATTCACGGGCGCGGCGAAGCGCCGTGTCGGCAAGCTCGAATACGCATCCGGCGGCACGCTGTTCCTCGACGAAATCGAAAGCATGCCGCTCGCGCTGCAGGTGAAGCTGCTGCGCGTGCTGCAGGACGGCGTGCTCGAGCGGCTCGGCTCGAACCAGCCGATCCGCGTGAACTGCCGCGTCGTCGCGGCCGCGAAAGGCGACATGAGCGAGCTCGTCGCGGCCGGCACGTTCCGGCGCGACCTGCTGTACCGGCTCAACGTCGTGACGATCGCGCTGCCGCCGCTCGCCGAGCGCCGCGAGGACATCGTGCCGTTGTTCGAGCACTTCATGCTCGACGCGGCCGTGCGTTACGGGCGGCCCGCACCGGTGCTGACCGACCGGCAGCGCGCGAGCCTGATGCAGCGCGACTGGCCCGGCAACGTGCGGGAGCTGCGCAACGCGGCCGACCGCTTCGTGCTCGGCGTCGCCGACATGCCGCAGGACGCCGGCGCGAACGGCGACGACGCGGAGAGCGACCAGACGCTGAAGGAGCGCATCGAACAGTTCGAGCGTGCGGTGATTGCCGAGGCGTTGAACCAGACGGGCGGCGCGGTCGCCGCGACGGCCGACCGGCTGCATGTCGGCAAGGCGACGCTGTACGAGAAGATGAAGCGCTACGGGTTGTCGGCGAAAGGCGAAACCGAGCGCTGAAAAAGATACGGACCGCAGAACCGGGCTGTCCGGTCGTGCGGTCCGTTCGACGGAGCAGGGCGCGGTGGGCCCTGCGAGCCGTGTCGGGCGGCGCTCAGGCCGCGTTGCTGTCGAGCGCCTTCTTGAGCAGCGCGTCGAGTTCCGCGAATTGCGGTGCGCCGACGTAGCGCTTCAGGATCTTGCCGTCCTTGTCGACGACGAAGGTCGTCGGCGTGAGCTGCACGTTGCCGAACTGCTTCGCGACGCTGCCGTCGTCGAGTGCGACCTTGAACGGCAACTGGCGCGTCTGCGCATAGTTCGCGACGTACATCGGCGAGTCGTAATTCATCGCGACCGCGACGAATTCCAGCCCCTGGCCCTTGAAGCGATTATAGGTATCGACCATCTGCGGCATTTCCTGCATGCAGGTCGCGCAGCTCGTCGCCCAGAAGTTCACGAGGTAGACCTTGCCCTTCAGGTCGCCGGCCGTCGACACCTTCTGGCCAGACAGCAGCGTGAACGTGGCGTCCGGCGCGGTGGACTTGCCGTTGAACGCGAGGAAGCCGGCAACGGCGATGGCCGCGACGATGACGGCCGCGACGATATAGCGGACGGGGCCGGTGCGGCGCTGGGCGGGAGGCGTGGTGTTCATCTGCGGTGCTCTCGGAGTCGGTCGATGACGCGGGTCGATGCAAAGGACGTCGAAATTCGGCGCTTATTTTAGCGCGAATGCGGCCCGTGCATCGGTGGCCGCCACACATCCCGACCGTCAGGTTCAGCGGATAATGGGCGTTTTGCCTGTCCCCATCACTGCCATGCCGAAGGAAGTCCTCGAATCGTTGCGTCCCCTTTTTCGTCCGCTGCGACACTTCGCCGCGCTCGCGTGCGTGAGCGCGGCGCTGGCTGCGTGCTCGCCGTCATATGACTGGCGTACGCTGCACAACGATGCCGGCTACACGATCGACTTGCCGGCGAAGCCGACCGTCGAGAACCAGCCGGTGGCGGTGGGCGGCGCGTCGATGCCGATGCGGATGCAGGCCTCGCACGTCGACGGCGCCGTGTTCGCGGTTGGCACGCTGACGCTGCCGGACGACCGCGACGAGACGCGCCGCGCGGCGCTCGACTTCCTGCAGGCGGGGCTGTCGCGCAATCTCGAAGGCACGCCGCAGACCGCATCGGTGCCCGTGCCGCTCGCGGCCGGCGGCACGGTGAACGGGCTCGAGCTGCGCATTGCCGGCGCAGCCAGCGGCGGCGACCATACGCGCAAGACGATCATCGCGCGGTTCGTCGCGCGCGGCCGTCACGCGTACCAGGCCGTCGTGATCGCCGACGGGCCACTCGCGCAGGAGCAGCTCGACCAGTTTTTCGGCTCGTTCAAACTCGACTGATACCGGCCGGCGAGGGCGCTCAGACACTCTGTGACAATTGAAAGTTCATTCGCAGCTTTCGACGCTAATCGCCGGATTTTGCGGGGATTTTTCGGCTATCCACAGCGCATGTGGATAACTTTGTTGAAAAGTCTGCCGAATTCGCCGCAAAGCCATGCCGGACGGCCTTTCGGTACATTTGACAGCTCGCGCACCGTTTGAGAAAGACCAATAAAAACAAAGGGATAGTAATTCCGCAACGAGAGGGCGCCCGCGCGAGTCAATCCGGGGCCGGATTCGTGGAATTGTGCATAAGTCAAGTCTTGACAGTCTAATTTTGTCCTCCGAGGGCGTTTACAGTGCCGTAAGCGCGCGCCGGTAGCGGATCGCTTCGGCGATCTGCGCGGCTGTCGGCACCGGGTCGCCGGCCAGGTCGGCGATCGTCCGCGCGACTTTCAGCACGCGGTAATACGCGCGTGCCGACCAGCCGAAGCGCTCGCCGGCCTCGCGCAGCAGCCGCTCGCCGTCGTCGGTCGGTCGGCACAGATCATCGGTCTCGCGGCCGCTCAGCATGTGATTCGTCTTGCCCTGCCGCTGGAGTTGCAGCGCACGCGCCTGCGCGACCCGCGCCGCCACCGCGGCGCTCGGCTCGCCGGGCGCCGACGCGCGCGTCGCCAGCTCGGCCGGCGACAGCGCGGGCAGGTCGATCTGGATGTCGATGCGGTCGACGAGCGGCCCCGACAGCTTGCGCAGGTAGCGCGCGGCGACGTCCGGCGAGCAGCGGCAGCGTCCGGACGGATCGCCGTGCCAGCCGCACGGGCAGGGGTTCATCGCGGCGATCAGCTGGCACGCGGCGGGGAAGTCGGCTTGCTGCGCCGCGCGCGAGATCGTGATGCGGCCGGCCTCCAGCGGCTCGCGCAGCATTTCGAGCACGTGCCGGTCGAATTCCGGTAGTTCGTCGAGGAACAGCACGCCGAGGTGCGCGAGCGTGATCTCACCCGGTTGCGGCGGGTTGCGGCCGCCGACCAGCGCGGCGGCGCTCGACGAGTGATGCGGTGCGCGGAACGGCCGCCGGCGCCACTGCGCGGGCGAGAAGCCAAGGCGGCTCGCCGAGAGGAGCGCGGCCGAGGTCAGCGCCTCGTCGTCGGTCAGCGGCGGCAGGAGGCCCGGCAGCCGTGCGGCCAGCATCGACTTGCCGGCCCCCGGCGGCCCGACCATCAGCATGTGATGGCCGCCCGCGGCCGCGACTTCCAGCGCGCGGCGGGCGCCGCGCTGGCCGACCACATCGGCGAGATCAGGGGCGGCCGGCATCGGCAGGCCGTCGAGGCACGGCGCCGCGACTGGCGTGAGCCGCCCGTCAGGCGCACCGGCGAGGTGCGCGCACAGCGCGGGCAGGTCCGGCGCACCGAACACGGTGACGCCCGGCACGAGCGCGGCCTCGGCGGCGCTGGCGAGCGGCAGGTACAGCTCGGGGGCGCTCGACGGGGTGGCGTCGCTCGAACCCGGACCAGGCCACCCGCCACCGTTGCCCGAATCGGAAAGTGTGCCGGCGCGCAAACCGGAAGCCGCGCCGCTCTCCGCGGCCTGCCAGTCCCGCGCCACCCCGCACGCCATCGCGAACGCGCCGCGCATGGGCCGCAATGCGCCCGTCAGCGACAGCTCGCCGGCGAATTCGCGGCAGGCCAGCGTGTCGGCCGGGATCTGGCCGTTCGCGGCGAGGATGCCGAGCGCGATCGGCAGGTCGAACCGCCCCGACTCTTTCGGCAGGTCGGCCGGCGCGAGATTGACGGTAATGCGCCGCACGGGGAATTCGAAGCCGCAGTTCTGCAGCGCGGCACGGACGCGCTCGCGGCTTTCGCGGACTTCGAGATCGGGCAGGCCGACGATCGAGAACGACGGCAACCCGTTGGCGAGATGGACTTCGACGGTGACGTCCGGCGCGCGGCCGGAGGCGGGCGCGCGACTGCGCACCACGGCGAGCGACATGGCGAGGCTCCTGTAAGCAAGACGGACGGGCGACGGCCGTTCGGGGCCGCATGCCGCGGGAATCGGAGAATCGGTGCGCGCTTGCCGGCGTGGCGCGAGGAAAGAACGAGGGACTGCGGAACGACGGACAGCGAAGAGCGACGGACAGCGAAGAGCGACGGACAGCGAAGAGCGACGGACAGCGAAGAGCGGGGGACTGCGGAGAACGACGGACGACGAAGAGCGGGGACGACTTCCGTACTTCAGTGCTTCGGGGGCGGCGGGGGCGGGCCGCACGAGGCGGCCCGCCCCCGGACCTTGCGGCCGGGTGGGGCGTCAGGCTTGCGGCGCGGCGAGCTTCTGCTCGAGTTCCGCGACGCGCTTCTCGAGTTCCTCGAGACGCACGCGGGTGCGGGCGAGCACCTGGGCCTGCGTGTCGAACTCCTCGCGCGTGACGAGATCGAGTTTCGAGAAGCCTTGCGACAGCATGGCCTTCACGTTGCGCTCGACATCCTTGGCCGGCGAATTTTTCAGCAGGTCGCTGACGCGCGACTGCAGGTCGTTGAAAACGTCGCTGGGTTGCTTCATGTGATTACCCTTCCTTGCACAAAAAATGTGCATCTTCAGTTGCATACGTGCCCATGATGCACGCATGACCGGAAATGGTGCGCCGATGGCGCGAATTCCGGGCATGGCGCCCGCATGGGTGAATGGCCCGGTGATTCGGGACGTGCGTGCACTCTAGCAACGATCCTTTCGCCGCGCCAGCAAACCTGGCCCACATTGGCCGTTCGGCCGGGCTCGCGCGCCTTTCAGCGTGCGATGCGACCCCGCTTCCAGGCCGTTCGAGACGGCGCTCTCGCGAACTTGGCATGCGAGTTGCTGAGAAGAGAACCGTTACAGCATTCCAACCAGGTCGACGGGACATCCCAGCGAGAGGACTTCATGAAACTGATTACCGCAATCATCAAGCCGTTCAAGCTCGATGAGACGCGCGAAGCGCTCTCCGCGCTCGGCGTCTCGGGCATCACCGTGACGGAGGTGAAGGGGTTCGGGCGCCAGAAGGGGCACACCGAGCTGTACCGGGGCGCCGAATACGTGGTCGATTTCCTGCCGAAGATGAAGATCGAGGCGGCCGTGTCCGAGGATCTCGTCGACCAGGCGGTCGAGGCGATCGAGCGGGCCGCACGCACCGGCAAGATCGGCGACGGGAAGATCTTCGTCACGCCGATCGAGCAGGTGATCCGGATCCGCACCGGGGAGACAGGCGCGGACGCGCTGTAACAGACAAAGACAAGCGACAAGAGGAAACCCGAGATGCGCAAACTTCTGATGTCCCTGCTGATGGCCGGCTCGCTGATCGCGGCCGGCGTCGGCTCCGCGCTCGCCGACGACGCGGCGTCCGCCGCGGTTGCGTCCGCGCCCGCCGCCACGGCGCCCGATGCATCCGCTGCCGCCGCGCCTGCCGCTTCGGCGCCGGCCGCCACGGACGCTTCGGCACCAGCCGCTGCCGCCGCCGCACCCGCTTCGGGCGCCGCCGACGCATCGGCTGCCCCCGCCGCGCCGACCGCGCCGTTCTCCGTCGATTCGTCGAAGATCAGCGCCGGCGATACCGCGTGGATGCTTACGTCCACCGCGCTCGTGCTGTTCATGACGATCCCCGGCCTCGCGCTGTTCTACGCGGGCATGGTCCGCAAGAAGAACGTGCTGGCCACCGTGATGCAGAGCTTCGCGATCACCGCGCTGATCACGGTGCTGTGGACGGTGATCGGCTACAGCCTCGCGTTTACGCCGGGCAACGGCTTCATCGGCGGGCTGTCGCGCGTGTTCCTGCACGGGATGACCTACATCAAGGGCGACAAGGCGACCACGCTGACCGTCAGCCACCTGGCGCCGACGATTCCGGAATCGGTCTACTTCGTCTACCAGATGACGTTCGCGATCATCACGCCGGCCCTGATCTGCGGCGCGTTCGCGGACCGGATGAAGTTCTCGGCGATGCTCGTGTTCATGACGCTCTGGTCGCTGCTGGTCTACGTGCCGATCGCGCACATGGTGTGGGAGCCGACCGGCTGGCTGTCGTCGGACGGCGTGCTCGACTTCGCGGGCGGCACCGTGGTGCACATCAACGCCGGTATCGCGGGCCTCGTGTCGTGCCTGATGCTCGGCAAGCGCGTCGGCTTCGGCCGCGAATCGATGGCGCCGCACAACCTGGTGCTGACGATGATCGGCGGCTCGATGCTGTGGGTCGGCTGGTTCGGCTTCAACGCGGGTTCCGCGGTCGCGGCAGACGGCCGTGCCGGCTTCGCGATGCTGACGACGCAAGTGGCCACGGCCTGCGCGGCGCTCGGCTGGATGTTCGCCGAGTGGGTGGCGCACGGCAAGCCGTCGGTGCTCGGCATCGTGTCGGGTGCGGTCGCGGGCCTCGTCGCGATCACGCCGGCCGCGGGTTTCGTCGGCGTGACGGGCGCACTCGTGATCGGCATCGCGGCCGGCGTCGTGTGCTTCTGGTCGGCGACGTGGCTCAAGTCGAAGCTCGGCTACGATGATTCGCTCGACGCGTTCGGCGTGCACGGCATCGGCGGGATCCTCGGCGCGTTGCTGACGGGTGTCTTCGCGGTCAAGGATATCGGCGGCGCCGACGGCAGCCTGCTGCTGCAGGCGAAGGGCGTGCTGATCACGCTGGTGTACAGCGGCGTGCTGAGCTTCGTGCTGCTGAAACTGATCGACCTGACGATCGGCCTGCGCGTGACCGAAGAGGAAGAGCGCGAAGGTCTCGACGTGGTGCTGCACGGCGAGCATGTCGAATAAGTCATAAGGATGAACGGCGGGCCGCCGCGACGACGGCGCCCGCTCCGAATGAGCGCAGCGATTTCGGCCCGCCCACCCGGCGGGCTTTTTTTCTCCTGCCGGCTGCTGTCGCAGCGCATAACCCTTCGACCTATCGGGTCAATAGCCGAAAACTTCCTCCAAACCCTTGTGAAGCCGGGAACAATCCCCAAATGGGCAAGGCAATTGCTCTACAATCTTCATTCTCCCGCTCGCGAGTGATTCATGGTTCCCCACCTCGTTACCGCGTTGAACGGTCCGCTGCTCGAACTCGAGCAGAAGATCCTCGACGCGACGCCTGCGATCGAACGCTGGTTCAGGCTCGAATGGCAGGAACACACCCCGCCGTTCTATTGTTCGGTGGACCTGCGCAACGCCGGCTTCAAGCTGGCGCCCGTCGACGCGAACCTGTTCCCCGGCGCGTTCAATAATCTGCCGTCCGAAGTGCTGCCGCTCGCCGTCCAGGCCGCGATGGCCGCGATCGAGAAGATCTGCCCGGACGCGAAGAACCTGCTCGTGATTCCCGAGCTGCCGACCCGCAACGCGTTCTACCTGGAAAACGTCGCACGGCTTGCGACGATCATGCGTCAGGCCGGCCTGAACGTGCGCTTCGGCTCGCTCGACCCGAGCATCACCGACATGACGCCGATCACGCTGGCCGACGGCCAGAAGATCGTGCTCGAGCCGCTCGAGCGTTCGCAGCGCCGTCTCGGCCTGAAGAATTTCGATCCGTGTTCGATCCTGCTGAACAACGACCTGTCGGCAGGCATCCCGGCCGTGCTGGAAAACCTGCATGAGCAGTATCTGCTGCCGCCGCTGCACGCGGGCTGGGCCGTGCGTCGCAAGTCGACGCACTTCTCGTGCTACGACGACGTCGCGAAGAAGTTCGCGAAGATGGTCGGCGTCGATCCGTGGATGGTGAATCCGTATTTCGCGCACGTCGAAGGCGTCGACTGGCAGGCGCATGAAGGCGAGCAGGCGCTCGCCGACGCGATCGACGGCGTGCTGAAGAAGATCGCGCGCAAGTATCGCGAATACGGGATCAGCGAAAAGCCGTACGTCGTCGTGAAGGCCGACGCGGGCACCGCCGGGCGCGGCGTGATGACCGTGCACGACGCGGCCGAGATCGGCCGCATGTCGAAGGCCGAGCGCGCGCAGATGGCCGAGTCGAAGGCCGGCCTCGCGGTGCGCGACGTGATCGTGCAGGAAGGCGTCTATACGTTCGAGCGCGTCGGCGACGAAGTCGCGGAGCCCGTCGTGTACATGATCGACCGCTACGTGGTCGGCGGCTTCTACCGCACGCACGGCGGCCGCGAGCGCGACCAGAACCTGAACGCCCCCGGCATGCACTACGTGCCGCTCGGCTTCGAGCACACCGCGCTGCCGGATGCCGGCGCGAAGCCGGGCGCCGCGCCGCCGAACCGTTTCTACATGTACGGCGTCGTCGCACGGCTGTCGCTGATCGCGTCGGCGATCGAACTGGAAAAGACCGATCCCGAAGCCATCCAGGTGTAACGGCTTCGCTACGTACAGGACCCGCATGGACATTCTCTTTATCGCCGACCCGCTCGAGCGCTTCAAGATCTACAAGGATTCGACCTACGCGATGATGGCCGAGGCCGCGCGGCGCGGGCATGCGGTGTACGCGTGCGAGCCGGCTCACCTCGCGTGGACGGGCTCGGCCGTCGAGGCCGACGTGCGGCGCATCACGTTCGTCGGCGAGCTGGACGACCTGCATCGCGAGACCTGGTTCGACGCGGGCCCGGTCGATGCGCGCCGTCTCGAATCGTTCGGCGCCGTGCTGATGCGCAAGGATCCGCCGTTCGACATGGAATACGTGACGTCGACGTGGCTGCTCGAGCTGGCCGAGCGTGCCGGCGCACGCGTGTTCAACAAGGCGCAGTCGATCCGCGATCACTCGGAGAAGCTCGCGATCGGCGAGTTTCCGCAGTTCGTCGCGCCGACCCTGGTCACGCGCGACGCGAAGCGGCTGCGTGCCTTCCACGCCGAGCATGGCGACGTGATCCTGAAGCCGCTCGACGGCATGGGCGGGATGGGCGTGTTCCGCGTGAAGCCGGACGGCATGAACCTCGGCTCGATCGTCGAGATGCTGAGCCACGACGGCACGCGTTCGGTGATGGCGCAGAAGTTCATTCCCGAGATCAAGGCCGGCGACAAGCGCATCCTGCTGATCGGCGGCGAGCCGGTGCCGTATTCGCTCGCGCGGATTCCGCAAGGCAGCGAGGTGCGCGGTAATCTCGCGGCGGGCGGCCTCGGCGTCGCACAGCCGCTCACGCCGCGCGATCGCGAGATCGCCGAGACGCTCGGCCCCGTGCTTGCTGCGCGCGGGTTGCTGCTGGTCGGCCTCGACGCGATCGGCGACTGGCTGACCGAGGTGAACGTGACGAGCCCGACGTGTTTCCGTGAAATCATGGAGCAGACGGGTTTCGACGTCGCCGCGATGTTCATCGACGCGCTGGAGCGGGCGGCCGCGTAGCCCGTTTTCCGCGCAACCCCGGCGGCGGCCGCGCAGGTCCCCCGTCGCCGGAGCGGTTCGACCGGCCTGCTACAATGCCCGCTTGCCCGGTGCCGCGACCAGCGCGCCGAAGGCCCGGCGGTCGGGCCGAAACCGTTGCAAGGCTGAACATGAAACGTTTCCCACACTCGCTACGCTCATTGCCCCGTCGCGGGGTATCGGCCCGCCAGGGGCGGCCGGGAGCGGTCTGACATGGCCGGGATTCTGATCATCGCGCATGCCCCGCTCGCCACCGCGCTGCGGGACTGTATCGCGCACATCTACGGCGGCGTGCCCGCCCGCATCGGCTGTATCGACGTGATGGCGGACAGCGACCCCACCCAGGTGATGGCGTTCGCGCACGCGGAGCTCGCGCGGCTCAGGGAAGAGAACGGCGTGGTCGTGCTGACCGACATGTACGGCGCGACGCCCGCGAATATCGCGGGGCAGCTGGCGAAGCTCGAGAACGTGCGCGTGCTGGCAGGCGTGAACCTGCCGATGCTGGTGCGGGCCGTCTGCTACCGCACGGTGCCGCTCGACAAGCTCGTCGACAAGGCGCTGTCCGGCGGCGCGAAGGGCGTCCACGAGGTGTCGTCCGGTACGCCGCCGCCGCCGTCGGAAACCGGCTGCGGCCAGTGCGCGCCGATTCCGCCCGAGCCGCAACCGCGCACCGAATCGCACTGACCGTCCCGTTTTCCGTTTTAGACTGACCCGCCGACGCCCGTCGCCGGCGGCCTCGACCGACCCGACCGAGAATCATGCTTCAACAAGAAACCACCATCGTCAACAAATTGGGGCTCCATGCACGCGCATCGGCCAAGCTTACGCAACTGGCCGGCAACTTCCAGTCGGAAGTCTGGATGACGCGCAACGGGCGCAAGATCAATGCGAAGAGCATCATGGGCGTGATGATGCTCGCGGCGGGCATCGGCAGTACGGTGACGATCGAGACCGAGGGGCCGGACGAACGCGAAGCGATGGACGCCCTGCTGAAGCTGATCGCGGACAAGTTCGGCGAAGGTCAGTGATTCCACGCGGGATCACTACCGTTTCGAATCGGAATGCCGCGTTTTTCGCGGCATTTTTTTCGTCTGAAGCATTGATACGTAAAGCGTAATGCTGCGCTGCATGCAGTCAGCATGAAGGGACGGAATTTATAATCGCTAACCGGGGTCATAAGCGCATCGCAGCAGTGTGCCGCGGCTTTACATGTACAGAGGAGGTGCGCGTGTCCTTCACGCTGCATGGCATTCCCGTCTCACGTGGTATCGCGATCGGGCGAGCGTACCTGATCGCGCCGGCGGCGCTCGACGTCGCCCATTACCTGATCGAAGCGAACCAGATCGATGCCGAGGTCGAGCGTTTCCGCACGGCGCTCGACACCGTGCATCACGAACTCGAAGCGCTGCGCGCCGACCTGACCGACGACACCCCGACCGAAGTGGGTGCGTTCATCGACGTGCACGCGATGATCCTGAGCGACGCGATGCTCGTGCAGGAAACCATCGACCTGATCCGCACGCGGCGCTACAACGTCGAATGGGCGCTGACCGAGCAGCTCGAACTGCTCACGCGCCACTTCGACGACATCGAGGACGAATACCTGCGCGAGCGCAAGGCCGACATCGAGCAGGTGGTCGAGCGCGTGCTGAAGGCGCTCGCCGGTGCGCCGTCCGCGTCGCAGGCGCTCGATCGCGCGGCCAAGAACGGCACGAACGAGATGATCGTCGTCGCGCACGACATCGCGCCGGCCGACATGATGCAGTTCAAGTCGCAGTCGTTCCAGGCGTTCGTCACCGATCTCGGCGGCCGCACGTCGCACACGGCGATCGTGGCGCGCAGCCTCGGCATTCCGGCCGCGGTCGGCGTGCAGCACGCGAGCGCGCTGATCCGCCAGGACGACCTGATCATCGTCGACGGCGATCAGGGCATCGTGATCGTCGATCCGGCGCCGATCGTCCTCGAGGAGTATTCGTACCGCCAGTCCGAGAAACTGCTGGAGCAGCGCAAGCTGCAGCGCCTGAAGTTCTCGCCGACGCAGACGTTGTGCGGCACCAAGATCGAGCTGTACGCGAACATCGAGCTGCCCGACGACGCGAAGGCGGCGGTCGAGGCCGGTGCGGTCGGTGTCGGGCTGTTCCGCTCGGAGTTCCTGTTCATGCATCAGAAGGAGATGCCCGAGGAAGAGGAGCAGTTCGCCGCGTACAAGCGTGCGGTCGAGTGGATGAAGGGCATGCCGGTGACGATCCGCACGATCGACGTCGGCGCGGACAAGCCGCTCGAGGCGCTCGACGAAGGCTACGAGACGGCACCGAACCCGGCGCTCGGGCTGCGCGCGATCCGCTGGAGCCTGTCCGAGCCGCAGATGTTCCTCACGCAGTTGCGCGCGATCCTGCGCGCGTCCGCGTTCGGGCAGGTGAAGATCCTGATCCCGATGCTCGCGCATGCGCAGGAGATCGACCAGACGCTCGACCTGATTCGCGAGGCGAAGCGCCAGCTCGACGACGCGGGGCTCGCATACGACCCGAACGTGCGGGTCGGCGCGATGATCGAGATCCCGGCTGCCGCGATCGCGCTGCCGCTGTTCCTGAAACGGGTCGATTTCCTGTCGATCGGCACGAACGACCTGATCCAGTACACGCTCGCGATCGACCGCGCGGACAACGCGGTCGCGCACCTGTACGACCCGCTGCATCCGGCGGTGCTGCACCTGATCGCCTATACGCTGCGCGAAGCGAAGCGCGCGGGCGTGTCGGTGTCGGTGTGCGGGGAGATGGCGGGCGATCCGGCGCTCACGCGCCTGCTGCTCGGGATGGGACTCACCGAGTTCTCGATGCATCCGAGCCAGTTGCTGGTGGTGAAGCAGGAGATCCTGCGCGCGCACCTGAAGGCGCTCGAGAAGCCGACGGCCGACGTGCTCGCCGCGTTCGAGCCGGAAGAAGTGCAGGCGGCGCTCAAGCGCCTGGCGGTTGCCGAGCCGCGCGCCGACGCGGCCGCCTGAGCGGCAGCGGCGCAGGCCGCGCCGCGAAACCATCGTCGCGAAATCGTCGCGAAACGTCACGCATGCGCCGCCCGGCGCATGCATCCGACGCGTGTCAGTGCCGACCGCCGCACACCGGGCAGTCGGCCTGGCGCGCGATCTTCATCGTCGTCCATTCCATCCGCAGCGAATCGAGCATCATCAGCCGGCCGTTGAGCGTCGTGCCGATTCCGCCGATCACGCGCAGCGCTTCGGCGGCCTGCATCGCACCGATGATCCCGACCGTCGGCGCGAACACGCCCATCGTCGAGCACGCGACTTCCTCGAACGGCTGGTCCTCCGGAAACACGCACGCGTAGCAGGGCGCGCTCGGGTCGCGGAAATCGAACGTGCTGATCTGGCCGTCGAAGCGCAGCGCGGCGCCCGACACGAGCGGCACGCCGTGCGCGACGCACGCGCGGTTGATCGCGTGGCGCGTCGCGAAGTTGTCGGTGCAGTCGAGCACGACGCTCGCGCGCGGCACGTGTTCATCGAGCCAGGCATCGTCGACGCGCGCCGCGACCGCGTGCACCATCACCTCGGGATTCAGTTGCGCGAGCGCGTCGCGTCCCGATTCGACCTTGCTGCGGCCGACCGAGGCCGTCACATGCAGGATCTGCCGCTGCAGGTTCGTGAGGTCGACCGTGTCGGCATCGACCAGCGTGATCGTGCCGACGCCGGACGCCGCGAGATACATCGCGGCCGGCGAGCCGAGGCCGCCGGCGCCGACGACGATCGCATGCGCGTCGAGGAAGCGCTGCTGCGCCTCGATGCCGATTTCGTCGACGAGGATGTGACGGGAGTAGCGAAGGAGTTGATCGTCGTTCATGGGGAAGTCGTGGGCGAGGCGGACCTGCTGGCTATTCTAGGCGCGCATGAAAAACGGGCCATCGCGGTCTTCCCGCGATGGCCCGTCGGATGCCGGCCGGCGCTTACTGCGGTGCCGACGCGGGCTTCGGTGCGACGGCCTTTGCGCCCGACGCCTTCGCGGCGGACGCGGCCTTGGCTGCCGGGCTCTTCGTCGTGCTCTCGGCGAGCAGCGACTTCGATTCCTGCACCGGCTTGCCTTCGAGCTTGTTGAGCGCCTGCTGCATCATGAAGTCGTCGGCGCTGCCGAACTCGATCGGCTTGCGATCGCGGTCCTTCTGGCGTTGCTCCGGCGTCTTCTTGTCGTTCTGCTCTTCGAGGATGCGCAGCTGATCCATCCGGCGCTGCTCGCGCTCTTCCTGTTCCTTCTTCTCGTTCGGATCCTGCGTGTTCGCGAGGTGGTTCGAGTAATCGACTTCACGCGTCACGAGCACGTCGTCCGGATCGCCGTCCGCGTACTGATCGACCGGCACGTCAGGCGTGATGCCCTTGTTCTGGATCGAACGGCCGCTCGGCGTGTAGTAGTACGCGGTCGTCAGGCGCAGTGCGGTGTCGGCCGTCATCGGGCGGACCGTCTGCACCGAACCCTTGCCGAACGTCGTCTTGCCCATGATCAGCGCGCGCTTCGAATCCTGCAGCGCACCGGCGACGATTTCCGACGCGGACGCCGAATACGCGTTCGTCAGCACGATCATCGGCACGGTCTTGAAGACCGGCGGCAGGTTCTTCAGCGGATCGCCGTCGAAGGACGGCAGGCGATAGTTGTCGTAGGTGTCGCGGTAGACCTGCTTCGAATCCGGGATCTGGCCGTTGGTCGACACGACGACGGAGTCGGGCGGCAGGAACGCGCCGGCGACGCCGACTGCGCTCTGCAGCAGGCCGCCGCCGTTGTTGCGCAGGTCGACGATCAGGCCCTTCAGGTTCGGCTGCTGGCGTGCGATGTCCTGCAGCTTCGCGGCCAGATCGGGCGTCGTGCGCTCCTGGAAGCTCGTGATCCGGATGTACGCGTAACCCGGGTCGAGCATCTTCATCTTCACGCTCTGGACCTTGATGATCGCGCGCGTGACCGTGACCGGGAACGTGCGGTCGTCGCTCTTGCGGAAGATCGTCAGCGTGACCTTGGTGCCCGGCTCGCCGCGCATCTGCTTGACGGCCTTGTCGAGCGTCATGCCGCGCACCGGCTTGTCGTTGATGCGGGTGATCAGGTCGCCCGGACGGATGCCGGCGCGGAACGCGGGGGTGTCCTCGATCGGCGAGATCACCTTGACGAGGCCGTCTTCCTGCGAGATCTCGATGCCCAGACCCGCGAAGCGACCCTTCGTCTGCTCCTGCAGTTCATCGTAGTCGGTCTTGTCGAGGAACGACGAGTGCGGGTCGAGGCTCGACACCATGCCCTTGATCGCCGCCGTCAGCAGCTTCTTGTCGTCGACCGGCTCGACGTACTCGCGCTTGATCTGGCCGAACACTTCAGCGAACAGGCGAAGCTGGTCGAGGGGAAGCGGGGCCGTGGCGTTCTGCTCTGCCGATGCCGAAACCTGCAGCGTGGCGAATACGCCCGTGGCGAGGCCCGCGGCAATCAGGCCGATGTTCTTCAATTTCATTCGCATAGAGATCTGGTGCGGTCGGGAAGCGCGTGGCGGTAGCGGGGATGTAGCGGACAAGTATAACTGTTCGTCCGATTACTCAGTGCAACGGTGCGAAAAGGTCGCGTGCCCCGGGCTTCGGGCCCCGGCAGGGTGCCGCCGGACGCGCGACGGGTTCGAAAGCGGATTCGACAGCATCGGAGCCGCGAAGGTTCGCGCCGCGCACCGGAAAGGCCGGGCAGGGCCGGACGCACCGAAGGCGGCCCGGCCCTGCCCGACGGGCGTCAGCCCGCCTTGCCCTGTTTCGCGACGGCGGCCTGCGCCTGCGCGATCGCGTCCTGGTCGCCGAGGTAGTAGTGCTTGATCGGCTTCAGGTTCTCGTCGAGTTCATACACGAGCGGCACGCCGTTCGGGATGTTCAGGCCGACGATGTCGCTGTCCGAGATGCCGTCGAGGTACTTGATCAGCGCGCGCAGCGAGTTGCCGTGCGCGGCGATCAGCACCTGCTTGCCGGCACGGACGGCCGGTGCGATCGACTCGTTCCACAGCGGCAGCACGCGCGCGACCGTGTCCTTCAGGCACTCGGTCAGCGGCAGTTGCTCGCGCGGCACCTTCGCATAGCGCGGGTCGTTGAACGGCGCGCGTTCGTCGGTCGGCTCGAGCGCGGGCGGCGGCGTATCGTAGCTGCGGCGCCACACGAGCACCTGGTCGTCGCCGAACTTGGCGGCCGTTTCCGCCTTGTTCAGGCCCGACAGCGCGCCGTAATGGCGCTCGTTCAGGCGCCACGAGTGGACGACCGGCAGATACATCAGATCCATCCGGTCCTGCACGTGCCACAGCGTGCGGATCGCGCGCTTGAGCACCGACGTGTACGCGATGTCGAACGTGTAGCCGGCCTCCTTGAGCAATTCGCCGGCCTGGTAGGCCTCGTTGCGACCCTGTTCGGTCAGGTCGACGTCGACCCAGCCGGTGAAGCGGTTTTCCTTGTTCCACGTCGATTCGCCGTGGCGGATGAGAACGAGTTTGTACATGGATCTTGCGGTCGGTAGTGATAGGGAAGCGGGGCGCGTCGCACGGTGCCCGGTTCGGGGCCCGCCATCGCGCAAGACGGTTATTTTATAATGGCAGGATTGTCCTTTTCCGATTTCTCTTTTTCCGGCGGAATTCCGTGACGTTCTTTACCAATTACACCAACCTGGCCCTTATCGCGATCCTGGTGGTTTCCGGCGGTCTGCTTGCATGGCCCGTCCTGCGCCGCGGCCGCGGTGGCCTGTCGGCTGCAGAGGCAACGCAGCTCATCAATCGCCGCAACGCGGTCGTGATCGACGTGCGTGCCGCGTCCGACTTCGCTGCCGGCCACCTGCCGTCGGCGCGTCAGGTCGCCGCCAGCGAGATCGGCGCGAAAATTGCGCAGGTCGCAAAGAACAAGAGCACCCCCGTGCTGCTCGTCTGCCAGAACGGCCAGCAGTCGCAGAAGGCGGCGCGCGAGGTCGAGGCGGCAGGCTATGCCGAGGTACACGTGCTCGAGGGCGGCGTCGCCGCCTGGCAGCAGGCCGGGATGCCGGTCGTCAAACAAGGAGTGGCGAAGTGAGCAAGGTTTTGATGTACAGCACGCAGGTGTGTCCGTATTGCATTCAGGCCGAGCGCCTGCTGAAGCTGCGCGGCGTCGAGCAGATCGAAAAGGTGCTGATCGACCGCGATCCGGCCCGCCGTGAGGAAATGATGACGCGCACGGGCCGTCGCACGGTGCCGCAGATCTATATCGGCGACACGCACGTCGGCGGCTACGACGATCTGTCGAAGCTCGACCGCGAAGGCGGCCTGCTGCCGCTTCTGCAAGCGGCCTGATTAGGGCAGAATGGCCGCCGGCCGCGCTGCGGCTGAGCGCGCAGGATTCAACCGGGGCGGCCGGCGTGAAGCCGGGCCGCCCCGTCACCACTTTTAGGGAAACACCATGTCCGACGTCGAAAACCAACCGTTCTTCAACATCCAGCGCGTCTACCTGAAGGATATGTCGCTCGAGCAGCCGAATTCGCCGGCGATCTTCCTCGAGCAGGACATGCCGTCGGTTGAAGTCGAAGTCGACGTCAAGGCCGAGCGCCTTGCCGAAAGCGTGTTCGAAGTCGTCGTGTCGGGTACCGTCACCGCGAAGGTGAAGGACAAGGTCGCGTTCCTGATCGAAGCGAAGCAGGCCGGCATTTTCGACATTCGCAACATTCCCGACGAACAGCTCGACCCGCTCGTCGGCATCGCTTGCCCGACGATCCTGTTCCCGTACCTGCGCTCGAACATCGCCGACGCGATCACGCGTGCGGGCTTCCCGCCGATCCACCTGGCGGAAATCAACTTCCAGGCGCTGTACGAGCAACGTCTCGCGCAGCTTCAGGAGCAGGCCGGCGCAGCAGGCGCGCCGAACGGCACGACGCTGAACTGACGTTTCACTCCGGACCGGTGCTGGGTATGAAAGTAGCCGTTCTCGGCGCCGGTGCCTGGGGCACCGCGCTCGCGGGCCATTTGGCCGCGCGGCACGATACGCTTCTCTGGGCGCGCGACGCCGCGCTGATCGCCGGGCTGCAGGCCCGGCACGAAAATTCCCGCTATCTGGACGGCATCGCGCTGCCCGATGCGCTGCGCTACGACGCCGATCTCGACGTCGCGCTCGCGCACGGCGCCGCGGACGACGCGCTGTGCGTGATCGCCGCGCCCGTGGCCGGGCTGCGCACGCTGTTCGGTGCGATGCGCGACGCGGGCTGCGCGCCCGCGCACGTCGTGTGGGTCTGCAAGGGCTTCGAGGCCGACACGCACCTGCTGCCGCATCAGGTGATCGCGGCGGAGTTGCCCGGGCAGCACAGCAACGGCGTGCTGTCGGGGCCGAGCTTCGCCCGTGAAGTCGGGCTCGCGCTGCCGGTCGCGCTGACGGTCGCGAGCGCGTCCGCCGAATGCCGCGAGCGCACGCTCGCCGCGTTCCATCATGGCGCGATGCGGATCTATACGGGCGACGACGTGGTCGGTGTCGAGGTCGGCGGCGCGGTCAAGAACGTGCTCGCGATCGCAACCGGCATCGCCGACGGCCTCGGGCTCGGGCTGAACGCGCGCGCCGCGCTGGTGACGCGCGGCCTCGCCGAAATGTCGCGCCTTGGCGTCGCGCTCGGCGGCCGCGCGGAAACCTTCACCGGGCTCACGGGCCTCGGCGACCTGATCCTTACCGCGACGGGCGACCTGTCGCGCAATCGTACGGTCGGCCTGCAACTCGCGGCAGGCCGCTCGCTGAACGACATCCTCGGCGCGCTCGGCCATGTGGCCGAAGGCGTGCGCTGCGCGCAGGCCGTGCTCGCGCTCGCGCGCGCGCAAGCGATCGAAATGCCGATCACCGAAGCCGTGTGCGGCGTGCTGTTCGACGGCGTGGCGCCGCGCGATGCGGTCAGCGGCCTGCTGCGGCGCGACGCGCGCGCCGAATAACGCCGATTTGCCGGCGCCGCACGCGCCCGCGCAATGCGCGCGGCGCCAAAGCGCACTACGCTTGAACCGTCTCCGGCGTTTCGGGAGGGTGTCATGCTGCAGATCGGTTCCACCACGTTCGACGCGCAAGTCGTCGACATCACGACGCTCGACGTCGACGCGATCGTCAATGCCGCGAACGGCTCGCTGCTGGGCGGCGGCGGTGTCGACGGCGCGATCCATCGCGCGGCCGGCCCCGGCCTGCTGGCCGAGTGCCGCACGCTGGGCGGCTGCGACACCGGCGACGCGAAGCTCACGCGCGGCCACCGGCTGCCGGCGCGCTACGTGATTCATGCGGTCGGCCCCGTGTGGTACGGCGGCGGGCGCGGCGAGCCCGAGTTGCTCGCGTCGTGCTACCGGCGCGCGCTCGAACTGGCCGAGGACGTCGCGGCGACGTCGATCGCGTTTCCCGCGATCAGTTGCGGCATCTACCGCTATCCGGCCGCCGAGGCCGTCGACATCGCGGTCGGCACGGTCGTGGAAACGTTGCCGCAGGCGCCGAATCTCGCACGCGTGGTGTTCGCGTGCTTTTCCTCCGACATCTACGACCTGTATCGCGCGCGGCTCGCGCGCAGCTAGGGCCTGTTCACGCTAATAACGGGCTTGCGAACGCGCCTTTCCGCCCGTATGGCAAGGAGAGAGGAGGCGCAATAGCCGTAGCTATTGCAACGACGAACGACGCCGCCATGCGGGCGGAAAGGCACGTTCCCCTGTTTGGGAAAATTCATTCGTGGGGCTGGCCACCAGAAGGGCCGATCGCCGCGTCATGCTCCTCGCGAATACGTCGAGTATTCGCTTCGTCGCAATCCTTGCGCTCGGCCCTTCTGGTGGCCAGCGCAAACCCGTTATTAGCGTGAACAGGCCCTGGCGGGGCAGGCCGCGCGGTGCGCGAGCCGTTGCGGCGTCAGGCGCCGCCTTCGAAGCCGGCCTGGCGCCACGCTTCGAACACGACCACCGCGACCGTGTTCGACAGGTTCAGGCTGCGGTTGCCCGGCCGCATCGGCAGGCGCACGCGCTGCTCGTTCGGAAAGCGCTCGAGCACGTCGGCAGGGAGCCCGCGCGTCTCCGAACCGAACACGAACCAGTCGCCCGGCACGAACGCGTGATCGTGGAAGCGGCCCGAGCCGCGGGTCGTGAACGCGAACATCCGCGCGGGATCGGGCGTTTCGGCCGCGACGAAGGCGTCCCAGTCGCGGTGCACGCGCATTTCCGCATATTCGTGATAGTCGAGCCCGGCGCGGCGCATCTTCGCGTCGTCGAGCGGAAAGCCGAGCGGCTCGATCAGATGCAGGCGCGCGCCGGTGTTGGCGCACAGGCGGATCACGTTGCCGGTGTTCGGCGGAATTTCGGGAGCGACGAGGACGACGTTGAACATGGTTGGGTCTGGCTGGGCCGGCCGGGACGGAATGACGTGCATTCCTTCCCGGCCGGCCGGTTCGTGACGGCCGTGGCCGCGTTCGCGGCGGCCGGCCTCTCTATCTAATTAATCCCTGGCGGTGCGCAGCGCAACCAGATTCGTCACGCGCGCGGCGCCCGCGGCCTTCAATGCGTGCGCGGCCGCTACGAGCGTCGCGCCGGACGTCATCACGTCGTCGACGAGCGCCACGTGGCGACGGGCGACGTCGCTGGCCACCGCAAACGCCGCGACCATGTTGTTCCGCCGCGCGCGCCGGTCGAGCCGCGACTGCGGCGCGGTTTCGGTCACGCGTGCGAGCAGCGTCGCATCGGCGCGCACGCCGAGCCGGTGCGCGAGCGGACGCGCGATCGCCCACGCCTGGTTGTAGCCGCGCGCGACAAGCCGCCCGTGCGACAGCGGCACCGGCGCGACGACGTCGAAGCCGCCGGCGCACTGCATGGCGTTCGTATCGTCGATCCGCTGCGCGAGCCGGGCCGCGAATTCCGCGCCGAGCGCGAGCCGCGCGTGAAACTTCAGGCCGCGTGCGAGTCCGTCGAGCGGCGCACTGTAATCGGCGAGCGCGAACGTCGCGTCGAACGGCGGCGGCGTCGCGCGGCACGCGTCGCACCGGTAATCCGCCGCGTGCGAACCCGGCCGCGCGGTGCCCAGCGGCACGGCGCAGACGTCGCACCGCAAGCGCGCTTCATTCCAGTACGCGGCATCGCAGGCGGCGCAAATCACGCTGCGTGACAAATTGCCGCACAGCGCGCATTGGTTCGGCAACGCGTGCGCGACGATGCGTGCAAGCAACACACCGGCCTGCGACAAAACGACGCGCATCGCATGCGGAGCGGAACTGCGATCCATCGGGAACACTCCGGATGGCCCGCCTCGATGAAGGCTGCGAGGCGAGCGAGTATACTTCGGGCTCTTCGCCAGTGTGCCCGACATGTCCTCAGCTTCGACTTCAACCGGCCGTCCGGCCAATGACGCCCGGCGTTTGCGGCGGATCTTCGATCGCCGTGCCGCCTCGTTCGACGCAGTCGCATTCCTGCCGCGCGAGATCGCGCAGCGGATGAACGAACGCCTCGAGTACATCAAGGTGAGCCCGGCGGCCGTGCTCGATGCGGGCTGCGGGCCGGGCGACGACCTGCCGGCACTGCGCGCGCGCTTTCCCGAGGCCCCGGTGTTCGGCGTCGACCTGTCCGGCGCGATGCTCGCGCAGGCGGGTCAGCGCGAGGTCGAGCAGACGAACTGGCGCCGCTGGCTGCCGGCCTCGCTCGGCCGGGCGCTGGGCCAGCGCGGCCCGCGCGTTGCGCAGGCCGACTTCTCGATGCTGCCGTTCGCGGCCGGCGCGTTCGACCTGATCTGGTCGAATCTCGCGCTTCACTGGCATTCGCGTCCCGATGCGGTGTTCCCCGAATGGCAGCGCGTGCTGTGCGTGAACGGCCTGCTGATGTTCAGCACGTTCGGCCCCGACACGCTGCGCGAGCTGCGCGCCGCCTGCGCGGACACCGAAGCCGCGCTCGGCATCGCGCCGCCCGCACCGCGCGTCATCGATTTCGTCGACATGCACGATCTCGGCGACATGCTCGTCGAGAGCGGCTTCGAGATCCCGGTGATGGACCAGGAAGTCCTCACCGTCACCTACAAGACACCCGATTCCCTGCTGGCCGACGTGCGCCGCTGGGGCGCCTATCCGTTCGAGCGCGCGGCGCCGCAGCGCGCGACGCGGCGCTTTCGCGCGGCGCTCGGCGACGCGCTGGAGGCGCGCCGGCGCGCGGACGGCACGATTGCCCTGACGTTCGAGGTGGTCTACGGCCACGCGTGGAAGGCCGTGCCGCGTACGACTGCCGAGGGGCACGGGATCGTGCGTATCGAAGATATCGGCAAGGGGCGTCCGAAGAATCGGTAAAGCGGTAAAGAGCTGTTTTGTTATGTCTGAAATTAGCGGCGCAAAGCGGGGTCGAATTAGCGGCAAAAATGGCCGGGAAGCTTGTGGCGCTTGGCTTGCGGGCCGATAGGCGCTTGCTTGTGGATGCCATTGAACCCGCCTATAATGCGTCAGCTTGTCGTCCTGGGGTCCCCGCAATACGGGGCGGCGAGTCCGATGCAGGCATGCATCGCATGCCATTCGCGTGAGGCGGCGATGGAAGCAGCGAGGGTTTTGGCGGAGACGACGAACAATGAACCGGTCATCGCTGACTGGCTCATGAAACGTAATTGTTCGGTGTCGCCGCGCCAGTTCGTGCTGTTTTACGCGTCACTCGCGGGCTTCTCGCTGGTGATCGCGGCATTGCTGATGTGGCGGGGGGCTTGGCTCGTCATGCCCTTCACCGGAATCGAGTTGCTTGTAGTGGGTGTCGCATTTGCGATTTATGCTCGCCATGCAGTCGATTACGAACGCATCAAGCTGTTTCCGCACCGGCTCGTGATCGAGCGGATGGATGCGGAGCGGCTCACGCAGATCGAATTCAACCCGCGCTGGGTGCGGGTCGAGCCGGGTGCGACGCCACGCGATCCGGTTCGACTGGTATCGCGCGGGCAGACCGTCGTAATCGGGCAGCATCTCGCGCAGTACAAGCGTGCGCAGTTCGCCGACGAACTGCGCGTGTCGCTCAGGCGCTGCGGCTGACGAGGCGCGGGCACCGGCCGCAAAGAGGCCGGCGTCTGGCGACGGGGGAGGGTTTGAATGGAAATTTTGGGTAAGGATGCTATGAAAACAATCAAGCGAGCCCTCACGGGCGTGCTGGCATGCAGTGGGTTGCTCTTTGCCGGCGCTGCTCTGGCGGTCGGTGATAGCCCGGGCGGCCCCCGCGTCAACGAGATCAACTTTCAGCCGCCTGTCACGAAGATCGCCGAGGAGCTCTACGACCTCCACACGATGATGCTGATCCTGTGTACGGTGATCTTCGTCGGCGTGTTCGGCGTGATGTTCTATTCGATCTTCGCGCACCGCAAATCCAAGGGCTACAAGGCCGCCAATTTCCATGAAAGCACGACCGTCGAAATCATCTGGACGATCGTGCCGTTCATCATCGTCGTATTGATGGCGCTGCCGGCGACGAAGGCTGTCGTCGCCATGAAGGACACGACCAACGCCGATCTCACGATCAAGGTCACCGGCTACCAGTGGAAGTGGGGCTACGACTACGTGAAGGGCCCGGGCGAGGGCATCAGCTTCCTGTCGACGCTCAGCACCCCGCGTGACGAAGTGATGGGCAAGAAGCCGATCACCGACACCTATCTGCAGGAAGTCGACAACCCGCTCGTCGTGCCGGTCAACAAGAAGATCCGCATCATCACGACCGCGAACGACGTCGTCCACTCGTGGTACGTGCCCGCGTTCGGCGTGAAGCAGGATGCGATCCCCGGCTTCGTGCGCGACACGTGGTTCAAGGCAGACAAGGTCGGCACGTTCCGCGGCTTCTGTACTGAACTGTGCGGCAAGGAACACGCGTTCATGCCGGTCGTAGTCGTTGTCCTGTCGGAAGACGACTACGCGAAGTGGGTCACGGCGCAGAAGGCCAAGCTGGCCGGCGCGGCGGTCGATCCGAACAAGGTTTACACGATGGCCGAACTCGTCTCGCACGGCGAAGACGTCTACAAGGCGAACTGCGCGGCGTGCCACCAGGTGAACGGCAAGGGCCTCGGCGCATTCCCGGCAATGGACGGCAGCCCGATCGTGAACGGCCCGATCGCCGGCCACCTCGAGCGCGTGCTGCACGGCAAGGGTGCCATGCCGTCGTGGGCGTCGCTGTCGGACCTCGACATCGCATCGGTCATCACGTACGAGCGCAATTCGTGGGACAACCACAAGAACGATCTGCTGCAGCCGAAGCAAGTAGCTGACGCGCGCAACGGCAAGATGCCGGAAGACACGGCAGGCGCGGCAGCGCCGGCAGAAGCCGCGTCGGCGCCGGCGCAAGCCGCGTCGGGCGCAGCCGAGCAGCCGGCGGCATCGGCCGCACTGTCGACGATTTACTTCGAGACGGGCAAGAGCGTGCTGCCGGCGGACGCGAAGGCAGCGATCGCCGCAGCGGCCGACTATGCGAAGGCACATCCGGACGCGAAGCTCGCGCTGTCGGGCTTCACCGACAAGACGGGCTCGGCCGACGCGAACGCCGAACTGGCCAAGCATCGTGCGCAAGTCGTGCGCGATGCGCTGAAGGCAGCAGGCGTGGCGGAAGACCACATTATTCTCAAAAAGCCGGAAACGATCACGGGCGGGGCTGACGCGAAGGAAGCCCGGCGTGTCGAGATCGGCCCGGCGGCTTGACGTGTCGCTGAGTTAGTCGACGTATTCGCATTAGGAGATTCTCATGTCTAGCATCGGGCACGACGTAGCCGCGGACCACGCGCACGACGACCACGCGCACGAAACACCGCACGGCTGGCGGCGTTGGCTGTTCGCCACCAACCACAAGGACATCGGTACGCTGTACCTGCTGTTCTCGTTCATCATGTTCCTGTCGGGCGGCGTGATGGCACTCGGCATCCGTGCCGAGCTGTTCGAGCCGGGCCTGCAGATCATGCGTCCGGAGTTCTTCAACGAACTCACGACGATGCACGGTCTGATCATGGTGTTCGGCGCGATCATGCCGGCATTCGTCGGTTTCGCGAACTGGATGATTCCGCTGCAGATCGGCGCATCCGACATGGCGTTCGCACGGATGAACAACTTCAGCTTCTGGCTGCTGCCGGTTGCAGCCGTGCTGCTGGTCGGTTCGTTCTTCGCGCCGGGTGGCGCGACGGCTGCCGGCTGGACGCTGTACGCACCGCTGTCGACGCAGATGGGCCCGGGCATGGACTTCGCGATTTTCGCGGTCCACTTGATGGGTGCATCGTCGATCATGGGCGGGATCAACATCGTCGTGACGATCCTGAACATGCGCGCACCGGGCATGACGCTGATGAAGATGCCGATGTTCGCATGGACGTGGCTGATCACGGCGTACCTGCTGATCGCCGTGATGCCGGTTCTGGCAGGCGCGATCACGATGGTGCTGTTCGACCGCCACTTCGGCACGTCGTTCTTCAACGCGGCAGGCGGCGGCGACCCGGTGATGTACCAGCACATCTTCTGGTTCTTCGGGCACCCCGAGGTGTACATCATGATTCTGCCGGCGTTCGGGATCGTGTCGCAGGTGATCCCGGCGTTCGCACGCAAGACGCTGTTCGGCTATAGCTCGATGGTGTACGCGACGGCTTCGATCGCGATCCTGTCGTTCATGGTCTGGGCGCACCACATGTTCGCAACGGGCATGCCGGTCACCGGTCAGCTGTTCTTCATGTACGCGACGATGCTGATCGCCGTGCCGACGGGCGTGAAGGTGTTCAACTGGCTCGCGACGATGTGGCGCGGTTCGATGACCTTCGAAACCCCGATGCTGTTCGCGATCGGCTTCCTGTTCGTGTTCACGTTCGGCGGTCTGACGGGCCTGATGCTGGCGATGGCGCCGCTCGACATCCAGTACCACGGCACTTACTTCGTGGTGGCGCACTTCCACTACGTGCTGGTGGCCGGGTCCCTGTTCGCGCTGTTCGCGGGCTGGTACTACTGGTCACCGAAGTGGACGGGCTGGATGTACAACGAGACGCGCGGCAAGATCCACTTCTGGGCGTCGATGATCTTCTTCAACCTGACGTTCTTCCCGATGCACTTCGTCGGTCTCGCGGGCATGCCGCGCCGCTATGCGGACTACCCGGCGCAGTTCACGGACTTCAACCAGGTCGCGACGATCGGCGCATTCGGCTTCGGCCTCGCGCAGGTGTACTTCCTGTTCGCAGTCGCGCTGCCGGCCTACCGTGGCGGCGGCGAGCTGGAAAAGGCGTCGGACAAGCCGTGGGATGGCGCGACGGGCCTCGAGTGGACGGTGCCGAGCCCGGCTCCCTTCCATACGTTCGAGCAACCGCCGCACGTCGAATAAGTTTCACCGAGCGCTCCGCCGCTGCCTGCCGCGCAGGCAGGCGCGGCGGGCGCCGAATTGAAATTTCAGCGAAGTTTCAGATGAACCGGAATCCACAACAAAGACGTACGCCCGAGCAGATTCGCGCGGGCAACAAGCGGCTCGGCCTCATCCTGCTCGTCATCGCCGCCGTTTTTTTTGTGGGTGTCGTGATCAAGCAGTGGTGGTTGTCCACACACTGATGCAGTAACTGACGCAGTAGCGAGGAAGCAGTCGTATGTCGAAGCCGGAAGAGGGCGCCGTCGATCGCGCATTCAATCGTTCGATGCTGGTGAAGCTCTTCGTCGTGGCCGCACTGATGTTCGGGTTCGGCTTCGCGCTCATTCCGATGTATCGCGCGATTTGCCAGGTCACAGGTATCAACAACCTGGTGCAGCGCGACGTCAGCGAACGTGAGGCGAAGAATTCGCAGGTCGACTACAGCCGTACGGTGTCGGTGGAATTCGATGCGAATGCACGCGGCCCGCTCGGCTTCAAGCCGGAGCACAACAGCCTCGACGTGCATCCGGGCGAACTGACGACGATCATGTACGACGTGACGAACGGGCAGGGCCGGCCGGTGGTCGCGCAGGCGATTCCGAGCTACGCGCCGAAGCAGGCGACGGAGTTCTTCAAGAAGATCGAGTGCTTTTGCTTCACGCAGCAGACACTGGCCGCGAACGAGTCGCGCAGGATGCCGGTGGTGTTCGTGATCGATCCGAAACTGCCGAAGGACGTGAAGACGATCACGCTGTCGTACACGTTCTTCGAACTGAATACACCGGCCGCGTCGGTGCCGGCGCAGCGCAGTACGGCGGCGCAGGGCGCGACGACGCCGGGCGCATGATGACGGAGGCGGCGAGATGACGGAGACCAGGCGGAACGGCACGTTCGGCCAGGCGCTGAAGGCGGTGTTGTGGTCGTTCTTCGGCGTGCGCAAGCGGCGCGACCTGGAGGCCGATGCAACGCAGCTCAATCCGCTGCACGTGCTGCTGGTCGCGTTGATCGCGGCCGGCGTGTTCATCGGCGTGCTGATCCTGATCGTGCGCGCGGTCGTGGGCTGACGCCCGCGGCCACGAAAGAATGCAGTGCGCAGCGCCTCGGCGCTGCGTGCGGGAAAGAGCGGCGGCGGTCGTGCCGCGCAAGAAATAAAGCCGGAGCGGTTTCCGGTA
This sequence comes from Burkholderia sp. JKS000303, assembly GCF_002563755.1. Taxonomy (NCBI): domain Bacteria; kingdom Pseudomonadati; phylum Pseudomonadota; class Betaproteobacteria; order Burkholderiales; family Burkholderiaceae; genus Burkholderia; species Burkholderia sp. JKS000303. The sequence goes on from NZ_PDBZ01000001.1 coordinate 1,951,320, forward strand.
CACAAATTGGACTGAAGTGGAGAATCAAGCATGAGCGGTCAAAACCAGACCCCGTACTATTTCGTGCCGCATCCGTCGCAGCATCCGATCAGCGCGGCCATCGGCCTGCTGGTCATGCTCGGGTCGGTGGCGCTGTGGATCAACGGTCACGACTGGGCTCCGTACACGGCGCTGCTCGGCCTGCTGTGGTTGCTCTTCACGCTGTACCACTGGTTTGGCGACGCGATTTCCGAGTCGGAAGGCGGTCATTACGGCAAGAACGTCGACAAGTCGTACCGCTGGAGCATGAGCTGGTTCATCTTCTCCGAAGTGATGTTCTTCGGCGCATTCTTCGGCGCGCTGTTCTATGCGCGTGAAATCGCGCTGCACCAGCTCGGCAGCCTCGACTACAAGCTGATCTGGCCGGACTTCTCCGCCGTGTGGCCGAACGAAGGCCCCGCCGCGCTCGCCGGTCACTTCAAGACGATGGGCCCGTGGCCGATCCCGACGCTGAACACCGCATTCCTGCTGTCGTCGGGCGTGACGCTGACGATCTCGCACCACGCGCTGCGCGACGATCATCGCAAGAAGGCGATCGCCTGGCTGGCCGCGACGCTCGTGTTCGGTATCTGCTTCCTGTTCCTGCAGGGCTTCGAGTACTACCACGCGTACAACGAACTGAACCTGACGCTGAATTCGGGCGTGTACGGCTCGACGTTCTTCCTGCTGACGGGCTTCCACGGCTTCCACGTGTTCCTCGGCGGTACGATGCTCGCGGTGGTGCTGGTGCGGATGATTCGCGGCCACTTCACGCCCGATCATCACTTCGCATTCGAAGGCGCCGCGTGGTACTGGCACTTCGTCGACGTCGTCTGGCTTGGCCTGTACGTCGTCGTCTACTGGCTGTAAATGCAACAACGGCCCGCGCAGCGATGCGCGGGCCGTTTTCATTGGCGGGGACGGAGCAGCGGCTGGCTGCTTGTGCTCAACGCCAACCCGGCGCCGCCACGACTCAGTCAGGCGGCGCTTTTGCTTGGTGGCGCCGCTATGCGGCGAAATGTCACAGTGGCCGCTGCGGCGCGCGCATCAACGCCCGACTGGCAGGCCGGTCGAATGGATCCAGCCCATCCAGTTCGCGAGCAGGATGAACAGGAACAGCGAGACCGACAGCCCGACGCGGGTGGCGAGCGACCAGGCCATGCGTTTCGTGTGGCCGCGGTCATGCATCATGAAGTAGAGCGCCGAGCCCATGCTGGCGATGATGAGGACGAAGGCAATAGGAACGAGTATGTGCATGACACGAACCGGACGACGGCAATTCGGAAGGAAGAGGATAATTATCGCACTTCGCTTTCGCGAATGCGCCTGGCGGGCGGCATGATGAAGATCCGTTTGCTGCCTGCGCTGCTGATCCTCATCGTCGTCGCGGTCACGATCCGTCTCGGGTTCTGGCAGCGCGACCGCGCGCACCAGAAGGAAGCGCTGCAGGCGAATATCGTCCGCTACGAGCACGCGGCGCCCGTCGATGTCGGTGCGCAACCGATGCCGCTGGCGTCGATCGAGTTTCACCGCGTGCGGGCCACGGGCCGCTTCATGCCGGAGCAAGCGGTGTTCCTCGACAATCGGCCGTATAACGACCAGCCGGGTTTTTACGTCGTGATGCCGTTTAAACTCACGGGCGGTGGCGTCGTGCTGGTCAATCGCGGCTGGCTGCCGCGCAACATCTCCGATCGCACAGCGATCGAGCCGTTCCCGACGCCCGCCGGCGAAGTCGAGATCGAAGGGATCGCGCGCGCCGACGCGTCGCGGGCGTTCGAGCTCGGCGAAGGCGGCTCGGCCGCGCACCAGAAGATCCGGCAGAACCTGGACGTCGGCGCGTATGCGAAGGAAACGGGGCTGCCGTTGCAGCCGTTCGTGATCCAGCAGACGAGCGATGACGGCGACAAGCTCGTGCGCGACTGGCCGGCGGCGACGCTCGGCGTCGAGCGCAATTACGGTTACATGTTTCAGTGGTGGGCCATGGCGGCGGCCGCGCTCGGTTTCGGTCTGTACGCCGCGCGGCGTGCGGCGAAGAAGTCGGCCGGCGCGTGAGCGCAGTGCCCGGACGCGGCGACGGTGCCGCGGGTTCGTTTCGAGAGGTTTGATTTGTCCATGCAATCTTCCCGTCAGGGTTCGGCCACGGCGCCGGTTTCACCGGCGGCCCGCAAGCGCGGCCGCTGGATGCTCGTGCTGCTCGGCCTTGTGTGCGCGGCGCCGATACTCGCGTCGTACTTCACCTATTACGTGATCAAGCCGAAGGGCGGTTCGACCAACTACGGCACGCTGATCGAGCCGCAGCGGCCGATTCCGGCCGATCTGCAGGCCACCGACGAAACCGGCAAGACGGTCCCGCTGTCGTCGCTGCGCGGCGTGTGGCTGTTCGTGATGACCGACCCCAGCGCGTGCGACGACGCATGCGCGGAAAAGCTCTATTTCATGCGCCAGATCCGCGTCACGCAGGCGGGCGAGCGGCACCGGATCACGATGGTGTGGCTGCGCAGCGATGCGGCCGCGATTCCGCCGAAGGTGCTGGAAGCCTATCCCGACACGCGTCGGCTGGTCGCCGATCCGGCCGCGATCGCCGCGTGGCTGCCGGCCGACGCCGGCACGAAGGACACCGACCATATCTACATGGTCGACCCGAACGGCAACCTGATGATGCGTTTCCCGAAGAACCCGAACCCCAGCAAGATCAAGACGGACGTCACGAAGCTGCTGAAGTGGTCGAGCATCGGTTAAGGCGAGACAACGAGGCAAACATTCGATGTCGTATCTACTGCAACTCGGCCTGATCGGCTTCTGTATCGCGCTGCTGCCGCTGTCGTACGTGTGGGTGAAGGCCGACGACAACAAGTTCCGCAAGCTGGTGTGGATCACCACGTTCCTGACCCTCGACCTGGTGATGTTCGGCGGCTTCACGCGGCTGACCGATTCGGGCCTCGGTTGCCCGGACTGGCCGGGCTGCTACGGCACGTCGTCGCCGTTCATCGCGCATGCCGCGATCACGGCCGCGCACCAGGCGATGCCGACCGGCCCCGTCAGCATGTCGAAGGCGTGGATCGAGATGATCCACCGCTATTTCGCGATGGCGATCGGCGTGCTGATCATCGCGCAGGTCGTGATCGCCTGGACCGCGCGGCTGCGCCGCCGGCCGCTGCACGTGTCGCCGTGGTGGCCGACGAGCCTGTTGCTGCTGATCGTCGTGCAGGGCGTGTTCGGCGCGTGGACCGTCACGATGAAGCTGCAGCCCGTGATCGTCACGACCCACCTGCTGCTCGGCTTGACGCTGCTCGGCACGCTCGGCTGGCTCGCGGCGCGGCAGACGCCGCTGCCGTCGCATGATCCGGAGGCCGGCCGCTACCGCGCGGCCGCGCTCGCGGCGCTCGTGTTGCTGGTCGTGCAGATCGCGCTCGGTGGCTGGGTGAGCACCAACTACGCGGTGCTCGCGTGTACCGATTTCCCGACCTGCAACGGCCAGTGGATCCCGCCGATGAACTTCAGTCAGGGCTTCCATCTTTGGCGCGCGCTCGGGATGACGCAGGACGGCGAGGCGATCACGCAGGACGCGCTGGTCGCGATCCACTGGACGCACCGCACGTTCGCGTTCGTCGTCGTCGCGTATCTGGCTGCGTTCGCGCTGAAGATGCGCCGCTTCGAGTCGCTGCGGCGGCCTGCGAACGGCGTGCTGCTGGTCGTGCTGCTGCAGTTCGTGACGGGCCTGACCAACATCGTGCTGCAATGGCCGCTGCCGGTGGCCGTCGCGCACAACGGCGGCGCCGCGATCCTGCTGCTGCTCGTCGTCATGTTAAACTTTCGCATCCTTTCAAGCCGCCCCGGCCGTGTCGTGCAGCCCGCGCGCGACGCCGCCCCGGCGTGACCGTCCCCATGCAAAGCACCCTTTCCCAATCGCCCGGTAGCCGGTTTTCGCAGTACATGGCGCTGACGAAGCCGCGTGTCACGCAGCTCGCAGTGTTCTGCGCGGTGATCGGCATGTTTCTCGCGACACCGGGCATGGTGCCGTGGCATGTGCTGATCGGCGGCACGGTCGGCATCTGGCTGCTGGCCGGCGCCGCGTTCGCGATCAACTGTCTCGTCGAGCAGAAGATCGACGCGATGATGCGCCGCACCGCGTGGCGCCCGTCCGCGCGCGGCGAGATCACGACGCCGCAGATCCTGCTGTTCTCCGCCGTGCTCGGCGGCGTCGGCGCATGGACGCTCTATACGTTCACGAATCCGTTGACGATGTGGCTGACGATCGCGACGTTCGTCGGCTACGCGGTCATCTATACGTTGCTGCTCAAGCCGATGACGCCGCAGAACATCGTGATCGGCGGTGCGTCGGGCGCCATGCCGCCGGCGCTCGGCTGGGCCGCGGTCACCGGCGCGGTGCCGGGTGACGCGTGGATCCTCGTGCTGATCATCTTCGTGTGGACGCCGCCGCATTTCTGGGTGCTCGCGCTCTATCGCCGCAAGGACTACGAGAACGCGGGCCTGCCGATGCTGCCCGTCACGCACGGCGAGAAGTTCACGCGGCTGCACATCCTGCTGTACACGGTCATCCTGTTCGCGGTCACGCTGATGCCGTTCATCTCCGGGATGAGCGGGGCCGTCTATCTGACGAGTGCGGTGCTGCTCGGTGCGGTGTTCCTCGCCTATGCGTGGAAGATCTACCGCGATTACTCGGATGAACTCGCCCGCAAGGCTTTCCGCTACTCGATCGTCTACCTGTCGCTGCTGTTCGCCGCGCTGCTCGTCGATCACTACGCACGTCCGCTGCTCGGCGTGTAACTGCACGGTTTGAACGCAATGCTCCATTCACGGTTCGGGCGCCGCGCGCGCCAAGGCTGGATGCTGGCGTGCGCATTTTCGGCAGCCCTGCTGCTCGCCGGATGCGACAACGCGCCGAAATTCCAGAATCTCGACATCACCGGCAACACGCAGTTCGGCACCGATTTCTCGCTGCCCGACACGACCGGCAAGGTACGTACGCTGGCCGACTTCAAGGGCCGTGCGGTCGTGATGTTCTTCGGCTATACGCATTGCCCGGACGTCTGTCCGACGACGATGGCCGAGCTGTCCGAGGCGCTGAAGCAGCTCGGGCCGGATGCCGCGAAGCGCGTGCAGGTGCTGTTCGTCACCGTCGATCCGGAGCGCGATACGCCCGCGCTGCTCGGCCAGTACGTGCCCGCGTTCGATCCGTCGTTCATCGGCCTGCGGCCGGCCGACGAGGCGCAGCTGAAGAAGATCACGAAGGATTTCCGCGTGTACTACGCGAAGGTGCCCGGCAAGACGCCCGGCAGCTACACGATGGATCACACCGCCGCGAGCTACGTGTTCGATCGCGACGGCAAGCTGCGCCTGTTCGTGCGCGACGGCCAGGGCCCCGGCCCGTGGGTCCACGACCTGAAACTGCTGGTCGACTGAGCGGCGCGCGCCGCCTGATCGCCCGGGCGCTCGCCCGGCGATACGCGTGACGGCCTCGACGTGCCGTCACGCATGCTTCCTGCTTCCCCCTCAAATTGCCTGCACCGCCTCGTCGCGCGGCGTGCACGCGCACGCGCACGCACATTCGCGCCCGGGCGCGTTACGGCAGCGCCGGTACGTTGAAGCCCTGCGCGGCGCGCGTGATCCTGAATTCGGTCACGCGATAGGTCGCGAGCCCTTCGGTCACGAACGGATCGGTCTTCAGGATCGCGTCCAGTTCGTCGCGATCGATGCGGGCCGCGAGGATCACGCCGCCTTCGCGCGGCACCTTCGGCCCTGCCGCGATGAAGATGCCGCGCTCCAGCAGCGGCTGCAGATACGCGCGATGGCGTTCGAGCGCGTCGTCGATGCGCTCGAGCGACGCGGTGTAGTGGATGTCGATGACGTACATGGATGGCCCTGGAATGTCGCCGGCGCGGTGCGTGCCGGCCAGCCGGTCTTTGTAGCACAGCGGCCGTTCGGTGTCGTGCCGGGCATTGCGCGCCGGATGCGTGTATTCAAGTTGTAAGTGTCGCTGCCGTAAATATGGAAGCAACCGTTTGCGTGCGGTCGAGACCCTCGCGCGCGCATTCCGGGCATCGACATCGACTAGAGGCATGCAGATGAGCAGAATGAGTTTGAACCGCAAGCTGTGGCTCGCGCTTGCGCTGGTATGGATCGGCCTTCTCGGCGTCGGCGCATGGAGTGCGTACGAGACGCGCGCGACGATGCTCGCCGAACGCAAGGAAGGCATCGCGAACCTCGTCGACTCGGCGGCCGGCATCGTGAGCGCGTATCACGCGCTCGCGCAGAACGGCACGCTGCCCGAGGCCGACGCGAAGCGCGATGCGCTCGCGAGCCTGGCCGCGATGCGCTACGGCGATTCGGGCTACGTGTTCGTGATGGACTCGAAACCCGTCGTGCTGATGCACCCGACGTTGCCGAAGCTCGTCGGCACGCAGGTCGGGGACTATCTCGATCCGGACGGCAAGCCGCTGTTCGTCACGATCCTGAATGCCGCGAAGGCGACCGGCAGCGGCTTCGCCGAGTATCGCGGACGGCTGCCGCACAGCGAGACGGCCGTGCCGAAGATCAGCTACGTCACGCGCTTCGCGCCGTGGGACTGGAACATCTCGAGCGGCGTGTTCCTGAAGGACATTGATACCGTCTACTACCGGACGCTGTTCGGTCACCTCGCGGTCGTGTTCGTGATCGGCTTCGTGATCAGCGCGGCGATGCTCGTGATCATCCGCAACGTGCGCGGCAGCCTCGGCGGCGAGCCGGACGAAGCGGCCGCGCTGGCGACCCGTATCGCGCAGGGCGACCTGAGCCGGCCGGTGCCCGTGCGCGACGGCGACAGCACGAGCATGATGGCCGCGATGCGCGACATGCAGGCGCGCCTGCAGGCGACGATCGGCGGGATTCGCCAGTCGGCCGAGTCGATCGCATCCGCGAGTCGCGAGATCGCGTCCGGCAACGACGACCTGTCGCAGCGTACCGAGGAGCAGGCCGCGTCGCTGGAAGAAACGGCCGCGAGCATGGAGCAGCTGACCGCGACGGTGAAGCAGAACGCCGACAACGCGCGGCAGGCGAGCGGGCTCGCGAACAACGCATCGGAGATCGCGCGCGCGGGCAACGACGTCGTGAGCCGCGTGATCGGCACGATGGGCGAGATCGACGACAGCTCGCGCAAGATCGCCGACATCATCGGCGTGATCGAGGGCATTGCGTTCCAGACCAACATCCTCGCGCTGAATGCGGCGGTCGAGGCCGCGCGCGCCGGCGAGCAGGGGCGCGGGTTCGCGGTGGTCGCGGGCGAGGTGCGCTCGCTCGCGCAGCGTAGCGCGACGGCCGCGAAGGAGATCCGCGAGCTGATCGTCGACTCGGTCGAGCGCGTGCGCAACGGCTCGACGCTGGTCGGCCAGGCCGGCACGACGATGGGCGAGATCCTGCAGGCGGTCGCGCGCGTGACCGACATCATGGGCGAGATCGCGGCCGCGTCCGAAGAGCAGGCGAGCGGCATCACGCAGGTCGGGCGCGCGGTCACGCAGATGGACCAGGTCACGCAGCAGAACGCGGCACTCGTCGAGGAGGCCGCCGCGGCGGCCGCGTCGCTGCAGGAGCAGGCCGGGCGGCTGCGCGACGCGGTTGGCGCATTCCGGGTCGGCGGTGCCGGTGGTGGCAATGGTGGTGGCGCGTCGCATCGCGCCGGCGAACCGGCGTTCGGCGTGCGTCCCGCGGAAGAAACGGTCGCCGTGTAACGATCGCGGCACGCTGCGGTCGACGAGGGCGGGCGCGACGTCATGAAGCATCGCGCCCGGCCGGCAGTCTGGACGGGAAGGCTGTCCTTCCGTCTCATGAAACGCAACTAACGGCCGACTCGCGCCATCCCCGCCAGCACCGCCGCGGTGCATACCCATATGAGCGGGATGTATTTCACTTCCGGCGCGTCCTGTGACACCATTTGCCCCTTCCTGCGAGTCGGGGCATACCCGCATCGCGCCCCCATTTTTCAGTTAGCAAGAAAGCGAGAAACAGATGAAGCGTCGCAGTCTCCTGAAGGTATTTTCCGTGCTGGCCACCGGTGCCGCACTGACGCTGTCGGCTGGCGCGCACGCCGAAGACAAGGTGATCAAGGTCGGTACGGTTGCCGGTCCGGATTCGGAAGTGTGGCAAGTCGTGCAGAAGGTCGCGAAGGAGAAGGAAGGCCTGAACGTGAAGGTCATCGAGTTCAACGACTACGTGCAGCCGAATGCGGCGCTCGACGCGGGTGACCTCGACGCGAACAGCTTCCAGCACCAGCCCTACCTCGACAGCCAGGTGAAGCAGCGCGGCTACAAGATCGTGACCGCGGGCCTGACCTACATTTCGCCGATGGGCGTGTACTCGAAGAAGTTCAAGTCGCTGAAGGATCTGCCGCAAGGCGCGAAGCTCGCGGTGCCGAACGATCCGTCGAACGAGAACCGCGCACTGCTGCTGCTGCAGGCGCAAGGCGTGATCAAGCTGAAGACCGGCGCTGCCACGGGCGGCAACAACGCGACGGTGCTCGACATCGTCGACAACCCGAAGAAGCTGAAGATCTCCGAGCTCGACGCCGCGCAACTGCCGCGCGTGCTGTCGGACGTCGACGCCGCCGTGATCAACACGAACTACGCGATCGCCGCGAACCTGCAGCCGACCAAGGACGCGATCGCGCTCGAATCGCTGACGAGCCCGTACGCGAACGTGATCGCCGTGCGCGCGAAGGACAAGGATCAGCCGTGGGTGAAGAAGCTGGTCAAGGCGTACCAGTCGCGTGAAGTGAAGGAATTCATCAACAAGCAGTTCAAGGGCTCGATGGTCGCGTCGTTCTGAGCGCCGCACCGATCCGACCGTTGAAACGAAAGGGCCTGCATCGCGCAGGCCTTTTTTCATTGGCGCGGCTGCTTACGACTCGCGGCCGCGCGGCGGTTGCGCCGTCTCACATCTCGCCGCGCCGCGAGCAGATCGCCATGATCTGCTGGATCGCGTAGTTGTCGCGCACGCCCGGCAGCGACTGCACGACGCACTCGTGATAGCGCCGCTCGCGCGGCAGCAGCATCGCGTTGTTGCGGTACAGCGCGTCGCACGAGCGCTGGATCAACTGGGCCGCCGCGCCGTTGCGGCTCTCGCGCAGCGCGTTGAGCATGCAGTCGTCGTAGGGTGCATTGCCGTCGGTCAGCGCGAATGCCGCGCCCGGCTGCAGCAGCGCGACGGCCGCGAAGGCGGCGGCACGGATCCCCGGTTTCATCTGCCCTCCGCTGGAGTGGACTGGGTCGGTCGACAGGATAACGTAAAGCCGAGACGGCGGCTGACGCGTTGCGCCGACCCTGGCGCAAACTGCCGCCGGCCAAGCGTCTCGCGCGTTTCGACGCGGCATGCAACCGGTGTGCGCCGGCCGGTTGCGCGAAAGCGCGGAGTCAGGCGGTGGTCTGCGGAAATGGTATTCTCATGCGTTCGCCGCCGCGCGCCTTCCCGGGGCCCGCGCGAGGCCGGTGCCGCTGCATTGCGCGCGCCGGCACCTGCACGACGACGGCGGGAATCCATCATCCAGAACCGACACAAATACGGGGGAGACTCACCCATGAAGCGTTTCAAGACTTTCGCGATCCGTTCGATCACGGCCGGCGTGGCCGCACTCGCACTGGCCGGTGCTGCGCACGCGCAGACGGTCAAGGTGCTGTCGATCGTCGACCATCCGGCACTCGACGCGATCCGCGACGGCGTGCGCGCCGAACTGAAGGCGGAAGGCTACGGCGACGACAAGCTCAAGTGGGAATACCAGAGCGCGCAGGGCAACACGGGCACGGCCGCGCAGATCGCACGCAAGTTCGTCGGCGACCAGCCCGACGTGATCGTCGCGATCGCGACGCCGGCCGCACAGTCGGTCGTCGCGGCGACCAAGAGCGTGCCGGTCGTCTACTCGGGCGTGACCGATCCGGTTGCCGCGCAGCTCGTGAAGGGCTGGGGCCCGTCGGGCACCAACGTGACGGGCGTATCCGACAAGCTGCCGCTCGACCGCCAGGTCGCGCTGATCAAGCAGGTCGTGCCGAAGGCGAAGACGGTCGGGATGGTCTACAACCCGGGCGAGGCGAACTCGGTCGTGGTCGTGAAGGAACTCAAGGAGATCCTCGCGAAGCAGGGCATGACGCTGAAGGAAGCGGCCGCGCCGCGCACCGTCGACATCGGCCCGGCCGCGAAGAGCCTGATCGGCAAGGTCGACGTGATCTACACGAACACCGACAACAACGTCGTGTCCGCGTACGAAGCGCTCGTGAAGGTCGCGAACGAAGCGAAGATCCCGCTCGTCGCCGGCGACACCGACAGCGTGAAGCGCGGCGGCATCGCGGCGCTCGGCATCAACTACGGCGACCTCGGCCGCCAGACCGGCAAGATCGTCGCGCGCATCCTGAAGGGCGAGAAGCCGGGCGCGATCGCGTCGGAGACGAGCAACAACCTCGAACTGTTCGTGAACACGGGCGCGGCCGCGAAGCAGGGCGTGACGCTGTCGCCGGAGCTCGTGAAGGAAGCGAAGACGGTCATCAAGTAAGCGGCCCGACCGCCGCGCTTGCAGGCCCGATCCGGGCCTGGACAACCTCGCCGGACGGGCGGCTCCCACCCGGGGCCGCCCGTCCGCTTCGCCCGGCCGTACACGTCCGGCCGGGAAGCAACAGGATTTCCCCATCATGTCTCTGTTCTCGTTTCTGGGCGCCCTGGAGATCGGCCTGATCTTCAGTCTCGTCGCCCTCGGGGTGCTGATCTCGTTTCGCATCCTCAACTTCCCCGACCTGACCGTCGACGGCAGCTTTCCGCTCGGCGGCGCCGTCGCCGCGACGCTGATCTCCGCCGGCTACGACCCGTTCACGTCGACGGTGATCGCGATCGTCGCGGGCGCGCTGGCCGGTTTCGTCACCGGCTGGCTCAACGTGCGCCTGAAGATCATGGATCTGCTCGCCAGTATCCTGATGATGATCGCGCTCTACTCGGTGAACCTGCGGATCATGGGCCGGCCGAACGTGCCGCTCATCACCGAGCCGACGATCTTCACCGTGCTGCAACCCGACTGGATGCCCGACTACGTGCTGCGCCCGGCGCTGCTCGCGATCGTCGTGGTGGTCGCGAAGCTCGGCCTCGACTGGTTCTTCTCGTCGCAGCTCGGCCTCGCGATGCGCGCGACCGGCGCGAACCCGCGGATGGCGCGTGCGCAAGGCATCGCGACGGGCCGCGCGACGCTCGCCGGGATGGCGCTGTCGAACGCGCTCGTCGCGCTCGCCGGGGCGCTGTTCGCGCAGACGCAGGGCGGCGCCGACATCTCGATGGGGATCGGCACGATCGTGATCGGGCTGGCCGCCGTGATCATCGGCGAGACGCTGCTGCCGGCGCGCCGGCTCGTGCTGACGACGCTCGCCGTCGTGCTCGGCGCGATCGTCTACCGATTCTTCATCGCGCTCGCGCTGAACAGCGAATTCATCGGCCTGAAGGCGCAGGACCTGAACCTCGTGACGGCCGCGCTCGTCACGATCGCGCTGGTGTTGCCGGCGACGCGCAAGAAGCTGTTCGCGCGCAAGAACGGAGGGGCATGACATGCTGTCCGCACAAGACCTGAAACTCACGTTCAACCCCGGCACGCCGATCGAAACGCGCGCGCTGCGCGGACTGTCGCTTGAGATTCCCGACGGCCAGTTCGTCGCGGTGATCGGCTCGAACGGCGCCGGCAAGTCGACCTTCCTCAATGCGGTCAGCGGCGACCAGCGCGTCGATGCGGGGCGCATCGCGATCGACGGCACGGACGTCACGCGCCAGCCCGCGTGGGACCGCGCGCACCTCGTCGCGCGCGTGTTCCAGGACCCGATGGCCGGCACCTGCGAGGCGCTGACGATCGAGGAAAACATGGCGCTCGCGATGGCGCGCGGTGGGCGGCGCGGCTTTCGCGCGGCGCTCGACCGGCCGTCGCGCGAGCTGTTCCGCGACAAGCTGCGTCTGCTGAACCTCGGGCTGGAAAACCGGCTGACCGACCGGATCGGGCTGCTGTCGGGCGGGCAGCGGCAGGCGGTGAGCCTGTTGATGGCATCGCTGCGGCCGTCGCGGATCCTGCTGCTCGACGAGCACACGGCCGCGCTCGACCCGAAGACGGCCGCGTTCGTGCTGGAGCTGACCGCGCGCATCGTCGCCGAGAGCAAGCTGACGACGATGATGGTCACGCACAGCATGCGACAGGCGCTCGACTATGGCGACCGCACGGTGATGCTGCACCAGGGGCAGGTCGTGCTCGACGTGTCGGGCGACCAGCGCAAGGGGCTCGACGTGCCGGACCTGCTGCAGATGTTCGAAAAGGTGCGTCACGAGCAGCTCGACGACGACGCGCTGCTGCTCAGCTGACGCACGACAGGCGGATCGGCGCGGTGTGCGGTGCAGGCATCGTGCCGGTTCGCCTGCAGGCCCGGCGGCGCGATCCGGTTTCGCCGGCGTCGCGTCGGGGCCGGGTGGTTGCCGTGGGCGTTCGGCCGGTGCGAGTCGGCCACGCCCGGGCCGGTTCGCCGTAACATGACGAGCACGCCGGTTTTTCTTCCGCGTCTCATCTGACAAAAGGCTGGTTTCGTACCAGCACTGTGCGATGCGAGCGCATTGCCATATACTGTATATCCATACAGTTGTGGGTGGCGTCATGCTCGCATCCTCCATTTCTCCCGAATCCCTCCATCCGTCGCTGTGGCGTGGTTCGCAGCTCGCGCGCGGCAGTCAGCGCACGATCGACACGGGCTTTGCGCCGCTGTCGGCCGAGCTGCCGGGCGGCGGCTGGCCGGTCGGCGGGCTCGTCGAACTGCTGGCCGCGCAGCCGGGCAGCGGCGAGATGCGGCTGCTCGCGCCGGCACTCGCGCACACCGTCAGCGCGCGGCGTCCGCTCGCGCTCGTCGCGCCGCCGCAGTCGCCGCATGCGACCGCGCTCGCCAGTCTCGGCGTGCCGTCCGATGCGCTGCTGTGGCTGCGCGCCGGCAACCGCACCGATGCGTTGTGGGCCGCCGAGCAGGCGCTCAAGACGGGCTGCTGCGGCGCGCTGCTGCTCTGGCAGGACGCGCGCCCCGATGCATTGCGGCGCCTGCATCTCGCGGCCGCACGCACCGGCGACACGCTGTTCGTGATGCTGCGTCCGCTGTCGGCCGCACGCCAGCCGTCGCCGGCCATGCTGCGCGTCGCGCTGTATCCGGTGCCGGGCGGCGTGTCGCTCGACATCGTCAAGCGTCGCGGGCCCGCGCGCAGCGAACCGCTTACGCTCGATTTGCCGTCGCCCATCGTGGAGAGCCGCTATGCGCGTCTTGCTCGGCATCCATCTGCCGCGCCTGCCGCTCGACGTGTGCGCCCCGCCGCCGTCTGACGCAGCGGCCGGCGATGCCGGCTGCGCGGTGCTCGAACAGGGCGTCGTGCTGATTGCCGACGCACCGGCGCGCCGGCAGGGCGTGCGCGCGGGCATGAAGCGCGGCGGCGTGCTGACGCTCGCGCCCGACACGCGGCTCGTCGAACGCGATCCCGCGCGCGAGGCCGATGCGCTGCGCGCGGTCGCGCTCGCGTTGCTGCGCTTCTCGCCGTGCGTCGCGCTCGACGACGAAGCCACGCTGATCGTCGACGTCGGCCCGAGCCTGCGCCTGTTCGGCGGCCTGCCGTCGCTGTGCCGCCAGGTGCGCGCGACGCTCGCGGCGCTCGGCTATGCGGCGCGCCTGTCCGCCGCGCCGACCGGGCGCGGCGCGTGGCTGCTCGCGCGCGTGTCGGCGCGCGCCCGCATCCGGCGTCGCGTGGCCGCGCCGGCCTCGCTCGTTCGTGTGCTCGATCGCTTGCCGTGCGTGCTGTTGCCCGAGGCGCGCCCGTATGCGGGCTGGTTCGACGGCCTCGGCTGCCGCACGCTCGCCGATCTGCGCGGCTTGCCGCGCGCGGGGCTGCAGCGCCGCTGCGGTCCGGCGTTGCTTGCCGCACTCGATCGTGCGTACGGCGACGCGGTCGAGCCGCTTGCGTGGATGGCGGTGCCGCCCGTGTTCGACGTGCGGTTCGAATTGCCGGAGCGCGTCGAATACGCGGAGGCCGTGCTGTTCGTCGCACGGCGGCTCGTCGTGCAGTTGTGCGGGTGGCTGGCCGCGCGACAGTTGTCGCTGGCCGCGATGACGTTCGATCTCGAGCACGAGCGCGGCCGTCAGGCCGTGCCGCCGACGCCGCTCGAGCTCGCGTTCGCGGCCCCCGTGCGTGACGAGGCGCATTTCGTGCGGCTGCTCGGCGAGCGGCTCGCGCGCGTCGAGTTGCCGGCCGCGGTGATCGCCGTGCGTCTGAAGGCCACGCGCGTCGAATCGGTCGCGCCGCCGGCCGACGATCTGTTCCCCGAACCGGGCGGCACGCGCGAGACGCGCGCGCGGCTGTTCGAGCTGCTGGTCGCGCGGCTCGGCGCGGACAACGTGCTGCGCGCGGCGCCCGTCGCCGATCACCGGCCCGAGGCGGCGAACCGCTGGCTGCCGCTCGATGCGCAGGCCGGCAAGCCGGCTGCCGGGCCGCCGGCCGTGCCGCCGAGGCCCGCGTGGTTGCTGGCGGAGCCGCTGCCGTTGTTGATGCGCGGGGAGCGGCCGGTATTTCATACGCCGCTGAGGATGATGTCGTCGGTCGAACGGATCGAGGCCGGGTGGTTCGACGGCCAGCTCGCGGCACGCGATTACTGCGTCGCGCAGGACGAGGCCGGTGCGTGCTACTGGGTGTTCAAGGAGCGGGCGGGCAGCGAGGCCGAGCCGCGCTGGTTCCTGCACGGCCTGTTCGGGTGAACGGTGATGGTTGCGGAATTCAGCTGGCTGCCCGATTACGCGGAGTTGTTCTGCCGTTCGAACTTTTCGTTCCTGCATGGCGCGTCGCATGCGGAGGAACTGGTCGAGCGTGCGGCGGAACTCGGCTATCGCGGGATCGCGATCACCGACGAATGCTCGCTTGCAGGCGCGCCGCGCATGCACGTCGCGGCGAAGGCGAAAGGGCTGCCGCTCGTCATCGGTTCGTATTTCGACATCACGCCGGACGAAGTCGCACCCGGCCACGATCCGGGCCCCGGGGCGTTCGGGCTCGTGTTGCTTGCGCAGAACCGCGAGGGCTACGGCAACCTGTCCGAATTGATCTCGTGGCGGCGGATGGCATCGCCGAAGGGCACTTACAAGCTGACGTCGCGGATGCTGTCGGCGCCGCCCGCTGGGTTTGCACACTTGCGCGCCATGCCTGACTGCTTCGCGATTCTCGTGCCGACGTATCCGGTGCGTGCCGATGTACTCGATGCGCAGGTCGCGTGGTTTCGCGCGACGTTCGGCGAGCGGGCGCGGCTCGGGCTCGTGCAACTGCAGCGCGCGCTGGACGGTGCGCAGCGCGAGGAGATTCGCGCGGCTGGCGAGCGGCGTGGCGTACGCATCGTCGCGCTCGGCGACGTGACGATGCACCGGCGCTCGTGCAAGGAGTTGCAGGACGTGATGACGGCGATCCGCGTCGGCATGCCGGTTTCCGAGTGCGGGTATGCGCTTGCGCCGAATGCGGAACAGCATTTGCGTGGGCGGAACCGGATCGGGAATCTGTTCTCGCCGGAGGAGATTGCGGAGACGTGCGCGATTCTCGATGCGTGTCCTTTCGAACTGGACTCGCTTCGCTACGAGTATCCCGACGAGATCGTGCCGAAGGGGCATACGCCGACGAGTTACCTCAAGCAGGAGACCCGGGACGGTGCGCTTCAACGTTACTCCGGCAAGATACCCGGGCACGTGCAGGAGCGGATCGACTACGAGCTGGCGCTGATTGAGAAGCTACATTACGAACCATTTTTCCTGACCGTCTACGACATCGTCAAATACGCGCGCAGTCAGAACATCCTGTGTCAGGGCCGCGGCTCGGCAGCGAACTCGGTCGTCTGTTATTGCCTCGGCATCACCGAAGTGAATCCGGAGCAGAGCACGATGCTGTTCGAGCGCTTCATTAGCGAGGAGCGCGGCGAGCCGCCCGATATCGACGTCGACTTCGAGCACCAGCGTCGGGAAGAAGTCATTCAGCATATCTACCGGAAATACGGCCAGGATCGCGCCGCACTCGCGGCGGCCGTGTCGACGTATCGTCCACGCGGCGTGCTGCGTGAAACCGGCAAGGCGCTCGGCGTCGATCCGATGCTGGTCGACCGCGTCGCGAAAGGGCATCGCTGGTTCGACGGCAGTCGTGATCTGCTGCAGCAATTTGCGACGACCGGGCTCGATCCCGCGACGCCGATCATTCAGGCATGGGCCGAACTGGCGGGGCGGCTGCTCAATTTCCCGCGCCACCTGTCGCAGCATTCGGGCGGCTTCGTGATCAGCCGCGGCAAGCTCACGCGGCTCGTGCCGGTCGAGAACGCGGCGATGGACGGGCGGCGCGTGATTCAGTGGGACAAGGACGATCTCGAAGCGCTCGGCCTGATGAAGGTCGACGTGCTCGCGCTCGGCATGCTGTCGGCGCTGCATCGCGCATTCGACATGCGCACCGCGTGGCGCGGGCCGCCGGAGCCGGGCGGCGAACCGTTCACGCTGAAGCACATTCCTCAGGATGACGATGCAACCTACGACATGATCTGCCGCGCCGATACGGTCGGCGTGTTCCAGGTCGAATCGCGCGCGCAGATGTCGATGCTGCCGCGGCTGAAGCCGCGCAACTACTACGACCTCGTCGTCCAGGTGTCGATCGTGCGGCCCGGCCCGATCCAGGGCGGCGCGGTGCATCCGTATCTGAAGCGGCGCAGGATCGTGGCCGGCGAAGAAGAGGGCGAGGTCACGTACCCGAGCGATGCGCTCAAGGCCGTGCTCGAACGCACGCTCGGCGTGCCGATCTTCCAGGAACAGGTGATGCAGATCGCGATCGTCGCGGCGGGCTTCACGCCCGGCGAGGCCGACGAATTGCGCCGGGCGATGGCCGCGTGGAAGCGCAAGGGCAACCTCGAGAAGTATTACGACAAGATCGTCGACGGGATGCTCGAACGCAACTACACGCGCGAGTTCGCCGAGCAGATCTTCGAGCAGATCAAGGGCTTCGGCGAATACGGTTTCCCCGAAAGCCACGCGGCCAGCTTCGCGAAACTCGCGTACGCGAGCAGCTGGCTCAAATGCCACGAACCGGCGATCTTCCTCGCCGCGCTGCTGAACAGCCAGCCGATGGGTTTCTACCCGCCGTCGCAACTCGTGCAGGACGCGAAGCGTCACCGCGTGACGGTGCTGCCGATCGACGTCACGCAAAGCGGCTGGGAAGCGTCGCTCGAAGCGCCGCCGGGCCAGCCGCCGCCGCATGGCCAGCCGGCGGTGCGGCTCGGCCTGTCGCTCGTGAGTAGTCTCGGCGAAGCGGCTGCGCGGCGCATCGAGGCCGCGCGCGCGGCCGGCCCGTTCGAGAGCGTCGATGCGCTCGCGCGTCGCGCGCAACTCGAACGGCGCGATCTCGAAGCGCTCGCCGCCGCGAACGCGCTCGCGACGCTCGCCGGCCATCGCCGCGATGCGCTGTGGCAGGCCGTCGCCGCGGCGCCGGAGCGCGACCTGCTCGCCGCCGCGCCGATCGACGAAGCGGAGAAGCCGGCGCTCGGCGCGCCGTCGGAAGCCGACGATATCCTCGCCGACTACGACACCACCGGTCTCACGCTGAACCGCCACCCGGTCGCGCTGCTGCGGCCCGCGCTGCGTGCGCAGCGGCTGTCGTCCGCGGCCGAGTTGCGCGACCGTCCCGACGGCCGGCTCGCGCGCGCGTGCGGGATCGTGATCGCACGACAGATGCCGGGCACCGCGAAGGGCGTGATGTTCATGACGCTCGAGGACGAAACGGGCTGCGTGAACGTGATCGTGCGGCCCGAGCTGCTCGCGCGGCAGCGCCGCGAAACGCTCGATTCGCGGCTGCTCGCGGCGTCGGGCGTGTGGCAGGTCGTCAGCGACGTGAGGCACCTCGTCGCGCAGCATTTCGAGGATCTGACGCCGCTGCTCGGTGGCCTGCGCACGTCGAGCCGCGAGTTCCATTGACGCGGCGTGCCGGCATGCGTGCGGCGGCCGCGCTCCATGCATACCAGTTGGCCGAACTGGTTCTATCCAGGTATCGTTTTCAGCCCCGCCAAGCCGCCGAATCCGGCGTCTTAACTGTCCCCTTGCATACCAATTCGGGTAAATCCCTATCTCGTATCACGTTGTAAACAAAGGCTTTACGGCTACTAAAACACTTGCCTGGCAAGGCTTTCGGCGATTTTCGCACCGCTAGTACCAGTTCGTTGACTGGTATTGTTGTGGTTATATAATGCGTTCACTTTCGACGGTCCGAGATCGTCGTCCGACACCCGGAGGCACATGGAAACCGGCTGGTCCGAACTGGCGCCCGATCCCGTCAACGACACGCCGCTGTATCTGCAGCTCGCCCGCAACCTGGCGAGCGCGATTCACGCCGGCGCGTGGCGAGCCGGAGAGGCGCTGCCGTCGGAGCGGTTGTTGTCGGTGTCGGTCGGTGTGTCGCGGATCACGGCACGCCGTGCGCTCGCGCTGCTGGTCGAGCAGGGGCTGATCAAGCGGGCGCGCGGGGCGGGCAGCTTCATCACGCCGCGTGTCGCCGATCCGCTGTCGCGTCTCGTCGGCTTCACCGCGAAGATGCAGCAGCGCGGCTTCATGCCTGATTCGGTGTGGCTGTCGCGCAAGCTGCGCGCCGCGAACCGCGACGAGATCACGCGTCTCGGCCTCGCGCCCGGCGCGACGGTTGCGCGGCTCGAACGGCTGCGTCGCGCGGACGGCATCGTGATGGCCGTCGAGCATTCGACGCTGCCGGCTGCGGTGGTGCCGGATCCGCAGGTGCTCGGCGCGTCGCTGTACGAATACCTCGAAGCGCGCGGCATGACCGTCGTGCGCGCGCTGCAGCACTTTCGCGCGGCCAACGCGACGCACGAGATCGCGAAGTGGATGGCCGTGAAGCCGGGCTCGGCCCTGCTGGTGATCACGCGCATCGGCTATGGCGCCGACCAGCGCGCGATCGAAGTGACCGAAACGTATTGCCGCGACGACTACTACGACTTCGTCGCCGAACTGAAACGCTGACGCGCGAGACTGCCCGCGTGCCACGCGCAACGAAACGCAACGGATTTGCAAATCGCGACGCGGATGTCCGCGTCACCAGATCATCAAGAGACACGTCATGCTGACTGGAAACATCCTTACCCCCGATGGCTGGATTCACGGTTCGCTCGATAGCGTGAACGGCCGCATCACCACGCTCGACGGCACGCCCGCCGACCCCGCGAAGAACGACGCGCCGTACATCCTGCCCGGCTTCATCGACCTGCACGTGCACGGCGGCGGCGGCGCCGACGTGATGGAAGGCGGCGATGCGATCGAGACGATCGCGCGCACGCACGCGCAGTTCGGCACGACAAGCCTGCTCGCGACGACGATGACCGCGCCGCGCGACGAACTGATGGAAGTCGTAGCGAACCTCGGCACCGTCGCGCGCACCCGTACGCCGGGCGGCGCGCGCGTGCTCGGCGTGCACCTCGAAGGGCCGTACATCAATCCCGGCAAGCTCGGTGCGCAGCCCGACGCGGCCGTGTCGGCCGTGCTCGACGAAGTGCTGAAGTACCTGTCGATCGCGCCGATCCGCGTCGTCACGCTCGCACCGGAAATCGCCGGCCACATCGAGATCATCGGCGAGATGGCCGCGCGCGGCGTGCGCGTGCAGCTCGGCCACTCGCTTGCGACCTACGACGATGCGGTGGCCGCGCTCAAGCACGGCGCGTGCGGTTTCACGCACCTGTTCAACGCGATGTCGCCGCTGCATCACCGCAACCCGGGCCTCGTCGGCGCCGCGCTCGCGCATGCCGAGTACGCGGAAATCATCCCCGATCTGCTGCACGTGCACCCGGGCGCGATTCGTGCGGCGCTGCGCGCGATCCCGCGCCTGTACGTCGTGACCGACAGCACGTCGGCCACCGGCATGCCCGACGGCGAATACCGGCTCGGCAGCCAGCACGTGACGAAGTGCCTCGGCGGCGTGCGCCTCGCCGACGGCACGCTCGCCGGCAGCACGCTGACGATGGACCAGGCGCTGCGCAACCTCGTGTCGCTCGGCCTGCCGATCGCCGACGTGTCGAACCGGATGTCGCGCTATGCGGCCGACTACCTCGGTGTCACCGATCGCGGCCGCCTCGAGCGCGGCGCATGGGCCGATCTCGCGGTGTTCGACCGCGACCTGAACCTCACCGCGACCTACGTCGAAGGAGAATCGATTGTCGAATATGCTTAAGGAAGCGCGCGAGTCCGCCCAGGTCGTCGCCGCGCAACTCGCCGACACCACGCGCGTCGAAGCGCTCGCCGGCCAACTGCGCGATCACCCGCCGGCCGTCGCGCTGACGGTCGCGCGCGGCAGCTCCGATCACGCCGCCAGCTACTTCGCGAGCCTGACGATGAGCCGCCTCGGCGTGCCCGTCGCGTCGCTGCCGATGTCGGTCGCGACGCTGCAGCAGGCGCCGCTGAAGGTGCAGGACCAGCTCGCGATCGCGTTCTCCCAGTCGGGCAAGAGCCCCGATCTCGTCAACACGATGGCCGCGCTGCGCGAAGCCGGCGCGCGCACCGTCGCCGCCGTGAACGTGCTGCCGTCGCCGCTCGCCGACGCGTGCGAGCACCCGTTGCCGCTGCTGGCCGGCCCCGAACTGTCGGTCGCCGCGACCAAGAGCTATATCGCGATGCTGTCGGCATCCGCGCAGATCGTCGCGCACTGGCAGCGCGACGCCGAGCTGATCGCCGCGCTGCGCGGCCTGCCCGACGTGCTCGCGCAAGCCGGCCAGCTCGACTGGTCGCCGGCCGTCGCCGCGCTCGCGGGCATCGAACGGATGATCGTGATCGGCCGCGGTCTCGGCCTGGCGATCGCGCAGGAAGCCGCGCTGAAGCTGAAGGAAACCTCGGGTATCCAGGCCGAGGCGTTCTCGAGCGCCGAAGTCCGTCACGGCCCGATGGAGCTGATCGACCGCGACTATCCGCTGCTCGTGTTCGCGCCGCCGGGGCCCGAGCAGGCCGGGCTGCTGCAGCTCGCGCAGGACATGCGCGCACGCGGTGCGGCCGTGTTGCTCGCGGCGCCCGCCGGTACGCCCGGCGCGACCTTGCCGCTCGCGCAGTCCGCCCATTCGGCGCTCGACCCGATCGCCGCCATTCTTTCGTTCTACGTAATGGCGGCGGATCTCGCCGTCGCGCGCGGCCGCAATCCCGACACGCCGCGCCACCTGAACAAAGTCACCGAAACGCACTGATAGCCGAGACAGCCGATGAGACGCGCCGAGGAGTCCCAGTTGAAGAGTTCCACCCATGATCAGATCGCTCTGCTTGCCCCGTTGACGGGGCCGATCGTTGCGCTGGCCGACGTGCCCGATCCGGTGTTCTCCGGCGGGATGTTCGGCGACGGCATCGGCATCGATCCGCTCGCAGGCAAGCTCGTCGCGCCGTGCGCCGGCATCGTGTCGCATCTCGCGCGCACCGGCCACGCCGTGACGATCACGACGCCGCAAGGCGCGGAAGTGCTGCTGCACATCGGCATCGACACGGTCGAGCTGAACGGGCAGGGCTTCACGGCGCACGTCGAGGCCGGCGCGCGCGTCGAAGCGGGCGACCTGCTGATCGAGTTCGATCAGGATGCGGTCGCCCGCAGCGCGCATTCGCTGGTGTCGGTGATCGCGATCGCGAACTCCGACGCGTTCGACGTCGTCGAGCGCGCGAGCGGTTTCGCGACGGCCGGCAAGACGCCGCTGCTCACGCTGCACGGCAAGGGCGAAGCCGCCGCGCAGGCGGCGCAGGCCGGTGCGGCGGCGATGAACGAAGTGCGCCGCGAGATCGTGCTGACGCAGCCGGGCGGCCTGCATGCGCGGCCGGCCGCGCGGGCGCGCGAAGCCGCGCGCGGGCTCGACGCGCACGTCGAAGTGCATTTCGACGGCCGCAAGGCGTCGATCGAAAGCGTGGTTGGCCTGCTCGGTCTCGGCGCCGGCGAACGCGCGACCGTCGAGCTCGTCGGTCGCGGCGCGCACGCGCAACAGGCGGTCGATGCGATCGCGAACGAACTGCTGCGCGAAGCGCACGGCGAGGCCGAGGAGAAGCCCGCCCGGCTGCGCTCGCCCGCGCCGCAGGCGAGCGTGCGCAACGCCGGCGCGCCGCTCGCCCCGAACACGCTCGCAGGCGTATGCGCGGCGCCCGGCATCGCGGTCGGCGCGCTGGTGCGTCTCGACGATGCCGACATCGTGCCGCCCGAACAGGCAGCCGGCACGCCTGCCGCTGAAAGCCGCCACCTCGACCAGGCGCTGAAGTCGGTCGACGCCGATCTCGACGAGACGGTGCGCAACGCGTCCGCGCGCGGCGCGGTCGGCGAGGCGGGGATCTTCGCGGTGCATCGCGTATTGCTCGAAGACCCGACGCTCGTCGATGCGGCGCGCGACCAGATCAGCCTCGGCAAGAGCGCGGGCTTCGCGTGGCGCGCGACCATCCGCGCGCAGATCGACACGCTGTCGAAGCTCGACGACACGCTGCTCGCCGAGCGCGCGGCCGATCTGCGCGACATCGAAAAGCGCGTGCTGCGCGCACTCGGCCACACGAGCGGCGCGACGCGCACGCTGCCCGACGAGGCCGTGCTTGCCGCCGAGGAATTCACGCCGTCCGACCTGTCGTCGCTCGATCGCCAGCGCGTGACCGCGCTCGTGATGGCGCGCGGCGGCGCGACCTCGCATGCGGCGATCATCGCGCGTCAGCTCGGCATCCCGGCGCTCGTCGCGGTCGGCGACGCGCTGTACGCGATTCCGGACGGCACGCAGGTCGTCGTCGATGCGAGCGCGGGCCGTCTCGAACACGCGCCGACCGCGCTCGACGTCGAGCGCGCCCGGCACGAGCGCCAGCGCCTGGACGGTGTGCGCGAAGCGAACCGGCAGATGGCCGGCGCGGCCGCGGCGACCATCGACGGCCGTGCGATCGAGATCGCCGCGAACATTGCGACGCTCGACGACGCGAACACCGCGGTCGACAACGGCGCGGACTCGGTTGGCCTGCTGCGCACCGAGCTGATGTTCATCCATCGCCAGGCGGCGCCCACCGTCGTCGAACACCAGCAGAGCTACCAGTCGATCGTCGACGCGCTGCAGGGCCGCACCGCGATCATCCGCACGCTCGACGTCGGCGCGGACAAGGAAGTCGATTACCTGACGCTGCCGCCCGAACCGAACCCGGCGCTCGGCCTGCGCGGCATTCGCCTCGCGCAAGTGCGCCCGGACCTGCTCGACGATCAGCTGCAGGGCCTGCTCGCGGTGAAGCCGTTCGGCGCGGTGCGCATCCTGCTGCCGATGGTGACGGACGCGGGCGAGCTCGTGCGGATCAGGAAGCGCATCGACGAATTCGCGCAGGCACAAGGCCGCACCGAGCCGATCGAGGTCGGCGTGATGATCGAGGTGCCGTCGGCGGCGCTGCTGGCCGACCAGCTCGCGCAGCATGCGGATTTCCTGTCGATCGGCACCAACGACCTCACGCAGTACACGCTCGCGATGGACCGCTGCCAGGCCGATCTCGCCGCGCAGTCCGACGGCCTGCATCCGGCCGTGCTGCGCCTGATCGACATCGCGGTGCGCGGCGCTGAAAGGCATGGCAAGTGGGTCGGCGTGTGCGGTGCGCTGGGCGGCGATCCGCTCGCGGTGCCGATCCTCGTCGGCCTCGGCGTGACCGAACTGTCGGTCGACCCGGTATCGGTGCCGGGCATCAAGGCGCGCGTGCGCCGTCTCGATTACCAGCTGTGTCGCCAGCGTGCGCAGGATCTGCTCGCACTCGACTCGGCACAGGCGGTAAGGGCAGCAAGCCGCGAAGTCTGGCCGCTCGACTGAACGTCGACGGCGGGCGCGCGACCCGTTTCACTACGAAAGCAATTAGGTCAACGACGATTAATGACGAGACATGGATTGGAGGACTGAATGGACGGGAATCCGTTTCTGAAAATACAGGGTCTGGGCCGGGCCCTGATGCTACCGATCGCGGTATTGCCGGTCGCCGGCATCCTGCTGCGACTCGGGCAACCGGATGTGTTCAACATCAAGATGATCGCCGACGCCGGCGGCGCGATCTTCGACAACCTGCCGCTCCTGTTCGCGATCGGTGTGGCGGTCGGTTTCGCGAAGGACAATAACGGCGTGGCGGCACTCGCGGGCGCGATCGGCTACCTGATCGAAACCGCGATCATGAAGGACATCGATCCCAAGCTGAACATGGGCGTGCTGTCGGGGATCATCGCGGGCGTAGTCGCGGGCTTGCTGTACAACCGCTACAAGGACATCAAGCTGCCCGACTACCTCGCGTTCTTCGGCGGCAAG
This sequence comes from Burkholderia sp. JKS000303, assembly GCF_002563755.1. Lineage (NCBI taxonomy): Bacteria > Pseudomonadati > Pseudomonadota > Betaproteobacteria > Burkholderiales > Burkholderiaceae > Burkholderia > Burkholderia sp. JKS000303. The sequence continues at coordinate 1,975,672 of NZ_PDBZ01000001.1, forward strand.
CGGTTCGTGCCGATCGTCACCGGGCTGGTGTGCGTGATACTCGGCATCGCATTCGGATACGTGTGGCAGCCGGTCCAGCATGCAATTGATACGGCCGGCCAGTGGCTGACGACGGCGGGCGCGATCGGTGCGTTCGTGTTCGGCTTCCTGAACCGCCTGCTGCTCGTCACGGGCCTGCACCACATCATCAACTCGCTCGCGTGGTTCGTGTTCGGCAACTTCACGCCGCCCGGCGGCGGCGAGATCGTGCACGGCGACCTGCACCGCTTCTTCGCGCACGACCCGACCGCGGGCACCTTCATGGCCGGCTTCTTCCCGATCATGATGTTCGGCTTGCCGGCCGCGTGTCTCGCGATGCTGCACGAAGCGCCGAAGGAGCGTCGCGCGATGGTCGGCGGCCTGCTGCTGTCGATGGCGCTCACGTCGTTCCTGACCGGCGTGACCGAGCCGATCGAATTCAGCTTCATGTTCCTCGCGCCGGTGCTGTACGTGATCCACGCGGTGCTCACGGGGCTGTCGCTCGCGATCTGCCAGTTGCTCGACGTGAAGCTCGGCTTCACGTTCTCGGCCGGCGCGATCGACTACGTGCTGAACTACGGGCTGTCGACGAAGGGCTGGATCGCGATTCCGCTCGGCATCGCGTACGCCGTCGCGTACTACGGGCTGTTCCGCTTCTTCATCCGCAAGTTCAACATGGCGACGCCGGGCCGCGAACCGGCGTCGGCCGATGCGGCGACCGAGTCGTATGCCACGGGTGGTTTCGTCGCGCCGGCGGCCGGTGCTGCCGCGGCCGCGCCGCGCGCGCAGCGCTACATCGCCGCGCTCGGCGGGGCGGGCAACCTGACGGTCGTCGACGCATGCACGACGCGTCTGCGGCTGACCGTCGTCGATCCGGAGAAGGTGTCGGAGCCGCAACTGAAGTCGATCGGTGCGCGCGGCGTGCTCAAACGCGGCGGCAACAGCGTGCAGGTGATCATCGGGCCCGAAGCCGACATCATTGCCGACGAAATGCGCTCGGCCATCGGCAGCGGCGCGACCGGCGCGGCGGCGACCGCCACGGCCGCCGCCGCGCAGCCGGTCACGGGCGCAGCGGCCGGCCCGCTCGATCCCGATCCGCTGCGTTGGCTTGCCGTGTTCGGCGGTGCGACCAACGTCGCGTCGCTCGACGCGATCGCGACCACGCGCCTGCGTGTCGTCGTGCGCGATGCGTCGGCGGTCGATCGCGATCGTCTCGGCGCGCTCGACGTCGCCTGGGTGTCGACGGATACGTTCCACATCGTGTGCGGCAACGCAGCCGCGCGCTATGCCGAACAGCTCGGCGCGCGGGTGCCGCCGGCGGGCGGCGGCGCGGCCGCGCAACCGGCCTGATGCGGACTGCTGCGATGAGGCCGGCCTGACCCGCGCGGCGGAGTCGGGCGGGCCGACACAACGAAACGGCTTGCGAGTGCATCGCAAGCCGTTTTTCTTTGGTGTGGTCGGTGCGCGGACGAAAAAAAACCTCGCGCGAAGCGAGGTTCGTTGCGGCGGGCGGCGGCGGAACGAACCGCCGCGCCCATCGTTCAGTCGCGCCGTGCGCGCACCGGCACTTCCGGCGATTTCTGCCGCGCTTCGAGCCACATCGCGTTGACGATGCCGAACGACAGCGCGACGCCGATACCGAGAATCCAGCTGAAATACCACATGATCCGACTCCTTGCGAAACGGGAGGGCAGGGCGCGTGCGCGCCCCGGCCGGGTTCAATACATCGAGTGCTTGTTTTCTTCGAGCGTCTGACGCGTGACCTTGCCGCGCATCACGCGGTAGACCCAGCTCGTGTAGATCAGGATGATCGGCAGGAACACGATCACCGCGAACAGCATCACCTGCAGCGTCTTCTGGCTCGACGTCGAATCCCACACGGTCAGGCTGCTGCGCGGATCGAGCGACGACGGCATGATGAACGGGAACATCGAGAAGCCCGCGGTCAGGATCACGCCGGTGATCATCAGGCCGGTGCAGAAGAACGCCGTCTTTTCCTGCTTCGAGCCAGCAAGCAGCAGCGCGAGCAGGCCGCCGGCGATGCCGACGACCGGCGCCGCGATCATCCACGGATACTCGCTGTAGTTCGCGAGCCAAAGCCCCGAGCCGGCGGCGACGTCCTTGAGCAGCGGGTTCGCGACCGAGTCGGTCGGCGCGGCGTGCGTGATGTGGAAGCCGCCGATGGTCGACGCGATCAGCACGCCGGCCAGCACGAACAGCACGACCGCGAGCAGCGCCGACACGCGCAGCGCGATCGACGCGCGGCGGGCGATCACGCCGTCGGTCTTCATCTTGATGAACGCGGCGCCGTGCGCGACGAGCATCGTGAGGCTGACGAGCCCGCAGAGCAGCGCGAACGGGTTCAGCAGCGCCCAGAAGCTGCCGTAATAGGTCACGCGCAGGTCGTTGTCGAACTGGAACGGCACGCCCTGCAGCAGGTTGCCGAACGCGACGCCGAACACCAGCGCCGGCACGAAGCCGCCGACGAACAGGCCCCAGTCCCAGCCGGCGCGCCAGCGCGGATCAGGGCGCTTGCTGCGGTAGTCGAAGCCGACCGGCCGGAAGAACAGCGCGAACAGCACGAGCAGCATCGCGAAGTAGAAGCCGGAGAACGACGCGGCGTAGACGAGCGGCCACGCGGCGAACATCGCGCCGCCGGCCGTGATCAGCCACACCTGGTTGCCTTCCCACGTCGCACCGACGGTGTTGACGATGATGCGGCGCTCGTCGTCGGTCTTGCCGAGGAACGGCAGCAGCGCGGTGGCGCCCATGTCGAAGCCGTCGGTGACGGCGAAGCCGATCAGCAGCACGCCGACGAGCAGCCACCAGATCAGCTTGAGAGTTGCATAGTCCATAGCGATTCCTTGTTCCGTTGCAGGGGCGTGCTCAAACCGCCGCGCGCTCGCCGGCGGCGAGTTCGTGGTGATAGCGGCCGGTGTGCAGCGACGACGGGCCGAGGCGCGCGTACTTGAACATCAGCTTGATCTCGATGACGAACAGTGCGGTGTAGAACAGGATGAAGCCGGCGAGGCTCAGGTACAGGTCGCTCGGCTGCAGGCTCGACGCGGATAGGTGAGTCGGCAGCACGCCCGCGATCGTCCACGGCTGGCGGCCGAGCTCGGCGACGATCCAGCCGAATTCGATCGCGATCCAGGGCAGCGGGATCGCCCACACCGCATAGCGCAGGAACCAGCGACGGTTGTCCTGCAGCAGCTCGCGGCGCGCGCAGAACCAGAACGCGGCCACGAACGTCGCGACGAACAGGAAGCCGAGGGCCACCATGATCCGGAACGAGAAGAACACGGGCGCGACCGGCGGGATCGTCTTCTTCGCGGCGGCCTTGATCTGCTCGGGCGTGGCGTCGACCACGTTCGGCGTGAACTGCTTGAGCATCAGCCCGTAGCCGAGATACTGCTTGTGCTGGTCGAACAGCGCGTGGGTGGCTTCGCTCGTGTCGCCTTCCTTGATCTTCTGCAACGCGCCATACGCGATCATCCCGCTCTGGATGTGTTCCTCGTTATGCCTGGCCAGCTCGCGCAGGCCGATCACCGGTTCGTCGATCGAGCGGGTTGCGATCAGGCCGAGCGCGTACGGGATCTTGATCGCGTAGTCGGTGCGCTGTTCCTCCTGGTTCGGAATGCCGATCAGCGTGAACGGGGCCGGCGCAGGCGCCGTTTCCCATTCGGATTCGATCGCGGCGAGCTTCATCTTCTGCACTTCGCCGGTCGTATAGCCCGATTCGTCGCCGAGCACGATCACGCACAGCGTCGCCGCGAGGCCGAAGCCGGCCGCGACCGCGAACGAGCGCAGCGCGAAGTCGACGTCGCGCTTCTTCAGCAGATACCACGACGACACGCCGAGCACGAACATTGCCGCCGACACGTAGCCGGCCGACACGGTGTGCACGAACTTCACCTGCGCGACCGGGTTGAACAGCACGTCGAACAGGCTCGTCATCTCCATGCGCATCGTCTGGTAGTTGAACTCCGCGCCGACCGGGTTGTTCATCCAGCCGTTCGCGACCAGGATCCACAGCGCGGACAGATTCGAGCCCAGCGCGACGAGGAACGTGACGATCAGGTGCTTGACCTTCGACAGGCGGTTCCAGCCGAAGAAGAACAGGCCGACGAACGTCGATTCGAGGAAGAACGCCATCAGGCCTTCGACCGCGAGCGGCACGCCGAAGATGTCGCCGACGTAGTGCGAGTAGTACGACCAGTTCGTGCCGAACTGGAATTCGAGCGTGATGCCGGTCGTCACGCCCATCGCGAAGTTGATCCCGAACAGCTTGCCCCAGAACTGGGTCATGTCCTTGTAGACCTGCTTGCCGGTCATCACGTAGACGGCTTCCATGATGACGAGCAGCCAGGACAGGCCGAGCGTCAGCGGCACGAACAGGAAGTGGTAGAGCGCCGTGATGCCGAACTGCAGACGCGACAGATCGACGACTTCGCTACTTATCATGGTGGTCTCCCTCGGTAGAGGCGGGTGCCGGCACCGAAAGCAGTCTTTCGGCGACGACGGCGGGCGGCAGCGACATGTGCTCGGCCTGCGGATGATTGAAGAACGCGTATTTGAGCGACATCAGGAGGATCAGCTTGACGATCAGCACCAGCGTGATGTCGCGCACGAGCGTGGGTCCACGGGCCCACGCGGCGATGCGGGCGCGCCAGCCGATCGCACCGGCGGCCGGCGGGGGGGGCGGCGCAGGCTCTTTATTGATCGAGATCAAGGCGATAATCCTGAATCGATTTGCGTTGGTTTTGGGGCGACTTTACGTCGGATTTATGACGGCAGTGAAGCTGTTATTAATCCTTTTATGCCGACATACCGATTTTAAAATGCCGGCTTCCCGATGCCGAGTGCTGCGCTGCGGCAGACCGTCGCGAAATGCGGGTAAAAACTTGAGGTAGATCAAGGTTATGCGGAAGGGGCCGCACGCCGCCCAATACCCGATCAATAAGGTCGATTAATAAGTGAAGCGACTGGCGGGCAAACAGGCGAAAAAAAACCGCTGCCGGAGAGGCAGCGGTTTTGGGTGAAGCGCTCTAAATCGCCGGGCTTATGCGTATTCGGCGAGTGCGGTGCGCATCTTTTTCATGGCGCTCGCTTCGATCTGGCGGATGCGTTCCGCGGACACGCCGAATTCGGCGGCGAGATCGTGCAGCGTCGAGCCGCCCGAGCCGTCGTCGTCGACGTGCAGCCAGCGCGCCTCGATGATCCGGCGGCTGCGCGCGTCGAGCGCGTCGAGTGCTTGCGAGATGCCGTCCGTCTGCAGCATGTCGCGCTGACGCGCGGCCAGCACGGCGGTCGGCTCGTTGTGCGAGTCGGCCAGATAGGCGATCGGCGCGTACGACTCCTCGCCGTCCTCGACTTGCCCTTCGAGCGCGATGTCGCCGCCCGACAGGCGCGTTTCCATCTCGGACACGTCTTCACGCTTGACGTTGAGCTCCTGCGCGAGGCCGTCGATTTCCTCGGGCGTCATCGCCTGCATGCTCTTCTTGTGGCTGCGCAGGTTGAAGAACAGCTTGCGCTGCGCTTTCGTGGTCGCGACCTTCACCATCCGCCAGTTGCGCAGGATGTACTCGTGGATTTCGGCCTTGATCCAGTGGATCGCGTACGACACCAGACGCACGTTTTGCGCCGGGTCGAAGCGCTTCACGGCCTTCATCAGGCCGATGTTGCCTTCCTGGATCAGGTCGCCGTGCGGCAGCCCGTAGCCGAGATAGTTACGGGCGATCGACACGACGAGCCGCAGGTGCGACAGCACCAGGCGACGTGCCGAGTCGAGGTTGTTGTTGTCGCGGAATTCGGTTGCGTACTGGCGTTCTTCTTCAGCGGTCAGCAGCGGGATGCGGTTGACGGCCTGGATATACGCGTCGATGTTGCCAAGCTGGCCCGGCAACATCGATTGAGTTGCGAGCGCCAGCGAGCCTGCCGATTCGGCCTTGGCCGGCGTCGGGCTCAGGGTATTCGGAAGGGTCAAAGCGTGGCTCACTAAAAAACTCCTTTGGAATCAGGGACAAACCCTGGTCTCGGACGAGACTCCGAGGCCAATCTTAGCACTCCCACAATCCGAGTGCTAATTCCTTAGAGCGCACGTGGGCATCGGAGTTCCCGGTTTTTCTATCGGATTAGTCGAGTCGATAGTCTAAAGTGCGACCCAGCCGAAGCGACGGAGTTCCGTAAGCCGTTGTTTCTGAGGGGAATCAGTAGACGATTTCGATTTTTGTAGTTTTAGAAGCAAACCATTTCGCTTCGCGATGCCGATCAGAAAAGTCCTTTACCATACCATTCAGTTCGCTCGGGCCCGGCCGCTGCGGCAGGCTCCATTCAACCCAAAAAGTTGGAGTGTCAGATGAACAATAAAAAAAATCGCCGGCCCCGCAGCCGGCTTGCGCTGCATGCGATGCTCGCCGCGTCATTACTTGGCGGATCGACAGCAGCATTCGCGGATCGGTGGGGAATCCAGGCGGGCGGCGGGTTTTCCGATCGTCACGGGATCGACAAGGGCGATCTCGGAGTGGTCTGGGATCCGGGCTGGAACTGGTGGGCAATCGGCGGCTGGCACTTCGCGTTCGTGGTCGAAGGGCACGCAGGCTACTGGCACACGGGCGGCAACGTCCACAGCAGCATCGGCGAATTCGGCCTGACGCCGATGTTCCGTTTCATCAAGAGCGCAGGGGCGATACGGCCGTACATCGAGGCCGGCGGTGGTCTTCGGCTACTGACGCATCCGACGATCTCGAACAATTTCTCGGTGTCGACCGCGTTCCAGTTCGCGCCGACCGCGGGGGTGGGCGTGCAGTTCGGCCAACGGCAACAGTATCAGGTTGGCTACCGTTTCGAACATGTGTCTAACGCGGGTATCAAAGAGCCGAATCCTGGTATAAATTTCCACCAGTTCTACGTACAGTACAACTTCTGATCCGTACTACGCCCGCATGGCGGGCGCGTTGCCGAGGAGTCAGGCGATGGCGAAGGTAGTCGATGCGATCCGCGCGCTCGAGCGCGATCGGTTCCGGGCGATGGTGGACGGGGACGGCGAAGCGCTCGAAGCGCAATTGTCGGACAAGGTGTTCTTCGTGCACACCAACGGCAAACGCGAAACCAAGCAGCAGTTCATCGACGCCATCGTCGCCGGCCGCCGCCGCTATCGCCAGATCGAAATCCAGTCGCAGGATCTGCTGCCGGTCGGCGACGCCACCTGCGTCGTCACGGGGCGCGCGTTGATCGAGATGGAAACGAACAACGGCGGGCTCGTGTTCCCGATCGCCTACACCGCCGTCCACACCCACGAGCAGGGCCACTGGCGCCTGCTGGCGTGGCAGGCGACGCGGTGTGCGACCGAGACGTGAGCGCAGGTCGCGCCCGTTTTCATGTCCCGACCGAAGCGGCCTTCTGGGCCGCTTTTTGCTGCCCCGTGCGGCGCGGATCGCGCGGCGCACGGGCGGTCACACACCGCTCGCTGACGTTCAGACCTCGAGGCGAAACCCGGTAGTCAGGCTGCCGCGCGGCGGTCGGCGCACTGCCACGCCGAGCGGTTGATCGCGCTCGCGACCGCGTCGAGCGCGGCGCTCGCCGCATCGTCGTGCAGCCCGACGCCATGCCGCAGCGGCGCATCGCCGACCCGGCAGCCGACCGATACCGCGATCCGGCCGTCCGTCGTGCGGACGTGTTCGCACGACGCGACGTCGATCGTCACGCCGGCCGCCGCCGCGAACGCCGCGGCCGCGTGCTGCACGGCGTCCTCGGGCGTCGCGTCGGCCGGCGGCGTGCCCGCGATCTCGCGGTGCTGCCAGCGTGCGGCGTTGCCGTGGCGCGCGGCCGGGCCATCCGTCTCGAAGAATTCGCGTGCGAACAGCGCGCAGATCGCGTCGCCCGTCACTTCCTCGCCGGATGCGTCGGCGAGCGTCTGCACCGCGGCGCTGAACTCGATCTGCACGCGGCGCGTGGGCGTGAAGCCCATCCCGCGTTCGAGCAGGAACGTCGCGCCGCCCTTGCCGGACTGGCTGTTGACGCGAATCACCGCGTCGTAGCTGCGGCCGAGGTCGGCCGGGTCGATCGGCAGATACGGGACTTCCCACACCGCGTCGGGGCGCTGCTGCGCGAAGCCTTTGCGGATCGCGTCCTGATGCGAGCCCGAGAACGCGGTGAACACGAGGTCGCCCGCGTACGGATGGCGCGGATGCACGGGAATCTGGTTGCAGCGCTCGACCACGCGGCGCACCGCGTCGATGTCGGAGAAATCGAGGCCCGGGTCGATGCCCTGCGTATAGAGGTTCAGCGCGAGCGTGACGAGGTCCACGTTGCCGGTGCGCTCGCCGTTGCCGAACAGGCAGCCTTCGATGCGGTCGGCGCCCGCGAGCAGCGCGAGTTCGGCGGCCGCGACCGCGGTGCCGCGATCGTTGTGCGGATGCACGGACAACACGATGCTGTCGCGATATGCGAGGTTGCGGTCCATCCACTCGATCTGGTCGGCGAACACGTTCGGGCTCGCGGCTTCGACGGTCGCCGGCAGGTTCACGATCATCTTGTGATCGCGGGTCGGGCGCCACGTCTGCGCGACCGCATCGCACACTTCGCGCGCGAACGTCAGCTCGGTCATGCTGAAGGTTTCCGGCGAGTACTGATAGGTCCACTGCGTGTCCGGGCGAGCGGCCGCGTGTTCCTTGATGATTCGCGTGCCCTCGACCGCGAGCGCCTTCACGTCGGCCTTCGACATCCCGAACACGATGCGGCGGAACGACGGGCAGACCGCGTTGTAGAGGTGCACGATCGCGCGCGGGACGCCTTCGAGCGCATCGAACGTCCGGGCGATCAGGTCTTCGCGCGACTGCACGAGCACTTCGATCGTCACGTCGTCGGGGATGCGCTTCTCGTCGATCAGCTTGCGGACGAAATCGAAGTCGGTTTGCGACGCCGACGGAAAACCGACTTCGATCTCCTTGAAACCGATCGCGACCAGCATGTCGAAGAATTCCAGCTTCTGTTCGATGCTCATCGGCTCGATCAGCGACTGGTTGCCGTCGCGCAGGTCGGTGCTCATCCAGACCGGCGCACGTTCGATGGTGCGGGTCGGCCAGCGGCGGCCATGGAGGCGGACGGACTCGAACGGGCGGTACTTGTCTTGCGGGTTGCGCTTCATCTTCTGGACCTCGGGTCTCAAGTCGCGAGCGAAGACGGGCGGCATGGGCGACGGTTGGCGCTGCCTCGCACCGTGGCGCCGGATAGCGCTACGGATACGGATGATCTTCGCGAATCGACCGACGGATAGACGGACGAATGCTGACGACTTCGGGTTGTAAAAACTGCGAGAAGGGTGCTGCGAGGAACTGCTGGGAGGGACCGTGCGAACAGCACACGGCGCTACGACAGCCTTAGGCTAGTCGTAGCGATAGCGGCCGCGCTAGGCGGCCGGAGGTAATTCGGAGGGTGTTCGGAAAGGAACGCATGTCGGCAACTCTATGCCAGGATGCGGGCGCGTGTCAAATGGTCGGCGGAAATATCGGCGCGAAGCCCGCGGCGGTCAGGGCGCGATCCGGGCGATCCGCACGATCGTTTCGACCTGTCGCGCGAGCGTGTCGGGCACCGGGATTTCGCCGCGCAGCACGGCATCCGTCCATGCGGCCGTCGTCGCCGCGTCGCGCGATTCGGGTAGCGCGACGGGGGCTGCGTCGGTCGACGAGCGCTCGGCTTCGATCAGCGTGTCGCACACGCCGTCGTGCAGCCAGTCGACCTGCACCTGGCGCCGCGTGTCGGCCACCGCCTCGCCTTCGGTGCCGCGCGCGAGCAGCGCGCCGCCGAGCGCGGCGTCGGGATGGTCGCGGAACAGTTGGGCGAGGCTGTCGCGGTACGGCGGATGCGTGTAGTTGACGAGCCGCAGGCCCGTCGGCGCGAACGGCTGCAGGATCTTGACGAGCGTATGCGTGGAGTTGCGCACGCCGAGCACTCCGCGCAGCGCCAGCAGGCGCGCGAGGCGCGGCGCCAGCGCGTCGATCGGCGCGAATGCGACGCGGCGTTCGGCGAGCGTGTCCTCGATCGCGTCGTGCGACGTCGACGACGCGATCGACAGCGCGGAGAAGATCTCCGCGCTCGTCACGCGGCCCGGATCGCGCTCCACGCCGTGCACGAGCACCGGCACGCCTTCGCGTGCGAGCAGCAGGGCGAGCAGCGGCACCAGGTTCGGCTGCTTGCGCGCGCCGTTGTAACTCGGGATCGACACCGGGCGGAACGCCGCATCCTGCACGCGAATCGGCTCGAACGACACCTGTGCGGCGGCGAGCATGGCGGCCAGCTCGTCGGCGGTTTCGCCCTTCAGGCGATAGGCGATCAGGACCGCGCCGAGTTCGACGTCCGATACGCGCGCATCGAGCATCGCGCGATAGAGCTCGAACGTGTCTTCGGCGGACAGCGCGCGCGCGCCGTGCGGACCGCGGCCGATTTCCTTGATGAAGCGGGCGCAAGGGAACGGCGAGGCTGCGGAGTCTTGGGGAGCGGTCATCGGAGCGTGGGGCGGGCGGCCGGCATCGGGCCGCGCGGTGAACGGTGAGGAATGCCCCGAGTATCGCACGGGCGCGACTCGCCCAAGCGAGCGGCCGCGCGCGCCGCCGCGGCGTGGCGCGCTAAACTCTGGTTCCCGGCGGTGTCGCGCGCGTGCCGCGCATGCCGATGCGGGCAGAATACGACCACGAGAGACATCCCATGAAGCTCTACAGCTATTTCCGCAGTTCCGCGTCGTACCGCGTGCGGATCGCCCTGAACCTGAAGCAGCTGCCGTACGAGACCGTCCCGGTGCACATGTTGCGCGACGGCGGCGAGCAACTGAAGGACGCATACCGCGCGGTGAATCCGGATGCGGTCGTGCCGTCGCTGGTCGACGGCGATGCGACGCTGCAGCAATCGCTCGCGATCATCGAATATCTCGAGGAAACGCATCCCGAACCCGCGCTGCTGCCGAAGCAGCCGCTCGACCGCGCGTATGTGCGGGCGATTGCGCTGCAGGTCGCATGCGAGATCCATCCGCTGAACAACCTGCGCGTGCTGAAGTACCTGAAGCACACGCTGAAGGTGCCCGAGGAAGCGAAGAACGCGTGGTATCGGCACTGGATCGAGGCCGGTTTTGCATCGCTCGAGACGCGTCTCGCGAACGATCCGCGTACCGGCAAGCTGTGCTTCGGCGACACGCCGACGCTCGCCGATATCTGCGTCGTGCCGCAGGTGTTCAACGCGAACCGGTTCTCGATCGACACGACGCGCTTCCCGACGATCCAGCGGATTACCGACTACGCATCGACGCTCGACGCGTTCAAGGCCGCCGAGCCCGGCGCGCAGCCCGACGCCGAGTGACGTGTGGCGCCCGCCGGCAGGCGGCCGCGCATGAAAAAGGGCGCCCGAAGGCGCCCTGTGCGGTGCAGGCCGGCGGTGCTCAGCCGAGCAGCGCGTCCGCGAATTCCGCTGCGTTGAACGGCTGCAGGTCTTCCACCTTCTCGCCGACGCCGATGAAGTAGACGGGCACCGGACGTTGCCGCGCGATCGCGGCGAGAATGCCGCCCTTCGCGGTGCCGTCCAGTTTCGTGACGATCAGGCCGGTGAGGCCGAGCGCATCGTCGAATGCCTTCACCTGCGTGAGCGCGTTCTGGCCCGTGTTCGCGTCGATCACGAGCAGCACCTCGTGCGGCGCGCCGTCGTGCGCCTTCGAGATCACCCGCTTCACCTTCTTCAGCTCTTCCATCAGGTGGAGCTGCGTCGGCAGGCGGCCGGCCGTGTCGGCCATCATCACGTCGATCTTGCGCGCGCGCGCGGCGCTGACCGCGTCGAAGATCACCGCGGCCGGGTCGCCGCTTTCCTGCTGCACGACCGTCACGTTGTTGCGCTCGCCCCAGACCGCCAGCTGTTCGCGCGCGGCCGCGCGGAACGTGTCGCCCGCGGCCAGCAGCACCGACTGGTCGAAGCTCTGCAGATGCTTCGCGAGTTTGCCGATGCTGGTCGTCTTGCCCGCGCCGTTCACGCCGGTGATCATCATCACGAGCGGCTGCGCGCGGCCGAGCATCAGCGATTTCTCGAGCGGCGCCAGCAGCTCGACGAGCAGGTCGTGCAGCGCGCTCTTCACCTGCTGCGGGTCGGTCAGCCGGCCCACGCGCACCTTTTCGCGCAGCGCGCCGAGCAGGTACTCGGTCGCATCGACGCCGGCGTCGGACATCAGCAGCGCGGTTTCGAGCTCTTCGTACAGATCCTCGTCGATCTTCGTGTTGACGAACACGCCGGTGATGCTCGAGCCGGTCTTTGCGAGCCCGGTTTTCAGGCGGGCGAGCCACGACTTCTTCGCGGTCGCATCCTGCGTGGGTGGCGGCACGATCTCGACCGCTTCGACGACCTCGTCGCTGCCGTCGCTGGTCGGCGTGACCGTCATCACGACGGCCGGCGCGACCGGCTGCGCGGGTGCCGGCGGGGCCTCGGGCGCGGGCGCTTCAGGCGCTTCGAGCGTCTCGTCCGGTTGCGGCGCGTCGGCCGATTGCGATTCCGCGGAGTCGGACTCCTGCGTTTTCTTGAATCGTTTGAAGAAGCTGAACATGGTCTGGCGTCGGGAAGAGGGCGGGCGCCGCCATGGCGGAGCGCCGGAGGGGCCGTCCTGCGTGCGCACGGCGGCCGAAACCGTGCATTTTATCAGTGCGGCGGGGCGCTCGCGTCAGTGCGCGCCGCCGCTGTGGTAACGTGCGCCTGTTTGGCGGTGCGCCCTCGTGCGCACCCGGTCCCTCCGTTGTCGATATTCCGTATGTCCCGTTCCTCTTCCGGCCGCGCTGCGGCCCCCTCTGGCCGCGGCAAGCCGCACACGATCCGCATCATCGGCGGTGACTGGAAACGCACGCCGCTCGCCGTGCTCGATCTCGACGGCCTGCGGCCGACGCCCGATCGCGTGCGCGAGACGCTGTTCAACTGGCTCGGCCAGGATCTCGACGGATGGCGCTGTCTCGACCTGTTCGCGGGCACCGGTGCGCTCGGCTTCGAAGCCGCGTCGCGCGGTGCGTCGAGCGTCGTGATGGTCGAGCGTCATCCGCGCGCCGCGCAGCAGCTGCGCGCGATCAAGGACAAGCTTGGCGCACGCTCGGTCGAGGTCGCGGAAGCCGACGCGCTGAGGCTCGCGGCCGGTCTGACGCCGGGCGCGTTCGACGTCGTGTTCCTCGATCCGCCATTCGGCGAGCAGGCCGTGCTCGATCGTGCGATCGCGCTGTCGGCATCGCTCGTCGCGCCGGGCGGCGCGTTGTACGTCGAGACGGGCGCGGAGCTCGACACGGCCGCGCACGAAGCGCTCGCGGGCTGGCAGGTGGTGAAGCACGGCAAGGCCGGTGCGGTTCACTATCATTTGCTGCGGCGCGAAAATGATGAATAATGCGCGTTCCATACGAGGCGGCGCGCCGCAAAGGCGACGCATGCCCATCTCGGCAGCGGTGTGCGGATTGCACGGCTGCCAACCCGTTTGCGTGATGACAGGAGGAGCGACATGGTAGTCGCCGTGTATCCCGGTACGTTCGATCCGCTGACGCGCGGGCACGAAGACCTCGTGCGGCGTGCGTCGAGCATTTTTGATACGCTGGTAGTCGGCGTTGCGGACAGCCGCGCGAAGAAGCCGTTCTTTTCGCTGGAAGAACGTCTGACGATTGCGAACGAGGTGCTCGGTCATTATCCGAACGTGAAGGTGATGAGTTTCACCGGTCTCCTGAAGGACTTCGTTCGCGTCAACAACGCACGCGTGATCGTGCGCGGCCTGCGTGCCGTGTCCGATTTCGAATATGAGTTCCAGATGGCAGGGATGAACCGCTATCTGCTGCCCGACGTCGAGACGATGTTCATGACGCCGTCCGATCAGTACCAGTTCATCTCGGGGACGATCGTGCGGGAAATCGCGCAGTTGGGCGGCGATGTCAGCAAGTTCGTGTTTCCGTCCGTCGAGAAGTGGCTGACCGAGAAAGTCGCTGCGATGGGAGGCCCGGCCGCGTGACGCGGCGCCGGCCGGTTTCGTCGTGAAGCCGGCCGCTGGCCTGAAGAAGTGAGATCAGTATGTCTTTGATGATTACCGACGAGTGCATCAATTGCGACGTGTGCGAGCCCGAGTGCCCGAACGGCGCGATTTCGATGGGCACGGATATCTACGTGATCGACCCGAACAAGTGCACCGAGTGCGTCGGCCATTTCGACGAACCGCAGTGCCAGCAGGTGTGTCCGGTCGAGTGCATTCCGCGCGATCCCCAGCATGACGAATCGCACGCGCAATTGATGGAGAAGTACCACGCGTTGATCGCCGCGAAGGGCGACGACGCGCAGTGACCTTGCGGTGACGCGCTGCGGCATGGCCGTGCGCGCGTCACGGTCATGGCGTCACGATTTCCGGCCGGCGCCTTTCGGCGCCGGTTCCGTTTCAGCCCAGCAGCTCGCGCAGTGCCGCGACGAGCGCGTCGCATTCGGCATCGGTGCCGACGGTGATGCGCAGATACTGGTCGATTCGCGGCGCGCGGAAGTGCCGCACGAAAATCTCCCGATCCTTCAGCTTTGCCGTGATCGCGCCCGCATCGTGCGCGGGATGGCGCGCGAACACGAAGTTCGCCGCCGACGGGATGACGTCGAAACCGAGCCCTTCGAGCGCGTGCGTGAGTCGTTCACGGCTGTCGATCACGCGCCGGCAGATCGCAGCGAAATAGTCGGTGTCTTCGTATGCGGCCTGAGCGGCGACCTGCGCGAGCCGGTCGAGCGGATACGAGTTGAAGCTGTCCTTCACGCGATTGAGCGCGTCGATCAACCCTGCATCGCCGAACGCGCAACCGACGCGCATGCCCGCGAGCGAGCGCGCCTTCGACGTCGTGTGCACGACGAGCAGGTTCGGATACCGGTCGATCAGCGTGATGGCCGATTGCGCGCCGAAATCCACGTACGCTTCGTCGATCACGACGACCGACGACGGGTTCGCGGCCACGATCCGTTCGATGTCCGCGAGCGGCAGCGCCCGACCGGTCGGTGCATTCGGATTCGGAAACAGCACGCCGCCGGCGTCGTCCAGATAGTCTTCGACCCGGATCGAGAAGTCGTCCGCGAGCGGCACGACGGTGGTTTCTATGCCGTACAGGCGTGCATAGGTCGGATAGAAGCTGTACGAGATGTCCGGGAAGCGCAGCGGCCGGTCGTGCTTGAGCAGCGCCTGGAACGCATGCGCGAGCACTTCGTCGGAGCCGTTGCCGACGAAGATCTGCTCGGGCTTGATGCGGTGATGGGCCGCGACCGTCTCGCGCAGCGCGCGCGCGAGCGGATCGGGATAGCGGCGCAGCGTGTCGCCGGTGTCGCCGAGTTCGCGTGCGATCGCCGCGACGACGCGCGGTGAAGGCGGATAGGGATTCTCGTTGGTGTTCAGCTTGACGGGGTGCGCGAGCGCGGGCTGTTCGCCCGGCACGTAAGGCACGAGTTGCTGAACGACGTCGCTCCAGTAACGGCTCACCGCTTGGCTCCTGACGGGCAAAACGACGAGATTACCGCATGTGGACGTTGCAGTGCGCAATTGCGTGGGAAGGGGCGGCCGCCCGGCGCAGCCGGACGGCATGATGCGCCATGCCGGTGCGATGCGCGTTCAGTTGCGATGCAGCTGCATCGTTGCGCGGTCGAGTTCGCCTTTGACCACCATCGGCATCACGGCGAGCGCGCGTTCGATCGACGCGTCGATCACGTCCTGCTCCTCGCGGCGCGGCGGCTTCAGCACGAAGTTCGCGACGTCGGGCTTCGCGCCGGCGCGCGCGCCTTCCGGAATCAGGTCGCGCGGATGGCCGATGCCGATCCGCAGCCGCCAGTACTGCTGAGACGACAGGTGCGCGGAAATGTCCTTGAGGCCGTTGTGGCCGCCGCTGCCGCCGCCGAGCTTCAGCTTCACGGTGCCGGGCGGCAGATCGAGCTCGTCGTGGGCGACGAGAATCTGGTCGGGCAGGATCTTGAAGAAACTCGCGAGCGCGACGACCGACTGGCCGGAGCGGTTCATGTAGGTTTGCGGCTCGAGCAGGTGGACTTCCTCGCCGTGCAGGCGCGCTTTCGCGTAGAAGCCGTGGAAGCGGCGCTCGTCGCGCAGCGTCGTGCCTGCTTCGCGGGCGAGCTGGTCGATCAGCCAGAAGCCGGCGTTGTGGCGCGTCGCGGTGTATTCCGCCCCGGGATTGCCGAGGCCGACGATCAGTTTGATCATGACGTTTCGTGGGCGGCAAGGGCCGCCTGGGCGCAGAAAAAGAAAAACCCGCCGGGCAAGCCGCGGCGGGTTGCGTCGACCGTTTCGTGAAACGGATCGAACGGGCGCATAGGCGACCGCTTAGGCAGCCGGCGTTTCGCCTTCTGCTGCGTCCGACACGGCACCAGCCGGGATCGTCGCCGATGCGACAACCGGGTTTTCCGCGTCGACGTGCGCGACCAGCGCGACGCCCTTCGGCAGCGTGATGTCCTTCGCGTGCAGCGATTGACCCGCTTCGATCTTCGACAGATCGACTTCGAGGAACTCCGGCAGGTCAGCCGGCAGGCACTCGATTTCGATTTCCGTCGCGACGTGCGAAACGATCGCGCTCGACAGCTTCACGGCCGGGCTGACTTCAGCGTTCAGGAAGTGCAGCGGTGCCTTCGTGTGCAGCTTCTTCTTCGCGTCAACGCGCTGGAAGTCAACGTGCAGCACCAGTTGCTTGAACGGGTGGTATTGCACGTCGCGCAGCAGAACTTGTTGCGCTTGACCAGCCACTTCGAGGTCGAGGATCGACGAGTGGAAGGCTTCCTTCTTCAGGGCGTGCCACAGCGCGTTGTGATCGAGTTCGATCTTTTGCGGGGCTGCTTCGCCACCGTAGACGATACCCGTGGTCTTACCAGCGTTGCGCAGGCGGCGGCTCGCACCCGTACCTTGCTCTTGGCGCTCGAAAGCGACGACTTTCATGTGATTCTCCAATAGCTGCCCGCGACCAGGCAGTAAAACGGGGCCGGCGAAATGGCGGCCCCCGATGAAGCGGACGGGGTTTCGTCTATCCCGTCCGATTGTGCAAAAAGCGAAACGTTGCCGCTTCGCTTTCTGCGCATTACTTTGTCGTGTCGTTCCGCGATCAGGATTCCGCGAACAGCGACATCACCGAATCGCCGCGGCGGATCCGCGAGAACGTTTCGGCCAGCAGGCTCGCGCTCGTCAGCGAGCGGATCTTCGAGCAGGCCAGCGATTCGGCCGACAGCGG
The DNA here is from genome assembly GCF_002563755.1 of Burkholderia sp. JKS000303. Taxonomy (NCBI): domain Bacteria; kingdom Pseudomonadati; phylum Pseudomonadota; class Betaproteobacteria; order Burkholderiales; family Burkholderiaceae; genus Burkholderia; species Burkholderia sp. JKS000303. The sequence goes on from NZ_PDBZ01000001.1 coordinate 1,992,918, forward strand.
GATCGTATCGGTGACGACCAGCTCGTCGAGTGCCGATGCAGCGATACGATCGGCGGCGCCACCCGACAGCACCGGGTGCGTCGCGTAGGCAAACACCTGCTTCGCGCCGCGATCCTTCAGCACTTGTGCCGCCTTGCAGAGCGTGCCTGCCGTATCGACCATGTCGTCCATGATCACGCAGGTACGGCCTTCGACTTCACCGATGATGTTCATCACTTCGGCGATGTTCGCCTTCGGACGACGCTTGTCGATGATCGCGAGGTCGCAGTTGAGCTGCTTCGCGAGTGCACGGGCACGCACCACGCCGCCGACGTCCGGGGACACGACGAGCAGATCCGAGTAGTTCTGCTTGCGCAGGTCACCCAGCAGGATCGGCGTTGCGTAGATGTTGTCGACCGGAATGTCGAAGAAGCCTTGAATCTGGTCGGCGTGCAGATCCATCGTGATGATCCGCTCGACGCCGGCGATTTCCAGCATGTTCGCGATGACCTTCGCCGAGATCGCGACACGCGCCGAACGCGGGCGACGGTCCTGGCGGGCATAGCCGAAGTAGGGGATGGCAGCAGTGATCCGGCCAGCGGATGCGCGCTTGAGCGCATCGACCATGATCATCAGTTCCATCAGATTGTCATTCGTCGGCGCGCACGTGGATTGCAGGACGAAGACGTCCTTGCCGCGCACGTTTTCCTGAATCTCGACCTGGATCTCGCCGTCGGAGAACCGGCTGACCATGGCTTTGCCAAGGGGGATTCCAAGGATATTGACGACTTCCTGGGCGAGCGCGGGATTCGCGTTGCCAGTAAAGACCATCAAGCCATCATGGCTGTGGCTGCTCATCGTGCACCTGCTTCAGGCTTAGGCGGGAAATGCGGGAAAATTTTTGGCAGGGGAGGAAGGACTCGAACCCTCGCATGCCGGAATCAAAATCCGGTGCCTTGACCAACTTGGCGACTCCCCTACACTTAACTGATAACTTTACCGGAGTTGTAGGCCATCCGATAAAGCAAAACTTCATGACGCGAAAGCGAAGAGCGGATGTTCGTTCAAGCTCTCGGCAACTGCACCGTTCCAACCGGTGGGCAACTTGGCTTTCGCCGCTTCTGCCTCATGTTTGCTGCGAAACGCTGCAAACACACTTGCTCCGGAGCCTGTCATCCTCGCGGGGGTCACATTATACAACCATTTGACCACCTGCGCAACTTCCACGTACTTACTTGCTACAACTTCCTGCATATCGTTCCGGCCGAAACTGTCTGGCCATCCCGCATCGCTGTTTTGCTGAGCAAGAAAGTCAGCAATTGTGACTGGCTTCGTATCCCTTGTCAACAATTTATCTGAAAAAATTTCAGCGGTAGGGACATGAACTCGCGGCGTCACAACCAGGAACCAGCGAGTCGGCAATTGTACCTCAGCTAATTCTTCCCCGATACCCTCTGCGAACGCATTTTTTCCAAAAACAAAAAACGGGACGTCTGCGCCGAGTTTCACCGCGAGCGATTGCAGCTCCGTGCGCGGCAGGTCGAGTTGCCACAGGCGGTTCAGCGCGAGCAGCGTCGTCGCCGCGTCGGAGCTGCCGCCGCCGAGGCCCGCACCCATCGGCAGGCGCTTGTCGATTTCGATGTCGACGCCGGCCGCGGTGCCCGTGTGGGCTTTCAGCAGGTTCGCCGCGCGCACGACGAGATCGCTTTCCTCGGGCACGCCCGGCACGTCCGTGACGCGGGCGACGCGACCGTCGTCGCGCAGCGTGAAGTGCAGCGTATCGCCCCAGTTCAGCAACTGGAACACGCTCTGCAGATCGTGATAGCCGTTCGGACGACGGCCGGTGATGTGCAGGAACAGGTTGAGTTTCGCGGGCGCGAGGCAATTGCGCAGCGAGCGGGTCGAATCGGTCATGCGTATGTCGGGGCTAGGTTCGCGTGCTTACTGGTCGAGCACGAGCTTGATGTCGAGCGGCGGAGTCGCGCGCACGAGGTTGACGCGTTTGACGCCGGTGGCCGGCGCATCCGCGTAGGCGAGGTAGTCGATCGTCCAGCCGTCCTGGCGAATCTGCTTGACGCGCGTCGCGTCGGCCGGGTCGCGCACCGTCTGCGCGGGCGTCGCGGGCGCGGGCGTCGGCAGCAGCCAGTAGCGCAGGCCGGCCAGCGGCAGCGAGAAGCCGAGCGCTTTCTGCATCAGCTCGCCGACGTCCGTCGCGTATTGCGGCTGGCGATTCGGCAGCTCGAGCGACGCGGCCTGCGGCGTCGATTTCACGATCGCGAGCGTCTGGCCGAGCGGGCTGCGCAATTCGAGCGATACGTCGTCGCCGTGCTCCTGCCAGTCGAAGTTGCCGTACACGTTCTGCTGCCTGCCGAGGCGGTCGTCGTACTGCACCGCGAAGCGGCCGTGGTACGCATGCGTTGCGGCCGTCTGCAGCACGGCGCCCGACGGCGCATTCGCCGACGGCGGCGTGCTCGCGCAGCCGGCAAGCGCGAGCGCCGCACCGGCCGCGGCCAGCGTGCGCAGCGCGCGGGAAGACGGGGAAAGCATCGGGAACATCCGCATCAGAGGCTGTTGATCTGGAAGCGCTTGAGCGTCTGCACGAGCGTGTCGTTGTCGGGCTCGAGCTTCTGCGCGGCACGCCATGCGGCGCGCGCGTCGTCCTGCGCGCCGCTCTTCCACAGCACTTCGCCGAGGTGCGCGCCGATCTCGGCGTTCGGCTGCAGGTCGTACGCCTGCCGCAGGATCTTCGCCGCGCCGGCCGTGTCGCCCATCCGGTACTTCACCCAGCCGAGGCTGTCCATGATGTACGCATCGTTCGGTGCGAGCGACATGGCCTTGTCGATCAGCTTGCTGGCCTCGGGCAGGCGCTGGTTGCGGTCGGCCAGCGAATAGCCGAGCGCGTTGTACGCCTGCGGATTGTCGGGCTGCGTGCGGATCAGTTCGCGCAGCTGCTTTTCCATCGTCGTGTAGTGGCCGGTCTTCTCGGCCGCCATCGCGTAGTCGTAGCGCAGGTCGGGATCGTCCGGGAAGTCCTGCACCGCCTGCGCGAGCCGCGCCTCGGCTTCCGGATAGCGCTTCGCGGTGAACAGGATCGACGCGTCGGTGCGTGCGACGACCGCGGCATCGCGCGGATCGCTGATCGGCAGGTCGTCGAGCACCTTGCGCGCTTCGTCGGTCTTGCCCTGTTTCTGCAGCAGCTGCGCGCGCGTGATCTGCGCGGGCAGGTAGTGCTGGCTCGTCTGGTCGACCTTGTCGAGCCATTGCGACGCCTGCGCGTCGTTGTTCTGCTCGATCGCGATCTGCGCGAGATAGATGTAGCCCTGGCCGACGTCGAGGTTCGGCTGCTTGTCGCCGAGCTGCACGTACTGCTTCAGGTACGCGCTCGCATCGTCGAGCTTCTTCTGCTGGATCTTGATCAGCGCGAGCGCCATCAGCGGCGTCGGATCCTTCGAGTCGAGCTTGTGCATCGTCTCGAACTGCTTCTGCGCGTCGTCCAGGCGATCGTCGGCGAGATAGAGCTGCGACAGCGCGAGCCGCGCGTCGCGCGATTTCGGATTCTGCTGAACATATTTCTCGAACGACGCGATGCCGGCCGCACGCTCCGCGGGGCCCATCTGCGACAGCATCAGCGCCGCCGGCAGGTAGTCCGGGCGGATCTGCAGCGCCTGCTTCAGCGACTGCGCGGCGCCGTCCTTGTCGTCGACCGCGAGCTGCTGCCGCGCGATCGCGAGCTGCGCCTCGGGCCGGTTCATGTCGTTCTTCAGCATGTCCTTCAGCACCGCGAGGCCGCCGACGCGGTCGGAGCCGCGCACCAGCAGCGCCTGCAGCGCGAGGATCGCGGGGCCGCGCGTTTCGCCGGTCGCGCGGGCCAGCTCGCGCGCGAGCATCGGTTCTGCGTCGGCCGGCTTGCCGGCGAGCACGAGCAGCGCGGCGTCGACCTGCGACGCGCGGTTCGAATCGGGGGCGTACTGGCGCCACAGGGACGCCGCGGACAGTGCATCGGCCGGGCTCTGCGCGCCGAGCGCGATCTCGGTCGCGCGTTGCGCCATGCGCGGATCGTGGGTGTCGCGGGCGAGTGCGAGATAGGTCTGGTAGGCCGGCGCGGGCTGGTTGCGCTGGAGCGCGACCTCGGCAGCCAGTACCTGATAGACGATCTGGCTCGTCAGCGGGACGCCGGGGAGATCCTTCTTCTCGTCCGGCATCACGTGCTCGAACGCGCCCTGCGAATCCGCGTCGTCCGATGCCGGATCCTGCGCGTGAGCCGGGAAGGCGGAGAGGGTCCAGGCGGCGAACAGCGCGGCGCCGAGCGCGCGGCGGACCGGGAACGCACGCGCGCCACGCTCGGCGGCGGGGCGCTTCAGAAGCAGCTTCGAGGGCAGGGTCATGGAAATCCGTTCGATGTTTCAACCGATTGTAACGCGCTCGCTACAATACACGCACGATAGTGAATCCAGCCTCAGACCCGCAAAATATGCCAGAGTTGCCAGAAGTCGAAGTCACGCGCCGGGGCATCGAGCCCTTTGTCGCAGGTCGCCGCGTCCAGCGTGTCGACGTCCGTACCGCGATGCTGCGCTGGCCCGTGCCGGCGGGGCTCGCGGAGCAACTGCGCGCGCGCGAGGTGCTCGCGGTCGAGCGCCGCGGCAAGTACCTGCTGTTCGAGGTCGACGCGGGCTGGTTCATCGTCCATCTCGGGATGACGGGCACGTTGCGCGTGCTGCCCGCGGCCGGCGTGCCGGTTGCCGCCAAACACGACCATATCGACTGGATTTTCGACGAATTCGTGCTGCGGTTTCGCGATCCGCGCCGTTTCGGTGCCGTGCTGTGGCACCCGCGCGAAGCGGGCGACGTCCATTCGCATCCGCTGCTCGCGAGCCTCGGCGTCGAGCCGTTTTCGCCCGCGTTCACCGGCGCGCTGCTGCACGCGCGCACGCGCGGTCGCACGGTGTCGGTCAAGCAGGCGCTGCTCGCGGGCGACATGGTCGTCGGCGTCGGCAACATCTATGCGTCCGAGAGCCTGTTTCGCGCCGGCATCCGGCCGACGACGGCCGCCGGCAAGGTATCGTTGCCGCGCTACGAGCGGCTGGCCGACGCCGTCCGGGCGACGCTCGCCGACGCAATCGAGCGCGGCGGCAGCACGCTGCGCGACTTCGTCGGCAGCAACGGCGAAAGCGGGTATTTCCAGCTCGACTGCTTCGTCTACGATCGCGCGGGCCTGCCGTGCCGCGTCTGCGGCACGCCGATCCGGCAGATCGTCCAGGGTCAGCGTTCCACCTATTACTGCCCGACCTGCCAGCGCTGAACCGCGCGTTGAAACCTTTTTCACAGATTCGAACACTTGAAGCCGCCTCGCACCGCCCCCGCCCCATACCCCGTCACGCCGCTGCACGGCACGTTCGCCTCGCGCCTCGTCGCGTGGCAGCGCGTGCACGGCCGCCACGACCTGCCGTGGCAGAACACCCGCGATCCGTACCGGATCTGGTTGTCGGAAATCATGCTGCAGCAGACGCAGGTATCGACCGTCATTCCGTACTACGCGCGCTTTCTCGAACGCTTCCCGACCGTCGTCGCGCTGGCCGACGCGCCGGCCGACGACGTGATGGCGCTGTGGGCCGGCCTCGGCTACTACTCGCGCGCCCGTAACCTGCATCGCTGCGCGCAGGTGGTCGCCGCCGAGCATGGCGGCGTATTCCCGTCGACGCCCGACGCGCTCGCCGAACTGCCCGGCATCGGCCGCTCGACGGCCGCGGCGATCGCGTCGTTCGCATACGGTGCGCGCGCGACGATTCTCGACGGCAACGTGAAGCGCGTGCTCGCCCGGGTGTTCGGCGTCGAAGGCTTTCCGGGCGAGAAGCGCGTCGAGAACGACATGTGGGCGCTTGCCGAATCGCTGCTGCCGGATGCCGCGAACCCGGCTGACGTGAGCGCGTACACGCAGGGGCTGATGGATCTCGGCGCGACGCTGTGCATGCGCGGCAAGCCGGATTGCACGCGTTGTCCGTTCGCGGGCGACTGCGTCGCGCAATCGACGGGACGGCAGCGCGAACTGCCTGCCGCGCGGCCGAAGAAGGCGGTGCCGACCCGCAAGACCTGGATGCTCGTGCTGCGCGACGGCGATGCCGTGCTGCTCGAGCGGCGGCCGCCGGCCGGCATCTGGGGCGGGCTGTGGTGCCTGCCGCAGGCCGACGGCGACGCCGCGCTCGCGGAACTCGCCCGCGGCTTCGGCGGTGGCGGCCCGGTGCCGCTCGCGCCGTTCACGCACACGTTCACGCATTTCCGGCTCGAGATCGAGCCGCGGCTGAGCGACATGACGGCCGGCGGACTGCCGCTCGCGCAGGATGCCGAAACGGCGTGGGTGCCGCTGAGCAGGCTCGACGCGTACGGGGTGCCGGCGCCCGTGCGCAAGCTGCTCGATGCACTGAGCGGGCCGCTGCTGTAACGAGAGGGGTGGTGCGCGGCACGGGCCGCGCGCGCTGCAAAACGCCGGGTTTTCAACCCGGCCGATGCGCTGCGCGGGAGGCCGTCACGAAGCGATGCGCGATGGGTGTGCTTACAGCCACCCGTGCCGGTCGAGCACGTGGTGGACGGCGTCGATGCGCGCACCGACGTCCGGAAACTCCATCAGCTTCTGCCGCGCGCGGAGGTCGAGCGGCAGCAGTTCGGCGAGGCGGTTCGACACCCAGCTCGGATCGTCGAGACGGAACGGTTCGCCGAACGGCATCTTGCCCGGTTCCGATTTCTTCAACGCTTCGATGATGCGCTCGAGCACCTCGGCGCACGAGCCGAATTGCGCGAGCGCCTGTTCGCCTTCGAGCGGGATGTCGTCGGGCAGCGGCTCCGCGATGCCGACCAGCAGCCCGTTGCCTTCGACGCGATGCGACAGCAGCTCGAAGCGCTGCGTGCCGATAGTCTGCAGGAACAGCATCCCGAATTCGCCGGTGTCGCACTCGGTGATGCGTGCCATGCAGCCGATGGTCTCGGGCACCGAGACGGCGCCGTCCTGGGCCACTTCGGGGCCGCTCTTCAGCAGGCACACGCCGAACGGCGCGTCATCGCGCAGGCAGGCCCGGGCCATGTCGAGATAGCGCGCCTCGAACACCTTGAGCGGCAGCCAGCCACCGGGGAACAGCACCGTGTGCAGCGGAAACAGCGGCAGGTCGATCAGGGTGGTCGATAGGGTAGACATGGCGCGCCGGCGAAAGGGCGGGGGTCGCTAAGGTCGGTCGACCTCGGTGACGAGCCGCGACGACGCGTCGACATCCACGGGCGCGTCACGATGCCGCACGATCACGTTCGCCTCGGGCGCGAGGCGCGCGGCGAGCGTTTCCGCGATGAACACCGAGCGATGCTGCCCGCCCGTGCAGCCAATGGCGACGGTCAGGTAGCTGCGGTTGTCTTCGCGAAAGTGCGGCAGCCATTTCATCAGGAACGCATGGATGTCGTCGATCATCTGGTGGACGATCGGCAGTGCGTCGAGAAAGGCGATGACCGGCTGGTCGAGCCCGGTGAGCGGGCGCAACTCATGGTCGTAGTACGGATTCGGCAGCGCGCGTACGTCGAACATCAGGTCGGCGTCGAGCGGCACGCCGCGCTTGAAGCCGAACGACTCGAACATCACCATCAGGTCGTTGTTCTTCTGCTCGATGAAGCGCTTGACCCACGTGCGCAGCACGTTTGCACGCAGCGTGCTGGTATCGATCTGGTGACCGAATTCGGCGAGCGGCGCGACGAGATCGCGTTCGCGCTCGATCGCTTCCTCGAGCGACGACAGCAGACCGACGTTCGCATCGTGCGACGGCGAGCCGGACAGCGGGTGGCGCCGGCGCGTTTCGGAGAAGCGCTGGATCAGTGCCTGCGTGCTCGCGTTCAGGAACAGCACGCGGACGTCGTGCTCGAGCGACAGCGCGCGGATCAGGCCGGGCATTTCGTCGAGCGACGCGCTCGAGCGCGCATCGATCGCGACCGCGAGCCGGTGCTGGCCTGCCTCGGCGAGGTAGCGGGCGAGTTCGGGGAGCACGTGCGGCGGCAGGTTGTCGACGCAGTAATAGCCTGCGTCTTCGAGCGCGTTCAGCGCGACGGATTTGCCTGAGCCGGAGATGCCGGTGATGAGGACGATGCGCATGGGAAGCAGAGAATCCTGACGTTTCATCATAGCACCGGCTCGACGCGTCGGCGCTGCGTGGCCGGCGCGGGGGAATTACACGAGCTTGCCGGGGAACTGACTGTCGGGATCTTGCATCGCGAGTCGTTGCCGATCCATGAAATCGCGCAACGTGTCGATTCCACGCAACTGCAGGATCGTGTTCCGCACGGCTGCCTCGACGAGCACCGCGAGGTTGCGGCCGGCCGCCACCTGGATCGTCACCTTGCTGATCGGCAAACCGAGCACGTCGACGGTCTGGCTTTCCAGCGGCAGGCGCTGGAATTCGCCGTCCGGGCGGCGTACGAGCTGGACGATCAGCTTCAGCTTCATTTTCCGACGCACGGCGGTTTCGCCGAAGATCGTCTTGATGTCGAGCAGGCCGAGGCCGCGCACTTCGAGCAGGTTCTGCAGCAGCGGCGGGCAGCGGCCTTCGACGAAATCGGGGCCAAGTCGGACGAAATCGACCGCGTCGTCGGCGACGAGGCCGTGGCCGCGGCTGATCAGTTCGAGGCCGAGTTCGCTCTTGCCGAGACCGGAGTCGCCGGTGAGCAGCACGCCCATCCCGAGGATGTCGAGGAACACGCCGTGCAGCGTCGCACGCGGCGCGAGGATGCGCGACATGTAGAGCCGCAGGCTGTCGATCACGGCCGCAGCCGACATCGGCGTCGTGAACAGCGGGGTGGACGAGCGCGTGCAGCGCAGCACGAGTTCGGGCGGCGCTGCGGCGCCGCCGGCGACGACGAGGAACGGCGGCTCGAGCGCGATCAGCTCGGCCATGTGGCGCGAGCGGTCTTCGTCGGTCTGCCGCTGGTAGTAGTCGATTTCGGCTTCGCCGAGCACCTGGATCCGGTTCGGGTGGATCAGGTTCAAGTGGCCGACGAGGTCGGCGCTCGACGTGGCGTTGCCGACGGTGTCGGCCGAAAAACCGCGCTCCCAGCCTTCATGCCCCGTCAGCCAGCTCAGCTTCAGCGTGGCTGCGTTGTCGTCGAAGATGCTCTGGGCGTTGATGCTGGACGTATCCATGACTCTCGTCACTCCAATGAGCCGGTGCACGCGCGCGGCGACGGGCGTCGCCATGCGGGGCCGGCGCCGGGCAGCCGTGGACGGCGGCGCGTGCCGCCTCGTTCGGGAAAATATTCCGCCCGGATCAACTCAAGGTTGCCACTGAGTGAGCAGGCGATGCAACTCGGCGATATCCGTTTCGTTGTGCAGACGCTCGCGCGCGTCGCGATCGGACAGCAGTTGCGCGATTTCCGACAGGATCTCGAGGTGTTGCTGAGTGGCTTGCTCGGGGACGAGCAGGAAAATCAGGAGACCGACCGGCTGGCCGTCGGGCGCTTCGAACGGGATCGCATCGGCGAGCCGCACGAACGCGGCGAGCGGGTGCTTGAGCCCCTTGATGCGCCCGTGCGGAATCGCGACGCCTTCGCCGAGCCCGGTCGAGCCGAGGCGCTCGCGCGCGAACAGGTTGTCCGTGACGGTGCTGCGGGCGATGCCGTTCTGATTCTCGAAGATCAGCCCGGCTTGTTCAAAGACGCGTTTCTTGCTGGTGACGGAGAGGTCGATGACGACGTTCTCTATGGGCAGGATTTTGGCTAGGCGATTCATGTTGGCAGGCGATTGGGCGGCCTGGGGTCTCCTTGCGGCGGCAGACTGATTTTCCATGTTCGGCGATATCAAGGCGTTCGGTATCGGCAACCTGCAAGGCAGCTACCGCACCAACGCCCCCCGGCGATAACCGGAACATTATAGAGCACAGCCGCGCGCGTGGCGCAGCATGGACGGACCGGTCGCACCACTGCGTCGAAGCCACAAAAAAAACGCCCGGCGAACCGGGCGGCGTAGGTGTTGCAGTGACCGTTATTGCGGCGGCAGTTCGATCTGGTCGATCGACGGCTGCAGCTTGATCGGGTCGTGTGCGTGCGTTTGCAGACGCTCCATGTGCTTGACGACCTGGCGGTCCAGCTTGTCGATCAGCAGATCGATCGCAGCGTACAGGTTACCGTTCGCGCTTTCGACGAAGATGTCCTTGCCCTTCAGGTGCAGATTGATTTCCGCGCGCTGCTGCTTGTCCTTTTCCTTGTGGTTGTCGACCGAGAGGATCACAGTGCCATCGATCACCTGATCGCTATGGCGTAGCACCCGGTCCAGCTTGGTGATCACGTATTCGCGAATTGCAGGCGTGACTTCGAGATGATGTCCACTGATCTTCAGGTTCATAGTGCTTCTCCAAGCGAGTGACCACCCGGCCGCATCGAGGCGGCGCTCCGGTCGACTTGCCCCTGCCGCACGTAGCGGCAAATTCGCGGACAGGTCGCCCGGCCTGTTCCCCGTGTGCGCGGTGGCCGGAACACGCCTGCCACCGGGCAGGCAGCAGGCTTAAAGAGACTTGCGCAGATTCACTGCCGGGATTTTAAGGGCTTCGCGATACTTGGCGACCGTGCGGCGCGCAACCACGAAACCCTGTTCTGCCAGCAGCTCGGCAATGCGGCTGTCCGAAAGTGGCGATTTTGGGTCTTCAGCTCCTATCAGTTGCTTGATCAGGGCTCGGATGGCGGTCGACGAAGCGGCGCCTCCGGTGTCGGTCGAAACGTGTGATCCGAAGAAGTACTTAAATTCAAGCGTCCCGAACGGGGTCAGCATGTACTTGCCTGTTGTCACACGGCTGACAGTCGACTCGTGTAGGCCCAGCGTATCAGCTATTTCCCGCAAAACCAAGGGGCGCATGGCAATTTCACCGTGCGCAAAGAAATTCTTCTGACGCTCGACAATAGCCTGCGCGACACGCAGGATCGTGTCGAAGCGCTGCTGGATGTTCTTGATCAGCCAGCGTGCTTCCTGGAGCTGTTGTTTCAACGATCCGGCCGACGGGTCGCCGCGGCTGTTGCGCAGAATGTTCGCGTACAGGTTGTTGATCCGCAGGCGCGGCATCACTTCCGGATTGAGTTCCGCGAGCCAGCCCTGGCCGGACTTCTTCACCATGATGTCGGGCACGACGTAGTCGGCTTCGGCCTTGCCGTAGGCAGCGCCCGGGAACGGCTCCAGCGAGCGGATCAGCGCGTGCGCGTCGCGCAGCGCGTCGTCGCTCGCTTTCAAGTGCTTGCGCAGCCGCGTGAAATCGCGCGCGGCGAGCAGTTCGAGATGCTGCGACACGATTTCGAGCGCGAGCGTGCGGGTGGGGGACGGATCGAGGCGCAGCAACTGCAGCTTCAGGCACTCGGATGCCGAGCGCGCACCGACCCCGGCGGGGTCGAAGCTGTGCAGCAGCGCGAGCGCCGCGTTCAGTTCGTCGCAGTCGATTTCGAGTTCGGCCGGCAGATCGGCGAGCACTTCGTCGAGCGACGCGGTCAGGTAGCCGTCGTCGTCGAGCGATTCGATCAGGAACATCACGAGCGCGCGATCGCGCGGGCCCGCCTGCGTGACGCGCAGTTGCGCGGAGAGATGGTCGCGCAGCGACGTCGCGGCTTCCTGCACCTGCAGCGGCGGCAGGTCGTCGTCGTCCGACGCGCCGCTCGAGCGGCCGAACTCGTCGAGATTCCACTGCGGGCCGTCGTTGTTGTCGCCGGACGCGTAGCCGTCGTATTCGTCGGCGCCGGCCGGTTCGTCGCGCTCGGTGCGCTCGCCCGACTGGCTGCTGCCGTTCGTGGCGCCCGGTTCGGTGTTCTGCGCGGGGGGCGTTTGCGCGATCAGCGATCCATCCGCCGCGACACGCAGCGGACTCGCGATCCATTCGTCGTCGTTTTCGAGCAGCGGATTCTGCGCGACGGCCATCGCGACTTCCTGCTGCAGTTCGAGCGTCGACAACTGCAGAAGCCGGATCGACTGCTGTAGCTGCGGCGTCAGCGCCAAATGTTGCGACAGGCGGAGTTGAAGGCTGGCTTTCATGGCAGAGAGGGAGTCATACCGGCAGTGTGCCACGACCCAGGCGCCTTGAGCCATCCGCGATTACGCGCGGCGCGCCGACCGGCCGCGGGTAGGGGCGACATGGCTGGAAAGCCGCGCGCGACCCCGCACGGCGGGGCCGGGCGGGGTGCAGCCAGCCACGAGGGGAGTTACATGCGGAAGTGTTCGCCGAGGTACACGCGGCGGACGCTCTCGTTCTCGATGATGTCGCTCGGCGCGCCGGCGGCGAGCACCGAGCCGTCGCTGATGATGTATGCGTGGTCGCAGATGCCGAGCGTTTCGCGGACGTTGTGATCGGTAATCAACACGCCGATGTTGCGCTGCTTGAGGAACTTGACGATCTTCTGGATCTCGAGCACCGCGATCGGGTCGACGCCGGCGAACGGTTCGTCGAGCAGGATGAAGTTCGGGTTGGTCGCGAGCGCACGCGCGATTTCGACGCGGCGGCGTTCGCCGCCCGACAGCGACAGCGCCGGATTCTCGCGCAGGTGACCGATCTGCAGCTCGTCGAGCAGCGCTTCGGTGCGCGACGCGATCGCGTCCTTCGACAGCCGCTTGCCGTCCTCGCCGTACTGCAGCTCGAGCACCGCACGGATGTTTTCCTCGACGGTCAGCTTGCGGAACACGGACGCTTCCTGCGGCAGGTACGACAAGCCGAGCGATGCGCGCTTGTGGATCGGCAGCAGGCTGATCGAGCTGCCGTTCAGCGAGATCTCGCCCGCGTCGAGCGGCACGAGGCCGACGATCATGTAGAACGACGTCGTCTTGCCGGCGCCGTTCGGGCCGAGCAGGCCGACGACTTCGCCGCTCTTCACGTCGAGCGACACGTCCTTGACGACGGTGCGCGAGCCGTAGCGTTTCTTCAGGTTGCGGACGACGAGCGAGCTCGTCGTGCCGGCCGGCTGGCGATTCGGTAGCGCGTTCATTGGCCCGGCGCTCCCTGGATCGTGGTCGACGGCGACAGCTTCGCCGGCGCGCCGGTCAGCGGACCTGCGCCGCCGTTCTTCGGCGACAGCATCGCGCGCACGCGGCCGGTCGGATTGCCCGGCGCCGCGACGTCCTTGCCGCCCTTCGCGGTGTAGAAGTCGTGCTGGCCGTCGTACGTGATCACGCTGCCGTGCACGGTGTCGGCGATGGTCGACGTGCCCTGCAGGCGGCGCACGGTGGCCGCGGTCGTCAGCGTCGTCAGGTCCTGCTTGCCGTCGTAGTCGATGCGCTCGGCGTCGCCGTCGATGTACTCGTCGAGACCTTCGCGCTTCTGGCGGAACGTCGCATGCTTCTTGCTGCTGCCGAACGACGTCGCGTACTGATAGCCTTCCGGATCCTGGCGCACTTCGACGCGATCGCCCTTGATGATGATCGTGCCCTTCGTGATCACGACGTTGCCGGTCGCGACCGTGACCTGCTTCAGATCGTCATAGGTCAGGTTGTCCGCCTCGACGTTGATCGGCTTGCTCTGGTCGGCCTTCTCGGCATGGGCGAGCGGCGCCAGCCCGACGAGCGGGAGCGCCACGAGCGTCGCGGCGAGCGCGGCGCGGACGGCGCGCGCAGCGCCGCCGGAATTCTGTCGAGGGAACGGTTCGTTCATGCAGTCACGTGAGGGATGCGTCACTTGGGTTGACCTTTCGAGCCGCCGGACGTGTCAGACGCGGCGATCGTGCCGCGCACGTTGCCGTAAAGCTCGATGACCCGGGTGACGTTGTTGTACTTCATGCCGTCGGTCGCGTTGACGAGCGACAGGCCGCGCTGAAGTTTAACCGGCTTTTCGGTCTGGATCACATCGTCATTGACGAAGATCCGGAAATGCTGGGAATCGGCCTGCATCTGCGGATCGCCGCCGCCGGCCACGCGCAGGATGCGCGCGTCGTCGTACAAATCGACGATCGACACGTCGCCGTTGACGGTGCCGCGCTTCGAGGTGGTCGTCACGACCGGCTTGCCGGGCTGGAACGCGCGCATGGCCGGATCGGTCAGGTCGCTGTTGTCGGTGTCTTCGTAATGGATCAGCTTCGCAGCCGTCAGCCGGTACTGGGTCGTGCCCGACTGGTCGAGCTCGGTAACCGAGAAGTTGTCCGCGAAATAGTCGGGCGTATGGCGCTTCGGCTGCACGGCGCCCTCGCCGGGCGGCGGCAGCGTCGCCTGCAGCAGCCACCACGTGATGCCCGCGAGCGCGGCGACCGCGACGAGCGGCAGCAACTGGGTCCAGCGGAAATGCGTGTTCATCCGTCAGGCTCCGCAGGCGGCCGCGAGCATGGCGTCGTAGCGGCGTTGCGCGCGCAGGATCGCGTCGCACACTTCGCGCACGGCACCCTGGCCGCCGCGGGCCTCGGCCACCCAGTGGGCGCGGGCGATCACCTCGGGATGCGCATTGGCCGGCGCGGTCGCGAAGCCGCAGCGCAGCATCACCGGCAGGTCGGGCCAGTCGTCGCCCATGTAGCCGCAGGCGTCGGCGGTGAGGCCGAGCGACGCGATCAGATCGGCGAACACGGTGAGCTTGTTCTCGACGCCCTGGAACAGGTGCGCGATCTTCATTTCCTTCGCGCGCGCCGCGACGATGTCCGAGCGGCGGCCGGTGATGATCGCGGTCGCGATGCCGGCCTCGCCGAGCAGCTTCACGCCGTGGCCGTCGAGCGAATTGAACGACTTCATCGCATCGCCGGCCGCGGTAAACAGCAGGCCGCCGTCGGTCAGCACGCCGTCGACGTCGAAAATCATCAGCTTTACGCGGCTCGCGCGTTCGGCCGCAGTCAGCGCTGCGCTCATCAGATTACCTTCTTCGAAAACAGGTCGTGCATGTTCAGGGCGCCGATCAGCACGCCGGCGGCATCGACCACCAGCATCTGGTTGATCCGGTGGCGCTCCATCAGTTCCACGGCTTCGACCGCGAGATGCTCGGGGCCGATCGTGCGCGGCTCGTGCGTCATCACGTCGACGATCGGCAGCGTGCGGAAATCGCCGTCGCGGGCGAGCACGCGGCGCAGGTCGCCGTCGGTGAAGATGCCGGCGACGCGGCCGTCGGCATCGACCACGGCCGTCATGCCCATCCGCTTCGCGGTGATCTGGAACAGCGCGTCCGACAGCGTCGCGTCGGCGCCGACCAGCGGCACGTCGTCGCCCGAGCGCATCACGTCGCGCACATGGGTGAGCAGGCGGCGGCCGAGCGCGCCGCCCGGATGCGAGCGCGCGAAATCCTCGGAACCGAAGCCGCGCGCGTCGAGCACCGCGACGGCGAGCGCATCGCCGAGCGCGAGCGCGGCGGTCGTGCTCGCGGTGGGCGCGAGGTTCAGCGGGCACGCTTCCTTCGAGACCGCGGCGTTCAGGTTCACGTCGGCAAGCGTGCCGAGGCTCGATTCCGCACGACCCGTGATCGCGATCAGCTTCGCGCCGATCCGCTTGACGAGCGGCAGGATCGCGACGAGTTCTTCCGACTCGCCCGAATACGAAATACCGATGAAGACGTCGTCCGACGTGACCATGCCGAGGTCGCCGTGGCTGGCTTCGGCCGGATGGACGAAAAAGGCCGGCGTGCCGGTGCTCGCGAGGGTCGCCGCGATCTTGCGGGCGATATGCCCCGATTTGCCGATGCCGGACACCACCACGCGGCCGCGGCAGCCGAGCAGCAGCGCAACGGCCTGGACGAAGTCGCCGTCGAGCTGGTCGCGCAGCGCGCGTACGGCGTCCGCCTCGATGTCGAGCACGTCGCGGGCGAGCGCGAGCGCCCGATCATCATTGATTTTCGCTATCATGCGCGGAGTATAGCAAAGGCGTTTGTTCGCCGCGCCGGGCTTTCGGACTCGTCCGAAGTCGCCTGACCATCGCCACCACCCGCGCCCGCATTGCCGTGGCCCCGACGAACGAGGACGCTTCGCCTGTGATTTCCCCGCTCGAAATGACCCTGCTGCTGTTGCTGGCCTCGGTGGTGGGTGTCGTCGTATTCCGCTCGTTGAACCTGCCGCCGATGCTCGGCTACCTGACCGTCGGCATCCTGGTCGGCCCGCACGCATTCGGCATTGCCGCGGACCTCGAACGGGCCGAACACCTCGCGGAATTCGGCGTGGTGTTCCTGATGTTCTCGATCGGCCTCGAATTCTCGCTCGCGAAGCTCAGGGCGATGCAGCGGCTCGTGTTCGGGCTCGGACTGCTGCAGGTCGTCGCCACCCTTGTGCTCGCGGTCGGGCTCGGCGCGCTGTTCGAGCGCTGGGTGCACATCACGTGGCAGGGCAGTGTCGCGCTCGGCGGCGCGCTCGCGATGTCGTCGACGGCGATCGTGTCGAAGATGCTCGCCGAGCGGCTCGAGATCGAGACCGCCCACGGCCGCAACATCTTCGGCGTGCTGCTGTTCCAGGATCTCGCGGTGGTGCCGCTGCTGATCGTGATCGCCGCGTTCGGCGCGGAATCGTCGAAGGATCTCGCGATCACGCTCGGCTTCGCGGCCGTCAAGATCGTGATCGCGCTCACGCTGCTGCTGGTCATCGGGCAGCGCTTCATGACGCGCTGGCTCAACGTCGTCGCGCGACGTCGCTCGCAGGAACTGTTCGTGCTGAACCTGCTGCTCGTCACGCTCGGCGCCGCGTTCATCACCGACAAGTTCGGCCTGTCGCTCGCGCTCGGCGCGTTCATCGCCGGGATGCTGATCTCCGAGACGCCGTTCCGCCATCAGGTGGAGGAGGACATCAAGCCGTTTCGCGATGTGCTGCTCGGCCTGTTCTTCGTGACGACCGGGATGCTGCTCGATCCGCGCGTGATCTGGGAGCACCCGCTCCTCGTGCTCGGCTTCTTCGTCGGCCAGATCCTGTTCAAGGGGACCATGATCGCGGGGCTCGCGCGGCTGTTCGGCGCGACGCCGGGCGTGGCGATGCGCACCGGCATCGGGCTCGCGCAGGCCGGCGAATTCGGCTTCGTGCTGCTGAACCTGATCCTCGACCGGCATCTGGTCGATTCGACGCTGTTGCAGGCGATCCTCGCGTCGATGCTGCTGTCGATGCTCGCCGCGCCGTTCCTGATCCAGAACGCCGACCGGATCGTGATGCGGCTGTCGTCGACGGAATGGATGCAGCAGTCGCTGCAGATGACGCGGATCGCGACGCAAAGCCTCAAGCAGCGCGGCCACGTGATCATCTGCGGCTACGGCCGCGCGGGCCAGAACCTGGCCCGCATGCTCGAGCAGGAAGGCATTTCGTACGTCGCGCTCGACCTCGATCCCGATCGCGTGAGCGCGGCCGCGACCGCCGGCGAATCCGTCGTGTTCGGCGATGCGGCGCGCCGCGAATCGCTGCTCGCGGCTGGTATTCACCGCGCGGCGGCCGTCGCGATCACCTATGCGAACACGCCGTCCGCGCTGCGCGTGCTGCACCACGTGCACGAGCTGGAGCCGACGCTGCCGGCGATCGTACGCACCGTCGACGACGCCGATCTCGAGAAGCTGCTCGCGGCCGGCGCGACCGAAGTGATCCCGGAGATCGTCGAGGGCAGCCTGATGCTCGCGTCGCACACGCTGGTGCTGGTGGGCGTGCCGATGCGCAAGGTCGTGCGGCGCGTCGAGGAGATGCGCGACGAGCGCTACAGCCTGCTGCGCGGCTATTTCCACGGCGCGGACGATGCGGACGACGACGATCACGAGCAGGTGCGGCTACAATCTGTGCCGGTCGACGCGCGCGCGGACGCGGTCGGGCGCTCGCTGGAGGAGCTCGGGCTGTATGCGCTCGGGCTGGAAGTCACGGCGATCCGCCGGCACGGCATTCGCGGCGTCGAACCCGACCCGCAGACCAAGCTGCGCGCGAGCGACATCGTCGTGCTGCGCGGGCTGCCCGAGGCGCTCGCGCTCGCGGAGGAACGGCTGTCGCGCCATCGGCGCGATCCGCCGGCCGCGGTCGTCTGAGTCGCCGGAGTCGCGATTCAATAACCTGACCCGTATTTATTCGAAACGGTGCCCGATCCTCGCGCACCGTTTTTTTCGGAGAGTTTCATGCCGCATTCGTCGTCGGGCGCACCGCTCGATCCGGTCGCCTTCATTCACAGCCAGATCCGCACGGTGCCCGACTGGCCGCAGCCGGGCGTGATGTTCCGCGACATTACGACGCTGCTGCAGAGCCCGAAGGCGCTGCGCATCCTCGTCGACCTGTTCGTCGAACGCTATGTCGATGCGAAGCTCGACTACGTCGCGGGGCTCGATGCGCGCGGCTTCATCATCGCGCCGATCGTCGCGTACGAGCTGAGCGTCGGTTTCGTGCCGATCCGCAAGGTCGGCAAGCTGCCGTACAAGACGCGTTCGGAATCGTACGACCTCGAATACGGCAGTGCGACGGTCGAGATTCACGAAGACGCGTGCCGCCCCGGCGACCGCGTGATCATCATGGACGACCTGATCGCGACCGGCGGCACGATGATGGCGGGGCGCAACCTGCTGCAGCGGCTCGGCGCGGTCGTCGTCGAGGGCGCGGCGATCATCGACCTGCCCGATCTCGGCGGCTCGACGCTGTTGCGCAACGCGGGGCTGCCCGTCTATACCGTCACCGAATTCGCCGGCCACTGAACCACCGAACGCCGGCCCACGCCGCGAGGTCACGATGCCCAACTTCATGCTGTTTCTCGCGACATCGGTCGCGATCACGTTCGCGCCGGGTCCCGACAACCTGCAGGTGCTCGCGCGCGGCATCTCGCAGGGGCGCGCCGCCGGCTTCGTCGCGGCACTCGGCTTCACGGCCGGGATCCTGTTCCACACGACGCTCGCGGCGCTCGGCGTCGCGGCCGTGCTGCGTTCGTCGCCGGTCGCGTTCCAGACGCTGAAGCTCGCGGGCGCCGCGTACCTCGTGTGGATCGGCATCAAGGCGCTGCGCAGCCAGGGCCTCGCGAACGCGCATGAGCGTCCGCCGCAGCCGCTCGGCGCGATCTTCCGACAGAGCGTGATCGGCAACCTGATGAACCCGAAGGTCACGCTGTTCTTCGTCGTGTTCCTGCCTCAGTTCGTCGATCCGCACGGCGTGCAGAGCGTGACGCTGCAGATGTTCGAGCTGGGTGCATTGTTCATGCTGCAGACGGCCGCGATCTTCACGCTGTTCGGCGTCGGCGCGGGCGCGATCGGCACGTGGCTGAAGCGCCGTCCGAAGGCCGGCGTGTGGCTCGACCGGATCGCCGGCGCGACCTTCATCGCGATCGGCATTCGCGTCGCGCTGAAGGACTGAACCCGATGACGTTTCCGTGCATTGCGGCCGCACGCCGCTTCGATCCGGCCGCGCACCTGCGTTTCGAGATCGCCGGCGAGCAGGTCGGCTGGGTGCGTCGCCAGGACGTCGCGAAGCTCGCCCGCTGGCCCGACGTGTTCGAGCTGACCGACGCGCGGGTCGCGCTGTCGGCACGCTACGACACCGTGGACGCGCGCAGCATGGCGCTCGCGAGCGCGATCGGCGCGCTGGCGGCCGAGGGCGCGATCCCGGGCTGGCGCGACGAGATCTATGCGATCCGCAACCGCTTCGACGATCCGCCGCTCGCGTACATCGAGCGCGCCGCGTCGCGCTTTTTCGGCACGCAGACCTATGCGGTGCACCTGAACGGCATCGTAGAATATGCGGCTGCGCCCGGTTCGCCGGCCGTGCCGCAGATGTGGCTCGGCCGCCGCAGCGCCACCAAGGCCACCGACCCCGGCATGCTCGATAACGTCGTGGCGGGCGGCATCGGCTGGGGCCTGGGCGTTCACGAGACGCTCGCGAAGGAATGCTGGGAAGAGGCCGGCATGCCGGCCGAACTGGCGGCGCGCGCGATCGCGGGTCGCGCGGTGCAGGTGCTGTGCTCGCTGCCCGAAGGCACGCAGTCCGAACTGATCTTCGTGTACGACCTGCCGCTGCCGCGCGACTTCGCGCCGCACAACCAGGACGGCGAAGTCGCCGAGCACCTGCTGGCCGGCGTGCCCGAGGTGATCGGCTGGTTGCGCGAAGGTCGCGCGACGATGGATGCGAGCCTCGCGATGCTCGACACGCTGCTGCGCCATCGCTGGCTCGCGGCGGCGGATGCCGCGGGCATCGACGCGCTGTTCGCGCCGCCTGCGTGACGCGCGCCCGGGCCGGGGCGCAGCCACACGCACGAGCTATTTGACGAATACCGAAACGAAGGGAGTAGCGGTCATGCCGACCGATCACAGCTTTATCTTGAAACTGTCGTGCCCCGACCGGCACGGCATCGTCCACGCGGTCTCGGGCTTCCTGTTCGAGCGCAGCAACAACATCCTCGATTCCGCGCAGTTCGGCGACAGTCGCACCAGCGAGTTCTTCATGCGCGTGCACTTCGAGCAGGACGGCCGCGGCGCGGATGTCGCGACGGCGCTCGACACGCTGCGCAGCGAATTCGCCCCGCTCGCCGAGCAGTTCGGGATGCGCTGGGAATTGCACGACGCGGCCGTGAAGCCGCGCGTCGTGATCATGGTGTCGAAGATCGGCCATTGCCTGAACGACCTGCTGTTCCGCTATCGCACCGGTCAGTTGCCGATCGAGATCCCGGCGATCGTGTCGAACCACAAGGAGTTCTACCAACTCGCCGCGAGCTACAACATCCCGTTCCATCATTTCCCGCTCGTCGGCGGTTCGTCCGACGCCGCGAAGGCCGCGCAGGAAGCGCGCGTGCTGGAAGTGATCGACGAGCACCAGGCCGATCTCGTCGTGCTCGCACGCTACATGCAGATCCTGTCGCCGGACATGTGCCGGCAGCTCGCCGGCCGCGCGATCAACATCCACCATTCGTTTCTGCCGAGCTTCAAGGGCGCGAAGCCGTACTACCAGGCGTTCGACCGCGGCGTGAAGCTGATCGGCGCGACCGCGCACTACGTGACGACCGATCTCGACGAAGGCCCGATCATCGAGCAGGAAGTCGAGCGCGTCGACCACAGCATGACGCCCGATCAGCTGACCGCGATCGGTCGCGACGTCGAGTGCGTGACGCTGGCGCGCGCGGTGAAGTGGCACGTCGAGCACCGGATCGTGCTGAACGGGACCAAGACGGTCGTGTTCCGCTGATCGGCTGCGGGCCGGATGGCCGTCCCCGGATGGCCGTCCCCCGGATGGCCGGCCCCCACAAACAAAAACGCCGCGCCCTTGACGGGGCGCGGCGTTTTTTATTGCGCGGCGGGGCAGGGGCGTCAGATCAGCCGCAGCATGTACAGCTCGCGCTTCAGGTACGCATAGAAGATCGGCGCGGCGATCACGCCGGGGAGCCCGAACGCGGCTTCCATGATCAGCATCGCGAGCAGCAGCTCCCACGCGCGCGACTCGATCTGGCCGCCGATGATCTTCGCGTTCAGGAAGTATTCGAACTTGTGGATGATCACGAGGAACGCGAGCGACGCGATCGCGGTGCCCATGCTGACCGACAGCGACACCGCGACGATCAGCGTGTTCGAGATCAGGTTGCCGATCACCGGCAGCAGGCCGACGATGAAGGTCACGAGCACCAGCGTTTTCGACAGCGGCAACTGCTGGTGGAAGATCGGCAGCGCGACGAGCAGGTAGATGGCCGTGAAGGCCGCGTTGATCGCCGAGATCTTGATCTGCGCGAAGACGATCCGGCGGAACGATTCGGCAAAGCGCGACACGCGCGTGACGAGGGCGGTCGACAGCGGCCGGCGCACCTTGCCGTGCTCGACACCGATCGCGATCATCGCGCCGATGATCATCCCGAACACCACGTGGCCGAAGCCGCGCGCGACGCTCTTGCCGCCTTGCTGGAGCTGATCCATGTGCGAGTGCATCAGCACTGCCGCCTTGGTCTTCATCTGTTCGACGTCGACGGGCAGCAGGTTCGCGATCCACGCCGGCGTGCGCGCGCGCGTTTGCTCGACGATCTGCATCAACTGGCCGAGCAGGGTCTGCAGGTTCGGCACCGTGTGCTCGAAGTGCTCGATGATGCCGATTGTCAGGCCGGTGAGCCCGCCGACGATCACGATCGACAGCAGCACGACGGCGACCCAGCGCGCCCGCATGCTGGTGGTGTGGCGTTCGATCACCGGGGCGATCGTGTGGATGAGCTGGTAGACCAGCATGCCGGCCAGCAGCCCGCCGAGGAGCCTCAGTTCGATGACGAGCACCATCGAGACGAGGGCGAACAGGTAGCTGCCGATCTCGATCGCCGACAACTTCGGCAGGCTGAAGTCGCTCGTCAACCGCACGCTGCGCAGGTGCGGCTCGCGGTTCTGCGCGTCGTGCGACTCTTGTTGCTTCTCCATCGTGGATTCCTGTCGTTCGTGTGTCATGCCGCGCGATGGGCGGCAGAGCGGCGTTCGCCGGGCATTGCACCGGATTGGTGCGGACGGCGAATCTTACGACCGTAAAGTATAGCTGCCATTATGGTCCGCCATGAGGCAGTTTGACTCATGGCGTAAACGCAGAAGGGAAAACCACGGGGGGGCGGGCGCCGCCGCAGGGCCCGAACCGTGCGCGGCCGGGCGGCTGCGCACGGTGGAGGCGAGGCTGTCAGCCGGCCGCCGCCTTGCGGGTCGGGCGCTTGAGCAGCGGCGCGAGGTACTTGCCGGTGAAGCTGGCCTTGGTCTTCGCGACCTGCTCGGGTGTGCCCTGCGCGATGATCTGGCCGCCGCCGGCGCCGCCCTCGGGGCCGAGGTCGATCACCCAGTCGGCCGTCTTGATCACGTCGAGGTTGTGCTCGATGATCACAACCGTGTTGCCCTGGTCGCGCAGCCGGTGGATCACCTCGAGCAGCAGCGCGATGTCGTGGAAGTGCAGGCCGGTGGTCGGCTCGTCGAGGATGTACAGCGTGCGGCCGGTGTCGCGCTTGGACAGCTCCAGCGACAGCTTCACGCGCTGCGCCTCGCCGCCCGACAGCGTCGTGGCCGACTGGCCGAGGCGGATGTAGCCGAGGCCGACGTCGAGCAGCGTCTTCAGCTTGCGGGCGATGACCGGCACCGCGCTGAAAAATTCATACGCCTGTTCGACCGTCATGTCGAGCACTTCGCTGATGTTCTTGCCCTTGTACTGCACCTCGAGCGTTTCGCGGTTGTAGCGCTTGCCGTGGCACACGTCGCACGGGACGTACACGTCCGGCAGGAAGTGCATCTCGACCTTCAGCACGCCGTCGCCCTGGCACGACTCGCAGCGGCCGCCCTTCACGTTGAACGAGAAGCGGCCCGGGTCGTAGCCGCGCTCCTTCGCGGTCGGCACGCCCGAGAACAG
The DNA here is from genome assembly GCF_002563755.1 of Burkholderia sp. JKS000303. Taxonomy (NCBI): domain Bacteria; kingdom Pseudomonadati; phylum Pseudomonadota; class Betaproteobacteria; order Burkholderiales; family Burkholderiaceae; genus Burkholderia; species Burkholderia sp. JKS000303. The sequence continues at coordinate 2,016,108 of NZ_PDBZ01000001.1, forward strand.
CTCGCGGATCGGCGTGAACAGGCCCGTGTAGGTGGCCGGGTTCGAGCGCGGCGTGCGGCCGATCGGCGACTGGTCGACGTTGATCACCTTGTCGAAGTGCTCGAGCCCCTCGATCGCCTCGTGCGGCGCCGGCTCGGCCGACGAGCCGTACAGGTGGCGCGCGACCGCGTGATACAGCGTGTCGTTGATCAGCGTCGACTTGCCGGAGCCCGACACGCCGGTGATGCAGGTCAACAGGCCGACCGGCAGTTCGAGATCGACGTGCTGCAGGTTGTTGCCGTGCGCGTCGAGGATGCGCAGCATCCGCTCGGGATCGGGCGCGAGGCGCTCGTCCGGATACTCGATCGTGCGCTTGCCGACGAGATACTGGCCCGTCAGCGACTGCGGGTTCGACTGCACCTGCTTCGGCGTGCCTTCGGCGACCACCACGCCGCCGTGTTCGCCGGCGCCCGGGCCCATGTCGACGACGTAGTCGGCCGTGCGGATCATGTCCTCGTCGTGCTCGACGACGATCACCGAGTTGCCGAGGTCGCGCAGGTGCTTGAGCGTGCCGATCAGGCGGTCGTTGTCGCGCTGGTGCAGGCCGATCGACGGCTCGTCGAGCACGTACATCACGCCGGTCAGGCCCGAGCCGATCTGCGACGCGAGCCGGATGCGCTGCGCCTCGCCGCCCGACAGGGTTTCCGCGCTGCGCTCGAGCGACAGGTAGTCGAGGCCGACGTTGTTCAGGAAGGTCAGGCGCGCGACGATTTCCTTGATCACCTTGTCGGCGATCTCGCGCTTCGCGCCGTCGAGCGACAGGCCGTCGAAATAGCCGAGCGCGTCGCGCAGCGGCCAGCCGCTGATTTCATAGATGCCGCGCGCGTAGTCGCCGGTGCCGACCCGCACGTGGCGTGCTTCGCGGCGCAGGCGCGTGCCTTCGCACGACGGGCACGGCTGGTTGTTCTGGTACTTCGACAGCTCTTCGCGCACCGCGACCGAATCGGTCTCGCGGTAGCGGCGCTCGAGGTTCGGGATGATCCCTTCGAACACGTGCTCGCGGATCGTCGTGCGGCCGCGCTCGTTGATGTACGAGAACGGGATCGTCTGCTTGCCCGAGCCGAACAGCAGCACCTTGCGGATCTTTTCCGGCAGATCCTCGAAGGCGGCGTCGATGTCGAATTCGTAGAACGCCGCGAGGCTCTGCAGCATCTGGAAGTAGAACTGGTTGCGGCGGTCCCAGCCTTTCACGGCGCCGGCGGCGAGCGACAGCGACGGGTGTGCGACGACCCGCTTCGGGTCGAAGAACGTGATCTGGCCGAGGCCGTCGCATTCCGGGCACGCGCCCATCGGGTTGTTGAACGAGAACAGCCGCGGCTCGAGCTCCTGCAGCGAGTACGAGCAGATCGGGCACGCGAACTTCGAGCTGAACAGGTGCTCGTGGTCGGACTCCATCTCGAGCGCGATCGCGCGGCCGTCGGCGAGGCGCAGCGCGGTCTCGAACGATTCCGCGAGGCGCTGCTTCATGTCCGGGCGCACCTTCAGGCGGTCGACGACGACGTCGATCGTGTGCTTGTCGTTCTTCTTCAGCTTCGGCAGCGACTCGACCTCGTAGATCTTCGCGACGCCTTCGTTCGCGGTGCCGCCGCCCGAGCGCACGCGAAAGCGCACGAAGCCCTGCGCCTGCATGTCCTCGAACAGCTCGGCGTGCTCGCCCTTGCGGTTCGCGACGACCGGCGCGAGGATCATCAGCTTGGTTTCCTCGGGCAGCGCGAGCGCGGCGTCGACCATCTGCGACACGCTCTGCGCCTCGAGCGGGATGTCGTGGTCGGGGCAGTAGGGCGTGCCGACACGTGCGAACAAAAGTCGCAGGTAGTCGTGGATCTCGGTGACCGTGCCGACGGTCGAACGCGGGTTGTGGGACGTCGCCTTCTGCTCGATCGAGATCGCCGGCGACAGGCCTTCGATCAGGTCGACGTCGGGTTTCTCCATCAACTGCAGGAACTGGCGGGCGTACGCGGACAGGCTTTCGACGTAGCGGCGCTGCCCTTCGGCATAAAGGGTGTCGAACGCGAGCGACGACTTGCCCGACCCGGACAACCCGGTAATCACGACGAGCTTGTGGCGCGGCAGGTCGAGATTGACGTTTTTCAGGTTGTGGGTACGTGCCCCACGGATACGGATCTGTTCCATGAACCTGGCGAAAATGGAGGGAACCAAACCTGCTACTATAACGGCTTTTCGAGGCCGTCGTTTGGGGCCCCCAGCCTCAGCAGCAGCTGGCAGCAAGGCAGTGCCCGCGCCGGGAAAACGGCCGCGCCGCGCGGCTTCGCACGGCCCGCAGGCTGCCTGCGTCATGCTCCGGCAAGCGACTTGCCCTGCCTGCCAGGCCGGTGGCCCTGATCTTCCGCCGCCCGCCGCCGGGCGGACAATCCGATCATTCGAAATTCATTCCCGATGTCCAATCCGTCCGCCACGTCTTCCCGCATGAGCGCGCCCGAACTGCGCGCGACCGCATCGCTCGCAGCGATCTTCGCGCTGCGCATGCTCGGCCTGTTCATGATCATGCCGGTGTTCTCGGTCTACGCGAAAACCATCCCGGGCGGCGACAACGTGCTGCTCGTCGGCCTCGCGCTCGGGGCCTACGGCGTCACGCAGTCGCTGCTGTACATCTTCTACGGGTGGGCGTCCGACAAGTTCGGCCGCAAGCCCGTGATCGCCACCGGCCTGCTGATCTTCGCGCTCGGCAGCTTCGTCGCCGCGTTCGCGCACGACATCACGTGGATCATCGTCGGCCGCGTGATCCAGGGGATGGGCGCCGTGTCGTCCGCGGTGCTGGCGTTCATCGCCGACCTGACCTCCGAGCAGAACCGCACCAAGGCGATGGCGATGGTCGGCGGCTCGATCGGCATGTCGTTCGCGATCGCGATCGTCGGCGCGCCGATCGTGTTCCACTGGGTCGGGATGAGCGGCCTGTTCGCGATCGTCGGCGTGCTGTCGATCCTCGCGATCGGCGTCGTGGTGTGGATCGTGCCCAACGCGGCGAAGCCGGTGCACGTGCCCGCGCCGTTCGCCGAGGTGCTGCACAACGTCGAGCTGCTGCGCCTGAACTTCGGCGTGCTCGTGCTGCATGCGACGCAGACGGCGCTGTTCCTCGTCGTGCCGCGCCTGCTGGTCGACGGCGGGCTGCCGGTCGCGTCGCACTGGAAGGTCTACCTGCCGGTGATGGGGCTCGCGTTCGTGATGATGGTCCCGGCGATCATCGTCGCGGAAAAGCGGGGCAAGATGAAGCCGGTGCTGCTCGGCGGCATTCTGGCTATCCTGATCGGCCAATTGCTGCTGGGCAGCGCGCCGCATACCATCCTGATGGTGGCGGCGATCCTGTTCGTGTACTTCCTGGGTTTCAACATCCTGGAGGCGTCGCAGCCGTCGCTCGTGTCGAAGCTCGCGCCCGGTTCGCGCAAGGGCGCGGCCACGGGCGTCTACAACACCACGCAGTCGATCGGGCTCGCGCTCGGCGGCATCGCGGGCGGCTGGCTGCTGAAGCACGGCGGCGCGGATACCGTCTTCTATGCGTGCTCAGGGCTCGTTGCCGCGTGGCTTATAATCGCGGCCAGCATGAAAGCGCCGCCGCGCAAGGCCTGAACCTTCTTTTCGGGCAGGCACCGGCGGCGCTCGCCGGCTTGCCCGGCGGGCCGCTCCGACGACTTTCGCGGGCGGCCCCGCATCGAATTTACTGGATTACTGGAGAAACACATGGCATCCGTCAACAAGGTCATCCTCGTCGGCAATCTCGGCGCCGATCCTGAAGTCCGTTACCTGCCGAGCGGCGACGCGGTTGCGAACATTCGTCTCGCAACGACCGATCGCTACAAGGACAAGGCGAGCGGCGATTTCAAGGAAATGACCGAGTGGCACCGCGTCGCGTTTTTCGGCCGCCTCGCCGAAATCGTCAGCGAGTACCTGAAGAAGGGCTCGTCGGTCTATATCGAAGGCCGCATCCGCACGCGTAAGTGGCAAGGCCAGGACGGCCAGGATCGCTATTCGACCGAAATCGTCGCGGATCAAATGCAGATGCTCGGCGGCCGCGGTGCGGGCGGCGGGGGCGGGGGCGGTGGCGGTGACGAAGGCGGTTACGGCGGCGGCTACGGTGGTGGTGGCGGCGGTCGCGGCGGCGAACAGATGGAACGCGGCGGTGGCGGCGGCGGTCGTGCCGGCGGCGCGCCGCGCGGCGGTGCGGGCGGCGGCCAGAGCCGTCCGAGCGCGCCGGCAGGCGGCGGCTTCGACGAGATGGACGACGATATCCCGTTCTGACCGTCACGGCGGTATCCCGCACAGGAAAGGGCCCGAATGTCCGAACCAGGCGAATTGCCTGGCGTGGACCTTCGGGTCTTTTTTCGTTTACGTCCCTCACGCGCGAGGCCGAACGTGGCTGACGCACTCCCCGACATCATCGCCCCGCATCTCGACGTGCTGTTCTGCGGGATCAACCCCGGCATGGCCGCGGCCGCGACCGGCCATCACTTCGCGGGAAGGAGCAACCGCTTCTGGCGCGTGCTGCATCTCGCGGGCTTCACGCCGGACGAAATCGCGCCGCAGGACGACCGGACGATACTCGGGTACGGCTGCGGGCTGACGGCGGTCGTACCGCGGCCGACCGCGCGTGCAGATCAGTTGTCGCACGACGAATTCGTCGCTGCCGCGGCCGTCTTCGAGCAGAAGCTCGAACGTTACGCGCCGCGCTTCGTCGCGTTCCTGGGCAAGGCCGCCTATGCGGCGCTGTCCGGGCAACGCGAGATCGCATGGGGGCTGCAACCGGCGCGCGTGCAGCGCGCGGCCGTCTGGATCCTGCCGAACCCGAGCGGCAGAAACCGCGCATTCAGTCTCGACGAACTGGTCGACGCGTATCGTCAGCTTCGCGTGGCGGCGCAAGCGGTTTCCGACAGCCTGCGGCCGGAGGTGCGGAATGACGCGAAATAAGCGCGCGCCGGACTGGCCGGGCACGGTGTTGCCGCGCGCGTTCTTCGATCGCTCGGCCCCCGACGTCGCGCCGCAATTGCTGAACAAGATCCTCGCGGCCGCCGACGGCCGCGCCGGCCGCATCGTCGAAGTGGAAGCCTATGCCGGCGCGATCGACCCGGCCGCGCACACCTATCGCGGCAAGACGCCGCGCAATGCGACGATGTTCGGGCCGCCCGGGCATATGTACGTCTATTTCACCTACGGGATGCACTGGTGCTGCAATTGCGTGTGCGGGCCGGACGGCGCCGGCACGGGCGTGCTGATCCGGGCGCTGGAACCGCTGCATGGGCTCGAACGGATGCGCGCGGCACGGCCGCCGCTGACACGCGATCGCGATCTGTGCCGCGGGCCGGCCCGGCTGACCCAGGCGCTCGGCATCGGCGGCGCGCAGGACGGCGTCGATCTGGTCGCTGCCCGCGACGGCTTCGCGATCGTGGACGACGGCATGGCGCCGCCCGCCAATCTGGCGGGCGGGCCGCGCATCGGCATTCGCGTCGGCATGGATCTGCCGTGGCGGTGGAGCGTGCCGGGCAACCGTTATGTATCGGGCACGTTGCCGCGCATCTGACGGATGTCACGCGGCCGCCATGATTGACCGGCTAAGCTGGATCTTTCGACGTTTCAATCGAAGGGGACACAATGCGGCGGGTCGTATTCAACCAGAAGGGCGGCGTGGGCAAATCGACGATCGTCTGCAACCTGGCGGCGATCAGTGCGAGTGAAGGGCTGCGCACGCTCGTCATCGACCTCGATGCGCAGGCGAATTCCACGCGTTACCTGCTCGGCGATGGCGCGGCCGACGCGCATCCCGGCGTCGCCGAATTCTTCGAGACCGCGCTGACCTTCAACTTCCGTCCGGTCGACGTCGCGTCGTTCATCCATCCGACCCCGTTCGAAGGTCTCGACGTGATGCCCGCGCATCCGGATCTCGACACGCTGCACGGCAAGCTGGAATCGCGCTACAAGATCTACAAGCTGCGCGACGCGCTGAACGAGCTCGACACCTACGATGCCGTCTACATCGATACGCCGCCCGCGCTGAACTTCTATACGCGCTCGGCGTTGATCGCGGTCGAGCGCTGCCTGATCCCGTTCGACTGCGACGACTTCTCGCGTCGCGCGCTGTACACGCTGCTCGAGAACGTGAAGGAAATCCAGCAGGACCACAACGCGGCGCTCGAGGTCGAAGGGATCGTCATCAATCAGTTCCAGCCACGCGCGAGCCTGCCGCAGCGGCTGGTCGACGAACTCGTCGACGAAGGGCTGCCGGTGCTGGCGTCGAGGCTGTCGGCGTCGGTGAAGATCCGCGAATCGCATCAGCAGTCGACCCCGGTGATCCACCTCGAACCGACGCACAAGCTCGCGCAGGAGTTTCGCGCGCTGCATCGCGAATTGGCCGGGTGAGGCGGGTGCCGCAGTTGCATGTCGTAATTCATCGGATCATTGAATGCGTCATTAATAATCCCGGAAACGGTTTCAAAATAAATCTGTAAAAACGATTACACGGGCGGCGTTATCCGTTTCAATGGCAACCTTTTTTCTAATAACGGGAATAATGACGGGGTAAATGTTGCGGATCACGGCGATACGTTATGCTGTAAAAATGAAAAAGCCATTTTGAAACAGCACCTTGTGAACCGGCCCCGTTGCCTGCCGGTGCCCGGACGCCAACGGCCATTCCGGATTTAAGGGTTTTCCCCTAGCATTAATGCCACTTAATTGACAATTAATGCCTCTAGAATGGCGATCCTCGACTTCCCGCATTCAATAGCGCGCGGGTCGTGAATTAGGGAGCAGGCGATCGACCTGACTTCCATTTTCTTTACGTCGTCTCTCGCATTGCTAACAGGAGCGTGCCCGATGTCCGTATTTGCCCCCGAAAAATTCGCCGCCGATTATCAGTCCGGAATCGCCGCGTGGTTCGCAATTGCCCGCCCGGCAATCCACGGTTTCGAGGCCGTCGTCGAACTCAACCTGCAAGCGGCCAAGACGGCGCTCGAAGAGTACGAGGACAAGCTGAAGAACGCATTCAACGCCAGCAACCCGGCTGCCGGCTTCGCGCAGCAAGTGGCCGCACCGCAGGAAGCCGCCGGCAAGGCCGTCGCGTACAGCCGCCATCTGTTCGACATCGCGGTGTCGACGCAGGCCGAATGGTCGAAGGTCGCGCAAGCGCAGTACGAGCAGACCGACAAGCGCGTGAAGGACGTGTTCGGCGAACTGACGAAGCATGCGCCGGCCGGCTCGGCTCCGGTGGTCGCCGCGCTGAACTCGGCACTGTCCGCGGCAACGGCCGCGGCCGACTCCGTACGCGCAGCGGCGGGCCAGGCGATCGAAGCCGCGCAAAGCGGCTTCGACGCGGTCAGCGAAACGGCGGCGCGCGGCGGCAAGCAGACGGCGGCCGCTGCACGCAAGGAAGCCGCTTCGCGCGAATCGGCAGCATGACCGCGTGTCGCGCATCGGCGCGACACGATTGACCGGCGCCGGATGGCGTCGGCCGCCGCGTGTGCCGCGTGGCGGTTGGCGTACCTCCGGTTCGCCACGGCGTGCCCGGGCACGGCAGGATCATGCGGAGCGTGCCGCGCGCATGAACGCGTGAGCATGCGGCCGCAGCCCGCGAGCGTGGCGCTTGCGCGCCACGCCCGCCGTGCCGGCGCCGGCACGCAATACGGATCGACCCACTGATTTCGATGCAGGAATTGAACATGACGGACGTAGTGATCGTATCGGCCGCGCGGACCGCGGTCGGCAAATTCGGCGGCTCGCTCGCGAAGGTTGCAGCACCGGAACTCGGCGCGACGGTGATTCGCGCGGTGCTGGAGCGCTCGGGCGTGAAGCCCGATCAGGTGAGCGAAGTGATCATGGGTCAGGTGCTGACGGCGGGCTCGGGGCAGAACCCGGCGCGCCAGTCGCTGATCAAGGCCGGCCTGCCGAGCGCAGTGCCGGGGATGACGATCAACAAGGTGTGCGGCTCGGGCCTGAAGGCCGTGATGCTGGCAGCGAACGCGATCATGGCAGGCGACGCGGAGATCGTGATCGCAGGCGGTCAGGAGAACATGAGCGCGTCGCCGCACGTGCTGCCGGGCTCGCGCGACGGCTTCCGGATGGGTGATGCGAAGCTGGTCGACACGATGATCGTCGACGGCCTGTGGGACGTGTACAACCAGTACCACATGGGCATCACGGCGGAGAACGTCGCGAAGGAATACGGGATCACGCGCGAAGAGCAGGACGCGTTCGCGGCGCTGTCGCAGAACAAGGCGGAAGCCGCGCAGAAGGCCGGCCGTTTCAACGACGAGATCGTGCCGGTGTCGATTCCGCAGCGCAAGGGCGAGCCGCTGCAGTTCGCGACCGACGAATTCGTGCGTCACGGCGTGACGGCGGAATCGCTGGCGGGCCTGAAGCCGGCGTTCTCGAAGGACGGTTCGGTGACGGCCGCGAACGCATCGGGCCTGAACGACGGCGCAGCCGCGGTGCTGGTGATGTCGGCGCAGAAGGCGGCGGCCCTCGGCCTGACGCCGCTTGCGCGGATCAAGGCGTACGCGAACGCGGGCGTGGATCCGAGCGTGATGGGGATGGGTCCGGTGCCGGCCTCGCGCCGCGCGCTGGAGCGAGCGGGCTGGACGCCGGGCGATCTGGACCTGATGGAAATCAACGAGGCATTCGCGGCGCAGGCGCTGGCGGTGCACAAGCAGATGGGCTGGGACACGTCGAAGGTGAACGTGAACGGCGGCGCGATCGCGATCGGCCACCCGATCGGCGCATCGGGCTGCCGGATCCTGGTGACGCTGCTGCACGAGATGGTCAAGCGCGACGCGAAGCGCGGGCTGGCGTCGCTGTGCATCGGCGGCGGGATGGGCGTCGCACTCGCGGTCGAACGCGGCTGAGCAGGGCCTCGCGCAGAGGTCTGACGACGATATGGCGCGTGTGCGGCGCCGGCCTGCGCCGCACGCGCGCGAAGCAGTTTTCGCGCGGAACACGTAACCAACAACAAGCGTGATGTTCCGGTGCGTGCCTGCCCGCAAAGGGGGGCACGCATCGCAGCGGTGGGGCGGCAGCATGTGCCATGCCGTCGCTCCGCATCATTGACTCCTTTTTTGTCGGTAACTTATAGGATGACTAAGCGAATTGCAGTTGTGACAGGTGGAATGGGCGGTCTTGGTGAAGCGGTCAGCATCCGGCTGCACGATGCGGGTCACCAGGTCGTCGTCACGTATTCGCCGAACAATGCCGGCGCCGATCGCTGGCTGACCGAGATGCACGCGGCCGGCCGGGAATTCCACGCGTATCCGGTCGACGTGGCCGATCATGACTCGTGCCAGCAGTGCATCGAGAAGATCGCCGAGGACGTCGGCGCGGTCGACATTCTGGTGAACAACGCGGGCATCACGCGCGACATGACGCTGCGCAAGCTCGACAAGGTGAACTGGGATGCGGTGATCCGCACCAACCTCGATTCCGTGTTCAACATGACCAAGCCGGTCTGCGACAGCATGGTCGAGCGCGGTTGGGGGCGCATCGTCAACATCTCGTCGGTCAACGGCTCGAAGGGCTCGGTCGGCCAGACCAACTATGCGGCCGCGAAGGCGGGCATGCACGGCTTCACCAAATCGCTCGCGCTCGAGATCGCGCGCAAGGGCGTGACGGTGAACACGGTGTCGCCGGGCTACCTCGCGACGAAGATGGTGACGGCGATCCCGCAGGACATCCTCGATACGAAGATCCTTCCGCAGATTCCGGCGGGACGGCTCGGTCAGCCGGAGGAAGTCGCCGCGCTGGTCGCGTATCTCTGCTCCGAGGAAGCCGGCTTCGTGACGGGCTCCAACATCGCGATCAACGGCGGCCAGCACATGCACTGACGCGCGGCGACCCGGCGGTCCGGCGCTCCGGCGGCGTTCGGGCGTGTGTCCGGGTCGCGCTCCCGCTGTATCCAGCGCCGGGGCGGCGCGCACGCGCGCGGCACCGGCCTCGCATTCCGGAGGACGCATGGGCGACACCTGGATGGGACTCGCGATCGGCGGCTCGGCACTGGCCGTCGCGCTGACGATGGCGATCGCGCTTCACTGGCTGGAGCGGCGCCGCGCGCGGCTGCTGCGCAACTTCGATCATCGCGATTGCTGGTTCGTCGCGTACGGCAAGCGCCTCGCGTGCGGGCCGGCGCGCCGCAACCGCAGTGGCGCGCGATGACGGCGGCGGTGCGGCGCGGTGCGATTCACGCACCGTGCCGCACCTCGCATCTCACGCATCCGGTCGACGATGCGCGTACCGCCCGCGTTCAATCGCTCTTCTTCTGAGCGTCTTCGCCCGAATCGCTCTTGTGGAAGATCCGCTTCGTCGTGCGCTTGGTGGCATCCCAGCCTTCGCGCGATGCATGCGCGATGCCGTGGCCGACCGTCTTCGCGGCGCTCGCGGTCGCATGGCCGAAGCCGCGCGCGGCCTCGCCGGTCTTGTGGGCGGCTTCCTTCGAATCCCGTTTGATGTCCTGCTTCACTTCGGACATGTCCGCGTGCGCGAGCGGGCTGATCAGCGCGAGAACGAGCGCGGTGCGAATGAACTGACGTGCTTTCACGACCTGATTTCCTTGGGCAAATTCATCGGGGATCGGCGTCGCCAACCGGCGACGGACGAAATGCGCCGGCCGCCGATGCATCGAGCATCACGGCGGCACGGCCGCTGAGCAGCAAGCGCTCGCCGCAGCGCAGCGCGAAGCCGTACAGCACGGAGCGGCCGTCGCCGCCGATGCGCTCGGCATCGACGGTCAGCGGCAGCTCGAACGTGTCGAGCCGGTCGACGAATGCGTCGACGTTGCGCACGCTGGCGAGATAGCCGACGCGCGCTCGCGCCTGCTCGGCCTGCTGCGTGCCGAGCAGCGCGCCGTGCACGGCCATCGCCTGCGCGGCATATTCGATTCCGCAGACCGATGCGAGCCGGCCTTGCGCGCGCAGCGGATTGTGCGGATCGCGATGGCTCGTGGCGCTGCAGCGGATGCGTGCGGCATCCCAGGCGTCGACGCGATCGAGCACGCACATCGCGCCGTCGTGCGGGATATGCGCGGCGATCCACGCGCGATCGAGCGTCGGTATGGGCGTCGATGCGGGCGTGGTCATTGCGCGTGCTCCGCGGCGGTATCCGGTATCGCGACATCGACCTGCACGCGCGTATCGGGCAGATAGTCGAGCACGACACGCGCCGCGCGCCGCGCAGCGAGCGCGTCGAGCAGCGGCAGCGCGCGCGCGGCCGGATTGCCGGTGCGCAACGCTTCGAACTCGGCATTCGCGAGCGTGGTCGCCGGTGCGTCGGTCAGCTGCACGTCGATGCGTGCGAGGGTGCGCGCCGTCGCGTCGGGCGCGAGCACGAGCGCGACGCCGAATGCGTCGACGATCGGCCGCACCGCGTGCAGCGGCTCCGGATAGTCGGTGTCGTACGCGATCAGCAGGCCCGGGACGCGGTCGACCACGACCTGGCACAGGCTCTCGAGCAGGCCCGCGCAAAAGCTGCCGTCGTGCGCGCACAGCACGTTCGACGTCGCCATCGCATGCGCCGCGATGCTCCAGTAGCCGGCCGGCGCGTTGTGCACCGAGTTGTGGAAACGCGTGGGCGACAGCTGGCGATCGTCGCCGGCGAGCGTTTCGCAGATCGTGTGGCAGTTCTGGCCGTCGCCGCCGGATGCGCTGAACACGGTCGCGAGCGTGGCTGCATCGCGCCCGCTCGCGGCGGCCGCTTCGTGACCGACCGCGAGCGCGACGCGCACGACGGGGCCGGTGCGGCGGCGTTCCGCCGGCGGCAGGCCGGCCGGCGGTGGCAGCACGGTGCGCCCGCTCGCATAGGTGGCGCGGCCCGCGAGCACGTCGGCCGCGTGCGGCCAGTCGTTCAGTCCCGGCCCGATCAGCCCGACGCTTTCGATGAAGGCGGTCAGCATCATGTCGGCTCCCGGCGGCTGGCAGGCTCGGCGCGGCCGAGAATCAGGCTGCAATTCGTGCCGCCGAAGCCGAACGAATTGGACAGGACGGTGCGCAGGCGCGCGTCGCGGCCGGCGAGCACGTAATCGGCGGCCAGCGTCGGGTCGGGTTGCGTCGTGTTGACGCCGGCCGGCACGAACTGCTCGCGCAACGCGAGCGCGGCGACGACGGCTTCGAGTGCCCCGGCGGCGCCGAGCGTGTGGCCGGTCGCGCCCTTGGTCGAGCTGCACGGCGTGCGCGCGAGCAGCGCGCCGACCGCGCGGCTTTCGGCGGCATCGTTGCTGGGCGTCGCGGTACCGTGCAGGTTCACGTAGTCGATCCCGCTCGCGTCGAGGCCCGCCGATGCGAGTGCCTGTTCGATCGCGATGCGCGCGCCGAGCCCTTCCGGATGGGGCGACGACATGTGATGCGCGTCGCTCGATTCGCCGATGCCGAGCAGCAGGATCGCATCGTCGTCGAGCGCGGCGGGCGCATCGGGCACGCGTTCGAGCAGCGCGAACGCGGCGGCCTCGCCGATCGAGATGCCGTCGCGCGCGACGTCGAACGGCCGGCACGGCCGGCGCGACAGCAGTTCGAGCGAATTGAAGCCGTACAGCGTCGTCAGGCACAACGAGTCGACGCCGCCGACGACGGCCGCGTCGATCAGCCCCGCGTCGATCATCCGGCGTGCGGAGCCGAACACCTTCGCGCCGGACGAGCACGCGGACGAGATCGCCGTTGCGGGCCCGCGCAGCGCGAAATACGCGCGCACGAACGCGGCGACCGAATACGGGTTGTGCGTGTGCGCATAGCGGAACCCGGCCGGCAGTGCGCCGCTGGCCGGATCGCGGTGCTCGTACGCGCGCTCGGTCTCGAGGATTCCGGACGTGCTCGTCCCGATGAACACGCCGATGCGCGCCGCGCCGTAACGCGACACGGCCGCCGCGACGTGCGTGTCGAAGCCGTCCTGGACGAGGCCGAGTTGCGCGAGGCGGTTGTTGCGGCAGTCGAAGTCGGCGAGATCCGCGCGCACGGGCTGCGCATCGAGGCCGTCCACGGCACCGATCCAGGTATCGAGATCGGCGCGTTCGAAGTTGCACGGCACGAGCCCGCCGCGCGCATTGCGCAGTGCGTCGAGCGTCGCGTCGAGGCCGCGGCCGATGCAGCTGGTGGCGGTGAAGTGCGAGAGCAGGAGAGGTTTCACGAAGGTCGCATCCGGTGGCCGGAACGGGCGCCGCAGCGAGGCTGGCGGGCGCGCCGGGCGTGGTCAGATTTTATCAAACGGGGGGGCCGCAATGCCCGTCTGGCCGGGCGGTTCGGGCTCGAGCGCGGCACGCAGCGTGATCCAGTGCAACTGCGCATCGGCGGCCGCGCGCAGCACCGCCGGCAGCACGTCGAGCACGACCGGCTCGCCGCGTGCATCGCGGGCCGCGTGGCCGTCGTGCACGAGCAGGATGTCGCGCGGCGCGAGGTCTTTCAGCAGGCGGCGCGCGACGGTGCTTGCGTCGTGCGCCCGCGTGTCGAAGCCGCGCCGTGTCCAGCTCGCGAGCTGCAGGCCGAGCTCGCACAGCACCGGTTCGAGAAACGGATTGCGCAGGCCGGCCGGCGCGCGGAAGAACCGCGGGCGCATGCCGGCGATGTCGGTCAGCGTCTGCTGCGCGGCCGCGATCTCGCGCCGCAGTGCGGCGGGCCCCGACAGCGAGAACGTATGCCGGTGCCGCTGGCTGTGATTCTCGATCGCATGGCCGCGCGCGACGATCGCTTCGATCCACTGCGGATGGCGGCGCGCGAGATCGCCGATGCAGAAGAAGGTTGCGCGCGCATCGTGGCGGTCGAGCAGGTCGAGCACGCGCGGCGTGACGTCCGGGTCCGGGCCGTCGTCGATCGTCAGCGCGATCCGGCGGCCGGCGCCGGCCGGCAGGCGCGTCCAGTTCGGGCCGAGCAACGTGCTGCGCGGCCACAGGCCGGCCGCGGTCAGCGCGAGATGCGATGCGACCACGCTGCCGGCGGCCCACGTCCACGTGGCCGGCTGCGCGACCACGGCCGCGAGCGCGCCGACGTGCAGCGCGGCCGTCCCGGCAATCAGCGGCGCCGGCTTCCAGCGGCGCGCGTCGTCAACGGATGCAACGGATGAGCGTGTGTTCATGCGCGACCTCCGGTCGGATGCGGTCGCGGGCTACCGGTGGGCGGCGTGTGCGGTGCGAGTATCGCCGCGAACGCGAGCGCCAGCATCGCGCCGGGGCCGACGGTCAGCCCGAAGGTTTCGAGCAGTGGCACGCGCGACAGCGCGAGCAGCCCGAAGCCGGCGACGGTTGCGAGGTTCGCGATCAGCAGCGACACGAGCGTGTACGGCGTGACCGGCTGCGCGTCGTCGCGCTTGCAGAAGAACAGCGCGTAGTTCGAGCCGACCGCGACGATCAGCAGCATCCCGACGAGATGCAGGATCGTCAGTTGCACGCCGGCGAGCGCGAAGCCCGCGGCCACCACCAGCACGGCCGCGACGAGCGGCGCGAGCGCGCGCACGACGCGGCGCGGCGAGCGCAGCGCGATCAGCAGCAGTACGGCGATCGCCGCGAAGCCGGCGAGCGACAGCCGGATGTCCTCGTGCACGTAGTTCACGTACAGGCGATCGGCCTCGGCCTTCATGTCGACAAACAGCGCATCGGGCACACCGGCGCGCGCGACGGCCGCGCGGACCGGCGCGGCATCCAGCCCGGGCGCCGGCTGCGCGGCGGGGCGCGCGAGATCCGGGGCGCGCAGCGGCAGCATCGCGCTCCAGCGGCCGGCGCGCTCGGTCAGCAGCGCGTCGACGGCGAGCGCCATCGACGTGCCGCGCAGATCCGCGCGCGTGAGCAGCGGCGCGTGACGCGCGGCGTCGACGTCGGCGATGAACGGCGCGAACAGCCCGGGTTTGACCGTGATCGGCTGGTTCTCGACCGCGTCACGCATCCTCGCGGCGAGCACGTCGGGCGCCGGCAGGCTCGCCTGGCGCGCGCGCTGCGCGGCGTCGCTCGGCAGGTAGCGCGCGGGACTTTCGAAGCCCGCGAGCGCACCGCGGTCGACGAGCGGCTGCAATTGCGCGGCGACTTTTTCCGCGCGTTCGAGCGCAGCCTGTTGGGTTGGCGCGGAAATCACGACGAGGTAGCGCACGTCGGGTGCGCCGACGTCGGCACGCAGGCGCGCATCGAGCGCCTGCGCGCGGGCGGGAACGGGGCTCAGCGCGGCGAGCTCGCGGCTCCACAGGCCGCCTCGATGCAGCACGAGCGTCGCGCACGCGGCGAGCACGAGCACGGCGAGCGGCCAGCGCAGCCGCGGCGCCGCAGCGGCCGCGCGCGCGAGCACGGCGCCCACGCGCGACACGTCGCGAATCGCGACGTGTTCGCCGCGCAGGTGCGGCAGCACGAAGCGCGTGACGAGCGCGGCGGACGTCAGCCCGGCGATCGAATACAGCCCGAGCTGCACGAGGCCGGGGAAGCCCGAGAACAGCATCGACGCGAAGCCGCACACGGATGTCAGCACACCGAGCCGGATCGTCGGCCAGTATGCGGCGATCCATGCGCGTGTCGCGTCGGCGGGGCGTTCAGTGCCGCGCGCCGCGCCCGGCGCCGATTGCACGAACAGGTAGATCGAATAGTCGACGGCTTCGCCGATCAGCGTCGTGCCGAAGCCGAGCGTCAGCCCGTGGACCGTGCCGAACGCGATGCTGACCGCGGCGATGCCGACCGCGACGCCCGTCAGCACCGGCAGCAGCCCGAGCGCGAGCGTGCGCGGCGAGCGATACAGCGTGAGCAGCAGCGCGACGATCAGCACGACGCTCGCCGTCGACAGCCGCTCGACGTCGTGCCGGATCGTGTCGCGCGTTTCGACCGAGAACACGCCGGGGCCCGTCATCGCGAGCGAGTACGCGGCCGGGTTCGGCAGTGCCTGCGTCGCGGCGGAGAATGCGCGGCGCACCGCGTCGATCGCGCGTGCCTGCGCGTCGGTGTCGGCGCCGGCGGCGGCCGTCTGCACGACGAGCACGGCGCGCGTGCCTTCGCGCGACGCCCACACGCCGTCACGCATGGCCGGCTGCGCGCCGCTGTCGAGCTGATCGACGAGCGCGCCGACTTCGCCGGTCGGGTCGCGCGGCAGCATCGCCTTCGCGACGAGGCCCGCCGACGAGCTCAGCAAATCGAGACTATTGCCGAGCGCCTGATGCAGCCCGTCGGCGCTGAAGCGCTGCGGCGTGACCGTCGGGCTCAGTAGGTAGCGATGGTCGAACACGAACTGCTGGTCGCGCGCGTCGTTCACGGCTTCGCCGTTGTTGACCGCCGAGAATTGCCGGTCCGCGCGCAGCGTGCCCGCCACGCGCCGCGACAGCGCGGCGCGCGTGGTCGCGTCGCCGCCGTCGATCGCGACGAGGATCAGCCGCGACACGATGCCGTCGCGCAACTGGTCGACGAGCACGCGCTGCCCGGCGCTCGGCGCGCGCGGCAGGAACGCGGACAGGTCGGCCGTGAAGTTCGCGCGAGCGATTGCAATCCCGCATGCGACGAGCACGACCAGCCACACGAGCACGGCGCGCCGCTGCCACGCAGGCACGCGGCGAGCGACGGGGGCGGGCGGCCGGGTGCGTTCGTCCATCAGTTCGCGGCGACGGGTTGCAGGCGCATCACCGAATGGTCGCCGTCGGCCTGCCGGATCGCGACGCTGCGCAACACGTCGCGCGTGCCTTCGAGCGTGATGGTGCTGACCACCTTCAGCATCCGCGAATCGAGCGGCGTGAGCGTCAGCGTCCAGTCGTCGCCGCGTCCGGTAAGCGCGACCTTGTAGACCTGCTCGAGCGCGAAGCGGTTGCCGGAGAGCGTCGCGCGAATGCTGTCGATGAACGCGCCGAGTTCCGGGTAGCGCGAAAGCGCGAGCGTGTAGGTGTGGTTGTTGCGCTCCACGGTGAGCATGTCGCCGTCGACGACGAGATGTTCGGGCTTCGGGCGCAGCGTGTGCTTCTCGAGATGGTCGGGCGCGACGAACACGAGTTCGCCCGACGATTCGATCGGTTGCGCGGCGATCGACAGGGTCTTCGTCTCGGTGAACGTCGCGCGGCCGGACTTGTGCTGCGCGAGCGTCGCCATCAGCCGGTCGAGCGTCCACGCCGAACCGGTGTCGGCGGCATGCGCGGGCATGGCCAGCGCGACTGTGGCCGTGACGGCGAACGTGCGCACCGCGCGGCGCAGCGCGAGCGGAAGCAAGGAGCGGTGAACGGCGGTCATGCGTCGGAGTCCCTCGTGGCGGTCGGGTCGGTGGGTGCGCGCGCATCGTCGCGGCGCGCGGCAGCGTCGTCGTTCCGCCAGAAATCGAAATAGTTGAACCAGTTGTACGGCGCCGCGCGGCAGTGCCGCTCGAGCAGCGCGACATAGCGCGAGAGCGCCGCGTCGACGGCCGCCGCGCGTGCATCGCGGCGCACGTCCGAGAAATCGGCGAGCGTCTCGAAGTGCACATCGTAGCGGTTGCCGTCGCGGTAGAGGCCCGTCATGAAGAGCACCGGACGCCGCAGCATCGCGGCCATGTACAGCGGCCCGAGCGGAAACGCGGCCGGCGCGCCGAGCAGCGGCAGCCGGCGCAGCGACGCGGCCGCATCGTCGAGCAGCGTGCGGTCGGCCAGCATGCCGACCATGCAGTTCGCGTCGAGCCGCTCGCGCACCTTCAGCATCGAATCGACCTGCCCGAGCGGAATCACTTCGGGCTTCGCGGCCGGGTTCACGGCGGCGAGCGTCGCGTTGATCTTGCGCGCGTTTTCTTCATACATCGTGACGACGACGCGCAGGTCAGGACGCGTGCGGCCGATCGCGCGCACGACTTCGAAGCTGCCGAGGTGGGCGCCCATCAGGAACGCGCCGCGGCCGCCGGCGAGCGCGTCGTCGACCAGCGTTGCACCGTGCAGCCGGATGTCGAACAGGTCGAAGCGGCCGTTCATCAGGTAGATGCGATCGTGGATCGTCGCCGCGAACGTGAACACGTGGCGGTATACGTCGCGCCAGCGCGCGGGACGGCCGAGCGCGCGACGCAGGTAGTTGCGCGACGCCGCGCAGGCGGCCGGCGAGAACAGCACGAAATACGCGGCGATGGCATGCAGCACGACGCGCGACGGCTGTCGACCGAAGTGCAGCGAGATCCATGTCATCGTGCGCAGCAACGCGGCATTGCTGCGCTCCTGGCGCTCGGCCCACGCGGTGCGTTTCATGGCTGCGCGCCGTCCTGCGGGGCCGGCGGTGCGGACAGCATGCCGGTCGCGACGTCGCGCGGGCCGACCCGCAGCGTGAAGCGGATCGCGCCGCCGGCCGTCGCATCGAACACGAGATCGACCGGTTCGCCGGGCGCGACCGGGCTCAGGAATTTCGCCGAAGCGAGCCGCCACGTGTGCAGTGGGCGGTTCAGCGAAGCGCCGAGTGCCGCGATCGCATGATCGAGCAGCACGACGCCCGGCACGATCGGATGACCGGGAAAATGACCGGGCAGCGCCGGATGATCGGCGGGAATCGTGAACGCGAGCGGTCGCGCGTCGGCCGCTGCGGTGCGCGCGTGGCGGGCGACGAGCGCGGCGAGCACGTCGCGTGGCAGCTTGCCGGTTTCGTTGCGCGGCAATGCATCGACGAATACGAGCGGGCGCGGCATGAACGCGGAATCGATCCGTTCGCGCAGCGCGCGCTGCAGTTCGGTGGCGGCAAGCGTCGGCGCGACCACGAGCGCGACGAGACGCGTGACGGATTCGCCGTCGGCCGGCGCGGTGTCGTCCGGCATGAAGAACACGCCGTCGACCACGCCGGCAATCGCGTTCAACTGATGATTCAGGTACGCGAGCGACGTGCGCTTGCCGGCGATGTTGACGAGGTCCGCCTTGCGGCCGTGCAGCAGGAACCGGCCGTCGCCGAGCAGTTCGAGCGCGTCGCCCATCGGCACGGGCGCCTCGACGTGCCCGCCCGACACCCACACGGTCGGCCCGCCGTCGTCGCTCGCGTGGCCGTGATCGGCTGCGTCATGCGTGTCGCGTGCGTCGAGCCGGATCTCCGGGAACAACGACCACGCCGCGCCCTGCGACGTGCGGCGCGTGGCGATCTGGCCGGTCTCGGTGCTGCCGTAGATTTCGATGAGTGGCGCGTCGAGCGCGGCTTCGGCTTCGCACGCGAGCTTTTCCGACAGCGGCGCGGTGGCCGACAGCACGAGCGCGGCCGGCGGCAGCGCATGGCCGGCCGACAGCAGCGCGCGCAGGTGGATCGGCGACGTGACGAGCACGCGCGGCTGCGGGATGGCTTCCAGTTCCTCGCGAATGTCGACCGGGTAGAACGGCTGGCGGTTGCTGAACGCGAGGCCGCCGATCAGCGCGAGCAGCACCGTCGATTCGAAGCCGTACATGTGCTGCGCGGGCACGGTGCCGATCAGCGTGGCGGCGTCGCCGTCAAGCAGGCCGAGGCGATCGGCCGCGGCGCGCACGCAGCCGACGAGGAAGCCCCAGGTCTTGCGGTGCGGCACCGGCGCGCCGGTCGAGCCGGACGTGAACACGTACGCCATGATCCGCGCCGCGTCGATCTGCGGCACCACGAAGCGAGCGTCGTCGTCGGCGGCGAGTGCGGCAGGGGCGGCGTCCGGATAGGCGAAGCGCGGCAGGTCGATCGTGCAGTCCGGCGCGTCGTGCAGGCAGAACGCATCCGGCGCGAACGACGCGAGCTGGCGAACCGTTTCGGGCGTGTGCGTCGACGGCAGCAGGCTGATCCTGCCGGCGACGAGCGCCGCGCACAGGCTGACGGCGAAGCGGTAGCGGTCGCGGCACACGTTGAACACGTGGCCGCCGGCGGGCAGCGCAGCGGCCACGCGCATGACGTCGGCGATGAACGCGCGCACGGTGACGGGCGTGCCGTCGCGCCAGGCGATCGTCTGGTCCGGCGAGGAATGGAATACCAGCGGGTGAGTCGGCATAAATCAACGGAAACGGAAAGCGGTGACCGGCGCGGCCGCGAGGCGGTGCCGCGCCGGTCGTGAATTCATCGCGACGGCTGCGTCGATGCGCGGTACGCACGCACCGCGTCGATCATCCGCGGCCGCGCATCGTCGGGCAGCGCGAAGCGCCGGCACGCATGCTCGGCGGCGAACATCACGGCGACGAGCGGCAGCGACAGGTAGTTCGCGAAGGTCGACCACGCGACGATCGGCGCGATCGCGAACATCAGCGTCGACACCGCGGCGATCGCGACGAAGAACAGCGTCCACGCGAGCGTGATGCGCCGCGTATAGCGTGCGACGGCCGGCGTGATCGTGCCGTGGATCATCGTCGCGAAGCGCGTGCAGAGCGGCACTTGGCCGGCCGCGAGCGTGCGGCCGAACAGCAGCGCCATCGCGAGGTTGAAGCTGGCGTGCTCCAGATACAAACCCCATTCGAAATGCTGCGCGAGCGGCGTGCGTGCGGCCCACAGCGCGACGGCGACCAGCAGCCACGCCGGCACCAGCCACGCGCGTCGCGGCGAGCGCAACGCGGCGCCGAGCGCGAGCAGCAGCGGCGGCACGAGCGCCATCGCGAGGCCGAAGCCGTGCGCGCCGGGCGTCGCGGCCGCATGGTGCGCGCCGATCTGCCAGGCCGCCACCGCGCCGACCGCGCCGATGCCGCGCGCGACGTTCAGCAGCGTGCTCATCGCCGTGCTCCAGGCGTGCCGGGCAGGCGCGTGCTGCCGGCGGCCGCGGCATGGCGGCAACGCGACGCGCAAAGCGGCGGGCAAGGCTGGGCAGAACGGTCGAGCGGGCGCGGCATGGCGGCTGGAAACATCGGACGGATCGAGGCCCGGACGCAGTCGTCGGGTCGTTAAACATCATATGAATGGCAGCCGGGACGGGTATCGCCCGGCTGTCGTGCACGCACATTTTAGGGCCCCGGCAGCGCGGTTCGGAACGGGCGCGGCCGGGTTTTGTAACCGAATGTATGGCAGTGCGTTGAACGCCGCCCGATGACGATGCGTTGACATCCGAAGCGGCTCAAGCGTCTCGTGCGATCCGGTCCCGGCAGGGGCTGCGGCGAGGCCCTTCAGTCTGTAACCATTCGCGGTATACGGGCCGATACCCATCGTCTAGAATCCGCGTAACTTTTACAAACGATCCCCAAAATACGCAGGCGGGGAAGCCGGCAGACGCCGGAGGGACGGAGATCTGCACGCGCCGGGCGTGCACGACGGTTGCCGTTTCCGGTCGCCTTCCGCTGCCATGGGCCGCCTGCCCGCAAGCATGATGAACGCACTGGAACAAGAGCTCGCCACGCTGATCATCGGCGAACTGAATCTCGAAGACGTCCCGCTTGATACGGTGACGGCCGGGACCCCGCTGTACGGCGAGGGCTTCGGGCTCGACTCCATCGACATCCTGGAAATCGCGCTGCTGATCTCGAAGAAATACGGCTTCGAGCTGCGCTCGGACAATCCGGACAACAAGCAGATCTTCGCGACGCTCGGCGCGCTTGCCGGGTACGTCGCCGCCCATCGCACGAAGTGACGGCGGCACGCGCGGTCGCGACGCGGCACGCAGAGGATGACGGCATGCGGCGGCGCTCGCCGGGCGACACGCAGCCGCGTCGATCGAGGTGGAACGCGATGAACGGAGCAATTCGATGCGGGCGCTCGTAACGGGCGGCAGCGGCGCACTCGGGCAGGCGATCTGCACGGCGCTCGCGCAGGCCGGCCATGAAGTGTGGGTGCATGCGAACCGCAATCTCGCGCAGGCGGAGGCGGTCGCGCAGCAGATCGTCGCGGCGGGCGGCACCGCGCACGCCATCGCGTTCGACGTGACCGACGCCGATGCGACGCTCACCGCGCTCGCGCCGTTCATCGACGCTGCGCCGGTGCAGATCCTCGTCAACAACGCGGGCGTTCACGACGACGCGCCGATGGCCGGCATGTCGCGCGAGCAGTGGCGCAGCGTGATCGACGTGACGCTCAACGGTTTTTTCAACGTCACGCAGCCGCTGTTGCTGCCGATGATTCGCACGCGGCGCGGACGGATTGTCAATATCGCGTCGGTCGCCGGCCTGACCGGCAACCGCGGACAGGCGAATTACGCGGCCGCGAAGGCGGGGCTGATCGGGGCGACGAAGTCGCTGTCGCTCGAGCTGGCGTCGCGCGGCATCACCGTGAACGCGGTCGCACCCGGCATCATCGAATCGCCGATGGCCGAGCACGCGTTTCCGGCCGAGCGGATCAAGCAGCTCGTGCCGGCGCAACGCGCGGGCCGGCCCGACGAAGTCGCGGCGATGGTCGCGTATCTGGTATCCGATGCGGCCGCCTATGTGACCGGGCAGGTGTTGTCCGTCAACGGCGGGCTCGCATGACGACGACGCGCGCCGCGCCGGATTGACGCGACGCAACGGCGCGCAACGCGGCGCGTAGTAACCGCGGTGCCGCAAGCCTGCGCCGCATAGTGAGGAAATCGAAGTGTCAGTGCATCCAGTCGACGCCGAACGGCGAGCGTGTTCCCTGTCGTCCGCCACGACCGCGGTCGCGCACGGACACATGGCCGCCGGGCTCGCCGCGGACCGCGGCAACCGTGCGCTGCGGCTCGTCCAGGTCGATCACGCACGGCTGGCGGCGCGCCTGCACGATGCGCAACGGCGCGGCGACGCATTCGATCAGCTGTTTCCCGGCGCGCTGGGCGCGGTGTGTATCGGCGCGGCCGGCGCGTCGACCGACGCGATGGCGCGCCTGCTGGCCGATGCCGCGCCCGACCTGCCGCTCGCGCCGGTGCGGATGGCGCTGCTCGATGCCGGCGGCTACGCAGGCAGCGATGCCGTCTGCGAAATCTGGCAGTGCGATGCACACGACCTGCGCAGCGAACGGCGCGGCGCGCTGCAATACCGCTACAGCGAAACGGCGGGGCTCGTGTTCGGCAGCATCGTCGTGCAGGAAGCGACCGGTGTGACGGGTGCGGATCGCGACGGCGGCATGCCGCTCGAACAGGCGACCCATGATGCGTACCGCGCGCTGTTCGACGTGCTCGATACGCTCGGCATCGTGCATCCGCTGCGGATCTGGAACACTGTGCCGGCGATCAATGCGCAGCAGTTCGGCATTGAGCGCTATCGTCAGTTCAATATCGGCCGGCAGCGCGCATTCGACGCGTGTCGCCGTGCGCTGACGGGCGGCGTGCCGGCCGCCTGCGCGCTCGGCTCGGTCGTGCCGGTTGCTGGCGACATGCCGCCGGCCGCGCCGCTCGCGATCCATTTCATCGCGAGCCGCACGCCGGCTGATCCGGTCGAGAACCCGCGCCAGATCAGCGCGTATCACTACCCGGTGGAGTACGGCCCGCGTGCGCCGACGTTCGCGCGCGCGGCTGCCTGGACCGACGGCGACGCGCCGCCGCTGCTGTTCGTGTCGGGCACCGCCAGCATCGTCGGGCATCGCACCGTGCATCGCGGCGACGTCGTCGCGCAAACGCGCGAGACGATCGCGAACCTGGCCGCCGTGCTCGAGCAGGCCGCGCGGCAGGGGCACGGCCCGTTCACGCTCGCCGACCTGAGCTATCGCGTGTACGTGCGCGACGCCGCCGATGCCGCGGCGCTTGCCGCGATCGACCGCGCGTTGCGCGAGGCGGCCGGCTTCGACGTACGGCCGCTGTTCGTCCACGCGGACGTGTGCCGCGACGATCTGCTGGTCGAGATCGAGGCGAGCGCCGGGCATCCGCTGGAGCGGCTGTCGTGAAGCGCGCGGGCCTGTCGCTGCGCGAACCGTCGACGCGTGCGGGCGGCGTCGACGAAGCCTGTCCGCGGTCGCCCGCAGGTCATAAACTTTTGTCAGGATCATCGTCTTCGCAATCGGCCGTTCCCATGTCCAAGCAGCACGCCTCGTCCACCCATCTCGTTCTGATTCCGAGCTACAACCCGGGCGCCAAGGTCGACACGACCGTGCGCAACGCCCGCGCGCAGTGGAGTCCGGTGTGGGTCGTCGTCGACGGCAGCACCGACGGCAGCGCCGAGCGGCTGCAGGCGATGGCCGAGCGCGATCCGGGGCTGCGCGTGATCGTGCTGCCGGAGAACCGCGGCAAGGGCGCCGCGGTGCTTGCCGGGCTCGATGCGGCCGCCGCGAGCGGCTTCACGCACGTGCTGACGATGGATTCCGACGGCCAGCATCCGGCCCAGCTGATTCCCGATTTCATGGCCGCGTCGCAGGCGGCGCCCGACGCGATGGTGCTCGGTCTGCCGAAGTTCGATGCGAGCGCGCCGCAACTGCGCGTGCAGGGCCGCAGGCTGTCGAACGCGTGGGCCGATCTCGAGACGCTGTGGGCCGGGATCGGCGATTCGCTGTACGGCTTTCGCGTGTACCCGGTCGCGCCGCTCGCCGCGATCATGCACCGGCAGCCGTGGATGCGCGGCTTCGACTTCGATCCCGAAGCGGCGGTGCGTTTGTGCTGGGCCGGTGTGCCCCCGATCCGCATCGAAGCGCCGGTGCGCTACTTCGGCGAGCACGAGGGCGGCGTGTCGCATTTCCACTATGGCCGCGACAACGCGCTGCTCGCATGGATGCATCTGCGGCTCTTCGCCGGTTTCGTCGCGCGGCTGCCGATGCTCGTCGCGCGACGGCTGACGCGCCGGTCGCGCTCCCCGCTCAGCCGGTCGCCGGGCCGCGGCGATTGACCGCATTTTCGGCATCAATCTGCCCGATGAGCGGTCATTGCGTGTCGAACAGGCCGGTAATGAAGTTGTCATGTGATGTAAACAACTGGTAATTTTCTGCCGGATTATGCAAAATCGCCGCTCCCAAATACAACTACCGAGGGATCCGGGATGCATATCAAGAAAGCGGCGGCAGCATGTAGCGTGGCGTTCCTGTTGAGCGCGTGCGGCGGGGTACAGAGCCTCGACGCGAACAGCCTGGCGTCGGCGGGGACCAACCTGTTCAAGGCAGCGACGCTGTCGGACACGGACATCGCGGCCCTGTCGAACGACTCGTGCAAGGCGAGCGACGCGGAATCGAAGATCGCGGCGCCGAACAGCGCGTACTCGAAGCGTCTGACGAAGGTGATGAAGGGCTTCGGCGACATGACGCTGAACGGCCAGAAGATCAACTACAAGGTCTACATGACCAAGGACGTCAACGCGTGGGCGATGGGCAACGGCTGCGTGCGCGTGTACAGCGGCCTGATGGACATGATGAACGACGACGAACTGCGCGGCGTGATCGGTCATGAAATGGGCCACGTCGCACTGGGTCACTCGAAGAAGGCGATGCAGACGGCCTACGCGGTCAGCGCGGCGCGCACCGCGGCCGGCGCGGCATCGCCGGGCGTGGCGGCACTGACGAGCTCGCAGCTCGGCGACATCACCGAGAAGTTCATCAACGCGCAGTTCTCGCAGACGCAGGAAAGCGCGGCCGACGATTACTCGTTCGACCTGATGAAGCAGAAGAAGATGAACCAGAAGGGCCTCGTCACCGCGTTCCAGAAGCTCGCGCAGCTCGACGGCGGCCAGAGCTCGATGATGAGCTCGCACCCGTCGTCGGCGAGCCGTGCGCAGCACATCGAGGATCGCATCGCAAAAGGCAGCTGATGGTAGCTGACGGCAACTGATCGCCGGCGCGGTCCGCCCCGGCATCCTGCACGATGAAGAAAAACCCCACGCTCGTCCGGGCGTGGGGTTTTTGCTTTTTGGGGATGCGCGGAACGACGGCGTGGCTTACGGCACCATCCCCGGCAGCACGTAGGCCTGCACGAGCGTGATCAGGCCGACGACCACCACGAACAGCAGGCTGTGGCGCACCGTGAAGCGGAACAGCTCGGATTCCTTGCCGACCAGGCCGGTCGCCGCGCAGGCCACCGCGATCGACTGCGGCGAGATCATCTTCGCCGTGACGCCGCCCGTCGTGTTCGCGGCGACCGCAAGCGTTTCCGGCACGCCGAGCTGGTGCGCGGTCGTTTGCTGCAGCGAGCAGAACAGCGCATTCGACGACGTGTCCGAGCCCGTCAGGAACACGCCGAGCCAGCCGAGGAACGGCGAGAAGAACGGGAACGCGGCGCCGGTCGCGGCCAGCATCAGCGCGAGCGTCGACGACATCCCCGAGTAGTTCGCGACGAACGCGAACGCGAGCACCAAGCCGATCGACAGGATCGGGCGCGTGAGTTCCGACAGCGTTTCGCCGAACGTGACGAGCGCATCGCGCGGCTTCATCCGCAACAGCACCATCGAGATCAGCGCGGTCACGAGGATCGCGCTGCCGACCGCCGACACGAGGTCGATCTTCAGCACGGCTTCGAGCGCCTTCGGCGTCGCGGCGATCGGTGCGGTTTTCACGACCAGCTGGTCGAGCCCCGCCACATGGAACTTCAGCACGGTCGATGCCAGCGCGCCGTGCGCGGCGAACAGCGCCTTGAACGGCGCGATGCTCCACACGGTGACGACCGCGGTCAGGATCAGGAACGGCGACCACGCGCGCACGGTCTGCGCGAGCGTGTACGGCGACGCCTGGCGGCTCGTGCGTGCCCCCGCGCCGTTGCCGCCCGCGCCGAACCCGCCCAGCGCCGCGCCGCCGCCCGACGCGACGAGGCCGCCGGCCGTCTGCTTCGCGCTGCTCGGCTGCCACACCTTCAGGAACGCGGCGAGCGCGACGAGGCTGACGAGCGACGACGTGATGTCCGGCAGCTCGGGCCCGATGTGGTTCGACGTGAAGTACTGCGTGATCGCGAAGCTGCCGCCTGCGACGAGCGCGGCCGGCCACGTCTGCCGCACGCCGCGCAGCCCGTCCATCATGAACACGAGCCAGAACGGCACCGCGAGCGACAGCAGCGGCAACTGGCGGCCGGCCATCGCGCCGATGTGCATCGGGTCGATGCCCGTCACCTGTCCGGCGACGATGATCGGAATACCCATCGCGCCGAACGCGACCGGCGCGGTGTTTGCAATCAGACACAGTCCTGCCGCGTGCAGCGGCTTGAAGCCGAGGCCGACCAGCAGCGCGGCTGTGATCGCGACGGGCGCGCCGAAGCCGGCGGCCCCTTCGAGGAATGCGCCGAACGAGAAGCCGATCAGCAGCATCTGCAGCCGCTGGTCGTCGGTGATCGACAGCACCGACGCGCGGATGACGTCGAATTGACCGGTCTTCACGACGATCTTGTACAGGAACACGGCCGCGACGATGATCCACGCGATCGGCCACAGGCCGTACGCGAAGCCGAAGCCGGCCGCCGCGAGCGCCTGCGGCACGGGCATTCCGTACGCGAGGATCGCGACGCCGAGCGACAGCAGCAGCGTGATCGCGGCGGCGACATGCCCCTTCATCCGCAGCGCGGCGAGCGCGACGAAAAAGAAGATGATCGGAATTGCGGCGACGAATGCCGACAGCCCGAGGCTGCCGAGCGGGGTGTAGATCTGATGCCAAACCTGCATGGGTGTCTCCTCCATGGATTTCTATTGGTACGGGTTTGAAAACGGACGGGTTATTCGGGCTGGCCGCGTGCGCGCAGCAGGTCGGACAGGCTGCGCGGCGCGGGCTCGAGCGGCGTGCGGTGCTGGGTCCAGCCCATCTGCTTCGCGGGCGTCAGCGCGCGCAGCCGCGTCGCGGTCCAGCGGAATGTGCGATACGCGCGCGGATGCGCGAACGCGCCCGACCAGAAGCGCCACACGAGGTCTTCCGCGCGGGTGTAGTTCGCGCCCTGGCCGCGCAGCGGATGCGCGACGGGTTCGTCGGGCTTGCGGTTCGCCTCGGTGCGCAGCCGCACGAGCAATTGCGGGATCGGAATCCGGACCGGGCATACCTCGCCGCACGCGCCGCACAGCGTCGACGCGGTCGGCAGGTCGGCCGTCGCGTCGAGGCCGAGCAGGTGCGGCGAGATGATCTTGCCGATCGGGCCCGGGTAGGTGGTGCCGTATGCGTGGCCGCCGATGCGCGTGTACACGGGGCAGTGG
Organism: Burkholderia sp. JKS000303; assembly: GCF_002563755.1. Taxonomy (NCBI): domain Bacteria; kingdom Pseudomonadati; phylum Pseudomonadota; class Betaproteobacteria; order Burkholderiales; family Burkholderiaceae; genus Burkholderia; species Burkholderia sp. JKS000303. The sequence continues at coordinate 2,043,945 of NZ_PDBZ01000001.1, forward strand.
TTCATGCACGCGCCGCAGCGGATGCACTGCAGCGTCGCGCGCAGTTGTTCGTCGGCGTAGGCCTGCGTGCGGCCGTTGTCGAGCAGCACCAGATGCAGCTCGCGCGGGCCGTCGCGTTCGCCGTCGCGGCGCGGGCCGGAAATCAGGTTGAAGTAGGTCGTGATCGCCTGGCCGGTTGCCGAACGCGTGAGCAGGCTCGACAGCGGCACGATGTGCTCGAGTTTCTCGACGACCTTCTCGATCCCCATGATCGCGACGTGCGTGTCGGGCACGGTGGTCGACAGCCGGCCGTTGCCCTCGTTCTCGACGAGCCACAGCGTGCCCGTGTCGGCCGCCGCGAAGTTCACGCCGGACAGGCCGATGTCGGCATCCGCGAACGCGCGGCGCAGCGCGCGCCGGCCGGTCTGGATCAGCTCGTCGACGTCCTCCGTGTAGCGCGTGCCGGGGATGTGCTGCTCGAACAGCCCGGCGATGTCGCCGCGCGTCTTGTGGATTGCCGGCATCACGATATGCGACGGCTTCTCGCCCGCGAGCTGCACGATGAACTCGCCCATGTCGGACTCGATGCAATCGACGCCGTGATCCGCGAGGTAATGGTTCAGCTCGATTTCCTCGCTCGCCATCGACTTGCCCTTGATCACGCGGCGCGCCTTCTTGGCCTGTGCGATGCCGAGCACGATCGCGTTCGCGTCGGCGGCCGTCTCGGCCCAGTGCACGTGGACGCCAGCCTCGGTCAGCTTCGCCTCCAGCCGCTCGAGCAGCGTCGGCAGTTGCGCGAGCGCATGCTGCCGTACGGCTTCGCCGAGATCGCGCAGTTGCTGCAACTCGGTGTCGTCGGGGAACTGGGTCGCGCGCTTGCCTTGCAGAAAGTCCATCGCGCCGCGGAAGCTGCTGCGCAGCGCGGGATCGTCGAGCGCGGCGCGCGCGCGGGCCTTGAAGTCGCCGGGGGCGACGAATTGCAGCGGTTGGTCGCTCATCGCGGCAGGTCCTGGCAGGCGGTTGCGGTCGGTTCGGTGGCTGCTTCGGTGACGATCACGACCCAGAGGTTGCGCGGGCCGTGCGCACCGTACGCAAGGGTCTGCTGGATATCGGAGGTTTTCGACGGCCCCGACACCAGCACGACGTTGGTCGGCATGCCGGCGTGCCAGCGTTCCGCGTGCACGGCCGCATGAAGGTCCGCGTGCAGCGTGTTCGCATGCACGAGCGCGATGTGCAGCGGCGGCACCAGCGACACCGTGCGCGGCGTGCCGGGATCGGGCGCGAGCACGACGGTGCCGGTTGCCGCGATGCCCGAGCGCGCGACGGTGAAGCCCGCGTCGATCGTGTCGAACAGCTCGGCCTTCCACGCGTCGATCGGACGGTCGAACGACACCGGCGCCACCGCGTCGGGCAGCGCACGCGCGAGCGCGTCGGATTCGGCGCGGGCCGGATCGAGCAGCAAGCGGCGCACGCCGGCTTCGGCCAGACGCGCGGCAAGCTGCGCGGGCCACGCATCGGCGCTGGCGCACCAGACCTCCGCGTGCGACGCGGCGAGCGCGGCCTGCATCGTCTGCGCGAGCGCGTGAGGATCGAGGGCAACCGACGCACGGCGTGCCGCGTAATGCGTGTCGATGCGCGCATCGAGCGCGGGCGCGGCGTTCGCGGCGACGCCGGGCGCCGTGTTGCGCAGGCGCGCGAGGATGGCGTCGCGTGCGCTCATTGCTGATCTCCGCGCAGCGATGCGGCGCCGGCCGTGCGGCGCCACAGGAAGCTCGCGAGATGCTCGACGGGCAGCGCCGCGCCGGCCTTGGTCGCCGCGTGGCCGATGTTCAGCAGGCAGCCGCAGTCCGCCGACACGAGCCGGTCGCAGCCCGTCGCGCAGGCCGACGCGACCTTGTCGTGCACCATCGCGCCGGAGATGTCGGGATGCTTCAGCGAGAACGTGCCGCCGAAGCCGCAGCATTCGGATTCGCGTTCATGTTCGATGCGCGTGACGCCGGGTAGCGCGTCGACGAGCGCGACGCCATGCACGCGCGTACCCATCTCGCGGCGGGCCGCGCACGACGTGTGCAGCACCACGCGTTCTGCCGGGCCGGTGTTCGCGGGGAGGGCGTCCAGCCGCACATCGAGCACATGGACGAGGAATTCCGCGAGTTCGTAGGTGCGTTCCGCGATCGCGCGGGCCTTCGGGCCGTGCACGGGGTCGTCGGCGAAGAGGGCCGGCCAATGGTGCCGGATCATGCCCGCGCAGGAGCCGGACGGCACGATCACGGGCCACGGCTCGCCGAACAGGTCGAGCTGCGCGGCCGCGACGCGGCGTGCTTCGTCGGGATTGCCGCTGCTGTAGGCCGGCTGCCCGCAGCAGCTCTGGCCGCGCGGATAGTGGACGGTCAGGCCTTCGCGTTCCAGCAGGCGGACCGCGTCGAGCCCGGCTTCGGGGACGAACAGGTCGACCAGGCAGGTCGCGAACAGATAGACGTGCGCGGGGGCGGTGGCGGGGTAGTGCCTTTCGTTCATGTCTCGCTCCAGGGGGCGACCGCCCGGCATCCGAATGCGGGGCGACGATTTCGCTGCATAATTCCCGCGACGGCGCCGCAGCTCAAATTGGTTGGGCCAATCGGCGCGACGGACATTCCGGATGGAGAGGCAGCGATGGCGGCGATGACGGCACGGGGCCGGACCGAAGTGGTGATGCGCAAGATCGAGACGGCGCTGCTCGACGGCACGTGGCCGGCCGGCGCGCGGCTGCCGGCCGAGCGCGTGCTCGCGCAGCAGTACGGCGTGGCGCGCAATACGGTGCGCGAGGCGACCCAGCGGCTCGTCGCGCGCGGGCTGTTGCAGAGCCGGCGCGGCGCGGGCGTCTACGTGACGGATCAGTTGCGCGCGGGCATCGCGTCGCCGTGGGGCCAGCTGGTTGCCGACCATCCGGCGCTGCGCGACGACATTCTCGAATTCCGCCGTGTGCTCGAAGGCGCGACCGCGTATTTCGCCGCACTCCGCGCCGACGCGAACGACCGGCGCCGGATCCGCACGCTGCTGCGCGAGCTCGAAACCGCGCATGCGAACGACGATGCGGTGGTCGAGGCGTCGACCGACGCGAAGCTGCACGAGGCGATCGCGCTCGCGTCGCACAACACGATGTTCCTGCACCTGCACACGAGCGTGATCGGGATGCTGCGCGAGCATATCTCGATCAACGTCGCGGGGATGACGACGCACGACGAGCAGGCATCCGAGTTGCTGTTGCTGCAGCATCGCGTGGTGTGCGACGCGATCTGCGCGCACCGGCCCGAGGAGGCGCGCACCGCGATGCAGACCCATATCGACTACGTGCGCAGCCACTTCGAGCGAAGCGGCGATACGCCGTGAGATTGGTTGGACCGCGGCTGCGGCAGGCCCGCCCGACGGGCGCTTGCGCGCCGCTGCTCCCGGCCCGGCGGGTTGTCGTGCGTGGCGCGGGCAGCGGCGTGGCGGCGCCGCGCGCGCCGGCTGCGCGATTGACCGGTTCGTCGGGCGCCCACTAGAATCGGCCGGAACCGCCCGTCAGCCGCGCGTCGCGGCGATTGCGGACCCATTGATCCGCCTGTCGAGGAAGCTCTCGTGCTCACGTCTTTGATCCGGCGCGCGCCGGCCACGCTCACGTGGCGCGCCGCGTGCCGCCCGGCCCGTGCGCTCGCCGTCTGCATGCTGCTGTCGCTGGTCGCCGCCTGCGCGATCCATCCGCCCGTCACGTCCCTCGATCGTTCCGTCTCCCACGCGTTGCCGCCCGATGCCGCGACGCCGCTGCGCGACGCGCTGGTCGCGCCGGAAGCCGCGCACCCGGGCCAGTCGGGTTTCCGGCTGCTGCCCGATGGCGCCACCGCGCTGCAGATGCGCATCGCGCTCGCGCGCGCGGCGACCAGGACGCTCGACATGCAGTACTACATCGCGACCGAGGACACGACCGGCAAGCTGCTGCTCGGCGCCGCGCTGTACGCGGCCGATCGCGGCGTGCGCGTGCGGATGCTGGTCGACGACCTGAATTTCCGCGACATCGACCGCATCATGGCCGCGCTCAATACGCATCCGAACATCGAGATCCGCGTGTTCAATCCGTTCGGCGCATCGCAGCACGGGATGGTCGAGCGCACGGCCAACTTCTTCACGCGCATCGACAATTTCACGCGCCGGATGCACAACAAGGCGATGATCGCGGACAACCAGATCGCGATCGTCGGCGGGCGCAACCTGGGCGACGAATACTTCAGCGCGAGCCCGACGCTGCAGTTCCGCGACCTCGACGTGCTGGCGGCCGGGCCGGTGACGAACGACATCTCGACGAGTTTCGACGACTACTGGGCGAGCGCGAGCAGCTATCCGCTGCGCGTGCTGAATCATCAGTCGTTCGACCCGAAGGATCTCGACGCGATGCGCGACGAGCTGCGCGACCACTGGCGCAAGTACGCGGACCCGTACAACGCGAAGCCGCTGAACGCGACGCCGCTCGCGCAGCAGATCGCGCGCGACGAGCTCGAGCTCGTGTGGGCGCCGGCCGAGTTCAAGGTCGACGCGCCGTCCAAGGTCGCGCGGCCGACCGACACCTACGTGAGCCCGCCGATGCGGCGCCTGGTCGACCTGACGCACACCGCGCAAAAGGAGTTCCTCGCGTTTTCGCCGTACTTCGTGCCGCACGACGCGGGCGTGAAGATTCTCGGCGACATGACCGCGCGCGGCGTGCGCGTCGCGATCCTCACCAACTCGCTCGCCGCGACCGACGCGGTCGCCGTGCAGGCCGGCTACGCGCCGTATCGCGTGCCGCTGCTGCAGCACGGCGTCGAGCTGTACGAATTCAAGGCGCAGCCGGGCTCGCCGCGCGCGCGCCTGTTCGGCTCGCGTTCGCGGGCGAGCCTGCATGCGAAGGCGTACGTGATCGACCGGCAGATCCTCGTGATCGGCTCGATGAACCTCGACCCGCGTTCCGCGCACCTGAATACGGAACTGGCGCTCGTGATCCACAGCCCGACGATCGCGCAGCAGGCCGCGACGATCTTCGCGCGGGTGACGCAGCCCGACGAAAGCTATCGCCTGAGCCTCGTGGCGCCGACGGGGTGGGGCACGCCCGAACTCGAGTGGACCGGGATGGACAACGGCACGTTGACCACCTATCACGTCGATCCGCATGCGGGACTGATGCGCAACCTGATGACCGGCCTCTTCATGCTGCTGCCGGTCGACGACCAGTTGTAAGGGCCGGAACGGCTCGGGCCAAACCCGCGATACCGGTGCGCGGGGAAAGATGATATGGTTGTGTGCGCAACCATATGCGTATCGTGAAGGCGCCGTCGGACGGTTCGTGCAACGCGGGCCGGCGCGGTGCGGAACGACACGCCGCATGCGCCGCACGACCCGCGTGCGACGCCAGGAGACGAGGGACGATGTGTGCCGCCGCCCGCGCGGCCGCGCCCGCCCGCAACCGGAGTGCCCCATGCAACGTGTACCGAACCAGCCGTTCACGCGTCCCGCCCGTTTCTCCGAAGCCGAATGGCAGGCGCGCGTGCAGCTCGCCGCCGCCTACCGGATCTTCGACCATCTCGGCTGGACCGAACTCATCTACAACCATATCTCGCTGCGCGTGCCGGGCGAGGACGGCCATTTCCTGATCAACCCGTTCGGGCTCCATTACCGCGAGGTGTGCGCGTCGAACCTCGTGAAGATCGACATCGACGGCAACGTGATCGGTCATTCCGACTGGCCGATCAACCCGGCCGGCTTCACGTTCCACAGCGCGATTCATGCGGCGCTGCCGGACGCGCACTGCGTGATGCACGTGCATACGACGCCGACGATGGCCGTGTGCTGCTCGCGCGACGGGCTGTCGTTCACGAATTTCTATTCGGCGCAGCTGTACGGGAAGATCGCGTATCACGATTTCGAGGGCATCACCGTGCATCTCGAGGAAGGGCAGCGCATCGTCGGGAGCGCGGGCGGGCGGCCGGTGCTGCTGCTGCGCAATCACGGGCCGGTGACGATCGGCGCGACGCTCGCGCAGACGTTCTCGCTGATGTGGCTGCTCAATCGCGCGTGCGAGGTGCAGGTCGCGACCCGTGCGATCGGCGACGCGTTGCCGATCGCGCCGGCAGTGCTCGACGCATGCGTGCGCGATTCGCTGAATTTCGATCCGAAGCATGGCGCGGGGCAGGACGCGTTCGACGCGCTGCAGCGCATCGTCGACCGCATCGATCCCGGCTATCGCGCGTAAGGACGCGGTGCCGGCACAGCGAAAAAAAAACGCGGCCGGATGGCCGCGTAAATACTCGCAGACTCCTTCGGACGAAGGAAACAAGCAACTGTGAGACGAAGTGTAGCGAAAGGCCGCGAGCGGATTCAGGGCCCGGGCTGCAAAGGTCTCTTCCAGGTTGCGGCAGGCTGCCGGATCCGCGGCGATCGACTACCATCATGGAGCGTCACCGGCCGGGTGGCGTACTACGTCGTACAAGGAGGATTCATGCCGAAGCTGCGTTTGCTCCAGGTGGCGTTACTCGCGGGCGTGCTGGCCGCCGGCAGCGCCGCGGCCGAAACGGTGCGCCTGTCCGCCAACCTGCAGCCGTCGAGCGAAGTGCCGCCGACCGCGACGAAAGGCTCCGGCGCGCTCGATGCGACCTACGATACGGCCAGCCACATGCTGCAGTGGACCGTGACTTACGAACACCTCACGGGGCCGGCGACCGCCGCGCACTTCCACGGGCCCGCGCCAGTCGGCCAGAACGCCGGCGTGCAGGTGCCGATTCCGAAGGACGAGCTCGCGAGCCCGATCAAGGGCTCGAAGGCGCTCACCGACGCGCAGGTCACCGACCTGATGAGCGGCAAGTGGTACTTCAACATCCACACGAAGGAGCATCCGTCCGGCGAGATCCGCGGCCAGGTGATGCCGGCGAGCTGACGCCGGCGAACCGGCGCGCGAACCGGGCGCCGCGTTTGATATAGAGCCTCCCGTCGAGCGGCGCCGGAGCGATCGCACGTACCATCGTCACACTGTGATGACGGAGTGCGTCCGATGAGTTGGCAAAGCAGGTTCGCATGCTGGCTGCTGCGCTGGCAGTTTCGTCCCGAGACCACGCGTCCGGTGCTCGATCCTGCCCGCGCGCGGCGCTTCACGGAACGCAGGATGATCGTGCCGCGCCGCGCACCGTCGGGCTACCGGCTGCGCGAATGCTACGGTCCCGGCGACGCACCGCTGCGCGGCGAATGGCTCGAACGCACCGACGCGGCGCCCGCGCGCGGGCCGGGCCGCACGCTGCTGTACTTCCACGGCGGCGGCTACTACTTCTGTTCGACGAAAACCCATCGGCCGCTGGTGTTCGGCCTGACGAAGCGCGCGGGCGTGCGTTCGTTTTCGCTCGATTACCGGCTTGCCCCCGAGAACCGCTTCCCCGCCGCGCTCGACGACGCGCTCGCCGCGTACCGGCAATTGCTCGCGCTCGGAACGCCGCCCGAGTCGATCGTGTTCGGCGGCGACTCGGCGGGCGGCGGCCTCGCGCTTGCGACGCTCGTCGCGCTGCGCGATCGCGGCGAACCGCTGCCGGCCGGCGCGATCCTGTTCTCGCCGTGGACGGACCTGGCCGGCACGGGCGGCACGATGCGCACCAATGACGGCCCCGACCCGATGTTCGCGGGCGCGGCGCTGCCGAAGGCGGCGAAGCTGTACCTGGGGGACGAGGCGGCGACGCATCCCTATGCGTCGCCGTTCTATGCGGATTTCACCGGGCTGCCGCCGCTGTATATCCAGGTCGGCAGCACCGAGGTGCTGCTCGACGATTCGCGCCGCGTTGCCGACAAGGCGAAGGCGGCCGGCGTGCCGGTGGACATCGAGATCTGGCCGGACATGCCGCATGTGTGGCAGCTCTATACGCCGATGGTGCCGGAGTCGCGCGATGCGCTCGACCGCGCGGCCGCGTTCCTGCGCCGGGTCGCGGTCGAACGGGCGGTTCAGCGCGTCGGCGAGGCGTCGATCGCCTGATACGCGGCCTTCACGGCCACCGTGCCGTACTTGCGCTCGAGCCGGCGCACGGTGAAGTGGCCGTGCGCCATCTGCTGGAAGTGGTCGATGAACAGCGTGTTGACGGTCGCGCCGAGCACCGCGCCGATCGCCGGGATCGACTTCGCGGCCATCTGCTCGGTCACCTGCACCGAAAAGCGTGACGCCACCGTCTGCACGAGCTTGAACACCGCCGCCGAACTGTGCGCGGCGATCCCTTTCGTCGTGATGTCCGACGATGCCTTCGAAATCGCCTGCGCGAGCGCGCCGCGCAGCACGAAGTAGCCGAGATCGGCTTCGTCGTCGTGCCTGTCCGGGTTGCCGCCCATGCCGAGCACGGCCAGGCACTGCAGTTGCGTATCCACCGAGCCGAGGTCCTCGCCCTCGCTGCGCGCGATGTCGCAGACCGAGCGGAAGATCAGCGTAGTCGTCACCGGCAGTTCGACCGGCAGCGCGAGGAAGCCGAACGCGCCGCCTGCCGCGCCGGTCGTCGCGACCGCCAGCTTGTGCAGCAGGTTGCTCGGCTTGTCCGGTTCGGCATCGGGCGTCTGAGGCTTGCCGAGCGTGCGCAGCGCGATGTTCAGGCACTTGCGCAGCGCGAGCTGCGTCGCGTCGTTGATCTTGCCGGTCGCGAAGTCGGGCAGCCGCGCGATCATCTTCTCGACCGGCGCACCCAGCACGCCCGTCAGCTTCATCGTCAGCGACGGGCTTTCCAGCACCTGTTTCGCGCGCCGCAGCGCGTCCCGGTCGTCGGGCGACAGCGTCGTCGCGGGCGTGATTGAAATCGGTTCCATCTTTCTCCTTCGGGGCAGGGGGCCGGTTAGGGCCTGTTCACGCTAATAACGGGCTTGCGCTGGCCACCAGAAGGGCCGAGCGCAAGGAATGCGACGAAGCGAATACTCAACGTATTCGCGAGGAGCATGACGCCGCGATCGGCCCTTCTGGTGGCCAGCCCCACGAATGAATTTTCCCAAACAGGGGAACGTGCCTTTCCGCCCGCATGGCGGCGTCGTTCCTCGTTGCAATCGCTACGGCTATTGCGCCTCCTCTCTCCTTGCCCTGCGGGCGGAAAGGCACGTTCGCAAGCCCGTTATTAGCGTGAACAGGCCCTAAGCCATCGCCAACCTAGATTACTCCGCCATGCTAGAATTTTGAGATTATTTGACTCGTCAAAAGTTGCATCAGCAAAAAAATGGCCGTCCATACTGCCGCCCACCATTCAAGCGGGCAAGTCCTGCCGTTCCGCGAATCGCTGCTGGCGATGATCGGGATCTCGTTCGTCACCATGCTCGTTGCGCTCGACCAGACGGTCGTCGGCACCGCGCTGCCGACCATCGTCGCCGAGTTGAGGGGTTTCGACCTGTACGCGTGGGTCGCGACCTCGTACCTGCTCAGTTCCGTGATTACCGTGCCGATCTTCGGCCGGCTCGGCGATTACTACGGCAGAAAGCCGTTCGTGATCGCGTCGATCGTCGTATTTACCGCCGCGTCGGTGCTCTGCGGGATGGCCAACGACATGCTGTACCTGGTGCTCGCGCGCGGCCTGCAGGGCATCGGCGGCGGGATGCTGGTCGGCACCGCGTTCGCGTGCATTCCCGACCTGTTCCCCGATTCCGTCGTGCGGTTGCGCTGGCAGGTGCTGATGAGCTCCGCGTTCGGCATCGCGAACGCGGTCGGGCCGTCGCTCGGCGGGATCCTGACCCAGTCGTTCGGCTGGCGCTCGGTGTTCTACGTGAACCTGCCGGTCGGCCTGCTGTCGCTGTTCTTCGTATGGCGCTACCTGCCGCACCTGCGGCACGTCGAGCACGACCGCAAGATGCGGCTCGACTGGCCCGGCGCGCTGCTGATCGCGCTGTCGCTCGGCGCGTTGCAGCTGTTCGTCGAATGGCTGCCGAAGTACGGCGTGCTGAGCTGGGCGTCGCTGCTGCTGGTCGTCGCGGTCGGCGCCGGCGTCGGTTTGTGGCATTGGGAAAAGCGCTGCGAGCAGCCGATCCTGCCGTTTGACATGTTCGGCAACCGCGCGCTGTCCGCGCTGTTCGTGCTCGCGATCCTTGCCGGCTTCTCGATGTTCTCGCTGCTGTTCTATGCGCCGCTGCTGTTCCAGGGCGGCTTCGGGATGTCGCCGAAGGAGGCGGGGCTCGTGATCACGCCGCTCGTCGTGTTCATCACGATCGGCAGCATCATGAACGGCCGGGTCGTCACGCGCATCCGCAATCCGAACGCGATGCTGCACGTCGGTTTCGTGCTGTTCGCGATCGCGTGCGCGGGCATCGTCGTGGCGACCCACAACACGCCGACCTGGGTGCTGATGGCGTTGATGGTGTCGGGCGGCATCGGCCTGGGCTTCGTGCTGCCGAACCTCACGGTGTTCGCGCAGCAGACGGCCGGCCGCGAGCACCTCGGCATCGCGACCGCGCTGTTGCAGTCGCTGCGGATGGTCGGCGGGATGATCGGCACCGCGTTGACGGGCACGCTCGTCAACCAGATGTATTCGAGCGGCGTGCGCGAAGCGCTGTCGAGCGACCATGCGCTGCAGTGGCATGCGCAGCTCGCCGATCCGCAGATCCTGATCGATCGCGCGGCGCAGGGCGGTCTCGTCGCGGCGCTCACGCGCGCCGGGCATAATGGCGCGCTGCTGCTGGAAGCGGCCCGCGAATCGCTGGTCGGCGCGATTCACCTGGGCGTCGCGATGGCGGCCGTCGTTGCCGTCGTGTCGGTGTGGCAGTGCCGCCGCGTGCCGCCGATCGCGCTGCGGCACAAGATCGAGCCGCATGTCGCGGCCGATTGATCGATTGAATGAATAGAACTCAGCGCATGGAAGAACAGGACCGCGTCGCGATCTTGCAGCAATTCGGACGCACGTATCGCGCGTTCATGACCGCGTTCGAAACACACGTCGGGCAGCCGATGCCGCGCTGGCGGATCATGGTCGCGCTGCACACGCTGGGCGGGCATTCGTCGCAGAAGAAGCTCGTCGAGGTGCTGCGCATCGATCCGGGCGCGCTCACGCGCCAGCTGAAGTCGCTCGACGCGCTCGGCTGGATCGAGCGCGCGTCCGACGCACGCGACAACCGCGTGACCAACGTGACGCTCACCGCCGCCGGCCGCGCCGCGTTCGACGCGTGTCTGCCGCGCCGCAAGGCATTCCTCGACCAGACGATGGCGCAGTTGCCGGACGACGTGCTCGGCGCGCTGTCGGGCGCGCTGGCGATGCTGGAGTCGCGGATCGCGGACGTCGCGTCGACGCCGGCGGCGCACTGAACGGCGCGGCGGGGGCGGGCAGGCAGCAGGGGCGGGCTGGAGAAAACGCGGCACGGAGCAGCACACCCCGGCCGTGAGCGACCGGAGCACGGGTCGCACGAACCCGCCGCCGGCCGGCCTTTCATCTCATCTCATTTCATTTCACTGCGTTCACAGCTCGATGCGCGTGCCCAGCAGCGCGAGGAACTGCGCGATCCATGCCGGATGCGCGGGCCACGCGGGCGCGGTGACGAACGGCGCATCGGTCACGGCTGCATCGATCGGGATGTCCGCGTATTCGCCGCCCGCGAGCTTCACTTCGGGCGCGCAGGCCGGGTAGGCCGAGATGCGCTTGCCGCGGATCACGTCGGCGGCCGCGAGCAGTTGCGCCGCATGGCAGACCGCCGCGATCGGCTTGCCGGTCTCCGCGAACGCGCGCACCAGCGCGATCACTCTCGCATCGAGACGCAGGTATTCGGGTGCACGGCCGCCGGCGATCGCGAGCGCGTCGTAGCCCGACGCATCGACATCGTCGAACGTCGCGTTCAGCGTGAAGTTGTGGCCGGGCTTTTCGGTATAGGTCTGGTCGCCTTCGAAATCGTGGATCGCGGTCTTGACCTTGTCGCCCGCGCGCTTGCCCGGGCAGACTGCATCGACGTGATGGCCGACGGCCTGCAGCGCCTGGAACGGCACCATCGTTTCGTAGTCTTCGGCGAAATCACCGGTCAGGAACAGGATCTTCTTCGCGGCCATGGCTTTCTCCATTGAACAGCGTTGAGGGTCCGTTCGCGTCGTGTGCGGCAGACGGTGCAACGGCGGCGAAGCGGCCCCGAGGACGAAAGCGCAGTGTACTCCGGCAGATTGAAGCGCGCGTGACGGCCGCCCCGCGCGGCGGCGGGGCGGTGGGGGGCGCGCGAGTGGTGCGTCAGAAGAAGGTTTCGACGACTTCCGTCACGCGGAACTGCGGATCGAGGACGAGCACCTGGCGCCACTTGTCGAACGTCAGGCACGGGTGCGAGATGTCGAACGCGACCATGTCGCCGACCTTCACGTCCGCGCCCGGCGGGATCTGCAGGTACGCGTGCTGGTCCATCATTCCGGTGACCGCCCAGCCTTCGCTCGCGGCGACGTCACGCGGCGCGCTGTCGCGGCCCGGGCGGAAATGCCGCGCCGGCTCGGGCAGGCCCGCGTCGAACGCGGCGTCGCGCTTGCCGAGCGCGATGATCGCGCGATCCTGCTCCGGCACCGACTGCACGTACGCCCACAGTTGCAGCGCCGGCAGCAGCCCTTCGCCCATCTTGCGGGCGGTCGGGTTGCGCGCGAACACGTCGGTCTGCGCCTTCTTGTAGATACCGACGTCGTGCGTCAGGTAGCAGCCCGGACGCAGCACGACTTCCGCGAAACCCGCGTCGGATGCCTTTGCGAATTCCTCCGCGACCACGTCGTACCAGGCCGAGCCCGCGCCCGACAGGATCGCCGGCGTGCGCGCGAAGCGGCCGGCTTCGGCCAGCTCGCGCGTGAGCGCGACCGCGCCCTGCAGGAACGCGCGGATCTCGCCTTCCTCCTTCAGCACGCCTTCGTAGAGTTCGATGCCGGCCAGCTTCAGCGTGTCCGGATAGCGCGCGATCGCGTCGAGCACCGCCTGGCGCTGCGCGGCATCGCGCACGCCCGCGCGGCCGCCCGGCACGCCGAGTTCGATCAGCACGTTCAGCGATTTCTTCGCGTCGCCGAAGAAGCGGCCGAGCTGGTCGACGCTGTCGGCCGAATCGACGAGACAGAAGAATTCGAAATCGGGATCGGACAGGAGCCCCGCGATGATCGTCATGTTCTGGCGGCCGACCAGCTGGTTGGCGAGCAGCACGCGCCGCACGCCGCCGTGATACGCGGCCTGCGTCTGATGCGCGGTCGCGAGCGTGATGCCCCATGCGCCGGCGTCGAGCTGGCGGCGGAACAGTTGCGGCGCCATCGTCGTCTTGCCGTGGGGCGCGAACCGGACACCGTACTGCTGGACAAACGCCTGCATCCAGTTCAGGTTGTGTTCGATGCGATCCGCGTACAGCACCGCGGCCGGCAGGCTGACGTCTTCCGCGAGCAGGTTCCACTCGAGGCGGCCCGCGTCGTCGAGCGGCACGCTCGCGCTCGGGACGTTGCCGAGACCCTTGCTCAACGGATCAATCGTCGGTTCCTGATAGTTTGTAACTTTCATGTCATCCCGCTCCATCATCACTATGCATTGCGTTGAAGTTGACATGTAGATGGTACAGAAAGTAGCATCGGCGCGGTGATGTTATTTAGTAACATCGAGCTCCGCATCCTTTTCAGCAGATGAATACGCCCGCTACCCCGTCCGCTTCGTCCGGCGCCGAGCAACTGGCTCCGGTCGCCCCGCCGGTCCTCGACATCGTCGCGCGGATCGCCGAATGCGCGCCCGAGTTGCGCGAAGCCGAGCGCAAGGTTGCCGCGTTCATCCTCGCCGATCTCGCGCGCGCCGCGCATGCGAGCATCGGCGCGCTGGCACGCGACGCCGAAGTCAGCGTCGCGACGGTCACGCGGTTCGCGAAGGCCGTCGGCTGCCGCGACGTGCGCGAACTGAAGGTGCTCGTCGCGCAGGCGGCGGCCGTCGGTCAGCGCTTTCTGGTGCCGTCCGACGACGGTCCCGCGGAAGACACGAGCCCCGCGTCGGTCGTCTACGACGAAATCCGCGTGGCGCTCGCGCACAACCATCAATTGCTGCGCAACACGTCGTTCGACGCGGCCGCCGATCTGCTCGCCGGCGCGAAGATGATCTATGTGTACGGGCAGGGCGGCGGCTCGACCGCGCTCGCCGACGAGCTGCGTTTCAGGCTCGTGCGTTTCGGCCGGCCGGTCGCGAGTTACCAGGACAGCCTGCTGCAGCGGATGGTGTCCGCGACGCTGTCGCGCGACGCGGTGGTGGTCGCGCTGTCGGTCAGCGGCCGCGTACCCGAGCTGCTCGAGAGCTGCCGGCTTGCGAAGCGCTACGGCGCGAAGCTGATCGCGATCACCGCGCCGGCGTCGCCGCTCGCGAAGCTCGCCGACCACCTGATTCCGGTCGTCGCATTCGAAACCGATTTCATTTACAAGCCTTCGACATCGCGCTACGCGATGATGATGGCGATCGACGTGCTCGTCACCGGAGTCGCGCTGCGGCTCGGCGATGCGGGCCGAGAATCGCTGCGCCGCATCAAGCATGCGCTCGATGCGCATCGCGGCGGCGGAGACCGTCAACCGGTAGGAGACTGACCATGCATTCGCATCCCGAAGCCGCCGATACGCTGATCGTCGGCGCGCAGCTGTACGATGGCACCGGCGCACCGCCCGTCACGCGCGACGTCGCGATCCGCAACGGCGTGATCGCGGCGATCGGCAACCTGTCGAACTGGCTCGCCGAGACCGTCGTCGATGCGAACGGCCGCGCGCTCGCGCCGGGCTTCGTCGACGTGCACACGCACGACGACACGCACGTGATCCGCGCGCCCGAGATGCTGCCGAAGATCTCGCAGGGCGTGACGACCGTGATCGTCGGCAACTGCGGGATCAGCGCATCGCCTGTGACGCTCGCCGGCGATCCGCCCGACCCGATGAACCTGCTCGGCGAACGCGATGCATTCCGCTACCCGACCTTCGCCGACTACGTTGCGGCCGTGAACGACGCACGGCCGGCTGTCAATGTCGCGGCGCTCGTCGGGCACACCGCGCTGCGCAACAACCAGATGGACCGCCTCGACCGCGCGGCGACCGACGGCGAAATTGCCGGGATGCGCGCGCAGCTCGAAGAGGCGCTCGCGAACGGCGCGCTCGGATTGTCGTCGGGCCTCGCGTACGGCTCCGCGTTCGCGGCGCCGGCCGAAGAAGTGATGGCGCTCGCCGAGCCGCTCGCGAACGCGGGCGCGCTGTACACGACCCACATGCGCACCGAGTTCGACGCGATTCTCGATGCGATGGACGAGGCGTACCGCGTCGGCCGTCACGCGCAGGTGCCGGTCGTGATCTCGCACCTGAAGTGCGCGGGGCCGTCGAACTGGGGGCGCAGCACCGAGGTGCTCGCGTCGCTCGAAGGCGCGCGCCGTTACCAGCCGGTCGGCTGCGACTGCTATCCGTACAGCCGCAGCTCGTCGACGCTCGACCTGAAGCAGGTGACGGGCGACATCGACATCACGATCACGTGGTCGGAGCCGCATCCGGAAGTCGCCGGCAAGCTGCTGAAGGCGATCGCGGCCGACTGGGGCGTGACCGAGCAGGAGGCCGCGCAGCGGATCCGCCCGGCCGGCGCCGTGTACCACAACATGTCCGAGGACGACGTGCGCCGGATCCTGTCGCACCCGGCGACGATGGTCGGCTCGGACGGCCTGCCGAACGATCCGCTGCCGCATCCGCGGCTGTGGGGCGCGTTCCCGCGCGTGCTCGGCCACTACGTGCGCGATACGAACCTGCTGCCGCTCGAGGAAGCGATCCGCAAGATGACGTCGCTGTCTGCGCGCCGCTACGGGATCGCGCGGCGCGGCGAAGTGCAGGTCGGCTACCACGCGGATCTCGTGCTGTTCGATCCGGCGCGCGTGATCGACGCCGCGACGTTCGAGAAGCCGCAGCAGCCCGCGCACGGGATCGACGCGGTGTGGGTGAACGGCGTGCTGACTTACGAGAGCGGTCAGCCGACCGGCGAGCGCGCCGGCGGTTTCGTCGCGCGCGGCGAGCGCGTGCCGGCGAGTGCCGACGCCGCGTTCTGAGCGCGGTTCTGATTCGATCTGCCGCGCGCGCCAGGGTCGGCGCGCGCATCCGCAACCGTGCGTTGCATGGGGCGGGAGCAAGCGCTGAAGCGCTGGTTCCCGCCGACAAACAAGGAGTGAAACGATGAAGCGATATGGCGTAGGCGAAGCGAAGGGTACCGGCGGCCAGGTGATGCCGTTTGCGCGTGCGGTCGAGGCCGACGGCTGGCTGTACGTGTCGGGCCAGACGCCGATGGTGAACGGCGAGGTCGTTGAAGGCGGGATCGTCACGCAGTCGAAGCAGACGATCGAGAACGTGATCGCGATCCTGAAGGAAGCCGGTTACGGCCTCGAGCACGTCGTGCGCTGCGGCGTGTGGCTCGATGACGCACGCGATTTCGCGTCGTTCAACAAGGTGTTCGTGTCGTACTTCGGCGAGAACCCGCCGGCGCGCGCATGCGTGCAGTCGAGCATGGTCATCGACTGCAAGGTCGAGGTCGATTGCATCGCGTATAAGGCGCCGGCGAAGTAACGCGCGAGGGCGAATGGTTGTGTGACGGGGCCGGCGCATTGATGTGCGCCGGCCCCGTTGCGTTTTGGGGGGGGCGACGTGTTTCCGGCGTTGGGTATTGAGAGCGCTCGTCTCCTGGCAACCGCAATAATTCGGCAGGGAACCCAACCATGATTGGCGCTGAGTAACGCCGAATTTTTACACTCCGAATGAAATTCTTGCGACTCGATCGTGACACGATATGCTGCGTCCGTCGGGCGGCTCTGGTGATGGACGCGCAATACGCCAGCGGCGTCGATGAATCTCGATAGAGTAAATTGAGTGGATCGTCGGGTATGGTCGTCATTCCGATTAACGATTTCGTGAAATCAAATCATGACGAGCAATACGTACCGCTACGGCGTTTATTCGGATCTCACGTCTGCCGAGCTTTTCTTTTTCGTTGCGGTGGAAGAGACCTGCGCACGCGTCGGGATCGACGATGTCGAAGCCGTGGTCCTGATTCTAGCGGGTTGGCCCGTTTTACCGACGCGGCAAAAATTCGGTGGCGCGACGAAAGGGACGTCCGTCGCATCCGTGATGGCCCGTTCGGTTTTTCGCTACCAGCTCAACAGGAAGGTTTTACCAACGGTGACGCTTCAAAGCATCAAGTCGTTCCGGATCATTCTGACCCGGAAGCTCAGCGTATTCATCGGGCGCGCCATTCCGGGCGTCGGTTGGGCGCTGCTTGCCCACGACGTATTCGGGATCGTTCACGGTACGGTCTCCAGGTACAACAGCCTGGTCAAACCCGAGGACAAGGTGTTCTGATGGAAAACGTGCGTTGGGACGAGATCGAAGCCTTCGTCAGATCAGAGGTCGGGCTCGGTCGCTCGAAGCCGCTCGCCGCCGGCACGCGGCTCTGGGACGACCTGGGTCAAACCGGCGACGAAGCAAACGACTTCATGGAGCGCTTTTTTGAGCGGTTTGCTGTCGACACGGGCGATTTCGACTTCCACCGGTATTTTCTGATGGAAGGCGAGGGGCTGCTCTATTCGCTATTTCGGCGATGGGTGCTTCGAAAGCCGCACGACTTCAAGCGGGAATCGATTACGCTCGCGATGCTGCATCGTGCAGCCGTTGAAGGAAAATGGGACGCCACACGATTGGCCGCACTGTCGTGAAAGGGCGGGTTTCCGCACGTGTCGATCCGGATTTCAACGCACGGGATTGGGAACCGACGTCCGCGAATCCGCTACTTCTGCAAACGGTCGGCGCTGGCAGGCTGCAAAATTTCCGTTAGCGCCACATCATTTGCTGCCGCGCAGTGCGCGCTTACACGGTGAATCGCTACAAAACGGGCCGGCACATTCACGTGTGCTGGGCTCGTTTTGTCATGTAGCGTGCCGGGGCTGCGGATGAAAGGCTCTCGATGCAGCCGCCACCACCACGGATCCCGCCTGTTCCGGCACTGTCCTTGGTCATACCGGGAGGAAAAGCATGGAATGGGCTGCCCTGGTACCGGAGCTGATCTGCTCGGACCTGGCCGAAAGCGTTTGCTTCTATCGCGACGTGTTGGGATTCAGGATTCGCTTCGAGCGTCCGGAAGACGGGTTCGCGTATCTTGAAATCGGGCGGGCTCAGCTCATGCTCGAGCAGTACAGTCGGGACGCCTGGCTGATCGGCCTGCTGGAACGGCCGTTCGGGCGCGGGATCAATCTTCAGATCGAGGTTGATTCGCTTGATCCCATCCTTGACCGGATCCGTAACGCAGGCGTGGCGCTGTTTGTCGAACCGCGAACGTCGTGGTACCGACAGGACGATATCGAGCACGGCCAGATCGAGATGCTTGTGCAGGACCCAGACGGCTACCTGTTGCGTCTAGTGGAGATCCTTCCGGAGCGGCCGGTGAGCGGATGACAACGGGCCGGCTGCGCTTCTCCCTGCATAGAAAACAGCCCGGCGGTTGGATCCGGCCGGGCTGTTTTATTCGTGGTTGTCTGGCGTGCTTTGAACTGCGGCGGCGACCCGCCGCCGTCACTGCCGCGCCGTCCGCGCGTTATCCGGCATCGGCTGGTTGTAGTTCGTGCGGAACGGGTTGATGTCGAGCCCCCCGCGGCGCGTATAGCGCGCATACACCGCGAGCTTCACCGGTTTGCATGCCTGCATGATGTCGAGGAAGATGCGCTCGACGCACTGCTCGTGAAAGCCCGTGTGATTGCGGAACGAGATGATGTAGCGCAGCAGCCCCGCATGATCGATCTGCGGGCCGACGTAGTGGATCTGCACGCTGCCCCAGTCGGGCTGGCCGGTGACCGGGCAGTTCGAGCGCAGCAGGTCGGACACGAGCGTCTCCTCCACCGGCGCTTCGTCCTCCGCGTCGGCCGCCGACAGCAGTGACGGATCGGGTTCGTACACGTCGGTGTCGAGGTCGAGCCGGTCGAGCGACAGCCCGTCGAGTTCTTCCATCTCGAGCTTGGCGAAATCGTGCGGCGACACGAGCTGCACCGACACGCTGGCACCGCACGCGGCCGACACGTCGCGCTTGAGCACGTCGCGCACCGCGTCGACCGAGTCGAACTTCGATTGCGCGAACGAGCCGAGATACAGCTTGAACGACTTCGATTCGACGATGCTCGGCGATTCGGCCGGTACGTAGAACGTCGCGACCGCGACCTGCGGCTTGCCGCGCGCATTGAGCCACGACAGCTCGTACGCGTTCCAGATGTCGGTGCCGAAGAACGGCAGCGCCGAGGTGATGCCGAGTTGCTCGCGCGCACCGGCGCGCGGGATCGGGAACAGCAGCGACGCGTCGTACTGCGTGGCGTAGACGGTGGCCTTGCCGAGCGGGGAGTGTTCGGGATTCATTGCGTGACGCCTTTACGACAGGAAGAGACGGTAAGCCGGATTGGCGCTCTCTTCGACATACGGATAGCCGAGTGCCGCGAGGAAGCGCTCGAACTCGGTGCGATCGGCCTGCGGCACCTGCAGCCCGACGAGGATCGAGCTGTAGTCCGCGCCCTGGTTGCGGTAGTGGAACAGGCTGATGTTCCAGTCCGGCGCCATCGACGACAGGAACTTCATCAGCGCGCCCGGCCGTTCCGGGAATTCGAAGCGGAACAGGCGTTCGTCCAGCGCGAGCGGCGAGCGGCCGCCCACCATGTAGCGGATGTGTTCCTTCGACAGCTCGTCGTGCGTCAGGTCGACGCTCTTGAAGCCGTGCGACTCGAAGTTCGCGGCGATCTCGGCCGATTCGCCGCGGCGCTTGATCTGCACGCCGACGAAGATGTGCGCGGACTGCGCATCGGCGATCCGGTAGTTGAACTCGGTGACGTTGCGGTCGCCGACGAGCGAGCAGAAGCGCTTGAAGCTGCCGCGTTCCTCGGGGATCGTGACCGCGAACACGGCTTCGCGCGCTTCGCCGACTTCCGCGCGTTCGGCGACGAAGCGCATCCGGTCGAAGTTCATGTTCGCGCCCGACGTGACCGCGACGAGCGTCTGGTTCTCGATCCCTTCGCGTTCCGCGTAGCGCTTGGCGCCCGCGACCGCGAGCGCACCCGACGGCTCGAGCACGCTGCGCGTATCCTGGAAGACGTCCTTGATCGCCGCGCACAGTGCGTCGGTGTCGACCGTCACGACGCCGTCGAGGAATTCGCGGCACAGCCGGAAGGTTTCCTCGCCGACGAGCTTCACCGCGGTGCCGTCCGCGAACAGGCCGACCTCGCTCAGCTCGACGCGCTCGCCCTTCTGCAGCGACTGCGCCATCGCGCACGAATCCTCGGCCTGCACGCCGAACACCTTGATCTCCGGGCGCACGGCCTTCACGTACGCGGCCACGCCGGACGCGAGCCCGCCGCCGCCGATCGGCACGAAGATCGCGTGGATCGGCGCCTGGTGCTGGCGCAGGATTTCCATCGCGATCGTGCCCTGGCCGGCGATCACGTACGGATCGTCGAACGGGTGGACGAACGTGAGATCGCGCTCGGCCTGCACCTTGACCGCGTGCGCATATGCATCGCTGTACGATTCGCCCGCCTGGATCACCTCGACGCTCGGGCCGCCGTGCGCGCGCACCGCATCGACCTTCACCTGCGGCGTCGTGACCGGCACGACGATCACGGCCTTGACGCCCATCCGGGCCGCCGAGAACGCGACGCCCTGCGCGTGATTGCCGGCCGAGGCCGTAATCACGCCGCGTGCGAGTGCGTCGGCCGGAATGTGCGCCATCTTGTTGTACGCGCCGCGCAGCTTGAACGAGAACACCGGCTGGTTGTCCTCGCGCTTCAGGTACACGGGGTTGCGCAGCCGGGCCGACAGGTTGCGGGCGGGTTCGAGTTCCGTCTCGAGCGCGACGTCGTAGACGCGCGCGGTGAGGATTTTCTTCAGGTAATCGTGGGATGCCATGGACGCTCGCGTGCAGTGCGGAAAGCAGACGGTAAAGGATCAATGATAGCGCCAAGGATCCGTCCGCACGCAAGCGGCATGCCGGGCGCACCGTCGCGGAACGGTCCGGCGCGCGCATTTGACGGACGCAATGGCCTTTTTTACCGGTTTAACTGCACGGTTACCGACCGGACGGATGGCGAATGCCGCCGCAAAACCGCGCCGGCCCAAGCGTGGCGCGGGTTGCGGGGATAGCCCCACGACCTGTCCGGCGTGTCACGGACGGCCCGATCATGGGTTAGAATTCCGTTTTGAATCAAGGATCGGAAGATGCAGAGGCACCCTCGGATCGCCCCATTGAAGCCGACGCCGCGTGCAGCCAGCCCCGCGGCGGAGCGGCATGCGCGCCGCGCGCGATCGTGCTGATGGCTCCGAGTGCCGCCAGGCCCTGCCGACCCGGAACGGTGAGTCCAGACCCGCTCCGGCCCCATGCGAGATAGTCGCGCGCCTGGCACCAGAACAGATTTCCCCAAGATTGCGCGTACGCGCTTGCCGACGCCCGTTCACGGTGTATCGGCCCTCCGAGTCGTCCGAACATGAACGCACCACAAGTTTTCGATCCGCATGGCGCGGCCGCCGCCGTCGCCGCCGACCCCGCGCCCCGACTGCGCGAGATTCCCTATAACTACACGTCCTTCTCCGACCGCGAGATCGTGATCCGCCTGCTCGGCGAGGAGGCGTGGTCGGTGCTCGACGAGTTGCGCGCCGAACGCCGCACGGGCCGCTCGGCACGGATGCTGTACGAGGTGCTCGGCGACATCTGGGTCGTGCGCCGCAACCCGTACCTGCAGGACGACCTGCTCGACAACCCGAAGCGCCGCGCGCTCCTGATCGAGGCGCTGAACCACCGCCTGACCGAGATCGGCAAGCGCCGCCGCGCCGACCTGACCCAGCACCATGACGAGGCGGGCCGCGAGCGCGCATCGCGTGTCGAGATGCTCGAGACGGCCGCGCAGCGCGCGGTCGACGAGTTCGCCGACGAATTCGCGAAAATGGCCGACCTGCGCCGCCGCGCGACCAAGGCGCTCGGCCGCTGCACGCAGAAGGACAACATCCGCTTCGACGGGCTGTCGCGCGTGTCGCACGTAACCGACGCGACCGACTGGCGTGTCGAATACCCGTTCGTCGTGCTGACCCCCGATACCGAAGCCGAGATCGCGGCGCTGATCAAGGCCTGCTTCGAGCTCGGCCTGACCGTGATCCCGCGTGGCGGCGGCACCGGCTACACGGGCGGCGCGGTGCCGCTCACGCCGTTCTCCGCGGTGATCAACACCGAGAAGCTCGAACAGCTCGGCGCGGTCGAGCTTACCGAGCTGCCGGGCGTCGCGCACAAGGTGGCGACGATCTTCTCCGGCGCGGGCGTCGTCACGCGTCGCGTGACCGAAGCGGCCGAGGCGGCCGGCTACGTGTTCGCGGTCGATCCGACCTCGCTCGACGCCTCGTGCATCGGCGGCAACGTCGCGATGAACGCGGGCGGCAAGAAGGCCGTGCTGTGGGGCACCGCGCTCGACAACCTGGCCTGGTGGCGGATGGTCGACCCGGACGGCAACTGGCTCGAAGTCACGCGCCACGAGCACAACCAGGGCAAGATCCACGACATCGCGGTCGCGCGTTTCGAGCTGAAGTGGTTCGACGGCGCCTACGCGCCGGGCGAGAAGCTGCTGCGCACCGAGATGCTCGAGATCGAAGGCCGCCGGTTCCGCAAGGAAGGCCTCGGCAAGGACGTGACCGACAAGTTCCTCGCCGGCCTGCCGGGCGTGCAGAAGGAAGGTTGCGACGGGCTCATCACGTCCGCGCGCTGGGTGCTGCACAAGATGCCCGCGCACACGCGCACCGTGTGTCTCGAATTCTTCGGCCAGGCGCGCGAGGCGATCCCGAGCATCGTCGAGATCAAGGACTACCTGTTCGAGACGTCGAAGCAGGGCGGCGCGATCCTCGCGGGTCTCGAGCACCTCGACGAGCGCTACCTGCGCGCGGTCGGCTACGCGACCAAGAGCAAGCGCAACGCATTCCCCAAGATGGTGCTGATCGGCGACATCGTCGGCGACGACGCCGATGCGGTCGCGCACGCGACGTCCGAAGTGGTCCGGATGGCGAACGGCAAGAGCGGCGAAGGCTTCGTCGCGGTCAGCGCGGAGGCGCGCAAGCGTTTCTGGCTCGACCGCAGCCGCACGGCCGCGATCGCGAAGCACACCAACGCGTTCAAGATCAACGAAGACGTCGTCATCCCGCTGAACCGGATGGGCGAGTACACCGACGGCATCGAGCGGATCAACATCGAGCTGTCGCTGAAGAACAAGCTGCAACTGGTGGACGCGCTCGAAGCGTTCTTCAAGGCCGGCAACCTGCCGCTCGGCAAGACCGACGACGCGAACGAAATCCCGAGCGCCGAGCTGCTGGAAGACCGTGTGCAGCAGGCACTGGAGTTGCTCAAGCGCGTACGCGCGCGCTGGGAATTCGTGCGCGACCGGCTCGACCAGCCGCTGCGCGAGGCGCAGCATTACCTCGTGCAGCTCGGCTACGAGGCGCTCGCCGAGAAGTTCGCGGATCGCGCGGACGAGCAGCCGGGCGCGACCGTGTTCCACATCACGCAGGACCGCACGGTCCGCATCTCGTGGAAGCAGGAGATCCGCGCGGAGTTGCGCACGATCTTCAACGGCGGCGCGTTCAAGCAGATCCTCGACGAAGCGCAGGCGATCCACAAGCAGGTGCTGCGCGGCCGCGTGTTCGTCGCGCTGCACATGCACGCGGGCGACGGCAACGTCCACACGAACCTGCCGGTCAACTCCGACAACTACGAGATGCTGCAGGATGCGCATGCGGCGGTCGCGCGCATCATGACGCTCGCGCGTTCGCTCGACGGCGTGATCTCCGGCGAGCACGGGATCGGCATCACGAAGCTCGAGTTCCTGACCGACGACGAGATCGCCGAATTCCGCGCGTACAAGCAGCGCGTCGACCCGAACGGCCGCTTCAACAAGGGCAAGCTGCTCGACGGCGCGGATCTTCGCAACGCGTACACGCCCAGCTTCGGGCTGATGGGGTACGAGTCGCTGATCATGAAGCAGTCCGACATCGGCGCGATCGCCGATTCGGTGAAGGACTGCCTGCGCTGCGGCAAGTGCAAGCCGGTGTGCGCGACCCACGTGCCGCGCGCGAACCTGCTGTACAGCCCGCGCAACAAGATCCTCGCGACCTCGCTGCTGGTCGAGGCGTTCCTGTACGAAGAGCAGACGCGCCGCGGCGTGTCGATCAAGCACTGGGACGAGTTCAACGACGTGGCCGACCACTGCACGGTGTGCCACAAGTGCGCGACGCCGTGCCCGGTGAAGATCGACTTCGGCGACGTCACGATGAACATGCGCAACCTGTTGCGCAAGATGGGCAAGAAGAAGTTCAATGCCGGCAATGCGGCGGGCATGTTCTTCCTGAACGCGACCAATCCGCAGACGATCAACGTCGCGCGTAGCGTGATGATGGGCGTCGGCTACAAGGCGCAGCGCTTCGCGAACGACATGCTGAAGAAGGTCGTGACGAAGCAGACGCAGCACCCGCCCGCGACGACCGGCAAGCCGCCCGTGGTCGAGCAGGTGATCCACTTCGTCAACAAGAAGATGCCGGGCAACCTGCCGAAGAAGACGGCGCGCGCGCTGCTCGACATCGAGGACAACAAGATCGTGCCGATCATCCGCAACCCGAAGTCGACGACCGTCGATTCGGAAGCGGTGTTCTACTTCCCGGGCTGCGGCTCCGAGCGCCTGTTCTCGCAGGTCGGCCTCGCGACGCAGGCGATGCTGTGGGAAGCGGGCGTGCAGACCGTGCTGCCGCCGGGCTACCTGTGCTGCGGTTATCCGCAGCGCGGCTCGGGCCAGTACGACAAGGCCGAGAAGATCGTCACCGACAACCGCGTGCTGTTCCACCGGGTTGCGAACACGCTCAACTACCTCGACATCAAGACGGTGGTCGTGTCGTGCGGCACCTGCTACGACCAGCTCGCGGGCTACGAATTCGACAAGATCTTCCCGGGCTGCCGGATCATCGACATCCACGAGTTCCTGCTCGAGAAGGGGATGAAGCTCGACGGTGTCTCGGGCACGCGCTACATGTACCACGACCCGTGCCACACGCCGATCAAGACGATGGATCCGGTGAAGCTCGTCAACGAGCTGATGGGCACGGAGAAGGACGGCTACAAGATCGAGAAGAACGAGCGCTGCTGCGGCGAATCGGGCACGCTCGCGGTCACGCGTCCGGACATCTCCACGCAGGTCCGCTTCCGCAAGGAAGAGGAAATCCGCAAGGGCGCGGCCAAGCTGCGCAGCATCCCGGTCGTGGCCGGCGATGCACCGGCGCCGGCTGCCGCGGCCGAGAACGGCCCGGACGTGAAGATCCTGACGAGCTGCCCGTCGTGCCTGCAGGGCCTGTCGCGCTACAGCGAAGATGCGAACCTCGAGGCCGACTACATCGTGGTCGAAATCGCGCGTCAGACGCTCGGCGAGAACTGGATGGCCGACTATGTCGCACACGCGAACAATGGCGGGATCGAGCGCGTGCTGGTCTAATGCGGGCATGACGACCGCCCGGCGGGGCTTGGGATGAGAGCGGGCGCCGGCGCAGAAGCGCCGGCGCCCGTCCACTTGGGAGCGACGATGAAATGCGTGTTTTGCCGTGAAGACGGCGGCGAGGTGCTCTGGCAGGACGATGCGCTGCGCGTCGTCCTCGCGACGGGCGAGCACGAGTACCCGGGCTTCTGCCGGGTGATCTGGGGCGCGCACGTGGCCGAGTTCTCCGATCTCGGCGAACCCGAGCGGGCACACCTGATGCGCGTGGTGTACGCGGTGGAGCGGGCCGTGCGCCGCGTAATGCAGCCGAACAAGGTGAATCTCGCGAGCCTCGGCAACATGGTGCCGCACGTGCACTGGCACGTGATCCCGCGCTTCTCGAACGACGCCCATTTCCCGCAGCCCGTCTGGGCGCCGCGCCAGCGCAGCGTGTCCGAGGCGCTGCTGCGCACGCGCGCGGCGCAGGCCTCGCTGCTGCACAATGCGGTGCGCGAGGAAATTCAACGAACGACCGATTCGAGGCAGCCATGAGCGGTTTGACTTCCACGACGCCGATTCCGTCCGGCGTCGTCGTGCACGCGGTATCGCGCGTGCTCGAATTGCAGTACCCGAACGGAGACAGCTTCCGGATTCCGTTCGAGCTGATGCGCGTGTATTCGCCGTCGGCCGAGGTGCGCGGTCACGGGCCCGGCCAGGAAACGCTGCAGACCGGCAAGCGCGAGGTGACGATCACCGCGCTCGAGGGCGTGGGCAACTACGCGCTGCAGCCGACGTTCTCCGACGGCCATTCCACCGGCATCTACTCATGGGATCTGCTGTACGAACTGGCGACGCAGCAGGACGCGCTGTGGCGCGACTATTTCGACAAACTGAAGGCGGCGGGCGTCGAGCGCGACGCGCCGATGCAGGCGGCCTCCGCGCCGCACGGCCACTGCCACTGAAATCGACGGCGCCCGCTCGGCGCCGTCTTGCCATTTACTGAGGATCAACGCGATGAGCAAAACCCACTTCGGCTTTGAAAGCGTCGAGGAAACCGAAAAAGCGAAGAAAGTGGCGGGTGTGTTCCATTCGGTCGCGAGCAACTACGATCTGATGAACGACCTGATGTCGGCCGGCATGCACCGCGCGTGGAAGGCGTTCACGATCGCGCAGGCGAACGTGCGCCCGGGCTTCAAGGTGCTCGACATCGCGGCCGGCACCGGCGACCTGACCAAGGCGTTCGCGAAGGCGGCCGGCCCGACCGGCGAAGTCTGGCACACCGACATCAACGAATCGATGCTGCGCGTCGGCCGCGACCGGCTGCTCGACAAGGGCATCGTTACGCCGTCGCTGCTGTGCGACGCGGAGAAAACGCCGTTTCCGGACAATTACTTCGACGTGGTCACGGTCGCGTTCGGGCTGCGCAACATGACGCACAAGGATGCGGCGCTCGCCGAGATGCGCCGCGTGACGAAGCCCGGCGGCCGCGTGATGGTGCTGGAATTCTCGAAAGTCTGGGATCCGCTGAAAAAAGCCTACGATGTGTATTCTTTCAAAGTATTACCGTGGCTTGGCGACAAGTTCGCGAAAGATGCTGAAAGTTACCGGTATCTTGCTGAATCTATCCGGATGCACCCGGATCAGGACACCCTGAAGACGATGATGGAACAAGCAGGCCTCGACGCCGTCAAATATTACAATTTGTCAGGTGGCGTGGTAGCTTTACACCTGGGAACCAAGTACTAAGGGGTTCTTTCCATACATTCGCCTTTCATTTGGAGAAACTGATGTCCGAATCGCGTTCGTTGTTCAACCGTAGCAAGCCGTCGAAGCCGTGGGCTCGACGGGTCGGCACGCTGCTGATGGTCGGCCTGCTCACGGCCGGCACGTTCGCATCGCTCGACGCCGAAGCCCGGCGCATGGGCGGCGGGCGCAGCATCGGCCGTCAGAGCTCCACCGTCACGCAGCGCCAGGCCACGCCGCCGGCGCAGCCGATGCAGCAGGCCGCGCCGTCGCAGGCGCAGCGCGCGAACCCGGCCGCTCCCGCGCCGGCCGCGCAGCCTAACCGCTCGCGCTGGCTCGGGCCGATCGCCGGTCTTGCGGCCGGCCTCGGCATCGCGGCGCTGCTGTCGCACTTCGGCCTCGGCGGCGCGTTCGCGAGCATGATGGCGAACGTCATCGTGATCGCATTGCTCGCGATGATCGGCATCTGGCTGGTCCGCAAGTTCATGAACCGCGGCCGCTCGCAGCAGCCGGCGTACTCGGTCGGTGGCTCGGCCTCGTCGTCGGGCAGCTACTCGCAAGGCCCGTCGTTCCAGCAGGGCAACACCGGCAGCAATTATGCGGGCAGCGGCAGCAGCTACGCGAACGAAGCGCAGGGCGTGTTCGGCGGCGGTACGCCGGCCGCAGCAGCAGCGGGCGCAATGGCAGCCGCACCGCTGCAGGTGCCGGCCGGTTTCGACACCGAAGCGTTCCTGCGCAGCGCGAAGGTCTATTTCGTGCGCCTGCAGGCAGCCTGGGACCAGGGCAACCTGGCCGACATCCGCGAGTTCACGACGCCCGAAATGTTCGCCGAGATCAAGATCGACCTTGATTCGCGCGGCAACGAGTCGAACCAGACCGACGTCGTGCAGCTCGACGCGGAACTGGTCGCGATCGAGGATCGCGGCATCGAGCAGTCGGCGAGCGTGCGCTTCCACGGTCTGATCCGCGAATCGGCGAATGCGTCGGCCGCGCCGTTCGACGAGGTGTGGAACCTGTCGAAGTCGGGCAGTCAGGGCTGGTTGCTCGCGGGTATCCAGCAGATCAACACGCACTGAACGTGGCTGGCGGCTCCGCCCGCCGGCTTCACGGGCGACGGCCGCCGCGCTGCGACCGGTTGCCGCCCGGATGTGCGGTCGGCCGCGGTCTGCCGACGATCCGACGTTACAATAGAAACCCGCACGGGCGCCCGGCCCGCGCGGGTTTTTTCTTTCCCAGCCCGATGACCTTTGCCGCCAAGCCTTTTGCTGCTGCTGTCAATCACCTGCTCGCGCGCGAATCGTGGGCGCGCGACCGCCTGATCCCCTACGCGGGCAAGACTGCCCGGCTCGACGTGCCGCCCGTCACGCTCACGCTGCTCGTGCAGCCCGACGGTTACCTGTCCGCGGTCGAAGCGCACGATGCGCAACACGTCGACGTGTCGATCGCGCTCGCGGGCGACACGGTCGCCGCATTCCTGCAGGGCGGCCAGGCGGCCGTGATGAAGCACGTGAAGATCGAAGGTGACGCGGAGTTTGCGGCGCAGATCGCGAAACTGGCCGAGCATCTGCGCTGGGAACCCGAAGAAGATCTCGCGAAGCTGGTCGGCGACGCGGCGGCGTACCGGATTGCGACGGTCGTGCGCGACGCCGGCGCGCGTGCGCGCCGCACCGGCCGCAACGTGCTCGATTCCGTCGCCGAATACTGGCTCGACGAAAACCCGCAGGTCGTTCGACGCACGGCGCTCGGCGGCTTCGATGCCGAGCTCGCGCGCGCGCGCGACGCGCTCGCGCGGGTCGAAAAGCGGGTCGAGCGACTCGAACAAAAAATCGGCGCGCGCACGGGTTCCGGCCCGCGCGGCGCGCACTGAGGGCAGCAGGGCATGCGCATTTTCCGTTTCATCAAGATTGTCTACACCGTCATCCGCTTCGGCCTCGACGAGGTGATGCTGTCCCGGATCGACGACCGGCGCGTGAAGTTGCTGCTGCGCGTGACGACGATCGGCCGCCGTTATTCGTCGCCGCCCGCGGTGCGTCTGCGTCACGCGCTCGAAAGCCTCGGCCCGATCTTCGTGAAGTTCGGCCAGGTGCTGTCGACGCGCCGCGACCTGTTGTCCGTCGATTTCGCGAACGAACTCGCGAAGCTGCAGGACCAGGTGCCGCCGTTCGATTCGGCGGTCGCGATCGCGATCATCGAGAAGTCGCTCGGTGCGCCGGTCGACGAGCTGTTCGACGAATTCGAGCGCGAGCCGATCGCGAGCGCGTCGATCGCGCAGGTGCATTTCGCGAAGCTCAAGCAGGGGCCGCACGCGGGCAAGTCCGTCGCGGTGAAGGTGCTGCGCCCGAACATGCTGCCGGTGATCGATTCCGACCTCGCGCTGATGCGCGACATCGCGACGTGGACCGAGCGGATGTGGGCCGACGGCCGGCGCCTGAAGCCGCGTGAAGTCGTCGCCGAGTTCGACAAGTACCTGCACGACGAGCTCGACCTGATGCGTGAGGCCGCGAACGGCAGCCAGCTGCGCCGCAACTTCGCGGGCCTCGACCTGCTGCTCGTGCCGGAGATGTTCTGGGATTTCTCGACGTCGCAGGTGCTCGTGATGGAGCGCATGACGGGCGTGCCGATCAGCCAGGTCGAGACGCTGCGCACGGCGGGCGTCGACATCAAGAAGCTGGCACGCGAAGGCGTCGAGATCTTCTTCACGCAGGTGTTCCGCGACGGCTTCTTCCATGCGGACATGCACCCGGGCAACATCCAGGTGAGCCTCGACCCGAAGACCTTCGGCCGCTACATCGCGCTCGATTTCGGGATCGTCGGCGCGCTGTCCGACTTCGACAAGAACTACCTCGCGCAGAACTTCCTCGCGTTCTTCAAGCGCGATTACCACCGCGTCGCGACGTTGCACCTCGAGTCGGGCTGGGTGCCGCCCGAAACCCGCGTCGAGGAACTCGAAAGCGCGATCCGCGCGGTGTGCGAGCCGTATTTCGACCGCGCGCTGAAGGACATCTCGCTCGGCCAGGTGCTGATGCGCCTGTTCTCGACGTCGCGCCGCTTCAACGTCGAGATCCAGCCGCAGCTCGTGCTGCTGCAGAAGACGATGCTGAACGTCGAAGGGCTCGGCCGCTCCCTCGATCCCGAACTCGACCTGTGGAAGACCGCGAAACCGTATCTCGAGCGCTGGATGACCGAGCAGATCGGCCTGCGTGGCTGGTATGAGCGTTTCAAGGTCGAAGCGCCGCAATGGAGCAAGACGCTGCCGCAACTGCCGCGCCTGATCCATCACGCGATGGCGGCGCGCCACGACGCGCCGCGCGCGGCGAGCGAGGACCTGATGCGTCAGATCCTCATCGAGCAAAAGCGTACGAACCGGCTGATGCAGGCGTTGCTGATCTTCGGCTTGGCCGTGGGCGTCGGCGCGCTGGTCGCGCGCGTGCTGCTCGCGCTCGCGTACGGCGGATGACCGAAAGGAGCAGGGCGATGTCCGAACCGAAGCACCCTTCAGCGCCAGGCGCGGCCGATTTCGCGACGCGCGACCCCGGCAACGCATCGTTCTGGGACGAGCGGTTCGCGCGCGGCGTGACGCCGTGGGAGTTCGGCGGCGTGCCGGACGGGTTTCGCGCATTCGCGCAGCGGCATGCGCCGTGCGCGGTGCTGATTCCGGGCTGCGGCAGCGCGCAGGAGGCCGGCTGGCTCGCGCAGGCCGGCTGGCCCGTGCGTGCGATCGATTTTGCCGCGCAGGCGGTGGCGGCTGCGAAGGCGCAGCTCGGCGCGCATGCGGACGTCGTCGAGCAAGCCGATTTCTTCGCATACCCGCCGCCGTTCGACGTGCAGTGGGTGTACGAGCGCGCGTTCCTGTGCGCGCTGCCGCCGAGCCTGCGCGCGGACTATGCGGCGAGGATGGCCGAACTGCTGCCCGCCGGCGGATGGCTGGCCGGTTACTTCTTCGTGACGGCGAAACCGAAGGGGCCGCCGTTCGGCATCGAGCGCGCCGAACTCGATGCGTTGCTCGCGCCGCACTTCGAACAGATCGAGGATCTGCCCGTGACCGATTCGCTGGCCGTGTTCGGCGGCCACGAGCGCTGGCTCACGTGGCGCCGTCGCTGATCTCCGTGCGTCGCGCCCGTTGCCGGAGCGCGCCGGGGTTTCAGCTATAATTCAAGGTTTTGCAAGCCGTTTCCAGTTTCTGCGGGAAAAATATCATGCCGATCTACGCCTATCGCTGCGAAGCGTGCGGTTTCGCGAAGGATGTACTCCAGAAGATGAGCGATGCGCCGCTGTCGCAGTGCCCTGAATGCGGGAAGGATGCTTTTCGCAAGCAGGTCACCGCCGCCGGCTTCCAGCTGAAGGGTTCCGGCTGGTATGTCACCGATTTTCGCGGGGGTTCGGGCGGCACCAGCGCGCCGGCCACGGCGTCGGGCGATGGCGCTGCAGCGCCGGCCGACGCAACGCCGGCGGCAGCCGCGCCGGCCGCTGCGAGTTCCGAAAGTACGACGACGAGCGCTGCGCCAGCCCCGGCTGCGGCGCCCGCCGCCGGCAGTTGACAGTCGCGGCCCGGTCGGGCCGCGCCCACACCGCGCCGCCGGCGCGGTTCATTGACGGCAGATGATGAAAAAGACGACCCTGAAATCGGTGTTTCTGACCGGCCTGCTGGTTCTCGTCCCGCTCGCGATCACGCTGTGGGTGCTCGGCCTCATCATCGGCACGATGGACCAGACGCTGCTGCTGCTGCCCGAATCGTGGCAGCCCGAGCGCGTGCTCGGTTTCCACCTGCCGGGGATCGGCGCGGTGCTGACGCTCGCGTTCATCTTCGTGGTCGGGCTGGCCACGCAGAACTTCATCGGCCAGAAGCTCGTCACGTGGTGGAACGCGGTCGTGCGTCACATCCCGGTCGTCGGGCCGATCTACACGAGCGTCAAGCAGGTGTCGGACACGCTGCTGTCGAGCAGCGGCAACGCGTTCCGCAAGGCGCTGCTGATCGAATACCCGCGTCGCGGCTCGTATACGATCGCGTTTCTGACCGGCGCGCCCGGCGGCGACGTGGTCAACCATCTGACGGAAGAGTACGTGAGCGTGTACGTGCCCACGACGCCGAACCCGACGTCGGGCTTCTTCCTGATGCTGCCCAAGAGCGAAGTCATCGAACTCGACATGTCGGTCGATGCCGCGCTCAAGTACATCGTCTCGATGGGCGTCGTGGCGCCTCCGACGCCGGCTCCGGCGCCCGCCCGCCGTCCCGTCGAGCCGCCGCTGTAAGTAAAGAATCATCGCCCGGGCCGCGCGTTGCGGCGCCCGTTGATCAAACCGAACGAAAGCAAACATCATGTCGATGCGTACTGAATACTGCGGTCTCGTGACCGAACACCTGCTGGGCCAAACCGTGTCGCTGTGCGGCTGGGTGCAGCGCCGCCGCGATCACGGCGGTGTGATCTTCATCGACCTGCGCGATCGTGAAGGCCTCGTGCAGGTGGTGTGCGACCCGGATCGCGCCGAAATGTTCGCAACCGCCGAAGGCGTGCGCAACGAGTTCTGCGTGCAGATCAAGGGCCTCGTGCGCAACCGTCCGGAAGGCACGGTCAACGCCGGCCTGAAGAGCGGCAAGATCGAAGTGCTGTGCCACGAACTGAACGTGCTGAACGCATCGGTCACGCCGCCGTTCCAGCTCGACGACGACAACCTGTCGGAAACGACGCGCCTCACGCACCGCGTGCTCGACCTGCGCCGTCCGCAGATGCAGCACAACCTGCGCCTGCGCTACCGCGTCGCGATCGAAGCGCGCAAGTACCTCGACGAGCAGGGCTTCATCGACATCGAAACGCCGATGCTGACGAAGAGCACGCCGGAAGGCGCGCGCGACTACCTCGTGCCGTCGCGCACGAACGCGGGCCAGTTCTTCGCGCTGCCGCAGTCGCCGCAGCTGTTCAAGCAGCTGCTGATGGTCGCGAACTTCGACCGTTACTACCAGATCACCAAGTGCTTCCGCGACGAAGACCTGCGCGCCGACCGTCAGCCGGAATTCACGCAGATCGACTGCGAAACGTCGTTCCTCGGCGAGCAGGAAATCCGTGATCTGTTCGAAGACATGATCCGTCACATCTTCAAGACGACGATCGACGTCGAACTCGACGCGACCTTCCCGGTGATGCCGTACTCGGAAGCGATGGCGCGTTTCGGTTCGGACAAGCCGGACCTGCGCGTGCAGCTCGAATTCACCGAGCTGACCGACGCGATGAAGGACGTCGACTTCAAGGTGTTCAGCACGCCGGCCAACGCGAAGGACGGCCGTGTCGCGGCACTGCGCGTGCCGAAGGGCAGCGAGCTGTCGCGTGGCGACATCGACGGCTATACCGAATTCGTGCGCATCTACGGCGCGAAGGGCCTCGCGTGGATCAAGGTCAACGAGAAGGCGAAGGGCCGTGACGGCCTGCAGAGCCCGATCGTCAAGAACCTGCACGACGCATCGATCGCGGCGATCCTCGAGCGCACCGGCGCGGAAGACGGCGACATCATCTTCTTCGCGGCCGACCGCGCGAAGGTCGTCAACGACAGCCTCGGCGCACTGCGCCTGAAGATCGGCCATTCGGAATTCGGCAAGGCGAACGGCCTCGTCCATGCCGGCTGGAAGCCGCTGTGGGTCGTCGACTTCCCGATGTTCGAATACGACGACGAAGATGCGCGCTACGTCGCGGCTCACCACCCGTTCACGAGCCCGAAGGACGAGCACCTCGAGTACCTCGAGACCGACCCGGGCCGTTGCCTCGCGAAGGCATACGACATGGTGCTGAACGGCTGGGAAATCGGCGGCGGCTCGGTGCGTATCCACCGCGAGGAAGTGCAGAGCAAGGTGTTCCGCGCGCTGAAGATCGGTGCGGAAGAAGCACAGCTGAAGTTCGGCTTCCTGCTGGACGCACTGCAGTACGGCGCGCCGCCGCACGGCGGTATCGCATTCGGTCTCGACCGCATCGTCACGATGATGGCCGGCGCCGACTCGATCCGCGACGTGATCGCGTTCCCGAAGACGCAGCGTGCGCAGGATCTGCTCACGCAGGCGCCGAGCCCGGTCGACGAGCGTCAGCTGCGCGAACTGCACATCCGCCTGCGCCAGCCGGAAC
The DNA here is from genome assembly GCF_002563755.1 of Burkholderia sp. JKS000303. Lineage (NCBI taxonomy): Bacteria > Pseudomonadati > Pseudomonadota > Betaproteobacteria > Burkholderiales > Burkholderiaceae > Burkholderia > Burkholderia sp. JKS000303. The sequence continues at coordinate 2,078,225 of NZ_PDBZ01000001.1, forward strand.
AGCCGAAGGCATAACGCCTGTCGCAGCTCGTGCGCGCGGCGACGCGCGCGCGACACCCAACGAAAAAGGCGCCGTGGTGCGCCTTTTTCGTTTTTTGCGGTACAGTCGCAGCACTTGCCGCACGTTCGGGCACAGGCCCGCCGCACGGCCCTGTGCCGCATGAAACCAAGATGACGAAGCCGCCGAAAATCCCCGAATCCGTTCTCGTCGTGATCTACACGCCTGAACTCGACGTGCTGGTGATCAAGCGTGCCGACCAGCCCGATTTCTGGCAATCGGTGACCGGATCGAAGGACGCGCTCGACGAGCCGCTCGCGCTCACCGCCGCGCGCGAAGTGGCCGAGGAAACCGGCATCGCGGTCGGCACGCGCGATGTGCCGGCCACCGCGCTCGTCGACTGGCATCACCGGATCGAGTACGCGATCTATCCGCAATACCTGCATCGCTATGCGCCGGGCGTCACGCGCAACGTCGAGCACTGGTTCGGCCTGTGCGTGCCGCACCGCGTCGACGTGACGCTGTCGCCGCGCGAGCACGTCGACCATGCATGGCTGCCGTTCCGCGAAGCGGCCGCGCGCTGCTTCTCGCCGTCGAATGCCGAAGCGATCCTGCAGTTGCCCGCGCGCGTGGCGCTCGCTCACGCGCCGCACGGCTCGTCCGCATGAATGCGGAAACCCGCAAGCGCTTCGCGCAGTTGCGGCAGATGTTCCTGCAGGAGCGCGGCTCCGCGTCGCGGCTCGCATTCACGGCCGGCAACACGGTGCGGCTGTGCGAGACCGGCAGCGAATTCTTCAGCGCGCTGATCGAGCGGATCGACGCGGCGAGCGAGCAGGTGATGCTCGAAACCTACATCTTCTGCGACGATGCGGCTGGCCGTCCGGTGTCGGACGCGCTGATCCGCGCGGTGCAGCGCGGCGTGCGCGTGCGCGTGATCACCGACGGCGTCGGCACCGCGCGCCTGCCGCTGTTCGACACGTGGGCTGCGGCCGGTGTCGAGCACTGCATCTACAACCGTTACCTGTTCGGCCGCTTCGGCTTCTCGCGCACGCACCGCAAGCTCGCGGTGATCGACCGGACGGCCGCGTTCTGCGGCGGCATCAACATCGTCGACGACTTCACGCAGGGCAGTGCGACGCTGCCGTTTCCGCGCTGGGATTTCGCGGTCGAGATGGCGGGGCCGGCGGTGGCGGACGTGCGTGCCGCGTTCGAACTGCAGTGGCACCGGATCCAGTTCGGCCACAAGCCGTATGCGCAGTACGCGGCGGGGCTGCACGGCGGCGAAGCGTTTCCCGACATGTTCCGGCGCTGGATGCGCAGTCATCGATGGGTCAAGGCCGGCGCGCTGCGGAACGTGACGGAGCCGAGCGTCGCGTTCGTCGCGCGCGACAACGTCGTGAACCGCCGCGCGATCGAGAAGGCGTATCTCGCGGCGATCGGCCAGGCGCGTCACCGGATCCTGCTCGCGAACCCGTACTTCATGCCGGGCCGCAAGCTGCGCCGCGCGCTGACGGGCGCGGCACGCCGCGGTGTCGACGTGCGTATCCTGATCGGCCGCAAGGAATTCACGGCGCTCGATACCGCCGTGCCGTTCCTGTATCACTCGCTGTTGCGCGCCGGCGTGCGCGTGGCGGAATATGACAAGACGATCCTGCACGGCAAAGTGGCCGTGATCGACGACAATTGGGCGACGGTCGGTTCGTCGAATCTGGACGCGCTGAGCCTGATGCTGAACAATGAGGCCAATGTCGTGCTGGTGCGCTACGACACGATCACGAACGAGCTGCGCGATGCGATCGCGGCCGCCTTCTCCGAAGGCCGCGAAATCGACGCCGCGCGGTATGCCGCAAGGCCGCGCATCGAGCGTATCCTGAACTGGCTTGCGTACAACACGTACCGCATCGTGATGAAGGCGCTGACGGTCGGCGGTTACGACTGAAGCGGACTCAGCACCCGCTTCAAAATATCTGTCCGCACGTTCGTGCGGAAAAGCCGCTCCGGTCCCGCCGGAATCGCGCAAAATAGCGGCTCGGTTAGACACCGGTTTCTAATAATTTCCTTGTTTCGCGAGCGGCCGCACTCAATAATAGTACGGCCGTTCGATTTTATTCGAACCCCCGAACGGTTACAGAAATAGCTATGCGAAAAGGCGAACAGACGCGTGCCGCGATACTTGAAGCTGCTTTGGACCTCGCCAGCCGTGACGGGCTGGAGGGGCTGACGATCGGCCTGCTGGCCGAGCGCATGCAGATGAGCAAGAGCGGTGTGTTCGCGCACTTCGGATCGCGTGAGGACCTGCAGGTCGAGGTCGTCCGCGAGTATCACCATCGTTTCGAAAACGAGGTGTTCTTTCCGAGCCTGCGCGAGCCGCGAGGCTTGCCGCGCCTTCGGGCGATGCTGGCCCGCTGGACGGAGAAGCGCATCCAGGAGGTGACGACCGGATGCATTTACATCAGCGGTGCCGTCGAGTACGACGACCGGCCTGACAGCCCCGTGCGCGAGCAGTTGATCGCGAGCGTGACGGCCTGGCGTGCCGCGATGCTGCGTGCCATTTCGCAGGCGAAGGAAGAAGGCCATCTGCGTGCGGATACCGATCCGGACCTGATGCTCTTCGAGTTGTACAGCTTCACGCTCGGCCTGCATCACGACGCCCGCTTCCTGCATTCGCCGGATGCCGTGCGCCTCACGTGGGCCGCGCTGGAAAAGACGATCGTTTCGTATCAGAGCGAGAGCCGTTAGCGGCGCGTGATCCGCCCGCCGGGAGCTCGAGCCGTTTGCCCACTTTGGAGAGAGTCATGGGACAGTACGCCGCGCCGCTGCGCGACATGCAATTCGTGTTGCACGAGCTTCTGAACGTCGAAGCCGAGGTCAAGCAAATGCCGCGGCATGCGGACCTCGACGCCGACACGATCAATCAGGTCCTGGAGGAAGCGGGCAAGTTCTGCTCCGAGGTGCTGTTCCCGCTGAACCAGGTGGGCGACCGCGAAGGCTGCACGTATGAAGGCGACGGCGTCGTGAAGACCCCGACCGGCTTCAAGGAAGCGTATCAGCAGTACGTCGAGGCCGGCTGGCCGGCGCTCGGCTGCGATCCGGACTACGGCGGCCAGGGCCTGCCCGCGTTCGTGAACAACGCGCTGTACGAAATGCTGAACTCGGCGAACCAGGCGTGGACGATGTACCCGGGCCTGTCGCACGGCGCATACGAATGCCTGCATGCGCACGGCGCACCGGAGCTGCAGCAGCAATACCTGCCGAAACTCGTGTCGGGCGAATGGACGGGCACGATGTGCCTGACCGAGCCGCACTGCGGCACCGATCTCGGCATCCTGCGCACCAAGGCCGAACCGAACGGCGACGGCTCGTACTCGATCAGCGGCACGAAGATCTTCATCTCGAGCGGCGAGCACGACATGTCGAAGAACATCGTCCACCTCGTGCTCGCGCGCCTGCCGGACGCGCCGCAAGGCACGAAGGGGATCTCGCTGTTCATCGTGCCGAAATTCATTCCGGACGCCGCGGGCGAGCCGGGCGAGCGCAACGGCATCAAGTGCGGCTCGATCGAACACAAGATGGGCATCCACGGCAACTCGACGTGCGTGATGAACCTCGACGGCGCGAAGGGCTGGCTGGTCGGCGAGCCGAACAAAGGCTTGAACGCGATGTTCGTGATGATGAATGCCGCGCGCCTGGGCGTCGGCATGCAGGGCCTTGGCCTCACGGAAGTCGCGTACCAGAACTCGCTCACGTATGCGAAGGAGCGCCTGCAGATGCGCTCGCTGACGGGCCCGAAGGCACCGGACAAGCCGGCCGACCCGATCATCGTGCATCCGGACGTGCGTCGCATGCTGCTCACGCAGAAGGCCTACGCGGAAGGCGCGCGCGCGTTCACGTACTGGTCCGCGCTGCAGATCGACAAGGAGCTGTCGCACGGTGACGAAGCGGTGCGCAAGGAATCGGCCGACCTCGTCGCGCTGCTCACGCCGATCATCAAGGCGTTCCTGACCGACAACGCGTTCGAGTCGACCAACCACGCGATGCAGATCTACGGTGGCCACGGCTTCATCTCCGAGTGGGGCATGGAGCAGTACGTGCGCGACGCGCGGATCAACATGATCTACGAAGGCACGAACTCGATCCAGTCGCTCGACCTGCTGGGCCGCAAGGTGCTCGGCGACATGGGCGCGAAGCTGAAGAAGTTCGGCAAGCTCGTCACGGAATTCGCGGAAGCCGAAGGCGTGAAGCCGGAAATGGCCGAGTTCATCAACCCGCTCGCCGACATCGGCGACAAGGTGCAGAAGCTGACGATGGAAATCGGCATGAAGGCGATGCAGAACCCTGACGAAGTCGGTGCTGCCGCCGTGCCGTACCTGCGTACCGTCGGCCACCTGGTGTTCTCGTACTTCTGGGCGCGCATGGCACGCCTCGCACTCGACAACGAAGCGTCGGGCGACCCGTTCTACAAGTCGAAGCTCGCAACGGCCCGCTTCTACTTCGCGCGCCTGCTGCCCGAGACGGCGTCGACGATTCGCGCCGCGCGCGCCGGTTCGAAGACGATGATGGAAGTCGACGAATCGCTGTTCTGACGCGAGTCCGGGCGGTGCGCGTCGCGCGCCGCCCGAACGCAACGGTTCCTGGTACTCACTTCGCCGTGCAGCCCTCACAACCCGCGCTGCACGACACTATCCGGAGACATCCCGTGAGCAATTTCCTGATTCGCAAGGTCGCCGTGCTGGGCGCCGGCGTGATGGGCGCGCAGATCGCCGCGCACCTCGTCAACGCGCGCGTGCCCGTGCTGCTGTTCGACCTGCCGGCCAAGGAAGGTCCGAAAAACGCGATCGCGCTGAAGGCGATCGAGAACCTGAAGAAGCTGTCGCCCGCGCCGTTCGGCGTGAAGGACGACGCGAAATACCTCGAAGCCGCGAACTACGAGGACGACATCGCGAAGCTCGCCGAGTGCGACGTCGTGATCGAAGCGATCGCCGAGCGGATGGACTGGAAGCACGACCTGTACAAGAAGGTCGCGCCGCACCTCGCGCCGAACGCGATCTTCGCGACCAACACGTCGGGCCTGTCGATCACCAAGCTGTCCGAAGGTTTCTCGGACGAGCTGAAGTCGCGCTTCTGCGGCGTGCACTTCTTCAACCCGCCGCGCTACATGCACCTCGTCGAGCTGATCCCGACCGCGCATACGCGCCCGGAGATCCTCGACCAGCTCGAAACCTTCTTGACGAGCATCGTCGGCAAGGGCGTCGTGCGTGCGAAGGACACTCCGAACTTCATCGCGAACCGCGTCGGCATCTTCTCGATCCTCGCGGTGATCACCGAGGCCGCGAAGTTCGGCCTGCGCTTCGACGAAGTCGACGACCTGACGGGCAGCCGCCTCGGCCGCGCGAAGTCGGCGACGTTCCGCACCGCGGACGTGGTCGGTCTCGACACGATGGCGCACGTGATCAAGACGATGCAGGACAACCTCGCCGACGATCCGTTCTTCCCGGTCTACCAGACGCCTGCCGTGCTCGCCGAGCTGGTGAAGCAGGGCGCGCTCGGCCAGAAGACGGGCGGCGGGTTCTACAAGAAGGAAGGCAAGGCGATCAAGGTGCTCGACGCGAAGACGGGCAGCTACGTCGACGCGGGTGCGAAGGCTGATGAAACCGTCGGCCGCATCCTGAAGCGCCCGCCGGCGGAACGCCTGAAGCTGCTGCGCGAGACGGATCATCCGCACGCGCAGTTCCTGTGGTCGATCTTCCGCGACGTGTTCCACTACATCGGCGTGCATCTCGAGTCGATCGCCGACAACGCGCGCGACGTCGACCTCGCGATCCGCTGGGGCTTCGGCTGGAACGAAGGCCCGTTCGAAGGCTGGCAGGCCGCCGGCTGGAAGCAGGTCGCCGAGTGGGTGCAGGAAGACATCGCGGCCGGCAAGGCGCTCGCGAACGTGCCGCTGCCGTCGTGGGTGCTCGAAGGCCCGGTCGCCGAGAAGGGCGGCGTGCACACGGCCGAAGGCTCGTGGGCGCCGGCGTCGAAGCGCTTCGTGCCGCGTTCGGACCTGGCCGTCTACGACAAGCAGGTATTCCGCGCGCCGCTGCTGGGCGAAGCGGGCGCCGATCCGAAGACGTACGGCAAGACGCTGTTCGAAACCGACGCGGTGCGCGCATGGGTCGACGATCGTGCCGGTGAAGACGACGTCGTGATCGTGTCGTTCAAGTCGAAGATGAACACGATCGGACCGAGCGTGATCGACGGCCTCGTGCAGGCGATCGAACTCGCGGAGAAGGACTACAAGGGCGTCGTGATCTGGCAGCCGACGTCGCTGAAGCTCGGCACGCCGGGCGGCCCGTTCTCGGCCGGCGCGAACCTCGAAGAGGCGATGCCCGCGTTCATGATGGGTGGCGCGAAGGGCATCGAGCCGTTCGTGAAGAAGTTCCAGGAAGGCATGCTGCGCGTGAAGTACGCGAACGTGCCGGTCGTCGCGGCCGTGTCGGGCATCGCGCTCGGCGGCGGGTGCGAGCTGATGCTGCACAGCGCGAAACGCGTCGTGCACGTCGAGAGCTACGTCGGTCTCGTCGAAGTGGGCGTCGGCCTCGTGCCGGCGGGCGGCGGCCTGAAGGAAGCCGCACTGCGTGCGGCGGATGCCGCGACGGCCGCGAACGCGACCACCGACATCCTGAAGTTCGTCACGAAGTCGTTCGAGAACGCGGCGATGGCGAAGGTGTCGGCGTCCGCACACGATGCGCGTGCGATGGGCTACGTGAAGCCGTCCGACACGATCATCTTCAACGTGTTCGAACTGCTCGACACCGCGAAGAAGGAAGCGCGTGCGCTGGCTGCCGTCGGCTACCGCGCACCGCTGCGCGCGAAGGACGTGCCGGTGGCCGGCCGCTCGGCGATCGCGACGATCAAGGCATCGCTCGTCAACATGCGTGACGGCCGCTTCATCAGCGACCACGACTACCTGATCGCGAGCCGCATCGCCGAAGCCGTGTGCGGCGGCGACGTCGAAGCCGGCAGCCTCGTCGACGAGCAGTGGCTGCTCGCGCTGGAGCGCCGTGCGTTCGTCGAGCTGCTCGGCACGCAGAAGACGCAGGAACGGATCATGGGCATGTTGCAGACCGGCAAGCCGGTGCGTAACTGAGCGAGCAGACAAGGAGTCTGAAATGAGCAAACAACTGCAAGATGCATACATCGTCGCCGCCAGCCGCACCCCGATCGGCAAGGCCCCGCGCGGTGTCTTCAAGAACACGCGCCCTGACGAGCTGCTGGTTCACGCAATCAGGTCGGCAGTCGCGCAGGTGCCGGGCTTCGACACGAAGCTGATCGAGGACGCGATCATCGGCTGCGCGATTCCGGAAGCCGAGCAGGGCCTGAACGTCGCGCGGATGGGCGCGCTGCTCGCGGGCCTGCCGCAGACGGTCGGCGGCGTGACGGTCAACCGTTTCTGCGCGTCGGGCATCACCGCGCTGGCGATGGCGGCCGACCGCATTCGCGTCGGCGAATCGGACGCGATCTTCGCGGGCGGCTGCGAATCGATGAGCATGGTGCCGATGATGGGCAACAAACCGTCGATGTCGCCGCACATCTTCGATCGCAGCGAAGACTTCGGCATCGCGTACGGGATGGGCCTGACGGCCGAGCGCGTCGCCGAGCAGTGGAAGGTGAGCCGCGAAGACCAGGACGCGTTCTCGGTCGAGTCGCACCGCAAGGCACTGGCCGCGCAGCAGGCCGGCGAGTTCGGCGACGAGATCGCTGCGTACACGATCACCGAGCGTTTCCCGAACCTCGCGACAGGCGAAGTCGACGTGAAGACGCGCGAGATCGCGCTCGACGAAGGTCCGCGTGCGGATACGACGCTCGAAGGCCTCGCGAAGCTGCGCACGGTGTTCGCGAACAAGGGCTCGGTCACGGCCGGCAACAGCTCGCAGACGTCGGACGGTGCGGGCGCGCTGCTCGTCGTGTCGGAGAAGGTGCTCAAGGAATTCAACCTGACGCCGCTCGCGCGCTTCGTGAGCTTCGCGGTGCGTGGCGTGCCGCCGGAAATCATGGGCATCGGTCCGAAGGAAGCGATTCCGGCTGCGCTGAAGGCCGCGGGCCTGAAGCAGGACGATCTCGACTGGATCGAGCTGAACGAGGCGTTCGCCGCGCAGTCGCTGGCGGTGATGCGCGATCTCGGCCTCGACCCGTCGAAGGTCAACCCGATGGGCGGCGCGATTGCGCTCGGCCACCCGCTCGGCGCGACCGGCGCGATCCGCGCGGCGACCGTCGTGCACGGCCTGCGCCGCCGCAACCTGAAGTACGGGATGGTCACGATGTGCGTCGGCACCGGCATGGGTGCGGCGGGCATCATCGAACGCCTGTAAGCGGAGCGGGACAGTAGCGATCACGGTGCGCGAGCCACGAGCTTGCGCACCGTTTTTCATTCCGGAAGCGGAAAGACCAAGGAGACGGTTGTGGCCGAAATTCAAGTGGAACGCGCCAACGGCGTGATGACGATCACGATCGCGCGTGCGGCGAAGAAGAACGCGCTGACGGCGGCGATGTATCAGACGATGGCCGATGCGCTCGCCGACGCGCAGGAAGACAAGGCAATCCGCGTGATCCTGCTGCGCGGCAGCGACGGCAACTTCACCGCGGGGAACGATCTCGAGGACTTCCTGAAGACGCCGCCGAAGGACGAGAACGCGTCGGTGTTCCAGTTTCTCGCGCGCATCAGCAGCGCCAGCAAGCCGATCGTCGCGGCGGTGCCGGGCATCGCGATCGGCGTCGGCGTGACGATGCTGCTGCACTGCGATCTCGTCTACGCGGCCGATACCGCGACGTTCTCGCTGCCGTTCGCGCAGCTCGGGCTATGTCCGGAAGCGGCGTCGAGCGTGCTGCTGCCGCGTCTGGCCGGCCATCAGGTCGCCGCTGAAAAGCTGTTGCTCGGCGAAGCGTTCGATGCGCTGGAAGCGCACCGGATCGGCATCGTCAATCGCGTGCTGCCGGCGGCCGAACTCGACGCATTCGCGGCGAAGCAGGCTGCGAAGCTCGCGGCGCTGCCGGCGTCGTCGCTGCGCATGACGAAGGCGCTGCTGAAGGATACGGGCGGCGTGACGGTTGCCGCGCGGATGAGCGAGGAAGCCGGCCACTTCGCCGCGATGCTCCGGGCACCGGAAGCGCGCGAGGCGATGACGGCGTTCTTCGAGAAGCGCAAGCCGGATTTCCGTCAGTTCGACTGATGCAGCGGGCCGCGCCGGCGAGACATTGCCGGCGCGCCTGCACGGCCGGGGTCAGGCCGTCCCGTAATCGACGTGGCCGGTTTCCCGGCAGAAACTGACCAGCCGCAACCCGGCCGCCTTCGCGATCTCGATCGCGAGCGACGACGGCGCGGAGATCGTCGCGACCATCGGGATGCCGACCCGTGCCGACTTGCGCACGAGCTCGTAGCTCGCGCGGCTCGACAGGAACACGAAGCCGTCGGTCGCGTCGGCGCGCGACAGCACGAGCGAGCCGATCAGCTTGTCGAGCGCGTTGTGGCGGCCGACATCCTCGAATGCCATCCGGATCGCACCTGTTGCGTCGCACCACGCGGCCGCGTGCAGGCCGCCGGTGAGTCGCGTGAGCGCCTGGTGCGTGGGCAGCGCGTGGGCCGCACACGCGAGCGCGTCGGGCGCGAGGCGGGCGAGAAAGCCGGTATCGGGCACGCGTTCGGGCGCGAGGTCGAGCAGGTCGATGCTCTCGATGCCGCACACGCCGCAGCCGGTGCGTCCCGCGAGCGCGCGGCGCCGGTCCTTCAGTGCGGCGAACGCCTGCTGGATGACTTCCAGATGCACCTCCGCGTGCGGCAGCGGCGCATCGGCGTGCAGGATCACCTCGATGTCCTTGATGTCGCTGCCGCGCGCGACGATCCCTTCCGAGATCGCGAAGCCGACCGCGAAGGCTTCGAGGTCGAGCGGCGTGCACATCATCACCGCATGCGAGATGCCGTTGAAGACGAGCGCGACCGGCCATTCCTGGCCGACGTAGTCGTGCGCGGTCTCGACGGCGCCGCCGCGCGTGCGGCGCACGGACAGTTCGATCGCGCCGCGCGGCTCGTCTCGCGGTTCGTCGCGCAGTGGGTCGGATTGGGTCGGATTCACGAGCACTCCCGTTGATTCGAAGCACGTGCGGCGACGAATCGCATTCGCCGCTCGCGCACAGAGGTTCTAAAATACCTCAGGCAGGCCGGCCGCGCCGGCATCCGCCACTCAGGTAACGACCATGGGACTCAGCGACGCTCCGCTGCTATTCAACTTCGAACACGATTCGTCGGAAAACCTGACGTACATTCCGATGATCGTGCGTTTCAATCTCGACCGTTTCGGTCTGCGGATTTCACTGGAGCAGTGGCAGCTGCTGCCGCTCGAGGACCGCAAGCTGCTCGCGCGCTTTCCGGCCGACGACGACACCGCGATCGAGCCCAACTTCGATCACGCGCTGTTCGAGATGCTGCGCACGCATGCCGACCTCGAGCCGTCGTGGTTCCAGCCGGACGATCGGCCGGCCTGGCGCGGGGTCGAGACGGTGCCGGATGCGCTTGTGCAGCAGAGCGCGCTGGCCGGGCTGCCGGCGCCTGCCCTGGCGCAGTGGCAGCGGCTCGCGCCGTTCCAGCGCTACGTGCTGATGAAGCTGTCGCGCAAGCCGAAGCTCAATCACGACTTCCTGCCCGCGATGCGGGAGTTCGGGCTGACGGCCACGCACTGACGGCCCGCGTTGCCGCGCCGCAGCGCGGCGCGCGCATTACAGCGGCGGCAGCGGCCGCGGCTTGCGGTCGGCGCCGGTCGCGACGTAGGTGAGCGTCGCTTCGGTGACCTTCACGATTTCGCCGATCAGGCGCATGCGCTGTGCGTACACCTCGACGTCGACCGTCACCGACGTGTTGCCGGTGCGCGTGATGGTGGCGTAGAAGCTCAGCAGGTCGCCGACGAACACCGGCTGCTTGAACACGAACGAATTGACCGCGACTGTCGCGACCCGCCCGTTCGCGCGCTGGCTCGCGGGGATCGAGCCGGCGATGTCGACCTGCGACATGATCCAGCCGCCGAACACGTCGCCGTGGACGTTGGCGTCGTGCGGTTGCGGGACGACGCGCAGCGCGGGCTGCTTCTGCGGGAGCTCGAGGGTCGAATCGGTCATGGCGGGTGCTTTCATCCTGTAATAAATGCGCCGCCGCGCGCATGACAGCCGGCGAGGCCGCCGGCAGCGGCGCGAAGCGGCTTCTGCGACAATACAACGTTCGCAAATTGTACGAGAAAGCGCGCCAGTCGGCCGCTGCCGCACGCGCCCGACATACCGCCGATCCTTCCCCCATGCGCCGATTTCCTGCTTCCGGCGAGCCCGCGCCGGCTCCGACCGGGCCTCGCAACGACTGGCAGACCATCCGGTCGTTGCTGCCGTACCTCGCCACCTACAAACTGCGTGTCGCGCTCGCGCTCGGCTGCCTGATCGGCGCGAAGGTCGCGAACCTCGGCGTGCCCGTCGTGATGAAGCGCATCGTCGATCATCTGTCCGCCGTGCAGCAGCTCACCGCGCTCGGCCGCGCGGAGCACTCGGCCGGCATCGTGCTCGCGGGCGGCGTGGGCCTGCTCGTCGTCGCGTATGCGTTCGTGCGGCTGTCGACGTCGCTGTTCACCGAGCTGCGTGAAATCCTGTTCTCGAAGGTCACCGAGAGCGCGGTGCGCCAGCTCGCGCTGCAGGTGTTCCGCCATCTGCACGGTTTGTCGCTGCGCTTTCACCTCGAGCGCCAGACGGGCGGCATGTCGCGCGACATCGAGCGCGGCACGCGCGGGATCCAGCAACTGATCTCCTATTCGCTGTACAGCATCCTGCCGACGCTCGTCGAAGTCGGGCTCGTGCTCGGCTTCTTCGTGGTCAAGTACGAGGCGTACTACGCGTACGTGACGTTCGCGGCGCTCGTCACGTACATCGTGTTTACCGTGAAGGTCACGAACTGGCGCACGCACTTTCGCCGCACGATGAACGAGCTCGATTCGCGTGCGAACTCGCGCGCGATCGATTCGCTGATCAACTACGAGACGGTGAAGTACTTCGGCAACGAGGAGTGGGAAGCGCAGCGCTACGACGAGAACCTGAAGCGCTACCGCAAGGCCGCGATCCGCTCGCAGAACTCGCTGTCGGTGCTGAACTTCGGTCAGCAGGCGATCATCGGCACGGGGCTCGTGTTCATCCTGTGGCGGGCGACGCAGGGCGTGCTGGCGGGCAAGCTGACGCTGGGCGATCTCGTGCTGATCAACACGTTCATGCTGCAGCTGTACATTCCGCTGAATTTTCTCGGCGTCGTCTATCGCGAACTGAAGCAGAGCCTCACCGACATGGACCGGATGTTCGGGCTGCTGTCGTCCGCGAAGGAAGTCGCGGACGCGCCCGACGCGCGGTCGCTCGCGGTGGCCGGCGCGCAAGTGCGCTTCGAGCACGTGAACTTCTCGTATGAAGCGTCGCGGCAGATCCTGCACGACGTCACCTTCACGATCGATGCGGGCACGACGACCGCGGTGGTCGGCCACAGCGGCTCCGGCAAGTCGACGCTGTCGCGGCTGCTGTTCCGCTTCTACGATCTCGACCGCCAGGCGGGCGGCGCGATCCGGATCGACGGCCAGGACATTCGCGACGTCACGCAGGACTCGCTGCGCGCGTCGATCGGGATCGTGCCGCAGGACACCGTGCTGTTCAACGACTCGATCTACTACAACATCGCGTACGGCCGGCCGACCGCGAGCCGCGACGAAGTGATCGCGGCCGCCCGCGCCGCGCACATCCACGACTTCATCGAAAGCTTGCCGAAGGGCTATGACACGCCGGTCGGCGAGCGCGGGCTGAAGCTGTCGGGCGGCGAGAAGCAGCGCGTCGCGATTGCGCGCACGCTGCTGAAGGATCCGCCGGTACTGCTGTTCGACGAGGCGACGTCGGCGCTCGACTCGCGCTCGGAGCGCGCGATCCAGCACGAGCTCGACCAGATCGCGCGGCATCGCACGACGCTCGTGATCGCGCACCGGCTGTCGACGGTCGTGCATGCGCAGCAGATTCTCGTGATGGACCACGGACGGATCGTCGAGCGCGGCACGCACGACGAACTCGTGCGCGCCGACGGGCTGTACGCGCAGATGTGGGCGCTGCAGCAGCAGCGCGCGGCGGCGGGCGGGGAAGCGGCCGAGGCCGCGTGAGCGCGGGGGCGCGGGGGCGCGACGAACCGGCGCTCGACCGCGAAACGATCAGCCCGCGGCGGCGCGCAGCCGCGCGTCGAGCTCGCCGAGCTGCGCGGGCGTACCGACGTTCTCCCAGATACCTTCATACAATTCGCCGGTCGCGTGGCCGGCCTCGATCGTCGCCTTGAAGTAAGGCGACAGCGCGCGATGCGTGCCGGGCACGATGTCGCGGAACATCCGCGTGTCGTACACGCCGATGCTGCCGAACGTCACGCGCGGCGCGCCGGCGAGGGACAGCCGGCCGTCGTCGCGGAGCACGAAATCGCCGGCCGGATGGAACGGCGGGTTCGGCACCATCACGAGATGCATCGCGGGCGCATCGAGCGCGGCCATCTGCGCGGCGCGCGCGGCGAGCGTCCGGTAGTCGAATGCGCAGTACACGTCACCGGCAACCGCCGCGAACACCGTCGGCCGGCCGTCGCGTTCGAGCAGCGGCAGCGCCTGCGCGATGCCGCCCGCGGTTTCCAGCGCGTCGCCTTCGGCCGAATACGCGAGCCGCACGCCCCAGCGCGAACCGTCGCCGAGCGTGGCTTCGAGCTGGTCGCCGAGCCAGGCGTGGTTGATCACGATCGTCTCGATGCCCGCGCGTGCGAGCGCTTCGATCTGCCAGACGATCAGCGGCTTGCCGCCTGCTTCGAGCAGCGGCTTCGGGCGGGTGTCGGTGAGCGGGCGCATCCGTTCGCCGCGCCCGGCGGCGAAGATCATCGCCGTGTTCAGGGGAGTGCTCATGTTCGGCCGGATATCAGGACGGTAGAGGGCGGTCAGAACGTATAGCCGACGTCGGGCGCCGTCTTGTCCTCGAGCTCGTCAAGCAGCTTCGCGAACGGCACGAGCGGGCGGTAGCGCAGTGCGACCTTGCGCGCATAGGTCAGGAAGCGCGGCAGGTCGCTCAGGTAGTGCGGCTTGCCGTCGCGGTAGTTGATGCGCGCGAACAGGCCGAGGATCTTGATGTGGCGCTGCAGCCCCATCCATTCGAGTTGGCGGTAGAACTCGCCGAAATCGGGGTCGACCGGCAGGCCGGCCTTCTTTGCCTTCTCCCAGTAGTACGCGAAGCAGTCGAGCTCGAACTCCTCGTCCCAACTGATGAACGCGTCGCGCAGCAGCGACACGACGTCGTACGTCAGCGGTCCGTACACGGCGTCCTGGAAGTCGAGCACGCCCGGGTTCGGCTCGCAGACCATCAGGTTGCGCGGCATGAAGTCGCGCAGCATGAAGCCCTGCGGCTGCGCATGGGCGCTCGCGACCAGCAGCGCGAAGGTGCGGTCGAGCGTGCCGCGCATCGCGTCGGTCACGGGCTTGCCGAGGTGCCGGCCCACGTACCACTCGGGCAGCAGCTCCATCTCGCGGCGCAGGAACGCTTCGTCGAACGGCGGCAGCACGTCGGGCTTGGAGCTCAGCTGGAAGCGGATCAGCGCGTCGAGCGCGTCGCGCATCAGCGGACGGGCGGCGACCGGGTCGGCCGGATCGAGCACCGAGATGTACGACGTGCGGCCGAGATCGGTCACGAGCATGAAGCCGGCATCGAAATCGTGCGCCAGCACGTCCGGCACGTGGTCGCCGGCCGCGGCCAGCAACTGCGCGACCTGGACGAACTCGCGGCACTTCTCGGGCGGCGGCGCATCGACGGCGATCAGCGCGCCGCCGGGGCTCGCGGCCGACGCGACACGGAAATAGCGGCGGAAACTGGCGTCCGACGAGGCGGGCGCGAGCGTCGACAGGTCAAGGGCGTAGCGCTCGGCGAGCGGGCGCAACCACGCGGTCAGTGCTTCGAGGCGGGCGTCGGGCTGGGATGCGGCGGATGGGGGCGTCATGAAACTCGGAGGAGGGGGGAACGTCTTGCCATATAATACCCCACGACTTTTTTGACGCGCCCCGCGTCAGCTTCTGCCGTGCAGGTCCGCCGCCTGTCGCGCCGTTCGCCCGATCGCCTCCCCCGTTTGCGCTCAGCCGCAGTCGCGGTTCGACGGTGCGGCCGGCCGTGCGCGAATGTGCCAGGCAGGTACGGTTGACAAGGGGCGATTCGCCAAACGATAGATGCCGCCCAAACCGCTATTCCCGAATGTTTTCCCCGGTGACGGGGCGCCGCGCAAACGGCGGCTCGCGCTCGCGCTCCTGGCCGTGCCCGGCCTCGTGCCGGCCGTGTCGTACGCGCAGCTGTCGGGTGCGGCCGCGCAGCCGCAGCCGCTCGATTCGCCGTGGGATCTGCGTCTCGCACCCCAGCTCGAGGATCATCCGCTGAAGGACGGCACGAAGCCGGCCGCCTTCGTGATCGCCGACCATACGAGCGGCACGGCCGAGCAGGACCTGGCCGCGAAGGGCTCCGCCGAGCTGCGGCGCGGCGATGCGGTCGTGAAGGCCGATGCGATCCACTACGATCAGGATACCGACATGGCCGATGCATACGGCCAGGTCCGGGTGATCAACAGCGGCACATCGTTCGTGGGCCCCGAGGCGCATCTGAAGATCGAGGCGAACCAGGGCTTCATGACGGCGCCGAAGTACCACTTCAACATGACGGGCGGATCGGGTAGCGCGGAGCGCGTCGACCTGCTCGACAGCGAGCGTTCGGTGTTCGTGAATGGCACCTACACGGCGTGCCAGTGCTCGACGAACCCCGCGTGGTACATCAAGGGCAGCCGTTTCGACTTCGATACGGGCGCCGACGAAGGCACCGTGCGCAACAGCGTGCTGTTCTTCCAGGGCGTGCCGATCTTCGCGAGCCCGTGGATGACGTTCCCGTTGTCGGGCGATCGGCGCAGCGGCCTGCTGCCGCCGACGTTCTCGATGAACTCGAACAACGGGTTCGAGCTGACGCTGCCGTACTACTTCAACATCGCGCCGAACCGCGACCTGACGCTCACGCCGCGCATCATCTCGCGGCGCGGCGTGCAGACCGAGGCGACGTTCCGCTATCTGTCGCCGACGTATTCCGGCACGTTTACGGCGAATTACCTGCCGGATGACCGGCTCGCGCACCGCGACCGCTACGCGATCTACTGGCAGCACCAGCAGAACTTCGGCGGCGGTTTCGGCGGCTACGTCTACTTCAACAAGGTCTCGGACAACACGTATCCCGAAGACCTTGGGTCGATGAACCAGTTCATCAACGGGACGCAGACGCTGTACCAGCAGGAAGCCGGCCTCACGTACAACAAGGGCCCGTGGTCGGTGCTCGCGCGCTACCAGCACTGGCAGACGCTGCCGCCGTCGATCGCGCCGTACAGCCGCGAGCCGCAGTTGAACGTGAAGTACACGAAGTACAACGTCGGCGGCTTCGACTACGGCGCGGAAGCCGACTATTCGCGGTTCCGCATCACGACCGCCGACTCGACCGAAGGCGACCGCGTCGTCTTCAACCCGTACCTCTCGTACGGCGTGTACGGCCCCGGCTACTTCGTCGTGCCGAAGGTCCAGTACCACTTCGCGTCGTACGACCTCAACTACCTGTCGTCGAGCACGCCGAACAGCCCGAAGCGCTTCACCGAGTCGATCCCGACCGTGAGCTTCGACTCGGGCCTGATCTTCGACCGCTCGGTGCGCCTGTTCGGCCAGGACTTCATCCAGACCCTCGAGCCGCGCCTGTACTACGTGTACACGCCGTATCGCGACCAGTCGAACGCGCCGCTGTTCGACACCGCGGAATCGGACTTCGGGCTCGCGGAGATCTACCAGCCGAACACGTTCGTCGGTAACGACCGGATCGCGGACGCGAACCGGATCACGGCGGGCCTGACGTCGCGCTTCATTGATCCGCGCACCGGCGACGAACGCGCGCGCTTCGTGATCGCGCAGCAGTACTACTTCGCCGACCAGCGCGTCACGCTGAACTCGGGCCAGACCGCGGCGCAGGCGCGCCACTCGGACCTGATCGTCGGCGCCGCGCTGAAGCTCGGTTCGGGCTTCATGTCCGAGACGGCGTTCCAGTACAACCAGAACAACAACCAGCTCGTGAAATCGAGCGTCGGTTTCGGCTACAGCCCGGGCGAGCGCCGTGTGATCAACGTCGGCTATCGCTACACGCGTGCGAACACGACGCTTGACGGCCAGCCGATCAACCAGTTCCTGGTGTCCGCGCAGTGGCCGCTCACGCGCCGGCTGTACGCGATCGGCCGTTTCAACTACGACCTGGCCGGAGATCGCGTGGTCGACGGGCTGCTCGGCTTACAATACGACGCGGATTGCTGGGCGCTCGGGGTCGGGGTCCAGCGGTTTGCGAACGGCGTGAATACGTCGGGGCAGCAGAACTCGTCGACGCGTTTCATGATGCAGCTGACGCTCAAGGGCCTGTCGACGGTCGACAACGGCCTCGTCTCGGCATTCCGCGCCGGGGTACCGGGCTACACGCCGCTGCCGTCCGCACCGCCGCCGATGTCCCGCTTCAGCAACTACGAGTAACGCCGGCTTGTCTGCACCGGTCAGCACGATTTCAATGGAGTTTCAGTGGCAATGAAGAAAACCCTTCGTTTCGCGGCAGTCGTGTCCAGCCTCGCCGCGTCCGCCGCGCTGCTCGCCGCGGCGCCGGCCGCGGCGCAGGCGCTCGGTTCGCAAGGTGCGCAGCTCGCCGACGAAGTCGTCGCGGTCGTCAACAACGACGTGATCACGAGCCGCGAACTCGACCAGCGCGTCGGCCTGATCTCGCGCCGGCTGCAGCAGCAGAACGCGCCCGTGCCGCCCGCCGACCAGCTGCGCGCGCAGGTGCTGAACCAGATGGTGCTCGAGCGCATCCAGGTGCAGAAGGCGAAGGACGACGGGATCCGCGTCGACGACGCCACCGTGCAGTCCACGCTGCAGCGCCTCGCGCAGGCGAACGGGATGACGCTCGACCAGTATCGTGCGCGCATCGTCGGGCAAGGCGTGCCCTGGAGCATCTTCACGAACGATGCCCGTACCGAACTGATGCTGTCGAAGCTGCGCGAGCGCGAAGTCGACGGCAAGATCACCGTGTCGGACGCCGAAGTCGCGAACTACATCGCGAGCCAGCGCGGGCCGAGCGCATCGCAGCAGCAGGATCTGCGCTTCGAGCACATCTTCATCAAGGCGCCGACCAACGCGCCGCAGCCGGAGATCGAAGCCGCGCAGAAGAAGGCTGAGGCGTTGCTGCAGCAGGCGACGTCGGGCGCCAATTTCGAGAGGCTCGCGAAGAACAATTCGGAAGCGAACGACGCGAAGAAGGGCGGCGACCTCGGCTTCAAGGCGCCGGGCGCACTGCCGCCGGACGTCGTTGCAGCCGCATCCAAGCTGCGCCCGGGCCAGGTCAACCCGACGCTGATCCGCGTGCCGGACGGCTTCGAGATCGTGCGTCTGGTCGATCGTCGCGAGAGCCAGGGCACCTCGGCCGCGGCACCGAAGATCGTGCAGACGCACGTGCGCCACATCCTGCTGCGCGTGGGCGAAGGCAAGTCGGAAGGCCAGGCGCGCCAGCAACTGCTCGACATCCGCAAGCAGATCGAGGCAGGCGGCGATTTCGAGAAGTTCGCACGCACCTACTCGCAGGACGGGTCGGCGTCGCAAGGCGGCGACCTCGGCTGGATCAGCCCGGGCGAGACCGTGCCTGAATTCGAGCGCGCGATGAACAACCTGCAGGACGGCCAGATCAGCCAGCCGGTGCGGACCGAGTACGGCTATCACCTGATCCAGGTGATCGACCGCCGCGATGCGGAAGGCTCCGTGCAGCAGCAGATGGATATCGCACGCCAGGCGATCGGCCAGCGCAAGGCCGAGCAGGCGTATGCCGACTGGCTGCGCGAGCTGCGCGATTCGTCGTACGTTCAGTACAAGATCAGCGGCATGGGCCCGACGAACTGAGCGAGCGCCAGATGACGACACCCGCGCTGCAGATCGCGATCACGACCGGTGAGCCCGCGGGTGTCGGTCCGGAGCTGACCGTGCAGGCATTGCAGGACGCCGCGCGGCGCTGGCCGGATGCCCGTTTCACCGTGCTCGGCGACGCCGCGCTGCTCGATGCGCGCGCGGCGGCCGTCGGCGCCGACCGGGCGGTGCTCGCCGGCGGTCAGGTGTCGGTCGAGCATCACGCGCTCGCCGCGCCCACGCAGGCGGGCACGCTCGACGCGGCCAACGGCCGCTACGTGCTCGGGCTGCTCGACGCGGCGATCGACGGGGCGGTGGCGGGGCGGTACGACGCGATCGTTACCGCGCCGCTGCAGAAGAGCACGATCAACGATGCCGGCGTGCCGTTTACCGGCCACACCGAATATCTGGCGGAGCGCACCCACACGCCGCGCGTCGTGATGATGCTGGCGGGCACCGGCGAGCGGCCGCTGCGCGTCGCGCTCGCGACGACCCACCTGCCGCTGAAGGACGTATCGGCCGCGCTGACGATCGACGGTCTCGTCGAGACGCTCGCGATCATCGATCACGATCTGCGGCGCGACTTCGGTCTCGCCGCGCCGCGCATCCTCGTGACGGGGCTGAACCCGCACGCGGGCGAGAACGGCTATCTCGGGCGCGAGGAGATCGACGTGATCTCGCCGGCGCTCGCGCGCGCGAACGCGCAGGGCATCGACGCGCGCGGTCCGTATCCCGCCGACACGCTGTTCCAGCCGCGCTACCTCGCGGATGCCGATTGCGTGCTCGCGATGTTCCACGATCAGGGCTTGCCCGTGCTGAAGTACGCGACGTTCGGCGAGGGCATCAACGTCACGCTCGGGCTGCCGATCATCCGCACGTCGGTCGATCACGGCACCGCGCTGGATCTGGCCGGCACGGGCCGTGCGGATCCCGGCAGCATGGTCGCCGCGCTCGACACGGCCGTCACGATGGCGCGCCATCGCCGCGCGTCCTGACGCACGCAGGCCTTCGCGGCCTGACTTTATTCGTCGTATTTTTCGTTTTTCTCAGTCGATGTCGAACAGCAGACAGCACCAAGGCCACTTCGCGCGCAAGCGCTTCGGGCAGAACTTCCTCGTCGATCACGGCGTGATCGACTCGATCGTCTCGACGATCGGCCCCGCGCGCGGCCAGCGGATGGTCGAGATCGGCCCCGGGCTCGGCGCGCTGACCGGGCCGCTGATCGAGCGTCTCGCGACGCCCGAGTCGCCGCTGCACGCGGTCGAACTCGACCGCGACCTGATCGGCCGCCTGCAGCAGCGCTTCGGCGCGCTGCTGGAACTGCACGCGGGCGACGCGCTCGCCTTCGATTTCCGCTCGCTCGCGGCGCCCGGCGACACGCCGTCGCTGCGTATCGTCGGCAACCTGCCGTACAACATTTCGAGCCCGCTGCTGTTTCACCTGATGACGTTCGCGGACGCGGTCATCGACCAGCATTTCATGCTGCAGAACGAAGTCGTCGAACGGATGGTTGCAGAGCCGGGCACGAAGGCGTTCTCGCGGCTGTCGGTGATGCTGCAGTACCGTTACGTGATGGAGAAGATGCTCGACGTGCCGCCGGAATCGTTCCAGCCGCCGCCGAAGGTCGATTCGGCGATCGTCCGGATGATTCCGTACGAGCCGCACGAACTGCCGGACGTCGATCCCGTGCTGCTCGGCGAAGTCGTCACGGCCGCGTTCTCGCAGCGCCGCAAGATGCTGCGCAATACGCTCGGCGACTATCGCGAGACGATCGATTTCGATGCGCTCGGTTTCGATCTCGCGCGACGCGCGGAGGATGTCAGCGTGGCCGAATACGTCGGCGTCGCGCAGGCGCTTGCGGCAGTGCGCAAGGCGGCCGACTGATTGCAGCGCGCGGCGCGCGCCACGTCGATGTTCACGAGGCAGCCCCATGGGGCTGCCTTTTTTATTGCCCGGACGTCGCGGCAGGCCGGGCGCGTCACGCGCGCCGGCGCGGCGGCGCGTTGACGAGCGCGATGCCGGTCAGCACCAGCGCGGCCGCGGACATGAAGCGCCAGCCGACCGACTCGCCGAGCAGCAGCACGCCGAACGCGACGCCGAACAGCGGCGACAGGAACGTGAACACGGACAGCCGTGATGCGCTGTAGCGCGTGAGCAGCCAGAACCACGACAGATAGCTGACGAACGCGACGATCACCGACTGGTACGCGAGGCTCGCGAGCGCAAGCGGCGTGGCGCGTGCGAACGACGTCTCGCCGAGCACGGCCGCGAGCCCGACCAGCACGACGGCCGACACCGCGAGCTGGTAGAACAGCGTCTTGCTCGCGCTTGCGCGCGCGAGCGACGTCGAGCGCACGACGACCGTCGTCGCGGCCCACATCGCGCCGCCGAGGATCCCGAGCGCGTCGCCGGCGAGCCCCGTCAGCACCGACGCGCCGGGCGCGCTCGGCTTCAGGAAGCCGTCCGCGAACGCGAGCGCGATGCCGGCGAACGCGAGGGCGACGCCCGCCCACTGCATGCGCTGCAATCGCTCGCCCGGTGCGAACAGGTGCAGGCCGAGCGCGGTGAAGCAGGGCGCCGTGTACAGGAAGATCGCCATGTGCGATGCGCTCGTCAGCGTCAGCCCGAAGAACACGCAGATGAACTCGCCGGCGAACAGTGCGCCGGCCGCGATCCCCGCGCCGAGCGTGCCGTCCGCGCGAAACAGCGGCGTGCCGCGCGAGCGGGCCCAGCCCCACAGCAGCAGCGCGGCGATCACCGAGCGCAGCCCGGCCTGGAACATCGGCGGGATGGCGGCATTCGTGCTCTTGATCGCGACCTGCTGGAAGCCCCAGATCGCGCAGAGCAGCAGCATGACGCCGACGGCGCGCGTGTCGAGCGCGCGGCGCACGGGCGAAGCGGCGAGCGCGCTCATCGGCGGGCCTCGGCGCAATGGCGGGAAGACAGCTGCAGCAGGTGGACGGCGCGGACGGCGCGCTCGAATCGGCGGTTTCGCACGGGAGGCAGGGTGGCTGAATGAAGGGGGTGAGTCGCGTTTCCGCGGCGGGCGGCATGCCCGCTTTTGGTGCGAGGTGGGACGATGTTACCCGATCGGCCGCGACGGCGGCGCGCGTCGCGCCTGATGGTTTCCACGAGCGTGCGGGCGGCGGTGCCGCGCACCGATGCGCGCTATCGGCCGGTGGCGTATGGGGCGTGCGCGGCGAGATTCACACGACTCCGGTAGAATTTCTGGTTCTGGCAAGGCCCCACAGGAGTACAACACATGCGTTTGCTGCATACGATGCTGCGAGTCGGCGATCTCGACCGCTCGATCAAGTTCTACACCGAATTGCTCGGCATGAAGCTGCTGCGCCGCGAGGATTATCCGGACGGCAAGTTCACGCTTGCGTTCGTCGGCTATGAAGCGGAAAGCACGGGCACCGTGATCGAGCTGACCCACAACTGGGATACGCCGTCCTACGATCTCGGCAACGGTTTCGGCCACCTGGCGGTGGAAGTCGAAGACGCGTACGCGGCTTGCGACAAGATCAAGGCGCAAGGCGGCAAGGTCACGCGCGAAGCGGGCCCGATGAAGCACGGCACGACCGTGATCGCGTTCGTCGAGGATCCGGACGGCTACAAGATCGAGTTCATCCAGAAGAAGGCGCACTGAGCGCTGGATGAGCGGTTCGCGGCGCGTTGCGCGTCGCGGGCAACGAAAACGGGCGATGCGGCATTCTTCGCATCGCCCGTTTGGCGTTTACGTCGCGACCGACGACGTTACAGCGACGGCAGCAACTCGGGCGGATGATGCTTGAGCGTGTGCCGTGCTTCGCGGAATTCCGGGAAGATCGATTCGACGGTCTGCCAGAAGGCCGGGCTGTGGTTCATTTCGCGCAGGTGCGACAGTTCGTGCGCGACGACGTAGTCGATGATCGACATCGGGAAATGGATCAACCGCCAGTTCAGCCGGATCTTGCCGTCGCTCGAGCAGCTGCCCCAGCGCGTCGCGGCCGATGACAGCGCGACCATCGAATACGTGACGCCGAGCTTTTCCGCATAGACGACGAGGCGTTCACCGAAGATCCGCTTCGCTTCGTTCTGCAGCCAGCCCTGCACGCGATCCTTGATCTGCTGCATGTCCGCCTGCACGGGCAGCGGCAGTGACAGCCGCAGTGCGTCGGCGTCGAACGCGAGGGCGCCCGCGCCGAGCGCGATCGTCACCGTCTTGCCGAGATACGGGAGTTGCGCGCCGTCGCGCCAGTCGATCTGCGGCAGTGCGCGCTGCTCGGTGCGGGTCTTCCATTCCGCGAGCTTCGCGAAGATCCAGCGCTGCTTCTCTGCGATCGCCGCCTCGATGTCGGCGAGCGTGACCCAGCGCGGCGCGGTGATCGACAACCCGCTGCCGTCGATCGTGAAGCCGATCGTGCGGCGTGCCGAGCGCTTCAGCCGGTATTCGAGCACGCGACTGTCGAGCGCGAACGTGCGGACGCGGGAGCGATCGGGGGCGCGGCCCGGGTCGAGCGGGGCGGTGGGCGCAGCCGCCGCCGGCGTGGCTTCGGGCTGCGTGGGCGGTGCGGCGGGTGCCGACGGTGCGGCAGCCGGCCCGTCGAAGAGTGGCAGATCCATCTGGCGATGATCGAGGGCCACGACGGCAGGCCGTGGCCGCGGACGCTTTTTCATCAATTCGCTTCGTTTCGTCGTACGCAACGGCGGCAATCCGGGGGATTCAGATGCGCGCGGCATCGCGCGTACCCGCATTACCCGGCTCGCGATAGGCATCCGGGTCGATGCGGCGCATTTCCGCTTCGATCCATGCTTCGACCTGCGAGTTCAATACGTCGGGCGTTTTGCCTTCGACCGGAATCGGCTTGCCGATCGACACGGTGACCACGCCCGGGAATTTCGTGAACGAATTGCGCGGCCACACACGACCTGCATTGTGCGCGATCGGCACGACCGGCGCACCGGTTTCGATCGCGAAGCGCGCGCCGCCCGTCTTGTACTTGCCTTGCTTGCCGACCGGCGTGCGGGTGCCTTCCGGGAACATGATCATCCATGCGCCTTCCGACAGGCGCTTCTTGCCCTGGCGGATCACCGACACGAACGCGTTCTTGCCTTCCTTGCGGTTGATGTTGACCATGTGCAGCAGCCCGAGCGCCCAGCCGAAGAACGGCACGTACAGCAGCTCGCGCTTGAACACGTAGCAGAGCGGCTTGGGCATCAGCGCCGGAAACGCGAGCGTTTCCCACGCGGACTGGTGCTTCGACAGCAGCACGGCCGGGCCGTCGGGCAGGTTTTCGAACCCTTCGATCCGGTAGTGGATGCCGTTCAGCCAGCGCACGACCCACAGCGTCGACTTGCACCAGCCGGCCGCCATCCAGTAGCGCGCGTCGGGACGCATGAACGGAAACGCGATGAAGCACGCGGTGGCGTACGGCACCGTGTACACGATGAAGTAGATCAGCAGCAGCAGGGAGCGGATGAAGCGCATCGGCGTGGGTCTGACAGTAAGGAGGATGCGCGCGGCGCCCGCATCACTCGTGTTCGTGTGAAAGGAAATCCAGGGCGAACGCGCGCAGGTCGTCGTGGACCTTCGTGCCGTCGGGCAGGTTGCCCGCGGCGAGCGTCTTCTTGCCTTTGCCGGTCAGCACGAGGTGCGGCTGGAAGCCGACCGCGACGCCAGCCTGCAGGTCGCGCAGCGAATCACCGACGACCGGCGTGTGATCGGGATCGATCTCGAAGCGCTCGGCGATCATCTGCATCATGCCGGGTTTCGGCTTGCGGCAGTCGCAGCGATCCTCGGCCGTGTGCGGGCAGAAGAACACCGCGTCGATGCGCGCGCCGACCGCCGCCGCCGCGCGATGCATCTTCAGGTGCATCTCGTTGAGCGTGGCCATGTCGAACAGCCCGCGACTGATGCCGGACTGGTTGGTCGCGACGACCACGCGATAACCTGCGTGGTTGAGCCGTGCGATCGCCTCGAGGCTGCCGGGCAGCGCGATCCACTCGTCGGGCGTCTTGATGAACGCATCCGAATCGACGTTGATCACGCCGTCCCGGTCGAGGACGACGAGCTTGCGGTTGGGGCTGGTCGGCATCGTTCGGCCTTTATGCGGCGAGCTTCGAGATGTCGGCGACGCAGTTCATCTGCTGATGCAGCGCGAACAGCAGCGCGAGACGGTTCGCGCGCAGCGCGGGATCCTCGGCATTGACCATCACGTCGTTGAAGAACGTGTCGACCGGCGCGCGCAGCGCGGCGAGCGCGGACAGCGCGCCCGTGTACGCACGTGCTTCGAGCTGCGACTGCACGTGCGGCGTCACGGCCGTGAGCTGTTCGTGCAGCGCCTTTTCGGCCGCCTCGACGAGCAGCGTCGGCTGTACCGTGCCGTTCGCGCCGCCTTCGGACTTCTTCAGGATGTTCGAGATCCGCTTGTTCGCGGCCGCGAGCGCTTCGGCTTCCGCGAGGCGCGTGAACTCGCGCACGGCGTCCAGACGTGCGACGAGATCGTCGACGCGCGTCGGGTTCAGGCTCAGCACCGCGTCGACTTCACCGGCCGTATAGCCGCGTTCGCGCAGCAGGCCGCGCAGGCGATCCATGAAGAACGCGAAGATCGCATCGGTCGATTCGGCGACGCCCGGCACGCCTTCGAAGCGCGCGTGGGCCGTGCGCAGCAGCGACACGAGATCGAGCGGCAACTGCTTCTCGAGCAGCAGACGCAGCACGCCGAGCGCGTGACGGCGCAGTGCGAACGGATCTTTCTCGCCGGTCGGCGCGAGGCCGATGCCCCAGATGCCGACGATCGTCTCGAGCTTGTCGGCGAGCGCGACGGCGGTCGACACCGGCGTGGTCGGCAGTGCGTCGCCGGAGAAGCGCGGCTGGTAGTGCTCGGCGCAGGCCAGCGCGACGTCGTCGGGTTCGCCGTCGTGACGCGCGTAGTACGTGCCCATCGTGCCCTGCAGCTCCGGGAACTCGCCGACCATGTCGGTCAGCAGGTCGGCCTTCGCGAGGCGCGCGGCGCGCTTCGCGTGCGCGGCATCGGCGCCGATCACCGGGGCGATTTCACCGGCCAGCGCTTCGAGACGCTCGACGCGTGCGAGCGCCGAGCCGAGCTTGTTGTGATAGACGACGTTCGCGAGCAGCGGCACGCGCTCGGCGAGCGGCTTCTTCTTGTCCTGCTCGAAGAAGAACTTCGCGTCGGCGAGGCGCGGGCGCACGACGCGCTCGTTGCCTTCGATGATCTCGCCCGGCGTCTTCGTCTCGATGTTCGACACGATCAGGAAGCGCGAGCGCAGCTTGCCGCTGACATCGGTCAGCGCGAAATACTTCTGGTTCGTCTGCATCGTGAGGATCAGGCATTCCTGCGGCACCTGCAGGAATTCGTCCTCGAAGCGGCACGGGTAGACGACCGGCCATTCGACCAGCGACGTCACTTCGTCGAGCAGCGATTCGGGCATCACGACGGTGTCGCCGTTCGCGTGCTCGTTCAGCTGCGTGCGGATCGTTTCGCGGCGATCGGCGAAGTGCGCGATCACGCGGCCCTTGTCGCGCAGCGTGTCGGCGTACGCGTGCGCATGCTGGATCGCGACGAGGCCGTCGGACAGGAAGCGGTGGCCGAGCGTGGTGTCGCCGGCATCGATGCCGAACGCGGTGACCGGCACGACGCGATCGTCGTGCAGCACCGTCAGGCGGTGCACCGGACGCACGAACTTCACGTCGGAGCCGTCCGGGCGCTGGTAGGTCATGAACTTCGGAATCGGCAGCTTCGCGAGCGCTTCGTCGAGCGCGGCCTGCAGCCCGTCGGCGAGCGTTGCGCCGGCCGCCGAATAGTTGACGAAGAACGCTTCGGCCTTGCCGTCCTGCGCGCGTTCGAGATCGGCGATCGTCAGGGTCGGGTGGCCGAGCGCCGCGAGCTTCTTCGCGAGCGGGGCGGTCGGCTTGCCTTCGGCGTCGAGTGCGACCGACACGGGCAGGACCTTTTCGCGGACCTGTTTTTCAGGCGCGACGGCGCGCACGTTCTGCACGACGACCGCAAGGCGGCGCGGCGTGGCGTAGCGCTCGAACACGAGTTCGCCTTCGATGAGGTCGCGCGCGGCAAGGCGTTGTGCGATACCTTCGGCGAATGCGTCGCCGAGGCGTGCGAGGGCCTTCGGCGGCAGCTCTTCGGTCAGCAGTTCGACGAGCAGGGGGGCGGGATGATTGTGCGTCATGTCTGGAATAAATCTCGTCTCGTCAGTCCTGATCGATCTTGCGTTCGACCTTCAGCGGCGGCGCCCATGCCGGCTGGGCGGCGTCCTGGGCGTCGGTGGTGAGGCCCGGCACGCCCGGCGGGTTGCCGAGCATCGGGAAGCCGAGCTTCTCGCGCGAGTCGTAGTAAGCCTGCGCGACGAGACGCGACAGCGCGCGGATGCGGCCGATGTACGCCGCCCGTTCCGTCACCGAGATCGCGCCGCGCGCGTCGAGCAGGTTGAACGTGTGACCGGCCTTCAGCACGAGTTCGTACGCGGGCAGCGCGAGCTGCGCGTCGATCATCTTCTTTGCTTCCGATTCGTAGCTGTTGAAGAACGTGAACAGCAGGTCGACGTTCGCGTGCTCGAAGTTGTAGGTCGACTGCTCGACCTCGTTCTGGTGGTAGACGTCGCCGTACGACAGGCGGCGCAGCTCGGGGCCGTTCGGGCCTTGCTCTTCCCACTCGGTCCAGACCAGGTCGTACACGTTCTCGACCTTCTGCAGATACATCGCGAGGCGCTCGAGACCGTACGTGATCTCGCCGAGCACCGGCTTGCATTCGAGGCCGCCGACTTCCTGGAAGTACGTGAACTGCGTGACTTCCATCCCGTTCAGCCACACTTCCCAGCCGAGGCCCCACGCGCCGAGCGTCGGGTTTTCCCAGTCGTCCTCGACGAAGCGCACGTCGTTCTGCTTCAGGTCGAAGCCGAGTGCCGCGAGCGAGCCGAGGTACAGGTCGAGGATGTTTTCCGGTGCCGGCTTGAGCACGACCTGGTACTGGTAGTAGTGCTGCAGGCGGTTCGGGTTCTCGCCGTAGCGGCCGTCCTTCGGGCGGCGCGACGGTTGCACGTAGGCGGCGCGCCACGGCTCGGGGCCGACCGCGCGCAGGAACGTGTGGACGTGCGACGTACCCGCGCCGACTTCCATGTCGATGGGCTGGAGCAGGGCGCAACCCTGCTTGTCCCAGTAGGACTGCAGCGTCAGGATGATTTGCTGAAACGTAAGCATGAAGAGCCTTCGTGGCGCTGGCGCTCCGTTGCGGGCGGCGCTCCGGGCAGGGCCCGGAGAGTCGGCTCGCGCGGCGGCGCGGCTTGTTAGTGTGCTGAAACGTGCAATTTTACCGGATCGGCGACCGGATGCGGCCGGAACGCGGACGAAGGGGCCGTCGACGGTGTTTTCGCCGCATCCGTGCGACGCGCCGACGTGCGTGGCGCGGTCTCGGGCGCCGCGCCGCGACGGCGTTCGCGATGTGCTTGCGGCAGCGGTTCCCGCGAGCGTTAAGATGCGCGTATCGCGGTGCGCGCGACCGTTGTCGCGCGACCGATCGCCGATTCCCGGAGCGCATGGACGACTCGAACGACCTCCTCATTCCGCTGCTGCCGCCGTTGCTCGCACTGCTCGGCCAGGCCGTCGACGCGCACGCGCGCGGCGAGCGCGCCGCGCACGATCTGTGGCTGAGCGCCGCCGGCCATCTGTACGCGACCGACATGACCGCGCTCGCGCGGCTGACCTCGACGCTGGTCGCGCGGCAGCGCAAGGCCGACGCGCTCGCGCTGGCCGAATGCGCGGCACGCCTTCACCCGGGTGCCGCCGCCGGCTTCAATCACGGCTACGCGCTGCAGATGCTCGACCGTCACGCCGACGCCGTCGTGCCGTACCGCGCGGCGTTCGCGCTCGACCCCGGCTGGCCGTCGCTGCGCAACAACCTCGCGGTCGCGCTGCGCCTGTCGGGCGGCGATCGCCACGAGGAAATCGCGCTGCTCGACGCGGCCGTGGAGACCGATCCGCACGACGTGCAGGCGTGGATCAACCTGATCGTCGCGCGGCTCGCAGTGCAGGATCTCGACCGTGCGCTCGTGTGCGCCGCGCGGCTCGCGGAGATTGCACCCGACAACGCGCTCGCGCAGAACAACATCGCGATGACGATGAAGGAGGCGCAGCGCTGGGACGACGCCGAGCGCTACGCGGCGCGCGCGTGCGAGCTGGCGCCCGACGACGCGGCGTTCCGTTTCAACCTCGCGATCATCCAGCTCGTGCGCGGCAACTACGCGGACGGCTGGCGCGGCCACGAGGCGCGCTGGGACGGTGCCGGCGAACTGCGCGGCCGCCTGCCGGTGCTGCCCGGCCCCCGCTGGCGCGGCGAGCCGCTCGCCGGCAAGACGCTGCTCGTGTGGGGCGAGCAGGGGCTCGGCGACGTGCTGCAATTCAGCCGCTACGTCGCACCGCTTGCCGAGCGCGTGCACCGCGAGGGTGGCCGGCTCGTGTGGAACACGTTCCCGCAGGTCGGCACGCTGATGGCGCGCAGCCTCGGCGCGCATGCGGACGCGTTCAGCGCGGGCGGCGGCGTCGACGAGCTGCCGCCATTCGACTACGAAGTGCCGCTGATCGGCCTGCCGCTGCTGCTCGGGACGCAGGCGTCGACGTTCGGCGCATCGGTGCCGTACCTGCACGCCGATCCGCGTGCGCGCGACGCGTGGCGCGCGCGGCTCGCGGGCGACGGCCGGCTGAAGGTCGGGCTCGTGTGGACGGGCAGCGCGGGGCACCAGCGCAACCCGTTCCGGCGTGTCGGGCTCGAGCGTTATGCGAGTGCGTTTCGCGGTATCGACGGTGTCGCGTTCCATTCGCTGCAGCCGGGCGCGGAAGCGGACGTCGCCGCGGCGCGCGCGGCCGGCTTCGCGATCGACGACTACACGGCGGAGCTGAAGAGTTTCGACGATACGGCCGCGTTCATCGGTGCACTGGATCTGGTGATCACGGTGTGCACGTCGGTCGCGCACCTGTCGGGCGCGCTCGGTGCGCGCACCTGGGTGCTGCTCGACGTGAATCCGCACTGGCCGTGGCTGCTCGAACGCACGGACAGCCCGTGGTATCCGACCGCCACGCTGTACCGGCAGCCGGCATTCGGCGCATGGACACCGGTGATGGAAACGCTCGCGCGGGATCTGCGCGGGCGGGTCGAGGAAGCGAAGCGGGGGCGTTGACCGGCGTGAAGGTTGGCTGGCGTTTGGACGGAATCACGCTGCGGCTTGCGGTTCGGCACCCGGGCCGAACAGCAAGCCGATGCGTCGTCAGGCGTTCTGGTCGCCGCCGGCTTTCGCGCCGTTGCGGCGGCGCAGGCCGGGCCCGAACGTGAAGCCGAATGCGAGCAGCACGAGCGACACCGCGAGCACGATGTTGTTGCCGCTCGTCACGTACGGCGTGAAGCCGCTCGTGCCTTCGATCCGCACGTCGAGCGAGCCGATCGTGTACGGCTTCAGCTGACCGAGCACGCGGCCGTGCGCGTCGATCGCGGCCGTCATCCCGGTGTTGGTCGAGCGCAGCATCGGCCGGCCCGTTTCGAGCGCGCGCATCCGCGCGATCTGCAGGTGCTGGTCGAGCGCGATCGTGTCGCCGAACCACGCGAGGTTCGTCACATTGACGAGCACGCCGGGCGGTTGCGGATTGTCGCGGATCGTTGCGGCGATTTCCTCGCCGAACAAGTCCTCGTAGCAGATGTCGGCCATCACCGGCTGGTTGTGCACGAAGAACGGCTTCTGCACTGGCGCGCCGCGCGCGAAATCGCCGAGCGGCATCTTCATCAGGTCGACGAACCACCGGAAGCCCCACGGGATGAATTCGCCGAAGGGCACGAGGTGGTGCTTGTCGTAGTGATAGATGTCGCGCGAGTGCGGCGTCACGCCGTACAGGCTGTTCGTGTAGTCGACGTAATGGCCGTCCGGCGTCACCGACGCGCCGACCGCGCCGAACAGCACGGCCGAGCCCGTCGTGTCGCTGAACTTGCGGATCGCGACGGCGAACGGCTCGGGCAGCTCCTGGATCATCACCGCGATCGCGGTTTCCGGCGTGACGATCAGGTCGGCCGGCTTCTCGATGATCATCTGCTGGTACATCTTGATCGCCGCGTCGATGCCCGCTTCCTCGAACTTGATGTCCTGCTTCACGTTGCCCTGCAGCAGCCGCACGGTGAGCGGCGCGTTCGCGGGCACGGTCCACGTGGCCTGCGACAGCCCGAGGCCGGCCGCGATCAGTGCGACGGCGATGGCGGCCGGCGCGGCAATCCGCACGCGCGGGTTGCCGTTGGCGTCTGGTTCATTCGCGTTCGCGGGCGCGCGGCGCGCGGCGACGAGCGCCTGCACGACCAGCGCGGCGAACAGCGCGAGCACCCAGCCGATCCCGTACACGCCGACGACCGGCGCGAAGCCCGCGAACGGGCCGTCGACCTGCGGATAGCCGCTCGCGAGCCACGGGAAGCCGGTAAACACCGTGCCACGCAGCCATTCGCCGAGCGCCCACGCGCTGGCGAATGCGAACGCGCCGTGCCAGGTCGGCGAGAACGGCCGCGGATCGGGCGTGCGACGATGCCACGCATGGCCCGCGCAGAACGACCACAACCCGGCCGAGAACGCCGGGTACAGCGACAGGTACAGCGAGAACAGCACCAGCGCGCCGCCCGCGAGCGGCGCCGCCATCTCGCCGTACACGTGCATGCTGATGTAGAGCCACCAGATGCCGGTCATGAAGTTGCCGAAGCCGAACGCGCCGCCGGTGAGCGCGGCGCCGCGCCAGCTCGACGTGCGCGTCAGTTGCGCGAAAAACCAGACGAATACGACGAGCTGCAGCCAGCCGCCGTGCGGCGTCGGTGCAAAGCTGAGCGTATTGGCCGCGCCGGCGAGCAGCGCGGCCGGGTAGTGCCAGCGCGGCAGCGCGCGGCTGGGCGCCGGCGCGAGAAGACCGCCAGCCGGGCGGGACGGGATTGGATCGTCCATGTGACGCAGAAGGGGGCGAGCGGTTGAAAAAGACGCGGCCGGCGCGAGGCGGTCAGTCCTCGTGCGAGGTTTCGGCGCGGCGGCTCGCGAGCGGGTTGCGGCGTACCAGCAGCACGTGGATCTGGCGCGCATCGCCGCGCTGGATCTCGAACACGAGGTTGCCGAGCTGCAGCTTCTCGCCGCGATGCGGCACGCGACCGAAATGATGCGTGATCAGGCCGCCGATCGTGTCGACTTCGTCGTCGGGGAAATCGGTGCCGAACGTCTCGTTGAACTGGTGGATCTCGGTCAGCGCGCGCACGCGGTAGCGGCCGTCCGGACCCGAGATGATGTTGCCGGCTTCTTCGTCGAAGTCGTATTCGTCCTCGATGTCGCCGACGATCTGTTCGAGCACGTCCTCGATCGTGATCAGGCCCGCGACGCCGCCGTATTCGTCGACGACGATCGCGAGGTGGTTGCGGTTCACGCGGAAGTCGTGCAGCAGCACGTTCAGGCGCTTCGATTCGGGGATGAACACGGCGGGACGCAGCATCCCGCGCACGTCGAATTCCTCTTCGGCATAGAAGCGCAGCAGGTCTTTGGCGAGCAGCACGCCGATCACGTTGTCGCGATTCTCCTCGTACACCGGGTAGCGCGAGTGCGCCTTTTCGAGGACGAACGGGATGAAGTCTTCAGGCTTGTCCGCGATGTTGATCGCGTCCATCTGTGCGCGCGGCACCATGATGTCGCGGGCGCACAGGTCGGATACCTGGAACACACCTTCGATCATCGACAGCGAATCGGCGTCGATCAGGTTGCGTTCGTGGGCGTCCTGGAGGATTTCCAGCAGCTCGGTCCGGGATTCCGGCTCGGGCGAGATGAAGTCGGTCAGGCGCTCGAGCAGCGAGCGCTTTTCTTGCGGTTTGTCGGTTAGCTTACGACTGGGATACGAATCGTTCATGGTGGTGCGCCCGGGTCATGCCGGAGCGCGCTGTCACGGAGTAGGCAAGGATACACCAAGGGCATGGCGCAGCCGTGTCACACCGGCCGTCCGGCCGGGCTCAGGCGGCCCGCGCGAGCCCCGCTCGAGGACGGCCATGCCGCGCACGGCGCCGTCCTTCATATCCATCGTATCTCAGAAAGGGTCGCCGGGGCAGCGGCGGCAAAAATGCGGGCGCCGGCGGTGGCCGCCCGGTCGGGCGGCAGCGCGGCACGGCGGCATTTCGTCGCGCCGCGCCGGCGCGGGGTTCAGAAGCGCATGCCGGCCGAGCAGCCGCCGGCAGCCGCGCCGTTGGTCGCGGCGCCGCCGCAGCCGAGCAGGCCGCAGCCGGCGAGCGTGACGCTCGCGACGACGAGCAGCGCGGCGAGCAGGCAGCGCGAGCGGCATGACGGTTGCAGCGGAGCGGATCCGGGGCCGGACGCGCGGGCGGCCCGGCCCGCGTCGGCGGCCGGTGTGGCGCCCATGTGCCGGCCGGGCGTTACCGGCATCGCGCGAGCAGCCCTTCGAGCGCGCGGTCGGGGATGCCGCTCGCGCGCAGCGCGTCCACGGTGCGGCTCACGTAGTCGAGCGTCGTCCCGTAGCGGCCGGCCGCGCAGCCGAACACTTCCTTCACGACCGGGTCGGTCAGCTTGCCGGTGTAGGTCGGCGCGTCTCGGCGCATCACGAACGCGAGCGCGTTCACGCGTTCGCCGGTCTCGAGCGAGCACGGCAGCCAAGCGGGCCGGTACGAGCCCATCGGCATCTCGCGTTTCCACAAGGTTTCGAGATGCGGCTGCGCGGTCGGGCCCGCGAGCCGGAAGGCGATGCCCGAGCACGAGCCGCCGCGATCGAGCGCGAGCACGAGCCCCGGACGTTCGGGCGTGCCGCGGTTCACGCGCGACCACAGGTAGAGCCCGCGATGG
Organism: Burkholderia sp. JKS000303; assembly: GCF_002563755.1. Lineage (NCBI taxonomy): Bacteria > Pseudomonadati > Pseudomonadota > Betaproteobacteria > Burkholderiales > Burkholderiaceae > Burkholderia > Burkholderia sp. JKS000303. Next base: position 2,112,121 of record NZ_PDBZ01000001.1, read on the forward strand.
TAGCCGTGCACCTTGCCGCGCACGGCGGCGACGGTCGGCAGCCCGGGGTTCCAGATCAGCGAGCCATAACCGAACAGCCACAGATCCTGCTGGCCGTCCCAGTCGCGCATCGTGTGCGCGAGCGACGCCGCGAGCTCGTCGTCCGTCAGCAGCCGCCCGTCGCCGATCGACGGCGGGTAGGCGGGCGGCAGTATCGCGGCGTGGTGCATGTGCAGGCGGTGCTTACTGGTACGGGTTCGGGAAACCCAGTTTCGCGAGGATGTCGACTTCGAGCGCTTCCATTTCGGCTGCGTCCTCGTCGCTCGTCTCGTGATCGTAGCCCTGCGCGTGCAGCGCGCCGTGCACCAGCAGGTGCGCGTAGTGGGCCGTGAGCGGCTTGCCCTGTTCGTGCGCTTCCTTCTCGACCACCGGGCAGCACAGCACGAGGTCGCCGATCACGGTGCCGTCGGGCGCTGCGTCGTACGCGAAGGTCAGCACGTTGGTCGGGTAGTCCTTGTGGCGGTAGCCGGCGTTCAGCGTGCGGCCTTCTTCGTCGCCGACGAAGCGCACGGTCAGCTGCGCGTTGGCGAACAGCGCCGGCTCGAGCCATTCGGCGATCAGCTTGCGCTTGGGGAGCGCCTTGCGCACGTCGCCGGTGATCTCGTCGCCGTACTGCACGGACAGGTCGAGTTCCGGCTCGCGCAAGTCGGCTTCCAGTTCCTCGTCGCGCGGCGCGATTTCGGCGCCCACGTGCAGCGTCACGCTGTCGTAGTGCTCCGGCTGCAGCGCGAGCTTCGCGCGCATCGCCGGGTCGTTGTGCTGCGCGACGATCGCGACGGCCGCCTCGCCCGAGCTGCCCGACAGGTCGAACATCAGGCTGCGGCCATCCGGGAAGTCGATTCGCAGTCCTTGCGCGTTGATGGTCCGGGCTTTGCCCTTCGCATCGAACAGCGAAACACGGGGGGAATCGGACGCGGCGGACTGGTCGCGACCGGACTTGCGGGAGCGGGAAGATTTCATGACGGGTGAGGCGATTGGGACGCGTTGAGGATACACCAAACGGCCGATCGCACCCGAATTCGAACCGGCCGCGCGCGGACGAAAAAAAGCCCGGCGCGCCGTCGGGCGGGCCGGGCCGTTGACCGGTACGGCGCGCGGGCGCCACCGGTGCTTCAGGCGTTCATGCGTCCTTGTGCTGGGCGTGAAAGTCGTCGTAAGCCTCGACGATGCGCGCGACGAGCGGATGGCGCACGACGTCCGCGCTCGTGAAGCGCGTGAGCGCGATGCCGCGCACGCCGCCGAGCACCTGCTGCGCTTCGACGAGGCCGCTCTTGTGGCCGCGCGGCAGGTCGACCTGACTGGTGTCGCCGGTCACGACGGCCTTCGAGCCGAAGCCGATCCGCGTGAGGAACATCTTCATCTGCTCGGGCGTGGTGTTCTGCGCCTCGTCGAGGATGATGAACGCGTGGTTCAGCGTGCGGCCGCGCATGTACGCGAGCGGTGCGATCTCGATCATCTGGCGCTCGAACATCTTCGCGGTCTTGTCGAAGCCGAGCAGGTCGTACAGCGCGTCGTACAGCGGACGCAGGTACGGGTCGACCTTCTGCGCGAGATCGCCCGGCAGGAAGCCGAGCCGCTCGCCGGCCTCGACGGCCGGGCGCGTCAGCACGATTCGCTTGACTTGGTCGCGCTCGAGCGCGTCGACCGCGCATGCGACCGCGAGGTAGGTCTTGCCGGTGCCGGCTGGCCCGACGCCGAGCGTCACGTCGTGCGACAGGATCTGCTTCAGGTACTCGCGCTGCGCGGGCGTGCGGCCGCGCAGGTCGGCGCGCCGCGTGTAGAGCTTCGGTGCGGGCTCCTCGTCCGGCTCGCTGGCATCGAGTTGTACGATGGGGTCGTCGAACGGATGGTCGGGGTCGCCGCGAAAGCGCACGTCGAGCGTGTCCTGGCGGCCGTTGCCGGACGTGTGGCGCACTTCGACCAGCGCGAGCTGGATGTCGTCGACCGACAGCGCATCGCGCGCGCGGTTGTAGAAGTTCTCGAGCGCGGCGAGTGCGAGCTTGGCGCCGCGGCCGCGGATCGCGATCCGGTGGCCGCGTCGCGACAGCGTGACGTCGAGCGCCTGTTCGATCTGCCGCAGGTTCTCGTCGAGCGGGCCGCAGAGGTTGGCGAGGCGCGCGTTGTCGTCGCGCGGCGCGACGAATTCCAGTGCTTGGGTCGGCTTCAAAGTAGCGTCGGGCTCCTGTTGAGCGTCAATCGGTCAGTGGGTGGCCGCGCTCGCGTCGTCGCTGACGAGCAGCAGCTCGCCGCGCAGCGAATGCGGATACGCATGGTTGATCTTCACGTCGATCATCTGGCCGATCAGGCGCGGGTGCGATGCGAGCGGCGCCGGGAAATTCACGACCCGGTTGTTCTCGGTACGGCCCGCGAGTTCGTTCGGGTCCTTGCGCGACGGGCCCTCGACGAGGATCCGCTCGACCTTCCCGACCATCGACTGGCTGATGCGTGCGACGTTTTCCTCGATGGTCGCCTGCAGATGTTGCAGGCGTTTGAGCTTCACTTCGCGCGGCGTGTCGTCGGCGAGGTTCGCGGCCGGCGTGCCGGGGCGCGGGCTGTAGATGAACGAGAAGCTGGTGTCGTAGCCCATGTCGTGCACGAGCGCCATCATCTTGTCGAAATCGTCCTCGGTTTCGCCGGGGAAGCCGACGATCATGTCGGTCGACAGCGACAGGTCCGGGCGGATCGCGCGCAGCTTGCGGATCACCGACTTGTACTCGAGCACCGAGTAGCCGCGCTTCATCGCCATCAGGATCCGGTCGGAGCCGTGCTGGACCGGCAGGTGCAGGTGGCTCACGAGCTTCGGCACCTTCGCGTACGTGTCGATCAGGCGCTGCGTGAATTCCTTCGGGTGCGACGTCGTGTAGCGGATCCGCTCGATGCCGGGGATGTCGGCGACATATTCGATCAGCGTCGCGAAATCGGCGATCTCGGTCGAACCGGCCGTCAGCGCGCCGCGATAGGCGTTCACGTTCTGGCCGAGCAGCGTGACTTCGCGCACGCCCTGGTCGGCGAGGCCGGCCACTTCGGTCAGCACGTCGTCGAGCGGGCGCGACACTTCATCGCCGCGCGTGTACGGCACGACGCAGTAGCTGCAGTACTTCGAGCAGCCTTCCATGATCGACACGAACGCGCTCGGCCCCTCGACGCGCGCGGGCGGCAGGTGGTCGAACTTCTCGATCTCGGGGAACGTGATGTCGACCTGTGCGCGACCGCTCTCGCGGCGCGCGTCGATCATCTGCGGCAGGCGGTGCAGCGTCTGCGGGCCGAACACGAGGTCGACGTACGGCGCACGCGACACGATCGACGCGCCTTCCTGGCTGGCGACGCAGCCGCCGACGCCGATCAGCAGGCCCGGCTTCGCTTTCTTCAGCTCGCGCGCGCGGCCGAGATCGGAGAACACCTTTTCCTGCGCCTTTTCACGCACCGAGCACGTGTTGAACAGGATGATGTCCGCGTCTTCCGGGGTATCGGTCTTTTCGAGGCCTTCGGCGGCATGGAGCACGTCCACCATCTTGTCCGAGTCGTACTCGTTCATCTGGCAGCCGAAGGTCTTTACGTAAATTTTCTTGGTCATGGGGATTCGCCGTTCGCAGTGGTTGACCTGGGGGCGTCGTCAAGGGTGAATCGGGACGGCTGCTGCCGGAGCAGCGGCTCGGGCCGGCGCCGGCCGGGGCCGAAGGGCGGACCGGGGCGCGCAGCGCGCGTCGAGCCTGTCGTGAACTGCGGTGAAAAGCCGTCGGGAAAGCCTTCCATTATAGCTTTACGCGCTGTCCGGGGCGGACGGCGGGTTGTAGCCGCGCGACGCCGTCCGCCGCGCTCCTACCCCGAAATGGTGCGAGGCCGGCCGCGGCTGCGGTCGTCAGCGGCACGCGTTCAGCAGGTCGTCGTGCGCGGCTTCCTCGCGCGCGAAGCGTTCGACGAGGAAGTCGAGCAGCACGCGCACGCGCGGCGCCATGTAGCGCTTGCCCGGATAGATCGCGTGCAGCGGCGCGCTCTGGTGCCGCCAGTCGGGCAGCAGGACCTTGAGCCGCCCGGCGCGGATGTCGTCGGCGACATCCCAGATCGAGTTCAGCACGATGCCGCGACCGCGCAGTGCCCACTCGCGGGCGAGGCCGCCGTCGTTGGTCTCGAACGCGGTGGCGAGCGGCACCGTGCAGGTCTGCGTGTCGTCGCCGCGCGTGAAGCGCCACGTGTTCATCGGCCCGGACGCGACCGTGATCACGTTGCATGGAAAGCGGGCCAGATCGTGCGGATCACGCGGCTCGCCGTGGCGTTCGACGAACGACGGTGCCGCGCACGGCACGCGCCGGTCCGCGGCAAGCCGGCGGGCGACCAGCGCGCCGTCGGGCGGCGCGGCGAAACGGATCGCGAGGTCGATCTCGTCCTGCCACAGGTTCACCGTCGAGTCGGACGCCGTCAGCGAGAACGTCACGTCCGGGTGGCGTGCGGTGAATTCGTCGAGCCAGTCGAGCAGCCGTCGGCGGCCGAAATCGGACGTCGCCGACAGCCGCACCCGGCCGCCGACGACGTTGCGGCCGGCCTGCAGCAGCGCGTTTGCGTCGTCGAGCGCCTGCAATGCCTGCCGGCAGCCGTTCAGGTACAGGCGGCCCTCGTCGGTGAGCCGCAACTGCCGGGTCGAACGGTCGAACAGCCGGGTGGCGACCGCCGCTTCCAGCTTCGCGAGGCGCGCGCTCGCGGCGGCCGGCGTGAGGTTCAGCTTGCGCCCGGCCGCCGACAGGCTGCCCAGTTCAGCCGCCTCGACGAACAGCCGGATATCGCCCAGTCGGTCCATCGGATTTTTCACAATTTTTTGAAAATGGTTCAAATGCCACGCCAATTATCAAGGATAGGCGTATTCGGGACAATGCGCGCACATCCCGCCTTTTGTGCGGTGCGGCACCGATCTGACGCCGCATCCGCCGCCTTCCGGAGAACGTCATGCCCATTCCGCTCCTGGCGCTCGCGATCAGCGCGTTTGCCATCGGCACCACCGAATTCATCATCATGGGGCTCCTGCCCGAGGTCGCGCACGACCTGGCCGTGTCGCTGCCGTCGGCCGGGTTGCTGGTCACCGGCTATGCGCTGGGCGTCGCGGCCGGCGCGCCGCTGCTCGCCGTGCTGACGAGCCGCATGCCGCGCAAGGCTGCGCTGCAGCTGCTGATGGCGATCTTCATCGTCGGCAACGTGCTGTGCGCGACCGCGTCCGGCTACGCGATGCTGATGGTCGCGCGCGTCGTCACGTCGTTCGCGCACGGCTCGTTCTTCGGGATCGGCGCGGTGGTCGCCGCGTCGCTCGTGCCGGCCGACAAGCGCGCAAGCGCGATCGCGCTGATGTTCACGGGGCTCACGCTGGCGAACGTGCTCGGCGTGCCGTTCGGCACGTTCGTCGGCCAGTTGCTCGGCTGGCGTGCGTCGTTCTGGATCGTCGCCGCGCTCGGCGTGCTGGCGCTCGGCGGCGTCGCGCTGCTGGTGCCTAACCACCGCGACAGCGGGCCGGTCGGCCTCGGCCGCGAAGTGCGCGTGCTGAAGGAGCCGCAGGTGTGGCTCGCGCTGCTGATGACCGTGCTCGGCTTCGGCGGCGTATTCGTCGTGTTCACATACATCGCGCCGATTCTCGAGAGCGTGTCCGGCTATTCGCCGCGCGCGGTCGCGCTGATCCTCGTGCTGTTCGGCGCGGGGCTGACGATCGGCAACATGCTCGGCGGCAAGCTCGCCGACCGCGCGCTGATGCCGTCGCTGATCGCGATCCTCGTCGCGCTGATGGCCGTGATGGCCGTGTTCGCGAAGACGAGCCACCTGCCGGTCGCGGCGGCCGTGACCGTGTTCGTGTGGGGGATCGCCGCGTTCGCGACGGTGCCGCCGCTGCAGGCGCGCGTGGTCGAGAAGGCCGCGAGCGCGCCGCATCTCGCGTCGACGCTGAACATCGGCGCGTTCAACGTCGGCAACGCGGGCGGCGCGTGGCTCGGCGGGCTGGCGCTGGAGCACGGTTTCGCGCTCGATGCGTTGCCGTGGGTGGCCGTCGCGGTGACGTTCGCGGCACTCGTCGTCACGTGGGTCGCGATGCGGCTCGATGCGCGCGCGCCGGCACGCGGTGCGGCACCGGCCGCGCATTGAGCGAGGCAATGAGCAGGGCATCGACCGGTGCCTGCCTGGGTGCCGGACCGGTGCCATAGCGGCAGGAAAAGGTTCGCGAGAAACGCATTCCTCCGCGATGCTGATAACGGTGTGAAGATAACTTCGTTTGCCGTCTGGGGGCCGGGTGATAGCGTCTCGATACGCGCTGTTCGTGGCGCAACCCGATTCCGGTTTACCCCATTCGCAGGGCCGCGCAGCGGCCCGGAGGCCATGCTATGTCTTCACCCCTGGCGCTGGTGCGCGACGTGTCTTCCTTCGAGTCCGGCGACACCGCCGACGCGCGGACGTCCGCGTCGCTCGAGGTCCTCGAGCAGGTCGTTGGCGTGAACCTCGCGCGCTTGCGCGCCGAGCGGCAACTGTCGCTCGATGCGCTCGCGCGGCTGTCGGGTGTCTCGCGTGCGATGCTCGCGCAGATCGAGTCGGCGCGCAGCGTGCCGTCGATCAAGGTGCTCTGCAAGATCGCCGCGGCGCTGAAGGTGTCGGTCGCCGCATTTCTGCGCCGGCACGCGGTGAACGGCTTCGAGCATCTGGCGGCCGAGCGTGCGTCGCGCGTCGTCAGCTCGAACGGCCGCTTCTCGGCGCGCGCGCTGTATCCGGAAGGCGAACCGGCCGCCGCCGAATTCCACGAGCTGCGGATCGCGCCGCTGCATACGGAGCCTGGTGCGCGCCGCGCGCCCGGCACGACGGTGAACCTGGTCGTCAGCGAGGGCACGCTGGAGGTCAGCGTGCACGATCGCCGCCAGTTGCTCGCGACGGGCGATGCGATCGTGTTCGACGCCGATCAGCCGTACAGCTTGCGCAACCCGGGCGACAGCGAAGCGCGCGCGTTCCGCGTGACGGTCAGCCCCGAGGTGCCGCCGCGCTGGCTCGTGCCCGACGCGGCACACGCGGCCGGTTGATGCTGCGGCCGACGCCGGGCCCGTGCCTGTCGCATTCCGGACAGGTGCCCGGCGCCCGGTATCGGTCGTTTGGACGATGCCGTTAGACGGTGTCGTCAGTAAGGTTTTAGGTGTGGTTCGCTGCGCGGTGCGCGCAGCTGATGTATGCTTGGCCCGCCGGTCGTGGGTAGCCCCCAGCCGGCATCAGTGCGTCTTCAGGGCGGGGCGAAATTCCCCACCGGCGGTAGGCTGGCGAAAGCCGGCGAGCCCGCGAGCGCCCGCGCATCCGCGCGGGGTCAGCAGATCTGGTCGAATGCCAGAGCCGACGGTCACAGTCCGGATGAGAGAAGATGTGCAGATAGTCATGTCCGTCAGGGCCGCTTTGCCATGCGTGCGAAGCGGGTTGCCGTTCTGTCTGTTTGCAATGCCCTGAAACGTTTTTCGCCCAAATCGTCTTTGCGAGGAGCGTTTCACATGTCCTTGATGTCCGTTTCGTCGGCACCGTCCGACGCCTTTGCCGATCTCCCGTTGCTCGATTCCGAACCGGTGCCGCCGCGCATCGCCGCTGCGCTCGACGCGATGCGTGCGGGCCGTGCCGTCGTGTTGCAGGACGATCACGACCGCGAGAACGAGGCCGACCTGATCGTCGCCGCCGAGCGCATCACGCCCGAGACGATGGCGCTGCTGATCCGCGAATGCAGCGGCATCGTGTGCCTGTGCCTGACCGACGAGCAGGTGCGCGCGCTCGAGCTGCCGCCGATGGTGCAGACCAACGAGAGTCGCAACGGCACCGCATTCACCGTCTCGATCGAGGCGCGCGAGGGCGTGCATACCGGCGTGTCCGCGGCCGATCGCGTGACGACGATTCGCGCGGCGATCGCCGCCGATGCGAGGCCGTACGACATCGTGCGCCCCGGCCACGTGTTCCCGTTGCGGGCGCAGCCGGGCGGCGTGCTGGCGCGTCGCGGTCACACCGAAGGCACGGTCGACCTGTCGATCCTCGCGGGCCTGAAGCCGGCGGGCGTGCTGTGCGAGCTAATGAATCCGGACGGCACGATGACGCGCGGCGACGACGTCGAGCGTTTCGCGCAGCAGCACGGCCTGCCGATGCTGACGATCGCCGAACTGGTCGAATTCCGCGAGGCGCTGGCAGCTGCGCGCGAGCGCTGCTGCGAACCGGCCTGACGGGGCAGGAAGCGGGCGCGTCGATACGCCGATACGCCCGCGAGACGGCGTGCGCGCATCGGCGCACGCGAGCGCCGGCCGTCAGGACTGCACGTCGCCGAATTCGCCGCGCTGGCCGGCCGCGACGAGCGCCGGCAGTTCATCCATCTTGCGCATGATCCGCGTGATGCCCATCGCGCGCAGCGCGTCCGCGTAGTTGTCGGGGATGTGGCTCGCGCCGACGAACGCGATCGTCTTCATCCCTGCCGCGCGCGCGGCGTTCAGGCCCGACACGCTGTCCTCGACGACGATGCAGCGCTCCGGCGCGACGCCGAGCGTCTGCGCCGCGTGCAGGTACACGTCAGGGTAGGGCTTCGGCCGCGCGACCTGCTCGGAGCTGAACACGCGGTCGCCGAAGATGTCGGTCAGCGACGCGCGCTTCAGCGAGTTGCGCACGCGTACGAGCCGGCTGTTCGACACCACCGCGGCCGGCAGGCCGACCTTCAGCAATGCATCGCGCACGCCGGTGATCGGCGCGAGCGACTGCGCGAGCGCGATCTCGATGTTGTGCTCGATGGTTTCGATGAAGTTCCCGGGCATCCGGATCGCGAAGTGCGCTTCGAGTCCGGCGAGAAAGCGGGACGTCTGCTGGCCGAACGCGGACTTCGCGGCGGCTTCGAAATCGAGGTGCGGGAACGTGGCAGACAGCGTTTCGAGCAATACGCGGTCGGCGATGACTTCGCTGTCGACGAGGACGCCGTCGCAGTCGCAGATGAGGTGATCGAGCATGATGATGAAGAAGCGGGGTGTCGGCGACGCCGATCATGCCGCCATGATACGTGCTTTCGCCGATGCGCCGCGAGCCGTTCGGCGGGCGGTTTTCACCGGCGCGGGCGATTGCCGGCGGCGGAGATGCGAGGGGAGACGAAGGGCGGCAGCGCGCGACAACCGATGCCGCGCGCCGAAGGTGACGAAGGTGGCGAAGGTGGCGAAGGGCAGCGCGATCAGGCCATCGCGTGCAGATGCAGATACAGGCCGGCGGCCGCAGCGCCGCCGAGCAGCGGGCCGATCACCGGCACCCACGCATAGCGCCAGTCGCTGTCGCGCTTGCCGGGAATCGGCAGCAGCGCATGCATGATGCGCGGCGACAGGTCGCGCGCCGGGCTCATCGCATAGCCGGTCGGGCCGCCGAGCGAGATGCCGATGCCGAGCACCAGGAGGCCGACGGGCAGCGCGTCGAGCGCGCCGAGGCCGACTTGCGGCGACGCCAGGTACAGCACGCCGAGGATCAGCACGAACGTACAGATCGCTTCGGTCAGCACGTTGTGCGTGACGCTGCGGATTGCGGGCGCCGTGCAGAACACCGCGAGCTTCAGGTCGGGGTCGACTTCCTTCGCGAAGTGCTGGCGATACGCGAGCCACACGAGCAGCGAGCCGGCCATCCCGCCGAGCATCTGCGCGAGGATGTAGCCGCCGACTTTCGACCACGCGAACTTGCCCGCGAGCGCCAGGCTGATCGTCACGATCGGGTTCAGGTGCGCGCCGCTGAACGACGCGGTCACGTAGACGGCGACGAATACGGCCATCGCCCAGCCCATCACGATCACGATCAGGTCCGCGCCTTTGCCCTTGGTCTTCGCAAGCAGCACGTTTGCGACCGCGCCGTTGCCGAGCAGCACGAGGATCGCAGTGCCAATGAATTCTGCAATATAAGGTGACATGATTTGTCTCTCGTAAGTCGCGGCGGACTCGCGCGCTGCGCGGCCCGCCGGTGTTGTTGTATTTCTCTGGTTTTCTGGTGATTACTGCGCGTCGTCGGCCCACGCCTTGGCGGCGCGCACCGCACGCTGCCAGCCGGCCATGCAGCGTTCGACCTGCTCCTTCGGCATCGACGGCGAGAAGCGGCGATCGAGCTGCCACTGGTCGCGCACTTCGTCGAGGTTCTTCCAGTAGCCGATCGCGAGGCCCGCGAGGTAGGCCGCGCCGAGCGCGGTCGTCTCGGTGATCTGCGGACGCACCGCGTCGACGCCGAGCAGGTCGGCCTGGAACTGCATCAGCAGGTTGTTCGCGCTTGCGCCGCCGTCCACGCGCAGCTCGCCGATGCTGATGCCCGAGTCGGCTTCCATTGCGGCCAGCACGTCGAGCGACTGATACGCGATCGCGTCGAGCGCCGCGCGTGCGAGGTGCGCGGACGTCGTGCCGCGCGTGACGCCGAACACCGAACCGCGTGCGCGTGCATTCCAGTGCGGTGCGCCGAGGCCCGCGAACGCCGGCACGAGATAGACGCCGTCGGTGTGCGGCACGCTCGCGGCGAGCGCTTCGATTTCGGCGGCGGTCTTGATGATGCCGACGCCGTCGCGCAGCCACTGCACGACCGCGCCCGCGATGAAGATGCTGCCTTCGAGCGCGTACTGCACGTCGTCGCCGATCTGCCATGCGATCGTCGTCACGAGGTTGTTCTTCGACTCGATCGGCTTGCTGCCGGTGTTCATCATCAGGAAGCAGCCGGTGCCGTAGGTGTTCTTCACCATGCCCGAGGTCGTGCACATCTGGCCGAACAGCGCCGCGTGCTGGTCGCCGGCGATACCCGCGAGCGGGATCTTCGAGGCGAATACCGTGGTCTTGGTGTGGCCGTAGATTTCCGACGACGCCTTCACTTCCGGCAGCATGCTGCGCGGGATGTCGAGCAGTTCGAGCAGCTCGCTGTCCCACTCGCGCGTGTGGATGTTGAACAGCATCGTGCGCGACGCGTTCGTCACGTCGGTCACGTGCAGTTCGTGCTTCGTGAAGTTCCACACGAGCCAGCTGTCGACGGTGCCGAACGCGAGCTTGCCCTGGCGTGCCTTGTCGCGCGCGCCCGGCACGTTGTCGAGGATCCAGCGGATCTTGGTCGCGGAGAAGTACGAGTCGATCGGCAGGCCGGTCTTCGCGCGCACCTTCGCTTCGAGGCCCTGCTTCTTCAGCGAATCGCAGAAGTCGGCGGTGCGGCGGTCCTGCCAGACGATCGCGTTGTACACGGGCTGGCCCGTCTCGCGATCCCAGACGATCGTCGTCTCGCGCTGGTTGGTGATGCCGATCGCGGCGATCGACGTGCCGTTCAGGCCGGTGCGCGTGACCGCTTCGGCGGCGACGCCCGCTTGCGTCGACCAGATTTCCTGCGGGTCGTGCTCGACCCAGCCGGGTTGCGGGTAGATCTGCTCGAATTCCTTCTGGGCGATCGATACGATGTTGCCCTGGCGATCGAACAGCATTGCGCGGGAGCTCGTCGTGCCCTGGTCAAGCGCGAGGATGTACTGATCCTGCATGTCTCTCATCTCCATCCGTGGATTGGCGTAGTTGTGATGCGCGCCGCGTGTGGCGGCGCGTCGGTGAGTCAACGTCGGTAACGCAACTGCTACTGCAATCGGAATCAGGCGTGCGGCGCGTGCGCGGCGGCGAACCAGGCGTCGACCGCGGCCGTCACGGCGTCGAGCGTGCCCGGCGTGACGTGCAGGCCGAGCTTCGAGCGGCGCCACAGCACGTCCTGCGCGCAGGTCGCCCATTCGACGTCGCGCAGGTAGCGCAGTTCGGCGTCGTGAATGCCCGGGGCGATTTCGGCGCCCAGGTCGGCGAGCGACGTCGCGCCGTCGACCACGTGCTCCGCGCGCGTGCCGTACGCACGCGCATAACGGCGTGCGAGCGCGGCAGGCAGCCACGGATGGCGTTTCGCGAACGCGCCGGCGAACACGTCGAACTTCGCGTTCGCGATGTCGCCGCCCGGCAGCGGGGCGCCGGCCGTCCACGTCTTCGCGTCGCGGCCGAGCGCGCGGCACAGCATGTCGCCGGCTTCTTCGGCGAGCTTGCGGAAGGTCGTGATCTTGCCGCCGAACACCGACAGCAGCGGCGCGCCGGCGCCGTCGTCCATCTCGAGGCGGTAGTCGCGCGTGACGGCCGATGCGTTCGCCGCGTTCTCGTCCTCGAGCAGCGGGCGCACGCCGGAATAGGTCCAGTGCACGTCGGCCGGCGAGATCTTGCGCTTGAAATAGCGGTTGATCGACTCGCACAGATACTGCGTCTCGTCGCGGTCGATCGCGACCTTCGCGGGATCGTTGGTGTATTCGACGTCGGTCGTGCCGATCAGCGTGAAGTCGTGTTCGTACGGAATCGCGAAGATGATCCGCTTGTCCGGATTCTGGAAGATGTACGCGTGATCGTGATCGAACAGGCGCCGCGTGATGATGTGGCTGCCCTTCACGAGCCGCACGCTGTGATGCGCGCCGCGGCCGAGCGCGCCGTGCAGCACGTCGCCGACCCACGGGCCGGCCGCGTTCGCGACCGCACGCGCGTGCACGACGCGGATCGAACCGTCCGCGTGCTGCAGCCGCGCTTCCCATTCGTCGCCGTGGCGTTCGGCGGACACGAGCTTCGTGCGCGTGAGGATCTCGGCGCCGCGCTCCTTCGCATCCATCGCGTTCAGCACGACGAGGCGGGCGTCATCGACCCAGCCGTCCGAATACACGAAGCCGCGCTTGATCGAATCGATCAGCGGCGTGCCGGCCGCATGGCGGCGCATGTCGATGCCGCGCGAGCCCGGCAGCAGTTCGCGTTTCGCGAGGTGATCGTAGAGGAACAGGCCGATGCGGATCAGCCACGCCGGCCGCAGGTTCGGCATGTGCGGCATCACGAAGCGCAGCGGCCACATGATGTGCGGCGCCGCGCGCAGTAGTGTCTCGCGCTCCTGCAGCGCCTTGCGCACCAGTCCGAACTCGTTGTATTCGAGATAGCGCAGGCCGCCGTGAATCAGCTTCGTGCTGCACGACGACGTGTGCGACGCGAGGTCGTCCTGCTCGCAGAGCAGGACCGACAGGCCGCGGCCGGCCGCATCGCGCGCGATGCCCGCGCCGTTGATGCCGCCGCCGACGACGAGCAGATCGTAGCGATTCGGTTGGGTCACCCTGCTGTCCTTATCGTCTGATGGAAATGGATGAACATGAAATGTTCGAATTCGAAATTTAACGAACGAAATCGAAAAAGTAAAGTTCGAAAAAGCGGGGCCAGTAGCGCGCGGCGCCATCCCGGACGATACTGGCGGAATCGACCGTTTCGCGAGGTGAGTCATGCGTATTGGGATGTGGGCCGGCGCGTGCGCCGTCGTTCTGGCAGGCTGCACCGTCGGCACGCCGCCGCTGGCCGGCAACTGGCGTGCACCGTCATTCGTCGACCTGCAGACGTCGTGCGGCGGTGCCGCGCGCGACTGGGGCGCGGACGCGCAGCCGGTCTATTCGACGCTGTACGACGCGTACGTCGCGAAACGGTATCGCGGGCTGACGCAAGCGAACTATTGTGCGTTCGTAAACGAACTTTCGACGCACTATGTGGCGCCGGACGCGGCGGGGCGTGCCGGCTGGGTCGCATATTTCAACGGCGCGCGTGCGCAGGCGGTGAGCTGGCGGGCCGCGGTCGATCCGACGCTGCGCGGCGGCTGACGCGGGAAAGCTGCGGGAGGCGGAACGGGCGGGGAAGGCGGCCCGGCCGGGAATCCGGCCGGGCGCTCAGGTCAGGAACAGCAGGACTTCACGAATAGCGGCATTTGATCGATCGCAATGCGGCGTCGCCGGTTTCGGTCACGCAGTACTTGCGTCCCGATCCCAGTCCTTCCAGTCGTACGAGCTGCTGTTCGAGCAGCGCGTCGAGTTCATCGCGATCCATGTCGCCGTGATCGGGGGCGTCCTTTACTAGCAGTAGCGTGGCGAATTCATGCGGACTCAGCATCGTTCTCTCCATGGCAACCGGTTTGCCCGCGCGGCCGGCGCAAACGCCGGTGCGCGATACCCCGCGGGGTATGGCTTGGGGGGAAAGCTGTCTTCGCCGGCCTGGAGATTCGCACACGCCTTGGCACGGGCGGATCGCGCGAACGGGCCGGGGAACTGGAGTCTAGTCGAGCGCGCGGGCAACGACAAATCGTGCCCCGTTAATTTTCAGTTTGACAGGCACGCATGCTGCAAGCGGTTCGGCCGTCGCGCCAACTTCTTGATTTCACTTGAAGTTTTGGGTGCGGTGCAGCATCGCAACCGTCATTCCGCGACATACACCTCGGTGCCCGCGGTCGCGACCGCATCGGCCATCTCGGCCGGCAGCGGCTTGTCGGTGAAGAGCGCGTGCACCTGGCTCAGATGCCCCTGGCGCACCAGCGCGGGGCGGCCGACTTTCGAATGATCGGCGACGAGATAGACGGTGCGCGCGTGCTGCATGATCGCTTCGGCGACGCGCACCTCGCGCGTGTCGAAATCGCGCAGCGTGCCGTCGGCTTCGATCGCCGACGTGCCGATGATCGCGTAGTCGACCTTGAACTGGCGGATGAAGTCGATCGCGAGTTCGCCGACGATGCCCTTGTCCCACGGTCGCACGATGCCGCCCGTGATCAGCACCTCGCAATCGGGGTAGCCGCTCATCATCGACGCGACGTTCAGGTTGTTCGTGATCACGTGCAGCCCGTGATGGCGGTTCAGCGCGCGCGCGACTTCCTCGGTCGTCGTGCCGAGGTTGATGAACAGCGATGCCTGGTCGGGGATGTGCGACGCCGCGAGCGCCGCGATGCGCCGCTTCTCGTCGTGGAACATGCGCTGGCGCGCGGTGTATGACACGTTCTCCGAGCTGGTCGGCAGGCTCGCGCCGCCGTGGTAGCGGCGCAGCAGGTTCAGGTCGGCGAGCCAGTTCACGTCGCGGCGGATCGTCTGCGGCGTGACCGCGAAATGCGCGGCGAGATCGTCGACGGTCACGAAGCCGTCGCGCTGCACCCATTCGAGCAATTCCTGCTGGCGCGCGTTGAGGGTGAGGCGAGGATCTCGGGTCATGGCTCGGCGGTCGGATCGTAAGGCGGAGCGGCTATTGTAAGGGCGGGAAGGGCGTTCGACCGGCCTGCCGCGCACGGTTGCCGGCGATTCATGCGCAAATCGCATGGATTGATGTGACAAATGAATTTGCATGATTGCCTAGATCGCGCTGCAATGGCGGACTGCCCGCACGCGCGGGCGCGCATTCATTCAGCTTTCGACGAGGTAGAACCGATGACTGGCTTCAACTGGCACAACCCGTATCCGACGACCCGCATCCCGGTGTTCGCACGCAACGTCGTGTCGACGTCGCACCCGCTCGCCGCGCAGGCCGGGCTGCGGATGCTGTGGAAGGGCGGCAACGCCGTCGACGCGGCGCTGGCCGCTGCGGCCGCGATCACGGTGGTCGAGCCCGTGTCGTGCGGGCTGGGCGGCGACGCGTTCGCGCTGGTGTGGGACGGCGAGCGGCTGTCGGGGCTGAATGCGTCGGGCGTCGCGCCTGCCGCGTGGAACCCCGACTATTTCCGCAAGCGCCACGGCGAGGACGCGAACGGCGTCGCGAACAAGCCGACGCGCGGCTGGGATACCGTCACGGTGCCGGGCGTGATCGCGGGCTGGGAAGCGCTGCACGCGAAGTTCGGCTCGCTGCCGTTCGCGGATCTCCTCGAGCCGGCGATCGAGATCGCCGAGCGCGGCTATTCGGTGTCGCCGATCGTCGCGCACAAGTGGGCGGCCGCGGTGCCCGAACTGCAGGGGCTGCCGGGTTTCGCCGAGACCTTCATGCCGCGCGGGCGCGCGCCGCTCGTCGGCGAACGCATGTGCCTGCCGGGCCATGCGCAGACGCTGCGCACGCTCGCGAAGGAAGGTGCGCGCGCATTCTACGAGGGCGCGCTCGCCGAGCAGATCGCGGCGTTTGCGCGCGAAGGCGGCGGCGCGCTGACCGAAGCCGACCTGCGCGCATACCGGCCGGAATGGGTCGAGCCGATCGGCAAGCGCTTCGGCCGCCACACGATTCACGAGATCCCGCCGAACGGGCAGGGCATCGCCGCGCTGATCGCGCTCGGCATCGCCGAGCATGCCGGCGTGACCGAGTGGCCGGTCGATTCGGTCGACTCGCAGCACCTGCAGATCGAGGCGATGAAGCTCGCGTTCGCGGACGTCTATCGCTACGTCGCCGATCCGCGCGCGATGGAAGTGACGCCCGAGCAGATGCTCGACGACGCGTATCTCGCGGCGCGCGCGAAGCTGATCGACCGCTCGCGCGCGACGCACTTCGCGTCCGGCCGGCCGCATTCGGGCGGTACGATCTATCTGTCCGCCGCGGACGAGCGCGGGATGATGGTGAGCTTCATCCAGTCGAACTACATGGGCTTCGGTTCGGGGCTCGTCGTGCCCGGCTCCGGCATTGCATTGCAGAACCGCGGGCACGGCTTCTCGATGGACCCGGCGTCGCCGAACGTCGTCGCGGGCGGCAAGCGGCCGTTCCACACGATCATTCCGTCGTTCGTCACCGAGGAAGCGAACGGCCGCACCGAGGCCGTGATGAGCTTCGGCGTGATGGGCGGCGACATGCAGCCGCAGGGCCATCTGCAGACCATCGTGCGGATGCTCGGGTACGGGCAGCAGCCGCAGGCCGCATGCTGCGCGCCGCGCTGGAAGGTCAATCGCGACTTCACGCTCGACGTCGAGGCGACGATGAATCGCGACACGGTCGATGCGCTCGCCGCGCGCGGCCATACGATCAAGTCGATCGACGATCCTTACATGGATTTCGGTTCGGGGCAGTTCGTGTGGCGCCTCGATCCGGACGATCCCGAGCGCGGCTACGTGGCCGCGAGCGACAGCCGCCGCGACGGGCTGGCGGCCGGTTTCTGACGGAACGCTTCCAGTGTGGTGCCCCGACGGGCGGCCGAACGGCCGCCCGTTTTGCTTGATGCAGCACATGCTGCCGCATGCGCGCCATCCGTTCGAAGAACTCATCTAACGAACGGCAATACAGGCGGTGGAACTGCGCCCGTCAGGTATGGTCAGTGCTCTGAAGCACGAAGATCGAAGTCCGGCTAAGATGCCAGAATGGTTCGGCCGGACCCATCCACTATAAATGCAAGCAAAACGTCGCCTGCGGGCGCTCCGGGTCTGTTGCCGAAGGCACGGGCCGGACGGTCGCGCGACGACTGGGAGCGCATCACCATGCACACTGAAACGACGCATGTCATGCCGTGGCGTATCGAGGACATCGATCTGAACCGGATCGATCGTCAGCGCGCCGCTGCGAACGAGGATTTGCTGCTGCTGCTGTGCGCGGCATCCTTCATCGAGAGCGGCTCCGATCTGTACACGAGCAACCTGAGCGAGTTCTTCAACGACGATCCTGAAGTATCCGCGTGGCTCAACAATGCATGGGAGCACGAAGAGTTGCAGCACGGCCGCGCGTTGAAGGCGTACATCGCGCACGTGTGGCCGGAGTTCGACTGGGATACCGCGTTCGCGAATTTCTTCGACGAGTATTCGAAGACTTGCTCGATCGAAGCGTTCGAGAAGACGCGCGCGCTCGAGATGGTCGCGCGCTGCGTCGTCGAGACGGGCACGGCCACGCTCTATCGCGCGATCAACGAGTGCTCGGACGAGCCCGTACTGAAGGAAATCACCGACAACATCCGCACGGACGAAGTGCGCCACTACAAGCACTTCTTCAAATACTTCAAGAAGTACAACCAGCTCGAAGGCAATGGCCGGCTCGCCGTGCTCGGTGCGCTGATGCGTCGCGTGATGGAAATCAAGAACGAGGATTCGGAGATCGCGTTGCGCCACGTGTTCGCGATCCGCTATCCGGAGCACATCGGCGACAGCGAATACAACCGCGCGCGCGTGGCGCGCATCAACTCGCTGGTGCGACGCAACCTGTCGGCCGACATGTGCGTGAAGATGCTGCTCAAGCCGCTCGACCTGCCCGCGAAGATCCAGCCGGGCGTCCACTATCCGCTCACGAAGCTCACGCAGCACGTGTTCTTCCGCTGATCGTCACTGCGTGAACCGCCCCTGGCGCGTATGCTGCGGCATCGTCATTCGCTTTCCACCGGGGCCGCCATCATGACCGATTCCCATCGCCACGCGCTCGAACAATGGACGTTCGACACGTGGCCGCCGGCTGTCGTTGCACTGTTCGACGGCACCGCGCTCGACCGCCACGCCGACTTTGCCGCAGCGCTGATCGTCGCGACCGACGACGGCCAGTTGCGCACGACGCTGCTCAGCGTCGGCGAGATCTACGCGCGCGATGCGGGCACGCTGCTGCTCGCGCTATGGCCGCAATCTCGTGCGGCGCGCGCGCTGGCGCAACGGCGTGCGGCCGCGTTGACGCTCGTCGCGGACGGCGCGTTCTGGCAGGCTCAAATGAGGATCGAACCGCTCGAAGGGGACTTCGGCGGACTGGCCGGATTCGCTGCGACGATCGCGCACGGCGATGCGCAGCGGGTCGGCTATGCGCGTCTCGCGACTGGCGTCACGTTTGCGCTGGAAGGGGCGCGCACCGAGGTGCTCGCACGCTGGCAGCGCCAGGTCGAGCACCTGCGGCGCGCGGCCGCGCGGCTTCAGTGGCCGCGCTGACCGCTGCGCGACGAACGATTGCGGTTCGCGTGCGCGGCATTGCCGTTCGCGGGACGGGCACCGTTGCCGGCGGCCGGGCGACCGCCGCCACCATTGCCGGCGTTGCCGCTCGCGCCGCCTGCCGCGCGCGGCTTCGCCGTCTTCGCGGCCTTCGGCTGCGCGTTGCCGTCGCGCTTCGCGGCCGGCTGGCCTGAGCCGCCTGCACGCGGCTGGCGATTGCCGCCACCGCCACCACCGCTGTTGCCGCCGCGCGGCTGCTGGCCGCGGCGCTGCTGAATCGGTTCCGGCTTCGCGGTCGGGTCGGGTTCGAAGCCCGCGATTACTTCCTGCGGAATCTCGCGCTTGATCAGCCGCTCGATGTCGCGCAGCAACTGCTTCTCGTCGACGCACACGAGCGACACGGCTTCGCCGGTCGCGCCCGCGCGGCCCGTGCGGCCGATCCGGTGCACGTAATCTTCCGGCACGTTCGGCAGGTCGAAGTTGACGACGTGCGGCAACTGGTCGATGTCGATCCCGCGTGCGGCGATGTCGGTCGCGACCAGCACCTGCAGCGTGCTGTTCTTGAATTCGGCGAGCGCGCGCGTGCGGGCCGACTGGCTCTTGTTGCCGTGGATCGCCATCGCGCTGATACCGTCCTTCGTCAGCTGTTCGGCGAGCCGGTTCGCGCCGTGCTTCGTCCGCGTGAACACGAGCACCTGGAACCAGTTGTGTTCGCGGATCAGGTGCGTGAGCAGCTCGCGCTTGCGATCGCGGTCGACCGGGTGGATCTTCTGTGCGACGCCTTCCGCGGTGGTGTTGCGGCGTGCGACTTCGATCAGCGCGGGCGAGTCGAGCAGGCTGTCGGCGAGCGCCTTGATCTCGTCGGAGAACGTGGCCGAGAACAGCAGGTTCTGACGCTGCGGCGGCAGCTTCGCGAGCACGCGCTTGATGTCGTGGATGAAGCCCATGTCGAGCATCCGGTCGGCTTCGTCGAGCACGAGGATGTCGAGGTTCGACAGGTCGATCGTCTTTTGCTGCATGTGATCGAGCAGGCGGCCCGGCGTCGCGACGACGATGTCGACGCCGCGCTTGAGCGCATCGATCTGCGGATTGATGCTGACGCCGCCGAACATCACGGTCGAGCGCAGCTTCACGTATTTGCTGTAGGCACGCACGCTTTCCTCGACCTGCGCGGCGAGTTCGCGCGTCGGCGTGAGGATCAGCGCGCGCACCGCGCGCTTCGCGCCGCGGTGCTCGGTGTAGAAGGTATGCAGGCGCTGCAGGATCGGGAGCGTGAAGCCGGCGGTCTTGCCGGTGCCGGTCTGTGCGCCGGCGAGCAGGTCGCCGCCGCCGAGGACGGCCGGGATCGCCTGTTGCTGGATGGGGGTCGGCGACGTGTAGCCGAGCTCGTTGACCGCCTTGACGAGCGGTTCGGCCAAGCCGAGAGATTCGAAAGACATAGATACCACTCTTGAGTTTTATGATCGGCGACGCCTCGCGCGGCCCGCGCGGGGAACTGGCGTCGCAAAAAGCAAAGGGGCGCGGCTGCGGTTTCCCGCAGCCGCGCCCCCGTTTGTGTCGCGCGTTATTTAGTCAAGCGGCGCGGAACGCAGGTCGCTCACCTGTTGCGGCGAGATCGGCGTACCGTTGTTGCCCCACGACATCCGGATATACGTGACGACTGCCGCGACTTCCTGGTTCGACAGCGACTGTGCGAACGGCGGCATCCCGTACGGACGCGGATTCTTGAACGTGCTCGGCGGATAGCCACCATTCAGCACCATGCGGATCGGGTTGACTGCCGATTCCATCACGATCGAATGGTTGCCTGCCAGCGGCGGATAGGCCGGTGGCTTGCCCGAGCCCGTTGCCGCGTGACAGGTCGCGCAGTTGTCCGCGTAGATCTTCTTGCCCTGGTCGAACAATGCATTGCCGAACTGCTTCGACGGCTCGTACTGCATGTTCTTCGGCGCTTCAGCCTTCTGCGGGATCGACTTCAGGTACGTCGACATGGCGCGCGTATCTTCGTCGTTCATGTACTGCAGGCTGTTGTGCACGACGTCGGCCATCGGGCCGAACACCGCGCCCTTGTTCGACACGCCGGCCTGCAGCAGGTCGGACAGCTCCTGCACGTGCCAGTCGCCGAGGCCGAGTTCCTTGTCGTTCGTCAGCGACGGCGCGTACCAGTTCTGCAGCGGAATCAGGCCGCCGGCGAACGCCGACCCCGTCACCGGGCCGCCCATCATGTTGATCGACGTGTGGCACATCGAGCAGTGGCCGAGGCCTTCGACGAGGTACGCACCGCGGTTCCATTCGACCGACTTCGTCGGATCCGGCTTGTACTCGCCTTCCTTGAAGAACAGCGTGCGCCAGCCGATCAGCAGGTTGCGGTTGTTGAACGGGAACTTCAGTTCGTGCGGACGGCTCGGCACCGACACCGGCGCAACCGAACGCAGGTACGCGTAGATCGCGTCCGAATCGGCGCGCGTGACCTTCGTGTAGCTCGCGAACGGGAAGCCCGGGTAGAGCAGGCTGCCGTCCTTCGAACGGCCGGTGTGCATCGCGCGGTAGAAGTCGTCCGACGTCCACTTGCCGATACCGTCCGTGTCGTCCGGCGTGATGTTCGGCGTGTACATCGTGCCGAACGGCGTCGCCATCGGCAGGCCGCCCGCGAACGACTTGCCGCCGCGCACGGTGTGGCAAGCGATACAGTCGCCGACGCGCGCGAGGTATTCGCCCTTCTTGATCAGCGCGGCCTGGTCGGCCGGCGTGGCCGCGACGGCAGCAGCGCCGTGCAGCGTGTCGCTGCCCGGCCAGAAGACCGGGACGAGAGCGGCGGCAGCGACGATCGCGGCAGCCGAGAGTGCAAACAGGGACTTGCGTTTCATTGTGTCTGTCTCCCTTGCCTTATTGCGGTTCGCTGCCGCAGGCGAGCG
The DNA here is from genome assembly GCF_002563755.1 of Burkholderia sp. JKS000303. Taxonomy (NCBI): domain Bacteria; kingdom Pseudomonadati; phylum Pseudomonadota; class Betaproteobacteria; order Burkholderiales; family Burkholderiaceae; genus Burkholderia; species Burkholderia sp. JKS000303. The sequence continues at coordinate 2,133,670 of NZ_PDBZ01000001.1, forward strand.
GAGTCTTCATCGAACGCGCCGGAGCCGGCACGGGGTTGGCGGGCGCCGGTTGAGCCGCAAGCCATGCGGTCACGGCCGTCACGTCTTCGTCGGACAGCTTCGACGCGATCTCGTGCATGCAATCAGGTGCCTTCGCGTGACGGTTGCCCGAGCGCCATGCGCCGAGCTGTGCGCTCAGGTAGTCGGCGTGCAGGCCGACGAGGCCCGGGATCGCAGGCTGCATGCCGGTCAGCCCTGCGCCGTGGCAGGCCACGCAGGCCGGCAGCTTGCGGGACGGGTCGCCTTGCGTGACGATCTGCTTGCCGCGCGCGAGCGTGGCAGCCGGCAGCGTCGGCGTGGCCGGCGTCGGGTACGGCGGACGCTCGGCCGAGAAGTGCTCGGCGATTTCCTTCAGGTAATCGTCGTTCAGGTACGTCAGCAGGTAGTTCATCGGCGGGTACTTGCGCCGGCCGTCACGGAAATTGACGAGCTGGTTGTACAAGTACTCCGCGGGCTTGCCGGCAAGCCGCGGGAAGTAGTCGTTGTCCGTGCCCTGGCCGTGAACGCCGTGGCATGCGGTACAGCCGCGCACGCGCTCGGCCATGGTATCGGGTGCCTTGAGCGGCGCCTGCTGGGCGTGCGCTTGCTCGGGCTTGGTCTGCGCTTGGGCAGCGCTCATAAGGCCCGCGCTGCCGATCAAGAGAACGGCGAGCAACGGACGGAAGAGGCGTCTTGAAGACACACGAGACTCCATGTTTATTCGTCGGGGACCTGTCCGGGCTACGATCGGCTCGGCGCGTGGACGGCAGGACAGCCGGGCTGCTGCGACGCGGCATTCTATCATTGATGGGTAATGACGGCTATTTGGCAAAAGGACATCAGTTCCTGTCTGTTTGCGACTTGCGACAATTTGACGCGGTTTGGGCGCAGGTAGTGTGAACCGGCGTGCGCTTTGACCATCGAAGACCGTACACTCGCGGGTCGCGCGGCGCCGCCTCCGCCGCAGATCCAGTCATTTCTCCCGTTTCCGGAATCATCGATGACGTTTTTTACCATGCCGTTGCCGTCTTCCCGCCGTTGTTCCGTTTGCCGCCGCATCGCCGGCCTGCCGTTGTCGGGAGGGTGCGCACGATGAGGATCGACAGCTTGTGGATCGGGCAGGTGGCGCTCGCGGCGCTGATGGATGCAACGTTCGCGATGGCGGTCGGCTCCGCGCTGCTCAAGGCATGGCTCGGCAAGGACGGCGCGCGGCCGGTCGTCGCGCCGTCGCATCCCGCATGGCTGCGCGCGCAACATTCGCTGGTCGCGGCGGCGCTGGCGCTCGTGCTCGCCGATCTCGGCTGGCTGGTGTACGAGGCGGCGTCGATGAGCGGTGCGGGCCTCGGCGGCGCGTTCGCCGCGATTCCCGTCGTGCTCACGCAAACCCATGCGGGCTTCGCGTGGAGCGTCGCATTCGCCGGCGCCGTGGTGCTCGCGATCGTCGCGCTGGCCAAGCCCGACGGCCCGCGCGCACATGCGGTGCTGTGGCTCGCGGTGATCGTGATCGCGGGCGGCAAGGCGTCGCTCGGCCATGCGGCCGACACGGGCCCGCTGTCCGCCGCGGTCGGCGTGCAGACGCTGCACCTGCTCGCCACCGCGGTGTGGGGCGGCCTCGTGCTCGCGGGCGGGCTCGCGGTGCTGCCGGTGCTCGGCGCGTCGGTCGCGCGCGGCGCGCTGATCCGGGTCGGCCAGCACCTGTCGCGCACGTCGATGATCGCGGTCGTGTTCGTGCTCGGCACCGGCGTGCTCAATGCGCTGCGCGGGCTCGGCGGCTCGCTCGCGCCGCTCGACGGCAGCACGTGGGGCCGCGTGCTGTTGCTCAAGCTGCTGCTCGTCGTGCTCGCGCTCGTGCTCGGCGGGCTGAACCGCCTCTCCGCGCTGCCGCGCCTGCGTCGCACCGCGTCGACCGAGGATGCGCACACGTTCCGCAACATTCTGCATCTCGAAGCGCTGACGATGATCGGCGTGTTCGTCGCGGCCGCCGTGCTGTCGTTCAGCGTGCCGGGCTTCGCGGCGCTCAACTGACGGTACGCCCGGCGCGGCGCGCGGCGGCGTCGCCCGCGCGTGCCGCGCACGCAAAAACGGCCGCCTGGTCGGGCGGCCGTATCGAAACCGGCGGCGCGGCGTGATGCCCGCGCAATCCAGCCTGTCTCACCATTCGGCGACGCTGCCGTCCGCGTGACGCCACACCGGGTTGCGCCAGCGGTGGCCGGTTTTCGCCATCTCGCGCACCTTCTCCTCGTTGACGTCGATGCCGAGCCCCGGACCCTGCGGGATCGCTACGAAGCCGTCCTCGTAGCGGAACACCTCCGGGTTGCGCAGGTAGTCGAGCAGGTCGTTGCCCTGGTTGTAGTGGATGCCGAGGCTCTGTTCCTGGATGAACGCGTTGTAGCTGACCGCATCGAGCTGCAGGCACGCGGCGAGCGCGATGGGCCCAAGCGGGCAGTGCAGCGCGAGTGCGACGTCATAGCTTTCCGCGAGCGTCGCGATCTTGCGGCACTCGGTGATGCCGCCCGCATGCGATGCATCGGGCTGGATGATGTCGACGTAGCCGCCCGCGAGGATGTGCTTGAAGTCCCAGCGCGAGTAGAGCCGCTCGCCCAGCGCGATCGGCGTGTTGGTCTGGTTGACGATGTCGCGCAGCGCCTCGGCGTTCTCCGACAGCACCGGCTCCTCGATGAACATCAGCTTGTATGGATCGAGCTCCTTCGCGAGCACCTTCGCCATCGGCTTGTGCACGCGGCCGTGGAAGTCCACGCCGATCCCGACGTGCGGGCCGACCGCGTCGCGCACCGCCGAGACGTTCGCGATCACCTGCTCGACCTTGTCGTAGGTGTCGACGATCTGCAACTCCTCGGAGCCGTTCATCTTCACGGCCTTGAAGCCGCGCTCGACCACCGCGCGCGCATTGTTCGCGACGTCGCTCGGGCGATCGCCGCCGATCCACGAATACACCTTGATCCGGTCGCGCACCTGGCCGCCGAGCAGCGCGTGCACGGGCACGCCGTGATGCTTGCCCTTGATGTCCCACAATGCCTGGTCGACGCCGGCGATCGCGCTCATCATGATCGGACCGCCGCGGTAGAAGCCGGCGCGATACATTACCTGCCAGTGATCCTCGATCAGCAGCGGGTCGCGGCCGACGAGGTAGTCGGCGAGTTCCTGCACGGCGGCCTCGACCGTGTGCGCGCGGCCCTCGACGATCGGCTCGCCCCAGCCGACGATGCCCTCGTCGGTTTCGATCTTGAGGAACAGCCAGCGCGGCGGGACGACGAAGGTTTCGAGGCGGGTGATTTTCATGTCGCGAGTCTCCAGGGTTGACCGGTGCGGACGTGCGGAGGCCGGGCCGGTCGCGTGCGGTGCGGTTATCCTAGCGTAGGCTGATAAAAAATAGTATTAATAGCATTATTGTGCAGATAGTGGGCAACCGGCGGCATGGCCGTCAACGGAGAACGATCATTCAACGCGACCTGCATGGACAGACGGCTTTCCAGCTTGCGACCGCGATCCTGCGCGGCGACTATCCGCCCGAATCGCTGCTGCCGAGGGAACCCGAGTTGATGGAGATGTTCGGCGTGAGCCGCACGGTGCTGCGCGAGGCGCTGCGCACGCTGACGTCGAAGGGGCTCATCGAATCGCGGCCGAAGGTCGGCACGCGCGTGCGGCCGCGGCGCGCGTGGAACCTGCTCGATGCCGATCTGCTCGACTGGTATGCGCGCGTCGCGCCGCCGCTCGCGTTCGCGCTGAAGCTGCAGGAGATGCGCGAGATGATCGAGCCGCACGCGGCCGCGCTGGCGGCGCGCGCACACGGCCCGGGCGGCTTCGATGCGATCGAGGACGCGGTGCGTGCGATGGCCGCCGCACGCAACATCGACGAATGGGTGCGCGCCGACCTGCGCTTTCACCTGAGCGTGCTGGAGGCCGGCGGCAACGAACTGCTGGTGCCGCTCGGCGCACTGATCGACCGCACGCTCGAGGCGCAGCTGCATCTGAATGCGCGGCGCGCGCACGTGTTCAACGCGTCGCTCGCCGAGCACACGGCCGTCAGCGACGCGATCCGCGTGCGCGACGAGGACGGCGCGCGCCGTGCGATGACGACGCTGCTCGCGGTGACGCGCGCGCGGATCGAGATGTCGTGACCGGCAGGGCGCCGGCGTGGCGTCAGGCGTTTGCGCAGCCGCCGGGTTTCAGCACGCGTTGCGTCGACGCCGGGTATGTCGCGAGCAGGCTCGCCGGCCGCCGCGGGCGCGCGACCAGATCGCCGCCGCAGTTCGGGCAGCGGGCCTTCAGCACGTCGTCGGCGCAGCTCGCGCAAAACGGCTGGCCGCCCGCGTACACTCAAACGTACAAATACGTGCCTCCGCCGAATCGGGCGGCAGATCCTTGTCGCAGCATTCGCAGCCGGGGCGCAGTTCGAGCATGGCGATTTCCTGGTGATCGGAGCGGTTCGGGACGGCCGTCGCCGGACATTGCGCACGGTGCGGCTGCGCGCTACTGTACGCGCTTGAGTCGGCCCGGCCAACGGTGTCCCGCCGGGGTGCCGTCGACGCGCACGGGCCACCCCGGGAGACGACCATGCTTTATCGCGGAAGCTGTCACTGCGGCGACGTGAAGTTCGAGGCGGAAGGCGACCTGCAGGGCGTGATGGCCTGCAACTGCTCGATCTGCCAGCGCAAGGGCGCGCTGATGTGGTTCGTGCCGCGCGAGCATCTGACGCTGCTCACGCCGGACGAGAACCTCGCGACCTACATGTTCAACAAGCACGTGATCCGGCATCGCTTCTGCAAGCGTTGCGGGATTCACACGTTCGGCGAGGGCACCCATCCGAACGGCACCGAAATGGCCGCGATCAACGTGCGATGCCTCGAGGATGTCGATCTCGACGCGCTGCCCGTCACGCACTTCGACGGCCGCTCGCACTAGCGCCGGCAGCAGCGTGAGCCGGCCCCGGGCGGCGCGCCGTCGCGTGCGCGCGCGTGGCCGTCAGGACGGCTCGACCGGCGCCGCTTGCGGCGTCGGCATTTCGGCCTGCGGCGCCGGGCCCGTCGTGCGCGTGCCGGCGTCGGCCGGGCGTTCGATCAGCGGTGCGAGTGCCGGCGCCATCATCTTCAGCAACTGCACGGCCATCGCGCTCGTGAAGTCGTAGCGGGCCGCGTACGGCTCGTGCGCGGTCGCCGTCAGCACGCCGAAGAAGCGGTCGCCGAGCACGAACACGAACGTGCCGCTGCGATTGACCTTGCGCGACTCGATCAGCCGCGCCCCGCGCGCATACACGTTGAAGCGCTGGTCGCCCGTCCCCGTCTTGCCGTACACCGCCAGCGTCTTGCCGTCGGGCAGCGTGAGGCCGCCCGCGAGCCGCCGCCCCGTGCCGTTGAGCACGACGTCGCGCAGCAGCGTGCGCGACACGTTGACGATCTCCGGCGACAGCGTCGGCTGCGGTTGCGCGGCCGCCCGCACGAAGCGCGTTTCGTATGGCGTGCCCTTCGCGAAGTCCAGGCGCGTGATCGTCTCGGTCGGTGCCTTCTCGCCGTTGTTCGCGATCAGGCCGATCAGCTTCGCGAGCGCGTCGGGCTGGTCGCCCGACGCGCCGATCGCGGCCGCATACGACGGCGTGACGTTCGCGAACGGATAGCCGAGCGCGCGCCATGCCTTCGTGATTTCCCCGTACGCGCGCAGCTCGACCATGCGGCGGATGCGGCGATCCTGGGTCGCGTGGTAGCGCGTCTTGTACAGCCACGAGTACGTGTAGAAGCGGGCATCGTGGCTGTCGCGCTGCACGTCGGCGAGCGATGCGTCCGGGCGCGCGCGCAGGTAGTTCAGCGTCCACAGCGCGAGCGGGTGGACGCTCGCGATATAGCCGCGATCGTTCAGGTTGAAGCGGTCGATCGCGTACTTCGCATAGAGCGCGGCGAGATCGTCGTCCGACAGCGATGCGGCCGGCGTGCCCTTCAGTTGCGCGCGCATCTGCGCATCGAACCACGCGAGCGATTCGTTCGGCGCGACGCTGCGCAGCACCGTCGCGATCTTCGGCGGCGACTTGCGCACGTCCTGCAGCATCAGCGCGAGCGCATCGTCCGGCGCCTTGCCCGCATAGCGCGTGTAGTAGCGCTTCACGTAGACCTGGCTTTCGCTGTCGACGAACTGCGCGAGGTAATGCTGGCGCTGTTCGGGATCGTCGAGCCACGACGACGACGGGCCGGCCGCCTTCAGCATTTCGTAATGGACGATGTCGCGCATCAGCCGCACGAACACGAGGTTGACCGAATGCTCGAACGCGGTGTGCAGCGTCATGATCCGGCCGTTGTCCGACTTGTCGAAGTTCGAGAACACCTGCGCGCCGCCGCCCGTGTAGAACACGTCGGGGCTCGCCGAGTACTTGCGTTCGACCGCCGCGTCGAGCATCGCCTGCAGCGAGTGGTCGCGCGTATGCGACAGGTAGTCGAGCGCCCAGCGCGACAGCGCGTCGATTGGATCGGGCTTCACCTGCGCGAGCTGCGCGTTCGACAGGCCGGCGTAGCGCGCGTGCAGGTCGGACATGATCTGCAGGTAGGTGATCAGCGTGCGCAGCTTCGCGGTCGAGCCGAGGTTGATGCGGCCGCCGCGATTCACGTCGAACGGCTCGTTCACGCTGTCGGTCTGCACGCGCAGCAGGTTCGCGCCGTTGCGATGCTCGTACAGCGTGAAGCTGTACGTCAGGTGCGACGGATCGTCCTTCGGCGCGAGCATCTCGAAGCCGTACAGGCCGGCGGCCTGCGCGCCGTCGCGGGTGGAGGCCTGCGCGAGCCGTTGCGCGACGGCCTGCTGCACGCCGTTGTCGAGCGTGCTGGTCGCCTGCAGGTCGAGCTGGTCGAGTTGATACAGGTCGCTGATGCCGAGCACCGACAGCAGCGATGCGCGTGCCGACGTCACGGCCTTGCGCGACACGAACGATTGCACGTGCGCAGCGGCCGGCGGCGCGCTGCGCTCGATCTGCGCGGCGAGCGCCGCATCGCGCAGCGCGGGCGAGATCACGCCGCCGCCCGACAGCAGCCGCAGATAGCTGTCCGTCAGCTTCTGCAGCGCCGGATAGCCGCGATTCAGGAAATACGACGGCGCGCGCTGCGCGATGATCAGCGACAGCACCTCGCGGAACGTCTTGCCCTGTTCGTCGACGTTGTCGCCGGTGGTCGGTGCGGACAGGATGCGGTTCACGTCGTTGAAGTCGCGGCCGTACCAGGCGGCCAGGCCGTCGCCGATCCCGGTGATCTCGCCGATGTGCGGGCGCGCGGCGAGCGGCACCGAGTTCAGGTAGCGCACCAGGACCGTGCGGCGCGCGAGCATCGTCTGCGGGCCGTTCATGTACGCGAGGATCGACGCGGACGCGATCTGCCGCAGCTTCTCGGGCGGCGTCGCGGTGCGCCCGTTCGGCGAATGGCGGAATTTCTCGATCTGCGTGGCGAGCGTGCTGCCGCCCGGGCGCGCCTGGTGATGGTTGACGACGTGCATCGCCTGGTCGGCGAGCGCGCGGCTGAAGCGGCCCCAGTCGATCGCCGGGTTGCGGTTCGGCTGGGTCGGGTCGAGCAGGTAGCGATCCTCGATGAACATCAGCGAGTTGGCGACCAGCGGCGGCACCGTGTCGAAATCGGCGTACACGCGCTGCGGGAACACCGTCGCGAACAGCGGCGCGCCGGTCGAGTCGAACAGCATCAGCCCGGTCTGGTCTTTCTCGTCGTAAGGCAGGAACAGGCCGCGATCGGCGAGCGACAGCATCCGGTCGGAGTCGCGCGCCTGCTGGCCGACGACGAAGCCGCGCGCGAGCAGGCGCTGCTGGAATGCCGGAATCATCGAGTAGCCGAGCCGCTCGTCGTACGGGCCGTTCGCCGGAAAGCGGATATGGTCGCTCGGCCCGGTCTCGACGGTGTAGCCGACGTCGCGGGTGAGTTCGGACAGGTAGTGCGCCTGCAGGCGCGACGTCTCGATCTCGGTCTGTACGACGCGCGCAATGATCGCGATCGCGACCACCAGCGCGGCCAGCAAAGACCATTTGATCCACGTCCAGACCGATGCACTCCCGGTCACGCGCGGCAGGATGCGATTCAGCGGCCGATTCATGGCGGCGTCTCCCTGAAGGCGCGGGCTCCGGCCGCACCACTCATTAAGGATTAGTGTAGTCCTCAACCGCGGGCTGCCAAGAGCGGTTCACTACGGAGATGCGCTGACGCAACACGCGTGCCCGGGTCGCGCGAAGCGGGGGCGGGCACCGCCGGCGCGCCGGCTGGCGTGGCCTTGCGGCCGTTCGCGGCGGCGCGCAACAGGCGGGATCGAATGCCGAAAAAAGGTGTTCGATTACATCCTTCATTTACCTGACGAAATGGTCGATCAGGTGATCGACGAAGAGCCGCGCCTTGCGCGGAAAATGGCGCCGGCTCGGATACGCGATATTCATCTCGAGTGCCTCGAGCCGGTAGTCTGGCAGCATCGCCAGCAACCGGCCCTCTGCGAGATCCGGTTCGACGAGAAAATCGGGCAGCACCGCGATACCCATGCCCGCGAGTGCCCAGTTCCGGATCAACCCGATGTTGTTCGACGACGCCGATTTGTTCGGGCGGACGGTGACGTGCGCCGAGCCCTGGTCGAACGACAGGTGTTCGCCCGCGAAGTCGGCATGAAACGCGAGGCATGCGTGGGACGCGAGGTCGTGCGGGTGGGCCGGCGCGCCATGCCGCTCGACATACTGCGGCGCCGCGCAGACGAGCCGCCTGAGGCGCGTGAGCGGACGTTTCACCAGCGTGTTGTGGCTGATGTGCTGCGACAGCAGCAGCCCGACGTCGAAGCCTTCCGAGATGAGGTCGACGTGACGATCCACGATCGTGACTTCCGGCACGATGGCCGGATGCAGCGTCTTGAACGCTTCGATCGCCGGCGCGAGCACGTGCATGCCGAACATGACGGGCGCGGCGATTTTCAGCGACCCGATCGGCTCGTGGTGCATCGACGCGATCGTTTCCTCGACGCGGTCGATTTCCTCGATCACGTGACGAATCTGCGCGAGATACAGATGACCGGCGTCGGTCAGCGACAGGCTGCGGGTCGTGCGATTCAGCAGGCGTGCGCCGAGGCGATCCTCGATGCCCATCACGAGGCGCGTGGCCGACGAATTGGAGATGTTCAGCTCGGTGGCGGCGCGCGCGAAGCTGCGCAATTCGGCCACCTTGACAAATAATCGCATCGGTAGGAGTTCGTCCATTTTTTATCGTTAAACAGAAATTGTTTATTGAATTCTATCTAGCGATTTTCGAGTTTGAACGTCTCTTTTTGACGAATAATTATTATGAAATACAAGGTTGATCCGGACTGCGATCGGACCAAGAATGAACGGTTTGAAGCGGTGTTTTAAGGTTCATTGCCCGGTTTTCGTCGGATATAAACCTTGGTGGCTGATTTGTATTTGGTAATTGTACGAAAACGTCTGGAAATTTTTGGGAAAAAGAATTCGATATTTCAGGTGCGATTCGAGTTGAACGGGACGCGTCGCTATCGCCACAGCAATTTCGCGGGATCGTACCGGCGCACGGCCTCGACGAAGCAGTGGATCAGGTAGTCGCATGCGAGCGTGTTCAGCGCATCGCGCCGCGTGAGCACGCCGGCCGACACGGCCGGAATCGTCTCCTTCACGTCGATCGTGACCATCCGCTCGCGGATCCAGTCCACTTCCATGAAGTGCTTCGGCACGCACGACACGGTGTCGGTGTGCACCGACAGCGAGAACGCCGCGCTGAACGACGTGCATTCGACGATCGGCTGCGGCGCCGGGTAGCCGTGCGCGACGAACACGTTCTGCAGCAGCCGGCCGATGCTTTCCGGCGACGTGTTGAGCACCCATTGCGCGTCCTGAAGCTGCGCGAGCGACGTGCAGTGACGCAGCGGATTGCTCGCGCGCGTCATCAGGATCAGCTCCGATTCGATCAGCGGCCGGAACGTGAATTCGGGCGACAGCCGCGTGGCGTCGACGATCGCGATCACGAAGTCGAGCGAGCCGTCGCGCAGGCGCGGCAGCGCCGTGTCGAGAAAGCCTTCGCGCACGTCGAGACGAATCATCGGCATCCGCTGGCGGAATGCCTCGAGCGCGGCCGGCAGGAAGCCGAGCGACATCAGCGGCGTCAGCGCGCACGCGAGCGCGCCTTCCTTGCCGCCCGACAACTGGATCACGTCGTCGCGCGCGTGCTGCATTTCCGCGAGGATCAGCCGCGCGCGTGCATGGACGGCCTGCCCGAAGCGCGTGAGCTGCGCGCCGCGCGCATTGCGCGTGACGAGCGGCACGCCGAGGTCCTGTTCGAGTTCGCGGATCGCCTTCGTGAGCGCGGGCTGCGACAGATGGATGGCGCGTGCGGCGGCGCGCAGGCTGCCGTGTTCGGCGATGGCGGCAAGCGCGCGGAGCTGGTGATGTTTCACGGCGTGGCGGGGCGCGGCGGCAGTGGCGACGTTCGTATCCTACACCGCGCCAGCGCAGGAAAAGCACGCGATAACCAGGCGTTATCACGATCGAAAAATGTCGCTCCGGGCTGCGTATTTTGAATGCCTAGACTGCATGCGCAGGCCGTCGAACGGGCCGCGCACCAGACACGCACAACCAGTACGGAGACACACCTTCATGAAGGCGCCCCGAGCGGACAGCATGTTCGGCGGGCATGTCGGCGAGCTTGCCGCATCCCCGTCCAATCGCCAGCTGATCGTCGCAATCACGATCGGCAACGGCCTCGAATTCTTCGATCTCACCGTGTTCAGCTTCTTCGCGGTGCTGCTCGGCAAACTGTTCTTTCCGGCTGCGTCCGCGCAGCAGCAATTGCTGATGTCGGTCGCGACGTTCGGCGTCGGCTTCATCGCGCGGCCGCTCGGCGGTGTCGTGATCGGGCTCGTGGCCGACCGCTTCGGCCGCGTGCCGGCCATGAACCTCACGCTCGTCACGATGGCGCTTGGCACCGGAATGATCGGCATTCTGCCGACCTATGCGCAGATCGGCGTCGCGGCGCCCGTGCTCGTCGTGCTCGCACGGCTGCTGCAGGGCTTTTCGGCCGGCGGCGAAGTCGGCGTATCGACGTCGCTGCTCGCCGAGCGCGCGCCGCCCGGCCAGCGCGGCTACTACACGAGCTGGCAGTTCGCGAGCCAGGGTGCCGCGGCGCTGGCCGGTTCGTTCGTCGGCTTCCTGCTGTCGTATTTCCTCGAGCCGGCCGCGCTCGAATCGTGGGGCTGGCGCGTGCCGTTTCTCGCCGGCGTGCTGATCGCGCCGGTCGGCCTGTATTTGCGCGCACGCTTCAATGCGATCGAACAGCACGCGCCGGCCGCCGCTGCGCGACGCTCGTCCGCGGTGCTCGGCACCGTGCTGCGACGCGACGGCGGTGCGGTGCTGACCGCGCTCGGCCTCGTGGTCGGCGGCACGGCCGCGCATTTCATCGTCCTCTATTACATGTCGACGTACGCGATCCGGGTGCTGCACCTGCCGATGGATACCGCGCTGTGGTGCGGGATTTTGTCCGGTGCGGTGATGTTCGTCGCCGCGCCGATCGGCGGGCGCCTGTCGGACCGCACCGGCAGCAAGCGGGTCGCGCTGTGGACGCGCGTGGCGCTGACCGTGCTGATCCTGCCGGGCTTCTGGCTGATCCGCGCGGTGCCGTCGATCGCAACGATGTACGCGGTCGTGATGCTGCTCGCCGCGCTGCATTCGATCAACGCCGGCGCGAACGGCGTGATCCTCGCGGAGCTGTTTCCGAAGAGCACGCGTGCGACCGCGCTGTCGATCGCGTATGCGGGCGGCGTGTCGATCTTCGGCGGCTTCGCGCAGTTCATCGTCACCTGGCTGATCGGTGCAACCGGCAATCCCGCCGCCCCGGCATGGTACGTGATCGTCTGCGGTGTGCTGTCGCTCGTCGCGCTGGCGTTTGCGTCTGACCGAAGTGATAAGGATGACTGATCGGTTTTCTTATTCTTCTTCCACTCGCCCCATGACCTCCACCATTTCGTTTTCGTCGTCGCCCGCCGACGTCGCCGCCGGCGACCTGTGCGACCTGCCCGCGCGCACGATGCTCGCGTTGCTGAAGTCCCGGCAGATCGGCGCATGCGACCTGCTCGATGCGCATCTCGCGCGAATCGCGACGGTCAATCCGCGCGTGAACGCGCTCGTCACCCTCGTCGATCCCGATGCGCTGCGCGCCCGTGCGCGCGAGCTCGATGCGCGCTGGATGCGCGGCGAATGGCAGGGGCCGCTGCACGGGCTGCCGGTGTCGCAGAAGGACCTGACCGCGACGCGCGGTGTGCGCACGACCTTCGGTTCGCCGTTGTTCGCCGATCACGTGCCGCGGCACGACGCGCTGATCGTGCGCCGCTGTGCCGGCGCCGGCGCGCTGATGATCGGCAAGTCGAACACGCCGGAATTCGGTGCCGGCTCGCATACGTTCAACGAGGTGTTCGGCGCGACGCGCAACCCGTGGGACCTGACGTGCTCCGCCGGCGGCAGCAGCGGTGGCGCGGCGGCCGCGCTCGCATGCGGGATGAATCCGCTCGCGTGCGGCAGCGACATGGGCGGCTCGCTGCGCAACCCGGCCGCGTGGAACAACGTCGTCGGGCTGCGGCCGTCGCCCGGCCGCGTGCCGCGCGCGCCGGACCTCAACGGCTGGGCCACGCTCGGCGTCGACGGGCCGATGGCGCGCGATGTCGCCGACACCGCGCTGCTGCTGTCCGCGATCGCCGGGCCGAGCGGCGAAACCGCGACCGAAATCGCGGAGCCGGGTGCATGCTTCGCGCAGCCGCTAGAACGCGATTTCCGCGGCACGCGGATCGCGATGTCGCGCGGTCTGCCCGGCGTGCCGGTCGATCCCGAGATCCAGCGCGCGGTGGATGCGCAGGCGCGCGTATTCGCGTCGCTCGGCTGCGAAGTCGAATTCGACGACCCCGATCTCGCCGATGCCGAGGACGTGTTCCGGATCGAGCGCGCATGGATGATCGGTACGCTGGTCGACGGCTTCGACGAGCGGCAGCGCGCGGCGCTGAAACCTGAACTCCTCGACGAATACCGGCTGCATCGCTCGCTCACGGTCGCGGATCTCGGCCGCATGTTCGTGACGAAAACGCGCCTGTTCGAACGGATGCGTGCATTCATGCAGCGCCATGCGTTCTACGTGCTGCCGACGACCCAGGTGATGCCGTTCGACGCCGCGCTGCGCGCGCCCGCCGATGTGCTTGGCATCGCGAATACGTCCTACATCGACTGGATGCGCGTGTGCTGGCTGCTGTCGTCGACCGAGGCGCCGATCCTGTCGGTGCCGTGCGGCTTCTCCGCGACCGGCTTGCCGATCGGCATGCAGATCGTCGGCCGCTACCGCGACGACTGGAGCGTGCTGCAACTCGGCCATGCGTACGAAGTCGCGGCCGGCCGTCGCTGGACGCCGCCGCCCGTTGTCGCCGACACACTGCGCTGACCGTTTTTCCCGGCTGACACCGGAGCGTTCCGGTTCGTGCCGGAAGGCTGCGCGCCTGCGGGGGGCGCGCACGCCTGCGTTTCGCCATTACGACCCGCGCAATGGAGATCTCTCGATGAAAGAACGGCTGTTGGCAGGCGCGGGCGTCGCGCTGATCGCGGGTGCGGCGCACGCACAGAGCAGCGTCACGCTGTACGGCATTATTGACGAAGGGCTGACCTACACGAGCAATGTCGCGTCGACGAGTGCGAACGGCACGGCAAGCGGCAAGCCCGCGCTGCGGTTGCTGGGCGGCGTGCAGCAGGCAAGCCGCTGGGGGCTGCGCGGCAGCGAGGATCTGGGCGGCGGGCTCGCGGCGGTCTTCACGCTCGAGAACGGGTTCGATCCGAGCACCGGCAAGCTCGGGCAGGGCGGGCTGATCTTCGGCAAGAAGGCGTTCGTCGGGTTGTCGGGGCCGTTCGGCACCGTGACGCTCGGCCGGCAGTACGACACCAACGTCGACTTCCTCGGCCCGCTCGAGGCCGCCGCGCTGTTCGGCGGCTACATGGTTGCGCACCCCGGCGACCTCGACAACGTGAACAACGCGAATTCGACCAACAACGCGATCAAGTTCACGAGCAACGACTACGGCGGATTCCGCGTTGCGGCGATGTATGGGGTCGGCGGCGTGGCGGGCGCGGCGACGCGCAACCAGGTGTGGTCGGCGACCGTCGGCTACACGCGCGGGCCGCTCGCGGTGGCGGCCGGCTACCTGAATGCGCGCAACCCCAACGTGTCGTTTTTCGGCACGACCGGCAGCCCCGCGCCGACCGTGGGCGGCGTGCCGGGCAACAACATGCTGTCGCCGGTGTATTCGGGCTATGCATCGGCGCGCGCGCTGCAGGTCGCGGCCGTGGGCGGCACCTATGCAGTCGGCGCGGTGACGCTCGGCGCGATGTATACGAACACGTCGTTCCGCCAGCTCGGCGACCTGTCGTCCGGACCGAACCCGGGCGGCGTGTCCGGCAACGCGGTGTTCAACAACGCCGAGGCGAGCGTGCGCTACCAGTTCACGCCTTATCTGTTCGGCGGCGTCGCGTACGACTACACGCACGGCGGCGGCGTGAACGGCCGCGACGGCGCGACGTATCACCAGGTTGCGGCCGGGCTCGACTATTTCCTGTCGAAGCGTACCGACGTCTACGTGACCGCCGTGTATCAGCGCGCATCGGGCACCGATTCGACGGGGCATGCGGCCGTCGCGGCGATCAACGGTCCCGGCGCGTCCGCGAACGACCGGCAGTTCGAGGCGCGAATCGGCATGCGGCACAAGTTCTGACGGGCCGATCAGGAAGAGGGCGCGCGGCCGCACGGTGATATCCTCGCGAAACGCCCGCGACCGACGGGCGGATGCGGATTACCCGCACGCGGCCCGATGTTGCGTTGCGCGGCGTTTCCGAGGGAGAGCCGAACCATGAGCCGAAAATTCATTCTGAAGGGCGACACGACCGACCATGGCGGCGTCGTGCTCGACGGGATCGCCAATTCGTCGTTCGACGGCCGCGAGCTGGCCTATCTCGGCGCGCCGGTGTTCTGCGCCACGTGCAAGACCCAGGGCGTGATCGTGTCGGACGGCGGCGAGCGGACGATGACCGTGATGGGCAAGGTCGTCGCGCTCGAACACGACCTGTGCCAGTGCCTGTGCACGCCGCAACCGAAACTGATCCCGTCGCAGGGGACGGGGACCATCTCGGGCTGACCCCCGTCGTCAGGCGCTGCCTTCGGTCTCGATCACGAGGATGCGCGCTTCGCCGAGCGGGTGCGCGACGTGTTCGGTGCCGATCGTCGCGTGGAAGACGTCTCCCGTTTCGAGCACCGTCGCGTGCTCGATGCCCGCTTCTCGATAGCGCATCTCGACACGGCCGTCGAGTACCGCGAACACTTCCTCACCGTCGTTCACGTGCCATCTGTACGGCTGATCGGTCCAGTGCAGACGGACCGTGATGCCGTTCAGGTTCGCAATGTCCAGCGCGCCCCATGGGCGCTGCGCGGTGAACGCGCGACTGCGGACGATGTTCATCGGTAGATCCTTGTGTGCGCATGCGTCGACAGGCAGGCAGTCGGGCGAGCGGTGCCTGCCTGCGGGATTCCGTTCGCTCGGGATCACTGCGACATCGCGCGCAACGCTGTGTCGACGATCTGCCTGCGCTTTTCCAGACCGGCCGCCGTGCGCTCCGTCACGCGTTTCAGGACCGAGGCCGGTGCGGTATCCGGCGATCCCGCATTGAACGGCGGTGCCGGCGCGTATTCGAGTGCGAGCTGGATCGACTGCGCTTCTTCTTCGCCGGCCAGCTCGGCGGCGATCGTCAATGCGAAGTCGATGCCGGCCGTCACGCCGCCGCCGGTGATCAGGTTGCCGTCGCGCACCACGCGTTCGCGCACGGGCACTGCGCCGAGCGGTTCCAGCAGCGAATGAAAGCCCCAGTGCGTCGTGGCGCGGCGTCCGCGCAGCAGGCCGGCCACGCCGAGCAGCAGCGCACCCGTGCAGACCGATGTCACGTAACGCGCCGTGGCTGCGCGCTGCTGCACGAACGCGATCGTTTCGGCATCGAGCAGCAACGCGTTGATCCCGATTCCACCGGGCACGCAGATCACGTCGAGCGGCGGGCAATCGTCGAACGTGCAGGTCGGCGCGAGCACGAGGCCGCTGCTCGACGCGACCGTGTCGCGCGATTTCCACACGAGATGGACGGCCGCGTCGGGCAGCGACGCGAGCACGTCGTGCGGGCCGGTGAGATCGAGTTGCTGGACACCCGGAAACACGAGAAGGCCGATATGCAGGGTCATGCGAACACTCCGGATGAAAGGGGAACGCGCCGCGGCCGGCGCACGATGGACAGATCGATTCTAGGCGCGTAGTGTTTGGCGAAATTGCCATATCGCCCACGTTTTCAGCCAATCGCCATGCCTGCCGCTCCGCGCTCGATCCTGGTCCTCGCGTTTCCCCGTGCGCAACTGCTCGACGTGACCGGGCCGCTGCAGGTGTTCGCGTCCGTCAACGAGCTCGCGCAGGAGCGCGGACAGCCTGCGCCGTATGCGCCGCGCGTCGTCGCCGCCGACGCGGGGCCGATCGAGACGTCGTCCGGCCTCGTTGTGATGGCCGATTCGCTGCGCTCGGCCGGACGGCCCGATACGGTGATCGTGGCCGGCGGCAAGGGCGTGCAGGCTGCGTCGCGGGATCCGCGGATGGTGCGCTGGGTCCGGCAGCAGGCGCAGCGCGCGCGACGTGTCGCGTCGGTCTGCACCGGCGCGTTCCTGCTTGCCGAGGCCGGCCTGCTCGACGGGCGGCGCGCGGTCACGCACTGGGCGCGTTGCGACGAATTCGCGGCGCGTTACCCGAACGTGCGCGTCGAAGCCGATCCGATCTTCATCCGCGAAGGCGCGTTGTGGACGTCCGCCGGCGTGACGGCCGGCATCGATCTCGCGCTGGCGCTCGTCGAGGAGGATCTCGGACGGGCGGTCGCACTCGACGCCGCGCGCGAACTCGTCGTGTTCCTGAAGCGGCCGGGCGGACAGGCGCAGTTCAGCGCGATGCTGTCGATGCAGCGCACCGACGATCGTTTCGGCGAACTGCATGCGTGGATCGCCGAGCATCTGACGGCCGACCTGTCGGTGCCGGCGCTGGCCGAGCGCGTCAGCATGAGCGAGCGCAGCTTCGTGCGCCACTATCGCGCCGAAACCGGCCGCACGCCCGCGCGCGCGGTCGAGCAGATCCGCATCGAGGCCGCGCAGCGTCTGCTCGGTGAAACCACGTGGCCCATCAAGCGAATCGCCACGCGCTGCGGCTTCGGTTCCGAAGAGACGCTGCGGCGCAGTTTCGTGCGCGTGCTCGGCGTGTCGCCGCAGGGCTATCGCGAGCGCTTCGTGCGGTAACTGCACGGATGCGCGGTTGGCGGCCGCGCGCGGTTGCCGGGGACGGAACAATTGCCGCGTCGAACTGAACGCAGGTCGATCACTTTCGAGTCCGAAACGCTGCGACTATTCAGAAGTGGAGAACAATAGGCGGGGGCTTGTGCCGTGCCCGTTGCGCGCACTATTCTGTTCCGTTGGCGATTCGAAGGGGGCGCAGCATGGACCGCATCCAGGCAATGGAAGTTTTCACCCGCGTGGTCGACGCGAACAGCTTTACACGCGCGGCCGACACGCTCGCGATGCCGCGCGCGTCGGTGACGACCATCATCCAGAATCTCGAGGCGCTGCTCGGCGTGCGCCTGATGCACCGGACGACGCGCCGGCTGTCGCTGACGCCGGAGGGCGCCGCGTACTACGAGCATTGCATGAAGATCATTTCGGAGATCGCGGAAGCCGACGCGAGTTTCCAGACCGGCAACCGCAAGCCGAGCGGCGTGTTGCGCGTCCACATGCCGAGTTCGCTCGGGCGGCGCGTCGTGCTGCCCGAGCTGTCGGTCTTCCGGCAGCGCTATCCGGACATCACGCTCGATCTCGGCTTGTCGGACCGCTACGTCGATCCGGTCGAAGAGGGCATCGACTGCATGATCCGGGTGGGGCCGCTCGAGGATTCGTCGATGGTCGCGCGGCGGGTCGGGATGCTCAAGCGCGTGACCTGCGCGTCGCCCGACTATCTGGCGCGTCATGGCGAGCCGCAGGAGATCGCCGATCTGGCCGATCATCATGCGGTGAATTTCCGCGCGAGTCAGGGCGCGCGGGCGATTCCGTGGGTGTTCATGATCGAAGGCAAGCCGGTCGAGGTGCGGATGAACGGCAGCGTGACCGTCAACGAGTCGGATGCGTACGTGACCTGCGGGCTCGAAGGGTTCGGGATGATCCAGCCGACGTTGTTCATGGTGCTGTCGAACCTGCGTGACGGTTCGCTCGTCGAGGTGCTGCCCGACTGCAATCCGAAGCCCAAGCCGATCTCGATCGTGTATCCGCACAACCGGCATCTGTCGCAGAAGGTGCGCGTGTTCGCGGACTGGATCGCGGAGTTGTTCGAATCGACGCCGGCGCTGGAAGGCGGGGAGAACTGGCGGGGGAAGGTGCGGGCGGAGGTGCCGGAGTCGCGGCGGGGGGCGGTGGTGGCGTAGGGCAACGCGCGTATGGCCGGAAGGACGGGCGACGCGCGCGCCGGATGAGGCAATGAAAAAGCCCGGTAGATCTAGGATCTACCGGGCTTTCGCATTTGGTGGCGAATCAGGGATTCGAACCCCGGACCTGCGGATTATGATTCCGTCGCTCTAACCGACTGAGCTAATTCGCCGAAGACTTGAATTATGTCGATGTCCCGCCAGGCTGTCAATACCTTTTCCCATCTTTCCTGAAAAAAGTTGCCGGCGGCCCGCTCGGGCCAGGATGGCGGGCAGGGTGCCGCCCGCTATCCGAGGCTACCCGACCTCAATCCTGCGCGTAGATATCGGAGTCCTTCGTCTCCTTGACGAACAGCAGACCGATCACGAACGTGACCAGCGCGATCACGATCGGATACCAGAGCCCCGAGTAGATGTCGCCCTTCGCCGCGACGATCGCGAACGCGGTCGCCGGCAGGAAGCCACCGAACCAGCCGTTGCCGATGTGATACGGCAGCGACATCGACGTATAGCGGATCCGCGTCGGGAACATCTCGACCAGCATCGCGGCGATCGGACCGTAGACCATCGTCACGTAGATCACGAGGATCGTCAGGATCACGATCGTCATCGGCCAGTTGAGCTGCGCCGGGTCGGCCTTGGCCGGATAGCCTGCCGCCTTCAGCGTCGACGCGAGCGTCTTGTCGAACGCCGCGCCCTGCGCCTTCGCATCGGCCGCCTTGCCGTCATAGGCCGGGATCACCGTGTCGCCCACCTTGATCTCGGCGTTCGAGCCGGCCGGTGCCGCGACGTTCTCGTAGTTCAGGCCGGCCTTCGCCAGCGCGCTCTTCACGATGTCGCAGGAGCTCGTGAACTTCGACGTGCCCACCGGGTTGAACTGGAACGAGCAGGTGTCCGGATCGGCGACGACCGAGATCGGTGCCTTCTGCGTCGCGAGCTCGAGCTGCGGGTTCGCGTAGTGCGTGAGCGCCTTGAACAGCGGGAAGTAGGTGAGCGCGGCGATCAGGCAGCCGGCGAGAATGATCGGCTTGCGGCCGATCCGGTCCGACAGCGAGCCGAAGAACAGGAAGAACGGCGTGCCGATCAGGAGCGCGATCGCGATCAGGATGTTCGCGCTCGCGCCGTCGACCTTCAGCGTCTGCGTCAGGAAGAACAGCGCGTAGAACTGGCCCGTGTACCACACGACGGCCTGGCCGGCGGTCAGGCCGACGAGCGCGAGGATCACGATCTTCAGGTTCTTCCACTGGCCGAATGCTTCGGTCAGCGGCGCCTTCGACGTCTTGCCTTCCGCCTTGATGCGCAGGAACACCGGCGATTCGTTCAGTTGCATCCGGATCCACACCGACACCGCGAGCAGCAGGATCGACGCGATGAACGGCACGCGCCAGCCCCAGTTGCCGAACGCTTCTTCGCCGATGAAGGTGCGCACGCCGAGGATCACGAGCAGCGACAGGAACAGGCCGAGCGTCGCGGTCGTCTGGATCCACGCGGTGTAGAAGCCGCGGCGGTTCGCCGGCGCATGTTCGGCGACGTAGGTCGCCGCGCCGCCGTACTCGCCGCCGAGTGCGAGGCCCTGCAGCAGCCGCATCGCGATGAAGATCACCGGCGCGGCGATGCCGATCGACGTGTAGCCGGGCAGGAAGCCGACCACGAACGTCGAGATGCCCATGATCACGATCGTCACGAGGAACGTGTGCTTGCGGCCGACGAGGTCGCCGAGCCGGCCGAACACGATCGCGCCGAACGGTCGCACGGCGAAGCCGGCCGCGAAGCCGAGCAGGGTGAAGATGAAGGCGGCGGTCGGATTGACCCCGGAGAAGAAGCTCTTGCTGATGTAGGCCGCGAGCGAGCCGGCCAGGTAAAAGTCGTACCACTCGAACACGGTGCCGAGCGACGATGCGAAGATCACCTTCTTTTCTTCGCCCGTCATCGGCGAGTGCGAAATTTGCCCGCCTAACGTTGCCATGAATCGTCTCCAAGTCCCTTGATATAGATATGCGGCCGCCTTGGGTGGGCGGGCCTGTCGACGATTATTGGCAGGGAAACTTACGGCGCACTGACTCGCGCATGCAAAACGACTGCACGTTAACCCGCGAAGAATCGGCCGCTTCGCGTCCCGATCGTGTCGCGAACGGGCGATAAAACGCCGGTCTCGACGCGATCGCGACGGGCCGGGCGCGCGTGTCAGGATGGATCGGGCACGGCGCCCGACAGCGGCAGGCTGATGCGCACGAGCGTGCCGGCGAGGCGCGGCGTGTGCTGGTAGACGTGATCGTCGAGCGTCAGCGTGCCGCCATGCTGTGCAGCGATTTCACGCACGATCGCGAGCCCCAGCCCGCTGCCGTCGCCTTCGCGGCCGAGGATCCGGTAGAAGCGCTCGACAACACGCTCGCGTTCGCCGGCCGGGATGCCGGGCCCGGTATCCTCGACTTCGAGATGCACGCGCTGCGCCGCATGGTCGGCCCGCACGCGCACGGTGATGCGGCCGCCTTCGGGCGTGTAGCGGATCGCGTTGTCGACGAGGTTGCCGAGCATCTCGCGCAGCATCACGGGATGGCCGTCGACGTCGAGCGGCGCATCGTCCTCGGGGCCTTCGTAACCGAGGTCCATCCGTTTCGCGAGCGCGGCCTGAACCCAGTCGCGCACCGTGCGGCGCGCGAGCGAGCCGATCTCGACCGGCTCGAACGTCAGCCCGCTCGCGCGGTTCTCGGCGCGCGCGAGCGCGAGCAGTTGCGTGACGAGCCGCGCGGCCTGCTCGGAGCTCGTCGCGATCTGCTCGAGCGAGCGCTGCACGTCGGGCGGCACGGGGTGGCGCAGCGCGAATTCGGCCTGCGTGCGCAAGCCGGCGAGCGGGGTCTTCATCTGGTGCGCGGCGTCGGCGATGAAGCGCTTTTGCAGCGCCATGTTCTGCTCGAGGCGCGCAAGCAGGTCGTTGAACGACGTGACGAGCGGCTCGATCTCGGGCGGCGCGCGCTGCGCCTCGACGGGCGACAGGTCGTCGGGCCGCCGTGCGCGGATGTGCGCCTGCAGCGCGTTGAGCGGCGCGAGCCCGCGCGACAGCCCGAACCAGACGAGCAGGATCGCGAGCGGCAGGATCACGAACTGCGGCAGGATCACGCCCTTGATGATGTCGTTCGCGAGCGCATTGCGCTTGTCGAGCGTCTCGCCGACCTGCACGAGCACCGGCTGCGTATCGCTCGACTGCGGCAGCGCGACGGTCGTATACGCGACACGCACGTCGTTGCCGCGCAGCAGGTCGTCGCGGAACACGACGACGCCCGGCGGCGGGCGGTCCTCGTCGCGCGGCAGCGGCATGTCGGCTTCGCCCGCGACCAGCTCGCCACGGGTGCCGAGCACCTGGAAGTAGACGCTGTCGACGTTGTCCGCGCGCAGGAAGTCGCGGGTCTGCTGCGGCAGCGTCAGCTCGGCGACGCCGTTGACCGGATGGATCTGCCGCGCGAGCACGTACGCGTTGGTTTCGAGCGCGCGGTCGAACGGGCCGTTCGCGATCGTCTTTGCGACGAGATAGGTGACGGCAATGCTCATCGGCCACAGCAGCAGGAGCGGCGCGAGCATCCAGTCAAGAATTTCGCCGAACAGCGAGCGCGGGCGCGCGGCTTCGGGCGTGTCGATTTCGTCGGGCGGCGCGAACGGGTTCTCGTAGCGCGCGTCGCGCGCCACGTCGGCGGCGGACGGCTGCTCGCCGGTCGGATGACGGGAATGGGCCGGCGTGGCCATCGCGGCGACGGCCGGGGTCAGCGCAGCGGCGTGCCGGCCGCCGCGGGCTGGGGCGCCGCCGTGTCGGCCGGCGCCGCGGGCGCGACTTTCTCGAGGCAGTAGCCGAGGCCGCGCACGGTGGAGATCCGCACGCCGCTCGGCTCGATCTTCTTGCGCAGCCGGTGCACGTACACTTCGATCGCGTTGTTGCTGACTTCCTCGCCCCATTCGCACAGATGATCGACGAGCTGCTCCTTCGACACGAGTCGGCCGATGCGCTGCAGCAGCACTTCGAGCAGGCCGAGTTCGCGCGCGGACAGGTCCAGCACGCGCTCGTTCGCATACGCGATGCGGCCGACCTGGTCGAACGCGAGCGAGCCGTGCCGCACGACGGTCGGGCCGCCGCCCGCACCGCGCCGGGTCAGCGCGCGCACGCGTGCCTCGAGCTCGTTGAGCGCGAACGGTTTGGCCATGTAGTCGTCCGCGCCGAGGTCGAGCCCCTTCACGCGCTCGTCGACGCTGTCGGCGGCGGTGAGGATCAGCACGGGGAGGTTGGAGTTGCGGGCGCGCAGGCGCTTCAGCACGTCGAGCCCGGACATTTTGGGCAGTCCGAGATCGAGGATCAGCAGGTCGAAAGCCTGCATCGACAGCGCGGTATCGGCGTCGACGCCGCTCTTCACGTGGTCGACCGCATAGCCCGATTGGCGGAGTGACCGGGTGAGGCCGTCCGCGAGTATGCTGTCGTCTTCGGCGATGAGAATTCGCATGTTGCTGACCGGTGGCCGGCGGGGCGTTTGCGCCGGCGCGGCTGTCTCCGAATATTCATGTACAACGCAGCCTGCATTGCGGGCTTGCATAAAGTACTGTTTTTTTATACAGTGTCTGCATTCGTGGGCAGCGCTTGAAAGCGGGCGTGCCTCTAACAGACGCTGCTCATCATAGCAAAGGACGATTCATGGAAGATAGCAAGAAGGGCTCCGGGATGACCGCCGAGAAGAGCAAGGCGCTGGCGGCCGCACTCGCGCAGATCGAGAAGCAGTTCGGCAAAGGGTCGATCATGCGGATGGGCGACGGCGAAGCGACCGAAGACATCCAGGTCGTCTCCACGGGCTCGCTGGGTCTCGACATCGCGCTCGGCGTCGGCGGCCTGCCGCGCGGCCGGGTGGTCGAGATCTACGGTCCGGAATCGTCGGGTAAAACCACCCTCACGCTGCAGGTCATCGCCGAACTGCAGAAGATCGGCGGCACGGCAGCCTTCATCGACGCCGAGCACGCGCTCGACGTCCAGTACGCGTCGAAGCTCGGCGTGAACGTGCCGGAGCTGCTGATCTCGCAGCCGGACACCGGCGAGCAGGCGCTCGAAATCACCGACGCGCTGGTGCGCTCGGGCTCGATCGACATGATCGTCATCGACTCGGTCGCGGCGCTCGTGCCGAAGGCCGAAATTGAAGGTGAGATGGGCGATTCGCTGCCGGGCCTGCAGGCTCGCCTGATGTCGCAGGCGCTGCGCAAGCTGACGGGCACGATCAAGCGCACGAACTGCCTCGTGATCTTCATCAACCAGATCCGGATGAAGATCGGCGTGATGTTCGGCAACCCGGAAACCACGACGGGCGGCAACGCGCTGAAATTCTATGCGTCGGTGCGTCTCGACATCCGCCGGATCGGCTCGATCAAGAAGAACGACGAGGTGATCGGCAACGAAACCCGCGTGAAGGTCGTCAAGAACAAGGTGTCGCCGCCGTTCCGCGAAGCGATCTTCGACATCCTGTACGGCGAAGGCATTTCGCGTCAGGGCGAGATCATTGATCTCGGCGTGCAGGCGAAGATCGTCGACAAGGCCGGCGCCTGGTACAGCTACAACGGCGAGAAGATCGGTCAGGGCAAGGACAACGCGCGTGAATTCCTGCGCGAGAATCCGGAAATCGCTCGCGAGATCGAAAACCGCATTCGTGAATCGCTCGGTGTCGTCGCAATGCCGGATGGCGCAGGCAACGAAGCCGAGGCGATGGACGAAGAAGAGTGATGGTCGGACGCCGAGGTCAGGCTGGCGAACCGGAGCAGAGCGACGCGCCCGAAACGGCGGGTCGCTCCGGCCGGCGAACCGGGTCCTCGGCCACCAACCGGCGGGTCGCGGGCAGTCAGGCCGCGAACCGCACCGCGACGAGGGCATCCGACGATGCCCTCGTTTCGTTTGAGATTGCCGCGCCGGTCGATCCGTTCGACGACGACGAAGCGTTCGACGCACACGACCGGTCGCGTCGCCGCGTGTCCGGCGTCAGCTTCCCCGGTGAGCGCGCAGACGATGCCGCGGCACCGGTCAAGGAAGATGTCTATACGCGCAGCAGCCAGCATCCGCGTCGCACGCGCCGTGCGTCCGGCGCCTCTTCCGGCGATGCGCCGGGTGCGAGCGAGCGCAAGTCGTCGAAGCCGCCGCGTTCGCTGAAGGGCCGCGCACTCGGCTATCTGTCCCGGCGCGAGTACAGCCGTACCGAACTTGCCCGCAAGCTCGCGCCGTACGTCGGCGAGGACGAATCGGTCGAGCCGGTGCTCGATGCGCTGGAAAAGGACGGCTGGTTGTCCGATGCACGCTTTGCCGAGAGCCTCGTGCATCGCCGCGCATCGCGTGTCGGGGTCGCACGCATCGTCAGCGAACTGAAGCGCCATGCGGTCGGCGACAGTCTCGTCGAGGAGGTGAATGCACAATTGCGCGAGACCGAGTTGACACGCGCGCAGGCCGTCTGGCGCAAGAAATTCGGTGCACTGCCGCAAACGCCGGCCGAGCGCGCGAAGCAGGCACGCTTTCTTGCTGCGCGCGGCTTCTCGAGCGCGACCATCGTGAAGTTGCTGAAAGTCGGCGACGATTTCCCGATCGACGACTGAGTGCGTCAGTCACGCGCGCGGCGCGCGATTTTGCTGCAATGCAACCGGTGATGGACAGCGGGGAATACCCGCCGTCGCGGCAGCCTGCCTCAAATACCCAATATGCTAAAATCCACGGGTTTTCCTCTTCGGCCTCAACCTCCAGCATGCCGCTATCCGAGCCCGTGCCCCGTCAGTTGCGACATCGACGCGCAATCCGAGCGGAAGCTTACGAGCGCGGCGACGGCTTGTGGGACATCGAAGCCTGCCTGACCGACCACAAGCCGCGCGATGTCGCGCTTGCGTCGGGCATCCGGCCCCAAGGCCTGCCAATCCACGAACTCTGGCTGCGCGTGACTATCGATCGTGATCTCAATGTCGTCGACGCCGAAGCGTCTTCGGAATGGGTTCCCTATCCCGGTCACTGTCAATCCGCTCCTCCTGCCTATCGGGCCCTCATCGGGCTCAATCTCTTCCGCAATTTCCGCCGCAACGCGAACCGGCTGCTCGCCGGCGTCGCAGGCTGCTCCCATCTCACCGAACTGTGCGCCGTGCTGCCGACCGCAGCGATCCAGGCGTTCGCCGGTGATGTATGGAATGTGCGCGAAGAGGGGGGCGAAGGGCCGGATCACGACGGCGCGCACGCCGAAGCGCCTTTCCAGCTCGGCCGCTGCCAGGCGTTGCGGTTCGACGGCGAGGTCGTGCGGCAGTACTACCCGCGCTGGTATGGCCCGATTCGGCCGGATCTGCCCGGTGATGGCAGCACGAAGGAATGAACGGAAATCATTCGAAGAAGCGTCTTAAGCGACATTTCATCCAACTCTCAGACTGAAGGGAATCACGCATGAAGATTCACGAGTACCAGGGTAAGGAAATCCTGCGGAAATTCGGAGTCGCGGTACCGCGCGGCAAGCCGGCGTTCTCGGTTGACGAGGCCGTCAAGGTGGCAGAAGAGCTCGGCGGCCCGGTATGGGTCGTGAAGGCTCAGATTCACGCGGGTGGCCGTGGCAAGGGCGGCGGCGTGAAGGTGGCGAAGTCGATCGAGCAGGTTCGCGAATACGCGAACCAGATCCTCGGCATGCAACTCGTCACGCACCAGACCGGTCCGGAAGGCCAGAAGGTCAACCGTCTGATGGTCGAAGAAGGCGCCGACATCAAGCAGGAACTGTATGTCAGCCTCGTCGTTGATCGCGTGACGCAGAAGATCGTTCTGATGGGTTCGAGCGAAGGCGGCATGGACATCGAAGAAGTCGCCGAAAAGCACCCGGAACTGATCCACAAGGTCATCGTGGAACCGTCGACCGGCCTGCTCGACGCGCAAGCCGACGACCTCGCCGCGAAGATCGGCGTGCCGGCTGCTTCGATCCCGCAAGCGCGCGCGATCCTGCAAGGCCTGTACAAGGCATTCTGGGAAACCGACGCATCGCTGGCTGAAATCAACCCGCTGAACGTCGCCGGCGACGGCAAGGTCATCGCACTCGACGCGAAGTTCAACTTCGACTCGAACGCGCTGTTCCGCCACCCGGAAATCGTCGCGTATCGCGATCTGGACGAAGAAGATCCGGCTGAAATCGAAGCGTCGAAGTTCGACCTCGCGTACATCTCGCTCGACGGCAACATCGGCTGTCTCGTGAACGGCGCAGGCCTCGCAATGGCGACGATGGACACCATCAAGCTGTTCGGCGGCGAGCCGGCGAACTTCCTGGACGTCGGCGGTGGCGCGACGACCGAGAAGGTCACGGAAGCGTTCAAGCTGATGCTGAAGAACCCGGATCTGAAGGCGATCCTCGTGAACATCTTCGGCGGCATCATGCGCTGCGACGTGATCGCTGAAGGCGTGATCGCCGGTTCGAAGGCCGTGAACCTGAACGTGCCGCTCGTCGTGCGCATGAAGGGCACGAACGAGGACCTCGGCAAGAAGATGCTGGCCGACTCGGGCCTGCCGATCATCTCGGCGGACAGCATGGAAGAGGCTGCGCAGAAGGTCGTCGCGGCTGCCGCAGGCAAGTAAGCGCGCTCAATGAATAGGTATGGCGGCGCGGTTTGCACGCGACGCCAATCGAACAGAGGTCAAAATACATGTCGATTCTGATCAACAAGGACACGAAGGTCATCACGCAGGGCATTACCGGCAAAACCGGTCAGTTCCATACGCGCGCCTGCCGTGAATACGCAAACGGCCGCGAAGCATTCGTCGCGGGCGTGAACCCGAAGAAGGCCGGCGAAGATTTCGAAGGCATTCCGATCTACGCAAGCGTCAAGGAAGCGAAGGCAGAAACCGGCGCAACCGTGTCGGTCATCTACGTTCCGCCGGCAGGCGCAGCGGCTGCAATCTGGGAAGCGGTCGAAGCCGACCTGGATCTCGCGATCTGCATTACGGAAGGCATCCCCGTCCGTGACATGATCGAAGTGAAGGATCGCATGCGTCGCGAAGGCCGCAAGACGCTGCTGCTCGGGCCGAACTGCCCGGGCACGATCACGCCGGACGAACTGAAGATCGGCATCATGCCGGGTCACATCCACCGCAAGGGCCGCATCGGCGTCGTGTCGCGTTCGGGCACGCTGACGTATGAAGCTGTTGCACAGCTGACGGCACTGGGCCTCGGCCAGTCGTCGGCAGTCGGTATCGGCGGCGACCCGATCAACGGTCTGAAGCACATCGACGTGATGAAGATGTTCAACGACGATCCGGATACGGACGCAGTCGTGATGATCGGCGAAATCGGTGGTCCGGACGAAGCCAACGCGGCCGAGTGGATCAAGGACAACATGAAGAAGCCGGTCGTCGGCTTCATCGCGGGTGTCACGGCGCCTCCGGGCAAGCGCATGGGCCACGCCGGCGCGCTGATCTCGGGCGGTGCGGATACGGCTGAAGCGAAGCTGGAAATCATGGAAGCGTGCGGCATTACCGTCACGCGCAACCCGTCGGAAATGGGCCGTCTGCTGAAGAAGGCGCTGTAATTTCCGTCTGGTTCACCCCGCAGAAAACGCCGGCCATGCCGGCGTTTTTTGTTATGCTCGGCGAAATGATTTTGTAAGAAGCGGGCATGCGCGATGCATGCCTCGGCGATCAACCGGGTCGCCTGTCCGACCGTCGTTGCCCCGCACCGGATACCGCTCATGCTTGAATTCCTGACGTCGCTGCACTGGGGCGCCGTGCTTCAGATCGTCATCATCGACATCCTGCTCGGCGGCGACAACGCGGTCGTGATCGCGCTCGCGTGTCGCAACCTGCCGGCCAGCCAGCGGCTGCGCGGCATCGTGTGGGGGACGGCCGGTGCGATCCTGCTGCGTGTCGCGCTGATCGCATTCGCGGTCGTGCTGCTCGACGTCCCGTTCCTGAAATTCGGAGGTGGCCTGCTGCTGCTGTGGATCGGCATCAAGCTGATGGTGCCGGACGCCGATGCGCACGATAACGTGAAGCCGGCCGACCGGCTGTGGGACGCGGTGAAGACCATCGTGATCGCCGATGCGGTGATGAGCCTCGACAACGTCGTCGCGATCGCGGGCGCGGCCGAACAGGCCGATCCGTCGCACCGGCTCGCGCTCGTGATCTTCGGGCTCGTCGTCAGCGTGCCGATCATCGTGTGGGGCAGCACGCTGGTGCTGAAATTGCTCGACCGCTTTCCGGTCGTCGTCGCGTTCGGCGCCGGGTTGCTCGGCTGGATCGCGGGCGGGCTGATCGTGCACGACCCGGTGGCCGATCGCTGGCCGGTCCTCGATACGCCGGCTGCGATCTACGGCGCGAGCGTGGCCGGCGCATTGTTCGTCGTGGCGGCCGGCTATGCGCTCAGACGCCGTCGCGGCGTCCCGCACGCCCACTGACGTTGGCCATCCGGCCGAGTGCCGGATACGCAGCCCGCTGGCTACGATCGAAACGCCTGCCTGGATCGGCAGGCGTTTTTCGTTTCCGGAGCCTGTCATGTTCGAAGCCTTTTCCATTTCCCTGTTTCGTCGTCTTGCTGCCGATCTGCGGCGCACCCATCGGACGGTGCCGCGCTGGCGGCCGGCCGGTTTCACGCTGATCGAGCTGATGATCGTGCTCGCGATCGTCGGCGTGATCGCGGCCTATGCGATTCCCGCGTATCAGGATTACCTGGCGCGCTCGCGCGTCGGCGAAGGGCTCGCGCTCGCGTCGTCCGCGCGGCTCGCGGTGGCCGACAACGCCGCGAGCGGTGCAAGCCTGGACGGCGGCTACAGCCCGCCGGCTGCCACCCGCAACGTCGAATCCGTCGTCATCGACGGCGCGACGGGCCAGATCACGGTGGCGTTCACGACACGCGTCGCCGCGGCCGGCGTGAATACGCTGGTGCTGGTGCCGTCCGCGCCCGACAAGGCCGATACGCCGACCGCGCGCGTGCCGCTTAAAAAGGGCGCGATGCAGGCCGGCGCGATCGCATGGGAGTGTTTTGCCGCGGGGAAGGACGCGTCGTCGCTGCCGGCGCCGGGTGCCGGGCCGTTGCCCGCGCAGGCGGCAACGTTGCCGGCGAAATATGCGCCGGCGGAGTGCCGCGCGTAGCGTCGGCAGCGATGCGGGCCGGCGCGGCCCGGTGTGCACGGGGCGGCCTTTGCCGCTCCTGCCGACCGCGCCGGTCGTATACCCGTCGTGCGATGGCGCGACAGGCCCGCACAGAGCAGGGAAAGTTTTGTATAGTGCGCCGGTTGCTGACATCCGGTTTGCTCATGCCCTCTACTTTTTCCCGTTCGTTGCCGCTCGTTGCGCTGGCTGTCGCCCTGATCGTGCCGTACGCGATCACGAATCACACGTATCCGATCCCGACCTTCTATTCCGAGTTTGCCGCGCTGGTGCTGTACATGCTGGTGGGCGTCTCCGTCGTGCTGCTCGCGAGCACGGGCCGCCCGGCCCAGCCGTTTGCCGCGCCGACCGCTTTCGTCGCACCGCTCGGGTTTGCAGCGGTGCTGCTCGCACAGGTCGCGCTGATGCCGCTGAAGGTGCCGTCGATGAACTGGCTGGCGGTCGGCTATCTCGTCGCGGCGCTGGTCGCGATGCAGGCCGGCTATACGCTCGCGCGCGAGGGGCTCGCGGAAGCCGTCGCACGGATGATGGCCGGTGCACTGCTGATCGGCGGGGTGTTCGCCGTTGCCAGCCAGATCGTGCAGTTGTTCCATCTCGAGTCCGTGGTGGCACCGTTCGTCGTCTCGTACAACATCACGGTCGATCGCCGCCCGTACGGCAACATGGCGCAGGCGAATCACCTGGCGACCTACATCGCGTTTGCGCTCGCGGGTGCGCTGTATCTGGTGCAGACGCGCCGGCTCGCCGTCTGGGCGTGGCTCGCGCTGTCGATCGTACTGTCGGTCGGTCTCGCGCTGACCGTGTCGCGCGGGCCGTGGCTGCAGGTCGCGGTGATGGTGGTCGCCGGTTTCTGGATGGCGTGGCTCGAATCGCGCCGCGAGCCGGGCAACCGGCGGGCATGGCTGATGCCGGCCGTGCTCGCGGTGGCCTTCGTCGCGGTGAACGTCGCGGTGCGCTGGGCCAACGTGCATTTTCATCTGGGGCTCGCCGAGTCGGCGGCCGACCGGATGCGTGACGCCGGGCAGATCGCGCCGCGTCTCGCGCTGTGGAAGTACGGCCTTGCGATGTTCCGCGAGCATCCGCTGCTCGGCGTCGGCTGGGGCGAGTTCCCGTCGTACCAGTTCGCGCTCGTGCGCACGCTCGGCGGCGTCGAGATCGCGAACAACTCGCACGACATCTTCATCGACCTGCTCGCGAAGTCCGGGGTCGTCGGCCTCGGCGTGCTCGTCGTCGCGCTCGTGACGTGGTTCGGGCGCGCGGTGCGCGCGCCGCAGTCGAGCACGCGCGTGTTCGGCCTCGCGCTGATCGGCGTCCTGCTGATGCATGCGCTCGTCGAGTACCCGCAGCAATACATGTTCTTCCTGCTGCCCGCGATGTTCGTGATCGGTCTGCTCGAAGTGAAGCCGCTGCGGATCCTGCCGGGCCGCGCGGCGTTCGGGCTGTTCGCGGTGCTGTCGGTCGGCGGCGTGCTGGCGGCGGTGCCGATCCTGCGCGACTACCAGCGTGCGGAAGTGCTGTATTACGGCAGCAATCCGGCCGCGCAGTACCGTGATGCGCCGTCGTTGCTGTTCGGCGCGTGGGGCGACTACGGCGCGGCGACGCTGCTGCCCATTTCGCCGGACGACCTGCCGCTCAAGCTGGCCGCTCACGAGCGTGCGATCGCGCTGCTGCCCGGCGAGACGGTGCTGCGCCGCTATGCAGCGCTGCAGGCGATGGCCGGTCGCGAAGCCGACGCGCTCGACACGGTCGCGCGCCTGTACGTGTTCGCGAATGAGCTGAAGGACTGGCCGCAGCAACTCGCGTCGCTGTACAAACTGTGCGATCAGCAGCCGTCGTTGAAGGCGTTCAAGGCGGCCGTCGTCGCGAAGTACGGAGACGTGCCGCCCGACGAGGACGACGACGACTCGGACGACGATTCGGAATGAAACCGATTGGCGCCGGGCGGGGAATCCCGGCGTTTTTCGGATCGCGCTGAAGCAGGGGAGCAGGGAAGAGGTGACGTGCCGGGGCGGCGCGTCGATTGCTTCCCGTCGTGAATGGATACGGGCCGAAACCGACCTGATTCACGTCAACCATTGTCAAATCGCCGCCATGTGCGGGGTGGTGCGTGCACAATGCGCGAAAGCGGTCGCGTGCCGGGTTGCCCGTTGCGGGCCGCCGACGCGAAAGCAGCTCCCGGGGCCTATCCGGGGAACCCGCCAAGCAGGATCGCGGCCGATGCAGCCATCGGTCGTGCGGCCGTAACGGGGCGCCGGTCCGATGGCCGCGGCGCAGGGCGATGCATCCGATGCGGCCAAGTGTGGCCCGCCGATGCGGCAGTCGTCCGCAACAGTGCTGAAGAACGATATTCGACCATGGCCCTCCGCTCTACCTACCTGATCCTGCCTGCCGTCGCGGTGCTCTTTTCCGGCTGCGCGATGCTGTCGTCGTCGCAGGAAAGCAAGCTCACCTGCCACATCCCGCGTGCCGTCT
Source organism: Burkholderia sp. JKS000303 (assembly GCF_002563755.1). Classification (NCBI taxonomy): domain Bacteria; kingdom Pseudomonadati; phylum Pseudomonadota; class Betaproteobacteria; order Burkholderiales; family Burkholderiaceae; genus Burkholderia; species Burkholderia sp. JKS000303. Next base: position 2,165,811 of record NZ_PDBZ01000001.1, read on the forward strand.
ACCCGGATACCGCGAAACCGCTCACGCGCCCGGTTACGGTGCTGGTGCGCGCGCTGATGACGACGTCGGGCGAAGCGCAGAACGTCACCGTGACGACGAGCAGCCGCAATGCGGCGGCCGACCGCGCGGCCGTCGACGCGATGACGCATGCGACCTGCGTGCAGACGGGCGCTACCGCGAATCCGTTCCTGCTGACCCAGCCGTTCGTATTCGAGCCGAAACACGCGGATTGATGCGAGGGCGGTGCGGACAGTCAGGCCGCATCGTCCTCGTTTCGAGCGAACCTCAATGCTGCGGCATCAGGTTCGCACCGTGACACATCGGCTCGGTTGTATTGCGCAGCCCAAGCATCGTGAATCCGTTGCGTTCCTGGCGGATCAGCGCGTAGCGTCGCGCGACCGTGTTCCCGTCCTTGCCCGTCAGATCCAGTTCGACCTGGAAGCGGTCCTTGCTGTCCGCGCAACCGCGCACCGGGCCGTAGGCGAAACCGATGTCGGGCGCGTTGCTTTCCGTATTGAATGCCTTGCGGGCTTGCAGCGCGGCCGCGGCGGCAGCGGGTTCGCTCCATGCGCGCGCGAGCGCGTCGTCCACCTTTAGCCATTCGTCGACGAAATCGCGTCCGTTGACCGCGGCGGGCTGCACGCGTTGCACCGTGTCGCCGTCGACGCGGTAGCGGAAGATGCCCGGCCGCGTCATCACTTCGCTGTCGAGCGAGCCGACCGTCGTGCGCATCTCGAAACCGTCCGGGCGCACCTTGAAGCGGATCGCGTTGTCGTCGAGCACGTAGCCGTGTTCCGTATGGAACAGCGTGCGTTGCGCGGCCGAGCCGCTCGCAGGCGCGACCACGTCCGCGCCGAAGCGGCTCCAGCGCGACGAGCACCACGGCGTGCCGTGGACGGCCGCGACCTGTCCTCCCGGCAACGCACCGAACCAGAAACCGCCGCCGTAGGCGCCGCCGATGTCCTTGTAGTCGTCGGCTTGCCAGCGCAGCACGCGCCGCCAGCCGCCGTTTTCCCATGCATAGCCCGTGAGCAGGTTGTCGTCGCCGCACGCGATGTCGAAGCCGGCGCGCACGAAGAGCAGCGGGCGGGACGTGCCGTCGCGTTCGACGTCGACGTCCGGGTTGCGACCGAACGCCGATTCACCGTTTTTCGGCTGGGCGGGCTGGGCTGGAACGCCGAGCGTGGCTGCCAGCGTGCGTTTCAGCGCAGCGGGGTCGACGTGTTCGTCGCTGCACGCGAGCCGCGCGTCGATCGCGCCGACGAGCGCCTGCTTGTACGCGCGGATCGCGTCGCGCAACGGCGGCGAGACGTCGACCGTGCCGCCGCCGTCGCCTTGCGGATTACGCACCTGCTGGACGCGGTACTGCGCGTCCAGCGCCGCGCGTGCGGCGGTGTCGGCGGCGGGGCAGGGACTGGCGGCGAACGCGGCGGCCGGTGTGGTGCAGGCGATGGCGAGCGCGAGTGTTGCGCGGTTCAGCATGTTTTTCATTGCAGTTTTTTTCGTTCTTTTCTGCGTTCATCACGCGAGCGGCCGGCAGGGCATCGACACGGAATCAAAGCCTGGCGCGATGGACGGAGGATTCGAGCGACCTCTACAGCTTCGTCGTTTGCGGCGCATCCCCGCCGTGTGCGTCGGGGGCCTTGTAGTTCATCCATGACGTGCTGAGGAACTGAACGGACCAGTCCGGCGAATACCACCACGCGGCATTCTGGCCGACCTGCTGGAACTGGCGCGTCATCCCGCCGTCGATGGTTCCGCGGAAGAAGCTGATCGTCATGCGGTTCAGCAGCTCGCCGGTGTCGTTCATCCATGCTTCGGTCGGCTCGGGCCGTCGCGGTTCGCTCGATTCGGCCGTGAGCTTGAACGTCACCTCGGGATTGGCGAGCCTGACGCTCATCACGTCGTTGCCCTTGATACGGAAGCGGCCGCCGCCATACGGCGTGTCGTTCCGCATGAAGTGGGTCGAAACCGTTTCCCAGCCCGTCGCCATGCTGACGTACCCGTACGTTCCAATGGCCAGGGCAACGAGACCTCCGGCGATTCACGTCCAGCGCTTGTGTTTTTGCATGTCACTTTTTCAGCAAGCGATCCAGTGCGCGGCTGACTTCGTCGGGCCGGCCGGTCAGCCGGCGGCATCCTCCGCCTTCCAGTCCCCCGACTTCCCGCCGCGCTTTTCCCGCACGCTCACGTCGGTGATCACCATCCCCCGATCGACCGCCTTGCACATGTCGTACACGGTCAACAACCCGACCTGCACCGCGGTCAGCGCCTCCATCTCGACGCCGGTCCGGCCGAACGTCTCGACCTGCGCGACGCAGTGCACGCCGGGCAGCGCGTCGTCGAGCTCGAAGTCGACGGCCACGCGCGTCAGCGCGAGCGGGTGACACAGCGGAATGAGGTCGGCGGTGCGCTTGGCACCCTGAATCGCGGCGATGCGCGCGACGCCGAGCACGTCGCCTTTCTTCGCCTTGCCGTCGCGAATCAGCGCGAACGTCGCGGGCAGCATCCTGATCGTGCCGCGCGCGATAGCGATGCGTTGGGTTTCCTGCTTGCCGCCGACGTCGACCATGTGTGCGTGGCCGGCGGCGTCGAAATGGGTGAGTCCTGACATGTCTTGCTCCGATCTCATGCGTCGCGGCCGGTCGATACACCGCATCCGGCGCCGTGCCGCGGTCGCATGCAACGTTTCAACGGGCGCCTATCATAGCAGCGGCATGCGTGACGCCGGGGGCGCAGAACGCCCGCGCGTCGCACGAAACAGTCGCGATCGCACCGTTACAATGACCGGAATCTTCAGACCAGACGCCGCGATGCGCGCCGGGCGCGCGGGGCGGCGTCGCTTTCATCCTGCCATGCGTGTCAAACAGTTGCTTGCCGCGGTGCTGTCGGTGGCGCTCGTGCTGCCGCAGAACGGCCATGCGCAGCCCACGTCCGCGTTGCCGCTCGAGGTGGCGACCGGCGCTGCGTCGTCGATTTCCACGGTGCCGTCCGGCATCGCGCCCGGCGTATTCGGCACGTACGGCGGCGCGGAAAGCCGCTTCTCGGGCGCCGGCGGCGCCTCCGCGCCCGCCGCGAACCTGCGCGCACCGCTGCGCGCGCTGGAGCTGCCCGATCTCGGCGACGGCTCCGGCGGCTCGCTGACGCCGCAGGCCGAGCGCCGTCTCGGCGAGCGCGTGATGCGCGAGGTGCGGCGCGACCCGGACTATCTCGACGACTGGCTGGTGCGCGACTACCTGAACGCGATAGCGGCGCGGCTCGCGGCAGCGGCCGCGGCGCGCTTCATCGGCGGCTACATGCCGGACTTCGAGCTGTTCCCGGTGCGCGATCCGCAGATCAATGCATTCTCGATGCCGGGCGGCTTCATCGGGATCAACAGCGGGCTGGTGGTGACGACCCAGACGGAGTCGGAGCTTGCCTCGGTGGTTGGCCACGAGATGGGACACGTGCTGCAGCGGCACATCGCCCGGATGATCGGCGCGAACGAGAAGACCGGCTACACCGCGCTCGCGACGATGCTGCTCGGCGTGCTGGCGGGCGTGCTCGCGAGAAGCGGCGATCTCGGCAGCGCGATCGCGGTGGGCGGGCAGGCGTATGCGGTCGACAACCAGCTGCGCTTCTCGCGTTCGGCCGAGCGCGAGGCCGATCGCGTCGGCTTCCAGCTGCTCGCGGGCGCAGGCTACGACCCGTACGGCATGCCGGGCTTCTTCGAGCGACTCGATCGTGCGTCGATGGGCGATGCGGGCGTGCCGGCCTATGCACGCACGCACCCGCTGACGGGCGAACGGATCGCCGACATGGAGGATCGCGCGCGCCGCGCGCCGTACCGGCAGCCGCGCCAGTCGGCCGAATACGGCTTCGTGCGGGCGCGGCTGCGGATCCTGCAGAACCGCGCGCCGAACGACATCGCGGGCGAGGCGCACCGGATGCAGCTGGAGATCGACGATCGCACCGCGCCGAACGTCGCGGCGAACGCGTACGGCATCGCGCTCGCGAACACGCTGCTCGGCCAGTACGACGCGGCCGACAAGGCGCTCGCGTCGGCACGCAGCGCGTTCGACGCGCGCGAGCGGCGCGAGGACGATCCGGCGACGAGTTCGCCGAGCCTCGACGTGCTGGCCGCCGACATCGCGCGCCGCGCGGGCCGGACCGACGACGCGGTGCGGCTCGCGGCGCTCGCGCAGCGGCGCTGGCCGGCGTCGCACGCGGCGATCGTCGCGCATCTGCAGGCGCTGCTGGCTGCGCGCCGCTTCGCCGAAGCGCAGGCGCTCGCGCGCACGCAGGCGAAGGCGGACCCGGAGCAGTCGGACTGGTGGAACTATCTCGCGAAGGCGAGCGACGGCAAGGGCGATGTGCTCGCGCGGCGCCGCGCACTGGCGGAGAAACTGGCGCTCGACGGCGCGTGGCCGTCGGCGATCCGCCAGCTGAAGGAAGCGCGCGACGCGAAGGACGTGTCGTTCTACGACCAGTCGATCATCGGCGCGCGGCTGCTGGAGTTCGAGGCGCGCTACAAGGAAGAGCGCGAGGACGAGAAGAACGGCCGCGGATAGCGGCCGTCAGGCGGACAGAGGCGGGGGCAGAGCGGGGCGAGTCAGCTTTCGCTGCCGCCGCCATTGGCTTCGTCGTGCGCCTGCCGCGCGGGACTCGCGACGAAGCCGAACATCGCGGGCACGTCGGCGCACGCGAGACTGCCGAGCGGCAGCGTGCGCCCGTCGCGCCAGCGCAGCACGGGCGGCGCCGCGTCGAAGTCCGCATGATCGGCGAACAGGCCGAGGTCGTGGTCGTGCAGCGCCGCGACGCGCGGCGGCGTGCCCGCGTCGCGAAACAGCACGCCGCCCGCATCGTCGAGCCATGCGGCGTCCGGTTCGAACGGCACCCCTGTCTGGTCGGCGAGCGTGAGCTGTCCGTCGCGTTCGGCGAGGCGCACGACCCACGGCGTATAGGCGAGCTCGACGTACACGCGCTGCGGCCCGTTCTGGAAGAACCACTGGCCGTGCGCATCGGATTCGTAATTGCGTCCGATGAACGCGTTCAGCGCCGCGTGCCGGATCGGCGAACCGAGTTCACCGGCGGCCTGCGCGGCGTCGTCGCGCAGCCGCCATTCGCCGCGCCGGTCGAGCAGCAACCAGCCGGTGCAGTGGGGCACGTTCGGCCATTTGGCGAGTGCCTGTCTGACGATGTCATCCATGGTCGACGAATTTCGAGCAATAGCCGAACACCCGCGCCGACAGCCAGTCGAGGCGGCCGGGGAACGGCCCGGTCATGAATCCCGCATGGCCGCCGTGCGCGGGCTGGTCGAGTTCGACGGCCGGCGACACGTCGGCGGCGCTCGGCAGCGCGGATTCGGGCAGGAACGGATCGTTGCGGGCGTTGAGAATCAGCGTCGGGACGTCGATCGCGGGGAGCAGCGGGCGGGTCGTCGCCTGCGTCCAGTAATCGTCCGCGTCCGTGAAGCCGTGCAGCGGCGCAGTCACGACTTCGTCGAAGTCGCGCATCGTCACGGCGCGCAGCATTGCGTCGCGGTCGAACAGCCCCGGATACTGGTCGAGTTTCGTGAGCGCCTTGCGTTTGAGCGTCTTCAGGAAGCTGCGTGTATAGACCATCGCGAAGCCTTGCGACAGCGCGCGGCCGCCTGCATGCACGTCGATCGGCGTCGAGATCGCGGCGGCGGCGCGCACGATCGACGTGTCGCTGCGGTGCTCGCCGAGCCAGCGCAGCAGCACGTTGCCGCCGAGCGACACGCCGGCCGCGACGATCGGCCCGCGATGCTGCGCGGCGAGCCGGCGCAGGATCCAGTCGACTTCGGCGCTGTCGGCGAGATGGTAGAACCGCGGCTGCCGGTTGATTTCGCCGCTGCAACTGCGAAAGTGCGGGACGACCGCATGCCAGCCCTTCGCGCGGGCGGCGGCCATCATCGCGAGCGCGTAGTGCGAGCCGGAACTGCCCTCGAGGCCGTGGAACAGCACGAACAGCGGCGCATCGGGCGACGGCGCCGCGCTGTCGAGATGCGCGACCCAGTCGAGATCGATGAAGTCGTGGTCGGGCGTTTCCCAGCGCTCGCGCCGGTAGGCGACAGCCGGGCGCCGCGCGAACAGTGCGGGTACGATGGTTTGCGCATGGCTGTTTGGCAGCCAGCGCGGTGCGCGATAGCGCAGTGAATCGTCGTCGGGGGCCGGGGCCCCGGTCAGCGGCGAGGTGGGCGGAGAAGCCGTACTCATGATCGCCCCGCTAATGCGTTGCTTCGTTCTTCGTCAGTGCAGCGGACCCTGCCCGTGACGGATCTTCGCGGCGAATTGTCCGGCCGCTTGTTCAGGAATCGGGCTCGCGTGAATGTGCGCGATGCGCCACTCGCCGCGTTCGTGGATCATCACGTACGTGGCGAAAACCATGTCGGGGTCGGCCGTCAGGTCGGCCTGCTGATGCGCTTCGGCGATCGTGTAGACGACGGTGCCGAGGCTGTCGTAGACGCGGATGTCGAGCGGCTCGATCGTCACCGGGCGCGTGGCGAGCCGGTTGGCCAGCCCGCTGCGGATCTGGTCGAGGCCGTGCAGATGCTCGCCGTCGGCCCAGACACAGCTGGCGAAGTCCTCGTCGATCCACAACCCCAGCAGCGCGTCGAGATTGGCATCGGCGACGGCCTGGTAGTAGGCGTTCAGCGTATCGGCAGCGGCTTCGAAAAGGCGGGCAAAACGTGGCATCGGGGTTATCTCTCGCGCGCGTCGCGCGCCGTATTCAGCACGGCGGCCCGCATGAGGCCGCCGTACACCGGTGAATCGGATTGCCCGGCGCGCCGTGCGGCGCTGCCGGCCAGGGTCAGCGCTGCCCGACGAGCATGCCGCGCAAATCGCCGAATACCTGCTCGGGACCGAGTTCGCGCAGGCAGTTCAGATGGCCGAGCGGGCACTCGCGTTCGAAGCAGGGACTGCATTCGAGATGTAACCATTGTACCTTCGCCAGCTCCGACAGCGGAGGGGTGTGGCGCGGATCGGTCGATCCGTACAACGCGACGAGCGGCCGGCGCAGCGCGGCGGCGACGTGCATCAGCCCCGAATCGTTGGTGACGACCGCGTTCGCCCGCGCGATCAGCGCGCAGGCCTCGGACAGCGACGTCTGCCCGCACAGGTTGCGCACGTTCGGCGCGTGGTCGGCGATCGCCTGCGCGGCGGCCGAATCCTTCGGCGAGCCGAGCGCGACGATCTGCGTGTACGGGAACGACTGATGGACGATCGTCGCGAGTGTCGCGAAGTGCTCGGGCGGCCAGCGTTTGGCCGGGCCGTATTCCGCACCGGGGCAGAACACGACGAGCGGCTTGCGCGTATCGAGGTTGAAGCGCGCGGATACGCGCGCCGTCTCGTTCAGGTCGGCGTCCAGGCGCGGCGGCGGCAACGTCTTCATCGACTCGGGCAGCTTCGCGCCCGGCGCATACGCGAGCGCCGCATAGTGGGTCGTCATCGGCGGACGCTCGCCCGACTTGTCGGGGTTCGCGTGCCGCACGTTCAACAGCCCATAGCGGTGCTCGCCCGTGTAGCCGATCCGCAGCGGAATGTTCGCGAGCCACGGGATCACCGCGGACTTCAGCGAATTCGGCAGCACGTACGCCGCGTCGTAGCCGACGTCGCGCAGGTCGCTCGCAAGTTGCCAGCGTCGCAGCAACTGCAGCTTGCCGTGCGCGAGGTCGGTCGCGTAGACATCGTGGATCTCGGGCATCCGCTCGAGTACGGGCGCGACCCAGGTGGGCGCGACGGCATCGATCGCGATGCGGGGATGGAGCTTTTTCAGCAGCGCAAAAAGTGGCTGCGCCATCAATGCGTCACCGATCCAGTTCGGTGCGATAACCAGCGCTCGACGCATCAGGTCGACTTCCGATGTCGTAATGAAGCACGGCGCGTGAGCACCGCGTTCGGGTTGTCAGAACAGGAAAAGGGCGGCGCGCCGGATGTCCGGCGGCGCCGCCTCGCGAGCGGCGGGCCCGCAGGCCCGGCCGACCGGGCTCAGTGGCCCTTGACCACCTCGCCGTCGCGCAGCTTGTAGCGCGTGCCGCAATACGGGCAGCGCGCTTCGCCGTGCGAGACGTCGATGAACACGCGCGGGTGTGCGTTCCAGCGCGTCATGGCCGGGTTCGGGCAGTAGGCGGGAAGATCCTTGGCCGTCAGCTCGACCAGCGGCATTTCCTTGATTTCACTCATGAGACGTTCTCTTTATCACTCTTTTGTGGGGCGGTCGGTGCGGCAGCGCACTCAGACCTTCGTCAGCCAGTGCGCGTACTTCGCGTTCTTGCCCGACACGATATCGAAGAATGCCGACTGAAGCTTTTCGGTGATCGGGCCGCGGGCGCCGCTGCCGATCGTGCGGTTGTCGAGTTCACGGATCGGCGTGACTTCGGCGGCCGTGCCCGTGAAGAACGCTTCGTCGGCCGTGTAGACCTCGTCGCGCGTGATGCGCTTCTCGATCACCTCGATGCCGGCGTCCTTCGCGAGCGTGATGACCGTGTCGCGCGTGATGCCGTCGAGGCACGACGCCAGGTCGGGCGTGTACAGCTTGCCGTTGTTGACCAGGAAGAAGTTCTCGCCCGAGCCTTCCGACACGTAGCCGTCGACGTCGAGCAGCAGTGCTTCGTCGTAGCCGTCGGCGGTCGCTTCCTGGTTCGCGAGGATCGAGTTCACGTACCAGCCCGACGCCTTCGCGCGCACCATCGACACGTTCACGTGGTGGCGCGTGAACGACGACGTCTTCACGCGGATGCCCTTCGCGAGGCCGTCTTCGCCGAGGTACGCGCCCCACGGCCACGCGGCGATCGCGACGTGGATCGTGTTGCCCTTCGCGGACACGCCGAGCTTTTCCGAGCCGACCCAGATGATCGGGCGCAGGTAGCACGACTCGAGCTTGTTCTCGCGCACGACTTCGAGCTGCGCGGCTTCGAGCGTTTCCCGGTCGAACGGCACGTCCATCTGGAAGATCTTCGCCGAATTCTGCAGGCGTTTCGTGTGCTCGGGCAGGCGGAAGATCGCGGTGGCGCCGTCGGCCGTCTTGTACGCACGCACGCCTTCGAAGACGCCCATGCCGTAGTGCAGCGTATGGGTCAGGACGTGGATCTTGGCGTCGCGCCAGTCGATCAGCTTGCCGTCCATCCAGATCTTGCCGTCGCGGTCGGCCATTGACATAGGATTCTCCTGGAAGCAGTGGGTGCTGCGGGGTGTGTGCAGCGTTGAGCTGGAAAGACGCTTATTTTAGCGTCATTTGGGGTTGATCCGGTCGGTCGGCGCGGGGCCGGCGCTATAATCGTCCGGCACCGATTCCAATAACGACGGGCCGTGCCGGCAGGAGACGCCGGAGCCCGGACGAACCGCCCGCTGCGGCCCCGTTTCCCCATGCTCGCTCGATTGTCCGCCACCGACCGCTTCGCGCTGATCCAGGGCGCGCGCGACTATTCCCCGACATTGATGGCGATCCTGTCCTGGGGGCTCGTCACCGGCATCGCGATGAGCAAATCGGTGATGACGCTCGGCCAGGCGAGCGCGATGTCGATCTTCGTCTACGCGGGCTCGTCGCAGCTCGCGGTGCTGCCGCTCCTCGTCGCGAAGCTGCCGATCTGGACGGTCCTGCTCACGGCCGCGATGGTCAACATGCGCTTCGTGATCTTCAGCGCCGGCCTTGCTCCCCATTTTTCCTACCTGCCGCTGTGGCGGCGCCTCGCGATCGGCTATTTCAACGGCGACGTGATCTACCTGCTGTTCCAGAAACAGGGCTTCGCATACGGCCGCGTGCCGGGCAAGGAAGCGTACTTCTGGGGGATGGCGCTCGCGAGCTGGGCGTCGTGGCAGGTGTCGTCGCTCGCCGGCATCCTGCTTGCAAGCTTCTTTCCCGCGAGCTGGGGGCTGGAGCTGGCCGGCACGCTCGCGCTGATTCCGATCATGGTGTCGGCGGTCGCGAACCGCTCGACGCTCGCGGCCGTCGCGGTCGCGGGCATCGTGTCGCTGATCGCGTTCGACCTGCCGTACCGGCTCGCGCTGCCGCTCGCGGTGCTCGCCGCGCTCGCCGCCGGCTGCACGGCCGATTTCTTCGTCGAACGCGCCGACTGGCGGCGCATCCGCACCGAAACCGTGCACGAAAAGGAAGTCGAATGAGCGCGACCGAAATCTGGATCGTCATCGTCGGGATGACGATCGTCACGGCGGTCACGCGCGCCTTGTTCCTGATCGGCGGCGAACGCACCGTGCTGCCCGAGCGCGTGCAACGCGCGCTGCGCTATGCGCCGGCCGCCGCGCTCGTCGCGGTCGTGCTGCCGGACGTGCTCGAAACGCCCGCCGGGATCTCGTTCGCGCTGTCCAACCATCCGTTCTATGCGGCGCTCGCCGGCCTCGGATGGTTTTTGTGGCGGCGCAGCATGCTCGGCACGATCGTCATCGGGATGCTCGTCTTCACCGTGTTGCGGCTGATCTTCTGACGCGTCGTCGCGCCGGCAGGCCGTGTGCGGGCTGCCCGAATACCTGCATTGCTGCGTTGCGGCAATGTGTCGAACATCGCGCGCAATCCCAAATAGGCGGAATTCGCCGCCGCGCGGGTCAGTCTGCCGGGTGGATCGGCTAGAATGCCCGTTCGAGATTTTTTACCCCGTGCGCGTCATGCGAACCGCCAGCCACGGCCGCATCCGGCGCCCTTTCGCGGCAGCCCGCGCACGTATCAGCGTGAACCCCCTTTCCCCATCCACTACTTCAATCTGTTCAACATGAGCCAAGTCAAGCGTCTTACCGACCTGATCGCCGCCGGCCAGCTCGCCGGCAAGCGGGTGTTCATCCGCGCCGACCTGAACGTCCCGCAGGACGATCACGGCAACATCACCGAAGACACGCGCGTGCGCGCGTCCGTGCCGGCCATCCAGGCCGCGCTCGACGCCGGCGCGGCCGTGATGGTCACGTCGCACCTCGGTCGTCCGACCGAAGGCGAATTCAAGCCGGAAGACTCCCTCGCGCCGGTCGCGAAGCGCCTCGCCGAGTTGCTCGGCCGCGATGTGCCGCTCGTCTCCAACTGGGTCGAGAACGGCGTGAACGTCGCGCCGGGCCAGGTCGTGCTGCTCGAGAACTGCCGCGTGAACAAGGGCGAGAAGAAGAATTCCGACGAGCTCGCGCAGAAGATGGCGAAGCTCTGCGACGTGTACGTGAACGACGCGTTCGGCACCGCGCACCGCGCGGAAGCGACCACCCACGGGATCGCGAAGTACGCGCCGGTCGCGTGCGCGGGCCCGCTGCTGGCCGCCGAACTCGACGCGCTCGGCAAGGCGCTCGGCAACCCGGCGCGTCCGCTGGTCGCGATCGTCGCCGGTTCGAAGGTGTCGACCAAGCTGACCATCCTCAAGTCGCTGGCCGGCAAGGTCGACCAGCTGATCGTCGGCGGCGGCATCGCCAACACGTTCATGCTCGCGGCCGGCCTGCCGATCGGCAAGTCGCTCGCGGAAGCCGATCTCGTTGCCGAGGCGAAGGCGATCATCGACGAAGCGCGCGAGCGCGGCGCGTCGGTGCCGATCCCGACCGACGTCGTGACGGCCAAGGAATTCTCGCCGACGGCCGCGGCCACGGTGAAGCAGGTTGCCGACATCGAAGCGGACGACATGATCCTCGACATCGGCCCGGATACGGCCAAGGCGCTCGCCAGCCAGCTCGAGAAGGCCGGCACGATCGTGTGGAACGGTCCGGTCGGCGTATTCGAATTCGACCAGTTCGGCAACGGCACCAAGACGCTCGCCGAAGCCATCGCCAAATCGTCCGCGTTCTCGATCGCGGGCGGCGGCGACACGCTCGCAGCCATTGCGAAGTACGGCATCCACGACCAGGTCAGCTACATCTCGACGGGCGGCGGCGCCTTCCTCGAGTTCCTCGAGGGGAAGAAGCTGCCGGCGGTGGAAGTGCTCGAAACGCGGGCGGCCTGAGCGTGGCGGCGCGCGCAGGGTTGACCAAGGCCGCGCGCTCCGCGAAAGCGGAGCAGCCGGCCGGCGCGGGCAAGCGCAAACGCGCGCCCGCGCGGGCGAACTCAGCCCCGCGCGCACCGGCGGCCGCCGGCGACGCGGCCGTGCAGCACCACGAAATTCAGAACAAAGCGATGCCGGGCGCAAGCACCGGCACGCCCCCCGGAACGGCCGCCGCTGGGCCCGCCGACTCCGGCTCTCGCAGCGTTTCACCCAGCGCACCCACCTTGATCCAGATGAGGAGTTTCATGCAGCGCGCCACCAAGATAGTCGCCACGATCGGCCCGGCTTCCAGTTCGCCGGAGATTCTGCTGCAGATGATGCAGGCGGGCCTCGACGTCGTGCGGCTCAATTTTTCGCACGGCACGGCCGACGATCACCGCCAGCGCGCCGAAATGGTGCGCGAGGCCGCCCGCAAGGTCGGCCGCGAGATCGCGATCATGGCCGACCTCCAGGGCCCGAAGATTCGCGTCGGCAAGTTCGAGAACGGCAAGACGACGCTCGTGCCGGGCCAGGCCTTCATCCTCGACGCGGGCTGCGAGCTCGGCAACGACGAGCGGGTCGGCCTCGACTACAAGGAGCTGCCGCGTGACCTGAAGCCGGGCGACCTGCTGCTGCTGAACGACGGCCTGATCGTGCTGACCGTCGAGCGCGTGCTCGGCGAAGAGATCCACACGGTCGTCAAGGTGGGCGGCGAGCTGTCGAACAACAAGGGGATCAACCGCCAGGGCGGCGGCCTGTCGGCGCCCGCGCTGACCGCGAAGGACATGGAAGACATCCGCACGGCGATGTCGCTCGGCGCGGATCTGGTCGCGGTGTCGTTCCCGAAGAACGCGACCGACATGGAAATGGCGCGCCAGCTCGCGAACATCGCGGGCGCACCGTACGGCATCAAGCCGAAGATGATCGCGAAGATCGAGCGCGCGGAAGCGATTCCGGCGCTGCAGAGCATTCTCGACGCGTCCGACGGCATCATGGTCGCGCGCGGCGACCTCGCGGTGGAAGTGGGCAACGCGGCGGTGCCGGCGCTGCAGAAGCGGATGATCCGGATGGCGCGCGAGTCGAACAAGCTCGTGATCACCGCGACGCAGATGATGGAGTCGATGATCTACGCGCCCGTGCCGACCCGCGCGGAAGTGTCGGACGTCGCGAACGCGGTGCTCGACGGCACCGACGCGGTGATGCTGTCGGCCGAGACGGCCGCCGGCAAGTACCCGGTCGTCACGATCGAGACGATGGCGGCCGTGTGCGTCGAGGCGGAAAAGTCCGAAGAGGTCGAGCTGGACAAGGATTTCCTCGACCGCACGTTCACGCGGATCGACCAGTCGATCGCGATGGGCGCGCTGTTTACCGCCTACCACCTGGGCGCGAAGGCGATCATCGCGCTGACCGAATCGGGCGCGACCGCGCTGTGGATGTCGCGTCACTACACGCACGTGCCGATCTTCGCGCTGACGCCGCGCGTCGGCAGCGAGCGCACGATGGCGCTGTACCGCAACGTGACGCCGCTGCACGTCGACTTCAACAGCGACCGCGACTCGGCGCTGCAGGCCGCGCTCGAGATCGTCGTCAAGCAGGGCTACGTGCAGCACGGCGACATGGTCGTGCTGACCGTCGGCGAGCCGATGGGGCAGGCGGGCGGCACCAACACGCTGAAGATCGTGCGCGTCGGCGAGCATTATTGAGCATCGGCGTGCCACCGGCCGGTCGATCGACCGGCCGCCCGAGCTGATCGGGCACCGTTTTTTGACGAAAGCCGCGCGGGGTACGACGCCCCGCGCGGTTTTTTTTCTGTTTTTTGCCCGGATTGTGCCGTGCGAAGGTAACAAATTGCGAGTACGCGCCGCCTGGCGGTCGGAATCGGAGGCGCTTCGCGATAAAATGCGGCTATTCGACGCTCAGCCGCGCCGCGCCACCCCGGTTTTGCCGGGTGCGAGCGCCGCGCCGGCAGTCAGGGCGCACCGGTTTTCATTCCAAGGAGTTCCACAATGCCTCTCGTATCAATGCGTCAATTGCTGGACCACGCGGCAGAGCACGGTTACGGCCTGCCGGCCTTCAACGTGAACAACCTGGAGCAAGTCCAGGCGATCATGGCGGCGGCGGACCAGGTCGGCGCGCCCGTGATCATGCAGGCATCGGCCGGCGCGCGTAAGTACGCGGGCGAGCCGTTCCTGCGCCACCTGATCGAAGCGGCGGTCGAATCGTATCCGCACATCCCGGTCGTGATGCACCAGGATCACGGCCAGTCGCCGGCAGTCTGCATGGGCGCGATCCGCAGCGGCTTCACGAGCGTGATGATGGACGGCTCGCTCGAAGCCGACGGCAAGACGGTCGCGTCGTACGAGTACAACGTCGACGTGTCGCGCAAGGTCGTCGAAATGGCGCACTCGATCGGCGTGACGGTCGAAGCCGAACTCGGCGTGCTCGGCTCGCTCGAGACGATGAAGGGCGACAAGGAAGACGGCCACGGCGCGGAAGGCACGATGACCCGCGAGCAGCTGCTGACCGATCCGGAGCAGGCCGCCGACTTCGTGAAGCTCACGCAGTGCGACGCGCTCGCCATCGCGATCGGTACGTCGCACGGCGCGTACAAGTTCTCGAAGAAGCCGACGGGCGACATCCTGTCGATCCAGCGCATCAAGGAAATCCACGCACGCATCCCGAACACGCACCTGGTGATGCACGGTTCGTCGTCGGTGCCGCAGGAACTGCTGGCCGAGATCCGCGAATTCGGCGGCGACATGAAGGAAACCTACGGCGTGCCGGTCGAGGAAATCCAGGAAGGCATCAAGCACGGCGTGCGCAAGATCAACATCGACACCGACCTGCGTCTCGCGATCACCGGCGCGATCCGCCGCTATATGTTCGAGAACCCGGGCAAGTTCGATCCGCGCGACTACCTGAAGCCCGCACGCGAAGCGGCGAAGCAGGTTTGCGTCGACCGCTACCTCGCGTTCGGTTGCGAAGGCCAGGCCGGCAAGATCAAGCCGGTGTCGCTCGACAAGATCGCTGAGCAGTACAAGTCCGGCGCGCTCGCGCAGGTCGTGCGTTAAGACTGTAGTACGATTGCCCCGCCCGATGCCGTCATCGGGCAGGGGCGGGCAGCCCGGTTGCCGGACCTGATCCGGCCCCGGCAGCCGTTCCGTCCGGCCGAACGAGGGCCGGCCGGCAACCGCCCGGGCATCGTCCCGGCCGGTTCGCCGACGTATTGCAAGACCGCCGTTCCCGCCTGCCGCGGGGAACGGCGTTTCCCTTTTTGTTTGGCTCCTTATCTGCGAAAAGACGATGTCTACCCTCTACGAATCCACGCTCCGCTCGCTGCCGCTCCTCGGTCGCGGCAAGGTCCGCGACAACTACGCGGTCGGCAACGACAAGCTCCTGATCGTCACGACCGACCGTCTGTCGGCATTCGACGTGATCATGGGCGAGCCGATTCCGAACAAGGGCCGCGTGCTGAACCAGATGGCGAACTTCTGGTTCGACAAGCTCGCACACATCGTGCCGAACCACCTGACGGGCGACGCGCCGGAAGCGGTCGTCGCGGCCGACGAGGTCGAGCAGGTCAAGGGCCGTGCGGCGGTCGTCAAGCGCCTCGAGCCGATCATGATCGAGGCAGTCGTGCGCGGCTACCTGGCGGGCAGCGGCTGGAAGGAATACCAGACGTCGGGCGCGGTGTGCGGCGTGCAATTGCCGGAAGGGCTGCAGAACGCGCAGAAGCTGCCTGAGCCGATCTTCACGCCGGCCGCGAAGGCCGAGCTCGGCGAGCATGACGAGAACATCACGTTCGAGGAAACCGAGCGCCGCATCGGCACCGAGCTGGCCGCGACGATCCGCGACATCTCGATCAAGCTGTACAAGGAAGCGGCCGATTACGCGGCGACGCGCGGCATCATCATCGCCGACACGAAGTTCGAATTCGGCCTCGACAACCACGGCAAGCTGTACCTGATGGACGAAGTGCTGACGGCCGATTCGTCGCGCTTCTGGCCGGCCGACCAGTACCAGGTCGGCACGAACCCGCCGTCGTTCGACAAGCAGTTCGTGCGCGACTGGCTCGAAGCGCAGCCGTGGGGCAAGACCGCACCGGCACCGGCGCTGCCGGCCGACGTCGTCGAAAAGACGGCCGCGAAGTATCAGGAAGCGCTCGAGCGCATCACCGGCCAGCCGCTTGCCTGACAGAAGGAACGTGAAATGAGTGAAGTCCAGACCGCCCACACGCACAGCGCGCCGCTCGTCGGCGTGCTGATGGGCTCGAGCTCCGACTGGGACGTGATGAAGAACGCGGTCGCGATCCTGCAGGAATTCGGCGTGCCGTACGAAGCGAAGGTCGTGTCCGCGCACCGGATGCCCGACGAGATGTTCGACTACGCAGAGAAGGCGCGCGAGCGCGGGCTGCGCGCGATCATCGCGGGCGCCGGCGGCGCCGCGCACCTGCCCGGCATGCTGGCCGCGAAGACCACGGTGCCGGTGCTCGGCGTGCCGGTCGCGAGCAAGTACCTGAAGGGCGTCGATTCGCTGCACTCGATCGTCCAGATGCCGAAGGGTGTGCCGGTCGCGACGTTCGCGATCGGCGAGGCCGGTGCTGCGAATGCGGCGCTGTTCGCGGTGTCGATCCTGTCCGTCACGTCGGTCGACTACGCGAACCGGCTCGCCGCGTTCCGCGTGCGCCAGAACGAAGCCGCGCACGCGATGGTGCTGCCGCCGCTGGAATGACGGCACCGGCGGCCGCGCATCGCGGCCGCCTGACCCTCCTACTGCGGCGGGCAGCGCCCGCCGCGACCGATCACTGACATGACCGCAACTCCTGATTCCGTTTCCCCGATCCTGCCCGGCGCGTGGCTTGGCATGGTCGGCGGTGGCCAGCTCGGCCGCATGTTCTGCTTTGCCGCCCAGTCGATGGGCTATCGCGTCGCCGTGCTCGATCCCGATCCGACGAGCCCGGCCGGCACGGTCGCCGACCGTCACCTGCGCGCAGCCTACGACGACGAAGCCGCACTCGCCGAGCTGGCAGAACTGTGCGATGCCGTGTCGACGGAGTTCGAGAACGTGCCGGCCGCGAGCCTCGATTTCCTCGCGCGCACGACGTTCGTCGCGCCGGCCGGGCGCTGCGTCGCGGTCGCGCAGGACCGGATCGCGGAGAAGCGTTTCATCGAAGCCTCGGGCGTGCCGGTCGCACCGCACGTCGTGATCGAATCGGCCGCGGCGCTCGCCGCGCTCGACGATGCCGCGCTCGACGCGGTGCTGCCGGGCATCCTGAAGACGGCACGGCTCGGCTACGACGGCAAGGGCCAGGTGCGCGTGAGCACCGCGCGGGAAGCGCGCGATGCGCATGCGGCGCTCGGCGGCGTGGCGTGCGTGCTGGAAAAGCGCCTGCCGCTGAAATACGAAGTGTCGGCGCTGATCGCGCGCGGCGCGGACGGCCGCTCGGCCGCGTTCCCGCTCGCGCAGAACGTGCACCACAACGGCATCCTCGCGCTGACGATCGTGCCGGCGCCGGCCGCCGATGCCGCGCGCGTCGAGGAAGCGCAGCAGGCAGCCGTGCGGATCGCCGATACGCTCGGTTACGTCGGCGTGCTGTGCGTCGAATTCTTCGTGCTGGAAGACGGCTCGTTCGTCGCGAACGAGATGGCGCCGCGCCCGCACAATTCCGGCCACTACACGGTCGATGCGTGCGCAACGAGTCAGTTCGAGCAGCAGGTGCGCGCGATGACCCGCATGCCGCTCGGCAACCCGCGCCAGCATTCGCCGGCCGCGATGCTGAACATCCTCGGCGACGTGTGGTTCCCGAACGGTGCGGCCGAAGCCGTCACGCCGCCGTGGGACACCGTCGCGGACATGCCGGCCGCGCACCTGCATCTGTACGGCAAGGAAGAAGCGCGCGTCGGCCGCAAGATGGGCCACGTGAACTTCACGGCCGAGACGCGCGACGAAGCCGTCGCCGCGGCCACCGCGTGCGCGCAGTTGCTGCGCGTGCCGCTCGACTGAGGCGCCAGCCGATGTCCAGCGATCTCCCGAATGCCGTGACGCCTGCCCAGATCGACGCGGCCGCCGCGCTGCTCGACGCGGGGCAACTCGTCGCGTTCCCGACCGAAACCGTCTACGGGCTCGGCGGCGATGCGGCGAACCCCGAGGCCGTCGCGCGCATCTACGCGGCGAAAGGGCGCCCCGCGAACCATCCGGTGATCGTGCATCTGCCGCCCGGCGGCGATCCGGGCTACTGGGCCGCCGACCTGCCGGCCGATGCGCAGGCACTGATCGATGCATTCTGGCCGGGCCCGCTGACGTTGATCCTGAAGCGCCATGCGCGCATTCCGGATGCCGTGAGCGGCGGGCAGGACTCGGTCGGGCTGCGCTGCCCGTCGCATCCGGTCGCGCAGGCGCTGCTGGCCGCGTTCAGCGCGCGGCGCGGCGGCCACGGCGGGGTGGCTGCGCCGTCCGCGAACCGGTTCGGGCATGTGAGCCCGACCACGGCGCAGCACGTGCGCGACGAATTCGGCGATACGGTCCATGTGCTGGACGGCGGCGCATCCGAAGTCGGCATCGAGTCGACGATTCTCGATCTGTCGCGCGGTTTCCCGGCACTCCTGCGTCCGGGCCACGTGACGCCGCAGCAGATCGCCGCCGTGCTCGGCCGCGCGCCGCAACTGCCCGACGGCAGCGACGCGACCGCACCGCGCGCGTCCGGCACGCTGAAGGCGCATTACGCGCCGCGCACGCCGCTCGCGCTGCTGCCGTTCGAGGCGCTCGAGGCGCTGCTCGCGGCCGCGCAGACCGACGGCGAACGCGTCGCGCTGGTCGCACGCGCATCGCGCGCGGCGCATTGGGCGCAGGCCGACGGCGTGCATTTCGTCGCGGCGCCGGAAGATCCGCAGGCCTATGCGCGTGATCTGTACGGCATGCTGCGTGCGCTCGACCGTGCGCAGGTCGCCCGCATTCTCGTCGAGAAGCTGCCCGAGACCGTCGAGTGGATCGCGGTCAACGATCGCCTCGGCCGCGCGGCCGCGGCCTTCGAAGCGCGCGACTGACGCCGCCCGCTTCAACCGGGCCACGAACAAAAAACGCCCGACCGGCGAACCGGTCGGGCGTTTTCGTTGGTGCGCGCGGCGGGTGGCTTACTTGCCGACGCCCGATGCCGCGATCTGCTTCTCGACGTACTGCGCGAACAGCGCGTGCAGGTGGGTCGTCGGGTGGACCGTGTCGGCGAACATGTAGGTCTGGTCCGCGTTGGGGGTCGTGTAGGTCTGCGGCGAGCAGAACAGCGACGAGCCGAAAGCGCTCGCGTCCGCGACGCCGTATTGCGTCGCCGCCGCGACCATCGCCTTCAGGTTGCAGGCGGTGTCGGTGTTCGACACGGTGAAGCCGTTCGCCTGGTAGTTGGCCGCGATGCCGTCCTGCCACGTGAACGAATCGACCACCGCATACTTCGTCGCGTCGACCTTCAGCGCGGCCAGCGTGCCGACCAGCGTCTGGTTGAACAGCCCCGACAGTTGCGTGAACACGGCCTGCGTGCCGCCCTGCAGCGCGAGCGGCGTGCCGCCGATGTCCGGCACGTTCGCGACGAACACGTGCGTCGCGCCGGACGCGACGATCTGCTGGACGAGGGCCGCGAGCTGCTGCGCGGCCAAGCCGATCGCCTGGGCGGCCGCGAGCTGCGCAGCCGGCGTGTTGCCTTGCGCCTGCGCGACTTGCGCCTGATAGAAGATGTCGTTCGCGCCGCCGTTGATCAGCACGATCTGGCCTGCGTTGAAGGTGCCGTGCTGCGACAGGTACTGCTTGACCTGGTCGGCGATCGGCGTCGTGGTCGCCTGCGCGTAGTCCGCGTTCGCCACGCTCGCATCCGCGTGGCCGATGCCCGGCTGCAGCGTCACGCGCGAGCCGCCCTGTGCATAGCCGAGGCCGCCGGTGGCCTGCAGCGGAATGCCGAAGCCGCCCTGGTTCGCGGGTTGCAGCGTGTCGCCGTAGTACTGCGCGACGTCCTGCGTCCATACCTGGCCGGGGTTGGTCGTGAAGCGGCCGCCGCCGAAGCCGAGCTTGATCTGCGAGTAGGTGCCGGCGTCCGACAGGCTGTCGCCGAACGAGACGATCTGCATCTGCACGCCGGACGGCGGCGTGTTCGATGCGCTGCTGTTGTTGTCGTCGCCGCCGCCGCACGCGGCGAGCAATGCGAGCGCGGCGCCCGCGATCGCGACCTGCGCGGTGCGCAGCAGGCGTTGCCGGTTGCGCGACGGGGTGCGTTGTTGTGATTGCATCGATGGATCTCCTCGTTGATATGGCCCAGATGTATCGTGCATCTGCCGCGTGTCTGTTCAGGTCCGGACTGCGCGGCGGCCGTTGGCTGAAGTGGTTTATTGGTCGCGCACGGCCGCAAGCGGCGTGGTGCGCGGATCGTGGTTTGCGGCCTCGGCGATCTGCGCATGATAAGCGCTCGCCCATTCGGGCGGGCCGAAAATCGCGCGCTGCTTGTTGCGCCATCCTTCGACGTGCAACGCGTCGGCCGCCATCGACACCCACTCGTGAAACGTCGCGACGAGCGGGTTGTTCGAGCCCAGCGGCTCGACGATTCCGTATTGCGGCGGGTCGTCGGGCGATTCCTCGACGTAGCTGCCGAACAGGCGATCCCAGATCACGAGGACACCTGCGTAATTGCGGTCGATGTAGCGCGGATTGCGCGCGTGGTGCGCACGATGGATCGACGGCGTGTTGAGCACGTACTCGAGCCAGCCGAGCTTGCCGATCGCCTGCGTATGCACGAAGAACTGGAACGCGAGATTGATCAGCACGACGCCGACGATCTGCTGCGGCGGAAAGCCGACGAACGCCAGCGGCAGCCAGAATACCCACATGCCTGCGACGGGATACATCAGGCTCTGCCGGAACGCGGTCGAGAAGTTCATGCGCTCGGACGAGTGGTGCACGACGTGCGCGGCCCACAGCCAGCGCACGCGATGGCTCGCGCGATGGAACACGTAGTAGAGCAGGTCCTGCCCGACGAACAGCACGGCGAACGACAGCCAGCCGTCGTGCCACGTGAACAGCCGGAAATGTGCGTAGCAGTACGCATAAACGGGGATCACGAACAACCACGCGAGCTTGTCGGCACCCTGGTGCATCAGCGCGAGCGCCGCGTTGCACAGCGTGTCGCGCCACGCATAGACATGGTCCTGCGCACGTGTGCGGGCGAGGTGCCAGGCCTCCCAGCCGATGCAGAGCAGGAAGACGGGCGCCAGCGCGAGCAGAAGCAATTCGACGTCGAATCGCATGGACGTGTCTCCTCCTTTCCCCTGCAAGCCGTGAGGCCGGGCACGTGGCCCGTTGTAGATATCGATCAGGCCAACAGCCTACGCAATCGCCACGCGCTAGGCGAGGGGGCACCGTAGAGGGTTCCCTCTGAGGACAGGGTTTCTACGGAAGCCGCGCGGCACGGGCGCGGGCGGTATGGCCCCGTTTTTTGGGCAGCGCCGGCGCGCGGGTTGCGGCGTGCCGGCGACGGCGGCCGTTTCAAACCGCGCATGGCGTTTCGGAGGGAGAAGGGGCGGCGGCAGATGGCCTGCCGGGCCCCGGGATGAGGTGCCGCGCCGTTACCGGCGCGAGCCGATGGCGCAGCGTCAGTGCGCGCCGGCGTAGATCCATTCGAGCAGCGTGTCGTGCGCGGCGCGCGCGGCTTCGGCGTGATCGTCGTTGATGAAGCTGACGACGATGTAGCTCTGGCCGTCGGCGCCCGCCACGTAGCCCGCGATCGCGCGCACGTCGCGCAACGTGCCGGTCTTGATGTGCGCGTTGCCGAGCACGCCGGCGTTGGTCAGGCGGTTCTTCATCGTGCCGTCGATGCCGGCGATCGGCAGCGAATCGACGAACGCCTGCGCGACGGGGCTCGCGTTCGCGGCCTGCAGCAACGCGGCGAGCGACAGCGCGCTCACGTGCTCGTCGCGCGACAGGCCCGAGCCGTTCTGCAGTTCGAGATCGGGCATCGCGATGCCGTTCTTCTGCAGGAACGCGTGCACGACGCGGCTCGACTGCTCCGGCGTCGCGGGCGGCCTGCCGGCGACCGCGCCGATCGTCAGGAACAGGTTGCGCGCCATCACGTTGTTGCTGAACTTGTTGATGTCGTAGACGATGTTGCCGAGCACGGGGCTTTGATGCACGGCGAGCGGCCGCGCGTTGCCCGGCACCTTGCCTTCGCTGACCGGCCCCGTGATCGTGCCGCCGTCCTGCTGCCACAGCGCGAGGAAACCGCGCGCGAAGAACGTCGTGTGATCGAGGATCGCGAGGTTGGTCGTATGCGCGCCGCAGCGCAGCGGATAGTCGCCGGCGAACGCTGCCGTCATGATCCCGCCGGTGCCGGTCGACAGCGTCGGGCGCGCGGCCTCGGCGGCCGCGCCGCACGAGCCGTTGCCTTCATGCAGCTGGTTGTCGATCGACAGGTCCGCGAGCGGCGGCAGCACGTCGACGGCCACCTTGCCGTCGTCGCCCGGCGTGACCGTGAACGACACGGCCTTGAACGCGTACAGCAGCGGATCGGGGCCGACGTTGTACGGCGCGCTCACGTCGTCGTCGAACGACGGCAGGTCGCGCGTCGACGCCGCGAAATAGCTCTTGTCGAGGACGAGGCCGCCGGCCACGCGCTTGACGCCGGCCTTGCGGATCTTGTCGACGAGGTCGATCAGTTCCTCGGGCACGAGCTTCGGATCGCCGGTGCCCTTGATGTACAGGTTGCCCTGCAGCGTGCCGTCCGGCTCGATCGGGCCGTCCGCATACGCGGTGGTGCGCCAGCGGAAGTCGGGGCCGAGGATCGACAGGCCGGAGAAGGTCGTGACGAGCTTCATCGTCGACGCCGGCAGCATCGGCCGGCTCGCGTTCCACGCGATCAGCGGCTCGGGGTTGCCGACCCGCTCGACGACGACGCTCATCGCGGACGCCGGCACCTTCGCGCGCTGCAGCGCGACGAGCACGGACGCCGGCAGGCCGGCCGCGCGCGCGGCCGGCGACACGACGACGCTCTTGCGCGCTTCCTTGTGGGCTTCTTTGTGGGACTTCTTGCGGGCTTGCGCGGCCGGTGCGAAGGCAAGGGCGGCGCAGGTGGCGACGACGGCGGCGGTGCGCAGGCAGAGGCGGGCGCTGGGCGCGAACCGGGTGGAAAGATCGGAAATCGGCATGGGCGAATACGGGAAAAGCACGAAACTCGGGCGGGGCGCGCGCGGCGCCGGAGCGCACATTGTAGAGACAAGTCCGCACACGTCCCTTGCAATCCGCCTTTCTGTTGCATTGCAAGGGGCGCCGGCAATTCGCGGCGCTACAATGGGCGCCATGTCTCACTCGTCCCATGGATTCCTGTTCCGATGCGCATTCTGCTTGTCGAAGACGACCGGATGATCGCGGAGGGCGTGCGCAAGGCGCTGCGCTCCGACGGCTTCGCGGTCGACTGGGTGCAGGACGGCGACGCGGCGCTCACCGCGCTCGGCGGCGAGGCGTACGACCTGCTGCTGCTCGATCTCGGCCTGCCCAAGCGCGACGGCATCGACGTGCTGCGCACGCTGCGCGCGCGCGGGCTGGCGGTGCCGGTGCTGATCGTCACCGCGCGCGATGCGGTTGCCGATCGCGTGAAGGGGCTCGACGCCGGCGCCGACGATTACCTCGTCAAGCCGTTCGATCTCGATGAGCTCGGCGCGCGGATGCGCGCGCTGATCCGCCGCCAGGCGGGGCGCAGCGAGTCGCTGATCCGCCACGGCGCGCTCACGCTCGATCCCGCGTCGCACCAGGTGACGCTCGACGGCGCGCCCGTTGCGCTGTCCGCGCGCGAGTTCGCGCTGCTCGAGGCACTGCTCGCGCGGCCCGGCGCGGTGCTGTCGAAGAGCCAGCTCGAGGAGAAGATGTACGGCTGGGGCGAGGAGATCGGCAGCAACACGGTCGAGGTCTACATCCACGCGCTGCGCAAGAAGCTCGGTTCGGATCTGATCCGCAACGTGCGCGGGCTGGGCTACATGGTCGTCAAGGAAAGCTGACGCGTGCGGTCGATTCGTCATCAATTGCTGATCTGGCTGCTTGCGATCGTCGTCGCGGGCGTGGGCATCGCGGGCTGGCTGATCTATCGGCAGGCGCTCGCCGAAGCGAACGAGCTGTTCGACTATCAACTGCAGGAAATCGCGGCCGCGCTGCCGTCCGAGCCGTTCTCGCAGGTGTTCGGCTCGCGCACCAACGGCGACGAAGGCATCGTGATCCAGATCTGGAATCGCAACGGCGTGCTGATGTACTTCTCGCATCCGCGCGCGCCGATCGCGCCGCGCGCGGAGCTGGGTTTCTCGACCGAGCGCACCGATCGCGGCGAATGGCGCGTGTACGGCGCGATCGTCGGCGACAACGTCGTGCAGCTCGCGCAGCCGCTGTCGGTGCGCAACCGGCTCGCGGCGAACGTCGCGCTGCGCACGCTATGGCCGCTGATCGTGCTGCTGCCGTTCCTCGGCGCGGCCGTCTGGATGATCGTCGGGCGCGGGCTCGCGCCGCTCGCGCGCGTGACGCGCGCGGTCGAGACGCGCCGGCCGGAGGCGCTCGATCCGTTGCCCGATGCGCGCCTGCCGCTCGAGGTGCAGCCGCTCGTGCGTGCGCTGAACGGGCTGCTCGCGCGGCTGTCGGCGGCGCTCGACACGCAGAAGGCCTTCGTCGCCGATGCCGCGCACGAACTGCGCACGCCGCTCGCGGCCGTGCAGATCCAGGCGCAGCTCGTCGCGCGTGCGAAGGACGATGCGTCGCGTCGCGAGGCGGTCGCCGATCTGCAGGACGGCGTCACGCGTGCGACGCGTCTCGCGGAGCAGTTGCTCGCGCTGGCGCGTGCCGAACCCGACGGCGCCACGATGCGCGAGCCGGTCGACCTGCAGGCGCTGCTCGCCGAATGCGTGGCCGCGCATGCGCCGCTCGCGCAGCGGCACGACATTGATCTCGGCTTCGAGGAGGCGCGCGCGGCGACGGTCGTCGCGGACGTCGGCGCGTTGCGCGTGATGTTCGGCAACCTGCTCGACAACGCGGTGAAGTACACGCCCGACGGCGGCCGCATCGACGTATCGCTGATGTGCGACGCGGCCGGCCGCGCCTGCGTGCAGATTGGCGACAGCGGGCCTGGCATCCCGGCCGACGAGCGCGAGCGCGTGTTCGACCGGTTCTACCGCGACAGCTCGGCGCGCTCGCGCGCCGACGTGTCGGGCAGCGGGCTCGGGCTCGCGATCGTCAAGCGCGTTGCGGCACAGCAGGGCGCGACGGTGTCGCTCGGCGACGCGGCCGCGGGCGGCCTGCTCGTGAGCGTCGTGTTCCGCGACGCCGAGATCCCTGCGCAGGCGCCCGAATCCGTATGAGGAACGGCGCCGGGGGCCCGGCGCCGACCGGCTTAAGCCCCGCTTAAGGCCGATTAAGCCTCCTTTAAGTCAGGGTCGTTACGCTGCGTCCTAACAAAGAGGAGGTCCTACGATGAATACCCGATTCCTTGCGCGCGGTGCCGTCGCGGTCGCCGTGGCGGCTGCGCTGTCCGCCGGCTATGTCGCAGGCACCCGCCGTGCCGATCCGCAGATCATCACGCCCGCTCAGGCGGCCGCGCTGATGCCGGCCGAGGCCGCGGCGAAGACCGGCATTCCCGATTTCTCCGGACTGGTCGAAACCTATGGCCCGGCCGTCGTGAACATCAGCGCGAAGCACGTCGTGAAGCAGGTGTCGCGACGCGTGCAGCAGCCGCAGCTGCCGATGGACCCGAGCGACCCGTTCTACCAGTTCTTCAAGCACTTCTACGGTCAGGTGCCGGGCATGGGCGGCGACGCGCAGCCGGACGACCAGCCGAGCGCGAGCCTCGGCTCGGGCTTCATCATCAGCCCCGACGGGTACATCCTCACCAACGCACACGTGATCGACGGCGCGAACGTCGTGACGGTCAAGCTGACCGACAAGCGCGAGTACAAGGCGAAGGTCGTCGGCTCCGACAAGCAGTCCGACGTCGCGGTGCTGAAGATCGACGCGAGCGGCCTGCCGATCGTGAAGATCGGCGACCCGTCGCAGAGCAAGGTCGGCCAGTGGGTCGTCGCGATCGGCTCGCCGTACGGCTTCGACAACACGGTCACGTCCGGCATCATCAGCGCGAAGTCGCGCGCGCTGCCCGACGAGAACTACACGCCGTTCATCCAGACCGACGTGCCGGTGAACCCCGGCAACTCGGGCGGCCCGCTGTTCAACCTGCAGGGCGAGGTGATCGGCATCAACTCGATGATCTACTCGCAGACGGGCGGCTTCCAGGGCCTGTCGTTCGCGATCCCGATCAATGAGGCGATCAAGGTCAAGGACGAGCTCGTGAAGACGGGCCACGTGAGCCGCGGCCGCCTCGGCGTCGCCGTGCAGGGCCTGAACCAGACGCTCGCGAGCTCGTTCGGGCTGCAGAAGCCGGACGGCGCGCTCGTCAGCTCGGTCGACCCGAACGGCCCGGCCGCGAAGGCCGGCCTGCAGCCCGGCGACGTGATCCTGGCGGTGAACGGCTCGCCGGTTGCCGATTCCACGTCGCTGCCCGCGCAGATCGCGAACCTGAAGCCCGGTTCGAAGGCCGACCTGCAGGTGTGGCGCGACAAGGCGAAGAAGTCGATCACCGTGACGCTCGGCGCGATGACCGATGCGAAGCTGGCGTCGAACGACGGCAGTCCGGTCGAACAGGGGCGCCTCGGCGTCGCGGTGCGTCCGCTCACGCCGCAGGAACGCAGCGCCGACAACCTGTCGCACGGGCTGATCGTGCAGCAGGCCGGCGGTCCGGCCGCCAGCGCGGGCATCCAGCCCGGCGACGTGATCCTCGCGGTCAACGGCCGCCCGGTCACGAGCCCCGAGCAGTTGCGCGATGCGGTCAAGGGAGCAGGCAACAGTCTTGCTCTGTTGATTCAGCGCGATAATGCACAGATCTTCGTGCCGGTCGACCTGAGCTGACCGGCGGCCGTTGCGGGCCGGCCTGGCCGGCCCCGGCGGGCGCCGCCGTCGTTCGGCCCCGTGGTGCTGTGTTCCGACCCAAAAGGAGAGAGCCATGCAATATCTACGCAACGTGTCCCGAATTGCCGTCGCCGCGGCGCTGGCCGCGGGCCTCGCGACCGCCGCGACCGGCGCGTACGCTCAGTCGGACGGCTTGCCCGCCGCGAGCCAGCAGGGCGATGTGAGCTACGTGTCAGGCGGCGTCGGCAAGGATCAATCGACGGCATTCGAGCGCAACGAGGCGGCGTGGCCGCTCTCGCTGCGCTTCACCGGCAAGGGCGGCGAATATCTGGCCGACGTTCACGTGCGGATCGTCGACGGCAAGAGCAACGAGGTGCTGAAGACGGACGCACGCGGGCCGTACATGCTCGTGAAGCTGCCGCCGGGCCGCTACACCGTCCATGCGTCGTACCAGGGCAGCGACGAGTCGCGCGCGGTCACGGTCGGTTCGAAGGGCGGCGCGAAAGCGGCGTTCCAGTGGAGCGCGCAGTAAATTGTCGGCCGCGACCCCGTCCGGGGTCGCGCAATCGGACGAAGTTTCGCCCATAATGAAAGCCACGGCTGCGTGCCGTGGCTTTTTCGTTTCCAGCGCCCGTCCAGCGCCCGGCTTGCCTGCCGGGGCCGCCCGAAGGAGAAACGATGTCCGACTCCCTCCGCCTCGAAATCGTGCCGAACCGCCATCGCGTGCGGGTGATCCATCGCGGCATCACGTATGCCGATTCGCAGGGTGCGCTGACGGTGCGCGAGGCGGGCTTGCCGGACATTCACTACCTGCCGCGCGACGACGTCAACATGCGCCGGCTCGTGAAGTCGGGTGTCACGACGGTCTGTCCGATGAGGGGCGAGGCCGTGCATTTCGATTTGCAGACCGAAGACGGCGTGATCGAGAACGCCGCATGGAGTTACGAGGAACCGCCGGAGGCCGCGTCCGCGCTTGCGCACTACGTTGCCTTCGACGCCGCACGGATCGACAGTCTCGTCGAGACATCCTGATGCGGTATGCGTTCATCGGGGAGGCATCATGGAACTGAACGACACGTTACGCGTCCCGCTCGCGCCGGCGATCGTGCGGGACGCGCTCGAGGATCTCGCGCTGCTGCGGGCGAGCTTCGACCACTGCGAATCGTTCGTGAAGCGGCCGCACGGCGAGTTCGCGCTGACCATCACGGTGCCGCTCGGCCCGCTGCGCGCGCGCTACGACGTGCGTGCGCATTCGGCGGGCGAGCAGGGCGATGCGGAAGGGCAGCCGCGCCGCGTGCTCAACTTCAAGGCGCGGGCCGACGGCCTCGGGGCGTTGCGCGGCCAGGTCGAACTCATGCTGCTGCCGGACGACGATGACGCCGACGCGACGCGCATCGACTACGTGGTGTGGGCGACCGCGAGCGGGCCGCTCGCCGAATTGCCGGCACGGCAGATCGAGAACGCGCTGCGCGAGTGGACCGACGATTTCTTCCGCGAATTCTGCGCGGTCGTGCAGGCGAAGCACGGACTCGTGCCGAACCGTGCGCGCCCGGGCCCGCAGCGTCGCCAGCATATATTCCTGCGGCCCGCGTCGATCATGGCCGCGACGAAGCGGCCGTTGCCGCCGCACGTGGGCGGCGCGCTGAGCGGCCGCGCCACCAGTGCGCTGCGTCATCGCGAACCCGGCCCGCTGCCCGTATGGGTGTGGGCGGCGATCGTCGTGTTCGTCGCGCTGCTGCTTTACGCGGCGCGCTGGATCAACGGCGCCTGAGCGCGCCGCCCCGTGGCCGGCCGCCGGCGGTTGCCGCGGCGGCCGCTACCGTCGCGCGTCGGCCCCGGCGCCGCGAAATTCCCTCCGATAGGCCGACGGCGACGTGCCGAGCGCACCGGCGAAATGCTGGCGCAGCGACACGCTCGACCCGTACCCGGCCGCCTGCGCGATCGCGTCGATGGATTGTCCGGTGGTTTCCAGCAGATGCTGTGCGCGCGTGAGCCGCTCCGCCTGCAGCCACGCGGTGACGGTCGTGCCGGTGGCCTGGCGGAAATGACGCGTGAACGTGCGCCGGCTCATCAGCACGCGCTCGGCGAGCGAATCGACGCTGTGCGCGACGTCCAGATGCGCGCGCACCCAGTCGAGCAGCGCCGCGAGCCGCGCGTCGCGCGGATGCGCGGCGACCGGCTGCGGCACGTATTGCGCCTGCCCGCCCTGACGGTGCGGCGGGATCACGAGGCGGCGGGCGATCTGGTTCGCCGCGTCCGTGCCGAAGCGGCGGCGCACGACGTGCAGGCAGCAGTCGAGCCCCGCGGCCGTGCCGGCCGACGTCATCAGGTTGCCGTCGTCGACGTACAGCACGTCGGGATCGAGCTTCACGCGCGGAAAGCGCTGCGCGAAATCGTCGGCCCACGCCCAGTGCGTCGTGGCCGGCCGTCCGTCGAGCAGCCCGGCCGCGGCGAGCACGTACGCGCCGAGGCACAGGCCGACGAGTTGCGCGCCGCGTGCGGCGGCCGCACGCACCGCGTCCAGCATCACGTCGGGCGGCGCTTCGTCCGGGTCGCGCCATGCCGGCACGATCACGATGTCCGCGTCGTCGAGCGCATCGAGCCCGTACGGCGCGGTGATCGTGAAGCCGCCAGTCGTCGACAACGGCCCGCGCTCGGCCGAGCACACGCGAAACTCGAACGCGGGCGTCGCGGCCGCATCGCGCTCCTTGCCGAACACGACGGACGGCACCGACAGATGGAACGGGCTGATGCCGTCGTACGCGATCACGGCGACGACGGTCGGGGCAGCAGCAGCGGGCGACGCAACGGCGCTCATGGCAGGCTCCGGGATGGCGATGGCCCGATTCTATCGAAGAATGGCTATCGGGCCACTGTCCGCGTGCGCGACGCGATCCGACAATGCATCGCATCGCGCTGCCGGCCGCTCCGTTCCGGAGCGGGGCGGCGCGGCCGAACCCGGAGCCAGCCATGTCGAATGCCGCGTCGTCTTCCGCTTCCCGTCGCGCCCTCATCGTGATCGATGTCCAGAATGAATACGTGACGGGCAACCTGCCGATCGAGTATCCGCCCGTCGACACGTCGCTTGCGAACGTCGGCCGCGCGATCGACGCCGCGCATGCGGCCGGCGTGCCGGTGATCGTGGTCCAGCACGTCGCACCGGCCGGCGCGCCGATCTTCGCGCCTGGCACGGACGGCGTCGCGCTGCACCCGGTCGTCGCCGGGCGGCCGTACGCGCACCTGATCGTGAAGGCACAGGCCAGCGCGTTCGCCGGCACCGACCTCGCCGCGTGGCTTGCCGCGCACGGTGTCGACACGCTCGCGGTCGCCGGCTACATGACGCACAACTGCAATGCATCGACCGTCTATCACGCGGCGCACGCGGGGTTGAACGTCGAGTATCTGGCGGACGCAACCGGTGCGTTGCCTTACGAGAATGAAGCGGGCGCGGTGAGCGCCGAGGAGATTCACCGCGCGTACACGGTGGTGTTCCAGTCGAATTTCGCGGCGGTGATGTCGACCGATGCGTGGATCGCCGGACTCGCCGGTGCGACGATGCCCGGGCGCGATTCGGTGGCTGCGTCGAACCGGCGGGCCCGCGCGCAACGCGCGAAGGCGGCCTGAACGAAGCGGGGAGGAGGAAGCGATCGGGCGGAGCCCGTGCGCGGCCGGGACGACCGGCCGCCGATGATGCTGACGATGAAACGGCGCGCGTCGCGCCGTCGGCGGGGCGACCGTCAGTCGCTCATTTTCAGCATCGCCGGGCTGTAGCGCAGCATGTCGAAGCAGCCGTCGACGAGCTTTTCCGCATGCTGTTCGGCGTCGATCTCGTCGGGCAGCATCAGCATGTCGCGCACGAAACCGCTCACAAGCGTGTGCAGCATCAGCGTCGCGCGCCACGTGTCGAGCCGCTCGGGCAGCAGCTTGAGCCGCACGGCCACCGCGAGGTCGGCGTCGATCGCGTGCAGCGCCTCGCTCATCCCGGCGCGGTTGCGCTGCAATAATGGTTCCATATCGGCGACGTATTCACATTTCATGAACAGGATGCTGAACACGCGCCGCAGCTGCGAGTCGCGCTGCACCCCGAGCAGGCACCAGATCAGGATCTTGCGGATCTTGTCGAGCGGGTTGCCGCCGGGCGCGTCGAGCGGCATCCTCTTCAGTTCGTCGATCGGCAGAAACACGCGGTCGAACATCGCGTCGAACAGTTCGCTCTTGTTCGCGAAATGCCAGTAGATCGCGCCGCGCGTTACGCCGGCGTGATGGGCGATGTCCGCGAGCGACGTGTGCGACACGCCTTTCTCGAAGAACACGTGTTCGGCGGCATCGAGAATGCTGTTGCGCGTCTCGAGTGCCTCCTCCTTGGTGCGTCTGACCATGTGCAGGCCTGAATGGGTCGATCGTAGTTGAAATAGGGTCTGCAACCCTCGTCGCGATCGCGTGGAGCAGCTATGCTTGCGACTGGTAATAATTCGTAAGACTGTGCGGTCGGCGACGGGCGAGCGGGCTTTTTACATACATTCGTGAATGTATATACAATACCACCCTACGATCGAATGGCCCAAGTGGCAATCAGTTAATATCCCACTCTGCTGATTCCCGCCAAAGTAACAGTCCGCAGTTCGCGGCATCTCGTCGGCATGGAGGTTTCGTGCCGACTTGCTGTATCTAGTAGTCCAGTAATTCAGGTGTTCGATCTGCGCCGCGAGGCGCATCCGTGTGGCGCTCCGTTCGGGCGTCGTACTTATTCCAATGGCTATACACAGAGGTCGCTCCATGCGCGTCGAACGGGTTCCATACCGCTTACTCACTGTCGCGACGGCCGCCGTTTTCCTGGCCGCGTGCGGGAAAAAAGAATCGGCACCGCCGCCGCAAACGCCGGAAGTCGGCGTCGTCACCGTCCAGCCGCAAAACGTACCGGTCTTCACCGAACTGCCGGGCCGCACCAGTGCATTCCTCGTCGCGCAGGTTCGCGCGCGGGTCGATGGCATCGTGCTGCGCCGTGAATTCACCGAAGGCGGCGACGTGAAGGCCGGCCAGCGCCTCTACAAGATCGATCCGGCCCCGTACATCGCCGCGCTGAACAGCGCGAAGGCGACGCTGGCGAAGGCGCAGGCGAATCTCGTGACGCAGAACGCACTGGTCGCGCGCTACAAGGTGCTGGTTGCCGCGAACGCGGTCAGCAAGCAGGACTACGACAACGCCGTGGCTACGCAAGGGCAGGCCGCAGCGGACGTCGCGGCCGGCAAGGCGTCGGTCGACACCGCGCAGATCAACCTCGGCTATACGGATGTCGTGTCGCCGATCACCGGCCGCGTCGGCATTTCGCAAGTGACGCCGGGCGCGTACGTGCAGGCGAGCCAGGCGACGCTGATGTCGACGGTGCAGCAGCTCGACCCGGTGTACGTCGACCTGACGCAGTCGAGCCTCGACGGGCTGAAGCTGCGCCAGGACGTACAGAGCGGCCGTCTGAAGACGACCGGCCCGGGCGCGGCGAAGGTGTCGCTGATCCTGGAAGACGGCAAGACCTATCCGGAACCGGGCAAGCTGCAGTTTTCGGACGTGACGGTCGACCAGACGACGGGCTCGGTCACCATCCGCGCGGTGTTCCCGAACCCGGGCCGCGTGCTGCTGCCGGGGATGTTCGTGCGGGCACGGATCGAGGAAGGCGTGAACGAGAACGCCTTCCTGGTGCCGCAGATCGGCGTCACGCATGACCAGAAGGGCCAGGCGATCGCGATGGTCGTGAACGCGAGCAACAAGGTCGAGTCGCATCCGCTGAAGACGACCGGCATGCAGGGTCAGAACTGGGTCGTCGAAGGCGGCCTGGAAGCGGGTGACCGCGTGATCGTGCAGGGCGTCGACAAGGTGCGTCCGGGTGCGACCGTGAAGGCCGTGCCGGCGCAGTTGTCGGCACCGGACGCCGCATCGGGCGCTGCCGCATCCGCCGCGCCGGCCGCCGCCGGTTCCGGCGCTGCAGCCGCTTCGGGCGCCGCCGCATCGGGCGCTGCTCCGGCAAGCGCCGCCGCTGCGTCGAGCGCGCAATAACAGGGAGCCTGTTTCATGGCAAAGTTTTTTATCGATCGCCCGATCTTCGCATGGGTGATCGCCATCATCCTGATGCTGGCCGGGGTTGCGGCGATCTTCACGCTGCCGATCTCGCAGTATCCGACGATCGCGCCGCCATCGATCCAGATTACCGCGAACTACCCGGGCGCTTCCGCGAAGACGGTGGAAGACACGGTGACGCAGGTGATCGAGCAGCAGATGAGCGGTCTCGACAACTTCCTGTACATGTCGTCGACGAGTGACGACTCGGGCAACTCAACGATCACGCTGACGTTCGCGCCGGGCACCAACGCCGACATCGCACAGGTTCAGGTCCAGAACAAGCTGTCGCTCGCGACGCCGGTTCTGCCGCAGGTCGTGCAGCAGCTCGGTCTGTCGGTGACGAAGTCGAGCAGCAGCTTCCTGCTGGTGCTCGCCTTCAACTCCGAAGACGGCAGCATGAACAAGTACGACCTCGCGAACTTCGTGGCGTCGCACGTGAAGGATCCGATCAGCCGGTTGAACGGCGTCGGTACCGTCACGCTGTTCGGCTCGCAGTACGCGATGCGGATCTGGCTCGACCCGAACCGCCTGACGAACTACGGCCTCACGCCGGTCGACGTGACGAGCGCGATCACCGCACAGAACGTGCAGATCGCGGGCGGCCAGATCGGCGGCACGCCGGCCAAGCCGGGCACCGTGCTGCAGGCGACGATCACCGAATCGACGCTGCTGCAGACGCCCGAGCAGTTCGGCAACATCCTGCTGAAGGTCAACCAGGACGGCTCGCAGGTTCGCCTGAAGGACGTCGCGCAGATCGGCCTCGGCGGCGAAAACTACAACTTCGACACGAAGTACAACGGTCAGCCGACGGCCGGCCTCGGTATCCAGCTCGCGACCAACGCGAACGCGCTTGCGACCGCGAAGGCCGTGCGCGCGAAGATCGACGAGCTCGCACCGTTCTTCCCGCACGGCCTCGTCGTGAAGTATCCGTACGACACGACGCCGTTCGTGAAGCTGTCGATCGAGGAAGTGGTCAAGACGCTGCTCGAAGGTATCGTGCTCGTGTTCCTCGTGATGTATCTGTTCCTGCAGAACCTGCGGGCGACGATCATCCCGACGATCGCGGTGCCGGTGGTGCTGCTCGGCACGTTCGCGATCATGTCGATGGTGGGCTTCTCGATCAACACGCTGTCGATGTTCGGCCTCGTGCTCGCAATCGGCCTGCTGGTGGACGATGCGATCGTGGTGGTGGAGAACGTCGAGCGGGTGATGGCGGAAGAGGGGCTGTCTCCAAGGGAGGCGACCCGCAAGGCGATGGGCCAGATCACCGGCGCACTCGTCGGCGTGGCGCTGGTGCTGTCGGCGGTGTTCGTGCCGGTCGCGTTCTCCGGCGGGTCGGTCGGCGCGATCTATCGTCAGTTCTCGCTGACGATCGTGTCGGCGATGGTGCTGTCGGTGCTGGTCGCGTTGATTCTGACGCCCGCCCTGTGCGCGACGATCCTCAAGCCGATCCCGCAAGGGCATCACGAAGAGAAGAAGGGCTTCTTCGGCTGGTTCAACCGCACGTTCAACAACAGCCGCGACAAGTACCACGTCGGCGTGCACCACGTGATCAAGCGCTCGGGCCGCTGGCTCATCATCTATCTGGTCGTGATCGTCGCGGTCGGGCTGCTGTTCGTGCGCCTGCCGAAGTCGTTCCTGCCCGATGAAGACCAGGGCCTGATGTTCGTGATCGTGCAGACGCCGTCGGGTTCGACGCAGGAAACGACCGCGAAGACGCTCGCGAACATTTCCAACTACCTGCTGACGGACGAGAAGAACATCGTCGAATCGACGTTCACGGTCAACGGCTTCAGCTTCGCCGGCCGCGGCCAGAACTCGGGTCTCGTGTTCGTGAAGCTGAAGGACTTCTCGCAGCGTCAGCATGCGAACGAGAAGGTCCAGGCGCTGATCGGCCGGATGTTCGGTCGCTATGCGGGCTACAAGGACGCGGTCGTGATTCCGTTCAACCCGCCGTCGATTCCGGAACTCGGTACGGCCGCCGGCTTCGACTTCGAGCTGACGGACAACGCGGGTCTCGGCCACGATGCGCTGATGGCCGCGCGTAACCAGCTGCTCGGGATGGCCTCGAAGGATCCGACGCTGCAGGGCGTGCGTCCGAACGGGCTGAACGATACGCCGCAGTACAAGGTCGACATCGATCGCGAGAAGGCGAACGCGCTCGGCGTGACGGCATCGGCGATCGACCAGACGTTCTCGATCGCATGGGCGTCGCAGTACGTGAACAACTTCCTCGATACCGACGGCCGGATCAAGAAGGTGTACGTGCAGGCAGACGCGCCGTTCCGGATGACGCCGGAAGACCTGAACATCTGGTACGTGCGCAACGGGTCGGGCGGGATGGTGCCGTTCAGCGCGTTCGCGACCGGTCACTGGACGTACGGTTCGCCGAAGCTCGAGCGTTACAACGGCGTGTCGGCGATGGAAATCCAGGGTCAGGCCGCACCGGGCAAGTCGACCGGTCAGGCGATGACCGCGATGGAAGGGATCGCGAAGAAACTGCCGGTGGGTATCGGCTATTCGTGGACCGGCCTGTCGTTCCAGGAAATCCAGTCGGGCTCGCAGGCGCCGATCCTGTACGCGATCTCGATCCTGGTCGTGTTCCTGTGTCTCGCGGCACTGTATGAAAGCTGGTCGATCCCGTTCTCGGTGATCATGGTGGTGCCGCTCGGCGTGATCGGCGCACTGCTGGCGGCGACGATGCGCGGCCTCGAGAACGACGTGTTCTTCCAGGTCGGCCTGTTGACCACGGTGGGCTTGTCCGCGAAGAACGCGATTCTGATCGTCGAGTTCGCGCGCGAACTGCAGGTGACGGAGAAGATGGGGCCGATCGAGGCTGCGCTGGAAGCAGCGCGCCTGCGGCTGCGTCCTATCCTGATGACGTCGCTCGCGTTCATTCTCGGCGTGATGCCGCTCGCGATCAGCAATGGCGCGGGTTCGGCGAGCCAGCACGCGATCGGTACCGGCGTGATCGGCGGGATGATCACGGCGACGTTCCTCGCGATCTTCATGATCCCGATGTTCTTCGTGAAGATCCGTTCGATCTTCAGTGGCGAGAAGGAAGACGTCGACGAGGCACTGCGCCTGGCTCAGGAGCACTCGCACCACGAAGAGAAGCCGAGCAACGGCGACGAAGGCAACAAGGGACAGTGATGATGCAAAAACACGCTTTGACTGCAATCGCGGTCGCGCTCTTTGCCACGGGCTGCACGATGGCGCCGCATTACAAGCGGCCCGACGCGCCCGTCGCGCAGGCGTACCCGGCCGGCGGCGTCTATGCGACGCAGCCGGGTGCTGCCGGTGCACGCAGCGCGAACGGCCAGGCGGCCACCGCCATCGGCTGGCGCGAATTCTTCGTCGATCCGCGCCTGCAGCGGCTGATCGAGATCGCGCTGAAGAACAACCGGAACCTGCGTGTCTCGGTGCTCAACATCGAGGCATCCCGTGCGCAGTACCAGATCACGCGCGCGGGGCTGTTCCCGACGCTCGACGGCGTAGGCACGGGCAGCATCCAGCGCTATCCGGCTGGCGTGTCGACGACGGGGCAACCGCTGATCTCGCGTGCCTACAACGTCAACGCGGCCGCGTCGTGGGAGCTCGACCTGTTCGGCCGCGTGCAGAGCCTGAAGGACCAGGCACTCGCGCAGTACCTGTCGACCGCGTATGCGCGTCAGGCGACCGAGATCTCGCTCGTGTCGCAGGTCGCGGATCAGTACCTGACGCTGTTGTCGACCGACGACCTGCTGCAGGTCACGGAAAACACGCTGAAGTCCGCTCAGGCGCAGTACGACCTGACGAAGCTGCAGTTCGACAACGGCACGGGCTCCGAGCTCGACCTGCGTCAGGCGCAGACGGTCGTCGAGACGGCGCTCGCGAACCAGCAGGCGCAAGCGCGTGCACGTGCGCAAGCCGTGAATGCGCTGGTGCTGCTGATCGGCGAGCCGCTGCCGGACGATCTGCCGCCGGGCCTGCCGCTCGACGCGCAGAACCTGCTGACGGACGTGCCGGCAGATCTGCCGTCCGACCTGCTGACGCGTCGTCCGGACGTGATGCAGGCCGAGCAGGCGCTTCTGGCCGCGAACGCGAACATCGGTGCTGCGCGCGCCGCGTTCTTCCCGAAGATCTCGCTGACGGCCGCGTTCGGCAGCGCGAGCCCGACGCTGGGCGGCCTGTTCAAGGCCGGCACGGCGGCGTGGTCGTTCGCGCCGCAGATCACGATGCCGATCTTCGAAGGCGGGCAGAACATCGCGAACCTGAACCTCGCGCACGTGCAGAAGCGCATCGAGATCGCCAACTACGAGAAGGCGATCCAGACGGCGTTCAGCGAAGTGGCGGACGGGCTGGCCGCACGCGGTACGTACGACCAGCAGATCGCGGCGCTCGAGCGCAACGAGCATGCGCAGCAGCGCCGTTTCGACCTGTCGGATCTGCGTTACAAGAACGGTGTCGACAGCTACCTGTCGGTGCTGACCGCGCAAACCGATCTGTACTCCGCACAGCAGACGCTGATCAGCGCGCGTCTGGCGCGCTGGACGAACCTCGTCGATCTGTATCGCGAACTGGGCGGCGGCTGGATCCAGCATGCAGGCGAGACGCCGCGCGCACCCGACCAGACGGACGACTACGACAAGGCCGCCGCTCCGGCGCCTGCGTCGGCAACGGCGACCAACGGGTAAGCACGGCGGCGGGCAGGGGCGGGCGACCGCTCCGGTTCGCCGAAGCGCTGGACCGTACATGCGAAAACGCCACGGACGTGCGTCCGTGGCGTTTTCTTTTTGTGCGACGGGTTGGCGGTGAGGGCGGGGGGGTGTTCGGGTCGGTGGTGTCGAGTGTTGTCGTTGCGTTGTGCGGTGGAGCCGGGTGACGCCGCACGGCATGATGTCGCCAGGTTTTGGCGGCCAGTGACCGAACCGCCGATCGCCAGAAGGCCGGCACGCCCCGACCTCACAGCCACCCCAGCCTCCGCACCTCCCCACAAAGCAAAACGCCACGGCATGCCGTGGCGTTTTGCTTTACCGCGTCGCGCCGCGATCCGGCGCGTCCGGGTTGGGCCGATCAGTGGTGCACGTCGGCCGGGCGTCCGTCGAAGTCGTGTCCGGCGCGGCGGATGTCGCAACGTGCGTCCTTCTCGCCTTTCACGCCGTTGAACACGATGTTCAGGATCACCGAGGTTGCCGATGCCAGCAGGATGCCGCTGTGCAGGATCGGTGCGAGTGCCGGCGGCAGCTTCGAGAAGAAGTGCGGCGACACGACCGGCACGAGGCCCATGCCGACGCTCACGGCGACGATGAACAGGTTGTGCGTGTTGTTCACGAAGTCGACCTTCGACAGCACCTTGATGCCGTTCGCGGCGACCATCCCGAACATCACGATGCCTGCGCCACCCAGCACGAACGGCGGCACCGATGCGACGACCTGCGCCATCTTCGGGAACAGGCCGAGCAACACCAGGATCACGCCGCCCGTCGCGCAGACGAACCGGCTCTTCACGCCCGTCACGCCGATCAGGCCGACGTTCTGCGAGAACGACGTATGCGGGAACGAGTTGAAGATGCCGCCGATCAGCGTGCCGAGACCGTCGACGCGCAGGCCGCGCACGAGACGCTCCTGGTTGACCGGACGGTCGACCATGTCGCCGACCGCGAGGAACATCCCGGTCGATTCGATGAACGTCACGAACATCACCGTGACCATCGTCGCGATCGACAGCGGGTCGAAATGCGGCCAGCCGAAGTGGAACGGCATCACGATGCCGACCCATGCGGCGTGCGCCACGCCGTCGGTATTCACGCGGCCGATGGCGAACGCGATCACGAAGCCGGCGACGATGCCGAGCAGCACCGAGATGTTCGCGAGGAAGCCGCGGCCGTACTTGTTGATCAGCAGGATCAGCGTGAGCACGAGCAGCGACAGGCCGAGGTAGACGGGGCTGCCGTACTCGGGGTTGCCGACGCCGCCGGCCGCCCAGTTAATGCCGACTTCCATCAGCGACAGCCCGATCACGGCGATCACGGTGCCGACGACGACGGGCGGGAAGAACCGCAACAGCTTGCCGATCATCGGCGCGAGCACGATGCCGATGATGCCGGCCGCGATCGTTGAACCGAAGATGTCGAGAATGCCGAGGCCGGGGTTGGTGCCGATCGCGATCATCGGGCCGACTGCCGCGAACGTGCAGCCCATGATGACGGGCAGGCGGATCCCGAAGATCCACAGGCCAAGCGTCTGGATCAGCGTTGCGATGCCGCACGAAAACAGATCGGCGCTGATCAGAAACGCGATCTGGTCTTTCGGCAGCTTCAGCGCGCCGCCAATGATGAGCGGCACGGCGACAGCGCCGGCGTACATGACGAGGACGTGCTGGAGACCAAGCGTTACAAGCTTGCCGGTCGGCAGCACCTCATCGCACGGATGGACCGTGTTCGATTGCATCTGTCTCACTCCATGATCTTGTTTTCGGGGTGATACGAAGTTATGCGGAATGAACCATCGCAACAAGAGCGCTGGGTTCTATTCCGTTCTTTGCTGGTTCGATATGCCATTTCGGCATGGAACAGGGTGGCGATCATCGGGAAACTGCCGTAGGAGTGAGGTTTCCCGGTTTTATAGCGCTCCAAAATAGCGCGGACCCCCGAGTCAAATATAGGCCGCTTTATGGTGTGTATCGCGCATACGGCATAGTGGCAAAATCGACCGGCGAAAAATCGTGCCGGGTTAACCCGCGAGCAGCCGTTTTTGCCGTCAAGGTGCACCCGGGCGCCACTCGCCAGTCGCGGCCGCGTTTTGGCGTCGTCGCTGCGCAAATCGACCGTATCAATCGGGGCGCGTATCGCGATCCCGCTATCATCGACATTTGTTCATTCGAATATCGCCTCCCGTCATGCGCCTGCTCGGAATCGACCTCGGTACCGGCTCCGTCAAACTCGTCACGCTCGATGCCGACGGCACCGAGCGTGCGGTCGCGAGCGAACCCTATGCGTTGTCGTCGCCGCAGCCGGGCTGGGCGGAAATCTCGCCGCAGGTCTGGTGGGATGCGCTGGTGCGCGCCGCCGCGAAATTGCCGGTTGGCGAGCGCGAGCAGGTCGTCGCGATCGGCTTCTCCGGCCAGATGCACGGCGTCGTGCTGATCGACGCGGCCGGGCAGCCGGTGCGGCCCGCGCTGCTGTGGCCCGACACACGTGCGGTGCGCGAAGCCGATGCGACGGGCTGGCCCGACGCACCGAACCCCATCGCGCCCGGCATGGCGGGCCCGCTGTTGCGCTGGCTGGCCGAACACGAGCCGCAGGCATTGCGTGCCGCGCGCTGGGCCGTGCAGCCGAAGGACTGGCTGCGCATCGCGCTGGGCGGCGACGTCGCGGCTGATCCGAGCGACGCGTGCGCGACTGCGCTTGCGACACCGGATGGCGCCTGGGATATGCCGCGGATCGACGCGCTCGGCCTGCCGGCCGGCCGCTTCGCGCCGGTGCGGGCGTCGGGCATGCGCTGCGGGGTGCTCGATGAGCCGGCCGCCGCGGCGCTCGGTCTGCCGGCCGGCGTGCCGCTCGCGACGGGCGCCGCCGATACCGCCTGCGCGGCGCTCGGCAGCGGGCTCGTCGCGACCGGCGACGCGCTGCTGACGACGGGCAGCGGCGGCCAGATCGTGGTGCTCGCGGATACGTTGCCGCCGGCGCGGCGCGGGCTGCATCGCTATCGCACCGCGGCAGGCGGCGGCTATTACACGATGGCCGCGATGCAGAACGTCGGGCTTGCGCTCGAAGCCGTACGCGGCTGGCTCGGTTATGCGAGCTGGCCCGATGCATACGACGACGCGTTCGCGCAGCCGGCGTCCGGGCGGCTGTGTTTTCTGCCGTATCTGACGGGCGAGCGTTCGCCGTGGATGAACCCCGATGCGCGCGGCGGCTGGCTCGGCCTCGGGCTCGGCGACACGCGCGGTGCGATGATGCGCGCGGCATTCGAAGGCGTCGCGTTCGCATTGCGCGCGGGGCTCGATGCGATTCGCGATGCGAACCATGCCGATCCCGTGACGACGCTGCGTCTCGCGGGCGGCGGCTCGGTCGATCCGCGCTGGCGACAGTTGCTTGCGGACGCGCTTGGCGCGTCGCTCGACGCGGTCGATTGCCCGAACGCCGCGACGCGCGGTGCCGGGCTGCTCGCAGGTGTCGCGATCGGGCACTGGCGCGAAGATGCGTTGCACACGTTGGCGCCGGCCGCAGCACCCGTCGCCGCGCCGCGCGACGATCGCGCGCTGGCCGCACGTCTGGCACGCTTCGTCGACCTGTACGCCCGAACGGATGCATGGTTCACGGCGGGTGTTTAAACTCGGGCACTTGTCCAGTTGCGTCAGCGATGACGCATCGTGGCAAGCCGACGGCTGTTTCCGGCACACGATGCGTGCCGGGATCGACGATGATGCCGGGCACGACAGGGGCCGCATGTGCCGGGCGGCCCGGCTTTACAAGGGGCAGGTCGCTCGGGACAACACCGAAGCGCCGGCTCCGCGACACAGACGCAGACACCGATGCAAGTCGATGATCGGATGACACACGCGCTGCCGCTCGGGAAGATCGACGACGGCCGCGACCTGATGAACGAGAGCGAATCGCTTCGCTCGATCGTGCTGTATTGAACGGAAGGGAAACCCCATGCTCGAACTCGTTTCTTCGCATGCTTGCCACGGTGGCGAGCAACGCTTCTATCGCCACGATTCGAAGGCGATCGGCCTGCCGATGAAGTTCTCGGTGTACCTGCCGCCGCAGGCCGCGCACGGCCGCGTGCCGGCGTTGTTCTATCTCGCGGGGCTCACGTGCACCGAAGAGACGTTCGCGATCAAGGGCGGCGCGCAGCAATACGCGGCGCAGCACGGCATCGCGCTCGTGATGCCCGATACGAGCCCGCGCGGTGCGGGCGTGGCGGGCGAGACCGATGCGTGGGATTTCGGCGTCGGCGCGGGCTTCTACGTCGATGCGACGCAAGCGCCGTGGTCGACGCATTACCGGATGGAGTCGTACGTGACGGGCGAGCTGCGCGAGCTCGTCGCGGCCGAACTGCCGATCGACGGCGCGCGGCTCGGGATCTTCGGTCACTCGATGGGCGGGCATGGCGCACTGACGCTCGCGCTGCGTCACCCGGGCCTGTACCGGTCGGTGTCGGCGTTCGCGCCGATCGCCGCGCCGACGCGCTGCCCGTGGGGCGAAAAGGCGTTCTCCGGTTATCTCGGCGCGGACCGTGAGGCGTGGAAGCAGCACGATGCAAGCGAACTCGTCGCGCGCGCGGAGGCACCGAAGTTCGCGGACGGCATCCTCGTCGACCAGGGCCTCGCCGACCAGTTTCTCCCGAACCAGCTGAACCCCGACGTGTTCGAAGCCGCATGCGCGAAGGCC
Source organism: Burkholderia sp. JKS000303 (assembly GCF_002563755.1). Lineage (NCBI taxonomy): Bacteria > Pseudomonadati > Pseudomonadota > Betaproteobacteria > Burkholderiales > Burkholderiaceae > Burkholderia > Burkholderia sp. JKS000303. The sequence continues at coordinate 2,208,198 of NZ_PDBZ01000001.1, forward strand.
GGGCAGCCGCTGACGCTGCGCCGCCATCCGGGCTACGACCACGGGTACTACTTCATCTCGACGTTCATCGCCGATCACCTCGCGCATCACGCGCGCGTGCTGGCACGGTGAGCGCGGCGCGCTGCATCGCGCGCGCATGAAAAAACGCCGGCGCTGCCTTCGGGCATGCCGGCGTTTTCGTTTTCGCCGCTAGACGGCGGGACGATCAGTGGCGCCGCAACAGACTCGCGCCGTACACCAGCGCCGACAACGCGGTGATCCAGAAGCTTGTCGGCCAGTCGGTGTGATACGCGAGCGCAATCCCGACCCACGCTTCGAACAGGGCGAACAGCGCGGCGAGCAGCACGCCCGTCGACAGCCGCGTCGCCACGTTCTGCGCGGCCGCGGCCGGCCCGACCAGCAGCGTGAACACCAGCAGCACACCGACGATCTGCGTCGCCGCGGCCACGGCGAGCGCGCACACCGCGAGGAACAGCACCGACACCGTGCGCAGCGACACGCCCTTGGCTTCGGCCAGCTCGGGCTGCAGCGACGCGAACAGCAGCGGCCGCGCGATCAGCGCGAGCGCGACGAGGCTCACCGCGCCGATGCCGGCCAGCACTGCGAGCGTGTCGTGGCTGACCGCGAGCACGTTGCCGAACAGCAGTGCGGTGACCTGCGTCGCGAACGACGTGTAGAAGTGCAGGAACAGCAGCCCGAAGCCGAGCGCGCCCGACAGAATCACGCCGATCGCGACGTCGCGGCCCGCGAGCCGTTCGCCGAGCGCACCCATCCCGATCCCGGCCGCGAGCGTGAAGCCGACCATCCCCCAGATCGGCGAGATGCCGAGCAGCACCGCGCCCGTCGCGCCGGTGAAGCCGACGTGCGACAGCGCATGGCCGGCGAAGGTTTGTCCGCGCAGCACCAGGAAGTAGCCGACGATGCCCGCGAGCACCGCGACGATCCCCGACGCGGCGAACGCGTTGATCATGAAGTCGTATTCAAACATCGTGCGATTGCCCGGGATGAGCGTGTCCGTGGTGGTGATGGCCGTGGCCGCCGCCACCGCCGTGCGAGTGACCGTCGTCGTCCTCGTGTTCGTGATCGTGCTTTTCGATTTCGACGTCGCCCGACATCACGAAGATCTTGCCGTTCACGCGCATCACGTCGATCGGCGAGCCGTAGAGCCGCGACAGCACGGGCCGGGTGATCACCTCGTCGACGGTGCCGAGCGCGGCGACGCCGTTACCCAGATACAGCACGCGGTCGAGCGCGTTCAGGAGCGGATTCAGCTCGTGCGCGGAGAACAGCACGGTGATGCCGAGCTCGCGCTGCACGTTGCGCACGAGTTCGACGACGCCGCGCTGATGGTTCGGGTCGAGGCTGATCAGCGGTTCGTCGAGCAGCAGCAGCTTCGGGCTGCCGAGCAGGCATTGCGCGAGCAGCAGGCGCTGGCGCTCGCCGCCCGACAGTTCCGACAGCGGCCGGCGCGCGAGCGTCGGGCCGCCGACGAGGTCGAGCACGCGGTCGACGTCGCGCCGCGTCGCGGCATTCGTGTGCGGCAGCCCCCAGCGGTGGCCGTCGGCGGCCATCGCGACGAAGTCGTAGCCGCGCATCCGGCGATTCGCGAGGCCGCTGCGGATCTGCGGCATGTAGCCGATCGACGCGTTGCCGCGCACGACCGGCACGCCGCCGACCGACAGCGTGCCGCTCGACACGGGGACGAGGCCGAGCACCGCGCGCATCAGCGTCGTCTTGCCCGCGCCGTTCGGTCCGAGCACGCCGACGAATTCGCCGGGTTCGATCGAGAAGCTGACGTCGCGCAGGATCGTGCGTCCGCCCAGTTCGAGCGTGACGCGATCGACGGCGAGTGCGTGGGGAGTGGCGGTCATGTCGTTGCAGGGGTTATTTCTTGCCGGCGGCAAGCGCGGTGGCGAGTGCGTCGAGCTGGCCGGCCATCCATTGCTGGAAGGTCTTGCCGGCCGGCTGCGTCTCGGTGACGCTGAAGCTCGGCACGCCGGCGTCACGCGCGATCTTCAGCATCCGCTTGGTCATCGGTTCTTCGGCCTGGCTGTTGTAGATCAGCACGCGCACCTGCTTTTTGCGCAGGTCGGTCTCGAACGCGGCGACGTCCTGCGCGCTGGCTTCGGTGTCGTTCATCGTCGCGAGCTGGAAGCGCTGGTTGCGCATGTCGAGGCCGATCGCATCCGACATGTAGCCGAACACGGGTTCGGTGGCCGTCACCGGCACGCCCTTGTACTGCGCGCGCAGCGCGGCGACCTTGTCGTCGACGGGCTTCAGCGACGCGACGAACTTCTGCAGGTTCGCATCGTACTCGGCCTTGTTCGCGGGGTCGGCGCGACCGAGTTCGGTCGCGATCGCGCGTGCGGCCGCCGGCATCGTCGCCGGGTCGTACCACAGGTGCGGGTTGTCGCCCGGCTTCTTGCCGACCAGATCGGCGACGACGATCGTCGCGCGCCCAGCCTGCTTCGATGCGGACAGCAGCTTGCCCATCCACGGATCGTAGTCGGCGCCGTTGTAGATCACGACCTGCGCGTGCTGCAGCGCGCGCGCGGTTTTCGGGCTCGCTTCGAACAGGTGCGGATCCTGGTCGGGATTGCTGAGGATGCTGGTCACGGCGACGTGGCGGCCGCCGATCTGCGACGCGACGTCGCCATAGAAATTCTCCGCGGCGACGACGTTGACGGTCGCGGCCTGCGCGAAACCGGGCGCCGCGAACGACAGCGCGGCGGCCGTGGCGGCGAACAGGCGTGCAAGCGACAGGGCGCGCCGCGGCGCGCGCTTCAGGGCAATGGACATGGAACTCCTCGTTGGAAAGGGCGCCGGCACGGCGCCGTGCGACGCGCGGCGTCAGCGCTGCGCGGGCTTGCCCTTGCAGTGTCCGCACAGGCCGTTGAGCTCGACCACCTGATGGTGGACTTCGAAACCGTGCGCGGGCTCGCTCGCGGACAACTGCTTCGCGAGGTCGCTGCCCGGGATCTCGACGGTATCGCCGCACGAATCGCAGATCAGGAACTGGCCTTCATGCGGCACGCCGATCTCGCAGCATGCGAAGAACGCGTTCCTGGATTCGATCCGGTGGATGAAGCCGTGTTCGACGAGGAAATCCAGCGCGCGATAGACGGTCGTGGGCGGCACGCGGCCGCGTTGCGGTTCGAGCTCGGCGAGCAGGTCGTATGCGCCGATCGGGCGCTGCGCGGCGAGCACGCGTTCGTAGACCTGCCGGCGCAGCGGCGTCCACGCGAGCCCGTGCTCGGCGGCGAATGCGTCGGCCCGGGACAGCCGGGCGTCAATGGACGATGAGGTAGCCATGGCGTGAAGCACGCGAATGAAACGAAGTATGGCGATGATATAACGTATCTCATCCCCGTGCAGCCCGAATTCTCGGTTCCCCCTGCGCTCCGTCCCCTTCATCGTCACTTCAGCCGCGCCGCACCCAGCGCGCCGCGCCTTGCCGGGTGCGGGTCCCCGACCTGCGGCCGATGCCACCGTGCCGCAGCGCATCATCGAAAGCCGCCGTGTCGCCTTGACAGCACGAATCGCGTATCCGATCATTCGATCACCAACAGAGCAATTGATCGGTCAGCGAGCGTTCGCTCACCTCGCGACCTTCGTGCAGCAGAACGAACCGGAGACAACCAGTGAGACTGGACAACAAGGTCGCGATCCTGACGGGCGCGGCAAGCGGTATCGGCGAAGCGGTCGCGCAACGCTATCTGGACGAGGGCGCGCGCTGCGTGCTGGTCGACGTGAAGCCGCCGAGCGGGTCGCTCGCGCGGCTGATCGAAGCGAATCCCGGCCGCGCGGTGGCGGTTACCGCCGACGTCACGCGCCGCGACGACATCGAACGGATCGTCACCACGACCGTCGAGCGCTTCGGCGGCGTCGACATCCTGTTCAACAACGCGGCGCTGTTCGACATGCGCCCGCTCCTCGACGAATCGTGGGACGTGTTCGACCGGCTGTTCTCGGTCAACGTGAAGGGGCTGTTCTTTTTGATGCAGGCCGTCGCGCAGCGGATGGTCGAGCAGGGACGCGGCGGCAAGATCGTCAACATGTCGTCGCAGGCAGGGCGTCGTGGCGAGGCACTCGTTTCGCACTACTGCGCGACCAAGGCCGCGGTGATCAGTTACACGCAGTCGGCCGCGCTCGCGCTCGCGCCGCACCGGATCAACGTGAACGGCATTGCGCCGGGCGTGGTCGACACGCCGATGTGGGAGCAGGTCGATGCGCTGTTCGCACGCTACGAGAACCGGCCGCTCGGCGAGAAGAAGCGGCTCGTCGGCGAAGCCGTGCCGCTCGGCCGCATGGGCGTGCCGGGCGACCTGACGGGTGCCGCGCTGTTCCTCGCGTCGGCCGACGCCGACTACATCACCGCCCAGACGCTGAACGTCGACGGCGGCAACTGGATGAGCTGAGACATGGCGCCGCTCGCACGCGCAACCGCCGAACCACGAGGGCACGCATGATGGCCGAGATCGTCGTCGCCGGCGAACTGCTGGCCGAATTCGTCGCCGCCGAGCGCGGCCAGGGCTTCGACACGCCGGGCCTGTTCGCCGGGCCGTTCCCGAGCGGCGCGCCGGCGATCTTCGCCGATCAGGCCGCGCGGCTCGGCGCGCGCGTCGCGTACGCGGGCTGCGTCGGTCGCGATGCGTTCGGCGACGCGATCGTCGCGCGGCTCGAACGCGATGGCGTCGACGTCGCGCGCATCCGCCGCGTTGCCCGCCCGACCGGCACCGCGTTCGTCGCGTATCGCGACGACGGGTCGCGCAGCTTCGTGTTTACGCTGTCCACCAGCGCGGCCGCTTGTGTCGATGCATCCGACGTCGATGCCGCGATGTTCGACGGCTGCCGCTACTTCCACGTGATGGGCTCGTCGCTGACGAGCGAATCGGCGATCGCGGCGGTGCAGCGCGGCGTGTTCGAGGCGGCGCGCGTCGGCGCGAAGGTGTCGTTCGATCCGAACGTGCGGCCCGAGATGCTGAGCTTCCGCCCGATGCGCGCGGCGCTCGACGCGATGCTCGCCGCGTGCCACCTGTTCCTGCCGAGCGAGGCCGACCTGCCGTTCTTCTGCGGGCCGCAGCCGGCCGAACGCGCGATCGCGGGCCTGCTCGCGACGCATCCGTTGCTCGAGCGCGTCGTGCTCAAGCGCGGCGCGGCCGGTAGCGTCGCGTTCGATCGCGCGAGCCGCGTCGAGGCGCCGGCCTGCGCGGTCGACGAGCTCGACCCGACCGGCGCCGGCGACTGCTTCGGCGGCACGCTGGTCGCGAGTCTCGTCGCCGGCCTGCCGATCGACGTGGCATTGCGCCGGGCGAATGCGGCCGGCGCGATCGCGGTCACGCGGCGCGGCCCGATGGAGGGCAACAGCGGCGCCGCCGAGATCGACCGTTTCCTGACCGAACGAGGTATCGCATGTCCGGCCTGACCTCCACCGCCGAGCGCGCGCGCACCGCGCATGCCGACGCCGTGCTGCGGATGATCTTCGACGCGAACCGCGCGGATGCGCAGCGCGGCATCTATTCGATCTGCAGCGCGCACCGGCTCGTGCTGGAAGCCGCATGCGAAGCCGCGCGCGCGGACGGCTCGCCGCTGCTGATCGAGGCGACCTGCAACCAGGTGAATCATCTTGGCGGCTATACGGGCATGACGCCCGCCGATTTCCGGCGCGACGTCGACGCGATCGCGCAGCGCTGCGGGCTCGCGCCGTCGGCGCTCGTGCTCGGCGGCGATCATCTGGGGCCGAACCCGTGGCGGCACCGCCGCGCGGCCGACGCGATGCGCGAAGCGGCCGCGATGGTCGCGGCCTACGTCGAAGCCGGTTTCGAGAAGATTCACCTCGATGCGAGCATGGCCTGCGCGGACGATCCCGCGCGGCTCGACGATCGCACGATCGCCGCGCGCGCGGCCGAGCTGTGCCGCGTGGCGGAAGCGGCGGCCGCGCGCGCCGGCACCGCTCCCGTCTACGTGATCGGTACCGAGGTGCCGACGCCGGGCGGCGAAGTGGCGGGCGACGCTGCGATGACGCACATCGTGGTCACGCGCAGCGACAGCATCGCCGCGACGCTCGACGCGCACCGCAGCGCCTTCGCGGCGGCGGGGCTCGACGACGCATGGACGCGCGTGGTCGCGATCGTCGCGCAGCCGGGTGTCGACTTCGACGATCGCCACGTGCTCGACTACGACAGCGCGAAGGCCGCATCGCTCGGCGCAAGCATCCTGCGCACGCCGCGCCTCGTGTTCGAAGCGCATTCGACCGACTACCAGACCGAAGGCGCGCTCGCCGCGCTCGTGCGCGACCACTTCGCGGTGCTGAAGGTCGGCCCCGCACTGACCTTCGCGCTGCGCGAGGCGCTGTTCGCGCTGACCTTCATCGAGGACGCGCTGATCGACGACGCCGCGCAGCGTTCGCGGCTGCGCGACGTGGTCGATGCGGCGATGCGCGCGCAGCCCGAGCACTGGGCGCCGTACTACCGCGGCGACGAGACCGCGCAGCGGCTCGCGCGCCAGTTCAGCTACAGCGACCGGATCCGTTACTACTGGCTGCAGCCGGCCGTCGCGGCGGCGGTCGAGCAGTTGTTCGACAACCTCGCGCGGCAACCGGTGCCCGAAACGCTCGTCGCGCAGTGGCTGCCGGACGTGTACGCGGCGTGCCGCGCGGGCGATCTTGCGAAAGCGCCGCGCGCCTGGGTGCGCCACCGGATACGCGACGTGATCGCGCACTATGCGCGCGCGTGCGGAATGCAGCGGCCGGCGTGACGGGCCGCGAACGAAACGACGCAACAACGACGCAGTTCGAATAATCACAGGAGACATGCCATGCAACGAAAGATGCTCGACGCCGCCGTACGCTGCTTCGCCGGAGCCGCGTTCGCGACGGCCGCCTGCGCCGCATCCGCCGGCACGCTGACGATCGCGACGCTGAACAACCCCGACATGATCGAGCTGAAGAAGCTGTCGCCGGCGTTCGAGAAGGCGAACCCCGACATCAAGCTGAACTGGGTGATCCTCGAGGAGAACGTGCTGCGTCAGCGCGCGACCACCGACATCACGACCGGCAGCGGCCAGTTCGACGTGATGGCGATCGGCACCTACGAGACGCCGCAGTGGGGCAAGCGCGGCTGGCTCGCGCCGATGACGGGGCTGCCCGCCGATTACGACCTGAACGACATCGTGAAGACCGCGCGCGACAGCCTGTCGTACAACGGCCAGCTCTACGCGCTGCCGTTCTACGTCGAAAGCTCGATGACGTTCTACCGGAAGGACCTGTTCGCGGCGAAGGGGCTGAAGATGCCCGACCAGCCGACCTACGACCAGATCGCCGAATTCGCGGACAAGCTCACCGACAAGGCGAAGGGGACCTACGGGATCTGCCTGCGCGGCAAGGCCGGCTGGGGCGAGAACATGGCGTACGTGTCGACGGTCGTGAACACGTTCGGCGGGCGCTGGTTCGACGAGAACTGGAATGCGCAGCTCACGTCGCCCGAATGGAAGAAGGCGATCACGTTCTACGTGAATCTGCTGAGGAAAGACGGCCCGCCGGGAGCGAGCTCGAACGGCTTCAACGAGAACCTGACGCTGACCGCCTCGGGCAAGTGCGCGATGTGGATCGACGCGACGGTCGCGGCCGGGATGCTCTATAACAAACAGCAGTCGCAGGTCGCCGACAAGATCGGTTTCGCGGCCGCGCCGGTCGCCGTCACGCCGAAGGGTTCGCATTGGCTGTGGGCGTGGGCGCTGGCCGTGCCGAAGACGTCGAAGCAGCAGGACGCCGCGCGCAAGTTCATCGCGTGGGCGACCTCCAAGCAGTACGTCGAGATGGTCGGCAAGGACGAAGGCTGGGCGTCGGTGCCGCCGGGCACGCGTACGTCGACCTACCAGCGCCCCGAGTACAAGGCCGCCGCGCCGTTCTCGGACTTCGTGCTGAAGGCGATCGAGACGGCCGATCCGAACGATCCGTCGCTGAAGAAGGTGCCGTACACGGGCGTGCAGTACGTCGGGATTCCTGAATTCCAGTCGTTCGGCACGGTGGTCGGCCAGGCGATCGCCGGTGCGGTGGCCGGCCAGATGACGGTCGACCAGGCGCTCGCCGCCGGACAGGCCGCCGCGGACCGCGCGGTGCGCCAGGCCGGCTACAAGAAGTAACGCGGCCTGCACCGTGCGCGTCGTTGCGCACGGTGCGTGTCGCGCCAGCAGAAGGGCGGGCAGGCCGTTCGCCCCCGCGCCTCAACCGGAGGGACTCCGATCATGCGTCATTTACGTCTTCCCCTGAGCCACGCGCCGTCGGTCGGCGACGCGACGTCGCCGCCGGGCGCCCCGCGCCGCGCGCGCAGCGGTACGCGCTGGCTCGTCTCGCCGTCCGTCGCGGTGCTGCTGCTGTGGATGTCGATTCCGCTCGCGATGACGATCTGGTATTCGTTCTCGCGCTACAACCTGCTGAACCCGGACGAAAAGGGCTTCGCCGGGCTCGACAACTACCGCTTCCTCGCGACCGATCCGTCGTTCCTGCCCGCGATCTGGCACACGCTCGTGCTGATCGGCGCGGTGCTCGCGATCACGGTGGTCGGCGGCGTGCTGATGGCCGTGCTGTTCGACCGCAAGTTCTACGGGCAGGGCGTCGCGCGATTGCTCGCGATCGCGCCGTTCTTCGTGATGCCGACGGTTGCCGCGCTGATCTGGAAGAACATGATCCTGCATCCTGTGTACGGGCTCGTCGCGACCGCGATGCGCGCGCTCGGGATGACCCCGATCGACTGGTTCGCCACCTATCCGCTCACCGCCGTGATCATGATCGTCGCGTGGCAGTGGCTGCCGTTCGCGTTCCTGATCCTGTTCACCGCGATCCAGTCGCTCGACCAGGAGCAGAAGGAAGCCGCGCGCATCGACGGTGCCGGCCCGATCGCGATGTTCTTCTACATCACGCTGCCGCACCTGAAGCGCGCGATCGCCGTGGTCGTGATGATGGAGACCATCTTCCTGCTGTCGATCTTCGCGGAGATCTACACGACGACGGGCGGCGGCCCGGGCGACGCGACCACCAACCTGTCGTACCTGATCTATGCGCTCGGCCTGCAGCAGTTCGACGTCGGCCTCGCGTCCGCGGGCGGGATCATCGCCGTCGTGGTCGCGAACGTCGTGTCGTTCTTCCTCGTGCGGATGCTCGCACGCAACCTGAAGGGAGAGTACGAGAAATGAGCGACCTCACTTTCGAAGGCCGGCGCGTGCCGGCTGCGTTCGACCTCGTGCGGCGCGCGCTGCCCGGCGCGCTCGCGTGGCTCATCGCGCTGCTGCTGTTCTTCCCGATCTTCTGGATGGCGATCACCGCGTTCAAGACCGAGCAGCAGGCGTATGCGTCGACGCTGTTCTTCGTGCCGACGCTCGACAGCTTCCGCGAGGTGTTCGCACGCAGCAACTACTTCGCGTTCGCGTGGAATTCGGTGCTGATCTCGGCGGGCGTCACGGTGCTCTCGCTGCTGCTCGCGGTGCCGGCTGCCTACTCGATGGCGTTCTTCCCGAACCAGCGCACGCAGAAGGTGCTGCTGTGGATGCTGTCGACCAAGATGATGCCGTCGGTGGGCGTGCTGGTGCCGATCTACCTGCTGTGGAAGAACGCGGGGCTGCTCGATACCGTGTCGGGCCTCGTGATCGTCTACACGCTGATCAACCTGCCGATCGCGGTGTGGATGACCTTCACGTACTTCAACGAGATCCCGAAGGACATCCTCGAAGCCGGGCGCATCGACGGCGCGTCGACCTGGCAGGAGATCGTCTACCTGCTGATGCCGATGGCGCTGCCGGGGCTCGCGTCCACCGCGCTGCTGCTCGTGATCCTGTCGTGGAACGAGGCGTTCTGGAGCATCAACCTGTCGAGCTCGAACGCCGCGCCGCTGACCGTGTTCATCGCGTCGTACTCGAGCCCCGAGGGCCTGTTCTGGGCGAAGCTGTCCGCAGCTTCCCTGCTCGCGGTCGCGCCGATCCTGATCGTCGGCTGGCTGTCGCAGAAGCAGCTCGTGCGCGGCCTCACGTTCGGAGCGGTCAAATGAGCGCGGCCGGCAAAGGCGGCGCAAGCGAAGGGACGAACGTGCTGATCTGCGATTGCGACGGCGTGCTGATCGACAGCGAGGCCGTGGCCGCCGACGTGATCGTGCGCGAGCTCGATGCGCGCTGGCCGGGTGTCGATGCGCGACCGGCGGTGATGCCGCTGCTCGGGCTGCGTATCGAGCGCGTGCTGGCCGGCGCGGGCGAAGCGGTCGGGCGCACGCTGTCGGCCGACGACGTCGATGCGATTCGCCGCGCGGTCGAGGCGGCGGCCGTCAACGCGCCGATGGTCGACGGCATCGACGCGGCGCTCGCCGCGATCAAGCTGACGACCGCCTGCGCGAGCAACAGCTACCGCGCATACGTCGAGGCGGCGCTGGCACGCACCGACCTCGCACGCTTCTTCGGAGACCGGCTGTTCTGCGCGGATTCCGTTGCGCGGCCGAAACCGGCGCCCGACGTGTATCTCGCGGCCGCGCACGCGCTCGGCGTCGTGCCCGCGCACTGCCTCGTCGTCGAGGACAGCGTGACCGGCATCACCGCGGCGGCCGCGGCCGGCATGACCGTGCTCGGCTTCGTCGGCGGCGGGCACGCCTCGGCGGCGCAAATCGACGCGTTGCGCAGCATCGGCGCGCGTCACGTATTCGACGACATGCACGAGCTGCCCGGCTACGTCGCGCGCTGGCAGGCGACGGGCGCGGTGCTGCCGAACTAGCAACGATCAAGCGCTGCCGGCAAGGCGGCGCATCACGAACGAACGGAGACAGACCATGGCAAGCGTGCTCCTGCGCAACATCGCGAAGCGCTACGACGACACCGAAGTGCTGCGCAACGTGAACCTCGACATCGCCGACGGTGAATTCGTCGTGTTCGTCGGGCCGAGCGGCTGCGGCAAATCCACGCTGATGCGGATGATCGCCGGGCTCGAGGACATCTCGAGCGGCGACCTGCTGATCGACGGCGCGAAGGTCAACGACGTGCCGAGCGCGAAGCGCGGCATCGCGATGGTGTTCCAGTCGTATGCGCTGTACCCGCACATGACGCTGTACGACAACATGGCGTTCGGCCTCAAGCTCGCGGGCGCGAAGAAGCCCGAGATCGACCAGGCCGTGAAGCAGGCCGCGAAGATCCTGCATATCGACCACCTGCTCGACCGCAAGCCGAAGCAGCTGTCGGGCGGCCAGCGGCAGCGCGTCGCGATCGGCCGCGCGATCACGCGCAAGCCGAAGGTGTTCCTGTTCGACGAGCCGCTGTCGAACCTTGACGCCGCGCTGCGCGTGAAGATGCGGCTGGAGTTCGCGCGGCTGCACGACGAGCTGAAGACGACGATGATCTACGTGACGCACGATCAGGTCGAGGCGATGACGCTCGCCGACAAGATCGTCGTGCTGTCGAACGGTGCGGTGCAGCAGGTCGGCACGCCCAACGTGCTGTATCACGCGCCGGCGAACCAGTTCGTCGCGGGCTTCATCGGCTCGCCGAAGATGAATTTCCTGAAGGGCACGGTCGAATCGGCCGATGCGACGGGCGTGCTGGTGCGCTTCGGCAGCGGCGAGACGCAGCACGTCGCGGTCGATGCGGTGGGGTTGCAGCGCGGCGCAACGGTGACGGTTGGCGTACGGCCCGAGCATTTGATCGTGGGGCAGGCGGCGACCGGCGTCGCTGCGCGGACGATGGCCGTCGAATCGCTCGGCGATGCCGCGTATCTGTACGCGGAGTCGGCCGTCGCACCGGACGGGCTGATCGCGCGAATTCCGCCGCTCGACACGTACCGCACCGGCGAGGCGCTGCACGTGCATGCGCAGGCCGGGCACTGCCACCTGTTCGACGAGAACGGGCAAGCGTTCCGGCGGCTCGACGTACACGCGAAGGCCGCGTGACGGGCGGCGCCTGCGCCGCTCAGAGGCGCAGGTGTTCGGCCATGTGGTCGACGAACGCGCGCAGCTTCGGCGTCGGATGGCGGCCCGACGGCCACAGCACGTAGACCGGCGTGCGGCTCGCGACGTGTTCGTCGAGCACCGCGTGCAGCGTGCCGTCGGCGAGCGCGTCGCGCACGAAGAACTCGGGCAGGCACGCGATGCCGAGCCCGCGCAGCGCGAAGCACACGCGTGTTTCCGCGGTGTTGCTGACCATCGAGACCGGCACCTCCGGCGGCGTGCCGGCGCGCGGCGCGCGCAACGGCCAGATCTCGAGCTTGCCGCTGCTCGGGAAGCGGAAGTGCAGGCAGCGGTGCTGCGCGAGATCGGCCGGCGTGCGCGGCGTGCCGTGCCGCTCGAGGTAGTCGGGCGACGCGACGAGGTGTTGCCGGAAATGGCCGAGCAGTCGCGACGACAGCCGCGAATCGGTCGGCCGGCCGGTGCGCAGCACCACGTCGAAGCCTTCGTCGACCACGTCGACGATCCGGTCGTTGAAGTCGATGTCGAGCTCGATCTCCGGATACCCGGCCATGAAGTCGGCGAGCACCGGCAACAGCAGCGTGCCGATCGTCGGCAGGCTCACGCGCAAGCGCCCGCGCGGCGCTTCGGCGCTGTGCGTCAGTTCCTGTTCGGCCGCGTCGATCTCGGCGATCACGCGCCGGCACCGTTCGAGAAAGCGTTCGCCTTCGGCCGTCAGCGTGATGCTGCGCGTGCTGCGGTGAAAGAGCCGCACGTTCAGGCGCGCCTCGAGCCGCGCGATGCGCTTGCCGATCGCGGACGCCGACAGCCCGAGCGCGCGGCCCGCCGCGACGAAACTGCGCGTTTCCGCGACCTGAACGAACACGACGAAGCCGCCGAGGTTTTCCATGCGAGTTTCCGATTGCGGACACCGGCGTCCGGATTGTCCGGAACTCTACCCCGGTTTTTCTTCTCGCGCCGGCTCCCTACGATGGGCGTTCCTTCACTGTTCGAGGTCGCACCATGTCATTCCTGCCTGTCATCGCTCGTCGCGTCGAAGCCGGGAGCGCATCATGAGCGATTGCCCGTCGATGGACGGCCGTGTTGCCGGCCGGCCGGCGCAGGCGGCAGAACGCCTGCCGGTCGCGAACCTGCTGGCGCTCGCGACGGCCGGCTTCATCACGATCCTCACCGAAGCATTGCCGGCCGGCTTGCTGCCGCTGATGAGCATCGACCTGCATGTGACCGAGGCGCTGATCGGCCAGCTCGTGACCGTGTATGCGCTCGGCTCGATCGTCGCGGCGATTCCGCTCGTCGCCGCGACACGCGCGATGCGCCGGCGCGGCCTGCTGCTCGCGGCGCTGGCGGGCTTCGTCGTGTCGAACGCGGTCACGGCCGTGTCGCCGTACTACGCGCTCACGCTCGTCGCGCGTTTCGTCGCCGGGATGGCGGCCGGGCTGCTGTGGGCGCTGCTGGCCGGTTACGCGAGCCGGATGGTCGATGCGTCGCTGCGCGGCCGCGCGATCGCGGTCGCGATGCTCGGCGCGCCGGTCGCGATGTCGATCGGCATTCCGGGCGGCACGTCGCTCGGCGCAGCGTTCGGGTGGCGCGTTGCGTTCGCGGGCATCACGCTCGCGGCGCTCGCGCTGATCGGCTGGATCCGTCTGCGCGTGCCCGATTATCCGGGGCAGCCTGCCGGCGCGCGCGAACCGGTGTTCGGCGTGATGACGCTGCCTGGCGTGCGGCCGGTGCTGACGGTGATGTTCGCGTACGTGCTCGCGCACAACATGCTGTACACGTACGTCGCGCCGTTCCTCGCGGGCATGCGGATGGGCGCGCAGGTCGATGTGGTGCTGCTCGTGTTCGGCATCGCGTCGCTGGTCGGCATCGCGCTGACGGGCGCCTGGATCGGTGCGGCGCAGCGGCGCCTGACGCTTGCGAGCATCGCGTTGTTCGCGCTCGCGGCGGCGATACTCGGCGCCGGCTCCGGGATGACGATCGTCTATGCGGGCGTGGTGCTGTGGGGGCTCGCGTTCGGCGGTGCGCCGACGCTGTTCCAGACGGCCACCGCGAACGCGGCCGGGGAGTCGGCCGATGTCGCGCAGTCGATGCTCGTGACGGTGTGGAATCTCGCGGTCGCGGGCGGCGGCATCGCGGGCGGGATGCTGCTCGGCGCAACGGGCGCCGGCGCGATTCCGTGGGTGCTCGTCGCGCTGCTGGCGGCCGCGTGGGCCGTCGCGTGGCGTGCGCGCCGGCATGCGTTCCCGGCGCCGCGCGCGGCGGCTGCGGCTGCCGTGTGAGCCTGCGGCGGCGTCAGGCCGCCTTCGCGGCGAGTGCGGCGCGCGCGCAGGTTTCGTCGGTGACGAGCCCCGACAGCCAGCCGCCGCGTAGCGCGGCAATCACCGCGTCGTGTTTCTTCGGGCCGCCGGCGAACGCGATCGTCGGCAGCTTCGGCGGCGTGGCGAGCGCGACGCTCGTCACGCGCCCGCTCGTCGAGACGTCGATCCGCTTGCCCTGCGCATCGATCGGCACGCCGAGCAGTTCGGCCACCGCGCCGAGCGCGGTCATCTCGTCGCGTTCCTGCTCGGTGATGAAGCCGTCTTCGTAGAGCGGGCAGTGCGGGCCGATGTTGCCGACCCCGACGAACGCGACGTCGGCCTTGCCCGACAGCGCATCGACGATCCGGTACAGCCGGTGATTGCACCATTGCGCGCGCTCGGCGGCGCTGTCGGCGAACAGCGGCGCGGGCAGCAGGAAGTGCTTGCTGCCGGTTTTCTCGGAGATGTACTGCGCGACGTCGTAGCGGTTCGACGAGCCGTCGGCCGCGATCGCGCCGACCATCGACACGAGGCGGTGCTGCGGCCGGTCGATCTGCGCGATCTGCGCGACGGCCGCCTTCAGCGTCCGGCCGCTGCTCACGGCGATCACCATCGGCCGCGTTTCGTTCAGGTAGCGCTCCATCACCTGCGCGCCGGCGACCGCGAGCTTGCGGTCGATCGCGTCGGGCGCGTCGGCATCGACCGGCACGACTTCGCACATCGCGAGGCCGTAGCGTTTCGACAGCTGCGCGCCGAGGTCGAGACAGTCGGCGAGCTGGTGGTCGACGCGCACGCGGATCAAATTCTTCTCGACCGCGAACGCGACGAGGCGCTGCGCGACCGGGCGCGACACCTGCAGCTTCTCGGCGATTTCGTTCTGCGTGTCGCCCGCGACGTAGTAGAGCCACGCGGCACGTGTGGCGAGATCGAGTTTTTCTGAGGACTTGGACACGATAGCGGTTCGGTTCGGATCTGGGGGCGCCCCCGCGGGCCGGCCGTCAGGCGGCGCAACGGCATCCACTGTAACGCATGCCGGGTGCGCGGCCGACGGGCGCGGCGCGTCGCCGCGGCGGCGCTTACGCGAGCCGTGCGCGCGATGGTTCGTAAAGCGGGCGCACGTGACGGTACAGCGAGCGGAACGCGTCGAGGCGCTCGCGCAGCAGCGCATGACGCGCGGCGTCGGGCGCGTATTCGGCGCGCACCGGCGGCTTGGTCAGCACCGCATGCGGATCGCCGCCGACGGCGAGCCAGCCCAGGCGCGCCGCGCCGAGCGCCGCGCCCGTTTCACCGCCGCCGTGCTGGCGCGTGCGCACGTTCAGCGCATCGGCGATCAGTTGCGCCCAGAACGCGCTGCGTGCGCCGCCGCCGATCAGCGACAGCCGGTCGGTTTCGACGCCGGCCGCATGCAGCGCATCGAGGCCGTCGGCGAGGCCGAGCGTCACGCCTTCGAGTACCGCGTAGCCGAGATGCGCGCGTTCGGTCGCATGCGTCATCCCGAAGAACACACCCTGCGCGTACGGATCGTTGTGCGGCGTGCGCTCGCCCGACAGGTAGGGCAGGAACAGCGGCGCCGTCGCGAGCGTGTCCGCGTCGAGCGCTTCGATTTCGGCGAGCAGCGCGGGCTCGTCGGTGCCGGTCAGCTTGCAGACCCAGCGCAGGCAGCTCGCGGCCGACAGCACGACGCTCATCAATTGCCAGCGATCGGGAATCGCGTGACAGAACGCATGCACGGCCGACGCCGAATTCGGCATGAAGCGGTCGCCGACCACGCTCAGCACGCCCGACGTGCCGAGCGACACGAAGCCGTCGCCAGCGTGGATCGCGCCGATGCCGAGCGCGCTCGTCGCGTTGTCGCCGCCGCCGCCGGCCACCACGACGCCCTCCGGCAGCCCGAGTTCGCGCGCGACATCCGCGCGCAGCGTGCCGGACGGCGCGTTGCCTTCGACGATGCGCGGCATCTGGTCACGCGTCATGTCGCAGGCGGCGAGCAGCGCGTCGGACCAGTCGCGGCGCGCGACGTCGAGCCACAGCGTGCCGGCCGCGTCGGACGGATCGGATACCTTGGCGCCCGTGAGCCGGAAGCGCAGGTAATCCTTCGGCATCAGCACGCACGCGGTGGCGGCGAACACGCCGGGTTCGTGCTTCGCGACCCACAGCAGCTTCGGCGCGGTGAAGCCGGGCATCGCGAGATTGCCGGCCAGCGCGTGCAGATCGGGTGCGCGTTCGGTGAGCAGTGCGCATTCGTCGGCGCTGCGCATGTCGTTCCACAGGATCGCCGGGCGCAATACGCGGTCGTCCCGGCCGAGCAGCACCGCGCCGTGCATCTGGCCCGACAGGCCGATCCCGCGCACCTGCGCGAACGCCTGGCGGTGCCGTTCGCGCAGCGCCGCGAGCGCGGCGAGCGTGCCTTGCCACCAGTCGTCCGGATGCTGTTCAGCCCACCGCGGGTGCGGCCGCGACACGCTGAACGGCGTGCCCGCGGTGCCGACCACGGTGCCGTCCGGGGCCAGCAGCAGCACCTTCACTTCCGAGGTGCCGAGGTCGATGCCGAGATACATGAGCGATCCGTTCCGTCAGTGAGGAGCCGCTACTTTAGCCGTACGCATGCGCGCCTGCCAACGCAGGTTCGCCCGGATGCGCGGCCGCTTGCCGGCGGCCTGCGGCCGGGCGGCGGGCCGCGTCAGCGCGGCGCGAGCCATGCGTCCACGCGTGCGAGCCCCGCGCGCAGCGCTTCGAACAGCGCGG
Source organism: Burkholderia sp. JKS000303 (assembly GCF_002563755.1). Lineage (NCBI taxonomy): Bacteria > Pseudomonadati > Pseudomonadota > Betaproteobacteria > Burkholderiales > Burkholderiaceae > Burkholderia > Burkholderia sp. JKS000303. Next base: position 2,225,170 of record NZ_PDBZ01000001.1, read on the forward strand.
CGTTGCCGGCGAGCGAGCCCCACAGCGCGCGGCTCGCGCACAGCGCGACGACCGGGTCGTCGGCCTCGACGATCGTGCGCGCCGCGCCTTCGTCCATCACGCCGTCCTGGTAGGCATACGGCAAGAGGCCGCGCGCCCGGCGTTCGAGAAAGCGCAGGAACAGCGCCGGCAATACGGCGGTGGCGACCGGCGCCGCGCCGCGCGCGAACGATTCGACGAGCGTCGGCGCGATGAAGCCGGGAATCTTCGAGAAACCGTCGGCCGCGACGCGCTGGTTCGTGTCGAGCACGTACGGGTTGCCGAAGCGTTCGAGCACGACGTCGCGATAGCGTTCGAGGTCGAGCGGGCTCGGGGTGAGGCACGGGATCACGTCCTGCGTCACGTAGTCGTGCGCGAAGCGGCGGATCGCCGCGTCGTGCGTGCCTTCGTGGATATACGTGTAGCCCGCGAGCGTGCCGGCCCATGCGATGCAGCTGTGCGTCGCGTTGAGGATGCGGATCTTCGCTTCCTCGTACGGATGCACGTCGTCGACTAGTTCCGCGCCGGCCAGCTCCCAGCGCGGCCGGCCGGCCGCGAAGCGGTCCTCGATCACCCACTGGATGAACGATTCGCCCATCACCGGGCACGCATCGTCGATGCCGGTCGCCGCGCGCACGCGTTCGCGCACGTCGTCGGTCGGGCGCGGCGTGATGCGGTCGACCATCGCGCTCGGTGTCGCGACATGGGCGTCGAACCACGCGAGCAGGTCGGTCTGGCCGCGCCGTTCGAGGAATTCGCGCATGCCCGCGCGAAAGCGCGCGCCGTTGTTGCGCAGGTTGTCGCAGCTTTGCAGCGTGAGCGGCCCCGCGTCGCGCTTCACGCGTTCGGCGAGCAGCGCCGCGAGCGCGCCGTACAGCGTCGTGCGCGCGCCCTGCAGGTCGGCCGCGAGATCCGCGTTCGCGAGATCGAGCCGGTTGTGTTCGTCGAGGTAGTAGCCGCCTTCGGTGACGGTGAACGACACGATCCGGCACGCCGGGTCGGCGCCGGCGTCGATCAGCGCGGCGAGGTCGATCGACCACGGCAGCACGCGCGAGATCGCGCGGACCGTCTCGTACGCGCGCTCGCCTTGCGGCGTGACGGTTTCCAGCGTGTACGCGCCGTGTTGCGCGGCGAGCGCATCCATCGTCGCGTGCATGTCGTCGCGGATGTTGCCGACGCTCAGCGACCAGCGTTCGTCGGCCGGCACGGCCGCGTTCACGCGGTGCAGATACCACGCCTGGTGCGCGCGGTGGAACGAGCCGGCACCGATGTGCAGCAGCACGGGCGTGCGGGCGGAGGGCGATTCGGTCATCAGGTGTCTCCTGTCGCGAGCGGATCGCGCTCGGCCTGGCTGCCGCCGCGATCCATGCTGACGAATACGATCATTTGCTCTTCATGTGAGCGAATGATCGTATTCGGGCAAGCGAAAGTCAAGGCAACAGCGTGGCATTTCGATGGTGCGCTGCGGCGGCCGGCGATTCGCGGACGCCGCGCGGCAGCAGCGGGGTGGGCGTCAGCGCCCGTCGGCGCGCGTCAATGCGACGAGTTCGTCGAGCAGCTTGCCGGCCGGGCCGGGCAGAATGCCGTGGCGGCGGCGGAATGCGGTGAGCGTGCGCACCGCGACGACTTCGCGCACGGGCAGCGTGTCGATCGTGCCGGCGCGCCGTTCGGCGCCGTACATCGGCTCGGCCATCCAGCTCAGGAAGCCCGCATGCGCGACGAGGCTCTTCAACGTCGTGACCGAACGCGTCTCGACCGCGATATCGGGCAGCGCCAGCCCGTGCGCGTCGAAGGTCGCGCGCATGTGATCGAACGGTGCGGTGCCGCGCGGCGGAATCGCCCAGCGCGCGTGCAGCGTATCGGCGAGCGTCGGCGCGCGGCCGAGCGCGCGCAGCGGATGGTGCGGCGCCGCAACGATATGGCTGCGATCTTCCCAGCGGCACTCGGGAATCGCGACGATCTCGTCGGTGTCGGGCCCGTGCGCGGACAGCGCGAGATCGATCTCGTGCTTGTGCAGCCCTTCCGCGAGCCGGTCCCACACGCCTTCGAGGATCTCGACGCGCAGATTCGGCCAGCGATCGAGCACGCGGCCGACCGCGACCGGCAGCACGAGGCTCGCGATGCTGCCCACCGCGCCGACCTTGATCGTGCCCTTCGCGAAGCCGCGCATCGCGTTGAGCTCCTCGCGCGCATGCTCGGCCTCGTGCTGCAGCAGCGTCGCGTGCGGCAGCAGCGCGTCGCCGAACGCGGTGAGCTGCACGCCTTTCGAGTGGCGCTCGAACAGCGGCGCGCCGACCTGCTCCTCGAGCCGCTTCAGGATCCGGCTCAGCGCCGGCTGCGTGACGTGCAGCGCGTCGGCCGCGCGGCCGAGGCTGCCGCACGCGACGATGGTCGTGAAGGCCCGCAATTGTCGGAGATCGAAAGTCATGCCGAATCGTAATGGCTTTTTGCAGAAAATACAGTATCCGAGAATGACTCGCGCTTCGATACTGTGGAAACCGCCAAGCCACCGAGGAGACGCCCGAGCATGTCCGGCACCCCGTCCCATTCCGCCGCACCGATCACCGTCCGTGACGCCGTCATCGACCTGTTCCGCCAGTTCGGCATCGACCGCGTGTTCGGCAATCCCGGCTCGACCGAGCTGCCGATGTTCCGCGATTTCCCCGCCGATTTCAGCTACGTGCTCGGCCTGCAGGAGGCCGTCGTGGTCGGCATGGCGGACGGCCATGCGCAGGCCACCGGCAATGCGGCCGTCGTGAACCTGCACTCGGCGGCCGGCGTCGGCAACGCGATGGGCAACCTGTTCACCGCGTTCAAGAACCGCACGCCGCTGATCGTCACCGCGGGCCAGCAGGCGCGCGCGATCCTGCCGTTCGATCCGTTCCTCGGCGCGACGCAGGCCGCCGAGCTGCCGAAGCCGTACGTGAAATGGAGCATCGAGCCCGCCCGGGCGCAGGACGTGCCGGCGGCGATCGCGCGCGCGTACCGGATCGCGATGCAGGAGCCGCGCGGGCCGGTGTTCGTGTCGATCCCGGTCGACGACTGGGACCAGCCCGCCGAACTGCTGCCGCGCCGTGACGTGAGCAGCGTCGTGCGGCCCGATCCCGACGCGCTCGCGCGGCTCGGCGACGCGCTCGATGCCGCGCGGCGTCCCGCGCTGGTGGTCGGCGCGGCCGTCGATCGCGCCGGCGCGTGGGACGACGTCGTGCGGCTCGCCGAGCGGCACCGTGCGCGCGTGTACGTCGCGCCGATGTCGGGACGCTGCAGTTTTCCCGAGGACCATCCGCTGTTCGCCGGCTTCCTGCCCGCGATCCGCGAGAAGATCGTCGCGCGGCTCGACGGGCACGACCTCGTGTTCGCGTTCGGCGCGCCCGCGTTCACCTATCACATCGAAGGGTTCGGCCCGCACGTGCCGCCGGGCGCCGTGCTCGTGCAGCTCGTCGACGATCCCGGCATCGCCGCGTGGACGCCGTCGGGCGATGCGGTGGTCGGCAACCTGCGGCTCGCGGCGCGCGACCTGCTGGCGCGACCGGTGCCGCCGGAGCGGCCGATGCCGGCGCCGCGTCCGCCGCGCCCGCGCGTCGCCGTGCCGCCCGCCGGCGAACGGATGTCCGTGGCGTTCGCGCTGCAGACGCTCGCCGACGTGCGCGACGCGCACGACATCGTCGTCGAGGAGGCGCCTAGCGCGCGGCCCGTGATGCAGGACCATCTGCCGTTCACGCGCAGCGGCACGTTCTACACGATGGACAGCGGCGGCCTCGGCTACGGGATGCCGGCCGCGGTCGGCGTCGCGCTCGCGCGGCCGGGGCAGCGCGTGATCGCGCTGATCGGCGACGGGTCGAGCCTGTATTCGATCCAGGCGTTGTGGAGCGCCGCGCAGCTGAAGTTGCCGATCACGTTCGTGATCCTGAACAATCGTCGCTATGCGGCGCTGCAGGATTTCGCGCCGGTGTTCGGCTTCGGCCCCGACGATCCGGTGCAGGGCACCGATCTGCCCGACCTGAATTTCGTCGCGCTGGCGCAGGGGATGGGCTGCCATGGCACCCGCGTCGCCGATGCCGCGCGCCTGCACGACACGTTGACCGACGCGCTGCGCGCCACCGCGCCCGTCGTCGTCGAAATCGAAGTGGCCTGACGCGCAGCGCGCGTCGTTTCGGAGACTCCATGCAAACCGTATCGATGCTGATCGGCGGCGTACGCCGCGATTCGTCCAGCGGCGCGACATTCGTGCGCCGCAACCCGCTCGACGGCGAAATTGCGTCGACCGCACCCGCGTGCACGATCAACGATGCACGCGCGGCGGCCGACGCAGCGGCTCACGCGTTTCCCGGCTGGGCGGCCCTCGGCCCCGGCGCGCGCCGCGCGCTGCTGCTCAAGGCCGCCGCCGCACTCGAAGCGAAGCACGACCAGTTCGTCGCCGCGATGGCGGCCGAAACCGGCGCGTCGGCGCTGTGGGCCGGTTTCAACGTGCAGCTTGCCGCGAGCGGCCTCGTCGAGGCCGCGTCGCTGACCACGCAGATCGGCGGAGAGCTGATTCCGTCCGACGTGCCCGGCTCGCTCGCGATGGGCGTGCGGCAGCCGGCCGGCGTCGTGCTCGGCATCGCGCCGTGGAATGCGCCGGTGATCCTCGCGACGCGCGCGCTCGCGCTGCCGCTCGCATGCGGCAACACGGTCGTGCTGAAGGGCTCGGAACTGTGTCCGGTCACGCACGGGCTGATCGTCGAGGCGCTGCAGGAGGCCGGCTTGCCGCCGGGTGTCGTGAACTTCGTGACGAACTCGCCCGACGATGCGGGTGCCGTCGTCGACGCATTGATCGCACATCCGGCCGTGCGCCGCGTGAACTTCACCGGGTCGACGCGGGTCGGGCGGATCGTCGCCGAAGCGTGTGCGCGCCATCTGAAACCGTCGGTGCTCGAGCTCGGCGGCAAGGCGCCGTTCGTCGTGCTCGACGATGCCGATCTCGACGCGGCGGTGGCTGCGGCCGCCTTCGGCGCGTTCGCGAATTCCGGGCAGATCTGCATGTCGACCGAACGGCTCGTCGTCGATGCGGCGATCGCCGATGCGTTCGTCGCGAAGCTCGCCGACAAGGCGGCTTCGCTGCCGCTCGGCGATCCGCGCCACGGGCCCGTCGTGCTCGGCTCGCTGATCGACATGAAGGCCGTCGAGCGCTGCAACGCGCTGATCGACGATGCGCTCGCGCATGGCGCGACGCTCGCGTGCGGCGGCAAGTCCGACAGCACGCTGTTCCCGGCGACGCTCATCGATCGCGTGACGCCCGCGATGCGGATCTATGCGGAGGAATCGTTCGGGCCGGTGAAGGGCATCGTGCGCGTCGACGGCGAAGAGGCGGCGATCCGCTGCGCGAACGACAACGCGTTCGGGTTGTCGTCGGCCGTATTCAGCCGCGACGTCGCGCGCGCGATGCGCGTCGCGGCGCGCATCGAAGCGGGCATCTGCCACGTGAACGGCCCGACCGTGCACGACGAGGCGCAGATGCCGTTCGGCGGCGTGAAGGACAGCGGCTTCGGCCATTTCGGCGGCAAGGCCGGCATCGCCGCGTTCACGGACCTGCGCTGGATCACCGTGCAGACCGCGCCGCGTCACTATCCGTTCTGAGAGGCTGGCGACGATGAGGATTGCGATTCTCGGCGCGGGCGCGATGGGCTCGCTGTTCGGCGGCTTGCTGGCCGAGCGCGGCGCGGCCGTCACGTTGATCGACGTGAACGACGCGCATCTCGACGCGATTCGTCGCGACGGGTTGCGCATCGACGACGATCGCGGCGAACGCCGCATCCGCACGCTGGCTGCCGTGCGACCCGAAGCCACGCATGCGGCGGCGCTTGCCGCGCCCGACACACCATTTGATCTGCTGATCGTCTTCACCAAATCGCTGCATACGCACGCGGCGCTCGACGGCGTGCGCGCGTTGCTGAGCCCGCATACGTCCGTGCTGACGCTGCAGAACGGGCTCGGCAACGTCGAGACGCTGAACGCGTTCGTGCCGCTCGAACGCATTCTGGTCGGTGTCACGACGTGGCCGGCCGACGTCGCCGGCCCCGGGCATGTGCGCTCGCACGGTGCCGGCACGATCCGCATGATGACGGCCGACGGTGCGGCGCGCCCGTTCGCGGCGACGGTGGCCGCCGCATTGTCGGATGCCGGGCTCGCGTGTTCGCTCGATGCCGACGTGTGGGCCGCGATCTGGGAGAAGGTCGCGTTCAACGCGGCGCTCAACACGTTGTGCGCGACGACGCGCTGCACGGTCGACCAGCTCGGCTGTCATGACGACGGGCCGAGGCTCGCGCTGGCGATCGCGGCCGAGACGGCCGCCGTCGCGCGTGCGAAAGGCATCGGCGTCGACGGCGAGCGCATCGCGCGCAACGTCGGGCATGCGATCCGCGAACATCGCGGCCACCGGCCGTCGATGCTGCAGGACGTGCTCGCGGGCCGCCGCACGGAGATCGACGCGATCAGCGGCAGGGTCGTCGCGGCGGCGCGCGAGACGGGCGTCGCGGTCCCGCATACCGACACGCTGCTCGCGCTGGTCAGGCTGATCGACGCGCGGATCGACTGAGCATCGGGCCGATCGCAGGCTTGCAGCGCGCGGCAGCACGCATGCACCGCGCGCGGGCAGACGATGCGTGGCCGATACGGACTGGACAGGAACGCTGAACGAGCCGGCGCGTCGACGCCGACCGCGCAGCACGAGATTCGGGCACGCGCCTGCGCGCCAGCCCGGGCAACTGGAGACGCCATGAAAGCCATCGAATGCCGTTGTCTTGCTGCGCGCCGTGCGCGCACATCGCCGCCGCCGCGTGGCGCACGGGAGGCCGCATGAGCACGCGCGACGGATTGCCGGCGCCGTCGGTCGACATCGGCGCGACACTCGACGACGGGCCGTTCACGACGATGCAGCGCTGCGTGGTGCTGCTCGCCGCGCTGGCGATCGTGCTCGACGGTTTCGACGGCCAGTTGATCGGTTTCGCGATTCCGGTGCTGATCCGCGAATGGGGGATCACGCGCGGCGCATTCGCGCCCGCGGTGGCGGCCGGGCTGATCGGGATGGGTATCGGCAGCGCGTGCGCGGGGCTCGTCGCGGACCGCTTCGGCCGTCGCCAGGCCGTGATCGGCAGCGTGTTCCTGTTCGGCGTCGCGACCTGCGCGATCGGCTTCGCGCCGAACGTCGCAGCGATCGCGATGCTGCGTTTCTGCGCGGGGCTCGGGATCGGCGGCGCGCTGCCGACGGCCACGACGATGACGGCCGAATACACGCCTGCGCGGCGCCGCACGATGATGGTCACGGCGACGATCGTGTGCGTGCCGCTCGGCGGCATGCTGGCCGGGTTGTTCGCGCACGAGGTGCTGCCGCGCTACGGCTGGCGCGGGCTGTTCTTCGCGGGCGGCGCGCTGCCGCTCGTGCTCGGCTTCATCCTCGTGCGCGCGTTGCCCGAATCGCCGCGCTATCTGGCGCGCCGCCCCGCGCGCTGGCCGGAACTCGGTGCGCTGCTCGCACGCATGCAGCGGCCGGTCGCGCCCGGCACCGTGTTCACCGATTTGCGCGATGCGCGTGCGCCCGGTGCGCGAGGCGGCTTCGGCGCGCTGTTCGGCGGCGGCCAGGCGCGCGACACGATCGCGCTGTGGTGTGCGTTCTTCATGTGTCTGCTCGCGGTGTACGCGGCATTCAGCTGGCTGCCGACGATGCTGGCCGCGAGCGGGCTCAGCGTATCGGTCGCGGGCGCGGGGCTCACCGCGTACAACCTCGGCGGCGTGATCGGCGCGCTGCTGTGCGCGTGGGCGATCGCGCATGCCGGTTCGCGCTGGCCGCTCGCGCTGTGCAGCATCGGCGGCGCCGCGAGCGCGGCCTGGCTGATGGGCGTCGACGCGGGGCGTCACACGGGCTGGCTGATCGTCGGGCTCGGCCTGCACGGCCTGTTCGTCAACGCGGTGCAGTCGACGATGTATGCGCTGTGCGCGTACATCTATCCGACGGCGGTGCGCGCGACCGGCACCGCGAGCGCGCTCGCGTTCGGCCGGCTCGGCGCGATCCTCAGCGCGTTCGCCGGCGCGATCGTGATCACCACGGGCGGCGCGAATGCGTACCTGGCGATGCTGGCCGCCGCGATGGGCGTGGTCTGCGTCGCGCTGCTCGCGATGCGGCGGCACATTCCGCGCTTGACGCGCGAACGGGCGTTGCCGCGCGAAGGAGAGGAGCTGGCCCGCACGTCGTCGTGACGCGCGGGCGCATGGCGTGCGTTACAGCGTGGTCCGAACGTGCCACAGCTCGGGGAACAGCACGACGTCGAGCATCTTGCGCAGATACGGCGCGCCGCTCGTGCCGCCCGTGCCTTGCTTGAAGCCGATGATGCGCTCGACGGTCGTCACGTGACGGAAGCGCCACTGGCGGAACGCATCCTCGAGATCGACGAGTTCCTCGGCCATCTCGTACAGCTCCCAGTGCTGCTGCGGATGACGATAGACCTCGAGCCACGCGGCCTCGACCGTTTCGTCGTGACGCATCGGCTGCGTCCAGTCGCGCTCGAGCCGCTCGGGCGCGATCGCGAAGCCGCGGCGCGCGAGCAGGCGCACGACTTCGTCGTAGAACGACGGCGCCTCGAGCGTCGCACGCACCTGTTCGAGGATGTCGGGCCGGTGTGCATGCGGCTGCAACATCTGCGCGTTCTTGTTGCCGAGCAGGAATTCGAGCTGCCGATACTGGTACGACTGGAAGCCCGACGACTGGCCGAGATACGGCCGCATCGCCGAATATTCCGACGGCGTCATTGTCGACAGCACGCTCCACGCCTGCACGAGCTGCTCGAGAATGCGCGACACGCGCGCGAGCATCTTGAACGCGGGCGGCAGCGCATCGTCGCGCACGGCATTAAGCGCGCCGCGCAGCTCGAACAGCGCGAGCTTCATCCACAGCTCGCTCGTCTGATGCTGGATGATGAACAGCATCTCGTTGTGATCGGGCGACAGCGGATGCTGCGCATCGAGGATCGAATTCAGCGACAGGTAGTCGCCGTAGCTCATCGACTTCGAAAAATCGAGCTGCGCGTCGTGCCAGCCGGCTGGCGCGCCGGCATCGCCCGGCACGTGCGGCGCTTCGTGGGTGGCGCGTGCGCCCGAGAACGGGCAGCCCGCCGGCGCATCGTCGCCGGGTGGCTGCATATGACCAGAATTCACGACTTTCTCCAGAATTGAATGACGGGGGCGCGGCGCGCGGCCTGCGCGCGCCGGGCGACGCCGATCAGGTCACCGCGCCGCGCTCGGCGAACTCGGGTGCCTTCCACGCGTCGGTGGCGAGGATGTCGCGCAGCGTCTCGACCGCATCCCACACGTCGGCGAAGCGCGTATAGAGCGGCGTGAAGCCGAAGCGCAGCACGTACGGCTCGCGATAGTCGCCGATCACGCCGCGCGCGATCAGCGCCTGCATCACCTCGTAGCCGTGCGGATGCTCGAAGCTCGCCTGCGAGCCGCGCTGGTGATGCGCGCGCGGCGTGACGAGCTTGAGCGACAGGCCGGCGCAGCGCGCTTCGACGAGCGCGATGAACGCGTCGGTCAGCGCGAGCGACTTGCGGCGGATGGTGTGCATGTCGGTCTGCAGGAACACGTCGAGCCCGCATTCGACCATCGACATCGACACGATCGGCTGCGTGCCGCACAGGAAGCGCGCGATGCCCGGATCGGGCGCGAAGCCCGGCTGCATCGCGAACGGCGCGCGGTGGCCCCACCAGCCCGACAGCGGCTGCGAGAAATGCGCGAGATGGCGCTGCGGCACCCACACGAACGCGGGCGAGCCGGGGCCGCCGTTCAGGTACTTGTACGTGCAGCCGACCGCGCCGTCCGCGCGTGCGCCGTTCAGGTCGACCGGCACCGCGCCGGCCGAGTGCGCGAGATCCCACAGCATCAGCGCGCCCGCGTCGTGCACGAGCTGCGTGACGGCCGGCATGTCGTGCATGTAGCCGGTGCGGTAGTTCACGTGCGTGATCATCGCGACGGCCGTATCCGCGCCGAGCGCGTCGGGCAGATCCGACGGATCGTCGATCAGGCGCAGCTCGTAGCCGCCGCCGAGCTGCTCGATCAGCCCTTGCGCGATGTACAGGTCGGTCGGGAAGTTCGAGCGCTCCGACACGATCACGCGGCGCTCCGGCGCGCGCTCGGCCTGGTGGCGCAGCATCGCCGACAGCAGCTTGAACAGGTTGATCGAAATGGTGTCGGTCACGACGGTTTCGCCGGGCGCGCCGCCGATCAGCGTCGCGAGCTTGTCGCCGAGGCGGCGCGGCAGCGCGAACCAGCCGGCGGTGTTCCAGCTGCGGATCAGGCCTTCGCCCCATTCGGCGCTGATCACCTGCTGCGCGCGGGCGGCCGACGCGCGCGGCTGCGCGCCGAGCGAGTTGCCGTCGAGGTAGATCACGCCGTCGGGCAGCGCGAACTGGTCGCGCAGTGTGGCGAGCGAGTCGTCGCGGTCGAGTGCGAGCGCGTCTTCACGGGTCTTGATCATGATGTCGGGTAAAGGGTTCGGGTAATCAGGCGGCGCGGCCGGGCAGCGCACGCAGCACGGCGCGCACGGGGCTTGCGTCGAGCGTCGTGAACTTCAGCGGCAGCGCGATCAGTTCGTAGTCGCCTTGCGGCACGTCGTCGAGCACGATCCCTTCGAGGATCGCCATCCGGTGCGCTCGCACGCGGTGATGCGCATCCATGGTCTTCGATTCCTGCGGGTCGAGCGACGGCGTGTCGATGCCGATCAGCGTCACGCCGTGCGCGGCGAGCAGGTCGACGGTCGCGGGCGCGACCGCGCAGAAGCTGCTGTCCCAGTGCTCGACGCTCGCGTGGGCATAGGTGCGCAGCAGCACGCGCGGCGGTACGCCGTCGAGCGCGGCCTCGATGTCGGCCGGCTGCACGACCGGCGTGGCGCCGATGCAGTGGATCACGCGGCAGGGCCCGAGGTAGGTGTCGAGCGGCACGGCGCCGATCGGCGCGCCGTTCGCGTCGTAGTGCAGCGGCGCGTCGCAGTGCGCGCCGGTATGCGGCGACAGCGTCAGGCGGGCGACGTTGACCGGCGAGCCGGCCTCCATCCGCCACACGCGTTCAACGGAGACCGGCGTGTCGCCCGGCCATACGGGAGTGGCGGGGCTGATCGGCGGCGAGATGTCCCAGAGTGTGTCCATGGCATGACGAATCGGTGAGTCGATCCTTCGAATGATAGGTGGACGCTCGTAGAAAGTGCTTGCGAAATAAACATGGACAATCCGCCGGATTGGCAGATAATTCGAATCAGAGGGAAAACGGGGATCAAAAATGCACGCGATCACGCTCGATGCCACCGACTGCCGGATCCTGGCAGTCCTGCAGGAAGAGGGCAGAATCAGCAATCTCGATCTGGCGGAGCGGATCTCGCTGTCGCCGTCCGCCTGTTTGCGCCGGATGCGCCTGCTCGAGGAGCAGGGCGTGATCGAGCACTACCGCGCATGCCTGAGCCGCGAGAAGCTCGGCTTCGAGCTCGAGGCATTCGTGCAGGTGTCGATGCGCAATGAGGAAAACCAGTGGCACGAGCGCTTCGCGGAAGCGCTGCGCGAATGGCCGGAGGTGGTCGGCGCGTTCGTCGTGACCGGCGAGAGCCACTATCTGTTGCGCGTGCTCGCGCACAACCTCAAGCACTATTCGGATTTCGTGCTGAACCGGCTCTACAAGGCGCCGGGGGTGATGGACATCCGTTCGAACATCGTGCTGCAGACGCTGAAGGACGAGGCGGGCGCGCCGGTCGGGCTGGCGCGCACCGGGGCGATCAAAGCGGTGTGAGGCCGTGGAACCCGCCGCCGTGGAACACGAGCGGCGGCGCGTCGTCGGTTGCGGCCCGCACGCCGCAGCGCTCCACTTCACCGACGAAGATCACGTGGTCGCCTTCGTCGTAGCGGCTGCGGTTGTGGCATTCGAACCACGCGAGCGCACCGTCCAGCACCGGCATGCCCGAGTTGCCTGCCGCGTGCGCAATCCCTTCGAAACGATCGCCCTTGTAGGTCGAGAAACGCTTGCACAGGTCCAGTTGCGACGCCGCGAGCACGTTCACCACGTAATGGCTGTTGCTGCGGAACACCGGCGTCGACGCAGATTTGTGCGCGAGGCTCCACAGCACGAGCGGCGGATCGAGCGACACCGAGTTGAATGAGCTCGCGGTGATGCCGATCAGCTGTCCGGACGGCGCGCACGTCGTGATGACCGTGACGCCGGTCGCGAACTGGCCGAGCGCCTGGCGAAATGCGGCCGAGTCGAAATCCGGCGGAGTGGGCTGGTTCATCGGGCGGCCATCCGGGACGAAACGGGCGGGCGCGGCGCACGGCGGATCCGGGGGGCGCGGCGGACGAAAGGCGGCAAGGCCGGGGTGGTCGATTGGAAAGTGGTGCGCATGCCCGGATTTTAGCGGAATCAGGGCCGCCGGGCCCGTACGGGCGGCGCATTGCGGCGCGAGCGTGAGGTAGCGAACACTGCCGCGCGGCGCCGAAATTGCGCGCAAATGCCTGTTCCGTCGCGTTTTGTTGCGCGTGGTTGGCAGCGGCGTCGCGTGGCGAACGTGCTGCCTTGCTATCGCGCCGCCGCCAGTCCGAGCGACAGCGCGCCCGTCACGATCAGGCTCGATGCCCACACGGCATCGAGGTTGAACCAGCTCCGCGCGACGAATTTCAGCCCGAGATAGCGATAGACGAGCCACGCCAGCACGCCGCCCGTCGCGATCATCGCGGCCGCATGCACGGCCGCGACGACGAGCGCCATGCCGAGATGCGCATCGACGAGCGTCGCGGCCGCGCGATGGCCGGCGTCCCCGGCGCCCCCTTCGAGCCCGCAGAGGCCGAGGTAGATCGGCACCAGCATCAGCCCGGCGCCGTGCGCGATCGCGACCGCGAACGACCACAGCCCGAGGCGCGCCGGCGCGATCCGCGCGAGCGCCCGCGGATGGCGGCGGCGGATCAGCAGCAGCGCGCCGAAGCCGATCACGAGCGCGCTCGCGCCGATCCGGATCGCCGACTGCCACGCGAGCAGCGCGGCGAGCAGCCCGAACGGCAGCATCACCATGAACACCGCGAGCGCGTGGCCGAGCGCGAGATAGCCGAGCGCCGCGACGAGCGCGCCGCCGCGGCGCGTCATCAGCGCGTTCGACACGGCCAGCGGCCAGCCCATCGCCGGATTGAGCCCGTGATAGACGCCGCTCGCGAGCACGGCCGCCCAGAGCGCGAGCGGCGCGGAGAGCCCCGTGTTCAACGCTTGACCGACGGATAGCAGAACGAGTCGGTCGAGCAGTCGCCGCCTTCCAGCCGGATCTGGTGCGCGCGATAGCCTTCGGGGAAGTCGACCCAATAGTCGTCGGCGAGCGTGAGCCCGCCGTCCGGCCCCGCATGCGCGAGCACCTGCGCGGCCGGCACGCCGTCCGGGTAGAACTGGTCGTCCCACGTCGAGTACAGCGAGTTGGTCCAGTACACGCGCCGGCCGTCGCGGCTGATTTCCACCATCTGCGGGCCGCCCGCGAACGCGCGGCCGTTCGTGTGCGGCGCCCGGCGCACGATCCCGCCGATCCGTACCGACCCCGCGAGCACCGGCTGATGCGGATCCGACACGTCGTACTGGCGCATCTCGCCGGTGCCCCAGCACGACACGTACAGGAAGCGGTCGTCGAGCGACAGGTCGATGTCGGTCACGAGCGGCGGCACCGCGCCGAATCCCTTGAGCAGCGGCGGCAGCTCGTCGGCCGCGGCCGGTTCGGCCGGGATCGTCGCGGTCTTGCGCACATGGAACTTGCCGCCTTCGCGCCACCAGGTCCAGATCGACCCTTCGAGATTGGTCGTGTCGACCACCACGCCGACGAACCCGTATTCGCGCACCGGATCGTGGGCGGGCCGCACTTCCAGCGCCATCTGGTGGTGCGCGCCGAGATCGATCGTCTGCACGTTGCGCCGCGCGCGCAGGTCCCAGAAATGCAGCCGGTGGCCGTACCGGTTCGCGAGCAGGTCTTCCGGCACGATGCCGTGCTCGAATTGCGGCGGCAGCGCCCATTCGCTCGACACCATGTAGTCGCGCGGCAGGTTCCACCAGAAGTCGTAATGCTTGTCCTGCGGGCCGCGATCGATTTCCCAGCGGCCGAGCACGTCGAAGGTCTCGCAGTCCATGATGAAGATGCCGGGCGCGCCGTCGGTGCCGTCCTTGCCGGCTCCGCCTAGCGTGCTCACGTAGATGCCCTCGGGGCCGCAGTGGACCGTGTGCGGTCGCGAATAGCCGGTCTTCGCGAAGATCTCGTCGGGCTCGATGATCTTGTGGATGCGCGCCTGCGTCGGATGCGGCTTGGTGTCGATCACGTAGATGCGTGACGAGCGCAGGCCGGGGATGATCAGGAAGCGCCGCTCGAGAAACGCGTGGCCGGTGAGCGGCGACAGCGACGACGAACACGCATTCCAGCCGAAGTGGTGAAACTCGTCGCCGGTGTTCGGCATCGTCACCGTGTGGACGATTTTTCCGTAGGTCGCGGAGCCGGGCTTCACGTCGATCACGGCGAGCGCGTCGGGTCTGGAAAAATCGGGGCTCAGCAACAACGTATAGGCGAACGCTTCCGCCGGCGCCTGCATCGCAAGTTCCGGCGAAGCGTGAAAGGTCGGGTCGGGCCGCATGCTCATCGGGGTGCCTCTCTCGGTTGTATCGGATCGGTGGCGCACGGCCGTTCGCTGTGGCGTGCGGGGCGAAGGCGTTGCGCGGCGCACGCGTCGGCGGGACGCGCGCAGCCGTGCATCAGGTCGGGAAAGCGGGCAGGCGCGAGGGCCCGGATCGCTGCGCAGGGCAGCGCGAGGGTGCGGGTGAAGCGGCGGCGCGTCGTGCGCCGGCGGTGCGGGCGATATCTGCCAAGGCGTGCATAGCGATGTTCCGGCGGATGATGGATACATCAGGAGCGGGCATGCATCGGACGCTGCGTGCAGCCGGACGGTGTGCCGTCGCGGCGACGCGTGACCCGGTGTAGAAGTGTAGACGAGAAACGCGCGACGGGTCGTGTGCGGCGGGCATGCGGTTCTGCCGGATTCGCACGCGAGTGAGATACTTGAACGCGTGCCGCTTTGCCCGCGCAAACGGGCGGCGGCGAGACGAACAGGCGGCGGCATGTACACGCGTGCGTGTCGCCGCTGTCATCAACGAGGGACTGATTTCATGGGGAACGACATGCTTGAAACCGCGACTGTGGGCGGCGGGTGCTTCTGGTGCACGGAGGCCGTGTTTCTCGACGTCGACGGTGTGACGGCCGTCCAGTCGGGCTATGCGGGCGGCCATACGCGCAACCCCGGCTATCGCGACGTGTGCGAGGGCGACACCGGACACGCGGAGGTCGTGAACGTGACGTTCGATCCGGCCCGCATCGGCTATCGCGAGATCCTTGAGATCTTCTTCGCGACGCACGATCCGACCCAGCTGAACCGGCAGGGTAACGACGTCGGCACGCAGTACCGTTCGGTCGTGTTCTCGCATTCGGATGCGCAGCGCGACACTGCGCTCGACGTGATCCGCGAACTGGAGCGCGAACAGGTGTTCGGGCAGCCGATCGTCACGCAGGTCGTGCCGCTCGACGACAACAACTACTGGCCGGCCGAGGACTATCACCAGAACTATTACGCGCGCAATCCGGGGCAGGGCTACTGCTCGGTCGTGATCGGGCCGAAGCTCGCGAAATTCCGCCAGAAGTTCTCTCACCGGCTGAAGTCGGTGCGCGGCGCATGAGCGGTGGCCAGGCAGCCACCAAGCAGCCACTAAGCGGCGCCTGATGCCTGCGCCGCCTCGTCGCGCCAGTGCGCGCACGCGGCGGCGATCTCGCGCGCGAGCGCGATGCACGACAGCGGCGCGGAGCCTTCCGCCTTGTTGTTGATCGTGATGATCACCGGCTGCCCGGCCAGCGCGTAGCGCGCGGCCAGTTCGGCGAGCGCCGAGCGCGTGGCCGGATCCTCGTCGACGAGCTTGTCGAACGGCTCGTACTTCGCTTTCGCCTGCTCGTACTTGAACCCGCCGTGCAGGCTCCAGCGCACGATCAGCGGCCCCGGCGTATCGCCGTCGAGCAGTGCGAGCGCCGCCGCCTGGCGCAGCGGGTCGGGCATCCGTGCATGCAGGCCGACGCAGTAGCGCACGCCGAGCGCCGCGAGCGCGCGGATGAAGCGCGGCGTCAGCAGGCTCGCGTCGCGAATCTCGATCGCGTAGCGCGTGCCGTCCGCTTCCGGGGCCAGCGGCGGCAGCGCCGCAAAGAACGCCGACAGCCGGTCGATCAGCGCGGCCGGGTCGGCGAGCAGCTGATCGGGCATCGGCGAGAACTGGAACACGAGCACGCCGGCCTTCTTGCCGAGCCCGTCGATGCACGGCTGCACGAATTCCGCGGTTGCAAGCTGCGCGTCGAGAAAGGTCGGGTTCGGTCCCGACGGCTCGCCGCGCCGGCCGCGCACCACCGCGTCGGTCACGGAGGCCGGCGCCTTCACGACGAAGCGGAAATCGTCCGGCACCTGCTGCGCGTAGCGCAGGTAGTCGGCCACCGACAGCGGGCCGTAGAACGACCGGTCCAGGCTCACGCTTTTCAGCAACGGATGCGCGCCGTATGCGGCGAGCCCTTCGCGCGACAGCTTCGTCTGTGCGAAGTCGCCGTCGTAGACGATGCCGTCCCAGCCGGGGAAGTACCACGACGATGTACCGAGCCGCACGTTCGGCGGCAGCGCGGCCGCCGCATCGGCGACTTCCGCGGAGACCGGTGCGGGCGCCACACCGCGCTGGCGTCGGCCTTTCTTCGGCGGCGCGGCCGGCGGGGACGGGTCGTCCCACAGCATGCCGGAGGCGGGCGCGGGTTCTTCGTCCGGGGCGGACGGGCGGGGCGATGCGCGGCGGGCGCGGGCAGGCGATTGCCCGTCGTCGCCTTCGTGGGGCGTCACGTGCTCGCTGCGGCTTGCAGCGTCGTCGTCGGACGCAGCCGCGCGCGCGTCGTCGGACGGCGCGCCGAACAGGTCGAACTGCCCTTCGGCGTGCGCCCCGTCCGTGTCGTCGCGCTGCTGTCGTTGCGGCGGCGTGTTGCGCCGCGTCCTGCCGTCACCCATGCATGCCCAGCGTCAAGTGCCGCCTAGCGCGGCAGCGGGTTTTCGTACATGTAGCGCCGCGACCACGGCAGCGTTTTCGCGCTCTGGCCGGCCTTGCGGCACACGATCTGGAAGATCGACACGTCGTCGTGCTCGAACGCATACGCGCAGCCGGCCAGATACACGCGCCAGATGCGGAATTTTTCGTCGTCGACGAGCGAGCGTGCCTGGTCCGCCTTCGCCTCGAAGTTCTCGGTCCAGATCTCGAGCGTGCGCGCATAGTGTCGCCGCAGGCTTTCGATGTCAATCGCCTCGAGGCCGCCGCGCTGCGCCGATTCGAGCGCGAGGCTGATGTGCGGCAACTCGCCGTCCGGGAACACGTAGCGGTCGATGAACTCGCCGCCGCCGAGCGCCGTTTCGCCGCTTTCCGCGTCGGTCGACGTGATCCCGTGGTTCATCGCGATGCCGTCGTCGGCCAGCAGGTCGTGCACGCGCGAGAAATAGAGCGGCAGGTTCTTGCGGCCGACGTGCTCGAACATCCCGACGCTCGTGATCCGGTCGAACTGGCCCTCGATCTCGCGGTAGTCCTGCAGCCGGATCTCGATCTTGTCCTCGAGGCCGGCGGCCTTCACGCGCGCGGTCGCGAGATCGAACTGGTTCTGCGACAGCGTCACGCCCAGACACGTCGCGCCGAACTTCTGCGCCGCGCGCAGCACGAGCGCGCCCCAGCCGCAGCCGATGTCGAGCAGGCGCTGGCCCGGCTGGAGCCGGATCTTGGTCAGGATGTGGTCGATCTTCTTGATCTGCGCGGTCGCGAGATCTTCGTCGCCGTTCTCGAAGTACGCACACGAGTACACCATGTTCTCGTCGAGCCACAGCTGATAGAACTCGTTCGACACGTCGTAGTGATACTGGATCGCCTTCCGGTCGGTGTTCTTCGTATGATTGAAGTAGCGCCGCACGCGCGCGAGCTTGTTCGCGTTGGTGACCGTGTTGCGCGCCAGCGAATAGCTGATGTTGATGATGTCCGACAGCCTGCCTTCGATGTCGATCTTGCCCTTCACGTAGGCCTCGCCGAGATTGTCGAGGCTTGGTTCGAGCAAGAGCGGCAACGCCGACGCGCTGTTGACCTTCAGCGTGACCTGCGGCGCGCTGAAGGTGCCGAAATCGAGTTGTTCGCCATTCCATAGCACCAGGCGCGCGGGGATGTTCGCCTTTGCCCGTACTTCGTCCGCCCACTGTGCCAGCTTCTTTTCCCAGAACATTTGGATTCTCCGTTTGTTCGTTGAATCGAATACAGCCAAGTATCTTGACGGCGCTCGCCCTTCGCGAGGCGGGCGCCCGGATGCAACACGAGATACGACCGGTTCGCGCCGGCGCTGCCGGAGCCTTTACGGCGACAGGCGCGAGATCGTCCAGCCCGGCGCCGCCGGGGCGTCGCGCGTATAGAGCAGCCGGTCGTGCAACCGCGACGGGCGGCCCTGCCAGAACTCGATCGCGTCGGGCACGAGGCGATAGCCGCCCCAGTGCGGCGGACGCGGCGGATTCTCGCCGTAGCGTTCGGCCACGTCCCGCTCGCGCGCTTCGAGCGTCGCGCGGCTGTCGATCACGGCGCTCTGCTCGGAGGCCCACGCACCGATGCGCGAGCCGAGCGGGCGCGACGCGAAATAGCGGTCGCTTTCGTCGGCGCTGGTTTTCTCGATGCGGCCTTCGATGCGCACCTGGCGCTCGAGCTCGATCCAGTAGAACAGCAGCGCCGCCTGCGGATGCGTGGCGAGTTCGCGGCCTTTGCGGCTTTCGTAATTGGTAAAGAAGACGAACCCGCGTTCGTCGACACCCTTGATGAGCACGATTCGGGCCGACGGCCGGCCGTCGTCGCCGACGGTGGCGAGCGTCATCGTATTGGGCTCGGGAAGTTTGGCGGCGAGCGCCTCCTTGAACCAGCGATCGAACTGGGCGAAGGGGTCGGGGGCGGCATCGGCTTCGTCGAGCGAAGCACGTGAATAGTTGATGCGAAGATCGGCGAGAGTCGTCATGTTATGCAAACGCTTCAATCTGGGGCCAGTATAGCGAACGCTGAAGAATCGTGCGTGCACAGTGGCGCGTACGGGCGGGGATATCAGGCAAAATAGAGGGCTGCTCGACTTACGTTTTCCTTGCTGCCATGTCCGCTGCCGACGCTGCCCCGCCCAGTTCCTCTGATCTTACCCCGAGCCCGACAATCCAGCTTGACGTGGATCGCGACCGCCGTTTCGGCGGCATCGCGCGGCTGTACGGCGCGCCCGCGCTCGCCGCGTTCGAGCGTGCACACGTCGCCGTGATCGGGATCGGCGGCGTCGGGTCATGGACAGCCGAAGCACTCGCCCGCAGCGCGGTCGGCACGCTGACGCTGGTCGATCTCGACAACGTCGCGGAAAGCAATACCAACCGTCAGATTCACGCGCTCGACGGCAATTACGGCAAGCCGAAGGTCGACGCGATGGCCGAGCGGATCGCGCTGATCGATCCCGCGTGCCGCGTGAACCGGATCGAGGATTTCGCGGAGCCCGACAACTTCGACGCGCTGCTCGGCGGCGGTTTCGACTACGTGATCGACGCGATCGACAGCGTGCGCACGAAGGTCGCGCTGATCGCATGGTGCGTCGCGAAAGGGCAGCCGCTCGTTACGGTCGGCGGCGCGGGCGGCCAGCTCGACCCGACGCGCATCCGCATCGACGATCTCGCGCTGACGATCCAGGATCCGCTGCTGTCGAAGGTGCGCGCGCAGTTGCGCAAGCAGCACGGCTTTCCGCGCGGGCCGAAGGCGCGCTTCAGGGTGAGCGCCGTGTATTCCGACGAGCCGCTGATCTATCCGGAAGCCGCCGCGTGCGACATCGAGGACGGCGCGGAGCCGTCCGCGGCCGCGCATGTCGCGGGGCTCAACTGTGCGGGGTTCGGTTCGAGCGTGTGCGTGACTGCGAGCTTCGGCTTCGCGGCCGCCGCGCATGCGTTGCGTGCGATCGCGGCGCGGGCCGCCGGCTGAGCCGTTGAACGGCTGAACGTCGAATCGTTCGACGTGAAGGAATGCTGCGGCGCGTCACGCGCGCCGCGTGCGATGCGGCAGGTCAGCCGGGCCGTTGCAGCCCGGCCGGTCGCGCGTCAGTTGAGCGCCATGCTCAGCTTGCGTCGCCATGCAGCGACGAGCTCGGGGTGATCGCCCGCCAGTTCGAACACCGAAATCATCGTGCGGCGGCCGAGATCGTCGCCGTACGCGCGGTCGCGCATCACGATTTCCAGCAATTGCTCGAGTGCGCCTTCGTACGCCCGCCGTGCGATCAGGCTCTGCGCGAGGTCGAAGCGCGCTTCGAGATCGGCGGGGTTTGCGGCGATGCGTGCTTCGAGCGCGTCGGTCGGCGGCAGGTCGGCCGTCGCGTCGAGTGCGTCGAAACGGGTCTTGATCGCCTGGTAGCGCGGATCGCCGCCCTGCACGGTCTGCGGCGCGAGACGTTCGGTCTCCGCACGCGCGAGGTCCACCTGGTTGTTCGCGAGCAGCAGCTCGATCAGGTCGAGCCGTGCGTCGTCGAAGCCGGGGTTTAGCGCGAGCGCCGCTTCGAGGTGGGTGACCGCATCGTCGTAGCGCGACTCGGCGATCGCGTATTGCGCGGCGCGGCGTTCGGCTTCGTCGGGCGCCGGCAGCAGCCGGTCGAGGAATGCGCGCAACTGGCCTTCCGGCAGCACGCCGACGAACTGGTCGACCGGGCGCCCGTCGGCGAACGCGATCACGTGCGGAATGCTGCGCGTCTGGAAGTGCGCGGCGAGCTCCTGGTTCTCGTCGACGTTCACCTTCACGAGCTTCCAGCGGCCTTCGTAGTCGGCTTCGAGCTTCTCGAGCAGCGGGCCGAGCGTCTTGCAGGGGCCGCACCACGGCGCCCAGAAGTCGACCAGCACGGGCGTGTCCAGCGACGCCTCGATGACGTCTTTCTCGAAAGTGGCAAGCGTGGTGTCCATGTCGTTCTCTGCTGTTCGAATGTCGTCAGGATGGGGGCGGCACGCCCCTTTTTCAACGCGGCTTTGATTCGGGCAGCGGGATCCACTCGGTTTCGCCCGGCACCTTGCCCATTTCCTGGTTTGTCCACGCCTGTTTCGCGCGCTCGATCGCGTCGCGGCTGCTGGCGACGAAATTCCATTCGATGAAGCGTTCGCCGTCGATCCTGTCGCCGCCGAGCAGCATCGCGCGTGCGCCGTTGCTGCTCGCGAGCGTGACCGTCGCGCCCGGCGTGAGCACGGCCATCTGCTCGGCCGGCACCGGCGTGCCGTCGATCGTCAGGTCGCCGCTGACCACGTAAACCGCGCGCTCCTCGTGCGATGCGTCGAGCTCGACGCGGCCGCCGGCCGCGAACTCGGCGGCGACGTACAGCGTGCGCGAGAACGTCGTGACGGGCGAATGCAGGCCGAACGCGTCGCCGGCGATCACCGTCAGCGCCACGCCGTTCGCGTCGCGCTTGGGCAGCGTGCCGGCCGCATGGTGTTCGAACGACGGCTCGGTGGTCTCGTTGGCGACCGGCAGCGCGACCCAGGTCTGGATCCCGTGCACCGTGTGACCGTTGGCGCGCTGTGCGTCGGGCGTCCGTTCCGAGTGGACGATGCCGCGGCCGGCCGTCATCCAGTTCACGTCGCCCGGCACGATTTCCTGCAGCGAGCCGAGGCTGTCGCGGTGCAGGATCGCGCCGTCGAACAGGTAGGTGACGGTGGCGAGCCCGATATGCGGATGCGGGCGCACGTCGAGGCCGGTACCGGCCGGCAGCGTCGCGGGGCCCATGTGATCGAAGAAGATGAACGGGCCGACAAGGCGCGCGGCGAGCGCGGGCAGTGTGCGGCGCACCTGCAGGTTGCCGATGTCGCGGATGTGCGGCTTCAGCAGGGCTTTGATCGGATCGGTCATGGCGGGTCTCGTGAGGACGGCGGGGATGCCGGTCATTGTACTGGCCGCGCGGCAACGACGCGCGCAACGATGCGGTGCAGACGCGGGCCGGCAAGCCCGGCCCGCGCGGAGCGATCGTCGGGTCGCTGCACCGCTGCTCGGGCAGCCGATTCCATGCGCGCGGCGCAGGTATCGGGCGGGCCGCACGGCGAAACCCGGTAGACTGACCGGCTTCAGAACAACCATTCGAAAATCGAGGAGACGCCGATGATGGCCCCGAAGGACTTGCTGCTCGCGCTGATCGTGATCCTGGCGTGGGGCGTGAACTTCGTCGTGATCAAGGTCGGCCTGCACGGCATGCCGCCGATGCTGCTCGGCGCGCTGCGCTTCACGCTCGCCGCGGTGCCCGCGGTGTTCTTCGTGCGCCGCCCGCAGATTCCGTGGCGCATGCTGATCCTGTACGGCGCGACGATCCAGCTCGGCCAGTTCGTGTTCCTGTTCACCGGCATGTACGTCGGCATGCCGGCCGGCCTCGCGTCGCTCGTGCTGCAGTCGCAGGCGTTCTTCACGCTCGTGTTCGCGATGCTGTTCCTCGGCGAGCGGCTGCGCGTGCAGAACCTGATCGGCCTCGCGATCGCCGCGGGCGGGCTCGTCGTGATCGCGGTGCAGGGCGGGGGCGCGATGACGCTCGCGGGCTTTCTGCTGACCATCTGCTCGGCCGCGATGTGGGCGTTCGGCAATATCGTCACGAAGAAGGTCGGCCGGGCGAACCTCGTGTCGCTCGTCGTGTGGGCCAGCCTCGTGCCGCCGGTGCCGTTCTTCCTGCTGTCGCTGTGGTTCGAGGGGCCGCAGCGGATCGAAGCCGCGCTCGTCGGCCTGACCGGCGCGTCGATCTTCGCGGTCGTCTATCTCGCGTTCGTCGCGACGCTCGTCGGCTACGGCTTGTGGAGCCGCCTGATGTCGCGCTATCCGGCCGCGCAGGTCGCGCAATTCTCGCTGCTGGTGCCGATCGTCGGACTCGCGTCGTCGGCGCTCTTTCTCGACGAGCACCTGACGCGCGTGCAACTGATCGGCGCCGCGCTCGTGATGGGCGGGCTCGCGGTGAACGTGTTCGGCGGGAAGCTGATGCGCCGCTTCGCGGCGTCGTGACGCGCCGGCACGCAGTGCGTGCCGGCGGCGGGGGAAGGGTGGCCGTCAGGCCATCCGGCTCTTCGCGAGCGGCGGATTCGCGGCGAAGTAACGCTTGATGCCGCGGAAGATCGCGTCGGCCATCTCGTCGCGATAGCTGTCGTCGTTGAGCTTGCGCTCTTCGTCCGGGTTACTGATGAATGCGGTTTCGACGAGGATCGACGGAATGTCCGGCGCCTTCAGCACGGCGAACCCGGCCTGCTCGACCGAGCCCTTGTGCAGCTTGTTGATGCCGCCGACTTCCTTCAGCACGTAGCCGCCGTAGCGCAGCGAATCGCGGATCTGCGCGGTCGTCGACATGTCGAACAGCGCGCGGTTCACGGTCGCGTCCTGCGTCTTGATGTTGATGCCGCCGATCAGGTCCGACGAGTTTTCCTTGTTCGCCATCCAGCGTGCCGCGGCGCTCGTCGCGCCGTGGTCGGACAGCGCGAACACCGACGAGCCGCGCGCGGACGGCGTCGTGAACGCATCCGCGTGGATCGACACGAACAGGTCCGCGCCGACGCGACGCGCCTTCTGCACGCGCACGTTCAGCGGTACGAAGAAGTCGGCGTCGCGCGTCATCATCGCGCGCATGTTCGGCGCACCGTCGATCTTCGCGCGCAGCTTCTTCGCGATGTCGAGCGCGATGTGCTTCTCGTACGTGCCACCGCCGCCGATCGCACCCGGATCCTCGCCGCCGTGGCCCGGATCGATCGCGACCGTCAGCAGGCGCACGGTGCCGCCCTTGCCGGATTTCGGCGCGGTGAACTTGTAGGCGTCGCTGTCGTCTTCGCTGTCGTCGCGGCGCGCGATGACGGGCGGCGGCTTGACGGCCGGCTTCGCGGGCGCCGAAGGCGTGGTGGCGGCCGGCGGTGTGCGCGGCGTGGCCGGTGTGTTTTGCGCGAAACGCTGGAAGAACGCATCGCTGTTGTCGTTGCCGGCCATGGGCGGCGGCGGGGGCGTGCCCGGGCCGTTCAGCGCGGTCGGCGGCTGCATCTGCTGCGCACGCGCGGTGTCGTTGAGCGCCTGTTCCTTGCGTTCGGTCTGCGCGATCAGGTCGGTCAGCGGATCGGGGGCGACGGCCGGATACAGGTCGAACACGAGCCGGTACTTGTAGGTGCCCACCGGCGGCAGCGTGAACACCTGCGGCTTCACCGAACCTTTCAGGTCGAACACCATCCGCACGACGTGCGGCTGATACTGGCCGACACGTACCGACTGGATCTGCGGATCGTTCGGCGCGATCTTCGACACGAGGTCGCGCAGCGCCTGGTCGAGATCGAGGCCGCTCAGGTCGACGACGAGCCGGTCGGGACCCTGCAACAGCTGTTGGGTATTCTGCAGCGGCTGATCGGATTCGATCGTGACGCGCGTGTAATCGCGTGCGGGCCACACGCGCACGCCGAGCACCGACGACGCATGCGCGAGCCGCGGGGTGACGAGACCGAGCACCAGCGTCGACGCGCCCGCGCACAGGATCTGGCGACGGCGCCAGTTGTGCGTCGCGGTGGCCGCCGATTCGATCGAGCGGAACGGTTTGATCAACATCTTTCGAGACATGCCTTTCCTGAAGCGCTGAACGCCCGGACGGTGAGGACGCGGCCGTCGCCATCCACGTCGAGCGAGAAAACCAGATCGGGCACGCCAAGCAGAGTGCCCGCCTGTTGTGGCCATTCGACGAGACAGATCGCGCTGGAATTGAAATATTCGCGAAAGCCTGCGTCGGACCATTCGGCCGGATCGTTGAATCGATACAGATCGAAGTGATAGACCTCAAGTTCCCCATCGTCGCGTGCGAATGCGTACGGTTCGACGAGCGTGTAGGTCGGACTGCGTACGCGCCCGGTGTGGCCGAGGCCGCGCAGGAGCGCGCGCACGAGGGTCGTCTTGCCCGCGCCGAGGTCGCCGACCAGCTGGATCTGCAGCCCGTCGAACGCATGGGTGCGGGCGAGTTCGCTGCGCGCCGCGTCGAGTGCGTGCGCGAAACGGGCGCCGAAGGCCTCGGTCGCCGCTTCGTCGGCGAGTGCGATCACGCGTTCCGCGAGCGGGGCGGGCAGCGTGTCTGCATGAGGCGTATGGGACGTGGCTGACATTCTCGTAAAATAGTGCGATGAACCGATTACCGGAACTCGCCGCATCCGACAGGCCTTCGACTCGTGCCGAAGGCGCGGCGCCGTGCGCGCTCGATGATGCGACGTTGACTGCGCTCGCCGCTCGCATCAGGGCGTGGGGGCGCGAATTGGGTTTCGGGGCGATCGGCATCAGCGATACCGATCTCTCGGATGCCGAAGCAGGCCTCGCCGCCTGGCTGGAAGCCGGGTACCACGGCGAAATGGATTATATGGCGAAACACGGGATGAAACGTGCACGTCCGGCCGAACTTGTGGCCGGTACGCGACGCGTGATCTCCGTGCGGCTCGCCTATTTGCCGGCCGAAACGCTCGCCGCCGACACGCCCGATGCGTCGTCCGGCACCCTCGCGCCGCGCGACTGGCGCGCACGCGAGCGTGCGCGGCTCGACGATCCGCAGGCGGCCGTCGTGTCGATCTATGCGCGCGGCCGCGACTATCACAAGGTGCTGCGCAACCGGCTGCAGACGCTCGCGGAGCGCATCGAGCGCGAGATCGGCGCGTTCGGCTATCGCGTGTTCACCGATTCGGCGCCGGTGCTCGAGGTCGAACTCGCGCAGAAGGCCGGCGTCGGCTGGCGCGGCAAGCACACGCTGTTGCTGCAGCGCGACGCCGGTTCGCTGTTCTTCCTCGGCGAGATCTACGTCGACGTCGCGCTGCCGACCGACGCGCAAGTGTCGCCCGACACCGCCCCCGAGACGCCCGGCGCGCACTGCGGCAGCTGCACGCGCTGCATCGGCGCATGCCCGACCGGCGCGATCGTCGAGCCGTATCGCGTCGACGCGCGCCGCTGCATCTCGTACCTGACGATCGAATTGAAAGGCAGCATTCCCGAGCCGCTGCGGCCGCTGATCGGCAATCGCGTGTACGGCTGCGACGACTGTCAGCTCGTGTGCCCGTGGAACAAGTTCGCGCAGGCCGCGCCCGTCGCCGATTTCGACGTACGGCACGGCCTCGATCGCGCGACGCTCGTCGATCTGTTCGGCTGGGATGCCGACGCCTTCGATACGCGGATGCAAGGCAGCGCAATCCGGCGTATCGGTTATGAAAGCTGGCTGCGCAATCTCGCGGTCGGGCTCGGCAATGCGCTGCGCGCGCCGGCGGATCGGCTCGCGTCGCAGGCGCGCGAAGCGATCGTCGCCGCGCTGCGGGCCCGTGCCGACGATCCGTCGCCCGTCGTGCGCGAGCATGTCGAATGGGCGCTGCGTGCCGCATGAAGGCGGCGTAAAGTGTCGGCGGCGCGCGGCGGTGCCGCACGTGTCACAGGTGAGGAGAGGGTCATGTTCAATGCAGTCATCGACGCACCGTTCGGCAAGGTCGGGATCCGCACCGATGCCGCGGTGGTGCGCGAGATCGTCTATCTGCCCGAGTCGATGAAGTCGGTCGATCCGGATTCGCCGCTCGCGAAGCGCGCGGTCAGGCAGATCGAACGTTATTTCGAGCGTGCATCGGCGCGCTTCGACCTGCCGCTCGCGGACGTCGGCAGTGCGTTCCAGCATCGCGTGTGGGACGTGATCAGCGACATTCCGCCGGGCACGGTGCTGACCTACGGACAGGTCGCGAAGCGCATCGGCAGCGCGCCGCGCGCGGTCGGCCAGGCGTGCGGCGCGAACTATTTTCCGCTCGTGATTCCGTGCCATCGCGTGGTCGCGGCGGGCGGCCTCGGCGGCTTCGCGAATCACGACGACAACGGCTATTACCAGCAAGTGAAGCGCTGGCTGCTGGCGCACGAAGGTGTCCCGTACCGATGAGCGAACCGCTGCTTTCCCCCGACGCAGGATCCGACGACGCGGCGGCGGCGGCATCGCCCGCGCTGCTCGCGAGCCGTGCGTCGATCGACGTGTTCTGCGATGCGCTGTGGCTCGAGCACGGGCTCTCGCGCAATACGCTCGACGCATACCGTCGCGATCTGGTGCTGTTTTCGCAATGGCTCGCCGCGGCGCACGACGCGCCGCTCGATGTGGCCGACGAAGCGATGGTGACGGGCTATATCTCCGCGCGCAGCGATGGCAAGGCGACGTCGTCGAACCGCCGTTTGTCGGTGTTCCGTCGCTATTACGGGTGGGCCGTGCGCGAACATCATGCGAGTGCCGACCCGACGCTGCGGATCACGTCGGCGAAGCAGGCCGCGCGCTTTCCGTCGACGTTGTCCGAGGCGCAGGTCGAGGCGCTGCTCGGCGCGCCCGACGTCGACACGCCGCTCGGCCTGCGCGATCGCACGATGCTCGAGCTGATGTACGCGAGCGGGCTGCGCGTGAGCGAACTCGTCACGCTGAAGACCGTCGAGGTCGGGCTCAACGAAGGCGTCGTGCGCGTGATGGGCAAGGGCTCGAAGGAGCGGCTCGTGCCGTTCGGCGAAGTCGCGCACGGCTGGATCGAGCGCTACCTGCGCAACGCGCGGCCGGCGCTGCTCGGCGCGCGCGCGGCCGACGCGCTGTTCGTGACCGCGCGCGGCGACGGGATGACGCGCCAGCAGTTCTGGAACATCATCAAGCGCCACGCGCAGCGCGCCGACGTGCGCGCGCACCTGTCGCCGCACACGCTGCGGCACGCGTTCGCGACGCACCTGCTGAACCACGGCGCCGACCTGCGCGTCGTGCAGCTGCTGCTCGGCCACAGCGACATTTCGACCACGCAGATCTACACGCACGTCGCGCGCGAGCGGCTGAAGACGCTGCACGCGCAACACCATCCGCGCGGCTGATTCGATGCGTAGCGGGCGGTTCGCGCGCCGGCATGCCGTGACGCGTTACGCGAGTTCGCGCAGCTTGTGCTTGAGCACCTTGCCGGTCGATGCGGCCGGCAGCGCATCGAGTACGCGAATGTGTGCAGGGCGCTTGTAAGGCGCGAGCCGGTCCGCGCACCACGCGTGCAGGGCAGCCTCGGTCGCCGCCGCGCCCGGCATCAGCTCGACGAACGCGAGCACTTCCTCGTTGCCCTCGACCGCACGGCCGATGACCGCCGCCTGCACGACGTCCGGATGCGCGTTCAGCACCTGTTCGACTTCGACCGGATACACGTTGAAGCCCGAGCGGATGATCAACTCCTTGCTGCGGCCCGCGATCGTCACCGCGCCGTCCGCTTCCTGCCGTGCGAGATCGCCGGTGCTCAGCCAGCCGTCGGGCGATACGGCCGCGCGCGTTGCGTCCGTGTTGCGGTAGTAGCCGAGCATCACGTTCGGCCCGCGCACGCGGATTTCGCCCACTTCGCCCGGCGGCACGTCGGTGCCGTCCGGTGCGACGAGCCGCATCTCGACGCCCGGAATCGGCACGCCGACCGAACAGTCGGTGCGCGGCGCGTCGAGCGGCGTCTGCGTGATCGTCGGGCTGCTTTCGGTCATCCCGTAGCCGTTGTGCAGCGGCACGCCGTACCTGCGCTCGACGCGCGCCTTCAGGTCGGCATCGAGCGGGGAGCCACCCGAATACGCGAAGCGCAGCCGCGGCGCATGCCACGCGTGAGCGTGCGTATGCAGGTGCTCGAGCAGCTTTGCGTGCATCGCGGGCACGCCCTGGAAGATCGTCACGCCTTCGTCGGCCAGCGCGACGCGCACGGCCTCCGGCGAGAAGCGCGGCGCGAGCCGCAGCGTCGCGCCTGCATAGAGGCTGCCGAGGCAGACCGACGCGAGCCCGTACACGTGCGACACGGGC
The DNA here is from genome assembly GCF_002563755.1 of Burkholderia sp. JKS000303. Taxonomy (NCBI): domain Bacteria; kingdom Pseudomonadati; phylum Pseudomonadota; class Betaproteobacteria; order Burkholderiales; family Burkholderiaceae; genus Burkholderia; species Burkholderia sp. JKS000303. The sequence continues at coordinate 2,254,109 of NZ_PDBZ01000001.1, forward strand.
AGCATCGTGTACACGACGTCGTCGGGCGACACGCGGCGCAGCGTGCTCGAGGTCGCCGCGATGAACAGCAGGTTGCGATGTGACAGCATCACACCCTTCGGCGCACCCGTGGTGCCGGTCGTGTAGATCAGCGCCGCGCATTGGGCGGCGCCGTCGGCCGCGACCGGCTCGTCGGGGGCATTCACGTCGAGCCGGTGCGACCACGCACCGATGTCGATCGGCAGCGCGTCGGCCGGCGTCGCGTCGTAGCGCACCGCGTGTGTGCGCGCATCGGGCGACGCCTCCGTCGCGAAGGCGATCAGTTTCGGCTGCGCGTGCGCGGCGATCGCATCGAGTTCGCCGGCCGACAGCCGCGCGTTCGTCATCAGCGCCCATGCGTCGACGCGCGCGACCGCGAACAGCAGCACGATCTGCGCGACGCTGTTTTCGGCCACGATCATCACGCGGTCGCCGCCGCGCACGCCGAGGCTCGCGAGCCGCCCGGCGGCCGCGTCGACGGCCTGCGCCAGCTCGCCGTAGGACAGGCGGCGCGCATCCTCGATCAACGCCGGGTGCGCGGGCGCACGCGCGGCCCAGCGGGCGGGCACGTCGGCGATCCGGTCGGGTAGCGCGGCGAGCAGGGCCGCGACGTCGAGCGGCGCGGATGAGCGGTCAGACGAGGTCATGGCGTCTCCAGTGGAAGGGCCGGGCGGCGGCACGGCGAGATTTGCGAACGATCGTGCCATGGCGGCGCGTACGCCACAATCGGCCGATTGGGCAATAACGCTTCGCACGCGCCGCAATGATGGCGCATTGCGGGGCGATGGCGTCGGCCGGTGCGTGAGGGGGCCGCGAGTATACCGCCGGCGCGCCGCGCACTCGCGCGAGCGCATGACGGAGGATCGTGCAATGGCGCCCGCCCGCCGGTCGTTCGCCATTAAAATGCCGCCATGAGCAAATCCAGACACGTGTCCGAGACACCCGCGACCCAGCTGCTGCGCCGCCACGGCGTCGCGTTCGGCGAGCATCCGTACGAATACGTCGAGCACGGCGGCACCGGTGAATCGGCGCGCCAGCTCGGCGTCGACGAACACAGCGTCGTGAAGACGCTCGTGATGGAGGACGAGCACGCGAAGCCGCTGATCGTGCTCATGCACGGCGACCGCACGGTGTCGACCAAGAACCTCGCGCGGCAGATCGGCGCGAAGCGCATCGAGCCGTGCAAGCCCGACGTCGCGAACCGCCACTCCGGCTACCTGGTCGGCGGCACGTCGCCGTTCGGCACGCGCAAGACGATGCCCGTGTACGTCGAATCGACGATTCTCGAATTGCCGACGATCTACCTGAACGGCGGCCGCCGCGGCTATCTCGTGAGCCTCGCGCCCGCGGTGCTCGCGACGCTGCTCGGCGCGACGCCCGTGCAGTGCGCGAGCGTCGACTGAGGGTTTCACCTTCGTGGCAGGCCGTGCTCGTTCGGTAGAATGGGCGCCGTTTCGGCTGGTCGGCCCGTGTGGCCGGCCGCCACAGCCTGCCGGCGGTTCGTCGCGACGGCGCCTGCCGCCACCGGCCGGTACGCCGTGCCCGGCCGTCCCTTCACCGATTCGTTGAAAGAAGAGTTCTCCGCATGCAGATCCTGCTCGCCGCACTTGTTGCCTACCTGATCGGTTCGGTGTCGTTCGCCGTCGTCGTCAGCACCGCAATGGGCCTGGCCGATCCCCGTTCGTACGGGTCGAAGAATCCCGGCGCGACCAACGTGCTGCGCAGCGGCAACAAGAAGGCCGCGATCCTGACCCTCGTCGGCGACGCGTTCAAGGGCTGGATCGCCGTCTGGCTCGCGCGTCACTTCGGGCTGCCCGACGTCGCGGTCGCGTGGGTCGCGATCGCCGTGTTCCTTGGCCACCTGTATCCGGTGTTCTTCCGCTTCCAGGGCGGCAAGGGCGTCGCGACCGCGGCCGGCGTGCTGCTCGCCGTGCACCCCGCGCTGGGGCTCGCGACCGCGCTGACCTGGCTGATCATCGCGTTCTTCTTCCGCTATTCGTCGCTCGCGGCGCTGGTGGCGGCCGTGTTCGCGCCGCTGTTCGACGTGTTCCTGTTCGGCATGCCGGGTCACAACCCGGTCGCATGGGCCGTGCTGGCGATGAGCGTGCTGCTCGTGTGGCGTCACCGCGGCAACATCTCGAAGCTGCTGGCGGGGCAGGAAAGCCGGATCGGGGACAAGAAGAAGGCGGCGGCCGACGGCGGCGCGCAGGACGGCGGGAAAGCCTGAAGGAAGGTGTGACTGCCGCCGCCCGCCGGGGCGCGCGGGGCCCGGCGGCGCGGCATCACTGGCCGACGGTGTCGATCAGTCGCGGAAGTTGTTGAAGTCGAGCGGGGTGTCGGTCACGTCCTTGCGCAGCATCGCGATCACGTTTTGCAGATCGTCGCGCTTCGTGCCGGCCACGCGCACCGCGTCGCCCTGGATGCTCGCCTGCACCTTGATCTTGCTGTCTTTCACGAGCCTGACGATCTTCTTCGCGAGGTCGCCCGTCACGCCTTTCTTCACGGTGACGATCTGCTTGACCTTGTCGCCGCCGATCTTCTCGACCTTGCCGTAGTCGAGGAAGCGCACGTCGACGTTGCGCTTGGCGAGCTTGTTGATCAGCACGTCCTTGACCTGGCCGAGCTTGAAATCGTCGTCGGCGAACAGCGTGAGCTCGCGCTCCTTGTGCTCGACGCGTGCGTCGGAGCCCTTGAAGTCGAAGCGCGTCGAAATTTCCTTGTTCGACTGCTCGATGGCGTTCTTCACTTCGATCATGTTCGCTTCGGAAACGACGTCGAACGATGGCATGGCATTCTCCCTTGAGATGCGGGCGCCCGGCTCGCGCGCGGGCACTCGCTATAATTGCGGACTGTTTGCCATTTTACCGATGCCCCTTCGTTTGCCCAAGGCCGGCCGTGTGCCTGCCCGGTGAACGTGACCGCGAATGCCGATGCCTCCTGACGATTCCGCCCTGTCGCTGCTCCCCGACCATCCGCTCGCCGCGCACAACACCTTCGGCATCGGCGTGCGCGCGCGCTTCGCCGCCCGCATCACGGACGCGGCGCAGTTCGCGGCGCTGCATCGCGACCCGCGGGTCGCGAACCTGCCGCAACTTGTGCTCGGCGGCGGCAGCAACGTCGTGTTCACGCGTGATTTCGACGGCGTCGTGCTGCTCGACGAGATCGTCGGCCGCCGCGTCGTGCGCGAAGACGACGACGCGTGGTACGTCGAGGCGGGCGGCGGCGAGACCTGGCATGCGTTCGTCGCATGGACGCTCGAACAGGGGATGCCGGGCCTCGAGAACCTCGCGCTGATTCCGGGCACCGTCGGCGCCGCGCCGATCCAGAACATCGGCGCATACGGCCTCGAGATGAAGACGTATTTCGATTCGCTGGACGCCGTCGAGCTCGCGACCGGGCGCAGCGAGCGCTTCGACGCCGCACGCTGTGCATTCGGTTATCGGGACAGCTTCTTCAAACGGGAAGGGCGTGGCCGCTTCGCGATCGTGGCGGTGACGTTCCGGCTGCCCAAGCGCTGGACGCCGCGGCTCGGCTACGCGGACGTCACGCGCGAGCTCGATGCGCGCGGCATCGCGACCGACGCGGCGACGCCGCGCGACGTGTTCGACGCGGTCGTCGCGATTCGCCGTGCGAAGCTGCCCGATCCGCTCGTGCTCGGCAACGCCGGCAGCTTCTTCAAGAATCCGGTGATCGACGCCGCGCAGTTCGATGCGCTGCGCGCGCGCGCGCCGGACGTCGTGTCGTATCCGCAGCCGGACGGGCACGTGAAGCTCGCGGCCGGCTGGCTGATCGATCGCTGCGGCTGGAAAGGGCGTGCGCTCGGCGCCGCGGCCGTGCACGACCGGCAGGCGCTCGTGCTGGTCAATCGCGGCGGCGCGACGGGCGCCGACGTGCTCGCGCTGGCGCGTGCGATCCAGGACGACGTGCACACGCGTTTCGGCGTCGAGCTCGAGCCGGAACCGGTCTGCCTGTAACGCGGCTTTGATCCCCGGCTTCGATCTCCGTTTGGCCGACACGAACAAAAAGCGCCGATCGACGATCGGCGCTTTTTTGCTTGCCGCCGGATTATTGCGGCGGCGCGCGCGTGCTGCGCTCAGTGCTTGAGGCGGCCGAGCAGCAGGAACTCCATCAGCGCCTTCTGCACGTGCAGGCGGTTTTCCGCTTCGTCCCACACGACGCTTTGCGGGCCGTCGATCACGCCGGCCGTCACTTCCTCGCCGCGGTGCGCGGGCAGGCAATGCATGAAGAGCGCATCGGCGTTCGCATGGCCCATCATTTCCTCGTCGACGCACCAGTCGGCGAACGCCTTCATCCGTGCCTCGTTCTCGGCTTCGAAACCCATGCTCGTCCACACGTCGGTCGTCACGAGATCGGCGCCCTTGCAGGCTTCGTTCGGATCGTCGCACACCTCGTAGAACGGCGCGCTGTCCGGCGACACCAGCTTCATGTCGAGCGCATAGCCCGGCGGCGTCGACAGGCGCAGCTTGAAGCCGAGGATCTGCGCGGCTTCGATCCACGTGTACAGCATGTTGTTCGCGTCACCGACCCACGCGACCGTCTTGCCGGCGATCGGGCCGCGGTGCTCGTAGTACGTGAAGATGTCGGCGAGCACCTGGCACGGGTGGTATTCGTTGGTCAGGCCGTTGATCACCGGCACGCGGGAATTCTGCGCGAAGCGCGTGATCACGTCCTGCTCGAACGTGCGGATCATGATGATGTCGACCATCCGCGAGATGACCTGCGCGGAATCCTCGACGGGCTCGCCGCGGCCGAGCTGCGTGTCTCGCGTGCTCATGAAGACCGCGTGGCCGCCGAGCTGGAAGATGCCGGCCTCGAACGACAGCCGCGTGCGCGTCGAGCTCTTCTCGAAGATCATCGCGAGCGTGCGGTCGTGCAGCGGGTGATAGGTCTCGTAGTTCTTGAACTTGCGTTTCAGGATACCCGTGCGTTCGAGCACGTACTCGTAGTCTTCCAGCGAGAAATCCTTGAACTGCAGGTAGTGACGAATGGTTTTGGCGGTCATGAAACGAAATACGGCGGGTCGGGACCGGCAGCGAGGCCGGACGGCGCCGCCGTCGGGTGTGGATAACTCAAAGCAGCATAAAGGATTTTCTGTGCTTTGACGAGCCACGACGAAAACCGGGGCGCGATCGAAACGGGTCCCGATCGGGTGCCGGAGGGTGTCGGAAGAGGGGCCGCGAGACGACGCGCGATGGCGCGCTGCGGTATAATTCAAAAGTTTTCTCCAGCCCGGCAGGCAAGCCGTTTCGCGCTCTGCCGGACACAAGCCATGCGCTGCACAAAATCGGTGCGGCGCGCCGGTGGCGCGCATCGAAAGCCAGTTTTTCAGGGTGTCGAAGCGCTTGCGCCGCCGTCGATTCCAGCTTTGTGTTCGCGTATCCAGGCGCCGTTGCCTGGGCATCGCCGGGCCGTCACTTGGGTAACCACATGGCTGAAACCCCCCCGACCGAATTCTTCATCCAGGGCATCACGAAAGACGGGAAAAAGTTTCGCCCGAGCGACTGGTCGGAGCGTCTGGCCGGCGTGATGGCCTGCTTCGGGCCCGGTGCGAGCGGGCGGAACGCGCGCCTGAAATATTCGCTGTACGTGCGCCCGACGATGATCGGCGACCTGAAATGCGTGATCCTCGACTCCCGGCTGCGCGACGTCGAGCCGATGGCATTCGATTTCGTGCTGAATTTCGCGAAGGACAACAACCTCGTCGTTACCGAGGCGTGCGAACTGCCGGACTACAGCGAGAAGAAGTGAGTGCGACGGGCGAGGGCGCGTCGCGCATGCGGCGCGTGCCCGATCCCCGGCGGCCGGCATGATGTCCGGACGACGCGCAGCAAAAAAGCCCGCCTAGGCGGGCTTTTTTGCGATCGCAGGACACAGGAGCGCTCGCCGAAGCGAGCGCCCTTGCCGGTCACGCCGGATTTACGCTGCTACCGGCAGACCTTTGACGGCTGCGGCCAGGCGGCTCTTGCTGCGAGCGGCCTTGTTCTTGTGAACGATCTTCTTGTCGGCGATCGTGTCGATCGTCTTCACGGCAGCCTTGAACAGCTCGGCAGCCTTTGCCTGGTCGCCGGCTTCAACAGCCTTGCGAACCGACTTGATCGCGGTACGGAATTTCGAGCGCAGCGCCGAGTTGTGCGAATTTGCCTTCGCGGCTTGGCGGGCGCGCTTGCGTGCTTGTGCGGAGTTAGCCATGACGGTTCCTTATCCTGTCCTGTTTCCAGAGCTTGGAGCCTGACGGCCAAGCGCTGCTTTTCGATCCGTCCCCTGAGAACGATTGCCCAGGGGCGCATAAAAAACGGTGATTTTAACCGAGGCCGAGACATGAAAACGACAGGCGCCGTGCATGTACAGGCTCAGAAACCGGCAATTATAGCAACAGAATCAAGCACGTGGCAAGTTCAACGTGACATCGGCCGGATGGGGCGCCGGCGGCACGCGTGCTTTTCGGCATCCGTCCGCGCCGGGTCGCGCAACGTCCGTATAATGAGCGCCCCATGAATCTATTCCGAGCCCTGCTGACGGTCAGCGGCTTCACGCTGCTGTCGCGCGTGACCGGACTGGCCCGCGAAACGCTGATCGCCCGTGCGTTCGGCGCCAGTCAATACACCGACGCGTTCTACGTCGCCTTCCGCATTCCGAACCTGCTGCGCCGCCTGTCTGCCGAAGGCGCGTTCTCGCAGGCGTTCGTGCCGATCCTTGCCGAGTTCAAGAACCAGCAAGGGCACGATGCGACCAAGGCGCTCGTCGATGCGATGTCGACCGTGCTCGCGTGGGCACTCGCCGTGCTGTCGGTCCTCGGGATCGCCGGTGCGTCGTGGGTCGTGTTCGCGGTCGCCTCCGGCCTGCACACCGACGGGCAGGCGTTCCCGCTCGCGGTCACGATGACGCGGATCATGTTCCCGTACATCGTGTTCATTTCGCTGACGACGCTCGCGTCCGGCGTGCTGAACACCTACAAGAGCTTCTCGCTGCCGGCGTTCGCGCCGGTGCTGCTGAACGTCGCGTTCATCTCCGCCGCCGTGTTCGTCGCGCCGCACATGAAAGTGCCCGTCTTCGCGCTCGCGTGGGCCGTGATCGTGGGCGGCGTGCTGCAGTTCCTCGTGCAGCTGCCGGCCCTGAAGAAGATCGACATGGTGCCGCTGATCGGGCTCAACCCGATGCGCGCGCTGCGTCACCGCGGCGTGAAGCGCGTGCTGGCGAAGATGGTGCCCGCGACGTTCGCGGTGTCGGTCGCGCAACTGTCGCTGATCATCAACACCAACATCGCGTCGCGGCTCGGGCAGGGCGCGGTGTCGTGGATCAACTACGCCGACCGCCTGATGGAATTCCCGACGGCGCTGCTCGGCGTCGCGCTCGGCACGATCCTGCTGCCGAGCCTGTCGAAGGCGCACGTCGACGCCGATACGCACGAATACTCGGCACTGCTCGACTGGGGGCTGCGCGTCACGTTCCTGCTTGCCGCGCCGAGCGCGCTCGCGCTGTTCTTCTTCGCGACGCCGCTCACCGCGACCCTCTTCAACTACGGCAAGTTCGACGCGCATACCGTCACGATGGTCGCGCGCGCACTCGCGACCTACGGGATCGGCCTCGTCGGCATCATCCTGATCAAGATCCTCGCGCCGGGCTTCTACGCGAAGCAGGACATCAAGACGCCGGTGAAGATCGCGATCGGCGTGCTGATCGTCACGCAGATCTCGAACTACGTGTTCGTGCCGTTGATCGGTCATGCGGGCCTCACGCTGAGCATCGGCGTCGGCGCCTGCCTGAACTCGCTGCTGCTGTTCATCGGGCTGCGCAAGCGCGGCATCTACCAGCCGTCGCCGGGCTGGCTGCGCTTCTTCGTGCAGCTGATCGGCGCGACGCTCGTGCTTGCCGGCCTGATGCACTGGTGCGCGATCAGCTTCGACTGGACCGGCATGCGCGCGCAGCCGCTCGACCGGATTGCGCTGATGGCGGCGTGCCTGGTGCTGTTCGCTGCACTATATTTCGGTATGTTGTGGGTGATGGGCTTCAAATACGCTTATTTCAGAAGGCGCGCCAAGTGACGACCGCACTGACCCGCGTCCTCGACTACTTCAGCACGCTCGTGGCGGACGACGACAGTCTGCCCGTCACGGAAACCGCGCTGTCGCTTGCGCAGGACGCGTATCCCGACCTCGACCTGCAGGGCACGCTGGCCGAACTCGACATGCTGGCCGCGCGGCTGCGCCGCCGGCTCGCCGACGATGCAGACCTGAAGGACCGCGTCGCCGCGCTCAACGAGTTCTTCTTTCGCGAACTCGGCTTCGCGTGCAATCACAACGATTACTACGACCCCGATAACAGCCACCTGAACGCCGTGCTGAAGCGGCGGCGCGGGATTCCGATCTCGCTGTCGGTGCTGTATCTGGAGCTCGCCGAGCAGGTCGGCGTGCCGGCGCGCGGCGTGTCGTTCCCCGGTCATTTCCTGCTGCGCGTGACGCTGCCGGACGGCGACCTGATCATCGACCCGACCAACGGCCATTCGCTGTCCGAGGCCGAGATGGTCGAGATGCTCGAGCCGTACGTCGCGCGTGCGGCCGGCGCGGTCGACAGCGCGTTGCGCGCGCTGCTGCAGCCGGCCACGAGCCGCGAGATCATCGCGCGGATGCTGCGCAACTTGAAGACGATCTATCTGCAGACGGAACGCTGGCAGCGGCTGCTCGCGGTGCAGCAGCGGCTCGTGATCCTGCTGCCCGAACAACTCGACGAAGTGCGCGATCGCGGGTTCGCGTATGCGCGGCTCGACTACCTGCGCCCCGCGCTCGAGGATCTCGAGCAGTATCTCGGCGAACGGCCCGATGCGGACGACGCCACCGTCGTCGAATCGCAGGTCACCGAGTTGCGCCAGCGGATGCAGCGCGACGACGAGGACTGAGCCCCCGCGGCCGTGCCGCAACCGGCAGCCGGAACGAAAACGCCCGCATTGCGGGCGTTTTGCATTTGCGGCGGTTCGCGGGTTACTTCGGCTGCATCCGGATCGCGCCGTCGAGGCGGATCACTTCGCCGTTGAGCATCGGATTTTCGACGATCTGACGCACCAGCATCGCGTATTCGTCCGGCTTGCCGAGCCGCGGCGGGAACGGCACCATCGCGCCGAGCGCGTCCTGCACGTCCTTGGGCATGCCCAGCAGCATCGGCGTCTCGAACAGCCCCGGTGCGATCGTCATCACGCGGATGCCGCTGCGCGACAGATCGCGCGCGATCGGCAGCGTCATGCCGGCGACGCCGGCCTTCGATGCGGCATAGGCGGCCTGGCCGATCTGCCCGTCGTACGCGGCGACCGATGCGGTGCTGACGATCACGCCGCGCTCGCCTGCATCGTTGGGCGCGGTCGCAGCCATCGCGGCGGCCGCGAGCCGGATCATGTTGAAGGTGCCGACCAGATTCACGCTGATCGTCTTCGCGAACACGTCGAGCGGATGCGCGCCGTCCTTGCCGACCGTTTTCGCGGCGGGCGCGATGCCCGCGCAGTTCACGAGGCCACGCAGCGTGCCCGCGCGCGTCGCGGCGTCGACGGCCGCCTGCGCATCGGCCTCGCTCGACACGTCGCAGCGCACGAAGACGCCGCCCAGTTCGCTCGCGAGCGCCGTGCCGGCCGTCTCGTTCAGGTCGGCGAGCACGACCTTGCCGCCTGCCTGCGCGAGCATGCGGGCCGTTCCCGCGCCGAGGCCCGATGCGCCGCCGGTGATCAGAAAGACGTTGCCGCGAATCTCCATGACTGTCTCCTTGGTGGGGCCGATGCCGGTCGATCGGCTCAAAGCCGGTACGCGCCGGTGTCCGGCGCGCACGTATTCGAACGATTGTATGGGGCGCCATCGCGCGGCGGCCAGACAAGCACGGTCGTGCGAATAGCGGCCGGGCGAAAAAAAAGCCGCCCGGGAAGGGCGGCTTGCGGGTGCGCGACGCAGCGCTTACTTCAGTGCGCCGAATGCGCGCTCGCGGATTTCGTCGACGCTGCCGAGGCCCGAGATCTTGCGATACTGCGGCGCCTTCAGGCCGTTTTCCTCGCCACGTTGCGCCCAGTCGCCGTAGTACGTGATCAGCGGCTTGGTTTGCGCTTCGTACACTTCGAGACGCTTCTTGACGGTTTCTTCCTTGTCGTCGTCGCGCTGGATCAGCGGTTCGCCCGTCACGTCGTCCTTGCCCTCGACCTTCGGCGGGTTGAACTTCACGTGATACGTGCGGCCCGATGCCGGGTGCGTGCGGCGGCCGCTCATGCGCTCGACGATTTCCGAGAACGGCACGTCGATCTCGAGCACGTAGTCGATCGCAACGCCTGCTTCCTTCATCGCGTCAGCCTGCGCGATCGTGCGCGGGAAGCCGTCGAACAGGTAGCCGTTCGCGCAATCCGATTCCTTCAGGCGCTCTTTCACGAGGCCGATGATCAGCGCGTCCGGCACGAGCTTGCCGGCGTCCATGTAGCCCTTTGCCTCGACGCCGAGCGGCGAGCCGGCCTTGACGGCCGCGCGCAGCATGTCACCCGTCGAGATTTGCGGGATGCCGAACTTTTCCTTGATGAAGTTTGCCTGGGTGCCCTTTCCCGCGCCGGGCGCGCCCAACAGGATCAAACGCATGGTGATATCTCCGGTATGTAGATTCGTGTGGCGAGGCGCAAAAGCGTCGACGACAACGGGCGCGGTGCTTGCCTGGTGCGCGGTGAACCGGTCTGACGCGACGCGTCGTCGAGAGCGACGCGTGGCTGCCGGAAAGGACCGCGGCGGGGGCAAGCGGAGGCGCGCGGGTCGCGGACGGCTCGCACAATCGCCTGATTATGCCATGGGTTATTTTGAAGTCGGCCGAAAAAGGGCCTGCACGCGCGCGAGGTCGGCCGGCGTGTCGACTCCGGCTGCGGGCGCCTGATCGGTGATGAGCACCGCGATGCGCTCGCCGTGCCACATCGCGCGCAGTTGTTCGAGCTGCTCGGCCTGCTCGATCGGTGCCTGCGCGAGCGACGGATACGTGCGCAGGAAACGCGCGCGATACGCATACAGGCCGATGTGGCGGTAGACCGGGAAAGCCGGTGCAGGCATGGCCGCGACGTCCGGCCAGTGCGATACGTACGCATCGCGGCTCCACGGAATCGGCGCGCGCGAGAAGTACATCGCGACGTTTCGCGCGTCGAGAGCGACCTTCACGACGTTCGGGTTGAACACGTCGGCTGCGTCGTGGATCGGGTGGGCCGCGGTCGCGATCGCGCAGTCCGCATGGGCCGCGAGGTGCGACGCTACGTCGCGCACCAGCGCCGGGTCGATCAGCGGCTCGTCGCCCTGCACGTTGACGACGACGGTGTCGTCGCTCCAGCCGAAGGCCGCCGCGACTTCCGCGAGCCGGTCGGTGCCGGACGGATGGTCGGCGCGCGTCAGCACCGCTTCGAAGCCGTGATCGCGAGCCGCGTCGAGCACGTCCTGCGCGTCGGATGCGACGAGCACCTGCTGCGCGCCGGCTTCGCGCGCGCGTTCGGCGACGCGCACGACCATCGGCTTGCCGCCGAGATCGGCGAGCGGCTTGTTCGGCAGGCGCGTCGACGCGAGCCGGGCAGGAATGACGGCGATGAAGGGCTGCGGATGAGTCATCGGGGTTCAGCGGTGAGAAGGGCGGGGCGGGCGGCGCATTGGCAGCGGGCCACCCGGAAAGGCCCGGCGCGCGGCCGCGGACAGGTCGCGACCGGGCGCCGGTTCAGCGGCGCGTCGGCTTAGCTGCCGGCGGGGCCGGCCGGGTCGACCGGCGTGCCTTCGACGGTCTGGCGCGCTTCGTCGACGAGCATCACGGGGATGCCGTCGCGGATCGGGTAGGCGAGCTTGTCCGCGTTGCAGATCAGCTCCTGCGCGGCGCGGTCATAGTGGAGCGGGCCTTTGCAGATAGGGCACACAAGGATTTCAAGCAGGCGAGCGTCCACGGAGTTTCTCCACAACGAGGGCAATGAGGCGAGGATCGAGCGCGGCTTCGACGGGGACGACCCACAGCCGAGCGTCGCGCCAGGAAGCGCCCAATTTTACTGCATCCTTCTCGGTGATCAGGATCGCGTCGACCGCGTCGTCGACGAACGGATTGTCGGCGAACGCGTAATGGTCGGGCAGCGCGCGCGTCGCCGGTGCGAGGCCGGCCGCGCGCAGGGTCGCGAAGAAGCGCTCCGGTGCGCCGATGCCGGCCGCGGCGAGCACGCGCTCGTTCGCGAACTGCGACAGCGGGCGGCGCAGCGCCGGCTGGTCGAGGTGCCAGGCGGCGCCCGGCGTCAGCGCGAGCGCATAGGTGTCGGGCCACGGCGGCAGCGCGCCGCTGTACGGATCGTTGACGAGCGTCGCGTCGCGGTGGCGCGACAGCGGCTCGCGCAGCGGCCCGGCCGGCAGCAGGAAGCCGTTGCCGCCGAGCCGGTGGTCGAACACGACGAGCTCGACCGTGCGCGCGAGGCGGTAGTGCTGCAGGCCGTCGTCGCTGACGATCACGTCGACGTCCGGGTGCGCGGCGCGCAGCGCCTGCGCGGCCGCGACGCGGTCGGGGCACACCCACACCGGCGCGCCGGTGCGGCGCGCGATCAGCAGCGGTTCGTCGCCGGCCGCGCTCGGGCGCGACGCGGGAGTGACGGCGGTCGGCGCCTTCACGTTCGCGCCGTAGCCGCGCGACACGACGCCCGGCGTGAAGCCGGCCGCGCGCAGCGCGTCGACGAGCGCGATCACGGTCGGCGTCTTGCCGGTGCCGCCGACGGTCACGTTGCCGACCACGACGACGGGCACGCCGACGTCGACCGGTTGCTTCCAGCCCTGCGCATAGGCGGTGCGCCGCAGCGCTGCGCACAGACCGAATACGCACGCGAACGGCGTGAGCGCCCAGGCGAGCGCACCGCGGCGCTGCCATTCGCGTGTCAGGTGCGCTTCGAGCCGCGCGAGCGGGCCGCCGGGCGCGCTCATCGGGCCGGGCGCGGCGCATCGTGCGCCGCGGCGTGGGACGGATTCGTCAAGGCGGATTCTCCGTTGGGCGGCGCATGCCGCAAGGTCTTCGGAAGGCGGCACTCTAGCGCGTCGCACGCGGGCGCGGCAAGCGCGGCCGGGCGGCAACCTCGATGGGGCCGGATCGGTGCGGCTTGTGGATAACTCTGTGAAAAACTCGCCGCCCGTTCACGTCAAACGCCCGCCCGGTGGGCATCGAATCGGAGGTGCATCTTTTTGTAATGTTTAAAAATTCATAAAAATCAATGCGTTACATCAAATCGTCTGTTTTTTTACGCGGTTTTTAAGCGTTTTTGGCGGACGATTGCCAGCATGTGGACACATTTCGCGCGGCGCGGCGCGGACGGTCGGCGCTGGACGTCGCGCGCATGTCGGACTATCGTGTCGCCGCCAGCATTCATCCGACCGCCCATGTCTTTCGACTCCCCTTTTTCCGCTCCCGGCGCCACCCGCGGCGGTGACGAAGTGATTCCCGTTTCGGCGCTCAACCGTGCCATTTCGACGATGCTCGAGCGCTCGTTTCCGCTGCTGTGGATTTCGGGCGAAGTGTCGAACTTCACGCGTGCCGCGAGCGGACACTGGTATTTCTCGATCAAGGACCAGCAGGCGCAGATGCGCTGCGTGATGTTCCGCGGTCGCGCGCAGTACGCGGAATTCACGCCGCGCGAAGGCGACCGGATCGAGGTGCGCGCGGTCATCACGATGTACGAGCCGCGCGGCGAAGTGCAGCTCAACGTCGAGGCCGTGCGGCGCACCGGGCAAGGGCGCCTGTACGAGGCGTTCCTGCGCCTGAAGGCCCAGCTCGAGGCCGAAGGGCTGTTCGCGCCCGAGCGCAAGCGCCCGTTGCCGACCCACCCGCGCGCGATCGGCATCGTCACGTCGCTGCAGGCAGCCGCGTTGCGCGACGTGCTGACCACGCTCGCGCGCCGCGCGCCGCACATCCCGGTGATCGTCTACCCGGCGCCCGTGCAGGGCGCGGGCTCGGCCGAGAAGCTCGTGGCGGCCGTGCAGGCCGCGAACGCGCGGTGCGAGGTCGACGTGCTACTCGTCTGCCGCGGCGGCGGTTCGATCGAGGATCTGTGGTCGTTCAACGACGAAGCGCTCGCGCGGGCGATCGCCGCGAGCGACTTGCCGGTCGTCAGCGGCGTCGGCCACGAAACCGATTTCACGATCGCGGACTTCGCGGCCGACCTGCGCGCGCCGACGCCGACCGGCGCGGCCGAGCTCGCGAGTCCGCAGCGTGCATTGCTCCTGCGCGAGGTCGCCGACCGGCAACGCGCGCTGGCGCGCAGCCTCGAGCGCGGGCTCGAGCAACGCGCGCAGCAACTCGACTGGCTCGCGCGGCGGCTCGTCAGCCCGGCTGAGCGGTTGCAGCGGCAGCGCACGCACGTCGAGCAGCTTGCCGTGCGGCTTGCGTCGGCGGCATCGCGGCCGGTGCGCGACGCACGGGCGCGCTTCGCACTGGCGCAACTGCGCTGGCAGCGCGCGCGGCCCGATCCGGCGTACGCGCGTCACGCGCTCGCGGGGCTGTCGCAACGTCTCGCGGTGGCGCTGCAGCGTCGTTACGAGCGGGATACCGCGCGGGTCTCGGCCTGTGCGGCGCGGCTCGAGGTGCTGAGCCCGCAGCGCACGCTGGAGCGCGGCTATGCGGCGCTGATCGACGCGCAGACCGGCCGCGCGGTGCGCGCGCCGAGCGCGTTGAAGCCGCAGCGCCGCCTGACCGTGCATCTCGCCGAAGGCTCGGCCGACGTATCGCTCGCCGACGTGCAGCCACGACTCACCGACACGATCTGACGGCCACCGCGTAAGCGAAACGAAGGTTGCCTGCCGGGTGCGCCCGCCGCATCCGGCGCGGGAACGAATGCTGCGCGATGTCGTCTGGTCCTGCCGGACGAAGCGCCAGCGTCGATTTTCGGCATACCGCGGATAAATGCCCGTGAGTTTGCGGGGATATTCGGACTCGCCTACAATCGGACGCTCGGCAGCATTCAACACAGCCTCCCCACATACTCAACGAAGGAATCGCCATGGCTCATACGCTCCCGCCGCTCCCGTACGCTG
This sequence comes from Burkholderia sp. JKS000303, assembly GCF_002563755.1. Taxonomy (NCBI): domain Bacteria; kingdom Pseudomonadati; phylum Pseudomonadota; class Betaproteobacteria; order Burkholderiales; family Burkholderiaceae; genus Burkholderia; species Burkholderia sp. JKS000303. The sequence continues at coordinate 2,269,171 of NZ_PDBZ01000001.1, forward strand.
AAGACGCACTCGCGCCGACCATCTCGAAAGAGACGATCGAGTACCACTACGGCAAGCACCACCAGGCTTATGTGACGAACCTGAACAATCTGATCCCGGGCACGGAATTCGAAAACCTGTCGCTGGAAGAGATCGTCAAGAAGTCGTCGGGTGGCATCTTCAACAACGCCGCGCAAATCTGGAACCACACGTTCTTCTGGAACAGCCTGTCGCCGAACGGCGGCGGTGCTCCGTCGGGCGCGCTGGGCGACGCCATCAACGCGAAGTGGGGTTCGTACGACGCGTTCAAGGAAGCGTTCACGAAGGCGGCAGTCGGCACGTTCGGTTCGGGCTGGGCATGGCTCGTGAAGAAGGCTGACGGTTCGCTCGACATCGTGTCGACGAGCAACGCGGCAACGCCGCTGACGACCGCCGACAAGGCGCTGCTGACGATCGACGTGTGGGAACACGCGTACTACATCGACTACCGCAACGCACGTCCGAAGTTCGTCGAAGCGTTCTGGAACATCGTGAACTGGGACTTCGCAGCGAAGAACTTCGCGTAAGCCCCGGCGTTTGCACGCCATCGCGGCGCGCGGCACTGCGAAAAAAAGCCCTCGTCACGAGGGCTTTTTTGTTTTTGCCGGATGCCGACGAACGGGCGGCATCCGGCGGATCACGTCATCATCCCCGACACCCAGCCGAGCGCCGCACTCGCGATCACGACGGCCCACGGCGGCACGCGCCAGAACACGAGCGCGACGAACGCGACGAGCGCGGCCGCGAAATCGTGCGGCGCCACGATCGTGTTGCTCCACACCGGGTGGTAGAGCGCGGCGACCAGCAGCCCGACCACGGCCGCATTGACGCCCGCGAGCGCGGCCTGCATCCGCGTGCTGCGGCGCAGGCGTTCCCAGAACGGTGCGGTGCCCGCGACGAGCAGGAACGACGGCGCGAAGATCGACACGAGCGCGATCGCCGCGCCGAGCCAGCCGTTCGGGGCCTCGCGCAGCGACGCGCCGAGGAACGCCGAGAACGTGAAGAGCGGCCCCGGCACGGCCTGCGCGGCGCCGTAGCCGGCGAGGAACGCCGAGTCGCCGACCCAGCCCGGCGCGACCACGGCCGCCTGCAGCAGCGGCAGTACCACATGCCCGCCGCCGAACACCAGCGCGCCGGTGCGAAAGAACGCATCGACGACCGCGAGCGCGTGCGAATCCAGTGCGCGAGCCGCGAACGGCAGCACGACGAGCAGCGTGGCGAACAGCACGAGCCACAGCACGCCTGCGCGATGCGACACATGCAGCGGCAGCGGATCGTGCGCGCCGCGCTCGGGTTGCGGCAACAGCACGAGGCCGGCCGCACCCGCCGCGACGATCACCACGACCTGCAGCCACGCGGCCGGCACAAGCAGCGCGAGGCAGGCCGCGGCCGCCATCAGCGTGACGCGCCGCGCATCCGGACACAGCGTGCGCGCCATGCCCCACACCGCTTGCGCGATCACCGCGACCGACACGATGCGCAGCCCGTGCAGCGCGCCGGCCGCGACGGGCATGCCCGTCGCGTGCACGCCGAGCGCGAACAGCATCATCAGCAGCGCCGACGGCAGCGTGAAGCCGAGCCACGCGGCGAACATCCCCGCATAGCCCGCGCGCGACAACCCGATCGCCATCCCGACCTGGCTGCTGGCCGGCCCCGGCAGGAACTGGCACAGCCCGACGAGATCCGCGTAGGCGCGCTCGGTCAGCCAGCCGCGCCGCGTGACGAATGCGTCGCGGAAGTAGCCGAGATGCGCGACCGGGCCGCCGAACGACGTGAGGCCGAGCCGCAGGAACGCGACGAACACGGGCCACGCGTGGCGGGAAGGAGCGGAGACGGTCGACGTGTGCAAGGGCGGCGCGGGCGAGGGCGAACGAGCCGCCACGATAGCGCAACGGCGTGACGCCGGGAATGCGGCGTTGTGGCGATTGCGCGGGCGTCAGGCCATGCCGTCGGGCAGCCCGCTCGCGCGGCGCAGCGCGTCGACATCGACCAGTTCGATCTCGCCGACATGCAGCCGCACGACGCCGTCGGCCTGCAGCGCCTTCAGCAACTGGTTGGTGGTCTGCCGCGTCAGCGACAGCATCGACGCGAGCTTTTCCTGCGACAGCCGGATGCGCGTGCGGCCGGCACTGATCCCGCCGTAGCCGTTGGCGATCATCAGCAGCCGCGCGGCGAGCCGCTGCGCGGCCGGCATCACGCTCATCGCTTCGACGGTCAGGAAGCTCAGCCGGAGCTTTTGCGCCATCAGCAGCGCGAATTGCCGCCAGTATTGCGGCGTCGTGTCGAGGATCCCGAGCAGGGCGGCTTGCGGGACGTGCAGCAGCAGCGTGTCGTCGAGCGCGATCGCATCGTGGGTGCGCGGCTGGCCGTCGAACAGCGCGATTTCACCGAACCACGTGACGGGCTCGGCGACCGTCAACAGCGCCTCCTTGCCGTGCGCATCCACCGCGCCTATGGTGAGGGAACCGGCCAGTACCGCATACAGCCCGCATGGCGGGTCGCCGCGCCGGAACAGCGCATGGCCGGCAGGCAGGCGCCGCAACGCGGCGCGCTCGAGCAACTGCGCGCGCAAGTCGGGCGGCAGCGCGGCGAACCACGGGTGCGCTTCGATCTGCGGCAGGTAGGGGGCGAGCGACGAGGGCATGGGCACGCGATGTCGGGTAGTTGACAGAGGTTCTCGGGCGTGACGCGCATCATAGCGCTCAATGATCGTTCAGGAGACACCATGAAAACGCTCGAAGACCACCTTTCCCAGTACGCGGCCTACCACCGCGACGCGCGCAACATCGCGACGCACCTGGTCGGCATTCCGATGATCGTGTTCGCGGTCGAGGTGCTGCTGTCGCGGCCGGCGCTCGGGATGCTGGCCGGCGTCGCGCTGTCGCCGGCGCTGCTGCTCACCGTGGCGTTCGCCGTGTTCTACCTGCGCCTCGACCTGCGCTTCGGGGGCGTGATGACCGCGCTGTTCGCGCTCGGGCTGTGGGCCGCGCAGACGCTCGCGTTGCTGCCGACCGCGCAATGGCTCGGCGTCGGCATCGGCGCGTTCGTGGTCGGCTGGATCGTGCAGTTCGTCGGGCACTGGTTCGAAGGGCGCAAGCCCGCGTTCGTCGACGATCTCGTCGGCCTGATGGTCGGGCCGCTGTTCGTTGTCGCCGAAGTCGCGTTCTTCGCGGGGCTGCGCAACGATGTGCGCCGCGAAGTCGAGCGGCGCTCGGGGCCCGTGCACGGCGGCGCGCACTCGCATGTCTGACGTGTCGGCTGCGTCGGTCTGCGTGTTCGGCGCGGGTGCGATCGGCTGCTATCTCGGCGGCCGGCTCGCGGCGGCGGGCGCGCACGTGACGTTCGTCGGCCGGACACGGATCGCCGATGCGGTGCGCGCGCACGGGCTGACCCTGACCGACCGGCGCGGCTATCGCGCGCAGCTTGCGCCGGCGGACGTCGCGTTTTCGACCGATCCGGCTATCGCGGCTTCGGCGCGGCTCGTGCTGGTCGCGGTGAAGTCGGCCGCGACGCAGGACGCGGCGGCGCAACTGGCCGGTGTGCTGCGGCCCGGCACGGTCGTGACCAGTTTCCAGAACGGCCTGCACAACGCCGACGTGCTGCGCGACGCGCTGCCGCACGCGATCGTGCTGACCGGCATGGTGCCGTTCAACGTGATCGAGCGCGGGCCGGGCGCGTTCCACCAGGGCTCGGCCGGCGTGCTCGCGGCCGAGGTGTCGCCCGCGCTGCAGCCGTTCGCCGACGCCTTCGCCCGCGCCGGGCTGCCGCTCGCGCTGCACCGCGACATGCGCGCGGTGCAATGGGCGAAGCTGCTGCTGAACCTGAACAACGCCGTCAATGCGCTGGCCAACCTGCCGCTGCGCGACGAACTCTCGCAGCGCGCGTACCGGCGCTGCCTGGCGCTTGCGCAGCGCGAAGCCCTGCACTGGCTCGCGCGCGCCGCGATCCGGCCGGCACGGCTGACGCCGTTGCCGAACGCGTGGCTCCCCGTGGTGCTGGCGCTGCCCGATCCGGTGTTTCGCGCGCTCGGCGGCCGGATGCTCGCGATCGATCCGCTCGCGCGCTCGTCGATGTCCGACGATCTTGCCGCGCGCCGCGCGACCGAAGTCGAGTGGATCAACGGCGAGATCGTGCGGCTGGCTGCGCGCTTCGGCGCGCAGGCGCCGGTCAATGCGCGGCTGTGCGCGCTCGTTCGCGCGGCCGAAGCGGCGGCAGCGCGTCCGGCCTGGTCCGGCGAAGCGCTGTGGGCGGCGCTGTCCGCGCAGGCGCCGCACGCGGCGTAGCGGCGACGGTGTGCTCCCGGCAGGCCTGCGCCGCGCACGCCACGCACGATGCACAACGGCTAAGATGCGGAGTGCGTCACAAGACCGGACGCGTACGCGGAGCAATCGCCATGGTGGATCGCCCGACTCTCGATGCCTACGAAGCCCATGCCGCGCAATATGCGCAGGACTGGCTCGACCAGGCCGCGCCCGACGATATGTACGCGCTGCTCGAGCAGCATTTCTCGCCGGGGCTGACCGCGGACGTCGGCTGCGGTGCCGGGCGCGACACCGCGTGGCTCGCGTCGTGCGGATTCGACGTGCGCGGCTACGACGCGAGCGCCGCGCTGCTCGACGAGGCGCGCCGGCGCCATCCCGGCCTGACCTTCGAACTGGCCGCGCTGCCGGCGCTGGCCGGTGTGCCGTCCGGCGTGTTTCGCAACGTGCTGTGCGAAACGGTCGTGATGCATCTCGAACAGGCGGATGCGGCCGCGGCCACGGCACGGCTGGCCGCGCTGCTGGTACCCGGCGGCACGCTGTATCTCAGTTGGCGGGTGGCCGGCAACGGCGCGCTGCGCGACGAGCGCGGCCGGCTGTACACGCCGCTCGATTCTGCGCGGATGCATGCGGCGCTCGGCGCCGGCATGCAGGTGATCGACGAGCACGAGGTGGTCAGTTCGTCGTCCGGCAAGCGCGTGCACCGGCTGATCGCGCGCCGGGCCGGCACCGGCCTCGCTGCCGATGGCGCCGCATGAGCGCGGCGCGCACCTTCATTCGCGGCTGAGCGCCGCTTCCCAGTTGATGTCGACGCAGAGCACCTGCATGCCGGTCGCGGCCGTCGCGGCGACCGAGCCGGTCACGCACAGGTGCGCTTCGTTGATCGACAGGTACGGCGGCGTCACGTGCACGCGGCCCGGCGCACGCATCGCGTGGATGAAGTACGGGCGGCGCTCCCAGCTCGCGCCTTCCGAATGCAGCAGCGGCCGGAAGCGTTTGGCGCGCTGCGAGACGCTGCCGCGCGCGAGCACGTTGTCGCCGATCTGGCGGCCAGACGCGTCGAGCAGGAAGCAGCGCGCGGTTTCGGGCAGCCCGAGCACCGCCGCAGCTGCATCGAGTAGCGGCTCGCCCGCGGCGAGCTTGCGGCTCGCTTCCTCCAGCGCGGCGATGTACGGCGCCAGGCGCTCCGCCTGCGTGCGTTCGCGCTGCGCGACGCGCAGCCGCAACGCGGCCGACAGCGTATCCATGCAGCCGGCCGCGGCCTGCGGCTGTACCGGGTCGACGCTCGGCCCGGCGAAATACTGCCCCTGCACGAAATCCACGTCGCATTCGAGCGCGATCAACGCGTCGCGCTCGGTCGAGAGCCCGCCCATCAGCACGAGCTGGCCGGATTCGTGCAGCAGCGACACGAGCCCGGGCAGCACGCGCTCGAGGTGCGAGTGCTCGCTCGCCTGCGCGAGGATCCCGCGGTCGAGCGACACGATGTCGGGATGCAGGTGCCACACGCGGTCGATGTTCGAATGCTTCGCGCCGAAGCCGCCGAGTGCGATCAGGAAGCCGGCCTTGCGCAGTCCGTCGACGATCGCCGCATAGCGCGGCGTCTCGCCGCCCGCCTGTTCGGGCACCTCGAGCACCACGCGATGCGGCGGCAGGCCGAGCGCCTTCAGGTTCGCGAGCAGCGCGTCGCCGTAGATCGTGTCCATCAGCGCGGCCGGATGCAGGCTCAGGAAGAGCCATTCGTCATGGCTGTCGAACGCGTGGAAATTGCCCAGATGCAGCGATTCGGCGAGCCGGCCGAGCTCCAGCAGGTCGCCGCGCCGCGCCGCCTGCGTGAACACTTCGTGCGACGCGACCTGGCGGCTTTCCTCGTCGTGCGCGCGCAGCGAAGCGTGATAGCCGATCGCGCGGCGGTGCGACACCGAGAACACGGGCTGAAACACGCTGAACACGGTGTACGCGCCGTACAGCACGGTGCGCCGCTTGCCGTCGTCGCCGGCGACGGGGCGGGGCGGCTGGAAGCCAGGGGGATCGATGTCGATCATGCTCATGATGTCGGCCGAAGGAAGACTGCCAGTTTACCTACAGAATAGGCCAGCAAGAAGCATGCGCGGCATCGGGCCCCGTGCGGTGGCCCGTCGCGACCGGCTGCCGCCGCGCGCGGCAGCCGGCCTGCACCGCCCTGGTGCGTGGCGCGCCGGCGTGGTGTGTGCCGCGGTGCGCGCCGTGCCTCATGCGCGTTCGGACGGGTCGGTCTTGTGCGCGCGGCCGCGGATTTCCGGCGCGAGCTGCGCGAAGATCCACGCGGACGCGGCCGTGATGATCCCGACGCAGATGAACGTCGCATGGAACGCGGGCAGCGTGTTGCTCGGCGTCACCGTGCGCAGCATGCCGGTGAAGGTCGCGAGCAGCGCACCCGCGACCGTGACGCCGAGGCTCATCGACAGCATCTGCACGAGCGAGAACAGGCTGTTGCCGCTGCTTGCGCCGCCGGTGCCGAGATCCTTCAGCGTCAGCGTGTTCATCGCGGTGAACTGCATCGAGTTGAAACCGCCGAACAGCGCGAGATGGACGACTTTCACCCATACCGGCACCGTGTCGCGCATCAGCGCGAAGCTCGCCATCATCACGCCGACCATGATCGTGTTCGCGAGCAGCACCTTGCGGTAGCCGTGCTGCGTGATCAGCCGCGTGATGAGCCGCTTCGAGAACATCCCGGCTGCCGCGACCGGCAGCATCATCAGCCCGGCCTCGAACGCCGAATAGCCGAGGCTCACCTGCAGCAGCAGCGGAATCAGGTACGGCATCGCGCCGCTGCCGATCCGCGCGAACAGGTTGCCGAGCAGCCCGACGCTGAACGTATGGATCTTGAACAGCTCGAGCGAGAAGATCGGCTGCGGCGCGCGCACCGCGTACAGCCCGTATGCGACGAAGCACGCGAGGCTCAGGATCAGCAGCACCAGCACGGCCGCGTGCTGCATCCCGAGATCGGCGAGGCCGTCGAGCGACAGCGAGATCGCGACCATCCCGATCGTCAGCAGAAAATAGCCCTTCAGGTCGAAGCGGCCAACCGCCGGGTTGCGCGAATCGGGCATCGAGTAGAAGGTCGCGATGCAGCCGGCGACGCCGACCGGCACGTTGATCAGGAAGATCCAGTGCCACGACGCGATCTTCACGAGCCAGCCGCCGAGCGTCGGCCCGATCAGCGGGCCGATCAGCCCGGGAATCGCGACGAACGACAGCGCGGGCAGGTAGCGTTCGGCCGGGAACGTGCGCAGCACCGCGAGCCGTCCGACCGGCAGCAGCATCGCGCCGCCGACCCCCTGCACGACGCGGAACACGACGAGCTGCTGCAGCGTATGCGCGTTCGCGCACAGCAGCGAGCCGAGCGAGAACACCAGGATCGCGCTGAAGAACACGCGCCGCGTGCCGAACGTGTCCGCGAGCCAGCCCGAGACGGGGATCATCACCGCCATCGTCAGCGAGTACGCGATCACGACCGATTGCATCCGCAGCGGCGATTCGCCGAGGCTCGCGGCCATCGACGGCAACGCCGTGTTGACGATCGTCGAATCGAGCGTCTGCATGAAGAAGCCCGTCGCAACGAGCCAGAGCATCACGGTGAGGTTCTTTTCGCCGGGAGCGGCGGCGGGTGGGCGTTGGAACATGAAGGCTTGGCCGGTGGCGCGGGACAGCCGACATTGTAGGCAAAGCCGCCGTGCCTCGCAGGATCGGCCCCCATCACGGGATGCGCCAAATCGGCCGGCTGCGGCCGCGGCCGGATACTGATCCGCCGACAGGCCGGTACAGTTCAGCCGAAACTGTCTGCAGGCGTACCTGTCCGTGTGCTGCCACCGTCCGAAATACTGGTGTCATCGAACCCACGCGATCCGGAGGCGGCCATGCGCGAACTGCGACTCTACGAGATGGACGGCAACGAGCCGGCCGGGCGGTGGCGCATCGTCGATCGCACCGCGCTGCTGGTTGCGGATGGCGACCTGTGGGTGACGGTCGAAGGTCGCCTCGACGATCACTGGCTGCGCGCCGGCGAATCGCTGGCTCTGTTGCCTGGCATGCGCGTATGGATCAGTGCGGCGGCGGGCGGCGCGGTGTTTTCGTTCGGCCCGCAGCCGGCGCCGGCCGTGCAGGCCGCGCATGGATGGCGGCGCACGGTCGCCGCCTGGCGCAGCGGCCGCGCTCAGGCGGGCGCGTCGCTGCCGACGTAGCGTGCACGGGGCCGGATCAGCTTGCCGTCCGCATACTGTTCGAGCGCGTGAGCGATCCAGCCCGCGGTGCGGCCGGCCGCGAACAGCGTAAAGGCGGCGCCGCCCGGTAGCGCAAGCGTGCGCTCCAGTACCGCGAGCGCGAAATCGATCGCCGGCCGCAAGCCGGTCGCCGCTTCGACGCGCGCGGCGAGCGCACGGGCCGCGCGCAACGCCGGCTGCTCGGGCAGCGCGGCATGCAGCGCGTCGAGCAACGCGCGCGCACGCGGATCGCCGTCGGGATAGAGCGGATGCGCGAAACCGGACAGCATCGTGCGCGCGCCGTCCGCGCGCTCGTCGTGCGCGAGGCGCAGCGCAAGGTAGCGATCGAGATCGGCGGCGCGCGCCGCTTCGTCGAGCAAGGCGCCCGCGCGGAACGTCTCGCCGCCGTGGCGCGGGCCGGACAGCGCGGCGAGCCCGCCCGCGATCGCGCCGAACAGGTGCGTGCCGGTCGATGCGATGCAGCGCACCGCGAAGGTCGACGGATTCAGCTCGTGATCGGCACACAGCACGAGCGCGCGGCGCAGCAGGTCGGCTTCGTCGCGCCGCCGGATGCGCCACGCGCTCGCGAGCTGTCGATGCACGGGTGCGTCGTTCGGTGCGATGCCGGCCAGCGCGGCCGTCGCGATGCGCAACAGCAGCGACGCCGCTTCGAGCTGCGCGTCGCGCCCCTGCGCCCACCGGCGCGGCAGCGAGGCGGCTGCGGCCGGCAGTAGCACGAGCGTGCGCTCGAGCGGGGCGAGATGCGCCCAGCGGCCTGCCCACTCGTCCCATTGCACGGTATCGAAGCCGGCCGCCGCCAGCGATGCGGCTGCAAGCCGCGCAGGCGGACAATCCCATAACCGCGCGGCCGTTTCCTCGAGCGTCGCGTCGCGGGCGAGCGCGATCGCATCGGCGCCGCGATAGCGCAGGCAGCCGTCGGCGATCTGCGTGATCCGCGATTCGAGCACCGGCACGCCCCAGTCGAGCGAGCGTTCAGCCACGCCACCCGCGCGTTTCGCGTCGGCGCGGCGGCGCGCGAGCAGCCGCACTTCGTCGGCGTCGTAGATGCGGCGCTTGCTCGCGCCGTCAGGCAGCGAGCGCAGCAGGCCGCGGCTCACATACGCATAGAGGGTGCTCACGCTGACACCGAGAATGCCGGCCGCTTCCGGCGCGCTGAGGGACGTCATGCCGATCGCTCCTGTCGGGGCGCATGAAGCGCGGCCCGGTTACAACTATTCGTTATGTATTGATTCGCGCTATCAAGATTGATCGCATCTGTTGCGAATTCTAGACTCGATTCCATCTCCTCAACCGCCCGCTTGCACCATGGCACCCGAACTCGCATTGACCCATCTGTGGCAGCTCGCGCACGGCGAGCCTGGTGCGCTTGCCCGCGCGACCGTGACAGGGCAGGACCCGACGTTGCCGTCGACGTTCCAGGTCGGCATGCTGGCCGCATCGACGATCGCGGCAGTCGGGCTTGCGGCAGCCGAATGCCACCGGTTGCGCACCGGCGTCGCGCAGCGCGTCGACGTGTCGGTGCGCGACGCGCTCGTCGCGTTCCGCAGCGAGCGCTATCTGCGCGTGGACGACGGCCCGGCGCCGGAGCCGCGTCATCCGGTGACGGGTTTCTACGACACGCGGGACGGTCGCTGGATCCAGCTGCACGCAAACTTTCCGCATCACCTGCACGGGATTCTCGACGTGCTCGGCTGCGGCCCGCAGCGCGACGAGGTCGCCGCGGCGATCCGCACGTGGGACGGCGCGACACTCGATACCGCGCTGGCCGAGGCCGGCCTCTGCGCGGCATTGATCAGAACACCTGAGGAATGGGCAGCGCACGACCAGGCGCGCGCGATCGCATCGCTGCCGCTGTTCGAGATCGAACGGATCGGCGATGCGCCCGTCGAGGCGATCGGTCGCGGCGAGCCCGATCAACCGCTCGCCGGCGTACGCGTGCTCGACCTCACCCGCATCATCGCGGGGCCGGTCGCGGGTCGCACGCTCGCGTCGCACGGCGCACAGACGTTGCTCGTCAACGGCCCGCACCTGCCGAACATCGCATCGCTCGTGATCGACAACGGGCGCGGCAAGCGCTCGACGTGGATCGACCTGCGCGAGACGGCGGGTGTCGCTGCGCTGCGCGATCTCGCGCGCGACGCCGACGTGTTCCTGCAAGCCTATCGCCCGGGCGCGCTCGCGGCGCGCGGGTTCTCGCCGCAGGCGCTGGCCGAGTTGCGGCCCGGGATCGTCTGCGTGTCGGTGTCGGCGTACGGCCATGCGGGGCCGTGGTCGACGCGGCGTGGCTTCGACAGCCTCGTGCAGTCGGCGAGCGGCATCGCATGGCAGGAGCAGCACGCCGCGCACGAGGTGGGGCCGCGCCACCTGCCGTGCCAGGCGCTCGATCATGCGACGGGCTATCTCGCGGCGTTCGGCGCGATGATCGCGCTCGCTCGCCGCGCGACGGAAGGCGGAAGCTGGCACGTGCGGCTGTCGCTCGCGCAGACGGGGCGCTGGCTGCAATCGCTCGGCGCGGTGCCGGACGGCCTGCGTGCGCCGGACCTGACGCTCGACGACGTACGCGACCGGCTCGACCGGACGGCGTCGCCGTTCGGCGCGCTCGATGCCGTGCGTCCTGCCGAGCACCTGTCGGCGACGCCGCCGCGATTTGCGCGGCCGCCGGTGCCGCTCGGCACGGACGAAGCACGCTGGCTGTGAGCGCCGGCGCTGCAGCCGGCGTGACGGTCGTTACTTGCGCAGTTCGACGACGAAGTCGTAGTAGTCGTTGCGGCAGTAGGTATCGGTCAGCTCGATCGCGCGCTGGTCGGCCGTATAGCCGATCCGCGTGATCAGCAGCAGCGCGTCGTGCGGCGCGATGCCCATCTGCTGCGCGATTTCGTCGGTCGCGTTGACGGCGCGAAAGTGCTGCAACGCGCGCACGATCGGCGTGCCGCGCGCTTCGAGATAGCTGTACAGCGAACCGCCGATCGCCTGCGGATCGGGAATCAGCGTGGCGGGGAACGTCGAGTTTTCGACGGCCATCACGATGCCGTCGGCCAGGCGCAGGCGCTTGAGCCGCGTGACCGACGCGGCCGGCGACAGCCCGAGCTGGATCACTTCGTCGCGGTTGGCCGGCTGGATTTCGCGCTCGAGCCATTGCGAGCTCGGCTTGAAGCCGCGGCGCTCGAGCATCTCGCTGAAGCTCGACAGCCGCGACAGCGGATCCTCGTAGCGAGGCTGGATGAAGTTGCCCGCGCCCTGCGTGCGACGAATCAGCCCCTGCTCGACGAGCAGCGCGATCGCCTTGCGCGCGGTGATGCGCGACACGCCGAGCGCTTCGGACAGCACGCGTTCGGACGGCAGCGCCTCGCCGGCTGCCCAGCGATTGTCGTGGATCGCGTCGCCGAGCTTGCGGGTGAGCTGCAGGTAGAGCGGCGTGTCGTTGTCGGGGTCGGGGCGCAGGTCCTGCCAGCGGTCGTCCGTGGGTGCCTTCATGGGATGCGTATCGATCAGGTTGCCGGCCATTCTAAGTCATCATGCTGCGCCGTTAATAGCCGGTTTTTGCCGTGTAATAGGTAGGCGGCACGTCGATTGACTACACTACGGTGCGGTTTGTCCGCGTCACGCGCATGCGGTGACACGAGAACGGCCGGCCGCCGCGTGGCGCGCGCAGCAGGTTGTCGTGGCAACGCCGGATCTGAAAGCCGTCCACGGCATGCCTGAAATCGCCCGCATGGTGGCGTGGTGCGTTGCTGGTCCCGTTCGACGGCGAGCGATTTCGCGCATTCGTCCGCGCGCGACATCGGTAGAGAGAACCTGGCGTCGTACTGGACGCTTCGGCCGCGATGCGCGGCCACGAACCTGCAGAGAGGAGCGCATGACAGACACGATCGCGACGGTCGTCCTGCCGGACGGCGAGACGATCCCGAAGCTTGGCCTGGGCACCTGGGAAATGGGCGAGCGGCCGGGCCGCCGCGCGGACGAGATCGCCGCATTGCGCGAAGGTATCGACCTCGGGATGACGCTGGTCGACACCGCCGAGATGTACGGCGAAGGCGCGACCGAGGAACTCGTCGGCGAAGCGTTGAACGGGGTGCGCGACAACGTGTTTCTCGTCAGCAAGGTGTATCCGCATCATGCGAGCCGGCGCGGTGTCGTCGCCGCGTGCGATGCGAGCCTGAAGCGCCTGCGTACCGATCGCCTCGACCTGTACCTGCTGCACTGGCGCGGCTCGGTGCCGCTCGAGGAGACGGTCGAAGGTTTCGAGGCGCTGCGGCGCGCGGGCAAGATCCGTCACTGGGGCGTAAGCAACTTCGATACGTCCGACATGGCCGAGCTCGTCGACGAGGCGGGCGGCCGCGCGTGCGCGACCAACCAGATCCTCTACAACATCGCGCGGCGCGGCCCGGAATTCGACCTGCTGCCGTGGCTTGCCGAGCACCGGATGCCGGCGATGGCCTACAGCCCGGTCGACCACGGGCGGCTGCCGAAGCACTCGCCGCTCGACGAGATTGCGCGGCAGCGCGGCGTGTCGGTGATGCGCGTCGCACTCGCGTGGGTGCTCGCGCAGCCGGGCGTGTTCGCGATCCCGAAGGCGTCGCGGTTCGAACACGTGCGCGACAATCGCGCGGCGCTCGATCTCGTGCTGAGCGACGACGAACGCACGCAGCTCGACGCGTATTTCCGTCCGCCGCGCAGCAAGCGCGCGCTCGAAATGCTCTGAACGATGCCGCGCGCCGATCAGCGCGCCGGCGCGTCGGCTGCGCGCTGCCAGCGATGGAACAGGATCGACGCGATCCAGCACACGAGAAACAGCGCGACGATGCCGTAGCCGATCGTGCCGAAGCGCTCGCCGAGCGCGTCGAGCACATCGCGCACGGGGCCGGTCAGCGACAGCTTGTCGGCGAGCAGGCCGGCGGCCTCGATTCCGCCGATCGCCAGCGCGACGAGGGCCGACACCAGCGTGATGCTCGCGTTGTAGAGCAGCTTGCGATGCGGGTCGTCCATCGCCCATCCGTATGCATGAATCATCAGCACGTTGTCGGTCGAGTCGATCAGCGTCATGCCGGCCGTAAACAACGCGGGAAACAGCATGACCGCGTAGATCGGCAGTCCCTGGCTCGCCTGCGCGGCAGCGATCGCGAGCAGGCCGATCTCGGTGGCGGTATCGAATCCGAGCCCGAACAGCACGCCGACCGGGTACATGTGCCAGCTCTTCGACACGAAGCGAAACAGCGGCCGCAGCAGCCGCGACACGAGGCCGGCCGGACGATGGACGTGCGCGGCGTCGTGCGCATGCTCCGGCGCGCCGCGATAGCGCCGCCACACGTCGCGCAGGATCATCAGGTTCATGCACGCGAGCATCAGCAGGAACGTTGCCGACACTGCCGTGCCGATCGTGCCGCCGATGTCGCGGAACGCATCGAACCGGTCGCGCAGCGCGAACGCGGTCGCCGCGACGCCGAGCGTGGCGGCGATCACGATCGTCGAATGGCCGAGCGAGAAGAACAGGCCGACGGTCAGCGGACGCTGGCCGTTCTGCATCAGCTTGCGCGTCGCGACGTCGATCGCCGCGATGTGATCGGCGTCCACCGCGTGACGCAGCCCGAAGCCGTACGCGATCGCCGCGGTGCCGAGCAGCAGCGGATGGTCGTGCAGCACCGCGAGCGCCCAGAGCCACACGGCGACGTTCGCGGCGATCAGGCCGCCATACAGCATCAGCAGGCGGCGCAGGGCAGGGGTCGGGGGCATCGTGAGGGTTCCATCGGACGAATCGCGATGTATTGTGGCATGCGAAAAAAATGCCTGGCGGGCCGATCGAACGCGATGTCGGCCGCGCGCGTCGATGCGTTCGGCGGACGAAAAAAAGCCCGTCCGGAACCGGACGGGCTTCGACTTGCCGCGGCAGGGCGCAAGGCCCCGTCGCTTACTTCACTTTCGCGTTGATCACGCCTTCCGACACGTTGGCCGGCGTTTCCGCGTACTGCTTGAACTCCATCGTGTACGTCGCACGGCCTTGCGTGGCCGAGCGCAGCGACGTCGAATAGCCGAACATCTCGGCGAGCGGCACTTCGGCGCGCACCAGCTTGCCGCCGCCGCCCGCGATGTCCTCCATCCCCTGCACGATGCCGCGCCGGCTCGACAGGTCGCCCATCACGTTGCCCATGAAGTCCTCGGGCGTTTCCACCTCGACGGCCATCATCGGTTCGAGCAGCACCGGCTTCGCGCGGCGCATCGCTTCCTTGAAGGCCATCGAACCGGCCATCCGGAACGCGTTTTCGTTCGAGTCGACGTCGTGGTACGAACCGAACGTCAGCGTGACCTTCACATCGACGACCGGATAGCCCGCCAGCACGCCGCTCTTCAGCGTTTCCTGGATACCCTTGTCGACCGACGGAATGTATTCGCGCGGAATCACGCCGCCCTTGATCGCGTCGACGAACTCGTAGCCCTTGCCGGGGTTCGGCTCGAGCGTGATCACCGCGTGGCCGTACTGGCCGCGGCCACCCGACTGCTTGACGAACTTGCCCTCGACGTCCTTCGCGGGCGTGCGCACCGTCTCGCGATAGGCGACTTGCGGCTTGCCGACCGTGGCTTCCACGCCGAACTCGCGCTTCATCCGGTCAACCAGGATTTCGAGGTGCAGCTCGCCCATCCCGGAAATGATCGTCTGTCCCGATTCTTCGTCGGTCTGCACGCGGAACGACGGATCTTCCTGGGCGAGACGGTTGAGCGCCAGGCCCATCTTTTCCTGGTCGGCCTTCGTCTTCGGCTCGACGGCCTGCGAGATCACCGGCTCCGGGAAGATCATGCGTTCGAGCACGATCGGGTTAGCCGGATCGCACAGCGTGTCGCCGGTGGTCGCTTCCTTCAGGCCGACGGCCGCCGCGATGTCGCCCGCGCGCACTTCCTTGATTTCCTTGCGCTCGTTCGCGTGCATCTGCAGGATCCGGCCGAGCCGCTCCTTCTTGTCCTTCGTCGCGTTCAGCACCGTGTCGCCGGATTCGACCACGCCCGAATACACGCGGAAGAAGATCAGCTGGCCGACGAACGGGTCCGTCATGATCTTGAACGCGAGCGACGAGAACGGATCCTCGTCGTTCGGATGACGTTCCGCTTCCTTGTCGTGCAGGTCGTGACCGAGAATCGCCGGCACGTCGGCCGGCGACGGCAGGTAGTCGATCACCGCGTCGAGCATCGCCTGCACGCCCTTGTTCTTGAACGCGCTGCCGCACAGCATCGGCACGATCTCGTTGGCGATCGTGCGCTTGCGCAGCGCGCCCTTGATCTCGTCCTCGGTCAGCGATTCATGGTCGTGCAGATACTTCTCGAGCAGTTCCTCGCTGGCTTCGGCAGCGGCCTCGACCATCTTCTCGCGCCATTCGTTCGCGAGCTCGACGAGATTCGCCGGGATGTCTTCGTACGTGAACTTCACGCCCTGGCTTTCGTCATCCCACACGATCGCCTTCATCTTCACGAGATCGACGACGCCCTGGAAATGATCCTCCGCGCCGATCGGAATCTGGATCGGCACCGCGACGCCCTTCAGGCGCTCGCCGATCTGGCGCTGCACGCGGAAGAAGTCCGCGCCGATGCGGTCCATCTTGTTGACGAACGCGATGCGCGGCACCTTGTACTTGTTCGCCTGGCGCCACACGGTTTCGGACTGCGGCTGCACGCCGCCGACCGAGTCGTAGACCATGCACGCGCCGTCTAGCACGCGCATCGAGCGCTCGACCTCGATCGTGAAGTCGACGTGCCCGGGGGTGTCGATGATGTTGATGCGGTGTTCCGGATAGTTGCCGGCCATGCCCTTCCAGAAGGCCGTGGTCGCGGCCGACGTGATCGTGATGCCGCGTTCCTGCTCCTGCTCCATCCAGTCCATCGTGGCCGCGCCGTCGTGCACTTCACCGATCTTGTGGCTCACGCCGGTGTAAAACAGGATGCGCTCGGTCGTCGTGGTTTTGCCGGCATCGATGTGAGCGCTGATCCCGATATTGCGATAGCGCTCGATGGGGGTTTTGCGGGGCACGTGAACCTCCTGGTGGTTCGGATCGTAAGCGGGCCGACTGCGGCGGCCCGGACTGGAAGCAAGCGAGATTTAAAGGATAGCGCTTGTCCGTGGCTTTTGCAGATGCGGGCAGCGTTTGCCGAATCAAGGCGGGCGCGGCCGCCGGCAGGCGAAAAAAAGCCGGCGCGCAACGGGCGGCCGGCTTCGGTCGACGCGCGGCGGTGCCGCCGCGAAGGCCGTTACTGGGACTTCGGCAGGCCGTCGAGCTTCATGCCCGGCTTGATGCCTTTCGCCGCGAACCAGCCCTTGCTCATTTCGAGCGCATAGACGCCGTTGTTGCGCGGGCAGTGGTTGTCGGTCGTCTCGGCCTGCATTTCGTCGATGTCGGTGATCGTGCCGTCCGCGCGGACGAACGCGATCGACAGCGGGATCAGCGTGTTCTTCATCCAGAAGCAGTGCACGGCGTTTTCGTTGAACACGAACAGCATGCCTTCGTTCGGCGCGAGCTGCGACCGGTACATCAGCCCCTGTTCGCGGTCCGGGTCGTTCGCGGCGACGGCCGCGTCGATCACGTACATGCCGGCGCGCAGCTTCACGCGCGGGAATTCGCTCGGCTGCTTGGCGCCGGGCGGCATTTGCGCGCTGGCGGTCTGCATGCCGAGTGCGAGCACGGCGAGCGCGGCGGGAAACACGGCGGCGCGCGCAAGGCGGCCGAGCGACGAGCGCAGGGAGAATCGCACAGCAGGGCTCCTATCGGGAAAACGAGACCCGCATGGTACGCGAAGCGCGCAGGCGGGCACAAAAAAGAAAAAGGCAGATCGCCTTGCGGTGATCTGCCTTTCAACGCCGTAAGAACGGCAAGACTGCGTGTTCTTGACTGCGTTATTACAGCCAGCTTGCTTAGTTCGATGCAGCTGCCGGAGCTGCTGCTTCGCTTGCTGCTGCCTTCTTTGCTGCCTTGTGGTGTGCCTTCTTGTGTGCGTGCTTCTTGGCAGCGTGCTTTGCCGGTGCCGAAGCAGCTTCAGCAGCAGCCGGAGCAGCTTCCGGAGCCGATGCTTGTGCGAAAGCAGCCGTTGCGAAGAGGCCAGCGACCAGAGCGGCGATCAGTTTGTTCATGTTGTGTTCCTCAGCTTTAGTTAATTAACCAAATGACCCGGCAATATGGAGTCATGTCGTCTAACGGTGCCATCCACCTTTCGGTTGACAGACGCTTCGAGAAATTTCTCATTGCGCTGCGGGCGCCGAATCGTATTCGAAGAAAGCGTCGCTTTCGTGACGCAAACACGCAAATACCTGTTCGGCTGCCAATGCCGGATAGCTAAGGGTGGCATCTGCGTGGTTTAACGCGCGATCTTCGCCGTCGGTTGACGAAAAAGATGACGAAAAGAATCGAAAGTTGTCGGCGCGGTCATGCGCCGTGCGCGAAACCGTCCCACGGGGCCCGTGGCGGCAGGGTCATTGTTTCGCCCGGTGCAATGCCGAGCGCGAATATGTCGAGTGCGCCGATGCCGACGCGCACGAGACGCAAGGTCGGGAAGCCGATCGCGGCCGTCATCCGGCGCACCTGCCGATTCTTGCCTTCGGTGATCGCGAGCTCGATCCATGTGGTCGGAATGGCGGCGCGGTAGCGGATCGGCGGGTTGCGCGGCCACAGCGCGTCGGGCGGCTCGATGAATTCGGCGCGGCACGGGCGCGTCACGTAGTCGCCCAGGTCGACGCCGCGCGCCAGCGCCTTCAGGTCGTCCGCACCCGGCGCGCCGTCCACCTGCGCCCAGTAGCGCTTGACCAGCTTGTGGCGCGGCTCCGCGATGCGTGCCTGCAGCGCGCCGTCGTCGGTGAGCAGCAGCAGGCCCTCGCTGTCGGCATCGAGCCGGCCGGCGGGGTAGACGCCGGGCGTTTTTACCCAGTCGCCGAGCGACGGCCGCGTCTCGTGCGCGGAAAACTGGCAAATCGTGCCGAACGGCTTGTTGAGGGCGATCAGGGTCATGGCGAGGCGGCGAGCCCGGCGTGCCGCAAGGGGAAGCGGGGCGGGCGGTCTATGGCAAATAGCGGAATCTTAATGCATAATACGGAACGGCAAGTCCTCTGTCTTATATAAGACATAAGGGGAGACTTGATACGCAGCGCCGCGCTTCGTGCCGCCGCCCCCGGTTGGGGCGCTAGAATAGCGGCTCGCTGTTGCCGTCACGGGGTGGCAAGGCCGCCTCGCCGCGTGCGCAGTTTCGACCAGCATCACCTGCTCAGCCACGTCACTGGAGTCGATCATGCCGTATCAGCACATCAAGGTACCGGAGGGCGGTGACAAGATCACCGTCAACAAGGACTTTACGCTCAACGTTTCCGATCAGCCGATCATTCCCTATATCGAAGGCGACGGCACCGGCTTCGATATCACGCCGGTCATGATCAAGGTCGTCGATGCGGCGGTCGCGCACGCGTACAAGGGCAAGCGCAAGATCCACTGGATGGAGATCTTCGCGGGCGAGAAGGCGACGAAGGTGTACGGCCCGGACGTGTGGCTGCCGGACGAAACGCTGCAGGTGCTGAAAGAATACGTGGTGTCGATCAAGGGTCCGCTCACGACTCCGGTCGGCGGCGGGATCCGTTCGCTGAACGTGGCGCTGCGCCAGGAGCTCGACCTGTACGTGTGCCTGCGCCCGGTCCAGTATTTCAAGGGCGTGCCGTCGCCGGTGCGCGAGCCGCAAAAGATCGACATGGTGATCTTCCGTGAGAACTCGGAAGACATCTACGCGGGCATCGAATGGGCCGCGGGTTCCGAGCAGGCGAAGAAGGTCATCAAGTTCCTGCAGGACGAGATGGGCGTGAAGAAGATCCGCTTCCCGGAAACCTCGGGGATCGGCGTGAAGCCCGTGTCGACCGAAGGGACCGAGCGTCTCGTGCGCAAGGCGATCCAGTACGCGATCGACAACGATCGCAAGTCGGTCACGCTGGTGCACAAGGGCAACATCATGAAGTTCACGGAAGGCCTGTTCCGTGACGCCGGCTACGCGCTCGCGCAGAAGGAATTCGGCGGCGAGCTGATCGACGGCGGCCCGTGGATGCGCGTGAAGAACCCGCGGACGGGCAACGAGATCGTCATCAAGGATTCGATCGCCGACGCGTTCCTGCAGCAGATCCTGTTGCGCCCGGCCGAATACGACGTGATCGCGACGCTGAACCTGAACGGCGACTACATCTCCGACGCACTGGCCGCGCAGGTCGGCGGCATCGGGATCGCGCCGGGCGCGAACCTGTCGGATTCGGTCGCGATGTTCGAGGCGACCCACGGCACGGCGCCGAAGTACGCGGGCAAGGATTACGTGAACCCTGGTTCCGAAATCCTGTCCGCGGAAATGATGCTGCGCCACCTCGGCTGGACGGAAGCAGCCGACACGATCATCGCGGCGATGGAGAAGTCCATCCTGCAGAAGCGCGTCACGTACGACTTCGCGCGCCTGATGGAAGGCGCGACGCAGGTGTCGTGCTCCGGCTTCGGCGAAGTGCTGATCGAGAACATGTAAGACCCCTTCCGGGGTGGGCCGGCCGATTGCCGGCCGCCCCGGCGCTGACTGCCGGCGCCGGAGCGTTTCATGGATGGCAGGTTTGTTGGCAGGGTGGTCCGGCATGCGGGCCGCGGCGCCGCGATGCGGCCCGGATGCCCTGCAAGGTAGAACATGACGGCCCTCGCAACACCATCGCCCGGCTGAGCCGGCGCGCCCCTTTCGCGACCCACCCGGTCGCTACCCGCCGGTTACCGCCGGCGCTCCCAGCCCCACTTTCACGTAGCAACGCATCGACCATGTCCACTTCGCCCAAGATCATCTACACCCTCACCGACGAAGCGCCCGCGCTCGCGACCTATTCGCTGCTGCCGATCGTCAAGGCCTTCACGCGTTCGTCCGGCGTTGCCGTCGAAACGCGCGACATCTCGCTCGCCGGCCGCATCATCGCGGCGTTCGCCGACGCTCTGCCGTCGGAGCAGAAGGGTTCCGACGATCTGGCCGAACTGGGCCAGCTCACGCTGAAGCCTGAAGCGAACATCATCAAGCTGCCGAACATCAGCGCATCGGTGCCGCAGCTGAAGGCCGCGATCGCCGAACTGCAGGCGCAGGGCTTTGCGCTGCCGGCGTATCCGGAAGATCCGTCGACCGACGAAGAGAAGGCGGTCAAGGCTCGCTACGACAAGATCAAGGGTAGCGCGGTGAACCCGGTGCTGCGCGAAGGCAACTCCGACCGCCGCGCACCGCTGTCGGTCAAGAACTACGCACGCAAGCACCCGCACAAGATGGGCGCATGGAAGTCGACGTCGAAGGCGCACGTCTCGCACATGAGCGAAGGCGACTTCTACGGCAGCGAAAAGTCGGCGCTGATCGCCGATGCAGGCAGCGTGAAGATCGAACTCACGACGGCCGACGGCGTGAAGAAGGTGCTGAAGGAAAAGACGGCCGTGAAGGCCGGCGAAATCATCGACGCATCGGTGATGAGCCGCAAGGCGCTGCGCAGCTTCATCGAAGCGCAGATCGCCGATGCGAAGGCGCAGGACGTGCTGTTCTCGGTGCACCTGAAGGCGACCATGATGAAGGTCTCGGACCCGATCCTGTTCGGTCACTTCGTGTCGGTGTTCTACCGCGACGCGCTCGCGAAGCACGCGGACGTGCTGGCGCAGGCCGGCTTCAACCCGAACAACGGCATCGGCGACCTGTACGCACGCCTGAAGGAACTGCCGGCCGACACGCGCGAAGCGATCGAAGCCGACATCAAGGCCGAATACGCGCTGCGCCCGCGCCTCGCGATGGTCAACTCGGACAAGGGCATCACCAACCTGCACGTGCCGAGCGACGTGATCGTCGACGCGTCGATGCCGGCGATGATCCGCGACTCGGGCGGCATGTGGGGCCCGGACGGCCAGCTGTACGACGCGAAGGCCGTGATTCCGGACCGTTGCTACGCGGGCGTCTATCAGGCCGTGATCGAAGACTGCAAGCAGCACGGCGCGTTCGACCCGGTCACGATGGGCAGCGTGCCGAACGTCGGCCTGATGGCGCAGGCGGCCGAAGAATACGGTTCGCACGACAAGACGTTCCTGATCCCGGCCGACGGCGTCGTGCGCGTCACCGACGAAGCGGGCAACGTGCTGCTCGAGCACGCGGTCGAGTCGGGCGACATCTGGCGCATGTGCCAGACGAAGGACGCACCGGTGCAGGACTGGGTCAAGCTCGCGGTGAACCGTGCGCGCGCGACCGGCGCACCGGCCGTGTTCTGGCTCGATCCGGCACGTGCACACGATGCGCAGGTCATCGCGAAGGTCGAACGCTACCTGAAGGATCACGACACGAACGGCCTCGACATCCGCATCATGACGCCGGTCGACGCGACGCGTTTCTCGCTCGATCGCATCCGTGCGGGCAAGGACACGATCTCGGTCACGGGTAACGTGCTGCGCGACTACCTGACCGACCTGTTCCCGATCATGGAACTCGGCACCAGCGCGAAGATGCTGTCGATCGTGCCGCTGATGGCCGGCGGCGGGATGTTCGAAACGGGTGCGGGCGGTTCGGCACCGAAGCACGTGCAGCAGTTCGTCGAAGAAGGCTTCCTGCGCTGGGATTCGCTCGGCGAATTCCTCGCGCTCGCCGCGTCGCTCGAACACCTCGGCCACGCTTACCAGAACCCGAAGGCGCTCGTGCTCGCGAAGACGCTCGACCAGGCGACCGGCAAGTTCCTGGACGAGAACAAGTCGCCGGCACGCAAGGTTGGTGGTCTCGACAACCGCGGCAGCCACTTCTACCTGTGCCTGTACTGGGCGCAGGCGCTGGCCGAGCAGACCGAAGATGCGGCGCTGAAGGCACAGTTCGAAGGCGTCGCGAAGTCGCTGTCCGACAACGAAGCGCGCATTCTGGAAGAACTGTCGGCCGCGCAGGGCACGGCCCAGGCGATCGGCGGCTACTACCGTCCGAACGTCGAGCTGACGAGCCAGGCGATGCGCCCGAGCGCAACGCTGAACGGCATCGTCGACGCAGTCGCCTGACGCCGGCCGCGCCACCGCGCGCGCCACGGCAACGGCGACAGCCGACACGGCGGGCCTCGCGGCTCGCCGTCGCGCCGAACATGAAAACGCCCCGGTCGCCCGGGGCGTTTTTTGTTGCAGGCGTGTCATTCAGACGTGAACGATTTCCCATTCGGCGATTTCGTGCGGCACTTCCAGCGTGGCCGTGTCCAGTTCGGACGGCTGTTCGCAGTCGCCGCGAGAGATGTGGTCGGCCGCCACTTCCGGGCACGAGAACGCGCCGAGCAGGGCGTTGCCGAACGTCGCTTCCCAGCCGCCGTTACCCGGCAGGATGTAGAACGACCCGAGCGCTGAACCAAAGCGAAATCCCTTCATTTCCGTTCTCCCTTTCTGATCACAAGCGATTCTGTTGTGCCGCCCGCCGGCTCATCCGGCTGTGGCCCGACTGGCTGCTTGCGCCGGGTTCCGTATCGAACGTCGTGGCGAAGCGTCAGTGCATGGAACAAAGTCTACGTCCGCGACCGCATCCGATGGTGCGCGTAGAACGCTTTCTCGAAACAAAAAATTTCGTTTAAAAACAGCAATTTATTTTGTGTATTTTGTATTGCGGAACGGTTTTTGGCATCGCGAAACAGCGAATTTGTGCCTCGCACCACGAATTTTTATAAGGCAGTGACTTGTTCCACATCGTGAAAAATCGACGGATTCGCGAATCGGCCGAATGCGGCGGGCCGATCGCGGGTCGGGAGACGGGCGCGGACCGGCCTGCGTAAGGGATTGGAAAGGAGGGCGGTGGCGGCGACTGACGAGCTTGGCACACGTCAATACAGCGCGTGCAAATAGCGACGCGCACACGCGCTCGACGGTGTCGCGCGACCGCCGCCGATTCGTCCGGCGAGCCTGCGTGCTGCGGCGTATCGCCGCTCGTCCGGTGTCGCGGTGTTTCGTTCAGGGGCTGCGGTTATGATGACGCGGGCATCAGGCTTCGCGTTGCGGCGGCCGCGCGACGCAGCACCAATAATGAATAACGAGGAACGATTGATGATACGGAGAACCTTCCTGTCGCACGCCATCGGCATCGCGGCCGCATCGCTGTTCACGCGCACCGCGTGGGCGCAGCATGCCGGCCACGCGGGTATGGCCGGCATGGATCAGATGGACGACATGCCCGGGATGTCGGGCATGTCGGGGATGGCCGGCCACACGCAGCACGGCAAGCCGGCGCCGGCCGCGCTCGCGGCGCCCGACGCGCTGCCTGCCGGCGCGCCGCTCGCATCGTTGCGCACGCTCGCGAACGAAAGCCGCGAAGCCGGCACGTTCCGCGCGACGCTGGTCGCGCAGCCGGTCGCGCGTCCGCTGCTGCACGGCACGCGTCCGACGACGTTCTGGCAGTTCGGCACGGGCACGCAAGGGCCGGTCGTCGGCCCGCTGATCGACGTGCGCGAGGGCGACACCGTCGAAATCCGTTTCGTGAACAAGCTGCCGCAGCCGTCGACGATCCACTGGCACGGGCTACCCGTGCCGCCCGACCAGGACGGCAATCCGTCCGATCCCGTGGCGCCGGGCGCGTCGCGCGTGTACCGCTTCACGCTGCCGAAGGGCAGCGCCGGCACTTACTGGTATCACCCGCATCCGCACATGATGACGGCCGAGCAGGTGTTCCGCGGGCTGGCCGGCCCGTTCGTCGTGCGCGCTGCCGACGATCCGCTCGCCGGCTGGCCCGAGCGCAACCTGTTCGTGTCCGACTTGAAGCTCGCCCGTGACGGCACGATCCCGCCGAACGACATGATGGACTGGATGAACGGCCGCGAAGGCCAGTTCGTGCTGATCAACGGCGTGCGCCGGCCGCGGATCGACGTGGCGGGCGACGAGCGCTGGCGCGTGTGGAATGCCTGCAGCGCGCGTTATCTGCGCGTCGCATTCGACGACGGCCGCACCTTCGAGCATGCGGGCACCGACGGCGGGCTGTTCGATGCGCCGCGCCAGGTCACGTCGCTGCTGCTCGCGCCCGGCGAGCGCGCCGAACTGCTGGTGCGCGCGGGCGACCGTGCGTCACGCTCGGTGCTGCAGGCGGCCGAATACGACCGCCACAAGATGGCGATGTCGCACGACGACGGCCACGGCAGCCTGCCGCCCGATCCGGCGCTGGCACTCGCCGACGTCACATTCGCGCCGGCGGCCGCCCGTGCACTGCCCGCGACGCTGCGCGCGGTGCCGGCACTGGGCGAGCCGGTCGCGCGCAAGATGGTCGAGTTCGGCGAGGCGATGGACATGGACGCGATGATGAACGGTCCGGCGCACGGCCGCCCGGCGGGCATGCGCTTCATGATCAACGGCGCGACCTACGCGCCGCACCGAGCGACGCTGACGAGCCGCCGCGGCGACATCGAGCGCTGGGACATCCGCAATGCGACCGACATGGACCACCCGTTCCATTTGCATGGCACGCAATTCCAGGTGATCGAGCGTGCATCGGATGGTGCGCGCACGAGCGAACCGTTCCGTGCGTGGCGCGATACCGTGAACGTGCGCAGCGGCGAAACCGTGACGATACACGTGTCGCAAGACATGCCTGGCGAGCGCATGTTTCACTGCCACATTCTCGAACACGAGGATCTCGGCATGATGGGCACGCTGAAGGTCGTGTAACGAGACGTCGAATATGTTTCACGCGAATGACACGCATTCGATCTGCGCGTGCAACAAGACAATATGTGTTCAATTATCGGGATTGAACGAAAAGGCCGGCCAATCGAATTAACGAGTGGCCGGCCTGAAAAAAAAGAAACCCGGCGCAATGCCGGGTTTCTTCGTCCGATATCCGATGCCTTATGCGGCCTGGATGTTCGACGCTTGCTTGCCTTTCGGTCCTTGAACGACGTCAAAGCTCACCTTCTGGCCTTCCTTCAGCGTCTTGAAGCCATTCATGGTGATAGCCGAGAAGTGCGCAAACAGATCCTCACCGCCCTCGTCGGGAGTGATGAAACCGAAGCCCTTCGCGTCGTTGAACCACTTAACGATACCAGTTGCCATTTTCCTACTTCCCCTGTCATACAGTCGCTGCTACTTACCACGAGCACGCTCGAAAAGCTAAACGACCGGCAAATGCGGCCGTTTCCCCCTCACAAGCTCACCATCGGCCTCTTTCATTTCACTAACTGGCGAATTGAAAAAAGTGCCAGCTTGATTGTTGGCGCTCTTTATTTGAGTGTCAAGAGGAATTTTTAGACGGTTAGAGGGCCGTTGTAAAGAACCCATTTTCAGGGTTTTTCCGGCTTTGCTTTGCAGCATGCCGCCAAGCGCGCGGACTTGAAAAGTCGCATAATCGGCTCATATACCAGGCTCGAGTGACACGCGATCGAGTCGTCCCGGCTTGTGGGATACTGGACGCGGATGCGAAGGTCCGGTGCGGTCTCCCCCCTGACGGTTCGTGTTCCGCGCCATGCGTGAAAGCCGGCACCGCAGCCGGCTTTCGTATGGCACGAAGACGATCGCGTGTCGTCGGGAACCAGGGAGGGCGCCGGCCGGTCGGTCGGGTAATGGCAGGATTGCGGGCCTGTCCGAGTTGTTTAGAATGGGTGTATGGCGATTATCCCGGACAAGCAGGACAGCACCGTCCTGGAACGCAAGCAGCAGAAGCTCAAGCCGCCTTCGATGTACAAGGTGGTGCTGCTGAACGACGACTTCACACCGATGGAGTTCGTCGTGATGGTCGTACAGGAGTATTTCAAGAAGGATCGCGAGACGGCCACGCAGATCATGCTGAAGGTCCATCGCGAAGGGCGAGGGGTATGTGGGGTCTATACGCGGGACATCGCGTCGACCAAGGTTGAGCAAGTCGTTACCCATGCGCGGCAGGCCGGGCATCCGCTGCAGTGCGTGATGGAGGAAGCATGATTGCCCAGGAATTGGAAGTCAGCCTGCACATGGCGTTCATGGAAGCACGCCAGGCGCGCCATGAGTTCATTACGGTCGAGCATCTGCTGCTGGCCCTGCTGGATAATCCGACGGCAGCCGAGGTGTTGCGCGCGTGCGCGGCAAACATCGAGGACCTGCGTCAGAACCTGCGCAATTTCATCCACGACAACACACCGACCGTCCCGGGCACCGACGATGTCGATACCCAGCCGACGCTCGGTTTCCAGCGCGTGATCCAGCGCGCGATCATGCACGTCCAGTCGACGTCGAACGGCAAGAAGGAAGTGACCGGCGCGAACGTGCTGGTGGCGATCTTCGGCGAGAAGGATTCGCATGCCGTCTACTACCTGCAGCAGCAGGGCGTGACGCGCCTGGACGTCGTGAACTTCATTTCGCACGGCATTGCGAAGACGAACGGCGGCGAAGCCGCGAAGTCGACCGAGGCGAGCGCGGAAAGCGAAGACGCGAATGCGCAGAAGGAAACGCCGCTCGCGCAGTTCACGCAGAACCTGAACCAGATGGCGAAGGACGGCCGCATCGATCCGCTGATCGGGCGCGAGCCGGAGGTCGAGCGCGTCGTGCAGGTGCTGTGCCGTCGCCGCAAGAACAATCCGCTGCTGGTCGGCGAAGCCGGTGTCGGCAAGACCGCGATCGCGGAAGGGCTCGCCTATCGCATCACGCGCGGCGAAGTGCCGGACATCCTCGCGAATGCGCAGGTGTATTCGCTCGACATGGGCGCGCTGCTCGCGGGCACCAAGTATCGCGGCGACTTCGAGCAACGTCTGAAGACGGTGCTGAAGGAGCTGAAGGAGCGTCCGCACGCGATCCTGTTCATCGACGAGATCCATACGCTGATCGGCGCGGGCGCCGCCTCGGGCGGCACGCTCGACGCGTCGAACCTGCTGAAGCCGGCGCTGTCGTCGGGCACGCTCAAGTGCATCGGCGCGACCACCTTCACCGAATATCGCGGCATCTTCGAGAAGGACGCGGCGCTGTCGCGGCGTTTCCAGAAGGTCGACGTGACGGAGCCGACCGTCGAGCAGACGGTTGCGATCCTGCGCGGGCTGAAGTCGCGCTTCGAGGAGCACCACGGCGTCAAGTATTCGTCGGGCGCACTGTCGGCCGCGGCCGAGCTGTCGGCACGCTTCATCACCGACCGTCACCTGCCGGACAAGGCGATCGACGTGATCGACGAAGCGGGCGCCGCACAGCGCATCCTGCCGAAGTCGAAGCAGAAGAAGACGATCGGCAAGAGCGAGATCGAGGAAATCATCTCGAAGATCGCGCGCGTGCCGGCGCAGAGTGTGTCGCAGGACGATCGCAGCAAGCTGCAGACGCTCGATCGCGACCTGAAGAGCGTCGTGTTCGGCCAGGATCCGGCGATCGACGCGCTGGCCGCCTCGATCAAGATGGCGCGCGCGGGCCTCGGCAAGATGGACAAGCCGATCGGCGCGTTCCTGTTCTCCGGCCCGACGGGCGTCGGCAAGACCGAAGTGGCGCGCCAGCTCGCGTTCACGCTCGGCATCGAGCTGATCCGCTTCGACATGTCGGAATACATGGAGCGTCATGCGGTGAGCCGGCTGATCGGCGCGCCGCCGGGCTATGTCGGGTTCGACCAGGGTGGCCTGCTGACCGAAGCCGTCACGAAGAAGCCGCATTGCGTGCTGTTGCTCGACGAAATCGAGAAGGCGCATCCGGATATCTACAACGTGCTGCTGCAGGTGATGGACCACGGCACGCTGACGGACAACAACGGTCGCAAGGCGGATTTCCGCAACGTCATCATCATCATGACGACGAACGCGGGCGCCGAGTCGATGCAGAAGGCAACCATCGGTTTCACGACGCGCCGCGAAACGGGCGACGAGATGACCGACATCAAGCGTCTGTTCACGCCGGAGTTCCGCAACCGCCTGGATTCGATCATCAGCTTCCGCTCGCTCGATGAGGAAATCATCATGCGCGTGGTCGACAAGTTCCTGATTCAGCTCGAGGAACAGCTGCACGAGAAGAAGGTCGACGCGCTCTTTACCGACGCGTTGCGCAAGCATCTCGCGAAGCACGGCTTCGACCCGCTGATGGGCGCGCGGCCGATGCAGCGGCTGATCCAGGACACGATCCGGCGCGCGCTGGCCGACGAGCTGCTGTTCGGCAAGCTCGTCAACGGCGGCCACGTGACGGTCGATGTCGACGAAAGCGACAAGGTGCAGTTGTCGTTCGACAAGCTGGCGAATCCGCCGCACAAGCCGAACGAAGAGACGGTCGAAGTCGAGTAAGCGATAATTCGTTGTTCATGCGAACGGCGCGGGAAGTTCTCCGCGCCGTTTCGTTTTATCTGGCGCCGACGGCGCCGCGGCGGTGCAGGGGAGTGGTAACGCAGTGACACAACAACAACGGTCGTTCGACAACATCGTCGCGCGCGAACAAGGGTTGCGCCATGCGCTGACGTCCGGGCAGATGGCGATGATCGCGATCGGCGGCGCGATCGGCACGGGGTTGTTCCTCGGCAGCGGCTTCGCGATCGGGCTCGCCGGCCCGAGCGTGCTCGTTTCGTATGCGATCGGCGCGCTGATCGCGCTGCTGCTGATGGGCGCGCTCGCGGAAATGACGGTCGCGCATCCGACGGCCGGCTCGTTCGGCGCGTATGCCGAGCACTACGTCGGCCCGCTCGCGGGTTTTCTCGTGCGCTACGCGTACTGGTTCGCGGTCGTGTTCGCGATCGGCACCGAAATCAGCGCGATCGCGGTGTTCATGAAGTACTGGTTTCCGGCCGTGCCCGGCTGGTACTGGGTGATCGGTTCCTCCGCGCTGCTGATCGCGGTCAACCTCGCGAGCGTCACGCTGTACGGGTCGGTCGAGTACGCGTTCTCGCTGCTGAAGATCGCGGCGATCATCGTGTTCATCGTGCTCGGCGCATATCTCGTGTGGTCGGCGCCTGCCGCGTCGGGCATCGGCTTCGCGAACTACACCGCGCACGGCGGCTTCATGCCGAAGGGGCCGTGGGGAACGTGGGTCGCGGTGATCGTCGCGATCTTCAGCTACATGAGCATCGAGGCCGTCGCGATCGCGGCCGGCGAGGCGCGCGATCCGCAGCACGCGGTCACCCGGGCGTTCCGCTCGACGGTGTTCCGGCTCGTGCTGTTCTACCTGATGACGCTGGCGCTGATGCTCGCGATCGTGCCGTGGACGCAGGCCGGCACCGACGAAAGCCCGTTCGTGAAGGTGATGGCCGCGACGCACGTGCCGTATGCGGCCGGCGTGATCAACTTCGTGCTGCTGATCGCGGCGCTGTCGGCGATGAACAGCCAGCTCTACGTGACGACGCGGATGATGTTCAGCCTGTCGCGCGCGCAGCTCGCGCCGGCGGTGTTCGGCCGGCTCGGCACGAACGGCGTGCCGCGTGCGGCGCTGTGGATCTCGACGAGTGGCGTCGCGGTCGCGGCGGTGCTCGTCGCGCTGTCGCCGGACACCGCGTTCACCGTGATGATGGCGATCGCGATGTTCGGCGCGCTGTTCACGTGGCTGATGATCTTCGTCACGCATCTGCGCTTTCGCGCGCAGTACCGCGGCCCGGCGCTCGCGTTCCGGATGTGGGGGCACCCGTTCGGCAGCCTGCTCGGCGCGGGTCTCGTCGCGGCGATCCTGTTCACGACCGCGTTCACGCGCGAATTCCGGATGACGATGGTGGTCGGCGTCGTGTTCGTCGTGCTGCTGACGCTCGCATACGCGCTGCACTACCGGCACCGGCACGCGCGCTGACGCGTGCCTCCAACGCCGCAGGCTCGCGTTCTGGATCATGAAGATCTGCGCGACGACGCTCGGGGCAACGGTCGGCGACCTGCTGACGAAGCCCGTCGCGAAGGGCGGACTCGCGCTCGGCACGGTCGGCTCGTCGGCAGTGCTGCTCGGCGTGCTGGTCGCGATGGTGATCTATGCGAGCCTCGCACAGGCGCGGCGGCGCGAACTCGTGCCCGCCCGGATCGCGCAGACGGCAGACCGGTGAGGGCAAACGAAAAAAGGGGCCGCGCGGCCCCTTTTTTCGTTGCGATGGCGGTTCAGTGACGGCCGGTGCTGCCGAAGCCGCCTTCGCCGCGATCGCTCTGGTCGAAGTCGTCGACGATGTTGAACTGGGCTTGCACGACCGGCACGATCACGAGCTGCGCGAGCCGTTCGAACGGGTTCAGCACGAACTCGGTCTGGCCGCGGTTCCACGTCGAGATCATCAGCTGGCCCTGGTAGTCGGAATCGATCAGGCCGACGAGGTTGCCGAGCACGATCCCGTGCTTGTGGCCGAGGCCCGAGCGCGGCAGGATCAGCGCCGCATAGCCGGGATCCGCGAGATGGATCGCGAGGCCGGTCGGCACCAGCGTGGTTTCGCCCGGCTTCAGCGTGACGGGTGCGTCGAGGCATGCACGCAGGTCGAGTCCTGCGCTGCCGGTGGTGGCGTAGGCGGGCAGGTAGTCGCGCATGCGCGCGTCGAGAATCTTCAGGTCGAGTTTCATGCGGTCGTCGAATCGGTCGGGAAGGGCGCGGCGGCGTGTGCCGCCGCGCAAGGGATCAGATCAGGCGGTTGTCGGGCAGCCGTTTCGCGATTTCGGCCACGAGCGTGTGCGCGAGTTCGTCCTTCGGCGCGCGCGGCAGGCGCGTGAGGCCGCCCGCTTCGAACAGCACGACTTCGTTGTCGTCGCGGCCGAACGTCAGCGGGCCGAGGTTGCCCACCAGCAGCGGCACGTTCTTGCGCTTGCGCTTCTCGTCGCCGTGCACGTCGAGGTCGCCGCTTTCGGCCGCGAAGCCGACGCAGAACGGCGGATCGGACAGCGCCGCGACCGACGCGAGGATGTCGGGGTTCTCGACGAACGTGAGCTCGGGCATCTTGCGGTCGGCCGTCTTCTTCATCTTGTGCTCGGCGGGCTGGGTGACGCGCCAGTCGGCGACCGCGGCCACCGCGATGAAGATGTCGGCATCGTTCACCGCATGCATGACGGCGTCGTACATCTGCTGCGCGGTCTGCACGTCCTGGCGGTAGACGCCCCACGGCGTGTCGAGCGCGACCGGCCCGGCGACGAGGTGGACGTCGGCGCCGGCCTGTTGCGCGGCACGCGCGAGTGCGAAGCCCATCTTGCCGCTCGAGCGGTTGGTCAGGCCGCGCACCGGATCGAGCGGCTCGAACGTCGGGCCGGCCGTGATCAGCACGCGGCGGTGCGCGAGCACCTTCGGCGCGAAGTGCGCGACGATCGCTTCATAGATCGCTTCGGGCTCGAGCATGCGGCCGTCGCCGACTTCGCCGCACGCCTGCGCGCCCGAATCGGGGCCGAGCACCGACACGCCGTCGGCGCGCAACTGCGCGGCATTGCGTTGCGTGGCCGGGTTCTGCCACATCTGACGGTTCATCGCGGGCACGACGAGCAGCGGACAGTCGCGCGCGACGCACAGCGTCGACAGCAGGTCGTCCGCGAACCCGTGCGCGAGCTTCGCGAGGAAGTCGGTCGACGCGGGCGCGATCACGATCGCGTCGGCTTCGCGCGACAGGTCGATGTGCGCCATGTTGTTGTCGATGCGTGCGTCCCACTGGCTCGTATACACGGGCCGGCCGGACAGCGCCTGCATCGTGACGGGCGTGATGAACTGGGCCGCAGCTTCCGTCATCGCGACCTGCACGGTCGCGCCTGCCTTCACGAGCAGCCGGGTGAGTTCGGCGATCTTGTAGCAGGCGATGCCGCCCGTCAGGCCGAGAACGAGGTGCTTTCCTGCGAGTTCTGCGTGTGCCAACTCAGGCCTCCAAGGATCAAACGGAACGGCCGGCGCGAAGCCGGCCGTCGACACGGAGTATGCGCGCTCAGCGCGTGCCGCGCACGCGACGCAACTCGTCGTAGATCAGCAGCACGGCGCCGACCGTGATCGCGGAGTCGGCGAGGTTGAACGCCGGGAAGTGCCACGCACCGAGGTGGAAATCGAGAAAGTCGATCACGTGGCCGTAGACGAGCCGGTCGATCACGTTGCCGAGTGCGCCGCCGAGGATCATCGCGAGCGACAGGCTGAACAGTCGCTGCTGGCCGTGGCGGCGCAGCAGGAAGCAGATCACGAGCGTCGCGCCGATGCCGAGCGCGGTGAACGCCCAGCGCTGCCAGCCGCCCGCGGTCGACAGGAAGCCGAACGCGGCGCCGCGGTTGTACACCAGCACGAGGTTGAAGAACGACGTCAGTGCGTGCTGCGCACCGTACGCGAACGTTTTCTGGATCGCGATCTTCGACAGCTGGTCGAACAGGATCACGATCAGCGAAATGCCAAGCCAGGGCGCGAGCGCGCCGCTGGCCGGTCTCGACACGGTTTTTGCCATGGTTTAAGCAGCGCTCCGGATTTCGCCGTTTTCAAACAGGTTCGAGAAGCAGCGGCCGCACAGCGTCGGGTGGTCGGCGTGTGCGCCGACGTCTTCGCGGTAGTGCCAGCAGCGTTCGCACTTCTGGTACTTCGAAGCCGCCACGTCGATGCTTTCCTGCGCTTCGTCGTCGACCTTGACGACCGTCGCCGCCGACGTGATCAGCACGAACTTCAGGTCATCGCCGAGGCTCGTGAGCGCGTCGTAGCGCGCGCCGCTCGCATGCACGGCCACTTCGGCCTGCAGCGACGAACCGATGCGGTTCGCGGTGCGGGCTTCCTCGAGCGCCTTCGTCACGTTGCCGCGTACGTCGCGCAGCAGCGCCCACTTCTCGATCAGCGCGGCCGAGCCGGCGACTTCCGGATACGCGTAGTACGTTTCCGTGAACACGGTGTCGCTCGCCGGCTGGAACACCTTCCACGCCTCTTCCGCGGTGAACGACAGGAACGGCGCGAGCACGCGCAGCAGGCCGTGCGTCAGGTGGTACAGCGCGGTCTGCGCGGAGCGGCGCGCGCGCGAATCGGGCGCGCTCGTGTAGAGGCGGTCCTTCAGCACGTCGAGGTAGAAGCCGCCGAGATCCTCCGAGCAGTACGTCTGCAGCTTCGCGACGATCGGGTGGAATTCGTACTTCTCGTAGTGGCCGAGCAGCTCCGTCTGCAGTTGCGCGGAGAATGCGACCGCGTAACGGTCGATCTCGAGCCATTCTTCCGCCGGCACCGCATGCTGCGCGAAGTCGAAGTCCGACAGGTTCGCGAGCAGGAAGCGCAGCGTGTTGCGGATGCGGCGATAGCCTTCCGTCACGCGCTTCAGGATTTCCTCGGAGATCGCGAGCTCGCCCGAGTAGTCGGTCGAGGCGATCCACAGGCGGATGATTTCCGCGCCGAGACGGTTCGCGACTTCATGCGGATCGACGCCGTTGCCGAGCGACTTGCTCATCTTGCGGCCTTCGCCGTCGACGGTGAAGCCGTGCGTGAGCAGGCCCTTGTACGGCGCGCGGCCGTCGATCATCGACGCGGTCAGCAGCGACGAGTGGAACCAGCCGCGGTGCTGGTCCGAGCCTTCGAGGTACAGGTCGGCCGGGAACTGCAGCTGATCCTTGTGCGAGCCGCGCAGCACGTGCCAGTGCGTCGTGCCCGAGTCGAACCACACGTCGAGCGTGTCGCGGTTCTTCTCGTACAGGTTCGCGTCGTCGCCGATCAGCTCGCGCGGGTCGAGCGACTGCCACGCCTCGATGCCCGACTGCTCGACGCGCTTCGCGATTTCCTCGAGCAGCTCCAGCGTGCGCGGGTGCAGCTCGCCGGTTTCCTTGTGCACGAAGAACGCCATCGGCACGCCCCACTGGCGCTGACGCGACAGCGTCCAGTCGGGACGGTTCGCGATCATGCTGAACAGACGCTGCTTGCCCCACGACGGGTAGAACGCGGTTGCGTCGACGCCTTCGAGCGCCGTTTCGCGCAGCGTCTTGCCGCCGTCGCGCGGCGTCACGTCCATGCCGGCGAACCATTGCGACGTCGCGCGGTAGATGATCGGCGTCTTGTGGCGCCAGCAGTGCATGTAGCTGTGCGTGTACTTCTCGCTGCGCAGCAGCGAGCCGGCCGCGTTGAGCGCTTCGACGATCTTCGGGTTCGCGTCCCAGATCGACAGGCCGCCGAACAGCGGCAGCGATTCGATGTAGCGGCCGTCGCCCATCACCGGGTTGATGAAGTCAGAATCGGTCATCCCGTGCGCCTTGCACGACATGAAGTCTTCGATACCGTAGGCGGGCGACGAGTGCACGACGCCGGTGCCGGTGTCGGTCGTCACGTAGTCGCCGAGGTAGACGGGCGCGGTGCGCTTGTAGCCGGGGTGGGCCGACGCGAGCGGGTGGTGGAAGCGCAGGTTCGCGAGCTTCACGCCCGGCGCGGTCGCGACGACGCGGCCGGTCAGCTTGAAGTCGGTCATGCAGGCTTCGACGCGCTCTTCCGCGATGATCAGCAGCCCGCGCTCGGTGTCGACCAGCGCGTAGACGATTTCCGGATGGAGGTTCAGCGCCTGGTTGGCGGGGATCGTCCACGGCGTGGTGGTCCAGATCACGATGCCGCCCTCGGCGCGCGGCAGCGCCGGCAGGCCGAATGCGTGCGCGGTCTTTTCCGGTTCCGCGAACGCGAACATCACGTCGATCGTCGGGTCGGTACGGTCCTTGTACTCGACTTCCGCCTCGGCGAGCGCCGAGCCGCAGTCGAAGCACCAGTTCACCGGCTTCAGCCCGCGATACACGTAGCCCTTCTCGATGATCTTGCCGAGCGCGCGGATTTCTTCCGCTTCGTTGACGAAGTTCATCGTCTTGTACGGGTTCGCCCAGTCGCCGAGCACGCCGAGGCGCTTGAAGCCGACCTTCTGCTTTTCGATCTGCTCGGTCGCGTACGCGCGCGCCTTGCTCATCACTTCGGCCGCCGGCAGCGACTTGCCGAACTGCTTCTCGATCTGGATCTCGATCGGCATCCCGTGGCAATCCCAACCCGGCACGTAAGGCGCGTCGAAGCCGGCCATGTTGCGCGACTTGACGACGATGTCCTTCAGGATCTTGTTGACCGCGTGACCGAGGTGGATGTCACCGTTCGCATACGGGGGGCCGTCGTGCAGGATGAACTTCGGCCGGCCCTTGCTGGCCGCACGGATCTTCTCGTAGATGCCGCGCTCTTCCCATTCCTTGACCCACTGCGGCTCGCGCTTGGGCAGGTCGCCGCGCATCGGGAACGGCGTGTCGAGCAGGTTGACCGGATACTTGGCCTGCGGTTTCGAATCGGCTTTCTTGTTGCTCATGATGGGATCGCTATCAAATCGGAGGACGCTCGTGCGTCGTGAATCGGGGATGCGCGCGGGTCGGCGGCGCGAGGACGGCGGCGCGCGGCGCCGCCAGCCGGATCAGCTAATTCGGTCGGTGGCCGACGTCGAGAAGCCGGTTGCGCTGCTGCCCGGCGCGCGGTCGCGCTCGACGAAGTACGCACGCGCATTCGCGACGTCCAGCGCGATCGCGCGCGACAGCGCCTCGAGATCGTCGAACTTCGCCTCGTCGCGCAGCTTCTTCAGGAATTCGACGCGGATCAGCTTGCCGTACGCGTCGCCGTGCCAGTCGAGCAGGTGGACTTCGAGCAGCACGCGGCCCGAATCGTCGACGGTCGGGCGCAGCCCGAGGCTCGCGACGCCCGGCAGCGGGGTGGGGCCGAGGCCGTGCACCTGCACGACGAAGATGCCCGCGAGCGCCGGCCGCTTGTGCGCGATCGGCAGGTTCAGCGTCGGGAAGCCGAGGTCGCGGCCGAGCTTGAGCCCGTGCGCGACGTGGCCGCTGATCGCGTAGCCGTGACCGAGCGCCTGCGCGGCCGCATCGAGATCGCCCGCGCCGAGCGCGGCGCGCACGCCCGAGCTGGAGATGCGCGTGCCGTCGCTGCCGGCGACCGTGCCCATCTGCTCGACCTCGAAGCCGTACTGCTCGCCGGCCGCCTTCAGCGTGTCGAAGGTGCCCGCGCGTTTCGCGCCGTAGCAGAAATCGTCGCCGACCATCATCCAGCGCGTGTGCAGCCCGCCGACCAGCGTGCGTTCGACGAACGTCTGCGGCGACTGGCTCGCGAACGTATGGTTGAAATGTTCGACGACGACGCGGTCGACACCGTGATCACGCAGCGCTTCCAGCTTGTCGCGCAGCATCGCGATGCGCGGTGGCGCGCCGGCCGGATTGAAGAATTCGCGCGGGTGCGGCTCGAACGTCATCACGCACACGGGCAGGCCGCGCGCGTCCGCTGCTGCGCGCACGCGCGCGAGCAGGGCCTGGTGGCCGCGATGGACACCGTCGAAGTTGCCGATCGTCAGCGCGCAAGGCGCGCGGCTTTCGGCGTTGGGCAGGCCGCGGAAGACTTTCACGATAGCGGATGCAGCGTCGGGGAATGGGCGGTGGGATGCCGCAAAGCAGAAGATTATAAACGTTCGGGCGGCCCGGCGGCCGAGAAGGGGGGAAACGCGAGGGCGAATGGTAAAATTCGCGGATGAAAAAACTCGTGATCCTGATTTCCGGTCGCGGCAGCAACATGGAGGCCATCGTCCGCGCGTGCGCGCAGGAACGCTGGCCAGCCGAGATTGCCGCCGTGATCGCCAACCGGCCCGATGCGGCCGGCCTGGCTTTTGCTGCGTCGCACGGGGTGGCGACCGCGGTGGTCGACCATCGGTCGTTCGACGGCCGCGACAGCTTCGATGCGGCGCTCGCCGCCGAAATCGACCGTTTCGCCCCCGATCTCGTCGTACTTGCCGGCTTCATGCGTATCCTGACGCCCGATTTCGTCAGACGATACGAGGGCCGGCTGCTGAACATCCATCCGTCGCTGCTGCCGAGCTTCAAGGGCATCCACACGCACCAGCAGGCGCTCGATGCCGGCGTCGCGCTGCATGGCGCGAGCGTGCATTTCGTCATTCCCGAACTCGACAGCGGCGCGATCGTCGCGCAGGGCGCGGTGCCCGTGCGTGCGGGCGACGACGCGGCCGCGCTCGCGCAGCGCGTGCTGACGGTCGAGCACGTGCTGTATCCGCGTGCGGTGCGCTGGTTCGTCGAGGGGCGCCTGCGCCTCGAGAACGGGCGGGCAGTGGTGGCGCCGGAAGAGGCGCGCTGGATTTTCGCGGATCAACCGCATAC
Source organism: Burkholderia sp. JKS000303 (assembly GCF_002563755.1). NCBI lineage: Bacteria > Pseudomonadati > Pseudomonadota > Betaproteobacteria > Burkholderiales > Burkholderiaceae > Burkholderia > Burkholderia sp. JKS000303. The sequence continues at coordinate 2,306,661 of NZ_PDBZ01000001.1, forward strand.
CGAAACGAGCGAGGGCGTATGAAGCTGCACGGATTCCTGATTGGCCAGACCGAGACCTTGCTGGCCGAGGTACTGAAATTCGCCGGCCCGGCCGACGCGACGACGAGCCGGTTCTTCCGCGCGCACCCGAAGCTCGGCCACGCCGAGCGCGGCGTGATCGCCGAGGCGGTATTCGCGGTGCTGCGCCGCAAGATGGAGTTTTCGCACCTCGCCGAGAGCGGCACGGGCAGCCCCGCGCGGCGCCTCACGCTGCTCGGCCTGATGCAGACGCTCGGCCGCAACGCGCTGAAGCCGTTCGTGTCCGACACCGAGGCCGCATGGCTCGAGCACGTGTCGAAGATCGATCCGGCGAGCCTGCCGGTGCGCGTGCGCACGAACCTGCCGGACTGGATCTACCAGGCGCTGTCGGCCCGCTTTGATGCCGAGGAACTCGGGCAGCTCGCCGCGGCGCTGAACTACCCGGCGCCGCTCGACCTGCGGGCCAATGCGCAGAAGGCGACGCGCGATCAGGTGATCGACGCGCTGCGCGCGAACGGCATCGACGCGGGCGCGACGCCGTTCGCGCCGTATGGCGTGCGGGTCGTCGGCAAGCCGGCGCTCACGCGCCTGAAGCTGTTCGAGGAAGGCCAGATCGAGGTGCAGGACGAAGGCAGCCAGCTGCTGTGCTCGCTGGTCGCGCCGCGTCGCGGCGAGATGGTCGTCGATTTCTGCGCGGGCGCCGGCGGCAAGACGCTCGCGCTCGGCGCGATGATGCGCTCGACCGGGCGCCTGTACGCGTTCGACGTGTCGGAAAAGCGTCTCACGAAGCTGAAGCCGCGCCTGGCGCGCAGCGGCCTGTCGAACGTGAATCCGGTGCTGATCGACAGCGAGCACGATGCGAAGATCAAGCGGCTCGCCGGCAAGATCGACCGCGTGCTGGTCGACGCGCCGTGCAGCGGCCTTGGCACGCTGCGCCGCAATCCCGACCTCAAGTGGCGCCAGACGCGCACGTCGATCGACGAGCTCGCACCGAAGCAGGCGTCGATCCTCGCGAGCGCGGCGCGCCTCGTGAAGAAGGGCGGCCGCCTCGTCTACGCGACCTGCAGCGTGCTCCATGCGGAGAACGAAGCCATCGTCGAGCAGTTCCTGGCCGACCATCCGGAGTTCGTGCTGGTCCCCGCGCAGAAGGTGCTGGCCGACCAGCGCATCGAAATCGAGACTGGCGACTACCTGTCGCTGTGGCCGCACCGCCACGCCACCGACGGCTTCTTCGCGGCGGTGCTGGAACGGCGCCCGCAGTAACGGCGGCGCGCACGGATGATGCAGAATCGTCTGCTGTCGCACCGGCTCGCGTCGGTCATCCGCGACTTCAACCAGCCGGTGATGATCTGGCAGGCGGCGATCCTGGTCGGTGCGCTGTGTTTCGCCTGGGTGGCCGCGCGCTTCGTGCACGGCCGCATCGACGCGCGCCGGCGGGCTGCCGGCCGCGTGCCCGGCGCCGGCGCGCAGAGCCTGAAGCGCGCGCTGTTCCCGCTGTTCGGCGGGCTGTTCGTGCTGGCGGCCCAGCTCGCGTTCGACCCGTTCATGTCGACGTCGCTGCTGTCGCTCGCGCTCGTGCCGCTGTTCGGCATCGGGTTCATCTACGTGCTGTTCTTCTTCGCGCGGCGCGTGTTCGCGCGCGACGGCCACACGCATGCGTGGTTGTCGGTCGTCGAGAAGATCGTGTCGGTGATCGTGTGGGCGGCGATGGTGTTCACCGTGCTCGGGATCCAGTCCGACGTGATCGCTTGGCTCGACAGCGTGCAGTTTCGCGTCGCGAATGCGCACCTCACGCTGCTGTCGGTGATTTCCGGCGCGCTGTGGGTGTGCGTGACGCTGATGGTCGCCATGTGGCTCGGCTCGGTGCTCGAGGAGCGCCTCGCGCGCTCGAGCACGCTGGATGCGAACCTGAAGGTCGTGCTGTCGCGGGTCGGCCGCGCGCTGCTGGTGTTCGCGGCGATCCTGATCGGGCTGTCGCTCGTCGGCATCGACGTGACGGTGCTCGGCGTGTTCGGCGGTGCGCTCGGCGTCGGCCTCGGCTTCGGGCTGCAGAAGATCGCGAGCAACTACGTATCGGGCTTCATCATCCTGCTCGACCGCTCGCTGCGGCTCGGCGACGCCATCAGCGTCGGCGGGCTGCAGGGCATCGTCACGCAGATCCGCACGCGCTACACGGTCGTGCGCGGCCTCGACGGCAACGAGACGCTGATCCCGAACGAGAAGCTGATCACCGACGTCGTGCAGAACCAGTCGTCGTACCTGACACGCGGTTACGCGAAGGTTGCCGTGCAGGTCGCCTATACGAGCGACGTCGAGCACGCGCTGTCGGTGCTCGCGGAGGCTGCGCAGGGCGTGCCGCGCGTGCTCGCCGAGCCGGCGCCGACGCCGTACCTGGTCAGCTTCGGCGCGGACGGGATCGACCTGGAGCTCGGCTTCTGGATCGAGGATGCGGCGAAGGGCACGTCGGGCGTGCGTTCGAGCGTGAACCGCAACATCTGGCGGTTGTTCGGCGAACACGGGATCTCGATTCCGTTCCCGCAGCGCGAAGTGCGCGTGGTCGGCCTGCCGGACGGGTTTGCCGCGACCGGCGTGGCGGCCGGGGGCGTGCCCGTGGCCGACGGTGGCGCAGCCGACGGACAGGCGTCGGCTGCTTAGGCGCGCCGCACCGGCGTGAGCGGGCCGAATCGGGCCGAAATCGGGCCCGTCAGGCGGCCAGAACCGGATCGCGAGGCCTTCCGGGTCCGTCGATGGACTGTCCGCGTTGCTTCATAACAAGAAAATATTCATTTTTTACAAAGACTTGGAACGGTTGAAGTAAAATTCGAGTCTACACGCGGTATGCTTTCATTTTTCTGACGCCTGCGCGAGCTGGCGTCGCTCTCATCACAGGTAACTGCCTTGTTGAATTCCCTGCTCGATTTTCTTTCCCACGGGCTCCTGCATTTTTCGTGGTGGCAGGTCGCGCTGTTCGCGCTGGCCGTCACGCACGTGACGATCATCGGCGTGACGGTGTATCTGCACCGTTGCCAGGCGCACCGCGCGCTGGAACTGCATCCGATCGCGAGCCACTTCTTCCGCCTGTGGCTGTGGATGACGACCGGCATGCTGACGGGTCAGTGGGCCGCGATTCACCGCAAGCACCATGCGAAGTGCGAGACCGAGGAAGACCCGCACAGCCCGCAGACGCGCGGCATCTGGAAGGTGTTCCTCGAAGGCGCGGAGCTGTATCGCGCGGAAGCGAAGAACGAAGAGACGATGCGCAAGTTTGGTCACGGCACGCCGAACGACTGGCTCGAACGCAATCTCTACTCGAAGTATCCGATTCTCGGCATCAGCATGATGATGGTGATCGACGTCGCGCTGTTCGGCGTGCTCGGCCTGACCGTGTGGGCCGTGCAGATGGTCTGGATTCCGTTCTGGGCGGCTGGCGTTGTCAACGGCTTCGGTCACTTCTGGGGCTACCGCAACTTCAACTCGGCCGATGCGAGCACGAACCTGTTCCCGTGGGGCATCGTGATCGGCGGCGAAGAACTGCACAACAACCACCACACGTTCGCGACGTCGGCGAAGCTGTCGAACAAGTGGTACGAGTTCGACATCGGCTGGATGTACATCCGCATCATGTCGGCTTTCGGCCTCGCGAAGGTGAAGAAGGTCGCGCCGACGCCGCGCCTGAACAAGCCGAAGACGGTGCTCGACCAGGAAACGCTGCAGGCCGTGCTGTCGAACCGCTACGAAGTGATGGCGCGCTACGGCAAAGCCGTGAAGCGTGCGTACCGTCAGGAGCTCGCGCACCTGAAGGAACTCGGTTCGAGCGAGAAGTACCAGCTGATGCGCGGCGCACGCAAGTGGTTCCACAAGGACGCCGACGGCCTCGACGAGCCGCAGAAGAAGCTGCTGCCGGAGATTTTCGCGAACAGCCAGAAGCTGCATACGTACTTCCAGCTGCGTCAGGATCTGGCCGCGATCTGGGATCGCTCGACCGCGTCGCGCGAACAGCTGCTCGCGCAATTGCAGGATTGGTGCCATCGCGCGGAACAAAGCGGGATCAAGTCGTTGCAGGAATTTGCAACGCGCCTGCGTCGCTACGCCTGATTCGAAATAGATTAGAATCTCAGGACGTCGAAACCCCGCGTTGGCGGGGTTTTTTCTTTTGGGCGGCCGGTTTTCACAGGACGACCGGACGTGCCGGAATTCGTATGAGGCTTGGGGCTGCGCCGACGTGGCGCCCCGGAGGCGAGCGTAGGGGATAGGGCCGAAGGGAGCGCTCAGCGCAACTCGGTTCGACCGCGAAGCATGGGACCGGAGTAGGCGCCAAAGCGCCAACTCCGATCGACAGGAGATATGGAGATGCAATCGACGATCAAATCCGTCGAGTACGACCGGCCGGTCTCGGCAGGGACCGTCTGTGGCGTCGGGCAAGCATGGGCCAAGGTGCCCGATGCACCGTCCGCTGAAGAACGCGCCGCACTGAAGGCGCGCATCAAGGCGCTGCTCGTGCGTGAAAAAGCCGTGCTGGTCGCCCATTACTACGTCGATGCCGAATTGCAGGAACTGGCCGACGAAACCGGCGGCTGTGTCGCCGATTCGCTCGAAATGGCCCGCTTCGGCCGCGATCACGAGGCGCAAACGCTCGTCGTCGCCGGCGTGCGCTTCATGGGCGAAACCTCGAAGATCCTGAGCCCGGGCAAGCGCGTGCTGATGCCCGATCTCGATGCGACCTGCTCGCTCGACCTCGGTTGCCCGGTCGACGAATTCTCCGCGTTCTGCGATGCACATCCCGACCGCACCGTCGTCGTCTACGCGAACACCAGCGCCGCGGTGAAGGCGCGCGCCGACTGGATGGTCACGTCGTCGATCGGTCTCGAGATCGTCGCCGACCTGCATGCGCGCGGCGAGAAGATCATCTGGGCACCCGATCGCCATCTCGGCAGCTACATCCAGAAGAAAACCGGCGCGGACATGCTGCTGTGGCAGGGTTCGTGCCTCGTGCACGACGAATTCAAGGGCATCGAGCTCGACCTGTTGCGCGCCGAATATCCGGATGCGAAGGTGCTGGTTCACCCCGAATCGCCGGAAAACGTCGTCGCGCAGGCGGACGTCGTCGGCTCGACGACGCAGCTGATCGACGCGGCCGTGAAGTTCGACGCGAAGCACTTCATCGTCGCGACGGACCTCGGCATCCTGCACAAGATGCAGCTCGCGGCGCCCGGCAAGACCTTCGTTGCCGCGCCGACGGCCGGCAACAGCGCGACCTGCAAGAGCTGCGCGCATTGCCCGTGGATGGCGATGAACGGCCTCGCGAATCTCGCCGACGTGCTCGAGCGCGGTCACAACGAGATCTTCGTCGATCCCGCGATCGGCGAACGCGCGCGTCTGCCGATCGACCGGATGCTCGATTTCGCAGCCGCACACAAGAAACGCGTGCAGGCGAGCGGCGATCTGCAGCGCGACCAGCAACTGTTTGCGAACGTGGGGGCGGCATGACCACAGCAGTGTCCCCGTTGTTCGACAGCGTTCGTGCGCAATACGGCGCGGCATTCGACGAAGCGATCGCACGCAACGTCGCTGACGCGATTGCGGAAGACGTCGGCACCGGCGACCAGACCGGGCGGCTCGTGCCGGCCGGCGAGCGTCGCCATGCGCGCATCATCGTGCGCGAAGAAGCGGTGTTGTGCGGCGTGCCGTGGTTCGAGGCCGTCATCGCACGGATCGACCCGTCGATCGTCGTGCAGTGGCGCTATCGCGAAGGCGACCGGATGTCGCCGGATTCGACCGTCTGCGAACTCGAAGGGCCGGCGCGCGCATTGCTGACGGCCGAGCGCAACGGGCTGAACTTCCTGCAACTGCTGTCGGGCGTGGCGAGCGCGACGCGCCGTTACGTCGACCGTGTCGAAGGGACGCGCGCGAAGATTCTCGATACGCGCAAGACGCTGCCGGGCCTGCGGCTCGCGCAGAAGTACGCGGTGCGGGTCGGCGGTGGCGAGAACCAGCGTCTCGCGCTGTACGACGGCATCCTGATCAAGGAAAACCACATCGCGGCAGCCGGCGGCGTCGGCGAGGCGCTCGACGCGGCGTTCGCGCTCGATTCGGGCGTGCCCGTGCAGGTCGAAGTCGAGACGCTTGCGCAACTCGACACGGCGCTCGCGCACGGCGCGCAGTCGGTGCTGATCGACAACTTCACGCTCGACATGATGCGCGAAGCGGTGCGGGTGGCGGCCGGCAAGGCCGTGCTCGAAGTATCGGGCGGCGTCAATTTCGATACGGTGCGCGCGTTCGCGGAGACGGGCGTCGACCGCATCTCGATCGGCGCGCTGACGAAGGACGTGCGCGCGACCGACTATTCGATGCGGATCGTCAACTGATCGCAAGTCATGCTGTCTGACGAAAAAAAGCCGCTGGCGCGATACGCCAGCGGCTTTTTTTCGGGTGCAACAGCCCGAGAAAAGATGCGCCCGTTCAGCGTCGCGCGCGCGGCGTGAGCACGCTCGGCAGCGCTTTCGGCAGCGTATGCGGCCAGTCGCGGCTGTAGTGCAGCCCACGGCTTTCTCGGCGCGAATATGCGCTCTTCACGATCAGCGTCGCGACGTCGACGAGATTGCGCAGCTCGAGCAGGTCGCGCGTCACGCGGAAGTTCGCGTAGTACTCATGGATTTCGTCGCGCAATAGCGATAGCCGGTGCTTCGCGCGTTCGAGGCGCTTGTCGGTGCGCACGATGCCGACGTAGTTCCACATCAGGCGGCGCAGCTCGTCCCAGTTGTGTGCGACGACGACTTCCTCGTCCGCATCCGACACGCGGCTTTCGTCCCAGGCGGGCAGCGTGGCCGGCGTGTCGGCATCGTAGCCGGCCGCTTCGATCGCCTCGGCCGCCGCGCGACCGATCACGAGGCATTCGAGCAGCGAGTTGCTTGCGAGCCGGTTCGCGCCGTGCAGCCCCGTGTACGACGTTTCGCCGACTGCGTATAGGCCCGCGAGATCGGTGCGCCCCGCGAGATCGGTGACGACGCCGCCGCACGTATAGTGCGCGGCCGGCACCACGGGAATCGGCTGCTTCGCGATGTCGATGCCGAATTCGAGGCAGCGCGCGTGGATCGTCGGAAAGTGTTCACGCAGGAACGCTTCCGGCTGATGGCTGATGTCGAGATACACGCAGTCGATCCCGCGCTTCTTGATCTCGAAGTCGATCGCGCGCGCGACGATGTCGCGCGGCGCGAGTTCGGCGCGCGGATCGTGCGCCGGCATGAAACGCGTGCCGTCGGGCAGCCTCAGCAGGCCGCCTTCGCCGCGCACCGCCTCCGAAATCAGGAACGACTTCGCGTACGGGTGGAACAGGCAGGTCGGGTGGAACTGGATGAATTCCATGTTCGACACGCGACAACCCGCACGCCACGCCATCGCGATGCCATCGCCGGTCGCGGTGTCGGGGTTGGTCGTGTACAGGTACACCTTGCCGGCGCCGCCGGTCGCGAGCACCGTGTGCGGCGCCTCGATCGTGATCGTGCGGTCGTTGTCGACGTCGAGCGCATACAGGCCGTGACAGCGGCGGCCGGGCAGGCCGAGCCGGTCCGACGTGATCAGGTCGATCGCGTGATGGTTTTCGAAGAAGGTGATGTTCGGATGCTGGCGCGCGCGCTCGGACAGCGTCGCGAGCACCGCATGGCCGGTTGCGTCGGCCGCGTGAATGATCCGGCGGTGACTGTGGCCGCCTTCGCGCGTCAGATGGAAGCCGAGCTCGGCCGCATCGTCCTTCGTGAACGGCACGCCCTGCGAGATCAGCCATTCGATCGCTTCGCGGCCGTGTTCGACGATGTAGCGCGTCGCGCCTTCGTCGCAGAGTCCGCCACCGGCGACCAGCGTGTCGTCGACATGGTTCTCGATGCTGTCCGCGGAATCGAGGACGGCTGCGATGCCACCCTGCGCGTTATCGCTCGCGCCCTCCATCATCGAACGTTTCGCGATCAGCGCGACACGTCGCGTGCTGGCCAGGTTGAGTGCGACCGACAGCCCCGCCAGGCCGCTGCCGACGATCGCCACGTCGAATTTCATGCTGCATCTCCATCGTTACGCTTTAGATCTTGTGCGTTCCGTCGGCCGTGGCCGCGGAAAGGGGAGAGCATACCGCGTCGGGCTCATGCGTGCGCGCAAAACAAAAAGCCCCGCATGTGCGGGGCTTTTTGGTCGCCGTCAGGCTGGCAGAAACCGGAGATTACTTGATCTTGGTTTCTTTGTATTCCACATGCTTGCGGACGACGGGATCGAACTTCTTGATCGCCATCTTTTCCGGCATGTTGCGCTTGTTCTTCGTGGTCGTGTAGAAGTGACCCGTACCAGCGGTCGACTCCAGCTTGATCTTGTCGCGGGCGCCTTTTGCCATGATTGTGCTCCTTGGGCTTAGGCTTCGCCGCGTGCGCGCAGGTCAGCGAGCACGGAATCGATGCCGTTCTTGTCGATCAGGCGCAGGCCGGCGTTCGAAACGCGCAGGCGCACCCAGCGGTTTTCGCTCTCAACCCAGAACCGGCGGTTTTGCAGGTTCGGAAGGAAGCGACGCTTGGTCTTGTTGTTGGCGTGGGAAACGTTGTTGCCGCTCATCGGCGCTTTCCCAGTTACTTGGCATACGCGTGCCATGAGAGCACTCCTAATACGCTAAATTCGGGGTTCGATCGCCGATGAAGGTTCCATCGTACCGCCACGTGATCCATGGCTGCACTCAGAACGCCGAAGCCCATACAGACAAGGCCCTTCGATGGCTAGAACTGGTTGGAAAAAAGACAGACGACGATTCTAGCAGAAAAAGTTCAGAAAAATCAAACCCAATTTCGCTTCGTCGTTGCGGCGCCCCAGGGCGGGTCGCCGGGCCACAGTCTACAGCCAACCGGCGCGGGCGAACGAAAAAGTATCGGCGGTGCCGACGACGACGTGATCGAGCAGCTTCGCGTCGACGAGCTGGAGCGCTTCGTGCAGGGCGCGCGTGAGCCGGCGATCCTCCGCGCTCGGCTGCACCGCGCCGGACGGATGGTTGTGCGCGATGACCAGCGCGGCGGCATTCAGCGTCAGCGCGCGGCGCACGATCTCGCGTGGATAGACGGCCATCCGTGTGAGCGAGCCGCGCGCGCTTTCTTCCACGTCGATGAGGCCGTGGCGGGCATCCAGGTACAGCGTGACGAATACTTCGTACGGACGCGTGCCGATCTTCAGTCGCAGATAGTCCTCTACCGCGCCCGGCGAATCGATCTGCACCCGCACGCGTGCCTGTTCGGCCAACGCGCGCCGCGTGATCTCGGTCACGGCGATCAGCAGCGCCGAGCGCGCGGCGCCGATGCCGGGGTGCGTGGCGAACACGTCGGGCTCCGCGTCGAGCATGTCGCGCAGCGAGTTGCCGAACCGTGCGAGCAGTGCGCTCGCGCTGTCGAATACGTTGAGGCCGCCGCCGCCGGTGCCGAGCAGCAGCGCGATCAGCTCCGCATCGGTCAGCGCGGCCGGCCCGCGTTCCAGCAACCGCTCGCGCGGCAGGTTCGGTTTCCAGTTGCGCGGGCGGCGCTTGCGCGGCCGGACAGGGGTCGTGAGGCGGGCCGCGGCGGCCGGGACATCGGCGGTATCGCGACATTCGGTCGCCGCGACGGCGAGGCAGGGTGACAGCATGCTCGAAACTCCATTGGCGGCGGGGCGTGCGCGCGACCTCGTCGCACTTTCAGCCTTGCGCGCTCAGGTGACTTACAATATTGGCTTTGCGCCGGGCCTTTCGGCCCATTTCGGGCGCTGACGAACACGAGTAATTCATGAGTCTCATCGATCTATCCGAAGTGAAGCCCGGTTCCCATGTCACGCTGCATTACCGGCTTGCACTGGCCGACGGCGCCGATATCGTCAACACGTTCTCCGACAAGCCCGCCACGCTGCTGCTCGGCGCGGGGCAACTGGCGCCGTCGCTGGAACAGATTCTGATCGGGCTCCGGGTCGGCGACCATTCGACTTTTCAGCTAACGCCCGAACAAGGGTTCGGTCCCCGCAATCCCGACATGCTCCAGCGCGTGACGCTGTCGACGCTGCGCGAGAACGGGATGGTCGGTGACGATTTCACGCCCGGCGAGCTGATCGAGTTCAACGCGCCGGACGGCGGTCGCTATGCAGGCGTGCTGAAGGAAGTCAGCGAAACCTCGGCGCTGTTCGACTTCAATCATCCGCTCGCGGGCCAAGCGCTCACGTTCGAAGTGAAAATCATCGGAATCCTGTAATCATGAGCACCACCGATACGCTGTCCGGACAGGCCGTCGCCACCGACGCCGAAATCCTGCTGGCCCAGCCGCGCGGTTTCTGCGCGGGGGTCGACCGCGCGATCGAGATCGTCGAGCGCGCGATCGCGATGCACGGTGCGCCGATCTACGTCCGTCACGAGATCGTCCACAACAAGTACGTGGTCGAGGATCTGAAGAAGAAGGGCGCCATCTTCGTCGAGGAACTCGAGGAAGTGCCGGCCGGCAACACCGTGATCTTCAGTGCGCACGGTGTGTCGAAGGCGGTGCGTGATGAAGCCGACGTGCGCGGGCTGCGCATTTACGACGCAACCTGCCCGCTCGTCACGAAGGTGCACGTCGAAGTGGCGAAGATGCGCCAGGACGGCGTCGACATTGTGATGATCGGTCACAAGGGCCACCCGGAAGTCGAAGGCACGATGGGGCAGGTCGAGCGCGGCATGCATCTCGTCGAGAGCGTCGAGGACGTGCAGAAGCTGCAGCTTGCCGACCCGGAGCGCATCGCGCTCGTCACGCAGACGACGCTGTCCGTCGACGATGCGGCCGAGATCATCGGCGCGCTGAAGGCGAAGTATCCGAAGATCCGCGAGCCGAAGAAGCAGGACATCTGCTATGCGACGCAGAACCGCCAGGACGCGGTGAAGTTCATGGCGCCGCAGTGCGACGTCGTGATCGTCGTCGGCAGCCCGAACAGCTCGAATTCGAGCCGTCTGCGCGAAGTGGCCGAAAAGCGCGGCGTGGCCGCGTACATGGTCGACGCGCCGGAACAGATCGATCCGGCATGGGTTGCCGGCAAGCGCCGCATCGGCGTGACGGCTGGCGCATCGGCGCCCGAAGTGCTGGCGCAGGCCGTGATCGCACGGCTGCGCGAACTCGGCGTGCGTAACGTCCGCGCACTCGACGGGATCGAGGAAAACGTATCGTTTCCGCTGCCGCGCGGGTTGAACCTGCCGCCCGCCGCCTGATTGCCGCATCGCACCCGCGATACACCCGAAGCGCGCCTCCCGGCGCGCTTTTTTTTGCGCCGCATAATTCATATCGCAACCATTATTCACATTAATGGTGCAACCCGGTTGCTATGCCGGTGCTCAAGCGTCTCTCAAAATTGGTTGCAATGCAGGAAAACCCCATCGAATCAGGATTATTGGCGTCCTATAAATGGAGTTACAATGCGCCCGTTTTCAAGCCGGAATGGCTTTGAAATCGGGTTTTGGCAAGGCGCGGGAGACCTACTCGATGCATGTGAAGTTGGCTTACGCCATGTCCGTCGCCGCACCGGTTGCAATGCTTGCCGGTTGCAGCAAAAAGAGCGACGACGGGGTGGGCAGGGAGACTGCGGTACACGCAGGACCGGCGGCCAGCGACGTGCGCGCTGCCACGACCGGTGGTGCGGTGCCGTTGGCGTGCCGCATTGCGCAATCGGACAGAGACAAGGATAACGGGGCACGTTTGGCGATCGAGGAATTCAACGCGCAAGGCCCGAAGTTCGGCATGCAGGCAGCACGGCGCGCAGTACGCGCCGGCGACGCCGCGGCCAGCCGGGCAACGGGCACGCGAGTGGCCCGACAACGCGCTGCGGCCGCAGTGGGGCGCGTCGATCGACGGACGCCCGGGTGTCGGGGCAACGCAGGCAACGTGCAGATGTCGCTGATCCCCATTCATTTCGATTCGACGAAACAGCATGTCGCCGCGACCCGTCGCGCTGCGGCAGGCGCGCTGCTTCATTCGACGGATTCCGACGGACTCCTGACGAAAGTCGGGTGCTGTCTTCGCGATGCCGGTTACGGCGTCGTGCGGGCGGCGGACGGCGCGCTTGCGAAGCAGGCGACGGCGTCCGGCATCGGAGCGCAAACCCTTGACGGCAATGGCATGTGCGCCGCCAAGGTGGTCGAGCCCGCGGACGACGCGGCGCGGAACCTGATCTGCCCGGTTGCGGGTTTCACCGCGGCCCGGACGGAAAAAGGCACGGACTTCGGAACACCGGACGACGGCCGTTTTGGCACGCAGCCCTACGACTTCAAGGAGGCCAACACCACCGTCCTCGATGTCGTGACGATTTAGCGACGGGACTCATGGCGGCACCGGCACAGTGCGGTGTCGTTTTTGTATCCGCTCCGGCGGCAGGTTCGGCCGTACAGGCCGGGCGGCGCGCGCCGGGACGATCCACCCTTACCGGTATCGACTAGTACCCGCAGTGTCGCCGAGAAGGCGCGATTCCTCGCTTACCCGCGGGGCGCAACGTCCTCCGGCAGCACGGGCCAAGGAGCTTTAAATGGATATCTTCGTCCAGCAGGTCCTCAACGGGCTGGTGCTCGGCAGTGTGTACGCCATCATCGCGTTGGGCTACACGATGGTGTACGGCATTCTCGGCATCATCAACTTCGCACACGGCGACGTGCTGATGATCGGTGCGATGGTCGCGCTTTCCGCGATCACCGTGCTGCAGAACCACTTCCCCGGACTCGGCAACGTTGCGACGTTGACGATCGGTCTTGGCATCGCTGCAGTCGTCTGTGCATTCCTCGGCTTCGCGATCGAAAAGGTCGCATACCGGCCGCTGCGCCGCGCGCCGCGCCTCGCCCCGCTGATCACCGCGATCGGCGTGTCGATCCTGCTGCAGACGGCTGCGATGATCATCTGGTCGCGCAATCCGCTGCCGTTCCCGCAATTGCTGCCGACCGATCCGATCAACGTGATCAAGGCCACCGACACGACGCCGGGCGCCGTGATCTCGGTGACCGAAATCGTGATCATCGCGGTGGCGTTTCTCGTGATGGCCGGCCTCCTGCTGCTCGTGCACAAGACCAAGCTCGGTCGTGCGATGCGTGCGATCGCGGAAAGCCCGAATACCGCGAGCCTGATGGGCGTGAACCCGAACTTCGTGATTTCGGCGACGTTCATGATCGGCTCCGCGCTCGCCGCGCTGGCCGGCGTGATGATCGCGTCCGAATACGGCAACGTGCACTTCTACATGGGCTTCATCCCCGGCATGAAGGCGTTCACGGCGGCGGTGCTCGGCGGGATCGGCAACCTGGGCGGCGCAATGGTCGGCGGCGTGCTGCTCGGCCTGATCGAGCAGCTCGGTGCGGGCTACATCGGCAACCTCACGGGTGGCGTGTTCGGCAGTAACTACCAGGACGTGTTCGCATTCATCGTGCTGATCATCGTGCTGGTGTTCCGTCCGTCGGGCCTGCTGGGCGAACGTGTCGCGGACCGCGCGTAACGGAAGGGGAGCAAACAACATGACATCCATTCAACCGATCGAATCGTCGACGTCGCTCGTCGAACAGCGCAACACGGCCAAGACCGTCACCATCGGCATCCTGACCGCGGCCCTCGTGATCGCGGCACCGATCGTGATCGGCTCGGCCGGCGGCAACTACTGGGTCCGCGTGCTCGACTTCGCGATGCTGTACGTGATGCTTGCGCTGGGCCTGAACGTGGTGGTCGGCTTCGCCGGCCTGCTCGACCTGGGCTACATCGCGTTCTACGCGGTGGGCGCATACACGGCAGCGCTGCTGAGCTCGCCGCACCTGACCACGCAGTTCGAGTGGATCGCGAACCTCGCGCCCGGCGGATTGCATCTGCCGTTCTTCGTCATCGTGCCGATCGCGATGGCGCTGGCGGCGACCTTCGGGATCCTGCTCGGCGCGCCGACGCTGCGCCTGCGCGGCGACTACCTGGCGATCGTGACGCTCGGCTTCGGTGAAATCGTCCGGATCTTCATGAACAACCTCGACCGTCCGGTGAACATCACCAACGGCCCGAAGGGGATCACGGGCATCGATCCGGTGCACGTCGGCGGCTTCAGCCTCGCGCAGACGCATACGCTGTTCGGCTTCCAGCTGCCGTCGGTCTACCTGTACTACTACCTGTTCGTGCTGTGCTCGCTGCTGGTGATCTGGGTCTGTACGCGTTTGCAGCACTCGCGTATCGGCCGTGCCTGGGCGGCGATCCGCGAAGACGAAATCGCCGCGAAGGCGATGGGCATCAACACCCGTAACGTGAAGCTGCTCGCGTTCGCGATGGGCGCGTCGTTCGGCGGTCTGTCGGGCGCGATGTTCGGCGCGTTCCAGGGCTTCGTGTCGCCGGAGTCGTTCACGTTCTGGGAATCGATCGTCGTGCTGGCCTGCGTGGTGCTCGGCGGCATGGGCCACATCCCGGGCGTGATCCTCGGTGCGGTGCTGCTCGCGATCTTCCCGGAATTCCTGCGCTCGACGATGAGCCCGCTGCAGCACGCGTTGTTCGGTCACGACATCGTCGATACCGAAGTGATCCGTCAGGCGCTGTACGGCCTCGCGATGGTGGTCATCATGCTGTACCGCTCGGAAGGCCTGTGGCCCGCGCCGAAGCATGAGGACAAGATCGCGAAACTGGCGAAGCGCAACAGCAAGAAGCCGGTGCGCGCCTAACCAACGGACAAGGGGATACACACATGAGCGACAAGCAAATCCGACTGTCCGTGCAGGGCGTGAACAAACGCTTCGGCGGGCTGCAGGCGCTGTCCGACGTCGGGCTGCAGATCCGCGAAGGCGAGATCTACGGCCTGATCGGCCCGAACGGCGCCGGCAAGACCACGTTCTTCAACGTGATCACGGGCCTCTACACGCCGGACTCCGGCGACTTCAAGCTGGACGGCACGAACTACACGCCGACGGCCGTGCATCAGGTCGCGAAGGCCGGCATCGCGCGTACGTTCCAGAACATTCGCCTGTTCGGCGGGATGACCGCGCTGGAAAACGTGATGGTGGGGCGCCACGTGCGCACCAAGCACGGGCTGCTCGGCGCGGTGTTCCAGACGCCGGCCGAACGTCAGGAAGAGCGCGAGATCAAGGAGCGTGCGATCGAGTTGCTCGAGTACGTCGGCGTGCTGCAGTACGCCGACTACACGTCGCGCAACCTGTCGTATGGCCACCAGCGTCGTCTTGAAATCGCGCGCGCGCTGGCAACCGACCCGAAGCTGCTCGCGCTCGACGAGCCGGCAGCCGGGATGAACGCGACCGAGAAGGTCGAACTCACGCGCCTGCTCGACAAGATCCGCTCGGACGGTCGCACGATTCTGCTGATCGAGCACGACGTGAAGCTCGTGATGGGACTGTGCAACCGGATGACGGTGCTCGATTACGGCAAGGTGATCGCCGAGGGTCTGCCGCAGGACGTGCAGAAGAATCCGAAGGTGATTGAGGCATATCTCGGCGCAGGGGTGCACTGATGGCAGCGGCAATGTTGAAAATCAAGGGCTTGCAGGTCAACTACGGCGGCATCCAGGCCGTCAAGGGCGTTGACATGGAAGTCCGCCAGGGCGAGCTCGTCACGCTGATCGGCGCGAACGGTGCCGGCAAGACCACGACGATGAAGGCGATCACGGGCCTGAAGGCGTACTCGGCGGGCGACATCGAGTACGACGGCAAGTCGATCAAGGGCGTGCCGTCGCACGAGCTGCTCAAGCGCGGCCTCGCGATGGTGCCGGAAGGCCGCGGGATCTTCGCGCGGATGTCGATCATCGAGAACATGCAGATGGGCGCGTACCTGCGCAACGACAACGACCAGATCAAGAAGGACGTCGACCGGATGTTCGGCTTCTTCCCGCGCCTGAAGGAGCGTGCATCGCAGCTCGCGGGCACGCTGTCGGGCGGCGAGCAGCAGATGCTGGCGATGTCGCGCGCGATTCTGTCGAAGCCGAAGCTGCTGTTGCTCGACGAGCCGTCGATGGGCCTGTCGCCGATCATGGTCGAGAAGATCTTCGAAGTGGTGCGCGAGATCTCGAAGGAGGGCATCACGGTGCTGCTGGTCGAGCAGAACGCACGTCTTGCGCTGCAGGCGGCCGACCGTGGTTACGTGATGGACTCGGGTACGGTCACGATGGAAGGCGACGCGAAGCAGATGCTCGACGATCCGAAGGTGCGGGCCGCGTATCTGGGCGAATGAGCGGGCCCGGTGCGGCGGCAGATGCCGGCGCACCGCGAGAGGGCTTTCGAAAAGCTGTCACGGGATGCCGTGACAGCTTTTTTTTCGTGCGGGGCGGTCGCCGGCGAACTATGCGGGCGGATGCGACTCCATTCATTCGACAGCGATGTTGATGGTGTGACGCACGACACGGCGGCGTGGCGGAGGTCGACAGCAGCGGCCCGCCACCGGCCGTCCGCTACCGGCCGTCCGCAAACCGACACGCGGGCTGCGTAGCATGGTCGATCCATCGGAACATGGAGAGCACGCATGAGTCTGGACTACGGTTTCGTGAAGGCGAAGGTGACGTCGGTGGCGCAGCTGAAGGGCTCGCCGCACGGCGGCGAAATCCAGTATCACATCCACCTGACGCTCGCGTTGCCGACAGGCGACTGGGACGTCGCGATCAACGTCGGAACCAGCGACGCGGACGACTTGCTGAACTACAAGCTTGTCTACGATTTCCATCATCCGGTCACCGCGACGCTCGCGGCCGCGGCCGAAGGTTATACGGATCTCACCGGGCAGGCCGCGCTGCCGGCGCTCGACTATCTGCGCAGCGACATCCTGAACGAGACGGGCGCGTGGCGCGCCAGCGCGGTGATGGACGGCACCGAGAATCCGGAGCCGATCCCGTCGCTGCTGCGGCTCGTCAATGCCGCGCAGTCGCAGGGGCTCGACGTCGCCGTGTTCGGCCGCACGTACTCGGAAGGCAACGGCATTCACGACACGCACATGAACCAGGGTTCGACGGGCTCGAACTACCTGCATCGCGTGGGCGACGACCACAACGATCACAACGACGTATGGCAGGACGGCGCACTGATCGTGCGCGTGAGCGAGTCGCAGTGGGCCGCGTATTTCGCGGCGTTCGAGCAGCAGGCCGTGCCGACCGATGCGCTCGGCAATCCGTTGCCGGGCGCGGGGCCGATCACGCGCTGAACGGGATGAGGGCGGCTGCCGGCCGTCAGGCGGCCGGCAGCGTCTTGCCGAACGAGATGCGTTCCTCGACGCGATAGCCGAGCGCCGCATAGAAGCGGCACGCATCGTCGTTGCCGGGCAGTACCTGCAGATTGATCTTCAGGCAGCCGCGCGCGGCGAGCGCACTTTCCGCATGCGCGATCAGCGCGCGGCCGATGCCGAGCCGACGCGCATCGTTCGACACGCCGAACGAGTAGAGCCAGCCGCGATGTCCGTCGAAACCCGCCATCAGCGTGCCGACCACCCGCGCGTCGCAGGTCGCGACGAAGAACAGCTCCGGCTGCGTCGCGAGCTTCAGCTCGATCGATCGCAGCGGGTCGCGGTGCGGCGGCGCGCCGGCTTCGTCGTACTGCGGGAACGCGTCACGCCAGACCGTGAGCACGGCATCGGTGTCGGCGCGTTCGAACGGGCGGATAGCAACAGCATCGGCGGCGGCATCCATCGCGGCGCTCTCCTTACAGCGTGTCGAGGATCGACCGCAGCATCGCCATCATCTGGTCGATCTCTTCGGTCGTGACGTTCAGTGCGGGCATGAAGCGCAGCAGGTTCGGGCGCGCCGCGTTGAGCAGCAGGCCGTCGGGCTGCATCTCGCGCGCCTTCTCGACGATCTGCGTGCCGATGTCCTTGCCGAGCAGCAGCGCGCGCAGCAGGCCTTCACCGCGTTCGCCTTCGAAGCCGCGCTCTTCCGACAGTTCGAGCAGCTTGCGCTTCAGATACTCGCCGCGCGCACGCACGCCTTCGAGGAAGCCGGGCGCGACGAGCTGCGAGATCACCGAGTAGCCAGCCGCCGTCATCAGCGGGTTGCCGTTGTACGTGCCGCCCTGGTCGCCGGCCTCGAACACCGCGACGTCGGCCTTCGACAGCAGCGCCGCGAGCGGCACGCCGCTGCCGATGCCCTTGCCGAGCGTCATGATGTCCGGCTCGATGTCGGAGAGCTCGTACGCGAACAGCGTGCCCGCGCGGCCGCAGCCGCTTTGCACTTCGTCGACGATCAGCAGCAGGTTGTGCTGCTTCGTCAGTGCGCGCAGCTCGCGCATGAATTCGGGCGTCGCCGGAATCACGCCGCCTTCACCCTGGATCGGCTCGAGCATCACCGCGACGGTCTTGTCGGTGATCAGCTTTTCGACCGAATTGATGTTGTTCAGCTCGGCCTTCGGGAAGCCCGGCACCTGCGGTGCGTAGATGGTGTCCCAGCCCGGCTTGCCGCTGGCCGACATGGTCGCGAGCGTGCGGCCGTGGAAGCTGTGGTCGAACGTGATGATCTCGTACGCGCCGTTCCGGAACTTGCGGCCCCACTTGCGCGCGAGCTTGATCGCGCCTTCGTTCGCTTCGGCGCCGCTGTTCGTGAAGAACACCTTGTCGAACACGCTGTGCTGCGTGAGCAGCCCCGCGAGCTTCGCCATCGGCTCGTTGTAGAACGCCGGCGACGGGTTCAGCAGCGTTTCCGCCTGCTTCTTCAGCGCTTCGACCACGCCGTCGTTGCAGTGGCCGAGACTGTTGACGGCCCAGCCCTGGATGAAGTCCAGATATCGCTTGCCCGTTTGATCGTAGAGCCACGAACCCTTGCCGTGCGTAAACACGATGTCGGGGCGGTTCGTGATGTACATCAGCGAGTCGATCGGGTAATCGTTCAGGGGCATGGCAGCAGACTCCAGCGGACGTTGAAAAGGAAACGGGCAATAAAAAAGCCACGGAATGCCGTGGCTGGTGGATCGAACAGCTTGTGCGTAACCGGTGAAGCGGGGGAGGGTTACGCGCGAGTCCGTGACGAGCCGGCGGCATCCGGGCGGAGCGGCGAGCGGCGACGTCGAAGGGCGGACAGGTAGCGGTTCATGTGCGCAAGCATAAGGCATCCCGCGCCCCACTGTAAACCGCCGCGATGCCACGGATGTGACACGGCGGCGCGCAGCGGGGGCGCAGGTGCCCGGTACTCAGACCGGATGCGCGAGATCGGCGGCGCTCGTGAACGAGTCCGCGTAGAACTCGTCGGCCGGCAGTGCGTGGTGCTGCGTGAAGTCGCGCTGCGCGGATTCGACCATCACCGGCGCGCCGCAGGCGTACACCTGGTGGCCCGACAGATCGGGCAGATCCTCGATCACCGCGCGGTGGACGAAGCCGGTACGGCCGGTCCACTGGTCGGTGTCTTCCGGTTCGGACAGCACCGGCACGTACTTGAAGTTCGGAATCTCGCGCGCCCACTGCTCGGCCAGCTCGCCGAGGTAGATGTCCTGCTTGCGGCGGGCGCCCCAGTAGAGCGTCATCGGGCGCGTGATGCCCGAGTGCTTGACGTGCTCGATGATCGCCTTGATCGGCGCGAAGCCGGTGCCCGATGCGAGCAGCACGATCGGCTTGTCGGAGTCCTCGCGCAGGAAGAACGTGCCGAGCGGGCCTTCGAAGCGCAGGATGTCGCGTTCCTTCATCGCGCCGAACACGTGGTCGGTGAACTTGCCGCCCGGCATGTGGCGGATGTGCAGCTCGATCGGGCCTTCCTCGTGCGGCGCGTTCGCCATCGAGTAGCTGCGGCGCGAGCCGTCCTTCAGGATGAACTCGACGTACTGGCCCGCGAGGTACTGCAGGCGTTCGTTGGCGGGCAGCTGCAGCTTCACGATCATCACGTCGTCGGCGCGGCGTTCGAGCGCGGCGATCCGGCACGGCAGCTTCTTCACCTGCACGCCGTCGACGCCGGCGATTTCACGCACGTCGATCTCCAGGTCGCATTGCGCCTTCGAGCAGCACAGCAGCGCGAGGCCGCGCGTGCGTTCGTCGTTGGACAGTGCCGATGCGGCATGCGGGCCCTGTTCGATCTGGCCCGACACGATCTGGCCCTTGCAGGAGCCGCACGCGCCGTTCTTGCACCCGTACGGCAGATGGACGTTCTGGCGCAGCGCTGCCGCCAGCACGGTTTCGTCCGACTCGACCTGGAACTGCCGGCCGCTTTGCTTGAGAGTAACGTTGAATGCCATAGAACCAAATAGAACAAAATGTGGGGACCGTGCATCTCGCGCACGGCAGCTACAATGCAAACCCGTTGCGCGCCGCGCAACGGTGGCTACTGATTTCGCAACCAACATGATCGCGACTCGAATCCTGCGCCGGCCGCGCGTACTGATCGTCGGCTGCGGCGACGTCGGGCTGCGCTGCGTCGCGCAATGGCGCGACGCGCACCGCAACCTGCGCATCGTCGCGCTGACGAGCCATCCGGGCCGCTGCGACACATTGCGCGCGGCGGGCGCGACGCCGATCGTCGGCAACCTCGATCGCCGGGCGACGCTCGGGCGTCTCGCGGGGCTCGCCGGTACGATCCTGCATCTTGCGCCGCCGCAATCCGACGGTCGCGACGACCTGCGCACGCGTGCGCTGATCGCCGCATTGTCCGTGCCCGCGCGGCGCCCGACCGTACCAGCGGTAGCGTCGGTCGGCCGGCTTCGCACGCTGCGCGCCGCTGCCCGACAGGCTGGCGCGCCGCTTCGGGCAGCGCGTATTGTACCCGACGCCCTTCGTGCGCCGACGCTCGTCTACGCCAGCACGACGGGCGTATACGGCGACTGCGGCGGCGCGCGAATCGACGAAACGCAGCCGCTGCGCCCTGCGAATCCGCGTGCGTTCCGGCGCGTGTCGGCCGAGCGTCAACTGCGGGCGGCGACGGTGCGCGGCGTGCTGTCCGCGCGCCTCGTGCGCATTCCGGGCATCTACGCGGCGAACCGGCTGCCGCTCGCGCGGCTCGAGCGCGGCACGCCGGCGCTCGACGCGGCCGACGACGTGTACACGAACCACATCCATGCGGACGACCTTGCGACGATCCTGCGCCGGGCAGCCGTGCGCGGCAGGCCGGCGCGCGCGGTGCATGCGTCGGACGACAGCGAGCTGCGAATGGGAGAGTATTTCGACCGGGTCGCGCAGGCGTTCGGTCTGCCGCCGCCGCCGCGCATCAGCCGCGCGGACGCCGAGCGTCAACTCGAGCCGACGCTCCTGTCGTTCATGCGTGAATCGCGGCGCTTGTCGAATGCCCGGCTCAAGGCCGAATTGTGCGTGACGTTGCGCTATCCGACCGTAGACGAATTCCTTCAAACGCTCGCGCCGGGCGGCGCATCAGGTGAGCGCGGGTAACGCTTCGATCAGCAGGAAGCACAGCAGCGCGCCGATCAGCGCGCCAATCAGGTTCGGATGATATTTGTGCTTCATGTGCATCGTGGCCAGCAGCGCACCGATCACGATGGCGCCCACGATTGCGAACGTGATCGTCACGTACGAAAGCTCGAACGAATGGTTGATGTTCATGATGTCCCCCTGCGTCGCTGCTCGTGCAGCTTGTGATTTCAGTATAGCGGGGGATCGCGCGGCCGCGATGCGGCCGGACGTCGAACGGTCGTGCGGATTTTCCCTTACAGGGTTTTGACGGGATTGTGGAGTGCTGAAAGGTCGGTTTCGCCGAGCCAGCGCCATGCGCCCGGTGCGAGGTCGTCCGGCAGCGTGAAGCCGCCGATGCTTTCACGGTGCAGCGCCTCGACGCGATTGCTGGCCGCGGCGACCATCCGTTTCACCTGATGATATTTGCCTTCAAGGACGGTCAGCGCGAGCGCGTGTGTGTCGCGCGCGTCGGCGGCGACCGCCGCGATCGGCTTCGGCTCGCCGTGCAGTTGCACGCCGGCGCGCAGCGCCGCGAGTTGCGCGTCGTCGAGCGGATGGCGCACCGTGGCGACGTAGGTCTTGGGCACCTTGCGCTTGGGCGACGTGTACGCATGCACGAACTGGCCGTCGTCGGACAGCAGCAGCAGGCCCGTCGTGTCCTGGTCGAGGCGCCCGACGCACTGCACGCCGCGCGCGACGAGCGGCGCCGGCAGCAGGCTGAACACGCTGGCATGGTGTTGCGGGTCGCGCGAACACTCGTAGCCGGCCGGCTTGTTGAGCGCGAGATACGCGTGCGCGTGGAACGGCCACGCGATGTCGTCGACCGTGAACACGAAGCCGTCGGTGTCGAACGATGCGTCGGGGGCGGTCGCGCTCGCGCCCGCGACGGTGACGCGGCCCGATTCGATCAGGCCGCGGCACTGGCGGCGCGAGCCGAAGCCCTGCGTGTAGAGAATGCTTTCGAGATCCATAGCGCGCGCATTCTATCAAGCGGCGCGCCGGCATCGGCGCGAATCGGTGCGCGCTGGTAAGCTGCCGGGGCGTCGCGCCGCGTGCGGCGCTCGTTCATTCTTCACGGAAAGTCCATGGCATTCGACCCGTTGCTGTTCGGCCGCAAGGCCGCCGCCGTCGTGCTGGCCGCGACGGTTTCGTCGGCGGCATTCGCGCACGCGCACGTCGCGCACAGCGATCCGGCCGCGAACGCGGCGCTGGCCGCCGCACCCGCCGCCGTCACGATCGCTTTCACCGAGCCGCTGGAGCCGGCGTTCAGCTCGATCGTCGTCGTCGACGGCGACGGCAAGACCGTTTCCAACGGCCGCGCGAACATCGACGCCGCAACCGCCAGGCGGATGACGGTGCCGCTCACCGCGCTCGGCACGGGCGCCTATACGGTGAAATGGGTGGCGGTGGCGACCGACGGGCATCGCACGCAAGGGGCATACGGCTTCAGCGTGAAGTAGTGCCACGACGGCGGCAGGCGCGTGCCAGGGCCGCCCGCCGTCGTTTCCATTCGACAGGAGCCTGCCACATGAATCCGACGACGCTCGACGCACTCGCCGATTTTCCCCGCCTGCTCGAAGCCTATTTCGCCGCCGTGCCGGATGGCTATGCGCGCTGGACGCCCGACGACTGGAGCGGGATCCCGAGCGAGCATTTCTCGCCGCTCGGGCAGCTCTGCCACGTGCGCGACATCGAGATCGACGGCTATCACGTGCGGTTGCGGCGCATGCTCGACGAGGATCGGCCGCTGCTGGTGTCGGTCGACGGCGACGCGCTCGCGACCGAGCGCCGCTACGAGGCCGCCTATGCGTCCGACGTGCTCGCGGCGATTCGCGATGCGCGGCGCGACACGCTCGACCTGCTCGCGCGCCTCACCCCGGAACAGTTTGCGCGCACCGGCGAGTTCGAAGGCTACGGCCCGCTGACCGTGCGTGGCCTCGTCCATTACCTGTGCAGCCACGATCAGCAGCATCTGGCCGGCATGCAATGGTTGCTCGGCAAGATCGATGCAACGCTGCATGCGCGTTGATTTGCGCGGCTACCCGGATCATCCCAAGCGGATTTCGATGCGGTTGTCAGTGGGGCAGGACACCGTTCGCGCGTTTCGATTGGATCGTTTTTCTGGATAATCCATCCAGCCGCGCCGGGCTGACCGGTGCGTCGCGCGTGCCTACACTCCTAGCTTCATTCAACGAAAAAGGAGTCAGCCGTGGCCACTCACACGCTCGCAGACAAGGTCGTCCTGATCGCAGGCGGCGCCAAGAATCTCGGCGGCCTGATCGCCCGGGATCTGGCCAGCCACGGCGCGAAGGCGGTGGCGATTCACTACAACAGCGCGGCGTCGCAGGCGCAGGCCGAGGAAACGGCTGCGGCCGTGCGTGCGGCCGGTGCGCAAGCCGCGACGTTCCAGGCCGACCTGACGACGGCCGCCGCGGTCGAGCAGCTGTTCGACGCCGCGAAGCAGCGCTTCGGCAAGATCGACATCGCGATCAATACCGTCGGCAAGGTGCTGAAGAAACCGTTCACCGACATCACCGAGGCCGAATACGACGAGATGTTCGCGGTCAACAGCAAGTCGGCGTTCTTCTTCATCAAGGAAGCGGGGCGGCACCTCGAGGATCACGGCAAGCTCGTCACGCTCGTGACGTCGCTGCTCGGCGCGTTCACACCGTTCTACGCGGCCTACGAAGGATCGAAGGCGCCGGTCGAGCACTTCACGCGCGCGGCGTCGAAGGAATACGGCGCGCGCGGGATCTCGGTGACGGCGGTCGGGCCGGGCCCGATGGACACGCCGTTCTTCTACCCGGCAGAAGGCGCCGACGCGGTTGCGTATCACAAGACCGCGGCCGCGCTGTCGCCGTTCAGCAAGACGGGCCTGACCGATATCGAGGACGTCGTGCCGTTCATCCGCCATCTGGTGACCGACGGCTGGTGGATCACCGGCCAGACGATCCTGATCAACGGCGGCTATACGACGAAGTAACCCACGACGTCACGCTCGCCTGCGGTCGTCGCGGGCGAGCGGCGCACCGCAATGGCGCGTTTGCATGGACAATGGACGGGCGCGCGGGCACGAGGCCGCGCGCCCGTTTCTTCTGGGTCGCCGGAGCCGGCCGCTGCGCACGACGGCGGCCGGTGACGGTTGCCCGAACCTACGTTTTCCGCCGATGGACAAGCTGGATCAGGTCAGGATCTTCCTTCAGGTTGCCGAGATGGGCAGCTTCATCAAGGCCGCGCACGCGCTCGACGTGCCGCGCGCGACCGTATCGGCTGCCGTCCAGCAGCTCGAGACGGCGCTCGGCACGCGGCTGTTGCATCGCACGACGCGGCAAGTCCAGCTGACCGCCGACGGTGCGCTGCTGCTCGAGCGCGGCCGGCGTCTGCTCGCGGAAGCCGACGAGCTCGACCGGCTGTTCCGGCGGCGTGATCGCGACGTGATCGGGCGGCTGAACGTCGATGCGCCGAGCCGGATCGCGCGCCGCGTGATCGCGCCCGCGCTGCCGTCGCTGTTTCGTCGCCACCCGAAGCTGCAACTGTCGCTCGGCTCGACGGACCGCTCGATCGATCTGGTGCAAGAGGGCGTCGACTGTGCGATCCGGGTCGGGCGGCTCGCGGACAGCAGCCTCGTCGTGCGGCCGCTCGGGCAGTTCGCGCTGATCAACTGCGCGAGCCCCGACTACCTGCGCGAGTGCGGTGTGCCCGAGCATCCGGACGCGCTTGCGCACGGGCACTGGGCGATCGGCTATGCATCGCCGACGACCGGGCGCGAGCTCGACTGGGAATACTGCGCGGACGGCGGGCGGCACACGCTGGCGCTGCCGAGCCGCGTGATCGTCAACAACGCCGAAACCTATATCGCGAGCTGCATCGCCGGAATGGGGCTGATCCAGATCCCGCGCTTCGACGTTGCCCATCTGCTCGACAGCGGCGCGCTCGTCGAGGTGATGCCCGGCCACCGGGCCGCGCCGATGGACGTGTCGGCAGTCTATCCGCATCGTCGCCACCGGTCGCGGCGGCTCAACGCGTTCATCGAGTGGTTCGGGGAACTGATGGCGGATGCGTTGAACGACACGGGCGCGGCTGCGGGCGGTGACTGAACGGTGCGGTGTCGGGGCGCGGTAACGATTTGCCCGGCACGATCGGCCGGCGTCGACGAAGACGCGTTCGCATCGCAGGGCGACGCGGCGTGACCCCGCGACCGGCGCGCGCGTTCAGTCGGCCAGCGCGGCGAAGCGCCGCGTGCGCCCGGTGGCCCGCACCGCGTCGATCAACGCGGCGCCGGCCCCGTCGGGCTTCGACGCGAACGCGTAAAAGCGCGCGGCCGGCAATGCCGGCAGTCCGTCATCCGGCCCGCACGCGCGCAGGCCGTCACGCAACTGGCTGCGCGCGAGCGCCGTGACCGCGAAGCCCGCGAGCGCGGCCGACACGCAGCCGGCCATGCTGCCGCTTTCGAACTGCACGCGAAACGGCCGCAGCGCGGCGGCGAGCGAGGACACGGCCGCTTCCCGGTACACGCACGGCTCCGGAAACAGCGCGAGCGGCACGTCATCCGTGACATCGAGTGCGGTGTCCGACGCGAACGCCCACACGAGCGGCTCCTCCCACAGCAGTTCCCCGGCTGAATCGACCTGCCGGCATTGCTTGCCGAACACGACGTCGAGCCGGCCCAGCGTTTGCTCGCGCAGCAGCGATGCGGTGATGCCGACCTTCAGCTCGATCGACGAGCACGGATGGCTGTCGCGGAACGTGCGCAGCACCTGCGGCAGCCACGTGCCCGCGAAGTCCTCCGATGCGCCGACGCGCAACCGGCCGTGCGCCGCAGCGCCGCGCAGCCGGGCGCGTACCTCGCGCTCCATGTCGACGATGTTGCGCGCGTACGCATACAGCGTGTCACCGGCCGGCGTGAGCGCGACGCGGCGCGTGGTGCGCGCGAGCAGCACCGTGCCCGCCGCCTGTTCGAGCCGCTTGATGTGGCCGCTGACCGCGGACGGCGTCAGCGCGAGGCGCTCGGCGGCCGGCGCAAAGCCGCGGCTGTCGACGACTTCGAGAAAAGTGCGCAACAGCGCGATGTCGAGCGTGGTCGACGCGGGATCGTTCGGCGGTTCCATCTGTCGATTCAACGTGATATTCGAAGAATGGATGATAATACTCCGCGAATCGTGATGAGCGGCGGCCCTATCATCGACTTTCGGACCGATCTACCGGAGTGCTCGATGACCGCTTATCACCATGCGACGACCGCGTCGCTCGACATTGGCTATCTCGAATGGAACCCGCGCGGCGAGCGCGTGGCCGTGCTGCTGCACGGCTGGCCGGACAGCCCGGTCGGCTGGGAAACGGTGGCGCAGACGCTTGCCGCGCGCGGCTACCGCGTGCTCGCCCCGGCGCTGCGCGGCTTCGCGCCGACCCGCTTTCGCGATCCCGCGACGCCGCGCAGCGGCCGGCTCGCGGCGCTTGGCCGCGACCTGCTCGAATTCGTCGATGCGCTCGGCATCGAGCGGCCGGTACTGGTCGGGCACGACTGGGGCGCACGCGCGGCGGCGAACGCCTGCGGGCTACGCGACGGCGCGGCGTCGCATCTGGTGATGCTGTCGGTGGGGTACGGCACGAACGATCCGGCCCAGCCGCTATCGCTGTCGCAGGCGCGCAATTACTGGTACCACTGGTACATGGCGACGCCGCGCGGCGAGCAGGCGCTGCGCGACGATCGCCGCGCGTTCGCGCGTCTGATGTGGGACACATGGTCGCCGGCCGGCTGGTACGACGCGCGCGACTTCGACGCGGCCGCAACGGCCTTCGACGGGCCGGACTGGATCGAGGTGGTGCTGCATTCGTACCGGTATCGCTGGGGATTCGTCGACGGCGCCGCCGCGTATGCGGAAGACGACGCGCAACTGACGCCCGCACCCGTGCTGTCGGTGCCGACGCTCGTGTTGCACGGCGGCGCGGATACCTGCACCGGGCCGGAGACCTCCGCGGGGCGCGAGGGGTATTTCACCGGCCGCTACGCGCGTACCGTGCTGGACGGCGTCGGGCATTTTCCGCAGCGGGAGGCGCCGGGCGCGGTCGCGGATGCGATTTTGAGGTTCTGCGAGCAAGGCTGAGCGCGCGGCGCGCACCAGGGTGCGATGCGGAACGTTGCCGGCGGACGAACAGCCGGGGTGCATGCGGCCCCGACTGGCCGGGCACCGGCGGTTCGCGCCGCAGGCTGCATTCATTCTTCATTCAGCATGGCCGATCGCGGCGCGGCAGGCATGCCGCGCGCGGCCAAAACAAAAAACCCGCGAAGCGGCGAGCTTGCGCGGGTTTCGACAGCTGCAGCGCATGACGCTGCGAAAAATACTGGTGCCCAGGGCCGGAATCGAACCGGCACGCCTTGCGGCGGGGGATTTTGAGTCCCCTGCGTCTACCAATTTCACCACCTGGGCTTTAATCCTGGCCGCGCATGCGATTGTGCGCGGCGAAACGCGAATTATGGCGGAAAATGCAGCACCGGGCAAGCTGCCCGATACCGGCCCGCGTTACTGGCTCAGATAGACGAACTGGCCGTGCCTCACGATCCCCATCACGCTCGCGCGTTGATCGAGCCCCACATGGTCCTTGTCGCTCGTATTGACCACGCCGTTCGGCACGACGAGTTCGTGCGCGCGTTCGAGCTCGCGCCGCAGCGCTGTGCGAAACGCCGGCGTGCCGGGCTGCGCGGTCTTCAGCGCGCGGCCGACCGCGTCCGCGAGGCGCGGGTACACGCCCGCCGCGTCGCCGGCGAACTGCGTGACCGTGCCGGCGCCGTATTTCGCTTCATACGCGTCGACGAACGCCAGCGCGGCCTTGCGGGCCGGATGGTCGGCGGGCAGCGTGCGCGCGACGACCACCGGCTGGGTCGGGAACAGCGTCCCGTCGACATCCTTGCCGCCGAGCTTGATGAATTCCGGCGTCGCGATTCCGTGCGTCTGGTAGATCGCGCCCTTGTAGCCACGCTCGACCAGCGTGCGCTGCGGCAGCACGGCCGGCGTGCCCGCGCCCGCGATCAGGATCGCATCGGGTTTCGCGGCCATCAGCTTCAGTGCCTGGCCCGTGACGCTCGAGTCGGTGCGGTTGAAGCGCTCCGTCGCGACGACGCGGATCTTGCGCACCTCGGCGAAGCGCGTGAACTCGTTCAGCCAGCTGTCGCCGTAGCTGTCCGCGAAGCCGATGAAGCCGACCGTCTTCACGCCGTGGTTGGCCATGTAGCGCGTCATCACGTCGGCCATCGCGCTGTCGCTCTGCGCCATCTTGAACGCCCAGGTCCGCGCGCCTTCCTGCGGCTCGACGATCGCGGCGGAGCCGACCAGCGTGATCATCGGTGTCTGGGCAGCCGCCACCGCGTCGAGCGCCGCGAGCGCGGCGGGCGTGATGTTCGGCCCGACCACCACGTCGACGTGATCCTCGTCCACCAGCTTGCGGATGTTGCGCACGGCGGCGCCCGGGTCGGATGCGTCGTCGAGCACCGTCACCTGCAGCGGCTGCCCGGCGATCGTCTTCGGCCACATCAGGATCGCGTTCTTGCTGGTGATGCCGATCGCGGCGGCCGGGCCGGTCGACGACAGGTCGACGCCGACCTTCAGGTCGGCATGCGCGGCCGCGCATGCGAGCACGAGGGCGGCGCCGGCGGCGCGGCGCAACAGGGCGGGAGGCGTCATGCGGGGATCTCCGTCGGACAATAAAAAAGGGGCGCGATATGCGCCCCTCGTTTATACACGTCGGTCAAAGCTCGTACGATTCGGATTCGCCCTTGAGCGCCTGCTCGATCAGCTTGCGGTTCAGCGTCGGCGACAGCAGCTCGACGAGCGTATACACATAGCTGCGCAGGTAGGCGCCGTGTTTGAGCGCGACGCGCGTCACGTTGCTGCCGAACAGGTGGCCGACCGGAATCAGCCGCAGGTTGCGGTCGCGCTCGGGGTTGAACGCGATGTCGGCCATGATCCCGACGCCGAGGCCGAGCTCGACGTAGGTCTTGATCACGTCGGCGTCGATCGCCTCGAGCACGATGTCCGGCGACAGCCCGCGCAGTGCGAACGCGTGGTTGATCTTCTTGCGGCCCGCGAACGCGTCGTCGTACGTGATCAGCGGGTACTGTGCGAGATCGTCGAGCGTGACCGGCTTGCGTTCGAGCAGCGGGTGGTCGGCCGGCACGACGGCCGCGTGATGCCACTGGAAGCAGGGCAGCGACACGAGTTCCTTGTAGTCGGCGATCGCCTCGGTCGCGATCGCGAGATCGGCCTGGTCGTGGATCACCATCTCGGCGACCTGCGTCGGGCTGCCTTGCAGGATCGACAGGTGCACCTTCGGGAAGCGCTTCTTGAACTCCGCGATCGCGGCCGGCAGCGAGTAGCGCGCCTGCGTGTGGGTCGCGGCGATCGTCAGGTTGCCCTGATCCTGCGCGGCATAATCTTTCCCGACCCTTTTAAGGCTTTCCACCTCCTGCAGGATCCGCTCGACCGACGCGAGGATGATCCGGCCCGGCTCGGTGAGCGAGCGCACGCGCTTGCCGTGCCGCGTGAAGATCTCCACGCCGAGCTCGTCCTCGAGCTCGATGATCGCCTTCGATACCCCCGGTTGCGACGTGTACAGCGCCTTGGCGGCCTCGGTGAGGTTGAAATTCTGCCGGACGGCCTCGCGCACGAAGCGAAATTGGTGCAGGTTCATTTATAACCCTTCCGCATATCAACAGAATTTTTTAGTCGTTTGAAATATAAGGCGAGTTTATTACGATTCACCGGAGTTTTTCAAATATGGATATCTGTTTTCGTCATTAGCAATCCAGCCAGGCCGCAGATGGCCGGCGGTGGCGGCGGAACGGAGATTCGGACGCGACGTGGCTAGGACGTCGCGCGGTCACCACGAAAACCCTGGGGTCCCCGAATGTATCAGTACGACCAGTACGACCAGACGATCGTCGACGAGCGAGTCGCGCAGTACCGCGATCAGGTGCGCCGCCGCCTGTCGGGCGAGTTGAGCGAAGACGAGTTCCGTCCGCTGCGCCTGCAGAACGGCCTGTACATGCAGCGCCACGCGTACATGCACCGCATCGCGATTCCGTACGGCAACCTGCGCAGCGAGCAGCTCCGCATGCTGGCGCGCATCGCCCGCGAGCACGACCGCGGCTACGGTCACTTCTCGACCCGCTCGAACATCCAGTTCAACTGGGTCGAGCTGGAAGACACGCCCGAGATCCTCGCGAAGCTCGCATCGGTGCAGATGCACGCGATCCAGACGTCGGGCAACTGCATCCGCAACATCACGGCCGACCAGTTCGCCGGCGTGGCGCAAGACGAAGAGATCGATCCGCGTCCGTGGGCCGAGATCCTGCGCCAGTGGTCGACGTTCCATCCCGAATTCGCATGGCTGCCGCGCAAGTTCAAGATCGCGGTGTCCGGCTCGAAGGACGACCGTGCGGCCGTGCAGATCCACGACCTCGGCGTGTACCTGAAGAAGAATGCGCAGGGTGAAGTGGTTGCGAGCATCCTCGCGGGCGGCGGCCTCGGCCGTACGCCGATCGTCGGTGCGGTGATCCGGGAAGATCTGCCGTGGCAGCACCTGATCACGTATTGCGAAGCCGTGCTGCGCGTATACAACCGCTACGGCCGCCGCGACAACATGTACAAGGCGCGGATCAAGATCCTCGTGAAGGCGCTGTCGCCGGCGAAGTTCGCGCAGCAGGTCGAGGAAGAGTGGCAGCACCTGAAGGACGGCCCGTCGACGCTCACGCAGGCCGAGCTCGATCGCGTGTCGCAATACTTCCAGCCGCCCGTCTACGAGAAGCTGGCCGACACCGATGCATCGTTCGAACAGCACCTGCTCGAGAACAAGGCGTTCGCGCGCTGGGTCGAACGCAACGTCGCGCCGCACAAGGTGCCGGGCTATGCGGCCGTCACGCTGTCGCTGAAGGATCACCGCGCGGCGCCGGGCGACGCGACCGACACGCAGATGGAGCAGGTGGCCGACTGGGCCGACGCGTACTCGTTCGGCGAACTGCGCGTGTCGCACGAGCAGAACCTGATTCTCGCGAACGTGAAGAAGCACGACCTGTTCGCGGTGTGGGAAAAGGCCAAGGCGGCCGGTTTCGCGACGCCGAACATCGGCCTCCTGACCGACATCATCGCGTGCCCGGGCGGCGACTTCTGCTCGCTCGCGAACGCGAAGTCGATCCCGATCGCACTCGGGATCCAGCAGCGTTTCGACGATCTGGACTACGTGTACGACCTCGGCGACCTGTCGCTGAACATTTCCGGTTGCATGAACTCGTGCGGTCACCACCACGTGGGCAACATCGGCATCCTCGGCGTCGACAAGGATGGCGCCGAGTGGTACCAGGTGTCGCTCGGTGGCGAGCAGGGTACGGGCCAGAACGGCGCGCGCCTCGGCCGCGTGATCGGGCCCTCGTTCTCCGCGGAAGAAGTGCCGGACGTGATCTCGAAGCTGGTCGACACGTTCGTCGAGACGCGCATCGACGGCGAGCGCTTCATCGACACGTACAACCGCATCGGCATCGCACCGTTCAAGGAGCGCGTGTATGCGGCGCGCCAGGCAGTGAACGCGTAACCAACCGGGTAGAAGGAATTTGCAGATGGCTTCGATTATCAAGAACCGCGCAGTGATCGACGACGCATGGCAGGTCGTGCGCGCGACGGAAGACGGTGCGCTGCCCGCGGTCGACGCATTGCCGGCCGGCAAGGTGCTGGTGCCGTTCGCACTGTGGCAGGCCGAGCGCGCAGCGCTGGTCGCCGCGAAGACGAAGGACGAACTGGGCGTGTGGCTGGCGCCGGACAGCGAGCCGGCCGATCTCGTGGCCGACTTCGACGCGATCTCGCTGATCGCGGTCGAATTCCCGCGCTTCGCGGACGGCCGCGGCTACAGCATCGGCCGCCTGTTGCGCGAGCGCCACGGCTGGACGGGCGAACTGCGTGCGATCGGCGACGTGCTGCGCGACCAGCTGCTGTACATGTCGCGTTGCGGCTTCGACGCGTTCGCGGTGCGTGCCGACAAGGACATTCACGACGCGCTGAACGCGTTCGTCGAATTCACGCAGCGTTATCAGGGCGCGTTCGACGAGCCGGCGCCGCTGTTCCGCCGCCGCGCTGCCGCGGCCGACGCCAAGGTGAGCGCATGAGCACCGCGACCGCCACCGCGCTGACGCCGGAATTGGCTGCGAAGGTCGAGCGCCTCGACGCGCTGCTCGCGCAGATCGGCGAGCGTCATGCGAAGGTGAAGTTCGCGAGCAGCCTCGCGGCGGAAGACATGCTGCTCACGCACGCGATCCTGTCGAAGGGCGCGTCGATCGGCATCTTCTCGCTGAACACCGGCCGCCTGCATGCGGAAACGCTGGGCATGATCGACCGCGTGCGCGAGCGCTACGGCTACGAGATCGAGCAGTTTCACCCGCAGCAGGACGCGGTCGACCAGTACGTCGCCGAGCACGGCCTGAACGCGTTCTACGACAGCGTCGAGCTGCGCAAGTCGTGCTGCCACATCCGCAAGGTCGAGCCGCTGAACCGCGCGCTGGCCGACGTCGGCGCGTGGGTCACGGGCCAGCGCCGCGAGCAGTCGGTCACGCGTGCGGAGCTGCACGAGGAAGAGCAGGACGACGCGCGCGGGATCGCGAAGTACAACCCGCTCGCCGACTGGACGGAAGCCGACGTATGGGCGTACCTTGAAGCGTTTGACGTACCGGTCAACCCGCTGCACGCCCGCGGCTACCCGAGCATCGGCTGCGAGCCCTGTACGCGTGCGATCCGCCCCGGCGAGGACAGCCGGGCGGGCCGCTGGTGGTGGGAGTCGCGCGATACGAAGGAATGCGGGCTGCACATCACGATCACGCCGATTCCCGTGGCAGCCGAATCCGGCGCCGCGCACTGAAAGCTGACAAGAAACTGAATATTGCGCCGCCTGCGACAGCGGGCGGCACGAACCCAGAAGAGAAGGACTGAAATCATGAGCACGACGCTCGAGCAATCCGCCTTTGCCCCGCCCACCGGTGCCGACAACCGCATGGGCCACCTCGACTGGCTCGAAGCCGAGTCGATCCACATCCTGCGCGAACTGGTCGCCGAGTGCAGCAAGCCGGCGCTGTTGTTCTCGGGCGGCAAGGATTCGGTCGTCGTGCTGCATCTTGCGCTGAAGGCCTTCGGCCTCGGCGGCAACCGCAAGACGACGCTGCCGTTCCCGCTCGTGCACATCGACACGGGCCACAACTACGAAGAAGTGATCGACTTCCGCGATCGCCGCGCGAAAGAGCTCGGCGCCGAGCTGGTGGTCGGCCACGTCGAGGATTCGATCAAGCGCGGGACGGTCGTGCTGCGCCGCGAAACCGATTCGCGCAACGCCGCGCAGGCCGTCACGCTGCTCGAGACGATCGAGCAGCACGGCTACACGGCGCTGATCGGCGGCGCGCGCCGCGACGAAGAGAAGGCACGTGCGAAGGAACGGATCTTCTCGTTCCGCGACGAATTCGGCCAGTGGGATCCGAAGGCGCAGCGCCCGGAACTGTGGAGCCTGTACAACGCGCGCCTGCACAAGGGCGAGCACCTGCGCGTGTTCCCGATCTCGAACTGGACCGAACTCGACGTGTGGCAGTACATCGCACGCGAAAATCTCGAACTGCCGTCGATCTATTACGCGCACGAGCGCGAGATCGTGCGCCGCAACGGGCTGCTCGTGCCCGTCACGCCGCTCACGCCGATGCGTGACGGCGAGACGAGCGAGGTCGCGCAGGTGCGCTTCCGCACGGTCGGCGACATCAGCTGCACGTGCCCGGTCGAGAGCGACGCCGACGACGTCGAGAAGATCATCGCCGAGACGGCGGTGACCGAGATCACCGAACGCGGCGCGACCCGGATGGACGATCAGGCATCCGAAGCCGCGATGGAACAGCGCAAGAAGCAAGGTTATTTCTGAAGCACACGAGGACATTCACATCATGAGCATCATCGAGAACAACGAAGACCTCGGCGTGCTGCGCTTCATCACCGCAGGCAGCGTCGACGACGGCAAGAGCACGCTGATCGGCCGCCTGCTGTACGACAGCAAGGCCGTGCTGTCCGACCAGCTGTCCGCGCTGTCGCGCGCGAAGAACAAGCGCACGGTCGGCGACGAGCTCGACCTCGCGCTGCTGACCGACGGCCTCGAAGCCGAGCGCGAGCAGGGCATCACGATCGACGTCGCCTACCGCTATTTCGCGACCGCGAAGCGCAAGTTCATCATCGCCGACACGCCGGGTCACGAGCAGTACACGCGCAACATGGTGACGGGCGCATCGACCGCGCATGCGGCGATCATCCTGGTCGACGCCACGCGCGTGACGATCGAGAACGGCGTCGCAGAACTGCTGCCGCAAACCAAGCGCCACAGCGCGATCGTGAAGCTGCTCGCGCTGCAGCACGTGATCGTCGCGATCAACAAGATGGACCTCGTCGACTACAGCGAAGCGCGCTTCAACGAGATCCGCGATGCGTACGTCGCACTCGCGAAGCAGCTCGGCCTGAACGACGTGCGCTTCGTGCCGGTGTCGGCGCTCAAGGGCGACAACATCGTCGGCGCGAGCGAGCGCATGCCGTGGTATGCGGGCGAGCCGCTGCTCGACGTGCTCGAATCGCTGCCGGTCGAGACGCAGGCGCATGACGCGCTGCGCTTCCCGGTGCAGTGGGTCGCACGCCAGGACGGCAGCTCGGCCGACGACTTCCGCGGCTACATGGGCCGGATCGAGTCGGGCGAGGTGAAGGTCGGTGACGAAATCGTCGTGCTGCCGTCGAACCGCACCGCCACGATCGCCGAGATCGTCGCACCGGTGCCGGGCGGCACGGCTTCCGTCGCGCACGCGTTCGCGGGCCAGACGGTGACCATTCGCCTCGAACAGGACGTCGACGTGTCGCGTGGCGACATGTTCGTCACGACGGCCGAGCCGATCGCGCCGGCGAAGAAGCTCGAGGCCGACCTGTGCTGGTTCGACGAGACGCCGCTCTCGCCGCAGCGCAAGTATCTGTTGAAGCAGACCACGAGCACGGTGTTCGCGAAGATCGGTGCCGTCAAGGAAGTACTCGACGTGCATACGCTGTCGCACGCCACCGACCGTCAGGAACTGAAAATGAACGACATCGGCCGCGTGGCGCTCACGCTGCAAAAGCCGATCGTCTGCGATACGTACGACGCGCACCCGGGTACGGGCGCATTCGTGCTGATCGACGAGGCGACGCACCACACGGTCGCCGCCGGCATGATCCGGGCGTTCTCGGCATAACCGGCATAACCGGCGTTTGGCGCCGCCCTGGCGGCGGCGCGCGCTGGTTGCCGTCCGCACGGGCAGGACAAGCGAAGCGACAAACATGGGCAAGGTGTATCTGATCGGAGCAGGGCCGGGCGCTGCGGACCTCATCACGGTGCGTGGCGCGCGGTTGCTCGCGCAGGCCGACGTCGTGCTGCACGACGCGCTGGTCGAGCCGGCGATGCTGGACTACGCGCCGAACGCGCGCAAGATCGCGGTCGGCAAGCGCTGCGGGCAGCGTTCGACCGCGCAGCACTTCATCAACAAGCAGATCGTCGATGCGGCGCGCGAGCATGCGTGCGTCGTGCGCCTGAAGGGCGGCGACCCGATGCTGTTCGGTCGCGCGGAAGAGGAAATGCGCGCGCTCGAGGCGGCGGGCATCGACTACGAGGTCGTGCCGGGCATCACTGCGGCGCTCGCGGGCGCCGCGACGCTGAAGCGCTCGCTGACGTTGCGCGGCGTGTCGCGCAGTGTCGCGTTCGCGACGCACAGTCGCGCACCGGGCAGTGACGAGATTCGCGAAGCGGCGCGTGCCGATTCGATCGTCTACTACATGGGCCGCGACAGCGCGCCCGGCATCGCGCAGGAACTGATCGACGCAGGCCGTGCGCCCGCGACGCCGGTGGCAATCGTCGAGGCATGCAGCACCGCGCGCGAACGCACGCTGACGCTCACGCTCGCGCAGATGGCGGCGGGCGACGCGCAGGCGTGGCTCGATCCGGCGGAACCGAGCCTGCTGATGATCGGCGATGCGTTCGCCGAACGTGCGCGGCTCGTGAAAGCGGGCGATGCATTGCGGGACGCTGCTTGAGTCGATGCGGCCCGGTAGCGGACGAATCCAATAAAAAAGCGCTGGCTTCTGCCAGCGCTTTTTTATTGGGGGCGTGGAAGCGGCTACGCGTCGCGGCCGAGCTGATCGACGCAGTAGCGCGCGATCGCATCGAGCACGCCATCGTCCTCTCCGACCGCCGTTGCGCAGCGGATCTCGACGCCGGGATGTGCGGCGCGGCATGCATCGACGAGTTGCGGCAGGTCGCGGCGCACATGACCGCCCTGGCCGAAGAACACCGGCACCACGGTGATGCGCGTGCAGCCGGCCGCGACCTGCGCGGCGACGGCCGCATCGAGCGGCGGCGTCATCAATTCGAGGAATGCGAGCGACACGTGCGGCGCGGATTCGCCGGCGCTGCGCAGCCGCGCGGCCAGCCGCTCGAACGGCTCGGCCCAGCGCGGATCGCGTGCGCCGTGACCGAACAGGACGATGCCTTGCGAACTCATGTCGAAGTCTCCGTCGTGACGGCGCTCAGTGCCGGTCGACCCACTTCAGCGCGAACAGGCCGAGCGCGAGATAGATGAGGCCCGGCGTCGCCGCGGTCAGCGGCGCGGGCCACGTATTCAGCGTGCCGATGTGCGAGAACAGCGTGTTGAGCAACTGGAAGCTCATGCCGAGCATGATGCCGCCGAACACCTTCACGCCGACCACGCCCGCCCGCGTATGCAGGTACGCGAACGGCAGCGACAGCACGAGCATCACGAACACCGCGAACGGGTACAGCAGCTTGCGCCACAGTGCGATGTCGTAGCGCTGCGTGTCCTGCTGGTTCTCGCGCAAGTGCTGGATGTAGCGGAACAGGTTGATGATCGACATGCGTTCCGGCGACACGAGCAGCACCGACAGGATCTGCGGCGTGAGGTCCGAGCGCAGCCGGTATTCGGGCAGCGTGACCTGCTGCGACCGGTACACCGGGTTCAGCGCGTCGGCAGGCTGGCCGCTGATCGGCTTGATCGGCGTCAGGACCGTTTCCGTGACGCCCTTGAGCAGCCAGTGGCCGGGCGGCTCGTAGCGGCCCGTCTGCGCGATTCGCACGTTCTGCAGCTGGAATTTCGAGTCGAACTCGTAGATCCGCACGTTACTGATCGTCGAGTCCGGCGACAGGCTGCCGACGTTGACGAAGCGCGTGACCTGCTCGCCGTTCTCGCGTGCCGCGAGCGTGTCCTTCACCCACACGCCCGACTGGAAGTTCGACGACACCGACGCGCCAAGCGCCTGCAGCCGCACGCGTTCGGACAGCTGGTCGGCGTACGGGCCGACGAATTCGCCGATCAGGTAAGTGATGATCACGAGCGGAATGCCGATCTTCAGCAGCGAACGCAGCGCCTGGTTGGTCGCGAGGCCCGACACGCGGAAGATCGTGAATTCCGAGTTCGCGGCCATCTGCGCGAACACGTAGATCGCGCTGATCAGCGCGGCGACCGGGATGATCTCGTAGAAGCGCGACGGGGTTTGCAGCGCGACGCGCAGCACCGCATAGCCGAACTTGTAGTTGCCGTGCCCGACCGAGTTCAGTTCGCTGATCAGGTCGAAGAAGAAGAACAGACCCGAGAACGCGAACAGGATGAAGACGAACGTGACGTAGATCTGCCGCGCGAAGTATTTTTCATAGAGCCGCATCGATCATGCTCCCGAGCGGCCGAACAGCGCGCGTGTAAACAGCGGACGATTGCGTACGCGCAACCAGAAGATGAACGCGACGATCACCGCGACGATCGCATGCAGCCCGACGAGGCCGACGCCGAACGACATCTTGCCCTGTTCGATCTGCGACTGGACGACGTTCAGCAGGTTCGAGTACGTGAGGTAGATCAGCACGGCCATCACGAGGTTGATCGTGCGGCTGCGGCGCGGGTTCTGGTACGAGAGCG
Organism: Burkholderia sp. JKS000303; assembly: GCF_002563755.1. Classification (NCBI taxonomy): domain Bacteria; kingdom Pseudomonadati; phylum Pseudomonadota; class Betaproteobacteria; order Burkholderiales; family Burkholderiaceae; genus Burkholderia; species Burkholderia sp. JKS000303. Next base: position 2,344,983 of record NZ_PDBZ01000001.1, read on the forward strand.
GGATGCCGAGCACCAGCAGGTTGATCGCGATCAGCGGCAGCCCCGCGCGCCACGCGAATTCCGCGAGGTTGTCGCGCGTCGGGTTGCGCAGCAGGTCCAGCGTCGGCGTGCTGTTGGTGGTCGGTACGTTGGTGACCGGGGTGCTCGTGATCTTCACGCCGTAGCGCTGGAACTCCATGATCTTGAAGTTCGGCTGACCGGGCGTGCCGTCGTAGCGGCGGCCGTCTTCCAGCACGACGAAGCGATCGCCGTCCTTGGTTTCCGTATGGCCCGTGTGCGACACGACGACGTTGACCTTGCCGTTCTCGGTGGACGTGACGAACACGTTCTGCACCTTGCTCTGGTCCGGCGACATCTTCTCGATGAAGAACACGCGATGGTTCGTCGCCGATTCGCGGAACTGGCCCGGCGCGAGCAGCGAGATTTCGTCGCGCTGCTGGAAGCGTGCCTTGATCATCTTGCTCTGCTGGTTCGACCACGGCCAGCCGACGAACGCGAAGAACGCGATCAGCACGATGATCGGCGTCGCGAACACGCCGATCGGCTTGATCAGGCGCGTGAGGCTCACGCCGGACGCGAGCCACACCACCATTTCGGAGTCCCGATACCATCGGGTCAGCACGAACAGGATCGACACGAACAGCGTGACGACGAGCATCACGGCGAGATAGCCGATCACGGTCAGGCCGATCAGCACGAGCACGTCGCGCGGATCGATTTCACCGGACGCGGCGTAACCGACGATGCGGATCATCATCGTCGTGAGCATGATCGTGAGCAGCACCATGAACACGGCGCCAGCCGTATACGCAAGCTCGCGCTGGAGGGAGCGTTCGAAGATCATTCTTGATGAGAAGAGGGCGGGAGGCGGCGCACGCGTGATGGAGCGCTCGCGCCGCCACGGGAAAAATAGCGGATAATTGCGGCTTTCATCCTTAGCCCAGATTTTATCCGAGGACAAGCGCGATGGACTTTAGCATAAAAGGCTGTGATTGGAGCAAAGGCGAGACCAAGGGGTTCCTGACCGGGAAGTCCGACTGCATCGTGCTCGGCATCTTCGAGGCGCAGACCCTGTCTGGCGCGGCGCTCGACATCGACACGGCCACCAAGGGGCTCATTTCGCGCGTGGTGAAGGCCGGCGACATGGACGGCAAGCGTGGCCGGACGCTGTTCCTGCATGAAGTATCGGGCATCGGCGCGTCGCGCGTGCTGCTCGTCGGCCTCGGCAAGCAGGATGCTTTCAATCAGAAAGCCTACAACGACGCAGTGACGGCCGCATGGCGCGCGCTGCTGGCGACGAAGGTCGTCCAGGTCACGTTCTCGCTCGCGCAACTGCCGGTCGACGAGCGCGGCTCCGACTGGGGCGTGCGCGCGGCGATTCTCGCGCTGCGCAACGAGACGTACCGCTTCACGCAGATGAAGAGCAAGCCGGAACCGGCGTCGCACACGCTCAAGCGCGTCGTGTTCAGCGTCGATCCGTCCGACGAAAAGGCGGCGAAGCTGGCGATCAAGCAGGCCGTCGCGCTCGCCAACGGCATGGATCTGACCCGCGATCTGGGCAACCTCCCCGGCAACGTGTGCACGCCGACCTATCTCGGCAACACCGCGAAGAAGATCGCGAAGGATTGGGGCCTGAAGGCTGAGGTGCTCGGCCTGAAGCAGATCCAGGCGCTCAAGATGGGCTCGTTCCTGTCGGTCGCGCGCGCGTCGGTCGAACCGCCGCAGTTCATCGTGCTGCATTACCAGGGCGCTGCCGTGAAGGCCGCACCGGTCGTGCTGGTCGGCAAGGGCATCACGTTCGACACCGGCGGCATCTCGCTGAAGCCGGGCGAAGGCATGGACGAGATGAAGTACGACATGTGCGGCGCGGGTTCCGTGCTCGGCACGATGCGTGCGGTTGCCGAGATGGGCCTGAAGATCAACGTCGTCGCGATCGTGCCGACCTGCGAGAACATGCCGGGCGGCAACGCGACGAAGCCGGGCGACGTCGTCACCAGCATGAAGGGGCTGACGATCGAAGTGCTGAATACCGACGCCGAGGGCCGCCTGATCCTGTGCGACGCGCTGACCTACGCGGAGCGCTTCAAGCCGGCCGCGGTGATCGACGTGGCGACGCTGACGGGCGCCTGCGTGATCGCGCTCGGCGGCCACAACAGCGGCCTGTTCTCGAAGGACGATGCGCTCGCGGGCGAACTGCTCGACGCGTCGCGCGAGGCGAACGATCCGGCGTGGCGCATGCCGCTCGACGACGAGTACCAGGATCAGCTGAAGTCGAATTTCGCGGACATCGCGAACATCGGCGGACGTCCGGCCGGTGCCGTGACGGCGGCGTGCTTCCTGTCGCGCTTCACCGAAAGCTACCCGTGGGCGCACCTCGACATCGCGGGTACCGCATGGAAGGGCGGCGCGGCGAAGGGTGCGACCGGTCGTCCGGTGCCGCTGCTCGCGCAGTTCCTGATCGACCGCGCCGGCCAGTAATGGCGGTGCACACGACGATGCAGGTACGCGGGCAATGACGCGAATCGATTTCCATTCGAACGTCGGCGATTCGCTCGCGTACGCGTGCCGGCTGCTGCGCAAGGCCTATCAGGCCGGGCAGCCGGTCGTCGTGCTCGCCGAGCCCGCGCGCCTGCGCGCGCTCGACGAGCGGCTCTGGACTTTCTCGCCGCTCGATTTCATCCCGCATTGCGGCGTCGACAGCGCGCACGCGGCCGGCACGCCGATCGTGCTGACCGCCGACCTCGACCAGGTGCCGCATCACCACGTGCTGCTGAACCTCGGTGCCGCCGTGCCCGCGCAGTTCGCCCGCTTCGAGCGTTTGCTCGAAGTGGTCGGCAATGCGCCGGACGAACTCGCCGCGGGCCGCGACCGCTACCGCTTCTACCGCGATCGCGGATACGCGCTGAACAACTACAAGCAGGGCAGCTAGCCGAACCCGTCGACGGAGCGTTCCCGTGACACAAGCCGATTCATCCTCGATCCCGACGCTGACTGACGTACTGGTGCCGGGCAAGCCGGTGCCGGCGCGTTCGTCCGCGGCCGATGCGCCGTCGCCGCACGACGCTGCCGCCATTCCGGTGCTGACCGACGTGGTTGTGCCGGAGCGAGCCGCCGAAGCGCCCAGCGCGTTGCAACACGCGGAAACCGACCCTGAATCAGTGATCGTCGAGCGGGTGCCGACGCCGTACGTACCGGCCGTCGAACTGCCGGGCGACAGCGATGCGCCGGCCGAACCCGGTGCCGCGGAGCACGTCGTCGCAGAGGAGTCCGCGGCGATGCAGACGCCGCTTCGTTCGGCGCTCGTCGCCGACGATTCGCACCAACCCGATCTCGCTGCCGGGCCGCACGAGCCGGCCGGGCACACCGATGAAGCCGCCCAACCCGAGGCGCGGGTATCGGCCGCCGACGCGCCGGTTCCGGATCACGCCGCCGGCGCATCGCAGCCGGATGCGGCCGCCGCGCTGACCGCCGACGACGCGCAGTACATCGCCGAGCGTCTGCGTAACCGTCTGACGAATTACCTGGCCGGGGAAGGGCGCGAGGCGATCGAGGCGCGTTGCCGCGACGCGCTGCACGACCACACGGCCTGGCTGGTCGGCCAGATCACGCGTGAAGTGGCGCTGGCGCTCGAAACGGAAGTGATGGATTGGGTTCGCGACGCGGTCGATGACGAGATCGCCCGCCGCCGGGCCGGTCATTCAGGCTGACCGCGCGTTCGTTTCGGTGCGGGAACCGCGAGCGCGGTGCCGGTTGCGACCGACGAACCTGCCGGCGCGTGTGCGCGCCGGATCATTCTTTTCAGTGCAGCTTCAGTGCAGCGACAGCACCCACTGCGCGAGCGTGTGCGCTTCGGCACTCGTCAGCTGCGTATTGGCGGGCATCGGCACGTTGCCCCACACGCCCACACTGCCGTTTACGATCGACTGCGCGAGGTAATCGGCGGCGTCCGCGCGCGCGGCGTAGCGGCCGGCGATGTCACGGAACGACGGGCCCATCAACGGCTTGCCGACTGCGTGGCAGGCCAGGCAGTTCTTGCGCTGCGCGAGCGCGAGCCCGTCGGCGCCCGGGTCGGCGTACGCGGCTGCCGCGCTGCCGGTCAGCAGCATCACGAGCAGCGCGCGCAATATCGTCTGTTTCATGCAGTTCTCCACCGGCGGGGACGGCCGGCTTCACGGTCCGCGTGCATTATAAGAGTAAAGGGAACGCGCGTTTTGCGCGTTCCCCCGGCGGCCGTCTGCAATGGGGTCGCATGACACCCGACGCGCGTCAGCCGGTGACGGCGCCCTTGTTCGCCGGGCGGGCGAGGGCCGCGTACTTGGCCAGCACGCCGCGCGTGTAGCGCGGCGCCGGCTGCGTCCAGGCGGCGCGCCGGCGCGCGAGCTCCGCGTCGTCGACGTTCAGCTGCAGCACCAGCCGATGCGCATCGATCGTGATCGAGTCGCCTTCCTGCACGAGCGCGATCGTGCCGCCGACGAACGCCTCGGGTGCGACGTGGCCGACCACCATGCCCCAGGTGCCGCCGGAGAAGCGGCCGTCGGTGATGAAGCCGACCGACTCGCCGAGCCCCTTGCCGATGATCGCCGACGTCGGCGCGAGCATTTCCGGCATGCCGGGGCCGCCCTGCGGGCCGAGGTAGCGCAGCACGAGGATGTCGCCCGCGCGGATCCGGTCGCCGAGGATCGCATCCATCGCGCTTTGCTCGTCGTCGAACACGCGCGCCGGGCCGGTGATCACCGGGTTCTTCAGGCCGGTGATCTTCGCGACCGCGCCGTCTTCCGCGAGATTGCCCTTCAGGATCGCCAGATGGCCTTCCTTGTACAGTGCGCGGTCGATCGGGAAGATCACGTGCTGGCCCGCACGCGGCACGCCCGGCACGTCCTTCAGTTCCTCGGCGATCGTGCGGCCGGTGATCGTGATGCAGTCGCCATGCAGCAGCCCCGCGTCGAGCAGGATCCGCAGCACCTGCGGGATGCCGCCGGCCTTGTGCAGGTCGGTCGCGACGTACTGGCCCGACGGCTTCAGGTCGCAGATCACCGGCACGCGTTTGCGGATGCGCTCGAAGTCGTCGATCGTCCAGTCGATCTCGGCCGCGTGCGCGATCGCGAGGTAGTGCAGCACCGCGTTGGTCGAGCCGCCGGTCGCCATGATCAGCGACACGGCATTCTCGATCGACGCCTTCGTGATGATGTCGCGCGGCTTCAGGTCGCGCTTCACGGCCTCGACCAGCACGCGCGCCGATTCGGCGGCCGAATCGACCTTTTCCTGGTCGGGGTTGGCCATCGTCGACGAGTACATCAGCGACATGCCGAGCGCCTCGAACGACGAGCTCATCGTGTTCGCGGTGTACATGCCGCCGCACGAGCCCGACGTCGGGCACGCGTTCTGCTCGACCCCTTCGAAATCCTCCTGCGACATCCGGCCCGCGGTGAATTCGCCGACCGCCTCGAATGACGACACGATCGTCAGGTCGCGGCCCTTCCAGTGGCCGGGGCGGATCGTGCCGCCGTACACGTAGATGCCCGGCACGTTCAGGCGCGCGAGCGCGATCATGCCGCCCGGCATGTTCTTGTCGCAGCCGCCGACCACCACCACGCCGTCCATCCATTGGCCCTGCACGCAGGTTTCGATGCAGTCGGCGATCACTTCGCGCGACACGAGCGAGTACTTCATCCCCTCCGTGCCCATCGACATGCCGTCCGAGATCGTCGGCGTGCCGAAGATCTGCGGGTTCGCGTCAGCCCCTTTCACCGCCGCGACAGCCGCGTCCGACAGGCGCTGCAGGCCCGAGTTGCACGGCGTGATCGTCGAGTGACCGTTCGCAATGCCGATCATCGGCTTGTCGAAATCGTCCTTCTGGTAGCCGAGGGCGTAATACATCGAGCGATTCGGCGAACGGGCCACGCCTTGCGTGATGTGCTTCGAGCGGCGGTTGTACGACATGGGGGACTCCATCGTTGTATTGGCGACGCCCGCGAACGGCGCGCCGGTTCGGATGAAACAAGAATGGAGTTTCCGGTTTGGGATGTCCAATATATTATTTGTCGCTTACTAAGTCGTTTTGCGAATGAGTGAGGCATGGCTGATCCGACACCCGACCTGCGCCAATGGCGCTATTTCGCCACCGTTGCCGACGAACGCCATTTCGGCCGCGCGGCCGAGCGGCTGTCGATGACGCAGCCGCCGCTGTCGCAGGCGATCCGCTCGCTGGAGGACGCGCTCGGCGTCGCGCTGTTCGTGCGCACCAAGCGTTCGGTCGCGCTGACGGCGGTCGGCGCGGCGCTGCTGCCCGACGTGCGCCGGCTGCTCGCGTCGGCCGATGCGCTGCCGCCGCTCGCGAGGCGTCTCGCGCGCGGCGAGGCCGGTTCGCTGTCGCTCGCATTCGTGTCGACCGCCGATTACGGGCTGCTGCCGGCGCTGCTGCGCGCGTTCGGCGCGCGCTATCCGCAGGTGCGGCTGCAGCTCGCGGAGGCGACGAGCGACGTGCAGATCGACGAACTCGTCGCGGGCCGCATCGACGCCGGGCTGGTGATTCCGCCGGTGCCGCCACGCCACGCGGCCGGGTTGTCGTACCTGGCGGTCGTGCGCGAGCCGCTGGTGGTCGCGATGCCGGCGTCGGCCGCGCCGGATGCCGCCGAGAACGAGCCGGTGCATCTGGCCGAGGTGGCCGCGCTGCCGCTGGTGATCTTCCCGCGTCGTTTGGCGCCCGGCTTTTATGACATCATTACGGGCTGCTACGGCGCGGCGGGGGAAACCCCGCGCATCGGCCAGGAGGCGATCCAGATGCAGACGATCGTCAGCCTCGTGTCAGCCGGCATGGGCGTCGCACTGGTGCCGCAGTCGTTGCGTAACCTGCGGCGCACCGGCGTGGTCTACCGGCCGCTCGCCGGCGACGCACCCGTCGTCGAGACGGGCCTCGTGTGGCGCACGGGCGACGTGAGCCCGGTGCTCGCCGGCTTCATCGACGTCGTGCGTGCGCACGGTCTTGCCACGTGATGCGAACGATGACGCGCCGGCGCCGTCCAATGCGCGGTGCGACGCCTGTGCGAGCGTTGTACCGCATTCGAAAACTTCATCGCTAACCCATGATCATTCACCCGAATCTCGACCCCGTAGCGATCCACCTCGGGCCGCTGGCCGTGCGCTGGTACGGCCTCATGTATCTCGTCGGCTTCATCGCCGCGATCGTCGTCGGCCGGATCCGCCTGAAGCTGCCGCATGTCGCGGCGCAAGGCTGGACCGCGAAGGACATCGACGACATGATGTTCTACGGTGTCCTAGGCACCGTGCTGGGCGGCCGGCTCGGCTACGTGCTGTTCTACAAGGCCGATTTCTACTTCGCGCATCCGCTCGACATCTTCAAGGTGTGGGAAGGCGGGATGTCGTTCCACGGCGGCTTTCTCGGCGTGACGCTTGCGATGGTGCTGTTCGCGTGGCAACGCAAGCGCCACTGGCTGCAGGTCACCGATTTCGTCGCGCCGATGGTGCCGACAGGGCTCGCGGCCGGCCGGCTCGGCAACTTCATCAACGGCGAGCTGTGGGGCCGCGTGACGGATCCGCAAGCGCCGTGGGCGATGATGTTCCCGGGCGCGATGCGCGACGACGCCGCATGGCTGCCGAAGCATCCGGCACTCGTCGAGAAGTGGCATCTCGCCGACGTGTTCATGCAGTACCAGATGCTGCCGCGTCATCCTTCGCAGCTCTATGAAATCGCGCTTGAGGGTATTACGCTGTTCTTCGTGCTGTTCTTCTTCTCGCGCAAGCCGCGGCCGATGGGCGCCGTGTCCGCGCTGTTCCTGATCGGTTACGGCCTCGCACGCTTCACCGTCGAATTCGCGCGCGAACCGGACGATTTCCTCGGCCTGCTCGCACTCGGCCTGTCGATGGGGCAGTGGCTGTCGTTGCCGATGATCATCGCGGGCATCGCGCTGATGGTGTGGGCGTATCGCCGCCGCGCGAAGAACACCGCTGCCTGACAGTCGATGCCGGTGATGCATCCGGTGCGATGCCGATACGTACGATCGGTATCGCACACAAGGTCACCATGAAAAACGCCGGCCCTCGGGCCGGCGTTTTTGCATCTGCCTGAGGCGGCGCGATGCGCGTTACTTCATCTGCACGGATCCGTTGACCGTCACCGAGACGGTCGCCTTGCCGCCTTCGACCGCGATCGGCGCGCTCATTTTCGCGCTGTCCATCGGTGCCGCGGCCATCGCCATCATGCGCGGATACGGCTGAACGTTGCGGCCGCCGCCGACGTTCACGTCGCGGATCGAGTAGCTGCTGTAGCCGAACGCCTTCGCGGCTTCGTCCGCGCGTACGCGGAACGACTTGATTGCCTCGGTGGTGAGCTTCTGCTCGGCTGCACGCTGTGCTTCGGGCGACAGCGAGAACTCGACGTTCGCGACCTGCATCTGGTTCGACAACTGTCCCGCGAGCTTCGACGCCGCCGCGAAATCGCGCGATTCGAGCACGACTTCGGTGCGGCCGCGCCATGCGGAAATCTTCCCGTCGCGATCGGTGCTCGGATACACGGAGAACGCGCCGGTGTGCGCGGTGACGCCCGACACGCCCTTCGCCTGTGCGAGCGCCGCGTCGGCGCGCTGATTCAGCGCGGACGTCAGGCTGCCCGGATCCTTCGCCTGCTGCTCGTAGAACAGCGTGATGTGGATGATGTCCTGCGGTACGTCGGCGCTGGCCTGCGACGACAGCGACAGCACGCCCGCCGGCTCCGGAAAGTGCGGGTTCGCGGTCTGTGCATGCGCGGCCGGCGACGCGAGCGTCAGCGCGACGGGCACGGCAGCGGCGAGGGCGAGCGACAGCGCGAGTGCGGATTTCTTGGTCATTGTTGGACTCCTTGTGCGAGGGCGCGCACGCGGATCACGCGTGCGCGACGCGGGCGTACCGCGCGACGGAAAAACCGCCGTCGACCCGATCGGCGGACGGCGGTTGCTTAGGCTGCGCGAACGCGCCGCGAGTTCCGTGGCGGTGGCGCGCGTTGACCGGATTTGACGTTTCGCGCACGCCTACTTCATCAACTTTTCGGTGATGAAGCGCCATTCCGCACGCGTGACGGGCGTGATCGACAACCGGTTGCCGCGCGCGAGCACGCGCATGTCGGCGAGCTCGTCGTGTTCGCGCAGCGCCGCGAGCGGCACGAGCGGCGCTTTTTTCACGAAGTGCACGTCGACGAGCAGCCAGCGCGGCGTTTCCTGCGTCGACTTCGGGTCGTAATACGGGCTTTTCGGATCGAACTGGGTGGGATCGGGGTAGGGCGTCGACGACACTTCGGCAAGGCCTGCGATGCCTGGTTCGGGGCAGCTCGAGTGATAGAACAGCACGCCGTCGCCGATCTTCATCGTGTCGCGCATGAAATTGCGCGCCTGATAGTTGCGCACGCCAGTCCATGGCAGCGAACGCTGCGGTGCGTTCGCGAGATCGTCGATGCTTGCTTCGTCCGGTTCGGACTTCATCAGCCAGTATTGCATGGATCGTAATCGACGCAGAAAGGGCATGAGGGTCTGTTTGCATGCGGAACGCGCATGCGTTGCCACGAGAACGGCTGCTCGCGAGGCGTGCGACGCTGCTAATACTAGCGCATTCGCACGGAGCGCAATGCGGCGAGCGGCCGTTCTCGTGACAACCCCAAATAAAAAAAGCGTGTCACGGGAATGCCCGAAATCGCCCGCATGGCGGCGTCGTTCGTCGCTTGTTTGGCTCGCCGGACGGCGTGCCTCACTTCTTGCCTGCGCCCCGCAAGGAAGTCCCCTTGAGGGACGAGCGATTTCGGGCATTCGCATGCGCGTTCCGCATGCAAACAGACCCTGCAAAAGGAAACGGCATCGGGAGAAGCTCCCGATGCCGTTGGATAGGCCCCCGCCTTGGCCGCTAGGCCGGCATCCTGAACCTGGGGTTCAGAATTGGTCGCAGTTAGCAGCACTTCGGGTACATCAGACAGAGTGACGCGCGCGCCCGTGCTACAAATTTCCGCAACCGTGCACATGGCATTGGTTCAAGGAATATATGACCTTGGCGAACCAGGCAGGGAAGCTGACTGAACTGTGTTTCGTTGCGCCAATTTGACCACCGATGACCGCTGAGATCAAGGGGAATCGACGCATCGATCAAACGTTACTGCGTCTCGTGCTGTGCGAGCACCGCGCCGAGCTGTTCGTTCATCTGGTGCATTGTACGACGGATTTCCTCCGCCGGAAATGCTTCACCGTGCCGCACGCTGGTTTGCAGTCGCAGCAATTCGGATGCGAGCGACAACGCGGCCATCACCGCGATGCGATCGGTGCCGCGCACCGAACTGTTTGCGCGGATCTTCGACATTTCGGCGTCGACGCGCGCGACAGCCTCGAGCAGCGCCGCTTCGGTCTCGGCCGAACAGGCGAGCCGATAGGGCTGACCGAGAATCGAGACTTCGATCTGCTTGGTGCTCATGCATGTTCTCCGTGGCTGGCCGCGTCATCGCTATCCGTACGCGCCTGCGCGTCCAGCAGATCGAGCTGGTTGTCGGCCTGCTCCGCACTCTTCGAGCGCGGCAGCTTTTCGAGAATCGCGTTCAGTTTGACCTGGGCGTCGTCGATCTTTGCCGACAGGGTGTCGCGCTCGGCCGCAAGCGCATCGCGTTCCTCGCGCAGTTGCGCGAGCTCCGCGCGGACCGAGTCCGCTTCCGCGCGCAATTGCGCGACTTGCTCTTCGAGCGCGAGCCGTTCCGTGTGATAGCGCTTGTTCAGCGAAATCAGACGGCCAATATTTTGAGATAAGGTTTCGAGTTCGTTGAGCATCTGCTGCGTCCTCTAAAGACCCAGCATTTTAGCGCGGAATAACGCGCATTCCGACATCTGTAACGTTTCTAGTCGTAACACCCTCGCTTCTTGCCTCGAATCCGTGTGTCGAGCGTGCGCCGAAACGCGTGCGGGCCGCTTTCTTGACGCTCGTGCGGCCCGCTCCTAAACTGGCGCCGCCTCGGTGCTCGCGCGTGCGTCGCGCGGTTAAACGGGAAGCAGGGCGCGTACTCCGCCAGGACATCGCCAACCTGCGCTGCCCCCGCAACGGTAAGCGGCCGCGTCACACGACGCAGGCCGGCTCGGGCGTGTCCGACGTGCAGGTTGCGCACGCGGGCATGGGCCACTGCGCGCGACACGCGCGGGAAGGCGAGCCGGCACGCTGCAGCCCGGATACCGGCCGAGGCGAGGGGCCCCGCACGGGCTTCGTGACGCGCGGCCTGCGGGGAAGCGGGGCGCGCAGTGCTTCACGGGACTTGTCTTCGATGCTGACCCCAATCGTCCGCACGCCGCTCGGCGCGCAGCGCGGCGTGTTGCTCGCCGCCGTCGCGCGGATTGCCGCACACCCCGCTTCGGCGGGAGTCACGGCGACGTGCGCCATGATGGCGGCCGCGCGTGCTGACTCGCGCGCCGCAGTCGCCGATGTGTCGCGGCCGGCGACGATCGTTTCGTGCGTGCCGCGCACGCGCGCGAATGCGGCTGAGCAGTGCACCGGATTCGATACGCCGGATCTCGCCGCACGCGCAGACACTGACCCGATGCGGCGGCTTCCACTATATTGCGCAGAACGTCGGCCGCACGAAGGTGTCGCGGCTCGCCGGAGCGTCGCAGCATCCAGCCGGCACGGCCGACGCGCGACGGGTCGCGAGGTCGCGGGATGCGGCTCGACGGTCACGGAATCGTCGACGTCGCGGTGTGCGATGACATTGCCGCGTCACGATACGTCCGTGAATGCTTCAACAACCCCCTGTTCCACAAGGATGACGAGCTTGCGTATCCCCACAACACGCCGAGGCGCCGCGACCGTGTCGCGTTCGACCGGCAACGGCGGTCAGCGGAGGCGTCGCGCGTCGTGCGCGATGCCGCGCAGCGCATGAGCGCCGCTCGCGCCGCCACGATCTGGGCCGTGCTGGCGGCCGTGGTCGCGTTGCTGTTCGTCGCGTCGCTGTCGATCGGCAGCGTGCCGATGTCGCCGTGGCAAGCGCTCGCGTCGCTCGTCCCGCATGGCGGCGATGCGCTGTTCGCCGACATCGTGCGCACGCTGCGGCTGCCGCGCGCGCTCGCCGGCTTCGCCTGCGGCGCGCTGCTCGCGCTGGCCGGTGCACTGCTGCAGGTGCTGCTGCGCAATCCGCTCGCGGAGCCGTACGTGCTCGGCGTGTCCGGTGGCGCGGCCGGCTTCGCGCTCGTCGCGATGATCGCGGGCGCCGCATGGTGGCTCGTCGATGCGTCGGCGTTCGCGGGCTCGCTCGTGTCGGTCGCGCTCGTGCTCGGGCTCGCGCGTCGCGAACTGTGGCGCGGCGAATCGCGCGATGCATCGCCGCGACTGCTGCTCACCGGGGTCGTGATCGCGGCAGGGTGGGGCGCGCTCGTCACGCTGCTGCTGTCGCTCGCGCCCGACGGTCGGCTGCGCGGCATCCTCTTCTGGCTGACGGGCGACCTGAACGGCGTGACGGCGCCGTGGTTCGCATGGGGCGCGCTGCTGGTGGCCGCGTGCATCGCGCTGCCGGCCGCACCGCAACTGAACGTGCTGCTGCGCGGCGACGCGACCGCGCTCGCGCTCGGCGTGCCGGTCGCGCGACTGCGGGTGCGGATCTATCTCGTCGCGTCGCTGGCCGCGGCGGCGGCGGTAACGACGGCCGGCACGATCGGCTTCGTCGGCCTCGTCGTCCCGCACGCGCTGCGACTCGCGTTCGGCAACGACCAGCGCATGCTGCTGCCTGCGGCGATGCTCGCGGGCGGCGGCGGCGTGATGGCGGCCGATCTGCTCGCGCGCACCGCGATCGCGCCCGCACAGTTGCCCGTCGGCGTGATGACCGCGTTGATCGGCGTGCCGGTGTTCCTGTGGATGTTGCTGAGGAGACCGATGCGATGACGCTCACCGCAACGCGCACCGCAGGCGACCTGACCTGCACGGCGGCCGGCGTGACGCTGAAGGCCGGCGACCGTACGTTGCTCGACGGCTTCACGCAGACGTTCGGGCCGGGCGAGATCTGGTGTGTCGCCGGGCCGAACGGCGCGGGCAAGACGACGCTGCTCGCGACGCTCGCGGGGCTGCAGCCGCCGGCCGGCGGCCAGGTCGAGATCGACGGCCGGCCGCTTGCCGCATGGCCGCCCGAACAGCTCGCGCAACGGCGCGCACTGATGCCGCAGCAACTGCACGACGCGTTCAGCGCGACGGTATTCGATACGGTGCTGCTGAACCGCTTTCCGTATCTGGGTGGCTGGGGCTGGGAGCGTGACGGCGATCGCGCGGCGGCGCGCGATGCGCTCGCGACGTTCGGGCTGGCCGCGCTCGCATCGCGCGACGTGCTGTCGCTGTCCGGCGGCGAGCGCCAGCGCGTCGCGCTGGCCGCGACGCTGTGCCAGGATGCGCCGCTGATGCTGCTCGACGAGCCGCTGGCGCATCTCGACCTGCATCACCAGATCGATTGCCTGAGCGCGCTGACCGCATGGCTCGACGCGGGCCTGCGCACGGTGCTGTTCTCGTGCCACGACCTGAATCTCGCGCGGCGTTTCGCGACGCATGCGCTGTTGCTCGACGGCCGCGGCCACGCGTGGGCCGGCCCCGTGCACGACGTGCTGACGCCGGCGCGCGCGAGCAAGGCGTTCGGCTATCCGCTCGTGCTGATCCGCGAGAACGGCCGCGACGCGCTGCTGCCCGCGTGGCCCGAGTGGCGATGATCTTCCTTCTTTCGATGCGCGGCACCGGCCGCGCCAACGAGGCAACTTTCCGATGACGAACCCGACCGACTTCCCGCCCGCGATCGCACCGCTCGACGACACGCTGCGCAAGCGCCTGCAGCATGTGATCGATCACAAGACCAAGCCGCCCGGCAGCCTCGGCCAGCTCGAGGCGATCGCGTTGCAGATCGGGCTGATCCAGCGCACCGAGCGGCCGCAGGTGCAGCGTCCGGTGACGATCGTGTTCGCCGGCGACCACGGGATCGCGGCCGAAGGCGTGAGCCCGTATCCGCAGTCGGTCACCGCGCAGATGGTCGCGAACTTCCTGGCGGGCGGCGCGGCGATCAACGCGTTCTCCGGCGTCGCGCAGAGTGCGCTCGAGATCGTCGATGCCGGCGTTGCGTCGCCGCTGCCGGTATCCGACCGGCTGGTGTCGCTGCCGATCGCGCGCGGCACGCGCAACTTCGCGGTCGAGCCAGCGATGACGCGCGACGAGGCGAACACCGCGCTTGCGGCCGGCGCCGCGCGCGTACGCCTGCATGCATCGCTCGGCACGAACGTGATCGGCTTCGGCGAAATGGGGATCGCGAACACGTCGTCGGCCGCGTGCCTGATGAGCCGGTTGCTCGACGTGCCGATCGACGCGTGTGTCGGGCGCGGCACGGGGCTCGATGACCAGGGGCTCGCGCACAAGCGCGCGGTGCTCGGCCGCGCGCTCGTCAGGCATTCGCACGCGATCGCGCCGATCGACGTGCTCGCCACGTTCGGAGGTTTCGAGATTGCGATGATGACGGGTGCGTATCTCGCGGCCGCGAGCGAACGGATGACGATCCTGGTCGACGGCTTCATCGCGACGTCCGCATTGCTCGTCGCGGAACGCATCGCGCCCGGCGTGCGCGACTACTGCGTGTTCTCGCATGCATCGCACGAGGCCGGGCACCGGCGCATGCTCGAGCATTTCGGCGCGAAGCCGCTGCTCGCGCTCGACCTGCGGCTCGGCGAAGGCACGGGCGCGGCACTCGCGCTGCCGCTCGTGCGCGCGGCGGCCGCATTCCTCGCCGAGATGGCGAGCTTCGAGTCCGCCGGCGTCGACAACCGTGACGCCTGAGCGCGCGCGCGGCGTCCGCGCCGAACTGCGCTACTTCTTCGTCGCGCTCGGCTATTTCACGCGCGTGCCGGTGCCGCGCGCGATCGGCTACGAGGCGGGCGACCTCAACCAGGCGGCGCGTTATTTCCCGCTGATCGGCGCGTGCGTCGGCGCGTGGGGCGCGCTCGTCTATCTCGCCGCGCTGCGCGTGCTGCCGGCGACGATCGCGGTCGGGCTGTCGATGGCCGCGACGCTGCTCGCGACCGGCGCGTTCCACGAGGACGGCCTCGCCGACAGCTGCGATGCGTTTGGCGGCGGTTACGCGCGCGACGACGTGCTGCGGATCATGCACGATTCGCGGATCGGCACGTTCGGTGCGGTCGCGCTCGTGATCGCGCTGGGGTTGAAATGGCAGGCGCTTGCCGCGATGCCGCCGTTGCGCGCCGCATGGACGATGATCGCCGCGCATGCGGCGAGCCGTGCGGCGGCCGTGAGCCTGCTGATATCGCTCGACTACGTTCGTCCGGAAGGCAAGGCGAAGCCGGTTGCGCAGCGCATGGGCGCGCGTGCGGCATGGGTCGCGGCCGTGTTCGGGCTGCCGTGGCTGTTCTGGCCGGACTGGCGCGCGGGCCTCGCCGCGTTCGTCGCGCTCGTGCTCGTGCGCGCATGGGCGGCCCGTTATTTCGTGAAGCGGATCGGCGGGTATACGGGCGACTGTCTCGGCTTCGCGCAGCAACTGAGCGAGCTTGCAATCTACCTGGTGGTGCTCGGATGGATGTCGTCCTGATTCGCCATCCGGCCGTCGCCGTCGCGCCCGGCGTTTGTTACGGACGCAGCGACGTGCGGCTCGCCGCACCGGCCGAGCAGGGTGCGCATGCCGTGCGCGACCATCTGCTGGCGCTCGGGGCGCCGGCGCCCGCACAGGTCTGGACGAGCCCGCTGACGCGATGCGCATCGGTGGCCGAACGGCTCGCGCAGACGTTCGATGTGCCGCTGCGGCGCGATGCGGGCTGGCAGGAAATGGATTTCGGCACGTGGGAAATGCAGCGCTGGGACGATATCGACCGCGCGGCGCTCGATGCGTGGGCGGCCGACCTGATGCATGCGTGCGCGCACGGCGGCGAGAGCGTCGCGCGGTTCGCCGCGCGTGTCGCGCGAGTGGCCGACGCACTCACGCAGGCCGACGCGCCGCACTGGGCGCTCACGCATGCGGGCGTGATTCGCGTGTTCGCGTCGCACGTGTTGCGCGTGCCGCTCGACACGGTGCTGTCGCGACCGGTGCCGACCGGCGGTGTCGTCTGGTTGCGTGCGGACGATGCGGCGCGCACCTGGGAAGTCGTGCACTGGGACGAATAGGCGATCGCGCACCGGTGTGTCATCGGCTTGCGATCATGCATGCACCGGCCGCACAAAGGCATGCCGAAATCAGTGTGCCGGCCGACGCGCCCGCGCGGTATCGAGATCCTCGCACAGCACCGCCGCGCCCTGTGCGATCCGTGGTGACGGTCGCGTCAGCAGATCGCCGTCGATCGCGAACAGGTTGTTGCGCGCCACGGCCGTCAGCGCGGGCCATGTGCGCCAGCGCGCGAGGCTCGGCAGCGGCGCGTCCGAGTGCGTCGCCCCGGCGCTCGTCGTCACGATCGCCTCCGGATTGGCGGCGAGTACGGCTTCGTCGGTGACGGTCGGCACGAGCGGCTTCAGCGCGGCGAATACGTTGCGGCCGCCGCAGAGCGTGATCACGTCGTTGATCAGATGATCGCCGTTGAGTGTCATCAGTGGCCGGTCCCATACCTGGAAGAACATCGTGACGGGCGGACGCGTCGCGTAACGCGCGCGCAGCGCCGCGATGTCGCGCGAGAACGACGCGGCGGCCGCGTCGGCCGCCGGCTCCGTGCCGAGCAGCGTACCGAGCCGGCGCAGCGACGACGCCACGTCGTCGAGATGCTTCGGTTCGCTGAAGAACAGCGGGATGTGCAGCGCACGCAGCGCGTCGATCTGGCGTTCGGCGTTGCCGTGTCGCCAGACGACGATCAGGTCCGGCTTCAGCGCGGCGATCCGCTCGAGGTCGAGTGCCTTGTTGTCGCCGACGCGCGGCACGGCCTGCGCGGCGGGCGGATAGTCGCTGTACGTGACGGTGCCGACGAGCTTCGCGCCGCCGCCGGCCGCGTAGACCAGCTCGGTCGCGTGCGGCGCGAGACTGATCACGCGCTGCGCGGGCGCTGGCAGCGCGACGGTGTTGCCGGCGTCGTCGCGGGTCGTGACGTCGGCGTGAGCGAAGGGCGCGTGCGCGAGTGCGACCAGCGTCGCGAGCGGCGGCAGCCGGCGGAGCATGCGGGCGTTCATGCGGATTCCTGTTGTAACGTCGGGACGCACTGCGCGAGCGCTTCGACGATGCGCTGCCATTCGGCTTCGCTGCCCGGCAGGCCGATGCGCACGCTCGATGGTTGCGGGAAGTGCCGCGTCCAGATCCCGTGCGTGGCGAGTGCGGCATGCAGCGCGGCCGCGCGCGGGTCGTCGGTCCAGCTGAAGAGCGGTGTCGCGCGTACCGCGAAGCCGTGTGTGCGTAACAGCGTGGCGAGCCGTTCGCCGTCAGCGGCGAGCCGTTCGCGTGCGGTGGCCTGCCACGCACGATCGCCGAACGCGGCGACGACTGCATGACGTGCGGGGCCGCTCACGGTCCATGCGCCGAGCAGGTCGCGCAATGCGGCGATTTGCTCCGCGCAGGCGAGCACGAAGCCCGCGCGGATGCCGGCGAGACCGAAGAACTTGCCGACCGAGCGCAGCACGACGAGGCCCGCGCGATCCGCGTATTGCGCGAGCGACGGCGACGCGCCGGTATCCGCGAATGCTTCGTCGACGATCAGCGTACCGCCGCGCGCCGACAATTGCGCATGCCAGCCGAGCAGGCGTTCGGCCGGAACGAAATCGGCCGTCGGATTATTCGGATTCCCGACGATGGCGTGACGCAGCGTCGCGGGCAGCACGTCGGCACCGATGTCGAGCGGCACGACGCGATGGCCGTGACGCGCGAATGCCGGTGCGTATTCGCCATACGCGAGCGCCGCGACGCCGGCGTCACCGGCCGGCAACAGCGCGGGCAATGCGCGGATCGCGGCCTGGCTGCCGGCGACCGGCAGCACGTGCGCGGCATCGGGCGCGCCGTAGTAGCGGGCCGCACAGGCGGCGAGCGCGTCACCGTCGTCGGGCAACCGCCGCCATGCGTCGGCCGGCACGGGCGGCACCGGATAGCCGACCGGATTGATGCCGGTCGACAGGTCGAGCCAGGCGTCGTACGGAATGCCGTGGCGGCGTGCGGCTTCGTGCAGGTTGCCGCCGTGCGGGATGCGTGCGTCAGACATGATGGGTAGCGAGGATGAGGGCGCCGCTCGCGACGAGCAGCGCGAGCCACAGCGCGAGCGTGCGCGTGACGAGCGACAGCGCGGCGACAACGTGTGCGGCCGTCGCGGGCGCGCCGGTGCCGAGCGCGGGACGGTCCTCGATTTCGCCGTGATAGACGGCCGGGCCGCCAAGCTGCACGTTCAGGCTGCCGGCGCCGGCAGCCATCACGGGGCCCGCATTCGGGCTGTCCCAGTGACGCGCCTGCGTGCGCCAGCAGCGCCACGCGGCAGCGGTGTCGCCGAGCAGCGCATAGCTCGCGGCGGTGAGGCGCGCGGGTATCCAGTTCAGTGCGTCGTCCAGGCGTGCGGCGGCCCACCCGAAGGTCAGGAAGCGCGGCGTGCGATAGCCCCACATCGCGTCGAGCGTGTTCGCGAGCCGGAACAGCAGCGCGCCGGGACCGCCCGCGACGACGAACCAGAAGAGCGCGCCGAAGATCGCATCGTTGCCGTTTTCCAGCGCCGATTCGACGGCCGCGCGCGACAGCGCGCCTTCGTCGGCCTCGGTCGTGTCGCGCGAGACGATGCGCGCGGTCAGCGCGCGCGCGGCGTCGAGATCGTGCCGTAGCAGCGCGGCGGCGATCGGCGCGACGTGGTCGGCGAGGCTCCTCGCGCCGAGCGCGAACCACAGCAGCGCAACGTGCAGCGCGGCTGCGAGCGGCCAGGGCAGCACGACGGCGAGCCACGTCGCGACGGCCACCGGTGGCAGCACGGCCGCGCTCCATGCGGCCACGCCGACCACGCGGCCGCGCCGGCCGGTGTTCATCGCGCCTTCGATGCGCGCGGCGAGCCGGCCGAACGCGACGAGCGGATGCCAGTTGGCCGGTTCGCCGAACATGCGATCGACGATCGCGGCCGCGACCGCAAGCATCGCGACGATCGGCAGCGACAGCATCAGCATGACGGCGCCCCGGCTTTGAGCTCGAGCGGCAATCCGGCGACCAGCAGCGTGACGCGCGTCGCGAGTGCGGCGACGCGCTGGTTCAGGCGTCCGAGCTCGTCGACGTAGCGGCGCGTGACCGAGCCGAGCGGCACGACGCCGAGCCCGATTTCGTTGCTGACGACGATCACCTTCGCGCGGGCGCTGCGCAATGCGTGTTCGAGCTGCGCGACCTGCGCCGCGTACTGCGCATCGTCGAGCGGTTCGCCGTCGAGCGGGCACAGCAGGTTCGTGAGCCACAGCGTGAGGCAGTCGACGAGCAGGCACGCGCGCGGATCGTCGAGCCGCGCGAGCGTGCCGGCGAGATCGACGGGCGCGTCGGCGAAACCCCAGTCGGCCGGCCGGCGCGCGCGATGATGTGCGATGCGCTGCTCGAATTCGGCATCGGCGGGCGTCGCGGTCGCGGTGGCGATATAGGTGACGGGACGGCCGCTGTCGGCGGCGAGCCGCTCGGCATGCGCACTCTTGCCCGAGCGTGCGCCGCCGAGAACGAAGGTGAGGTCGTGCGGAATCATCGCGTGATTGTAACGGCGCGCGCGATAATGCGGCCTTCGCTTCGCCACGACTTTGCATACGATGAACGCACCCGAACCGCAGCCGCGCGGCACGTTGATGATCCAGGGCACGACGTCCGACGCGGGCAAGAGCACGCTCGTCGCCGGCCTGTGCCGCCTCGCGCGCCGCGCGGGCGCGCGTGTCGCGCCGTTCAAGCCGCAGAACATGGCGCTCAACAGCGCGGTGACGGCCGACGGCGGCGAAATCGGCCGCGCGCAGGCGCTGCAGGCGCTCGCCGCGGGCGTCGCGCCGCACACCGATTTCAACCCGGTGCTGCTGAAGCCGACGAGCGATCGCGGCGCGCAGGTGATCATTCACGGCAAGGCGCGCGCGAACCTCAATGCGCGGGCGTATCACGACTACAAGCCGGTCGCGTTCGATGCGGTGCTGGAATCGTACGCGCGGCTGCGCGCCGGCTACGACACGGTGCTCGTCGAAGGCGCGGGCAGCCCGGCCGAGATCAACCTGCGCGAAGGCGACATCGCGAACATGGGCTTTGCCGAGCGGGTGGACTGCCCGGTCGTGCTCGTGGCCGACATCGATCGCGGCGGCGTGTTCGCCCACCTGGTCGGCACGCTCGCCTGCCTGTCGGACAGCGAACGCGCGCGCGTGCGCGGCTTCGTGATCAATCGCTTCCGCGGCGATTTCAAGCTGCTCGAACCGGGCCTCGACTGGCTGCGCGCGCAGACGGGCAAGCCGGTGTTCGGCGTGCTGCCGTACCTGCACGGGCTGCTGCTCGATGCCGAGGACATGCTGCCGTCGCAGGCGCGCAGCGCCGCCGCGCGCGGCGACGCCGGCGTGCTGCGCGTGGTGGTGCCCGCGCTGCCGCGGATCAGCAACCACACCGATTTCGATCCGCTGCGCGCCCATCCGCAGGTCGAATTCACGTACTGGAAGAGCGGGCCGGTGCCGGATGCCGACCTGCTGATCCTGCCCGGCTCGAAGAGCGTGCAGCGCGATCTCGCGTGGCTGCGCGAGGCGGGCTGGGACCCGCTGATCCGCCGGCACCTGCGCTATGGCGGCAAGGTGATCGGCATCTGCGGCGGGATGCAGATGCTCGGCCGCACGCTGGACGATCCGCTCGGCCTCGAAGGCGCGCCCGGCAGCGTGCCGGGGCTCGCGCTGCTTGACTTCGACACGACGCTGCAGCCGGACAAGACGCTGAAGAATGTGACCGGGCGTCTCGCGCTGCCGGGCGCGGCCGCCGTGCACGGCTACGAGATCCACATGGGCGACACGCGCGGGCCCGCGCTGGCGGCGCCCGCGCTGGAACTGGCCGACGGCGCCGCGCCGGGCGGCCTGCGCACGGACGGCGCGGTGTCGGCCGACGGGCAGATTCTCGCGACCTACGTGCACGGCCTGTTCGACGCGCCCGATGCATGCTCGGCGTTGCTCGCGTGGGCCGGACTCGACGGCGCGGAGCGCATCGACTACCCGGCGCTGCGCGAGGCGTCGCTGGAGCGTCTGGCCGATTCGTTCGCCGAGCATCTCGACCTGCGCGCGCTGTATGCGGAATTCCGCTGACGCGCGGACGCTGCGGCCTGGCTTTTTCCGCTGGATCGCATACAACTCAGGTGGGCGGAGGTCCGCCCGAAGGAGCGCGACGATGAAGGCGCGATGGTGGTTGAGCATGCTGCTCGCGGCGCTGCTGGGCGCGTCGGCGATGGCGCACGCTTGCGACGGCTACGGGCCCGGCAGTGGCCCGGCCGGCTCGGGCGACGCGACGCAAGGCAAAAGCGGCGGCTGAGGTTCGCTTCAGGTATCGGCTGGCGGGGCATGATCGGTCATGCCCTTTTTTATTGTCTTATTCATTCCTGAGTGGAATCAGTTAAAGCCGAATCGCTTGTTTATTGGTCGAATGGGTTCGAATAAAGTGCGATCCATTCTCATCCACTCACGAAGGAATTCGCCATGAACCCCAATCGCCTGAACGATCTTGGCGCGACGCTGCTGCGCGTTGCCCTCGGCGTGCTGTACCTCGCGCACGTCGCGCAGAAGGTGTTCGTCTTCACGTTGCCCGGCACCGCGCAGTTCTTCGCGTCGATCGGCCTGCCGGGCTGGCTCGCGTACGTGACGACCTTCGTCGAGCTGGCCGGCGGCCTCGCGCTGCTCGCGGGCTTCCGCGTGCGCATCGCGGCGCTCGTGCTGCTGCCGTTCATGCTCGGCGCGGTGTCCGCGCATCTGCCGAACGGCTGGAGCTTCGCGTCGCCGAACGGCGGCTGGGAATACCCGGCGTTCTGGGCCGTCACGCTGGCCGTGCAGGCGCTGCTGGGCGGCGGCGCGTTCGCGCTCGGCACACCGCGGGCTGCGGCGCGTACCGCATAAACGGGCGACATCGGCGCAACCCGTTCCGGTGATACCCCGTTTGCCGATATCATCGCTCCCTGTATCCGCATTCGAGCGGCGCGTGCCATGCGGCACGCGCCGCGCGGCTTTTTCGGGGGAATTCATGACGGTGATCGTGGTGGCGAATCCGAAGGGCGGCGTGGGGAAGAGCACGCTGTCCACCAATCTTGCCGGCTATTTCGCGGCGCAGGGCGCATGGGTCGCGCTCGCCGATCTGGACCGGCAGCAGTCCGCGCATGCGTGGCTCGACCTGCGTCCGGCCGGGCTTCCGGCGATCGAGGCGTGGGATCTCGATCCGGATGCGCCGTCGAAGCCGCCGCGCGGCCTCGAATATGCGGTCATCGACACGCCGGCGGGGCTGCACGGCAACCGGCTGAACCTCGCGCTGCAGCTTGCCGACAAGGTGATCGTGCCGCTGCAGCCGTCGATGTTCGATATTCTCGCGACCCAGCAGTTTCTGGAGCGCCTCGCCGGCGAGAAGGCGGTGCGCAAGGGCAGCGTCGAGGTCGGGATCGTCGGGATGCGCGTCGATGCACGCACGCGTTCGTCCGACCAGTTGCACCGGTTCGTCGAAGGGCTCGGCCTGCCGGTGCTCGGCTACGTGCGCGACACGCAGAATTACGTGCAGATCGCCGCGCACGGCCTGACGCTGTGGGACGTCGCGAAGAGCCGCGTCGACAAGGATCTCGAGCAATGGCGGCCGATCGTGGAGTGGGCCGAGCGGCGCGCGCCGAAAGCGGAGAAGGCCAACAAGGCATCCTGAGCGCGCCGCGCGATCGGGGAAATATGAGAAAAGGGCCTGATTCGGCATCGTGCCGAATCAGGCCCTTCGTCCGTGTGCGGCGGGCGGTTACCCGGCGTGCCGTGGCACGCCGGCGGCCCTGCGCATTACGTCCAGTTCTGCGTCGGCACGTGATCGCGGTGGCCCTTGATCTTGTTGCCTTCGTCGATGAACACGAGCTTCGGTTTCCAGCCGGCCTGCAGCTCGGCTTCGTCGACCATCGCGAACGCCGCGATGATCACGAGGTCGCCGAGTTGCGCACGGCGCGCGGCCGAGCCGTTCAGCGAGATCATCCCGCTGCCGCGCTCGCCCTTGATCGCGTACGTCGAGAAGCGCTCGCCGTTGTTGATGTTCCAGATGTCGATCCGTTCGTTTTCGATCAGGCCCGCCGCTTCGAGCAGGTCCTCGTCGATCGCGCACGAGCCTTCGTAATGCAGCTCGCAGTGCGTGACGGCCGCGCGGTGGATCTTCGATTTGAGCATGTGGCGCTGCATGGGTATCTCCGTGATGCGTGAGAGGCGAGGCCGGGCGGCCGTCAGATTTCCAGGTTGTCGATGAGGCGCGTCGCGCCGAGCTTGGCGGCCGCGAGCACGACGAGCGGCTCGCCGGCTTCGAGTTCGGCGGCGCTCGGCGCGATCAGGTTCGCGCGGCGGCGGATCGAGATGTAATCGGGCACCCAGCCGCGCTCGGCCAGATGCGTGCGCGCGTTCTGCTCGAGCTTGCCGAGGTCGCGTTCGCCGCCGAGCACGCTGTCGCGCATGCGCTGCAGCGTTCTTGCGAGTTCGGGCGCTTCGCGGCGCTCGTCGGGCGTCAGGTAGCGGTTGCGCGACGACAGCGCGAGGCCGTCCTCGTCGCGCACCGTTTCGGCCGCGATGATCTCGACCGGCAGCGCGAGCTGCTGGCACATGCGGCGCACGATCATCAACTGCTGGTAATCCTTCTTGCCGAACACGGCGACGCGCGGCTGCACGCACGACATCAGCTTCGTGACGACCGTGCACACGCCGGTGAAGAAACCGGGGCGGAACTCGCCTTCCAGAATCCCGCCGAGGTCGTCCGGCGGCAGCACGCGGTACTCCTGCGGCTCCGGATACATGTCGCGCTCGGTCGGCGCGAACAGCACGTAGACATTGTTCGCCTGCAGCTTCTCGATATCGTCTTGCAGCGTGCGCGGATATTTGTCGAAATCCTCGTTCGGGCCGAACTGCAGCCGGTTGACGAAGATGCTCGCCACGACCGGATCACCGTGCTGGCGCGCGAGGCGCATCAGCGACAGGTGTCCTTCGTGCAGGTTGCCCATCGTCGGCACGAACGCCGTGCGGTTCTGTCCGCGCAGTTGGTCGCGCAGTTCCTGGATCGAGCTGATGACTTTCATGATCGGGTAGCGGGTTCCTCGCGCATGCGCGCGTTGGCGCCGCAGCTGCGGCGTCGGGGTCGAAGCGGAGAACGCCGGCGCGCGGGCGGCGCATCGGGCGTCGGCGGATTGTAGAGGATTTGGCCGCCGGACGCATCGAAAAAAGAACGATCGTTCATTTTTTAATCGGGCGCACCTCTGGCGGCGCGCGCAGCAACGGCACGCGCCCGCACGGCGGAATCACGTCGTGTGGTGGGGCTTTAAGCGGGCAGGTACGCGAGGCGTACGTAGATCGGGGCGAACGGTTCGGGCTGCGTAATCTCGACGAGCGATTCGCGCGCGAGTTCGAGCATCGCGATGAAGTTCACGACGACGACCGGCACGCCGCGCGACGTGTCGAACAGGTCGGCGAACTCCATGAAGCGCGCGTTCTGCAGCTTGCGCAGGATCAGGCTCATGTGTTCGCGCACCGACAGCTCCTCGCGGGAGATCTTGTGATGCTGGACGAGCTTCGCGCGCTTGAGCACGTCGGCCCATGCGGCGCGCAGGTCGTCGGAATCGACGTCGGGAAAGCGCGGCGTGATGCTCTGCTCGATGTAGACCTCGGCGCGCAGGAAGTCGCGCCCGAGCTGCGGCAGCTGGTCGAGGCGCTGCGCGGCGAGCTTCATCTGCTCGTATTCGAGCAGGCGGCGCACGAGTTCCGCGCGCGGATCCTCGGCTTCCTCGCCGGTGTCGGCCTTCTTGACCGGCAGCAGCATCCGCGACTTGATCTCGATGAGCATCGCGGCCATCAGCAGGTATTCGGCGGCCAGCTCGAGGTTCGACGTGCGGATCTGGTCGACATAGCCGAGATACTGCGCGGTGACCTGCGCCATCGGGATGTCGAGCACGTTGAAGTTCTGCTTGCGGATCAGGTACAGCAGCAGGTCGAGCGGACCTTCGAAGGTCTCGAGAAACACCTCGAGCGCATCGGGCGGGATGTACAGATCCTGCGGCAGCTTGAAGAGCGGCTCGCCGTACAGGCGAGCGAACGCCGCGACACCGTCGACCGTGTCGGGCGTCGAATCGGCGCCCGCGGGCGCGGCAATCGCGTCGTCCTGCCGGGCGGCGCTGGCCTCGTCGGCGGCGCTCACGTCGTCAGAAGTTCTGGTAGTAGACGTAGGACGTTTGCTTTACGCGCGATTCCTGCTGCTCGGCGCGCTCGTCGAGGTCGATCGGCTGCTTGTCCCACAGCAGGGAGCGGCCCTTGCGTTGCTCGTCTTCGAGCGTCGGCTTCTGTTGCTTGAGCTGGTTCAGGAATTGCGTGACGTCGGACTGATACGGCATGGCTTGGCTTTCCGTTTCGGGCGGCGCAGGAGGCGCCGGATTCTGCGAATGCAGGATTTTACCGCATCGCGGGGAACAGCCGGCGCCAATCGCGCGTCGAATCCGCGGGTCGGCGCCCGACGGGGCCCGGGCGCCGGTCGTTGCGCCCACGCGTCAAAGCGGCGCCCGCGCGGGCGTGGCCGCCGCCCTGTGGTCAAATACAGGGTTTTCCACAAAAACACGACAACCGAGGGCGAGGTCATATTTGGCGGGTCAGGCGAACCAGCAAGCACACACGGCGCATGACGCAGGGCGGCGCACGGCCCGCCGGCGCGCGCGATGCCGCGCCGCGGCCGTGGCCCGGGCAGCCCTCGTCGGCTGTCTCGCCGCGTTCGTCGCGCTGCCGGCCTACGCGAAGTACGACGTCGACATCGACGCGCCGCGCTCGATCCGCAAGTTGCTGAAGGCCCATCTCGATATTGCCCGTTTCGCGAAGCGCGACGACATCAGCGACGACCAGTTCGACTTCCTCGTGACCGCCACGCCGCAGCAGGTGCGCGACCTGACCGCGACGGCCGGCTATTTCTCGCCGATCGTGCGCACCGACGTGCGCACGCATGACGGCAAGCGCGACGTGCGCGTCGCCGTCGATCCGGGGCCGCAGACCGTCGTGTCGACGGTCGACCTGACGTTCAAGGGGCCGGTGGACGCCGAGGATCCGAAGCAGGAGGCCGCGACCCGGTTTGCGTTCTCGCTGAAGCCCGGCGACCCGTTTACGCAGTCCGACTGGGATGGCGCGAAGGGCGCGGCGCTCAGGCAACTGCAGTCGCGCCGCTATCTGGGCGCGAAGATCACGTCGTCGGAGGCGCGCATCGATCCGCGCACGCAGCGCGCGACGCTGGCCGTCACGTTCGACAGCGGCCCGACGTTTACGATCGGCAAGGTCGACGTCGACGGCGTGCGCCGCTATCCCGAGAAGATCGTCACGAACGTCAATCCGCTGTCGGAAGGCGAGATCTACGACGTGCAGCGGATCACCGAACTGCAGCGGCAGCTGCAGAACACGCCGTACTACGCGAGCGTCGCGATCGACGTCGGCGACGACACGTCGAAGCCCGAGCATACGCCCGTGCACGTGAAGGTCAGCGAGTTTCCGTACAACAACATTCGCGGCGGCGTGGGTTACGCGACCGATACCGGCCCGCACGTGCAGGGCTCGTACACGTACCTCGACACGTTCGGCGCCGCGTGGCCGCTCACCGTGTCGGGCCGGCTCGACCAGATCCAGCAGTACGGCCAGGTCCAGCTGTCGATGCCGCCGGGCGAGAAAGGCTGGACCAACAGCGTGCTCGCGTCGTACACGAACACCAACGTGTCGGACACGCGCATCTACAGCGCGCGGGTCGGCGCGCAGCGCACCCGCACCGGCCAGTTCATCGACTACGCGTACTCGCTGATGTACTACCAGGACCGGCTCGACCAGAACGGCGCCGGCCCGACCACGAGCCGCGCGCTCGTGCCGCAATGGGCCTGGACGCGCCGCAACGTCGACGATCCGCTGTTTCCGCGCTCGGGCAACCTGATCCACGCGGAGGCCGGCTTCGCGATCAAGGGCGTGGCGACCGACCAGACTTTCGTGCGCGGGTACGCGCGCGGCCAGCAATACCTGCCGATCGGGCGGCGTGACCTGTTCGTGTTCCGCGCGGAGCTCGGCGGCGTCTTCACGAGCGGCAGCTCGAACGGCGTGCCGGCGTCGCTGCTGTTCCGCGCGGGCGGCTCGAACTCGGTGCGCGGCTACGGTTACCAGAGCATCGGCAACAACGTCGACGGCTCCGTGCTGCCGACCAAGTATCTGATGACCGGCACCGCCGAATACCAGCACTGGTTCAATCGCGACTGGGGCGCCGCGACGTTCTTCGACATCGGTACCGCGACCGACGCGTGGGGCGAGCGGGTGTTCTACCCGGGTATCGGCATCGGCGCGCGCTGGCGCAGCCCCGTCGGCCCGATCAACGCCGATGTCGCCTACGGGCTGCGCAACCACAGCGTGCGCCCGTACCTGACGCTCGGCATCGCTTTCTGACCTTGTTGCCCGACCCACGACGAACCGCATGACGAAGGACCCGAACGACACGCCGCCGCCTCACGATCCGGACTCGCCCGAGCGCGCGCCCGACGCGCCGCCGCGCGCGCCGCGCCGCGGGCGTGCCGGCCGCGTCGTCGCGTGGACGCTCGCGACGAGCGTGCTGCTGGCCGCGCTGGCGGTCGGGCTGGTGCTGGCCGCGGCGACGACCGAGCGCGGCACGCGGCTCGCATGGCAGACGGCCGTGCGGGTGCTGGGCGGCCGGCTGACGGGGACCCTCGAAGGCGGCTCGCTCGCGACCGGCGTGCGGCTGCACGGCTTCGCGTGGACGAGCTCCGGCGGCGCCGGCACCGAAGTGCGGATCGACCGGCTGGACGGACGCTGGGCGCTGACCCGCGCGCCGTGGCGGCTGTCGGTCGCGTACCTGCGCGCGGGCACCGTCGACGTGCGGATCGTGCCGGGGCCGCCGACACCGGCCACGACGCCGCAGGACCTGAGCCTGCCGCTGCAGTTGCGGATCGACGACCTGCGCATCGATCACCTGGCGATCCACGAAGGCGGCTCGACGACGCAGCTCGATCATCTGGCGCTGAACGGCCGCAGCGACGGCCGTCACCATGAACTCCTGCTCGATGGCGTCGACACGCCGTACGGCGCGCTGACCGCGCACGTGAAGCTCGACGGCGTGAAGCCGTTCGCGCTGACGGGCGATGCGACCTATGCGGGCAAACTCTCCAACGAGCCGGTCAACGCGAGCGCGAACGTGTCGGGCTCGCTCGAAGCGCTCGTCGCGGACGTCACCGCGAGCGGGATGAAGCTGAACGGGCGCGCGCACGTCGAGGCTGCGCCGTTCGGCGCGGTGCCGCTCACGCGCGCTTCGCTGGTGTTCGATCACGTGAATCCGCAGGCGATCGCGCCCGGCGCGCCGGCCGCCGATCTCGCGGTGCGCGCCGAACTCGCGCCCGTGACCGCGCCGGCCGGCTCCGCGGCGGCGAAGGGCTTCGCGGTGACGGGCCCGGTGTCGATCGTCAACGCGAAGCCCGGCACGCTCGGCGATCATCTGCTGCCGGTCGTCGACGCGCACGCGACCGTGCATCTCGACGCGCACGCGCAGCGGATCGACGACCTCGCGCTGAAGCTGATCCGCGACGGCAGCGTGACCGGCCGCGGCACGCTGGCAGGCGGCAAGGGCCGCTTCGACCTGAAGGTCGCGAATCTCGACCTCAATGCATTCGTCGCCGAATTGCGGCCGATGCGCCTGGGCGGCCCGCTCGGCGTGACGCTCGGCGGCGACGTGACGACCGTCGACTTCAACCTGAACGATCCGAAGCTCGCGCTTGGCGCACGCGCGAAGGTCGCGCTGACGTCGCAGCAGACGGTGCTGACCGACGCACGCGTGACGGCGGGCAAGGGCCGGATCGACCTGACCGGCGTGTTCCGCCACGACGCGCACTCGAGCTACGACGCGAAGGCGACGCTGACCGCGTTCGATCCGCTGCTGCTCGCCGCGATGAATGCACCGCAGGCACCCGGCGGCAAGCCGGCCGCGAAAGTCGCCAAGGCGCCGGCCAAGCGCGGCGAGACGCGTGTGTCGGGCACGTTGACGGCCTCCGGCGCGTTCGCGCCGCAGGTGTCGACGAAGGGGACCTTCAAGCTCGGCGACAGCCTGTACGACGGCGTGCCGTTGACCGGCGCGGGCGTGTTGCAGCTTGCCGGCACGCGGATCCTGCCGAGCAACGCGAACCTGTCGATCGCCGGTAATCATGTCGACCTGCGCGGCAGTTTCGGCGCGCCCGGCGACCGGTTGCGCTTCGTCGTCGATGCGCCGCAGCTCGACCGGCTCGGCTTCGGCGTCCAGGGGCTCGTGCAGGCGCAGGGCGACCTGACCGGCAGCTTCGCGCATCCGAACGTGACGGCCACCTACAAGGCCGAGCACGTCGTGATCGGCGCGAACCGGATCGGCGCCGCGCAGGGCCGCGCCGACATCCGCGACGGCGCGAACGGCGCGCTCGTGTTCACGGCCGACGCGACCGACATCGCGCTCGGCTCGCTGCAGCTCAAATCGGTGCGCGCGAACCTCGACGGCACGCGCGCGAAGCACACGCTCGACGCGTCGGCGATCGGGATGGCCGGCGGCCGCGTGATCGACCTGACGCTTGCCGCGAACGGCGGCGTGGTCGAGAACCGTGACGGGATGCGCTGGGACGGCACCGTCACGCGTCTGGCGAATCGCGGCACGCCCGCGGTGGCGCTGCAGGCGCCGCTCGCGGTGTCCGCGGGCGCCGGCCGCGTGACGCTCGGCGCGACCCGGCTCACGCTCGAAGGCGCGGCGATCGACCTGAAGTCGTTCGTGTTCGATCGCGGCCAGATGCGCTCGGCCGGCTCCGTGAGCGGCGCATCGGTCGCGCGCTTCCTCGAGATCCGCCAGGAGCTGACGGGCGCGCGCCCGCCGGTGCGCACCGACGTCGTGCTCGATGCCGACTGGGACTTCTCGCTCGGCGCGAACGCGACCGGTTATCTGCAGGTGAAGCGGCGCAGCGGCGACGTGACGATCGAGAGCGGGCGCGGCATCGCGTCGCTCGGGCTGACCGACCTGTCCGCGCGCGCGAGCTTCGTGCCCGGCAACCGGCTCAACCTGGTGGCGCTCGCGAAGGCGAACCGGATCGGCACGCTCGACGCGAACGTCGCGGTGCCGTTCGCGCTGCGCGACGGCGTGTTCGGCATCGCCGACGACGGTCAGCTGTCGGGTCGTATCGATGCCGACATTCCGTCGCTGAAGGCGACCGGCAACCTGTTCGGGCCGAGCTACCTGCTCGGCGGGCGCGCGGCGCTGAAGCTGACGGTCGCCGGCACGCCGGCGAAGCCGAACGTGTCGGGGATGCTGACGGGCGACGATTTGTCCGCGACGCTCGTCGACGAGGGCGCGCAGCTGAAGGACGGCATCGTGCGCGTGAAGCTCTCGGACAACCTCGTCGAATTCCAGCAGGTCGAGTTCCACGGCGGCGACGGCACGCTGCGCGCAATCGGCCGCGTGCGGCTCGACGGCGAGGCGCCCGACCTGACCGCGAGCATCGTCGCGGACAAGCTCGAGCTGTTCGCGGCACCCGACCGCAAGCTGTCGCTGTCGGGCAAGGCGACCGTCGCGAACGACGGGCCGCGCGGCGCGCTGTCGATCGACGGCAAGTTCGTCGTCGATCGCGCGCTGTTCGATCTGCCGGAGGATGCGGCGCCGCACCTGTCGGACGATGTCGTCGTGGTGCGGCCGGACGGCACCGTGCGCGGCGAGACACCGACCGGCACGGCCGTCGCGAAGCCGCAGAAGGTCGCGGACAAGCCGGCGCCGTCGCTCGCGCCGCGCGCGAACATCGACATCGGCCTCGGCAACAACTTCCGCTTCAAGGGCCACGGCGCGGATCTCGGGCTGCGCGGCACGATCACCGTGATGAGCGCGCCCGGCGTGTCGCTGCGCGCGGTCGGCA
This sequence comes from Burkholderia sp. JKS000303, assembly GCF_002563755.1. Taxonomy (NCBI): domain Bacteria; kingdom Pseudomonadati; phylum Pseudomonadota; class Betaproteobacteria; order Burkholderiales; family Burkholderiaceae; genus Burkholderia; species Burkholderia sp. JKS000303. The sequence continues at coordinate 2,375,999 of NZ_PDBZ01000001.1, forward strand.
ATGTGCGCGTGACCGAAGGATCGACGTATACGTCGTTCGGGCGCAAGCTGGCGATCGAGAACGGCTTCTTCACGTTCAACGGCCCGGTGTCGAACCCGGGCGTGAACATTCTCGCGATGCGGCGCAATCAGGAGGTCGAGGCCGGCGTGCAGGTTACCGGTACGATCCAGTCGCTGACGGTCAAGCTGGTGTCGGAGCCGAACGTCACCGACAACGAAAAGCTGTCGTGGCTGCTGTTCGGGCACGGCACCGACCAGGGCAACAACGTCGGCCAGCAGGGTGCGATGACCGCGGCGCTCGGACTGCTCGGCAGCGTGACCGGCAAGCGCGTCGCGCAGACCTTCGGCCTCGACGAGGTCTCGGTCGGCCGCAGCGAAGTCGGCCTGATCGACCCGCAAGTCGTGCTGGTGTCGAAGGCGATCAACGAGCGTTTCGTGCTCGGCTTCGAGCAGGGCCTGCAGTCGGCGAGCAACGCGTTCAAGGCGACGATCAACCTGACGCGCTTCTGGTCGGTGTCCGCATATGGCGGCACGTTCCAGGGCGTCGACCTGAACTACACGCGGCGCTTCGATCGCTGGTTCGGGCAGCGTTGACGAAGGGCCGGCGCCGCGCGATGCGTGTGCGAGCGGCCTCTGTGCGCTAGGCCGTTGCGCCCGGCGCGGCGTCGGCCCGCGCGCACGCGTCGAATCCTTCCCGCGTTTGCGCGATCGTCACGTCGACCTGCAACGACCGGCCGTGCGCATCGACCCGCCGTGCACGGAAGTAATGCCGGTATTGCAGCGCGGCGATCGCCACCGGCGGCGCGACGCGCGCATTCCACGATTCGATCGCGAAGCCGTCGGCTTCGAGCCATTGCAGCAGCCGCGACACGCCCGCATCGTCGGGCGGGACGACGAGGTCGACGTCGTTCAGCGGCGTATCGCCGTCGATGGCGTCCGCGTGGCCGGCCAGACGCCGCGCGAAGCTGCCGATTACCGTGAATGCAAAGCCGTCGCGCGTGAGCGCGGCAACCAGCGCGCGGGCCGCGTCGACGTCGCTCGCGAGCGGCGCCTTGCGGCACACGAGCGCGTATTCGTGCGTGCGATCGGTGGCGCCGGCGCCGTGCGGCGCAGGGCCGCCCTCCCGTTCGTAGATCAGCACGCGTTCCTCGTGCAGCACGAAGCGCTCGCCGAGTAGCCGCGCGACATCCCACGCGAGCGGCACGAAGCGGCCGCCGATGCGCAGGTTCTGCGCCATCGCGATGCACCAGCCGCCCGGTTCGAGCAGCGCGTGCACGCCCGCGAACACGTTGCGCATCCGTTCCAAATACGGCGCGTAGTAGTCGACGCCGTACAGTTGTCCGTCGCTCGGGCGGCCGGGCAGGCCGCTGCAGCCGAAGTACGGCACGCTCGTCAGGCATAGCGTGAACGGGCCGCCCGCGTCGCGCGCGGCGGCCTGCGTCGCGGCGCTCGACAGGTCGCCGGCCAGCACCGGATGACGGGTGGATGCGGCGCCGGCGCGTGCGAGCCGTTCGCGTGCGAACGCGACACGCTGCGGATCGATTTCGACGCCGAGCGCCGGCACGCCGCATCGCGCAGCGGCGACGAGCGTCGTGCCGAAGCCGCCGAACGGATCGACGATCCAGCCGCCCGGCGTCGCGTGGCTGCCGATGAACGGCACCATCTGCTCGACCCAGCCGCAATCGCGCGCGTCAAACGAATCGCGGGCCCGCAGATCGGCGGGCAGGGTGGTGTCGGCGGCCTCGTCGGTCAGACGAAGCCAGCTAGTCACGACGGTCATCGCTGCTCCACAGAATGTCGCGCGTCGGTTGCCAGCCCGCGCACAGGTTGCCGTTCGGGTGGAACACGAGCTTGTACACGGCGTCGCGCAATTCGTGTTCGCGCATCACGCCGTAGTCGGAGGTTTCGAACACGACGTCGAGGCCGTCGCGATGCGCCCAGCGCGCGTTCCAGAAGTAGTAGCCGCCCGTCAGTTCGATGGGTTCATACTGCGCGGAAAACGCGCGGTCGGCTGCGCACGCGAGCAGCAATGCGTCGATCGGGATGCGCGTGCGGTCGATATGGCGCCGCGTCGCGTTGTGCCGGTAGGTGTCGGGCAGTGCCGAGAATTCGCGAAAGATCACCGCGCGGGCGCCGAGTGCGCGTGCATGGGCGACATAGCGCAGCACGTCCGCCGGCGTCTCGATGCCGCCGCGCTGCACGATGCACACGAGCTTGACCGGGACGTGCTCGCGCGCGGCGGCGAACGCCGCCTCGAACGCGGGCTGGTGCATGATGCGCTGGCCGGGCCGAAAGCGCATGATCGACTGGTTCACGTCGTCGCGATCGTGGTGTCGGGACCATTCGAGCCACGACAGCCCGAAGCCCGCGAGCGCGGGCAGCAGGGCGTCGCGATGCTCGACGAGGCCGGCGCCGTTCGTGTACAGCACGCTGCCGTTCGCGTCCGGACCGCCATCGCCGGCTGCGCGCAGCGTCGCGACGAGCGACAGCAGCCAGTGCGGATCGTCCGTGTTCTCGAGCCCCGACAGCGAATACGACAGCGGCACCCCGCGCAGCGCCCGTAGCGCGCGGCGAAGCATGTCGAAATAGTCGGCCGGCGGCCGCAGGCTCGCCGCCATCGGCCCCGCCGCGGTTTCGTCGACGAGCGTTTCCGAGCAGAACCGGCAGCGCGCGGAGCAGGGCTGTGCGGCCGCATACGGCGTGAACGTGAGCGGCTGCGCGAAGCGGAGCGTACGGCCGGCAACGGTGTGGACGTGCCAGCGGCCGGCGTCGGCGGCGGGCGGTTCGCGCAAGGCGAGCCACGCGAAGCGCTGCGCGAGCGTGTCGAACGCGCGGCTGCGCGCGACGAGCGGCGCGACAGCGTTCGCGTCGGCAATCGGCACGAGCGGAATCGTCATCGGCGCGCGCGCATTGCGCGTGCGCGGCGAAGCGCGCGGCCGTTCGGTGGACGAGGCGTCGGGTGCGTTTGTCATGGCGTTGTTGTGACGAGGCGCCCGCCGCCACGGCCTGGGTCGACCGCTCGATCGAAACGGTCTTCGGAATCCGGCGGGTCCGGTACAGCCGCTATGGTAACGGAACGCGTCCGCGCGCCATGCCGGGCAGGGCCGGGCATTTCCACGCCGCGGCATGAAAAAAGCCCCGCACGAAACGTGCGGGGCTTTTTTGCGCAAGCGGTGTTGCGTGTCGCTTACTTCACGCGCATGCCGGGTTTCGCGCCGCTATGCGGCTCGAGGATGTAGAGGCCCGGCTCGGCCTTCTCGTCGGCTGCCGACGCGGCGAGCACCATCCCTTCGGACAGGCCGAACTTCATCTTGCGCGGCGCGAGGTTCGCGACCATCACCGTCAGCTTGCCGACGAGCTGCTCGGGCTGGTACGCGGACTTGATGCCCGAGAACACGTTGCGGGTCTTTTCCTCGCCGATGTCGAGCGTGAGCTGCAGCAGCTTGTCCGAACCTTCGACGGCCTGGCACGCGACGATCTTCGCGATGCGCAGGTCGACCTTCGCGAAATCGTCGATCGAGATCGGGCCGTCGTCGGCGCCGTTCGCGGCGGCCGGCTGTGCGCTCGCCTTGGCGTTCTTCGCACCCTTCGATTCCTTGGCGGCGTTGGCACCCGCGGCCGCGGCGCCGGTGGCGTCGGCCTGCAGCGAATCGCGGTTCGCTGCGAGCAGCGCCTCGATCTGCTTCGGGTCGACGCGCGTCATCAGGTGCTGGTATGCCTTGATCGGCTGCGCCGACGACAGCGGCTTCGCGGCATCGGCCCACGTGAGCGGTGCGAGCCCAAAGAATGCCTCGACGGATTCGGCGACGCGCGGCATCACCGGCTTCAACGCGAGCGACAGCAGGCGGAACGCCTCGAGACTCACGCTGCAGGTTTCGTGCAGCGCGACCGCATTGGCGGGATCCTTCGCGAGTTCCCACGGCTTCGCGCCGTCGACGTACGCGTTCACTTCGTCCGCGAGCTCCATCGTGTGGCGCAGCGCGCGGTTGTATTCACGCGCTTCGTAGTTCGCGGCGATGTGCTCAATCGCGTCGCGCAGCTTCGCGACGAGCGGATGATTCATCGCGCTGTCCTGCACGCGGCCGTCGAAACGCTTGATCAGGAAGCCCGCCGCGCGGCTCGCGATGTTCACGTACTTGCCGACCAGGTCGCTGTTCACGCGGGCCTGGAAGTCGTCGAGGTTCAGGTCGAGGTCTTCCATCGTCGCGTTCAGCTTCGCGGCGAAGTAGTAGCGCAGCCATTCGGGGTTCAGGCCCGTGTCGATGTAGCTCTGTGCGGTGATGAACGTGCCGCGCGACTTCGACATCTTCGCGCCGTCGACCGTCAGGAAGCCGTGCGCGAACACGTTGGTCGGCGTGCGATGGCCCGAGAACTCGAGCATCGCCGGCCAGAACAGCGTGTGGAAATACAGGATGTCCTTGCCGATGAAGTGGTACTGCTCGGCGGTCGAGCCCGAGCGGATCCACGCGTCGAAGTCGATGCCCTTGCGGTCGCACAGGTTCTTGAAGCTCGCGTAGTAGCCGACCGGCGCGTCGAGCCACACGTAGAAGTACTTGCCGGGCGCGCCCGGGATCTCGAAGCCGAAGTACGGGGCGTCGCGCGAGATGTCCCAGTCGGCGAGCTTGGCTTCGCCGGCGTCGCCGAGCCATTCGCGCATCTTGTTGGTGGCTTCGGGCTGGGCGAGGCCGCTGACCCATTCGCGCAGGAACGACTCGCAGCGCGGGTCGGACAGGCGGAAGAAATAGTGCGTCGACTTCTTGCGCACCGGCGTCGCGCCGGACACGACCGAGTACGGGTTCAGCAGTTCGGTCGGCAGGTAGGTCGAGCCGCACACTTCGCAGTTGTCGCCGTACTGGTCCTTCGCGTGGCACTTCGGGCACTCGCCCTTGATGAAGCGGTCCGGCAGGAACATTTCCTTGACGGGGTCGTACGCCTGCTCGATCTCGCGCTCGGCGATCAGGTCGTTTTCCTTCAGCGCGAGGTAGATCTTCTCGCTCAGCACGCGGTTCTCGTCCGAATCGGTCGAGTAGAAGTTGTCGAACGACACGCCGAAGCTGTCGAAGTCGCGCTTGTGCTCGGCCCAGACGCGGTCGATCAGCTGCTTCGGCGTGAGGCCTTCCTTCTCCGCGCGCAGCATGACCGGCGTGCCGTGCGTGTCGTCGGCACCGATGTAGTAGACCTCGTGGCCATGCATTCGCAGCGCCCGCACCCAGATGTCGGTCTGGATGTACTCGACCAGGTGGCCGATGTGGATCTGCCCGTTGGCATAGGGCAGTGCGGACGTAACGAGGATCTGGCGGCTGCCTTGCGGCGCCGCAGCCTGCACGGAAGTGAGGTCGGATGCGGACATAGGGTCTGTAGAAGAACGGCGGAAACGACGGAAACTGCGATTCTAGCAGGGGCGCGCGCAGGTCAGTCGGGGGCGGTGCCGCGGACAGGGCAGCGCAAGAGGCGGGAGCGTCGGGCGAACGTGCGTGGCGACGTCATGTTGCGGCGCAGCACTTATTTTGCGGACAAAAAAAACCGGGGCGGATACGGCCCCGGAGCAACAACGACAAGAGGAGAATGGTGACGCGCCGGCAGCGCCAGCCGCGTACCGTAAAGACAGACCGCGGGTCGCGACAGAAGTTCGAAATTTTTTTCGATTTGTTGACGGTCCCGCGGCGAGCCTTGTGCGACGGGGTCGAGCGCCCGGCGCGCGCCCCCGTTTCCTCTCGCTACGCTGCTTACTGGTGCTGCGGTGCGCGCAGGTAGATCTCGACGCGGCGGTTTTGCGCGCGGCCGGCTTCGGTCGCGTTGTCCGCGATCGGGTTCGACGCGCCCATGCCTTGTGCCGACAGACGGCCGCCGGCGACGCCGCGCTGCACGAGCGCGTTCACGACGCTCTGCGCACGGTTCTGCGACAGCGTCTGGTTCAGCTGGGCCGAACCCGTGCTGTCCGTGTAGCCGACGATCGATGCCGTCACTTGCGGGTTCTGGTTCAGCGTCGTTGCCAGGTCGTTCAGGAGCGGCGTGAAGGCCGGCGTGATCGCGTACTGGTTCGTCGCGAACGTCACCGAGCTCGGCACGTTCAGCTTCAGCGAGCCGTCCGGCTGCTCGGTCATTTGCGTGCCCGTCTGCTGCGCCGACGGCGCGAGCTTGTTCTTGATCGCTTGCCAGTTGTAACCCGTCACGCCACCCACCAGCGCGCCGACGCCCGCGCCGATCGCCGCGCCCTTGCCGCCACCCGCCAGTGCGCCGATACCGGCGCCCAGCGCCGCACCCGTGCCGGTGCCGACGGCCGTATTGTTACCTTGCTGCGTGGCGCAGCCTGCCAGCAGTGCGCCGGCGAGTGCGAAGACGGACAGGCGAGTCGCGATTTTCATGTTCATCTTGGATTCCTCTCTTGGTTGAACGAGTCGACAACGATGACAAACAACGGTTACGGCTCCCTACACGGACCGCCCGAAAAAGGAGGGCGGGCCCGCGCTCGCGGCAGCCGTGGAGGCGGCTGCATGCCCTGTTCGCCAGCGTGGCTGTTCGGACAGGGTGACGCGTCAGCCTCTACAATATAGGCGGTTGGCGGCCGATTTGGCCCCATAGCGTGCCGCACGCGAAGATTGCTCCGCTGCGCGCGTTCGCGCAATGGCGTGCAACAGATTCTTTCACTTTTCCCGCTTTTCGCAGCGTTATTTGATATTTCTTGACGTTTGCGCGGGGAAAAAACGTTTTCACGGAGTTTCGATGAGCATTGACCGGGCACAAGTCGACGCCGCACTGGCGGCTGTCGTCGACCCCAATACCGACCGTCCGTATGCGGCGAACAAGGGCGTGCGCAACGTCGCGATCGACGGCGACGCCGTGGCGGTCGACGTGGTGCTCGGCTATCCCGCACGCAGCCAGCACGGCGACGTGCGCGCGCGCATCGCCGATGCGCTGAAGGGCGTGGCGGGCGTGCGCGAGGCGCGTGTCGCCGTGTCGCAGGAGATCGTCGCGCACACGGTACAGCGGGGCGTGAAGCTGCTGCCCAACGTGAAGAACATCGTCGCGGTTGCCTCGGGCAAGGGCGGCGTCGGCAAGAGCACGACTGCCGTGAACCTGGCGCTCGCGCTCGCGTCGGAAGGCGCGTCGGTCGGCATTCTCGACGCCGATATCTACGGCCCGTCGCTGCCGACCATGCTCGGCATTCACGGCCAGCGCCCGGAGTCACCCGATAACCAGTCGATGAACCCGCTGGTCGGCCACGGCCTGCAGGCGAACTCGATCGGCTTCCTGATCGAGGAAGACAACCCGATGGTGTGGCGCGGCCCGATGGCGACGTCGGCGCTCGAGCAGCTGCTGCGCCAGACGAACTGGCGCGAGCTCGACTACCTGATCGTCGACATGCCGCCGGGCACCGGCGACATCCAGCTCACGCTCGCGCAGCGCGTGCCGGTGACGGGCGCCGTGATCGTGACGACGCCGCAGGACATCGCGCTGCTCGACGCGAAGAAGGGCCTGAAGATGTTCGAGAAGGTCGGGATTCCGATCCTCGGGATCGTCGAGAACATGAGCATCCACATCTGCTCGAACTGCGGCCACGAAGAGCACATCTTCGGCGCCGGCGGGGCCGAGCGGATGGCGAAGGACTACGACGTGAACGTGCTCGGCAGCCTGCCGCTCGACATCGCGATCCGCGAGCGCGCGGACAGCGGCACGCCGACGGTCGCGGCCGAACCGGACGGCGCGCTGGCGCGGCGCTACCGCGACATCGCGCGCGGTGTGGCGCTGGCGATTGCCGAGCGTTCGCGCGACATGACGTCGAAGTTCCCGTCGATCGTTGTTCAAAATACGTAAAACCCTTGCGGGGCGGGGCCTCACGCTGTTTACGGCGCCGCGAGGCGCGGTATCATGGCGACTTTTCCCGGGTCCCTTTACCCGCCCGGCATGGCGGCCGTGTCGAACGGACGCCAGCCGGCATGAGGATCGAATGAACCAACGACATCACGGCGTGCGCGCCGGCCGCGCGCGGCGCGCGCTGCTGGCCGCTGCCGCGCTGGGCCTGCTGGCCGGCTGTACCTCTTTTTCCTCGTCGCACGAAAAGCGCGCCGACGCGCAGTTGCAGCCGACCGTCGGCTCGCAGACGCGCGGCGCGGTCACGTTCGTCGAGCGCCCGGACGGTGTCCAGGTCACCTACAACCTGGTCGGCCTGCCGCCGAACAGCGATCACGCACTGCAGGTGCACGAACGCGGCGACTGCAACGCGGGCGACGGGTCGAGCGCCGGCCAGGTATTCGCGCCGGCCGCCGACCGACTGCGCGCAGGCGCGCGCGTCGCCGGCGATCTCGGCAACATCCATGCGGACGCGAACGGCGTCGCGGCCGGTTTCATCGTCGCTCCCGATCTGGCCCTCGATGGCGTGCGCTCCGCGCTGAGCCGCGCGGTGCTGGTCCACCGCGACTCCAGCGATCCCGCGTTTCCGCAGCATGGCGCGGGGCCTGCGCTCGCGTGCGGCGTGATCCGTTGACGGCCGCTGCGTGCGCGAGCCGATGATCGCGTAAAATGTGCGCCTTTCCGGGTCGCTGTCTCATGTCAGTGACCCTTACCGACTGTCACGCAGCGTTTCCAGGCGCACCGATATGAGTATCAAGTCCGACAAGTGGATTCGGCGCATGGCCGAAGAGCACAAGATGATCGAGCCGTTCGTGCCCGATCAGGTTCGCGCGTCCCAGGACGGTCGCAGGATCGTCAGTTACGGCACGTCGAGCTACGGCTACGACATCCGCTGCGCGGACGAATTCAAGATTTTCACGAACATCAACTCGACGATCGTCGATCCGAAGAACTTCGACGAGGGTTCGTTTGTCGATTTCAAGGGCGACGTGTGCATCATCCCGCCGAACTCGTTCGCGCTGGCCCGCACCGTCGAATATTTCCGCATCCCGCGCACCGTCCTGACCGTCTGCCTCGGCAAGTCGACGTACGCGCGCTGCGGGATCATCGTCAACGTGACGCCGTTCGAACCCGAGTGGGAAGGCTACGTCACGCTGGAGTTCTCGAATACCACGCCGCTGCCGGCGAAGATTTACGCGAACGAAGGTGTCGCGCAGGTGCTGTTCTTCGAAAGCGACGAAGTGTGCGATGTGTCGTACGCGGATCGCGGCGGCAAGTATCAGGGTCAGCGCGGTGTCACGCTGCCGAAAACCTGATCTGGTTGCATAACGTCTCACCAGTTTCCGGGTGACCGCTGCGCGTGACGCGCCGCGGTCGTTCTTTTTGGAGAATCGCCCATGAAGTTTCGTTTCCCCGTCGTCATCATCGACGAAGATTTCCGCTCCGAGAACATCTCGGGCTCCGGCATCCGGGCATTGGCCGAGGCGATCGAGAAGGAGGGCGTCGAAGTCCTCGGCCTCACGAGCTACGGCGATCTGACGTCGTTCGCGCAGCAGTCGAGCCGCGCGTCGTGCTTCATCCTGTCGATCGACGACGACGAACTCATGCTCGGCGAAACGGGCCCGGACGGCGAGCTGCCCGAACTGGCGACCGCGATCATCGAGCTGCGTGCTTTCGTGACCGAAGTGCGCCGCCGCAACGCGGACATTCCGATCTTCCTGTACGGCGAGACGCGCACGTCGCGCCATCTGCCGAACGACATCCTGCGCGAACTGCACGGCTTCATCCACATGTTCGAGGACACGCCGGAGTTCGTCGCACGCCACATCATCCGCGAGGCGAAGGTCTATCTCGACTCGCTCGCGCCGCCGTTCTTCAAGGAACTGGTGAAGTACGCAGACGAAGGCTCGTACTCGTGGCACTGCCCGGGCCACTCGGGCGGCGTCGCGTTCCTGAAGAACCCGCTCGGCCAGATGTTCCACCAGTTCTTCGGCGAGAACATGCTGCGCGCGGACGTGTGCAACGCGGTCGACGAACTCGGCCAGCTGCTCGATCACACGGGCCCGGTCGCGGCGTCCGAGCGCAACGCGGCGCGCATCTTCAGCGCGGACCACCTGTTCTTCGTGACCAACGGCACGTCGACGTCGAACAAGATCGTCTGGCACGCGACGGTCGCGCCGGGCGACATCGTGCTGGTCGACCGCAACTGCCACAAGTCGATCCTGCACGCGATCACGATGACGGGCGCGATCCCGGTGTTCCTCACGCCGACGCGCAACCACTTCGGCATCATCGGGCCGATCCCGCGCGACGAATTCAAGCCGGAGAACATCCGCAAGAAGATCGAGGCGAACCCGTTCGCGCGCGAGGCGATGCGCCAGAATCCGGACATGAAGCCGCGCATCCTGACGATCACGCAGAGCACGTACGACGGCGTCGTCTACAACGTCGAGATGATCAAGGACCTGCTCGGCGACCTGCTCGACACGCTGCACTTCGACGAAGCGTGGCTGCCGCACGCGACGTTCCACGACTTCTACCGCGACATGCACGCGATCGGCGACGGCCGTCCGCGCACGGGCGCGCTCGTGTTCGCGACGCACTCGACGCACAAGCTGCTCGCGGGCATCTCGCAGGCGTCGCAGATCGTCGTGCAGGATTCGGAGAACCGCACGTTCGACAAGCACCGCTTCAACGAGGCGTACCTGATGCACACGTCGACGAGCCCGCAGTACGCGATCATCGCGTCGTGCGATGTCGCGGCCGCGATGATGGAGCCGCCGGGCGGCACCGCGCTCGTCGAGGAATCGATCGCCGAGGCGATCGACTTCCGTCGCGCGATGCGCAAGGTCGACGCCGAATACGGCGACGACTGGTTCTTCAGCGTGTGGGGTCCGGACGAGCTGGCCGAAGAGGGTATCGGTTCGCGCGACGACTGGATGCTGAAGCCGAACGACCACTGGCACGGCTTCGGCTCGCTGGCGGAAGGCTTCAACATGCTCGACCCGATCAAGGCGACGATCATCACGCCGGGGCTCGACGTCGACGGCGAGTTCGGCGACACCGGCATTCCGGCCGCGATCGTCACGAAGTACCTGGCCGAGCACGGGATCATCGTCGAGAAGACCGGCCTGTACTCGTTCTTCATCATGTTCACGATCGGCATCACGAAGGGCCGCTGGAACTCGATGGTGACCGAGCTGCAGCAGTTCAAGGACGACTACGACAACAACCAGCCGCTGTGGCGCGTGCTGCCGGAATTCGTCGCGCAGCATCCGCGCTACGAGCGCGTCGGCCTGCGCGACCTGTGCACGCAGATCCACGACGTGTACCGTGCGAACGACATTGCGCGCCTGACGACGGAGATGTACCTGTCGGACATGGAGCCGGCGATGAAGCCGTCGGACGCGTTCGCGAAGCTCGCGCACCGCAAGATCGACCGCGTGCCGCTCGACGAGCTCGAAGGCCGCGTGACGAGCATCCTGCTGACGCCGTACCCGCCGGGCATTCCGCTCTTGATTCCGGGCGAGCGCTTCAACAAGACGATCATGAACTACCTGCGGTTCGCGCGCGACTTCAACGAACGCTTCCCGGGCTTCCATACCGACATCCACGGCCTCGTCGCGGAAGAAGTGAACGGTCGCGTCGAGTATTTCGTCGACTGCGTGCGCGACTGATGGTGGCGCAGGAACGAATCCGGGCGATGCGCGCGGCGCTGGCCGCGCTCGTCGTCTGGGCGACGTGGCTGGCGGGGCCGATCGGGTGGAATGCGGCGCACGCGGAAGTGGCCGCTGCCGACCCGATCGACGTCGCGATGCGGCAGTGTCTCGCGCGGCGCGACCGGTCGTCGACGGCCGGCCAGATCCAGTGCATGGGCGAAGCGCAGCAGCAGTGGCAGGTGGTGATGGATGGTTCGTACCAGCGCCTGTCGAAGGATGCGCCGGCCGATGCGAAGCGCGGCTGGCAGGACAGTCAGCGCCGCTGGGTCACGTGGCGCAAGGATGAACTGCAGCTGCTGAAGGCGGTGTACGACACGACGCGCGGTACCGCGTACACGATGTCGAGCGCCGACATGCAGCTGCAGCCGGTGCGCGATCGCGCGCTCGCGCTGCGCGCGGCGGCCGATCGGTATGCGCCGCCTGCCGCGGTGCCGGTCGCGGCGACGAGCGGTGCGCAGGGCGGTGCAAGCACGGCGCAAGGCGCTGCCGCGGCAGCCGCCGGCAAGCCGGCGAACGTCGCGCGCGACCCGGCGATCCAGCGTGTGCGGCCGTGTGTGCAGGACGCCGCGTGCGAGCACGCGGTATTCGACCTGAACCGCTATTACCAGAAGCTGCGTCGCAAGATGCCGGCGCATTCGGCCGCGACGCTCGTGCGCGCGCAGCGTGCGTGGGTGGCGTTCCGCGATTCAACGGCGCCGCTCGTCGGCGAGGACGGGCGGGTCGACCTGATCGGCGCGCGCATCGCGACGATGAAGCGGTTGTCGGAGACGGCGGGCAACAAGTAACGTGCGGCCGCGACGCCGATCGTTCGCGACGATGCAAAACGGGCACCCTCGGGTGCCCGTTTTGCATTCGGGACGCTGCGTGACGTGCTTACGCGGGCTGCTGCGTATCGAGGCGGCCGAACCACGACGGCACGAGCGCGACCGCGTCGTCGAGCGACGCGAGCACGTGCAGGCTCAGCGCGACGATCTCGGGCGTGGGCGCCTTCAGGTCGGGCACCGTGACGACCGAGGCGCCGGCGCCGGCCGCCGATTGCGCGCCGAAATCGCTGTCCTCGAATGCGACACAGGCCTGTGCCGGCACGCCGAGGCGTTCGGCCGCGAGCCGGTAGACGGCCGGGTCGGGCTTGCCGCGGGAGACTTCGTCGCCGCCCGCGATCGCGCGGAAGAACGGCAGCACGCCGACCGCATCGAGCCGCGCGCGGATCACGTCGCGTGCGGACGACGACGCGACCGCGCACGGAATGCCGGCCTGTGCGAGCGTCTCGAGCAGCGCGAGCGCGCCGGACTTCAGCGGAAACTTCGGATGCGGTTCGGGCGCGGCGAGCTGTTCGCGCACGCGGATGCGCACGGCGTCGAACGTGTCGGGGTTGCCGATCAAGCGCGCGAGGATCACCTGGCCTTCGGCGAACGAGCGGCCGACGATCTGCAGGTAGTCGATCTCGGTCAGCACGACGCCGTGGGCGTTCGACACGTCGATCCACGTGTTCATGATGGTCCGCTCGGAATCGACGAGCAGGCCGTCCATGTCGAAGAGCGCGGCGGAGAAAATCATCGGCGGTATCCGGGAAGCGGGGAAGGCGACGGGCGGCGCGACGGCCGCCCGGATGAAAAACGGACGCCGAAGGCGTCCGTTCGTGACAGCAGGCTTACTTGCCGAGCGCGGCGCGGGCGGCCTTGACCGCCGCACGCACCTGGTCGGGTGCGGTGCCGCCCGGGTGATTGCGGCTCGCGACCGACCCTTCGAGCGTCAGGTAGCCGAACACGTCGTCGCCGATCAGGTGCGCGACGTTCGGCAGGTCCTGCTTCATTTCGTCGAGCGTCAGGTCGGCGAGGTCGATGCCGCGGTCGTCGCAGATCTTCACTGCGTGCGCGACGGCTTCGTGCGCATCGCGGAACGGCAGGCCGCGCTTCACGAGGTAGTCGGCGAGATCGGTGGCGGTCGAGAAGCCCTGCAGCGCGGCCGCGCGCATCGCGTCCGGTTTCACGGTGATGCCCGCGACCATTTCCGCGAAGATCCGCAGCGTGTCGGCGACGGTGTCGACCGTGTCGAACAGCGGTTCCTTGTCTTCCTGGTTGTCCTTGTTGTACGCGAGCGGCTGGCCCTTCATCAGCGTGAGGAGCGCCATCAGGTGGCCGTTCACGCGGCCGGTCTTGCCGCGTGCGAGCTCGGGCACGTCCGGGTTCTTCTTCTGCGGCATGATCGAGCTGCCGGTGCAGAAGCGGTCGGCGATGTCGATGAAGCCGACGCGCGGGCTCATCCACAGCACGAGTTCTTCGGAGAAGCGCGACACGTGCGTCATCACGAGTGCGGATGCCGCCGTGAATTCGATCGCGAAGTCGCGATCCGACACCGCGTCGAGCGAGTTCGCGCAGATGCCGTCGAAGCCGAGCGTCTTCGCAACCGCGTGACGGTCGATCGGGTAGCTGGTGCCGGCGAGCGCGGCCGCGCCGAGCGGCAGGCGGTTCACGCGGGTGCGGCAGTCGCGCATGCGTTCCGCGTCGCGCGTGAACATTTCCACGTAGGCGAGCAGGTGGTGGCCGAACGTGACCGGCTGCGCGACCTGCAGGTGCGTGAAGCCCGGCATGATCGTGTCGGCGTTCGTCTCGGCGAGGTCGATCAGGGCGCCGCGCAGGTCGGTCAGCAGGCCGCCGATGCGGTCGATCTCGCCGCGCAGCCACAGACGGATGTCGGTCGCGACCTGATCGTTACGCGAGCGGCCCGTGTGCAGGCGCTTGCCGGCGTCGCCGATCAGCGCGGTCAGGCGCGCCTCGATGTTCAGGTGGACGTCTTCCAGGTCGAGCTGCCACTCGAATTCGCCGCGCTCGATCTCGCCCTTGATCTGTGCCATCCCGCGTTCGATCGCGGCGAGGTCGTCGGCGCTGATGATCTTCTGCGCCGCGAGCATGCTCGCGTGCGCGAGCGAGCCGGCGATGTCGACGAGCGCGAGGCGCTTGTCGAAAAACACCGACGACGTGTAGCGCTTGACCAGCTCCGACATCGGTTCCGAGAAGCGGGCCGACCAGGCCTCGCCCTTTTTGTGCAGTTGGGACGTCATGGCGATTCTTCGAAGGGGAGTTGGGCGGCGTGCGCCGCCGAGGGAATCCCGCGATTCTAACATTCGCGGGGCGGCCCGCCGGCCTTTGCCGGCGCGGGCCGCTCGCTCAATCGCGCACGAGGACCACGAGCTTCAGGTCTTCGCGGTGCGCGGGCTTCAGCGTGATCTGCTGGTACACGAGACGGCCGTCGGCCGGGTGGTCGAACTCGCGCAGGCCGCCTTCTCGCTCGAACACGTCCTGCGACGCCCAGTACTGCGCGAACGCGTCGCTGCCGGCCATCAGCGCGTCGATCAGCGCGCGGGTCGGCGCGTCGGCCAGGTGGCGGATCGAGTCGGCGCGGAATTCGGCCGCGAGGCGCCGCGCCCGGGTGTCCCAGTCGACGATCAGCGTGCGCGCGGCCGGCGACATGAACGTGAAGCGCAGCAGGTTGCGGTCGTGCTCGCCGTCGAGCCAGCCCGTAAACAGCGCGGCGGCCGGCGCATTCCACGCGAGCGCGTTCCATTGGCGGTCGAGCACGTAGGCGGGCGTGGCGATCGCGGCGACGGTCGCCGCGAGCGTCGGCGGCAGGTCGCCGGCCGCGACGTCGGGCTCGGCCGGGTCGCGCTGCGCGGCCAGCTCGAACAGATACGCGCGCTCGGCCTTCGACAGCTGCAGCGCGACGGCGATCCGCGCGAGCGCGTCGGCCGACGCCGATACCGGGCGGCCCTGCTCGATCCACGTGTACCAGGTTGGGCTGACGCCGCAGAGCTGCGCGACTTCCTCGCGCCGCAGGCCCGGCGTGCGGCGGCGCGGGCCGGGCGGCAGGCCGACGGCCTGCGGCGACAGCCGTTCGCGGTGCGCGCGGATGAATTCACCGAGCGCGCGGGCGGGCGTCGCGTCGAGCGGCGGGGTGGGGGCAGAGGACGACGGGTTCATGCGAAAACGGCTGACATGGCTGAAACGACGAAAAGGGAAAAAGGCGCTGGGCGCGGCAACAATCAGGCAGGTGTAACGAATACCAGAATAACTGCTTAACTTGTACTGGTACAAGCGCGGCCCTATTGTAGCGATTCGCGCGCTGGCAGGCAGCGCGCGCCCCACCACAAGAAGGAGCGAACGATGAAACACCACGACCAGGTCGCCGACGCATTCGGCACGACGGCCGCCGCCTATCTGACGAGCACGGTTCACGCGACGGGCGCCGATCTGCAGGCGCTGGCCGACGCCGTGCGCGCGACGCCCGATGCCGCGGTGCTCGATCTCGGTTGCGGCGCGGGCCATGCGAGCTTCGCGGTCGCGCCGCACGTGCGCGAGGTGGTCGCGTACGATCTCGCCGCGCCGATGCTCGCGACCGTCGACGGCGCCGCGCGCGAGCGCGGGCTTGCGAACGTTCGAACGCAGCAGGGCCCGGCCGAGCGGCTGCCGTTCGACGCGGGGACCTTCGACTGGGTGGTGAGCCGGATGAGCGCACACCACTGGCACGACGTGCGCGCAGCGCTCGCCGAAGTGCGCCGCGTGCTCAAGCCGGGCGGCCGCGTGCTGATGATCGACATCGCGGGCAACGACCATCCGCTGCTCGACACGTACCTGCAGGCCGCGGAAGTGTTGCGCGACGCGTCCCATGTGCGCGATTAC
Source organism: Burkholderia sp. JKS000303 (assembly GCF_002563755.1). NCBI lineage: Bacteria > Pseudomonadati > Pseudomonadota > Betaproteobacteria > Burkholderiales > Burkholderiaceae > Burkholderia > Burkholderia sp. JKS000303. Next base: position 2,392,244 of record NZ_PDBZ01000001.1, read on the forward strand.
CGTGCCGACGAGTGGCTCGCGATGTTCCGTGGCGCCGGGTTCGATGCGCAGGTGCAGAGCCGCTGGCGCCTGCCGATCGACTTCGACACGTGGGTCGCGCGAATCCGCACGCCGGCCGACAGCGTCGCCGGCATCCATGCGCTGTGGGCGCATGCGCCCGACGAGGTGCGTGGCTACTACGCGGTGCAGGCGGACGGATCGTTCGAGCACGATGCATTGCTGATCGACGCGCAATGAGCGCGCGGCGCGGCGGCTCGCACCGGCGCGTTTCCCGATGAAAAAAGCCTCGATACGCGCGGGCCGCGTATCGAGGCTTTCGTTTCGTACTGCCGGCCGGCCGGCCGGCCGGCGCGGGGCGAACCCGCGCCGCACGCGGATCAGCCGGTATTGCGCAGGCCGGCCGCGATCCCGTTGATGGTCAGGTGAATCCCGCGACGCAGCCGCGCGTTCGTGTCGCCCGCGCGGTGACGCTTGATCAGCTCGACCTGCAGGTGGTTCAGCGGATCGAGATACGGGAAGCGGTTCTTGATCGAACGCGCGAGCAGCGGGTTGGTCGCGAGGCGGCCTTCGTGCCCGGTGATTTCCGCGAGCGCCTGCGACGTGCGCTCCCATTCCGCGACGATCCGCTCGAACACGTGCTTGCGCAGCTTGCGATCGGCAACGAGCTGCGCGTAGCGCGACGCGACCGCGAGATCGGTCTTCGCGAGCACCATGTCCATGTTCGACAGCAGGTTCGCGAAGAACGGCCAGGTCTTGTTCATCTTCTTGAGCAGCGTGACGCGCTTCGTGCGGTCGGCCTCGTCCGATGCGCCGTCGAGATACGCACTTACCGCGCTGCCGAAGCCGTACCAGCCCGTCAGCAGCAGCCGGCATTGCCCCCACGAGAAGCCCCACGGAATCGCGCGCAGATCCTCGATCTTGCGGTGCTTCGGATCCTGCAGCTTGCGCGACGCCGGACGGCTGCCGATGTTCAGCTCGGCGATCTCGGTGATCGGCGTCGACGAGAAGAAGTAGTCGGTGAAGCCCGGCGTTTCATAAACGAGCGCGCGATACGACGCCATCGCGGCATCGGACAGCGTCTGCATCGCGGCTTCGAACGCGGGCAGTTGCGCGGGCGCGTTCGACTGCGGCAGCAGCGACGCCTCCAGCGTGGCGGCCACGACCGTTTCGAGGTTGCGCCGGCCGATCTCGGGGTTCGCGAACTTGCTCGCGATCACCTCGCCTTGTTCGGTCAGGCGGATCTGGCCGTTCACGGTGCCCGGCGGCTGCGACAGGATCGCCTGGTAGGTCGGGCCACCCCCGCGGCCGACCGTGCCGCCGCGACCGTGGAACAGGCGCAGCGTGATCTTGCGTTCGCGGAACAGGTCGACGAGCGCGAGTTCCGCGCGATACAGCTCCCAGTTCGACGTGAGGAAGCCGCCGTCCTTGTTGGAGTCCGAGTAGCCGAGCATCACTTCCTGTTCGGCGCCCTGGTGTGCGATCAGCGCGTCGACGCCCGGCAGTGCGAAGTACTCGCGCATGATGCGCGCGGCGTCGCGCAGGTCGGGGATCGTCTCGAACAGCGGGATCACCATCAGGCCGCTCTTCGCATTGCCGCCGAGCGTGCCGTCGAGCAGGCCCGTCTCCTTCTGCAGCAGCAGCACCTCGACGAGGTCGCTGACGGTTTCCGTATGCGAAATGATGTAGTTGCGCACGGCGCGCGGGCCGAACTGCGCACGCACGTCGCGGGCCTTCTCGAACACGCCGAGCTCGCTCTGCGCGAGCGCCGAGTATTCGAGGTACGGCGAGCGCAGCGGACGCGGATCGGCGAGCGCGGCGAGCAGCACGCGCAGCTTGTCTTCCTCGGCGAGCGCCGCGTAGTCGGCTTCGACGCCCGCACGCGCAAACAGCTCGGCGACCACGGCTTCGTGGATGTCGGAGCTCTGGCGCAGGTCGATGCTCGCGAGATGGAAGCCGAACACTTCGGCCGCGCGCATGAGCGGCGCGAGGCGCGGTGCGGCGAGCGACGTGCCGTGATGCTCGTCGAGCGACGCGGTCAGCACCTTCAGGTCGGCGACGAACGCTTCGGAATCCGCGTATGGCACGGCGCGTACCGGCGGCGCGCCGCGGCCCGCGCTGCGCACCGGCACCGTGCCTTCGCCGAGACGCACGCGGGCGCTTGCGGCGAGTCGCGTGTAGATGCCGATCAGCGCGCGGCGATACGGCTCGTCGACGCGATGCGGCGACTGGTCGGGCGATGCGGCCGCGAGCGCCTTCACCGCGTCGTTCGCGCCGACCAGCAGGTTCGACACCGACAGCTCGGCGCCGAGCTTGTGCACCTGTTCCAGATAGTGTTCGAGGATCACCGCGGCCTGGCGGGTGATCGCTTCGTCGAGCGTCGGCGCCGTCACGTTCGGGTTGCCGTCGCGGTCGCCGCCGATCCAGCTGCCCATCTGGAAGAACGCGGGCACGCGCGCCTGCAGGCCGTGCTCGGCGAGCGCGGCCTCGATGTCGCCGTACAGCGCCGGCAGTTCGTCGAGGAACGTCGCGCGGTAGTACGACAGTGCGTTCTCGATCTCGTCGCCGACCGTCAGGCGCGCATCGCGCAGCATGCGGGTCTGCCACAGCGCGGTCACGCGCGCGCGCAGCATCGATTCGTTGTATGCGCGTTCACGCGTGGTGAGCGGCTGGTCGCGCTCGGCGAGCAGGCGTGCGATGTCGTGCTGCGCGTCGAGGATGCTCTTGCGCTGCACTTCGGTCGGGTGCGCGGTCAGCACCGGGACGATCAGCGCATCGTCGAAGAAGCGTTGCAGCAGGCGCTTGGATGCGTTGCCGGTCGTCTTCAACTGTTCGAGCGCGTACGCGACGGTGCCCGGCTGCGATGCGGAGCCGGCCAGCGCGTGGATGCGGCGGCGGCGGTTGTGATGGCGGTCTTCCGCGATGTTCGCGAGGTGCGAGAAATAGCTGAACGCGCGCACGACGCTCACCGTCTGCTCCGGCGTCAGCTTGCGCAGCTTCTTCTCGAGCGTCTGCGCGGCCTCGCTGTCGTCCTCGCGGCGAAACTTCACCGCCGTCTGGCGAATGGTTTCGACGACGTCGAACACCGTGTCGCCTTCCTGCTCGCGCACCACGTCGCCGAGCAGGCGGCCGAGAAAGCGGATGTCTTCGAACAGCGGGCCGTCCTTGTCCTCGCGCGTGCGGGCGCCGGGCTTCGAGGTACGGGCCGCCGGGCCGGCGTTTTTAATGGTGCGTTTTGTCTGACGTATCGGGTCTTTCGGTTTCGTTGCCGTTTTCGCACGGCCGTTCGCGGCAGTGGCGACGGTGCCCGTCTGGGCGTCGGAGGAGGGCAGGGCAGCATTGCGGCGCGCCGTACGCGCCGATCCGGAAGACTTCACGATGGGTTTCCTTGGGAAAGCTCGAGTCAAAAGGGACTGCGGGGACTGCGGAAACTACGGGAACTGCGGGAACTGCGGTCAAGCAACCAGCTACGTGCGGCACATTCGCGCATCGGTGTCGCCGCCCGCGCCGAAGCGCGGCGGGCGCAGGCTCCGGGCCCGGGCGGGCTGGGGCGTGCGTGCTACCATTGTTCGATCTTCAATCCCGTCCTTCGATGTTCCAGCAATGAATTCCGAGATTCCTGCGGCAGGGCCGCGACAGACGCAGTCGCCCGCGACGCTGACGATTGCTTCGCGTGAGAGCCGCCTGGCGATGTGGCAAGCCGAACATGTGCGTGATGCGCTGCGCAAATTATATCCAGCTTGTGACGTGAAAATCCTCGGGATGACGACCCGTGGCGATCAGATTCTCGATCGTACGTTGTCGAAGGTCGGCGGCAAGGGCCTGTTCGTGAAGGAACTGGAGAATGCGCTCGCCGACGGTCGTGCCGACCTGGCCGTGCATTCGCTGAAGGACGTGCCGATGGCGCTGCCCGACGGTTTCGCGCTCACGGCCATCATGGAGCGCGAGGATCCGCGCGACGCGTTCGTGTCGAACGACTACGCGTCGCTCGACGCGCTGCCGGCCGGCGCGGTCGTCGGTACGTCGAGCCTGCGCCGCGAGGCGATGCTGCGCGCGCGCTATCCGCACCTGAACGTGCTGCCGCTGCGCGGCAACCTCGACACGCGCCTGTCCAAACTCGATCGCGGCGATTACGCGGCGATCATTCTCGCGGCCGCGGGCCTGAAGCGCCTGGGCCTCGACGCGCGGATCCGCGCGCTGATCGACGTCGAGGACAGCCCGCCGGCCGCCGGCCAGGGCGCGCTCGGCATCGAGATCGCCGCGCACCGCGCCGACGTCGCCGCGTGGCTGGCACCGCTGCACGACCGGCAGACCGCGCTTGCGGTCGAGGCCGAGCGGATGGTGTCGCGTGCGCTCGGCGGCAGCTGCGAAGTGCCGCTCGCCGCGCATGCGGTGTGGCGCGCGGGCGAGCTGTACCTGACGGGCCGCGTGTCGACGACCGACGGCCAGCGCGTGCTGACGGTCGAGGAGTGCGGGGCCGTCGTGACGGTCGCCGATGCGCTCGCGCTCGGCCGCGCGGTGTCCGACGAGCTCGAGGCGCAGGGCGCGCTCGACATCGTCAACGCACTGCTCGCCGCGTCGCAGGCCGGCAAGGGCGACGCCTGATGGCGGGCGGCGCGCGCGCGTTCACCGCCGTCCTGACTCGCCCGGACGGCCAGTCGGCCACACTCGCATCGCAACTGGCCGAAGCCGGCTGCGACGTGCTCGAATTTCCGCTGATCGACATCGCGCCGGTCGACGATCCGGCGCCGCTCGATGCGGCACTCGCCGCGCTCGCCGACTACGCGCTCGTGATCTTCGTGTCGCCGAATGCGATCGACCGCGCGCTCGCGCAGTACGGCGCGATCTGGCCGAATGCGCTGCCGATCGGCGTCGTCGGGCCCGGTAGCGTCGCCGCGCTCGAGCGCCACGGCATCGCGGCGCCCGCGCATCGCGTGATCGCACCGCAAGCGCTGGCCGACGGCGGCGTCCCGCATTACGATTCCGAAAGCCTGTTCGCGAGCCTCGAGGCCGCGTTCGGCGGCGCGCAGGCGCTCGCCGGCAAACGCGTGCTGATCGTGCGTGGCGACGGCGGGCGTGAATGGCTCGCCGAGCGGCTGCGCGAAGCCGGCGCGGACGTCACGCTCGTCGCCGCCTACCGGCGCGTCGTGCCGGAGCCGCGTGTGGCCGCGTGGGAGCGCGTGCATGCGCTGCTCGCCGGCGCGCCGCACGGGTGGCTCGTCACGAGCTCGGAAGGCGTGCGCAACCTGCACGAACTCGCCCGCACGCACCTGAACGACGCGGAGATCGACGCGCTGAAGCATGCACCGCTCGTGACGCCGCATCCGCGTATCGAGCAGACCGCGCGCGTACTGGGTTTTGATAGGATTATGCTGACCGGCGCGGGCGATGAGCGCATCGTCCGCGCGTTTCGAACGATGGCCGACGAGGCCGTCCAACCGGCGACAGCCGCACCGGTGACTAAACGCATGACAGATACCAACGATTCCAAAAGCGTCGCTTCCCAGCCGGCCGCTGCATCCGCACCGCCGCCCACTCCCCCTTATCTCGCGTCCGAGCCGCATGCGCGCCGCGGCGGCAGCGCGGCGCTGTGGTTCGTCATCGTCGTGCTCGGCTGCGCGGCCGGTGTCGGCGGCTACGCGCTGAACCGCAAGGTCGACCGGCTCGGCGATTCGTTCGTCGCGCGCCAGAAGACGCTCGATGCGCAGACGGCCGAGACCCGCATGAAGACCGAGCAGGCGCTCGCGGGCACGCACCAGGTCGACACGCAGCTCGCGCAGCTCGACGGCAAGCTCGCCGATGCGCAGAGCGCGCAGCAGGCGCTGCAACAGCAATACCAGGACCTGTCGCGCAACCGCGATGCGTGGATGCTCGAGGAGGTCGACCAGATGCTGTCGAGCGCGAGCCAGCAGTTGCAGCTGACGGGCAACACGCAGCTCGCGCTGATCGCGCTGCAGAATGCCGATGCGCGTCTCGCGACGTCGCAGAGCGCGCAGGCCGTCACGGTGCGCAAGGCGCTCGCGCTGGACATCGAGAAGCTGAAGGCCGCACCGTCGGCCGACCTCACGGGCCTCGCGATCAAGCTCGACGATGCGATCGCGAAGATCGACACGCTGCCGCTGTCGGGCGAGGCGATCGTCCCGCACGCAGCGCCGAAGGCCGCGGGGGCCGACGCCGCGTCGTCGGTCGCCGCCGACACGCCGCGCTGGAAGGTGTGGTGGCATGACTTCTCCGCCGGCCTCGGCCAGCAGCTGAAGGGCCTCGTGCAGGTGCGCCGGATCGACAACGCCGATGCGATGCTCGCGTCGCCCGACCAGGGCTACTTCGTGCGCGAGAATGTGAAGCTGCGCCTGCTCACCGCGCGACTGTCGCTGCTCGCACGCAACGACAGCGCGATGAAGGCCGACCTGCACGCCGCGCAGGCGTCGCTCGGCAAGTATTTCGACCAGGCATCGAAGGACACGCAATCGGTCGAGGATCTGCTCAAGCAGGTCGACAGCGCATCGCTGACGGTCGCGGTGCCGAACCTGAACACGAGCCTGAACGCCGTTCAGCAGTTCAAGAGCCGGGGGTAACGATGACGCTTCGAGGAATCGTCTGGCTCGCGATCCTGTTCGCGATTGCCGTGGCACTCGCCACCGTCGGCCGTTTCGATGCGGGGCAGGTGCTGCTCGTCTATCCGCCGTACCGGGTCGACGTGTCGCTGAACCTGTTCGTGATCGCCATCGTCGTGCTGTTCATCGTCGTGTATGCGCTGCTGCGCATCGTGCGCAACATCTGGCGCATGCCGCAGCGGGTCGCCGCGTATCGCGCGCGTTCGCGTAACGAGAAGGCCCAGGCGTCGCTGCGCGACGCGATCGCGAACCTGTATGCGGGCCGCTTCTCGCGCGCCGAGAAGGCCGCACGCGATGCGCTCGCGGTCGACAAGAACCAGGGCGCCGCGAGCCTCGTCGCCGCGACGGCCGCGCACCGGATGCACGAGTACACGCGTCGCGACGACTGGCTGTCGAAGGTCGATGCGCCCGAATGGCAGGATGCACGGCTGCTCGCGTCGGCCGACATGCGTGCCGACGCACGCGATGCCGACGGCGCGCTCGCCGCGCTGGCCGACATGCAGGCGGGCGGCAAGCGCATTCATGCACAGCAGGTCGCGCTGCGCGCGCAGCAGCAGTTGAAGAACTGGGCCGAGGTGCTCAAGCTCGCGAAGGCGCTGGAGAAGCGCGAGGCGCTGCATCCGGCCGCGGCCGTGCGGCTGCGCCAGCAGGCCGCGGAAAACCTGCTGCGCGAACGCCGGCACGATCCGGATGCGCTGCTCGAAGTGTGGCAATCGCTGTCGCCGCTCGAGCGCCAGTCGCCGCGTCTCGCCGATCTCGCGGCCGACCTGCTGGTGCCGCTCGAGCGCCGCACCGAAGCGCGCCGCATCGTCGAGGACGCGCTCGCGCACAACTGGGATGCGCGCCTGCTGCGCCGCTATCCGGACACCGCCGGCGGCGATGCGCTGCCGCTGATCCAGAAGGCCGAAGGGTGGAAGAAGGATCACCCGGACGACGCCGACCTGCTGTTCGCGCTGGGCCGCCTCTGCCAGCAGCAGCAGCTGTGGGGCAAGGCGCAGTCGTTCCTCGAGGCGTCGCTGAAGCAGGCCGACAACGAGGCGCTGAAGGTGCGGGCGCACCGTGCGCTCGCGCGCCTGTTCGAGCATCTCGGCGAAACCGACAAGGCCGCCAGGCACTACCGCGAAAGCGCGCTCGCGATCACCGTGGTCTGACGCGCCGCTGCGTCAACAAGCCCCGAACGCCGATCGGCCTTCGGGGCTTTTTTTCGTCCGTTGCGCGCGGGCTCGAATGTGTGACGCGCCGAGCCTGCGCAGCAGGTCGTTCTCGCTCGCGCCCGGTCGTCGGGGTGTTTCAGGGGCCGGCGGTCGGCCGGCCTGTCCGATCAGCGCGCCATGCACCCGGCATCACTTGTCGACGAGCCGTTTCGGCACCGACAGTGCGAGCAGCCCGCCGAGCACGAGGAACCCGGCGAGCATGTACATGCCCGCGTCGTTCGCGCCGGTCGCCTGTTTGAGCCAGCCCATCATGTATGGGCTCAGGAAGCCCGCGAGGTTGCCGATCGAGTTGATCATCGCGATGCCGGCGGCGGCCGCCGCGCCGCCGAGGAATGCGGTCGGCAGGCTCCAGAACAGCGGCAGCGTGGTCAGGATGCCCATCGTCGCGAGCGTGAGGCCGAGCATCGCGAGCGCCGTCTGGTGCGCCCAGATCACCGACAGCACGAGCCCGAGCGCGCCGAACGCGGCCGGAATCGCCAGGTGCCAGCGTCGTTCGCGGCGCTTGTCCGCACTGTGGGCGATCAGGACCATCGCGACCACCGCCGCCGCATACGGAATCGCCGACAACAGGCCGATCATGAACGTGTCGACGACGCCGGTCGCCTTGATGATCGTCGGCAGCCAGAAGCCGACACCGTAGAGGCCCATCACGAACGAGAAGTAGATGAGCGCCATCAGCCATACGCGTGGGCTCGACATCACCGTGCCGAGCGGCAGGTCTTCCTTCGTCGCTTCCTCCGCTTCGACGTTGCGCGCGAGCAGCGCCTTTTCGTCGTCGGTGAGCCATTTCGCTTTCGCGATCCGGTCGTCGAGCGCGAAGAACACGAGCACGCCGGCCAGCACCGACGGGATCCCCTCGAGCAGGAACAGCCATTGCCAGCCGTGCCAGCCGCTCGCGCCGTTGAACGCCTTCAGGATGAAGCCGGAGATCGGCCCGCCGATCACGCCCGACAACGCGACGGCCGTCATGAAGAACGTCGTCATCCGGCCGCGGCGGTGCGCGGGATACCAGTAGGTGAGGTACAGGATCACGCCGGGGAAGAAGCCGGCTTCGGCGACGCCGAGCAGGAAGCGCATCACGTAGAACATCGCGGGCGTCGTGATGAACATCGTCAGGATCGAGATCACGCCCCACGTCGCCATGATGCGCGCGATCCACACGCGTGCGCCGACCTTGTGCAGGATGATGTTGCTCGGGACTTCGAACAGAAAGTAGCCGAAGAAGAAGATCCCGGCGCCGAGCCCGTAGACGGTGTCGCTGAGGTTCAGGTCGCTTGCCATCTGAAGCTTCGCGAAGCCGACGTTCACGCGGTCGAGATACGCGACCACGTAGCACAGCAGCAGGAGCGGGGTGAGCCGCCATGACACCTTGCGGTAGGTTGCTTCCTCGAATGCGCCGGACGAGCCCGGCAGCGACTGCGTCGATGTTGCCATGTTGTCTCCTGTCCTTTCTTGTGGTGGCCGGAGCTGGCGCAGCGGTGCCCGCTCCGGGGTCGTGCGAGGCAATGCTCATGCGGAGAAGCGGCGCCGGCCGGCGTGGCCGGCGCGGCGCAATCACGGTCGTGCGGCTAGATGCAGCGCCCGCCGTCGACTTCGAGACAGACGCCGGTGATGAATTCGGCTTCGTCGGATGCGAGGTAAAGGGCCGCGTTCGCGATGTCCTGCGGCGTCGAGAAGCGGCCGAGCGGAATCGTCGCCAGGAACCGGCCGCGATTCTCGGGCGTGTCCTCGCAGCCCATGAACTCGGTCATCAGGGCCGTCTCGCCGAGCACGGGATTGATGCAGTTCACGCGGATCCGGTCGGCGCCGAGCTCGGCCGCGAGCGACTTGCTCGCGGTGATCATCGCGCCCTTCGTGCTGTTGTACCAGACGAGGCCCGGGCGCGGCCGCACGCCGGCCGTCGACGCGACGTTCACGAACACGCCGCCGCCCTGCGCGCGAAAGTACGGAACGAAGGTCTGCACGCTCCAGAACAGGCTCTTCATGTTGACGGCGTACACGCGGTCGAACTCCGCTTCCGTCACGTCGAGCACAGGCTTGTTGCGGTGCGTGGTGCCGGCGTTGTTCACGACGATCTGCACCGCATGGAAATCGTCGAGCGCGGCCTGCAGCAACGCGCGCCAGTCGTCGTCCCGCGACACGTCGCCCGCGACCGCGATCGCCTTGCCGCCCGCCAGCGCGATCTCGCTCGCGACGCGCTCGGCCGCCGCACCGTTCAGGTCGTTGACGACGACGTTCGCACCTTCGCGCGCATACGTCTTCGCGATGCCTTCGCCGAAACCCGAGCCGCCGCCCGTGACGATGGCCGTCTTGCCGCTCAACCGCATGGTCTGTCTCCTGGGTGGGATGCGTGCATGGTGTGCCGGTGCGGCCGGTCGTTGCCGGCCGTCTTCAGCCGTGCCGGATCGCGATCGTTTTCAGCGTGGTGAAGCCGTACAGCGCTTCGAAGCCTTTCTCGCGGCCGTGCCCCGAGTGGCCGACGCCGCCGAACGGCAATTCGACGCCGCCGCCCGCGCCGTAGTTGTTGATGAACACCTGGCCCGCGCGCAGCCGCCGCGCGAGACGCATCTGGCGTGCACCGTCGCGCGTCCAGATGCCCGCGACGAGACCGTATGGCGTGCCGTTCGCGAGCGCGACCGCTTCGTCTTCGTCCGCGAAGCGCATCGCGGCAAGCACCGGGCCGAACACTTCCTCCTGCGCGAGCCGGTGCGACGACGGCACGTCGCGCAACAGCGCGGGCGCCTGGTAGAAGCCGCTTTCGGGCGCGTCGGCGACGACCTGGCCGTGCGCGGCCATCGGAATGCCGTCGTGCTGCGCGTCGGACAGGAAATCCCACACGCGCTGCTGCTGCTTCGCGTTGATCAGCGGGCCGCAGTCGAGGTCCGCGCGGCTCGGGCCGACCCGCAGCGCGTTGAACGCGGTCGCGAGCCGTTCGACCAGCGGCTCGTAGATCGCGCGTTCGATCAGCACGCGGCTGCCGGCCGAGCAGGTCTGCCCGCCGTTTTGCACGATCGCGGACACCAGCACGGGCAGCGCCGCTTCGAGATCGGCGTCGGCGAATACGATCTGCGGCGACTTGCCGCCGAGTTCGAGCGTGACGGGTACGTGGTTCTCGGCCGCCATCTGCGTGACCAGCTTGCCGGTCGCGGGCGAGCCGGTAAACGAGATGTGGTCGATGCCGGGGTGGCGCGCGAGCGCGGCGCCGGCTTCATGGCCGTAGCCGGTGACGATGTTCAGCGCGCCGGCCGGCAGCCCGGCTTCGGCGGCCAGCTCGGCGACGCGCAGCACCGACAGGCACGCGTCCTCGGCCGGCTTCACGACGCACGCGTTGCCGGCCGCGAGCGCCGCGCCGACGCTGCGCCCGAAGATCTGCATCGGGTAGTTCCACGGCACGATGTGGCCGGTGACGCCGTGCGGCTCGCGCACGGTGAGCACCGTGTAGCCGGCGTGGTAGGGGAGGGTTTCGCCGTGCAGTTTGTCGGCGGCGCCTGCGTAGAACTCGAAGTAGCGCGCGAGCGCGGCTGCGTCGGCGCGTGCCTGCTTCAGTGGCTTGCCGGTGTCGCGCGCCTCGATCGCGGCGAGTTCCTCGAGGTGATCGGCGACGCGTGCGGACAGCCGCATCAGCACGCGGCCGCGTTCGGCGGCGCTGGTCGCGCCCCACGGGCCGGCGAACGCGTCGCGGGCCGCGGCGACTGCGCGCTCGATGTCGGGTGCCGTGCCACGCGCGATCGTCGCGAACGGCTGGCCGTCGGAGGGATCGACGACGGGGATGGTTTCCAGTTGCGCGGGCAACGTCCATTCGCCTGCGATGAAGTGCTTCGCTTCTTCCATGCCTGCTCCTGTCGACCCAAGTTGGCGCTTTAGCGCTTACTTGGGTCCCATGCTTCGCGGTCGACCCGAGTTGGCGCTTCAGCGCTTACTTGGGTCCCATGCTTTGTGGTCGACCCGAGTTGGCGCTTCAACGCTTACTTGGGTCCCATGCTTTGCGGTCGACCCGAGTTGGCGCTTCAGCGCTTACCCGGATCCCATGTTTCGCGCTCGACGTGCAACGGGGCCAGTGGCCGGATGGCCGGACATCGGGAACGATTATCGCGCCGATCGTCATCCGGACGCCACCGGTCGATTGGCTATAATGGCGCATTCCTTGCGGGGACGCCCGCGGCGGTGCATCGGCCGCGGCGCCCTGTCCCGAATTCCATCGACCAACAGAGAGCGCTCATGAGCTTCAACCATGTTCCGGCCGGCAAGGACCTGCCGCACGATTTCAACGTGATCATCGAGATCCCGGCGCAAAGCGACCCGGTGAAGTACGAGGCGGACAAGGAGCTGGGTCTCCTCGTCGTCGACCGCTTCATCGGTACCGGCATGCGTTACCCGGTCAACTACGGCTACATCCCGCAGACGCTGTCGGGCGACGGCGATCCGGTCGACGTGCTGGTGATCACGCCGTTCCCGCTGCTGGCCGGCTCGATCGTGCGTTCGCGCGTGCTCGGCATGCTGCAGATGACCGACGAGTCGGGCGTCGACGCGAAGCTGGTCGCCGTGCCGCACGACAAGGTTTGCCCGATGACGGCCAACCTGAAGTCGATCGACGACGTGCCCGAGTACCTGAAGGACCAGATCAAGCACTTCTTCGAGCAATACAAGGCGCTCGAGAAGGGCAAGTGGGTGAAGGTCGAAGGCTGGGCAGGCATCGACGCGGCGCACAAGGAAATCACCGACGGCGCAGCGAACTACAAGAAGTAAAGCCGGCTTGCCGGCCTAACGGCCGGTTCGCCCGCCGCGCAAACCGCGCGTGTCTCCTCAGGAGGCCGCGCGGTTTTGTTTTTTACGCGCGGGGCGCTTCTTGGGCGAGGTGGCGGGAGGTGGGGCGTCCTTCGCACGTTTTGCCGGGGTTGCGCGGCGTGGCGTGGCAGCGGGGGCGGCGGCCTTTGCCGTCTGCGTGCGGCTGCGCGCCGGTGCGCGAGTGGTGTCGTCGCGTTCGGTCGCAGCGGACTTGCCACCAGATGCTTTCCTGGCGGGCGACGATTTCGCGGCCGGTTTGGTCGGCTTCCGGGATTTAGCCGCTTTGTCCGCCTTGGTCGGTGTGCCGCGCGTCGATGTCTTTTTCGTCGGCGCAGCATCGCCGGTTTTCGCCCGTTTCGCGGCCGGCGTGGTCTTTGCCTTCTTGGGTGTCTTTCCGGTTTGTGCGGCCTTCGTCGCGCTTCCGGTCTTCGCGGCCTTCATCGTCTTCTTCGCGACCTTCCCGGTTTCAGCCGATTCCACCACCTCATCGGCGTTCTTCGCCTTCTTCCGCCCGCGCGTGCTTGCCGCCACAACGCTCTCATCGACGTTCCCGTCGATCGACATCCCGGCCGGCAACACCGATTCAAGCGTCCGGATCCCGGCCGCCAGTTCGCGTTTCTGCGCGGCCGTGAGCTGCTTCACCCAGTACTCCGCGCGCGATGCGATCGACCGGTCGGGCAGCGGGAACGACGCAAGCACGGCACGTGGCTTGCGCGAGCGCGTGTAGCGCGCGCCCTTGCCGGACGCGTGCTCGTCGAAGCGCGCAGCGACATCGGTCGTGATGCCCGTATAGACGCTGTCGTCGGCGCATTCGATCAGATACAGAAACCAGGACATGGAGAAGGCGGCGGGCTGCGAAGCCGCCAGTGTCTCAGAAAAGATCGCGCGGGCCGCCGGATTTCGCGATCGGCGGGTTGTCCGCGTGGCGGGCTTGCGTGATGCCCGACCAGCGTCCGACAGGATGCGCCGTGTGCGCGGACTTATACTGGCAGGCGCATGGCGCCCGGTCAGTGAGCGATGCCGATTCGGTTCGTCAACCGAGTCGAACGACGGTGAGTCGAAGGAGAGCCGAAGTGATTCGACGTGCGGTGATTGGCTGTCTGGTCTGCGTATGCGTTGCGGCGCACGCGGAAGACGGTTCGCCGCCGCCCGTGAGTGCGGCGAACTTGCATGCGGCGCCGGACCTCGCGCCGATCGCGCCGTCCGTGGCCGCGCATGCGGTGCCGTCCAGCCTGGACGCACCGCCGCGATTGGCCGTTGCCCCGACGGCAGAGGCATTGCATGTCGGCCGCAGCGTACCCGCGCTCGCGCCGCTTGCGCGCCGGAGCGCGATGCCGGCGTTCGCGACCGCCCGGCCGCCGATGCAGCCCGCAGCCGCCTCGGCCGCCCCGCCGGCCGTCCGGCTCGACCCCGCGACGGTCGCGGTTCGCGCGCGCGGTGCACGTATCGAGCAGACGCCGCCTCATGAACGATCGCTGCAGGATATGCTCGCGAGCCGCCCCGATCTGTCGACGCATTCGCACATCACCTATACGCAGCGCGTCGAGATCGGGCAACGGACGCGGTTGCAGGCGCCTTTCAGCGAATTCCACCACGAACCGTAACGCGCATCGCGCGCGAGCGGGCGTGGTGCGTCAGGCGCTACCGGCGCCGTGCCGGAACGGATCGTGTTCGCGCAGCTCGTCGACGTACGCGTGAATATGCTCGGTCTCGCGTTCGAGAAAGCGCGCGACGGCATCCGAGAACGCCGGGTGTGCGAGCCAGTGCGCGGAATGCGTGACGGTCGGCAGGAAGCCGCGCGCGAGCTTGTGTTCGCCCTGCGCGCCGCCCTCGAACGTGTCGAGCCCGGTCTCGATGCAGAACTCGAGTAGCTGATAGTAGGCCGTTTCGAAATGCAGGCAGGGCACGTGCTCGAGCGCGCCCCAGTAGCGGCCGTACAGCGTGCCGCCGCCGTTCGCGCCGCGCCGGTAGACGGCGAGCGAGCTCGCGATTGGTTTGCCGTCGGCCTGCGCGATCACGAGCAGCAGGTTCTCGGGCATCGTCGCACCGATCGCGCGGAAGAAGTCGAGATTCAGGTACGGGCTCGAGTAGTGCTCGCGGTAGGTCTGCCGGTAGCAGCGCGAGAAGAAGCGCCAGTCGGCGTCGGTGATCATGTCGCCGGTGAGCCGGCGGAACGTCACGCCTGCGTCATGCACCTTGCGGCGTTCCGCACGGATGTTCTTGCGCTTTTTCTGTTCGAGCGTGCCGAGGAAGTCGTCGAAATTGCGGTAGCCGTCGTTGATCCAGTGAAACTGCACGCCTTCGCGCAGCATCATCCCCATCGACTCGAACAGTTGCGCTTCGTCGCCGGTCGGGAACAGCACGTGCAGCGACGACACGTCGCTCTGCTCCGCGAACGCGAGCAGCGTGGCCGCGAGCCGGCGGCGCGCATCGTCGTCGGCGGCGAGGAGGCGGGTGCCCTGTACCGGCGTGAACGGCACCGCGCACAGCAGCTTCGGGTAGTAGGACAGTCCGTTGCGCTGGTACGCGTCGGCCCATGCCCAGTCGAACACGTATTCGCCATACGAATGCTGCTTCGCATAGACGGGCGCGGCGGCCGCGAGCCGCCCCGTGTGCGCGTCGGTCAGCGTGACGAAATGCGGCGACCAGCCGGTGTCGTCGACCGCGCAGCGCGCGACGTGGAGCGCGTCGAGGAATTCGTGGCGCAGGAACGGTGTCGGCTGCGCGTCGCGCTCGAGCAGCGCGTTCCATTCGTCGGCCGGGACCTCCGAGGGAGACGACAGGATGCCCGTGCGATAATCGTTGCGTTCGTGTTTCAAGCGTGAATCCGTACTGTTGGATGCCGCCGGATGCGTGCCGCCGTGGCCCGCGTCCGGGACGATTTCGTCAGCCATTCAGGGCGCGCCGCCGGGCTGCGCCGATCCCGTCATGAAGACCCGACTCGCTCTCGCCCAGATCAACGTCACCGTCGGCGACTTCGCCGGCAACGTCGCGCGGATCGTCGCGGCCGCACGCGCCGCGCACAACGATGGCGCGCAGCTGATGGTCGCGCCCGAACTCGCGGTGTCCGGCTATCCGCCCGAGGATCTGTTGCTGCGGCCGGCGTTCTACGCGGCGGCCGCCGCCGCGCTCGACGCGCTCGCCGAGGCGCTGCGCGCGTTCGACGGGCTCGCGGTGCTGGTCGGTCATCCGTTGCGCGGTCCGGGCAGGGGGCCGGGCAGCGGCGCCGGCGACGATACGCGCGCGCCAGCCGTCGATGGTAATGCAAACCGTCCGATCGAGCGCGGCGTGCCGCCGACCGACACCTACAACGCGGTGTCGCTGATCGTCGGCGGCGAGATCGTCGGCACCTATCGCAAGCAGGATCTGCCGAACGCCGATGTGTTCGACGAGAAGCGCTACTTCGCGACGGACACCGAGCCGTTCGTGTTCGAGCTGAACGGCGTCAGATACGGCGTGATCATCTGCGAGGACGCGTGGCATGCGTCGGCCGCGCAGATCGCGAAGGCGGCCGGCGCGCAGGTGCTGCTGATCCCGAACGGTTCGCCGTATCACATGGACAAGGAAGCGCTGCGCATCGACATCCTGCGCGCGCGGATTCGCGAGACCGGGCTGCCGATGGTGTACGTGAACCTCGTCGGCGGCCAGGACGAACTCGTGTTCGACGGCGGTTCGTTCGTGCTCGACGCGCAGGGCGCGCTCGTCGCGAAGATGCCGCAGTTCGACGAAGGGTATGCGATCGTCGAATTCGACGGCACGCGGCCGCTGCCCGGCGCGATCGCGCCCGATCTGCCGGTCGATGCGCAGGTCTATCGCGCGCTCGTGACCGGCGTGCGCGACTACATCGGCAAGAACGGTTTCCCCGGCGCGCTGATCGGGCTGTCCGGCGGCGTCGATTCGGCGCTGGTGCTCGCCATCGCCTGCGACGCGCTCGGGCCGGAGCGCGTGCGCGCGGTGATGATGCCGTCGCGCTATACGGCCGACATCTCGACCAGCGATGCGGCGGAGATGGCGCGGCGCGTCGGCGTGCGCTACGACGAGATCGCGATCGCGCCGATGTTCGACGCGTTCCGCGCGGCGCTCGCGACCGAATTCGCGGGCCGGGCGGAAGATGCGACGGAAGAGAACATCCAGGCGCGCATCCGCGGCACGCTGCTGATGGCGCTGTCGAACAAGTTCGGCTCGATCGTGCTGACGACCGGCAACAAGAGCGAGATGGCGGTCGGCTACTGCACGCTGTATGGCGACATGGCCGGCGGTTTCGCGGTGATCAAGGACATCGCGAAAACGCTGGTCTACCGGCTGTGCCGCTATCGCAACGCGAGTGCCGACTTCGGGCCGCGCGACGTGATTCCCGAGCGGATCCTGACGCGCGCGCCGTCGGCCGAGCTGCGCGAGAACCAGACGGACCAGGACAGCCTGCCGCCGTACGACGTGCTCGACGCGATCATGCGGATGTACATGGAAGAGGACCGGCCGCTCGCGGAGATCGTCGCGGCCGGCTATGCGGAGGCCGACGTCGCGCGCGTGACGCGGCTCATCAAGGTCAACGAATACAAGCGCCGTCAGGCGCCGATCGGCATTCGCGTCACGCATCGCGCGTTCGGGCGCGACTGGCGCTATCCGGTCACGTCACGCTTTACCGAACGTCTCGACTGAGCCGCACGCCGCTGGCCGGCTTACGGCTTACAATCGGGATCGCGATTTTTCATCCAAACGAGCATTGAGGGACAACCATCATGAAACGCATCACCGCCATCATCAAGCCGTTCAAGCTGGACGAAGTCCGCGAAGCGCTCGCCGAAGTCGGCCTCACCGGCCTGACCGTGACGGAAGTGAAGGGCTTCGGCCGCCAGAAAGGGCATACCGAGCTGTATCGCGGCGCCGAGTACGTCGTCGACTTCCTGCCGAAGATGAAGATCGAGGTGGTCGTCGCGGAAGCGCAGGTCGACCAGGTGATCGATGCGGTGATCGGCGCGGCGCGCACGGGCAAGATCGGCGACGGCAAGATCTTCGTGTCGGACGTCGAGCGCGTGATCCGCATCCGCACCGGCGAAGAGAACGAAGCGGCGGTCTGAGCGCCGTATCCGGCAAGGGCTGCGCAAAACCGGCCCGCCAATAAAAAACGGTGCGATACCCGGTTGGGTACCGCACCGATACGCGCCTCTCGCAGCAGCGTGGAAAGTGTTGTCGAATCGTTCCTTGAATGGCGCCTGATCAGAACAGGTGCTGGATGCCGGCGTAGACGCCGGTCTGGCTGCCGCCCGGGTTCGGATTGCCCGTCGACACGGCCGTGCCTGCGCCGTTCGCGTTCAGGCCGAAGTTGGCCGTCGAGCTGTTGCGCACGGTTGCGACCTGCAGGTCGAACAGCGTGCGCTTCGAGATGTTGTACGAACCGCCGACCGTATAGATGTTCGCGTTGCCGCCGCCGTGGTTCGCGTTCACGTGATACACGGCCGCGATCAGCGCTGCCGCCGGCGTTGCCTGCCACGTCACGCCGCCCCACACCTGCTGGGTGCCCGTCACGCCGGCGTTCACTGCCGGGCCGCCGCTGCCGTCCGCGCGCGATGCCTGGTAAGCCGCCTGCAGCTTGAATTGGCCGAGGAACACGTTCACGCCGGCGAAGTATTCACGCGAGTAGTTGAACACGTCCGAGAAGCGGCCGTTGCTGTCGCGCGTTTCGTCGTAGATGCCGCGCAACTGGAACAGCGAGTTCGTGTACGTGATCTGCGCGCCGGCTGCACGACCCGGCTGGCCGGCCGTCGTGTTGCCGTTGAAGCTCGTCGAGTTCGAGAACGCGAACTGGCCGTAGAAGTCGAGGCCGTAGAGCGACGGCGACTGGTACGACACGTTGTTGCTGGTCTTGTTCCAGTTGCGGCCGCGCACCAGCGAGGCCGTCGACCAGGCCGACTGGCCGAACGGATCGAAGTCCCACACGCCGTTGGCGATCGCGAGTTCGCGACCCAGCAGCAGCGTACCGTAGAGATCGTTCGAGATCCCGACCGTCGCGTAGCGATCCCAGATCGTGCCGCTCGTGCCGAGGCCGCCGTTCATCGTGTTGAACGCGCCTTCGAGGTGGAACAGGACCTTGTTGCCGCCACCGATGTCTTCGGTGCCCTTCAAGCCCCACAGGCTCGTGCCCCAGTCGCCGCTTTCCGCGCGCACTTGGTGGCCGTTTTGCAGGCCGTTCATGTACTCGATGCCTGCATCCAGGCGGCCATACAGCGTGACGCTGCTCTGCGCGTGCGCCGTAACCACCCCAGCAGCCATCAGCGCGGCCGCGACCAAAGCTTTCTTCATCATCTCCTCCATACCCTGTCAAAAAGTCAACCCAGACTGCACGAGATGCCCGGCGCAACGACGCCGGGCAAAAGCGAAAAGCGGGATAACCAGGGAGACCTCGTGCAGGGCCGGTAAGCGCGGCACGCGGGCAAGCGGACGGAAAACCGTTGAACGGTCCCGCGCAGCCGGGTCGGCTTGCGGGGTCTCCTTGTAGTGTCGTGAAGCTAAACTACATTTCACGAACTTCGTTTTGCTACTTTGGTTACTAATTTAGCAAAAATACAATTTTGTGGCGATGGAAATCGTTGTTTGACTAACACCTGTCGCCAAATTGCCATGCAACACAGGGGGCGGAGGGGGCCAGAGAGCCCGTCGATGGCCGGAAAACCCTTGTCAGACAAGAGAGACACGGATTCGGCGGACATGGGTCAAGGATTGCCACTATTGACGTTGGCGGGGCACCGGCGTAAGCGCCGGAGAGATGAAATTGGTAAGTATTTCGTAATAATTTGGAGGTGGTCCGGTGTCGCTGCGCAGCGCCTGAAACGCCCGGCTGGCCGCAGCACGCCGCCTGCCGGACAGTGCGTCGAGATTAACCAGGTGCCGGCCGCGCGTCGAGCAACTGCGCGCGAATCCAGCGGTGCGCATCGGTGCGGGCGTGCTTCGCGTGCGAATAGACCTTCACCGTGTAGCGGGGGATCTCGAACGGCGCGGGGAAGATGCGGATCGGCGCCGCGTGGCGCAGCGCCTGTGCGGCTCGGTTCGGGACGGTCATCAGCAGCGACGATTCCGCGATCACGAACGGGGCGGCCAGCACGCTCGGCAACTGCACGGCGACCTGCCGCTCGACGCCGAGCCGGTCGAGCACGTAGTCGACGACGCCGCGCGACTCGTTCCACGGCGTGACGACCACGTGGCGGGCCGCGAGGTACTGATCGAGCGTCAGCCGCCGGTGCAGGTCCGGATGCCGGGCGCTCGCGATGACCACGTAGTCGTCCGAGAACCAGTCGAAATCCTCGATGCCCGGCGCGTCGGTCGTCGATTCCTCGTGATAGCCGAGCGCGAAGTCGATGCGGCCGGCCGCGAGCTCGTCGACGGAGATCTTGCGGTCGGAATGGACGACCCGGATGCGCAGGCGCGGCGCGACGCGTTCGATCCGCGCGAGGAACGCGGGCAGCACCGCGAACGCCGTGTAGTCGCTCGCGGCGAACACGAACGTGCGGTCGCTTTGCGCGGGATCGAAGCGGCGCGCGCGGGCGAGCCCCTTCGACATCGTGTCGAGCGCGTCGCCGGCCCACGCGGCGATATCGTCCGCGCGCACGGTCGGCTGCATTTCGTTGCCGAGCCGCACGAACAGCGCATCGCCGATCGCGTCGCGCAGCCGCGCGAGCGCATGGCTCAGCGCGGACGGACTCATCGCGAGCTCGTGCGCGGCAGCGGCGACCGACCGGTGGCGGTACAGCGCGTCGAACACGAGCAGCAGGTTCAGGTCGAGGCGGCGCAGATCGGGATGCATCATTTTCATGTTCTGATGAAGAAACTGCACTTCCTGCAGTGGTGCCATGAACGTAGCATGTCGATCTGACCTGCGCCAGTGCGATTGCGCGGGCGTTGCATCCCGTTTCCAGCCAGAGCCGAAGGAGGGCTCACACCGTGCAAATCGATATCCGTCCCGCCACCGTCGCCGACGTGCCGCAAATCCTGCGTTTCATCACCGAGCTGGCCATCTACGAGAAGGCCGAGCATGAAGTGGTCGCGACGCCCGCGTCGCTCGAGCGCAGCCTGTTCGGCGAAGGCTCGCCGGCGCGCGCGCTGATCTGCGAGGTCGACGGCGAGCCGGCCGGCTTCGCCGTGTATTTCTTCTCGTACTCGACGTGGCTCGCCCGCCAGGGGCTGTATCTCGAGGATCTGTACGTGTCGCCGCGCTTTCGCGGCGCGGGCGCCGGGCTGCGGCTGCTGAAGGCGCTCGCGCGCATCGCGGTGGACACCGGCTGCGGGCGTTTCGAATGGAGCGTGCTCGACTGGAACGAGCCGGCGATCCGCTTCTACGAAAGCGTCGGCGCGGCGCCGCAGGACGAATGGGTGCGCTACCGGCTCGCGGGCGATGCGCTGCGTGCGTTCGCCGACGGCACGCCGGTCGACGCCGCGTAAACGCAAAACGGGCGCCGTCCGGCGCCCGTTTTGCATATCGCGATGCGTGTGCTTACTTGAGGCTGCCCGACAGGAACCCGCGCAGGCGCTCGCTCTTCGGATTGGCGAACACTTCCGACGGCACGCCTTCTTCCTCGACGCGCCCCTGGTGCAGGAACATCACGTGATTCGACACGTTGCGCGCGAAGCCCATCTCGTGCGTGACGACGATCATCGTGCGGCCTTCCTCGGCGAGCTTCTGCATCACCTTCAGCACTTCGCCGACCAGTTCCGGATCGAGTGCCGACGTCGGCTCGTCGAACAGCATCACGTCGGGATGCATCGCCAGCGCGCGCGCGATCGCCACGCGCTGCTGCTGGCCGCCCGACAGGTGCGACGGATACTGCTTCTCGACGCGCGGCGCGAGGCCGACTTTCTCGAGATATTCGCGCGCGCGATCCTCGGCTTCCTTCTTCGGGATGCCGAGCACGTTCACCGGCGCTTCCATCACGTTCTCGATCACGTTCATGTGCGACCAGAGATTGAAGTGCTGGAACACCATCGACAGCTTGGTGCGCACGCGCTGCAGCTGCTTCGGGTCGGCGGCGCGCAGCGCGCCCGTCTTGTCCTTGGTGGTGCGCACTTCCTCGCCGTCGACGACGATGCGGCCCGCGTTCGGCTGCTCGAGGAAGTTGATACAGCGCAGCATCGTGCTCTTGCCGGAACCGGACGAGCCGATCACGCTGATCACGTCGCCCGAGTTCGCCTTCAGCGACACGCCTTTGAGCACCTCGTTGTCGCCGTACCGCTTGTGCAGATTGTCGACGAAAAGCTTCTGGGTCTGGGAATTCATCAATAGTCCTGCGAAAACTTACTTGCCTTGCGGGCGCAGATACGCGAGCCAGCGACGCTCGGCCTGACGGAACAGCCAGACGAGCGTGAACGAGATCACGAGATAGAGCAGGGCGGCGATGCCGAATGCATGGAACGACATGTAGGTCGCCGAGTTCACGTCGCGGGCGATCTTCAGGATGTCCGGCACGGTCGCGGTGAAGGCGACGGTGGTCGCGTGCAGCATCAGGATCACTTCGTTGCTGTAGAGCGGCAGCGCGCGGCGCAGCGCCGACGGCAGGATCACGCGGCGATACATCGTGAATTTGGACATCCCGTACGCCCGCGCAGCCTCGATCTCGCCATAGGAGGTCGCCTTGATCGCGCCCGCGAAGATCTCGGTGGTGTACGCGCAGGTGTTCAGCGTGAACGCGAGCAGCGTGCAGTGCATCCCGTCGCGGAAGAACGAATCGAGCAGCGGCGTGCCGCGCACGAACTGCAGGCTGTAGAGGCCCGTGTAGCAGAGCAGCAGCTGCACGTAGAGCGGCGTGCCGCGGAACACGTACGTGTAGAGCCACACCGCGCCCGACAGCCACTTCTTCTTCGACACGCGGGCCACCGCGAGCGGCACCGACAGGCAGAAGCCGAGGCCGATCGACACGACCAGCAGCCACAGCGTGATCGCGACACCGGTGATCCGGAAACCGTCGGTGTACAGATAGTTGCGCCAGTATTCTTGGATGAGTTCGATCATAGGTCAGCCTTGCGGACACCGGTCGAGTAGCGCTTTTCGAGCCACATCAGCACGAAGTTCGAGATCGTCGTGATGGCGAGATAGACCGCCCCGGCGATCAGCGTGAAGAAGAAGAACCGCAGCGTGCCCTTGCCGGCGTCCTGCGACGCCTTCACGACGTCCGCGAGGCCGATGATCGACACGAGCGCGGTCGACTTCACGAGCACCTGCCAGTTGTTGCCGATGCCGGGCAGCGCGAAGCGCATCATCTGCGGGAACATGATCCGCTTGAACACCTGCCAGTTGGTCATCCCGTATGCGCTGCCGGCCTCGAGCTGGCCGCGCGGCACCGACAGGAATGCACCGCGAAACGTCTCGGTGAAGTACGCGCCGTAGATGAAGCCGAGCACGAGCACGCCGGCGAGGAACGGGTCGATGTCGATCTGATCCCAGCCGAGTGCGTCGGTCGCCATGTTCAGCCAGATCTGCAGGCTGTAGAACAGCAGCAGCATCAGCACGAGGTCGGGCACGCCGCGGATCAGCGTCGTGTAGACGGTGCCGACGCCGCTCGTGAAGCGGTTGCGCGACAGCTTCGCGCCCGCGCCGAGCAGGCCCAGCAGGAATGAAAGCGCGAGCGAAAGCACCGCCAGTTTGACGGTTTGCCAGGTGCCTGCGAGGATCAGCGGGCCGTAACCTTGTAGAAACATGTGTGGTCCCTGGTGTGGTCCCTGAGGGCGCACGCGGTGCGCCGCGAAATACGCGCCCGCCAAGCTGCGCGGAACGCCCCGTGCGTATCATGCCGTCCGCCCCGGCAACGGTGCCGGGCATGCCCGTCGCGCGAGCGCGGGCGAGGGGGCGGGCGGCGCGTGGTTGACTGCCTGTACTGCCCGGATGCGGGGCCGCCCCCGCATCCGTCGTCCGTCATTGTCGGCGCTCAGCGGGCCGAGTAGACGCTGAACGCGAAATACTTGTGCGACAGCCGGTCGTACGTGCCGTCCTTGTGCATATCGGCCAGCGCCTTGTTGATCTTGAGCTTCAGGTCCGTATCGTCCTTGCGCAGGCCGATCGCGGTGCCGTCGCCGATCGTCTTCGGATCCTTCACTTCCGGCCCGGCGAACGCGAAGCCCTTGCCGCGCGGCGTGCGCAGGAAGCCGTAGTCGGCCTGCAGTTCGTCCTGCAGCGTCGCGTCGAGGCGGCCCGAGCCGAGATCGGCGTAGACCTGATCCTGGTTCTGGTAAGGAATGATCGTCACGCCCTGCGGTTCCCAGTACGCCTTCGCGTAGGATTCCTGGGTCGAGCCCTGCTCGACGCCGACGCGCTTGCCCTTGAGCGACGCGACCGTCGGCAGCAGCGGCGAGCCGGTCTTGGCGATCATTCGTGCAGGTGCGTCGTACACCTTGTCGGAGAAGTCGATCTGTTCACGGCGCTTGTCTGTGACGGTCAGCGACGACACGATGATGTCGTACTTCTTCGCCTTCAGCGCGGGGATGATCCCGTCGAGATCCTGCGAGACCCATACGCACTTCACACTGATCCGCTTGCAGATTTCCTTGGTGAGATCGACGTCGAAACCGACGATCTCGCCGCTCGGCGCGGTCGACTCGAACGGCGGGTAGCTGGCATCGACACCGATCCGCACGGTCTTCCACTCCTTCGCGAAGGCGCTGCCCGCCACGAGGGCGAGGGCGGCGCACAGGGCGGCCTTCTTCATTTCCATTCTTTTGTCGCTCACTTCCGGGAGGGCGCTCACGGCCGGTCGGGCCGGGCGCCGCGGCGTAATTCTAGACGGCCAAAATTCGTGTTTCGGCGCGCTGGCAACGGCGCCCGCCGCACGGGCGAACGCCAAAAGGGCGGTATTTTACCCGAACGCGATACCCGTAAAACGGCAATCCGGCCGACCGGCCGATTCTTTGATCCGGCCGTTGCGGCAATCGTGGTATTCGCAACGAGTATTGCGTCGATTGGGTTCGTGAGTGCAACGATGCGGTGCGCGGAAAGCGGATTGTGGCGTGCCCGGGCCGCCCCTACAGTGCAGGTAAACCCGAAAAAGAATCTCTGCCTGCCGGAGTGCCCGCCCCATGTTCCAGATCCGCCGCGCCGCCGACCGTTGCCACACGCGCCAGGGCTGGCTCGAATCGAGCCACAGCTTTCCGCTTGCCGGCCACGCCGGGGCCGCGCATCCGCCGTTCGGTGCGCTGCGCGTGCTGAGCGAGGACCGGATCGCGCCGACCCGCGGCTTCGGCATGCAGCCGCGCCGCGACCTCGAAATCGTCACCTATGTGCTGGACGGCGCGCTCGCGCATCGCGACAGCCTCGGCAACGGCGCGATCGTGCGGGCTGGCGGGATCCAGCGAATGAGCGCGGGCACGGGGCTCGTGCATAGCGAAACCAACGCGTCGTGCGACCGGGCGCTGCATCTGCTGCAGATCTGGCTGCAGCCGGCCGAGCGGGGCGGGCGGCCGGGCTACGCGGAACGGCGTTTCGCCGACGACGAGAAGCGCGGCCGGCTGCGGCTGGTGGCGTCGCCGGACGGCGACGACGGCGCGTTGTCGATGCGCGCGGACGCGCGGATCTTCGCGGGGCTGATCGACGGGGACGAGCAGGCGGCGTTCGGCGTGCGGGCCGGGCGCAGTACCTATGTGCACGTGGCGCGCGGCGACGTGGAAGTCAACGGCCATGCGCTCGGTACGGGCGACGGCGTGCGGATCGCCGGGGTGGATGCGGTCGCGTTCGCACGCGGCCGGGCGGCCGAGGTGCTGCTGTTCGACGTCGCCTGAAATGAAACCGGGGACGCGGGCCGGATGCCCGCGTTCCCGTCGGTGCCGCCCGGGCGGGCGGCCTGCCGGCTTACTGCGCCGGCGCCGATGCGGCCTTGGCCGCGCGGTGCTGCTGCCAGTGTTCCTTCATCTTCTCGTGGCGCTGCGCCATCCGCGCGAACTGCTGTTTCAGCGCGGTGCTGACGGTGGTCTTCTGCTGGTCGTTCAGCCCGTTGTAGAACGTGAGCCAGGCGGCCGAGCTCTGCTCGCGCAGCTGCGCATTCTGCTGTTCGGCCTGCTGGCGGGCCGCGTGCATCGCGCTCAGGTCGAGGATCGGCTGGTTCTGCTGGGCCTTGAACTGCTCACGCATCTGCTCGTGGCTCTTGCGCATCGCCTCGTGGTTCTGCTTCATCGTGTTGACGGCCGTCTGCCATTGCTGTTCCTGCGACGCGTTCAGCTTCAGCTGGTCGTGCAGCTTCATGATCACGCCGAACGGGCCGCCGTCGTGGCCGTGCATGTGATGCATGCCGGGGCCGCCTTGCGGGGGCATGGTGTCGGGCTGCGCGGCTTGCGCGGTGCCGAATGCGAGAGCGAGCACGGTAGCGGCCGCGATGGCCACGCGGGAAGTCTTCTTATACATTTCAGAAACTCCTTGTATCCAAAGGGTCCGGCGATGCGGTGCGCGGGGTAGCCCGTGTGCCGCATCCGGTAAGACGCAGGTTAGCGGCGCAAGCCCCGGCCGGTGTTACGCGGGAAGCCTGCCGGGTTACGGCGCATTACAGTTGCCTTGCGCGGTAACCCGCAGTAACCCTTTCGTCCCTTTGTTTCGTTCTTTGACCCCGCGCTCGCGCGGTAAACTTCAAGCCATGACTACCCAGATCCTCATCGTCGACGACGACCAAGAACTCCGAGACCTGCTGCGCGACTATCTCGTGCGCCAGGGGATGGAAGTGTCCGTGCTGCACGACGCGGCGACGCTCGAGAAGCGCCTCGAGCGCGAGCGGCCCGACCTGATCGTGCTGGACCTGATGATGCCGGGCGTGGACGGCCTGACCGCGCTGCGCCAGTTGCGCGCGGCCGGCGACGACATCCCCGTGATCATGCTGACCGCCCGTGCGGACGACGTCGACCGCATCGTCGGGCTGGAGCTCGGCGCCGACGACTATCTCGGCAAGCCGTTCAACCCGCGCGAATTGCTGGCGCGTGTGCAGGCCGTGCTGCGCCGCCGCCGCGCGACGCCGTCGGCGGCGGCGCCCGAGCAGCGCGAGCCGTTCGCGTTCGGCCGTTTCGTGCTCGACTTCCAGGCGCGCACGCTGTCGGTCGACGGCAAGCCCGCAACCTTGTCGAGCAGCGAATTCGCGCTGCTGAAGATCTTCGTGAACCACGCGCTGCGCACGCTCACGCGCGAGCGGCTGCTCGAGCTGCTGCACGGACCCGAGTACGACGGCACCGACCGCGGCATCGACGTTCAGGTGTGGCGTCTGCGCCGTATCCTGGAAACGGACCCGTCGACGCCGCGTTTCATCCAGACGGTCCGCGGGCGCGGCTACGTGTTCGTGCCCGACGGCGAGGCCCATGCGCAAACCCATTGATTCACTGTTCGGGCGGCTGGCACTGCTGGTCGTCGGCGTTCTGCTCCTGTCGCATTTCGCATGGTTTTTCGCGATGCGACTCGAGCGCAGCCAGATGCAGACGCGCTATGCGGTCGAAGAGGCCGCGTTCCTCGTCGACGCGGTGCGCCAGCACGTCGAGCGCACGCCCGATCAGCCGCTGCCGTCGCGCGTGCGGCTCGTGTCGCCGGACAGCCCCGACGTGCCGAAGGCCGGCGACTCGAACATGCCGGCACCGCTCAAGCGTTTCCGTGACGACGTAAGCGACCGGATGCCGGCGGGCACCCGGGTCGAGATCGGCCAGCCGGGCCATCCGCCGGTGCTGTGGGTCAAGGAGCCGACCGACCGCAACTGGATCGTGGTGCCGGTGCAGCCGTTGCGCCCGCCGCGCTCGCTCGACCGGATGCTGTTGTGGCTCGGCACGATTTTCTCGGCCGGCGTGATCGCCGCGCTGTTCGCGGCGTGGCAGCTCCAGCAGCCGCTGCGCTCGCTCGCGCGCGCCGTCGCGCGCTTCGGCCGCGGCCAGCCGGTGCCGCCGCTGCGCGAGCGCGGCCCGCGCGAGCTGCGCCAGCTCACGCACGGCTTCAACCAGATGGTGGAGCAGGTGTCACAGGCCGAGAGCGACCGCGCGGTCATGCTGGCGGGCGTCGCGCACGACTTGCGCACGCCGCTCGCGCGGATGCGCCTGCGGGCGGAAATGATGGATGACGCGCGTTTGCGCGACGGCGTCGTGCGCGATGTCGACTCGATGTCGCACATCGTCGACCAGTTTCTCGTGTTCGCGCACGGCGGGGCGGACCGCAGCGAGCCCGTGCCGGTCGACCAGACCTGCGAGCGGATCGCGCGCAGCTATCGGGCGGTCGCGCCGAACGCGCCGACGGTCCAGACGCATCTCGCGGCCGATCCGGGCTTCCGCCTGCCGACCGCGACGCTCGACCGGATCCTGTCGAACCTGCTCGACAACGCGCATGCCTATGGCGCGCCGCCCGTGCTCGTCGAGACGGTGCGCACGCCGGCCGGCTATGTCCTGTCGGTCAGCGACAGCGGTGGCGGGATCGCGCCGCGCGACCTCGCGGCCGCGACGCGACCGTTCGTGCGGCTCGACCCCGCGCGCGGCGGGAACGGCCACAGCGGGCTCGGGCTCGCGATCGTCGAACGGCTGGTCGTCAGGCTGGGCGGGGCGTGCGAGATCGGCAACCGTCCCGAGGGTGGCCTGCGCGTGGCGATGACGTTCCCGTTCGACGTGGTGCCGAAGGACGAACTTCACGCCGAGGCCGCGTAAGCGGCGCATGCGGCGCCTGCCGGGCAGGCGCCGCGCGGCATCATTCGCCGAACAGCGTGCCGAGCGTCTCGGCGGCGTTGCTGTCGATGGTGTTGTAGGTCACGCTCGTGGCCTCGAAGATATAGACGGTCGTATAGCGGCCGAGGCGCTCCAGGATTTCCTCCTGCAGCGACTCCGGCACGACGTTCATGTTCAGGTACCACGCCGTCGACGACAAGCGCGTCTGGAACGACCCGTATTCCTGCATCAGCTCGTAGAACGCGTCGGCATCCTGATCGCGGCAGACGATCACCAAATTTCCTGCCATTCCCTTCCTCCCGCTGGTCGAACGATCCCTAGGGGCTGTCTGTCGGCAGACGCTAAGGGCCAGCCCTGATCATACCTGCTTCACCGCATTCGTCCGCTGACGGCCCGCATGGTTTGCGTTTGAGTGCGGCGGGCGGGTTCACGGCCGGCCCGGATCACGGCATAATTCGGGGCCTGCATGCCGGCCGACCGACTGCGGCCGGGTTGCTCCGCACCGCGCGCCCGCCGTCCGCCCGCGCGCCGGGCACGAACCGTGCGCCGCCCGCGCGTCGCATGGTCCCCGGACGGTTGTACCTGAAATACAGGTTGGTGTAGTGTCGTGCCGTCGCGGCCCGACGCGGCCGCCGGGGCGCAGCTTGCACGCACGGCGCGCCGCGCCGGCGTGACATCGTGAATCCATCGAATTACCGCGCCCGAGCGCTTTGCCATGAATCAACATCGTTTGCCGGCTTCGTTCGGCGTTACCGGGGAGGGCGCCTGATGGACCTCGGATTCTTCAATCCGAACCGGACCGCCAACGCGTCTGCGTGGCGCGTGCTGCCGAACCGGTGGGATTTCATCGCGTTTCCGCTGATCATCTGCCTGATCGCGATGGCGGTCGTCGGTTTCCATGAAACGATGGCGCCGATCGGCGTGCTGCAGACGCAGAAGATCTCGCTCGATCCGTCGAACCTGCCCGAATACGCGTTGCGCACCACGCTGCGGATGCTTGCGGCGATGGTCGCGTCGCTTGTGTTTACGCTCGTCTACGGCACACTCGCCGCGAAAAGCCGGCGCGCGGGCATGGTGCTGATCCCGATCCTCGACATCCTGCAATCGGTGCCGGTGCTCGGCTTCATCTCGTTTACGGTCACGTTCTTCCTCGCGCTGTTCCCGAGCCGCGTGCTCGGGGCGGAACTCGCGGCGATCTTCGCGATCTTCACGAGCCAGGCGTGGAACATGACGTTCAGCTTCTACCAGTCGCTGCGCACGGTGCCGCGCGACCTGGACGAAGTGTCGCGCGGCTTCCACCTGACGTCGTGGCAGCGCTTCTGGAAGCTCGAGGTGCCGTTCTCGATGCCGGGCCTGATCTGGAACATGATGATGTCGATGTCGGGCGGCTGGTTCTTCGTCGTCGCGTCGGAGGCCATCACCGTCGGCAACCAGACCATCACGCTGCCGGGCATCGGCGCGTATCTCGCGCAGGCGATCTCGGACAAGAACCTCGGCGCGATCGGCTGGGTGATTCTCACGATGACCGTCGTGATCCTCGCGTACGACCAGCTCCTGTTCCGCCCGCTGATCGCGTGGGCCGACAAGTTCCGGATGGAGAACACCGCGTCGGGCGATGCGCCGCAATCGTGGCTGCTCGACCTCGTGCGCCGTACGCGCCTGATCCATCAGCTGCTCGTGCCGGCCGGCTGGTTCTTCGCGAAAGCCGCGCGGATCCCGCTGCGCCTGCCGCTGTCGGGTGCGATGCGTTTCACGCTGCCGAAAGTCGAGAAGAAGGCATCGCGCACGGTCGACATCACGTGGGCGATCCTCGTGCTGATCGGGACGGCCTATATCGTGTGGCGCGTCATCAGTTTCGTCTCGACCGGCGTGACGATGGCTGAAGTCGGCCACGTGCTCGTGCTCGGGCTCATCACGCTGCTGCGCGTGGTCGTGCTGATCGCGATCGCTTCCGTGATCTGGGTGCCGATCGGCGTGTGGGTCGGACTGCGTCCGAAGCTGGCCGAGAAGCTGCAGCCGCTCGCGCAGTTCCTCGCCGCGTTCCCGGCCAACCTGCTGTTTCCGGCGTTCGTGATCGTGATCGCGCGCTTCCACCTGAACCCGGACATCTGGCTGTCGCCGCTGATCGTGCTCGGCACGCAGTGGTATATCCTGTTCAACGTGATCGCCGGCGCGACGTCCTATCCGAACGACTATCGCGAAGCGGCGACGAACTTTCGCATTCGCGGCTGGCAGTGGTGGCGGCAAGCGATCCTGCCGGGCATCTTCCCGTACTACGTGACGGGCGCGATTACCGCATCGGGCGGCGCGTGGAACGCGAGCATCGTGTCGGAAGCCGTCCAGTGGGGCAACACCAAGATCGAGGCCCACGGCCTCGGCGCGTACATCGCGCAGACCACCGCCGCCGGCGACTTCCCGAAGATCATCCTGGGCATCGCCGTGATGTCCCTGTTCGTCACCCTGTTCAACCGCCTGCTGTGGCGCCCGCTGTATGCCTTCGCCGAAGCGAAGCTGCGGCTCGACTGAGACCGATTGAGAGCGAAACGCGATGCACAATCCGAATGCTGTAAACGCCCCCGTCCAGACGTCCCAGCCGCCGCGACTCGGCGAGGAAATCCTGCGCGTCGACCACGTGAACCGTGGCTTCAACAAGACGCAGGGCGAATTGCTCGTGCTCGACGACGCGAACCTGTCGCTGCGCGAAGGCGAGATCGTCGGGCTGCTCGGCCGTTCCGGGTCGGGCAAATCCACGCTGTTGCGCATCATCGCCGGCCTGATCGAGCCGACCGGCGGTGAAGTGACCTATCTCGGCAAGCCGCTGAACGGCCCGGCCGAAGGCGTCGCGATGGTGTTCCAGACCTTCGCGCTGTTTCCGTGGCTGACCGTGCTGCAGAACGTGGAAGCCGGGCTGGAAGCGCTCGGCGTCGGTGCGCGCGAGCGGCGCGAACGCGCGCTCGCGGCGATCGACCTGATCGGTCTCGACGGTTTCGAAAACGCATACCCGCGCGAGCTGTCGGGCGGGATGCGCCAGCGCGTGGGCTTTGCGCGCGCGCTCGTCGTCGATCCGACGATCCTGCTGATGGACGAGCCGTTTTCCGCACTCGACGTGCTGACCGCGGAAACGCTGCGTACCGACCTGCTGGACCTGTGGACGCAAGGCCGGATGCCGATCAAGTCGGTGCTGATCGTCACGCACAACATCGAGGAAGCGGTGTTCATGTGCGACCGGATTCTGGTGCTGTCGTCGAATCCGGGCCGCGTGATCGCCGAGATCAAGGTGCCGTTCAAGCATCCGCGCAACCGTCTCGACCCGGCCTTCCGCAAGCTCGTCGACGACATCTACGCGAAAATGACCGCGCGCCAGACCGGCGAAGCGACGAAGAAGGGGCTCGAACTCGGCAGCTGGCTGCCGCAGGTGTCGACCAACCTGATGGCGGGTCTCATCGAAACGCTGGCGATGGCGCCGTACCACGGCCGTGCGGACATGCCGGAAATCGCGCGCACGCTGCATCTCGAAGTGGACGACCTGTTCCCGATCGCCGAAGTGCTGCAGCACCTGGGCTTCGCCGACGTGCGGGAAGGGGACGTGTTCCTGACGCCGCCGGGGCGCGTGTTCGCGGAATTCGGCACGCAGGAGCGCAAGCTGATGTTCGCGGATCATCTGCTCAAGCATGTGCCGATGGCTGCGCGGATCAAGAAGGTGCTGAACGAGCGTCCGGGCCATCGGGCGCCGCGCGTGCGCTTCGAGCAGGAGCTGGAGGATTTCCTGTCCGACGGCGCGGCCGAGGAGACGCTCGACGCGGTGATCGACTGGGGCCGTTACGGCGAGATCTTTTCGTACAACGACCAGACCGAGATCTTCAGCCTCGAGGACGTCGAGTCCTGAGTGTGCGTGCCGGGCCGTGCGGCCCGGCTTCTCTTGCGTCGCACGGGTGACGCGCGACGCGGCGCGTCGTTACTGCAGGTTGCCCCAGCGATCGACGGCCGGTTCGGCCGATGCCCACTTCCAGTGCGTGCCTTGCTGGCACGCACTCGCGAAATACCAGTCGGCCTTGTCGCCGTCCTTCACCGAGAACGCGAATTCCTTGCACAGCGCGAGCGCCGTCGAATATGCGCGCGCGACGCGCACCTCGCCTTCGCCGTTCTCCAGCGGCAGCGTGTTCTTCACCTTCCACGGCTTCACTTCGCCGACAGCCAACGTGCCGGCCACCTTCGCGATCGCGTCCTGCTGGTTCTGATGGAGCTGTTTCATCGTGCGGTTGACGGCCTCGTCGGTCGCCGCCTGCACGGCAATGCCGACGCCGACGCCCACGGCCGGGTTCGCGGTGACGAGGCCCGTCGCCGCGCCGGCGAGTGCGCCGCTTGCCGCGCCGACCGAGCCGCAGCCCGACAGCGCGACGGTGGCCGCGCACAGCGCGCCGATCGCCGCGATACGAATCGCGACGCTCATTGCAGCGCGCCCCAGCGTTCAGTTGCGGGTTCGGCCGACGCCCATTTCCACACCGGGCCTTCGCGGCAGATCGTGGCGACGTAGAACGCCGATTGCGCGGCCTTGTCGCCCTTGGCGGGCGTGTCGACCGCGAACACGATTTCCTTGCAGTCGAGCGGGCCGACGCTGATCATCCGGCTCACCGTCACGCGGCCCTGTTCGTCATCCTCGATCGGAAACGAATGGTGCGTCGACCACGGCGCGACGCCGCCGACATCGAGCGGGCCGGCCGCTTTCGCGATCTGGTCCTGCGTATAACGGTGGGCGACGCGCTGCGTGTACTGGACACCCGCACGGGCGCCGGCGACGGCGCCCAGGCCGATGCCCGTCGCGACGGCGGCGTTGTTGGTGACCTTGGATGCAATCGCGGCGCCCGCGATACCGGCGCCAGCGGTTGCGCCTTCGCTGTACAGCGAGTTGCAGCCGGACAGCAGTGAGGCCGTGGCGATCGCGGCCAGCACGATGCGCGCCGGCATGGCCCGGCGCGGCGATTCGAAACGAATGTTCATCCCTGAGTGCAAGTCCTGTCTGGGTGAGCGGCGACGCGTGCGCGCCCCCTTGCCGCATCATTGTTTCGCAATTGTCATGGGAAAACTGCAAAGCTTTGACAAATCGCCGGCGGCGGCTCGCGCGCATACGCGCGGCGTTATTGTCGGACAGATGATTGGAGAGGGGTCGAAACGTTACAAATTGAAGGTAATTGTTACCTTCGGATGCTCGGAAGCGACCTAGACTGTTTTGTTATGGAATGTTTCAACGACGGCCCCGAGCCGCGCTGCATATGAGACACCCAGCCATGCGCCGTTCGAAACGCTTTTCCCCGCGTCCGCCCGAGGCGGGCGTCGACCGACCCGTTCCGCCACGCGTCTCGCCTGTCGCGCCGCCTGCGGGCGCGACAGGCGAGACGCCGTCCGACGGCGATCACAACCAGGGCGGCGCCCGCCCGGAAGGGCTCGACTATCAACGCGATCTCGGCCAGGAGCAGGACGCTTGACGCCGTCGCCGTTGCATTCCGCCGCCGCACTTCACTGCGCTTTTTGTTGCATCGCTCACATCTGAATCGCCGCGTGGCCGCCTTCGGGCCGCCGCGCCCGTCTTGGCGCGCGCCGTGCGTCATCCAATCGAATCGAGGAGGGGAAGCTGCATGAGCAGATTGATCGTGGTATCGAATCGTGTCGCCGCAGGCGAGGACACACGTCCGAGCGCGGGTGGTCTCGCGGTCGGCGTGATGGACGCGCTGAAGGAAACCGGCGGCGTCTGGTTCGGCTGGAACGGCGAGATCGTCGGTGCGCCCGATGCCGAGCCCGCGATTCAGCGGGACGGTAACGTCACGTACGCGACGGTCGGGCTGACCCGGCGCGACTACGATCAGTACTACCGCGGCTTCTCGAACGCGACGCTGTGGCCGGTGTTCCACTACCGCGGCGATCTTGCCCGCTTTGACCGGCAGGAGTATGCGGGCTATCTGCGCGTGAATGCGATGCTCGCGAAGCAGCTCGCCGCGCTGCTGCGGCCCGACGACCTGATCTGGGTGCACGACTACCATCTGCTGCCGTTCGCGCATTTCCTGCGCGAGCTCGGCGTGAAGAACCCGATCGGCTTTTTCCTGCACATTCCGTTTCCGTCGCCGGAGATGCTGCGCCTCGTGCCGCCGCACGAGGAACTCGTGAAGTTCATGTGCGCGTACGACGTCGCGGGCTTCCAGACCGATGCCGACAAGCAGGCGTTCGCCGACTACATCGAGCGGCGCGGGATCGGCACGGCGAGCGACGACGGGATGCTGCATGCGCACGGCCGCGTCGTGAAGGTTGCCGCCTATCCGATCGGCGTGCATCCGGATGCGATCGCCGAGGCGGCCGTCCAGTACGGTTCGCGCAAGCCGGTGAAGATGCTGCGCGACGCACTCGACGGCCGCAAGCTCGTGATGAGCGTCGACCGTCTCGATTATTCGAAGGGGCTGGTCGAGCGCTTCCAGTCGTTCGAGCGGATGCTCGCGAACGCGCCGGGCTGGCAGGGGCGCGTGTCGCTCGTGCAGATCGCGCCGCCGACGCGCGCCGACGTGCAGACCTACCAGCACATTCGCGAAACGCTCGAAGGCGAGGCGGGCCGCATCAACGGCCGCTTCTCGCAGCTCGACTGGACGCCGATCCAGTACCTGAACCGCAAGTACGAACGCAACCTGCTGATGGCGTTCTTCCGGATGTCGCAGGTCGGCTACGTGACGCCGTTGCGCGACGGGATGAACCTCGTGGCGAAGGAATACGTCGCGTCGCAGGATCCGGCCGATCCGGGCGTGCTCGTGCTGTCGGAGTTCGCGGGCGCGGCTGCCGAGCTGACCGGCGCGCTGCTCGTCAATCCGTACGACCTGTCGCAGATGGCCGACGCGCTCGAGCGCGCGCTGTCGATGCCGCTCGCGGAGCGGCAGGCGCGCCACGAGCAGAACCTCGCGCGGCTGCGCGAGAACGACCTGTCGGTATGGCGCGACACGTTCGTCGCCGACCTGCGCAGCGTCGCGGCAGCTGCGTCGGTCACGCAGCGGGCCGGCCGGCGGATCGCCCATGTCTGAGCGCGTGGAAGCGGTCGGGGCCGACGACGATGCGGCCGGCCGTTTCTACGTCGTCACGGGCGGCCCCGGCTTGGGCAAGAGCACGTTGCTCGATGCGCTCGAGCGCGCCGGTTTCGCGCGCTCGCAGGAGGCCGGGCGCGGCGTGATCCGCGACCAGATGGCGATCGACGGCCAGGCACTGCCGTGGCGCGACCGGGCCGTCTTCGCGGAACTGATGCTCGGTTGGGAGATGCGCTCGCACCATCTGGCGCGATGCGCGCGCGGGCCGGTGTTCTTCGATCGCGGCGTGCCGGACGTGATCGGCTATCTGCGGTTGACGGGCCTCGCGGTGCCCGCGCATGCGGAAGCGGCGGCGCGGCGCTTTCGCTATCACCGGCGCGTATTCATCGCGCCGCCGTGGCCCGACATTTACACGCAAGACACCGAGCGCCGGCAGGATTTCGCGGAAGCCGTGCGGACCTACGACGCGATGGTCGAGTGTTATACGTCGTACGGCTATCGGCTGATCGAGCTGCCGCGCGCGAGCGTGAAGGCGCGCGTGCGCTTCGTGATGGATACGCTCGACGCCGCGTGACGGGCGCGCGCCGTGCGCGTCGGCTTCAGGTTGCCGCGTCGGGCTTTGGCGACGCGATGCGCAGCATGCTCACCACGGCAGCGACCGCCGCGAACACCGTCGCAAGATAGAGCGCGATGGTCGGCCCGCGATCGGGCGCCAGCCCGAAAATCAATGCGACGAGCGCGGCGCCGAGCGTCTGGCCGGTCAGGCGCGCCGTGCTCAGCATCCCGCCCGCGCCGCCACTGCGCTCGCGCGGCGCCGACGACAGCATCGCGCGGTTGTTCGGCGACTGGAACAGCCCGAAGCCCGCGCCGCACAGCGCCATTCGCCACACGATGTCGACGGTGCCCGGATGCGCGCCGATCGTCGCGAGCGACAGCAATCCGAGCGCGAACAGCGCGAGCCCGATCCCGCCGAGGATGCCGGCCGAATAGCGGTCCGACAGCACGCCCGCGAGCGGTGCGGCGAACACGATCACGAGCGGCCACGGGGTCATGTAGAGGCCGGTTTCGACCTGCGAGAAACCGAGCGAATTCTGCAGCCAGAACGGCAGCGCGACGAACGCGAGCATCTGCGAGGTGAACGATGCGACCGACGTGCAGATCGACAGCGCGAACATCGGGATGCGCATCAGGTCGACCGGCAGCAGCGGCGCCGGCTGCGACAACTGGCGCTTCACGAAGAAGTAGCCGATGCCGAATGCGACGGCCAGTTCGATCACGACATAGGCGCGGCTTTCGCCGTGGCCGAATCCGTCGACGGCCATGATCAGCAGACCGAACACGCAGGCGTTCATCAGCGCGCTCAGGAAGTCGTACGGCGCATCGTGCAGCGGGTTGGTCGGCAACGCACGGAGGCTGCCGAATACCGCGGCGATGCCGATCGGCACGTTGACCGCGAACAGCCACGGCCACGACGCGAACGACAGGATCGCCGACGCGACCGTCGGGCCGATCGCCGACGACAGCGCGACCACCATCGCGTTGATCGACAGTCCGCGCCCGAGCATCGACGACGGATAGATCATCCGCACGAGCGCCGCATTCACGCTCATGATGCCGGCCGCGCCGAAGCCCTGGATCACGCGCATCACCGCGAGCATCGGCAGCGAACCGGCGAGCGCGCAGCCGAGCGATGCCGCCGTGAAGAGCGCGAGCCCGGCGATGTAGATGCGACGGTAGCCGATGCGCTCGCCGAGCGAGGCGAGCGGCAGCAGCGTGATGGTGACGGCGAGCTGGTATGCGTTGACGATCCAGATCGATGCGGCGTCGGATGCGTGCAGGTCGCGCGCGATCGTCGGCAGCGCGACGTTCGCGATTGCGCCGTCGAGCACGGCGAGCGTGATGCCCAGTGCGACGCAGACGATTGCCCAGTAGCGTTGCGGAAGCGGCAGGCCGATGTCGGCGTTCATGACGGGAGCGAAAGCGTGGTTGTCCGCGCGCCCGGATGCCGGTTGCGTACGCAACCATGCTCGCGGGTGGAGGCGGCGGTGAATGGCCAGGCCGGCACAGCATCTGCGCCGAAGCGGGACCGGTCGAGTGTATCACCGGCGCGCATCGGCCGACGTCGGCGCGCGCGGCTGCCGGCCGGCGCGTGCATTCAGCCTTCGAAGTCCAGGCCGCCGAGCCGCACCAGCGGGTCGGCCTGCGTGCGCGACGCCAGATCGATGTCGCGTGCGCCTTCCCATGCGCCCAGCTTCCTCGGCAGCGCGCTCAGGTAGTGCTCGAAACGCGCGGGGCCGTCGGGCTCCATCAGCCGTTCGATCTCGTCGCTGTCCCAGGTCAGTTCGAGGTTCAGCGGATGCACGTAGCCGCTCACATGTTCGTGCGGTGCGCTACGGATCCGCACGCGGGTCGGTTGCCCGTGTCCGCCGTACGGGACGACGTCGGCCTGAACGTGATCGGCGAAGAAAGCGGCGATCACCTGCGCGATGCGCGGTGCGAATTCGGTATCGAAACGGCGGGCGGTTTCGGGCTGCATGAAGGCGTCTCCTGTATCCCGAAAATCGTAGCACGGCGGTGCCGCGTTTCGGGGTGCGTGATACCCGTAATGGCGCGTTACCACTTGCTGCATCTATTACGGCCGGGTGCCGCCACAATGCATCGCATCCAGTACCACTTCGCGTGGGAGTCCATCATGAAAAAAATTGCCGCAGTATGTGTCCTCGCCGGTTCGCTCGTCGCGGCGGGCCCGGCGTCCGCACACGGCCGCGACGGCGGCGCCGTCATCGGCGCGCTGATCGGCGGCGCGGTGCTCGGCGCGATCGTGACGTCCGCGATGAATCCGCCGGTTGCGTACCAGGCGCCCGTGTATCAGGCACCGGCCTATCAGCCGCCGACCTACTACCAGGCACCGGCGTATCAGCAACCCGAGTATCCGACCTATCAGCAGGCGCAGTATCAGGGCGACGGCCAGAACTATTGCTACGACCGCTATCAGCGCGCGTACGTGTGCGGTGCGCCCGTGTCGGGCGGCTATGCACAGCCGGCCGGCTGGTAAGCGGGCGGATGAGCGGATTCGGCGCGGCGTGGTACGCGCCGATCGAACCGCCGGTACGCAGGACGACAAAAAGCAAGGCCCTCGCATGATGCGAGGGCCTTTGTCATTTCACGAATGTCAATTCTCGTGTGCTATGCCGCACGTCGCGCGAGGCGACGTGCGGATACAAACGGTTGCAATTGGACCGCGTCTGGATCAGTGGCGATGGCCGCCGTCGCCATGACCGCGTCCGCCGCCGCCTTCGTTCCAGTCGCCGCGACGTCCGCCGCCGTGACCCCAGCCGCCGCGATGGTAGTCGCGACGTCCGCGGTCCCAGTCGCGTCCGCCGCCGCCACCCCAGATATTGACCGTGCCGTAGACCGGTGACGGGCCGTACGCATAGCCGGGATCGGAATAGTAGGGCTGTCCGTAGCCGTATCCGGCCTCCGGACCGACGACGCAGCCGGCCAGCAACGTGGCGACGCCGGCGGCAGCAATGAGCTTCAGCATGATGTTCTCCCTTGGTTCCCCTATAAGTACCGCGCGCGGAGATTGCGGGCTGTTTGCAATTGTGTCTTCAAATTACAGCTTCGTAAGCTGTTGCGACGAAAGTGTTAGCATCCGGAGCCTATTTTGTTTATGAGGAGCATATCGATGAAATTCGCGATCCGGGCTGTCCTGGCCGCCATGTGCGTCACGACCGCCGCCGCATGTGCTGCCGGGCCCGCATCGGCGCCCGCCGTGTCGGCCGAGTCGATCAAGATGTTCCCGCAACCGGCCGCCGGACAGCAGCGTGCGGTGATCGCGCTGCCCGCGCTCGAGAACGAAGGCGACGCTCGCGTCGAGCTGATGATCGGCAAGACGCTGCAGACCGACTGCAACCAGCAATGGTTCGGCGGCGAGCTGACCGCCGAGGACGTGAAAGGCTGGGGCTATACGTACTATCGGCTGACCGACGTGAAGGGGCCGGCGTCGACGCTGATGGCGTGTCCGGGCCAGGCGCCGCAGCAGCGGTTCGTCCAGGTCCGCGGCGACGGTCAGCTACTGCGCTACAACAGCCGTCTGCCGCTCGTCGTGTACGTGCCGGACGGTTTCGACGTGCGCTACCGCGTGTGGCATGCGTCGAAGGACGTGCAGCATGCAGTGACGCAGTAAAGCCGTATCGGCGCGGCCGCGCGGGGCGTCTGTCGCTGCGCGGCTGCGTGCGGTTTCGCGGATTTCGTTCCGGAGTCCGCCGTTTATTGGGCGCTCGCGTTTGCGAGCGCCGGTTACGTGGCCAGCGCGGTTTGCACGATACTTCCCGATCACGACGGCTTGTGCCGTCGCATGCCTGAATCCAGATCTCCTGTTGGGCCGTCGCGGCGCGATTGCGTGTCGCATGTCGTGGTGATGACGCTGCGATGAATGACAGAGGACACCGAATGGTTCGACGCAAAGCACGCCGCATTATTCATTTACAAAGTAGCCTGGCGTACTTACGATGACGCCACCTTGGGCTAGTGGAACATCGTATGCGTACAGTCGATCGGGCAACGCTTGCCGCGCTCTGTCTTGGTCTTGCCGCATGCGGTGGCGGTGACGACAACGCCGGGCCCGCGCCGCAGACCGTTGCGAGCACATCGACATCGCCGGCCGAACCTGCTGGCGCGGCATCCGGCGCATCGGCTACGCCGGCTACTTCCACTCCATCGACGAATTCCGGCAGCACGGCGCCGACAGCCGGTTCGCCCGGCATGGCCGGCGCGACACTTCAGCCTGTCAATGGCGCCAAGCCGATTCTCATCGCCGACATCACGATTTCTCCGGCCGCGGACGGCAGCGATCAGGCCGACGCGTTGCAGAAGGCAATCAACAGCCTGCGGGCCGGCCAGCGCCTGATCATCGAGCCGGGGCGTTACGTCGTCGGGCATTCGCTCGCGGTGACGGTGCCGCAGGCGGTGATCTCCGGATACGGCGCGACGCTGGCCGCCACGAATCCGGCCGACCAGACGATCGTGATGAGCGGCACCGGTTCGACGCTCGTCGGCGTGACGCTGGTCGGCACCGGCACGACGCGCCTCACGACGCCCGAGTCGACCAAGGTCGATGTGACGGGCACGGACGTTCAGGTGCTCGGCGTGACGATCCAGGGTGGTGCGAGCGCCGGGATTTTCGTGTTCGGCGGCAGCGGCATCGCGATCGTGGGCAACACCGTGCGGGCGACGCTTGCCGACGGCATCCATACGACCTACGGCTCGACCAACGTGCTCGTGCAGAACAACACGGTGACCGGCACCGGCGACGATCTGATCGCCGTGGTCAGCTATCTCGGCGACGGTCGTCTGAGCGGCAACGTGCTGATCGACCGTAACGCGGTGTCGGGCAACCCGTGGGGACGCGGCATTTCGGTCGTCGGCGGGCAGGGCGTGACGATCTCGAACAATACGGTCGACGGCGTTCAGAAGGCGGCGGGCATCCTCGTCGCGCAGGAAGACAGCTGGCAGACATATGGAGCGTCGAATGTCGTCATCAAGGGCAATACCGTTACCAACATCCAGAACTCGACCGTGAACAACGGGCTTCAGCCGACGCAGCAGGCCGCGATCGAACTGGATACGTGGTCGGGGACGGTGTCGGATGTCACGGTGGCTGATAACCAGGTGTCGGGAGTCGGATATTCGGGGTTTCGGGCGTACGGGAACGTGTGCTCGTTCAGCGTGACGGGGAATACGTTCGCTTCGATCGTCGGTTCGCCGGTGCAGTTGCTGACGAGCGGTTGCGCGGCAAGCCAGATTGTTGTCGATGCGAACCGGCTCGGCGATGGCACCGCGTTGGCGCTGCCGGCCGGGGCGTCGTTGACGGGGGGAATGACGGTGGCCGGGGCGAACGCGAGCTTGATGCCGCAGGTCAGGACAGCGTTGATGCAGTGATGGGTGGGGGATGGCTGTCGCATCCATGCCTCTATTCTTCCAGCGCGCCCGTTACGTCTACTGCGCCAGGGCTACTACCGTCGTCGAAGACACCGAAGCATTCTGCGCTTGCCGATCTGACGGCAATCGTGCGGGCGAATGAGAAAAGCCCGCTTGCTGACGCAGAGCGGGCTTCGAAATTGGTTGCGGGGATAGGATTTGAACCTATGACCTTCGGGTTATGAGCCCGACGAGCTGCCAGACTGCTCCACCCCGCGGCGCGAAGTATAGTCGGAGTGTTACACCCGTGTCAAACGAATGGGGCAATCATCTTGACGATGCCCGCTCGGTGCTGCGGGCTGGCTCGGTCTCTGGCGTTTCGAAGGGCTTGGCCCGCAGGCGTTCGAGCGACTCGCGTGAACGTAGGCTGAAGTGACTGGGTTGCGGTTGGCGTGCGCCGTTTGACGCGCGATAACGTCGCGGCTGTATCCCATCGCGCAGCGGCGTGGTTGCAGAGAAGCGGGTGAAAAATTTGGAGGATCTTTGGTCCCCCCGACAGGAATCGAACCTGTATCTAGCGCTTAGGAGGCGCTTGTTCTATCCATTGAACTACGGGGAGCGGATAGCTTGAGCGGGGAGGATTGAAGCCTTGTGAATCAGGCTCTTACCCTTGCCCCATCTGCCTTTTAGGCATTTTCGTCGATTCTTGAATGACACGCAATTTCAAGCAATGACGCAGAATGAAAGATCATCTCTGCTACACTTTTGCTACAAATCGAACCTGTAGCACGCCGTGCACCGGCCATGTTGCTACAGTCATCAATCGGGGTAGCGAGTAGCGTCAATCATCCAAATCGGCTCTCGCTGGCGGGCTCAAGTCCGTCTGCGAGGGAGCAAGAGTATATCAAAGACATTTCGAACAAAGGGGGCCGCTGAAGCGTGGGCACGTGACATTGAGTCATCGCTTGACAAGGGGTATGCGGCGGCGGACGAGCAGACGATCACGGTCGGGGAACTTGTCCGGCGCTACCGTGAGGCTCGGGCCGACTCCGGTAGGCCGGTAGGGGAAAAATCGAACGAGCACTACATGCTTGCGCGCCTCGAAAGTCACTTCGACGATGAGGTCGCGACCAAGCTCTCAACCCAGCGCCTGGTGAAGTTTGCGCAGTCGCGCAAGAAGGAAGGGGGGCAGTACACGATCGACATGGATATTTCCAAGCTCGAGACCGTGTACAAGTATATGGCGTCGCTTCTCGGCCTGAGATTGCCGCATGCGCCTAGCATTGCACGACCGACGCTCGATCACCTCCAGCTCATCGGCCCCGGCAAGCATCGGGATCGTCGGCCGACTCGCGATGAAATCGTGAAAATCTTCCGGTGGTTTGCAGAGCATCCCGAGCGTGAGCAGGCTGTGCCGGATGTGATTCGGGTCGCGATGATGAGCGCATTTCGCCGTGGCGAACTGTTCCGGTTGACGTGGTCGGATCTGGACGTCGAGCGCCGGCTCGCGCTCGAAAGCATCCGCGACAGAAGAAGGGCAATGACGAGTGGGTGCCGCTGATTGGCGACTCGCTCGAAGTGTTGCTGTGCCAGGCCCGCTATCCGGTGCCCCCAACGTATGAGGCAAAGCGCAAGGCGGACCCGACAACCGAGCCGCATCCGAACGAATACATCTTCCGGTTCGACAAGAGCACGGCCAGCAAATACTTCAAGCTCGCGTGTGACGATAAAGGGATCGTCGATCTGCGGCTGCACGACATGCGTCACGAAGCGACGAGCGCGCTTTTTGAGGGCGGATGGGACATCCCAGAAGTTGCGACCGTGACAGGACACAAAGATTGGCGCAACCTAAAGCGGTATACAAATCTGGGCCCTGAAAAGGTAGCAGAGAAGGGGCGCTTGAAGACGATGTCGGGTGTGACACACTCGGACATCTAGTAATCAGCTATTGTCGCGGGGACAAAAATGGCGAAGCATTATCCGGCGCAGCTTCGGGCGGCCAAATTTAATTGCGTGCATTGCGGAGTGTTTTCGGCGCAGCACTGGCACCAGTTTCATTGGCGGCCGAATGGCCACCTGGTCGCCAATCAGCTGTGGGACATCTGCACATGTACGCACTGCGACGAGGACTCGTATTGGTACGACGGGAGAATGATTATCCCGTCGACTGCAAGCGTATCAATGGCACACGAGGACTTTCCGGAGGGGCCGCGCAACGATTACAACGAGGCGCGTGACATCTTCGGGCGATCGCCTCGGGCGGCGGTTGCGCTGTTGCGCCTCGCGTTGCAGAAGTTGCTAAAGGAGGTTGGGCAGAAAGGTGCCAACATCAACGATGACATTGCGGCACTCGTCAAGGACGGCCTGTCGCCGCACGTACAGCAGGCACTCGATTATTGTCGCGTCGTAGGTAACAACGCTGTCCATCCCGGTGAAATCAGTTTGGACGATACTCCGGAAATGGGGGTGGTGTTGTTTGAGATGCTCAACTTGATCGTTGAGCAGTTGATTGCGCAACCCAAGCGAGTCGAAAGCTACTACGCTGGTCTGCCGGAGGGCGCGCGGGCGGCGATCGAGAGGCGTGACGCGGCGCCTGGCAAGTAAGTTTGTTCAGCTCTACGCGAGAGAGCACTTGTGGCACTGACGGCGCTGCAGGGTGGGATAACGGACAAGGTGTCTCGTATGGGCGCTGATTCAACCCACTTCGCGGTTGGGTTGTCAGATTGTGGGAATTTTGCCGACATGCAGAACTCGCGGGCGCTCTGCTATCATCGGTCATGAATATCACAAATAATCGGGGTCGGAGCGGTGACTCAACCGTTAGAGGCAGTTAACCAAGCGGTCAATGAGCTGCTGCGAATGGTGGCATTCGCGCAGAGCAACGACCTTCTGGCGAAGCGCTATGAACGCCAAGCGCGTGTAGCTTTGGAGGGCGGTGTTGGCAACCCGGCGTTCGCTTGGTTGTCGCTTGGTGCTGTTGCAGTGATGCAAGGGAATCACGCTGAATGTGATCGCTGCGTACGCGCCGCAGTGAATTTGTCGCCTCGGGATCAGGTCGTGCTGGCCAATGGGATGGCGCTGTTTTCGGCGGCAGGCGAATTTCGACGGGCGAGAGAGCTGAGTTTGGCGCTGGAACAGGTGGTGCTTCCTACGGATTTCACCGCGATTGGAGGGCTTGTGAATCTCCATCGAACCGTTCTTGATTTTGAGGGGGCGCTCGACGTGATTGGCAGATTCAAGATCCGCGACTCGGACCCTGTTGTGCAATCGATGAAGCGACTGCTGGCTTCAGCGGAGGCTCATGGATTGACGCAGCAAATGCGCGAAAGCTTGATTGAGACCGCGGTGGGTACCGTGCGTGCTCATGGCGGAGTTATCAGGCAGACCATGGTCGAGGATTTTGGCGATGCGGGTCT
The DNA here is from genome assembly GCF_002563755.1 of Burkholderia sp. JKS000303. Classification (NCBI taxonomy): domain Bacteria; kingdom Pseudomonadati; phylum Pseudomonadota; class Betaproteobacteria; order Burkholderiales; family Burkholderiaceae; genus Burkholderia; species Burkholderia sp. JKS000303. The sequence continues at coordinate 2,436,889 of NZ_PDBZ01000001.1, forward strand.
GCGCTTGGAGTTGTACGTTAGCGAGTCGGCGGAAAGATGTGGAGAGCTGAACTGGGCGATCGCCGACGCGCTGTGCGAGCAGTTTGACGATCCCGCACCGGGGCTGGTGACAATCGCGTGCCGACCGGCAAGTTCGTTTCAATTTGAAGGCCGCATTGTTTCGGTGGCACGATGACCACACAGATCCAGGATATCGAAAAACTCGCTGGCGTTCTGGCGAACGGGACCACGGAGTGCGAGTGGCGCTCAGGGGCTTCGCGCGGATACTACGCGATGTTTCACAAAGTTCTCCAAGTTGCCGATGCCTGCCTGCCGGCGAGCAACGTTGTTATGGGTGAACACGAGCGCTTGGGTGAACGTTTGAAGACTCAGGGGCTAAAAGGTCGATCACTTGCCTATCGCCTTCAGGACATGAAGAAAATTCGAACACGAGCTGACTACTTTCTCGATGTTGACTTTCCCCAGCGCGATGCAATCGATTTGATTGCGAATTATTCGTCGATTGCGGCACAAGCCGATGCATTCCTCGCATTGGTTCATCAAGCAAGCAAGCCGTAATTTGACGAATTGCCTCCCAAAAGCCCCCGATCGCGAATGCATGGTCGGGGGCTTTTGCATTGGGAGCGGATGACTTGCCATCACGCGGCGAGTTGTCGCGCTTGGGGCCGACATTTGGTCGAGATAATCCTCGACGGCGTCGTACGCTGCGAATCGACCGCCTCCTTCCTTGTAGGTGGGGATCGGGAACGTCTCGGCGCTGATCTGGTTGCGGATGGTTCCTTCCGACATTAGCAATAGCTGCGCGAACTGCGCCAGCGTCATGCGTGGGCCGACTTCTCAGGAATATAGGCGCGGGTCAGCAGGCTCACAGCGCCTCCCCGTTCTGATTGTGAAGTCGCGCTTCGGTGCGCATGTTGATTAGGTGGTTGATGGCTTCAGTCAACGCCTCGTTGGGGGTGTGCGACGGGATCGTCGGTGACAGCAACTCGAAAAGCGTGCTGCCGACGTTCGCGAGACCTGCGATCGTCCGCTGATCATTCGGCTCGAAAGTTAGGTCGGCATCGTAGACGGCGTGAAAATGGTCGATCGCCCATGTCGAATGAAGATATCGCTCTGCCTGCTCCATCAGATCGATGCAGTCCACGTGGGCGGAACGCAGGCGCTTCACAGACGCGACTACGATCTCTCGAGCTTTGGCGATGTGTGCGGCATAGAGGGCTTGATCAGTCATGTTGAGTTGCCTGTGTGATGGGGTCTGGGAGCGCGTGTGCGAGTTGCATGAGGCCGGTTTCGAGCGTGATGCCGGCGGTTGCTGCCCAAGTGCGCGCGTCTTGCGCGGTTTTGTGGCGAGCGAAAGAGCCGATCTCGTCGGCCATCAGGTCCAGCAGGTCGATGTCGGCCGCGTGCGAGATGTCGGCCACCAGTGCGCGGATCTCGGTGCGAATGGCGTCGATGCGCGCGAGCCTGCCTTGGCGGGCATCCGCCCTGGCTTCGTTCGTCTGGATAGGTTTGCGCCGCGCGAGCGGCGCTTCGTTGTTCTGGATCGCTGTTGCGGGAGTCAGCCCGCCGCTGTTTGACTGCATTGAGGTGCCGTCGACGCTCGCCAGTGCGAGCGCCGGTCGCTTCTTCGCGTGTTCCCGCTTTCGCGGCAGCGGACGTGGGGTAGAAAGGGCCGGGCGCGGGGGCAATTTGCGGCTCCGGTCGGGAACGGCCATGCGGACGCGGGATCGAGGGCGGGCTTCGCCTTCTGCGCCGGGAATGCGGCATCGAGCAGTGCCTTATTCGACGAGATCCGCTGCTTGTGCCCGATGACCGTCAACACATCAGACAGATCGGGGCGTGTTGATGTCCGCACAGAACTGACCCACTAGAGCTGAAAATTTTCATCGAATTTTGACCCACGTGATTGAATGCCCTGCTCAATCTTTGAGCAGGGGATACAAAGGTGATCACGGTGGGCATATTGGCCAAGATCAGGCGGATGTATTTCCGCGAGAAGGTCCCACTGCGCGAGATTGCGCGGCGTACGGGCCTGTCCCGAAACACGGTGCGCCGCTGGCTGCGGCAGACTGATGCTGTCGAGCCGAAGTATCCGAAGCGCGTCAGCCCGAGCGTCATCGACGACTGGGCCGCACAGCTGACAGGTTGGCTGCGTGCCGACAGTCATCGCCCGAAGCGTGACCGGCGCACCGCCCGGTTCATGTTCGAGGCGATCCGCGCCGAGGGTTACGCCGGCAGCTACGGCCGCGTAAGCGCGTTCGTGAGGCGTTGGCACGAGGAGCAGGCTGAGGCGCCTCGCAGGAAGGCCTTCGTGCCGCTCGCCTTCGAACCCGGCGAAGCCTTCCAGTTTGACTGGAGCTGCGAATACGCGTTTGTTGGCGGGCTACGGCGACGCCTGGAGGTCGCCCACGTCAAACTTAACTCCAGCCGCGCGTTCTGGCTCGTCGCCTATCCCACACAGAGTCACGAGATGCTGTTCGATGCGCACGCCCGCGCATTCGCCGCGTTCGGCGGCGTGCCGCGGCGCGGCATCTACGACAACATGAAGACCGCCGTGGACAAGGTTGGCCGCGGCAAGGAGCGTGCGGTCAACGCGCGCTTCGAAGCGATGTGCAGTCACTACCTGTTCGAGCCGGAGTTCTGCAACCGGGCTGCAGGCTGGGAGAAAGGCATCGTCGAGAAGAACGTTCAGGACCGGCGACGTCAGATCTGGCACGAAGCAGCGCTACGGCGCTGGGAAACGCTGGAGATCCTGAACGAATGGGTCGCTGGTCAGTGTCGTGAGGCGTGGCACATGCGGCACCCGCAGTGGCCTGAGCTGACAGTCGAGGATGTGCTGCAGGACGAGCGTACCCGGCTGATGCCCAATCCACGGCCGTTCGACGGCTACATCGAGCAGACCCTGCGAGTCTCGTCGACCAGCCTGATTCACTTCCAACGCAACCGCTACAGCGTGCCCACCGAGTACACGAACCAGTTGGTGAGCGTGCGCTGCTATCCGGCATATCTCAGCGTCGTCGCCAACGCCCAGGAGATCGCACGCCACGAACGCAGCTTCGAGCGGCACATGACCTTCTACGATTGGCGCCACTACGTCACGCTGGTCGAGCGCAAACCCGGCGCACTGCGCAACGGCGCACCGTTCATCACGATGCCGCAGCCGCTGCAACTGCTGCAGCGGCATCTGCTGAAACACCCGGGCGGCGATCGCGTCATGACGCAGGTGCTCGCTGCGGTGCGCGAACACGGGCTCGATGCGGTGCTGCTCGCCGTACAGGCTGCGCTGGATTCAGGACGCCCCAGCGCAGAGCACGTCCTGAACGTGCTGAGCCGGCTGAAGGCGCCCGTCACGAATGGCAGCCTCGCCACGACGAAACTCCAGCTCAAGGAAGAGCCCGCGGCCGACGTGAGCCGTTACGAGACGCTGCGCGCCAACCCACCGGAGGATCGTCATGTCTAACGATATCGCGGCCCAGCTCAAGGGTCTTAAACTGCACGGCATGGCGAGCACGTGGCCGGAGCTGCTCGCGCAGTCGCGCCACACTGACTTCGAGCCGGAGCGCTTCATGAAGCAGCTGTTGATGGCTGAAACCGCCGAACGGCAGGTGCGCTCGATCGCCTATCAAATGACCGCTGCGCGCTTCCCGGCCCACCGCGACCTGAAGGGCTTCGACTTCGCGCAGGCACACGTCGACGAAGCGCTGGTGCGCGAACTGAGCGAGCTGTCGTTCCTCGAAAGCGCGCACAACGTCGTGTTCATCGGTGGTCCGGGCACTGGCAAGACGCACCTCGCCTCAGCGATCGGAATCGAAGCCGTACAGCGCCACGGCAAGCGTGTGCGCTACTTCTCGACCGTCGAGCTGACCAACGCCCTGGAGCAGGAGAAGTCCATCGGCAAACAAGGCCAGATCGCCCACAAGCTGATGTACGTCGATCTGGTGATTCTCGATGAGCTGGGCTATCTGCCGTTCAGCCAGACCGGCGGTGCATTGCTGTTCCATCTGCTCTCAAAGCTTTACGAGCACACGAGCGTCGCGATCACGACCAATCTCAGCTTCGGCGAGTGGGCGAGCGTGTTCGGGGATGCAAAGATGACGACAGCGCTGCTGGACCGCGTCACCCATCACTGCCACATCGTCGAAACGGGCAATGAATCGTGGCGCTTCAGGACCAGTTCTGCCAAGGCAAAGACAACAAGAAAAAGAGCAGCAAAACCAGCGGGTAACGAAGAGTTATCCACACCGGAATAGATGTACTACGCTGTCTCAGGGTGGGTCAGATTTAGATGAAATCGGTGGGTTAAGACTCGGTGGAAATCAACAGCATGTTGCGCCAGTGCATCATCGGATATGGGCAGTAGCATTGCAACCAGAATGCCGAGTCTCGGCACGTGGAAAAGCACAAAGCCCGCATCTAGCGGGCTTTTTTTATGCGCTACAAATTTGCTACAGCAGGGGGTGAGAGCCTTGCTGGATAAGCCTTGCGCTTATCATTCCATCCCCTGAACTACGGGGAGAGCCATGTCCGCGGTATCGCGTGTTGAAAACGCGAACGGGACGGCGGTGTGGACAGCGCGCAGAGTATAGCAAACGCGACGCGCATCGGCGGACGGAAAACGTGCCGATGCGCGGCTCGCGCGTTCAGGCGTGGTCGGGAATCAGAAATCAGAAATCGACGACGACGAAATCTTCCTTGCCCACGTCGCACAGCGGGCAGCGCCAGTCGGCGGGAATGTCGGCGAAACGGGTGCCGGCGGGGATGCCTTCATCGGGCAGACCTTCGGCTTCGTTGTAGACCCACCCGCAAATCAGGCAGACCCAGCTCTGGTATTCGGTTACTTCGCTCATGTAGCGCTCGGGATGATGAAAATCGGTGATGCCGCTCGCGGCACGGCCGGCGGACGAAAGGCGCAATGGTACCGGAATTTCGCCGAACGCCTCGGTAACGTCGTTTTAAACGTACGCATCGCGAACAACGGCTGCCGTCGCGCGCGCCGGGCACGCAGTGTATGCTTCGTGAGCCTTTCAATCTGAAGGAGGAAACGATGATCAACAAGAAATGGATCGCGGGCGCGGTATGTGTCGCGGCATTGGCCATGTCGACGCTCGCGCGCGCCGAGGCGCGCGTGTTCTTCGTCGAACCGAAGGACGGCGCGACGGTATCGAGCCCGGTGCACGTGAAGTTCGGCCTCGAGGGGATGGACCTCAAGCCGGCCGGCGACATGACGCCGGACACGGGCCACCATCACCTGCTGATCGACAGCCAGCCGGTGCCGAAGGGCGACGTGATCCCGGCCACCGACCATTCGCTGCACTTCGGCAAGGGCCAGACCGAAACCGACTTGAAGCTGCCGCCCGGCCCGCACACGCTGACGCTGCAATTCGGCGACGGCGCACACCGTTCGTATGGTCCCGAAATGAGCTCGACGATCACGGTCAACGTGAAGTAACACGCACGTCCCGCATGTGGGCATCCGGCCGTGAAGCTGCGGCCGGGCGCCTGCCGCCGGTGCCGCGTCCGCACCGACGCGCCTGCCGCCGGCCCTGCCTCGGTACCCATTCAGCATAAAAAGCACCGCACACCGGCCTAGTCCATTCGGCCATCCCGGCGCGGGCGTCCGCCACCGGTACAATGGGCGCTTCCGATTTCTCTCTTCGCCGTCTCCCCATGTCGCTTTATTCCATTACCGGCGCGCAACTCGCGTTCGGTCACGTCGCGTTGCTCGACCACGCGGACTTCTCGCTGGAGGCCGGCGAGCGTGTTGGCCTGATCGGTCGCAACGGCGCGGGCAAATCGTCGCTGCTGAAGATCGTCGCCGGGCTCGCGAAGCCCGACGACGGGCTGATCACGCGCCAGCAGGACCTCGTGACCGTCTACGTGCCGCAGGAGCCCGAATTCGAACCTGGCGCGACGGTGTTCGACGCGGTGGCGTCGGGGCTCACGCATACGCGCGAAGTCCTCGAAGAATACGATTCGATCGCGCACCGCCTCGCGGAAACGCCGGAAGGCGCCGAGCACGACGCGCTGCTCGCGCGGATGAACGCGCTGCAGTCGTCGCTCGATATGCACGACGCGTGGAACTGGCGCACGCGCGTGTCGATGACGCTCGCACAGATCGGCCTGACGGACGGCGACGCGCAGGTCGACGCGCTGTCGGGCGGGATGCAGAAGCGTGTCGCGCTGGCGCGCGCGCTGGTGCTGCAGCCGGACGTGCTGCTGCTCGACGAACCGACCAACCACCTCGACTTCGACGGCATCCGCTGGCTGGAAGAGCTGCTGGTCGCGCAGCGCGCGGGCTTGCTGTTCATCACGCACGATCGCGCGTTCCTCGACCGCGTCGCGACGCGCATCGTCGACCTCGATCGCGGCGGTCTGCTGTCGTATCCGGGCAATTTCTCGGCGTACCAGACGCGCAAGGCGCAGCAGCTGGAAGTCGAGCGTGTGGAAAACGAGAAGTTCGACAAGCTGCTCGCGCAGGAGGAAGTGTGGATCCGCAAGGGCGTCGAGGCGCGCCGCACGCGCAGCGTCGGCCGTATCGCGCGGCTCGTGCAGATGCGCAACGATCGCGCGGAGCGTCGCAACGCGCAGGGCAACGTGAAGCTCGACGTCGCGCAGGGCGAGAAGTCCGGCAAGATCGTCGCGGAGCTGACCGACGTGACGAAGCGCTACGGCGATCGCACGGTGGTCGACACGTTCTCGACGACGGTCATGCGCGGCGACAAGATCGGTTTCGTCGGCCCGAACGGCGCCGGCAAGACGACGCTGCTCAAGCTGATCCTCGGTGAACTGAAGCCCGACGCGGGCACGGTGCGCACCGGCACGAACCTGCAGGTCGCGTACTTCGACCAGATGCGCGCGCAGCTCGACCAGGAAAAGAGCCTGGCCGACACGATTAGCCCGGGCAGCGAATGGGTCGAGATCGGCGGCGTGCGCAAGCACGTGATGAGCTATCTCGGCGACTTCCTGTTCGCGCCGGAACGCGCGCGTTCGCCGGTGAAGTCGCTGTCGGGCGGCGAGCGCAACCGGCTGCTGCTCGCGCGCCTGTTCGCGCGCCCGGCCAACGTGTTGGTGCTCGACGAACCGACCAACGACCTCGACATCCCGACGCTCGAACTGCTCGAAGAGCTGCTGGCCGACTACGACGGCACGGTGCTGCTCGTCAGCCACGACCGCGCATTCCTCGACAACGTCGTGACGTCGGTGATCGCGGCCGAAGGCGACGGCAAGTGGCGCGAATACGTCGGCGGCTTCACCGACTGGCAGATCCAGAGCGAGCGGTCGCAGCAGCTTGCGCAGCAGGAAGCGGCGAAGCGCGCGGTGAAGGATGCGGCGCCGGTCAAGGAAGACGCGGCGAAAAGCGCAGCCGGCCGCAACGCGCAGCGCACGGTGAAGCTGTCGTTCAACGAGCAGCGCGAACTCGATGCGCTGCCGGAGAAGATCGCCGCGCTCGAGGAAGAACAGAAGACGATCAACGCGCGGCTCGAGGACGGCTCGATCTTCGCGAAGGATCCGCAGGAAGGCACGCGCCTGACCGAGCGGTTCGCGGCGATCGACGACGAACTGCTCGCCGCGCTCGAGCGGTGGGAGACGCTCGAGGCGAAACGCAAGCCGGTCTGACGCACTGCACGCGGGCCGGCCGGTGGCGCGGCGTGACGATCTTGCGGCGGCGCGCCACGCGGAACCAGTAAAATACCGCGCGTCCCGGGCCGCGCAGCGCATGCCGCGCGCCCGCTTTCGGAGCAGTCCAAGCACACCGTTGTTTCGATTCGCTTTTTTACGGAACTCAACGCTTTGTCCACGACGTTATCCACACGAGATGTGGAAAACGTCCCGATGAACGACGAAATTCAGCGCCTATGTCAACGAAGAAGCCCAGCGCGGCCTATAGCGAAGCATCGATCAAGGTGCTCAAGGGCCTCGAGCCGGTCAAGCAGCGGCCCGGCATGTACACCCGTACCGAAAATCCGCTGCACATCATTCAGGAAGTGATCGACAACGCGTCCGACGAGGCACTCGGCGGCCACGGCAAGCAGATCACGGTCACGCTGCACGCCGATCAGTCGGTGTCGGTCGAGGACGACGGTCGCGGCATCCCGTTCGGCCTGCATCCCGAGGAAGGCGTGCCGGTCGTCGAGATCGTGTTCACGCGCCTGCACGCAGGCGGCAAGTTCGACAAGGCCGCCGGCGGCGCATACACGTTCTCGGGCGGCCTGCACGGCGTCGGCGTGTCGGTGACGAACGCGCTCGCGACGCGCCTCGACGTGACGGTCTGGCGCGACGGCAAGATCGCCGAGCTCGGTTTTGCCGACGGCGACGTCGTCAAGCCGCTCGCGACGCAAGGCGCGGGCCGCGGCGAGAAGAAATCCGGCACGCGCGTGCAGGTGTGGCCGAATCCGAAGTACTTCGATTCTCCGAACCTGCCGTTCGGCGAGTTGCAGCGCCTGCTGCGCTCGAAGGCCGTGCTGCTGCCGGGCGTCGAGGTCGTGCTCGTCAACGAGAAGAGCGGCGAGCGCCAGACGTGGAAGTACGAGGACGGCCTGCGCGGCTACCTGCTCGACGAGATGAACGGCAGCGAACTGCTGATCCCGCTGTTCGAAGGCGAGCGCTTTGCCGATGCACGTTCGGGCGACGACACCTTCGCCGAAGGCGAGGGCGCGTCGTGGGTCGTCGCATGGAGCGAGGAAGGCTCGCTCGTGCGCGAGTCGTACGTGAACCTGATTCCGACGCCGGCCGGCGGCACGCACGAGTCGGGCCTGCGCGACGGTCTCTATCAGGCAGTGAAAAGCTTCGTCGAACTGCACAACCTGCAGCCGAAGGGCGTGAAGCTGCTCGCGGAAGACGTGTTCGCGCGCGTGTCGTTCGTGCTGTCCGCGAAGGTGCTCGATCCGCAGTTCCAGGGGCAGATCAAGGAGCGCCTGAACAGCCGCGACGCGGTGAAGCTCGTGTCGTCGTTCTCGCGTCCGGCGCTCGAACTGTGGCTGAACCAGCACGTCGAGCACGGCAAGAAGCTCGCCGAACTCGTGATCAAGCAGGCGCAGGCGCGCACGCGCGCGGGCCAGAAGGTCGAGAAGCGCAAGAGCTCGGGCGTCGCGGTGCTGCCGGGCAAGCTGACCGACTGCGAGACGGAAGATATCGCGCGCAACGAACTGTTCCTCGTCGAGGGCGACTCGGCGGGCGGTTCCGCGAAGATGGGCCGCGACAAGGAATACCAGGCGATCCTGCCGCTGCGCGGCAAGGTGCTGAACACGTGGGAAACCGAGCGCGATCGCCTGTTCGCGAACAACGAGGTGCACGACATCTCGGTTGCGATCGGCGTCGATCCGCACAGCCCGGACGACAGCGTCGACCTGTCGAACCTGCGCTACGGCAAGATCTGCATCCTGTCGGACGCGGACGTCGACGGCTCGCACATCCAGGTGCTGCTGCTCACGCTGTTCTTCAAGCATTTCCCGCAGCTGATCGAGCGCGGCCATGTGTGCGTTGCGCGACCGCCGCTGTTCCGCGTCGACGCGCCCGCGCGTGGCAAGAAGGCCGCGCAGAAGCTCTATGCGCTCGACGACGGCGAACTCGAAGCGATCCTCGACAAGCTGCGCAAGGACGGCGTGCGCGAGACCCAGTGGAGCATCAGCCGCTTCAAGGGCCTCGGCGAAATGAGCGCCGAGCAGCTGTGGGACACGACGATGAACCCCGACACGCGCCGCCTGATGCCGGTGAAGCTCGGCGAGCTCGACTACGAGGCGACCGTCGCGCGCATGACGATGCTGATGGGCAAGGGCGAGGCAGCCGCGCGGCGCGGCTGGCTCGAGGAAAAGGGCAACGACGTCGAAGCGGATATTTAAGCGACGCATCCGCGTGGCCGGGCATGACGCCCGGCCCGGCCTCATGCCACTTACGAATACGGAATTCAGATGGACGACAATACTTCCGATCTCTTCGCCGGGTCCGACGCACCGAACGCCGATGCGCTGACGCTCGGCAACTACGCGGAGCAGGCGTATCTCAGCTACGCGGTCAGCGTGGTGAAGAGCCGCGCGCTGCCCGACGTGTGCGACGGCCAGAAGCCGGTGCAGCGCCGGATCCTGTTCGCGATGAACGAAATGGGCCTCGGCCCCGACGCGAAGCCGGTGAAATCGGCGCGCGTGGTCGGCGACGTGCTCGGTAAATACCACCCGCACGGCGACCAGTCGGCGTACGACGCGCTCGTGCGTCTCGCGCAGGACTTCTCGCTGCGTTACCCGCTGATCGACGGTCAGGGCAACTTCGGCTCGCGCGACGGCGACGGCGCGGCGGCGATGCGTTACACCGAAGCGCGACTCACGCCGATTGCGAAACTGCTGCTCGACGAGATCGACCAGGGCACGGTCGACTTCATGCCGAACTACGACGGCTCGTTCGAGGAACCGAAGACGCTGCCGAGCCGCATGCCGTTCGTGCTGCTGAACGGCGCGTCGGGCATCGCGGTCGGTCTCGCGACCGAAATCCCGTCGCACAACCTGCGCGAAGTCGCGGCGGCGGCGGTCACGTTGATCCGCAATCCGAAGCTCACGCACGGGGAGCTGATGAACCTGATCCCCGGCCCGGATTTCCCGGGCGGCGGCCAGATCATCTCGAGCGACGCCGAAATCTCGGCGGCGTACGAATCCGGCCGCGGCAGCCTGAAGGTGCGCGCGAAGTGGAAGATCGAGGATCTCGCGCGCGGCCAGTGGCAGCTCGTCGTGACCGAGCTGCCGCCGAGCACGTCGGGTCAGAAGGTGCTCGAGGAAATCGAGGAGCTGACCAACCCGAAGCTCAAGCTCGGCAAGAAGACGCTCACGCCCGAACAGCTGAACACGAAGAAAGCGATGCTCGACCTGCTCGACGCGGTGCGCGACGAGTCAGGCAAGGAAGCGGCGGTTCGGCTCGTGTTCGAGCCGAAGTCGCGCACGATCGACCAGACGGAATTCGTGAACACGCTGCTCGCGTACACGAGCCTCGAATCGAACGCGACGCTGAACCTCGTGATGATCGGCGCCGATGGCCGGCCGGGCCAGAAGGGCCTGCTGACGATCCTCGACGAATGGGTGAAGTTCCGCCAGCTGACGATGACGCGCCGGTGCCGCCACCGTCTCGCGAAGGTCGACGACCGCATCCACATCCTCGAAGGGCGGATGATCGTCTTCCTGAACATCGACGAGGTGATCCGCATCATCCGCGAGTCGGACGAGCCGAAGACCGCGCTGATGAACGCGTTCGGCCTCAGCGAGCGGCAGGCCGAGGACATCCTCGAAATCCGCCTGCGTCAGCTCGCGCGACTCGAGAAGATCAAGATCGAGAAGGAACTCGAGACGTTGCGCGACGAGAAGGCGAAGCTCGAGGAACTGCTCGCGAACGAAAGCGCGATGAAGCGGCTGATGATCAAGGAGATCGAGGCCGACGCGAAGCAGTACGGCGACGATCGCCGCACGCTGATCCAGCAGGAAAAGCGCGCGACGTTCGAGGCGAAGGTGGTCGACGAGCCGGTGACGGTCGTCGTGTCGCAGAAGGGCTGGGTGCGTGCGCTGAAGGGCCACGGGCTCGATCCGGCGAGCTTCTCGTTCAAGGCCGGCGACAGCCTGTACGCGGCATTCCTGTGCCGCACACCCGATCGCCTGATCGCGTGGGGCAGCAGCGGCCGCGTGTACTCGGTCGACGTATCGGTGCTGCCGGGCGGGCGCGGCGACGGCGTGCCGGTCACGTCGCTGATCGAGCTCGAATCGGGCTCGCACCTGATGCACTACTACGCGGCGCCGGTCGATCAGCAACTGCTGCTCGCGTCGAGCAACGGCTTCGGCTTCCTCGCGAAGGTCGGCGACATGGTGAGCCGCGTGAAGGCCGGCAAGTCGTTCATGACGATCGACACGGGGGCGGCGCCGCTCGTGCCGATGCCGGTGCTGCCGAACGCGACGCAGGTCGCGTGTCTGTCGAGCGGTGGCCGCCTGCTGGTGTTCGGGATGGACGAAATGAAGACGCTGTCCGGCGGCGGGCGCGGCGTGATCCTGATGGCGCTCGAGGACAAGGAAACGCTCGTGCAGGCGCTCGCGATCGACCCGGCCGGCGTCGTGCTGATCGGCACCGGCCGTGGCGGCAAGGCGCAGGACGAGACGCTGTCGTATGCGGGGCTCGCGCCGCACATCGGCAAGCGCGCCCGCAAGGGCCGCGCGCCGGACACGAAGCTCAAGGTCATCAACGAGCTGCGTCCGAAGCTCGGCTGACGCGCCATCTGCGTGCCGGTTCGACCGGCATCGAAGGCCGCACCTCCGCATCGGCGGGCGTGCGGCCTTTTCTTTTGCGGCGGCGCCGTATGCATGTAAGCGAGAGTGGCGCCGTCGCACGGAACTTGCAAAATAATGTGAAATACCGCCGGGGGTCTGAACCGAGCGGCGGCACGCGGGTCGAACGTCGCTCGACCCCGCGCGCGACGCGGTGGTTTGTTGCACTCAACTCATCACAGGATTGCCGCCATGTCTCACGCTGTTTCCGTCGCGTTGTTTCTTCATCTGCTGGCCGTTGCCGTGTGGGTGGGCGGGATGGTTTTCGCGAACTTCTGCCTGCGCCCGGCGCTGTCCGACCTGACGCCGCAGTTGCGGCTGCCGCTGATCGAGGGCGTGTTCGGCCGCTTCTTCAACTGGGTGTCGGGCTCGGTGATCGTGATCCTGCTGTCCGGCGGCTTCCTGCTCATGGCGTTCGGCGGCGCGCATGCGACGTGGACGCTGCATGCGATGGCCGGGCTCGGCGTCGTGATGATGCTGCTCTTCGGTCATATCCGCTTCGCGCTGTTCCCGCGCATCCGCCGTGCGGTGCAGGCGCAGAACTGGCCGGACGGCGCGCGCGCGGTCAACACGGTGCGCCTGCTCGTCGTCGTCAATCTCGTGCTGGGTGTCGTGACGATCGGCGCGGCGGTGCTGTCGCGCGGCTTCTGAGCCTGCGGCGGCGCCTCGCGGCGCCGATTGCCTGCACGGTGCCGCGCCGCTACGCGGCCAGCATCGCGTCGAGCAGCCACGAGCCGGCCGGGCCGAGCGGCCGGTTGCGCGACCACACCGCATCCACCCGCACGCGGCGCGGCCAGCCGCGCGAGCGCAGCTCGCACAGGCGATCGCGCGCGAAGTGCTCCACCATCCAGCGCGGCAGCTCGGCCCAGCCGAAGCCCAGCACGGCCATCTCCAGCAGCATCAGATAGCTCGGCGCGAGCCAGCGCTGCGTGCCGACGACGATCCGGTCGCCGGCGCCGCGATCCTCCGGTTTCACATAGGTATTGAGCCGCAACTCGCGCGCATCGCGCAGCGCCGCATGCGGCACGTCGACGTCGCCGTATTGCGCCAGCGCGTGCATGCGGCCGACGAACAGGCCGATCTCCGATTCCTCCGCCACCGTCGCCGCACCGATATCGGGCGGGTAGGCCGCGCGCGCGGCCATCAGCCCGAGCTGCGCGCGGCCCTGCTGGATCAGGTCGAGCACGTCCTCGTGCTCGGCGATCTGGCATTCGAGCTCGAGCGCCGGAAAGCGCTGTTCCAGCGCCATCAACGTTTCCTCGTAACGCTTCGACTGGTACGTGTCGGACACGACGAGCGTGAGCCGCGCTTCCTCGCCTTGCGCGAGCCGTGCCGCCATGCGGTCGATCGCCGCGCCGGCCTCCAGCGCGCGCTGCACCTGCGGCAGCAGCGCGCGTCCGGCGTCGGTCAGCGTCGGCGTGCGCGTCGAGCGATCGAACAACTGCACGCCGAGGTCGATCTCGAGGTTCGCGATCGCCTCGGAAATCGTCGACTGGCGCTTGCCGAGCTTGCGTGCGGCGGCCGTGAACGAGCCGAGCAGCGCGGCTTCGGCAAACGCGAGCAGGGCTTCGGGGGCGTGGCGCATACGACGATCCTTAAAGTTTATATCGGTAAAACCGATGATATCAAACTGGATTGACCCGGTTTAACCGATCAAAATAGTCGCATGAGCTGAATACACGAACTGGAGGGAATCATGAAACAGGTGAACAAAACGGTGACGGAACGCCTCGTGCATGCGCTGACGTTCGAACTCGTGGCGATCGCACTGTGCGCGCCGATCGGCGCGTGGCTGCTCGACATGCCGGTGTCGCACGTCGGCGTGCTGACGGTGATGGTGTCGCTGATCGCGATGGCGTGGAACATGACGTTCAACACGCTGTTCGATCGCCTCGAACGGCGCGCGGGCCTGACGCGCACGCTCGGCATGCGGGTCGCGCATGCGGTCGCGTTCGAGCTGGGTCTGGTCGCGATGGTGGTGCCGGTTGCCGCGTGGTGGCTGAACGTGAGCCTCGTCGAGGCGCTGTTGCTCGACCTCGGCATCGTGCTGTTCTTCCTGCCTTACACGTTCTGCTTCAACCTCGCGTACGACGCGCTGCGCGCACGCTGGGTGGCACGCCGCGTCGCAATGCAGGCGGGCTGAGCAGGGCGGGGGGGCGAGCGGGCGGGCGCCGCCGCGAGTGTGGCCGTCCGTCAGTGGGCGGCCGCCCACAGCCAGACGCCGCACACGATCGCGACGGCGCCGTACACGGCATACACGGGCACCTTGAAGCGCGCGAAGCACAGCGTCGCGAACGCGCCCGTGAGCCAGTAGACGGGATCGGCCGGTTCGCGATGCAGGATCTTCACGACGGCGACCGCGAGAAAGCCCGTCGTCGCCGCGCGCAGCAGGCGCATCCCGTGCTCGAAGCGCGAATGGCGCTTGAGCCGGAACAGGTGGTTCTTCGCGAACACGACGAGACAACCCGACGGAATGAACAGCGCGGCGGTCGCGAACAGCGCGCCGACCCAGCCGTCGGTCAGGTAGCCGAGAAACGGCACGACGTTCAGCAGCGGCCCTGGCGACACCGGCGACAACGCGAAGGCGAGCGTGAAGTCGTGATCGGTGATGCCGGTCGCCGGCGACACGAACAGCGCCTTGAGCACGGGCAGGGCGGAGAAGCCGCCGCCGAACAGCGTCATGCCGGCGCCCGCGAGCCGCGGCCACAGCAGCGCCATCTGGTAGTCGCCGGGTAGCGGCAGCGCGAACAGCGCGACGAGGACGGCGAGCAGCACGAGCAGATTGCGATCGCGCTTGGACAGCGTGAAATCAATCGCGTCGTGTTGCGGCGGGCCCGTGAGCCAGCCGGCTGCAAACGCAGCGCAGAGAATCCCGACGAATGCGGCCGGACTATGCGCGAAAGCGAGCAGAATCGTCGACAACGCGGCAATCAGCTGTTCGAGCCGCGTGCGCGCGAGCGTGCGCAACTGCTTGAGCCACGTGACGCCGATCAGCGCGGCGAGCACCATCCCGAAGTGATTGATCAGTATCGGCGCGGCGAGCGAGCGCACGAGCGGTGTGCGATAGAAGATCGCGAACAGCGTCATCAGCACGAAGAACGGCAGCACGCTCGCGATGCCGGCGATCCATGCGCCGGCGCGCCCGTGCAGCGTCTGGCCGATCTGTACCGCGACGTTGCATCCGACCGGGCCCGGCACGAGCCACGCGAGCGCGACGAGATCGGCGAACAGGTGCGGCTCGATGCGCTGCAAGCGGTCGACATAGTGACGTTCGAGCTGCGCCATCATCGAAAGCCCGCCCCACGACACGGCGGAAATGCCGGCGACGACCTTGAACAAGGCCCACAGGGATGCCTGTGCCCGTTCGACGGGTTCGGTCGCTTCGACTTCGACGGTTGTCATGATTGTGCTGTTGGCGCAGGGCTCTCGCGCATAGGGGCATGCCGGCGGCCTGCCGACACGATGGCCCTCCCGATTGTCCGCCGCGCATCATGACACTGCCATGCGCGAAAACGCTAGTTAATGAACTCGACGATCGGATCGGAAACCGAAATGATCGGCGTACGGAACAACGCGTGTCGAGTGCGGCGTGCTTACGCGCCGGCGTTGCCGGTCGCGCGATGTGCGATCAGGTTCGCGTGCTCGCCGCGCACGCCGAAGCGTGCGATCAACGCGGGAATCGCGTCGGCCGGCACGGGCCGCGAGAACAGGAAGCCCTGCGCCTCGATCTCGCCGAGTGCGGACAGCCATGCGATCTGCTCCTCGGTTTCGGTGCCTTCGACGACGACCGTGAGACCGAGCGAGCGCGCGAGATGCACGATCGACGACACCATCACGCACACGCTGCGATCGTTCGGGATCGCCTGCACGAACGAGCGGTCGACCTTCAGCGTATCGACGGAGAAGCGGTGCAGGTACGACAGCGACGAGTAGCCGGTGCCGAAATCGTCGAGCGCGATCCGGATGCCGAGCTTCTTCAGCGCGACGATCTTCTCGGATACGAGCTCCGGATATTCCATCATCGCGGTTTCGGTGATCTCGAGCTCGAGCCGGTTTGCGTCGATGCCGGTGTCGAGCAGTGCCTGCGAGATCGTCTCGATCAGGTCGCCGCGCCAGAACTGCACGGGCGAGATGTTGACCGCGAGCGTCAGCGTGTCGTGGCCGTCGTCGCGCCAGCGCGCGATTTGCGCGCAGGCAGTGCGGATCACGAAGTCGCCGATCGGCACGATCAGGCCCGTCGATTCGGCGATCGAAATGAATTCGTTCGCGGAGATGACGCCGTGCTCCGGATGATCCCAGCGCGCGAGCGCCTCGAAGCCCGTGATCGTGCGATGCGTGAGATCGATCTTCGGCTGATACGCGAGGAACAACTGCCCTTCGGCGAGCGCGACGCGCAATTGCTGTTCCCAGCGCATCAGGTGATCGGCGCGGTGCGACAGGTGCGGCGCGTAGAACTGATAGCAGTTCTTGCCGGCGTCCTTCGCGCTGTACATCGCGAGGTCGGCCTTCTTCAGCAGGTCGATCTCGCTTTCGTTCGCGACGGTGTGCAGCGCGATGCCGATGCTCGCATGCAGGACGAACGAGCTGCCGCGCACGTCGAACGGTTCGCTGAACAGCCGGATGATCGCTTCCGCGAGCCGCACCGCGCGCCGTTCGACGTCGTCGCCCTTCATCACGACCACGAATTCGTCGCCGCCGATCCGCGCGAGCGAGCCTTCGTCGCCGACCGCATCGGACAGGCGCGACGCGGTCATCTGCAGCACGATGTCGCCGGCGTTGTGGCCGAGCGTGTCGTTGACGGTCTTGAAGTTGTCGAGATCGATGAACAGCAGGCCGAGCCGCGACAGGCTCGACGGCATCGACACGTCGTTGCGCAGCCCGCGCAGCGTCGCGTAGCGGTTCGCGAGGCCGGTGAGCAGGTCGTATTCGGCGAGCTGGGTCATCTCGCGCTCGCGGCCGAGCAGCTTGCCGATCAGCCCCGTCGCGACGCCGAAGAACGCGAGCATCGCGAGCGTGATGAAGCTCGTCATCAGCAGGTAGACGTTGCGCGTGTGGTAGTAGTCCGCGAATTCCTCGGTCTGCGACAGCCCGACCATCACCGCGAGCGGGTAGCCGTCGAGGTGGCGGTACGACACGATGCGCGTCACGCCGTCGAGCGGGTCGATGATGGTGCCCGTCACGCGCTCGGCGATCGGGTAGACGCCCGAGGCGGAGAACGCGCCCGGCGCGTTGCTCACCGAGCCGGTGCGGCGCGCGAGCACGGCGCCGGTGTCGGACACGACGGCGATCACGCCTTCCTTGCCGATCGCCGCATTGTTGTAGAAGTCGTTCGTGAAGTAGCTCGGGTCTTCCGACACGACGACGATGCCCGCGAAGCTGCCGTCCGGGTTGTTCAGGCGCCGCGTCATCTGCAGCGTCCAGTGGCTCGACACGCGGCCGAGCACCGGCTTGCTGATGTACAGGCGGTCGTCGTTGTGCGCGAGATGCACCTTGAAGTGCTCGCGGTCCGACAGGTTGATCGGCTTCGGATGGAGTTCGGCGGTGTTCGCGAACAGGATGCCCTTCGCGTTGACGAGCGAAACCTGGATCAGCGTGTCGCTCGGCACGACGCCTTTTTCGACCGCGCTCGCGAGGTTGAAATGCGCGGGCGACTTCTCGAACTCGAACTTGACGAAGCGGGTGATCTGGTCGACCTGATGGATCGCCTTGACCGTATGCTGTTCGAGCGCGGACGACAGGATGGCAGCGGATGCCGCCGCTTCCTTGTACGCGCTGTCCTTTTCGACCGATAGTCGCGCGATGATCACGGCCCACAGCAGCGCGAGCGCCAGCATCCCGAGCAGCGGGATCGCGAACAGCGCACGCCGGCGCGACTTGCGCGGCGCGCGCAGCGGCCGGTTCGGCGGCGTGTGGTTAGACCGGGCGGAGCTCATCGAAAAGGGCGGCGTCCTGCTCGCGTGAGCCATCCCCCGTCGGGATGGCCGGCTATGGTTGGGGCGCACCGGCGTCTGTTCGTTCGCGGGATGCGCAACCATGGACAGACCCGCCGAAGCGACGGATTAGGCCCGATATTACTGGCTGGAAGGCTTTTGCGATAGACGGGTGAATCGTAGGGTGCCGGCCCGGCCGGCACCGTCGCACATCGCGAAACGTCAGGCGGGCGCCTGGAACGTGCCGTCCACGACCGTCACGACGTGGCCGCCGATCCAGATCGTGTCGTCGTCGTCATGGTGGATGAAGATGCGGCCGTCGCGGTCGATCGCCGTGCCCTGACGCACTGTATACGAAGGGCCGGGACGGCGTTGCTGGCGGCTCAGCAGGCCTGCCAGCGCGGCATTGGCGCTGCCGGTGACGGGATCCTCGCCGACGCCGAACCCGCCGCCCGTCATCAGGCAGCGGATTTCGAACGTGGCGGGGCCGCCGTCCGGGTGCGGCGCGTAGACCGCGAGGCCGTCCGTGCCGTAGCGATGGGTGATTGCCTCTAATGCGGCCTGATCGGGGGCGAGGCCGACGCAGGCGTCGGCCGACGTCAGCCGCACGACGAGCCACGGCGCGCCGTTGTCGACCGCGCACGGTTCGGCGTCCGGATCGATCGCATCGCTGCGCAATGCGGCGGCCAGGGCCGGGTAGTCCGCACGGTCGAGCGGCGTGAACCGTGCTGGTGGTGCGGCAAATGCCCAGCCATCGGCCTGTTCACGCAGTTCGACCAGGCCGACCCCGCACTGCTGGATCAGCCGGCCCGGCGTGCGCGGCCGCGCGCCGCTTTCCAGGAACGCGTGTGCGGTGCCGAGTGTCGGATGACCGGCGAACGGCAGTTCGCCGCACGTCGTGAAGATCCGGACGCGGTAATCGGCCTCCGGATCCGTCGGCGCGCAGACGAACGTCGTCTCCGACAGGTTCGTCCAGCGGGCAATCGCCTGCATGTCGTCGTCGCCGAGCGAATCGGCGTCGAACACCACGGCAAGCGCATTGCCCTTGAACGGCACCGACGTGAAGACGTCGACCTGCTTGAAGCGGACGCTGCGGCCGGTCACCGTGACACCCGTGTTACGCAACTTCGGCGATCAGTTCGATCTCGACGCACGCGCCGAGCGGAATCTGCGCGACACCGAACGCCGAGCGAGCATGCTTGCCCGCGTCGCCGAACACTTCCGCGATCAGTTCCGACGCGCCGTTCGTGACGACGTGCTGTTCGGTGAACTCGAGCGTCGAGTTCACGAGGCTCATCAGCTTCACGATGCGCGTGACCTTGTTCAGGTCGCCGGTGTGCGCGTGCAGCGTCGCGAGCAGGTCGATCGCGATCGAGCGTGCGGCAGCCTTGCCGTCTTCCGTCTGCAGATCGGCGCCGAGCTTGCCGGCCCAGACCTTGCCGTCCTTCTTCGCGATGTGGCCCGACAGGTAGACCGTGTTGCCGCTTTGCGCGCTCATCACGTAGGCGGCGGCCGGTGCGCCGGCGGTCGGGAGCTCGATGCCGAGCGACTTCAGTTTGTCGTAGACGTTAGCCATGGGTTCGATTCCTCGTAGAGAGTCGTGCGTGACAGGAAAAAGGGGATCAGAGACGCTCGCGCAGCAGCTTGCCGAGGCGCGCGACGCCTTCCTCGATCTTTTCGGGCGGCACCGTCACGAACGACAGGCGCAGCGTGTTCTGCTGCGGATCGTTCGCGAAGAACGGCGCGCCCGGTACGAACGCGACGTGGTTGTCGACCGCCGCTTCGAGCAGCTTCATGCTGTCGATCTGCGCGGGCAGGTTCACCCAGATGAACATCCCGCCGTCCGGGCGGTTCCACGTGACGCCTTCCGGCATGTGACGCGCGAGCGACGCGAGCATTGCCTCGCATTGCGCGCCGTACAGCTGGCGGATCGTCGGGATGTGTTCGTCGAGGAAGCCGTCCTTGATCACTTCGTGCGCGATGCGCTGCGTGAGCGTCGGCGTGTGCAGGTCGGTGGCCTGCTTGGCCTGCACGAGCTTGAAGTGGAGTTCTTCGGGGGCAATGATGTAGCCGATCCGCAGGCCCGGTGCGAGCACCTTCGAGAACGTGCCGAGGTGCACGACGTGGTCCGGCGCCATCGACAGCATCGTCGGCAGCGGCTCGCCCTGGTAGTTCAGTGCGCCGTACGGATCGTCTTCCAGCACCGGGAACGGGCTCGACTGCGCGAACGCGGCGAGCGCGCGGCGGCGCTCGACGGGCAGGCGGCGGCCGGTCGGGTTCTGGAAGTTCGGCTGCGCGTACAGCAGGCGCGCGCCTTGCGTCAGTTCCGGCGTGAGGCCTTCGGGCAGCAGGCCCTGCTCGTCGGTCGGCACCTGCACGTAACGCGGCTCGTACAGCGAGAACGATTGCAGCGCGCCGAGGTAGGTCGGGGTTTCGACGAGGATCGGGCTGTCCGGATCGATCAGCGCCTTGCCGAGCAGGTCGAGCGCCTGCTGCGAGCCGGTCGTGATCAGCACTTGCGACACGCGCACGCTGTAGCGCTCGGCGATCCATTCGCGCAGCGGCAGGTAGCCTTCGGTCGCGCTGTACTGGAGGGCCGCGGCGGGCGAATCGCGCAGCACGCGGTCGGCCGCGGCGCGCATGCGTTCGGCGGGGAACGTCGCGGGAGCGGGCAGGCCGCCGGCGAACGAGATGACCTCGGGGCGTTCCGTGATCTTCAGGATCTCGCGGATTGCAGAGCTCGTCAGCTTGCGTGCGCGTTCGGAAAGCTGCCAGTGCGGCGGATGCAGGTCGCTCGGATTCATAGTCTCCTCGTTCGGATATCGTGGTCAGTCAAGAAAGGTCGGTCAGGCTGATTGCGTCGACGCGGCCGGGTGGGCATGCGGGAGCGCGATCGGGCCGTCGCGGCCGGGTGGGCATAACCGTTCAGGCAAAACGAACATTATGGCGCACCTCATCAACCGGCGCGAGCGGGGCGCGGGGCCGTGGCCACCGACGAGCGCCGTCCGAGCATGACGGTCGCGATCACGGCGGCCGCGAACAGCCACGTCGACGACGTCACCGTCTCGCCGAACAGCAGCGCGGAAAAGGCGATCGTGAAGAAGATCTGCAGCAATTGCACCTGGCCGACGCGCGCGATGCCGCCCATGGCGAGCCCCGCATACCACGCGAAAAAGCCGATGAATTGCGAAAAGAGGGTCACATATCCGAACGCGAGCCACGTGCGCAGCGCGAGCGGGCCGGGATGCGCGGCGTGCTGCATCCATGCGAGCCAGCCGACCGGCAGCACGAGGAACGGCGCGGACACGACGAGCGCCCAGCAGATCACCTGCCAGCCGCCGATCTGGCGTGCGAGGCGCGCGCCTTCGGCATAGCCGAGCGCGCCGATGCCGACCGCGACGAGCATCAGCGCATCGCCCGCCTGGACGGTGCCGCCGCCGTCGCGCAGCGCGAACGCGATCACGAGCGCGCTGCCGGCCAGCGCGCTGGCCCAGAACGCCTTCGACGGCCGTTCGTGCGACAGCCATGCCGCGTACAGCGCGACGAACAGCGGCTGCAGGCCGTTGACGACGGCGCCGTGCGACGCCGGCACGGTTTTCATCGCCCACGCGGAGAACACCGGATACGCGATGATCACGCCGGCCGACACGACCGCGAGGCTTTTCAGTTGCGCGCGGGTGGGCAGCCGTTCGCGGCGCCACCACAGCAGCAGACCGGCGGGCACCGACGCGGCGAGCGCGCGGCCGAGCCCGTTGAGCAGCGGATTGAGCTCGGAGACGACGATACGCGTCATCGGCAGCGTCAGGCTGAAGATCATCACGCCGATGAGGCCGAGCAGCATGCCCCGGGTTTCGCGCGAATTCATGTCGTGGGTGTCTCCGTATTCGTGAGGTGCGTAGGGTGTGACGAGAAGGGCGGCCGCGCGTGCCGCGTCAGCGCAGCGTGCGCGCGCCCTGCGGCGTGTCGAATTCCGCGACGAGCGCGGGCGGGCCGTCGGTGGCCTCGAGATCGAGCAGGTGCGCGGCGCCGAGCCAGTCGAGCTGTTCGCGGAGCGTGTCCGCACGCGGGTGGGCGCCCTTGAGCGCCTTCAGCGCGACGCCGTCGCTTGGCAGCGATTCGGCCGGGTGGCGCGGGCTGTCCCACTGGATCAGCGACGGCAGCAGACCGTCGCCGGCGCCTTGCCATGCGGGGAACGCGCCGTCGTCGGGCACCGTGAGGCCCCAACTGAGATCGCCGCGCCGCATCGCGACGACCGGTGCGATGCGGGCCGGATACTGGCTTTGCCATAGCGCGAGCTGGCGCGGGCGGTCGACACGCGCGACCCAGTGCGCGAGGAACGGGCCCTGCGCGAGCCGTTCGCGCAGCGCCGGATCGTCGAGGCCGAACAGCCGCGCGCGCGGCGGCGCGCCGTCGTCGCCCGTGGCGGGTGCGTCCGGATCGATCGCGATCACTTCGAGATACAGCCCGCCCCATGCGCCGAACAGCGCGTTATGGGTACGCATCAGCGGATGGCGGCCGCCGCCGGCCGGTTCGATGCCGAGCGCGTCGGCGACGTGGCGCACGCCTTCGTCGAGCGTGCGCGCGGCGATCACGAGATGGTCGAGGGTCAGGGAGCGGGCTGGCATGAACGTCGGTCGGGAAGCGAAAGTGTCATGGTAGTCGGGCGAGGCGCCGGGCGGTTGCGGAACCGGCCGGGGCACGGGCGGCGCTGCAGGCCGGCCGGCGCGGCGCCAGTGCGGCAGGGCCGCAGCGACGGCCGCATGATCGCCATTCCGGTCAACTGTAATCGTCCGCACCGGCACAGTAACGGTACAATCGCTGCGATAGCCTTCGGTACAGTTGGAGCCCCTGTCCATGTCCACCGTTCCTCTCGCCCAGATTCCCGCGCCGCACGACACGGCCACGCTCACGCTCGTCGACCAGCTCGTCCAGTGGGCGCGGCGCCGCATCGACGAGCGCGTGTTCCGGCCCGGCATGCGCATGCCGTCGATCCGCAAGCTCGCGCTCGACAAGAGCGTGTCGCGTTTCACCGTCGTCGAGGCGTACGAGCGGCTCGTCGCGCAGGGGTATCTCGATTCGCGGCGGGGCTCCGGTTTCTACGTGCGCGAGCGCACGGCCGTCGGCCCGCAGCCGGTCGACAACGTGGCGCGCGTGGCGGAGGCCGCGCCGGTGCACAACACGATCGACGTCGTCTGGCTGCTGCGCAACATGCTGCATACCGCCAGCCCGGAAAAGGGGCCGGGTCTGGGCTACCTGCCGGGCCGCTGGCTCGACGGCGAACTGATCACCGGCTCGCTGCGCGCGCTCGGGCGCCAGTCCGGCGCGCAGATGCTCGGTTTCGGCACGCCGCAGGGCTTCCTGCCGCTGCGCCAGCAACTGCAGACGCGGCTCGCGGAAGTCGAGATCGGCGCGAAGCCCGAGCAGCTCGTGATGGTGTCGGGCATCACGCAGGCGATCGACCTGATTTCGCGAATCTACGTGCAGCCCGGCGATGCGGTGATCGTCGGCGACCCCGCGTGGTTCCAGATGTTCGGCCGTTTCGCGTCGCAGGGCGCGCAGCTCGTCGGGATGCCGTACACGCCGGACGGCCCCGATCTCGACGCGCTCGAGACGCTCGTGCAGATGTGGCGCCCGAAGATGCTCGTGATCAACTCTGTGCTGCAGAACCCGACCGGCACGTCGCTGTCGGCCGCGCAGGCGTTCCGGATCCTGAAGCTCGCGGAGGCGTACGACTTCCTCGTCGTCGAGGACGACGTGTACGGCGACCTGTGCCCGCCGAGCTATCCGGCCACGCGGCTCGCGAGCCTCGACCAGTTGAAGCGCGTAATCTACCTCGGCAGTTATTCGAAGACGCTCGCGGCGAACCTGCGGGTCGGCTACGTCGCGTGCGCGCCGGAGATCGCGAAGGCGATCACCGACCAGAAAATGCTGGTCGGGATGACGACGCCGGAGCTCAACGAGCGCGTACTTTACAAAATTCTGACCGAAGGGCATTACCGGCGTCACGTCGAACGCCTGCGCGCACGGCTCGACGGCGTGCGCGACAAGACCGCGCGCATGCTGGAGCGCACCGGGCTGAAGCTCTTCACGATGCCCGCGGCCGGGATGTTCCTGTGGGCCGATACGGGCGTCGATTCGGACGCGCTCGCGGCGGCCGCGCACGAGGAAGGATTCTTGCTGACGCCGGGCAGTCTGTTCTCGCCGCAGCAGTCGCCGTCGACGTGGACGCGCTTTAACGTCGCGAACTGCGGCGATCCGGCGCTGCCGGGGTTTCTCGCGCGCTATATCGAATCCGCGGCGCGGCGCGCGTCGTGACGCGGCGGCGCGCCGCCCCTTGAAATCGCGGCGCCCGTCCCCAGATACCCGCGCAAACCGCTTGCGCCAGGCGGTCGTCCTTGACGGGCCCGCCGGCATCGCGCACCGGGCGCCTGCGCCACACCATTCAAGTTCAAGTAAGAGGAAACAGCATCCATGGCACACGAAACGATGAGCTTTCAGGCAGAGGTCAAGCAACTCCTCCACCTGATGATTCATTCGCTCTACAGCAACAAGGAAATCTTCCTGCGCGAACTGGTGTCGAACGCGTCCGACGCGGCCGACAAGCTGCGTTTCGAAGCGCTCGCGAACAACGCGCTGTACGAGAACGATCCGAACCTGCGGATCCGCATCGGCTTCGACAAGGCTGCCCGCACCGTCACGATCGAGGACAACGGCATCGGCATGAGCCGCGACGAGGCGATCGCGAACCTCGGCACGATCGCACGTTCGGGCACCAAGGAATTCTTCACGAAGCTGTCCGGCGACCAGCAGAAGGACGCGGCGCTGATCGGCCAGTTCGGCGTCGGTTTCTATTCGGGGTTCATCGTCGCCGACAAGATCACCGTCGAGACGCGCCGCGCCGGCCTGCCGGCCAGCGAAGCCGTGCGCTGGGAAAGCGCGGGCGAGGGCGATTTCACGATCGACGCGATCGAGCGCGCGCAGCGCGGCACGACGATCACGCTGCACCTGCGCGAAGGCGAGGACGAACTGCTGTCGTCGCACCGCCTGAAGTCGATCATCCAGAAGTACTCCGATCACATCGCGCTGCCGATCCTGATGCAGAAGGAAGAGTGGGATCAGGAAAAGGGCGAGATGGTCCTGAAGGACGAGGACGAGACCGTCAACCAGGCGAGCGCGCTGTGGACGCGGTCGAAGAGCGACGTCACCGACGAGCAGTACACGCAGTTCTATCAGCACATCGCGCACGACCATCAGGATCCGCTCACGTGGACGCACAACCGTGTCGAGGGCCGCAGCGAATACACGCAGCTGCTGTTCGTGCCGGCGCAGGCGCCGTTCGACATGTGGAACCGCGACTATCGCGGCGGCCTGAAGCTGTACGTGAAGCGCGTGTTCATCATGGACGACGCCGAGCAGCTGCTGCCGCAGTACCTGCGCTTCGTGAAGGGCGTCGTCGATTCGGCCGACCTGCCGCTGAACGTGTCGCGTGAAATCCTGCAGGAAAGCCGCGACGTGAAGGCGATCCGCGAAGGCGTGACCAAGCGTGCGCTGTCGATGCTCGAAGAGCTCGCGAACGCGGAAGAGGACGCCGGCAAGGAGAAGTACAAGACGTTCTGGGGCGCATTCGGCCAGGTGCTGAAGGAAGGCCTCGGCGAGGATCACGCGAACCGCGAGCGCATCGCGAAGCTGCTGCGCTTCGCGTCGACGCACGGCGACACCGACACGCAGGACGTGTCGCTCGCCGACTACGTGTCGCGCATGAAGCCCGAGCAGAGCAAGATCTACTACGTGACCGCCGATA
This sequence comes from Burkholderia sp. JKS000303, assembly GCF_002563755.1. NCBI lineage: Bacteria > Pseudomonadati > Pseudomonadota > Betaproteobacteria > Burkholderiales > Burkholderiaceae > Burkholderia > Burkholderia sp. JKS000303. Next base: position 2,462,907 of record NZ_PDBZ01000001.1, read on the forward strand.
CGTGGCAGGCCGCGAAGAACAGCCCGCATCTGGAAGTGTTCCGCAAGAAGGGCGTCGAGGTGCTGCTGCTGACCGATCGCGTCGACGAATGGATGCTGTCGTTCCTGCAGGAGTTCGACGGCAAGCCGCTCGCGAGCGTTGCGCGTGGCGATCTCGACCTCGGCGAGCTGAACGACGACGAGAAGAAGGCACAGGAGCAGGCGGGCGAGGCGATCAAGCCGCTCGTCGAGAAGATGAAGGAAGCGCTCGGCGACAAGGTGAAGGAAGTGCGCGTCACGTTCCGCCTGACCGATTCGCCGTCGTGCCTCGTCGCGGACGACAACGACATGAGCGGCTACCTGCAGCGGATGCTGAAGGCGGCCGGCCAGAACGCGCCGGCGATGCAGCCGATCCTCGAGATCAACCCCGACCACGCGCTCGTGAAGCAGTTGAGCGCCGACAGCGCCAATTTCGGCGACTGGTGCCATCTGCTGTTCGACCAGGCGTTGCTGGCCGAAGGCGGGATGCTCGACGATCCGGCGAGCTTCGTGAAGCGGACCAACGCGCTGCTGCTGTCGCGCGCCGCGTGAACGTGCGGATGCGATTCGACGGCGCACAGGCGGGTTGGCGCGACACGCCCCGGCCCGGCTGCACGCTCGACCAGCGCGACTGGCTGACGCGCGGCGGCTCGCTGACCGCGCATCTCGCGCGGCTCGGCAGCGTGAAGGTGCGCGTGACGCGCGAGGCCGTCGATTGCCCGTGGTTCGACGAGCCGGCGGCGCTCGACAGTGCGCCGCGCGCGCCGATGTGGGTGCGCGAGGTGATCCTGTCGGTCGACGGCACGCCGTACGTCGCCGCGCACAGCATCGCGCCGCTCGCCGCCAGCAAGGGTGTGTGGCAGGCAATGCGGCGGCTGCGCACGCGGCCGCTCGCGGAGCTGCTGTACAGCGATCCGCAGGTCGAGCGCTCGGCGCTCGTCAGCCGGCGCGTGATCGCCGGTCATCCGCTGTATGTGCTTGCCAGCCATGCGCTCGCGGGCGAGCGGGCGCCGCATGCGTTCGCCGCGCGGCGCTCGGTGTTTCAGCGGCACGGCAAGCCGTTGATGGTCACCGAATGCATGCTGCCCGCGCTGTGGCGTCATCTCGATGCGCATGGCGACGGGCTGCGATCCGTCGGGCCGCGCGGAGGCGTGTGATGCTGCAAGGCTTTGCGCCGGTCGTCGGGCCGAACACGCACACGATGATTCTCGGCAGCTTTCCGGGCGAGGCGTCGCTCGATGCCGCGCAGTATTACGCGCATCCGCGCAATCAGTTCTGGCGGCTGTTGGGCGCGGTGCTCGACGAGCCCGGGCTGCACGCGCTTGCGTACGACGCGCGGCTCGTGTGCGTGCTGTCGCACGGCATCGGCATCTGGGATGTCCTTGATGCCTGCCATCGGCAAGGCAGTCTCGATTCGGCGATCCGCAATGCGAAGCCGAACGACTTCGCATCGTTGCGCGAGCATGCGCCGCTGCTGAAGACGGTGTGCTTCAACGGGAAGACGGCGGGGCGCTTCGCCGACGTGATCGGGCAGGCCGGGTACGACACGCTCGTGCTGCCGTCGTCGAGCCCGGCGAATGCGATGCTGTCGTTCGAGCAGAAGCTGCTCCAATGGCGGGCGTTGCGAGCCTGACAGCGTTCCGCCGCGAGGTCGACGGTCTGCGCGCTTATTGCCGTTCGGTGCGTGTCGCCTCCGAACGGCGATGCGATGCGCGGGACAGAATCAGGATTAAAAAGATTGGCAACAGGATGGCCGCCGGTTGCCCTGCCGAAGGCTTGAAAACGAAAAGAAACGATAGCCCGGGCACGAGCCACGCGAGCGTCATGATCGCGTAGTCCGCAGGTCCCGCCGTGCCGGTTTTTCTGCCGTGCTCGCACAGGTAGAGGATGGCGAGCAGCAACCACGCGAGATCGTAATAGACGAGATACGGTTGCGTGAGCAGCGTCGCGACGATGGCCGCGGCCGAGCAGAGATCCGCGTGTTTTCTGCGTATCCACAAGACCGACGTTGCGACGACTGCCGGTATCGCGACGGCCGCCTGAATGGCGAACGCAACGGTCTGGCCGGCACCCAGGCGTCGGGAAACGGCGAACAGGGTCGGCATCGCGTTCCAGATTCCGCCGGCATTGTTTGCCAGGACCAGGTGGCTGAACCACGACAGCGAGTGGAAAAACTCGACCCAGAGCGGTAATCCGAACGCCAGCGCACTCGCCGTGCAGAAGAGCACGGCCGTCGCTGCCATTGCGCCGAGCGCACGGAAATGCCCGCCGCACAGGAACAGCAAAGGGAACAGGACGGCCAGCTGCGGTTTGATGGCGAGCATGCCGGCGCATATGCCCGCGACGATCGGGCGGCGTTCAAGCAATCCCAGCGCGCCGGCCGCGAACGCCAGCGTAAGCAGGGAATTCTGGCCACCGGCCGTCGTGACCCAGAGCCCCGGAAAGGCGAGTAGCGTGATCCATGGCAGCGGCCTGTTCTTCATGACCGGTGTACAGGCGATCAACGCACTGGCGAGGCTGACGCAGACGAACAGGGCGTACGATGCCGCGTAAGGCAGCAGCGCGAGCGGATAAACCAGCAACTGGAAGGTCGGCGGATACACCCAGGGTGCGGCGATCTGCTCGGGGGGAATGCCCGGCAGCAAGGTGGCTTCTGCCGCGAACAGCCGAGGGAGATCGAAGGCCGCGGTTGCTCCGCCATGCAGGGAAACGAACGAGGCGCTCCAGAAAACCCGGAAATCGATGCCCGGGGGCGGCACGCCGGGGACGTGCAGAACCCAGCTGGAAATTGCCCAGATGCCCAGCAGCACGAGCTGGAACACGAGGAGGGCCGCGCTGTACAAGACGAGCCGTTCTTTAGAGAGCCACCCCGGGCGACCTGGCGGCGCGTTGTCCGTCGCTGTATGTGTCATGACCGCTGCGAACCTCTCCGGGCTGTCGTTTCAGTTTGACATAGGGGGGAACGGTCGAAGGGGTTTTTTCTTGCGAAGGCAACGGGCGATCACGTATGGAAACTGCGGGTTGCGGTGCCCGTCGCCCCCGACGCTCACTTGTCCTTGCCCCATCGCCACCGGGGCTTCTCGCCCTTGAGCCAGCACACGAAGGTGAAGAGCGCGACCAGCGCCACGATGCACGCGCCGTACGCGACCGGCGACCGGTGTGGTGGCACCAGCCACGCGCTCGCGATGATCCCGAGCACAAACAGCAGCAGCACGACCCACCCTTGCCACGCGACCGGCAACCCCCATCCCCAGCCGTAGCGTTTCGCCGGAAACCAGATTTTCTTGTCGGGGGACGTCATGGCATCTCCGAAACGTCGTACCGGCTGCGCGCCGGCGATCGAAAGCATGCTCGCGGGGACGCCGCGCGTCCTGGTGGCGAAAGAACCGCCGATTCCGGAGCGAAATCGGAGGAGCTGAACCGTATTGTGCGCCGATTCCCGATTCGCAAAACGCCGCATCGCTGCGTGCGAACGGCGGCACGTCGTCCGCCGCCGTTTTCATCGTTGCGTCCTCATCCGAACGCGCCGATCGCTCAGAACGTGATCGCGGCTTTCACGGACTGGACGGCCGCGCTGTTCATCAGGATGTAGAAGTCCTGCGGCGTCGTGCTGCCGGCCGGGGCGATCGCCATCGTCGTACCGTCGCGGATCACGGCACCGGCGTCGATCTGTCCGTTGTTCTGATAGAAGACGCGATATTCGGTCGTCGGCGAATCGAGTGCCGTGTTGGCCACCCACGCGCGGACACCCGCCAGCGTGACGATCTGTCCGTCGCTCAGGTTGTAGGTCCGGTTGTCCGACGCGCTCGTGTACGGAAAGAACGCTTCCAGCGTCGATGCCGAGGTGCTGCACGGCGTCACGTTCGGGCCGCTCGTTTGCGGTGCGACGCAGTCGCCGGTGTACACCGTATCGCCCACCGTCTGGCGCGTGACCTTCATGTAGGCGGCGCCCGATTGCCAGCTCGCCTGCTTGTTGTAGAGCGACGTGCCGTTGATCGTGTTGGTCACGATGCCGAGCGCACTGCCGGTGAACAGCTCGGATGGCGAGCCGGCGATCGTGCCGGACAACGGCACGACCGTGTAGTTCGTGCCGAGAAGCGTCATCACGGCCGTATGACCGTCGGCTGCGAGGTCGGTGATCTGCACGTTCGCGCCGCTGTAGCTGACCTGTTCCTGCGTGCTCGTCACGACCGCGCCGTTGACGACATAGCGCTGGATCTCGAGCGTCGGCACCGACAGCGACGCAGAAAGCGACGACAGGCCCTGCGTCACCATCTGCGGGCCGTTGGCCGGACTTTGCGCGAGGCTTTGATCTATCGAATAGAAATTGCTGTCCGGACCGACGCTGACCGCTCCGCTGCCCGACGTGGAAATGGAAAGCTGTCCACGCAGGTAGTGCAGCCCGCCGTTGGCGGCCAGCGCGAAGCTTTCGTAATTCTGTTGTGCGGCGCTGAGATTGCTGGCGGGCGTCGCCGATCCGGTGCCGTCGTCGCTGCCGCCGCCGCCGCACGCGGCCAGCAACAGGGTTCCGGTCAACGCGACGGCGTAGCGGGCGCGGGCCGCGGATGCTTTTTGTGTCATGTGGGTGCTCTCGTTTTTGTTAGTTTTACGTAAGAAATGTCGCGTCGCGATGAGCGGCTGACGCCGGAGCATAGCCTGTCCCGAATGAAGAGACGAGCGGCATTCGGTGCATTCGCCGCGGCTGTTGGCGTGTCTCCATTACCGCGTATTTCAGAGCCGGCGGGGCAGGGGAAGCATCGGTGCGCGTGAAGCACGCAGCGGCACGGCGATGCCCTGCGTTGGCGCGATCGAACAGCCGGCCTCCGGCATGACGCCGCAACGGACATTGCACCGACGCGGCGGGCAGGTGCTGCGCCGCACGGCCGCCATCCCGCACCAATGCTATCCTCTCGTCCGCAAATCCAGCATCACCCAGCGAGATTCAACATGACCCGACTGATCAAGCGCGCGTCCGCCGAGGCACGCGCGTTCAAGCAACGCAAGCCGTCTGCCTACAACGGCTCCGACAAGCTCCAGCCGTCGCGCGTGAAGCGCCGCCCGGAGATCGACGAACACGACGACGTGCCTGTCCTCGACGCCCCGCGCAAGCCGCGTTTCGCGCCCGTCACGTTCTCGGAAGAGCGCGGCGTGCGCTTCCTGCACTTCGGCACCGAATGGGTGCAGGGCGCGATGCGGATCTCCAAGCCGCTGCATATCGAACTCGAGTACGCGCAGCAGATGATGGCGTGGCTGCTGTTCCTCGAAACGCCCGAGCGGATCGTCCAGCTCGGGCTGGGCACCGGCGCGCTGACCAAGTTCTCGCACCGCTTCCTGCCGCACGCGAAGGTCGAGGCGGTCGAGCTGAATCCGGCCGTGATCGTCGCGGCGCGCACGATGTTCGCGCTGCCGTCCGACGACGACCGCCTCGTCGTGCATGAAGCCGACGCATGGGACTTCGTCAACGACGCGGCCAACCGCGGCACGACGGGCGCGCTGCAGATCGACCTGTACGATGCGACCGCGCGCGGTCCGGTGCTCGACAGCGTCGCGTTCTACCGCGCGGTGCGCGGCTGCCTCGCGGAGGCGGGCATCGCGACGATCAACCTGTTCGGCGACCATCCGAGCTTCGTGCGCAACATGAAGCACCTGAACGCGGCGTTCGACCACCGCGTGATCGCGCTGCCGGAAGTGCACGACGGCAACCGGATCGCGATCGCGTTCTCGGGCCCGGCGCTCGACGTGTCGTATGCGCAACTGGAAGCGCGCGCGAAGCTGATCGAGGACACGCTGAAGCTGCCCGCGCGCAAGTGGGTGAAAGCTTTGAAAGAAACGACGGGCGCACGCGAATCCTCGTTCGCGATCTGACGCTCATGCGCCGGCCGCATGCCGGTGCAACCGCGTGACTAGGGGCGGATCACCTCGGGTTCGCCCCCGCTTGACCGCGCGCTCGCGGCTCCTATACTGGCGCGAAGCCAGGGGAGCCGCAGCTTACCCGTTTTGTCGCTCCTCTCGCCGCCGTACCCGCTCAACAAGATCGATAACCGGGAAAGATGAGGAGACGTCATGGCTCACAATGCCGACGCCAATCGGGCCGCCAAGCGCTGGCTCTGGCTGCTGGTGGTGCCGCTGATCGCGATGGTCTGGGTGCCGTCGTACAGCAAGATCGAACCGCAATGGCTGGGTTTTCCGTTCTTCTATTGGTACCAGTTGCTCTGGGTGTTCATTAGCGCGGTGATCACCGCGTTCGTGTATCACAAGACCAAGAACGCGTGGAAGGCGAACGGCACGCAAGGAGGTGCGCGATGAATCTCGGCGCGACCTTTGTCTTCGTTCTCCTGTTCATCGGCGTCACGGTCCTCGGTTTTCTTGCCGCGAACTGGCGGCGCGGCGATCTCGCCCACCTCGACGAATGGGGCCTCGGCGGCCGCCGCTTCGGCACGATCGTCACGTGGTTCCTGCTCGGGGGCGACCTCTACACGGCCTATACGTTCGTCGCGGTGCCCGCGCTCGTGTTCGGCGCCGGCGCGATGGGCTTCTTTGCACTGCCGTACACGATCCTGATCTACCCGTTCGCGTTCGTCGTGTTCCCGAAACTGTGGAGCATTGCCAAGCGCCACGGCTACGTGACGGCCGCCGACTTCGTCAACGCACGCTACGGCAGCCGGATGCTCGCGCTCGCGATCGCGGTGACGGGCATCGTCGCGACGATGCCGTACATCGCGCTGCAGCTCGTCGGCATCGAAGTGGTGATCGGCGCGCTCGGGTTCGACACGACCGGCTTCGTCGGCGACCTGCCGCTCATCATCGCATTCGCGATTCTTGCCGCGTACACGTACACGTCGGGGCTGCGCGCGCCGGCGATGATCGCGATCGTGAAGGACATCCTGATCTACATCACGATCGCCGCGGCGGTCATCGTGATCCCCGCGAAGCTCGGCGGCTTCGGTCACATCTTCGCGACGGTGCCGCCCGCGAAGCTGCTGCTGAAGGCACCCGATGCGATGAGCCTGAACGGCTACAGTGCGTACGCGACGCTTGCGATCGGCTCCGCGCTCGCGCTGTTCCTGTATCCGCACTCGGTCACGGCGATCCTGTCGTCGGCGTCGGGCAACTCGATCCGCCGCAACATGGCGATGCTGCCCGCGTACTCGTTCGTGCTCGGCCTGCTCGCGCTGCTCGGCTACATGGCGCTGGCGTCGGGCGTGAAGGACATGCCGCAATATGCGCCGTACTTCAAGGCGTTCGGCCCGAACTTCGCGGTGCCCGCGCTGTTCCTCGAGTACTTCCCGTCGTGGTTCGTCGGCGTCGCGTTCGCGGCGATCGGCATCGGTGCGCTGGTGCCGGCGGCGATCATGTCGATCGCGGCCGCGAACCTGTACACCCGCAACATCCACCGCGAGTTCGTGAACCGCAACATGTCGCACGAGCAGGAGACGCACGTCGCGAAGCTCGTGTCGCTGATCGTGAAGGTCGGCGCGGTCGCGTTCATCCTCGGGCTGCCGCTGACCTATGCGATCCAGCTGCAACTGCTCGGCGGGATCTGGATCATCCAGACGCTGCCGGCGATCGTGCTCGGTCTGTACACGCGCGTGCTCGACCATCGCGGCCTGCTGGCAGGCTGGGCGGCAGGCATCGTGTGCGGCACGTGGATGGCGATTTCGCTGAAGCTGGCGGGCTCGATCTTCACGATCCACCTGTTCGGTCTCGCGATTCCCGGCTACGCGGCCGTGTGGTCGCTGATCGTGAACCTGGTGGTGTCGGTGGTGGTGAGCGTGCTGGTGCGCGTGATGGGCATGGCGCATGCCGAGGACCGCACGCGGCCGGAGGATTATCTCGACGTCGTCGAGGGCTGATCGGCTTACCTTCTGCTGCAGTTTCGACCCGACGCCCGCGACGCAAGTCGCGGGCGTTTTGCTTGGTGCGCGGGGGTTACTGGCCCGCGCGTTGCGCGATTTCGTCGCGTTGCGACAGGTCTTCGACGTTGACCATCCAGTGCACGCCGAAACGGTCCTTCGCCATCCCGAAGCCGAGCGCCCAGAACGTCTTGCCGAACGGCATCGTCACTTCGCCGCCGTCGGCGAGCGCATCGAACAGCTTCCGGCCTTCGTCGACCGTTGCCGGGTTCAGCGACAGCGAATAACCCGCGTGCGCGCCACCGCCCGGCTGGCTGCAATCACCGTCCGAGCACATGATCATCGAGTCGCCGATCGTGAAGCTCGCGTGCATCACCTTGTCGGCCATCTCCGGCGACATCGGGTAATCGGGATTCGGCGGCGCATCCTTGAAGTGCATCTTGAACATCGTCTTTGCGCCGAGCGCCTTTTCGTAGAACTGAAGGGCTTCTTCCGCGCGGCCGTAGAACGTCAGATACGGTTGGACTTGCATCATTGTCTCCTGTGGATCGGGCAGGCGTGTCGGCGCCGGCCCGGGTACATCCAAGATTGACCGGGAAGAGCGCACCGGGACGCGGCCGGCGCACTCGTGACGTGGATTGTAGTGCGCGCGCTTGACGTTGGGATGAAAATAAAAACGGCCGCGAACACAGGGTTCGCGGCCGTCGGCGATGCTTGCTGACGCCTGTTGTCAGTGTTGCTGACAGCTCGACTGACAGCAGGCGCGGGCTGCGCGATTCAGCGCAGCGCGTCGATCAGCTTCTCGAGCTTCACCGCATCGGCGGCGAATACGCGAATGCCTTCGGCAAGTTTTTCCGTCGCCATCGCTTCGTCGTTCAGCTGGAAGCGGAACGAGGCTTCGTCGATTGCGACGCGCTCGGTCGGCTTGTCGTGCAGCGCGTCCGGCGACAGCTTGCGCGCCACCGTATCGGTGCTGTCCTGCAGCTTCTGCAGCAAATCGGGGCTGATCGTCAGCAGGTCGCAGCCCGCGAGTTCGGTGATCTGGCTCGTCGTGCGGAAGCTCGCGCCCATCACTTCGGTGTGGTAGCCGAACGTCTTGTAGTACGTGTAGATGCGGCGCACCGATTGCACGCCCGGATCGTTCGCGCCGCCGTCCTTCGCTTCATCCCAGTCGGCGCCGGCCTGCTTCTTGTACCAGTCGTAGATGCGGCCGACGAACGGCGAGATCAGTTGCGCGCCGGCTTCCGCGCACGCGGCGGCCTGCACCAGCGAGAAAAGCAGGGTCATGTTGCACTTGATCCCTTCCTTCTGCAGCACTTCGGCCGCGCGAATGCCTTCCCACGTCGACGCGAGCTTGATCAGGATGCGCTCGCGGCCGATGCCGGCGGCTTCGTACAGCTTGATGAGTTCGCGACCCTTGGCAATCGAGCGCTGCGTGTCGAACGACAGGCGCGCGTCGACCTCGGTCGACACGCGGCCCGGGATCAGCTTCAGGATCTCGGTGCCGAATGCGATCAGCAGGCGGTCGATGATGAAATCGGTGCTTTCGTTGCGGTGATCGCGGACGGTTTTCTCGAGGATCGGCTTGTACGCATCCTTCTGGACGGCCTTCAGGATCAGCGACGGGTTCGTGGTCGCGTCCTGCGGCTTGTATTGCGCAAGCTGCTGGAAATCGCCCGTGTCGGCGACGACGGTCGTGTACTGCTTCAGCTGGTCGAGTGCGGTAGTCATGGCGATTCGGGAGGAGGGCGCAGGGCGCCGGGGTTCTCACGGGCCGCGCGAGCGCGGCAGCGAAGCGAGGCGGCGCCGGGCACCGCCTCCGATCCATCATTTTAGGCCCGATTCGTGTCGCGCACGTTTTGGCATGCCGCCGGTGCCGCGGGCCCCCGCCATACGGGGCTAGGCGGGACGTCGCGCGTTCAGGATCACCTGCGTGACGATTCCCGCGACGAGACCCCAGAACGCCGAGCCGATCGACAGCAGCGTGAGGCCCGAAGCCGTGACCATGAACGTGACCAGCGCGGCTTCGCGCTGCTTGACGTCCTGCATCGCGTTCGCGAGCCCGCTCATGATCGAGCCGAACAGCGCGAGCGCGGCGACCGATACGACGAGCGCCTTCGGCAGCGCGGCGAACAGCGCGGCGATCGTCGCGCCGAAGATCCCGGCAATCAGATAGAAGGTGCCGCACCACACGGCGGCCGTGTAGCGCTTCGCGTGATCTTCATGGGCTTCGGGGCCCGTGCAGATCGCGGCCGTGATCGCCGCGAGGTTCACGCCGTGCGAGCCGAACGGCGCGAGCAGCAGCGATGCGAGGCCGGTGGTCGCGATCAGCGGCGATGACGGCGTCGGGTAGCCGTCCGCGCGCAGCACCGCGATACCCGGCACGTTCTGCGACGCCATCGCGACGACGAACAGCGGAATGCCGATGCTGACGATCGACGCGATCGACAACGCGGGCATCGTGAACACGGGCTGCGCGAGCGCGATGTGGAAATGGCTGAAGTCGAGCAGGCCGAGGCTACCGGCCACCGCGGTGCCGACGATCAGCGTCGTGACGATTGCATAGCGCGGCGCGAGCCGCTTGACGATCAGGTACGTGAAGAACATCGCGAGCACGAGTGCCGTCTGGAACTGCGCGGCGCGGAAGATCTCGATGCCGATCTCGAACAGGATGCCCGCGAGCAGGGCGGCTGCGATGCCGGACGGAATCCGCCGCATCAGCGTGTCGAACAGGCCGCTCACGCCGACGGCCGTCAGCAGCAGCGCGCATACGACGAACGCGCCGATCGCCTCGGGGTACGGCACGCCCGGCAGCGATGCGATCAGCAGCGCGGCGCCGGGCGTCGACCACGCGACCACCACCGGCGCGCGAAAGCGCAGCGACAGCCCGATCGTCGTCAGCGCCATGCCGATCGACAGCGCCCAGATCCACGACGAGATCTGCGCGTCGGTGAGGTGCGCGGCGCGACCGGCCTGGAACATCAGCACGAGCGAGCTCGTGTAGCCCGTCATCATCGCGACGAAGCCGGCGACGAGCGCGGACACGGACGTATCGTTGAAAAAGCGGCGGCCGCCGGCGCGGCCAGCGCTCGCGGTGGGCGAAGGGTTCATGCTATCTCCGGGGGGAGGCCGCTCGGACGCGGCCTTCGTGTCTGCAGGGTGGGTTCGTTACTTGCTGAGTGCGCGCATCGCGGTTTCGAGGCCCGCGAGCGTCAGTGGATACATGCGCTGGCCGAGCAGGTCGCGGATCACCGCGACCGATTGCCGGTATTCCCATAGCCGCTCGGGCTCGGGATTCAGCCATGCATGATGGGGGAACTGGTCGGCGAGGCGGCGCAGCCACACGGCACCGGCTTCCGAGTTGTTGTATTCGACCGAGCCGCCGGGCTGCAGCACTTCATACGGGCTCATCGTCGCGTCGCCGACGAAGATCAGCTTGTAGTCCGGCGTGAACTTGTGCAGCACGTCCCACGTCGCGGTGCGCTCCGAGTGACGGCGACGGTTGTTCTTCCACAGATGGTCGTACACGCAGTTGTGGAAGTAGTAGAACTCCAGGTGCTTGAACTCGGCCTTGGTGGCGGAGAACAGCTCCTCGGTGCGCTTGATGTGGTCGTCCATCGAGCCGCCGACGTCGAGCAGCATCAGCACTTTCACGTTGTTGTGGCGCTCGGGCACCATCTGCAGGTCGAGCCAGCCGGCGTTCGCGGCCGTGCTGCGGATCGTGCCGGGCAGGTCGAGCTCTTCGGCCGCGCCTTCGCGCGCAAAGCGTCGCAGGCGCCGCAACGCGACCTTGATGTTGCGCGTGCCGATCTCGACCGAATCGTCGTAGTCGCGGTATGCGCGCGCCTCCCACACCTTGACCGCGGTGCGGTTGCCGTTCGACGGGCCGCCGATGCGCATGCCTTCGGGGTTGTAGCCGCCGTGCCCGAACGGCGACGTGCCGCCGGTGCCGATCCACTTGTTGCCGCCTTCGTGGCGCTCCTTCTGCTCGTCGAGCAGTTCCTTCAGGCGCTCCATCAGCTTGTCGAGGCCGCCCATCGCGTCGATCTGTGCCTTGTCCTCCGGCGACAGCTCGCGCTCGAGGCGCTTCTCGAGCCAGTCGAGCGGAATGTCGAACGCTTCGAACGGCAGCGCGGACACGCCATGGAAATACGCGCCGAACGCCTGGTCGAACTTGTCGAAATACTGCTCGTCCTTGACGAGCGTCATCCGCGCGAGGAAGTAGAACGCGTCGATCGACGGCGAGATCAGCCCGGCCTTCAGCGATTCGAGCAGCGTCAGGTATTCCTTCACCGAGACGGGCAGCTTGGCTGCGCGCAGCGCGTAGAAGAAATTGAGCAGCATGGCCGGGCCTTCGCGGGTGGGTTACCGGTTGTGCCGGTTCATGTAGACGAGCCGCTCGAGCAGGCTCAGATCCTGTTCGTTCTTCAGCAGCGCGCCCGCGAGCGGCGGCACGATCTGCTTCGCGTCGGCGCCGCGCAGCGCATCGGCCGGGATGTTCTCGGCGAGCAGCAGCTTGAGCCAGTCGAGCAGTTCGGACGTCGACGGCTTCTTCTTCAGCCCCGCCACGCTGCGCAGTTCGAAGAAGCTCTCGAGCGCCGCGCGCAGCAGTTCCTCGCGGATGTTCGGGAAATGCACGCCGACGATTTTCTGCATCGTCGACGGATCGGGAAACTGGATGTAGTGGAAGAAGCAGCGGCGCAGGAACGCGTCGGGCAGTTCCTTCTCGTTGTTGGACGTGATGATCACGAGCGGGCGATGCTTCGCGCGCACGGTCTCGCGCGTCTCGTACACGTGGAATTCCATCCGGTCGAGCTCGCGCAGCAGGTCGTTCGGGAATTCGATGTCGGCCTTGTCGATCTCGTCGATCAGCAGCACGCTCGGGTGCTCGGCGTCGAACGCCTGCCACAGCACGCCCTTCACGATGTAGTTCGCGATGTCCTTCACGCGCTCGTCGCCGAGCTGCGAATCCCGCAGCCGCGACACCGCGTCGTATTCGTACAGGCCCTGCTGCGCCTTCGTCGTCGACTTGATGTGCCACTGCAGCAGCGGCATGTCGAGCGCGGCGGCCACTTCCTCGGCGAGCATGGTCTTGCCGGTGCCCGGCTCGCCCTTGATGAGCAGCGGGCGTTGCAGCGTCAGCGCGGCGTTGACGGCGAGCTTGAGGTCGTCGGTGGCAACGTAGTGCGAGGATCCTTCGAAACGCATGGCGGCGCTCTTCTTAATCGCAAAAAAACCCAGTATAAGTCAGAAGGGCTGTCCGGTTTGGCCGGGCCCGCGTATCGTTGCGGGGCTACGGCGGGGTGGACCGGGGCGCCATATGGACGCGTTCCCCGCCGACGCGGTACAATCTGGCCGTTTTTTTTGGCCTGCGTGGCGATCCGATCAGCAATACGGCGCGGGCCGTTGCCGCTTCGGCGCCAGTTTCCCCTCAAGCTAGGTTACAAGAGCTATGAACAAATTCGTCGGCAAACACGTCGTTGTCGCAGCGCTCGTGGCGCTCGCGGGCAGCGCGCAGGCGGCCGGTGTGGTCGGCAACCCGAAGGACGGGGCGAGCAAGGCCGCCATGTGCATCGGTTGCCACGGCATCCAGGATTACCGCGCAGCGTACCCGGAGGTCTACCGGGTGCCCATCATCGGCGGCCAGAACGAGCAATACCTCGAGAACGCGCTGAAGGCCTACCGCAAGAAGGATCGTCACTTCCCGTCGATGAACGCGGTCGCCGGTTCGCTGACGGATCAGGACATCGCGGATCTGGCGGCCTACTATGCCGCCCAGAAGGTCGACTCGAAGGACAATCCCTACAAGTAAAGCGCGCGCCGCCGATCTGACCGGCGGGACAGGAGCATTCATGAACAACGCATTCAAGACGGCGGCGGTTGCACTGGCGGCCGGCCTCGCGATCGGTACCGCGCATGCGGCGGACACGTCGAAGGGCAAGGATCTGGTCGAGTCGCACAACTGCGCGGCCTGCCACGGCGCGCAGCTGAACAAGCCGATCAACGCCGAGTATCCGCGCCTTGCGGGCCAGCACGCCGACTACCTCGTGTGGGCGATGCGCCAGTACCAGATGGGGCTGACGAACCCGCTGCTCGGTCGCAACAACGCGATCATGCAGGCGCAGGTCCAGAGCCTGTCGGTCAGCGACATGAAGGATATCGCTGCCTACATCGAGTCGCTGAAAGAGACCGATCTCGTCTTCAAGAAGTAAGCGCGACGGGCCTTGCCGGCCTGCGCAGCAAAAATACCCCGCCACGGCGGGGTATTTTTTTGTCCGCGTTTTGTCCGCGTCGCTTCCGCAGCCCGGCGCCGCGGCGCTCAGTCGCGCGATGCGCGACGCAGGATGCGCTGCAGGTACGCGTCCGTATCGGGCGGCGTGCCGGTGCGCTGCGCCTCCCAGATCGTCTCGCCGAGGCATTCCATGATCACGTGCTGCGCTTCGTGAGTCGAGCCGAGCTTCGCGGCCAGCTTGTCGTGCGCGGCGCGGATGCCGGGTGGCTGGTCGATCGACAGCTGCTCGCTGATCGCGAGGTGCATCGACAGGTGCAGGAACGGGTTCGTGCGGCCTTCCTCGGGCGTGTAGTCGCGCGCGGCGGCGCCATCGGCGTCCGTGAGGTCGGCGTGGTATTCGGGGTGCTCGACGATCCAGTCGGCTGCCATTGCTTCCAGCGGCGTCAGGATCTCGCCGGCGCGTTGCTTGCGCCAGGTTTCGGTGAAAAAGCGGCGGACTTCGTCGCGACTCGGATTGAACATGGTGGGGAAACGTCGTGATTCGGGCGGCGTCATGCCGCGTCGGGCATTGTACGCCGGGTCGGCGCGTGGCGCTGGCGATGGGCAACGCGATGGCGCACGACCGCCGCCGGCCGCGCAACGGGTAAGCGCCGACTAGGCTGCCGGCCGCCGCACCGCTACACTCCGACGACATCCGTCGCCGCGCTCGCGCCGTTTCATCATGTCCGCTACCGCCCGCTCATCGTCCGCCGCGCTGCAAGGCGCGCTCTACGTCGCGCTGTCCGCCGTCGCGTTCGGCGCGATGGCAATCTTCGGCCGCTATGCCTATGCGGCAGGCGTGGACGTGCTCGGCTTGCTGATCGTGCGCTTCGCAATCGGCGGCGTGGTGCTCGCCGCGATCGCTCGCCACCGCCGCGTCGTGTGGCCGCGCGGCCGCGCGCTCGTGCCGCTCGTCGCGATGGGCGCGCTCGGCTACGTCGGACAGTCGTTCTGCTACTTCAGCGCGCTCCAGCATGCGCAGGCGAGCCTCGTCGCGTTGCTGCTGTACCTGTATCCGGCCTTCGTCACGCTGCTGGCTGCATGGTGGCTCGGCGAGCGCCTCACGCGCGCGAAGGCCGTCGCGCTCGTGCTGTGTGTCGCGGGCTCCGCGCTGATGGTGGGCGGCGGTCATGGCGAGCCGCTCGGCATCGCGCTCGCGCTGGCGGCCGCGGTGATCTATTCGCTGTACATCGTCGGCGGCACGAAGGCGACGCGTGGCGTCGATCCGCTCGCGACCACCGCGATCATCTGCCTGTCGGCGACCGCGACGCTCGTCGCGATCGCGCTTGTGCGGATGACGCTGTTCGGTACGCCGCCGCGCTGGCCGGTGACGGCCGGCGGCTGGGCATCGATGTTCGCGATCGCGCTGGTGTCGACGGTCGCGGCGATGCTCGCGTTCTTCGCCGGGCTCGAGCGGCTGGGCGCGGCCCGCACGTCGATGCTGTCCACGCTCGAACCGGTCGTGACGGTCGCGCTGGCGGCGCTGCTGTTCGGCGAAGCGTTGTCGCCGCTGCAGTGGGCGGGTGGCGTCGCGATTCTCGCGGCCGTGCTGGCGCTCGTGCGCGCAGGCGGTGCGGCAGCCGACGACGCGACCGCGACGTCGAATGCATAGCGGGAAAGGAGAGCGGGAAGGGTAATGCCACAGGCGCCGCAACGGGGTCTGCGGATCGTACCGCGCGCGGCCCGGGCGGGCGGCGCGGCGAGTCAGCCGGGGCCGACGTTCACTCGTTCGGCGGCGGCGTCTTCGGCCTGAATTCGCACAGCGGCTCGATCACGCAATGCCAGCATTCGGGCTTGCGGGCCTTGCACACATAGCGGCCGTGCAGGATCAGCCAGTGATGCGCGTCCTGCAGGAATTCTTTCGGTGTGAACTTCTCCAGAGCGGTCTCGACGGCCTTCACGTCCTTGCCCGGCGCAAGCCCCGTGCGATTCGCGACGCGGAAGATGTGCGTGTCGACCGCGATCGTCGGATGGCCGAACGCGGTGTTCAGCACCACGTTGGCGGTCTTGCGCCCCACGCCCGGCAGGCTTTCGAGCGCTTCGCGATCGGCCGGCACCTCGCCGTCGTAGCGCTCGAGCAGGATCCGGCACGTCGCGACGACGTTCTTCGCCTTGGTCCGGTACAGGCCGATCGTCTTGATGTAGTCGGTGACGCCTTCCTCGCCAAGCGCGACGATTTGTCGCGGGGTGTTCGCAACCGGAAACATCTTCCGCATCGCCTTGTTGACCGACACGTCGGTTGCCTGCGCGGACAGCATCACCGCGATCAGCAGCTCGAACGGCGTCGTGTATTCGAGCTCGGTCGTCGGATGCGGATTGAGGCTTTGCAGCGTTTCGTAGATCGCGCGTCGTTTGCTGGCGTTCATGGCGTGTCGTGGTCGGGCGGCGTGGATGGGCCGCTCTGGTCGTCGTGGCCTTCGTCGTCGCGCGGCGCCTGCTGCTCGGCGAGTCGCTTGCGGCGCGCTTCGGCCGCATCGATCTGGGCCTGCACTGCCGTGCTCACGCCTTCGGTGTTCTTCGGCCCCGCGCCCTGCGCGGACAGCTCTTCCTTCTTCTTGCGTGCGCGTTCGAGCGCGGCGGCGATGATCGCGCGTTTCTTCGCGTCGGCGTCGTCGGCCGGGGCGGCGCCCGGCGCGGCCGGCTGCGTGTCGGGCTGCCCCGCAGCCGGCACGGGCTTCGCCGCGCGACGGGCGGCGGCGCGCGCTTCGGCGGCCTCGCGTTCGCGGCGCTGGCGCGCGAGCCGGCGGTCGTGGCGTTCGCGTGCGGCGTCCGCCTGTTCCTGCGACCACGCGTCCCAGCCGGTGCGATCGCCGGTCACGGGCACCATCGCGATGCAGTCGACCGGGCACGGCGGCACGCACAGGTCGCAGCCGGTACAGAGCGACTCGACGATCGTGTGCATTTGCTTCGGTGCACCGACGATCGCGTCGACCGGGCACGCCTGCATGCAAAGCGTGCAGCCGATGCACAGGCTCTCGTCGATGAAGGCGACGGCGCGCGGATGTTCGCTGCCGTTGACGGGGTTCAGCGGGATCACGGGCTTGCCGAGCAGGCCGGCGAGGCGAGCGATGCCTTCGGCGCCGCCGGGCGGGCACTGGTTGTAGTTCGCGTCGCCGGCGGCGATGGCGTCGGCGTAGGGACGACAGCCGTTATAGCCGCACTTCGTGCATTGCGTTTGGGGAAGCAGATCTTCGATGCGATCCGCGAGGGTCTTGGAATCGGTCACGGTGACAACGGGCGCAGCGGCGCCGACTGGCTCTCGGCCGCGTCTGGCGCGGCCGGAAAGGTTTGCCAAAGCTCGATTATCGCCGATTTCCCGCATTGCGCTGGGCGCCGTCTGTGCGCATAATCAAACCGCTTTTTTGCAGGGGCTCAGCAGGAGGGCGGCCGCATGCGGCGCGCCCGTTCCACGGCAGTCGGCGCCGAGGCGGTGGGGGTGCCGGTCCGGATCACGCGGCTCACATAGCAAAACGCCATCATGAATCAGCCAAAAATCAAAAGAGATCCTGAAGGTACGCGCCGCCGCATTCTGATGGCGGCGGCAGAAGAGTTCGCGGGTGGAGGGCTGTTCGGCGCGCGCGTCGACCAGATCGCCCGCCGGGCCGAAACCAACGAGCGGATGCTCTATTACTACTTCGGCAGCAAGGAGCAGCTGTTTACGGCTGTGCTCGAACACGCGTTCTCCGCGCTGACCGAGGCCGAGCGCGTGCTCGAACTCGATGGCGTCGCGCCCGTCGAAGCCGTCACGCGGCTCGCGCATTTCGTGTGGGATTACTACCGCGACCATCCGGAATTGCTGAGGCTCATCAACAACGAGAACCTGCACGAAGCGCGCTACCTGCACAAGTCGACGCGGATCCGCGAGATGATGTCGCCGATCGTCGCGAAGCTCGGCAACGTGCTGATGCGCGGCCAGAAGGCCGGGCTGTTCCGCAGCGACGTCGATCCGCTGCGCTTCTACGTGACGCTGTCGGGGCTCGGCTACTACATCGTGTCGAACCGCTTCACGCTCGCCGCGACGCTTGGCCGCGACTTCAGCGAAGCCGACGAGCGCGCGGAGATGGTTAGGATGAACACCGAGGTCCTGCTCGCGTATCTGCTGCGGCGCTGAGCCGCCGAACGGCGCGAACTGCGCTCACCGAATAAAAAACGCCGCCGTGCGCAAGCAACGGCGGCGTTTTTTTGTCCGGACGCGATGCGTCAGGCGGCCTTGCGTGCGCGAGCCGGTTTGGCGCGCGCGCTGCCGGCGCGTTTCGCGGCAGGTGCCGCCTTCGCGGTTGTCGTTCTGGCGGGCGCGACCGTCGCGGCCGGTGCCTTCGCACGGGTGCGCTTCGCAGCGGTGACGGGGACGGTGGCGCGTGCCGCCGTTTCGGCCTGCGGCTGGCTGGCCGGCACGGCGGCGACAGGGGCTGCCACCGGTGCATCGGCGGGCGCCTTCGTCGCGCCGTTCTTCGGTTCCGGCGCATGCTCGCGGATGAAGTCGCGCAGTTGCGGATAGATGATCGTGCGCCAGCGACGGCCCGAGAAGATCCCGTAGTGACCGCACTTCTCGGCGGTCAGGCTGCGGCGATCGTCTTGCGGAATGCCCGTGCACAGCTCGTGTGCGACGTGTGTCTGGCCGCTGCCCGAGATGTCGTCGAGTTCGCCTTCGATCGTCATCAGTGCGGTGTGCCGGATGTCCTGCGGACGCACGCGCTCGCCTTCGACGTCCCACGTGCCTTCCGCGAGCCGGAATTCCTGGAAGACGACGCGAATCGTCTCGAGGTAATACTCGGCGGCCATGTCGAGCACCGCGTTGTACTCGTCGTAGAAGCGGCGGTGCGCTTCGGCATCCTCTTCGTCGCCGCGCAGCAGGCTCTGGTAGAAGTCCCAGTGCGATTGTGCGTGGCGCTCGGGGTTCATCGCGACGAAGCCCGTGTGCTGCAGGAAGCCCGGATACACCTGGCGGCCTTCACCCGGATAGTTCGCGGGCACCGTATGGATCACGTTGTTCTCGAACCACGCGGTCGAGTGCTGCGTCGCGAGCGAATTCACCGACGTCGGGCTGCGGCGCGCGTCGATCGGGCCGCCCATCATCGTCATCGTGAGCGGCGTATCCTCGCCGCGGCTCGCCATCAGCGAGATCGCCGCGAGCACCGGCACCGTCGGCTGACACACCGAGATCACGTGCAGGTTGCGCGCGCCGATGTGACGGATGAACTCCTGGATGTACGCGATGTAGTCGTGCAGGTGGAACGGGCCGGTCTCGACCGGCACCATCCGCGCGTCGATCCAGTCGGTGATGTACACCTTGTGATCCTGCAGCAGTGTGCGCACGGTGTCGCGCAGCAGCGTCGAGTGGTGGCCCGACAGCGGCGCGCAGACCAGCACGACCGGCTCGTCCTTCAGTTGCGTGACGGCGTCGGCGTCGTCCGAATAGCGTTTGAAACGCAGCAGGCGGCAGAACGGCTTCTCGACGATCGTCTGCTCGACGATCGGGATGTTGTGGCCGTCCTTGACGATCTGGTGAATGTTGAACTCGGGCTTCTCGTAGTCCTTGCCGAGCCGGTATACCAGCTCGTACGCGGCGGCCATGCGCGGCGCGCCGGGCATCAGCGAGAACGGGCTGGACGGGTTGGCGAACGACTTGGAGGCAGCCTGGGCCCAGGCCGTGAGCGGGCTCAGCATGGCCCGCTGGAATTCGTGCAGTTGGTAAAGCATGCAGACTACTCCCGCGTGGGGGGACGGTGCGCAGGGCGGCTTGGGGCGTCGCCGCGTGCCGTGTGGGTCAGCGGCCGGCCATGTTGCACTGCAGCCGGACAATCGAGTCGATCATATCGGACAACGATCGGTGTTGCAATGCAACATTTCCCCGATTTTTCATCAAAGTTTTGCGAATTGACGTTCTCTGACGAAGCCGCCCCGCCGTCGCTCAGCGCCCCGTCGCCACGGCCGGCACCGGCTGTCCGGCCGCGTGGGCCATTGCCTCTTCGTGGTGCATCAGGTTCATCGCGGTATGCACGAGCGCGACGTGCGAGAACGCCTGCGGGAAATTGCCGACGAGCCTTCCGCCGACCGGGTCGTACTCCTCGGCGAGCAGCCCGAGATCGTTCGACAGCGCGAGCAGCCGGCTGAACAGCCGGTGCGCGTCGTCGATCCGGCCGAGCAGCGCGTAGTTGTCGACCAGCCAGAAGCTGCATGCGAGAAACGTGCCTTCGCCAGGCGGCAGGCCGTCGTCGTACTCGGTCGTGCGGTAGCGCATCACGAGCCCGTCGTGCAGCAATTCCCGCTCGATCGCCTCCACGGTGCCGACGATGCGCGGGTCTTCCGGCGGCAGGAAGCCGAGCAGCGGCATCAGCAGCACGCTCGCGTCGAGCTCGTCGCTGCCGTAGCTCTGCGCAAACGCCTGTTTGCCTTCATGCCACGCGTTGTCGCAGACATCTGCGTGGATCTGGTCGCGCAGCGCGCGCCAGCGGTCGAGCGACGCGGGCAGCCGGAACATCTCGGCCGACTTGATCGCGCGGTCGAACGCAACCCACGCCATCACCTTCGAGAACGTGAAATGACGGCGGCCGCCGCGCGTTTCCCAGATGCCCTCGTCGGGTTCCCGCCAGATCTTCTCGAGGTGGTCGAGCAGCGAGCACTGCACGGACCACACGGTGTCGTCGGCCTGCAGGCCGCCCACGCGCGCGAGGTGCAGCGCGGCCATCACTTCGCCGAACACGTCGAGCTGAAGCTGGTTCGCCGCGCCGTTGCCGACGCGCACCGGCTTCGAATCCTGGTAGCCGGGCAGCCAGTCGAGCTCCATTTCCGGCAGCCGGCGCTCGCCCGCGATCCCGTACATGATCTGGATCTGCTCGGGCGAGCCGGCCATCACGCGGCCCAGCCAGGTGCGCCACGCGCGCGCCTCGTCGTAGTAGCCGCCGCGCATCAGCGCGAGCAGCGTGATCGTCGCATCGCGCAGCCAGCAATAGCGGTAGTCCCAGTTCCGGTTGCCGCCGATCTTCTCGGGCAACGAGGTGGTGGGGGCGGCGACGATGCCGCCGGTCGGCTCGTACGCGAGCGCTTTCAGCGTGATCAGCGAGCGGCGCACGGCGGCCGCATAGCGGCCCTGCACCTGGCAGCGCCCCGACCATTCGAGCCAGTAGTTCTCGGTGCGGGCGAGCATCGACAGCGGATCGCGCGCGGGCGGCAGCCGCAGGTGCGACGCCGCGTAACCGAGCGAGAACGGGATCCGCTCGTCGGCGCTCACCGTGAATTCGGCGAGCGTGTGCAGGTTCTTGCCGGTGAGCGCCACCGGCGTGCGCAGCACGACCGTATCGGGGCCGGCGATTGCTTTCATCCCGTTCTCGCGGGACAGCTGCGTGACCCACGGGATCGAGAAACCGTAGTCGAAACGCAACACCAGTTCCATGCGCATCTTCATCGTGCCGTGGCGGCCGACGACGATTCGCACCAGTTCCGACCAGCCGTTGCCGGGCGGCATGAAGTCGATCACGGTGACGGCGCCGTCGGCGCTCTCGTAGTCGGTTTCGAGGATCAGCGTGTCGCCGCGATAGCGGCGTGTCGTGTGCGTGATCGCGGCGTCGGCGGCCGGCGCGAGCAGCCAGCGGCCATGCTCGGGGGTGCCGACCAGCGCCGCGAAACAGGCGCCCGAATCGAAGCGGGGCCAGCACAGCCAGTCGACGGAGCCGTCTTTCGAAATCAGCGCGGCGGTGTGGCCGTCGCCGACGAGGGCGTAGTCTTCGATCAGGGCGGGCATGGGCAAGCGGTCCTTGGATATTCGAGTTCACAATGCAGGCTGCGGCGCCCGGGCTTCACGTGCCGGCGTCGCGCCCCGTATACTCGGCCGGGCGGCGGAGCGCATGAACGGCCGGCGTTTCGTCCTATCTCAACACTTGAAGCGACTCGATGCAAGGAGGATTCAATGCCCAACCGTTTACGCGAGCGTGACGCACGCGCTTCGACACGAGGGTTCCCGCTTAGGCTCGCTCACTGGATGAAAGGTTTCGCGATCGTGCTCTCGCTGTCCGCGACCCACGCCTTTGCGCAGCAATCGCCGGCACCGGCCGATGGCGTTTACAACCTGCTGGTCGGCACCTATACGGGCCACGGCAGCGACGGGATCTACGTGTATCGCTTCGATACCCAAACGGGCAGCGTCGCGCCCGTGTCGTCGGCGAAGACCGTGAATCCGTCCTATCTGTTGCCGAGCCGCGACGGTCGCACCGTCTACGCGGTCAACGAGTTGCCCGGCGACAACGGGCCGGCCAACGAGCGCGGCGGCGTCAGCGCGTTCAGTTTCGATGCGAAGACGGGCGCGCTCACGTTCATCGACCGCGTGTCGTCGGAAGGGAACGATCCTTGCTATCTGGCGCTGTCGCCGGACGGCAAGTACCTCGTCACGGCCAACTACTCGGTCGCGGCCGATCCGGGCGGCAGCTTCGCGGTGTTCCCGATCCGCGACGGCGGCGCGGTGGGCCAGGCCGTGCTGACCGTGCATCATGAGGGCTCGGGCCCGGTGAAGGGGCGCCAGGACGGCGCGCATGTGCACTCGACCGTGTTTTCGCCGGATGGCCACTACCTGTTCGTGCAGGATCTCGGCACGGACAAGATCTATGGCTATCGCTACACGGTGGACGGCAGCCGCGGGCTGATCAGCCCGACCGATACGCGCTACACGCCCGTGAAGGCCGGCACCGGCCCGCGTCACATGGTGTTCAGCGCCGACGGCAGGTTCGCGTACGTGACGAGCGAGTTGAGCGCGTCGGTCGAGGTGTTCGGCTACCACGACGGCAAGCTGACGCCGATCGAGATCCTGCCGATGACGGTGCCCGGCTTCAAGGGCAAGGTCGGCGGCGGCGCGATCCACCTGTCGCCGGACGGCCGCTTCCTGTACGTGAGCAATCGCGGCGACGTCAACGACATCGTGATCTACGCGGTGAACAAGGCCGACGGCCGGTTGAAGACGGTCGGCCGCCAGTCGAGCCTCGGCAAGACGCCGCGCGAGTTCCTGATCGACCCGACCGGCAAGTGGCTGATCGTCGGCAACCAGGACAGCGACACGTTCTACGTGTTCCGCCGCGACGTCGAAACCGGACAGCTCGGCCCGAATCCGCAGAAGGTCGCGCTCGGCAGCCCGGTCGATTTCAAGCTGGTGCCGGTGGCGCAGTAAATGTAAAAAAGGGCGCTGCCGATGCAGCGCCCTTTGTCTGTCGGGCAGCCGCTTGCGCGGCGCGCCCGTTTTGGTGGCGGCCGTTGGGCCGCCGCACTCAGTCGGCCGCGGCCGGCACGAGTACCTCGCGGCTGCCGTTGATACCCATCGGCGACACGAGTCCGGCGGCTTCCATTTGCTCGACGAGGCGCGCGGCGCGGTTGTAGCCGATGCGTAACTGCCGTTGCACCGACGAGATCGACGCGCGCCGCGTGCGCACGACGAACGCGACGGCTTCGTCGTACAGCGGATCGGCTTCCGCATCCGGCGCTTCGCCGAACAGGTCCTGCGCCGCGCCATCGGTGGCCGGGCCGTCCAGAATCCCTTCTTCGTACTGCGGCTCGCCGAACTGCTTCAGGTATTCGACGACCCGGTGCACTTCCTCGTCGGCGACGAACGCGCCGTGCACGCGCTGCGGATAGCCGGTGCCCGGCGGCAGGAACAGCATGTCGCCCTGGCCGAGCAGCGACTCGGCGCCCATCTGGTCGAGAATCGTGCGCGAGTCGATCTTCGACGACACCTGGAACGCGACGCGCGTCGGGATGTTCGCCTTGATCAGGCCCGTGATCACGTCGACGGACGGCCGCTGGGTCGCGAGGATCAGGTGGATGCCGGCCGCACGCGCCTTCTGCGCGAGGCGCGCGATCAGCTCTTCGATCTTCTTGCCGGCGACCATCATCAGGTCGGCCAGTTCGTCGATCACCACGACGATCAGCGGCAGCGTCGACAGCGGTTCCGGATCGTCCGGCGTCAGCGAGAAAGGGTTGCCGATCTTCTTTTCCTTCGCCTGCGCGTCGCGGATCTTCTGGTTGAAACCCGCGAGGTTGCGCACGCCGACGGCCGACATCAGCCGGTAGCGCTTCTCCATTTCGCCGACGCACCAGTTCAGTGCGTTCGCCGCCAGCTTCATGTCGGTGACGACCGGCGCGAGCAGGTGCGGGATCCCTTCGTAGACCGACAGCTCGAGCATCTTCGGGTCGATCATGATGAGCCGCACGTCCTCGGGCGTGGCCTTGTACAGCAGCGACAGGATCATCGCGTTGATCGCGACCGACTTGCCCGAACCCGTCGTGCCCGCGACCAGCATGTGCGGTGCTTTCGCGAGATCGGTGACGACCGGGTGACCGGTGATGTCCTTGCCCATCGCGATCGTCAACTGCGACGTCGAGTGCTGGTACTGGCGCGATTCGAGGATCTCCGACAGGCGGATCATCTGGCGTTTCGCGTTCGGCAGTTCGAGGCCCATGCAGGTTTTGCCGGGGATCGTCTCGACGACGCGGATCGACGTGAGGCCGAGGCCGCGCGACAGATCCTTCATCAGGCCGACGATCTGGCTGCCGCGCACGCCGAGCGCGGGCTCGATCTCGAAGCGCGTGATCACCGGGCCGGCCGATGCGCCGACAACCGTCACCGGCACCTTGAATTCCTGCAGTCGCTGCTCGATCACCTGGCCCGTCTGCGCGAGGTGCTCTTCGGAGATCGTCTGGACGTCGTCCGATGCGGGCTCGAGCAGGTCGAGCGTCGGCAGTTCGACGTTGAACGAAGCGGGTGCGTGGAATTCGAACGCATTCGGCCGTGGCGGACGGCCGGGCGGGGCCGGTGCGTCGGCGGCCGGGGTGGCCGGCTCCGCGGCTGCTGCTATTGCTGCGTCGGCCGGCGGCGGCACGCTCGCATCGACGAGCGTCGCGGCTGCAAGCGGCGCGGTGGTGATGACCGGTGCGGCGATGCCTGCCGAGGCGGGCGTTGCGCTGGCGCCGGATAGGGATCCGCTCGCCGGCGTTGCAGCCGGGGCGGGCGGCGTGGTGTACGACTGCGCCGGGGGGGGCGACGGCGCGGGCATGGCGGCGCCGAGGGTTGCGCTTGGTGCGAGGCCGCCCGGGAATGTCGATGCCACCGGGGTGAAGGGCGACGGCGCGGTTGTCGGCGCAGCCGGTGCGGCAACGGGCGCAAGCGCGCGGGTGGTCTCGGCGGGCGTGCTGCCGAACGTGATGGGCGTAGCGGGGGCGGTTGCGCTTGTCGGGGTCGGCGAGCCGGATGACGGTGCCGTCACGATTGCAGCGGCAGGCGGTGTCATGGTCGCCGGCTGCGTCGCGCCGGTCGGCGCGGCTGCTGCGTTGATCGTGGGAGCATCGACGGCGCGGGTCCACGATGCCATCGAACCTGGGGCCGATGCGCTCGACGGCGTAGCGGGCGTGGCACTCGACGGTGCCGAAGGCGTCGCGGTTGCCGCAGGGGCCGGGATGCTTGCGACCGGTTGCGACGCGGTTGCGCTGAATGACGTGCCGATCGAAGCGGACGGTGCGGGCGTCGAAGGCTGCGCCGTGGACAGGCCGGCGGTGCTCGTCGCGGGTGTAGGAGTAGGCGTCGTCGCGGATGCGGGCGAGCGCATAACCGAGCCGAATGCCGGGCTGGCAGCGGCGCCGATCGTCGACGACGCGGCAGGCGCGATGGCCGACGCAACGGACGACACGCGATTGCCGGAACCATCCACGGGGCTTGTGACGCCGGTCAGCGCCGACGGCGTAACCGATGCAACGGCCGATGCCGGTGCGGTCGGTTGCGACGACGAACCCGATGCCGCGTTAGCGACGCCGCCAAACGACGGGGCCGGAGCGGCAGGCGTGCGGTTCGGCGTGATGGCCGGTGCGGGCGTCACCGAAACGGGCGCGGCAACGGGCGACGATGTGCCGGCGGTCGAAGCGGTCGAAGCGGTCGAAGCGGTCGAAGCGGTCGAAGCGGTCGAGGCGTTCGAAGCAGTTGGCGCGGCAGCGAAGGGGCGGGCCGGCGCCGTGCTCGACGCGGCGACGGCGGTTGCGACCGTCGCAACGGGCATCACATCGGCAAGCGTGCGCGCAGGTGTTTCCGCAACAGGCGAAACAGGAAGAGGAGAGGGCGTCGCGACTTGCTCGACGGCCTCCGTACCATTCGCACCGTTCAGGGCGTCACGCGTGTTGTGTGCAGAATCTGCCGATGCAGTGGTATCGGCGGAAAGCGCAGGTCGCGATCCGAACGGGGCGCCGACGCCGGCGGCAATCGCTGCTTCGTTCGCATCGAAGTTGCGAGCCCTATCGCTTGCCGTGGATGCGACGGCGATCGAAGGCTGTCCGGCAACGATCGGGTCACCGCCAATCGGGCTCTTCTGCGACACATCAATAGCGGCAAACGGCGGGCTGACGACGTCTTCCCACGGTGCAAAGTCGATGGGGGCGTTGAATGCAGGCGCATCCGCGCCATGTCGACTGTCGTCGTTCGCGCGCTGTGCCGGCGCTTCGGTGCCGACGTGGAGGTCCGACACCTCGAGTTGCGCGGTGTGGCCAAATGCCATGGCATCCGTCTCGGCAGCATGAGCGTGCACGCTCGGCTCGGCGGGCATGAACGCGTCGAGCACGATCGGTGCGTTGTCGTCGTATGCCGGCGCAGCCTCGTGTTCGTCCAGGCGACCCGTGGCGTGCGGCGCGACCTGCGGCGTAGCCGGAACGAACCCGCCCGGCACCGCAGTCGAGGCGGACGCGGCGACGCTGCTCGCCGCTGCGATCGCTCCGGCTGCAGCCGCGGCGGTTGCCGTCGCGTTCGATCCGTTCGTCGAGCGGGTGTTATCCAGCGTTGCCCACTGCGCGGTGCTTGCCTCGATCGAGCGCAGCGTGTCGTGAACGCTCGGCGACGGCGCGATCGGCTCGGCCGGCTGTTGCACCCACGCATAGAGCGGCGCGCGCGCGGGCGTCGGCGGCGCGGGACGGCGTCGTGTCGCATCGGCCGACTGGCCGGGCGTGCCCGTTCCCGGCGCCGGGCGTGCAGGCGTGCGCGGCGGCGTCGCGCTGACGGGCTGCGGCGTGACCGAAGTACGGGGTGCGGCCGGCTGTTTCAGCGCGGCAGCCGCAGGCCGGACGGCGGTCGGCCGCGGCCGGACCGGTTCGAATCCGGCCGGAAGCGGTGCGGGATCCGGGCGCGGCACTTGTGCGTTCGCCGCGGCGCGCGCGAGGCTCGCGGTGCTGCCGGTCGTCGGCGGCGGCAGCGGGCTGGTCGTCGTGGTGGGCACGGGCGGCGTCGGCACGCGATTGGCCGGCGTCGGCTTCAGCCAGCCGGACGGTGCGACGGGTTCCGTGAGCGGTCGCGGCGCGGCGTTGCTGCGCGGTTTCGGTCGCGCTTGCGGATCGGGCTTCCACAGCGTCGGGCGCGAATACCGGCCGTTCTGTCGGGGCGCCATCGAATTGACCGTGTGCGCGGTGGTCGGCTGCACGAGGTCGTCGTCGCGGTGCAATGCGCTGCGCGGCAGGTCGGCGACGCCACGCGCATCGTCGTCGTCGACGTCGCGCGCGAGCTTGACGCCGAACGACGTGTCGACCCACCCGGCGAACTGCCGCCAGCCGATACCGGTCAGCCAGGGCAGCCCCGCGAGCAGCAGCACGACCATCGAGACCGGCGTGCCGATCGGGCCGAGCACGTGCGCGAAGCCGCTCGAGAACGCATGGCCGAGCCCGTTCGTGTCGGGGCCCGACAACGGACTCGTCAGCGTGCAGCTTGCGACGAACACGGCCGCGAAGCCGAGCCACAGGCGAATCGAGCCGCGGCCGGCGAGTCCGCCGCCACCGGGCAGCATCGCCTGAACGAGACGCCAGAAGAGAAGAAGGAACCAGACGGCGGAGATGCCGAACCAGCCGAAGACAACCGTATGCATGCTGTGATGAAACAGGAAGAGGGCGGGGAGCGCAGTGCGCGACCCGCCGAGTTTAACCGGCCGACGAACAGGACTTTAAGACAGCATCGACGCGCGGATGCGCGTTCCGGCCGCAGGACGCATGTGTCCGGTATCCGCGCGCGGCAAAGGCGGCCGGTCGGCCTTCGCCCGCGCGTTGCATCAGGGGCTCCGGCGCGTGAAAGTCAGCGTTGCACCGGCGTCGGTCACGATCTGCAGCTGCTGCGGGTCGCGCATCTGCACGCCGGTCTTCTGGACGTGCGCGAGCGCGTCGAGGTACGCGTGTTCGAGCTCGCCGCCGAGCGTGTTCGGGCAGGCCATGCGCGTGCCGGCGAGCGGGCCGAAGCTCAGCAGGCCGTTCTTCAGCGCGTAGGTGCCCATATAGCGATTGCAGCCCGAAAAGCCGCTGGCGTTCCGGATGCCCGATTGCGCGGACAGCGCGAGCTTGATCGGCTCGCCGTTGTCACCGTGCGGAATCGTGCGCGGCGTGCCGTCGGCGTTCAGCCAGCTCGTGAGCTCCCAACTCGTGTCGTCGAGCAGTTGCACGGCGGCGGGGTTGTACGGGTCGGGTGCGGGGGCGGCGGAATCGGGGTGAGTCGGCATCGCGCAGGCGGCGAGAAGCGTGGCAAGCGTCAACGCGCAGAGCGGCGCGCGCAACGGACGAAGCAGGCCGGTGCGTGCGCGTGCGGCTGCGGACAGGTGGGACATGAGCCTCGTTCCTCATCGGATTCTGATCAAGGCGTAAGAGTAACGCACCCGCCCCGCGCGAGGCGAGCCGACACTTCACACGTGAAAACGTTCGCAGGCCGCCCGCGAGCCTCGCGCGGCGTGGCGGCCGCGCGACGAAACCGCCCAAACCGGCGCGGATGCGCGTGTTAACATCGAAGCCGTTTTCGTCCTCCAACAGAACCAGCGGGAAATCACATGCAGATCGGTCAGCGGCTCGGTACGCCGCTTTCTCCGTCGGCCACGCGCGTCATGCTGCTCGGCGCCGGCGAACTCGGCAAGGAAGTCATCATCGCGTTGCAGCGGCTCGGTGTCGAAGTCGTCGCGGTCGACCGCTACCCGGACGCGCCGGGCCACCAGGTCGCGCATCGTGCGCACGTGATCGACATGACGGACGCCGCCGCGCTGCGCGCGATCGTCGAGGCCGAGCGTCCGCACCTGATCGTGCCGGAGATCGAGGCGATCGCGACCGATGCGCTCGCGGCGATCGAGGCGGCGGGCCTCGCCGAGGTGATCCCGACCGCGCGCGCGACGCAGCTCACGATGAACCGCGAAGGCATCCGCCGGCTCGCGGCCGAGGAGCTCGGGCTGGCGACGTCGCCGTATGCGTTCGCGGAGTCGTTCGACGCGTTCAGCGCCGCCGTCGCGAAGATCGGCATGCCGTGCGTCGTGAAGCCGGTGATGTCGTCGTCGGGCAAGGGGCAGTCGGTCGTGCGGACCGAAGCCGACATCAAGCCCGCATGGGACTACGCGATGGCCGGCGGCCGCGTGAACCACGGTCGCGTGATCGTCGAGGGCTTCATCGATTTCGAATACGAGATCACGCAGCTGACCGTGCGCGCGATCGATCCGGCGACGCTCGAGACGCGTACCTACTTCTGCGAGCCGGTCGGCCACGTGCAGGTGGCGGGCGACTACGTCGAATCGTGGCAGCCGCAGCCGATGAGCGCGGCCGCGCTGGAAAAGTCGCGCGAGATCGCGCACAAGGTGACCGAGGCGCTCGGCGGGCGCGGGATGTTCGGCGTCGAGCTGTTCGTGCGCGGCGACGACGTCTGGTTCTCCGAGGTGAGCCCGCGGCCGCATGACACCGGCCTCGTCACGCTCGCGTCGCAGCGCCAGTCGGAGTTCGAACTGCACGCGCGCGCGATTCTCGGGCTGCCGGTCGATCCGACGCTCGGCTCGCCGGCCGCGTCGGCGGTGATCTACGGCGGGCTCGACGAGCGCGGCATTGCGTTCGAAGGCGTGCGCGATGCGCTGGCGGTGCCGGGTGCCGACCTGCGCCTGTTCGGCAAGCCGGAGAGCTTCGCGAAGCGGCGCATGGGCGTCGCGCTCGCGACCGGCGCGAACATCGACGAAGCCCGCGAACGCGCGAAGCGCGCGGCGGCGGCCGTGCGGCCCGTGTCGACGCGCTGACCGGCAAAACCAGGAGAAAGCGATGGCGTCGACGTGGTTGCATATCGGAACGATTCGAAGGATCGGCAGACTGGGCGCCGCGCTGGCGCTCGTCGCGAGTCTCGCGGGTTGCGGTCTCGCGGCCGCGCCGTGCCGGGTCGCATCGGCCGGGCTGAAGATCGTGCCGCTCGTCGGCCACGTCGCGGCCGCACCGACCGACGCGTGCGCGGATGTCATCGATCCCTGAGCGAAGTCCGGTCGAAACACCCGAATAACCGACGATAAATAACCGCGCGCCCCGCGAGGGCGCGTTTCCACCCGTCTCGTGAGAGGACCTGCATGATTCGCCAAACCTTCGCCGCGCTCGCGCTGGCCGGCACCGCCGTTTCCGTCGCGCATGCCGCGCAACTGACCGTCGAGGAAATCGACGCCGATTCGCGCCAGATTGCCGTGTACCAGTGCGCGAACCAGAAGCAGCCGGTGCGTGTGTCGTACTGGCACGCGGGCAACGCCCAGAGTTTCGCGCTGGTGCCGGTCAACGGCCAACAGTTGCTGTTCGTCGACACCGTGTCGGCGTCGGGCGTGCGCTACCAGGCCGGGCGCTATACGTGGTGGACGAAGGGCAAGGAAGGGACGCTGCGTGACGAGATCGCCGATCCGAAGTCGCCGCCGCTGCTCGGCGACTGCGTGCAGGTCGAGAAGAAAAAGAAGAAGGGCTGATCGCCGCGCGATCGGACGCGCATGCCGATGCGCGGGAGGCGGTGCGCTGGTTGCTTCGGTGTTGAATCGTAGGGCGGGGCGAAGCGGCGATCTGGCTCGTCTGCCGTCCGGCACCCGGTCTGCGATCGGCTGGACTGATCAAGATTCGACCCCGAATTTTGCCATCTAGCCGATCGGGATAGCCTGATCGCATCCCGGATCGACCCGCGTCCGGCCTGCCGGCGTACGCTGCGAACCGCCATCAGGGCCGTTCGTGGCGTTGTCACGGACAGATGGCTGCGCAGTGCTACAATACGGCCCTTTCCGCCGGCATTCGCGCCGAACGGAGTCCGCACGGCCTTACAGGAGCCCGACGTTCGAATTGAACCGGTTCCGAGCGCCAGAGCGGCGCCGCGCGGCGCGCCGCGGCTCCGTCTACTTCCGAAATGTGATGAGCGCAGGCCCGGCCGGCCTGACGCACGATGTCCCCGCCGCGCCTTTTGAGCGAAACGCCACCATGTCCGATTCTGTCGCCAAGCCCGTCGACGCAACCTTCGATCAATTCGGCCTTGCCGCCGATATCCTGAAAGCCATTGCGGAGCAGGGCTATACGACGCCGACGCCGATCCAGGCGCAGGCCATTCCGGTCGTGCTCGCCGGCCGCGACGTCATGGGCGCCGCGCAAACGGGTACCGGCAAGACCGCGAGTTTCTCGCTGCCGATCATCCAGCGGCTGCTGCCGCAGGCCAATACGAGCGCGTCTCCGGCGCGTCATCCGGTGCGCGCGCTGATTCTTACGCCGACCCGCGAACTTGCCGACCAGGTCGCCGCGAACGTGCACGCCTATGCGAAGCACACGCCGCTGCGCAGCGCGGTGGTGTTCGGCGGCGTCGACATGAACCCGCAGATGGCCGAACTGCGCCGCGGCGTCGAGATCCTGATCGCGACGCCGGGCCGCCTGCTCGACCACGTGCAGCAAAAGACGGCGAATCTCGGCCAGGTCCAGATCCTCGTGCTCGACGAAGCCGACCGGATGCTCGACATGGGCTTCCTGCCCGACCTGCAGCGCATCCTGAACCTGCTGCCGAAGGAGCGTCAGACGCTGCTGTTCTCGGCCACGTTCTCGGGCGAAATCAAGAAGCTCGCATCGACCTACCTGCGCAATCCGCAGACGATCGAGGTCGCGCGCAGCAACTCGACCAACGCGAACGTCACGCAGATCGTCTACGACGTCGCCGAAGGCGACAAGCAGGCGGCCGTCGTGCAACTGATGCGCGAGCGCGGGCTCAAGCAGGTGATCGTGTTCTGCAACAGCAAGATCGGCGCAAGCCGGCTTGCCCGCAACCTCGAGCGCGACGGCGTGGTCGCGTCGGCGATCCACGGCGACAAGACGCAGATCGAGCGGATGCAGGCGCTCGACGCGTTCAAGCGCGGCGAGATCGAGGCGCTGGTCGCGACGGACGTGGCCGCGCGTGGCCTCGACATCGCCGAGCTGCCGGCCGTGATCAACTTCGACCTGCCGTTCAGCGCGGAAGACTACGTGCACCGGATCGGCCGCACGGGCCGCGCGGGTGCGACGGGCGATGCGCTGTCGCTGTGCAGCCCGAACGAGCGCAAGCAGCTCGCCGATATCGAAAAGCTGATCAAGCGTCCGCTCGACGTGCAGATGCTCGCGCTGACCAAGCCGGCGCGTCATCGTCAGGACGAGCGCGGCGGCGAGCGTGGTGAACGTGGTGAGCGCGGCGGCGAACGTAGCGGCGAACGCGGCGGCCGCCGCGAGCGTGAAGAGCATCGCGGTGCGTCGGGGCGTCGCCCGGGCGGTTCCGAGCGCGGCCATCATCGCCGTCATGAACAGCCGGTCGACGATTTCTTCCTGAAGCCGTACGAACCGTCGGCGTCGGCGAAGCAGCCGGAAGAGGCGAAGTCCGAGCAGCAGCCGGAGAAAAAGGGGCCGAAGCGTCAGGTCGCCGCGCTGCTCGGCGGGTTCGGGATGCCGCGCAAGCCGTCGGCATAAGCGGCGGAATACGCTGCGGGGCGGCGCACGAGGCCGCCGAAGAAACGGGTGCATGCGATGAGCATGTGCCCGTTTTTCATTGGGCGAGACGATTTGAAGGGGGGGGATTGCCTGCGGCGAGGATTGCGGTGCCGTCGTCGGCGAGTGCTGCGTTCCGGCTCCGTCAGGCTTTCAAGCGACCGGATTCAGCACGATTTGCCGCACCGGGGCCGCTGTCGCACACCGGTGCCCGGCGAGCCGCTCAGCCGACTCGCTGCCCGAAGCGGCGTGCCCACGCGTCGGTGGCGGCCGTATAGAACGCATCCAGCGTATTGCCCGATAGCTCGCCATCGGCCGTCAGGCCGAGATGGGCGGCGGCGGCCCGGAGCGCCGGCAGCGGATCGTCGCGCTCGAGCGCGGTCGCACCCGTCTGCTTGCTGAGCTTTTCGCCGTTGGCGTCGACGACGACGGGAACGTGCAGGTAGTCGGGGGTCGGCACGCCGAGGCAGCGTTGCAGATAGATCTGGCGGGCGGTCGAATCGAGCAGGTCGGCACCGCGCACGACGTGCGTGATGCTTGCGTCGGCATCGTCGACCACGACCGCGAGCTGATAGGCCCACTGGCCGTCCGCGCGCTTCAGCACGAAATCGCCGACTTCGGTGGCAAGGTTCTGCGATTGCATGTGCTGCCAGCGGTCGTCGAACGTGACGATGGCGTCGGCGCCGTCCGGCACGCGCAGCCGCCATGCGCGCGCAGGCTTGCCGTGCAGGCCGGTGCGGCAGGTGCCCGGATAGGCGAGCGTCGTATGGCGCTCGTGCGCCGCGCGCAGCGAATCGGCGATTTCCTTGCGGGTGCAGCCGCACGGATACACGCGCCCTGCGGCGACGAGCTGTTCGAGCGCGATCGCATAGTGCGCATCGCGCGTGCTTTGCCACACGGGCGGCTCGTCGGGCGTCATGCCGAAATGCGCGAGCGTCGCGAGGATGTCGTTGGCGGCGCCCGGCACCGTGCGCGGGCCGTCGATGTCCTCGATGCGCACGAGCCACGCGCCGCCGTGCGCGCGCGCATCGAGCCAGCTCGCGAGTGCGCCGACCAGCGAGCCGAAATGCAGCGGGCCGGTGGGCGACGGCGCGAAGCGGCCGCGGTAGCCGTTCATCGGGACGCGGGGCGGCGCGCGCTTACGCGGCGCTGGCCGCCTGCGCGCAGGCCGGGCACGACTTGCCGGGCACGTAGCTCGGCGATTGCTGCGCTTCCGGCGTGACGACTGCGCGGCACGCGAAGCACGTGACGTTCTCGGTCGGCTGCAGTTGCGGGTTCAGCGCGGTGCGGTAGTCGAACACGAAGCAGTCGCCGTGATAGTGCGCGCCGCCGACTTCCTCGAAATACTTGAGGATCCCGCCTTCGAGCTGGTACACGTTCTCGATGCCGATTTCCTTCATGTGGATCGCGGCCTTCTCGCAGCGGATGCCGCCGGTGCAGAACGACACGACCGTCTTGCCCTCGAGATCGGCGCGGTTCGCGTCGATCACTTCCGGGAACTCGCTGAACTTGTCGATCCGGTAGTCGAGCGCGTTGTCGAACGTGCCGACGTCGACCTCGAACGCGTTGCGCGTGTCGAGCATCACGACCGGGCGGCCTGTGTCGTCGTGGCCGCGGTCGAGCCATGTCTTGAGCGTGGGCGCGTCGACGAACGGCGCGCGGCCGAGTTCCGGCTTGATCGCGGGCTTCTTCATCGTGATGATCTCGCGCTTCAGGCGCACGAGCATCCGGCGAAACGGCTGCGAGTCGGACAGGCTTTCCTTGAACTGCAGCGTCGCGAACTTGCCTTCGAACAGCGGATCGTGGCGGAGGTAGTCGATGAACGCGTCGGCCGCGTCGCGCGGGCCGGCGATGAACAGGTTGATGCCTTCCGGCGCGAGCAGGATCGTGCCGCGCAGGCCGAGTTCGTTGCAGCGGGCGGTGACGAGCGGACGCCATTGCTCGGTCGCGTCGAGCGACACGAAGTGGTAGGCGGCGAGGTTGACGATGGTCATGATGGTCCGACGGGAAACGGCCGCGGCCGTGCGGCGGGGCGCACGGCGGCCCCGCAAAAAAGGGTGCGAAGCCGGGGCGAAGATTCGAAAACCCGTATTATCCCGCAAACCGGGCATGCACCGGCAGCCGGCCGTTCGGCCGACGTCGCGCATCGGCCGAACGGCCGGGCGGGGGGATTTTTTGGGCAGCCTGCGCGACGACGCGGCTACAATAACGCTCATGTCAGATCCCCGCTTCGTCCATCTTCGCGTTCACTCCGAATTCTCGATTGCCGACGGCATCGTGCGTCTCGACGACATCGTCAAGGCGGCGGCCGCAGACGGTCAGGGCGCGCTCGCCCTCACCGATCTCGGCAACGCATTCGGCCTCGTCCGTTTCTACCAGGAAGCCCGCGGCAAGGGCATCAAGCCGATCGCCGGCTGCGACGTCTGGATCACCAATCCGGACGATCGCGACAAACCGTCGCGCCTGCTGCTGCTGGTGAAGGACAAGGTCGGCTACCTGAACCTGTGCGAGCTGCTGTCGAAGGCGTGGCTCACGAACCAGTACCGCGGCCGCGCGGAGCTCGACGCGAGCTGGCTCGAAGGCGAGCTGTCGCAAGGGCTGCTCGCGCTGTCGGGCGCGCAGCAGGGCGACATCGGGCTCGCGCTCGCCGCGGGTAACGAAGAGGCGGCGCGCCGTCATGCCGAGCGCTGGGCGAAGGTGTTCCCGGGCGGCTTCTACATCGAGCTGCAGCGTTACGGCCAGCCGGGCGCCGAGGCATACATCCAGCAGGCCGCGACGCTCGCCGCGTCGCTGAAGCTGCCGGTCGTCGCGACGCATCCGACGCAGTTCATGACCGACGATGATTTCACCGCGCACGAAGCGCGCGTGTGCATCTCGGAAGGCGACATGCTCGCGAACCCGCGGCGCCAGAAACGTTTCACGACCGATCAGTATTTCCGCACGCAGGACGACATGGTCGCGCTGTTCGCCGACCTGCCGTCGGCGGTCACGAACACGGTCGAAGTCGCGAAGCGCTGCAACCTGAAGCTCGAACTCGGCAAGCCGAAGCTGCCGCTGTTCCCGACGCCGGACGGCATGTCGCTCGACGATTACCTGGTCCAGCTGTCGAAGGAGGGGCTCGAGAAGCGCCTCGAACAGCTGTATCCGGACGCCGCGGAGCGCGATGCGCAGCGCGACACGTACTACAAGCGGCTCGAATTCGAGTGCGGGACCATCACGAAGATGGGCTTCCCGGGCTACTTCCTGATCGTGGCCGACTTCATCAACTGGGCCAAGAACAACGGCGTGCCGGTCGGCCCGGGCCGGGGTTCGGGCGCCGGTTCGCTGGTCGCGTACGCGCTCGGCATTACCGATCTGGACCCGTTGCGCTACAACCTGCTGTTCGAGCGATTCCTGAATCCGGAACGCGTGTCGATGCCCGACTTCGACATCGACTTCTGCCAGCACGGCCGCGATCGCGTGATCCAGTACGTGAAGGAGAAATACGGCGCGGACGCCGTGTCGCAGATCGCCACCTTCGGCACGATGGCCGCGAAGGCGGCCGTGCGCGACATCGGCCGCGTGCTCGATCTCGGCTACATGTTCACCGATGGCATCGCGAAGCTGATCCCGTTCAAGCCGGGCAAGCACGTGACGATCGCCGACGCGATGAAGGAAGAGCCGCAGCTGCAGGAGCGCTACGACCACGAAGACGAAGTACACCAGCTGATCGACCTCGCGCAGCGCGTCGAGGGCCTGACGCGTAACGTCGGGATGCACGCGGGCGGCGTGCTGATCGCGCCCGGCAAGCTGACCGATTTCTGCCCGCTGTACACGCAGGGCGACGACGGCGGCGTCGTCAGCCAGTACGACAAGGACGACGTCGAAGCCGTCGGCCTCGTGAAGTTCGACTTTCTGGGGCTGACGACCCTGACGATCCTCGACTGGGCCGAGCGCTACATTCGCCGTCTCGATCCGTCGAAGGCCGACTGGTCGCTCGCGCAGGTGCCGCTCGACGATCCGGCGTCGTTCCAGATCCTGAAGAAGGCCAACACGGTCGCCGTGTTCCAGCTGGAAAGCCGCGGGATGCAGGGCATGCTGAAAGATGCGCAGCCCGACCGCTTCGAGGACATCATCGCGCTCGTGTCGTTGTACCGTCCGGGCCCGATGGACCTGATCCCGAGCTTCTGCGCACGGAAGCACGGGCGCGAGAAGGTCGACTATCCGGATCCGCGCGTCGAACCCGTCCTGAAAGAGACCTACGGCATCATGGTCTATCAGGAGCAGGTGATGCAGATGGCGCAGATCATCGGCGGCTACTCGCTCGGTGGCGCCGACTTGCTGCGTCGCGCGATGGGCAAGAAAAAGCCCGAGGAGATGGTCAAGCACCGCGAGATCTTCGCCGAGGGTGCCGCGACGAACGGTCTCACGCGCGAGAAGTCCGACGAAATCTTCGACTTGATGGAGAAGTTCGCGGGCTACGGCTTCAACAAGTCGCACGCGGCGGCCTATGCGCTGCTCGCGTATTACACCGCGTGGCTGAAGGCGCACCATCCGGCCGAATTCATGGCGGCCAACATGACGCTCGCGATGGACGACACCGACAAGGTGAAGATCCTCTACGACGACTGCGTCGTAAACAACCTCGCCGTGCTGCCGCCGGACATCAACCAGTCGCATTACCGGTTCGAGCCGGTCGCCGAAACCGACGGCAAGCGCTCGCGCACGATCCGCTACGGCCTCGGCGCGGTGAAGGGCAGCGGCCAGAACGCGATCGAGGAAATCCTGCGTGCGCGTGAGGAAAAGACGTTCACCGACCTGTTCGACTTCTGCGAACGGATCGACCGGCGTGTCGTCAATCGCCGCACGGTCGAGGCGCTGATCCGCGCCGGCGCATTCGATTCGCTGAACGCGAACCGCGCGCAATTGCTCGCGTCAGTGCCGCTCGCGATGGAAGCGGCCGAGCAGGCCGCGGCCAACGCGATGCAGGCCGGCCTGTTCGACATGGGCGCCGAGTCGCCGCACGCGCATGCGCTCGTCGACGAACCCGCGTGGGACGACAAGAAGCGCCTGCAGGAAGAGAAGGGCGCGCTGGGCTTCTACCTGTCCGGCCACTTGTTCGACGCGTATCGCGACGAAGTGCGCCGGTTCGTGCGGCAGAAGGTCGGCGACCTGAAGGAAGGGCGCGACAAGCTCGTCGCAGGCATCATCGCGTCGCTGCGCACGCAGATGACCCAGCGCGGCAAGATGCTGATCGCGTTGCTCGACGACGGTTCGGGCCAGTGCGAGATCACGATCTTCAACGAACAGTTCGAGGCGAACAAGGCGCTGTTCAAGGAAGACGAACTGCTGATCGTGCAGGGGCAGGCGCGCAACGATGCATTCACGGGCGGCATCCGCTTCACGACCGACACGGTGATGGATCTCGAGCGCGCACGCAGCCGCTATGCGCAGGCGGTGCGGCTGACGGTGAACGGCAATGCCGATGCGGCCGTGCTGCGCCGTGTACTGGAGCCGCACGTATCGAAGGACGATCCGGCGGCCGCGAACGTGGTCGAGGCGCCCGCGCCGCGCGGCGGCGGTCGCGACGGCGGCCGTCGCCCGCAGGCGCCGCTGCCGAACGGGCTCGCGGTCCAGGTCCACTACAGCAACGCACGCGCGCAGGGTGAAATGCGGCTCGGCGACGCATGGCGCGTGAAGCCGAGCGACACGCTGCTTGCGGAGCTGCGCGCGACGTTCGGCGGCAGCATCGTCGAAATCACGTACTAGGCGCATCCCGCCGGACGGTTGTCGCACTACGCGGCCCGTCGCATCGCCATCGTGCGGTGCGACGGGCCGTTTTCATTTGCACGGGTGCTTGGGGCCGTCATCCGGACGCTATACAATCCGTCGCGCGACGCGAATGCGGCGCCGCAAGCGACCAATCGCGACCAGGCCGGCACGGAGCAGCACATCATGATGCCGGTCGGTACGCGACGATAAAAAACGACAGCGACACCACACAATGGCCAACGGGAAACCGACGGGGCGGATCCTCGTGATCCGGATTGATTTTCTGGGCGACATGCTGTGCACGACCGCTTTTCTCGGCGAGCTGAAACAGCGCTGGCCCGGCGCGGAACTGCACGTGGTCGCGAACCGCTACAACGCGGCTGCACTGGCCGGCAATCCGGACGTGCACACGGTCCACACCTACGTGTACAGCCGGCAGTGCGAGCGCAACGACCGTCCCGGGCGGATGCGCGCCTTCTTCGACCGGCTGCGGCTCGTCCGCCGGCTGCGCCGCCTGCGGTTCGACCTCGTGGTCGTGCCGAACGGCGGCATGCATCGCAGCAGCATCCAGTTCGCGCGGCAGCTCGGCGTGAAGGATAGCCGCTGGCACGATGCCGATTCCGAATTCGACGATCGCAAGCCCGAGCACGTCGCAGCGCGGCCGATGTGTCACGAGGCGCTGTCGGGCTTTCGTCTCGTGCCCGAACTCGGCCGTACCGATCTCGACGGTCTCGTGCTGTCCGTCCACCCGGACCGCGCGCTGCAGGACACGTGGTACCGGCTGCTCGGGCCGCGC
Organism: Burkholderia sp. JKS000303; assembly: GCF_002563755.1. Classification (NCBI taxonomy): domain Bacteria; kingdom Pseudomonadati; phylum Pseudomonadota; class Betaproteobacteria; order Burkholderiales; family Burkholderiaceae; genus Burkholderia; species Burkholderia sp. JKS000303. The sequence goes on from NZ_PDBZ01000001.1 coordinate 2,502,330, forward strand.
ACCAAACCGCGCGTCGGGCTGTTCGTGTCGAACAAGGCGGCCGAGCGACGCTGGCCGGTCGCGCGGTGGTGCGAGCTCGCCCGGCGGCTTGCGCCGTTCGCCGACGTGATCGTGTTCCGCGATCCGGCCGGTGTGGCCGACGCCGACCGCGACGCATGGCGCGATGTGGCCGCCCGGCACGTCACGCCGTCGTCGGTCGCCGAGCTGACGGCGGCCGCGAGCCTGCTCGACGCGATCGTGTCGGCCGACAGCGCGCCCGTGCATCTCGCGTCGGCACTCGGCGTGCCGGTCGCCGCGCTGTTCGAGGACCGTCCCGAGAAATACCTGCGCTGGCATCCGCTCGGCGTGCCGCACATGATCCTGCGGGCCGGCGCGACGGTCGACGCGATCGGCGTCGACGCGCTCGAGCGCGCGGTGCGTCATCTGCTGGACCAGACCGGACACCACGACGAGCCGACGAGCGAGGCAATGCTCCTCCCGGTTGCGGCGAGTGCGGAACGCGAGATCGGCGCGCTCGTTTCGTAGCGCCGGATACGCGGGCAGTGCCGGCACGGCAAGCGTACGCGCAGCGGGCAGGGCGGTAGGCCCTGCCTGGCGGTGCCGTGCCGCCGGCTGGCGAAGCCCGGTAGCGACGTGCCGCGCTGCGCCGACGTCGCGCCGGCCGCCGCAAAATCCTGTACATTGCGAGCCTTGTCCAGCCAGCTAGACGGATCGATTGACGTGGCCCTGTTTTCTTCCGCCCGCCCGCCCAGAACCATCCTCGTCGCCGCGCCGCGCCGTATCGGCGACGTGCTGCTGACGACGCCGCTCGTGCGTTCGCTGAAGGCGCGCTGGCCCGACGCGCAGATCGACATGCTGGTGTTTCGCGGCACCGAGGGCGTGCTGGAGCACAACCCCGACGTGCGGCGCGTGATCGTCGTCGCGCAGCGCGCGAAGTTCGGCGAGCGGCTGCGCGATGCGATGTCGATGTGGCGCCGCTACGATCTCGCGTGCGCGGCGCTGAGCTCCGACCGTCCGCGCTTCTACAGCTGGTTTGCCGGCCGCAAGCGCGTCGGCCTCGTCGACCCGAATCGCGTCACGTGGCTCACGCGGATGATGCTCGACGGGATCGCGATCAATCACCACGAATCCGCCCATACGGTCGTCAGCACGCTGGCGCTCGCGCCCGTGATCGGCATCGAACCGGTGTCGGAGGTCGTCGCGCCGGGCATCGGCGACGATCCCGCGCGGCGCGCGCGCTTCGACGCGTGGCTTGCGGAGTCGCCGGCGATTCGCGACGGCAAGCCGCTCGTCGTGCTGCATCCGTATCCGATGTTCCGCTACAAGCAATGGCGGCTCGAAGGCTGGGTCGAGATGATCGAATGGCTGCGCGCGCAGGGGTTCGCGATCGCGTTGTCGGGTGGTCCGGCCGATCGCGAGCGCGAGTACGCGGAGCAGGTCGCCGCGATGGCGGGCGGCGACGTGCTGAACCTGGTCGGCCGCCTCACGTTCGGCGAAAGCGCGGAGCTCGTGCGGCGCGCGAAGCTGTTCATCGGGCCCGATACGGGCGCGACGCACGTCGCGGCCGCAACCGGCACCGACACGATCGCGCTGTTCGGTCCGTCCGATCCGGTGCGCTGGGGGCCGTGGCCGCAGCACTGGCCGGCGACCGAGAATCCGTGGTCGCTGCGCGGCTCGGGGCGGCATGGCAACGTGTGGCTGCTGCAGGGCGAGGGCGACTGCGTGCCGTGCCGGCACGAGGGCTGCGAGCGCCATGTCGAGAGCCGCAGCGACTGTCTCGTCAATCTCGGGACGCAGCGCGTGAAGGCCGCGGCTGCCGAGATGCTCGGGCTGACTCCGCCGGGCGTGGCCGACACGATCGTCGACACGTCGCGGCTGCACCGCGCGCGGCCGGACTGACGCGCGCGAGCCGCGGTTTCCTGATTTGAAGAGGGGGAGTGACGTCGCGACGTGACGCGTCGAAGGCGCGTACCCGCTTGTCTGATCGCGGCGCGGATGCGCCGCCGCTGACGCTGCTTCGGCGGCAGGCAGGTAACGGCGCGTACCGCTGCCCGCCTGTCCGCGCGTCGCGTTACGCGCTGCGCCGGATCGCCGACGTCTCGCGCGGCAGCGCTTCGACGCGCTCGCCGCAGCCGAGCAGGATGCCTGCAAGCAGCACCAGCAGGTGCCCTTCGGCGAAATCGAGCAGCAGCGAATTCGCGAGACTGCCGATCGCGAAGATCGCGAGCCAGCCGAGCAGCAAATGCCGCGAGCGCGGATCCAGCGCGCGGCTGCCGCGCGCGATCTGCACGATCAGGTTCACGAACAGCAGCACGCCGAGCGTGCCGAGCTGCACGGCCATCAGCATGTATTCGTTATGCGGATTCGACGTGAGCTGGCCTTCCGCCGCCGTCTTGCCTGCCGAGAGCTTCTGGAACTCGAACTCGAGGCCGCCCGCACCATAGCCGAGCACCGGGCGCACGCGATACAGCTCGAGCCCCTTCTTGTACCACTCGAGACGCAGCCCGGTCGACGTGGCCGCATCGGACTGCCGATACTGCTGCACTTCGGAGACGACCTTCACGAGCCGGCCGTTGTGCTCCATGCACGCGGCCGTGACGAGGGCGGCGCCGGCCAGCAGCAGCGCGCCGGCGGCGAGCCCCGCGCGCAGCGCGGACTGGCGGCGCAGCAGCAGCACGAAACGCACGGCGACGACGAGGATCAGCAGCAGCGCGATGACCTGCCCGGTGCGCCCTTGGAGCATCACGAACACGTTGATCAGCGACCACGCGGCGACGCCGGCATACGCGGCACGCGACAGCGTGGTGCGGGCCGACAGCGCGAGATCGGCCGCCTGGTAGAACAGCAGCGCGCCGAACATGCCGGCCGCGATGTGGTTCTTGAACACCCACGCGCGCGACAGCGGCAGCTCGGTCGCATGCGCGGGCCCGATCGCGGTCAGCCCGAGATAGTTGGTGGTCGACAGCAGCAGGATCACGCACAGCGTGCCGAACCAGCAGCGCCGCACGATCGGCGCCCAGTTCGACTGGCGGAATGCGAGGACGGCAAACGGCAGCAGCAGCAGCTTGTCGTACTTGGCGACCCAGTTCCATGCCTTCGGGTGCGGTGCAACCGTGTACGCGACGCTCGCGGCCAGCGCCGCGAGGATCAGCAGCGCCGCGAGCGACACCGGTTCGGTGACGAACGTGCGCAGGTCGCGCCAGAATTCCGGGGAAATCACGAGTGCGACCGCGAACAGCGCGCAGAACACGTTGGTCAGCGCGGTCGAGACGGGCACCATGCAGAGCGCGATGACGGCGAAGGTGCGGGCCGCGGTGAGGCGCCGCGTGGCGTGAGACGAAAACGAAAGCATCGGGACCTGTCGAATGGACGAATGCGGCATGCGGGCACCGTGCTGCGCGCCGCGCGCCCCGAGGGCACCCGGGGCGAAGCGCGCAGTATACGCGAAGCAGCGTGCGTTTCCGCGCCGTTTCCGGGGCCCGATCAGCTGAATGCGCGCTTGATCCGCGAGCGCAGCAACGCGCGCTTGAGCCGCCCTTCGACGGCCGGTGTGTCGAGCGCGATGCGCGAGCCGGCCGGCTCGCCGCGATGCAGGTAATAGCGGTCGAACGTGGCCTGCGTCATGCCCCATTTGTTGAGGAACTGGCGGCGGCCGTCGTTCTTGACGATCTTGCCCGTGCTCTTCTGCTGGAAGTGGTAGACGAGGCTGTCGCCGGCGCCGAGGAAGATCCGGCAGCCGGCATCCCAGAATTTCATCGAGAAATCGTTGTCGCTGCTCATCCCGGGCGACAGTTCGCTGCTGTAGCCGCCGATGCGGTTCCACCAGTCGCGATGCACGAGCGTCGGCGGCCAGGTCGAGCCGAGCCAGTCCGCGCGCGCGAGCTTCGGCGTGGCCGCGACGAGGCCCGCCGCGTCGAACTGTTCGGCATCGCGGCCGAAATTGCTGACGACGACGCACGGGTTGCGCGTGTCGACCGGCTCGACCATCGTGCCGGACAGCATGAAGAGATCGGTCGGCATCTGTTCGATGCGCCGCACGAGCGCCGCGTCCCAGCCGGGGCAGCAGTACATGTCGTCGTTCATGTAGACGACGTAGTCGCGCGTCGCGCGCGCGGCGGCCAGGTTCACCGCGTGGCAGATGCCGATGTTGGCCGGCGACGCGGTGTGCTCGATGCCTTCGTGGCGCACCCAGTCGAGCGTGCCGTCCGAGCCGTCGTTCACGTGCACGATGATCTGGTGATCGTACGCGGAGTGGCGGCGCAGGCTGTCGACGACGAGCTTGAGGTACGGCAGGTTGTTCCAGGTCGGGATGATGATGGAGAACATGGCGGTCGAATTCGGTGGTCGTCGTGTCGGCGGCGCGAGGCGCGCCGCCTCGGGCGGGCGCGGATGGTGCGCGGGCAAGCCCGGCATTGTAACGCCGGGCCGGCCGCTTGCCGGCGGCATCAGGGCAAGGGCAGCGCGGGGCGTGCTCAGCGGGCCGGTTCGTGGCCGAGCTTCAGGAACCGGTAATAGACGGTTTCCGCGTTGAATACGGCGATCATGAAGCCCGCGCGGCCGTCGAGAAACCCGCGCCGCAGCACGTAGGTCCGCACGAACGCCCACGCGCCGCGCGCGAGCGCCTTGCCGAAGCCGCCGCGCTGGCCGGCCGCGCGGCGCTGGCGCGCGCCGGCCGTCGAATACGCATCGAGCTTGCGCACGACCGTTTCGAAATCTTCGTACGAATAGTGCATCAGCTTGCCGGACAGCCGCTGCGCGGGCGTGTCGAACACGAGGCGTTCGTGCACCAGATCGTCGGAGAAGCGGGCCGCGCCGCGCCGGAACAGGCGCGGGATCCAGTCCGGATACCAGCCGCTGTGGTGGATCCACTGGCCGCAGAAGCTCGACAGCCGGTCGACCGCGTAGACCTGCGCGGCCGGCGCGCGGATCGCGTCGCCGATCGATTGCGCGAGTTCCGGGCTGACCACTTCGTCGGTGTCGAGCGACAGGATCCAGTCGGTGTCGAGCGCGTCGAGCGCGCGGTTCTTCTGCGGGCCGAAGCCCGGCCAGTCGCGCTCCACGATCACGCGGGCGCCGTGCGCGCGGGCGATCGCGACGGTATCGTCGGTGCTGCCGCCGTCGATCACGACGACGTCGTCGGCGAAGGCCAGCGCATCGAGGCACTGCGCGAGCCGCGCGGCCGCATTGAGGGCGATGAGGGCGACGCCGAGTGTGGGTTCTGCCATGAAAATCGTCGAAAAGGCGGAGAAAACGGTGAGCGGCAGTATACCCGCGCGCCGGCTGGCGGCCGCTTCGGCGGCGGCCGTGCCGGCGCAGGCGGTACGGCTATAATGTTGGGCCTTTTTCGGCACCCGCCGGACGGGGGCGAACCCCGGACAGTCATGCTCCGGGCGCCGCGTCGCGGCTCAAGAAGGATTGCCTTGGAAACCCAGAACACTCTTCGCAAACCGATGGACGGCACGACTACGTCGCCGGTCACGGTCCTCAAGCGCCTGTGGCCGTACATCCGGCCGCTCATCGGCATCGTGGTGCTCGCCGTGATGACGATGGGCGTTGTCGCAGCCACGGAAGCCGGGATTCCGGCGCTGCTCAAGCCGCTGCTCGACCACGGGTTCGGCGCGCACGGCAGCGACCGCGCGAAATGGTACGTGCCGATCGCGGTGATCGGCCTCGCGCTCGTGCGCGGCGTATCGCAGTACGCGTCGAACTACCTGCTCAATTACGTTTCGAACCGCATCCTGCTGCAACTGCGGCTCGAGATGTTCCAGCGGATGCTCCACACGGGCGCGTCGTTCTTCCAGCGCGAAACCGCGAGCACCGTGATCAACGCGATCGTGTTCGAGGTCAACCAGATCCTGTCGGTGCTGACCGGCGTGATGGTCACGCTCGTGCGCGACTCGCTGACGGTGGTGTTCCTGCTCGGCTACCTGTTCTACCTGAACTGGCGGCTCACGCTGATCGTCGCGGTGATCCTGCCGGGCATCGGCTGGCTCGTCAGCAAGATCAACCGCCGCCTGCGGCGCCTGAACCGCGAGCACCAGACACTGACCAACGAGCTGTCGTACATCGTCGAGGAGACGGTCGCCGGCTACAAGGTCGTCAAGGTGCACAACGGCGAAGCGTACGAGATGGACCGCTTCTCGACGATGAGCAAGCGCCTGCGCGGCTATGCGATGCGCATGACGATCTCGGGCGGGCTCGCGCAGCCGCTGACGCAGTTCCTCGCGTCGATCGCGCTCGCGGTCGTGATCACCATCGCGGTCGTGCAGTCGAGCAACGACCAGACGACGGTCGGCGGCTTCGTCGCGTTCGTCACGTCGATGCTGCTCGTGATTTCGCCGCTCAAGCACCTGATCGACGTGAACCAGCCGCTGCAGCGCGGGATGACCGCCGCCGAGCTGATCTTCGGGCTGATCGACGAGCCGGCCGAGCCGCAGGGCGGGGGGCGTGCGTTGTCGCATGCGCGCGGCGAGATCGAGTTCCGTGACGTGACGTTCGATTACGGCGCGGCCGAGCGGCCGACGCTCGACCGCATTTCGTTCAAGGTCGCGCCGGGCGAGATGATCGCGCTCGCGGGGCCATCCGGCAGCGGCAAGACGACGCTCGTGAACCTGCTGCCGCGCTTCTTCGATCCGACGGGCGGCGCGATCCTCGTCGACGGCGTGCCGGTGGCCGACTACGACCTCCACGCGCTGCGCGGCCAGATGGCGATGGTCAGCCAGGACGTCATACTGTTCAACGACACGATCGCCGCGAACGTCGCGTACGGGCAGACGCCCGACCGCGCGCGCGTGCAGGCCGCGCTCGAGGCCGCGAACCTGGCCGACGCGGTCGCCGCGATGCCCGACGGGCTCGACACGCTGGTCGGCGGCAACGGAATGCGCCTGTCGGGCGGCCAGCGGCAGCGGCTCGCGATCGCGCGTGCGATCTACAAGGACGCGCCGATCCTGATCCTCGACGAGGCGACCTCCGCGCTCGATTCGGAATCGGAGCGCCATGTGCAGGCGGCGCTCGAACGGCTGATGGAAGGCCGCACGACGCTCGTGATCGCGCACCGGCTGTCGACCATCGAGCGCGCGGACCGGATCCTCGTGCTCGAGGCCGGCAAGATCGTCGAGGAGGGCAGCCACGACGAACTGCTGCGCCACGGCGGGCTGTACGCGCACCTGCACCGGATCCAGTACCAGCAACAGGCCGCGTGACGCCGGTTCACGCGTCTGTGCTAGGCTTCATCGGGCAGGTGCAGTCGTTTCTGGTTCGACGTGACAACTCGGAGGGACGGACAATGAAGAAGATGCACGGAATGATGCTGGCCGCACTGATCGCTGCGGGTTTCGCAGCGCCGGTCGCGATGGCGCAGGATCACGGCAACTACGACAAGCACGACAATCACGGCGGCCCCGGCATGCAGCGTGGCCATGGCCCGCAGCACACGACGCCCGGTCAGGTGATGCATCGCGACGACGATGTTCCGCAGCGCTGGGCCGACCAGCCGCACCGCGACTGGCACAAGGGCGACCGGCTTCCCAACGAATTCCGCGATCGCCAGTACGTGGTCGACGACTGGCGCGGCTACCACCTGAGCGCGCCGCCGCGCGGCTATCAGTGGGTCGGCGTCGGCGGCGACTATCTGCTCGTGCAGATCGGCTCGGGCATCGTGTTGCGGGTCGGCCCGTAACGCGTCATTCGATCCTTCATCCGGCGGCCGGGCATGCGTCCCGGCCGTCGCGTCATTTGGCCGCTGCCCTGCGGAACCAGCGTCGCTCGATTCGCGACATCGCCCAGCACACGGCCAGCGCGCAGACGGTACCGAGCGCGACCTCGCCGAGCCGCATCAGCGGAATGTCCCATAGCGGGCCGTTGCCCGGAAACAGCAGCACGATCGTTGCGGTCACGCCGCCGAGTCGTGCCGCGCTGCCGACGTTCAGGCACCAGCAACTGACGATCACGATCGCGACGGTGATTGCGTAGGCAACGAGGCGATCGCCGCCGAGCGCCGCGCCGGCGAAGCCCAGCAAGCCGCCGATCATCGCGCCGATGAACTGGTCGCGCGACAGCGACATCGTGTCCGAATAGTTGTGCTGAGTGACGGCGATCGCGGTGATGGCCGCCCATACGGCCTGCTCGGTGTGCAGCGCGCGGCCGATCGCGTATGCGAGGCATGCGCCGCAGACGGCCTGCAGCGCCATCAGCGCGCCTTGCGCGAGCCGTTCGCTGAACGAGAGCCCCTTGAACAGATCGAAGATCGACTGCTGGATCTGCTGGCGCGCTTCGTTGAGGGTCCTGATCGTATCCATCGTTCGTCGGTCGAGAATCGGTTGTCGGGGCTGCGTCAGCGTGCCTGTTCGGGCGACGCGGCGGCCGGCTCGCCCGTGGTCGCATCGCCGTTCTCGACGCGCGTTTCCGGCATCACGAGCCAGACCAGCAGTACCGCGAGCGCGCCCGCGCCGGCGAGCCCGAAGAAGCTGGTCGCATTGCCGAAGTGATCGGCGACATAGCCGGCCACGGCCGTACTGAGCGTCGCGCCGATCCCGGCCGCGAGCCCGAACAGCCCGATGCACAGGTTGTAGCGTCCCTTGCCGCCCGCGACGTCGGCCGCGATCAGCGGCAGCATCACGCCGAACACCGCCGCACTGATGCCGTCGAGCATCTGCACCGGCACCAGCAGGTACGGGCTGCTCACGCCGGCGAACAGCAGGGCGCGGACCGGGAGCGCCGAGAAGCCGAGCAGCAGGATCGGCCGGCGCCCCCAGCGTTGCGCGGAGCGGCCGACCCACGGCGACAGCATCGCGACGATCGCCTGCGGCACGATGATGCAGGCGGCGATCACGAGTTGCACGTTCTCGCCCATCCCGGCCGTCACTTCGCCGGCCGCGAGGTTGAGCATCGCGGCGTTCGACAGGTGGAACAGCACCACGCACGCCGCGAAGATCAGCATCCGGCGATCGCGCAGCAGTTCGAGCAGCGTTTCGCGGTGCTCGCCTTCGTCGCGATGGTCGTGATCGTCGGGTTTCGACGACTGCGGGATCACTTCGTGCGTCGGCTGGATCATCGCGAGCGCGAACAGCGCGGGCAATGCGAGCACGGCGGTCAGCCAGAACACCGCGCGTGCGGAGAAATACTCGCCGGTGAGCCCCATCAGGCCCGCGGCGACCGCGCTGCCGATCGACGCCCAGCGCGCGTTGCGGCCGAGCCGGTCGCCGAGATCGGCGCGCCCGACCAGCGAGAACGAGATCGCGGCCATCGCCGGCACGAGCATGCAGCTCGCGAAGCCGTGGAACACTTCGGCCGCGATCACCGGCACGATCGTCGGACTCGACGCGAGCAGCACCGCGGACAGGATGATCGCCGCGATCGCCCACGCGGCCGCGCCTTTCTTGTTTTTCAGCGCATCGACGGCCGCGCCGCCGGGCACCTGGCTGACCATTGCGCTGATCGTGCCGATCGACAGCACCATGCCGATCTCGCCCTGCGTCCACTTGTGCGACGCGAGGTAGGACGCGATGAACGGACCGAACCCGGTTTGAACGTTTGCGACGAAGAAGTTGAGCCAGTCGAGGGACCGCAGACTGCGAGCGGTGACGGAATGCTTGATCGTCATCGGGTCGCACTCGCAGACGAAGCCGGTGCCGGGGCAACGGGCGGGAAGACCGCGACGATCGGCTTGTCGGCCGCGTAGGGCGGCGACGCCTTGATCTGTGCGTCGTTCAGGTCGAGCTGCGGATGCAGCGCCTTGTCGCGCGTGACGAAGCGCAGCGCGCCCCAGCTCGCGGCGATCGAGCGGCGGTCGGTATTGACGAGCCCGCCGAGGTCGAGCACGACGGCCTGCGGCTGCGCGGCGCGGTCGATCAGCACGTCGACGACGCGGCCGATCTTCGTGCCGTTCGGGCGCTCGACCTCGCTGTCGAGCATCGGCAAGCGCGTCGTGGGCGACGCCGCGGCCGAACCCGACAGCGGCACGGCCTTGGGCCGTGCGGCCGGCGGCAGCTCGCCCGACGGCACGTCGAGCACGATCGGCTCCTGTTTGCCACCGGGCGTGAAGCGGAACACATTCCAGGGGAAGCTGACCTTGCGGTCGCCGACACCCATGAAGCCCTGCAGGTTGACGATCATCTCGCGCGGCTTGCCGCTCGCGTCCGCCACCATGTCGACCGCGCGGCCGATCACCTTGCCGTTGCGGCGCGCGACTTCGCTGTCGAGCAGTGCATGGATCTGGGTGCGGTCGAGCGGGCGGGTCGCGACGATCGGGGCCGGCGGCGCAGACACCGGCGTCGGCGATTCGGGACGCTGCACCGGCTTCGGGCGCGGCACCTCGCGATGCGGCTTTTTCGGCGCTTCCGGTTCCTCCGGATGCACGAGCGGCGGCACGGGCGGCATCGTGAGCGGTTCGCCGGCGGCTTCCTCGATGGGCTCGACGAGCGCCTCGCTGATCGGCGCGGGCGGATTTTGCGTCGACAGCAGCCCGCAGCCGGACAGCAGCGCGGCGGCGGCGAGAATCAGCAGGACCGTCGAAGACGGGGACGACATGCGGGATGCGGGAAACGGAGGTCCGCCGCTCATTGACACTCACTCCATGGGTCGGGGGCGCGCACGACGGCACGCGGCTGGCGATGGATGGCGGGTGCGGGCGGCGCACCACGCGAGGTGAGAGTTTAACGTGTCTTCCTTTCAGGACCGATTTCCGCAGATTTTTGCGGCAGCGCGGGAGCGGGATGGCGGGGCGGAAGGGGGCGCGAACGGGTGGGGGTGTGACACGCAACCGGGCCGTCGCGACGGCAGCGGCGCCCGACCGTCGACGACGGTACGGGCGCCGCGCGCGGGCTGCCGGTGTGCCGTTACTTGACCAGTGCGCCGAGCGTCGTCGTGACCGGCGCGAGCAAGCCGCCGCCCGTCTTCGACAGCGCGCCGGCGCCGCTGCCGCCCGTCAGGCCGCCTGCCGGCGTGCTGCCGGTGGCGTTCGTCACGGTGCCGACCGCCGACGTCAGTGTGCCGAGCGGGTTGCTGCCGCCGGTCGCACCGCCGAGTGCGCCGGTCGACAGGAGCCCCGTCACCGGGGACAGCGGGCTCGTCGTGGCCGCGCCGCCGCCGAGCAGTGCCGTGCCCGCGGTTGCCACCGTATTGCCGGTGGCCGTCACGACGTTGCCGACGCCGGTCGTGACCGGATTGTTGCCGGTCTTCGCGATCATCGTGCCTGCGTTCGCGACGCCGTTGCCGACGGTCGTCACGAGATTCGTGATCGGCGCGCCGAGCGGCGTGCTTGCCGCGACCGTCTGCGTGACCGAGCCGACCGTCGACGTGATCGGCGTGATCGCGGAGCTGGCCGTGCCCGTGATCTGTGCGACCGGGCCGCTCGACAGTTGCGTGCCGAGCGTCGCGCCGCCGCCGGCGATCGTGTTGCCGAGCGTGGTGACGGCGCCGCCGACCGGCGACGTGACGGGCGCGAGCGGCGCCAGCGCCGAGCCGCTCGCACCGAGGCTCGAGACCACACCGCCCGTGGCGGCGACCGCGTCGCCGAGATTCGTGACCACGCCGCCCGTGCTCGCGACCGTCGTGCCGACCGGATTCGACGATGCGCCCAGTTGGCCGAGACCCGAGCCGATACCGGTGCCGAGCGTCGAGACCGCCGCGCCCGCATCCTGCACGACCGTGCCGAGCCCCTGCGTCGTCGCTGCATTCGTGCCGGGCAGCGACTGGGCCGCGATCGTCGTGCCGACGCCCGAGACGGCGCCGCCCGTGGCCGTCACGATGTTGCTCGACGCATCGGCCGTCTGGCCGACGCCGTTGGCCGACGTGCCGCCGGAACCGCTGCCGGTGCCGCCGGTCGATGCCGTCGTGTCTCCCGAGCCGGATCCGGAGCCGCCGGTGCCCTGGCTCAGCGTGCCGGAGCCGCCGCAGGCGGACAGCGACATCAGCGCCGCGGCGCCGGCCGCGATCATGATCATTCGGAGTCCTGCTTGATTGATGGGCGTGTTCATGTCGTCCTCGTCTCTGTTCTGGAGTGGATCAGGCGGCCTTCGTGTGCGCCGGTATGTCGTTGCCGCGGAAGGGAAGCGTCGGGCGCATCGTTGTTGTCTCCCTGATTGACCTGTCGCCGTGTCGCGTTTTCGCCTGTCTCGGAACCCGGATTGCCTGCAGGGCGAGCGATTTGCATTCTTTCGCCTTGCTTGCGGATCGTGCCGTAATCACCGGATTCCTTGTGATCAGAGTAGGCGTGTCGGCGGGAGACTTCTTTCAATGATCGTTAAATTGAAGTAAGCGTCCGATTCACTACCGAACTCGGGGTAATCCCGGTCGACGCGATGCGAATCGTATGGGCGGCGCGGTGCGCGCGGGTGTCCGGGGACGGGGCGGAAGGGGGAGGCGTGCAGGCGGGAGATGCGGCGCGGCCCGCCATCGTGGCGGGCCGGCGCGAGTACTGCTCGGGAGGCGAGGAAGCCGGGCGCTCAGGCGTCCGGATACCACGCGTCGGTGAATTCGCTGACCTGGACGTCGGTCAGCTCGGGGCGTGCGGCGAGCCATGCACGCACGCTTTCGCGGTCGGCGTCGGTCGTCGTGCCGCGCGGCGCGCCGGAGATCACGTACGCGCCGATCCCTTCGTCCGCGGACGCGACGGTCAGCAGCCCGTTCGCTTCGACGAAATCGATGAACGAGTCGATCAGTTGGCCGCGCTCGAGGTCGGACAGCTCGTTGCGGTATTGCGCGGTCGCGTTGAACGCGAGTTCCTGGAATTCGGCGATGTGGAGTTTCTTGCGCTGGCGGCGGTTGTGGCGTTGGCTCATGGTATTGATGAGTGAGAGGTGGGAAAGGATAGCGACGCGACTGGCGCGGGCGCTATCTCGACGTGCCGCGCGGCCTGGCGTCTGCAGCGAAAGGATCGAGCATTGCGCCGTCGCGATATGCGTTTCGCGGTGCGGCTTGGCCCGGCGGCTGATTGCACGTATGACCGAATGATACAGGGATGGCGAGCGGCTTCGGCTTTGCCGAGGTCGGCGGCCATCGGGGGGCTTTCCGTCCGAGCGCGACGTCGGTTTCGCGGGGCAGGAGAGGGGGCGATGTTCGTCGGGTTGTTTTCCGGGCGTCACCGCAAGCTGCGTGTGCCGCTCACCCTCGGCATGCTGGCGGACGCGATGCGCATCGGGAATAGGCCGTTATCGCCGTTCGCCGATGCGTGCCGGTTGCGCGACATTCCCGCCGCATGCGACGGCATTCGCGCAACCGCGGTCGAACGAAGCGTTACATCAGCACGATGTCGTACTGTTCCTGGCTCAGGTTCGACTCGACCTGCAGCGACACCGGCTTGCCGATGAAGTCGATCAGCATCGCGAGATGTTGCGATTCCTCGTCGAGGAACAGGTCGATCACCTGCTGCGCGGCGATCACGCGGAATTCGCGCGGGTTGAACTGGCGCGACTCGCGCAGGATCTCGCGCAGGATGTCGTAGCACACCGTGCGCGACGTCTTCACCTGGCCCTTGCCCTGGCAGGTCGGGCACGGCTCGCACAGCACATGCGCGAGCGATTCGCGCGTGCGCTTGCGCGTCATCTCGACGAGCCCGAGCTGCGAGAAGGTGTTGACCGTCACGCGCGTTCGGTCGCGCGACAGCGCCTTCTTCAGCTCGGACAGCACCGCGTCGCGATGCTCGGCGTTCTCCATGTCGATGAAGTCGATGATGATGATCCCGCCGAGGTTGCGCAGCCGCAGCTGCCGCGCGATCGTATGCGCGGCCTCGAGGTTGGTCTTGAAGATCGTGTCGTCGAAGTTGCGCGCACCGACGTAGCCGCCGGTGTTCACGTCGATGGTGGTCATCGCTTCGGTCTGGTCGATCATCAGGTAGCCGCCCGACTTCAGGTCGACGCGGCGCGACAGCGCGCGCTGGATCTCCGTCTCGATGTTGTACAGGTCGAACAGCGGCCGCTCGCCGGTGTAGTGATGCAGCTTCGGGCTCACGGCCGGCGTGAACTCGCCCGCGAATTCCGACAGGCGCTGGTACGTCTCGCGCGAGTCGACCTGGATGCGCGTCGTGTCGTCGTTCGCGAAATCGCGCAGCACGCGCTGCGCGAGGTCGAGATCCTGGTACAGCAGGCTCGTTGCCGGCAGCCGCTGCGCCTGCGCGACGATCGTCGCCCAGGTCTTGCGCAGGTAGGTGACGTCGCCGGCCAGTTCGTCGGAGGTTGCGTCCTCGGCGATCGTGCGCACGATGTAGCCGCCTTTCTCGTCCGGCGGGATCACGGCGGTCAGGCGCGCGCGCACGGCCTCGCGCTCGGCCTCGCTCTCGATTTTCTGCGAGATGCCGATGTGCGGCTCCTGCGGCAGGTAGACGAGCGTGCGGCCCGCGATGCTGACTTGCGTCGACAGCCGCGCGCCCTTCGTGCCGATCGGGTCCTTGATCACCTGGACCATCAGCGTCTGGCCTTCGAACACGGTTTTCTCGATCGGCTGGTGCTGAGCGCCCGACTGCGGCTCGCCCGCGAGGCGCGGATGCCAGATGTCGGCGACGTGCAGGAACGCCGCGCGCTCGAGGCCGATGTCGATGAACGCCGACTGCATGCCGGGCAGCACGCGCACGACCTTGCCGAGATAGATGTTGCCGACCCGTCCGCGCGACAGCGTGCGCTCGACGTGAAGCTCCTGCACCGCACCTTGCTGCACGAGTGCGACGCGCGTTTCCTGCGGCGTGAGGTTGATCAGGATTTCTTCGTTCATGGTGCGATTCAGAAGGCGACGCGTGCGGTGCGCAGCAACGCGGCAGTCTCAAAAAGGGGCAGACCCATGATACCCGAATGGGAACCATCGATTCGCTCGATGAATTCGGCCGCGCGCCCCTGGATCGCGTACGCGCCCGCCTTGCCGAACGGCTCGCGGGTTTCGACGTAACGCTCGAATGCGTCGCGCGGCGCGGCGGCGAAGCGTACCGACGAGCGCGACAGCGCGGGCGGCAGCAGTGCGCCGTCGGCGCCGATCACGGCGACGGCGGTCAGCACCTGGTGGTCGCGACCGGCGAGCCGGGTCAGCATCGCGAGCGCGTCGTCGGCGTCCGCCGGCTTGCCGAGGATCGCGCCGTCGATCGTCACGGTGGTGTCCGCCACCAGCACGGGCGCGGCAGGCTTGCCGCTCGCGACGAGCCGCGCACGCGCGGCTTCCGCCTTCGCGACGGTCACGCGCTGCACGTACGCATCGGCGGCTTCGCCGGGCAGTTCGGTTTCGAGCGCTTCGGCGTCTTCGTCGGGGCGCGGCAGCAGCAGTTCGAAGCGCACGCCGATCTGTTGCAGCAGCTCCTGGCGGCGCGGGCTTTGCGAAGCAAGGTAAAGGGTCGGAAAAAGCTGGGAGGGCGTGCTGGACGGCATGGTGTCGTTATCTCGTTGAGCGCGCGCGGCGCGCGTCCCGAGGACGACGCGTCATGCGCGGTGATAAGGGTGATTCTGCGTGATGCTCCACGCCCGGTAAAGCTGTTCGGCGAGCAACACGCGCACCATCCCGTGCGGCAGCGTCATGCTCGAGATGCGCAGCAGCAGGTCGGCACGCGCCTTGAGTTCCGGATCGAGCCCGTCGGCGCCGCCGATCACGAACGCGACGTCGCGGCCGTCCTGCTGCCAGCCGGGCAGCGCCTGCGCGAGCTGCATCGTGGTCCAGTCGCGGCCATGCTCGTCGAGCGCGACGATGCGCGCGCCCTTCGGCAGCGCGGCCTCGATCTTCTGCCGCTCGGCGGCCATCACGCTTTCCGCGCTACGGCCGCCCGAACGCAGCTCGGGCTTGATTTCGCGCAACTCGATGCGCAGCTCGGGCGGCATCCGCTTTGTGTATTCGTCGAAGCCGGATGCGATCCAGCTCGGCATCTTGTGGCCGACCGCGAGGATGAAAAGCTTCATCGGGACGTCGCGACGCGTCAGCGGCGGCGGGCCGCCGTCTTGCGCGCCGGGCGTGCGGGCGCGGCTTCCTCGTCGTCCTCGTCCTCGCTGGCCGTCGCGAAGCCGTTCGGGGCCTTGCCGCCGCCGAGCTTCATCCGCACGGGTTTGTCGCCCCAGATTTCCTCGAGGTTGTAGTACTGGCGCAGGGCCGGCTGCAGGATGTGCACGACCGCGTCGCCGCAGTCGACCAGCACCCATTCGCCGGTGTCTTCGCCCTCGGAGCTGACGATGTCGCCGCCGGCTTCCTTGACCTTGTCGCGCACGCTCGAGGCGAGCGCCTTGGTCTGGCGGTTCGACGTGCCCGACGCGACGATCACGCGGTCGAACAGTTCGGTCAGGTGGCTGGTGTTGAACACCTTGATGTCTTGCGCCTTGATGTCTTCGAGTGCGTCGACGATCACGCGCTGCAGTTTGCGAATATCCATGGAATCAGGAATGGTAGAGACGATGTTGAAGAATATAGGCCCAGACGGCGGCCGGCACATGCTCGGCCGACGCATCGGGCATTTGCGCATGACGCGCGATGCATTCGCGCAGGTGCGCACGGATGTCGGTTGCGGCGATATCGAACGCCAGCGTCCTGTCGATCAGCAGATGGCCGCTCGGCGTGGCTTGCAGCACGTCGGCGCCGGCCTGCCGCCGCGCGATTTCTTGCGCGACATCGGGCGGCGCCGCGTCGAGCTCGAAGCCCGGGCGCGTCGACGCGCAGATGTGCGCGTAGTCGAACAGCTTGCGCCAGTCGCGCCACGTGTCGAGGCGGACCAGCTGGTCCGCGCCGATCAGCAGCGACAGCGACGCGTCGGGGCCGATGCGCTCGCGCCAGCGCGCGAGCGTCTCGACCGTATAGGTCGGGCCCTCGTGCTCGATCTCGTCGGTCGCGACGGTGACCGTCACGCCCGGCAGGGTCAGCGCCCCGGCAGCGGCGCGCGTCATCGCGAGCCGATGCTCGGCGGCCGACACGTCGCGCTTCTGGTACGGCTGCCCGGCGGGCAGCAGCGCGAGCTCGGTCAGGCCGAGCACGTCGGCGAAACGGCGCGCGAGTGCAAGGTGGCCGTCGTGGATCGGGTCGAACGTGCCGCCCAGCAGACCGATGCGATGTGGCAGCGGGCGCGGTTGCGGGGCGGGGCGGGCGGTGGTGTCCAGAAAAACGTGTCCTGTTCTTGAGGCGGCAGTGCGGGGTGGGCTCAGACCCAGTCGCGCGGCACGAGGAAGTCGGTCAGGCGCGCTTCCGGCGAGCCCGGCTCGGGTTGCCAGTTGTAGCGCCAGTTCGCGACCGGCGGCATCGACATCAGGATCGACTCGGTCCGGCCGCCGCTTTGCAGGCCGAACAGCGTGCCGCGGTCGAACACCAGGTTGAATTCGACGTAGCGGCCGCGCCGGTAAGCCTGGAAGTCGCGTTCGCGCTCGCCGTACGGCAGCGCGACACGGCGCTCGACGATCGGCAGGTACGCGTTCAGGAACGCGTCGCCGACGCTTTGCATCATTTCAAACGAGCGTTCGAAACCGGGCTCGGAAAAATCGTCGAAGAAGATCCCGCCGATGCCGCGCGTCTCGTTGCGGTGCTTCAGGAAGAAATACTCGTCGCACCACGTCTTGAAACGCGGGTAGAGCTCGGCGCCGAACGGATCGAGCGCGTCCTTGCAGGTCCGGTGGAAATGCCGCGCGTCGTCCTCGAACGGATAAACCGGTGTCAGATCCATCCCGCCGCCGAACCAGAAGATCGGCGCCTCGCCCGGCTTCGTCGCGATCAGCATCCGCACGTTCATGTGCACGGTCGGGCAGTACGGATTGCGCGGGTGCAGCACGAGCGACACGCCGAGCGCCTCGAAGCCGCGGCCCGCGAGCTGCGGGCGTGCCGCGCTCGCCGACGGCGGCAGCGCGTCGCCCGCGACGTCGGAAAAGCCGATCCCCGCTCGCTCGAACACACGCCCGCCTTCGAGAATCCGCGTGCAGCCACCGCCGCGCAGGCGCTCTTCGGGCCCGCGTTGCCACGCGTCGGTCGCGAGCGGCGTGCCGTCGAGCGCGCCGAGCGCGTCGGCGATGCGTGTCTGCAGGCCCTGGAGGTACGTGCGCACGCGTGCCACGTCGTAGGTCGAATCGGTCATGTCTGGACTGGGTACCCCCGCGCGAAGCGGGGGCCGTAAAAAAGGCATCTGCCGGCATTCTATCGAACCCGGCAGAGGAGGCCGCCGCCTGCGCGGGCAGGGCGGCGGTCAGGGCAGCGATCGGGGCCTCAGGCGCTCTTGCGGTTCAGTGCGCGAAAGCCGATGTCGCGGCGGTACTGCATGCCTTCGAAATGGATCTGGTTGATCGTGTCGTACGCATGCTGCTGCGCTTCGCGCACCGAATCGGCGAGGCCGACCACGCACAGCACGCGGCCGCCCGACGTGACCAGCTTGTCGCCTTCGGCGAGCGTCGTGCCCGCATGGAACGTCACGGTCTGTTCGGTCTCGGCCGGGATCCCGTTGATACGGTCGCCCTTGCGCGGCGCGTCCGGATAGCCGTGCGCGGCCAGCACGACGCCGAGCGCGGTGCGGCGGTCCCAGTCGAGCTCGACCGTGTCGAGCGTGCCCGCGATCGCCTGTTCGACGACCTTCGAGAAATCGCTCTTCAGGCGCGCCATGATCGGCTGCGTCTCGGGGTCGCCCATCCGGCAGTTGAACTCGAGCGTGCGCGGATTGCCTTCCTTGTCGATCATCAGGCCCGCATAGAGGAAGCCCGTGAAGCGGATGCCGTCCTTCTCCATCCCGCGCACCGTCGGCATGATGATTTCGCGCATCACGCGTGCGTGCATCTGCGGCGTGACGATCGGCGCGGGCGAGTAGGCGCCCATGCCGCCCGTGTTCGGGCCGCGATCCTCGTCGAGCAGGCGCTTGTGGTCCTGGCTGGAAGCCAGCGCCAGCGCGTGCTTGCCGTCGACCATCACGATGAAGCTCGCTTCCTCGCCGTCGAGGAATTCCTCGATCACGACCCGCGCGCCGGCGTCGCCGAGCTTGTTGCCCGACAGCATCATGTCGACCGCGGCATGCGCCTCTTCCAGCGTCGTCGCGACGACGACGCCCTTGCCGGCCGCGAGGCCGTCGGCCTTCACGACGATCGGCGCACCCTTCGCGTCGATGTACGCGTGTGCCGCAGCCGCATCGGAGAAGGTTTCGTAGTCGGCGGTCGGAATGCCGTGGCGCTTCATGAACGCCTTCGCGAAATCCTTCGAGCTTTCGAGCTGCGCGGCTTCGCGGGTCGGGCCGAAAACTTTCAGGCCGCGGGCGCGGAACAGGTTGACGATGCCGGCCGCGAGCGGCGCTTCCGGCCCGACGAGCGTGAATGCGACGCCTTCGCTTTCCGCGAAATCGGCGAGCGCGTCGAGCGACGTGATGTCGACGTTCTTCAGACGCTCGTCCTGCGCCGTGCCGCCATTGCCCGGCGCGACGTAGACCATCTGGACGCGCGGCGACTGCGCGAGCTTCCACGCCAGCGCATGTTCGCGGCCGCCGGAACCGACGACGAGTAGTTTCATGGGATTCCCCGCAGACTAGAAAACAGGGCGGCCGGCACGCTCAGGCGCGCCGGCCGCGAAATCGGTCAGGCCGTCGCCGCGACGGGCGCACGGCGGCCGGCATCTCATTCCTCGACGATGACGGCGTTCGTATACACCTCCTGCACGTCGTCGAGGTTCTCGAGCGCGTCCAGGAGCTTCTGCATCTTCGCCGCATCGTCGCCGGTGAATTCGACTTCGTTCTGCGGCTTCATCGTCACTTCGGCGAGTTCGGCCTTGAAGCCCGCGGCTTCGAGCGCGTCCTTCACCGCCGAGAACGCCTGCCAGTCGCACAGCACTTCGATCGAGCCGTCGTCGTTGGTGCTGACGTCGTCCGCACCGGCTTCGAGCGCCGCTTCCATCAGCGCGTCTTCCGACGTGCCGGGCGCGAACAGGAACTGGCCGACGTGATCGAACATGAACGCGACCGAACCGTCGGTGCCCATGTTGCCGCCGAACTTCGAGAACGCGTGACGGACTTCCGCGACCGTGCGGATGCGGTTGTCGGTCAGCGTGTCGACGATGATTGCCGCGCCGCTGATGCCGTAGCCTTCGTAACGGATTTCTTCGTAGTTCGCGCCGTCCGCGCCGCCGACGCCGCGATCGATCGCGCGCTTGACGTTGTCCTTCGGCATGTTGGCGTCGGCTGCCTTGTCGACGGCCAGGCGCAGGCGCGGGTTCGAGTTCGCGTCGCCGCCACCGAGGCGGGCCGCGACCTGGATTTCCTTGATCAGGCGAGTCCAGATCTTGCCGCGTTTCGCGTCAGCCGCTGCCTTCTTGTGCTTGATGTTGGCCCATTTCGAATGACCAGCCATACCTTTCTCCGTGCCCGGGCGCGCTGCGCGGGCGATTGTGCCAATGTGTCGTTGAATCGGCGGCCGTATTGGCGGGCGTGATGCCGCGGGGCCGCGCGTGTCGAGTAGAACGAGATTTTATCACGCGGCGACCGTCGTTTCGGGGCCGCCGCGCATGGCCGAACGGCCAGGCGGCCGTCGCGGCGTGCCGGGCCCGTACGGCCCGGCCGTGCCGTTACGTCAGTTCTTGGTGCCGAACAGGCGGTCGCCCGCGTCGCCCAGGCCCGGCACGATGTACGCGTGCTCGTTCAGGTGCGAGTCGAGCGATGCGACGAACAGCTTCACGTCCGGGTGCGCGTCCTGGAACACCTGCACGCCTTCGGGCGCGGCGACCAGCGCGACGAACATGATGTTCGCGGCCGGCACGTTGCGGCGCTTGAGCACGTCGACCGCGTGCACGGCCGAATAGCCGGTCGCGACCATCGGATCGCACAGGATGAAGATGCGATCCTCGAGATCGGGCAGGCGCACCAGGTATTCGACCGGGCGGTGGTCGTCGGCGCGGTACACGCCGATGTGGCCGACGCGCGCGGACGGCACCAGGTCGAGCAGGCCGTCCGACATCCCGATGCCGGCACGCAGCACGGGCACGATCGCGAGCTTCTTGCCTGCGATCACCGGCGCGTCGACTTCCACCAGCGGGGTTTCGACCCGTTTGGTCGTGATCGGCAGGTTGCGGGTGATCTCGTAGCCCATCAGCAGCGTGATCTCGCGCAGCAGCTCGCGGAACGTACGCGTCGACGTGTCCTTGTCGCGCATGTGCGTGAGCTTGTGCTGGATCAGCGGGTGATCGGTGATGAAGAGATTCGGGAAACGGCTGTCCTGTTTCATGACGGGGTGCCTTGACGGCAAAAGGGGATCGGGGAGCGGCGGCGGGCGCAAGGCCGACTGTCGCTTATGGCGGCAATTTTACCAAGGCGCGCCGCGCGATCCGGATATTATCGACGTCTCACGACAATCCGCGCGCCGTGCATGTCCGTTGCCGCCCGTCCGGCGGCACGGCCGGGCCGCGCCGGCGCGCGTCGCCATAAAGGAATCGACGATGGATCTCGGCATCGAAGGAAAGACCGCGCTCGTGTGCGCGGCGAGCAAGGGACTCGGGCGCGGCTGCGCGGAAGCGCTGGCCGCCGAGGGCGTGAATATCGTGATCGTCGCGCGCACGCGCGACACGCTGGAGGAAACCGCCGAGGAGATCCGCGCCGAGTCGAACGTGTCGGTCACCGCGGTCGCGTGCGACATCACGACGCCGGACGGGCGGGCGGCCGCGCTCGCCGCGTGCCCGCACCCCGACATTCTCGTGACGAATGCCGGCGGCCCGCCGCCCGGCGACTTTCGCGATTTCTCGCACGACGACTGGATCCGCGCGCTCGAGTCGAACATGCTCACGCCGATCGAGCTGATTCGCGCGACCGTCGACGGGATGATCGGGCGCGGCTTCGGCCGGATCGTCAACATCACGAGTTCGGCCGTGAAGGCGCCGATCGACGTGCTCGCGCTGTCGAACGGCGCGCGCTCGGGGCTGACCGGCTTCGTCGCCGGGCTGTCGCGCAAGGTGGCCGGGCAGGGCGTGACGATCAACAACCTGCTGCCGGGGCTGTTCGACACCGACCGGATCGCGACGACGCTTGCGTCGTCGGCGAAAGCGCAGGGCGTGACGGTCGACGAAATGCGCGCGCGGCGCGCGAAGGAGATCCCGGCCGGGCGTCTCGGCACGCGCGCCGAATTCGGCGCGGCGTGCGCGTTCCTCTGCAGCGTGCATGCCGGCTACATCACCGGGCAGAACTGGCTGCTCGACGGCGGCGCGTATCCGGGCACGTTCTGACGCGCGCGTCCGCCATTCACCCCACGACAACAATCGACACACGAAGGAACCGGAGATGAGCAAACCCCGCATCGCATTGATTGCGCACGACGCGAAGAAGGACGAGATCGTCGCACTCGCAGGCCAGTTCCGCACGACGCTCGCGCAATGCCGGCTGGTCGCGACGGGCACGACCGGCGGGCGCATCGCCGCCGCGCACGGGCTCGAGGTCGAGCGCAAGCTGTCGGGGCCGCTCGGCGGCGACCTGCAGATCGGTGCGGAGCTGGCCGACGGCCGCATCGACATCGTCGTGTTCCTGCGCGACCCGATGACCGCGCAGCCGCACGATCCTGACATCACCGCGCTGGTGCGCGCATGCGACGTGCACGACGTGCCGGTGGCGACCAACGTGGCGACCGCGCGGATGCTGCTCGACGATCTGGCGCGGAACATGCAGGACGTTTGCTAGGGCGCCGACCACGGATGAGCGCGCCCACTCGACCTCATCTGCCGCGTGGAGGATGCGACAGGTGACGCCGAGCATTAAGGGGGCGGTGTGTCGATATGGGTGCCGGTTGCGACGGGCGAGATCGGGGACCGGTGGTCATCGTAGCGGCCAGAACCACACGGTCGATGCCGTCCAGTAGCAATCCGAGCTGCAGAGGGCGCGTGCACAGTCAATCAGGTCGATGTGGCCGCCACGGCCGTTCATGTAGCCTGGGATATTCCGGAACGCCGCTACGCCTTTTCTGCCGGCAATGCCGGCTGCCGCGTCGTCCCGCCGGAACACTTCGGCTTTGCCGAAATACGCCGGCTCTGCCAGTATTCTGGCCAGTCTGGCTTGTCCGGCTTCAATGCGCCGACCCCGGTGCGGACCTTTCTGAATCACGAGCCCGCCACGCAATGTCATGCCGCTCCTGACGAGCGCCAGGCTGACCCGGATGGCGCAGGTATTGGCATACGACGGATTGGAGATCAGGTCCTGTCAGCCCAGCGCTTCGTAAAGCGCTTCCCGCGAAACGGTTCTGTTGTTCGGGTAGTGGCTGCTCAGCAAAGAAAAGTGTGGTTTCAAACAAATGTTCTCCGATCAACGGCAAGGATATTTTTGTCGCAGGATGCGGGTGACCAGTCCTGCTGCGTTTGCCCGCAACGCAACGTTCGGCAGCTTCCGGAGATCGCTGAGTACTTCGGAATCGATTTCTCCCGGTTTGACGCGCCCGTTGTCGCACCAGTCCTTGCCTTCGGAGGTATCGGCCACGCCGGCCAGATAACCGGTCATGGCGTGACGCTCGGCGTCGGCGTACGGCGTGTTGTCGGCGCGACTCATACCGTTGAGTAGTCGGATGCCGTCGACACGCGGTAGCGCGGCGCCGTGTGCGATGCCGATGCTTGCCGACAACGACGCGAAAACAAACACACTTCGGATGACAAAGACGTTCATGGCATGGGGCTCGTGGATTCGGCGAAAAGCAAAATAGCACGGCCGTCTTCCCTTCAATTTCCTTCGATGCGCCACTGCGAGGCACGGCACACGGGTCCGCCAGGCGACAGCGCTTTGCCGTCGCTTGCCCGGCGGCCATTTCATCCATCCTGCAGGTCGTGACTTGAAGATGACAGAGTGTTGCGCTTGGCATGTGCGCCATGCACCAATAACGGCGACCAGCTGGACGTCGTGCCATCCGTCTTCCGCGAAAACCCTACGGACGTGAAGGGATTTCGACGACGCGCTGCATGACCATGCGCGACGCGCGAGAATCACGCGCTGAGCCCCGCGTCTGCATGCATCGCTTTTGAGCGGCATCGACGCGTTTGCCGAACCCGATTTCCAGACAGACAAGGAGCGAAACGATGCCGAAAGCAATCCGATACGACCAGCCGGGCGGCCCCGACGTGATGAAGTGGGTCGATGTCGAGGTCGGCGAGCCGAAGGCGGGCGAAGTCCGCATCCGGCAGCACGCGGTCGGGCTCAACTACATCGACGTGTATTTCCGCACGGGCCTTTATCCGCAACCACTGCCCGGCGGCCTCGGGATGGAAGCGGCGGGTGAGGTGACGGCCGTCGGCGCAGGCGTGAGCACGCTGAAGGCGGGCGATCGCGTCGCCTACGTCGGGCAGCCGCCGGGCGCCTATGCGCAGGAGCGCGTGATGCCGGCCGAGCGGCTCGTGAAGCTGCCGGACGGAATCAGCTACGACGACGCGGCATCGGTGATGCTGCAGGGCCTGACTGCGCACTACCTGTTGCGCCGTACGTACCCGGTGAAGGCCGGCGACACGATCCTGATCCACGCGGCGGCCGGCGGCGTCGGCCTGCTCGTATGCCAGTGGGCGAAGGCGCTCGGCGCGACCGTGATCGGGACGGTCGGCTCCGACGAGAAGGCCGCGCTCGCCAAGGCGCACGGCTGCGATCATCCGATCGTCTATACGCGCGAGAACTTCACGCAGCGCGTGAAGGAGATCACGAACGGCGCGGGCGTGCCGGTCGTCTACGATTCGATCGGCAAGGACACGTACATCGGTTCGCTCGACTGCCTCGCGCCGCTCGGCTACTTCGTGAGCTTCGGCAATGCGTCGGGCCCGCTGCCGGCGATCGACTCGAAGGAATTCTCGTCGCGCGGCTCGCTGTTTTTCACGCGCCCGACGCTGTTCTCGTACATCGCGAAGCGCGCCGATCTCGAAGCCGCGGCCGCCGAGCTGTTCGACGTGATCCTGTCGGGCAAGGTGAAGACGAGCATCAACCAGCGTTATCCGCTCGCGGAAGTCGCCCGCGCGCACGCCGATCTCGAGTCACGCAAGACGACTGGCTCGACGATTTTGGTTCCCTGACGCATCCCTTCGTGCCGGCCTCACGCCGGCACGCCCCGGGCGGCACCGGCGTGCCGTCCGTCCTGTCTCCTGTCCCGCCCGACGCCCCGTCCGCTGTTCCCCCCGCTTCACGCGTTTACACGTTTTTTATATCCGCCCGAGCACCTTTGACCCGTCCTTTACGCGCGTTCCCATAAGGTTCTAGTCGTCTGATTTCGACGACGGAGAACACAAAAATGGATGGGGTTTTCATCGGCGCACTGGTGCTATTCACCGCGCTGATCCTCGGTTTGCTTGCCGGTTGCGAGAAGCTTTCGCAATACGGCCGCGGGGGACGCGCATGACCTGGATGCTTTGGCTGGCGGGTGCCTCGACGGCCCTGCTGTTCGCGTATCTCGTCTTTGCGCTACTGCGCGCGGAGGACATCGAATGAACGCGAACAATCTGTTGCAGACGCTGCTGTTCATCGTCGTGCTGCTCGCGGCAGCCGTGCCGTGCGCGCGCTACCTGACGAACGTGATGGACGGCAGCTCGCGCGTGGTGCGCGTGTTCGGCCCGCTCGAGCGCGCGCTGTACCGCATCGCCGGTGTCGATGCCGGCACCGAAATGAACTGGAGGCAGTACGCGATCGCAACGATCGCGTTCAACGCGCTCGGCGCGCTGTTCCTTTACGGCCTGCTGCGGCTGCAGGGCCTGCTGCCGGGCAATCCGCAGCAATTCGGCGCGATGACGGCCGACGGCGCGTTCAACACGGCGGTGAGCTTCGTCACCAACACGAACTGGCAGGACTACACGCCCGAACAGACGGTCAGCTACCTGACGCAGATGCTCGGCCTGACCGTGCAGAACTTCCTGTCGGCGGCCACCGGCATCGTCGTCGTGATCGCGCTGATTCGCGGCTTTGCGCGTCACACCGCGCAGACGATCGGCAACTTCTGGGTCGACCTCACGCGCGTCACGATGTACGTGCTCGTGCCGATGGCGGTGGTGATCGCTGCGCTGCTGATGAGCCAGGGCGTGATCCAGAACATGAAGGCGTACCAGGATGTGCCGGTGCTGCAGACGAGCACCTACGCGGCGCCGAAGCTCGACGCGCAGGGCAACCCGGTGAAGGACGACAAGGGCAACCCGGTGACGGTGCCGACGCCGCTCACGAAGCAGACGCTCGCGATGGGTCCGGTGGCATCCCAGGAAGCGATCAAGATGCTCGGTACCAACGGTGGCGGCTTCTTCAACGCGAACTCCGCGCATCCGTACGAGAACCCGACGCCGTTCTCGAACTTCATCCAGATCTTCGCGATCCTGATCATCCCGGCCGCGCTGTGCCTGGTGTTCGGCCGCATGATCGGCGACCGCCGGCAGGGCGTCGCGGTGCTCGCGGCGATGACGGTCGCGTTCGCGGTCGCGATCGGCGTCGAGGTGAGCGCCGAGCAGGCCGGCAACCCGACGTTCGCCGCGCTGCACGTCGACCAGTCGGCGAGCGCGCTGCAACCGGGCGGCAACATGGAAGGCAAGGAAACGCGCTTCGGGATCGCGCAGACCGGCATCTTCACAGTGGCGACCACGGCCGCGTCGTGCGGTGCGGTCGACACGATGCACGATTCGCTGACGCCGCTCGGCGGTCTCGTGCCGATGCTGCTGATGCAGCTCGGCGAGGTGATCTATGGCGGCGTCGGCTCCGGGCTCTACGGGATGCTCGTGTTCGCGTTGCTGGCGGTGTTCGTGGCGGGCCTGATGATCGGCCGTACGCCGGAATACGTCGGCAAGAAGATCGAGTCGTACGAGATGAAGATGGTGTCGATCGTCGTGCTGCTCACGCCGCTGCTCGTGCTGGTCGGCACGTCGATCGCGGTACTTGCCGATGCGGGCAAGGCCGGCATCGCGAACCCGGGCCCGCACGGCTTCTCGGAAATCCTGTACGCGTTCAGCTCGGCCGCGAACAACAACGGCAGCGCGTTTGCGGGCCTGACGGTCGGCACGCCGTTCTACAACTGGATGACCGCGATCGCGATGTGGTTCGGCCGCTTCGGCACGATCGTGCCGGTGCTGGCGATCGCCGGCTCGCTCGCCGCGAAGAAACGCATCGCCGTGACGAGCGGCACGCTGCCCACGCACGGCCCGCTGTTCGTCGTGCTGCTGCTCGGCACCGTGATGCTGGTGGGCGCGCTGACCTATGTGCCGGCGCTCGCGCTCGGCCCCGGCGTCGAGCATCTGATGATGTGGCTGGGCGCGTGAACGCGCGCCCGCATGGCGACACCTTGAAAAGACTGAAGAGATTGAAGAGATCGCAATGACTCAACATTCCGCAACACGGTCCATGTTCGATCCGGCGCTGCTGCGTCCGGCGATCGTGGACTCGTTCAAGAAACTCACGCCGCGCACGCAGTTCCGCAACCCGGTGATGTTCTGCGTGTACGTCGGCAGCATCCTCACCACGATCCTGTGGATCGCGGCGCTCGTCGGCCAGGCCGAGGCACCCGCGGGCTTCATCCTTGCGATCGCGCTGTGGCTGTGGTTCACGGTGCTGTTCGCTAACTTCGCCGAAGCGCTCGCGGAAGGGCGCTCGAAGGCGCAGGCCGCATCGCTGCGCAGCGCGAAGAAGGACGTGATGGCGAAGAAGCTCAACGAGCCGCATCCGAAGTCGCCGATCCGCGTCATGACCGCGTCCGACCTGCGCCGCGGCGACGTCGTGCTGGTCGAGGCCGGCGACGTGATCCCGGCCGACGGCGAAGTCGTCGACGGCGTCGCGTCGGTCGACGAGTCGGCGATCACCGGCGAATCCGCGCCGGTGATCCGCGAATCGGGCGGCGACTTCTCGTCGGTGACGGGCGGCACGCGCGTGCTGTCCGACTGGATTGTCGTGCGGGTGGCGGTCAATCCGGGCGAAGCGTTTCTCGACCGGATGATCGCGATGGTCGAAGGCGCGAAGCGCAAGAAGACGCCGAACGAAATCGCACTGACGATCCTGCTGGTCGCGCTGACGATCGTGATGCTGCTCGCGACCGCGACGCTGCTGCCGTTCTCGATGTTCTCGGTGGAGGCGATGAAGGCCGGCCACGTGGTGACGATCACCGCGCTCGTCGCGCTGCTGGTGTGCCTGATCCCGACGACGATCGGCGGGTTGCTGTCGGCGATCGGCGTGGCGGGGATGAGCCGGATGATGCAGGCGAACGTGATCGCGACGTCGGGCCGCGCGGTGGAAGCGGCAGGCGACGTCGACGTGCTGCTGCTCGACAAGACCGGCACGATCACGCTCGGCAACCGCCAGGCATCGACGTTCGTGCCCGCGCCGGGCGTGACCGAGGAGGCATTGGCCGATGCCGCGCAACTGTCGTCGCTCGCCGACGAAACGCCGGAAGGTCGCAGCATCGTGGTGCTGGCCAAGGAACGTTTCAACATCCGCCAGCGCGACATGGCGCAACTGCATGCGACGTTCCTCGGCTTCTCCGCGCAGACGCGGATGAGCGGCGTCGATCTTCCAGGGCGCGAGATCCGCAAGGGCGCAGCCGATGCGATCCGCCGCTACGTCGAGACGCACGGCAGCCGCTTCCCGGAAGAGGTGCGTCGCGCGGTCGACGACGTCGCGCGCCGCGGCAGCACGCCGCTCGTCGTGGCCGACCTGCATGACGGCGCGGCACGCGTGCTCGGCGTGATCGAGCTGAAGGACATCGTGAAGGGCGGCATCAAGGAGCGCTTCGCGGAACTGCGCAAGATGGGCATCAAGACCGTGATGGTGACGGGCGACAACCGGTTGACGGCCGCGGCGATCGCGGCGGAAGCGGGCGTCGACGACTTCCTCGCGGAAGCGACGCCGGAAACCAAGCTCGCGACGATCCGCGAGCACCAGGCGGCCGGCCGGCTCGTCGCGATGACGGGCGACGGCACCAACGACGCGCCGGCGCTCGCGCAGGCCGACGTGGCGGTGGCGATGAACACCGGCACGCAGGCGGCGAAGGAAGCCGGCAACATGGTCGACCTCGATTCGAATCCGACCAAGCTGATCGAGATCGTCGAGATCGGCAAGCAGATGCTGATGACGCGCGGCTCGCTGACGACCTTCTCGATCGCGAACGACATCGCGAAGTACTTCGCGATCATCCCGGCCGCGTTCGTGACGACGTACCCGCAACTGCGCGTGCTCGACATCATGCATCTGACGTCGCCGGCGTCGGCGATCCTGTCGGCGGTGATCTTCAACGCATTGATCATCGTCGCGCTGATCCCGCTCGCGCTGAAGGGCGTCACGTACCGGCCGCTCGGCGCGGCGTCGCTGCTGCGCCGCAACCTGCTGGTGTACGGCCTCGGCGGCGTGCTGCTGCCGTTCCCGTTCATCAAGCTGATCGACATGACGCTCGCCGCGCTCGGCTGGGCCTGATGCGCGGCATTTGAAGGAAGACCCATCATGAAAACGTTGATTCGCCCGCTCGTCGTGATCTTTGTCGTACTGACCGCCGTGACGGGGCTCGCCTACCCGGCCGTGATGACCGTGATCGGCCAGACCGTGTTTCCGTCGCGGGCCAACGGCAGCCTGATCGAGCAGGACGGCAAGGTGGTCGGCTCCGCGCTGATCGGCCAGTCGTTCGATGCGCCGAAGTATTTCTGGGGCCGGCTGTCGGCCACGTCGCCGATGCCGTACAACGCGGCCGGCTCGGGCGGCTCGAACCTCGGCCCGCTGAACCCGTCGCTCGCCGACCAGGTGAAGGGGCGCATCGCCGCGCTGCGCGACGCCGGCACCGACCTGTCGAAGCCGGTGCCGGTCGACCTCGTGACGGCGTCCGCCAGCGGTCTCGATCCGGAGATCACGCCGGCTGCCGCCGCGTACCAGGTCGAGCGCGTCGCGAAGGCGCGCAACCTGACGCCGGACGCGGTCGCGCAGCTCGTCGCCGCGAACACGACGGGCCGCCAGTTCGGCGTGCTCGGCGAGCCGCGCGTGAACGTGCTCAAGCTGAACCTCGCGCTCGACGCGGCGCAGGCTGCGCACTGAACGCCGGGGCAGCCCGGCGCGGCTTGCTGCGCGCCGGCCCCGATTGGTGACCGACGGCGCTTGCGCCGTCTTTGCCTTTGTGGCGATTTGGAACAACAATGCCTGTACTCGCGCGTAACCCGGCGCTTTGCCTTCCCGACGCATGAACCGCCCCGACCCAGACCAACTCCTCGACAAGCTGCAGCGCGACGAAGAAAAGCAGCGGCGCGGCCAGCTCAAGATCTTCTTCGGCGCGTCCGCCGGCGTCGGCAAGACCTACGCGATGCTGCAGGCCGCGCGCCAGCGCCTGCAGGACGGCGTCGACGTCGTCGTCGGCATCGTCGAGACCCACGGCCGCAGCGAAACCGCCGCGCTGCTCGACGGGCTGGACGTGCTGCCGCTCGCGCGCATCGACTATCGCGGCCGCTCGCTCGCCGAGTTCGATCTCGATGGCGCGCTCGCGCGTGCGCCGCAATTGATCCTCGTCGACGAACTCGCGCATTCGAACGTGCAGGGCGCGCGGCACCTGAAGCGCTGGCAGGACGTCTACGAACTGCTCGACGCGGGCATCGACGTGTACACGACCGTCAATGTCCAGCACCTTGAAAGCCTGAACGACGTGGTCGGCGCGATCACCGGCATCCGCGTGTGGGAGACCGTGCCCGACCGCGTGTTCGACGCGGCCGACGAGGTCACGCTGGTCGACCTGCCGGCCGAGGAACTGCTCGAGCGGATGCGCGACGGCAAGGTCTATCTCGCGCAGCAGGCCGAACGCGCGGTGCGCAACTTCTTCCGCAAGGGCAACCTGATCGCGCTGCGCGAACTGGCGTTGCGGCGCACGGCCGATCGTGTCGACGCGCAGATGCGCGAGTACCGCGCGGATCGCTCGATCCAGCGCATCTGGCAGGCGCGCGAGCGGCTGCTCGTGTGCGTCGGGCCAGGCCCCGAGGCGCCGACGCTCGTGCGCGCGGCCGCACGGCTCGCCGCGAGCGTGAAGGCCGACTGGATCGCCGTGTACGTCGAGACGCCGCGGCTGCAGCGGCTGCCCGACGCGCAGCGGCAGCGCACGCTCGATGCGCTGAAGCTCGCGGCCGAGCTCGGCGCGGAGACGGCCACGCTTGCCGGCGACGATGCGGTCGCCGCGCTGATCGGCTATGCGAAGGTGCGCAACGTGTCGAAGGTCGTCGCGGGCGGCTCGCCGAAGGTCGGGCTCGCGCGCCGCTTCATGCGGCCGTTCGGCGAGAAGCTGGCCGAACGCGCGGGCGACGTCGATCTGATGCTGATCCGCGCGTCGGCGAGCGACGACGCGCGCGCGGCGCCGCTCGACCCGCGCGTGCGCGACTGGCGCAATGCGTTCGCGCAGTTCGGCACGCACCGCTCGCCGCCGCGGCACTACGCGTACGCGGCCGCGATCTGCGCGGCGATCACCGTCATTGCGAGCATCGTGTCCGAGCGGCTCGACCTCACGAACCTCGTGATGCTGTACCTGCTCGGCGTCGTGTTCTCGGCCGTGCGGCTCGGGCGCGGCCCGGGCGTGCTGCAGTCGTTCCTGTCGGTCGCCGCGTTCGACTTCTTCTTCGTGCCGCCGCGCATGTCGTTCTCGGTCAGCGATACGCAATACCTGCTGACCTTCTTCGGGATGCTGCTGACGTCGCTCGTGATCAGCCACCTGACGTCGACGCTCACGCGCCAGGCGAGCGTCGCACAGCGCCGCGAACGCCGCACCGGTGCGATCTATGCAATGGCGCGCGAACTGGGCGCAGCGCTGACGACCGAGCAGATCGTCGAGATCGGCAGCCGCCACGTCGGCGAGGTGTTCCGCGCGCGCGTCGCGTTCCTGCTGCCCGACAGCGCGGACCAGGTCCGGCAGAAGATCGAGGATCCCGATGCGGCCGTCACGCTGACGGGCGCGGAACTCGACAGCGACGTCGGCCAGTGGGTGTACGACCAGCAGAAGGCGGCCGGCCGCGGGACCGACACGCTGCCCGCGACCGCCGCGCTGTACTTGCCGCTGAAGGCGCCGATGCGCACGCGCGGCGTGCTCGCGGTGGCGTCGCGCGAGCCGCGCGAACTCGAGGTGCCCGAGCAGCAGCGGATGCTCGACGCGTTCGCCGCGCAGATCGCGCTCGCGCTGGAGCGCGTGCACTACGTCGAGATCGCGCGCGATGCGCTCGTCAACATGGAGTCCGAGCGGCTGCGCAACTCGCTGCTGTCGGCGATTTCCCACGACCTGCGCACGCCGCTCACGACGATCGTCGGCTTCTCGTCGATGCTCGCGAATGCGCGCGCGGCCGCGCCGCGCACGCAGACCGACGACGCTGTGGCCGAGCGCAGCGCGCAGCGCGAAGGCGAGCTCGTCGATGCGATCCACGACGAGGCGCTGCGCATGACCGGCATCGTCACGAACCTGCTCGACATGGCGCGGCTGCAGGCCGGCAGCCTGCAGCTCAAGCGCCAGTGGTCGCTGCTCGAGGAAACCGTCGGCGCGGCGCTGGCCGCATGCAAGCGCGTGCTCGCGCACCATCCCGCGCGCGTGTCGCTGCCGGCCGACCTGCCGCTGTTGCGGATGGACGCGGTGCTGATGGAGCGGCTCTTCACGAACCTGTTCGAGAACGCGGCGAAGTACACGCCGTCGGGCGCGCCGCTCGACATCGGCGCGGAGTGTGTGACCGACGACGGGCAACCGTACGTGCGCGTGCACGTCGACGATCACGGCCCGGGCCTGCCGGCCGGGATGGAGACGCGGATCTTCGACAAGTTCACGCGCGGCGAGAAGGAGTCGGCGACGCCGGGCATCGGGCTCGGCCTCGCGATCTGCCGCGCGATCGTCGAGGCGCACGGCGGTAGAATCGGCGCACTCAACCGTACCGGGCCCGACGGCCGCGTGACGGGGGCGCGCTTCTGGTTCACGCTGCCGGTCGATACGCCGCCGGCCGTGCCCGCCGTACCCGAAGACGATATCGACGCACCCGGCGCATCGTCCCCATCCGAGCCATTGCCAGACCATGAGTGAACCGAGCCTGACCGTCGTCCTGATCGAGGACGAAAAACAGATCCGCCGCTTCGTGCGCGCCGCGCTCGAAGAGGAGGACATCGCCGTATTCGAGGCGGAGACGGGCAAGCAGGGGCTGATCGACGCGGCGACGCGCAAGCCCGACCTGGTGATCGTCGACCTCGGCCTGCCCGATACCGACGGCCTCGACGTGATCCGCGAGTTGCGCGGCTGGTCCGAGGTGCCGGTGATCGTGCTGTCCGCGCGCACGCAGGAAGAGGAGAAGGTTGCCGCGCTCGACGCGGGCGCCGACGACTACCTGACCAAGCCGTTCGGCGTGTCCGAGTTGCGTGCACGGATGCGCGCGCAACTGCGCCGGCGCAACCAGGGCGGCGCGAGCGAGTCGCCGAAGGTGAGCTTCGGCACCGTGACTGTCGATCTCGCGCTGCGCCAGGTCTGGCGCGACGGCGAGATCGTGCACCTGACGCCGCTCGAATACCGGCTGCTCGCGACGCTCGTGCGGCACGCGGGGCGCGTGCTCACGCACCGCCAGCTGCTGCGCGACGTATGGGGGCCGTCGCACGTCGAGAGCCATCACTATCTGCGCATCTACATGGCGCATCTGCGTCAGAAGCTCGAACGCGATCCCGCGCAGCCGGAGCACATCGTGACCGAGACGGGCGTCGGCTACCGGCTCGTCGGCGCTGCGTAACGCGTCGGCACTGCGTATGTTCGCGGCCGGAAAGCAAGCGCGTCCGGTGTCGAAGTTGCTCCGGCGCGACAGTGCCGGCGCGCGAGACGGCCGCACACACCGGTTGCCGATTCCCCGCTATGCTGACCGTTCCGAGAACGAAATCGAGGAGCGTGCAATGTCCGTCCGTCTGGTCGTCATCTGTGCGCTGGCGCTCGCTGCGCCCGGCGCGTTCGCGCAGCCGCTTCCCCCCGGTCAGCAACCGTCGTCGTCGCAGGCCGCGCTCGCCAATCCCGCGTCGGTCAACTGCGAGAAACTCGGCGGCCGTCACGTGATCCGCAGCCTGCCACGCGGGCAGGTCGGGATGTGCGTGTTCAAGGACGGCCGCGTATGCGACGAATGGGCGCTGTATCGCGACGACCGCTGCGTCGGCGGCGCGGCTGCCAAGCGCGTGTCGAACTGAGCGGTTGAACGGCGGAACGGCCGGGCCCGGCAGGCAGACCGATGCCCGCCGGGCCGTGCTGCGGCCGGATGCCCCGTTCGATTCGGGCCGGTAGCATCCGGCGCGCCCGTAAGCATCTTGTTATACTCGGCGCCGCCCGGGGACGACCCCGGGTCATTCGCTTCAACGGGGACGGCCCCATCCGATACGGAGTACGTCGAGATGGCGTGGGTATTGTTGTTTATCGCCGGTTTGCTGGAAGTGGCCTGGGCGGCCGGCATGAAGTCGTCCGAGGGGTTCACGCGGCTCGGACCGTCGGTGTTTACGATCGTGACGGCGCTGGCCAGCTTCGGCCTGCTCGCGGTCGCGATGCGCCAGTTGCCGCTCGGCACGGCGTATGCGGTGTGGACGGGCATCGGCGCGGTCGGCGCGTTCGTGTTCGGCATCGTGATGATGGGCGAGGCGCTGACCGTCGCCCGCGTCGCGAGCGCGTCGCTGATCGTGCTCGGGCTGATCGGCCTGAAGCTGTCGTCGGCCGCCTGAGGCCGGCAAGCCGGGCGCGCCGGCGCCCGGTCGCCCGGCCGTGACGCACTGCGGAATTGCGCCGGCCATCCTGAGAGCCTGTCTATAATGGAACGCATTCGGGCCTGAATGCCGTTGCGCCGCCCCCGGCGGGCGGCGCCGGTCGCCACGCGCCGCGCGGCCGGTCATGCGACCCGATCCGATCAATCGGCAAAGCGCACGGAAAGTGCAAGGAGAGGGCCATGATCGAAGCCATTTCGCTCGGCGCGGGGCTCGCGTGGGCGAGCGGGCTGCGCCTTTACCTGACGGTGCTGATCGCCGGCGTGCTCGCGCGGGCCGGCTGGCTTCATCTGCCCGATACGCTCGCCGTTCTCACGTCGCCGTGGGTCATCGGCGCCGCAGCCGTGCTTGCCGTCACCGAATTCCTCGCCGACAAGATTCCCGCGTTCGATTCACTGTGGGACGCCGTGCATACGTTCATCCGCATTCCGGCCGGCGCGGTGCTGGCCGCCGGTGCGCTCGGCCATGCCGATCCGACCATGCTCGCGATCGCCGGGCTGGCCGGCGGTTCGCTCGCCGGTGCCGCGCACATCACGAAGGCCGGCACGCGCGCACTGATCAACCTGTCTCCCGAACCGATCTCGAACTGGATCGCATCGTCGACCGAGGACGGTCTCGTGTTCGGTGGCCTCGCGCTCGCGTTTTTCGTCCCGCTGGCGTTCCTTGTGCTGCTCGCCGCGTTCATCGTCGCGTCGGCGTGGGCGCTGCCGCGTTTGTGGCGCGGCGTGTCGGGCGGGTTTCGCGGGATGGCGAACCATATGGTGTCGCGGCTCAACTCGATCGGGGGCAAGCGCGATTGAAGGCGCAGTCGTCCGTCGAGCGGCAGCACGCTGATTCGCCTCCAACCGGGCCGCGCGGCCACGCCGGCCGTTTCGGCTGGCACGACCTGATCCGCCAGGCCGCGCGGATGACCGCGCGCGACTGGCGCGCCGGCGAGCTGACGCTGCTGGTGCTGGCGCTGGTGCTCGCGGTCGCGGCGCTGACGAGCGTCGGTTTTCTCGCCGACCGGCTGCGCCAGGGGCTCGAGCGCGACGCGCGCCAGATGCTCGGCGCCGACTTCGTCGTGCGCGCCGATCATCCCGTCGATCCGTCGTTCGATCGCGAGGCGCACGCACTCGGCCTGCGTACCGCGACGACCGCGATTTTCCCGAGCATGATCGCAGCGGCCGCGGGCGGGCAGGCGAGCGATGCCGCGCCCACGCGCCTGGCGGCCGTGAAGGCCGTGTCGTCCGGGTATCCGCTGCGCGGTGCGGTCGAAATCGTGCCGGCAGGCGTTGCCGCCGCGCACAAGGCGAGCGCGATTCCGGCACCCGGCACCGTGTGGGCCGATCCCGCGCTGCTCGATGCCCTGCATCTGCGAGCGGGCGACACCGTGCGCGTCGGGCTACGCACGTTCACGGTCGCCGCATCCATTTCCCGCGAGCTCGATCGCGGTTTCTCGTTCGTCAATTTTTCGCCGCGGCTGATGATGCGCGCAGACGAACTCGCCGCGACCGGGCTCGTCGGCTATGGCAGCCGCGTCACGTACCGGCTGCTGGTGGCCGGCGACCCGCAGGCCGTCGCACGCTTCGAGGCGTATGCGCACGGGCGCGTCGACGGCGGCAAGCTGCGCGGCGTCGGACTCGAATCGCTGCAGGAAGGGCAGCCGCAGGTGCGGCAGACGCTCGATCGCGCGCGCCATTTCCTGACGCTCGTTGCGCTGCTGACCGCGCTGCTCGCGGCGGTCGCGATCGCGATGGCCGCGCAGCGCTATATGCGGCGCCATCTCGACGGCTGCGCGACGATGCGCTGCCTCGGCGTGAGCCGCCGCACGCTCGGCGCGCTGTTCGCGCTCGAATTCGTCGGCATCGGCGTCGTGTCGGGTGTCGCCGGCGCGCTGCTCGGCTACGGCGGCCACTGGGCGCTGCTGGCGGCGCTCGGCAGCCTGATCGACGTCGTGCTGCCGGCGCCGACGCTGTGGCCGGCGCTCGTCGGCATCGGCGCCGCGCTGGTGCTGCTGCTCGGCTTCGCGCTGCCGCCGCTCGCGCCGCTCACGCGCGTGCCGCCGGTGCGCGTGCTGCGGCGCGACTGGGGCGACGCGTCGCGCACCGCGTGGGCCGCCTATGCGATCGGCGTCGTGCTGTTCGCCGGGCTGCTGATCGTCGCCGCGGGCAACCTGAAGCTCGGGTTGATCGTCGCGGGCGGCTTCGCCGCCGCGCTGGTCGGGTTCGCGCTGATCGCCCGGCTCGTGCTGTACGCGGCCGCGCGTGCGGTGCGCAATGCGCGCGTGGCCGCGGGCATCGGCTGGCGCTATGCGCTCGCGTCGCTGCACCGGCGCGGCACGGCCAGCGCGCTGCAGATCACCGCGCTCGCGCTGGGCCTGATGTGCCTGCTGCTGATCGCGATCACGCGCAACGACCTCGTCGCCGGCTGGCGGGAGTCGACGCCGCCCGATGCGCCGAATCAGTTCCTGATCGACATCCAGCCCGACCAGCGCGACGACGTCGCGGCGTGGCTGGTCGCGCACGGCGTGCGCGATGCGGTGCCTGCGCCGATGGTGCGCGGCCGGCTCGTCGCGATCAACGGCAAGCCGGTGAACCCGGATGCGTATCCGTCCGACGAAGCGCGCCGGCTCGTCGACCGCGAATTCAACCTGTCGTACACGACCGAACTGCCATCCGACAACCGGATCGTCGCCGGCGACTGGTTCGGCACGTCGGCCACCCCGCAGATCTCGATCGAGGCGGGGCTCGCGAAGACGCTGAAGGTGAAGCCGGGCGACGTGCTGCGCTTCGACGTGACCGGGCTGACGGTCGATGCGCCGATCACCAGCGTGCGCAAGCTCGACTGGGGCACGTTTCGCGTCAACTTCTTCGTGCTGATGCCGCCGCCCGTGCTGAAGGATTTCCCGGCCGTCTACCTGACGAGTTTCCATCTGCCGGCCGATCGGGCGGCGCTGCTCGATCCGCTGATCGCGCGCTACCCGAACCTGACCGCGATCGACGTCGCGCCGATCCTCGCGCAACTGCAGCGGATGATGCTGCAGGTGGTGGGCGCCGTGCAGTTCCTGTTCGCGTTCACGCTCGCGGCGGGCGTGCTCGTGCTGTACACCGCGCTGGCCGGCTCGCGCGACGAGCGCGTGCGCGAGGCCGCGCTGCTGCGCGCGCTCGGCGCGTCGCGCGCGCAGGTCAATGCGGTGCAGCGCGCGGAATTCATCGTTGTCGGCGCGCTGGCAGGCGCGCTGGCATCGGCGGGCGCCATCGCGGTCGGCTGGGTGCTCGCGTCGCGCGTGTTCGATTTCCGGCTCGCGGTCGATCCGTGGCTCGTGCCGGCCGGCATCGCGGCCGGCGTCGCATGCGCCGCTGCGGCCGGCTGGCTGAGCCTGCATAATGTGTTGCGGCGCCCCGCGCTGCAGTCGCTGCGCGACGCCTGAGCGTTGCCGGCGGCCCCGATTATCCCGTTTCCGATTATCCGTATGACCGATGTGAATGATGATGCGCCGTCGCAGCCGACGGCGTTCGAGCTCGTGGGCGGCGAAGCCCGCGTGCGCGAGATGGTGGACCGTTTCTACGACCTGATGGATCTCGAGCCCGAGTTCGCGGAGATTCGCGCGCTGCATCCGGCGTCGCTCGACGGCTCGCGCGACAAGCTGTTCTGGTTCCTGTGCGGCTGGCTCGGCGGCCCCGACCACTACATCAGCCGCTTCGGCCATCCGCGGCTGCGCGCACGGCACCTGCCGTTCCCGATCGCGTCGGTCGAGCGCGACCAGTGGCTGCGCTGCATGGCGTGGGCGATGGAGGACATCAGGTTGCCCGAGCCGCTGCGCGAGCGGCTCATGCATTCGTTTTACGACACGGCCGACTGGATGCGCAACCGACCCGGTTGATCGACCGGTACGCTGCTGTCCGGGTGCTGGACGATCTGCGTCTGGGCGCCTGTCCGGTGCGGCGCGACACTGACCGTTTCCCCATTGATACGAGGTTCGCCCGATGACGACCCACGCACTGTTTCGCGAAGACGCCTACCTCACGCAATGCGACGCCGTCGTCGCGGCCGTCGGCGATGACGGCATCCGGCTCGACCGCACCGTGTTCTATCCGCTTGGGGGCGGGCAGGCCGGCGACAGCGGCACGCTGACGCTGTCCGACGGCAGCACGATCGCGATCGCCGACACGCGCAAGGCGAAGTTCGACGGCGCGACCCCCGACGACGCCGTGCACGTGCCCGCTGCGGGACAGGAAGCGCAACTGGCGGCGCTTGCGTCCGGCGCGCGCGTGGTCGCGGACATCGACTGGCTGCGCCGCTACCGGCACATGCGGCTGCACACGGCCGCGCACCTGATGTGCGCGGTGCTGCCGTATCCGGTCGACGGCTGCAGCGTGACGGCCGAGTACGTGCGCCTCGATTTCGCGACGTCGGATCCGATCGACCGCGACGACGTCGAGCGTCGCCTCGATGGCTTCGTCCGTGGCGCGCATCCGGTCACGACCGAATGGATCACCGACGCCGAGATGGCCGAGCGGCCCGAACTGGTGCGCACGATGAGCGTGAAGCCGCCGATGGGGCTGGGCCGCGTGCGGCTGCTGCGCATCGCCGGCGTCGACCTGCAGCCGTGCGGCGGCACGCACGTGCGCAATACGTCGGAAATCGGCGACCTGCGGGTCGCCAAACTGGAAAAGAAGAGCGCGCGGACACGGCGCCTCGTACTGGAGTTTGCATGACGATCGACACCCTGACGGATGGCGCCGCGGCGCTGGATCCGCAAGCCCGCGAGATTCTCGATTTCTGGTTCGGTGCGCCGGATTCGGCCGAGTTCGGCCACGCACGCAAGGTCTGGTTCAACGGCGGCGCGGCGTTCGACGACGCGCTGCGCACGCGCTACGGCGCCTTGCTCGACGCCGCCTGCGACGGTGCCTGCGACCGCTGGGCCGACTCGCCGTCGGGTGCGCTCGCGCTGATCGTGGTGCTCGACCAGTTTTCCCGCAACATTCATCGCGGCACGCCGCGCGCGTTTGCTGCCGACCCGAAGGCGCTGGCGCTCGCGCGCCGCGTCGTCGCGGCCGGTTGGGATGCGCAATTGCCGAGCGGCCATCACCGCGCGTTCGCGTATCTGCCGTTCGAACATGACGAGTCGCACGAGAGCCAGCGCGAGGCCGTGCGTCTGTGTGCGGGCATTCGTGAGGAAGCCGGGTGCGAGAGCTATCACGACTTCGCGTTGCGGCACGCGGCCGTGGTCGAACGCTTCGGGCGCTTCCCGCACCGGAACGCGATTCTCGGCCGTGCGTCGACCGACGCGGAAACGGCATTTCTGCGCGAGCCTGGTTCGTCGTTCTGACGCGTCGGGGCACGCGGCGGGGCGGGCATGAAGCCGCGTGCGTGCGGCGAATGCGGGGGGCGCCTCTGCCGAAAATGACGACGGCGCCCGTGGGCGCCGTCTTGCATTACGGTATCGCGCGCGCTTCCGGCGTGCGCACGTACACGCGCAGCAGTTCCTCGTTGTCGCCCGGCCGCGCGCCGGTCCAGAACAGTTTCCATTCGCTGCCGGGTGTGGGATCGACTGCCCGTACACCCTGGACGATCATCCACGTGCAGCGCGTCGCCTTCGCGTCGTTGATCGGCGTGTGCTGGATGCCGGAGAAGTAGTACAGCATCGGCGCTTCCGACTCGCCGAGCCCGTGCAGGCTTGCCATGCAGTCGCCGTCGTTCCATTCGAGCGCGAGATGCGCGTTCAGGTCTTCGAACACCGACCGGTAGCTCTTCGCGACGTCGAGCCACGGCAGCAGCAGCGTGTACACGAGGCCCCAGGCAACCAGCGCGCCCGCGCCCCACGACAGCGCGCCGCGCCACCGGCCGGTCGTGCGCAGCTTCGGCAGCAGCCACAGCC
Organism: Burkholderia sp. JKS000303; assembly: GCF_002563755.1. Taxonomy (NCBI): domain Bacteria; kingdom Pseudomonadati; phylum Pseudomonadota; class Betaproteobacteria; order Burkholderiales; family Burkholderiaceae; genus Burkholderia; species Burkholderia sp. JKS000303. The sequence goes on from NZ_PDBZ01000001.1 coordinate 2,542,757, forward strand.
AGCCGGCCGTCAGCACGAGCGCGCCGATCACGAACCCGGGCACGATCGGCATTGTCCAGTCGAGCGGCAGCCAGCGGCCGAGCAGCGCCAGGTCCGCGTGCGATGCGCGCGGATCGGCCATTACCGCCCAGATCACCCACGCGAGTGCGACGACCGTGCCGAACAGCAGGCGGCTCAGGTAGTCCCACGCGAGATGCAGGCCGTGCGGCAGCCGGTCGATCGCCTGTGCGGCGACCAGCGCGAGCGGCGCGAAGAACGGCAGGATGTAGAGCTGGCGCGAGGTCGCGGACACTTGCAGCACCGCGAGGCCGATGCCGGTGAACAGCACGGGCAGGGCGATGCGCGGCGTACGCCAGTCGCGCCAGGCGCCGCGCGCCAGCGCGACGATCGCGAGCGGCGCGACCGGGAAACCGACCAGCAGGAACGCATGCAGGATGAAGAACGGCTTGTCGTTTTCCGCACCGAGTTGCGGCACGGAGAAGCCGAAGAAACGACCGACGTTGTTGTCCCAGAACCACGTCATGAACAGCGTCTCGGAGCGCAGGAACAGCGCGGTCGGCCAGATGAGCGCGAACGGCGCGAACACGAGCGCGGCGACGCCGAGCGAGCGTGCGAACGCGCGGGTGCGGCAGGCCGGGTAGAGCACGAGCACGCCCGTGAGCGTGGCCGCGAACACGAGCGGTACGAACAGGCCTTTCGCCATCAGCGCGATGCCGACGCCTGCGCCGAAGATCGGCGCGGCCCAGCGGCCGGACGGCCGCACCGGCAGCCCGTGCCGCATTTGCTGCGCGCGCGCGACGTGCTGCATCACGAGTTCGAGCATGCCGCAGAAGCCCATCGCGGTGCCGGCGAACAGCGCGACGTCCGTCATCATGTCGTGCACGTGCTTGATCACGACCAGCGTGCCTGCGCTCAGCACGACGGGGCCGATCACGCGCAGGTCGAGCCAGCTGTCCGTGCGGTGCGCGCTGTGTGCCGCGCGCGCGATGAAACCGAACCCGAGCGCCGCGAACAGCGCGCTCGCGAGCCGTGCCGCGTCGTGCAGCGGCATCACGCGCTGCAGCAGCCACGCGAGGCTCGTCGCAACCCATGCGTAGAGCGGCGGCTTTTCCATGAACGGCAGGCCGGCATTGGTCGGCACGACGAAGTCACCGGTCTCGAGCATGTGCTGGATGATGCCGAACGTATAGGTTTCGTCCTGCTTCCACGGATCGTGGCCGAGCACGCCCGGCAGCGTGTACGCGCAGACCAGCGCGGCGACCAGCAGCCATGCCTGCCAGCCGAGCCGGGCGACGCGTTCGCGCGCCGCATGCGCTGCGGCGCCCGCTCCCGTCACGGCCGGCGTACCGGCGGCATCGAGCGTCGCGCCGAAGTCGGGATCGGCGGCTGATCGGGCATGAGGAGCCGAAGCGGGCACGGACGTGCGTCGCCGGCCGGGCGCTGCGGAACCTGGCATGGAAAAGATCTCGGTCGGGTCGGGCCGGTCCGGCGACATGGGCCGGGACCGATAGGGTCGCGTCGAAGCGACATGACAGCCGGATGACCCGGCTGTTTGGCTTGGCGCTAGTAGAGCACGGAATTGTTACTGATGTTTACTGAAACTGTCACGATATTGTGGAGATTTGTGGTGCCGTGACGACGGATTGTTTCAGCGGGCGATGTTTACCGCCCGGCGGCGCGGTCAGCGGCCGCCGCCGACGTCGAGCAGGGCGCCCGTCGTGTAGGACGCCGCATCGCTGAGCAGCCAGACGACGGCTTCGGCGATCTCCTGCGCCTCGCCCGCGCGGCCGAGCGGCGTCTGGGCGCCGAGGCGGGCCGCCCGGCCCGGCTGGCCGCCGCTTGCATGGATTTCGGTTTCGATCAGGCCGGGGCGCACCGCGTTGACGCGCACGCCGTGGGGGCCGAGTTCCTTCGCGAGGCCGATCGTCAGCGAGTCGACCGCGCCCTTTGATCCGGCGTAGTCGACGTATTCGTTCGGCGAACCGAGCCGGGACGCGATCGACGACACGTTGACGATCGCGCCGCCGCGGCCGCCGCGGTCGGTGGACAACCGGCGGGCGGCTTCGCGCGCGCACAGATACGCACCGAGCACGTTGGTGTCGAACATCCGCCGCAGCCGGTCGGCCGGCATGTCGGCGAGCGGCATCGACGGCGCGACGATGCCCGCGTTGTTGACGAGCGCGTCGAGGCGCCCGAACGCTGCCGCAACCGTGTCGAACATCGCGATGACGTCCGCTTCGTTCGCGACGTCGCCGGCCACGACGCAGGCGCGTGCACCTGCGTCGCGAACGGCCTGCGCGGTCAGCTCGGCCGCGGCCGCGTCGCGCGCGTAGTTGACGCCGACGTCCCAGCCGCGCGCGGCGGCGAGCACGGCGGTCGCGCGGCCGATGCCGCGGCTGGCGCCGGTGATGAGGACGGCCTTGCGATCGGACGGTGCGGTCATGGGTTTGCGATGAGCGTTACTTGGCTGCGTCGGGCGCCCACTTGTCGCGGACGGGCGGCTGATAATGCTGCAGCCGGTCGATCAGCGCGACGGGTTCGGACTCGACGCACAGCGCGTCGAAATAGGCCGGGCGCATGAAGCCTTCATCGACCGTATGGCGCAGCAGCGCGATCAGCGGATCGTAGAAGCCATCGATGTTGTACACCGCGACCGGCTTGCGGTGATAGCCGAGCTGCGCCCACGTATAGACCTCGAACAGTTCCTCGAGCGTGCCGGCGCCGCCGGGCATCGCGACGAACGCGTCGGAGAGGTCGGCCATCATTTTCTTGCGGTGATGCATGTCGGGCACGACGTGCAGTTCGGACAGCCCCGTATGGCCGACTTCCTTGTCGACCAGCAGCTCGGGGATCACGCCCACGGCACGGCCGCCGATCGCCATCACTTCATCGGCGATCACGCCCATCAGGCCGACGCGGCCGCCGCCGTAGACGAGCGTGAGGTCCGCCTCGACGAGCGCGCGGCCGAACGCGCGCGCGGCGTCCGCATAGACCGGCCGCACGCCGGACGACGAGCCGCAGTAAACGCAGACTGCCTTCATTGTTTCGTATCCTTGGTGGCGGGCTTCGCGACGACCGGGCTGCCGGCCGGGCGCGGCGAACCGTCGCGCGGCGGCAGGTAGTCGGTGAATTCGCGCTTGGGCAGCTTGCCGGAGACGAGATCGTCGAACAGCTGGCGCGAGCGGCCGCGCAGGTAGGGTGCCATGACGGAGATCACGTGCATGCTCACCTGGTGCAGCTCTTCGCGGATCGCATCCTGGTCGTTGTATTTGCGCGGATGCATCACGTACTGATACGACAGCCAGTACGTGGAGATCACGGCCATGTTGGTGGCGATGACTTCGATCTCGGCGGGCGTCGCGACCAGTTCGCCGTCGGACACCAGCAATTCGCACATGTCGTGCGCGAAGCGGACCTTGTGGCTGATGATCTGCTTGAAGTGCGTTTCGAGCGTGCGGTTGCGCGCGAGCAGGTCGTTGAGGTCGCGATACAGGAACCGGTAGGTCCACATGAAATCGGCCATGTACTGCAGGTACGACCAGGTTTCGTCGATCGTCGGACGGTGATCTTCGGGAAAGCGCAGCCGCCGTTCGATCTGCTGCTCGAACTGCGCGAAGATGCTGTTGATGATGTCGTCCTTGTTGCGGAAATGGTAGTACAGGTTGCCTGGACTGATTTCCATTTCCTCGGCGATCGTCGTGGTCGTGACGTTCGGCTCGCCGATCTCGTTGAAGAGTTTCAACGACAACTCGAGAATCCGTTCGCGCGTGCGGCGGGGAGGTTTCGCTTCCATGTCGTCCGGCCCTGTGTGTGCCGGACTGGCGGGCGCTGCAATCGATGCTGCGAGATTCGTCCGGCGCGGGTTGCTGTTCTATGTCTAGCGGACGATTATAAACCGCGGTTTCCTTACATCGGGCGCATTTCGTCATTGCAATGCGGGCGGCGCATGGTGCGCCGCCGCATGCAGACGCCCGCTAGAAGCCGAGCCAGTGCGCGACGACCGGGCCCAGCACGAAGCCCCACGTCGTCAAGCACGCGAACAGCGCGACCGTGACCGCGGCGCTGCCGAGGTCCTTCGCGCGCTTCGACAACTCATGGCGCTCGAGCGAGATGCGGTCGATCGCGGCCTCGACGCTCGAGTTCAGTAACTCGACGATCAGCACGAGCAGCACCGAGCCGATCAGCAGCGCGCGCGAGGCGGCCGGGACCGGCGAGAACGCGCCGATCGGCAGCATCACCACGGCGAGCGTCAGTTCCTGGCGAAACGCGCTCTCCTCGCGGATCGCGACGCGAAAGCCGTTCAGCGAATGCTTGAGCGCGTACCACGCGCGGGTGATGCCGCGGTGGCGCTTGTACGGGTTCGGCGCGAGCGGCGCCAGACGATCGTCGGGGCCGAACGGTTCGTGCGGATGCGCGTCCGCGTCGGCGGGCGGCTCTTCTTCGTCGAACGGCCGATGCGGTTGCGCCGCGGTGGCAGGGGGCGGGGTCTTGTCGTTCAGGTCTCGTTTCAAACGGCGGCACCTTCGGCGGGCGAGTACGCAGTCTTCGGCAGCGGCTTCAGATGCGACGCGAACTGCTCGGACGCCGCGCGCCACGAGAAGCGTTCCGCCCATGCGCGCGCGGTTTCGCGTTCGATCTTCAGCGCCTCGAGGCAGGCTTCCTGCAGGTCCTCGTGCATTGCGCCGGCATCGCCCCCGCCGAGCACGTCGATCGGGCCCGTCACGGGATACGCGGCAACCGGCGTGCCGCAAGCGAGGGCCTCCAGCAGCACGAGGCCGAACGTGTCGGTGCGACTCGGAAACACGAACACGTCGGCCGCAGCATACACCTTGGCGAGCTCCGCTTGCGACAGGACGCCGAGATAGTTGGCTTCCGGGTAGCGCGACTTCAGTTCCGCGAGCGCGGGACCTTCGCCCGCGACCCACTTCGAGCCGGGCAGGTCCAGCCGCAGGAACGCCTCGACGTTCTTCTCGATCGCGACGCGGCCGACGTACAGGAAGATCGGTCGCGCGGTATTGAGCACCTTCGACTCCATCGGCCGGAAGATGTCGAGATCGACGCCGCGCGTCCACAGCACGACGTTCGTGAAGCCGAATTTCTCGAGGTCCTGCTTCACGACCGGGGTCGGCGCCATCACCGCGAGCGACGGCCCGTGGAACCAGTGCAGGAACTTGTAGGTTGCCGACAGCGGGATGCCGAAGCGCGCCTGCACGTATTCCGGAAAGCGCGTGTGATACGCGGTCGTGTACGGCAGCTTGCGGGCGCGCGCATAGCGTCGCGCGGCGAGGCCGAGCGGGCCTTCGGTCGCGATGTGCAGCGCGTCGGGCGCGAACGCGTCGATCCGCGCGCGCAGCTTGCGGTACGGCAGGATCGACAGGCGGATCTCGGGATAGGTCGGGCAGGGCAGCGTGTGGAATTCCAGCGGCGTCAGCATTTCGACCCGGTGGCCGAGCGCGGTGAGTTCGTGCGTCGTGCTCTTCAGCGTGCGTACGACGCCGTTGACCTGCGGTTCCCACGCGTCGGTGACAATCATGATCTTCATCGCGGCATGTGTCCTGTAAGTGGGGTTGTGTCAGGCGGTGGCCTTGGCTTTGCGCGACGGGGCGGCGGCGGGCGCGGCGTGCATCGCCGTCCAGTAGACGATCTTCAGTTCGCCTTCCGTCGTTTCGACGAGTGCGGACAGGCTTTCGACCCAGTCGCCGTCGTTGCAGTACAGCACGCCGTCGATGTCGCGGATCTCCGCCTTGTGGATATGTCCGCACACGACGCCGTCGCAGCCGCGACGGCGCGCTTCGTCGGTCATCACGGTCTCGAACTGCGAGATGAAGTTGACCGCGTTCTTCACCTGGTGCTTCAGGTACTGCGACAGCGACCAGTACTGAAAGCCGAGGCGGCTGCGGATCCGGTTGAACCAGCGGTTCAGCACGAGGATCAGCGTATAGAGCGTGTCGCCGAGGTAAGCGAGCCATTTCGCGTGCTGGATCACGCCGTCGAACAGGTCTCCGTGCACGATCCACAAACGTTTGCCCGCGAGCGTCGTGTGAAAGGCCTCGCCGCGCACCTGGATGTCGCCGAACGCGAGGTCGCAGAACTGGCGCGCGCCTTCGTCGTGATTGCCGGGGATGTAGACGACCTGGGTGCCCTTGCGCGCCTTGCGCAGGATCTTCTGCACGACGTCGTTGTGCGCCTGCGGCCAGTACCAGCCCTTCTTCAGTTGCCAGCCGTCGATGATGTCGCCGACGAGGTACAGGTATTCCGAGTCGTTGTGGCGCAGGAAGTCGAGCAGGTACGGCGCCTGGCAGCCGCTCGAGCCGAGATGGATGTCGGACAGCCAGATGGTGCGGTAACGATGGGTGGACGAGTCGGGGTCGTCGTGCCGCGTGGCATGCGTGGCAGGGGGCTCATCCGACGACAGTGCGTCGGTGGTGGCCGACCCGGACAGGAAGGCGGTAGCGGCGCGGGCGCCGAGCGGTTGACGGAACAGGGAGGTCGCGGACGTTTTCTGGCCCATGCATGACTCGCGCCGGTTGACAGTACAGGCATTGCGCCATGCGGGCGTGACTGCGCCGTGACAGTCACGAGACGTTCTTATTACTGTCGTTGCGGCGTGTTTAGCAGTGAGTGCTGCGACGTTGCGTAACCTGCCGAACCGACGGATTTTTCGTCGGCGGGCAAGCCGCGCGGGGCGGCCGCGCAAGCGTCTTCACGGGTTTTCGTCTGATGGATGCGCGCGGGCGGTCGCGGCGGCGCGTGAGCCGGTCAGCGTGGAAGGGCGACGATGCGCGTACGGGCGATACGGTCGTGCGGGAACTGGCGATCGCCGTGCAGGCGGGCCGCACCGGCCCACGCCGCGACCCAGAGGGCAGCGAGCGCGAGCGTGACGGGCACCGACAGGCCAAGCAGCGGGTGCAGCGCGAGCGGCGGCAGGAACCACAGCCAGCCGAGCGCATAGCGGACGAGCGCGTGAGCGGCATTCAGCGGCCGGCCGTTCGACGACTCGAGCCGCAGCCGCCACGTCTTCATCGGCAGCGTCTGGCCGCCGTGGGTCCAGAACCAGACGAAATACATGCCGACGACGAGCGCGATCCACGCGGCGAGGAGGTTGTGATGAACGAGGCCGTTGCGCTGCTGCGTCGCGAGACCGAACGCGAGCCCCGCGAAGAACACGACGCCGAACAGCAGCACGGCTTCGTACAGCAGCGCCGCGAGGCGTCGTCGCACGGACGGCGTGGCGACGGCCGGGGCCTGGGGCGCGAGGGCGTTCGCCACGGACGCTCAGGAGCCCTTGAAGAGCGACGGGGCGTCGGCGGGCGACACGGGCGTGACGGCAGCCGGCGCCGGGGCGGTGCCCGACGTGGACGAGGCGGCGGCAGGCGGCGCGCCTGCGCCGGCCGACGCGGGGGCGGGCACCGGTGCCGGATTGCTGGCCGGATGCGCGTGCGAATTGACGAGGCGGCGCACGTCGCGGTCGGCGACGGTCGGCGGCGCACTGACGACGCTCGGCCGGCGGCGGCGCTCGGCCGCCGCGAGGCGTTCCTTCTGATCTTCGGGCAGTTGCTGATAGGCCTTCCACGCGCGCTCGCGCGCCTGAGCGGACAGCTCCTTCGCGCTCTGGTAGTTCTCGCGCGCGACGCGACGCTGCTCGGGCGTCATCCGCACCCACTCGGACATCCGGTCCTGCAGGCGCTTTTGTGCATCAGGCGTCAATTTCGCGAAACGCGATGCGATTTTCAGCCATTTTCGCTTGCGGGCGTCGCTGAAGCCGTCCCATTGATCGGCGAACGGCGCGAGTGCCGCATGCTGCGCGGGCGTCAGGCGCGCCCACGACAGCGGGCCGTTGGCGGCCGGCAGCGGCAGGGGCAGTTGCGGGAGCTCGGTGGTCAGTCCGGTGGCGGCCGAGGTCGGCGCGGGCGCGCTGCTGGCCGCGGCGGAGACCGTCGCGGGGGGCGGGTTGAATCGCGAATAGGTGGCGACGTAGGAAACGGCGATCGCAATCACGCATCCGAAAAATACGGCCAGGCCGCGCTTCTGACTCACCCGTGCGATCCCCTCGTTATTGTCTGTTAGCGTGCGTGCGAAAGATACGCGTTGAACCCGTGATCGAGATACGCGTTCAGCGGCAGGTCGTCGCTGAGCATCGCCGCGTCGATGTCGGCGAGTTCCGCGGTGCGTTGCATGTCTTCCCAGTACGCGATGCCGATGAGCCCCGCGAGCAGCAGCGCGAGCGGCCATGCGCGCAGCAGGCGGCGCGCGAACGACGCGTACGGGCTGCCGGCCGGCGGGCGACTCGCGGGCGTCATGCCGTATGCGCCGGCCGCGCCGGCGAAGGCGGGCACGAACACCGGCGCGCTCGCGGCTTCGGGCTTCTTGCGCGCGAGCGCAGCCCGGCGCGCGGCGGCCAGGCGGTCGGTGGTCGCGGCAGGCAGCGCCGTGGCACGTTCGTCCAGCGCGCGGCGAACCTTCAGCGCGAATTCATGTTCTCGATTTACGGGAGCGGAGCTCATAGCGTGATTCCTTTGGCCTTGAGCGCTTGCGCCAGGGTGTGGGTAGCTCGCGAGCAGTGCGTCTTGACGCTGCCTTCGGAGCACCCCATTGCGGCGGCAGTCTCGGCGACATCCATATCTTCCCAATAACGCATCAGGAACGCTTCCCGTTGACGTGTCGGAAGTTTCTGGATTTCTTCGTCGATCAGGGCCAGAACCTGCTCGCGCTCGAGGCGGTGCTCGCTACTCTCGACACCTGCATTGTCGTCCGCGGATTCGAGCGTTTCCAGTGGGTCGAAGTCGTCGTCGTCGGTGTTGTTCAGCGACGAGAAGAGCGTGACCCAGGTATTGCGGACCTTCTGCCGGCGGAACCAGTCGTGGATCGCGTTCTGCAGGATCCGCTGGAACAGCAGCGGCAGCTCGGCCGCCGGCCGGTCGCCATATTTCTCCGCCAGCTTGATCATCGCGTCCTGCACGATGTCGAGCGACGCATCGTCGTCACGCACGGCGTACGCAGCCTGCTTGAACGCGCGCCTTTCGACGCCCGCCAGAAAGTCGGCGAGTTCCTTGTCTGATGCCATTCCGTAAAGGTATGCGCTGCGGACTGCGGCGGCGTGTGAAAGGTCGAAAAATTTCGTAAAACCCGCGGATGCTAACAAATTTTCGCGTGACTTGGCACCGGTTGCGCCACGCCACGTTGCGTGCGAGCCGCGTCCGCGAGCCGGCGGGCGGTGCGCATGATGCGCTGCGGGATATTTTGCTTGACGACCCAACCATGACCCGCTATCGTCAACGATTCGCAACATGAAGTGATGGTCTCATTTGAGGCTGGCCCAAGAAGCCCGCCCTTCAAACTGGACGCGCCGCTTGAACCCGAGCCACAAGCCCGGCAGAGAGCACCCGATCAATTTTTTGCCGAAAATTCGAAAGGTCAAAATGAACATGCCCAGCGCGGAATTCTCCACGTCGGAACCCCTTTCCCCTCCCGATAGCGACTCCATCGGCGGTACCGTGCTCATGAAGGCACTGGCCGACGAAAACGTCGAATTCATCTGGGGCTACCCCGGCGGCTCGGTACTCTACATCTACGACGAGCTGTACAAGCAGGACAAGATTCAGCACGTGCTGGTGCGCCACGAACAGGCGGCCGTGCACGCAGCCGATGCGTATGCGCGTTCCACCGGCAACGTCGGCGTCTGTCTCGTGACGTCCGGCCCCGGTGTCACCAATGCGGTGACCGGCATTGCAACGGCCTACATGGATTCGATCCCGATGGTCGTGATCAGCGGCCAGGTGCCGACTGCCGCGATCGGCCAGGACGCTTTCCAGGAATGCGATACCGTCGGTATCACGCGTCCGTGCGTGAAGCACAACTTCCTGGTGAAGGACGTGCGCGACCTCGCGGAAACCGTCAAGAAAGCGTTCTACATCGCCCGTACCGGCCGTCCCGGCCCGGTGCTGATCGACATCCCGAAAGACATCTCCAAGACGCCGTGCCAGTACGAGCCGGTCAAGAGCGTGTCGCTGCGTTCGTACAACCCGGTCACGAAAGGCCATTCGGGCCAGATCCGCAAGGCCGTGTCGCTGCTGCTGTCGGCGCAGCGTCCGTACATCTACACCGGCGGCGGCATCATCCTCGCCGATGCGGCGCGCGAACTGAACCAGTTCGCCGACCTGCTCGGCTACCCGGTCACGAACACGCTGATGGGCCTTGGCGGCTATCGCGCGTCGGACAAGAAATTCCTCGGCATGCTCGGCATGCACGGCACCTACGAAGCGAACATGGCGATGCAGCACTGTGACGTGCTGATCGCGATCGGCGCACGCTTCGACGACCGCGTGATCGGCGATCCGGCGCACTTCGCGTCGCGTCCGCGCAAGATCATCCACATCGACATCGACCCGTCGTCGATCTCGAAGCGTGTGAAGGTCGACATCCCGATCGTCGGCGACGTGAAGGAAGTGCTGAAGGAGCTGATCGAACAGCTGCAGACGGCCGAACACGGCCCCGACACCGGCGCGCTCGCGCAATGGTGGAAGGACATCGAAGGCTGGCGCTCGAAGGACTGCCTGAAGTTCGACCGCGAAAGCGAGATCATCAAGCCGCAGTACGTGGTCGAGAAGGCGTGGGAGCTGACGGACGGCAATGCGTTCGTGTGCTCGGACGTCGGCCAGCACCAGATGTGGGCGGCGCAGTTCTACCGTTTCAACAAGCCGCGTCGCTGGATCAACTCCGGCGGCCTAGGCACGATGGGCTTCGGCCTGCCGGCAGCGATGGGCGTCAAGATGGCGCACCCGGACGACGACGTGCTGTGCATCACGGGCGAAGGCTCGATCCAGATGTGCATCCAGGAACTGTCGACCTGCCTGCAGTACGACACGCCCGTGAAGATCATTTCGCTGAACAACCGCTATCTCGGCATGGTTCGCCAGTGGCAGCAGATCGAATACAGCAAGCGCTATTCGCATTCGTACATGGATGCGCTGCCTGACTTCGTGAAGCTCGCCGAAGCGTACGGCCATGTCGGCATGCGGATCGAAAAGACTTCGGATGTGGAGCCGGCGCTGAAGGAGGCGCTGCGCCTGAAGGACCGCACCGTGTTTCTCGACTTCCAGACCGATCCGACCGAAAACGTCTGGCCGATGGTACAGGCCGGCAAGGGCATCACCGAGATGCTGCTCGGATCGGAAGATCTGTAACGGCGCGACGCGCGCCCGGGCCGAAGCGGCCGCCTTCACGAAGGGCGGCGCGGCATCGGCCGGCGCGCGGCGCGAGTGAATCGACACGGACACATTCTGGAAGAAGCGAACATGAGACACATCATTTCCGTCCTGCTGGAAAACGAACCGGGCGCGCTGTCGCGCGTGGTCGGTCTGTTTTCCGCACGCGGCTACAACATCGAAACCTTGACGGTGGCGCCGACCGAAGACCAATCGCTGTCGCGGCTCACCATCGTTTCCATTGGCTCCGACGACGTGATCGAACAGATCACGAAGCATCTGAACCGCCTGATCGAGGTGGTGAAAGTGGTGGACCTGACCGACGGTGCACACATCGAACGCGAGCTGATGCTGATCAAGGTACGTGCAGTGGGCAAGGAGCGCGAAGAAATGAAGCGGATGTCGGATATTTTCCGCGGCCGTATCATCGACGTGACCGAAAAGACCTACACGATCGAATTGACGGGCGCGAGCGACAAGCTCGACGCATTCATCCAGGGGCTGGACGCCACCGCGATCCTAGAGACCGTGCGTACCGGCAGCTCCGGCATCGGACGCGGCGAGCGCATCCTGAAGGTGTAATGCCGAAGAGGCACGCCGGGTGCGCCGTCATGTCCCGGCCCGCAGTACTCCATCTGAACGAATTGTTGAATTTTTGAATTAGCGAAGGAACCATCATGAACGTTTTCTACGACAAAGACGCTGACCTCTCCCTCATCAAGGGCAAGCAAGTCACGATCATCGGCTACGGCTCGCAAGGCCATGCACACGCACTGAACCTGAAGGACAGCGGCGTGAACGTGACGGTCGGCCTTCGCAAGGGCGGCGCGTCGTGGAGCAAGGCCGAAAACGCAGGCCTGTCGGTCAAGGAAGTTGCGGAAGCCGTGAAGAGCGCAGACGTCGTCATGATGCTGCTGCCGGACGAGCAGATCGCCGACGTGTACGCGAAGGAAGTGCACGCGAACATCAAGCAGGGCGCCGCACTGGCATTCGCACACGGCTTCAACGTCCACTACGGTGCGGTGATCCCGCGCGCCGACCTCGACGTGATCATGATCGCGCCGAAGGCACCGGGCCACACGGTGCGCGGCACGTACTCGCAAGGTGGCGGCGTGCCGCACCTGATCGCGGTTGCACAGAACAAGTCGGGCGCAGCACGTGACATCGCACTGTCGTACGCAGCAGCGAACGGCGGCGGCCGTGCCGGCATCATCGAGACGAACTTCCGTGAAGAGACCGAAACCGACCTGTTCGGCGAGCAGGCCGTGCTGTGCGGCGGTACCGTCGAGCTGATCAAGGCAGGTTTCGAGACGCTGGTCGAAGCAGGCTACGCGCCGGAAATGGCGTACTTCGAGTGCCTGCACGAACTGAAGCTGATCGTCGACCTGATCTACGAAGGCGGCATCGCGAACATGAACTACTCGATCTCGAACAACGCCGAGTACGGCGAGTACGTGACGGGCCCGCGCATCGTCACGGAAGAGACGAAGAAGGCGATGAAGCAGTGCCTGACCGACATCCAGACGGGCGAGTACGCAAAGAGCTTCATCCTCGAGAACAAGGCAGGTGCCCCGACGCTGCAGTCGCGCCGCCGCCTGACGGCCGAGCACCAGATCGAGCAGGTCGGTTCGAAGCTGCGCGCGATGATGCCGTGGATCGCGAAGAACAAGCTCGTCGACCAGACGAAGAACTAAGCACCGCGAGCTGTTCCGGCCACTTCGAGTGGAGGGTCGGTATCAAAAAGCCGTCCGAAGGCAGCAGTGCCCCGGGCGGCTTTTGCTATCCTACGGGCTTTGCAATTCAGAGAACACCGAACGAACCCATGAACTATCCTCATCCGATCATCGCGCGCGAAGGCTGGCCGTTCATCGCGATTGCAGCCGTCATCGCGTTGTTGATCCACGCCGTCGGGGGCTTCGGCTTCGCGTGGCCGTTCTGGCTGCTGCTCGTCTTCGTCGTCCAGTTCTTCCGCGATCCGCAGCGCCCGATCCCGGCGCAGCCGAACGCGGTGCTGTGCCCGGCGGACGGTCGCATCGTCGCGGTCGAGACTACGCAGGACCCGTACGCGAACCGCGAAGCGCTGAAGATCAGCGTGTTCATGAATGTTTTCAACGTCCATTCGCAGCGTTCGCCGGTCGACGGCGCGATCTCCAAGGTCGAGTACTTCCCGGGCGCGTTCCTGAACGCGGCGATCGACAAGGCGTCGACCGAGAACGAGCGCAATGCGGTCGTGATCCAGACGGCGAGCGGCAAGACCGTCACCGCCGTGCAGATCGCCGGCCTCGTTGCCCGCCGGATCCTCTGCTACGTGCGCGCGGGCGAGCCGCTGTCGCGCGGCCAGCGCTACGGTTTCATCCGCTTCGGTTCGCGCGTCGACGTGTACCTGCCGCTCGGCAGCCGCGCGAAGGTGTCGATCGGCGAGAAGGTCTACGCGTCGTCGACGATCCTCGCCGAGCTCGAACAGTAAGCGGCGGACGCACGATGGCCGCATTTAAACCGCGCCGGCCGCGCAACGGCGCCAACCAGACCCCGCGCCCGTTCCGTCGCAACAAGGTGATGGCGCCCGATCCGGTGCCCAGCGAAAGCCGCCGTGCCGCGCGCCAGCGGTTCCTGAAGACGCGCGGCATCTACCTGCTGCCGAACGCGTTTACGACCGCTGCGCTGTTCTGCGGCTTCTTCGCGGTCGTGCAGGCGATGAACGTGCGTTTCGAGATCGCCGCGATCGCGATCTTCGTCGCGATGGTGCTCGACGGGATGGACGGGCGCGTCGCGCGGATGACCCATACGCAAAGCGCGTTCGGCGAGCAGTTCGACAGCCTGTCGGACATGGTGTCGTTCGGCGTCGCGCCCGCGCTCGTGATGTACGAATGGGTGCTGAAGGATCTCGGCCGCTGGGGCTGGCTTGCCGCGTTCGTCTACTGCTCGGGCGCCGCGCTGCGGCTCGCGCGCTTCAACACGAACATCGGCAGCGTCGACAAACGCTTCTTCCAGGGGCTGCCGAGTCCGGCCGCGGCCGCGCTGATCGCCGGCTTCGTGTGGCTCGCGACCGACAACCGCGTGCCGATGAAGCTCGGCTGGCTGCCGTGGGTCGCGTTCGCGCTGACGATCTACGCGGGCGTGACGATGGTGTCGAACGCGCCGTTCTACAGCGGCAAGGCGCTCGACGTGCGACACCGCGTGCCGTTCGCGGCGATCCTGCTGGTCGTCGTCGCGTTCGTGCTGGTGTCGTCCGATCCGCCGCTGATGCTGTTCTGCCTGTTCGTGCTGTACGGGCTGTCCGGCTACGTGTTCTGGGCCTACCAGGCCGTGCGAGGGCGCGCGAATCCCGCGCGATCGTCGCAGCGCGATCACTGACGCGCAACCTGCTCTGCAACGGCGGCCCCGGTTTCGAGGCCGCCGTTTTTATTTGCCCCTTTTTTCGAATGACGCAGCGCGGCATCCCGGGTGCCGTCCGATTGCGCACCCGGCGGAATGCCGCTATAGTCTTCGGCATGACTGCATTTCCCCGCCTCTCCCTCCTTCTAGCCGGTGCGCCGCTACGCGCGCTAGCTTTGGCGCGCCTGCCGCGCTGACCGTTCTCGCCCTCCGTCAAGCCTCGTCTGTTGTTTGAGCGTCGCCAGCGGTGGCGCGATCTCATTACGTTTGACTTCCGTATAAAGCCCCCTGGAGCCCCCCCATGACAGACAAGCTGATCATTTTCGATACGACGTTGCGTGATGGCGAACAATCGCCCGGCGCGTCGATGACGAAGGAAGAGAAAATCCGCATCGCGAAGCATCTCGAGCGGATGAAGGTCGACGTGATCGAGGCAGGCTTCGCGGCCAGCTCGAACGGCGACTTCGACGCGATCCACACGATCGCCGGTCTCGTGAAGGACAGCACGATCTGCTCGCTGGCCCGGGCCAACGACAAGGACATCCAGCGTGCGGCCGACGCACTGAAGCCGGCCAACAGCGCGCGAATCCACACGTTCATCGCGACGTCGCCGCTGCACATGGAGAAGAAGCTGCGGATGACGCCCGACCAGGTGTTCGAGCAGGCGCGTCTCGCGGTGCGCTTCGCGCGCAAGTTCACCGACAACGTCGAATTCTCGCCGGAAGACGGCAGCCGCTCGGATCTCGACTTCCTGTGCCGCGTGCTGGAAGCGGTGATCGCCGAAGGCGCGACGACGATCAACATCGCCGACACGGTCGGCTATGGCGTGCCGGAACTCTACGGCAACCTCGTGAAGACGCTGCGCGAACGCATTCCGAACTCGGACAAGGCGATCTTCTCCGTGCATTGCCACAACGACCTCGGGATGGCGGTGGCGAACTCGCTGGCTGGCGTGAAGATCGGCGGCGCACGGCAGATCGAGTGCACGATCAACGGTCTCGGCGAGCGCGCGGGCAACACGTCGCTCGAAGAAATCGTGATGGCGGTGAAGACGCGCAAGGACTACTTCGGCCTCGATGTCGGCATCGACACGACGCAGATCGTGCCGACGTCGAAGCTCGTGTCGCAGATCACCGGTTTCGTCGTGCAGCCGAACAAGGCCGTGGTCGGCGCGAACGCGTTCGCGCACGCGTCGGGTATCCACCAGGACGGCGTGCTGAAGGCGCGCGACACCTACGAGATCATGCGCGCGGAAGACGTGGGCTGGACCGCGAACAAGATCGTGCTCGGCAAGCTGTCGGGCCGCAACGCGTTCAAGCAGCGCCTGCAGGAGCTCGGCGTGTCGCTCGACAGCGAAGCCGAACTGAACGCCGCATTCATGCGCTTCAAGGATCTCGCCGACCGCAAGGCCGAGATCTTCGACGAAGACATCATCGCGATCGTCTCCGAAGAGTCTGCACTCGCGCAGGAGCAGGAACACTTCAAGTTCGTGTCGCTGTCGCAGCGCTCGGAAACCGGCGAGCAGCCGCAGGCGAAGGTCGTGTTCGCGGTCGAAGGCAAGGAAGTGACCGGCGAGGCGCGCGGCAACGGCCCGGTCGATGCGACGTTCAACGCGATCGAAGGCGAAGTGGGCAGCGGCTCCGAACTGCTGCTGTACTCGGTGAACGCGATCACGACCGGCACGCAGGCGCAGGGCGAAGTGACCGTCCGGCTGTCGAAGAGCGGCCGGATCGTGAACGGCGTCGGCACCGATCCGGACATCGTCGCGGCGTCTGCGAAGGCGTACATCGCCGCGCTGAACAAGCTGCACTCGAAGGACGACAAGCTCAACCCGCAGCGTTCATAAGCTGCGCGTCGGGCGCTGAACGCCTGGAACGCCCCGTGCGGCCTTGCGCCGCCCGGGGCGTTTTTTCATGCGCCGCTTATTCCGCGGCCGGCGCACGGAACAGCCAGCGGCGCGCGGCCGGGCGCGGCGCCGGGCTGCGGCGGCGGAATTCGACCGCGATTGCGCGCCGCGGCGCATCGGCGACGAATGCGTCGATCAGCTCCAGCACGTCGTGATCGATGTAGTCGGCGCGCGTCGCGTCGATGATCACGGCCGCGCGGTCCGGAATGTGCCGCAGGTGATGCTTGACCTGCACCTTGCCGACGAACGACACGTCCTTGCGGAATGACAGCAGGAAGTGATCGTCGTGCTGCGCGAGCGTGACGGGGCTCTTCAGGTTCGCGACCGCGACCGCCAGCACGCTGCACGCGAGGCCGAGCGCGATGCCGAACAGCAGGTCGACCGCCAGCACACCCGCAATCGTCGCGGCGAACGGCACGAACGCGGCCGGACCCTGCTTCAGCACCGAGCGGAACAGCGTCGGTTTCGCGAGCTTCACGCCGGTGTGGATCAGGATCGCCGCGAGGCTCGCGAGCGGGATCAGGTTGATCAGGCCGGTGAGCGCGAACACGCTGGCAAGCAGTAGCACTCCGTGCACGATCGCCGACATCCGGCTTTGCGCCCCCGCATTCACGTTGACCGAGCTGCGCACGATCACCGACGTGATCGGCAGCCCGCCGACCGCGCCCGCGACGAGATTGCCGACGCCCTGTGCCTTCAGCTCGCGATCCGGCTGGGTCGGCCGGCGCTTCGGATCGATCTGTTCGACCGCTTCCAGGCTCAGCAGCGTCTCGAGGCTCGCGACCACGGCGAGCGTGATCGCGACGCGCCACACGTCCGGATTGACGAGCTGGGCGAAGTTCGGGCCGAGCTCCGCATGCTTGAGCGATGCCGCGAGCGCCGTGAACGATTCGAGTTCGGGCAGCGTGACGCGATGCGCGGCGCCCGGCGCGACCGACGGCACGAGCGCGCCGAGCAACAGCGTTGCGCCGATGCCGAACAGGACCACCGCAAGCGGCGCGGGGACCGCGCGCGCCCATGCAAAGCGCTTGAGCGCCGGCGTGTCCCATGCGACGAGCAGCGCGACGGACACCAGCGCGATGGCCGTGGCTGCCCATGCGGTCGGCAGGCCCGGCCATGATGCAAACGATTGCGCGGCCGCGCCGCCGATACCGAATGCGAACGGAATCTGCTTCACGACCAGCAGCAGGCCGATCGCGGCGAGCATGCCCTTGATGACGGGCGATGGCACGTAGGCGGCGAAGCGGCCGGCGCGCAGCATGCCGAAGCCGAACTGGAGGACACCGGACAGCAGCACCGCGAGCAGGAAGGCGGAGAAGCTGCCGAGTTGCGCGATCCCTTCGACGACGATCACGACGAGGCCGGCTGCCGGCCCGCTCACGGACAGCGACGAGCCGCTCAGCAGCGCGACGACGATCCCGCCGACGATGCCGGACACCAGCCCGGCAAACGGCTCGACGCCGGATGCATTGGCGATGCCGAGACACAGCGGCAGCGCGACGAGGAAAACGACGACGCCGGCGACGATGTCGCGCGGCAGGGTGGACAGACGCTCGTTCAGTTTCATGGTTGGGGTGATTTCAGGGGCGTTGAGGCGGGCGCGGATCAGCCGAATGCGACGGCCGCGGTGGCGTGCTCGGGTTCGGCTGCGGCCGGCGGTGTCGTGTAGCCGGAATCGAGCTCCGTCAGGCGGCCGTCGGCGACGGAGAAGATCCAGCCGTGCACGAGGGGCGGTCGCGGTCGACCCTGCACGATCGGCGACGCACGCAGCAGCTTCACTTGTTCGAGCACGTTCAGCTCCGCGAGGCGGTCGGCGGCGGCCGCGTCGTCGAGCCCGCCGAGCGTGTCGCGATGGCGCCGCGCAAGCGCGCAGAGCGGCGCGATGCGGCGGGCGACGTGCGGCAGGTCGGTCGGCGGCGGCAGCAGCGATGCGCGGACGCCGCCGCAGCCGTAGTGGCCGCACACGATGACGTGGTCGACCTCGAGCACGCGCACCGCATACTCGAGCACGCTCGCGGCATTGTCGTCGTCGGGATGGAACAGGTTCGCGATGTTGCGATGGACGAACAGCTCGCCCGGCACGCAATGCGTGATGGTCTCGGCCGGCACGCGGCTGTCGGCGCAGCCGATCCACAGCACGCGCGGATTCTGGCCGCGCGCGAGTGCGTCGAAGAAGCCGGGCGTGTGTTCGCGCGTCTCGCGGGCCCAGGCGATGTTGGCAACCAGCATGCTCTTGGGGCGATTCATGAGGACTCCTTTTAAATAAGGACGGACGACGATCACTCGAAATGGCGTCTCCGAATGCTTTCGGAATTGAAAGGTTTATTTCGACCGATATTAGGGGTATGCCCTAGCGCTCGGTGCCACTGATACAAATTGTTTCAAATGGGAATGTCGAGGTGCATCGCATGCACCAATGCAACGCATGACATGCATCGCGCATGCCGGTTTCCCGTCCGGTAAGGGATTCCGCGCGACGGCATCGCGAGAGGGCCGTGATCGGAACGGATTGCCGGTTCCTTTCCGGATCAACCGAATAGGGCGACAAAAACGCAATGGCCATTCACGCGCTTATTCGTGAATGGCCATTGGGAAATCGCGCAGAAATCGCGCAATCGGTCAGAACAGGTTGCGGCGGTCGGGGTCGTGCAGCGGGTCCGGCGTCTTCTGCGTGGTGCGCAGGATGCCCTGCGGATCGAAGTAGAAGCTGTACATCATGTACCAGACGTTGTCTTCCAGATACCGGTAGGTCCACACCTCGCGCTTCATCAGCGGGAAGTAGGATGTCTCGACCGGCCGGCCGAAATTGACGAGCACGTCGGTCTTCGTCCACTTGCCGATCTCCGCGCGATAGAACTCGCTCGGCTGCAGCACCTGGCGCACGTTGACGATCTTGTGGGCTGCGTCGACGTCGGCCGCGACGGTGGTCTCGCCCATCGGCTGGGTCGGCCACATCAGGCGCTTGCCGCCGCCGGGCAGATCGTAGATCTCGCGCGGCGGGCCCATGCGCGCGACGATCGCCGACTCGTCCTGGCCGGCCTGGTATTGCTGCCACGGTTGCGCGCAACCGGCGAGCAGCGCCGCCGCACTGGCGACCAGCACCGGCAGGCGCACGGGAATGCGAATGCGCATGGGATCCTCCAGAACTCTCTGACGGTTCAGTTGTATCACGGACGGCGCACGCCGGTGCATCGCGCCGAAAAAATCGGTGCGGATCGCAGCCGACGGGCCGCCGGTGTGCCGTGTCTCGCCATGCTTGCAGGCGGCGGGGCCGGCGGCCTATGATCCGCGCTTCTCGAACGGATTGAAGGGCAGGTGGCCGATGCAGCTGTGGAAGCGGTGCGCGCTCGCGTTGAGTGCGGGATGGATGCTGGCGTCGTCCGCGTACGCCGTGGGCGAGCCGGTGCGGATCGCGCTGATCGAAGGCATGTCGGGCCCGTTCGCGAACGCGGGCGCGGCCGTCGAGCGCAACCTGCGCTTCGGCGTCGAACAGGTCAACGCGGCCGGCGGCGTGAAGCTGCGCGACGGCGCGCATCCGCTGGAGCTGGTCGTGCTCGACAGCAAGGGCAGCCCCGAAGAGGCGCTCGTGCAATTGCGCGTGGCCGCGGACCGGCACATCGGGTTCGTCGCGCAGGGCAACAGCTCGGCGGTCGCGGCGGCGCTCGTCGCGGCGCTCGACAAGCTGAACGCGCGCAATCCCGACAGCCGGATGCTGTTCCTCAACTATTCGGCCGACGATCCGGCGCTGACCGGCGCGCATTGCAGCTTCTGGCATTTCCGTTTCGACGCTCACGCGGGGATGCGGATGGCCGCGCTGGCCGACGTGATGGCGCGCGACCGCACGCTGCACAAGGTCTATCTGCTGAACCAGGACTACAGCTTCGGCCACGACGTCAGTGCGCTGGCGCGGCAGGCGCTGGCCGAGCGGCGCCCCGACGTGACGATCGCCGGCGACGAATTCCATCCGATCGGCCGGATCAAGGATTTCTCGCCGTATATCGCGAAGATCCGCGCGAGCGGGGCCGACGCGGTCGTGACCGGCAACTGGGGCAACGATCTCACGCTGCTCGTGAAGGCGGCGCGCGAGCAGGGGCTCAATGCAAAGTTCTATACGTTCTACGGCAACAGCCTCGGCGCGCCGGCCGCGCTCGGCGACGCGGGCGTCGGGCGGGTGATCGCCGTCGCGGACTGGCATCCGAACGCGGGCGGCGCGAAGTCGGACGCGTTCTATCGCGCGTTCCGGACCCGTTTCCCGGCGCCGCAGGACGACTACCCGGTACGCCGCATGAGCCTGATGGTCGAGATGCTCGCGGCCGCGATGAACCGGACCGGCTCGGCCGACCCCGTCGCGGTGGCGCGTGCGCTCGAGGGGCTGTCGTTCGACGACGGCTTCCATGCGTCGACCATGCGCGCGCAGGATCATCAGCTGATCCAGCCCCTTTACGTGATGGAAATGGACAAGGTCGGCACGCCCGGCGTGCGCTTCGACAACGAGGGCTCCGGCTACGGTTTCCGGACGGTTCTCGCGGTGCCCGCACAGCGCACGCAGATACCGTCGACCTGCTCGATGACGCGCCCGTGACAGGGGGCGGTAGGAACGGCGTGCAGTTGTGCTACAATGCCCGCCGGTTGTAAGTCACGGCACGGCCATTCTTCCGTGTCCGCCTGTTAGTCAGTCAGTAGGAAATAAAGGAAATCACATGTCTGTTGCAGATATCAAGAAGTCGGAAGTCGTTGCTCAGTTCGCCCGCGGTACCAACGACACGGGGTCGCCCGAAGTCCAGGTCGCACTGCTGACCGCACGTATCGTCGAACTGACGGGTCACTTCAAGACCCACGCGAAGGACCACCACAGCCGCCGCGGCCTGCTGCGCATGGTGAGCCGCCGCCGCAAGCTGCTCGACTACCTCAAGGGCAAGGATGCCGACCGTTACCGCGCGCTGATCGAGAAGCTGGGTCTGCGTAAGTAATCGAGGCGATTGCCGCCAGCAAGATGCCTGTGTCAGTCCGCTGATGCAGGCATTTTGTTTTTGCGCGGTGCGTAGCGTCACGCGCACTGCAGGTCGTTCGGCACGTGAATGCCGGACTGCCGGAACGGCTGATGCCGGGGTCGGGATTTGTGTCATTCCAGCGCGCTGCTCGGCGAGCGACGCACTGGAATGGCATAAGAAACACACCTTGCTCCGGGTGATTCGGTCGGGACGCCGCCGTGCGGGATGGCCCGTGCGGCGAATGAAATGAATGAATTCAAAGGAGCAACCATGTCCATGTTCAACAAGGTCGTGAAGGAATTCCAGTGGGGCCAGCACAAGGTGCGCCTCGAAACCGGTGAAGTCGCCCGTCAGGCGAGCGGTGCCGTGATCGTCGACGTGGAAGACACCGTCGTGCTGGCAACCGTCGTCGGCGCGAAGTCGGCGAAGCCGGGTCAGGACTTCTTCCCGCTGACCGTCGACTACCTCGAAAAGACCTACTCGGCCGGCAAGATCCCGGGCGGCTTCTTCCGTCGCGAAGGCCGTCCGTCGGAACACGAGACGCTGACGTCGCGCCTGATCGACCGTCCGCTGCGCCCGCTGTTCCCGGAAGGCTTCTACAACGAAGTCCAGGTCGTGATCCACGTGCTGTCCGTGAACCCGGAAATCCCGGCGGACATCCCCGCGCTGATCGGTGCATCGGCTGCGCTCGCCGTGTCGGGCCTGCCGTTCAACGGTCCGGTCGGTGCTGCGCGCGTCGCCTACATCGACAACGCCTACGTGCTGAACCCGACGCGTGACCAGCTCAAGGCATCGAGCCTCGACCTCGTCGTCGCCGGTACGGAGCGCGCGGTGCTGATGGTCGAATCGGAAGCCGATCAGCTGCCGGAAGACGTGATGCTCGGCGCTGTCGTGTTCGGTCACGAGCAGATGCAGACGGCGATCGACGCGATCCACGAACTCGTGCGCGAAGGCGGCAAGCCCGAGTGGGACTGGCAGCCGGCCCCGAAGAACGAAGCGCTGATCGCGCGCGTGACGGAACTGGCGCAAGGCGACCTGCTCGCCGCTTACCAGCTGCGCGACAAGCAAGCACGTTCGACGAAGCTGAAGGAAGTCTACGCGGCGACCTCGGCGAAGCTCGAGCAAGACGCGCTGGCGGCCGGTACGGTCGCGGCCGACAAGGCTACCGTCGGCAACGTCCTGTTCGACATCGAAGCGCAGATCGTCCGTTCGCAGATCCTGAACGGCGAGCCGCGCATCGACGGTCGCGACACGCGCACCGTGCGTCCGATCGAGATCCGCACCGGCGTGCTGCCGCGCACCCACGGTTCGGCGCTGTTCACGCGTGGCGAAACGCAGGCGCTCGTCGTCGCGACGCTCGGCACGAAGGGTGACGAGCAGATCATCGACGCGCTCGAAGGCGAATACCGCGAGCGCTTCATGCTTCACTACAACATGCCCCCGTTTGCAACCGGCGAAACGGGCCGCGTCGGCTCGCCGAAGCGCCGCGAAATCGGCCACGGCCGCCTCGCGAAGCGCGCACTGGTGAAGTGCCTGCCGAGCGCCGACGAATTCGGCTACTCGATCCGCGTCGTGTCGGAAATCACCGAATCGAACGGTTCGTCGTCGATGGCATCGGTGTGCGGCGGCTGCCTCGCGCTGATGGACGCCGGCGTGCCGATGAAGGCACACGTCGCGGGTATCGCGATGGGCCTGATCCTCGAAGGCAACAAGTTCGCGGTGCTGACCGACATCCTCGGCGACGAAGATCACCTCGGCGACATGGACTTCAAGGTGGCCGGCACGGAACAAGGCGTGACGGCGCTGCAGATGGACATCAAGATCCAGGGCATCACGAAGGAAATCATGCAGGTCGCGCTCGCGCAGGCGAAGGAAGGCCGCATGCACATCCTCGGCAAGATGACGTCGGCGGTCGCGGGTGCGAACACGCAGCTGTCGGAATTCGCGCCGCGCATGATCACGGTCAAGATCAACCCGGAAAAGATCCGCGACGTGATCGGCAAGGGCGGTTCGGTGATCCGCGCGCTGACCGAAGAAACCGGCACGACCATCGACATCTCGGATGACGGTGTCGTGACGATCGCGAGCACGAACAGCGAAGGCATGGCCGAAGCGAAGAAGCGCATCGAGCAAATCACGGCCGAGATCGAAGTGGGTCAGGTGTACGAAGGCACGGTGCTCAAGCTGCTCGATTTCGGTGCGATCGTGAACCTGCTGCCGGGCAAGGACGGCCTGCTGCACATCTCGGAAATCGTCAACGAGCGCGTGAAGGACATCAACGACTACCTGAAGGAAGGTCAACAGGTCAAGGTCAAGGTGATCCAGACGGACGAGAAGGGTCGTGTGCGTCTGTCGGCCAAGGCGCTGCTGAACGAAGCAGCTGCCGCGTCGCAGTCGGATACGCCGCCGCAGCAGTAAGCGGACAGGCGTGAAAACGGCCGGCAGTGCGAAAGCGTGCCGGCCGTTTTTTCTGTAGCATCGTTGTGCGGCGCAGCAGCGCCGGCGAGCGGCCCGTGCGGCGTACGGGCCCGTCCCCGATTCCGATCCTGGAGACCACCATGAAAGCCATCGAAATCACCGAATTCGGCGCCCCCGACGTGCTGAAGCTCGCGGAGCGTCCGCGCCCCGAACCGAAGCGCGGCGAGGTGCTGATCAAGGTGACGGCTTCCGGCGTGAACCGGCCGGACGTATTCCAGCGCAAGGGCGCGTATGCGCCGCCGCCGGGTGCGTCGGACCTGCCCGGGCTCGAAGTGGCGGGCGAGATCGTCGGCGGCGACTTGTCGGATGTCGCGTCGAATCCGTTCGGCCTGAAGCTCGGCGATCGCGTCTGTGCGCTGCTCGCGGGCGGCGGCTATGCCGAATATGCGGTGGCGCCGCTGCCGCAATGCCTGCCGGTGCCCGACGGGCTCGCCGACATCGAAGCCGCATCGTTGCCCGAAACGTTCTTCACGGTGTGGAGCAACGTGTTCGATCGCGCGCAACTGGGTGCGGGCGAGGGCGGCGGGCAGGAAACGCTGCTCGTGCAGGGCGGCTCAAGCGGGATCGGCGTGACGGCGATCCAGATTGCGCACGCGCTTGGTTTTCGCGTGTTTGCGACGGCCGGCAACGCCGACAAATGCCGCGCATGCGAGGCGCTCGGCGCCGAGCGTGCGATCAACTACAAGACCGAGGACTTCGTCGGGGTCGTGAAGTCGCTGACGCACGATCGCGGCGTCGACGTGATCCTCGACATGGTGGCGGGCTCGTATGTGCCGCGCGAATTGTCCGCGCTTGCGGACGGCGGCCGGCTCGTGCTGATCGCGCTGCTCGGCGGCGCGAAGGCCGAGGTGAATCTCAACGAGATCCTGCGCCGCCGGCTGACGGTGACGGGCTCGACGTTGCGTCCGCGTCCGGTCGAGTTCAAGGCGCGCATCGCTGCGCAGTTGAAGGCGCGCGTGTGGCCGCTGATCGCCGAGAGGTGCATCAAGCCGGTCATCTACCGTGTGCTGCCGGCCGGCGAGGCCGCGCAGGCGCACGCGCTGATGGAAAGCGGCGAGCACATCGGCAAGATCGTGCTCGATTGGGGCGCGAACGCGTGAAGGCCCGCGCAGCGGGCTTGACATGCGCGGTTTGACCGGTTCAAGCCGCGCGCAGTAAAATCGCGGGTTTGCTTCGCCAGATCAAACCAGACGGCCGGTTACCGGCGCGTTGATGGGCGCGTTAATGACCCGATAGTGACGAGACAGACACGATGTCGAAACAAAGAACGAAGCGAGTGATCGGCAACTGGAAGATGCACGGCCGACTGGCCGGCAACCAGGCATTGCTGAACGAAGTGGTGCAGGGTGCGGGCGCGGTGGCGGCTGAAACGTCGATCGGCGTGTGCGTGCCGTTCCCTTACCTCGCGCAGGTTCACGCGCAACTCGGCGATGGCCGTGTCGCGTTCGGCGCGCAGGACGTGTCCGCGCACGAGCAGGGCGCGTTCACCGGCGAAGTGGCGGCCGCTATGGTTGCGGAGTTCGGTGCGCATTATGCGATCGTCGGTCACTCGGAGCGTCGTGCGTATCACGGCGAGCGCAACGAGACGGTTGCGGCGAAGACGCAGCGCGCACTCGTGGCGGGTCTCACGCCTGTCGTGTGTGTCGGCGAGACGCTCGACGAGCGCGAAGCGGGCGCGACCGAGCAGGTGGTCGGTGCGCAGCTCGACGCCGTGCTGGCTGTGTTGACGGCTGACGAAGCTGCGCGCATCGTCGTCGCGTACGAGCCGGTCTGGGCGATCGGCACGGGCAAGAGCGCGACGTCGGCGCAGGCGCAGGACGTCCACGCATTCCTGCGTGCGCGTCTCGTGACGAAGGGCGCGGCGGACGTGTCCGTACTGTACGGCGGCAGCGTGAAGCCGGACAACGCGGAAGAGCTGTTCGCGCAGCCGGACATCGACGGCGGCCTGATTGGCGGCGCGTCGCTGAAGGCGGAAGATTTCCTGGCGATCTGCCGGGCTGCACGTTGAGCGGCTCGGGATCGAATTGAACCATGATGGCGGCCGGTTGGTCCGGTTGCCTGATCCAATCGGGTGGATGTGATGCTGTTATTCAAGACGCTGATTATTGTGGTGCAGGTGCTGTCTGCACTCGGTGTGATTGGTCTCGTGCTGCTGCAGCACGGCAAGGGCGCCGACATGGGTGCCGCATTCGGTAGCGGCGCGTCGGGCAGCCTGTTCGGTGCGACGGGCTCGGCGAACTTCCTGTCGCGCACGACGGGTGTGCTGGCGACGATCTTCTTCGTTGCGACGCTCGCGCTGACGTATCTCGGTTCGTACAAGTCGACGCCGTCGGCGGGCGTGCTGGGTGGGGTCGCGACCGCACCCGCATCGGCGCCTGCTGCGTCGGCGCCGGCGGTTGCTGCGTCCGCTGCTACGACTTCGGCTGCTACGGCTGCGAGCGCGCCGGGCCAGGACGTGCCGAAATAAAAACTGAAATATTTGCCGTTGTGCGTTGAACAATTTTGAAAGACAGGTTAGAATTTAATTCTTGAAGCGATTCGCGGGAAACAGGCAGTACGACCCGAGTTGCATGCAGTGCCGACGTGGTGAAATTGGTAGACACGCTATCTTGAGGGGGTAGTGGCGAAAGCTGTGCGAGTTCGAGTCTCGCCGTCGGCACCAAAGTTACTCAATGCCAGCCGCTCCCGAGTGGCTGGCATTTTTCATTTCTGGGGTGTGTCTTGCGATTGTCTTGTGATCGCAGGCACTCCGAAATGATTCCTTTCGCCGGAAGTGGTATTCTCCGGACGCTCAGAACTAACCGATAGAGGATTGCCTTGAACCTCGCAGCCTATTACCCCGTCTTGTTGTTCCTCCTCGTGGGCACTGGTTTAGGTATAGCGCTGATCAGCATCGGCAAGCTTCTTGGTCCCAACAAGCCGGACGTCGAGAAGAACGCACCGTACGAGTGCGGCTTCGAAGCCTTTGAAGACGCCCGGATGAAATTCGACGTCCGGTACTACCTCGTCGCCATCCTGTTCATCATCTTCGATCTCGAAACCGCATTTCTGTTTCCGTGGGGCGTTGCGCTGCGGGACATCGGCTGGCCTGGTTTCATCGCAATGATGATTTTCCTGCTCGAATTCCTGTTGGGCTTTGCCTACATCTGGAAGAAGGGCGGCCTCGACTGGGAGTGATGGGCTAATCGCCGGTTTGCATGGGCGGCCACGCTGGTTCGCCCGTCTGGAGTGGAAAGCAAATGAGTATCGAAGGGGTCTTGAAGGAAGGGTTTGTCACCACGACGGCTGACAAGCTGATCAACTGGACGCGTACCGGCTCGCTGTGGCCGATGACGTTCGGGCTCGCGTGTTGCGCCGTCGAGATGATGCATGCGGGCGCGGCCCGTTATGACCTGGACCGGTTCGGTGTCGTGTTCCGTCCGAGCCCGCGTCAGTCCGACGTGATGATCGTCGCCGGCACGCTCTGCAACAAGATGGCGCCGGCACTGCGCCGCGTGTATGACCAGATGGCCGAGCCGCGCTGGGTGATCTCGATGGGGTCGTGCGCGAATGGCGGCGGCTACTACCACTACTCGTACTCGGTGGTCCGCGGTTGTGATCGGATCGTGCCGGTCGACGTCTACGTGCCGGGTTGTCCTCCCACCGCCGAGGCGCTCGTCTACGGCGTGATCCAGCTTCAGGCGAAGATCCGTCGCACCAGCACCATCGCCCGTCAATAAAGCCCCGAGCGTCCCCTCAATATGGCAAGCAAAATCGAGACCCTCAAGGCAAACCTCGAAGCCGCGCTCGGCGCGCGCGTGGTGAGCCTCACCGAAGCGATCGGTGAACTGACGCTCGTCGTGAAGGCGAGTGATTACCTCGAAGTCGCAAAGACGCTGCGCGACGATCCGAAGCTCCGTTTCGAGCAGCTGATCGACCTCTGCGGCGTGGACTACCAGACCTACGGCGACGGCGCCTACGACGGCCCGCGTTTCGCTGCCGTGTCGCAGCTGCTGTCGGTCACGAACAATTGGCGCCTGCGCCTGCGCGTATTCGCGCCGGACGACGATCTGCCGATCGTGGCGTCGGTCGTCGACATCTGGACCTCCGCAAACTGGTACGAGCGTGAAGCGTTCGACCTGTACGGCCTGGTGTTCGAAGGACACCCCGACCTGCGCCGCATCCTCACCGATTACGGCTTCATCGGTCACCCGTTCCGCAAGGACTTCCCGGTGTCGGGCTACGTCGAAATGCGCTACGACCCGGAAGAGAAGCGGGTGGTCTACCAGCCGGTGACGATCGAGCCGCGCGAAATCACGCCGCGCGTGATCCGCGAGGATCGCTATGGCGGTCTGAAACATTAAGGGGGCGTCATGGCAGAAATCAAGAACTACACCCTCAACTTCGGCCCGCAACACCCGGCAGCGCACGGTGTGCTGCGCCTGGTGCTCGAGCTCGACGGCGAAGTCATCCAGCGCGCCGATCCGCACATCGGTCTGCTGCATCGCGCGACCGAGAAGCTCGCGGAAAACAAGACCTTCATCCAGTCCGTGCCGTACATGGATCGTCTCGACTACGTGTCGATGATGATCAACGAGCACGGGTACGTGCTGGCGATCGAGCGTCTGCTCGGCATCGAAGTGCCGGAGCGCGCGCAGTACATCCGCGTGCTGTTCGACGAAATCACGCGCGTGCTGAACCACCTGATGTGGATCGGTGCTCACGGGCTCGACGTCGGTGCGATGGCGGTGTTCCTGTACGCATTCCGCGAGCGCGAAGACCTGATGGACGTGTATGAAGCGGTGTCCGGCGCCCGGATGCACGCGGCGTACTACCGTCCGGGTGGCGTCTATCGCGATCTGCCTGACGCAATGCCGCAATACAAGGCGTCGAAGATTCGCAACGAGAAGGCGCTCGCGAAGATGAACGAAGCGCGCAGCGGCTCGGTGCTCGACTTCATCGACGACTTCTTCACGCGCTTCCCGAAGTGCATCGACGAATACGAAACGCTGCTGACCGACAACCGGATCTGGAAACAGCGTCTGGTCGGGATCGGCGTCGTCAGCCCGGAACGTGCACTGCAGATGGGCATGACCGGCCCGATGCTGCGCGGCTCGGGTATCGCGTGGGACCTGCGCAAGAAGCAACCGTACGAAGTCTACGATCGCATGGACTTCGACGTGCCGGTCGGCGTGAACGGCGATTGCTACGACCGCTATCTGGTGCGCGTCGAAGAAATGCGCCAGTCTGTCCGTATCGCGAAACAGTGTATTGAGTGGCTCCGCAAGAATCCGGGCCCGGTGATGACCGACAATCACAAAATTGCGCCGCCGTCGCGCGTCGGCATGAAGACCAACATGGAAGACTTGATTCACCATTTCAAGCTCTTCACCGAAGGTTTTCACGTGCCGGAAGGCGAAGCGTACGCGGCAGTCGAGCATCCGAAGGGCGAATTCGGCATCTATCTGGTGTCGGACGGTGCCAACAAGCCGTATCGCCTCAAGATCCGCGCTCCGGGCTTCGCGCATCTCGCGTCGCTCGACGAAATGGCGCGGGGTCACATGATTGCCGACGCCGTCACGATCATCGGTACGCAGGACATCGTGTTCGGCGAAATCGATCGCTAATGGTTGCGTCGCCTGCGCGAGCGGGCGGCGAGCAGCAAGTCACACGCGATGCGCGCTGAACCGGCGCGGCTTCGCAAGCTGTCAACAGTGAGCGCCAGGTCTGCCGTGCATGCACCGCAGTGCGGCAGGTTGTTCGTTCGGTAGGAATTGAAAGAGTCGTGTCTGAAAATGATCTCAGCTGAAGGCCTGAAAGAAATCGATCGAGCGTTGACGAAGTATCCCGCCGATCAGAAACAGTCCGCCGTGATGTCGGCGTTGGCCGTTGCTCAGGAAGAGCACGGCTGGCTGTCGCCCGAACTGATGCAGTTCGTTGCGAACTATCTCGGCATGCCGGCCGTCGCGGTGCAGGAAGTCGCGACGTTCTACACGATGTACGAGCTCAAACCGGTCGGTAAGCACAAGATCACGCTCTGTACGAACCTCCCGTGCCAGCTGGGCCCGCACGGTGGTGCCGAAGCGACGGCCGACTACCTGAAACAGAAGCTGGGCATCGACTTCGGCGAGACCACGCCCGATGGCAAGTTCACGCTGAAGGAAGGCGAATGCATGGGCTCGTGCGGCGATGCGCCGGTGCTGCTGGTGAACAATCACAGAATGTGCAGCTTCATGAGCCGCGAGAAGATCGACCAGCTGCTTGAGGAGCTTTCGAAATGACGTCCCTCCACGACCGTCACATCAAACCGCTGATCCTCGCTGGTCTGAACGGCGAGAACTGGCACCTCGAAGACTACGTTGCGCGCGGCGGCTACAAGCAGCTGCGCCGCATTCTCGAAGAAAAGATCACGCCCGAGCAGGTGATTGCCGACGTGAAGGCGTCGGGCC
Organism: Burkholderia sp. JKS000303; assembly: GCF_002563755.1. Taxonomy (NCBI): domain Bacteria; kingdom Pseudomonadati; phylum Pseudomonadota; class Betaproteobacteria; order Burkholderiales; family Burkholderiaceae; genus Burkholderia; species Burkholderia sp. JKS000303. Next base: position 2,573,139 of record NZ_PDBZ01000001.1, read on the forward strand.
TGCGTGGTCGTGGCGGTGCGGGCTTCCCGACCGGCCTGAAGTGGAGCTTCATGCCGCGTCAGTTCCCGGGACAGAAGTACCTCGTCTGCAACTCGGACGAAGGCGAGCCGGGCACGTTCAAGGATCGCGACATCCTGCGCTGGAACCCGCATGCGCTGATCGAAGGCATGGCCATCGGCGCATACGCGATGGGCATCACCGTCGGCTACAACTACATCCACGGTGAAATCTTCGAAGTGTATCGACGCTTCGAGGCCGCGCTCGAGGAAGCGCGCGCCGCGGGTTTCCTCGGCGACAACATCATGGGCTCGGAATTCTCGTTCCAGCTGCACGCGCACCACGGTTACGGCGCGTACATCTGCGGCGAGGAAACGGCACTGCTCGAGTCGCTCGAAGGCAAGAAGGGCCAGCCGCGCTTCAAGCCGCCGTTCCCGGCGAGCTTCGGCGTGTACGGCAAGCCGACCACGATCAACAACACAGAGACGTTTGCCGCGGTGCCGTTCCTGCTGTCCATCGGGCCGCAGAATTACCTCGAGATCGGCAAGCCGAACAACGGCGGCACGAAGATTTTCTCGGTGTCGGGCGACGTCGAGCGTCCGGGCAACTACGAAGTGCCGCTCGGCACGCCGTTCGCGACGCTGATGGAGCTCGCCGGCGGGATGCGCGGCGGTCGCAAGATCAAGGCCGTGATTCCGGGCGGTTCGTCGGCGCCGGTGATTCCGGGCGAGATGATGATGCAGACGGATCTCGATTACGACTCGATCGCGAAGGCGGGCTCGATGCTCGGTTCCGGCGCGGTGATCGTGATGGACGAGACGCGCTGCATGGTGCGTTCGCTGCTGCGCCTGTCGTACTTCTACTACGAGGAATCGTGTGGCCAGTGCACGCCGTGCCGTGAAGGCACCGGCTGGCTGTATCGCGTCGTGAATCGTATCGAGCACGGCGAAGGTCGCCAGGAAGATCTGGACCTGCTGAATTCGGTTGCGGAGAACATCATGGGCCGCACGATCTGCGCGCTTGGCGACGCGGCGGCGATGCCGGTGCGCGGGATGCTCAAGCACTACTGGGACGAATTCGCATACCACGTCGAGCACAAGCATTGCATGGTCGGCGGTCACGCACACGCGGCAGCGGCCTGAAGCGAAGCACCGGGTTGCGGAATTTGAGCGCACGGTCGGGCCAAGGCGCGAGCGGGCGAAAATAGGTTAAGGACCATTCACCATCATGGTTGAACTTGAAATAGACGGCAAGAAGGTCGAGGTGCCCGAAGGCAGCATGGTGATCCAGGCTGCACACAAGGCTGATACGTACATTCCTCACTTCTGCTATCACAAGAAACTGTCGGTTGCGGCCAACTGCCGGATGTGTCTTGTCGAAGTCGAGAAGATGCCGAAGGCCGTGCCCGCCTGCGCGACGCCCGTGTCGGCCGGCATGATCGTTCGCACGCAGTCCGAGAAGGCCGTGAAGGGTCAGCAGGCGGTGATGGAATTCCTCCTCATCAACCACCCGCTCGACTGCCCGATCTGCGATCAGGGCGGTGAATGTCAGCTGCAGGATCTGGCGGTCGGCTACGGCAAGTCGTCGTCGCGCTACTCGGAAGAAAAGCGCGTGGTGTTCCACAAGAACGTCGGCCCGCTGATCTCGATGGAAGAAATGTCGCGTTGCATCCACTGCACGCGCTGCGTCCGCTTCGGCCAGGAAGTCGCCGGCGTGATGGAGCTCGGCATGCTGGGCCGCGGCGAGCACTCGGAAATCACGACGTTCGTCGGCAAGACGGTCGATTCCGAACTGTCGGGCAACATGATCGACCTGTGCCCGGTCGGCGCGCTGACCAGCAAGCCGTTCCGCTACAGCGCCCGTACCTGGGAGCTGTCGCGCCGCAAGTCGGTGAGCGCGCACGATTCCGTCGGCGCGAACCTCGTCGTGCAGGTGAAGAACAACCGCGTGATGCGCGTGCTGCCGTTCGAGAACGAAGCGATCAACGAATGCTGGATCTCGGACAAGGATCGTTTTTCGTACGAAGGCCTGAACAGCGAAGAGCGCCTGACCAAGCCGATGCTGAAGCAGGGCGGCCAGTGGATCGAAACCGACTGGCAGACCGCGCTCGAATACGTCGCGAAGGGGCTGAAGGGTATCGCTGCGGATCACGGCGCGAACGCGCTGGCGATGCTCGCAAGCGCACACAGCACCGCTGAAGAGCTGTTCCTCGTGAAGCAGCTCGCCAACGAACTGAAGACGCCGAACGTCGACTTCCGTCTGCGTCAGCAGGATTTCTCGGCACCGGTCCAGGGCGCACCGTGGCTCGGCATGCCGATCGCCGACCTGTCGAACGTGGATGCCGCGTTCATCGTCGGTTCGTTCCTGCGCCGCGACCATCCGCTGTTCGCCGCCCGCCTGCGTCAGGCCGCGAAGAACGGCGCGAAGCTGCATTTCCTGCATGCGACCGCCGACGACTCGCTGATCCGTACCGCGAAGCGCATCGTCGCCGCACCGTCGGCATGGCTCGACGAACTGGCCGGCATCGCTGCAGCCGTCGCACAACTGCGCGGCGTCGCGCTGCCCGACACGCTCGCGGGCGTCACGGCATCGCCGGCTGCCCAGGCTGTTGCGCAGTCGCTCGCGAACGGCGAACGCCGCGCGGTGCTGCTCGGCAACGTGGCAGTCCGTCATCCGGAATTCGCGAAGCTGCACGCCGTTGCACAGTGGATCGCCGAGAACACCGGTGCCACGTTCGGCTTCCTGACGGAAGCGGCGAACACCGTCGGCGCGCACGTCGTCGGCGCACTGCCGGGCGAAGGCGGCCTGAATGCACGCGAAGCGTTCGCGCAGCCGCGCAAGGGCTACGTGCTGCTGAACGTCGAACCGGAATTCGACACGGCCGATCCGGCGCAGGCGCTTGCCGCGCTGAACCAGGCTGAAATGGTCGTCGTGATGTCGCCGTTCAAGCACGGCCTCGATTACGCGGACGTCTTGCTGCCGATCGCTCCGTTCACGGAAACGGCCGGTACGTACGTCAACGCCGAAGGCTCGGTGCAAAGCTTCAACGGCGTCGTGCGCCCGCTCGGCGACACGCGTCCGGCGTGGAAGGTGCTGCGCGTGCTCGGCAGTCTCCTCGACCTGCCGAACTTCGAATACGAGACTTCGGAAGACGTGCGTGTCGCGGCGCTCGGCGACGCAGGTGTCGCGAGCCGTCTGTCCAACGCGACGTCGGTCGCGCCGGTGCGCGTTGCGGCGAATGCCGCGAACGGCAGCTTCGAGCGCCTCGCCGATGTGCCGATCTATCATGCCGACGCACTCGTGCGCCGCGCAGGTGCGCTGCACCTGACGGCTGCCGCGAAGGCGGCGAATGTCGCAGCCCTGCCGGCCGCGCTGTTCGACAAGCTGGGCTTGAAGGAAGGCGACGCGGTGCGCGTGCGCCAGGGCGAGCGTGCGGTGCAGTTGCCGGCCGTGCGCGACGCCAATCTTGCGGAGACGGTCGTTCGCGTGTCGGCGGCAACGCCTGCCGGCGCAGCGCTCGGCAGCCTGTTCGGTGAACTGGTGGTGGAGAAGGCGTAAATGAGCTTGTTCGATACGATCAACGCGGGCGGCGCCGAGCTGCTCGGCTTCGCGTGGCCGACGGTGTGGGCCATCGTGCGCATCCTCGTCGTCTCCGTCGTCATCCTGCTGTGCGTCGCGTACCTGATTCTGTGGGAACGCAAGCTGATCGGCTGGATGCACGTGCGTCTCGGCCCGAACCGCGTCGGCCCCGGCGGCCTGCTGCAGCCGATCGCCGACGTGCTGAAGCTGCTGCTGAAGGAAGTCATTCAGCCGAGCGCCGCCAGCCGTTGGCTCTACCTGGTCGCGCCGATCATGACCGTCGTGCCGGCGTTCGCGGTGTGGGCCGTGATCCCGTTCCAGGCCAAGGCCGTGCTCGCGAACATCAACGCGGGCCTGCTGTACGCGATGGCGATCTCGTCGATCGGCGTGTATGCGGTGATCCTCGCCGGCTGGGCTTCGAACTCGAAGTACGCGTTCCTCGGCGCGATGCGTGCCGCGGCGCAGATGGTCTCGTACGAAATCTCGATGGGCTTCGCGCTGGTGCTCGTGCTGATGACGGCCGGCAGCCTGAACATGTCGGAAATCGTCAACTCGCAGCAGCATGGCTTCTTCGCAGGCCACGGCGTGAACTTCCTGTCGTGGAACTGGCTGCCGCTGCTGCCGGCGTTCGTCGTCTACTTCATCTCGGGCATCGCCGAAACGAACCGTCACCCGTTCGACGTGGTGGAAGGGGAGTCGGAAATCGTCGCGGGTCACATGATCGATTACTCGGGTATGGCGTTCGCGCTGTTCTTCCTCGCCGAGTACATCAACATGATCGTGATCTCGGCGCTGGCTGCGACGCTGTTCCTCGGTGGCTGGGATGCACCGTTCGAATTCCTGTCGTTCATTCCGGGCATCTTCTGGCTGGTGCTGAAGGTATTCGCGCTGCTGTCGGTGTTCATCTGGGTTCGCGCGACGTTCCCGCGCTACCGTTACGACCAGATCATGCGTCTGGGCTGGAAGGTGTTCCTGCCCGTCACGGTGATCTGGGTGGTCGTGGTCGGCTTCTGGATGATGTCGCCGCTCAACATCTGGGTGAAGTAAAGATCGGACGAAATCATGACGGCAATCCAACACTTCTTTAAGACCTTCTTCCTGACGGAGCTGCTGAAGGGGCTCGCGCTGACCGGTCGTTACACGTTCAAGCGCAAGTTCACCGTGCAGTTCCCGGAAGAGAAGACCCCGATTTCGCCGCGTTTCCGCGGGCTGCATGCACTGCGCCGCTACGAGAACGGCGAAGAGCGCTGCATCGCGTGCAAGCTGTGCGAGGCCGTGTGCCCCGCACTGGCGATCACGATCGAATCGGAAACGCGCGCGGACAATACGCGCCGCACGACGCGCTACGACATCGACCTGACGAAGTGCATCTTCTGCGGTTTCTGCGAAGAGAGCTGCCCGGTCGATTCGATCGTCGAGACGCAGATTCTCGAGTACCACGGCGAAAAGCGCGGCGACTTGTATTTCACGAAGGAAATGCTGCTCGCAGTGGGCGATCGTTACGAGAAGGACATCGCAGCGGCGAAGGCTGCCGACGCGCCGTATCGTTGATTGTGTTTGCAGTGCCGGCCCGGCATCAACGGGCCAGCCGCCGCGACGGGTGCGGGTGTCCCGCAAGCCGCGCCTGACTATGGCCTAACGATGAACCGGTAATCATGGAATTCACGACCGTACTGTTCTACATCTTCGCGCTGCTCCTGGTGGTATCAGGGCTGAAGGTGATCACTTCGCGCAACCCGGTGGCGTCTGCGCTTTTCCTTGTGCTGGCGTTCTTCAACGCCGCCGCGATCTGGATGTTGCTGGAAGCGGAGTTCCTTGCGATCCTGCTGGTGCTGGTGTACGTGGGCGCGGTGATGGTGCTGTTCCTGTTCGTCGTGATGATGCTGGACATCAACGTCGATTACCTGCGTCGCGATTTCAAGCGCTTCGTGCCGATGGCAACGGTGGTCGGCGCGATCATCGTGGTCGAGACCGCACTGATCCTGTGGCGCGGCTACGGCGACACGCACACGGCGCATGCGATGGCGACGGGCGCGATGGCCGACTGGTCGAACACGCGACTGATCGGCAAGGTGATCTACACCGACTACATCTTCGCGTTTGAAATCGCCGGTCTCGTGCTGCTGGTCGCGATCATCGCCGCGATCGGGCTGACCGAGCGCAAGGGCAAGGACAGCAAGCGCCAGCGCGTGTCGGATCAGGTCAAGGTGCGTCGCGAGGACCGCGTGCGCCTCGTGAAGATGGAAGCGGAAAAGCCGCAGCCGGAAACGGCGCAGAGCGAAGCCGGTACGAGCACCAACGGCTAAGCGGAGGAAAAAGAAAACCATGTTGACTCTTGCTCACTACCTCGTGCTCGGCGCGATCCTCTTTGCGATCGCGATCGTCGGGATCTTTCTCAACCGCCGCAACATCATCATCATCCTGATGGCGATCGAACTGATGCTGCTGGCGGTGAACACCAACTTCGTCGCGTTTTCTCACTACCTCGGCGATGTACACGGCCAGATCTTCGTGTTCTTCGTGTTGACCGTTGCAGCAGCGGAAGCGGCGATCGGTCTCGCGATTCTGGTGACCCTGTTCCGTAAGCTCGACACGATCAATGTCGAGGATCTCGATCAGCTCAAGGGCTAATTTCAGGTAACGCTGTTATGTCAACGACACTCAATGAAAACCTGCTGCTGGCGATTCCGCTCGCTCCGCTGGCCGGCTCGCTGATTGCGGGGCTGTTCGGGAACGCCGTGGGGCGCAAGGGCGCACACCGGATCACGATCCTCGGCGTATTGATCGCGTTTCTGCTGTCGGCGAAAATCTTCCTCGACGTGATGGGGGGCGCGAGTTTCAACGCGACCGTCTATCAGTGGATGAACGTCGGCTCGCTGCAACTTGAAATCGGTTTCCTCGTCGATTCGCTGACCGCGATGATGATGGTCGTCGTGACCTTCGTGTCGCTGATGGTGCACATCTACACGATCGGCTACATGTCGGAAGAAGACGGCTACCAGCGCTTCTTCTCGTACATCTCGCTGTTCACGTTCTCGATGCTGATGCTCGTGATGAGCAACAACTTCCTGCAGCTGTTCTTCGGCTGGGAAGCAGTGGGCCTGGTGTCGTACCTGCTGATCGGCTTCTACTTCACGCGTGAGAGCGCGATCTACGCGAACATGAAGGCGTTCCTCGTGAACCGCGTGGGCGACTTCGGCTTCCTGCTGGGCATCGGCCTGCTGCTCGCGTTCGCGGGTTCGATGAACTACGGCGAAGTGTTCGCGAAGCGCGCGGAACTCGCGAGCCTGCACTTCCCGGGCACCGACTGGGGCCTGCTGACCGTTGCCTGTATCTGCCTGTTCATCGGTGCGATGGGTAAGTCGGCGCAGTTCCCGCTGCACGTGTGGCTGCCGGACTCGATGGAAGGCCCGACCCCGATCTCGGCGCTGATTCACGCGGCGACGATGGTGACGGCCGGCATCTTCATGGTGGCGCGCATGTCGCCGCTGTTCGAACTGTCGGATGCCGCGCTGTCGTTCATCACGGTGATCGGTGCGATCACGGCGCTGTTCATGGGTTTCCTCGGTATCGTCCAGAACGACATCAAGCGTGTCGTCGCGTACTCGACGCTGTCGCAGCTCGGCTACATGACGGTTGCGCTCGGCGTGTCCGCTTACCCGGTCGCCGTGTTCCACCTGATGACGCACGCGTTCTTCAAGGCACTGCTGTTCCTCGGCGCCGGTTCGGTGATCATCGGCATGCACCACGACCAGGACATGCGCAACATGGGCGGCCTGCGCAAGTACATGCCGATCACGTGGATCACGTCGCTCGTCGGTTCGCTCGCGCTGATCGGTACGCCGTTCTTCTCGGGCTTCTACTCGAAGGACTCGATCATCGACGCGGTGAAGCTGTCGAACCTGCCGGGTTCTGGCTTCGCATACTTCGCAGTGGTCGCGAGCGTGTTCGTCACGGCGCTGTACTCGTTCCGCATGTACTTCCTGGTGTTCCACGGCGAAGAGCGTTTCCGCAAGCCGAAGCATCCGGAATCGCCGATGGGCATGGCGGCTGCACACGGTCACGACGATCACGGCCATGGCCACGGTCATGACGACCACGCGCACGAGCCGCACGAGACCCCGTGGGTCGTGTGGGTGCCGCTGGTCCTGCTGGCGATCCCGTCGGTGATCATCGGTGCGATCGCGGTCGGTCCGATGCTGTTCGGCGACTTCTTCCAGCACGGCGTTGCGTTCGACAAGGTGATCTTCATCGGCGCGAACCATCCGGCACTGGCCGAAATGGCCGAAGAGTTCCATGGCTGGGTCGGCATGGGCCTGCACTCGGTGTCGGGTCTGCCGGTGTGGCTGGCGCTCGCCGGTGTGGTCGTCGCGTGGTTCCTGTACCTGAAGCGTCCGGATCTGCCGGCGACGGTCCGCCGCGCGTTCGGCCCGATCTACACGCTGCTCGACAACAAGTACTACCTGGACAAGATCAACGAAGTGGTGTTCGCCCGTGGTTCGGTGGCGATTGGCCGGGGCCTGTGGAAGGAGGGTGACGTCGTGGTGATCGACGGCCTCGTGAACGGCAGCGCCCGGTTCATCGGCTGGTTCGCCAGCGTGATCCGCTTCCTGCAATCCGGTTACATCTACCACTACGCGTTCGCCATGATCATCGGCATGCTGGGGCTCCTGACCCTGTTTGTGACGCTGGGCGGCAAATAAGACGGGGGACAACTAATGCACGCTTTTCCGATTCTCAGTACCGCGATCTGGCTGCCGATCATTTTCGGTCTCCTCGTGCTCGTGGTGGGTAACGACAGAAAGCCGGGGGCGGCCCGCTGGGTCGCACTGATCGGTTCGCTGCTCGGGCTCGCGGTCACGATTCCGCTGGTCACGGGCTTCGACTCGAGCACGGCAGCGCTGCAGTTCGTCGAGCATTCGACCTGGATCGAACGCTTCGACATCTCGTATCACCTGGGGGTCGACGGCCTGTCGATGTGGTTCGTGGTGCTGACCGCGCTGATCACGGTCATCGTCGTGATCGCCGCGTGGGAAGTGATCACCGAGAACGTCGCGCAGTACCTCGCGGCGTTCCTGATCCTGTCGGGGATCATGATCGGCGTGTTCTCGTCGGCCGACGGCCTGCTGTTCTACGTGTTCTTCGAAGCGACCCTGATCCCGATGTACATCATCATCGGCGTGTGGGGCGGCCCGAACCGCGTGTACGCGGCATTCAAGTTCTTCCTGTACACGCTGGCCGGTTCGCTGCTGATGCTGGTCGCGCTGATCTACCTGTACACGCAGACGCATTCGTTCGACCTCGCGACGTGGCAGGACGCGAAGATCGCGATGACGCCGCAGATCCTGCTGTTCATTGCATTCTTCCTCGCGTTCGCGGTGAAGGTGCCGATGTGGCCGGTGCACACCTGGCTGCCGGACGCGCACGTGGAAGCGCCGACAGGCGGTTCGGTCGTGCTGGCAGCGATCATGCTGAAGCTCGGTGCGTACGGTTTCCTGCGCTTCTCGCTGCCGATCACGCCTGACGCAAGCCACTTCCTGGCACCGGTCGTGATCACGCTGTCGCTGATCGCGGTGATCTACATCGGCCTCGTCGCGATGGTGCAGGCCGACATGAAGAAGCTGGTCGCGTATTCGTCGATCGCGCACATGGGCTTCGTCACGCTCGGTTTCTTCATCTTCAACCAGCTCGGCGTCGAAGGCGCGATCATCCAGATGATCTCGCACGGCTTCGTGTCGGGTGCGATGTTCCTGTGTATCGGTGTGCTGTACGACCGCATGCACTCGCGCCAGATCGCCGACTACGGTGGTGTCGTGAACGTGATGCCGAAGTTCGCGGCGTTCGCGATGCTGTTCTCGATGGCCAACTGCGGCCTGCCGGGTACCTCGGGTTTCGTCGGCGAGTTCATGGTGATTCTCGCAGCCGTCCAGTACAACTTCTGGATCGCGTTCGGCGCAGCGTTCACGCTGATCCTCGGTGCCGCCTACACGCTGTGGATGTACAAGCGCGTGTACTTCGGCGCAGTTGCGAACGATCACGTTGCCAAGCTGAAGGACATCGGCCGTCGCGAGTTCCTGATGCTGGGCGTGCTTGCCGCGTTCACGCTGTTGATGGGCCTGTATCCGAAGCCTTTCACCGACGTGATGCACGTTTCCGTGGAAAACCTCCTCTCCCACGTCGCGCAGTCGAAGCTGCCGCTGGCGCAGTAATCGCGAGCGGAGGAAATCAAAATCATGAATGCTCCTATGAATGTCCTGTTGCCTGACGCGCTGGTGATGGTCGCCATCGTCGTCGCATGGCTGAACGACACCTTTACCGGTGCCGCTGGCCGCCGCCTCACCTATCTGATCGCGGTGGTTTCGTCGGTCGTCGCCGGCGTTTGGTTCGCCGTGCAGGCGCTGGATCCGCAGCAGTACTACTTCTTCTCGCGGATGGTCGTCGTCGACTCGTTCGCGAGCATGATGAAGGCCGTCGTGTCGATCGGCTTCGCGGTCACGCTCGTGTATTCGCGCAAGTACCTCGAAGACCGCGACATGTTCCGCGGTGACGTCTTCCTGCTCGGCATGTTCTCGCTGCTCGGTCAGCTGGTGATGGTGTCGGGCAACAACTTCCTGACGCTGTACCTCGGCCTCGAACTGATGTCGCTGTCGCTGTACGCGATCATCGCGCTGCGTCCGGATGCCGCTCAGTCGAGCGAAGCCGCGATGAAGTACTACGTGCTGGGCGCGCTCGCGTCGGGCTTCGTGCTGTACGGCATCTCGATGCTCTACGGCGCGACCGGCTCGCTCGAACTGGGCGAGGTGTACAAGGCGGTCGGCGGCAACACCGACGCTGCCGTACTGATGTTCGGCGTGATCTTCATCGTCGCCGGTATCGCGTTCAAGCTCGGCGCCGTGCCGTTCCACATGTGGGTGCCGGACGTCTACCAGGGCGCACCGACCGCGATGACGCTGTTCGTCGGCGGCGGCCCGAAGGTTGCCGCGTTCGCGTGGGGCTTGCGCTTCCTGGTGATGGGCCTGCTGCCGCTCGCACAGAACTGGCAGACCGCGCTCGTGATCCTCGCTGCACTGTCGCTGATCGTCGGTAACATCACCGGTATCGTCCAGCGCAACGTCAAGCGGATGCTCGCGTACTCGGCGATCTCGAACATGGGCTTCGTGCTGCTCGGCCTGCTCGCAGGGATCGTGAAGGGCGACGCGGCCGCACCGGCGAGCGCATACAGCTCGGCGATGTTCTACGCGATCGTCTACCTGATCACGACGCTCGGCTCGTTCGGCGTGGTGATGCTGCTCGCACGCCGCGACTTCGAAGCGGACACGATCGACGACTTCAAGGGCCTCAACAAGCGCAGCCCGGTGTTCGCGTTCGTGATGATGGTCATGATGTTCTCGCTGGCGGGCATTCCGCCGACCGTCGGCTTCTACGCGAAGCTCGCGGTGCTCGAGGCGACCGTCAACGCAGGCCTGACGTGGCTGGCCGTGCTGGCCGTGATCACGTCGCTGTTCGGCGCGTTCTACTACCTGCGTATCGTCAAGCTGATGTACTTCGATGCACCGCAGGACACGGCTCCGATCACCGGCGACTTCTGCAAGCGCACGCTGCTCGTGGTGAACGGCCTCGCGGTCGTCGTGCTCGGCCTGATCCCGAGCCCGCTGCTGACGGCCTGCCTGCAGGCAATCCGTCACACGCTGCCGCTGTAATGTCGGCAGCCGGCTGGTTCATTGTGCTGTTGGCGTTCGTATGCGCCAACGTGCCGTTCCTGAACCAACGCATCTTCGCCGTCGTGCCGGTTGGCGCGACGAAGAAGAATGCGTGGGTTCGGATCGGCGAGCTGATCGTGCTGTATTTCATCGTCGGCGCACTCGGCTTCTGGCTCGAGTCGCGTGCCGGCAACCGCTTCGAACAAGGCTGGCAGTTTTACGCGATCACGTTCAGTTTGTTCGTCGTGTTCGCGTTCCCCGGCTTCACGTTCCAGTATCTAGTCAAACGACGCTGACAGGCCTTCGGCCGTCGCGTGCCCATTTTCCCGGAGCAGCCCGATGGCCGAACTACCCAATCACGATGCCGCACTGACCGAAACCTGCCTCGAGAGCGAGGCGATTTTCGAAGGCTCGTTCCTCAAGCTCAAGCGCGATACCGTCCGCCTGCCGGACGGCAAGCAAGCCACGCGCGAATACGTCCAGCACCCGGGCGCGGTGATGGTGATCCCGCTGTTCGACGACGGCCGCGTGCTGATGGAAAGCCAGTATCGCTATCCGATCGGCAAGGTCATGGCCGAATTTCCGGCCGGCAAGCTCGACCCGAACGAAGGGGCGCTCGCCTGCGCGGTGCGCGAACTGCGTGAAGAAACCGGCTACACGGCACGCGAATACGTGTTCCTGGCCCGGATCCACCCGATCATTTCCTACTCGACCGAATTCATCGACCTGTACCTCGCACGCGGGCTGACCGCCGGCGAGCGCAAGCTCGACGAAGGCGAATTTCTCGAAACCTTCACGGCGACGCAGGCCGACCTGCAGGAATGGGTGCGTACGGGCCAGATCACCGACGTGAAGACGATCATCGGCACGATGTGGCTCGACAAGGTGCTGTCCGGCACGTGGCCGCTCGGCCCGGTCGAGAAGCCCTGACGGCACGTCAGCGGCGGGCAGGGCACCGCGTTACAATCATGTGACGCAGCCGCCTCCGGCTGCGCGATCCTGATTTAGCACGATCGTTCACAAAAGCGCTTTTTGCGCTACACTCGTCACACGCCCTGATTCAGCATGAAGGTCCTCGATTTACAGTGCCCGCACGGTCATCGGTTCGAAGGCTGGTTCGCTTCTGCCGATGAGTTCGAAGCGCAGTTGTCCCGCAAGCTGGTCGAATGCCCGGTGTGCGGGGCGACCGAGATCAACCGGATGCCGTCGGCGCCGCGCCTGAACCTGTCGGGCGCGACGCAGGCCAAGCCGGCCGATCCGCGTGCGCTCCAGGCGCAGGCGATGCGTGCGCTGCGCGAGGTGCTGGAGAAGACCGAGAACGTGGGCGAGCGCTTCGCCGAGGAAGCGCGGCGCATCCATTACAACGAGGCGCCCGCGCGCAGCATTCGTGGCGTCACGACGCCGGAGGATGTGCAATCCCTCGCCGAAGAAGGCATCGAAGTGATGCCGTTGCCGATTCCTGCCGGGCTGAAAGAACCGCTGCAATGACGTACGCAGCGTGTCCTGGCCGGGCCGGACGGCCGCGGCCAGGAGACACTGCGCATGGATCTGGATTATTCCCCCGCCGACGACGCATTCCGCGTTGACGTCCGCGCCTGGCTCGAGGCGAATCTGCCTCACGCACTGCGCGCCAAAGTACTCGATCACAAACGACTCGACCGCGAGGACTTCGCGAGCTGGCACCGGATTCTCGGCCGGCGCGGCTGGTCCGCGCCTGCGTGGCCGACCGAATACGGCGGCCCGGACTGGAACGCGACGCAGCGGCACATCTGGGACGAGGAGTGCGCGCGCATCGGCGCGCCGACCGTCTTGCCGTTCGGCGTGTCGATGGTCGCACCGGTGCTGATGAAATACGGCAGCGAAGCGCAGAAGCGCCATTACCTGCCGCGCATTCTCGACGGTACAGACTGGTGGTGTCAGGGTTACTCGGAGCCAGGCTCCGGGTCGGACCTCGCGTCGCTGCGCACGCGCGCCGAGCGCCACGGCGACCACTACGTCGTCAACGGTCAGAAAACCTGGACGACGCTCGGCCAGTACGCCGACATGATGTTCTGCCTCGTGCGCACCGATCCGGCGGCGAAGAAGCAGGAGGGCATCTCGTTCCTGCTGATCGACATGAAGACGCCCGGCATCACGGTGCGCCCGATCATCACGCTCGACGAGGACCACGAGGTCAACGAGGTGTTCTTCGAGGATGTGAAGGTGCCCGTCGAGAACCTCGTCGGCGACGAAAACCGCGGCTGGACCTACGCGAAGTACCTGCTCGGCCACGAGCGGACCGGCATCGCGCGCGTCGGCGCGTCCAAGCGCGAACTCGTGTTCCTGAAGCGGGTGGCGTCGAACCAGCGCAAGAACGGCAAGCCGTTGCTCGCCGACCCCGTGTTCGCCGCGAAGGTCGCGGCGCTCGAAGTCGAGCTGATGGCGCTCGAGGTGACGGTGCTGCGCGTCGTGAGCCGCGAGACGAGCGGCAAGGGGCCGGGCCCCGAAGCGTCGATGCTGAAGATCAAGGGTACCGAAGTGCAGCAGGCGCTCACCGAACTGATGTTCGAGGCGATCGGTCCGCTCGCCGCACCGTTCGACGTACCGTTCCTCGAAGGCGAGCGTGAGCACAGCATCGCGGGTGACGACGACGCGGCGCCGCTCGCCGCGTACTACTTCAACTATCGGAAGACCTCGATCTATGGCGGTTCGAACGAGATTCAGAAGAACATCATCGCGCAGATGATTCTGGGGCTGTGAGCCGGCCGCGACGCATGGGGCGAGAGTCGGGCGCCAAAGCGCGCGCTCTGGCCAACAGGAGACAACGATGGATTTCAGCTTTACCGATGAGCAGCAGCAATTCGCCGACGCGCTGCGTCGTTATCTCGGCGAGCAATACGGGTTCGACGCGCGCCAGGCCATCGTGCGCAGTGACGCGGGCGTGTCGGACGCACAGTGGAGCGCGTTTGCGGAACTCGGGTTGACCGCGTTGCCGGTGCCGGACGCGCAAGGCGGATTCGGCGGCGGCCCGGTCGACATGCTGGTCGTGATGCAGGAGCTCGGCCGCGCACTTGTCGTCGAGCCGTACTGGGCGACGGCGGTCGGCATCGAAGCGCTGCGTGTCGCCGGTTCCGGCGCGGGCGACGATGCGGCGTTGCTGGAGGCCGTCGCGCAAGGGCAGAAGCGGCTGGCGGTCGCGTTCCACGAACCGCGGGCGCGCTACGATCTGTACGAACTCGAGACGCATGCACATGAGCACGGCGGCACGTACCGGCTGACCGGCACCAAGTCGGTCGTTCGGCATGGCGCACAGGCGCATGCGTGGATCGTGCCCGCGCGCGTCGATGGCGGCGGCATCGGTCTGTTCGTCGTCGAGCGCGATGCAGCGGGCGCGAAGGCGGTCGACTACCGGACGATCGACGGGCAGCGCGCCGCGACCATCACGCTGCACGAAACGCCTGCGCGGTTGCTTACGGGCGGTGCGCGCGATGCGGCCGCACTCGAGCAGATCGCCGACTATGCGACCTTCCTGCTGTGCGCGGAAGCGGTCGGCGCGCTCGACGAACTGAACCGGGCGACGGTCGAATACACGAAGACGCGCGAGCAGTTCGGCGTACCGATCGCGCGCTTCCAGGCGCTGCAGCACCGGATGGTCGACATGCTGATCCATGCGGAGCAGGCGCGTTCGCTGACTTACCTGGCTGCGGTGCGCTACGCGGCCGGCGACGCCGATGCCCGCCGCAAGGCGGTTTCGGCCGCGAAGGCGCGCGTCGGTGCAGCTGCGCGCTTCGTCGGCCAGCAGGCCGTGCAATTGCACGGCGGGATGGGCGTGACCGACGAAGTCGCCGCCGCGCATTTGTTCAAGCGGCTGTCGATCATCGAGACGACACTCGGCGACACCGATCATCACCTTGCGCGCATCGCGGCACTGCCGGATTTCGCGCAAGCCGACGCGGCATGACGGCGACGCGCGAGCGCGCCACAGGAGACATACAGTGGGTATCAGTTACGAAGATCTGGTGGTAGGCAGCAACACGGAGATTGGCCGCTACACGTTCGAGGCCGACGACATCAAGGCGTTCGCGCAACGCTACGATCCGCAGCCGTTCCACCTCGACGAGGCCGCCGGCAAGGCATCGCCGTTCGGCGGACTGGTCGCGAGCGGCTGGCATACGTGTTCGGTGTTCATGAGCCTGCTCATCAAGAAGCTGGGGCCGGATTCGACCAGCATGGGTTCGCCCGGCATCGACTCGATTCGCTGGCTCAAACCCGTGCGCGCGGGCGACACGATCACGATGTACCAGAAGGTCCACGACAAGCGCGTGTCGGCGAGCAAGCCCGATCGCGGCATCGTGTCGACGGAGTGGGTCGGCCTCAACGGCGACGGCGAGACCGTGATCACCGTGCATACCAAGGTGATCTTCGGGTTACGTCATCCGGAAGGGGCGAACGCATGACGGACGTGACATTGCCGCTGATCGCGTCGACCCGGGCGCTGCATGCGCGGGTCGGTGCGGAGCCGCTCGCGAGCGGCTGGGTCGAGATCGACCAGCCGCGCGTGAATCGCTTCGCCGATGCGACGGGCGATCACCAGTGGATTCACGTCGACCCCGAGCGCGCACGCAAGGAGTCGCCGTTCGGCGGCCCGATCGCGCACGGGTTCCTGACGCTGTCGCTGATTCCGGCGCTGATGGTCGATGCGATGCGCTTCGAGCAGAAGATGGGCGTGAACTACGGACTGAATCGCGTGCGGTTCCTGAAGCCGGTGCCGGTCGGCGCACGCGTGCGCGCGTTGTTCGCGGTGAAGGAAACCGCGGAGGCTGCGCAGGGCGGTGTACAGGTGACGTGGTCGGTGTCGGTGCAGGCAGAGCGCCCCGATGCACCGCTGCTCGTTTGTGCCGCGGAGTTCATCACGCTGCATTACTTCTGATGCGCGCAGCGGCATCCATGGATGCCGCTGCATCGTTCGGCGCGGGTTCGCTCAGTGCTTCGCGTATTGCGTTGCGCCGAACAGCATCTCGCGCGCCTTGTCGTCCTGCAGCGCCTTGCGCAACGACGCGAGCACTTCGACGCCGCGCTGCACGGCCGGTCGCGCGGCGATCGCCTCGTGCCAGCGCTTCACGTTCGGCAGTTCGTCGAGCACGATGCCCTGGTTCTGCCAGGAACGCGTCCACGGGAACGTCGCGATGTCCGCGATCGTGTACGCGTCGCCGGCGAGATATTCGGATTCGCCGAGGCGTTTTTCCATCACGTTGTACAGGCGCTTCGCTTCGTTCGTGTAGCGATTGACCGCATATTCGATCTTCTCCGGCGCATACAGGCGGAAGTGGTGCGCTTGCCCGAGCATCGGGCCGACGCCGCCCATCTGGAACATCAGCCATTCGAGTGTCGCGTAGCGCGCGGCCGGATCGGTCGGCAGGAACTTGCCGGTCTTTTCCGCGAGGTAGACGAGGATCGCGCCCGATTCGAACAGCGAGATCGGCTTGCCGCCGGGGCCGTCCGGATCGACGATCGCGGGGATCTTGTTGTTCGGGCTGATTTTCAGGAACTCGGGCTTGAACTGGTCGCCGGCGCCGATATCGACCGGATGTGCACGATACGCGAGGCCGGTTTCCTCGAGCATGATGTGCACCTTGTGGCCGTTCGGGGTCGCCCAGCTGTAGACGTCGATCATCGTCAACTCCTTCATGGCATGCGCGAAAACGGCGCCGACGGGGCGCCGCGACAGGCGGTCATTAGAGCATGGATCGACGCGGGCTGCAGACGGCGGAAACACTGCGGCCGCCTGGCCGTACCCGTGTGCTGTTGCGGCAGCGTCGACGCTGTTCCAACGGCGTCGACGTGCCGGATCAGCGTTTGTAGCGAGGCTGGCGCTTCTCGAGAAATGCGGTGATGCCTTCGAACGCGTCCGCGTGATGCAGCGATGCGACGAAGTGATCGCGCTCGGTGCCGAGATGCGCGTCGAGCGGCTGCGCGGTGGCGTCGTCGAGCAGCGACTTGATGCGCGTGAGTGCGTTCGGCGAGATGTCGGCGAGCGAGTCGGCCCACGCGAGCGCATCGGACAGCGCCGCACCGGGCACGGCGAGGCGATTGACGACGCCGAGCGCATGCAGCCGTTCGGCCGCGACGGGCTTGCCCTCGAACAGGATTTCGGCCGCAAGCGCGCGCGGCAACGCGCGCGCGAGGAACCACGAACCGCCGCCATCGGGCGTGAGGCCGACGCGCGCATACGACATCACGAACTTCGCGTCATGCGCGGCCACGATCAAGTCGCATGCGAGTGCGAGCGAGAAGCCCGCACCGGCGGCCGCGCCTTCGACCGCCGCGATCACGGGTTTCGTCGCTGCGCGGATCGCGCTGATCCACGCAGCGAGCTGATCGATGCTGTCGGCCTGGTAGGACGGATCCTTCGAACGGTTGTCGAGCAGCCGGTTCAGGTTGCCGCCCGCGCAAAAGAAACGATCGGCCCCCGTGAGCACGACTGCGCGAATCGCGGGATCGCACTCGGCGGTCGCGAGCGCTTCGACGCCAGCCGCGTACATGTCGGGATGCAGTGCGTTGCGCGCACCGGGATTGGACAGCGTGAGAACGAGCGTCGATTCGCTCCCGGGCGGACGTGAGGCCAGCAGTTCAGCGCTCATGCGAGTGTGTCTCCATCGAATGGTGCGGCTGCGGCGCGGTGCATTGCGCGCGTGCTGGCGCATGCCCATGAAGGTGTTGCCGCAGCGGATGCAATGTTGTCGTGACGGACGCGAAACTGCTTTAGACTAGCACGAACGTGCTTTTCAGCGCGACGCATCCCGATGCGGCCGGTATCGCAGCGGCCGCGCTTCGCCACGAAGGAGACTCCGATGCTACAGCTGTGCGGTATTCCGTTGTCCAACTACTACAACAAGGTGAAGTTCGTTCTGCTCGAACACGACATCCCGTTCGAGGAAGTGACATGCGGCCTGCCGATCAGCGATCCGGCACTGCTCGTCGATTCGCCGCTCGGCAAGATTCCGTTCGTGAAGACCGAAGAGGGCGCGCTGTTCGAATCGCAGGTGATCGTCGAATACCTGGCTGCGCGTTACCCCGAGAAAGCCATTTTCCCGTCGAGCCCGTTTGCGGCCGCGAAGGTGCGTGAGCTCGTCGAAACGCTCGAGCTGTATCTCGAATGGACCGCACGCGAGGTCTATGCGGAAGCGTTTTTCGGCGGCAAGGTCAGCGACGGGATGAAGGCGCATGTCGAGAAGCGCCTGCCGCGCGCGATCGATGCGTTCAAGCGGATGGCGCAGTTCTCGCCGTACGTGCTCGGCGATTCGTTCAGCCTCGCCGACATCGCCGCGTCGATTCATCTGCCGGTGATCGGGATGGCGACAAAGGCGATATATGGCCGCGATTTCCTGGTCGACGCGGGGATCGACTGGAAGGCGCACGCGAAGCGGGTCGGCGAGCGGCCGGCCGCGCAGCGCGTGGCGGCCGATCGCAAGGTGTATATGGATGCGATGAACGCCGCGCGTTCGTAAGCGCGGCCCGCGCGCGGCGCAGTGCAGCGCCGCGCGGGACTTACAGGCGCGCGAGCCGTTCGAGTGCGGACGCGAGCGTGCTTTCCTGCTTGGCGAAGCAGAAGCGCACGACGCCCGATTCGTGCGGCTCGTGATAGAACGCCGACACCGGAATCGCGGCCACGCCGATCTCCGACGTGAGCCACTTCGAGAACTCGGCTTCGGGCAGGTCGCTGATCGCCGAATAGTCGACGCACTGGAAGTACGTGCCCGGGCACGGCAGCAGCTTGAAGCGCGTGCGCTCGAGGCCGGCACGGAAGAAGTCGCGCTTCTTCTGGTAGAAGTCGGGCAGCGTCAGGTACGGCGCCGGGTCGCGCAGATAATCGGCAAGCCCGATCTGCATCGGCGTGTTCACCGTGAACACGTTGAACTGATGGACCTTGCGGAACTCGGCGGTCAGGGCGGCAGGCGCCGCGACATAGCCGACCTTCCAGCCCGTCACGTGGTAGGTCTTCCCGAAGCTCGACACGATGAAGCTGCGCGCGGCCAGTTCCGGGTGGCGTGCGGCGCTCTCGTGCCGTGCGCCGTCGTAGACCATGTGCTCGTAGACCTCGTCCGACAGGATCAGGACGTTGGTGCCGCGCACGATCTCCTCGAGCTTGCGCATGTCGGCCTCGCGCCACACGGTGCCGGTGGGGTTGTGCGGCGTGTTGATCATGATCATCCGCGTCTTCGGCGTGATCGCGGCGGCGAGCCGGTCGAACGGGATCGCGTAGTCGGGTGCTTCGAGCGTGACGAATACCGGCGTGCCGCCCGCGAGTTCGATCGACGGCAGGTAGCTGTCGTAGGTCGGCTCGACGACGATCACTTCGTCGCCCGGATGCACCGCGCACAGGATGGCCGTCAGCAGCGCCTGCGTCGCGCCGGCCGTCACCGTGATCTCGGTGGCCGGATCGTAGCGCCGGCCATAGACCTGCGCGATCTTGTCCGCGATCGCGTCGCGCAACGGTGCGACGCCGGCCATCGGCGGATACTGGTTGTGGCCGTTGCGCATCGCGGTCGCGACCGCGTCGACGATGCGCGGGTCGCAGTCGAAATCGGGAAAGCCCTGGCCGAGGTTCACGGCGCCTTTCTCGGCGGCGAGCGCGCTCATGACCGTGAAGATCGTCGTGCCGACGTTCGGCAGGCGCGAGGGGAAAACGGGAGTCGTAGGCATGTCGGAAGGAGCGTTCATCGATACGATCGCAATCGGTGGCGCCGGGCGCGTCAGGCCGGCGTGGTGGTGTTGGCCGGCGCGGCGTCGAGTGCGCAGGCTTCGGTAAACGGGGCGGGTTGCGCGATCCGGAAGCCGAAGTCGCGTGCGGTGCGCTTCGCGAGCTTGAGCAGCGCGCGATCTTTCGACACGAGCCAGTCGGCCTGTGCGGCGCGCGCAAGCTCGAGAAACTTCTGATCGTCGCGATCCTTGCACTTCGGCAGCGGCGGTGCGTCGGCATCGACCGGCGGCGGCGCCACGAGGCTCGTCAGGCGGGCGACGATCGCGAGCGCCGCGGCCTTGTCGACTGCGCGTGACTGAAACTGCGGATAGTCGAGCACGAGCTCGAGTTCGTTCAGGCAGCGGCCGTCGATCACGGCGGCCAGCGTGCCGCGTTCGAGTGCCGCCCGGATCGGGCGTGTGGCAGGGTCGTCGAATACGAGTATGTCGATCCAGACGTTCGAGTCGAGTACGACGCGATGTGCAGCGTGTGGGGCGAGGGAGCGGGTCATTCGTTACAATCGGTGGTTTTCGTCTGACCGCAAGGCACGGCGTGCCAGCGAGCCTCTATGATAATCGTTCTCTCTCCAGCCAAATCCCTCGACTACGATACGCCCGCGCACGTGCCGTCTTACACGAAGCCTGCATTCGTCGACGACGCGTCGGAATTGATCGACGGCCTGCGCAAGCTGTCGCCGCAGGACATCGCGACCCTGATGGATATTTCCGATCCGCTCGCCCGCCTGAACTTCCAGCGCTACGCGGACTGGTCGCCGGTCTTCACGCCGGCCAATGCGAAGCAGGCCGTGCTCGCGTTCAATGGCGACGTGTACGAAGGGTTCGATGCGAAATCGCTGTCGGCCACCGATCTCGACTACGCGCAGCAGCACGTGCGCGTGCTGTCGGGCCTGTACGGGCTGCTGCGTCCGCTCGACCTGCTGCAGCCGTACCGGCTCGAAATGGGTACCCGTTTCGCGAACGCGCGCGGCAAGGATCTGTATGCGTTCTGGGGCGACCGGATCACGCGCGCGCTCAACGAGCAGCTCGAGACGCGTACCGGTGCTGCGCGCGTGCTGATCAACTGTGCGTCGACCGAGTACTTCAAGTCGGTCAAGCCGAAACTGCTGGCCGCGCCCGTCGTGACGCCGGTATTCGAGGACTGGAAGGGCGGCCGCTACAAGATCATCAGCTTCCACGCGAAGCGCGCACGCGGCCTGATGGCGCGCTATATCGTCGAGAATCGGATCACCGACCCGGCGGCGCTGAAGGATTTCGCGGTGGAAGGCTACGCGTTCGATGCAGCCGCATCGAACGATTCGACTTACGTATATCGCCGGCGAGTCGGCGAGTGACCCTGCCGGCCGTTCACGAGACGGCCGGCGCATGCATGAGGTCGGGCAGGCGGCAAACCGCCCGTTCCGGCCGCCACTGGAGAGACAGATGACCCTTTCGATCACCAGCAACTTCGATGCGGGCGCGATCGACGTCGTGTCGTGCGACAGCCCGGATGCGATTCGCCTGCGCGTGCGCGGCGACAGCCGCTCGGAATTCGCGCAATGGTTCTACTATCGCCTGACGGGCGCGCGCGGCGAGCGGTGCGTGATGTCGTTCGAGAATGCGGCCGAGTGCGCGTATCCGTCCGGATGGCGCAACTACAGCGCGGTCGCGAGCTACGACCGGGTCGACTGGTTCCGCGTGCCGACGACGTTCGACGGCAAGACGATGACCATCGACCACACGCCCGAATTCGACAGCATCTACTACGCGTATTTCGAGCCGTATTCGGAAGAGCGTCATGCGGCGTTTCTCGGTGCGGTCCAGCAGTTGCCGCAGGCGAGCGTCGTCGAGCTCGGGCGCACGGTCGAAGGCCGTCCGATGTCGCTGCTGACGCTCGGCACGCCGGAAGTCGACGGCGCGCCGAAGAAGAAGGTGTGGATCATCGCGCGCCAGCATCCCGGCGAGACGATGGCCGAGTGGTTCATCGAAGGGCTCGTCAAGCGCCTGGCCGGGTGGGGCGACTGGGCGGGCGATCCGGTGGCGCGCAAGCTCTACGACCGCGCGGCGTTCTACATCGTCCCGAACATGAATCCGGACGGCAGCGTGCACGGCAACCTGCGCACCAATGCGGCGGGCGCGAACCTGAACCGCGAGTGGATGGAACCCGACGCCGAGCGCAGCCCTGAAGTGCTGGCCGTGCGCGATGCAATCCATGCAGTCGGCTGCGACATGTTCTTCGACATTCACGGCGATGAGGATCTGCCGTACGTGTTCGTCGCAGGTTCGGAGATGCTGCCGAGTTTCACCGAACAGCAGGGCAAGGAGCAGACCGCGTTCATCGAAGCGTTCAAGGTCGCGAGCCCGGACTTCCAGACCGAGCATGGTTATGCGGCGAGCAAGTACAAGGAAGATGCGCTCAAGCTCGCATCGAAGTACATCGGCCATCGGTTCGGTTGCCTGTCGCTGACGCTCGAGATGCCGTTCAAGGACAACGCGAACCTGCCCGACGAGCGGGTCGGCTGGAACGGTGAGCGTAGTGCGGCGCTGGGTGCGGCAATGCTGGCGGCGATCCTCGTGCACGTCGAGAAGTTCGCGTAAGCGCGCTGTTTCCGAAATGAAAAAGGCCGGGGCATCATGCGATGCCCCGGCCTTTTTGCTTCTGTCGTTGCCGCTCCGTCTTATCAGGACTTCTTCGCGGTTTTCTTCTTCACGGCTTTCTTCTGGCCGCCTGATTTTTTCGTTGCAGCGGCCTTCTTGCCGGTGCGGCCGGTTGCCTTGGCCTTGCCGTGGTGCGATTTACCCTTGAATTTCTTCGCCGACGACGACGGGCGTTCGACGCGCGGCTTCAGCGGCGGAACGGGGTCGTTCCAGCTGAACGCAAGCATTTGCTGGCCCACATAGCCGCAGCGAAATTTCAGCGGTGTCGGGTCGCTGCCGTCGCTGTGGATGCCGAGGCCATCCACGGTAACGATGTTGTCCACCTTCACGCGCTGCTTGCCCTGATCGAACGAGTCGTTCCACGGCGTGATCGTGGCATTGCCGCTTTCGAACGCGTCCGGCGCGAAGTCGACGCGATCGAAGGCCGACGACGTACTGGCGATGAAGCTGCCGTGCGCCGCACAATCGGCGACGATCGGATCGGCATGCATCTCGTTGACGAATTTGTTGATCAGTTCGGAGCGCTGGTCGAGGAGGTCGGCGAATGCCGGTGCCGGAAGCGCAAGCGACAGGCCCGCGACACAGGCCGCCAGCTTGCCGAGCGCCCGGAAAAACCGGAGCGAGGCAGGAGAGCTGTCCATCTGGTTATTGGTGAGGAGCGAATGAGGCATCGGGCACGTATAGATGCCCGATGGAGAACAGGAGTTCAATCTTAGCGTAAAAAAGATGTGCGGCAGTAGGTGCCGCACTCTGCCGCGCTGCGGGAGACGGGGGCAGCACGCGGTGTTTGCACTGCGATACGAAGCGCATTCATGCGCGAGGACCGCCGAGACGATAGCGCCGAACGTCGAACGTCGTGACCCATGCCGGGCGATATACGGCGATCAGCGCGGTCGCCATGCCGGTGAACCATGCTTCGCCAAGCGCGAGCAGTGCAGTGTTCAGCAGATAGCCGGCGGGAATCACGACGAGTACGCCGTCCGCGAGCGCGAGCTGAACGCCGGCCGCGGCCGCGGCGACCGCGATGATCGCGATGGCCGGCGACAGAAATCCCTGGCCGGTAATGAACGACGCGAGGTTATGCGGCAGCCACGCGATCACGGCGCGCTGCAGCAGCGCGGACACGGCGACCGGTAGCGCGCCGTAGACCAGGTAGGTGAGGCCGATGCCCTGCCACGACGCATCGAAGACGATCGCGGCGACGGCCGTGACGGCAGCCATCCCGACCAGCGCGAGCGTCCAGTCGAATAGTGTGACGAGCAGCGTCGCGCCGAGCAGATGCATGACGATGCCGTCCTCGAGCCATGCATTCGAGGCCCAGAGAACCGTGATCGCGGTGACGAGCGCGAGCCACACGTGCTGGAGCGTTGCGTCCTGTAGTCGGACGAAGGGACGCTTCCAGATCGCGAGCGCGAGCAACGCCACGGCGGCGATCCAGCCACCGACGCCAACCCAGAACGGAAGCGGTGTGAAAAGAAAACCCATGTGTTCATATTACTCGTTGAGCATCAAAGGTGGGAATCCGCACATGCCGACCGTCGCAATATCGAGACGACTAGCGTTCGCGCCGAAACCGCGGCGTCGGCTCGGCCGCGAGCGGCAGATCCGGGGCGCTGGCGTTTGCGGCAGGCAGCGGGTACGGACGGTTGTTCCGTTGCGCACGCAGCGGAACCGGGCCGCGTTCGCCGATGACGGGCTTGCGTGCGCGATCACGGTTCGCCAGCAATACCTCGAGGTGCGGCGACAGCCAGCCGTTGTAGATCGCAACTGCGGCGGCGCGGTTTGCCGCGCCGAGCTGCTGGAAGATGCTGGCGAGGTGGATTTTCACCGTGCCTTCGCTGATGCCGAGCGTACGGGCGATCATCTTGTTGG
Organism: Burkholderia sp. JKS000303; assembly: GCF_002563755.1. Classification (NCBI taxonomy): domain Bacteria; kingdom Pseudomonadati; phylum Pseudomonadota; class Betaproteobacteria; order Burkholderiales; family Burkholderiaceae; genus Burkholderia; species Burkholderia sp. JKS000303. Next base: position 2,597,660 of record NZ_PDBZ01000001.1, read on the forward strand.
TACTGCCCATATGAACGAAGCGCATGATCTGCGCCTGTCGCGGCGACAGCAGGCCGGTTGGCGGGCGGCGCGGCAGCGATCCGGCGAGCGTCTGGAAATGGGCGTCGTGGCGTGCGGCCGCAGCGGACGGCAACAGGCTGAGTGCGATGGGCGGAATGTAATGACCGCCCAGCATCACCATTTCGAGTGCGCGCACGATCAGGTGCGGCCGGGTCGAGTGCGGGATCACGCCCGCGACGCCGTAGTTGAAGAAGCGCTGGATGGCTTCCGGCGTGGATTCGTCGATGAGTACCGCGGCAGGCGTCGGCGAGCAGGCGCTGCAGAGCGCCTGAAGTTCGCTGAGCCGGCCAACGTCCAGCCAGTTGATCGCAACGAGGTCGAAACGCTGGGTACGCAGCAGGCGGCGCGCCTGGAAGCCGTCGGGGGCATCGTTGATGCTGGCGTGGCGGTCGATTTGCCGTAGCAATGCTTTCAGTCCGTCACGCCGCTCGGCGTCTGAGTTCAACACCAGGAACCGCATAGTCAACCTCCGTAAGGTAAGTCATTGAGCTGCCGTCGGCATGCCGTGGGCCCCGATAATGACAAAGACCTTACACGATGTCTGCTTGGCTGAAAGGCTTAGGAAAAGTCCGAAATTTCCGGTGCCGGAAATGCGGGCGAGAAAAAAGCCGCTCCGGCGGGAACCGGGAGCGGCTTCGTGCGGGCAGGCGCTGCAGGCCTGCGGTGCGGATCAGTGAAAGTGCGGCTGCGCGGGGGATGCGTCTTCAGGCATTTCCGCGTGGACGATTTCGCCGAGCGGATCGGCGTACAGCGGCACGCCGCAGTCGTCGCAGTACTCGGGTTCGAAGCGGCCTGCGTGCCGCCGGACGTCGGTTACGCCGCATTCCTTCAGCAGACTCACGATTTCTTCGACCGGCCCTTCGATCGGCGCTTCGCCTTCGAGCGTTGCGCTGTCGATCGACACGTCGCCGTTCTCGCGGCCGTAGAGCGGCCACACGACACCGTAGATCACGTCGTTGCTGGCGCGGCGCGTGAAGCCGACGCGATACTCGTCGATCCGGCGTTCGCCGAAGCCGGCGACCACCGCGCGCAGTTCCTGAGGCGCCGCACCAAGTGTGTCGAAAAGATAACGGATGGCCGTTCGGACGGTGTGCGGACGAATGCGTTCGTCTGCATCACGGCAGGCCGAATAGTACGCGTCCGGAAGCAGGCATTCGAATTCGCAGCCGGGGAGGGCAGCCGACAGGTTCGGGCCGCCCTGGGCGGTCCACTGCTCGAGGCACTGGCCACGTTCGATTCGGTTGCCGTGCTCTTCTTCCTGCCAGCGGAACAACGGCGCGCCGGCCGGTGCGGCGACGACGGCGAGCAGAAAGCGCGGGTCGGCCAGAATCGGCGAAGTTTCGGGCAGGTCGCCGAAGCTCAGCTTCGCGGCATGCTGACCGATTGCCGCATGCGCGAGTTGCTGCGCGAGCCGGTAGGTTTCGACGTGGTGTCGCGGTAACTGGTCGATGCTGTACAGGAACGGGGCGAGCCCGACGAGCGTGCCGCTCGCGAGCACGTGCGCCTGCAGGTGCGTGCGCAGCGCGTCGGCGACGTCACCCTTGAGCGGACCCGACGGAATCATGTAGCGCGTCCAGGCGAGAACGGGGACGGCGACCAGCAGCGCGTCATGCGGCTGGCCATCGTGCTCGATCACCATCGACTCGCTGTGCGTCTCCGCCATATCGGCGAGCGCGCCATAGGCATCGGGATGATTCTGCTGCAGATGGTCGAGTGCGGCGTCGAGCGTGGTCTGGTTGCCGTTGCGAACGATCTTGGCGAGCAGCGCATCGAGCTTCGCTTCCCAGAAGCGATCCTCGATGCGGCTGCCCGAGGCGAAGAGCGCAAGCGACAGGCCGACCAGTTTGTCGGCGTCGGGGGGGAGGCGTTTGGCGATTCGCTGGCGCATATTAAATACGTATAGAAAGAGGCGAAGAACCTCACATTCTAGTCCGTTCTTTGCACCATAAGCGCTCTCGTGCTCGGGCATGGCCGGAAGGCCGAAACGAGGGGCATGCAAAAAAATGCATCGAAACCCCTTGCGCGATCGGCGGTGGGTGCTTAGAATCACGCCTCTTTCGCGCTAACGGAAACGCGGCGCGGGAGAAGAAGGAAGGGAAGCAGTGCGGTCGAGGTTGCTGTAGAGCCCCGACACACAAGGCGTTGAACCCCAGCCGTCGCAACGAAGTAGTTAAAAAAGTTGTTGACGAGTTGAAAAAGACGGTTCATAATCTCGCTTCTCTGCTGCTGAAAACGCAGCGCTGCTGAGAGACACGAAGTTCCTCGCAGAAATGCTCTTTAAAAATTAACAGCCGATAAGTGTGGGCGCTTGATGGACGCGAGCTGATCCTCGGATCAGATGGCGAAAGTATCAAGAGTCTCACACTAAAGTAAGTCAGGTTTATGAAGCAATTCATATTCCTGTCAGCTTTGAGTGAGCGACCGGTTCTTAACTGAACCGAAAACAGTAACAGGTTTAAACTGAAGAGTTTGATCCTGGCTCAGATTGAACGCTGGCGGCATGCCTTACACATGCAAGTCGAACGGCAGCACGGGTGCTTGCACCTGGTGGCGAGTGGCGAACGGGTGAGTAATACATCGGAACATGTCCTGTAGTGGGGGATAGCCCGGCGAAAGCCGGATTAATACCGCATACGATCTACGGATGAAAGCGGGGGACCTTCGGGCCTCGCGCTATAGGGTTGGCCGATGGCTGATTAGCTAGTTGGTGGGGTAAAGGCCTACCAAGGCGACGATCAGTAGCTGGTCTGAGAGGACGACCAGCCACACTGGGACTGAGACACGGCCCAGACTCCTACGGGAGGCAGCAGTGGGGAATTTTGGACAATGGGCGAAAGCCTGATCCAGCAATGCCGCGTGTGTGAAGAAGGCCTTCGGGTTGTAAAGCACTTTTGTCCGGAAAGAAATCCTTGGCTCTAATACAGTCGGGGGATGACGGTACCGGAAGAATAAGCACCGGCTAACTACGTGCCAGCAGCCGCGGTAATACGTAGGGTGCAAGCGTTAATCGGAATTACTGGGCGTAAAGCGTGCGCAGGCGGTTTGTTAAGACCGATGTGAAATCCCCGGGCTCAACCTGGGAACTGCATTGGTGACTGGCAAGCTAGAGTATGGCAGAGGGGGGTAGAATTCCACGTGTAGCAGTGAAATGCGTAGAGATGTGGAGGAATACCGATGGCGAAGGCAGCCCCCTGGGCCAATACTGACGCTCATGCACGAAAGCGTGGGGAGCAAACAGGATTAGATACCCTGGTAGTCCACGCCCTAAACGATGTCAACTAGTTGTTGGGGATTCATTTCCTTAGTAACGTAGCTAACGCGTGAAGTTGACCGCCTGGGGAGTACGGTCGCAAGATTAAAACTCAAAGGAATTGACGGGGACCCGCACAAGCGGTGGATGATGTGGATTAATTCGATGCAACGCGAAAAACCTTACCTACCCTTGACATGGTCGGAATCCTGCTGAGAGGTGGGAGTGCTCGAAAGAGAACCGGCGCACAGGTGCTGCATGGCTGTCGTCAGCTCGTGTCGTGAGATGTTGGGTTAAGTCCCGCAACGAGCGCAACCCTTGTCCTTAGTTGCTACGCAAGAGCACTCTAAGGAGACTGCCGGTGACAAACCGGAGGAAGGTGGGGATGACGTCAAGTCCTCATGGCCCTTATGGGTAGGGCTTCACACGTCATACAATGGTCGGAACAGAGGGTTGCCAACCCGCGAGGGGGAGCTAATCCCAGAAAACCGATCGTAGTCCGGATTGCACTCTGCAACTCGAGTGCATGAAGCTGGAATCGCTAGTAATCGCGGATCAGCATGCCGCGGTGAATACGTTCCCGGGTCTTGTACACACCGCCCGTCACACCATGGGAGTGGGTTTTACCAGAAGTGGCTAGTCTAACCGCAAGGAGGACGGTCACCACGGTAGGATTCATGACTGGGGTGAAGTCGTAACAAGGTAGCCGTATCGGAAGGTGCGGCTGGATCACCTCCTTTCTAGAGCTTCTCGCAAAGTTGAGCGCTCACGCTTATCGGCTGTAAATTAAAGACAGACTCAGGGGTCTGTAGCTCAGTCGGTTAGAGCACCGTCTTGATAAGGCGGGGGTCGTTGGTTCGAATCCAACCAGACCCACCACCGTCTTGGCGGACGGTACACCCTGAGGCATACCTGTACATGGGGGCATAGCTCAGCTGGGAGAGCACCTGCTTTGCAAGCAGGGGGTCGTCGGTTCGATCCCGTCTGCCTCCACCAATCTTCAATGACAAGCGTTCGACTTCGTCGAACGTTTGTCATTGGCGATTGAGCCAGTCAGAGTGATATGAGTAACACCATATCGGCTGTCGTTCTTTAACAATCTGGAAGAAGTAAGTAATTTGGATAGCGGAAGCGTCTATGAGATGGACGTGAAAACTATCCGGGTTGTGATTGTATCGATGTATCTCAAGATGATTCGAACTCTATGTTTGACTCAATTGGAATACGGCACAAATGCGAGAACTCAACCTGTAACGAACTGTCGATGAGACAGACTCGTTATAGGGTCAAGCGAACAAGTGCATGTGGTGGATGCCTTGGCGATCACAGGCGATGAAGGACGCGGTAGCCTGCGAAAAGCTACGGGGAGCTGGCAAACAAGCTTTGATCCGTAGATGTCCGAATGGGGAAACCCACTCCTTTTGGAGTATCCATAGCTGAATACATAGGCTATGCGAAGCGAACGCGGTGAACTGAAACATCTAAGTAACCGCAGGAAAAGAAATCAACCGAGATTCCCAAAGTAGTGGCGAGCGAAATGGGATGAGCCTTGCACTCTTTATTTGTATTGTTAGCCGAACACTCTGGAAAGTGTGGCCATAGCGGGTGATAGCCCCGTAGGCGAAAACAGTACGAAAGAACTAGGTGTGCGACAAGTAGGGCGGGACACGTGAAATCCTGTCTGAAGATGGGGGGACCATCCTCCAAGGCTAAATACTCGTGATCGACCGATAGTGAACCAGTACCGTGAGGGAAAGGTGAAAAGAACCCCGGGAGGGGAGTGAAATAGATCCTGAAACCGCATGCATACAAACAGTCGGAGCCTCGAAAGGGGTGACGGCGTACCTTTTGTATAATGGGTCAGCGACTTACGTTCAGTAGCAAGCTTAACCGTATAGGGCAGGCGTAGCGAAAGCGAGTCCGAATAGGGCGTTCAGTTGCTGGGCGTAGACCCGAAACCAAGTGATCTATCCATGGCCAGGATGAAGGTGCGGTAACACGTACTGGAGGTCCGAACCCACTAACGTTGAAAAGTTAGGGGATGAGCTGTGGATAGGGGTGAAAGGCTAAACAAACTTGGAAATAGCTGGTTCTCTCCGAAAACTATTTAGGTAGTGCCTCGTGTCTCACCTTCGGGGGTAGAGCACTGTCATGGTTGGGGGGTCTATTGCAGATTACCCCGCCATAGCAAACTCCGAATACCGAAGAGTGCAATCACGGGAGACAGACATCGGGTGCTAACGTCCGGTGTCAAGAGGGAAACAACCCAGACCGCCAGCTAAGGTCCCCAAATATAGCTAAGTGGGAAACGAAGTGGGAAGGCTAAAACAGTCAGGAGGTTGGCTTAGAAGCAGCCACCCTTTAAAGAAAGCGTAATAGCTCACTGATCGAGTCGTCCTGCGCGGAAGATGTAACGGGGCTAAGCTATATACCGAAGCTGCGGATGCGTGCTTTGCACGCATGGTAGGAGAGCGTTCTGTAAGCCTGCGAAGGTGTCTCGGAAGGGATGCTGGAGGTATCAGAAGTGCGAATGCTGACATGAGTAGCGATAAAGGGGGTGAAAGGCCCCTCGCCGTAAGCCCAAGGTTTCCTACGCAACGTTCATCGGCGTAGGGTGAGTCGGCCCCTAAGGCGAGGCAGAAATGCGTAGCTGATGGGAAGCAGGTCAATATTCCTGCACCATTGTTAGATGCGATGGGGGGACGGATCGCGGAAGGTTGTCCGGGTGTTGGAAGTCCCGGTCGCTGCATTGGAGAAGGCGCTTAGGCAAATCCGGGCGCAGGATTCAAGGGTGTGGCGCGAGCTCCTTAGGGAGCGAAGCAATTGGAAGTGGTTCCAAGAAAAGCCTCTAAGCTTCAGTCTAACGATGACCGTACCGCAAACCGACACAGGTGGGCGAGATGAGTATTCTAAGGCGCTTGAGAGAACTCGGGAGAAGGAACTCGGCAAATTGGTACCGTAACTTCGGGATAAGGTACGCCCTTGTAGCTTGATGCCCCTGCGGGCAAAGGGTGAAGGGGTTGCAATAAACTGGTGGCTGCGACTGTTTAATAAAAACACAGCACTCTGCAAACACGAAAGTGGACGTATAGGGTGTGACGCCTGCCCGGTGCCGGAAGATTAAATGATGGGGTGCAAGCTCTTGATTGAAGTCCCGGTAAACGGCGGCCGTAACTATAACGGTCCTAAGGTAGCGAAATTCCTTGTCGGGTAAGTTCCGACCTGCACGAATGGCGTAACGATGGCCACACTGTCTCCTCCCGAGACTCAGCGAAGTTGAAGTGTTTGTGATGATGCAATCTACCCGCGGCTAGACGGAAAGACCCCATGAACCTTTACTGTAGCTTTGCATTGGACTTTGAACCGATCTGTGTAGGATAGGTGGGAGGCTATGAAACCGGAACGCTAGTTTCGGTGGAGCCGTCCTTGAAATACCACCCTGGTTTGTTTGAGGTTCTAACCTTGGCCCGTGATCCGGGTCGGGGACAGTGCATGGTAGGCAGTTTGACTGGGGCGGTCTCCTCCCAAAGCGTAACGGAGGAGTACGAAGGTACGCTAGGTACGGTCGGAAATCGTGCTGATAGTGCAATGGCATAAGCGTGCTTAACTGCGAGACCGACAAGTCGAGCAGGTGCGAAAGCAGGTCATAGTGATCCGGTGGTTCTGTATGGAAGGGCCATCGCTCAACGGATAAAAGGTACTCTGGGGATAACAGGCTGATACCGCCCAAGAGTTCATATCGACGGCGGTGTTTGGCACCTCGATGTCGGCTCATCTCATCCTGGGGCTGTAGCCGGTCCCAAGGGTATGGCTGTTCGCCATTTAAAGAGGTACGTGAGCTGGGTTTAAAACGTCGTGAGACAGTTTGGTCCCTATCTGCCGTGGGCGTTGGATATTTGAAGGGGGCTGCTCCTAGTACGAGAGGACCGGAGTGGACGAACCTCTGGTGTACCGGTTGTCACGCCAGTGGCATCGCCGGGTAGCTATGTTCGGAAGAGATAACCGCTGAAAGCATCTAAGCGGGAAACTCGCCTTAAGATGAGATATCCCTGGGGACTAGATCCCCTTGAAGGGTCGTTCGAGACCAGGACGTTGATAGGTCAGGTGTGTAAGCGCAGTAATGCGTTCAGCTAACTGATACTAATTGCCCGTAAGGCTTGATCCTATAACAAGTCTGTTTCGCGCTGGATAGCGCGTCGGACGGGTTGGATTCTCGTGTGTGCGATACACACAACTCAAAAAATTACTGCTTCTTCCAAGATTGGTTGTGCTGCGAAGCCAGCGCAACAACCCTCTTTGCCTGATGACCATAGCGAGTCGGTCCCACCCCTTCCCATCCCGAACAGGACCGTGAAACGACTCTACGCCGATGATAGTGCGGATTCCCGTGTGAAAGTAGGTAATCGTCAGGCTCCCTAAGCCGAGAACCCCCGCCCGAAAGGCGGGGGTTTTTGCATTGGCGCGACGGAAATGCAGGTGGGCGATTCGGGCGTCCAATACCACCAAGCGGGTGAGCCGGCCAGGCGCTACCGGCTGCACGTCGATCTCTGGCATCCTGACCGTGCGGGGCAGCAGGTTCGATTCCACCGGAGCTGGGCCACTGCACGGCCGTGATGATGCGCTTCGCGCTGCTCGAGGCGAGGCGCGCGAATCGACGGGTCTTTGGTTATCTTCCAGTATTTGCGCCCATACTGGTGTGATCTCCCTTCGTCTAAACGAATTCCTGCGAGCAATACCAATGAAAAAGCTCATACCGCTTCTGCTCAGTTTCTCTCTGCTCGGCTGTGCCGCACAGCATGAAACCGCCTGCGTCCGTGCGCCATTTCACGCGAAATTCCAGGATGCAGACGGCGATGTCGGTCCATTCGCCAATATGAAGTTTTCGCTGATCCGGGCGTCCGACGGTGCCGTGGTTTATCACGGAACAACTGACGCGCAGGGTCGTGCAGAGTGGAGCAATGCTTGCCGTGGCGAGCAATACACGATTCGCCAGGATGACCTGGTTGGCGATTAAAATCGCCGATCGTCAGTAATATTGGCGACAAAAGTCGCTATCCTCGTCCAGGCAGTGCGCACGGTTTCTACTCAAGCCCAAAAAATCTATGCGCATAAAGTCGTTCCGGCATCACATGCCTGCAAAGCGGAGTTCGGGCGCTTCAGGGTAATATCGCCACTCGTCCCGGCCGCCACCTGCGCGGTGGCCGGAGTGTGCCGTCTTCTGCCTTCCGCAACTGCATCCTTCATGACTTCCAGCTCTGCACAGAGTGGTCGGACGACCGACTTCTTGCCGTATCTCGTCGCCGCGACCTTTTTCATGGAGTACCTCGACACGACTGTGATCGCGACGGCGCTGCCGCAAATGGCGCGCTCCTTTGGCGTCGGGCCGAATGCGCTGAGCCTCGGGATGACGGCCTATATGCTGGCGCTCGCGGTGTTCATTCCGATCAGCGGCTGGATCGCGGACCGATATGGATCGCGCACGGTATTCGGCAGTGCGATCGTCATTTTTACCGGTGCGTCGATACTGTGCGGGCTGTCCAACGGCGTTGGAACGTTTACTGCCGCACGCCTGTTGCAGGGTGTCGGTGGGGCGATGATGGTGCCGGTCGGGCGGATGATCGTCGTGCGCAGCACCGAGAAGGCGCGGTTGATGCGCGCGATCGCGACGATCACGTGGCCCGGCATCGTTGCGCCGGTCGTCGGGCCGCCGATCGGTGGTTTCATCACGACGTATGCATCGTGGCGCTGGATCTTCCTGCTGAACGTGCCGCTCGGTCTCGCCGCGCTCGTCTGTACGTGGCTGATCGTCCGGAATACGCGCGCGGAGGAACAGCGTCCGCTCGACTGGATTGGCTTCGTGCTGGCGGGCGGGGCGCTGACGTGTCTGCTGCTCGGTACCGAAACGGCCGGCCAGCAGGACGCGCAGTTCACGCGCGCGGCGGTACTCGTCGGCGCCAGCGTGCTGTTCGGTCTCGCCGCGTGGTTGCATGCGCGGCGTTGCGCGCATCCGTTGCTCGATTTCACGACGCTGAAGGTGCCGACTTTCTCGGTGACGGTGTTCACCGGTTCGATCACGCGAATCGCGGTCAATGCGGTGCCGTACCTGCTGCCGCTGTTGTTCCAGATCGGTTTCGGGCTGTCGCCGTTTCAGTCCGGTCTGCTGTTGCTCGCGAGTGCGCTCGGCAATCTGGGCATGAAGGCGGGCACGTCGTGGATACTCGACCGTTTCGGTTTCCGGCGCGTTGCGCTCGTCGACGTGACGATCGTCGGTTTCTGCATGATCGCATGCGGCTGGCTGACCGCGTCGACGCCGCTGGCCATTACGTTGCTGGTCGTATTCGTCTACGGACTCACGCGTTCGATGCAGTTCACGACGCTTGCGACGCTCGCCTATGCCGACATTCCGTCTCACCAGACCAGTGCGGCGAGCACGCTGTGGAGTGCGGCTCAGCAGATGACGATCGGGATGGGGATCGCGTTCGGCGCGCTGGCGTTGCGGCTCGCGGCGCTGGTGCGTGGCGACGCGGCCGGGATTCACTACGTGCTCGATGATTTCCGTTGGGCGTTCGTCGTCGCAGGCGTGCTCGCGTTGCTGACGTTGCCGGGCTATGCGCGGCTTGCATCCGATGCGGGGGACAGGCTGCGGGCGAGTGCGGCACGCGGGTAGGTCGAGCAGTCGATCGCATGCGGAGCGCGACAGGTGCGTGCTGTTGCCCTCCGTCACTCACCGGACGCTTCGTTCGTCGTTGGTGCGATTGTCCGGTACACATCGACTTGCTCACCTGTATTCGCCGTCTGAAGCGTCATCGTGACATCCGCCGCGGTGACGCGTGTGCCGTATCCGCCGGACCGGATGCAACGCGCGATAAAGCCGCGTTCGCCTTGGATGATGCCGGCGCGTGTCATGGGACGCGATACCGGCAGGATGGCAGGGCCGAGCCGTCGCGACGTGCCGGTTCCACGAGCGAGTGCGTGCCGCTACGTGCGACGATGCAACATCACATTGGATACTTCAGGTGCATCTCGGGCCATGTTGCTGTTCGCATGACGGTGCCCAGGTGCTGCGACGTGCGCGCGGTACGCGTATCGGGACGATGTGGCGCGCGACAGCGCATGTCTTCATGCCGGTTGTCGCTACTGCGCATCATGAAAGATGATGCCGACCGTATGGCGGTGTCCGGTCCGGATGTGGCTCACACCATGACGCAGATTGACGCGATAGACGCCGCGCGTCCCTTGCACCGGCCGGCCATGCACAGCGAAGATCACCGCGTCGCCCTGCATCAGCGGTACCACTTCCGCGCGCGACTGCATGCGCGGCCGCTGTTCCGTCAGCACGAACTCCCCACCCGTGAAATCCCGGCCCGGCGCCGACAACAGGATCGCGACCTGCAGCGGAAAGACATGCTCGCCGTACAGGTCCTGATGGAGGCAGTTGTAGTCGTCCGGGCCGTATTGCAGGATCAGCGGCGTCGGCCGCGTCTGGCCTGCCGCATGGCAGCGCTCGAGAAATGCCGGATGCTCGGCCGGATAGCGGACGTCGCTTCCGAGCGCCCGGTTCCACCGGTTCGCAATCGGGGCGAGGTGCGGATAGATCGTTGTCCGCAGCGCATCGACGATTGCAGGCAGCGGATACGCGAAATATTGGTACTCGCCGCGGCCAAAGCCGTGCCGCGCCATGACGACGCGTGAACGGTACAGCTCGTCGCGCGGGTAGAGCGCTGCCAGCGCCGTGCATTCCTCCGCCGAGAGCAGCCCCGGTACGCGGGCGCATCCATGGCGATCGAGTTCGGTATCGACGGTGGTCCAGTCGAGCGCGCTCACGCGCTGCGCCAGGTCGACGGATTCGAAGGCGGGTTGCAGATCGGCGATGTTCACGGATGTACCTCGTTCGTCAGCGATGTGGTGTCGTGCAAGCATGCTGTCGGCATCGAACTGCCAGACGTCTATCGGGCCGGCTGGCGTTTCCGATGGCGACGCGATGTCAGCAAGCGCGGCGCATGCCAGCGTCCACGGTGTCAGTTGATGAACTCAGTCTAATGTCGTCCGTGCGACGACGCGTTCCGGATCTTGCGCTCCAATCCGGAAAGAAGGGAGGGGTGTGGCGTGAGCAGCCGGGGCCGGCGGCTCGGAATCTCGGTGACGTTGACGCGGCGATGAGCCGGATGGACTTCGCTCGGCGCGAGCGAAACGGAAAGACTGCGACGCGAAGCACCGAAGCACCGGCTTCGAATCTTCACGGCGAGCGACCGATCCTCCGGCCGCCCGCCGTTTCTCCACTCACGCGACCGAGCGGAACAACCAGTAAAGTCCGCCCGCCAGCACGATCGATGCCGGTAACGTCAGCACCCATGCGAGCACGAGGCTGCGCACCGTGTTCCACTGCAGCCCGGACCCGTTCGCCGCCATCGTGCCCGCGACGCCCGACGACAGCACGTGCGTCGTCGAGACGGGCAATCCGTACGCATCGGCCGCGCCGATCGTCAGCATGGCGACCAGCTCGGCCGATGCGCCCTGTCCGTACGTCAGATGCTGCTTGCCGATTTTCTCGCCGACGGTCACGACGATCCGCTTCCAGCCGACCATCGTGCCGAGACCCAGCGCGATCGCGACGGCAACCTTTACCCACGTCGGGATGAACTTGGTCGCGTGGTCGAGCTGCTTGCGGTAGTTGTCGATCGCGAGCTTGTCGTCGGCGGAAAATGCCGGCTGCCCCGACTTCTCGATCAGGCGAATCGCTTCGGACACCAGATACATCGTGTTGCGCACGTTGTCGACGTCGCCCTGCGGCACGGCCGCCATCGAGCCCGACGAACCGACCGCGGTCGCCAGCGACGTGGACAGTTGCTGCACGCCCGGCAGCACGGCCGGCGTCATCTCGCGGCGCTGCACGAAGTGTTCGACGTCGGCGCGCGGATTCGCGGACGGTGCGACGCCGTTCGAGTATTTGGCGAACGTCGCGGCGGCCTGGTTCGCGACGGCGACGAACGTCTGCGATTCGGCCGGCGTGACGGCCTTGTTCAGCGCGTATGCGGTCGGCACCGTGCCGATCAGGATCAGCATGATGAGGCCCATCCCTTTCTGCCCGTCGTTCGACCCGTGCGCGAACGACACGCCGGTGCAGGTGAGGATCAGCAGGCAGCGAATCCAGAACGGCGGCGGCTGGTCTTTCGGCGGCTCCTTGTACAGCTCCGGAACCCGGACGACGGCCTTCAGCACGAGCAGCAGCAGCGACGCGCACAGGAAGCCGACGATCGGCGAGAACAGCAGCGACTTGCCGACGCCGAGCGCCTGGCCCCAGTCGACGCCGCTCGTGCCGGACGGGCCGTGCATCAGCTGGTTCATCAGCCCGACGCCGATGATCGAGCCGATCAGCGTATGCGAGCTCGACGACGGCAACCCGAAGTACCAGGTCGCGAGGTTCCACACGATCGCGGCGATCAGCAGTGCGAACACCATCGCGAAGCCCGAGCCGCTGCCGACCTGAAGAATCAGCTCGACCGGCAGCAACTGCAGGATGCCGAACGCGACGGCGCCGCTCGAAGCCATCACGCCGAGGAAGTTCCACATGCCGGACCAGATCACCGCGACGTTTGGCGTCAGCGAGTGGGTGTAGATCACGGTCGCGACCGCATTCGCGGTGTCGTGGAAGCCGTTGACGAACTCGAAGCCGAGCGCGATCAGCAGCGCGGCGCCGAGCATCAGATACGGGAACAACGATCCTTCGCGGACGGGCGACAGATCGGCAATCAGGTGGGTGGCGATATAGACGGCGCCGATTGCGAGCACCAGCAGGAAGACGGCATAGCCGGCCTGCCGGGTGCGTTCGGTGGCGCCGGGCGTATTGGCGGCGGACGAAGCAGGTTGATTCATGACGGCATCTCGTAAGGGAACCGCGTCCGATCCTAGCTTCGGCTACCCGTCAGTTTGATGACAGTCGGGAGGACGAATCGTCGCCTTACGGACGTGTAAGAAATGCGTGCGAGGTCTACACGCCGGCATTGCACCCATCGTCGTCGGTGCTCAACATCCATCCGTCCGTCAACCTGACGAATACCTTGCACGACAGCGGCGCGACGTCGATGCGCATCGCGGCCCGCAGGTCTATACGAAGCGCATGCGCGACGGCTGCGCGAACGATCGCTGCATGCGTGATCGCAACGACGTCGCGATCGGGCGGCAGGCCGTCGAGCCATGCGCCGACGCGGCCTGCGACGTCGTCGAACGATTCGCCGCCGTGCGGCGACGCGCGCGGATCGCCGATCCATGCATCGAGTTCGTCCGGCAGGTCGCGCGCGAGCTCGTGCAGTCGCTTGCCGCGCCAGCGGCCGTAGTCGACATCGCGAAGCGCGTCGTCGAGCCGCGCGCGTAGCCCGAGTGCATCGGCGGTCTGTCGCGCGCAACGCGCGGGACTGCTCAGCACGATCGCGTGAGGGCCGTCGGCGAACCGCTCGCGCACCGACGCGGCGTCGGCCAGCCCGTGCGCGTCGAGCGGATCGTCGTCGGGAAACGTGCCGGTGCGCATCGCACGGGTCGATGCATGCGTGATCAGGCGCAGCGAGACAGGCTGGGTCATGTCGGTGGTCGATGATTCGAGGCGGGAGTGCGCAGCCGTGCCGATCCGGCCCGGGCCTTCAATACGCGAGCGTTCGCGCGTACAATTCGCCCGATACGAAACGTGGAAGCCGGTGCAATTCCGGCGCGGTCGCGCCACTGTAACCGGGGAGATTCGATCCCGGAAGCCAGACCTGCGTTCGTACTCCATCCAACATTTGCCGGGGCGCGATTCCCCTGAGGTGCATCCATGAGCGACGCAGTACTGAAGCCGGCGGTCGTGCCGGCGCCCATCCCCGTCCGCGAACTGTTGCCGTGGGCCATCTTCGTCGGTCTGATCCTGCTGCTCGCGATTTATTTCGTCGGCGCGGAAGAGGGCGCAACGTCGATCGTGCCGGGCATGTACGTGCATGAGTTCGTGCACGACGGTCGCCATCTGCTTGGCTTTCCCTGCCACTGACGCGGAGTAGACGATGGTCGGAAAGCTGCTCATGCGCGGGATGCTCGCAGGCATCGCCGCAGGTCTCCTCACGTTCGGTTTCGCGAAAATCGTCGGCGAACCGCAAGTCGATCAGGCAATCTCCTTCGAAGAAAAGCTCGATGCCGCCAAGGGCGACGCACCGGAGCCCGAACTGGTCAGCCGCCACACGCAGGCCGGCCTCGGCCTGCTGACGGGTGTCGTGACCTACGGCGCGGCATTCGGCGGGCTGTTCTCGCTGGTCTTCGCGTTTGCGTACGGACGAGGCAGCCGCCTCCCGGCGCGGCCGCTCGCGGCATGGCTCGCGCTGGCTGCGTTCATCGCGCTCGTGATCGTGCCCAACATCAAGTACCCGGCCAATCCGCCATCGGTTGGCGACCCCGACACGATTGGCTATCGCACGGGGCTGTTCTTCCTGATGATCGCGATCTCGATCGCGACGATGGTGTTCTCGATCAACGTGCGTCGTCATCTGCTGGCGAAGCTCGGCCAGTGGAACGCGTCGATCGTCGCCGGGCTCCTGTTCATCGTGATCATCGCGGCCGTGCAGCTCGGGTTGCCGGCGATCAACGAAGTGCCGGCAGCGTTCCCGGCCGTCGTGCTGTGGAAGTTCCGCACCGCGGCGATCGGCATGCAGGTGATCATGTGGACGACGATCGGCCTGCTGTTCGGAGCATGGGTCGAACGCGGCGAACGCATCGGCATGCGCGCCGCCTGACGCGCATTGCAACAGGGCGCGCCTGGCGCAGCATGCGCGGCGCGCTCCACGTCGATTCGCGCGCGAGCGCGACGAACGCGGCCAGATAGTCGATCGACGCGTCCGCATCGCGGATGCCGAGGAAGATCTGCTTCGCGATTCCCTTCTTGCCCGGCTTGACCGGCATCCGGTCTGCCTATCCGTCGGCAAGCCACCTCGGCAGCGCGGCTGCGCCGCGCCCGCTCGCCACCCTCTGCAGCATGATGCGGGTCGTCTCGATCGACTGGTGGCGCCGCGGCACGATGCCGGCCGGCGTCAGGAACGGGTTGGAGATATCGAGCCGGTCCGTTTCGACCGGGTCCGTGATCAGCATCTCGTTGCCGAGCGGTTCGAGTGTCACGGAGTCGGCATTCGCGAACCGGTGTGTGTCCGTAACCACCAGCACCTGCTCGTAATCGAACCCGGGATCGAAGCACAGCTTCGGCTTGTTCCACGGATCGGGCGCTCGACCTCGCGGATCACGGTGAGATGACCTCGTTCCAGCATGGAGCGCGCTCACCCAACAGATGCATGAATAAATTTAATGGATGAATGAAATAATTCCATTTTATCTCATGATTTGAAGTCCCTATCATGGCTGCCAGATCTTCAATTCTTCTCGGGACGGCAGCCTCATGGTTACGACACACAACCTCGGTTTTCCGCGCATCGGCGCGAAGCGCGAACTCAAGTTCGGTCTCGAGCGCTACTGGAAGGGCGAATCGTCGCGCGACGAACTGAAGGCGCTCGGTGCCGAACTGCGTCAGCGTCACTGGAACGACCAGCGCGATCTGGATCTGGTGCCGATCGGCGACTTCGCGTTCTACGACCAGGTGCTCGACATGAGCTTCACGCTCGGCAATCTGCCCAAGCGTGTGCAGGGCTTCCACGGCGACGCGCTCGACAACTATTTCCGTGTGGCGCGCGGCCGTTCGGCGCAAGCGGCGGACGAACATGCCGCATGCTGCGGCGGTGTCTCGGCCGGCGAAATGACGAAGTGGTTCGACACGAACTATCACTACATCGTCCCGGAATTCCACGCGGACACGAACTTCTCGCTCGATCCGTCGCGCCTGCTCCAGCAACTGGCCGAAGCACAGGCGCTGGGCGTCGCCGCGAAGCCGGTGATCCTGGGGCCCGTCACGTACTTGTGGCTCGGCAAGTCGAAGGACGATTCGGACCGCCTCGCATTGCTGCCGAAGCTGCTGCCGGTATACGGCGCGCTGCTCGACACGCTGACCGCACAGGGCGTCGAATGGGTGCAGATCGACGAGCCGATCCTCGTCACCGAACTCGACGCCGAATGGCGTCAGGCATTTCGCACCGCGTACGCGGCGCTGGAAACGCGTCGCATCAAGCTGCTGCTCGCGACGTACTTCGGCCAGTTGCAGGACAACCTGACGCTCGCGGCGTCGCTGCCGGTCGACGGCCTGCACATCGACGCGATCAAGGCTCGCGATGAAATCGACGCGCTGGTGCGTGAACTGCCGGCCGAGCGTGTGCTGTCGGTGGGCGCGATCAACGGCCGCAATATCTGGACGACGGACCTGAACGCCGCGCTCGACTGGCTCGCGCCGCTCGCGAAGCAACTGGGCGAGCGGCTGTGGCTCGCGCCGTCGTGCTCGCTGCTGCACGTGCCGGTCGATCTCGCGAGCGAAGAAAAGCTCGACGCGGAAATCCGCGCGTGGCTCGCGTTCGCGCTGCAGAAACTCGACGAGCTGAAGGTGCTCGCGACCGCGCTGAACGAAGGCCGCGACAAGGTGGCCGACGCGCTGGCCGCGAATGCCGCCGCGATCGACTCGCGGCGCCGCTCGCCGCGCGTGAACAACCCGACGGTGAAGGCTGCGATCGCACGCATCGACGCGCAACTCGGCAACCGCGTGAGCCCGTACACGGTACGCGCGCCGAAGCAGTCGGCACGACTGAACCTGCCGGCCTTCCCGACGACGACGATCGGCTCGTTCCCGCAGACCGGCGAGATCCGCCAGGCGCGCAGCCAGTTCAAGGCGGGCGCGCTGGATGAAGCCGGCTATCGCAAGGCGATGCAGGCCGAGATCGCGCGCAGCGTGCGCGAACAGGAGTCGCTCGAACTCGACGTGCTCGTGCACGGCGAAGCGGAACGCAACGACATGGTCGAATACTTCGGCGAACAGCTCGACGGCTACGCGTTCAGCCAGTTCGGCTGGGTCCAGTCGTACGGTTCGCGTTGCGTGAAGCCGCCGATCCTGTTCGGCGACATCAGCCGCCCGAAGGCGATGACGGTCGAATGGATCACGTACGCGCAGTCGCTGACGAACAAGCCGATGAAGGGCATGCTGACCGGCCCGGTGACGATCCTGAACTGGTCGTTCGTCCGCGACGACCAGCCGCGTTCGGTGTCGTGCTACCAGCTCGCACTCGCGATCCGCGCGGAAGTGCTCGATCTCGAGAAGGCCGGCGTGCGCGTGATCCAGATCGACGAGGCCGCGCTGCGTGAAGGGCTGCCGCTGCGCCGCGCGCAATGGGGCGAGTACCTGAAGTGGGCGGTCGAGTCGTTCCGCATCACCGCGAACGGCGTGCAGGACGATACGCAGATCCACACGCACATGTGCTATTCCGAGTTCAACGACATCATCGCGTCGATCGCCGACATGGATGCCGATGTGATCACGATCGAGACGTCGCGCTCGGATATGGAACTGCTCGACGCGTTCGACGATTTCAAGTATCCGAACGAAATCGGGCCGGGCGTGTACGACATCCACTCGCCGAACATCCCGACGCAGGATCACATCGTCGGCCTGATGAAGAAGGCGGCCGAGCGGATTCCGGCGGAACGTCTGTGGGTGAACCCGGACTGCGGGCTGAAGACGCGTCAGTGGGCGGAAGTGATTCCGGCGCTGACGAACATGGTCGCCGCCGCGAAGACGCTGCGCAACCCGGTGCGATGACGACGCGTGGCTTCGGCCAACCTGATCGCCGACGCGCTCGAGAATCCGGAAGGCGCAGCGACGATCGAGCGCGTGCGTGCGCAAGTCGCCGAGCCGACGCGCCGTTTCCGCGTGTATTCGTGACAGTGCGCTGAGGAGGCGACGGTGAGCAACGCGGCGAACGATGCGGTCGAGCGGCTGTTGGACGCGATCGAAGCGGACAGTGACGATTGCTGGGCGATGTACGAAGAGATCGGCCGTGTGGCCGTCGGCCGGCTGCGGCTCGCCGACCGCGACGCGTTGCGCGCCATCGCGCGCGCGTGGGTCGCGAGCGACGACGCGCAGGCCGCGCTGGTCGATACGGATCGCCATTCACCGGACCTCGATGCGGCGAAGGACCGCGCGGAGCGCGTCGATGCCGTGCTCCGCGACGTGATCCGAAACGTGCTTTTTCCGGCGGCGACGTGACGGCGATCGACGAACGCAAGCCGCTGCTGCATTCGTGCTGCGCACCGTGCTCGCACTGCGTTCGGACTCCCGACGGCCGCAATGAAAAAGAGCGGCACGATGTGCCGCCCTTCGCGGGAGATGACCGGGCAGGCGTGTGACGAAGCCGGCCCGGTGCCTCGAGATTACGCGGTGCGCGTGCCGCGCGGCAGCGGCGCGTTTGCCTTGTCCGGCGCACCGGCATCGTCGATGCTGACGCGGCGCGAGATCAGCCACACGCACACCGACGACAGCACGGCGGCGCTCATGTACTGGACCGCGAGCGGCCACCATTGCGGTGCGACGTTCTGCGCGATCAGCGTCGCGACGAGCGGCGTGAGGCCGCCGGCGAGGGCGCCGCACACCTGGTACGCGATCGAGATTGCCGTGTAGCGGATGCGCGCGATGAAGATGCCGCTGACGAAGCCGGCCACCACCGAGTAGTAGCCCGATTCCGCGAGCGTCGCGAGGCCGACGCCGACCGTGATCGACAGCGGCGTGCCCATATGCACGAGCGGCAGCATCACGAACGGGACGATCGCGGCCCACGCGCCGGTGATCAGCAGCACGCGCGTCGTGCCGAAGCGCTGCGCGAGGAACGCGGCCGCGAGCTGCACGACGAACTGCAGCACGGCGACGATGGTCATGCAATGCAGCACCATCGACCGGTCGAGCGACAGGAACTGCGTCGCGTAGCTGATCATGAAGATGTTGCTGAAATACACGCCGGCGATCCCGTACACGTTCGCGCCGATCGCGAGCAACAGCAGCGGCCAGTATTTGAGCGCTTCGCGCACCGGGTTTTGCGCGGTGTTGCCGCTTTTCTTGACTTCCTCGAACTCGGGCGATTCCGACACGCTCGCCCGGATCACGAAGCCGACGATCAGCAGGATGGAACTCGCGAGGAACGGCACGCGCCAGCCCCAGCTCATCATGTCGTCCTTCGACAGCGTGCTGATCGCGCCGAACGCGAGCATCGACAGGATCAGGCCGCTCGCGCTGCCGAGCTGCGCGAACGACGCGAAGAACGTGCGCTTGCCTTCCGGCGCATGCTCGCCGGCGAGCAGCACCGCGCCGCCCCATTCGCCGCCAACGGCGATGCCTTGCAGCACGCGCATCAGCACCAGCAGGATCGGCGCGATCATGCCGGCCTGCGCGTGGGTCGGCAGCAGGCCGATCGCGACCGTCGACACGGCCATCAGCATCAGCGTCGCGAGCAGCGAGCGCTTGCGGCCGTAGCGGTCGCCGAGATAGCCGAACATCACGCCGCCGAGCGGCCGCGCGAAGAAGCCGACCGCGAACGAGCCGAACGACGCGAGCAGGCTGACGAAGCGGTTTTCACCGGGAAAGAACAGCGGCCCGAACACGATGGCGGCGGCGGTCGCATAGCTATAGAAGTCGTACCACTCGATCGTGGTGCCGACGAACGAAGCGAGCGCCGCCCGCTTCGGTTGCTTGATGGCAGTCCCCATCGTTGATGTGCTCCTCTGGAATGCTCTGATTTGGAATAGATGGTGTGCGCGGCGGGATCAGTCGCGATACGCGACGCCGGGCAGCACGCACAGCAGCTCGTACGCGAGGTTCGCGCCGAGCAGCGCCGTGGTGCCGAACGGGTCGTACGGCGGCGCGACTTCGACGAGATCGCAGCCGACGATGTTCAGCCCCTTCGCGCCGCGGATGATCTCGAGTGCCTGCGGCACCGTGAGGCCCGCGATTTCCGGCGTGCCGGTGCCCGGTGCATAGGCCGGGTCGATGCCGTCGATGTCGAAGCTGATGTAGACCGGCGTGTCGCCGACGCGCGCGCGCACTTCTTCCATCAGCGGGGCAAGCGACTTGTTCCAGCATTCCTCGGCCTGGACCACGCGGAAGCCCTGCTCGCGGCACCAGTCGAAATCCTCGGCGGCGTAGCCGGTGCCGCGCAGGCCGATCTGCGTGACCTTGTCGCCGTGCAGCAGCCCTTCCTCGACCGCGCGGCGGAACGGCGTGCCGTGCGCGATCTTTTCGCCCATCATCGTATCGTTCACGTCGGCGTGTGCATCGACGTGGATCAATGCAACCTTGCCGTGCTTGCGATGGATCGCGCGCAGGATCGGCAATGCGATCGTATGGTCGCCGCCGAGCGTGACCGGCTTGCAGTCGTGTTCGAGGATCGCGTCGTACGCGGCTTCGATGCGCGCGATGGAATCGTGCAGGTTGTACGGATTGATCGCGACGTCGCCGATGTCGGCGATCTGCAGCGAATCGAACGGCGCGGCGCGGGTGGCCATGTTGTACGGGCGCAGCAGCACGGATTCGGTGCGGATCTGGCGCGGGCCGAAGCGTGCGCCGGTGCGGTTGGAGGTGCCGAGGTCGAACGGCACGCCGACGAAACACGCGTCGAGCCCGGCGGCGCTCGCCACGTGCGGCAGGCGCATCATCGTCGCGATGCCGCCGCTGCGCGGCATTTCATTGCCGCCGAGCGGCTGGAAATGGATGGGTTCGTTCATGGGGGTGTCTCTTCCGATGTGGGGTTGCCGTATCATTCGACGCGGCCTGGCGCATAGTTTTACGCGTCCGGGCGGAAAGAAGAATGCGAAGATATCGACGTAAACATCGATTTCCATCGATGCATGGAAGGGGAATAGCGTGCTGGGGAATCTGTCGACCCTCGATCTGCGGTTGATCCGCGTGTTTCTCGCGGTTACGGACGCGGGTGGCGTATCGGCTGCGCAGACGATGCTGAACGTCGGCCAGTCGACGATCAGCGCGCAACTGTCGTCGCTCGAGACGCGGCTCGGCTACCGGCTCTGCGAGCGCGGCCGCAGCGGTTTCCGGCTCACGCCGAAGGGCGAGCGGTTCCACGCGATGAGCCGCAAGCTGCTCGCGGCGCTCGACGAATTCGGGATGGCGGCGCGGCACATGGACCGCCAGCTGGTCGGCACGCTGAACATCGGCCTGATCGGCCATACACCGGTCAGCCAGAACGCGCGGATCGCCGAGGCGATCGCCGCATTCCGCACGCGCGACGAGGCGGTGCGCTTCTCGATCTCCGTGCGTGCACCGGGCGATCTCGAGGAAAAGCTGCTGAGCGACGAGATCCAGATCGCGGTGGGCTACTTCTGGCATCGCGTGCCGTCGCTGCACTACACGCCGCTGTTCATCGAGCGGCAGGTCGCGTACTGCGGCCGCGGTCATCCGCTGTTCGACGGTGCGGGTGCGCTGACGCCGGCGGATGTCGCCGGCTTCGAGTGGGCATGGCGCTCGTATCCGCTGCCGGAGGCGCAGATGTCGACGACGCCCGATCGCGTGACCGCGACCGCCGACAACATGGAAGCCGTCGCGCTGCTGATCCTGTCGGGTCATCATCTCGGCTACCTGCCGCAGCATTTCGCGGCGCCGTACGTCGCGCAGGGGCTGCTCGCACCGCTCAACCCGGAGCAACTGCGCTACGACGTCACGTTCCACATGGTCGTGGCGCGCAACGGGCGCGGCGACCCGCTCGTCGAAGCGTTCCTCGAGGATCTCGAACGCGCGCACCAGGTTCCCGACGTGGCGTGACGCGCTGCATGACGCCGGCTCGGCCGGCAACGTAAACGAGCGTCACGGCACCGGCAATCCCGCGTCGTGCTTCACTTCACGCAACGACAGCGCCGATTCGATCGACGTCACGCCCGGCAGCATCCGCAGCGAATCGCGCAGGAACGTGCCGTAGTCGTCGAGATCGCGCGCGACCACCTGCAGCAGATAGTCGGCGGTGCCCGCGACGTTGTGGCACGCGAGAATCCGCTCGATGCCGAGCACTTCCCGTTCGAACCGGTCGGCGACCTTGCGGTCGTGCGTCGCGAAACGCACGAGCACGAATGCGACGACGCCGAAGCCGAGCGCCTGGCGCGACAACTGCGCGCGGTAGCGCTCGATGTAGCCGTCGCTTTCGAGACGTTTCAGGCGACGCGCGCACGGCGTCTCGGACAGGCCGACGGAGTCGGCCAGACGCGCGATCGGCAGGCGGCCGTCGCGCTGCACCGCGGCGAGGATCGCGCGATCGGTTTTGTCGAGTTCGGTCATGTTGGCGGAATCCTTGTTCGAATACCGTGATTGTGGCGGATTCCACTAGCGATCGCCAATCCGGTGTCAAAAATGGCCAATAATCCCTCGCCCTTCAGCGGCAACATATCGTTATTGGAGGACGGGGGCAGACCATGATTTCCACGCATTTGCTGTTGATTTATCTCGCCGCGCTGGCGGCCATTTACGCGGTGCCCGGGCCCGACATGGCGCTCGTGCTGCAGACCAGTATCGGTCGCGGTGTGCGTCCGGGCATGGCGGCGGCAGCCGGCCTGTCGCTGTCGCGCACCGCGCATGTGACGCTGTCCGCCTGCGGCGTCGCGGCGCTGATCCGCAGCGCGCCGTGGCTGTATGAAGTGATCCGTTATGGCGGCGCGCTCTATCTCGCGTACGTCGCGATCCAGGTGTTCCGCTCGCCGGTGTTCGCGCTCGGCGACGGCGAGGCCGCCGCCGCGGGCGAACTGCGGCAATCGTTCTTCAAGGGGCTGCTGACGAACCTGCTGAACCCGAAGGCGCTGCTGTTCTGCTCGGTGCTGCTGCCGCAGTTCGTGCGGCCCGAAGCCGGACCCGTGATGTGGCAGATGTTCGAACTCGGTGCGCTGCTGGTTGCGGCCGGCGTGTGTTTCGACCTTGCATGCGTGTTCGGCGCGTCGCGCATCGCGGCGTGGATGCGTGCGCATCCGCTCGCGCAAACCGTGCAGCGCTGGACGTTCTCGGCCGCGCTGATCGGCTTCGCGCTGCGCCTGTCGATGGACTGACCGGCCGATTGAATGGCCTCCCGGCATCGCTGCCGTGCCGCTCGACAGGCGTGCAAGGCACGGTGCATCATCGAACGAAGGCCGCGCGCAATGCCGGCCTTCGCACGCATCCTCGTCACGGCGGCGCACGCGCGCAAATCGTCTGACTGTTCTAAACTTCCCTTAACTTCGCGCTGCGGCGAACCGACTGACCGAACGGAACCGTCTTCCGCCGGCCGTGTCCGATTTCCTGGCTGTTCCGTGCAACGCGGTACCAAGGAGGGTCTGAACATGGCAAGGCATCTTCAAGCCGACCGTGAACCCCGCATCGTCGCCGAGTCCAAGTGTCTCGGCCAGTGCGATCCGGCAGAACGCATCCACGTCACGATCATGTTGCGGCGGCAGGAAGAAGGGCAACTCGATGCATTGGTCCACCAGCTCGCGACCGGCGACGCCCGCGCGAAACCGGTGTCGCGCGACGCATTCGCGCAGCGCTTCTCCGCGAGCCCCGACGACATTCGCAAGACCGAGGACTTCGCACGCCGTCATCAACTCACGGTCGATCGTGTCGATCCGGTCGAAAGCGTCGTCGTGCTGTCCGGCACGATCCAGCAATTCGAAGCCGCCTTCAGTGTGAAGCTCGAGCGTTTCGAGCATCGCTCGATCGGCCAGTATCGCGGCCGCTCGGGCCCGATCGTGTTGCCCGACGATATCGGCGACGCGGTCACGGCCGTGCTCGGTCTCGACAGCCGTCCGCAGGCGCGGCCGCACTTCCGGCTGCGTCCGCCGTTCAAGCCCGCCCGCGGTGCCGCGGGCGTCACGTTCACGCCGGTCCAGCTCGCTGCGCTGTACGGTTTTCCGGCCGGCGACGGCGCGGGGCAGTGCATCGCGATCGTCGAACTCGGCGGCGGCTATCGCGCGGCCGATATCCAGCAATATTTCCGCGGACTCGGGATCGCCACGCCGCCGACGCTCGTCGACGTGAACGTCGGCACCGGCCGCAATGCGCCGAGCGGCGATCCGAACGGCCCGGACGGCGAAGTCGCGCTCGACATCGAGATCGCCGGTGCGATCGCGCCGGCCGCGAAGATCGCGATCTACTTCGCGCCGAACAGCGACGCGGGCTTCATCCAGGCCGTGAACGCGGCCGTCAGCGACAAGACCAACCAGCCTTCGGTGATCTCGATCAGCTGGGGCGGGCCGGAAGCGATCTGGCAGGCGCAGTCGGCGCAGGCGTTCGACCGCGTGCTGCAGGCGGCCGCCGCACAGGGGATCACGGTGTGCGCGGCGTCGGGCGACAGCGGCTCGGGCGACGGGCTGCAGGACGGTGCCGATCACGTCGACTTCCCCGCGTCGAGCCCGTACGTGCTCGGCTGCGGCGGCACGCAGCTCGATGCGCTGCCGGGGCAGGGCATTCGCAGCGAGGTCACGTGGAACGACGAGGCGGCCGGCGGTGGCGCGGGCGGCGGTGGCGTCAGCACGATGTTCGACCTGCCGACGTGGCAGCAGGGGCTGACCGTGACGCGCGCCGACGGCAGCAGCACGCCGCTGGCCAAGCGCGGCGTGCCGGACGTCGCCGGCGATGCATCGCCGCAAACGGGCTACGAGGTGTCGGTCGCCGGCACGCCCGCGGTGATGGGCGGCACGAGCGCGGTCGCGCCGCTGTGGGCCGCGCTGATCGCGCGGCTCAACGCGGCGGCCGGCGCCTCGGTCGGCTGGGTCAATCCGGTGCTGTACAAGAATCCGGGCGCGCTGCGCGACATCACGAAAGGCTCGAACGGCACTTTTGCGGCCGCGGCCGGCTGGGATGCGTGCACGGGCCTCGGCAGCCCGGACGGCGCGAAGCTCGCCGCGGTCCTCGCGCGCAAGCCGTCGAGCTGACGCGCCGGCACCTGCGTTTTCTTGCGACGCGGGTTTCCTGCCCGCGTCTTTTTTCACCTCCAGGAGCAGCACGATGGGCATCGATTCCGCATCTTCCGGCGGCGTGTATCCGCTGCATCACGGCGACCTCAATTCGCATGGCGTGCCGGCGGCCGTCAGTCCGGTCGCGCTGAGCCACGGCCGCGACCAGCCGTTCTTCGATCCGGTTGCATACGGCAACGGCCCCGACGACTCGGTGACCGACACGACCGAAGCGGCCGCGATCACGCACCACACGATCCTGATCGACGGGAAGCGCATTGCCTATACGGCGACGGCAGGGCATCTCGTGACGGTCGACCCGAGCAGCTCGCAGCCGGCCGCGAAGCTCTTCTACGTCGCATTCACGGCCGACGGCGCGAAGGAAGAAACGCGGCCCGTGACGTTCTTCTACAACGGCGGGCCGGGTTCGTCGTCGGTGTTCGTGCTGCTCGGCTCGTTCGCGCCGAAGCGGATCAAGACGTCGATGCCGGGGTTCACGCCGCCCGCGCCGTACCAGATGGAAGACAACCCGGACAGCATGATCGACCACAGCGACCTGGTCTTCATCAACCCGGTCGGCACCGGCTATTCGGCGGCCGTCGCGCCGAACAAGAACCGCAATTTCTGGGGCGTCGACCAGGATGCCGATTCGCTGAAGCAGTTCATCAAGCGCTACCTGACCAAGAACAACCGCTGGAATTCGCCGAAATACCTGTTCGGCGAGTCGTACGGCACGGCGCGCAGCTGCGTGCTCGCGTACAAGCTGCACGAGGACGGCGTCGACCTGAACGGCGTCACGCTGCAGTCGTCGATTCTCGATTACCGGCAGGCCGGCAATCCGGTCGGTGCGCTGCCGACCGCGGCGGCCGACGCGTGGTATCACAAGAAACTCGGCGTCAAGCCGGCGCCGACGGATCTCGGCGCGTTCGTCGAGGAAGTCGCGCAGTTCGCACGCACCGACTACCTGAACGCGTTGCGCACGGTGCCGCATGCCGATCCGGCCACCGTGCAGAAGCTGTCGGAGTACACCGGCATCGACGCGGCGACGCTGCAGACGTGGGGGCTCGACGTCGCCGGCTACGACGCGCGCGGCAATTCGCTGTTCCTGACGACGCTGCTGCACGCGCAGGGGCTCGCGCTCGGCTCGTACGACGGCCGCGTGACCGGGATCTCGTCGGGGATCGCCGGCAAGATCGACCCGAACTCGGGCGGCAACGACCCGACGATGACGGCGGTGACGGGCGTCTACACGGCGATGTGGAACAGCTACCTGAACGAGCAGCTGAAGTTCACATCGAACTCCGCGTTCACGGACCTGAACGACCAGGCATTCCAGAACTGGGATTTCAGCCACATCGACCCGACCGGCGCGCAGCAGGGCATCGATGCGAAGGGGAACGTGATTCTCTACACGGCGGGCGATCTTGCCGCGGTGATGGCGCTGAACGTCGACCTGAAGGTGCTGTCGGCGAACGGCTTCTACGATTTCGTCACGCCGTTCTACCAGACCGTGATCGACCTGCAGCAGATGCCGCTCGAGGATCAGAAGGTGCGGCAGAACCTGTCCGCGCGCTTCTATTCGTCGGGGCACATGGTGTATCTCGACGGCGGTTCGCGCACCGCGCTCAAGCGCGATCTCGCGACGATGTACGACGCGACGGTCAGCGATACGGGTGCAAGGATGCGAATCCGCGCACTGCAGGCGAAGAAGCCGGGCGGGCACGCATAGCATCGCCCGTCAGGCACGCGCCGCGCGCAACCGCTACGGTGCGGTTCGCGCGGTTCGTATGAGCGGTGCCGTCGATCAGCCGCCGTGGCCGGGTTGCGCGGTCGGCCAGTCGAACAGCGTGTACGGCAGCGCGCGCTTGTGGCGCGAGCCTGCGTGGAAACGCAGCACCGTTTCGTACACGTGGTCGCTGACGGGCTTGCCTTCGAGGAAATCGTCGATCTCGTCGTAGGTCACGCCGTATGCGTGCTCGTCGGGGCGCAGCGGGCGCAGTTCCTCGAGGTCGGCCGTCGGCACCTTCATCACGATCGATTCCTCGCCGCCGAGCGCGCGGGCCACCGCACGCACGCGACGCTTGTTCAGGCCGGCGAGCGGCAGAATGTCCGCGCCGCCGTCACCGAATTTCGTGAAGAAACCCATCAGCGATTCGGCCGCGTGGTCGGTGCCGATCACGATGCCGCGTCGCGCGCCGGCGACCGCGTATTGCGCGATCATGCGCTCGCGCGCCTTGATGTTGCCGTGCACGAAGTCCTGCTGCGCCGGCGTTTCGAATGCGTGGCCGGACGCGGCCAGCGACGCGAGCATTGCGTCGGCGGCGGGCTTCACGTCGACCGTCAGTGCTTCGTCCGCACGCACGAAGTCGAGCGCGCGCTGCGCATCGGCTTCGTCGTTCTGCACGCCGTTCGGCAAACGCATCGCGATGAAGCGCGCGTCGTAGCCGTCGGCGCGCAGCCGTTCGACCGACAACTGCGCGAGCCGCCCGGCCGTCGACGAATCGACGCCGCCGCTGATGCCGAGCACGTAGGTCCGCAGGCCCGTCGAACGGAGGTACTGCGCGAGGAAATCGACGCGCCGGGCGATCTCGGCATCGACGTCGAAGTGCGGGGCGACGTTCAGTTCGGCAATGATCGCGCGTTGGCGGCTGGCGTAATCGGCGGATGTCATGGGGGTGGTTCCGGAACGAAATGCAAGGCGCCCATCATAAGCGCAATCGTGGGCCGGCGCCGCGCCGGGCGTGCGATCCGGCCGCTGCGCGTTGCATCGGCGAGACGCGATGCATCGTGATGGTGCAACCCGCGATCGGGTGCACCGGAGCGGGCGTCCGGATGCGTCGTTGCGATGCATGCGCGGCCGGTGCGACCGACGCTCGCGCCCGCGTCAGCGGCGTGCGAGCACGACGCCGACCAGCGCGAGCGCGAAGCCGGCGAGCTGGATGGTCGCGAGCGTTTCGCCGAACAGCAGGTAACCCTGCAGCGCGGCGAGCGGCGGCGCGAGAAACAGCAATGACGTCGCGCGCGCTGCGTTGCCGCGGCGCAGCATCCACATCAGCATCGTGACCGCGCCGCCGGACAAAAACACGATGCCCCACACGAGCGATATCCACAGCGCGGGCGCGCCGATCCAGCGCGTTTCGTGCAGCAGCGCGACGAAAATCGCCGCGACGATCGCCGCGCCGAGGTTCTGCACGGCGACGGCCGTGCGCAGGTCGTTTTGCGCGAGCTTGCCCTTCTGGTACAGCGAGCCGGCGGTGATCGAGCCGACCGACAGCACCGACACGACCACGACGAACCACGCCGGCACGGCGCCCGGCGGGGGGGCGACGCCGCCCGCGACCTTCGGCGCGAGCACGAGCGCGACGCCGGCGAGCCCGAGCGCCATCCCGAGCCAGCCGCGCGCGGGCAGGCGCTCGTTGAACAGCGGCACCGCGAGCACGGCGGTGGCGAGCGGCTGCAGCGCGCCGAGCAGCGCCATCACGCCGGCGTTCAGCCCTTGCGCGACGGCCCAGTAGCTGGCGCCGAGGTAGATGCCCTGCAGCAGTGCGCCCGCGATCAGGTGACGCGGCCATTCGCGGCGGGCCGGCCACGGCGCACGCGCGACGAACGCCACCGCGCCGAACAGCACGGCCGTGCCCGCGAAACGCGCGAGCAGGAACAGGTTCGGATCGGCATAGGGTTTGATGGCCCGCGCGACGATGAAGCCGGTGGACCACAGCGCGACGAAGGCCGCGGCGACGAGCGAGGTAAGCATGCAGGGCGGGCCGAGACGCGGCCGGATGAATCGTGAAGTCGGCCAGTATCGGGCGAAGCCGGGTTGCCGTCTTGTCGAATTCTGCACTCGTGCGCTTGCACGCACGCCGCGCCGTGCGGAACGGCGGCGAAGGCGATCGTTGGGGAGAAGTGCTGCGGCCGGCAGCCGGAGGTGCGTCGCGTCGGCACGCGGGCCGGGCGTTATCGACCGGCCGGGGCCGGTTGAGTGTGCTGCAACGAGAACGCGCGCACGCGAAACGAAGGAGAGATCAGTCGAGCGAGAACGTGTCGAGCGGCTGGTTCGCGCGCGCATCGGTCGCGAAGCGTGCGGCGAGCTGTTCGTACAGCCGGCGCGCTTCGTCGAGCGTCAGGTCGATCCAGTACGGATCGCCGGCGCCGTCGTTGAGTCGTTCGGGCGAAAACTGGATTTCGAGCACACTGCCTTTGCGATACATTGCGCGAGTTCCTTGATGGTCTGTCGTTCGGCGGAACGCAGAGTGTAGCAATCGCATGCTGCACCGATTCGCGCACCTCAGGCAATACAGAATTTCACTTTCGCGGCGCGCTCGCGCGTCGCGCCGTCGTCAAATGACGGTCAAACGGCCGTAATACAATAGTCGGCTTACCCATTACCAGTCGCCCCGGGCGCATTGCGATGCTGGCGGAACAACGTCATCAATACATCCTGTCGGAGCTTGGACGCTCGGGCGCGCTGTCGGTCGCCGAACTCGTGCGCTCGCTCGACGTGTCGCGCGAGACCGTGCGGCGCGACCTGAACGCGCTCGCGGCGCGCGGCCTGCTCGTGATGACGCACGGCGGCGCGCTGGCGGCGGACCGGCGCGAGCCGAGCCTGTCCGAGCGTGAAGCGGCGAATGCCGAAGCGAAGCGCACGATCGGGCGGCGCGCGGCCGAATTCGTGCCCGACGACGCATCGGTGCTGATCGACTCGGGCAGCACGCCGCATGCGGTCGCGCTCGCACTGGCCGACCGCCACCGGCTGTCGATCTACACGAACGACTGGCGCACCGCGTTCGTGCTCGCGCGGCGCAACGGCAATCGCGTGACGCTGCTCGGCGGCGAACTTTCCGACGACGAAGACGCCACGTTCGGGCTCGATACGATCCAGCAGCTCGCGCAATACCATGTCGACTTCGCGTTCGTCGGCGCGGGCGGCATCACGGCCG
This sequence comes from Burkholderia sp. JKS000303, assembly GCF_002563755.1. Taxonomy (NCBI): domain Bacteria; kingdom Pseudomonadati; phylum Pseudomonadota; class Betaproteobacteria; order Burkholderiales; family Burkholderiaceae; genus Burkholderia; species Burkholderia sp. JKS000303. Next base: position 2,627,753 of record NZ_PDBZ01000001.1, read on the forward strand.
ACGGCGACTGCACCGACTATTCGCGGCTCGCCGCCGAAGTGCGCAGCCGGATGATCGCGGCGGCCGGCACGGCGATCATCGTCGCCGACCATTCGAAGTTCGGCCGCGTGACGCCGGTGCGGATCAACGGCACGTCGGCCGCGCGCTATCTGGTCACCGAGCGCATGCCGGACAAGGCCGTGCGCCGCGCGCTGACCGCCCGCGGCATCGAGTTGCTCGTGTGCGACTGACGCGGCGCCGACATACAAGGTTCATCGAACGGTCATCGCAGGGGAAGAACCGCCGTCGACACTGACCCATTCATCTCGACCGGCCGGCCCGGCAGGAGCAACGAATGACCGTCAGCGTACGCAGCTATCTTTCCCCGACCCTCGTGCTGCTGGCCTTCGACTGGCCCGACGCGGCGTCGCGCACCGATTTCCTCGGCTTCGCGATCCGGCGCACGCCGGGCTTCTGGTCGGCCGACGGCAAGACGCGGGCGCCGGACAGCTGGCTGCCGAACCGGCTGACGTTCGACGGCCCGGCCGCCGATACGCAGGGCGACGCACCGACCGACCAGGCGCCGATCCAGAAATTCATGTGGTGGGACGCGCGCATCGATCCGCAGGATCGCGGCGCCGCGTTCCGCTACGACGTCTATCCGGTCGTCGGCACGCCGGCGAACCTGCAGGTGCTCGATGCGCAAGCCGGCGTGTGCGACGTCGTGCTGCCCGCGCACATCGAGGACGGCATCGGCACCTGGTTCAACCGCGCGGTGGTCAGCTCGCAGGCGTTCGCGAAACAGGTCGCGGCGCTGGGCCTCGAGCCGAATGCGGTGCCGAGCGCCGCCCAGGCATTGAAGCTGCGCACATGGCTCGCGAACGACATGGAGCAGGTGTTCGCGCAGATGCTCGACCCGGCGTCGCGCGCGGCATCGGCCGTCTATCACCTGACCGACACGCTGTGGGCGTTGCCCGCGTTCGAAGCGTTCGGCCGCCAGCACGGCGACGCGTCGCTCGCGATCGTCTACGACGGGCACGCCACCGCGCGCAAGGGCAAGCCGCCGCTGCCGTCGCCGAACCAGCCGGCCGTCGACGCGCTGCAGGGGCTCGCGACGCTCGCGCCGCGCGACCGGACGCACATCATGCACGACAAGTTCATCGTGACGGACGTGCCGCCGGACGCGGCGCCCGCGCGCGTGCTGACCGGTTCCGCGAACTTCACGACCGAAGGGCTGACGGAACAGGCGAACGTGCTGCACGCGTTCGATTCGCCCGCGCTGGCCGCACTGTACAACGATCGGGCGCATGCGCTCGCCGCGAATCCGACGATCGCGGAGACGGCGCGGCTGTCGTCGGGCTGGTCGGCGCCGATGACGGTCGGCAGCGCGCAGGTGCGCGTCGCGTTCTCGCCGGAGCCGGCGGGGCAGCGCACCGAGATCGATACGATCGTCGCCGCGATCGCGGCCGCGAAGCACTCGGTGTCGTTCTGTCTGTTCATGCCGACCGACGCGGCGTTGCGTGATGCCTGCTTTGCGGCCGGCGACCGCGGCCTGATGATGTTCGGCCTCGTGAACCGCATCAACGTCGGCAGCGCGACGAAGGCCGATGCCGCGCAACGCGACGGCCAGTCGCTCGATGCGGCGACGCTCGCGAACCTCGAGCTGTACCATCGCCAGCGCGATCATCGCGACGTGATCGATGCCGCGTATTTTTCGCCGGCGACGGTGCCGAAGGGCTTCGAACCGGAGCTGCGCCTCTTTCCGGGCGAGCCCGCGCCCGCGTATCCGCCGGTCGTGATCCATCACAAGTTCATCGTGATCGATGCGGAAGGCGCGAACCCGATCGTCTATACGGGCTCGGCGAACATGAGCCGCAACTCCGAGCAGTACAACGACGAGAATCTGCTGGAGATTCGCGATACGCGCATCGCGGCGATCTATCTCGCGGAATTCCTGCGGCTCTACGAACACTATCGTGCGCGGGCGCTGTCGATCGAAACGAAGCAGCGCGGCACAGGCGCGCACCCGCAGCTCGCGCTCGCGCCGGATTCGAGCTGGGCGAAGAAGTACTACGTGGCGGGAAGCCCGGAAGAGAAGGCGCGGATCGCGCTGGCGGCGACGGCGCCGACGGACTGACGCGCTGTCCGGCGCATGCCGGATGCATGCGTCCGGGCCTCGTTCGGGAAGCGAGTGCGCGACTCGCTGGCGTGTTTCGGGGGCTAGGGCCTGTTCACGCTAATAACGGGCTTGCGAACGTGCCTTTCCGCCCGTCCCCCAAGGGGACTTCCTCCGGGCGCAGGCAAGGAGAGAGGAGGCGCAATAGCCGTAGCGATTGCAACGAGGAACGACGCCGCCATGCGGGCGGAAAGGCACGTTCCCCTGTTTGGGAAAATTCATTCGTGGGGCTGGCCACCAGAAGGGCCGATCGCGGCGTCATGCTCCTCGCGAATACGTTGAGTATTCGCTTCGTCGCATTCCTTGCGCTCGGCCCTTCTGGTGGCCAGCGCAAGCCCGTTATTAGCGTGAACAGGCCCTAGGCTGCGACGTAGCGCAGCACGGAGTCGGCGATCGTCTCGCGATGCCGCGCACGCAGCCGCGGCGCCGACGGATCGCGGCCGAATGCGGCGCCGAACGTGTAGCGGTTCGACACGCGGTGGAAGCAGAACGAGCTGATCAGCAGGTGCAGGTCGAACGCGTCGATGTCCTTGCGGAACGCGCCGCTTGCCGCGCCGCGCTCGAGCAGCTCCTCGATCGTCCTGATGATGCTGACGTTGCGGTTCTTGAACGACTTCAGCTGTTCGAGATACTTCGCGCCGTGAATGTTCTCGATCGACACGAGGCGGACGAAGTCGCGATGCTTGTCGTGATAGTCGAACGTGAATTCGACGAGCCGGCGCATGCCTTCGCGCGGCTCCATGTCGCCGACGTGCAGTTCCTGCTCGAGCGCGCGGATGTCGCCGTACACCTTCTCCAGCACGGCCTCGTACAGGCCTTCCTTGCTTTCGAAGTAGTAGTAGAGCATCCTCTTCGTCGTGTTCGTGCGCTCGGCGATCGCGTCGACGCGCGCACCGGCGAGACCCATCGCGGAAAATTCCTGCGTGGCGACGTCGAGGATGTTGCGCTTGGTTTGCTCGGGATCGTATTTGCGCCGCGTGTCGGACGCAACCGCGCGGCTTTCGGACGTGGCGGCCTTGCTTCCAGCTTTCATGTGACTTTGTTGTGGGTTCGCGGCGGCATGGAGAAACCATTCTAGCATGCGGGAAATCCCCGCCCGGCCGACCTTCCGTTCTAATCGGCCACGCGGTTTCGAGCGCCGCCGCCGTTCAGCGCCGGCACGATGCGAGCGCGTCGCGGGCCTGGTACGCGGTGTACGTGAGTTGTGCGGCGGCGAGGCCCGCAAGCCCGAACGTGCGCGTGAGCCCGAACGCGGCGAAGCCTTCCGGCACGGGCTGCTCGCCGGCCAGCGCGGCGGCGAGCGCTTCGCCGGCGACGGTGGTCGGCGCCATCCCGTGCCCGCCGAACGCGATCGCGTGCCACACGCCGTCCGCGTCGCGGCCGATCTGCGGCATCTTGTGCCGCGCATAGCTCATCAGCCCGCCCCACGCATAGTCGACCTTCACGCCGTCGAGCTGCGGATACACGCGCAGCAGGTCGCGACGCAGCAGGCGCGCGATCGCGTCGGGGCCGCGGTCGAGCACGGAGATCCGGCCGCCCCACAGAATCCGCGTGTCCTTCAGCGGACGGTAGTAGTCGAATGCGAAGCGCGTGTCGTAGATCGCGTACGGTGCGTCGATCGCGTCCGGCAGCCGCGTGCCGAGCGGTTCGGTCGCGATCACGTAGGTCGCGATCGGCAGCACCGCGCGTTCGATGCGCGGCGACACGCCGCGCGCATAGCCGCCGCCGGCGAACACGACGTCTTTCGCACGCACCGTGCCCTGCGCCGTGCGCACGACGTAGCCGGCGCCTTCGCGCGCGATGCCGAGCGCGGCCGAGCGTTCGTACAGGCGTGCGCCGCCGCGCGAGGCGGCCGCCGCGACGCCGAGCACGTACTTGAGCGGATGGAAGTGGAACGCGTTCGGCTCGAACAGCCCGCCGTAGTAGCGCTGCGTCTTGAGCCGCGCGCGCAGCGCGTCGGTTGCGACCGGTTCCCAGTCGACGTTGAATTCCTGCTTCATCAGCGTGCGCACGCCGTCGAGCCGCGACGGATCGTCGAACCAGTTCGCGAGCAGCACACCCTGGTCGACGATGTCGCAGTCGATTCCGTAGCGCGCGATGCGCGTGCGGATCAGGTCGACGGCATCGACGGTGAGCCGGTACAGGCGACGCCCTTCGTCGCGGCCGAGCGTGCGCAGCAGGTCGGCGTTGTCGAGGCTGTAGCCGCCGAACACGAAGCCGCCGTTGCGGCCCGATGCGCCGAAGCCGACCCGCTCGCTATCGAGCACGACGATGTCCGTCACGCCGCGCTCGACGAGACCGAGCGCCGTGCACAGGCCGGCGAGGCCGCCGCCCACGATGCAGACCTGCGTGTCGATCGTGCCGGTCAATTGCGGGTAGGGCTGGCGGGTAACGGTGGCTTCGTAGAAGTTCTGCATGCGTTTTCGGTGACTCGTAACGGCGGAAAAACGGACGGCGCGCGTCGATCTTGCCTGAACGCGTGCGCCGCGTCGAATGGGGTTTTCAGTGCGCCGGCCGCCGCGCTCGGGCGGCGGCCGGCGCGCGGCCGGGCGTCATGCGCCCGGCGTCGGGTTGGCCGAACGGGCGACGTAGGCCGGATAACCGGCGTCGGCCTTCTCGGCGGCCTCGGCGGTTGCGTTGCGCTCGATCCACGGCGCGATCTCCATGTCCTCGTAGCGTACGAGGCGGCATTTGCGCACCAGCGCGTAGCCGAGCCAGATCACGAGGAAGAACGGCAGGCCGATGTAGGTCGCGGCGATGCCGGCCCAGTCGATCTTGTCGGCGAGGAACGCCTGGTAGTCCTGGCCGAGCGCGACGATCCCGCACAGCGCGAACGCGAACAGCGGGCCGAACGGGAACCACTTCGACCGGTATGGCAACTGGTCGAGCCGGTAGCCCTGCTTCAGGAAGCCCTTGCGGAACCGGTAATGGCTGACCGCGATGCCGAGCCACGTGATGAAGCCGGCCATGCCCGACGTGTTCAGCAGCCACAGGTACACCGTCTTGTCGCCGTACAGCGACGTGAGGAAGCACAGCCCGCCGATCGCCGTCGTCGCGTACAGCGCATTGCGCGGCACGCCGCCCGGCGACAGTTTGGCGAACAGCTTCGGCGCGCGGCCTTCGACCGCGAGGTTATAGAGCATCCGCGTCGACGCGTACATGCCCGAGTTGCCGGCCGACAGCACGGCCGTCAGGATCACCGCGTTCATCACGCCGGCCGCGAACGCGAGGCCGGCATGGCGGAATACCAGCGTGAACGGGCTCACGCCGATGTCGGTCACGTCGCTTTTCAGCAGGCTCGGGTCGGTGTACGGAATCAGCACGCCGATCACGAAGATCGCGAACACGTAGAACAGCAGGATGCGCCAGAAGATCTGGCTGACCGCGCGCGGGATCGTCGTGCGCGGGTTTTCCGATTCGCCGGCCGCGACGCCGATCATTTCGGTGCCCTGGAACGAGAAGCCCGCGATCATCGCGACGCCGAGCATCGTCGCCCAGCCGCCGGCGAACGGTGCGTCGCCGATCGTGAAGTTGCCCCAGCCGGCGCTCGGGCCGCCCTGCATGATCCCGAAGATCATCAGCAGGCCGATGCCGACGAACGCGAGCACCGTCAGCACCTTGATCAGCGCGAACCAGTATTCGGCCTCGCCGAAGCCGCGCACCGACAGCGCGTTGAGCGCGAAGATCAGCGTGAGGAAGATCGCGCTCCACCAGACGCCCGGCACGTGCGGGAACCAGTAGTTCATCACGAGCTGCGCGGCGACGAGTTCCACCGCGAGCGTCACGGCCCAGCTGTACCAGTAGTTCCAGCCGAGCGCGAAGCCGAAGCCTTCGTCGACGAACTTCGAGCCGTAGGTCGCGAACGAGCCCGAGACCGGCATGAATGCGGCCATTTCACCGAGGCTCGTCATCAGGAAATAGACCATCAGGCCGATCATCATGTACGCGAGCATCGCGCCGCCGGGGCCGGCCTGCGAGATCGACGCGCCGGACGCGACGAACAGGCCGGTGCCGATCGAGCCGCCGATCGCGATCATGCGCAGATGGCGCGCCTGCAGGCTGCGGTGGAGGGACGGCTGCGCGGGCGGCGAGCCGGACGAACGGGGCGAATCGGGGCGGGCATCTGAATGCATGGCGGGTGCTGAGCGCTGTCTCCGGGATTGTCTTTTGGCTGCGAAGCGCGACGCGTCGCCGGCCGCCGCCGGGCAGCGGCGGGGCTTCGCGGGGGTGTCCGGTGCAACCGGCCCGCGACGCGCGTCGCCTTCGTCCGGCCGCCGTTGGCGGCCGTCGATGCGCCGGGTGCGGTGCACCTCGACGTCGCCTCGATTGTGTGTGCCCGCCGGATGGGCGGCAAACGATATTTCCGCACAGGGTGATGCAACTTTGTCATCAAGTTGCGGCGTGCCTTGGCGAGTCCGGATGACCCGGTCACGGGCTTTGGACGCGTCCCATATACGAACTGAAACGGCCCGGTATGTCCTGCCGGGGTGTTGCGTTTTGGGAATGAAGTCGTGAGTTAATATCAATAGCGGCCCGACTTGTGGCCGCCGACAATGTGTCTCATGGATCGTGCCTTGCGAGGCGGGGGCGCGCCGTCCGGCCGGGTTTCCGGCGGTGGCGCAGCGCGATGCGCCACGGGCGCACCGGGCCTGCCGAGCAGCGCATCCGCTTGCACAGGGCGCGCGAACGCGCTCCAATCGAATCACGCGGGCGGCGTCGCCGCCGCACCGATCAATCTGTCCCTGAAGAGGAAGTGATGCAATTCAACGACATTCTTGCCGCGCTCGATATCGATCTCGCCCAGTGGAAAGGCAATGCGCTGACCGCGCGTTCGCCGCTCGACGGCGCGACGCTCGCGACGCTGGCGGCCGATTCGCCCGCTGACGCCGAGCGCAAGATCGACGCCGCACACGAAGCATTCCTCAAGTGGCGCACGGTGCCGGCGCCGGTGCGCGGCGAACTGGTGCGCGTGTTCGGCAACGTGCTGCGCGAGCACAAGGCCGAGCTGGGCCGCCTCGTCACGCTTGAAGCCGGCAAGATCACGTCGGAAGGGCTCGGCGAAGTGCAGGAAATGATCGACATCTGCGATTTCGCGGTCGGTCTGTCGCGTCAGCTTTACGGCCTGACGATCGCGTCCGAGCGCCCGGGCCACCGGATGATGGAAACGTGGCACCCGATCGGCGTGTGCGGCGTGATCTCGGCATTCAACTTCCCGGTCGCGGTGTGGGCATGGAATGCGGCGCTCGCGTTCGTCTGCGGCGATTCGGTCGTGTGGAAGCCGTCCGAGAAGACGCCGCTGACCGCGATCGCATGCCACGTGCTGCTGCAGAAGGCGATCCGCGAATTCGACAAGACGCATCCGGGCGTCGCGCCGGCAGAGTTGAGCCAGCTGGTGCTCGGCATGCGCGATGTCGGTGAAGTGCTGACGTCGTCGAAGAAGGTGCCGGTCATCAGCGCGACGGGTAGCGTGCGGATGGGCCAGGAAGTCGCGAAGGTGCTGAGCCAGCGTCTCGCACGCGGCATCCTCGAACTCGGCGGCAACAACGGGATGATCGTCGCGCCGAGCGCCGATCTCGACCTCGTGGTGCGCGCCGTCACGTTCGCGGCGGTCGGCACGGCCGGCCAGCGCTGCACGACGCTGCGTCGCCTGATCGTACATCGCAGCATCGTCGATCAACTGCTGCCGCGCATCGAGAAGGCGTATGTGTCGGTGAAGGTCGGCAGCCCGCTCGAGGAAAACACGCTCGTCGGCCCGCTGGTCGACCGCGCGTCGTTCGACGCGATGCAGAAGGCACTGGCTGATGCGCGCGAGCAGGGCGGCGAAGTGAAGGGCGGCGAGCGCGTCGACATCGGTCATGCCGACGCGTACTACGTGCGTCCGGCCATCGTGCGGATGCCGAAGCAATCGTCGGTGGTCGAGCGCGAGACGTTCGCGCCGATCCTGTACGTGATGGTCTACGACAACTTCGAAGACGCGATCGACGTGCACAACGCAGTGCCGCAAGGTCTGTCGTCGGCGATCTTCACGAACGACATGCGCGAGGCCGAGCAGTTCATGTCGGCAGCGGGCAGCGATTGCGGGATCGTCAACGTGAACATCGGCACGAGCGGTGCGGAGATCGGCGGCGCGTTCGGCGGCGAGAAGGAAACGGGCGGGGGTCGCGAGTCGGGTTCGGATGCATGGAAGGCGTATATGCGCCGTGCGACGAACACGATCAACTACAGCCGTCAGCTGCCGCTGGCGCAGGGTGTGAAGTTCGACGTGTGATGGCGCGCGCCCGGGAGGGCGCGTTGACAGTCGAATGAAAAAGGGCCGGTTGCCGCGAAAGCGGTAACCGGCCCTTGTCGTTTGCGGTGGTTTTCGGGGGTGCGTGTGCTGCGACGGCTGGTCGGCGCGTACGTACCTGATCACTCACTCACGGCTCATGTCGGGTGGACCCCTCGTTCGCCGGCATGTTCTGCACCACCAGCATCTGCGGCGTCGACAACGTGATCCGCGCCGCGCGCAACTGCTTCAGGATCTCGAACAGCAGATCGCTTTTCGTCGAGCTTGCGATCCGCGGGCTCGCCACATAGCCCGTCACGCTCAGCGTGATGCCGTCCGGCGTCAACTGGCTGAACGTCACCGACGGCGCCGGCTTGTCGAGAATCGCCGGGTGTTCGCGATAGGCGTCGAGCAGCAGGTCGCGCACCTGTTCGGGATCGGTGTTCAGCGGGAAGGTGAGCATCAGCGTCGCGACGCCCTGCGTGCTGTTGCCCATCGTCACGTTGCGCACGTTCTGCGAGATCAGTTGCGAGTTCGGCACGATCACGGTCGAGCGGTCGCTCAACTGGATCTCGGTCGCGCGCACGTTGATGCGGCGGATGTCGCCTTCGACGCCCGAGATGCTGACCATGTCGCCGACCTTCACCGGCCGCTCGGTCAGCAGGATCAGCCCCGACACGAAGTTCTTCACGATCTCCTGCAGGCCGAAACCGATACCGACCGACAGCGCGCTGACGATCCACGCGAGGTTGCTCCATTTGACGCCGAGCAGCCCGAGCGTCATCAGCACGAGCAGCACGTAGCCGACGTTGGTGAACAGCGTGATCAGCGATACGCGCATCCCCGCGTCCATGCCGAGCGCCGGCATGAACTCGCTGTCGAGCCAGCGACGCACCGAGCGCAGCAGGTAGAAGCCGATCGCGAAACCGATCACGGCATTCATGATCCGGTCGGGCATGATGTTCAGGCTCTGCAGCCGCTGGCCGCCGATCATCGCGACCGCGCTGTCGAGCAGGTCGCTCGGCGTCGTGCCGAAGCCGCCCGTGAGCAGCGCGATGGCCGCGACCAGCATCAGCAGGCTCGTGCCCAGGCCCGACACGACGGTGTGCGCCTGGTCGAGATGCCGGTCGTCGAGCGCGAACAGGTGCTTGATCTGCTTGCCGGTCGACAGGCTCGTGGAGAACAGGCTCTCGCTCGCGTCGCGCGTCAGTTGCGTGAGGATGTAGACGCTGCACAGCACGATCTCGAACCACACGAGCTCGTACGTGATGAAGCGTGCGACCGTGATGTAGCCGATCACCAGCGCACCCAGCGACACGACGATCGCCAGCGTGACGCCGGCATGGATCAGCCCCGCGAGCGTCGAACGCTGCTCAGGCGCCTCGCCGGCTTGCGCCAGTGCGCTGCGCACGCGGTTCGCGCGCAGCAGCGACGCGCCGACGGTCAGCGCGACGACGAGCGACACGATCCCGCGGCCGAACAGCGTGACGGACAGGCTGGTGTCGACGATCCGGTTGATCGTTTCGAGCGTGCCGGACATCAGCAACAGCGCAGCCAGCACGCCGGGGAACGGCTTCATCGCGAGCGCGACCGGATCGGCGAGCGCCGGCAGCCGCCACGACGGGTGCTTGGTACAGAGCAGCGCGCGGCCGAGCCCGGCGATCAGCGCGCACGTCACCGCGAGCTTCGCGAACTGATCCCACAGATCGTCCATCGACGGCGTGAGTTCGTAGTGCCGAGCGAGTGCGAGATAGAGAATCTGGACGGCGACGGCGGTCGCGAACAGCGTCGAGAACGCCGTCGTCAGCGCGAGCGCGCTGCGGCGCAGCCGCGTGGGCGGCAGGCGGTTCAGGCAGATCCACGCGAGCCCGCGTTCGACGAGGCGGCGGCCGCCGAGCCAGACGGCGAGCGCGGCGATCATCAGCAGCGTGGTGATCGCACGCTGTCCGGGCATCCACGACGAGTGCAGCATGTCGCGCAGTTCGTCGTTGAAATTCTCGAGCCGATGGATGTCGTCAGGCGACAGATGAAACAGCGGCAACCAGAACTGCGCGCCGAAGATGCTGCCCGAACGGAACGCGAGCTGGTTGCGCAGCAGGCTGCGGTGCAGCTTCGCGAACTGGTCGTTCAGGTTCGCGAGGTTGGTCTTCTGGTCGGTGGCCTGTTTCAGCGCGGCGTCGATCTGCGCCTTGCGCGCGTTCAGCGTCGCCCGCTGTTGCGCAACGGCGGGCGTTTCGGGCGATGCGCCCGAGGCCGGCGGCGGGCCGAGCACGTCGAGCTGCGCCTGGATCTGCGTGCGCTGCGGCGCGAGCTCGCTCTGCAGCTTGTCGACGTCGGCGCTCAGTTCCTGCGTCGCATCGCCGAGCCCGTCGAGCTCCTTGCTGTTGGTCGCATTCGACGTCTGCTGCTTGATGCGGTCCTGCTGGACCTGCATCTGCTTGAGCTGCGCCACGGCGTCGTTCAGCGAAATGGTCGGCACGGGGGCGCCGACGCCACTCGCGCCCGGCGCGGACGCGGCCGCCGGAAACGCCGACGCGGTCGCGATCGCTGCGAACTGCAGCAGCGCGAACAGCGCGATCCGGCGCGCGTAGAGGGATAGTCGTTGTATGGACATGGAATGCTTACGTTTTGCCGACAATGCCGGGCGCCGAAAGGCGCCAGGAAGCCGGGAGTTGGCCCGGTAGCATGTTACCGGGGTGCGGCGGCGGCAATGACGACGATTGTGCGCATGGCATGTTGGGCGCCACGCGGCCGGTGGCGTCGTGCGAGGGCGGCGAGCGCCCGTGCCGACGGGCCCGCAGCGGCATCGGCTGCCGGGCGGCGAGCGCGCATCGCGAGGCCGGCGAGGCTTACAGAACCGACAGAAGGTTACGGAATTTACACATTATCCGGCGCAAAACCGGGGTGTCCGAACCGGTTCGCCATGTGACGCGGCGCGCACGGCGTGCCGGTACAATGCAGCGATTCGCCCGACGGCGGCCCGCAGGCCGCCGGACAACAACATACGACACGATCAGGAGACTCGACCAAGATGGCTTCAACGGACAGCTTTTCACAGGCCGCCGCCTTGTCCTCTCCCATCGACGCCGGCTCGATTTCAGCCCGCCTCGATCGCCTGCCGCCGACCCGCAGCGTCTGGAAGCTGGTCGTGCTGCTGAGCCTCGGCTTCTTCTTCGAACTCTACGATCTGCTGTACAGCGGCTACGTCGCGCCGGGCCTCGTGAAAAGCGGGATCCTGTCCGCGACGACACATGGCCTGTTCGGCACGACGGGCGTCGCGAGCTTCATCGCCGCGCTGTTCGCCGGCCTCTTCATCGGCACGATCGGATGCGGTTTCCTCGCGGACCGCTTCGGCCGTCGCGCGATCTTCACGTGGTCGCTGCTGTGGTACACGGCCGCCAACATCGTGATGGCGTTCCAGGACACGGCAGGCGGGCTGAACTTCTGGCGCTTCGTCGTCGGTCTCGGCCTTGGCGTCGAGATGGTGACGATCGGCACGTACATCTCCGAACTCGTGCCGAAGCAGATTCGCGGCCGTGCGTTCGCGTGCGAGCAGGCGGTCGGCTTCGTCGCGGTGCCGGTGGTCGCGTTCCTCGCCTACCTGCTCGTGCCGCACGCCCCGCTCGGCCTCGACGGCTGGCGCTGGGTCGTGCTGATCGGCGCGCACGGCGCGCTGTTCGTGTGGTGGATTCGCCGCGCGCTGCCGGAGAGCCCGCGCTGGCTCGCGCAGCAAGGCCGCGTCGACGAAGCCGACCGCGTGATGCGCGCGCTGGAGGCGAAGGTCGAAGCCGAATACGGTCGCCCGTTGCCGCCGCCCGCGCCGGCCGAGCCGGTGCCGCCGCGCGGCAGCTTCCGCGACATGTGGGTGCCGCCGTATCGTAGCCGCACGATCATGATGACGATCTTCAACGTGTTCCAGACGGTCGGCTTCTACGGCTTCGCGAACTGGGTGCCGACGCTGCTGATCAAGCAGGGCATCACGATCACGTCGAGCCTGATGTATTCGAGCGTGATCGCGCTTGCGGCGCCGCTCGGTCCGCTGATCGGCCTCGTGATCGCCGACCGCTTCGAGCGCAAGTCGGTGATCGTCGCGATGGCGGCGGCGATCGTCGTCTGCGGGCTGATGTTCAGCCAGACGACGGTGGGCGCGTTCCTGATCGTGCTCGGCATCGGCCTCACGCTCGCGAGCAACATCATGTCGTACAGCTTCCATGCGTACCAGGCCGAACTGTTCCCGACGTCGATTCGCGCACGCGCGGTGGGTTTCGTCTACTCGTGGAGCCGCTTCTCGGCGATCTTCTCGTCGTTCGTGATCGCCGCCGTGCTGAGAGGCTTCGGCACGTTCGGCGTGTTCGCGTTCATCGCCGGCGCGATGGTGGTCGTGATGGCCGCGATCGGCTTGATGGGGCCGCGTACCAAAGGCATCGCGCTCGAAGCGATTTCGAAGTAGGCGACGACGGCATCACGCGTGCCGCATGCGGAGCGGTACGCGTTTTCGTGGTCGCGGCGACGGCCAACGAACGAGCGTGCCACGCGACGACGCAGCAAGCGGCAACGAGTTGAAACAAAGCGTGACCAAGCGCAAAACCGCCGCGAAACGAGGGGTTCGGCCCTGCCGAATCGGGCCTGCGCGAGTAGAATGAAAGACCTGACGACTCATTAGCCGCCATCGGACCGATCGCGCTGCATCCGCGAACGGCTCCACCGCGAAGAGGCGTCGGCGCCGGGAATCCGCAAGGACTCCGACGTGTCGATGGCTCGCGCGGAAGCCGCGCCGTTCGCCTGTGTGCGGCGGCCGGATCGGCCGATGGCTTCGATCTTCATGATGCTTTCCGACCTGACGCGGCGGCTGGTCAAGCCGCGTTGCCGTACCCTGGCAGTCGCCACGTGGCTCGCTGCAGCTCTCCCGATTTCCGTGCTTGTCGATCGGCCTGCGTTCGCCGCGTCCGACGCGCCGTCGTCCGCTGCTACGTCATCCTCACCAACCGCATCGCCGGCATCGGCAGCATCGCCCGCGCATGCGTCGCCCGGTGCCGTGTCCGCTTCCGCAGCCTCTTCAGCGCATCATGCAACGCCTGCGAGCGGCGCCTCGGGCGCGTCGGCGGCTTCCGCAGCATCGGCAGCGTCCGCGGCAGCGCCTGCATCGGCGGCGTCCGGCACGCCTGCGAGCGAAGCCGAGGCGCCCGTACCGACGCCGCCGCGCCGGCATCCGCCGCTGTCGGTCGACGAAGCGAAAGACGCAACGGCGCGCGCCATGGACATGCGCAAGCGCTTCACGCACGAAGTCACGCGACGCCTGAACGTGCCCGCGACCGAGCAGCGCGCGTACGGCGAGCGGCTTGAGAAGGCACTCGCCGAGGCGAATCTCGGCGACCTGGCGGGCGAGTACGTCGCGCTGGTCGATCGTGCGCCGAACGTGCAGGCGCTGTTCATCTACTTCCGCGCGACGCCGGCCAATGCATGGCTGATGATCGGCGCGTCGCCGGTCGGCACCGGCTGGCCGGGCCAGTACGATCACTTCCTGACGCCGCTCGGCGTGTTCGATCACTCGCCCGACAACATGGACTTCCGCGCGGAAGGCACGAAGAACGACAACGGCATTCGCGGCTACGGCAAGCGCGACATGCGCATCTACGACTTCGGCTGGGTCGACGGCGAGCGCGGCTGGGGCAAGGGCGGCAAGTCGCCGATGCGCTTCCAGATGCATGCGACCGATCCCGATCGTCTCGAGCCGCTGCTCGGTATTCGCCACTCGAAAGGCTGCGTGCGGATCCCGGCTTCGCTGAACACGTTCCTCGACCGGCACGGGATTCTCGACGACGACTACCAGGCGCGCGTCGAGGCCGGCAAGTCGCTGTGGGTGCTGCGTCGCGATCGCGACATCACGCCGATCGCCGGCCGCTATCTGGTCGTGATCGACAGCGCGCGCAAGACGCGCCCGGCATGGTCGCCGGCGCCGGGACGCCACGCATGGTCGAAGTTGCCGAAGAGCGGCGACACGGCGGACTGACGGCAACCGGTTCGCCGGCGCGGGAGATCTGGAGATGAGAATAAATCCATTTTATTGAGATATAAGAAAACCAAACTTTTATTATCCGATCCGGGTTCGTATAGTCGTGTCCAGTTTCGCGGAACCCTGCCGCGCCTGGACTCTCACCGACCACACGACCCGCATGAAAACTCTTCACAAGCTCGCGCCGCTCGCGATGCTCGGCGCCTTCGCGACCCATGCCTGCGCGCAAAGCAGCATCACGCTGTACGGCCTCATCTCGGCAGGCGTCGGGTACGCGACCAACCAGGGCGGCAAGAACGCCTGGCAGGCGCTGTCCGGCACGAACCAGAACCCGCGCTGGGGGCTGAAGGGCAAGGAGGATCTCGGGCAGGGGCTGTCCGCGATCTTCCAGCTCGAGAACGGCTTCAACGTGATGACGGGCACGGCCGCGCAGAACGGCCGCGAGTTCGGGCGCCTGGCCTACGTCGGCCTCGCCGACCGCAGCTACGGGTCGCTGACGTTCGGCCGCCAGTACGACGCGATCCACGACTACATCGGGCCCGTGATCATCGCGAGCAACGGCGTGAACATCGGCGACAACGACAACGGCTACAACGACATCCGCGTGCAGAACTCGGTGAAGTACGTGAGCCCCGTGTACTACGGGCTGAAATTCACCGCGCTGTACGGCTTCAGCAACGCGACGGGCTTCGCGAACAACAGCGCGTACAGCTTCGGCCTCGGCTACGAGCGCGGCCCGCTGCGCTGGAGCGCGGTCTATGCGCAGTACAACCATCCGTACAGCGGCACGAACCCGGACGGCGCGATCGCGAACGACTATGCGTCGCCGCTCTTGATCTTCGCGAAGAGCGCGACGTCGCCGGCGGTGTTCGCGAGCCGGCAGCGCATCGCGGGCACGGGCGGCTTCTACACGATCGGCCGCGCGCAGTTCGCGGCGATGTTTACCGACGTGCGCTACGATTACCTCGACAATTCGCACCTGCATCTGCAGAACGTCGGCGTGAACATCGTCTACACGATGACGCCGCAGCTCTTCCTCGGTGCCGCGTATGCATTCACGAACGGCAAGTACGACGTGATCGACAAGCGGCCGAAATGGCACCAGGTGAACCTGCAGGCCGATTACTACCTGTCCAAACGTACCGACGTCGCGCTGACCGTGATCGCGCAACAGGCGGCAGGCGACGCGGACCATGCGCAGATCTTCGCGTACGCGCGCTCGACCGGCACGCGCCAGATGATGGCGACGCTCGGCGTCCGGCACGTCTTCTGAGAGCCCGACCATGACCCATCCGATCGCATCCCGCCGCACGTTCCTGAAACTGTCCGCCGCGCTGGCCGGCACGGCGCTGCTGCCCGAAGCCGGCGCGTTCGCGGCCGGCGGCGACGCCGTGCGCCGCTCGGTGATCATCGATACCGACCCGGGGCAGGACGACGCCATCGCGATCCTGTTCGCGCTGGGCGCGCAGGACCGGCTCGACGTGCGCGCGCTGACCGCCGTGGCCGGCAACGTGCCGCTCGACCTCACCGAACGCAATGCGCGGATCATCCGCGACTGGGCCGGCCGCACGAAGACGCTGCCGGTCCATGCGGGTTGCCCGCGCCCGCTGGTGCGCGAACTCGTGACGGCCGCGAACGTGCACGGCAAGACGGGCCTCGAAGGCGTCGAGCTGCACGAACCGCGCGCGCCCCTTGCGGCCGGTCATGCGGTGTCGTACCTCGTCGATACGCTGAGCCACGCCGCGCCGAACAGCGTGACGCTGTGCGCGCTCGGCCCGCTGACCAACATCGCGACCGCGCTGGTCGAAGCGCCGCAGATCCGCGCCGCGTTGCGCGAAATCGTGCTGATGGGCGGCGCGTTCTTCGAGCGCGGCAACATCACGCCGGCCGCCGAGTTCAACATCTACGTCGATCCTCAAGCAGCTGAAGTCGTGTTCGCGAGCGGCGTGCCGATCGTCGTGCTGCCGCGCGATGTGGCGGTGAAGGCGCCGATCACGCCGGCGCGCGTCGCGCCGTTCCGCGCGCTCGGCAACCGCTGCGGCGCGATCGTCGCGGACATCATGGACGCGGAGCTGGCGTACAACAAGAAGCGGCGCGGCGTCGAGGACGGGCCGATGTACGACCCGACGGCGGTCGGCTATCTCGTCGACCCGACGCTGTTCAGCGGACGCAAGGTGAACGTCGTCGTCGAGACGACCGGGCAGTGGACGCTGGGCGAAACGGTGGTCGACTGGAACGGCCGCAGCGGCCGCGCGGCGAACGCGACGTGGATCAACGAAGTCGATGCGGACCGTTTCTATGCGACGCTGGCCGAGCGCATCGCGAAGCTGCCGTGAACGCAGCGACGCGCTGCGCGGCGACCCGGCTCAGATGTGCTGCTCGATCCATTCGCGGCAGGTGCGCACGTGCGGGCCGCGATCGTCGGCGGCAAGCGAGATCAGCGAGATCGCGCGCGTGACGCGCGGTTTCTCGATGCGCAGCGCGACGAGTTCGGGATCGTGCAGATGCATCGTGTAGAGGCTCGGCAGCACGGCGGTGGCAAGGCCGTTGCGGGCGAGCGCGTACAGCGGCTCGGTGTATTCCATCCGGTACGCGACGTTCAGGCGCAGCTTCTCGGCGCCGCCGGTGCGATGCAGCGATTCGCTGACGCTGCCGCGCACGAACACGGCCAGTTCGCGATCGACGAGCTTCGCCCACGTGACGCTCTTCGCGTTCGCGAGCGGATCGTCGTGTCGCACGACGATCACGATCTCGTCCTCGAACAGCTGCTGGTAGTGCAGCGTGCCGTCGTCGCTGTCGGGTTCGCGCACGCCGATGCCGAGATCCGCGACGCCGTCGCGCACGGCTTCGACGAGCGCGCTGTTCGGCAGGTCGGTGAGCGTGAAGCGCAGCGTGGAATGCGTGCCGCGCAGCGCATTGAGCGCCGGCAGCAGGCGGCCGGCGACCGACGGGATGAACGCGATGCGCACGGTCTGGATGCGTTCGCCGATGAGCCGCGTCATGTCGTCGAAGGTGCCGCGCGCCTGGTTCAGCAGACGCTCGGCGAGCGGCAGCACGGCCTCGCCCGCGGTGGTCAGCGTGAGCCGGTGCGCGGAGCGGGCGAACAGGCGGCCGCCGAGCAGGAACTCGATCTGGCGGATCGACGCGGTGAGCGCGGGCTGCGTGAGCGACAGCGCCTGCGCGGCCTGCGTGAAGCTGCGCGCATGCGCAAGGACGACGAAGTGCTGGACTTGCCGCAGCGTGAGCGCGGGCAGCAGCGACGAGCGATCGGACGACATCGGAACAGTACGGTCGGGGGGCGGTACGCGGCAGTATAAGACCGCGCCGCGCGAACCGACACAGGACAATAATCGGAATCACAGGAGAACCACCATGTCAGCGACTGACACGATGCCGGCGCGTACGCCGGCCAACTGGCTCGAACGGCGCTTCGCGCTTGCCGCGCGCGGCACGAGCGTGCGCACCGAGACGATCGCGGGCATCACGTCGTTCCTCGCGGCGGCGTACCTGCTCGTCGTGATCCCGTCGCTGCTCGCGACCGGCGGAATGGAACGCGGTGCGGCAACCACTGCGACGATCATCGTGTTCGTGCTGTTCACGACGCTGATGGGGCTGTACGCGAACCTGCCGTTCCTGGTTGGCCCGGGCATCGGCGGCTCGGTGATCATCGGCGTGACGCTCGCGACGACCGAACACGTCGGCTGGCAGACGGGCCTCGGCATCGCATGCGTATCGGGCGTGCTGTTCTTCCTGCTGACGATCTTCGGTGCGCGCGGCGTCGTGATGCGGTTGATTCCGGTGCAGATCAAGCTCGGGCTCGGCGCATCGATCGGCCTGTTCGTGACGATGCTCGGGTTGCGCAATGCGGGGATGGTCGTCGCGAACGCGAAGACCAACGCATTCGCGCTCGGCGATTTCTCGCGGCCGGGCGCGTTCGTCGCGCTGATCGGCCTGGCGGTCGCGATCGTGCTGCAGGCGCGCAAGGTGCCCGGCGCGGTCCTGATCGCGATTCTGGTTGCCGCCGCGGCCGGCGTGCCGCTGGGCGTCACGCATCTGCCGGCATCGTTCATGTCGCTGCCGCACAGCATCGCGCCGATCGCGTTCAAGCTCGACATCCGCAGCGCGTTGACGCTCGCGGCCGCGCCGTACCTGTTCGCGTTCTTCGCGGCGGAATTCTTCTCGACGCTCGGCACCGCGCTCGCGGTGGGCGCGAAGGCGAACCTGCTCGACGAACAGGGCAACCTGCCGAACATCAACCGGCCGTTCCTCGTCGACTCGCTCGCCGCGACGCTCGGCCCGGTGTTCGGCATTCCCGCGCTGACGGCGCTGATCGAATCGGCGGCGGGTGTCGAGGCCGGCGGGCGCAGCGGGTTGTCGTCGCTGGCGGCGGCCGTGTTGTTCGCCGCGATGCTGCTGTTCGTGCCGGTCGCGCTCGCGATTCCGAAAGAGGCGACCGCGCCGGCGCTGATCCTGATCGGGCTGTCGATGTTCGCGACGATCCGCCATACGCATTTCGACGACTTCACCGATGCGCTGCCCGTGATGTCGATGGTGCTGCTCACGCTGATGTCGAACAGCTTCGGCACCGGCATCGCCGGCGGGCTGCTGTGCTACGTGCTCGTCAAGCTGCTGGCAGGTCGCTGGCGCGACGTGTCGTGGGGGCTCGTCGTGCTCGCGCTGCCGCTCGGCTATTACTTCTGGACCGTCGTGAAGCCGCACTGA
Organism: Burkholderia sp. JKS000303; assembly: GCF_002563755.1. Classification (NCBI taxonomy): domain Bacteria; kingdom Pseudomonadati; phylum Pseudomonadota; class Betaproteobacteria; order Burkholderiales; family Burkholderiaceae; genus Burkholderia; species Burkholderia sp. JKS000303. The sequence goes on from NZ_PDBZ01000001.1 coordinate 2,646,908, forward strand.
GAGACGGCTTTCACGACGCATCGGCACTACAGCAAAAGAGACTGACATGAAGGCAACACCAGGAAACGTCCCGGCCGCGCGCACGGGCATCGAGATCACGCCGGCCCATCGGGCCTTTTTCCACGCGCTGCCGAAGGTGGAGCTGCATTGCCACCTGCTCGGCGCGGTGCGGCACGACACGTTCGTCGCGCTCGCGGAGCGCAGCGGCGCACCGATCGAGCGCGCGGAGATCGACGCGTTCTATGCGCGCGGCGAGAAGCCGGTCGGCGTGCTGCACGTGCTGCGCGCGCTCGACAAGTATTTGCTCACGCGGCCCGACGATCTGCGGCGTATCGCATACGAGTATCTGGAGGATGCGGCCGCACACAACGTTCGACATGCGGAATTCTTCTGGAATCCGACCGGCACGGTGCGCGTGTCGGGCATTCCGTATGCGGACGCGCAGGCCGCGATCGTGACCGCGATGCGCGACGCCGCGCGCGACTTCGGGATCGGCGCATGCCTGATCCCGAGCATCGATCGCGAGCAGGATCCGGACGAAGCGGTCGCGATCGTCGAATGGATGAAGGCGAATCGCGCGGATGAAGTCGCGGGGATCGGGATCGACTATCGCGAGAACGACCGGCCGCCGGAGCTGTTCTGGAAGGCGTATCGCGACGCGCGCGCGGCAGGCTTCCGCACGACCGCGCATGCGGGCGAGTTCGGGATGCCGTGGCGCAACGTCGAGACGGCCGTCGACCTGCTGCACGTCGATCGTATCGATCACGGCTATACGATCGTCGACAACCCGGCGCTGTGCGCGCGCTACGCGGAGCGCGGGATCGTCTTCACGGTCGTGCCGACGAATTCGTACTACCTGCGCACGCTGCCGCCGGAGCAATGGGCGGAACGGCATCCGATGCGCAAGATGCCGGGGCTCGGGCTGAAGATCCATCCGAACACCGACGATCCGACGCTGCACAAGGTGAACCCTTCGGAAGCGTGGGAGCTGATGTTCAGCCACTTCGGCTTCACGGTCGCAGACATGAAGCAGTTCATGCTGAACGGGATCGACGGCGCGTGGGTCGACGACGCGACGAAGGCCGCGTGGCGTGCGGCATGGGCGCCGGAATTCGACGCGCTGGCCGCGACGCTCGCGGCGCGCTGAGCGCGCTGCGCGCAGTCACCGTCGGTCGGCGCGTCAGCCGGCCGGCGACTCGTTCAGGTGGTAACGCAGGTCGCCCGCGAAATCGAACAGCGTGTAGTCGCGAAACGCGAAGCGCCACGTGCCGTCGACGCGCTCGAACGCGTCGTGATAGCGGCCTGCCGCGATCGGTTGCAACGCCAGGCCGTCGGCGGCTTGCAGCACCGTGTAGTACGAGCGAGCCGTCGCGCGATGCGCGGCTTCGTCGATCTCGATGATCGGATTCGTGATCACATGCCGGGTGCGCGGCGTGCCGCACGCGTGGCGCTTCACGCGTGCATCGAACAGGTCGAGCAGCTTGTCCGCGCCGATCGTCGGCCCATCTTCCGCGACCTTGATCCGGGCATGCCGGAACAGTGCCGCCATGCCCGGCAGGTCGCCGGCATCGAGCAACTCCGCGTAGCGGTACAGCAGATTCGCGATTTCGACAGCGCTTGCGCTCATGCAGCCCCCGGCATCAATGGATGACGACGGCGATGGTGCGTGGTGTGCGGCCCTTTCGCTTCGTCCAGGTGGACTAGGGCGCGTTCGCAAGCCCGTTATTAGCGTGAACAGGCCCTAAGGCGGCATATCGCGCGGGCTGGATTCCGCGCAGGCTTGCCGTCATTTTCCTGCAGCGCGTCACGCCGCCTGTCGCTTCGCGGGCTGGCATACCCTGGCGGCGTTCGCTATATTGGCGTCCGGCGGCGCTCGGTCGTGCCGCCGCCGCCGTGCGCGCCCGCGCCGGCACTCCGACAACAATTCGAACCTTGAGAGGCCCTGCCGTGCGGATTCCCGTTTTCTGTCTGATGATGTTCGTGTCGCTGTCCGCGCGGGCCGCCAGTGGCTGCGACGGCTTGCTCGGCGATTACGCGCCGGCCGCCGGCAAGCCCGCGACCATGCGGGTCGAGAAGGTGGGCGGCGAGATCGTGCTGCGCATGCGGGACGCCGGCCGATGGAGCGTCGAAACCGCCCCGACCCACGTTGCGGAACTCGATATGGACGGCCCGCAGAAGCCGCCTGCCGACGCGTGCATACTCGACGTGCCGGGCGGCGAACTGATCAGGATGCCGATCGGCTCGCCGTATCAGGTCACGTCGATCACGGGCAGCAACTTCACGACGAAACATTCGACCACGGGCGTCCTGTTGCGGATCGAGCAGGGCTTCCAGGTCGACGGCATCGAGCTGTATCCGGTCGCGCACAGCGGCGATTCGCCGCCGCCGCCGGCGAAGGCGGTGTCGGGTCGCGAGATCGCCAGCACGGGGCCGTGCCCCGGCTACCATGCGCCCGACATGAGCCAGGCGGACTTCGACGGGCTGTCGGATCGCGTGCGCAAATACTTCGCCGGTCTCGACCCGGTGCAGCAGCGCGAATTCCTGTGCGGGCAGACGCTCGACCAGATCGTCGGCGACGGCGTGTCGTCGAACGACGCGAAGACGGTCGATTCGATGTGGCGCTGGCTCGACGTGATGCTGCGCGCGCACCAGGTGCCGCGCGACGAGCATGGCAGCGACGATCGCTGGCGCGTGGCCGGCCAGTTGCTGCGCCAGAACCGCTCGAACGCCGATGCCAAGGCGTCGCCGGACCACGCCCGCCGGCAGGCGCTCGTGCTCGACCTGCTGGTGCCGAACCTGCCGCCGCCCGATACGCTGCGCGACGGGCGCGAGGAGCAGGCGAGCGATCTCGCCTCCGAACTCGTGAAACTGCCGGAAGCCGATGCGCTCGCCGCGCTCGGCAAGCTGCACGCGAGCGGTGCGCTGAGCTGGCAGATTCACGACAACAATCCGTACCACCTCGCCGACTCGGCGTTGTCCGACGCGCTGGATCCGCCGGTGTCGGAGGCGGTGTTCGCGTTGCTCGTGAAGGATACGAACCCGGTGGTGCTGCAGAGCGATACGCTGCTGCGCGGCGAGGTGATCGAGCATCACGTCGAGGGCGTGCGACGGCTGTTGGGTGTCGGCGTGAAGCCGACCGCGAAGGTGCTGGCCGATGCGGGTGACGATCCGGAGATGCTGCGGCTGCTGAAGGCGGCGGCCGCGCGCTGACGCGATGCGAGGGCATGCCCGTCTGGTTGTACGCCGACGGGCACGTGACGACGACCCGTCAATGAATCGCAAGGCCGGCATGATTCGCCGGCCGACTTCACGATCAGCGGAAAATCCTTAACCAGTCGAACAACCCGACGTGCGGCCGCCGTTTCGGCGCGGGGGCCGGTGCGCTGCGCGGTCGGAAGTCGGGCGAGAACTGCACATGCGGGTCGATCGCGCGCGCTCGCAGCGCCGTCTCGTAGAACGAGCCGACGATCGGCAACGCGCTGTGCGCGCCCGCACCCCAGTAGTCGCTGCGCAGCGTCACGCTGCCGTCGTCGAAGCCCACCCACGCGCCGGCCACCAGTTGCGGATGCATCAGGATGAACCAGCCGTCCGTGTTGTCCTGGGTCGTGCCGGTCTTGCCCGCGACGTCGACGCGAATCCCGTAGCGCGAGCGGATGTCGGCGCCGGTCCCGTAATCGACGACGCCGCGCATCACGTCCACCAGCGTCTGGGCCGTGGCCACCGGCAGCGCGCGTTCGGGCGGCGCGCTGCCGAACGCGGCGAGCACCTTGCCGTTGCGATCCTCGATGCGCGTGATCATCTGCGGCGCGACGTACACGCCGCGGTTCGCGATGGTCCCGTACGCGGACACCATCTCCTTCAGCGTGACGGGGCGCGTCCCGAGCGCGAGCGACGGCACCGCGTCGAGCGGGCTGTCGCGCACGCCCATCGCGCGCGCGAGCTGCGCGACGCGGGCCGCGCCTTCGCGCTGCATCACCTGCGCGGTGATACGGTTGCGCGACAGGGCCAGCGCGTCGCGCAGCGTCATCGGCGCGTCGGTCGGCGGCTCGGCATCGGTCGGACGCCACACCGTATGCGCGTCGACCGGGATCGCGACGGGGCGATCGACGAACGTATCGCCGGGCCGCATCCCGTCCGCGAACGCGGCACCATAGACGAACGGCTTGAACGTCGAGCCCGGCTGGCGCCGCGACTGCACGACGTGGTCGAACGGCTCGCTGCCGAAATCGGGGCTGCCCACCCATGCGCGGATCGCGCCGTTGCGCGGGTCGATCGCGACGAAGCCGGCCTGCACCTGCGTCTTGCGCTCGCACAGTGCGCGCATGAACGCGCGATTCGCGCCGAGCTGCTTGAGCGCCGCCGCGTCGGTGAGCCCCGCGTCGTGCGCCGCGCGATAGTCGGGCGTCTGCCGGATGAAGCCGCGGAACAGGTCGTTGCGCAGCCCGCAGCCGGACGGGCCACGCCACGCGCTGTCGGCGATCGCCTGCAGCCGTTCGGTCTGCCGGGTCAGCGCTTGCGTCGCCATCTCCTGCAACTGCGCGTCGAGCGTCGTGCGCACGACGAGGCCGTCCGAGTAGAGATCGTAGTTGTTGCGGTCGGCCCAGGCGATCAGCCACTTGCGCAGTTGCACCGCGAAGTGCGGCGCGGGGCCGGGCTGAGCGGTCTGCGGTTCGAAGTCGACGCGCAGCGGGCGGCGCTGCAATTGCGCGAGCTGCTGCGGCGACAGCATCCCCATCGCGGCCATCCGGCCGAGCACGATGTTGCGGCGCTGGACCGCGCGCTCCGGATTCAGCACCGGGTTGTAGTAGCTGTTGCCCTTCAGCATCCCGACGAGCGTCGCGCTCTCGACGATGTCGAGCTGGTCGGCCGATTTGCCGAAATAGGTGCGCGCGGCCATTTCGACGCCGTACGCGTTGTACAGGAACGGCACGGTGTTCAGGTAGGTCTCGAGGATCTCGTCCTTGCTGTACACCGTCTCGATCTTGAACGCGGTGATCAGCTCCTTCACCTTGCGCGTGAGCGTCGGCGCGCGGCCGACTTCGTCCGGATACAGGTTGCGCGCGAGTTGCTGCGTGATCGTCGAGCCGCCCTGGCGGCTGCCGGAGAACGTATGGAGCCCGGCCGCGAGCGTGCGGCGCCAGTCGATGCCGTGATGCGCGTAGAAGCGGTGGTCCTCGGTCGCGATCAGCGCGTCGACCATGTGCGGCGAGATCTGCTTGAGCGGCACCCATTCGCGGTTGACGGGCCGAAACTCGGCGATCAACTGGCCATCGGCCGACAGCACGCGCGCGGGGCGGTCGATGCGCGCCTTGCGGATGTCGCCGATGCTCGGCGTGAACGGCACGAACGCGAGCAGGACCAGCAGGCCGAGCACCGGTATCGCGGCGAGCGTCAGCGCGACGCCGCGGCGGGTCGGGTGGCGCAGGCGATGCCACGCGCCCGCACCCAGCGCGCGGGTGCCGTCACGGCAGCGAAGCCACAGGTTGCGAAGAAACGGCACGAAGCGATTCACGATGGCAGGAGCGCGGTCGGAAAAGGCGCGATCCTAGCAAACCGGGCAGCGTCGCCGGTGGCCAAAAGGCCCGTTTTCTTGCAGGATTTACAGACGATTACGTTTGTTGCCCGCGGACAACCTTTGCCCGTGCGCACGGCCGCGATTCCGCCGACGAATCGCGGGCTGCCAGTCCCGTAGTCGCTGCCAGCGCGTCACGCCTGCCGGGCGCATGCGGGAAGCCGGCGGTCGACATCCGGGCGCTGGTCGCGAGGCTCGTGCGTCTGTCGGTCGCCGCGCATCGGGCGGGCCCCCGCCGACAGGCGATCGACTTGAGTCCAGGTGTTCTCGTTGCCGGTCGGTCAGGGCGCATGTGCAGCCGATGCGGTGATCGGGATCCGGCAGCGTATTGTGCTCGTTGTGCGTGTTCAGCGGGCCAGGCCTCGTGCTCCCGTGTCGCGCAAGCGGGCCGTCACACGCTGTCACTTCCACGCATAGCGCAGTCCCACCCAGGCGCCGCGCGGCGCGCCTACGCCAACGAACTGCTCGCTCACGGGATGCGCGGGGTCATAGGTGTGGTCCGGACCGTTGAAGTAATTCTCACCGAGAATGCCGAAGCTCGTGTATTGCTTGTTGAGCAGGTTCGTCACGGTCGCGAATAACTGCAGTTGCTTCGTGACGTGCCACGTCGCGTCGAGATCGATGAGGAAATAGCCCGCGATCTTGCCGTTCTTATCCTGGTTGTTCTCGTCGCCGCGCGCGAAGATGCTGCCGCGCCACGTGAGGTTTGCGCCCAGATCGACCGGCGAGACGGGCGTGTAGTCGAGCCGCAGCTTCACGGTGTTGGCCGGAATGCCGGGAATGCGGTCGCCTGGCCGTACGACGATGTTGCCGTTCGTGTCAGCACTCGAATTATTCGAACTGCTTTCGATGAAGGCCGATTCATAGGTCGCATCTACGTAGCTATAGTTTGCGCCGATGCCAACCGGTCCGAGCTTCGTGTGCGCACCCATTTCGAAGCCTTGGCGACGCGTCTTGCCGACGTTCTGGAAATACCCTTGACTGCTCGCGCCGCTGCTGACGAACTGTATGTCGTCGGCGAGCGTCGTGCGCCAGACCGCGGCGTTCCAGGTCGTCGCCGAACCGACGCGCCCGCGCGCGCCGATTTCAACGGTCCTGGCTATCACGGGCCGGAGGTTCGGATCGGAGACGAAGTCGTTCGGCAGCGAGCAGGGTGCGTTCGGGTCCGCACAGGCGAGCTCGATCACGGTGGGCGAGCGCATGCCCTCGTTATAGCTCGCATAGACGGTCAGCGTCGACGTGGGGTTCCAGTTCACGCCGAAGGCCGGATTGAAGCGCGAGAACGTGTGGCGGCCGTCCAGTGCAGGCTGCTGGCCGCTTTCGTCGCCGATGTCGGCGCGAGCCCAGTCATAGCGTCCGGAGAAGGTGGCCGAGAGCTGCTGCGTGAGTGAGAGCGTGTCGTTGAAATAGAGCCCGTAGTTCGCGCCATGCGTGTCTGCATGGGTCTGAAGCTGGTAGTCACCGACGCCTGCGGCCGCGCGCGTCGCCGTGAAGTAGGCGTCCTGTTCGGACGCCAGATACGTCGAATTCGCGAGATCGGCGTTCGCGCCGAGCACGAACTGATTCTTCATGTCGAGCAACTTGCCAAGCAGCGTCAACTGCAGGCTTGCGCCGTAGCTATCGGTCGTGATGTCCGAACGCGCGTTGACGCCTTCGGTCGAGACCGGATCGCCCGGCTGGAAATTATTGTTGTTGCTGCTGATATTCGTGTTGTCGTAGTGGCGGTAATAAGCGGTTCCGCTCAACGCGACGTCGTCATTGAAATAGTGATCGCCCGACAGCGTGACCCACGCAGCCCTGTTCCTGTTCTGGTCCGGGTAGGTATAGGCCTGACGCGGGTTGTCGAGAAACGAGCGCGGGATCGTCTGCGAGCCCTGCAGGTCGTTGTCCGCGCCGCCCGCCGAGACGGAAAGCGTCGTGTCCGAGTCGCGATAGCGCAGCTTGCCGAAGCCCTGGCGCACCCTGCTCGAGTTGTGGTCGGCCCAACCATTGTCGTTCGCGATGTTGCCGGTCACGTAGTAGTCGAGGTGCGGGCCGATCGTGCCGCCTTGTTCGATCTGTACGGTCTTGCGGCCCCAGGACCCGCCGCTTATCTCGACGTCGCCGCCGGGATGCGCACGACCGTTCTTCGTCGAAATCGCGAGGGCACCGCCGAGCGTGTTCAAGCCATAGGTGGGGTTCGAGCCAGGGATCAGTTGGATCGTGTCGATGGCGGCCGGTGGGATGAGGTCCCAATTGATCACGTCGCCGAACGGCTCGTTCACGCGCACGCCGTCGAGGAACACGGAAAGGCCTTGTGGCGTACCGAGCAGCGGCGACGCCGTCGAACCACGATAGTTCACGTCGATCTGCCACGGGTTGCCCTGTGCTTCGTTGATATCGACGCTCTGCAGGTTTTTCTCGAAGTAGTCGGTGAGCGACGCACGATGCTGCCGCCCAATTTCGCTCGCGCGGATGGTCTGTACGTTTGCCGGAACCTGCGTGAGCGGCGTGCCGATACCGAGCAGCGGTGTCGTGCCGACGACGATGATCGGCGCCAGTTGCGTGGCGGCGTCGACCGTGGGCGCGGCTTGCGCCCGGACGTCGGGCGGCGCGCCTGCCAGTACCGTGCCGCAGCAGAGCGCGAGGCCGACACGGCGCCTGGAGAGCGGCCAGGCCGGGCGGGTTTCGGATGGGTACATGGTTCTTCTCTTGTCGTACATTCGCAGGGCGCGGCGACAGCCGGCCGCCCGATCGACGAGAGCATTGCACAGGCACCGCGGGCTGCGCGCGGGAAGATTTCCCGAAGTGCGTCCGACACCTGCCCGGAAAGGAAAAATCAGATCGTCAGGTTCGCACGCAATGAGCGGACCTCATCGCGAATCATTACGGTTCCCTTTATTTTTCTGGAAAATGACATGAATATGAAAGGGGAAATGGAATGGATGCATTTCCATAATCTGCATTTTCGGCCGCGGAAAAACGGGGCAACATTGAAGTGATTAGTGATGCGTGCAGACGAAGCGCTAACACGTCGGACATTTCGATACACAAGGCCTGCCACGTGCCCCCATGCATTTCTATTTTGCTCGTCGATGACCATGCGGTTGTGCGTGAAGGCTACAAGAGACTGATCGCGTTCGAATCGGACCTTTGCGTATGCGGTGAAGCGAGGACTGCAGCGGAGGCCTATTACGCCTTCTGTTCGCTGCGGCCCGATGTGGTCGTGATCGATGTGTCGTTGCCGGGCCCGAGTGGCATCGAGGCCATCCGTCGCATGCTTGCGCGTGAGCGCGCAGCGCACATTCTGATATTCAGCGTTCGTGAGGAAACGATTTTCGTGCGCCGCGCGCTCACCGCGGGGGCGCTCGGTTATGTGACCAAGGCCAGTGCACCCGACGTGCTTGTCGATGCGGTTCGCACCGTGGCGCGCGGCCAGCGATTCCTGAGTCCCGACATCGCACAGGCGCTGCACGAGAGTGATGCCTTTCAGGAAGGACAACTTGACAGCGCACTCTCGGCACGCGAGTTCGAGGTGTTGGGATTGCTCATTCAGGGTTATACGTTGCTCACGATCGCCGAGAAACTCGGTATCAGTCGGAAGACCGTGGCCAACCATCAATCGACGCTCCGCCAGAAGTTCGGCGTGGACAACAGCGTACAACTTGCCCGCATGGCAAACCGGTTCGGTCTGTCGTTGCAATCGGTGCCAGGCAGTTAATTTCAGATCGAATTCTTCAGTGGAAGCATGCCATTAATTATTGGCAATACATAATAAATTGAAATGCGATCAATCGCCGACGATAACGATATAAACAGTTGATGAATGCCGGGGCGGCTTTCATCGGAGAGAACGATGAGAAAGAGAATCTCGGTTGCTTTGTTGTTGGGGGGAGTCATGCCGGGCGCGTGGGCGCAAACGAGCGTGACGCTGTATGGCCGCGTCGATGCGGGGCTCGAGTATCTGAATCACGTCATGACGGCGCCGGGTCGAACCGGCACTCGCTTCAGCGCAGAGGGAGGCGACTGGGGCACGAGCATGCTGGGGCTACGCGGTAGCGAGGATCTGGGCGGCGGATTGTCCACGGTGTTCAATCTCGAAACCGCGCCGCAAGTGATGAACGGCACAACGGGAGGCGGGCGGCTCTTTTCGAGGCGCGCCTACGTCGGACTGAAAGACGATACGTGGGGGCAACTCCAGGCCGGCCGCAACCTGTTCATCGATAGCGATGGCGTGTGGGCGTTCGACCCGTTCGTGCAGCAGGCGGTGTCGTCGGCATCCCTCGTGCGCGGGCGCAACTGGCAGCAGACCAGTAATAACGTGGAATACCACAGCCCGGTTTTCCACGGCTTCGACGTGCAGGCGCAATACGCGTTCGGTAACCAGGCGAGCGGCTTCAACAACGGCGCGTCGGGCGAGTTCGGACGCTCGGACGGCGTGGTTCTGACGTACCGCTCGCCGTATTTCGACGTACGCGGCATGTACGACGAACTGCGCGATTCGACCGGCAAGTTCACCAATGTCTTCACGAGCTCCCGTGAATATTTCGTCGGCGGAAACGTGCGAATCCAGAAGTTCACGATTCAGACAGCCTGGACGCACTATTCGGCGCCGGACACGCCGGCCGGCCTCGCGGACAACGCGGATCACTTCTGGCTCGGTGCGACGTGGCAGGCGAATTCACGCTGGTCGGTGACGGGCGCGGGCTACTACGTTCGCGTGCGCAGCGGCAACGGCGATGCGACGCACGACCCTGCCGGCCATGCGACGCTGTACGCGCTCGGCACGACCTACAACCTGAGCAAGCGCACCTTCCTTTACGGCACGGTGGGTTATGTACGTAACGGGAGTCACTCGGATTTCTCGGTATTCGCAACGCCGTTGGGCACGACGCCGACCACCAATCCGCTCGACGGCGAATCGCAGGTCACGACGTATGTCGGCATGATGCACACGTTCTGAAACGATAGATGAAGACGGTATCAATGATCGGCGTCAAGCGGGTCCGACAGCGGCGCAGCGGCGCTCGTTCGGTTTTTCGACGACAGGTGCGGGCGTGCGGTGCGCTAGGCGTCCTGCTCGTTGCTCCGTCCCTCGCGTGGGCGCAGGCATCCGTGACCTTGTACGGTGTCGTCGACACGAGTCTCGAGATCACGAACCCCGGGGCGGGATGGGTGGCGCGGATGGACTCGGGTGCGTATCGCGGTTCGCGGATCGGCTTGCGCGGCAGCGAGCCGATCGGTGGCGGGACGAACATTCTGTTCGTGCTCGAGAACGGATTCGGCGCGACCAATGGCACGCTGGATACGGCGGGAACGCTGTTCAACCGCCAGGCCTGGATCGGTGCGGGCGGCCCCTGGGGGGAAATGCGCATCGGACGGCAATATTCGCCGATCTATATCCCCTTCAAAGGCGAGATCGATGCATTTGGCGCGGGAACCATCGCGTCCGGGCTGAACAACTTTTCCAAGATCACGCCCTACGCGAGTAATGCGATCACCTACCTGTCACCGAAAATCGCGGGCTTCGACGCAGCCGTGATGATGTCACTGCGTGCGGCGAGCGACAACGACGGCAACGGCCTCGCGGGCAACTTCGAAACAGTGTCGTACCAGTACGGGCCGGTACGGCTCTCCTACGGGCATCAGCAAACGCACGGCAGCGGTGCATTGCGAGCGAATCTCGCCGGCGCGTCGTATCGCATCGACAAAGCCACCTTGTTTGCGGACTGGTTCAATGCGTCGGGCGGCGGTGCACCGGGTTACCACAATGACGGTTTTGCGGTATCGCTGCGCTACGCGTTTGAACCGAATCTCGATGCTTCGCTCGGCTATGCATACGTGCGCGACCGTTCCGGAGCGGACAACAACGCGGACCAGTTCAGTGCGATGTGCAATTACAGGCTATCAAAGACGTTGCAGTTCTACGCGAGTGCAGGCTGGTTGCGTAATCGTAACAACGCGACCTTCACGCTGCGTGGCGTCAACGTAACCGGGCTCCCGCCATCGTGGCCCGGCTCGCTGGTGCGCGGCGTACAGATCGGCATGATTGATCGTTTTTGAATGCGCTGACTCGCCAAAGTGAGCGCAGTGGCAACGCTGTGATTTTCTATCACTGTTTATATGGAGAACTGAAAAATGAAACGATTTTTCAACAGGCAAGCCGCAGATCGGCGCACTCCGCCGCTATCCTGGCGCACCCCGGCTATCGCGACGGCCGTCTCTCTCGTGAGCAGCCTCGTCGCTGCGGCGCCTGCTGCCGCGCAAAGCGCCGGAGACTGGCCGATGGCCGGGCAGAATCTGCACAATACCCGCAGCGCCGCGGGCGAACGCGCGATAGACCTGAAAAACGTGGCCAAACTGGCGCCTCGCTGGTCGATCGATACGGACGGTAACGTGTCCGCTACGCCGACGGTCGTCGCCGGCGTCGTCTATGTTCCCGACTTCGGTGGCTCGCTATGGGCGGTCGATGCCGCGACCGGACAGGTCAAGTGGCACAAGAAGGTCAGTGACTACAGCGGGATTCCGAACGATGCGTCACGTACCAGCCCTGCGTACTGGAAAGGCACGTTGGTGATCGGCCAGGGCACGCAGATCGCCAACAATCCGAGCGGCGCCTACATGCTGGGCATCAAGGCCGAAGACGGCGCGCCGCTGTGGCGCACGCAGGTCGACACGGACAAGTCCGCGATCATTACGAGTTCGCCGGTTATCGACAACGGGATCGTTTACGTCGGCGTATCGTCTCGCGCCGAGGCGTTGAAGGAGACGCCCCAGTATCGCGGCAGCGTCGTGGCGCTCGACGCGACGAGCGGCAAGCTGTTGTGGAAGACGTACATGGTTCCGGAGGGCTACACCGGCGGTTCGGTCTGGGGCAACACGCCGGTCGTCGATCATGAAACCGGCTTGCTGTACGTGACCACGGGCAACAACTTTACCGTTCCGGAAGGTGTTTGCCGGTATCCGGGGCAAGAGAAGTGCAAGGCGGCCGTAGCGGGCAACCATATCGACAGTTTCGTTGCATTGAACCTGAAGACGGGCAAGATTGATTGGGCCACCCGGACGCTGGCAGCCGACATGTCGACGAACTACGACCACGACGATGGCCCGGACTACGATTTCGGTTCGGGGCCGAACCTGTACACGACGACCATCGGCGGGCACAAGCGCACGTTGCTTGGTGCCGGCCAGAAGAGCGGCGTCTACTGGGCGCTCGATCCGAAGACGGGCAAGGTCGTCTGGCATACCCAGGTCGGCCCCGGCAGCCTGCTCGGCGGCATGCTGTGGGGAACGGCCGCCGACGGCAAACGCATCTACGTATCGATCGGCAACCTGAATCACGAGTCGGTCGAAGTCAATTCACCTGCGGGGATGAAGACGACCAAGGGCGGCATCTGGGCCGCAGTCGACGCTGCAACCGGGAAGGTGCTCTGGCGCACAGCGGATCCGCAACAGATGATGGACACCGTTGCGATGTCCGAGGCTAACGGCGTGGTGTATGCAGGTTCGCTGGCGGGCAGTGGCGCCAACATGTATGCACTCGATGCGTCGACCGGCGAAATCAAATGGAGCTTCGAGAGCGGCGGCGCCGTCGTGTCCGGGGCCGCGATCGTCGACGGTACGGTCTACTGGGGATCCGGCTATCACACCAAGATTCTCGGGCTGCCCTATGCCGGCGACAACCACAAGCTTTACGCGTTTTCGATAGCGAAACAGTAAGCCGCCGTTTCCGGGGGAGCGCGGGTCCACCCGCACGAGTCGATATCCGCGCTCGGATACGCGCGTGGCATCGACAGTGCGGGTGGCGGACGCCTGTGCACCGATAGCATGGAGCCGGCAAGAAGCGACAGGTTCATGATGCAGGGCTCGTTGATAGTCGACCGATGACTGGCACGGCCCGGTCGATGCCCCGGAAACGTGGCGAGCGTTTGCACGAGCAAGAGGGAATCCGTCGGGCATGAACTGCAAGCGCTATTTCGAATCGGTTTGATTCCGTTTCTTCGGTGTTATTTCGACACGAATACGTGTCAAATGTGTCGGCGCGGCAACCGTGATGCCAGCGCAATGCGCATCGGGCTTCCATCGTTCGCACGATCGAGGCCGGTCTCCAATTTTCCGATTCAAAGGACTGCACTCTTCATGAGCAATCGGAAACACGAAGTACTCACTCCGAAGAATAGTCAGCCGATCTTCGTCAATCCGCACCCGCAGTCGACGCTCGCGGTTGTGCCTGTGAAATAAGCGCCGGGTATCGGGCGTGGTCGTGTTGATCTCGCCAATTGCCGACGCTGTCCCCACACGTCGGTGATCGAGTGCGAACGGTCGAGCGTAGTGACGTGTCCGTTGAAAAGAATGAGATCGAGCGTGAAACAAGTTGCGCTCGCAAGCATTTCATCACGTGACGAGTATTCGAAAAACGACTCGATGAGCGTGATCGCCTGCGCGTCATATCAGCATGACGAGCGGGCCCGCAAGTGCAGCCGACGACTGCGTCTGGATCGTGCCGGCCAGCGCGCAGGCACACAACCATCGATTCCATTTCCATGATGCAACACCTTCCTGATCTCGACGCCTGGGCCATCTTCGCGCGCGTCGCAGAAACCGGCTCGTTCGCAAAAGCCGCCGAGCTGATCGGCACGTCGCAGTCGACCGTATCGAAGGCCATCGCACGCCTCGAGAACCGGCTCGGCACCATGCTGCTGTACCGGACGTCGCGCAGACTGTCGCTGACCCCGACGGGCGAACTGCTGCGCGATCGTGCGATCCGGCTGCTCGCGGATGCGGAACTCATCGAGAACGAGGCATCCGCTCAGGCGCTGGAGCCGCGCGGCCTCGTGCGCGTGAATGCGCCGATGTCGTTCAGTCTCCGGTATCTCGCACCGGTGCTTCCGGCGTTTCTTGAGCGCTACCCGAACGTCGACGTCGATCTCATGCTGAGCGACCATCTGATCGACGTCGTTCCGGGCGGCTTCGACATCGCGATCCGGATTGCAGAACTGAACGATTCGACGCTGCGCTTCCGCAGGCTCTGCGCGGTCCGCCGGCCGCTCGTCGCTTCGCCTGCCTACCTGGACCGGTACGGACGTCCGGCTCACCCGCGCGATCTCGAGCGACATGTCTGCTTCACCTACGCGAATCTGCCGACGTCTGGTTTCTGGCGGTTTCGGCACGCCACGTCGGGTGACAAATTCTCGGTATCGGTGAACGGACGCATCCGCACCAACAACGCCGACGTGATCCTGCCCGCACTGGTCGCCGGGTACGGCCTCGCGCTGCAGCCCGAATTCCTGGTTGTCGATGCGCTGCGGGATGGCGAACTCGTGGAAGTGATGCACGACTGGAAGATCGCCGACATCAACGTGAACCTTGTGACGCCGCCCGGCATGCTGCGTACCGCGCGCGTCGCGGTGCTGCTCGATTATCTCGCCGACCAGTTCACGACTGCCCCCTGGGAGCCGCTCGTGCGCTGAACATCTTGCTGCGTGCGTGCCGACGTTGCAGGCGCGCGGATGGACGAGGTGCGATCCCGGCAAGCGACACACGTGCGCCGACAACCTTTTACGGCTTGCGCGGCCGCGATTCCGCTGACGAAACCACTTCCGCGAGCCGCTGCGCGGCCGCCTCCATCCGCTCGCGATCGAACCCGCCGAAGCCGAGCACGAGGCCCGGCCGCGCGGTGCCCGGCGCGAACATCGGCGACACCGCGCGCACTGCGACGCCCGCTTGCGCGGCGCGGGCCACCACGTCGAGATCGTCGATCCCTTCGGCCAGCCACAGCACGACGTGCATCCCCTGGTCGCCCGGCTGCACCCACGCGCGTTCGCGCGGCAGCCGCGCGCCGAGCGTGTCCATCAGCAGCGCGCGTTGTTCCGCATAGACGCCGCGCACGCGACGAATGTGGCGGTCGAGATGCCCTTCGGCGATGAACGCGGCGAGCACGTGCTGATCGGCGGTCGGCGCATGGCGATCCATCAGCACGCGCGCGCCGCAGAACGCGGGCACGAGATCGTCGGGCGCGATCACGTAGCCGAGGCGCAGCGATGGAAACAGGATCTTGCTGAACGTGCCGAGATACACCACGCGCTCGGGATCGAGCCCCTGCAGCGACGGGAACGGATAGCCTTCGTAGCGCAACTCGCTGTCGTAATCGTCCTCGACCACCCACGCGCGATGCGTGCGCGCCCAGCCGAGCAGCGCGTTGCGGCGCGCCATGCTCATCGGCATCCCGAGCGGGTACTGGTGCGACGGCGTGACGAATGCGGCGCGCGCGTTCGGCGCGAGCCGGATGCCGGCTTCGACGTCGATGCCGTCGGCGTCGACCGGCACGCGGACCATCGCGTCGCGCCGCCCGGTGCTCTCGAGCAGCGCGGTGATGCCGCGATAGGCGGGATTCTCGACCCAGGCGCGGTCGTCCGCGCCGAGCAGGATCTGGCTCGCGAGGTGCAGGCCTTGTTGCGTGCCGCTCGTGATCACGACCTGATCGGCGCTGCAGCGTACCGAGCGCGAGCGGCGTACGTAGTCGGCGATCGCTTCGCGCAGCGGCAGCGCGCCTTGCGGATCGGCGTAGCCGGACGGCGCGCCCGCGCCGCGTGCGCGCAGGCGGTTGCCGAGCCGGCGCCAGATGTCGTCGGGTGCGGTGAGCCCGACCGGCACCGAGATCGCGAACGGCACGGCCGGCAGCGGACGGAATTCGCGGGCGATCCGCGCGAACGTCGCGGCCGGTTCGGGCAGGCCGGCGTGGGTGGCGCGTTCGGGACGTTTGCGGGCGGCGGGCGGCGGGTCGGTCGCCGGCGGCTCGGCCAGCGCATTCGCGACCTGCGTGCCGGCGCCGCCGCGCGACTCCAGGAAGCCTTCGGCGACGAGCTGCGCATACGCGTCGACGACGGTGCCGCGCGCGACCTGCAGCGCCGCCGCGAGCAGCCGCGTGGAAGGCAGCGTGTCGCCGGGCCGCACGTCGCCGCGGCGCACGGCGTCCCGCAACGCCTGCGCGAGCTGACGGCTCAGGTCGCCGGCCGCGCGGTCGAGCGCGCCGAGCGACGGGATTTCGACGATCCGGGCGGTTCTTGCCATGATTCTGGTCTGCTGAAATTGTTCTAAACCGGCTCTACAGCATAAACCAGTTAGCGATCACAATCAGGGCATGACGCGCCACCCGCTGGCCCGTTTCTTCCAACCTCTGTCCGACCGTGGAGCCGCCATGTATGTCCCCGCCGATTTCGCCGAATTACGTCCCGACGTGCTGCGCGAACTGATTGTCCAGCATCCATTCGGCAGCCTGATCACGCACGGGAAGAGCGGGCTCGACGCGAATCACCTCCCGTTCGAACTGCTGCCCGGCGACGGCGGTCTCGGCGAGCTGCATGCGCACGTTTCCCGCGCGAATCCGGTCTGGCAGGACGTCGCGAACGGCGACGAGGTGCTGGTGATCTTCCGCGCGGGCGACGCGTACATCTCGCCGACCTGGTATCCGAGCAAGCACGTCGCGCATCGGCAGGTGCCGACGTGGAACTACGTGGTCGTGCATGCTTACGGCCGCATCACGGTGCGCGACGACGAGAAGTTCGTGCGCGGCGTGGTCGCGCGGCTGACGCGCACGCACGAGGCGTCGCAGCCGGTGCCGTGGAAGATGGGCGATGCGCCGCAGGATTATCTCGACACGATGCTGCAGGCGATCGTCGGGCTGCAGATTGAAATCACGCGGTTCGTCGGCAAGCGCAAGCTCGGGCAGAACAAGTCGGTCGACGATATTCGCGGCGCGGGGGATGGGCTGATCGCCGAGGGCAACGTGGCGATCGGTGAAGCGATGCTCGCGGAGGCCGACGCGAAGCGCGAGTGAGCTGCGCGCAACACGTCGTCGATGTAAGTGAATTGCGCGGGGGCGCCGCCCCCGCCGCCCCGCGTTACTGCATGCGCGGCGTCCCGCCGGTTCCTCCTCCGGCCTGCGCCAGCGCGCCGCGAATCGCTGCCTCCGTCTTGTCATACCCGCCTTCGCCATAGCGCGTATAGACGACTTTCCCGTTCGCATCGATCAGGTACAGCGCGGGCCAGTACTGGTTCCCGTACGCACGCCACGTGTCGTAGCGGTTGTCCTGCGCGACCGGATACTGGATGTCGAAGCGCTTGAGCGCATCGGCGACGTTCTTCGGATCGCGTTCGAACGGATACTCGGGCGTATGCACGCCGACCACGACGAGCCCCTGGTCGCGATACTTCCGGTACCAGTCGTTCACGTACGGAATCGTATGAATACAGTTGATGCACGAGTACGTCCAGAAATCGACCAGCACGACCTTGCCGCGCAACTGGTCGAGCTTGAGCGGCGCGCTGTTGTGCCAGCGGTCGATGCCGGTGAAGTCGGGCGCCGGCGTGCCGGCCGGCGAGGTCGTCATTCCCGCGTCGTCGCGGGTGCCGGCGAACGCGGCGATTCCGGCCGTGGCGGCGAGGGCGATGACGAGGGCGGCAGTCTTGAGTCGGGGCAGCATGGCGGTTCTCCGATTCGGCCGGCCGCCGCGCGAGTGCGTCGGCGGGGCGGGTTGCGACAGCCCTCATTGGGCCGTGCCGACGTATCTGCGATGTGTCCGGCGAGCCGCGCGCGTGCAACGTTGTGTGTCGCCGCGACGGCGCGATACATTGGGATACAAACGCGCGTCCGCGCTGCGGTATAAAAGCGGACATCGCCTGCCGCCCCATCACGACACCGACATCGACTCATGGACAAGATCGACCACGTACTGATCGTCGACGACGATCGCGCGATTCGCGAGCTGATCGCGGACTATCTGGAGAAGAACGGCATGCGCGTGTCGCTTGCCGCGAACGGTCGCGACATGCGCAACGCGCTCGACGACGGCGCGCCCGACCTGATCGTGCTCGACCTGATGCTGCCCGGCGAGGACGGTCTCACGCTGTGCCGCGATCTGCGCGCCGGCAAGTTCCGTACGGTGCCGGTGCTGATGCTCACCGCGCGCGGCGAGGAAACCGACCGCATCATCGGTCTCGAGATGGGCGCCGACGACTATCTCGCGAAGCCGTTCGCGGTGCGCGAGCTGCTCGCACGGATCCGCTCGGTACTACGTCGCGCGCGCATGCTGCCGCCCGGCATGCAGGTGACGGAGACGACCGGGATGCTCGCGTTCGGCGAATGGCGGCTCGACACGACGGGGCGTCACCTGCTCGATGCCGAAGGCACGCTGGTCGCATTGAGCGGCGCCGAATACCGGCTGCTGCGCGTGTTCCTCGACAATCCGCAGCGCGTGCTCACGCGTGACCAGTTGCTCAACCTCACGCAGGGGCGGCAGTCCGATCCGTTCGACCGGTCGATCGACCTGCTCGTGAGCCGGCTGCGCCAGCGGTTGCGCGACGGCGCGCGCGAGCCGCGCTACATCAAGACGCTGCGCAACGAGGGCTACGTGTTCTCGTCGGCCGTGACCGCGGTCGAGGGCGACGCATGAACGCGCGTGCGCTGTTGCACTGGCCGCGCTCGCTGTTCGCGCGGCTCGCGCTGATTCTGTGCGTGGGCCTCGCGCTCGCACAGACACTGTCGTTCTGGCTCACCGTGACCGAGCGCGACCAGGCGACCACCAACCTGATGATGGGCTACATCGAGCGCGAGGTCGCGAGCTCGGTCGCGCTGCTCGATCATCTGCCGCCCGACCAGCGTGCCGCGTGGCTGCCGCGTCTCGCGCGGCGCAGCTATGCGTTCATCCTCGGGCCCGGCGAGACGGGCACGCCGCCGGAAGCGCGGCTGTCGGCGCGCGTGGAGCGCTCGATCTCGGACGGCATCGGCGGCGCATATCCGCTGACCGCGAACGCGATCCCCGGCGATCGCGAGCATCTGCAGGTGCATTTGCGCCTGACCGACGGCTCGCCGCTGACGATCGACATCCGGCCGATGTCGACGGTGCCGCTGTCGGGCTGGCTGCCTTACGTGCTGGCGGTGCAACTCGCGGTGCTGGCCGCGTGCTGCTGGCTCGCGGTGCGGCTCGCGACGCGGCCGCTGAACCAGCTCGCGCAGGCCGCCGACGCGCTCGGCCCCGACCTGAAGGGCGAACGCCTGAACGAGGGCGGGCCGTCCGAAGTCGCGCGCGCGGCGCGCGCGTTCAACGCGATGCAGGACCGCATCGCGCAGTACATGGCCGAACGCATGCAGATCCTCGCGTCGATTTCGCACGACCTGCAGACGCCGATCACGCGGATGCGGCTGCGCGTCGACGTCATGGACGACGACGTGCAGGGCGCGAAGCTGCGCCAGGACCTGCTGGAGATGGAACATCTGGTGAAGGAGGGCGTCGCGTATGCGCGCACGCTGCACGGCACCGAGGAGGCCGCGCGCCGCATCGACCTCGATGCGCTGCTCGACAGCATCGTGTGCGACTACACGGACGCGGGGCAGGACGTCGCGCTGCACAGCGGCGGCCCGCTCGCGCTGACGACGCGGCCGAAGGCGCTGCGCCGGATCGTCGGCAACCTCGTCGACAACGCGCTGAAGTTCGCGGGTGCGGCCGAGATCGCCGTGCAGTCGGCGCCGGGCGGCGGCGCGGTCATTGCGGTGCGCGATCGCGGGCCGGGCATTCCGGACGATCAGCTCGACGCGGTGTTCGAACCGTTCCGCCGCGTGGAGACCTCGCGCAATCGCGAGACGGGCGGCACGGGGCTCGGCCTCGCGATCGCGCGGCAGCTCGCGCTGGCGATGGGCGGCACGCTCACGCTGAGCAACCGGCCGGACGGCGGCGGGCTGGAAGCACGGTTGACGCTCGTGAACGCAGCCTGACGCGTTGCTGCGGGCGTCGCATTCACGCCCGCGAGATCATGCTCAGGTGCGCTGCAAATGCGCGTCGACCAGCGGCGCGAGCGTGTCCGCATGGACGGCCGCGAGATCGTGCCGGCCGCCCGGCACGACGTGCAGCTGCGCGTCGGGCAGCCGGTCGAGCAGGCGCTCGCCGGCCGCGACCGGGCTGATCGGATCGTCGTCGCCCCACAGCAGCAGCGTCGGCTGCGCGATGCGGCCGATGTCGTCCGACAGGTCGGCCCGGAACGTCATGAACCAGTCGGGAAGCTGCGGGTTCGCTGCCGCAAAACCGGTGCGCCAGTCCTGCGCGCCGAGCCCCTGCATGTCGAGGCCGCCGGACGTGACGGTCAGCACGAGGTGCGTGACGTGTTCGGCGCGCTCGAGCGCCGCGCGCATCGCGATCACGCCGCCCATTGATTGCGCGATCACGGCGGTCGGCCGGTCGATCGCGGCCAGCACGTGACGCACGAGGCCGTCGAAGTCGTCGACGGCTGGATCGCGCGGCGTGTCGCCGAAGCCCGGATACGCGACGATCCGCCGCTCGGCCGGATGCGCGAGCCGGCTCGCGAGCGGTTGCCAGAAGGCGGTGCTGCCCGATGCGCCGGGCAGGAAGAGCAGTTGCGATGGAACGGGCATGGCGGGTCGGTTTTCCGTTGGGCGAAGCGGGATGGCGGGCGGGTGGCGCTGCGTCAGCACCGGCCGGTGCGCAGCGCGACGGTCCAGTCGTCGCGGCCGCGCGATGCCGCGGTGGCGGCGGCCGTGTGCCAGTCGTATTCGACCGCATGGAATTCGGCGTGCCAGCCGGACGGCGTGCGCGACACCATCGCATAGCGCGCGTGCGGCGAGCCGGTTTCGATCCGGTGCGGATGCGGTTGATCGTCGGTGTACGCCTGCAGCCCGACGCTGCCCGGGTTGACGATCAGCCGGCCGTCGTCGAGCTTCGCCATGCGCGGCACATGCGTGTGGCCGCACAGGATCAGCGACGCTGATTCATCGCCCGCGCGCTGCGCGATTTCATCGGGCGTTGCCGCGCGGCAGCCGTCGGGCGTGACCGTTTCGAGGAAATAGATCAGGTCGCTGGCGGGCGTGCCGTGCACCAGCAGCACGTCGTCGCCGAGCGTCAGGCGTTCGGGCAGCGCGGCGATCCATTGGCGATGATCGTCGCGCAGCGTGTCGTGCGCCCAGCGGTCGGACAGCCGCATCGCTTCGCGCTCGCCGGTCAGCAGTTGCCGTTCGTGGTTGCCCTTGATGGTCGGCAGGTCGAGCGCGATCAGGCGGTCGGCGGTTTCGGGCGGATGGAGCGCGCCCGATACGATGTCGCCGAGATTGACGATCAGGTCGGCGCCGCGGCGGCGCACGTCGGCGAGCACCGCGTCGAGCGCGGCGAGGTTGCCGTGGATGTCGGATAGCGCGGCGATTTTCATGGTGTGGAAGTCGATGCGGGGAACGGCGATTGTCGCCAATTCGGCTCGGATCGTCCAATCGCGTCGATGGCGCGCACGCACACACGTGCATCGCGCGTCGAGCGCCGGTCCGTCAATCGGTCGCGAGGCGCGCGTACATCGCGAAGTCGCCCGGTACGCCGCGCACCATCCGGTAGGCGCGCAGCAACCCTTCGTACCGATAGCCGCATTTCTGCAGCACGCGCGCGGAGCCGGCGTTGCTGTTCAACACGACGGCCTGGATGCGCATGAAGCCTTCCGCGAAGGCCCACGCAGTGACGCTCGCGCACAGCGCGCTCGCGACGCCGCGCCCCCAGTGCGATGGCGCGACGTCGTACGCGATCTCGGCCGTGCGGTTGGCGGTGGACACCGTATGCAGCCCGATCGTGCCCGTGAGCGCGCCCGATGCATCGTCGACGATCGCGAGACGGCGGATCGAATCCGGATGGGCCGATTCGATGCCGTCGAACAGCGGCAGCAGATCGTCACGCGCATGAAGGTTCCAGCTCGTGTGGCGCACGACGTCCGGGTTCGACAGGTAGGCATACCACGCGTCGAGGTCGGTGCGCTCGAGCTGGCGAAGCGACAGGCCGGGGAAGCCGGCGCGGGGCGGCGCGTCGATTCTCATCGCGTACCCGTGGCGAACGAGGCGGCGTGCATGGCGGCGTGCCTACGCGGCATGACGCCGATACAGCGCGAGCGAGCCGGCCAGCGCGAGCAGCATCGCGCCGCACGTGCGTTCGAGCCACAGCGCGCCCGAGCGCTTCAGCAGCCGAACCGCGCGCGCGCCGAGCAGCGCGTAGCCGAACATCACCGCGCCGTCGAGCAGCGCGAACGTGAGCGCGAGCGCGACGTATTGCGGCGCGAGCGCCGCGGACGGATCGAGGAACTGCGGCAGGAACGCGGAGAAGAACAGATAGCCCTTCGGATTGGTCACCGCGGTGAGGAAGCTTTTCGCGAAGATCGACGCGTTGCGTTCGGGCGCCGTGCCGCCGTGCGCGACGGCGACGTCGAGCGAGCCCTTCGACGTGAGCAGCCGGATCCCGACGTACGCGAGATAGGCGGCGCCGAGCCACTTCACCACCGAGAACCAGAACGCCGACGCCATCAGCAGCGCGCCGAGGCCGAGCGCGACCGCGACGATCAGCACGAAGTCGGACAGCATCGCGCCGGCGAAGCCGTAGGCCGCGCGGCGCACGCCGTAGCGCGAGCCGTTGGTCAGCGCGAGCAGCACGGTCGGGCCGGGCGTCGCGATTCCGACGAACGCGACGGCGGCAAAAATCAGCAGGGTCGTTTCATGCATGACGAAGGCTCCCGGTGGCTGGTGCGCGCTCGATTATCGGGCGCGCCGACCCGTGCTGTACAGGCATGACCGCCACGCGACCGATTATCTCGATATTG
Organism: Burkholderia sp. JKS000303; assembly: GCF_002563755.1. Taxonomy (NCBI): domain Bacteria; kingdom Pseudomonadati; phylum Pseudomonadota; class Betaproteobacteria; order Burkholderiales; family Burkholderiaceae; genus Burkholderia; species Burkholderia sp. JKS000303. The sequence goes on from NZ_PDBZ01000001.1 coordinate 2,670,090, forward strand.
GCAAGAAGCTGTTTTCATTATTGCGCTTTCGAACGGAACCGGTTCCAACTACCATGGCGGCGCCGCAGCGGGCAGGGCCGCTGCGAAATCGCGCGCGCGTGTCGCACGGGCGCGTCCCCGCGTGCGGGCGCTGCCGGCCTCGTACCGCCGGCGGATCTCGCCGACCGCACGCGCTACTCGCACAGAACAACGGGCCGAGCGCCCGGAGACGCTAAAACCATGAACAAGCAACTGATCGCAGCACCGCTGCTGCTCTCGCTCGCGGGCATCGCATCCGCACAAAGCTCCGTCACGCTGTACGGCATCGTCGACGCGGGCGTGACTTACCGCAGCAACGAACGGGTCGGCTCGCCGGGCGCCTACACCGGGCATTCGGATGTCGGCCTGACCACCGGCAACCTGTCCGGCAGCCGCTGGGGCATCAAGGGTTCCGAGGATCTCGGCGGCGGGATGCGCGCGCTGTTCGTGCTCGAGAACGGCTTCGACATCACCAACGGCACGTCGGGCCAGGGCGGCCGCCAGTTCGGCCGCCAGGCGTTCGTCGGCGTCGGCAGCGACCGCTACGGCACGATCACGCTCGGCCGCCAGTACACGTCGCTCGACGACTTCGTGAGCCCGGTCGGCCCGTCTTCGTTCATCGGCGGCTTCGGCGCGCATCCGGGCGACATCGACGATCTCGACCAGACGGCGCGTGTCGACAGCTCGATCAAGTACACGAGCGCGAACTACGCGGGCTTCACGTTCGGCGCGCTGTACGGCTTCGGCAGCCAGCCGGGCAGCATGAAGCAGCGCAATACGTGGAGCGTCGGCGCGGCCTACGCGGCGGGGCCGCTGCGCGTGGGCGTCGGCTACGAGCGCTCGGACAACAGCAAGACGGGCGCGACCGACCCGACGTCCGGCCAGTGGCAGAGCACCGACGACGGGCTGTTCAACTCGTCGATCAACGAAGGCTATGCGAGTGCGCAGTCGCAACAGGTCATCGCGACCGGCGCGACGTATGACTTCGGGCCGGCCGTCGTCGGGGTGAACTACAGCAACGTGCAGTACCGCAGCGGCGCGCAGTCGCTGTTCAGCGGCCATGCGACCTTCAACGTCGCGGGCGTGTTCACGCGCTGGAACGTGCGGCCGCAGACGCAACTGTTCGCCGGCTACAGCTACACGCGCGGCAGCAGCGTCGACGGCATCGACGACCGCGCGCAGTATCACAACGTCACGCTCGGCGCGGTCTACGACCTGTCGAAGCGCACCAGCGTGTACCTGCTCGGCGCGTACCAGCACGCGTCCGGCACGACGCTCGACGCGCTCGGCCAGCCGGTGGCCGCGACCGCGTCGGTGTCCGACAAGGCGAACGGCCACTCGTCCGACTCGCGGTCGCAGGCGATCGTGAGCCTCGGCCTGCGCCAGAAGTTCTGACGCCACCCGCGCGACCCGAAGCCCGCGACCCGCGGCCCGCGCGAGAAGCGGGGCGCAGGTCGCGCGGCGCGTCTCTATACTGTCGCCTCCTTTCCTGGAGGCGACATGACCCGAACCCATTCCGCGAGCTGCCTGTGCGGCGCCGTCACCGTCACGCTGCAAGGCGAGCCGGCGGCGCGTGCGAATTGCCACTGCGCGACGTGCCGCGATTTCTACGGCACGTCGATGCTGTCCGCGACCGCATGGCAGCCGGAGCAGGTGTCCGTCACGGGCGGCGACGCGACGTTTCCGCATCCGTCGAAGTCGATGTCGCGCACGTGGTGCGCGGCGTGCGGCGAGATCGTGTTCGGCACGAACCGGCTCGGCATGCGGGTCGTGCCGAACAGCCTCGCCGCGCGTGCGCATGGCGGGCAACTGCCCGATGAACTACAGCCGACGATGCACCTGTTCTACCGGCAGCGCGTGATCGACGTCGTCGATGCGCTGCCCAAGTATCTCGAAGGCTGGGACGGCCCGACGCTCGACAGCGCAAACTGATCCGCCGCGGCCGCACGCCCTGGCCGGCGTGTGGCCGCGATCGCTCCGGCCGTCTCTTCGCTCGCCGCATTCGCGGCACATGCCTCCCGGCCCCGGCCTCGCGCGACGCATCGCATTACTTCACTTCTTCACGATTTCCACAGCCACACGGCACGCGCCGTACGCTTTCGGCCGCGCAATGCCGAATGCGCCGGACATTATTTTTCCTCTTTCATTTCAATTTCGATTTGTAATCATTGAATCGTTTTCCCGGCAATAAAAAGCAATGCGTATGTATCAGAAAAAATGACTCAACCGCATTGAATGATCCGGAAGAAAATTCCGGGAAATACCGGTGCCGGACGTGCCGCCTGACCGCACGTGGTGGTGCTATTCCCGGTCTTGCGCTGCATCGGTGAAAAGAGGTTGTGCGGTAAAAGAACGTAACAGGTAATTCGAGGTGGCATTGAACAGGATTTTGAAGAAATCACCAATGTTTCATATGCGGCGAATTACAGTGTCGAGACATGATCGTCCGGGAGCATCATTCATGTTAGTGAAACGAATCCGCGCAGTATTGCTCGGAATAGGCATTGCCATGCTGGCGTCGGTCAGTCACGCGCAGACGTCGTACTCGACGGACTGGCTCGCCAACACGTTCGGCACGCTGAGCACGCATGTCGGCAACGGGGCGCGCTCGCTGTGGGTCGCGCCCGAGGGCGTGATCTACACGGCGTCGCGCTGGGACGAGAACGCGGGTGGCGTGGCGATCTACCAGAACGGGCAGGCGCTCGGCACGATCGGCATCCACGACGAATTCCAGGGCGGCGCGATCACCGGCAACGCGACGTCGCTGTTCGTCGCGCTCGGCTACAACCGCACGTTCGGCAGCGGTTCGGTGGGGCGCTACAACCGCGGCACGAACCAGCGCGACCTGCGCATTCCGGTCAGCACGTGGACGGGCATCCAGTACGCGGACGTGATCACCGGCCTCGCGACGGCCGGCAACCTGCTGTACGTGAGCGATTTCTACGGCAACCGCGTGCGCGTCTATACGACCGACGGCGTGTGGCAGCGCGACATCGGCGTAGCGGGGCCGGGCGCGCTGGCGCTCGACGCGTCGGGCAACCTGTGGGTGGCGCGCAAGAGCGCCGGCGTGGTCGCGCAGTTCAGCCCGACCGGCACGGCGATGAGCACGCTCCAGATGGCAGCGGGCGCGCGGCCGGCGTCGCTGTACTTCGACGCGCCGAACGGGCAGTTGCTGGTAGGTGACGAAGGGCCCGACATGAACATCAAGATGGTCTCGCTCGCCGGCCAGCCGACGCAGGTCGGCACGTTCGGCGTGCAGGGCGGCTATCTCGACACGACGTCGGGCATCAAGGGGCAGGTGGGCGACAAGCGCTTCACGCGCGTCGCGGGCATCGGCAAGGATGCGGCCGGCAACCTGTACGTGCTGAACAACGCGTGGGGCGGCGGCTGGGATCTCGGCCGCAACGGCAGCACCGATCTTCATTCGTACAGCCCGACGGGCGCGCTGCAATGGAAGCTGCAGGCGCTGAACTTCGAGGCGATCGCCGCGCCGGACCCCGTCACCGACGGCACGTTGTTCTACAGCGGCAACAACATCTATACGGGCGCGGCGGGCGGCACGTTCGTCGCGAACACGGTCGATCCGTTCACCTATCCGAAGGATCCGCGCCTCGACATGAACGACTACCAGCGCGGCCAGCATTTCGGGCAGCTCGCGACGGTGAACGGCAACCGGCTGCTGGTCGCGACGGGGCAGAATCCGGGCAACTACAACCTGTATCACTTCAACAGCGCGAGCGGCTACATCGCGATTCCGGACGGGTCGATCCCCGGCAAGCCGTTCAACACGAACCTGCAGGTGACGGCCGGCTTCATGCTCGACGACAACGGCGACGTGTGGGCCGGGCTCGACCGCACCAACACCATCTCGCACTATCCGATGACCGGCTTCGATGCGACCGGCAAGCCGTCATGGGGCAAGCCGACACAGATCCCGATTCCGCGCACCGTGCTGCCGCTCACGCGGATCATCTACCAGGCCGACAGCGACACGATGATCCTCGCGCAGGGCATCTCGGGCAGCTGGGACTGGACCGCGATGAACGGGCACATCGAGGTCTATCACGGCTGGAAGGGCGGCAACACGGGCGCGCCGAACCCGGTGATCAACCTGACGAGCGCGAACCCGAAGTCGATCGCCGCGGCCGGCCACTACCTGTTCGTCGGCTACGTGCACACGGTGCCGAACATCGACGTCTACGACCTGAACACCGGCAACCTCGTCACGACGCTGACGAACTCGAACACGTCGGCGATGGACGTCGGCAACGACGTCGACTCGATGTACGGCGTCCGTGCGTACCTGCGCTCGACCGGCGAGTACGTGATCACGAAGGACAACTACAACGGGTCGAGCATCGTCGTCTATCGCTGGCATCCGTGACCACGCGGGCCGCGCCGCTCGCGCGTCACGGCGCGCCGAGCACGCGGCCGTTCACCTCGCGCCCGTACATCGAGTCGGGCGTGTCGTGGAACTTCGCGCGGGTGTCCTGCACCGTGCCGGTGAAGCGCGGGTCCTGCGGGCGCTCGTGGCTGTCCATGAAGGTTGCGACGTCCCACGCCTGCTGATCGGTCAGCGTGCCGCCGAGCCCGAGCGGCATGTTGGCCTTGATGAAGCCGGCGGCGTTGCGGATGTCGCCCATCCCCGCTCCCCAGTTGAACGAGCGCGCGCCCCACAGCGGCGGGAACGCCGGCTGGCCGCCGCTCGATTGCCCCTGGCCGTCCGCGCCGTGACACAGCGCGCAGTGCTGCGAGTAGACGGCGGCGCCGCGCGCGTAATCGGCCTTCTGCGCGGGCGGCGGCAGTTTCGGGAAACCCTGTCCCGGCAGTTTCGTGCCGACCGGCGCGCCTTTCGCGAGCCAGTACGAATAGGTTTCGAGCGCGACGAGGACCGGGTCGCCGGCCGGCGGCGCCTTGCCGTTCATGCTGTAGCGAAAGCACCCCTGCAGGCGTTCGGCGAAGGTGTTCACGTGCCCGTTCTTGCTGCGGTAGGCCGGATACAGCAGGTATGCGGCCCACATCGGGCTCGAGTCGGGGCGGCGGCCCGCGTCGAGGTGGCAGCTCGCGCAGGTCAGCTTGTTGCCGACGTACTTGCCCGCGTATTCGGGCGTGTGGAGGAAGATCTGTTCGCCGAGCTTCACGGTCTTGCCGAAGTCGTCGGCGGGAAGCGTGGATTCGGCGGGCGGCGTGAACGGCTTCGCCGTGGCGGCGGGTTGGGCGGCCGCCGGTGCGGACGCCGCGGCCGGCGTGTCCTGCGCGGCCGCGCACGCGAGCGCGGGCATCCAGGCCGCGCCGAGCAGCGCGGCGCGGGCGCGGCGGATCAGCTTCGTGCGGTCGATCATTGTTTGTCTCCGGTCGTGGCGCCGCCGCGCGCATAGTAGGCGGCCACCGCGTCGATATCGGCATCGGACAGCTTGCCGGCGACCATCGGCATCAGCGCCATCGGCCCCGGGGCACGCGTGCCGTGCTTCCACGCGTTCAACTGGCCGGCGATGTACGCGGCCGGCTGGCCGACGAGCGGCGGAAACGCGGTGCCCACGCCAAGGCCGCCCGCGCCGTGGCACTGCGCGCACGCGGGTAGGCCGTCCGACCAGCGTCCGCGCGTCGCGAGCCATGCGCCGGTGTTCGCCGGCTCGATCGACGCGGTGCCGGCTGCGATCGCGGCCGGCGCGGGCAGGCTCGCGAAATACGCGGAGACCGCGTCGCGCTCGTGCGCCGATAGCAGTTTCGCGAGCGGCTGCATCACGGGATTCTGGCGGCTGCCGTCGGCGAACGCGGCCAGTTGGGCGGACAGGTACGCGGCATGCGTGCCGGCGAGCCGCGGAAAGCCGGCGGCCGCATTGCCTTCGCCCTGCGCGCCGTGGCAGCCGATGCATGCGGCCACGCCCGTGGTCGAGCCCTGTGTCGCGAGCGTCTTGCCGAGCGTCGCGTCGTCCGCGTACGCGCGGCCGGCCAGCAGCGCCGCGGCGGCGAGCAGCAGCGGCGCGAACCGGCGTCGCCGTGTGTCGAACGAATCGTTCACGTGTCCCCTCCTTGTTGTCTGTCTTGTTGCGCGCGCAGCCGTGCCGCAGCGCGTCAGCCCGCGTCGGGCGGGGCCTGCTGCGGCGCGGGATGCGGCGTCGGTGCGCTCGCGTCGTAGCGGCCGAAGCCGTAGCGTTCGAAGATCCGGAACGCGTCCGGCGACCGGATGAACGCGAGCCACGCACGCGCGGCTTCCGGGTGCGGCGCATTTTTGACCATCGCCCCCGCATAGATCGCCGTCGTATTGTGCGCGGATGGAATGTCGATGTGCATCAGCGGATGCCCGACCTGCTCCTGGAACGCGGCTTCCGATTGCCACAGCACGCCGGCGTCCGCGCGGCCCTGCATCAGGAACAGCGCGGTTTCGCGATGATGGATGTGGGTGAGTTCGGTCGTGCCGTCGCGCACCTTGTCGTCGTAGACGGTGCGCGCGAGCGCATCGCCGCCGGCCTTCACGAGCGACGCGCGAATCTGCCGCGCGACGCCTTCGAATGCCGGGTTCGGCATCGCGAGCTTCACGTCGGGCCGCGCGAGATCGTTCAGCGACGCGATGTGCTTCGGATTGCCGGCGCGCACCATGATCGTCAGCTGGTTCGTCACGTACGGCACGGCCGGGCCTTCGAGCGTGCCGTTCGCGATCAGCTCGTTGACCTTGCCGAGCCCGGCGAAATACGCGTCGGGCTTGACCGTCCACGTCATGTTGCCGACGGTGATCGTGCCGCCGGCCTGCATCTGCTTCGCGAGCAAGCCCGGCGGGATCGTTTCCCAGTAGATGCGGCCACGGTATTCGGGATGGTCGGCCTCGAACTTCGCGACGAGCGGCGCCATCGCGAAGAAGTAATTGCCGCCGACGTACAGCACGAGCTTCGGCGCGGTGAGGTCGCCGTGGAAGTCGGCGAGCACGTCGACTTGCGGCACGGTGAATGCGAGGCCGCGGTTGGTCGCGTCGTTGTTGCGACCGTCCTGCCACGGCGGAAAGACGCTGTCGGCCGTGGCGGCCGGCGCGGCGAGCGATACCGCCGACGCGCAGCAGAGCGCGGCGAGCGTGACATGCAGCGCGGCGCGCCAGCGGCGTCGCGACGGCGAATGCGTGGGGGTCGATGTCATCATGCGCGTCACTTCGCGTAGGTGAAACCGGCCAGCTGCAGCTCGGGCAGCGTGCCGACCGCGCCCGGCGTGACGATGGCGGACGGAATCACGTGATTGGTCAGGTCGGCCGCGAGCGCGTCGAGCGGCAGCTTGTCCGGGTTCGCGTTCGCGCCGTCGAGCCGTTGCGCGAGTTCCCAGATGGCGTTGTGGCACGACAGGAACACGACGCCGCGCTGCAGCAGCGCCGCGATGCTGTTGTCGTGCGACGAGAACGCGCCGTCGGCCAGCTCGTGATCGCTGGGGTCTTTGGCTTGCGCGGGCTTCGCGGCGAGCAGCGTGTTGGTCGCGAATGCGGCGCCGGCGAATGTCGCGAGACCGTATTTGTCCCACGCCGTCTGGTCGAACAGCGCGAGATGTGCGCTGCCGTGCGTGGCCGACACGACGAGGAAGTCCGGATGACGGAACGACCAGATCTGCGCGTTCAGCGCGTTGCGCATCAGGTTCAGCCACGGGCCGCCGAGCTCGGTGTTGTCCCATACCTGCTTGGGGCCGCCGCGATAGCCGATCACCTCGGTGAGCGCCGCGTGATCCCACTGGTCGGGCCGTTCGAGAATCATCGGCACCGTCTTGAAGTCGCGCCGTCGCGGCGCGGCCGCCAGGCGGCGCGTGAGGTCGGCGAGGCGGGTCGCGCCGCCGGGCAGCAGCGTGCCGGGTTCGGGCGTTGCGGCCTGCGCGACGCGCGATGCGCCGAGCAGCGCGGAACCGGCCGCGAGGCCGAGGGTCTTGAGCGCGTCGCGGCGCGCATGCCGGTCGGACATGGAGCTCTCCCGATATCGTTTTTGTTGGGGGGCGTGCCGCTGCGCCGTGCTGCGGCGAAGCGTGCCATCGCGTTGCCAGTCTAGAGGCATGCGACCGATTACGGAAATCGCGATATCGGATGGGAGATATTCGAGGGTCTGATGATTGGCGGAAACGACGGCGCAGCGCGACACCGACGAATGCGGTGCCGCGCTGCGCGGTACAACGGTGCGAGGTCAGTGTGCGGCGCGCTCGCGCAGCACTTCCGACGGCCGCGCGTTGCGCACGAACACGCCGGCCAGCACGGCGCCCGCGAGTGCGATCGCGCCGGCCAGCACGAACGCGGATGCGAACGAGCCGCTGCGATCGACGATGAAGCCCGTCACGGCCGGCCCGATCACGCCCGACAGGCTGCCCATGCAATGCAGGAAGCCGCTGACGCCGCCGACGCGGGCCGGATGCACGACGTCCTGCACGATCGCCCAGTAGATCGCGCCGGTCACGTACAGGAAGAACAGCGACACCGACATCAGCGCGACCGCGCCCTGCGTCGACTGCACGGCGCCCGCGACGGCCACGCACGCGCCCGCGCCGAGCAGGCAGGTGACGAGCACGATCCGGCGCGACAGCAGCAGGTTGCCGGTGAGCCGGTAGAGCGCATCCGAGATGGCGCCGCCGCATGCGAGGCCGACCGTGCCGACGAGCCAGGGCACGACGGTGGCCACGCTCATCTCCTTGATGTTCAGGTGATGCGCGCGCACGAGATAGCTCGGGAACCAGCTCAGGAAGAAGAACAGCACGTAGTTGTAGCTGAAGAATGCGGCGGCTGTCGCGAGGATGCGCGGCTGGCGCACGTAGTGCGACAGCGTGTGTGCCGCGGTGGCCGCGCCGGCAGCCGACGACGCGTGGGCCGACACCGCACCGGGCGCGCCGGGTGCCGTGTTGACCGGCGTGGCCGGACGGTCCGACGTCGACATCATCCACACGACGACCCATGCGAGCCCGATCGCACAGACGATCCAGAACGCGGGCCGCCAGCCGAACCGGGCGGCCAGCAGACCGACGATCGGGCCGGCGATTGCGCCGCCGAGCGGCGAGCCGGCGCTGAGCAGTCCCATCGCGGTTGCGGCGGCGTCGCGCGGCAGCCAGTTGTTGACCATCTTGTTCGCGGCCGAGCACAACGGCCCTTCGGCCATCCCGAACAGCAGCCGCACGATCAGCAGGCTCACGAAGCCGACGGTCAGCGCGGTCATCCCGCAGAACACCGACCACAGCCCGACCGACAGCACGTACACGAGCTTCGGCCCGAGCCGGTCGGACGCGAGCCCGCCGATGAAGTTGAACAGCGCATAGCCGATGAAGAACGTGCTGAACACGAGGCCCATCTGCACGGCATTGATGCCGAGATCGGTCTGCACGATCGGCGCGACGATCGACAGCGCAACGCGGTCGAGATAGTTGATGCCGTACACCATGAACAGCAGGAACACCGTGAACCACGCCTGCGACTTCTGCTTCATCTCCGTCTCCTTCGTGCCGGTGGGCCGGCCATCATGTTCGTGTCTCGTCGATCGTCCGCCGCGTCGGCAACGACGTCGGCGGGCAAGGGCATCGCGCGGTTCGTGCGGCGGCGACGAACCGGGCGGGTAGTCGTTCAGCGCGTGTACAGCGGCGCGAGCAGTGCGTCGGTGCCGTGCGCGCGCAGCGTCGCCAGATGCGTACCGACACGCTCGATCAGCGCGTCGGGCCACGCCACGTCACCGGCGAGCATGGCGCTGCCGAGCGCGGCCCGAACCGCGCCGGCGGCATCGCCGGCCGCCGACACCGTCGCGCCGAGCGCGGCCGCGCCCGGATCGCTGATCGTGAGTGCGCGGCCCGCTTCGTCGCGCGCGGTGGCGAGGTAGTGCAGCCAGAGCGCCAGCGCGCGTTCCAGATACGGCCGTTCGACGCCGGCCGGCGCACTTTCGCGGAGCGCGGGCAGCCAGCGCAGCGGCACCTTCTGCGTGCCGTCCATCGCGATCTGTTCGGTGCGGTGCGCGAGCGTCGGATTGCGAAAGCGCTGCACGAGCGTCGCGCAATAGCCGTGCGCGTCGTAACCCGGCGGCACGTCGACGGTCGCGAGCAGGTCGCGCGTCATCACGCCGTCGACGAGCGCCGCGATGGCTGGATCGGCCATCGCATCGGACACGGTCGCGCGTGAGCGCAACTGCCCCGCATACGCGATCGCCGAGTGCGAGCCGTTCAGCAACCGCAGCTTCATCGTTTCGTACGGCCGCACGTCGGCGACGAGGTGCGCGCCGGCGTCTTCCCAGCGCGGGCGCGGCCCGGCGAAGCGATCCTCGATCACCCATTGCGAGAACGGCTCGCAGACGATCGCGGCCGCGTCGCGCGCACCGAGATGCGCTTGCGCCCAGTCGAGCGATTCGGGTGTGGCGGCCGGCACGATCCGGTCGACCATGCTGTTCGGGAATGCGACGTCGTCCCGGATGCGCCGCGCGAGCGCGCCGTCGACGTGTTCCGCGTAATCGATCAGCAGCGCGCGCAGCGTGTCGCCGTTCGACGTCATGTTGTCGCAGCAGACGATGCTCAGCGGCGCCTGCGCGGGCCGCAGCCGCAGGCCGGCGGCGATCACGCCGAGCGCGGTGCGCGGCGCGTCGGGCGTCGCGAGATCCTGCTTGAGCGCGGGATCGTCGAGATCGAGACCGCCGCCGGGGCGGCGGCAATAACCTTTCTCCGTCACGGTCAGGCTGACGATCGACACGGCCGGATCGGCGATCAGCGCCAGCAGCGCGGGCAGCGATTCGGGCGCGAACAGCGCGCCGTGCACCGCGCCGACGATGCGCGTGCGTGCGCCGTCGCCATCGCGTTCGGTCACCGTGTACAGATGATCCTGCGCGGCGAGCAGGTCGACCATGTGGCGCCGCCGCAGCTCGACGCCCACGATCCCCCAGCGCAGGTCGCCCTGTTCGAGCACCGTCTCCGTATGGAGCGCCTGGTGCGCGCGGTGAAACGCGCCGAGGCCGAGATGGACGATGCCCGTGCGGACCGCGTGCCGGTCATAACGGGGGCGGCGCGTGCCGGACGGCGCGGTGCGCAGGAAATCGGGGGCGGATGACATGACGGTCGGAATGGATGTGTACCATGGTAGATCGTGAAGTCCGTGCAGGTTATTTCGAGTTTATTTGCAAATTTATCGGTGTAAACGCTAGATCGCCTGAAATGGATCGCTTCTGTACCATGGTAGTTATCGATATCGAGCTGGATCAAGCCATCACCATGAGCGAAACGGCAGCACTGGAAGAAGAGGACGTCGTCGTGACGGCGTTGCAGGGGTTCTCGCTGGACGAGAGCCGGTCATATACGGAGCAGGTGCATGCGCTGCTGCGCCACGCGATCGTGCGCGGCGCGCTGCCGCCACGCACCGCGCTGTCGGAGGCGGTGATCTCCACGACGATCAAGGTCAGCCGCACGCCGGTGCGCGAGGCGTTCGCGCAGCTCGCCGACGAGCGGCTCGTGCAGATCATCCGGAAGGTCGGCACGCTGGTCGCGCCGATTCCGGTGTCGATCCTCGAGGAAGGGCGGTTCGCGCGCAGCACGCTCGAATGCGCGAACCACGTCGAGCTCGCGCAGAAGATCACGCCGGCGCAGATCGCGGAGCTGTCGCGAATCATCGATGCGCAGCGCGACGCGGTGGCCGCCGGCGACGTCGAGGCGTTCTTCGATCTCGACGAAGCGATGCACGGCCGGATGTTCGCGTTCGCGGGCCGGCCGCACGTGTGGGAAATGCTGCAGCCGATGAAGCGCCAGTTCGACCGCGTGCGCTGGCTGCTGCTCGATCGCGTCGAGGATCACGCACGCCGCGCGCTGCAGGAGCACGAGCAGATCCTCGCGCACATCGCGTCGCGCAACATGGCGCTGCTTGGCGCGTCGGTCGCGACGCACGTCGACCGGATCGGCTCGCATCTGCCGGAAGTGCGCAGCCGCGCGCCGCATTACTTTGTCGACTGAAACGCCCGCTGGAGGAGCGCAGTGAAAATCGAACGTTTGCAGACCATCGTCACGTGTCCGGGCCGGAACTTCGTGACGGTGAAGATCGTGACCGACGAAGGCGTCTACGGCCTCGGCGACGCGACGCTCAACGGGCGCGAGCTCGCGGTGCGCGCCTATCTGGAAGACCACGTGTTTCCGTGCCTCGTCGGCCGCGACCCGCGCAACATCGAGGACATCTGGCAATACCTGTATCGCGGCGCGTACTGGCGGCGCGGGCCCGTGACGATGACGGCGATCGCCGCGATCGACATGGCGCTGTGGGACATCCTGGGCAAGCTGGCGGGCATGCCCGTCTATCAGCTGCTCGGCGGCAAGAGCCGCGACGGCCTGATGGTGTACGGCCACGCGAACGGGCGCGATCACGACGAAGCCGTCGACGCGGTGCGCGAGCATATCGAGGCCGGCTACCGCGCGATTCGCGTGCAGTCCGGCGTGCCGGGGCTCGACAAGGTGTACGGCGTCGGCAAGACGGCCGGCGCGTACGAGCCGGCCGAGAAGGGGCTGCCGCCCGAGGAGCCGTGGGATACCGCGCTCTACCTGCGCCACACGCCGGAACTGTTTCGCAAGGTGCGTGACGCGGTCGGCGATGCGCCGCACCTGCTGCACGACGCGCATCACCGGCTCACACCGATCGAGGCCGCACGGCTCGGCCGCGATCTCGAGCCGCATCGGCTGTTCTGGCTCGAGGATGCGACGCCCGCGGAGAACCAGGACGCGTTCCGGCTGATCCGCCAGCACACGACGACGCCGCTCGCGGTCGGCGAGGTGTTCAACTCGATCTGGGATTGCAAGGACCTGATCCGCGACCAACTGATCGACTACATCCGCTCGACCATCGTGCACGCGGGCGGCATCACGCACGTGCGGCGCATTGCCGACTACGCGGCGATGTACCAGGTGCGCACGGGTTTCCACGGCGCGACCGACCTGTCGCCCGTCTGCATGGCGGCGGCCGTGAACTTCGGGCTATGGGCGCCGAACTTCGGCATCCAGGAACTGATGCCGCACAGCCCGCTGACCGATGAAGTGTTTCCGCACAACTACCGCTTCGAGGACGGCTATCTGGTGATGGACGACGTGCCGGGCCTCGGCGTCGACATCGACGAGACGCTGGCCGCGAAATATCCGTACGAGCGCGCGTACCTGCCGGTCGCCCGGCTGCGCGACGGTTCGATGTGGAACTGGTGAGCCGCGAAGATCCGAAGGAGAGAACCGAAATGTTGAGCGTCGTTGTCGATCGTCCGAACAGCATGAGCGTGCGCGAAGTGCCGCTGCCCGCGCCCGCCGCCGGCGAAGTGCGCGTGAAGGTGCGCTATGCGGGCATCTGCGGGTCGGACCTGCATATCTTTCACGGCAAGAATCCGTTCGTGTCGTACCCGCGCATCATCGGCCACGAATTCGTCGGCACGATCGAGTCGGTGGGCGCGGGCGTCGACGCCGCGTGGCTCGGCGAGACCGTCGCGGTCGATCCGGTGATCAGCTGCGGGCAGTGTCACGCGTGCACGATCGGCCGGCGCAACGTGTGCCGGCACCTGACCGTGCTCGGCGTGCATCGCGACGGCGGCTTCAGCCAGTACACGTGCGTGCCGGCCGGCAATGCGTACCGGATTCCGGAAGCGATCGCCGATACTTGCGCGGCGATCGTCGAGCCGTTCGCGGTGGCCGCGAACGCGACGTCGCGCACCGGCGTGCTGCCGGGCGACGTCGCGCTGATCTACGGCGCCGGCACCGTCGGGCTGACGATCCTGCAGGTGCTCAAGCGCGTGTACGGCATTCGTGCGTTCATCACCGACCGGCTCGACGCACGGCTGCAGCTCGCGCGCAAGTGCGGCGCGGCGCCGGACGAGATCATCAACACGAGCGTCGAGTCGCTGCCCGACGCGCTGGAACAGCGGGGCGTCGACGGCGGCCCGACGCTGATTTTCGATGCGGTGTGCCATCCGTCGATTCTCGAGGAAGCCGTGAGGCTCGCCGCGCCGGCCGGCCGGATCGGCGTGCTCGGGTTTTCGTCTGAGCCGTCGGCGATCGTGCAGGCGGAGCTGACGAAGAAGGAACTGACGCTGGCCGCTTCGCGGCTCAATTGCGCGATGTTCCCGCAGGTCATCGACTGGATCAGCCGCGGGTTGATCGAACCCGAGCACATCGTCACGCACAAGGTCGGCTTTCGCGACGTCGCGCACGCGTTCGAGATGGCCGAGTGCAATCCCGCGGAAAGCTGCAAGATCCTGCTCGATTTCGGGGGCGGCTGATACCGGTTCGCGTCGACGGCCGGGGCGTGTCGCGCCGCGCCGGCCGCACGATGCGATCGTGCGTCGCGGTGAGCCGGAGCGGCGCGAATCCCGCGCGCCGATTCGACGGCAGCAACGGGATCGAACACAACGATATCCAACATCAGGAGACAGGCATCGTGACCCGGATTGCTTTCGAGGAAATGCAGCGCGCGATCCACGCGGCGCTCGTGAACGCCGGGATGCGCGAACGCGACGCCGGCATCTGTGCGCGGGTGCATACCGAATCGACCTGTGACGGCGTCAATTCGCACGGCATCAATCGCGTGGCGCGCTTCGTCGACTATCTCGACAAGGGGTGGGTGAACGTCGACGGCGCGCGTGAGTGCGTCAAGCAATTCGGTGCGATCGAGGTGTGCGACGGCCATCGCGGCCCCGGCATTCTCAACGCGCTGTCCGCGACCGACCGCGCGATCGAGATTGCCGACGCGCAAGGCGTCGGCATCGTCGCGATGCGCAACGCGACCCACTGGATGCGGGGCGGCACCTACGGGTGGTACGCGGCCGAGCGCGGCTACATCGCGATCTGCTGGACCAACACCGAAGCATGCATGCCCGGCTGGGGCGGCAAGAACACGCGCGTCGGCAACAACCCGTTCGTGATGGCGGTGCCGCGGGCACAGGGCCATATCGTGCTCGACATGGCGATGTCGCAGTACTCGTACGGCAAGCTGCAGGCCACCCGCCTCAAGGGCAGGAACATGCCGTTTCCCGCCGGCTTCGACAGCGACGGGAAGCTGACCGCCGAGCCCGGCCCGATCGAAGCGTCGATGCGCATCTTGCCGATGGGCTACTGGAAGGGCTCGGGCTTCGCGATCATGCTCGACGTGCTCGCGGCAGTGCTGTCCGAAGGGCTCGCGACGAACGGGATTGACGCGATCCAGCAGGGAAGCTGTACCGGCTGCTCGCAGGTCTTCATCGTGATCGACCCGCGCAAGCTCGGCGGCGAGGCATTCACGAACCACGTCGCCGACGGCGTGGCGGACTACGTGAATACGTCCGAGCTTGCCGAAGACAGCCGCGAAGTGCTCTATCCGGGGCAGAGCGCGCTGCGCACGCGGATCGCGCAGCGGCGCGACGGCATCGTCGTCGACGACGGGATCTGGGCCGACGTGCTCGCGCTCGCGGAGCGGCGGGCGACGCCGCACGCCTGACGGGAAGGCGGCCGGCACGAACGTGCAGGCTGGTCCATCGCTGCATAGACGCGTGTTTTCATCGGGAGAACTGACCATGACGGCGAATGTCGCGCTTGCGCTCGACGCAGGCATCGAGGCACGGAACGAAGACGCGTTGTACCGCAAGGTGATACTGAGGATCGTCCCGCTGTTCTTCCTCGGTTTCATCATGTCCTATCTGGACCGCGTCAACATCGGTTTCGCGAAGTTGCAGATGGCGGCCGATTTCGGCCTGACGAATGCGTCGTTTGCACTCGGCGCGAGCGTGTTCTTCTGGGGCTACATGCTGTTCGAGATTCCTAGCAACTTGATCCTGCGGCGGGTCGGCGCGCGGGCATGGATCGCCCGGATCATGGTCACCTGGGGCATCGTGTCGATCCTGATGGTGTTCTCGCGGAACGCGGCGGCGTTCTACTCGCTGCGGTTCCTGCTCGGCGTATGCGAGGCCGGTTTCGTCCCGGGCGTGATGTACTACACCAACACGTGGCTGCCGGCCCGGCGTCAAAGCGGCATGTACTCGCTGTTCCTGATGGCGTTGCCGATCGCCGTCGTGTTCGGTGCGCCGCTCTCCGGCGCGATCATGGAGACGATGAACGGCGTGGCCGGCATCCACGGCTGGCAGTGGCTGTTCCTGCTCGAAGGGCTGCCGTCGGTGGTGCTGGGCGTGGTGATCCTGATGCTGCTGCGGAACAAGCCGGCCGACGTGGACTGGCTGAGCCCGCGCGAGAAGCAGGTCATCGAGGCGAACGTCGCGAAGGAGGCGGCCTTCAAGTCGCACCGCGTGGCCGATGCGTTCCGCTCGCCGAAGATCTATGCGCTGATCGTCGTGATGATCCTGTTCAACACCGGGTTCTACGGCCTCACGTTCTGGATGCCGACGCTGTTCCACGACGCGGGCGTCGCGAACAGCCTGGACGTCGGGCTGCTGACGGCCATCCCGTTCGGCGTCGCCGCGATCTGCATGTACGTGAACGCGCGGCGTGCCGAGCGCTCCGGGCGGCTGCGCCGGCACGGCGTGGTGCCCGTCGCGCTGGCCGCGATCGGCCTGTTCGTCGCGACGGCGGCGCACGACAACTTCTGGCTCGCGCTGGTGATGCTGACCGTCGCGACGTCGGGCATCCTGTCGCTGATGCCGATCTACTGGACGTTGCCCGGACGCGTGCTGTCCGGCCCGGCGGCGGCGGCCGGCTTCGCGCTGATCAACGCATGCGGAAGCCTGTCCGGCATCCTGGGTGCCATGATCATCGGTTACGCGGGCCTGCGGATCGGCATGACCATCCTGGCCGGTGCGTTGTTGTTGTGCAGTATCGTGTTCTACCGGGTCTGTCCCGCCACCGCGGAATAGCCTTGCGGGGCCGCGCGGCGGATCAGTGAGATCCGCCGCGCCGCTTCACCGTGTGGCGGGCGCTCAGAACGACACCGTCGTCGTCAGCGTGACGAGCCGCGGCTCGCCGACCGCGACGATCAGGTTGCTGTTGCTCGACGGATAGTAGGTCTTGTCGAGCAGGTTCTTCACGTTGAGCTGGATGCGCGTCGGGAACTTGCCGATCGTCGTTTCGTACGCCGCGAACGCATCGACGGTCACGTAGCCGGGCAGCGTGAAGCTGTTCGCGGTATCGCCGGGCCGCGCGCCGACCAGCCGTGCACCGCCGCCGAAGCGCCAGCGTCCGGGCAGGTTCGCAATCGCCGTGTCGTACACCGCGAACAGGCTGCCGGTGTGGCGCGCGACGTTGACGAGCGACGTGTTGCTGTCGCGGTCGTTCGCGTTCGTGTACGCATAGCTGCCGATCAGGCTCAGGTGGCGCGTGATCTGCCCGGCGACGTCGAGTTCGATCCCGCGCGAGCGCGCGGTGCCGATCGTCGACGTGATGTCGCCCACCGTGACCGCGACGTTGCGCTTGTCGATCTGGTACGCGGCGAGCGTGCCGGTGATGCCGGGCTTCAGGCTGAACTTCAGGCCGGCTTCCAGCACGCGGCCGAATTCCGGCGCGAGCGGCGACGTGACATTCGACGCGACGTTCGGCTTGAACGAGCGGCTCACGTTCGCATACGCGGTCAGCGACGGCGTGAGCGCATACGCGAGCCCGAACTGCGGCAGCCACACGTTGCCGTGCGAGCGGTCGGCGAACACGAACGGCCGGCCCATCCCCGATTCCTGCTGCCAGTCTTCCCAGCGCAGCCCGGCGACCGCGGTCAGCCGGTCGGTGAGCTTCACCGAGTCCTGCACGATCATCGAGTACGAGTGCACCTTCGACAGCGAATCGCTTTGTTTCGCACTCACCGTGCCGCCCGGTGCGAGCAGGCCGTAGACGGGATCGTAGAGGTCGAAACCCTTCGTCGCGGTGCCGCGGATCGTGTCGCCGCGGAAGCTGCGCTGTCGTTCGTATTCGCCGCCGACGTACAGCGCGTGGTTCATCCCCGCGAGCGTCAGGTTGCCGAGCAGGCCGAGCGTCGCGATCTGGTCGGAGTCGTTGCGCCCGAGGTTCGCATCGGCCGAGCGTGTCATCGCACCGGTCGTGCTGTTGAACGCGGTCGCGCGGGTGATGTTTTGGGCGTAGCGGTCGCGGCCCCAGCCGTAGGTCGCGCGCACGCGCCATGCGTCGGAGAAGCGGTGCTCGATGCGGGCGCGCAGCGTTTCCTGGATCCCGCTGCTTTGCGCCCACGCTTCCTCGTAGCGGCGATAGCGCAGTGCGTCGTCGGGGCGGCCGTTCACGAGCGCGGTGCCGCGATCGAACGGCGTCGTGTAGTCGACGTACTGGTAGCTGACGTCGATCGACGTGTTCGCGTCGTGCCACGACAGCGCGGGTGCGATCAGCGCGTCGCGTTCGCGGCCGAAGCTGCGCCAGTAGCGGCTCGTGTCGTATTCGCCGGTGAGCCGGAACGCGAGCGTGCCGCCCGCGACCTGGCCCGGCTTGCCGAGCGGGCCCGTCAGGTCGAACTGCGCGCTGCTGCCGCCGTGGCTCGTGCGCGACGCCGAGATCGAGCCGCCGAACGTGTCTTCCGGCTTGCGCGTGACGAGATTGATCACGCCGCCCGGATCCTGCATCCCGTACAGCAGCGATGCCGGGCCCTTCAGCACTTCGACGCGGTCGATCGTCGCGAGATAGCTGTGCAGCACCGGCGTGCGCACGCCGTCGACGAGTACGGAGCCGTCATTGTTCGAGCCGAAGCCGCGCTTGATGAACGCGTCGCGCGTGCCGCCGAGCGTGTTGGTCTGCGTGACGCCGCTGATGTTGCCGAGCACGTCGTCGAGCGAGCGCGCCTGCTGATCCTGCATCACGCTGCTGCTGACCACCGCGACCGATTGCGGAATGTCCTTGATCGCCCGGTCGTCGCCGCCGGCGACGCTGCTGGTGCGCGGCTGATAGCCGACGGTCGGATCGGCGGTCGCCGATGCGCTGACGCTGATCGCCGGCAGTTCGCGCTCGATGGGCGGCACCGCGGGCATGGGCGACGACGCCGCCGCGGCAGGGGCGGCCGGCGCGCGATCGTCCGCGGCCGCATGCGCGCCGCTTGCGACGCAAAGGGTGATCAGGGCAGGCAGGCTTGTGCGCCACGGACGCAAGGTCCGGGCGCGGCGGGGCAGTCGACGGGATGGCATGAATCGGTGAGTGACGGAGTGCTAAGAATCGGGTCGCGGGCCGCAGCGGCTTCGCCACGGCAGGGTGCGCATGATATATGTAATGAGAATCATTTGCAATTGTAATAAGACGGATCCGGAATGCGTGCCGCGATTGCCGGGGCGGCGGCCGTCTGCTACCGTAGCGCCCAAAATCAGAAGCAGTGAAATTCAACGAGAGCCGGGGGCCGCACCATGTCATCTACCTGTCACGTCGCGTGCAGCGCGACGCCGCGCACCGCAGCCGACCATGCGGGTGGTGAAGTGATCGCAGCCGTGTTCCACGATTCGAACGATTAAAACGCGTGCGCGTGCATTGCGCGCTGCGTCGGGCAGCCGGCGCAGTGTCGCCTTCAATCATTTCAACCACCACGTTTGACGGGAGACCACCCATGAAAAAGATTTCCGCGCCGTTTGCGGCGGCCGCGCTCGCGGCATGTGCGATGCTGGCCGGCGTTCAGCAGACCGTTCATGCCGCGCCGGCGGCCGAGCCCGCGATCGACGCGCACTACGGCACCGTGATCGAGGCCTACACGCAGGACATGAGCACCGCGAAGACGAAATACGACGGCAAGCGCCTCGCGTTCGTCGGCGCGGTGATCCGGATGGGCAGCGATCCGGGCGGCACGTACTTCGGTGCGTTGACGACCGACGGCGAGCAGTTCGACACGCACTTCGACGTGGCCGACCAGGATGCGCTGAAACCGAAATTCCCCGGCGGCGAGATCAAGCCGTTCACGGCATCCGCGAATTTCCGCTTCAGTTGCGTGAACGAAGGCTATATCGACGCGCCGGTGCTGCCGGGGTTGAAGCTCGCGCATTGCCGGCTCGCCGATTGACGTAGCGCCGTGGCCGGCGCTCAGAACTTCTGCTGGATGCCGGCCATCACGCCGAGCTGATTCATCCCGGTGCCGACCGTCCCGCCGGCGGCGACCGCGTTCGCGGCCAGCGCGCTGTTGAACATGTAGCCCACCGACGTGTAGACGGTCGTCCGCTTCGACAGGAAGTAGTTCGCGCGGCCGACGAGCAGCGTGGCGTTCGAGCCGCCGTCGGCGCTTTCGCGGCGCTGCAGGTAGCGCACGCCCTGGAGGTCGAGCGAAAGGTACGGCGTCGCGTAATAGGTGCCGCCGGCGAACACGATGTCGGCCTGCAGGTGCTCGGCCGCCGCGAGGTTGCGGCGGATCCACCCGGCGCCCAGTTTCGCGGGGCCGATCTTCACGTAGCCGGCGACGATGTCGCGCGTGTCGGTGTAGGCCGGATTGTTCAGCGGCGCGAGCGCGCCGGCGCCGCCGCGCATCACGTCGTGCGACGCGGCGAGCCCGAAATTGCTCGCGTCATACGCGATCATCGCCGTGTATTGGCGGCATGCGACGATGTCGCCCGCCACCTGGCCCGCGCAGCCCGTGGCCGACGGTCCTGCCGGCCCGGCCGCGTCGCGGCCGAAGCTGTAGGTCGCGCCGAGGGTCACGCCGTGGAACGTGCCCTTGTAGCCGATCGCATTGTCGCTGCGCGCATTCGGCAGGTACGAGTCGAAATCCGCCATCGAGTGAATCGACGGGCCGATCACGTCGGCATTGGTCAGTACGATCATCGACATGTTCATCTGGCGGCCGAGGGTCAGCGTGCCGAACGGACTGTTCACGCCGACGTTGGCCTGCCGCCCGAACAGACGCCCGCCGTAGTTCAGCGCACCGGTGCCGGGCTGGAAGCCGTTCTCGAGCACGAAGAAGGCCTGGTAGCCGCCGCCGAGATCCTCCGTGCCCCTCAGGCCCCAGCGCGACGGCACTTCGCCGGTCAGCGTCGGCATTCCGGTGAACGACCCGCCGTGTGCGGCGTTGTTGTAGTAGGACACGCCGGTGTCGACGATCCCGTACAGCGTGACGCTGCTTTGTGCGCAAGCCGGGCCGGCGAGGGCCAGCGTCAGCGCCGTCGCGAATGCGACGCCCAGTTTCTTTTTCATTGCTGTCTCCAAACAGTATGTAGTGATGCTTATCAATTTTTATCGAGTCGTCCGGTGATGTCCGGAGTGCCGACCGGTGTCGGCGAAACCGCGGTCGTCGTGCGTTACGACAGGGCCGGATCGCGTTGCCCGCGCAGTGCCCGGGCAGGCCCGCCGGCCACGGCGACGGCGATCGCCGCACCGGCCATCGGCACGAGGAACGCGAGATAGAGATGCGACACCGACCAGCCGTCGTCCAGCAATGCGCCGACCGTCATCGGCGACAGAATCGCGCCGAGGCGGCCGATGCCGACCGCGAGGCCGATGCCGGTGGTGCGGATTTCGGCGGGATAGGGCGTCGGCGACAGCGCATACATGCCGGCCACACAGGCGTTGATGACGGCGCCGAGAAACACCCCGACCGTCAACCCGATGCCGAGCGAGCCGGTGTTCGCGCCGAACACGACCATCAATGCGCCGCCCAGCAGCAGCGTGGCGCCGAGCAGGTTGCGCAGGCCGACGCGGGTCGACAGCAGGCTGAACAGCGACGCGCCCGCGATGCCGCCGAGATTGAGCAGCACGCCGCCGGTCACGCCCTGCGACGCCGACAACCCGGCCTGGACCAGCAGCTTCGGGGTCCAGCTCACGACGAAATAGAAGCTGCCCATCACGAGAAAGAACGCGATCCACAGCGCGATCGTGCGGCGCGTGAGCGGCGGCCGCAGCACCGCCGTCCAGCTCGACGCGGGCGCGCCGGCGTCGGCGGACGAGGCAACGGCCGGCAGCACGTCGATCGGCGTGCGCTTCATTCTGGCGAGGATGCGGTTGATTTTCCGGAGCGCGTCGTCCGGGCGTTTCGCGAGCAGGAAGTCGAGCGATTCCGGCAGCAGCGCGAGCACCATCGGGATCGACAGCAAGGTCAGGATGCCGCCGAACGCGAACACGCTGCGCCATCCCCACGTCGACAGCAGGTAGCCCGCCGCGACGCCGCCCGCGGTGGCGCCGATCGCATAGCCGGTCGACTGCATGCCGATCGCGGCGCTGCGCCATTTGTTCGATGCGTACTCGCCGCTGATGACCGTCAGGCTCGCGAGCATCCCGCCGATGCCGAGCCCCGTGTAGGCGCGCGCGACGGCGAGCTGCAGCGTGCTGTGCGTGGCCGCGCAGGCGAGCATCCCGGTCGAGATCACGACGAGGCAGAGCAGGATGATCCGGCGGCGGCCGACGCGGTCGGCGAGCGGGGCGATCAGCACCGAGCCGATGCCCATGCCGGCGAGGCCGGCACTGAGCAGCAGGCCGATTTCCTTGCCGCTCAGTTTCCACTCCGCCGCCAGATGCGGCGCGGCAAACGCGATGGCCAGCACGTCGAAACCGTCGAGCATGTTCAGCACGACGCAGGCCGTCACCGCCATTGTCTGAAACGCACTCATGGGGGACACGTCAATCGTATTGCGGATATTTGCACTCACGTCAAAGACCCTTTATTAAAATAGTATGACTAATTAAATGGAATTGAATCGAAGCCGGCGGTATTGAACGGGGTTGAGGATGGATGGGCGGCCGCGGCGCCCGAGGCTGTCCGTGGCCGTTGCCCGCTTGTGCGCGCGCCGGTGCGACGCTTACGCGGGTTCGGTTTGCAGCAGCAGGCGCTCGATCACGCGCCGCGCGCGATTGGGGCCCGCGTCGACGTGGATGTCGATCTGCCGGCCGCCCGGAAACCGCAGCTGGTTCCGGTATTGCGCTTCGATCACGGTCTTGTCCTCGTCGAACGTCGCGGCGGATTGCTCGATGACCGTTTGCGCGACACGCTCGACGTCGTGTTGTGGATTGGTCGCGACGGTCCAGAAGTAGTGCGTCGTCGCGTCGGTTTCGGGCGTGATGCCGTGAAAGCCGCGCATGTGGAAGCCGCCGCGCGACGGATCGAGCAGGTCGCCGGTGCCGGCGTCCATCGCGCCGGTCCAGATCCGGATATGCGACACGTGGAATTCGATTTCCTGCCAGCGATCGACGCGGCCCGCGAACGGCCATGCGGCCGTGTAGGTCGGCGGCGGTTCGGAATCCGGCATCCGGCGGATCAGCGACACCGTATCGCCGTCGCTGCTGACGCGGGTGTCCGCGCCCATGTGCAGCGGCGCGTTGCCGCCGATCGTTTTCAGGTGGACATAGCCGAGATGGCTCAGGTCCATCAGGTTGTCGTGAATGAGCTGGTACGGCGCGTCGTAGTGGTAACGGCCGCCGCCGAAGCGATAGTGCGGATCCGCGTGGAACGCATAGCGCGGCGGCGCGCAGGTGGGTTGGGCGTGCGGATCGGCACCGATCCAGATCCACACGATGGCGTCCTGCTCTTGCACCGGGTAGGACGATACGCATGCCTTTGCAGGAATCCGGTCCTGGCCGGGAATCTCGACACAGGCGCCGTCACGGTTGAACAGCAGGCCGTGATAGCCGCAGCGCAGGCCGCGCGGTTCGAGCGACCCGCACGACAGCGGCAGGGACTTGTGGCAGCAGCGATCCTCCAGCGCGCCGATGTCGCCGGACGGCAGCCGGAACAGCACGACCGGGCGGCCGAGCAGCGTGCGCGCGACGGGTGTATCCGTCAGTTCGGATGACAGGGCCGCGACCCACCATCGGTCGACCGGGAATTGAGTAGTGTTGATGGGGGATCCGGCGTGTTGTTCCATTGATCGTCTCCAATATCGTGTTGTGCCGCCGCGTGTCGCGCGGCCGGTCTACAGGTCGAGTACCAGCATGTCGGTTCTGGATCGCGAGCAGCAGGGCATGAACTGGTCGCCGGCTGCTTTTTCGTCGTCGGTCAGATACGAATCGCGATGATCGGGCTCGCCTTGCAGCACGCGCGTCATGCACGTGCCGCATACGCCTTGCTCGCACGATGTCAGCACGTCGACGCCGTTCGCGGCCAGTGCCGCGACGACGGTGCAGGCGCTCGGCACGTCGATCACCTGGCCGCTGCTCGCGATGCGAACCTGGAACGCGCGATCGGTGTCGGACGATTCGACTGCGCCGCCGAAGAATTCGTAGTGCAGCCGCTCGTCGGCCCAGTTGCGTGCGCGGGCTTCGGCCAGCACCGCATCCATGAAGCCGCGCGGGCCGCAGACATACAGATGCGTGCCGTCCGGCGCCGCGGCGAGCACGGCGGCGAGGTCGAAGCGTTGTGCGGGGGCGCCGTCGTCGACGTGGAAGCGGGCGCGATCGTGGAACCCGGCGGCGTTGATCCGTTCGACGAACGCCATGCGATCGGTCGAGCGCGCGCAGTAATGCAGGTCGAACGCGATGCCGGACGAGAACAGCCGTTCCGCCATGCACAGAATCGGCGTGACGCCGATCCCGCCCGCGAGCAGCAGGTGATGCGGCACGTTCGGTGCGAGCGGGAAGTGGTTGCGCGGCATCCCGATCTTCACGGTATCGCCCTGCCGGACTTCGTCGTGAATGGCACGCGAGCCGCCGCGGCCGTCGGCGTCGCGCAGCACCGCGATCTGATAGCGGTCGCCGTGCTCGGGGTGATTGCACAGCGAATACTGGCGCACGAGCCCGCCCGGCAAATGGACGTCGATATGGGCGCCCGCGTCGAAGCGCGGCAGCGGCGAGCCGTCATCGCTGACGAATTCGAATCCGCAGATGTCGCGCGCTTCCTGCCACTTGCGGGCGACCCTGACCGTCAACGTCGCGGCGCTCATGACGCCTCCTTCACCGGCACGACCGGAATCACGGGCCGCTGTGCGCCCGCTGCGCGTTCGTCGGCGAGCAGCCGGTCGATCACCTTGCGCGACAGCACGCCGCCGGCGTCGATGTTGAGCTTCAGCAGCGTGCGATCGGGCCACTTCTCGAGGTTGAGCTGCTGGCGCTCGAGCATCTCGAGATCCTCGGCGAAGATCTTGCCCTGGCCGTCGCGGATCTCGGCGGTCAGCGCGGGATCGTCGGGCCGGAAGTTGCGCGCCATCCCCCAGAAGTACCAGATCGACGTGTCGGTCTCGGGCGTGATGAAGTCGACGACGATCGACGACGCCTTCAGGTCGGCCGGCGCGTCGTAGCCGCCGCGGCCGGCATGCGCGACGCCGACTTCGATCATCACGTGGCTCGGCGGCGTGAAGCGGCAGATCTGCCAGCGATCGACCGGCACGTCGTCGGCGAGGCCGTTGCCGCGCAACGCCATCTGCCAGAACGGCGGCGGCATCACGTTCTCCATGAAACGGCTCGTGACGACTTCATCGCCGTGGCTGGTCGTCTTCGGCGGCGCTTCGTCGATTTCCTTCTGGCCGATGCTCGATGCATGCACGTAAGTCTCGTGCGTGAGGTCCATCAGGTTGTCGATCATCAGCCGGTAGTCGCAGCGGATGTGATACAGGCCGCCGCCGTGCGCCCAGGCCGGGTCTTCCGCCCAGGCCAGCGCGGGCAGTTTCGCGGGATCGGCTTCGGACGCGTCGCCGGGCCACACCCAGATGAATCCGTATCGCTCGACCACCGGAAAGCGGCGAATCGGCGGAAACCCGCCGACGCGCTGGCCCGGCATGCCGGCCGTCTTGCCGTTGCAACCCATTTCGAGCCCGTGATAGCCGCACACGAGCACGCCGTCGCGCACGAACCCGAGCGACAGCGGGGCGCCGCGGTGCGGGCAGAAGTCCTCGAGCGCGGCCACCTGGCCGTCGGCCGCGCGGTAAAACACCAGCGATTCGTTGCAAATCTTGCGGCCCAACGGCTTGCCGTCGATTTCGTCGGGTGTGCACGCCACATACCAAGCGTTCTTGAGAAACACGTTCGTCGTCTCCTTCAGGTCGGCGCCGCCGGTGCGCGGCGCCTCTTCATTCCGTGTACTGAATGAGATTCAGTGTACTCATTGAGATTGGCGCGGGCAAGCCGGGCGGTATACTGGTTTTCCCGGGAAATGGCGCGGGGCAGCGCCATCCCGTTGGTGCACGCAACCGGCGTGCGCCGCCAATGTCATCGACTCATTCATGGAAAAAACGAATCCCGCCGACGCGCCGACCTTCCCGCTCGATCTGTACGACGAGCCCGGGCACCTGATCCGGCGCGCGCACCAGATCGCGGTCGCGATGTTTTACGAGAAGCTGGGCCGGGACGTGACGCCGGTGCAGTACGCGGTCCTGCGGATGCTCTACGAGTGTCCGGGGCTCGACCAGGTGACGCTCGCGCAGCGCGTGGCGCTCGACACGTCGACAACGGCGGACCTCGCGGTCCGGCTCGAAGCGAAAGGATTGATCGTGCGCGAAGTGCTGCCGCGGCGTCAGCGGCGGCTGTTGTTGACGCCGGCCGGCGTGGAACTGCTCACGCACCTGATTCCGTCGGTGAGGGAGTTGCGTGCCGGCCTGTTCGACGGGATGGGGGAGGAGGACTCGGAGGAACTGATACGCCTGTTGCGCAAGTTCGTGCATCTGAACAACGAGCAGAGCCGCGCGCCGCTGCGGGTCAGCGAGGATTCGTAGCGGTTCCTGACTCCTGCGCGGCGGCGCAGGCAGGGCGGCGGGCGCGCTACCCGCGCCTGCGTCACGGGCGTGACGCGTCCCCTTCCAGGCGCCGCACCGCTTCCGCGACTTCATTCCTGAAGCGCACCAGCGCCGCCTGCTCCGGCGCGGGCGGCTGCACGGCGGCCCACAGCATGTCGATCAGCTGCGTGGCCGTCGTTTCCGTGTCGAGCTTGCGGTGCCCGAGGATCGCATCCCACAGCACGTGCTCGATCGGCCCGAACACCATCGAGCGCAGCAGGCTCAGCGGCATGTCGCGGCGCACCTGCCCGGCCGCCTGGCCGCGTGCGAGCACGTCCATCAGCGGCGCCGTATAGCGGCGCTGCAGCGCGGTGAGCTCGTCGCTCAGCGCATGCTGCTTCGCACGCCCCTCCGACAGCACCAGCGCGCACAGCCCCGTGCCGTTCACCAGCATCAGCCGCAAGTGCGTGCGCACGATGAACGCGAACTGCTGCTGCACCGACGCCTCCAGCGGCATCCCGTGCTCGAACGCGGCAATGATTTCGTCATACCAATCCGCGATCACGCGCGCGCACAGCTCGCGCTTGCCGCGGAAGTAGCTGAACACCGTGGCCTCCGACACGCCGACGCGCTGCGCGATCTCGGCGGCCGTCGCATGCTCGTAACCCTTTTCGGCGAACACTTCCCGGCCGGCGCGCAGAATGTCCTGCACGCGCTGCTGGGATTTGCGCCCGGCGGGTGCGCGCGACGAGTCGGCGCGGTCGGCTTTGGCGGTGGCGGTCATGGTGTCGGCGGTAGCGGCTGTCATGTCGCCATGATATCT
This sequence comes from Burkholderia sp. JKS000303, assembly GCF_002563755.1. Taxonomy (NCBI): domain Bacteria; kingdom Pseudomonadati; phylum Pseudomonadota; class Betaproteobacteria; order Burkholderiales; family Burkholderiaceae; genus Burkholderia; species Burkholderia sp. JKS000303. The sequence goes on from NZ_PDBZ01000001.1 coordinate 2,697,369, forward strand.
GAGTGTCACTCAAAAAACTATTGACGCCAGGCTGGACGAGGCGCGAAACTGTGCAAAATTTCCGCTGCAATGGCTTAATGAATCGACGCATTGATCCGATTTGAGCGAAACTCAGAAATCGGCGAATGCGACCCACTTTCTGGAGACGGAGGAGACATGATCAACCTGCCCGGCGTGCAATTCATGCTCGGTGAAGACATCGAGATGCTGCGCGACGCCGTCGCGACGTTTGCGGCGAAGGAAATCACGCCGCGCGCGGCGGAGGTCGACCGCACCGACCAGTTTCCGATGGATCTGTGGAAGAAGTTCGGCGATCTCGGCGTGCTCGGGATGACGGTGGCCGAAGAGTACGGCGGCTCGGCCATGGGCTACACCGCCCACATGGTCGCGATGGAGGAGATCTCGCGCGCATCGGCGTCGATCGGCCTGTCGTACGGCGCGCATTCGAACCTGTGCGTGAACCAGATTCACCGCAACGGCACCGACGCGCAAAAACAGAAATACCTGCCGAAGCTCGTGTCGGGCGAACACATCGGCGCGCTCGCGATGAGCGAGCCGAACGCCGGCTCCGACGTCGTCAGCATGAAGCTGCGCGCGGACAAGCGCGGCGATCGCTACGTGCTGAACGGCACGAAGATGTGGATCACCAACGGCCCCGATTGCGACACGCTCGTCGTCTATGCGAAGACCGACGTCGAAGCGAACGCGCGCGGCATCACCGCGTTCATCGTCGAGAAGGGGATGAAGGGCTTCTCGGTCGCGCAGAAGCTCGACAAGCTCGGCATGCGCGGGTCGCACACGGGCGAGCTGGTGTTCCAGGACGTCGAAGTGCCGGAAGAGAACATCCTCGGCCAGCTCAACGGCGGCGTGAAGGTGCTGATGAGCGGCCTCGACTACGAGCGCGCGGTGCTGTCGGGCGGCCCGACGGGCATCATGGCCGCGTGTCTCGACGCGGTGGTCCCGTATATCCACGACCGCAAGCAGTTCGGCCAGTCGATCGGCGAATTCCAGCTGATCCAGGGCAAGGTCGCCGACATGTACACCACGTTCCAGGCATGCCGCGCGTATCTGTACGCGGTCGGCCGCCATCTCGACTCGGCGGGCAGCGACCACGTGCGCCAGGTGCGCAAGGACTGCGCGGGCGTGATTCTCTACACGGCCGAGAAGGCCACGTGGATGGCCGGCGAGGCGATCCAGATTCTCGGCGGCAACGGCTACATCAACGAATACCCGGTCGGCCGCCTGTGGCGCGATGCGAAGCTGTACGAGATCGGCGCGGGCACGAGCGAGATCCGCCGGATGCTGATCGGCCGCGAGCTGTTCGCGGAAACGATGTAACGCCCCACGTCACGCGAACGGAGCCCCGTCGATGCCGATCATCGAATCGAAACTGAATCCGCGTTCGGAAGAATTCCGCGCGAACGCCGCGGCGCTGGAGGCGGTCGTCGCCGACCTGCGCGCGAAGATCGAACAGCTCGCGCAAGGCGGCGGCCAGGCCGCGCGCGACAAGCACCTGTCGCGCGGCAAGCTGCTGCCGCGCGACCGGATCGCGCAATTGCTCGATCCGGGTGCGCCGTTCCTCGAGCTGTCGCAGCTCGCGGCGAACGGCATGTACAACGACGACGCGCCGGGCGCGGGCGTGATCACCGGCATCGGCCGGATCGCGGGCCGCGAATGCATGATCGTGTGCAACGACGCGACGGTCAAAGGCGGCACGTACTATCCGATCACCGTGAAGAAGCACGTGCGCGCGCAGGAAATCGCCGCGGAAAACCGGCTGCCGTGCGTGTACCTCGTCGATTCGGGCGGCGCGAACCTGCCGAACCAGGACGACGTGTTCCCCGATCGCGACCACTTCGGCCGCATCTTCTTCAACCAGGCGACGATGTCGGCGGCCGGCATCGCGCAGATCGCGGTCGTGATGGGGTCGTGCACGGCCGGCGGTGCGTATGTGCCGGCGATGAGCGACGAGTCGATCATCGTGAAGAACCAGGGCACGATTTTCCTCGGCGGCCCGCCGCTCGTGAAGGCTGCGACCGGCGAGGAAGTGAGCGCCGAGGATCTCGGCGGCGGCGACGTGCACACGCGCCTGTCGGGCGTGGCCGACCATCTCGCGCAGAACGACCCGCATGCGTTGTCGATCGCGCGCAACATCGTCGATCACCTGGCGCCGAAGATCGCGCCGCCGGTGGCGCTGCGCGAACCGAAGCCGCCGCGCTACGACGCGAAGAGCCTGTACGGCGTGATTCCCGTCGATACGCGCAAGCCGTTCGACGTGCGCGAGGTGATCGCGCGCATCGTCGACGATTCCGAATTCGACGAATTCAAGGCGCGTTTCGGCACGACGCTCGTCACGGGCTTCGCGCACATCTGGGGCCATCCGGTCGGGATCATCGCGAACAACGGCATCCTGTTCTCCGAATCGGCCGTGAAGGGCGCGCATTTCATCGAGCTGTGCTGCCAGCGCAAGATTCCGCTCGTGTTCCTGCAGAACATCACGGGCTTCATGGTCGGCCGCAAGTACGAGAACGAAGGCATCGCGCGTCATGGCGCGAAGATGGTGACGGCCGTGTCGAACGCGAAGGTGCCGAAGTTCACGGTGATCATCGGCGGCTCGTTCGGCGCCGGCAACTACGGGATGTGCGGCCGCGCGTTCGGCCCGCGCTTCCTGTGGATGTGGCCGAATGCACGGATCTCGGTGATGGGCGGCGAGCAGGCCGCGTCGGTGCTCGCGACCGTGCGTCGCGACGGCATCGAGGCGAAGGGCGGTTCGTGGTCGGCCGAGGAAGAGGATGCGTTCAAGCAGCCGATCCGCGACCAGTACGAGCGCCAGGGGCATCCGTACTACGCGAGCGCGCGCTTGTGGGACGACGGCGTGATCGACCCCGCGCAGACGCGCGACGTGCTCGGGCTCGGCCTGGCCGCGTCGCTGAACGCACCGATCGACGACACGCGTTTCGGCGTGTTCCGCATGTAACGGCCGGGAGAACTCACCGATGCGATACGAAACGATCAAGGTAAGCGAAGCCGGCCGCGTGGCGACCGTCACGCTCGCACGCCCCGACGTGCGCAACGCGTTCAACGAGACGACGATCGCCGAGCTGACCACCGCGTTCGAGTGGCTCGATGCGCACGAAGGCGTGCGCGCGATCGTGCTCGCGGCCGAAGGCCCGGCGTTCTGCGCGGGCGCGGACCTGAACTGGATGAAGAAGATGGCCGGTTACTCGGACGACGAGAACCGCGCGGATGCGCGCAAGCTCGCGCGCATGCTCGAGGCGATCCACCGCTGCGGCAAGCCGGTGATCGCGCGCGTGCACGGCGACGCGCATGCGGGCGGCGTGGGCCTCGTCGCGGCGGCCGATATCGCGATCGCGGTCGACGGCGTGAAGTTCTGCCTGTCCGAAGCGCGGCTCGGCTTGATTCCCGCGACGATCGCGCCGTATGTGGTGCGCGCGATGGGCGAACGCGCCGCGCGCCGCTACTTCACGACCGCCGAAGTGTTCGACAGCACGCGCGCCGCGTCGCTCGGCTTCATTCACGACGCGGTGCCGGCCGACGCGCTCGACGAAACGGTCGCGAAGCTGGCCGCGGCGCTCGTCGCGAACGGCCCCGACGCGGTGCAGGCGTGCAAGCGGCTCGTCGCGGACGTGGCCGGCCGGCCGCTCGACGCGACGCTGATCGAGCAGACCGCCGACTGGATCGCGCGGACCCGCGCAGGCGCGGAAGCGCGCGAAGGGATCGCATCGTTCCTCGAAAAGCGCACGCCTTCGTGGCGTGAATGATGGCGTGCCCATAACTTTCCGGACGACACCGAAGCCATGTTCGACAAGATTCTGATCGCCAACCGCGGCGAAATCGCCTGCCGCGTCGCCGCGACGTGCAAACGTCTCGGGATCGCGAGCGTCGCCGTCTATTCCGACGCGGACGCGAACGCGAAGCATGTCGCCGCGTGCGACGAAGCCGTGCATATCGGCGGCTCGGCGGCCGCGGACAGCTACCTGCGCATCGAGCGCATCATCGAGGCCGCGCGCGCCACGGGCGCGCAGGCCATTCACCCCGGCTACGGCTTCCTGTCGGAGAACGAGGATTTCGCGCATGCGTGCGAAGCGGCCGGCATCGCATTCATCGGGCCGCCGGTCGACGCGATCGCGGCGATGGGCTCGAAGGCGGCCGCGAAGGCGCTGATGCATGCGGCCGCGGTGCCGCTCGTGCCCGGCTATCACGGCGACGACCAGGATGCGGGCTACCTGCATCGCGAGGCCGACGAGATCGGCTATCCGGTGCTGCTGAAGGCGAGCGCGGGCGGCGGCGGCAAGGGGATGCGCGTGGTCGAGCGCTCCGACGATTTCCCGGCGGCGCTCGCGTCGTGCCAGCGCGAGGCGGCGAGCAGCTTCGGCAACGACCGCGTGCTGATCGAGAAATACCTGACGCGCCCGCGTCACGTCGAAGTGCAGGTGTTCGGCGACACGCACGGCAACACCGTCTACCTGTTCGACCGCGACTGCTCGGTGCAGCGCCGTCACCAGAAGGTGCTCGAGGAAGCGCCGGCGCCGGGCCTGCACGACGACGTGCGTCGCGCGATGGGCGAGGCGGCTGTCGCGGCGGCGCGCGCGGTGAATTACGTCGGTGCGGGCACCGTCGAATTCATCATGACGGGCGAAGCGTTCTACTTCATGGAGATGAACACGCGGCTGCAGGTCGAGCACCCGGTCACCGAGATGGTCACGGGGCTCGATCTCGTCGAGTGGCAACTGCGCGTCGCGTCCGGCGAGCCGCTGCCGCTGAGGCAGGAGGAACTGCGCGTGCAGGGCCATGCGCTCGAGGCGCGTCTGTACGCGGAGAATCCGGCGCGCGGCTTCCTGCCGTCGACGGGCACGCTGAAGCACCTGCGGCTGCCGCATGGCGTCGAGTTCGCGATCGGCGCGCCGGTGCGCGTCGACAGCGGCGTGCGCGAAGGCGATGCGATCACGCCGTTCTACGATCCGATGATCGCGAAGCTGATCGTGCATGGCGCGGATCGCGCGGAAGCGCTCGGCCGGATGCTGCGCGCGCTGCGCGCATGCGAAGTGGTCGGCCTGCACACCAACGCCGCGTTCCTGCAGCGGATCGTCGCGTGCGAGCCGTTCGCGATCGCCGATCTCGACACGGGCCTGATCGAGCGCAACCACGATGCGCTGTTCGCGCCGCAACCGCTGCCGCGCGCGACGCTCGCGCTGGCCTGCGCGGCATTGTTCGCGCGCGAACGGAGCGCGGCCGCGCAGGAAGGTGCGTCGCCGTGGGGTTCGCTGCCGGACTGGCGGCTGAACGGCGGCTATCGCCGCACGCTCGACTGGCATGCGCCCGATCGCGAAGCGGACCTGACGGCGACTTACGAGGACAACGGCAGCGGCGCGCGGATTGCCGCCGGCGATGCGGCTGCGCAGCCGTTCGCGTGGACGCGCGGCGCAACGCCGCTCGACTTCGACGTGACGCTCGACGGTGTGCGCAGCAGCGGCCGCGTGTACGCGGACGGCGACAGTTTCCACGTGTTCACGCAGGGCGTGGCCGAGACGCTCGAATGGCGCAACGTGCTGGCGCACGCGGGCGATGTCGAGCATGGCGGCGGGCGCCTGACCGCGCCGATGCCCGGCAAGGTCATCGCGGTGCTGGTCGAGCCGGGGCAGAGGGTCGAGACCGGCACGCCGCTGATCGTGATGGAAGCGATGAAGATGGAGCACACGATCGGCGCGCCGGGCGCGGGTGTCGTCGCGGAGGTGCTGTACGGCGTCGGCGACCAGGTCGCGGACGGTGCGCAGTTGCTGGTGATGGCGGAGGACTGAGCGGTGCGGCGCGTGAGGGCCGGTGGCGGCTCTCACGCGCGGGACCAGGGCCGTGCTTCAAGGCAGGAAAGGCCCGACGACATCCGGTTGCGAATGCCTGATGTGCATGCATCGGGACGACACAGCATTCTTGTGTTGTGATTGTCGTTCTCGTTGCGCGTAGACAAAAAAATAATCTGCGTGTCGCGTCTTCGAGATCTTTGAATAATCCCGTGATTCTCGCCGGTGACCGGCGCGCTCGACATGCGCTGCCTCGCAGCCGGTTTGCCCGTTGCAACAGTTGTTCAAAGATCGAAACCGGCCCCGTCCGGACTGCTTCGCCAAAATGAACTGGCCGCTTCTTCTTGTGCAGAAAGGGGAAGTGCGATGGCGGCTGCTTTCCGGGACGTCTGGAAAATCAGGCTCGACCAGAGCAACAACTGCGCGTTCCTGCCCATGCTCGACATGGCTGCGTTAGCGTAACCGCCGGGATGTGCGGCCCGGTGTCCCGCGCAATGATCAAATGAACGTAGCCGAGAGAAAGACCGAGATGGCGAGCAAATATAAATACGGAATTCACATTGACCTTGCTCGTCTGATGGAGATGGTGCGGGATGAGGCTGATTCGCCATTGCAGGGCGAGTTCGAGATTACCCCGGACACGGATCTCTGCATCGATCTTGAAATTTCCGACAGAGCCATGTTGAGGTTGATGCGGAGGTTTTCGGAAACGTTTGGTGTTGATATTGCCGATTTCGACATTGACTATTATTACCCGTCCCGGAAACTGGGATTGGGTCGATTCTTGATGACGGTATTCAGGTCGCCATTTAGTGCTGACGCCAGGGACAAAATACTGGAGCGTCCGCTCACCGTCAAAATGATGGAGGCGGCGATTGAAACCGGGCGATGGTCGATGTAGCCGCTCGAAAAGGGCCGGGCATCGCCCGGTTCATTGCCAACCAACGCGTGCATTCACATGCACGTCGATCCCTGTCGCCCGACACTGTCGTGTAACACGTCAAACTTAGCATTTCGGCGTCGATATGACCGACGCGGCCTCGCGTCCGCGTCACGTCATCCCATCCACGGAGAACCGTTATGCGAAAGTCGGCCCTGCGGCCTTTCGCGGTCGCCGGCCTGCTCACGCTGATCGCACTCCTTAGCGCCTGCAACGACGACCTGACTGCAACCCCTGCGCCCGTCGCGCAGCAGAAGGCCGCGTGCGGCGGCGGCACGGTCGCCACCGCGCAGATGCACTGCCCGCCGGGCTTCACCGCCCCTGCCTCCTCGCCCGCATCCTGATACCGGCCGATTCCACCAGAAATCCAATCACGAGCACTCAGCATGGCCCTCCATTCGCGACGCGATTTTCTGAAGTTCTCCGCCGGCCTCGCCGGTGCGACCGCCGCCACCGCGCTGCTTCCCGAGTCGATCCGCAAGGCGCTTGCGATCGAGCCGAATACCGTGACGGGCACGATCCAGGATGTCGAGCACATCGTCGTGTTCATGCAGGAGAACCGCTCGTTCGACCACTACCTCGGTCACCTGAGCGGCGTGCGCGGCTATAACGACCGCTTCCCGGTCACGCTGCCGAACGGCAAACCGGTGTGGTTCCAGCCGCGCCAGGAAGACCCGGCGAGCGTGATCGCGCCGTTCCGCTACGACACGACCGACCCGGGCGTGAACGCACAGTGCATCGGCGGCCTGCCGCATACGTGGGCGACGACGCACGGCGCGATCGACAACGGCCGGGCCGATCAATGGGCGGTGCAGAAGTCCAACATGACGATGGGCTACCACGTCCGCGACGATATCCCGTTCCATTACGCGCTCGCGGATGCGTTCACCGTGTGCGACAACTATTTCTGCTCGATTCCGGGCAACACGCATCCGAACCGGATGTACCTGATGACGGGCATGGTCGATCCGCTCGGCACGGGCGGCGGCCCGCTGCTCGACAACACCGACTACATCGACAACCCGTTCGACAAGATCCAGTTGCCGCCCTTCAGCTGGACGACCTACCCGGAGCGGCTGGAGAAGGCCGGCATCTCGTGGCAGATCTACCAGCAGGGCACCGGGTTCGACAACTTCACCGGCAACTACGGCACGAACATGCTGGCGTGCTTCAACAACTTCGTGAACGCGCCGGCCGGTTCGTCGCTGCAGACGCGCGGGATGAGCACGCGACCGATCACGCAGCTGAAGGCCGACGTGCAGGCGAACGCGCTGCCGCAGGTGTCGTGGCTGTTGCCGCCCGCCGCATACTCCGAGCATCCGAAGTTCACGCCGCTGTACGGCGCGTACTATCTGTCGACGATTCTCGATGCGCTGACGTCCAATCCCGAGGTGTGGAGCAAGACCGTCCTGCTGGTCATGTACGACGAGAACGACGGCTTCTTCGATCACGTCGTGCCGCCGTCGGCGCCGACGCTGCCGGGCTCCGGCATGAGCACCGTCGACGTGTCGCTCGAGCGGCACGACCACGTGACGTCGACGCAAACCGGCACGTATACGGCCGACAACCTGCCGTACGGCCTCGGCCCGCGCGTGCCGATGTTCGTCGTGTCGCCGTGGTCGAAGGGCGGCTTCGTCTGCTCGCAGGTATTCGATCACACGTCGGTGCTGCAATTCATCGAGAAGCGCTTCGGCGTGATGGAAACGAACATCTCGCCGTGGCGCCGCGCGATCTGCGGTGACCTGACGTCGGCGCTCGACTTCTCGAAGTCGGATGTCACGTTGCCGACCTTGCCGAGCACGCAGTCGTATGTCGCGCAAGCGGACCTGCAGTGTTCGCGTGCGTCGTCGCAGACGGCGCCGGCCAGTACCGCGCAGCAGGTCGTGACGGCGCAGGAGTCGGGCACGCGGCCGGCGCGCGCGCTGCCGTACGAACTGCATGTCACCGGCCAGCTCCAGGCGCAAGGCTACGCGCTGACGTTTGCGAATACCGGCACGCAAGGCGCGCACTTCTGGGTTTATACGGGCGATCCGACAGCGATGCCGCGCCGCTATACGGTCGAAGCGGGCAAGCAGCTGACCGATACGTGGGCGCTCGACGCGAGCGGCAACTATCTCGTGAGCGTGTGGGGCCCGAACGGCTATTTCCGGCGCTTCGCGGGCTCGGCCGCGGCGGACGCCGGCGCGAAGCCGGAAATCACGCCGTGCTATGACGTCGCCAACGGCGATGTGTACGTGACGATCGCGAATGCCGGCGCCAGCGCGCTCACGGTCACGGCGACCGATGTCGCGTACGGCGGGGCGCCGCGCACGCTGACGATTCCGGCGGGACAGCGCGTCGAGGCGCACTGGGATCTGTCGTGCAGCAGCCGCTGGTACGACCTGCAGTTCGCGGTCGCGGGCAATGCGGGCTGGGTGCGCCGCATCGCGGGGCACGTCGAAACCGGCAAGGCCGGCATCACCGACCCCGCCGCCGTCGCGCCGACGATCGCCGCGATCTGACGGCAACCGGCGTGCGCCGGCCGGTCGACACCGGCCGGCGCACGCGCGGGCGGTGTCGAAGGGGGCGGCGGTACGTCGGGCCAGCACCCGTCACCGTGCGTCCTCATCGGCGCGCGCATCGTCTCTCCATCCCTTCGTCATGCCCGTTGCCGCCGCCCGCACGGCGAGCCGGCGGGGTGCTGACCATTCCTGACACTGTGCGCGTGGCGGTCCGCTAGAATGCCCGGCTGCCGCCGGCATGTGCCGCGGCTTGACGGGGGCGGCGCTGCGCGCGCTACACTGCGTGGATTCCAGCCCCATCCAACTTCCCATCCCGCCGACGATGACGTCTCCTGTCCTGAACGGCCTGCGCATCGGCATCACCATCGGACTGCGCACCCCCGACGAAAGCCTGTGGATCAACGGCATCAAGCAGAACGCGCTGTTTCTCGCGAAGCTGCTGATGGCGTCGCCGCACGGCTACCGCGTGACGCTGGTCAACACGACCGACGTGCCGCTCACCGATGCCCTGCCGTGGGATCGCAGCGTGTACGACACGCGCGCGTTCGCCGACATGAAGGACGCGCTCGACGTCGTGATCGAGCTCGGCGGGCAGATCGACGGCGAGCAGACGGCCTACCTGAAGGCGCGCGGCGCGAAGATCGTCAGCTATTGCTGCGGCGTCGAGTACATCAACGCGATGGAGTCGATGCTGTTCGGCCGCCGGATGTGGGATTCGCTGTTCATCAACCGCGGCTACGACGAGGTGTGGGCGATTCCGCAGATCGCGCCGTCGTCGCTGCCGTTCCTGCAGTCGCTGCGCCGCTGCCCCGGGCGCGTCGTGCCGTTCGTGTGGGATCCGATGTTCCTGAGCGCGCGGGCGCAGTCGCTGCCCGGGCACGGCGAATACCGGCCGCGCAGCGAGCCGGGCAAGCGGCTCACGGTGATGGAGCCGAACCACAACGTCGTGAAGTTCTGCGTGTATCCGATGCTGATCATCGACGAAGCGTATCGTCGCGACCCCGATGCGATCTGCTTCACGCACGTGACCAACGCCGATCGCCTCGCGCACGACAGCCCCGAGTTCGTGATGCTGATGAACTACCTGGAGATCGTGCGCGCGGGCAAGGCGAGCTTCGTCGGGCGCTTCGACACGCCGCTGTTCCTGGCCGACCTGACCGACATCGTCGTGTCGCATCAATGGTCGAACCCGCTGAACTACTTTTATTTCGACGTGTGCTGGCAGGGTTATCCGCTCGTGCACAACGCGAGCCTCGCGCCCGAGCTCGGCTACTACTATCCGGACAACGACGTGCAGAAGGGCGCCGATGCGCTGCTGCACGCGCTGCACACGCACGACGACGACTGGGAAGGCTATACGCGACGCCAGCGCGACATCCTCGCCCGCTATACGTCGGCGAACCCGGCACTGGTTGCCGAATACGACGCGCTGCTCGCGAACCTGATCGGCGCGACGGCCGCATAGCCTCGCCGCAGGCGATCCGGGGCCCGTGTTCGTTCGCGATCTGCACGACTGACTGCGGCTGCGCATGCCGTCATTCGGGTTGTCCCGGAGTTAAAGTCTGAAGAAATGGTGCCGTTAAAAAAGAAACCGTCGAACCGGGGAGATTCGACGGTTTTTGAAGGCACGAATTTGACGGCTCCGAGGGAAGTCCGTCGAAAATAATTTTATAGGTTAACAAGTCGAAAAGATTGTTAAATATCTTACAGAAGCGAGCTGTCATATAATTCGGATCGCTATTGTCGACGGAATCCGGATTGATTCCGCTTTGGATTTTAGTAATATCGTTTGAAACGGTGGAATTGAAGTCTGGGGCGACCGAATCGCGCTCGGCGATGTGGCCGGAAAGCCACGTCGGACGGGCTTGAGGCCGGTTGCCGAGATGGTGTCGTCGGCGGCTATTCGTCACACCAAATGACAACCGTCCGATCTTTGAAACACGTGTCGAGAATAAATAATCCGGCTGCAGACGTTTGGCGTCGGTTAATAAATCGAATCGACTGAAATTTCCCCGACAGTTTTGTGTAACCTGTCGCACTGTCGGCAGGGTGTCGGTGTGGTGTATTTTCCCTGTTTGAATGTCGTTGACAATATCGGATTTGACGGCGCGCCGAAATGAAAAGTACGCTCCCGGAAAAGATCGAAATAAGAGGATGGGCCGGGTAGGCGGTGGAGCATGTCGTTGTCGGCTTGCTTCACATGTATCTTGAGCGCGGGCCGTCATCGGCGGCCCGACATTTGCCGGAGCGCCGGATGAGTACGGTCGAACCTCGCCTTGAGGCGAACAGGGAAGCGTATCGGGACGAGATCGATCTCGTATTCGGTGCCGCTGACGATCACCCCGACCTTGCGTCGGTACGCAGTTTCGTTGAAAGCCGGCTCGGGTTTGCGCGCGAGCCGATATGCCGGGCCGATCTGTCGGGCGGCGTGCTGTATCACGAATGCCTCGCGCGCTTGCGGTGGGGGGCGGGCGATGCGCTGCCGCCGCTCGCATTCCTGCCACGTCTCGAATCGCTCGGGCTGATGCGCTGGTTCGACCGGCTCGTGGTCAACCGGACGATCGACGCGTTGCGCTCGGATCCGAAAGCCGTGTACGGCTGCAATATCGCGGCGGCGAGCGCGGTCGTCGACGACACGTGGATGGCCATCATCAGGCGGCTCGAGCGCGACCCGTCGGTCGCGGCCCGGCTGGTCGTCGAAATCACCGAGACGGGGCCGCTGAACCCCGTCGCGGGCCGCTCGTTCGTGAATCGGTTCCGGCAGGCCGGATGCCGTGTCGCCATCGACGACTTCGGCGTCGGTTTCAGCGCGCTGAACAGCCTGGTGATCGGCAATCCCGATATCGTGAAGCTCGACCGGTCGGTGCTGTCGCTGATCAAGCGCAACGCGATCGGGCGCTACCAGTTTCGCCGGCTGATCGCCTTTGCGCACGAGAGCGCGCGGCATGTCGTCGTCGAAGGCGTGGAGAACGAGATCGACCGGCAGATCATCCTGGATTCCGGCGTCGCGTGGGCGCAGGGCATCCGGTTTTCGTGGCGCTCGCCGGCGGCCGCATGATGTCGCGGCGCACCGGAATCGGGCTATCGCTGGATCGCGAAGGGGCGGGCATGGCGCACATGAAGGCCGGGCCTGGAACGAGCACGCTGGCGGTCGACGGGCACGCGCTCGTCGCGATCGCCGAGCTTGCCGACATGCTGCGGCAGCTCGGCGCGGACGCGGTCGACGTGCCGCTCGACGTCGTGCCGTTTCTCGACGGCCTGAACGTCGTTGCCCATCGTATTCAGCGAATGAAGCCGCTCGACGTCGAGGGCCGCGAACTCGCGGCGCGGCACTATTACGGCGGCGTGATCGCGGGCGTGTGCGGCGACGATTCGGCGATCGCGCGCGGCGTGGCCGGCAGCGCGGCGCGCCACGCCGGCCGCGTCAGCCGCCAGGCGAACCGCTGTTTCGCGGCGCTTGCGCGAGTCGGCCGCCGGCATGGTCTCGCGTTCGCCGCGCAGCGCGGTGACAAGGTGCCGGCCTAGGGCTTGTTCACGCTAATCACCGGCTTGCGACGGACGGCAAGCCGGCCTCAATCCTTTCCAAAACCCCCGAGCACGAGCGCCAACGCGCGGTCGACCGCATCGTCCCATCGCCCTGCGTGCGCGGCGCGCACGATCCGGACGCCCGGGTAGAGCGCCGTGCGCGAGCCGGTTTCCCAGCGCGCATCGGCTTTCGGGCTGAGCAGCAGCACGGCCGGCACGCCCAGCGCGCCGGCCAGGTGGATGTGCGCGGTGCAGGTGGTGACCACCACGTCCATCGCGAGCATCAGTGCCGCCAGGTCGCTGAAGTCGCCGATCGCGTGATGCGGGAACGTGACCGGGAGATCCGACGACTCGGATTGTGCGGACACGTCGCGATTGATGCAGTACGCGGCATGGCCGTGCAGCCGCGCGAACGGCGCGAGGTCGCGCAGGCTGGCCGCGCGCCGGAAGCGCGTGTCGCTTTCGTCGTGACCGCGCCAGTTCAGGCCGATGCGGCGCGTGCCGGGCGCGCTGCCGTCGCGCGCGACGCGTTCGCGCCATGCGGCGGCCTGCTCTGGCGGGCACGACAGATACACGGCCGGGGCGCCGTCCGGTGCCGGCGCATAGCCGAACTGCGCAGCCAGCACCAGGAACGAGCACCAGTAGTCGTGCGCGATCTGCGACGTGTCGACCCACGGGCCGTGGGCGCTGACGAATTCGACGTGCGGGAACGTGTGACGCATCAGGCTCGTCAGTGCATCGGGCACGACGACGGTCACCGCCGCGCAGCCGAGCGCGTCCAGCGCATGCAGGTAGCGCGCGTACTGGAACTGGTCGCCGGCGCCGCCGTAGCTGATCACGAGCAGCCGTTTGCCGCGCAGCGGCTGGCCCGCGTAGAGCCGCTCCGTGGGCAGTCCGAATTGCGCGGCCGTCAGCACGTTTTCGCTGGCGATGGTCGCGCGCCCGGCCTCGTCGCGCCGGCCGGCGCGCAGCAGCAGTGCCGAGCGCGCGAGCTCGACGTGCCCGCGCTGCGCGTCGGGCAGCGCGGCCGGATCGCCGAAGCGTTCGAGCGCCGCGAGCCCGGCGTCGGGCTCGCCGGAGAAGCCGTAGCACGACGCGAGCTGGAGTGCGATCGCGTCGTCGTCGAGCCCGCGGCCGCGCGCGCGTTGCCAGCGCGCGATCGCATGCCCCCATTCGCAGCGGGATTCATGGTCGAGCGCGCGGTTCCAGCTCGTTTCGGGCGCGTCGATGTCGGCGTCGACGTCGGTCGGCGGCGCGTGCGTCGCATCGCTTTCGCACGTCGACGCGACGGCGAGCGGCTCGCCCGAGATGAACAGCCGTTGGCGGTCCCAGCGCGGGTTCGGCACGCACAGCAGGTTCAGCGCGTCGACCCGATAGAACGTGTAGTCGAGGCCGGTGAACGTATTGATGATCGGCGCTTCGCCGATTTTCCAGTATTCGATCCAGCACCACGGCAGATGCGTCTCGATCAGCCGGCGCGCGCCGCGCAGCGCTTCGATCTCCATGCCTTCGATGTCGAGCTTGAGGAAATCCAGCCGCGGCAGGCCGAGCGAATCGAGCCGGACGACCGGCGTTGGCGTGCCGCCCGCCGCGCGCCCGTCGATGAGCGAGACCTGGCCGAAGTCGGCGTCCAGTCCGTAGTCGATGTCGGGCACCTTCATGGTGCCGTTGGCGCTCGCGAGCCCCATGTTCAGCAGATGGAGATTATCGAGCTGGTTGAGCGCGACGGTGCCGCCGAGCGCGTGGAACAGCGTGCGTTGCGGTTCGAACGCATAGACGCGGCCGCCGCGCGCGCGCAGCCGGTGTGCGATCGGCACACATACGAGCCCCGCGTTGGCGCCGCCGTCGACTGCGATCGCGTCGTCGGGCAACTGGTCGATCACCTGCAGGATCGTGTCGAGCTCGCCCTGGATGTGCGGCCGGCCGGTCTTGATCAACGCCTCCGCCTGATACGTGCAGTGCCGGTTGATGACGAACGGGCCGTGAATCGAATCGATCACGACGAAATTGCGGACGGTCGGATTCATGGGCGGGGCACGCGGGAAAGGGGGCTCAGCCGAGCGCGCGTCCGGCGAAGAGGCGCTGGATCTGTTCGGAATACGCGCGCACGTTGTGTTCGGCAAGCGTGTCGACCTGGTGCAGGCACTGGCGGGCCGCTGCCGCGTAATCGTCGAGCCGCGCGTCGTGCGTTTGCGCGGCGGTCGCGATCGCACGCGCCGCATCGAAGATCTCGAAGTCCGGGTAGTAGTAGCCGACGTCGCGCAGGAACGGCGAGTTGTGCACGAGCGGGTAGTTGCCGTACAGCGCGTCGTACAGCAGGTAGTTCAACCCGTTTTCCCAGTGGTGCGACACGACGATGTCGGTATGGTGCGCGGCCCACGCGATGAACGGCGCGCGCACGTCGGCCGTTGCCTTGCCGTCGCGCACCATCTCGAGCCCCAGCGCGAGATGCTTGAAGGCGACGTTTTCCTTCTTGTCGAACGTGTTGGTCATGTACACGTGTTCGACGAGCTCCGGGTGTTCGACGTAGCACGCGTTCGCGGCGAGCATCGGCACGATCGAGCTCTTCACGACGTTCAGGTTCGGTTCGAAGAACGCGATGCGCTTGGCCGGGCCGTGGTTGCGGTAGCCGAAGCGCGCCTTCAGGTCGGGATCGGCGTCGAGGCTGCGTTCGATGAAGTACGGCGACCAGATGTGGGGCAGCTCGATCACCGGCGCGCGATAGACGGCCTGGAAATACGCCGCGCACGTGTGCATGTGCTGCGGGTTGGTCCAGATCTCGTCGAACTGCACGCGGTGCGGGTTCGGCCGCCAGTTGTTCTTCTCGAAGTTGATCGTCTCGACCGCGATCACGTAGTCGTTGCCGAAGCGGTACGACACGCACTTGCCGCCGCGCGCGCGCACGGCGTCCGCGTGCGACGGGTCGATGAACGCGTTCATCTCGATCAGCAGGTCGGTCTGGTGGACGATCGCGGACAGCGGGCGCAGCGCGTTGCCGAACGCGTCCATCATCAGCGCCTGCGGGTATTCGGCGATGCCGTCGTCGTGCGCGAGCCAGACTTCGCCGATCAGCGGCGAGCTTTTCAGCAGCATGTACAGGTACACGCAATGCTGGTTCGCACCGTTGTACCAGATCGACTGCGTCGCGTCGCGCTGCACGTTCATCGTAATCGCGACATTGATTTTCATCGGCGGCTCCGGGCGGGCGATGCGCGGGTTACGGCGCGTAGTTCTGCGATTGGCGCGGCACGTAGCCGGTCAGGTGCCAGCGGCCGTCGTCGTCGAGGCGAAAGCTCAGTTTCTCGAACACGGTCGCGCCGCTCGCGAGCGTCGTCGCGTAGTCGAGGTTCGCGTACAGGCCGTTCGGCATCGTCTCGACGTTGTCGTAGCGGATGCGCGTGATCTGCGCCCAGCCGCGATGGGTGACCGTGCCGACCGACTGGCGCGCGTGCTGGATGTCCGCCATGAACTGGTCCGGCGGGATGCGCGCCTTCACGAACGCGGCGGAATCGGCCCACACCGCGCGGTACTGGCCGGCGTCGAGCAGCTTGAAGACGATGTCCGCGTCGTGCAGCAGCGCGTCGGCCGATTCGCCGTCGGATTGCGCGTGCGCGCCGATCGCGATGGATGCGAGCGCGCAGCCGATCAGCCATTTCGCGCGGGAGAGGGGCAGGGGTGCATTCATGTCGGAGTCCGGGGAGCGCGGCGCGTCACGCGTCGCGATAGAGCGACGCGATCGCGTCGGAATAGGCGGCGACGTTGTCGGGGTTGTAGATGCTGACCGAGTCGAGTACGTGCTTCGACTGCTCGCGATACGCGTCCAGGTTCGCGTCGTGTTCGGCGAACGCCTGCAGCAGCGCGCGGCCGCCGGCCTGGCAATCGAAGTCCGGATAGAAATACCCGGCCTTGCCGAGGAACGGCGAGTTGTGGATCAGCGGATAGTCGCCGTACAGCAGTTCGTAGTACAGGTAGTTCTGCGCGTTTTCCCACGTATGCGACACCACCGCATCGCCGTAGGCCGCCATGAATTCGTACACCGCGTAGCGGCTTTCGAACGTCGTGATCCCGTGGTTCACGATATCGAGGCTCTTCGCGAAGTGGACGAAGGTCGGATGCTCCTTCAGGTGCATGGTGTTGCACACGCGCACGAACTCCACGAAATCGGGCTTCGCGCGATACGCTTCCTCGGTCACCAGCATCGGGACGATGCTCGTCTTCACCATGCAGATGTTCGGCTCGAACATCGTCACGCGCCAGCGCGGCTTGCCGGGCTGGTAGCCGAACGACAAACCGGCGCCGAGCGTCGCGCGTGCCTTGTCGAACAGCATCGGATGCCAGATGTGCGGAACGATCGTGACCGGCGCGCGCAGGCCCGTCTGGTAATAGTGCAGGCACGAGCGCTCGAATTCCGGAATCGTCCACACCGCGTCGTACGGCGCGCCCGAGAACAGGAAGCCCGACGGCTTGTTGAACATCGCGCGCTCGATGTCGATCACGTAGTCGTTGCCGACCCGCATCGTGATCACCTTGCCGCCGCGATCGCGGAACGTGCGCAGGTAGTCCGCACCGAACTGCGCGCTCATTTCGATCAGCACGTCGCAGCGCTGCAGCGCTTCGTCCATCGACAGGAGCGGCACGTCCCACTCGCCGAGCATCATCTGCGGATCGGCGAGCTGTTCGCCGCCGTTCACCATCACGGCTTCCGCGACGAGCGGCGACTGGCGCAGCAGCAGGATCAGCAGCAGGCAGTTCTGGAAAATGCCGTTTTCCCACAGCGACTGGCCGGCGCCGCGCACGAACAGCGACACGCCGACGACGAGGCGCTTGCCCTCGCCGGGCGCTTGACGGGCATTGGAGTCCGACATGCGTATGCTCCGGTTCAGGCGACCAGGCGCGCGACGAACGCGTCCAGGTTCGCGGGGTTGTCGATCGAGACCGACTGCAGCAGCCGGCCGGCTTTCGCGCGATAGTCGTCGAGCCGTTCGTCGTGATGCAGCCACGCGTCGAGCAGCGCGCGGCCGCCCGCGGCGGCGTCGAAGTCCGGGTAGTAGTAACCGGCGTCGCCGAGCATCGTCGAGTTGTGGATCAGCGGATAGCCGCCGTACAGCACGTCGTAGTACAGATAGTTCTGCGCGTTTTCCCAGTGGTGCGACACGACGGCGTCCGCATGGCGCGCCATGAAGCCGGGCAGGTCCATGCGCGGCTCGAAGGTCGCCTTGTGCTGGCGCACCAGGTCGAGGCTGTTCGCGAAGTGCACGAAGGTCGGGTGTTCCTTCATGTGCATCGAGTTGACGACGAACATGTGCTGCACGGCGTCCGGGCGCGCGCGGTAGAGCTCGTCGCACGCGAGCATCGGGTAATGGCACGACTTCACGACCGAGATGTTCGGTTCGAGCGTCGCGAGATGCCACGGCCGCTGGCCGGGCCGGTAGCCGAAGGTCGCGCCCTCCGCCGCGAGCGCGGCGATGCGGCGCTCGAGGAAGTACGGCGACCACAGGTGCGGAATCGTGTAGACCGGCGCGCGCAGCAGCGTGCGCAGCAGCGGCGCGTCGATTTTCTCCGATTTCTCGAGCACCCACACTTCGTCGAACGACGTGCCGTTGAAGACGTGCCCCGACGGTTTCCCGAAGATCGGCGTTTCAGCGAGGCCGCTATATGTGTGGCCGACGTAGCACGCGACGCATTTCTTGCCGAGCGCCTTCATGTGCTTCATCCATTCCACCGGCAGCTGGGCGCCCATCTCGATCACGACGTCGAGCTCATGCGTCACGTCGGTCGGCTTCACGAGCGGGATGTCGAGGCCGTCGAGGTCGAGCCCGGCCGGCAGCGCGTTGGCGTCGCCGCCGTTCAGGAAATAGACGGGGCCGACTCGGTCCGAGCGCTTGAGCATCATCGCGAGGAACGCGATGTTCTGATGGATGCCGTTTTCCCAGATCGCCTGGCCGTCCCGCGCAAACAGCGAGATGCCGACGGCCGGCCGTTGCTTGCGGGTGCGACCCGAGGCGGCTTGATTGATGTCCGTCACCGGTTGGTTTCCTCTGCGGCGTCGTGCGTGCGGCCGCGGCGTCGCGCGCCCTGTCCGAACACGGCGCGCCGTGGATTGTCATCGTTGCTTGTGCGCCGGCGTGCGCTGCAAAACCAGCCGAGCGATGCGGCGCGCGGGGCGGCCGCCGGGTTCCGGAATGCCGTCGCGCGGGCCTGGCACGGCGCGCGAAGCGGGCGGAACGTCCCGGCAACTGTCTGCGCCGATTGTGGCACGGAAGTCGCCGGTTTGTGGAGGGGCATGACGAACTTTGACATAGCGGCCGACGTCGCCGCCGCGCCCCGGCGAAGCCGTGCCGGAACGGTCCGGCGGGGCGGGGCTGCCCGCCCGGTTCGCGGCCGTCGCGGGCGGGCGCGTGCAGCGCCCGGGGCCGCGATGGCTGCCGTTCAGCGTTGCAGCGAGATGTCGACGCGGCGGTTGCTGGCGCGGCCTTCGACCGTCGCGTTGGACGCGACCGGATCGGCGCTGCCGCGGCCCGTCACCGACACGGATTGCGCGTGCAGCCCGTGCGTCTTCAGGTAGCCCGCGACGGTTTCCGCGCGGCGCTTAGACAGCGCGAGATTGGATGCGTCGCTGCCCGTCGAATCCGTATAGCCGGTGACCGTCACCTGCGAGTACGTGCGGTCTTCGCGCTGGCTCAGCAGCTTGTCGAGCGATGCGCGTGCGGCGGGCGTCAGCGTGGCCAGGCCCGTCGCGAACAGCGCGTCGCCGGCGAGGTTGACGTGTTCGACCGCGGGCACGGGAGCCGGTGCCGGTTCGGCGGCCGCCGGTTCCGCCGGCGCCGCGCCGCACTGGAACACCAGCGTCGCCGGATCCGAGCCGTCGCGCAGCGCGCGGGCCGAATCGACGGTGCGCACCGGCTGATCGCCGCAGATCTTGCGGGCGGCTTTCATGCAGGTCTGCGGGCCCGACAGCAGGCCGTGGCAGTCCACCTGGAACGTGCGCACGCCGTCGCGCGGCTGCAGTTCGGATGCGCTGAAGGTCGGGCCGGATGCGGTCGAGCACGCGGCGAGGCCCAGTGCGGAAAGCGCGAGCGCAAGAGCGAGTTTGTTCACGATGACGTCCTTAAGGCTTGGGTTGACCGAAGCCCGCCGTGCGGGGCACGGCGGGTTCGTCCTGCCGCCGGCGCCGCCACGTCCGGCCCGGCTGGCGAGCCGGGCCGCGTGGCGGCGCGACGGGTTACTTCCACTGGTACAGCATGCCGGCGCCGATCACCTTCTGACCGCCGCTGAAGCCGCCGTTGATCGACGCCTTCAGGTTTTCCGTGATGCGAGCCTGCATGTTGACCGCCATCGCCTTCTGGCCGAGGAAGGTCGACGTGCCGACACCCATCCCGAAGTTGGCGTCGCGATCGAGCTGCGGGATCGAGGCCATCGCGCCGACGGCCGCGATACCCTGCTTCGCCATCTGGTCGGTTTGTTGCAGTTGCGAACCCAGCGTGTTGATCTGCGCCTGCTGGCCCGACAGTGCCGTCGACAGCGTCGTCTGCACCTGCGTCAACTGGTTCACGTTCACCGCGTCGGTGCCTTCCGTACCCGGCGCGACGTTCGTGACCTGGCGCTGCTGCGAGTCGCTACCGACCGACACCACGTTCGAACGGCCGCCGTCGGTCGAATTCGCGCCGATCGCCACCGAGTTCGAGCCGGCGGTGACGGTCGGCTTGTCGGTGCCGGTGCCGTTCATGTCGGCCGCGATGCCGGAGGTGTTCGCCGCACGCGCCTGGTTGTTGTTGATCGTCGTCGACAGCTGGTTCACCGTGTTGCTGATGTTCGTCACGCCCGTCGACAGCGAGGCAACGTTGCTGTTCGTCGTGCTCAGGCCGGTCGACAGCGAGCCGATGCCGGTCGACGTCGACGTGGACAGCGAAGACACGTTGCTGTTCGTCGAGCTGAGGCCCGTCGACAGCGAGTTGATCGCGGTCGAGGTCGACGTGGACAGCGAGGCCACGTTGCTGTTCGTCGTGCTCAGGCCCGTCGACAGCGAGCCGACGCCGGTCGACAGCGACGAGATGTTCGACGCGGTCGACGTGGACAGGCTGTTGAGCGCCTGGTTCGTCGCGTTGAGCTGGCTGCCGTTGATCGCGTCCGTGCTGGTGGCCGATACCTGGCCTGCCGCGACGTTCGTGATCTGGCGTTCCTGGCCCGGCTGACCGACGCTCACGACCCCCACCGGCGAGCTGCCCGCGAAGAAGTACGTGACGCCGCCGATCGTTGCGCTCGACGTGCCCACTGCCGTACCCGTGACCGAGTTCGCGCCGAGTGCGACCGAGTTCGCGACGTTCGCCGTGGCGTTCGAGCCGAACGCAAGGGCGTCGGCTGCGGTTGCCGATGCGTTCGAACCGTAGGCCTGTGCACCCGTGGCGTTCGCCACCGCCGTGTTGCCGATTGCGATCGTGTTGTCCGCGGTTGCCTGGCTCGAGCCGCCGAGGGCGACGGCGTTGGCGCCGGTTGCCGTGTTCGCGTTGCCGAGCGCCAGTGCGCCGTCGCCGCTGGCCGTGTCGTTCGCGCCCATTGCCACGGCGCCCGTGCCCGTTGCCACGCTCGGGTCGCCGATCGCGACCGCGCCGTCGCCGCTCGCCGTGTTGCCGGAACCGATCGACACCGCCTTGCCGCCCGTGGCCGATGCGTTCTGGCCGATCGCGACTGCGCCGGTCGACGCGGCGTTCGAGCCGTCGCCGACTGCGACGCTGCTGGCGCCTGCCGCGCTGGCGTTCACGCCGGCGGCGAGCGAGTTGACGCCCGTTGCGCCGTTGTTGTTGTAGTTGCCTTGCTGCGTACCGTTGTCGTTGACGCTGTAGTAGTGCGTCTTTGCGTCGTTGATTGCGGTCGAGGTCGACGTGGACAGCGACGTGATCGAGCTGTTCGCCGTGCTGAGGCCGGTGGACAGCGAGCCGATGCCGGTCGAGGTCGACGTGGACAGCGAGACGATCGTGCTGTCGGTCGAGCTCAGGCCGGTCGACAGGGAGTTGATGCCCGTCGAGGTCGAGGTCGACAGCGACGTGATCGTGCTGTTCGTCGAACTCAGGCCGGTGGACAGCGAGCTGACGCTGGTCGAGGTCGAGGTCGACAGCGACGTGATCGTGCTGTTCGTCGAACTCAGGCCGGTGGACAGCGAGCTGATGCCGGTCGAGGTCGAGGTCGACAGGGACGTGATCGTGCTGTTCGTCGAGCTCAGGCCGGTGGACAGGGAGTTGATGCCGGTCGAAGTCGACGTGGACAGCGAGCTGATCGAGCTGGTTGCCGACGAGAGGCCGGTCGACGTGGAGGTCGACAGCGAAGACACCGTGCTGTCGGTCGAGCTGAGGCCAGTCGACAGCGAGTTGATACCCGTCGAAGTCGACGTGGACAGCGAGCTGATCGAGCTGGTCGCTGACGAGAGGCCGGTCGAGGTCGAAGTCGACAGCGAAGCGACCGAGCTATCGGTCGAGCTCAGCCCGGTGGACAGCGAGTTGATGCCGGTCGAAGTCGACGTGGACAGCGAGCTGATCGAGCTAGTCGCCGACGAGAGGCCGGTCGACGTGGAGGTCGAGAGCGAAGCGACCGTGCTGTCGGTCGAGCTCAAGCCCGTGGACAGGGAGTTGATGCCGGTCGAAGTCGACGTGGACAGCGAGCTGATCGAGCTGGTTGCCGACGACAGGCCGGTCGACGTCGAAGTCGAGAGCGAAGTTACCGTGCTATCGGTCGAGCTCAGGCCAGTCGACAGGGAGTTGATGCCGGTCGAAGTCGACGTGGACAGCGAGCTGATCGAGCTGGTTGCCGACGAGAGGCCGGTCGACGTGGAGGTCGAGAGCGAAGTCACTGTGCTGTCGGTCGAGCTCAGGCCCGTCGACAGGGAGTTGATGCCCGTCGAAGTCGACGTGGACAGCGAGCTGATCGAGCTAGTCGCCGACGAGAGGCCCGTCGACGTGGAGGTCGACAGCGAAGTCACCGTGCTATCGGTCGAGCTCAGGCCAGTCGACAGCGAATTGATGCCAGTCGAAGTCGACGTGGACAGCGAACTGATCGAACTAGTCGCCGACGACAGACCCGTCGACGTCGATGTCGACAGCGAAGTCACCGTGCTGTCGGTCGAGCTCAGGCCAGTCGACAGCGAATTGATGCCCGTCGAGGTCGACGTGGACAGCGAACTGATCGAGCTAGTAGCCGACGACAGGCCGGTCGACGTCGAAGTCGACAGCGAAGCGACGGTGCTGTCGGTCGAGCTCAAGCCAGTCGACAGCGAGTTGATGCCCGTCGAGGTCGAAGTCGAGAGCGAGCTGATCGAGCTGGTCGCTGACGAGAGGCCCGTCGACGTGGAAGTCGACAGCGAAGCGACGGTGCTGTCGGTCGAGCTCAAGCCAGTCGACAGGGAGTTGATGCCGGTCGAGGTTGAGGTCGAGAGCGAACTGATCGAGCTAGTCGCCGACGAAAGGCCGGTCGACGTCGAGGTCGACAGCGAAGACACCGTGCTGTCGGTCGAGCTCAGGCCAGTCGACAGGGAGTTGATGCCGGTCGAGGTCGAAGTCGACAGCGAGCTGATCGAGCTAGTCGCAGACGACAGGCCGGTCGACGTCGAGGTCGACAGCGAAGACACCGTGCTGTCGGTCGAGCTCAGGCCAGTCGACAGGGAGTTGATGCCGGTCGAGGTCGAAGTCGACAGCGAGCTGATCGAGCTGGTCGCCGACGACAGGCCGGTCGACGTCGAGGTCGAGAGCGAAGTCACCGTGCTATCGGTCGAGCTCAGGCCAGTCGACAGGGAGTTGATCCCGGTCGAAGTCGACGTGGACAGGGAACTGATCGAGCTGTCAGCCGACGAAAGGCCGGTCGACGTCGAAGTCGACAGCGAGGCGACCGAGCTATCGGTCGAGCTGAGTCCGGTCGACAGCGACCCGATGGAACTGGTCGCCGACGACAGACCCGTCGAGGTCGAGGTCGAGAGCGAAGCGACCGAGCTATCGGTCGAGCTCAAGCCCGTGGACAACGAATTGATGCCGGTCGAAGTCGAAGTCGAGAGCGAGCTGATCGAGCTGGTTGCCGACGACAGACCTGTCGACGTGGAAGTCGACAGCGAAGCGACCGTGCTATCGGTCGAGCTCAGGCCAGTCGACAGCGAATTGATGCCCGTCGAGGTTGAGGTCGAGAGCGAGCTGATCGAGCTGGTCGCTGACGAGAGGCCGGTCGAGGTCGAAGTCGACAGCGAAGTCACCGTGCTGTCGGTCGAGCTCAGGCCCGTCGACAGCGAGTTGATGCCGGTCGAAGTCGACGTGGACAGCGAGCTGATCGAGCTAGTCGCAGACGACAGGCCGGTCGACGTCGAGGTCGAGAGTGAAGTCACCGTGCTATCGGTCGAGCTCAGGCCAGTCGACAGGGAGTTGATGCCGGTCGAAGTCGACGTGGACAGCGAGCTGATCGAGCTGTCAGCCGACGACAGGCCGGTCGACGTGGAAGTCGACAGCGAAGCGACCGTGCTATCGGTCGAGCTCAAGCCCGTGGACAGGGAATTGATGCCTGTCGAAGTCGAAGTCGACAGCGAGCTGATCGAGCTGTCAGCCGACGACAGGCCGGTCGACGTCGAAGTCGAGAGCGAAGCGACGGTGCTGTCGGTCGAGCTCAGACCCGTGGACAGCGAGTTGATGCCGGTCGAAGTCGAAGTCGACAGCGAACTGATCGAGCTGTCAGCCGACGAGAGGCCGGTCGACGTCGAAGTCGAGAGCGAAGCGACGGTGCTATCGGTCGAGCTAAGCCCCGTGGACAGCGAGTTGATACCCGTCGACGTCGACGTGGACAGCGAACTGATCGAGCTGTCAGCCGACGAGAGGCCGGTCGACGTGGAGGTCGAAAGCGAAGCGACCGAGCTATCGGTCGAGCTGAGGCCAGTCGACAGAGAATTGATGCCCGTCGAGGTCGACGTGGACAGCGAACTGATCGAGCTGTCAGCCGACGAAAGGCCGGTCGACGTCGAGGTCGACAGCGAAGCGACCGTGCTATCGGTCGAGCTCAGGCCCGTCGACAGCGAGTTGATACCCGTCGAAGTCGACGTGGAGAGCGAGCTGATCGAGCTGGTTGCCGACGACAGACCCGTCGACGTCGAAGTCGAGAGCGAAGTCACCGAGCTATCGGTCGAGCTGAGTCCGGTCGACAGCGACCCGATGGAACTGGTAGCCGACGACAGACCCGTCGACGTGGAAGTCGACAGCGAAGCGACCGAGCTATCGGTCGAGCTAAGCCCCGTGGACAGCGAGTTGATACCCGTCGACGTCGACGTGGACAGCGAGCTGATCGAGCTGTCAGCCGACGACAGGCCGGTCGACGTGGAAGTCGAGAGCGAAGCGACCGTGCTATCGGTTGAGCTCAAGCCCGTCGACAGCGAGTTGATGCCGGTCGAAGTCGAAGTGGACAGCGAACTGATCGAGCTGTCAGCCGACGAGAGGCCGGTCGACGTGGAGGTCGAGAGCGAAGCGACCGTGCTATCGGTCGAACTGAGGCCAGTCGACAGCGAGTTGATCCCGGTCGAAGTCGACGTGGAGAGCGAACTGATCGAGCTGTCAGCCGACGACAGACCCGTCGACGTCGAGGTCGAGAGCGAAGCGACCGAGCTATCGGTCGAGCTCAAGCCCGTGGACAACGAATTGATGCCGGTCGAAGTCGACGTGGACAGCGAGCTGATCGAGCTGTCAGCCGACGACAGACCCGTCGATGTAGAGGTCGAAAGCGAAGCGACCGAGCTATCGGTCGAGCTCAAGCCCGTGGACAACGAATTGATGCCGGTCGAAGTCGACGTGGACAGCGAGCTGATCGAGCTGTCAGCCGACGACAGACCCGTCGATGTCGAGGTCGAGAGCGAAGCGACCGTGCTGTCGGTCGAGCTCAGGCCCGTGGACAGGGAATTGATGCCCGTCGAAGTCGACGTGGACAGCGAGCTGATCGAGCTGTCAGCCGACGACAGACCCGTCGACGTGGAGGTCGAGAGCGAAGCGACCGTGCTATCGGTCGAGCTCAGGCCCGTGGACAGGGAATTGATGCCGGTCGAAGTCGACGTGGACAGCGAGCTGATCGAGCTGTCAGCCGACGAAAGGCCGGTCGACGTGGAGGTCGAAAGCGAAGCGACCGAGCTATCGGTTGAGCTCAAGCCCGTCGACAGCGAGTTGATGCCGGTCGAAGTCGAAGTGGACAGCGAACTGATCGAGCTGTCCGCCGACGAGAGGCCGGTCGAGGTCGAGGTCGAGAGCGAAGCGACGGTGCTATCGGTCGAGCTCAAGCCCGTGGACAGCGAGTTGATGCCCGTCGAGGTCGAAGTGGACAGCGAGCTGATCGAGCTGTCAGCCGACGACAGACCCGTCGAGGTCGAGGTCGAGAGCGAAGCGACCGTGCTGTCGGTCGAGCTCAAGCCCGTGGACAACGAATTGATGCCGGTCGAAGTCGACGTGGACAGCGAACTGATCGAGCTGTCAGCCGACGACAGACCCGTCGACGTGGAAGTCGAAAGCGAAGCCACCGAGCTATCGGTCGAGCTCAGGCCCGTGGACAGGGAATTGATGCCGGTCGAAGTCGAAGTGGAGAGCGAGCTGATCGAGCTGTCAGCCGACGAAAGGCCGGTCGACGTGGAGGTCGAAAGCGAAGCGACGGTGCTGTCGGTCGAGCTCAGACCCGTGGACAGCGAGTTGATCCCGGTCGAAGTCGACGTGGACAGGGAACTGATCGAGCTGTCAGCCGACGACAGACCCGTCGAGGTCGAGGTCGAGAGCGAAGCGACCGTGCTGTCGGTCGAGCTCAGGCCCGTGGACAGCGAGTTGATGCCGGTCGAAGTCGACGTGGACAGCGAACTGATCGAGCTGTCAGCCGACGAGAGGCCGGTCGACGTCGAGGTCGAGAGCGAAGCGACCGAGCTATCGGTCGAGCTCAGGCCCGTCGACAGCGAGTTGATACCCGTCGAAGTCGACGTGGAGAGCGAGCTGATCGAGCTGTCAGCCGACGACAGACCCGTCGACGTGGAGGTCGACAGCGAAGCGACCGTGCTGTCGGTCGAGCTGAGGCCCGTCGACAGGGAGTTGATGCCCGTCGAGGTCGACGTGGACAGCGAGCTGATCGAGCTAGTCGCCGACGACAGACCCGTCGACGTGGAAGTCGAAAGCGAAGCGACCGAGCTATCGGTCGAGCTCAAGCCCGTCGACAACGAATTGATGCCGGTCGAAGTCGAAGTGGACAGCGAACTGATCGAGCTGTCAGCCGACGACAGACCCGTCGACGTGGAAGTCGAGAGCGAAGCGACCGTGCTATCGGTCGAGCTGAGGCCAGTCGACAGCGAGTTGATCCCGGTCGAAGTCGAAGTGGACAGCGAACTGATCGAGCTGTCAGCCGACGACAGACCCGTCGACGTGGAAGTCGAAAGCGAAGCGACCGAGCTATCGGTCGAGCTCAGGCCCGTCGACAGCGAATTGACGCCGGTGGAGAGCGACGCGATTGCGCTATCGGACGACGATACAGTCGACGCCAGGGACTGCAACTGACTCACGTTCACTGCATCGGTCGGGTTGCTACCCGGCGCAACGTTCGAAATTTGGCGCTCCGCGCCTGCGGCGCCCACGCTCACCACACCGCTTGCCGTCCCGGCCAGCGTGCCCGTACCCGGGTTGTAGTACGCGGTATTTGCCGCTGCGACCGTCGAGTTGGCGCCGAGGACGACCGAGTTGTCCACCGCGTCCGTGACGTTGCTGCCCAGCACGAACGCATTGTTGGCCGATACCGTGTTGTTGTTGCCGAACGAATACGAGCCCGTGCCGGAGACCGTGCTCGGGTCGCCGAACGCGCCCGAGTTGTTACCGGACACCACGTTGCCCGTGCCTACGCTGATCGACGACAGGCCCGTCGCCGTTGCACCCGAGCCGATCGCGACCGCGTCCGTGTTGCCGCCGGTGGCGCCTGCCAGCGAGTTCTTGCCCACGGCGATCGAGCGATCGGCCTGGGTGGTAGCCTGATTACCCACCGCGACGGCATCGGTCGCGGGCGGGATCTGGCTTGCGGAGTTCACCACGTTCCCATTGCGATCGATGAGGTTGCCCGTTGATTCGTCGAGGTGGAGGCCAGTGCCTGCCGACGTACCGATCGCCACGTTGTTGCTGCCGGTCGTGAACATGCCTGCGTTCACGCCGTTCGCTACGTTCGAACTGCCGTTCGTATTCAGTGCCGCATAGTCGCCGAGCGAAATGTTGCTGCTGCCTTGCACACCGGAGCCGGCTTGCAGGCCCATTGCATTGTTGCGGTTACCTGTCGCGGCCTGACCGGCACCAAAGCCGACGGCCGAATTGTAGTCGCCGTTGACCGACGTACCGGCGAGCGTGCCGATGCCCGTGTTTCCGCTGCCCGTGGTAAAGGTGCCGGCGCCATTGCCGAATTCGGAGTTGTTGCTCCCATTCAAGTTTTGCGCAGCGCTCGTACCAACTGCGGTATTGCTGGATCCGGAGATCTGGCTGCCGGCGCTGGCGCCGATCAGCGTATTGGACGTTCCCGAGCTGCTTCCGCCCGCACCTTGGCCGATGAACGTGCTTTGGTAGCTGCTACCGGTCACACCCTGGCCTGCACCCATGCCGATTGCCACTACGCCGCTATCGGACGCCGTCGCGCCGGCGCCGATAGCGACGGCGGCAAGGCCCGCCGCCGTGGCGCCGGAACCGACTGCTGTTGCATTGGTGGCGGTCGCAAGCGCATTAACGCCGGCTGCAAGTGCGTTCGGGCTGGTGGCGCCATCGTTGTTGTAGTTGTTCTGCGTCGTACCGTTGTCGTTGACGCTGTAGTAGTGCGTCTTGGCATTGTTGATTGCGGTCGACGTCGACGTGGAGAGCGAGGTGATGGAACTGCCGGCCGAGCTCAGACCCGTCGAGAGCGAACCGACCGAGCTATTAGCAGACGACAGGCCGGTCGAGAGCGAACCGATCGAGCTCGTAGCCGACGAGAGGCCCGTCGACGTGGACGACGACAGCGAGGTGACGTTGCTGTTGGTCGAACTCAGACCGGTCGAGAGCGAGCCGATGGAGCTGGTAGCCGACGAAAGACCGGTCGACGTGGACGACGAAAGCGAGGTGACGTTGCTGTTGGTCGAGCTGAGGCCGGTCGAAAGCGAGCCGATGGAACTGGTGGCCGACGAGAGACCCGTCGACGTGGACGACGACAGCGAGGTGACGTTGCTGTTGGTCGAGCTGAGGCCAGTCGAAAGCGAGCCGATGGAGCTGGTCGCCGACGAAAGCCCCGTCGACGTGGACGACGACAGCGAGGTGACGTTGCTGTTGGTCGAGCTCAGCCCCGTCGAAAGCGAGCCGATGGAGCTGGTGGCCGACGAGAGACCCGTCGACGTGGACGACGACAGCGAGGTGACGTTGCTGTTGGTCGAGCTGAGGCCGGTCGAAAGCGAGCCGATGGAACTGGTAGCCGACGAGAGACCCGTCGACGTCGACGACGAAAGCGAAGTGACGTTGCTATTGGTCGAGCTGAGACCGGTCGAAAGCGAGCCGATGGAGCTGGTGGCCGACGAAAGGCCCGTCGACGTGGACGACGACAGCGAGGTGACGTTGCTATTGGTGGAGCTGAGGCCAGTCGAAAGCGAACCGATGGAGCTGGTAGCCGACGAAAGGCCCGTCGACGTGGACGACGAAAGCGAAGTGACGTTGCTATTGGTCGAGCTGAGGCCGGTCGAAAGCGAACCGATCGAGCTGGTAGCCGACGAAAGGCCCGTCGAAAGCGAGCCGATGGAACTGGTGGCCGACGAGAGGCCCGTCGAAGTCGACGACGAAAGCGAGGTGACGTTGCTGTTGGTCGAGCTCAGGCCCGTCGAAAGCGAGCCGATGGAACTGGTGGCCGACGAGAGGCCCGTCGAAGTCGACGACGACAGCGAGGTGACGTTGCTGTTGGTCGAGCTCAGCCCCGTCGAAAGCGAGCCGATGGAGCTGGTGGCCGACGAGAGACCCGTCGACGTGGACGACGACAGCGAGGTGACGTTGCTGTTGGTCGAGCTGAGGCCGGTCGAAAGCGAGCCGATGGAACTGGTAGCCGACGAGAGACCCGTCGACGTCGACGACGAAAGCGAAGTGACGTTGCTATTGGTCGAGCTGAGACCGGTCGAAAGCGAACCGATGGAGCTGGTAGCCGACGAAAGCCCCGTCGACGTGGACGACGAAAGCGAGGCGACGTTGCTATTGGTCGAGCTCAGCCCCGTCGAAAGCGACCCAATCGAACTGGTAGCCGACGAAAGCCCTGTCGAAGTCGACGACGAAAGGCTCGAGATGCTCGAAGTCGTCGTGCTGGCGACCGCATACAACTGGCTGCCGTTGATCGCATCGGTGCTGGTTGCCGAGACCAGGCCTGCCGCGACGTTCTGGATCCGTCGCTCCGAGCCAAGCTTGCCGACGCTCACGACGCCGCCGGGCGCGGTGCTGCCGGCGTAGTTGCCGAACGTCTGAGTGCCGATCGTCGTGCTGAGCACCGTGCCGGTGCCGCCGGTCGCGGTCGATGCCGCGCCGGTCGTCACAGCGCCCTGGCCGATCGCGACGGAGCCCGCCACGTTCGCCGTGGCGCCCGTGCCGAACGCGGAAGCGCTTGCGGTGGTCGCGGCTGCACCCGCGCCGAAGGCCGTCGTGTTGTTCCCCGATGCACTGGCCGTGTTGCCGAACGCGGCGGCATTGTTCCCCGACGCCGTCGTGGCGTTGCCGAGCGCCGTGGCGGACAGGCCCGTTGCCGTCCCGGTCGTGCCCTGCGCATAGGCGCTCTGGCCGATCGCGACGTCGCCGTTCGACAGCGTCTGCGCCGCATTGCCGAGCGCCATCGAGTTGGCGCCGCCGCCGGCCGCGCTCGCGCCCAGCGCGAACGCACCGCTGGCAGACGACGTTGCGCCGTTGCCGATCGCGACCGACGACTGGCTCGTCGCGGTGACCGACTGACCGATTGCGAGGGACTGGTTACCGGTGGCCTGCGAGCCCGTCGCCCCGGCGTGACCGCCGATGGCGACCGCATCCGTGCCGGTCGCGAGTGCCTGATCGCCGATCGCAACCTGCGAGCCGAGGCCGTTGGCCGTCGCGGTGGCGCCGATGGCGACAGGCGAGGTGCCCTGAGCCGTGTTGGTGCCGATGGCCTGCGCGCCCTGGCCGATTGCGATCGCGCCGTTTTGCAGCGCCGTATTCGACGTGCCGGCCGTCGCGTTGCCGATCGCGATCGCGCCGGCAACCGACGAGTTGCCGGTCGCGGTTGCACCGTTGCCGACCGCGACCGCGTAAAGACCCGACGCCGTCGACGAATACGACGACCCGGAACTGCCGCCGATCGCGACCGCGCCGGTGCTCGCGGACGATCGGGTGCCCACCGTGTATTGCGCGTACGCGACATTGGTTGCGCATGCGCCAGTCACGAGCATGGCTGCCACGACGGCTTTTGCCACGGCAGACTTGTTCGGCTTGCCGCGTGCGGTAGAAATTTCCGATGCGGCAACCCAGGCGCCGAGGGATTCGTTCCAGATAGAGCGGTATGTGCGGTTCATGTCCTGCTGCCTCCAAATACGCAACGCAACACACCGGTCTATTTAGTCAGATGAATCTGCCGTGCGCCCGCGCGAATCTCAAAAATGATGGGCGGAGTTTATTTGAGATGGTTTTTTGAGATTGACAAATAGTGAAAAATTGAGGGCTTTGAAAGTTAAAAGAAGGTCAATGTGTCGTGTTTTGATGTATTAGAGCGTAACAATTTGGAAAATGACGAGAATGCTGAATGTAGGGCTTCGTGAACACCTTGGTGTCAGTGAAAAATCTATTAAATTCAATGTGTTGCGGTAGTTTTGTGCGCTGGATTACACACGGAGCGCGTCTACATGAAAGGAAAATGAAATAGCAAACGTTTGCGAGATGGCTCCACATTTCTAGTTTGTAATGTTTTGGAGTCGGCCGGATTTTGGGAAATTCAGTATTTTATTAATCTATTAATTTAATGAAAGTTTGCATTTTTACTTATATTAAATTGTTTCCAGGTGGATCGAAAATAGCCTGAATATGGCGATACGCGATTGTGCATATTTGCTCATCGCGGAGCTGCCGCTGCCCGTGTGACGGGCGTTCGGCGGTTGGCCGGGCGAGCGAAGTTGTAAAAAATTGCAACAGCGCCACGGTTCCCGATCAGCATTCCGATCGGAAATTTATTCCAATTGATGCGTCTCGGACGATTGTTATCGAGCGCTTAAATAACGCGTCCGATAGCCCCCGACGAGCGAGCTTCCCATTCGCTTACGATCGGGTGGCGACGGGTTGCGCCCGGTGCTGCCGATAGGCGCCCGTGGCAAGGTCGGATAGAGGCGGGAGGGGCGGAAATGTCAAATTTCCGGTGTGACAATTTGTCCTGCAGCACGGCGGTCGGGCACGCGTGCCGAACGACGCCGCCGCATGAGCAGCGGCGCGGATTGCGTCGGCCACTTTCCACGGCTCGGCGCAACGCATCCGGATCGGAATCCAGACGAGACCGGAAACCGGCACGCTGCCGCGTTATTTCCGCAGAAAGCGCAGCGCGAGGCGCGCCAGGCGCGGGACGAACATCGGGCGCAGCAGCCGCTTGTCGTACCCGGCCATGCGCCGGTCGTTCTCGCTGAGGCACAGCGCGATGAGCTCGCGCGGGTTCAGCGTCTCGCCGATATCGGCGGTGCCGGTCGCCGGGAAGTTCGCGTCGCGCGCGACGCCATCGGTGTCGATGCCGCGCGCGATGCCGATGCGCTCCCGGATCAGGACCGCCCACACGGCCACCACACGTGCGAAGAACCAGGGCCGGCGCCACCACGGCAAATTGCGCCAGTACCACGCGTACCAGTTCACGAAGAACAGGATGTGCCGGCCTTCCTCCTGGATCACGGGTTCGAAGGTTTCGACGAGTTCGGACGGGAAATAACCGGAGCGCTGGGCGGAGCGGAACAGGCCGAACGCGAAGAAGCTGTCGATGCACTCGCTGAAGCCGGTCATCATCCACGACCATTCGGGATCCGTCGGCGCCGGATAGGGCGGCTCGGGGGCGAGCTCGATGCCGTAGGCGTGCACCAGCTTCGACAGGACGACCTTGTGGCGCGCTTCCTCGCCGCCGTCCATCTCGAGCGCGCGGCGCAGCAGCGGATCGTCGACGGTTTCGGCGAAGGTGGCGACACGGATCGAGGCGCGGCCTTCGGTCTGCACGGCGATGTCCCAGATGGGCAGCGACGTGAGTCGTTTGAGTGCGTCGGGTGGGAGGGCGGGCCAGTCGATGACGGCCGGTTTGTACGGGTTGTGTGTGTCGAGCAGCATGCGGCAGAACATCTGCCTGTGCGCATCGGAACCGATCCTGACTGGACCTTGCCTCTCGAAGGTCCAGTTGCGCATGGCGTGATCTGCCGCTGCATGCTCTTCCTGCAGCGTGTCGGACATGGCTGTTGTTGTGCGATTACGGAGTGAAAGATTCTTGCATAGCTTCCGTCAACGCGTATTTTCGAGCCGCCGCTACGCTGCGGCCGCGCGCTCAGGCCTGCGTGTCGACCCAGAGGCGGCCCCAGCGGGACGCATAGGCGAGCGCGTGTTCCTCTTCGAAGAAGAAGTCGATTGCGTCGAACGAGACGGCGCGCGGCGACGGGCCGCCGGCGGCCTTCTCGATCGTCAGGTTCGCGGCGAACAGCCCATTCGGCAGCCGGGCGGCGGCG
Organism: Burkholderia sp. JKS000303; assembly: GCF_002563755.1. NCBI lineage: Bacteria > Pseudomonadati > Pseudomonadota > Betaproteobacteria > Burkholderiales > Burkholderiaceae > Burkholderia > Burkholderia sp. JKS000303. The sequence goes on from NZ_PDBZ01000001.1 coordinate 2,730,858, forward strand.
GGGGCCACTTCGTAGCCCTTGTAGCGGATCGTGCGGTTCATGGCATGGGCGCAGAGGGTTCGGGCTTTCAGCGTACGAAAACCGGCAGCCCGCGTGAACCAATCTTTCGGCCAATGCAAATTCCGTGGCGGGCCGAATCGTTATCGGTGCAGCGGGCGGGCTCGATGGAAAGGGATGCGCGGACGCGGCTCGCGCCGGGTTTCAGGACGCGCGCCGCCCGCCGCCGGCGAACGTGATCGGCCGGGACGGGCGGCGGGAAGGCGGCGATTACTGGTTGGCGATCTTCAGCACGGGCGCGAGCGCGTCGACCGACGCGGCATGCGTGGCCGCGCGATGCGACGCGAACGCGAGCGCGAATTCGGCGGCTTGCGCGCCAACCGTCTCGAGCTGCGCGACGACCTTCGGGTCCGAGCAGCTGTCGGCGCTGTCGAAGCGCGTTTCGAGCGTGTTCACGGTGGCGCCGAACGGCGTCGGCCAGCCGCGCAGCGCGTGGACGATCGAGCGCAGCGATGTGAGCACCGTGCCGGCCGCCTGCCAGCCGTATGCGGTGACGATCAGGCCGACCGCGCGGCCGTCGAGATACGGCCGGTCGTCGGCGCGCAGTTCCTCGAGCGTGTCGAGGGCGTTCTTCACGAGGCCGGACACGCCGCCGTGATAGCCGGGCGTGGCGATGATGATCGCGTCGGCTTCGCGCACGGTGTCGATCAGCTCGCGCTGTGCGTCGGTGAGCGTTTTGTGTTCGGGGGCGTAGTGCGGCAGCGTATGCAGGAACGGGCCGTCGAACAGGCGCGTGCGTGCGCCGGCGGCTTGCGCGCCGCGCAGCGCGAACGACAGGGCGCGCTCGGTCGACGATGCGGCTCGGGTGGTGCCGCCGATGCCGACGACGAACGGGCGGCGGTGTTGATCGAATGCAGTCAAGGGGCGCTCCTAGGATGGCTTGCCCGGCTAAGCACAGGCTTAAAACCAGATGGTAACGACCCTGTCGCCACTCTGAAAACGACTTTTCGTTCTATCTATATGCCGTGCGCGAGGGTCGCGCGTGCGGGCGCCGCCGCAGATGGATAGCAGAAATGCTTGGTTGGGACGGCGTGCCATGCCCGATAGGATGGACCCGTCTCCTCCATGATGTCTCTACTGACATGGGTTGGCCCCGCCACGCGGATGCAGGCGGGGCTTTTTTTCGTCCGTCGCCGGCGCACGGCGCGTGCTGCGTAGCGTGACTTCGGTAGACGCGTCAGTCGAACACCGGGCGGAAGAAGCTGCGCTCGTAGCTGACGATGCAGCGCGTCTCCTCCGCGTAGCGGAACGCGGCCTGGCAGGCCGGATCGTCCTTCGAGAGTTCGCGGTAACGCTCGTATTCGGCAAGACTCGGAAACGAGAACATCGCGAGCGCGATATTGCTCGCGCCTTCGGACGGCAGGAAGTAGCCGTGATGCGTGCCGCCGAATTGCTCGACGAGCGGGATCCACATCTTGCCGTAGGCTTCGAACTGTTCGAGTTTGTACGGATCGATGACGTAGCGAAGGAAGCAGGTGACCATGGGCGCTCGCGGTGCGATGAAGGAGCAGCGAGTCTGGATCGCGTCGCGCGGTGTGTCAACGGTCGGGCGAGTGCGCGTAGCGATGCCGTCGACGAGAGGCGAGCCGTGCACGGTTTGCCCGAACAACGATCGACGTCGTGGGGCGCATGCGGTCGGTTGCACGCGCATCGAACCCGCACGTTGCAGTCGCGTCGCACGCATTCGTGCAGCCCCGTTTTTACGACATTTTTTCTTGCGACGCCGGTCGGCACGCTCCTAGACTTCGGTCATTCGAACCACGGAGCACTGCGATGTCGATTTCCCGGAACGCGATCGCCGAACGTTCACCCGACGCGCCGCCCGCGATGCGCACCGACCGGGTCATCGTGCGGCGCTTCGATCCGGCCTTCGACAGCTACACGCAGCTCACCGCGCTGCTGCACCGTGCGTTCGCGCGGCTCGGCGCGATGGGGCTGAACTGCACGTGCGTCGACCAGGACGAGGACGTCACGCGTCGTCGCGCCGAAGCTGGCGAGTGTTTCGTGGCGGTCTGCGCTGGGCGCGTGATCGGCACCGCCACGCTGTATGCGACCGATCCGGCTTCGCCGTGCTCGTTGTACCGGCGCGAAGGCGTCGCGAGCGTGCGGCAGCTGGCGGTCGATCCCGAATGCCAGAGCCGCGGGATCGGCGCGTTGCTGCTGTCGTTCGCCGGGCAGTGGGCGGCATTGCGCGGCTATACGCTGCTCGCGCTGGATACGCCGCATCCTGCGTCGCACCTGGTGGCGTTCTACGGCGCGCAGGGTTTCGACGTGGTCGACGTGATGCGCTTCGCCGGCAAGCGTTACGACAGCGCGATCCTCTGCAAACGGCCCGTCGCACTGCCTGCTCATCCTGCTCGCCGCGTGTCGCCGGCATCCCGTCTGGCGGTGCGCGTGGCTGCGGTGCGACGCCTCGCGTATGCGCTGCCGTCGCGGGTGGCGACGGTGGCCCGACGCGATCTGCGCATGCGGCGCGGCGCGGGATGGGCCGCGCGCCGCGCGGCCGGCGCCGCGAGCTGCCGCTCGTCGCCGTGGCGGCCGCGCCAGCACGGGCGCTATACGGCCGGCTGAGCACCGCACACCGGCCCGATCGCCGGCTTGTCCCGGTTTCCCCGCTTTTACCGCGTCGACGTCATGTGAGCAGAGTGTGGCGCTCCTGCTCGTGTAAGGCCCATGAGACACCTCGCCGCGCCGCGGCGAAGCGGACGTTTACGCGCTTTTTATGCTTTGACGGCACCCTTTGCCGCGATCTTCACACGAACCTTCATATGATGGTTGCGTGGAAACGGAAGCCGCATGCCCCGATGCGTGACGGCACCCGGCTCGCCCGACCGATGCCGGATGTCGCCGCGTCGATGCGCCGGCAAAAGGAAAACCGCCATGTCTCCCGCCCCTGTGACAAGCCCGCACCCCGATCGTCCCGGCCATCCGCGCACGGCCGTCCGCTCGATGTTCGATCCCGCGCTGGTGCGTCCCGCGATCGCCGACGCGTTCCGCAAGCTCACGCCGCGCACGCAGTTCCGCAACCCGGTGATGTTCTGCGTGTACGTCGGCAGCATCCTGACGACGCTGCTGTGGATCGCCGCGCTGTTCGGCCAGGCCGAGGCGCCCGCCGGCTTCATCGTCGCGATTGCGCTGTGGCTGTGGTTCACGGTGCTGTTCGCGAACTTCGCCGAAGCGCTCGCGGAAGGGCGCTCGAAAGCGCAGGCCGCATCGCTGCGCAGTGCGAAGCATAACGTCGTCGCGAAGAAGCTTGCCGTGCCGCACGGGAAGGCCGACGTCGAGGTGATGGCATCGACCGACCTGCGCCGCGGCGACGTCGTGCTGATCGAGGCCGGCGACACGATTCCGGCCGACGGCGACGTGATCGAAGGCGTCGCGTCGGTCGACGAGTCGGCGATCACCGGCGAGTCCGCGCCGGTGATCCGCGAATCGGGCGGCGACTTCTCGTCGGTGACGGGCGGCACGCGCGTGCTGTCCGACTGGATCGTCGTGCGGGTGGCGGTCAATCCGGGCGAAGCGTTTCTCGACCGGATGATCGCGATGGTCGAAGGCGCGAAGCGCAAGAAGACGCCGAACGAAATCGCACTGACGATCCTGCTGGTCGCGCTGACGATCGTGATGCTGCTCGCGACCGCGACGCTGCTGCCGTTCTCGATGTTCTCGGTGGAGGCGATGAAGGCCGGCCACGTGGTGACGATCACCGCGCTCGTCGCGCTGCTGGTGTGCCTGATCCCGACGACGATCGGCGGGTTGTTGTCGGCGATCGGCGTGGCGGGGATGAGCCGGATGATGCAGGCGAACGTGATCGCGACGTCGGGCCGCGCGGTGGAAGCGGCCGGCGACGTCGACGTGCTGCTGCTCGACAAGACCGGCACGATCACGCTCGGCAACCGCCAGGCGTCGGCGTTCGTTCCCGCGCCGTTCGTGACCGAGGAAGCGCTGGCCGATGCCGCGCAACTGTCGTCGCTCGCCGACGAAACACCGGAAGGCCGCAGCATCGTGGTACTCGCGAAGCAGCGCTTCAACCTGCGCGAGCGCGACATGCAGGCGCTGCATCCGGTGTTCCTGTCGTTCAGCGCGCAAACGCGGATGAGTGGCGTCGATCTTCCAGGGCGCGAGATCCGCAAGGGCGCGGCCGACGCGATCACGCACTACGTCGAAGCGCATGGCGGGCGCGTGACGCGCGAGATCGACGCGGTCGTGGCCGACATCGCGCGCCGCGGCAGCACGCCGCTCGCGGTCGCGGAGCAACGCGACGGCGTCGCACGCGTGCTCGGCGTGATCGAGCTGAAGGACATCGTGAAGGGCGGCATCAAGGAGCGCTTCGCGGAGCTGCGCAAGATGGGCATCAAGACCGTGATGGTGACGGGCGACAACCGGCTGACGGCCGCGGCGATCGCGGCGGAGGCGGGCGTCGACGACTTCCTCGCGGAAGCGACGCCGGAAACCAAGCTCGCGACGATCCGCGAGCACCAGGCGGCCGGCCGGCTCGTCGCGATGACGGGCGACGGCACCAACGACGCGCCGGCGCTCGCGCAGGCCGACGTGGCGGTGGCGATGAACACCGGCACGCAGGCGGCGAAGGAAGCCGGCAACATGGTCGACCTCGACTCGAATCCGACCAAGCTGATCGAGATCGTCGAGATCGGCAAGCAGATGCTGATGACGCGCGGCTCGTTGACGACCTTCTCGATCGCGAACGACGTCGCGAAATACTTCGCGATCATCCCGGCGGCGTTTGCGACGACCTATCCGCAACTGCGCGTGCTCGACGTGATGCACCTTGCGTCGCCGGCGTCGGCGATCCTGTCGGCGGTGATCTTCAACGCATTGATCATCGTCGCGCTGATCCCGCTCGCGCTGAAGGGCGTGCGCTATCGTCCGCTCGGCGCGGCGCCGCTGTTGCGCCGCAACCTGCTGGTGTATGGCCTGGGGGGCGTGCTGCTGCCGTTCCCGTTCATCAAGCTGATCGACATGGCGCTGGTCGCGTGCGGATGGGCGTGAACATGCGCGCGCACCGGGGCGGAGGCGCCGTCGCATGAGCGAACCGAGCGTCGTCATCGTGATCGTCGACGATGACCGGTTCATCCGGCATTTCGTCCGGGTTGCGCTGAGGGCCGAGCAGATGAGCGTCTGCGAAGCGGCGACCGGCGTCGCGGGCGTGGCGGCGGTCCGCACGCGCCACCCGGACCTGATCGTCGCGGACACGAACCTGCACGATCTCGGCGGCACCACGCTGATCCACGCATTGCGGGCCTGCTCGGCCGCACCGCTGATCGTGCTGTCGGCGCTCAGTGCGGAACGCGACAAGGTCGCGGCGCTCGACGCTGGCGCGGACGACTACCTGACGAAGCCGTTCGGCGCGGCCGAGCTGATCGCGCGGATTCGCGCGCACCTGCGGCGGCAGGCCGGCGGTGGCCGCATCGAGCCGATGCGGGTGCGCTTCGGCGACGTGATCGTCGATCTCGGCGACCGTCAGGTATTGCGTGGCGGTGCGCGCGTGCATCTGAGCCCGATCGAATACCGGCTGCTCGCCGTGCTCGCGCATCATGCGGGACGCCTGCTGACGCACGACCGTCTGCTGAACGAGGTGTGGGGCGCGGCGCACGACAAGGACGCCCACTATCTGCGTGTGTACGTCGGCCATCTGCGGCGCAAGCTCGAATGCGATCCGCGCAGGCCGCAGCACATCGTGACGGAAACGGGCGTCGGCTATCGGCTGGCCGGTGCGCAGTAGCGCGACGCCGCGCGCGGGTCGTCGTGCATGCAGGCTCAGGGGTTCGCGGCGGTTCTCGGCTCGCCGAGCGGTACGCCGTTCGAGCGGCGCAATTGCGCATCGAATTGCTGCACGCGCAGGGCCACGCGCTGCGCATAGCGCTTCGTGCCGCCGTTGTAGCGCACGAGCGCGGATTCGACGTCGCCGTCCGCATCGTCGAGATAACCGTGGAAGATCGCCGCGCCGATCTGCACGTTGGTCGCCGGATCGGACAGGTCCTTCACATGCGCGACGAGGTCGCGATGCGCGGACGGCAGCACCTGCATCAGGCCGCGCGCGCCGGCGACGCTGACCGCATGGCGATCGAAACCCGACTCGACGGCGATGATCGCGAGCAGCAGCGCGGGCGCGAGTCCGTAGCGGTCCGATTCGGTCTGTACCGCGCGGGCGATCGTGCATGCGTCGGCATACGCGACATGAAAGCGGGTACGCAGCGTGGCCACGATCGCATCGAGTGCGGGGGAGGGCGACGCAGCGGGCGTGGCGACGGCGGTGGGGGTTGACGACGCCGTCGGCGTCGTGTCGGCACGGGCCGCCGGCGTGACCGCCAGCACAAGCATGATCGGCACGGCGGACAGCAGTTGCCTCAGCGGCAGGGCCGGGCGCGTGCGCGGGAACGGAAGGTCATGCGATGGGTACGTGTCCTGCATGTCGTCGCATCGTGGTTGCGATGCGACGACTGTACGCAGTTACCCGTTGCGATCGTCGAAAGATACGGGGGCGGCGGATAAAAGGTGCGTAAAGAGTCCGATGAACGCGCGGAGTCACTCGTCGCGATTGCGTGCGCCGCCGTCGCCACTGCCATCGCCGCGCGCGAGGCGCCACGCAATCGTCCCCAGCACGCCGACCGCGACGACCAGCGCGCCCCACAGCACGTAACGGCGCGTGGCGTCCGTATCGGCGGCCTGCTCCGGCGGGGCCTCCGATACCGGCAACGCCGCGCCGACGCGGGCGGGCCGGACTTCGGGCGCCATGCCGACCAGCAGCGCATCGCGGCTCACCGCCGACGACAGCAGCGCCGCATTGCCGACGCCGAGCGTGAACGGTGGCGTGCCGCGCGCGACGAAGGTCAGCGCGGCCGGATGCCAGCCGACCGAGACGGCCGGCTGGCCGCCGCCGAGCCCGCCGTTGCGCATGTCGACGACGATCCGCCATGCGCGGTCCGGATCCGACGGGAATTCGAGCGGCGGATTGCGTTGATCGCCGCCCTTGCCCTGCAACCTGAACAGCACGGCGTCGGCAACGTCGCGCCACGGCGCCTGCGCGTCGGGGCGGCTCTGCAGCGTTGCGCGCGCAACGGTATTCGGTTGCGGCAGGTCGATCCGCACGCGGTCGACCGGATAGGCACCGTCGGTCTCGAACAGATATTCGCCGGGCGCGCTGCCGGCGCGCGCGTGCGTGACGTCGCGCCATTGGCGCGGCACGGCCGCCGCGTCGGTCGAGCGTGCATCGCGCGGATGCGTCTCGACGTCGACCGACCCGATCGCGGGTGCGCCGTCGAGCCAGTCGAGCCGCAGGTAGCGCGGCCCGGCGCCTTCGAGCGCGATGCGTTCCTGCACCAGCATGTCGCCGCCGCGCCCGACCTTCAGCAGTTGCGTGCTGCCGAGCGAGCGCCAGCTGCGCAGGTCGTCGCTTGCCGCGACGGCGACGCGCCCCTGGTAGCTGTCGTCGTTCACATGCACGAGCAGCGCGTCGATTTCGCCGTCCGCATGCGACAGGTCGACGAGATCCGACGCATGCTTCGCGCGCGCCGGCACGGTGGCGGCCGCGCGCAGCGAGCCGTCCGGGCCGACCGACACGCCGAGCGGCGCGTGGCTGTTGTCGGTGCGGGCCGGCGGCAGCGGGAACCAGTGCACCGGCGTGCGCGACGGCGCCACCGCGGCCGCGGCGGGCGCATCGAGGGAATACGGCACGGGCTCGCCCGCGCTGTTGAAGATGCGCACGTCGCCGAGATCGTCGCGCCGGCTGCCCGCATAGACGGCTTGCGGCACGGTGAGCTGGTAATACGCGGCGCTGCCGTCGAGATCGAGCGAGAAGCGATGTGCGACGCGTTCGGCGCCCGACGTGCCGTCGGCCGCCGCGAACGACGTCAGCAGGCTCAGGCCGAGCAGGGCTGCGAGTCGTTTCATGGTTGGTGGTCGTTGCGTTGGGCCGCGGCCTTCGGCGGCAGCGGCGAGAAATAACCGATCAACAGCAGCAGCACGCCGATGCCGATGAACGACACGATGCGCTCGATGCCGGTGACGTGCGACAGGTCGAACAGGAACAGCTTGATCACCGTGAGCGCGAGCAGCGCGGCGCCGACGAACCACAGCGCACGCAACCCGCGACGCGTCGCCCAGATCATCGTCGCGAGCGCGCAGACCGTCCAGTACACGGACAGCGACGCCTGCACGAGCGTCGATTCCGCCATTGCATCGAATGCGTACGGCACGCCGGTCCAGTGATGCAGCGTGCGCAGCAGGATCGCGTTCAGCCACAGGAACGCCGTCGCGCCGGCCGCGCCGAGCAGCCCGACGCGATAGTTGTCGAACGCCCAGCCGAGCTTGCGCGCGCGCACGAACCACGACGCGGCGAGCGCATAGACGACCACGAGCACGAGATCGAGCGGATTGAGCAGCGGGATGCGCGCCCAGCTGCCGCCGTCCTGCGTGAAGTTCGCGTAGAAGGTCCAGACCCACATCACGACGATCAGCGGCAGTGCCGCGAGCGCGCACACGCGTGCGATGCCGTCGCGGCGCACGAGCCACATGCCGGCGAACGCGAACAGGCTCCAGCCGACCATGAACACCTGCTGGATGCCGAACGACGACAGCACGGTGTCGATGTCGTAGCCGAAGTGGAACCGCTGATGCAGCGTGCGCAGCAGCAGCGCGTTGAACCACAGGAACACGGTCGCGAGCGCGGCAAGGTCGATCGCGAGCGGATGCCACGTGACGCCGAGCGTCTTCAGCCGGCGCAGCCACGTCGCGAACCCGACGAAGATCAGCAGTTGCGCGACGTCGAGCGGATTGAGCAGCGGCAGCCAGAACAGCGGCGACGCGTCGCCGTCGCTCGTCACGCTGGCGATGCTCCACAACCACAGCAGCGCGGCGAGCGGTGCGGCGCCCCATATCTGATAGGCGCGCGGGAAGGCGGCAATCGGCCAGCGCAGGCGCGTGCCGGGGCCGGACACCAGCAGGAGCAGCGCGCCGAAGCCGTAGGCCCATGCGCTCCAGCTCCACGCGCCTTCGGGGACGAACGCGCGCAGCCGCCAGAAGCCTTCGAGCGAGAACAGCCCGCACAGCGTCCAGAAAGTCAGCGTGTGCAGCGGCGCGAGCACGCCGGCGGGGATGGCGGTCGCACCGGCCGAGGTCGCGCCCGACGTGCCGGCCGCTGCCGTATCGCGCGACTGGCGCCACAGCAGCGCATAGCATGCGACGACGGCGATCGGCCACGCGAACGCGCCCATGCCCGACAGCGGCGCTTCGTGCGCATCGAACGCGCGCAGCGCGAGCAGCGCCAGCACCGGCGTCAACGCGAGCGCCGGCCATTCGGCGATCGGCCACGCGAGCTTGCGGCGCGCGAGGTGGGCGAGCCAGGCGGTGCCGGCCGCGAACAGCGCGGTGGTGTCGACGACGAAGCGGTCCGCATGCAGGTCGACGTGACGGCTCGCATAGACGAGGATCTCGTGCAGCCCGCCGCTCACCCACCACAGCAGCCCCCACGCCGCGGCGGCCGCGCCGACCTCCGGCATCCATGCGTGCCACGCGCGCGCTTCGTCGCGCCCGTGCAGCCACCAGCCCGTGAACAGCCCGGCGAGCGCGATCAGCAGCATCGCGATATACGGGCTGTTGAGCACCGGCAACGCGTTTGCGTCGACCGGCCCGAGCACGCTCGTGAAGAACGCGCCGGCCGCGGCCACCTGCATCAGCAGCCCGAAGCCGAACGGCGCGAGGCGCTTCTCGCGCACGCCGACCCATACGATGGCCGCGCCTTCGATCGCCCATGCGGCGCTCGTCGTCGGGCCCGAGAACGCGAGCGGCACCGCCAGCGTCGCGAAGATCACCGCGAGCGCGAGCATCGCTTCGAACAGAAACGCGAGGCGATCGCGGCGCCGCGCGAGCCAGGCGGCGACGGCGACGTAGAACGCCGACAGCGCGACGGCGCTCCACGCGAGCCCGAACGGCATGTCCTTCACGAGCGCCGCCTGCAGCGCGGTCGCGACGATCGGCGTGCCGAACACGAGCGTGCCGTCCACATAGTGACGCAGCGCGAGTTCGCGTTTGACCGCATAGAGCAGCGCGATGCCGACATACATCAGGAAGAACAGGATCAGGAACGGCTCGGTGCTCGCGAACAGCGCGGGGCGGTAGGCCGTCACGCCCCACGCGGAGCCGATCGTGAACGTGAACACGAAGCCGAGCAGGTTCAGCGGGCGCCATGCCTTGAACCATGCGATCGCGAAGATGCCCGTGTTCAGCAGCGCGTAGTAGCTGAACAGTGCGATGTGGCTGCCGTGGCCGGTCGACAGCAGCACCGGCGCGAGAAAGCCGCCCGCGCTCCCCATGAACGCGAGCGGCAACGCATTCTGTCTGACCGCGAGGAACGCGCTCAGCGCGCACACCGCGACCATCAGCGGGAACGCCGCGCCGACGGGCAGCAGCGGGTAGAGCTTGGTCGCGGCGAAGATCGTCAGATACAGGATGCCGATGCCGCCGCCTTGCAGCACGAGGCCGTACGCGGCGCGGCGCGCACGCACGCGCCAGCCGATCGCGAGCAGCGCGGCCGCGGCGAGCGCGGTGCCTGCCAGGCGGAATTCGATCGGCAGCAGGTTGTTGTCGGCCGCGTACTTGAGCAGGAACGCGACGCCGAAGAACAGCACGATGATCCCGACGCGCACGACCGTGTTGCCGCCGAGCAGCCAGTCGCGCGCGGCGCGGAACGCGCGTTCGGCGAGGTCGGGTTCGCGCGGCTTCGGCGGGGCGGGCGGGGTAGCCGGAGCGGGGCGCGCGGTCGTTGCGGGCGCATTCATCGGTGCGCGGGTGGCCGCGTCGGCGTCGCGCGTGCGCGGCGTGGCGACGGCAGGTGCGGGAGCCGGCACGGACGACGACGAACCCGCACTCGCGGCGGCAGGCTGCGTCGACGGTCGTGGCGCAATGGCGGCGGCGGGTGGCGCGACGATGGCGGACGAAGACGTCGACGGTGTTTGCGCCGTGCTGCCGGCCGCCGCTGCACCGGCCTTCGCGCCGGCGAGCTGGCCGCGCAGCACATCGAGCTCGCGCGTGAGGGTGTCGACCGTGGCTTCGAGACGCGCGACGCGATCGGCGAGCGTCGCGGGCGGCTGCGGTGGCGTCGCTGCGGTGGTGATGGCGAACGCGTCGCGTGCGGTGTTGTCGTTCTTGCGCTTGCGTTGCAGCAGCGCGTGGCCGAGACAGAACCCGACCGCCGCCCCGAGCAGCGCGCCGTTGGCGGCCGAAAAATCCCCGAACAATGCAGCGATACCGCCCACGATGAAACCGATTGCGGCAAAAGCCCAATTCATCGCCTTGCTCCCTCTCTCATTTCGTTATCGTGCTTCGATCATGGTGCGCCCGATCGAGGCTGTTTCGGCATGGCCGGCAGGCGAACCGGCATGCGCGCACTCCGGCGCGGTGCGGCGTGCGCAAGGCGCCGCGACGTCGCGATCAGTGTATTTGCCGGCAATGTATCACAGCGGCCATGCGGGATTTTCAGGGTTGCGGACGGGCCGTCAAACGTGGCTGTCTGGCTGTTGCGGCGCGCGGTTTTACGTACGGTCATGCTTTTTGTCCGGATGCGACCGCGATACGGTCCGATCGGACGTGAAATTGTCGCAAAGCGACGCGCGGCCGATGCGCTTTGACGCAAAACATCATCGGTTGCGCGTCGCGCTGCTGCGCACAAGTCTCACGCGCGATGCCCGTCGTTGCTGGCCCTGCGCGTATTGCATTGCCGCAAACGGGTGCTGCCGCATGCCGCGGCCCGCCAGGCGGGGCTGCCGGCCGTGTCGTATTTGCGCAAGCGTTTGTCGTAATTCGTCGGCAGGTCGGGGTTTTTTCTGGCAACTATGTAGGCACGCTATGACACGCGTGAGTCCCCGCTACACGAGGAGAAGGTTTCGATGGATGCCCCCAAGGTCGTGGTCGAAGGTCTGTGCAAGGTGTTTGGAAGTAACCCGCAGCAGGCGCTCGACATGCTCGCCGCCGGCTCGACGAAAGACGAAGTGCTCAAGCGTACCGGTCAGGTCGTCGGCGTGCACAACGTATCGTTCGACGTGCAGGAAGGCGAAATATTCGTGCTGATGGGCCTGTCGGGCTCCGGCAAGTCCACTCTGATCCGCCTCGTGAACCGGCTGGTCGATCCCAGCGCCGGCAAGGTGATGATCGACGGGCTCGACGTCGCGTCGGCACGCCGCTCGGCGCTGACTGCGCTGCGCCGCAAGGACATGAGCATGGTGTTCCAGTCGTTCGCGCTGATGCCGCATCGCACCGTGGTGTCCAACGCCGCGTTCGGCCTGGAGGTCGCGGGCGTCGGCAAGAAGGAGCGCGAGCGCCGTGCGATGGAAGTGCTCGAGCAGGTCGGTCTCGCCCCGTTCTCGAACAAGCTGCCGTCCGAGTTGTCGGGCGGGATGCAGCAGCGCGTCGGTCTCGCCCGCGCGCTGGCCGTGAACCCGTCGCTGATGATCATGGACGAGGCGTTTTCCGCGCTCGATCCGCTCAAGCGCCGCGAAATGCAGGACGTGCTGCTGCAACTGCAGAAGGAGCAGCGCCGCACGATCATGTTCGTGTCGCACGATCTGGAAGAGGCGCTGCGCATCGGCAACCGCATCGCGATCATGGAAGGCGGCCGGCTCGTGCAGGTCGGCACGCCGCAGGACATCATCACGAACCCGGCCGACGACTACGTGCGCGCGTTCTTCGACGGCGTCGACACCAGCCGCTACCTCACGGCCGGCGACCTGATGCAGACGGGTGCCGTGCCGATCGTGTCGAAGTGCGATGCCGCGAACGTCGCGGCGACGCTGAACGGCAACGCCGAATACGCGTTCGTGCTCGACGCCGCACGCAAGATCCGCGGCTTCGTCACGCGCGAGGCGATCGGCCAGGACACGCCGTCCGTGCGCCCGATCGAAAGCATCCGGCGCGATGCGTCGCTCGAACACGTCGTCGCGCGCGTGGTCGCGAGCGCGAATGCGCTGCCCGTCGTCGACGACGACGGCTGCTACTGCGGCTCGGTCGACCGTGCACTCATCCTGAAGGCCATCACGCGTTCGCGAGGCTCCCATGTCTGAAATGATTCCGCTCGGTACCTGGGTCGACCAGTCCGTTCACTACCTGCTGGACCATGACGCGGCGACGTTCGATGCGATCGGCCGCGCGATCGAGGGGCTTGCAGCCTTCGTCGAGCACAGCCTGCAGGCGATCCCGATGTGGCTGATGATGGCGATCTTCATCGGTATCGGTCTGTGGCGCGTGGGCTGGCGCTTTGCGCTGTTCACCACGTTGTCGCTGCTGCTGATCTTCGCGACGGGCTTCTGGGATCAGACCGTCATCACGCTGGGCCTCACGCTGTCGTCGACGATCATCAGCCTCGTGCTCGGCATTCCGCTCGGCATCTGGGCCGCGAAGAGCAAGTGGGTTGCTGCGATCGTGCGTCCGATCCTCGACCTGATGCAGACGATGCCTGCCTTCGTCTACCTGATTCCGGCCGCGATGCTGTTCGGTCTGGGCCGCGTGCCGGGGATCCTGTCGACGGTGATCTTTGCCATGCCGCCGGCCGTGCGCCTGACGAGCCTCGGTATCCGTCACGTGAACCGCGAGATCGTCGAAGCCGGCCAGGCATTCGGCTGCACGCCGTGGCAACTGCTGTACAAGGTGCAGTTCCCGAACGCGCTGCCGTCGATCATGCAGGGCGTGAACCAGACGATCATGATGGCGCTGTCGATGGTGATCATCGCGTCGATGGTCGGTGCGGGCGGCCTCGGCAACGACGTGCTCGCCAGCATCCAGCGTCTCGACATCGGCCTCGGCTTCGAAAGCGGTCTGTCGGTCGTGCTGCTCGCGATCATTCTCGACCGCATCACCGAGAGCTTCGGCCGTGCGCCGGGCACCGTGAAAGCACCGCTGTTCGCGGGCCTGAAGCAACTGTTCCGCGGCAAGGCAACGCCCGTGCAAGCGTGACCTGCTGGCGGCCGGCAAGTCTTCCGGCCGCCTTCCCTGATTCGATACCGGCTTCCGCGGCATCCGCCGCGGGGCTGACTGCCTGCAACCCGCTCAACCCGTTCGCCAGGAGCCCGATGTGACGTCCGCCGCCGCCGTTGCGCCCGCCGCTTGCGTTTCACCGGTTTCGTCGCTCGCCCATTTCGGCTTCCTGACGCTGCCGAATTTCTCGATGATCGCGTTCTCGAGCGCCGTCGAGGTGCTTCGGATGGCGAACTACGTCGGGCGCGCCGACCATTACCGGTGGTCGATCTACTCGCTCGACGGCGCGCCCGTGCATGCCAGCAACGGCATCGCGGTGCGGCCGACCCAGGCGCTCGACTACACGAGCCTGCCCGACGTGATGATCGTGTGCGGCGGCATTCGCATCCGCGACGTGGTCGACGACGGTGCGCGCGACACGCTCGCGGCGCTCGCCGAACGCGGGCTGCCGCTCGGCGGCATCTGCACGGGCGCGTATGCGCTGATGTCGGGCGGGCTGCTCGACGGCTATCGCTGCACCGTGCACTGGGAGAACCTGTCGTCGCTGCACGCGGAGTTTCCGCACGTCGGGTTCGCCGACGAGCTGTTCGTGGTGGACCGCGACCGGCTGACCTGCACTGGCGGCACCGCGCCGCTCGACCTGATGCTGAACCTGGTCGGCATGCGCTTCGGCCAGCAGCTCGCCGCGCAGGTGTCCGAGCAGTTCATTCTCGAACGCATCCGCAGCTCGACCGACACGCAGCCGATTCCGGTCGATGCGCGTGTGGGCTTCTCGCGCGCGGAGCTGATCGAGGTCGTGCGGCTGATGGAAGCGAACATCGAGGAGCCGCTGTCGCTCGAGGAACTCGCACGGCTCGTGCGCCTGTCGCAGCGGCACCTGCAGCGCATGTTCAAGGTGTACCTGAACGTGTCGCCGACCCACTATTACCTGACGCTGCGCCTGAAACGCGCGCGTGACCTGCTGCGTACGACCGACGCGTCGATCGCACGCGTGACGACGACCTGCGGCTTCCATTCGCCGTGTCACTTCAGCAAGGCATACCGCGCGCAGTTCGGCCACGCGCCGAGCTACGAGCGCCGGTTGCCCGGGCGCTGAGACTGCCGCGCGAACCCTATTCGGTCCGCGACGCCGCCGGGATCGCGGCGCGCGGTTTCTATAAACGATCCCGCATCCATGCAAACGACGTCACCTTGAGGAGAAGACAAATGAAGCGCCTATTGATCGCAGCGGTATGCGGGATCGGGATAGCCGCGCCGACGTCGGCCGTTTATGCGGCCGACCCGCCCGTGTGCAAGAACGTGCGCTTCGCGGACGTGGGCTGGACCGACATCGCGGCCACCACCGGCCTCGCGGCGACGATGCTGCAGGGCCTCGGCTACGCGCCGACCAAGACGATCGCATCGGTGCCGATCACGTTCGCTGGCATCAAGAGCAAGCAGATCGACGTGTTCCTCGGCTACTGGTCGCCGACGATGGACCCGATGATCCAGCCGTTCACGAAGGCCGGCACGATCAAGGTGCTCGCGACGCCCAACCTGACCGGCGCGAAATACACGCTGGCCGTGCCCGACTACGTGTACCAGGGCGGCCTGAAGTCGTTCGCCGACATCCAGAAGTACGCGGACAAGCTGAACGGCAAGATCTACGGGATCGAGCCGGGCAACGACGGCAATACGCTGATCAAGAAGATGATCGACGGCAACCAGTTCGGCCTCGGCAAGTTCAAGCTGGTCGAGTCGAGCGAGGCCGGGATGCTGGTCGAGGTGAACCGCGCGATCCGCGACAAGCAGTGGATCGTGTTCCTCGGCTGGGAACCGCATCCGATGAACGTGCAGATGAAGATCGACTACCTGAGCGGCGGCGACAGCGTGTTCGGCCCGAACTACGGCGAAGCGAAGGTGCTGACGGCCACGCCGCCCGACTACGCGCAGCGCTGCCCGAACGTCGCGAAGTTCGTGTCGAACCTGCAGTTCACGACGTCGATCGAGAACCACGTGATGGTGCCGATCATGAACAAGGAAGACCCGAACAAGGCGGCTGCCGAGTGGCTGAAGGCGAACCCGCAATCGCTCGACAAGTGGCTGGCCGGCGTGACGACGCTCGACGGCAAGCCGGGTCTGCCGGCCGTGAAGGCGTATCTCGGCGTGCATTGAGCGGTCGGGTTACAGCATGGCTTGCCGGCTGTGACGCATGGATGGGCTGATGCGGATCGCGAGGGCCGGGGCGGGATGACTTCCTGCCCCGGCCCTCGCGGCATGGTGCGTGCCGAATTCCGGTCAGCCGCCGCGCGCATCGGCTTCGATCAGTGCCGCGCGCCTTTTCCGCTCGATGCCGGGCGCGCAGCCGAAGGCTTCCCGATAATTCCTGCCGAAGTTCGAGATCGACTTGAAGCCGCAGACGGTGGCGATATCGCAAATCTGCATCCCCGTCTGCAGCAGCAACTCGCGCGCACGCTTCAGCCGAAGCGTGACGTAGTAGTGGGCGATCGTCGTGCCGAGCGCGTCGCGGAACAGCCGCTGGATCTGGCGCACCGAAATCCCGGAGCGCAGCGCGAGATCGTCGCCGGATAGCGGATCCTCGATGTTCTCTTCCATGATGTCGATCACGTCGAAGATCACGCGGTTCGCGGAGCCGAGCCGGGCCACGAGCGGGATCGTCTGCAACGAATCAGTATTGCGCAGGTTCTCGACGATGAAGAAGTCGGCGATTTCCGCGACCCGCGCCGGGCCGACCTGATCCGAAATCAGCTCGAGCATCATGTGCAGCGGCGCGAGCCCGCCCGCGCAGGTCACGCGATTGCGGTCGATCACGAACAGCCGCTTCGAGAATTCGATGTCGCGGAACGTTTCGCGGTGCGCGAACAGGTGCTCCCAATGGATCGCGCACGGATATCCGGTCATCAGGCCGGCCTTGGCGAGCACGTATGCGCCCGTGCAGATGCCGCCGAGCACGACGCCCTGGCGATCGAACTGCCGCAATGCCGTCAGGTGATCGCGGGTCGTCGCATCGTGCACGTCGTTGCCGCCGCAGACGAACACGATGTCCGGCCTGACGAGTTCCCTCACGGCCGTGGTGTCCAGTGCGATCCCGTTGCTCGCATCGATCCTTCCGCCGTCGATGCTCGCGAGCGACCACGCATATTCGTCGGTCTCGCGCAGCTGATTCGCCGCCCGCAACACTTCGAGCGCATTCGTGAATGCGATCATGTTGAAGTTGGGCATCAGCAAAAAGCAGAAGTTGAACAGG
Source organism: Burkholderia sp. JKS000303 (assembly GCF_002563755.1). Lineage (NCBI taxonomy): Bacteria > Pseudomonadati > Pseudomonadota > Betaproteobacteria > Burkholderiales > Burkholderiaceae > Burkholderia > Burkholderia sp. JKS000303. The sequence goes on from NZ_PDBZ01000001.1 coordinate 2,748,142, forward strand.
GGCTTCATGTCGGTCGAGGCGGGACGGGGCCCTCCAAATGGAAAAACGAGGCGGGCCGCATGCACTGCGGCCCGCCTCGCGATTGTAGTGTTATTCCGCGCTCAGGCGGTTCGACGACAGATCGAGCTTCGCCATTTGAATCAGGCCGGCGATCAGGATCACGACCAGCGAGATGACGATCAGCCAGTTCTCGAACCAGCCGGCCTCCGGCGTGCGCGGCCACGCGAGGTCGACGATGGATGCCACCCCGAACGCGAGTGCGACGAGCTTGATCAGGATGCCTTTCGCGCCGAGCCGGAACGCGCCGTCCGATTGCCACCCGCGCAGGCTGGCCAGCAGCGATGCGAGCACGACCATCTGGAACGACGTGTAGATGCCGGTGGTCGCGAAGCTGATGATCTCGGTTGCCGCGTTCGCGGAAATGAAGCCGACCGACAGCACCAGGATCGTCAGCACGGCGGTCGTCCAGATCGCCGCTACCGGCTGCTGCCGCGTGCCGCTGAGGCGGCCGAGGAAGCGGGCGCCGACGATCATGTTGTCGCGGCCGAGCGAGAACATCAGGCGGCTGATCGACGCGATCACCGACGCCACGGCGCTGACGACCACGGCGAGCAGGCAGCCCATCGTGAACTTCAGCCCGAGCGGGCCCATCGCCTGCTGGATCGCGGCGCTGGCCGGATCGGCGACCTTGCCGCTGAGCGCGCCGGCCAGATCCGGAATCGCGAACAGCAGACCGACCGTCATCAGCAGCGCGGACGTCCCGCCGCACACGATGGTCAGCAGCATCGCGCGCGGCACGGCGTGGGAGGCGCCGTCGACTTCCTCGGCGAGGTCGCCGCACGCTTCGAAGCCGTAGAAGATCCAGATGCCGATGAGGCCGGCCGCGAACAGCGCGGGCAGGTAGTTTCCATGCGCGACGTTGAACGTGTTCCACAGAATCGACACCGGCTGCACGCGTGCGAAGAACAGCATGTACACGCCGCACACGATGAGCCCGGCGATGCCGGCCCACACGCCGATTTCCGTGGCCTTCGCGAGCACCCGGGTGCCCGCGAAGTTCGCGAGGATCGCGATGACGGCAATCGCGATCCCGGCGATCGCGTTGAAGGTCGGCGTCGCGGGGGCGCCCAGCAGGCTCGCGAGGAACGGCGCGCCGCCGGCGGAGATCCCGGCGCCCGTGCCGATCAGCGCGAACAGATAGATCCACGCGGTCAGGAAGCCCCAGCGCGTGCCGCCGAACTGGCGCGCCCACTGATAGATGCCGCCGGCGATCGGGTAGGCCGACGCGGCTTCGGCGAAGACCAGGCACACGAACGCCTGGCCGGCGAGCACGACGAGCATCGTCCAGAAGAACGGCGGCCCCGCGGCGACCAGCGCCGTCGAGAACAGCGCGAACACGCCCGCCATCGGGCTCATGTATGAATACCCGAGGGAAAAGTCGGCGAAGAGGCCGAGGACGCGGCGGAATTGCGGCTGATAACCGAGCGCCAGCAACCTGCTGTCTTCGCTGTCGTGCGCATCGGAGCGCGCGTTTGCTCTATCGTGCATTTTGGATTCCTGACCTGTTTGGGTGGCGGGAAGCGGGGAGTACTACGGATGACTAGCCTTTCGAATACCAGCCGTTGTCGACGTAAAGGGCGGCGCCATTGACGAAGCTGGCGTCGTCGGACAGCAGGAACAGCGCGGCCGAGGCGGCTTCCTCGGCTTCGCAGATCCGCACTTGCGTATCGGCGAGGCCCGCGTCTTCCCATTTCTGGCCGAGCCGGTCGAGTTCGTCGATCTCGCGCAGCCCGTGCGCGGTGCGGACGAATCCCGGACAGATCGCGTTGCAGCGGATGCCGTTGCCGCGATACTCGGCCGCGATCGAGCGCGCGAGCTGCAGCACCGCGCCCTTCGTCATGCAATAGACGCTTTCGAGCGCGAACCCTTTCTCGCCGCCGATCGACGACGTGATCACGATGCTGCCCTTGCCGCGCGCGACCATGCCCGGCAGCACCGCGCGGCAGGTGAGGAACGCCGAGCGCGCATTGATCGCCATCAGCCGGTCGTATTCGTCGTCCGTCGTCTCGTGCAGCGGCTTCACGACGATCGTGCCCGCGTGGTTGAACAGGCAGTCGATCCAGCCGAGCGACTCGGTGGCGGCGCGGACCGCGGCCGTGACCTGCGCGGAATCCGATGCGTCCGCCTGATGGAAGGACGCGCGGCCGCCGTTGCTGCGGATTTCGTCGACCACCTGCTCGCCGGCATCGCGCGCGATGTCGACGATCGCCAGCTCGGCGCCGTGCGCGGCGAACAGCAGCGACGCGGCGCGGCCCATCCCGCCGGCGCCGCCGGTGATCAGCACCTTCCGGTCGCGCAGGCGGCCCGGGTTGATCGAAGGGGTCAGAAGGCCATCGGTCATGCGTTCCATCATCCGTCCTTTTGGTCTAATGGTCTAAAAGAAATACCAGTAGACCTCGCGGAAATATCCGTGTCAACGGTCTCGATACAAGGGAGAACCATGAGTCCCGTCGGCGCGGAGGGGGCGAAAAATGGGGCCGCGAAGCGCTTGATCGTTGTCGTGGCCGCGCGGTATTCTCGGTGCCTCCTCATCATTGGCACATCGGTGATCCATGACGCCCCGAGATCGACTTGCCGGACGTGTTGCGCTGATCTCAGGCGGCGCGAATGGTGCCGGCGCTTCGTCCGTGCGATTGTTTGCCCAGGAATCGGCCAGGGTCGTGATCGTCGACAAGGACGTCTCCGCCGGCCGCAAGCTGGAAATGGAACTGCTGGCGAAAGGGTACGAAGTCGCGTTCGTCGCGGCCGACGTGTCGAAGCCGGATCAGGCCCAGCACGCGGTCGAGCAGGCGATCGCGCGATTCGGCCAGATCGACATCCTGTTCAATCACGCGGGCATCATCATCGTCAAACCGTTCCTCGAATTCTCGATCGACGAGTGGGACGAGATGATGGAGAACAACGCGAAGAGCGTGTTCCTGATGACGCGCCTCGTGCTGCCCGAGATGCTGAAGCGCGGCTACGGCGTGATCGTCAATACGTCGTCGTCCGCGGTGCGCGCGGCGACCCATCTGGAATCGGTGTACTGCGCATCGAAAGCGGCGATGAACCAGCTCGCGCGCGCGATCGCGGTCGAATATCGCGATCGCGGCATTCGATGCAACACGCTGTGCCCGAGTTTCGTGCGGACCAAGCACGGCGAGCACGAGATCGAACAGTTGCGCGCATACGGCGTGTTCGCATCCGAGCGCGACGTGAACGTGATGCAGGGGCGAATCTGCGAGCCGGAAGAGGTCGCGAGCGTCGCGCTGTTCCTCGCGAGCGACGAGTCGAGCTTCGTCAACGGCGCGGAAATTTTCGTCGACAACACTTTTACGGCGGTTTGACAGATGCTGTGGGGGCTTCAACCGGTCGAGCAGCAGCCGGCCTACGGGCTGGCCGTCGAGGTGTTGCGTCGCCAGGTCCATCTCGGCCACCTCGAAGCGGCCGAGCGCCTGCCGGCCGAGCGGTCGCTGGCGGAACAGCTCGGCGTATCGCGCGTGACGCTGCGCGAAGCGCTGCGGGTGCTCGAAGCCGAAGGCTACTTCGTCGTGCGGCGCGGCCCGCAGGGCGGCACGTTCGTGAACGACGTGGATGCGCTCAGGGAGCTGTCCGCTCGCCGCATCGGCCGCGATCCGGGCATGGTGATGCGCGTGCTCGAGTTCCGCGACGCGAACGAGACGACCGCCGCGCGCCTGGCCGCCGCGCGCCGTACGCCAACCGATCTGTCGAATCTCGAAGCGGCGCTCAAGCCGATGCGCGCCGATGACGCGCCCGCCCGGCTGCGGCGCGCCGAGGCGATGTTCCATCTCGCGATCGGCGACGCGTCGCACAATCCGTTGCTCGCGAAGTCGATCGAGGAAGCGCACGCAGCGCTGTTCGTGGTGCCCGACGAACGCGGCAACGCGGCGCTGAAAAAGCGCGTGCTCGATACGCGCGAACGGCTCTTCGCCGCGATTCGCGATCGCCGCGGACAGGACGCCGAGGAGGCCGCGAAGGACGTCATCGCCGCCGATCGCGCGCGGATGCAGGTGCTCGCGCGGATCGCGTAGCGCGCGTCACGGCCCCTTGGTCGCCGCCGGCACGTCGAACACGCGATCGAACGCCCACTGGAACACGAACGCGTAACAGAAGAAGAACGCGAACAGCCCGACGTCGACGACGAACGCGTCGAACCACGAGATGTCGAGCCACCACGACACGACGGGCACGAGAATGAAGATCAGCCCGCCCTCGAAACCGGTCGCATGCAGGATCCGCCGCCCGAGCGTGCGCGCGGGCTGCCGGCGCGAGGCTTCCCAGCGCTCGAACAGCGCGTTGAAGATCATGTTCCACAGCATCGCGATCGCCGACATCGTCGCCGACAGCGCGCCCGAGTAGACGAGGTTCTGCTTGAACAGCGTCGCGATCACGGGCGAGATGCAGGTAATGGCGATCGCTTCGTAAAGCACCGCCTGCGTGATCCTGCGCGGTAGGCCTTGCACGTCGTGGCTCCGGATCAATGGTTGCGGCCGCGGCACCGTACCGCGACGTCCGCCAAGGCTACCCGCGTTGCGCGCCCGCATCAATTCACCTAATCTCACGCGGATTGAATCGAATTCAACCGGCCCGACCCGGCCCGCGAGGCCCCGTGTTCTCCAGAATCCCCCTGACCGCATTGCGCGTATTCGAGTCGTCGGCGCGGCTCGGCACGTTCAAGGCGGCCGCCGACGAACTGTCCGTGACGCCGGCCGCCGTGTCACACCAGATCAAGTCGCTCGAAAGCCGGCTCGGCGTGCTGCTGTTCGCGCGCGGCGCGAGCGGCGTGCGGCTCACGGACGACGGCGAGCACCTGTTTCGCGCGTGTCACGACGCGTTGCTCGGGTTGAGCCGCGGGCTCGACGCGCTGCGGCCTGCGGAGGCCGGCGAGCGCACGCTGGTGCTGACCACCACGCCCGCGTTCGCCGCGATGTGGCTGATCCCGCGGCTCGGCCGGTTCCGTCGCGTCGATCCGCACCTGCACATCAAGGTCGAAACCGGCAATGCGCTCGTCGATCTCGAACGCGACGCGCGGATCGACCTGGCGATTCGCGCGACGTCGCGCACGTTCGCGGCGCTGCACGAGGTCGCGCTGATCGACGAGTATTTCGGCGCGTATGCGGCGCACGACTTCGACGTCACGCGCACGGACGAGCGGATCGCCCTGATCGAGACCACGTGGGATACGCCGCTGCCCGTAACGATCGACTGGCCGTCGTGGTGTTGCGCGGCCGGGCGCGACGCGTGGCTCGAGCGCGCGCTGTTTCGCCACTTCGACGACGAGCATTACGCGCTGCAGGCCGTGCTGCACGGGCAGGGTGTCGGGCTGCTCAGCTCCGTGCTGGTCGCCGAGCATGTCGAGCGCGGTGCGCTCGTCGCGATCGATCCGTCGGTGCGGCTGGCGGGCGCGCGTTTCGTCGCGCTGTGCCGGCCGGGGAGAGAGCGTGAGCCGCAGGTGCGGCGGTTTCTCGACTGGCTCGAGGCGGAAATCGCACGGACGCGTGCGGCAGTCGCACGGATCGCGCCGGGGGCGTGAAGCAACGGTCCGGCGCTTGCGTTCCGCATGGGGCGCATGCAGGTCGTTCGTTACCCGAAGCGCACGCAATACACCGGCGGCAAATGCGCCGATACCTGCCGCCAGTTCCCGCCGCCGTCAGCGGAGGTCCATAACCCGCCCGTCGTCGACGCCATCGCGAGGCGCGTGCCGGAATCATCCACGGCGAGCCCGTGCCGATACACGAGGTCGTAGGCCGGCACCGGCGGCAACCCGTTCGACAGGCTCTCGAAGCTGCGGCCGCCGTCGCGCGTGCGCGTGACGACGAACCGGCCGTTCACCGGAATCCGGCATGCATCCTTCACGGCCGGTACGAACCACGCGGTATCGGGGTCTGCCGGATGCACGGCGACCGCGAAGCCGAAGCTCGACGGCTGTGCTTCGATGCGTTGCCAGCGAACCGCGCCGTCGGTCGAGCGGAAGATCGCGCAATGATGCTGGGTCCACAGCACGTCGGGATTGGCCGCGCACTGGACGACGCGGTGCGGGTCCTGCACGTTGGGCTCGCCGCGCCGCTCGGGCGGCATGTAGTCGGCTTCCATGCCGTCGGCGCTGACGCGCCAGGTCGCGCCGCCGTCGAAGGTCTGCCAGACGCCGCCGCACGAGATGCCGATCGTCACGTGCCGGCTGTCGCGCGGATCGACCATCACCGAATGGATGCCGGGCGCGTCGTAGCCGCCGCCGAACCACTCGGGGCGCTCCGGGCGATCCCACAGTGCGCGGTTGAGCACCCACGAATCGCCGCCGTCGTCGGAGCGGAACAGTCCGCCGGGTATCGTGCCGGCCCACAATACGCCCGGCTCGTCGACGCCGCCGGTTTCGAGCGACCAGATCTGCCGAAGCGTCCAGGGCGGGCGCGGCGGGGCGGGCGCTTCGTCGTCCGCGTCGCCGGCGGCTGCGTGTGCGCCGAGATCGGCGCGCGGTGCGTCGGCGGGCTGCAACGGGTACACGGGAACCGCGCATTCTTCCCATTCGGCCGCGCCGGCGCGGCGGCGATGCAACTTGACGCCGAAATGGCCGAGATCGAGCGCCGCATACAGCGTGCCGTCGCGCGGGTCGGCGAGCGCCATGCTGACCGGGTCGCCAATGAAGTGCGGCTCGCCGAGCGACCAGCCGCCGTTGCGGTCGGCTTGCAGCACGAACAGGCCCTTGCGGGTCGCGACGAGCAGTCGATCGTTCATGTCGGGTGCCTCCGGTGGGCGCGGTCGGACGCCGGCTTCGGTGAGGATGGAACCCTTTATCCGCCGGACAACGCTTGCACGACGTAGACGCGGCTGGCGTCGCCGAGCGTATCGGACAGGTGCTGCCGGTCGCGCACCGGCTGGCCGTCGATGAACACCGACAGGTGCTTTCTCAGCGCGCCCTGGTCGTCGACGATGTAGCCGCGTAGCCGCGGCTGTGCGCCGAAGGCGGTTTCAAGCGCTTCGCCGAGCGTCCGTGCGTCGATGTCGCGTTCGGGCACGTCGATGTGCCGCTGGATCGACGCCGCGAAGAAGAGATGTGCCATGACAGTGGCTGGCAGAAGCCGTGCGGAAATGGGCGGGATGTCGGTTCTGTAGTTTAGGCGATCGTTCGGGACGGCGACGCAGCGATGTTGCTGCGTCGCGCAATGGCCGGTGCGCCCGTTCGCGCGCTATGCGTACTTGTCGCCTTCCGTACTCCGGATCGGATGCGTGTCATGGACGCAGAATCCGCTGGCGGATCTGCCCCGCGCGCTGTCGCCGCTGACGGCGTTCCAGGCGATGAATGCCTCACGCCGATGTGTACGCGCGAGGCCGGTGCGTCGTTGAAGTCGGTCACCGATCGCGCGCATGCGACGCTGGTCGCACTGTTTCCGGATCGGGCATGCGCCGGACGGTTTGCTAAACCGGGATCGACCGTCCCCGCACGCGGATCCCGAGCCGCACGATGCCGATTACCGCATTCGACAGCCACGTCAGCAAGCGCGGCATGCCGCGCCGGCGAATATCGAGCAGCAGCACGATCCGCACTTCGTCGCTGTCGTTCCACACCTCGTGCATGAACGTGTCGTCCCACAGCAGGAAGCGGCCTTCGTCGAGCCGGTATTCATGGCCGTCGACCTTCAGCACGGCGGCCGGCGAGCCGTCCGCGCGCTTCGGCATCGACAGCACCAGATAGCCGCGCAGGATGCCGCGGAACGGCCCGCGATGCGGCGGGATGTGCTTGCCCGGCGCGAGGAACGACAGCGAGGCGGACAGCACGTCCGGCGACGCCGCGACGATCGACGCGATGGTCGGGCAGCGCGACAGGTTGCGGGGAAACGGCTGGCCGTACGCCTGCATGATGAACATCCGCCAGTCGCGCGCATCGTTGGCCGAGATGTCGTACTGCTCGCGCATGATCTCGTGAAAGCGCGGGATGCGCGGCATGTCGCGCGCGACGGCGAACGCCTCCGCCTGGATGTCGGGCCATGCGTGGACGAAACGCTCGGCATCGGGAAACGCGGCCGTGTCGAGCACCGCGCCGCCGTCGATATGGCGGTCGTACAGCGTGCGAAGCCAGCCGGCGGCATAGTCGTAAGCGACGGACATGATCGAAGGGCGATCCACAAGGTGTCGTCAGTCTGCCCCACGCGCGGTGGAGGCTGCGTTACGTCAGGTTACGCCGGCTGACGAACGAATGACAGCAGGATGAACGGGCGACACCGATGGTCCGGAAAACGGGGAGATATCGCGCGCGTCGCCGCGCCCGCGTCCGGGAATAAACACGCGCCCGGCGTCGTCATACGGGATGTAGCACGTCGTCTCGTTGACCTCGGAGGAGTGGACCATGAACGGGTACTGGATGAAGGCCGCCACGGTGGCGGCAATGGCTTTCGCGGGCGTCGCGACGCATGCGTCGGCGCAGGCGCAGGCACTGACACGCGCGCAGGTCAGGCAGGAGCTGATCGACGCCGAACGGCACGGGCTGAGCTTCGTGACCGATACGTCGTATCCGGACGTGAGCCCGCTGTTCCGAGGGCAGGTCCAGCGCCTGCCGCAGCAGCAGGCCGAGGCCGCGCGCGGAAACGAGCCGGCAGCGACTTCCGATGCGGGAAGGCCGGCGGCGACGCCATCGCGTCAGGGTTCGGGTTCGGCCGCGTGCGTCGGTCCGGAAAGCTTCTGCACGCCTTATTTCGGAAGCTGACGCATCAGCCCGCGTCGCCGGGCTCGACGTTCACAGCGGTTGATCGGTACGGAACATGGATGGAGTTCGTGATGAAGATATATATCGCACTACTGACGATGATCGGCGCGATAGCCGGTCAGCCTGCGTTCGCGCAGTCGTCCGCGCCGCTGACGCGCGCGCAGGTTCGCGAAGAACTGATTCGTCTGGAAGCGGCCGGGTACGACCCGTCGAAGGGCGACGATGGCGAATATCCCGCGGACATTCAGGCTGCGCAGGCGCGGGTCGCGGCGCAGGAGCAGGAGCAGGAGCAGGCGAGGATGGCGGCATCCGGCGCGCGTGCCGTCACTCCGGGTATGCCGTCGCAGGCCGGAAACTAGGCGCCCGCACGAAGGCGGGGCCGCCCAGTTTCATGCCTGCGGCGCGGGGATCACCACGGCATCATGCGCTGCATCACGCCGTCGCGCAGCACGAAACGATGCGCGAGTGCGGCCGCCACGTGCAGGCAGATACCGCCGAACAGCACCCATGCGAGGATGCCGTGCACGTCGCCCATCGCATGACCGAATCCGGAGCCGGCTGCCGACAGCGCCGGCAACGGCACGATCCCGAGCAGCGTCACGCTCCATGCGCGCGACGACGCGTTGATCCAGCCGAGCAGCGGCACCGCGACCAGCAAAACGTAGAGGGCGACGTGCGTCGCACCGGACAGCGTGCGCATCACCGGCGACAGGTCGTCGGGAGGCGGACGGTGCGTCGCGCGCCAGAGCACGCGGGCCGCCATTGCCGCGAGCAGCGCGGCGCCGACGATCAGGTGGGCGGCGATCAGGCCGACCGGTTGCGTGTCGCGATGCACGTCGGGCATCGTCCAGCCGATCGCAAACTGCACGACGATCAACGTCACGATCAGCCAGTGGAGAAGACGCGCAACGGCGTCGTATCGGGCAGGTCTGGACATGGGGACACCTGACGAATGGCGGGGAGGGTATCGGTGGGGCGGATTCTACGGGGGAATCCTTAACGAAACGTTAAGCCCCCGGCGTCGCGTGCGATCGGTCGGCGCTCGCCTGGGCCGGTGCGCCGGCCGGCCCCGACCCGGCCTCGTCTGTGGAGGGCAGCGCGATCACGATGCCGAGACCTTGGCCGTCGATACCGGTTTCGAAGCGCACGGTGCCGCCGAAATAATGCGCGATACGGGTGACGATCGACAGCCCGAGCCCGCTGCCCGGCGACTGTGCGCCGCTGCCGCGATAGAAGCGGTCGCCGAGCCGTTCATGCTCGCCGGGGGCGACGCCCGGCCCGTCGTCGCGCACGACGATGCGCTGTACGGCGCCGTCGTCGTGCACACCGAGCGCGATGTGTCCGCCGCGGTGTCCGTACTTGATCGCGTTGTCGATCAGGTTGTCGAGCAGGATGCCGATCAGGATCGGATCGGCCGGAACCGCGCGCCCGGGTGCGCCGGTCGCCACGATGTCGACGGCATGGTCCGACGCTTTCGCGGCATGACGGTCGATGGCCGCGTCGACGAGTTCGCGCAGGTCCACGGCGCGCGCCGGAATGCGTTCGTATTCGTCGAGCCGCGCGAGCAGCAGCAACTGCTCGGCAAGCCGCGCGCTGCGGTCGACGCCTTGCACGACGCGCTGCATCGCGAGCTGCTTGCGCGCCGGATCGTCGGTCGCGAGCGCCACCTGGGCCTGCACCTTGATGGCGGCCAGCGGCGTCTTGAGTTCGTGCGCCGCGTCCGACGTGAACGCGCGCTCGCGCACGATCGATTGCCGCAGGCGGGCCAGCAAGCGGTCGATCGCGTCGACCAGCGCGCGCACTTCGTCCGGCACGGTGACGACGCCGAGCGGTTCCAGCGATCGCGCATCGCGCGCGCCGATCAGCGTCGACAGCGTTTTCAGCGGCGCGAGGCTGCGCCCGATCATGTACCACAGCAGGAGCGCGAGCACCGGCAGCGCGACGACCAGCGGCAGCACGATGCCGCGCGCGATGCCGGTCGCCAGGTCGCTGCGCGTATTGGTCGGCTCGATCACGCGTACCCATCGCCCCGACACGTCGTCGCGCAGCGCGTACGTGCGCCACGGTGCATCGTGGACGACGATCGTCACCGGCGCATCGTGCGCATCGTGTGCATCCGCCGACCCGGCGGCGCCCGCCGGCAGGCTCGATGCAACGACCTGGCCCTGCGCATCGCGCACTTCGAACAGCACGTCGCGCGGCAGGCGGTCGCCGTCGGTATCGGTTGCGGCGTCGCGTCTCGCTGCGCCGCGATCGAGTTCGACGCGCGCGTCGGGCGGGACGCGCGCGAGGCGATCGAGATCGGCCGGCGACAAGTTGACCAGCAGCGACGCGTATTCGACGAGACGCGCGTCCTCCCATTCGCCGATTTCGCGCGTGGCGTGCCGGAAGCTGCTGAACACCGCGACGAGCCACACCACGGTCACGCAGCCGAGCGCCATCAACGAGACGCGGCGCCGTATCGAGCGCGAGATCATGGTTTGTCGACGACGTAGCCGATGCCGCGCACGGTGCGGATCAGGTCCGCGCCGAGCTTCTTGCGCAGGTTCGAAACATGAACCTCGATCGCATTGCTTTCGATGCCTTCCTGCCAGCCGTACAGGCCGTCCTCGAGACGCGCGCGCGACTGGGGCGTGCCCGCGTGACTGACGAGCTGGACGAGGATGCTCCATTCGCGCGATGTCAGCGCGATGCGCGACGCATCGCGGGTGACCGTATGGGCGGCCAGGTCGATCGTGATGTCGCGCCAGACGATTTCGTCGCCGGCGCGGCCCTGCGAGCGGCGCACGAGCGCACGGCACCGGGCGAGCACTTCGGTCAGCTCGAACGGTTTCGCGAGATAGTCGTCGGCACCGTCGTCGAGGCCGCGGACGCGGTCGGCCACGGTGCCGCGCGCGGTCAGGACGAGCACCGGCGTCGTATCGCCCGCATCGCGCAACGCGCGCAGCAGTTCCGATCCGGATTTCCCGGGCAGCCCGAGATCGAGCACGACGAGCGCGAAGCGCGTCGTCGCGAGTGCCGCGGCGGCGGCGTGGCCGTCGCGCAGCCAGTCGACGTGATAGCCGGCCTGGCCGAGGCTGATCTCGAGGCCGCTGCCGATCAGGTCGTCGTCTTCAACAAGGAGGAGTCGCATGGTCGATCCGTGTGCACGCGTGTGCGATTGTACGAGCGTGGCTGCGCGTTCGTGCAACGGAACGTAATCGCCCCGCCTCGCCCGCCGCCCGATTCTGAAGAACGCTTAAGGTTTGCCGCCGGCATTCCCGCTACCATCGGCCACACCGTTTCCCCGGTTGTTCCCCGCTTCTCCAGGTTCCGGACGACGCAGCACGTTCGGCACGGACCGCACACGGGGCCCCGAATCCGCGACCCGTCGACCGAACCGGTTCGACGCCGGTCGACTACACGGGAGGTTCGTTCTTGATGGCACCCTCGACGATCGAGCGATGGCGCGCCTATTTGCTGATCGCTGCGCTGGCCGGCATGGTCATCCAGTGCTTCGTGCTGGTGTCGTTGCTCGCGCTGCGCGTACCCGAAGCGTTTTTCACCACGATGACATTTCGCGCATGGATCGTCGTCGCGATCGCGATGGCAATCCTGTCGGCCCGTAAGGTAGCCGACGCCGCGTTTACGGCCGCGCTCGCGTGCGGCGACGTGTGCGTGAGCGGGATTGATCGTTGCACGGTAGCCGTGTCACCGGATTGCGCGTACCGTTCGTGGGTCATCCTCTACATTCGGCTCAACGGCAACCGTTTCGACCGCGTGTGTGGATGAGCCCGTGCGCGCGGTGCCGGTCCCGGCGTCGCGGTCGTACGGGGAAACCATAGGGACGAAGCATGGTCTTGCTGCATGTGGCGCACGCGCTGGGCTGGGCAATGTCGGTCGTTTGCGGGCTCGGCGCGGTGCTGGGCATGGCGTACACGATCGTGGCCAGCGTGCTGGTTGGCCGGTTCTTTTCCCGCGCGGCGACGCCGCCGCGCGATTTTCCGGGCGTCACCATCGCGAAGCCGCTGCACGGCGACGAGTGGCAGCTCGTACAGCATCTTGAAAGCTTCTTCGTCCAGGACTATCCGGGACCGGTTCAGCACCTGTTCGGCGTGCACGATGCGGACGACGCCGCGCTCGACGCCGTCGCGACGCTGCGCGCGCGCTACCCGGACGCGAACATTACGGTCGTCGCCGACGCGCGGCTGTACGGGCCGAACCGGAAGATCGCCAATCTCGTCAACATGCTCGAACGCGCGGAGCACTCGGTGCTCTGTCTCGCCGACAGCGACGTGCTGGTCGAGCGGGACTATTTGCGTGCCGTCGTCGGCGCGCTGCAGGAGCCGGAGGTCGGGATCGTGACGAGCGTGTATCGCGGCGTCCCGTCGCCGGGCTTCTGGCCGCGTGTCGCGGTCGCGATGACGAACTACCATTTTCTGCCGGGCGTGATCACCGGGCTGTTCATCGGTCGTGCGCGGCCGTGCTTCGGCCAGACGATCGCGATCACGCGCGCGACGCTCGAACGCATCGGCGGCCTCGCGCGCTTCGCCCATCATCTGGCCGAGGATCACGCGCTCGGCGAAGCGGTGCGGCAGGCCGGCGCGCGGGTCGTCGTGCCGCCGTTCGCGGTCGGGCACGCGTGCGTCGAGGACACGTTTGCGACGCTGTACGCGCACGAACTGCGCTGGAGTTGCACCATCCGCGCCGCGGACCGGATCGGCCATGCCGGCTCGGTGCTGATGCATCCGCTGCCGCTCGCGCTGATGGCGCTGCTGTTGTCCGGCGGCGCGTCGGCCGCCTGCTGGCTGACGGCGGCCGCGCTCGCGGTGCGCGCGCTGCTGATGGTGCAAACCGGGCGGGCGACCGGCGCGGGCCTGAGCGGCGCGGTGTGGTTGCCGTTCGTCGATCTGCTGCAGTTCGCGGTGTTCGTGTCGAGCTTCTTCTCGTCGCACGTCATCTGGCGCGGCACGCGGTTTCGCGTCGACCGTGAGGGTTTGCTGTCGCCGGCGGCGAAATCATGACGCACGACACGCATTCCGGCGGAGACGGTGCAAGCCCGCCGTCCGTGCGCGGCGACGCACGGCTGCGGCATGCGGGACGCCTGGCCGCGCTCGCGGGGCTGGCAATCGCGGTCTGGCTGATCTGGCGCGAGCATCCGCTCGATATCCTGCACCGCTTGGAGGCGGCCGGCGCCGGGCTGCTGATCGCCGCGCTCGCCCATATCCTGCCGATGCTTGCGAACGCATGGGACTGGCGGATGCTGATCCGCGGCCGGCGCCGGCCGTCGTTCGCGACGATGCTGAAGATCGTCTGGATCCGCGAATCGATCAACGGGTTGTTGCCGGTCGCGCGGATCGGCGGCGAAATCGTGTCGTTCAGCCTGCTGCGGCAGGCCGGCGTGCGGCCGGCCACCGCCGTCGCGAGCCTCGTCGCCGACATGCAGCTCACGCTGATCAGCCAACTGGTGTTCGCGCTGGTCGCGATCGGCTACGTGCTCGAGCGCGTGTCGTCCGATGCCGCGCGCGTGGCGGCGCAGCTCGCGATCGGGATGGCAGCGCTGGTGCCGGTGCTGCTGCTGTTCGCGCTGGTGCAGCATGCGCGGCCGTTCGAGCGGGCGATGCGCGCGCTCAACCACCTCACGAGCGGGAAGGTCTACGCGCTGGTCGGCGAATCGGCGCGCACCGATCAGTCGATCCGGATGATCTGGAGAAAGACGGGGATCGTCGTCCGCTATCTGGGGATCTGGCAGACGCTGCAGTTTGTCGGCTATTCGCTGGAAATCTGGCTCGCGCTGCGTTTTCTCGGCACCGATGCGACCTTCGCGCAGGCGCTCACGATCGAGGCGCTGATCCAGTTGCTGAGCAGCATCGCATTCCTGATGCCGGGCGGGCTCGGCGTGCAGGAGGGCGGCTTCGTGCTGATCGGCGGGCTGCTCGGGTTCGATGCGCCGACCTGTCTGGCGCTGGCCGGCGCGCGGCGCGTGCGCGACCTGCTATTCTATCTGCCGGGGTTGCTCGCGTGGCAGCACGCGGTCGGTGCGGCCCGCCCGCCGGGCGGCGCGACACCCGCGTCGATGCGGATCGGGGAGTCCGCCGGGCGGCGCTGAGCGGCGCGGCCCGACGTGGCGGCCTGCCGACACGGCCCGTTGCGGGCCGGGCGCGGCAGGCGCGACCATTAACGCCGTTCGTCGGCGATATGACTGCGGATCACGTCCGCGAACGACGTATCGCCCTTCAACCCGAGCGCTTCGGCGCGCGTCGTGTCCCAGCGGCCCGGCCAGCTGCCGACGATCTTCTCCACGCGTTCGTCCGGCGCATGGCGGATCATCTTCACGGCGTCGTTGCCCGCGACTTCGCGCAGCGCCTCGATCATCTCGTCGACCGACACCGACAGGCCCGGCAGGTTGATCACGCGCTTGTTGCCGAGCTTCGCGCTGTCGATCTCGCAGCCCGCGACGAGCGCTTCGATCGCGCCGCGCGGCGACAGCAGCCACAGCCGCGTCGACCCCGGCACCGGGCACACGCTTTCCTCGCCATTGAGCGGCTCGCGGATGATGCCGCTCGCGAACGACGATGCCGCCGCGTTCGGGCGGCCCGGCCGCACGCTGATGGTCGGCAGGCGCAGCACGCGGCCGTCGACGAAGCCGCGACGGGCGTAGTCGCACAGCAGCAGCTCGGCGATCGCCTTTTCCGCGCCATACGACGATTGCGGGTTCAGCGCGGTGTCGTCCTGCACGACGTCGGGCAGCACGCCGCCGTAGACGGCGACCGAGCTCGTGAACACGACGCGCGGCTGGTGGCCGCGCGCGCGGCACACTTCGAGCAGCGCGCGCGACGCGTCGAGGTTGATCCGCATGCCGAGGTCGAAATCGGCTTCGGCCTGCCCGCTGACGATCGCCGCGAGGTGGAAGATCGCGTTCGTCCGCGTGTCGATCGCGCTTTCGAGCACCGCGCGATCGGCGATGTCGCCGACGATCGACGTCACGCGCGCGTCGCCGAAATCGCTGCCCTTGACGACGTCGAGCAGCACCAGCTCGTCGATCGTGTCGATGCGGCCGTCGGGGCCGGTCAGTTCGCCGCGCTCGAGCAGCTTGCGTGCGAGGCGCTGGCCGAGAAAGCCGGCACCGCCGGTGATCAGTACTTTCATGTTCTTGACCCTCCAGGAAATACTTGAATTACAGGTACGGCTTGAGCCAGCCGAGGCCTTCGGACGTGCCGGCCTTCGGGCGGTATTCGCAGCCGATCCAGCCGTCGTAGCCGAGCGCGTCGATCAGCTCGAACAGGTACGGGTAGTTGAGTTCGCCGAGATCCGGCTCGTGGCGCTCGGGCACGCCGGCGATCTGGATGTGGCCGATGCCCGCGAAATCGCGCTTGAGCTTCATCGCGAGGTCGCCCTCGACGATCTGGCAGTGATAGCAGTCGAACTGCACCTTCAGGTTCGGCGCGCCGACTGCCGCGCAGATCTCGTGCGCGTCGTCCTGGCGGCTCAGGAAATAGCCGGGCATGTCGCGCTGGTTGATCGGCTCGATCAGGATCGTGATGCCGTGCGCGAAGGCAGCCTGGGCCGCATGCCGCAGGTTCGCCACGTAGGTGTCGCGATGGCGTGCGCGATCGGCACCCGGCGCGACCATCCCGGCCATCACGTGCAGCTTCTTGTTGCCGAGCACGCGCGCATAGTCGAGCGCCTGGTCGATGCCGCGGCGGAATTCGTCCTCGCGGCCCGGCAGCGACGCGGTCCCGCGCTCGCCGGCCGCCCAGTCGCCGGGCGGCGCGTTGAACAGCGCCTGTTCGAGGTTGTGTGCGTCGAGGCGCGCGCGGATGTCCTCGGCGGCGAAGTCGTACGGGAACAGGTACTCGACGGCCTTGAAGCCGTCGTAGGCGGCAGCGGCGAAGCGTTCGAGGAACGCGTGCTCGGTGTACATCATCGAGAGGTTGGCGGCGAAGCGGGGCATGGCAGCGGGTCCTGTGAATGAGTGGGGCGGG
The DNA here is from genome assembly GCF_002563755.1 of Burkholderia sp. JKS000303. Taxonomy (NCBI): domain Bacteria; kingdom Pseudomonadati; phylum Pseudomonadota; class Betaproteobacteria; order Burkholderiales; family Burkholderiaceae; genus Burkholderia; species Burkholderia sp. JKS000303. The sequence continues at coordinate 2,764,864 of NZ_PDBZ01000001.1, forward strand.
GCAGCGCGCCCCGCGTCGAATGATGGCGCGTCAGCGGTTCACGAGTTTCGCGGGCGTGAGCCACACGGCGATCGCACCGATCACGAGCATCGCCGCGAGCACGTACATGCCGGACGACGTGCTGTGCGTGGCGTCCTTCAGGTAGCCGATCACGTACGGGCTCGCGAAGCCGGCGAGGTTGCCGACCGAGTTGATGATCGCGATTCCGGCGGCGGCGGCGGAGCCGGCGAGGAACGCGGTCGGCAGCGACCAGAACAGCGGTGCGCAGGTCAGCACGCCGCCTGCCGCGAGCGACAGGAACACGATCGACACCGCCGTATTGTGCGAGTACGACGCGGCGACCGCAAACCCGACCGCGCCCATCAGCGCCGGCACGATCAGGTGCCAGCGGCGTTCGCGGCGCTTGTCCGCGCTGTGGCCGAACAGGTTCATCACGAAGATCGCGACGAGGAACGGAATCGCGGACAGCAGGCCGATCTGGAACGTATCGGTGATCCCGGTGGATTTGACGAGCGTCGGCATCCAGAACGTCAGGCCGTACTGGCCGGTGACGAACGCGAAGTAGATCAGCGACATCCACCACATGCGCGGGTCGGCGAACACGGCCTTCAGCGAATGGCCTTGTTTCTGCTGTTCCTGCGGCTGCGCGGCGATTTCCGATTCGAGCAATTGCTTCTCGCGCTCGTCGAGCCACTTCGCGCTGCGGATGTTGTTGTCGAGATAGAGGATCGTCGCGATGCCGACGAGCACGGCCGGCACGGCTTCGATCATGAACATCCATTGCCAGCCGTGAAAGCCCGAGCCGCCGTGAAAGCGCTCCATGATCCAGCCCGACAGCGGGTTGCCGAAAATGCCCGACACCGGGATCGCCGACATGAACACCGCGATGATCTTCGCGCGGCGATGCGACGGGAACCAGTACGTGAGGTACAGGATCACGCCCGGATAGAAGCCGGCTTCCGCGAGACCGAGCAGGAAGCGCAGCACGTAGAACTGCGTCGGCGTCTTCACGAACGCGAACACCGCCGACAGCAGCCCCCACGTGATCATGATCCGCGCGATCCAGATGCGCGCGCCGATGCGGTGCATCAGCATGTTGCTTGGCAGTTCGAACAGAAAGTAGCCGAGAAAAAAGATGCCGGCGCCGAGGCCGAACACCGTTTCGCTGAACGCGAGATCCTGCGACATCTGCAGCTTCGCGAAGCCGACGTTCACGCGGTCGAGATACGCGACCACGTAGCAGAGCATCAGGAACGGCACGATGCGCCAGAACACTTTCTTGTAGGTGCGGTCGAGTTCGGCCGATTGGGCGGGCGCGGCGGGCGAGCGGCTTGCGGCCGCGTCGAATGCAGTCATCGTCGTCTCCAGGGATGTCGTGTGCCGGCGGCGCGTACGCCGCCGGATCGTGTGTGCTGACGGAAGGGCCCGCGCACACGGCGGGCATGGGAATCGGTGCGGATGCGTGCGCGACGGGTTACCAGCGGGCGCCGAAGGTGTCGCGCAGTTCGTCGAGCGCCGCGTCGGAAAGCGGTTCGGGCTTCGGGTTCGTCATCAGCCACAGCCGCGCGGTTTCCTCGAGCTCCTCGAGCGCATACGACGCGTGCGACACCGACGACCCCCACATCACCGGACCGAGGCGGTCGAGCAGCACGCCGCGCACCTGGTCGGCGAGCGCCGCGACTTCGGCCGCGACGGCCGGGTCGCCCGGGCGCCGATAGCGGATCAGCGGAATGTGGCCGACCTTCATCACGTAGTACGGCGTGATCGGCGGCAGCACGTCGGTGTCGCGCCACACGCCCGCGAGCGTCAGCGCGACGAGGTGGGTCGAATGCGTGTGGACGACGCCGTTCGCTTGTGCGTTGCGCCCGTAGATGCCGCGGTGCAGCGCGAGCGTCTTTGACGGCTTGCCGCCCGACACGGGCTGGCCGTCGAGGCCGACCTTAGCGATGTCGTTCGGGTCGAGCCGGCCGAGGCAGGCATCGGTCGGCGTGATCAGCCAGCCGTCGGCAAGCCGCGCGCTGATGTTGCCGGCGCTGCCGACCGCATGGCCGCGCGCATACAGGCTCGCGCCGACGACGCAGATTTCTTCGCGCAGGGTTGCTTCGATGCTCATCATGCGGCTCCGTCCAGCGCGCGCAGCGCCTTGTCGAAAAAGTCCACCGTGCCGAAGTTGCCGGATTTCAGCGCGAGGCCGAGCGGCTGCGCGTCGATGGTGGCGGTGGCCGGCACGCCCGGATCGATCTGCGCGCCGATCTGCAGCGACTTCACGTCGAGCGCCTGTACGACCGCACCGGACGTCTCGCCGCCGGCGACGACGAACTTGCGCACGCCGAGTTCGCGCAGGCCGCGCGCGATCGCCGCGAGCGTGCTTTCGACGAGATGGCCGGCCGCTTCGACGCCGAGCGTCTGCTGGACGGCTTTCACTTCGTCGGGCGTCGCCGTCGCATAGATCAGCACGGGCTGCGGCAGGTGCGAGCGCGCGAAGGCCAGAGCGTCGTCGACGACGGGTTCGCCCCGCGCGGCCGCGAGCGGATCGATCCGGAAGCTCGGCCGGCTGTCGCGCCACGCGGCGACCTGCGCGTTGGTGGCTTTCGATGCGCTGCCGGCGAGCACTGCCGACAGCCCGTCGATGCGCGACAGCGACGCCGCGTTGTCGCGCTGCGGCAGCAGCCCCGCGCGGCGGAAATTCTCCGGCAGGCCGAGCGCGATGCCCGAGCCGCCGGTGACGAGCGGCAGGTTCGCGCATGCTTCGCCGAGCACGTGGAGATCATGGTCCGACAGCGCATCGGCGATCGCGAAGCGCACGCCGTCCGCACGCAGTGCTTCGATGCGCGCCCGCACGGCGGCCGCGCCCTGCGCGATCGTGTCGTAGCGGATCAGGCCGACCGGCGACTTCGTCTGCCGCTGCAGCACGCGCACGAGGTTTGCGTCCTTCATCGGCGTGAGCGGGTGGTTCTCCATGCCCGATTCGTTCAGCAGCACGTCGCCGACGAACAGGTGGCCGCGGAAGATCGTGCGGCCGTTCTCGGGAAACGCCGGGCACGCGATCGTGAAGCCGCCGTCGGTCGCATCGAGCAGCGCGTCGGCCACCGGTCCGAGGTTGCCCGCGTCGGTCGAGTCGAACGTCGAGCAGTACTTGAAGAAAAATTGCCGGCAGCCCTGCGCGCGCAGCCACGCGTAGGCGGCGAGCGACTGCGCGACGGCGTCGGCGGCGGGAATCGTGCGCGACTTCAGCGCGACGACGATCGCGTCGGCGTCGATGGCCGTGTCGGCTGCGGCGCCGTCGGCGGGCACGCCGATCGTCTGCACGGTGCGCATGCCGCTCTTGACGAGCATGTTCGCGAGATCGGTCGCGCCGGTGAAATCGTCGGCGATGCAGCCGAGCAGGGGGCGGGAAGCGGAAGCGGTCATGGGAGGAACGTCGTTCGAATCAGCGGGCAGGCGGCAGCGTGATGCCGGGGAAAGTCTTGATCACGGCGGAATCGTCTTCGCCGCCGTGGCCGGCGCTCGATGCGCTCATGAACATCTGGTGCGCGGTGGCCGACAGTGGCAGCGGGAACTTGCTGCGGCGCGCGGTATCGAGCACGAGGCCGAGATCCTTCACGAAGATGTCGACGGCCGACAGCGGCGTGTAGTCGCCGTTCAGGATGTGCGGCACGCGGTTCTCGAACATCCACGAATTGCCGGCGCTGTGCGTGATCACGTCGTACAGCGCGTCCGCATCGACGCCTTCGCGCAGGCCCAGCGCCATCGCCTCGGCGGCCGCGGCGATATGCACGCCGGCCAGCAACTGGTTGATGATCTTCACTTTCGAGCCGATGCCGTGCGTGTCGCCGAGGCGATAGACCTTGCCGGCGATCGCGGCGAGCACGTCGTCGCAGCCCGCATACGCGGCGGCGGGGCCCGACGTCATCATGGTCATCTCGCCCGACGCCGCGCGCGCGGCGCCGCCGGACACCGGCGCGTCGAGCATCTGCAGGCCCGCGGCCTCGATGCGCGCACCGAGTGCGATGGCGAATTCGGGCGCGACGGTCGCGCTCGCGATCACGACGCCGCCCGGCTTCATCGCCGCGACTGCACCGTGTTCGCCGAACAGCACCGTTTCGGTTTGCGCGGCATTGACGACGAGCGTGACGACGACGTCGCACTGCGCGCCGAGTTCGGCCGGGCTCGTGCAGGCCACGCCGCCTTCGGCCGCGAACGCCTGCAGCACGGTGTCGCGCACGTCGCATGCGTGCACGCGAAAGCCGGCGCGCAGCAGCGAGCGCGCGACGCCGAGGCCCATCGCGCCGAGGCCGATGACTCCAACATTTCGTGACATGGTCAACCTTGATCGATTCGGGAGAGGTTCGGGACAACGGCGGCGCACGCGCGCCGCCGGATTCAGCAGATGCCGGCTTCCGCGAGACGGCGGGCGGCGTTGTACATGTGGGTGCGTGCCGCGTTGCGCGCCGCCATCGGGTCGCGTGCGCGAATCGCGTCGGCGATCGCCGCATGTTCCTCGCGCACCTGGCGCGAGAAGTCGTCGCGCGTCGCTTCGTTGCGACGCGTCACCTTCACGCCGGCCTCGAGGTACTGGTTCAGGAACTGCAGCGTCTTCAGGAAATACGGGTTGCCGGTGACGGCCGCGATCGTGCGGTGGAACGCGACGTCTTCCGCGACGCCGTCGCGGCCTTCGGCCACCGCATCGTCGATCTTGCGCAGCGCGTCGTCGATGTCGGCCATGTCGTCGTCGGTGTGATGCAGCGCGGCTTCGGCCGCGACTTCAGCCTCGATCGCGCGGCGCACCGCGAGCAGGTGCGGCAGCGAACTGGCTTCGACCGCTTCCGCGTAGTCGATCCGCAGCGGCCGGATCGCGCCGTGCTGGTTCACGTACACGCCGCTGCCCTGGCGCGGCTCGACCACGCCTTCGTTCTTCAGCCGCGAGATCGCCTCGCGGATCACGGTGCGGCTCACGCCGAATTCCTGGGCGAGCACGGCTTCCGTCGGCAGCTTGCCGCTGGCCGAGAAACTGCCGGCTTCGATCTGCTTGAGCAACTGCTGCGCGACATGGTCGCTCATCGCACGGGCGGGAATTTTCTCGAACATGACGCTCTGGTTTGTAAGGTGATGTGGTCATCATACAAATTTGAATGTGCGTCAGCATCCGGGATAACCCTCGGTTAACGTGCTGCAACGTCGGTCAAGTTGATTGGAACCGGTTCCAAAAGTGGGCATCCCGCCGAAGCGGGACGAAGGGGGCGCGTCAGAGGCTCGAGCGGGAAAGCGTCTGGGCGGCTGCCTTGACGCTTGCCTCGACGATTTCGCGCAACGCGGGATTGGCTGAAAACGCGCTGTCGGGGCCTGCGATGCTGAGCGCGGCAAGCACGGTGCCGTTGTTGTCCCGGATCGCGGCCGCGCACGAGTCGATGCCGGCTTCGAGGCCCGAAAAACTCCAGGCGCAGCCGCTGTTGCGCACCGCGTCGAGCGTGCCGGCCAGCGTCTCCCAGTCGGGCGCGTCGCGATGGTCGGCCGGATTCGCATAGCGTGCGCGAAGCGCCGCGCTGTCCAGGCCGGCGAGCATCGCCAGCCCGGGCGTTGCCCGGTGCGCGGGAATCCGGCTGCCCACGCGAATGCGGCTGACCAGCGGCGTATCGGGCGTCTCGCCCAGCAGATAGACGATCTCCGTCCCCTCGAGCACCACCAGGTACGCGGACAGGCCGGTCCTGGCGACGAGGCCCGGGAGAATCTGCCGGGCCCGGGCCGTGAGGTCGGTGGTGCCCAGCGCGCTGGCGGCGAGCGTCAGGAACGGCAGGCCCAGGCGATACGATCCGCCGGACGGATGCGGTTCGATCAATTCCGCGGCCTCGAGCGAATCGAGCAGGCGCTTCACCGTCACGCGATTGACGTCGATTTGCCGCGCGATGTCGCTGAGATTCGCGGTCGAACCGCCTTCCGCGATGAATCTCAGCAGGCGAAAGGCGCGCTCCACCGGCGACGGCGAGGGGGCGGCCGGGCGCGAAGGGTCGGGTGTGTCCGTTGTCATCTCTGTCGTTGAAAGCGTGTGCGGGGTTCAGGCCAGCGGGACCGACCAGGCATCGTATCCGTAGACCCAGTCGGCGTTGCCGCCGACCTTCAGCCAGTTGTTGCCGCGCGAGCCGATCTGGATGCGCGCCGTCCGTTCCTGACGGGCGCGCTCATAGCGCGTCAGCGCGCCGGCGAGCGTGTCCGGCCCGACGCCGGTCAACGCACGCGACAGCACGACCGCATCCTCGATCGCCATGCCCGCGCCTTGCGCCATGAACGGCATCATCGGATGGCATGCGTCGCCGAGCAGCGCCATGCGTTCGCCGGTCCATTTCGGCAACGGATCGCGAATATACAACGCCGAGGCCAGCACCGTGTCGCATGCGGCGAGCAGCGCGCGCGCTTCCGGATGGAAGTCGGCATAGGCGCGCCGCAGCGCGTCGGGGTCGCCCGGCTTGGTCCACGATTCGTGCGTCCAGTCCGGCTGGGACGTGGTGGCGAAGATGAAGATGTCGCGGCCGAGATTCAGCGGGAACGTGACGATCTGCAGGTCGTCGGTGGGGCCCCACCATTTGACGAAGGCGCCGAGATCGCCGCCCTGGAGGCGCTCGGCCGGCACGACCGCCCGATACGACACGATGCCGGTGAACTGCGGGTGTTCGTCGCCGAACAGAAACCGGCGCACGCCGGAATGAATGCCGTCCGCGCCGAGCAGCAGGTCGAACGCGTGCGTCGAACCGTCGTCGAGCGTCACCGTCGCGCCGTCGGCCGTCCGGGCGACGGCCGCGGTGCGCTTGCCCAGCCGAAGTTCGCCGGGCAGCAGCGCCTGCTCCAGCGCGTCCATGACGTCCGCGCGATGCATCGTCAGTTGCGGCGCGCCGTACTGGCGCTCCGCTTCGTCCGACATCGGCAGCCGCGACGTGACCTCGCCGGTGTCCCACATGCGGCTGACGCGTGCGTTCGGCCGGGCGGCGGTCTCGCGCAGCTTCGCGCCGATGCCGAGCCCGTCGAGCGCGCGCACCGCGTTGGGCGTCAGGTTGATGTCGGCGCCGACGCGCCCGAAGCGGTCGGCCTGCTCGAAAACGACGGGACGATGCCCCGCCTTGCGCAGCGCGATGGCTGCCGTGAGCCCGCCGATTCCGCCGCCGACGATTCCGATGTTCAGCATGGTGTCTCCTGCATTGCTGTCTTTGATGTGTTCAAAATTGAACAAATAGAACTAAATTGAACCGACATGGTGCGACCAAATCCATCGGATCGCAAGGAAAAGGTCATGAGGTAAAACCCGGTCGGGACGGGGAAGGCAGGGGGCGACGAAGCGGGAAGCGGCAATGCAATGACGATCGACCGCCGATGCCGGGCGGCATCGCGGTCGATCGTCGGGGACGCGGGAGGGCGTGCGCGGGGTGTGCGCGACCCGTCAGAAGTTGTGGTGAATCCCGGTCAACAGCATCAACTGATTGCTCGTGCTCGACATGCCGGCAACGGACAACGACGCGAATCCGCCCGGGTTGGTGTGCTCGAAGATGCCCTGCGCGTAGAGTTGCGTCCGTTTGGACAGCGCGTAGATATAGCCGAGGCCTACCTGGGTCCAGCGGTGCGCATCGAGCGTGGTCGTATTGGCGCCGGCCGTCAACGAGGTAAACGGCGTGACCGACCATTCGGCGCCGGAGTCGTACGACTGGTAGATGTCAGCGTGTTGCTTCGACTGCAGCTTTACCCGTGTATAGAGCGCATGCAGCTTCACGGGCCCGAGCGTGTACGCGCCGCCGGCGCCCCAGAATTCCGCGCGGTCGGCCACATAGCTGGCGGCGGGCTGCCCCTGGAACGTGCCCAGCGCGAGCGGCGTCAGCGCGAACGCCTGGTTGTGCTGGCGCTGATAGAACGCCGAGGCCTGCAGCGGGCCGCGATCGTAGGTCACGGCCGTGCTCCACGTGTTGCCATGACCGAAGTTGGGGGTGTTGCCGAATCCGAACAGCCCGGCGACGCTGACGCCCCCGTAGCTCGGCGAGCGGTATTTCACCGCGTTGTCGATGACCGACGTGGCCGAGTTGGCCAGGCCGTCGACATTGCCCGGATGGAACATGTTCCACGAATTCCCCGCATAGGCATTGGCGAACGGCGTGAGGAAATCGAACGACAGCGCGCTCTGATGCCCGAGCGTCAGCGTTCCCAGCCGGCTCGATTCGAGGCCGACGTACGCACGGCGATTGAACTCGACGTTCGGGTTGACGAATGCGCCGGTGTTTGTGAAGAAGCCGGTCTCGAGACGAAATATCGAACGCAATCCGCCGCCCAGATCCTCGACGCCGACAATGCCCCAGCGATCCGGCTGCATGTTGCTCTGGTTGGCCTTGAACAGCGCATGGCCGCCGCTGTTGTTGACATAGGCGACGCCGGAATCGAGGCTGCCGTACAGCGTCACGCTGCTTTGCGCGGAAGCGGCTCCGCTGATTGAAATGGCAAGCAGTCCTACTAAATATGTTCTGTTCATTTTTGTTCAGGGCCGGCAGGAATCAGGATGGTCGATTTTAGTATTTACGTTCCATACAAGGAACGACGTTGTTTGTATGGAACATTAGAACATCAAATAAATTTGCTTATGACTCATGGTTTTTACCGAATTTGCGTGGATAAAACGCCGATGACAAAAACTGATTTTGTTCGAAAATCCTCTATGCAACAATGCCATCCACGAATCAATGTTCCGTAAATGGAACAAATTTGAACACCCCGGATGTTGCCGCAGGTCCTTTGTCATCGGAACGAGTCATGCCTGATCTGATCAATCCCGCAGGTTCACTGGAAGCGAATCGGGCGCTGCCCGACAGTCAGCGCCGCGTATTTCTCAAGACGTCCGGCGCCGTCGCGATGACGGCGGCCCTCGCGCCGTCCGTGGCGATGGCGGCCGGATCGGCGGAGAAGCCGGGGGCGAACCAGTCGAACCCCGCTCCGTCCGCACGATTCGATCTGCCGGCCGGCTACAACATCCTGTTCGTGCTGGTCGATCAGGAGCGCTATTTCGACGCATGGCCGATGAGCGTGCCGGGGCGCGAGCGTCTCGCGAGGAGCGGCGTCAGCTTCATCAACCATCAGATTGCCGCCTGCGTATGCTCGCCGTCGCGCTCGACCATCTATACGGGCCAGCACATGCAGCGCACGGGCGTGTTCGACAACGCGGGGCTGCCGTGGCAACCGGACATGCCGACGTCGATCCGGACCGTCGGGCACATGATGAAGGACGCCGGCTATCAGGCCGTGTACGTGGGCAAGTGGCATCTGAGCGCGACGATGCACGAATCGAATTCGCCGTACAACGCGCCGGTGGCCGACTACAACAAGGCCATGCGGGCGTACGGTTTCGACGACTATTTCGGTGTCGGCGATCTCGTCGGCTCCGCGCATGGCGGCTACAACTTCGACGGCGTGACCGCCCAGGCCGCCATCAGCTGGATGCGCGAGCAGCGGCGCGATGCGGCCGGCGCAAAGCCGTGGATGCTGGCGGTCAACCTCGTCAATCCCCATGACGTGATGTGGCTCAACACCGATCCGTCGGGGCGTCCGAACGGGTCCGGGTTGATTCCGACGCGTGCGGCGCCGGATACGCAGCTATACGACGCGCGTTGGGACAAGGTGCCGTTGCCGGTGTCGCGCCGCCAGCCGCTCGCTGCGCCGGACCGGCCGAAAGCGCATGCGATGTATTCCGCCGCGCACGAGACGCTGATCGGCAAGATCGAATTCGACGATGCGACGGTCAGGCGTTATCAGAATTACTACCTGAATTGCATACGCGACTGCGACCGGCACGTCGAACGCCTGCTCGACGAACTGGACGACCTCGGCATCGCCGACAAGACGATCGTCGTTCTGACGTCCGATCACGGCGACCTGGCGGGCCATCACCAGATGATCGACAAGGGCGCCAACGCGTATCGCCAGCAGAATCACGTGCCGATGATCATCCGGCATCCGGCGTTTCGCGGCGGGAAGTCGTGTCGCGCGCTGACTTCGCATCTCGATGTCGCACCGACGCTCGTCGCGTTGACCGGCGCGCCGGCCGACAAGGTCGCGAGCGTCGTCGGCGCCGACGCGAAAGGGTCGAGCTTCGCCCATCTGCTCGCGCAGCCCGAACGGGCGGACCTGCACGCGATCCGCGACGCAGCGCTCTTCAATTACGCGATGCTCCTTTACTACGACAGCGAGTGGATGCTCGCCGAGTTCAGGACGATGCGGGAGCGGGGCGTGCCGCCCGCGGAAATGCACCGGCGGGCGGCCGCGCTGCAACCGGACCTGACGCAGCGCGGCGCGATCCGCAGCGTGTTCGACGGCAGGTATCGATTCAGTCGTTACTTCGCGCTGTCGAACTTCAACGCGCCGGAAACGCTCGCGGATTTGAGCGCCGCCAATGATCTGGAGCTGTTCGATCTCTACACCGATCCTGACGAGCTGCACAATCTGGCGGCGCGCCCGGATGCGCATGGCGCGTTGATGCTGGAGATGAACGCGAAGCTGAATCGATTGATCCGGCAGGAAGTCGGTCAGGACGACCTGACGAGCCTGCCTTTCAAGGACGGTCGACTGCAGTTTCAGTTCAAGGCGCATGCCTGAGGCGAAGGAAGGCGGATAGCGGCCGACGCATGCGCACGCTGCCGCCGCCCCCCGGCGACGGCAGCGTGGCGCGTCATGCGCGCACCGTCGCGCGTGCGCCATGCGCCGTGCCGGCGACGAGATCGGCCGGTTGCAGGGCGGCCTGACCGGCAAGGTGTCGATCGGCGTGCCGGGCAGCATGGCGCTGGCGGCGATCCCGGCGGCGTTGCAGCGGTTTCGCAACACGATGCCGGGCGTCGACGTCGAGATCGCCGAACTTGCGATCGAATTGCAGGCGGCCGGCCTGCTCGGCAGCTCGCTCGACTTTCTCGTCACGCATGCGCGGATCGACCCGCGGCTCGATTGCGGTGCGCTGAGGACGACGCGACGACGCCGCCCGGTCACCCGGTAACGGGGCCGGAAGGGCCGGTCCGCCGGTGCTCGCACGCGGATGCGGCGGCGGCGTTCGCCGTCAGTCGACGATGTCCTCGGCCGCGTCGAGCGCCGCCGGGTCGGCTGCCGCATCCGGTGGCGCGCTTTCCCCGCCGCGCTCGCGATAGGTCGCCGGCGGCACCCCGAACTGCTTGCGGAATTCACGCCCGAGGTGCGACGCGTCGGCGAAACCGCAGCTCGACGCGATATCGGCGACGGTGCGGTCGGAACTCGTCAGCAGCCACGCGGCCGTGCGCAGCCGCACCTGCTTCGCGAACGCCTGCGGGCTCTTGCCCGTCTCGGCCTTGAACAGCCGTTCGAGCTGGCGCGTCGACATGTCGAGCTTGGCCGCGAGCTCCTCGAGCGGCAGCGCGCGCCCGACATGCTGTTCCATCAGAAGAATCGCGCGCTTGACCTTCGGGTGCGTGGCCGGCTCGAGGCCGGGCGGATGCGGTTGCGGCGCATTGCCTTTCTGCATCTCGCCGACGAGCAGGATGCGCAGCGCCTTCTGCACCGTCGCATGGTCGAAGTGGCGCAGCAGGATCGCGGCGGCGACGTCGATCGACGCGCGGCCGCCCGAACACGTGATCCGGCGCCGGTCGATCACGAACAGCCGGTCGGCGATCAGCAGGTCGGGATCGGCGCTCGGGAAGCGCTCGATGAAATCCCAGTAGTGGAACCAGCTCACGCAGGTGCGGTAGCCGTCGAGCACGTTCGCGCGCATCAGCGTAAACACGCCCGTGCAAATCCCGACGACCGTCGCGCCGCCCGCCGCCGCGCGGCGGATGAACTGGAGCGTTTCGGGGCCGGCTTGCGGCCCCGAATGCAGCAGGCCGCCCACCACGACCACGTAGTCGAACGGCTCGGCCGCATCGAAGGTTTCCCACGGCGTGATCTGGATCCCGCAGCTCGCGCGCACCGGCGCGAGCGTTTCGCCGATCACGCTCCACGCGCAGCGCACGGGCTTGCTGTAGTCGCCGTCGTCGGCCGACAGCCGCAGCATGTCGACGAACCCCGAGAACGCGGTCAGCGTGAAATTCGGCAGCAGCAGGATGCCGAAGCGAATGCGCTGCGGCGCGGGTTCGGCGAGGGGGGAAGCGGGTACGTCGGGTGTCATCGCGGTAAATCTCGTCACGCCGGGCAGGCGGGTCTCACTCGTTTCACTCTGTTTGGGGGCACGGCGGCCGGGGTGCGCATACGCCGGCGACTTGTGCTTTTGCGTCGCGAACCATCGTCAAAACGTACTTTCGGACCGTCCTTTTCGGGGCTTGGCGGCGGTATCCCACGCCGATGCCGTTTTTGTTCTATCGGCCAATTTTACGCTTTGATGTACTGATGCCAACGACATTTCACGTACGCCCACCCAGAGGAAGTCAGATGAACGTCAGCGCGTTCGACCTGTTCAAGATCGGCATCGGCCCGTCCAGTTCGCACACGGTCGGCCCGATGATCGCCGCCTGCCGCTTCGCGTCGCATATCGAGGACGCGAACCTGCTCGGCTTCGTGCGCCGCGTGCGGGTCGAACTATACGGCTCGCTCGGTGCAACGGGCAAGGGCCACGGTACCGACAAGGCCGTCTTGCTCGGTCTCGAGGGCCATCTGCCCGACACGATCGATCCGGACCTGATCGAGCCGCGGCTCGCGGCGATCCGCGCGGAGAAGTCGCTGTCGCTGCTCGGCAAGCAGACGATCCGCTTCGACGAGAAGGAAAACATCGGCTTCTATCGCAAGCTGATGAGCGGCACGAGCATCGTGCATCCGAACGGGATGCGCTTCCAGGCGTTCGACGAGCACGGCCAGCTGCTCGTCGAGAAAGAGTATTACTCGGTCGGCGGCGGCTTCGTCGTGAACCGCGACGGCGATCGCGTGAACGGCGTGCGTGCGGCGGCCGAAGTGCCGTATCCGTTCCGCACCGGCGACGACCTGATGCGCCAGTGCCGCGAACACGGGCTGTCGATCGCCGAACTGATGCTGCGCAACGAAAGCGCGCTGCGCTCGGCCGACGAGGTGCGTGCCGGGCTGCTCGCGATCTGGCGCACGATGGCCGCCTGCGTCGAGCGCGGCTGCAAGGTCGAAGGCGAACTGCCGGGCCCGATGCGCGTGAAGCGCCGTGCGGCCGAGATGAACGGGCACCTGCGTGCGCGTTCGGAAGAGTCGCTGCGCGATCCGCTGTCGATGCTCGACTGGGTCAACCTGTATGCGATGGCCGTCAACGAAGAGAACGCCGCGGGCGGCCGCGTCGTCACCGCGCCCACCAACGGCGCGGCCGGCGTGATTCCCGCCGTGCTGCACTACTACGTGAAATTCGTGCCGGGCTCGAGCGAAGCCGGGATCATCGAATTCCTGCTGACGGCCGCCGCGATCGGGATCATCTACAAGGAAACCGCATCGATCTCCGGTGCGGAAGTCGGTTGCCAGGGCGAAGTGGGCGTCGCGTGCTCGATGGCCGCCGCCGCACTCGCCGCGGTGATGGGCGGCACGCCCGACCAGGTCGAGAACGCCGCCGAGATCGGCATGGAGCACAACCTCGGCATGACCTGCGACCCGGTCGGCGGGCTCGTGCAGATTCCGTGCATCGAGCGCAACGCGATGGGCGCGATCAAGGCGCTGAACGCGTCGCGCATGGCGCTCAAGGGTAACGGCCAGCACTACGTATCGCTCGATTCGGTGATCAAGACGATGCGCGAGACGGGTGCCGACATGAAGACGAAATACAAGGAAACGTCGCGCGGCGGTCTTGCCGTGAACGTCATCGAATGCTAACGAAGGATCACTAACATGAGCCGCTACTCGATATTCAGCCTGTTCCGCAACGGCCTCTCGTATCACGAGAACTGGGAAAAGCAGTGGAAGAGCCCGGAACCGAAGAAGGAATACGACGTCGTGATCGTCGGCGGCGGCGGCCACGGCCTCGCGACCGCGTATTACCTCGCGAAGGAGCACGGGATCACGAACGTCGCGATCCTCGAGAAGGGCTGGATCGGCGGCGGCAACACCGCGCGCAACACGACGATCGTGCGCTCGAACTACCTGTGGGACGAATCGGCCGCGCTGTACGAGAAGGCGATGAAGCTGTGGGAAGGGCTGTCGCAGGATCTCAACTACAACGTGATGTTCAGCCAGCGCGGCGTGATGAACCTCGCGCACACGCTGCAGGACGTGCGTGACACCGAGCGTCGCGTGAACGCGAACCGGCTGAACGGCGTCGACGCCGAATTCCTGACGCCCGCGCAGATCAAGGAAATCGAGCCGACGATCAACCTGAACAGCCGCTACCCGGTGCTCGGCGCGTCGATCCAGCGCCGTGCGGGCGTCGCGCGTCACGACGCGGTGGCCTGGGGCTTCGCGCGCGGCGCGGACCGCGCCGGCGTCGACATCATCCAGAACTGCCAGGTGACGGGCATTCGTCGCGAAGGCGGCGCGGTGGTCGGCGTCGATACGGTGAAGGGCTTCATCAAGGCGAAGAAGGTCGCGGTGGTCGCGGCCGGCAACACGACGACGCTCGCCGACATGGCCGGCGTGCGCCTGCCGATCGAAAGCCACCCGCTGCAGGCGCTGGTGTCCGAGCCGATCAAGCCGGTGGTCAACTCGGTGATCATGTCGAACGCGGTGCACGCGTACATCAGCCAGTCCGACAAGGGCGACCTCGTGATCGGCGCGGGTATCGACCAGTACACGGGCTTCGGCCAGCGCGGCAGCTTCCACATCATCGAAAGCACGCTGCAGGCGATCGTCGAAATGTTCCCGGTGTTCTCGCGCGTGCGGATGAACCGCCAGTGGGGCGGCATCGTCGACGTGTCGCCGGACGCCTGCCCGATCATCACCAAGACCGACGTGAAGGGCCTGTATTTCAACTGCGGCTGGGGTACCGGCGGCTTCAAGGCGACGCCGGGCTCGGGCTGGGTGTTCGCGCACACGATCGCACGCGACGAACCGCATCCGCTGAACGCACCGTTTGCACTCGACCGCTTCTACACGGGTCACCTGATCGACGAACACGGCGCTGCCGCGGTCGCGCACTAACCCCCGCACTGAAGGAGAAACAAACATGTTGCTGATCGAATGTCCGTGGTGCGGGCCGCGCGCCGAATCCGAGTTCACGTGCGGCGGTGAAGCCGACATCGTGCGCCCGGTGGCGAACGAGACCATGACCGACCGCGAATGGGGCGAGTACGTGTTCATGCGCGAGAACAAGCGCGGGCTGCACAAGGAGCAATGGCTGCACACGCAGGGCTGCCGCCGCTGGTTCAAGGTCACGCGCGACACGGTGACCTACGATATCAAGGGCTACGAAAAGTTCGGTGGGGCTGCCATCAGTGGCGCTGCTGCCGGCAACGCACACGAAGAGGGCACGAGCAAATGAGCCAGAAAGACCGCCTCGGCACCGGTGGCCGCATCAATCGCGCGATTCCGTTGACGTTCACCTTCAACGGCCGCACGTATCAGGGCTTCCAGGGCGACACGCTCGCGTCCGCGCTGCTCGCGAACGGCGTGCACTTCGTCGCGCGCAGCTTCAAGTACCACCGTCCGCGCGGGATCGTGACGGCGGACGTCGCGGAACCGAATGCCGTCGTGCAGCTCGAAACCGGCCCGTACACGGTGCCGAACGCGCGCGCGACCGAGATCGAGCTGTACCAGGGCCTCGTCGCGACGAGCGTGAACGCCGAACCGTCGCTCGAGAACGACAAGTACGCGATCAACCAGAAGCTGTCGCGCTTCATGCCGGCGGGCTTCTACTACAAGACGTTCATGTGGCCGCGCAACATGTGGCCGAAGTACGAAGAGAAGATCCGCGAGGCCGCCGGCCTCGGCAAGGCGCCTGAAGTGCTCGACGCCGATCGCTACGACAAGTGTTACGCGCACTGCGACGTGCTCGTGGTGGGCGGTGGCCCGTCGGGCCTCGCCGCCGCGCATGCGGCCGCCACGGCCGGCGCGCGCGTGATCCTCGTCGACGACCAGCGCGAACTCGGCGGCAGCCTGCTGTCGTGCCGCGCGGAAATCGACGCGAAGCCGGCGCAGCAGTGGGTCGAGAAGATCGAGGCCGAACTGCGCAAGCTGCCCGACGTGACGATCCTGTCGCGCAGCACCGCGTTCGGCTACCAGGACCACAACCTGGTGACGGTCACGCAACGCCTGACCGATCACCAGCCGGTGTCGATGCGCAAGGGCACGCGCGAACTGCTGTGGAAGATCCGCACGAAGCGCGTGATCCTCGCGACCGGCGCGCACGAGCGTCCGATCGTGTTCGGCAACAACGACCTGCCGGGCGTAATGCTGGCGGGCGCGGTGTCCACCTACATCCATCGCTTCGGCGTGCTGCCGGGCCGCAACGTGGTCGTGTTCACGAACAACGATCGTGCATACCAGACCGCGCTCGACCTGAAGGCCTGCGGTGCGAAGGTGACGGTCGTCGATTCGCGCGCATCGTCGAACGGTGCGTTGCCGGCGGCGGCAAAGCGGCAGGGCGTGACGGTGATGAGCGGTGCGGTCATCACCGCGGCTTCGGGCAAGTGGCGCGTATCGTCGGTCGACGTCGCGTCCTACTCGAACGGCAAGACGGGCAGCAAGATGCAGTCGCTGCCGTGCGATCTCGTCGCGATGTCGGGCGGCTTCAGCCCGGTGCTGCACCTGTTCGCGCAGTCGGGCGGCAAGGCATGCTGGAACGACGAGAAGGCGTGCTTCCTGCCGGGCAAGCCCGTGCAGGCCGAGGCGAGCGTCGGGGCGGCCGCGGGCGAGTTCGGTCTTGCCCGTGCGCTGCGACTCGCGCTCGACGCGGGCGCCGAAGCGGCGAAGGCCGCGGGCTACACGGCCGCGCAGCGCCCCGTCGCGCCGCAGGTCGCTGAAACCGTCGAAGGCGCGCTGCAGCCGTTGTGGCTGGTCGGCAGCCGCGAGGCCGCGCCGCGCGGGCCTAAGCAGTTCGTCGACTTCCAGAACGACGTGGCCGCCGCCGACATCCTGCTGGCCGCGCGCGAAGGTTTCGAGTCGGTCGAGCACGTGAAGCGCTATACGGCGATGGGCTTCGGCACCGATCAGGGCAAGCTCGGCAACATCAACGGGATGGCGATCCTCGCACAGGCGCTCGGCAAGACGATTCCTGAAACGGGCACGACGACGTTCCGCCCGAACTACACGCCGGTGTCGTTCGGTACGTTCGCCGGCCGCGAAACGGGCGACTTCCTCGACCCGATCCGCAAGACGGCCGTGCATGAATGGCACGTCGAGCACGGTGCGATGTTCGAAGACGTCGGCAACTGGAAGCGCCCCTGGTATTTCCCGAAGAACGGCGAGGATCTGCACGCGGCCGTGAAGCGCGAATGCCTCGCGGTGCGCAACAGCGTCGGCATCCTCGACGCGTCGACGCTCGGCAAGATCGACATCCAGGGTCCGGACGCAGTGAAGCTGCTGAACTGGATGTACACGAACCCGTGGAACAAGCTCGAAGTGGGCAAGTGCCGCTACGGGCTGATGCTCGATGAAAACGGCATGGTGTTCGACGACGGCGTGACGGTGCGCCTCGCCGACCAGCATTTCATGATGACGACCACCACCGGCGGCGCGGCGCGCGTGCTGACGTGGCTCGAGCGCTGGCTGCAGACCGAATGGCCCGACATGAAGGTGCGGCTCGCGTCCGTCACCGATCACTGGGCGACGTTCGCGGTGGTCGGCCCGAAGAGCCGCAAGGTCGTGCAGAAGGTGTGCCAGGACATCGACTTCGGCAACGAAGCGTTCCCGTTCATGAGCTACCGCAACGGCACCGTTGCAGGCGCGAAGGCGCGCGTGATGCGGATCAGCTTCTCGGGCGAACTGGCCTATGAAGTGAACGTGCCGGCCAATGCGGGCCGCGCGGTGTGGGAAGCGCTGATGGCAGCCGGTGCCGAGTTCGACATCACGCCGTACGGCACCGAGACGATGCACGTGCTGCGCGCGGAGAAGGGCTACATCATCGTCGGCCAGGATACCGACGGGTCGATCACGCCGTACGACCTCGGGATGGGCGGCGTCGTCGCGAAGTCGAAGGACTTCCTCGGCAAGCGCTCGCTGTCGCGCTCGGATACGTCGAAGGAAGGCCGCAAGCAATTCGTCGGCCTGCTGACCGAAGACGAACAGTTCGTGCTGCCGGAAGGCGCGCAGATCATCGCGAAGGATACCCAGGTGTCTGCGACCGATCCGACGCCGATGCTCGGCCACGTGACGTCGAGTTATTACAGCCCGATCCTGAAGCGCTCGATTGCGCTGGCCGTGGTGAAGGGCGGTCTGAACAAGATGGGCGAGAGCGTCGTGATTCCGCTGGCCAACGGCAAGCGCATCACCGCGAAGATCTCGAGCCCGGTTTTCTACGATACGGAAGGGGTGCGCCAGCATGTGGAATGAAACGAGAAACCAGACGCCGGTGGCGGGCGCGGGCGTGACGCTTGAATCGCCGTTCGTCGGCGCGGCCGATGTGCTGAAGCTGCACCAGGCGCGCGTATCGAAGAAGTTCACGCTGCGCGAGCGGCCGTTCCTCGATCTCGTGAACGTGCGCGGCGAGCTGAGCGACCCGGCCTTCGTCAGCGCGTTCGAGCGCGTGGTCGGCTGCCAGCCGCCCGCCGCGCCGAACACGGTGGCGCGCAGCGCGGAATACGACGTGCTGTGGCTCGGTCCGGACGAGTGGTTCGTGCGCTCGAACGGGCCGGTGCAGGCCGGCGTGCTCGAGGGCCTGCTCGCGGAGGCCGTGCAAGGGCTGTATGCGGCGGCCGTCGACGTCGGCAGCGGCTACACGGTGGTGGAAATCAGCGGCGAACGCGTGCGTGACGTGATTGCGCGCGGCTGCCCGCTCGATCTGCATCCGCGCATGTTCAAGCCGGGCCAGTGCGCGCAGTCGCACTACTTCAAGTCGCCGATCACGCTGATCCCGACCGGCGACGATACGTTCGAGATCGTCCTGCGTCGCAGCTTCGCCGACTATTTCGTGCGCATCATGCTCGACGCCGCGGCGCCGCTCGCATCATGAAGCCGTTCGACGAACCGTTCGTGGCGATCGAATCGCCGCGCCTGCGCGGGCGCGGCTGGAGCGTGTTCGTCGACGAACTGAAGGTGCCCGCGCGGATCGGCATCCATGCTCACGAGCACGAGGCGCCTCAGCCGATCGTGATCGATGCGCGGCTCGGGTATCGCTGCGAGCCGAGCGAGCAGGGCGAGTGGATCGACTACGACGGCTACTGCGCGCGTCTCGCGTCGTTCCTGTCGCACAAGCCGCATACGCGGTTGCTCGAAACGCTGGTCGCCGACATCGCGGTGCTGTCGTTTCGCGAATGGCCGGCGCTGGAGTCGCTGACGCTGTCGGTGTACAAGCCGAAGATCCGGCCGGGCACGAAGCGCGTCGGCGTGTCGCTCGACTGGACACGCGGCGATTACCTGCGGTGGACGGGGGCGGCGGGGCAGTTGTAGGCAGAGGGGGCCGGATCGGTGCAGGTGATCCGGCGACCGGGCGGACACGGCGGCGCGGATGCGCCGCCGTGTTCGTTTATAGTTCCTGAAATATGCGATCAATAGGTTGCTGCTGCCTGTTCGGGTATTTATTCCTGAAATAGCAGAATTATCGACGGCCGGGCCTGCGAGCCACTATAATTCCGATATTCTCGCAACTATGCCGGTCGCCCGCTGGCGTCGGCGCTTTGTTCCTGAAACTCCGGAATTATGGCCCGTACCTTACCGCAACCCATCGCCACCCCCGATCCGCTCGCCTCCGACCTGGCCGCACTCGGCGCGCTCGTGCGCAACCGGCGCGCGCAGGCCCGGATGCGGATCGACGATGCGGCCGATATGCTCGGCGTGTCGAAGGATGTGCTGTCGCGGCTCGAAAACGGCCGCGCGGTGAGTCTCGACAAGCTGTTCAAGGTACTGGACGGCTTCGGCCTCAATCTGCTTGTCGTGCCGAAACGCGATGTACAGACGGCGCGCAGCGTATTGCACGATCAGGCGACGATACGCGCCGGCTCGTCCGGGGGCGCGTGATGATTCATCGCCTGTGCATTTCGGCCGACGGCTCGCCGGTCGGGCAGTTGACTTACGATGCCCGCCGCAACGACTACGGTTTCTCGTACGATCCGACGTGGCTGGCGCGCGGCGATGCGTTTGCGTTGTCGCCGAGCATTCCGCTCGACGTCGGCACGCCGCCGGAGGGGGCAATCCAGCGCTTCGTGGGCAACCTGCTTCCCGAGGGCCGCGCACTCGACGTGGCCGCATCGATGTATCAGATATCGAAGGACAACGTCTTCGGCCTGATCCGGATGCTCGGCAAGGAGCCCGTCGGCGCGTTGAGCTTCGTCCCGGCCGACGGCTCGTCCGCGCGAGCGCCTGACACCCTCGAACCCGTACGGCGACCGATCTCGGCGGAAGAGTTGACCGACCGTATCCGCAAGCGCGATGCGATTCCGTTTTCCGTCTGGGACGATCGGGTACGCCTGTCGATCGCCGGCCATCAGGACAAGCTGCAGGTGCTCGTCGAAGGGGAGCGGTATGCGCTTGTCGACGGGGCGCTCAGCAGCTCGCATATTCTGAAGCCGGAATCG
Organism: Burkholderia sp. JKS000303; assembly: GCF_002563755.1. NCBI lineage: Bacteria > Pseudomonadati > Pseudomonadota > Betaproteobacteria > Burkholderiales > Burkholderiaceae > Burkholderia > Burkholderia sp. JKS000303. The sequence continues at coordinate 2,785,440 of NZ_PDBZ01000001.1, forward strand.
CGCAGCCCGAATGCGCCGTTCATGGTGGCCAACGAGCATTTCTGCATGACGCTGGCGCGCCACATGGGAATGCCGGTCGCGCATGTCGAGATCCGGCGCATTCCCGAACCGATTCTGCTGATCGAACGATTCGACCGGCTCGTGACGACCGAACCGGGCGATCCGCAGCGCGTGAGCGCGGTGCGGCGATTGCATGTCATTGATGGATGCCAGGTCCTCGACTTGCCGGCGACGCTCAAATACGAACGCAATCTCGGCAACAGCGAGGATGTCCGCAATATCCGCGAAGGCGTGAGCTTCGAGAAACTGTTTTCGCTGACACCGTCGCTCGAGACGCCCGCCGCCGCACGTTCAATGATGTTGCGCTGGGCGCTGTTGCAATGGCTGATCGGCAACAGCGATGCACACGGCAAGAACATTTCGTTTTTCGTCAGCAGCGGCGGGCTCGATCCGGCGCCGCTTTACGATCTGGTGTGCGTGAACGTATACGGCGACGCTTACGTGCAGGACATGGCGATGGCCTACGGGGATGTGTTTCGCATCGAGGAACTGACCGCTTTCGCGCTCGCGGACTTCGCGCATCGTGCGCAGATCCGGCCGGCGCTCGTTGCGCGTGAAATGACGCGGATGGCGGCGCTGGCTGCGAAACTGGCGCCCGGGCTGGCGGAGTCGGATGTTTATGCAGGCGACGAGCGTGCGTGGGTGCATCGTATTTCGGAATACGTGCGTGCTCAGGCCGAGCGCATCCTTCGCATTGCGCCCATGGTACCCAAGGTCGACGTCGCGCTGCTCTGATCTCGCGCTTCACCGACCATCGCCGCGATACTGATCCAGCATGTCACGGCGATGGCCCGAAGCGACGCCGTCACCCGGCAACCACGCCGCTCAACGCCGGATAGTCGACATACCCGCGCGCATCGCCGCCGAAGAACGTGTCGCGCTGTGCGTCGTTCAGCGGCGCCCCCGTCTTCACGCGCGTCACGAAATCCGGATTGGCGAGCACCATCTGGCCGTACGCTTCGAGATCGGCCACGCCCGCCGCCACGTCCGCGCCGATCGCGTCGCGCGCGCGGCCCGGGCGATTCAGGATCAGCGTGCCGTGCCAGCGCTCGCGCAGGTCCGCGAGCAGCGCCTCGTCGCCCTGGTGCATCACGTGCAGATACGCGAGGCCGAGCGCGTCGAGCCGCGTCGCCAGATGGCGGTACAGGTCGGCGCTGTCCGGGCCTTCGTCGATCCCCCACAGCGTGGTGCCCGGCGACAGGCGGATCGCGGTGCGATCCGCACCGATCTCGTCGGCGATCGCGGCGGCAACCTCGATCGCGAACCGCGCGCGATTCTCGATCGACCCGCCGTATTCGTCGGTGCGCGTATTGGCGTTCGGCGCGAAGAACTGCTGGACCAGATACCCGTTCGCACCGTGAATCTCGACGCCGTCGGCGCCGGCCTCGATCGCGCGTCGCGCGGCGAAGCGGAAGTCGTTCACGGTGTCGCGCACTTCGGCGGTCGTCAGCGCGCGCGGCGCCGGGATGGCCTGCATGCCCGTCGCGGTGAACATCGGCACGCCCGGCGCGACCGCCGACGGCGCGACGCCCGGGCGATGATGCGGCGTGTTGTCGGGGTGCGACATGCGGCCGACGTGCATCAGCTGGATGAACAGCCGCCCGTCGCGCGCATGCACGCGGTCGCTGACTGCCTTCCAGCCGGCGACGTGCGCATCGGTATAGATGCCGGGCGTCGTCAGGTAGCCCTGGCCGTCGTCCGACGGCTGCGTGCCTTCCGTGACGATCAGGCCGAGGCTCGCGCGCTGCGCGTAGTACTCGGCCGCCCATGCGCCGGGCGTGCCGTCGAACGCGGCGCGGCTGCGCGTCATCGGCGCCATGACCAGGCGGTTGTGCAGCGTGTAGCGGCCGACGCGGACCGGGGCGAACAGTTGCGGCGCGTCCTGGCCGGCGCGGACGGGAACGAATCGTTGCTTCATCGCGTATTTCCTCATCGAAGGTGGGGGCGGCACCGGCGTGATGCCGCCTCGGGCGATGGCCGGGCCTGTCGCTCCGGTTTCGCCGCCATGCCCGTATCATCCATTGCTCCTTTTATGAGATAAAGCGGGTATCGTGGAGCACATTGATCCATTGATGGAGCAGTCAGCATGGAGTTGCTGAACGACATGGCGCTGTTCGTGGAAGTCGTGAAGGCGCGCGGCTTTCGCAGTGCCGCGCAGGCGCTGGGCATGCCGAACTCGACGCTGTCGCGGCGGATCGGCGCGCTGGAAAAGGCGATCGGGCTGCGGCTGCTGCATCGCACGACGCGCCGCATCGAGCTCACGGAGGCCGGGCAGCTGTATTTCGAGCGCTGCAAGCGCATCGTCGACGACGCGCGGCTCGCGCACGAGCAACTGGGCGAATGGCTGGCCGAGCCGACCGGCGTGCTGCGCGCGTCGTTTCCGGTCGATTTCGCGGTGCTGTACCTCACGCCGCTGATCGTCGAATTCGCGAACCGCTATCCGCAGTTGACGTTCGACTTCGAGCTGACGTCGCGGCGCGTCGACCTGGTCAGCGAGCCGTTCGACGTCGCGATCCGGATGGGCGAATCGGCCGATTCGCAATTGGTCGCGCGGCGGCTCGCCACGTTCCGCAATCACCTGTATGCGTCGCCGCGCTATCTCGAGCGGGCGGGCGAGCCGCGCGAGCCGGACGACCTGCGGCGGCACGAATGCCTGAGCGTGCGGCGCAACGACGTGTGGGTGCTGAACGACGGCAGGCGCCGGGTCGAGGTGCCGGTCGGCGCACGGTACAACGTGAACAGCGTCGGCATGATCCGGCAACTGGCCGTGCACGAGGGCGGGATCGTCCGGCTGCCGGAGGCGGTGGTGGCCGACGACGTGGCTGCCGGCCGGCTGCGCCGCGTGCTGCCTGGGTGGGAGGGCGCGCCGGTGCCCGTCTATGCGATGACGGAAACGCGCCTGCTGCCTGCGAAGACGCAGCACTTCATCGCGTTTCTGCGCGCGCATTTCGCACGCGAATGACGGGCGTGGCGCGTCGTCCCGCGGCTCAGGGCGACGCGTCCAGCTGCGCGTCCCACTTCTTCAGGATGCGCACGCGCGCGTCGCTGAAATCGACCCAACAGTTCATCCACGCATCGTCCGGAATCATCCGCTGCGGATTCGCGGCTTTCACGTAGTCGCAGGTGTCGCCGGCGAAGCGGGTCCAGCTCGCCTGCGATTTCGCGAGCTGGCTGGCCGCATCGGGGTTGCGTCGCTGGAGCTTGCGCTGGAGCGACCGGTACGCCCGGTCGACTTGCTGCTCGCGCGTGTCGAGCACGCAGCGGCGCACGGCTTCCATCGTCGGCCCCTGTTGTTCGCAGTCGACGGCGGCGAATGCCGCGACGGAATGGATCGTCAGCGCGGCGATGACGAGCAGGCGGACAGGGTGGCGCACGGGCGAGCGAACAGGAAAGCGGTGCTTACTTCACGTTGCGGGCCGTGGCGGGCGCCGCGGTCGACGGATCGCTGACCGGCACCAGATGCGCTCTGCCGTCGGCGGCATGTTGCGTGCCGTCTTCGGCGTCGAGCACGAACCGGAACGTGTCGACGCGCTGCATCACCTTCGCCGCATACGCATTCGATCCGCCGTAGCTCTTCAGCCCGGCCTGCACGTTGCCGCCGGCCGCCCGCACGTAGCCCGACAGGATGGCGGAACCGGCCTCGACGTTGGCGTTCGGCTCGGTCAGGTCCTTCACGTTGCGCAGCAGGCCGCGGTGCGCGGCCGGCACGACCTGCATCAGCCCGGTCGCGCCATGCTGGCCGCGTGCCTTCTCCTGGAAGCGCGATTCGATCGAGATAATGGCGTAAACGAGTGCCGGAGGCAGCGAATATTTCGTCGCAGTGACGCTCACGATATCGGCGAGCTTCGCGGCCCGTTCTTTTGCGACGCCGAATTTCTTCGTCAAGTAGGACGTGATGCGACGGTTTGCTTCGTTCGGCTGATCGTTCGCGACCGGTGCGGACGCATCAATCGGCGCGGACGCGACCGCTTCCGGCGCGGGCGCAGGCAGCACGGCGGCCTGCTGCGCCGAGGCCTGCTGCGCAATGCCGAGCGAAAGCACGATCAGCCAGAAAAACCGTCGTCGCATGGTGAAGGGCAGGGAAATGGGAGGCGCATAGTATATCGACCAATCGCGGCTTGCGTTCGAGCGCGGCTTCGAATGAAAGCGCGGTGTAGGTTTGTGATGCGCCGGGCAGGGTGTCGCACGCAGTCGTTGCACAAACACGCATCGGAGTCCGGACGAACCAGGGTGAACGGATTTCCGCTCGGATCCCCTTTTTCGCGCACGAGTGTCCGCGGCTGCACGAGGCTCACGCCGCCATCGGCTATTTTTACGTGTGCCGCGCACTCGCCATTCGCGCAAGCGCACCGATCGCATCGCTGACCAGCACCGCGAGCAGCCCGACGATCACGCCGCCCTGCAGCACGAACGCGGTGTTCGACGTCTGCAGCCCCGCGATGATCACGTCGCCGAGCCCGCGTGCGGCGACCGTCGAGCCGATCGTCGCGGTGCCCAGATTGATCACGACCGCGAGCCGGATGCCGTTCACGATCACCGGAAACGCGAGCGGCAGCTCGACCGACACCAGTTGCTGCCAGCCGCTCATCCCCATCCCGCGTGCGGCGTCGACGACGTCGCGCGGCACGTCCTCGAGCCCCGCGATCGTGCTCTCGAAAATCGGCAGGAGCCCATACAGAACGAGCGCGATCAGCACGGGCTTCAGTCCGAAGCCGACGGCCGGCACCGCGAGTGCGAGCACGGCGACCGGCGGAAAGGTCTGGCCGATGTCGACGACGCTGCGCGCGACCGGCAGAAAATCCGCGCCGGACGGCCGCGTGACGGCAATGCCGGCCGCGACCGCGAGCAGCGTGCCGATCAGGCTCGACAGTGCGACGGTGCCGAGATGCGCGAGCGTGAGGTCGAGCAGGCTCGCGCGATCGTAGATGACCGGCGCGCCGTTGTCCGCGAACGGCGCGAATACGCCCTGCAGCCATGCGGGGCGCAACAGCAGCACGAGCAGCAGCGCAACCGCGGCGGCGCGCGCCACATAGGCGGGCAGCCGCCGGGGCAGCGACCGTCGTGCAGCGTGCGCCGTCATGCGGGCTTCCTCGCATGCGCACGGATCGCGTCGAGCGTGATGCGGCGCGTGCCGCGCCCGTTGCCGTCGTCGACGGGGAGTGTGTCCGTCCCGCGCCACAGCAGCTCGGACACCGCATCGCGCAGCGTGCGGGTCGCGGCGATCGGCTCGCCGTCCGCGTGGCCGGGTTCGGCCACCGCGTCGATCGGCGTCAGCGCGAGCAGGCGCAGCGGCCGGTCGACGCCCGCGACGAGCTGTTCGACGACGCCCGCCGCCGGCTTGCCGAGAATCTCGGCGGGCGACGCGACCTGCAGCAGCCGGCCGCCATCCATTACCGCGATCGTGTCGCCGAGCTTCAGCGCTTCCTCGATATCGTGCGTGACGATCACGACCGTGATGCCGAGGCGGCGCTGCAGTGCGTACAGATCGTCCTGCGCCTTGTTGCGGATGATCGGATCGAGCGCGCCGAACGGCTCGTCCATCAGCAGCATCGCGGGCTCCGCCGCGAGTGCGCGCGCGACGCCGACGCGTTGCTGCTGGCCGCCCGACAGCTCGTGCGGGAGCTTGTCCGCGAATTCGGACGGCGCGAGGTGAAACAGTTCGAGCAATTCGCGCACGCGCGCGTCGATGCGCGCGGCCGGCCAGCCGAGCAGGCGCGGCACGGTCGCGATGTTGCGTGCGACGCTCCAGTGCGGAAACAGGCCGTGCCCCTGGATCACGTAGCCGATGCGCCGCCGCAGTTGCTCGGGCGGCACGCTCGCGGTGTCCACGCCGTCGATGCGGATCGTGCCGCTCGTCGGCGCGATCAGCCGGTTGATCATCCGCAGCAACGTCGACTTGCCGCTGCCCGACGCGCCGACGAGCGCGGTGATCGTGCCTTGCTGCATCGTCAGCGACACGTCGTCGACGGCGGCGACGTCGCCGAAGCGTTTGCCGATGCGTTCGATTTCGATCATGCGGTACGTCCCTTCGCGAGCGTGGTCGCGGCTTCGAACACGACGGCGGCCGCCAGCGCGAGTGCGATCGTCGGGATCGCGCCGAGCAGCACGAGATCGGCGGCCGATTGCCCGATCCCCTGGAAGATGAAGGTGCCGAACCCGCCGCCGCCGATCAGCGCGGCGACCGCGGTCAGCCCGATGTTCTGCACGAGCACGATGCGCACGCCGCTCAGGATCACCGGCAGCGCGAGCACGAGGTCGACGCGCAGCAGCCGCTGCACGCGCGTCATGCCCATCGCGCGCGCCGCTTCGCTCACGTGCTCCGGCACCTGCGCGAGCCCGACCACGACGCTCGACGCGATCGGCAGCAGCGAATAGAGGAATAGCGCGAGCGCGGCCGGCGCGACGCCGATCCCGCGGATGCCGAGCGCGGCCGCGAGCGGCACGCGCGCGGCGAGCAGGCCGAGCGGCGCCATCATGAGCCCGTACATCGCGATGCTCGGGATCGTCTGCACGATATTGAGCACCGGCATCACGACGGTGCGCACCGGTGCGACGCGCGCGCAGGCGATGCCGAGCGGCAGGCCCGCGACGAGCGCGGCCGCGACCGAGCCGCCCGCGAGCGACACGTGGCGGATCGCTTCGCGCCAGAAGTCGTCGCTGCGCACCGCGTATTCGCGCATCACGGAAAGGCCGTCCCACCCGCCGCTCGCAAGCGGCACCGAAATCGCCGCGATCGCGACGACGAGCGCGGCGAGCCGGCGCCACGGGCCGAACGCGAGCCGCGCGAGCGCGTCGGCGACGAGCACCGCCCAGGCGAACAGCAGCAGCCACACGCCGGCGGCGGGCGACACGCGCGCGAGCATGTCGTCGGGGGCGACGATGTGCGTCGCCCCCGCGCCGAGCGCATACGCAAGCGTCGCGAGCCACGCGCAGCCGGCCGCGAGTCGCCATGCCGGGCGGCTCGCCGTCATCGCCCACAGCGCGCCGACGATCCACAGCGCAGCGAGCGCGGCGCCCTGCATCGCGGGCAGCGCGGCGAACACCGACAGACCGGTGCCGGCCGCGATGCGGTTCGGGCGCAGCACCATGAACGGCAGGCCGAACACAGCGACGATCGTCAGTACGCCGATCAGGATGCCGACCTTGTCGAGCGTCACGCGCCGCGCGGACACCGCCGCGCGATCCGTCATTGAATGAAGCCCTTCGACTTCAGGTAGCTCTTGGCTACGCCGGCCGCGGGCTCGCCGTTGATCTGGATGCGCGCGTTCAGCATCTGCAGCGTCTTCAGGTCGAGGCTGGCGAACACGGGCTTCAGATAGTCGGCGATCTGCGGATGCGCCTTCAACACGGCTTCCCGAATGACCGGCGTGGGCGCATAGACGGGCTGCACGTGCTTGTCGTCGTCGAGCACGACGAGGCCGCTCGATGCGATGCCGCCGTCGGTGCCGTACACCATCGCCGCGTTCACGCCGTCGGTCTGGTTCGCGGCGGCCTTGATCGTCGCGGCCGTGTCGCCGCCGGACAGCACGACGAGCTGGTCGGGCTTCAGCTTGAAGCCGTAGGCCTTCTCGAACGACGGCAGCGCGGACGCGCTGTTCACGAATTCGGCCGATGCCGCGAGCTTCACCTTGCCGCCGCTCGCGACCCACTTGCCGAAGTCGGAGAAGGTCTTCAGATGCTGCGACTGCGCAACCGGCGCGAGCACGGCCACGCCCCACGTGTTGTTCGCGGGCGCCGGTGCGAGCCAGACGAGATGGTTCGCCGCGTAGTCGAGCTTCTTCGCGGTGTCGTAGCCTTGGGCCGCGTTCTTCCACACGGGGTCGTCGGCCTTGTTGAAGAAGAACGCGGCGTTGCCCGTGTATTCGGGGTAGATGTCGATCTCGCCGCTCGTGAGCGCCTTGCGCACGATCGGCGTCGCGCCGAGCGCGATTTTTTCGGTGACGGGGATGCCGTGGGCCTTCAGCACTTGTGCGATGACGTTGCCGAGCAGGTTGCCTTCGGTGTCGATCTTCGACGACACCACGACGGGCGTGTCGGCGTGCGCGCCGGGTGCCACGACAGCGGCGGCGAACGCGAGGCCCAGTATCCGGGCGGGCAGGGCGAGCTTCATCGGGGCCAATCTCCAGAACGGGGACGTACGCCGAAAGTTACTTGACTGAGTCGGCTTTGGCAAACCGCGTGAGGCGGCGCGTCCACAGCGCGCGTGGGGATAACCCGCGCGCGTCACGCGCCGTTGCTACACTGGAACGCATTCCCGCCTGCGGACATTGCCTGACATGAAACCCGAGTTGTTGGTCCTCATCGCGTTGCGCGGCGACGCGCATCGCCAGATCGCCGCGTCATACGACGTGCACTATGCGCCGACCGCCGACGAACGCGAGCGCGCGCTCGCCGAACACGGCGGCACCATTCGCGCGGTGCTGACCAACGGCAGCACGGGGCTTGCCGCCGCCGACATCGATCGCCTGCCGCAACTCACGTTCGTCAGCGCGCTCGGCGCGGGCTACGAGCACATCGACGTCGCGCACGCGAAGGCGCGCGGCATCACCGTGGTCACGGGCGCGGGCACCAACGACGATTGCGTCGCCGACCACGCGTTTGCGTTGCTGCTCGCCGCCGTGCGCGGGGTGGTGCGGCTCGATGCGGCGGCCCGCGACGGCGTGTGGCGCGATGCGCTGCAGATGCCGCCGAACGTGTCGGGCAAGAAGCTCGGGATCGTCGGCCTCGGCAAGATCGGCGAGAAATGCGCGCGTCGCGCGGCCGGCTTCGACATCGAGATCGGCTATCACAACCGCTCCGCCAGGCCCGTGCCCTACCGCTTCTTCGACCGGCTCGACGCGCTCGCGCAGTGGGCCGATTTCCTGATCGTCGCGACGCCCGGCGGCGCGGGTACGCGCCATCTGGTCGACCGCGCGGTGCTCGATGCGCTGGGGCCCGGCGGGTTCCTCGTCAACGTGTCGCGCGGCAGCGTTGTCGATACCGCTGCTTTGGCGGATGCGCTGCGCGAACGGCGCATCGCGGGCGCCGGGCTCGACGTGTACGAAGGCGAACCGGAGCCGCCGCGCGCGCTGATCGAACTCGACAACATCGTGCTGACCCCGCACATGGGCGGCTGGTCGCCGGAGGCGCTCGATCGGTCGGTGCAGCAGTTTATCGACAACGCCGCGCGGCACTTCGCCGGGGAGCCGGTGCTGACGCCCGTGTAGGCACGGGCTGTGCGCGTGCGCGGCCGTCGCAGGGGGGCGGCGACGCACGCAACCTGGCACGCATTTGTCGCAGCCGGTGCGCGAAGATGAGAAAAAATTGCACCGAAGCGGCCAATTGAGAGCCGAAATATCGACCTGCCTGAAATAACATTTCACTCCATCAAGCCCGGCAATCGGCCGGGCGCGTGCCGCTCATGGAGATGATCGATGAAAACCCCCGCAGTACAGCAGCCGGCGCTTGAGCTGAATGGCGCGCTTCTTCTCGACCAACTGCGACGACTTGGCGACATCGGCGTCGACCCCGATGCGGGTGGCCGCACGCGGATCGCGCTGACGGATGACGAGCGGGCCGGGCGCGATCTCGTCGTCGAATGGATGCGCGAACTGGATCTCGACATCCAGGTCGACCGCATCGGCAATATTTTCGGCACGTTGCGCTCGGCATCCGACGACGGCAGCGAACGCCCGCTGATGATGGGTTCGCACATCGACACCGTGAAAAACGCCGGCGCGCTCGACGGGTGCTATGGCGTGCTCGCGGGCCTCGCCGTCGTGCGGGCCTTTCGCGATGCGGGGGTCAAGCCGCGACGCTCGATCACCATCGGCGCGTTCACCAACGAAGAGGGCATTCGATACCAGCCGGACATGATGGGCTCGCTGGTCCATGCCGGCGGCATGTCGGTTGACGCGGCACTCGATACGGTCGGCATCGACGGCACGCGCCTGGGCGACGAACTTGCCCGGATCGGCTATGCCGGCGAACTTGAACCCGGCGCGATCGTGCCGCATGAATATCTCGAACTGCACATCGAGCAGGGGCCGATCCTCGAGGCCGAGGACATCCGCATCGGCGTGGTCGAGAACCTGCAGGGCATTTCGTGGCAACAGGTTACCGTGCAGGGCAATGCGAACCATGCCGGCACGACGCCGACGCATCTGCGGCACGACGCCGGCTGGGCGGCCGCCGCGATCGCGACTTTCCTGCGCGAGCTGACCGTGGCGAGCGGCACGACGCTGGCGACGATCGGCATGCTGCGCATCGAGCCGAACGTGATCAACGTGATTCCGCGCAAGGCCGTGTTCACGGTCGACCTGCGCGATCCGGACGAACTGCGCCTGCAGGATGCGGAGAAGCGCCTCGCCGAATACCTCGACAAGGTGGCCGGGCAAGAGGGCGTCCGGATCACGACCGAGCGCCTCGTCCGTTTCGAGCCCGTCGTATTCGATGCGGGCCTGGCTGCCGAAATCGAGGCATCGGCCACGCGGATGGGCTTCTCGAACCGCCGGATGACGTCGGGCGCCGGCCACGACGCGCAAATGATCGCGCGCATCGCGCCGGCCGCGATGATCTTCGTGCCGAGCCGCGGCGGGATCAGCCACAACCCGCGCGAACATACCGACGACGACCAGCTCGTCGACGGCGCGAAGGTGCTGCTGGACGTCGTACTCAGGCGGCTTGCCGCGGACTGAGCGTCCGCTCGACCGATCCCGTTTTCCGTTTTCCCGCTTATCTCTGCCCTGGAGCCCCCTGGTCATGTTGACTGCCAATCCGCGCGCGACGCGTACGTCCTATCCTGCCGAACTGAAACGCATCCTGAGCATCGAGGCCGCCGAGGAAAGCCGCCGGTGGCTGTCCTGCTGGGACAAGATCGAGCCGCAGGCCACGCCGCTGCTCGACCTTCCCGGCGTAGCCACAAAAATTGGCATTGCTAATCTTTATGTCAAGGACGAGTCGAAGCGTTCCGTGCTCGGCAGTTTCAAGGCCCTCGGCGCGCCGATTGCGCTGGTGCGGCTGATCCTGCGGATGTGGCCCGGCCACGATCTCGATCCGGCTGCGCTGTTCCAGGGCCGCTATCGCGATCTGCTCGCGCATTTCACCGTGATCAGCGCGACCGACGGCAATCACGGCAAGGGGCTGGCCGCCGCCGCGCAGACGCTCGGCTGCCGCTGCGTGATCGTGCTGCATGCCAACGTCAGCGTCGAACGCGAGCAGGCGATTGCGGCGTACGGCGCGGAGATCGTCCGGATCGCCGGCAACTACGACGAGTCGGTCGAGGAGGCCGCGCGACTCGCGGCCGCTAACGGCTGGCATGTCGTATCGGATACGTCGTACGACGGGTACGAGGACATTCCGCGCGACGTGATGCAAGGCTACGGCACGATCGCGGCCGAAGTCGTCGAGCAGAGCGGGAGCCGGCCCGACCGGTGCGCGTTGACGCACGTCTTCCTGCAAGGCGGCGTGGGCGGGATGGCGGCCGGCCTTGCCAGTTATCTGTGGGAATTCCACGGCGCGCATCGCCCGCGCTTCGTGATCGTGGAGCCGCAACAGGCCGACTGCCTGTACCAGAGCGCGCTGGCCGGCCCGCACGCGCGACGGGCTCGGTCGACTCCGTGATGGCCGGGCTTGCATGCGGCGAAACGTCTCCGCTCGCGTGGAAGATCCTCGAACCCGCCGTCGACGATTTCATGACCATTTCGGATGCCGATGCGGTGCAGGCGATGCGGGTGCTCGCAGCGGGCAGCGAAGGCGACGAGCCGATCGTCGCCGGCGAATCGGGCGTGGCCGGTCTGGCCGGTCTCGCGGTGCTGCTGCAACACCCCGATCTCGCCCGGCAGGTCGGGCTCGACGGCACGTCCCGCGTGCTGCTGGTCAATACCGAAGGCGCGACCGCGCCCGCGACCTACCGCGAACTCGTCGGTGAAACGGCCGAATCGGTGCTGGCGCGGCAGTCCGCGTGGCGCGCCCGCGCGGCCCGCTGAGCATTCCCCGCTCGTCGCCGGACGCGTGAGTCCGGCGGCGGCATTCCCCTTTCCAGCCAGAAAAAAAGCAGCCGCGGCGGCGCACGCGTTGCACGCGCCGTCCGTCCGCGCGTTGCGATTCAGGAGACAAGCATGAAAGTATCCGTCGACCGGAGTATCGGTCCAGTGGCGTTGCTGTTTACCGGGCTCGGCTCGATCATCGGATCGGGATGGCTCTTCGGTGCATGGCATGCGTCGAGAATTGCCGGGCCGGCGGCGATCGTCGCATGGGTCATCGGCGCCGTCGTCGTGCTGGCCATCGCGCTCACCTATGCGGAACTCGGCGCAACCTTTCCCGAATCCGGGGGCATGGTGCGCTATGCGCGCTACTCGCACGGCGCGTTGGTCGGCTTCATTGCCGCGTGGGCGAACTGGATCTCGATCGTGTCGGTCATCCCGATCGAGGCCATCGCGTCGGTGCAGTACATGGCGTCGTGGCCCTATCCGTGGGCGCGTGCGCTGATGGTCGGCGAGGACCTGACCACGCACGGGCTGTTCGCGAGCGCCGCGCTCGTGGGCGTGTACTTCATGCTGAACTACTGGGGCGTGAAGCTGTTCGTCAAGACCAACACGGCGATTACCGTGTTCAAGTTCCTGGTGCCGGGCGCGACCGTCGCCGGCCTCGTATGGAGCGGGTTTCATCAGCAAAACTTCGCGCTCGGCAGCGGTGGGCAGTTTGCGCCTTATGGCTGGTCGTCGATCCTGACGGCGGTCGCCACCAGCGGGATCGTGTTCAGCTTCAACGGCTTCCAGAGTCCGGTCAGCCTGGCCGGAGAAGCGCGGAACCCGGCGCGCAGCATTCCGTTCGCACTCGTCGGATCGATCCTGCTCGCGCTCGTGATCTACGTGCTGCTGCAGGTCGCGTTCATCGGTGCGGTGCCGCCGTCGGCCATCGCGGGCGGCTGGCACGGACTGAACTTCTCGTCGCCGTTCGCCGAACTCGCGATTGCCGTGAACCTCAACTGGCTCGCCGTGCTCCTGTATGTCGACGCGTTCGTGAGTCCGTCGGGAACGGGCGCGATCTACACCGCCACCACCGCGCGGATGATCTACGCGATGGAGCGCAACCGGACGATGCCGAAGATGTTCGGCACGCTGCACCCCGTGTATGGCGTGCCGCGTGCGGCGATGTGGTTCAACCTGGGCGTATCGCTCGTGTTCATGTTCTTCTTTCGCGGCTGGGGCACGCTGGCCGCGGTGATTTCGGTCGCGACGGTCATCTCGTTCCTGACCGGGCCGGTGAGCGTGATGGCGCTGCGCACGCATGCGGCCGATCTGCCGCGACCGCTGCGCATCGCGTGCATGCCGGTCGTCGCGCCGTTCGCGTTCGTCTGCGCGTCGCTGGTGCTGTACTGGGCATGCTGGCCGTTGACGGGGCAGATCATCCTGCTGATCGTCGTCGCGCTGCCGATCTATCTGTACTACCAGTCGAAGAGCGGTTGGGCCGACTTTCGCGCGGAGCTGCGCTCGGCGTGGTGGCTGGTGGCCTACCTGCCGGTCATGGCGTTGCTGTCGCGATGCGGCGGGCGCGAGTTCGGCGGGTACGGGTTCCTCGCCGATGGATGGGATCTGGTCACGGTGGTGATCGTCGCGCTCGTGTTTTATCGCTGGGGTGTCGCCAGCGGGCGGCGCACGACGTATCTGCGCGAATATGCGACGGAGCAGCCGGCAGCCGCGGCGGATGACGGCATTCCGCTGCCCGTGACGCACGCCGGCTGACGTGCGGTGGCACGCGACGCGGTGTCGTGTGCGTGTACGTGCGGTCGTGCTCGACCGCACGTACATCGCCGGGAAACGCGCGCCGCGTGCGCGGTTCCGCTCAGGACGAAACCAGCGGCACGGTGACCGACGTGCCGGCCGGATCGAGTGCGAGCCCCGTGCCCGGCGTCGGCCGCAGCGTCGCCTCGCTGTCGCTCGACAGCACGACGAGGCCCAGCCGGTGGCCGGCTTCGAGCGTGTAGTCGCGCGGCATGAACGTCAGCTTCAGGTCGTACGGCATGCCCGGCAGCACCGGCTGCGACAGCCAGTCGGATACGCGGTTGCGCGGATCGGTCCAGGCACGCGTGACGATCGTCGCCGTGCCGTCCGGTGCGCGATCGACCAGCAGCGCGGTTACGTTCGCGGCGCCGGTGAAGGTCAGGCGCACGCGCGCGGTCGCACTGCCCGAGATGCGCGTCGCGGCCGTGAGCGGGGCGGTTTCGAAGCGGCTGCGATGCTCGCCGGTCGCGGTGTTGGCCAGTGTGAGCGCGGGGATCCGCGCATCGTCGGTGAAGCGCGTGAGCGGCCCGCCGCTCGGCATCCGCAGCAGCGTGCCGGTGCCCGCGCCGTCGCCGCCCGCGAAGTAGGCGACCGGCGTCGCGCGGCGCGCGGCCCAGTCCGCTTCCTTCAGCAACGTGCCGTCCGCCTGCTCGATCACCGCGCGCGGATCGCGCTCGACGCCGTTGTCATAGCCGACCAGATAGCGCGTGAACCAGCGGTTCACCTCGGCGGTCCATGCATCGGCCATCGCCGGCACGCGGGTCGGATCGGTGTGCTTCAGGCGATGTAGCCACAGCTGCGTTGGCACGCCCTGGCGCCGCATCGCGAGATGCCACGACGTCGACTGGTCGACGCGCACGTTGTCGTCGGTCAGCCCCTGCGCAACGAGCGCCGGCGCGACCGCGCGCACGGTCGGGATGTCGCGCGCGGCCCAGAACGGCGAATAGTCGCCGGTGATGCGGTCTTCCTTCTGCAAGGCTTCGTCGATCAGGTGCGTGCAGCGCTCCGGATGCGCGTTCGTGAGCAGCGCCTTGATGTAGACGTCGACGTCCTCGCCCTGATAGCCCTCCGGCGCGCGAACCAGGCCGCCCGAGCGGTAATAGCCATACATGTTCGACAGCCCGGCGACCGGCACGATCGCATCGAGCCCGCGCGTGCGCAGGCTCGCGACCATCTTCGGCAGCGTGCCGTCGTACGACACGCCGTACATGCCGACGTGGCCGGTCGACCAGTTCGCGACGACGTTCTTGCCGTTCGCGTCCTTCGCCGTCGCATCGCGGCCGAGCCAGCGGATCACCGACGCCATCGCGACCGATTCGTCGCGCGTCAGGATGGTCGGGCAACCGTCGGAACCGGCGGTGCCGAGCGAATCCGCATAGACGATCGTGAAGCCGCGCGGCACGAAGTAGGTTTCGATCCAGGAGCGGCCGGCGGCGGCCGCTTCGAGCTGCTGCTGAATGCGTACCTGCGGCGCGGCGGCCATGATGTGCGCGGACGCGCCGCCCGCGGCGGCTGCCGCGGCATGCGGCGTGCCGTCGAGTTCGACGTCGACGTCATGGTCCGGACTGTCGGCGAGCCCCGCGTAGTACGGGCTCGCGAGCACGATCACGGGCGTGCGGGCGCCGGTGGCGGTTTCGGCCGGGCGCACGATGCGCACGTGAATGCGGTCGCGTTTGCCGTCGCCGTCGGAGTCGACCGGTGTGTCGACCCACGCGTTTTCCTCGATCGTGCCGCCCGACAGCGACGGCTGGACCTGGCCGTTGTCGATCACGGGCCGGTAGCGTCCGCCGCTGGCCGGGTTCGCATACGGGACGCCGGAAGGGGACACGCGCGATGCGGGCGATTGCGCATTGGCCGGCGCCTCGTCCTGTTGGCCTTGCGCGAGCGCGGACACGCCCGCGACGCTGCCGCCGTCGTCACCGCCGCATGCGGCGAGCGTTGCGGCTGCAACGAGCGCGGGAAGCCATGCGCGACGCGCTCCGGTTCGATGAAAGTTCATTGTCGACCTCGTTTCTTGTGATTGTCCGGAACCGGCCGGCCCGCGATATGCCCCCTGCGGCCCGGCCGGGTGCTGCATCGGATGAAGCGGAACTGCACCATCAAAGGCGGCGGGCGGGATGCCCGCGTGTCACGGCCAGCGTTACCGCAGCGACGGCCCGACATGAGTGAAGGAGTGCGAATCAAATGCGAGCATGCCTGAGCGACCTTCAGGTTTCGGATGAAACGGAACGGCACGAAGCGATGAGGCGGGGATGTTGCGAACGGCGGTGCTGCAACGGCGGGAAAGCGCGACGCGAGTCGGCATGGCTGGCCGGATTGCTTTCCGGAAGCTTGCGCAAAAGTTATCTCAGTGAAATGTTCGTGTCAAACTTTTTTAGCCTTGGTCAAACAATGTTTTCCGTATGCACCAACACGCACGCTCAACTTTCCCGGAATCGATCCGTAAACAAATAAAAATAATCTGAAAGGAGAGAGGGCAATGACGATGTCGGTCACGGCGGCAGGCAGCCTGTCGCTCGCGCAGATGGCGCAGGCGGCGCTCGACGGGCGCCAGGACACGGACGCGGCGGCGTCCGCGGCACCGCAGGACGCGCCGCTGACGGTCCGCGAGCTGGATCCCGTGGCGATGCAGGCGGCGTTGATGAAGCAGTTCTCGATGGTCGGCGACCTGACGATGAAGCTGCGTGGCGTGGCCGACTCGCTCGCGACGAGCATGCAGGACATCGTCGCGAAGCGCCCGGATCTGGCCGACGCGCAATTCGACTTCATGACCGACAACGGCCAGATCAAGGTCGTGTCGAAGACCATGAAGGACAGCGATCGCGCGTGGATCGAGTCAACGCTGAATGCGAACGCGGGCCTCGTGCTTGCGACACGCGATTTTCATCAGCAGGCGGTCGATCTTGCCGAGCAGGGCGCAGCCGTACGCGGCGAGACGTTCACGGACGACGATCGCGCGGCGGTCAGCCGCGGCGCCGATGCACGCTATCGGTTCATGAGCATGCTCAACACGTCCGTCGCACGCAACCAGCCGCTGTTTTCCGGCCAACACGTCGTCGCGCAGGACGGCACGCCGTTGAAGGTCGAAGCGTCGGCCGGCACCGCGAGCGGCACGCTGTCGCTGCTCGATACCGTGCATCAGTTGTCGGCGGGCGCGGCGATCGTCGTCGACAAGTCAGGCCACAAGACGTACGGCATGCGTGTGGAACTCGTCAGCCTCGATTTCGACGTGCTCGCCGATTACACGCCGGACGGCAGCAACAGCATCGGCTTCCACGAGACCGCATAACGCTTGTGCGGCTTGTGCCGGTTGCGCGTGTTCGTCGCGCAGCGCTTCGGCCGGCCGTACGCGTGCGGCGCGTCAGTTCGGGTACAGCGTCGCGACGCATGACATCAGGAATGCGGCCACGGCGATCGCGCTCATGTCGGCCGCCGCGAGTGTCGACGGCTGCGCGCCGAGGAAAGACACGGACGGCGTCAGGAAGTGGATGCCGGGCAGCCGCTCGAGCGCCGGCAGCACGGCGGGAATGCTCGCCGCGATCGCGCAGCCGAGCGCGGTGCTCGCCAGCGTGCCGGCGTTGGTCAGCAGCGCCGGCGTATCCACATCGGGCGCGACGGCGCGAACTGCAGCGTTCTGTAACGATTCATGGGCAGTCAGCCGGCAGTCGTGCAGCGCGTCGGACGGCGCGAAGATTTCCACGTGCGCGAGCACCGATAGCACGACGATCAGCGCGACGAGGCCGGGCGCGATCCCGGCCATCGCGGCGCCCGCGATGAAGGACACGAAGCCGCCGCCGGCCGGACTGCCGTTCGAACGGGAGTTTCACGGCGGCTCCTTTCCATTTGATTCGAATCACGACGCGCCGCGCATTCCAGCGAACGCGGCAGGGTCGCGTGCGGAGGCTGGCGGCGCACGCGGCGTCGCGCGCCCGCACGCCGATATTTCCAACGTTTCGGCTGTAGCAGATAATGGCGCGCAGCATCCGGTCGAACATACCAAGCATTCACGGCGCAACCGGGCCGCGCCGTTACAGACCTACAACAGTTCGGGGCACGCCGCCGCGTCGGGCAGCACGTCCTCGACAAGGACATAACAATGGATTTGCTGCGTTTTCTGCTGCTCCTGCCGATTCGTGCGGCGGGCTTCGTCTGGCGCCTGCTCGGCCGCGTGCTGCGGCCGCTCGTCGGCGACGTGTCGTGGACCGCGCCCGCGTGGGCGGGCATCACCGCTGCGGCGGTGCGTCGCCGCCCGTGGCACGCCGGCGGCATCGTGCTGGCTGCCGCCGCGCTCGGCTACGGCGGGTACTGGTTCAAGCATCGACCGAAGCCGCCCGAGCCCGACACCGTCAGTTTCACCGTGAAGGCGCCGGCCATCACGACCTACGAGGTCGACGACGGCGACAAGCCGAAAATCACCGTGCATCCGCTCGAGGTGGCATTCTCGCGCTCGGCCGCGCCGATTGAGCTGGTCGGCAAGCCGGCCGGGCAGGGCATCGAGATGACGCCCGCGCTCAAGGGCGCGTGGGAATGGGCCGACGACCGGACGCTGCGCTTCACGCCGGCGGCCGACTGGCCGGTCGGCGCGCATGTCGAGGTGAGCTTCGCGGTGCACCAGGCGTTCGCGCCGCAGGTGCTCATGCACGACGACCACTTCGCATTCGATATCCCGGCCTTCAGCGCGACGTCGGGCAACAACGAGTTCTACCAGAACCCCGACAATCCGGCGGAGAAGCAGGCGCTGCTGCAGTTGCGCTTCAACTATCCGGTCGATCCGGCCGGGTTCGAGAAGCGGATCGGCCTCGTGCTGGTCGGCCGCGACGGCAAGAACGCGACGCCGCTGCGCTACACGGTCAACTACGACAAGATGAAGACGAGCGCGTGGGTGTACTCGCAGCCGCTCGAGATTCCGCACGATCCGCTGGCCGTGCGGCTCGACGTCGACAAGGGCGTGAAAAGCGCGCGCGGCGGCGACGGCACGCCGCAGGCGCTGCATGCATCGGTCGACGTGCCGGGGCTCTACAGCCTGTCGATCGGCAATGTCGCGCCGACGCTCGTCGACAACGAGCGCTACGAGCCCGAGCAGGTGCTGGTCGCCGAAGCGTCCGACGGCGTGCGCAGCGGCGACCTCGCCGCGCGCGCGAAGGCATGGGTGCTGCCCAAGCGCAAGCCGGGCGTCGATCAGTCGGACGACGATCCGCCGTACGAATGGAACGTGGACGACATCAGCGATGCGGTGCTGAAGCAGTCGAAGCCGCTGCCGCTCGAAGTCGTGCCGACCGAGAACGATTTCGCGACGCTGCAAAGCTTCAAGTATCACGCGACGCCGGGCGACCGTATCGTCGTGCGCTTCGCGGGCGACCTGAAGTCGGCGGGCGGCTACCTGCTCGGCGCGCCGGTCACGACCGCGTTCACCGTGCCCGACTATCCGAAGCTGTTGCGCTTCATGGCCGACGGTTCGCTGCTGTCGATGAGCGGCAGCAAGCGGCTGTCGGTCGTGTCGCGCAACCTGCCGGGGATGAAGGTCGAGATCGGCCGCGTGCTGCCCGACCAGATCCAGCATCTCGTGAGCTTCAACAACGGCACGTATGCGCGGCCCGAGCTGTCGTATTCATTCAGCGAGGATCACATCGTCGAACGCTTCGTGCAGACGCGGGCGTTCCCGGCCGGCGACCCCGGCAAGGCCCATTACGAAGGCGTCGATCTCGGCCAGTACCTGAAGGGCGGCAAGCGCGGCGTGTTCCTGCTGCACCTGTCGAAGTACGATCCGGCCGCCGCGAAGAAGAAAGCCGACGATGCGAAGGATAGCGATGCATCGTCCGACGACGGCAGCAACCAGGATCAGTCCGACAACGCCGATTCGGGCGACAGCAGCGACGACGACGGCGACCACGCGCTCGGCGACACGCGCCTGATCGTCGTGACCGACCTCGGGATGCTGGTCAAGCGCGCGCTGGACGGCAGCCAGGACGTGTTCATCCAGTCGATCCGCAACGGCCGGCCGGTTGCGGGCGCAACCGTCTCGGTGCTGGCGGTAAACGGCCAGGCGCTGTTTACGCAGACGACGAGCGCCGACGGCGTCGTGCATTTCCCCGCGTTCAAGGGGCTCGACCGCGAGAAGCGTCCGCAGCTTTACATCGTGAAGAAGGATGGCGACCTGTCGTTCCTGCCCGTCGCGGGCCGCGACCGCCAGCTCGACTTCTCGCGCTTCGACGTCGACGGCGAGCGCAATGCGACCGGCCAGGGGCAACTGTCGGCGTACCTGTTCTCGGATCGCGGCCTGTACCGGCCCGGTGATCCGTTCCACATCGGGCTGATCGTGCGGGCGGCGAGCTGGGCGCGCAGCCCGGCCGGCGTGCCGCTGCAGGCGGAGATCGTCGATCCGCGCGGGCTCACCGTCGAGCGCAGGCCGGTGACCGTCGACGCGACCGGCTTCACCGAGCTCGGCTATACGACGACCGACACCGCGCCGACCGGCACGTGGACGGTCAACCTGTACATCGTGAAGGACGGCCAGCCGGGCGACGAGCCGATCGGCAGCACGACGGTGCAGGTGAAGGAGTTCCTGCCCGACCGGATGAAGGTCGACGCGAAGCTGTCGCAGCAGGTCGTCGACGGGTGGGTGAAGCCGAAGGGGTTGAAGGGGCTCGTCGATGCGCAGAACCTGTTCGGCACGCCGGCGGAGAAGCGTCGCGTTGCCGCGACGCTGACGCTGCGCCCGGTGTGGCCGTCGTTCCGCAGCTGGCAGGGGTATCACTTCTTCGACGCACGGCGCGCGAAGGAAGGCTATACGACGACGCTGCAGGACGGCACGACCGACGACAAGGGGCATGCGGAGTTCGATCTCGACCTCGACAAGTACGCGGACGCGACCTATCAGCTGTACTTCCAGGCGAAGGCGTATGAAGCGGAAGGCGGCCGCAACGTCGCCGCGAATGCGCAGACGCTCGTGTCGAACAACGACTGGCTCGTCGGCTACAAATCGGTCGACGATCTCGGCTACGTGAAACGCGGCAGCCCGCGCACGGTGAAGCTCGTCGCGATCGATCCGGGCGCGAAGGCGATCGACGTGAAGGCGCTGCGCGCGCAGCTCGTCGAGGAGCGCTACGTGTCGGTGCTGACCAAGCAGGATTCCGGCGCGTACAAATACGATTCGCGGCTGAAGGAAGTGCCCGTCGACGACACGCCGCTGACGATTCCGGCGGCCGGGCTCGACTTCGCGCTGCGCACCGACAAGCCGGGCAGCTATGCGCTCGTGATCCGTCGCGCGGACGGCACCGCGGTAAACCGGATCGAGTATTCGGTCGCGGGCGACGCGAACGTCGCGCGTTCGCTCGACCGCAACGCGGAGCTGCAGTTGAGCCTCGCGAAGCACGACTACAAGCCGGGCGAGCAGGTCGAGATCGCGATCCGCGCGCCGTATGCGGGCAGCGGGCTGATCACGATCGAGCGCGACAAGGTGTATGCGCACGCATGGTTCCATGCGGACACGACGAGCTCGATCCAGCACATCACGGTGCCGGCCGGGTTCGAGGGCAACGGCTACATCAACGTGCAATACATCCGCGATCCGTCGTCCGACGAGATCTTCATGAGCCCGCTGAGCTACGGCGTCGTGCCGTTCTCGGTGAACCTCGATGCGCGCCGCAATGCGTTGACGGTCGACGCGCCCGCGCTCGTGAAGCCGGGCGACACCGTCAACTTCACCGTGCATTCGGCGAAGCCCGCGAAGGTGGTCGTGTTCGCGGTCGACGAAGGGATTCTGCAGGTCGCGCGCTACAAGCTCGGCGATCCGCTGAAGTTCTTCTTCCGCAAGCGGATGCTCGAAGTCGGCACGTCGCAGATCCTCGACCTGATCCTGCCGGACTTCGAGAAGCTGATGGCGATGGCCGCACCCGGCGGCGACGCCGACGACGCGATCGGCCGTCAGTTGAATCCGTTCAAGCGCAAGCGCGACAAGCCGGTCGTCTACTGGTCGGGGATCGTCGACGTGAACGGCGACACGCGCCTGAGCTACACCGTGCCCGACTACTTCAACGGCAAGCTGCGCGTGATGGCCGTGTCGGTGTCGCCGGACCTGGTCGGCACGTTCGAAGGCGCGACGACGGTGCGCGGCGATTTCGTGCTGTCGCCGAACGTGCCGACGACGCTCGCGCCGGGCGACGAGGCCGACGTCAGCGTCGGCGTCGCGAACAACCTGACGGGCGTCGGCAACCAGCCGGTGCCGGTCGCGGTCACGCTGAAGACGGGCCCGCAGTTGCAGGTGATCGGGCCGGCGACGCAGAACGTCGCGCTCGCGCCGCAGCATGAAGGCGTCGCGCTGTTCCGCGTGAAGGCGACCGACACGCTCGGCTCGGGCGCGCTGTCGTTCGGCGCGCGCTACGGCGCGAAGGGCGCGCAGCAGCGCGTGGACGTATCGGTGCGGCCGGCCGCCGCGTTCCGCACGCAGCTCGACATCGCGCGGCTCGATCCGGGCAAGAAGGCGAGCGTGCCGAACCTGCGGTCGATGTACGACGCGTACGCGTTGCGCGATGCGAGCATCTCGACCGCGCCGCTCGTGTTGTCCGAAGGGTTGTCGTCGTATCTCGTCAATTTCGAGCACAGCTGCAGCGAGCAGATGGTCAGCGCGGTCGTGCCGCGCGTGTTCGCGGCGAAGTGGCTGTCGGTGCGCGCGCTGACGAGCCCGATGCATGCGCCCGACGCCGGTGCCGATGCGGCGAACGCCGCGGCGATCGCGCAGTTCCTCGACGTGCTGCGCAGCCGGCAGAACGCGCAGGGCGGCTTCGGGCTGTGGAGCGCGACGCCCGATGCCGATCCGTTCGTGTCCGCGTATGCGATGCACGTGCTGCTCGACGCGCGCGAGCGCGGTCTCGCGGTGCCGAAGGACATGCTCGACGCGGGCAACCAGTATCTGCAGAAGCTCGCCGCGAACGATTCGCTCGGCTCGCTCGACCTGCTGCGGCAGCGCGCGTACGCGGTGTATCTGCTCACGCGCCAGGGCAACGTGACGACCAACAGCCTCGCGGCCGTGCAGAAGCGGCTGCAGGATGCGTATCCGAACGACTGGAAGAACGATCTCGCGGCCGCGTGGCTCGCCGCGTCGTATCAGCTGCTGAAGCAGGACAAGGAGGCCGCCGCGCTGATCGCGGGCCCGCAGGCGTTGCTCGAACGCAAGCGCGCATCCGGCGGCGATTATGTGACGGGCTACTACATTGATCCGCTGACGCGCGACGCGAGCGTGCTGTACCTGCTCGCGAAGCATTTCCCGGAGCGGGTGCGCAAGCTGTCGCCGCGCGCGATGGACAACATCGCCGCGCCGCTCGTCGACAACCGCTACAACACGCTGTCGTCGGCGATGACGATCCTCGCGCTCGATGCGTACGCGGCGTCGAACGCGGGCCAGCTCGACAAGCTCTCGATCGACGAGGTGCGCACGGGTGGCGCACCGAAGGACGTGTCGTCGATCCAGGCGAACCTCGTGCGTTCCGGCACGTGGGCGGGCGGCGCGTCGCGGGTCGACTTCGTGAACGGCAGCGCGCTGCCGGCGTGGTGGGTCGCGAGCCAGTCGGGCTACGACCGCGGCACGTCGACGAAGGCGATCAGGAACGGGCTCGAGATCGTGCGCGACTACACCGACACGAACGGCAAGCCGCTCGACCGGATCACGGTCGGCCAGGAGATCGACGTGCACCTGAAGATCCGCGCGACCGGTTCGGCGAGCGTCGGCAACGTCGCGATCGTCGACCTGCTGCCGGGCGGTTTCGATCCGGTGATCGCGGCGCCGCCCGTGACCGACGCGCAGAGCGACGACAGCGGCGACAGCGCGGCGTCGGCGCCGCCGGCCGATGCGCCGTGGCGTTCGCCGATCGGCGTGACCGGCTCGACGTGGCAGCCGCAGTTCGCGGACGTGCGCGAGGACCGCGTGGTGATCTACGGCACGGCGACCGCCGACGTGCGCGAGTTCGTCTACCGGATCAAGGCGAGCAACGCGGGCCGTTTCGTTGCGCCGCCCGCATATGGCGAGTCGATGTACGACCGCCGCGTGCAGGCGCAGGCGCCGGGCGGCACGACGCTGACGGTGGAGCGCGCGCGATGATGCGGCCCCCGCGGCCTTGCATGCCGCACCGGGCGCGAGGAGCGTGGGCGCGTGGCTGACGCTTCGATGCTTCGCCGCGCGGTGCGCGGCGCCGGCCGCTGGCTGCATCGCTGGCAGAACGCGATCGCCGGTGTGCTGCTCGTGTTCGGCGTGCTGGCCGCGTGCCGGCTGTGGCCGCATCCGCCGCTGCGCGACTGGAAGCCGTCGTCGGTCGCGGTGGTCGATGCGCAGGGCCGGCTGCTGCGCCTGACGCTCGCGCAGGACGATCGCTATCGGTTGTGGGTGCCGCTCGAACGGATGTCGCCGCAGCTCGTCGAGGCCGTGATGCTGCACGAGGACCGCTGGTTCTGGTGGCATCCCGGCTTCAACCCGTACGGGCTCGCGCGCGGTGCGTGGGTCACGTATGTGCGCGGCGGCAATCCGCAGGGCGGCTCGACGCTGACGATGCAGCTCGCGCGCTCGCTGTGGCGGCTGAACACCCGCACGCCGGCCGGCAAGCTGAAGCAGGTCGCGCGCGCGGTGCAGCTCGAACTGTTCTATTCGAAGCGACAGATCCTCGAAGCGTATCTGAACGACGCGCCGTACGGCCGCAACGTCGAGGGCGCGGGCACCGCGAGCGTCGTCTATTTCGACCGGATGCCCGATGCGCTGACGCTGCCCGAGGCGCTCGCGCTGGCGGTGATTCCGCAGGATCCGGCACGCCGCGTGCGCGGCGGGCAGGACGAGATCAACCGCGCGCTGACCGCGTCGCGCAACCGGCTGTATGCACGCTGGCTGATGCAGCACCCGGACGATGTGTCGTACAAGCCGCTGTTCACGCTGCCGCTGGTGATGCGCTCGCTGTCCGCGCTGCCGTTCGATGCGCCGCAGGCGGTCAATCAGGTGCTGGCCGCGCGCAGTACCTGGCGTGCGACTTCGGGCGGCGCGGCCGAGGACGGCGATGCCGGCGCGCGGCTCGTGACGACGCTCGATCTCGACCTGCAGCGCACGCTCGAACGTCAGATCGCGCGTTACGTCGCGCGCAACGCCACCCGCGGGGTGCGCAACGCGGCTGCCATGCTCGTCGATACGCGCGACATGGGCGTGAAGGCGCTGGTCGGCTCCGCGAACTTCTTCGACCGCACGATCGACGGGCAGGTGAACGGCACGCTCGCGCGTCGCTCGCCGGGCTCGACGCTCAAGCCGTTCATCTACGCGCTCGGCTTCGACCAGGGCGTGCTGCATCCGCAGACCGTGCTGCGCGATGTGCCGACCGCGTTCGGCCCATATGCGCCGGAGAATTTCGACGGCCATTTCCTCGGGCCGATCACCGCGACCGATGCGCTGAACCGCAGCCGCAACGTGCCGGCCGTGTGGGTCGCGTCGCAGCTCAAGTCGCCCGACCTGTACCGGTTCCTGCAGGAAGCCGGCGTGCGCCGGCTCGCGAGCGCGCAGCACTACGGGCTCGCGCTCGTGCTCGGCGGCGGCGAGGTGACGATGCAGGATCTCGCGGCGCTCTACGCGATGCTCGCGAACCGCGGCGAATTCCGGCCGTTGCGGCTGCGTGAGGACGAGCCGGTGGCGCCCGGCCGGCGTCTGTTGAGCGCGGCGGCGAGCTACATGACGATGGACATGCTGCGCCAGCACCTGCGCCCCGACGAGACGAGCGGTGCGCAGCCGTCGCGCGTGCCCGTCTACTGGAAGACCGGCACGTCGTGGTCATTTCGCGATGCGTGGACGGCCGGCGTGTTCGGCCCTTACGTGCTGATCGTATGGGTCGGCAACTTCGACAATTCGAGCAACACGGCATTCGTCGGCGTCGATGCCGCGGCGCCGCTGTTTTTCCAGATGGTCGACGCGCTGAATGCCGAGCGCTCGCTCGTCGAGCCGCCGCGTCCGGTGCCGCCGCAACTGAAGCGCGTGCGCATCTGCCTCTCGAGCGGCGATCTGCCGAACGAATGGTGTCCGCAACAGGGCTGGACCTGGTTCATTCCGGGCACGTCGCCGATCCGCGTGAGTACCGTGCATCGGCCCGTCGTGATCGACGATGCGACCGGCAAGGCCGCGTGCCCGCCCTATGACGGCAAGCGCACGCATACGGAGATCTTCGAGTTCTGGCCGTCCGACCTGCAGCAGGTGTTCGCGCAGGCCGGCATTCCGCGCCGGCGGCCGCCGCAGAATGCGGACTGCCGTGATGCGGGGCAGATCGAAGGCGATCCGCCTCGCATCACGTCGCCGCTGCGCGGCAGCACGTATGCGATGCGCGTGAAAAGTGCCGACGATACGCGCATCGCGTTCAACGCGACGGCCGACGCGAGCGCGCATGCGCTGTACTGGTTCGTCAACGACGCGTATGTCGGTCGCAGTGCGCCGGGAGCGGCGCTGTTCTGGCAGCCGGGTACGGCCGGGCGTTATACGGTCCGGGTGGTCGACGATCATGGGCGCAGCGATCAGCGGCCGTTGACGGTGGGGCTGGAGCAGTAGGGGGCCGTTGCTTCAGGCGGTTGGCTGACACGCCGGCAATACCGTGATCGCACTAGATCCGCGCCGCCTTTGCCGCTTCGGTCAGGCACGCGCGAAACAGCGCGGTGGCCGGCGTATCGTCCGCATCGGCGCGCCATGTGGTGCTGACCGGACCGAGCGCGGCGCCGAGGCTCAACGGCAGGATCTTCAGCGCACCGGTCTCCTCGTGATGCCGCGCCAGCGAACGCGGCAGCAGGCACAGCACCGGATACGATTGCAGCATGCCCACGTTCGCGTCGATCACCACCGACTCGACGGTGTTGATCGGCGTTCCCACGCCGTGTGCGTCCAGCACCGACAGCAGGTGCCGGTGCATCGGCGCGCCGGCGCTCGGCACGATCCACGCCAGCCCGGCCAGGTCGGCCCACTTGACGCGCTTGCGGGCCGCCAGCGGGTGCGTGCGCGCGACCACGATGACGGTCGGGTCGTCGAACAACGGCTCGCTGGTGAATTCCGGCGCGGCCAGCCCCCGCGCGAGACGCCCGACGATCATGTCGAGCTGGCCCGCGCGCAGCGCCGGCACGAGCTGGTCGAGCGTGCCTTCGTGCAGACACACGGCCGCCGTCGGCGAGCGCTGCTTGAACAGCGCCACGGCCGCCGGTATCAGGATCGGCGCGGCGACCGACAGCACGCCTACCTCGACGCGGCCGCCGACGCCGCTGGTCATCGCATGCAGTTCCTCGCTGGCGCGCTGGGCGTGCAGCAGCAGTTCACGCGCATGACGGACCAGGCATTCGCCGTAGGCCGTGGGCCGGATGCGGCGGCCATCGCGTTCGAACAGCGGCACGCCGATGCCCTTTTCCATCTCGTTGAGCATCTTCGAGACGGCCGGCTGCGTTACGTGCAGCGCGTCGGCGACCTTGCCGACCGTCTGGCGCTCGGCCAGTGCGACGAGCAACTGCAGGTGGCGCAGCTTCAACTGTCGGGAAAAATAGCTCTCGATGGCGCTGCGTTCGAGCGTAACGGCGGGCGTGGCGCCGGGCATGTCGGAAGCCATCAATTCATAACCTTTTCCTCATGATTTGAAGTCAATATCTCATTAGACGGTAACGATGTAAATCCACACAATCGTCATCGCATGTCGCCGGACGACGTCGAGCGCCCGGATGGCAACGACAACACCGATACGAGACATGGCAGCCGCCTCCGGGAGTCCGGCCGCCGCCAGGAGGATTCCGCGATGCCAACCCCGCCAGCCTTGCCCCGCGCCAATCGCCGGGCGATCGTCGCCGCCACCATCGGCAATGCATTCGAGTGGTACGACTTCATCGTGTTCGGCTTCCTGTCGGTGATCATCGCGCGGCAGTTCTTTCCGTCGTCGAACCCGACGGTATCGATGCTGCTGACCACCGCGACGTTCGGCAGCGCGTTCCTGATGCGGCCGGTCGGCGGCATCCTGCTGGGCATCTACGCCGATCGCGCCGGGCGCAAGGCCGCGCTGTCGCTGGTGATCCTGCTGATGACGCTGTCCTCGGCGATGATGGCGCTGACGCCCGGCTACGCGACGATCGGCATCGCCGCGCCGATCGTCGTGGTGCTGGCGCGACTGCTGCAGGGCCTGTCGGCCGGCGGCGAGTTCGGCAGCGCCACTGCGATGCTGATCGAATACGCGCCGGCTCACCGGCGCGGTTTCTACGGAAGCTGGCAGAACTTCGGCCAGTTCGTCGCCGCGGTGACGGCCGCGTTGATGGGCGCACTGGTGACGCGCGGGCTGAGCGCCGGCGCGCTCGATGCGTGGGGCTGGCGTGTGCCGTTCCTGTTCGGCATGCTGATCGGTCCCGTCGGCTTCTATATCCGCACCCGGCTGCACGAGACGCCGCCCGACCATGACGACGCGCATGCCACCGCGTCCGGCAAGGCCGCGTCGATGCTCGCGACCGTCTGGCGCGAGCACCGGGCGGCGCTGTGGATCGCGTTCGGGCTGGTCGTCGCCAGCTCGGTCGCGCAATACGTGCTCAACGTGTACTTGCCGGTCTATGCGGTGAACCAGCTGAAGCTGCCGGTGGCCGCGCCGTTCGTCGTGTTGATGGTGACCGGCACGCTGCGCATGCTCCTGATTCCCCTGTTCGGGCTGCTGTCCGATCGCATCGGGCGCAAGCCGGTGATGGGCGTGGCGATGGCGCTGTACGTGCTGTGCATCTATCCGCTGTTCCTGTGGCTCGTCGCCGCGCCGAGCCTGCCGAGACTGCTCGCGGCCGAAATCGTGTTCGCCGTGCTGATGGCCGCCGCACTGGGCCCCGCGTCGACCGCGCTGGCGGAACTGTTTCCCGCGCGGGTCCGCGCTACCGGCCTGTCGATTTCCTACAACGTGGCCACCACGCTGTTCGGCGGATTCTCGCCGTTTCTCGTGACCTGGCTGATCAGCACGACCGGCGACAAGATGATGCCGGCCTACTTCGTGACGGCGGCGATGATCGTCGGACTCGTTGCGTTGTGGCCGATGCCGGACCTCGTGCGCGGTTCGAACGGCGTTCCGTTCGGCGCCGGCAACGGTACCCCCTCGCGCTGAATGCTTTCTTCTCATTTTCAATTCGGATTCC
The DNA here is from genome assembly GCF_002563755.1 of Burkholderia sp. JKS000303. Classification (NCBI taxonomy): domain Bacteria; kingdom Pseudomonadati; phylum Pseudomonadota; class Betaproteobacteria; order Burkholderiales; family Burkholderiaceae; genus Burkholderia; species Burkholderia sp. JKS000303. Next base: position 2,814,398 of record NZ_PDBZ01000001.1, read on the forward strand.
TGCGATGTCATCAATTCGCAATGTGCTCTTCGTGATGTGTGACCAGCTGCGGGCGGATCACCTGTCGTGCTATGGGCATCCGTATCTGGCCACGCCCAACATCGACGGCCTGGCCCGGCGTGGCGTGAAGTTCGAGCGCGCGTTCGTGCAGTCGGGCGTGTGCGGTCCGTCGCGCATGTCGTTCTACACGGGCCGCTACGTTGCCAGCCATGGCGCGACCTGGAACCGCGTGCCGCTGTCGATCGACGAAATCACGCTCGGCGAATATCTCGCCGCGCGCGACATGAAGCTGACGCTGGTCGGCAAGACGCATATGACGCCGGACAGCCACGGCCTGAAGCGGCTGCATCTGGACGGCGGCAATGCGCTGGGCGCGCTGCTGCGCGAGGGGCATTTCACGCTGGTCGACCGTTACGACGGCCACCATGCCGAACCCGCCGGCGGCTACGCCGAATACCTTCGCGAGCGCGGCTACGCAAGCGACGATCCCTGGACCGACTTCGTGATCTCGGCCGAAGACGAACACGGCCGCGTCGTCAGCGGCTGGCACATGCGCAATGCGCACCTGCCCGCACGCGTGCGCGAAGCCGATTCCGAAACCGCCTATACCACCGACCAGGCGATCCGTTTCATCGAACGCCAGGGCGAAACGCCGTGGGCGATGCACCTGTCGTACGTGAAGCCGCACTGGCCGTACATGGCGCCCGCGCCGTATCACGGCAAATACACGCTCGATCAATGCCTGCCGGTGCGGCGCGCCGCGCGTGAACGCGAGGCTCCGCATCCCGTGACGGGCGCCTATTTTCAGCAGGAGGAGTGCGCCAATTTCATGCGCGACGAGGTCGTCGCGAAGGTGCGGCCGGCTTATCAAGGTTTGATCAGCCAGCTCGACGATCATCTCGGGCGACTGTGGGAAACGCTCGACAGGCTCGGGCGGTGGAAGGACACGCTGATCGTCTTCACCGCCGATCACGGCGATTTCCTCGGCGACCACTGGCTCGGCGAGAAGGAGTTGTTCTACGACACCGTGCAGCGCGTGCCGTACATCGTCTACGATCCGTCGCCCGAGGCCGACGCCACGCGCGGTCGCAGCGACGCACGCTTCGTCGAAGCCATCGACACGGTGCCGACGCTGCTGGACGCACTGGGCATGCCGGTTCCCGGGCACCGCATCGAAGGTCGCTCGCTGCTTGCGCTGACGCGCGGTGCGGAAACGCAGGTGCCCTGGCGGGATGCGGTCTTCTCGGAACTCGATTATGCGTATCGGCAGGCGCGCCAGATCCTCGGCCGCAGCCCCGACGCATGCCGCGGCTGGATGGTGCGCACCGATGCGTGGAAATACATTCACTGGGACGGCTTCGCGCCGCAGCTCTTCGACCTGCGCAACGATCCCGACGAATTCGTCGATCTCGGCACCGATCCGATGTTCGACAACGTGCGGCAAGCGATGCGCGAGCGCTTGCTGGCCTGGTCCCTCGGCCTGCGCAATCGGACCACCGTGACGCATGACGACGTCGAGCGCGGCACGCATCAATACAAGAAGGCGGGGGTGTTCTACGGGGTGTGGTGAGACGCGGAAGCGCCTCCGGAGAGACTTGTGCTCCCGGAACATCGCTTGCGTTACGATGCGCGTCATCCTCGACTCGACAGACGTCCATGAAAAATCGCGCCATCGCGGCGGGCACGGCGCTCGTTGCTCTTTTCGTCAACGCGACCATGTGCGTCGCCGCCAACGCCGCGTCGCCCGGGAGCGCGGTCGAGCCCAGCTACGACACCTATAAATCATGGCTGGTCGCATGCGACAACGGCTTGACCTGCGAGGCGAAGGGGTTTGCGAGCGGCGGCGAAGCCAGCGCGGAGTTGCACGTCATTCGCGCGGCGGGGCCGAACGGTTCGCTCGAAGCGCGACTCGTCGTCGACACCAGCGCCGGTACCGATCTTGACGATCTGCGTGTGGATGGGCAGCCGCTGCGGCTCGACGATTCGGCGTGGAGCGTGAACCAGGTCGGCAACGAAGCGACGCTGTCCACCCAGCGGCCGGCGGCCGTGGCAGCCTTCGTGTCCCGGCTGCGCAATGGGGCAAAGCTTCAGGTCGGTACGGATGCAAGCGCCTATGTTCCGCTCGACGGCATGGCTGCCGCGCTGTTGCGCATCGACGACCGGCAAAGTCGAATCGGCGGTGTCACCGCGTTGATCCGCAAGGGCCCGGCGCCTGCGTCTCGAGTGCCGCTCCCGCCGCCGCTGCCGATCGTGCCGACACGAAAAATCGTTGCGTCCCTGTCGGGCGGCGAGGACGAGAACCTGATCGCGCGTGCGAAACGCATTCAAGACTCGGGCAACTGCGAGGAGAATGCGTCGAAGTATCTCGAAGAAGCCGCGTATCCGCTCGACGCACGGAAGGCGCTGGTGATTCTTCCATGCATTCAGGGCGCCTACCAGGGATCGTCGGACGTGTTCATCGTCCCGCGCATCGGCGGCGGAGCGCCAGCGCCTGTCAAGCTGGAGGGCTTTCAGGTCGGGGGTTCGGACTCGCTGCTGGTCGAGCCGGGCTTCGATCCTGCGACCGGGACGCTGACGACCTTTTACAAGGGGCGGGGGCTGGCCGACTGCGGTTTTCGCGCCGAATGGATCTGGGATGGTCAGGCATTTCAGCTTTCGGCACTGGCGCGGCAGGATACGTGCGGCGGACTTGAACCCGGTGACTGGCCCACCCTCTATCGGTCGCGAAAGAAATAGCGGACCGACCGGCGTTCCCGCATGCCTGCCCGATCCGCGTCCATGTCTTTTGCCTCGCTTGGCCTGATCGAGCCGTTGCTGCGCAACCTGCAGAACCTCAATTACCAGACATCCACGCCGGTGCAGGCCAAGGCGATTCCTGCCGTGCCCGGCGGCACGGACGTCATGGCTGCGCAGCGTCCAGAAGCCGCGCAGCAAACCGGCCGGGGGGGCGAGGCAAGTGCTAACGCAGATCAACGGACGACTCGCGCGAGTTGACGGGACCTGAAGCGCAGCGAAGCAGTTCGGTCGATCACGTGCCGCTGGACGCTGCGTGGGTCAAAATCGGCGCCTTGCGTCAGGCGTGCTTCCAGTGAATATCGAACCAATCACGCTCGCGGAAGTGGGCCCCGGATTTCGATTCACGAACGGACGATCCGCGATATCAGCGGCGGGTGCGCAGTGCACGACACACTCACCGTTGGATGGCGTTGGCCGACGCAATGGCTGACAGAATGGCCAAAGCTCGCAAGGAGCGCGCTCGCGTTTCTTTTCCGTCATCACCCATCATCCGCCTTCCCCTGCAGCCCCTTCAGCCCCTTCAGCCCCTTCAGCCCCTGAATCACCACCAGCAGCGCGCGGCCGTGCTCGTCCGAGCCGTCCCACGCGTCGACGATCGCGTCGCGCAGCAGGTCGTTGTAGCGGCGGCGCGCCGGCCCGGTATCGACGCCATAGAAACTGCATAGCTTGTTGAATGGCGCGCTGCGCCGCAGCCGATGCCCGTTCGACAGCCGAAGTCGCGACACTGTCGGCTGACTTACCCCGGAAAGCCGTGCGATTTCGCTGGACGAGCGCGTGTCCGCCGTCAGACGGCGCAACAGGTCTTGAACAGGAAAATCATGGTCCGGGGCTTCCATGCGATGCATTATACCTATACAGTTACGGTTGTTGAATGGGCTTGCTGTCACCGGCGAGGCTGTATTCCGAGAAAGTTGATGACACTGAAACACCTCCCTCCCACGTTCTGCTGGACGAAGATCGGTACCGAGTCCGGCGAGGAACTGCCGACCGTCGTGCTCCGCAAGGAATGGGAGCGCCGGCTTGGGGGCGGGCGTTTTCTGTGGGGGATCAACCAGCCGCTCGGCAGCAGCGCGCAAGTCGCCGCGCATCGCACGGGCTCGCTGCTCGCGTTGTTTTCGCCGGTTGCGTCGCGCACGCGGCCGGGCGAACGCAAGCGCGAGGACGCGCTGCTGTGGAATGCATGGGTCGACGCCAGCGGCCAGGTGCGGCCGCTGCCGCCGCACACGTTCATCGCGAGCCGCTCGACGCTGCCGTCGGGCCGGCGTCGCGAACAGCACTACGCGCTGGTGTGCGTATCGTCCACCGCGCTGACGGTCGGCACGCAACTGCGCGTGTTCCCGGATCACCTGCGCAGCGTGAGCACGGGCAAGCCGCTCGGCGTCGCGCAGGGCGCGGCCGTGGTCGACTGCATCGGGCGGGCAAAGGAACAAACGGGAAAGAGCTATCCGCTCGCGCTGTCGGTCGAGCTCGAGGCGCCGTATTTCGTGCGGCTCGCGCAGCCGTGCGTGCTGAAGGCGCGCGATCTCGCCGACGTGAACAAGGCGACGCGCGCCGGCGATTTCGATCGCTTCGTCGAACTGGTCGCGCGCCTGCGCGGCCGTTCGCCGACGGATGCCGTGCGCGGCGTCACGCGCGATCTGTTCGACGTGCCGCCGATCGAAACGGCGGCCGCCTATGTCGCGCCCGCGCATGCGGCGCGATTGCGCAGTCGGCCCGCTGCCGAGCATCCGCGCGAGCCCACCGGCGATCTATTCGATCTGTCGCCCGGTGAAGCGGCGGCGTTCGGCGGCTTGACGCATCCGCGCATCGGGCGCGCGTGACGTTTGCGCCACTGACGCGCGGCGCGTGCATCGGCAGCGAAGCCCATGCGCATGCAATGCATACGCCGGTGCGGCCATCGTAACGACGCGCGCAAGAATTTGTTGCAATCTCGCCATAGCGGATCCGCGCACGCGGAGCGACAATCGGCTCGAAGCACGCTGTGCGGCGGTCGTTCACGCCGTCGACATGCGCGCGACGCACACTGGGCGTCGGCTTGCTTCACACCGCAACCCTGAGGGAGAAGTGTCGATGTCGACCCACATCTGTTCGCAGGAAGCCCGGGCCGCGCAACGCTTCGTCGAAGCGACGCGCAATGTCGATCAGGCGTTTCGCGCCGTGCGCGGCGAGAGCGACGACGACATCTCGTCGTCCGAATATGCACGTGCGATGTCGCGTCTCGATCGCGCGCTCGACGAACTGGCGCAAGCGCAGGAATTTTTCGATCGCGTGGTGAGCGCCGACGCGGCACGCGGCAACTGATTTCGCCGCCGCCGGCTTCGTCTTCCGCTTTCCGCTTTCCGCTTTCCGTTTTTCGTTTTCTGTTTTTCGCCGCGTCGCTCGACGCGCGCTACAACCGCTCACACGCTCGTCTGCTTGCCCGCTTGCCGGACGACATCGTCCGGCCCGTCAGTCGTTCATCCTTCCCGCGCGCTGCAAGCGCGATCGCCGCAGCACGCATCGCGCTGCAATCTCCCGACGTCAAACCTTTCGTCCTTCGACCGGGTAGCCGGGGTCCGTATAACCGTGCGTCGACGCATGCCCCGGCGGCACCAGCGCATCGACGAAGCGCTCGTCGTCGGGGCCGAGTTCGAGCGTCAGCGCATCGACGTAGCTGTCCCAGTGCGCTTCGGTGCGCGGCCCCGCGATCGTAGAGCTGACGATCCGGTTCTTCATCACCCACGCGAGCGCGAACGCGACCGACGTCGTGCCGCGCGCAGCCGCATGCGCGACCACCTGCTGCGCGATGTGCAGCGACTCGGGCCGCCATTCCGTCTGCTGGATGCGCCGGTCGCCGCGGCCCGCGCGCGAATCGGCGGGCGGCTGCGCATTGACCGCATACTTGCCGGTCAGCACGCCGCGCGCGAGCGGGCTGTACGGCACGACGCCGAGCCCGTAATGCGCGGCGGCCGGAAGCTGTTCGACCTCGGCCGTGCGATCGACGAGGTTGTACAGCGGCTCGCTCGCAACCGGCCGGTCGATGCCGAGCTGATCCGCGAGCCGCACGATCTCGGCAATGCGCCAGCCCTTGAAGTTCGACAGCCCGATGTAGCGCACCTTGCCTTGCCGGATCAGGTCGGCCACCGCGCGCATCGCTTCGTCGAGCGGCGCGTCGGTCAGCGCGCGATGGAAATAGAGGATGTCGATGTAATCGGTGCCGAGCCGCTTCAGGCTCGCGTCGACCGATTCGAAGATCCACTTGCGCGACTGGCCCTGGCGGTTCGGCCCCGCGTCCGGTCCGGCCGGATAGCCGAATTTGGTCGCGACGACCCAACTGTCGCGATGTCGTTCGATCGCGCGGCCGACGATTTCTTCCGAGCGTCCAGCGTGATAGACGTCGGCCGTGTCGATGAAGTTGATGCCCTGGTCGAACGCCTTGTCGATGATGCGCGCCGACGTCGCTTCGTCGGTTTCGCCGCCGAACATCATCGCGCCGAGACACAGCGGCGACACCTTCAGCGCGCTGCGCCCGAGATAGCGGTAATCCATATGCAGACTCCATGCGGGCGTGCGCCCGCGTTGGTTCAAGTCGGTTGAATGAGAACGCGCCGGCCGTGCGTCGTGCTTACACGCCCGCTTCGTCGAAGACGCGTTGCGCGATCGGCAGCGCCGAGCTTGCGGTCGGCCAGCCCGAGTAGAACGCGAGGTGGGTGATCGCCTCGATCAGCTCGTCGCGCGTGAGGCCGTTGTCGAGCGCTTTCTTCAGATGGAACGGCAGCTCGTTCACGCGATACAGCGCGATGAGACTCGCGACGGTGATCAGGCTGCGATCGCGCGGCGACAGGCCGGGGCGCTGCCATACGTCGCCGAACAGCACGTTGTCGGTGTAGTCGGCGAGGGCCGGCGCGATGGCGCCGAACGCGCGGCGCGCGGGGGAAGTCGGTTCGGACATCGAGGGCTCCGGATCATGTTGAAGACACCGACGATGGTAGCCACCGAGACGCTTAGCGATAATCCCCAATAATTCGCATGCACTTATCGAGCGGGCTCATGAATGGGCCGGATGGCGCAGCGCATCGACGATCAGCGCGAGCGCGCGCGACGACTGCCGCCGGCTCGCGTAGTACAGGTGGTGACCGGGGAACGTCGGACACCAGTCGTCGAGCACGCTGACGAGGCGGCCGGCATCGACATGTGGCGCGGCGAGTTCGGCCGGCACGTAAGCGAGGCCGTAGCCGGCGAGCGCCGCGTCGAGCATTTCATAGGTGCCGTTGAACGTGACCTGGCCGTCGACGCGCACCTGCAGCGTGTCGCCGCCGCGCGCGAGTTCCCATGCGTACAGCGCGCCGTGCGTCGGCAGCCGCAGGTTGATGCAGTCGTGCGCGACGAGATCCTGCGGCGTCGCGGGCCGTTCGCGTTGCGCGAAATACGCGGGCGCGCCGACGATCGCCATTTTCAGGTCGGGCGAGATGCGCACCGCGATCATGTCCTTCGCGACCTGATCGCCGAGCCGCACGCCGATGTCGAAGCGTTCCGCGACGATGTCGGACAGCCCGTAGTCGGTCACGAACTCGACCTTCAGGTCGCGATAGTCGCGCAGCATCGGCGACAGCTTCGGCCACAGCAACGTGCGGATCACGTAGTCGGTCGCGTTGATGCGCACGGTGCCGGCCGGTTTGTCGCGCAGCTCGGCGAGCGCGGACAGCTCGGCCTCGATTTCGTCGAAGCGCGGCGCGAGGTTCAGCAGCAGGCGCTCGCCGGCTTCGGTCGGCGACACGCTGCGCGTCGTGCGCGTGAGCAGCCGCACGCCGAGACGTGTCTCGAGCGAGCGGATCGTATGGCTGAGTGCGGATTGCGAGACGTCGAGCCGGGCGGCCGCGCGCGTGAAGCTGCGCTCGCGTGCGACGGCGATGAAGGCAAGCAGGTCCGCAAAGTTGTCGCGCGGCATGGAGGAACGTGGGTGGTCGATGCCAGCGCATCGTACCACCGGGGTCGCCACGTCGCGTGGTGCGAAGAGGGGGGCGCGCGTCAGCCCGCGTGCGTCATGCCCGGCGCATGGGGCGCCGGATGGTATGCATAGCCGCCGTGCTGGAACGACATCGCGAAGAACCGCATCTGGTAGCGGATCGCCTGCGCCCAGTAATCCCACGTGTGGCCGCCCGGACGTTCCGCATAGTCGTGCGGTACGCCGAGCGCGACGAGCCGCTCGTGCAGCGTGCGGTTCGAGCCGACGAACGCGTCGTCGCGGCCGCAGTCGATCGTCAGGTCGAGATGCGCGCGCACGAACGCGCGTGCGCTTGCGACGATCGCGTTGCGGTTCCAGAACGACGGATGGCGGACCGGGTCGCCGAACACGTGGTCGATGCCCGGCTCGTCCTCGCAGCAGCGCGGGTCGACCGCGCCGCTGATGCTGCCGACCGCGCCGAACGTGTCGGGCCGGTCGAGCGCGATGCGCAGCGCGCCGAAGCCGCCCATGCTGAGCCCGGTGATCGCGCGCGCATGCTTGGCGGCGATCGTTCTGAAGTGAGCGTCGATATAGGACACGACTTCGTCGCCGACGAAGGTTTCGTAGCGGCTGCCGGAGTCGAACGGGCTGTCGATGTACCAGCTCTCGTGTCCGCCGTCGGGCATCACGAGGATCGCGTGATAGCGGTCGGCGAGCGTCGCGATGTGCGTGTTGCTGGTCCAGTCGGTGTGGTCGCCGCCGGAGCCGTGCAGCAGGTAGACGACCGGAAAGCGTTCGGCGCCGTCGTGCGGGCGTGCGTAGTCGTCGGGCAACACGACGGTCGCCTTCAGCGTTTCGCTCATCGCCGCGCTCGGGATCGCCACGACCCGCGTCTGAAACGCGACGGCGGGGCCGGCGACGGCGAGCAGCAGGAGCAGCCAGAATGCACGTACCAGGTTCATTGATCGTCGCATGTATTGCCTCCGTCCGGCGGTCGGGCGCCAGGACAACCCGGTTCGGCGACTCTAGCAACCGCGCCTTTCAACCATATTTCGGCGAAACCTACGGGTTGTCAGACGGGGCGCCGACGCATGCGTCAGCCGACGCAGCGTGCGAGCGTGTCGCGAAACGCGGCGGGCCGCTCGGCCGGCATCAGGTGCCCGCAGCCGCCGATCGTTTCGAAGCCGGCGCAGCGCGCGAGCGCCCAGTCCGGCACATGCCAGCCCGCTCGCGAGCGTTCGCCCGCGACGAGCCATACCGGATGGCGCTCGAACACCTGCGCGAGCGTTTGCAGATAGCCGGGGGCGCCGGTCGTCGCGACGACCGAGCGCCCCATCGCGCACAGCGTCGACGCCGGCTGATGCGCGAGCCAGCGGCGTGCATCGTCGAGCTGGCGCGGCGATGGATCGTCGATCGCGCCACGCAGCCAGGCGGGCGGATCGTCGCGCAGGCCGTCGAGCATCGCATCGGCTTGCGCGGGCGTCATGCGGCCGACCGACGCCGACCAGAACGCATCGTCGAGCGTGAAGTTGCCTTCGACGTTGACGATCCGGCGCACGTGCGCCGGATGCGCATGCGCGAACAGCATCGCGATCGCGCCGCCCACCGAGTGACCGACGATATCGACCGGCTGCGCGCCGAACTGCTGGCTGATGGCCTGCCGCACATGCTCGACCTGCGCGGCGAGCGTGATCGCGTCGGGCGGTGTCGCGCGATGGATGCCGTAGCCGAGCAGGTCGGGCGCGAGTTGCGGGCCGGGCCATTCGGGCACGTCGAACGTGCCGATGAAGCCGTGAACGAAGACGACGGGCGTAGTGGGCTGGGTCATGCGGCGTCCGAGGCGGGAAGGGGCGGCAATTCGAGTTCGGCGAGCAGTTCGTCGAGTTCGAGCACGTGCGTGCGATCGTGGTCGAGCCATTCGCGCACGAGATCGTCGATCGACATCCGGCGAATGCCGTCGCGCAATCCGCAGCGTGCGCGTTCCGGCGCCGGCAGCGCGGCGGCCGTCGCGCACAGCGCTGCGCGGCCGGTGCGGAATGCGGCGAGCGCGTCGTCGAGCGATTGCGCGAGATAGTCGCGCTGCGCGGCAAGCGCGGTGCCGTCGACGGACGCGATCACCGGCAGCGCGTGCGTGCGCACGGCGTCGATGCGCGCGGCGAACACGGCGTCGAGGTCGCGCAGGTGGCACGCATGCTCGACGAGCGAGAAGCCGGTGCCGGCCGGCCGTCGCCTGCCGAGCGCGGCGGGCACGTGCGCGGCATACGCGGCGAGCCGGTCGGGCATCGTGGCCAGCGCGGCGACGACGTCGGCGAACGGCAGCACCTGCGGATACGCGCTGAAGACCGCGCCGTAGCTGAACAGTGCGCCGCCGATCCGGCCGCGCGCCTGCACGACGTCGTGCCCGTGACGGCGCATCACGTCGGCGACCATCGCGCCGCAGAACTGGCGGGCGGTCGTATCGGCTTCGATTTCAGGGAATTTCTGCGCGACCTCGTGCTGGATCGCACCGATCGCGGCGACGCCGACACGCGACAGCGCCGCGAATTCGACATAGCGCTCGGGCTGCGCGATCAGTGCTTCGAGTTGCGCGCCGAGGGGCGTCGCACGAAAGCGGTCGAAACGGGAGTGCATGACGGGACAGGGGCGCCTTTTAGCAACGTAGCAAGACGATACGTTACTAAAAGGCGCAGCGTCAATCGGTTTGTTCGGTGGATGCGGGCGGGGCGGCGGGGTCTGGCCGGCGGCATCGGCCGCAAGCGCGCTCCTTGTTCCTGCCATTCCCGCGTGAACCGAAATCCTCGATGTCGAAAACGGAGAGGAACCCGATCTCCGACTCACCCGGCGTCAGGTTCGAACAGCGTCGCCGCTATTCGGGCACTGCGTCCATCGACTTCACAAGCCACCGCCGGAAGCCCGCGACGCACGCGGAAACCGCCATCGCGAACCCGAAAAATCTCCACGCGTCGCCGGTCGCACGCGGCGACATCGCGATGTCGCGATCCATCAAGTGCGGGCCGGCGGGCGCCCATAAAGTTCGCTTCATGGTGGATGGCCAGCCGGACCGGACCGCCACCTTCCGACGAACGACAGAAACAGGAAAACGCCCATGCAACCGATCTCCGTTGTGAAGAAGCAAGACATCGTCGCTGCCGACCGCTGGATGCAGCAACGGCCCGAAAACGCGCTGACGCTGCCGTCGCGCTATTTCTACGACGATGCGGTGTTCGCGGCCGAGCGCGACCGCATCTTCATGTCGGCATGGCACGTGATCGGCCACAAGTCGGAGCTGAGCACGCCGGGCCAGTTCGTGATGACCGACGTGTTCGACCAGAGCGTGATCGCCGCATGCGGCCGCGACGGTCAGGTCCACGCCTTCCACAACGTTTGCCAGCATCGCGGCAATCGCCTCGTCGAAGCGCGGCGCGGCGTGCAGAAGGGCCTGTTCCGCTGCGCGTACCACTCGTGGTGCTATGGCGCCGACGGCAGCCTGCGCGGCGCGCCGCGCACCGATCGCATCGAAGGGTTCGATATTTCGGACTACAACATTCCGAAGGTGCGCATCGAGGAACTCGGCGGGTTCTACTACTTCAACCTCGATCCGAATGCGCCGTCGATGCGCGACCAGTTCCCCGGCGCCGACGCGGAGATGAAGCGCGTGTTTCCGAAGCTGGACGCGTACCGGCTGATGGAGGAGAAGGACGTGATCGTGCCGGCGAACTGGAAGGTCATCATGGACAACTCGATCGAGGGCTATCACTTCTCGCTGTCCGGCCCGCATCACGTCGAGCTGGCCGGCCTGATCGACTTCGACGGATACCGGCTCACGCAGCACGACAAATGGTGGACCTACACGGCGCCGGCCAATCTCGGCGCGACCGCCGCGTACGGCGTGCCGCTCGGCGACAAGAATCCGGACGAGTGCTTCTTCAACATCGGGATCTGGCCGCACAACACGTTCTATACGTTCCCGTACTCGGAATTCCTCGCGACGTTCCTGATCATTCCGCTGGAACCGGAGAAGACGCTGCTGCGCTTCGGCTACTACTCGACGCACGACGAGATGCCCGCGGTGACGAAGGCGTGCATGGACTGGATGAACACCGATCTCGGCCCGGAAGACATCCGCCTGAACATCTCGGTACAGAAGGGGCTGCATTCGGTCGGCTACAACCAGGGCCGCTACGTGATCGACGCCGAGCACAGCAACGAGAGCGAACACCTCGTGCATCACTTCCACACGCTCGTGCACGACGGCATTCACGGCGCGTGAGCGGCGGGGAGCGCCGCTCCCCGTTGCGTCTCCGGCGAGGACGACGGCGCCGATTCGCCCGTTCGACCTTCATGATCACGATCAACTGCATGCAAGCAATGAAGAAATCAGACGCAATCGACGCTGTGCGTCGCGACTACGACTATGTGATTGTCGGTGCGGGATCGGCCGGCTGCGTGCTGGCCAACCGGCTCGGGCAGGATCCGAACGTGCGGATCCTGCTGCTCGAGGCCGGCCCCGCGAACCGGCACTGGTCGATCGACATGCCGTCCGCGATGGGCATCGTGGTGGGCGGCGACCGTTTCAACTGGCAGTACCGGTCGGAACCGGAGCCGTTCCTGAACCGTCGCCGCATCGCGACGCCGCGCGGGCGCGTGCTCGGCGGTTCGTCGTCGATCAACGGGATGGTCTATATCCGCGGCCATGCGCGCGACTACGACGGCTGGGCCGAGCAGGGCTGCACCGGCTGGAGCTACCGCGAGGTGCTGCCGTATTTCATCCGCTCGGAACGGCACGAACTGGGCGCCGATGCCTATCACGGCGACAGCGGCCACCTGCGCGTGACGGCCGGCCGTACCGACACGCCGCTCACGCGCGCGTTCATCGCATCGGGCGTCGATGCGGGCTACGCGCATACCGACGACGTGAACGGCTATCGGCAGGAAGGCTTCGGCCGCGTCGATCGCACGACGTGGAACGGCGCGCGCTGGAGCACCGCGCGCGGCTATCTTGCGCAGGCGCTCGAACGCGGCAACGTCACGGTGCTGACCGGTGCGCTCGTGCTGCGCGTGCTGTTCGACGGCAAGCGCGCGACCGGCATCGAGTATGCATGCGACGGCGCCACGCACGAAGTGACGGCGAACGCCGAAGTGCTGCTGTGCGGCGGCGCGATCAATACGCCGCAACTGCTGATGCTGTCCGGCGTCGGGCCGGCCGGCGAACTGGAACGCGCCGGCGTGCGCACGCGGCACGATCTGCCGGGCGTGGGCCGCAGGCTGTCCGATCACCCGGACACCGTGGTGCAGTATCTGTGCCGCAAGCCGGTGTCGATCTATCCGTGGACGGTCGCGCCGCGCAAATGGTGGACCGGCGCGAAATGGTTCGCGCAGCGCGAAGGGCTGGCCGCGACGAACCATTTCGAGGCCGGTGCGTTCATCCGTTCGCGCGCGGGCGTCGAGCACCCGGACCTGCAACTGACGTTCATGCCGCTCGCGGTACAGCCGGGCAGCGTCGACAGCGTGCCCGCGCATGCATTCCAGGTGCATATCGACCTGATGCGCCCGACGAGCCTCGGCGCGGTGACGCTGACGTCCGGCGATCCGCGCCAGCCGCCGAGGATCCTGTTCAATTACCTGAAGACCGAACGCGACCGGGCCGACATGCGCGCCGGCGTGCGCCTCGTGCGGGAGATCCTTGCGCAGCCGTCGTTCCGCGACCTGTGCGGCGACGAGCTTTCGCCGGGTCCGGGCAAGACCGACGACGCGTCGCTCGACGCGTGGGCGCGCGACATCACCGAGACGGGCTACCACGCGGCGGGCACCTGCAAGATGGGCCCGGCGTCCGATCCCGAAGCGGTGGTCGGCCCCGACCTGCGCGTGCACGGCCTCGAGCGGTTGCGCGTGATCGACGCGTCGGTCATGCCGACGATCGTCAGCGGCAACACCAATGCGCCGACCGTGATGATCGGCGAAAAGGGCAGCGATCTCGTGCTCGGGCGCACGCCGTTGCCGCCTTCGTCGGCGCCCGTCTGGGCGCAGCCTGAATGGCGTACGCGTCAACGGTGAGCACGATGGAGCCGATTCTCTCCCTTTCGACCGTCACGCACATCGACGCGCGGGTCGTCGACGCGACGATGCTCACGCCGGAGATCCGCAGCGTCGTGTTCGCGTCGGCCGACGGCGCGGCGCTGCCGCCGGCCGAGCCCGGCGCGCATGTCGAGCTGCGCCTGCCGGGCGGCATCGTGCGCCAGTACTCGATCGTCGAGCGCGCGGCCGACGGATCGACCTACCGGATCGCGGTGCTGCGCGAGCCGCGCTCGCGCGGCGGATCCGCGTATGTCGTCGAGCGGCTGGCGGCGGGCGACGCGGTCAGCCTGAGCGCGCCGCGGAATCATTTCGTGCTCGACGAGCACGCGAGCGACTACGTGCTGATCGCGGGCGGCATCGGCATCACGCCGATCCTGCCGATGGCGCGCCGGCTCGAGGCGCTCGGCAAGCCGTTCACGCTGTGCTACCTGGCGCGATCGCGCGAGCGGATGGCGTTGCTCGACACGATCGAAGGCGGCGCGCTGCGACCGAACACCCGGCTGCATTTCAGCGAACGGGACGGCGAGGCCGATCTGCGCGCGCTGCTGGGCACGCCGCGTGCGGGCACGCAGGTGTATGTCTGCGGCCCGGCGCGGCTGATCGACAGCGTGCTGGACGCGGCGCGCGACTGGCCGGCCGGCACGATCCGCTTCGAGCGTTTCGCGGCGCCCGCGGCGCCGTGCGCGCAGCGGGACGACCCGCGGGCGTTCGAGGTCGAGCTCGCGCGAACCGGCCGCCGCATTGCGATACCCGCGGAGCGGTCGATTCTCGACGTGCTGCGCGACGAGCGGATCGCGGTCGAATCGGTTTGCGCGGAAGGCATCTGCGGCACCTGCGCCGTCAGGCTGCTCGACGGCGAGGCCGACCATCGCGACTGTCTCCAGACGGACGAGGAGAAGCGCGCGAACAATCTCATCTATATCTGCGTGTCGCGCGCGAAGTCGTCACGACTCGTGCTGGATCTTTAGTTGTCCTTCAACCTGTCTGGAGAAATCACGATGAACGTCGTCAGGAAAACCCTCGGGTGTATCGCGCTGGCGGGCGTCTGCGCGGGTCATGCGGTCGCGCAGGAACCGGCAACCTGCCGCGCCGTGCGGTTCGCGGATATCGGCTGGACCGATATCGCCGCGACAACTGCACTCGCGTCGACCGTGCTGTCGAGTCTCGGCTATCAGCCGACCAAGACGATGGCGTCGATTCCGATCGCGCTGGCCGGGCTCAAGGCGCACCAGATCGACGTGTACCTCGGCGACTGGCGGCCGTCGATGGATGCGACGAGCGGGCCGTTCGTGAAGAGCGGCGCCGTGAAGGTGCTGGATCGTCCGAACCTCGTCGGCGCGAAATACACGCTCGCGGTGCCGGCGTATGCGTACGACGCCGGTCTGCGTTCGTTTGGCGACATCGCGAAGTTCGCGGACAAGCTGCAGGGCCGCATCTACGGAATCGAGCCGGGGAACGACGGCAACGAGCTGATCCGCAAGGCGATCCAGGGCAACCAGTACGGGCTCGGCAAGTTCAAGCTGGTCGAGTCGAGCGAGGCCGGCATGCTGGTCGAGGTCAAGCGCGCGATCCGCGATCATGCGTGGATCGTCTTCCTCGGCTGGGAACCGCATCCGATGAACCTCGACTTCAACATGCGCTATCTCGGCGGTGGCGACGCGCTGTTCGGCCCGAATTACGGCGAGGCGAAGGTCTATACGATGACGGCGCCCGACTACGCGGCGCGCTGCCCGAATGCGGCGAGGCTGGTCGCGAACCTGCAGTTCACCACCGACATGGAGAACGAGGTGATGAAGGCGATCGCCTCCGGCCAGCAGCCTGACGTCGCGGCAAAGGCGTGGCTGCAGCAGCATCCAGGCGTGTTGAAGGACTGGCTGGCCGGCGTCACGACGGCCGACGGACACGATTCGCGCGCGGCGCTCGACGTCGCGCTGAATCTTCACTGAGCGTGCAGCGTGCATCGGGTGCGCCGCGGCTCGTGCCGGCGCGCGCGATGCCGAACGGGCACCTGTCGGAGCAAACGACGATGAACGAGAACCAGACCGGCCGGCTGGCCGGCAAGGTCGCCGTGGTGACGGGCGCGGCGAGCGGAATCGGCAGGCACATCGCGCTGCGATTCGCGCGCGAGGGCGCGCGTGTGATCGCGACGACGAGCCGCAACGTCGCGCAGCTCGACGCGACGTGCGCGATGGCGCGTGACGGCATGATCGTCGGCAGGCAGGCCGACGCGAGCTCGGCGGAGCAGGTCGGCGAGCTGGTCGACTTCGTGGAGCGCGCGTTCGGCCGGCTCGACATCCTGTGCAACAACGCGGGCGTGATCCGCGAAGCGACGCTCGTCGACACGACCGAGGCGGACTGGGACGCCGTGATGGACGTGAACCTCAAGGGCGTGTTCCTCGGCTGTAAATACGCGATTCCGGCGATGATCCGCAGCGGCGGCGGCTCGATCGTCAATCTCGGCTCGACGAGCAGCTTCGTCGGCGAGCCGCTGCATGCGGCCTACTGCGCATCGAAGGGCGGCGTGCTGATGCTGACCCGCTGCGTGGCGATCGAGCATGCGAAGGACCGCATCCGCGCCAATGCGGTGTGCCCGGGCTGGATCGACACGCCGATGAATGCGCCGTTCATCGACGCGCTCGGCGGTCGGCAACGGATGGATGCGCTGCTCGACGCGGTTCAGCCGCTCGGGATGGGCACGCCGGAGCAGGTCGCCGACGTCGCGCTGTTTCTCGCGTCCGACGAAAGCAGTTTCGTCACCGGCACGTCGGTTCTCGTCGATGGCGGATTGACCGCCAGGTAACGTGTGTCGATGGACGATTCGCGCCACGTCGCGCGAATCGTCCGTGCGTTCGTTCGGGCGCGCGAGCATGTGGTCGCCCGCGCCGCGCATCGCTACCACGCATACGACGGCGATTCGTCATCGAGAATCGCGCGGAGTTCCGCCAGGTGCTGCTCCGCGAAGCCCGCATAGTCGTCGCGCCACTGGATCATCGTCTTGCGCGCGACCTGTTCGGTCGCGATCTTCAACGGCTGGCCGGTTTGCAGCGCGCTCACGTAGGTCTCGCATGCGCGCTCGAAGTAATACAGGTCGTCGAACGCCTGCGCGACCGACGACGCGGCGACGATTACGCCGTGCTGGCCCATCAGCAGCACCGGCTTGTCGCCGAGCGCGTCGGCGACGCGGCACGCTTCGTCGCCGAGCCCCATGCCGTCGAATCCGGTATCGACGGCGACCCGTTCGAAGAAGCGCATGCAATTCTGGTCGAGCGGCGGCAGCGTGGGCTGCGCGAGGCACGACAGCACCGTCGCGTATTTCGAATGCACGTGCAGCACGCAGCGTGCATGCCGATGACGCTTGTGGATTTCCGAATGGAGCGCCCACGCGGTGAGGTCGGGCGCGTCGTCGCGGCGGATCGTGTCCGCATCGTCGGCATCGACGAGCAGCAGGTCGCTCGCGCGCACCCGCGAGAAATGACGTCCGCGCGGGTTGATCAGGAATTGCCGGTTGTCGTCGGATACGGCGGCGCTGAAGTGGTTGGCGATCGATTCGTGCATGCCGAGGCGCGCGGTCCAGCGGAACGCGCACGCGAGATCCGCGCGTGTCGCGCGATGCGTCTGGTCGGGTTGCGTGGCAGTGAGCATGTCGGGTTCCCGTGTCGGTGGAGATCAGAACCAGCGTTGCGGGCTGGCTTCGAAGTTGACGTACGCGTGCTTCAGTTCGGTGTATTCGTCGAGGCCGCTGCGCGACAGCTCGCGGCCGATGCCGCTGGCCTTGTAGCCGCCCCACGGCGCGCCCGGCAGTGTCACGTTGTAGTCGTTGACCCACACGGTCGCCGCCCGCAACCGGCGCATCACGCGGTTGGCGCGCGCGAAGTCGCGCGTCCACACCGCGCCGGCGAGGCCGAACGGCGTGTCGTTGGCCAGCGCGAGCGCGTCGTCCTCGCTGTCGAACGTCTCGACGGTCAGCACCGGGCCGAACACCTCGTCGCGCGCGATCGCCATCGTCGTGCGCACGTCGGCGATCAGCGTCGGTTCGATCCAGAAGCCGGTCGCGAACGCGTCGCCCGCGGGCGCGCGGCCGCCGCATACGATGCGCGCGCCGTCGCGTGCGGCGTCGCCGATCAGCGCCAGCACGCGATCGCGCTGCTGGGCAGAAATCACCGGGCCCATCCGCGTGGCCGCGTCGACGCCGTGGCCGAGCCGGATCGCCGCGATGCGTTCGGCGAGCGCATCGACGAAGCGGTCGTGCAGCGCGCGTTCGACCAGCAGGCGCGAGCCGGCCGAGCACATCTGCCCGGCGTTGAAGAACGCGGCGTTCAGTGCGTAGTCGAGCGCCGTGTCGAAATCGGCGTCGGCGAACACGATGTTCGGGTTCTTGCCGCCGAGCTCGAGCGACACGCGCTTGAAGTTCGTCGTGGCCGCGCGCATCACGCTGGCGCCGGCCGCGTTGCTGCCGGTCAGCGAGATCAGGTCGACCTCGGCGCTCGACGCGAGCGTGTCGCCCACGTCGGCACCGCCCGTCACGAAATTGAGCACGCCGCGCGGCAGGCCCGCGTCGTGCGCGAGTTCGACCAGGCGATGCGTGGACAGCGGCGTCAGCGACGCGGGCTTGATGACGACCGTGTTGCCGGCCACGAGCGCCGGCGCGAGCTTCCATGCGGCCTGCAGCAACGGGTAGTTCCAGGGCGTGATCAGCCCGCACACGCCGACCGGCTCGCGCAGCGTGACGCTGAGCGCGTGCGGTTGCGTGGCGTTGACGCTGCCCGATTCGGTGACCGCGAGGCTCGCGAAATAGTCGAAGGCCGCGGCGGCGTCGTGTACGTCGGACGCCGATTCGACCAGCGTCTTGCCGGTGTTCGCGGTCTCGATGCGTGCGAGCGCCGGCGCTTCGTTGCGCAGTGCTTCGGCCAGCGCGCGCACGCAGGCCGCGCGTTCGCCGACGGACCGACGCGGCCACTCGCCGTGGTCGAACGCGGCGCGCGCCGCGCGAATCGCGTGTTCGGCATCGGCCGTCGTGCCGTACGACACGCGTGCGATCGTTTCGCCGGTGCCGGGATCGACGATGGCACGCTGTCCGCCGGCGGCGGCGGGTTGCCACGCGCCGTCGATATAGAGCTGTTTGATGTGCATGGAGCAGGTTCCCGGAAGTCAGTGGATACGCGTGCATCGCCCGGATGCAGGCGGAACGCGAGCCGACTATAAGGGGCGTGCGCGGCCCGCACTTGATGGATTGCGACGGCGCGTGACGCACCGTGGCGACGCGTGCGGGGCAGAGGGGGCGGCATTGCGACCCTGCGGAAAGCGACAGTGAGATGTCGCTTTTCATCAAGTATCGACACGCGGCGGGCGGCACAGTCGGGGTTGAACGGATGGCGCATCTGATACGCGCCGCCTACGATTTCCCGCCAAGCGGCCGCTGTGTCCGGCCGGATCGAAACTGCAATGACTTTACGGAAACTGCCTTTGCCGGCCGCGCCGGCGGCCGCGTACACGCCGCGCCAGATCGGCTTGCTCGTCATGCCGCAGTTCTCCCATCTGGGGCTCGCGCTGCTGATCGAGGCGATGTCGCTCGCGAACTGGCTCGGGCAGCGCAGGCTGTACGAGTGGACCGTGCTGTCGGTCGACGGCGAACCGGTGCAGGCGACCAACGGCATGTCGACGCCGACCCGGCCGATCGGCGACCAGCGGGGCGCATTCGCGACGATCTTCGTGGTCGCGAGCTTCGAGGCGCAGCAGCACGGCAAGCACCGTGGCGTGAAGACGTGGCTGCAGAACCAGATGGCGTTCGGCACGCAGATCGGCGGCGTCGAGACGGGGACCGAACTGCTCGCTGCAGCCGGCCTGCTGCACGGGCGGCCGTCGGCCGTGCACTGGGACAACGTCGAAGGGTTTCAGGAGGCGTATCCGAAGGTCGGCGCGACCACGCGGCTCTACACGATCGAGCCGCGCCTGATCACGTGCGCGGGCGGCACCGCGATCATCGACATGATGCTCGACTGGATCGGCCGCGAACACGGCGCCGAGCTCGCGCGCGAGATTGCGCGGCATCTGCTGCATGCGCGGCCGCGCGGCGCGGACGAGGCGCAGTTGTCGGATCGCGAAGCGGAGCCGGAGGCGATGTGCGCGTCGGTCGCGAAGGCGATCCGGCTGATGCGCGAGTCGATGGCGGAGCCGATGTCGTGCGAATTGCTCGCGCAGGAGGTCGGGCTATCCAAGCGCCAGCTCGAGCGGCAGTTCAAGCGGCATACGGCGACCGCGCCGCTGCAGTACTACCTGAGCCTGCGGGTCGCGACCGCGCACCAGTTGCTGCAGCAGACGGAGCTGAGCGTGTCGCAGGTCGCCGCGGCGACCGGCTTCGAATCGATCGAGCATTTTTCCCGCGTGTACAAGTCGCGGTTCGGCTGCCCGCCGAGCCGCGATCGCCTGCAATCGTGGGGCGCGCCGGTGATGCGTCATCCGGTGCCGGCGGCGTAGCGCGCCGCGGCCGTGCGACCGGCGTCACGCGAAAGCGGCCGAAACGGGCACGCATGACGGAACGATTTCACCGGATAACGTATCAGGGCGACGCGTTACCCGGCGACGCGTCGTCCATCCGTTTGTTCCGAGGATTGGGCCGGACCGGCTTACGCGTTGTGCTTGCCGTCCATCTCCGCGCGCAGCCGTGCTTCCTGTTCCTGCAGCTCCGGCGTGAATTCCGCGCCGAAGTCTTCCGGCGAGAAGACCTGGCGGATTTCGATGTCCGACTCCATCGGCATCGGGTTCGGGCAGCGCTTGACCCATTCGACGGCTTCTTCCATCGACTTCACCTGCCACAGCCAGTAGCCGGCGATCAGTTCCTTGGTTTCGGCGAACGGGCCGTCGATGACGGTGCGCGCGTTGCCGGAGAAATGCACGCGCTTGCCGCGCGAGCTCGGGTGCAACCCTTCGCCGGCGAGCATCACGCCGGCTTTCACGAGTGCCTCGTTGTACTGGCCCATCGCGGCCAGCAGTTCGGTATCGGGCATCGAGCCCGATTCGGAAAAGGCCGTTGCCTTGACGATCACCATGACGCGCATTGTGGTTGCTCCTTGGATGAGAGAGGGTCGGGGCCTGTCGGTCGCCGCGGCGGCCGGCAGGGGATGTCACGGGTACGACGGACGAACCGGCGGGAAATCGACATCGCGATCGAAAAAAAAGCGGCCGGTGCGTCTTGCGCGTGAATCAGACGCCGGTCAGGCGGCGCCGCATCGCGTACAGCGTACCGGATCCGGCGCCCGATACGATCCAGTGCGCTCGCCGGTCATGTGTCGTACCAGCCCGTGGCATAGGGGTCGTATTGCTCGTTGTTGCTGGTCGGCCGGATGGCCCATAGATATTTGCTGCCGCCCACCTTGCCGATTCTCAGATTGAACGCGTGTTGTACTTCCGCGTCGTAGGTCCGTTGACCCGCGTATTTCTTTTCGCGTTGGCGGTTGAACCACGGCAGGCACTGGTGCTTTTCGATGAACGCGTCGATCAGGTCGGCTTCGACATACTGGCAGAGATTCGCGTCCTTTTTCCGGACGCAGTCCGCGACCCGGACTTCGATTTCCGCGTTCGGGACGGCCACCAGCAATTCCGCGATCCACTTGGCGTGCGCGTACAGGCGGGTCGCCGCATTGCCTTCGCCGATATAGATGACTGGCGAGAATTCACCGCCGTACGCGATGGCGACGTCACCCTTCAGCCGGACGACGTACACGCATTGACTCGGCTTGTCGAGTGTCGGGAACTGGGCGGTGAGCCGATGCCTGACGAGGACGACCGCCTCCTCGGTGTCGATGCCGGTGAAGCCGAATTTCACCGTGATCGGGTCGCGCCAGCGGATGTGCGTGGTGGTGACGAGCGTCATTTCCGTGAATGGTTCTGATTGGCATGTGAGGGTGTGAGACTGGCGCGACGCCTGGTCGGCCAGCGCGTGACGATCTTACCCGCGTGCCGGACGCGTCGCCTGGAAATCGCGATGCCGCTGCGTCGGTGCAGCCCGCGCCGGAGCGCCGGTTCAAAACTGGTATGCTGACCGGCATGACATTCGTACGGAGGGCGCCATGGCAGCGAAGGAAGTGTCGAAGAAGAAGTACCTGAAAATTCTGAACAAACGCTTGCGCGCGGAGCCGGATGCACCGGCCGGCGCGTCGTTCGTGTTCTTTCCGCTCGGCGCGAAGGCCAAGCATGCGACGGGCGTCGTGTCCGGCGAGCCGCGCAACAAGCGCGAGCTTGCGCTGATGGCCGCGGTCCAGAGCAAGGCGGCCGACGAATTCGTCGTCACGGGCGCCTGAGCGCGCCAGCCGGCCGCGCGCCGCGCGCTTGCGCTACGCGGTCGCCGCTTCGCAGTGGGCGATTACCCCGGCGATCACGCGCGGAATGTCGTGCGTGATCGCCGGGCCGTGCATCGGCAGGATGATGTCGAGGTCGAGCGCCTGGATGCGGCGCAGCGCGCTCGCCATGTGTGCGAGCGACGGCAGGTAGTCCGAGCGCGTGATCGAATCGAGGATCGCGGGCAGCGGGTCGTCCGTTTCCTCGTTGCCGAAGCGCATCAGGATATCCGACGACAGCAGGGCCTTGTACGCCGGCAGATACACGACGAGCGCATCCCATTGATGCACGTGCTTCGTGAAGACCGGCAC
Source organism: Burkholderia sp. JKS000303 (assembly GCF_002563755.1). NCBI lineage: Bacteria > Pseudomonadati > Pseudomonadota > Betaproteobacteria > Burkholderiales > Burkholderiaceae > Burkholderia > Burkholderia sp. JKS000303. The sequence continues at coordinate 2,836,838 of NZ_PDBZ01000001.1, forward strand.
GACGTCGATGCCCGACAGCGTCGTCGGCACGCCGTCCTTCAGCGGAATCGCGCGCACGCCGAACACGTCGGCGAGCCCCCACGTGCACATCGGATGGCCGTACGCGACCAGCGCCGAATTGGCCGCGAGGAAATCGGGCAGCGCGCCCATTTCGTCGGCCTCGAAGTGCGGAACGATCACGCTGCTCACCATCGACGGCGCGATGCCGACGGTGTCGAGCGCCGCGCTCAGTTGCGTGAAGTTGGAGCGGGTGCCCGTTTCGACACACAGCACGTCGCCGTGCGGCGAGCGGATGAAGAACTGGCTGAAGCCCAGGTTCAGCGTATCGACGAAGGTCGTGGCGCGAAACAGGCCGTCGCGGACGGCATCGATTCGGGAAGCGCTCATCGGGGAATCCTCTCGCAGGGAGTGGGGCCGCGCGGCCCGCGCCTGTCGGGCGCCGGCGGCCGATCTTCCGATCCAGTCTAGCAGCGGCGGTCCGGTTGCGCGAACCGGGCCGATGCCGCCGCGACTGCGCGCACCGCGTCAGTTCTTCAGCTTGTAGCCGGTGCGGAACATCCACGCGACGATCGCGAGCAGGATCGCGAGGAACAGCGTGGTCGCGGCGAGGCTGATCCACACGTGCACGTCCGCGATCCCGTAGAACGACCAGCGGAACCCGCTGATCAGGTACACGATCGGGTTGAACAGCGTGATGATGCGCCACGCGGGCGGCAGCATGTCGACCGAGTAGAAGCTGCCGCCGAGGAACGTGAGCGGCGTGATGATCAGCAGCGGCACGAGCTGCAGCTTCTCGAAGCTGTCGGCCCAGATGCCGATCACGAAGCCGAACAGGCTGAACGTGATCGACGTCAGTACGAGGAACAGCACCATCCAGAACGGATGCAGGATGTGCAGCGGCACGAACAGGCCGGCGGTGGCGAGGATGATCAGCCCGAGCAGCAGCGACTTCGACGCGGCCGCGCCCACGTACGCGATCACGATTTCCCAGTACGACACGGGCGCGGACAGGATCTCGTAGATCGTGCCCGTGAAGCGCGGGAAGTAGATGCCGAACGACGCGTTCGAGATGCTCTGCGACAGCAGCGACAGCATCACGAGGCCCGGCACGATGAACGATCCGTAGCCGATCCCGTTCACGTCGCTGATGCGCGAGCCGATCGCCGAGCCGAACACGACGAAGTACAGCGACGTCGAGATCACCGGCGCGATGATGCTCTGCATCAGCGTACGGCGCGTACGGGCCATTTCGGCACGGTAGATCGCGCGGATGCCGTGGAGATTCCAGTTGGCCATGTGCGTTACGCCCCTTGTGTGCCGTTGCGGCGGTTGTCGATCAGGCTCACGAAAATGTCCTCGAGCGAGCTCTGCGTCGTATGCAGGTCGCGAAAGCCGATGCCGGCCGCGCCGAGCGCGTTGATCAGTTTCGCGATGCTCGCATCGTCGCGCTGCGAGTCGTACGTGTAGACGAGCGCGGTGCCGTCGTCGGTGCGTTCGAGCCCGAACGGCGCGAGGTCGGCCGGCACGGCGGCCAGCGGCTGCTCGAGCTGCACGGTCAGCTGCTTCTTGCCGAGCTTGCGCATCAGCTCGCGCTTCTCCTCGACGAGCACCAGCTCGCCGCCGAGGATGATGCCGATCCGGTCGGCCATTTCCTCGGCTTCCTCGATGTAGTGCGTGGTGAGCAGGATCGTCACGCCGCTTTCGCGCAGCGAGTCGACCAGCTTCCACATGTCGCGGCGCAGCTCGACGTCGACGCCGGCCGTCGGCTCGTCGAGGAACAGGATGCGCGGCTCGTGCGACAGCGCCTTCGCGATCATCACGCGGCGCTTCATCCCGCCCGACAGCGTCATCAGCTTGTTGTCGCGCTTGTCCCACAGCGACAGCGCCTTCAGCGTCTTCTCGATGTACGCGGGATCGGGCGCCTTGCCGAACAGGCCGCGGCTGAACGACACGGTCGCCCAGACGGTTTCGAACGCGTCGGTCGTCAGTTCCTGCGGCACGAGGCCGATCATCTCGCGCGCGGCGCGATAGTGATCGCGGATGTCGTGGCCGCCGACCGTCACGCGGCCTTCGGTCGGCGTGACGATCCCGCAGATCGAGCCGATCAGCGTGGTCTTGCCCGCGCCGTTCGGCCCGAGCAGCGCGAAGATCTCGCCGGGGCGGATGTCGAGGGTGACGTGCTTCAGCGCCTGGAAGCCGGACGCGTAAGTCTTGGAGAGGTCGGAAACGGAAAGGATCGGTTGCATGCTCACGGATGGCACGGCCGGTCGGCCCGACGCCGCGCGCCGCGCGGGCCCGGTGCCGCCGCTGCGAGGCGGCCGGCTGCGGGTGCGGCATGGCGAGCGTGCGTCATGTCGAACGGCGTTGTGGTGCGGGATCGCAGGACCGCCATATTAGCAATCGGTAGATGGAAATGCATTCTGGTGGAAAGGCCGCGCGATGTCGGTGCCGGATTGGCGTCCTGTGTGTGCGCGTTGTTCAATAACACCGCGCTTTATTTGAGATATGCGAACAATCCACGTCGTTTCCGGCAACGCGGGCGCCGATCGCGTGTTCGCGGGGCGGCACGACGGCGAGGCGGCAAACTGTGCCGCCCGGACCTCGTCGCGCCGTACCGGGACGCCACGGGCGGCGCTCGCGATAATGCGTTCCTTTCACATCCCCGGAGCGACGCGCATGTCTTTGGTCGATTTCAAGTCCGTTGCGGCCGCGCAGGCCGTCGCGTGGAAGTCCACGATCGTCGGGGAAGTCGGGCCGGCCCGGATCAAGGTGTTGCGCATGGATGCGCAGCCGTACGAAGCGGAAGTGCACGACTACAACGAAGGGCTGCTGGTGCTCGACGGCCGGCTGATGCTCGAGGTCGACGCGCAAACGATCGTGGTCGAGGCCGGCCAGATGTATCTCGCGCACGCCGGCACGCACCACGCGGTGCTGCCGGGCAGCCACGGCACGCTGGCCATCATCGACGTGTAAGGTTGCGCCGCAGCATCCCTGCCGGCCGTCGCAGGCCGTCCCGCCGGGCGCTGCGGCGGATCGGCCGCGATCGTTCAAACGCGCGTTATACCGTCTCGATATTTGTCTGAGCAAAGAAAATGAAGGCCGTTTGAAAAACTGTCAAATGCCCTGCAAGCGCTAGGGTCGCGCGGCGCGGCTCGTTTGGAACTCTGCATCCATTTACTTGTGTGGATCGTCCGCTCATAGTCTCGACAAACGACGCATCACGATAACGAATCAAGCGTACGTATGGAGACCACTTCATGAGACGCCTATCCGCGGGGCCAGCGGGACTGCCGTTTCCCTGTTGTTCGCCGGACGCCGGCGCGACGCGAGTCGCGTGCGAGCGTCATCGCATTGCGTTGTCGCTGTAGCGACACGCCTATTCCGTTTTGATCGTTTGTTCCGATGGCGCCGTGCCGCATGACGGCGCTGCCGGATCGCGCTTGCCTGCCGCGGCGATTCTGATCGCATTGGCCTGATCGGCCACGCGGCGCGCGTTGCGCGCATCGTCATGCGCTGCGTGCCTGCACGACGGCGCGATACCAACCGGCGGGCCACGCAGCCCGTCCGGACGAGACTTGTCGTACCTGAAAAGGAGGGGTTGATGCTTTGTATTCCTGAATGGCGGAAGGCGGTCCTGTCGTGCGCCGTGCTGGCGTTGCCGTTCGTCGCCGGCTGCGGCGGCGGCGACGATCCGGGGCCGATCAACGTGCCGCAGTGCTCGGGCAGCGCATGCGGGTCGAGCGGCGCCGAAACGACGCCGCCCGTCGTGACGAAGCTGTGTCCGGATTCGCTCGACTACACGACGACCTACACGGGCGGCTCGGGCAGCGGCGAATACGTGAAGGTGAAGTTCGACACGACGAAGCTCACCTACCAGATGCAGTTCATCGAATCGTCGGTGCCGACCTCGGCGGGGCAGGTCAACGACACGCGCGCGGGCCTGACGATCAGCGGCGCATTCCATCATCCGACCAATCTGCCGACCGCCGAGCAGAACCGCTGCGCGTTCGTGCTCGACAACGGCGCGACAAGCGACGGCAAGTATGCGGTGACGATCAAGCGCACCGATCCGCCGATGCTGTTCGTCGGGAATGGCGTGGTCGGCGGGGGGATTCCGGGGGCGACGATCGCTTTCGACGGCATTCCGCTCGCGCCGGGCCTCTTTATCGGCACCGTGCCGTCGCGCACGTTCGATTTCTATCCGTTTATCGGCTTTACCGACACCGAGACCGATTTCGCGAAGGTGGCCGGCGTCTACAACGAGGTCGGCATTCATCTGTCGCCGACCGGCAGCAGCTATCAGACCGCAACCCCACAGGGCTGGCAGCCGGATGTCGTGAACTGGAACCAGACACTCAATGCGGACGGCACGTGCACGATCACGTCGGGCAGCGACTACTCGTGCCAGACGACCGGCACGCCGTGGACGCTGCGCAAGAACATGGACGGCAGCGCCGATAACGTGTTCGTCAGCGGCGCGAATCCGGGCATGCCCTATCCGTCGGCCGGCCAGGAGCAGCCGCTCGTGCTACTGTCGCCGACCCAGGCGCATGGCGTGATGATCGTCGGCAAGCTGAACGGCGTGCTGGTGCCGATCGTGATTCGCGTCGGCTACTCGCATGCCGACGCGAGCAACCTGCTGGCGTCGGTCGCCGACGCGGAAGTCGGCATCTCGATGCTGTCTCCCGCGCAGTCTGTCGCGGCCAATGCGCTCAAGGGCGGTTTCATCGGTGCGACGAGCGCGTCCGCATGCGGGGTGGTGACGTCCAACGGCGTGTATGGCGCACCGGGGAATTCGGGGCCGAGCTTCAATATTTCCATGCCGCATCCCGACCTGCCCGGCACGTTCAACGGCACGTTCTTCATGCCCGAGGCCGGAAATTGCACGGATGGCACCGCGGTGTCGACGATGGCCGCGAACTATACGTCCACGCTGTTCCAGGGCGCCACCGCGGCGTTCATCGACCCGCAGACGTCGTCCGTGAGTTCGCAGTTCGCGCTCGACTACACGCAGGCCACGCCCGGCAAGATCCAGGTCACGGCCACGCAGGACTTCAATACGAAGGGTCCGGACGGCAACGTGGCGATCTTCAGCAAGGGCGACACGGGCTGGCTCGTGACGGCCGGGAACGTCTACGCGATGGTCGTCAACAACAGCAAGATCAACCCGTTCTTCACGGTCGGCGCGTTCGTCCAGTGACGGCGTACTGAACACGGCACACCGGCGGCGCGCGCGTCGCCGCCGGCGAATCGAAATTCAAGAGGATTCCTATGAATGTGAAGCATTGGATGGCCGCGGCGTCGCTCGCGCCCGTGCTGGTCGCCTGCGGCGGAGACGGCGACCCGCCGCCCGCGCCGGTGGTCCGGCTGTGCCCGCAGACGATCGACTACAACACGGTGTTCATCGGCGGCTCCGGGTCGGGCGAACTGGTGAAAGTGCAGCTCGACACGACGAAGATGACGTACCGGATGACTTACCTCGCGTCGCCGGTGCCGACGACCACCGGCACCGTGCAGCCGACGCGCGACACGGCGCCGGCCAACGTGGTCGACGGCACGCTGGCGGACGAAACCGGGCTGCCGACCGTGAAGCTCAATCAGTGCACGTTCCGGATGCAGAACGCGAGCCTCGACCCGAACCGGCCGGCCCGGCTGTTCCTCGGCGAAGGCGTGCTGGGCGGCGCGATTCCCGGTGCGACGATCCAGTTCAATGGCGTGATCGGCGTCGGGAAGATTCCGCAGACGACGTTCCCGTACTACCCGTTCATCAGCTTCTCGACGCTCGAAACCGATTTGTCGAAGATCGCCGGCAGCTACAACCAGCTCGGCTACCACCAGGTGCCGTCGCAGAACTTCCAGCCGGTGGCGCTCGACCAGCAGGTGACGATCAACGCGGACGGCAGCTACGTCGAGACCGACAACTTCGGCAAGAAGAACGGCGGCCAGCCGCTTGCATCGAGCGCGACCGTGAACCAGCCGTTCACGCTGCGCCCGGATGCGCCGGCGTTCCAGTCGCTGAACTACCAGCCGCAGATTCCGCAGACGCTCGCCACGCTCGATCCGGCGAAGGCCGGCAAGGGGATCCTGATCGTCGGCAAGCTGCGCAACCAACTGGTGCCGATCTTCATCCGTACCGGCGCCGCGAACGCCGACCTCACGCAGGGCCCGCCGAGCGCGGACGACGAATCGGGCATCTCGTTCCTGAGCCCGCGGACGGCGATCGCGTCGGGTTCGCAGAACGGCGAGTACACGGGCGTCGACAGCGCGTTCAACTACCGCGCGACCGCGCTCGTCGATGCGCAGGCCACGCTGCTCGATCCGTTCAATGCGTCGCAGGCCGCGCTCACGCGCGCGCTGAACCTCGACTACACGCAGAAGGTGCCGGGCGTCGTGACGACCGTGCATGCGGATGCGGCGTCGGGGCCGGCGACCGGCAAGTTCGTGTTCACCGGTGGCGTGTTCGGGTTCCTCGACATGGCCGATACGAGCAATCCGTACTTCACGGTCGGCGCGTTCGTGCAGTGACCGCGCAGGGAAGGAGACACGATGGCGCCGCGCGCAGGTGCGCGGCGCCCGGACAGAATGAGGGGAGACTTATGAAGAAGCTGATTGTCGCGGGTGTCGTCGCAGGCGTGTCGACGCTCGCATCGGCCCAGCAGGCGGGCGACAACGTCGCGACGCTGGGCTGGCTGCACATCGTGCCGATGGATTCGACCAACGGGCTGACGACGAATCTCGCGAGCATGCCGATCAACGGGCCGCTGCGCCTGCCCGGGTCGTTCACGTCGCCGGGCACGAGCCTGACGGTCAACAACGCCGATACGGTCGGCCTCACGCTCACGCACTTCTTCACCGACCACATCGCGGTGACGTCGGTGCTCGGCGTGCCGCCCGAGTTCACGCTGACCGGGCACGGCGTGATCCGGCCGCCGGGCCCGGCCGGCGCGCTCGGCAGCGTCAACATGGACAATCCGTCGAACCAGCCGGCCGTGAAGAATGCGCGGCAATGGAGCCCGACGATCATTCTGCAGTACTACTTCAATGCGCCGACGGCGAAGTTTCGCCCGTTCGTCGGGATCGGCGTGGCGTACAGCTGGTTCAGCAACATCGAACTGAACGGCAACTTCGCGAGGGACATCAACGAGAACCTCGGCAGCGTGCTCGCGGCCGGCGCCGGCAAACCGGGGCCGACGTCGGTGGAGGGCAAGGCGTCGTCGTCGTTCACGCCGGTCTACAACGTCGGTGCCAGCTATGCGATCGACAAGCACTGGGGGCTCACGGCGACGCTGACCTACATGCCGCTGAAAACCTACTCGTCGCTCGTGATCAGCGCGGCGGACGGCACGACGCTCGCCACGACGCGCACGCGGCTGAAGGCTGATCCGCTGATCTCGTTCATCGGGATTTCCTACAAGTTCTAAGCCGTCCGGCGCGCGGCATGCGCGCTGGCGGCTTCCTGCGACCGAGCGGCCGGGCCAGTCCGGCCGGGGCGTCGCGTTCCTGGCGGCGTGCCGCCATTTGTGAAGAGAGGGGGCAGTTCAAATGAGCATTCGCACAATCGTATCGCTTGTTGCTGCAGTGGCATTCACCGCGGTGTCGGCCGCGCCTGCTTTTGCCGTGACCGTGACGCGCGCCGACGGTCAGGCCATGAACCCGAACGGGGAGCCGTTCTCCGCGACGGGCCTCACGACGCTCAGCAAGGGGACGATCAACGCGGCCTGCAACGCGACGTTCAACGGCACGATCTCCTCGATGGGCATCGTCAACATCACGTCGACGACGTTCGCCGGCGGCGCGACGTGCGGCCTGATCAGCGGGAGCGCGAGCAGCGCGTCGCCGTGGACGGGGCAGGCCGACAGCACGACGCAATTGTCGATCAACAACGCGAAGGTGACCGTTACGCTGCTCGGCGCTTGCGGGCCGAGCAAGGTGGTCACGACGTGGAGCGATCCGAACTCGTCGCTCACGTTCAACAACGCGGTGCTGACGCCGGACTGCACCGTCAGCGGCACGGTTGCCACGTCGCCGAAGTTCCACGTGCAGTAAGCGCCGTGTGATCGAGGCTGGCGCGCCCGTCAGAGACGAGGGCCGTGCAAGGATGCGCGGCGGGCAATCCGGCTTCGCGATGGCGTCGTGTCGTCGTGCGTATCGGCACGACGGCCGGCTGGCCGCCTGCTTCGCGATCCGGCGCGGGCGGCCATGCGGCGGACGGTACGGTATGCCGTACCGTCCGATTCGACCGACACGGAACTATCCCCCGATTTTCCAGAACATGTCCGGACTACCCATGCTCACCGACCCAGCGAAGTATGGCGATGCCCGCGGTGCGACGCCCGACCGGCTGCGCACGGCCGCGTGGCTGCAGTACCTGATCGAACGGCTCGACGAAGCCGCCTGCTCGATGACGGCCGAGGCCGGCGACACGGCAGGCATGTCGTCGCGTGCGGGGATGACCCTGTCGCACGACCGGGTTGCGATGCTGCACGAACTCGCGCCGTGGGCCGCCACGGACGGCGGCGGTTGCGCGTGCGATGCGAGCGATCCGCGCAATGCGTGCATGCACGTTCCCGATGCGCGGCAGCTCGCGTATGCGGAGCGGTGTTGCCCGGGGGCGCGCAACGTCTTCGAATCGGCGCACGGCATCGTCGACGCGTGGGCATTCGACGATCCCGATGAGGGCTGGGCCGCGCTCGAGCGAATCGCGGCCGGCATGGAAAGCGGCAGCGACGAGGCCGGAACGTACGACGCGCGAGAGCCGGAAGAGGCGCAGCCTGCGAAGAACCTGAGAGAACGACGCATAGCCGTGGCCGCGGCATGCGTGGAACCGTCTGCGCGGCCGGGTGCCGTCATCGACGCGATCGTGCTGCGCATCTGCGGGCCGCGCGACGACGCGGCACGTATCGACGAGATGGCCGCGCTCGCGATGTTCAGTGCGGAGCTGGCCACCGGAAACGGGGTGTCGATTGGCGCGTATGGCGGCCGACACAATATCGTCGCGCGTGCGATTCGCGAACGGCGTGCGGATCTCGCATCGGTGGACGGCCTGCTTGCCGCGGTGTCTGTATGCCGGCTCGACCGGATCCTCGGCGCGGGCAGCTTCTGGGCGTATTACCTGCTGGCGGGCATCGTGATCGCCGCGCCCGATGTGGTGCACGCATTCGCACGCCGCTTTCACGGCGATGCGTGGCGGACGTGGCTCGACGCCGTGCTCGCATGGCCGGCCGTCAGCCGCTTCGGGCCGCAGGAGGACGTCGCGTTCGAGCGCTTGCGCGATGCAATGAGCCTGACGTCGCGCGCGAATCCGATCGTGCGCGCGAAACGGATGCGACGAAGGGGCACCGCGATCACGCGGTTCAACACGGGCGGCGAAAGCACACCATGAAAAACGGCTCGCGGCGAGAACGCCGCGAGCCGTGCATGTTGCTGCTGTTGCGCCCCGGGACGGGCGTGGGTTCGGTTACACCGTCTCCGGCTGCCGCACCGCCTTCGCGACGTTGCGCGCCAGCGCGCCATTCGCGACGAAGTAGGGCACGTCGACGCGCGCGAGCGGCGTGCGGCCACGGATCTTGTCCGCGATCTTCTCCGCGATCATGATCGTCGGCGCGTTCAGGTTGCCGGTCGTGATGATCGGCATGATCGACGCATCGACCACGCGCAACCCTTCCAGCCCGTGCACGCGACCTTCTTCGTCGACCACGGCCATGTCGTCATAACCCATCTTGCACGAGCACGACGGATGGAACGCGGTTTCCGCGCGGGCCCGCACGAACGCGTCGAGTTCCGTGTCGCTCTTGCAGTCGGCGCCCGGGTTCAGCTCGCGGCCGCGATAGCGGTCGAGTGCCGGCTGCCGCATGATCTCGCGCGTCGCGCGGATCGCATCGCGGAACTCGCGCCAGTCGAGCGCTTCGGCCATGTAGTTGAACAGGATGCTCGGATGATCGTTCGGGTCGCGCGAGCGCAGCTTCACGCGGCCGCGGCTCGGCGAGCGCATCGAACCGACGTGCGCCTGGAAGCCGTGCATCTCGATCGCGTTCGAGCCGTTGTAGTTGATCGCCACCGGCAGGAAGTGATACTGGATGTTCGGCCACAGATCGTCGTCGCGCGTGCGGATGAAGCCGCCCGCCTCGAAGTGGTTGCTCGCGCCGAGACCGGTGCCGTTCAGCATCCATTCGAGACCGATCTTCGGCTGGTTCCACCACTTGAGCGCCGGATACAGCGACACAGGCTCCTTGCACTCGTACTGGATGTACATCTCCAGGTGATCCTGCAGGTTCTGGCCGACGCCGGGCAGATCGAGCACGACCGGGATGTCGAGTTCCTTCAGCCACGCGCCGGGGCCGACGCCCGAGCGCTGCAGCAGTTGCGGCGATGCGATCGCGCCGCTGCACACCAGCACTTCGCGACGCGCATGCGCGGTCGCGCGCTCGCTGCCGCGCAGGTACGTGACGCCCGATGCGCGCTTGCCGTCGAACAGGATGCGATCGGCGAGCGCGTGCGTGACGATCTCGAGGTTCGGCCGCACCTTCGCCTGGTCGAGGTAGCCGCGCGCGGTGCTGGCCCGGCGGCCCTTCGGCGTGACGGTGCGGTCCATCGGACCGAAGCCTTCCTGCTGGTAGCCGTTCAGGTCGTCGGTGCGCGGATAGCCGGCCTGCACGCCTGCATCGACCATCGCCTCGAACAGCGGATTCACGCCCGGCTTGCTGGTCGTGACCGACACGGGGCCGTCGCCGCCGTGATAATCGTTCGGGCCGACGTCGCGCGTCTCGGCCTTCTTGAAGTACGGCAGGCAGTCGAGATACGTCCAGTTCTCGAGCCCCTTGTGCGTCGACCAGTTGTCGTAGTCGAGCGCGTTGCCGCGGATGTAGCACATCCCGTTGATCAGCGACGAGCCGCCGAGCCCCTTGCCGCGGCCGCATTCCACCCGGCGGTTGTCCATGTGCGGTTCGGGGTCGGTCTCGTAGGCCCAGTTGTAGCGACGGCCCTGCAGCGGATAGGCGAGCGCCGCCGGCATCTGCGTACGGAAGTCGAAGCGGTAGTCGGGGCCGCCCGCTTCGAGCAGCAGCACCGTGACATTCGGATCTTCCGTCAGGCGCGTCGCGAGCACGTTGCCCGCGGAACCGGCGCCGCAGATGATGTAGTCGTATTCGCGTGTCGTCATGACGGGGTATCTCCTATCGTTCTCAAAACACCGGGTTGTAGCGGCCGAGCTCGACCTGTACCGACTTGATTCGAGTGTAGTGTTCGAGCGTCGTGATGCCGTTCTCGCGTCCGACGCCGGATTGCTTGTATCCGCCAACCGGCATCTCGGCCGGCGATTCGCCCCACGTGTTGATCCAGCAGATGCCGGCTTCGAGGCGATGGATCGTGCGGTGCGCGCGCGACAGGTTCTCGGTCACGACGCCGGCCGCGAGGCCGTAGTGCGTGTCGTTCGCGCGGGCGATGACTTCGTCCTCCGATTCGAAATCGAGGATGCTCATCACCGGCCCGAAGATCTCTTCGCGGACGATCTTCATGTCGTCGCGGCAGTCGCCGAACACGGTCGGCGCGACGTACTGGCCGCTGCCGAAATGGCCGTCGGTCAGGCGCGAGCCGCCGGCGAGCAGCTTCGCGCCTTCGGCCTTGCCGCTCTCGATGAAGCCGAGCACCTTGTCGAGCTGCGCGGCCGACACGAGCGGGCCGAAGTTGGTGTCGGCATCGGTCGGCTTGCCGACGCGGATGCGCTTCACGCGTTCGAGCACCTTCTGCGTGAACGCGTCCTTGACCGAGCGGTGCACGAACACGCGGGTGCCGTTGGTGCAGACCTGGCCCGAGCTGAAGAAGTTGGCGGTCACGGCGATGTCGGCCGCACGGTCGAGATCGGCGTCGTCGAACACGATCAGCGGCGACTTGCCGCCGAGTTCCATCGTCACTTCCTTCAGCGACGATGCGCCGGCGAGCGACATCACCTTCTTGCCGGTCTCGACGCCGCCGGTGAACGACACCTTGGCGATATCCGGGTGGCCGGTGAGCAGTGCGCCGACCGAGCCGTCGCCCTGCACGACGTTGAACACGCCGGCCGGCACGCCGGCTTCCGTATAGATTTCCGCGAGCTTCAGCGCGGTGAGCGGCGTGACTTCGCTCGGCTTGAACACCATCGCGTTGCCGGCCGCGAGCGCGGGCGCCGTCTTCCAGCATGCGATCTGGATCGGGTAGTTCCATGCGCCGATGCCTGCGCACACGCCGAGCGGCTCGCGACGCGTATAGACGAACGACTCGGCGCGCAGCGGCACCTGCAGCCCTTCGATCGCAGTCGCGAGGCCCGCGTAGTACTCGATCACGTCCGCGCCGGTGACGATGTCGACCGCGAGCGTCTCGCCGATCGGCTTGCCGGTGTCGCGCGTCTCGATCGCCGCGAGTTCGTCGTTGCGTTCGCGCAGCAGGTCGACCGCGCGGCGCAGGATGCGCGAGCGCTGCATCGCGGTCATTGCCGCCCATTCGCGCTGGCCTTCCCGGGCCGATGCGACCGCGCGGTCGACGTCGGCCGCGCTCGCCTGCTGCACCTGCGCGAGCAGTTCGCCGGTGGCGGGATCGAAGGTGTCGAAAGTCTTGCCGCTGGTGGCGTCGACGTAACCGCCGCCGATGTAGAGGCGCTGCAAACCGTATACGGACATGAGGATCTCCTTGAGGGCGACTGCGTGACGCGTCAGTCGGACGCGAGCAGCAGGTCGATGTAATCGTGGGCGAGCTTGAGTGCAGCCCGGGTGTCGATCGGGCCGCCGGCGAGTGCGCCGCGCAGCCACAGGCCGTCGATCAATGCGGCGAGGCCGCTGGCGGCTTCGCGTGCCTTCGTACGCGGCAGCGCCTTCGCGAATTCGGCGCACAGGTTCGAATGGAGGCGCCGCGTGTTGACGTGCTGCAGGCGCTTGAGCATCGCGTCGTGCATGCTCTGCGACCAGAACGCGAGCCACGTCTTCATCACGGGTGCGTTGACCTGCGTGTCGTCGAAGTTCGCGGCGACGATCGCGCGCAGCCGGGAGCGCGGATCCTTGCGTGCGGCGACGCGGCGGTGCGTGGTGGCCGTCCACAGATCACGCAGCACGTGCCGCATCGTGGCTTCGAGCAGGCCGTCCTTGTCGCCGAAGTAATGGCTGACGATGCCCGTCGAGATGTTCGCGCGCTGCGCGACCGATGCGAGCGTCGTGCCGGGCAGACCGGCTTCGTCGATCGAGCGCAGCGTCGCGTCGATCAACTGGGCGCGACGAATCTCCCGCATTCCAACTTTCGGCATCGCGACTCCCTTCGCCCGGACGGGCCGTTCCTGGAAGTCGAAGCTTAGCGGTTTTTTATTGATCGTTCAATCAACAAAAAATCGGGGTCCGACGGTGAATCGTCTCGCCGGCAAGGTGGGGGAGTCTGCCCGGCACCATTGTGCAGGTGCGGGAAAACTGCTTGAAAGATGATTAAATAAATTGAAGTTTGTTTAAAACGATTTCCGGAAAGTCAGCGTAATCGTCTCCAAAGTTTCGGAATTCAATTTATTACATGTCGAAAGAATGTCGAGGTGTGTGAGATTCGATTCGATATGGAAATTCAAGCTTTCGATGACAACTCCGGTAATTTCTGGAAAATCGTTTCAATCGGGCGATTGAAACGATTCATGTCGTTGAATTTGAATGATATTTAAGGTTTTCGTGCCTGCCGGAAAGGATTTTCGCAAACGATTGCTATCGCCTTTCAATCAATCCCGCCTACCATAAAAAACACTGAAAAAATTTGAATCTGTCGTATTTCCCGCTGGAGTAGAGGGGATCGTTGGGATGACTTGAGTAAGTAATATTGCCCGTATTAGTATGGCGCCGCACTACAAGGAATGAATCGGCGCCGCGCGTATTGACCGCGGTGCGTCGGCCATGCGCGCGCCCGATGATCGTGCCCGCAGCCGGCGCCAGCCATTGCGCACCTGCAGCATGCCGCGACGCCGAAACGCCGCATCCACCGGAGAACGACGATGCCGACCGAAAAACACGTGGTCCCGCTGCCGAATGGTCTGAAGGTCTACGTCGAACGGAACGTGTTCGATCCGTCCTTCGACACGGCGATGCTCGTCAACGGCGCGCTCGCGACCACCGCGTCGTTCGGGCAGACCGTCCAGTATCTCGGCGAGCGGATGAACACGATCTGCTTCGACCTCCCGTATGCGGGGCAGTCGCGCCAGCACAATCCCGGCTGCTTCATCCTGACGAAGGACGACGAGGCCGCGATCCTCCAGCATCTGGTCGAGCGCTTCGCGCCCGCGTTCCTCGTGTCGGTGTCGTGGGGCGGCGTCGCATCGCTGTTCGCGCTCGCGCGCGGCTGCCCGAGCGTGCGGCGCGCGGCGATCTGTTCGTTCTCGCCGTTCCTGAACGACGCGATGGTCGACTACGTGACCCGCGCACGCGACCACATCTCGGCCGGCGAGAACCTGAAGGCCGCGCAGCTGCTGAACGATACGGTCGGCCGCTACCTGCCGCGCATCATGAAGCTGTACAACTACCGCTATCTCACACGCCTGCCGCGCGACGAGCAGGACCAGGTCGCGTTTCACGTCGACCAGATCCTGTCGCTGCAGCCGGAGCGCTATCTGAGCGAGTTCTCGAACATCGGCTGCGAGCTGCTGTTCCTGAACGGCGAGCGCGACGAGTACACGACACCGGCCGACGTCCGCCAGCTTGGCGCGCACGTGCCGCGCGCGCGCTTCATGACCATTCCCGACGCGGGCCACTTCCTCGACATCGAAGGCCGCGCGCAGCGCGAGACCACGCGTGCGGCGCTGCTCGACTTCTTCTGCGATGCGCCGCCGGCCGCCGCGGGCATCGCGCTCGGCGCCGCGCACGCATGCGTGTCCGCGCCGCTGCCGGCGATGTCGTGACGCAGCACGTCGCGCACCGGGCACGCCGGACGTGTCCACGCCGGACGCATCCAAATTCTTATCCATACGAGGCAGGCCAGCCGTGAATATCGTTCAGAGCATCGCCATCGTCGTTCCGTGGGCCGTCTGGCTCGCCTACTGGATCGCGACGTCGCAGGGCGTGAAGACGACCGTGCGCAAGGAGGCGTCGCGTTCGCGCACGCTGCAGTCGATTCCGCTGATCGTCGGCGGCGCGCTGATCATCCTGCCCGATCCGTCGTGGCAGGCGCTCGTGCCCGACTGGCAGCGCTTCGGGCTGCTCGCGCAAGGCGGGCTCGCGGTGCTGGTGGCGGGGCTGCTGTTCTCGGTGTGGGCGCGGCTGCACCTCGGCACGAACTGGAGCGTGTCCGTCACGCTGAAGGAAAACCACGAACTCGTGCGCACCGGCCCGTACGGCCTCGTGCGTCACCCGATCTACACCGGCTGCCTGATCGCGCTGGTCGGCGCCGCGCTGATCGGCGGCGAATGGCGCGGCGCGCTCGGCGTCGTGCTCGTGTTCGTGTCGCTCGCGTACAAGGTGCGGGTCGAGGAGAGCTGGTTGACCGGCTATTTCGGGCCCGCGTATACGCAGTACCGCCGCGAGGTCGCGGCGCTGATCCCCGGCTTCTATTGATCCCCGCGAGGCGCGCGATGGCGAAGGTGATCGTGACCGCGATCGGCTCGGCGGGCGACGTGCATCCGCTGCTCGGCGTCGCGCGTGCGCTCGCGATGCGCGGCCACGACGTCGTGTTCTGCACGCACCCGCCGTTCGAGGCGGCCGCGCGCCGCTGCGGCTTCGCGTTCGTGCCGGTCGGCACCGCGGCCGAGTATGAAGCCGCGATGGCGAACCCGGCGCTGTGGGATCCGCGCACGTCGTTCCGCACGCTGTGGCAGGTGATCGCGCCCGTGGTGCGCCCGCATTACGACGCGCTGCGCACACTGACCGATGGCGATACCGTGCTGGTCGGCACGCTGTGGGCGTTTTCCGCGCGCCTGATGCAGGAGCTGCACGGCACGCCGTACGTGTCGGTGCAGGTGTCGCCGTCCACGTTGCTGTCCGCGCAGGTGCCGCCGACGCACCCGCGCCTGACGATCCCCGCACGCTGGCCGCTGCCCGTGAAATCGGCGCTGCTGACGCTGATCGAGCGGCAGGTGCTCGACCGCGTGTGCGGCCCCGCGCTCAATGCGGTGCGCCGCGAACTGGGGCTGGCGCCCGCGCGGCGCGTGCTCGGCCGCTGGCTGCATTCGACCGACGGCGTGCTGTGCCTGTTTCCGGACTGGTTCGCGCCGGCGCAGCGCGACTGGCCGACGCAGCTTCTGCAAGGCGGTTTTCCGTTGTTCAACGACATCGCCGCGCATGACGACGATCCCGCGCTCGATGCGTTTCTCGCGGCGGGCGAGCCGCCCGTCGTGTTCACGGCAGGCTCGACGCTGATCGATCACGCCGCGTATGTGCGCGCGGTGTCGGACGCGCTGCGCGCAACCGGCGCGCGCGGCATTCTGCTGACGCCGCACGCTGCGGCGACGGACGGCGAGCGGCTGCTGGTGCGCCGCTTCGTGCCGATGCGCACGCTGCTGCCGCGTTGCCGCGCGCTCGTGCATCACGGTGGGATCGGCACCGCGGCGCTCGCGTATGAAGCGGGGATCGTGCAGGTCGTGACGCCGTTCGCGCACGACCAGTTCGACAATGCGCAACGCGTGGCCGTGAGCGGCTGTGGTGTGCGCGTCGATGGCCCGGTAGACGGCGCGCGTCTCGCCGCGGCGCTCGCGCGCGTGCTCGCCGAGCCCGCCTTCGCCGAGCGGGCGGCACGCATGCGTGCGCGGGTCGAGGCCGCGCCGGACGGTTGCGAGACGGCCGCCGATTTCATCGAGCGCCTCGCGCCGAACCACGGACGCGTGCCTGCGCCGGCCGACGTCGCGACGGCGGGCGCATGAGTACGGCGTCGCCGCTTCAGGACACGCCCGCCGCCTTCGATGCGTCCGCGCCCGTGTCTGCACCCGCCGCGCCACCGGTGCGCGGCGCGCGGCTCGCGCTGCTGACGTTCGCGTTGTCGCTCGCGACCTTCATCGAAGTGCTCGACTCGACCGTGACGAACGTCGCGGTGCCGGCGATCTCCGGCAGCCTCGGCGTATCGAACAGCCAGGGCACGTGGGTGATCAGCTCGTATTCGGTCGCGGCCGCGATCGCGGTGCCGCTGACCGGCTGGCTCGCGCGCCGCGTCGGCGAGCTGCGGCTGTTCGTCGGCGCGGTGCTGCTGTTCACGCTGACGTCGTTGCTGTGCGGGTTGGCGCGCGACCTGCACGTGCTGGTGGTCTGCCGCGCGCTGCAGGGACTGTGCTCGGGGCCGATGGTGCCGTTGTCGCAGACGATCCTGCTGCGCACGTTCCCGCCGGACAAGCGCACCGTCGCGCTCGCGCTGTGGGCAATGACCGTTCTGCTCGCGCCGATCTTCGGGCCGGTGGTCGGCGGCTGGATCGTCGACAGCTTCTCGTGGCCGTGGATCTTCCTGATCAATTTGCCGATCGGGCTGTTCTCGTTCGCGGTCTGCACGACGATGCTGCGCCCCGACGCGCAGCGCGGCGCGGCCGGCCCGATCGACGTGCCGGGCATCGTGCTGCTCGTGATCGGTGTCGGTTCGCTGCAGGCGATGCTCGACCTCGGCCACGACAAGGGCTGGTTCGGTTCGCCGCTGATCGTCACGCTCGCGGTGGTCGCGGGGCTCGCGATCGTGTCGCTGCTGATCTGGGAGGCGGGCGAAGCGCATCCCGTGGTCGACCTGAGCCTGTTTCGCGACCGAACGTTCTCGTTCTGCGTGTTGATCATCTCG
Source organism: Burkholderia sp. JKS000303 (assembly GCF_002563755.1). Classification (NCBI taxonomy): domain Bacteria; kingdom Pseudomonadati; phylum Pseudomonadota; class Betaproteobacteria; order Burkholderiales; family Burkholderiaceae; genus Burkholderia; species Burkholderia sp. JKS000303. Next base: position 2,854,571 of record NZ_PDBZ01000001.1, read on the forward strand.
CTCGGGATGATGAGCTTCTCGGTGGTCGGCGTCGTGTTTCCGCTGTGGATGCAGGCGGTGATGGGCTACAACGCGTTCCATGCGGGGCTGGCCACCGCATCGCTCGGCGTGCTCGCGCTCGTGTTCTCGATTCTGGTCGGCCTGCACGCGCACCGCTTCGACGCACGCGTGCTCGCGACCTTCGGCTTCCTCGTGTTCGCGGCCGTGCTCGCGTGGGATGCGCATTTCACGCTGAAGATGACGTTCGCGCAGATCGCCGCGCCGGGGCTGATCCAGGGGATCGGGCTGCCGTGCTTCTTCATTCCGCTGACCGCCGCGACGCTGTCGCGCATTCCGGACGACCGGCTGGCGGCCGCGTCGAGCCTGTCGAACTTCCTGCGCACGCTGTCGGCCGCGTTCGGCACCGCGATGAGCGTGACGCTGTGGGACAACCGCGCGACCTATCACTACGACGTCGTGTCGCAATCGGTCACGCACGCCTCGGCGAACACGCAGCGCTTCGTGCACACGCTGAACGCGATGGGCGTGGACGGCGTGCGCGAACTGACGACGCTGCATCAGGTCGTGATGCAGCAGGCCTACATGATGGCGACGGGCGACATGTTCTGGATGGCGAGCATGACCTGCCTTGTGCTCGCCGCGATGATGTGGCTGACGCGGCCCAGGCGCGGCGCGGCCGCTTCGTTCGGACATTGAGGAAACCCGCATGACGACACTCGGCGCACTCGTGATCCTGTATCACCCGACCGACGCCCAACTCGCGGCGCTCGGCGCATGGCGGCATGCGTGCGACACGCTGCTCGTCGTCGACAACACGCCGCAGCCCGATGCCCGCGCAAGCGCGCTGTGCGCACGCGACGGCATCGCGCTGCTGCATCACGGCAACCGCGGCGGGATCGCCGGCGCGTACAACGCGGGGCTCGCTGCGCTGTTGCGCGAGAACGTCGATGCGGTCGCGCTGTTCGACCAGGATTCGTCGGTGCCGGCCGGCTATTTTGCGACCATGCGCGACGTCTGCGCGGGGCTCGCGGGCCGCGCGTTCCTCGCCGGCCCGCGCATCTTCGACGAGAACGCGCGCAGCTTCCTGCCCGAGCTCGCGACCAACGGGATCGCGTTGCGCCGGCTGCGCGTCGAAGCCGACGGGCCGCTGCAGCGCTGCGCGTTCCTGATCTCGTCCGGCTGCGTCGTGTCGCGTGCCGCGTTCGACGCGCTCGGCCGCTTCGACGAGACGCTGTTCATCGATCACGTCGACACCGAGTACAGCTTCCGCGCGCTCGCGCGCAACGTGCCGCTCTATGTCGTGCCGTCGCTGGTGCTGCCGCACCGGATCGGCGCGAAACAGTGCCACGCGTTCGGCCCTTTCGAAATGACGTCGATGAATCACTCGTGGCAACGGCGCTACTACAGCGCGCGCAATGCGGTGCAGCTCGGGATGCAGTACGGGCTGCGCTTTCCGGTGGCGATCGTGCCGAACCTGCTGACCGTGTGGCAGGTCGTGCAGATCGCGCTCGTCGAGCGCGACAAGCGCGACAAGCTCGCCGGCATCCTGTTGGGCATCGCGGACGGCCTGTTCGGCCGGCTCGGCCCGCTCGAGCGCACGCAGCCGCGTCTGGCCGCGCGTGCGCAGCGCATCCAGCAGGGGTGACGCACGCAATGGAACGCATCACGAAAGCCGCAGCGCCGGCACGCGGCGCGCAGCGCGGCTGGACGGTTCTGGCGGCGGCCGCGTTGCTCGCGCTCGGCGGCTGCGTGCCGTCGGGATTCCTGCCGTCGCTGTCGCTGCGCGCACCGGCCGCCGACGCGCTGGCCCACACGGCCGGCCCCGGCGCGAACGGCGCGTGGCCCGCGCCCGACTGGGTGACGCAACTGCAGGATCCGCAGCTCGACGATCTGGTGGCGGAGGCGTCGCAGAACAATCCCGATCTGCAGGTGGCGCAGGCGCGGCTGCGCGTCGCGCAGGCGCAGCTGCAGCAGTTCGATTCGCTGACCGGGCTGACCGGCACCGCGGGCGCGACGGTCAGCCGCGCGCGGATGCCGAAGCCGGGCGACATCGCCGACGTGACGGCGGGCGGCTATCGCGTGCCGGTGGAGATCTTCGGCGATCCGGTCGTGTCGCCGGCGTCGGTGTTCGTCGGGTTGAACTACCAGCTCGACCTGTGGGGCAAGAACCGCGCGGCGACCCGGAGCCTGATGTCGCTGCGCGACGCGGCGGGCGTCGAGGCCGAGCAGGTGCGGCTCACGCTCGCGGTCGCGATCGTCACCGTGTATTGCCAGCTCGACCAGGCGTACGCGGTGCGCGACCTGCTGCAGCAGAAGCTGAAGATCAGCCAGCGCGTGACGGCCGTGCTGCGCGAGCGCACCGCGCGCGGCCTCGACAACGCGTACGACGCGAGCGACGCATCGATCAAGCGCAGCCGCCTGCTCGAACAGATCGCGATGAACGACGAGCAGATCAAGCTCGCGCAGCTGCAGCTCGGCGTGTTGTCGGGCCGCGGGCCCGAGCGCGGGCTCGCGCTGCAGCGGCCGCGCGTCGGGGCGTTTCCGGGCGGCGCACTGCCCGCGCGGCTGCCGGCCGATCTGCTCGGCCGCCGGCCGGACATCGTCGCCGCGCGGCTGCGTGTGGAAGCCGCGTTCGCGAATGCCGATTCGACCCGCGCGCAGTTCTATCCGGACGTGAACCTCGTCGCGCTCGGCGGCGTGTTCGCGCTGACGCCCGCGTCGATGTTCTCGCGCGACGCGCTCGCGGGCTCCGTCGGCCCCGCGATCTCGCTGCCGGTGTTCGACCGTGGCCGGCTGAAGGCGAAGCTTGGCGCGGACGTCGCGCAGGCCGACATCGCGATCGGGCTGTACAACAAGACCGTCGACGACGCGCTCGGGCAGGTCGCGCAGATCGTCACGTCGCTGCAGACGTCGCGGACGCTCGTCGCGCAGCAGCAGGAGGCGGTCGCGGCCGCGCTGAAGATCGTGCAGATCGCGGCCGACCGGCATCGACGCGGCGTGCTGATGCAGAAGGACGTCGATGTCGCCGATCTGACGCTGATCGACGAGCGGACGCAGCTGATCGCGTTGCAGGGGCGGCAGCGGACGTTGCACGTCGGCCTCGTCGGCGCGCTCGGCGGCGGGTTCGATGCGAGCGCAACGATGGCGGCGGCAGCGGCGCCGGCACCGGCGGCGCGCGGCGCGCACGGTGCGCGGACGAAGCGCGGCGTGGCGACGAATGCCGCTGCGCGCAATGCGCCGGGTACGAGCATGACTGCCATCGGTACAGGCGCCGCACTGCCTGTTGCGCGGCTCGACCCGCCGCCGGTCGTCCGAGCGCCGCGCGGTGCGGTCGCCGATAGCGCGAGCGCCAATGCCGCCGCGCGCAGTACGGTCCCCGCGGTTTCCACCGACGTACCCGCGATCCCCCTGTTCCAGCATGACCGCCTGATCGTTACGCAAAGCGACTGATGCACCACGACAACCTTCATACCGCCGTCCCGCCGGCCGCCCTGAACGACCCGGCACTCGACGCGCGCCGCGCGACACGCCGCAAGCGCTTCACGCTGTTCTTCGCGGTCGTGCTGCTGGCCGCGCTCGTCTGGGTCGCGTTCTGGCTGTTGCGCGACCGCTATGACGAAGACACCGACGACGCGTACGTCGCCGGCAGCATCGTGCAGGTCGCCGCGCAGACGCCGGGCGCCGTGACCGACGTGCTGGTCGCCGATACGCAGGCCGTGCGCGCCGGGCAGACGCTCGTGCGGCTCGACGACACGGAAGCTTCCGTCGCGTTCGCGCAGGCGAAGGCGCAGCTCGTGCAGGCCGTGCGGCAGGTCGCGAACGCGAAGATCTCGAACACGATGTACGTCGAGGCCGTGAATGCGCGCCAGGCCGACCTGTCGCTCGCGCAGCGCGCGCTGGCCGCACGCTCGGGCGCGTCGGTCGAGATCGTCGCGCCCGAGGAGCTGGCGCGCGCCCGCGCGGCGGTCGCCGGCGCGCAGGCGAACCTCGCGGCGGCGCAGGCGCAGCTCGAAGCCGCGCGTGCGCTCGGCAGCAAGCTGCCCGTCGACGAGAGCCCGGCCGTCGTGCAGGCGGCCGCGCAGTTCAAGCTCGCGTACCGGAACCTGAAGCGCACGACGATCGTCGCGCCGGTCGACGGCACGATCGGCCAGCGTTCGGTGCAGGTCGGCCAGCAGGTCGGCCCCGGCGTGCCGCTGATGTCGATCGTGCAGCTGAACCGGTTGTGGGTCGAGGCGAACTTCAAGGAAGGGCAGATCCGGCACATGCGGGTCGGCCAGCCGGTCGACGTGGTGTCGGACCTGTACGGGTCGCGCGTCGTCTATCGCGGCCGCGTACAGGGCTTCTCGGCCGGCACCGGGAGCGCGTTCTCGATGCTGCCGTCGCAGAACGCGGCCGGCAACTGGATCAAGGTCGTGCAGCGCGTGCCGGTCGTGATCGCGCTCGATCCCCGCGATCTGGCCGCGCATCCGCTGCGGGTCGGGCTGTCGATGCGCGCGACGGTCGACACGCGCAACCGCGACGGCCACGCGCTCGACAGCGAGCCGCCGACGCCGGCCGTCAGCACGCGCGTGCACGACGGCGTCGCGAGCGATGCGGACGCGGCGGCAGCCGTCATCATCCGCGAGAATCAGGGCGGGTAACGCGCGCCGGGCCTGCGGGGCGGTCGGCCGGTCGGCGGGCCGCGCGTCTTGCCTGCCGGCTTTTCGTCAGCTTGCCGACCCGACTTTCGTCTTTCCGCCATCCATGTCGGCGCCGATCAAACGCATGTCGCGTTTGAGACATCGGCGCCCCTGCCTCCGGGACTACTCTCGAACAGCACGTTGCGTGTGCGCCGCATCGGCGCGCAGCGGCGCCATCCAACGAGACATGGAGACAATACGATGAGCAGCAATCGAGGTGTCGTCTATCTTGGGCCGGGCCAGGTCGAAGTCCAGAAAATCGATTATCCGAAGATGGTCGATCCGACCGGTCGCGCGATCGGTCACGGCGTGATTCTGAAGGTCGTCAGCACGAACATCTGCGGCTCCGACCAGCATATGGTGCGCGGCCGCACGACCGCGCCGGTCGGTCTCGTGCTCGGTCACGAGATCACGGGCGAAGTGGTCGAAGTGGGCCGCGACGTCGAGACGCTGAAGCTCGGCGATCTCGTGTCGGTGCCGTTCAACGTCGCGTGCGGCCGCTGCGCGATGTGCAAGGACACGCATACGGGCGTGTGCCTGAACGTGAACCCGTCGCGTGCCGGTGGCGCTTACGGCTACGTCGACATGGGCGGCTGGATCGGTGGTCAGGCCGAGTACGTGCTCGTGCCGTACGCCGACTTCAACCTGCTGAAATTCCCGGACCGCGACCAGGCGATGGCGAAGATTCGCGATCTGACCTGCCTGTCCGACATTCTGCCGACCGGCTATCACGGCGCGGTGAGCGCGGGCGTGAAGCCGGGCTCGACGGTCTATATCGCGGGCGCGGGCCCGGTCGGGATGGCGGCGGCCGCATCGGCGCGCCTGCTCGGCGCGGCGGTGACGATCGTCGGCGACATGAACGCGGAACGCCTCGCGCATGCGCGTGCGATGGGCTTCGAGACGGTCGACCTGTCGAAGGACGCGTCGCTCGGCGAGCAGATCGAGCAGATCCTCGGCGTGCCGGAGATCGACTGCGCGGTCGACTGCGTCGGCTTCGAGGCGCACGGCCACGGTTCGTCGGGCCATTCCGAGGAAGCGCCCGCGACGGTGCTGAACTCGCTGATGGAAATCACGCGTCCGGCCGGCGCGATCGGCATTCCGGGCCTGTACGTGACGGACGATCCGGGCGCGAAGGACAAGGCCGCGCAGCACGGCAGCCTCAGCATCCGCTTCGGCCTTGGCTGGGCGAAGTCGCACTCGTTCTTCACGGGTCAGACGCCGGTGCTGAAGTACAACCGCAACCTGATGCAGGCCATCCTGTTCGACCGTCTGCCGATCGCGAAGATCGTCAACGTCGAAGTGATCTCGCTCGATCAGGCGCCGGAAGGCTACAAGAAGTTCGACGGCGGCGCGCCGCGCAAATTCGTGATCGATCCGCACGGTTTGCTGGCAGCCTGACGTACGAACAAGGGAAGTGAAGCGGGCGGCGCCGGAGACGGCGCCGCCCGTTTTTGCTGTGGCGCAACACGCGTCGTCGTCGCTGGCGCTGGCGAACCCCGAGCGCTGCGGGCGGGCGTTTGCTGCGATAATCATCGCCCGATCCCGACCTCCATCGCCGTCCGGCGGCGACCCCACGGATGGCCAAGTCACTCCCTCTCGCCGCGCTGCACACGTTCGTCGAAGTGGCGCGATGCGGCAGCATGAAGCAGGCGGCCGACCTGCTGTGCCTTTCGCCGGGCGCGGTCAGCCAGCACGTCCGCAATCTCGAGGACCGGCTCGCGGTGCGCCTGTTCGAGCGCACCGGTCGCGAGCTCGAGCTGACCGGCACGGGCCGCGCGCTGTTCGACCAGCTCGCCGGCGGGTTCAACGAGATCGAAGCCGCGTGGGCGAACGTCCACGGCGCGAACCGGCGTGTCGTGCGGCTCGCCGTGACGACCACCGCGTCGTTCGCGAACACGTGGCTCGTGCAGCGCCTCGGCTCGTTCAACGCCGCGTACCCTGACATCGAAATCACCGTCGAGACCCGCGCGCAACTGGTCGACCTGCGGCGCGACTACGTCGACGTCGCGATCCGCCACGGGCTGGGCCGTTATCCGGGGCACGCGGCGCTTCGCATCTGGACGCCCGAGATGTGGCCCGTCTGCAGCCCGCACCTGCTCGATGCGGCTCGCCCGATCCACACGCCGGCCGACTGCCTGGCGTATCCGCTGCTGCAGGATGCCGATCGCGCCGACTGGTCGCTGTGGCTGCGCACGCAGGGGATCGAGGATGCGCGGACGCCGCGCGGCGCGAGCTTCAGCGAGGACGCGTTGCTGATCAGGGCGGCCGTTGCCGGGCAGGGCATCGCGCTGGTCCGCGACATCTATGCGCGCGACGAAGTCGCGGCGGGGCGGCTGGTGCGCGTGCTGGCGCAGCCCTGGCCGACCGAGCTTTCCTATTACGTCGTATGCAGCGACGCGCGTCGGCACGAGTGGAAGATCGTCGCGTTCCGCGACTGGCTCGCGCGCGAGATCGGCGAGCCCGACGACGACTCGCGCGACCTGTCGGCGTGATCTATTGACGTGACCCGCGCACGACGCCTGTCGTGAACCCCTTGATCTTGCCGGTCGCAAGCGCCGTGCCGAGCAGGATGATTGCGCACCCGACGATCGTCTGCACGGTCATCGTTTCGTGCAGGAAGATCGCGCCCCATACGACCCCGAAGATCGGAATCAGGAACGTGACCGACGCCGCGTATTGCGCGCCGGCGTTGCGGATCAGCCCGAAATACAGCAGGTAGGCGACGGCCGTGCAGATCGCGCCGAGCAGCGCCACGGCGATCCACGCCGACGTGGGAACCGGTGCCTGCGGCCACATCGGCGCCGCCAGCGGCACGAGCACGATCGCGGCGAACAGCTGGCTGCCGAACGCCGACACGAACGGCCTGACGTTCGCCAGCTTGCGCTTCGAGTAATGCGCGGCGAAGCCGTACGACAGCGTCGCGAGCATCGCGGCCGCGATCGCGCGCGGGGCGCCGGGCGTGCCGGCGCCGATCGCGGAGCCGGCCAGCACGACGACGCCGGCGAAGCCGACCGCGAGACCGATTGCCTGCGGCTTCGTCAGCGGCGCGCGCAGCCACACGTATGCAACGAGCGCGGTCCACAACGGGGTCGTGGCGTTCAGGATCGAATCGGTGCCGGCGGAGACGAACAGCGCCGCATAGGTCAGCAGGCAGAACGGCAGCGCCGAGTTGGCGATGCCGACGATGAACAGCGGCGCCGCATGCGCGCGGAATTCGCGTCGCGCATCCGCGCTGCGCAATACCGGCAGCAACAGCACGGCGGCGATCGACACCCGCAGTGCGATCAGCGGCACGGCGCCGAACGACGGCGCGCCCACGCGCATGAACAGAAACGACGCGCCCCAGATGGCTGCCAGGGTCACGAGCTGTAGTGCATTCATCGACGAACTCCGCTCAATGGGTCGGGCAACCCATTGAACGTCACGCGCGCGTCGCGACGCAAACCCGGTTTTGTGAGGGCTGGTTTAGAAAAATGAATCGGCGCGGTTGGACGCCGCGGCTCGCCGTCAATGACGCGTATGCGCACTCACGCGGCGTGCGGTTACGTGACGTTGCCGAACCTGGACGCGCAGGGGGCGTTACGTGCGGGACGCCCGGCAAGAAGCGCGCGACACGGCGGGGGATTCGCTCAACGAAATGCAGGTGTGGGGATCGTAGGCACAAACGAAAAGCGACCTTCATGAAGGCCGCTTTCTTTTATCGCACCACCCGCACTTCACGCATGAATCACATGCGCCGGAAACGCCGCCCCCGTGCCGGCCGCCCCCGGCGCGAGCGGAGCGACCTGCTTGCGACGTTCACGCGTCGGCGCAACGCCGAACGCATCGCGATAGCTCTTGCTGAAGTGGCACGCCGACTGGAACCCGCACGCCATCGTGATGTGCATGATCGACATGTCGGTCTGCAGCAGCAGTTCGCGCGCGCGGCGTAGCCGCAGCGTCAGGTAATAGTGCGTGGGCGTCATCCCGAGATGCTCGCGGAACAGTCGCTGCAACTGGCGCTGCGACATGTTCGCCAGCCGCGCGAGTTCCTCGCGCGACAGCGGCTCCTCGATGTTGTTCTCCATCAGCGAGATCACTTCGAACAGCGACTTGTTCGCCGAGCCCAGACGCGCGACGAGCGGCATCCGTTGCTGCGCGCTCGTGTCGCGCACGTGTTCGACGATGAACTGCTCGGCGATCTGCGTGACGCGCGCGGTGCCCACGCGCGCGGCGATCAGGTTCAGCATCATGTCGAGCGGCGCGACGCCGCCCGTGCACGTGATGCGGTCGCGATCGACCACGAACAGTTCCTTCAGGAAGCGCGTGTCCGGAAACTCTTCCTTCAGCGCTGACATGTTTTCCCAGTGGATCGCGCACGCGTAGCCCGCGAGCAGCCCCGACTTCGCAAGCGCATAGGTGCCCGTGCACAGGCTGCCGAGCGGCAAACCCTGGCGCGCGAAACGGCGCAGGGTCGACAGGTGGGCGGGCGTCGTCGCGCGCTGCACGTCCACGCCGCCGCACACGAACACGATATCCGGCTGCCCGACGCATTCGGCCGGCCCCGTGTCGACCGTGAGACCGTTGCTCGCCGTCACCGGGCCGCCGTCCGGGCTGATCACGGACCAGCGGTAGAGCGGCTGTCCGCTCAGGTAGTTCGCCATCCGAAGCACCTCGATCGCATTGGTGAACGCGATCATCGTGAAATTCGGTAAGGGCATGAACGCGAAGTGGGACAGCGACGCTGTGCGGTCGGGCGACATGGGGAGCGTTCCTTGAATCTCTAATAGCTTTTGGCCCGAGGCACGGATCGGGCTGCCGTATTGTGTGAGCGAGCGCAACAAGCGTGCCATACGGCTAAACCCTAGCTCCATACGTTGTATGGGCGTCAGGCCGATGCTGCACTGCACCGTAAACGGGCCGCGCCGCACCCCGGACGAGCGGCACAGGCACTGACGAAGTGCGTGTCCATAGGTGAACTGCGAGGGCCGGTTCATTTGGTCATCCGAAAAAGCACGAGCGGTCACTTGTACAAAACGGACGTGCATGGCGGAAAAGGCAAAGAACGCGTCTAAATTCATCAATCCGTCGAAAATCCGAACGACAAGAATAGAGCCGTCGGCAGCCTTGCTCTGGAAGCACTGGAAACCCAGGTACGGCGGGCCTCGAGCTTCGGTTTTCCGCCCTTTATTCTTGTCACGGACGCACTATGTCGAACACCCAGCCTTTCTTCTCGCAGCCTCTTGCCGAGCGTGACGCGCCGGTGCGCAGCGCCATCCTCAAGGAGCTCGAGCGCCAGCAGTCGCAAGTCGAGCTGATCGCGTCGGAAAACATCGTGTCGCGCGCGGTGCTGGAAGCGCAGGGTTCGGTGCTGACCAACAAGTATGCGGAAGGCTATCCGGGCAAGCGTTACTACGGCGGCTGCGAATTCGCGGACGAGGTGGAGGCGCTGGCGATCGAGCGCGTGAAGCAGATCTTCAACGCCGGCTACGCGAACGTGCAGCCGCACTCGGGCGCGCAGGCGAACGGCTCGGTGATGCTCGCGCTGGCCAAGCCGGGCGACACGGTGCTGGGCATGTCGCTGGACGCCGGCGGCCACCTGACGCACGGCGCGAAGCCGGCGCTGTCGGGCAAGTGGTTCAACGCGGTTCAGTACGGCGTGAACCGCGACACGATGCGCATCGACTACGACCAGGTTGAAGCGCTGGCGCACGAACACAAGCCGAACCTGATCATCGCCGGTTTCTCGGCGTACCCGCGCGCACTCGACTTCGCACGTTTCCGTGCGATCGCCGACAGCGTCGGCGCGAAGCTGATGGTCGACATGGCGCACATCGCCGGCGTGATCGCCGCGGGCCGCCATGCGAACCCGGTCGAGCACGCGCACGTCGTCACGTCCACCACGCACAAAACGCTGCGCGGCCCGCGCGGCGGCTTCGTGCTGACCAACGACGAAGAGATCGCGAAGAAGATCAACTCGGCCGTGTTCCCCGGCCTGCAAGGCGGCCCGCTGATGCACGTGATCGCCGGCAAGGCCGTCGCGTTCGGCGAAGTGCTGCATGCGGACTTCAAGACCTACATCGACAACGTGCTCGCGAACGCGCAGGCGCTCGGCGAAGTGCTGAAGGCGGGTGGCGTGGATCTCGTCACCGGCGGCACCGACAACCACCTGCTGCTGGTCGACCTGCGCCCGAAGGGCCTGAAGGGCGCGCCGGTCGAACAGGCGCTGGAGCGTGCGGGCATCACCTGCAACAAGAACGGCATTCCGTTCGACACCGAGAAGCCGACCGTCACGTCGGGCATCCGCCTCGGCACGCCGGCCGGCACGACGCGCGGCTTCGGCGTCGCGGAGTTCCGCGAAGTCGGCCGCCTGATTCTCGAAGTGTTCGACGCGCTGCGCGCGAACCCGGAAGGCGACCACGCGACCGAACAGCGCGTGCGCCGAGAGATTTTCGCGCTTTGCGAGCGCTTCCCGATTTACTGATCGACGATCCCCACCAATACAGAGACTGGAGCGAGAGGCAGATATGAGCACGCTGCATCAGGACAGCATCATCATCGACGGACTGAACATTTCGAAGTTCGAGAAGCCGGTGTTCGAAGACATGCGCAAGGGCGGCATCACGGCCGCGAACTGCACGGTGTCGGTGTGGGAGAACTTCGCCAAGACCGTCGACAACATCGGCGTGATGAAGAAGAAGATCCGCGACAACGGCGAACTGCTGACGCTGGTGCGCACGACGGACGACATCTTCCGCGCGAAGAAGGAAGGCAAGACCGGCGTCATCCTCGGCTTCCAGAACGCGCATGCGTTCGAGGACAACCTCGGCTACATCGAGGCGTTCGCCGACATGGGCGTGCGCGTCGTGCAGCTTTGCTACAACACGCAGAACCTGGTCGGCACGGGCTGCTACGAGCGCGACGGCGGCCTGTCGGATTTCGGCCGCGAAGTGATCACCGAGATGAACCGCGTCGGCATCATGGTCGACCTGTCGCACGTGGGCGGCAACACGTCGTCCGAAGCGATCGCGTTCTCGAAGAAGCCGGTGTGCTACTCGCACTGCCTGCCGTCGGGCCTGAAGGAACATCCGCGCAACAAGAGCGACGTCCAGCTGAAGGAAATCGCCGACGCCGGCGGCTTCGTCGGCGTGACGATGTTCGCGCCGTTCCTGAAGCGCGGGATCGAAGCGAACATCGACGACTACATCGAGGCGATCGACTACGTCGTGAACCTGATCGGCGAAGACGCGGTCGGCATCGGCACGGACTTCACGCAGGATTTCGCGAAGGAATTCTTCGACATGCTGACGCATGACAAGGGCCGCTATCGCCAGCTGACGAACTTCGGCAAGGTGATCAACCCGGACGGCATCCGCACGATCGGCGAATTCCCGAACCTGACCGCGGCGATGGAACGCCACGGCTGGAAGGAGTCGCGCATCCGCAAGATCATGGGCGAGAACTGGGTGCGCGTGTTCAAGGACGTGTGGGGCGCATAAGCGCCCGCCGAGCCGAACCGCCACCCGCATTCAACACGAGAACAATCGGGACGTGCCCGCGCTTGCCGCGCGGGCACGCGGACGATGTCGCGCCTGCGCCTGAGCCGCGCGGCCACTTTCCTCACGGAGCTACAACGATGCAACCGCAACTGCCGATCAACGTCGATCCCGATACCGGCGTCTGGACCACCGACGCGCTGCCGATGCTGTACGTGCCGCGTCACTTCTTCACGAACAACCACGTCGCCGTCGAGGAAGCGCTCGGCGTCGAAGCGTATGCCGAGATCCTCTACAAGGCCGGCTACAAGTCGGCGTATCACTGGTGCGACAAGGAAGCGAAGCAGCACGGCCTGACCGGCATGGCCGTGTTCGAGCACTACCTGAAGCGCCTGTCGCAGCGCGGCTGGGGCCTGTTCTCGATCATCGAGGCCGATCCGGCCAGCGCGCACGCACGGATCGAACTGCGCCACTCGTCGTTCGTGCTCCAGCAGCCGGGCAAGGAAGGCAAGCTCTGCTACATGTTCGCGGGCTGGTTCGCCGGCGCGATGGACTGGGTCAACGACACGACGCCGGAAGGCAAGGGCGCGCCGCGCTCGCGGTCGAAGGAAGTGCAGTGTGCGGCCGAGCACCACGATCACTGCGTCTTCGAAGTGTCGCCGATCGCGCACTGATGCACTGACGTCACGACACAGCAACACAACAACACCCGCAACACGAGACATTCGAACGCCAGAGGTCGCCTGCGATGCGTTATCCCCACCTGTTCAAACCCATGCAGCTGAACCAGTTGACGCTGCGCAACCGGATCGTCAGCACCGCGCACGCGGAGGTGTATGCCGAGCCGGGCGGCCTGCCGGGCGACCGCTATATCCGCTACTACGAAGAGAAGGCGAAGGGTGGCGTCGGCCTGGCGATCTGCGGCGGCTCGAGCCCCGTGTCGATCGACAGCCCGCAGGGCTGGTGGAAGTCGGTGAACCTGTCGAACGACAAGATCATCGACCCGCTCACGCGCCTGGCCGATGCGATGCACAAGCACGGCGCGAAGATCATGATTCAGGCGACGCACATGGGCCGCCGCTCGTCCTTCCACGGCGAGCACTGGCCGCACCTGATGTCGCCGTCGGGCGTGCGCGAGCCGGTGCACCGCGGCAACGCGAAGATCATCGAGATCGAGGAAATCCGCCGCATCATCAGCGACTTCGCGGCCGCCGCGAAGCGTGTGAAGGCGGCCGGCATGGACGGCATCGAAATCTCCGCCGCCCACCAGCACCTGATCGACCAGTTCTGGAGCAAGCGTTCGAATCATCGTACCGACGAATGGGGCGGCAGCCTCGAGAACCGTCTGCGCTTCGGCATCGAGGTGCTGACGGCCGTGCGCGAGGCGGTCGGCAAGGACTTCTGCGTCGGCCTGCGGATGTGCGGCGACGAATTCCACGAAGACGGCCTCGACCACGAAGCGCTGAAGGAAATCGCGCAGGCGATGTCGGAAACGGGCCTGGTCGACTACCTGAGCGTGGTCGGCTCGGGTGGCGACACCCACAACACGATCGCCAACTGCATGCCGCCGATGGCGCTGCCGCCGGAGCCGTTCGTGCACCTCGCGGCCGGCATCAAGTCGGTGGTGAAGATCCCGGTGATGCATGCGCAGAGCATCCGCGATGCGGGCCAGGCCGAGCGCCTGCTCGCGAACGGCATGATCGACCTGGTCGGCATGACGCGCGCGCAGATCGCCGATCCGCACATGGTGATCAAGATCCGCGACGGCCGCGAAGACGAAATCAAGCAGTGCGTCGGCGCGAACTACTGCATCGACCGCCAGTACAACGGCCTCGACGTGCTGTGCATCCAGAACGCGGCCACGTCGCGCGAAGCGACGATGCCGCACATCATCGAGAAGTCGCGCGGTCCGAAGCGCAAGGTGGTGGTGGTCGGCGCGGGCCCCGCAGGGCTCGAGGCGGCCCGCGTCGCGAAGCTGCGCGGCCACGACGTGGTGCTGTTCGAAAAGAATGCGGAAGTGGGCGGTCAGGTGATGATCGCCGCGAAGGCGCCGCAGCGCGAACAGATGTCGGGGATCATCCGCTGGTTCGACATGGAAACCAAGCGCCTGGGCGTCGATCGCCGCCTCGGCGTCGCGGCCGACGAGAAGATGATCATGGCCGAGAAGCCGGACATCGTCGTGCTCGCCACCGGCGGGTCGAGCTTCACGTGGCAGGTGCCCGGCTGGGGCGTGGAAGAAGGTCTCGCCGTCAGCTCGTGGGACATCCTGACCGGCAAGGTCGAGCCGAAGCAGAACGTGCTGCTGTTCGACGGCGTGAGCACCCATGCGGGCGCCGGCGTGGCCGACTTCATGGCGAGCCGCGGCTCGAAGGTCGAGGTCGTGACGCCCGACGTGAAGGTGGCCGACGATTGCGGCGGCACGACGTTCCCGATCTTCTACCGCCGCCTGTACGCACTCGGCGTGATCCCGACGCCGAACACCATGCTCGACCGCGTGTACGAGGAGGACGGCAAGAAGATCGCCGTGCTGCGCAACGAATACACCGAGGAGCTGGAAGAACGTGCGGTCGACCAGGTCGTGATCGAGAACGGTTCGTCGCCGAACGACGCGCTGTACTGGAAGCTCAAGCCTGAATCGGTGAACCGCGGCCAGATCGATCCGCACACGCTGTTTGCGGCCGAGCCGCAGCCGTGCCTGTCGGAAGAACTCGGCAACGGCCGCTTCCTGCTGTTCCGTGTCGGCGACTGCATCTCGATGCACAACGTCCACGGTGCGATCTACGACTCGCTGCGTCTCGTGAAGGATTTCTAAAGATGAATCCGGCTTTCCTCATTACCGCGCTGCTGTGGCTGTCGGTGGCGGGGCTCGCGTTCGCGGTCGCGAAGCGCTCGTCCTACTGGCGTCTCGGGCGCGCCACTGCACCCGGCTCGTTCGGTGTCGCGAACCTGTTCGCGATTCCGAAACGCTACTTCGTCGACCTGCACCACGTGGTGGCCCGCGATCCGTACATCGCGAAGACCCACGTGGCGACCGCGGGCGGCGCGATCGCCGCGCTCGCGCTGGTGTTCGTCAACTACGGCCTCGCGATCTACTCGCCGTGGCTCGACAAGCTGATCTTCCTCGCGGCGCTCGCGATGCTCGTCGGCGTGGTGTTCGTGTGGCGCCGCCGTGCGGCGAAGGACGTGCCCGCACGCCTGTCGCGCGGCCCGTGGAATGCGCTGCCGTGGCTGCTCGGTTCGTTCGCGCTCGGCCTCGTGCTGTTCATGGTGGTGCCGACGCGTGCGATGTCGGGTGCGTTCGCGGTGCTCTGCGCGCTGCTGATCGGCGCGGGCGCATTCACGATGACCGTCGGTGCCGCGAAGGGCGGCCCGATGAAGCATGCGATCGCCGGCCTGCTGCATCTCGCGTTCCACCCGCGCCAGGAGCGTTTCGCGGCGACCCGCGATGCGTTCACGGGTAACGGCACGGCCACGCCGCCGACCGCGCTGAAGCTGCCGGACATCGCGCACGAGGAGTACGGCGTCGCGAAGCCGGTCGAATTCCGCTGGAACCAGCTGCTGAGCTTCGACGCCTGCGTGCAGTGCGGCAAGTGCGAAGCCGCGTGCCCCGCGTTCGCGTCGGGCCAGCCGCTGAACCCGAAGAAACTGATCCAGGATCTCGTCGTCGGGATGGCGGGCGGCACCGATGCCGCGTACGCCGGCAGCCCGACGCCGGGCCTCGCGGTCGGCCAGCATCGCGGCGAGCCGAACGGCCCGATCGTGTCCGGCCTGATCGAAGAGCAGACCTTGTGGTCGTGCACGACCTGCCGTGCGTGCGTGCAGGAATGCCCGATGCTGATCGAGCACGTCGACGCGATCGTCGACATGCGCCGCAACCGCACGCTGGTGCACGGCACGGTGCCGGGCAAGGGCCAGGAAGTGCTGGCGAATCTGCGCGAGACCGGCACGATGGGCGGCTACGACACGACCGCGCGCTATGACTGGTCGGTCGACCTGAACGCACCCGTCGCGCAAGCCGGCAAGCCGGTCGACGTGCTGTTCGTCGCAGGCGAAGGCGCGTTCGACATGCGCTACCAGCGCACGCTGCGTGCGTTCGTCACGGTGCTGAACAAGGCCGGCGTCGACTACGCGGTGCTCGGCGGGGCCGAGACCGATACCGGCGACGTGGCCCGCCGCCTCGGCGACGAAGCGACGTTCCAGCAGATGGCGAAGCGCCTGATCGCGACGCTCGGCCCGCTGTCGTACAAGCAGATCGTGACGGCCGACCCGCACGTGATGCACAGCCTGCGCAACGAATACCGCGCGCTCGGGCTGCGCGTGACGGTCAAGCATCACACGACCTACATGGCGGAGCTGGCCGACAGCGGCAAGATCGCACCGAAAGCCGTCGACGCGCTGCGCGAGAAGCGCACCACGTATCACGACCCGTGCTACCTCGGCCGCTACAACGGCGAAACGGAATCGCCGCGCAAGCTGCTGAAGAAGATCGGCATCCAGGTCGTCGAGATGGAGCGCAACGGCATGCGCGGCCGCTGCTGCGGCGGTGGCGGCGGTGCGCCGCTGACCGACATCCCGGGCAAGCAGCGGATTCCCGACATCCGTATCGCCGACGCGCGCGAGATCGGCGCGGACGTGGTCGCGGTCGGTTGCCCGAACTGCACGGCGATGCTCGAAGGCGTCGTGGGCCCGCGCCCCGACGTGCTCGACGTGGCCGAACTCGTTGCCGCTTCGCTGGAGTGAATCGATGAACACGATCAAACGAATCGATCCGCGCCGGCCGTTCATCATCACGGCCGAGGGCCTGAAGCGCATCACGCTCGGCGAGGAAGGCAGCGCCGATGCGAACGCCGCGCAGTGGTCCGCGCACGGTCACGGCGCGGCGGCGAAGCCGCGCCGCGCGGTGCAGGATCCGAAGCACGTGATGCTGGTGGTCGCGCACACCGAGCGCGGCGCGCTCGACGATCACACGCGGCAGGCGATCGCCGCCGCCGCGGTGCTCGCCGACGCGCAGACGGAAGTCGCATTGCTGGCGTTCGGCGAACTGAAGGACGACGCCGCGGAGCTCGGCGTCGACAAGCTGATCGAGCTGGCCGACTTCGACCGTCGCGCGTTTGCGCCTGAAAGCGAATTGCAAGCGTTGCTGGCATGCGCGACGGCACTCGCGCCGAAGCACGTGTTCGTGCCCGACAACGCGACCGGCGACGGCGATCTCGGCCGGCGTTACGCGGCGGCCGCCGGCGCGAGCGTCGCGACCCACGTGGTCGAGATCGACGCGAAGCATGTGGGCGCGTATGCGCAGGCCGGGCGGGCGTTCGCGACGCGCGGGCTGCCCGACGTGATCCTGCTCGCGCAGAACGCGGTCGAAGCGAAACTGCCGTTCGTCGGCGCGGGCGAGCGCCTGGCCGCCGACTTCATCCGCCCGGCCGGCGACGCGCCGCAGACGTACCGCGATCTCGGCCTCGAGGAAATCGACGCGGCGCAGGTCGCGCTCGAGGAAGCCGACTTCATCGTGTCGGCCGGCAACGGCGTGGCCGACATCGGCGCGTTCGAGCGGCTGGCCGGTGCGTTCGGCGCGGCGATCGGCGCGAGCCGCGTCGCGGTCGACAACGGTCATTTCACGCGGGACAAGCAGGTGGGGGCGACCGGCAAGACGGTCGAGGCGAGCGTGTACATCGCGTTCGGCATCTCCGGCGCGGTGCAGCATCTGCAGGGGATCAAGGACTGCCGCCACGTGATCGCCGTGAACCTCGACGGCAGCGCGCCGATCGCGAAGCGCGCGAACCTGACGGTGGTGGGCGACGCGCAGGCGACCATCGCCGCGCTGATCGAACAGGTGCAGGCCGCGCGCGCGTCGCGCGGGCAATCGCCGGCCGCGGTCGGCAGCCGTGAAACGGAAGGAGTCGCAGCATGAACGCCCCCCGCCAGTTGCAACGCATCGCGGTGCTCGTGTCCGTGGGCCGACACCCCGTCAGCGGCGCCGCGCGCTACAGCCGCAACGACGCGGCCGCGCTCGAAGTCGGCCGCCAGCTCGCGGAGAAGCATCATGCGCAGCTCGATGTGATCCATGCGGGCGACCCCGCGAATGAAGCGCTTGCTGAATATCTCGCGCTCGGTGCAAGGCAGGTCGAAGTGCTGGCCTGTCGCGACAGCGACGATGCCGTGCATGCGCTCGCCGCGCGGGTCGAAGATTACGACCTCGTGCTGACCGGCACCCGCGCCGAGGGCGCGTACGACACCGGGATGCTGCCGTATCGCGTCGCCGCGACGCTCGGCTATCCGCTCGTCGGCTCGGCCGTCGACGTGACGGTCGAAGGCGGCCGCGCGACCGTGCGGCAGTTCCTGCCGAAAGGGCTGCGGCGCCGCGTCGACGCGGCGCTGCCGGCCGTCGTCGCGGTGCATCCGCTCGCCAACGCGCAGCCGCGCTATGCGTATGCGCGGCTGCGGGCCGGCGCGATCCGTCCGGCGCTCACGGCGACCGGCGCGGATGCCGATGCCGGTGCGTGGCGGGTCGGTCCGATCGAGCGTAAACCCGTAAAGCTCGTGGCTGCCGAGAAGCGCTCCGGGCATGCGCGGATGCTGTCCGCGACGACGACCGAAAGCCGCGGCGGCAACGTCGTAAATGAAGGGAGTTCAGTCGAAAAAGCACAAGTGATCCTCGCGTATTTGCGCGAGCATCAACTCATCGACTACTGAATTTTGATGCCTGTCGGCAACCACCCAGGGATGCAAGGAATCCGGAGCAAACGATGAAAGTATCGGCAGACATTCGCGCACTGATCGAGCGACGCAAGGAAGGCTACAGCCTCGAGGCGCCGTTCTACACGAGCGAGGAAATTTTCGCCCTCGACATGGAGGCGATTTTCCGCCAGCACTGGATCCAGGTGGCGGTCGAACCGGACATTCCCGAGCCGGGCGACTACGTGACCGTGGAGCTGGGCAGCGACTCGATCCTGATCGTGCGCGACGACGACATGGAAATCCGCGCGTTCCACAACGTGTGCCGCCACCGCGGCGCGCGTCTGTGCAACGAGGACAAAGGCTCGGTCGGCAACATCGTGTGCCCGTACCACAGCTGGACCTACAACCTGACGGGTCAGCTGATGTTCGCGGAGCACATGGGCGAGAAGTTCGACCGTTGCAAGCACAGCCTGAAGTCGGTGCACGTGCAGAATCTGGCGGGCCTGATCTTCGTGTGCCTCGCCGACGAGCCGCCCGTCGACTTCGCGCAGCTGCGCGCCGAGATGGAGCCGTACCTGCTGCCGCACGATCTGCCGAACACGAAGATCGCTGCACAGATCGACATCATCGAGGAAGGCAACTGGAAGCTCACGATGGAGAACAACCGCGAGTGCTATCACTGCGTCGCGAACCATCCGGAGCTGACGATCTCGCTGTACGAATACGGCTTCGGCTACCAGCGCTCGGACGCGAACGCCGAAGGCATGGACGCATTCGCGGAAACCTGCGTGCGTCGCGGCCAGGAGTGGGCCGAGATGGGCCTGCCGTCCGCCGAAATCGAGAAGCTGGCCGACGTGACGGGTTTCCGCACGCAGCGCCTGCCGCTCGATCGCCATGGCGAATCGCAGACGCTCGATGCGAAGGTCGCGTCGAAGAAGCTGCTCGGCCAGTTCGACCAGGCCGACCTCGGCGGCCTGTCGTTCTGGACCCAGCCGAACTCGTGGCACCACTTCATGAGCGATCACATCGTGACGTTCTCGGTGATTCCGCTGTCGGCCGGCAAGACGCTCGTGCGCACCAAGTGGCTCGTGAGCAAGGACGCGAAGGAAGGTATCGACTACGACGTGAAGAACCTCACGGCCGTGTGGAACGCGACCAACGACCAGGATCGCGCGCTCGTCGAATTCTCGCAGCGCGGCGCGACCAGCAGCGCATACGAGCCGGGTCCGTACTCGCCGTTCACGGAAGGTCTCGTCGAAAAATTCTCGGCCTGGTACATCGGCCGGCTCGCCGAAAAAACCGGCGCGTAGTCGTCAGCGGAACAGCAAGCGGAGTTAGACATGATGCGAGATGCGGCCAATTTCGAGCCGGCAGACAGCCGGGTAACGCACCCGGCTTTCTGGAGTGCCCTTCCCGAGCGCTGGACGAGCGACGTCGAGGAAACGCTGGTGTGCTGCCACGTGCGGCAGGAAACCCACGACGTGAAGAGTTTCTTCTTCCGTTCGCCGCAAGGCCGTGCGTTCTCGTTCGAACCCGGGCAGTTCATTACGCTCGAGCTCGATATCGAAGGCGAGACGATCAACCGGTGCTACACGATCTCGTCGTCGCCGGCGCGGCCGCACACGATCTCGATCACGGTCAAGCGCGTGCCGGGCGGCAAGGTGTCGAACTGGCTGCACGACAACCTGCAACCGGGCGCGTCGGTTCGCGTGCTGGGCCCGGCCGGCGAATTCACGTGCGCACGGCATCCGGCGCGCAAGTACCTGTTCCTGTCGGCCGGCTCGGGTGTCACGCCGCTGATGTCGATGAGCCGCGCGCACCATGATCTCGCCGAGGATCGCGACATCCTGTTCGTGCACAGCGCACGCACGCCGGACGACATCATCTTCGCGCGCGAACTCGATCTGATCGCATCGAACCATACGAACTTCCGCACGTCGTTCGTCGTCGAGCGCGTCGGTGCGCGCACCAACTGGCCGGGCGTCACGGGCTTCCTGACGCTGCCGCTGCTCAAGCTGATCGCCCCCGACTTCATGGAGCGCGAGATCTTCACGTGCGGCCCCGCGCCGTACATGAAGGCCGTGCGCGACCTGCTCGAAGAGGCCGGTTTCGATCAGAAGCAGTATCACGAGGAAAGCTTCTCGTTCGAAACGCTCGCGCAGACCGCGAGCGACGAAGTGCTCGCCGAACTCGTGCCGGCAGCCGACGGCGTCGACGTTGCGACCAAGCAGTACACGGTCAGCTTCGCGAAGAGCAATCGCGAGATCTCGTGCGGCTCCGGGCAGCACGTGCTCGACGCGGCGCGCCAGTCGGGCGTGCGGCTTCCCGCTTCGTGCACGCAGGGCATGTGCGGCACCTGCAAGGTGAAGCTCGTGTCGGGGCAAGTGGAGATGAAGCACAACGGCGGCATTCGCCAGCGCGAGATCGACCAGGGCATGGTGCTGCTGTGCTGCAGCAAGCCGCTGTCGGATCTCGTGGTCGACAAGTAAAAGAAGCTATCGGTCGGTCCGGAGGCGTCGCCTCCGGACAAGCATCCGTCGCAAACCGGCCGGATCGCCGAATTGTGGTTGAAGAACCTAGAGAGACAACGCGCGGTGTGCGCATATCAAGGAGATCGACCATGAAGCTGTTCGGAAAACTGTTGTGGACCGGCGCACTGTCGGCGATGGTGGCACTGAGCGCGTCGGCGCTCGCCGACACGAAACCGACGTTGAAGATCGGCTACGTCGAAGGCTGGGACGACAGCGTCGCGACGTCGAACGTCGCCGCGCGCGTGATCGAGAAGAAGCTCGGCTACCAGGTCCAGCTCGTGCCGGTCGCGGCCGGGATCATGTGGCAGGGCGTGGCACGCGGCGACCTCGATGCGACGCTGTCCGCATGGTTGCCCGTCACGCACGGCTCGTACTGGGGCGAATACAAGGCGAAGGTCGTCGACCTCGGCGCGAACTTTCCCGACGCGAAGATCGGCCTGATCGTTCCCGATTACGTGAAGGCGAAGAGCATCGACGATCTGAACGCGGAGAAGAGTGACTTTGGCGGCCGCATCGTCGGCATCGACGCGGGCGCGGGCGTGATGCGCAAGACCGACGATGCGATCAAGAGCTACGGCCTGAACTACACGCTGATGCCGAGTTCGGGCGGTGCGATGACGGCCGAGCTGGCGCGCTCCGTCGGCTCGAACAAGCCGGTGATCGTGACCGGCTGGGCGCCGCACTGGATGTTCGCGAAGTGGAAGCTGCGTTTCCTCGAGGATCCGAAGAAGGTGTTCGGCGGCGCGGAACACGTCGACAACGTCGTGAATCCGCAGCTCGAAACGAAGGCGAAGCCGGTCGTCGCGTTCCTGAAGAAATTCCAGTGGAAGCCGGGCGAAATCGACAGCGTGATGCTCGCGATCCAGAACGGTTCGAAGCCGGAAGCGGCCGCCGATGCATGGATTGCAGCGCATGCGGACCGCGTGAATTCGTGGACTGACGGCGCGCAATAAGCCCGCGGCGATTCGCCACACACAACACCATAACAACATGCCGGGAGTAGCACGCAGGAATCCGAAACAATCGTGATTCGATGCGTGCATATCCCGGTTTTCTTTTACTGATTCTGCAAAAAAGCGCGTAAGTTGTTACACTACGGCCCTTGTGCGGAGTCATCACAGGAGGAATTGGATGAGTCAGGCAGGACTGCGTGCGAACCGCACCAGTGATGTTGGAACTACCATCTCACATGATTCGACGGGCCACACGCTGCATCGTGGCCTGACTTGGAAGGATGCATTTTGGGTGACGAGCGGCGTGCCGGCTGGCGTGCTGTTCACGATCGGCGGAGTCTGTGCGACGATCGGCCAGCCTGCGTGGGCGATCTGGATCGCCGCGATCACGATGGGGCTGATCCAGAGCGCGACTTATGCGGAAATATCGGGACTATTTCCCCATAAATCGGGCGGCGCGTCGGTGTATGGCGCGATCGGCTGGGTCCGTTACAGCAAGCTGATTGCCCCGGTTTCCGTGTGGTGCAACTGGCTCGCGTGGTCGCCGATGCTCGCGCTCGGTTGCGGCCTCGCCGCGAGCTATGCGCTCACGAGTCTCTTTCCCGCCAATGCGGCGGTGCTGCACTGGCAGTTCAAGATTGCGGATCTCGGTTTCATCAAGCCGGGTCTGTCCTTGCGAATCAACGCGACGTTCATCATCGCGACGATTCTGCTTCTCATCACGTTCAAGCTTCAGCACAGCGGTGCGTCGAAGGCTGCACGTACGCAGCGCATTCTCGGCATTGCATCGCTCACGCCGTTGCTGATCGTCGGCATCGTTCCGTTCATCACCGGTGATGTGCCGATGTCGAACCTGCTCCCGCTGCTGCCGCTCGGTCACGACGCGCACGGCAATCTCACGACCGCGACGTTCGGCTCGTGGAACGGGCAGGGTGTCACGATGGCGCTCGGCGCGATGTTCATGGCGGGCTGGGCGTCGTACGGCTTCGAGACGGCCGTCTGCTACACGCGCGAATTCCGCGATCCGCGCCGCGACACCGCGAAGGCGATCTTCTGGTCGGGCGCGCTGTGTCTGGTCGTGATGACGCTCGTGCCGATGGCGTTCCAGGGTGCGCTCGGCACGCAGGCGATGCTCGATCCGTCGATCGGCGACGGCACCGGTGTCGCGGCCGCGATGGCGAAGATCGTCGGCGGCGGCGCGTGGGTGGCGAATGCGGTCGTCGTGATGCTGATGCTGTCGATCCTGCTGATCGTGATGACGTCGATGATGGGCTCGTCGCGCACGCTGTACCAGGCATCGGTAGACGGCTGGCTGCCGAAGTACCTGTCGCACGTGAACGAGCACGGCTCGCCCACGCGCGCGATGTGGACCGATCTCGGCTTCAACCTCGTGTTGCTGATGATGTCGGACTACATGACGGTGCTGTCGATCTCGAACGTCTGCTACATGTTGTTCGTATTCCTGAATCTTCAGTCGGGCTGGATCCACCGGATGGATCGCGGCAACTGGGATCGGCCGTTCCGCTGCCCGACGTGGCTGCTCGTCGCGGGTTCGATCTGCGGCTATGCGAACCTCGTCTACGTCGGCGCGGGTGCGAACCTGCAGGGCGAAGGCACGCTGCGCAACGGGCTGATCGCGATGCTGCTGATCGTGCCGGTGTTCCTGTTCCGCCACTACTGGCAGGATCGCGGCCGTTTCCCCGCGCAGATGCAGCGCGACATGGAACTCGAAGTGCCGAAGCGCCCGATGTGGCTGAACCTGATGCCGTACCTGGCGCTGATCGCAGCGGGGCTCACGATCTGGTTGTCGCATTACCTGGCATGGGTGAAGTGAGCACATAGCCCTTGCTCGTCGCGTGAGGACCCCGGAAACCGCACACGGGGTCGTTGCGCGGCGCGGCACTTCGGGTAAAGGCGATGCCGCCCTGGCATGCCGCCGCTGTTCCGGCGCCGTTGTCCTCGGCGCCATTGTCGTGACGGAGGGCGGCAAGCCGGCGCCACCCGGATCGGTATGCTTCGAGAGGGACGCGGGCGGGAGCCGGACTCCCGTCAGGAGATATTAATGTCGTGTCCCGAATGCCTGAAGTTTCCCGTACCTACGTCGAACTACGCGGAGGTCGCGGTGAACGAAACGATGCAATCCGAACTTCATCGATGCCGTACCTGTGGCCAGTTGATCAAGACGATTGCGCTCGATCACGGGGTGTACTACCTGTCGCCCGAAGAAGCGCGCGAGCAGTTTCCCGGATTCGATCCGTCGAAATACTGACGCGCGTCCGTGCTTGACGGGCCGGGGCGCGACACGCGCGAACCCGTGCCCGGCAAGCGGCCGGATCCCGTTGCCACGCGTGGCGGAACGTCCCGGCCGAGATCCATCCGCCGGCGTCGCCCGTTTACGGAAACACCACCGTCCGGTCGCCGTTCAGGAACACCCGCCGCTCGATGAACGCCTTCACCGCCCGCGCGAGCGTGATGGATTCGACGTCACGCCCCACCGCGAGCAGTTGCTCCGGACGCAGCGCGTGATCGACCCGCTCGACCACCTGTTCGATGATCGGGCCTTCGTCGAGATCGTCGGTCACGAAATGCGCGGTCGCGCCGATCAGCTTCACGCCGCGCGCATGCGCCTGGTGATACGGCTTCGCGCCCTTGAAGCCGGGCAGGAACGAATGATGGATGTTGATCGCGCGGTTCGCGAGCTTCGCGCTCGTTTCCTGCGACAGCACCTGCATGTAGCGCGCGAGGATCACGAGTTCGGCGCCGCTCGACTCGAAGAAGTCGAGCCACTGCGCTTCCTGCTGCGCCTTGGTGTCGGCCGTGATCGGGAAGTGCCGGAACGGCAGCCCGTGCTGCGCGGCGAGCGGTTCGAAGTCCGGATGGTTCGACACGATGCCGACGATGTCCATCTTCAGTTCGCCCATCCGCCAGCGGAACAGCAGGTCCGCGAGGCAGTGTTCGAGCTTCGACACCATGATCAGCACCTTCGGGCGCGCGTTCACGTCGTGGATCGCCCACTGCGCAGCACCTTCGGCGTCGCCGCCGAGCGTGGCTGCGATCGGCTCGAACTCCTGGCGCAGCGCGTCGATCTGCAGCGTCTCATCCGTCGGATGAAACACGCAGCGCACGAAGAAGTGGTTGCTGAGGTCGTCGTCGAACACGTTCAGCGCGTCGACGTAGCAGCGATGGCGTTCGAGAAAGCCGACGACGGCGGCGACCTGACCGGCCGCGCTCGGGCACGACAGCGTCAGGACGAATTGATCGGGGCGTGGGTCGGCAGTCATGAGATTCCTCGGGTGTCATGGGGCGCGAACCCGCGCGGCGGCGCACCGGGGCGCCGCGCGACGCGGGTAGCGGGAGACTCAAGTAAATCAGGACGATTTTTGCGCGGATAGAACCAACGCGCCGTGTGGCTGGTATCGGTACGCCAGCACGGGCGCACGCCGCGCAGCCGGCGAGGCGGCGGTTTTCAGGCCCCCGGGCGGCCCGTCACGCCGGCGCGCACGCGTCGAGCAGCCAGCGCCGGAACACGTGGGTCGCGTCCGGCTCGGGCCGCTGCGGCGGCCGCACGAGGAAGTAGCCGCGCGACGTGACGACCGGCGCGTCGACGAGTTTCACCAGTTGCCCGGACGCGACGAGCTCGTCGACGAGCGGCGACCAGCCGAGCGCGACGCCTTCGCCGAGCAGCGCCGCGTGGATCACCAGCGCATAGCTGTTGAACGTCACGCCGCGCGCGGCGGCCGGCGCATCGAGACCGTGCGCGTCGAACCAGCCGGTCCACGACAGCCAGCGCTCGGGGCGGGTCGGCTGCACGTGCAGCAGCGGCAGCGCATGCAGGTGGTCGGGCCGCGCGACGTGCGGGTGCGCGGCGCGAAACGCCGGCGAGCAGACGGGCGTGACCGATTCCGGAAAGAGTCGCGCGGCCGTGCACGACGGCCAGTGGCCGTCGCCGAACAGGATCGCGATGTCGGCATGGTCGCGCTGCGCGTCGTAGTCCTGCGACGTGACGACCCGCACGTCGACATCCGGCATCACGTGCTTCAGGCCGGCCAGGCGTGGCATCAGCCAGTAGGTGGCGAACCCGAAATCCGTGACGATCGTGAGCGCGCCATGCTCGCGGCGCGCGCGCAGCGTCGCGGTGGCGCCGCGCAGCGTGTCGAGGCTGTGCCGCACCGCTTCGTACAGGCACTGGCCGTCGGTCGTCAGCGTGACGCCGCGCGGGCTGCGCTCGAACAGCGGCACGCCGAGCTCCGCCTCCAGCTGGAACACCTGCTGGCTCACGGCCGGCTGCGTCGAGCCCAGCTCGCGCGCGGCGGCCGTGAAGCTCGCGAGACGGGCGGCCGATTCGAACGCGCGCAGCGCCTGCATCGACGGTAACGCTTCGGGTTTCGACATAAGTCTCTCTAATGGCCCCATAAGGGGAGGACGCCTTCCCACGAGAATTCGGGCGGGAGATAGTGCTTCGGACGGCACGGCGCCGTGCCAGGCCCTCCGCGATTCTAGCCAGTCGCGGCCGGTGCGCGCGGCACTTTCTTCACGCTGCGTCCGTCATGCCGGCTGCGTCGCCGTTCGAGCGTCGCGCCGTTCCGTTCGAACACCGATTTCACCACGACCGCCGATGACGAACCCGACTCCCAACATCCTGATCCTGATGGCCGACCAGCTCACGCCGTTCGCGTTGCCGGCCTACGGCAACCGCGTCGCGCGCACGCCGACGCTCGACCGCCTGGCCGCGCAAGGCGTGGTGTTCGACGCCGCATACTGCGCGAGCCCGCTGTGCGCGCCGTCGCGCTTCTCGTTGCTGACCGGCAAGCTGCCGTCGGGTATCGGTGCCTACGATAACGCCGCCGAATTACCGGCGCAAACGCTGACGTTCGCGCACTACCTGCGCGCGGGCGGCTACCGGACGATGCTGTCCGGCAAGATGCACTTCTGCGGCCCCGACCAGCTGCACGGCTTCGAGGAGCGGCTCACGACCGACATCTATCCGGCGGACTTCGGCTGGGTGCCGGACTGGGATCAGCCGACCGAGCGGCCGAGCTGGTATCACAACATGAGCTCGGTGCTCGAGGCCGGCCCGTGCGTGCGCACGAACCAGCTCGACTTCGACGACGAAGTCACGTTCGCCGCGAAGCAGAAGCTGTACGACGTCGCGCGCGAGCGCGCGGCCGGGCACGACGAGCGGCCGTTCTGCATGGTCGTGTCGCTGACGCATCCGCACGATCCGTATGCGATCACGCGCGAATACTGGGATCTGTACCGCGACGAAGACATCGACATGCCGGCCGTGCGGCTCGATGCGGCAGAGAGCGACCCGCATTCGCAGCGGCTGCGCTTCGTCAGCGAAACCGACCGCACGCCGCCCACCGACGCGCAGATCCGCGCCGCACGCCATGCGTACTACGGCGCGACGTCCTACGTCGACGCGCAGTTCGGCAGCGTGCTGGCCGCGCTCGAGCAATGCGGGTTCGCCGACGACACGATCGTGATCGTCACGTCCGACCATGGCGACATGCTCGGCGAGCGCGGGCTCTGGTACAAGATGACGTTCTTCGAAGGCGGCTGCCGCGTGCCGCTGATCGTCCACGCGCCGAACCGCTTCGATGCGGCGCGCGTGCGCGGGCCCGTGTCGCACGTCGATCTGCTGCCGACGCTCGTCGACCTGGCCGGCGCCGCGCCGGCCGGCGGCTGGCCCGACCCGGTCGACGGCGCAAGCCTCGTGCCGCATCTGCATGGCACGCCTGCGCACGACGTCGCGCTCGGCGAATACCTCGCGGAAGGGGCGATCGCACCGGTCGTGATGATCCGCCGCGGCGACTGGAAGTACGTGCATTGCCCGGCCGATCCCGACCAGCTCTACAACCTCGCCGACGATCCGCGTGAGCGCACCAACCTGGCCGGAACGCCCGAAGCGGCCGACCTGCTCGCCGCATTCCGCGCCGAGGCCGCGCAGCGCTGGAACCTGCCAGAGCTCGACGCCCAGGTGCGCGCCAGCCAGCGGCGACGCCGGTTCCATTACGCCGCGACGACGCAGGGCCGCATCCAGGCGTGGGACTGGCAGCCGTTCACCGATGCGACCCAGCGCTACATGCGCAATCACATCGAACTCGACACGCTCGAAGCGATGGCGCGCTTTCCGCGCGTCGGGCGCTGAATGGTCCGCATCGCGGACATTGACGAACGACGGAGGAGACTCATCATGAAACGACAGTGCAATGCAGCAATCCGGAGCATCGGCGCGGTATTCGCCGCGGCGGCATGCGTGATGGCGACCCAGCCCGCGCACGCCGCCGACCCGCAGACGTGTCGCGACGTGAAGATGGCCGCGCCCGGCTGGACCGACATCGACGCGACCAACGCGATGGCCGGCGTCGTGCTGAAGGCGCTCGGCTATCGGCAGGACGTCGCGAACCTGTCGGTGCCGATCACGTATCAGGGGCTCAAGAAAGGGCAGGTCGACGTGTTCCTCGGCAACTGGATGCCCGCACAGGCGCCGCTCGTGAAGCCGTTCGTCGACGAGAAGTCGATCGACGTGCTGCACGCGAACCTGAGCGGCGCGAAGTTCACGCTGGCGGTGCCCGACTACGTCGCGGCCGCCGGCGTGCACACGTTCGCCGATCTCGCGCGCTACGCGGACCGCTTCGACGACAAGATCTACGGTATCGAGCCCGGCGCGCCCGCGAACCAGAACATCAAGCGGATGCTGTCCGATCATGCGCTTGGGTCCGCGAACTGGTCGCTGGTCGAATCGAGCGAGACGGGGATGCTCACGCAGGTCGAGCGCGCGGTCCGCGACAAGCGCTGGATCGTGTTTCTCGCGTGGGAGCCGCACCTGATGAACACCAAGTTCCACCTGACCTACCTGTCGGGCGGCGACGCGTACTTCGGGCCGAACTACGGCGGCGCGACGGTCAACACCGTGACCCGCTCCGGCTTTGCCGGCCAGTGCACGAACCTCGCGCGGCTGTTCCGGCAGATGACGTTCTCCGTCGACGTCGAGAACAAGATGATCGCCGACATGCTCGACAACAAATCGTCGCCCGCGGTCGCGGCGCAGCATGTGCTGAAGGCCGACCCCGCACTCGTCGAGGGCTGGCTGAACGGTGTGACCACCGCGTCCGGCACCCCTGCGCTGCCGGCCGTGCGCGCGGCGCTTGACAGCCACTGACCTGCCTCCGGGCGGCCGGTTTTTTACCCGGTCGCCCGTCTCCGTGTTTTCCCGACCAGTCGCATCGAGACTATTTGGTGTCGCCTTCAGACGGGTGACCCGAAATATGGGTTTGTATTTTTCGCCAATGGCTGCGTTATTGCGAAAACAGAAATGCCGAAGCCATCGGACGTACTGAATTCGAATCAGCCGGCGTATTGCAGCACGCGTCAGGCCACGGTTCTTTCCATTGAACGGTTCAGGGAGGGTGGGCGAGAATGAAGCAAAAGAAAGTTGCCGTAGCCGCTGCGCTGGTATGCGCGGCCTGTATTCCCGCCATCGGTCACGCGCAGAGCAGCGTGACGCTGTACGGGATTCTCGACGCGGGCATCACGTACGTGAACAACACGGGCGGTTCGCACGTGGTCAAGTTCGACGACGGCGTCGCATACGGGAACCGCTTCGGCCTGAAGGGCACGGAAGATCTCGGCGGTGGACTGAAGGCGGTCTTCACGCTCGAGAGCGGTTTCCACCTCGGCAACGGGCAACTCGGCTTCGGCGGTTCGGAGTTCGGGCGTCAGGCTTACGTCGGCCTGCAGAACGACTGGGGCACGCTGTCGTTCGGCAACCAGCTCGACATCACCAATGAGCTCGTGTCGATCTACAACATCTCGGCATGGGGCAGCGGCTATGCGATCCACCAGGGCGACTTCGACCGCTTCAACGGCGACCGCCTGCCGAACTCGGTGAAATTCCTGTCGAACGACCTGAGCGGCTTCAAGTTCGGCGCGATGTACTCGTTCGGCAACGTCGCCGGCAACTTCCACCGCAACAGCGCATGGAGCGCGGGCGCGAGCTTCACGCACGGCGACTTCTCGGTCGGCGCCGCGTACACGCGCCTGAACAACCCGAACGGCATCTACGGGTTCGACCCGTACGCGATGATCGGCACGCATACGTTCCTCGGCCAGCAGACCGTCACCGTCGATCCGACGACCGGCGCACGCACCGACCTGTACGCGGACACGGCGATGAACGTCGACAGCCAGGGCACCTTCGGCATCGGCACGAGCTACACGATCGGCAAGCTGTCGCTCGACGCGAACTTCTCGTACACGACGATCAAGGGCTTCGGCCAGTCGTCGCACATGCAGGTGTATGAAGGCGGCGGCCTGTACCAGTTCACGCCGGCGCTGAGCTTCATCGCGGGCTACCAGCACACGCGCTTCGAAGGCCACCACTGGAACCAGGGCACGGCCGGCCTGCACTACCTGCTGTCGAAGCGCACCGACGTGTACATCTCCGGCGATTACCTGCGCGCGTCGCAGGGCGTCGATGCGGTCATCGGCTACAGCTTCACGCCGTCGACGACGCAGACGCAGGCCGACGTGCGGATCGGCATGCGGCATTCGTTCTGAGCGGGGTGTAGTAGCGTTTTCGACGTCTTCAGCGAGGTCTCTCTTTGGCGCGAACTGCGGTTCGCGCCTTTTTTTTGCAATGCGGTGCGATGCCGTGCCGCGCAGTGTGATGCGGACCGGCGTCGCCCGCGTCGGGGAAGCCCCGGCGGGGTTCAGGCGGTTGGCGATATCATCGCGGTTTGGCCGCGTATCGTCTCGTCGATCGGCGGCCGCCCTTCGATGACGCTTCCCCGATGACCGCCCCGTTACCCGATTCCAGCTCGCCGTCGCCGTTACCCGCCAATCTGTTTCGCCACGCGCCGTTCCAGCGTTTCTGGGGGACGCGCGTGATGTCGTCGCTGGCGTTCCAGATCCTGTCGGTCGCGATCGGCTGGTACGTGTATGCCCTCACGCACAGTGCGTTCGCGCTCGGCCTCGTCGGCCTCGCGCAGTTCGTGCCGATGTTCGCGCTGACGCTCGTCGTCGGGCAGGTGGCCGACCGTTACGACCGGCGGCGCATCGCGACGATCTGCCAGAGCATCGAGGCGCTGGCCGCCGGCGTGTTCCTGCTCGGCGCGGCGCAAGGGTGGCTGGCGGCATCGGGTGTCTATGCGCTCGCGGCGGTCGTCGGCACCGCGCGTGCGTTCGAATCGCCGTCGGTGTCGTCGCTGCTGCCGGCCGTCGTGCCGCGCAGCGACCTGCCGCGCGCGACCGCGCTGTCGACGTCCGCGAACCAGGCCGCGCAGATTCTCGGGCCGGCATTCGGCGGGCTGCTGTACGGCCTCGGCGCACCGGTTGCGTTCGGCACGAGCGTCGTCGCGTTCGCGATCGCGGCGATGCTGAGCGGCACGATTCCGCTGCGTAGCGCACCGCCCGCGCGCGAGCCTGTTACGCTGCGCTCGGTGTTCTCGGGCATCGCGTTCATCCGGCGCGAGCCGGCGATCCTCGGCGCGCTGTCGCTCGACCTGTTCGCGGTGCTGTTCGGCGGCGCGACCGCGCTGCTGCCGATCTACGCGCGCGACATCCTGCAGGTGGGGCCGTGGGGGCTCGGCGCGTTACGCGCCGCGCCCGCGGTCGGCGCGCTCGCGGGCACGCTGTGGCTCACGCGTTTTCCGTTGAAGGGGCGGCCCGGCCGCGCGATGTTCGGCGGCGTGATTGCCTTCGGCATCGCGACGATCGTGTTCGGGCTGTCGCGACATTTCGCGCTATCGCTCGTCGCGCTGGCGGCGCTCGGCGCATCGGACGTGGTCAGCGTCGTCGTGCGCCTGTCGCTCGTGCAGTTGAGAACGCCGGACGACATGCTCGGGCGCGTGAGCGCGGTCAACTCGCTGTTCATCGGCACGTCGAACCAGCTCGGCGAATTCGAATCGGGCGTGACCGCCGCATGGTGGGGCGCGCCGGCCGCGATCGTCGTCGGCGGCGCGGCGACGATCGCCGTCGCGCTCACGTGGATGCGGCTGTTTCCCCAGTTGACCGACATGAAGTCGCTCGAACGCGACGCGTGACGGATGTCGCGCGTTACGCGTCCGGCATCACGCGCACGGCCGTGCCGTAGCAGATGACTTCGGTCACGCCCGTCCCGATCTCGGTCGAGTCGTAGCGCATCGCGACGATCGCGTTCGCGCCGAGCTTGCGCGCATCGGCGAGCATCTTGTCGAAGGCCTGCTGGCGTGCCTTCTCGCACAGCGACGTATACAGCGTGATGTTCCCGCCGAACAGCGTTTGCAGCGCCGCGCCGAACGAGCCGACGATCGAGCGCGAGCGCACGATGATGCCCTGCGCGACGCCGAGCGAGCGGACGGTCGTGTGGCCGGGAAGATCGAACGCGGTCGTGACGCGATCGGGCGAAAGGTCGTCGACGGAGCGGGAGAAGTCGGTCATGGCGGAGTCCGGTAATTTCAGGGAGGCGAACCGGGATTCTAGCGGCATGCGAGCGGGAACCTCACCGGGCGGCGATACGCGGCGAGCGCGGTGCGTACCGTTGCCCGCTGCGCGGATCCGGCCTTGCGACGCGAATTCCCGGTTGCGGAACGCGCGGCGATGATGACGTCGACAGCACCGGCCGGATCGATGGCGCCGCGTTCATGAGGCGTCATGGGTCAGTTTTTCCTTGAACAGCGAGACAAATTCATTGACCAGGCGCGATCTCGGGCGATACGCGGGGTACATGAGCGCAATGTTGAACGGAATCGGTGGCTCGAACGGGCGCGCAACGATGCCGCGGCCGGCATGCGCTCTTGCGGTGACGGGGTCGACGAGCGAGACGCCGACGCCCTCGGCCACCAAGACGCAAGCCGGGGAAAACAGGCCGGCTTCGACGCGGATGGTCAATTTCGCGCCGGCCGCCTCGAATGCGTTGCTGATACGGGCGAACGTCATGTGGTCCTGGTTGAGTGAGATGAACGGAACGCCGTCCAGGTCCACAGGGGTGACGACTTTCTTTTTCGCCAGCGGATGTGCCTTAGGAAGCACGCACACGCACTGCATCTCCAGCGGTTCGCATTCGATCATCGGATCGTCGGCGGGCAACTCGGCAATGCCGACGTCCACGTATTGCGAGGCCACCCACTCGCGGACTTTCGTCGACGACTGAATCTGCATCGACGACGATATCTTCGGCCGGTCGGCAAGAAACGACGCAAGCACGCGCGGCAGAAAATCGAGCGCGAGACTCGGGAGGCAGGCGACGCGCAGATTGCCCGCCTTGTTTTCACGAAGATCGCGAGCCATTTCCGAGATTCGATTGAAGCTGGAGATCGTTTTTTCCGCTTCATCGGCAAGGCGAAGGGCTTCCGGGGTGGGGGTCAAGCGCCCCTTGGTCCGCTCGAAAAGCGCGAAACCGAGCTCACGTTCGAAATTGGAAATCACGCTGCTGACGGCGGGCTGCGTGATATTCAGGATTTCGGCCGCCTGCGTGGTGGTCCCCGTCGTGATGACCGTCCGCAGGACTTTCAGTTGGCGTATCTGCACGCTGTTTCCTTCATCGAGCCTGGTGGGTTACGACATGCGCATGTGTTGCCGAGCGGTGGCTCGCGACACCCGCACACCGGGGGAAATACCGGACGCGCCCGGTGCGTTCTCCATACGGATGCGATCGTACCGTATAAGGTCGACTTATACGCTAACAAAAATAATTGATTTGTGCTTCTAGTTTTGACATCGAATACTTCGTTTGCCAGGCCAGCCACCCAGGATGGTTCGGCATTGACGCTACCGGCATTCGGGAGAGCGGGGTATGGGAACGGAGAAAATTTCGATGTGCGAACAAAAGGCGTCACACAAGATCGACAGGCAGCGCCGTCATGTCATGAAGGGTGCGCTCGCGCTGTCCGGCGCGGCGGTACTCGGGGCGCCGGCGATCGTGCTGGGCCAGAACCGGAAAATCGTGACGCGCGACCCCGGTGGACCGTTTACGCAGGCATTCAACGAGGCGTTCTACAAGCCGTTCAAGCAGGCCACCGGCATTACCGTCGTCGGACTGCCTGCCGAGGCCGAGCCGAGCGGCATGATCAAGGCGATGGTAGACGCGAAGAATTATCAGTGGGACATGGCGCACATCAGCAAGTCGACTCACCTCGCGCTTGCCGAGCAGGGCTACCTGGCGCCGATCGCCGGAAAAAACGGACTGGGCGCGAATGCAAGGAAGATTCCGCAGGAGATGCGGACCGACTTCATTCTTGGCGTCGACATCTTCGCGACGGTGATTGCCTATCGCACCGATACCGTCAAACGTCCGCCGAGCGGATGGAAGGATTTCTTCGATATCAAGGGCTATCCCGGACTAAGAGGACTGCGCAAGAATCCATTCGATACGCTCGAGGAAGCATTGATGGCGGACGGTGTGGCGCCGGGCCAGTTGTATCCGCTGGATGTGGACCGCGCGTTCAGGAAGCTGAATCAGATCAAGCGCGATGTCGGTGTCTGGTGGGATAACGGCGCCCAGTCCGCACAGATGCTGAAGACCGGCGAGGTCGACATGCTGCCGATCTGGAACGGCAGGGCGCAGGTGGTCATCGACGGCGGCGCACCGGTCAAGCTGGTCTGGAACCAGGCAATCTGGACCTACGAAGGGTTCTCGATCCTGAAGGGCGGGCCGAACGTGGACATGTGCCGGGAGTTCATCGAGTTTTGCGCGCAGCCTCGCCAACAGGCGATCTTTACCGATTACGTCTGCTATGGCCCGACCTCGCCGGACGCGTTTCAGTACGTGAAGCCGGATCGAGCACCGATGCTGCCGAATCATGGCGGCAGGCTCGCGCATATGTTGCAGGCCAATTCGGAGTATTGGGGGAAACACAAGGATGCGGCGACCGACCGCTTCAACGCGTGGCTGTTGGCCTGATGCCAGTCGAACGCGAGTCGGAAGATCTTTCGATGAATGATGCGGGCGCATCGGAATACGCCGCATATTGGGGAAACACGTGAATCAGGTTTACAAGCTCAAGGCAAGCAAGGTCCGGAAGTCGTACGGCCAGGTAACGGCCCTCGAGGAAACGAGCCTCGAAATGAAGGAGGGCGAGTTCCTGACGCTGCTCGGACCGTCGGGATCGGGGAAGACGACCCTGCTCATGGCCATCGCGGGCCTCAACCCGCCCGATAGCGGAGAGATCTGGATCGACGGCAAGCTGGCCACGTACTTGCCGCCCTTTCAGCGGGATCTGGGCATGGTGTTTCAGAGCTATGCGCTGTTTCCTCACATGACGATCTTCGACAATGTCGCCTTCCCGCTTCGGATGAGAAAGGTTTCGGAAAACGCGATTCGGCAGAGGGTGGAACAGGTATTGCAAACCGTGCAGTTGCCGCACGTGGCCCGACGTTTTCCGCGCGAGCTGTCGGGCGGCCAGCAGCAGCGCATCGCATTGGCGCGATGTTTCGTCTACGGTCCGTCGATCATCCTGATGGACGAGCCGTTGGGTGCACTGGACAAGAAGATGCGGGATGCGCTGCAACTGGAGATCAAGCACCTGCACGAGAACATGGGAACCACCGTGCTCTATGTGACGCATGACCAGGAAGAAGCGATGGTCATGTCCGATCGAATCTGCCTGATGAACAACGCCCGGATCGAACAGATCGGCACGCCCGACGAGATCTATTTCCGGCCGCGAACCGTTTTCGCGGCCAATTTTCTCGGCGAGTCCAATCTGCTCGATGCGGTCGTCGCGGAATCCGGCGCGAACGGTTCGGGCCTGTTCCTGGCCGGGGGAGACGAAATCAGGGTGGCGACGCGTATCGATGCACGACGGGGAACGCGCATGACGGCGATCGTGCGGCCGGAATGCATGAGAGTGATGGCCGACGGCGAGCACGAGGACAACGTCCTGAGCGGCATCGTGGTCGACAGCGTATTTACGGGCAGCGTGACGAAGCTTTATATCGAGCTGGATAACGGCACGGCGGTGAAAGCGACGCAACTGACGACCGAACGGAAGCAGGCATTCGATAGAGGGCAGCCGGTGCGCGTGGGTTGGCGGCGCGATCAGACGGTTGCCATTCCGGCCGATGACGCGGAGGGCTTATGAGTTCGTTGCTCGATTCGGGCAAGTCGGTGCAGAAGGACGGCGGGGTCTCGGTGCCGCTTCGCATCCGCTTTCCATTCCTGAACGCATGGCCGATCGTTCCTGCGCTCGTGTTGCTGGGCGTCTTTTTCGCGATGCCGATAGGCGCGTTGCTGGGCGTGAGTTTCATGGACGCGCAGGGGCGCCTGTCTCTCGAAAATTATGCGCGGCTCTGGCAGGGGGACGTCTATTTCCGCGTGCTCTGGATCACGCTGAAAACGGCCGGCTGGGTCACGCTGTTCACGGTGCTGTTTGCCTATCCGGTCGCGTTTCTGCTGGCAACGGTCAGGAATTCCACGAGGAACTCGCTGATCGTCTGGATATTGATGCCGTTGTGGACGAGCTTTCTGGTTCGTACCTTTGCCTGGATGGTATTGCTCGGGCGCCATGGCGTCATCAATCAATTCCTCCTTGCGATCGGTGTCGTCGACATGCCGGTCAAGATGATCTACAACTTCACCGGTGTGTTGATCGGCATGATGCATGCCGTCCTGCCGTTGTGCATCATGACGATGCTGCCGACCATGGAGAGCATCGACCCCAATCTGACGAGAGCGGCCGGAACGTTGGGTGCAAGACCCGGCCAGTCGTTCTGGCGGATCTATTTCCCGCTCTCGATGCCGGGCGTGGCGTCCGGCGGGCTGATCACGTTCATCACCGCGATCGGATTCTTTGTCATGCCCGCGCTGCTGGGTGGCCCCAACGACACGATGATTGCGCAACTGATCATCTTTCAGATCAACCAGATGCTGAACTGGGGATTTGCCGGCGCGATCAGTCTGCTGTTCATTCTGTCCGCGCTGGTCATTTTCTTCATCTACGAAAAGATGTTCGGGCTGTCCACGCTGTCGGGTGGGGCGCGGCATGCGGACGGCGTATTGGCGCGCGCGGGCAACCGGCTCGGCGGTTGCTTCGTCGCGGGGATGGCGTTTCTTGCCGAAAAGATCGATCTGCTCGGTGAAAGGATAAAGCCGGCGAGGCCGGATGCGCCGATACGGAATGGCAGTCGCCGTGTTCTGTGGGCCGTCGTGCTGATCATGATCGTCTTTTTGTGCGGGCCGGCGTTGTTCGTGATTCCGGTGTCCTTTACCAGCGACAACTTCATCAACTGGCCTCCGTCCGGATTTTCGCTGCAGTGGTACGAGGCGGTCCTGGGTTCCCGTCAATGGCTCGCGGCGGCGGGACGATCGGGTCTGATTGCACTGCTGGCGGCCGGATGCAGCATGACGCTGGGCGTGCCCGTCGCGTTCTTCATCATGCGCCAGCGCTTCAAGGGGAAAGCCGTCGCGCTGGCGTTCGTGCTCTCACCGATGATCGTGCCGCACGTCATTATCGCAATAGCGTTGTTTTATATTTTCTCGAGAATGAACCTGGTCGGAACGATCACGGGGATGGTGATCGGGCATTCGATCATCAATATTCCCTATGTCGTGATCACCGTGATGTCGCTGCTGAAATACTACGACGTCCGGCTGGACCAGGCGGCTTCGTTGTTGGGCGCGACAAAGCTCAGGACGTTTCGACATGTGACGTTGCCGATCCTGCGGTCCGGCCTGATTGCCGCGGCGATGTTCGCTTTCGTGATGTCGTTCGACGAACTGACAGTTGCACTCTTCGTCACCGGCGGGCAATTCGAGACATTGCCGAAGCTGATGTGGGATGACGCGTTGCTGAACGTGAATCCATCGCTGACGGCGGCGGCTTCGCTACTGCTGGGGTTCATGACGATCGTCATCCTGGTGTCCAATCAATTGGAGCGGCGAGGGCGGCGCTGACTGAACGGCATCGCCGGATGGCCGCCTTCGAATGCAGTTAAGGCGGGGCATTAAATAATGCAGGATTCCTATATGGTATGCGTAATCCATCGGCCTCGAATCAAACCAGGCTTTTCGCATGCAGGCGTCGAGAAACGAGACTGACGGGTGGTACGAAGGCCGGTGGCGTTCGTTCTCGAACCGACCGGGAGTTCAGGCGATGCGGACAGGTCGCGCGCGGATGCGGGCCCCGCGAATCGTGCTTGTGGAAGATTAAAGGATCAATGAAGAACTCCAGTTCAAATTCGGTCGCCGTCGTCGGCGCCGGAATCGTCGGGCTTTGTATTGCCTATTACCTTCAAAAGGCCGGCTTGAGGGCGGTTTTGATCGATCGCTCGCTCCCCGGCACCGGATGTTCCTTCGGAAACTCGGGTGCGTTGTCCGAGAATTCGGTCACGCCGATCGGCATGCCGGGCATTGCGTGGAAGGCGCCGAGAATGCTCATGGATCCGCGCAGTCCGCTGAAGATCCGGCCCGGCTATGTACCGCAGGCCGCGCCGTGGCTGCGGTCTTTCGTGCGATCCGCAAACGAGCGGCGCGTGATCGAGATCGCGGATTCGCTTGCGGGCCTGCTGCATGGATCGTCGCATGCGCACCACGCGATACTGGAGGATATCGGTGCGATCGAGCTGCTCAGCGACGGCGGGCAACTGCACGCGTATCCGGACGAAGCGAGCCTGGCCAAGGATGCATTGTCGTGGCGGCTGCGCGAGGCGCGCGGATTGATCGGCAAGCGGGTCGACCGCCAGGAAATGCGGGAACTCGAACCGGCCCTGAGCGATAGATACCGGGCGGGGATGTTCCTGCCGACCCAGAAATGGGTGAAGGATCCGTACCAGTACTGCCGGCGCCTGTTCGCCACGCTGAGCGAACGAGGCGGCCAGTTCGTTCATGGCACCGTCACGGGCCTCGACCGAAGCGGAGAGGGATGGACGGTGCGCGTCGACGGCCACACCGATGTCGGTTGCGCGAACGTGATCGTGGCGACCGGCGTGAACGCGCCGGGCCTGCTCGAGCCATGGGGAACCCGTTTGCCGTTGATCAGCCAGCGCGGTTACCACGTGCATCTGCTCAGTCCGAATGTCAAGGTCAACCGGATTATTGCGCTGGCCGACCGGAAGGCGTTCGTGACGCCGATGGGAGACGGGCTTCGCATCGGCGGAACCGTGGAAATCGACGATCCCGACGCGTCGCCGACCGAGCGGCGCGCGACGTTCCTGGCCGACGATGTGGCGTCGGCCGTGACGGGCGTGAATGTCCGCCATGCAACGAGGTGGATGGGGAATCGGCCTTGCAGCCCCGATTCGATGCCCTTCATCGGCACGTCCGATCGCCATCCCGGGCTTTGGTATGCGGCCGGGCATGGTCATCTCGGGCTGACGGGATCCGCCAACACCGGCGCGTTGATCGCCGGATCGCTGCTATCCGGACAGGTCGATCCGCGGCTCGCTCCGTTTTCGGCCGACCGGCGGATCTGATTCAGCTTCATCGCTCCTTTCCGGACGACGCCTGTTCGCAGGCGGCCGGTCGGGATCGAACCACCTCGACACGATCCATACAGGAGGACACTCATGATCGTTCGTCACGAAGTCACCCAGCGTCTCAGCAAGGTTGTCGTGGCCAATGGCTTCGCCTTTCTCTCCGGCGTCACGGCAAGAGACCGGAGCGGCGGGGTCGGCGCACAGACCCGGGACATTCTCGAGCAGATCGACGGCTATCTGGAACGGGCCGGCACCGACAAGGCGAGCATCGTGGTCGCCAACATCTGGCTGAAGGAAATCGGCGGCTTTGCGGCCATGAACGATGCGTGGGAGGCATGGGTCGACAGGGAAAATCCGCCGGCGCGTGCGACGGTCGAATCCCGATTGGCCGCCGACGACATTCTCGTCGAGATTCAGGTTCAGGCAGTCGTCTGAGCGAGTCGATCCGAGCCGATCGATTCACCGGTTCGACATGGCGGTGAGAGCGGGTCGGCGTGCGGAAGCAGTTTTCCGGAAACGATAAATAAATGCGGGGTACTGATGATGTTTGGGGAACGCAGTGTATCGAAGACGACATCGAACGTCGCCGGGACGCGGACGTGCAGCGCCGGGCGGCGTGGCGCGGCAGTCGGCCGGTTTGCCCTTGGCGGCCGGGTCATGAAGAATCTCGTGCTCGGCGCCGTGCTGGCGGGCGTCGCGTTGGGGGCCCAGGCCAGGGATTGGTCGACGATCCGGTTTGGCGTCGATGCGAGCTACCCGCCGTTCGAATCGAAGGACGTCAGCGGCAAGGTCGTCGGTTTCGACGTCGATCTCGGTAACGAGATTTGCCGGCGCCTGAGCGCGAAGTGCGTGTGGATCGAAAGCGATTTCGACTCGATGATTCCGGCATTGAAGGCGCGCAAATTCGACGGCGTGCTGTCGTCGATGTCGATGACGCAGCAACGCGCCGAACAGATCGCGTTCTCCGCGAAGCTGTTCAGAACGCCGACGCGCCTGGTCGCGAAGAAGGGTTCCGGCCTGTTGCCGGCGGCGGAATCGCTGCGAGGCAAGTCGGTTGGCGTCGAGCAGGGCACGATCCAGGAAGCCTATGCGAAGATCCACTGGGCGTCGAAGGGCGTGCGGATCGTGTCGTACCAGAACCAGGATGCCGTGTACCAGGACCTGATCTCCGGCCGGCTCGACGCCGCGCTGCAGGACGCGGTACACGCCGATCTGGGTTTTCTGAAGTTGCCGCGTGGCGCGAACTTCCAGTTCGTCGGCGGCGAGATCGACGATCCGAAGATCTTCGGCCGGGGCACGGGCATCGGGATGCGCAAGGAAGATGCGGACTTGAAGGCGAAGATCGACCAGGCGATTGCGGACATGCTGAAGGACGGCACGTACAAGACGCTCGAGAAGAAGTATTTTGGGTTCGACGTGTACGGCGGTTGACGCAGGCGCGGCGCACGCGACGCATGTCGTGCGCGCCGCATTGCCGCGAAACGCGCGACGCCGGCGGATTCGTCTGCAACGCTCAATGCGTCGCGCGCCGGTCGCTGCGCGGGCTCACACCAAAACGCGAACGGTACGTGCGCGAGAAATGCGACGGCGATTCGAAGCCGCACGCGACGCACACCGACGTGATGCTCATGTCGGTTTGCTGCAGCAACTCGCGCGCGCGGTCCAGACGCAGGTTCAGGTAGAAACGCGTCGGCGTGTCGTTCAGCGTCGCGCTGAACAGCCGTTCGAGCTGGCGCCGCGTGATCGACACCTCCTGCGCGAGCGTATCGGAGCCGAGCGGGGTCTCCATATGCCGCTGCATCGTGTCGATCACCTGGATCAGCTTGCGGTTGTGCACGCCGTAGCGCGCGGCGATCTCGAGCCGCTGGCTGTCCGAACGCTGCCGGATCCGGCTCACGACGAACTGCTCGGAGATCGCCGCTGCGAGATCGGCACCATGCCGCCGGCCGATCAGGTCGAGCATCATGTCGATCGACGCGGTGCCGCCCGCGCACGTGATGCGCCGGTCGTCGATCTCGAACAGTTCCTGCGTCGCGTTGAGCGCCGGGTAGCGTTC
Organism: Burkholderia sp. JKS000303; assembly: GCF_002563755.1. Taxonomy (NCBI): domain Bacteria; kingdom Pseudomonadati; phylum Pseudomonadota; class Betaproteobacteria; order Burkholderiales; family Burkholderiaceae; genus Burkholderia; species Burkholderia sp. JKS000303. The sequence goes on from NZ_PDBZ01000001.1 coordinate 2,896,337, forward strand.
GCGGAACGCGGCGAGCGCTTCCCAGTGCAGCGTGAGCGTTTGCGATGCGTCGAACAGCCCGGCTTCCGCGAGCACGAAGCTGCCGGTGTCGATCCCGCCGAGCGTCGCGCCGTGCCGGTTTTGCCGGCGCAGCCAGTCGGCGAGCGCGCGGTCGTAGCACACCAGCGGATCGAAGCCGGCGACGACGAACACCGTCTCGACCTGCGCGACGTCCGCGCACGCGGCTTCGGCCGCGACCGGGATCCCGTTGCTCGCGGCCACGGGTGCGCCATCCGCGCTGATCACGTGCCAGCGGTACAGCTCGGTGCGAAAGCGGTTCGCGACGCGCAACGGCTCGACCGCGGACATGAAGCCGAGCGCGGAGAAGCCGGGCAGCAACAGGAAGTGGAAATCCTCTGGCATCGGAGCGTGGAGTGAAATCGGGTGGTCGTCGCGTGCGGCGGCCGGAGCGGCACGCGCACACCGCGCCCGGCTCGCACGAGCCGAACGTTCAACACGGGATTATCGCGGGTTTTGCCGACGCTCAGCGCGTTTTCGAGCCGCGCACCGACCGGCGGGCGGTCGTCGAAGGCAGTTCGCCGAACTGCGCCTTGTACGCGTTCGCGAAATGCCCGAGGTGGATGAAGCCCCAGCGCGCGGCGGCTTCGCTGATCGGCAGATCGGCTTGTCGCGTGTCGAGCAGCAGGCGGCGCACCTGCGAGAGGCGCAGCGAGCGCGTGTAGTTCAGCGGGCTCGTTTGCGCGACCGACTGAAAGCTGTTCTGCATCGTGCGCCGGCTCACGCGCAGTTGCGTGCACAGGCTGAGGATGTCGACGGGCGCTTCCGGGTGCTCGATCACGTAGTCGTGCACGCGGCGCACGATGTCGGCGTGGCATGCATGCGTGAGGCGGTTCGACGGCTCCGGCATCCGGTACGTGAGGAGATCGACGAGCACGTTGGCGACTTCGCCACGCAGCTCGCACTGCGCACGCGCCGCATCGAACGTATCGGGCCCCGTCAGCACGCGTTCGAGCAGCGTCGCGAGCTGCACGCTCGCGCGTTCGCGCGCGGTGACCGGCACGTCGACGACGCCGCGCCGCAGCGTGCGTTCGTCCACCCGGACGTCGGCCGCATCCTCGATCTGTTGCATCAGCTCGGGATCGACGACCACGCCGATCAGCGACATGTCGTCGGGAGAATGGAGTTCGAACGGCGAGCCGCCGCGTGCCATCACGAGCGTGCCGCGCTCGATGCGCGCATCGCCGAACGCGAAGGTGCCCGAGCCGGTGAGCGGCATCCCGAACACCGTATGACCGGGCGGCAATTGCCCGCGCTGGATGATGCGCACGTTCGCCGCTTCCTGGAACAGCTGGACGCCGTCGAGTTCCACGTGCTTGACCGCGCTGCGATACGAGCCCGAGCCGATCTGGTCGTAACGCTGATCCCAGCCGCGCAACGCCTCGGCATGCCGGTCTGCGTCGTCGAACATCTGGTGAAACACGAGCACGGCGCCTCCGGCGGTCGTTCGGACGGCGCAAGAATAAACCGACCACGCGGTCGGCGCAATACGGATGAGCGCTATTCGGCATGGGGTTTTTCAGGGGTCGGAAGAGAGGCGTCCTGCGTGGCTTTCAGGTGGTTTTCCAATATCCCGAATCGGCACGCACGCGTTGCCGGTCCTGGTGTCGAGCGGATTTATTGTCGAACTACAGTCGCCCCACATAACGTGATTCCCAACTGGAGGCGACATGAGAGCAAGGCGACGAACCGCGGCATGCGCGGCGACGCTGGCGTTCGCGGCGGCGTGGGCCGGCAGCGCGTACGCGACGGAAAAGCCCGAGGAACTGGTCGTACAGAAGATGCCGCCGTGGCATCCGCACGAGGTCTACGTCGTCGATATCTCGATGCCGAACATGACCGACGGGCGCATCTACGTGTACGACGCCGACGCGAAGAAGCTGCTCGGCCAGATCGACGGCGGCTTCGCGCCCGGCCTCGCGATCTCGCCGGACCACAAGACGAGTTTCATCGCGACGACCTATTTCTCGCGAGGCTCGCACGGCACGCGTACCGACGTCGTCGAGATGACGGACAACGCGACGCTCGATCACACGGGCGAGATCGTGATTCCGGCAAAGCACGGGCAGCACGTGCCGTCGCCGTACAACACCGCGTTCGGCGCCGACGGCAAGCGGCTGTACGTCGCGAACATCACGCCCGCTGCGTCGGTGACGGTGATCGATGCGGTGTCGAAGAAAGTGCTGTCGGAAATCGACACCGCGGCGTGCGTGCTCGCGTATCCGTCGGGCAACGACCGCTTCACCGCGCTGTGCGAAAGCGGCAAGGCGCTGACCATCACGCTCGACGCGAACGGCAAGGAAGCGAAGCGCACGATGTCGGATGCGTTCATCGACGTCGACCAGGATCCGGCCTTCGTGAACGCGTCGCGCTACGACGGCGGCTATCTGTTCACGACGTACCACGGCAACGTGCGCCGTGCCGATTTCAGCGGCGACAAGCCGGTATTCGGCAAGTCGTGGTCGCTCGTGACCGAGGCCGAGCGCGCGGAAGGCTGGCGGCCGGGCGGCATGCAGCAGACCGCCGTGCAGGCGAGGCAGCACCGCTACTACGTGCTGATGCACAAGGGCGGCGACGGCTCGCACAAGGATCCCGGCACGCAGGTGTGGGTGTACGACCTGAAGACGAAACAGCGCGTCGCGCGCTGGGATCTCGCGCAGCAGAAGGTCGATCCATTGGTGTCGATCCAGGTCAGCGACGACGACAAGCCGCTGTTCTACGGCCTGACCGGCACGTCCGATCTCGTCGTGATGGACGCGCGCACCGGCAAGCTGCAGCACGTCGAGAAGCAGATCGGCAGCACGCCGACGCTGCTCGTGAACCCGTGAGGCCGCGATGACGCTCGATCCCGTACTCGCCACCAGCGCGCAGGCCGGCGCGGCCGTCGTCGTGCTGCTCGGCGCCTTCGCGAAGATGCGCCGGCCTGCCGCGTTCCGGCAGGCGCTCGCCGGCTATCGCCTGCTGCCCGATGCGCTCACCGCGCCGGCTGCGTTCTCGATTCCGCTCGCGGAAGCTCTCTGCGCGGCAGCGCTGCTGTTTCCCGATACGCGCATGGCCGGTGCGCTCGGCCTGATCGCGCTGCTGCTCGTGTTCGCGGCCGGCATGGCGATCAACATCCTGCGCGGCCATACCGACATCGACTGCGGCTGTTCCGGCTTCGCCGCGACGCGCGCGGATGCGCCGCGCGGCATCGGCTGGCTGCATGTCGCACGCGTGCTGCTGCTCGTCGCGCTGGCCGCGACCGCGCTCGTCGAACCGGGCGGCCGCGCGGTCGTGTGGTTCGACTACCTGACGTTGTTTTCTTCCGTATTGCTGATCGTCTGCGCGCTGCTCACCGTCGACGTGCTGCTCGCCAACGTACCGCGCCTTTCCCACCTGAGGAATTCATGATGCAAACCGCTCTCACCGTTTCCACCGCCTTGCTGTGGGTTGCCGTCCTCGCGCTCGGCGCGATCTGTCTCGCGCTCGTCCGGCAGATCGGCATCCTGTACGAACGCATCATGCCCGCCGGCGCGCTGATGATCGACAAGGGGCCGGCAGTCGGCGCGATCGCGCCGATGTTCGAGCTGACCGACATTCGCGGTTCGCAGGTGAAGGTCGGCGGCATCGATGCGTCGGGCAAGGCCACGCTGCTGTTCTTCCTGTCGCCGACGTGTCCGGTCTGCAAGAAGCTGCTGCCGCTGTTGCCGTCGCTGCAGGCGAGCGAATCGACGCCGGTGAACATCGTGCTCGCGAGCGATGGCGATCTCGACGAACACACGCGCTTCGCGCAGAAACACAACCTCGCGCGCTTCCCGTACGTGCTGTCGCAGGAGCTCGGCCTGGCGTACCAGATCGGCAAGCTGCCGTACGCGGTGCTGCTCGACGATGCCGGCACCGTGCGTGCGAAGGGCCTCGTCAACACCCGCGAGCATCTCGAGAGCCTGTTCGAAGCGAAGGAGCGTGGCGTCGCGTCGCTGCAGCAGTTCGTGCACGGCGATCACGACCACGGCGGTCACGAAAAGCACGCGCAGCACGCGTGATCGGCCGACTCTCTTTCAACGTCAACGGAGAACAACGACATGGGCCTGTTTGATTCATGGTTCGAACGGTCGGCGCGCGGCGTCGCGCAGCACAGTTCGCGGCGCAGCGCGATGGCGAAGCTCGGCAAGGTGCTGGTGGGGTCGGCGATGCTGCCGCTCCTGCCGGTCGATCGCACCGCGTATGCGGCTGATGCGGCGTCTGCCGCATCGGGGGCTTCCGGCGCCGCCGCATCGGGCGCGAGCGACGATCCGACGAGCTGCGATTACTGGAAATACTGCGCGATCGACGGCTGGCTGTGCAGTTGCTGCGGCGGCACGTCGAGCAGTTGCCCGCCGGGCACCACACCGTCGCCGATTACGTGGATCGGCACCTGCCGCAATCCGCATGACGGTTCGGACTACATCGTGTCGTACAACGACTGCTGCGGCAAGACGTCGTGCGGCAAGTGCTTCTGCAATCGCAACGAGCGCGAGAAGCCGCTGTACAAGCTGTCGCTGAACAACGACATCAACTGGTGCATGGCGAACGGCAATTCGAATTACCACTGTTCGGTTTCGGTCCTGCTTGGAGCAGCAAAACAATGAAAGTGAAGCAAGCTGGAAAGATCGTTGTTGCATGCGTGGCGGCCGCGGCCGGTTTTGCGTTGCCGGGTTTCGCTGGCGCGCAGCAGGCTGTCCATTACCCGGCAGGCAAGAGCATGTTCGACGCGCAGTGCGCGGTGTGTCACCAGGCGGGCGGCAAGGGGCAGGACGGCCTGGCGCCGCCGCTGACCGAGTATCCGGGCAAGTACGCGGCGGCCGACGCAGGGCGTGCGCAACTGACGGCGACGCTGTTGCACGGGATGTTCGGCGAGATCAAGGTGCACGACAAGAGCTACAACTTCAAGATGCCGTCGTTTGCGAGCGCGAGCGACGACGATATCGCGAACGTGCTCAACTACGTCGTGTTCGATCTCAACGAACAGCACGGCGGCGCGAAGCCGTTCACCGCCGCAGACATTCGCGCGGCGCGGGCGAAGGAGATGGACGGAACGGCCGTGCATGCGCAACGTGCGATCGTGACGAAGGGGCTGGGGCTGTGACTGCGTCGCGCATGCGGCGCCTTCTGTCGTCGTGGCTGGTGGCGGTCGCGGGTGTCGCAGGTGCGATGGCGGTACCCGCGCATGCCGACGGCGTGACCGATGCCACGCTCGCGCGACAGCACTGGGTGCTCAACTGCATGGGGTGCCACACGGCGACGGGCGGCGGCATCCCGGGCAAGGTGCCCCCGCTCGCGAATTCGCTCGGCTATTTCACGCATTTGCCAGCGGGGCGCGAGTACGTGATGCGCGTGCCCGGCGCGTCGAACTCGGCGCTGTCCGACCAGGATCTCGCCGACGTGCTCAACTGGGTGCTCACGACGATGAACCGCGATGCGCTGCCGCGCGATTTCAAGCCTTATACGGCGGCCGAAGTTGCCGCGCATCGACGGCCGGCGTTTTCGGATGTCGCGACCGTGCGTGCCGGGCTGGTCCGGGCGCTGCACGAGCGCGGGATAGAAGGGGTATCCGACCGGTACTGAGCCGGGCCTTCAACGACGCGGCGGCGCGGTCTCCCCGCGCCGTCACGCGCGAATGAGCACGACACCGAGGATCAGGCACGCCGCACCGGCAATGCGGATCACGCTGACCGGATGCTGCGGCGTGCCGAACAACCCGAACTGGTCGAGGATCAATGCGCCGACCATCTGCCCGACGACGACCAGCGCGAGCGTCGTCGCCGCGCCCAGCCGCGGCACCATCAGGATCGCGACGCCGATGAACAGCGCGCCGAAGAATCCGCCCGTCCAGCTGAACCACGATCCGGCTTCGGCGAATGCACCCGTTACGCGCGGCTGCGGCGACAGGAGCGCGACCGCCAGCATCGCGACCAGCCCGACGAAGTAGCTGACCGAGCCGGCCCACCACGGGGACGCGAGTTGCGCGCGCAGGTTCGCGTTGAGCACCTGCTGCAGCGCGACGCTCATGCCGGCGGCGACGACGAGCAGCCAGGACAGAAGAGTGGTCATCGAAGTCATGAAGATCGAACGCTCCTGAAAGTCCGGCCGCCACGGTGGTGGCGACCCGGCAGCTTTCATTCTGCGCAGCGCTCCGGTATAACGCAAATATCAAATCCGGCGCTTATCCATCTCGTTTCGGCATGCCATCCCTGAGACAGATCCAGTATTTCCTGACCGTGGCCGATCTCGGCGGATTCACGCCGGCGGCGGGCGCGCTCCATGTCGCGCAGTCGGCGCTCAGCCGGCAGATCGGTCAACTCGAAGACGAACTGGGTTTCCTGCTGTTCGAGCGCGAGCCGCGAGGTGTCCGGCTGACACCGGCCGGGGCGATTTATCGCGATCGGGTCGAGTCGATCCCGGCGACGCTGACAGCCGCGGCGGAAGAGGGCGCGCAACTGGCACGCGGCGAAGCGGGCGTGTTGCGGCTGCTGCATTCGAGCACCATTCCCGTCAGCAGTCTGATGCCGGATCTCGACCGGTTCATGAGCGAGTGCCCGGGGGCGCGCATCGACGTCGATCGCGCGTCGTCCGAGGATCAGGTGCTCGACGTCGCGAACGGGAATGCCGATGTCGGGATCGTCAGGCTGCCGGTGTTGCGGCGCGATGCGCGGGTCCGGTTCGTCGAGATGGCGGCGGAGCGTTTGTGCGTGGCGGCGCCGGCCGGTCATCCGCTGGCGCAGCAGAAACGGACGACGGTCGCGCGATTGCGGCGCGAGCCGTTCGTGTCGGCGGTGTATCGCGAGCGCGGCGGGTTGGCGCGGGTGGTGACCGATCTGTGCCTGAAGCGCGGGTTCGTGCCGGCGACCGCGCGCATCGTTTCGCCCAAGACGTCGATGCTGAATCTCGTGGCTGCCGGGCGAGGAGTGGCGATCGTGCCGGAGCGGATGGCGTCTATCGGGATCGACGGGGTCGTTTTCGTCCCGCTTGCCGATGACGATGCGAAGTCGGTTTGCGCGCTGGTGCTGCCGGTGGAGCCGACGGTGCTGGCGGACGCGTTTGTGCGGATTGTGGGAGCGGGCGGCGGGTAGCGCTCCGGCGCGCCGCCAATCCTGACGGTTCGCGTCATTCGATCGAGGGTTGTAGCTTGATGTCGCTATCCGTCATGTCGATCCGATAAATCGGAAACCGGCTCGGTACATTGACGGTCGTTGCCGCGAATACCTGACCGAGGCCGCCAACCTTGGCGCGCAGCAGATGCTCGCCCGGATCGATATACAGGTCGAGCGACTCGCTCGTGGCGATTGCCGCGACGGGACGGCCGTCGACAGACAGTTCGACCTTCACGCCCGCAGCGAACACCGCGCCTGCATTGCGGATCACTGTGATCTTCTGGGCGCCCGGTGAGGGCTGTGTTGCGTCGACGGCGTAAATTCGGTCTTTCGGAACAGCCCGGGTCTCGGACATCGGAACGAGATGCGTCGCGCAGCCAGCCAGTGAAATCAATGACAGCGCCGCGAGGGTGCGGAACATATCTACCCCGTATCATGTAATTGAGGACGGAAGTATGCCGCAAGCAATCGCGACAAAGCCGAAAACGATCTGGCGGATCGAGTGACTCACGTAGCGGTCCCGGGTCAATCCGTCGAGGCAATGAACGGAACGTCCGAAACCGGCCGAAGCCCGTCTCATACGCCTCAACGACCAAGGGCGGGATCGATCTCGTGATGCGTCAGGCCGAATTTTGCGATGCGGGCGCGGTGATCCGGTGAGCCCAGATATGAGCGAAGTTGCGCGTTCACTGCACGGAGGAGGCTGCCGTTGCTTTTGCTGAACGAGAATGCGCCGAACGGAAGCGTTTGCGGCTTGCCGTCCGGCTCCGGTTTGTGTGCCACGGCCTCGAGCATCGAACGGCCGACTCGGTCCGCCAGGATGCGATTTCCCACGGCGGTGCTCGCATACGCGTCGATTGCCCCCGAGCGAACTGCTTCGACAGCATCGGCCTGGTGCTCGAAGAGGGTGATCTGGCGCTCGCTTACCCCCGACGCTTTCGCCGAATCGTGTTGCACTTGGCCGGCAATGATGCCAAGGCGCGCATCGTCGCGCCCGGCCAGTGACGCATAGCTGTCGAGCGCTTTCGGATTTCCGGCCCGAACCAGAAACCCGTCCCCTATCGCCCAAACGGGAACGCTGAACGCCACCAGATTGGTGCGTTCCGGCGTAACGAACAGCGGCACGTTCATATCCCAGCGGCCGGCTTCGACGCCGGGAATCAGTTCACTGAATGTCGTCAGGCAATGCTCGATCCGAGTGACGCCGATTGCCCGCAGAACCACGTCGGCCAGCTCGATGTCGGCACCGGTCACGGTGTGATGCGCTTCCGTCCAACCGAACGGCGGCTCTTCGATATACGCAATCGTCACCTTCATTGCCGTGTCTCGCGAAAGGGGGAACGGCCATGATGTTTCGATAGCCGATTGCCGACGATTCTACTTGGGCGCGGGTCGCCGTCTTTGCGCGGGCTGCCGCGAGCCGCGACCGCTTGCCCGTTGCGGATCTTCGTTGACAGTCGGTGTCGGGCAAATGTTCGACTATGATGGTCGAGCCATGGGCGCCGGGCATGAGCGCGCAGCGGGTGTTTCCAGTTCAATCTTCGTGTTTCGACAAGAGGAAATTTCGATGGCTATCGTGCGAACCGGCCACCGGTACCGTGATACTGATTCCGGCAAAACGATCGACGTCTGGTTTCCGGCAGACGGAAGCGGAAAGAAGCGTAGCTGCCTCGCTGAAAAGGTCGGGCTTATTTCCGGCGAGTTCGTCGAGGTGACGATTGACGCGCTCGATAGCCCACCCGTTTCGACGGAAGACGCATACCTGCGGCTACACCTGCTCTCTGAAAGGTCGGTCAAGCCGAATGAAATCAATCTCGATGGCATTTTTGGGTGGTTGCCCAATGTCGCGTGGACGTCGGCGGGCCCGGTGTTTCCGGGCAGCGTCGATGATCTGCGGGACCGGGTCGCCTCCGAATACCATCACCTGACCGTCTCGTCGGTCGACAAATTTCCCCGGATGTCGGATTACGTGGTGCCCGAAGGCGTGCGCATCGCCGATGCCGATCGCGTGAGGCTGGGCGCTCACCTGGCAAGCGGCACGACCGTGATGCATGAAGGTTTCGTCAACTTCAACGCGGGCACGCTCGGCCCGTCGATGGTCGAAGGCCGGGTGACGCCCGGCGTGACGGTCGGCAAGAATTCGGATGTTGGCGCAGGGTCATCCATCATGGGAACGCTGTCCGGCGGCGGTAAAACCCGGAATTCGATCGGGGAGCGTAGCTTGCTCGGCGCGAACGCCGGCATCGGCATTTCACTCGGGGACGAGTGCATTGTCGAAGCAGGTCTTTACGTGACGGCCGGGACGAAGGTGAAGATGCCGGACGGGAGCGTCGTGTCGGCACGCCAGTTGTCGGGTCGGTCTGGCCTGCTGTTTCGCCGAAATAGCCAGACCGGTGCTGTCGAAGTGCTATCCACCGATTCTTCCCGGTGGGGCGGCCTGAATACCAGCTTGCACAGCAATGACTAGGTCGCGCCGGTCAAGCGAAGGGAGATTGGCGGTGCACCGCTTTGCGCGGGCGCTATCCGGCTCGTTTGAGCCGGTCGCGGATTGCGAAAGCCGTCATTCTGTCTGCGCGTTGATGAACGAGCGGATTCTTTGCGCGCCTTCTTCGGGGCTGCACGTCGAGGTATCCAGTCGCATCGAGTAGGGCCGCGAGTACGCTGGATGCCCGAATTGGGATCTCGCCATTCCTTCCCCGCGGTCGGGCCTGCTCCGTTCGCGTTCTTCCAGAACGTCCAATGGGCACCCGACACCGATCACGTACGTACGACGAGGCGCGAGCGCGGAAATACATGCTTCGAGCGCAGACGTATCTCGCAGCACAAGGTCGAGAACGATCCCGAAATGACTCGCGGCTACACGCTTCAGGGTGGACTGCAGATTGAGGTGATGCAGCGCAAGTGCCTGATTCAGCTCCTCACCCGATCGCATGTCACGCCTGCGCGACATTTCCACGAAGGCATCGAGCGATATGTGGAACATCGGCACGTCGGAGCCGTCCTGAAGCGCGTTGGCCAGGCTACTCTTGCCCGCGCTGGTAGGGCCGTGCAATACGATCGCGATCTCGGTCAAATCTGCCATTGGCAACTCCAGACGGGGCGTTCGCGGCAATCGCCGGCGAGATTCCTGGTGCAGTCGATCGTTCGCTCATGGTCAATGTGACGCGGCAGCGACTGACGAATCGCACGTGTCGCGGTGCGCGGCGAGAATCCGCGACTCTGGAATCAAGCCGCGCGCACCACGTGACTGACCCGACTCCAGCGCCGCACCGGCACGACTTGCGCGCCCGATGGCTAGCCAGGGTCACAGATCGCCGCGCACCTCACCAGTGCCCAGCGCGTTCCGCTGCCGGTTGACTTCTGCCCAAAGCTCATCGCTGTCGTCATTGCGCAGCAGGACCATTCCGTCCAGTTGATCGTCGGTCACGCCGAAGTATTCCAGGATTTCCTGGCGAATCGCATCGACGAACTGCGCGTATTCCGGGGTTGCCTGGGCCTGCGCGTGCAACGCGTCGTAGGCTGCATCGTCCGCACCACCGCCATGCTCGTCGATGTAGCGCGTGATCCACTGGTCTCGTTCGTGGTCGTAATCGGCCTCGGCGCGCATCGCTTGCACGGCCGTGTAGAAATCCAGTTCGGCAAACGCGGCGATCGCCGCCGTTGTTGCCTCGTCGAAGGGAGTCGTCATGCCATTTCTCATGTTGATCATGGCGCATCATCGCACGGGCCGCACCCGGGCAGGTGCCTGAATCCGGATGGTGCGGCACGCCCGAAACTCGCCTACCGCACGTTCCCCGAAAACCGCTGCTGCATTTCCGCGAATGCAACCGGAACCGGTCGACGGCTCAGCCATTGCGCAATCGATTGCGCACAGGCAAGCGCGCTCGAAGACGACGTGTCGACAACATGGTCGTAATGACGGCCAGCATGAATCGACTCGAACTGCGATGCGGCCAACCCGATTTTCCTGTTGCCGCGCATGTTCTCGCGCTCGATCAGTTTTTCCAGCGAGCAAAAAACACCGACGATGAAGACTGGAAACCCGACCAGATCCTCGAGCATGTAATGCCATGCGTCGTCGGACAGAACGTGATCGACGATGACCGCCTGACCGTGCCGGGAATAGGTGGCAGCCGTGGCGTTGATCGCCCGGCATAGCGCGGCAATGCGAACCTGCGCCAATTGCATATCGACGTCCCAATAGCCTTCGGGCTCCATATTTCGAAATGCATCCAGCTCGATATGCAGGTGATGCTCGGGCAGTTCATCACGCAGGCATCGCGACAAGGTGCTTTTTCCGGAACTGCTCGGGCCATTGACTACGATGATCGACCCGCAGGACGAAGACGGTTTCGCTATCATCGGCATTTTCCTGGGCAGATCGTCGAGCGCATGCGAACGCAGAGGTTGGACGCCGATTGTCGACCATCTGCACGGCAATGTGAATGGCAGGTTGCGAGGCGGGTTTCACGCACCGCACAAAATCCTCAACCCCCCCACCTCGCGTCGCTTTCGTTAGAATCGGTCGTCGTCCAAGCAAAAAATGCAGCGTTGCATGGGCGCAGCGGTATCTCCCCATGCATACCGCTCGCTCTCATCACATGGTTCATCCTTTACCGGAGGCGAACGTGCCAGGATTACTTCCCGATGTCGACCGCGACGGGCTCCTCGAATATTCGGTGGTGTACACCGACCGGTCGATCAATCACATGTCGCAGCGCTTTCAGGGCGTCATGCGCGACATTTCCGCCGCGCTGAAAAAGGTCTACAACGCGAAGGCGGTTGCAATCGTCCCGGGCAGCGGGACGTTCGGCATGGAAGCCGTGGCCCGCCAGTTCGCGACGAACAAGAAGTGTGTGGTCATCCGCAACGGCTGGTTCAGCTTCCGCTGGTCGCAGATTTTCGACATGGGCAGCATCCCGTCCGAATCGCTCGTGCTGAAGGCGCGTCCGGTCGAATCGGGACGGCAGGCCGCGTTTGCGCCGGCCCCGATCGACGAAGTCGTCGCTGCGATCCGCGAGCACAAGCCGGATCTCGTCTTTGCGCCGCACGTCGAAACCGCATCCGGGATGATGCTGCCCGATGCGTATCTGCGCGCGGTGGCCGACGCCGTGCATGCGGTCGGCGGCATGTTCGTGCTGGACTGCATCGCGTCGGGCACGATCTGGGTCGACATGGAGGCATGCGGCGTCGATGTGCTGATCAGCGCGCCGCAAAAGGGCTGGAGCGCATCGCCCGGCTGCGCGCTGGTGATGCTCAGCCCGCTCGCCCGCGAGCGAATCGATGCGACGACCAGCACCAGCTTCGCGTGCGATCTGCGCAAGTGGCTGCAGATCATGGAAGCATACGAGAACGGCGGGTTCGCGTATCACGCGACGATGCCCACGGACAGCCTCGCGACGCTGCGCGACGTCATCAAGGAAACGGAGGCGTACGGCTTCGACAAGGTGAGGGCGGAACAGCTCGAACTCGGCACGCGGATTCGTGCGTTGCTGGCCGGGAAGGGGTTCCGGAGCGTTGCCGCCGAAGGCTTCGAGGCGCCGGGCGTCGTGGTCAGCTACACCGACGATGACGACATCCGGTCCGGCAAGAAATTCGTCGACGTCGGCATGCAGATCGCGGCCGGCGTACCGCTGCAATGCGACGAGCCGGCGGATTTCAAGACGTTCCGGATCGGCTTGTTCGGTCTCGACAAACTGCATGATGTCGATGCCGCGGTCGCGCGGTTTGCGAGCGCGCTGGAACGGGTGCTGTAGCACGTCGATTCGGTGCGGTAATGCACGGCGGCGCATGACGCGCGAGATCGGCTCGTTCGAGACGATCCCATGCGCCGCCCGAAGCTGCGACGCCGGTTCCGGCCGCCTGCAGCGCACGTCGACGATCGGCCTTTTCGGCCATCCCTCTAGCGTGATTGCAGGCGCTCGACGACGTACTGGCTGACGATGAGATCCAGGTGCGCGCCGCCGGCATTTTTATAAACCGTCCGGTCCTCGGCCGAACGATGAAACGCCGGCATCCGGCACAGATCGAACAGGTCTGCCTCGATCTGGTCAGCCTGTATGACCTGCGCCTGCAGCGGAATCCGGATGTCGCCCGATTGCGCGGCATTCTCGCGGTCATCCACGAAGATGCGCGCCCCCCTGAGCACGTCGCAATCGGCCTCCTGCATGTCCGGCCGGTACCCGCCCACCAGATCGACATGGGTACCGGGGCGCACCCGCTCGCCTCGAATCACCGGCGTGGACGTGCTGGTGGCCGACGCGATGATGTCCGCGCGGGCCACGGCGGCATCCAGGTCTTCGACGATGCATGCCTCGATGTTTCTGGCCGCGAGATCCGAGCGCACTGCATCCAGCCTGGATGGCGTGCGATTCCACAACAGCACGTGACGGATGGACGGGCGGATGTGGAGATAGGCATCCGTCAACGACCTTGCGACCGGCCCTGAACCCAGGACGAGCAGTACCTCGCTGTTCTCGCGACTCAGCGTCCTGGCCGCCAGCGCGGAATCGGCCGCGGTCTTCCATCGTGTGATTTCCGGGCCGTCGAGCATGGCGACGATGCCCTTGGTCCGCTCGTCCAGAACCAGAAACGCGGCCTGCTCCGTCGGCAGGGGCGGACTGGCCAGGTTGTTGGCCGGAAAGATCGACGCGATTTTGAACCCCGCGCCCTTGCCCGGCAGAATGACGCCGCGGCTGAACAGGCCAAAGCCGGCATCCCCGATGAAATAACTGTCGCCGATGGGCCGGGAGCCGGAATGCCCGTTGTGCAACGCGTCGAGCACCCCGTCCCAATCCAGGACCGACCGGATCTGCTCCGCCGAAATGATGTGCACGTTCAATGCTCCTGCTGTTGTGGCCAGATGTCGCCCAGGGTGTAGCCCTCGGGGAACGGGTCATCGTGATCGAGCACGATGGTATTGATGCCGTGGATCCAGCTGGTGCCGGCCAGGGTCGGAACCACGGCCGCCTTGTCGCCGATGCGGGCTTCGTCCACGAGGCGGCCGGTGAAGACGGTACCCAGGATGCCCTGGTGCCGGAAATCCCGATGCAGCGGCAATTTGCCCTTGGCGTGCAGCACGGCCATCTTTGCGCAGGTGCCGGTGCCGCAAGGGCAGCGGTCGATCGCGCCGGTCCAGGTGGACGGGTCGTCCCAGGCGAGCGGCCCGGTCGGCATGGTGACCGCGTTCTTCCAGTCCGCCGCGGGATCGTCTGCCGGGCCGGACAGTTGCGAGATGGTGATGCCCACGCCCGGATAGTCCGGGTGCGCAACCGGCAACTGCTCGATGGCGGCCTGCCGGATCAGCGCGGACACCCGCGTGATCTCCTTGCCGTGTTCGGGCTTGAGTTCGAGCCCCGGGAACTGGCGCACGTCGGCGATGGCGTAGAACATGCCGCCCCAGCCCACGTCCACCCGCACCTTGCCCAGATGCGGCACATCGATGACGGCATCCAGATGCGCGGCAAAGGCCGGTACGTTCCTGAACTTCACACGCTTGACCTTGCCGTCCTTGCACTCGGCAGTGATGCGGATCAGTCCGGCCGGCGCTTCCAGCGTCAGTTCCGTCACGGGTTCCTGCATGGGCAGCATGCCCATTTCCAGCAGTACGGTCGCCACGGAAATGGTGTTGCCGCCCGACATCATCGGATATTCGACCTGTTCCAGGATGATGTAGCCCGCATCCGCATCCGGGTGGCACGGCGGCACGATGATGTTGCAGCAGTGCGCCGGGTAGCCGCGCGGTTCGCGCAACAGCAGCTTGCGCAAGCCGTCGTCATTGGCCTCCAGCCATTTCATCTTGGCGTGGACGGTGTCACCGGGAATGTGCGGAATGCCGCCGGTGACCACCCGCATGGGAATGCCCGAATGCGTGTCCACGGCGTGAATGGTTTTCTTGAATCCCACGTGCGGGTTCCTCTTCATCGTCGCCGACCGAGTGCGGCGTGAAGGGAAATTTATGCCCGTTTTGCGAATAACTTAAGCGACATTTCCTCCGGCCTTCCTGCAACTTTTGGTTGAAGATGCCGCTAACCGTGCCGGACAGGGGCGATTCGGTGCGGGCGCTCAGCGTGTCGGTGTGCCGGGGGCGAGGCCCGTTTCATCGGCGGCGGGATGCAGCGCGAGTTGCTGCCTGACCCACTGGCAGAACTGCCTGCACACGACGGCGTCCGCCTTGTCTTTGCGGACCGACAGGTAGTGGCCGCGATTCTTCATCACCGTCTTGTGCGGCAGCGGACGCACGAACTGGCCGCTTTGTACCAGGTCGCCGACGAGGTGATGCCAGCCCAGCACGACGCCCTGGTGAGCCAGGGCCAGCTGCACGATGCCCGGATAGTCGTTGCTGGTGAAGAGCTGACGCGGAATGTCGGCGCGCCAGCTCGTGTCGACGTCGTGCAGTGCCAGCCAGACTTTCCAGTCGATATGCTCGGAAATCTGCGAGCGACCATAGGCGCTGATATCGAGCAACGACATGTCCAGCAGCCTTTCCGGCGTTTCGACGGGGCCATGGCTGCGTAAATACTGCGGTGTGCAGACGGGATAGACCTCGTCGTCGAACAGGTGCTCGCTGTCGTATCCGTCGCGCATGCTGGCCAGCTTGGCGATGTAGACATCCGGCTGCACGCCCGCTTCCATCGAGATGAAATTTTGCGTGGCCAGGACCGTGAGCTCGATATCCGGATTGTCCTGGATGAATTCGGGCAGCCGTTTGTGCAGCCAGAGCGCGGAAAATGCCGGCGAGCAGCAGACGATCAGCGTCTGCCTGGCAGGCACCTTCTTGCGCAGGCGCTCGGCGGCCTGATGGATATTGATCAACGAAAGCTGCGCTGCGTCCTTGAACATCTCGCCATCGGCAGTCAGCGTGACAGCCTTGCCCGAGCGGACGAAAAGCTCCGTACCCAGGTAGTCCTCCAGTTCCCGCACTTGCTTGCTCACGGCTGCGGGGGTCACGTTCAATGCATTGGCCGCCCCGGTAAAGCTGTTGAATTTCGCGGCTGCAAGAAATGATTTGATGGCGCGCAGAGACAGCGCGCCAACCAATGTTTCGCTCATTTCAAACCGAGGCGCCATGGCAATGTCTACGGATGTCAGGGGATTGGACACAGTCCGGCACGCGGATGCGCGCCGGATGACGGGAAGCGAATGACGGCTCGCCGGGGAGCCGGCTCAATGCACGCCAAAGTCGGATCGAAGCTTTCTCAGCTTGAACGGTGTGACGTTGTATTCGCGCTTGAACCAATGTATCAGATGCGAACTGTCCGTGAAGCCGCACTCGTAGGCAATCTGGGTAATGGACCGATCGCTGTTGATGACCATCCACTTCGCGGCTTTCAGGCGCATGCTCCGCCAGTACTGCAGCGGCGCGACGCGCAGGTGCTTCTTGAACAGCCGGGTCAGTTCTCGCTCGGTCGTGCCGATGGACTGTGCGATGCCGGCGATCGAACCCGGTTCGAACGTGCGTTGCGTCATCAGGCCCACCGCGTTGACGACTCGCCGATCGGGGCAGTGCAGGCCGACCTCGGAGTCGTTCTTCATCGCCTGTATTTCGTCGAAGCCTCGATCGGCCATCAAATAGTGGAGTGCCTTGTGCGATCGCGTCTTTCCGCAGTGAGTCGTCACCAGGTGCATGGCGAGATTGATCGCGGCAAGACCGCCAGGGCATGTGATGAACTCGCCGTCCTCCACGACCGGCGCATCCGTTACCGCGATGATGTCCGGAAAATTGCGCTGCATTGCTTGCGCGAGCGAGAAGTGAACGGCGCAGCGCCTGCCTGCCAGATACCCCAGCTCCGCAAGAATGAATTGGCCCGTGCATAGCCCGACAACGGGAACCTGCGCCTCGACGCAGGATTGTATGAATCGGTAAAGCTCGTCGGGGATCGGTTCCGCACTGTGGAGCGGGCCGCCGTGCACCACGACGTAGTCGTATTCGGACGGATCGCCGAAGAGCCGGGTCGGCACCATCGGAAAGCCGCAGCTCGATCGGATCGGCGAAAGGTCGTGGGACAGCAGGTCCCACGAGCAGTAGATCTGCCTGCTGAAGTCCGCCTCGTCGGCCGACAGCCGCAGAAATTCGACGAAGCACGAGAGCGACATCAGGGTGAAATCCGGCGTCGGGGCGATGCCGATCCTGAGGGGCGCATCGACCTCGGGGGCGGACTTGCCCGGCCGGAGAAAAGAATAGTCGCCCCGCATCGGGTGTCTCCGCCAGTCGTGCCATTGATTGTCCGAAACGTACAATTTTTCCGCTCGACGGGCAATTATAGTTTTCCGCATCCACACACGAACGGCACGGAGGCGCGCCTTGAAGATCTCGAAAATTTCGCTGTACCAGGTCGATTTGCCCTTGAAAGAGGGGGCCTACAGCTGGTCGACATTCTCGTTCGCATCATTCGACTCGACTGTCGTCATCGTCGAAACGGACGCCGGGCTTGTCGGTGTCGGCGAAATTTGCCCGCTCGGGCCGTCGTATCTGCCGGCTTACGCCGAAGGCGCCCGCACCGGCCTCGTGAAGATCGCGGAAGGGCTGATCGGGGAAGACCCGTGCCAGATCGGCCGGATCAATGTCCGCATGGACGCGCTTCTCAAAGGTCACCCGTACGTCAAGTCGGCCCTGGATATGGCGTGTTGGGACATTCTCGGCAAGGCGACGAGCCAGCCGGTGTACAACCTGCTCGGCGGGCGCCTGCAGGATCAGGTCAAGCTCTTCAAGGTCGTCACGCGGCAAGATCCGGATGCGATGGCGAAGAAGATCCGCGAGTATCAGGATCAGGGCTTCAGGCAGTTTCAGATGAAGGTGGGCGCGGGTGCGGACGCCGACATCGAGCGGATCCTGAAGGTGTCTGCCGAACTGCGCGCCGGCAATGTCCTGGCGGCCGATGCGAATACCGGCTGGCGGCAACACGAGGCGCTACGCGTCGTCAAGGCGATTCGCGACGTCGATATCTACATCGAACAGCCGTGCCCGAGCTACGAGGAGTGCCTCGTCGTTCGGCAGCATACCGATCATCCGATGATCCTCGACGAGTGCATGGAAGACATTCGCGTGCTGGTGCGTGGCTGTCAGGATCGTGCGATGGATGTCGTCAATCTGAAGGTGAGCCGCGTCGGCGGGCTGACGAAGGCAAGGCAATTCCGCGATCTGGCCGTGACGCTGGGAATCTCGCTCACGATTGAGGACACGTGGGGCGGCGAGATCGCGACGGCCGCGCTTTGCCATCTCGCGCACTCGACGCCGTCGGGTTTTCACTTCCAGTCGTCGGCGTTCCACGAGTATCACGGTCTCGCGATCGCGTCGGGCGGGCCGGAACTGAAGGACGGTTACATGTCGGTATCGGATCAGCCGGGGCTTGGCGTCAAGCCGAAGATGGAGGTGCTCGGCGATCCCGTTGCCGTCGTCGGCCGGACGGTTTGATCCGGGCCTCGCCGGCGCACCCGGCTGCCGCGGGCAATCGGGTGCCCGGCTTTGAGGCGGCCGTGTTCAAGCAAGCAGGCGGTGCGCACCGCCTGCTCGCCGATGGCGGCGGTGAAGGCGGCGCGCGGCGACGTCGTCGCCACGCTGCCGGCGTTCAATCACGCAGCCGCATTGCGATTCGCCTCGATGACCGTCAACGCCGTCATGTTCACGATCCGCCGCACCGTCGCACTGGACGTGAGAATGTTCACCGGCGCATTGACCCCCAGCAGGAACGGCCCCACCGCAACGTTGCTGCCGGCTTCGGTCTTCAGCAGGTTATAGGCAATATTCCCCGCATCGACGTTCGGACACACGAGCAGGTTCGCCGCGCCCTTCAGCGGCGACATCGGCAGCAGCCGCGCCCGCAGTGCTTCGTCGAGCGCGCAGTCGCCGTGCATTTCGCCGTCCGCCTCGATGTCCGGCGCATGCGCGCGAATGATCTCCAGCGCGTTGCGCATCTTCACGCCCGACGCCGCGCTGCCCGACCCGAAGTTCGACCGCGACAGCAGCGCAACCTTCGGCGTCAGATTCAGCCACTCCATCTGGCGCGCCGCCGCGATCGTGAATTCCGCGATCTGCGCCGCATCGGGGTTGTCGTTGACGTGCGTATCGACCAGCGCGACCGTCCGCTGATTGAGCAGCAGGATATTCATCGCCGCGTAGGTCGACGCATCGGGTTTCTTGCCGATCACTTCGTCCACGAACCGCAGGTGGTTGTGATACTCGCCGACCGTCCCGCAGATCATCCCGTCCGCATCGCCGAGCCGCACCATCATCGCGCCGATCAGCGTCAGGCGACGCCGCATCTCGACGCGCGCCATCTCCTTCGAAATGCCGTCGCGGCAGCGCAGTTCCCAGTACGTCGTCCAGTATTGCGGGAAGCGTTCGTCGTATTCCGGGTTGGTGACTTCGACGTCCTCGCCGAGTCGCAGGCGCAGGCCGAAGCGCTCGATACGCGCCAGCAGCACTTCCGGACGGCCGACCAGGATCGGACGCGCGAGCTTCTCGTCGACGATGACCTGCACCGCGCGCAGCACGCGCTCGTCTTCGCCTTCGGTGAACACGATGCGCGCCTTGCCGCCGTCACGCACGAGCTGACGCGCGGCCGCGAACAGCGGCTTCATGAACGCGCCCGAGTGGTAGACGAACTGCTGCAGCTGCTCGACGTACGCGTCGAGATCCGCGAGCGGGCGCGTCGCCACGCCGCCTTCGATCGCCGCCTTGGCCACGGCCGGGGCGATACGCACGATCAGGCGCGGGTCGAACGGCTTCGGGATCAGGTATTGCGGGCCGAAGGACACTTCGTCGCCGCCATAGGCTGCCGCGACGATGTCGTTCTGCTCTTCCTGCGCGAGGCCGGCGATCGCGTGAACCGCGGCGATTTCCATTTCACGGGTGATCGTCGTTGCGCCCACATCCAGTGCGCCGCGGAAAATGTACGGGAAGCACAGGACGTTGTTGACCTGGTTCGGGAAGTCCGAGCGGCCGGTCGCGATCACGACGTCGTCGCGCGTGGCATGCGCGAGTTCCGGGAAGATTTCCGGCGTCGGGTTGGCCAGCGCGAGAATCAGCGGGCGCGGCGCCATCGACTTCAGCATGTCCGCGCTCAGGATGCCGCCGACCGACAGCCCGAGGAACACGTCGGCGTCGCCGATCACTTCGGACAGCTTGCGCGCGTCGGTGTTTTGCGCGAAGCGCTCCTTGGCCGGATCCATCAGCGTGGTGCGGCCGGTGTAGACGACGCCTTCGATGTCGGTCGCCCAGATGTTGCCGACCGGCAGGCCGATGTCGACCAGCAGGTCCAGGCAGGCCAGCGCGGCCGCACCGGCGCCCGACGTCACGACCTTCACTTCCTTGATCGACTTGCCGACGACCTTCAGCCCGTTGATGAACGCGGCGGCGACGGTAATCGCGGTGCCGTGCTGGTCGTCATGGAAGACGGGGATCTTCATGCGCTCGCGCAGCTTGCGTTCGACGGTGAAGCATTCCGGCGCCTTGATGTCCTCGAGGTTGATCCCGCCGAAGGTGGGTTCGAGGCCGGCGATGATGTCGACGAGCTTGTCCGGGTCGGTCTCGTTGATCTCGATGTCGAACACGTCGATGCCCGCGAACTTCTTGAACAGCACGGCCTTGCCTTCCATCACCGGCTTCGACGCGAGCGCGCCGATGTTGCCCAGACCCAGCACCGCGGTGCCGTTGGTGATGACCCCCACCAGATTCCCGCGGCTCGTGAAGCGGTGCGCGTTCAGCGGCTCGGCCGCGATCGATTCGCAGACGCTCGCGACGCCGGGCGTGTACGCGAGCGCGAGATCGCGCTGCGTCACGAGCGGCTTGCTGGCGACGACGGAGATCTTCCCCGGGGTCGGAAACTCGTGATAGTCGAACGCTGCCTGCTGCTGAGTCTCTGTCTGTTTCATGTTCTTGGGTCCGGGCGTGTGCGTCAGGCCAGTCCCGACGCGATCCATGGGAGTGATTCTAGGCACCCGCTATAACAAGATGATTCTGTTTTAATATTGGGGCATCACTTTTTCATGATGAATGGTTGACCAGTCAATGACATTTGACGCGAACGACATGGTCAGGCGGCTCGGTGCCCGCCTGAAGATGCGACACCTGATGCTGCTGCTGCAGATCCAGCAGCACGGGTCGCTGACGCGCGTCGCGGAGCACATGGCCAGCAGCCAGCCGGCGGTGACGAACGCGCTGTCGGAGCTGGAAAGCATGTTCGGCACGCCGCTGTTCGAGCGCTCGTCGCGCGGGATGCGGCCGACCGCGCTGGGCGCGGTGGTGCTCGAGCGGGCCAAGGCGATGCTGAAGGATCTCGACCACCTCGCCCGCGAGATGGAGGCGGTCGCGGCCGGGCATGCGGCCCACCTGCATATCGGCGTGATTCCGTTCATTTCGGGCCAGATGCTGTCGGCGGCGCTCAAGCGGCTGCAGTCGCGGATGGAGCGGCGCCTGACGGTGACGATCCACGAAGGCACCAGCGACCAGCTGCTGCTGCAACTCCGGGACCACAGCGTCGACCTCGTGATCGGGCGGGCGTCGTCGGCGGTCGATCTGGGGCAGGTGTCGTTCGAGGTGCTGTACCAGCAGCAGCCGCGGATGATCGCGAGCCGGCGGCTGGCCGCGAAACTGGCCCGCACGCGGCTCGACTGGGAGAAGCTGCACGCGCTGGACTGGATTCTCGGCGCGCCGCACACGCCGATGCGCGAGCAGGTGGCCGACCTGTTTCTGTCGGCGGGCATTGCGCCGCCGGTGCCGGTCATCGAAAGCTACTCGTCGAAGCTGATCGGCGAGATGATCGCGTCGAGCGACGAGGCCGTGTCGATCGTGCCGGCCGATATCGCGGAGGAACTGGTGCGCATCGCCGGCGTCGCGATCGTGCCTTACTCGCTGATCTGGACGTTGCCGCCGATCGCGTTGTTCACGCGCGCCGCCGACTCGCATTCGCCGGCGCGGGATCTGCTCGTTCAGGCGCTGCGCGAGATCTGCAAAGAGACCTACGTCGACGTGCCGCGATAGCGCGCCGGTTGCCGGTTCACCCGCGCATTCGCGGGCGGTAACCGGACCGGAAGCCGCACCACACCCGCTCGCACTGCCGCTCCGGAGCGGCAACGACCACGCCGCATCCGGACAAACCCATCCCCGCCTGAATTCGCATCAAACGCCCGTCACACAAGCCGCAGACCGTTCATAGTGGTTTCCACTCATAGTCGCAAATAGTCAAGAACACGTCGCCGCCGGTCGTCTTGCGACCAATATGGCCCGTTACTTTTACTCCCACGATGCAGGCCGGGACGCACTCCGCGAACCCGTCGGACATCGGTCCAAACGGGAGAGAACCCATGAAGTCGACAAAGATCGCCGCGTTCGTCGCGGCCGTGCTGGCGACCGGCGCATTCGCGACCGCGGCGCAGGCCGAAACGGATGCCGCGACCTGCCGCAACGTACGCTTCGCGGATATCGGCTGGACCGACATCACGTCCACCACGGCGCTCGCCTCGACGGTGTTCGAAGGGCTCGGCTACAAGCCGACGACGACGATCGCGTCGGTGCCGATCTCGTTTGCCGGCCTGAAGAGCAAGCAGCTCGACGTGTCGCTCGGCTACTGGTGGCCGGTGCAGCAAAAGCAGCTTCAGCCGTTCCTCGACAGCAAGTCGATCAACGTCGTCGAACCGCCGAACCTGTCGGGCGCGAAGGCGACGCTCGCGGTGCCGAGCTACGAATACCAGGCCGGCCTGAAGACCTTCGAGGACATCGCGAAACACCGCGCGGAGCTCGACGGCAAGATCTACGGGATCGAACCGGGCAGCAGCGCGAACGCGACGATCCAGAAGATGATCGACACGAACCAGTACGGCCTCGGCGGCTTCAAGCTGGTCGAATCGAGCGAGGCGGGGATGCTCGTCACGGTCGAGCGCGCGATCCGCGAGAAGAAGTGGGTCGTGTTCCTCGGCTGGGAACCGCACCCGATGAACATCCAGCTCAGCATGAACTACCTGTCCGGCGGCGACGCGTCCTTCGGTCCGAACTACGGCGAAGCGCGCGTGTACACGCTGACGGCGCCCGACTTCATCGCGCGCTGCCCGAATGCCGGCAAGCTGGTCGAGAACCTGCGTTTCTCGACGCAGCTCGAGAACCAGCTGATGCAGTCGGTGATGAACAAGACGAAGCCGGCCGACGCCGCGAAGGCGTATCTGAAGAAGAATCCGCAGGTGCTCGACGCATGGCTGGCCGGCGTCAAGACGTTCGACGGCAAGGACGGGCTGCCCGCCGTGAAGGCTTATCTCGGCCTGTAACGGCCCGCGCGCGCCGCATGCATGCGGCGCGCAGCGACGAATCATCTGCAGTACGACGGAAATCGAGCGGCACCATCCGAATCAAGCGAGGGCTCACAGCATGAACAACGAAGTCATCATCACCTGCGCGGTCACCGGTGCGGGCGACACGGTCGGCAAGCATCCGGCGATTCCGGTCACGCCGAAGGAAATCGCCGCTGCCGCGATCGAAGCGGCGAAGGCCGGCGCGACGGTCGCGCACTGCCACGTGCGCGATCCGCAGACGGGCCGCGGCAGCCGCGATCCGAACCTGTACCGCGAGGTGGTCGACCGGATCCGCTCGGCCGACGTCGACGTGATCATCAACCTGACGGCCGGCATGGGCGGCGATCTGGAAATCGGCCCGGGCGAAGACCCGATGCGCTTCGGCAAGGGCACCGATCTCGTCGGCGGCCTCACGCGTCTCGCGCACGTCGAGGAACTGCTGCCGGAAATCTGCACGCTCGATTGCGGCACGCTGAATTTCGGTGACGGCGACTACATCTACGTGTCGACGCCCGCGCAACTGCGTGCTGGCGCGAAGCGCATCCAGGAACTCGGCGTGAAGCCGGAGCTGGAAATCTTCGACACGGGCCATCTGTGGTTTGCGAAGCAGCTTCTGAAGGAAGGCCTGCTCGACGATCCGCCGCTGTTCCAGCTGTGCCTCGGCATTCCGTGGGGCGCGCCGGCCGATACCGGCACGATGAAGGCGATGGTCGACAACCTGCCGCCGGGCGCGCACTGGGCCGGCTTCGGGATCGGCCGCATGCAGATGCCGATGGTCGCGCAGGCGATGCTGCTCGGCGGCCACGTGCGCGTGGGCCTCGAAGACAACATCTGGCTCGATCGCGGCGTGCATGCGACCAACGGCACGCTCGTCGAGCGCGCGCGGGAAGTCATCGAACGGCTCGGCGGCCGCGTGCTGACGCCGGCCGAAGGGCGTCGCAAGCTCGGCCTGCCGGCGCGCGGCGAGCGTCCGCTCGAGCGCCGTGCGGTGACCGAGTTCGCGTGAGCGCTTGCAACTGATCCAGCTTGATTGCGGCGGCGCGCGCCCGAGCGCGGCCGCCGTCCGATTCCCCACGATTTGAAGGATGCGTGACATGGCTGTGAAGACCGACATCAAGACGTTCGCCGCGATCGGCACCGGCGTGATCGGCAGCGGGTGGATTTGCCGTGCGCTCGCGCACGGCCTCGACGTGGTCGTCTGGGACCCGGCGCCGGGCGCGGAAGAGCGGTTGCGCGCGAGCGTCGCGAATGCGTGGCCCGCGCTCGAACGCGTCGGCCTCGCACCGGGCGCCGATCGCGCACGGCTGCGTTTCGAATCGACGATCGAGGCCTGCGTCGCCGACGCCGACTTCATCCAGGAAAGCGCGCCCGAGCGCGAGGCGCTGAAGCTCGAACTGCACGAACAGATCAGCCGCGCGGCGAAGCCCGACGCGATCATCGCGTCGTCGACGTCGGGGCTGCTGCCGACCGACTTCTATGCGCGGGCGACGCATCCGGAGCGCTGCGTGGTCGGCCACCCGTTCAATCCGGTCTACCTGCTGCCGCTCGTCGAGGTGCTCGGCGGCGAGCGCACGTCGCCGGAAGCCGTGGAAGCGGCGATGGAGATCTATCGCAAGCTCGGCATGCGGCCGCTGCACGTGCGCAAGGAAGTGCCCGGTTTCATCGCGGACCGGCTGCTCGAAGCGCTGTGGCGCGAGGCGCTGCATCTGGTCAACGAAGGCGTCGCGACGACCGGAGAGATCGACGACGCGATCCGCTTCGGCGCGGGCATCCGCTGGTCGTTCATGGGCACGTTCCTGACCTACACGCTGGCCGGCGGCGACGCGGGCATGCGACACTTCATGCAGCAGTTCGGCCCCGCGCTCGAACTGCCGTGGACCAAGCTGGTCGCGCCGACGCTGACCGACGAACTGATCGACAGCGTCGTCGAAGGCACGAGCGAGCAGCAAGGCAAGCGCAGCATCAAGGAGCTCGAGCGCTATCGCGACGAGTGCATTACCGAGGTGCTGAAGGCGATCGCCGCGGTGAAGGCGCGGCACGGGATGCGATTCGAGGACTGACAACATGACCGGCGATACCCCGCTGACGATCTACCGCGACGTCGTACGGCCCGATTGGGTCGACTACAACGGCCATTTGCGCGACGCGTTCTATCTGCTGATCTTCAGCTTCGCGACCGATGCGTTGCTGGACCGCATCGGTCTCGACGACGCCACGCGTCGCGAGCGGGGCCGCTCGGTCTATACGCTCGAAGCGCATGTGAACTATCTGCAGGAGATCAAGGAAGGCACGCGCGTGCGCGTCGATGCGCGGGTGTTCGCGCATGATGCGAAGCGGCTGCACATGTATCTCGAACTGTTCGCCGACGGGCACGACGGCGCGGTGTCGGCGAGCGAGCAGATGATGCTGCACGTCGACACGCGCGACGGTGCGAAATCGGCGCCGTTCGACGACGACGTCGCTGCGCGCGTGGCCGAGCTTCACGCGTTGCAGCGCGATTGCGCGGCACCTGCGTATGCGGGCCGCGTGATCGGCCTGCCGCCGCGCCGCTAGCTCCGGATACGGAAAACCCGCACGATGCTCGAACCCGAAATCGCGGCGTTCGTTGCCGCCGTCGCCGCCGCGTATCCGGCCGATGCGGCGGCGCGTTCGGTCGACGAGCAGCGGCGCGTCTACGATCGCTTCGCGGCCGCATGGACGCCTGCCGCGCTGCCGGCCGGCATCGTGCAGCACGATGCAGTGTGGCGCGCGGCGGACGGACGTGCGATCAAGCTGCGGCGCTACGCGCCCGAGCACGGTACGCCGCGCGGCACCGTGCTGTTCTTTCATGGCGGCGGCTTCGTCGTCGGCTCGCTCGACAGTCACGCGCTGATCACCGCGCAACTGGCGGCCGACACGGGGCTCGCCGTGATCGCGGTCGACTACCGGCTCGCACCCGAGCATCGCGCACCGGCCGCGCTCGAGGATTGCCTCGCCGTCACGCGTGCCGCGCGTGACGCAGCACACTGGCCGTTCGGTTCATGCGCACGCCCGCTGACGCTCGCGGGCGACAGTGCCGGCGGCAATCTCGCGGCGGCCGTCGCGACCGCGCTGCGCGATGCGGGCGAGGGCGGCATCGACGGGATCGCACTCGTTTATCCGATGCTCGGTTTCGAACCGCAATCGCCGGCGCGCGAAACGGAAGCGCACGCGCCGATGCTGACACTCGACGACGTTCATCACTATCGCGCGCTGTACTGGGGCGATGCGGATGAAGCCGCGTTGAACGATGCTCCGCTGCTGCGCGCATCGTTGCCGCTCGCCGCGTCACGTTTCGACGGGCTGCCGCCCGTGCTCGCGATCGGCGCGGAACACGATCCGCTGCGCGACGATGCGCGCGCGTACGTCGAACGGATACGCGCGGCCGGCGGCGCCGCACGTTACTGGATGGGAGAGGGGCTGGTGCACGGTTGCTGGCGCGCGCTCGGAACGAGTCCGCAGGCGGCGCGCATGCACCGGATGGTCGGTGGGTTCTTGCTCGCACCACACGCGTAGCGGGCGTTTTCCGGGAGGCAGCGATGCAGTCAGCGCAACACCGTATCGAGGACTGGCGGACGTTTTCGGGGGATGCGGCGATTGCCGCGGTGGCGATCGGCGACGGTACGGTGGACGTCGCGTGGCACGACGCGCGACGATCGCCGTTTCATTTCGACTGGCTGCGCGACAACTGCGCGTGTTCCGCGTGCGTGCATGCGATCACGCGCGAGCAGGTGTTCGAGATCGCCGATGCGCGCGAGGATCTGGCCGCGCACACCGCGCGGATCGAAGCCGACGGCACGCTGCATGTCGAGTGGAACGACGGCCATCGCAGCGCGTGGTCGCCGGGCTGGTTGCGTGCGCATGCTTATGACGATGACTCGCGCGCGGAGCGCCAGGCCGCGCACGGACGGCATGTGTGGGCCGGCGACGATGCAACGGCCATCGGCGTGTTCGCGTGGCGCGACGTGATGGAGGATGACGGCGCGTTGCTTGCGTGGCTGCGCGCGTTGCAGCGCACCGGGCTGACGCTCGTCGAAGGCGTGCCGGCCGAGCGTGGTCGCGTCGACGAGATCGCGCGTCGCATCGGTCTGATCCGCGAGAGCAATTTCGGCGTGCTGTTCGACGTCGAATCGAAGCCGCGCCCGGACAGCAATGCCTATACGTCGCTCAACCTGCCGCCGCACACGGACTTGCCGACGCGCGAGCTGCAGCCCGGCGTGCAGTTCCTGCATTGCCTCGCGAACGACGCGACGGGCGGCGACAGCATCTTCCTCGACGGCTTCGCGCTCGCGGATGCGCTGCGGCGCGAACATCCGGCCGATTTCGAGCAACTGGCGTCGACGCCGTTCGAGTTCTGGAACAAGAGTGCGACCAGCGACTACCGCTGTTCGGCGCCCGTGATCGGGCTGGATGCGCGCGGGAACGTGACGGAAGTGCGGGTCGCGAATTTCCTGCGCGGGCCGCTCGATGCGCCGGCCGAGTCGGTCGCGGCCGTCTATCGCGCGTACCGTCGGTTTCTCGCGCTCGCGCGTGAGCCGCGTTTTCGCTTGCACCGGCGGCTGCGTTCGGGCGATATGTGGGCGTTCGACAACCGGCGCGTGCTGCATGCGCGCACCGAGTTCGATCCATCGACGGGGCGCCGCCATCTGCAGGGCTGCTACGTCGATCGCGACGAGCTGCTGTCGCGGTGGCGCGTGCTGTCGCGTTCGGCGCCCGTTGCGGCCGCGCCGCGCTGACCGGCCGCCTACACCCGTCTACCCCGCATACGAAAAAGCGCCCGGACGCACCGCGCCCGGGCGAAGCCACCCGCTGCCGGGCGGCGGAGGTATGCGTTTCATAAAAAAAGACGAGCCCGCACAGCGGGCTCGTCCGGTTACAGCTTCATCGCGCGATGCGCGGTGCGCCCGCCGGGGGCGCGTCGGCTTACTGGCCGAAGAAGATCGAGTCGCGAGCGTTCGACGACGCTGTGGCAGCCGGGGCGCCCGAGTGGACGACCGGAGCCGGTTGTGCGCCGTAGCCGCTGGCGTCGGCACCATGAACACGCGCTTCCGCCGACTGGATGTCGTTCGGGTAGTACGGGCTCGACAGGCCCGGCTTGTAGCCGGCTTGTTCGAGCTGAACCAGTTCGTTGCGGACTTGTGCGCGGGTCACGGTGCTTTGTGCGAAAGCGCCGAACGAAGCGGACAGGGCGACAGCGGCAACAACTGCGGAAACGAGCGATTTCATGATGACCTCCGGTGTTTTATTGGGTTCGCTCTCGACACCATGTCTGAAGCGATTGACTAAATCTTAGTCACCGGGACCTTCAGGGTAAACGCTGATTTTGACGATAGATTGTTTCCTGGGTGGTAACAGTGGCGCACCGAATCAGTCTTTCATCGCCCTTTCGTTTCCGTCTGCGTAATAAGTATGAAGAATGGGTGAGCCAGCGGCGTGCTGCTCAGCGTGCCTCGGCCGCCGTGTCGAACGGCTTGGCGAGCGGCCGCCCGGTGGGTGCGCCCGCGCTCAGGAAACGCACGCCCGTCGCGGCTTCCGACGTTTCCCACAACAGCGCGGCCACGGCCACGTCGCGGGCCGGGCGCGGCACGCTCGCGGGCGCCGGCAGCCCGCGCGACTCGAACCAGCCGGATGGGCCGATGTACGCGCCGCCGATGAGGTCGGGCGCCGTCGCCGCATGAATCGCCGGCAGCGCACCCTGGTCGGCAGGCTGCGCGAGATAACGGTTCGCCGCCCGCATCAGCGCGGTGCGGGCGGGCGAGCTGTCCATCGCGGGGCCCGCGAACTGCAGGTTGGTCGCCGCGTAGCCGGGATGCGCGGCGACGCTGATCCCCGCGAACGCCGCGCGCTGGAAGCGGCGCTGCAACTCGATCGCGAACACGAGGTTCGCGAGCTTGCTGTCGCAATAGGCGAGATAACGGTTGTAGCGATGCTCCGCGCGCAGGTCGTCGACGCGGATCCGGCCGCCGCGATTGAGGCCGCTCGACATCGTGACGACGCGCGCCCGCCGGGCGGCGCGCAGCGCGGGCAGCAGATGGCCGGTCAGCGCGAAATGGCCGAGGTGATTGGTGCCGAACTGCATCTCGAAGCCGTCGCGCGTATGCCGCAGCGGCAGGAACATCACGCCGGCGTTGTTGCAGAGGATGTCGACGCGGCCGTGGCGGTCGGATACGTCGTTGGCGAAGCGCTGGATCGACGCGAGATCGGCGAGGTCGAGCGGATCGACTTCGACGCGGGCAGCGGGATGAAGACGGCGGATCGCATCGGCCGCCTGCGCGGCGCGGGCGGCATCGCGGCAACCCATCACGACGGTCGCGCCCTTGGCGGCGAGCGTTTCAGCGATCTGCCAGCCGAGACCGCTGTTGGCGCCGGTCACGACCGCGACCTTGCCGCCTTGCGCCGGGACGTGGCGCGCGCTCCATGCATGCATGTCTGCCTCCCTCGGCGTGGCGATGCGCCACGGCACGTAATCGTTACATTGAGTGGTGTAACGATAGTCCGCGCAGGCGGAGCAGGCAAGCGGGGGAATTAGACCGGCGGTTCTAGGCAGGCACGCGTTTCACGCAGCCGGCCCGCGCGCGGTATTAGCCGGCGACCAGGCCGAGCACTTCGGCGGCGGAGATCATCGCGGCCGCATTCGCGGGGGCCGGGCGCTCGGCCGGGCGGAATACTTCGTCGCCGCGCTGGATGACCTGGCGCGACAGCGCGCAGGTGCCGGTGCGCTGCGCGAAGCGGCGGCGCCAGCGCTGTTCGCCGTAGTGGCAGCGGCCGGGTTCGACCCAGCGGACGACGAGCAGCGTATCGGAACGTTCGAGAATTTCGACGTGGACGTCGGCGGGATCGAGCGCAGGCAGGGATTGAGAGGCCTTCATTTTGCCGTTTCCTAAAGCTCGTGCGGTTTCAGCCTTGGCAGTGGATGTCACTACCCGATGGCGAATCCGTAGCGGTTTCCATGAGTGGTGCGCTAAATGTAAGCGTCTGTGACCGGAAAAAACATCCTGTCTGGCTCAAATTACCTTTTGCCGATTTAGAAACAATCAACCCGCATTTTCTTTGAAAAGGGCAGACAAAAACGCCCCGGACGCGGACGCCCGGGGCGGAAAATCGGCCCGCGCCGCCGTGTCTGCTCGCTCAGTCACGTGGCCCACCGCGGGGGACGGAGGTGCCCGTCAGGGATCGTCGACGGGCGGGGATGCGGTGTGCCGGGAAGCGCGGTCCGGCCATACGATGATCGCGCGTGCATCCCGTTGAGACCCTGACAGCAACATGACTTTTCTGTCAGATTCGCCGGCCGCG
The DNA here is from genome assembly GCF_002563755.1 of Burkholderia sp. JKS000303. Lineage (NCBI taxonomy): Bacteria > Pseudomonadati > Pseudomonadota > Betaproteobacteria > Burkholderiales > Burkholderiaceae > Burkholderia > Burkholderia sp. JKS000303. Next base: position 2,927,095 of record NZ_PDBZ01000001.1, read on the forward strand.
GCGTGACGCGGGCCGCAGAAACTGGCGGAAACCCCCGCCGGCATTGGCTTCGCGCGATGCAGGGCCGATCGTCCGGGGCGCGGATTGCACGCCAATCGGTCACTGCGACACCGCTTCCCGGCCGATTCTCCCGCTCGGGAAAATACTGAATCGCGCGACCGTGACAAATCCGGAATCTGTTCCTATGATTGGTTGGACCTTTGGTCCTTTGTGCCAATCGGCCGGCTCGCCGGCTTCTATCAGGAGAGGTGCGCATGAGATTGCAGGGCAAGCACGCGCTGGTTACGGCGGCCGGGCAGGGCATCGGCCGGGCGACCGCGTTGCGGTTCGCGAGCGAGGGCGCCGACGTGCTGGCGACCGACATCAACGAAGCCGCGCTCGCGCAGCTCGCGGCCGACGCCGAACGCGCGGGTGGCCGGCTGGCGACGCGGCGGCTCGACGTGACCGACGCGCACGCCGTCGCGGCACTCGCCGCGCAGGAACGGGCGTTCGACGTGCTGTTCAACTGCGCCGGCTTCGTCCATCACGGCTCGATCCTCGATTGCGACGACGACGCGTGGGCGTTCTCGCTGAACCTGAACGTCACGTCGATGTACCGGCTGATCCGCGCGCTGCTGCCGGCGATGCTCGAAGCGGGCGGCGCGTCGATCGTCAACATGGCGTCGGCGGCGTCGAGCGTGAAGGGCGTGCCGAACCGCTTCGTCTACGGCACGACCAAGGCCGCCGTGATCGGGCTGACCAAGGCGGTCGCGGCCGATTTCGTCGAGCAGCGCATCCGCTGCAACGCGATCTGCCCCGGCACGATCGAGTCGCCGTCGCTCGAACAGCGGATCGCCGAGCAGGCGCGCACGCGCCAGGTGTCGACTGACGCCGTACGGCAGGCATTCGTCGCGCGCCAGCCGATGGGCCGCATCGGCACCGCGGACGAAGTGGCTGCGCTCGCGGTGTATCTCGCCTCCGACGAAGCGTCGTTCACGACCGGCGCGATTCATCTGATCGACGGTGGCTGGTCAAACTGACCGAGCCTCCCATTCACTTTCCGTTTTCGTTCGGACGACCCCATGAAACTGCTGAGATTTGGCGACAAACACCATGAGAAACCGGGCCTGCTCGATGCGCAGGGCAAGATCCGCGACCTGTCGGGCGTGATCGACGGCGTCGCCGGCGACGCGCTCACCCCGGCGTCGCTCGCGCGGCTGCGCGACATCCCGCCGTCGTCGCTGCCGCTCGTCGAAGGCGAGCCGCGGCTCGGCGCGTGCGTCGGCCGCGTCGGCAAGTTCATCTGCATCGGGCTCAATTACTCCGACCACGCGGCCGAATCGGGCATGGACGTGCCGAAGGAGCCCGTCGTGTTCGGTAAATGGACGAGCGCGATCTCGGGGCCGAACGACGACGTCGAGATTCCGCGCGGCTCGGAGAAGACCGACTGGGAAGTCGAACTCGGCGTGGTGATCGGCCAGGGCGGCCGCTATATCGACGAAGCCGATGCGCTGTCGCACGTCGCCGGCTACTGCGTGGTGAATGACGTGTCGGAGCGCGAATACCAGCTCGAACGCGGCGGCACGTGGGACAAGGGCAAGGGCAACGACACGTTCGGCCCGCTCGGCCCGTGGCTCGTGACGGCCGACGAAGTGCCCGATCCGCACGCGCTGCGGCTGTGGCTCGACGTCGACGGCCACCGCTACCAGAACGGCACCACCGCGACGATGGTGTTCCGCGTGCCGCACCTGATCAGCTATCTGAGCCGCTTCATGAGCCTGCAGCCGGGCGACGTGATCTCGACCGGCACGCCGCCGGGCGTCGGGCTCGGGCAGAAGCCGCCCGTCTATCTGCGCGCCGGGCAACTGATCACGCTCGGCATCGACGGGCTCGGCGAGCAGCGCCAGCGCACCGTGCAGGCCTGATTCCCTTCAACGGACCGTTCGCCATGCCTATCATTCGTTCGATGCGCGTCCTCGACGTGCGCTTCCCGACTTCGCGCCAGCTCGACGGCTCCGATGCGATGAATCCGGATCCGGACTATTCGGCCGCGTATGTCGTGCTCGAAACCGACCACGACGGGCTCGAAGGCCACGGGCTCACGTTCACCATCGGGCGCGGCAACGAAATCTGCTGCGCGGCGATCGACGCGATGCGTCATCTCGTCGTCGGCCTCGACCTCGACTGGATCCGCGCGGACATGGGCCGTTTCTGGCGGCACGTGACGTCGGACAGCCAGTTGCGCTGGATCGGCCCCGACAAGGGCGCGATCCATCTGGCGACGGGCGCCGTCGTCAATGCGGTGTGGGACCTGTGGGCGAAGGCGGTGGGCAAGCCGCTGTGGCGGCTCGTCGCCGACATGAGCCCGGAAGACATCGTGCGCGCGGTCGATTTCCGCTACCTGACCGACTGCCTGACGCAGGACGAAGCGCTCGACCTGCTGCGCCGGCAGGCGCCGGGCAAGGCCGCGCGGATCGCGGCGCTCGAGCGCGACGGCTACCCGTGCTACACGACGTCGGCCGGCTGGCTCGGCTACAGCGACGACAAGCTGCGCCGGCTGTGCCGCGAAGCCGTGGACGCGGGTTTCGACTACGTGAAGCTGAAGGTCGGCGCGAACCTGGAAGACGACATCCGCCGCGTGACGATCGCGCGCGAGGTGATCGGCCCGGACCGCAAGCTGATGATCGACGCGAACCAGGTGTGGGAAGTCGACGAGGCGATCGACTGGGTGCGCGAGCTCGCGTTCGCGAAACCGTGGTTCATCGAGGAGCCGACGAGCCCCGACGACGTCGAAGGGCATCGCAAGATCCGCGAGGCGATCGCGCCCGTGCAGGTGGCGACCGGCGAGATGTGCCAGAACCGCGTGCTGTTCAAGCAGTTCATCGCGCGCGGCGCGATCGACGTCGTGCAGATCGACGCATGCCGGCTCGGCGGCGTGAACGAGATTCTCGCGGTGATGCTGCTGGCCGCGAAGTACGGGCTGCCGGTGTGTCCGCATGCGGGCGGCGTCGGGTTGTGCGAATACGTGCAGCATCTGTCGATGATCGACTACGTGTGCATTTCCGGCACGAAGGAAGGGCGCGTGACCGAATACGTCGATCACCTGCACGAGCATTTCGTCGAACCGTGCGTCGTGCGCGGTGCGGCGTACATGCCGCCGACGGCGCCCGGTTTTTCGATCGAGATGAAGCCCGAATCGCTCGAGCAGTATCGGTTCCGCGGCTGACAGAAACAGCACGAAGCAGCATGACGAAGCACGACGTACGATGCGCCGCGCGCGGCCTGCGCGGCGACGACACGAACGACGGAGACGCGAAGTGGATTTGAATCTGCAAGACAAGGTCGCGATCGTGACCGGCGGTGCATCGGGCATCGGCGCCGCGATCTCGATGCGGCTGGCCGACGAACGCGCGATTCCCGTGGTGTTCGCGCGGCACGCGCCGGACGATACGTTCTGGCACACGCTCGCGCAGAAGCAGCCGCGCGCCGCGTGGGTGTCCGTCGAGCTGCAGGACGATGCGCAATGCCGCGAGGCCGTCGCACAGACGATCGCGCGTTTCGGCCGCATCGACGGTCTCGTCAACAACGCCGGCATCAACGACAGCGTCGGCCTCGATGCCGGGCGTGACGCGTTCGTCGCATCGCTCGAGCGCAACCTGATCCACTACTACGCGATGGCGCATTACTGCGTGCCGCACCTGAAGGCGACGCGTGGCGCGATCGTCAACATCTCGTCGAAGACGGCCGTGACCGGGCAGGGCAATACGAGCGGCTATTGCGCGTCGAAGGGCGCGCAACTCGCGTTGACCCGCGAATGGGCCGTCGCATTGCGCGGCGACGGCGTGCGCGTGAACGCGGTGATCCCCGCCGAAGTCATGACGCCGCTTTATCAGAACTGGATCGCCGGCTTCGACGATCCCGACGCGAAGCTGGCCGAAATCGCCGGCAAGGTGCCGCTCGGCAAGCGCTTCACGACGGCCGACGAGATCGCTGACACGGCCGTGTTCCTGCTGTCGGAACGCGCATCGCATACGACGGGCCAGTGGCTGTTCGTCGACGGCGGCTATACGCATCTCGATCGTGCGATCGGCTGAGGACGGCGAACCATGCAACCCGACCCGACCCCGATGACCGCCGCACCCGCGGCCCCCGCCGCGCTGATCGCATTGACCGGCGTCAGCAAGCGTTTTCCGGGCGTCCAGGCGCTCGACGATTGCCGGTTCGACCTGCGCGCCGGCGAAGTGCATGCGCTGATGGGCGAGAACGGCGCCGGCAAATCGACGCTGATGAAGATCCTCGCCGGCGTGTACCAGCGGGACGGCGGCGAGATCCGGATGGACGGCCGCGCGGTGGAGATCGCCGATCCGCGCGCCGCGCAGGCGCTCGGCATCGGCATCATCCATCAGGAACTGAATCTGATGAACCACCTGAGCGTCGCGCAGAACATCTTCATCGGCCGCGAGCCGCGCGGCCGCTTCGGCGTGTTCGTCGACGAAGAGACACTCAACCGCGACGCCGCCGCGATCTTCGCGCGGATGCGGCTCGATCTCGATCCGCGCACGCCGGTCGGCCGGCTGACGGTCGCCAAACAGCAGATGGTCGAGATCGCGAAGGCGCTGTCGTTCGATTCGCGCGTGCTGATCATGGACGAGCCGACCGCCGCGCTGAACAACGCCGAGATCGCCGAGCTGTTTCGCATCATCGGCGACCTGCGTGCGCATGGCGTCGGCGTCATCTACATCTCGCACAAGATGGACGAGCTGCGCCAGATCGCCGATCGCGTGACGGTGATGCGCGACGGCAAGTACGTCGCGACCGTGTCGATGGCCGACACGTCGATGGACGCGATCATCGCGATGATGGTCGGCCGCCAGCTCGACACGACGTTCCGGACGCCGCCCGATACGTCGTCCAACGACGTCGCGCTCGAAGTGCGCGGCCTGTCGCGCGGCCGCGCGATCCGCGACGTCGGCTTCACGCTGCGGCGTGGCGAGATCCTGGGCTTCGCGGGGTTGATGGGCGCGGGCCGTACCGAGGTCGCGCGCGCGGTGTTCGGCGCGGACCCGATCGACGCGGGCGAGATCCGCGTGCACGGCAAGCCCGTGACGATCCGCACGCCGGCCGACGCGGTCAGGCACGGCATCGGTTATCTGTCGGAGGACCGCAAGCATTTCGGGCTCGCGGTCGGGATGGACGTGCAGAACAACATCGCGCTGTCGAGCATGCGCCGTTTCGTGCGCCGCGGCGCGTTTCTCGATGCCCGCGAAATGCGCGACACCGCGCAGTCGTATGTGCGGCAGCTTTCGATTCGCACGCCATCGGTCGCGCAGCCGGCGCGGCTCCTGTCGGGCGGCAATCAGCAGAAGATCGTGATTGCTAAGTGGCTGCTGCGCGACTGCGACATCCTGTTCTTCGACGAGCCGACGCGCGGCATCGACGTCGGCGCGAAAAGCGAGATCTACAAGCTGCTCGACGCGCTCGCCGCCGACGGCAAGGCGATCGTGATGATCTCGTCGGAATTGCCCGAGGTGCTGCGCATGAGCCACCGGATTCTCGTGATGTGCGAAGGGCGCGTGACCGGCGAATTGCGCGCGGCCGACGCCACCCAGGAAAAGATCATGCAGCTCGCGACCCAGCGCGAGTCGACCGTATTGTCCTGATTCAGACGCCTACCCGATCATGTCCAACGATACGCATCCCGTTCCGCCTCTTGCCACCGGCGACACGCCGGCGGCCGCACCGGGCCTGCGCGCCCGCTTCTTCAACCCGGCCGCGCGGCAGAAGCTGCTCGCGTTCGCGAGCCTCGTGCTGCTGATCGTGTTCTTCAGCATCGCATCGTCGAACTTCCTCGACGTCGACAACCTCGTGTCGATCCTGCAGGCCACCGCCGTGAATGGCGTGCTGGCCGTCGCCTGCACCTACGTGATCATCACGTCGGGCATCGACCTGTCGGTCGGCACGCTGATGACGTTCTGCGCGGTGATGGCGGGCGTCGTGCTGACGAACTGGGGGATGCCGCTGCCGCTCGGGATCCTCGCCGCGCTGTTCTTCGGTGCGCTGTCGGGCAGCGTGTCGGGCTTCGTGATCGCGAAGATGAAGGTGCCGCAGTTCATCGCGACGCTCGGGATGATGATGCTGCTCAAGGGGCTGTCGCTCGTGATCTCGGGCACGCGGCCGATCTACTTCAACGACACGCCCGGCTTCACGTCGATCGCGCAGGATTCGCTGATCGGCAACCTGATTCCGTCGCTGCCGATCCCGAACGCGGTGCTGATCCTGTTCCTCGTCGCGATCGGCGCGTCGATCGTGCTGAACCGCACCATCTTCGGCCGCTACACGTTCGCGCTCGGCAGCAACGAGGAGGCGCTGCGGTTGTCCGGCGTGAACGTCGATGCGTGGAAGATCGCCGTCTACACGTTCAGCGGCGCGGTGTGCGGGATCGCGGGGTTGCTGATCGCGTCGCGGCTGAATTCCGCGCAGCCCGCGCTCGGGCAGGGCTACGAGCTCGATGCGATCGCGGCCGTCGTGATCGGCGGCACGTCGCTGTCCGGCGGCGCGGGCAGCATCGTCGGCACGATCATCGGCGCATTCATCATGAGCGTGCTGACCAACGGCCTGCGCATCATGTCGGTCGCGCAGGAATGGCAGACGGTCGTCACCGGCGTGATCATCATCCTCGCCGTGTACGTGGACATCCTGCGCCGGCGTCGCCGCTGACGTCGATGCACGGACGTGCATGCATCCGCTTCACCGCCGGCCTGGCCGGCATTTCAGTCGATACCCACCAAGGAGACGCGAAGTGATCAGGAGCAAGGTGTTGAATGCGATCGTCGGGCTGACGTTCGCCGTCGGCGTCGTCGCCGGCGCGCACGCGCAGGAAACCTACATCCCGCTGATCTCGAAGGGCTTCCAGCATCAGTTCTGGCAGGCCGTGAAAGCGGGCGCGATGCAGGCCGCGAAGGACTACAAGGTGAAGGTGACGTTCGAAGGCCCCGAAACCGAGGCGATGGTCGACAAGCAGATCGACATGCTGTCCGCCGCGATCGCGAAGAAACCGGCCGCGCTCGGCTTCGCGGCGCTCGACAGCAAGGCCGCGCTGCCGCTGCTGAAGAAGGCGCAGGCCGAGAAGATCCCCGTGATCGCGTTCGACTCGGGCGTCGACAGCGACATCCCGGTGACGACCGCCGCGACCAACAACAAGGCCGCCGCGGCGCTCGCCGCCGACAAGCTCGCCGCGCTGATCGGCGACGAAGGCGAGGTGGCGGTGGTCGCGCACGACCAGACGAGCCGCACCGGCATCGACCGTCGCGACGGCTTTCTCGAACGGATGAAGTCGGCGCACCCGAAGGTGCAGGTCGTGACCGTGCAGTACGGCGAGGGCGACCAGCTGAAGTCGACCGAGGTGACCAAGTCGATCCTGCAGGCGTATCCGAAGCTCAAGGGCCTGTTCGGCACCAACGAAGGCTCGGCGATCGGCGTGGTCAACGGCGTGCGCGAAATGAAGCGCAAGGTCGTGATCGTCGGCTACGATTCAGGCAAGCAGCAGAAGGATGCGATCCGCAGCGGGCTGATGGCCGGCGCGATCACGCAGAACCCGATCGGGATCGGCTACAAGACCGTCGAGGCGGCCGTGAAGGCGATCAAGGGCGAGAAGCTGCCGAAGGTCATTGATACCGGGTTCTATTGGTACGACAAGTCCAACATCGACGACCCGAAGATCGCGGCGGTGTTGTACGACTGAGCGTGACGTGATGTCATGCGCGGGTCAGGGCGGAACACGAGGACACCATGGGCGCAGTGCGTATCGATTCCCATCAGCACTTCTGGCGTTATCGCGCGGCCGACTATCCGTGGATCGGCCCCGGGATGGGCGTGCTCGCGCGCGACTACCTGCCCGACATGCTGTGGCCGCAGATGCATGCGCAGGCGCTCGGCGCGTCGATCGCGGTGCAGGCGCGCGCCGGATGCGACGAGACGGCATTCCTGCTCGCGCTCGCGCGCGACGACGCGCACATCGCGGCCGTGGTCGGCTGGGAGGACCTCGGGGCGCCTGAACTCGCCGATCGCATCGCCGCATGGGCGAGCCCGAAGCTGCGCGGCTTTCGTCATCAGATGCAGGACGAAGCCGACTTCGGCGCGTTCGTCGAGGATCCCGCGTTCAACCGCGGCGTCGCCTGGTTGCAGGCGAACGGCTATGTATACGACGTGCTCGTGTTCGAGCGTCAGTTGCGCGAGGTGCGCGCGTTCTGCGCGCGGCACGATGCGCACTGGCTCGTGCTCGATCATGCCGGCAAGCCCGCGCTCGCCGAGTTCGAACGCGACGACACCGCGCTCGCACGCTGGCGTGCCGGGTTGCGCGAGCTCGGTGCGCTGCCGCATGTCGTGTGCAAGCTGTCGGGGCTCGTGACCGAGACAGACTGGCGGCGCGGCCTGCGCGCGAAGGACATCCGGCACATCGAGCAGTGCCTCGATGCGGCGCTCGACGCATTCGGGCCGCAGCGATTGATGTTCGGATCGGACTGGCCCGTGTGTCTGCTCGCGGCGTCGTATGACGAAGTGACGTCGCTGGTCGAGCGCTGGGCCGAAGCGCGGCTGTCGGCCGCCGAGCGCGGCGCCTTGTGGGGGGGCACGGCCGCGCGTTGCTATGCGGTGCCGGGCGAGTCGAAGCCCGGCATATAAAATAGGCGCGAACGGCCTGCCGCTTCATTGCGCAGACCGTTCGCAACGAAACCGCTCACCTGTATCAACGTATGTCCATCCAGCCGATTCAGAACCGCCGCCTGTACCAGCAGATCGCCGACAAGCTCAGTGGCATGATCGAGTCCGGCGATTTTCCGCCGGGCAGTTATCTGCCGCCCGAGCGCGAACTGGCCGAACGGTTCGGCGTGTCGCGCACGTCGGTGCGCGAGGCGCTGATCGCGCTCGAAGTCAACGGGCTCGTCAGCGTGCGCGTCGGCGACGGCGTAAAGGTGCGCCAGCCCGAGGCGGCCGCCGCGCCGGCGCTGCAACCCGGCACGAAGGTCGCGCCGTTTTCGATCGTCGAGATCGATCCGGAACTCGGCATCGCGCTCGACCTCGACACCGAAATCCCGCCGTTCGCGCTGCTGCAGGCGCGTCGGCTGATCGAGCCGGAAGCCGCGTCGCTCGCCGCGAAACACGGCTCGGACGCGCAGATCGAAGGGATCCACGAGGCGTTCCTGCGCAACCAGGAAGACAACCGCAGCGGCTCGCTCACGCATCCGGGCGACCGGCTGTTCCATATCCGTATCGCGGAAGCGAGCGACAACCCCGCGTATGCGCTGATGATCAAGCAGTTGCTCGCGCACAAATACGATCTGATGTTTCAGCGGCTGCAGTCGCTGTACATGCCGAACGACATGCCGCACCGCTCGGAGCTCGAGCACCGCGCGATCCTCGACGCGATCCGCGCGCGCGACCCGGAAGCCGCGCGCCGCGCGATGGCCGAGCATCTTGACGAAGTGATCGAGATCTTCGGCCGCGCGCTCGACTGAGCGCGCTTTGACACGCTACGGGTTCAGAAACGATCCGCGCGATAAGGCGTCGGATCGGTGAACGGGGTTTCGCCCGTCATCATTTCGGCCAGCAGGCGACCGGACACGGGGCCGAGCGTCAGCCCGTGATGGTTGTGCCCGAACGCGAACCACAGCCCGCGATGCGCGGGCGCGGGGCCGATCACCGGCCGCATGTCGGGCGTGCATGGGCGGAAGCCGAGCCACGGCTGCGGGTCGAGCCGTTCGCCGAAGCCGAACACCGGGCGCGCGACGCGTTCCGCGCGTTCGAGCTGCACGCCCGTCGGCGGCAGGCCGCGGCGCGCGATTTCCACGCCGGTCGTCAGCCGCAGGCCGCGTCGCATCGGCGCGATCACGTAGCCGTATTCGCGATCGACGATCGGCGCCGACGGCGTGCCGCGTTCGGACGGCGCGTAGTGCATGTGATAGCCGCGTTTCTCGCGCAGCGGAATCTTGTAGCCGAACTTGCCGAACACCGTGTCGGACCACGGGCCGAGCGCAACGACCACAGCCGGCGCGGCGACGCTGCCGTCGTCCGTCGTGACCTGCCAGCCCGGTGAGAGCGCCTCGAGGCTCGCGGCGTCGCCGTTGAGCAGCGTGCCGCCGCCCTGCACGAAGAGGTGCGCGTAGGTTTTGACGAGCGCGGACGGATCGACGACGCTCTTCGGATCGAGCCAGTGCAACGCACCGCAGAAGCCCGGCGCGAGGCTCGGTTCCCGCGCACGCAGTGCGTCGGCGTCGAGCGGCGTGATGCCGAGCCCGTGGCGGCGCGCGGTGAGCCCCGCATCGGCGACCGCGCGCTCGAACGCAGCCGGCGTGCGGAACGCTTCCATCCAGCCGCTCGCACGGATCAGTTCCGCGGCGCCGGCGCGCGCGATCAGCGCGTCGTGCTCGATGATGCAGCGCTCGATCAGCGGCAGCATGTCGCGCGAGGCCGCCGCATGACGCATCGGCGCGGATTCCCACCAGAAGCGCGCGAGCCACGGCGCGAATGCCGGCAGCGACGTGCTGTGCCAGTAGAGATCGGTCGAGCGGTTCAGCGCGTAGCGCATCAGCGTGAACGGGCTGCGCGGGAACGGATACGGCTCGACCGACGAGCGCTCGATCAGCCCCGCGTTGCCGAAGCTCGTGCCTTCGCCGGGCGCACCGCGGTCGACGAGCGCCACCTTGCGTCCGCGATCCTGCAGATGCAGCGCGGCGGAGACGCCGACGATGCCCGCGCCCAGAACGATTACGTCGAAGTCCATCGTGTGAGTGGCCGTTAGCGGGGCGCTTGGCCGCGGTGCGGTGCGTGCGCCCGGGTTGGAGATCGTATGAAGTGAAAGCATACTCGCGGCGGCGTGGCGCACCAAGAGGGGGCGCGCGGCCGTCCTGGCGCGGCTGGCCCGTGCGCGATGGTTCGCGGTGGTGTCGGTCGTTTCGGTCGGGCGGGGCAGTAGAATGCGCGGGTTCCGGCATTCGGGGTGACGCGCGATGGTCGATTTGTCCGCACATGCATACGCTGCGGAGTTGAAGCGCTTTCGGGCGACCGGCAGCGTGTGGTTCGACGCGCACGCGCATCCGGCCGAACTCGAGCCGGTGGATTGCTGGGCCGTGATGAACGCGTGGTTCGGGATTTTCGTCGAGGAAGCCGACAAGCGCTGATCGGATACGCGGGGCGGACGACGAAGGCGTTAGCCGAGCCTGTTGCCCCAGGCGGCCGAGAATTGCCGTGCGGCGTGAAAGCACACCGCCTCGCCTCCCGGCGCACCGATCAGTTGCACCCCGACCGGCAATTCGCCCGATGCGAAGCAGGGTGCGCTGACGACCGGCAGCCCCGCGAATGAAATCGGCTGCGTGAGCAGGCCGAGCGTTTTCGCGGGCTCGAGTGCGATGCCGTTGACATCGACGGTCGCATCGGTGAAGCGCGGCGCGGCATAGGGCGTCGCGGCCGCGAGCAGCAGGTCGTAGTGCGCGAACAGCGCTTCGATGCGCGCGCGCCACGCGGCACGACAGGCCAGTGCCTGCCGATACATAGCGTCGGACGTTGCAAGGCCGATCGCAATGCGCGACCGCAGGCGGTCGGAGACGAGCGCCGCCGGAGCGTCGAGCAACCCGCGATGGGCGCGCGCAAGTTCCACATTCGAGATCTCGACCGCCGCTTCGCGCACGCGGGCAACTTCGTCGCTGGCGACGGGGACCGATTCGTTCGTGCGCAAGCAGGCGGCGGCACGCCGGACAGCACGTTGCGCATCCGCATCGGCCTGGGTTTCGAAATCGCCGGTCAGTACGGCGACGCGAAGCGGGGCGGCCGGATCGCGAGTGGGTCGCGCGCGCAGGGCGGGCGCATCGCAGAGCGTGTCATACAGCGCCGCGAGATCGTCGATATCGTTCGCGAACCCGCCGACGGTATCGAGCGATTCCGCATAGGGCAGGCAGCCGGCGCGTGACAGCCGGCCTTCGCCAGGACGAAACCCCCACACGCCGCACAGCGCTGCCGGTGCGCGGATCGAGCCGTTGGTGTCGCTGCCGAGCGCGAGCGGCAGGTATCCGGCGGCGACCGCAGCGGCCGAGCCGCTCGACGAACCGCCCGTCATGCGCGTGGGGTCGGGCGGCAGACGCACCGCGCCATAGTGCGGATTCACGCCGGTGGCGCCGCATGCGAGTTCGTCCATGTGCGTCGCGCCCACCGGGATCGCGCCGGCCGCGCACAGTCGCGCGACCGCCGCCGCATCGGTGGCGGCGGGAGCGAGTGCGGCTCGCGCGGGCGAACCCGCGACCGTCGTGTAACCCGCCACGTCGATATTCCACTTCACGAGAAACGGCACGCCGGCCAGCGGCCCCGGATCGCGTCCGTCCCGCACGAGACGGTCGACGCGCAGCGCATCGCGCCGTGCCCGTTCGTCGAAGGTGTGCGCGCAGGCATTGATCGCGCCGTCGCGTGCGGCGATGTCGGCAAGCACGGCTTGTACGAGCGATACCGCGCTTACGTGTCCCGCACGAACCCCGGCCGCCAGCGTCAGCGCGCTGCGCATCGAAGGTGTCGTGTTCATGTGCGGACCATGAGCCGGCGCGGAATCGACAGGATCAGCGCGGCGGCGGCGAACAGCGTGAACGCGAGCAGTGCGACGCCGAGCTCGGTGCTGCCCGTCAAGCCTGTTGCATAGCCCATCAGCGTCGGGCCGACGAACCCCGCGACCGCTGCGCCGATGTTGACGAGCCCGGCGCCGCCTGCGGCCGCTTCGCCCGCGAGAATCCGCGACGGCAAGCTCCAGAACATCGCAAGCGTGCTCATGATGCCGGCCACGCCGGCGGTTAGGCAGGCGACCGCGAGCACCGGATGCGCGTGCATCCCGAGGCTCGCGAGCAGCGCGACGCCGCCGATCGCGACGGGCAGCGCCGTATGCCAGCGTCGCTCGCCGGTTCGCACCGAATGCTGCGCGTTCGCGACCATCGCGACCGACGCGACCAGGTACGGGATCGCGCTGACGAGGCCGATCTGGAGGTTGCTCAGCGATCCGAGCGCCTTGATCATCGTCGGCATCCAGAACACGAGCCCGTAGTTGCCGACGTTGTAGAGGAACGATGTCGCGAACAGCAGCCACAGGGTCGGCTCGCGCAACGCGGCGCCGAGGTGGGTGCGCTTGCCGGCTGCTTCCTGCGCCATTTCAGCGTGGATCATGCGTTTTTCCGCGTCGGTCAGCCAGGTTGCATCGTCGATCCGTTCCGTCACGCGCACGAGCAGATACATGCCCAGCACGATGGCGGGCAGGCCTTCGATCAGGAACATCCACTGCCAGCCGCGCAGCCCGAAGCCGCCGTGCGTGGCGTCCATGATCCAGCCCGACAGCGGGCCGCCGACGATCACGCCGAGTGGCATCGCGAGAAACAGGAAGGCCATGACCTTCGCGAGCCGGTGCGACGGAAACCACACGCTGAAGTACGCGATCACGGCCGGGAAGAAGCTCGCTTCGGTCACGCCGAGCAGGAAGCGCAGCGCATAGAAGCTCGCGGTGTCGCGGGTCGCCAGCGTCGCGACCGACACGACGCCCCACGTCAGCATCGAGCCGGCGAGACAGCGCTTCACGCCGATCCGTCGCACGAGCCAGCCGGCCGGCACCTGAAGCAGCAGGTAGCCGACGAAGAACAGGCCCGCGCCGACACCGTACGCGGCGTCCGTGAGGTGCAGGTCCGTCACCATCTGCAGTTTCGCGAAGCCGACGTTGACGCGGTCGAGATAACCGAAGAAATAGCAGACCAGGATCAGCGGAATGATGCGTCGGCTCAGGCGCGCATACAGCGCGTCGAGGCCGGGCGCGGCCGATTCCGCGTGCGGACTCGAACCGGCTTGCATGCCGCGCGGCGTGGCGGCACCGTTGGGATTCGTCATGGTGACTCCGTGCAGGTTGACTCGGGGCGGCTGCCGCGACCACGCAAACGCGCCATCGAGCGGGCGATCCTAGATTTGCCGGCGCAGTGCCCGGCCGGGGCGCGCGCCGGTGTGCCGGCCGTCTTCGAGCACGGCGCGCCCGTTGACGAACACGTGCGCGATGCCTTCGGGGCGAAGTGTCGGGTTCGCGAACGTCGCGCGGTCGATCACGCGTGCAGGATCGAACACGACGAGATCGGCGTAGTGGCCGACCGCGAGCCGTCCGCGCTCCGTGATGCCGAATTGCTCGGCGGTGAGACCCGTCATCTTGCGCACGGCGGTTTCGAGCGGGAACAGGCCGCGTTCGCGCGAGAATTCGCCGAGCACGCGCGGGAACGTGCCCCACAGCCGCGGGTGCGGGCGCATGTCGTTGGGCAGCCCGTCGGAGCCGACCATCGTCAGGTCGTGACGGATGATGCGCTCGACGTCCGCTTCGTCCATCACGAAGTAGATCGCGCCGGCCGGGCGCAGCGCGTCGATCGCGGCCTCGACGGAATCGCCGAACAGCGGCAGCAGTTCGTGGAAGTCGCGGCCCGCGAGCTCGGGATGCGGCTTCGACCAGGCAAGGATCACCCGCGACGACTGGCGGATGCGATCCGCGCGCAGCATCGTCGACGTGGCGGGATACGGATGACAGTCGACGCACAGCGGCTGACGCGTGCGTTGTGCGTCGATATGCGCGAGCGTTTCGACCGAGCGGCCGTGGTTGGCCTTGCCGGCCACCTTGTGATGCGACAGCACGACGCGCACGTCCAGTGCGCGCCCGATCAGGAACGCTTCGTCGAGCGATGCGATGATCGCGTCGGTTTCGTCGCGCAGATGCGTCGCGAATACGCCGCCCGTCTCGCGCAGCGGCGCGCAGACGTCGATCAGTTCGTCCGTCGTCGCGGCTGCCGCGGGCGGGTAGAAGGTGCCCGACGAGACGCCGAACGCACCGGCCGCCATCGCTTCGCGCACGTCGGCCGCCATCGCCGCGATTTCCGCCGCGCTGGCGGCGCGTTCGAGATCGGGCATGTGCCGCACGCGCAGCGTCGAGTGGCCGACCAGGGCTGCCGTATTGACGGCGGCGGGCGTTGCGTCGAGCGCGTCGAGATACGCGCGAAAGGACGGGAAGCGGAACGATTGCCACGCGCCCAGCAGGTCGAGCGGCTGCGGCACATCGCGTTCGGCGAGCAGCGGCGCGAGGCTGATCCCGCAGTTGCCGGCGATTACCGTGGTGACGCCTTGTGCGACCTTCGGCTCGACATCGGGATCGGTCAGGACGAACGCGTCGTCGTGTGTGTGGCTGTCGATGAAGCCCGGCGCGACGACGAGGCCGCTCGCATCGACCGTATGCGTGGCCGTCGCATCGCCCAGGTCGCCGATCGCGGCGATGCGCGTGCCCGTCACGCCGAGATCGGCTTCGAAGCGCGCAGCCCCGGTGCCGTCGATCAATTCGCCGCGACGCAGGATCACGTCGAAGTGCATGGTGGTTCCTCCAGAAGCTGTCCGGGCCCGGGGCGCGGCCCGTTTCCGTCGTTCATGTTCGCCACCATCGTCTCCGGCCATTTTTCGGGCGTCCAATGCCGTTCGGCTCGGAATTCATGCGAAACCCGCATCAATGCGGGCGCTGCCGCGCCGACGCACGGCCCGCGGCGTTACGGGAACGACGCCTTCACCAACGCGTGGAGGTCGCTTGCGAAGCTGGACAGCGAGATGGTGCGATGCCGCACGATGCCGACCGTGCGGTCGATCGTCGGGCTCGCGATCGGCACCGCGCGCACCGCGGGCGAGCCGTACGCGCGCAGCGCGCTCTCGGGCAGGATGGCGCAGCCGACCCCGGCCGCCACCAGCGCGGCGACGCACGAGATGTGCTCGACCTCGTAGAACCAGCGGGTTCGCACCGCTTCCTGGCCCATCAGCATTTCGAGCAGCAGGCGGTTGCCGCTGTCGCGACCGCCGATGATCAGCTTCGCGTGGCGTAACTCGCCGAGCGTGATGGTGTCCGCACGCGCCAGCGGATCCTCCTCATGGGCGGCGAGCACGTAGCGATCGGTGAAGAGCGGTTCGAACACGAGGTCGTCGTCGACGCCGGGATGCAGGCTCACGCCGAATTCGGCGATGCCCGCGCGTACCTGCGACAGCACGAAGTCGTGATTGCCGTCGAGGATCTGCACGGCGACGTGCGGATATTTGTCGGCGTAGCGACGCAGCACGTCGGGCAGCGCCTGCGCGACGACCGTCGGGATCGACGCGAGTCGCACCTTGCCGTAACGCTTCTGCGCGATGTCCTGGATCGACGACAACATCATCCCGAGCTGCGCGATCTGCTCGCGCGCCATCGGGAGAAACTGGCGACCGACGCCCGTCAGCGTCACGCTACGCGTGGTGCGCTGGAACAACTCGACGCCGAGCGTCTGCTCGAGTTTCTGGATGCGGCGCGACAGCCCCGGCTGCGTCAGGTTCAGCTTCTCTGCCGCGCGATGGAACGTGCCGAGTTCCGCCACGGCGACGAAGGCTTCCAGTTCCGAGTTTTCGACTTTCATGACGCTCCAGTGTGCAGGCCGGCTCCGGCATTCGGACGTATGGCGGCAGCCGGCCAGCGGATATTCTCGTCGATATCGCTTCGTGACCTGCAGCGTCGCCCATACGGACGTGGAGGGTACACGCATCGCGGATCGCGCTGGTTGACGCGGACGAGACGCTTGCATGCGCGCGCTGGATGGTTGAATTTTTCCCTGAGCGGGCATCCAATCCGCAGATCAATTTATCGACGTCGACGTTGGATGGCCGTCGATTTCCACGGCACCGATTCAACATACTTTCCGACGTGATTCGCGGGTGTATCCCACTGGTTTGGGATACGAATTTTTACCTAAGATGGAAGGAATCGTGCGCGGGATACGGTGCCTGCACGCGCATGGAGGGAGCACGTAGCGCCGGGCACGACTGCCGCAGATGTTTCCATCATGGATGCGAGTGTGTGCGCGGCGGCTGCGAGTCATGCAGCCGCATCGACGCCGGCGGGTGCGGCGGCATTCGTCGCGCGAATGGCGTCCGGCCGATCGGGCCGAGTCGCCTCGTTGCGCCACGCGTTCGTCGCAATCGTTTGCGTTCTGACCGTTGCACCTGCTGTCCTCGCGGGGGCGCCTGCCAATACCGACGATCCGGTCGATACGGTACAAATTGCCGCCGCCGTGCCTCCCGTGAGTCCTGCCAACCCCGCGATTTCTTCACACGACTCCGCCGTGCGCCAGGTCGTGCTTGGCATCGTCAGTTTCACGCGCTGGCCCGCGACACCCGTTCGTCTGCATCTGTGCGTGACGGGCAAGCCCGACTACGCGGGCGGACTGACCGACCCGTTGCAGGCTGGCTCGACCGTGCTCGACGTGCAGCGCGTCCGCTTCGACGATCCCGCGCTCGGCATCGCGTGCGATGTCGTCTATCTCGGCGCCCTGGACAACGACGAGCGCGCGCGCGTGAGGACCGCGCTGGCCGGCCACCCGGTGCTGACGATCGCCGAACACGATGAGTCCTGCACCGCGGGTGCGATGTTCTGTCTCACGGTCGAGGGCGAACGCGTCACGTTCGACATCAATCTCGACGCCGTCGCGCGCAGCGGCGTGCGTGTGCACCCGAACGTCCTCAACCTCGCGCGGCGGCCGCTGACGCCATGACACGTTCCGCGCCCTCCATTCCGTCTTCACGTGTGCCGCGCCCGACGCTGCAAAGCGTGTTGCGTCGTGCGCATTTGCGCCTCGCGTTCGTCGCGGTGACGATGGCTGCCGTGTCGTTGATCGTCGTCGCCGTGATCGCGTTGCGCGCGTATGCCGGCAACAACCTGAACCTGCTGGCCCGCTCGCTCGGTTACACCGTCGAGGCGGCGCTCGTGTTCGGCGACCGCGTCGCGGCGAATGAGGCGATCGCGTTGATCGCCAACGACGAGGACGTCGCGCAGGTGGTGGTCATCGACGGCAAAGGCCAGTTGTTCGCGATCTGGAAGCTACCCGTCGAAAGCCGGATCGCGCGGATCGAGCGCGGCGTCGCCGATCTCGCGTTGCCCGGGCCCGTGACCATTCCGGTGATGCACGACGGCCTCGTCGTCGGCAAGGTCATCGTGCGTGGCCGCGGACATCAGTTCTTCGGATTCCTGCTCGGCGGCATCGGCGGCATTCTCGGCTGCCTGGCCGTCAGCGTGCTCGGCGCGTATGTCAGCTCGAAGCGTCTGCTGCGCAACATCGTCGCGCCGTTGCGCGCGCTTGCCGGCGTCGCGCACGCCGTGCGGCGCGAGCGTGCGTTCGCGCGGCGCGTCGAGCCTGCCGCGATCGCCGAACTCAATCAACTCGGCGACGACTTCAATGCGTTGCTCGACGAATTCGAGGACTGGCAGAACACGTTGCGCGACGAGAACGCGTCGCTCGAACACAAGGCGACGCACGACGCGCTCACGGGGTTGCCCAACCGCTCGCAGTTCGAGTCTCGTCTGTCGCTTGCGCTGTGTGACGCCGTCGTGACGGGGCAGCGGGTCGCGATCCTGTATCTCGACTGCGACCGCTTCAAGGAGATCAACGATTGCCTGGGCCACGATGCCGGCGACGCGGTGCTGGTCGGTGTCGCGGCGCGATTGCGCACGCAGGTGCGCGAGACCGATCTGGTCGCGCGCCTGGGCGGCGACGAGTTTGCGGTGATGCTGGCGGCGGTGCGCGAAGCGGACAGCGTAGGCCGGATTGCCGACGCGATCTTGTCCGGCATGGTGCCGTCGATCGAGCTGTCCGACGGACGCATGGTGGCCACCATGATGAGTGCCGGCGTGGCGATGTATCCCGACCACGCGTCCGACGCGAGCGGCCTGCTGCGCGCGGCCGATGCCGCGATGTACCGCGCCAAGCGCGCGCGACCGGGATCGTGGCAGTTGGCGGAGGGCGTTGCCGGGCCGGTTTGAGGTCCATTGTTTCGCGCTGCGGGCGAGGCCGCGGCGGCGGGATAAAAAGCGCACGCGATGCGGGCGCGTACCTAGGGGTCGATGATGAAAAACTCGTTGCCTGTGAGTATTGGGCGAATGTGTGTCGGGAGCGCGGTGTTGCTGTGCCTGCTGCTTGGCGGGTGCCAGACGCCGCCGCTGCATCGGGGGCTCACGCAGACGCAGGTCACGGCGCTGAAGTCAGCCGGGTTTCAGGAGACCGAGCAAGGGTTCGAGTTCGGGTCGACCGGGCCGATCCTGTTCGACTTCGACCGGTATAACCTCCTGCCGGATGTCAGGCGGATTGTCGAGCGGATTGGAAAGACGCTGCGGTCGGCGGGGATCAATGGGGTCCGGGTTTATGGGTACTCGGATGAGGAGGGCGAGGCTTCCTATGATCTCGAGTTGTCGAGAAGGCGGGCGGAGGTGGTTGCCATCGAGCTGGTCGACGTCGGGCTGGACGGAAAGCGGATCGTGATCGTCGGGAAGGGGAAGAGCGATCCGGTGGGGGATAACCGCACACCCGCCGGGCGGGCGCAGAACCGGCGGGCGGCGATCGTGATTTCGCCGAGGTGAGGGGGCGCGTCGCGCCCTGGCGTGCCCCGATCACAGTGGGTGCCCGTCGTTGAGCCTTCCGCCCGGTCTGCTCGTGAATACACGGCTGCGGGCATGTCTCAGGGCAGTCCGTTGTAACTGTTTGCCACCATTGCCGGGCGCATGCGCGAGCATCCGTCCGCGTGCAGCGGACCTTGATGTGCGTGGCATCCGGGACGCATCGGCGTCATGAAACCGTCATGCCTGGCCGCAAGCCGTTCGGCACATTCGAAACGACGATTTCGATTGCCTGAATAAAATCGTTCCGCCCAATTTTTGAGCGCTGCATGGCCATGCGGCCAGCGCAGCGACGACCGGAACGTGTATGGCTCTCGAACCCGATGATCTGCTGCCGCACTTCGAACGCGAGATCGCGCTGCTGCGCCGTTCGATGCAGACGTTTGCGCAGCGCTTCCCCAAAATCGCCGCCCGCCTCGCGATCAACGGCGAGCGATCGGACGACCCGCATGTCGAGCGTCTGTTGCAGTCGTTCGCGTTGATGGCGGCATCTCACGACATTCGTCTCGAAGACGATGTCCCGGCGTTGACGCGCGATCTTCTCGAATCGCTGCACGGCGCGTTCGTGCGCCCGTTTCCGTCGTGTGCGATCGCGCAATTTCATTGCAATGTCACCGACAAGCCCCCGCCACCCCGCGCGATCCGCCGCGGCGATCGACTGGTCGCACCCGTCGGCCGGGCGGTGTTTCGTATGGCGGACGACGTCACGACCGCGCCTCTGACCGTCGCGGCCGTGCGTTACACGACGTCGGCGATCGCCCCGCGAGACGCGTCGTTGCCACCGGAAACGACTGGTTTGCTGACCATCACGTTCGAGCTGACCGCATCGGAAGCCACGTTTGCGATCGTGCCGGACAGGTTGCGCCTGCATTTCACCGGCGCGCGCGAGGTGGTCGCGGCAATCGCGGACGCAGCCCTCCTGCTTGCCGTACGAAGTTTCGCCGAAGCGGGCGATTCCGGTCGCTGGAAGCGTTTGCCGGACGTGGTGATGACGGCCGTCGGCATCGAGCCGACCGATGCCTTGCTCGACCTGCCGCCTGACGACACCCTCGGGCCGTTTCACCTGCTGATGACGTACTGCGCCGTTCCGGAGCGCTTCGACTTCGTCGATATCGACATGCGGCCGCTCAGGCGGGCCGCCGGCGACAGTCGCCGCGTCGCGCTGCACCTCGCGATCGCCGGCGTGCATCCCGACTCGCATCGTGCTCAGCGTCTGGCCGCCGCGACGGCTGACCATGTGCGCTTGTTCTGTACGCCCGTGATCAACCTGTTCGCGGACGATGCCGAGCCGATCGAGACTTACGCCGGTTGCGCGTATTACCCGGTGAAGGCGCTTGCCCAGGCAGGTACGTCCGGGACGGACATCTGGTCGATCGACACCGTTCGTCAGATTTCAGACGCGGGAACGTCGACCCTGGCGCCATTCCATTCGCTCAGGCACGGCATGGACAGTCGTCCGGGGTTGTTCTGGACGGTATTGCGGGACGAGGCCAGGCGGGCACCGAAGCGCCAGCCCGGCGATTCCGACGCCGCGCAGGTCGACAAGACGCCGGCGCCGGTCCTGGACGACACGCCTGAATCGCTCAACGGCGTCGAACTCCAGCTGACCGACCGCGACGGCCGACCGGCCGATCCTGGCAAGCGCAAACTCGCGGTCCGGCTTTCCTGTACCCAGGGCGACCTGTCCGGGATGGAGGCGCGCGAGCTGGTCCCGGCGAAAGGCGACCCGGTGGGAACGATCATGCTGCTGAACCGGCCGACCCGAAGCCGGGCGCCGGCTTTCCGCTATGGGGAGCTGTGGGATCTGCTGTCGCTTCTCGTGCCGCAGGCGATCCGGCTGGACAAGGGTGGCCTGCCCCAGCTCAGGCGGCTTTGCGCGCGCTGGGCGGAAGGCTCCGTCGACGCCGGGCGGCGTTTCGATGCGCTCGTCTCGTTGTCGACCGCGCGCGTGCGGTGCTGGCTGCCGGGCAAGCCGGCGTCGGCGTTCGTGCAGGGGCTGGAAGTGCGACTGGTCGTGGACGAGCAGCGTTTCGCCGGGTTCAGCCTGGGCGGGTTCGCGCACGTGATGGACCGGTTTTTCGCGCCCTACGTGCCGGTCACCAGTTTCGTGCAGGTCGTGTTGTTTTCGGCGCAGACCGGTGCGCTGCTTCGGCGCGGGCAACCGTGTCCCGGCAGCCAGCCTTTGATCTAGTTTCCGATTATCGGGGTGCGAGTCAAACGTTTGCGGATTGCCTTTCGCACGGTCGGGTTTTGACCTACATTATCGAGGCCTCGGGCCGGGGAACCGGCCAATAGAACCTGAGAACACAAGCAAGGAAAAAGAATGAGTTTCGCTCCGAACGGGGGTATTCCCAGCGGTTTTGGCGGTAGTGCGCTCGGCTCCTTGAGTGCGCTCGGCGGCTTGGCTGGCCCAGTGGCGTCGAGCGTAGCCGGCAGCCTCGGGCCGCTCGCCGGCCTGGCCGGGCACGTCGATACCGTCCAGCGCGCGATGCAGCTCGCGCAAACTGGCTTCTCGCTGATGGACAAGACGCCCGGCGCGATTGCCGACGCGATCAACGGCGCCGCCAACCCCGCGCGCCTGACCCAGCTCAATCGCTACGTGACGCTCGATACGCCGCTCGGGCCGGACGTGCTGCTGGTGAGCGCGGCCGTCGTCGACGAGCACGTGAACCGGTTGCCGGAAATCCATCTCGACCTGCTGTCGCATCGCCATGACTTGCGCCCGGAGGACCTGATCGGCCAGCAGGTCAAGATCCGGCTCGACCAGCAGGCGCGCTTGTCGACCCTCGAACGCATCGTCGCGACGGGCAGTGGCGACAACGACCGTTATTTCGACGGCTACGTCGCGTCGTTCGACCGTGCCGGCAACCCCGGCAACGTCACGCAGTATCACCTGACCGCGGTGCCGTGGTTCTGGTTCCTGACGCGCTCCACCGACTGCCGGATCTTCCAGAACAAGACCGCGCAGGAGATTCTCACCGAGATTTTCCAGGAGCACGAGTTTTCCGATTTCGTGTTCGATATCCGCACGAGCCAGAAGCCGCTCGAATACGTCGTGATGTACCAGGAGTCCTATTACAACTTCTGCACGCGGCTGATGGAGCAGGAGGGGCTCGTCTGGACGCACCGCTACGAGAAGGACAAGCACTTTCTCGTGATCGGCGACACGAACCTGCTGTTCCGTCCGATCGATGGGCTGGCCACCGTGCCGTTCGCCGCGACCGAGGCCAGTGAAGACAGCGGTATCGATCAGTTGCACGAAGGCCGGCGCTTCGGGGTCGGCAAGGTCACGTTTCGCGACTTCAACTACCAGAACCCGTCGTCGCCGCTGATGCTGGTGGAGGCTGCGCCGCAGAACCTCAAGCATGCGCGGCTCGACGCGACCGAACGGTTCGAGCATCAGTCGCTGTACGACCACGGCGACGACGGCAACCGCTATGCGCGTTTCGCGATGGAAGCCGAGGAGGCGCAGGCTCATCGCTATACCGGTGGCGGCTATGCGTGGCGCATGACGACGGCAGGCGCTGTGACCGTCGCGAATCACCCCGTCCTCGCGAACAACCAGGAATACGTGATCCTGCACGTGCGTCACGAGGCGGTGAACGATTACACGCAGCACAACGCCAAGCTGCCGTATCGCAACAGCTTCGCGCTGTTGCCGAAGAAGATTCCGTACCGTGCGCCGCGCGCGACGCCGAAGCCGGTGATTCACGGCACGCAGTCGGCGATCGTCGTCGGCCCGAAGGGCGAGGAAATCTACACGAACGGAAGCGCGGTGAAGCTGCACTTCCCGTGGGATCGGCGCGGCAAGAAGGACGGATCCGACTCGATGTGGGTGCGCGTGTCGCAACCGTGGGCGGGCGACGGCTGGGGGGCGGCCGCGATTCCGCGGATCAAGCAGGAAGTGCTCGTGGCGTTCAACCAGGGCGATCCGGACAACCCCGTGATCGTCGGGCGCGTGTTCAACGGGGAGCAAGGCAATCCGTACCACGGCGCGGCCGGCCAGACGATGGGGATCAAGAGCCAGACGCACAAGGGGCAGGGTTCGAACGAGATTCGCATGACCGACACGAACGGCATGCAGGAATTCTTCATGCATGCGCAGAAGGACATGAACACCGTCGTCGAGAACAACGAGACGCACAAGGTGATGGGGCCGATGCGTACCGTCCTCGTGGCGACCGGCAGCGAAGAAAAGCAGATTCCGCAGGGCAACCTGACCGAGACGATCGCCGAGAAGCGCAGCACCACGGCAACCACCGTCGAGGTGACGACGCCGGCCAAGGACGGAGGCGGCGGTACGCAG
The DNA here is from genome assembly GCF_002563755.1 of Burkholderia sp. JKS000303. Classification (NCBI taxonomy): domain Bacteria; kingdom Pseudomonadati; phylum Pseudomonadota; class Betaproteobacteria; order Burkholderiales; family Burkholderiaceae; genus Burkholderia; species Burkholderia sp. JKS000303. The sequence goes on from NZ_PDBZ01000001.1 coordinate 2,950,869, forward strand.
GTTCACGTGGCCGAGCGCGGCATCCTGCTGAAGGTGCAGGACAGCTCGATCTCGCTCGCGCCGGAAGGCATTCGCCTCGAGCACAAGGGCTCCGTGATCCTGATGACCGACGACGGCGTGATGGTCAACGGCAAGCGCATCGATCTCAACAAATAACTCGAACAAAACCAGCCATGCACTACGCAATCCACGAAGGCACTTTCGAGCTGCCGGACGCGGCGCTCGACCGCACCGTCAACATCCTGATGATGAACGTCGGCCCCGGCGGCCTCAACCTCGTGATCGCCCGCGGGCGGTTTCGCGACGGAGAAGATATCGACGCGTTTGTCGCGCGCGAATGGGAAGTGGCGTCGCGCGACGCCAGGATGCTTACCGAGAAGGCGCGCCGGCCGGTCACCGTCAGCGGGCGTGCGGGTATCCAGATCGATTCCACGCACGAGCGCGACGGCAGGCTGTGGCATCAGATGCAGACCATGTTCCCGTCGGACGACGCCGGTCGCGTGCTCGTGATGACATTGACCAGCGCGGCGCCGCTGACCGACGAACAGCAGGCGACCGCCGACCGGATGCTCGCCAGTTTCCAGCCGCGCGCGGCGCGACCGACCCTGCTCGGGCCGGGTGACGCGTCGTGAGCGCGGAACACTTCGCGGCCGCGCGCTTCGAAGACCCGATCCAGCACACGTCGTTCTGGGGGGAGCTTGTCGGCACGGTCGGGTCGGTGATCGGCGGTGCCGTCGTCGGCGCGCTGGTGGCCGAGGCGATGGAGGGGCTCGTGTTCGCCGGCCTCGCCGCGCTCGAAATCGGTACGGCGGGTTTGGCGACGCCGCTCGTGATCGCGATCGGTGTTGGCGTGGCGGTCGGCTCGGGCGCGCTGATGGAAGCGAGCGGCATGAACGAAGCCATCGACGACGGCGCGAAGGCCGTGGGCGATGCGATTGCGCCGCCCGTGATCAAAGGCAAGATCGCGAGCGGTTCGGGGAACGTTTACGTCAACGACAAGCCGGCGGCGCGGGCGGCGCAGCCGGGGGATCTCGATACCGTCGCGTGTACCGATCATCCCGGGCCGCAGATGATCGCCGACGGATCGGGGAACGTTTATATCAACAATCAACCGGCTTCGCGGGTTGGTGACAAGACGACGTGTGACGGGACGATTGCCGAAGGCTCCGATAACGTTTTCATCGGCGGCGGCACGCAGCGGGTAAGGGATGTGAAGTCGGCCACGCGGCTCGGGTGGTTGGGCGCCGCGCTTGGGATTGCGCTGGCGGTGTGCGGCCGCGGCAAGATGAGCTGGGGACAGTTCCTGAAGAGCAAGGTGCCGTGTCTTGCGATTAATTTTGCGGCCGGTGCTTTCGGTACGTGGCTCGGTAGTCTGGCTCGGCCTTCAGCCGGCCACCCGGTCAACGTCATTACCGGCGGCAAGATTCTCGACGGCACGGACGACACCGATTTCGCATTGCCCGGACCGCTGCCGATCGTGTGGCGGCGTTTTTACAGCAGCCATGATGATCGTGCGGACAGCCTGTTCGGGCCGGGGTGGAGCGTGCCGATCAGCGTCGAGCTGCGGGTTGCGCGTGAGCATGGCGAGGTCACGTCGATCACATATTGGGACGAGCAGGGGCGCGATATCGCGTTTCCGGCCGTGGCGCCGGGCGAAAGTCATTTCAGCGTGCCGGAAGGCATTTATCTGATTTGTACCGCAGGCGGCCACTACGTGGTCGAAACGGTCGATGGGGTGTATCGCGATTTCGGCCGCGCTCGCAGCGATGCGGACAGCGAGACGCTCAAACTGTGGCGGCTCGAGGATCGCAACGGTAACTGGATTGAAGTCGAGCAGGAAACGGCCGATGAAGTCGTGCGGCCAGTGCGGCCAGTGCGGCTGCGCGATAGCGCGGGTCGCGTGCTGACGCTGGGCTACGAGGCGCTGCATCCTCGACGTATTGCCACCATTGAGCTGACGCGTGGTGTGGACGGTGAGCAACCCGACACGCTGGTGCGTTATGCGTACAACGCTGCGGGCGAGCTGGTGGCTGTGACCGATCGGAGCGGTCACACCGGGCGACGGTTTGCATATGAGCGTGGACTGATGGTCCAGCACACGCTGCGCGGCGGCTTGACGTGCTTTTATGCGTGGCAGGGCGTCGGCCGCGATGCGCGTGTCGTGCGCCACTGGACCGACGACGGCGAAGCGTACACGTTCGACGCGGATCTGGTTCAGCGTTCGGTGACCATCACCGACCAGATCGGGCGTGTGACGCATTGGACGTGGAACGAGGATCAGCAGCCGACGAGTCACACGGATGCCGGAGGTCACGTGTGGCAACTCGAGTGGAATGCGATGCGGCAGTTGGTCAGCACGACCGATCCAGCCGGGAACACGACGCGCTTCGAATATGACGAGCGCGGACGGCAGACGCAGCGCATCGACGCGCTTGGCCAGGTCGAGCGCACCGAGTGGAATGGGCACTACGATCTGCCCGTTGCCGAAACCGATGCGGCCAATGCGCGCTGGATCTATCGCTACGACGATCGCGGCAACCTGACGATGACGCGCGATCCGGCGGGGTTCGCGACCGAGTATTACCGCGACGATCGCGGGCTCGTGCACACGATTCGCGATGCGCGCGGCGGGTACAAGTTCCTTGAGTGGAATGGCCGGGCGCAGTTGATTTCGTATACCGATTGTTCCGGCAAGGTCACGCGGTTTGCGTATGACGCACGTGGGGCGCTTGCGCGGGTGACGGATGCTGCCGGTCATGCCACCGTGTACGAAACGGATGCGATGGGGCGGGTCACGGGGATCGGGACGGCGGATGGTGCGCGGCAGACGTTTCGGTACGACGCGGCGGGGCGTCTCGTCGAAGTCGTCGATGCGAATCAGCGCAGCACGCGTTATGAGCTCAATGCGCGTGGATTGTTGCTGGCACGCACGGATGCGGCGGATCGTGTCGTGCGGTTCGGTTATGACGATGCGTTCCGGTTGGCGAGCTTGACCAACGAGAACCGTGAGACGTATCGCTTTCAGTATGACCGTCGCGATCTGGTTTCCGTACAGATCGGTCTCGATGGCCACAAGCGTACGTACGAGTACGACGTGTGCGGTCAAGGCACGATCGTACGCGACGGACACATCGAGACGCGATACGAACGCGACGCGATCGGGCAACTGACGGCGAAGCAGGCTTCGCACGAGCGCTGTGAATACTTGTACGACAAGGCGGGCCGAATCACATCGGCCGAGTTGTACGCGCTTGCCGCGCGTGGGCCGTCGCTGAAGAATCGGGTCAGCTTGAAATACGACGCGCGTGGTGAGGTCGTCGAGGAGTACACGCCGACGGGCTGGCTCGCACATACCTACGACGAGTTGGGCAATCGGGTCAGCACGACGATTTCCGGTGAGCGGACGATCGATTGGCTGCATTACGGTTCGGGACACGTGCACCAGATTCGTTTCGATGGTGCCGCAGTTGCGGACATCGAACGGGATGATCTGCATCGCGAGGTGCTGCGGACGCAGGGCAAACTGACGAGTCATTTCGGATATGACGCGGTGGGGCGGCGTGCACGGCACGCTGCGCAGCGAGGCCGGGCGGGCGACGAGTTGCTTGCGAAGCAGTGGCAATACGATGCAGCGGGCGACGTGGTCCAGAAGCGTGATCAGCGCTATGGCACGACGAGTTATCGGTATGACCCGACGGGGCGTATCGAACAGGCGGTGGGGCCCGGGTTGCCGTCGGAAGTGTTTCGCTGGGATGCGGCGGCGAATCTGGTGTCGAGCGATCACCCCGGTGGCTATGTCGAGCACAACCGGCTCAAGATGTTCGAGGATAAGCGCTTCGAGTACGACGCGTATGGGCGGCTAGTTCGCAAGTTGAGCGGGCACGGGCCTGCTAAAGAGCTGGTGCTTGAGTATGACGACTGGAATCAGCTCAAGACCGTCGTAACGAAGGACCGGCTTGGTATATCGACCACACATTTCGAATACGACGCGTTTGGCCGGCGGGTTCGGAAGCTCAATGGCAGTTATGCGAGCACGGATTTCCTGTGGGACGGCATGCGGTTGGTGCAGGAGACGTATCACGATCGTCAGGGTGAGGAAGCGCTGACGTACTTGTACGAGTCCAATAGTTATGTGCCGCTTGCTCGGATTGATCAAGGGAAGGCGGCGGCGAACGATGCGGATGTACGGGATGCGGTTTACTACTTCCACAACGATGTTTCGGGGTTGCCGGAGGAACTGACTGACGCCGGTGGCGAGTTGGTTTGGCAGGCACGCTACAAGGTGTGGGGCAATGCGGTGCAGGAGGAGTGGATCGCGCGGGCGCCGCAGTGGTCGACCGCTTCCTGGGGGAAAGTGTCGGTGGCCGAGCCAACGGCGACACGCGTACCACGACCACAGAACCTGCGCTTTCAGGGACAGTACCTGGACCGTGAGACCGGGCTGCACTACAACACTTTCCGGTTCTACGATCCGGATATTGGACGTTTCATCAATCCGGACCCGATCGGATTGATGGGAGGGGTGAACTTCTATGCGTATGCACCCAACTCGCTTGGATGGATTGATCCGCTGGGACTCTCCTGTGGAGAAGCGCCTCGCGCCAAACCATCAAACTCGAGTTCGGCTAGCCGTATTCGCGGTATGCTCAATTTGTATCCGGAGGTAGTGGACCCGAGAACTGGACGCAGTATTCCTTTCCCCAGCGGAATAGGTGGGAAAGTTCCTGTTGCAGATAGAGTATCGTGGGGCGCGACCGAGCGTGGAAATTTCATTAAGGAATGGTACGACCGAGGATATGCAACACCTCGAGGGGGATGGGCTGAGTACGATATACATCATATTCAACCAAGGGAATTTGGCGGTGGCAATGATTTCTGGAATTTGGTGCCGGTTCAGCGGAAAAGCCATCAAGAATTGTTCAATGCATTCTGGAGAGATTTTGGTGGATTATGAATAAATTGAGTGTTCTTGTTGAGAAAATAAAGTCGGATTGGTCTGTTTCGAGAAAGGCCGTTCATTTTGGTCAGGAATGCCCATTTTTATTGCGATCCGAATTTTCTGATGGCATTGCTGGTGATGTGGCGATCGATGGTGTTCCGGATTCTGCGTGCGAGCTTACGCATTTTTGGAAGATATCTGAGCGAGCGGATTTATTCAAGGATGATGAGTACGGGCAATGGGGGGTTGAGGTATTGTCACCTCAAGAGGCGATTGAAGAAACGGCAAGGCAAAGGCAGATCAGGAATCGAGATTTTCTCGATGGTGATGTTGTGTTCGCTCGATTTTATGGGGATTCAGATTTGCTTTTGATGGATTCCGTTGGAGCTGTTTACGTTGCGTTGCCTTTGGATTGTAGGAGTGACTGGCCGCGAGTGGCGGATTCGTTTGAGGATTTTTTGGAGAATTTGACGAATTCTCAGGGGGCAAAATATTGGGAACCGCCAAAGGGAAGTCGCTAATTGGCACGAGGCGATATCGTATGTAATGCATGAGCGTTGCGAATATCTGTATGACAAGGCAGGCCGAATCACATCGGCCGAGCTCTATGCGTTTGCCGCGCGTGGGCCGTCGCTGAAGAATCGAGTCAGCTTGAAATACGACGTGCGTGGTGAGGTCGTCGAGGAGTACACGCACACACCTACGACGAGTTGGGCAATCGTGTCAGCACGACAATCTCCGATGAGCGGACGATCGATTGGCTGCATTATGGTTCGGGACACGTGGACCAGATTCGTTTCGACGGTGCGGCAGTTGCGGACATCGAACGGGATGATCTGCATCGTGAGGTTCTGCGGACGCAGGGCAAGCTGACGAGTCATTTCGGGTATGACGCAGTGAGGCGGCGTGCACGGCACGCTGCGCAGCGAGGCCGGGCGGGCGGCGAGTTGCTTGCGAAGCAGTGGCATACGATGCGGCAGGCGACGTGATCCAGAAGCGTGATCAGCGTTATGGCACGACGAGTTATTGGTATGACCCGACGGGGCGTATCGAACAGGCGGTGGGGCCTGGGTTACCGTCGGAAGTGGTTCGCTGGGATGCGGCGGCGAATCTGGTGTCGAGCGATTATCCGGGCGGCTATGTCGAGCACAACCGGCTCAAGATGTTCGAGGACAAGCGTTTCGAGTACGACGCGTTTGGCCGGCGGGTTTGGAAGCTCAACGGCAGTTACGCGAGTACGGATTTCCTGTGGGACGGCATGCGGTTGGTGCAGGAGACGTATCACGATCGTCAGGGTGAGGAAGCGCTGACGTATTTGTACGAGTCCAATAGTTACGTGCCGCTTGCGCGGATTGATCAAGGGAAGGCGGCGGCGAACGATGCGGATGTACGGGATGCGGTTTACTACTTCCACAACGATGTTTCGGGGTCGCCGGAGGAACTGACTGACACTGGTGGCGAGCCGATTTGGCAGGCTCGCTACAAGGTGTGGGGCAACGCCGTGCAGGAGGAGTGGATTGCGCATGTCGCACAGCAGCCGACGCCGACGTGGGGCGAGGTACAGGGGACGGTGCGGCCGTTCTCCCATGTGCCACGGCCGCAAAACTTGCGTTTCCAAGGGCAGTATTTGGATCGGGAGACGGGCCTACACTACAACACGTTTCGATTCTATGATCCAGACATCGGGCGCTTCATTAATCCAGATCCGATCGGGCTGTTGGGTGGATTGAACTTCTATCAGTATGCGCCGAACCCCATCGGATGAATTGATCCGTTTGGGCTGGCGAGTTATGACCCAGGGGTATATGACGTTCACTTCGAAGCGCGGCTACCGAAAGATATGTATCGCTTGACTGATGCAGAGCATTTCAGCGAAGGGAATAGACAGCTTCACTACACGATCAAGAATGACCCGGCGTTCGCCTCAGCGCTTGAGACAAGGTATCCCGGGATTTCTGAATACGTTGCCCCGACGAGACTCGGTACGTTTAGAGGAAGAGCATTTGCCGGTACAACCTGGCATCACCACGGTCAAGTGGGAGGGCTTTTGCAATTGGTTGACCGGGCGGATCACGCTTCGCGTCATATCGACTACCACGCGAATGGTGTTGGCGGGCGAAATACATGGGGTGGCGGAACAGGTTGCCGTTAATTTGAGGATACGTATGAAAATTTATAATTCGATTCAGGAGTTGCTTGGGGAGCTGAGTGATCTCAATTGGGACTCGGCTATTTTTATTAACCAATCTGCTTGGGTCGCTGATCCGTTGCACACGGAAATTCTCTTTCTCGAAGGGGATGACGAACTCGAAGATGTTGTTCCGGGGACTCATTTGCCAAAAATTGCAAATGACAAAGGGATGCAACAACTTTTCGATACGGAGACGTTTCGAGGTATAGTTGGCTTCGAGCGGAGAAGAAATTCGGAGGCATCTGTTTCTGATATTGTTCATGCTATCAATTACTATCGTGAAAAAGATGATTTCTACGATCCACGGGGCTAACTAAAGAATCGCCAGGCGACTATTTTTCTCCAGGCGGAGCCGTGCGCCTATCTCACGGAGTCAATGACTGGTCTTGGAGCGTGGTTCTCAATTTTTGTGAAACCCGTTGGCTATATCAGTTCACCATCTGCGTCGGTCAGTTCCTCCGGCAGCCCCCAGGCGTTGCTACAAAAGTAGTAGAGCGCGTTTCGCGCACTCACCTCGTTGGGTGCCGGCGCACTATGATCGATTCGTGCCCTGGCATACAGTTGTCTGGTTCGTACAGATAGGGTAGTACCTCCTCACCGCTCCAGTCATAAAAAATGGAAAAAGACGATTTTGTTAAGTTGTTGGCCGAGAGTGATGGAGCTTATCCGAAATTTTTACGGCGGGCGAAAGAGAGCGCCAAATCAGAGGTGTGGGGGACAGGTGTTGGCGCGCCGTTTTCTCTCGAACCCTATCGCACTGAAATGCTCGGGGTAAAACCGGGCCGCATGCTGAAAAGCAAGTCGGAACCTGGTCCTCGGCGATACCGTTATTTATATGATGAAAATGGGCAAGTGATACATATGGTCGCCTATGGAAAGCTAGGCGGTCCAGCAGGGAACCAGGATTGGATGCGCTCGGACGATTTTTACGAGTACTCGGAGAATTTTGCGACTCGATATGTTTTTGGAAATACTTTTAGAGAGAATCCGGATTCCCAGGTAACTCGCGTTGTTCGGTTGAGCTATGAGGGTGGTAGGGTTTCGAAGGTGTTTCAGATTGAAAGAAGAAATTTCGAGTATACGGAAACGAATTATTCGTATGACGATTGCGGCAGGATTTTCGAAATAAGAGTCAAGTGGCCAGAGGGGCGAGTTCGAGAGCGATTGCTGTTGTTGGAGGGAGAGGGGGGCGACGTCAAAATATTTGAAGTTTGCGATCAAAGAAAGATTCCGGTTTATCCTGAGGTTTGACCTGTTAATAAGTAGAGTAGGGATTGAATTTTACTAATGCAATCGGTGGGCTGGTTTCTCCAGCTTGCTGTCTATCATAAAATATTTGTCGAGCGGGCCGCGGTCGGTCCATCGTAGGGCAAGGCTGTCTCACTCTCAAATGCAGAGATCGTGTAGCGAAGATAATTATGTTGAAGAGCAGCAAAAAAATTGAATTTTCAGGGGCTGAAGCCCTTTCGATGCTTTGTGAGCTTGAGTATTTGTTGATTTCTTTGAGAAATATCGGGACATATTATCATGAGCCGAGCAGGGTCTTCGGCGACGGAAGTTTGGAATACTGTGTGGAAACAACCCGGTTTATTGATGAGAGTAAAGTAACCCAAAAACTCGCCAAATTGAGAGAAATAATATCGGCGAAATTTGACTCATCATTGGGTGATGATGGTATGGATGATATCGAGAGGGAGGTGGAAAATATTAAGGTTTGGGGAAAGCCTGGAGATTAGTGTTAATGTGATTTTAATGATAGGGCTTGTATTTGTCCGGATTGGGTGATTTGTGATGCTGGATAAACCTGAAATTTATGTGGTCGATTCAATCGAAGTGAAACGCATTGCGGAAGAACGCAGTCGTGGCGGTTGGTTATTTTCGTGCCCGAAGGAATCTCATCTAAGAATCAGTTTTGCGATGCGATTTGCAGCAATTGTCCGCTAGATCCGCCATTGCATAGTAATCGAAGCTGGGGCGTGTTGGCTGACTCGCTTTGGTCAGGTTTGGGCGAGCACGGATTACCTGCGGCTTGCGTCCGTAGGGGAGATAGGACACATGCACAAGGACCTAAAGGTTTCAGCGTGGATTGGAAAGTTCTCTGGCGCGCATGACCTTATACATTACGTTGAAACCGGCTACGACCCTAGCGGAAATTCGACGAACCAGTTCTGGAGTGAAATCGGCATCTCTTGGTTCGACGACGACTTTAGAGAGGCGTCAATACTTTCATCGGGAAACGACACACTGGCGGATGAACTGCAAGAGTTCTCCTATGGTGAGACTTTTGCTGACGAGCTGTTTCGCCGACTCACTCAGATGCGCCAGCCCGGGATGGACGGGCTGATCCTCTTGTACGATTTTGACTATCCGAACGTTGGCGGGCAACGGCTGCGTAGTCGTGTGGCGTTTGTGGGGACCTTCGACTATCGTAAATAGTCCCGACATACACTGTCCGGCCGTTGCCGCGTTTCGATCTGATCGGGACGGCATGCGCACCCGCGTGGCGGGTTTCTAGTTCGGCGAGTTTCGCTACGCCTACGGATAGCATGACTGGATCACGTCGTGAGCGCGGAGCACCTCGCAGCCGCGCGCTTCGCAGACCCGATCCAGCACACGTCCCTCTGGGGTGAGCTTGTCGGCCACAGTCGGGTTGGCGACGCCGCTCGTGACCGCGATCGGTGTCGGCTCGGGTGCACTGATGGAAGCGAGCGGCATGGACGAAGCCATCGACGACGGCGTGCAATTGTACGGTTCAGACATCGGGCACGTCATCAATCTAAACCCAACCTGATCACGCCTGCATAACCAACGACGTCAACTGCGCCGCCCGCGCCACTTCCGTCTTCGCATAGATCGACTTGATCTGCGACCGAATCGTGCCGATCGACACGCCGCGCAGTTCGGCGCATTCCTGGGGCGAGTTCCCATCGCAGCACAGCAGTACCGCGAGATCGGCTTCGGCCGACGACAACCCATAGAACACGCGTAACCGCTGCGCGCGCGCCGACGGCGAATGCAGGTCGGCCGCGGTAATCAGTGCCGTGACGCCAGGCCGTTCGCGCACGAGGCGCGACTGTTCGGGCACCGGCATCAGCGCAAGCGGCAACGGTTCACCTGTCGTACGGCGCAGCAACAGCCCACCGCGCGCGAATGCATACCGCCATTGCGCATCGTCGATGCAGCCTTCCGGCGCGAAGCGCCCGTTCACGATCCGCAGCGCCGGTTCTATCGCAATCAGTTGATCGGCTGCGCGATTCGTATAGCGGAGTTCGCGCTGCGCGCCGAGCAAGAACACCGGCACCGGAATCGCATCGAGCGCCGATTCCGCGGCGGCCACGCGTGCTTCGAGTTCGCCGATGCGTGCCTGAATTCGCAACGCGCGGCTGATGTGTGCGCCCATGCTTTCGATCGCGTCACGCTGCGCCTCCGACAGGCCCTGCGATTCGGGGCCGCTCTGTACGCTGAGAAATGCGCCGGTGCCCTCGCTGCGGTGGATATACAGCCCGGAGATGCTGCCGATCCCGTATGGTTTCAGGAATTCCTGGTAGAACACGCTATGCGCGCGCTGCGGGCGAGACAGTTGATTGACGTCCTCGAACCAGCGCCCTGCTGGCCAGTTGCCGGCGACCGGCACGACCGGGTCATACAAATAGAATTCGGTGTTGTATGCGTGGTGGCATTCGGCGACCCACGGCTCGTCGTCGCCCGCAGCCAGCTCGATGGCCGGTATTCTCGCCGCCTCGTCGAACGACAGCAGCGTGGCCATGCGCACGCCAACCGACGATCTCAATCCGTCGAGCACGGTTTCCCATCTCTGATCGCCCAATGCTGCGGCGTAGATGTCGTCGACTAATGCTGATGGAATCAACTCGTTCCGTTGCATCTGGTCACCCCCGCGCTACATATTCTTGTCGATCGCCTTTCACGCATCTTACTCATTCTAGCGCCGGGTTCAATATGCGTGCGCACTTTGGGTTGGAAGCACGTCGGTTTGAGGCGCTTCTCGTCAGCCGTAATGGCGATTTCGACCTTTTTTGACTGGCGCGGCAGCATCGCGCCGGCTGATCGCGGCCGGCACGCTGTTTCTGCAGAAGAATGCAGTTGGTAATTGAGTAGGACTGCTACATCGTGACCGATGCATTGAAGGCGGCAGGGATGTCACGCTCAGAGCGGATGCCGAGTGGATCCACCTTCCGCTTCGGCGTGCCACTGTGAACGGCACTTTCACCCGTCCGTCAGTTCAGCTCTCGGACCGTTTCAGCCTCATCGAAACAGAAAATCGTTCGGCCGGGTGAATGCTGATCGAGATTTCGAACGCAACGCCTGTCGAATCGAGATAACGCCGCACGATTTCGAGCGCGGCCGTGCCCGCCGGGATCTGCAATCGCGCAGCCATTTCCGGCGAGACGTTGATCGCCTGCACATTCTGCTGGATCTCTGCAACGCATCGCCCGTAACGCGTCTCGATCAATGAACTGATCAGCGTATCGGGCTCGTCGCGAGCCGTCTCCGCGATTTCCTCATAGCCTGGATCGATATAGACGTCCGTCCAGCCGATTGGCGGACGCGTCGTGTCGCGTTCCACGCGCAGGCTCGAAATGCGCAGCCAGCGTGCGCCTTCTTCGCACTTCAGAACTTTCGCGAGCTTGCCCTGCGCCGCAAGCGCCTCGATCGACTGCACCACGCGCAGGTTCTCCGAACCGAACTGGACGAGATCCTCGATCGAAGCGAGCGACGGCCGGAAGTCGTTTTTCGGTTGCGCCGATTCGACCCGCGTTCCCGCGTTCTTGCGCCGGGACACGAAGCCGAGTTGCTGCAGCTCGTGCAGCGCCGCGCGGATCGTGTGCCGGCTCGTCTTGTACAGATCGCGCAATTCAAGCTCGGTCGGTAAGTACGAGCCGACCGGAAAGCGGCCAGACGCGATGCCTTCGGTCAGGTCGCGTGCGATCTCGGCGAAATGGGGTCTGTTCATTTTCTCTGCGTATCGATCATCGCCGACAGTTTAAGGGTAAACATCGCTTGAGCGATATGTCCGGACATAATAGGCTTCTATATGTCCGGACATATCGTCGCGTTAGGTTTCGAAGGTCCGGTGCCTTTTCCTCGTTTCCGTTTTCAGAGGCCGCCATGTCAAGCCGCACCATCCTTGTCTCCAGCACCGTCGTCGATTCGATTCTGTTTCGAGATGCCTTCGGCACCGCGAAGATGCGCGCGCTGTTTTCCGATTACGCGCTCGTGCAGCGCTACATCGACGTCGAAGTCGCGCTCGCGAAGGCCGAGGCGCGCATCGGCGTGATTCCGGCCGACGCGGCCGACGTGATTGCACGGGAAGCGAGCATCGAGCGCATCGACTTCGATCACATGCGCGAGGAGACGGACATCGTCGGCTATCCGATCCTGCCGCTCGTGCACCAGCTCGTCGCGATGTGTGGCGACGCGGGCCGCTACGTGCATTGGGGGGCAACGACGCAGGACATCATGGACACCGCCGTGTCGCTGCAAGTACGCGATGCGCTCGATTCGATCGACGGCGACATCCGCGAGCTGCGCGGCATCCTGGCGGATCTCGCGAGCAAGCATCGCGATACCGCGATGGCGGGTCGCACGCATCTGCAGCAGGCGCTGCCGGTCACGTTCGGCTACAAGGCCGCAATCTGGCTCGCGATGTTCGACCGGCATCAGCAGCGGCTCGCGGAGCTGCGCTCGCGCGTCGCGGTCGTCGAGTTCGCGGGTGCGGCCGGTACGCTGGCGTCGCTCGGCGACAAGGGTTTCGACGTCCAGAGGGCGCTTGCGGAAGAACTGAAGCTCGGCGTGCCCGCGACGACGTGGCACGTCGCGCGCGACGGCTTCGCCGAAGCGGTGAACCTGCTCGCGCTGGTCACGGGCTCGCTCGGCAAGATCGCGGTCGACATCATGATCATGGCGTCGAACGAGTTCGCGGAAGTGTACGAACCGTTCGTCAAGGGGCGCGGCGCAAGCAGCACGATGCCGCAGAAGCGCAATCCGATCTCGAGCGAGCTGATGCTGGCGGCGGCGAAAGCGGTGCGGCAGCACGCGGGCCTGATGGTCGACGCGATGATCCAGGATTTCGAGCGCGCGACCGGTCCGTGGCATGCGGAATGGATCGCGATTCCCGAGAGCTTCATCCTGACATCGGGGGCGCTGCATCAGGCCAAGTTCGCGCTCGGCGGGCTGATCGTCGATGCGCAACGGATGAAGCAGAACCTCGGCATCAGCAAGGGGCTGATCGTCGCCGAAGCCGTGATGATGCAGATGGCGCCGTTTACCGGGCGCCAGCAGGCGCACGACATCGTGTATGACGCGTGCCGCACGGTCAACGAGAAGGGCGGCACGCTCGCCGAAGCGCTGGCCGCACTGCCCGAGGTGACGCGGCACTTCGATCGCGACGCGATCGAACGCATGACGGATCCGGTCAACTACCTGGGCCTCGCGCCGCAGATGGTCGATCGGGCGATCGCACTGTCCCGCGAAATCTGAGCGGACGTCGTGGAGGAGACACCATCATGAATCACGCACAGACCTCGCGCGACGAACCGGTCGCCCCGGCGCCGAAGCGTCCGTGGTATCGCAAGCTCGGCATGCAGGTGCTCGCGTCGCTGGTGCTCGGCATCGTCGCCGGGCTGCTGTTTCCGAAATTCGGCACGCAGATGAAGATTCTCGGCGACGTTTTTCTCGCGCTGATCAAGGCAGGGGTCGCACCGCTCGTATTCCTGACGATCGTGCATGGCATCGCTTCCGCCGGCGACGTGAAGAGCGCGGGGCGGGTCGGCTGGCGGGCGATCGTCTACTTTGAAGTCGTGTCGACGATCGCGCTGGCGTTCGGCCTGTTCGCCGGCAACCTGCTGCAGACCGGCCAGGGCATGACGTCGGTTGCGGTCGGCAAGGTGCCGGTCGCCGCGGCAAAGGCGGCGCCGCAAGGGTTCACCGAATTCGTGATGCATCTCGTGCCGGACAACTTCATCGGCGCGTTCGCAAAGGGCGAGCTGCTGCAGGTGGTCGTGCTCGCGGTGATGGTCGGCATCGGCATTCTTGCGATTCCCGAAGGGCGGCGCGCGAGAATCAACGACGGGCTCGACCAGATTTCGGAGGTCCTGTTCTCGTTCATCAATCTGGTGATGAAGCTTGCGCCGCTCGGCACCTTCGGCGCGATCGCGTTCGCGGTCGGCAGCAACGGGATAGCCGTGCTGATCGCGCTCGCGCAACTCGTGCTCAGCTTCTATGCGGTCGTGGTGCTGTTCATCGTCGTCGTGATGGGCATCGTCGCGAAGCTGGCCGGCTTCAGCATGTGGCGCTTCATGCGCTACATCAAGGACGAGATCCTGATCGTGCTCGGCACCGCGTCATCGGAAAGCGCGTTGCCGCGGCTCCTGATCAAGCTCGAACGACTCGGCTGCGCGAAGCAGACGGTCGGTCTCGTGCTGCCGACCGGCTATGCGTTCAATCTCGACGGGACGTCGATCTTCATGGCGATGGGCGTGATGTTCATCGCGCACGCGTACAACGTGCCGCTCACGTTCGAGCACCAGCTCGGGATTCTGCTGCTGATGCTGTTGACGTCGAAAGGGGCCGCGACGGTATCGGGCGGATCGTTCGTGGTGTTCGCGGCGACGGTGACATCGACGGGGCTGCTGCCGGTGGAAGGGCTCGCGCTGATCTTTGGCGTCTACCGCTTCATGTCGATGGCGATCGCAACGTGCAATACGATCGGCAACAGCCTGGCCACGGTCGTCGTTGCGAAATGGTCTGGTACGTTCGACGAGACGGTCGCCCAGCGCCACCTTTACCCCGAACGTTATCCGGCAACAGCGCGTGCCGATGCGAAGCTCGACGATGGCAACTTGCTGTCCGAAGATTTCGACGACGCGAATCCGCATCCGCGCGGGATCCCGCTCAAGCGCGGCGGTCTGTAGCATTGATGCGGCGTGAACCACCCCATCCAGCCCGTGATCGCTGATGAGCCGGCGATACAAAAGGCCGCGCAGACAGCACCGCGCGGCCTGATCGAACTTCAACTCGTGCAAATGCGCGTCTCAGTACAGCAAGCATGCGCCCGCGGATCGCAAGGCAACACATCAAGCCGGGCAGGGCAGCCGCCACCGGCCACGACGAAGCATCACCAGGCGATATTGCAAGACGACCGCGCCGTCCCCGCACCACCCGTCGCCGTACAACGCGAACCCGCGCCGCCGTCATAAAACGTCCGCGTTTCGGGTTGCGGCACTGACGGATCGTACGGATTCGGCACAGCGTGCGGACCTCGCGCAGCATCGAAGGGCCACGTAGGCGCATACGCATTCTCGCCGCCACGCGCATATGACCCATTGGCTCGCAAATATTCATTCCAGTTCAGCTCGCGCTGTTCGTGTCTTGGCAACGTGCGACCGAAGCTATTGTTCCCGCCCGCGCCAAGCTCAACGCGATTCGAAGGCCAAACGGAATCGCGAGATCCGTGTTCCGCCGAAGGCTGCGGTTTAAGCGAATCGCCCGAAACCCTCAACGGCCGCGTATCCGGCGTATCGAACGGACTACGTTCAACCGGCGCCGCGTACTTCACGCGCTGCGTCGTCCGCACTGAACGCTCAACGCCCCGAGCCACAGCCCGACGTTCCGAACGAAACACATTGGCCCCGTCCGAACGATCGATCAGCGAATCGCGGCCCGAAGCGTCGACGGTGGAAACAGAAAGCGCGCAAGCAAGCGCGGCGGCAAAAGAAAAGCGAAGAGGAGGATTCATCGGGGTTCCGAACCACGTGATAAGCAATGAGAAAAAACGGCAGATCACTGGCTGGCGGCTCGGCGACGGCTGGGCGTCGAAGCGGCCCTGAAGCGGCTGCGAGGTGCGGAGGGTGCGACCCGCAGGAAGGCTGGCTGGATTGCAGAAGCGAGCCTGGATTATTTCACATAAATAACAAATATCTTTCTGTGCATCCTTATGCGTCAGCAATCGGAAGGATTGGTGGCTGCGAACTACCGCCCCGAGCCGGTGCACGCCCCACAATCATCAGTCGATTGATTTTCAACGATCGGACCCCAAACCGTCAAAAAACGGCCTCCCACGAAACACCGAACCGCCGAAACCCAATCCCGACAAGGCCAAACTTCACCAACCCACCCAAAATCGCAACCCAATTGCACTCCCCCGCAAACGTTAGCACCCCGTCCAGTTGCTCCCGAATCGCCACCAGGAAGTCGGCAAGTTTCTCCGTGTTTTCCCTCAGAGATGCGGCATTTTTGACAGACGATTTAAAAACCCCCATATAATTTCGACTGCCTTGCCAACGGCTGTCGGACCATCCCTCCGAACGAGCAGTTGGCAAGCGGGGCAGGCGAAACGCTTGCGCAATGCAAGACGCATCACGATGTCTTTCCGAACCAGACGTCCCCTTCGGGGACTGCAAGAGCCGGGCCCCGCTACGCATCATTCATCTGCAGGTCCGTCTTCATGTGTCTCGGGCGTGTCCCATGTCCTCGCCCCGGGTGCTGTTCGATTGCGCAAGTCATGCCGCCATTGCCCGTATGACTAACAACATCGAGGAGCTCCTGATGACGCTTTCCCGTCTTACGTCCATTTCCGTTGCCGCCGTGCTGTTCGCCGCCGGCGCCGCCGCCGCGCAAGCGGACACCGTGAAGATCGCCATCGCTGGCCCGATGAGCGGCTCGGTCGCCCAATACGGCGACATGGTGAAGGCCGGCGCGCTGACCGCGATCGAACAGATCAACGCGGCAGGCGGTGCGGGCGGCAACAAGTTTGAAGTCGTGATGATGGACGACGCATGCGAGCCGAAGCAGGCCGTCGCCGTCGCCAACAAGATCGTCAGCCAGAAGATCAAGTACGTGATCGGTCACGTGTGCTCGGGTTCGACGATCCCGGCATCGGACATCTACGAAAACGAAGGCATCGTGATGGTCACGCCGTCGGCCACCGCGCCGCAGCTGACCGAAGGCAAGAAGCGTCACTTCATCTTCCGCACGATCGGCCGTGACGACCAGCAAGGCCCGGCCGCCGCGCAGTACATCATCAACCACGTGAAGCCGAAGAAGGTCGCGGTCCTGCACGACAAGCAGTCGTACGGCCAGGGCATCGCAACGTCGGTGAAGAAGGACCTCGAAGCCGCGAAGATCCCGGTCGTCCTGTTCGAAGGCATCAACGCCGGCGATTCGGACTACTCGGCGATCATCACGAAGCTGAAGTCGCAAGGCGTCGACTTCGTCTACTTCGGCGGCTACCACCCGGAAATGGGCCTGCTGATGCGCCAGGCGCGCGAGCAGGGCGTGAAGGCCACGTTCATGGGGCCTGAAGGCGTGGGCAACAAGGACGTGACGGCCATCGCCGGCCCGGCTTCGGAAGGCATGCTGGTCACGCTGCCGGCCGACTTCTCGGCCGACCCGGCCAACGCAGCGCTGGTGAAGGCGTTCGCGGACAAGAAGCGCGATCCGAACGGCCCGTTCCAGATGCCGTCGTACGCAGCGGTGAAGATCATCGCCGACGCGATCGCCGGCGCGAAGTCGACGGACCCGACCAAGGTCGCCGCGTACATGCACAAGACGACGTTCGACACGCCGATCGGCAAGGTCGCGTATGACGCACAGGGCGACCTGAAGGCGTTCAAGTTCGTCGTCTACACGTGGCACAAGGACGCGACGAAGACCGCCGCCAAGTAAGACGGAGTACCCGCCCGCGCGCACCCGCCCTGTCCGAGACCCGGACGGGGCGCGTGCGCATTGGGTCGCGCATTCCCCGTGCGCGACCAAAGCGGGCGGCCCGAGACGACACCGTGCGTTGCGCGCGGCCGACCGCCGTGATCCGGCGACGGCATGCGACACAGCGCCAACGGGAGCTTCCCGCACATGACTGACTTCTTTCCGCAATTCGCCCAGCAGCTGGTCAACGGCCTGACGCTGGGTGCGATCTATGCGCTGATCGCCATCGGCTATTCGATGGTCTACGGCATCATCGGCATGATCAACTTCGCCCACGGCGAGATCTACATGATCGGCGCGTACGTGGGCCTCGTAACCCTCACCGCCATCGGCATCTCCGCAGGTTATCCGCTGCCGCTCGTGCTCGGCGCCGCACTGATCGTGTCGGTGATCGTCACGGGGCTGTACGGCTTCGCGGTCGAACGCGTCGCGTATCGCCCGCTGCGCGGCGGCCCGCGCCTCGTGCCGCTGATCTCCGCGATCGGCATGTCGATCTTCCTGCAGAACTACGTGCAGATCGGCCAGGGCGCGCGCGACGTATCCGTGCCGATCCTGATCTCCGGCGCATTCGACATCCCGCTCGGCGGCAACTTCGACGTGACGATCCCGTATGCGCGTCTGCTGATCGTCGGCGTGACGATCGTGCTGATGATCGCGCTCACGCTGTTCATCTCGCATTCGCGGATGGGCCGTGCGTGCCGTGCGTGCGCCGAGGACATGAAGATGGCGAACCTGCTCGGCATCGACACGAACCGCGTGATCTCGTTCACGTTCGTGCTCGGCGCGATGCTGGCGGCCGTCGGCGGCGTGCTGATCGGGCTGACGATCGGCAAGCTGAACCCGTACATCGGCTTTGTCGCAGGCATCAAGGCGTTCACCGCCGCGGTGCTCGGCGGGATCGGCAGCATCCCGGGCGCGATGCTCGGCGGCGTGCTGCTGGGCCTGGCTGAAACCTTCGCCGCAGGCTACATGCCGGCCGAGTACAAGGACGTCGTCGCGTTCGGCCTGCTCGTGCTGATCCTGCTCTTCCGCCCGACCGGCCTGCTCGGCAAGTCGGACATCGAAAAGGTCTGAGGGAGACGCAGATGAGTCAAGTCATTTCCGTTCGCCGCCCGGCCGCCGACGCGTCGGTCGGCCAGGCGCTGAAGAATGCCGTGGCCGCCGCGATCCTGACGGCGATCCTCACGATTCCGGTGCTCGGCCTGCAACTGAAGCTCGACGGCTATCAGGTGGTGCTCACGCCGCACTGGCGTCCGGTGTGGATCGCGGTCGCGGGCGTGTTCCTGTTCCAGCTGTTCAGGCCGTGGCTCGTGCGCGCGAAATCGGCGGTGAAGCTGCCGGCGATGCCCGCGATGGGCGCGCAGCAGCAGCGCGTGATCATCTGGGTGATGCTCGCGGTCGGGTTCGTGTGGCCGTTCTTCGGCTCGCGCGGCGCGGTGGACGTCGCGACGCTCGCGCTGATCTACGTGATCCTCGGCCTCGGGCTGAACATCGTGGTCGGTTTCGCGGGGCTGCTGGATCTCGGCTATGTCGGGTTCTACGCGGTCGGCGGCTATACGTACGCGATGCTGAACCAGTATTTCGGGCTGTCGTTCTGGGAGTGTTTGCCGATCGCGGCCATCGCGGCGGCGACGTTCGGCTTCCTGCTGGGCTTCCCGGTGCTGCGTCTGCGCGGCGACTATCTCGCGATCGTCACGCTCGGCTTCGGCGAAATCATCCGCCTGCTCGCGAACAACCTGACCGACCTGACAGGCGGCCCGGACGGCATCTCGAGCATTCCGAAGCCGACGGTGTTCGGCTTCGAGATGGCGCGCACGGCGAGCGTCGAAGGCGCGAAGACCTTCCATGAACTGATCGGGCTGGAATACAGCGGCGAGCACATGGTGATCTTCCTGTACCTGATCGCGCTGCTGCTGGTGGGCTTCACGCTGTTCGTGACGAGCCGCCTGATCCGCATGCCGATGGGCCGCGCGTGGGAAGCGCTGCGCGACGACGAGATCGCATGCCGTTCGCTGGGCCTGAACCCGACGCGCATCAAGCTGTCGGCGTTCACGCTCGGCGCGGCATTTGCCGGCATCGGCGGCGCGTTCTTCGCGGCGCGTCAGGGCCTCGTGAATCCTGAATCGTTCACCTTCATCGAATCGGCGCTGATCCTCGCGATCGTCGTGCTCGGCGGGATGGGTTCGCAGCTCGGCGTGATTCTCGCGGCGATCCTGCTGACCGTGCTGCCGGAAGTCGCGCGCGGGTTCGCCGAGTACCGGATGCTGATCTTCGGTCTGGTGATGGTGTTGATGATGATGTGGCGTCCGCAGGGCCTGTTGCCCGCGAGCCGTCCCCACGTGGAGTTGCCGCAATGAGCGCGAATGCAGAACTGTTGAAGGTCGCCGGGCTGCAGATGCGCTTCGGCGGGTTGCTCGCGGTGGACGGCATCGATTTCGACGTGCGCCGCAACGAAGTGTTCGCGATCATCGGGCCGAACGGTGCGGGCAAGACCACGGTGTTCAACTGCGTCGGCGGCTTCTACAAGCCGACCGGCGGCGACGTCGTGCTCGACGGCCATGCGATTGGCGGGCTGCCGAGCCACAAGATCGCGTTGAAGGGCCTGGTGCGCACGTTCCAGAACATCCGTCTGTTCAAGTCGCTGACGGTGGTCGAGAACCTGCTCGTCGCGCAGCATCGCAAGGTGAAGGCGGGGCTGCTGCCGGGCCTGTTCTCGACGCCCGCGTATCGTCGCGCCGAGAAGGAAGCGCTCGAACGCGCGGCGGTGTGGCTCGACCGGATGGGATTGAAGTCGGTAGCCAACCGGCAGGCGGGCACGCTGTCGTACGGGCACCAGCGGCGTCTGGAGATCGCGCGCTGCATGATCACCGAGCCGCGTCTGTTGATGCTGGACGAGCCGGCGGCCGGTCTGAACCCGCAGGAAAAGATCGAGCTGCAGCACCTGATCGACAAGCTGCGCCACGAGTTCGGCGTATCGGTGCTGCTGATCGAACACGACATGAGCCTCGTGATGGGCGTGTCGGACCGCATCCTCGTGATGGAGCACGGCCGGCCGATCGTGATCGGCACGCCGGAAGCAGTCCGTAACGACCCGCGCGTGATCAAGGCGTATCTGGGGGAAGAGTGATGCTGAAGCTGGAACAGGTCCATACGCACTATGGCGCGGTCGAGGCGCTCGCGGGCGTGTCGATCGAGGTGAACAAGGGAGAGATCGTCACGCTGATCGGCAGCAACGGCGCCGGCAAGACGACGCTGATGATGACGGTATGCGGCACGCCGCGCGCATCGTCGGGCCGCGTGCTGTTCGAGGGCAACGACATCACCGGGATGTCGACGCACCAGATCATGCGGCAGGGGATGGCGATCTCGCCGGAAGGGCGGCGCGTGTTCCCGAGCCTGACGGTGCTCGAGAACCTGAAGATGGGCGGCTTCTTCGCGAGCCGTCACGAGATCGACGACGGCATCGAGCACGTGTTCAAGCTGTTTCCGCGGCTGAAGGAGCGCGCGACGCAGCGGGCCGGCACGATGTCGGGTGGCGAGCAGCAGATGCTGGCGATCGGCCGTGCGCTGATGAGCAAGCCGCGCCTGCTGCTGCTCGACGAACCGACGCTCGGCCTCGCGCCGCTCGTGATCGCGCAGATCTTCGACATCATCCGCGCGATTCGCGACGAAGGCGTCACGGTGTTCCTGGTCGAACAGAACGCGAACAAGGCGCTGGGTGTGGCCGATCGCGGCTACGTGCTCGAAACGGGGCGCGTGGTGCTGGCCGACACAGGCGCGAACCTGCTCGCGAACGACCGGATCAAGCAGGCGTATCTCGGCGGTTGACGCGGGAAACCGCCGGCCTGCAACGGGCCGGCGGTGCTTGCCGCTTGCGCTTCGCATGCAGCATTCCGCATGCCGATGCAACGAGCCCCGTCGCGGCCTCGTCTTCTCTTTTCCTAGCTGATCCTGAACGTGCTTTTCAGCACGTCGCGCAAATGCAGCGCGGCGCGATTGCTGTCGTCCGTCAGGACGGTAATCAGATGCGGCGGCAGATCGGGTAGCGCGACTCTGGCGACATGGCTCGTCAGGTTGCCGGTCACGCGATCATGCTCGATGATCCCGACCGCGAGGCCGTTGGCGATACAGGCTTCGACGGCCGGCGAGCTGGCACTCTCGAGCAGTATCCGGTGCGCGATCTTCGCCTTCTTCAGCGCGGCCAACCCGATGTCGCGGTACGGGCAGCCCGGCAGCTGCACCGCGATCGGCAGCGGCGCGTCGGGATTGAACTTGAACGTGCGCGCGGCGACCCACACCGGATGCGTCTTGCCGAGCAGTTCCGCGTGCGGCAGCAGCTTCGGCGCGACGGCGATCGTGATGTCCAGCTGACCGCGGGAGAACAGCAGCTGCAGTTCGTCGCTGGCGCGCGCTTCGACGGTCAGTTCGAGCAGCGGCCGGTCGGCGGCGAAGCGCGGCAGGAATTCCGCCATGAAATGCGCGGCATACGAATCGGGGATGCCGAGCCGCAGCTTGCCGGTCAGCATCTGCGGCGACAGCGATTCGACGAGGCGGTCGTGGCTCGACAGAAACTCCACGGTGTCGCCGAGCAGCTTGTGGCCGAACTGCGTCAGTTCGACGGCCTGGTTGTTTCGCGTGAACAATCGCTGCGCGACCATCTCCTCGAGCTTCTGAATCTGCGCGGTGACGGACGACGGACTGCGGTTCACATAGGCCGCCGCATCCTTGAAGCGACCGAGCTTCGCGACGGCGTGGAAGGTATGCAGCAGGTCGATGTCGAGGGTGCGCGGCATGATTTGGATATTCCGAATCAGTGATTCAGGTAATGTCGATTGACGGAATTATTGGGTCTCCCTATTCTCAGGTCAACAGGCGGACAACGACAGGCATTCGATCGAGCGTGACGCGTATCGCAGGGTGCGCTTCAGGTTTATCCGGCGCTGCAACGCAGCCGCCGCGACGCATCGCTTCGCCTTGGGCTCGAACCGATTCGATTCGAGGATCTCGGTAATGCACGTACGTCCACGGTCACGTTCCGAGGGTCGATGTTTCCATGAAGCGCTTCCTGATCCAGCTCGCTTTTGTGTTGTCGTGGAGTTCCGGCTTCATCGGCGCCAAGATCGGCGCGCCGACGGCCGGCGCGTTCAATCTGTTGTTCTGGCGATTCCTGTTGGTCACGCTGTGTCTCGCGATCGTCCTCAACCGGCGGCTTGGGCGGCTGACGCTGGAAAAGCTCCGCTATCACGCGGCGATCGGCTTCCTGTCGCAGTTTCTCTATCTGAGCTGCCTCTACGTAGCGATCCAGCATGGCCTGCCGCCGGGCGTTGCCGCGATCATCGCGGCCTTGCAGCCGCTCATCACGGCCGCGATGACGACGTTCGATGGCAGCGAGCGTAGCGGGGTACGCCAGTGGGTCGGGCTCGTGGCCGGCTTCATCGGGGTCGGCATCGTGATCGGCGGACAATATGCACTGCAGACCGAATCGGTCGGCATCGTCATGTACCTGCTGCCGCTGGCGTCCGCGCTGGTGCTGTCGATCGCGACGATCTATCAGCGCCGGCGTGCGCTCACGACCGCGCGCGGCGACGAGGACGGCCTGTGCCTGCCGCTGTTCGTGCAGGCGAGCGTGAGCCTTGTGCTGTTCGCGGCGTGCGGGCTCGTCACGGGTGATCTGCATGTGCCGACCCAGCCGAACGTGTGGTTGTCCGTCGTGTGGCTGACGGTGTTCTCGACCTTCGTCGCCTACCTGACGTTGTGGGCGCTGCTCAAGCGCCTGTCCGCGACGCGCGTGGCGACCCTTGTTTATCTCGAACCGCCGGTGACGCTGACCTGGGCCGCATGGATGTTCGGCGACCGGATTCCGGTGACGACTTATCTCGGCATCGTCGTCGTCGCGATCGGCGTGTGGCTCGCCAGCAAGCACGGCGAACGGCCCGCGCGGGCCCGGCAGACGAAAATGGTGGCGGCCGGCCGCCAACGTACTGGTTGCGCGCGCGATTCCCGTGTAGTTTCTCGAGACAGCCCGACTTGCTAAGGAATCCGATGAAAGTGAAGCGAGTCGTCACCCATGTCGGCACACGATCGAGGTCGACGATGCCGATGAAGCGCTCGAACGTGTGCGTGCCGCCGGCATTCCCGTCGAATACGGGCCTGCCGACGAACCGTGGGGCGTGCCGTTTTTACGTCTGCGATCCGTCCGGCAAGCTCGTCAACGTGCTCGCTCACTGCTGACCCGAGGCGGCTTGACGCGCACCGACATGGGCGCGAACCGGCTTGCCAGCGACCGGATCAAGCAGGCTTGTCTGCGCGAGCGATGCAGGACGCCGCCGGCCTGCAACGGGCCTACAACGCGCAGGCATGTACGTACGTGCATGCTTCACGGACGGATGCGGTCCGTGCTTTTCGGCATGTCGCGCTCGGCATGAAAGACCGCCGGGCGCGTGTCCGCTCGCCGTCTATCCGTCGGCCGTGCATGGTCGCGCCATCGCTACCCCCACCCGATACACGAGCGACCATGCCGCGCCGGATACCTGTTGCTACTGGCCGCCACCATACAACTGGTTGAGACGCTGGAGTTCTCCCGACTTCTGCATACGCAGGTATTCATCCTTGACTTGCGCGCGCGTGAGCCCGGTCGGCCCGCCTGCCTGCGAACCGGCGCTGGGCATGCTGCCCATCGACGTCGCGCTGATCGCCGAGTCGGACGGCGTGCTCGACGCTGCCGCGGCACCCTCGTCCTGCGCCCGGGCGAGACCCGACGCACCCAACACACAAATGACGGCCAGTGCCGCCTTGCACATGCTCTTCATCGTGGCACCTCACATGAAAAAGCGATGCAACAACAACGACGCGGATCCGCATCGTCCGCGTATGTCGACACGCCGCATGCATGCGGCTGCCTTCGTCGCGCTCACCTGCATCGTGACGCGCGACGTGCCGGCATCCGCGGCCGACAGGCCTGCGCCTGCTACGCCCGCATGCGTCATGTCGATCCTCCCCCGGCAATTCCCCAACGTTTCCGGCGACTGATGCATCGGCATGCGCCGCTTCGCACCGGACAAAATCCCCATGCCGAACGCAGCAGCGGGTTCGTCACGCAAATACAGCCGGAATGGCGGAATGATAGAACTCGCATGCCGGTTTAACGCCCTCTCGAAAGGGGGTAATTGCCGTCGTTGTCATGTGGAATGTCTACACTGAACAGGTATCGCGGAACGTGTGAAGTCGTGCGTCTCGCCCCGGCCCGCGAGCGAATCCGGTGCATGTTCGAGGAGCGCATTCATGTCTGACAAACACGTCGCGCTTGCGAGTCATATTCGTCGGCTCTGTTCGCTTGCCGTCGAGCCGCGCTTGGTCATTCCTCATGTGATTGAGGCGGCCCGGCACATCGTCGGTGCCGATTGGGGCATGTTCTTCTATGCCGACGAGCACTACGCGGTGTCGGACGTGTGCAGCGAAAACGATGTGGTCTACACGTTGTTGCCGACGTATTTCGCGAACATCCACAACACGTCCCGGCAGGAGGTGCTGGGCATCACGTTTTCCGACGCGATGCGTCGCGGGCGCGGTTTCGACAACAGCGCGCACTACGACGATGCACTGCTGTCGAGCGAGATGTATGTGGACCTGTGGCGGCCGGTGTCGATGCGCCACTGTCTCGAGCTGACCGCGACGGATGGCACGCGCGGCTGGGGCAGCCTGCTGCTGTCGCGCGCACCAGGCGGCCGTCCGTTCTCGGACAAGGACCATCGCGACATCGAACCCGTGGCACGGCATCTTGCCCATGCGCTGTCGCGGCCCGTGCAGCCCATGCTGCACGAATCCGAATGCAGCGAGTCCGCGATCATGGTGGTCGACGACGACGGCCGGCTCCTGCTGCACAACGCAGACAGCATCCGGATGCTGTCGCTCGCAACCGGCGAGCCGCGCGCGTTTTATCATCACGAGCGCTTGCCGGATTGGCTCGCTCCGCTGCGGTCGAACATCAACCGCATCTGGCTTGGTTACCCGGCGCCACCCGCGACGCTCGAGCGTCGCAACCATGCGGGGCGTTTCCGCTTCAAGGCCTATCGATGTACCGACGCGGTCGCATTGCAACGCGATGCCGCGATCGTCATCTATATCGAACACTTTCCGCCGCTCAGCCTGATGGTCGAACGCCTCGGTTTCGCGTTCGGCCTGACCGAGCGG
Organism: Burkholderia sp. JKS000303; assembly: GCF_002563755.1. Taxonomy (NCBI): domain Bacteria; kingdom Pseudomonadati; phylum Pseudomonadota; class Betaproteobacteria; order Burkholderiales; family Burkholderiaceae; genus Burkholderia; species Burkholderia sp. JKS000303. Next base: position 2,976,911 of record NZ_PDBZ01000001.1, read on the forward strand.
CAACGCGAACTCTGCGTGCCGCTCGTGCTGGGCCACTCGCACAGCGAGATTGCGCGTGATTTCGCGCTGCGCGACAGCACGGTCGTCGATCACGTTCGCAAGATCTATCGCCGGCTCAACGTCCACAATCATGACGAATTGCGCAGCGTGTTTCGAGCCGGGAGGCTCGACTAGGTTTTGAGGCGCGCGGCGCGGCACGCCTGGTGCGGCTCGAATCACGCCGCACGCTGTTTGCGCGCGACGTTGCGCCTGGCGTTTCGTTACAGCGCGCGCGCGATCGCCTGCTCCAGCAGCGACAGGCCGAGATCGATCTCTTCCTCGCTGACGGTCAGCGGCGGCGCGATCCGGAACACGCCGCCCATGCCGGGCAACTGCACGATGTTCATGCTGAGTCCGAGGTTCATGCACTCGCGCGTGATCTTCGCGCCGAGGCCGTCCGCCGGTTCCTTCGTCCGGCGATCCTTGACGATCTCGACGCCGAGCAGCAAGCCGCGCCCGCGCACGTCGCCGATGCAGTCGAAGCGTTCCATCAGGTCGAGCAGGCCGCGCCGCAGTCGGTCGCCCATCACGTTCGCGCGCTGGACGAGGCCGTCGCGCTGCACCACGTCGAGCACGCGCAGGCCGACCGCGGCGGGCAGCGGATCCGATACGTGCGTCGTATAGAACAGGTAGCCGAGCTCGTGCGCGCGTTCCTCGATCGCGGCGGACGTGACGATGGCCGCGAGCGGCAGCCCGGCGCCGAGCGTCTTCGACAGCGTGAGGATGTCGGGCGTCACGCCGTCGCGCTGGCACGCGAACATCGTGCCGGTGCGCCCGACGCCCGTCTGCGCTTCGTCGAGGATCAGCAGCATGCCGCGCGCCTCGCACTTGCGCTTGAGCGCCGCCATGTAGCCTTCCGGCAATTCGATGATGCCGCCCGAGCTGAGGATAGGCTCCGCGATGAACGCGGCGAGGTTGCCGCTCGACTGGCGGTCGATCAGGTCGAACGCGTAGTCGAGTTCCGCGAGATAGTCGTACGCGCCGTTGTGCTCGAAGCGCGGCCGGTACGTGAACGGTGCCGGAATCGCGAACGAGCCGACGGCGGCCGGGCCGACGCCTTTGCGCCCGGCGCTGTACGTGGCGGACGCCGCGGCGCCCGTCATCCCGTGCCACGACTGCGCGAAGCCGACGATCTCATACTTGCCGGTGACGAGCTTCGCCATCCGGATCGCCGCTTCGTTCGATTCCGCGCCGGTGCTCAACAGCAGCGCGCGGTCGAGCCCCGGCGGCGTGATGTCGGCGAGGCGCGTGGCAAGGTCGACGACCGGACGCGACAGCATGCCGCTGAACAGGTGGTCGAGCTTGCCCGCGTATTCGCCGATCACGGAGACGATCTCCGGATGGCTGTGGCCGAGCACCGCGCTCATCTGGCCCGACGTGAAGTCGAGGATCGCGCGGCCGTCCGCGTCGTAGACGAAGCTGCCTTGCGCGCGCTCGATGATCATCGGCTCGAACGTGCCGCCGTAGCGGATCAGGTGCTGTCTGGCGTTGCGCCAGAAGGTTGCGTCGTCGTTCAGGGACATCGGGCTTCTCCGGGCAAGGGCAGGGATCGCTTGCAGTCTAGGTGCCGGTCTGGTTTTATGGAAACGAATAATGCTTATGCAAGGTAGAAAAGGAGCTAATACCTTGGGACGCTCGCTTGAAATCGACCTGCTGCGCTCGTTCGTCGTGATCGCCGAAGTGCGCTCGCTCAGCCGCGCGGCGGCGCGGGTCGGCCGCACGCAGTCCGCGCTGAGCCAGCAGATGCGGCGGCTCGAGGAGGTCGTCGATCAGCCGCTGTTCCAGCGCACCGGCCGCGGCGTGCTGCTCACGCATCCCGGCGAGCGGCTGCTCGCGCATGCGCAGCGGATCCTGAGGCAGCACGACGAGGCGATGGCCGACCTGTGCGGCACGGGGTTGTCGGGCAGCATCCGCTTCGGTTGCCCGGACGATTACGCGGCCGTGTTCCTGCCGTCGCTGTTGCGGCAGTTCTCGAACCAGCATCCGCAGGCGATCGTCGAAGTCGTGTGCGGGCCGACGCCGCGCTTGCTCGAGCAACTCGACAAGCGGGCGGTCGATCTGGCGATGATCTCGTTGCCGGACGACGACGGGGCGGCCGATGATTTCATCCGTCGCGAGCAACTGGTCTGGATCGGCTATCCAGGGTTGGATGCCGCGCAGTTCGATCCGTTGCCGCTCGCGCTGTCGGATCCCGATACGCTCGATCACATCGCGGCCTGCGAAGCGCTCGATCGAGCGGGGCGCGATTATCGCGTCGCGTATGCGAGCAGCAGTCTCGCGGGGCTGACCGCGCTGGTGCGCTCGGGGCAGGCGTTCGCGGTGATGACGCAAACGGCGGTGCCCGCGGATCTGGCGATACTCGCCGGCGATCGCGGGTTGCCGCCGTTGCCGGCGGTGGGGATTACATTGAGGTTCGACCGGAAGCGGCCGTCGCATCTGACCGTGGCGTTTGCGGAGCATATTCGGGCGGTGTTGCCGGTGCTGTGAGGGCGACCGGGACATCTGCCCGGTCGGCCGATCAGCGGTCTCGCTTCATGGCGATGCGTACGCACCAGTCAGTTTGATTGCCGTTGATGCGTCTCGCGCATCGCTCTACATCGAATCCTGATTAGAGATAACGCACGATCGCGATCGAAGATGGAGAAGGCTCGCCGGCTTGTTCGCCGCTGGATTGGCAAAGCCGGGTTCGACGGGAGTTCGGTGTCGAATGGCCGGAGGTGATTCTCGATACGCCAAATATTACAAAATCAAATCTCAACGATATTTATGAAATAAAAAATAAATGTTGAAGTTTGCTTAATGAAATTAAATGGCGCAAAAAATACCGGCCATAGACTTCTTGATGACTCGTATATCAATCTTTGACGCGGAATATTGTTGTTTTGGAGATTACGTACATTCTCACGACTTGTTGATTTGGCTAGAATTGCGACGGCATAAAACGGGGAGCCGTCCCCGTGAGAGCGCGGGCCGCTGCGGGCTTGCAAAAACAAGAAGACGGATAATTAATGAACATGACCGAAGTGGTTCAGGCAATTCGTGGCGGCCTGATCCAGCAAGATCGCTTGCTCAAGACGAGTATTCCGGCGTTGCCAGAGAACGCACTCGTCCCGCGGCGTGCCATGACCCGTGCCGACCTCGGCCGCGACTTCAGTGTCACCCTGGATATGGTATCCGCGGCTGGCGACATCGAGCTCAAGGCGCTGATCGCACAACCGATGACGCTTTGGATTCAGCAAGCGAACAAGTCTTATCTGCCGATCAACGGATACATCCACACCGCTCGCAGGCTGGGGGCTGACGGTAGTCTGTCGAGCTATCAACTGGCTTTCGCATCGTGGATGCATTTCCTCAAGTTCCGCAGCGACATGCGGTATTGGCAGGACAAGAGTGTCGATGCCGTCATCACCGACGTATTCAATGCACATCCGCAAGCTCGCGGGCAGTTCGAATTCGCATTGCGCAAGCCACTACCTGCGCGTTCATACTGCCGCCAGAGCGAGACCGACTGGAACTTCGTCCATCGCTTGATGGAAGAAGAAGGCCTGTTCGGTTTCTGGCGGCAGAGCCAGGACGGGAACGCCCACCGGCTGGTCGTGACGGATGACATTTACTCGCTCGACGAGATGTCTCCGCATTCGGTCAGGTTCTCGAGGTCAGGCATCGGCGGCGAAACCAACACGTTCACGCAGTGGGCGGGATCGCGTACCTTGCAGAGTACGGTTCACACGACGCGTACGTTCGACTACAAGGCGCCATCGTCGCTCGTCAATCCCAAAGGCACGACATTGCCGACGATGTCCGGCCAGGGGGATTTGCCGGAGCAGGCCGAAGTCTACGAATACACGGGCGCGTATACCTACCTGGACCGGAATCGTGGCGAGCATCTTTCGAAGATGCACCTCGAGGAATGGGAGTCGCGGGCCAAGCGATTCTTTGGTGCCGGCAGTGTGCGGGCGATCGACGCCGGGTGCCGCTTCGTGTTGACGGGGCATCCTGAACACGAGCGCGATCCTGCCGGTCAACGCGAATTTGCTGCGATCAAGGTACAGCGGTATATCGAGAACAATTTGCCGCTCTCGAATCATGAGGCGAGCTTTCCGTACAGCCTGCAGGCCGAACTGACGCAGGCCAAGCGCGGGCAAGCGGGTGGCGTCGTTACGCATGCCGACGGTTCAGCCGGCTTTTATCTGGTCGAAGTCGAGGCGCAGCGTGTGATGGTCCCGTATCGGAGTCCGTTCGAGCACAAGAAGCCGCAGATGGAACTGGAGACGGCAATCGTCGTCGGGCCGCAGGGCGAAGAGGTGTACACCGACGCACTGAACCGGGTCAAGGTCATGTTCGTCTGGGATCGGCAGAACTCGGGAGACGTGAACGCATCGTGCTGGGTGAGGGTTGCGCAGTCGGATACGGGCGGAGGCTACGGTAGCGTTCATATTCCGCGAGTTGGTGAAGAGGTGCTCGTCGGCTACATAGGTGGCGACTGCGACAGGCCTATCGTGCTGCATCGCGTGTACAACGGGAACGTGCAGCCGCAGTGGCACAGCAACGGCATCTTGTCGGGCTATCGGTCGAAGGAGTATGCGGGCGCTGGTTACAACGAGATGGTTCTGGACGATGCGACCGCGCAGAACCGGGTTCGACTGTTCAGCAGCAGTTCGAACACGTTGCTTCATCTCGGCTATCTCGTCGATCAGGATGGCAACACTCGGGGCCCCTATATTGGTAGCGGCTTTGATTTGAAATCGGATGCCCACGGTGCGATTCGCGCGGCACAGGGCCTTTTCGTGTCCAGCTACGACGCCTCGGTCAAGCAGCCAATGGACGCACGTCATGCAACCGGGCCGCTCGTCAATGCACAAGGCGTGGTCCAGTCGCTTTCAGGTGCAAGCGTCAGGTCTCAAGCGGAAAGTCTCAATCCAGGCGGTGAAGCGTTGCGTGCATTCACCGACGCGACGCAGTCGAGCGTGGCCGGTACCTCTGCCGGCGGTCGAACCGCCGGTGGCGGTGTCGGCAGTGCGAACGGTTTCAAGGCGCCCATCATGTTGTTCGCGAGCCCGGCCGGCATCGCGACGTCGACTCAACAGTCGACGCAGATCGCGGCGGATCAGCACGTGAATGTCGTCAGTGGCGAAAGCACGCATCTGGCTGCGGGGAAATCACTGGTCGCAAGCGTTGCCGAAAAAATCAGCCTGTTCGTCAAGAACGCGGGGATGAAGCTGTTCGCAGCGAAGGGCAAGGTGGAGATCCAGGCGCAATCAGACAACGTCGAAATTATCGCCGATCAGGTGCTGAAGTTGATCAGCGCGAAGCAGCGGATCGAGATCACCGCAGCCGAAGAAATTGTATTGAACGCACGCGGTAGCTACATTCGAATCAGCGGTGCGGGAATCGAGCAAGGCACTCCCGCACAATGGACGGCGTATGCGGGCAATCATGCGCTGCCGGGGCCCAAGTCGCTACCTGTCGTCGTGCCCGGCTTCGATATGCCGAAGGCGTTCAGTAACCGGCTGGATGTCTACGATGTCTACTGGCAGAGAGCGTTCGGTGATGTGGAGTACACGGCGCGGCGGGAGAATGGCGACATTGTCGCGCAGGGGGCGCTGGACGAGCATGGTCGCACGTCGCGCCTGACGACGGACCAGCCAGAGACGCTCCAGGTACTCGTCGGTACTCAGGGCTCGTGGCTTGTCGAATGCGTCACGCCATCGGCCACCGATTCTGACGAGGTTATTTCAGACGACCCGAACCACTACGTCAATCAAAGCGCCTGACTGCCATCCGCCTTCATCCGAATAAACCATGAACACCCGGGACAACAACACCGATCCGCTGTCAGCCGTGACGGTCTATTTCAAGGACCATTTCGGTCAGCCGATCCAGGATTTGAAGATCGAAATCAAGGGGATGGAAGACCGTGCGAACCACGTCTATCACACCGCATCGACGAATGCGCAGGGCGCCATCCAGTTCTCGGTCCAGATGGGTGCAGCGCTATCCGTGCACGTGAAACGCTGGACCAGCGACACGATGAAGGAGGTGGCGCGACTCAACGCGTCTTTGTCCGAGATCTGCTTCAATCTGACGAGCCCGAAGACGAAGCATGACCTGCCGACCAAGGTCGACGATACGTCGAAAGGCGACTACTGGCGTGGCACGTACATTGTCAAGGCACACGACAACCTGACGACGATCGCGAAGAAGTATCACACGAGTGTTGATTTGCTCAAGCGCGTGAACCGACTGAAATCGGACCTCATTATGGTCGGTCAGAAGCTGAAGGTGCCGCCTGTCGAGTCGCGGAAATCTGACGAGCCTACGCCAAAGAAGCCCAGCCCAAAGGGTAGCCCGCCACACGACGACCACCCGAACAATGACCGTGGGGCGCCGACGTCGACGCCGCGTCAGGGTGCTGCACCGATCATCTTTCCGATACAGAGCCGTCCACTCAATGATGAAGGCGGTAAATACGGTACGGCGTCGTGCGACTACACGTGGACCAAACCGTTGCATGGCGGCGGCCATGAGCAGCCCAGATTCGGGGCCAATCGAGGGGGCGGCCGCAAGCACGCGGCTCGCGATCTATACGTGCAGGCGCACACGCCAATCGTCGCAATTGCACCTGGTGTCGTCATCAAGCGCGAGATGTTCTATTGCCAGACGTGGCAGATCAGTATCCACCACAAGACTTCCGACGGTCGCGAATTTATCGTCCTGTACGGAGAAGTCGATCCATCGTCGGCTACGGTGAAAGTTGGAGACACGGTCAGTCAGGGGCAAGTCATTGCGAACAGCGGTGTGCTGCTGAGGGATAACGGCGCACCGGTGCATATCGTAGGTAGCGAAAACGTGTCGATGCTCCATTTCGAAGCATATTCAGGTGCGCTTGGATTTGATCCGCATGCCAAATTGAATGGGAAGGCGGTGGGTGGACCATTCCAGCGGCGTGCCGATCTGATGGATTCGCTGGCGATTCTTCAGGAGGGCTACAAAGCTACATTCCTGGATGCGTTGCCGCTGAAACCTGTCGGCCAGCGTATCCCGATAGCCCAACTGAAGACGTCGGATCAAGGCAAGGCATTTATCAAGGGTTGGGAGGGGGTGCACTACGACACCTCGAAGGCGAACACCTACTATTACAACGACAGCAAGGGCTACTGCACGGTCGGTTGGGGGCATCTGATTGCCGAAAGTAGCTGCGCGGCGAACGGATACATCGCGATGTCAAGCAAGATAACTGTTGCCGAGGCGCAGACGTTGTTCGACGACGACGTCGCGGTGTTCGAGGGGCGCGTCAAGAATGCGATCAGCGTGCCGCTCTATCAGCATGAATACGATGCGCTTGTCTCCCTTGCCTTTAACATGGGCAGCCTCGGCAAGGCCCCCAATCTGTGCCGAAAATTGAATGGTGGAGACTACGCCGGCGCGCCCGTGGAGTTCCTCGATATCGAAAACAAGACGCGTCGGGAACGTGAGCACGATATGTTCTGCCAGGGCACGTACAATTCCAACCATTGAACGAACGACGTCGAATTTCGCCATGAAGAAACTCAAGCAGTGTCTACTCCTTTTGATGTCGGTACTTCTGTTGCCGGCCTATGCCGCTGCTCAGGACACGTATCGCATGACGGGGGCAGCCCAGTTCGAACAGGGCAGTGATACGCATAACCTGCCATTTCCGGTCAATCCGCTGACGGCGGGATCCCTCACGTTCGATGGCAGCGCGTTCGTCTTTCATTACACCGGGCACAGTTGCAGCGTAAAGGTCGACAAGAAGATGAAGTTCTATGTTGACCCGGTTATCTCGCACTCCTTTGGCTCGCGAGATAAATTCAATGCCTTTCTGAACACCAAGTTCCATGCGAAAGGTGCGGCGCTGACCGACACCTACATTCTCGGCGATGTCGACGCACCGCTTTGTCAGGGGCTGCGTTCCGCGATGATCTACCAATCGCCGGACGAAATGGTTCTGCTGGACGGCTCCTGGGCGTACCTGTTTGAGCGCCAGACGCACGCGCCCGTCAATGCGGAGCAGAGTTTCGATTGCGGCAAGGCCGGTACGAACGTCGAGCAGCTCATATGCAAGAATCCGGACCTGACCAAGCTGGATGCGACGGTCAATCGCGGCTACGTCGCGATGCTGCTGACTGACTCGAAGGAAATTTCATATCAGGACCCGGTGCGGCAGAATCAAATCAGCTGGATCCGGACTGTGCGGAACACGTGCACTGATGCCGCGTGTTTGCTGAAGGTGTATCGTGCCCGCGTCGCCTACATCAAGGGCAAGATAGCAGCCACCTACCCGTCTTATCCGGAAACCGACTCGAACCAGGACGGCGATTGATGCGCTTGTGCGGCCGCCCAGGCCGCACGAGCCCAATCCGTTCTCCACTCCAGAGGCAGGATGGCACTAACTATCATCGTGGTCGGCGATACGACGTCCCACGGCGGCCGCGTGATCAGCGGCTCGGACATCCATACCATCGGAGGCAAGGCGATTGCTCGCCTGCACGATCTCGTCGATTGTCCGCAAAAATATCCCGACGGCAAACCGCACGGAATCAACAGGATCATCGAGGCGCATCCGACGCTGACGATCGGCGGCGAACGAGTCGCGCTACATGGACACCACACCGAATGCGGTTGCGCATTGATCGGAAGTACCGCCGCGCGGGTAGGAGACTAGCGATGTGCTCGCGCCCGGCTCGCCATGGAACCGCCTGATACGCAGGTGAAATGGATGGCTGACTCGGGACGAGGATGACTTCTGGGTCCCGCAATAACGATGTGTGTCAGAGCGGCCGGTGAGAAAACACGGCTGAAGTGTCGCGATGAAGCAGTTGCATCATCGGATTGATTCTGGTGCCGACGGCGAGACTCGAACTCGCACAGCTTTCGCCACTACCCCCTCAAGATAGCGTGTCTACCAATTTCACCACGTCGGCACTTCAGTACTGCAAGGGCCGCAATTCTATCGTCACATTGCGCGTTTGTGAAGGGGGCATGACACGATTGTGCGGCACGCGAAAGCGATCCCGGTAAAATTGGTGCGATTGATCCGACGATCATCGCAATCGCAACCGCTTTCTCCCCGTGACGACCACTCTCGAACAACTGCAGGCCGGCCAGCTGGCGGGCGCCCGGCAACTCAAGCTCACGTGCGGGCTCACCGAATTCCCGCGCGAAATCCTCGATCTGGCGGACACGCTCGAAGTGCTCGACCTGTCCGGCAATGCGCTGTCCGCGCTACCGGACGATCTGTCGCGGCTGCACCGTCTACGCATCCTGTTCGCGTCGTCCAACCGCTTCACGGAATTTCCGGAAGTGCTCGGCACGTGCACGCAACTCGACATGATCGGCTTCAAGGCGAACCGGATCCGCACGGTGCCGCGCCATTCGCTGCCGCGCGCGCTGCGCTGGCTGATCCTGACCGACAACGCAATCGACGCGCTGCCCGCCGAGATCGGCGCCTGCTCGCGCCTGCAGAAGCTGATGCTCGCCGGCAACCGGCTGCGCGCGCTGCCCGCTGAAATGGCCGCATGCCGCGCGCTCGAACTCGTGCGTCTGTCGGCGAACCGGCTCGACGCGCTGCCGGACTGGCTGCTGCGGTTGCCGCGCCTCGCGTGGCTCGCGGCCGCAGGCAATCCGCTCGGCGCTGCGCCGGAGGCGGCCGCGTCCGCCGAGTCGGGCGTCGCGGACATCGACTGGACGTCGCTCTCCTGCGACCGGAAACTCGGCGAAGGCGCATCGGGCGTCATCTACCGCGCGCAATGGCACGCGGATGGCCAGGCGCCGCGCGCGGTCGCGGTCAAGCTGTTCAAGGGCGCGATGACGAGCGACGGCCTGCCCGATTGCGAAATGGCCGCCTGCCTGCACGCGGGACGCCACCCGAACATGATCCCGGTGATCGGCAAGGTGCGCGGTCATCCGGACGGCACGCACGGCCTCGTGATGGAACTGGTCGATCCGGCACGGACGAACCTCGCCGGGCCGCCGAGCTTCGCGACCTGCACGCGCGATGTCTATGCCGACGATATGCGGTTCACACCGGCGGCCGCGGCGCGGATCGCGCACGGCATCGCGTCGGTCGCCGCGCATCTGCATGCGCGCGGCATCCTGCATGGCGACCTGTATGCGCACAACATTCTGCACGACGGCGAGGGCGGCGCGCTGCTCGGCGATTTCGGCGCGGCGTCGGTCTACGACGTGAATGACCGCGCGCACGCAGCGCGGCTCGAACGGCTGGAAGTCAGGGCGTTCGGCTATCTGCTCGGCGAGTTGCTGGCGCGATGCGAGCCGCGTGCGCGGGAAGGGGCGCACGAACTTGAAGCGCTTGCGGCGGCGTGTCTGAACGAGGACGTCGATGCGCGTCCGTCGTTCGACGCGATTGCGGCTTCACTGGCTGCATCGAAGCGCTGACGAGCCGGACCCGTGGCGGCGCTTACGCCTGCCGCGCGGCCAGCAGCTTGATCCCGAGTCCGACAAACAGCAGCCCGCTCGCGCGCTTGGCCGCGCGCACCCAGGGGCTGACGCCGAAGCCGCGATGGAGCCGGCGCACGCCGAACGAATAGACGCTGTGGACGACGACGACGGTGCAGGCGATCGTCGCGTACATCACGACGAACTGCATCGCGAGCGGACGATCGTGCGCGATGAACTGCGGCATGAACGCCGACAGGAAGATCATCGTCTTCGGGTTGCTGCCCGATACGAACAGCGCTTCACGGAACAGCTTCCTGCGGTCGGGCTCGACGATTGCCGCGTTGCCGTCGGGCGAGCGTTGGCTGCGGCCGCCGCGCAGTTGCCGGATGCCGAGAACGATCAGATACGCCGCACCGACGATCTTCATCGCGACGAACAGCGGCGGCATGGCGGCGAGCACCGCGCCGACGCCGAGCGCGACCAGCATCACCACCACACCCTGCGCGACGAGGTTGCCCGCGATCGTCGCGGCGGTGCCGCGCGTGCCGTAGCGCACTGTATTGCGGATCACGAGCAGCACGTTGGGGCCCGGCGACAGCGTCGTCGCGAGATAGGCTGCGGCAAACAGCATCCAGGTCTGAATGGACATGCGGTGCTCCGGGAGACGGTTTCTGCGATCGGGGTGGCACCGCGCATGATGCCACGGCGCGGGTCACCCCGATGCGCAGCGTCAACGCGCGTCGCGCACGCAGTAAGGGGCGATCGACGACGGCGCATCAATTGCGGCGGGCCGCGTCATCCACGCGATCCACGCCGCCCACAGCCCGCAGACGATCAGCACGGCGACGTTCAGCGGCGTCCGGTAGCGGACGATCAGGTCGGCCAGCGGCAGGCGTTCTTTCATGTTCGTCTCCATCGGTCGTGGCGCTGGTCGCGTTACTGGCCGGCGTACGACGGCGCCTTCGCGTCGCAGGTCACGGACACCGTCGAGCCGTCGGCGAAATGCAGCCGGAACGGAATCTTCGCGCCGGGCGTGACGGGCTGGCTCGGGTCCTCCAGCATCACGTGATAGCTCTTCGGCTTGAACACCAGCGTGCCGTGTGCGGGGACGATGACCGTGTCGACGTGCACCATCTTCGCGGTGCTGCCGTTCGTCAGCGTTTCATGCATCATCGCCATCCCGTATGCGGGGGTGTCGATGCCCGTCAGCGTGGCGGGCGCGTCGCCGTCGTTCTTCAACGTGAAATAGCCGGACGACGGCACCGTTGCCGGCATCGTGCGGATCCAGCATGCGTCGGCCTGTACGGCGGACGCGGCGAACGTGGCGGGCGCTTGCAGCGCGAACAGTGCACACAGCAGGGCGGCCGGAATCGAGCGTTTCATCAGGTGTTCTCCTTATCGAAAGTACGGGGTGCAGAGGGAGCGGCGGTGCGCTCCTGACGGTGTCGGGATGCGTGCGTCACTTCAGCGTGAACGCGTAGTGCCCCTGGGTCCGGTGGCCGTCGCTGGCCACGGCGACCCATGCGACCGTGTAGGTGCCGGCCGTCAGGCTCGTCAGCGCGACGTGCATCCGCTTGCGGTTGCCATCGTCGACGACGGCCTTGCCGGTCGCGACCGACTGGCCGTGGCTGTCGGTCACGGCGATCGAGCTGAATGCCGGTTCCAGTGCTTCGTCGAAATCGATCGTGACGGCTTGCGGTGCGGCGGTGAGCGTGTCGCCGGCGGCCGGCTGCTGCGTTTTCGGAAATGCGTGCGCGTGGGCGGCCTGGACGATGACGAAGGTCAGTGCGGCGACGGCGCCGCGGAAAAGCGTGGCGGTTTTCATGGATTGAGAAAGCTGTTGCGAATCGAGTGGGAGGAAATGTCGTCGAGATGCACGCGAACCCGCAGCAGGGTCTCGATGTGACCGTGCCGGGAGTCGAACGCATCGCCGACGCTGCGGTCGTCGATGGTCAGCGTGACGGGGCGCATGCGATTTCCGGGCAGCACGCATGCGCATGCGCATGCTCATGCGCGGCGGCGGCGCAAGCGCACGGCGCCATGCGGCGCGCGGCAATCAGGGGCGACATGATCGTCCTCGTGAACGTGACACGACACGGGCGCCGGCAGGGCGCGCGCGAACGGCGCGATGCGTTCAGGCATCGCGCGCTGGGCTACGGTTCAGGCGGAGGCGGGTGGGGCGCGCGGCTGCGCGGCCGTGAGCGGCAACGCGCGGCGCAGGCTTTCGAAGCGGGTTGCCGCGCGATGCTGGATGACACGCACATGGGCCGCGAACGTCAGTTCGGGCGCGGGCAGCGTGGGAGTGTGGGTGAGCAGGCTGCAATAGCCGCACGCCTGCAAATGGGCTTGCAGGCTCTTCGATGACGAATGCGTCTGATCGTTGCCGGCAGCCGGGCCGGCCGTGCAGTAACCGGCGAGCAGGGCATCGACGCGGCCTTGCGTCGTCAGCGCCTGCGAGATCGTCGGCGCGAGCGCCGTCATCAGGATGGCGAGCATCCCGATCAGACTGCCGATCTTCCGGAGGCGACGACTGAGCATGCGATGAGCAGCGGCGTGAGGACTGCGATGGGGCGGATTATGCCACGCCCCCCGCGATGCCGGCATCCGCGCATCCACATGCCGGGGATGGCGGGCACGGGCCTGCTACGCGTGCGTCGCCAGATATTTCGTGATCAGCATCATCTGCGCGGCCCAGCCGTGATCGTTCATTTCGCGTGCCTTCGCGCGGCGCGCTTCGATCAGTTGGTCGAACCCCGTTTCGGTGACCGTGAGCCGCGTGCCGCCGTTTTGCTCGGCGATCGAGAACGTGACGAGCGTCATCGGCTCGGCCGAATAGTCGAAGTTCGGATCGATCGCGAATGGATGCCAGCGAAACGAGAACAGTTGCTTCGGCTCGACGCGCTCGACGACGATTTCGAATACAGCGCCCGCATAGGGCTCCTGCGCCTTGGCGACGTCGTCGTCGACGCGGGTCGGCGTGATGCGGCCGAACAGCGGCTGGCCTTCCGTGAACGGCCCGTCGAAGGTGACACCGAACCACGTGCCGAATTCCCCGGAATTGCTGATGGCTTCCCACACGCGCGCCGGCGGCGCGGCGAGCACGGCCTGTTTCTCGATGCGATCGGTTGACTGGGTCATCACATTCTCCCGACGGGCGTGCCCGTCACGGTTGCGGGACGGCGCGCAACGGCGCGCCGCGTTCAGTCGATCATCTCCGCGTCGGGCACGTCGAGCACGACATCCGACGTCGCGACGGCCACGCACGGCAGCGTATAGCCGTCGGCCTTTTCCTCGCGGCTCAGCCCCGGCCATTCGATCGTGTAGCGTACGCTGCCGCTGACGATCCTGCACAGGCAGCTTCGGCACGTGCCGTTGCGGCACGAACGCGGCAGCCTGACGTGCGCGAACGCGGCGGCTTCGAGCAGGGTCAGCGAATCGGGTGCGTCGAACGTCGCGCCGAGCGGCTCGATGCGCACGAGAGGCGGGTGGTCGGGATCGGTCATGGGGCGAAACGGGCGGGGGCAAGGCAAGCGCCAAGCATACCCGAAGCCGCATGCGGCCGGCGCCCGTCGGGCGGCCGGCCGGCGACGTCAATGGCGGCGCAGGTAGCGGTACACGGTATTGCGGGCGAGCCCGAGTTCCCGCGCGGCCGCCGACACGTTGCCGCCGTGCCGCGCGAGCACCGCATCGATCACCGCGGCCTGGTGGCTCTGCAGCGTCGTCGTCTCGCTTGCGTCGGCCGGTTCGGCGGCGGGCGCCGTCGGGACATCGTCGCAGTCGAGCCAGAAATCGTCGGGCAGATGCGCGAGCGCGATCTCGGCTTCGTCTTCGGCGAGCATGCCGGCGGTGCGCAGCACGTTGGTCATTTGCCGCAGGTTGCCGGGCCAGCGGTGGCGCATGAATGCGTCGAGCACGTCGGGCGCGAGACGGCACGGCATCGGCTCGCTGCGCGCGAGCCGCGCGACGATGCGCTCGACCAGCGCCGGCAGGTCGGTCCGGTCGGCCAGCGCCGGCAGCGTGACCGCGAGCCCGTTGATCCGGTAGAACAGGTCTTCGCGGAATGTGCCTTCGGCGATCATCGCGCGCAGGTCGCGGTGCGTCGCGCAGACCACGCGCACGTCGACCGGCACCGCGCGCGCGCCGCCGAGCGGCATCACCGCGCGTTCCTGCAGCACGCGCATCAGCCGGACTTGCTGGGCGAGCGGCATGTCGCCGATTTCGTCGAGAAACAGCGTGCCGCCGTCGGCCTGCGCGATCTTGCCGGGGCTGCCGCGCTTGCGTGCGCCGGTGAAGGCGCCGTCTTCATAGCCGAACAGTTCGGCCTCGATCAGCGAATCCGGCAGCGCCGCGCAGTTCACCGCGACGAACGGGCCGTCCGAGCGCGGCGACGCGTGGTGCAGCGCGCGGGCGAGCCATTCCTTGCCGGTGCCGGTCTGGCCGAGGATCAGCAGCGGCAGGTCGCGTCCGCGGATCTTCGCGACGCGTTCGAGCACGGCAGCCATGCGTGCGTCGCCGGTGTCGAGCGTCGCGAACGTGATTGCATCGGGATCCGGCGCGGGCACGCGCGCGGCGGGCGCGGGCGGTGTGACGGCGACCGTCGTCTTGTGCGCTTCCGCGAATTCGCAGCGCGCGAGCACGCGCACGCCGGTCGACAGCGTCAGGCGGAACGATGCACCGGGCGCGCGCGCCGCTTGCTGGGCGAGCTGGCCGAACTGCATGCCGAACAGCGCATCGCAGCCTTGATGCTGCAATGCATCGAACGTTGCGCCGAGCTGGAATTGTGCGCTGCGGTTCGCGGCGATCAGCCCGCCGTCCGGGCCGAATGCGACGAGTCCGGCGAACAGCGAGTCGACGCAATCCTCGTGTGCGTGAAAGCGCAGCCGCAGCGCCTGCGCGCACTGGTTCGCGAACAGATGGTTCTCGATCAGCTGCGCGGACATCCGCACCAGCGCGAGCGTATGGGAGCTGAACCCGCGCGGGTCGCCGCTTACGTCGAGCGCGCCGAGCGTGCGGCCGAATGGATCAATGATCGGCGCGCACGAGCAGGTGAGGATGTGGTTGGCGCGCAGGAAGTGTTCGGCGCCGTGTACCGCGACGGCCTGGCCGGACGCGAGTGCGGTGCCGATTGCGTTGGTGCCGCGTGCGCCTTCGGCCCACGATACGCCGTTGCACAGCGCGACGCGGTTCGCTTTCTCGATGAAGTCCGCGTCGCCGATGCTGTGCAGGATCACGCCGTCGGCATCGGTGAGCACCACGAGGCTTTGTGTGTCGGCGATCTGTGCGTGGAGGTCCTCCATCACCGGGCGCGCGTGCGCGAACAGTGAATGGTTGGTGTCGAGCAGTTCGCGCAGTGCGAGCCGCGACAGCGGTGAGAAATCGGGGCGCTCGTTCGCGCGCAGGCCGACCGCGGTCGAACGCGCATGGGCCTGCGCGAGCAGGTCGATGCGGCCCGTGGTGGCGGGCAGCACGAAAGATTGAGGCATGCCTTGTCTCCTGTCGGCCAGAGTTAGCGCTTCAGCGCTTACTCTGGTCCCATGCTTCGCGGTCGGCCCAGGTCGGCACTTCAGCGCTTACTCTGGTCCCATGCTTCGCGGTCGGCCCAGGTCGGCACTTCAGCGCTTACTCTGGTCCCATGCTTCGCGGTCGACCCAAGTTGGTGCTTCCGCACCGCAACAACCCAAACCTTGGTCGCCGTCTCGATATCGCACCATCATACAAGCGCCGCGCGCGTTGCGCGACCGCGAACAAAATCCCCTTGCTTTTAAGCGTGCGCCTGCAATGATTGAAACGGAACACGCACGCGTCGTGTTCCGCATCGCAACATGCATGCGACGTGACATGCATCCGTTCGGGAGACGCATCATGGTTCGAACGGAACTAAGAGTCGTGCTGGCGGCCATCGCCACCTTCATCATGCTGGGCGGCATCGCCGTGGCGATCCACGGTTTGCTGTTCGATCTGAGCACCGCGGTTCGATACGGGGCCGCCGCCATCGCGGTGGGCGCCACGACCGCAGCGATCTCGCTGAACATCTGGCCGACCGACCCTCACTGACGCCGTTTGACTGATGGTGCCGGATGCCGCGCAGGTCAGACGAAATGCGCGTCGGAACGACGCACATCGCAAATTTTGCCTCTTGCGTGAAACCGTCTAAAGTGAAGGCAACCGGCATGCATTGTCCGCGCCATACCCCCGCGCATCGTGCCTCTGTCGGTCAGCCCGCGTACATTTTCGTCCGGCCGGTAGCGGACGACGGACGCGGTCATTCGCTTTCTACCGGCGATAGGCGGCTCCCATGCAGATCCATTTCACGAACGAGAAGCCCGAATATTCGGGGCGCGATTTGATGCTCGGGTTCATGGCGTTGGTCAATGGCGAGCGTGTCCAATGTCAGATCACAGCCGAGGCGCTGGAGGACCATTTCGGTGCGGCATCGCCGCGCTTCGAGGACATGGTCGGTGCGTACGATCAGCATCGTGAACGTATCGAGGCGGCCGCACGGCGGCTGTTGTCCGAAACGCGTGCGCAATGCGTGACGCTGCGTAGCGGCTACGTGCGCTTCTACGAAGCGAACTGGCGCTGAACCGGACGACCGGGCAGCGACTGTGCGGGCGCCGGTTACCGGCGCCCGTGTCATATCGGCGCATGCGTGCCGGGTCGTGCGCACGCGCGACGCTGCGCGCGTCGCCTCCCTCTGCGTCTGTCATGCCGCACCGGTGAGCGCATACGCGCCACCGGCTTCGCCGTGCGTTCGCGCGATGCGCGCGAAGCCCGTTTCGGCGAGATGCATGCCCGCAATCAACAGGTTGTCCGAGGCCGCTTTGGCGAGCGTGGTCGCGCGCGTCACGACGGCCAGCGCCGGATCGTGATCGAACGCGATCGACACGTCCGGACGCATGACCTGAATCGGTGCGAAGTGCACGAGATCGCCCCAGATCAACAGACGTTCGTCATGCGATTCGACCCGATACCCCGTATGACCGGGCGTATGTCCCGGCAGCGGCACCGCGGCGATGCCGGGCAGCACGTCGCCCGCTTCGATGGCGCGCAGCCGGGGGCGACAGGCATCGAACGCGCGCCGCGCGATCCGGAAATTGCCGCGGGCCCGTTCGTTGGCCTGCTCGAACGCTGCGTCGTCCAGCCAGAACGCAAGCTCCCGTTCGTGAATGAGCACCTCCGCGTGCGGGAAGGCCGGTTGCCCGTCCGCGTCCAGCAGGCCGCCGATGTGGTCGGGGTGTGCGTGCGTCAGCAGGATCGTGTCGATGTCGCGCGCGTCGATGCCGGCTTGCGCCAGCGACGGCATCAGCAGGCCGCCCCAGTTCCGGATGCCGCCGGCACCGGTGTCGACGAGCACGGTACGGCCGTTCCCGCGGATCACGTAGCAGTTGATATTGACGCTCGACGGTGCGGCGATGCCCGCGCGATGCATGATGCCGGTCGCGTCGTCGACCTCGATGTTCGACAGCAGGTCGAGGCCGGCGGTCAGCGTGCCGTCGCTGATCGCGACGACGGAGAAATCGCCGACCTGACGGCACGGAAACGGGAGGCGGGGAAGGGAGGCGCTCATGGCTCAATGTCGGGCGTGAAGGTGGTCGGCGTCGTAGCCGAAGCAGCGGATGCGCGCGACGCATCCGGTGTGGCGAAGCATCTCGCGATCGAGCGAGACCATGAAACGGTCCATTAATTCAGCGGTACGAAACGGTTGGATGCGATAGCGGATTTCGGCGCTGACGGGATGTCCGCAGCCGTGCCGGACCGGAACGTGGATGACGTGGACCGTGCCGGGTGCGGCCTGCAACACGTCGGTACAGAGCGTCGTGCAGGCCGACGACAACGCGTCGAGCGCGGCGTTCGACGGCATGTTCGCTTCCGCGATGAAAATCGTGACGCTGGGCATGGCAGGCCCCCTCAGCGTGCAGCCGGGCTGACGAGCGGCTCGCCCATCGGCGCATAGAGCCGGATCGCGGCACCGGATGCCTCGGACGCGTGCCGCGCCTGATCGTGATCGAGGACGGCCAGCCACCGGGATGCCGGCTGATGGTCCAGCGCGACAGCGTGAATGACTGTAGCGGCGATGCCCGCCTGCGCGAACGGAGCCGCGTTTTCGCAAACGGCCAGCCATTGATGACCGGCGACGACCGGCGCGGGTGCCGCGCTGTCGTACACGTTGCGTCGCCACTCGACGATGTGCGGCTGCCAGCGCGCGAAGTTGCCGCCGCCGTTGTCGCGATACGCGGCCGACGCCAGCACGTCGGCGCTGTCGATCGTGTGCAGCGCGAGGTAGACGGGGCCGTCGCCGCCGGCGGCGCGCAAGCGTTGCGACGTGCGAAAACCCGGCACGGAGATCAGCGCGGGAAGCTTGATCCGGCTGTAGAAGTCGTTCCATTCGGCTTCGGTCGCGGGATCGGCGAAGCTGCATTCAACGGCATAGATCATGA
Source organism: Burkholderia sp. JKS000303 (assembly GCF_002563755.1). NCBI lineage: Bacteria > Pseudomonadati > Pseudomonadota > Betaproteobacteria > Burkholderiales > Burkholderiaceae > Burkholderia > Burkholderia sp. JKS000303. The sequence goes on from NZ_PDBZ01000001.1 coordinate 2,995,810, forward strand.
CACCTCCAACGGGGTAGCGAGCGGCCTTCGGCACCTATTGCCGCTCGACGGGTTGAGTTTTTGTCATGATAATTAGCCATAGAACGGGCGAAAAACGATGATTCATCACCGTTCATTGATCTTTGGTCAAGCTTCGGCCGACCACCGCAGAACCGGGAGCAATCGTGACGCGACGCAGGATTCCGAGCAATTCGGCATTGATGGCATTCGAGGCCGCGGCGCGGCATGGCAGCTTCGCGCGTGCCGCCGACGAACTGGCGTTGACGGAAGGGGCGATCAGCCGGCAGATCGGCCGGCTCGAGGCGTTTCTGGGCGTCGCGCTGTTCGAGCGGGTCGGCAACCGCGTGCGGGTGGCGCCGAACGGCGTGCGCTACGCGGCGCAGGTTCGCGAAGTGCTGGACCGGCTCGAGCGCGACAGCCAGTACATGATGGGGCAGCCCGGTGACGGCGGCAGTATCGACATTGCGGTGACGCCGACGTTCGCGACACGCTGGCTGATTCCGCGGCTCGCGCGGTTTCAGGCGCAGCATCCGAACATCACGGTGCATTTCGCCGATCGCGCCGAGCCGTTCGTGCTGGCCGGCAGCGGTTTCGATGCAGCGATTCACTTCGAGCATCCGGCATGGGCCGGCATGCATACGTACCGGTTGTGCGAGGAGGTGCTCGTGCCGGTCTGCCATCCGTCGCTGCTCGCCGGCGGGGATCCGGACGCGCTGCTCGGCACGCTGCCGCGCCTTCACAAGCGCCAGACGCCCGATGCGTGGTCGGCGTACGTGCACGAAACGGGGTTGCCGGTGAGCAATCCGGCCGCCGGCGCGCGCTACGATCTTTACTCGATGCTGATCGCGGCCGCCGTGGCCGGGCTGGGCGTCGCGCTGGTGCCGCGGCTGTATGTCGGCGCCGAGCTCGAGCAAGGCATGCTCGCGGCGCCCTGGCCGGACGGCCGCGACGTGGTCAAGCGGTTCTGTCTCGTGCTGCCGGATGCACTGGAACTTGGCGAAGGGCCGCTGCAGACCTTCACACGCTGGGTGCTCGGCGAGGCGCAGGCGTGATCGGGTATCGTCGGCGCTGCACGCGCACTCAAACGAAAACGCCACCCGAAGGTGGCGTTGTTTCATCGTGCATCGCGCCGGGGCGCGTGCATCACTCGCTGCCGAGGTAGAAGAAGCGGAACAGGAACACGGCCGCGATGATCCACACGATCGGCTTGACCGAGCGGGCCTGGCCCGTCAGCAGCTTGAGGCCGCCGTATGCGATGAAGCCGAAGGCGACGCCGTTCGCGATCGAGTACGTGAACGGCATCAGCAGCGCGGTCAGCGCGGCCGGCACGGCTTCGGTCGCGTCGTCCCACGGCACGTCGACCATCTCGCGCAGCATCAGGCACGACACGTACAGCAGCGCGGGCGCGGTCGCGTAGGCCGGTACGACACCGGCGAGCGGGGCGATGAACAGGCACGCGAGGAACAGCACGGCGACGGTGAGCGCGGTCACACCCGTCCGTCCGCCAGCCTGCACGCCCGACGCGCTTTCGATATACGCGGTGGTCGACGACGTGCCGAGGATCGAGCCCGCGACGATCGCGGTGCTGTCGGCGAGCAGCGCCTTGTTCAGGCGGTTCATCTTGCCTTCGACGAGCAGGCCCGCGCGATTCGCGACGCCCATCAGCGTGCCGGTCGCATCGAACAGCTCGACGAGGAAGAACACCAGGATCACGTTGATGATGCCGGTCGACAGGGCGGCGCGGATGTCGAGCTTGAACAGCGTCGCGTCGATCGACGGCGGCGCGGAGAACACGCCGTGGAACTGGTTGTCGCCGAAGAAGAACGACAGGATCGTGACGCCGATGATGCCGATCAGGATCGCGCCGCGCACGCGCAGGTGGTCGAGCGTGACGATCGTGAAGAAGCCGATGATCGCGAGGATCGTGTCGTGCTTGTGCAGGTCGCCGAGCGCGACGAGCGTGGCCGGGTTGCCGACGATCACGCCGGACGTCTTCAGCGAGATGATGCCGAGGAACAGCCCGATGCCGGCGGTGATCGAGATGCGCAGCGATCTCGGAATGCCGTTGACGATCGCCTCGCGCACGCGGAACAGCGTGACCAGCAGGAACAGGCAGCCGGAGATGAACACCGCACCGAGCGCGGCCTGCCACGTGAAGCCCATCCCCTTGACGACCGTGTACGCGAAATACGCGTTCAGGCCCATGCCGGGCGCACACGCGATCGGGTAGTTCGCGTACAGCCCCATGATGATCGACGCCAGCGCCGCGACGAGGCAGGTCGCGACGAACACGGATTCCTTCGGCATGCCGGCGTCGCCGAGGATCGCGGGGTTGACGAAGATGATGTAGGCCATCGTCAGGAACGTGGTGACGCCCGCGAGTATTTCGGTGCGGAAGTCGGTGCCGGCTTCAGCGAAGCCGAAATACCGCTTGATGGATTCCATGAAGGCGTTTCTCCGGTCGGGTTGTCGTGTTGCTTGTTATGCCGAATTGTTGTAAAGGCAGCGCGCGGCCGGCTTACTGTAACCAGCCACTATTGCCGAACTATCGGCGGATTGTAATAGCGCGGATAGCTCGGACGATATAGTCGTGGGGCTCGATCGGCTGCGCTCGCGCGGACGGTCAGGCAGCCCTGCCGCGCGAGGAAGGCGCGCATTTTACCGGTTCGCGCGAAGCGGGCAGGTGGAAACGATGGAAACGGTTCGAAAGCGGGGGGGCCGGTATCGGCCGATGCGGGCGCAACGAGATGGCGCCTGCATGTGGCGCGGCTGCCACGTGATGACATGTGACTGAAACGGAGCGCCCGCATGCTGGGCGAACGCGGCGCACATGCGAGGTACGCGTGAACGCGCGAGCGTGGCCGCGGCGAATGCGCAGCGGCGTGCATCGGCCATTCGTCAGTCCAGGCGGTTGCAGCGATCGGGCTATCGTGCGCCGAAGCCGTTCCGTGCGCAACTGTCATTTCGTGATGCGGGTCCGACTGTGGTTTCTGTGTAAAAGATTGCAAGACCCCATCGCATAAACCGGCAACTCTTTCTAGGATAGATACACCGCGCACACACGCCGGCCGGTTGTTGCCGACGCGGGGGAGTCGCAGTCCGTGCGGGTCAGGCGGTGAAGTGCGGTGACGGTCGCTGCGCGTTCGGGCAGGCGCGACCGATTGCGATTGCCCGATGCGGGTTCGTCCGTAATCACGGAGGTCAGCATGTTGAACTGGATCAGTCGTTGGGCGATGCGGCACGCTCCCACGCCGGAAAAAACCGCTGCGTCGATGCTCGTGACGGCGCGTATGGAACTGTTCGCAGCCGAACAGCGCGTCATCGATGCGAAATTACAGGCGGATTACTGGCGCACACGTGTGTCATTTCTCGAGGAGGTGCAAAAGCAAGGCATCGACCCGTGGGTGACCTCGCAGGCGGCGCAACGCCCCGATCTCGATTCCACGCCTCGCAGCACGGGCCCGCGTCTCGCCGCCAGCACCTGATACCCTCGATGCATTCGAGGGCCGCGCACGGCGCGCGATCGCTCGCGGCACGCACGCGCGTGCCGCGTCATTCGATGCGCACCTGCGACGCATTGCGCCGCGGGTGCGTCCGTTTCCACGGGCTGTGATCGCGCGCATTGCGTGACACCCGTTCTGCGCGTGAGCGCGCATCATCATTCTTCCGTTCTCCGCCATCGTCCGACGAGCAAACGTTGCACTTGCGCGAGCGTGCGCTTGAGCCGTTCGCCGCGTCGCACGTAGGCGAGCGTGATCGATGCTTCGGCCGATCGTGCGTCATCGGTGCCGAGCCAGATGCGATCGCCGCGTGCGATGCGCAGCACGTCGCCGGGTTGCACCCAGTAGTCGTCGACGCTCGGCGGACGCGTGACCCACAGTGGCGCGCCGTGCGCGCGAATTTCCGCATCGCCGGGCGCACGCCAGGTGAGTGTCGTGCGCGGCGCAACCGCGAAACGGATCACGACGGTCGGTAACGCGATCGTGCCGGTGCGGCGCAGATCGGGACGGTCGAACAACGGGCTTGCCTGGTCCATCGTCTTCTCCATTCATTGAGCCGGACGGATGACGTGCACCAGAACAAAAAGGCCTCATCCGTTTCCGGTGAGGCCTTGTGTGACATGCGGTACTGCTCGGATGCTAACGCACAAGCGCCTCCCGTGAACCATTCTTTCGAATGTTCATCGGGCAATGATTCGCGATGGCGATGTGCTTGAACGTAGGCATGCGAACGAGTTTGTCGATGTCGTACGGCGTTGTCAACGACTATTTTCGAGACAGATGGCGATCACGCGTCGCGCTGGGCGAGCCCGTTGACGAGCAGTTCGGACAGCAGGCCCGTCATCCCGTTCGGATGCGTGGCGGCGTGTGCCTTCAGTTGTTCGACGAGCTCGGCGTTCAGCTTGCACGCGAACGGCACGAGGCCCTGTTCCTGGTCGAGCTTGCGCTGCGCGCGGCGATCGAGCTTCGCTGCGTCGTCGACGCCCTTGCCGAAGCGCGCGGAGCTCGACTGCTTCATCGACTGCGTCAGCTTGAGCGCCTTGTTCTTTTCTAGATCGGTTTTCTTCATGGCCATCGCGGCACCTCCGGGAAATGAAGCCGCGATTGTACGCATTTCGGCGGGCGACGCCCGCCGGAACCGTCATGAAGGCGATTGCGCAACGGATACGCAACCTGCTACGCAGCCGATTCCGTGCCCTTCGCCGTGCCCCAGTTGCCGCCGTGCGCGGCCGCCTGCGCGGCCGGCGAGCGGGCGAGATACGCGAGCGCCTGCTCGGTCGAGCCTTCATGGTGCGGCGTATAGCCCGGCTTGAAATAGCGCAGCGCCGCGCCGATCACTTTCCAGAACGACGGCAGGTGCCCGCGCCGCGAACCCTTCCACCACGACAGCACGAAGCCGGGATAGCGGCCGGCGGCGGGGTCGCGCCGGTACATGAACCGCGCGCCGCTCGTGATGAAGTAGAGCAGCAGCGCGATCACGAACGCCATGTGCACGCAGCGCTCCAGGTAGGTGCCGCCCATGTGGTTGTAGATGTCGAACGCGACGGTCCGGTGTTCGACTTCCTCCGCGCCGTGCCAGCGCAGCAGGTCGACCATCGTCGGGTCGGCGTGGCCTTCGTCGAGACCGTGCGCATTCAGCACCCAGTTGCCGAGATAGCCGAAGAAATGTTCGAGCGATGCGATCACCGCGAGCTGCTGTCGCAGCCAGAAGCGCGTGTGGCCGATCTTCAGCCCGAACGGCGCTTCGCCGAGCACGCGCGTGAACAGCCAGTTCAGCTTCTGCGTGAACGGTTTCGTGTCGATCCCGTGCCGGTCGTAGTAGTGCTTGAGCACGCCGCCGTGCGAGCGCGAATGCACGGCTTCCTGGCGCAGGAAACCTTCGGCTTCGTCGCGCAGGCGTGCATCGGTGATGTGCGGCAGCGCCTTGTTGTACACGCGGCAGAACCACAGCTCGCCTTCCGGGAACAGCAGGTTCAGCGTGTTGATGATGTGCGTGCTGCCCGGGTCGTTCGGCACCCAGGTGATCGGCGTGTCGCTGAAGTCGAACTTCACGTGCCGGGCCTTGATCTTGTGGTAGTCGGCGGTAGCGGTCATCTGTGTCTCCGTTGCTGTGCGGCGGCCTGCGCCGTCAATGCGATGCCATGCTGATGCGGGCGAGCATCCGGCCAAGCCACGGCATGAAGCGGCCGACGAAGCGCAGCAGATGCGCTTCGGTGCCCACCGCGACCACCGGCCGGTTGCGCAGCACGCCGTCGACCATCGCCTGCGCGACGGTTTCGGGCTTCAGGCCGCGCATCTGGTACAGCTTCGTCGCGCGTTTGCGCAGCCGTGCCTCGTCCTGTGCGTTGGCGCCCGCGTATTGCGTCGACGCCATGATTCCGGTTTCCGCGAAACCCGGGCAGACGGCCGTCACGCCGATGCCTTTTTCCGCGAGCTCCGCACGCATGCATTCGCTGAGCATCAGCACGGCGGCCTTCGTCGTCGCATAGGCGGGCAGGTCGCGCGACGGCCCGAACGCGGCGGCCGATGCGGTATTGACGATGTGGCCGCCGGTGCCGCGCGCGGCCATCTGCTGCGCGAACAGCCGCGAGCCGTGAATCACGCCCCACAGGTTCACGTGCAGGATGCGCTCCCAGTGCGCGGCGCTCGTATCGAGCATGCCGCCGGCCATGCCGATGCCCGCGTTGTTGATCACGACGTCCGCGCCGCCGAGTTCGGTGCCGACCCACGTCGCGAGCGCTTCCATGTCGTCGGCGGACCCGACGTCCACGCGTTTCGCGTGGGCTTGCGCACCGGTCAGCCCGAGCAGCAGCGCGGTGCGCTCGGCGCTCGCGAGATCGATGTCGCACGCGACGACCGTCGCGCCTTCGCGGGCGAACGCGAGCGCCGCGCAGCGGCCGATGCCGCTGCCCGCACCCGTGACGACCGCGACCTTGCCGCTGAAGCGGCCGCTGGTTGCGCGGCGGCGTGCATTCGCGAGCGCAGGCGGCTCATTGCCCGATTCGACCGTGTCGATCAGCTGCTCGGCGAGGCCGGCGAAGCGTTCCGGGTCGGCGAGCGGCAGCCAGTGGCCGGCCGCGACTTCGCGACGGTAGTACTGCGGGACCCAGCGCGACAGGTTCTCGGACAGCGCCGGGCTCACGTACTTGTCGCCGAGCGGCACGAGTGTCTGCACCGGCGCATGCGCGTAGCGTTCGCGCGGCGCGAAGAGGCAGCGGATGAAGTTCGCGCGATACAGGCGCACGCCGCGCGCGCCGTCGTCGGCCTGCGTCGCGCGTGCTGCCGCTGGCGTCTTCTCGACCCGGCGCAGCAGGCCCGGCCATGCCCGGCCGAGCCACAGCCGCCAGCCGAGCTCGGGGATGAATGGCAGGTGGAACAGGTACACGTACCACGAGCGCACGAGCTGGCCGCCGAGTTTGCCGAGTGACGCAGGTGTCGGGTGCAGCACCCGTTCGCGCAGCCAGAAGCCGACGTGGTCGAGGCACGGCCCCGAGCACGACGTGTACGACGCGATACGGCCGGCGAGCCGCGGATCGGTGACGAATTCCCAGCCCTGGATCGAGCCCCAGTCGTGCGCGATCAGGTGGACCGCGCGCCCCGGGCAGAGCGCGTCGATCACCGCGACGAAGTCGTCGGTCAGCTTGGCGAGGTGATAGTCGGCCGTGCGTTTCGGCGCGCCGGACAGGCCCGCGCCGCGCACGTCGTACGCAATCACGTAGTGCTTGCGCGCGAGCAGCGGCGCGACCTGCTGCCACACGCTGCTGTCGTCGGGATAGCCGTGCACGAGCACGACCGGCGAGCGGGACGGGTCGCCCCAGGTCCTGACCGCGAGCGTCAGGTCGCCGGAGGCGACGGCCGTCTCGCTGTGGACCGATTCGAACAGGGCCAGCGGCGCTTCGTCGGAAAGAGGCTGCATCGTGAGTCCGTCGTTCAGGGATTCGGGGAAGGGCGCGGGTGCGTCAGGCGGCGGCCGGCACGCTCGCGACGGCCTGCGCGCGTTCGGCCTGGCGACGCTGCCAGCGGCGCACGTGCGGCAGGTCGTCGTCGAGCCAGTACGCGTCGTCGTCGGTGATCACCAGCAGTTCCTCGAATTTCGCGCCGACACCGGCGAAGCCGAGATGCGGTTCGACGGCCCACAGGCCCGGCACGGGCGCATGCTCGGAGCGGCGGTCGATCGACCACAGCGGCGACCAGCCCTGCTGCTTGGCCGCGCGGCCCTGGTCGAGCAGCAGGTTGCGCGTTGCGTTCAAGCCGAAGCGCGCGACGAAGCGCGGCTTCGACAGCTTGTGGATCTTCGCGACGCGATGCGCGAGCACCTTGAACGGGTACGCCTTGTGGCGCGGTTCGACGCCCTGGCGGCGGCACAGCGCGTCGACCGCCTGCGCGACCTCGGCCATCGAGCGGCGCTCCTTCACGAGGCGCACGATCATGTCGCGATGGTCCATCAGGTCGTCCTGCAACTGCTCGAGGATGGGGTTGTGGCCGAGGCAGTGCGCGTAGCCGACGTCGGCGACGACGCCGTCAAGCACGGGCGCGACGTCGAGGATCACCGGCATGTCGGTCTCGAGCTGACGGTTGCTCGGGAAGAACGCGAGATTGAAGCCACCCATGTGCTTCAGGCCGGAGAAGCCTTCGAACGCGGTGCGGTCGCCGAACCACGCGAACGGCTTGTGCAGCCAGTCGTGCACGCCGTTGTCCTGCAGCCATTCGGTCAGGAGGCGCGCGGCTGCCTTCTCGGTGATGCCGGGGTAGAGCATCGCGCCGATCGTTTCGACACAGCGGTAGGCAAGCTGCTGGACCGCGCGGAATTGCGGCAGCTCGTCGAGGTGGACTTCCGGCAGCGGGTGGTCGGCCATGATGCGTCTCCGTCTCCAGGTGGGGTGCCGATCCGGAACGCGCCCGCCGATGTCGCCATCACGGGTTATTCAGTCAGCATTTAATGTGTCATTGATTGATGTAAAGATCATAGACGGTTCCGCGTGCCGGGAAGTGAGGATTTGTCCTAATGGAAGGGGGAAATGGAGGGAGGGCTCTAGAGGGGCCGAGGGCACGCGAGTCCGGGGACCGATACGCCGCAGCTGTCTCGGCGTACCGGCCGGGATGTCTCCGGCCGGCCTGCGCGCGGGCTTCCCGAGCCGATGATCCGGAAATCCCGGCGGGCGAACGGGCGACGTCGGGCAGGCGCCACCGTCACCGTTCCGGCTTCGACCCCAAGCGATCCAGCAACGCCCCCAGCAGATCGACCGGCAGCGGAAACACGATCGTCGAATTCTTGTCCGCCGCGATCGTCGTCAGCGTCTGCAGGTAGCGCAACTGCATCGCCTGTGGCTGCAGCGCGAGCCGCTGCGCGGCCTGCAGCAGCTTCTCCGATGCCTGCAGCTCGCCTTCCGCATGGATCACCTTCGCGCGCCGCTCGCGCTCGGCCTCGGCCTGTCGCGCGATCGCACGCACCATCGTCTCGTTCAGGTCGACGTGCTTGATCTCGACCGTCGACACCTTGATCCCCCACGCGTCGGTCTGCGCATCCAGCGTCTTCTGGATATCCGCGTTCAACTGCTCGCGCTCGGCGAGCAGCGCGTCGAGTTCGTGCTTGCCGAGCACTGCGCGCAGCGTCGTCTGCGCGAGCTGGCTGGTCGCCTCGACGTAGCGCGCGACCTGGATCACGGCCTTCTCCGGATCGACGACGCGGAAATACACCACTGCATTGACCTTCACCGACACGTTGTCGCGCGTGATCACGTCCTGCGACGGCACGTCGAACACGACGGTGCGCAGGTCGATCCGCACGACCTGCTGGACGATCGGGATGATCAGCACGAGCCCCGGCCCCTTTACCTTCCAGAACCGGCCGAGCATGAACACGACGCCGCGCTCGTACTCGCGGAAGATGCGGATCGACGACGCGGCGAGCACGACGATGAAGACGATCAGGACGCTGCTGAAGCCGAACGTGTAACCGATCATGAAGGTTCTCCCTGACGTGGGTTCTGCGGTCGCGCGTCGTACAACGGCGCGACGGTGAGCATCAGCCCGTGCCGGCCGGTGACGCGCACGCGGCAGCCGGCGGCGAGCGGTTCGCTGCTCGCGACGCGCCAGCGTTCGCCGTGCACGAGCGCCCAGCCCGCGGCCGACGGCGCGGGGCCGGCGGCGCCATGCGGCTGATCCGGATGGAGGCCGTCGTCGAGCACTTCGCCGATGCTGCCGAGCATGGCCTCGGCGCCGGTCACGACCGGCCGCCGCCGCGCGCGCAGCGCGACGCTCGACACGCCGGCAACCAGCAACCCGCCGCCGACCGCGAGGCCCGCGATCACCGGCCACGGAATCCCGTAGCCGGGCACGTCGGTGTCGATCAGCATCAGCGCGCCGATCGTAAACGACACGATCCCGCCGAAGCCGAGCACGCCGAAGGTCGGCAGGAACGCCTCGGCGACGAGGCAGCCCAGGCCGAGCAGCACGAGCCCGAGGCCCGCATAGCTGATCGGCAGCAACTGCATCGCGAACAGCCCGACCAGCAGACAGATCGTGCCGGCGACGCCCGGCAGCACGAAGCCGGGGTTCGCGAATTCGAAGAACAGGCCGTAGATGCCGATCGTCAGCAGGATCAGCGCGACGTTCGGGTCGGCGATGATCGACAGGAAGCGGCTGCGCCAGTCGGGCGCGAGCACGACGAGCGGCGCATGCGCGGTCGCAAGGTGCAGCGTGCCGGCGGTGGTCGTCACGGTACGGCCGTCGAGCTGGCGCGCGAGATCGGCGGGATCCTGCGCGATCAGGTCGACGACATGCTGCGCGCGCGCTTCGTTCGCCGACAGGCTCACGGCTTCGCGCACCGCGCGCTCGGCCCACGCGGCATTGCGGCCGCGCAACTGCGCGAGGCCGCGGATGTACGCGGCGGCGTCCTGCGTCGCCTTGCGGATCTCGGTGGATTGCGTGTCGTTCGGCAGCTCGGCGGCTGGCGTCGCGGATGCGCCGGACGCACCGGCTGCGCTCGACGCTCCCGACGCCCCGGCGGGCGGCGGCCGCGTCGCCCCCGGCGCGCCGCCGCCGATCCCGAACTGCACGGGCGATGCCGCGCCGAGGTTGGTGCCGGGCGCCATCGCGGCGATGTGGCTCGCGTAGACGATATAGGTGCCCGCGCTGGCGGCCCGTGCGCCGCCCGGCGCGACGAACGCCGCGACCGGCACCGGCGACGCCAGGATCGCCTTGATGATCTGCCGCATCGACGTGTCGAGCCCGCCGGGCGTATCGAGCTGCAGGATCGCGAGCGGCGCGTGTTCGTGCGCGGCGCGCTCGAGCGAGCGGACGATGAAATCGGCGCTGGCCGGCCCGATCGCGCCGTTGACCGGGATCACGACGACCGGTGGCGTAGCGGCGGGAGCGGCAGCGGGAGCCGATGCAGGCGGCGCGGCGAGCGCCGCGCATACGACGAGCAGCGCCGCGAACAGTGCGGCGCGCGCGACCCGCGCGGAAAGCGGGTGACGGGGGCGGCCGTCGGGGGAAGCGGGCGGCGGCCCATGACGATGAATGCGCATCGGGGCGTCCGGGCGGCGCGCGGCCGCACGCCGTCCGGCTCGCGGAAAGGGCGTTGGCCCGATGCTTGAAGATTAGGCGGTTTCGGCGGAAAGCGCGAAGGCGGGGTCGCCGGCCCTGTACTCAGCCTGCGCTGCCGCCCCCGCGCGCGAGCGCTTCTTCGCGATACTCGGCCGGGCTGCGCCCGCTCCACTTGCGAAACGCGCGGTAGAACGCACTCGGCTCCGCGAAACCGGTGGCGGCGGCGACGTCGGCGATGGTGCGCGACGGATCGGCCAGCGCCTCGAACGCGAGATCGCGCCGCAGCGTGTCCTTGATCGACTGGTACGCGTGGCCTTCCTGGTGCAGCTTGCGGCGCAGCGTCGCTTCGGCCACGTGCAGCCGCGCGGCCATCCCGCCCGCGCCGGGCCACGACGCCGGCGGCATCCCGCGCAGCACGGTGCGCACGCGCTGCGCGAGCGCGTTCGGGTTGCGGTACTTGACGATGAAGCTGGCCGGCGCGTTGCGCAGGAACGCCTTCAGCGTCTTCGCGTTCTGCATGACCGGCAGCGTCGCGAATTCGGGATCGAAATCGACATACGAATCGGGCTGGTTGAACCGCATGTCGTCGCACAGCATCGACGGATATTCGTGATCGGTGGGCGGCGTGTCGCAGCGGAAGCTCGCGTGCAGCACCGGAATGCGTCGCCCGATCAGCCAGCAGGTGAGCCCGTAGACGATGATGAAATAGGTCGCGTACGTGAACATCGCGGGCGCCGCGGCGCTGTTGCGGTGCACGAAACGCAGCCGCACGCGCTGCGGATTGGCATCCAGCTCCGCGTGCAGGTCGTCGAGCACGCAGTGCATGAAATTCACCGCGCGCGCCATCGCGTGCAGCCCGTCCTGCGCGGACAGCGCGGCCTGGCTCATCGCGATGAAGCTGCCGCCGCGCATCGGGTGGCGATCCTGCCCGAAAAACTCGTCGTCGAGCGCGCGCGCAATGGCGTTCCACAACGCGCCGTATTGCTGCGCCGACACGCGCGCACGCGGCTGCGCCAGCAGCGCGGACGCGATGCCGGCCTGCGCGAGCAGCGGCTCGGCCGCGACGCCGCGCCGGGTGGCGAGCGCGACGCTGTACGCGACGAGGCTGATCGCGACGGTTCCCTTGTCTTCCTGCTTCATCGGCGCCGCCGGTATGGCAAAAACGCTCAGTGTAAATGAGCGGCGCGAGCATCGAACAGTCGCGCGTGCTTGCCTACACTTGTTGCATCGAAACGGAAGGTCGGTCGCGATACGCGGCCGCGGGAGACAGCAGCACCATGGACGAGCTTTATACCGAAGACCAGCGGATGATTCGCGACGCCGCGCGCGCCTTTGCCACCGAGGTGCTGGCACCGAACGCCGCGCAGTGGGACCACGATGCGCAATTGCCCGACGCCGTCGTCGCGCAGCTCGGCGAACTCGGCCTGCTCGGGATGATCGTGCCGCAGGAGCTGGGCGGCGCCTATACGGATTACGTCGCGTATGCGCTGGCGATGGAAGAGATCGCCGCCGGCGACGCCGCGTGCGCGACGATGATGAGCGTGCACAACTCGGTCGGCTGCGGGCCGATCCTCGGTTTCGGCACGCCGGCGCAGAAGGATCGCTGGCTCGCCGAGATGGCGGCGGGCCGCATCATCGGCGCGTTCTGCCTGACCGAGCCGCAGGCCGGCTCCGAAGCGAACAACCTGCGCACGCGTGCGGAACTGCGCGACGGCAAATGGGTGCTGAACGGCGCGAAGCAGTTCGTGACCAACGGCCAGCGTGCCGGGGTCGCGATCGTTTTTGCCATGACCGACCCGGAAGCCGGCAAGCGCGGCATTTCCGCGTTCCTGGTGCCGACCGACACGCCGGGCTTCATCGTCGGCAAGCCGGAGAAGAAGATGGGCATCCGCGCATCGGACACGTGCCCGATCACGCTCGATAACTGCGCGATTCCCGAAGAAAACCTGCTCGGCAATCGCGGCGAAGGGCTGAAGATCGCGCTGTCGAACCTGGAAGGCGGGCGCATCGGCATTGCCGCGCAGGCGCTCGGCATCGCACGCGCCGCGTTCGACAAGGCGCGCCGCTACGCGGGCGAGCGCGTGCAGTTCGGCAAGCCGATCGCCGAGCATCAGGCGATCCAGCAGAAGCTCGCCGACATGGCCACGCAGATCAACGCGGCGCGCCTGCTCGTGCATCACGCGGCGAAGCTGCGCACCGCCGGGCTGCCGTGCCTGTCGGAAGCGTCGCAGGCGAAGCTGTTCGCGTCCGAGATGGCCGAGCGCGTGTGTTCGGATGCGATCCAGATTCACGGCGGCTACGGCTACCTGGCCGATTACGAAGTCGAGCGTCATTATCGTGACGCGCGCATCACGCAGATTTACGAGGGCACCAGCGAGGTGCAACGGATGGTGATTGCGCGACAGCTTTGAGTCGCGATGTTCGTTGCGCAGACAACGATATGAACGCGCAGCGCACGAGGGTAGCGCGGTGAACGCGGCACGCAACGACGTGACCGTGCGCCGCGCGACACGGAGCCGGGCATGGGCTGCAGCGCATGCGCCGGTTGACCGCCGGGTTTGGAGACTGGAGACGGAGACGACACGATGACGGTACAGGCATTCCTCGACGCACGCGACTTCCTGCTGCGCCATCGCACCGACTACGAAACCGCTTATCGCGATTTCGAATGGCCGGTGCTCGATGCGTTCAACTGGGCGCTCGACTATTTCGACCCGATGGCGCGCGGCAACGACAAGCCCGCGCTATGGATCGTCGACGCGGCAACCGGTACGGGCGATCCGTATTCGTTCGCGCAGATGTCCGAGCGCTCGTCGCGCATCGCGAACTGGCTGCGCGGGATCGGCGTCGTGCGCGGCGACCGGATCCTGCTGATGCTGCCCAATCGTGTCGAGCTGTGGGACGCGATGCTCGCCGCGATGAAACTCGGCGCGATCGTGCTGCCGGCGACCACGCAGCTGTCGGCCGACGACGTGCGCGATCGCGTGCAGATCGGCGGCGCGAAATACGCGATCGTCGACGAGAACGAAACCGCGAAGTTCGAACAGGCCGATCTCGGCCTCGAGCACAGGATCGTCGCCGGCGCGCCGCGCGCAGGCTGGCTCGCGATGAACGACGGCTATGCGGCGAGCGCCGCGTTCGAGCCGGACGCCGTCACGCACGCGAACGATCCGATGCTGCTGTATTTCACGTCGGGCACGACGTCGAAGCCGAAGCTCGTCGAGCATACCCATCGCACCTACCCGATCGGGCACCTGTCGACGATGTACTGGGTCGGCCTGCAACCCGGCGACATCCACTGGAACATCAGCTCGCCGGGCTGGGCGAAGCACGCGTGGAGCTGCTTCTTCGCGCCGTGGAATGCGCAGGCGTGCGTGTTCGCATTCAACTACGCGCGCTTCGAGCCGAAGGTCGTGCTCGATGCGCTCGTCAAATACCAGGTGACCACGCTGTGCGCGCCGCCGACCGTGTGGCGCATGCTCGTGCAGCAGCCGCTCACGTCGTTCGACGTGAAGCTGCGCGAGATCGTCGGCGCGGGCGAGCCGCTGAATCCCGAGATCATCGAGCGCGTGAAGAAGGCGTGGGGCATCACGATTCGCGACGGCTACGGCCAGACCGAGACGACCTGCCTGATCGGCAACTCGCCGGGCCAGCCGGTCGTCGCGGGCTCGATGGGCCGGCCGCTGCCCGGCTACCGGATCGCGCTGCTCGACCCGGACGGCGTGCCCGTTGGCGAAGGCGAGATCGCGCTGCCGATCGGCCGCGACGTGACGCGCCCGGTCGGCCTGATGAACGGCTATGCGAACAACCCCGATGCGACCGCGCATGCGATGCGCGGCGGCCATTACCGCACGTCGGACATCGCGATGCGCGGCGACGACGGCTACTACGTGTACGTCGGCCGCGCGGACGACGTGTTCAAGTCGTCCGACTACCGGCTGAGCCCGTTCGAACTCGAGAGCGTGCTGATCGAGCATCCGGCGATCGCGGAAGCGGCTGTCGTGCCGAGCCCGGACCCGGTGCGGCTGGCGGTGCCGAAGACCTTCATCACGCTGCGGCAGGGCTACGAGGAAAGCCCGGCGCTCGCGCTGGAGATCTTCCGCTTCTCGCGCGAGAAGCTCGCGCCGTACAAGCGCATTCGCCGGCTGCAGTTCGCGGAGCTGCCGAAGACCATCTCGGGGAAGATCCGCCGCGTCGAACTGCGCCGCCGCGAGATCGAGCGCGGCGACGACGCGAGCGCACGCATGCCCGGCGAGTACTGGGAAGAGGATTTTGCCGCGGAACTGAAATGACCGGTCGCGAGCGGCGCGCCGCCCGCGGCCTGACTGAACCGAACCGGCCGCGCGTTGCATGACGCCACGCGGCCCACTGCAAGGAGAGAGCACTGATGAACGCGAATCCGACGCCCCGCTCGGGGCAAGACGTGCCGACGGTCAAGCTGCTGATCGACGGCGCCTTCGTCGAGTCCACCACCAGCGAGTGGCGCGACATCGTCAACCCGGCGACGCAGCAGGTGCTCGCGCGCGTGCCGTTCGCGACCGTCGCCGAAGTCGACGCGGCCGTGCAGGCCGCGCATGCCGCGTATGCGACGTGGAAGAACACGCCGATCGCCGCGCGCATGCGCATCATGCTGAAGTTCCAGGATCTCGTGCGCGCGAACCAGCAGCGCATCGCGAAGACGCTGACGGCCGAGCAGGGCAAGACGCTGCCCGACGCCGAAGGTGACATCTTCCGCGGCCTCGAAGTGGTCGAGCATGCGTGCTCGGTCGGCACGCTGCAGCTCGGCGAATTCGCGGAGAACGTCGCAGGCGGCGTCGACACCTACACGCTGCGTCAGCCGCTCGGCGTGTGCGCGGGCATCACGCCGTTCAACTTCCCCGCGATGATTCCGCTGTGGATGTTCCCGATGGCGATCGTGTGCGGCAATACGTTCGTGCTGAAACCGTCCGAACAGGACCCGCTGTCGACGATGGCGCTCGTCGAGCTCGCGGTCGAAGCCGGCGTGCCGAAGGGCGTGCTGAACGTCGTGCACGGCGGCAAGGAAGTCGTCGACGCGATCTGCACGCATCCGCTCGTGAAGGCGATCTCGTTCGTCGGTTCGACGAACGTCGGCACGCACGTGTACAACCTCGGCAGCCAGCACGGCAAGCGCGTGCAGTCGATGATGGGTGCGAAGAACCACGCGATCCTGCTGCCCGACGCGAACCGCGAGCAGGCGATCAACGCGCTGGTGGGCGCCGGTTTCGGCGCGGCCGGCCAGCGTTGCATGGCGACCTCGGTCGCGGTGCTGGTGGGCAACGCGCGCGACTGGCTGCCGGACATCGTCGCGAAGGCGAAGGCGCTGAAGGTCAACGCGGGCTCGGAAGCGGGCACCGACGTCGGGCCGCTCGTGTCGCGCGGCGCGAAGGCGCGGGTGCTGTCGCTGATCGAGGCGGGCATCAAGGAAGGCGCGAAGCTCGAGCTCGACGGCCGCGGCGTGAAGGTCGCCGGCTTCGAGGAAGGCAACTTCGTCGGCCCGACGATTTTCTCGGGCGTGAAAACCGACATGTCGGTCTACACGCATGAAATCTTCGGGCCGGTGCTGGTCGTGATGGAAGTCGACACGCTCGACGACGCGATCGCGCTCGTCAACGCGAACCCGATGGGCAACGGCGTGGGCATCTTCACGCAGAGCGGCGCGGCCGCGCGCAAGTTCCAGAGCGAGATCGACGTCGGCCAGGTCGGCATCAACATCCCGATCCCGGTGCCGGTGCCGTACTTCAGCTTCACCGGTTCGCGCGGTTCGAAGCTCGGCGATCTCGGCCCGTACGGCAAGCAGGTCGTGCAGTTCTACACGCAGACGAAGACGGTCACCGCACGCTGGTTCGACGACGACACGACGGCCGCCCCGGTGAATACGACGATCCGGCTGCATTGACGACGACGCAGGCGATCGGCGCGGCGCGCCGATCGTGAGCGAAGCATGGGATGGGAGACACGCAATGAAAATCGGTTTTATCGGTCTGGGCCACATGGGCGCGCCGATGGCGCTGAACCTGTTGAAGGCCGGCAATGAAGTGCACGCGTTCGACCTGAGCGCCGACGCATTGCGCGCGCTGCAGGACGCTGGCGCGCAGGTTGCCGCGTCGCCGCGCGATGCCGCGTCGGGTGCGGCGTTCGTGATCACGATGCTGCCGGCCGCACCGCACGTGCGCTCGGTGCTCGCCGGCGAGAACGGCGTGCTGGCCGGCCTCGGCGCCGGCGCGACCGTGATCGATTCGAGCACGATCGATCCGGCGAGCGCGCAGGCATTTGGCGCGCTGGTGCGCGAGCACGGCGGCGCGTTCGTCGATGCACCCGTGTCGGGCGGCACCGGCGGCGCGGCGGCCGGCACGCTGACCTTCATGGTCGGCGGCAGCGACGTCGACTTCGAGCGCGTGAAGCCGGTGCTCGCCGGGATGGGCAAGAACATCGTCCATTGCGGCCCGACGGGGATGGGGCAGGTTGCGAAGGTCTGCAACAACCTCGTGCTCGGCATCTCGATGGCGGCCGTGTCGGAGGCGATGTCGCTCGGCGTCGCGCTCGGCATCGACCCGAAGGTGCTGGCCGGCATCGTCAACACGTCGACGGGCCGCTGCTGGAGTTCGGACACCTACAACCCGTATCCGGGCGTGATCGCCACGGCGCCGTCGTCGCGCGGCTACAGCGGCGGCTTCGGCACCGACCTGATGCTGAAGGATCTCGGCCTCGCGAACGATGCCGCGAAACAGGCGCGCCAGCCCGTGTACCTCGGCGCGCTCGCGCAGCAGCTGTACCAGACGATGAGCAGCCGCGGCGACGGACAACTCGATTTCTCGGCGGTGATCCGCCTGTATCAACCGCCTACGAAGAAGGACGCCTCATGATCGAACTGGACTACGTCGACGACGGCGCGATCGCGTGCGCGACGCTCAAGCGTCCGCCCGCGAACGCCTTTACCGCCGACGGTCTGCAGCAGCTGCAGCAAACCGTCGCCGAACTGAATGCGAACCCGCGCGTGCGCGCGCTGGTGATCACCGGCGACGGCCCGAAGTTCTTCAGCGCCGGCGCCGACCTGAACACGTTCGCCGACGGCGACCGTGGCGTCGCGCGTGCGATGGCCGCGCGCTTCGGCGCGGCGTTCGAGGCGCTGCATGACGCGCGCGTCGTGACGATCGCGGCGATCAACGGCTATGCGATGGGCGGCGGTCTCGAATGCGCGCTCGCGTGCGACCTGCGCATCGCCGAGACGCATGCGCAGATGGCGCTGCCCGAGCCGTCGGTCGGCCTGCTGCCCTGCGGGCTCGGCACGCAGACGCTGCCCTGGCTCGTCGGCGAAGGCTGGGCGAAGAAGATCATCCTGGCCGGCACGCGCGTCGATGCGGCCACCGCGCTGCGGATCGGCCTCGTCGAGGACGTGGTCGAGAGCGGCACGGCCCGCGATGCGGCGCTGGCGCTCGCGCGCAACGTTGCGCGGCAGAGCCCGCACGCGGTGGCATACAGCAAGGAGCTGATCGGCCTCGCGCGTCGCGGTGTGCCGCGCAGCGCGGCGCTTGCCGTCGAGCGCGAACGCTTCGTCGACCTGTTCGACACGAACGATCCGCGCGAAGGCGTGGCCGCATTTCTCGGCAAGCGCGCGCCGCAATGGCATCCCGATGGAGAGGCGCAACGATGAGCACGCCAGCCATGAATCATGACAGCGTCGCGCAACCGGCACCGGAGGTGCTGTTTCGCGTGGTGAACCGCGTGGGGTTGATCACGCTGAACCGGCCGGCCGCGCTCAATGCGTTGTCGTATCCGATGATCGGCGAGCTGGCCGCATTGCTCGAACGCTGCCGCGCCGACGACCAGATCGTCGCGGTGGTGCTGCGCGGCGCGGGCGAGAAGGGCTTCTGCGCGGGCGGCGACGTGCGTGCGCTGTACCGGATGGTCACGCAGCGCGAGACCTGGCTGCCATTCTTCGTCGACGAATACCGGCTCGACTACGCGATCCATACGTTCC
Organism: Burkholderia sp. JKS000303; assembly: GCF_002563755.1. Classification (NCBI taxonomy): domain Bacteria; kingdom Pseudomonadati; phylum Pseudomonadota; class Betaproteobacteria; order Burkholderiales; family Burkholderiaceae; genus Burkholderia; species Burkholderia sp. JKS000303. The sequence continues at coordinate 3,014,857 of NZ_PDBZ01000001.1, forward strand.
CGAAGCCGGTCGTCGCGCTGATGGACGGCGTGACGATGGGCGGCGGGATGGGGCTCGCGCAGGGCGCGGCGCTGCGCGTCGCGACCGAGCGCAGCAAGATCGCGATGCCCGAGACGCGCATCGGCCTCGTGCCCGACGTCGGCGCGACGCATTTCCTGTCGCGCATGCCGGTCGAGGTCGAACTGTACGTCGGGCTGACGGGCGCGATGCTGTCGGGCGCCGACGCGCTGAGCGCGAAGCTCGCAGACCTGTGCGTGCCGTCGTCGTGGCTCGATACGTTCGAGACGCGCATCGAAAGCATCAAATGGGACGGCGACGTATTGCCGGCGCTGCGCAAGGTGTTCGAGCCGCCGTGCAACGTCGTGCCGCACGCGGCGCTCGACAGCCAGATGCCGTGGATCGTCCGTCACTTCGACAAGCGCTCGACCGTCGAGCGAATTGTCGCGACGCTCAAGCAGGATCTCGCGCGCGACGAGCTGTCGCGCGAGCACCGTCGATGGCTGCAGGCGACGCTCGATGCGCTCGTCGGCCATTCGCCGACGATGCTGTGCGTGACGCGCGAAGCGCTGCTGCGCGGCCGGCAGATGACGCTTGCCGAGTCGTTCCGGATGGAGCTCGGCATCGTTGCGCGCGCCATCGAGGAAGGCGACTTCTGCGAAGGCGTGCGCGCGCATCTCGTCGACAAGGATCGCAAGCCGCGCTGGGCGCCCGCGTCGCTCGTCGAGCTGCGCGCCGAGCGCGTGCGGCATTTCCTGACGTCGCCGTGGAAGGTGTTCACGCATCCGCTCGCCGATCTCGGCGCGGCGTGACGACCCGACGCGCCCGCGCGGCGCGTCGGTTTCAACCGGTTTCCTTTCTTCGCGTCGCCGGTCAGCGCTCGATCATCGGCGGCACCGCCTGCACGAGCGCGTCGATCACGCAGCGCGTCTTGCGCGGCAGATAGCGCGTTTTCGGCCAGATCGCGTGAATGTCGCCTTCGCAGACGAAGCAGCGATCGAGCACGACGACCATCTCGCCGCGCTTCACGTAATGGTCGAGCAGCCAGCTCGGCAGCCACGCGATCCCGAACCCCGACGCGCCGGCCGCCGCGATCGCCTGCACGTCGTCGAAACTCAGTTGATGCGGCATGTCGATGCGCACCGTCGAGCCGTCCGGCGCGCGCAGGTCCCACGGTTGCGTGACGCCCGAGCGTGAATACGCGATCGTCCGGTGCTGCTTCAGGTCGTCGAGCGTTTGCGGCATGCCGTAGCGCGCGAGATACGACGGCGCCGCGCCGAGGCTGCCGTATTGCGTGCCGAGCCGGCGCACCGCGAGGCTCGTGCTGTCCGCGAGCGTGCCGATGCGCACCGCGAGATCGATCCCTTCCTCGACGAGATCCACGAAACGGTCCGTGATCGATACGTCGATCCGCAGATGCGGATAGGTGCGGGCGAGGTCGAGCACGATCGGCGTCACGCAGTGGTGCCCGAACGCGAGCGGCACGCTCAGCCGCAGCTTGCCGCGCGCTTCGTTGCGGCCGCAATCAAGATCGGCTTCGGCCGCTTCGAGCTCCGCCAGCGCGCGCACGCAACGGTCGTAGTACGCCTGGCCGTCGTCGGTCAGGCTCTGGCTGCGCGTCGTGCGCTGCAGCAGCCGCGCGCCCAGCCGCTTCTCGAGCCGCGCGATCGCCTTGCCGACCGCCGAGCGCGTCATGTCGAGCCGTTCGGCGGCAAGCGCGAAGCTGCCGGATTCCACGACCTGGACGAAGGTCGTCACGCCGTCGAGTCTGTCGGTCATGATGGTTACGTTGATTGCGTCCTGTGATTCCCCAGTTTTGAGAAATACAAGCGCCAATGGGGAGGGAAATTCTCACTATAGTACCGATTCCCCTATCGCGTGTGTCGCCGGCCGCACGCGGCGAATCCCTCTCACCTGGAGGCGCGCGGCCCGTTCCACGGCCGTCGCGCATGACGCATGACGCTATCCGACTCCCGCAGGAATGCGGTCGCGCTCGCGGCCGTTTGTCTCACGTCGCTGATGTTCGGTCTCGAGATCTCGAGCGTGCCGGTGATCCTGCCGACGCTCGAACACGTGCTGCACGGCGACTTCAACGGCATGCAGTGGATCATGAACGCGTACACGATCGCGTGTACGACGGTGCTGATGGCGGCCGGCACGCTCGCCGACCGGTTCGGCCGCAAGCGCGTGTACGTGATCGGCACCGTGCTGTTCGGCGCGACGTCGCTGCTGTGCGGGCTCGCGCCGAACGTGCCGGTGCTCGTCGCCGGCCGGCTGCTGCAAGGCGCGAGCGGCGGCGCGATGCTGATCTGCCAGATCGCAGTGCTGTCGCACCAGTTCCGCGAAGGGCGCGAGCGTGGCCGCGCATTCGGGATCTGGGGGATCGTGTTCGGGATCGGCCTCGGCTTCGGGCCGATCGTCGGCGGCGCGATCGTCGCGCTGGCGAGCTGGCCGTGGGTGTTCCTCGTCCATGCGCCGCTCGCGGCCGTCGCACTCGTGCTGATCGGCGGCGCGGTGCAGGAGTCGCGCGATCCGCATGCGGGCACGCTCGACGTGGCCGGTATCGTCACGCTGTCGCTCGCCGTGCTCGGGCTCGCGTTCTATATCACGCAAAGCGCGGAGCTGGGGCTCGCGAGCGCGGCCGGCCTCGGCGTGCTCGGCGCGACCGTGCTCGCGGCGATCGGCTTCGTCGTCGCGGAGCGCGTGAGCGCGCGGCCGATGTTCGACTTCTCCGTGTTCCGGATCCGCGCATTCACCGGCGCGATCTTCGGCTCGATGGGGATGAACTTCAGCTTCTGGCCGTTCATGATCTACCTGCCGATCTGGTTCCAGGTCGCGCTCGGCTACGACAGCGTGACGGCCGGCCTCGCGTTGCTCGCGTACACGCTGCCGACGCTCGTCGCGCCGCCGTTCGGCGAACGGCTCGCGCTGCGCTACGGGCCCGGTGTGGTGATTCCGGGCGGCTTGTTCACGATCGCGGCCGGCTTCGCGCTGATGCGGATCGGCAGCGGCGTCGATCACGCGAGCTGGCTCACGATGCTGCCGGGTTGCGTGATCGCCGGCATCGGGCTGGGGCTCACCAACACGCCGGTCACGAACACGACGACGGGCGCGGTGCCGAGCACGCGGGCCGGGATGGCGTCGGGCATCGACATGAGCGCGCGGATGATCTCGCTCGCGCTGAACATTGCGGCGATGGGCTTCGTGCTGGTCGCGGGGATCGTCGCGAGCCTGAAGGCCGGCGTCGCGGGGGCGGTCGATGCGGCGGCGCTGCGCACGCTTGCGCAGGAGATCGCGTCGGGGCGCACCGACGGGCTGCAGGCGATCGCGCCGGCGCTTGCAAAGGCCGATCCGGGCGGCACCGCGCTGCATGCGGCGCTCGTGCACGGGTTCGGCTGGGTGATGGTGTACGGCGCGGCCGGCGTGGCGTTGCTCGCGACCGCGAGTGCGGTGGCGTTCGCGCCGGCGCGGCGTGGGGCGACGGTGTGTGAGTGACGCGGGATGCGCCTCGCGTTGCGTGCCGCGTGCCGCGTCAGCGTTGCGCGGCCACGATCGTCATCATCGGCCGGTCGCGTTCCTCGTCGAGCGCGGGGATCGCGTCGACCTGTTCCGCCGTCGGCCCCCATTCGTTCAGGTGCGTGAGCGTGAAGCCGCTGCCGATCAGCAGGTTCACGAGCGTGCCGAGCGTGCGGTGCTGCTTGACGACGCCCGGCGCGAGCCAGTCCGTCACGCGTTCGCCTTCGCGCTGATAGCCGTCGATCGGCCAGGACCGTTGGCCGTGCGTATCGACGACGAAGCCCGGCCGGCGCGGCGCGGTGTAGATCGGATGCTCGATCGAGAACACCAGCCGGCCGCCCGGCACGAGTGCGCGGTGAATCGTGCGCAGCAGCGTGTCGAGATGAACGATGTAGTGGAACGTGAGCGAGCTGTACGCGAGATCGAACGCGGCGTCGGGCAGCGCGAGCGTTTCGAGGTCGGCGCGGCGATACGTGATCGCCGGGTGCGCGGCCGTCGATGCCGCGCGTTCGAGCATGCGTTCGGACACGTCGACGCCGAGTACGCCGGCTGCCCCCTGTTCGACGGCCCAGCGGCTGAACCAGCCGTAGCCGCAACCGAGATCGAGCACGTTCAGCCCGTGCAGCGCCGGCAGCCGCGCGCGCAGCGCGGGCCATTCGGGTGCGCCGTCGAGCCCGTGCACCGAGCGGTTCAGGCGGCTGTAGCCTTCGAAGAAGGCGGGATCGTCATAGATGTTCTGCGTCATCCGGAAGGCCTCGTGCGAACCGGGCGCGCGGCGTTGCGCGGCCGATTCCGCGAGCTTACGCGCCAGCGTTGCGTGCGTCGATCCTGCTTCGCGTGTCCCCATCGACGATCGTTCGCAGTGCCGCGAACAGCGGCGTGGCGTCGGTGTAGCGCCGGCCGTAGCCGAGATTGAACGCGTAATCGAAGTCGGGCGGGTTGCTGCCCTGGTTGTGCTGCAGGATCGTCTCGAGCTTGTCGAGCGCCTTCGCGGCACGCGCTTCCGGCGACGCGGCGGCCTCGTATTCGTCCCACAGCGCGACGATCTCGTCGCGCGGCGTGCGATCGAGGCCGGCCGTCAGCGTCAGCAGGTCGTCGCGTTCCTGCGTGCTCTTGTCCGGATGCGCGGTCTGCTCGATCGCCGGGATGTCGCCGTGCAGCGCTTCGCCGAGGTCGTGCACGACGCACAGCTTCAGCAGTTTCAGCGTGTCGACGCCCGGCAGTGCGTCGGCGAACACGAGCGCCATCAGGCACAGCCGCCAGCTATGCTCGGCCGTGCTTTCGGGACGGCCGGACGATGTGTGGCTGCTGCGCAGCACGTCTTTCAGGCGTTCGGCTTCGCGCAGGAAATCGAGCCGCGCGTGGAGGGTGTCGAGGGTCATGGCCGGAGGCGTGCTTGAGTCGAGCCGCCAAGCGTACGCCGTGCACGCGCGATGCGTCCACGCATGAAATATGCGTGCCAGGCGCCGCGGCTGGCGCGAGCGCTACAGTGTTTCGACGAGCCGTGCGGCCGAACCGTCCGACAGCATCATCCGCGTCCACCGGCAGGTGCTGCCGCGGATCGGCACGACGCGCGATGCATTGGCGCCGGTCGCGAATTCGACGCTCGGCGGCCCGGCACGATCGTGCCAGCCGAGCGGATCGAGCGCGGCCTCCATGCGGACGATCTCCGGCGACGCGTAGCGCCACAGCGACGTGCCGAGCAGCGTCGGTAGCGGTTGCGAAAATTCGGCCGCGCGCGCCGGCGAGCACGCGAGCAGCCGATGTGTGAGGTCGCAGACGAGGTGCATGCGCCCCGTGCTGCCCGCGATGAGCCGCGCGAGCGCCTGGTCGCCCGCCGAATCGAGCCGCGCGGCGAGCAGCCGCTCGGCGCTCGCGCGCTCGTCGGGCGACATCTGCTGGATGCCGGCTTCCCAGCGCGAGATCGTCGATTGCGCGACGCCGAACAGCTCGGCCGCATGGCTCTGCTTCACGCGGTGCAGCGTGCGCCAGCGCTTCAGCTGCGGGCCGAGCGGCGGGGTGTGAAGCGGCGAGGGCGTCATGGCGATGCTCCGGTTGGCGTGTGTGGTGCGAGTGCGGGCATGGCGGACGACCGTCGCCGGCGGCCGTTACATGATCCGCAGGCCGCCGTTCGCCTGGATGGCGACGAGCGCGATCGGCACGAGTACGATGCCGCCCAGCACGAGCACGCCGTCGGCGGCGACCGTGACCGGTGTCGCGAGGATCCGCAAGCCCATGCCGACCGCGGACGGCGATTCGGTGATGTACACGACGTAGCGCTGATTGAAGGCCTGCGCCGTCTTGTCGTCGACCTTGTCCCTGGCGGCGAAGCCGTCGGTCGAGTAGCGCTTGCCGCTGATGTCGCCTTCGAGCACGAGACCGGCTTGCGCGACGGTGAAGCCGTCGGCGGTTGCGGCCTGTTGCTCGTCCGCCGAGGCTTCCTTCGGCAGCACGATCCGGTAGTGGCCGGTCACGCTGCTGCCGCTCGCGTGAAAACCGGCGAACGCGGTGTGCAGCACCTTCCGGTAGCCGGACAGCAGCACGGGCCGCAGCGAGGCTGGCAGATCGAAAATGTAGTGGTAATCCGTACCGAGCACGACGAGCTTCTTGCCGTCTTCGGTGATCATGAACGCGGAGACCTGTTCGTGGTACTGGGTGTCCTTGTACAGCTTCGGCGTGAAACAGCCGGACAGCGGGAGGCAGGCCGCAGCCATGCCGGCGGCCAGCAGGCGCCGGCGCGTGTTCGATATGCGCATTTCTTGTTGTTCCGTCTTTGCGGTTTGAGATGGCTTTCGCCCTCGGAGCGGCGATTCTCGCGTATCCGGCGCGCGTTGTCGAACGGGAAATCTGCCGCGGCAGCGAACGGCGCGCGGCGCGTGCGGCGGATTCGGCCGTGCGCACGGCCGGTCGGAGCGGGCGCCCGCGCCGCGCCGGCATTGTTTTCGGCGGGCTTTCAACCGGCCCCTCCATATCTTATTATTCGGCCAGAGCGGCGCGCGCCGGTCGCGATCGGTCATGTCAATGCATGCCGACGCATGATGCGCCGGCAAGCATTGCCGAGTTTCGATTGCCGCGCCGTACGATGCGCGGTCGACAAGACAGGGCACGCGTGACCAGCGCGTATCCCAAAAAAATATGCGAGGGCGCGATGGTACGACTGGTCTTGCTGCTGCTGGGCATCGAATATCTGCGAACGCGCTGGCGCGGGCTGACCGTGCTGGGCTGGCTGTGGGTTGCCGCGGGTGTGGGCATCTTCGTCGACGCACTCGACGGCGCGCTGCATTTTCCGATCGAGGTGTTCGCGTGGCTGTTCCTGATCGAGGGGCTCGCCACGCTCGCGGTGGCCGGTAGCGGCGTCGGCGGGCAGCGCATCCTGCGCTACGTGAAGGGCATCGTGGTGGTGGTTGCGGCCGGGCTCGTGTTCGCGGGCCATCATCACGGCCACTTCCTGCTTTCGATGATCTTCGGCACGCTGTTCCTCGTCGACGGGGTGCTGCAATGCACCTCCGCATGGATGGTGCGTTACCGGCGCTGGAACGTCGCCTTCGCGTGGGGCGTCGTCGAGATCCTGCTCGCGATCTTCTTCTACCAGCCGTACCCGACGCACTATGCGGGCACCGTGCCGTATTGCCTTGGCTTGCTGCTGATGTTCGGCGGGATGCACATGCTGAACCTCGCGTCGCGCGTGCGGCGGCTGACGCGCAACCCGGCGTTCGTCACGTCGCCCGCGCCGGCGCTCGTGCCCGACATCGACGCCGCACCCGACATCCCGCGCTTCACGCAATCCGAATGGGACGGCCCGCCGGCCGATCACGAGCGCGCGCTCACCGTGCACGTGTGGACGCCGACCGGCACGTCGAAGGCAGAAGCGCAGCGCTATCCGGTGATCGACCGCTATATCGCGGCGGTGGACGTCAACGGCGTGATCTCGACCGGCCATGCGGCGCTGGAGTCGCCCGAGGGCATCTACATCAGCCTGTATCCGGCCGTCGAAATCGATCGTTCTCCGGACGAGTTCACGCGGATCCTGCGTGCGACGCGCGAGAACGACGTGCCCGGCCTGTTCCAGCCCGACTACGCGACCGAGTCGAAGGCGTGGTGCCCGTCGACCGTGCGCGTGCGGATCCGCAACTACGATCCGGCCAAGCTCGACGCATTCTGGTCGTCGTATCGGCAGACCGAGCTGTACAACCTCACGCACCGGAACTGCTCGAGCACCGTGTCGAACGCACTCGAAGCCGCGCTGGACGGCGCGGTGTGGCGGCTCAAGGGCACGCGGGCCGGGTGGGGCGCGTTCGTGCGGCTGCTGCTCACGCCCGAGCTGTGGGTGGCCGCGCAGATCCGCAAGCGCGCGGTGACGATGGCATGGACGCCCGGGCTCACGCTCGACTATGCGCGTGCGCTCAGCATGCTGGCCGATCCGCGGCCGTTCGCGTGGTGGAAGGTCGCGCGTTCGGCCGTGAGGGCGATCATGGCGTCGCGTCGCGCGTGGCGCCAGCAGGACAGTGCGGCATTGTCGCCGGGTGGATCGGAAGCCGCGTCGATGAAATAATCACGTGGCGCCGGACGAGGGCCCGGCGCGACAGGGGCCGCCGTCGGGCGATTCGGCGCAGCGGCCCGCCATCAGAACCTGCATGACGAACAGCAATGAACACGACGAGCGCATTCCGCATCCTGATTCCCGTTTCCCTGGCGCTGGCGGGCGCCGGTCTCGCGCATGCGAGCGCCGACGAGGTGCCGCGCATGAGCGATGACGTCTACCGCACGTCGGTGTCGTTCTGCTCGAACGTCGCGGCCGACGAGAAGATCGAGTGCCAGGGCGACATGATTGCCGCCGGCAGCCGGATCGTCGCGGTGATCGGCGGCCTGCCGCCGTCGGCCGCCGTCACGATCGACGAGGCCGCGCGCGGCAAGCTGCCGGCCGCGGAACGCAAGGGGCTCGCACCCGTCGAGGCCGGTGCGATCGACAAGGACGACGATCTCGCGGGGCTGGCCGGCATGGTGCGGCTGTGCGACGTGTACGAATCTGAACCGGCGTCGCGTGCGCGGCATCACACCGCGCTCAAGCAGCAGGCGCCGGATGCGGCACCGCGCGTCGAGGCGTTGCTGGCCGATTCGTCGACGGCGGCGCGCCAGCGCGTGAGCATCGGCGTGTGGCAGATCCTCGCGCTCGAAGGCCCCCAGGCGGCCGCGCGCGCGTGCACGCAGCTCGGCAGCGGGTCGTGATGTGACGGCACGCGTGAGCGGCGTGCCGCGTTCGGTGATGCGGGGAACGGGACGCGGTGTCGGCGTTCCGCACCGGTGAGCGTCGAGCTGACGAAAACATTTCGTTTCCCTTCATATTCATGCCACGTTGCGCCGGCAACAATCGCGGGCAGACATTCGACAATCTTGCGGCGCATCCTGCGACCGCAAGCCTTTTCCGAGGAAACGCCATGCTCAAGACGCTCGCCCGCGCCGCGGCCGCACTCGCCGTCGCATCCGCCTCGCTCCATGCCGCCGCCCAGACCAGCTACGACTACCTGCTGCTCGCGGCGTCGTGGGAGCCCGGCTTCTGCGCGTCGCACGACACGCCGGAGTGCACGAACCTCGCCGGCTCGTATGCGGCGACGAGCCTGTCGCTGCATGGCCTGTGGCCGAACAAGTACGACGGCAACCAGCCGTTCTACTGCGGCGTGCCGCAGAGCGACGTCGATCTCGACAACGGGCACCAGTGGTGCAGCATGGATGCGTATCCGGTCAGCACCGCGACCCGCAACACGCTGTCGACGTACATGCCGGGTGTCGCATCGTGTCTCGACAAGCACGAATGGTTCAAGCACGGCACCTGCTCGAATTCGGCGTCGCCCGATACGTACTGGAACCAGGCGACCGGCATGATCAGCCGGCTCGGCAACACGTCGTTCAATGCTTATCTGCAGGCGAACGCGGGCAAGACCGTGACGCGTAACCAGCTGCTGTCCGCGTTCGAGGGTGCGTTCGGCAGCAATACGCGCAGCGCGGTGTCGCTGAAGTGCACGAAGACCAACGGCGTCAGCTATTTCACCGAAGCGTGGATCGCGGTGAAGACGAACGCGACCGCGCAGTTTCCGGGCGCGGCATCGCTCGTGACGGACGGCAATACGCAGGGGACGTGCCCGACGTCCGGCGTGTATATCGCGAAGTGATGCGGGCTGCGCCGGCCGGAGGGTTCCGGTCGGCGCAGCCTGGATGGTGTGCGGCTACGCGAGCAGCCGCAGTGCGTCGGCGAGTGACAGCACCGTCGTGCGTGTCTCGAATGCGGTAGCGAACAGATGCTCGTGCACGACCTCGTCCGGGTCGTAGCAGCAGTCTTTCACCGTATACAGCCGGAAATCCGCATCGCTTGCGTGCGCAACCGACGACAGCACGACGCCCGTCGATGCGATCCCGACCAGGATCAGCGTGTCGATCCCTTGCGCAATGAGCCGCGGTTGCAGGTCGGTGCGGAAGAACACGCTCGCGCGATGCGCGGCGATCAGCGGCTCGCTGTCCAGCCGCCCGAGCGCCGGACACGGGCCGTCGTCGACGAACCGGCCGAGCTGCTTGATTCCCTGGCCGTTCTTGTTGCGCGGACTGACTTCCGGATAGCCGGGGCTGAAGCGGAGATTCGCGAAACAGACATGGACGCCGGCGGCGCGCGCCGCGTCGCACAGCTTGCGCGTGTTGGCGAGCAGGGTGGGGGCGACCGACGGGAAGAGGCCGAGGATGTCGGTCTGATAGTGCATCACGATCAGCGCGGTTTGGGCCGGTACGATCGGTGGGGGCGGTGCGTGCGGGCGGCTGTCCGCGTCTGCGTGATCGTGCGTTGTGAAATCTGAAGCGTGTTCCGGTTGCATGACTGATGCTCTCCCATGAGTCACTTCGGTGTTTTCAAAAAATCGACCGCTCCGTATACGTCGTCAACCATTCCAGCGCCAACGTCCCCGCCAGCGAGTTCCCGTTCGCATCGAGCCCCGGTGCCCACACGCACACGGCCATCTCCCCCGGCAGCACCGCAACGATCCCGCCGCCGACGCCGCTTTTCGCGGGCAGGCCAACGCGATACACAAAGTCGCCCGCCGCGTCATACGTGCCGCAAGTCAGCATCAGCGCCGACAGCCGCTTCGCCGAACTCGCGTCCACGATCCGCTCGCCGGTAACCGGCGCGACACCGCCGTTCGCGAGAAACAGTGCGGCCTGCGCGAGCTCGACGCAATTCATCGTGATCGCGCACTGGCGGCAATATGCATCGACCACCGTATCGGGCGGCATCTGCATGTTCCCGAAACTCGCCATGAAATGCGCCATCGCGCGGTTGCGTTCCGCGTGCTGGAGCTCCGACTGCGCGACACGCGAATCGTAGTCGACGTCGACCGCGCCGATCAGGCGCCGCACGAACTCGACGAGCGCCGTCTCGGCTTTCACGAACCGGCGGCACAGCACGTCGGTGACGACCAGCGCGCCGGCATTGATGAACGGATTGCGCGGCTTGCCGCGCTCGCTTTCGAGCTGCACCAGCGAGTTGAACGCGTTGCCGGACGGCTCGCGGCCGACCCGTTCCCACAGCGTGTCGCCGAGCATCTGGAACGCCAGCGTGCACGCGAACAGCTTCGAGATGCTCTGGATCGAGAAACGCTCGTGCGCGTCGCCGACCGTGTAAACGTTTCCGTCGAGCGTCACGACGGCCATCCCGAACTTGTCGGCGGGCACCTTCGCGAGTTCGGGAATGTAGTCGGCGACGCGCCCCTGGCCGATCCAGGGGGCGAGTTCGGTATGGATGCGTTCGAGGATCGGCTGGTAGTTCATCACGTGAGGCAGGGTGGGCGCGCGGCCCGGATTCCAGGGAGCCCGTATGGAACCGTTTTGGCGCCGGTTCGTCAAGTACGGTCGAGCGCAGTCAAGCACGGCGGCAATCGCGCCCTTATTCTTCAGATCTCCAAACAGGCGAACGGCGGGCGCAGTATCATGCGGTACGTTTCGGCCGATGGCCGGCAGCCGGCGCAAGCCGCCGCCGCCGCGGTCTCCCCGTATGATCCGATCGCTGCCCATGTCTTTTCGCATCCTGCTCGTCGAAGACGACACCCGCCTGTCCACGCTGATCGCCGGCTACCTGCGCAAGAACGACTATGAAGTCGACACTGTGCTGCATGGTGACGCCGCCGTGCCGGCGATCCTGTCCACGCGCCCGGATCTCGTCATTCTCGACGTGAACCTGCCGGGCAAGGACGGTTTCGAGATCTGCCGCGAGGCGCGCAAGCAGTACGACGGCGTGATCATCATGGTGACGGCCCGCGACGAGCCGTTCGACGAGCTGCTCGGCCTCGAATTCGGCGCGGACGACTACGTGCACAAGCCGGTCGAGCCGCGCATCCTGCTCGCGCGGATCAAGGCGCAACTGCGCCGCGCACCGGCCCGCGCGGCAGAAAGCGTCGCGCCGCAGCCCGAGCGCTACACGTTCGGGCAGTTCTCGATCGACCGCACCGACCGCTCGGTCGTGCTGCCCGGCGGCGGCTCGCCGGATCTCACGTCGGCCGAGTTCGACCTGCTGTGGGTGCTGGTCTGCCATGCGGGCGAAGTCGTCAGCCGCGACGACCTGATGCTGCAACTGCGCGGGGTCGAATTCGACGGCCTCGACCGCACGATCGACGGCCGCATCTCGAAGCTGCGCCGCAAGCTGCGCGACGATGCGAGCAACCCGCAGCGGATCAAGACGATCCGCAGCAAGGGTTACCAGTTCAGCAAGCACGCGTGGGAATGACGCCGCCCGCGTGCTGCACCGTCAGCCGCCGCGCGCCCGCGTCGCCCGATACCCCTGACCGGAAGCCGCGATGATCCGACGCACCCGTTCGCACCCCGATGCACCGCCGCTTTCGACGCTGCGCTATGTGAAATGGCGCTGGCTGCATTTCCGCCGCGCGTGGACGGACACGCGCGCCGACCGCATTCCGAGCTGGTCGCGCCTGTACGTGCGAACCTACCTGCATCTGCTCGGCCTCGTGCTGCTGACCGCGCTCGTACCGGCGCTCGCGCTGTGCGTCGTGCTGTCGCCGGAGGTCGTATGGCACGCATTCGACGCGCTGCCGGGCGATATCTGGATCGTGCTCGCGTTCGTGTTCACCGCGCCCGCGCTGGCCGCGTATCGGTGGATGCGGCCGGTATGGTCGGATCTCGTGATGGTGCGCGAGCGCGCGATCGACTTCACGGGCGGACGCTTCAACACGCGCGCGCGGGAATCGCACAGCGTGATCATCGGGCCGCTCGCCCGCACGCTCAATGCGCTCGCGATGCGCATGGAACGCCTGATCGCCGCGCAGCGCGATTTGACCAACGGGATCTCGCACGAGCTGCGCACGCCGCTTGCGCGCGTGCGCTTCGCGCTCGAAATGCTGCGCGAGCCGGGCTCCGCGGCGGAATACCACGGTGCGCTGGAAAGCATCGCGCAGGACGTGACCGAGCTCGAGGAACTGATCGACATGAGCCTCACGTATGCGCGCCTCGAGTACAGCTCGCTGCAGTCGAAGCTCGAACTGACCGCCCCCGTCGCGTGGTTCGTGCACCAGGTCAACGACGCGCAACTGCTGTATCCGGAGCGCGCGATCGAGTCGCGCATCGCGCTCGAATCCGATCTGCGCGTGAAGATGGACCGGCGGCTGATGTCGTACGCGATGCGCAACCTGCTGCGCAATGCGAGCAAGTACGCGGCGTCGCAGATCGTCGTCGGGATCTCGGTCGACCACGGCAACATCGCGATCTTCGTCGAGGACGACGGCCCCGGCGTGCCGGAGAGCGAACGCGAGCGGATCTTCGACGCATTCGTGCGGCTGGACCGCCGCACCGGCGGCTACGGGCTCGGCCTCGCGATCACGCGGCAGGTGCTCCATGCGCATAACGGCCGGATCGCGGTCGTCGATCCGGTCGAACTCTGCGGCGCGCGGTTCGAGATCAGCTGGCCGATCTAGCGAGACGCCGAATGCGCGGCAGCCACGATCGCCACGATCGTTGTTGCGGGTGCCGCGCCGACTTTCCCCGACAGACCTTCCCCCTCCTGCGAGCGCATGAGTTGCATTTGCAACTCATGCGTGCTCTGCTGTACGATTGCATTTGCAACTGTCGACGCGGGCAGCCCCCTGAAACGGGAAGCAGGCGGCCTGCGCTGCGGTAGTGAGGCCGGGGCGGTCGCGCTGGCCGTCCTTCGTTCATGCATTCCTGTCGGGATCACGCATCATGCGGCTACTGAATATCGTTTCCTCTCCCCGCGGCGCAAGGTCGGCTTCGATCGCGGTCGCCAACGCATTCGTCGACGCATGCCGCAACACGCACGCGTCGGTCGACGTCGATACGCTGAACGTGTGGGAGGAAGACTTGCCGGACTTCGGCAGCGACGCGATCGGCGCCAAGTACAAAGGCGTCGCGAACGAGCCGATGGATGCGGCCGAGCAGGCGACGTGGCGGCGCATTGACGCGCTCGTGAAGCGGTTTCAGGCGGCCGACCGGATCGTCGTCGGCGTGCCGATGTGGAATTTCGGCTATCCGTACAAGCTCAAGCAGCTGATCGACCTCGTCAGCCAGCGGAACCAGCTCTTCACGTTCGACGGCAACGCGTACGGCCCGCTGCTGAAGATTGCGCGCGCGCTGGTCATCCATGTGCGCGGACAGAGCCAGGAAACCGGCTCGGATGCCGGCAATCCCGGATTCCGGCATCAGGCGGACTACATTGAATTCTGGCTGAAGTTCATCGGCGTGCGCGAGGTCAGCAGCCTGAGCGTCGAACACACGTGGAATGCCCGGGCGCAGGACAGCATCGAACGCGCGCAAGCCCGCGCGGTGGCGATGGCCGCGGATTTCTGACCGGGGAATGCGCCGGCGCGCCGCACCCGCGGATGCCGCCGCGGCGACATCCGCGATTGCTCAATACGTGCGGCCGAGCTGCAGGTAGATGTTGCGCCGGCCGCCCGGCGCGAGCGCGACCCCCATGTACAACGGGCCGAACGCGGTCGACAGGCTCGTGAAGAACGTATAGCTCTGCTTGAGCGTGCCGCCGCCGACCTTCACGCCGCTCGACCACACGTTGCCGATCTCCGCGCTGGCACCGACCGACAGCGCCTTGATCGGCGACGCGTTGAACGTCATCAGCTGGTTCATGTAGGTCACGTTGCCGTACGCGAGCTCGTTGCCGTTCAGCTGGTCGGCCGCATAGGCCGCCATGTGCTGGAACCCGCCGAGCGTGAAGTTGAACGCGTTGATCAGGTTGGTGCCGCCGATGCTCTTGCCGCCCTCGATCGTCGCGCTGACGCTGTGCCGGCCGAACTGCTGCGCGATCATCGCCTTGCCGTAGATCTCGGTGTAAGGCGTGTTGGACGTATCGTCGAAGGCGTCCGCCGACTGGCTGTTGTGCGACCACAGCGAGCGTTCGACACGGAATTCGCTGAAGTAACCCTTGCGCGGGAACATCGGATCGTCGAGCTGATCGATGACGAGCCGCGCGCGCGCCGTCAGCGCCTGCGACGAGAAGCTCGGCCAGAACAGCGTCGAGTTGCCGTCGTCGAGCGGGAGGTTGTAGTTCGGCGAGCCGTGCCCGGTCGCGTAGCCGATGCCCATCCGGAAGTCGCCGAGCCGCGCGATCGGCAGGCCGAAGTCGATCCCGGTGCGCGCCGTCTGCATCAGGTACTGGTTCAGCTTCACTTCGCCGCTGTCGTCGTACAGGTTGACGTAGCGGCGCTGATATTCCGCATACGGGGAAATGTAGAGGCCGTAGGCGGCCGGCAACGGCTGGCGCAACTCGACGCGCGCCGACTGCAGGTCGCTGCCGATCGTCGTATCCGCGCGGAACTCGAGGCCCGATTCGGTGAGCCACGGGCGCCGGTAGCCGACGTGCAGGCGGAAGCCGCCTTCGTCGGTCGAACTGCTCGACATCCCGACGCCGAACAGCAGGAAATTCGGCCCCCAGTATTTCTCGCGCGCATTGATTTCGAGCACGTTGTCGTCGCCGTGGCTCACGATCTGCTGCGTCACGCTCTCGAAATTGCCGCCGGTCGTCAGCCCGAGCAGATCCTGGCTGACAGTCGCCGGATCGTAGGTGTCGCCCGGTTTCACGTGCAGCGCGTCGGCGACGACGCGCTTCGGCACGTCGCCGGTCGTCTTGATGTCGATGCGCGTGATGCGGATCGGCGGCGGCAGCGGCTGCGCATGCGCGGAGCGGTACACCGCGTACTGTTCCGGCGTGAGCGCGAAGCGCTTGAGCCGCGGCAGCGCCGCGGTCGCGGCGGCCGCGCCGGCGGCGATCGCCTGCTTCGCGTTCTGGAAATCAGTGAAGGCGAGCGAGCCGAGGTCGGGCGTGAGCAGGATGTCCTGCGCATCGAGCTGCTTGCGCTGCGACGTCACGTTCTGGCGGATCAGGATGCCGACCATCTGCTGCATCACGTCGGCCGGCGACGCGAGCGCGTCGAGCGGGCGCAGCTGCGAGCCGATGTCGACGGCGATCACGACGTTCGCGCCCATCTGCCGCGCGGTGTCGACCGGCAGGTTGCTGACGAGGCCGCCGTCGACGAGTGCGCGGCCGTTGATTTCGGCCGGCGCGAACAGGCCGGGCATCGCCATGCTCGCGCGGATCGCGAGCGGCAGCGAGCCATGGTCCAGCACGACCATCTGGCCGGTCTGCAGGTCGGTCGCGACCGCGCGGTACGGAATCGGCAACTGGTTGAACGGCTGGTTGGTCGGCACGGCGGCCGTCCAGTTCGCGAGCAGCGCCTGCAGCCGGTTGCCCTGCACGAGGCCGACCGGCGCCTTCACGCCTTTCTTGCCGAAACCGAGCGTGAGCCCGTTGATGTACAGGCGCTCGTCCTCGCGGCTGCTTTGCGGCAGGTCCGCGCGATCGGTCACGTCGAATGCGATATCCGCGAGGTTCACCTCCGACAGCCGCTTCTGCATCTCGTCGGCGGCCATCCCGCTCGCATACAGCCCGCCGACCACGGCGCCCATGCTGGTGCCCGCGATGCAGTCGATAGGAATGCGGTTCTCTTCCAGCACTTTCAGCACGCCGAGGTGCGCATAGCCGCGTGCGCCGCCGCCGGACAGCACGAGACCGATCGACCGACGTCCGGCCGGGCCGCCGTCGGCCGTGCAGTTCGGCGCGGATGCGGTTGCAGGCGCCGTGGCGGCGGTGGCGGTGCGGGTGGCAGTGTCGGCGGCCGGCGAGGGCTGCGCGGCGACGGTGCAGCACCAGAGCGCGACGAGTGTCGCGCCGAGCTGGCGCGCCCCCGGCCAGCGGAGAGAGGCGGTCGCTGTCATGGTGGAGTATCTGGCGTGATCGGCATGGGACGCCTGCCGCGGAGCAGGCAAGACCGAGAGATTACCGTGTTTTACAGGCGCAACGCGAGGGGCGCGATGCGTAGTCGGGCCTGTCGCAAAACGCGATTTCGGCAATTTCGTCGCGAAAAACTCATCGGAATTGCCTAAAGTATCGGAACGATTTGCCGCTAAGCGGGATGAGCGGCAAAGGCGCGCCGCGGGGATGCGGCCTGGCCGTTGCGGCCCGTTCGTCCAAAAAAAGGCTTGATATGTCGACACCGCTGTTCGGAAAGTTGTTTGCGCAACTCGTTGCGATCGACCCTGGAACGGCCAGTACGCAGATCTATACGCACGAGCGCGGCGTGGTGCTGAACCAGCCGTCGGTGGTGTGCTTTCGCAAGGCCGGCGCGTCCGCTGCGCGGCCGACGCTCGAAGCGGTCGGCGAGCTCGCGAAGGCGCTGCTCGGCCGCGAGCCGGGGCATCTGGAGGCCGTGCGGCCCATGCAGCACGGCGTGATCGCCGACGCGCACGCCGCCGAGCAGATGATCCGCCGCTTCATCGACATGTCGCGCACGCGCTCGCGTTTCGGCCGCCGCGTCGAGGTCACGGTGTGCGTGCCGTCGGACGCGACGGCCGTCGAGCGCCGCGCGATCCGCGAAGCCGCGTTCGCGGCCGGTGTATCGGAAGTCGAACTGATCGAGGAATCGCTGGCCGCGGGGCTCGGCGCGGGCCTGCCGGTGACCGAGCCGGTCGGCTCGATGGTCGTCGATATCGGCGGCGGGACGACCGAAGTCGCGGTGATCGCGCTCGGCGGCATCGTGTACCGCGAGGCGATTCGGGTCGGCGGCAACCAGTTCGATGCGGCGATCGTCAACCATGTGCGCAACCTGTATGGCGTGCTGCTCGGCGAACAAACCGCCGAGCACGTGAAGAAAACGATCGGCTCGGCCACCGGCGCGGTGCCGCGCATGTCGACGCGGGCGGTCGGGCGCGGCGTCGAGGACGGTCTGCCGCGCTCCGTCGAGTTGTCCAACCACGATGTGGCGGAGGCGCTCGCCGCGCCGCTCAAGCAGGTGATCCGCGCGGTGAAATCGGTGCTGGAAAACGCGCCGGCCGAACTCGTGACCGACATCGCCGATCGCGGCGTCGTGCTGACGGGCGGCGGCGCGTTGCTCGCGGATCTCGAACGCCTGCTGTACGACGAGACCGGCCTGACCGCGCGGGTCGCGGACGAGCCTGCCACCTGCGCGGTGCGCGGCGCCGGCGAGGCGATGGGGCGGCTCGCGATGTGTCCGGTGGATTGAGGCGGGCGCCGCACGTGGCGCGCCCGGCACACACGGCCGCATGCGTTCAAAGTCTTTCGAACCCCGAACATCGGGGCGCCCGAATGCGGCGGGTACGGTAACGGGCGCGGGTACACCGGCATCGAACGATTCGCCACGGTCCGGACTTTCGGGATCATGCGGCGTGCGAGTGTGGTCGGCCTGCGCGTTCGCACCACGGCTGCACGTCGTTCCAGTGCAGGGCGCGCCGATTGCTCGCGACAACGCGGTGCCCGGCAACATCCCGTGGAAGTGCTGACCGGCGCGTAACCCGCGCCGCTTCGTTTCATCGCTGCGCGCGCCCCCCGTTCTGGCCTATCCTGTGCGAAACACGCGACGCGCGACGCGCGTTGCGCCTCGACACAGGAGCATCGATGCCGAATCACGCCGAAGCCATCACGACGCAGGCGCCGCAAGCCGCGCCGGTCCCCCCGACCCAGGCGTCGGGTCCCGCCTTCATCGCGCCCGAAGCCGACCCGCAGGCGCTCGCGCGCAACAACCAGTACGTCTTGAAATCCGGCGACGCATTCGTGGTCAGCGATGCGCTCGGCGACATCGGCGGTCACGACGACGGCCTGTTCGTCGACGACATGCGCGTGCTGTCGAAATGGCGTCTGACCTTCGGCGGCCGCGCGCCGTCGCTGCTGTCGGGCGCGACGAGCGCCGACAACGCGTCGTTCACCGCGCACCTGACGAACCGTCCGCTGCCGCCGCTCGGCGGTCACGAAACACCCGAGGGCGTGATCCATATCGAACGGATGCGCGTGCTCGCGGGCGACGTGCTTTACGAAGCGCTGACGCTGACGAACTACGGCGCGAGCGAGGCCGAGGTGCCGCTGTCGCTGTCGTTCGCGGCGGATTTCAAGGACATGTTCGAAGTGCGCGGCACGCAGCGCCCGAAGCGCGGCACCGCGGCCGCGCCGCGCGTCGACGAGGGCGCGGTGCGGCTGCGCTACGACGGTCTCGACGGCGTCGAGCGCAACGTGACGGTGCATTTCTCGCCGGCGCCCGACGCGCTGTCGGTCGATCGTGCCGACTACACGCTGACGATCGCCGCGCAGGCGTGCATCTCGATCTACCTGACCGTCGACGCGACGCTCGGCTCGGCGCACGACGGCGCAGGCCCGGGATGCGGCCGCGTCGCGCTGCGCACCGCGCTCGTCGGCGTGCATCGCGAGATGCGCTCGCGCCGCGAGACGATGGCGCGCGTGAACACCGGCAATCCGCTGTTCGACGCGTGGCTCGACCGCTCGCTCGCGGATCTCGGGCTGCTGACGACCCAGCTCGACACCGGCCCGTATCCGTATGCGGGCATTCCGTGGTTCTCGACGCCGTTCGGCCGCGACGCGGTGATCACGTCGCTGCAGATGCTGTGGCTTCAGCCGTCGCTCGCGCGCGGCGTGCTGCGCTTTCTCGCGGAGCACCAGGCGCGCGAGACGTCCGCGTTCCGCGATGCGGAGCCCGGCAAGATCATGCACGAGTTCCGCCGCAGCGAGATGGCCGCGACGGGCGAGGTGCCGTTCGCGCTGTATTACGGCGGCGTCGACACGACCCCGTTGTTCATCGTGCTCGCGGGCGCCTATGTCGAACACACCGGCGACGATGCGCTGATCGACGAGCTGTGGCCTGCGCTCGAGCGCGCCGCGCAGTGGGTGACCGACAAGTGCGATCGCAACCCGTACGGGCTGCTCGATTACCAGCGCACGTCGGAGCGCGGTCTCGCGAACCAGGGCTGGAAGGACAGCCACGATTCGGTGTTCCACGCGGACGGCCGCTTCCCCGACGGGCCGATCGCGCTCGTCGAAGTGCAGGCCTATGCGTGCGCGGCGCTCGATGCGATGGCGATGTGCTCGCACCGGCGCGGCCACGCGGCCGACGCGACGCGTTATGCGCTGCGCGCGAAGACGCTGCGCGATCAGGTCGAAGCGCTGTTCTGGATGCCGGAAGGCAAGTTCTACGGGATCGCGCTCGACGGTCACGGCGACCTGTGCCGCGTGTTCGCGTCGAACGCGGGCCATCTGCTCGCGTTCGGGTTGCCCGATGCCGAGCGCGGCGCGGAAGTCGCCGGCGTGCTCGGCTCGACGCTGTTCCAGACGGGCTGGGGGATCCGCACGCTCGCGGCCGGCCAGCCGCGCTTCAACCCGATGGCGTATCACAACGGTTCGGTGTGGCCGCACGACAATGCGCTGATCGCGCGCGGCCTCGCGCGCTACGGCGACAAGACGGCCGCGGTGAACCTGCTGCGCGCGCTGTTCGAAGCCGCGGTGAGCTTCGAGATGCGGCTGCCGGAGCTGTTCTGTGGATTCCCGCGCCGGCGCGGTGAGCCGCCGACCGCCTATCCGGTCGCGTGCCTGCCGCAGGCGTGGGCGGCCGGTGCGCCGTTCATGATGCTGCAGGCGTGTCTCGGCGTGAGCGTCGATGCGGCGCGCCACGAGGTGCGCGTCGAGCGACCGGCGCTGCCGGAGGGCGTCGACTGGCTGCGGATCGACGAGTTGCGCGTGGGCGACGAAACCGTGTCGCTGACGTTCCGCCGTGTCGACGGCCAGGTGGTCGCGGCGGCGGCGCAGCCGGGGCGCGTGAAAGTGGTCGCGGTGCTGTAGCGCGGACGTTGCGCAATGTCGCGCCACGTCCGTGCGCAGCGGCATAGAATCGTGACATGACCCTTGAACGATGGCGGAGGCACATACGATGACGACCGACAATCGGCCCGACGATCGCGAGGAGAACCTCGAGAATCTCGAAGCGGCAGTCGACCACCTGCACAAGTCGATCGAGTCGCAGAGCATCGCGGCGGGCGCGGCGAAGGGCATCCTGTTCAGCCTGATCGAAACGCTCGGCGCGCTGATCGGCGATCCCGATCTCCCCGAACATGCGCGCTCGGGCTACGAGGCGCTGCGCGACAAGGCGAGCGAATTGCGCAGCGCGCTCGACCGGCATTGACGAACCGGCAGCGCCGACGTCGGCCGCAAGGCCCGCGCCGACGCTGCCCGATCCTGCATGACGCGCACAAAACCCCGTGCGCTCAATGACTTAGGCGGGTGGTGCGCAGGATATCCACAAGCTTGCCAACAAAATCTGTGGAGAACCTGCCGATCCGAATCGGCCGTGCAACGCGTGCCGTGAGGGCGTCAATGGGTGCCGCATCGTTGACCTGCCGACCTCGATCGACTGAATCCCCTTTTGTTTCAGGATGTTACGCATCGTTCTGACGGAATATCCACAGGCTTGCCAACAAAATCTGTGGATAAGTTTGACGTGATTGCTTCTCGACGGTTGATGATTGCGCGGGTGGAGGCAGTCGTCCGGACGCCCGCGCGGCGGGGCTGCCCGATGCGTGCGTCGGCACGTTAATTCGTGCGCGATCAACGGGTTAGGTCCCGGGTACCCAGGATATCCACATCCTTGCCAACATTTTCTGTGGACAACCTTCATGCCGAAGCCTTATCTGGCAAGGGATTGCGGGGTGCGTCAAAAACCGGTTCGAAATTTGTCAAAAATTTTCCGGGCGTTCATTGTGACCCTATCTTGATCTCGGTCCATTCCTTCCCTCGGCTGTCGCGGTACAAGGCAGTCATTGCGGCCGATTTATGTCCCAAGAGGGCTTGAGCAAATTCGGGGCCGTATTCATCTGAGTAGAGCCGCGCAGCGAGTGAGCGGATCTCGTGAAAAGAGGGGGCTGTTCGCCCTGGCGCAGGCTGAACCTTGGCTTGGTCCCGAAAGCGGGAGAATGCGGCTGACATCGTATCGAGATGAACCTGCGCGCCTGGCCCAGAGACGCCTTGATGCGAAATGTGATGCACCATCCACGGCGACAGGATTGAATCTCGACACTCGCGAATCACCTGCTCAAGCGTGCAGCCGACCGCTCGCAAGCCGATGGAGGTCGGGATCTTGAGCCTCGTCCGATGCTGGCTCTTTTGCTGGTCAACGAATAGGAATCCGCCCTTCACATCTGAGAATCGCATCGACCGCACGTCGGCTCGTCGTTGAGCACTGAGAAGCGCCAGCATAAAGGCGCGAGCCGCCCATACATCTTTTGGCGACTCCTTCGCCGCCGCGATAATGGCGAGAAAACTGTCCAGAGTCAGCCGATCCCGCAAAACAGTAGCCGTTTGTTTTCTGAGGGATGTGACGGGATTGGCGCCAGCCGATAGCAGACCTTCCGCGATAGCCTCGTTGAAGAAGCCCGTCAATCTATAGCGCAGGTCGATCGCGTATGTCGGGCTCACCTCGGTTTCGAGATCCTTTAGCCAATCGTTGATTTCTTTGGGCGTCACATTCGAGATTGCCGTCTTGGCGAAGGGAGCCTTGCGAACTCGATTCAAGATCGACCCCATGCTGCGTTTCGATTTGGTGGAATTCGATCGTTCAGCATAGAGTTCGGCGTAACGGTCGCACCACGACGAGATTGTTTCGTCACCACTCATCCGGGCAACCAGACCGAGCGTGCTCTTCTTGCGCGCCAGTTCGGCATTCGCGGCACGCGCGTCGTCAATCGCTGCGCGCTCGTCGTAGCCGAGGCCGTATGTCTTTCCGGTATCCGGATTGCGATACCAGAGATACCCACGCGTATTTCGATAGAGGTTTGGCGGCAATGGGTTCTTTTTTGACGAACGCGGTCTAGCGGCCATTGACGAGTCTCCGTACACGCTCCCGCCCAGGCTCGACATACTCCGCCTCTGGCTGGCAAAAATAGCCGCGACCGATTTTGCGTGGTGACGGGTGAATGCGGCCAGCATGAATCCAGTTGAGCAGCGTGTTTCGGTGAGGCGCATGTTCGCCGAATACGCGCTCGGCCCATGTGGCGATTGGGATCAATTGTGCGGCCATATCACCTATCCTGAGTTTCCGATTTAATCTTCCTGAATTCCACGACCCATACCCACGGGTTCGCGTCCCAGTCGTGGCCGGCTGCGGCGTTCAAACCATCCCACAGCTCGCGGAATGCGCGGATGCACGGTGGCCGATCGGCTCCGGAACAGGGGCCGAGGCTATAACCGATCTTGTGGCGTTCCTCGATCATCACGCCTTCGGCCCGCGCGTCCGACTCGCCGATGTGCTTCAGTCGCTCGACGCGCACGCCCGTCACTTCGAGCAGCGTGCGCGCGGCGGCGCGCGGCATGAAGATGGACGGCCGGCGCCACCACGCCGGCAACGCGCCGGCGCGCGCGGCGTTCGGCAGATCGCCGCCGAACCGGTACTCGCGGCCCGTCTCCAGCGTCATGTCGACGAAGTGCCACTCGTCGCGTTCTTTCTTCGGGCTGTAGCGCGTTTCCCAGCGGCCGAACGCGACGTGCGTCTCGCGCACCCACAGACGATCGCCCGGGACGCCATACGGACACCGCGTCGGCGCGCACCGCCATTCGTGTGAGGCGCGAGTGGGCGATTCAAGCACCCACGCGTTGCCGACGGCGCTGGCCGTCAGGCCGGAGAACTGGAGATTCAGGCCGGGGCGCACGGTGCGCCAGTTCACGACGCGCCGCGTCTGCGACTTCCGGTCGGCTCGCACGGCGGCCGACATCGGCTCGTTGAAGAGGATAGGGCGCTCGGTCACAGGTCGAGCTCCTTCGTTTCGCCGAACGTGGTCGTCGCGAGGCGGACCATTTCGCCGATGTTGGTCGACAGCTTCCACGACGGGTACGAGGTGGAAAGTTGCTCCTCCAGCCGCTTCCACTCCCCGAGCGTCATCGTCATGGTGAGCGTCATCGGCACGTCGTCGGGCCGCTGGATCTTGAACTCGGTTTTCATGTTGCCTCCGGCGCGTCGCCTGCGAACCACGCCGGCTTCGGAAAACGGTCGGTGAAGACATAGTCGCCTGCCGCCTCGACGAAGCTGAAGTCGTGAGCGTCAGGCCAGTTGCGCATGATCTCCGTTTCGTCGTCGGCGTAAGCGACGATCGTTGCATGGTTCTCCCCATAGCCGGTTACCCAATACGGATGACTGATCGGCCAGTTCACGGGGCGCGGGTCGTCTAGGTTGACCGAAAATCGAGCGCGGATCATCGCTGTGCCTCCGGGAATTCGTCGTGTGTGCGGCCGTCGAGGTGGCGGCCGGCGGCGCGCTTACCGCAGCGCCACAAGTCGGGTGAATCGTCGCAGTGCAGCGTCTCGGCCGCGCGCGGCGTGATCGAGCCGAATGACCATTCTCCGTCCCACCAGTGAGCCGTCGCCTCGGTGCGTTTCTGGTAGCCGGCGTTCTCGCCCGGCGCCCATTCGCCCCATTGCTTGAACAGGAACGGCACGCCGGCGGCAGCGCACTGGTCGCGCAGATCGCGAGCCCAGTCGGGATGCATCGGGCGCGCCTCGGTGCCGCTCTCGCCGCCGACGATCACCCAGTCGACGCCAACGTCGCTTCGCAACGTGCTTCCGTCGTTTGGACATGGGCCGTGTGACGGGTCGTTCGTGCGGTAGCCGCAGGTTCGGCAGCAGATCACGCCGGCATCAGCGAACGCGAAGCGAACGTCCACCGGCCCCAGCAGCGGCTCCATCGACAGGAAGCGCACGCGCGCCGGCACCGCGAGCAGCTTCGGGATATCGCGGTCTGCCTCTTCCTGGTTGACGATCGTTGCGCCGAGCCAGACGTTGTCTGGTACGCGCTCGACGCCGATGTGGCGCAGCATCGTAGGCACGTTACCGATCCGCTTCGTCAGCAGCAACCAGTCGAGGTTCGGCGTGTCGGTGATCAGCCGGAACAGGTCGCGGCGCCACAGCAGGTCGACCTCGTTGTCGAACACGTCCGCGAGCGACGCGCAGAACACGCGGCGGCGCGCGATCACCAGATCAAACGACGCGCAGCGGCTCTCAGGGCACACCGCGAGGCCGTTCGCGGCGCCGGGCTGGTCGCCGCGCCAGCCGCATGCGCGGCACTGGAGGAACGGACGCGCTTCCCACGAGATAGGCTTGCGCCAGTTCGCGGCGGACGTGCGGCGCCGCGGCGCGCTGGGACCCCAGTTCACGGCCGTGCCGCCGGCGAAGCGCGCGTTCCGCGCCTCGGCGTAGCAGTGGTCGCAGCCCGGGCTGACCTTTGCACAGCCCTCCCACGGATTGAACGTCGAATCCGTCCACTCGATTTTGGTGTTCTCGCTCACGATGCGTCTCCTGCGCGAACCCATCCCTTTCCGGTCGCCTTGATATGCCCGGCCTTGCGCAACGCCTGCAGGCGGCGGTCGACGATGCGCCAGCCCGTGACTTCGCCGCAGATGTGCGGCCGCGATTCCTCGCGCCCGATGAGGTCGCTCTCTGTGCGCACCTGACCGACGTTGATGGACGCGAACTTTTTCGGTTCTTCGCTGATCGCCGCCAGAATCAGGGCGTCGAGTTTTTCGTATTTGGTCATTGGCCTTCTCCTGCGCGGGCGACGTCGATGGCGCGCTGAAGCGCCGGCAGCATTCCGTAAATGCCGCGGCTCTCGAAAAAATCGGCGGCACCGCATGCGTCGGTGCGTGTCACGGGACGCCGTCCGACTTCCATCGCGGACAGGGTTGCCGGCGAAATTCGCATATGGTTCGCCATGTCGTACAGCAGCGTGCCAGTGACGATCCGCAGCGCACGGACGAGCATTCCGTACGGCGTCAGCGGATTCGTCAGGCTCGGCTGTTCGTCCGTCACCTCGGCGCGCGGCTCCGGCTGCTGGGTGGCGAGAAGGGCAGTCAGGCGCTCGAGCAAGTTCAGCTCAGCGTCGTAGACCGCCTTCGCGTCCAATTCATCACCCCAATCGCCATCGACCGCGTGGCATTCTTTCAGGGCGTCGGCGTTGCGCGAAATGCTCTGGCAGGCGTCCATGATCGTGGCGCGGGCATCTTTAGTCAGCATGGTTTTCTCCCTTCAGAATGCCGCGCAGCGCATAGGCCAACTGGTCAGCGTTGTAGTCCCATTGCGATGCAGGTTGCGGAGGCAAATCGAAGCTGTCTTGCTCGTAGGTGACGGCTTCCGAAATGCATTCCGCCGCAGCTTCGATCAATTTTCGCTGCTCGTCCGTCAGCCCCTGCCGAGTGGCGACCTGCGCGGGCGGGGCGGTGTAGAGCTTCATGCCGATTTCGAGCGGGCGCGTTGCCTCGATGATCGTGCCGATGTCATCCGGGTTGTCGCGCACGATCGCCGCCTCTTGACCCGCTGCCGCTGCGGGCTGCGATGCTGCCTGCGCGGATTGATACTCGAGCAATGCGGATTGCATCCATTTCGCCGCACGATTGAACCCGAACACACATCCCTTGACCCATTCCATGGGATAGCCCCATGAGGCAATTTGGATATTCACGAGAAAAGCTGTCGTGCTTTCTCCATTGCCGCCGACTCTGGCTCTCATGCCGCCGAGCATCGCCTTCGCAATCGAGACCGGCTCTGTCAGTGGCTCGATTACATCCCGCTCGTCTGACGGCGCTGCCGCTGCTGGCGTGGCACTCCGACACACTGGATCGGCCATCCAGTCTTTATCGCCGCATTTGATGCAACGTTCGCCGACGTCGTCCCATTCGTGACTGTCTGAAGTAGACTGCGATGCTGCCATGCGGGCTTGCAATGCATGAAGTGCGATGTTCTTCGATATAACCGGCCACGTCGTGTTGTCGTCCGCCACTTGCGGTTCATGCTGCGCGCGTTTGCATTCCGATGCGGCATACTGCTTCGCGCACGGTTCTACGCGATCGTCAGGATGGCAGGTGCACGGCTTATCGTACGCTGGTACCGCTCCCGCCACCTCAGTGCGAGGGGCGCGGGACAGGGCATCAATTCGCGCGCACGCAATGAGCTTGCCGCCGACTTGGCGGTGTTTGTTGATCGCGTCAAGTTCGTTTACGAACGACTGGACCCATGTCTTATCGCTGACGTTAGGCTGCCACTCGACAAGCCATACGCAGGCTTCTAGCTCATCCGCCCCAATGCCCGTGCCTTCGAGCGGGGCGGAGGGTGCGGGCTGCTCGTCCGGATGCATCAGCTTCCATGCCTCATCTGTTGTGAGCCACCGCACGGCACCCATTTCGACGATGCAGCGTCGACCGTCCGCCATCCCACCGCCGAGCACATATCCGGTCGCATAGAAACCGTCGCGGGCAATGATGTGCGCAGCCTTCTTGCGCGTCAGGCGATCGCCGACAGACAGAGGCGGTTCGGGCTCGGCCGGCGCTGCTTCGTGCTGCTCGACAGCTTCGATAAGAATGCGAAGGTCGGCCATATATACGAGGCTCGTCCCTGCGCCAACGTTCCCACGCTCCAAATCTCGCTTCAGTCTCCAAACGGCATCTTTCAGCGCATCAGCGCAGCTCTTGTCGGTGGTGGTCATGGTGGTCCTCACGCGTGCGTTGCATACACGGCATACGGGCCGTCTTCGCTGTCGCCGATCTCGATCAACCACCAGCCGGGCTCCGGTGAAGGATCCCAGTCAGTGATGTCCAGATTCCCGTTATCGAAATACGAGACGTATGCCGGGTGGTCGATGCTTTCGTTATCGAGGTGGTAGATCGACGTCTTGATGCCGGCCTGTGCTTCGAGCGCGGCCCACTGTTCGTCGGTGCACCGCTCGGCACCATCCATCGTGACCGTCCAGAAGTGGAGCAGATCGGGGTGGATGAAATAGCCGTCCTGATCGCGCACGACGGGGATGTTCTGGAGCATCGGTGTGGTGGTCATGTGTGGTCCTCAGGTGGTCAGGATGTCTTGCGCGGCGAGGATGAATTGCGTCGCCGCTTCGGCGTTGATGGCGTTGCCGTATCCTCGGAGTCGTCCTTTACGGCTGCCCTGGTCTTTGCGCGGGAGAAGCGCGGCGAGGCGTTCTTGATCGGCGCGCACTCGTCCCACGCCACCGGAAGACCCATCAACCAGCGGGAATGTGCCGGGTTCAACTGGCCGCCACTTTCCATCCCGGCAGAGGAGCCAGTCAGCAGCTCGCCAGAAGCCGTTAGTCGGGCCGGCATCGGGTTGTCCTTCAGCAGTGCGACTGCATGATTCAGGGTGATGTTCGTCGTCGTGAAGTTGGCGGCCGGCATGCGGATAGCATCCGTCGCCGTTGGCATCGGCCAGCCGGCCAGGCATGCTGCAGCCGCCAAATCCGGGCCGTGGCTGCGCATCGCCTCTATCAAGCCGCCCTCGAATGTGCGGACGCCTTTCTCGGCGAGTGCCGCTGTCGGCGTCGGCCAGCCAGCGAGCTGAGCCACCAAGCCGAGATCCGTCAAGCTGGCGCCCATCTTCGAACCCTTGGCGATCGACTTGAGCTTGCGCGCGACGAACTGCTCCGGAGTTCCGCCGGCTTCGCATGCCGTTGGCGTAGGCCAACCAGAAAGCTCGATCGCGGATGCCCGGCGTGCCGACGCCCGCAGCCGGAAACGGCTCACACCCGAAGGCGTGGTCCAGCGCTTCCATGTCAGCGTGTACAAGGTCGATCCAAGGCTCGACAGCCGAGCTCGCAACCTGCTCTCCAAAGATGACTGGAGGGCGGCACTCGCTGATGAGCCAGTACCATGCAGGCCACAGGTGCCGCTCGTCATCAAACCCAACTCCTTTGCCTGCCGCGGAGAAAGGTTGGCACGGACAGGAACCGGTCCAAACAGGTCGATCGTCAGGCCATCCAGCGCGTCGAAGCGCGTGCGACCAGACGCCGATCCCGGCGAAGAAATGGCACTGGTCATAGGCTCGCAGGTCATCAGGTCGGACATCCTCAATGCTCCGTTCGTCGACGTCGCCAGGAGCGATGTACCCGGCGGCGATCAGGTTGCGCAGCCACTGCGCTGCGTATGGGTCGTGCTCGTTGTAGTACGCAGGCACGTCATCCTCAATCAGTATTTGAGCCTCAATGTCGTCCGCGCGGTTAGCATGTGGCTACCGTCCAGAAAGCGAGGTGCCGTCCTGGCCACCCCTTCAAATACCGCGCGGACCGAGGAACACCGCGCGGTTCGGCAACTCGCGTTACTGCGATGTCGTGCTCGTTTCGTCGCGATGCGGTTTGACCGCGTCGGGGCTCGCGAGATACACGCGCCAGCCGACTTTCCCGTGCTGCGTGAGGAAACCCCACGAGTTCGTGCGACGCCCCATGACGAAGATCGACTTCGCTACCGTCGCGCGCGGCAGGATCAAGCGATGGAAGTCGCCAGCGCGGCGCACTACGACCGCGCCCGGGCCGCGCCAGTAGATGCCGAACGCGTTCAGGTACTCGTGGTCGCCGGCACTCTCGGGCGCGATCCACGACTGCTTGATCGTGTCGAGCGCGGCGCGGTACATCAGCGGGCACGTGAGTGCGAACTGCGTCGGCTTGAACACTTCCCAATAGCCACCGTCGAGCACGATCGACACCGACCACGACGGGTGGTCGTGCAGGTGGCGATCGCGGTCGCTGCGCAGGATCGTGTGCGCGCGGATCGCGACGTGGTGGCAAATCCAGCGGTACAGCACGCCGGCGCACGGCGGCTCGGCCTGGTCCCACGCCGGGTTATCGCGGTTGCGCTCGACGCTGCGCGCGCCGAGCACCCAGTTGCGCAGCATGTAGCCGGGCAGGTCGAAGTAGGGCGTCCGGGCGGCTCGCGCGTGCACACGCAGCAGCGCGGATGTCATCCAGTTGGGGATCGAGCGATTCATGGTGGTCACCTAGTTGCGTGGGCGGCGCGAGTTATGCCTGTTCGGACTTCGGCAGCGTCGCGTCGAGGTGCCGGATGCGCGCCACGACGCGCTCCGGAATCTTCATCGCGTGGCTCCCGTTCATGGCTGCGAACGCGGGCCGCAACAGGTTGCGATCGTCGTCGCTCAGTTCTGCGTGTTCGAGGCGCTTCAGCGCGCGCCAGAGCGGATCTTGCGTATCGGTCATTGGTGCTCCTGGTGAATTACGGCGACCACGCGGTCGCACATGTCGACGTCAAACCATCCGATGTGCGTCTCGCCTACGGCGATGCCGAGCTGCGCCGCGAGCCAGCTGTACGCCTCGCTGCGCGACATGCCGTCGCGCTGCCAGAGCGGGTTGAAGGCGGCCTTTGCGCGCATGCGCGCCGAGCGCGTCTCGTTGTCGGCCAGCGTGCCGAGCGGGATCGCGGTTTGAGGGTGCATGCCGACGTATGCGCGGCAGCCGCCGCACAGATACGCCCACGGCCATTCACCGAAGTCGCGGCCGTATATCTCGCTGTTGCGCACGATGCGTACGGTGCCGCCGCAGAAACGGCACTCGGTCGGCGTCGGCAGCGGATTACGCACGCGCGCGATCGCTCGACGCGACGGGTTCCACGGAGTGCATGGGCCGCGCTTGGCGCTGGCACGATCAAATGCTTCGGCGATTTGGTTCATGGTCGTGTGTCGGTAGGGGCTCTGCCGCCGGCGCGGTCGGAGAACCGCGCGTCGCGCCTATTCCGGTTGCGCCGGGGCAGAGCCGTTAGTCATCAACGCAAGCAAATTCGCCGTGGTGCGCTCGCACGGCAGCCTTGTACGCGTTGACCGCATCTTCGCGATCCGTGAATCGGCCGACGGTTCGGTTTTTCCCTTCGGAATAGACAGTTGCTTTCCATTTGCTTCGCTCCTTGTCCCACGTGACGCCCTTGCATCCGCTCGTGTTTGTCGATGGCGTACCGTGGTTTTGGTTGTTCTGGCCAACCGTGGCGATGCGGAGATTGGCCCGCTGGTTATTGAGGCGGTTGCGATCCTTGTGATCCCCCTGACGCGGATCGCCGGGAACAAGACCGAGTAGCATCCGGTGCATCGATGTCCGAACGTGTCTATCTGCATCAACGGGATGGCGAACAGTTGTGCACGCATACCCGTCGTCGCTCAGATGCCACTTGAACTTCGAAAGGAGATCGAAGTCCTCGTCGTCGACGAAGGTGACGCGACCATGCGTAAGGGGGATCGTTTTCATGACGTCCGGGCGCTCGTTACGCGGCCTGCTTGCCGTCGGCGATCTGCTGGGCGGCTTCCGCGAAGGCGTCGGCTTGTCCGTTTTTGGCGCCTTTTTTGAGGCGCCCGGCGCGTGCCGGCTTCTCTACCTTTTCGTGCTGCTCGGCCGGCTCGTCGTCGTCCGGATCGGTGTCGATCGTCCCGGTGATCTCGCTCTGCAGCACCGTGCAGATACGCGCGACGTCGGCTTCGTCCGGGTGGCACTGCACCCGCGCGTTGAAGGTCGTGGTGCCGCCTTCCTTCGGCCAGAACTTGATCTCGTTGATCTTCGCCTCGGGAATCACGATGTCTTTCGACTCGTCTTCGCCGTGGTGCACGCGGAACAGGCCGTCCTCGAACTTCTCGGCCCACTTGTACGGCGCGACCAGGTGCTCGAATCGGAGGTTCGGGAAGTCGGTGACGCGCTCGACGCCGTCGAGGTCGTCCTGCGCCGGGCCGGTCGGCGACTTCCAGTAGAACGTCTGGAGCAGCCGGTTATCGAGCTTGTCGAGCGCGCGGTTCGACTGGTTGAACTCGAGGCCGATGTCCATGGCGAGGCGGTGCTCCTCGCCGTTCAGCTCCTGCCGGACATTGACGCTCGTGACCTTCATCTTGATCTTGAAAAAGCGGAATTCGGACATGACGATCCTTTCGGGGTGAAGATGCGGTTACGCGGCGGCTTCGAGGCGCGACAGTTCGGCCTGAAAGTCGAGGGTGACGAGCAGGGCGGCCGTCTGCGCGTGCGTGGCGCCGTAGTGCTCGGCGAGGACGTGGATCACATCGGCAGCGGTAGGGCGCGGGATGCGGCGCGGTGCGGCAGCACGCGCAGCACCTGCCTGCGGTTCAGTGGCGCGCGACACGGCGGCGGCCGGCGCCGCGTCGTTGGCCGGTGCGGGCGTGGTCGGTGCCTGATTCGCGGCAGCAGCCTGCGCGGCGGCGCGCGCTGCGGCCGCTGCTTCGTCTGCCTTGCGCTGTTCTTCCTTCGCGGCTTCCTGCCGCTTGTGCTCGTCGATGCGCGCGTTCACCGCGAGCTGGAAGTCGTCGGCCGGCTTCTGGATGAGCTGCTGCAGGTCGCGGAAAAGGAACGCGTGCTCGCCGGCGTGCGTGCGGTACCAGTCGAGCTTCGCGCGCAGCTCGCGCGCGGCGGCGTCGGCGGCGATCTTGCCGTTCGCGACTGCGGTGTCGATCGCTTCGTGCAGGCTGGCGAGCGTGCGCTTGTTCTTCGCGGCCGTGACGAAGTCCGGTGCCGGCAGTGCGAGCGATACGTCGATGAGCTCGGCGTTCAGCGCTGCGACGTGGTCGGCGTATGCCTTGCGGCCGTCGGCCACGATCGCGTCCTTGATCTCGCCCTTGCGCTTCGTGACGAGCTTGTCGAGCGCCAGGCGCTTCTCGCGGAGCTGCGTGCGGATGTGGTCGAGCGTGCGCATCAGCTCGTCGATGCTGGCCGTCTGGCTGATCGCGGCGTTCTTCGCGACTTCGAGCTCCTTCTCAGCCTTCTCGCAGAACTTCACCGTCGCATCGGCGTTCGCGAAGTCCTCGTCGGTCTGCAGGTCGGTCTTGATCGACGCGATGAATTTGTCGGCCGCCGCCTTGAAGCCGGGCAGGTTGCTCGCGACGACTTCGCCGCGGATCTGCACGGCCAGCGTCGGCAGGCTCATGATCGCGTCGGCCTTCGGCGCTTCGCGGATATCGCGCGGCTCGTACGCGGCGAGGTCTTTCTGGAACTGGGCCCAGCCGGCGCGGATGCGGTCGAACCAGGCTTCGTCGGGCGCGATCTCGATCGACACGAACCGATCCGGCGTGCCGTCCGAGCAGACGAAGATCAGGCGGTCGGCGCCGGTCACCATCAGCACCTGCTGCGCCTGCGGCCAGTGCTCCTCGGGGAGTTCGCCGGCCTCGATCGACGCGGCCAGCGCCTCGTTCCACTGCTTATGCTCGAACGCGACGTGGTCGCCCATCGTCAGGCCGTCGCACGACGCCGACATCCGGCCGAGCGAGTAGGTGACCGGGTACAACTCCTCGCCGATCATTTCCTCGACGAGCGGCCGCGCGAGCGCTTCGACTTCGTGGCCGTGATCGAGGATGTGCTCCTGCACCCAGTCGCTGAATTCCTTCGGCGTGCCGGTCTTCTTCATGTGCAGCAGCTCGTTGCGCTTCATCTTCGTGGAAAGGCCGAGCATGGCCGCAGCTTCGCTCGCGCCGAAGTGGAGGAGGCGGAACTCTTCCCACTCTGGCGTGCCCTGCACGAGTTCTTGGACGGTACGTTCAGTCATTTTCATGGCTCCAGCTGTCGATGGTCAGCTTCTGGTCTTCGGTGAGGGGGGCGCCGCGGGACTCGATGAAGGCGATCAGCGCGGCCGGGCTTTTGCGCCCCGACTTCACCGTCTCTCGCCACTGGTCCTTGTTGGCGACGAACTTCTTCTGGTCATAGAACGCGGGCTGCTCGCCGCTGGCCTGCTGTTGGCGCGCGGGAGCAGCGCGGCCGCCGCGCTGCTCTTTGTCCTTTCTGGGAGTGCCGACTTCTTCACCCTGCGTGCCGGCGCCCGGCTGCCCGTCCGCGCCGCCGGCGCCGTCGTCGTCTTCATCCTTCGTCGACATGCCGGTCGCTGCGAGCAGCGTGTAGCGCTGGAGGTAGGTGATCGTGCTGGCGGCCTGCTGGATTGCGTTCTTCTTGCCGCTGTTGTCCGGCGCGCCGCTCATCGTCACCATCTTCGAATGGCCCATGACGTGCGTCACGACGCAGTCGACGGTGATCGTGCCGTTGCCCTGGTGGATGTCCCAGTCGAACGACAGACCGTGCTTCGCCATCGCCGGCGCGATAGCGGCGGTCACGTCCGACAGTTCGGCGTGCTTGTAGCCGACGAAGTCGCCATCGCGTGTCGTGTAGCCGACCTGCTTGCGTTTGTAGATCTCGACCGGCTCGCGCTTGAACGCGGCCATCGCGGTGACGAACGCTTTGCGTGCCTCGTTGGCTTCCCAGCGCTCCTGCAGCTGCATCAGCTTTTCAAGGCGGTCGAGGTCGGCGTTGTTCTCGACCGCGATTCGCAGCAGATCGCCAGGCGTCGCGGTTGCGAGCGCGGTGCGCTGCGGCGCGGGCGCTGATGGATGCGCGACGGCCGGTGGCTGCGCGTTGCGCGGCTCGGTGGCTTCGGTTCCGGCGAGTTCGACGTCGACGACGTCGGCCATGGTTGCGGTTTGCATACGTAGCTCCGTGTGCGTCAGGCCGTGCGCGCGGCGGCGAGCTGCCACCGGAGCAGGTCCGAGTTCGTGTGGTCGATCTCGCTGGCGACGTAGAGCGCGGCGAACACGATCAGGATCGCGGCGGCCATCGTCAAGCGAGGGTGTTTGGCGTGAAGTCGGTCGAGCCAGCGCATCACGAAGCCCTCCGGGGCTGCTGCAGCGCGAGCGCTTCGATGGTCAGCATCGTGCGGAACAGGATCTGCTGCGTGACGAGCGGGTCGCTCACAGTCACCGCGCCGAGCGCCGCCTTGCTGATCAGCATCTCCAGCACCTTCGGGATCGCGGCGGCGTCGCCGAACGCGCCGCATGCCTTCACGTAATCGCCGATCGCTTGTTCGGCGAGTTCGCCGCAGGCGGCCGGCGGTAGAAGCGACGCGGGTCGCGGTTCGCGATAGAAGCGGTTGTTCTTCATGCTCATCACGCACCTCCCATCGGCCGTTCGATCTGCATGCGCCCGGCCTTGATGAGCGCCGCGTCGAGCGCCATCCGCACGCCGCTCGTGAGCAGCGGCTGGCGCCGCTCGCGGCGCGCCGCATCGTCGTCGGCGGCGATGATTTCGAGGACCATTGCCAGGTCGGGGCATGCTTCCATCAGCTGCCTGTCAGCGTCGCTGATCGTGAGTTCGACGGTGCCGCCGTAGCAGAACTTGCAGCAGCTGACCTTCGCCTCAAGCACCGATTCGTAGTGGCCCGGCGCTCTGCTTTCCAGGCAGTTGCCGACCCATTCCCACGGGCCTGGCGAGTGATTCGTCGTGTTCATCAGGCCACCTTCACGTAGGCGTAAGTGCGGGCTACCGCTCGCGGCATCCAGCCGGCGCTGATCGGCACGCGCGGCGTGCGCGTCAGGCGCGCGATCATCCACGCGCGGCGCTGCCGGCGGTTCAGGTGCGCGGCGTACCGGCGCAGGGAGGGGCGGAGGGCCATCGGGCTCACGACGTCGCCCCGTTCTCGATCGCAAGCAGAGACTGGATCTGCGCGTTGATGTCGGTAACGCGGGCGTTGAACTCGGCCTGCAGCTCCTTCTTTTTGCGCTCGAGGTTCGCGACGATCCCCACGCGCAGGTCGAGGTCGTCGGGGACTTCGACTTCGAATTCGTGCGGCGCGACCATGACCACCTTCTCGTCGTACTTCGTCACGTCGTATTGCGCGAACGAGAACATCAACGATGTGTTGTGAAGCCGCTCGGCAAAAATGAAACCCTTGATCTGCACTTTCATGTCACACCTCGGTTGCCTGTGGTGGTTGGAGTCGTTGTGTCGCTCGACCCTCAGGGGATGGCCCTCACTGCGCCGCCCGCCGGCGGCTCCACGCTTTGGCTGCGCGTAGATCCGGTTGCCGGCTAGGAAAACGCCGCTGGCTCGGTGCACGTTCGTAGCTGCGGAGGCCATCCGCTGAAGGTGCCGGTTACCCTCGTCCGGCGCCGCGCTTCGTTGGCGGCGGCTGGCGGACACGCCCGGCGTCCGCGACGGCCCGGGCCTGCAACTTCCGCCCGGGTGCTCGGCGTGCGTCAGGTGGCGGCCGGCGCGTCTTCGACCTTCGTGTACGGGTGCTTCTTGTCGTACGGCTTGATGTGCTTGCCGAAGTGCGAGCCGATCGACTCGGCCGCCTTGAGCGCTTCGAAGTCCTCGACGCTGAAGTTCGCGTAGTGGTACAGCGACGTCGGTGCGCCGGAGGTGCGGTTCTTGAAGCGGATCGCGAGCGTGTTCGTCGCGGGGTCGTGGCCGATCGCGTGGATCTGCGACGATTCGACTTCCTGCACGGGAATGTGCGGGGCGGTGGTAGCGGTATTCATGTCTGCCTCTCGGTCTAGTGGAACAGCGGGTACTGCTGCGCGGCGCGGCCGCGCGTTACAACGACTGCACGTGGTTGATCACCTGCTGGACGGTCTGCAGCCTTTCCTCCTGGTCCTCCGTGATCTCGATGCCGAACTCGTCTTCGACGCTCATCACGATCAAGAGCGCGTCGAGTCTGTCGGCGCCGAGGTCATTCACGATGTGCGCTTCGTTTCGCACTTCGGAGACGTCGATGGCGAACTGATCGGCGACGATCTTCTTGACGCGTTCCTCGACGTTTGCGTGTTGCACAGCGCTCAAGGTGTTTCTCCAGTTGGACGGCGGTTGGTGGATCAGCGCGGCCGCACCATTCGGCCGCCGCTGTACGCGGCTTCGATGCGCATGGCCCGGCACTGCGGCAGGTCGTGCAGCGTCAGCACCTGGTACGTGCGACCGTCGAAGCCGAGGAATCGGATGTGTCCGTCCAGGCTCTTTCGGGCCGCTCGATGGGATGCTTTCGTGACTCGCATGTCACACCTCGACATTCAGGCGCCGCGCGCGTCGGCGTACCCGGCGCGGTAGGCGGTATCGAACACACTGCAGGGCGCGAACGGGCGGCCGAGCATCCGGTCGTTCCACCCGCGCTGGTACGAAGCGATCGCGTTCACGTCAGGCCTCGGCCGCGATCAGGCCGTGCTGCTCGGCCAGCTGCTGCGCGAGCTCGCGCTCGCCCGATGCCGCGTAGCTGATCGCTCGCGCGGCGGCGTTCATCTGCACGTGGTCGTCGCGCTGGTACGCGTCGGCGTGAGCGTGCTTCAGTGCGGAAAGCAGATCGGGGTGCATCGTCTTTCTCCTGTAGCGGGAGGGGTTAGGCGCGGGCCGTCTTCGCGATGGTCTCGACGCGACGCGCGATCCGATCGGCCGCATCTTCTGCGTCGCGCTGCGATACGCCCGGAATTTCCAGAAGATGCTCAAGAGCGATCGACTCGACGCGCTCACGGGTAACGTCGGCGAAACGCTCGTTGAACACGCGGCAGGCGTTTTCGAAGTCGGCGTCGAACTGTTGCGCGGCGTGATGGCCGTCGATGTACTGGCGCAGTTCCGTCTTGTTCATCTGCCAGAAGAGACGTTCGGCTTGCGGCTTATCGGTGCGAATCAGTGCGTTCATCGTCGTTCCCCTTCGTGGTTGCGTTGATCAGCGCGGCTGCGTCGCGACGATCGCGGCGTGAATCTGGTCGGCCACGGCATGCAGCTCGCGGTTCACGACGCTGCCGATGACCGCTGCAACGGCGAGAACGAGAAGGACGATTGCGATGTGCTTCATGGCCGGCTCCTGCTGATCTGTGGAGGTGGTTTGCCTCCCTCGTTGGACTGAACTATACGTCAACGAATAGAAATGTCAATGCGTGAATGAATAGATTTTCGCGGGCAACGTCCGGGCGTGAAAAAAGCCCACTGACGCGGAATCAGATGAAAAAAGCCCCGCTCGGGGCGGGGCTAGGTCTTGAGGGTGATGCGCGGGTTATCGATGCGGCTTGTGGTGGTCGGCCGTCTGCGAGTCTGAGACTTTCGGAATGATGGTGCAGCGACACCCGAGTTTGTGGGTGCAACCTTTCAATGGAACCTCGGGGCCGTCGTCAAGGTGGTATGGGCCGCGAGGGAATGTCTTGCAGAACCCGCACGAATCTCTCGCATGGACGATCTCGAAGCCCTGGACAACATCAGATTCGCGCCATTCCTGAAGCTTCCGGACTGTGTACATGTGGAACTCCAGCATTCGTATTGCGACTTCCGTAACCATCCCTGAGCTGAGACTGATGTGACGGTATTCAGCGACGCGCGGGACGTGGCCGCCAAAAGCTTGGATTGCAATTGGCAACAATTGCTCGAACTCTTCCTGCGTGAGGTCGTTGAGATAAGCCGGACGCTCGGAATAGTGCAATCCAGCGTGAAGGTCAATTCGCTCCCAATAGGGAAGCGGTGGTCGAACTGGATCAGCCGAGTGTGCCACAGGCACGTTGCTCGACATCAATTCGTCGTGAAATCGTTTCTCGGACGCTCCGAAAGCGCGCTTTAACCAAACGCGGACGGTTTCCCAGATAAACGCCATCACGGTCTCCGGAGTTACATATCGAGTTCGGCCTGGATGCTTGTGACGATCGCGGTTTCCCAGTCTTGTCCTGTGATCTGGACCATGGACCGCTTCAGGCTTTCGACTTCGACCGTGTACACGGGCGCACCTGGCCGGTTCGGCGAAATGAAAACGCCCACGACCTCACCCCATGTGGC
This sequence comes from Burkholderia sp. JKS000303, assembly GCF_002563755.1. NCBI lineage: Bacteria > Pseudomonadati > Pseudomonadota > Betaproteobacteria > Burkholderiales > Burkholderiaceae > Burkholderia > Burkholderia sp. JKS000303. The sequence goes on from NZ_PDBZ01000001.1 coordinate 3,053,118, forward strand.
AATGCCGGCTCGTGCCTCGGACCGGATCAAGCCGCGGGCCTTGTCGCTCTCCACGATCGTGAGATTCCGGCTCATGCTGCGGACCGCCGCCTTCCAGATCTCGTCGTATGTCTTTCCCTGCACGAGAAACTTGCGGCCGCTACCGGGTTGAAGGCTGTCGACGGTCGCGCACGAGGGAAGGGCGGCGACAGTGGCGAGAAGTAACAGGAACCGGCGCCGCGCGCCGGATGGGCTTTTGATCTTTCCCACGTTGGTCCCCTGGTCAAACTGCTTTTTATTCGGAGCAAAACCGCAGCAGCTTCGATCCCAAAATGATCCACGGTTCCAGGAGAGAGAAGGCGTTGTGCTCGTTGACCTCCACCAGCCCGAAATCGATTTTGTTTCCTTTCAAGTCGATGTACAGATGCGTCGCGCCATCGTCAAAGCGCGACGGTGGCGCGGCGGCTCGCTCGCGCGGCGGCTCTCGCCCGCGCCGATAATCAGCCAGCACCACGACATTGTCATGTGCCGGTTCCCCGTTTCCGTGATCCACGTCGTGCTCTCGGCGTCATGCTGAGATGTTCGGTGCCGCGCGATTCAACGGTAACCCCAAGCCTGAAAACGCTGATCAGAGCATTCAGCGTCTCTTCCGTTACGCGCCCCTCGGCGACGGCCGCCAGCAACTCGTCAGCGAACCGTTGCGCGATCTGTTGGAGATCATTATTTACTCTGAGGGATGAATCCGGAGAACTGGGGTTTACGACCTCTTCAGTATTTCCTGAATTTGCCGTGGGGTCACGCCATTTCGCCTCGACCAGCGTTGTTCTGCCGTCTCGGTCGATGATGACGTTGTCTGCAACGTACTTCGGGCCGCGCTCAGTGAGCAGCCATTCACAGGTAACGCCGAACGGGCGCGCCAACTTCACGACGGTTTCCATCTCCGGCGCGCTGGATTTCTTGAGCAATCGGCTGATCGTCGGCTGCGGGACGCCAGACGCACGGGAAAGTGCGCTCTGACCTCTGGTGCCGCTAAACAGCGAGTGCGCCTGCATCAGCTCGTCCAAGCGGTCACCGAATCCTCTATCGGTAGTCTCGTTCATGGCCCGGACTATGCGAGCGTGCATAGGATCGGTCAAAGACACATTCATTTGCGCATTGACATCTATTCAACCGTGTATAGAATGCAGTGCATGGACACGTCGACACCTACTCAACTGCTGGCCGATATCAAGGCCAAGACCAAGCTCAGCGAGATCGCAATCGCTGAGCGGCTTGGCACGTCGCAGCCGACAGTCAATCGGATCCTCCGCGGTAAGTCGGAATGCAAGTCGGGAACGTTGCTCGCGATCCAGAGGTGGCATGGCGAACTCGCGCTCGAACCGACTGCGGAGGGTGACGCCAATCGAAAAGCGGGCGAAACCGTGACCTGACAACGCATCGAATTCTCTGCGGCGCGCATGCGCTGCGAGCACCAGTGGTCTCCTCGCGCAAACCCCGTGCGCGTTGGTTCGCCCCGCTCTAGGGCGGGGCTTTTTTACGCCTGAACCGTCCGCGTTGTGCGGGCGGTTCTTCGAAAGTCCGGGGGCGGGGTGGTCGTGGTGCATGCGGCTTCCTTCGCGTAGTTCACGGACCTCATGGTCCTTTTTTTGGGCCGCAACGAGAAACCCTAGGAACCCCTAACTATATGGGGAGCAAGGGGAAAGACGGGGTGCGGCATCCGACAAAACCAAGCGGGGGGCGCTTCGGCGCTATCTGGATGCAGACCAAATTGTTCTACGAAGACGAGCATGAGGCGCTTCAGCTCATGGTCTCGAACAGCGGGAAGACGATCAAGGAAGTCGCATCGTTCCTCTGGCCGGACATGAAACCCGAGAGCGCATACGCGAAGTTGAAGACGTGCCTGAACCCGAAGGGCGACGAGAGCCTGCGCTTCGGCCAGGTGATCGCGCTGATGCGCTTCTGCAACAGCTACGAGCCGCTGGAGTACGCGTGCGACGAAACGATGCACGCGCGGCCGGACCGGAAGGCACCGGAAGACGACGTCGTGAAGCTGACCGAGACGATCCAGTCGGCCGCCGACGTACTCACGAAGGCATCCGCAGCGCTCGAGCGAATTCAGGCTCAGGCGCTCGCGATGGGCACCGTGAAGAGGGCAGCATGAAATCCCAGACCGCGACCGGGCGTGCGCTCGAGCAACGCATTGCCGAGCTGAAGCTGACGCGCGACGTGTATCCAATCGCCGACCCGCGGCTCGCCGAGGTGTCGGAAATCCTTCATCGAATCTGCGCAGCAACAACGCTCGAGGCGGCCCGCTGGATGGCCGGCGACGCACTCGTGCAGCTTCGGGCCTACGCCACATCTTGCAGTCAGGACGGGTGCCATGGGGCGAATTAGGACCGTGAAGCCTGAGCTCTTCACGCACGAGGATCTGTTCGAAGCCGAACAGGAGACAGGCCTCCCGCTTCGCGTCGCATTCATCGGCCTGTTCACATGCGCTGACCGCGAGGGCCGCTTCAAATGGCGCCCGCGCACCCTGAAACTTGCCGTACTACCTCACGATGAAGTCGACTTTTCACGCGTGCTTGACGCGTTAATCACGCGTGGATTTGTCGTGAAGTACGCGTCGGAAACGGGTGAGGAAATCGGCCTCATCCCGACCTTCACGAAGCACCAGGTCATCAACAACCGGGAAACGCCGTCCGACCTGCCTCCGCCTCCCGCTGACCTTGATCTGACGGGCGTTTCGACGCGTGCCCCCACGCGTGATTCACGCGTCGATGACGCGTCAAACACGCGTGCTCAGGGGAAGGGAAAGGAAGGGAAGGGAAAGGAAGGGAAAGGAAAGGAACTGGAAGGGAACAATTCCCCCCATACCCCCCTTTCGGGGGGCAACGAGTCTGATGCGGGTGATTTGCTCGGTGACGGCGGCACGAAGCAGAAACGCGAGCGCAAGCCGACCATCGCATTGCAGACGTTTCTCGCCGACTGCAAGGCCAAGGGCGAAAAGCCTATCCCGCCTGCTGATCCGGTCTTTGCGTACATCGCCCGCGTCGGTATTCCCCGCGAGTTTTTGCAACTGCACTGGCTCGTGTTCAAAGCCCGATACACATCGCCGGGAGCGAAGCGATACAAGGACTGGCGCGCGGCGTTCCGGAAGTCGATCGAGGGGTGCTGGTTCAAGCTCTGGTTCATGCGACCGGATGGCACGTGTGAACTGACCACGCAAGGCCTGCAAGCCCAACGCGAGCACGGAAGGGAGGCAGCGTGAACGACAACCGCTATACCGCGTTCCTGCGCCAGAAGATCCGTATGGCGAAGTTCGAAGGGTTCGACGTGTTGCCCGACGAGATCAACCCGAGGCTCAAGCCGCACACGCGCGACATCGTGCGCTGGGCGTTGAAGGGCGGCCGGCGTGCCGTGTTTGCCTCGTTCGGCCTGCACAAGACAGCGACGCAGCTCGAGCTTATGCGCCTGATCGGCAAGCATCGGTCATGCCTGCGCGGCATCGTGATGCCGCTCGGTGTGCGGCACGAATTCATCGGGCAGGCTGCCGAGCATTTCACCGGCGAATGCAGTGTGCCGGTGCGGTTCATCCGCTCAGACAGCGAGATAGGCGACGAGCGCGAGGTCTACCTGACGAACTACGAATCCGTTCGCGACGGCAAGGTGACGCCGAGCCTCTTCGGTGCGGCTAGCCTCGACGAGGCGAGCATCCTGCGTAGCTACGGGAGCAAGACGTTTCAGGAATTCCTCCCGCTGTTCGATGGCGTCGAGTTCAAATTCGTCAACACGGCCACTCCGAGTCCCAACCGCTTCAAGGAGCTGATCCACTACGCGGCGTTTCTCGGCGTGATGGACAGCGGTCAGGCACTCACGCGCTTTTTCCAGCGCGACAGCGAGAAGGCCGGGAACCTGACGCTGTACCCGCACAAGGAAGAGGAATTCTGGCTGTGGGTCGCAAGCTGGGCGGTGTTCATCCAGCGTCCGAGTGACCTTGGCTACAGCGACGAAGGCTATGCGCTGCCAGAACTTGACGTGCGGTACCACGAGGTGCCGACCGACTACGCGAAGGCTGGCACAGACCGCGACGGCCAGGTGCTGATGTTCCAGGATCCGGCGCTCGGTCTGAGCGCGGCTGCAGCCGAGAAGCGCGATAGCCTGCCGGCACGCATCGCGAAGGTGACGGAGATCGTCGACGCTGATCCTGCTGATCACTTCGTTATCTGGCACGACCTTGAGACGGAGCGCCATGCGATACAGGATGCGTTGCCGGATGCCGTCAGCGTATGGGGCACGCAGGACCTCGACGAGCGCGAGCAGCGGATCGTCGACTTCGGCCACGGCGCGTACCGCCTTCTATCGACGAAGCCGGTCATTGCTGGCTCGGGCTGCAACTTCCAGCGGCACTGCCATCGCGAGATCTTCGCGGGCATCAGCTTCAAGTTCAACGACTTCATCCAGGCAATCCACCGCGTTCAACGCTTCCAGCAGCCGCACCGCGTGCGCATTGACATCGTGTACAGCGAGGCCGAGCGAGAGGTGCTGCGAACGCTGCAGCAGAAGTGGGCGCAACACGACCAGATGGTGCAGAAGATGACCGAGATCATTCGCAAGTACGGACTCAACCAGCTCGCGATGCAGGAGACGCTCGCGCGCTCAATCGGCGTCGAGCGTATCGAAGTGGTCGGAGATCGATTTTCAGTCGCGAACAACGACTGCGTGGAAGAGGCAAGTCAGCTGCCGGACAACCACGTCGACCTGATCGTGACATCGATCCCATTCGCGAACCACTACGAGTATTCGCCGAGTTACAACGACTTCGGACACACCGAAGACAACGACCACTTCTGGCAGCAGATGGACTTCCTGACGCCGCAGCTGCTGCGCATCCTGAAGCCGGGCCGCATCTACGCCTGCCACGTGAAAGACCGCATCTTGTTCGGCAACGTAACCGGCGCCGGCATCCCAACGGTCAGCCCGTTCCACGCCGAGGCGTTATTCCACGGCCGCAAGCACGGCTTCGACTACTGCGGGATGATCACCGTCAACACCGACGTCGTGCGCGAGAACAACCAGACGTACCGCCTCGGCTACACCGAGATGTGCAAGGACGGCTCGAAGATGTCCGTCGGCTCGCCTGAATACGTGTTGCTGTTCCACAAACCACAAACCGACCGCACGAAGGGATACGCCGACGTGCCGATCCGCAAGTCGAAGGACGAGTACAGCTTGGCGCGCTGGCAGATCGATGCGCACGCTTTCTGGCGCTCGAGCGGCGACCGGCTGCTGACCGCCGAAGAACTCGCGGCGCTCGGACCTGATCAGCTCGCGAGCCTGTTCACGAAGTACACGCTCGCGAACGTGTACGACTATGAGTTCCACGTCAAGATCGGTGAGGAACTTCAGGCTCGCGGCGCGCTGCCGTCAACGTTCATGAGCCTCGCACCCGGCTCGCATCACCCGGACATCTGGCATGACGTCACGCGCATGCTGACGCTCAACGGCGAGCAGGCCAAGAGAGCAGTCGAGAAGCATGTCTGCCCGCTGCAGTTCGACATCGTTGATCGCCTGATCGAGCGCTACAGCAACCCCGACGAGCTCGTGTATGACCCGTTCTGCGGACTCGGCACCGTGCCGTACCGCGCGATCCTGAAGGGACGGCGCGGCGGCGGATCGGAGCTCAATCCGACTTACTTCATGGATCAGGTGCATTACCTGAAAGCGGCCGAGCGGCAATTTGCGATGCCGTCGCTGTTTGACGCCGTCGAGGATGCAGCATGAACGCCACCGACCAGTACTTCGAGGACGGCGTGCGCGCCGTGCCGCAGAGCATCGAAATGGAGCAGTCGGTGTTGGGCGCGCTGATGCTCGACAACGATGCGATTGACCGGATCGGCGAGCTGCGCGCCGAACACTTCTTCCGATACGAGCACAGGATCATCTTCGAAGGGATCACGAAGCTGATCGTCAGCGGCCGATCAGCTGACGTCATGATGGTGTTCGAATGGCTTGGATCGAGCGGCCACCTCGAAAAGACGGACGGCCTGCCGTATCTGAACTCGCTGGTGCAGCACACGCCAGGCTCCGCCAACATCGCGCGGTACGCGCAGATCGTCATCGACCGCGCGAAGATGCGCCAGCTCATCGCGGCGGCTGACGAGGTGCAGGCCGAGGTTTTCAACCGGAACGGGAAAAGCGTCGACGAGCTTATCGCCTTCGCTCAGCAGAAGTTCGAGCCGCTGTCCGATGGCCGCACTGACGGCCCGAAGGGCGTCGGTGAATACCTGACGGAGGTGGTTCAGCGCCTCGACCAGGAATACCACGGCGCCGCGCCCGTCGCGATCTCGACGGGCCTTAGCGACCTCGACTTCAAGCTCGGCGGCGGAATCAACGGTGGCGACCTGATCATCATCGCCGGGCGCCCCTCGATGGGTAAGACGGCTCTGGCGATGGCGATCGGCGAGCATGTCGCCGGGCACGAGGGAGCCGTCGCGATGTTCTCGCTCGAGATGCCCGGCAAGCAACTGATGCAGCGCGCGATTGCGCGGCATGGCGACCTGCCGCTGCATCTGGTCCGCAACGGATCGCGGATGACCGATGCGGACTGGCCGAAACTCACGCACGCGGTGCAGGTGATCTCCGAGATGCCGCTCATGATCGACGACAGCGCAGGCTTGTCGCTGCCCGAGGTTGCGAGCCGCAGCCGCGCGGTGAAGCGGAAGGTCGGCCTGAAGCTGATCATCGTCGACTACCTGCAGCTGATGACGGGCGGTCCGGACGAGCGCCACGACTTGCGCATCGGCAGCTACTCGGCTGGCCTGAAAGCGCTCGCGAAGCAGCTCGATGTGCCGGTGATCGCGCTGTCGCAACTGAACCGCGGCCTTGAGCAGCGCCCGAACAAGCGCCCGCTGATGTCCGACCTGCGCGACTCCGGCGCGCTCGAGCAGGACGCGGACACGATCATCTTCGTCTACCGCGACGAGGTCTACCACGAGAACTCGTCGGAGGCCGGCATCGCCGAGGCAATCATCGCGAAGCAGCGCAACGGCGCGCTAGGCACCGCGTACCTGTCGTTTGTTCACGAGAAGGCGATGTTCGGTGATCTCCCGATGGGATATGTGCCGACGCCGCGTCAAAAGCCGCGGCAACCGCGGGAGGAAGGCTGCGAATGATCACGACCGAATTTGACGTCGCGCCGACGCCTGTGCGCGCGCCGACCTTGAACATCCTCGCGCTGGACCTCGGCACGAGCTGCGGCTGGGCGCTGGCGCGCGGCGCCGACGTGACGTACGGCACGAAGAACCTCGCGGCGCGTGCGAAGGACGGCCCCGGCCAGCGTTGGCTGAAGTTCCGCGCGATGCTCGGCAACCACTACGCGGCCGCCGGCGAGATCCACGCCATCTACTACGAGCACGTCAGCGCGCACGGCCCGCGCGAGCGGCCGAACGTTATCGCCGCGCACGTGTACGGCGGCTTTCTCGCGCACCTCGAAGCGTGGTGCGACGTGCAGCGCGTGCGCTTGGTGCCGGTGTCGGTCGGCACGGTGAAGAAGGTGTGGACGGGGCGCGGCAACGCGAACAAGGACGCAATGATTGCCGAGGCGCGCAAGCGCGGGTTCAAGGTCGGCGCCGACGAAGACGATACGGCTGACGCGCTGGCGATCCTGCACCTCGGCCTGAAGCAGGAGGGCGTTTGATGGGCGTGCCATGGACACCTGAGGAGGACGCGATCGTGCGCGAGATATGGGCAAGCGACCAGACGACGAAGGCTTTGGCGCATCGTCTTCCGAATCGGTCGGTAAATGCGATACGTCAGCGCATGACCGACCTGAAACTCTCACGCCGCGGTGGCGCCGCGCGGTCGCACTTTCGGTGGTTGGAGGGTTTGATCGTCGCCGAGTTGGGGAAAGGGCGGCCGCTTACGCCACACCAACTGGCCGAGCTCACCGGCGGATCGCTCGCGCGTGTTCGTGAGCTCCTGCGCATGGGACACGGTGTGAAGTTCTTCATCGCCGGCTGGTCGCGTGTTTCGGATCGCGGTTGCTTGCTGCCGAAGTGGGCGCTGGGCGCTGAAGACGATGAAGCCAAGCCGCCCCGCATGACGAAGCGAGCTGCAAACGCGAAGTACCAGGCGGCGCTGCGCGCGCGGCGCGATGGCGATAACCCGTTCCACGTAGCAATGGCTCAGGTGAGCCAGAAGGCTGCCTGATGGAGCGCCTGATCATGGACGGCCGCATTGCCGACGTTCCGGCCGGACGCCCGGTCGCACTGCAGTGGCGCGAAGGATACGCGGTGCTCGCCGCGTTCGGCCGGCGCGCGCACTGGTTCCGGCGCGAGGCGCCGCGCGCGGTTTCGATCGACGGCGTGCCGCAGTTGGTGACGCCGGTGTCGACGGCCTGCGGCCACACCCGGTTTGAAGTCGGGCCGGCCGGGCTGCTCGAGCGCGGCGAATTCGAAGTGTGTCAGCGCTGCGCGGCGGCGCGCGGGGAGGGAACGTGAACTGCAAACCTGGTGATCTGGCGTACCTCGTTGCATCCGACTTTCAGGAAAACATCGGTCGAATTGTCGAGGTTACGAAACAGGGGTGGATGGAGGACGGGCGCTGGGTATGGACAGTGATTTCGTCGGCGCCGCTGACTGGATGGATTCTTGAGCCATTGAGCGTCGGACGTTCGACGATGGTGAACGTCTTCGATGACGAGCTGCGCCCGATCAGCGGCGTGCCCGTGACCGACGACGTCAAAGACGAGGTGCCGGCATGAGCGGATTCGTGATCCAGCTTGGCGTCGACGGCGTCTACACGAAGCAGGGTGGCCCAGCACTTCAGCCGCGGCAGCCTGTGCTGCTCAACCAAGGCGTGTTCGAACTGCCGCAGTACTGCGAGGAATCGCGCGGCGAAGTGCTGGTCGCGCGCGAGTGGCGGATCCCGTTCGGCTTTGGGCACTTCCTCGTGCGCGAGTTCCTGCCGGTCGCCGAGGCGCCGAAAGCGGGGTGGCCGTGGTGACAGTTCCCTTCGATGGCCGGACGTTCGACTTGGTCTGGTGGGACGAGTGCGCTATCGCGCCGACGTGCCTCGTGATTCCGCCCGCGAACCGGTGGGCCGCGACGCGCGCGCTGCGCTATCGCCGGCGCCCGGTCCAGCGCACCGCGAGCATGCGCCGCGCGCGGAAGCTGAAGTACAGGTGGTACCGATGACTGCGCGCCTGATCGGCATCCCGAAACTGCTCACCTTTCGCAGCGAACGCCTGCGCCGCGCCGTCACGATGCTGCCGTGCATGCAGTGCGGCATCGAAGGCCACACGCAGGCGGCGCATGCGAACTACGGCAAGGGCGGCGGCCTGAAGGCGAGCGACGCTGCGCTCGCCGCGCTCTGCTGCGACCGGCCCGGCGTCCGCGGCTGTCACGCGCTGCTCGACCAGGGCGGCGTGCTGCCGAAAGCCGAGCGCCGCGCGTTCGAGATGGAGATGGTGGCGAAGACCTACATCGCGCTGATGGAGCGCGGCTTACTGGAGGTGTCGAAGTGAAACGATGGTTCAACATGCTGGCGCTCGACGCGCTGATGGGCGGTTGCTTCTATCTCTGGCGCGTGACGGGTCTAGACGGCGCGCGCAACGTGCTGCTGCTGATCGGTTGGCCGCTGGCGATCTGCTTCCTGCTCGTCGGGATGCTCTCCGATGTCAAAGACACCCCGAGGGAAAGCGCTCTGCGGGAGGTGTACGGCACTCTTTCGAATTTCGTGATCGTCTGCGCTTTCGCATGGTTCGGCGATCGTTGGCTGGCTGCGTGCTGGCTCATCGGCTTCGTCCTGCTGCGCGCGCGGCTGCACGCGGCCCGCATGAAGGAGGCTGCGTGATGCACAAGCGCCTCTACATCATGTCGCCGGCCGAGTACGAGCTGTTCACCCTGCAATGCAACCCGCCGGCGCTGCTCGTCGTGCAGCGCGGTGGCGAGGTTTGCTGGAACCGCACCGAGGGGGCCGAGGCGTTCTGGACTGCGCTCGGCGAGGTGAACGGCTTCGACTGGACGACCGCCGAGGCGTGCGATGGCCTGCACGTCGCCTACTACCGCGCGGTGCCGAAGGAGGCGTCATGACCTGCATCGTGGCGTTGCGGCACGCTGACCGCGTGTACATGGGCGCCGACTCGGCGGGCGTGGCTGGCTTGACTCTTTGGGAGCGTGCTGACCCGAAGATATATCGGGTGGGACCGTACCTGATCGGCTTCACCACATCCTTCCGGATGGGGCAGTTGCTCGGCCACAGCCTGAAGGTTCCCGAGCAGCCCGACGACGTCGATACGTTCGCGTTCATGTGCACGACGTTCGTCGACGCCGTGCGCAAATGCCTGAAGGAAGGCGGCTATGCGATTCGCGAGAACGAGCGCGAGGCGGCCGGCACATTCCTGTGCGCATACCGTGGCCGCATCTTTCGCGTCGAGGGCGACTACCAGATCGGCGAGGGCGCGCTGAACTTCGACGCGTGCGGATGCGGCGAAGAAATCGCGCTCGGTTCGCTGTACAGCACGGCAGGAATGGACCCCGAGCAGCGTGTCAGGACTGCGTTGTGCGCGGCTCAGCGCTTCTCGGCCGGTGTGCGCGAGCCGTTTCTCATTCAGGTGTCGGCATGAGCACGATCGCCGCCTACGAGCCGCTGACGGACGCCGAATGGAAGTCGGTCGAGCCGCTGTTCAACACCTACGTCTATCAGCGCGGCGCGCCGGCGCGCTTCAGCGATCGCGTCTGCCTCGACGCCATCCTGCACGCGATGACGCTCGGCTGCGCATTCTCGGAACTGCCCGAGAACCTGGGCTACCCGAAGCGCCAGGCGCTGTACCGGCGCGCGGTGTCGATGCGGTCGTCGAAGGCGCTGCCGAAGGCGATCGCGATCCTGCGGCGCGACGGCCGCGCGCTGCCCGAGGAACCGGAGGTCGAGCTGGAACCGGAGAAGACGCCGGCCGCGCCGTGCAGCTTCGGCGCGCAGGCGTCGATCGAAGCGATGCAGGCGGCGGCGCGCGAGCGGCTGGAGCTCGGGCTGCCGCCGGACTGGAGGGACGATCATGGTCAAGCCGATTGAAGAGGCGTTCCAGCGGTCGATCGAGCGCGCCGTGTTGTCAGCCGCATCGAAAGATGACGATGCTCTGCTGACGGAACAGGAGCGGTTCGCGCTCGCCTTCGTCGCTCGCGTTCCGGTCGCGACCGAGACCATCGGCACCACTGTCCACTATCGCATCTGCGGCCTGGTTGGTTTCGCGAAGGTTTGCGGCCAGTGGCAGGTCTACCACCGGAGAGACGCCGATGTCTGACCGCCTCTTTCACGCGTTCATGCTGCGCTCGCCGATGGTCTGGGCGTCCGTCGTCCAGGTGGTGAAGGCGCACGCGCAGTCGTTCATCGACCGCGGCAAGCCGCTGATGGTGATCGTCACGAGCCCGGACCACGACGCGCTCGACTCGCAGCGCGCGTTCTGGCACGGCGTCGTGCTGCCGCGTATCGCCGAGGAAGTGCCGGACGACGACGGCGAGCTGCAGCCGACGACGTACTGGCACGAGAAGCTGGTGCTCGAATTCCTTGGCATGGCCGAGACGGTGAGCGACGGCGGGAAGATCCGGCGCACGCGCCGCTCGACCGCGCGCGGAAAGATCACGATCGGCGAGTACGCGGACCTGATCACGCGCACGCAGGCATGGGCCGCACAGCGAGGTGTCGAATGGGACTGAACAACTGGCTGACCTTCCACTTCGACGCGTTCTTCGGCTGCGCGCCGGCTGACACCTATTACGACCCGGTCGACGCGTGCGCGTGGCCGCAGGCGGACGGCGGTCGCGAAATTTGCAGTAAGGCTCCGGTGACTATGTTCTACCGCGTGAGCGGGACTGGAGTCGTCGAATTCATGTTCAGGCAGGCCACGCGCGACGTCATCTTTGACCTCGGCAGCGGACGCATCGACGCGAAGTATCTGCAGGACGTCCTGCGTGATCCGTACTTTTACATGGTCCAAGCGCTTACCGCGAAGGTCACGTTCCCGTCGCTCCGCACGTGCGAGCTCGAAATGCTTCCGAAGGAGGAGGACCCGCAATGTTCGAATGGCTGAAACGACTGGTCGCGCGACGCGAGCTCGAAGAGCTGGACCGCTGGCGCCGGCTGCACGAGAGCGTCCCGGAACTCCATCCCGAGCAGGTCGCGGGACCGTATGGCGGCCAACCTTGGACGCCGCCGAAGCGGTATCGCGGTCGCTTGGCCGGCGTTGAGCTGACGCCGCTCAGCGGCGCGCCGACCGTGCTGTTCTCGGAAACGCGTCGAGCGGAATACCACGCAGCCGCGCGGCAGCCGGAGCGCGACGCCGCGATGCGCGCTCAGTGCGAGCTGCGCGAGCGCGGCATCGACTACCGGTTCCTCGGCGTGACCGGAGAGGAGGATTCGTGAAGACGATGCTAGTACTGGCTGCGGCGGCCGGCGCCGTGGCGCTACTGGGGTGGTGGATCGTCCCGCTGGCCTACGGCGCGCTCGCCGTCCTGATCATGGATGCCCCGTTGGGCCCTCGCGGCCGCTGACGGCGATCGAAGATTCCGCCCACATCCCAACACCTACAACCGGACACGCAATGGACGCCATCTTCCGCTCCACCCAGCAAGCTCTCCACGTCGCCTACCTCGTCATGTCGGAGCCCGTCCGCGAGAAGAACGGGCTCCGGCTGACGCTCATTCGCATCATCGAGTCGATCGGCACGCTGAACAAGCGACAGGCCGCGTTCCTCGACTACCTCTACGGCAGCGCCGACGGCACCGTGAACTTCTCCGGCCTGTCGCCGCTGGAGGTCCGCGGCCAGTGCGCGATGATCACCGCCGCCGTCCTGCACCAGCTGCCGCCGGCCGAGCGCCACGCGGTATGGGTGCGCTACGGGCGCGGCACGCAGCGCAAGGAGGGCGTCATCTGGACGTCGAAGAAGCTGCGCGCGACGCTGAACCTCACGAACCTGAACGCCGTCCGCTACTTGGTCGCCGAGCAGTCGCTACCGAAGGACGAGCGCGACCCGGAGAAGACGTTCAAGTACATCGCGAACGAAACGGGCGTGCCGGTGCGCACGCTGGAGCGTGCGGCGCAGCAGATCCGGCTGCAGATGCGCGCGCTGGAGAACCGCGCGTATGACGCGCTGACGCCGATGTTCGTGCGCGACGAGCTTGTGTGTACGCCGGACGAGGTGGTGGCCGCATGAGCGACGAAATCCGCGTGGGTGATCTCGTCGAGGTCATGAGGATGCGCTGCTATGGCGGCATGTGGGTAGAGATCGTATGGCTACGCGCCATCGTGGTCGAACTCGGCGATACGGCGATCGGTATCGAGTTCACCCCTCCGGAACAGCATGCGATTCCTCGTGCGTGGATCGAGCGCCATCGGGAGAACGATGTGTGGCGACGCCTGACGTAGAGGTGATCGCCTGAAAAAATCGTGAAAGCCTTACCTATCAAGGATTTGCGCCGAAATAATTAGGAGAATGTGGCGGACGGGTTTATCGTATCCGGCATCGTAGGATCACTGACAGCCCAGAAAGCCCGCGCGACGAGAGTCCGCGGGCTTTTTTCATTCCACGACAGGAGACGAGGCGATGTCCGACCTCAATGCAACGCAAGGCGCCGATGGCGCAACGAATGGCGCCGCAGGCGCGCCGGCCGACGCCGCGCCGTCGTCGAGCGAGCCGGCATTTCCGACGGATGCCGGAGGTGCGCCGGTGGGGGAGTTGGTAGCAACCGGTGCCACGGCTGCGGCCGGCGCATCGGCGGACTCCTCCTCTCCCGGCGCCGGGGCTATGCCGTCCAGTGCCCCGGCTGCGGCCACGTCCACGCCGCCGGCGGACGGCGATGCGGGCGCTGCGGCGCGCGCGCCGTCGACGGACGGTGCTGCTGCTGACGCGGGCGCGGCGCTGGAAGCCGACGCAGCAAACCTGCTCGGGGAAGCGATCAACGACGCGCCGGTTGCGGCCGTCGCCGCTGTCGTGGCCACGATCCCGCTGATGGTCCGCGTCGAACAGCTCGCGCTCCGCGCGTTCGAGTCCGGCGCGACGGGCGAGCACAACCTCATGGCGTGGCTGCACCAGCACATGGACGCGCTGCTGCGCGCGATCGCCGGCGCGCCGGGCCTGCCGCTGACGGACGACGCGAAGGCGCTGATCGCCGAGCTGAAGGCGCTGCTGTAGGCGCCCGTAGAAGCGGCACGACAGTCCGCATGGGATCTGACTGGCCCGATGGTTGAGGAGCACCCACCCTCGCTAACCAGATGACGGCGCACACGAAGCGAACGCCTCAACACACTGCCGGGAAGGGCATCCCGGGTGCAGCGCCCATAGCGTGCCGCTCTGATCATCTGCGGACGATGATCTCCGATTCGAGGATCGAGTATGGACATTGAAAGCAACATCGAAAGAATCACCGAAACCGGTTGCTGGATCTGGATGGGGTGGACGACAAAAGCGCGCCCGAATGCCCCTGAATATGCTGTAGCGCGTCGGGATGGGAAGCTCGTGCGTGTTCATCGCATCTTGCTTCAACAGGAGTGTGGTGTCGTCGAGGCCAGCAAGCTAGCTTGCCACCGGTGTGGTGTCTCTCTGTGCGTGAATCCGCGCCATTTATATAGCGGAACCGTTGCTGATAACAATCGGGATACGGTCGCAATGGGGCGCCATAAGTTTGGCGGAAGTGGCGTGCCACCGATCGGAGAAAGGCATTGGGCGGCCAAGTTGGACTGGCCCAGCGTGCGGGAAATTCGCAATGCTGTCGGTCCCAATACTGAGATCGCTAAGCGTTTCAACGTTTCGCGTGTGACCGTATCTCGAATAAAGAACGGGCACCTCTGGAAAGAGTAATTGCGCTTGCCCTGCGATACGGGCGCTTTCACGCATGGCGATCGCGCCGGAGCGCGAACCGGTTAGCTGCGGGCCCGTCGCGGGGCACCGAACATCGTAGCGAGGCCCAGTCGGGCCGCCATCGGTCGCCAGTCGTGAGAGCGAATAGCTCTACCGTGTCTCCTCCGGGTCTCGTGGTGAGATCCATTCGCCCGCACCAGGCAACTGGTCGCGGGCTTTTTGTTTTCCACGCCCGGCGGCGCGCGCCGTGTTCCGCCGGATAGAAGCGAACCCTCCCCATGGCTGCAAAGAACGTCGACTGGATCGCGATCGAAGGTGCGTACCGCGCCGGCGTCGATTCGCTGCGAACCATCGCCGGTGCGCACGGGCTGTCCGAAGCGGCGATCCGTAAGGCAGCGAAGAAGAACGGCTGGAGCCGCGACCCGACAGGGACGAAGCGCGCGATCGTCAATGCGCACATGGCCGGCAGTTCGCAGGGTGCGCAAGGCGGTACGCAGGAAGGTGCGCAGTGCGCACAGGAGCAGATCGCCGCCGCGGCGAACGAAGACATCCGCGACATGGAGCGCGGACTGCGGGTGCACCGCGCATGTCTTGAACGGCTGGAAACAGCAGTCAAGCGCGCCGCCGATCCGAAGGTGATCAAGACGATCACCGAGGCGGCCGCGCTGGCAATCACTGGCATCCGGAAGATCCGTGGCCTCGACACTCCCACCACCGCTGATACCGGCGACATCGACGCAGCCATCGAAGCCGAACTGGCGAAGCTGGGCGCCAGCCGAGAAGCTGGCGCTGCTGCAGAAGCTGAAGGCACTTAACAGCTTCAACTGGAAGCCGCTGCCCGGGCCGCAGACGCTGGCTTACATCTCGACGGCCGACATCATTCTGTATGGTGGCGCGGCCGGTGGTGGCAAGACAGACCTTGCGCTCGGCAAAGCGCTGACGCGGCACCAGCGCGCGTTGATCCTCCGGCGCGAATACCCGCAGCTCGAAAGCATGATCGAGCGCTCGAAGGATATGTACGCCGAGCGTGGAGACTTCAACGAGCAGAAAGGTGCGTGGCGACTGGAGTTCGCTGGAAAGAAGCAGTACATCCGCTTCGGCTCGGTGCAGCACGAGAAGGATCTGAAGAAGTACCAGGGGCGGCCGCACGACCTGTTGGTGTTCGACGAGGCTGCGAACTTTCCCGCCGCATTCATTCAGTTCCTGTCCGCGTGGGTGCGGTCGGAAGACCCGAATCAGAAGTGCCAACTGCTGTTGTGCTCAAACCCGCCGACCGATCCGGAAGGCGACTGGATGTACGAATGGTTCGGGCCGTGGCTCGACCCGAACCATCCGCGGCCGGCCGCGCCCGGCGAGTTGCGCTGGTACATCGTGGTCGGCGACGAGCACATCGAAGTCGACGGACCCGCGCCGGTACAGCGCGGCGAGGAGACCTACACACCGCAGTCGCGCACGTTCATCCCGGCGCGCGTGTCGGACAACCCGTATTACGCGGGCACCAGTTACGTCGCGCGGCTGCAGGCGCTGCCCGAGCCGCTGCGCTCGAAGATGCTGAAAGGCGACTTCGCGGCGGGCCGCGAGGACAGCGCGTTCCAGGTGATCCCGAGCGCGTGGGTGAAGGCTGCGCAGGAGCGCTGGAAGCAGCGCGAGAAGCCGAAGACGCCGATGACGGCGATCGGCTTCGACATTGCGCGCGGCGGCAGCGACAAGACGGTCGCGACGCCGCGCTACGACAACTACTTCGACACGCCGACGTGTGAGCCGGGCAGCGCGACGCCGAACGGCAACGCGGCCGCCACCGTCGTGATGAACATCCGGCGCGATGACGCGACGGTGAACGTCGACATCTGCGGTGTCGGCACATCGCCCTATGACGTGCTCGCCGAGAAGATCGGGATGAAGGCGGTCGCGATGAATGGTGCCGAGGGCTCGGACGCGCGGGACAAGTCGGGTCAGCTCGCCTTCGTGAACGCGCGCGCCGAGTGGTACTGGAAGCTGCGTGAGGCGCTGGACCCGGACACGGGCGACGACCTCGCGATCTACCCGGACCCGGAAGTGCTGTCCGACCTGACCTCGCCGAAGTGGAAGCTGACCGCGCGCGGCATCCAGATCGAGGCGAAGGAAGAAATCATCAAGCGGATCAAGCGGTCGCCGGACAAAGGCGACTCGCTGGTCTACGCCCACGCGATCAAGATCGCGCCGGGCACCGGCCTGTTCGCATTCATGCAGCAGCAGGCCGCGGCGGCCGAGGAAGCGAAGAAGGCCGCGACCAAGCAATCCACTTAGGAGCAGGGCATGCCTGACGGCGGCACGAAGACGACCATCGACAGCGCGATGGTAGGGCGCGCCACGGGCCAGACGCCCAACTACGGCGTGACGGACTCGCGCTACGTGATCCAGGGAACGTCGACCGCATGGATGTCGCCGGGCCCGGGGTTGCCGCCGCTGACCGAGTTTCCCGGCGCCCAGACGCGCGGCCGCCAGTTCGACTTCCCGGTCAACGTAAACCTGATCCCGCGCGCGCGGACGTACGAGCAGGTGTCGTTCGCGCAGCTTCGCGCGCTGGCCGACAACTGCGACATCCTCCGGCTCGTCATCGAGAACGAGAAGGACAACCTCGCCGCGCTGAAGTGGAAATTCAAGCCGCGCGACACGAAGAAGAAGCCCGACGAGCGCTGCCAGCAGCTGACCGACTTCTTCCAGATGCCGGACAAGGAGCACACCTGGGACGAGTGGCTGCGCATGCTGCTCGAGGACCTGTTCGTCATCGACGCGCCGACGCTGTATCCGCTGAAGACGAAGGGCGGCGACGTAGCGCCGAGCGGCACGCTCACCGACTGGTACGGCTTCGAGCCGATGGACGGCGCGACGATCAAGCGCTTCATCCTGCCGAACGGCCGCACACCGCTGCCGCCGAACCCGGCGTATCAGCAGATCCTGAAGGGCATCCAGGCGACGGACTACACGCGCGACGAGCTGATCTACCGCCCGCGCAACCCGCGCACGAACAAGATCTACGGGTACAGCCCGGTCGAACAGGTGCTCACGACCGTCAACATCTCGATCCGCCGCGCGCTGAACCAGCTCTCGTACTACACCGAGGGCAACGTGCCTGACCTGCTGTTCGGCGTGCCGGATACGTGGCAGCCCGACCAGATCAAGCAGTTCCAGATCTGGTGGGATTCGCTGACGGTCGGCCAGACGAAGAAGCAAGGCCGCTTCATTCCGGGCGGCATCGCGCCGCACGACACGAAGCCGCTCGCGCTGAAGGACGAGTACGACGAATGGCTGGCCCGTGTCATCTGCTTCGCGTTCTCGACCGCGCCGACGCCGTTCATCCGCCAGATGAACCGCGCGACCGCCGACAACGCGAAGGAAGAGGCGAAGCAGGAAGGGCTGCTGCCGCGGATGAACTGGATCCGCAACCTGATCAACTACATCGTCTGGAAGTACTTCGGCTGGACGGACCTGGAGTTCGATTGGGACCAGGCCGAAGAGCTCGACCCGCTCGTGGCCGCGCAGATTCAGGACCTGAAGGTTCGCAACGCGACGCTGTCCGTCGACGAGGCGCGCCAGGCAGACGGCTCCGACCCGATCGGCATGGGCAACGCGGTGTTCACGCCGACCGGCCCGGTGGGCGTCATGGACTTCGACAAGCAGCAGGAAGAGAAGAACCGCGCCGCCGCCGAAGCGGCCGCGGCTGCTGCGCGTGCCGGCGGCGCGCCGCGCCCGGCCGGCGAGGAACCGCCAGATGACACGCCCCCCAGCGACAAACCTCCGTCTGATGCACCGAAAGGCGAACAGGAGCCTGCTGATAAGCACGCTCACGCGCATCTCGAAAAAAAAAAGTCCCTGACTGGTACTGATCCGGACTCGCCGCAGATCGAGAGCGGCACCGCGGCGCTGACGGCGATCCTCGAGCCGTTCCTCGACGCGCAGGCAGTCGCGATCGCGGCACAGCTCGCTGCGGCGCTCGGCCTCGACAAGATGGCCGAGGACGACCCGAAGTTCCGCGCTGACGAAGCGCTCGACAAGGTGGACTTCACCGACTGGCGCGACCTCGTGCCGCCCGTCGAGGACGAGCTCGTGCGCGTCGCGGTCGCGGCCGGCACGGACGCGCTGAAGCAGATGGACCTCTTCAGCGACGAGACGAAAGACCGGATGACCGAGCACGCGACGTCGTGGGCGCGAGAGCGCGCGGCCGAGTTGGTTGGCATGAAGCGCTCGGCCGACGGTGACTTGGTCCCGAACCCGGATGCGAGGTGGCAGATCACGCAGGGCACGCGCGAGCTGATTCGCGGCACGGTCACGGACGCGATCCGCGGCGGCTGGAGCAACGACCGGCTGGCGGCCGCGCTGAAGGACGGCTCGGGCTTCTCGAAAGAGCGCGCCATGAACATCGCGCGCACCGAGTCCGGGTTCGCCGATACGGCCGGGAACATCGCCGGCTGGAAGGCGAGCGAGGTGGTCGAGGGCAAGCAGTGGCGCGTGGCGCCCGGCTGCTGCGACCTCTGCGCGCAGCTCGACGGCGAGATCGTCGGCCTCGACGAGACGTTTTCGAACGGCAGCAGCGGCTCGCCGGCGCACCCGAAGTGCCGGTGCGTGACGCTGGCGGTACTGAAGAAAGCCTGAGTTTTTCCCGGCGCGACGACGCCAAACCCCTGGAGAGATCCATGTCCCTGAAACTGTTTGCCCGTCTGACCAAGGTCGACGAAGAGAAGCGCCTTGTGTACGGCCGCGCGACGGAGGAAGTCGTCGATCGCGCCGGCGAGATCATGGACTACGCCACCTCGAAGCCGTACTTCGAGAAGTGGTCCGGCGACGTCGCGAAGGCGACCGACGGCAAGTCGGTAGGCAACCTGCGCGCGATGCACGCGAACATTGCCGCCGGCAAGCTGACCGGCATCGACTTCATCGACGATGAAAAGGCGATCGACATCTGCGCGAAGGTGGTCGACGACGCCGAGTGGAACAAGGTGCTCGAGGGCGTCTACACCGGCTTCTCGATCGGCGGCGACTACGTGAAGCGCTGGGCCGATCCCGATCTCAGCGCGCGCCGCTTCACGGCTAACCCGTGCGAGATCTCGCTGGTCGACCTGCCGTGCGTGCCGAGCGCGTCGTTCTACGACATCGTGAAAGCTGACGGTTCGGTGATGCAGAAGGCGTTCAAGGCGCCCGAGCCGGTCACGGCCGACGTGTTCTCCGACGAGGTCGCGGCGCTCGCGAAAGCTGGCGACCTGTCGCTCGACGAGATGCTGGAGGCGATCCGGCTCGCCAAGGCGAAGAAGGACGAGGGCAAGTACGGCGACGTCGAGTATGCCGACACCGCGAACAAGAAGTACCCGATCGACACGGAAGAGCACATCCGTGCGGCCTGGTCCTACATCAACAAGGAAAAGGACGCGGCCGAGTATTCCGCCGACGAGCTGAAGACGGTCAAGGACCGGATCGTCGCCGCGTGGAAGGACAAGATCGACAAGGACGGTCCGCCGTCGGCCGCCGACAAGACGGTCGAGCCGGTGATGTCGAAGAGCGGCAAGCCGGTGATCGTCACGGCCGACAACCTGTCGCTGGCCGCGCGGCTCGCGCTGCATAAGGGCATGTATCAGGTGTCGCGCCTCGCCGACATCATGTCGTCGATCACGTACCTGCAGCAGGCCAGCGCGCGCGAGGAAGCGCAGGAGAACGACACCGAGTCGACGCTGCCGGCCGACCTGATGGACTGGCTGAAGCGCGGCGGCGAGCTGCTGACGTCGATGGTGGTCGAGGAAGTGGCCGAGCTGACGGAAGACGACGGCAGCGTCGACGCGCCGTGCGTCTACTACTTCGAATGCGCGGCCGCCGCCGAGAACCTGCACAAGGCGGTCGCGGCGCTGGGCGGCGAGCATCTGCACGAGTCGTTCGAGAAGGTGCTCGCGAAGGCCGGCGCGCGCAACAGCGGCGCGGACCTCGGTCGCATCCAGAAGGCGCACGACCTGATGGGCGAACTGGGTGCGGCATGCGCGAAGGACGCCGGTGCCGACGTGGACGCCGAGAAGGCCGCGCACGCCGAGACGATGACGAAGCTCACCGCCGCCGGCGAGTCGGTCACGAAGCTGACGGCAGACCTCGCCGTCGCGACGGAGAAGGTCGCGAAGGTCGAAGGCGACCTCGAAGTGCTGGCGAAGGGCGTCACGCTGGTGACCTCCGAGCGCGACGAACTCCAGAAGAAGTTCGACGAGCAGTCCGCGATCGTCGAGAAGCTGAAAGCCGAGCCGGCGAACCCGAAAGGCGTCATCAACGGCGTAGGTGCCGCGATCGCGAAGAGCCACGACTTCAACGCAGACGAACAGCATCAAGAAGAGGTCAAGCCGGTCATGAAGGCCGACGGCACCGTCGACGAACTGGCGACCTCGATCAAGAAGGCCCGACTGAATGGTGGCGTTGCCATCTTCCGCGGTTGATCCACTCCAGAGGTTTCCCATCCACCCATAACCCGCCGGCATAGCCCGGCAAACCGTCACATCCCCGAAAGGCCCGCCACCGCGCGGGCCTTTTTCATTGGAGCCACGAAAAATGGACGCGAAGACGATTCAAGAAACGCTGGAGCTGGTCAAGGGTCAATACGGCCTCGGCAAGACGATCACCACGGCGAACAACCTTGTTGCGTACGACCTGCAGGCACCGGCAAAGAACCTGTACCCGGTCGTGACGCCCCTCCGCAACAAGATCGCCCGCGTGCCCGGTAAGGGTGGCGTGGCGACGAACTGGCGCACCGTGAAGGCAATCATCGGCTCGGGTTACGACTCGTCGCCGTGGGTGCCGGAAGGTCAGCGCTCGGGCCGCATGTCGTACAACACGGCGCCCGTCGCGGCGAACTACGTCACGATCGGCGAAGAAGACGGCGTGACGTTCGAAGCCGAACACGCTGGCGAAGGCTTCGAAGACGTGAAGGCGACGATGGCGATGCGCCTGCTCCAGAAGACGATGCTGAAGGAAGAAAACGCGATCCTCGGCGGCAACAACTCGCTGGCGCTCGGCACGCCGACCGCGCCGACGCTGTCGGCAGCCGGTACCGGTGCAACGCTGCCGGCCGCGACGTACAGCGTGATCGTCGTCGCGCTGACGCTCGAGGGCTTCATCAACAGCTCGGTGGCGAACGGCGTCGCGACGCAGAAGACCGTCACGGGCGCAGACGGCCAGACGTACGTCGTCACCGGCGGCTCGTCGAACCAGTCGGCGAACGCCACGCAGGCGATTACGCTCGGCCAGACGCTGTCGGCAACGGTGCCAGTCGTGAACGGCGCGGTGGCCTACGCGTGGTACGTCGGCACCGCTGGTGCGGAAAAGCTGCAGGCGATCACGACGATCAACAGTGCCACCTTTGGCGCGCCGCTCGCGACCGGAACGCAGGCTGCGACGGCGATCACGGCCGACAACTCGACGAACCCGCTGGCGTTCGACGGGCTGCTGACGACCGCGTTCAAGCCTTCGAACGGCGCGTACGTCAAGGTGATGGCGACCGGCACGGCAGGTTCCGGCACGCCACTGACTTCGTCTGGCCGCGGCTCGGTTGTCGAGATCGACGCGATGTTCAAGACGATGTGGGACACGTACCAGCTTGGTCCGACGGTGCTGTACGTCAACTCGCAAGAGCAGATGAGCATCACCAACAAGGTTCTGACGGACAACAGCGCGCCGCTGCTGCGTTATAACCAGCCGGGCAACACGAAGGAGCCGTACGCGATCACGGCCGGCGGCGTGGTGACGTTCTACTTCAACCCGTTCACGGCGAACGGTGGTCAGCTAATCCCGGTGATGCTGCACCCGAAAGTGCCGCCGGGCACGATCGTCGCTTGGTGCGAAGAGCTGCCGCTCTGGTACCAGAACAACGAAGTCAGCAACGTGGCTGAAATCCACTGCCGCAAGGATTATTACCAGCTCGACTTCCCGATCGTGACGCGTATGTGGCAGTCCGGCGTGTATGCGGAAGAAGTGCTGGCTGTGTATGCGCCCTTCGCGATGGGGATCATCACCAACATCGCAGCCGGTTGATCGATAGGGTAGCGACGCGTGTGGCCCCGGCTTCGGTCGGGGCCTTTTTCATTCAGCGGAGACAGCATGGGCAAGTTCACTGCGCCGAAGAACTTCGGCGGCATCACGCGCGACGGCAAGACGTTCAAGGCCGACAAGAAGGGCAACATCGCGCTGCCCGACGATTTCCCGCTCGATGTCGCGGCCGCGCACGGGCTCGTGCCGAGCGATGACGCTGCGGCCGAGGATCCGGCCGGCGATACCGATCCGGCCGCAGGCGCCGCGGGCACCGGCGCAGGGGCGTAACGTGGCGGCCGGCGATCTGACGACGCTCGCGAACGCGAAGGCCTGGATCAACGTGCCCGCGAACCTCACGGGCGATGACGCGATGCTGACGCGCCTGATCTCGGCGGCCAGCCAGTTCGTGCAGACGTACCTGAACCGGACGATCGCCAGCACCACCTACACCGAGAGCCACACCGGCAGCGCGTCGAACACGCTCGCGCTGCCGAACTATCCCATCACCGGCGTTTCGTCGCTGTCGATCCGCGGCGTCCCGATCGCTGCGTCTCCGGACGGCGTGCAGGTCGGTTACGTGTTCGACGACCGGTTCCTGTACCTGATCGGCAACGTCGGTTTCGGCGGCTTCCCGAACGGTGCCGACGGCAAGTTCCCGAAATGGCCGCCGCTCGGCGTGCAGGTCACGTACACGGCCGGCTTCGCGTCGACGCCGCTGGATATCGAGCAGGCGACGCTCGAGCTGATCGGCCTGAAGTACGCCGGCGACCGCACGCACTTCGGCCAGTCCAGCAAGTCGATCAACGGCGAGGTGGTGTCGTTCTCGGTGGCGGACATGCCGGCGAGCGTGCGCACGCTGCTGAACAACTACCGCAAGGTGGTCCCGGTATGAAGCTCGACGCGGAAGTGAAGGGGCAGTCGGAGGTCATCGCGCGTGTCGGCCGCATTGCGCCGAACATGCGCAACGCGCTGGTGCAGCGCGTGCAGCGGCTGGTTATCGCGCTGCAGACGCTGGTGGTCACAGACAAGCTCAGCGGCCAAGTGCTGAACGTGCGCACCGGTCGGTTGCGTCGGTCGGTGAATCAGGCCGTCACGACGACGGACACGAGCATCACGGGCGTGGTGAGCACGCCGGTCGAATATGCACCGCCGCTGGAATACGGCTTTCAGGGCGTCGTGACCGTCAAGGAGCATCTGCGACAGGTGACGATGGCGTGGGGTAAGCCGCTGAAGGAACCCGTCACGGCGACGGTGCGCGAGCACACCATGGCGATGAACATCCTTCCGCATTCATTCTTGCGCTCGGCACTTAAAGAGCAGCGCGACGAGATTCTGAACGGGATCCGCGAAGCGGCCGCCGAGGGCGCACAGAAATGAACCGCGAACCGATCTATCTCGCGCTGTTCGCGAAGCTCAGCGCGATTTCCGGCCTCGTCACGACATCGCGGCGCCTGCGCCACTGGAACGACGTGCAGCCCGTCGAGCAACCCGCGCTGTTCCAGGTGCAGGTGCGCGAGAACCAGAAGCCGCGCAAAGGCATCCCGGCGCTCGTCACGTTTCGCTGCGAGCTGTACCTGTACGTGAACACCGGGAACGCGCTGGCCGATGTGACGCCGGCCACCGAGCTGAATCAGTTCATGGATGCGATCGAGGCCGCGCTCGCGCCCGACGCGCTGACCGGGTTCCAGACGCTCGGCGGCACGGTTTCCCACTGCTGGATCGAGGGCGACATCGTCACCGACGAAGGCGCGCTCGGGCCGCAGGGTGTCGCCGTCATCCCCGTGAACATCCTCGCTAACAACTGATGGAGCACGACATGGAAGACGCACAGCAGCCTCTGGCCGGTGACGAGCCCGGCGCGACTCTCGCCGTGGAACTCGTTTCGGCGCCGCGCGCTGCCGCGCTCGACGCACGCACCGACGCGCTGATCGAGGCGTGGTTCCGCGCCAACTTTCACGATTCGCTCGTCTCGCGCGACACCGCGACGTTCAACTGCGTGCGCGCCGCTGTCGACACGCTCAAGAAGGAGCTCGCCGCAGCGCCGGCGAACGCCTGACCCGCATCCCTGCAGTACCTCCCGGCCGGCTCGTTGAGTCGGCCATTTTTTTGCCCGTTTGGGCGCACGTAAAGGAGCACCACCATGTCTCAATATGGCTTCGGCGCCGGTTCCTTCTGGGCCACCCAGACGGGCAACGCCAACCCCACGCCGAACCGATTCGGCGCTCTCCAGTCCTGCGATGTCAGCTTCGATGCGACGGTGAAGGAACTGTTCGGCTCGTATCAGCTGCCGCTCGCGATCGGTCGCGGCACGATGAAGGTCACGGGCAAGGCGCAGGCCGGCCAGTTTCAGGGCCGCATCCTGTCAGACCTGTTCTTCGGGATCTCGAAGACGGTCGGCCAGACGCTCATCGCCGACAACGAGGCAGGCACGATCCCGTCGTCGACGGCATACACGGTGACCGTGGCCAACTCCGCGACGTGGATTACCGACCTTGGCGTGAAGTACACGGCCACTGGCCTGCCGTTCGTGCGTGTTGCCTCGGCGCCGACTGTCGGCCAGTACAGCGTCGCCGCAGGCGTGTACACGTTCGCCGCAGCAGATGCAGGCCTCGCGGTCGCGATCAGCTACACGTACACGCCGGTGAGCAACACGGTCGGCGAGACGGTGACGATGACGAACCAGCTGCTCGGCACCGCGCCGTCGTTCAAGTCGGTCGTCTCGCAGTTGTTCAACGGCGAGCGCGCGACGCTGACGCTGAACCAGTGCGTCTCCACGAAGTACACGTTCAGCACGAAGCTCGAGGACTTCAACATCCCCGAGTTCGACTTCAGCGCGTTCGTCGATTCGAGCAACACGCTCGGCACGATCTGCCTGGCGGAGGCGAGCTGACATGGACCAGGCCTCGGCGAAGTTGGTTTATCAGAACCTCGCGAGCGGGGTGACGGCCGAGGCCCAGGCGCGCGCGCTCGACTGCTCCGTCGAGGAAGTCGAGCGCGTCTTCCGTGCCGTGGGACTCGCGATCGCGAATTGGCAGGTGCAGGAAACGATGCCGTACACGCCTTGCCAGTCGCCCACGGCCGCAATGCAGAAC
This sequence comes from Burkholderia sp. JKS000303, assembly GCF_002563755.1. Lineage (NCBI taxonomy): Bacteria > Pseudomonadati > Pseudomonadota > Betaproteobacteria > Burkholderiales > Burkholderiaceae > Burkholderia > Burkholderia sp. JKS000303. The sequence goes on from NZ_PDBZ01000001.1 coordinate 3,079,071, forward strand.
CGCAAGGTACTGCTGCCACTCCTCGACAAGCTCGACATCGACAGCGTCGTGATCGAGTACCACCGCATCCGCGCGGCGCGCTGCGCCGTGGAGAAATGACCCATGAATAGCACTGTGACGATTGGCGGCCGCACGCTGCCGGTCCCGCCCGCTTCGCTGAAGAGCATCAAGCGCTGGTTGAAGGCGCAGCAGGAATACCTCGATGGGTCCGCCGAATATCTGGGCGAGCTGTCGGAATTCATCGGCGCGACGCTGACCCGCGAGCGGGGCGGCACGCCGGATCTCGATCGCGACTGGCTGGATGACGTTCTGGATGTGACGACGATTCCCGTCGTGCTGCGCGCGATCAATACGGCCGGGAGGATCGAATCGGGGGAAGGGGACCAGGCGCAGAGCACCTCGACTGGGACGAGCTCTACGCCGACCTGATCCTCGCGACGGGGTGGACGTGGGAGTACATCGACGAACTCGATCTACCCCGCGTCGAAGCCCTGTACCGAGGCTTCAGGAAGCATCCGCCGATGCACTGGTGCGCAGCGGCGTTCGTGAAGTTCGAGCCGAGCGGCGACCCTGCTGCCGCTCCGGCGGACGGCGGCCCGAAGCCGTCCGAGATGTTTGCGTCCTTCGGCGGCCAGATTCTGGACGAATAGAGGAACCCTTTCCGTGGCAGACGACAACAACGTCAACGTAGCGATCACCGTCACCTCCGACGGTGCCGAGCAGGGAGCGTCGAAGGCCGCGGACTCGATCACGCAAGCGATCGGGCTCATTCAGCGCGATCTGCGCGAGCTGGTGACGCAGTCACGCGCGGCGACTGCGGCCATGACCACTGGCTTCGCCGGCATGGCGACGTCGATCAACGGCATGGGTGCGCGCATTGGCACTTCCGTGCGCCAGGTAAGCGGCGTCATCGACGACTACGGCAACGAAGTCGTGGCCGTTTCGCGCCGCGTGCAGCAGGCCAATGCAGACGAGGAGGCGTCACACAAGAAACTCGGCCACTCGTCCATCGCCGCGCGCCGCGAATTGCTCGTGCTCGGTCACGAGATGATGATGGGCAACTACAAGCGCTTCATCGGCTCGATGATGGTGCTTGGCGAGCAGATGGACTGGATGGGCGCCGTCATGAGCCCGGCCGGCGCGGCCATTGGGGTGCTCGTTGGTGCGATCGGCGCGGCGGCGGCCGCAGCGATTCACGGCGCCACGCAGATGAGCCATCTGCGCGACGAACTGATCCTGACGGGAAACTACGCGGGACTGACGGCCGACAGCTTCATGCGGATGGGCGACAGCATCGCGGCGTCGACCGGTTCGAAGATCACCGGGGCTCGCGACGCACTTCTCGCTGTCGCCGGAACCGGTCGGTTCACAGGCGTTGCACTTGAGCCGGTTGCCGGGGCGATCGCGAAGATCGGCCAGTTCTCGACCGCGACCGCGGAAGAGGTGGTGAAGTCGTTCGAGAAGATGGACGACGGCGTCTACAAGTGGGCGATGGAGTACAACAAGTCGTACCACTTCGCGAACATGGCGCAGCTCGAGCACATCCGCATGCTCGAGGATCAGGGCGATAAGGAGCGTGCAGAAGCTGAAACCGCGCAACTCGTCATCGCGAAGATCAACGAGACGGCGACGCAGCTGGGCTACCTTCCGGGCCTCGCACACGCCGCGCGCGACGCGTTTGCGTCGATGTGGGACGCCGCGATGAACTGGGGCCGGCCGATCACGATCGAGGACCAGATTCGCAACCTCACTGGCCAGATCAGTTCCGGTATCGCGAACACGTCCAGCGTCGATCCGCTATCGCAAGGCGAGGGGGCGCTGTCGCCGAACGAAACAGACGCCGACGTCGCGGCGAAGCGCATCCAGCGGCGCCAACTGCAACAGCAGCGCGACCTGAAGGAATCGGCCGCCGGCGCGATGGCGCAATCGGAGGCGCTGCAGCAGAAGGGCGCGGAGGCCGTGCGCACGCTGCGCGGCGAATGGAAAGGTCTCGGCGGCGACGTGAAGCTGGCGAACGACGAGATCGCGCGCTTCCGGCGAACCATCGACGATGCGAAAGCGGCTGCGAAGGATTCGGGGTCTGCTGTTCCGGACGACATCAAGTCGATGATCGCGCGGCAGCCTCAAATCGAGGCCGAAATCCGGAAGAAGTACGACAGGCACGACTTCAAGAAGACGGGCGGCGGCATCACTGCGATGCACGACTACTCGTACGAGAACGCGCAGGCGCAGGCTCGGTTGAACCTGCTGAAGGAGAACCTGAAGGCCGAACAGCTCGAGCTCGACAAGTCGTACAAGGGCGGTCAAGTGTCGCTGCAGACGTACTATGCCGACCGCTTGCGCATCACGCTCGCCGGCATGGACGCCGAGCGCGCGGTGCTGAAGACCCAGCTCGATGAGACGAAAGCGCTGCAGTCGCAGGCGCGCAACCCGGCCGAGAGCCTGTCGCTCAAGACGAAGGAAGTCGAGATCGAGGGGCGGCTCGCGGTGATGGAGCGTCAGCGTACGGCGGCCGTCCAGCAGAGCTCGCAGGAGGTGCGCCAGGCACTGAACGACGAGCTGCGCGCGTTGCAGGACCTCGACGCGAAGCGCGAGCAGTCCGCGGCCACGCAGGCGCAGCGGCGCGCGACTGCGGTCGCTGAGCAAGAGCTTCGGCAGGGGCGGATCACGCAAGCGCAACTGCTCTCGCTGGAGGAGCAGTTCGAGCAGCAGAAAACCGACCGCGCGATCGCCGCGCTGCAGAAGCGGCTCGACACGGAAGTCGGCCTGACGGTCGAAGCGCAGCGGAAGATTCAAGACCAGATCGACCAACTGCGCGACGAGTCGCAGACGCGCCAACTCGAGTACAGCATCAAGTCCAACGAAGCGATGACCGCCGACGCGCAGAAGGCGGCGGACTCGATCGAGCAGGGCTTTTCGAAGACCTTCGCATCGTTCGTCGACCACACCGAAACGGCTTGGCAGGCCGTCAGCAACTTCGGCAAGAACATCGACCAGATGCTGGTCCAGATGGTTTCGAAGAAGCTGTTCCAGCAGTTGTTCGAAATGCCGATCGGCGAAGGCGGCACGTCCGCCTCGGGCTGGCTGACGAAGGGTCTCGGCATGCTGTTCGGCGACCATCGCGACAGCGGCGGATCAAACCCGTCCGGCGCATTCGGCTTTTCGACCGGGCTCGAAGGCACCGCGCGCGCGGTTGCGTCACATATGAACGGCGGCTCCGCGCTCATGGGGCTCGGCGCGGGAGCGCCGATGAACGTAGCCGAGATGCAGACCACCATGCAGACCGCGAGCCAGCTCACGGCCGCGCAGGCGACCGTGGCGACGATGACGGTCGGGACGATGATCGGCGCTGTCGGTTCGGGCGGTTCTGGCATGGGAGGAAGCCTCGACAGCCTGTTGGGAGGTCTCGGCCAAGGTGACATGGCCGGCGCATTCGGGTTCACGGCCACGGGCGTGACCGGCTCGGCTGACGCGGTCGCGGCTGGTGCGATGAGCTCCGACACTGGCGGCATGTCAGCGCTGATGGGGCTTGCGTCGTTCGACGTGGGTTCGCCGTACGTGCCGAACGACATGATCGCGCAGATCCACCAGGGCGAGCGCATCACGCCGGCCTACCTGAACCGGCCGGAACACAACTTCGGGTCAGTCGCCGTCACCAACAACTTCCACTTGCCGCAGCAGATGGACATGCGCACGCAGAGCCAGATCGCGGCGGCGGCCGGCGCCGGCATGCAACTCGCAATGCGGAGGAACGGGTAAATGACGACGCCATTCCTCGAGACGCCGCGCTTTCCCGACGATCTCGCGTATTGGGCGCGCGGCGGCGTGTGTTTCAGCACGACGATCGCCGAGACGACGTCCGGCCGCGAGCAGCGGAACATCCTGTGGAAGTTTGGCCGCGGTTCGTGGGACCTACAGAACTGCTTCCGCACCGGCGACGGCGTGCAGGACGCGTATTCGGTCCAGACGCTGCGCAACTTCTTCCGGATCGTGAAGGGGCAGGCATACGGGTTCCGTTTCCGCGACTTCACCGACTACATGGACGAAGGGCAGGGGCTGCTCGGCATCCAGACGACCTTCGGCCAGGACGTTGTGCCGACCGGTGCCGGCAACGGCACGCCGACGCTGCAGCTGTACAAGAAGTACGCGGCCGCGCCGCTCGCCGACTATCGGCTGATCGCGAAGCCGCTCGCGGTGCAACTGCAGCGCAACGGCGCGACGCTCGTCGCCGGCTCGTCGCCCGGTAACTACAGCCTCGACACGACGACCGGCCTTGTGACGTTCGTCGCCGACAACAGCGCGGCCGTCACCGGCTGGACGCCGGGCGCGACGACGCAATTCACCGTCGCGTCCGTGCCGTCGGGCTGGACTGTCGGGAAGATGCTGTATTTCACGGGCGTCACCGGCACGGGTGCGTCGGCAGTGAATGGCGTTGCGGTCGCCATAACCGCGGTAGCCGGGACGACGATCACGCTCGGCGTCAGCACGACGGGGCTCACGCTGAGCGGGGGCACCGCCGCGCTGTACCCGCAGGTGACTGATTCGCTGACGTGGACCGGCACGTTCGATACGCCGGCCCGCTTCGCGACCGACAGCTTCCAGCCGCAGCCCGACATCGGCACCGGCGCGCTTTATGGGTTCCAGACGCTGACGCTAGTGGAGATTCGCACGTGAGGAACATCAGCACGGCGATGCTCGGCTACCTCCAGGCGCATGTGCGAACTCTGTCGACCTGCTGGGCGATCGTACGCACGGACGGGAACGCGTTCTACTTCACCGACCACGACGCGCCGATCCTGTACAACGGCAACATCTACGAGCCGGCGGCGGGCTTTTCGTCGTCGGCGATCGAGTCGAACAGCGATCTGTCCGTGACGAACCTCGAGGCGGACGCGCTGTTCGACGGGACGGTCTTGCGCAGCGACATTCAGGCCGGCGCGTGGGATCTCGCGACGATCACGATCTTCCTCGTGAACCCCAGCGACCTGACCGCAGGCCAGGCGACGCTGACGTCCGGGCAGCTCGGCCAGTTCCAGCTGTTCAACGCGAAGTTCAAGGTCGAGCTGCGCTCGCTCGCGCAGATCATGCAGCAGGGCTTCGGCGACTTCTTCTCGCCGACGTGCCGCGCGACGTTCGGCCAGACCGGGAACTTCCAGTGCAATCTCCCGGGCGGTCTCGGACCGCTCACGTTCACCGGCACGGTTGCCGGTGTGTCGTCGCAAGCATCGTGGACCGACCCGTCGCTCACGCAGACCGGGCCGACGTCGACATACACGGACACCGTCGGGCAGCGCGTGCCGTCGACACCGCCGTACCAGATCCAGATCGTGCCTCCGGACGGCGGTTCGTTTGCAGGTGCCGGCACCGTGCAGGTGCTGGACTCGGGCGGCAACGTGTTGACGCAGGTAACTGGCTCGCCTGCGTCGGGCCAGTACAGCTGTTCGTCGACCGGCCTGCTGACGTTCAACGCCGGAAACGCGAACTGGGAAGTCTTCATCAACTACAGCTACGGCATCGGCTACTTCGCATACGGGGCCGTGAAGTGGCTCACGGGCGCGAACGCGGGCTATTCGATGGAGGTGAAGCAGTTCTCACCGGGTCTCGTCGTTCTCGCGCTGCCGATGATCCATCCGATCGCGGTCGGCGACACGTACCAGATCGTCGCCGGCTGCGACAAGCAGTTCGGCACGTGCAAAAACCGGTGGAACAACGTTTTGAACTTCCGCGGCGAGCCGTACATGCCGGGCAACGACACCGTTCTCAAGATCCACGTCGACTCGTGAGGAACGCTATGAATGACCGCATCGTCACGCGGAAGCAGTTCGTGGCCGAGGCCCGGACGTGGATGGACACGCCGTTCAAGATGCAGGGGCGGTTGAAGGGCGTCGGCGTCGACTGCGCGGGCCTGATCATCGAAACCGCGCGCGTGCTCGGCCTGACCGAGTTCGACTACACCGCGTACCGCCGGCCGAAGGGCGACATGATGCGCGAGTTCGCTGACGACTTGATGGATCCGATCCGGGCCGACGAGGCCGACGCGGCGGACGTCATGCTGTTTCGGTGGGGTAACCACAGCACGCATATCGCGCTGCTTACGGGACCGCGGTCGGTGATCCATGCGCATGCGCCGAATCGCAAGGTGGTCGAGCACGACCTGTCCGACGACATGCTCCGCTTCCTCGAGCGCGCATATCACATCCGGGGGATCGTCTAATGCAGCTCGCATTGGGCGTCATCGGCGGCGCGGTCGGCGGATTCTTCGGCGGTCCGATAGGTGCGCAGGCCGGGTTCATGCTCGGCTCGATGATCGGCGGCCTGTTGTTCCAGCCGAAACCGCCGGAACTGCCCGACCTGAAGATCCAGAGCGGTGGCTACGGCAAGTTCATCCCGCGCCTCTACGGCCGGTACCGCGTCGCAGGGACCGTGATCTGGGCCGGCCCGGCGACGCAGGTCACCGAGGACAAGAAGAAGGCGCCGATGCAGGCGGCCATCATTCCGCTCGCCATCGCGCTGTGCCGGGGGCCGATCACGGGCGTGACGCGCATCTGGGCGAACAGCAAGCTCGTATACGACGTCACGAACCCGGCGAACTTCCAGAGCATTTCCGGCTCGGCACAGATGATCTCCGGCTTCACCGTGTACAACGGCGACGAGAACCAGATGCCCGACGCGACGATGCAGTCGTATCTCGGTACGGGCAACGTGCCGGCGCACCGCGGCATGGCCTACGTGGTCTTCTCGGCGCTGGACCTGCTGAACTACGGCAACGTCATTCCGCAGTTCGAGTTCGAGGTGACGACGGCCGCCGTGATGAACGGCGTCGCTGGCATCGCGTCGAGCTTTTCGTATTCGTTCACCGATGGCCAGTCCACGGCCGGCGCGTGGCAGATGCCGAATATCACGGCCAGCGGCGGCATCGCGATGGGCGTGGCACAGAATCCGTTCGGTGCTTCGCGCGCGATCGAGGCGCAGATGTCGGCCTACGGGTCTACGCAGCTGCCATCAATCAGTTCGTCATTCGGCTACAACCCGCTCGGCGACTTCAAGGGCACGTCCGACGTGCCGGGCTTCATCGACATCAACAACAATCGCTGGGTGATGGTCGACGCGACGTACTCGACGTTCGCCAGCGGGTTCTTCTCGGGGTCTTTCAACAGCTACTGGCGCAACGGCGCCGACTTCTACGCGTCCGGCACGAGCTCGCTCGGCGCGTCGCGCCCGGTGGTGCGGTCGTCTATGCCAGCGGCGTTCAAGACGGCGCAGCCGGCCGGCGTCGTGCTGGCGACCAGCGTCTCCATCGTGAACGGGTTCAACGTGATCGGCGGCACGGCGAGCTACGTCTACGCCGCGGGCGGCGACGGCAACCTCTACCGGCTCGACCGCAACACGCTCGCCACCGTGACCACGTGGCCGCTCGCGGTCAGCGTCGTCACCGGGGCGGTGCTCGACGACGACCACATCTTCCTCTATGCCGGCGGGTCCGGCCAGTTGCTGTACATGTTCCGGCCGTCCCAGAACACGACCACGCAGCTCGGGAGCATCGGCGACACGAACCCGTACTCCATGACGGCGATCAGCCAGAACTTGGTGATGTGGAGCAGCACGGGCACCGCGCAACAGTGGGGCAACCCGTACACGCTGCGATACTTCGCCGTCGGTGGCCTCGGCAACGGCGTGCCCCTGAGCGCGATCGTCTCGGACGTTTGCCAGGGCGCGGGGCTCCTGCCGACGCAGTTCGACGTGTCGCAGCTCACCGACACGGTGCTGGGGTATGCGGTCACGAACTACGCGTCCGGGCGCGCGGCGCTCGACTATCTGATGGCGCTGTACTTCTTCGACGCGGTCGATAGCGAAGGGAAGATCAAATTCGTGAAGCGGGGGGGCGCTCCGGCCGTAACGGTCCCGTGGTCGGATCTCGGCGTGGCCAGTGGCGGGAATTCGGACCCGATCCAGGAGCAGATCGACGATACGCACACGTTGCCGCGGTCGTTCACGCTGACCTACAAGGGCGCTTCCACCGACTACCTCGAAGCGACACAGCGCGCGTTCCGGTCGACGACGCAATCGAACCTCGACAGTGCCGCGCAGGTCGCGATCGTGCTGGCCGACGGCGAAGCCGCGACACGCGTTCAGTCGATGCTCTGGACCGCGTGGATGAACCGCCGGCAGTTCAGCTTCTCGACGACGATGTCGTACCTTGTGTACGAGCCGACGGACGTATGGACGTTGACCGATCAAGACGGCACGCTGTACCAGTGTCGGCTCGAAAAATGCCAGTACGACGGGAAGGGCATGCTCGCGTGGACGGCCGCGTACGAAGGGCAGACCTACCCGAACCTGTCGCAGTTCGTCGCCGGCGGCGGCGCGTCGGCCGGGTTCACGAAGCAGACGCTGCCGTATAGCGGTCCGTCTATCCTCGTGCCGCTCAACGTGCCTCCGCTGCGCAACCAGGACACGGCACCCGGCATCTATCTCGCGGCTTGCGGGCTGGCGTCGTCGTGGCCCGGCATCGCGGTCGAAGTGAGCCGCGACGGCTCGACGTACTCGTCGCTGACGACGATGCGCTCGGCCGCGACGATGGGCATCGTCTATGGAACGCTCGGCGCGTGGGCCAGCGTCGGCATTCCCGACGAGAGCAACACCATCGTGGTCAACATGAACAATGGGACGCTGGGCTCGATCTCTATGACGGCCGCGCTCGCCGGCGGCTCGAACGTCGCCTACGTCGGCGGCGAGATCCTGATCTTCCGGAACGCCGTGCTGACCGCGGCCAATCAGTACACGCTGAGCGGCCTGCTGCGCGGTCTGTACGGCACCGAAGCCTTCGTGAACGCTCACGCGGCCGACGAGCGGTTCGTGCTGCTCGACCCGACAAAGCTGTACCTCGAGGGGCTGCAGGTAACCGACCTCGGCAACACGCTCTATTACGAGTACCAGCTGGCCGACATGTTCTATGCGCAGCCGACGCCGATCGCGCAGCAGCAGGTGACCAACGGTTGCTGCAAACCGTTCTCGCCTCCGCTGCTGCGCGCACTGTACGGCTCGTCGTCCAGTCTCAACGACGTGACGGTGAACTGGATCCGCCGGGCGCGCGTGAATAACCAGTGGGTCGACGGCGCTGACGTGCCGCTCGACGAGAGTGCAGAGACGTATCAGGTGTACGTGTACGCGGGGACAACGCTCAAGCGCACGACTGTCGTCAGCGGCCCGTTCACTGCGACGAACGCTCAGCCGTCAGCCGCGCAGGGTAGCCCGACATGGGTCTATACCGACGCGAATATCCAGGCAGACGGCTTCGGCGTGAAGGGCTCGGGCCAGACGATCACCATCAAGGTGGCGCAGAACAGCGACCAAGGTCTGCTTGGCGACCTGTCCACCACCACCATCGTGAGGTAAGCAGTGGCCAACTCGACTTCCAACCTCGATCTCATTGCGACAGCGCAGGCATTTAAGGAGATGCTTGCGAACATGCTTTTCGACGCCGCGAGTCCGTCGATGATCTGGGGGCGCCGCGCGAGCACCACCAACGGCCTGACGTGGGGCTACTTCGGCGGGACGTTCGTGAACAACGCTGGCACGGCAAACTCCGTCGCCAACGGCACGGTGACGCTCACTGCGAGCACCACGAACTACCTCATGGCCAACCCGTCCACGGGCGCCGTGACGTCGAATACGACCGGCTTTACCGCAGGGCTCGTGCCTCTGTATTCCATCGTCACTGGCACGACCGGCGTCACGAGCTACCTCGATTACCGCAGCTACCAGCCGTCCATCACCGGCGGCCAGCTGCAGAGCGTGGCCAACGAGGGTACTGGCGTCGGCATCTACGATACCGGCTCGACTGGCGGCGCGGTGAAGCTGAAGAGCCTCGTGGCAGGTACGGGCATTTCGGTCGTCGACAACGGCAATGGCACGATCACCATCGGCGCCTCCGGAACCTCTGGCACCGTGACGGGCGGCGCGAACGAGGGCTCGGGCGTCGGTGTCTTCGACGCCGCCAACTCCACGGCCGCCACGCTGAAGTACAAGACGCTCGTGGCCAGCACCGGCGTCACCGTCACGGACAACGGCACCTCGGGCATCGCGCTCGGCGCGTCCGCTGCGGCCACCGCAGGGCCGGCAGTGCAGCAGGCCGGGAGCACCGTCGTGGCGTCGGCCACAACAGTCAACTTCGCGGCAGGGTTCGCAGTTACGCAACCCAGCACCGGCGTTGCGCAGGTGACGGTCAACTCCCCCTACGGTACGCCGGATACGCCGCCGCAGACATCGCTCTTTCCGAACACCGTGAACTTCGCCAGCGCCACACTGACGCAACAGGCGTGGGGCGCGCAGCTTTCGGAAACGTCGCAGAGCAGCGAGTACGTCGCGGCCGCGTACATGTCGGCCTACCCATCCACGCCGTTCCAGTGCGTCGTGCGCCTGAAGGTGATGCCGCTGCTGACGAACTTCAACGGCGCTGGCATCGCGATCCGTGACAGCGGCACGGGCAAGGTCATGTGCTTTGGCCTGCATAGCCAGGGCACGGGTGCCGGGTACGTCGGCGTTAAGAACTACAACAGCCCTACCTCGTACAGTGGGTGGCAGTACAACGCCCTGACCGTCATCATCCCGCCGAACTGGATTCGCGTCCGCGACAACGGGACCACCATGTACTGGGACATTAGCCCGGACGGCGTCCTCTGGACCAACCTGGCGTCGTTCTCCCGCACCGCGTTCCTCGCCAACCCGAACCAGATCGGGCTGTTCGTCAACGCGAACGGCATCGCGACCGCGGCCTGCTTCTTCTCCTTCTACGCGGGGGTGTGACATGGCCGGCAGCAGTTCCATCCTCGACCTCGTCACGACGACGAGTGCCACGAAGGAGGCGGTGCTCAACGCGCTGTTCGATGCGGCCAGCCCGGCGATGCTGTGGGGACGCCAGGCGTCGGCGTGCTCCGGCCTCACGTGGGGCTACTTCGGCGGCAGCTACTGGCCCATCGGCGCGAGTTCGCCGACGGCGATCGCCAACGGCACGGTGACGCTGACGGCCAACGCGACGAACTACATCTTCGCCGACCCTGGGACGGGCGCCGTCGGCATCAACACGACGGGTTTCCCGACCGGCAAGGTTCCGCTGTACTCGGTTGTGGTGCCGAGCGGCGCGACGACGTTCTCGAGCTACCTGGACTACCGGAGCTACCAGCCCTCGGCCGTCGGCGGCGCCGTGCAGAGCATCGCCAACGAGGGCGCGACCGGCGTTGGCGTGTACGACGCGACGAACTCGACGCTGTCGCAGGCGGTGCTTAAGTCGCTGCTCAGCAGCGGCGTCATCGGGATCACCCCCGGGGCCACGTCGATCACCATTAGCGGCGCGGGCGGCACGGTCCAGACCGGCTCGAACGAGGGCGCCGGGGCGCCGGTCCTCGACGCGACCAGCACGAGCCCGACGCTGACCACGAAGAACCTGTCCGGCACCGGGACCATGGCCGTGACCGACGGCGGCACGGAGGCTATCCTCTCGCTGACCGGCGCGCCGCTGGCGTCGCAGCAGGCCGGGTCGACCGTGGTGGCGGCCACGACGCTGCTGCGCCCGTCAGGTCGTCTATCTGCGGCGTCCGGCGGCTCCGGCGTCGCTAATTTTTCGTTGACAACGATGGGGCCTGCCGACACGGTGCCGGTACTCACCGGCCTCACGGTGCTGAATCCGGCCTCCGCTACGGTGACGCAGGCTCAACAGGCGTGGGGCGTGCAGTTCACCAACGCCACGGCCGCGACGCTGGCCGGCGTCGGCGTGGCGGTGCCGGGCGCGCCGTACCGCGCTGAGTTCCGGTTCAATACGCAGCCGACCGCCATCAGCACGCAGGGCGGCGGTCCCGTGCTGTACGACAGCGGCTCCGGAAAGTGGAAATTCTTCGAGTACTACAACAACAGCGGCCCGCGCCTCGTTATCCAGAACTGGTCCGCCGCCGGCACCGTGGCGGCGACGCTTGGCACCTTCGGCGCGCCGAGCGACTTCTTCTATATCCGCATCCGGGACAACGGCACGAACTGGTACTACGAGGTTTCTCCCGACGGCAATATCTGGGAAACGCTTTACTCGGAAGCCCGCAACACCTACCTCACACCGACGCACGTCGGGCACGGGTCTTTGACGTCCACTGGGTACACGGCCGCGACCACGATTTTCTCGATGTACGTTGGAACATGACGTAGACCAGCAGCGTTCGCTATGAAAAAACTCACAGGCGCCTTCGGGCGCCTTTTTCATTACGGGGTATCGAATGAGCAGCCACTGGCAAGAAACGCTGAAGGCGATCTTCGCGTGGATTTTTCTCTCGATCGGTCACGCCATTTCCAGCGTCACGATGGCGAATATCGCGCTCGCTGCGACCACGGTCTATAGCGTGTTGAGTGCATACGTGCTCGTGCGCGACAAGCTGCTGAAGCGGCGCAAGGGGACCCCGTCATGAACCATGAAATTCGATGGCTCGGCCACCCGGAGCACCACGACTATCCTGCCGCGCAGTCTTACCTGTCGCTGCTCTTCTCCCGAAGCGTCGCGCGCGCGCTCGCGTGCCGACTGCGCGGCGCGCCGATGCGCTCGTTCAAGGCGAAGGACATCTTTCGCGCGTCCGGCCTCGCGCTGCTCGGCGTCAGCAACAGCCACGTCGAGAAGAACCGCACGAAGATCCGCGACGGCAAACCGCTGTCGCCGATCCTGCTCGTGCGCGTCGGCGCGCGCGTCATCGTCGCCGACGGCTACCACCGGCTGTGCGCGGTGTACGGCTATGACGAAGACGCAGACATCCCGTGCAAGATCGTCGGGGGGCCGCAATGCAACTGACCGCCAATCTCATCGCGTGCGGCTGCGGCGCGACGCCGGCGCGCGCGGCCGCGATGCTCGGGCCGGTACAGGCCGCGTGCGATCGCTTCTCGATCAGCGCGTCGAAGCTGCGCGTCGCGGCGTTTCTCGCGCAGATCGGTCACGAGTCGACCGGCCTGTCGCAGTTCTCCGAGTCGTTCAACTACAGCGTTGCAGGGCTGCGTGCGACCTTCCGCCGAATGACGCCGGCGCTCGCCGCGACGCTCGGGCGGCAGCCGGGCGCGCCGGCACTGCAGGCCGCCACGCAGCAGAAGATCGCGAGCATCGTCTACGCCGGCCAGATGGGCAACGGCGATGCGGCGAGCGGCGACGGTTGGAAGTATCGGGGTTCCGGGATGCTCCAGCTCACGTTCCACGACAACTTCGAGGCGTTCGGCACCGCGTGTGGGATCGACGCGCTGGGAAATCCAGACCTGGTGCGCACCGACCCGGCAACCGCCGCGCTCGCAGCCGCCTGGTTCTGGTTCGCGAACGGCTGCAACACGCTCGCCGACGCGCAGTCGTTCGATTCGATCACGCGCCGGATCAACAAGGCGATGGAAGGTAAGGAGCACCGCGACGCGCTGTACAAGGCGGCGCGCGCTGCGCTCGGGCTCGTCTGAAACGTCACCTTGCGAAATTTCGCAAGTTCGCAATTTGCCGCCTCCGGGCGGCTTTTTTCGTTTACGGCCATGACGATCATCAAGCACCTCATCGACGCGGCGAAGGGCAAGCACCCGCTCGGCGCGAAGCGCTCGGGCCAGTGGCCGGCGGCGCGGCGTAAACACCTCGAACTTCATCCGGAGTGCGCGATGTGCGGCGGCACGGAAAAGCTCGAGGTGCATCACATCCGGCCGTTCCATCTCCACCCGGAGTTGGAGCTCGAGCCGACCAACCTCGTGACGTTATGCGAGGCGAATCACGGCGGCGCGAACTGCCACCTCCTGTTCGGCCACCTCGGCAACTTCCGCAGCTTCAACGTCGACGTGGTCGCGGACACCGCGTGCTGGAACGACAAGATCACCCACCGGCCGCTGGCCGAAACGGAGGCGTCATGAACCTCAATCTCGAAGGCGTCGCGAAGGCGGTGTACGTCGGCTTCCTGCTGATCCTCTGGGCGGTGCTGATCAAACTCGGCATCCGCGACGACACGCTGATCGACGTGATCAAGGCGCTGATCGGCGTGGTGGTCGGCTGGCACGGAATCAACGAGTGGGGCGGTTATCGGCGCGCGGCCGCGCCGCTCAGCGCTACGCCGGACACGTTGCCACCGGTGCGCGAAGCGCCGCCGCCGATGCCGCCCGTTGCGCCGGCAGCACCAGTTCAGCAGTAACCAACCCGCCGCGCTTGCGGCACAACTCCCGAAGGAAATCGTCATGAAGAATCTCATGCTGCTTGCAGCAGGCATCGTCGCGTCCATCGCTATCGTTGCCTGCAATTCCCTCCCGACCGTTCAACAGCAGTTCCAGACCGGCTGCACGATCGTGAACGGCGATCTGGCGATCCTCGCAACGTCGCCGCTGCTGAATGTCGATCAACGGGAGACCATTTCCGGCGTTCCAGGCGACCCGACAAAGCCGGGGATTCTGCCGGTGAATCAGGCCATCTGCAAAGCCGGCGCGCAGTTGAACGTGACCGATCTGAAGGCCTTCCACGACACGCTGCTGCCGGCGGCCATCGGCATCGTGCAAGCCATCCCCGCACTCCCGAACCAGCCTGCGATTCTGCTCGGCCTCCAGACGTTCGGCCCGATGGTCCAGGCGCTCATCGACCAGATCATCACCGCGGCTGGGGTGCCGGCGGCCGCATCGACGCCGCTCGCGGGGAGCGCGATCCAGTAGCAATGCACATTTCGGTCTCGTAAAATTGCAGAAGCCCCGGCGTGCAGCAACACGCGCGGGGCTTCCTAACCACCATCCGCTTCAAGGAGCGAACGATGGCTGCGACTCAGTATATCCCAGGGCAGCGTTTCTACTTTCTCACCTATTTGCGCGAGGCTCCTTCGGAGCCAAAGAAGCGGCGCGCGGTATACCTGTGCGATTGCGGAAATGAAACCATCGCATACGTCGCGAACGTGAAGCGCGGCAACACGAAATCGTGCGGATGTTTCCGGCGCGTGCATTCGACTGTCAAATCGACCACACATGGCCGGTCGCGAAAATCAGATCGAGCGTACAAAGCGTGGACCCATATGCGCGGCCGCTGCATGTGCGATACCGATCACAAGTATCCCAGCTACGGAGGTCGAGGCATAAAGGTCTGTGACCGCTGGAGCAGCTTCGAGAATTTCCTCACGGATATGGGCGAACCGCCGAGCGGCACGACGATTGATCGAATAGACAACGACGGCGACTATGAGCCTGGAAATTGTCGATGGGCAACGCCTACCGAGCAGGCAAACAACCGCCGCTCAAGCCGCATTGTCGAATGCGGTGGAATTCGCATGACCATTGCGCAATGGTCAAAAAAGACGGGTGTTCCTGCCGGATTGATATTTTCTCGGCTCAAAGCCGGGTGGTCGCCTGGACGCGCCCTCGTCAAGTAGCCAACGTCACCAAAAAAACCCCGCTTCGGCGGGGTTTTTTATTGCCTGGAGAGTTTGCATGTCAAAGCCATTGCGAGTTGCATTTTCAGGAGCTGGATTTCGCATTCCTGCGCATATCGGCGCGCTACAGGCAATTGTCGATGCTGGCTTTGCTCCGATTCAGATCTATGGGACTTCAGCGGGCAGCATCGTGGGTGCGCTCTACGCTTGCGGCATGTCGCTCGCTGACATGAAGGCGCTTTCGCTCACATATGATTGGTCTGGAATGATGTCGTTCAACCCGCTGTCGATCTTCCGCATGGGGCTATGCAGCGGGTCGAGGTTGCTCGATTTCATCAACGAGCATACGGGTGGCAAGAAGTTCAGAGATCTGGCGATTGATTTCGCAGCGGTTACCTCAGACCTGACGAACAACGCCCGCTTCACTTTTTCCAAGGCGAACGCTGCAGATGTTCCGGTGGCGCTGGCGGTGCGCGCATCGGCGTCGATTCCCTTCATCTACGAACCGGTGCGATACCAGGGCATGCTGCTTCAGGACGGCGGGATGGTCTCCAACATCGCTGCTGACTCGCTGACGGTTGACGATGTTCCGCGCGTCGGCATCCAGCTTGTGAGTAATGATCTCAAGCTCACGCCGAACGGAACTCTGACCTTCACTGGCCTCGCAATGCGCGATATCGACTTGATGCTGAGCGCATGTGAGTCTGCGCATGTGACTGCCGCGCAGGCAGCTGGGGCCAAAATGGTATTCATCGACACGTCGTATGCGTCGACGCTGGACCGTCACATGGCGGTCGCGACGCGTGAGCGTCTGTACGACGACGGCTATCGAGAAACGGCGACCGCGCTCCAGATTGCACTGACGGGAACGAGTTGATTGCCTAAACTTTCATCGTCACGATGGAGGTAGGCATGGACAAGCCTGAGATCGACTGGAAGAAAGCCCCGAAGAATGCGCGCTGGTGGGCGATAGATGAGAACGGTGAGGCGCGATGGTACATGACTCCGGACGTTGCGCCATTCACTAATTTCTGGTTTGCTGAAGCGAAACCCGCGCCGACGTTCCAGTTTTCCGGAGACTGGCGGGCGAGTTTGACGGAACGGCCACCCAAGCATCCCTGAGATGGAGTAGACATCTCAACTTGCGTCAAAAACTGCGCCGTAAGTAGTTGATTTTTATAGGGTGCCTTTGTGCATTTCGAGGGCCGAAAAATGCCCTTGAAAATCGTGGTAAGGCTATGATTTTTATAAGAAAATATCGCCTTTTTCGCGTCTATATTTTCTGTGGACAAGCTCGGTGGACAAGCGGCGCCGGTCATTCGGCCGGCGTCGCGTTGCCCTCGGCCGCTTCCGCCGTGATCCAGTCGCGAAACAGCGTCATCGCGGGCGTGAGCGGCTTCGACTTCAGCGAGGTGAGCCAGTAGCCGCCCGCGCGCACGTCGATGTCGAGCGGACGCGCGAGCAGGCCGAGCTGCAGTTCGCGCGTGAACATGCAGGCCGGTGCGAGCGCGATGCCCGCGCCTTGCATCGCGGCCTCGACCATCAGCCGCGACGAATCGAACACGGGCCCGTTGACCGACCATGGTTCGAGCTGGGCGGCGTCGAACCAGCCGAGCCATTCGTCGGTTCGGTACGAGCGCAGCAGCGTTTCGTTCGCGAGATCGGCCGGCTGCGCGAGACGCCGCGCGATTTCCGGCGCACACAGCGCGGTGAGCGGCGCGTCGAGCAGACGCTCGTTGCGCGTCGCGGGCCAGTTGCCCTCGCCGAAGCGGATCGCGAAATCGAGCCCTTCGGCCGCGAGGTCGACGACGTTGTTGTTGGTCCGCAGCCGCAGCTCGACGAACGGGTGCGTCTCGCCGAACCGTTTCAGTCGTGGCATTAGCCAGCCTATGGCAAAGGTGCCGACCGCGCCCAGCGTCAGCACCTCGTGGAAGCGTCCGCCCTCGAACTGCTTGAGCACGGTCTCGATCCGGCTGAACGCGTCGCTGAGCACCGGCAGCAGCGCGCGCCCTTCGTCGGTCAGCCCGAGGCCGCGCGGCAGACGCGTGAACAGCGTACAGCCCAGCCGCTCCTCGAGCGAGCGTACCTGCTGGCTGACCGCGGCCTGGGTCACGCTCAGCTCGAGGCCGGCGCGCGTGAAGTTCAGGTGGCGCGCCGACGATTCGAACGCGCGCAATGCATTCAGCGGAAGATGAGGGCGGAGCTTGGTCATAAGAAATTCTTTTGTCAGCGCTCAATTATCGTTGCTTGTCAGGCAACCGTAAAGTCACGATAGTGCTGTCTCGCCGGCCGGCCGTTTTGCATCCATTCCACCACGAGAGACCTGACATGACCTACTCATCGCAACGTCGAACCCTGTTGCTGGCCGCGGCGACGGCGCCGCTCGTCCTGACCGTCACCGCGTGCGCGTCGTCGCCGCCCGCTGCCGCCGCGCAGGGCATTGCGTCGGCGACGTCGTTCGCCGCGCTCGAACGCGCGGCGGGCGGCCGTCTCGGCGTGTGCGCGATCGACGCCGCGAGCGGCCGGCGCGCGCAGTATCGCGCCGACGAGCGCTTCCCGTTCTGCAGCACGTTCAAGACGATGCTCAGTGCGGCGGTGCTCGCGCAAAGCGTCGAGCGTCCGGGGCTGCTGCAGCAGCGCGTGACGTACGGGCAGGGCGATCTCGTCAACTATTCGCCGGTGTCGAGCAAGCATGTCGGCACCGGCATGACGGTCGCGGCGCTGTGCGAGGCGGCGATTCAATACAGCGACAACTCGGCTGCGAACCTGTTGATGAAGATGATCGGCGGGCCGTCGGCGGTGACGGCGTATGCGCGCTCGATCGGCGACGACACCTTCCGGCTCGATCGCTGGGAGACCGAACTGAATACCGCGTTGCCGGGCGACCTGCGCGACACGACGACGCCGGCCGCGATGGCCGCGAGCGTGCATGTGCTCACGCTCGGCGATGCGCTGCCTGGCGTGCAGCGTGCGCAACTCGTCGCATGGCTGCGCGGCAACAAGGTCGGCGACAAGCGGATTCGGGCGGGCGTGCCGACCGGCTGGCAGGTGGCCGACAAGACCGGCACGGGCGACTACGGGACGACCAACGATGCGGGGGTGATGTGGCCGCCGTCCGGCGCGCCGATCGTGCTGGTGGTGTACTACACGCAGACGCGCGCCGATGCGAAGGCGAAGGACGACGTGATCGCCGCGGCGGCGCGCATCGCGGTCGCGACGTTCGGCTGAGCGGGCGGCGTGGCGTGCGTGAGCGAGCGCTCGATGCACGCCGTGCCGCTATCGTGACCGGCCCATCGAAACGTTGTGCGATCAACGACTTAGGTCACGCATGCTCAGGATATCCACATCCTTGCCAACAAAAATTGTGGACAAGCCTGCGAGCACACGCGGCAGGCGCCGCACGAACCTGCGTGCCCGGTTCGAGGCGGCGCCGACAAAGTCTTTCGGATCAAGCGCTTGGGCACGGTATGCGCAGGCTATCCACAAGCTTGCCAACAAAAATTGTGGACAAGCCTGCGCCGTTGCCCGCAAGACGTTCAGCTCTGCCGATCGTCGACGTTGGGCCAGCGCGCGAACGCGAACACCCACAGCATGATGAAGTTGAGGATCGGGACGAACATCGTCAGGATCCACCAGCCCGAATGTCCGGTACGCCGAACGATGCGCACGTACGGATAGATGACGATGGCGACGAGCACGAGAGAAACGAGCAACTGCCACGCGGTGAAGTGTTCCATGGTCTGCCTCGGAATGATGTGTCGTTGTGCGGCGCCGGCGGAACGGCCGGCCCGTTGTGCAGACGCGCGCGGCCGGTGACGCTGGGCCGTGCGCGGCTCGCGTGATCTTGACGCGCGGGATGCAGAGGCGTCAAGGCACGGGCAGCGTGCGGGCAGTGCGTCGCTGCTGCGCCGGATCGTCCGTTTGCGCGCGCGGTGGCCGCGCACTGCCGAAACTGTGACGCCGCGCATGAATCGTAGGCCGATCAACGGGTTAGCGCATGCGTGCGCACGATATCCACAAGCTTGCCAACACAATCTGTGGGTAAGTATTGCGGCGGTCGAATCATGCGTCGCCGCGGTGCCGGCGTGGCATCGTGACGCGAAGTGCGGCGAAGCGGCGCGTATGACAGCCCTGCACGCGCCGCGTCTGCATCACCCGTGCCAAAGTCCATCGGATCAAGGGCTTAGCGCCGCGGTGCGCAGGATATCCACAAGCTTGCCAACATTTTCTGTGGAGAAGTCCGGATGCGCGATCGGCCGGCATGACACCGGATGCAACGCGCGGCGTGCGCTCACGCAGTACAGATACCGGCGACCGCGACCTTCTGGAACAGGTGCGGGCTCGCGACGGCCGACGACGGATAGGCCGAGAGTTTCGCGGCGAACTCGGGATGCGTGAACGCGGCGCGAAACGCGTCGGTCGATTCCCAGATCGCGTAGTTGAAGTAGGTCGGACTGTCGCCGAGCGCGCGATGCAGTTGGGTCGACATGAATCCCGGCTGCCGTTTCATGAACGCGGCGTCGTCCTGCCACACGGCGAGGAAGTCCGCTTCGTCTGCCGGATCGAGCGTGAAGACGTTGACGAGCACGACGGGTTGCGCGTCGATGCCGAGCTGCTGCTGGATCGGAAAATTCGGGTCCATCGGTTTGAAGTGGGACATGGAAGCTCCTGTGGGGAAAGGGTCGATCACGCTTGTCCGTCCGGCGCATGCGCGCTGGACATCGCCGACAGCACGCGGATCGCCGCATCCAGATCGGCCGAACTGAATTCGCCGGAGATGTCGCGCACATGCTGCTGCCATTGCTCGACCACGGCCTGATATGCGGCAGCGCCGCGCGGTGTCAGCGAATACAGCGGCGAGCGCTTGTGCGTCGGGTTCGGCAGCGGCTGCACCAGGCCTTCTTCCACCAGCACGTTGATCTGCTTCAACACCGCCTGCCGGGTGATGCCCATGGCGGCGGCGATCTGCGGGATGTTCGGCGCGTCGGGCGTCATCGAGATGGCGCCCAGCACTTGCCAGCGCGCGCTGGTCAGGCCGTGCGGCGCGGCAAACGTGTTGCCCCATTCGATCAGCAGGCCGTTCAGCCGGAAGACGGACAGCGCGACGGCGGTCAACTTGGCGGGTTTCGTCATGGCGAATACGCGGGATAAATTGACAACCAGTTTACGAAATAGACAACTGGTTGTCAAGTTGGACAGTATGGGGCCGGTGACGGATGGAAGTACGGGGGAGGCGGGCGATTGTCGCGTCGACGTGTGCCGCGATGTGAGGCGGGCTGGCGCATTCGCTGCGCACGACTGCCAAACCCTTTCCGATCAATGGCTTGTCGTCGTTAGCGGCGGGTTGTCCACAAGCTTGCCAACACAATCTGTGGACAAGCCGCGCGTCAGGCCGGCACGGGGAACCGCACCGTCACGGTCAGGCCGCGCCCGCCTTGCGTCGTGCCGAGCGCGACCGTCGCGCGATGCTGTTCGGCGATCCGCTTGACGATCGACAGCCCGAGCCCGCTGCCCGACGACGTGGCCGTCTGCGCGCGTTCGCCGCGATAGAAGCGCTCCCACACATCGGTGCGCTCGGCCTCGGGGATGCCGGGGCCGTCGTCGGCGACTTCGAGCACCGGCGTCGCGCCGTCGATGCGTGCGGACACGTCGACGCGCGCACCGTCGCCCGCGTAGCGGATCGCGTTGTCGACGAGGTTGTTCAGCAGCACGCGCAGCGTGTCCGGATTGCCCGCGGCCATTACCGGAGACGATACGATCGCGCCGAGATCGATGCGGTGCGCGTCGGCGACGCGCGCGCGATCGGAGACCACGGACCGGCACAGCGCGGCGAGATCGACGGGGGCAGACGCGGAGGCCTGCACGTCGGGCTCGAGGCGCGCGAGCGTCAGCAACTGTT
This sequence comes from Burkholderia sp. JKS000303, assembly GCF_002563755.1. Classification (NCBI taxonomy): domain Bacteria; kingdom Pseudomonadati; phylum Pseudomonadota; class Betaproteobacteria; order Burkholderiales; family Burkholderiaceae; genus Burkholderia; species Burkholderia sp. JKS000303. The sequence continues at coordinate 3,100,356 of NZ_PDBZ01000001.1, forward strand.
CGGCGAGGTGGCCGAGGCGCGTCGTGCCGGCGTGGATCTGCGCGAGGATCTGCTCGCGCTCGTCGGGGCTCGCCGCGCGCCGCAGCAATTGCGACTGGATCGACAGCCCCATGATCGGCGTGCGCAGCTCGTGCGCGGCATCGGCGATGAAATGCCGCTGCAGCGTGAACGAGCGGTCGAGCCGCGCGAGCAGGTCGTTGATCGCTTCCGCGAGCGGGCGGACCTCGTTCGGCATCGACGCGACGTCGACCGGTTCGAGATTGTTTGCATTCCTGCGCTTCAGTCCGGCCGCGATCGTGCGCAGCGGCCGCAGCCCCGCGCCGATGCCGAACCACAGACCGATCGCGAGCACGGGCAGCATCGAGAACACCGGCCACAGCAGATGCACGGCGATGCCCGCGATCGCTTCCCAGCGTGCGTGGCGCGCCTGCGCGAGCCGGATCGTGGTGCCGCCGCGTTCGGTGACGTAGGTGCGCCACGGCTGGCCGCCGACGTCGACGCTCGCGATGCCCGTCTGCGCGGGCGGCGGCAGTGACGAGTCGCGATCGGTCGAATAGACGAGCGTGCCGTTGCGCCACACCTGCAGCAGCACCGCGTCGGGGTCGCTCGCCTCGAAATCGTGCTTGCCGTCGCCACCATTGCGGAACGACAGCTCGCCGTTCGGGCCGACGACGATCTGCTTCGACATGCTGCGCATCTGGTCGTCGAGCAGGTCGTCGAGCTCGCGCAGCGCGCCCCAGTAGGTGCCCGCGCTCGCGACCAGCCCGATCACGCAGGCCGCGGGCAGCAGCCACATCAGCAGCCGCCGCCGCAGCGACGCGCTGCGCCAGCGCGCGATCGCCTGCTGCAGCCGCGTCATGTGCCGTCACCGATCCGGTAGCCGACGCCGCGCACCGTGCGGATCATGTCGTGGCCCAGTTTCTTGCGCAGGTTGTGGATATGCACCTGCACCGCGTTGCTCTCGATTTCCTCGCCCCAGCTATAGAGCCGCTCCTCGAACTGCTCGCGCGAGATCACCGCGCCCGGGTCGCGCATCAGTTCGTGCAGCAACACGAATTCCTTCGGCGACAGCGTGACTTCGTCGTCGTTGAGCCACACCAGGTGCTTGATCGGATCGAGCCGGAGCGGGCCGATCGCGAGCGTCGTCTGCGCGCGCCCGGCATGACGGCGGTTGACCGCGCGAATGCGGGCGAGCAGTTCCTCGAGCACGAACGGCTTGACGAGGTAGTCGTCGGCGCCGCTGTCGAGGCCGGCGATGCGGTCGGGCACGCCGTCGCGCGCGGTGATGATGATGGCGGGCAGCGTTTCGTCGCGGCGGCGCAGCGACGCGAGCACCGACAGGCCGTCGCGGTTCGGCAGCCCGAGGTCGAGCAGCAGCAGGCCGTAGCCGGTCGAGCGCAGCGCCAGCGACGCGGCGTCGCCGTCCTTCACCCAGTCGACCGCGAAGCCCTCTTGTCGGAGGCCCTGTTCGAGCCCGCTGCCGATCAGCGGATCGTCCTCGACGAGCAGTACGCGCATGGATTCGTGTCTCTTCATGGGCGCGAGCGCCCGGGGTTCCCATGATAAGCGCAGGTGTCTTAGCCCCAGCTTAAAGGCCGGCTGCCGGCCGCATTTCGTACTCGTCCAATGCGGCACCGTGTCGCTTCTGCATCGCCTTCAGGTTTGCTTAATCTTACGGTCCGTAATCTCTGGCCGTCGCGTTCATCGAGGCGCGGCGCCATATCGAAGAAGGGGAATCCAATCATGAAACACCTGGCCCGCATCCTGACCGTCGCGCTCGCCGTGCTGCCCGCCGCCGTCTACGCGCAATACACCGGGCCGTCCGCGCTGACGACCACCACCGTGAAGGAGCTGCTCGCGAACGGCAAGGACGACCAGCACGTGCAGTTGCAGGGGCGTATCGTCAAGCGCGTCGGCGGCGAGGATTACGAGTTCGCCGATGCGACCGGCACGATCCGCGTCGAGATCGACGACAAGCTGTGGGCCGCCGGCCAGCCCGTCAGCGACAAGAGCGAAGTGAAGGTGACCGGCGAATTCGAGCGCAAGTGGTCGGGCCGCGTGAAGGTCGACGCCGACCACGTCGAAGTGCTGCGCTGACCGGTGCGCGCGGGGCCGGTGATACCATGAGCGACCGGTTCCCGTTCCCACCAAGATGGCCGCCACTTTTGACGAACTCGCGTCCCGGATCCGGGCGCAATTTTCCGAACTGAGCCCGCAATTCCAGGCGGGTGCTGCATTTCTGCTCGATCATCCCGACGAAGTCGCCACTTCGTCGATGCGCAAGGTCGCGCAGCGCGCGCAGGTACAGCCTGCATCGCTCGTGCGGCTTGCGCAGCAATTCGGGTTCCCCGGCTGGAACGAGCTGCGCGACCTGTGCGTCGCGCGCGTGCGTACGCGCCCGGAGCCGCTCACGCAGCGTGCGCGTTCGCTGGTACGCCCCGACGCGAAGGCGTCGCTCGCGCACGACCTGCTCGCCGCGCAGCAGCACAATCTCGCGGCCACCGCCGCGCAGAACGAGCACACGCTCGTGGACGCCGCGAAGCTGATCCGCAAGGCGTCGCACGTGCACGTCGCGGGGTTCCGGTCGTGCTATCCGGTCGCGTTCGGATTCGTGTACGGCTACCGGCTGTTCCGGCCGACCGTGTCGCTGCTCAACGGCGTCGCCGGCTCGCTCGAGATGGAGCTGCGCACGATCGCGAAGCACAGCGTGACCGTGATCGTCAGCTTCGCGCCGTATTCGGCGGAAGCGACGCGCGTCGCGCAGGCCGCGAAGGCGCAGGGCAGCAAGATCGTCGCGATCACCGACAGCGCGGTGTCGCCGATCGCGCTGCATGCGGACGCGCAACTGATCTTCACGCACGACAGCCCGTCGTTCTTTCCGTCGCTGGTCGCCGCGCACGCGATGGCCGAGGCGCTGGTCGCGCAGTTGCTGGCGCTCGAAGGCAGCGATGCGATCGCGGCGCTCGAGCGCACCGAAGCCGAGCTGCATGCGAAGGGTGCGTACGTCGTATGACCGCACCCGCGGCTTCGATCTCCGGTTTTCCCGATTCCTCCCGATGCAACCGATGACGCTCGAATACGAAGTGACCGACGCCGGCGATGCGGACGTGCGCAAGCAGATCGCGGCGCCGCTCGTCCGGTTCAACGAAAGCCAGGTCGGCCCGAACGCATTCCGGCCGCTGGCCGTGCTCGCGACCGATGCCGACGGCGCGGTGGTGGGCGGCCTGTGGGGCGGCACGGCCTTCGGCTGGCTGCACGTCGATCTGCTGGTGGTGCCCGAGGCGGCGCGCGGGCAGGGTGCCGGCACGCGCATCATGGATCTCGCCGAAGCGGAAGCCGTCGCGCGCGGCTGTCATGGCGCGTGGCTCGACACGTTCGATTTCCAGGCGCGGCCGTTCTACGAGAAACGCGGTTATGTCCGCTTCGGCGAATTGCCGGATTATCCGGCCGGGCATACGCGCATTTTCCTGACGAAGCGACTCGTGCGCTGAGGGCGTTGCGTGCGCGGGGCATCGCCGTCCACGCGCGGTGCGGCGGTTGACGAGCCGGGCGGCGCTCGCCTAGCATACCGGTCATGCGATGCAGGTCGCTTCCGGGTCCGCGGAAAGGGTTGAACCCACCTGTCGCAGCCACTCCAGTCTTTCCCCTGTCCTTTGTGCTGGCGGTATTGCGGACCTTCGGCCATTTCTGCACGAGGATCCGCATGAACAAGCTGCCTCTCAAGGCCCATCCCGATCATCTGAAAAAGCAGGCCAAGGCATTGTTGCGCCTGTACCGGCAGCGCGACCCGGATGCGCTCGCGCGCTTCGTCCGCTCGCTTCCCGCCGCCGCGCACCGCACGCTCGACGACGTCGTCGGGCTCGACCTGCGGCTGCACGATGCGCAGTCCTGCATCGCGCGCGAATACGGTTTTGCGTCGTGGGCCGATCTCGGCGTGTTCGTCGAAACGCAGGCGCTCGCGCGGCACGAGCGGTCGCAGCTGATTCGCCGCTGGCTCGGCCTTGCCTATGGCGGCGACGTGACCGGCAGCGTCGATGCGGGCCGGCCGCGCGTCGCCGCGCAACTGCTGCGCGAGCAGCCGGGCCTCGTCGGCGACGAGCCGACCGTCGCCTGTGCGGCCGGCGATCTCGACGCGGTGATGCGGGCCACGGCCGCCGACCCTGGATGGGTCGCGCGGGCGGGCGGCGTGTTGAATCTGCCGCCGCTCGTCGCGGTCACGCATTCGCGGCTTGGCCTGATCCCTGAGTTCGCCGCGAAGTTGCGTGCCTGCGCGCGCCATCTGCTCGATGCCGGCGCCGACCCGAACCAGCGGATCGGCAACCGCTTTCCGCCGGCGTCGCTGGCCGCGCCTGACGACTCGGGCCCGCTGTCGGCGCTTTACGGCGCCGCCGGCGTCATTCGCGATCCGGTTCTGACGGCGATGCTGCTGGAAGCCGGCGCCGATCCGAACGACGGCGAATCGCTGTATCACTCGCTGGAGAATCCGGCGTGCACGCGCGTGCTGCTCGAGCAGGGCGCGCGGGTGAGCGGGACGAACGCGCTGCGGCGCGCGCTGGACGTGCCCGATGCCGACGCGCTCGAACTGCTGCTCGCGCATGGCGGCGATCCGAACGAGCCGGCCGGCGCAGGGCCGACGCAGGCGTGGGGCGCGCCGTTGTTGCGCGCGATCGCCGTGCGTTGCTCGGCCCGCCACGTCGCCGCGTTGCTGGCGGCCGGCGCCGATCCGCGCGCGCGGACCGCCGCGGGCGTCAGCGCGTATCGGCTCGCGATGCAGACGGGGCTGTCCGACGTCGCGGCGGCGTTGCGCGCGACCGGCGCCGACGAGCCGCTGGACGCGGCAGACGCGTTCGTCGCGGCTTGCGCGCGCGGCGATGCCGCCGACGCACGGCGCATCCAGGCCCGGCATCCGGCGCTTCCGCGGGCACTGCCGGAAGACCGGCTGCGCTTGCTGCCGGACGCGGCCGCGTGGGGTTCGGTCGATGCGGTGAAGGTCATGGTCGAACTGGGCTGGCCGATCGCCGCGCGCGGCGGCGACTGGGACGCGAGCGCGCTCAATCACGCGGTGTTCCGCGGCGACGCGGCGTTGCTGACGTTCCTGCTCGAACACGGCGCAAGCTGGCGCGACGTGCACGGCTTCGGGAGCGACGCACTCGGTACGCTGTCGTGGGCGTCGGTCAACGAGCCGGGCGGCGTCGGCGACGCCGACTGGGAAGCCTGCGCTCGCGTGCTGCGCACACACGGCGTGCCGCGCGCGGCGCGTGATCCGTCGAATCCGGAAGCGGTGCTGATCGACGGCCGGACGATGCGGTTCTCCGACGAGGTGGCGGACGTGCTGCTGGGTCTCGACGGGCCAGAGCCCGTATCGAGCTGATGGCGTAGCGAGCGGGTGCGGGCAGTGCCTGCGGCGCATCGCATATGACGCAGCGACACTTCGGCTGATGCTGAAACGTTGCGTGCACGATACGCGTAAGCTGACCCGTCAACCTCATTCGGGAGTCCGTGATGACCCGCTCCGACCTTCAAGCCCGCCACGCCGAAGCTTTCCGCGCACTGCACGCCCGCCCCGGCGCATTCATCATCCCGAACCCGTGGGACGCCGGCACTGCCCGGCTGCTCGCGATGGCCGGCTTTGAAGCGCTCGCCACGACGAGCGCCGGCTTCGCGTATTCGAAAGGGCTGCCCGACAACGCGATCGGCCGCGACGCGATGCTTGCGCACATCGCCGAGATCGCGGCGGCGGGCGGCCTGCCGGTGAGCGCCGATCTGGAGAACGGCTTCGGCGACGCGCCCGAGACGGTGGCCGACACGATCCGGCTCGCCGCGCAAGCCGGTGCGGTCGGCGGCTCGATCGAGGACGCGACCGGCCGCACCGATGCGCCGATCTATCCGCACGACGCGGCGGTCGAGCGGATCGCCGCGGCCGTCGCGGCGGCGCACGCATTACCGTTCCCGTTCACGCTGACCGCGCGCTGCGAAAACTACCTGCATGGCCGGCGTGATCTGGCCGATACGATCGCGCGGCTGGTCGCGTATCGCGACGCGGGCGCCGACGTGCTGTACGCGCCGGGCCTGACCGATCCCGACGACATCGCGGCAGTCACGCGTGCGGTGAACGCGCCCGTCAACGTCGTGATGGGGCTGCAAGGCGGGTTGTTGAGCCGCGATGCGCTCGCGGCGCTCGGCGTGAAGCGCATCAGCGTCGGCGGCGCGCTCGCCCGTGCCGCGCTCGGCGCGTTCCTGCGCGGGGCGACGGAAATGGCGCGCGACGGCACGTTCACGTTCGCGCAGGCGGCGGTGCCGGGGCGCGACCTCGATCGCTGGTTTGCCGCGCCGGACAATTCCCGCGTTTCGTTTGCGCAATGAGCATTCGATAAAACGAGGGAACGTTTTCACGTTGAAAACGAATTGACAGTAATCAAGAGAAATCGCCGTCGATTTGAAGTTCGATGACGGCGGAATTGACTTCGTTTATTCTCCGCACTTCAGCCGTTCGACCGGATCCGGCGCGCAAGCCCCGCCGGTTCTGGCGATCGGCGATCCGCCAGGTGCATTGATCGTACATATTGTTGCGATTTCCCGACTGGTTCCTTTCGATTTTATGGAGTTGCCGTTTATTTTTCGGATTGGTAATCTGCGGCGCAGTCAAATGAGCGACAGGCAGGCCGTCGGAAAATGAATATATAAAAGTCGAGAAAGCGATGACGATCCGAGAGAATCCCCGCAGTGGCTTTCGCGTCGGCGATGTCGTGACGCTGAAAACCGGCGGCCCGCGCATGACCGTCACCTATGCCGGGCCGGTCGTGTTCGACGATGCCGACTGGCTGATTTGCCAGTGGTTCGACGACAGCGGCCACTTCCGGCAGGAAATGTTCCACCACGAAACGGTGGTGGCCGAGCCGCGCGCGATTTCGGCCGGGCGCGTCCGCATGCGCATGCAGGCGCACCGCTATCGGTCGGCGGCCTGACGCCGGCTGTTTCGCTGCGGCGCGGCGCCAGCCGCCCGGGTAGTGCTGCACTGCCGCAGCCCGCGCTGCCCGCACTTCGACATTTCACGTCAGTCCGAAACGAGCGGCCGCGCAGTGCGTCGATACTGCACGCATGAACCCGACCGATCCGATTGCCGCGGTCACGCACCGCGATCCCTATCCGTACTACGCGACGCTCGTCGACGGGCCGCCGCTCGCGTTCGATGCCACGCTCGGCCTTTGGGTCGCGAGCCGTGCAGCGAGCGTGACGGCCGTGCTCGGCCATCCCGCATGTCGCGTCAGGCCGCTTGACGCGCCCGTGCCGCCCGCCTTGCGCGGCACGACGGCAGGCGCGCTGTTTGGCGAACTGGTGCGCATGAACGATGGCGCGCTGCGGCATGACGTGCCGAAGCATGCGTTGCGCACCGCGTTCGCGCCGCTCGATGCACACGCGCTGCGCGAGCGGGCCGCGCAGCTTGCCGGCAGCCGGCTGCGCGCGCCGCACGATGCCGACGCGCTGAACGCGTGGTGCCTGACGGCGCCCGTATGCGCGGTCGCGGACCTGCTCGGCTTCGACGATACGCAGCTCGACGGGATCGCCGCGCGGGTCGTCGATTTCGTCGCCGCGTTGTCGCCGCTGTCGGACGACGCGGCGCTGGCCCGCGCGAGCGAGGCCGCGCGGGACTTGCTGGACCGGATGACCGAGCGCGTTGCGCATACGCATGCGCGGGACGGCTCGCTCGTCGCAGCGGTTCAACAGGTGGCGCGCGATGCGGGCTGGCAGGCGAGCGGCGCCCTGATCGCGAATCTCGTCGGATTGCTGTCGCAGACGTGCGAAGCGACGGCCGCATGGCTCGGCAACGTGCTGGTGGCGTGGGACGAGATGGCGGCTCACCGGACGGAGCGCGAACGCGCGATGCCGGACGCCGCCGCGCTGGACGGATTCGTCGCCGAAGTCGGGCGATTCGATTCGCCGGTGCAGAACACGCGCCGCTTCGTCGCGGCGCGCACGACGATCGAGGGCGTGACCGTCGACGCGGGCGCGGCGATTCTCGTCGTGCTCGCGGCCGCGAATCGCGATCCGGCCGTGCATCGCGACCCGCATCGGCTGCTGCCCGGTCGCGCACCGGGCCCGAATTTCGGGTTCGGCACGGGGCCGCACGGTTGCCCGGGCGAGCGGATCGCGCGGGCCGTGACGGCGGGGGCGTTCGACGCGTGGTTGCGTGCGGGCGGCGGGGCGCCGCGCGACAGGCTGGTGTGGGACTACCGGGCGTCGACCAACGTCAGGATGCCGAACTTCGGCACGGCCCGGTAAGCGGAAAAACGGGACTCAACGGCAGCCTTGCTTCTCCGCCCATTGCTCCTGGGCGGCGACGCGGCGCTGCACGCGTTCGACGAGACCGGTCGAGAAGGTGCGCATGCTGATGCCGTGGCGCTTCGCGAGGATGGTCTGCGCGACATCGGCTTGCGGGTTGGGCTGAAGCGCCCAGTACAGCGTCATCAGCCAGCCGATGCCCGTCCACGCGAACAGCGCGTTGAACATCGCGATCATCAGCTTGTCGTGCCGGCCGCGCCGGTCGGCGACGATGGCCGGGAAGAAATAGAGTGCGACCGCTGCGACCGAACCGGCGATATCTATCAAGACTGCGTCATGCATGTTGCTGCTCCAACCGAACTGCAATGAGACCGATTGTCGCGCTTTTTCGGTTTGCGTGCAGACAATTGATTGTTGCGTTTTTAATGACGATCAGCGTGCCGCGGCACCTTCCGGCTGTCCATCGTTGCTCAGCGCGAAACCTTCGTCCAGCCAGCCCGTGACGCCGCCGATCATCAGCTTCACCGGACGACCCAGGCGCGCAAGCCGGATCGCCGCGCGTGCGGCGCCGTTGCAGTGCGGGCCCGCGCAATAGACGACGAACAGCGTGTCGGCCGGGTGGTCGGCGAGCTTGCCGGCGACGATCTTGCGGTGCGGCAGGTTGAGGGCGCCGGGCAGGTGGCCGCGCGCAAACAGGTCCGGACCACGGACGTCGAGCAGCACGAAGTCGGGCGCGCCCGATGCAAGCGCGTCGTGTACGTCCCAGCAGTCGGTCTCGAAGCGCAGCGACGCGTCGAAATGGGCGAGAGCGGCGGCGCTGTCGGCGGCGGGGACGTCGGTGACGAATGACATGAAATACGCTCCTGAAGGACGGCGCGAAGTGCACCGGAATGAGGGGCAGTATCGCGGTTCGGCGGCCGTCGCGGCAGTGGCGCGATCGACAAGTTCCGGTAACATCACGCCATGCACAATCATCTCGTCGTCGCGCTCGCCTACGATCGCCTCTGCACGTTCGAATTCGGCTGCGTGGTCGAACTGTTCGCGCTCGAGCGCCCGGAACTGGGCGTCGACTGGTATCGCTTCGCGGTCTGCGCGAGTGAGCCGGGGCCGGTGCGCGCGGCGGGCGGCATCACGGTCGCCGCGCCGTATCGTCTCGCGACGCTCGATCGCGCGGACACCATCGTGATCCCCGGCTGGCGCGATCCGGACGAGCTGCCGCCCGAACCGTTGCTCAAGAAGCTGCGGGCCGCACATCGTCGCGGCGCGCGGCTTGCTTCGATCTGCTCGGGCGTGTTCGTGCTCGCGGCGGCCGGCGTGCTCGACGGGCTGACCGTCACGACGCACTGGCGCTACGCGGAGCGCCTGCAGGCGCGCTATCCGGCGCTGCGCGTGAACCCCGATGCGCTGTACGTCGACGAAGGGCAGGTGATCACGTCGGCCGGCTCGGCGGCGGGGCTCGACATGTTGCTGCATCTCGTGCGCCGCGATCACGGCGGTGCGATCGCGAATCGCGTTGCGCAGCGCCTCGTGCTGCCGCCGCATCGCGACGGCGGGCAGGCGCAGTTCGTGCCGCGCCCGGTCGCCCCCGGCGGCAGCGACCGGATCGCGAAGCTGATCGACTGGATGCGCGCGCATGCGGCCGAGCCGCACACGCTTGCGTCGCTGGCCGCGCAGGCCGCAATGAGCACGCGCACGCTGCAGCGCCAGTTCGCCGATGCGACGGGGATGTCGCCGCTCACGTGGCTGATCCGGGAGCGCGTGAACGTCGCGAAGGACATGCTCGAAACGCATCCCGCGCTGTCGCTCGCGCAGGTCGCCGAGCGCGCGGGCTTCGGCTCCGAGGAGTCGCTGCGCCGGCATTTCCGGCGCGTCGCGGCGACGAGCCCCGCCGCGTATCGGCGCGGGATGGATCGTGGCGTCAGGCCGCCGGACGCGTAAGCATCGCGTCTCCCGCTGCAGCAGCGGTGCCCGACCGTTGTTCATTTCTTGCTGACTTCAAGCGCGCGTAAGATGGCGGTCGCCGTGCGGCGATCCTGTTCACGCGTGCTGCGCATCCCGTGCCGCTGCAGGAAGCCGCCATTGACTCATCACAACGACAAGGACAATCACCATGGGCCTGCTGGGCAAGCTGTTCGGAAAGAAACCGCGTGACGAAGCGGCAACGCCCACGCCGCAGCAAGACGCGAGCGAAGCAAGCAACGCGAACGAGCAGGGTGAGCGCGCGCCCGACATCGCGCCGGAACTCGCGCCTGCGCTGAAGGCATTCCAGGCCGGCCGGCACGAGGCCGCGATCGCGGCGGCCGCGCCGCACGTGGAGCGGCTGGCCGATGCGGCGCGCCTGTGCGCGCTGTCGTACTCGGCGATGAAGCGTTACCAGGAAGCGTTTCCTTACTGGCTCGCGCTGTTCCAGCACGAGCCGAGCGCGCACAACGCGGTGCAGCTCGCGACGACGTCCGTGATGTGCGACGAAGTGGAGCGCGGCGAAGCGTGGATGGAGAAGGCGGCCGAGGTCAATCACGACACGCACGAGCAGTCGGACGTCGCCGCGCGCGTGAACTTCATTTCGGCGCTGATGCAAAGCGGCCACGTGCGCGAAGCGCTGCCGCATCTGGCATGGGTGCGCGACGTGTACGGCCACGTGCGCATTACCGACTCGAATTTCCTCTACATGCGCGGCATTCCGTTCTTCTCGTCGTTCCTCGAGAACAGCCTCGACATCCTGAAGGCCACTCAGCCGGCCGACGCGATCGCGCCGTGGTACGGAGAACTGAAGGGCAAGCTCGACGAGGAGGGCGAAGCGCAGCTTGCTGCGTGGGTCGGTCAATTGCCCGCATAACCTGCGGGCCGTCACGCGTGACGACGCCGGCCGCGTCAAGCCGGCGCGGCGTCGCTACGCATCCGCTTAGCGCGTGATGGTGTCGTGGTCGGCCTGCCGGATGCATGCGATCCGATACACGCCGTCCTCGACTTCGACGCCGTGCGTATCGTGCGTGAAGCCCGGGAAGCGCAGGTCGTACTGTTCGAGCGCCTTCAGGTAGCCGAGCAGCGGGCCGTCGGCCGGGCCCGCGTTCTCGCCGGGCATCAGCAGCGGAATACCCGGCGGATAGGGCACGACACCCGTCGCGACGGTGCGGCCCGCCATCTCCGACAGCTCCAGCATCTCGATGTCGTTGTGCACCAGATGCTCGAACGCCTCCGCGGGGCTGAAGTCCGGCTGCGGCAGCGTCGAGAAGCCGCGCGACATCATCTCGGTCGTCTTCAGGTCGCTCATCGCGCTGAACATCAGGTCGCACAGCTCGCGCAACCCGAGCGAGCCGTAGCGTTCCGGATAACGCGCGGCGAGTTCCGGCAGCGCCTGTTCGAGCGGCGCGTTCGCGTCGTAGTCGCGCTTGAAGTCGAGCAGCGTGTTGACGAGCGTGCCCCACTTGCCCTTGGTCACGCCGAGCGAGAACAGGAACAGGATCGTGAAGTCGGTCGTCTTCTCGACGACGATGCCGTGCCGGTCCAGATACGCGGTGACGACCGACGCCGGAATGCCGACCGGCATCAGCCCGCCGTTCGGCGCGACGCCCGGCGTGACGATCGACACCTTGATCGGATCGAGCATGCAGTAGTCGTCTTCGATGTTGCCGAAGCCGTGCCACGTATCGCCCGGATGCAGCACCCAGCATGACGGATCGGTGGCGAGCAGCGTTTCGTCCGCTTCATGGAAGCGCACGCGCCGGCCCGTCTTGCGATCGACGACGGTGTCCGGCTGCCAGCCGTTGAAGAACCAGTCGTTGTTTTCCTCGCATTCCGCATGCAGCCGCGCGAGCATCCGGCGGAACGACACGGCCTCGCGGATCGCGTCGGTCGTCAGCGCCTCGCCGCCGGGGCCGTCCATCATCGCGGCGCTCACGTCGTTCGACGCGATGATCGCGTAGTTCGGCGACGTCGACGCATGCATCATGTACGCCTCGTTGAAGCGCGCATGTTCGATCGGATTGCGGCCGTCGCGGATATGGATGAACGACGCCTGCGACAGCGCGGCGAGCAGCTTGTGGGTCGACTGCGTCGCGAACACGGTCGGCTTGCTCGCGTCGTGCTGCGACGGATCGCCGTGCATCGCGTGACGGTCGCGGTAGATCGGGTTGAAGCGTGCATAGCCGTACCAGGCTTCGTCGAAATGCAGCCGGTCGACGCTCTGGCCGAGCAGTGCCTCGACGCGTGCGACGTTGTAGCAGAGGCCGTCGTACGTCGAGTTCGTGATCAGCGCGTGCACCGGCGTCGGATTGATGCCGTCGCGGCCGCGCACGAGCGGGTTTGCGTCGATCGACAGGCGCACGGCGGCGGCCGTGAGCCGTTCCGGCATGATCGGCCCGATGATCCCGTAATGGTTGCGCGACGGGATCAGGTAGGTCGGGATCGCGCCGGACATCGTCATCGCGTGCTCGGCCGACTTGTGGCAGTTGCGGTCGCACAGCGCGACCTGGTTGCGCGTGACGCTCGCCATCAGGATCACGCGGTTCGACATCGACGAGCCGTTCGTCACGTGATACGTGCGGTGCGCACCGAACACGCGCGCCGCGTAGCGTTCGCTTTCGCCGATCGGGCCCGAGTGGTCGAGCAGCGAACCGAGCTCGCCGACCGAGATCGACAGGTCCGAGCGGAACAGCGCTTCGCCGAAGAATTCGAAATACGCGCGGCCGACCGGCGATTTCAGGAACGCGGTGCCGCCCGTGTGGCCCGGCGTGTGCCACGAGTATTCGTACACGCGCGAGAACTGCGCGAGCGCGCGGAACATCGGCGGCAGCACGGTCTCGCGGTAGCGTTCGATCGCGGCGACGATCCGCCCGCCGATGAACGCGGTGGTGTCTTCCAGCATCCAGATGAAGTCGTCGGCCTTGCGCATCGCGTCGACCGGAATCGCGGCCGCGCTCGCGCGGCTCGCGAGCAGGAACACCGGCACCGTCGCATTGCGTGCGCGCATCGCATCGAGCACGGCCTGTGCGGGCGCATGCGCGGGATCGTTGCCGAGCTCCCAGTTCAGCAGCAGGCACTGGATCGCGGGGTCGGCATTGACGACGGCGCACGCGTCGTCGGCGGACGTCGCGATCACGACGTCGACGAGCCGCGTGCGCAGTTCCTCGGCGAGCGCGGTGGCGGCGCGACCGGTGGCGGTGCGTTCGTCGATGTCGTGCTGCACGAGCAGCGCCTTCATGCCGAGGCGGCGGAACGCCGGTTGGGTCAAGGAAGCGGTCATGGTTTATTCCCCCGGTTGGGTTGCCTGGACGCTCGCGGCCGGCGAGCGTGCGTGAAGGATGTCGGCCTGGTGTCGGCCCACGGAGATCCAGAAGGTCGCGACGAGCGCGACGATGGTGACGGCGAGTGCGAAGTAACGCACCCAGCGCGGCGAGCGGCCGCCCGGATGGATGTGGGTCTCCTCGATTTCGCGCTGGCGGTTGATCGACAGCTCGTAGAACACGATCGTCGCGATCACGAAGATCAGCGACCAGCGCGTCTGCTGGCCGTCGGAGCCGACCATCGCCCACAGCGCGTAGACGGCGCCGATCAGGCCGACGATCGTGTAGAAGGTGAACTGGTGCGACGGCATCTTGCCGTAGCCGAGCACCTTGATCGCGATGCACGAGTAGATGTACGGCAGCAGCGTCATGATCACGGCGATCGACGCGATCTTGCCGAACTGTTCGCTCGCGCTCGGCGACATCGTCGCGAGCACCTGCACCGACATGATCGCCGCGACGATCGCGAGGCCGGCGGACGGCACGTTCTTCGAGTTGACGCGCGCGAACACGCCGGCGAACAGGCCGTCGTCGGCCGCAGCCTTCGCGGTCTGGCCGACCAGCAGCGTCCAGCCCGCGAGCGAGCCGAGGCAGCCGAGCGCCGCGCAGATCGCCACCGCGTTGGCGGCGGTGTTGCCGAGCGCGAGTCGCGCGGCATCCGCGAACGGTGCGCTCGATGCGAGCAGCGCCTTGTTCGGGATCATCCCCATGATCACGGTCGAGCTGAGCACGTAGCAGACGGCCGCGAGCACGACGCCGCCGACGGTCGCGATCGGCACGTTGCGCGACGGGTTCTCGACGACGCCGGCTGACACCGACGCGCTCTCGACGCCGATGAAGGCCCACAGCGTGAAGTTCAGCGTCGCGCCGATCGCGCTGAAGCTGCTCGCGCCCGACACGTTCCAGCCGGCGAAGTACACGTCCTTGCTGAACCAGAACCAGCCGAACACGGCCATCCCGAGGATCGGCACGAGCGCGAAGATCGTCGTGACCGACTGCACGCGGCCGACCACGTTCGGCCCGAGGATGTTGGCGTAGGTGAACAGCCAGATCACGAAGATCTGCGCGAGCGCGAACACGAGCGGGTCGTGCAGGACCGGGAAGAAGTGCGTCAGGTAGCCGAGGCCGGCCACCGCGAGCCCGACGTTGCCGAGCACGTTGGCGAGCCAGTAGATCAGGTTGGTCTGGTAGCCGATGTACGGGCCGAACGACTTGCGCGCATACGCATACGGGCCGCCGGCGGCCGGGTCGATCGCCGCGAGTTTCGCGAACACCAGCGCGAGCGACACGGCGCCGACCACGGTGATCAGCCAGCCGAAGATCGCGATGCCGCCGGTGGCGGCGAGGTTCGCGGGCAGCATGAAGACGCCGGAGCCCATCATGTTGCCCGCGACCATCAGCGTGGCGGGAATGACGCCGATTTTCGGCGCGGAAGCCGCGGCTGGCGCGGCGGCGGAACGGGAGGAAGACGAGCTGGCATCGGACATGCGAGGCTCCTGGAAAAGACGTGATGCGGTTGAGGTGGCGCGGCCCGGCGCCGATCGACGATTCCGGAATGGTTCGTCGTTTTATTAAGCGAAGCCATGTTATCTCGTTAATCGGATCGTGTAATGGTAAACGCCGAAATTTAATGGGTTAAATGTTGATGGATGTCATTGAAATCCGGCGATCGGTGGTTCGACGGAGCCGTTCGTCAAGGCTGGCAGGGGTTTGCGGCGATGGTGTCGGTAAATCGAAATTCGAATCGACCGGTTTTTGGTGAGTAATTTATTTTTGACGAATTGGTTAAATCATCTCGTGATGTAAATAATGGGGCGATTCGTTTTCGAATTTGTCGGGTATTATCTGGCGCATTAAACCTGTCAGTGCGGCGCCGCACCTGACGATTTCTCCTTCCGAAAGGTGATGCCGATGCTGCCTTCCCGTTTGCCGGTGATCCAGGCACCGATGGTCGGTTCGCTGAGCGCGCTTGCGATCGCCGTCTGCGAAGCGGGCGGGCTCGGCTCGCTCGCGTGCGCGGCGCTCGGCCCGCAGCAACTGCGCGACGAGATCGCGGCGATTCGCGCGCGCACGTCCGCGCCGTTCAACGTGAACTTCTTCTGCCATACGCCGCCGGCGCCCGACGCCGAGGTCGATGCACGCTGGCGCGCGGCGCTGGCCGGCTACTACGCGCAGGCCGGGCTCGATCCGGCCGACATGAAAGGCGGCCCCGGCCGCGCGCCGTTCGACGACGCGATGTGTGCAGTGGTCGAGGAATTGCGGCCAGCCGTCGTGAGCTTTCACTTCGGGCTGCCGGACGACGCGCTTCTCGCACGCGTGCGTCGCACTGGCGCGCAGGTCGTGTCGTCCGCGACGACCGTCGAGGAGGCGCGCTGGCTCGACGCGCGCGGCGTCGATGCGATCGTCGCGCAGGGTGCCGAGGCCGGCGGACATCGCGGGATGTTCCTGACCGACGACATCCACGCGCAGCCGGGGCTGTTCGCCCTGCTGCCGCAGATCGTCGACGCGGTGCGGGCGCCGGTGATTGCGGCCGGCGCGATCGCCGACGGTCGTGGCATTGCGGCCGCGTTCGCGCTCGGTGCGCGCGCGGGGCAGATCGGCACCGGCTACCTGCTGACGCCGCAGGCCGGCCGCTCGGCGCTGCACCGCGCGGCGGTGCGTGCCGCGCGCGACGACGGTACGCGGTTGACCAACCTGTACACGGGGCGGCCCGCGCGTGGCCTGCTGACGCGTTTCATGCGCGAGCAGGGGCCGATGAGCGCGCTTGCGCCCGCGTTCCCGCTCGCGACGGCCCTCGTCGATCCGCTGCGCGGTGCGTACGAACGCGACGGGCGGGCCGATTTCTCGCTGCTGTGGTCGGGGGAGGCCGCGGCGCTCGCGTGCGAGGAGGACGCGGGGGTGCTGACGCAGCGCCTGTGGGACGACGCGCTGGCATGTGCGGCGGGGTTGCGCGACGCATTTCCGCCGGGCGACTGCGCGGGCACGGCAGGCGGCACCGGCACGGCGCGTGGAAAGGGGGGCGAAAACGGACGCGGAAAGCCGACCCGAACGCGACCCTGAAAAGGCTGCGGAAACGGCCGCCGAAACGGCCCCGGGCGGGGGCCATCGGCGTATCATCCGGGTTTTCGTCAGCCCTATCCAGGCACCCCCACCATGACCTCCGTCGACACTACCCCCGTCCTCGACCATGACAAGCTCGTTACCTTCGTCGAGCGCAAGTGGAACGATGAAATCCTCCACGCACTGACCGACTACATCGCGATCCCCGCGAAGAGTCCCGCATTCGACCCCGACTGGGCGAAGCGCGGGTATCTCGAACGGGTCGTGACCGATGCCGCGCAGTGGGCCGAACGCCAGCCGGTGAAAGGCCTGAAGCTCGAGATCGTGCGTCTGCCCGGCCGCACGCCGGTGATCTTCTTCGAAACCCCCGCGACGCGCTCGGGCAGCACCGACACGATCCTGCTGTACGGCCACCTCGACAAGCAGCCCGAATTCGACGGCTGGCGCGCGGACCTCGGCCCGTGGACGCCGAAGTTCGAGAACGGCAAGCTGTACGGCCGCGGCGGCGCGGACGACGGCTACGCGATCTACGCAAGCCTCGCGGCGCTCGGCGCGCTCGACGAGCAGGGCATCGAGCGGCCGCGCTGCGTCGGCCTGATCGAGACCTGCGAGGAATCGGGCAGCTACGACCTGCTGCCGTACGTCGACGCGCTGCGCGACCGGCTCGGCCAGGTGTCGCTCGTCGTGTGCCTCGATTCGGGCGCCGGCAACTACGACCAGATGTGGCTCACCACGTCGCTGCGCGGGCTCGTGTCCGGCGACCTGCAGGTCGAGGTGCTCGAAGAGGGCCTGCATTCGGGCGTGTACGGCGGCATCGCGCCGTCGAGCTTCCGCGTGATGCGCCAGCTGTTCGAACGCCTGGAAGACGCGAGGAACGGCAACCTGCTGCCGGGCGTGTTCCATTGCGAGATTCCGGACAGCCGCGTGCGCGAAGCCGACGCGGCCGCCGCGATTCTCGGCGACACCGTGTGGAAGGGGCTGCCGTGGGCCTGCGGGAATGACGGCAAGCCGGTGCTGCCGACCACGACCGACCCGCGCGAGGCGCTGCTGAATTCGACGTGGCGTCCGTCGCTGTCGGTGACGGGCGCGGCCGGTCTGCCGGCGCTCGCCGATGCGGGCAACGTGCTGCGTCCGCGCACCGCGTTCAAGCTGTCGCTGCGCCTGCCGCCGCTCGTCGACGCGGCGCAGGCCGTGCAGCAACTGAAGGAACTGCTCGAACTCGATCCGCCGTACAACGCGAAGGTCACGTTCAAGCCGGACGCGGGCGCCGCGACCGGCTGGAGCGCGCCGGATCTCGCGCCGTGGCTCGCGTCGTCGCTCGACGCCGCGTCGCGCCGCCACTTCGGTGCGGACTGCGCGTACATGGGCCTCGGCGGCACGATCCCGCTGATGAACGTGCTGCAGGCCGGCTTCCCGTCCGCGCAATTCATGGTGTGCGGCGTGCTCGGGCCGAAGTCGAATGCGCACGGCCCGAACGAGTTCCTGCACGTACCGTATGCGAAGAAGCTCACCGCGGCGGTCGCGGACGTGATCGCGTCCGCGCGCTGAGCGCCGTTGCTGCCCATTCCACCTCGACCCGACCTGACGGAGCCTTGCCGATGACCGCGCTGCCGATACCCGATACCGAACCGCTGCGCATGCGCGCCGAACCGCTGCACGCCTTCGTCGCGGCACTCTGGGAGCGGGCCGGCAGCAGCGAGCGCGAGGCGCGGCTCGTCGCCGATCACCTGGTCGGCGCGAATCTCGCGGGTCACGATTCGCACGGGATCGGGATGATCCCGAACTACGTCGCATCGTGGCGGGAAGGGCAGTTGCAGTTGAACGGGCACGCGTCGATCGTCCGCGACGGCGGCGCGGTGCTCACGGTCGACGGCGGGCGCGGCTTCGGCCAGGTGATCGCGTTCGAGGCGATGGTCGAAGGCATCGAGCGCGCACGCCGCATGGGCATCTGCGCGATCGGGCTGCGCGACGTGCATCACCTCGGCCGCATCGGGCACTGGGCCGAGCAATGCGCGCGCTCGGGGCTCGTGTCGTTTCACTTCGTCAACGTGCCGGGCGACCTGCTGGTCGCGCCGCTGCACGGCACCGATCCGCGCTTCGGCACGAATCCGTTCTGCGCCGCGTATCCGCGCACGGGCCAGCCGCCGCTGCTGCTCGATTTCGCGACGAGCGCGATCGCCTACGGCAAGACGCGCGTCGCCCATAACCAGGGCAAGCGCGTGCCGGCCGGGTCGCTGATCGATCATCGCGGCCAGCCGACCGACGATCCGGCCGTCATGCACGAGCAGCCGTTCGGTTCGCTGCTGCCGTTCGGGCTGCACAAGGGCTATGCGCTGGCCGCGATGTGCGAGATCTTCGGCGGCGCGCTGGTCGGCGGCCATACGACCTACGACGCCACGCTGCAGAAGACGAGCGCGATCGTGAACGGGATGCTGTCGGTGCTGATCGACCCGAACGCGTTCGATGCGGCCGACGCGCAGCGCGAGGCCGATGCGTTCGTCGCGTGGGCGAAGGCGTCGCCGCAGGCGGGCGATGCGCCGGTGCGGATGCCCGGCGAGCCGGAGGAGGCGAGCCGCGCCGCGCGTGGCGCCGACGGCATTCCGGTCGATCGCGCGACGTGGCGGCAGATCCGCGCAAGCGCGGCGCTCGTCGGCTTCGACGACGCCGAGCTCGACGCGTGGACGCAGCGCTGTACCGGCGCTGCGTGACCGGTTAGCCCGAGCGAGCGGCCGATGAGCTGGCAGGCGGACAAGGCGCATGGCGACGAGATCGCGTATCAGATCGCGAGCCTCGGCCGCGTCGACGTCACGCGGTTCTTCAGCGGCGCGGCGATGCGGCTCGATGGCGTGATGTTCGGGTTTCTCGCGCGCGGATCGCTGTTCCTGCGGGTCGACGACGTGAACCGGCCGGCGTTCATCGCGGCGGGGACGGGGCCGTTCTCGTACACGGGGCGCACGCGGACCGTCGCGCTCGAAGGCTATTACGAAACGCCGGCCGACGTGCTCGAGGATGCCGGCGCGCTGTTCGACTGGTGCCGCAGCGCGTATCGCGCGGCATTGTTGGCGGGTGCGCCGAAGCGCAAGGCGAAGAGGGCGGCCGGGCCGAAACCGGCGCAGGAGTCTGATTCGGCGGGCGTGTCGAAGCCGGCGGCGAAACGGAGTACGAAGCCGGCGGCGAAAGCGGCTGCAAAAGTGGCGGCGAAACCTGCGGCGAAAGCGGGGGCGAAGCCGGCCACGAAACCCGCCGCAAAATCTGCCGCGAAACCCGCCGCGAAACCCTCATCGAAGCGCAAGCAGCCGTAGCCTCAGCCGCACGCCGTCACGGCGGCGGGATGTCCGTTGTCCTCTCTTTCCGTTTTGTCATGACCGGGCGAGCCGGGCGACACATCGCCCGCGCACGGGATACCCGAAAGCACCAGGCTTGCCGCACCGCACATTCCCGATGCTTCACAACGGCGGTTGCGGCGTTTATGATCGGCGCGGGTTGCGTCCGCGTCTCGCGCAGTCCCCGCCGGCCCCGACGCCGGCTCCGTGAACGGCGCATCGAACGCCGCGCGGGATGGCTTCCCCACTCATCACTCCAGACGGAGACAGCCGATGCTCGTCCTGATTCTCGGTTTAGCGATCTTCCTCGGTGTGCACTCGATCCGGATCGTGGCCGACGGCTGGCGCACCGCGATGATCGAGCGGATCGGCGAGAAGGGCTGGAAGGCCGGGTATGCGATTGCGTCGATCGTCGGCTTCGTGCTGATCGTGCGCGGCTACGGGCTGGCGCGCGAGACCGTGACGCTGCTGTGGGTGTCGCCCGTCGGCGTGCGCCACCTGACCGGCGTGCTGACCGCCGTTGCGTTCGTGCTGATCGCCGCCGCGTACGTGCCGCGCAACCGGATCAAGCCGCTCGTCCATCATCCGATGCTGGCCGGCGTGATGGTGTGGGCGGTCGCGCACCTGCTCGTGAACGGCACGCTGCATGCGGTCGTGCTGTTCGGCGCGTTCTTCGTGTGGTCGCTGGTCGATTTCGTCGTGTCGCGCGCACGCGATCGCCGCGATGGCGTGCGTTATCCGCCGGGCCGGCTGTCGGGCGACATCATCGCCGTCGTGGCGGGGCACATCGTGTGGGCCGGGTTCGCGCTGTTCCTGCATGGCCCGCTGATCGGCGTGCGGCCGTTCGGTTGAACGGGCACGCCTGCCAGGATTGACTGGCGGGGCGCGCCTGAACCGGCCGCCGCACCCGCGTGTGTCGTATGTCGAGGCAGCTGCAGGCTGCCTGAGCGCTCAGCGCACCGACGCCTGTCCGAGCGACGACGACTTGCGTCGCATGAAGTACGACGCGACGATCACCAGCGCCGTCGACACCGTGAACCAGAACTGGAACTGCGAATCCGGGTTGAATGCCTGCGAGCCGAGCACGGCGACCAGCGAGAGCAGCGCGACCCAGTTCGATACCGGATAGAACCACGCGCGGAACGCCGACGGATCGCGCTGTTCGTGCTTCGTCTGCCGGCGCATCGCGAAGTGCGCGACGATGATGAAGATCCACACGATCATCACGAACGCGCCGCTGCTTTTCGCGAGCATCAGGAACAGGTCGCCGCCGCTGACGAAGTGAATCGCGAGGATCGACACGCACAGCGCGAGGCACAGCAGGAGCGCGTTCATCGGCACGCCTTTCGCGTTGGTGCGGCCGAACATCGCCGGCGCGTGGCCGCGCCGGCTCAGCGAGAACAGCATGCGCGAGTTCGAGAACAGGAACGAGTTCATCACCGACATGAACGACACGAACAGCACGAGCTTCATCGCGATGGCCGCGCCCGTGAAGCCCGCCATGTTGAACAGCGACACGTACGGCGACTTCAGGTTGGCCTTGTCGGTCCACGGCATGCACAGGATCAGGATCGACACCGAGCCGACGTAGAACATCATCACGCGCAC
The DNA here is from genome assembly GCF_002563755.1 of Burkholderia sp. JKS000303. Taxonomy (NCBI): domain Bacteria; kingdom Pseudomonadati; phylum Pseudomonadota; class Betaproteobacteria; order Burkholderiales; family Burkholderiaceae; genus Burkholderia; species Burkholderia sp. JKS000303. The sequence continues at coordinate 3,121,909 of NZ_PDBZ01000001.1, forward strand.
GATCACGCTCTTGATCGCGCGGATCACGTTCTTGCCGGGGTTCTCCGATTCGCCGGCGGCGACCGCCGCGATCTCGCTGCCGCCCAGCGAGAAGATCACGACCATCACGCCCGCGAGCACGGGCGAGAGGCCGTTCGGCATGAAGCCGCCGTGATCCGTCAGGTTCACGAGGCCGGGCGCGGGAATGCGCGGCTGGAAGCCGAGCAGGATCGACAGGCCGAGCCCCATGAAGATGATGATCGTCGTCACCTTCGCGAACGACAGCCAGTATTCGGCCTCGCCGAACGAGCGCACCGAGTACGCGTTGCTCGCGATCAGCGTGACCAGCATGAACAGCGCGCCGCCCCAGATCGGCAGCCACGGCAGGAAATCGTGGAGGATCGCGCCGAGCAGGATCGCCTCGACCGTGATCGTCATCATCGACTTGAACCAGTACAGCCAGCCGACCGCATAGCCGGCCCATTCGCCGAGATACGCGCTCGCATACGTCGAGAACGATCCGCTGTCGGGATTGCGCGACGCCATTTCGCCGAGCATGAACATCACCAGCGTGACGATCACGCCGCCGATCAGGTACGACAGGATCGCCGCGGGGCCGGCGGTCGCGATGATCGCGCCGGAGCCGACGAACAGGCCCGCGCCGATCACGCCGCCCAGCGCGATCATCGTGATGTGTCGTTGTTTGAGGCTCTGCCTCAACGAGTTGTCCTGCATCTCCTACCTCTATTTATTGTTGGCCGGAAAGGTATCGGGCGGGGGCGGGGCAAGCGTTCTGCCACCGCGCGGAGCGCCGATGTCGGGAGCGTGTGTGACGCGATGTGCCGGGCCGGCGGTGGATGACGAAGGGGGGCGCCGGCCGCGGATTGCCGAGCGTTGCCCGCGAGCGGGCAATGACGATGGCAGCCCCGGATTGTCGACGGACGCGGGCGCGACCGCAAACGAGATATCCGAAAGACGTCTTGCGGTTTGCTCATCAATGGCCGGTTCGTCGCGACCGGCGGCGCGCGTCGGCCGTCCATGCCGACGTCGACATGAACTACATGGCGGCGCACCGATGGGCGCGGCGAGGCGCTCCGTATATCGTGGTTTCCGCGCGGCAACGTCCGGATCTCCGGCGGGTGTTGCGCCGACGACAACCACTGTATGGAGACTCGAATGACGCCTACCCAGGTCGTGCCGTTGACGCGGTCACGCTCGCCGCTTCCGCCCCGCAATTGCACGTTCGACACGCGCGATTGGGAAATTCTGAGCCGGTACTGGCATCCGGTTGCGTTCGCAACCGACGTGGGCGAGCGCCCGCTCGGCGTGACGCTGCTCGACGAGCGCCTCGTGCTGTTCCGCTCCGGCGACGCCATCGTCGCGGCGCGCGACGTATGTCCGCATCGAGGCGCGCCGCTGAGCCTCGGCTGGGTCGCAGGCGACCGGCTCGTATGCCCGTATCACGGCCTCGAATATGCGGCAGACGGCAAATGCGCGCACATTCCGTCGCAGCCCGATGGCCCGATTCCCGACCGCCTGTGCCTGACGACCTACGCGGTGCAGCAGGCATACGGGCTCGTGTGGGTGTCGCTGGGCGGCGGCGAGGTGCCGCTGCCGGATTTCCCCGCGTGGAACGCCGAGGGCTTCCAGCAGATCCTGCCGCCGTCGATCGATATCCGCGCGTCGGCCGGCCGGCAGACGGAAGGCTTCATCGACGTTGCGCACTTCGCGTGGATTCATCACGAGAGCTTCGCCGATCGCCGCAATCCGGTGGTGCCGCAGTACTCGGTCGAGCGGCGCGAGAACGGCCTGCGCGCGGAATACGTCAGCACGGTCAGCAACTTTCCGCGCTCGATGCAGCATCGCGCGCCGGAGGGTTTCCCGTGGCGGCGCGTGTTCGAGGTCGACGTGCCGTTTTTCGCGCGTCTCACCGTGCATTTTCCGGAAGGCGGCCGGCTTGCGATCCTGAATGCGGCCAGCCCGGTTTCCGCGCGCCTGACGCGTCTGTTCGTGCCGATCGCGCGCAACTTCGATCACGACCTGCCGCTCGACGACGTATATGCGTTCAATCGCCAGGTTTTCGAGGAAGATCGCGCGATCGTCGAGTTGCAGTGCCCGGAGGATTTGCCGATCGACCGTTCGCATGAAGCGCCGATCCTGGCCGATCGTTCGTCGGGCGCGTACCGGCGTGCACTTGGCGAGCTCGGGCTCGGCCAGTCATATGCGCGCTGAGCGGCGCACGGGAGAAGCGATGAAGATCTGGGAATGCGTGATCTGCGGGTTTCGATACGACGAGGCCGAAGGCATGCCGGAGCACGGGATCGCGGCCGGCACCCGCTGGGAGGATGTGCCCGACGACTGGATGTGTCCGGACTGCGCGACCGGCAAGCACGACTTCGACATGCAGGTGGTGCCGGCATGAGCACATCCGAAACGTCAGGGAGCCGGCGCGATCCGGTCGTCATCGTCGGCACGGGCCTCGCCGGTTATACGACGGCGCGCGAGTGGCGCAAGCTCGACGGCGAGACGCCGCTCGTGATGATCAGCCGCGACGACGGCAGTTTCTATTCGAAGCCGGCGCTGTCGAATGCGCTCGCGCAGCGCAAGACACCCGATCAGCTCGCGATGTCCGACGCGCGAACGATGGCCGGGCAGTTGCGCGCGACCATCCTGACGCACAGCGCGGTGCGGCAGATTCGCGCGGCGACGCACGAGATCGTGCTCGACGACGCTCGCGTGCAGCGCTATCGCGCGCTCGTCCTTGCAACCGGCGCGGATGCGCGGCGCGTGCACTGCGAAGGGGACGGCGCGGCCGACATCCTGTCGATCAACGACCTGGGCGACTACACGCGCTTTCGCGACGGGCTGCGCGATTGCCGCTCGGTCGCGCTGCTCGGCGCGGGGCTCATCGGCTGCGAGTTCGCGAACGATCTGGTTGCGGCGGGGCTGTCCGTCACCGTGATCGATCCCGCCGACGCGCCGCTGTCGCGGCTGCTGCCGCCGGAGGCCGGCGACGTGTTCGGGCGCGCGCTGCGCGACGCGGGCATACAGCTGCGGCTCGGTGCGGGCGTGCAGTCGATCGCGCGGCTCGCACGCGGGTATCGGCTCGCCCTGACGAGCGGCGAGCACGTCGAGGCCGACCTCGTGGTGTCGGCGATCGGGCTCGTGCCGAGAATCGCGCTCGCGCGTGAAGCGGGGCTCGACGTCGCCGACGGGATCGTGACCGACGCGTGGTGCCGCACCAGCGTGCCGGACATCTTCGCGCTCGGCGACTGCGCGGCGATCGAAGGGCGTGTCCGGCCGTACGTGCTGCCGATCATGCATGCGGCACGCGCGCTCGCGCAGTGCCTGCGGGGCACGCCGACACCGGTGGCGTTTCCCGTGATGCCGATCGTCGTGAAGACGCCGGCGATTCCCGCCGTGGTGGTCGCGGCGGACGGCGGCGGGCGCTGGACCACCGACGTCGGCGTGGGGAATGCGCCGCGCGCGACGCGTGCGCTCTACGCGGATGCCGGGTCCGGGCGCATCACGGGCTTTGCGCTGCTCGACGCCGCGACGTCGGAAAAGGCCGCGTTGCTGAAGACGATGGCCGGCGACGCGGCGTCATAGCGCGCGGCCGTATCGATCCCGAACCGGCGCTTCTCCAGGAGCGCCTTCGACAGGCAGCCCCTTCGCTGACCGACCCCTGTCGCGGACGGGGCCGCGCGCTCTGCGCGGATCCGTCCGTTCGTTGCCGCGAGCGCTTGCTCGCGGCTTTTTTGCTTTTCAGTGGAGCGGGCGCACGCCCTCCGGCACCAGCTTCTTCGCAACGCCCGATACGAGGCGCCGCAACCAGACGGCGGACGCGCTGCGATGCGTGCGGTCGTGCCAGAGCTGGTAGTAGGTCAGCGCCTGCGGCTCGCACGGAATCGGTTCGATGCGCAGCGGCAGCAGCGTGCAGAAATGCGTCGCCAGCGCGCGCGTCGTGGTGAACAGCAGGTTGGAGCGCATCAGCACGTACGGCGCCATGCCGAAATACGGCATTGTCGTCGTGACGTTTCTCGACAGGCCGCCGCGCGCGAGTTCGCGGTCGATGGTGCCGAGCCCCGTTGCGTGATGCGTGGTCACGCCGAGGTGGTCGGCTTCGCGATAGAGGCTGGCGGTGAGCCGGCCGTGCCTGATCGGATGATCGTTGCGCATCAGGCACACGAGATCGTCCCGGCACAGCGGCTGCAGATGCAGTTGCTGCGGTGGCGTGCCCCAGTTGCCGACCGCAAGATCGAGCGTGCCGCTTTCGAGCGCGTGTTCGTATCCGCCGTCGACGGTCATCAGGTGCTGGAATTCGATGCGCGCGCCCGGCGCCTCGTGCTTGAATGCATCGACGATCGCCGGAAGAAAGAACACGTCGAGATAGTCGGGCGAGCCGATCCGGAACGTGCGGCGCGTCGTGGCGGGGTCGAACGTGCTGGCGGGATTCAGCACCGCGGCGATGCCCGCGAGCGCCTGGTCGAGCGGCTCGACCAGCGTCATCGCGTGGCTGGTCGGCACCATCCGGCTGCCGCTCCTGACAAGCAACGGATCACCGGTGATCGCACGCAGCCGGCGCAACGCGACGCTGATGGTCGGCTGCGATTGCCCGAGCAGCGCTGCGGTTCGCGAGACGCTCGATTCGGTGATGAGCGTATGAAGAATCTTCAGGAGATGCGCGTCGATGACGTGTCGGGACATACCGGCTGCCGATGGGGTGGAGTGTATGTCGATGTATACGTAGCGATATTTCGGTCGTCAATCGAGAGCAGTGCGGGCGGTGTCCGGCGGCCCTTGCGGGGCGGACTTCATAACGGGGCGGATATCGCGTCTATGTTCGTGCGGGCATGGCTGCCGGGCGATGGCCGGTGCGCCGGTGCCGGCACCGGCCGTTCGTACACATGCGTCAGATCGGCTTGACGAACAGCCCGACGGTGAGCGCGACGCCGATGCAGACGATGCCGATCCGCAGCACGCGCTCGTTGACGCGATGCAGTGCCCATGCGCCGAGCAGGCCGCCCACGATCGCGCCGCCGCCGAGCGCGATCGCCGCGCGCCAGTGCAGGTCGGGCGAGGTCACGAACAGCACGACCGCCGACGCGTTCATCACGCCGGCGAGCGCGTTCTTGGTCGACATCGCGTGACGCGGCGACAGGCCGGCCATCGTCAGGGCGGCCATCATCAGGAAGCCGATCCCGCCGCCGAAGTAGCCGCCGTAGATCGCGATCAGGAACTGCGAGATCGAGGCCGTGACCGGGCCGAGATGGTGCGCGCCCGCGCCGGGCTTGCGGAAGAAGCTGCCCCATGCGAACACGACCGTCGCGAACAGCACGAGCCATGGCACGAGGTGCGAGAAGATCGACGACGGGGTTTTCAGCAGCAGCAGCCCGCCGAGCGCGCCGCCCACCACGCTGATCGCGAACAACGCGCGAAACGACAGCTTGCCCGCGCCTTGCACCATGTTCCGGCTGGCCCACCCGGTGGTGACCTGGCCGGGGAACAGCGCGACCGTCGACGTGATGTTCGCCGCGAGCGGCGACATCCCCGACAGGATCAGCGCGGGCAGCGTGACGAACGAGCCGCCGCCCGCCAGCGCGTTCTGCAGGCCGGCCCACAGGCCGGCGAGGATGAGGAGAGCGAGCATCGGTGCGGGGGCGCAAAGGTGGCGGGCTCGCATGCCGGAGGTGGGCACGCGAGGTGGTCGCTCGATGGTAATGCAGGATGGCCGGCGCGCAAATCGGGGCAAGCGCGGGGCTTCGGGCGTGCGGGACGGGCGCGCGGGGGCGGGCGGCGCGGCTTGCGTCACGCCGCGATGCCGTCATGTCGTTATCGCGCCAACGCGCTTTGGGCATGCTCACCCGTCCGGTTGCGCGGCGGGTTCTTGCGCTGCCGCATCGCCCTCGACGTCCGGATAGACGATCGTGCCGTCCGCCCGGATCACCGCGCCGGCCGTGAGGCGCGCGGGCTCCACGCGGTTCTTGCCCATGATGTGCAGCACCGTTTCGCCGCGCGCGATCAGGTAGTCGGACACGATGCGCCGGTGACAGCGCCACCACACGGCTTCCGAACACATGATCGCGCAGCGCTGCGCGTGCCCTTGCGCGATCAACTGGTCGAGACCCGTCCGAAACTCGGGCGACAGCGCGTAGTCGGCGTAGCGATGGAAGCTGCGGTTCGTCCAGAAGTCGTTGATCTTGTCGGGCACGCCGTGCGACTTGCCACGCAGGCCGCCGAGTTCCGCGATGTGCTCGTACGTGATGTCGACCGCGGCCAGCGCGTCGGGCAGCGTCGCTTCGTTGAATTGCGGATTCGTGCGCGAGCGCGTCATCTTGCGGATGTCGGCGAGCAGCGCGATGTCGACCGCGTCGAGCAGCTCGACGAACGCGTCGAGCGTGCGGTTCGAATGACCGATCGTGTAGAACGGGCGCGTCACGCGTCGTCCTTGCCGTCGATGCGTTCGAGCACGCGGCCGCGATGCGCAGCGATGTGGTCGGTGCGGTCGCTCTTGATCTCGTATTGCGGATCGTCGGGCGATGCGCGGTGGCAATGGCCCTTGTAGTCGAAATCCTGTGTGTGGATCGCGATGATCGTGCCGGTTACGTAACCGGCTTCGGAATTCCAGCGGACGTGGTCGCCCACCCTGAATGACGTCGTCATGCGGAGCGCCTCCTTGCATCGGTGCGTGCGCGGGTTGCACGGTGATCATTATCGGCGTTGTCCGGGCGCGGAGAAAGATACAGAGCATGACCCAGCGCCGGGTTCGTGCGCGATCGGCGTGGCGCCGCCGGGGCGCGAAGTGTGCAGGTGCCGGCAGGTGTACAGGGCTGGCTTCGTCCTGCCGGGTGTGCATGTCATCCCCTATTTTGGATGCCAACAATGCGCTCAGCGTGGGCGGGTTCGTGACGGCGTCCGGTCAGGTTGCCGCGCCCGCGCTTTCACCATCAGCTACGGCCTACCCTCGGGGAGAGAGCGCCATATGAAGAAAAGTCATTTGTCCGCGGCGATGGCCGTGGCCTTGTCCGCATTCTGTCTGACTGCTGGCGCGGAGGTCGTGAAGATCGGCGTCGCGGGCCCGCTGACGGGCGGTCAATCGAACTTCGGCAAGGACGACGAGCGCGGTGTCCGGCTCGCGGTCGAGGACCTGAACAAGAACCCGATCGTCGTGAACGGTCAACCGGTGACGTTCCAGGTGATCTCCGAAGACGACGCGGCGGATCCGAAGACGGGGGTGTCGGTCGCGCAGAAGCTGGTCGACAGCGGCGTCAAGGCGGTGCTCGGCCACTACAACTCGGGCGTGACGATCCCGGCATCGCGCATCTACAACGGCGCGAAAGTGCCGATGATCACGGGCGCGGCGTCCAACCCGGCGATCACGCAACAGAACTTTCCGTACATCTTCCGTCTCGCGGCCAATGACAACGTGATGGGCGCGCGCATCGCGGATTTCGCGGCGAACGTGCTGCATGCGAAGCGGGTGGCGGTCATCGACGATCGCACCGCGTACGGGTCGGGCGTGGCCGACGTGTTCGTGGCGACGGCCAAGAAGAACGGCATGAACGTCGTGGCGCGCGAGTATTCGAACGACAAGGCGACCGATTTCAACGCGATCCTCACGCACATCAAGGCGACGCGTCCCGATGCGATCTTCTACGGCGGCTACTATTCGCAGGCGGCGTCGATCGGCCGGCAGTCGAAGCAACTGGGCCTGAACGTGCCCGTGCTCGGCGGCGACGGCATCTGCTCGGTCGACATGCCGAAGCTCGCCGCCGGCGCGCTGGACGGTCGCGGCTTCTGTGCGGAAGGCGGCGCGCCGCTGGCGACGCTGAAGGGCGGCCCGGAATTCGCGGCGCGATACGAAAAGACGTTCGGCGTGAAGAACGACGTTTATTCGCCGGCCTTCTACTCGGCCACGATGGTGGTCGCCCAGGCGATGAAGACGGCGAATTCGACCGATCCGGAAAAGTTCGTCGAAGTGCTGCGCAAGACGCAGTTCTCGACACTGGTCGGCAAGGTCCGCTTCGACCGGACGGGCGAATGGATCGACGCGCCCGTGACGGTCTACAAGGTGTCCGGTGACAACCTGGCGCCGATTCAGTAATCGGCTTGTCGGGATGACGGTGCGCGATCCGGCGCACCGTCGGGCCGGCCTACTTGTCCGACGGGTAGACCACCGGAATCTGCGCGGTCAGGTTCCGGTCGAGGTACTGCATGAAGCGCCCCTTGAACTGCACCGCGTGCTGGTGCGCGCTGGCCTCGGCCCGATCCGCGTCGCCGGCTTCGAGCGCCAGCACCATCTCGGTGTGGTCGCTCGCCATTTGCTCGGCCGTGATGTCCGGATCTCTTGCTTCGAACTCCGTATAGAGATGCAGCATCCGGCGTCCCTCTTCGAGCAGGCGGCGGTACAGGTCCGCGAAATACATGTTTCTGCCCGCCCGGGCGATTGCCATGTGGAACTCGTAGTTCTTCTCGATGAGATCGATGCTGTCGCCGGTCTTGATCGCCTTGGCCGCGGCTTTCACGTACGCGCGTTGCGCGGTGCGAATCAGGTCGAGGTCGCCGTCGGTACGATGCAGCGCCGCGAGGCGCGTCGTCACGCGCTGAAGCAGGTCCAGCGCATCGAGGAACTCGGGCACCCTGGCCAGCTCCATCGGCGTGACGACGTTGCCGCGATTCGGCAGGATCGTCACCAGCCCCTCCGCGGACAGCCGCACGAGCGCCTCGCGGACGGGCGAGCGCGACACGTTGAAGCGTTCCGCCACCCCGAGTTCATCGAGATGCGTGCCCGGAGCGATCTTCAATGTCAGGATTTCGTTTCTCAGTGTCGTGTAGACACGGGCCGTGCCGGTTTCCTTGCCGGACTGGACGTCTGTTGCCGCTCCCGCTGCCATTCGTGGGTTCTCCATGCGCTTGCCGCTCCTGGTTCGTCGAACCGGAGCCTATGAAATGTGCTGCCGTAATGCCGGCAGTGTACTACCGGAGCGCGCGGGATCCGGACCGCCACGGCGGGCGATACGGCACAGCGTGCTAGGCCCCGTCGGCGGCATCGGCCACGAGGCGGCCGCCGACTGCCCAGCTCGCGCGCGGTACCTCGCTGAACACGATCTGGATATCTTCCGGCGGGCACGTTGCGATGCGCGACGTCTCGCGCGTCAGCACCTCCGCCAACTCGGATTTCTGTTCGTGTGAACGACCCGCAAGCATTTCTACATGGATGACCGGCATCGGGATGACCTGACTCGAAGTAAAGGGGGGCGGGCAAATCGCGTTGCCCGGACAAAAGAGCGAATGAACGACTCCGTTCAGCGACCGCTTACTTGTCGATCGCATGTCGACAATCGTTCCATTTGAGCCGTTCGAAGTCAAGTAATCACAGCGATTTCGGGGCATCGATGTATACCCTTATATCGCCTGAAACCCTTTATCCACGGGGTTCTCAGCATGGCCATCACGCGATTTCATTTTTTCTGCGTTGACATTGTCGGCATTTGATCGACAATGCGACCCATGGATTCGATGCGCGATGCGGTGCACGACGACGGTCACGAAGCAGTGCTTGACGGTCGGGCGACGTCGTCGCCAGTCATCCATTCCATGCGCTGCGGGGCGCACCGTCGTACCGCCGCGCCGGCAGCAGAGTCGATTGGGCAGGCAGTCATTTGGGTAATCCGGGCCAGCGTTCGCACAACGCAGCGAAGCGGGCCCGAGAACGATCGGGAAACGATATGGCAAGCGCGAGAATTGGCGTCGACATTGGCGGCACCTTCACGGACCTTGTTCTACTGGACGACAAGGGCTATGTGACCTTCACCAAGGTGTCTTCGACGCCGGCAGCTCCAGAGGAAGCGGTTTTGACGGGAGTCGAACGCATTCTCGAGCAGGCCGGCCTCGAGACATCCGATGTCACCGAAGTGCTGCACGGCACGACGGTCGGCTCGAACACGATGCTCCAGAAGGTCGGCGCCAAGTGCGGCCTGATTACGACGAAGGGCTTCCGGGACGTGCTCGAAATCGGCCGCGTCCGCACGCCGACGATGTTCGACCTGTCGTGGGACAAGCCCGTGCCGCTGGTGGAGCGCCGCTACCGGCGTGAGATCGACGAGCGCGTGCTGGCATCGGGCGACATCCTGCGCCCGACGCCGGTCGACCAGGTTCTCGAAGCAGGCCGGTTTTTCCAGCGCGAGGGCGTCGAGTCCGTCGCGATCTGCTTCATCAATTCCTACAAGAACGCGGCGAACGAAAAGGCCGCGCTCGACGCCTTCCAGCAGGCCTTCCCCGACATCAGCGTGACGGCATCGATCTCGGTATTGCCGGAGTTGCGCGAGTACGAGCGCACGTCGACGACGGTCGTCAACGCGTATGTGCTGCCCGCGCTGCGCACCTATCTCCAGCGCCTCGAGTCGGGCCTCAAGCGGATCGGCGTCGGCGCGCCGCTGCTGGTGAGCAACTCGAACGGCGGCTTGTCGAGCGCGCGGATTGCACAGGATACGCCCGTGTTCTTCATCTCGTCCGGTCGCTCCGCCGGCGTCGTCGGTGCGGGGCGGCTCGGCGCGGCGCGCGACGAGCAGGAACTGGTGGTGTTCGACATGGGCGGCACGACGGCGTCCGCGTCGCTGATTCACGAAGGCCAGCTGGCGCGCACCAACGAATATGAATTCCGCGCGGGCATCTCCACGCCGAGCCGCTTCATCAAGGCGGGCGGCTACATGATGCGCGTGCCGACGATCGACGTCGCGGAAGTGGGCAGCGGGGCGGGTTCCATCGCGTGGATCGACGGGGGTGGCCTGCTCAGCGTCGGCCCGGTTTCGGCCGGTGCGTTCCCGGGGCCGGTGTGCTACGGCATCGGCGGCCAGAAGCCGACGGTGACCGATGCGAATGCGATTCTCGGTTTCCTGCCGCAGCGCCTGGCCGGCGGCACGATGGAACTCCACATTCAGGCCGCACGCGATGCCGTCGACACGCTGCTCGCAAAACCGCTGGGCATCGGTGTCGAAGAGGCCGCCGTGGGGATCCGCGAGGTCGTGAACGTCAACATGGCGCGCACGATCAAGGCGGTGACGGTTGAGCGCGGCGTCGATCCGCGCGACTTCGCGCTGGTGGCGTTCGGCGGCTCCGGTCCGGTGCATGCGTGCGATCTCGCGCGCGCGCTCGACATGAAGCGTGTCGTGTTCCCGGCCGCACCGGGCGTGTTCACGGCGATGGGCATGCTGGCCGGCGCGGTGGAGCGCTACTTCGTTCGCCCGGCGCTGAGCCTGCTCGACACGCTCGATCTCGACGCGCTCGGCCACGCCGTCGCGTCGATGCGCGACGACGCGCGCAATGCACTGGCGGAAGAGGGCTATTCGGCCGATCGCATCGAGTACGTGTTCGATCTCGACATGCGCTTTCGAGGGCAGGACTACGAAATTCCCGTGCGCATTCCCGAGCGGCTCGGCGAAGACGCGCGCGAGACGTTGCGCCAGGGGTTCCGCGACGCGTATGCGGCGATCTACGGCTACGCATCGAACGACGCGATCGAATGCGCGAACGTCCGTTTGCTCGCCCGCGGCATTGCCTCCAGCACGCTGGACTTCAACGATATTCGCAGTGCGAAGTCGGCGGGCGGCAACGAGGCCGTGTCGACCCGCAAGGTCTACTTCGACCGGCAGACCGGCTGGATCGACACGCCGATCGTCCCGCGCGCGAAGCTCGACAAATCGATCGAAGGCCCGGTGATTCTCGAAAGCGCCGATACCACGATCGTGATTCCGCCGCGCTGGCGCGTGAGTACCGACAAGGTAGGCAGCGTGATCGCCTCGCTCGACTGAACAACAGGAACAGCCATGACCCAACGAAACGTTGACCCGATCACCTTCGCGATCGTCAAGAATGCGCTCGACACGATCGTCGACGATATGGCGTTCGCCGTGATGCGGACCGCCCGCTCGCCGATCATTCGCGACGTCCTCGATTATTCGGTGACGATGTGCGATGCCGGCGGCCGCATTCTCGCGCAGGCCAAGACCGTCGCGCTGCATCTGGGCGCGGTGCCGGACGCCGTCGATGTCGTGATCAGGAAGTTCGCATCGAACGTCGAGCCCGGCGACGTGATTGTGCTGAACGATCCGTACGAAGGCGGGATGCACCTGCCGGACATCTTCATGTTCAAGCCGATCTTCTTCGAGAACCGGCTGCAGGGCTTCTCGGTCGTGATCGCGCACCACTGCGACGTGGGCGGCCGCGTGCCGGGCTCGAACGCCGCGGACTCCACGGAGATCTTCCAGGAAGGCCTGCGGATCCCGCCGACCAAGCTGTACGTGCGCGGCGAGCCGAACGAGACGCTGATCAACATCATCCGCAAGAACGTGCGCCTGCCGGATCTCGTGCTCGGCGACCTGGATGCGCAGCTTGCCACCTGCAATATCGGCGAACGCGAATTGCTGCGCATGATCGGGCGTTACGGCGAAGAGAACCTGCAAGGCTATTTCGACGAGCTGCTCGACTATGGCGAGCGTCTGACCCGTCAGGCGATCGAGGCGTGGCCCGACGGCGTGTACACGTTCACCGACTACATCGACGACGACGGCTTCAGCGACGACGCGATCCCCATCAAGTGCGCGATCACGGTCGCGGGATCGTCCGTCAAGGTGGACTTCGCCGGTTCGTCGCCGCAGGTGCGCGGCGCAATCAACTCCACGCTGTCCTTCGTGAAGTCGGCGACCTACCTCAGTGTGCGATGCGCGCTCGATGCCGACGTGCCGAACAACGCCGGCGTGTATCGCTGCATCGAAATCACCGCGCCGGAAGGCTCGATCCTGAATCCGCGCATGCCGGCGCCGGTGGCGGCGCGGGCGCTCACCGGGTATCGCGTGGTCGACTGCGTGTTCGGTGCGCTGGCGCAGATCGCACCGAAGAAAGTGATGGCGGCAGGCGAGGGCGGCAACACCGTGATCGCGCTGAGCGGCTACGACAAGGCGGCGAGCGAACCGTTCATCCTCGTCGACATGATCAACGGCGCATGGGGCGGTCGCTTCAACAAGGACGGCATCGAGGGCGTGACCAACCCGTCGCAGAACATGTCGAACATGCCGATCGAAACGCTCGAAGCGCGCTATCCGATCGTGATGGAGGAATACGGCTTTGCGCCGGATTCGGGCGGCGCGGGGCGGTATCGCGGCGGCCTGGGGCTCGTTCGCGAATACCGGATCGAAGCGGAGGAAGTCGTCGCGCAGATCCGCTCGGATCGCGCGGCCCACGCCCCTTACGGCCTGTTCGGCGGCGCCGAGGGCGCGCGTTCGGCGAACTACCTGCGCACCGACGACGGTCTGTCGCCGCTGCCGAGCAAGTTTACCCGCACGCTGCAGCGTGGCGCGATCATCCGCCACGAGCAGGCCGGCGGCGGCGGATACGGTGCGCCTGCCGACCGCGCGATCGAACTGATCGAAGCCGATCTGGCGAACGGCAAGGTCACGCGCGATTACGCCGAGCGGCACCATCGCGTCGTCTTCGACGGCGATCGCATCGACCGCGAGCGCACGGCGGCGGCGCGGCCGCAGAAGTAATCGCTACGTCACCCAACAGCACGCGCAAGGAGCGCTGTCATGACACTGAATCTCAAGGCCCGACTCAAGGAGCTCGACATCGACCTGCCCGAGTCGGCGCCGAAGCCGGGCGCCAATTTCCTCCCGGTCAAACGCGTGGGCAACCTGCTGTACGTGTCGGGGCAGGTCCCGGTGCGTGACGGCGTCGATCAGTACGTCGGCAAGGTGGGGCGCGACGTGACGATCGAAGACGGGCAGGCGGCAGCACGTCTTTGCGCGGTCAACATGCTCGCGCAGGTGAACCGCGCCGTCGACGGCGACTTCAGCCGGATCGCCGGATGCGTGCGGCTCGGCGGCTTCGTCAACGCGACCGACGACTTTACCGAGCATCCGAAAGTGATCAACGGCGCGTCCGACCTCATGGTCGCCGTGCTCGGCGATGCGGGGCGCCATACGCGCGCGGCGGTTGGATGCATCTCGCTGCCTCGCGGTGTCGCGGTCGAACTCGAAGGCATCTTCGAACTCGCCTGAGCGGCAGCCGTGCGATCTCGTTCGGCGACGCAACTGCGTCGCGGCGGATCGCACGGGCAGCGGTGGAAGCAGTTTCTGGTGTGCAGCAAACAGGCTTCCGCTATCGGAGCGGAGCCGGGCAGTGCGTGACGACGCCGTCCTGTTCGTGTCACGGAGACAGGACGGCAACCCAACTCAAATGTAAAGAGGTTCCCCATGCTTCGGATGGCTCGCATTCTCGCTCGCACGCTGGTCGGTGCGACTGCATTCGGTTTTCTGATGAGCAGCCCGGCGGCGCACGCGCAGGACGCGTCGACGTGGCAAAGCGTGCGCAAGGCAGGCGTCTTGCGCTGCGGTATCGCCACGTCGCCGCCGTACACGATGAAGGACCCGAAAACCGGTGCATACAGCGGCGTGTTTCCGGACCTGTGCCGCGATTTCGGCGAGAAGGTGCTGAAGGTGAAGGTCGAATACGTCGACACGACGTGGGACAACATCGTCGCGGGCCTGCAGTCGGACAAGTGGGACATTTCGCTGTCGCTGAACAACACGCCGGAGCGGCAAAAGGCGATCGCGTTCTCCCAGCCGGTGACGGATTACAGCGTGACGTTCAGCTTCAACAAGAACAACCCGAAACTGAAGGCGGTTCATTCGATCGCGGATATCGACAAGCCGGGCTACACCGTGGCGGTCATGTCCGGCTCGGCCGGCGACAAGGCCATCTCGCCGCTGCTCAGGCAAGCGACGATCATGCGCCTGCCGGGGTTCGACGAAACGCGTCTCGCGCTGATGTCCAAGCGTGCCGACGTATTGGCGGATGACAACATGGCGAACATCCTGCTGAGCCGTGCGCATCCGGAATGGGCCGAGATCTTCAAGCCCAACCCGCTGCTCGCGCCGCAAGGCATCTGCTTCGGTCTGCGCAAGGACATGCCTGCGGCCGATATCGCCGTGCTGAACCAGTTCATCGACCAGCAGATCAAGTCGGGTGCGGTGAACAAGCTGATCGAAGCGTCGGTGAAGCAGACGCTTGCGCTGTCGAAGTAACGCCTGTCATACCGGCAGCGCGACCGTCGGTTTGCGCTGCCGTCGAGACCACGCGACGAGACGACTTCCGATCAGATCGTCGACCGAATGGATATTGTGTTGAGCAGCCACTGCTGCGCATCGCTGGAGAACGGTTCCCATGTTGCTATCCCAGACACAGTCAGGTCCGGTGGCCAAGCTGACCGGTACGGAGACTCTGTCGCCGCAGTCGACGACATCCGCGAACTTCGTGCAACTGCACGACGTGTACAAATCGTATGGCGAGAATCTCGTCGTGATGGACCGCATGAGCCTCGACATGCGCGCCGACGACCGGCTGGTCGTGATTGGCCCGAGCGGGAGCGGCAAGAGCTCGCTGTTGCGGGTGCTGATGGGGCTCGAGGGCGTCCAGGGCGGCGACATTGCGTTTCAGGGACGCCCATACATCAAGGGCTCGGGTGCGCGAAGCCCAGCGAAGATCGACGCGAAGCTGCAACGGCAGATCGGCATGGTGTTCCAGCACTACACGCTGTTTCCGCATCTGTCCGTGCTCGGCAACCTGATTCTCGCGCCGGTGAAGGTCGGCGGGCTGTCGAAGGCGCAGGCGACCGAACGCGCCCGCATGTATCTCGCCCGCCTGGGACTTGAAAGCAAGCTGCATGCTTACCCGAGCCAGTTGTCGGGCGGCCAAAAGCAGCGTGTCGCGATCGCCCGCGCGCTGATGCTCGAACCGAAGCTGATGCTGTTCGACGAAGTCACGTCGGCGCTCGATCCGGAAATGGTCATCGAAGTGCAGAACGTGATGCTGCAACTGGCCGACCAGAAGATGGCGATGATCATCGTGACGCACGACATGCATTTCGCGCGCGATATCGCCACGCGCGTGGTGTTCTGTGCGAGCGGCAAGGTGGTCGAGCAGGGCGCGCCCGCGGAGATCTTCAAATGTCCGAAGGAAGCGCGCACGCGCGAGTTTCTTGAGAAAGTCCTCCACCTGGACCAGAAGGCGACGCCATGAGCTATCACTTCGATTTCGGCTTTCTGACAGGCAGTGTCGGGCCGCTGCTCCAGGGCCTGAAGGTCACCGTCGAGCTCGCGCTTGCCGCGAACGCGATGGGGCTCGTGCTGGGCTTCCTGCTCTGCCTGTTGGTCATGAGCCGCTGGGCGGCCGTTCGCTGGCCGGCCCAGCTGTTCATCGAGTTCTTTCGCTGCACACCCGCGCTGCTGCAGATCGTGTGGTTCTTCTACTGCATCCCGATGATGGTGGACGTGTTCATCGACCCGGTCGTGATGGGCGTGCTCGCACTCGGGCTGAACCTGACGGCATTCAACGCGGAAGCGTATCGCGCCGGCGTGCAGGCGGTGCCGAAGGAGCATCTCGATGCATGCGTCGCACTTGGCCTCAAGCCGTGGCAGCGCACGCTGTACGTGGTGCTTCCGCAGGCACTGCGCACCGCGCTGCCGGTGCTGATGACCAACGGCATCGGCACGCTCCAGCAAAGCGCGCTCGTCGCGATCGTCGCCGTCGCCGACCTGATGTACGTCGCGAAGAGCCTCGCGACGGAGGCGTACCGGCCACTCGAAACGTATTCGGTGGTCGCGCTGATCTACTTCGCGTTGTCGCTGCCGATCTCGCGCCTCGTCCATGTCATCGAACGCCGCCAGGATGCGGCCGTGCAACGCTAGGGTCTGTTTACATATGGAACGCACATGCGAATGCCTGAAATCGCTCGTAGGGCAAGAAGTGAGGAGCGCTGTTTGGCCGAGCCAAACAAGCGACGAATGACGCCGCCATGCGGGCGATTTCAGGCATTCCCGTGGAATGAATTCTTTAATTAGGGGTTGCCACGAGAACGGCCGCTCGCCGCGTTGCGCTCCTTGCGAATACGTCAGTATTCGCGGCGTCACGCGCCTCGCGAGCGGCCGTTCTCGTGGCAACGCATGTGCGTTCCATATGTAAACAGACCCTGGGGGTTGAGCATGACTTTCGACGTCTCTGTTATCGCATCCTACTGGCTGGTCCTCCTCAAGGGGCTGGGATTGACCGTGGCCATCACGGGCGGCTGCGCGCTGCTGGGCAGCCTGCTCGGATTCGCGCTGAGCCTGGTGCGCATGTCGCCGTCGCGCGTAGTGAAGGCAATCACCACGCTCTATGTCGAGTTCTTTCGCGGCACGCCGCTGCTGATCCAGCTCTTCTGGGTGTTCTTCTGCTTCCCGGTGGTGTTCAACCTTCCGCTGCCGCCGTACCTGTCGGTGATCATCTCGCTGACCCTGTACATGACGGCGATCACCAGCGAGACGTTTCGCGGCGCGCTCAAGTCGATCTCGTCCGAGCAGCACGACGCGTGCATTGCGCTGAGCCTGTCGCCGCGCGTGAAGATCGTCCACGTGATCTTTCCGCAGGCGCTACTGCGTGCGATTCCGCCGCTGCTGTCGAACATCATCAGCCTCTTCAAGGAAAGCGCGCTGATCTCGTCGGTCGGTGTCGCCGACCTCATGTACGTCGGGCAGAGCATTTCGAACGCAACCGCCAAGCCGCTGGAGTTTCTGACGACGGTGGGCGCGATCTATTTCATCGTGGCATTTCCGCTGACGCGGCTGGTCGGGGTGATCGAAACGCGCTTTCTCCGACGCTTCGCCTACTGACCCCGGCTGCCTGTTTCGCATGACCCGCATTACGGACAAGACATGAATTCCGACTCCCTTCAGAACCTCACCCGGCCGGCCAGCGCAGGCGATGCCGCGCGGCAGGCCATCGTCGTCGGCGGCGGCATCGTTGGTACGTGCTGCGCACTCTATCTGCAGCGCGAAGGTTTTTCCGTCACGCTCGTCGATCCCGCCGCGCCGGGCGACAGCACGGCCAAGTGGAGTTGCGGGCAGATCTCGGTCGGCGAAATCGTTCCGCTGTCCAAGCCCGGCATTCTGATGAAAGTGCCCGGCTGGCTGATGGACCAGAGCGGCCCGCTGGCCATGCGGCCCGGCGCGCTTCCGGGCATCATTCCGTGGCTGCTGCGCTTCATGGCGTGTGCGCGCCAGTCGCGCATCGCGACGATCGCCAGCTCGATGGCGACGCTGACGAATCACGTGTTCGCGGACTACGCGACGCTGCTCGACGCCTGCGACGACAAGGACCTGATTCGCCAGCGGCCGGTGATGCAGGTGTTCGACGGGCCGCAGGGCGTGGAGCACGAGCGGCCGCTCAACGCGTTGCGACGGTCGCTGGGGTTCGACTCGCAGGTCCTCACTGCCGCGGAGATCGGCGACCTTGAACCGGCGCTCGCCGGACGTTTCTCGCACGGCATCCTGCTGCCGCAGTGGCGCTTCGTGAGCGACACGGAAGGCTTCATCGCCGCGCTGACCGACAGCTTCGTGAAGCAGGGCGGGCGCCGGATTTGCAGCAACGTGACGGCGATCGATGAAGACCGCGGGCAGGCGACCGGCGTCACGCTGGCCCATGGCGAGCGGATTGCCGCCGCCCACGTGGTCGTCGCGGCGGGTGCGGGCGCCCGGCGGTTTTTCGCGCCGCTGGGTATCGACGTGCCGCTCGAAGGCGTGGCAGGCTATCAGGTGTTGTTGCGCGATCCCGGCATCGAATTCCGGCACTCGGTCATCTACGGCGACGGCGGCTTCTGTTTTACGCCGATGCGTCGCGGCTTGCAGATCGGCGGCACGATCGAATTCGCGCGCCGCGGCGCGCCGCCCAATTTCAGGCGCGCGGAGATCATTCTCGAGAAGGCCCGCCGCGTGTTGCCGCAACTGAACGTGCAGGCGCACGAGTTCGGTGTCGGCTACCGGCCGTTCCTGCCCGATACGAAACCCATCATCGACCGGTCGAAGCGGCTGCCCAACGTCCTGATGGCGATCGGCCACGGGCAATTGGGGCTGACGCTCGGTGCGACGACGGGGCGGCTGATCGCCGAGATGGCGGCGGGGCGTGCGTCGAGCGCCGATCTGTCGCCGTTCAGCGCGTATCGTTTCTGATTCGCGACGTTCGATACCCGGTGCGCCGGGGCCCGTGAAAATTCGATCCGCATGGCGGATCCATTCAGGAAGGTGAGGTAATCATGCGCTGGAAAAAGACCCTGCAACTCGTGGGCGTGCACTGCGAGGGCGAGATCGGGAAGGTGATCACCGGAGGCGTGGTGAACATTCCCGGCGAAACGATGCTCGACAAGATGAACTACATCAACGAGGTCGACGACAGCCTGCGCAAGCTCGTCGTCCTCGAGCCGCGCGGTTGTCTGCAGATGTCCGTGAACCTGCTGCTTCCGCCGACGCGACCGGAAGCGCATGCCGGCTTCATCGTGCTGCAGGCCGACAAGGCGCATCCGATGTCGGGCAGCAACGCGATCTGCGTCGTGACGACGCTGCTGGAAATGGGCATCGTGCCGATGCAGGAACCCGAGACGACCGTCGTGCTCGATACGCCGGCGGGGCTCGTGACGGCGCGCGCCACCTGTCGGGACGGACGTTGCGCGGCCGTGTCGCTCGATATGGTGCCGGCCTTCGTCGAGCATCTCGACCTGCCGATCGACGCCGGCGAATTCGGCACGGTGAAGGTCGATATCGCGTTCGGCGGCGTCTACTACGCGCTGGTCGACGTCGATCAGCTGCGCACGACGATCGCGCCGGAGAACGCGCGCCAGCTCGCCGATCTCGGCGTGAAGCTGCGCGGCATCATCGACGATCAGGTGCGCATCCGGCATCCGCTGTATCCGGAGATCAACCGGATCGCATATGTGATGTTCCGCAATCGCGTGAACGACGCGGAGTATCAGACCTGCACGACGCTGCCGCCGGGCCGGATCGACCGCTCGCCGTGCGGAACCGGCAGCTCGGCGAACCTGGCCACGCTCGCGGCGCGCGGCAAGGTCGAGGTCGGCAGCCGGCTGAAGTCGCGCTCGACGATCGGAAGCGAATTCGACATCGAACTGCTCGGCCGCACGGAAGTGGGCGGCAAACCGGCGGTGCTGCCGCGCGTGCGCGGGCGCGCATGGATCTACGGCATCGAGCAGCTTGGCGTGGATCCCGACGATCCGCTGGCGGCCGGCTTCATGCTCAGCGATACCTGGGGCGAGGGCTTCCCCGGGAAGTAAGGGTTCGGTCGGGGCGTCGCGGGAAGCGGTGCTCCGAAAGGCGGTCGGCCGGATCCGGCCGAGATAATTTAACTTAGTCATGCGAACAATAGAGGTTAGTATGATCACCGGAAAAACCGGCGTTTTCTTCATGGTGGCGGATCCGATCGAACAGGTGCGTACGCCGGAAATCTTCAACCAGATTTTTCCGATGTGCGGCGTCGACGCGGTGATGGTGCCGTTGCAGGTTGCGCCCCAGCATCTGGAAGCGACCATACGCGCGCTCTTTCAATCGACGACGACGCGCGGCATGGTGTTGTCGATCCCGCACAAGACGGCAGCCGCCGCGATCGTGGACAGGCTTTCGACGGGCGCGCAGACGGCCAACGCCGTCAACGCGATTCGCCGCAACGACGACGGCTCGCTCGAAGGCGAGCTGTTCGACGGCCTCGGCTTCGTCAAGTCGATGGACCGTTACGCGATGCCGTATCGCGGCAAGTCGGCCTTCCTGGTGGGCGCCGGGGGCGCGGCGAGTGCGATCGCGGCCGCGCTCGCGGAAGGCAAGGTGTCGCGCATCGGCATCTACGATCCCGATACCGCGAAGGCGGAACTACTCGCGAAATCGATCGAAGGGCACTACAACCTGCAGGCCGAGGTCAAGGGCGACAACGATCCGGCCGGCTTCGACATCGTGATCAATGCGTCGCCGCTGGGCCTGAAGACCAGCGATCCGCTGCCGGTGCCGACCGAGCGTCTGGATCCGTCCGCGCAGGTCTGCGACATCCTGATGAAGAACCAGCCGACGCCGCTGCTGAAGGCGGCGATGGGGCAAGGCAAGACCGTATTGCCGGGGTTCGACATGCTGATTCTCCAGTCGCCGCTGTTCCTCGACTTCTTCGGCGTGCCCGATGCAGCCAATGCGCTGCGGGAAGACGACTCGATCGCACGCGACATGCTGTTTCCGGTGGAGCTCCGCAGCCTCGTCAAGCGCGCCGCCTGACGCAACCGGCCCGGCGCATTGCGCCGTTGCCGCCTTCCTGTCGTTCATCCATTGAAGTCGTCGGGGCAGAAGCAGCGGCACACATGGAACAGGCCCCGCATATCGAAGCGACATGCGGGGCCTGCATCGTTTTGCCCGGACGTGCGGGGCGGTGCGTTACGCCTGGCTCGGCTTGTCCCACAGGTTCAGCGACTGGCCGATCCCGTTGGCCAGTGCATTCTTGTACAGCTCGTAACCCCAGCTGATGTCGAACACCGCCATCCCGCACGCGATGAAGATGACGCGATCCTTGTCGTGCTCGCGGCCCGGTTTCACGCCGTTGACCACGTCGCCGAGGCCGGTGGAATCCTTCAGCGCGGGCAGCTTGCCGGCGTCGATCAGCCGATAGAACGGACCGCCGATTACGCCGCCGTAATACGCGTCCTTGTTGCCGGAAGCGACCGCGTCTTCGACATAGGCTTCCTGCAGCGGCGTATGGTCGAAGACGATCTTCGCGCTGGTGAGGAACGATTCGTCCGTGTTGAACGGGCCGGAAATCAGCAGCGTCGCACCTTCGTCGATCCATTCGTCCTTGAAGTACAGCGGCTTCAGGCGCGATGCGGCCACCGTGATCACGTCGGCACCGCGGAAGCCCTGTTCGGCCTCATCGACGCCGACGGCCTCGATGTCGTAGGTGTCGCTGACCCAGCACGCGAACTCGTTCGCCTTGTCGAGGAACACGTCAAAGCAGACCACCTTCTTCACGTCCTTGAGCTGCGTGATGATCGCCGTGAAGCAGGCCTTGTTGATCGGCCCGCAGCCGATCACGGAAACGGTCCTGGCGTGCTTGTTCGCGAGATGCTTTGCCGCCACGCCCGGCACCGCGCCGGTGCGGGCCGCACTCAGCAGGTTCGCGGACATCATCGCGAGCGGGGCGCCCGTGTCCTTGTCGTTCAGCATCATCGTGAGGATCGAGCGCGGCAGGCCTTTCTCGACGTTCGCGTGATTCGAGCCGTACCACTTGTTGCCGCACACGTCGAAGCGTCCGCCGAGATAGCCGGGCATCGCGGCGAAGCGGCGGTCCGGGCCGGCCACCGGCATGTTCGGGAACGGCGTTTCCTTCGGAAACACGATGTTCATGCCGTGGTTGTTGTGGTTGGCGCCGCCCATCAGGTAATCGCCCTTGCCGAGCAGGCTGAAGGTTTCTTCGCAGACGGTGACGCAGCGCGCGGCGTCCAGTACGCCGGCGGCGATGGTGTCGGGTTCGGACAGATACACAAAGTCGATCTTCGGATACATGGTGGTGACCTTTTCAGAAAGGATGGCGATGACGGACGGACGATTGATCGTTGAAGCGGAAGACTAGAATCGCAGCAGCGGCGCGATGTCGTAGAGGCGGCAGCCCGGGCTGCGCGCATTGGCGCGCATCAGGAAGTTGAGTTTCTCGATGCGCTCGCCCGAGCGTGGCGCGCCGTTCTTCTGGAACGGGACTTCGAGGCCGACGGAGAAATCCATCACGACGTCGTCCACCACGCCACCGGAGCGGCCGGACGGCACGGCGATCATTCCGTGCGCCTCGGCGAAGCGGTAGGCGTCGAGTGCCTCGGTGATGGTGCCGACCTGGTTGGGCTTGAGGACGAAGCCGTCGACCGCGTGCGTGTCGTGGGCCTTGCGCAGCAGTTCGAGGTTCGTCACGGTCAGATCGTCGCCGAGCACGATCGTCCGCTCGAGTTCCCGCACGGCCCTGCTGTAGCCGGCCCAGTCGTTTTCATCGAGGAGGTCTTCGATGAAGACGAAATTGAATCGTTCGGTCAGGTAGCGGGCATACGCGATCAGCTCGTCGGCCGACACGTGTTCTCCCTTGAGGAGATAGCGGCCCGTCTGCTTGTCGTACATTTCGCTCGATGCGCAATCCAGTGCGAACGCGATGCGACCGGTATAGCCGCACGCGTCGATGGCTTTCTGCATCAGCGTGAGGATCATCTCCGGATCTTCCGACGGTGCGGCATAGCCATATGAACTGGCGACTTGCGGCTTGTGACCGAGATACGAAGTCAGCACGTCGCCGAGCTTCTGGAATACGGCGACCGCCATTTCGATCGAGAAATCGATGCTGTCGGTCCCGTAGGGCACGATGAGGAATTCGTTGAATGCCTGGGTGAAGCCGTCGTAACGTCCGCCGTTGACGACGTTGAAGCAGGGCACCGGCACGGTCCGCAGCGCTCGGCCGGCAAGGTGCTCGTAGAGCGGAATCGCGCGGGACGCGGCCGCCGCGCGAAACGCCGCGATCGAAACCGAGTAAATCGTATTGCCGCCGAGGCGATGTTTGTCCGGCGTGCCGTCGAGCGCGATCATCTTCTCGTCGATCGCGCGCTGGTCGAATACGTCCATGCCGATCAACGCGGGGCCGATGACGTTTGCCGCGTAGTCGACGGCCTTGTGCACGCTGAGTCCCTTGTAGGTGGACGGATCGCCGTCACGGAGTACGAACGATTCGTGCATGCCGACCGAAGTCCCGGTGGGCGCCGCGCCGCGTCCGATCGCACCGCTTGCGGTGCGGATCTCGACTTCGACGGCCGGGCGGCATTTGCAGTCGATGATTTGCTGCGCGTGAACGGAGGTGATCTTGTCGGTCATCATTGGCCCTCCGTCGCCGCCGGGACATACAGGATGTTCAGGTCGCACAGGTTGGTGCCGGTGTTGCCCGTGAAGATGGCCGAATCGATCGCCGCCAGCGCTTCGTAGCAGCCATGCTCGCGCAACGCCTGGTACAGGCTTACGCCTTTCGCGGCGGCCGCCTTGAGGCTCGTCGAATCCGTGATGCCGCCGGCGACTTGCGCCGTTCCGTCCGTCCCTTCGCTGTCGATCGACAGCAGGCACGCGCCACGGGTCTTTTCCGCGGTGATGGCGAAGCTCACCGTCATTTCCTGGCCGGGGCCGCCATGCCCCTTGATCACGCTGTTGTCGTTGATCAGCGTCGTGACTTCGCCGGAGCTGAGCAGCACGCACGGCGGCTTGATCGGTCTGCCGTAGGTCTGGATCTCGCGCGCGATCGACGCGAGGAACGTGCCGGCGTCACGGCTTTCTCCTTCGAGGAACGACGTGACGATCATCGCCGGTATGCCCATTTCCTCGCAGATTTCCTTCGCGTAAATGCACGAGTCCGGCAGCGTGTTGAGCAGGAAATAGGTGTTCTCCGGAAAGGCCTTGGGCGTCTCCGTTTCCGGGCCGGCGTGCATCAGGTAATCGACGACGCTGGCGGGCAGACGGTCCGCGACGTTGCGATTGACGATGGTTGCGCGCGCATCGTCGAGCGTCGTCATGTCGGGGCCGATCGGCGTGCTCTTGTAGGCCGCGTACGGCACGGCGATATCGCCCGTCGCCGGGGAGCCGACCGCATCGCTGATGCCGAAGCCGATCAGCTCGGCGCCCACCGACTGAATGCGCTTGGCCAGCATGCCGCCGTTGAGCGCGGAAATGTGCCGGCGCACCGCGTTGATTTCGTAGATGCCCGCGCCGGACTTGAGCAGCACGTCGGTCGTGTCGATCTCGTCCTGCAGCGTGATGCCGTCGATCGGGCACGACATGAGCGCGGAGCTGCCGCCGCTGATCACCGCGATGAACAGATCGTCGGGCCCGGCCTGGTCGACCAGCTCGATGATCTTTCGCGACGCGCGATGACCTTCCTCGTTCGGCAGCGGATGGCCGCCGACGAACACTTCCGTTTTGTTGAAGCGATCCGATTCCTCGTGAATCTTCACGATCGCGATGCCATGCGTGAGCCGGTCGCCGAGCACGTGGTCGACGGCCATCGCCATGTGATTGCAGGCCTTGCCCGCGCCGACCAGATACACGTTGCGCTTTTTCGACAAATCCCACGAGCGCGTACCGATATGCAGCATGTCGCCGTCGACGCGCATGATGCTTCGAATGCGCTCGTAGCTGTCGAGACGCTGCAGCGTGCGATCGGCAATGTCCAGAACGATGCGCCGGGATTCGACGGCGCCCTGAGAGAGAAGCTCTGCGGAATTTCGTATTTTCTTCATACGGGGATCGGTGAAGGGTTGCCGTCTCGCCGAACGCATGCAGCGATGACGTAAGGGCAATTTAGGCAAACACCCTGCACAGATACATGTACACTTGGCTGTACTTGCGGATCGCTGTACAGGCTCCGCGGCCTATACGCATGTCTCTCGTTGCGAGTCGTTCTTATGAAGCCCGTTCTTTCCTTGGATGCCGATTCCGAGATGTCGCTCACCATGCAGATCGTGGCGGGCATCATTCGGGAGGTCGACGAAAAGCGCTGGCGGCCGGGTGCGCGCGTGCCGAGCATCCGCGCGTTCGCGGGCGCGCATGGCGTGTCGACCTTTACCGTGGTGGAGGCCTACGATCGCCTCGTCGCGCAGGGTGTCCTGGTGGCGCGTCGCGGGTCCGGCTTCTACGTGTCGGAGCGGCGCCTGGGCGCGCCGCGGAAGGCGACGGAAAAGCTCGACGAGAAAGTGACCAACGGGTGGCTCGTGCGCAATTTTCTCGGCGCCACCGAGGGAGCCATTCATGCGGGTGCAGGCTGGCTTCCCGAAACGTGGTTCGACAGCGAAGGGATCGCACGATCGCTGCGGCAACTCGCGGCGCATCCCGAACACCTGCTCGGCTACGGACACGCGCGAGGCTTCGACCGCCTGCGCGAACAGATCGTGCGTCAACTGGCCGAATACGAAATCGAAACCGACGTCGGCGGCATCATGACGACGCTGGGCGCAAACCAGGCGCTCGATCTCGTGATTCGTCAATTCACGCAGCCCGGCGATGTCGTGATGGTCGACGAGCCGTGCTACAGCGACCTGCTGGTCGGCCTGCGGATGCGCGACGTCGAAACCATCGGGATTCCGATGACGCCCACCGGGCCGGATGTCGCGGCGATGGAAGCCGCACTCGAATCGCGTCAGCCGAAGCTCTACTTCACGAACAGCCGGCTGCACAATCCGACCGGGGCGAGCTACAGCTCGGCGGCGGCCTACAAGGTGCTCAAGATCGCGGAGCGCCACGATTGCCTGATCGTCGAGGACGACGTGTCGGCCGATCTCGTGCAGGGCGCGCATTTCACGCTCGCGTCGATGGATCAACTGCGCAACGTGATCTATGTCGGCAGCTTTTCGAAGACCATCGGCGCGGGGTTGCGCGTCGGCTTCGTCGTTGCCGATCACGATGTCATCGAAGCGCTCCTTTATCAGAAGCTGGTATCGGGCATGTCGACACCGACCGTCACCGAGCGCCTCGTCAGCGCGGTGTTGTCGGAAGGGCACTACCGGAAACAGACGGAGCAATTGCGGGATCGACTGGCCGCCGCGCAGGAGAAGACCTGCCGGCGGCTGGAGGCGAGCGGCATGGACGTGTTCTGCGAGCCGCGTTCCGGCATGTTCGTCTGGGCGAGGGCGGCCGGCGACGATACGGATTCGTCCCGGCTGGCCGAGCTTGCGCTGCAGCAGAACATCCTGCTCGCGCCCGGCCACCTGTTCTTTGCCGGCCGCGTCAAGACGGGCTGGCTGAGGTTCAACGTCGCGCACTGCAATTTCGACCGGCTGTTCAGCTTTCTCGCGGATTCCGTCGGCCGCTGACGGGCGCCTGCGGCGCTTTCCAGGTGTGCAGTTCCCGCCGCCTGTACAGGTATCACGGCCTGTACATGTCGTGCGTTATTTCAGCGCGAGAGCATGTGCTGAAGAAACGTCGATGCAAGCACGGAGGAACCCATGGAGAGAGCCGACGCATGAGTGATGACCTTTCGCGGTTCGCGATCAATCAAATCACGACACCCAGATGGACCCTGCCTGAAGCACTCGAAGGCTACAAGCGTCAGGGAATCGGCGGCATTGCGGTCTGGCGGCAGTTTCTCGAAGCGTACGGCGTCGCGCAAACGCGCAAGCATCTGCGGCAACTGGAGATGTGGGTGCCGTCGCTGTGCACGAGCGAATGGCTCAACGTCGGCGTCGAACAGAGCATGGCCGCGGCGATCGACACGAACCGGCGGCTGCTCGATGCGGCCGCCGAAATCGGTGCGGCCTGCCTGATGATGGTGGTCGGCGGGATGCCGCCGGACAGCAAGGACATACAGGGGCAACGTGCCCGCGTGCGCGATGCGCTGTTCACGTTGTTGCCGCATGCGCGTGAAGTCGGCGTCAAGCTCGGTCTCGAACCGCTGCATCCGATGTACGCCGGCGACCGCAGCGTACTGAATTCGATCCGGCATGCCAACGATCTCTGCGACGAACTCGGCGAGGGTGCCGGGCTCGTGCCCGACGTTTACCACTGCTGGTGGGATCCGGCCTTCGAAACCGAACTTCGCCGCGCGGGACCGCAGCGCATCATCACCTTTCACTATTGCGACTGGCTCGTGCCGACGCGAAACCTGCGCGATCGCGGCATGGTCGGCGACGGCGTCATCGATATCGCGCGGATCAAGGGATGGCTGGACGACATCGGCTATGCCGGGCCGTTCGAACTGGAAATCTTCTCCGAGCTGGACTGGTGGGAACGTCCGCCGGAAGAGACGGTTCGCGTGGCCATCGAGCGCTGCGGGCCGCATGTCGGCGCGGCCGTGCCCAGGCAAGCGCGTCCATAGCGCCATCCGAGGTGTGCCGCGCCGCGCTCGGGAAGGGCTGAGCGCGACCCGGTCGTGTCCTCGCATCGCCGCAAAGCATCCGGACGCGAAGGGGCGCCGCTCGCGCGGCGGCCGATATCCCGCTTCGAAATCCATCATTTCCCTCATCGGTGAACCCTATGTCGACCGGCCCCACCGCATCGGCTGAGCGCCTCCGCGCACCCGAAAAGACGGCGCTTGACGTGCTGTACGGCAAGGTGACCGCGCGCTTGCTGACGCTGTTCTTCTTCTGTTTCTTCGCCGCGTATCTCGATCGCGTCAACATCGGGCTGGCGAAGCTCCAGATGCTCGATGCGCTCGCCTTCGGCGACCGGATCTACGGGCTCGGAGCCGGGCTGTTCTTCGTCGGATACATCGCGTTCGAAATACCGAGCAATCTCGTGCTCGAGAAAGTCGGCGCGAAGATCTGGATCGCGCGCGTCATGATTACCTGGGGGCTGCTCTCCGGCGCGACGCTGCTCGTCAAGACGCCGTTGCAGTTCTACATCGTGCGATTCCTGCTCGGCGCGGCCGAAGCCGGGTTCGTGCCGGGCGTGCTGCTTTACCTGTCCCAGTGGTTTCCGTATGAACGGCGCGCGCGGATCGTCGCGCTCTTCATGATCGGCATTCCGATTTCCAGTCTCGTCGGCAATCCGTTGTCCGGCTGGCTCATGAACGTCACGAACGGCGTGCTCGGCTTCGGCGGATGGCAGTGGCTGTTTCTGCTCGAAGCGCTGCCGTCGGTTGCGCTGGGCGTATTCGTGCTCCTTTGGCTGCCGAATACCATCGAGCAGGCGTCGTGGCTCTCGGCGGATGAAAAGCAGCAGTTGCTCGCGAACCTCGACAGTCATCCGCATGTCGAGAAAATCTCGTCGCTCAGGCACGTGTTCATCGACAGGCGACTGTGGATTCTCGGTCTCATCGACGCATGCATCATGATCGGTGTGTACGCAACCAGCTTCTGGCTGCCGTCGATCCTCCGCGATACCGGCGTGCACGATCCATTCGTCATCGGGCTGTGGATGATGCTGCCGAACGCCGCGGCCGTGATCAGCATGCTCTGGTGCGGGCGCAGTTCCGACCGCTCGCGCGAGCGCCGCTGGCACATGGCGGTGCCGTGTCTCGTCGCAGGCTTCGGGCTGTTCGTGGCCGCGACGACGCCCCATGCCACGCTCGCGACCGTCGTGCTTTTCTCGCTGATCAACGCCGGCGCGGCGGCGACCATTCCGGTCATCTGGACGTTGCCGCCCACGTTTCTGAAGGGAACCGGCGCGGCCGCCGGCATCGCGATGATCACGTCGCTCGCGAATCTGGGTGGCTTCATCGGCACCTATCTGCTGGGATGGCTGAGGGATGCGTTCGATTCGCAGCAGGTGGCGCTGCTCGGGTTCGGCGTGTGCATGCTGATCGGGTGCGCGCTGGCGCTGGCCTATCCGAAGCCCGACGACGAACAGGCGGATTCATGATGCGATGGCTGCTGGCGCTGTTGACCTGCACGGGCGAGTACGAGCGCGGACCCAGCCCGGTGACGGCGGTGATGTCGGCCGCCGCGCTCGGCTTCGCCGTGAGCGCGCACTACGACGCCCGCGGTGATCGACCGGCGCATCGGAACGGGCGCAACGCGTGATGTAACCGGCGCGTGGCATGCAAACGGCGGGGGATCCGGATCGAAGCGGTCTGACGAAAACTGTTTGGAACGTGCGGCCGTGGTGTGCCGCGTGACTTTGGCCCCGTTTCCGGCCACGCCGAGCCATCCGTCATTTTCCTGCTTGCTCTCGTGAAATTGCCGTGCTAATTTTTCATGAAATTAACCGGCGAAAATTTCACGGGAGTCCGCATGTTCGTGCAGTCCGACCGTCACGTCGCAAGCTACTACGCCGGCACCTACCCGGCGCCGATCCCGCATCGTCCCGAGCTGGATGAACGCATCGACGCCGACGTGCTGGTCGTCGGCGCGGGGTTCAGCGGGCTGCATACGGCGTTGCGCCTCGCGCTCGCGGGCAAGCGCGTGGTCGTGCTGGAGGCCAGCCGCGTCGCGTGGGCGGCGTCGGGCCGCAACGGCGGACAGGCGCTGCTCGGCTGGTCGTGCGACATGCAGCCGCTCGAGGATTCGCTCGGCCGCGACGGCGCGCGCGTGCTGTGGGACAGCATGCGCTGGGCCGCGGCCGAAGTGCGCGAGCTGCCCGCACGACACGGCTTCGACATCGACTACCGGCCCGGCAGCCTGTGGGCGGCGGTGCGGCCGCGCCGTGTGGCGATGCTTGCGCAGGCCCGCGACGAAGCGGCCGAGCGGTGGGGCTACGACCGGCTGCGCGTGATCGAGCAGGGCGAGATGCCGGAATGGATCGGCAGCGCCCGCTATCTGGCCGCGCTTTACGATCCCGAGGCCGGGCACCTGAATCCGCTGAAGCTCGCGCTCGGCCTCGCGCAGACGATCGAACGCGCGGGCGGCCGCATCTTCGAACAGAGCCGTGTGCTCGACTGTCGGGAGACGGCGGGCGGCCATGTCGCGCGCACCGCGCACGGCGAAGTACGCGCCGATGTGCTCGTGCTCGCATGCAACGCCTACGTCGACCGGCTCGATCCCGAGCTGTCGCGCCGGCTGCTGCCGGTCGGCACGTACCAGGTCGCGACTGCGCCGCTTGCGCCGGACGTCGCGCGCTCGCTGCTGCCGCAGAACAGTTGCGTGATCGACAATCAGTTCGTGCCGGACTACTTCCGCCTGAGTCCCGACAACCGGCTGCTGTTCGGCGGCGGCTGCACGTATCTCGGCGGCATACCGGCCGACATCGCGGCGGCGACGCGTCCGCACCTCGAGCGCGTGTTTCCGCAACTGGGCGGCGTGCCGCTCGAGTACGTGTGGGGCGGCCACATCGACATCAGCATGCGGCGCACGCCGGACATCGGCCGTCGCGGCCAGCGCTTCTGGCTGCAGGGCTTCTCGGGCCACGGCGTGCTGCCGACGCTCGCCGGTGCGCGCGCGGTCGCCGACGCCGTGCTCGGCGACGATCACCTGCTCGCGCAGTACCAGCGCATTCGCAACCCGCGCTTCCCCGGCGGCGACCGCCTCGCCGCGCCGCTGGAAGCGATCGGCAAGGCCTGGTACCGTTTGCGCGATACCGTCTGACGCACCGGATTCCAACATGAACGAACAGGAAGAAATAGAAAGTCTGGCGATCCTGATCCGCGACCTGCGCAAGCATCGCAAGGTCACGCTCAACGATCTCGCCGACCGGATCGGCCGCTCGGTCGGGTTTCTGTCGCAGGTCGAGCGCGGGTTGTCGCGCCCGACGGTGGCCGATCTCACCGCGATCGGCGAGGCACTCGGCGTGCCGACCACGTATTTCTACAGTCTGAGCAAGCCGCGCAGCGTGCCGTGGGTCACGCGGCCCGACGAGCGGCGCACGGTGTATTACGCGGCCGGCATCACCGACATTCTCGTGTCGCCGAACATGCGCTCGCGCTTCTCGATCCTCGAAAGCCATCTCGCGCCGGGCGCGAGCAGCGGCGAGCGGCCGGTCGACGACAGCGACGAGCAGGGCGGCTTCGTGCTCGAAGGCGAACTGACGATCTGGGTCGATGGCGACGACACGCCCGTCACGCTCGGCCCGAACGACGCGTTCCAGTTGCCTGCGCACAAGCGATTTCGTTACGCGAACCTGAGCGATGCGCCGACGCGCGTGATCTGGGTATTTACCTGAGTTGTCGGCAGGGCGGCCCGACGGGCCGCCGCGTTGCCGGCTTGCTGGTTTGCAGTACTGATCGACATCGGGCATGGGCATTGACGCATGCCGATGAATCCGGGTCGCCGCAAGGCGGCACCGCCATACAGAACATGGAAAGGATGAGACATGGCTGACGTCGTTACCGTGCTGGTCGATGAAGTGCGCGCCTTTCGGCAGGCGCACCCCGAGATCCGTTATGTCGACCTGATCTGTCTCGACCTGCCCGGACACTTCTACGGCAAGCGCTATCCGATCGACGCGCTCGAGAAGGTCGCGGCGGGCTCGCTGCTGAAGCTGCCGCAGAACTGCGTGCTGCTCGGCACGCAAGGCGGCCTCTACAAGATCGGCGATTACTGCTTCAACGACGGCGACCCCGACGCGCCGCGCCGGCTGATTCCCGGCACGCTGAAGCCGGTGCGCTGGGAGCGGCAGCCGCTCGCGCAGATGCTGATCAGCTCCGACGGCACGGACGCGCCGATCGAGTTCGAGCCGCGCGAAGTGCTCGCGCGCGTGCTGCGGCGGTTCGCGGCGCGCGGGATCCGCCCGGTCGTCGCGTTCGAGCTGGAGTTCTACCTGTTCGCCGCGCAGCTCGAGGACGGGATGCCGCAGTATCCGCGCGACCGCTTGAGCGACGACCGCGACGATCAGCCGAACATGCACATCGAGCGCCTGTCGCGCTTCTCCGACGTGCTGCACGAAATGGTCGAGGCCGCGTGCGAGCAGGGCGTCGACGCGACGGTGATCACGGCCGAGCTCGGCCCCGGCCAGTTCGAGATCAACTTCGGCCACACCGACGACGCATTGCGCGCGGCCGACTGGTCGGCGCTGTTCTGCCGCAGCACGCGCGGCGTCGCGCTGCAGCACGGTTATCGCGCGAGCTTCATGGGCAAGCCGTATCTGCATGCGCCGGGCAGCGGGATGCACGTGCACGTGAGCCTGTACGACGAAGCCGGTCGCAACCTGCTCGCCGCGGACGGGCAGCGGCCGTTGCGGCATGCGGTGGCGGGCTGCCTTGCGCTGCTGCCGCACTGCATGCCGGTGTTCGCGCCGAATCACAATGCGTTCCGGCGCTACGGATCCATGGTGAACGCGGCGAGCCGCGCAAGCTGGGGCTTCGAGGATCGCGACGCGTGCATCCGGATTCCGGAGTCGGATGCGCGCAACCTGCGGATCGAGCATCGGCTCGCGAGCGCGGATGCGAATCCGTATCTGGTGCTCGCGGCGATCCTCACCGGCATGGAGCACGGGCTCGACGCACGAAAGGAGCCGATCGCACCGCTCAACGACGATCGCGGCAGCGGGATCGATTTCCCGAAGGAGATGCTGTCGGCCGTCGCCGCGATGCAGGATCACGCGGCCGTGCGCGACGGGCTCGGCAGCGAATTCGTGATGGTGTATTGCGAGAACAAGCGGCAGGAGGAGCTGGATTTCCGCAACGAGATCGGCGCGCGGGAGTATCGGTGGTTTCTGTAATCGAATGCTGCCGCTTGCGGGATCTATCGTCCGCGCGCCGGCTCCATCGGCAGGTGCGCGCCCCACGCGCTCGTCAGCGCTTCGAGTTCTGCGATCGGGTCGACCTGCCTGGCGCCTTCATGCGGATCGTCGCCGAATAGCTGGTGAGCGAAATCGCGGGCGCGCCGGGTGATTGCCGCGGTTTTCCCGCTGCGTCGTAGCGTGAACGACGTCAGCGCTGCGTCGAGGTCGCGGCCATTGCCTGCACTGTGCTCGTCGAGGCAACGCGCGAGATGCCATGCGTCCTCGAGCGCCTGGCATGCGCCTTGTCCGGAGGTGGGGAGCGGTGCATGCGCGGCATCGCCTGTCAGCAGCACATTGCCGCGGTGCCAGACGTCGACCGGATCGAGATCGTGCACGTGAATTTTGGCGAGCGTGTCCGTCGGCGTTGCGCGGATCACGTTCGCGATCGGTGCAGGCCACGCAGCGAAGCGCTGTTCCAGCATCACGCCCGGATCGCTGTCCACGGCGTCGTCCGGGGCGACTTCGGGCCATGCTGCCGCCCAGTACATGCGATGCCGGTCCAGCGCGACGATGCCAAATCGCTCGCGCTTCCCCCAGTAGTCGAAGATCGACACTTCATCCACCAGCGGCACGTCGCTTTGCGCGATGCCGATCCAGTTGACGAACCCCTGATAGACGGGGGTGGCGTCGCCCACGACGTAGCGTCGCGCGACGGAGTTCATGCGGCCGTCCGCGCCGATCACGAGATCGGGGGCGATCGTGCTGCCGTTGTCGAAGTGAACGACGGCGCGGCCGTCCGCACCGCCATCGATGGCAGTTGCGCGGTGGCCGAAGCGGACTTCGATGCCGCGCGCGGCGACGTGCCGTGCCAGCACGGCTTGCAGATCGCGTCGCAGTATCGAACACGTCGGAAAACCCATGCGGCGGTCGAGCTCGCCGATATCGGCCACCTTGAACGGGTTGCCGTGCCGGTCGATGCGCCGCATCGCGTGCAGACGGCCACCGACCTCGACGATGTCCGGCAGGATGCCGAGCTGCGCGAGCACGAACCCCGCGTTCGGCCATAGCACCACGCCCGCGCCCATCGTCGACTCGGACGGCCTGCGTTCGTAGACCTGAATTCGATGCCCGCGCCCGGCGAGCGCGAGTGCGGTGCTCATGCCGGCGACGCCGGCGCCCAGAATGGCAATGTTCATGACGCTCCTTCCTGATGTCGTGCGCTCGCTCGCGTAGCCGATGTGGCGCGCTGCGGTTTCGCATTGACGGGACGAGCATCGTAAATTACGGTCTCGAACGGGATAAGCCGTGAAAAGCGGCAAGCTTTGATACCTGAAACGGGATAATGATGCGCAGCAAGCTGGATCTGAACGCAGTACGCGTGTTCGTGTCGGTCGTCGACGAAGGCAGCTTTGCCGGCGCCGCACGGGTGCTTGCCTTGCCGGGTTCCAACGTGAGCCGCCACGTGGCGCAACTCGAATCGAAGCTCGGCGTGCGCTTGCTGGAGCGCAGCACGCGGCACCTGCGCATGACCGAGGCCGGGCGGTTGCTGCATGCGCGCGCGAAGCCGATGCTCGATGCGGTGACGCAGGCCGAATCCGAACTGACCTCGCAACAGACGGAGTTGCGCGGCGTGTTGAAGCTGTGCGTGCCGGGCGAAATCGGGCCGCGCATGCTCGGGCCGATCGTCGCGGAATTCGCACGTCGTCATCCGCACGTCGAAATCGATTGCGATACCAGCCTTGCGGGCGTGTCGACGTTGCGCGACGACATCGACCTGTCGATCATCGTCAATCGCGGAAAGCTCGACGACAGCGCGTTCGTCGTCAGGCCGCTGGTAAGTTTGCCGAGCGTCGTCGTGGCCGCGCCGTCGCTGATCGAGCGGACCGGATGGCCGACCCGGACGGCGCAGCTCACGCAATTGCCGTGCATCACGACATTGAGCACGCTGAAAGGGCTGCCGTGGCAGTTCGCCGATCGCGACGGACGGATCCACAAGATTCCGGTCGCAAGCCGGTATCGCGTCAATAGCGGCGAGATGGCGGGCCTGGCGGCATTGAACGGGATCGGCTTCGCGATTCTCGTCGAGCGCGCTTGCGCGGCGGAGCTTGCCAGCGGGCGGCTGGTGCGCGTGCCGCTGGAAATGGTGCCGGCGCCGCTGGAGTTGCTGGCTGCCTATGCGAGCCGGAATTCGGTCAACGCGAAGATACGCGAGTTGCTGCAGATGATGCAGGCGCGCTTTGCGGAAGCCGTGGAGATGCCGTCATGACGACCGTCTCGACAACGCGCGCCAGTAGCGTATTTCGTTGATCGTCTTACCGGGGCGTTCGCCCGGCTTGCGGATTCATTCCGCCCGATCCGAGCTGGCGTCGATCGCGAAACGGTAGCCGGTATCCACTCGCGCTGCATCGCCTGGTTCATCGGTCTTTTTCAGCACGAATTCGAACGCGGGTTCGAACCAGCCGTTGCGCGGCACTTCGCCGCCAAGGACTTCGACGTCGTACCAGCCGTTGTCGATTTCGATCGCGGGCCGCCCCGGTTCGCGGTAGCGCACGAGCAGTGCGTTCACCGAATCGTCGGGGAAGCGTTCGAGGATGCGCCACGTGTAGAGCATGATCGAACGATGCGCGACGCGCAGCACGTACCCGCCACGTCGATGCTGAAGCCGGCTTTCCGCCTTCAGCAATTCGGGCGTGTCGCCGTCCAGCGTGAAGATGATCGTGTACGGATGATTCTCGATGCCGGCCAGCGGGATGACAACGCCTTCCAGCACGACGTGGTCGCCGCTGTCGTTCGTCGTGAACGCCGACGCGAGATTGTCCGGCAGTCCGTGCGTTTCCTGGTAGCGCTTCAGCAGCAGCACGTCGCCGACCAGGAAATAGTCGACGAGGTCGTTCAGGACTTCGGAGAATTCATGTCGCATCACCGTTCCTTCCACTGCGCCGAAGCGGGCAATTGAAAAACGAACCGGGCGCCGCGCCGCGAAACGCTTCGCGACACGGCACTCGCTGGAACCGTTACTCGCCGAGCTTCGACGCCACGCATCCCGTGCTCGAGCACTCGCGCTCGCGTTCGCGCAGGAACGACAGCCGCGATTGCGTCATGTCGGTCGCGCACTGCAGATCGACGAGGTAGCCGTTGTTGCGCGTCTCGCTGCATTGCGCGTCGCGCTGCTTCAGCCATGCGAGCTGGCCGGCCTTCAGCGTGGCCTGCTGGTCGCCGCTCAGTTGCTTGCGCAGGCGGCCGTATTCGTCGTTGAGGTCGCGATCGGTCTGGGAAAACTGCGTGCTGCTGCAATACACCTGATCGAACGCGCTATGCGGCTTCGCACAGCCGGCTGCATGCGCGGCGAACGGAACGGCGAGCGCGAGCAGCGCGCAGGATGCGAGCAGATTCTTCTTTTTCATGGTGATGCTCCTCGGTGGGTGAAAACCGTTGAAACCGGTCGACGTCGTCCGTTACCGGAGCGCCGTGCACGCGTCGATTCCGCCCGCGATCGCGGTGGCCAGGCGCTGGATCGTCTCGCGTTGCGCGAGCCGTTTTTCCTCGTCGGGATTGACGATCACGCCTGCCTCGACCAGCACGGCCGGAATCGGTGCGGTACGCAGTACGACCAGATCGTCGAAGCGGTGGATGCCGAGTTGCGGATCGACGAGCGGGCGGTTCTCGCCCTTGATCGGCTGCGCGTGGTACAGCGAAGGCCGCTCGCCGGCCGCGACCAGCCGTTCGGCGATCGCTTTCGCGCAACGCAGGCTTTCCGCGTAATGGGGATTGCGCTCGGACACGAACACCGCGAACCCGCGGAATTCGCGTTGCCGGCCCGCGTCGATGAACTGCTGCTGCATCGAATCGTGATGGATCGAGACGAACAGGTTCGCGTCGGGCGCCTGCGTCGAACGCTGGTCGAGTGCGATCTCGCGGCCGTCGGCGGACGTGCGCAGCACGCGGTCGCCGTGCGCGACGAGCTTTTCTGCGACGGCGGCGGACAGGTCGAGGTTGTACCGGTATTCGACGCGGCCGCTCGCGCCGGTGGCGCCCGGATGGGCCGGCGTATGGCCGGTATCGACGACGATGTAGCGGCCCGAAGCGGACTGAGTGTCGGCGCTTGTGTCGTCGGCCGCGTGCAGCGCCAGCGGCGCGCCGAGCAACGGCGCGCAGGCGAGCAGGCGCGCGGCGGCTCGCACGAGCGGGCGAAGGCGTCGGAGGGTTCGATTTGTCATTGTTGTCGTCGAGGAGGGCTGCGGTGTGTCGCCGTCGGCCTGCTCAATGCAGTCGGAATGTCGCGCGATTATAGCGGGTGGCAGCGGCGGTGCAATGCAGCTGCGCGTCGATCGGCGGCAGCGGGTGAGGCAGTTCGTCCACGCGCGGCGGCTACTTGCCGCACGGGTCGCACAAATGACGGCGCGCGACAGTATTGTTCCACCGCGCGCCGCGCTCGGCACGCACGTGCAGGTCCGCTAAAGGAGGGCCGCGGCGTCGCATCCGCGTGAGCGGACGTCGTTACCGCGGCCGTTCGCGACGCGCGATACGCCGCAATCAGCGATTGATTTCGTCGGCCGAGATCAGTTCGGCCACCAGCACCTGCGCGGGCCCTTGCAGGTAATACTCGTGTTCGAGCGGTTCGCGCAGCTTCATGAACGTATCCGCGCCGACCTGCATCGTTTCGCCTGCATGCATCCGCGCGCCGCTTTGCAGCAGGTAATGCATCACGTTGTTGAAGATGCCCGAATAACGTTCGCCTTCGTGATGGCCTGCCGCCAGCGCGCCGAAATCGGGCAGGCCGAACACGTCGGCGCCATACGTGCGCATCCATACGCCTTCGGTGCCGTCGACCTCGTACTTCACGAAGCCGCAGAAAAACAGGTTCAGCGGGATCTCGCGCAGGACTTCGAGGCTCTCTTCACCGAGTTCCTTCGCGTCGAAGACGCCGGCCGGCAACGACGTATGCGCGCGCTCGTTCAGCACCGCGAGGCCGTTCTGCGCGGCCAGCGCGCCGGCGACGGCCGCCAGTGCGACATACTGGTCGAGCGGATTCGCTTCGTGGCCGGCGTAGTAGAGGATCACGTGGCTGCGGCTCGCGCGTACCTGCTGCTTCAGGTCTTGCCCGTAGTGGGCAGGCGCGACGCACGCTTCCAGCGCGTCGGACGGATAGGGCGCATCGAAGCCGACCAGCCGGACGACGTGATTGCCCCAGCCGGCGAGCCCGAACACCTGCTCCAGCGTCGGTTCGGTTTCGACGCGAGCCTGCTGCATGCTCGGGTGGTATGCGCGCAGCGCGGCCGTCAGCGCGTCGATATCGACCTGCAGCGGGCCGTCGAACACCACCGCCACGCTCAGCGGATTGTCGATGTCGGGGGCCGCGACCAGTTCGGCAGCGTTGTCGGGCGCGTCCTTGCGGCCAAAGAATCGGGATATCAGGCTCATGGGATTCTGTTTGTGTCGATGCCGTGTCAGGCGGGAAAACCCTGTTCTCTCGGTCAGGGCGCGCCGTCGGGGTGACGGCCGGCCGTAGTTTCCCCGGGTTCGACGAATCTGGCAAATCCGCGTTCTGGCGGAAGGGGTGCGGCCATGCCGGGCCGCACGGGTGTGCGGCGTCGCGCGAGCGTCGCTCAGTGTGGCAACGCTTCGGCTTCGGCCCAGCGCTTGAACGAGTCGAGGCGTCGACGCGTCTGCATGAGATAGAACGCGCCGATCATCGGTTCGAGCAGCCAGCGCAGCCACGCCGGTTGCACGCGGAAGTGATACGTGAACTTCACCTCCGTCGAGCCGGCCGAGCGTTCGGTGAAATTCCAGCTGCCGCTGAAGCGTTCGAGCACCTTCGGCCCGTCGACCATTTCGATGGCCGCGACCTGCGGCGGACGGTACGAGATGTAGCGCGACACCATCGTCGCGCCGGACTGGCTGCGGCAGAACGCGTCGACGCCGACGTCGGCCGTCATCCCGTCGAGCAGATAGGCATCGGAGAGGAAGCTGTCCCAGACGAGCCGCCGCGCGTAGTCCTGCGACCACGTGAAGAGGCGTCTGCGATCGACGCCGATGATCCGGCTGACTGAGATCCTCATGATGGCGGGCGAAACGGTGTGAATTGGGATGAAATCGAGTGTAACCCGCCTGCGCCACGTACTTGTTTAGACTTTGTCAAGTCGAGCGGCGATTCGATTGACGTTCTCCGGGAATTCCCCTAGCATCGAATCCATGCCTTCGGGAAAGACCCGAAGCGTTTCAATCTCTTGAGGGAGCCTCATGAGTACGCAACAGAACCGGCGCTTCGACGCGCTCGTTTTCATTGGTCGTTTCCAGCCTCCGCATCGTGGTCACCTGAATGTGCTGAAGTCCGCACTGAACCGGGCCGAGCGCGTGTGCGTGCTGATCGGGTCGACCGACAAGCCCCGCACCATCAAGGATCCGTTTTCGTTCGACGAGCGCTGCCAGATGCTGGTTTCGCTGCTCGATTCATCCGAGCGCGAGCGCGTGACGATCGTGCCCGTGCAGGATTCGACGTACAACGACGGCGACTGGGTGCGCTGGGTGCAGGATGCCGTGGCGTCCGCGCTCGGCGATGTCTCGCATCGCAAGGTCGGGTTGATCGGTCACGAGAAGGACGCCACGTCCTATTACCTGCGGATGTTCCCGCAATGGGAGCTCGTCGACGTCGATGCGACCGAAGACATTTCCGCAACCGAAATCCGCGACCAGTATTTCGCCGAACGCACCAACAGCTTCGTGCAGTGGGCCGTGCCGGAACCCGTGTTCGGCTGGCTCGAACGCTTTCGCACGCAGCCGGCCTTCGCACAACTGAAGGCCGAGGCCGAATTCATCGCTGCGTATCGCAAGGCGTGGTCGGCCGCGCCGTATCCGGTCACGTTCGTGACGGTCGACGCGGTGGTCGTGCACTCGGGCCATATCCTGCTCGTGCGTCGGCGCAGCGAGCCGGGCCGCGGCCTGTGGGCGCTGCCGGGCGGATTCGTGAACCAGGACGAGCGGCTCGATGCGGCCTGCATTCGCGAACTGCGCGAGGAGACGGGCGTGAAGCTGCCGGAGCCCGTGCTGCGCGGCTCGATCAAGGATCGCCAGGTGTTCGATCATCCGGCCCGCTCGCTGCGCGGCCGCACGATCACGCACGCGTGCCTGTTCAATTTCCCGACCGGCGAGTTGCCGCGCGTGAAGGGCAGCGACGACGCCGACAAGGCACGCTGGGTGCCGCTCAACGAATTCGCGCAGATGCGTAACGTGATGTTCGAGGATCACTTCGAGATCGCGTATCACTTCCTGGGGAAGCTGTGATCCGCTGATTCCCCGGATACCGGTCCGCTGCGACAGACGCGGCGGCACTTCAACGGCCTAGAGGAGCTCTAGCCATGCAAAACGTTCCCGGCGGCTTTGCCGCGGTTCTCGCCAATCCGATTCTCAACACGGATTCGTACAAGGCTTCCCACTTCCTGCAATACCCGCCCGACGCGCAGGCGATGTTCTCGTACGTCGAATCGCGCGGCGGCCGCTACGATCGCACGCTGTTCTTCGGCCTGCAGATGCTGCTGAAGGAATATCTGTGCCGGCCCGTCACGCACGCGATGATCGACGAGGCACGCGATTTCTTCGCGGTGCACGGCGAGCCGTTCAACGAGGACGGCTGGCGCCATGTCGTCGAGCGCTACGACGGCTACCTGCCAGTCAAGATCCGCGCGGTGCCCGAAGGTTCGATCGTTCCGGTGCACAACGTGCTGATGACCGTCGAATGCGACGATCCGGAGGTGTTCTGGCTCGCGTCGTATCTCGAGACGATGCTGTTGCGCGTGTGGTATCCGGTGACGGTCGCCACGCGCAGCTGGCACCTGCGTCAGACGATCCGCCGCTTTCTCGAGAAGACCGACGACGATCTCGCGCAATTGCCGTTCAAGCTGCACGACTTCGGCGCGCGTGGCGTGTCGAGCGCGGAATCGGCCGCGATCGGCGGCGCGGCGCACCTAGTGAGCTTCATGGGTTCGGACACGGTGCTCGGCGTGCTGGCCGCGAACCGCTTCTATCGCGAGCCGATGGCCGCGTATTCGGTGCCGGCAGCCGAGCACAGCACGATCACGTCGTGGGGGCGCGACGGCGAGGTCGATGCGTATCGCAACATGATCAACCGCTTTGGATTGCCCGGCGCGATCGTGTCGGTCGTATCGGACTCCTACGATCTGTTCGCCGCGCTTGACATGTGGGGCGGCCCGCTGCGTCAGGCGGTGATCGACTCGGGTGCGACGCTGGTCGTGCGTCCCGATTCGGGCGACCCGGTGACGATCGTGCTGCAGACCCTGCGCGCGCTCGACGCATCGTTCGGTTCGACCGTGAACGGCAAGGGGCGGCGCGTGCTCAATCGCGTGCGCGTGATTCAGGGTGACGGTGTCGACGAGCAGTCGATCGAGGCGATCCTCGCCGCGCTCGACGATGCGGGCTATGCGGCCGGCAACGTCGTGTTCGGGATGGGCGGCGCGCTGCTGCAACAGGTGAATCGCGATACGCAGCGCTTCGCGATGAAGTGCTCGGCGATCCGGCGCGACGGCG
Organism: Burkholderia sp. JKS000303; assembly: GCF_002563755.1. Classification (NCBI taxonomy): domain Bacteria; kingdom Pseudomonadati; phylum Pseudomonadota; class Betaproteobacteria; order Burkholderiales; family Burkholderiaceae; genus Burkholderia; species Burkholderia sp. JKS000303. The sequence continues at coordinate 3,163,374 of NZ_PDBZ01000001.1, forward strand.
TGTGGCACGACGTGCGCAAGGATCCGGTCACCGACCAGGGCAAACGCTCGAAGAAGGGGCGGCTCACGTTGTTGCGCAATCGCCGTACGGGCGAGTACCGGACCGTGGCGCTGCCGGTCGCGTGGGACGATCGCGCGCTGGAAGGCGAATGGGACGATGCGCTCGAAACGGTGTTCGACACGGGGCGGATGATGGTCGATGCGACGTTCGCCGAGGTGCGGGCGAGGGCGCACGCGGCGGAGGTTTGAGCCGGCGTCAGGGGCGACGCGATAGCGGTTCGCGTCACCCCTGCGACAGGGGGGAGCGGTTGCGATGCAGTTGCGTCGTTCAACCGCCCGGCAGGCCGCAACTTCCCTTACAGAACATCAGCCCGAACGGCGAAATCGCATGCCGGACGTATTCGCCCGCCTTCGTGAACGGCGCTTTCAACGACTTGATCGCCTTGCCGGTCGTGGTATCCGGCACATGAACGATCACGCTGCCGGTGGTCGTCTGGCCGATCCAGAAGGATTCCATGCCCTCCTGCTTCGCGCGTGCCGCGAGTGCCGCATCGTCCAGCGCCGCCTCTCTCGTCCCGATCATCGGCACGTTCTTGCACAGGATGTCCTCGTCGGGCGCGGCGGAAAATCCCGCGCCGTGCAATGCATGCCGTTCGTCGGATGAGAGCTTGGGGTCGACGTGTCCGAAGCAGATCACGAGGTTGGTCGTGAACGATGATTCCTTTTCGTCGGAATGGATGTCGGACAAATAGGGCCGCCAGATCATGTCCGGGTTGTCGATTGCCTGAAGATCGGGCGCGATGCTGTCCTTGCTCCGGAATGTGTAGGTATGCGAATAAGTGCTCGTCAGCAATACCTTGCTGTCGCGGCTGAGGAAGGTTGGGCCCCTGGCCACTTCGACATACTCGTTGTGATCCGCGTATTCGATGACGTTTTCGGCCCAGGCGCTGGCGATCGGCAACAGGGCCGCGAGCAGCAGAAGCGTTTTCCAGGAGTTCAGTTTCATTGTTTTATGCCTGTCTGATGGGCGCGCGGCGCGCGTGCTGCGTCATTCATCGCACCGGCCCGCAGTGTCGCGTCGGCGCCCGACATTATAAGCAGGTCGACCTGTTTCAAGGCCCGGTTCGTGTGCGCATCGCATCGGCGACTGCGTCGCGCACACAACTTGCGGCGATTTCCGACGCACGCGTGCGTGCCGCCCGCGCCAGACGCGCGATCACCAGCGGCTGGATCACGGTCGATTCCCGAATCGCACATTCGACGACGAGCGGCGAGCGCGTGACCGCCGGGCTTTGCGTGATCAGCAGCGACACGCCGAGCCCGCTCGCGACCATTGCCCGAACCAGTTCGATCGAGACCGCGCGATAGCGGACATTCGGCGACAAGCCGCATTGCCAGAACGGCGCCATCAGGAAGTCACGGCTGTGCGGCAGGTCGATCAGGATGACCGGATACGCGGCCAGGTCGCGCAGCGAAATCGCGCGCTTGCGTTTCGCGAGCGCGGACCCGGCCGGTACGAGCGCATAGGGCCGCAATTCGGCGAGGCAGTCGCGCTCGATGTCTTCGGGCAGGCCGACGTCGTACATCAACGCGAAATCGATCTGCTGCTTGTGCAGGGCCATGTCGAGCTGCGCCAGATCGCCTTCCACGAAACGGATGTCGAGGCGCGGATGGCGCTGCTGCGCGAGTTCCAGCACGCGCGGCAAATAGACCGGCGCGATCGTGCTGAATACGCCGATATGGACGATGCCACCCGGCTCGCCGCCGACGTCGTCGGTCGCGAATGCGGACGCCGACGCCAGCAACTGGCGCGCCTCGGCGAGCTTGCGTTCGCCGAAATGCGTGAGCGTCATCCGCGTGCCCGCGCCGCGCGTGAACAGCTGATCGTCGAACAGCGCTTCGAGCTCGCGGATCGCCACCGAGATCGACGGTTGCGACACGTTGAGCTGGACCGCAGCGGCGGTCGTGCTGCCCGATTCGGCGGCGGCGACGAAATAGCGAAGCAGTCTCAGCGACAGAGCCATGGAGAACCCATATGAAAATCTTATAGGCGTTAATTTATTCCGATATTTTATCTGATTGCCCCGCTCGAACAGAATCGCTGCATCGGCCGACTCGGCCCGACCTTCAGGAGAAAGATGCCGTGACTGTGTCCAGGCTGCCGCTCGACGGCATACGCGTGATCGATTTTTCCCGGGTGCTGGCGGGGCCGCTGTGTTCGGCGCTGCTCGGCGACCTCGGTGCCGACGTGATCAAGATCGAGCCGCCCGCGGGCGACGACTACCGGGCCATCGGCCCGTTCGCGAACGGCGAGAGCGGGCTGTTCGGCGCGATGAACCGCAACAAGCGCAGTATCGTGATCGACATGAAGACGTCCGAGGGCCAGGCGCTTGCGCAGTCGCTGTGCACCGGTGCGGATGTCGTCGTCGAGAACTTTCGCCCCGGCGTGGCCGACCGGCTCGGGATCGGTTATGCGACGCTGTCGGCCCTCAACCCGGCGCTGGTGTACGCGAGCGTGTCCGGATTCGGGCAGACCGGCCCGGAATCGCGCCGGCCGGCGTACGACATCATCCTGCAGGCGATGTGCGGGCTGATGGATGCGACCGGCGCACCCGACGGCGAGCCGACACTCGTCGGCGATTCGGTATCCGATGTGGTCAGCGGGATTTTTGCGTCATGGGGCGTGCTCGCGGCGCTGGTCGCGCGCGATCGCACCGGACAGGGCACGCACGTCGACGTGTCGATGTTCGATGCGACGATGAGCCTGACCGCAGCACTCGTCGCGCGTTACGCGACCACCGGTATCGCGCCGCGGCGCGTCGGCAACCGCCATCCGACGTCCGCGCCGTTCGGCGCATACCGTGCCGCGGACGGCCATTTCGTCGTCGCGGTACTCAACAACAAGCTGTTCGGTTTGCTTGCCGACACGATCGGCCAGCCGGCACTGGTCGACGATGCACGTTTCGTGTCCGACACGTCGCGCTGTGAACACGAAGCGGCGTTGCGCGCGTACATCGAGCAGTGGGCCGCGACGCGCTCGGTCGACGAGGTCAACGTGACGCTTGCCGCGGCGGGCATTCCGGTCGCACCGATCAGGAACATACGGCAAGCGCTCGAAAGCGAGCAGGCGCGTACACGGCGCCTGCTCGTCGATACCACCGCGGCCGACGGTGCGGCGATCCGGTTGCCTGCACAACCGTTGAAGTTTTCCGCGTATCCGGACACACGCACGACCCGCGCACCGCAGCTCGGCGAACACACGCACGCCGTGCTTGCGAGCGTGCTCGGCCTCGACGGCGCAGCGATCGCCGCACTGGCGAAGGCCGGCGTGATTCACGCAGCGCCCGACCTGACCGACGGCGACGCTGCCGAACCGTCGCGACAGACCGAAACCCATCAGGAGATGAACGATGCTTAAACGACTGGGCGTCGGTGACGCCGACCTCGAAATTGCCGATGCGATCCGCCGCTTCGCACAAGCCGAACTCGCACCGCACGCGGCGCAGGTCGATCGTGACGAGACGTCGACCACGCGTTACGTGCCCGCGCTGGCCGAACTCGGCGTGATGGGGCTGAACCTGCCGGAGCGCTGGGGCGGAATCGGTGCGTCGCCGGCCGCGATCATCCTGTCGCTGGCCGAGATCGCGAACGCGTGCGCGGCGACGTCGTCGATGATCGGCGCGCACTATCTGGCGACTGATTCGGTGCTGATCGGCGGCGACGATGCGTTGCGCGCACGCTACCTGCCGGACGCCGCAAGCGGCGCGAAGCTGGGCGCATTTGCGCTGACCGAGCCGCAGGCCGGCTCCAATCCGGCCGGCATGACGACGCAGGCCGTGCGAGATGGCGACAACTACCGGATTCGAGGCGTCAAGCACTTCATCTCGAACGCCGATGCCGCGCAGTTCATCGTCGTCTATGCGAAAACCTCGGCTGAACTCGGGACACGCGGCATCAGTGCGTTCGTCGTCGATCGCGATACGCCCGGCGTGTCGGTGTCTTCGCCGGAGAAGCTGATGGGCATTCACGGCGCGCCCGCGCACGAAGTCGCATTCGATTGCGTGGTGCCGGCTTCGAACCGGCTCGGCGATGAAGGGAGCGGCTTTCGCACCGCGATGAAGGTGCTCGACAACAGCCGGCTCGACGTCGCGGCGACGAGCCTCGGGATCGCGGAAGCCGCGCTGGGCGACGCGATCGACTGGGCAAAGCAGCGTCACGTCGGCGGCGACGCGCTCGCGAACAAGCAGGGGCTGCAATGGCGATTCGCCGACATGAAGACGCAGCTCGAGGCCGCGTGGCTGCTGACGCTGCAGGCCGCGGCGCGGCGCGCTGCCGGCGAGCCGTTTACGGACATGGCGTCGATGGCGAAGCTGTATGCATCGGAGATGGTGGCATTCGTGACCGACGCGGCCTTGCAGATCCACGGCGGCTACGGGTTCACGCGCGAAATGCGGATCGAACGACTCGTCCGGGACGCTCGCATTCTGCGGATCTACGAAGGATCGTCGGAGATCCAGCGCACGGTGATTGCACGCACGATGCTGGCATGACGGCTCGTGAAATCGAACAAGGAGACGCGTGGTGAAAGTACTGGTGGCTGTGAAGCGGGTCGTCGATGCGAATGTGAAGGTCGGCGTGAAATCCGATCAATCCGGCGTCGACATCGCGAACGTGAAGATGTCGATGAATCCGTTCGATGAAATCGCGGTGGAAGAAGCCGTGCGCCTGAAGGAAGCGGGCGTGGCGACTGAAGTGATCGCCGTGTCGGTGGGCGTTGCGCAAGCGCAGGAAACGCTGCGTACGGCGCTCGCGATCGGTGCGGATCGCGCGATCCTCGTCGAGTCGAACGACAGCGTCGAGCCGCTGGCCGTCGCGAAGATCCTGAAGGCGCTGGTCGACAAGGAACAGCCGCAACTGGTGATCCTCGGCAAGCAGGCGATCGACGACGATTCGAACCAGACGGGGCAGATGCTGGCCGCGCTGGCAGGGTTGCCGCAAGCGACGTTCGCGTCGAAGGTGACGATCGCAGATGGTAAGGCAACCGTTGCACGGGAAGTCGACGGTGGTGCGGAAACGCTGTCGCTGACGCTGCCGGCCGTGGTCACGACTGACCTGCGCCTGAACGAGCCGCGGTACGTGACGTTGCCGAACATCATGAAGGCGAAGAAGAAGCCGCTGGAAAACGTGAAGCCGGAAGACCTCGGTGTGGATGTGACGCCGCGTCTGAAGATGCTGAAGGTGGTCGAGCCGCCGAAGCGTGCGGCCGGCGTGAAGGTGCCGGACGTGAAGACGCTGGTCGAGAAGCTGAAGACCGAAGCCAAGGTGTTGTAAGAGGGAGCCCAAGGAAATGACGATTCTGGTGATTGCAGAGTGCGACGCCCCGAAGGAAGCCCCCTTGGGGGGCAACGCGTCGATCAAGGCCGCGACGCTGAACACGGTGGCAGCGGCGGCGAAGATTGGCGGTGACATTCACGTGCTAGTGGCGGGCCACAACGCGCAGGACGCGGCTGACACGGCAGCGAAGATCGCAGGTGTCGGCAAGGTGCTGCTGGCCGATGCGCCGCAGCTCGCGAGCGGTCTTGCAGAGAACGTGGAAGCGACGGTGCTGACCATCGCGGCAAATTACTCGCACATCTTTGTGCCGGCGACGGCCTACGGCAAGAACATCGCGCCGCGTATCGCCGCGAAGCTGGACGTCGCGCAGATCTCGGACATCACGGCAGTGGATTCGGCCGACACGTTCGAGCGTCCGATCTACGCGGGCAACGCGATCGCGACGGTGCAGTCGAGCGACCCGATCAAGGTCATCACGGTGCGTGCGACGGGTTTCGATCCGGTTGCTGCGGAAGGCGGCAGCGCGTCGGTCGAGAAGATCGAAGCGGCAGCAGACGCAGGCAAGTCGCAATTCGTGAGCCGTGAAGTGACGAAGCTGGACCGTCCGGAACTCACCAGCGCGAAGATCATCGTGTCGGGCGGCCGTGGTCTGGGCAGCGGCGAGAACTACACGAAGGTGCTGGAGCCGCTGGCGGACAAGCTGTCGGCGGCACTGGGTGCATCGCGTGCGGCAGTCGACGCCGGCTACGTGCCGAACGACTACCAGGTTGGCCAGACCGGCAAGATCGTTGCACCGCAGCTGTACATCGCGGTGGGCATTTCGGGTGCGATCCAGCACCTGGCCGGCATGAAGGATTCGAAAGTGATCGTCGCGATCAACAAGGATCCGGAAGCACCGATCTTCAGCGTCGCCGACTACGGCCTCGTCGGCGATCTGCACGAACTCGTCCCGGAGCTGAGCGCGTCGCTCTGATCCTTGTACCCCGTCAGGATCCACCGATCCTGCCCGCATGCCGTGTCATCACGACCGGCGCGCGATTCACGCGAAAGACCGCAACCTGATGCCGCGGTCCGAGCGAACCCCCAAGCGCAGTTTTCCACCGGTCAGGAGCCGAGCATGGAACGTACCGCTTCACCTGTCGCCAATCCGTCGCTGATCGAGCGTCGCTCGATCGACCATATTCCCGATGGCGAGCGCCACGGCAACCTGTTCAGTCAATTCACCCTGTGGTTCGGCGCTAACCTCCAGGTCACGGCGGTCGTCGTCGGTGCGCTGGCGGTGGTGCTCGGCGGCGACGTGTTCTGGTCGCTGATCGGTTTGCTGGCAGGCCAGGTACTCGGCGGCGCGGTGATGGCGCTGCACGGGGCGCAAGGGCCGCAACTCGGGCTGCCGCAGATGGTGTCGAGTCGCGTGCAGTTCGGCGTGTATGGCGCGATCGTGCCGCTCGCACTCGTCTGCGTGATGTATGTCGGATTCTCGGCGGGCGGCACGGTGCTCGCCGGGCAGGCGATCGCCGAATTGCTGCACGTCGGCCATACCGCAGCGATCCTGATCTTCTCCGCGCTCGTCGTGCTGCTCACCGGTCTCGGCTACCGGACGATTCATGCAATGGGGCGCGTATCGAGCATCGTCGGCACGCTCGCATTCCTGTATCTGTTTGCGAGCCTGCTGCACGGGCACGCGTTCGGCACGTTGCTCGCGAATCGCCACTTCACGCCCGCGTCGTTCCTGCTCGCGGTGTCGTTGTCCGCGTCGTGGCAGATCGCGTACGGACCGTACGTCGCCGACTATTCCCGCTACCTGCCCACGGCGACGTCACCTGTCAAGACCTTTGCCGCGGTGTTCTGCGGCACCGTGATCGGCGCGCAGGTGTCGATGACGTTCGGCGTGCTCGCCGCCGCGCTCGCCGGCGACCGTTTCTCCGGGCACGAGGTCTCGTTCATCGTCGGCCTCGGTGCGACCGGCGCGATCGCTGCCGTGCTTTATTTCACGATCGCGCTGGGCAAGCTGACGATCACGACGCTCAATGCGTACGGCAGCGTGATGTCGGTTGCGGCGATCCTGACCGGCTTCGGCGGGCGGCGCGAGATCTCGCCGCGCACGCGCATCGCGTTCGTGCTGCTGACCGTCGCCGCGTCGAGCGGGATCGCACTGGCCGGACAGCACGATTTCCTGAAGGCGTTCTCGTCGTTCCTGCTGTTTTTGCTGGTGTTCTTCACGCCGTGGAGCGCGATCAACCTCGTCGACTATTACTGCGTCACGCGCGAGCGTTACGACGTGCCGGCATTGTTCGACCCGGACGGCCGGTACGGCCGCTGGAACGTTGTCGGCATCGCGGTCTATGCGGTCGGCGTGCTCGTGCAGATGCCGTTCGTCGCGACGGGGTTTTACACCGGGCCGTGGGTCGATGCGCTGGGCGGCGTCGACGTGTCGTGGATCGTCGGTATCGTCGTGCCGGGCTTGTTGTACTACGTCGCGTCGCGCGGCGCGGTGGCGAGCGTGCCGGATCGCCTGATCCTGTCCGACCCGGCCCGCGACGCCGACTAGGACACGGTTCGCGTGTGATTGCGCGCAACGGGCGGCGGCGTTTCAGGATCGTGCGATGTCGCCCGCGCCGCCTCCATCGCCCGCCCAAGCGCATCGAATACCGCCGGCCCCTTGCAGCGCGACACGTTGAAGCGCATGAACGACGTCGCGCTGCGCGCCGCACTGAACACGTTCCCTGGTGCGAGCACCACGTCGTGATCGAGCGCGTGGCGCGCGACGTGCGCGGCGTCGAGCCCGTCGGGCAACTCCGCCCATACGAACAGCCCGCCGCGCGGTTCCGTCCAGATCCCGAGCCCGGCGCGCGCGAGCCGCCGGATCGTCTCGCCCATCGCATCCGCGAGATGCGCACGCAGGCCGTCGAGATGGCGCCGGTACGTGCCGTCGACGAGCAGCCGGTGCACGACGTTCGCGCCGATCTGGGCATTGCCGAACGACGTCGCGAGCTTCAGGTCGACGAGCGCGTCGATCCATTCGGGACGCGCGGCGACATAGCCGCAGCGGATCGCGGCCGACAGCGTCTTCGAGAAGCTGCCGATCGACACGACGCGCGACAGCCCGTCGAACGCCGCGAGGCGCGGCGCGGGCGTGCTCTCGAAGTCGGCGAAGATGTCGTCCTCGACGATCAGCAGCCCATGCTCGGCCGCGAGCGTCAGCAGCCGGTGCGCGACCGGCGGCGCGAGCGTCGCGCCGGTCGGGTTGTGCAGCGCCGCGTTGGTGATGTAGAGGCGCGGCCGATGCTCGACGAGCACCTGTTCGAAGCGTTCGAGATCGGGGCCGTTCGGCGTGTACGGGACGCTGACGATCTGCGCACGATGCGCCCGCAGCAGCGCCTGGAAGTTGAAGTAGCACGGATCGTCGAGCACGACGGTGTCGCCAGGCTCCAGCAGCAGCCTGCACACGAGATCGAGCGCATGCGTGCCGCCGTCGGTCAGCATGATCTGCGTGGGCTCCGCATGGATGCCGTGTTGCGCGAGGCGCCATGCGAGCTGCTGGCGCAGCGCGGGCAGCCCGAGCGGTGTCGCATAGTCGGTCAGCGCGTCGGGTTCGTCGCGCGACACGGCGCGCAACGCGCGTCGCAGGCTCTCGTCGGGCAGCCAAGACGACGGCAGCCAGCCGCAACCGGGCTTCACCGAGCCGGGTGCCGCTTCGAGCGCCTGGCGCGACAGCCACAACGGATCGAGCTCGCGATCGAGGCGAGGCCCGAGCTCGGCGAGCGCGAGCGGCGGCGCATGGCCCGACACGTAGAAGCCGGAGCCGCGCCGCGCGACGAGCACGCCTTCGCTCGCGAGCCGTTCGTATGCGTCGACGACGGTCGATTTCGACACGTGCAGCGCGTCGGCCATCATCCGGATCGACGGCACGCGCGCGCCGGGCATCAGCGCGCGGCTCGCGATCCGCGCGCGCAGCGTGTCCATCACGGTTTCCACACGCGTGCGCGACGCCGCGGGCGGGGCAGGGTTCGGGGCAGATTGGCTCATGGCGAAGGGTGAACTGTACGGTCAGTTGTTCAGTACAGTTTGTCCAAATTGTATTGGGCTGTAGCTTACGCGCATTTCGTGGGCGGCGGATCATCGGACATCCCTCCTTTTTCCGATCAGGATTTGCCGTGCAAAAGACGACCGACGGATGGCTCAGCGGCCTGCTGGGCGTGATCATTTTCAGTGGCTCGCTGCCTGCGACGCGCGTCGCGGTACAGGGGCTCGACCCGCTGTTTCTCACGTTCGCGCGTGCGACGATCGCGGGCGTGCTCGGCCTCGGGTTGCTCGTCGCGCTGAAGCAGAAGCGGCCCACGCGTGCCGAGACGGTGTCGCTGGTCGTCGTCGCGCTCGGGGTCGTGGTCGGTTTTCCGTTGCTGACCGCGCTTGCGCTGAAGCACGTGACGTCCGCGCACGCGATCGTGTTCGTCGGGCTGCTGCCGCTGGCGACCGCGCTGTTCGGCGTGTGGCGCGGCGGTGAACGGCCGAGGCTGCCGTTCTGGATCTTCTCGCTGCTCGGCAGCGGCGCGGTGGCCGCGTTTGCGCTGCGCAACGGCGGCAGTGCGTCGGTGGTCGGCGATGCGCTGATGCTGGCCGCGATCGTCGCGTGCGGGCTCGGCTATGCGGAAGGCGCGCGCCTGTCCCGCCAGCTCGGCGGCTGGCAGGTAATCTCGTGGGCGCTGGTGCTGTCGCTGCCGGTGATGCTGCCGCTCACGTGGTTCACGTGGCCGGCCACGTTCGACGGCGTCGATGCCGCCGCGCTGTGGGGGCTCGCCTACGTGTCGCTGTTCAGCATGCTGATCGGCTTCGTGTTCTGGTATCGCGGCCTCGCGCTCGGCGGGATCGCGGGCGTCGGCCAGCTGCAGCTGCTGCAGCCGTTCTTCGGCCTGCTGCTCGCGGCCGGGCTGCTGCACGAGACGGTGCCGCCGTCGATGCTCGTCGTGACGGTCGTGGTCGTCGGCTGTGTCGCGGGCGCGAAGTACTTTTCGAAAATGGCGCCGGTGCGGCGGGCAGGTTGACGCGCGGCGACGGGACAGGGCAAGTCGAACGAGCAGATCCGCCGCGTGCCGAACGTCGCGGAAGACGGGCCGCGCGTATCGCGCCGCCCGTTCGCTGGCGCCTGTCAGCATCAGGCACCGGCGTGCTTACGCGACATGCGCCACGCCGTATTGCGACGACAGATATCGCCGGATATCGGCAGGCGAATCGATGAAGCGCCGGCCGTTGTGCTCGCGAACGCCGACCGCATCATCCTTCGGCATCTGCCCGCTGCCCAGCACGAGCACGGGCGCCGACTGGTTGTCCTCGCCGATCAGCGCGACGATCGGCTGGCGCGGCCGCGGCGCGTCGATGTACTCGACCGAGACCGCGTCGCGCAATTGCGGATAGAAACTGAGCAGCCCTTCGACGGCAACCGAGTCGCCGCAGTAGAACGGACCTTCGGAGTCCTTGAAGAAACCTGGGCGGAGAATGAACAGCGTGTCTTTCATGATGGTCTCGCTATCAGTAGTGGTCGAACGTTGAAAAAAGCGTGATGCGTCGTGATACGAACGGGCGCGCGACGCGTGCTGCGTTGTCCGATGTCAGGCTTCCGCGAAGGCGGCCGCGGCCGCGCGCATTCTCGCGAAGCCGGCGTCGAGGTCGGCGATCATGTCGTCGGGATGCTCGAGCCCCGCGTGAATGCGCAGCAGCGGGCCGCCGGCCGCCCATTGCGTCGCGGTGCGATGGCGCGACGGGTTCGACGGGATGATCAGGCTTTCGAAGCCGCCCCAGCTGTAGCCCATGCCGAAGCACGTCATTCCGTCGAGCAGCGCGCGCACGGCCTCGTCGGGCTGCGGATGCAGCACCAGGCCGAACAGCCCGCAGGCGCCCGTGAAGTCGCGCTGCCACAGCGCGTGGCCGGCGTCGCCGGGCCGCGCCGGATACAGGATCTGCGCGACTTCCGGTTGCCGCGCGAGCCATTCGGTCAGCACGTGCGCATTGCGCTGATGGCGCTCGAGCCGGACCGACAGCGTGCGCAGGCCGCGCAGCGCGAGATACGCATCGTCGCCGCTGACGGTCATCCCGAGCTGCCGGTAGCAGCGCGTGACTTTCGGTGCGAGCGCCTCGGTGGTCAGGATCACGCCCATCAGCACGTCGGAGTGCCCGGCGATGTATTTCGTCGCTGCGTGGATCGACACGTCGACGCCATGCGAGAACGAACGGAAATTCAGCGGCGTGCCCCACGTGTTGTCGAGCAGCACGACCGCGCCGTGTTCGTGCGCGACGCGGCAGATCGCGGGGATGTCCTGCACTTCGAAGGTCAGCGAGCCGGGCGATTCGGCGAATATCGCGCGCGTGTTCGGCCGCATCAGCGACGCGATGCCGGCGCCGATCGACGGATCGTAGTACGTCGTTTCGATGCCGAGGCGCGCGAGCGTTTCGTCGCAGAACGAGCGCGTCGGGTCGTACGCGGAGTCGACCATCAGCAGATGGTCGCCGGGATTGAGCACCGCGAGCAGCGCGGTCGTGATTGCGCTGAGTCCGCTCGGCGTCAGCAGCGCGGCGTGCGCGCCTTCGAGACGCGCGAGCGCCTTCTCGAGCGCGCGCGTGGTCGGGCTGCCGTGCCGTCCGTACGCGAGCGGCGTGCCGCGCACCGCGTCGAGCGCGTCGGTGCCGTGAAAGAGCAGCGTCGACTGGCGATACACGGGCGGATTCACCGGCGAGCCGGGCTGGCCGTGCGCGCGGCCTTCGTGAGCGAGGAGGGTGTCGGTCGAGTGCAGGTGGTTCAAGATGTCGTCCTTTGAAAGTCGGTCAATCGAAACGGTGCGGCCGTCGCGCGCTCAGTGCAGGATCTTGTCGAGGAAGTCGCGCGCGCGGTCGGAACGCGGCGCGGCGAAGAACGCATCGCTTGCCGCATCCTCGACCACCGCGCCCTGGTCCATGAAGATCACGCGATGCGCGACCTTTCTCGCGAAGCCCATTTCGTGCGTGACGCACACCATCGTCATCCCGTCGCGCGCCAGCTCGACCATCACGTCGAGCACTTCGTTGATCATCTCCGGGTCGAGCGCGGAGGTCGGTTCATCGAACAGCATCGCGACCGGGTTCATCGACAGCGCGCGCGCAATCGCGACGCGTTGCTGCTGCCCGCCGGACAACTGCCCCGGATACTTGTGCGCATGCGCCTTGAGGCCGACGCGATCGAGCAGCTTCATCGCGTTCTCGATCGCCTCGTCCTTGCGGCGGCCGAGCACCTTGACCTGCGCGAGCGTCAGGTTGTCGGTGATCGACAGGTGCGGAAACAGCTCGAAATGCTGGAACACCATGCCGACCCGTGCGCGCAGTTGCGCGAGTTTCGCGGCGGGATCGCCGAGCCGCATCCCGTCGACGACGATGCTGCCTTTCTGGAACGGCTCGAGGCCGTTGATGGTCTTGATCAGCGTCGACTTGCCGGAGCCCGACGGCCCGCACACGACGACCACTTCGCCTTTCGATACGGCCGCGCTGCATTCGGAAAGGACCTGATGTTTGCCGTACCACTTCGATACGTTGTCGAGCGTGATCATGTTGTGTCCGTGGTTGAGGTTCATGTTGATGGGCGCGGGCACGCTCAATGCGTGGACGGCAGCGAGAGGCGCGTTTCGACACGGCCTTGCAGGCGCGTGAGCAGCGTGCTGAGCACCCAGTAGATCGCGGCGGCGGTGAGGTAGAGCGGCAGCGGCTGGAACGTCGCGGCGATCACTTCCTGCGTCGAGCGTAGCAACTCGGTGACGGTGATCACCGACACGAGCGACGTGTCCTTGATCAGGCTGATCAGCGTGTTGCCGAGGCTCGGTACGGCCAGGCGCAGCGCCTGCGGACAGACGATGTAGCGCAGCGTCTGCACGTGCGTGAGGCCGAGGCTGTGCGCGGCCGCCCATTGCCCGCGGCCGATGCCGAGGATCGCGCCGCGCATGCTTTCGGACAGGTACGCGCCGGCATTGAGCGTCAGCGTGAAGATGCCGGCCGTCGTCGGGTCGAGCGTGATGCCGAGATCGGGCAGCCCGTAGTAGACGACGAACATCTGCACGAGCAGCGGCGTGCCGCGCATCAGGCTCACGTAGCCCTGCGCGAGGCCGGACGCGAGCCGATTGCTGCCGATGCGCATGATGGCGACCACGAGTCCGACGACGAGGCCGAGCGCCATCGACGCCACCGCGAATTTCAGCGTGAGCAGCGCGCCCTTCACCATGACGGGCAGCGTATGAATGATCAGATCGAGTGCTTCCATCACGTGTCTCCTGATTGTGTGTTCGACGGCCCGCGCATCGGGGCGCGCGGGCCTTTGCAGCGTTGTGTTATTGCGTGACGGGCCGGGAGGTGTCCGCGCCGAACCACTGCATCGAGATCTTCTTCAGCGTGCCGTCCTGCTGCAGCGATGCGACCGCGTCGTCGATCGCCTTCGCGAATTTCGGATTGCCCTTGCGGAACGGGATGCCCATCCGGTCTTCGCCACCCGGGAGCACGGAGCCGGGGCGCAGCGGCAGGTGCGAGTTCTTGATCAGGTAGCTCAGCATCAGGCGGTCGTTGACCGCCGCATCGATGCGGCCCGCGGCGAGGTCGCGCAGGTTTTCCGGCGTGCCCGGATACACCTGCAGGTCGATCGCGGGCACGGTCTTCACGAGATCGACGTAGTTGCTGCCCATCGTCACTCCGACCTTCTTGCCCTTCAGTTCGTCGAGCGACTTGAATGCACGCGCATCGTTCTGGCGTTGCAGCAGTTGCGCGGACGAATACACGTACGGCGTGCTGAAATCGAGTGCCTGCTGGCGCGACGGCGTGATCGCCACCTGGTTCACGATTACGTCGAACTTGCCGGCCTGCAGCCCGGCGAGAATCCCGCTCCATTCGGTCGTGACGAACTGCGGCTTCACGCCGAGCCGGGCGGCGACGGCCTTCGCGACGTCGACGTCGAATCCTTCGAGCTGCCCGTCGGCATTGCGGTAGTCGAACGGCGGGTAGGTGCCTTCGAGCGCGATCTTCAGCACGCCGGCCTGCTTGACGGTGTCGAGCAGGTCCGCCGCGTGCGATGCCGTGGCCACCACGCAGAGGAGGGCGGCGGCGAGGCCTTGCTTGAGCGTCGGGGTGAAGTGTTTCATGGTCGTCTCCGTGGTCGTTGTCGAAAATTCAGGGTGTGCGTGTCCGCGGCGACGGGCGGCGTCGCCGTGGGCAGGAATCGGATCGAAAGCGCCGCGGCGGGATGCAACGCGGGGCAGTGTGGCGGCGAGTGCGGCGCGCGCGCCGTTCGCCGCGATGCGTTACGGCATGCGCTCGCGCACGCAGGCGGACCGCACGGCGTTCGTATCGAACGGGTTCCGGTGCGCGGCGAAGCGTTCAAGCATCGTGTTCATGATGGCCCGTGAGGCGTGCGAGTGAGAATGACCGGCTGCATCGTCGATGCGGATCCGGCGACGCAAATGCTGAACGACTGAGGGCAATCTTAGTTTTGTCAAAAAGGAAAGTGCTTCCAAAAATGCATGCACTTTCCGCGCGCCGTGGAAAGTTTTTCTCTCCGCATGGAACGTGATGCAAGCGATCTGCTGCGGTTGCACGGGGTGCGCAGCATGAGGTGCTACGGCGCGGGTGAGCGGTTGCCCTGCGCGAACGGCACGCGCCAAAAGCAAAACGGCCAGGCATGCCGGAAGCGGCAAGCCTGGCCGTGGGCGTTCGAGCTGTGTCGAACGCGGCGTGAAGGCGCGGTTACTCGAACGTTTCGAGCGCGAGCAGTTCGTCGATCGTCTGCCGGCGGCGGATCAGCCGCGGCGTGCCGCGATCGACGAGCACTTCCGGCGCGAGCGGCCGGCTGTTGTAGTTCGAGGACATGGATGCGCCGTACGCGCCCGCGTCGTGCAGGAACAGCAGGTCGCCGATCTGCGGCTGCGCGAGCTTGCGGTGCGTGACCACGCCGCCGGCGTCCTGCGTGAACACGTCGCCGGATTCGCACAGCGGCCCGGCGATCGCGATGTCGACGAGCGGCCGGCCGGCCGGCAGCGCGCCGTCGTGCGCGTGCACGGACACCGCGTGATAGCTGCCGTACATCGACGGCCGCATCAGGTCGTTGAAGCCCGCATCGATCAGCACGAAGTCGTGCTTCGGCCGGCGGTTCACGCCCTGCACTTCGGTGACGAGCGTGCCGGCTTCCGCAACGAGGAAGCGGCCCGGTTCGATCTCGATGCGCACCGCGTGGCCGAGATGCCGTTCGATCCGTTTGCGCGCGGCATCCCACTGGCTGAAGTAGTGGTCGACGTCGACGCGCGGCTCGCCGTCGCGATACGGGATCGACAGCCCGCCGCCCGCCGAGATCGCTTCGATGTCGTGACCGAGCGACGTGACGAGATCGACCATCGCATCGCACACCTGCGACAGGTGGCCGTAGTCGACGCCCGAGCCGATGTGCATGTGGATGCCGACCAGCTTCAGCCCGTACTGGCGCACGATTTCGATCGCGCGCGGCACGTCGTCGATCCAGATCCCGTGCTTGCTCTGCGGGCCGCCGGTGTTGGTCTTGTTGCTGTGGCCGTGGCCGAAACCCGGATTCACGCGCAGCCAGACGCGATGGCCGGGCGCGTGCTCGCCGACGCGCGCGAGCATGTCGAGCGAGCCGGCGTTCACGGTCACGCCATGCTTGAGCACGGCCGCGAGCGTCGGGCGGTCGATCAGGTCGGCCGTGAACACGACGCCTTCCGGTTCGCCCGCCGGACTGAACCCGGCCGCGAGGCTGCGCTCGATCTCGCCGAGCGACACGGCATCGACGCACGCGCCTTCTTCGCGCATCAGCTTCAGGATATGCAGGTTCGAGTTCGCCTTTTGCGCATAGCGGATGACATCGAACTGGCGCAGTTGGGCGATGCGGTCGCGGATGACGTCGGCGTCGTACACCCACAGCGGGGTGCCGTATTGCTGCGCGAGCGTCGCGAGCTGGCGGGAATCGAGGGACATGGCGGATGAGTCGGATCGAATGAACGGATAGCGTGAATGATGCGCCTGAAAGGCTATACAGTAAAATGCCTGTTTATAGACATTCGATTCATTCTGGATATAGGATGCCATGCTCACACACCGGCATATCGAGGTTTTCCGCGCGCTGATGGTGACCGGCAGCACGACCCGTGCGGCCGAGATGCTCTATACGTCGCAGCCGACGATCAGCCGCGAGCTGGCGCGCATGGAGCAGGTAGTCGGCTTCGCGCTGTTCGAGCGCTCGCATGGCCGGCTGCGGCCGACGATGGCCGCGCTCACGCTGTTCGACGACGTGCGGCTCGCCTATGTGGGGCTCGAGCGGGTCGCGGCGACGGCCGCGCGGCTGCGCGAGTTTCGTGACGGACAACTGTCGGTGATCGCGCTGCCGGCGTTTTCGCACGCGATCCTGCCCGGCGCGTGCCGGCGCTTTCACGACGCGCATGCGGGCGTCAGCGTGTCGGTCGCGACGCAGGAGTCGCCGGTGCTCGAGGAGTGGCTGACCGCGCAACGCTACGACCTCGGGCTGACCGAGCACGACGTCGCGCCGGCCGGCACCGTGCTCACGCCGCTGCTCGAAGTCGACGAGGTGTGCGTGCTGCCCGACGGCCATCCGTTGCTGGCGCGGGACGCGATCGAGCTTGCGGATCTCGCCGATCGCCCGTTCGTGAGTCTGTCGCTGAACGACCCGTACCGGATCATGATCGACGAGGCGTTCGCGCAGCTCGGTGTCGCGCCGCGCTCGGTGATCGAAACGCCGTCGGCGGTGTCGGTGTGCGCGTTCGTGCGGCAGGGGCTTGGCGCCGCGATCGTCAATCCGCTGACCGCACTCGATTTCGTCGGGCACGATCTGCACGTGCGGCCGCTCACGCGCTCGTTTCCGTATCGCGTCAGCGTGATCGTGCCGGAGCACCGGCCGAAGAGCCTGCTCGTCGACGCATTCGCCGACGCGTTGCGCGGCGAAGCGACGGAGATCCAGCGCAGGCTCGCGGCGCTGCCCGGTTAGCGGCAGCCGTATGATGGATGTTTCGCTGCAGTCGTTGCCATCCTCGTCGTCACTTTCACGGAAACGGAACTTGTCATGACCGACGCTTCATCTCCCCTCGCGCAACCGACGCTTGCCGGCGAGCGCATCGAACTGCGACCGCTCGAAGCGTCCGACCGGCAGGCGCTGCTGGATGCCGCCGCCGACGGCCAACTGTGGAACCTGAAGGTCACGGTCGTGCCGGGCGAGGCGACGGTCGACGCGTATATCGACACGGCGCTGCAGGGGCGCGCAAGCGGCACCGTGATGCCGTTCGTGATCGTCGATCGCGCATCGGGCCGCGTGATTGGCAGCACGCGTTTCTGGAAGATCGACCGCCAGCATCGCAAGCTCGAGATCGGCCATACGTGGCTCGGCGAATCGGCGCAGCGCACGCGCGCGAATACCGAAGCGAAATGGCTGCTGCTCGCGTATGCGTTCGACACGCTGCATTGCGTGCGCGTGCAGTTCACGACGGACGAGCTGAACGAGAAATCCCGCGCGGCGATTCTGCGGCTCGGTGCGAAGCAGGAAGGGATCGTGCGTCACGAACGGATCATGCCCGACGGCCGCAAGCGCAATTCGGTGCGCTTCAGCATCATCGACGACGAATGGCCGGAAGTGAGCGAGCGGTTGAAGGCGAAGCTTGCGACGTAACGTGTAACGCGCGATGCGAGTCGGGTGCCGCATGCATCGCGCCGCCGGAAGGGGGCGGCGGCGCGACGATGGGGGAAGCAGGGAGCCGCGCGCGATGCGCGGCCGCGCATCGCGTTACTGCGCCGATGCGAGGTGGTGACGTTGCGCGAGCTTCTGCGCGTCCGCGTAGTGCGCCTGCAGGATCGGCAGCGACTGGCGTGCGACTTCCTTCAGCTTCGTGTCGCGGCCCGACGCGATTTCGGCCTGGAACGCCGAGATCGTCTTCTGCTCGCCGGCGAGCGCGACCTGCTCGATATACGCCTTGTCGAAATCCGCGCCGCGCAGGTTCTTGATGCTGTCCAGCACGGTGGTGTCGGGATTGTTGGCCGGCACGTCGACGCCGCGCGGGCTCGCTGCGCGCATCGCCTGGATGATCTTCTCATCGTCGGTCGACACGCGTTGCGCGAATGCCTTCACCTGGCTGTCCGACGTGCGCGAATCGGCGATGCGCGCGGCGTCGTGCTGCGTCGACACGGTCTTCGTGCCGTCGTTGATGAAGGTCTGGTCGGCTTCGTGGATGCGTGCATCCGCGGCGGCCGGTGCGGACGGCGACGGTTGCGCGGATTGCGCGTTCGCCGTCACGGCGACGAGCAGCAGGCCAGCGGCAGACAATGCAAGGCGCGAGAGGGTGGGAAAGCGGTTCATGGGACCTCCTTTCGATCGGGGCTCTGATTAACGGACGGATCGCGTGATCCGCAGTGTGCGAGAGACCGGGCGCGCCCGGGCCGGAATCGACCGCCGCTCTGCCGCGGTGGCGGTCGAAGTGTTTCGCGGCCCGACTGATTCTAGGAGAGCGTTCGGGTAGCAGGTGCAACCGCGCTGTGGTTTGTGTAACGGTTGGTAAGACGAATCAATGTGCGCGCGAACGGACAGGTAGTGCGTACCTGTCGCGCGTATCGCGGCGGCAATTTTTGCGTGAACGGCGTGCTTGAAATGGATGCGCTGTGCGCGCTTGTCATCGACGTTTCATCGTCGTGCGGGTAGCGTATGTAGCGGACGCACGCTGCATGCGTGACGCGGTGTCGGATCGAACACGCGAATCGCGCGACACCGGTCACACGCGATCGAGCAGCGCGTCGAGGTGCGGCAGCAGCGGTGTCGCGCAATGCGACTGTAATGCGTCGGGCGCCGTATAGCCCCATGCGACACCCAGGAACGCGATGCTTGCGCGGCGCGCCGCATCGGCATCGCGGATTTCGTCGCCGACGTACAGCACATCGGCGGGGTGCATGCCGGCTTCGCGTACGAGCGCGCGCAGCCGGTGCGCCTTGCCGAACAGCGGAATGCCGCACGCGAAGAAATCGACGTGGCGACTCGCGCGCGGGCCGAGCCGGTCGCGCACGATGTCTTCGGTGTTCGACGTCGCGATCGCGATGCGGATCCCGCGCGCGGCGAGCGCATCGAACGTGTCGTCGACGCCGGGGAACAGCTTCACCTGCGCAATGTGCGGCCGCATCAGGCGACGCATGTCGACCGTCACGCGCGGCACTTTCCACATCGGCACGTCGAGCGCGCGGATGATCTCCCGCGCCGACATCCCGCGCAGCGCGGGGCGCAGTTCGGGCGTGGCGTTGCGAAAGCCGTGCAGGCGCGACGCCTGCGTCAGCGCCGCGAGAAAGCAGTCGAGCGAATCGGCGAGCGTGCCGTCGAAGTCGAACGCGATGAGTCGGTAGGGCATGAAGCGGTGCGGTAACGTTATTGCGCAGGCGACGCGGCGACCGAATCGAGTCCCGTTGCGTGCACAACCGGTTGTGCCTGCGGCGACGCGAGATAGTCGAGCAGCTTCTTCGCGTCGTCCGGATGCGCGGCGCCCACCGGAATGCCGCCCGCGAAACGCGTGACGGACTGCACCGATTCGGGCACCTTGCCCGCATACGTGACGCCGGCAACCGGCAACAGCTCGCTGACCTGCTGGAAGCCGAGTTCGTAGTCGCCGTTCGCGACGACGGATGCCACCGGAATGCGCGGCACCATCGACGCCTTCGGTTTCACCTGATCCTCGACGCCGAGCTTCCTGAACATTTCCTTCTCGATGTAGACGCCGCTCGCGCTGTCCGAATACGCGACCGATTTCGCGTGCAGCAGCACGTCCTTCAGCTTGTCGACGGTGCTGATGTCGGGTTTCGGCGCGCCGGCGCGCACGACCATGCCGATCCGCGAATCGGCGAGCTCCACGCGCGACGCGGGGATCACCTTGCCTTCCTTGATCAGCCGGTCGAGCGCGTAGCCGACCATGATCAGCACGTCGGCCTGTTCGCCGCGCGCGAGGCGGTTCGGGATCGCTTCCTTCGATTCGCCCATCGACGGGCCGGAGATCGTGTCGAGCGTGTCGCCGGACGACGCGGTGAAGCGCGGGCCGAGTTGCTTGTACGCGGCGGTGAAGCCGCCGGAGATCATCACGCGCAGTTCGGCTGCGTCAGCCGGCAGCGTCGCGGACGCGAGCGCGGCGGCGGCGAGCCAGAAAGCCGCACGGCGTGCGAACGGGCGGTGGCGGGCGGAAGCGGTGAACGAGGCTCGGTCGCGCATTGAAGTGTCTCCTTCCAGTCGGTCGTTGTCGGCGGATGGCGCTGCAAAAGGGTTGCGCACAGGCTACCCGATTCGCCGAAATCCGTGCGTGGGGAGGCAGGCGCGTAAAGGGCGCGTAACGAATGCGTTAAGGGGCGCGAAAGGCGAGTATGCTGTCGGCGCCGCCATTTCCCGTTGCTTCCTTCCGTTTGCATCCACCGACATGAAAATCGCTCGTACTCGCCTGACGATGTGGGTTTTCGGTGCGGCCTTCGCACTGACCACCGCGACGAACGCCGCCGCCGCGCCGGAAAAACGCTGCGGATGGCTCGAGAATCCGACGCCGGCCAACTGGTGGCTGGTCGACAAGGACGACAGCTGGACGCTGTCGACGCAGGGCAGCGCGCCGGTGCCGGGCCTCGACGCGATGCCCGACATGTCGACACACGGATGGGTCGTGACCAACGCGGGGATGCACGGCTACGGTTGCGCGTGCCTCGACCTGGAGATCGACCCGCGCACCCGCGAGGTGACGCGCATCGTCGCGGCCCAGCCGCTGCCGCTGAAGCGCTGCAAGGCCGATCGGACGTTGCCGGCGCCGTGAGCGGGGAAGGGGAAGGCGGCGGGGTTGGCGCTACGCGTAGTGATAGCGGCAGGACACGATGCTGATCTGAAGATCGTCTGCTTCATAGACCAGACGGTTCGTATCGTCGATACGGCGCGACCAGAATCCGGACAGATTCGCCTTCAGCGGTTCGGGTTTGCCGATACCTTCGAACGGCGTCCGCTGGGCTTCGCGAATGAGCTGGTTGATGCGCTTGAGCGTCTTGCGGTCTTGCCCCTGCCAATAAACGTAGTCGTCCCGCGCGTCGGATGTAACGAGCACACGGCGGACGCTCATTCATCGTCCTCCGCGAGCTTGTGCTCTTTCGCCTTGCCCTTGCGCAATTGCGCGATCGAGCGTTCGAGGTGGGCGACATTGGCCGGCGAGCGAAGCAGGTGAACCGTTTCCATCAGGCTGTCATAGTATTCCTGCGACATGATGACTGCGTTTGGCGCGTCGCGACGCGTGATGAGCGTCACATCCGCATCGTCGACGACCTGATCGATGACCGTCTTCAGATTGCCGCGAGCATCCGAAAAGTGAATCGCACGCCGCTTGTCGCCCACCCCGCACCGCGCTATCGTGGCTGCTCCGCCCCGATCCGACCGGAGAGCCGACGTGCCCGCTGCCACCCCTGCCACGCTGAGATTTTCCACCGACAAGCGCGAACTCGACATCGACGCGATCTTCGATTTCCTGCATCGCGACGCATACTGGTCGCAGGGCATTCCGCGCGACGTCGTCGAGCGCGCGATCGAAGGGTCGTTGTGTTTCGGCGCGTATGTTGGCGACCGGCTCGTCGGGTTTGCGCGGCTCGTCACCGATCATGCGACGTTCGCGTACCTGTGCGACGTGTTCGTGTTGCCGGCCGAACGCGGCAACGGCTACGGCCGCGCGCTGATCGACCACGTATTCGCGCAGCCGATGGTGCAGGGCCTGCGCCGCATCATGCTGATGACGACCGATGCGCACGCGTTGTACCGGCCGGTCGGCTTCGGACCGTCCGCGAATCCCGAACGGCTGATGGAGATCCGCCGCCCCGACATCTACGCGAAACGCTGACGCGCGGCGAGCGCATACAATACGCGCTTTCGTTTTTGCCGAAGGAAAGCAGATCATGACCGAACAGGAAGCCGAACAGCTCGCCACGCATCGCCACTACAAGGGCGGGCTGTATCGCTACATCGGCGTCGCCCGTCATTCCGAAACCGAGGAATCGGTGGTCGTGTACGAGCATCTGTGGCCGCATGCGCGCGGTCTGTGGGTGCGGCCGGAAGCGATGTTCAACGAGAACCTGCCGGACGGCACGCCGCGTTTTCGCAAGCTGCGCGACTGAGCGACAGCGGGCGACCGGCGGCGGGCGACCGGCGGCGCGCGCAAGCGCAGCGTGCCGTGTCGCCAACCGGCGCAACGACGCAGGCGTCACGCGCCTGCCAGCGCCTTCTCCAGCTCGGGCGGCGCGTGTGCGACCGTTACCGCGGGCGTCCCGTGCCATGCCGCGAGCTTCTTCACGGCCTTCGCGACGTCGGCCGCGAGCCCGCTGCCGAACCGCACGCCGGGCTCGACATGGAACGCCTTCAACTCGAACGTGCCGAGCATGCGATGCGCCTTCGCGTCGACGCGCCCGATCAGCCGGCCGCGATGCAGCACCGGCAGGCAGAAATAGCC
Source organism: Burkholderia sp. JKS000303 (assembly GCF_002563755.1). Lineage (NCBI taxonomy): Bacteria > Pseudomonadati > Pseudomonadota > Betaproteobacteria > Burkholderiales > Burkholderiaceae > Burkholderia > Burkholderia sp. JKS000303. Next base: position 3,186,205 of record NZ_PDBZ01000001.1, read on the forward strand.
GTAGCGCCGCTTGTGCGCGGGCGTATAGCACTCGATCGTGTAGTCGAACCCGAACAGCGTCGAGGCGCGCCGCCGGTCCCATACCACCGGATCGAACGGCGACAGCAGCGTCGTAACCGTCGAGCGCAGCGTGTCGGCCGCGGCGGCCGGTAGCAGCGATTCGAGCGAGCGATGCACGTAGGCCGGCTCTTTCCAGTCGGCGATCTCCACCGGAATCAGGTCGCCCGTGTCGGCGAGCCGCTCGAGCTCCGCGCGGTATGAACGGCGCGGCAGCCGATAGTAGTCGGCCACCCAGTCCGCCCGCACGACGCCGAGCGCACGACACGTGTGGTCGAGCAGCGCGGGCAGCACGGCTTCGCGCGGCGGCAGGTCGCGCGCATCGTCCCAGCCGGGCAGCACGCGCTCGCGCACGTCGTACACGCGCTGGAAATTGCGGCGCTCGGACACCATCAGGTCGCCGGTCGTGAACAGCACTTCGAGATGCTTCTTCTCCGGCTTGCGGTCCCACCAGCCGTTGCCCGTCGCGCCGTCTTCGCGGATGAAGTCCGCCGAGCGCACCGGGCCTTCGTCGCGAATCCTCGCGAGCAGCCGTTCGATGTCGGGGCGGTTCTGCTCATGCCATTCGGCCGCGTATTTCCAGCCCATCCCCGACGGATCGAGCATCTTGTAGCGCATCAGCCCGAATTGCTCGACGGGCAGGAAGCACGCTTCGTGCGACCAGTATTCGAACAGGCGCGCCTCGGCGAGATGTTCGTCGAGCCACTGCGGGGTGAAGTCGCCGAGGCGGCTGAACAGCACGAGATACGGGCTGCGCGCGACGACGTGAATGGTATCGATCTGTAACTGCGCCATCCGGCGGATCGTGTCGAGCACGTCGGCCTTGGTCGCCTTGCGGCGCGGCGGAGTCAGCAGGCCCTGCGCGGCGAGATGCAGCGCGCGGGCGGCGGCGGGCGAGAGCGTAGGCATCGGAGCGGCGGCTGAGGGTGGCGGTCGGGCACCACTTTAGCGCGAAAGCGGCACACGTGTGCGGGCGCGGGCACGAGCTGGCGTCTGACAATGGTTGACAGATGCGCGACGCGAGTTTCCCTATAGTGCAGTCATGGCGCGACGAAATGTGCGCGCAACGATTCCGCTTCCGACGCACATATGTCAATGGCACGCAGGAAGCGAATCCGGGATTCTCAACCCCCAACGAGAGACCCGGAGCCCTGAGCGGACATCCATGCGGCTGTGCACCGGCCCCGAGTGGATGTCCGCTGATTTTTTTGTTTTTCCGGTTTTTCCCGCCGACTTCTCCGGCCTTTTCCCGCCCGTCCGTTTATTGCCGCTTGCCGCGCGCGACTTCGTCGCCGGCGCCAGGCGGCAGCCGCCGCGTGATCGGAATCGACGCGAACGAGCACAGCCCGACCACGACGAACGCCGGCCAGAAATCCGACCACACCATCGTCTGGTGTCCTTGCAACCAGTGCGAGATGTGCAGCACGAGGCCCGCGACCGTCACGCCGAGCCCGAGCGACATCTGCTGCACGACGCTGCCGAGGCTGGTGGCGCGGCCCGCGTCGCTCTGCGAGATGTCCGCGTAGATCATCGAATTCAGGCTGGTGAACTGCAGCGCGGGGAAAATGCCGCCGACCAGCACGATCGTCCATATTGCCCAGGTCGGCATGCCCGGATGGAACAGGCCGTACGCAGCGATCGCGAGCCCGGCGAACGCCGCGTTGTAGATCAGCACCGTGCGAAAGCCGAAGCGACGCAGCGTATGCGTGGCCGTCGAGCGGCTCACCGCGCCGCCGAGCGCGGACGCGCACGTGATCAGGCCGGAGTGGAACGCGCTCATCCCGAGCCCTTCCTGCAGCGCGAGCGGCAACAGGAACGGCACCGCGCCGAGGCCGATCCGGAACAGCGACCCGCCGACCACGCTCGCGTGGTACGTCGGGATCTTCAGGAAGCTGAGGTCGAGCACCGGGCGCTCCTTGCGGCGCGCGTACGGCACGTAGAGCGCGAGCATCGCGGCACCCGCCACGCACATCATGATCGCGTTGCTGCGCGACGTGAGCGAACCGTCGATCAGCGTCAGCCCCATCAGCAGCAGCGCCGCACCGCTTGCCGACAGCAGGAAGCCGAACCAGTCGAGCGGGCCCGGATCGGGCTCGTGCGTGTTCGTGATGTGTTTGCTCGCGAGGTAGATCCCGTAGATACCGATCGGCACGTTGATGAAGAAGATCATCCGCCAGTGCAGATAGGTCGTGATGAAGCCGCCGACGAGCGGCCCGAACGTGGGCCCGAACAGCGCGGGAATCGCGAGGTAGTTCATCGCGCGCACGAGATCGGCGCGCGGCACCGCGCGGAAGATGATGATCCGGCCGACCGGCACCATCATTGCGCCGCCGACGCCTTGCACGAAGCGCGCGAACGTGAGCAGACCGAGGGAATTGGATGCCGCGCACATCAGCGAGCCGGCGACGAAGATGCCGATCGCGGTGCGGAACACGGAGCGCGCGCCGAAACGGTCGGCGAGCCATCCGCAGATCGGGATGAATACGCCGAGGCCGACCACGTAGGCCGTGATCGCGATGTTCAGGGTGACGGGGCTGTGCCCGAAGTCCCTCGCCATCGCGGGCAGCGCGGTGACGATGATGTTCGCGTCGACGCTTTCCATGAACAACGCACAGGCAACGATGAGCGGTGCTAGAAAGACGGGCGACATGGGCAGGGCGCGCGGTAAAGATGCCATTATGCCCACAATGTGGTCGTTGCGTCACGTGAGACAACGCTTGTTCCGCATGTTGCAACAGTCGTTCCTGCTACGGCGCTCCGGAAAAGAGATGACTGCCGCAGCGGTGCGGAACATGACGCGACACATCTGGATGGCGATGACAGCAGTGGGCGGGCACGGCAGCGAAGCTTGCATGCGCTGCGCGTTTCGTGCGACAGTCGGCACTCATCTGCGGAATACAACCACGCGCATCGATCGACGGCCATCGAGACGGGCGCACGCGCGAACGAGACCCCTGCCGATCCACTCACCATCAAAAGGAGGGGACACGTCATGACGTCACGTCGTGCCGCATCGACCGAATCAACCGCATCGCATCCCGCATCGCACTCCGACTCGCATCCGTGCATGTCCGCGCCGCGTCTGCGCTGGGCAGCCGTCATGGCCGTCGCGTACCTGGCCGTTGCCGGTTGCGCCGCACAGGCCGACAGCGCGAACCGGGCCGCCGCGCAACAGGCCGCACCGGCTTCCGCGCCCGTCACGACGGCATTCACCAGCCCCGCATCCGGCGCGTTGCTGCCGCCGCCGAGCCAGCTCTACGGTGACCTCTTCGTCGCGGTGCAGACGGCCCGGCTCTATCCCGACCAGAAGACCTTCGTCGATGCGACGCCCGATACCGATCCCGCGACGATCGTGCAGTTGTATCAGCAACAAAAATCGCAGCCGGGCTTTTCGCTGAAGGCGTTTGTCGACCAGCACTTCACGCCGCCGCCCGAAGGCGGCGTCACGCCGCCGGCGAACCAGACGCTGCGCCAGCATATCGACTGGCTGTGGCCGCAGCTCACGCGCACGAGCGCGACGGTGCCGCCGTACAGTTCGCTGATCCCGATGCCGAAACCGTACGTGGTGCCGGGTGGCCGCTTCCGCGAAGGCTACTACTGGGATACCTATTTCACGATGCTCGGGCTGCAGGTGTCGGGGCGCGAGGATCTCGTCGACGACATGCTCGAGAACTTCGCGCATCTGATCGACACGGTCGGCCACATCCCGAACGGTAATCGAACGTACTATGCGAGCCGCTCGCAGCCGCCGTTCTTCGCGTACATGGTCACGCTCGCCGCGCAGGCCGAGGGCGACAGGATTTATCAGAAATACCTGCCGGAGCTGCGCAAGGAGTACGGGTACTGGATGCAGGGCGAAACCACGACGCCGCGCGGGCAGGCCGCGCGCCACGTGGTCGCGATGCCCGACGGCGCGGTGCTGAACCGCTACTGGGATGCGAGCGACACGCCGCGCGATGAATCGTATCTCGAGGACGTCACGACGGCGAAGACCGTGCCGAACCGCCCGGCGAACGAGGTGTACCGCGACCTGCGCGCGGGTGCCGAAAGCGGTTGGGACTACAGCTCGCGCTGGTTCGGCGACGGCAAGACGCTCGCGACGATCCGCACGACGTCGATCGTGCCGGTCGACCTGAACAGCCTGATGTTCCATCTCGAGCGCACGATCGTGAAGGGCTGTACGGTCTCGCACGACGTCGCGTGCGTGACGGACTTCTCCGGGCGCGCCGCGCGCCGCGCGGCCGCGATCAACCGCTATCTGTGGAACCGTCACGGCTATTACGGCGACTACGACTGGCAACTGCGCAAGCCGCGCGACGCAGTGTCGGCCGCCGCGCTGTATCCGCTGTTCACGGGGGTTGCCTGGCCCGAGCGCGCGAAGGCGACTGCGCGCGAGATGCGCAAGACGCTGCTGCAGCCGGGCGGCCTCGCGACGACGACCGAGAACACGGGCCAGCAGTGGGATGCACCGAACGGCTGGGCGCCGCTGCAGTGGATCGCGATCGAAGGGCTGCGTCGCTATGGCGAACCGGCGCTCGCGAAGGACATCGGCACGCGCTTCCTGACCGACGTACGGCATGTGTATGCGACCGAAGGCAAGCTCGTCGAGAAGTACGTGGTCGAAGGGGCGGGCGAGGGCGGCGGCGGTGGCGGCGAATATCCGCTGCAGGACGGCTTCGGCTGGACCAACGGCGTCACGCTGAAGCTGCTCGGACTGTACGGCGACACTGGACAGTAGCGGGCGGCAGCGCACAAGTCGCCGCTACGAACCGGCAGGACCGGGCGCACGGGCCGGATCACCGCGCAAGCGGTGTCCGGCCCGTGTCGTATCCGCGATGCGTCAGAACGTGATCGTCGTGCGCACGCCGACCACCGTTTCGTCGCCGATGCGCGCGCCTGCCGCGTTCGGGTTCGGGATGCCCCCGCCCGGCCGGAAGAAGTGTTGCAGGTCGGCCTGCAGCTGCCACCACGGCGTGACCTGATACTGGTAGGTCGCCTCGATCACCGTTTCCGCGCGGCGCACCGGATAGCCGGGCGTCGTGTAGGCGCCGGTGTCGCCGTCGAGCCCGCTCGCATGCGAGCCGATCTTCGTGTAGCCGACCGCAATGCCGGCCGTGTCGTTGTCGCGTCCGGCGAACGGTGCCTTCAGCGTGACGCCCGCATTGGCCGCGAAATCGACGACGTTGCGATCGCCCGGCGCACCCATCACGCGCGCGAACACGCCGACCGAGCGCGGGCTGTCGGCCGTCGGCCGCCACACCATCTGATCCGCGACCGCATAGAACCCGTAGTTGCCGCGGTGCGTGGCCGGAATGCCGTTGCTGGCCGGATTCGCGAGCGACAGCCCGTCGGTGCCGAAGCGCGGGTCGTTCGTGTGCTGCGACTGATACCAGAAGCCGAGCTTGTACGTACCGGGCAGGCCGGCCGGTTGCGGCGCCTTCGGGTCGGCGGGCGGCGCGTTCAGCGCGTACTGGAGTTCGCCGATCACGAATGCGCCGCTGCGCAGGTTGAAGTTGGTGCCGTGCGCGTTCAGCACCTGCGCATCGCCGTCGCTGCGGCCGGCCGGATTGCCGTCGAACACGCCGACCATCGCGGTCCACGCGTCGGCCGGTTTCACGCGCAACCGCACGCCGAGCGACGACAGCGGATACGCGGGGCCGCCGGCAGGCAGATCGGTCGACGGTAGCACGGGCCAGCCGAACGTCGCGTTCATGAAGGTCGCCGCGTACTGGCTCACCATGAATTCCTGGTCGACGCTCTGCTGGCCGACCTTCACGTCGGCCTTGCCGTCGAGAAACGCCTGCTGATACCAGAGCTCCCACAGGCGCGTGGTCGAATTCGCCTCGATGCCGGTGGCGGTCTGCAGCGTCTGCAGGTAGCGCTGCGTGAGGTTGGTGCCGTGGATCTGCAGCCCGGACACGTTGAACGTGCCGCCCGGCAGCCCGATCGCCTTCCCGGTATCGACGTCGAAGCCGAATTGCGTGAGGCCCTGGTAGGCGCCGCCGCGTGCCGTGCCGCCCGCGGCGTTGTACAGGTACTCGCTGGTTTCCTGCAGGTTCAGCGTGACGCCGTGATCGCCGAGCACGTCGCGCAGGCCGCCCATGTTGCCGAGCAGGTTCGAACGCTCCCAGAAACCGGTGGGAGCGGGCGCGGCAGCATCGGCGGCCTGTGCAGGGGCGGCGGCGTCACTGGCGCCGCTGGCCGGTTCGGCGGCGGCAGCAGCGGCGGCGGTCGGGGGTGCCGATTGCGCGAACGCCGGCGCGGCGGCGAGCGACAGCAGCAGCGCGGCCAGTGCATCGACGCGCGGTGTTCGCAGTGCGGGTTCGAAACGATGCTTCATGGGGGCTCCATTGGTTGATTGATTAGTTAGACTGAAGAAATGGCGGCGTCGGGCGATCCGGTGTGCGCGGGCGGTGCGTGGCACGCGGCCGCCCGGTCGCGGACGCGCTTACGGCAGCCAGCCGCCGATCCGCCACACCTGCGCGAAGCCGACGCGCGACGCGGCCGTGCAGAGCAGCGCGACGAGCGCAACGGCGGCGGCCATCGCGCCGAGCAGTGCGCAATCGAGCGGGCGGGGCGCCGCCGGCAGGTGCGCGAGCGCCGTGCCGCGCCAGTTGCCGAATGCGTGGGCGAGCGGCGAGAGGGCTGAAACGAGCGAGCGGTCGCATGCGACGTGGACGAGTCGCTTGAGTCTGACCGCGAACGATTGAAAGATCATGACGCTGCCTCCGTCCGGTCCGGCGAATGCCGGACGACGTGAACGAGCGCGGGCGCATGACGCGACCTGCGATCGGAGGGTGGAACGTAACGGAGCGTGCGACAGGCGAACCGGCGATGCCGGCCCGGGAGGAAGCGCGCTAACCCGACGAATGCGAGTTAGCGGCGTAAGACATGCGTCTGGCTGCTATCTCGCGATGGCTTGGCCGGCCTGGACCGGCATCGAACTGCAACTAGAGCATGTGTCCACGGAGGGACTCCCTTGATGAATTGGGGCGGATTGTAGTCGCGAGTTTTGCTGCGGTGCAAGTAAAAAACGCATAAAAAGCAGCGCGCGTGGCGCGAGCGCCGCAGCCGATCGTTCCGGTACGGGAGGCATTGCAGACAGGTATGACGAAGGGCGACGCGCCGTTGTACGTACGCATCGCCCGACTTGTGCGCGACGCGTGCTGAAAGGTTGCGGCACGTGTTTTCGAGGGTAAATCTTTCAGTGTGGCAATGCGCGAAATTTATTTCGGGAAATGGGGATTCAAGGGGTTGACTTCACTTTCCGGGCGTCCATAGAATCCGCCATCTTCACTCTTGGGGCCGCCGCCTTGGACGCCTGCAGTAGTCGATCTTCGAACGAAATTTCCGCCTGAGCGACCAACGTCCGCGCCTCATCGAAGCCGCCGTTTGTCACCCAGGCAAACGGTGCGCGCAGCAGTACTCCGCAGTAACCCTCTACGTGCACCCTGATTCGCGCCGGTTAGCGTGATGCGTTTTCGCATGCGCCGTCCGGTTTTACCGCCGCCAGGCAGGCGGCCGCGTTCGCGCATCCCGTTCCCGGGCCCGCGAATGCCGGCCCGCACGCCGTGTGGCGGTCAACCGTGTTCGCTGGAACACCGCACAGGAGCCGCCATGAACGACAGTGACAGTTGTCCCTTATGCCCATTGCACCAACAGACCCTTTTGAACCCGGGTCGCAGGGACACTCCGGCTCACTAGCCTGACACGACGTTCAGGCCCCGGACTGGCCCCGCGCCCACCACGCGGCCGGCACGCATGCCGTCGCCGCCAGGAGCCAGACCATGAACTTCGGCCTTCTGCTGTCGAACCTCCCGCACGTCACGGAATCGCGCCCCCACTACGACGCGATGCTGACGCTCGACGCCCGTCCGCGGGTGTTCTCCCGTCTGCTGAACAGCCTGAAATCGTTGATCCACTGAAGCAGCGCCGAGCGCGCCTCGGCATGCGCACGCGTGGCCGCCATCGAGCGGCCGCCCGCGTGCATTCCAAGGTCGCATGCTTGCCAGATAACCATTAGCCGTACGGAATTCATCATGTCCACGCCATCCAACGTTTCTCCACCCATTGCTGCCGAACGCAGCGCCGTGCTCGACGAAGCCCATCTGGGCGACATCCGCGGTGCGCTCGGCACGATCGCGCATCACGATACCGCCGCACGTGGCACGTGGTGGGCGCGCCTGCGCACGCTGCTCGCGATCATCGGCCCCGGCCTCATCGTGATGGTCGGCGACAACGACGCCGGCGCATTCGGCACCTATACGCAGGCCGGCCAGAACTACGGCACGACGCTGCTGTGGACGCTGCTGCTGCTCGTGCCGGTGCTGTACGTGAACCAGGAAATGGTGCTGCGCCTGGGCGCGGTCACCGGCGTCGGCCATGCGCGCCTGATCTTCGAGCGCTTCGGCAAGTTCTGGGGCGCGTTCAGCGTGATCGACCTGTTCCTGCTGAATGCGTTGACGATCGTCACCGAGTTCATCGGCATCACGTTCGTGCTGGATTTCTTCGGATTGCCGAAGGTTGCCGGCGTATGCGTGGCCGCCGCGCTGACGATGGCCGCGGTGAGTACCGGAGACTTCAGGCGCTTCGAGCGGTTCGCAATCGTGCTGTGTCTGCTGAGCCTGCTGCTCGTGCCGGTGCTGGTGACGATCCACCCGCCGGTCGCGCAGATGTCGCGCGACTTCTTCGTGCCGAACTGGCCTGCGCACGCGAAGCTGTCCGACGTGATGCTGCTCGTGATCGGCATCGTCGGCACGACCGTCGCGCCGTGGCAGTTGTTCTTCCAGCAGAGCTACGTGATCGACAAGCGCATCACGCCGCGCTTCATGAAGTATGAAAAGGCCGACCTGTGGATCGGCATCGCCTTCGTGCTGGTCGGCGCGGTCGCGATGATCGCGTTCTCGGCGCAGCTGTTCGCGGGCCATCCGGAATTCGGCAACTTCACCGACGCGGGCGGCATCATCGCCGGCCTCGAGAAGTATGCGGGCCATACGAGCGCGACGCTGTTCGCGATCGCACTGCTCGACGCGTGCATCATCGGCGCGGCGGCGGTGTCGCTGTCGACCGCCTATGCGATCGGCGACGTGTTCAAGATCCGTCATTCGCTGCATCGCGGCGTGTCGGATGCGAAGGGCTTCTATCTCGTCTACTTCGGGATCGTCGCGGCGGCCGCTGCGCTGGTGCTGATTCCGGGCAGCCCGCTCGGCCTGCTGACCGAAGCGGTGCAGACGCTCGCGGGCGTGCTGCTGCCGAGCGCGACCGTGTTCCTGCTGCTGCTCTGCAACGACAAGCAGGTGCTCGGACCGTGGATCAACTCGACCAGGCTCAATATCTTCACGGGCGCGGTGATCTGGGTGCTCGTGATGCTGTCGATCATCCTGACCGCATCGGTGATGTATCCGGACATCAGCGGCGAAGCGATCCTCGACGTGCTGGTGGGCGGTAGCGTGTTCGCCATCGTCGGCTATCTCGTGACGGTGCTGATCCGCCGCCACAAGCGTGTCGTCGAACCCGGCGTCGATCGCGCACTGCGCGACACCTGGCGCATGCCGCCGCTCGACACGCTCGAGCCGCAGAAGATGACGCTGTCGACGCGCGTCTGGATGACCGTGCTGCGCGGCTATCTGGTGATCGCGGTCGGTCTGGTGATCGTCAAGGTCGTACAGATGATGCTGCTGAAGTAACGGCGATCATCTGTCTGGAAGCGGCGCCGGACCCGGCACCGCGCCGCAACCCGTCCATGCCGGCCCGCGAGGCCGGCATGGGCGTTTACGCGGGACGGCGCGCGCGTCAGATCAGTTCGAGCTTCGACGTCAGGTACGTGAGCTGGATCCGGTTCGCGACGCCGAAGCGTTTGCGCAGCTTGCGCAGGTGATAGTCGACGTTGTGCGCGCTGGTGTCGAGGCGCCGGCCGATCTCCTTGTCGGACGCGCCTTCCGCGATGCCGAGCAGCAGCTCTTGCTCGAACGGCGTGAGTCCGTTGACCGCGCGCTCGCGCGACGTCGCGATCAGTTGCGGCGATGCGAACTTGTGCACCGACAGCCCGATCGACAGCGCCTGCTCGATCGTCGCCGGCGTGATCCATTCGCGCGTGCGGCGCGGCGCGGTGAAGCTCATGAACGCATGTAGCCGCGTGCCGGGCACGGCCATCGAATACATGATGCCGCTGCACATGCCGTCGTCCTGCATCGTCTGCAGGAAGCCGTCGAGCGCGGCGGGCGCGGCGCGCGGGCCGTCGTCGCGTTCGCGCTCGCGATGTTCGCGGCGCAGTTGCTGCAGGTCCCACACGATCGGCATGTTGCACACGCGCGCGTCGAGCGTGCGCGGGTCAATGTCGTGGTGGTGGTGGCGCACGTAGTCGCCGCGATAGGTGGCGGGCGTGAACGCTTCGTGAAGGTACAGACGCTCGACGCGCTCGCGCGCGAATTCGAGCGCGAAGTACGCGAACGTCGAGAAGCCCGTCAGATGCAGCAGGCTCGCGACGATCCGGCTGCGCTCGGCGGTGCTCTGCGCATGGGCGAGCGTATCGGCGACGCCGAGCCTCGGCGCATTCGGTTGCGCGATGTCGCCGCGCTTCACGTCGTCGCACCAGACGACCTGCACCGGGCGCGCGCTCGATGCGTCGGGGCACGCAGCCGTGCGCCGCGGCGAACGGGACAAGGTTGGGGAGACCGCTTCTTCATGCACTGCAATGTCGGACATGAGCCATCCCTCGGAATCGACGCGCATCGCCTGACGGCGGCCGTATCGTGTACGGCGTTCGCGGCGGTGCGATCGAGCATCGTTGTGGTATGCGCCGATCGTCATCCCTGACGAAACGCGGGGGCATTGTACAAAAATGCCGGTGTGCACGTAATATGCCGTAATATTCGTCGCGGCGAAAGATGCATGTTCGCGCCCATACAGAGGCGACCCGACGTTATTCATAAAGAAAAGACCAGATCGTGACGGGGCAGGTTCACATATTGGAAAAGGGTGGGCTCCTCATGACGTATGCTGACGACGCGCCACGCGTCGAGTGGTTCTCGCAAGCCGAGATCGCGGCGACGGCCGCTTGTTCGAAAGAAATTCCACCGATTGATCGCGACGTTTTTACCGGCGTGCAATTGATGCCCGGTAAATCCGACCTTGCTTCCGTCGATCTCGCGCAATGTCATGAGCGCTTGCGGCAAATCGGTTTCAGCACGCTGGGTTACGGCGCCTACGAGATGATCGGGCGGCGCATTCTGTGCGCGCATCTGCTGCGCGATCTCGCGCCCGCGACGTTCATGCAGCCGTATATCGACGGGATGCTGTACGAGAGCGACCCGCGCTTCGCGCAGGTGCGCCAGAGCGGTTTTCCGGTTGCGTGGCGGCTCGACGAGATCGAGGCGGCCGCGCATGGCAGCGGCGATCGCAAGGTGCTCGCGCTGGCGGGCCATCTGCGTGCGCATGCGATGAACAGCGGCGTGATCTTCAGTTTGTCCGCGCCGCGGCTCGACCTGCGCGTCGCGGTGAACGTGACGTCGGAAACCCACGGCACCGAATGGATCGACGATCGCGTGATCGGCGGCGCGCTGTCGGTGAGCCTCGCGGTGCATCGCGTCGCGCTGCCGTTTCTCGAGGCGCGCATCGCGCGCATGCGCGGCTTCGCGCTCGGCGACGAACAGCAGCAGGTGCTCGAGCGTCTCGTGCACGGGCTGTCCGACCAGGAGATCGCCAGCGCGCTGCGCACGTCGCTGCACAAGGTCGGTCACCATATCCGTTCGCTCGAAAAACTCTTCAACGTCCAGAATCGCGCGCAGCTCGCGTATCTCGCCGCGCGACGTCTGGAGTCCTGATCTCGTCCGCGGATGCGACGCTGCGACTGTGTGTCGTGCCGTGGAAGAGGGGCGAGCGCGCGGTGCAGGGCGATCTCGCGCTGTCGAGCGTCATCGCGCCCCGGCCGGTTGCACCCGCGGCGCCTGCCGCGCGCCGCGCCGCGGTGCTTGACGCCGGTTTTTTTCCGGTCCTCGGCGGCATTCATCCATGAATTATTGCTGATTTATTTCTTCGTAATATGGCTCGACCGTCAGGCGGACGGTCGGCCGCAAGGCCGTGCGCCGCCTGACGGAACAGGTTAACAGGGGCGGATAAATCAATGTGCGGAATCGACGGCTTTCTGAATAGCGTCGCCTTCGATGAGGAGACAGCGCGCGGCACGCTTGCGCGGATGACGACGCGCCTCGCGCATCGCGGGCCCGACGGGCAAGGCATGTGGGTCGACCCGGAAGCCGGTATTGCGCTCGGCCACCGGCGGCTCGCGATCGTCGATCTGTCGGTGCACGGCCGGCAGCCGATGGCTTCCGCGTGCGGCCGTTACGTCATGGTCTTCAATGGCGAAATCTACAACCATCGCGAGTTGCGCGCGGAGCTCGAGCGCGCGGGTCGCGCACCGGCGTGGCGTGGCCACTCCGACAGCGAGGTACTGATCGCGGCGATCGTCGCGTGGGGTGTCGAGGCGACGCTGCGGCGCGCGACCGGCATGTTCGCGTTCGCGCTGTGGAATCGCGCGTCGCGGGTGCTCACGCTCGCACGCGACCGGATCGGCGAGAAGCCGCTCTATTACGGCCGGATCGGCGACGCGCTGGTGTTCGCGTCGGAGCTCAAGGCGCTGCGCGGCTATCCGGGTTTCGACGGCGTGATCGATCGCGATGCGCTGTGCCTGTATCTGCGCCAGTCGAGCGTGCCCGCGCCGCATACGATCTATCGCGGCATCAGCAAGCTGCCGCCGGGCACCTACATCCAGTTCGAGCATGCGCGGGACATGCCGCGCGTGCGAGCGTACTGGACGCTCGAGCAGGCAATCGAAGCGGGGCGCGAGGCGCCGTTCGACGGCAGCATCGACGCCGCCGTCGAGCAGCTCGACGTGATCTTGCGTCAGGCGGTGGCGCGGCAGATGGAAGCCGACGTGCCGCTCGGCGCATTCCTGTCGGGCGGCGTCGATTCGTCGGCGATCGTCGCGCTGATGCAGGCGCAATCGTCGAATCCGGTCGACACGTTCACGATCGGTTTTCACGAGGCCGGCTACGACGAGGCCGGTTACGCGAAGGCGGTGGCACGCCACCTCGGCACGCGGCACACCGAACTCTACGTGACGGCCGATCACGCGCTCGGCGTCGTGCCGAAGCTGCCGACGATCTACGACGAACCGTTCGCCGATGCATCGCAGATTCCGACTTTCCTCGTGTCGGAGCTGACGCGCCGGCACGTGAAGGTGAGCCTGTCCGGCGACGGCGGCGACGAACTGTTCGGCGGTTATACGCGCTACTTCCTGACGCCGCGCCTGTGGCGCAAGCTGCATCGCGTGCCGGCGGCGGTGCGTGCGCGGATCGCCGCCGCGCTGCATGCGCTGCGCCCCGATCACGCGGACCAGCTCGCGGCGGTTGCGCAGGGCGCGTGGGGCGGCGTGGAGGCACGCGAATCGGCGACGCGCATCGGCGACCGGCTGCACAAGCTCGGCCACGTGATGACGGCCGAGAGCCGGATCGGGCTGTACCGGCTGCTGATGTCGTCGGTGCACCATCCGGAGCGCATCGCGCTCGCCGGCCAGGAGCCGCCGACGCCGCTCGATACGGTGTCCGCGTGGCCCGCGCACCTGAGCTTCGCCGAGCAGGCGATGGCGATCGACACGCTCACGTACCTGCCGACCGACATCCTCGCGAAGGTCGATCGTGCGGCGATGGCGGTGAGCCTCGAGACGCGCATGCCGTTCCTCGATCATCACGTCGTCGAATTCGCGTGGCGGCTGCCGGCATCCGTGCGCTTGCCGGAAGGGCAGTCGAAGGCGGTGCTGCGCCGGCTGCTGGACCGGTACGTGCCGTCGGTGCTGATCGACCGGCCGAAGCAGGGATTCTGCGCGCCCGTCGATCACTGGCTGCGCGGCGCATTGCGCGACTGGGCCGACGCGCTGCTGCAGCCGTCGCGGTTGCGCGACGAGGGGTTCTTCGATCCGCAGGCGGTCGAGCGGCTGTGGCGGCAGCACCAGACGGGCCGGATGAACTGGCAGCACCCGTTGTGGACGGTGCTGATGTTCCAGGCGTGGCTCGACGCGCAGCGCGCCGGCTGAGGCGCAGCGCCGGTAAAGGCGACCGCCGCCCGGAGGCGGCGGTCGTGTCGCGGCGCGGCAGGCGTGCCGGGCCGCGATGCACTGCACGGCGGGGCGCGCAGCGCGTCGGGGGGAAACCTGGCCGGCGCGCCGCGTAACAGCGGCGCGCGGGTCGGCCGCTACGCGTTACGCGTAGTCGGCGGCCATCGCCGGCTGCGGCGCGGCGCGCAGGATCGGCGCCGCGTCGTGGCGTTCGACGTGCGTCATGGCTGCACCGAACAGCACCAGCCGATAGCCGACCGCGTAGATCGGGATGATCCGCAGGTTCTTGTCGTGATCGAGCTGCAGCTTCGAACGAATGCGCGAGATATGGGTGTCGAGCGTGCGCGACGACACGCCGAGCTCGCGGCCCCAGACCGCTTCCTGGATTGCTTGCCGCGGCACGATCTTGTTCATGTTGTCGAGCAGGAATTCGACGACGTCGAATTCGCGCGGCGTGACGTCGATGACTTTGTTGTCGATTTCGATCGTGCGGCGTACGAAGTTGATTTTTATGTTGTCGATGTACAGGTATTTGCAATCCATGGTGGCCCTCGCATGTCCGTAAAGGAGTGTTTGCGGGAACAAGTCACGCAACTTCCGGGCCAGGGGCATCCTGTCATGCAACGACGGTCGCCGGCGGCGGCGCCATCGGCCTGCCGGCCTTGAATTTAAAAGAATTTTTAACGCGGGGGGGCGTGGCGGCAGTGGAAGGGTCGGAGCCGCATTGAAGGATTGTTACGTAGCGTGAAGCGGGAACGTTACGTGCGTTACGGGCGGCGTAACGTGGGAACGGACGGCGGGAGCGGGCGGGTGATGAAGCGGGTCGGGCGAGATGCGGTCGGGGGAGCGCCTATGGAAAAAACCTCCATGAAACCCTACATCGAACCCGACATCAACGCATGACGACTGTCGCTGCTTTCGAGCCATTGTTTCCCGAGGATCGGGCCGGCCGCGCGACGTCTCCGCCCGCGGCCGGCCTTTCCCGCCATCAAGCCTTCGCGGTATCCGCCGAATCGAACGGCAGCACGTAATGCCGCTTGCCCGTCGCCGCGAAGATCGCGTTGGCCACCGCCGGCCCGACCGGCGCGACGCCGGGCTCGCCGACGCCGGTCGGCGCTTCGGCCGACGGCACGATGTGCACCTCGACCTTCGGCATCTCCGCCATCCGCAGCACGTGGTAGCCGTCGAAGTTGCGTTGCTCGACCTGACCGTCCTTCAGCGTGATCGCGCTATGCAGCACCGCGCCGAGGCCGAAGCCGATCCCGCCTTCCATCTGCGCGGCGACGATGTCGGGATTGATCGCGATCCCGCAGTCGACCGCGCACACCACGCGCTCGACCTTCACCTTGCCGTCGGCGTCGATCGACACCTCGGCCACCTGCGCGACATAGCTCTTGAACGCCTCGGCGACGGCGATGCCGCGCCCGCGGCCCTTCGGCAGCGGCTTCGCCGGATCCCAGCCGGCTTTCTGCGCGGCCAGGTCCAGCACCGCGCGCATGCGCGGCTCCTTCGCGAGCAGGTCACGGCGGAACAGGTACGGATCCTTGCCCGCCGCATGCGCGGCCTCGTCGACGAACGCCTCGACCGCGTAGGCCGTGTGCGAGCTGCCGACCACGCGCCACCACAGCACGGGCAGCCCGACCTTGGTGGTGGTGAGCTCGACCGACACGTTCGGCACCGCATACGGCAGGTTTGCCGCGCCCTCGACCGACGTCGCGTCGATCCCGTTCTTGACCATGAACGGCTCGAACGGCGTGCCGGCGAGGATCGACTGGCCGACGATCCGGTGGCGCCAGCCGACCAGCCGGCCATCCGCGGTCAGCCCGGCGTCCATCTTGTGGAAGTACATCGGGCGATAGAAGCCGCCCTGGATGTCGTCCTCGCGCGTCCATTGCAGCTTGACCGGCTTGCCGTCCGCGCCGAGCGCCTTCGCGATCGACACGGCCTCGACCACGTAGTCCGACCACGCGTTCGCGCGCCGGCCGAAGCTGCCGCCCGCGTACAGCGTGTGGATCTGCACCTGCTCGGGCTTCAGGCCCGCGACCTTGGCCGCGTTGCCCTGGTCGACCGTCTGGAACTGGTCGCCGGCCCAGATCTCGCAACCGTCGGCGCTCAGCTTGACGACCGCGTCGAGCGGCTCCATCGGCGCGTGCGCGAGATACGGGAATTCGTACGTCGCGCTGACCTTGCGCGCGGCGCCGGCGATAGCCGCGTCGGCGTCACCGTCCTTGCGTGCCGACGCGCCGGGCTTGTCGGCGAGCTGCCGGTATTCGCGCATGATCTCGTCCGAGCCGCGCTTTTCGGCGTGCGTTTCGTCCCAGTCGATCTTCAGCGCGTCGCGGCCCTGTTTCGCGGCCCAGAAGCCGGTCGCGACGACCGCGACACCGTGCGGCACCTGCACGACCGACACCACGCCCGGCACGGCCTTCGCGGCCGTCGCATCGAACGACTTGACCGTCGCGCCGAAGCGCGGCGGGCGCTGCAGCAGCGCGACGCGCATGCCGGGGAAGGTGGTGTCGAGGGTGAAGTGCGCGGTGCCGTTCGACTTCGCCGATGCATCGACGCGCGGAATGCGATGGCCGATCAGCCTGAAATCGGCTGGCTGCTTCAGCACGACCTTGTCGGGCACCGGCAGTTTCGATGCGTCGGCCACCAGCGTGCCGTACGCGGCCGTCTTGCCGCTTTTCGCGTGCGTGACGACGCCGTCGGCGGTGCTCAGCTCGCTCGCCGGCACTTTCCAGCGCGCGGCGGCGGCCGATACCAGCATCGCGCGCGCCTTGCCGCCCGCTTCGCGCAGCTGCTGCCACGAGTTCGACATGGCCGAGCTGCCGCCCGTGCCCTGCATCGTGCCGAACGCGAGGTTCGCGTAGCGCTTCGCATCGGCCGGTGCGCTTTCGACGCGCACGTTCGCCCAGTCGGCGTCGAGCTCCTCCGCGACGATCGTCGCGATGCCCGTGTACGCGCCCTGGCCGAGTTCGACGTGTTTGGCGATCACGGTCACGGCGCCGTCGGGCGTGATGCGCAGGAACGCGTTCGGCGCGAAGTCGGCGGCCGGCGGCGTCGCGGCGAGCGCGCGGCGGCCGAGGCCGGCCCATTCGAAGCCGATCGTCAGGCTGACTGCGGCCGCGGCGCCCGCGGCTTTCAGGAACGTGCGACGCGACGGTCGCACCGAACCGGGATTGTCGAGTTCGATCGTCATGGTCAGGCTCCCAGCGTCGCGGCCGCGTCGTGGATCGCGGCCCGGATGCGGGCGTAGGTCGCACAGCGGCAGAGGTTGCCGTTCATCGCGGCGTCGATGTCCGCGTCGGTCGGTTTCGGGTTTTGTTCGAGCAGCGCGGTGGCGGACATGATCTGGCCGGACTGGCAGTAGCCGCACTGCGGCACCTGCAGCTTGACCCAGGCGGCCTGCACGGCGTGCGCGGGCTTGCTTTGCAGCCCTTCGATGGTCGTGATGTGCTTGCCCGCGATGCCGGCGAGCGGCAGCACGCACGAGCGCACGGCCTGGCCTTCGAGATGGACGGTGCACGCGCCGCACTGCGCCATGCCGCAGCCGAACTTCGTGCCGGTCAGCCCCGCGTGTTCGCGGATTGCCCAGAGGACGGGCATCGACGGATCGGCGTCGAGCGTGACGCTCTTGCCGTTCAGGACAAACGTGGTGGGCATTTTTCGTCTCCGTGGGGAAAACCCGGCGTACGCCGGATCAGGTGGCAGTGTGCGCGAGGGTCCGATTTTTCCGTCTACCCAATCCTGCAAATTTATTGAACAATCCTGCAAATCCCCGGCGCGTCGCGGGCCGTTTCGCTATGCTCCCGCGACACAGGGAAATTGAATCGAGGATGGCGTCATGGACATGACCGATATCGCGGCGTCGCGCGAATCCGGGCGGCGCGAGCTGGCATCGCTGATCGGCCGCTTCGCGCCGACGGACGGCTCCCACTCGACGGCCGTGCCGGCGCTGCTGCTGCACCGGCACGCGCATCCGGTCGATCTCGGCTGTGGCGTGTCGCGCGCCGCGCTCGTGATCGCCGCGCAGGGCGCGAAGCGCGTCATCGTCGCCGGCCAGGCTTACGAATACGATACGCAGAACTGCCTGATTACGTCGATCGACTTGCCGATCCTCTCGCGCGTGACGCAGGCTTCTCCCGATGCGCCTTACCTCTGCCTGTCGCTGACGCTCGATCCGCAGCGCATCGTCGAGCTCGCGGCCGAGATGCGGTTGCCGGAGCCGGATGCCGGCCCGGAAGGCGAGGGCATCGCGCTTGCCGAACTCACGCCGCCGCTGCTCGATGCCGCGCTGCGGCTGTTGCGGCTGCTCGATACGCCGGCCGACATTCCGGTGGTCGCGCCGCTGATCGAAAAGGAATTGCTGTACCGGCTGATGACGAGCGGGCAGGGCACGCGGTTACGGCACATGGCCGTCGCGGGCAGCCAGACGCACCGGATCGCGCGCGCGATCGAGTGGATCCGCGATCACTACGCGGAACCGATGCGCGTCGACACGCTCGCGCAGGCAGTCAACATGAGCGTGTCGTCGCTGCACCATCACTTCAAGCACGTGACGACGCTGAGCCCGTTGCAGTACCAGAAGCAGCTGCGGCTGCACGAGGCGCGGCGGCTGTTGCTGCACCAGGGCGGCGACGTCGGGTCGGTGGCGGCGACCGTCGGCTACGAAAGCGCGTCGCAGTTCAGCCGCGAATACAGCCGGCTGTTCGGCGCGCCGCCGATGCGCGACGTCGTGCACCTGCGCCGGAAGGAACTGCTCGGCACGTAGCGGCGCGGCCGCTCATTTCGCGATGACGCTCGTCTGCAGGAACGACGGCAGGATCCGCCAGTCGGGCACATAGTTCGCCGGCCACGCGCCGGGCGTATCGATCGCATTGAAATAGAACACGGCGGTGAGCAGCGGATAGCGCCACAGCGACCGCTGGAATTCGTCGAGCTCCGCGCGTTTGCGCGCGTCCGACCCGTCGACGCCCAGTTCCGTGACCATCACCGGCAGCCCGTAGTCGGTCACCCGCGCGTACTTGGTCCTCAGGATGCTCGCCGCGGAGAACTGGCCGCCGGGCGGCCACACCGCGCAGCGCCGGCAGTCGAAGACGGACAGCCCGACGTCGTCCACGTAGCCGCGGCCGGGGAAATAGTCGTCGAGGTTGCGGTTGCCGGCCGGCGACCACACGAAGCGGATCTGGTTGGTCACCATCCGGCAGGCGGTCACGACGCGCCGATAGGCATCGACATACGCGGATCCGTTGCCGATCGCCCACGGGTAGCGTCCGGTGTCGACTTCCATCTCGTGGCCCCAGCGCACGAACACCGGGCCCTTCAGCGCGGCGAGCGCCGCGCAGGTCGTCGCGATGCGCGTGTCGTAGCGGCCATGGGCGATGTCCTCGAGCAAGTCGCCGTGCCGCATGTCGCCGACCGCCCACGGCTCGATGGTCAACATCAGCGACCGGTTGCGGGCCTGCGCGGTGCGGTACGCGTGGTCGATTTCCGCGCCGAGGTCCGGCGCGTTCCACGACACGAATACGTGATCGAACGCGAGATCCGGATCGTTCGCGAACGTCTGGCCCGGGTCGTACGCGCCGAGCTCCGGCTGCTTCACCGGCTGCCCCGGCGCGGGCGCGGCCACCGCGGGCAGCCCCGAACGCCACATCATCGCCTGCCAGCCCTTCGGCGCGCGCAGCCCGATGCCCGCCAGCAGCATCGCGAGCGCGAGCACGAACAGCGCGTTGCGCACGGGCAGGCGGCTGAAGAACATCTGCCGGAGCGCCGATGCGGTGAGCCCCTGTTCCCGGCCGTGGTTGACGGCGACGACGCCCGCGATCACGAGATACAGGATGCTCGTGAGTGTCGAGAACAGGTAGAAGCCGGCCGCGTTGTGCGGATTGTCGACCGCGACGACGGGCATGCTGCAGAACAGCGAGATCAGCAGATACGGCGACACGACGCGCAGCGGCGCGTCCTGTTCGATCGCGCCGCCCTTGGGCGTGACCTTGAACGCGAATTCCTTGCCGCGCAGGCAGTCGAGCACCGCCGACCCGCAGCCGAGCACGACCCACGGCCAGCGCGCGAACACGAACGACAGGCCTTCCCACGACAGCAGCTTCGTATTGAGCGGCCGGCACGACTGGGTCGTGCGCGTGACCCACGTGACGACGCAGAGGATCAGCACGGTGAGCGGCAGTGCATAGGTCAGGTACGTGAGGTAGTCGACGTGCGCCCACACGCGCCCGGTGAGGAGCGCGACGACCGGGATCACGACACTGCCGGCCATCGCGAGCGCGCACAGCGGATACCAGAGCTGGCAGAACAGGAACTGCGTCTTCAGCTTCAGCGGCAGGCCCATGAAATAGTGGCGCGTGTAGCGCAGCATGATGATCATCACGCTCTTCGACCACTGGAATTCCTGCGTCGCGAGATCGGCGAAGGTGCGCGGCCCTTCGCCGTTCGCGATCGCGTTCAGCGCGTGCATGCCGCGCCAGCCATTCGCGTTGAAGATCATCGTCGTCGAGTGATCCTCGGCCAGCTCGGGCCCGATCCCGCCGATCTCGCGCAGCGCGCGGCAGCGCACCGCATAGTGCGAGCCGATGCAGAGCGGCGCGAGCCCGGCCGCGTAGCCGGCCTGCATCGTGCCGTGCAGCGGCCCTTCGACGTTGACGCGCCCGCGTGCGCTCCAGCTGGTGGCCGCGTTGCTGTCGCAGATGCTCGGTGCCGACACGTAGCCGACCTTCGGATCGAGAAACGGCCGCAGCATCTCCTCGAGGTACGTGCGGGTCGGCACGTGGTCCGCATCGAGCTGCGACACGAAATCGTAGTTGTCGTAGCCGTACGTATCGTAGAAGTACGCGAGATTGCCTTCCTTGCATTTCGTGCGGCGCGGCCAGCTCGTGCGGTGGTACTCGGCGATGCCGCGCCGCGTCGACACGCGCACGCCGTGCAGCGCGCACCATTCGAGCGTTTCCGGCGTCGGGTCCTCGTCGGCGAGCCACGTGTCGTGCGGGTAGCTCTGGTCGAGCATCGCGAGCAGCGTCGTGCGCACGATGTCGAACGGCTCGGACGGCGCCTTGGTGACCACCATCGCGACGCGCCAGTCGAGGGGCACCGCGAGTGCCGGGTTCGGCACGACCGCCGAGCGGATGATGAAGATGAAGTAACCGGGAATGAAGGTGGTCCAGAACAGCACGAAGCAGTTGACGCCGAAGCGGAACGCGTCGACGTAGTGCTCGTCGCGCAGCCACCATTGCCAGAAGATCCCCAGCGTGACGAACCAGCACAGCGCGAGGACCTGGAACACCGCCTTCGTCTCGGTGTCCATCAGCGGGACGAGGAGGGGGACGTCCGTGTGCGGGCTGTCGACGCGCTCTGCTTCGGTATCCGATGTTTCCCGGGCAGGGCCGCCGGCAAGCGACGCAACCAGATTCTTCATGGCGTTCTCCCGCAACGGTTGGGTAACGGTTACTTCGAGTCGACCATCAGGGTTGCAGCAAGGGGCGCGGCGGGGGTGTCCGCGCACGGGGTGCGCAGCGCGTTCGCACGGTCCGCGCTCGGATGTTCGCCGCACGAGCGGCCCACGCGTTCGTAGCGGCGAAAGCCGCTGTCGACCGCGAGCTGCTCGTTGAACAGGTTGCGCATGTCGAGCATCACGGGGTCGGCCATGTGGTCCGCGAGATCCGCGAGATCGAGCGCCTCGAACGCCTTCCATTCGGTCATCACGACGACCGCGTCCGCGCTGCGCACCGCGTCGACCGCCGAGCCTTCCATGAACACCTGCGGCAGCAGCCGCGACGCCTCGTGCGGGCGCGCCGGATCGTAAGCGCGGATATGCGCGCCGGCGCCGACCAGCAACTGGATCACGTCGATGCTCGGGCTTTCGCGCACGTCGTCGGTCTGGCCTTTGAAGGTCAGGCCGAGCACGGCGATGCGCTTGCCCTTGATCGAGCCGCCGCACGCCTTCTCGATGCGATGGAGGATCTGTTCCTTGCGCAGCGCGTTCGATTCGATCGCCGCGCTGACGATGCGCAGCGGCACCGCGTATTCGGATGCCGTCGCCTTCAGCGCGCGGGTGTCCTTCGGGAAGCACGAGCCGCCCCAGCCGGGGCCGGCCTTCAGGAACGACGCGCCGATGCGCCGGTCGAGGCCCATGCCGTTCGCAACCAGTTCGACGTCCGCGCCGACTGCTTCACACAGGTCGGAGATTTCGTTGATGTAGCTGATCTTCACGGCCAGGAATGCATTCGCCGCGTACTTGACCAGCTCGGCTGTCTCGATCTCGGTGGCGAGCACGAGATGGCCCATCGCCTCGAGCGGCGCATAGATCGCCTTCATGATCTCGATCGCGCGCGGATGCTCGGCGCCGAACACGACGCGATCCGGATGCATGAAATCGTCGATCGCCGAGCCTTCGCGCAGGAATTCCGGGTTCGATGCGATCGCCGCTTCGATGCCGGCGGGGGTGTGATGCTCGACGATGTGTTCGACGACCCGGTTGGTGCCGACGGGGACCGTCGACTTCGTGACGACGACCGTGAACCGGTTCAGGTTCGACGCGATTTCCCGTGCGGCCGCCTCGACGTAGCGCAGGTCCGCGCGATCGGTGCCCGGCAGCGTCGGCGTGCCGACCGCGATGAACACCGCGTCGCGGTCGCGCACGCTCGCGGCCAGGTCGCTGCTGAAGCGCAGCGTGCCGCGTTCGACGTTGCGCGCGACCACGGCGTCGAGGCCCGGCTCGTAGATCGGCATGCAGCCGTCGTTGAGCGCGTCGATCTTGCCGCGATTGTTGTCGATGCACACGACGTCATGCCCGAGATCCGCAAAGCAGGCGCCGCTGACGAGTCCGACGTAGCCGGTGCCGACGATGGCAATCCGCACATTCATGGTGATTCCCCTGCGTGGGTTTGTCTGATGCCTGCGTGACTACCGGATGGTTTCGGGATGCCGTTCCTTCTGAAACCACCGTGCTGCGTGTTCGACCATCTGTTCGATTGCGATGAAGCGCGGCCGCCAGCCGAGCACGAGCCCGGCCTTCGTCGCGTCCGCGTACAGCGCGGGCGGATCGCCTGGGCGGCGCGCGGCGATCACGGTCGGCACCGCGCGTCCGGTCGCGGTTTCGACGGCGCGCACGGCTTCGAGCACCGAGGTGCCGGTGCCGGTGCCGAGGTTCAGCGCGACGCTGTCGCCGCCGCCGCACAGGTGCGTGGTGGCCTTGACGTGCGCGTCCGCCAGGTCGCTCACGTGGATGTAGTCGCGAATCGCCGAGCCGTCGGGTGTCGGGTAGTCGGTGCCCATCACGCGAAACACGCTGCCGGTGCCCAGCGCCGCGCGGATCGCGAGCGGCAGCGCATGCGTTTCCGGTTCGTGGTTCTCGCCGAGCGCGCCGTCCGGGTCCGCGCCCGCCGCGTTGAAGTAGCGCAGCGCGACCCACTTCAGCCCGTACGCGCGCTCGAAATCCGCGGCCATGCGTTCCATCGCGTATTTGCTGAAGCCGTACGGGTTGATCGGCTGCTGCGGCGTGCGCTCCGAGATCGGCAGCGTGTCCGGGATGCCGTAGGTCGCGCACGACGACGACATCACGATCCGGTTCACGCCGGCCTCGCGCATCGCGCCGAGCAGCGTGCAGGTGCCCGTCACGTTCACCGTGTAATAGCGCTCGGGAAGCAGCACCGATTCGCCGACGTAGGCGAGTGCGGCGAAATGGATCACGACGTCGGGCCGGTGCTCGGCCATCGCGAGCGAGAGCGCGTCGCGGTCGAGGATGTCGGCCACGACGAGCGGCCCCCATTTGACCGCTTCGCGATGGCCGGTCGACAGGTTGTCGTAGGCGACCGGCTCGTGCCCGGCCTGTGCGAGCGCCTTGCACGTATGGCTGCCGATATAGCCCGCACCGCCTGTCACGAGCACTTTCATGCGGCGGCTCCCGTCATGCGCATCACCGGCTCGAGCCACAGTTCGCGGCTGAAGTAGTCGACGGTGCGGCGCAGCCCCTCGTCGAGATCGACGTCCGGGTGCCAGTCGAGCTCGGTGGCGGCGACGGAGATGTCGGGCTTGCGCTGGTGCGGATCGTCGATCGGCAGCGGACGGAATGCGATTTCGGACGATGAGCCGGTCATCCCGCGCACTTTTTCCGCGAGCTCGATCATCGTGAATTCGCCGGGATTGCCGATGTTGACCGGCGTGCCGACGTTGCGCGCGGCGCTCATCAGCGCGAAGAAGCCGTCGATCAGGTCGCTGACGAAGCAGAACGAGCGCGTCTGCTTGCCGTCGCCGTAGATCTCGAGCGGTTCGCCGTTCAGCGCGGCGACGATGAAGTTCGACACGACGCGGCCGTCGCGCGGCGACATCCGCGGGCCGTACGTGTTGAAGATGCGTGCGACGCGCACGTCGATGCCGTGCGCGCGATAGTAGTCGTAGCACAGTGCTTCGGCGGCGCGCTTGCCTTCGTCGTAGCATGCGCGCGGGCCGATCGTGTTCACGTTGCCGCGATAGGTCTCGATCTGCGGATGCACGCCCGGGTCGCCGTAGATCTCGCTCGTCGACGCCTGGAACACCCGTGCGCCCGTCTTGCGCGCGAGCGCGAGACAGTGGTTCATGCCGAGCACGTTGGTCATCATCGTATGGACGGGATCGATCTGATACGTCGGTGGCGATGCGGCGCACGCGAGGTTCCAGATCTCGTCCACCTGCAGCTGGGGCAGGCCGAGCGACACGTCGCCCTTCACGAACTCGAAGCGGCCCGACGCCTTCAAATCGACGATGTTGAGCTTGCGCCCGGTCAGCAGGTTGTCGACGCACGTGACGCTTGCACCTTCCATCACGAGGCGTTCGCAGACGTAGCTGCCGAGAAAGCCGGCGCCACCCGTTACGAGCACGCGTTGACCGACGCGCGTGTCGATCGAAAGCCGGTCATTCATGGTCTTCTCCGTCGTCGAGCGTCGTCGGCAGCGCGAGATCGAGATGCGCGAAGAGCGCACGAACGGGCGCCATCGCGGTGTGCGGGCATTGAGTCGGCGTACGCCGGTTCATGTATGCGTAGGTCGACGAAGTACCGTGACAGGTATTCCGGTTTCGCCGATTGCCACGCTGATGCCGGAGCGGCGCGAACGCCGCTCGATCGCTGGTGAGCTTCATGACCTTACCCCGGATGGCTTATTGACGATGCTGCCGCCGCCCGCCTTCTTCGGGGCGTGACGTGCCGCTCGCTCGGACCGGATATCAGGCAATCGGCATGCCAGGGACGCTGGATGCACGTGTCGTCCGGGCGTCGCGTCCGCGCGATCGCGCGACATGCGCATTTCTGTTTCACGCGTGAATCGTCGGGACAGTTCGATGCCGCCGGAAATGATCGCGGCGATACGGATCAATCACACGAAAGGCGCGGCAAATCCTGCTGCGACGGATGTTCGACGGTCGATCGAAGGTTGGAATGCCGATGTTGCAGCAATGAGATTGACAGCAGTCCTTGCTTAAAAAACGTTTCGTTCGTGAAATGCGAACCGATGGATCGGGCTTAAAAAGAATCATCGAAAATGTTTTTTTAATAAAAAGGAGGCGAGTCGAATGGAAAGGGAAAGGTTGATAAGGCAGCTGCAATGAATGGTAATGAGGGGGCGTTGATGATTTGTCGCGGCTATCGGATCGGGATGACGGCCGTGTCGGCGCGGTGCGAATGGATTTGTTTTTTTAGCCGGTTTTGTCTTGCATTCGACCTGCCGCACACGGGTGAGTCTGGCGGTATTTTCACGAATGAATCAATTGCGTTCGGGTTTTGACGAAGCACGGATCCTGTAAACGTATTGATGCCCGTCGCGCCGGGCTTTTGGAACGGCGGGTTGCGTGCTTCGATTGACCGCCGTCCGGATGACGCAGGTCCGCCGGACGGGCTGCCGCGGACGTTTCCCGACCGACCTGTGCAGGTGCCGCCTTGCATGCACGGCGGTGTGTTTCTCAAGTTTGAAACACGTGTTCGCAGACCCGTTCCTGGCCTGGCTTTATCCCGCATTCGTCCGTCTATTGCCGGGATTGCTTCGTGGCACGCAATGATCGCGGGGCAGTTCCGATCGTTGCCACGATACATTCCTGAAACAAAAAATGCGATTTGCGGCGCTGCGACCCGCGGGCGTTGTAGCGCGCCGTGCGCAACGGTCGGTGAAATAACGCATGGCATGTTGCTTGCGACAGTCGGTGCATCGGCGAGCGGTCGACATCACGTAACAAAGATGTGGGGCGGCCAACTCGTCAATAAGCCAGTCGGGGAAACGGCGATGAAGACCATAAGCAGCAGCTTGATCAGCGCGTTCTTGACGCAACAATGGGGTAGTCGGACAGATAGGGGTATCGCTCGCGACGCAGTGCCAGCTTCGCGGGGTACGCCTTGCCGGTTTCACGGTCTCCGCGCGGTGCACGCGCTGGAGCGCCTGTCGCTTTGGGCGACGACCGGTCGACAGCGACGCTCGCCTTCATTCAGTTCACCCGGTTGGGCCACGCTGTTCGTGCCGGACAGCTTGACGCCGATTCGTCTTCGACCATGCAGGGCCGTTTCGATTGCGCCGGGCCAATGCCGGCGCTGGCTGGATTGACTCGAACGCCCTCGGCCGGATTGCCAGGAAGACCTTTGATCGGTATCTCAGGGAGAAGCGATGCCATCAGACCGTAAAGCAGCCCCGTCAGCGCTTTAACAAGGCGGATATTGTCGGCGGGCCTGTATTTGCGGTAGGTAATTATATTCACGAATTTTCGAGCGCTGAAGCGGAGTGCCACGTGCCGGCATGCCGCGCTGGGGGTATCGAAAAAAATAATCCGGTATATCGAATTTGTTAATCCGGATTGAGTGAATTCATTGCTTTTATGTAATTTCTGCGTATTTCCGGGATTATCGAAAACACCTACGATAAATTTCGGAAAACTAAGAAATACGAACTACACTTCGCTTGACCAAAATTATGAGACCGAGAATTCGATTCGAATCGAGGTTTCGTAATTAGATAGTGATCCTTATTTATAGGGATTGCTCGAGGCGGGAGGGTTGAAGGCGTGCAACCTTCCTCGCTTGTTCCGTCCACGCCGTAATGGAGTCGACCATGAAGAAGCTTCTGATTGCAGCAGCAGTTCTGGCGGTTTCGGGTGCAGCGTTCGCAGGTAGCGGCACGGTATCGAGCAGCAGCTCGTCGAGCGGCGGTTCGACGATGGCCGGTGTCGTCGGCTTCGGCCACTTCACTGCCACCGATTCGGGCTCGGCACTCGGCGCGGCCGGCGCGGTTGCCGGCGGCCCGGGCAGCGGTTCGATCTCGTACACGAACCATACCCAAACGTCGACGGTTGGCGGGTTCGGGTTCGGCGGCTCGCAAGCTGGCGGCAACAGCGGTGCGAATGCCGGCTCGATCGGCTGGACGACGCACCACTAAGCCGCGGCGCGTAGCGTTCGTCATTGGCTGGCGGTACGGATGCCGGGCTTCGCTCGATCGGAGCAGACCCGGCTCCGCCACCGCCGAACCTTCTCACAGCAAGGGATTGCTATGAAAGCCAAAGTCATTGTAGCGACAGCGCTTACCGTCCTATCGTCGGCCGTACTGGCCGCCGGTCCGTCCACGACCAACCAGACGCAATCCGTCGCAGCGGGTGTTTCCGGTTCGGTGCTGGTCGGGTCCGGCAGCTATACGAGCAATTCGAATTCGGTCGCAGGCGCGAGCGCGGGAAGTACCGTGACGCCCAGTGGTTCCACCGGCACGGCATCCGCCTTTCACAACTCGACTTCGACGGCCAGCGGCTGGGGCTCGAACGGGGGCGCGTTCGCGGCAGGCGGCGGTATCGGTGCCGCAGGCTCGTACGGTGGAAACAGCAGTACGAACGAGAACGCGAATGCGCTTTCGGGAGGGGTGACCGCCACGATCGTGCTCGGCGCGAACCACTACACGGCATCGGGCGGGAACGACCAGGGTATTGCCAACGCGGGTGCCGCCGGGCTGACAGGCGCTGGCGGGTCAGGCGCGATCGCGGGTTCGAACCACTACAACTCGTCGACCGTATGGAGTACCGGTCCGGCTGGATCTCCGTCCGCTTCTGGCGGCAGCCAGGCCAGTTCGGGCGCGACCGGGAGTAGTCATTAGTTGGTGCGGGGGGACCAGTTTCCCAGCGACGCTGGTCTCTTTTACCGCGCTGTTGTTCAAGTAAGGAGTTGGCATGAAGCAGAAACTGATTGCCGCCGCTCTGATGCTCGCGTCTCTGACGGCATATGGCGCTGACCGTGCTGCCGAGGACGTGCAATCAAATTTGCAGACGTCAAACCCTACAACCAACCCGTCAGAACAACAATCGCTTTCGTCGGGCAATGCCATCGGGGCACCGGACTCTCAGCCATGGCCGGGAATGTCGGGCGGCTCGTGGTCCCAGCTGGGTAGCGGCTGGAAGCAGTTCGGGGAAGCAGGCAAAGCTGAAGGAATTCAGGGGAATTAGTACGGTTGCCTGGGTGGGAGGTCAAACCTCGTCCGGAGATTGAAATGAACAGCAACAAGATCAGGGTGGCATGTGCGGCAATGTTCGCGATGGCCACGATCGGTGCCCAAGCGCAAACCGCCGACTCGACCTCAAGCTCGCAGTCGTCGACATCCTCGACCGCGATCAGCCAGGGCGGCGGCTCAAGCATGAACACGAACACGTCGACCGGCGGCAGCGCCACCAGCAGCAGCGGTGTGCGCGGGAGCGGCAATTCGAACGTGAACGTGAACGTGACGATGCCGTCCAGCACGAGCGGCGGCTCGAACGTGACACCGCAGGGCGTGAGCTCGCTCGCGTCGGCCGGCTCACCGGGCACCAACCCGTACAACACCCAGTCGGCGGAAAACGTCAACTATTCGGGTACCCAGACGATCAAGACGAACCCGGCGATCCAGGCGCCGGGCCTCACGACCACGCTGTCCGATACCTGCATGGGCTCGGTGAGCGTCGGCGTGTCGTTCCCGGGGTTCGGCGCGACCGGCGGCACGACGCTCGTCGACCAGGCCTGCGTGCGTCGTCTCGATGCGCGTGAATTCCGTGCGATGGGGTTGACCGACGTTGCGCTCGCGCTGCTCTGCCAGAGCGATGCGAACCGGCGTGCGGTGGAAGCGACCGGCCACCTGTGCCCGGGCACGACCGCACCGTTGGCGCGCTCGAACGTGGCGCCGGCTGCCGAAGCGACCGTCGCCGACGACGTGAAGTATCGCGATCCGCTGGTACGCAACCGCATGGGCCTGCCGCCGCTCGACGCAGCCGCGCCGGCACCCGCGCAGACGCGCCCGGTGGCGACGACCGCTGTCCAGTCCGCGCCGATCCCGGCACCGATGCCCGCGCCGTCGATCGCCGCGCCTGCTGTCAGCGCCGTGCCGGCCGCCGCACAAGCGGCTGCCGTGAAGGCGTCGCAGGCCGCTGCAGCCGTGCCGGCTGCCGTCGCTGCGCCGGTTGCGGCAGCAGCACCTGCGGCAGCGCCCGCGGTTGCGGCAGCACCTGCCGTCGCACCGGCCGCGATGGCCGCGGTCCCTGCGGCCGCCGTCGTCGCCGCGCCGGCCGTCGCCGACAAGGCGCCGGAGCCCGCACCTGCGGTTGCCGACACGACACCGGCACCGGAACCCGTGCCGGCCGTCGCCGACAAGGCACCGGAACCTGCGCCGGCCGCGACCGACAACGCCGCGCAAGCTGCGGCACAGCCGGCCGTCGATACGACGACGCAGGATGCCGCGCAAGCCGCCCCGGCCACGACCGACGCCGCCCCGCAGGCCGACGCTGCTGCCATGCCCGCGCCCGCGGTCGATGCGAAGGCTGCCGATGCAGCACCGCAAGCGGCAGCCGAAGCACCGGCCCCCGAAGCCGCGCAGCCCGCCGCAGCGGCCGCTGCGGCCGACACGCCGGCTGTCGATGCGAAGGCGACGGACGCGGTTGAATCCGCTGCCGCACCGGCACCGGCCGCCGACTCGCCGGCCGTGACCGACCAGGCGAAGGATCTCGCGCCGGCAGTCGACCAGCAGGCTGCACCGGCCGCTCCGGCCATGCCGGCGCCGGCCGTCATCTCGACGAGCACGTCGTCGTAAGCACGCGGGTCCGACTTCCGCGCGACCGCAGGCCGGTCGCGCGGGAGCCGCCGGAACCCGCTGCGCGATGCGCGTTGCAGGTTTGACGGGTGTTGGTCCCATCCCCGAGGTCAACACCTCTTTTTGCCTGTCGAGGGTACAAGGAGGCCTCAATCATGAGGATCTTTTTGGTCGCTCTGTTGCTGTACGGCACACAAGCTGCCGCGCAGTCGGTTTTCCAGAATCCTGCGGTGTTCGTCATCCTGAACGAGCAGACCGCTGCGAACGCAGCGAGCGTGCAGCAGGCGCTGACGACGCTCGGCCGCCCGGACAACACGGCATGCGTGCCGATGATGATGGTCGGCGATCCGCAGATGATTTACATGATGCCCGAGGAAGGCCATGCGCCTTCGTGGCAATCGCCGGCATACGGTCGCGGCACGCCGTTTGACGCGCAGAACGGGCCGGCATCGACCGGCAAGACGGTCGGCGCGATGCAGCACGCGGAGGACATGCAGACGCAACCGTGGAGCGACAGCAGCGCGATCACGCAGAAGATCGCCGGCGAGTCGAGCGTATCGGCGTCGGACCGCGTCAGCGACTGGCAACGCAAAGGTCTGAACACGATCGAGACGGCGCGTGCGACGGACGTGACAGTAAACGGCAAGGTCTACCGGCCCTACAACCATGAACTCAACCAACCCGCGGGGCCAGTCGCAGAACCGCAAATCTATACGCAGCGGGTCGTGTTCTGCCGATAACGAAACATTACCGGGCGGACACGCCGGCAGCGCCGCGCGCGGGCAGGGAGACCCGTCGCGTATCGTTGCGCGCCGAGCGGCCCGACGGACAACCCTACGCGCCGAGGCCATCGTGAACCATTGCTGCCCGATCAGACTGTCAGGCCCGGAGGAGGGCGAACGGGACGCATGCATGCCGCCGTTCGAGCCGGCCCGGCGCCACCACACCGCGCTGTCGCGTCCGCTCATCTATCTGTCGCAGCATCCCGACGCCGGGCTGGTCGACTGCCTCGCGTCGCGCGGCTGGGACGTATGGCGCGCGAAAACCGTTGCGGACGCACTCAATCTCGTCAAGGCGAACCGCCTGCATGCGGGCATCGTCGATTTCGGCGACTTCGCGTCGCCCGACGTCGGGGCGTTCGAGACGCTGCTGCGCGACCCGCGCGTCGGCTGGGTCGCGCTCACCGACGACGACGCGCTGCGCGATACGACGGTTGCGCGCCTGATCCGCCAGTGCTGTTTCGACTACGTGCGCTACGGGAGCGCGGACGAGACCATCGGTTATCTCGTCGGCCATGCATACGGGATGGTGAAACTGTCGGAAGGCGACCCGGCCGCGGATGCCGCACCGCCCGGCGGCACGATGATCGGCGCGTGCGATGCGATGCGCCGCCTGTTCGCGACGATCCGCAAGGTTGCCAACACCGAGGCGACCGTCTTCATCGCCGGTGAATCCGGCACCGGCAAGGAGCTGACCGCGGCCGCGATCCATCAGCAGTCGTCGCGCGCCGATGCGCCGTTCGTCGCCGTGAATTGCGCGGCGATTCCGTCGACGCTGCTGCAGGCCGAGCTGTTCGGTCATGAGCGCGGCGCATTTACCGGCGCGCACCAGCGCAAGATCGGCCGCATCGAAGCCGCGCACGGCGGCACGTTGTTCCTGGACGAGATCGGCGACATGCCGTTCGAGAGCCAGGCGAGCCTGTTGCGCTTTCTGCAGGAAGGCAAGATCGAGCGGCTGGGCGGCCATGCGTCGATTCCGGTGGACGTGCGGATCGTGTCCGCGACCCACGTCGATCTCGAGGCCGCGATGCAGGACGGGCGCTTTCGCCCGGACCTGTATTACCGTCTGTGCGTGCTGCGCATCGACGAGCCGCCGCTGCGCGCGCGCGGCCGCGACATCATGCTGCTCGCCGAGCACGTGCTCAGGCGCTATCGCGGCGACAGCTCGCACCGGATCCGCGGCTTCATGCCGTGTGCGATCGAGGCGATCCACAACTATGCATGGCCCGGCAACGTGCGCGAGCTGATCAACCGGATCCGGTTCGCGGTCGTGATGACGAACGGCCCGCTGATCTCGGCGGCCGATCTCGAATTGAGCCCGTACACGTCGCGCCAGCCGCCGACGCTCGCGGAAGTGCGCCGGCAGGCGGAGCGGCGCACGATCGAGGAAACGCTGCTGCGCCATCGGCACCAGCATGCGGACGTCGCCGCGGAGCTGGGCGTGTCGCGCGCGACGCTGTACCGCCTGATGATCGCGCACGGCCTGCACGGCTGACGCCGATCGCGCCGGTTGCGGTGCAGGCCCGGCGGCGTCGGGCCGCCGGCGCGGGTGTCAGGCCGGGCGTTCGAAGCCCGATTCGACCCAGCGCTGGGCACTCGCCTTGTTGAGCTTGAATCCCGGGGACACCTTCGCGTCGGCCAGCAGCTCGCCGTACGGGTCGAACGCCTTCAGCTCCGCGTACGGCTCGAACTCGTCCGGCACGATGTCGAGCGTGACCGATACATCCTGCCCGTCCTCGTCCTGAACCGTCACTTCCTTGTGCAGCATCGCGTGGCGCTGCTGCGCGTGCCGCATCAGCACTTCGGTCGCGGTCTTCACGAGCGTGCGGAACGCGTTCGCGTCCATCGGCTTCGGATTCTTCTTGTCGCGGCCCATCGTCCACGGGCCGACGAGCGCGGGCTCGGACTCGCCGTCCTTGATCATCTCGACGGCCCAGCCGTCGTCGTCTTCGTTCTTGATGACGCGTGCCGTCCAGCCGTTGTCGCGCCAGAGGCCGCTTTCGTGGATGGAGGTGTCGTCGGATTGCAGGTCGGATTCGGTCATGGGAGAAACGGGCGTTCGGGCTGCCGGCGGGCGCGGCGCGCGGCCGGGACCGGCGCACTGCCGACGGCCGGTTGCCCGGAATGGCATGCAAAGGGGGCAATTTTACCCCGCGGGCCGGCCATGCGGCCCGCGGGGCCTCCAACGCTGGCCGTCCGGCCGACTCCGGTTACCGCCGAACGAGCGAATCGGCGCAAATATCAAACTCGTCTTACGTTCCTGAAGGCTGTCCTATACGTCGTCAGATATCCCTGCCGCGCATGGCTTCATAGAATAACGATCGAGATAAAAATATCTTGCTTGTCGATTCAACGCCGATCCGGCTGCGCGCGCATTCCGCGCTACGCGGCCAGGCGAACTTTCTGGAACTGCGCATGGGGAAATTCAGTATTCGCACCGTTTTCGCGTACGACTGGCCGTTGACGCTGGCGGGCATGGAACACCTCGCCGTCGACGCGTGCGCGATCGATCTCGTCGGCGTCTATCGGTCCCCGGGCGAACTCGCCGCGGCGCTCGGCAGCATCGAATGCGATATCGCACTGGTCGACTATTCGATCCGAGCCGACAGGCAGATGGATGGCCTCGCGCTGTTCGAATGGCTGCGGCGCATGCGCCCGAACGTCGGCATCGTCGCGCTGGTCGGCAACGAGAATCCGGTGATCTTCCGCTCGATCCTCGCGCAAGGCGGTGCCAGCCTCGTCAGCAAGTTCGACGAAGTCGGCCACATCTTGACCGCGATCCATTCGAGCTACAGCGGCGGGCATTATCTGTCGCCGCTCGTGCGGCGCGCGCTCGAGTCGCTCGCCGAACCCGACCATCAGCCGGTGAAGCTGTCGGCGCGCGAGATCGAGGTGATTCGCCTGTATCTGGCCGGCGTTCCGATCAAGACGATCGCACAGCGGCTGAACAAGGGCAAGCAGACGGTCAGTGCGCAGAAGATCAGCGCGATGAAGAAGCTCGGCGTGACCAACGATATCGAGCTGGTCCAGCGGGCGGCCGGGCTCGGGTTCGCCGGCAACAGGGCGGCGGTCTGGTCGGGCGGGGTGCAATAGACGTGGCCGGAAGCAAGCATGACGAGAGCATGGCGATGTCGACAGCAACCGCATTCCGGCTTTTTGCGTCCGGTCTGGGCGACTTGAACCGGCGGCCGGTCGCCCTTCATTTCGGGCAGGCGCAACGCGCGGTCGGCCATCTGCTGGCGCTTCACCACGCGGACATCAGCGAAGGGCTGATGTCGGGCATCGACGGCACGCTGACCTGCGTGTCCACCCACGATCATTTGTCACCTGCGCTGTTTCTCGGCCTGCCGGTGTCGGTCCGGCTGACGACCGATCGGGGCGGCGTACGGACGATCAACGCGATCGTGCGCGAAGTGCGGAGCGGTCAATCCGACGGCGAACTGACCGTGTATCAACTGCACGTGTGCGATGCGCTGTCGTTGATGGATCGCCGTACCAACGCCCGCGTGTTCCGGGCGTGCAGCGTGACGGAAATCCTGGCCACGCTGATGAACGAGTGGAAGCTGCGCAGCGTCGCGCTCGCGCGTGCATTCGACTTCGACCTGTCGGGATTGGAGGCCGAACGCTATCCGGTGCGCGAACTCACGCGGCAGGTCAACGAGTCCGACGCACGTTTCATCCGGCGTCTGCTGCGCCGGGAGGGCATCACGGTCTTCGCGAAGGCTGGCCGGGGCGGCGAGCGGCCGACGCATACGCTCATATTCTGCGATGACCCGTATCGCGTGACGGAAGCACCGGCCGGTACGCTGCGCCTTCAGCCGCGCGACGCCGCAGTTGGACAACGTGACACCGTGACGCTGTTCGCGCGCGGCCAAAGCCTGTCGTCCGGCAAGGTGCGCCGTTCGTCCTGGGATTACAAGACGGCCTGTGCGGACGATTCCACGGCCGTCACCGGTCTCAACCAGGGCGAAGCGGGGAACGACCTCGCGCAGCTCCTGACCGACGTCGCGATCGACATTCCGCACGTCGGCGATTCATGGCGCGATCACGACCGCATCACGCGCGACCGGATACTGGCGCACCAGTTCGAAGCCGAACGTTACGACGGGATCAGCAGCGTGCGCGATTTGCCGGTCGGTCACTGGTTCACGCTGACGGGCGATCCCGAGCTCGACATGAAGCCGGTCGATCGTCGCCAGTTCGTCGTCACATCGGTCCGGCACGAGATCCTGAACAACCTGCCGAAGCATCTGACAGGGCGCGCGAGCGAACTCTTCGCGGCGAGCCTGAACCTCGCGCAAACCGCTTCTCTGACACCGGTCGACGGATCGGCGCACGCGGACACCCGCTACGAGAACCGCTTCACGTGCGTGCGGCGTGGCGTGCCGCTCAAGCCCGCCTACGATCCGACACGCGATGTGCCGCCGGTTCACCTGCTGACCGGCACGATCGTCGGCACCGAGGGCGAGGAAGTGTTTTGCGACGAGGCCGGCCGCGTGCGCGTGCGCATACACGGCTTCGATCCGGCGGACCATGCGCACGCGGACGGCGCCGGAACGAACGATTCGGCCGGCGACAGTGCACCCGTTCGCGTCGGGGCCAGCCTCGCGGGCAACGGCTTCGGTGCGCTTTTCCTGCCGCGGGTCGGTATGGAAGTGCTGTTGGGATGTCTGTCGGGCGACCCCGACCGGCTGCTGATCGTCGGGGTGTTGAGCAACGGTGCGAACCCGCCCGCGACTTTCAGCGATACCGGCGCGCTGCCCGGCAATCGCTACCTGTCCGGCATCAAGACCCGGGAAATCAAGGGCCGGCGTCATAACCAGCTTCGTCTCGACGATACCCCGTCGCAAATTTCCGCACAGTTGGCGAGCGAACACGCGCATACCCAATTGAACCTCGGCTATCTGACGCAGCCGCGCGACGGTGGGCACGGAAGCGATCGGGGCGAGGGGGCGGAACTGCGCACCGATGCCGCTGCGGCGTTGCGTGCGGCCCGCGGCATTTTGCTGTCGACCTATGCGCGTGCACGGGCGGCGGGCGGTCAGCTTGATCGCGACGAATTGATCCGATTGCTCGATCAATGCACCGAGCTCTTCAAGTCGCTCGGCGACTATGCCGGCGAGCACGGCGGGCGGGCTGCCGATGCCGCGGGGCAGGACGGCATCGCCGACGCGTTTCGACACTGGACGCCCGGCGGCGCGCAGCGCGGCGAGGGCGACGATGCGTCCGCGTTGATGGCGTTCGGCGCGCAGTCGGGGTCGCTCAACGTCACGCCGAAAACGCATGTGATGTATGCGGGCGAGAACATCGATCAGATCGCGCAGCGGCACGTACAGGTCGCGAGCGGCGAGCGCATCAATCTGCATGCCGGTCGCGGGGTCGCGATGTTCGCGCACAGCGATGGCGTGTCGGCGATCGCGAATCGCGGGAAGGTGACGATTCAGTCGCAGAACGACGATACGCAAGTCGATTCGGCGAAGAACATTCAATTGACCGCGGCTGGCGGAAAGCTGACCGGCACGGCGAGTGAGGAAGTCGTGTTCGTGACGTCAGGGGGCGCGTATCTGAAGCTGCGCGGTGGCGATATCGAGTTGGGGTGTCCGGGGACTTTTACGGTGAAGTCGGCGGGGCATGCGTGGGGTGGGGCGGCGAGTATGGATGTGGACATGCCTAACTTCGGTCAGGCCTCACTTGATCGCGTGCCGAAGCTGATCCGTGCCTCGGATGGTGACGCAGAGCCGGGCTTCGACGGGCGGATTCAAACAGCCTCCAGTGCATTGTCGAATTTGACGACCGACTCGGCGGGTGAACTGCCGGCGGTCGATACCGACGAGTTCGAGAGGCTGGCGGTGCAGTTCCTCAAGAAAAACATATAAGCACGTGCAGGAGTCTGAATGACCGATTCATTTCTCGATTCGCGGCCGGTAGCGGACGCGCCCACTGACGAACCCGCTACTCAGAGCGCTACACCTGACGCACCTGCGCCACGCCCCGAACCGCCGCCGATCATCGTCGGCCGTGTCGAAGGGGTGACGAGGTTCGTGAAGGGCATACGACTTATCTGTATCAAGCAGATGCCCTTGCCCGGGATTGTGATCTTCGTGCATGGCGTGAACTCCGAAGGCGAATGGTTCGATGCGACGGAAGAAGGGCTGTGCAAAGGGCTCAATCGCCGGCTCGGGCGGCTCGATGATCAATTGATGTATCACGGTATCGAAGCCGGGCAATTGACGCCGGCGAAGTACACGGAGAGCGTGACGCCGGATGGGTTTCTGAATCCGGATTTGCTGGCAGACAACTACATCAAACCGGATCCGTCGTTTTCGCCTGTCATTCACTTTCGGTGGGGTTATCGGGCCACTGGCGAAGAACTCAAAGAGTACGGCGACAAGATCTTTCTGAACGAGAAGGACTATTGGGGTGGTGGTCCGTTCACGAACGGCTGTTCGAGCCTACCCGATCTTTGGCACGGCGGTCTGGATGATCGGACGATGGGCTGGATGACGGTGCAAGGCATCAATCCGACCAATCGGCCGCTGTATCGTGCGCCGCCCCGTGCGTATGGCGTGCTCGCAGCCTTGCGATTGGCCAAATTGATCGAGTCGATCCGCCAGATGCAGGCCGACGTACCGATTACTGTCGTATGCCATAGCCAAGGCAATATCGTCGGCCTCACAGCAGCGTTCTTCGGCGACGCATTCCCCGATGTCGAAGATCCGTGGGGACGCACGGGACACTGCGTAGCGGACGCCTATGTGCTGGCGAATGCGCCGTACAGCCTCGCGAATGCAGACGGTCCGTACAAATCCGACACGTTCATGGATACGTGGTCGCAACGCGCGACGAAAGACGCGAGCGGTCATCGTGGACGGCAAAGCTACGCCGCGCGCACCAAAACCTTCGGCAAGTTCCTGTCGATCATCGGCGCCCGAAAAGACTTCGAACAGCCAGTGGAAAAGGTTGATGAAGACATGAAAAACAAGCGGATCTCGCCGACGAGCAACCGGTCCTATGCCGCGCAAGAGGACCGCGATCGGCACGGCTTGAATGGATCGACGTATGGCCGCGTCACAGCGTATTGCTGTCCGCACGATCAGGTGATTTCGGCGGTGACGGTTCAAGGCATCGGCTGGCGCGGGATCAGCAAGCACGAGTTGGACGACATCAGCGCTGCCGGTGTCCTGACGCAGCGCGTGTTCGCATCCGGCTTCCCCGTCGGCGTACAGAAACCCTATCGGTATTGGGAGGATGACTGGCGGCATGGCAAGCAAGGAACGAAATCGGGTTTCTGGTACCCGCCCTCGCCGCCGGCCAAATTCAATTTGATCGGTGCAGTCAAAGGCAACGAGAGTGTTTGGGGGATAGCGGCGACGCTGGCAACTGCCCCGCTCATGTTCGTCGTGACCGGCATCAGCTCGGCATTGAACATGCTCCG
This sequence comes from Burkholderia sp. JKS000303, assembly GCF_002563755.1. Classification (NCBI taxonomy): domain Bacteria; kingdom Pseudomonadati; phylum Pseudomonadota; class Betaproteobacteria; order Burkholderiales; family Burkholderiaceae; genus Burkholderia; species Burkholderia sp. JKS000303. The sequence continues at coordinate 3,224,641 of NZ_PDBZ01000001.1, forward strand.
TGTAAATGCCGATCCGCCGAAGGGATGGACGGTCGTAGCGGATGCACCGGCGCTGGACGATCCATTCCCGCCCAGGGCCTTGCGATTCGGCAAGCCTGTCGAAACGAAGGACGGTGACGCAGTAAGCGACTTCAACGAAGGCAACGATCCACCTGCTGCATGGCGTGACGCGAGCAAGGCCGATGCGGATAAGCGCGCGGACGATCCATACGACCAATACAAGGCAAAGAACGAGGACAGCATGGCCCAAGGTACGGCAGCAACCGAAGCCGGGCAGCGCTACGAGGATCGCGCGTTGATGCGGATGGAGGCGCGCCGCACGCTGAACACCGAATGGCTCGATCGCGATGGGCATGTGATTGGTGAGGACGGCAAAAGCGAAATGCCAGAAGGCTACAAGGAATGGCGCGACAAGCAGATCGTCGACTGGCTCGATCGCGGCGCGACCAATAGCCCGACGAACCACTCGACGACGATGACCAATCCCGAACACGCTGAAAAGGTGCTTGCATATGACGTAGCCGTGGGGCGGTGCTACCTGACGGAGAAGCAACTCAAATCGCTACGCATTCAGGCGGACTGGCGGATGGGGGACGGGATTCCCGAAACTGATCCGAACAAGAAGTACGTCAAGTATTTTGAATCAGGAAATCTGGACCGAATGCCGATGCACGAGTGGGTACATGCCGAGAATAGCGAAGGCGAGATTCCCGACGCGATCACGGATGAACGCGAAGGCGAGCTCTATCTGAAGGTCGGGGGTGTGATTTGAAAACACTGATCACTACGTGGCCGCGACGTGTAAACCCAGCGACACATCGTCGTCACGCCTTGTTTCGCTCACACGAACGTTGACCGAAACCCTTCCGGAATACGACTACATGAAGCAGACCTTCAACACGGCCGGACTGCTTGGCGACATGGGAACCGGCAGCGCATTGACGAACGTGGCGCTCGCGATCGGCCGCGTCAATCACTACGGCGGCAACGCACTCGTCGCCGGCACGACCGATCCCGAACATCCCGTCGCGGTTGTCGTCATGCCGCCGTCGAAGCTCACACCGATCGATCCGACCAAGGACTGGTTCCGCGCACGCGGCGGAAACAACGCGTACCTCCCATGGTGGGGCCGCCGATACGACGTCGATTACGGAATGCAGGGCTATTCGTGGTGAGGCAGACCAGCGCGGCGATCGCGTTGCATGCGCACGCAACCGCCGCGCAAATCATCCAAAGGAGGATATATGCGTGGAATTATCCGGGTGGGCGACACGTGTTCGTGCCTGGTTCACGGCAAGTGCACCATCGTCGAAGGCGACCCGAATTTCAACGTCGAAGGCCGTGCCGCCGCATTCGACGGACACAAGACTTCCTGCGGTGCGGCGTTGATTTCCTTGCTTGCGGATTCCGGGCGTATCTGAACGAAAACGACCGGGCGGGGCGCCCGGCATCGGAGAGCCGACCCACGGCGTGGGCGGCCCGAACGATGCCAGGCCGATACCGTCAGGCCGGCAGCGCGAACCGCGTGACGGCGTCCCGCAACGTTTCGGCCTGATCGCGCAGCGAATGCGCGGCGGCCGCGGCTTCCTCGACGAGCGCCGCGTTCTGTTGCGTGACCTGGTCCATCTCGCCCACCGCGCGATTGACCTGTTCGATTCCCGAGCTCTGCTCGCGCGACGCATGACTGATCTCGTCGAGGATCTCGTTCACGCGCCGCACCGACTGCACGATCTCGGCCATCGTCTCGCCTGCATGCGTGACGAGCGTCGCGCCGTGCTCGACCGTCTCGTTCGACGACACGATCAGCGACTTGATTTCCTTCGCGGCCGTCGCCGAGCGTTGCGCGAGCGAGCGCACTTCGGCCGCGACTACCGCGAAGCCGCGGCCCTGTTCGCCGGCACGCGCCGCCTCGACGGCCGCATTCAGCGCGAGGATGTTGGTCTGGAACGCGATGCCGTCGATCACGCCGATGATGTCGCCGATCTTGTGCGAGCGGTCGGTGATTTCGTTCATCGTGCGCACGACATCGTCCACCACCGCGCTGCCGCGCGTCGCGACTTGCGCCGCCTGGTCGGCGAGGGTCGCGGCCTGTGCGGCGCTTTCGGCGTTCTGCTTCACGTTCGCGGTCATCTGGTCCATGCTCGATGCGGTCTGCACGAGCGCGGCCGCCTGTTCCTCGGTGCGCTGCGACAGGTCCGTGTTGCCCGACGCGATTTCGCTTGCGCCGACGTTGATGTTCTCGGTACCCATCCGGACGCGCGACACCATGTCGATCAGTCCGCCCTGCATCATGTGCAACGCATGCAGCAGGCTGCCGCGATCGTCATGCTTCACGTTCACGCGCGCGGTCAGGTCGCCCTGCGCGATGCGTTGCGCGGTGTCGAGCGCGACTTCGAGCTCGCCGCCGAGGCTGGCGCGCACGCTTCTCAGCACGAGCACCATCACGGCGGTCGCGACCGCGCCGAGCACGGCCGTCATCGCGAGCCAGCGGCCGATGCTCGCGAGCACGGCGGAGCGCACGTCGTTCATGTACATGCCCGTCACGAGATACCAGTCCCACGGGGCGAAGCGTTGCACCGCGCTGGTCTTGTCCTGCGGCTTGTCGGCGCCCGGCTTCGGCCACAGATATTCGACGAAGCCCTTGCCGCCTTCCGCGTTGCCGGCCTTCACGATTTCGACGAACAGATGCTTGCCGTTCGGATCCGCGAAATTCGACACGTCCTTGCCGTCGAGTTCGGTCTTGATCGGATGCATGACGATCACCGGCTTCGAGTCGTTGATCGAGATGTAGCCGTCGGTGCCGTAGCGCATCGCGGCGATCGCATCGAGCGCCTTCTGCTTCGCTTCGGCTTCCGGCAGCGCGTTCTGCTGCGATAGCTTGTAGTAGTGGTCGGCGACGCTCGTGGCCTGCGCCACCAGTGTCGCAAGCTGGTCGCGGCGATCGGTGATCATCGCCGCGCGGGTCTGCCATGCGCCGATGCCGGCGATCACGAGCAGGCCGAGCCACAGGATGACGATCATCGAAGCAAGTTTCTGGTTCAGGGAGAGGGTGCGCATGGTGAATGAGGTCGGTCGGTCGAACGAGCGCGCCGGAACGGCGTGGCGGGATAAGTCTTTGACGGCGCGCAACGAACGCCGCCGTAGGCGGGAAATCCCTTAGACGTCGCACCACCGCAATGCCATCGAGCGCGGTACGGGCATCTATGCATATACATATTGAGCGTCGCTATACTGTCGGACGATGGCGGTTGCGCTGTTCGCCCGGGAGGCCGGGCGCGGGTGGCGACGCCGAATGAAACCGAAAGGAGGCAACGATGCGGATTCTGGTGGTAGGGGCCGGCGCGGTCGGCGGATATTTCGGCGGCCGGCTTGCGGCGGCGGGGCGCGACGTGACGTTCCTGGTGCGCGATGGCCGCGCGGCCGCGCTCGCGCGCGACGGGCTGCTGATTCGCAGCCCGCGCGGCGACCTGACGCTCGCGAACGTGCAGACCGTACGCGCGACCGATACGGCCGCGCCGTTCGACCTTGTGCTGCTGAGCTGCAAGGCGTACAGCCTCGACGATGCGATCGCATCGTTCGCGCCGTTCGTCGGGCCGTCGACGCTGATCCTGCCGATGCTCAACGGGATGCGCCATCTCGACGTGCTGCGCGACCGCTTCGGCGCCGCGCAGGTGCTGGGCGGCCTGTGCGTGATCGCGGCCACGCTCGATCGCGAGCAGCGGATCGTGCACCTGAACGACACGCACGGGGTGTCGTTCGGCGAACTCGCCGGCGGCGAATCGGCGCGCGTGCGCGCGCTGGCCGACGTGCTAGGCGGCGCGGGCTTCGATGCCACGCTCAGCGACGACATCGCCGCGCGCATGTGGGAGAAGTGGGTGTTCCTCGCGACGCTTGCGGCGAGCACGTCGCTGTTTCGCGGCTCGATCGGCGACATCCTCGCGGCGCCGGACGGCCGCCGCCTGCTCGAGACGATGCTCGACGAATGCAGCTCGATTGCCGCGCACAACGGGCACCGGCCCGACCCGGTGGCGATCGAGCGGATGCAGCGGATGGTGCTGACGCCGTCGCCGCTGACCGCTTCGATGCTGCGCGACGTCGAGAACCATGCGCGGGTCGAGGCCGATCACGTGATTGGCGACCTGCTTGCGCGCCGCGATCCGCAGTCGGCGGATGCGTTTTCGCTGCTGCGGATCGCGTACAACCATCTGAAGACGTACGAGGTGCGTGTCGCGCGGGAACGCGCGGCGGGGTAACTGCGGAAGCGGCTTTCGTCGCGCGGTCGTTCCGGGCATGCGCGGTGCAGCCATCACGCAATGTGCGCGGCAATTCTGCGGGGCGCTATGCAGAAGGCGGGCGATGCGCGCTCGGTCGTCAGCTCGGCATCGGAGTCGATCGGGCGCGGTTCGGCGGCGCGGCGGCCGGCGCTTGTACGGCGTCGTCACGGCGACGGATCGCCGCCCGGCGAAGCGCGCGCATGTCGGCAGCGCAGCCGAACGCAGGCGCCCAGTTAGACCGGATCCTTGCTCGGTGGTCCGTCCGGTTGCTGCGGGTTGTCGTGGGGATGTCCCGGCGGCGGCGGCGACAACGGGTCGTCTTCCGGATCGCGATTCGGGTCGGCCGGGGGCTCCGGCATCGGTGTCGTGTGGTCCATGGAGAACTCGCGCAATGCGTGACGGCGGTGGCGCGGCGCGCCTCGTCTTCGTTATAGGCAATCGGGCGCGCGTTTGCAGCGGGAATCTCGCCGCAGCATGCGAATTGCCGGTGATATTCGCGTCTCCGCGGGTATCGCGCCTAAGCGCGTGACCAACGGGCATGCGCGATGCGCGTTGCGGCCGGCGCGATCGAGGCGGCCAGTGCGGCCGGCGTCAGCGCAGATCCGCCGGCGTATCGACGTCGCGCAGGATGCCGGGGTCGTCGACGTCGAGCAGGTTCACCGGGGCGCTGGCAAAGAGCGTGCGGGCGCCCGTATCGCCATCGAGCGCGGCCAGCGCGTCGTAATGGCGGGCGGCGAAGCCGACCGGATGACCGCGCACGCCTTGGTGCACCGGGGCGACGATCGACGCGTCGTCGGCATCGAGCGCGCGCGTGAGCACTTCGTAGGTGGATGCCGCGATCCACGGCATGTCGGCGAGCGCGACCAGCCAGCCGGTTGCTTCCGGCGTCGTGCGCACGCCCGCGGCAAGGCTTGCACCCATCCCGCGCGTCGCGTCGGGTGCATAGACGACCTGGCAGCCGGCTTCGTTCAGCAGAATCGCGAGTTTTTCGGCGCCGGGACGCACGACGGCGATCACGTCGGCCGTGGCCGCCGCGAGATGGCGGGCGGCCGCGACCGCGACTGGCGTGCCGTCGGGCAACCGCGCGAGCAGCTTGCTTTGCAGACCGGTCGGGTCGAAGCGTTGACCGAGGCCGCCGGCGAGCAGGACGCCGGTGGCGAGTGACGCATAGGACATCGGCGCGGGGGGAGGGAGGCAGGTGGCCCGATTGTGCGGGAGCGGGCGGGGATCGGCAAGTCCGGATGTTACCGATGCGTGGATGGGGTCTTCGGAAAGAATGTCGGTGGGCGGGGGCCGAGACCGGTTTCGCCTGGTCAGACGAATCGCCGGCGGGCCTGAATCCTGATGCAAGCCTGTTGCAGTCCCGCTCCCGGTGATGCGTGGATTACCAGAGCGTCTTGACGTGCGCGTATGCGCGGATTTTTTCGTCGCGGGTGACGAGCGGCGCACCAAGCCGCCGCGCGGTAGCGACGATCATGCGGTCGGCCGGATCCTTGTGGAAGGTGCCGGGCAGGTCGGTGGACTTCGCGGCGATGTCGGCGTCGACGGGCACGAAGCGCATGCCGTCGATCTGCGCGACGGTGGCGAGCCATGCGTCGACATCCATCGTCAGAGCAAGACGATCATTGCGCACCAGCATCGCGATTTCCCATGCGGAAATCGCGGATGCGGCGATCGTGCCTTCTGCGCGAGCACGATCGATCGCGCTGCGGGCCTTCTTGCTGAGCGACGGATCGCCCGCCACCCACCACACCAATGCATGTGTATCCAGCACGATCACTGCGACGCCTCCCAATCATCTTCCGCAATCGGATCAAGAGGATTGTCGTAGCGCATGACCGAGCCGCGCAATATATCCAATGGCTGGGCTTCGCGTGCGCGGTATGGCCGGATTTCCAGCGTCGGCTTGCCGTGGTCGGTGACGATGAGGCTTTCGCCCGACGCTTCGACGAGGCGGAAGTATTCAAGCGCGCGAGCCTTGAATTCGGATTTCGAGACGGGAGCGTGCGGCATCATGATATGAGCATGGTCATTTGACGATGGTCATTTTAGGCTGGGCGCTGGGTCGGTGCAAGCAATCAGTTGGGGTCGGCGACTGCTGTGTTTCGGTGCGGGGGCGCGATCCGTGTTCGGTAAAATGCAGAATCCTGCTCTTGCAACGCAGGTCCCGACTGAGAGAGGGACGCAGGGGCGGATTTGCGTCAATCACAAACAATATCCAACTATGAAAACGTTGCGCAAGCGATTCTGGAAAATCTTCGGTGAACATCCTTTTACGCTTCTGTCGCTGCTCGCGCTTTCGCTTGGAGGTGCGCCGCTGCTACTGTTTTCGGTCAGCGTCGACCAGCTTCCGGAATTCTCTCTAACGGATCTGACGGGCACACTCATCGCCACGTTCGTGGTCGAGATCGGCTTGCTGGGATTGTTTGCCACTTATCTCCTGCTTGCAGGGTTCGCCGCAAGTGCCGCCCTGAATCAGTTTTACGACGACAAGCATGCGCTTTCCGGAGGCGAGATGGGGCCGCCATCATGGAACCAGCATGTCCGAAACAGCTTGTTGCGAGGACGCTTCATCGTGCTTGCGACAATGCTGGCGGGGTTGATATGGGCAGAAGCGTTGACGTCAGTATTCGTGTACTGGACCAGTCCGGCGCTGAACTGGCTTACCGTCGTCGCTTATCTGCTCACCTACGGGGCGTTGATAGGGCTGTTGCTCGACAATCATGCCGTCACGGAGAGTCAATGGACGAAAGTATTGTGGAGTGCCATCGCTTTTGGCGGAGCGGTACTCGGAGAGTTGCAGCTTGCCGCGCATTGCGACGCGACACTGGTCGATCCGGCGCAGCAATCAGGACTTCATCCGCTCGTCTTTGCAGTCTCGGCGCTGGGTTCGGTCGCAAGCCATTGCATCGACTGGTTGGGTCCGCATGCCTGGATCGCGGCAGGCACGTTGCTGGTCGCACTGGGCGCGTCATGGTGCACTTGGTGGATATTGCGTCGTCCGAAGGGCCAGCGCTTCAGCGTGTCAAACCGGGCGTATCGGAGTGGATTGCGCGGTTTCAGTGCGATCCTGATTGCTATTTCACTACTGACGGCCGGATCATGGTTGGCTCGTCATATCGAACTCGATCGATTACTGAAAGGCACTTGGTTGCCGTTGGCGATCGTGGTGATTGCTGCCGCCTTCGTCGGTTCGATATGGGCGGCGCGATCTTTCTTTCGGCGGAGATCCGTGTACGGTGTCGCACCGTCAGCCGGGATGTCGGGTCAAGCCCTGGACCGGTGCGGTCCGTCTCGGTTGACCGTGGCTAAAGTATGCATAACGATCGTATTTTCTTTTTTTACGTCGTTGGTCTTGGTATTTACCATTTTTTTGGTCGGTATGATCAACGCCAAGGATCACTCGCAAATATTGTTCATGGCGATAGCGCTACTGAGTGTCTTGAATTGGGCGGCCTTTTCGACGCGCGGTTGGAAGGATCGTGTCAGTTTAGGTGCCATGGCGGCCGCGGTCATGTTTTTCATGATACCCGTGAGTGCACAGGATCCGATGCTCTTTCCCCGCATGCTCGTCACGACGCTCGGCTTCGGAAACAGACACGCGTCGAGCATGGCATTGTCCGGTCAGCAATGCGCGATGCTGGCGCCATTCGGCATCAGATGTGCTGCGGAAAAGGATAGTTCAATTACGCTGACGCATGTCAACATCGTCAATCGCCTGGGATCTTCGATGGCGATCGAACTCCTGCTGCGCGTTAGGCCGCAGGCAACTGGTATGGTCAACGGACCTACGGCGGCGAAAACCGATCCCAACGGAACGAAGCCCATGCGTTCGGGCAAATTGCGTCGCGGGGAGACGCCTGCTTCGATGGCGGTTGTTACGACGCTTGTCGACAAGGGGAATTCGATTGCGTCGGTGCAGACCTTGGTGTTAACGCCCTCGATTGCCGACGCCGTATCGCGTCAGCGCCAGGTCGGTTGTGATCAGCGGTTGCTCGATCAACTGCAGCGAGTCGTCGAGAAGACCGCCAGGTCCGACGATAGGGCGGTTACACAGCGTGCCGAGCAGGCCGTTGGTGCCAGCACCATAATCGCGTCGAACACCGTCGATACCAGCGGCGCTACGGATTCTGGAGTGATTGTGAGCGGCGACAATCTGGCTTGCGTGCGTGTGACTATCCCGAAGGATCAGATTATCAGCTATACGAGTGCCGGGGAACGAACTTACCGGGATGGCTACTCCGGCTACATTCCCGCTGTGGAGAAGGCGAGTAGCCCCCATTGAACCTGGGTGCCGGTGAGGTCGGATGGTGGATGCCCATCACGCATCCGCCCACTTCCTCAACAGGTTGTGATAAATCCCCGTCAGCGCAATGACCATCGGATCCTTCGCGCCTTTCTCGGCGGAAAGCGCCTGAATCTGCATATCGAGCTGGAACAGCAGCGTGCGGTCGCCGTCGTCGCGCACCATGCTTTGAATCCAGAAGAACGACGCGACGCGCTCGCCGCGCGTGACCGGCGTCACGTGATGCAGGCTCGACGCCGGATACAGCACGAGATCGCCCGCCGGCAGCTTCGCGCGATGCACGCCATACGTATCTTCGACGCACAGCTCGCCACCGTCGTACGCATCCGGCTCCTCGAGAAACAGCGTCGCCGACAGATCGCTGCGCACGCGAAAATCCGTGCCGCGCAGCAGCCGGATCGCATTGTCGACGTGCGTGCCGAACGTCTCGCCGCCTTCATAGCGATTGAACAGCGGCGGAAACACCTTCAACGGCAGCGCCGCTGAAAAGAACAGCGCATGACGCGCCAGCGCATCCTGGATCGCATCGCCGACCGCGCGCGCGATGGGCGAATCTTCCGGCAATTGCCGGTTGCGTTTGGCAAGCGCCGACTGCGCGCCGGACGTCGCGTTGCCGTCGACCCAGTCGGCGGCATCGAGCAACTCACGGCATTGCGCGACCTGCGCGTGCGTCAGCACGCCAGGGACATGAAGCATCATGATTCGAATTCCATCTCGTGAGACGGCAGCCGCAGCGCGGCCGCGCGAAACGCATCGAGCGGCGACGACGCGAGATACGCGCGCATCTTCGCGACGAATGCCGGGGTAGCGGTGGCCGGCACGTGCGCGAGCCACCCGAGCGCTTCGTCGATGCGCCCGCGCGCCGCGAGCAGTCGCGCATAGTTGAACTGGCCGCGGAAGTCGCCGGCCTCGGCCGCGCGACGATAGTGGTCGAACGCGGCCTCGGCGTCGACGGGGACGACCCAGCCGTCCTCGTAGAAACCGCCGATCAGGTTGATCGATTTCGCATGACCGAGCGCGGCCGCGCGGCGAAACCAGTCGAGGGCGTCGGCGCGGTTCTCGTCGACGCCATTGCCGAGCGCGAGCGCCGTCGCGTAGTTGTACATGCCCCAATCGAGCCCGGCCTGCGCGGCCAGCCGATACCAGTACACGGCCACCGGTGCGCAGGCGGCCGTGCCCCAGCCGAACTCGTAGCAGCGGCCGAGCATGTTCATCGCCATCGGGTGCCCGGCGCGCGCCGCGTGCCCGAACCAGCCGAACGCGGCGGCCGGATCGCGCGCGACGCCGCGCCCGTCGAGCAGGTACTGTCCGTAGACGGCCTGCGCGTCGACGATGCCGTTGTCGGCGGCCGCAGCGACCCACGCGGCGGCGCGCTCGGGCGGCCCGGCGAGGATCTCGGCGATCGTGCCCGGCGACACCGACGCGAGGGCCTTCAGCGAGACGGCTTCCATTGATCAGTAGCGCGCGTTCAGCGTGACGAACGCCGAGCGGCCCGGCGCGATCGACGCGTAGTGCGCCGGATACGCCTGATCGAAGTACGTGCGGTTGAACAGGTTGTTCACGTTCAGCTGCAGGTCGAGCTTCTTGTTGATCCGGTACTGCGCCATCGCATCGAAGCGCCAGTACGACGGCACGGCCCGCAGGTTTGCCGGATCGCCGAACACTTCCGACATGTAGAACGCGCCGCCGCCGACGGTGAACTTCGGCGTCACGTCGTAGTTCGACCACATCGTCAGGCTGTGCTTCGGCGTGTTCGGGAACCGGTGGCCGTCGTTCGCGGTGTCCTTGCCGTTGTCGCGCAGCGCGCTCTTCATGTACGTATAGCCGCCGAACACTTGCCACTGTTTGGTGATCTGGCCGGCGACGCCGAGTTCGAGACCCTGCACGCGCTTGTTGCCGACCATCGCGTACTCGTTGTTCGGCAGCGTCACGCGTGCATTCGTCGTGTCGATCTGGAACAGCGCGGCGGTCAGCGACAGCTTGTCGTTCAGCACGTTCCACTTCGTGCCGAGTTCGATGCTGCGGTTCTTTTCCGGCGCAAGCTGATCGGCGTTCGGGCCGACGCCGCCGCGGCCCGGCGTGAGCGACTGCGTTTCGCTGCCTTCGCCGAGCAGCATGCCGGCGGGTGTCGACGACGTCGCATACGACGCGTAGATGCTGCCGTTCTGCGCGGGCTTGAACACGAGGCCGGCCTGCCAGTTCACGAGCGTGTCGTCGCGCGTGGTGGTCTTGCCGCCGTTCGCCGTGGTGTCGGTGAAGCGGGTCGAGTAGTCGTCGACGCGCACGCCGGCGTTGACCTGCCAGCGCGGCGTGATCTCGATCGTGTCGAAGCCGTAGATCGACTTCGTCGTGGTGCGCGCATGCGCGTAGTCGTTGTTGCGCGTGATCGAGCCGGCCCACGGATCGTTCGGGTTCGGCGACCAGAGGCTCGTGCAGTTGTAGCCCGACGGCGCACCGATGCCTTTCTGGCAGATGGTGCCCTTGTCGGTCGCGACCGTGTACGAATCTCGCTTGCCCCATTCGCGTGACAGCTCGATGCCGGTCGTGAAGCTGTGCTTGAACGGGCCGGTGCGGAATTCGCCGAACAGCTCGGTCAGGTTGGCGAGGCTGTTGATCGAGCTGTCGCGGTTGTTGTTGCGGCGCCAGACCTTGCCGTTGACCACGTTGCCCTGGCTGTCGTCGGGCTGCGTCCAGATGTAGTCCTGCGTCGATTCCGTGTAGCGCGTGGTGTTGCGCACCGTCAGGTTCGGCGTGATGTCGTGCTCGATCCTGATCGTGCTGATGTCCGACGTGGTCTTGCGGAAGTCGCGATCGATCAGCCCGTAGAAGTTGTGGCGGTCGACCGGTGCCGGATAGATCGTGTCGACGTTCGCGGGCTTGTTCGACGTCGTGTAGAAGTACGGAATGCCGCTGTCGGGCAGGTCGTCGGTCGACAGGTGGTAGTAGCTGGCGGTCACGCGCGTCGGCGTGCCGAGACCGAACGCGATGGACGGCGCGACGCCCCAGCGCTCGTTGTTGACGGCGTCGCGGCCGGCGACGTCGTTGTTGTGGCTCATCAGGTTCAGGCGGAACGCGGCGTGATCGGCGAACTGCCAGTTGCCGTCGGCGGTGAAGCGGCGATAGCGGTCGGTGCCGAGGCCTGCGCTCGCGGCGGCGGTCGTGCCGAGGTGCGGCGCCTTCGTGATCAGGTTGATGCTGCCGCCCGCGCCGCCGCGGCCGCCGTACGCGCCGTCGGAACCCTTGGTGATCTCGACGCGCTCGGTGTTGAAGATCTCGCGCGTGGTCGCGCCCGTGTCGCGCATCCCGTCGACGAACATGCTGCCCTGCGTGTCGTAGCCGCGAATGAACGGGCGATCGCCGAGCGGGTTGCCGCCTTCGCCGGCGCCGAACGTGATGCCGGGCACGGTGCGCAGCGCTTCGGTCAGGGTGGCCGCGCCGCTGCTCTGGATCAGCGCCTGCGGAATCACGGTGACCGACTTCGGCGTGTCGACGAGCGGCGCGGTGAATTTCACGGACGCGGAAAAGTCGGCCTTGTAGCTGTGCTCGGTCTTCCCCTGGACCTCGATCGGCGCGAGATGGCCTTCGGTGCTGACCGGGCCGGGCGACGGCGTGCCGTCGGCGAACGCAGGGCTCGCGGCGAGCACGCTGCACAGGGTGGTGAATTTGCCGAGCTTCAGCTCTTCAGGACGGGACTTCATGGTGCGCTTCGACCTCGCTGTGTGGCCCGGAAACGGCGCGGTACGGAAAGATGCACGCCGCCGGGAATTATTACGATTTGTTTTCAGGTGGCATTCTATGTAATTTCTTGTTAAATGAGAAGCGTTCCTGTTCTCATTTGTAAGGAAATTGTTGACGAATGTGGCGGAAGGCGCGAAGGCTTGCGGGGCGGGGGAGAGATGACCGAATGGCCGAGTGGGAAAGGCGCGGCGGGCGAATTACAGTGGTTGCTCTTGATCCGTTCAAAATGACAGCAAGATGATAATATGACTGCATTGAAAGCAAATGTAGTGAGGCGCATCATGCCCGTGATCACTGTTCGAAATCTGCCCGACGAGGTGCATCGCGCGCTTCGAATCCGTGCTGCACAACATGGCCGTAGTACCGAGGCCGAGGTGCGCGACATTCTCGAGCAAGCCGTTCGGCCAGGCGGGCGCACCAGGCTGGGCACGCTGCTGGCTGAAATCGGACGAGAGGCTGGCGGCATCGATTTCGAGGTTCAGCGCGACAAAGCGCCAACCGATCCGATGCGCTTCGAATGATCCTGGTCGATACCCACGTCATTTCCGAGCCGCTGCGACGCGAGCCGAGTGCGGCCGTGATCGAATGGCTCGACGCGCAGAACGTCGACACGTTGTTTCTTGCCGCGATCAGTCTGGCGGAGATGCGATTCGGCGTGGCCGCGTTGCCGGACGGGCGCAGGCGAGACTGGCTGCACCAAAGCATCGAGCAACGCGTCGTGCCGTTGTTTCGCGGCCGGATCCTGCCGTTCGACGAGGCGGCCAGCCACGCGTATGCGAGCCTTCGTGCGAAGGCGCGTGCAATGGGCAACGCGATGGCGCCTGCCGATGGGTTCATCGCTGCAACTGCCGCGGCGAACGGCCTGATCGTGGCCACGCGCGATGTCGCGCCGTTCCAGGCAGCCGGCCTGCGCGTGATCGACCCGTGGGCCACCTGACGCCGGGTTGGCCGCCACTGCGTTGCCTGCATCGAAAATGAAAAACGCGCCGTGCAAGGCGGCGCGTCGTGTGCGTCGGCTCGGCGCGCGGCCCTTGAACTGAAGCAGTCTCAAGGGCCGCCGCGCGGCACCGGATGCGGATCAGTCGATCCCGTGAAACACCGCATCTTCCGGCCCGAGGTAGGCCGGCGGGCGCCACGTCGCGTCGCGCATCGAATGCTGGACGAGGTTCTCGACGCCGAGCAGCACCGCGAAGATCGCCATGCGCACCGGAATGCCGTTGTCGGTTTGCCGGAAGATCGCCAGGCGCGGATCGCGGTTCAGGTCGACCGACAGGTCGTTCGCACCGGGCCGGCTGTCGCGCGGCAGCGGGTGCATGATCAGCGTGTCGGGTTTGCAGGCGGAATCGACGAGCGCCTGGTTGATCTGGAAATCCGGCGTGTAGCCTTCGAACGACTCGTCGGTGAAGCGCTCTTTCTGGATCCGCGTCGCGTAGACGACGTCCGCGCCGCGCAGCCCGGCCGCGAGGTCGTTCGTCTGCTCGATCACGTGGCCGTTCGTCGCGATCTGGTCGATGATGTAGGCCGGCATTTCGAGCGTCGGCGGCGACACGAGCGTGAACTTCAGCCCGCGGTACAGCGCGAGCAGCTTGACGAGCGAATGCACGGTGCGGCCGTACTTCAGGTCGCCGACGAGCGCGATATGCGCGCCGTCGACGATCTTGCCGAGTCGCGAGAACTCGCGCTGGATCGTATAGAGATCGAGCAGCGCCTGGCTCGGATGTTCGCCCGGGCCGTCGCCGCCGTTGATCACCGGCAGGTTGGTCGCGCGCGCGAACTCGGCGACCGAGCCTTTCTCCGGATGGCGGATCACGAGCGCGTCGACGTAGCCGGCCATCACGCGACTCGTGTCGTAGATCGACTCGCCCTTCGCCATCGACGAGAACGTGAAGCCGGTCGTGTCGCACACCGAGCCGCCGAGCCGGCAGAACGCCGCGCCGAACGACACACGCGTGCGGGTGCTGGCTTCGAAGAACAGGTTGCCGAGCACGGCGCCTTCGAGCACGCGCGAAATCTTGTGGCGGCGCGCGATCGGCTGCATCACGTCGGCGACGCGGAACAGCGCCTCGACCGAATCCCGCGAGAACTGGTCCACCGAGACCAGCTGTGGCTTGCCTTCGAACAGGAACTGATTCGCGAGCCCCTGTTTATCTACGCTTTGCGTATGGTTCGCGCCGCCCGGTTCCGAGCGCTCGACGATTTCCGATACGAACCGCTCGACGATCTCGGGCATGCCGCGCGATTCCTGCGAATCGTCGGGCAACAGCCACGTATCCAGCGCACGGCGGCTCACGCCGATGCGGTTCGCGAACGCTTCGCGGGTCATGTTGAGGCGGCGCATCGCGTCGCGCAGGAAGGCTTGCTGGGGAACGGTCATCGGCGGCTCCTCGTGGAAAATATACGCGGTGCGTATATTAGTTCGAAGGGCGGCGAAGTCAAGGAAAATCTGTGCGAACCGCCTGTCTGCCCGGTGTCACACCTGCCGGCTTGTACTGGCGCGCGGCAGCCGTCTCCGTATAATCAGGTCAGGCCCCGTGCCCTGCATGTCGCAGGGCGCGACGCCGCAGACGATTCGCCCGGTCGGGCTTGTTGATTCGAAGGAGAATGAGAATGACGCGTACGATTGCTGCAATGCTGCTGGTGGTGACCGCCGCGCTCGCCGGTTGCAATACCGTTGCAGGCATGGGTCAGGATATTTCGAAGGGTGGTCAGGCGATCAGCGATACGGCCGACAAGGCCAAGTAAGCTGCCGGGTTCCGGAATGCAGAAGGCGCCGGGCCGTCCCGCAAGTGCGGGGCGGCCCGGCGCCTTTTTTATCGTTCGCGGTGCGGCTGCCGCCCGCGTCAGGCGGCTTCCACGAACGCGTAGCGGCCTTCGACCTTGCGCGGCGTGAACCAGCCGAAGTCGGGGAACATCCGGTTGCGGACGACCCAGACGTAACCCACCAGCACGACGGTCACCGCGAGGCTCGGCAGTGCGCTCGACGGATCCTGCCCGAGATCGGCAATGGTCTTCGGCAGTTGCAGCAGCGACAGAATGATGAACGCGTGATACGCGCCGACGCGATGGGTCGCGAAGCCCCAGATGAACAGCAGCGACAGCGGCACGGTCAGCACGACGAACAGCACCGCGAGACCTTTGCCGAGTACGCCCGCCGTGCCGAGGTGGTCGGCGGCGGCGGAGAACAGGTAGGCGAGCGCGAGGCTGATCACGAGTTGCGCGATGCCGAGGCCGACCAGGATCCACGTATGCACCTTGTTCTTTCTGCACAGCTCGGGGTCGGGGCGCGATGCGATCAGGCGCGCGAGCACGCGATCCTTGAGGCCGTGTCCGGCCAGCTCGGCCAGCACGTCGGCTTTCCTCGCGCCCGCGGACAGCAGCGCCGCGATTCTTGTTTTGGCTTCCTTCTTGTTCATGACGTGCGAATTATTGTTCGAGAGTGGTCAAAAGGCCCGGCCACGCGAATATTGCATCTTGTGCGATGGGGCGCAACGGTTTTGCCGCGGATGGACACATTCCTACAATCGGCGCGGATCGTGGCGGGCGAAGGTGTGCTGCCGGGCAAGCGGTCGGAGGCGACGCATGTGTCGGCGTGGGGCGACCTGGCCGGACCGGGTTGTGGCGATCGCGGTCGCGTGATGTCGCGCACTGCATTCATGGCGCGGCACGGCCCGGGCTGACGCCGGGCTGGCCGGGAAGCCGGACGCGGATCAGTCGGCGGCGGTCGGTGAGGACGCCGCGGGGCGAGCTGGCAACGCCGACCCTGTTGTCGTTTCGTGCGCCGGCGGTTCACGTCGCCGCGTGGCGCCTGCCAGCATCCCCGCGATGACGAGTGCGATGCCCAGCAGCCGCGTGCCGCCCAGCGTCTCGCCGAACAGCGCGACGGCGAACAGCACGGCCGAGACGGGTGCGATCGCCGTGAACAGCGCGGCTTCGGTGCCGGTCGTCCGCGCAGAACCCGCATACCAGCACACATAGCCGAGCACGGTCGGCACCAGCGCGTAGTACGCGATTGCCGAAACAGCGCCGAGCGTCCAGCCGGTCGCCGCCGCGTGCCATTCGAATGCGGCGGGCACCAGCGCGAGCACGAAGCCGAGCCCCGACATCACCGTCGACAGCGCGAGCGGCGGCAACGGCGCCGACAGCCGCCGGTTCAGCAGGATGAACACCGCCTCGCATGCGACGGCGGCGAGCACCAGTGCGTCGCCGGCGAGCGTTTGCAGCGACGGCATGGCTTGGCCGGGCGCGAACGTGACGAACAGGACGCCGGTGGTGGCGAGCGCGGCCGCGCCCCAGTCGCGAAGCGTCTGCCGCTCGCGCAGCACGACGGCCGCGATCAGCGTCGACATCGCCGGCAGCGTGCCGAGCATCACGCCCGCATCGACCGGCGACGACAGCTTCGTGCCGCTGATCAGTAGCACCGTATAGCCGACGCCACCCGCTGCCGCCTGGACGACGAGCAGCACGGCGTCGCGCATGCCGATGCGCGGCCAGCGCGTCCGTTGTGCACGCATCAGCGCGAACAGCAGCGGGGTCGCGATCAGGAAGCGCAGCACGGTGGCCGTGAACGGCGGCAGGCCGCCGGCCGCGAAGCGGCTCGCGATGACGGTGCTGCCGACGCCGGTCATCGCGGCGGCGAGGTAGAGATAGCCGATCAGTCGTGTTTTCATGCGCCGCATCATCGCGTGCGGCGGCGGGGGCGTCTTGAACGAAATTGCAGCGGCGTTCGTGGGCGCTCGGTGGTTCCGCAGCGTCTGTTTGCACCAACCCGCATCGCCGCGCCACGGCGACGGCCTGCGTCGCCACGATAGACGCGCGGTCGGACAACGAGGCCCGTCACCCGGCCTGCGTGAACCTGCCCGGCGTGATCCCGAACTGGCGCGCGAATGCCCGCGTCAGGTGGCTCTGATCGGCGAAACCGGCTTCGGCCGCCGCATCCGCGATCGGCGTGCCGTTCGCGAGCAGCGCACGAGCGAGCCGCGTGCGCGACTGCACCAGATACGCATGCGGCGTGATGCCGAGCTCACGTGCGAACCCGCGCAGCAACTGGAAGCGGCTCACGCCGCTCAGGCCAGCCAGTTCCGCCAGCGAAACGGGGGCGGCGGGCGCCGCATCGAGCCGTTCGCGGGCGACGCGGATCGCCGGTGCGACGCGGGCGGCCGGCAGCGCGCGGTTCGAATGCCGCGCCAGCAGCCCGGCGACCAGCATCACGAGCGCTTCGTCGCGCGCGAGCGGCAATGTTTCTCCGTCGACGATGCGGGCATGCAGCCTGCCGAACGCGGCGGCGAGCCGCGCGTCGCGCACGGCCGGATGCGCGAGTTCGACGCCGCCGACGCCTTCTTCGGCCGCGACGCCGGCAACCAGTGCGGGTGCGAGGTACAGCATCCGCCAGCGCCGGCCCGTGCCGGCGTCGATCGGCATGCCGTCGTGCATTTCGCCGGGATTGACCATGATCGCGTCGCCGGCCAGCGCGTCGACCTGCCCGCGGCCGCTCCATGACCGATGCGCGCCGCTGACGATCACGCCGACCCCGAATTCATCGTGCGCATGCCGCGGAAACGCGCGATCGGACTCGAGGCTGATCGCCTCGATGCCTTCGTCGGTCCGTCGGTAGTGGGTGACACGGTGCATGGGTGCTCCTGGCGTCGTCGGCGACGCGGATTCCGTGCACTTTAGCGCGTTCCGGCGGCGCGCGCCCTTCATCCTTTTGGCCGATACCGCGCCGCGCGCGCAGCCGCCACCATGTGCACATGAGCAGCGTACACGGCCCGCCGGGCCTGAAGTTGCGCAGGAGACGGCAGTGGAACAACAGGATCCGGTATTCATTCAGGTGGGCGCACTCGCGGACGGTTTCGCGCCGGACGCGAACATCCTCACGCCCGTGAACGCACTCGCGGGGCGGTCGCTCGCCCTTGGCGACGCATCGGGCGCGTGGCGCGTCTATACGTTCGAGGCGGGTGCGCTGCAATGGCGCGACGCGGCGACCGACACGGGCGGGCATGCGCCGTGCCGGGTCACGCGGCTGCGCGATGAACTGTACTTCGTCGACTACATCGACCCGGCGGCGCGCGCGACGTCGGTCAGCCTCGTGATCGATATCGGCAACGGCGTATGGACGTCGGTGATCGGCACGCTGCCGACCGAAGCGGACACGCACATCGACGCGTTCACGCGGGTCGCGCGCGGGTTGCCGCTGACGGGCGTCGACGCCGCGTTCCGGCACGGCACGCTCGGCGGCCATGCGCAGCCGGGCCCGCTGCACGGGCCGACGCGCGAACTGATCGGCAAGCGGACGATGTACCGCTACAGCCCGACCGAATGCTACGAGCACATCTACCTGAACGAGAACTTCTATGCGTGGCAGTGCCTGCTGGGCGTCGAAGGCGGGCTGGCCGATGTCGATCGCTGCCATTACTTCAAGATCGCGGAGCAGCTGTATCTGTTCGTCTGGCGCGAGAAAGTGGTGCCGACGCTGGGCGTCGTGCTGATCGATCTCGCGCAGCGCAAGACCGACGGCAAGATCTTCGGTTATCAGGGCGGCGATTTCGGCTCGCTGTCGAACTTCCCGATCGGCGCGCATGCGCAGGTGCTGAACGACACCGTGCATCCGCTCGGCGGCGAGGCGGCGCAATGAACGCGATGCCGGGCAGCGGCCGCCTGCGTGCGGATTTCAGCGGGCGGGTCGTGCTCGTCACGGGCGCCGCGCAGGGGATCGGCGCGGCGATCGCGCGCCGTTTCGCGGAATCCGACGCGTTCGTCGCACTCGCCGATCTCGACGGCGACGCGGCCGCCGCGCAGGCCGAGGCGCTTTCCAGCGCGGGCGCCGATGCGCGCGCCTATCGCGTCGACGCCGCGAGCCGCGACGAACTCTGCGCGCTTGTCGCGGCAGTCGAGCGCGACGGCGGGCGGCTCGACGTCGTCGTGCACAACGCCGCGTATTTCCCGCTGACCCCGTTTGCGCAGATCGACGCGCCGACGCTCGAGCGGACGCTGTCGGTCAACCTGTCGGCGCTGTTCTGGCTCGCGCAGGCCGCGTTGCCCGCGTTCGAGCGCGCGGGGGCCGGGCGGCTGCTCGTCACGTCGTCGGTGACGGGGCCGCGCGTCGTCTATCCGGGGCTCGCGCATTACGCGGCATCGAAGGCCGGCGTGAACGGCTTCATCCGTGCGGCGGCGCTCGAACTCGCGCGCCGCAACGTGACGGTCAACGGCGTGGAGCCGGGGATGATTCGCACGCCTGCCGCCGGCAATCTCGGCGACGCGTCGGTCGCCGCGCAGATCGCGCGCGACATTCCGCTCGCACGGATGGGCGAGCCGGAGGACATCGCGAACGCGATGCTGTTTCTCGCGTCGGCCGATGCCGCGTACATCACCGGGCAGACGATCGTCGTCGACGGCGGTGCGACGTTGCCGGAGAGCGGGGCGGTGCTGGGCGACGGGTAACGCGGGCGAAGAGGGCCGCGCGGTGGACGGTGGGTGCGGTCGTCGGCGCTGTCGACGGCCGTGCCGTGCGTTCGCGCGATTACAGCCAGCCGTTGCGGATGAACTCGACGATCGAATAACGGCGGCGTTCGAGATCGCGCTGGCGCACGGCATCGACGATGCGCGACACGCCGTCAGCATAAGGCGATGCGCCATGCACGCGGGATTCGAACTGCAGGCTGCATGCGCCGTCCTCGATGCGGATCCGGTGGAAGGCATGGCGGCCGAGCTGGTCGTCGGGAATCTGCAACGCATCGCGCTGCTCGGCGGGGTCGCGCACGGAGCGGATGGCCTGCGCCGGCACGCCGAGCGACTGACCGATGTCGACCGCGGTGCCGGGTACGGACGTCTTGCTGGCCTGATGCGACTCGGTCACGCTGATGTTGCAGTCGCGAAACAGATGTCCGCTGGTTTCCAGCATGCTCATGAACTTGAGCATCAGGATGTTCGTGTTCGGACAGAGCACGACGGGGAAATCGTGCGATCCGGTTTCGAGGTCGGAGCCGGTGGACAGCTCGATGAGCGTCGAACCCGTTGCGCGGCAGAACGCGATGGCGTCGGGCAGCTCGCGGCCGGAGCCGGCATGGACGACGATTGATCGGGCGTCGCTACGTCGGGCGTCACTACGTCCGGCATCGTCTCGCATGCCATCCGACCAGGGCATCACGTGACAGATTGCGGGATCGAGCTGATGCGAGCGGAGCAGTTCGGTTGCCAGCTTGCCGGTGCCAACGACGAGTACTTGCATGGGATAGACGGGTTGCGGTTCGGGTTTCGGTGCGGAAGCGGCACGGGCCGCTCAAGGGCCCGGCACGATCACGATGCACCGCGCGGCGCATCGTGATCGCGCATTATGCCCGGCCGCCCGCCTGCGCGTGCAGGCATGCGGTACCGGCGTAGCACCGGCGTATCAGCTTGCCGACGCCGTCAGCACCCATGCGTTCGCCGTGTTCTTCGCCGCGAACTGCTTGGCGATCGAGCGGGCGAGGCGGTCCGTATCCGATGCGATGGTGTCGTGCTTCACTTCCGACACGCCATGCAGGCCGGCACCGACGGCCGCCGACGTCGCGACGCGCCCGGCCACCGCGCCGACACCCGCGGTCTCGACCATGCCCGGCATATGGCCGCTGTTCGCGCTGGCGGAGAACGTGTCGAGCGGTTGCGGCGCGCCGTGGGCCGGCTGGAACAGCACGGCGACCGACGCGCCCACTTCGCTCTTGCCCGCGCCGAGCCCGATCAGCGTGCGTCGGCGGCGATTGCCGGCGTCGATCGTGTCGAACCGGCCCTGGACGACCAGCGCGTCGCGATCGTTCGGCACCGGGTTGTCTGCGCGCAGCGCCGGAATGCCCTGCGAGCGAAGTTCGCGCACGAGCGCGTCGGCGAGTTGCTGGCGCGTCTTCAGCGCGGTCTGCTGGCGTTGCGCGTCGGCGGACGAACCGCTCATCACCGTCGCGAGCTTGCTGATCATCCCGCCGTCGACCTTCACGGCGTTCGCGTTCGCATCGAACGTCGACACATAGACGACGGCTGCATGAACCTGCGGCAGCGCGCGCGCCACCGGCGCCGCGGCCGTGGTCGAGGTTGCAGTCGATGCACAGCCGGTCATGACGAGTGAACCGGCGATCAGCGCGGCACTGGTCAGACGTTTGGCTTGGGCGGCGAGTGCGTGAAGGGAAAGGGACATGTCGATCTCCGTGGCCTGGATGAAGGTGCCGATACTGTCGCGGCATTCAGGCACGCGAACGATCGGAAGCTGGGCGTGGACGCTGGCGGGGGAGCGGTTTCATGCCGTTGCGCAACACGCAGGCGAAGTATGCGGAGATCGGGCGCCACGCGCCACGCAGGAATTATGTCGACGTATGTCATGCGCCGGCGCGCATCGCGTATCAAGCGGAAAGCGCTGCGGGGGCCGGATGCGATGCGTCGAGCGGCAGCGCGACGACGGCCTCCAGGCCGCCGCCGTCGCGATCGCGGAACGTCAGCGAGCCGCCGTGCAACCGCGCGATCCGGTCGACGATCGCGAGGCCGAGACCGGTGCCGCCCGAGTGGCCGCGCGCGTTCGCGCCGCGGCTGAACGGCGCCTTGAGTCGTTCGAGTTCGTCGGCGCGGATGCCGGTGCCGCGATCGCACACCACCGCATACGCGATCCCGTGTTCGGTCCAGGTTCGCACGCCAAGGCCGGTCCGTCCGTAGACGACCGCGTTCTGCATCAGGTTCATCAGCAGCCGCATCAGGCTGATCGGACGGAATGCGAACGGCGGCACGTCGCTCTCGTCGAATTCGAATTCGTGCCCGAGCCCCGCGAAATCCGCGACGAGCTGGCCGATCAACGCATTCAGGTCGCCGGTCTGCGGGCTCTCTCGCTCGCCGCTGCCCGCGTAGTCCATGAACTGCTGCAGGATCGTGTCGATCTGGTCCAGGTAGTGCTCGGCCGATTCGGTGAGTGCATCGTGGGTGCCGCGCGGCAGCGCCATCGCGATCGCGAGCCGCAGCTTGGTGAGCGGCGTGCGGATGTCGTGCGACACGCCGGCCAGCATCAGCGAACGGGTCGTTTCCGCCTGTTGCAGCGCATCGGCCATCCGGTTGAACGCGCGGCTCACGTCGGCGATTTCGGTCGGCCCGTCGGTCGGCAGCGGCGGCGGCCGCTCGCCGGCCGTGACGCGTTGCGCGGCGCGTGCCAGCGCGTCGAGCGGACGGTTCAGGTGGAGCTGGATCAGGTAGCCGGTCAGCGCGGCGAGCAGCGCGAGCCCGACCGACAGCACGAGGGCGGTCGTGATGCCGCTCGCCTGCGCATCGGCGGCCATCGGCAACGAGATCCAGACCGGCGCGCCGGCGGCATGCAGGCGGATCCACAGCCGCTCGTCGTTGCCCGACTGCCAGCGCGCCGGCAGCTCCGCCGGCAGATGGCGCGCGAGCGCCTGCATGAACACGTCGCGCTGCCAGGTCCGGAAGAAGGCGGCCAGGTTCGGCGGCTGCGGCGGCCCGGCGGGCGGCGGCTCGGTCCGGCCGCCGAGCTGCGCGACCACCGCGCGGCCGGTGTCGGGCGGCAGGCTGGCGAGCGTGCGGTCGAGCAACTGGACGTAGTCCGAGAAAATGATCGACGCCCGCTCGATGCGCGGCCGCTGCACGTAGTGCAGCAGCACGACAAGCGAACAGGCGAGCGACAGCGCGACGAGCGCGACCAGCAGCGCGATGTTGCGCGCGAGCAGCGAGCGCGGCAGCGGGAGTCGCATCACGATTCGACGCCGGCCACCAGCATGTAGCCGATGCCCCAGACCGTCTTGATGAAGCGCGGCTTGGCCGGATCGTCCTCGACGATCTGGCGCAGCCGCAGGATCTGCACGTCGACGCTGCGATCGAGCGCGGCGTGATCGCGTCCGCGCGCGCGGGCGAGCAGGTTTTCGCGGCTCACGGCGCGGTTCGGCGACGAGCCCAGCGCGTGCAACAGCAGCATCTGCGCCGAATGAATCTCGACAGGCATGTCGTTGCGCATCAGCGTCTGCTGGCCCACGTCGAACGTGAAGGCGCCGAAGCGCAGCCGTTGCGACGTCACCGTCGGCTCGCCGGCCGCCATTTTCTGGCGGCGCAGTAGCGCCCGGACGCGGGCGACGAGTTCGTCGGGAAGAAACGGCTTGGCGAGGTAATCGTCGGCGCCGGTTTCGAGGCCGATCACCTTGTCCGCCGCATCGCCTTTCGCGGTGAGCATCAGGATCGGCAGCGTGTGGCCTTCGGCGCGCAGCCGGCGGCACACGCTCAGGCCGTCCTCGGGCTCCATCATCAGGTCGAGCACCAGCAGGTCGTACGGTTCGCGCTGCAGCAGGCGGTCGAGCCGCTTGCCGTCGGCGACCGCACGGACCTGGAAGCCGTGGCCGGTGAGGAAGCGTTGCAGCATGTTGCGCAGCTCCGCCTCGTCGTCGAGCACGACGATCCTGCAGGACTGTTCCATCGGCTGCCTCCGTGCGTGGCGCGACCGGGCGTGGTCCGCGCTCAGCGGGCCGCCATGCGCTGACGCATGAAGCCGGCGAGCTGCTCGAGCGTGACGTAGCCGTTGCGCTGCGTATCGATCTCGTCGAAGTGCTGCGCGACCATCGGCATGCCCGCGGCGGCCTGCTCGCGGGTGAGCTTGCCGTCGTGCGTCGTGTTCGCGTTCGCGAAGCGGGTCTGCAACTGCGAGAGCGCACGTTCGACGCGTGCGCCGCCGTTCGCTGCGCCGGCCGGCATCTGCTGCGCCGACGCTGCTGCTGAGACGATACACAAAACGGCGACGGCAATCATCTTCTGGATGGACTTCATGGGGTTTCTCCTTGCGTGGCCGACGCGCTGCGCCGGCTGGGTGGTTGATGAAACGGATGGAAAACGAACAGGATGTCAAACGAAACGGTTGGACCGGGCCGGCCCGGTGCAGCTCACGCCCAGTGCGCGGGCACCCAGACGCGGCCGACCCAGTGGCCGGGCACCCAGACGACCGCCCGCGGCGGGTGCGCGACATACACGGCGCGCGGCGCGACGTACACGGAACGCGGCAGCGGCGGCGCGAGGTACAGGACCTTCGGCGGCGGCGGTGCGACGTAGACGACGCGCGGTGCAGGCGTGACGACGACCGTCCTGGGTGCCGCGACACGCACGACTTTCGGCGGCGGCGTCACGACGACGGCCTTGGGCGGCACCGGCGCGATGACGACGGCGGCCGGCGCGGGCGGCGGCGCGGTGACGACCGCGGTTGCCGGCGCAGGCGGCACGACAGCGACCGTCGTGGTTGCCGGCGGCGGCGCGCTCACGACCACGGTGGCCGGCGGGGGCGGGGCCACCGGGACGACGACCGGCGCGGGCACCGGCACCGCGCCGGCCGCGACGACCACTGTGCCGCCGGCCGTCGTGCTGCCGTGGATCACGGCCGTCCCGCCGGTCGACACCGTACCGCCGTGCACGACGGTCGAGCCGCCCGATGTCGTGATGACGCCCGGCGCGACACGCGTCGCGCTGCCGGAATGCGTGACGCTCTGGCCGTCCGCGCCGGTCACGGTGCCCGAGCGCGAGCAGGTGGAGCCCGCGCAATTCGTCGATGCGCTGTGGCTCGCCGTGTTGCCGCCCGATCCGGTGATCGTGCCGCTCGACGAGTACTGGCCCGGGCCGTCGCGCGTCACGCTGCCCGACGTCGATGCGCTGCGGCCGTCCGAGCCCGTCAGCGAACCGGTGTGCGAGCAGGTGCCGTCCGCGCAGCTCGTGTCGCCGCTGTGCTGGACGGAGCGGCCGTTCGGGCCGACCGCGGTGCCGCTGTTCGAGAACTGGCCGGGCGCGGTGCGCGTGACGGTGCCCGTGTTGGTCGCGATGCCGCCGCCGGGACCGATCACGCCGCCCGCATGCGAGCAGCTGCCGCCGCCGCAGGAACCGGCGTGCGCGCCGCTGTAGGTGCCGTGCGGCGTGTAGGCGGTGCCGTGGCCGGCCCAGCCGGCGAAGGCCGGTGCGCTGGCAAGCGTGACGAGGGCGGCGGCGGTGAAGAGGAAGCGGTGTTTCATCGGGTGTCCTTGCGGTTCGTTGCGGTGCACGCAGTGGCGTGGCGACGGGACGAACTTTAGGACGACGACGCGCGCCAGTCGCGTCATAAAAGATGTCGTGGTGTTACACGTCGAGTGCGTTTTTCGGTACGACGAATCGGCGGCCGGGCGGTGTCGGTTGAGGATGTTTCAAGCCTGGCGCGGCTTCGGCGGAAGCGGTCGAGCGTGCTCGACGTGCGGCGCGATTCGGGTGGATGTGCCGTGAGCAATCCGGATTCATGTCGCCATGACATGGGGCGACATATTTGCCGCCAGCCGAACGCAACGTGTAACCGCAGCCCCCCAGGCCCCGCCGACGCAGCGCCACGGCCACGTCAGGCGCCCGAACCCATCCCCCGCGACATACTGCGACACATTTGATGCGTGGCGTTGCCGCACCGCGCCCACTACATTGCGTGTCATTCGACGCGACCGCAGCACGTGCTGCCCATGACGCGTCCGATTCAACCGAAGGAAAGACTCATCATGCTCATGACCACCGGAAAGCTCGCGTACTTCGCCACACTATTCATCGTCGCCGTGTCGCTCGTCGAAGCGGCCGTGCTCACCTGGCGCCGCAGCCGCCAGCCCGAACCGTTCGACTGGAACGAGGTCTGGCTGTCGCTTGCCGATCTCGTGGGCCGCAAGCTGCTCGCGCTGGTGCCGCTGTCGCTCGCCACGCCGATCTTCGATTTCGCGTGGGCGCACCGGCTGTTCACGATCCCGCTGCACAGCGTCACGCTCGCGCTGCTCGTGTTCGTCGGCCAGGAGTTCTGCTACTACTGGTATCACCGCGCGTCGCACCGGGTCCGCTTCTTCTGGTCGACGCATGCCGTGCATCATTCGCCGAACCAGCTGACGCTGTCGTCCGCGTTCCGGCTCGGCTGGACCGGCAAGATCGCCGGCGCGGCGATGTTCTTCACGCCGCTCGTCTGGCTCGGCGTGCGCCCGGAAGCCGTGCTCGCGATCCTGTCGCTCAACCTGATGTACCAGTTCTGGCTGCACAACACGTGGATACCGAAGCTCGGCTGGTTCGAATACGTGTTCAACACGCCGTCCGCGCATCGCGTGCACCATGCGTCGAACCTCGACTACCTCGACGCGAACTACGGCGGCGTGCTGATCGTGTTCGACCGGCTGTTCGGTACCTACGTCGCGGAACGCGCGGACGAACCGTGCCGCTACGGCCTCGTCACGCCGACCCGGTCGCGCAACCCGTTCGTCGTCGAACTCGA
This sequence comes from Burkholderia sp. JKS000303, assembly GCF_002563755.1. Lineage (NCBI taxonomy): Bacteria > Pseudomonadati > Pseudomonadota > Betaproteobacteria > Burkholderiales > Burkholderiaceae > Burkholderia > Burkholderia sp. JKS000303. Next base: position 3,251,204 of record NZ_PDBZ01000001.1, read on the forward strand.
GCACTGGGCGAGCCTGGCCCGCGACGTCGCCACCGCCCGCGACGTCTGGACCGCACTGCGCTTCGTGATGCTGCCGCCGGGCTGGCGCCCGGACAACGGGGGCGAGACGACGGAGGAACTGCGTCGCCGCAGCCTCGTCGCCGTGCGCACGGATGCGTGAACGGCGCTACGCTGTCGCAACGCCGGCGCGCTACACCCGGGCCGCGGCCGGCATCGGTCTCGTAGCGCGCATAATCGAACCCCCTCGACACAGGAGAACGCATCGATGGAACACGAACTGAAAGGCAAGGCAGTCGCGATCACCGGCGGTTTCGGCCATCTCGGCCTGGCAACCGCCGCCTGGCTCGGCGCGCGGGGCGCACGCGTCGCGCTGATCGGCCGCGGCGCGGCGCCGGACGCGCAGGCGCTGCCCGGCTTGCCGGCCGACGCGCTGCGCATCGGCGGCATCGATCTCGTCGATCCGCAGGCGGCCGTGCAGGCGCTCGACACCGTGAATCGCGAATTCGGCCGGGTCGACGCGCTGCTGAACATCGCCGGTGCATTCGTGTGGCAGACGATCGCCGATGGCGATGCGGCCACGTGGGACCGCATGTACGAACTGAACGTGAAGACGGCGCTGAATGCGTCGAAGGCCGCGCTGCCGTACCTGGTGGCGAGCCAGGCCGGCCGCATCGTCAACATCGGCGCGGGCGCGGCGTTCAAGGCCGGCAACGGGATGGGCGCGTATGCGGCCGCGAAGGCGGGCGTCGCACGGCTCACCGAGGCGCTGGCGGCGGAACTGCTCGATCGCGGCGTGACGGTAAACGCGCTGCTGCCGAGCATCATCGACACGCCGCCGAACCGCGCGGACATGCCCGACGCGGACTTCTCGCGCTGGGTGCGGCCCGAACAGCTCGCGGCGACGATCGGCTTCCTGCTGTCGGCCGACGCGCAGGCGATCACCGGCGCATCGATTCCGGTGAGCGGCCGCGTGGCGTAACGGATGGCGGTCTCGCGGCGGGGCGGTGCGTGCCGCATCCGGCCGTGCGTACAATGTCGCACCGGATTGCGCGACAGAACCCGAGACCATGAATCAGCCACATATCCTGATCGTCGAAGATGAAATGGCGATCGCGGACACGATCGTCTACGCCCTCGGCACGGAGGGCATGCAGACCGTGCACTGCACGCTCGGACAGGCGGCGCTCGACCGCTTGAGCGACACGCGCTTCGACCTCGTGGTGCTCGACGTCGGGCTGCCGGACCTCAGCGGCTTCGAGGTGTGCCGCCGGCTGCGGACGTTCTCGGACGTGCCGGTGATCTTCCTCACCGCGCGGCACGACGAGATCGACCGGATCGTCGGCCTCGAAATCGGCGCGGACGATTACGTGGTCAAGCCGTTCTCGCCGCGCGAACTGGCCGCGCGGGTGCGCGTGATCCTGCGCCGCTTCTACCGGCCGGCGGTGCCGCATCCGCATCATGCGGCGGCACCGGCGCCGAACGCGCCCGAACCCGTTGCGCCGGGCTTCGAACTCGATACCGACGGCGCGCGCGTGGCATGGCTCGGCCACCCGCTGAACCTGACACGCTACGAATTCGGCCTGCTCGCACTGCTCGTCCGGCATCCGGGGCGCATCTACTCGCGCGAACAGTTGATGGACCTCGTGTGGCACGAGGCATTCGACTCGGCCGACCGCACGGTCGACACGCACATCAAGACGCTGCGCGCGAAACTGCGCGCGATCGACCCCGCACGCGACCCGATCCGCACGCATCGCGGCATGGGTTATTCGCTGCAACCGTGACGACCGGCACAGCACCATGCATATCGGCCTGCGCATCTTCTTCGGCTTCTTCCTGATCGTCGGTCTCGCCGCGCTGATCACGCTGCGGGTGTTCGTGCAGGAGGTGAAGCCCGGCGTACGGGAAGCGATGGAGGACACGCTGGTCGACACGGCCCAGGTGCTCGCGACACTCGCATCCGACGACATGGCGAGCGGCCACATCGCCGACGGCGCATTCGCGCGCCAGCTCGACACGCTGCACGCGCGTCCGGTCAGCGCGACTGTCTGGGGCATGCACAAGGACACGATCAGCTACCGGATCTACGTCACCGATGCGCACGGCATCGTCCGCTACGACTCGGCCGGCGTCGCGGTCGGCCAGGATTATTCGCGCTGGAACGACGTGTACCGGACCTTGCGCGGCGAGTATGGCGCGCGCAGCACGCGCGCCGATCCGAACGACGACAGCAGCACCGTGATGCACGTCGCGGCGCCGATCCGGCACGGCGACGCGATCATTGGTGTGCTGACGATCGCGAAGCCGAACCAGACGGTCGCGCCGTTCATCGCGCGCAGCCAGCGCAAGATCATGCTGTACGGCGCGTTGCTGATGGGCGGCGCGATCCTGATCGGCGTCGCGTGCACGTGGTGGCTCGTGCTCGGGCTGCGGCGCCTGCAGCGCTATGCGCGCGCGATCGCGGCCGGCGAGCGCGCGACGATGCCGCTGCAAGGCGCGAACGAACTGGCCGAGCTGGGCCGCGCGGTGGAAACCATGCACCAGCGTCTGGAGGACCGGCAATACGTCGAAACCTACATCCACACGCTCACGCACGAAATGAAGAGCCCGCTCGCGGCGATCAGCGGTGCCGCCGAACTGCTGCACGAAGAGATGCCGGTCGCGAACCGCCGGCGTTTCACCGAGAACATTCGCCGCCAGGCTGGCCGTCTGGAGCAGATGATCCGCAAGCTGCTCGCGCTCGCCGAAGTGGAGCAGAAGCAGCGGCTGTCGGTACACGAACCGGTCGCGCTGCTGCCGGTGCTCGACCAGCTCGTCGAGGACCTTGAACCGCGCGCACGTCAGCGCGGCGTGAGCGTGCGAATCGACGCCGACCGGACGGCCGGCGCGACGGTCGTCGACGGCGATCCGTTCCTGCTGCGCCAGGCGCTCGGCAACCTGCTCGACAACGCGCTGGATTTCGCGCCGCGCGGCAGCGCGATCCGGGTCGCACTCGAACGGCACGCGGCGGGGCGCGGGCAGGTCGCGGTCGTGCGCGTCGCCGACGACGGCCCCGGCGTGCCCGACTACGCGCTGGCGCGCGTGTTCGAGCGCTTCTATTCGCTGCCGCGTCCCGACGGGCAGGACCGCAGCACGGGGCTCGGCCTGTGTTTCGTCCGCGAAGTCGCGATGCTGCATCGCGGCCAGATCGCGCTCGCGAACCGCGACGAAGGCGGCGCATGCGCGACGCTCACGCTGCCGTCGCCGGGCTGAGCGCGCTTCACGTCCGCCACACACGCGCCACACCTTCGCTTCACACCGGCTTCAATCGGCCTTCACCGGGCCGGCTCATGCTGACCGTACCTTCACTCCGGTATCCGTCAGCATGAATCGAGTCCTGTTGTTCAAGTCCCTGATCACCGCGTTCCTCGCGCTGCTGATCCTGATCCCGCTACAGATGGTCGGCGGCATCGTGCAAGAACGCGCCGCGTATCGCGACAGCGCGCTGCAGAGCGTCTGGTCCAGCTATGCGGGGCCGCAGACGGTGACGGGCCCTGTGCTGGTGGTGCAGTACACGGAAGTCACGCGCGTGCGCGACGACACACCGGCCCGCGGCGCGCCGAAGACGAGCCTGCATCGCGAGAGCCGGCGCCTGTTCGTGTTTCCGAAGACGCTGAACGTCGACGGCACGCTGGCGACGAGCGTGCGCTATCGCGGCATCCACAAGGCGCTCGTGTACGACCTGCAGAGCCGGCTGTCGGGCACGCTGGTGCTGCCGGACCTGACGAAGCTGCCGCAGGCCGACGCTCACGTGAGCTTCACGATCGACAGCGCATACGTGTCGATCGGCATCGGCGATATTCGCGGGCTGACGTCGCAGCCGGTGCTGAACGTCGGCGGTCAGCCGCTCGGCCTGGAGCAGGGCACGCGGCTCGACAACCTGCGCCAGGGCGTGCACGCGAACCTCGATCTCGCGGCGCTGGCGGACGCGCATCCGGGGGCGGTCGTGCCGTTCAGCATCGCGCTGCCGCTGCGCGGTGCGGAATCCGTTTCGTTCGCGCCGGTGGCCGACCAGAACGATTTTTCGCTGAAGTCGACGTGGCCGCATCCGAGTTTCGGCGGCACGTTCCTGCCGCATAGCCGCACCGTCGACGCACACGGGTTCACCAGCAACTGGCGCGTGACGTCGTTCAACACGAAGGTGCGCGAGCAGATCGCATCCGGCAGCGGGGAGGGCGCGCTGGAGACGGCGTCGGTATCGGTGATCGAGCCGGTGAACGTCTATCTGCAGACCGAACGCGCGACGAAGTACGGCGCACTGTTCGTGATCCTGACGTTCGCGAGTTTCTTCATGTACGAACTCGTGAAGCGGTTGCGCATTCACCCGATCCAGTACCTGCTGGTCGGCCTGTCGCTCGCGCTGTTCTTCCTGTTGTTGCTGAGCCTGTCCGAGCACATCGCGTTCGGTTACGCGTATCTCGCGGCAAGCGGCGCATGCATCGGGCTGCTCGGCTTCTATCTGTCGTTCGTGCTGCACAGCGTGAAGCGCGGCGCCGGATTCGCCGGGTTGCTCGCGATACTGTACGCGGTGCTCTACGGCTTGCTGCTGTCGGAGGACAACGCGCTGATGCTCGGCTCGCTGCTGCTGTTCGCGATCCTCGCCGGGATCATGACGCTCACGCGTCGCATCGACTGGTATGCGCTGGGTGCCGCGTGGCAACCGCTCGCCGACAAGACGAAGCCCGAGGCAGCGGCGAAGTAGGCGCGACGGCCGCGGCAACGCGGTCGGCCGGTCGCATCCCGGCCGTCGCGTCGGCCGCCGCCGGGCCGTCGATTCATGCGTGCGGAGGCGGCCTGCGGAACCGCGTCAGCGGAATTTCCGCGATCGCCGCGATTTCGATCAGCAGATCGGGGTGGTACAGGCGTTCGACCTGGACGGTCGTCGTCACGGGATAGGGTTCGGCGAAGAACGTCTTGCGAACGTCGCCGGCCTGCATGAATGCGTCGATGTCGGTCGCGTAATGCACCAGCGAGATCACATCCTGCATTTGCCCGCCGAGCGCGGCGAGCACGTCCCGGATGTTGCCGAGCGTCTGCCGGATTTGCGCACGCATGTCGCCGGCACCGACGACGTGTCCGTCCCGGTCGAGTGCGACTTGCCCCTTCATATGCACGATCCGGCCGTCGCCCTGAATCACGGCCATCGAGAACGCGCCGAACGGCGCCCAGACTTCCGGTGGATTCACAGCTTCGGCCATGACGCGACTCCCGAGGGATGAGGGTTCGGCGGTCCGGACGGCGACGGCGTGCATCGCGACTTTCCCGGACGCCGGTTATGCAGGCAGCGAGCGTGGGGCGTCGACATGGCCGTCCGGGCCGCCGATAATCGGGCCATTATGGGCGAACGCGCGGCAACGCGTCGGCACATTGATCGCGAACGGATGTGACGCGGCATCCGCGTATACTGGACGGGTCTTTTCATCCGATTGTCGCCGTGTCCAAGTCTCCCGCCCCTGAATCCCCCGAATCCCCCGCAGACGATCCGCGTCCGACCCCGCCCGTACAACCCGAACTGGAAGACTGCTGCAACAGCGGCTGCTCGCCGTGCGTTTTCGACCTGTACGACGAAGCGCTGGCGCGCTACCGCGTCGAGCTGGCCGAATGGGAAGCGCGGCATCCGCAACAGAAGCATCGGCAGTGATGTGACGCCGATGCCGGCGAGCGGTCGCGCATGCACCGCTCCCGCTCCCGTTTCGCTGTCGCCCATGCGTTCCCGGCCCGGCAGCGTCACGCGTGGGCCTGCGCCCGCCGATGCATCGGCCCCAACGCGGCCGACAGCGCGATGCATACCAGCAGCAGGGCCGTCAGCGCCCACATCGCCGTCCTGAAACCCGCGACGTAATCGGCTGCGGCCGGCTGCGTGCCGAGCCGCGCGAAGAACAGCCCGCCGAGCGTCGCCGCGCCGACGGCCGCGCCGATCTGCAACATCGCGGTGACCATGCCGGATGCGACGCCCGCGCGGGCCGCGTCGACTTCCGCGAGCACGATCCGCACGACTGACGGCAGCACGAGCCCCTGTCCGATCCCGATCGCCGCGATGCCGGCATAGAAGCCGGCGCCGGGCGCATGGTCGCCGGCCAATGCGGCGGCGGTCGCGACACCGGCTGCTAGCAGCGCGAAGCCGAGCGTGAGCACGCGATAGCCGCCGAACCGGTCGACGAGGCGCGGCATCAGCAGCGGACTCGCCAGGAAGCCGATGCCGAGCGGCAGGATCGCGAGCCCGGATGCGAGCGGCGACCAGTTCAGGCAGCCCTGCAGATAGATCCCGTAGCTCAGGAAGAACGCGCTCAGCATGTAGAACAGGAACGCGAGCGTGAGCCCGAGCGCGATGACCGGATTGCGCAGCAGGCGCACGTCCAGCAGCGGATCGCGGCCGCTGGCGAGCCGGCGCGCTTCGACCGTCAGCAGCGCGCCGAGCATCGGCAGCGCGCCGACGATGCACGCGACCATCCACAGCGGCCAGCCGGCTTCGCGCCCGTGCGTGAGCGGATAGACGAGCATCAGCAGGCACAGCGACAGCAGCACCGTGCCGGGCACGTCGATGCGCTGGCCGCGCGGCGGCCGGCTTTCGGGGATGAAGCGCCAGCTGCCGATCAGCGCGAGGATGCCGATCGGCAGGTTGACGAGGAAGATCGCGCGCCAGCCGAGCCCGAACGGATGCAGGCTGATCAGCGCGCCGCCGCCGAGCTGGCCGATCACGGCAGCAAGCCCGAACACGAAACCGTAGAAGCCCATCACGCGTACCTGCTCCTGCGGGCTGAACACGCTGCGGATCGTCGCGAGCACCTGCGGCGCGAGGATCGCCGCGAACAGGCCCTGCAGCACGCGGCCGCCGACGAGCACCGCGCCGCTGCCGGCGAGCCCGCACAGGGTCGACGCGACCACGAAGCCGGCCATGCCGATCATGAACATGCGCTTGCGGCCGTACAGGTCGCCGAGGCGGCCGCCGGTGATCTGCACGACCGCGTTCGCGCACGCATAGGCCGACACGACGAGCTCCAGCTGGGCCGGGCGGGCGCCGATGCCGTCGCGGATGGCCGGCAACGCGAGATTCACGATGAAGTAGTCGAGCGGCGGCAGAATGGCGCCGACCAGCAGGACCACGAGCGCCCAGCCATGATGGCTGCGCGCCGGTGCCGCGGCGGCTGTGCCGGCCGGCGCGCAACGGGCGAGGGTGTTGTCGGTCATGTACGAAGGTCCGAAAGAATGAGGGCCGCATGCAGAACCGGACGAGCCGGCTTGGGCAGCATTGCCATTGAAGCGACATTCTGCGGATCGTCGATGATTCGGAAAAGCGGGAATAGGTGGTAGCATCCATCGGGTTATTCGATGGATGGGGGTGGCGATGCGCGGTTTCGACCTGGATCAGTTGCGCACTTTCGCGGCGGTGGCGGATGCGGGCAGCCTTACGGCGGCCGCGCCGCGGCTGCATTTGTCACAGTCGACGGTCAGCGAGCAGGTGCGCAAGCTCGAAGCGCGCGCCGGCGTGCCGTTGTTCGTGCGCAGCAAGCGCGGCGTCGAGCCGACGCCGGCCGGCGCGAGATTGCTGCAGCACGCACGGCGCATCGTCGCGTTGAACGAGGCGGCGTTCGACGAGCTGCGCGGGCAGGCGATCAAGGGCGAATTGCGCGTCGCAATCACCGATTACTACCGGACGCATGAAGTCGCGGGGCTGCTCGCGCGGCTGCGGGAGTGCTACCCGCAGCTGAGCCTGCACGTGAGCGCGATGAAGAGTGCCGAGATCGAAACCGCGCATGCGCGCGGGCAGATTGATCTCGGCGTCGTGATGAACCTGTCGAGCGGCCCGTTCCGGCCCGCGTCGGCCGATACGCGCTGGGTGTTGCGGCGCGAGCCGTTGTCGTGGGTTACGTCGCCGGCGCTGGCCGAGCAGTTGCCCGAGCCGTTGCCGCTCGTGCTGCTGCCGGACGACTGCATGATGCATCAGATCGCGGTGCGCTCGCTCGACGAGCAGCACGCGCCGTACGTGCTCGTGCACAGCGCATCGGGCGTCGCGGGGTTGCAGTCGATGCTGGCGGCAGGGCTGGGCGTGGGTTGCCTGTGCGCGTCGGCGATCGGTGAAGGGCTCGTGCGGCTCGGCCCGAAATACCGGCTGCCGGTGCTGCCCGACGCGGTGTTCTCGCTGACGCCGCCGATGCCCGGCGAACGCGAGACCGTCACGCAGGCGCGCGAGGTGCTGTCGCGGCAGTTGCTGATGTGAAATCGTGCCGCGCGCGGGGTGTCGGCATGGATTCGGGGGACCGGCAGGGGGCCACGCATGAACGACGAACTGAAGAGCCAGATGGCCGAGCGGTTGCAGCACGCGCTGGAGCGGGTGGTCGACGAGCGCTCGTTGATCCATTTCCTGCGCGTGCTCGGCCATGACTGGCACAAGGAGCGCCAGCTCGAGGCCGACGTGCCGCCGGGGCCGTATGCGGCCGCGGTGCTCGGCTGGGAGAACCGCTCGATCGGCGAATACCTGGAGGCGATGGTCGACTGGGCCGAGGCGTCCGAGGAAGGGCTGCAGTGCTACGACCTGCCAGCCAATCCGTGGCGGCGCATCGCGGACATCCTGCTCGCCGGCAAGATCTACGAGTAGCGCGCGGCGCGGCGACGTGTCGATGCGGGCGGGGCGGCAGGGGCGTGGGGCCTAGTCGGCCGTCCCCTCGGCATACGCGCGCAGCCCGTTCGCCAGCGCATCGAACACGGCCCGGCAACGCGGGCTCGTGCGCAGATCCTCGTGCATGACCACCCAGGTTTCCAGCGTCATCGCGAGCGTGTCCGGCAGCACGCGGGCGAGCCGTGCATCGCGTTTCGCGAGCCCGCTCTGGCAGAAGCCGATCCCGTAGCCGGCGCGGATCATCGCGAGTTGCGCGAGATTGCTGTCGGTGCGCAACGCGAACGCATCGCGCTTCCACATCGGCATCCCGCGGCTCGCCGAGCGGATGAACGGCGTGACCGTATCGAAGCCGATCAGCGCGTGGTGCGCGAGATCGTCGATCGTCGACGGTGCGCCGTTGCGTGCCAGATAGTCGTCCCGTGCATACAACCCCACTTCGATCTCGCCGACGCGCCGTGCGACGAGCGCGTCCTGCGCGGGCGGCGTCATCCGCACCGCCATGTCGGCTTCGCGGTTCAGCACGTCCTGGATGCGGTCGGTCGGCACCAGTTCGATCACGAGCCCCGGATGGTCGCGCCGCAACTGCGCGAGCATCGGCGGCAGCACCTCGACCGCGATCACGTCGCTGGCCGAAATGCGCACCGTGCCGCGCACGCCCGCGCCGTGGCTCGCGGCCGCGCGCTCGAACGCGGCTGCCGCGCTGCGCAACGCCTCCGCATGGCCGCGCAGCGCGAGGGCGGCCTCGGTCGGCAGCAGCCCCGACGGCGAGCGCGTGAACAGCGTCTGGCCAAACGCGCTTTCGAGCGCCGCGACGTGGCGGCCGGCCGTCGGCTGCGTGATGCCGAGCGCGCGCGCCGCGCCCGACAGCGAGCCTTCCGTCAGCACGGCGAGGAAGGTCCGGTAGCGTTCCCAGTTCAGATCGGTGGTCATGCATAAATGTATAGCCGATCCATAAGGTTCGGCAATTCCTTGTTAGCCAGCCGCGCGCCAGAATGCGCTCATCGACGGTTCATTCAGGGAGAGCGGCAATGACGACGAACGCAGGCGGGACGCAACGACAGGCACTCGTGCTCGGCGCGAGCGGAGGCATCGGCGGCGAGGTCGCGCGCCAGTTGCGCGACGCAGGCTGGCAGGTGCGGGCACTCAAGCGCGGGCTCGACGCCGAGACGGTGGAGCGCGACGGGATCGCGTGGATGCGCGGCGACGCGCTCGATCGCGAAGCGGTGGTCCGCGCCGCGCGCGGCTGCAGCGTGATCGTGCATGCGGTGAACCCGCCCGGCTACCGGAACTGGAGCGAACAGGTGCTGCCGATGATCGACAACACGATTGCGGCGGCGACGGTGGAGCAGGCGACTGTCGTGCTGCCCGGGACGGTATACAACTACGGCCCCGACGCGTTTCCGGTGTTGCGGGAAGAGGCGCCGCAGCATCCGACGACCCGCAAGGGCGCGATCCGCGTCGAGCTGGAACGGCGGCTGCAGGCGGCGACCGCGCAGGGCGTGAGGACGATCATCGTGCGGGCCGGCGATTTCTTCGGCGCGCACGCGGGCAACAACTGGTTCGGGCAGGGGCTCGTCAAGGCCGGGCGGCCCGTGGCCGCCATCAGCGTGCCGGGCCGGCCGGGCGTCGGCCATCAATGGGCGTACCTGCCGGACGTCGCGCGCACGATGGTCGAACTGATCGAGCGGCGCGACGCGCTGGAGCCGTTCGCGCGCTTTCATCTCGGCGGCCACTGGGACGCGGACGGCACGCAGATGGCGCAGGCCGTGCGCCGCGTCGCGCAACGGCACGGGATGCGGCCGACGGTGCGGCGTTTCCCGTGGTGGCTCGTGTGGGTGGCCGCGCCGTTCGTCACGACGATGCGCGAGATGCTCGAAATGCGCTATCTGTGGCGCGAGCCGCTGCGGATGGACAACGCGCGCGTGACGGCGGCGCTCGGCCGCGAGCCGGTGACGCCGCTCGATACGGCGGTGGAGGAAGCGCTGGCGGGGTTGGGGTGCTTGCGGCGCGCGGGCGCGGCGGGGTAAGCCGGTATCCGGCGGATGTATACCGCCGCCCGCCGTTACGCCACGACCGGCAACACCTCGACCGCATACCGGTGCCGCAGGCTGCGCCCGAGCACCGGATCGTGCAGTTCCATCTCGAACGCATCGCCGTCGCCCATCGCCGCGATGGCCCCATGCACGACGACGGTGCCGCCGAACATCGCGCAGCGCGCGGGCATCGTACGACGGTCGTCGAAGCGCTGCCACAGCGCATCGGGCGCGAGCAGCCCGCTGACCGCGCCATGCTGATACGCGACGCGTTCGCCGTCGCGCTTGAGCCACCACGAACGCATCTCGATCGCATCCCAGTGATCGGCGACGTCCGCGTAACGCCACGCGTCGCGGCCGAGCGGCTTCGCGCATACCTGCTTCGACACCGCGACGCCATACGCCTCGACCTCCCGATCGGTGTGATCCGACCCGAGCGTGACCAGCGTGCCGGCCGGGCTGTCGATCAGCACGCACTCGATCTCGCCGCCCGAGCGCGCGCCGAGCACGCCGATCGACGGCGCCTGCGTGAGCAGCGCGGATGCCACGCGATAAAAGCACGGCGTGGTCGACGGCGGCGCGACGCCGAGTGCCGCGAGTTCGTCGATGTGTGCGCGGATCGCCGCGGGATCGCGTCCGGCCCAGCCGGCGATCACGACGCGCTCGATCTCGACGTCGACGGCGGCCGGCGCGCCTGGCAGGGAAATCACGTTGAACGACAGGGCTTGCATGCGGATATCCGTTTGAAGTGCGAATGAATGAAACGATCGACGGGTGATGCTCAATCGGCGAGCGGCCGATGCGCGGTTTCGCGCGCGGCGAGCAGCGCGACCGACGTGACGACGAGCGCGGCGGCGACGTACAGCGACACGGCCGTCGTCGTGCCCGTCTGGCGGAACAGCGCGGCGATCACGAGCGGCGCGAAGCCGCCGCCGACGATGCCCGCGAGCGTGTACGCCAGCGACGAGCCTGCGTAACGCACGCGGGTCGGAAACTGCTCGGTGACGAATGCGCCTTGCGGGCCGTACATCACCGCATGGATCACGAGGCCGATCGCGACGGCCGCGACGATCGCGGCGGGCCGTGCCGAGTCGAGCATCGTGAAGAACACGAACGCCCACACGATGCCGGCGATCGCGCCGGCGAGATACACCGGACGGCGCCCGAAGCGGTCCGACAGCGCACCGAAGAACGGCACCGCGAGCGCGTTGCAGGCCGTGCCGACCATCACGGCCGTCAGTGCGACGGGGCGCGACAGGTGCAGCACGGTCGTCACGTAGGTCAGCGTGAACACGACGATCAGCGCGTACAGCACGTCCGAGCCGATCCGCGAACCACCGGCGATCAGCAGGCGCCGCCAGTGGCACTTCAGCACTTCGACGACGGGCACTTCCGCGGTCGCGTGCGATTCGGCCAACTGCTCGAACTGCGGCGTTTCGTCGACGCCGCGGCGCAGCCAGAAACCGAACACGACGAGCAGCGCACTGGCCGCGAACGGCACGCGCCAGCCCCACGACAGGAAGTCGCCGGACGTGGTCGACAGCGTGACGAGCGCGATGCAGCCGGTGCCGAGCAGCGTGCCGAACGACGGGCCGATCTGCGTCCACGACGCGGACAGCCCGCGGCGTTTCTGGTCGCCGTGCTCGACCGACAGCAGCACCGCGCCGGCCCATTCGCCGCCGAGCGCGACGCCCTGCACGAAGCGCAGCGCGACGAGCAGGATCGGGCTCAGGATGCCCGCCTGCGCATAGGTCGGCAGGGCGCCCATCAGCGCGGTCGTCAGCCCCATCAGCACGAGCGTGAGCATCAGCACCGCGCGGCGGCCGATCCGGTCGCCGAGGTTGCCGAACACGAAGCCGCCGAGCGGACGCGACACGTAGCCGACCGCATAGGTCGAGAACGCGAGGATCGTGCCGGCCAGCGGATCGACCGACGGAAAAAACAGGTGATTGAAGACGAGCGCGGCGAGCGTGTTGTAGATCGTGAAGTCGTACCACTCGAGCGACGTGCCGATCATGCTCGCGGTCGCGAGTCGGCTGTTGCGGACGCGGCGGGGCGCGTGGGCGGCGGGCTGGGCGAGAGTGCTCATGGTGTCGGGCATGTCGTGACGGATGACGGGATGGCGCGCGTGGCCGACGGGCCGGCCGCGTGCTGCGAGCGCGCGGCGCGGCCGTGGCGGCGTCGGGGTTCAGGCGGACAATGCGGCGGCTACAGGCTTCGTTTCGGCATCGTGGCGGGCGACCGCGAGCGGCGCGGCCGCGCGCCACAGCAGGTCGAACGTGCGCACGTCGTCGTGCCCGGCGAGCGCGGCGGCGACACGGCGCGTGGCGGCTGCGTCGCTGCCCTCGATCAGCACGAGCGCGTCGGCGGCCGGACGCGCGGCCGCATCGGCGCCGATCGGCGCGGAAAGATCGGGTGCGGTGCGGAACAGCCGTGCCGCATGGATGCCGGGTTCGCGCAGCGCGTCGTCGAAGCGTTCGCGCAGGCCCGGCACGTCGATGCGTTCCGGCGGCAGCACGAACAGCGCGAGATGCACGCCTTCGCCGTCGCCGGCTTCGATCGTCAGGTCGCCGACCCGTCGCTGCGTGCCGGTCATGCGCTCGAAGTTCGCGAGCGACCAGGGCGTCTGATGCGTGAACGCGCGCCGGTATGCGTCGCTGCGGAACGCGTCGAGCGTATCGGTCACGTACAGCGCGAGGTATTTGCGCGGGCCGTTATCGGTCGCGCGAAAACGCCGCGCATGCGTGAAGCCGGGAATCGCGACGCGTTCCTGCATGTGCTCGCGGTCGTACCACGCGTTGAAATCGGCTTCGTACGTCGGGTCGATATCCGTCCAGACGCAGAGCTGGCCGTGAGGAAGGGAAAGGCGGGTCATCGCGAAGTTCCTTGAGACGGGGTGTGTCAGGAACTGCAGTGTCCCGAAGACGGGCCGCGCCCGTCCAACAAGAAAACAAATTCGCGGTGAACAGGTTTTCTTATGAGCGGCGCGGACGGCGTTTCGCAGGCGGGGCGGGCGGGGCGGATTTCGGCGTGCGTTTTGCCGCCGCGGTTTTGGTTCTGGTTGCCGGCCGGACCGGCGCGTTGTCGATGGTATCGGTATCCGCATCAGCCTTCGCCGACGCGCCCGGCTTCGCATGACTCGCGGCCGCCGACATGGCACGCGCGACTTCGCTCGCCAGTTCGGCGATGCGCGCGGCGACCGGCAGGCCCTGCGTGCGATACGACGCGACCAGCGGCAGCGCGGGGAATTCGGGTTCGACATCGAGCAGTTCGAGCGCGCCTTCCTGCAGTTCGCGGCCGATGATCGCGGGCGGCAGCGCGGCGACGCCGAAGCCGTCCGCGACGAGCCGGATCATCGCGGCGACCGACGTGATGCAGTTGATGCTGGCCGGCCGCTCGACGGCCGCGAACAGCCGCTCGATCGTCGCGTGCGGGCCCGAGTGGCGCGAGAAGCTGATGATCGGATACGCGGCGAGCCGCGCGACGTCGAGCCGTTCGCCGCCGAGCCCGAGGCGCGGGCTCGCCGCCCAGTGCACCGGGAATTCGCACAGCGGCAGGTTCGTGAAGTCGGGGCCGGGCACCGGGTCGGTCTGCAGGATCAGGTCGACGCCGTCGGTGCTCAGCAGCCGGATCAGGTGCAGCGTCGTGTCGCTCGTGATCTCGACGTCGAGGCGCGGATAGCGCTCGCGCAGTTGCGCCATCAGCGCCGGAAACCAGCTGTGCACGATCGACTCGATCACGCCGATCCGGATCAGGCCGGCGTCGCTCGCCGCATCGATGTCGCGCCGCATCTCGCTGTCGAGCCGCACGATCCGCTCGGCATACGCGAGCATGCGCCGGCCCGCGGGCGTGAGCGTGGCCGAACGCGTGTTGCGGTCGAACAGCCGCACGTCGAACGCCTCTTCCAGCGACGCGATGCGGCTCGATACGGCGGCCTGCGTCGTATGCAGCTTCTCGGCCGTGAGCCGGAAGTTTTCCAGCTTCGCGAGCCAGACGAAGGTTTCAAGAAACCGGATGTTCATCGAATCCCGAACGGTGAGGCGGTGCCGCGCGCGGCGGCGGATCGGTCGATGTTAGCGGATTTTCGGGGCGGCAAACGATTCGGGCGAGCAGGGCGCCGGAAGACGAGCGAGGCGCGCAGCGGCGCAGCGCCTTTCGTCACAGCGTGTCGAACGCGAGCGTCGGTACGTCGACGACCATCGCGCCGCCGTCCGCGACGAGCGTCGCGCCGGTCACGAACGACGCGTCCGGCGACGCGAGAAACGCGCACACGGCCGCGATCTCGTCCGGATCGGCCGCCCGCCGCAGCGGCACGTCGGCGCTCACGCGCCCATACGCGCCGTCGAGCGTGTCGCCGTATGCGGACATCAGCGGTTCCATTTCCGCATCGGCCATCGGCGTGCGGACCCAGCCCGGGCAGACCGCATTCGCGCGCACGCCGTGCGGCCCGTAATCGCGGGCGAGCGAGCGCGCGAGCCCGAGCAGCGCATGCTTGCCGACCGTGTAGCCGCACACGCCGGGGCCGGCCGCGAGTGCGGCGATCGACGCGACCAGCACGATGCTGCCGCGCTGCGCGATCAGGTCGGGCAGGCACGCGCGGGCGCTGACGAACGCGGTGTCGAGGTTCGCGTGCATCGCGTCGCGCCACCCGGCGTCGTCGGTTTCGTCCGCGCGGCCGAGGCCGTGGCCGCCCGCGCAGGCGACGAGCGCGTCGACGCGGCCGAACCGTTCGGCGATCTCCGGCAGGAAGCCGGCCCAGTCGGCCGTGCTCGCCGCGTCGCCCGCGAGCGCGAGGCCGCCCGTTTCGGCGGCCAGCGCGTCGAGCGGCGCGCGCCGCCGTCCGATCAGCACGACGCGGTCGCCGCGGGCCGCGAAGCGGCGCGCGCATGCAGCGCCGATGCCGGTGCCTGCGCCGGTGATCGCGATCGTACGGGGGGGCGGGTGCGTCATGTCGTTCTCCGGAAAGGTGTCGTGTCGGGTCACTTTAGCGGGCGGCCCGCCGCGCGCCTATCAGCCGAATGGCTGAACGCGAACGCGGGAGCGCAGCCGGCGGCGCCGACTGATATCCGGACGCCGGAGCAGTCCGGAATCCGGACGTCCGTCGCGACGTCGCGCGCCCGCGCGAATGCGCCCGATTCGACGACCCCGCGCCAGGCATGGCCTGGCGCGCTTCGAGCGGCCCGATCCGCCGAATGGCACGGTTGTTGCCTCTTTGCAGACGAGCCGGCGCCCGGGATCGCACGATGGCCTCGCTCGAACCGGAACACGGCTCATCACGACTTCAATCATTGGAGACATCAACCATGGAAGGACTTTCGCAAGTCCAGGTCTTGGGCATCGACGCGGGCGGCACGATGACCGACACCTTCTTCGTGCGCGAGGACGGACGGTTCGTCGTCGGCAAGGCGCAAAGCAATCCGGAGGACGAATCGCTGGCGATCTTCAACTCGTCGCAGGATGCGCTCGCACACTGGCAACGCGACGTCGACGACGTCTATCCCGAACTCGTCACCTGCGTGTATTCGGGCACGGCGATGCTCAACCGCGTCGTGCAACGCAAGGGGCTCGAAGTCGGGCTGCTCGTCAACAAGGGCTTCGAACACGTGCACCTGATGGGGCGCGCGATCCAGAGCTACCTCGGGTACGCGCTCGAAGAGCGCATCCATCTGAATACGCACCGCTACGACGAGCCGCTCGTGCCGTTGTCGCGCACGCGCGGCGTCACCGAGCGTACGGACGTCCAGGGCGAAATCGTCATTCCGCTGCGGGAAGACGAAGTGCGGCAGGCTACGCGGGAGCTGGTCGCCGCCGGTGCCAAGGCGATCGTCATCTGCTTTCTCCAGTCGCACAAGAACGCGACGAGCGAGCGTCAGGCACGCGACATCGTGCGCGACGAGCTGGCCGGGCGCGGCGTCGATCTCCCGGTTTTCGCGTCGGTGGACTACTACCCGCAGCGCAAGGAAAGCCACCGGATGAACACGACGGTGCTCGAGGCGTATGCGGCCGAACCGTCGCGGCAGACGCTCAAGAAGGTGAGCGACCGCTTCCGCAAGCACGGCGCGAAATTCGACCTGCGCGTGATGGCGACGCACGGCGGCACGATCAGCTGGAAAGCGAAGGAACTGGCGCGCACCATCGTGTCGGGGCCGATCGGCGGCGTGATCGGCTCGAAGCTGCTCGGCGAGGCGCTCGGCTACGACAACATCGCGTGCTCGGACATCGGCGGCACGTCGTTCGACATGGCGCTCATCACCAAGGGCAAATTCGCGATCGCGTCCGACCCGGACATGGCGCGCCTCGTGCTGTCGCTGCCGCTTGTCACGATGGACTCGGTCGGCGCGGGCGCCGGCAGCTTCGTGCGGCTCGACCCGTACAGCGGCGCCATCAAGCTCGGGCCGGATAGCGCCGGCTATCGCGTCGGCACGTGCTGGCCGGACAGCGGCCTGACGACGGTGTCCGTGTCCGATTGCCACGTCGTGCTCGGCTACCTGAATCCCGACAACTTTCTCGGCGGCCAGATCAAGCTCGACGTGGAGCGCGCCCGCGCGCACATCCGCGAGCAGATCGCCGAGCCGCTCGGACTCTCGGTGGAAGATGCGGCGGCCGGCGTGATCGAGCTGCTCGACCTGCAGTTGCGCGAATACCTGCGCTCGAACGTCAGCGCGAAAGGCTACAGCCCGACCGAATTCGTGTGCTTCTCGTACGGCGGCGCCGGGCCGGTTCATACCTATGGCTACACCGAAGGGCTCGGTTTCAAGGACGTCGTCGTGCCGGCGTGGGCGGCAGGCTTCTCGGCATTCGGCTGCGCGTGCGCGGATTTCGAGTATCGCTACGACAAGAGCGTCGATCTCGCGTTGCCGCAACTCGCATCCGACGACGACAAGGCGGGGGCCGCGCAGACGATCCAGAAGGCCTGGGCCGAACTGACGGCCAAGGTGATCGACGAGTTTCGCATCAACGGCTTCAGCGAGCGGGACGTGATCCTGCGGCCGGGCTTCCGGATGCAGTACATGGGTCAGCTCAACGACCTCGAAATCGAATCGCCGATCGCGAGCGCGTCCGGTGCGCACGACTGGGACAAGATCGTGACCGCCTTCGAAGACACCTACGGCCGCGTGTACGCGAGTTCCGCGCGTTCGCCGGAACTGGGCTTCTCGGTCACGGGCGCGATCATGCGCGGCATGGTCATCACGCAGAAGCCGGTATTGCCGGAAGACCCGGTCGCCGATCCGGCGCCGCCGGCCGACGCGCACGTCGGCACGCGGCGCCTGTACCGGAACAGGCAGTGGCACGACGCGGTGATCTGGCGCATGGAGTCGCTCAAGCCGGGCAACGAGATCGCGGGCCCCGCGATCATCGAATCCGACGCGACGACCTTCGTCGTCCCCAAGGGCTTCGCCACCACGCTCGACAAGCACCGCCTCTTCCACCTCAGGGAAGTCAAGTAAGGAGACATGCGATGAACATGATGTCCAGCCAGGAAGTCGGTTTCGCCGATCTGCTGAAGAACGGCCAGACGCTCAAGCAGTTTCGCGACGGCATTCTCGAGCGCACGGCGCAAACCGGCCATTACAACGGGCTCGAGCGGCTCGCGCTGCGCGAGCGCGATCCGATCCGCTACGAGAAGATGTTTTCGAAGCTGCGCGGCGGCCTCGTGCATGCGCGCGAAACGGCCAAGAAGATCGCCGCGAGCCCGATCGTCGAACAGGAAGGGGAGCTGTGCTTCACGCTCTACAACGCGGCGGGCGACTGCGTGCTCACGTCGACCGGGATCATCATCCACGTCGGCACGATGGGCGCGGCGATCAAGTACATGATCGAGAACAACTGGGAAGCCAACCCGGGCATTCAGCCCGGCGACATGTTCACCAACAACGACTGCTCGATCGGCAACGTCCACCCGTGCGACATCGCGACGATCGTGCCGATTTTCGCGCACGGCAAGCTGGTCGGCTGGGTCGGCGGCGTCACGCACGTGATCGATACCGGCGCGGTGACGCCGGGCTCGATGTCGACGGGCCAGGTGCAGCGCTTCGGCGACGGCTACATGATCACGTGCCGCAAGACCGGGGTGAACGATACGCCGCTGCGCGACTGGCTGCACGAGAGCCAGCGCTCGGTTCGCACGCCGAAGTACTGGATTCTCGACGAGCGCACGCGCATCGCCGGCTGCCACATGATCCGCGACCTGATCGAGGAAGTGATCGCCGACGAAGGCCTCGACGCATACGAGGCCTTCAGCTACGAGGTGATCGAGGAAGGGCGCCGCGGCCTGCAGACGCGCATCAAGGCGATGACGCTGCCCGGCAAGTATCGCAAGGTCGCGTTCGTGGACGTGCCGTACAACCATCCGGACGTGCAGACGTCGTCGGCGTTCGCGAAGCTCGACTCGATCATGCATTCGCCGGTCGAGATGGAGATCCGCAAGGACGGCTCGTGGCGGCTCGATTTCGAGGGCGCGAGCCGCTGGGGCTGGCACTCGTACAACGCGCACCAGGTCGCGTTCACGAGCGGCATCTGGGTGATGATGACGCAGACGCTGGTGCCGACGCAGCGCATCAACGACGGCGCGTATTTCGGCACCGAATTCCATCTGCCCAAGGGCGCATGGATGAACCCGGACGACCGCCGCACCGGACACGCCTATGCGTGGCACTTCCTGGTGTCGGGCTGGAGCGCGATGTGGCGCGGCCTGTCGCAGGCGTATTTCAGCCGCGGCTATCTGGAGGAAGTCAACGCCGGGAACGCCAACACGTCGAACTGGCTGCAGGGCGGCGGGATCAACCAGGACGGCGACATCCATGCGGTGAACAGCTTCGAGGCGTCGTCGTGTGGCACCGGCGCGTGCGCGATCAAGGACGGCCTGAATCACGCGGCCGCGATCTGGAACCCCGAAGGCGACATGGGCGACATCGAGATCTGGGAGATGGCCGAGCCGCTGCTGTACCTCGGCCGCAACGTGAAGTCGAATTCCGGCGGCTACGGCAAGTATCGCGGCGGCTGCGGATTCGAGACGCTGCGGATGGTCTGGAAGGCGCAGGACTGGACGATGTTCTTCATGGGCAACGGCTACATGAACAGCGACTGGGGGCTGATGGGCGGCTACCCGCCTGCGACCGGCTATCGCTTCGAAGCGCATCGCACGGGCCTCGAGGAGCGCATCGCGCGGGGCGAGAGCCTGCCGCTCGGCGGCGATACGAATCCGGACCTGCCGGACTACGAAAGCCACCTGAACGCCGGCGCGCTCGTCAAGCGCGACCAGCAGTGCATGACCACCGAGGACTGCTACAGCAACTACGATCTCTACCTGAACTACCTGCGCGGCGGCCCCGGCTTCGGCGATCCGCTCGACCGGGAAATCGACGCGATCGAACGCGATCTCAACAACGCGGTGCTGCTGCCCGAATACGCGCAGAAGGTCTACGGGGCGGTCGCGACACGGGATGCCAACGGCATCTGGACGGTCGATCCGCAGGCGAGCGCACTGCAGCGCATCGAGATCCGCAACGCGCGCCTCGCGCGTTCGCAACCGACCCGCGAATGGATGAAGGGCGAGCGCGAACGGATCCTGCTCAAGCACGCGTCGACGCAGGTGCAGCACATGTTCGCGACGAGCTTCGGCCTGTCGACGAAATTCGAGCAGCAGTTCCGCGCGTTCTGGGAACTGCCGGACACGTGGACGCTCACCGAGGACGAGCTCGACGTGCCGACCTACGGCTCGAAATTCCGCATGGACCTGTCGAAGATGCCCGACGTCAATACGGTGGTGCTGGTCGAGGAGTGAACCGGACGCCCCTACCCACCATCACCCGCATGGAGAACTGAAGATGTCTACCTACACCAAGGAACAGATCAGGAACATGGTCGACGGCAAGCTCGACTGGGACACGACGTTGCGCATGCTGTCGATGCCGAAGGACGGCGAGCGCTTCCGGATGTATGTCGACGCGCTGCAGCAGAAGCTCGGCTGGAAGGACCGTATCGTGCTGCCGCTCGGCCCGCACCTGTACATCGTGCAGCAATGGGCGACCAAGCACTGGGTCACGCAGTGCGACTGCGGCCACGTGTTCTGCGATTACCGCGAAAACTGGAAGCTGCACGCGAACGTCTTCGTGCGCGAATCCGACGAGGCGATGGACGAGGTCTATCCCCGCCTGATGGCGCCCGACACGCAATGGCAGGTCTATCGCGAATACTACTGTCCGACCTGCGCAGCGATGCACGACGTCGAGGCGCCTACGCCGTGGTATCCGGTCATTCACGACTTCGAACCCGACATCGATGCGTTCTATTCGGAATGGGTGAATCTGCCGGTTCCGGAGCGCGCGCAATGATCTGACCGGCGAGGCTGTTCCCGGGGCTCGGCATGCGCCGGCCCCGCTCCGCTTCGGCCTGGTTCGCGCCAGGCGTTCGATTTCCGGCCGTTCGATTTTCGAACGGCCGGTTTCTTTTCGGTCGCCGGCATGCGGCGGCGCATCGCGCCGCACGACGGCTCGCGGGCCACCGCCGGCTGGCGCGCGCATTGCTTGCAGTGGTGCATCTCCGGACGGTCGTCACGGCGCCGTAACGGAGTACGATAGTCGCCACGCTCGCCGCCAGGTTGCGGTCGGGCACCCCGCAAAGTCGACAAAAAAGGCCGCTGCGACGGCCTTGCGGTTCGTGTCGTCACGAAACCGCCAGGAGACAGACATGCAACAGAGAGGCACGCCGATGGACTGGTTTCCCAGTCCACACCACGACGCGAGCATCATGGCCGCATGGGAGCATCTGGTGACGGGCAGCGACTGGCGTTCGCCCGACGTACGCGGCGTGGTCGACGATTCGTGGCAGCGCTGTCTCGTCAGCCACGTCGATCCCGGCGTCGATCGCGCGCCGCCGCCGCTCGATGAAGACGGGCTCGTGCAGCGGCGCAGGTCGAACGGCCGCCTCGTCGACGCCAGCCTGCCGCTGATGCAGCAGACCCGGGATTTCCTTGCACAGACGGGCACGGTGATGCTGCTGGCCGATCCGAGCGGCATGATTCTCCAGCACGAGGGCGACATGCGGATCGTCGAGCCGGCGCGCGAGGTCGGCCTCATTCCAGGCTGCGAGTGGACCGAGCTGAATTGCGGCACCAATGCGATCGGCACCGCGCTCGCGCTCAGGGAGCCGGTCCAGATCCACGGCGCGGAGCACTTCTGCGCGGGCATCAAACGCTGGACCTGTTCGGCGACCGTCATCCAGGATCCCCGCGACGGGCACGTCCTGGGCGTGATCGACATTTCGGGGCTCGCGCAGACCTACAACCCGTACAGCCTTGCGCTCGCGGTATCGCTCGCGGGCCGTATCGAAAGCCGGCTCGCGAAGGAGGGCATGGCGCGCCGCCTGAGCCTGCTGGACCGCTGCGCGTCGCGCTTCGGCGCGTCGTCCGCCGATGCGGTGATCGTCGTCGACGAACGCGGCCGGCTCGTCAAGGCCAATGCCCAGGTCGTGGCGGTGCTGCGCCGGCTCGGATTCGACATCCGGTGCGACGCGGCATTCGCGTTGCCCGAACTCGAGCGCTACGCGGACGACGGCCGCCTGCCGGCGAGTGCGCCGGCATGGCTGTCGAGCAGCCACGTCGAAACCGTGCGCGACGGCGCGGACGTGCTGGGCTACATGATCGTGACGCCGGGCATCGCGAATCCCCGCGGCGCCGTGCCGATCGCGCGCGGACGGGAACGGCGCGGCGGCGAGCCGCGCGGCTTCGAGCGCATCGTCGGCGACAGCGCCGCGCTGCGGGAGGCCGTGAATCGCGCGCGCCAGCTCGCGCCGTCCCGGGTGCCGGTGCTGCTGCTCGGCGACACCGGCGTCGGCAAGGAACTGTTCGCGCAGGGTATCCACCGGGCGAGCGATCGTGCCGACGCGCCGTTCGTCGCGCTCAACTGCGGCGGGTTGTCGAGAGACCTCCTCGCCAGCGAGTTGTTCGGCTATGCGGAAGGGGCCTTTACCGGCGCCCGCAAATCCGGCGCCGCGGGCAAGATCGAAGCGGCCGACGGCGGCACGCTATTTCTCGACGAAATCGGGGAAATGCCGCTCGACATCCAGCCGCATCTGCTGCGGGTGCTGGAGGAGAGCGAGATCTACCGCCTCGGCGAGAACACGCCGCGCAGGGTGAATTTCCGGCTGGTCGCGGCGACGCACCGCGATCTGAAGGATGCCGTTGCGACAGGCCGGTTCCGGATGGATCTGTACTACCGGATCGCGGTCACGACCGTGTCGATTCCGAGCTTGCGCGAGCGCGGCGAGGATCTGCCGGCGCTGATCGCGCATTGGCTCGGACACCTGTGCGAGTCCTATGGCCTTGCCCCGCGCTCGTTCGACGATGACGCGTACGAGCGGCTGTTGCGCTATGCGTGGCCCGGCAACGTGCGTGAGCTGCGGAACGCGATCGAAGGGGCGTTGCTGCTGTCGGATCGCCCGGTGATCACCGCCGACAAGCTGCCCGCCGAGATCGGCCTGGCGGCCTCGCGCGATGCGCACGCCACGCAGCCCGTCGATGCGCTCGCGCCGGATGCCGGCGAGTCGTTGAGGAAGGCAGAGGCGGAATCCATCCGGCGCGCGCTTGCGCGTCATGCCGGCAATCTGACGAAGGCGGCGAGTCAGCTCGGCATCGCGAAGAGCACGCTCTACGAAAAGATCCGCAAGTATCGCTTGCTCGACGCGGTGAGCGACGTCCGCCGGAGTCGCGCGAAGTAAGTCGCGGCAGGTCCCTGGCGGCGCGGACAAACCGGGTTCTTCCCCCCGGCGTCCCGTCCTGCCGGGCCGCACGAACCGTCATTTTGCAAAGAATGACGATGTCGCCGGCCTGATTGCCCGCTCCATGCTTCATAATTTTTAAGATAAGACGTCGGAGTTGGCAAAACGGTGTGTGCGCCGCGCTTGTCACCCGGGATCCGGGTGGCGCGTCCGTCATGTGTCGACAGGTCCGCGCGGGAACGACCGGACGGCGCCGTGCGATAGCGAGCCGGCCGACCGGAATCAATCGCCTGGCGGGGGCTGTCCCGTCAGCGCAACGACAAAAAAGGGAGGGCCCGGCAATGAGGCTGGACGACGAAAGAGAAAGCGTGAACGTAGAGGATCGCCGCGGCGGCGGCGGTTTCGTCGGCGGACGCGGCGCGACGATCGGCATCGGTACGATCGTGGTCGCCTTCGCCGCGTCGTATTTCTTCGGGATCGACCCGCGCGTGATCCTGGAAGGCGCATCGGCGCTGCAAGGTGCGCAGCAGCAGACGCAGCAGGCGCAACCCACGCCCGCGCAGCGTCAGGGCGCGTCGGCGAACGATCCCGGCGCGGTGTTCACGCGCAAGGTGCTCGGCAATATCGAGCGCACGTGGACGAATGTCTTCAATACCCAGTTGCACGCGCAATACGAGCCGCCGAAGCTCGTGATGTTCACGAACTCGACGCCGACCGCGTGCGGCACCGGCCAGACCGCGATGGGGCCGTTCTACTGTCCGGCCGACCGCAAGGTGTATATCGATCTCGGCTTCTACGACGAACTGCGCAAGCGGTTCGGCGCGGGCGGCGATTTTGCGCAGGCCTATGTGGTCGCGCATGAAGTCGGCCACCACGTGCAGAACCTGCTCGGCATTTCCGACAAGGTCGACGCCGCGCGCCGGCGTTCGAGCGAGGCGCGCTCGAACGCGCTGTCGGTGCGGATGGAACTGCAGGCCGACTGCTTCGCCGGCGTGTGGGCGAACAATGCGCAGCGCGCGAACCAGCGGCTGATGGAGCCGGGCGATTTCGAACAGGGGCTGAAGGCGGCGGCCGCGATCGGCGACGATCGGCTGCAGCAGCAAGGGCAGGGCTACGTCGTGCCGGAGAGCTTCACGCACGGCACCAGCGAGCAGCGCGTGTACTGGCTGCGGCGCGGGATGGAGTCGGGCGAGGTGAGCGCCTGCGATACGTTCGCCGCGAACGCGCATTGATGGGGCGCCGCGCCGGTGCTTCAGGCCGGCGCATGCGATGTTTCGCGCCCCGTTCCGCGTGCGTCGTCGATTGCGCGACACCCCACGCTGAACTTCCCTCGTCGCGACCCGGCCCCGGCGGGCGGCTTTCCCTCCGCCGCCCACGGCCGATTTGCCGATTTGTGCTCACCGGCGCATTTCGGCGCCGGTAGGCTGGCCCGAACTTCGACGCGTTCGGCCGCCCGCCGATTCCTCCATGCCGACCTCATCCGTTCCCGCCGATCACGAAGCCGCCGACTGGCAACGCGCGCTGCGCGCGTGCGTCGATGCGTTCGACGCATTCGCGAGCCCGTCCGCGATCGTGTTCTATCGGCTCGACCAGAGCGGCGAGCCGGCCGATTTCGAGCTGTTCGGGATGCCGGAGTCGATGCATCGCACCTATATCGCGCGCTACCGGATGCTCGATCCGCTGCATCCGTCGCGCTGCGCGGCAGGCGAGCGTGCGGTCGTCACGCTCGCGTCCCAATTGCCTGACGAAAGACGCGATGCGTCCGCGTACTGGACCCGCTTTCTGCGGCGGCACGATGTGGCCGATGTCGTCGAGATCTGGTTGCGCGACGAAGCGGGGCGGACGGTCGGTGCGTTTTCGCTGCTGCGCTTCGGGACCGGCGAGGCCCTTGGCAACAGCACGGCCGGACGGTTCGCGCCGGGCGAGATCGACGCGCTGGCGCGGTTGCAGCCGGTCGCGGAAGCGGCGCTGGGCCCGCTGCTGCGCGCGCGCCGCGGGATTCACCGGATCGGCTGCGAGGCGCGGCTGACCTACCGCGAGGAGCAGATCGCGCGGCTCGTGCGCGACGGCCGTTCGAACAAGGAGATCGCGCGCGACCTCGCGCTCGGCCAGCCGACCATCAAGACGCACCTGATGCGCATGTATCGCAAGCTCGGCGTGTCGAATCGCACCGAACTGGTCGGGGCGCTGTTCCTGTAAGTTTTTCCGGATTCGCCTGCGTGCCGCGCGATTGGTCTGACGATAGCGCGGCACTCGCACGTCGCCATCACACCTTTCCGAGTCACTCGCATTTCGATTCCCCACGCGCTGCCAATTTGCGCTCACCGGGCGCGATCCCCCGTCGATACAGTGGCCTGAAGCCCGCATGCCCGAGCGCATGCGGCCAGCCACGACAACTATCGAGACGCCCATGAGCAACACGAACTTCGTCGCCGTCAGCGACGCCGTGCGCACCTTCGTCGCGCGCGACTTCGGCCTTTTCATCGACGGTGACATGCAGCCCGCGCACTCGCCGGCCCGGCTCGACGTGTACGACCCGGCGACGGGCGAACGGCTCGCGACGGTCGCCGATGCCGACGCGCACGACGTCGATCGCGCGGTCGCCAGCGCGAAGCACGCATTCGACTCGCGCGTCTGGCGCGGGCTGCGCCCGGCCGACCGCGAGCGCATCCTGCTGAAGCTCGCCGACCTGATCGAAGCCGACACCGAAACGCTCGCGCAGCTCGAAACGCTGAACCAGGGGAAGTCGATCCACGTGTCGCGCGCGATCGAAGTCGGCGCGAGCGTCGAATACGTGCGCTACATGGCCGGCTGGGCGACCAAGATCACCGGCCAGACGCTCGACGTGTCGATTCCGTTCCCGCCCGGTGCGCGCTATACGGCCTATACGCGCAAGGAGCCGGTCGGCGTGGTCGCCGCGATCGTGCCGTGGAATTTCCCGCTGATGATCGCGGTGTGGAAGCTGATCCCCGCGCTCGCGGCCGGCTGCACGATCGTGCTGAAGCCGTCGCCGGAAACGCCGCTTACCGCGCTGCGTCTCGCCGAACTGGCCCGCGAAGCCGGCGTGCCGTCCGGCGTGTTCAACGTCGTCACCGGCGGCCGCACGTGCGGCGCCGCGCTGTCGGGCCACCCGTCGATCGCGAAGATCTCGTTCACCGGCTCGACCGCGACCGGCAAGCTGGTCGGCGCCGCGGCCGTGCAGAACATGACGCGCTTCTCGCTCGAACTCGGCGGCAAGAATCCGATCGTGATGCTCGACGACGTCGACGTCGCGCAGGCGCTCGACGGCGTCGCGGCCGGCGCGTTCTTCAACCAGGGGCAGGTGTGCGCGGCTGCGTCGCGCATCTACGTGCACCGCAGCAAGTTCGCGCAGCTCGCGGACGGCCTCGCGGGCGTCGCGCAGTCGATGAAGCTCGGCGCGGGCCTCGACACCACCGCGCAGATCAACCCGCTCGTCTCCGCGCACCATCGCGACAAGGTCGTCGCGCACATCGAAGGCGCGCGTCGCGCGGGCCTCACGTTCCTCGCGGGCGGCACGCCGGCCGACGACTTGCCCGGCTACTACGTGAAGCCGGCGGTGATCGCCGATCCGCATCCGGACAGCGCGATCGTGCACGACGAAGTGTTCGGCCCGGTGATCGTCGTCGTGCCGTTCGACGATGCGGCCGACGCGGTGCGCCTCGCGAACGCGTCGCCGTACGGCCTCGCGGCGAGCATCTGGAGCAACGACCTGAAGCGCGTGATGAACCTCGTTCCGCAGATCGAGGCCGGCACCGTCTGGGTGAATTGCCATATCCCGCTCGATCCGTCGATGCCGTTCGGCGGCTACAAGCAATCGGGCATCGGCCGCGAGTTCGGCCAGTACGCGATCGAAGGCTTCACCGAAACCAAATCCGTCTGCATCGCGCACTGACGCGCGGCGCCCGTTCCCGCACCTGAATACCCTGAAGACCGCGATCCGGAGCGATCGAG
Source organism: Burkholderia sp. JKS000303 (assembly GCF_002563755.1). NCBI lineage: Bacteria > Pseudomonadati > Pseudomonadota > Betaproteobacteria > Burkholderiales > Burkholderiaceae > Burkholderia > Burkholderia sp. JKS000303. Next base: position 3,278,582 of record NZ_PDBZ01000001.1, read on the forward strand.
GTTCAAACGATCCGAAAGTGGAGACTGCAATGAGCTACAACGAAGCGAAGTTCTGGCACCCGATGCTGCACCCGAACGAAATGAAACAGCGCAAGCCGATCCGCATCGTGCGCGGCGACGGTTGCTACGTGTTCGACGAAGAGGGCCGCAAGCTCGTCGACGGCGTCGCGGGCCTGTGGAACGTGAACGTCGGGCACAACCGCCAGGAAGTGAAGGACGCGATCGTGCGCCAGCTCGACGAGCTCGAATACTTCCAGCTGTTCGACGGCATCTCGCATCCGCGCGCGGAAGAGCTGTCGAAGAAGCTGATCGACATGATGGAGCCTGAAGGCATGCGCCGCGTGCTGTACAGCTCGGGCGGCTCCGACTCGATCGAGACCGCGCTGAAGATCGCGCGCCAGTACTGGAAGGTGCGCGGCCAGGCCGATCGCACGAAGTTCATTTCGCTGAAGCAGGGCTATCACGGCACGCACTTCGGCGGCGCGTCGGTGAACGGCAACACGGTGTTCCGCCGCAACTACGAGCCGAACCTGCCCGGCTGCTTCCACGTCGAGACGCCGTGGCTGTATCGCAACCCGTTCACGCAGGATCCGGAGGAACTCGGCCGCATCTGCGCGGAAATGCTCGAGCGCGAGATCCAGTTCCAGAGCCCCGACACGGTCGCCGCGTTCATCGCCGAGCCGGTGCAGGGCGCGGGCGGCGTGATCGTGCCGCCGGCCAACTACTGGCCGCTCGTGCGCGAGGTGTGCGACCGCTACGGCGTGCTGCTGATCGCCGACGAAGTCGTGACCGGTTTCGGTCGCAGCGGCAGCCTGTTCGGCAGCCGCGGCTGGGGCGTGCGCCCGGACATCATGTGTCTCGCGAAGGGCATCTCGTCCGGCTACGTGCCGCTCGGCGCGACGGCCGTGAATGCGCGCATCGAGGATGCGTTCGCCGCGAACGCGGACTTCGGCGGTGCGATCATGCACGGCTACACGTACGCGGGCCACCCGGTCGCCTGCGCGGCCGCGCTCGCAAGCCTCGACATCGTCGTGAAGGAAGACCTGCCCGCGAATGCGGCGAAGCAGGGCGCGTATCTGCTCGAAGCGCTGCAGTCGTTCCCGGAACGTTTCGCGGCGGTCGGCGAGGTGCGCGGCAAGGGGCTGATGCTCGCGCTCGATCTCGTCGCGAACAAGACGACGCGCGAGCCGATCGACCCGCTGTCCGGCTACGCGAACGCCGTTGCGGAAGTGGCGCGCGAGCACGGCGTGCTGGTGCGTCCGGTCGGCACGAAGATCATCCTGTCGCCGCCGCTCGTGATTCAGCGCGAGCAGCTCGACCGGATCGTCGACGCCCTCGCGGCGGGCTTCGAGGCCGTGCCGTTCGCGTGAGCGCCTGACGGCATGCGCACGTGACGACGAACCGGCGGCGGGCGGCGAGGCTGCCGCCGCCGGTTTGCCGATTTGGGCTATGACCGGATTATTTTGCCTGCGTATTTTTTCGACATCGAAGCGAGTTTGAATGGACAGGGGCCCGGGTGCCGAAGCGCTGAAGCGCCGGCCCGGGCCGACCGCGAAGCAACGAACCGGAGCGGGCGCCAAAGCGCCGCCGCCGGTCGATCAAGGAAGGAGACAACGATGTCCGGATGGTCTGGAATGACCGGCGCCGCGGGCGATACGCCCGCCGGCACGCCGGTGGAGGCGGGCGGCGGCACGGTGCTGACGGCGGGCGCGGTCGGCTTTCCGACCGCGCTGGCGAGCGCCGTCGGCCTCATCATGGCGAGCCCGGTGATCCTCACCGCGACGTCGGGTTTCGGGATGGGCGGCTGGGCGTTCGCGGTCGCGATGATCATCGCGTTCGTGATGATGCAGGCGCAGGCGACCACCTTCTCCGAAGCCGCCGCGATGCTGCCGACGGCCGGCTCGGTTTACGATTACCTGTCGTGCGGGCTCGGCCGCTTCTGGGCGATCACCGGCACGATTTCCGCGTATTTCCTCGTGCACGTGTTCGCCGGCACGGCGGAAACGATCCTGAGCGGCATCATGGCGCTCGTGAACTTCGAGTCGCTGAACGCCGCATTCGAGAAACACAACAGCTCGTGGCTCGTCGGCGTCGCGCTCGTCGTCACGTTCGCGATCACTAACATCATCGGCATCAAGGTATTCAGCAAGCTCGAGATCGTGCTGACGGCCGGCATGTGGCTGTCGCTGATGATCTTCGGGATTCTCGGGCTCGCGGCCGCGCCGGCCGTGCATCTCGACGGCTGGTTCGGCGGCTCGGAAGTCGGCACGTCGGTGCCGGCCGTGCTGTCGCTGGTCGGGATGGCGATGTTCATGTTCGTCGGCTGCGAGTTCGTCACGCCGCTCGCGCCGGAAATGAAGGCGCCGGGCAAGACGATTCCGCGCGCGATGGCGCTCGGCCTCGTCGGCGTCGCGATCTGCATGTTCCTGTACGGCGCGGCGATCCGGCGCCAGGTCGCGAACGTGCCGGTCAGCCCGGACGGTCTCACGCACCTGCTCGATACGCCGGGCGCGATCCCCGCGTTCGCGCTGCAGGTGCTGGGGCCGTTCGGGCGCGTATGGTTCGGCGTCGCATTCCTGTGCGCGGGCGCCGCGACCATCAACACGCTGATGGCCGGGCTGCCGCGCATCCTGTACGGGATGGCGATCGACGGCGCGCTGCCGCGCTGCTTCGGGTATCTGCACCCGCGCTTCAAGACGCCGGTGGTCGGCATCGTCGCGGCGGCGATCGTGCCGATCTTCCATGCATGGCTGATCAACGGCAACCTCGACAGCATCCTGCACCTCGTGCTCGCCGCGACCTGCGCGTGGGGCACCGCATACCTGCTCGTCACCGCGTCGGTCGTGATGCTGCGCATCCGCCGCCCGGACCTGCCGCGCCCGTACCGCTCGCCGCTGTTCCCGCTGCCGCAGATCGTGTCGAGCGCCGGCATCGTGCTCGCGATCTGGTACATCACGCCGCCCGGCATGAACGCACGCGACATCTACGTGCCGTTCGGCGCGATGCTCGGGCTCACCGCGCTGTACGCGCTGTTCTGGACGGTCGTCGTGCAGCGCCGGCATCCGTTCAAGCCGGTGCCGGTGGAAGAAGTGCTGCGCAACGAGCACGTCGCATCGTGAGGGCCGCGCTCGCCCGCTGGCGCGCGGCGCCCGATACGCCGCCGCCCGGCCACCGGCCCGGTGCGATCGCCGCCCGCGTGCTCGCCGACCTGGGCGCCGCGCGCGATCCGCACGCCACGGCCGGCGGCACGATGGCGCGGCTGCCGAACGGCGTGCGCGTGCGCGTCGACGAACGGGTCGACCGGCAGTTCCTGATGCATACGGTCAGCGTGGCGGTCGCGGTTGCCGTGCGCGGGCCGGCCGCCGAGGGCAGCGCCCGCGTGCTGCAGACCGGCTGGCTGCGACGCACCGGCGTCGCGGCCGAACCCGCGCCGGGTTGTGACCCCGAATTTATGAGGACGGTGGCCGCGCTCGTCGCGGAGCCGTCGCTCGCCGACGCGCTGCGCCCGCTGCACCTGACCGACTGCACGATCGCCGCGCGCGACGGGCGCTGGACGCTTGCCATCGTGCCGTTCGGCGGCAGCGAAGTCGTGAACCGGATGCCGTCGTTTCGCCGTTACGTCCGGCTGACGGGCGAACAGGCCGCCGCGCTGTCGGCGGCCTGTCTCGCATTCGAAACCGCACTACGCGGAATTTTGCGGGGGTAAGCTGTGACGTTGCGTGCCGTGCGAACCCGGCGGGCGCGATGAAGAGTCAGGGTTTTACCGGAGATGCCGATGCTGTTCCAGTCACGCTCACACGAAGACGTGCACGACCACGGGCTCGCGATCGCGGGCTGGCATCAGGTCTACCGCCAGATGACGCCGGGCCGGTTCAAGGGCACCGTCACCCAGGTGCTGTACGACGACTTCCATTTCTTCCGCGAGACGACCAACCGCCGTGTCGCGCAAACCGGCCTCGCGCCGGGCGGACGCACGTCGCTCGCGGTGCCGCTGTCGGTGCCGCTTGCCGGCACGTTCCAGGGCCAGCCGATCGACGGCTATGCGCTGCTCGCGCTGCGCGCCGGCGAGGATTTCGAATTTCACACGCCGGAAGGGATGGGGCTCGTCGGGATCAGCGCCGCATCCGACATGGTCGATGAGTTGTGCGAAGCGGAGTTCGGCACGGCCGGCGCGCGCAAGCTGCGCCATGTCACGCGGCTGTCCGACGCGCAGGGCGTCGCGCTCGGCGCGCGGCTGTCGGCCTTGATCGACGACGCGCAGCGCAACCCCGCCTGCCTCGAATACGCGGCCACCCGCAAGATGTTCCGCGACGCGATGCTCGGCATGTTCCTCGATGCGCTCGACCAGGGCATCGGCGTCGAGCGGCGCGACATCACGCATGCCACCTACAGCGATATCGTCAGCCGTTGCGAGAAGCATCTGCGCGATCGGCCCGAGGAACCCGTTACCGTGCTCGAGCTGTGCCGCGCGCTGCGCTGCAGCCGCCGCACGCTGCAGACGAGCTTCCAGCGCGTCGCCGACGTCACGCCCGTCGGCTACCTGCGTACCATCCGGCTGAACGCGGTGCGGCGCCAGCTGCGCACGACGTCCGCGCAGCAGCTCGGCGTCGGCGAGGCCGCCGCGAGCTGGGGCTTCACGCATCTCGGCTATTTCGCGCGCGAGTATCGCGACCTGTTCGGCGAGTTGCCGTCGCAAACCTTGCGGCCGGAATGACGTCCGAACCTCGCGACGGCGTCGTCGAGCGCCGTCGCTCTCCGTCTGCTTCACCATTTGCTGATTTGGGATAGGGGTCCCGAATTTTCGCTGGATAGAGTCCTGTCACCCATATCGACAACACCATCGGTTTGCAGTGCGAATCGATGAAATCAGAGGGCGGGACATGAAGATCGGACGACGACTGGCCGCGGCGGCGGCTACGCTGGGTTGCATGCACGCACACGCGCAAACCTCCGGCAGCGTCACGCTGTACGGCACGGTGGACACCGGCATCATCTATTCGACGAACCAGCAGTTCACGCGCGCCGACGGCAGTACGAGCGGCGGGCATGCATGGCAGATGGGCGGCGGCAACCTCGTGCCGTCGCGTTTCGGCTTCCAGGGCGACGAGCTGCTCGGCGGCGGGCTCAGCGCGGTGTTCTCGCTCGAGCAGCAGTTCCTGTCCGCGAACGGGCAGGCGCTGCAGGGCGGCACCGCGTTCAGCCGGCAGGCGTGGGTCGGGCTGCGCAAGGACACGATCGGCACGCTCGGCCTCGGCCGGCAATACGACTCGTACACCGACATGCTCGGCGCGTATGCATCGAGCAACAACTGGGCGACGCCGTACGGCTCGCATCTCGGCGACGTCGACAACCTGAATGCCGCGTTCAACTTCAACAACGCCGTGAAGTTCACCAGCGCCGACTTCAACGGCCTGACGGTCGGCGGCACGTTCAGCTTCGGCGGGCAGGCCGGCGACTTTTCCGCGAAGCGCGGCTATTCGGTCGCGGCGACCTACAACCGCGCGCCGGTCGCGTTCTCGGTCGGCTATCTCGACCTGCACCAGCCGCTCGACGCGGCGCTCGGCGGCGCGAGCGGCTATATCGGCGACTTCGCGTGCAGCAACCCCGGCGCGATGTACTGCCTGCTGCAGGACGCCGGCTCGATGCGCGCGTTCGGCGCGGGCGGCTCGGTGACGCTCGGCGCGGCGACGCTCGCGCTGACCTACACGCACACGCGGCTCGGCGACAGCCGCTACTTCTCGACCGACGCGCAGCCGCGCACGCAGGCGTTCACGTTCGACATCGGCGAGCTGAACGTCACGTACATGTTCACGCCGGCGCTGCAGGGCGGCGTCGCGTACATCTTCAACGCCGCGCATACCGACGGGCGCGGCACCACGCGTTTCCACCAGGTGAACATCGGCACGAACTACAGCCTGTCGAAGCGCACCGCGCTGTATGCGGTCGCGATCGGCCAGATCGCGAGCGGCACGGGGCTCGGCACCGATGCGGACGGCAATGCGGTGAACTACGCGCAGATTCCGGTGCTCGCGAACAGCAATTCGAGCCGTCAGCTCGCGGTGATGGCCGGCATTCGCGTGAACTTCTGACCGGGAACGGCGGGGCGGCGGCACGCCGGTTACGGGTTGCCGCCGGCCCCGCGCGTACAAGGGCCGGGGCCGGTCAATTGATGGAAAGCCTTGCTTGAAAAAAATCGCCCGTATGCTTAACTGAACGGGCTGGATGGGCAGAAACTGAATATGGCAAGCAATGGCGCGAAGGATCGGGGACGGTCGTTCGGCCATTGTCATCAGGAACCGGATCGTTGTGCCCGGTGCGGCGTCAGGGGAACGGGAAAGCGGCATCCCGCGCTGAACCCGCACGCGCCGGCAGACCTTCGAGCGGCCCGCAGCGAATTTCGCTGAGGCGCGAGGTGCGCGGGAATCCGGCCGAGCCGGCTCCCGCGCGTTCGACGGTCCTGCCGGCGCGCGCGGTGTCGGCGCACGGGCACGAGCCTCGGGGCATCGGGCTTGCCGCTTGCCACAATACCTTCACGGTCTACGTGAACAATGGCGACGCTTCAGGCGACCCGAAGTGTCGCCGGCGTTGCACACGTGTGCAACGCCTGGCTGTCCCGCTACCTACGTCGATCGAGAGAGACCTCATGACCCTGCTGAGCCGCCTGCGCGCGCTGTCCGCCGCCGTTGCGCTGTCCTTCGCCGCCTCGCACGCCTTCGCGGCGGATCTCGTCATCGCTGGCCGCGACGACATCTACGGCAAGGGGCTGGCCGACGCCGTTGCCGGTTTCAACAAGCTGCATCCCGGCACCGACATCGAGCTGCTCAAGCTGCCGAACGCGAACCTGTACCAGAAGCTGAAGCTGTCGCTGCGCGAAAGCACCGGCACCTACGACCTCGTGATGATGGACGACACGTGGGCGCCCGAATTCATCGGCAACGGCTGGCTGAAGCCGCTGCCGGCGTCGCTGGCGGACGCCGATCTCGTGCCGTCCACGGTCGCGCTCGGCCGCAACCCGGCGGGCGCGCTGTACGCGCTGCCGATCGTCGGCAACGTCGAGATGTTCGCGTACCGCAAGGACCTGCTCGCGAAATACAAGCTGCAGCCGCCGCGCAACTGGGACGATGTGCTGAAGATCGCGCAGACCGTCGGCGGGGCGGACAAGGGCGTGTCGGGCGTGGTGTTCCGCGGCACCAAGGGCAACCCGATCGTGACGGGCTTCCTGCCGATCCTGTGGGCCTACGGCGGCGACGTGTTCGACCATGCGGGCAATGTGACGATCGACTCGCGCGAGTCGCAGGCCGCGCTGAAGACTTTCCTGGCGCTGAAGGCATTCGCGCCGAAGGACGTCGACGTGTACGGCGCGGCCGAAGTGCGCGATGCGCTGCAGCGCGGCACGGCCGCGCAGTCGATCGAGGTGTGGCCGGCGTGGGTTCCGGCGCTCGACGATCCGAAGCAGTCGCGCGTGGCCGGGCAGATCGCGCTGCAGCCGCCGCCCGGGCAGACTGCCGGCCCGGCGCCGATGCTCGGCATCTGGCAGATGGGCATCCCGAAGGACGCGCCGCACGCGAAGCTCGCGCAGGATTTCCTCGCGTACCTGACCGCGCGCGATACGCAAACGCGCCTGGCCGGCATCGGCATCCCGCCGACGCGCCGCAGCGTGTTCACCGATCCGGCGCTGGTCCGCCAGTACCGCTGGTATCCCGATCAGCTGAAGGCGCTCGAGGCCGGCCGTGCGCGGCCGCGCGTGAAGGACTGGCAGCAGATCGAGAGCATTCTCGGCGACCAGCTGCAGCTCGCGCTGACCGGGCAGGCCGCGCCCGACGCCGCGCTGCGCCAGGCGCAGCAGAAGATCACGCAGGCGATGGCCGCGGCCGGCAAGTGACGGCCCGTCGTCACGCATCGTCCGGAGTCCGCGCATGAAATCGCTCGGCCGCAGCCTGCCGTTCGTCGCGTTGCTCGGCCCCGCGCTGCTGGTGCTGGCCGCGCTCGCGCTGTACCCGGTCGCGCAGGTGCTGATCGATTCGTTCTGCCAGGTCGATTACGCGGCCGGCCATCGTGCGTTTGCCGGGCTCGCGAACTATCGGGCGGTGCTCGGCGATGACGCGTTCACGGCCGGCTTCGGCAACACGCTGCGCTTCACGATCGTCGCGTCGCTGGTCGAGGTCGCGCTCGGCTTCGGCCTCGCGCTGCTGTTCGTGCGCGCGTTCCCGGGGCGGCGCATCGCGCTGCCGCTCGCGATCCTGCCGATGATGCTGTCCACGCTCGTGTGCTCGGCGATCTGGCGCAACTGGCTGAACTTCGACGGCTTCCTGAACGCGCTGCTGGCGACCTTCGGCATCGAAGGCGTGCGCTGGCTGTCCGATCCGCATCTCGCGCTGTGGTCGCTCGCGCTCGTCGACGTGTGGCAGTGGACGCCGATGGCGTTCCTGATCGTGCTCGCCGGGTTGCAGTCGATCCCGCAGGAGCTGTACGAGGCCGCGCGCACCGACGGCGCGAGCGAGTGGCAGTGCCTGCGCGACATCACGCTGCCGCTCGCGGCGCCGCAGATCGGCCTCGCGATGCTGCTGCGCTCGATCGACACGTTCAAGCTGTTCGACAAGGTCTATGCGCTGACGGGCGGCGGCCCCGGCAATGCGACGCAGACGCTGTCGACCTATATCTACGACACGGGCTTCCGCTTCTTCAACGTCGGGCCGGCGAGCGCCGCGTCGGTGTTGATGCTCGCGGCGTCCGCGCTGCTGGTCTCGGGATACGTATGGCAGACGGTTCGCAAGCGGCGCGCATGACGGCGCGATCCGCAGGCATCGCGCACGCGCGCACAGGCGCCGCATTCGGCCGCGCGGTGCCGTGGGCGCTGCGCGTCGTCGCGCTCGCGCTGTTGCTGCTGCCGTGCCTGTGGATGGCCGGCGCGGCCTTCATGCCGACGCTCGAACGCCTCGATCATCCGCTGCGGATCTGGCCGGCCGCGCCGACGCTCGAGCATTTCGCGTCGGTGTGGTCGAACGGCATCGGCGCGCCGCTCGCCAATTCGTTGCTGGTCGGGTTCGGCACGACGCTGCTCGCGTTGGCGCTCGCGTTCCCGGCCGCGTATGCGCTCGTGCGGCTGCGCTTTCCGGCGCGGCTCGACCTGTTGTTCCTGATGCTCGTGCTGGCATTGAAGCTGATGCCGCCGATCACGATCGCGGTGCCGCTGTTCGCGCTCGCGAAGCGGCTGCATCTGCTCGATTCGACGTTCGGCCTGATGCTCGCTTACCAGATCTACGCGCTGCCGATGGCGATCTGGATGCTGCTCGCGTTCGTGCGCGACGTGCCGGTCGAATACGAGGAGGCCGCGTGCATCGACGGCGCGGGGCTCGCGCGGCGGCTCGTGCAGATCGTGCTGCCGCTGTGCGCGCCGGGGCTGATCGCCACCGCGATCTTCGTGTTCATCGCCGCATGGAACGAGTTCCTGATCGCGCTGCTGTTCGTGTCGACGCCGAGCCGCTTCACGCTGCCGCTCGCGATCGCCGGCTACGTGACGGAAAACGGCATCGACTGGGGCGACCTGATGAGCGCGGGGCTGCTGGCGTCGCTGCCGACGCTCGCGGTGGCCGGCTACGTGCAGCGCTACCTGTTGCGCGGGTTCGCGGGCGGATTGAAGTGACGCGGCGCGTCACGCGCAGCTATGCCGCACCACGTGCGTAACCGGCACCACGCGCGTGCGCGACGGCCCGTCGAACGTCTGGATCCGCTCGGCGAGCATGTCGATGGCCGCGTGTGCGAGGCCGTGCGTGTCCTGGCGCAGCGTCGTGAGCCGGTATGCGTCGTATTCGGCGGCGGGAATGTCGTCGAAGCCGATCACGCGCAGGTCGTCGGGCACGCGCAAGCCGAAGGCGTTGCGCGCGGCGTCGATCACGCCGAGCGCGAGCAGGTCGGACGAGCAGAACACGCCGTCCGGACGGTCGCCGGATGCGAACAGTTGCCGTGCGGCATCGAGCCCGCACGCATGGGTGTCGGATTGCGTGTCGAGCACGCGCACGAGCGTCGCGTCGAACGCGTCGCCTTGCTTCAGCGCTTGCGCGAACGCTTCCGCACGCGAGCGTGCGCTGTAGCTCGCCGTGCGCGGCCCGACGAACGCGAGCCGGCGCGCGCCGGCCCGCACGAGCCGTTGCGCGGCGTGGGCCGCGGCTGCCGCGTTGTCGCTGACGACGACATCCGCGCCCGGCAGGTTCGCCGCGCGGTTGATCATCACGACGGGAATCCGGTGTTCCAGATACTGCCGCGCGACCGACAGCGGCGGCGACGCGGACGTCATCACGAGCCCCGCGATCCGGTAGCTCAGCAGCCGTTCGAGCGATTGCCGGACCTGGCGCGGATCTTCCGCATTGGTCACGAGCGGCGTGAGCGCGCGCTGCCCGAGCGCGGCCATCAGGTCCGACAGCAGTCGCGCGCGGAACGGATTTTCGAAGCCGGCCGTCACGACGCCGATCATGCTGCTGCGCTGCGTGATCATGTCGCGTGCGATCAGGTTGACCTGGTAGCCGAGCGCACGCGCGGCCACCATCACGCGTTCGCGCGTTTCAGGGGCGATGCTCGCCGTCGGCGAGAAGGCGCGCGACACTGCGGAGCGCGACACGCCGGCCCGCACCGCGACATCCGACGCGGTCACCCATGTTTTTCTTTCCTTGTCCGTCATCGACTCATGATTCCTTCGCGACACGAAGCACACACGCCGCTGGCCGACTGGATGTCGGCGCTCGACGACACGCGGCCGCTGCATACGCTGACCCTACCGGGCAGCCATGACACCTGTGCGTATACCGTCGACGATACGCTCGTGCGCACCCAGCGTGCACCGCTTGCCGCGCAGCTCGAGCACGGCGTGCGGCTGCTCGACATCCGCTGCCGGCACCGGCGCGATACGTTCGACATCCATCACGGCGGGATCGCGCTCGGGATGACGTTCGACGACGTGCTTGCAGACTGTACGCGCTTTCTCGATGCGCATCCGCACGAATGCATCGTGATGTCGGTGAAGGACGAGTGGCCCGCGCACGCGTGCACGCGCAGCTTCGATGCGACGTTCGACGCGCATCGTGCGCGGCATCCGCGGTTGCGCTGGCATGCGGGCAGTGCGCTGCCGGCGCTCGGCGACGTGCGCGGCACGATGGTGTTGTTGCGGCGGTTTCGCAGCAGCCGGCCGCTCGGTATCGATCTGACCGCCTGGCCCGACAACGCGACGTTTGCGATCGATCATCCCGATGCGGCGTTCGTGATCCAGGATGAATACCGGGTGCCGGTGGCCGGGTCGATTGCGTACAAGTGGCGGGTGATCGATGCGCTGCTGAGCGGCATGCCGACGCCGCAGAGCGGCCGCTGGGCGATCAATTTCTGCAGCGGCACGGGGATGGGTGCGAATCCGTCGGTGGTCGCGCACGGCGACGGCAGGGTGGAGGGGATTCACGCGCGGCTCGCGGAACGGTTGCGCGAGCAGCCCGGGCCGTGCGGCGCGATGCTGCTCGACTTCTGCGATGACGATGATTGGGCGCTGGTGCGGGCGTTGGTGGCGTGCAATGAGCATGCGCAGGGGGCGGGTGTCTGGCGCAGACCGACGGGGTGCTAGTGCAAGGGCATGTCAAGCGTGAACTGGTCAGATTTGTTTGTCACACTTCCTGACGAATCACCGGACGGCTGTCGAACGGGGGTGAAGTCGACGGATGGTCGCAGCGGCGAGGCTCCCGATTCGGTTGAGTCCGACGTGGACGGACTGAATGTTGCCGGTGTGGTCACCCGTGCGGCGCAGCAACCGGTTTCTATCCTGGACCGTGAGGGTTGCCTGCTCGTATCGGGGCGCAGAAACAAAAATGGCACCTCCCGGTGCCATTTTTTATGCGCGGCTTGTGCGCGAGAAACGGTGCCTCAACCCACTCACCGCGTCGCGATCGCCACCGCCGCACCGGCCATCGCGGTCGCGCTCGCGCGGTTCGCGATCCGTTTCGCCCGCGCCGAAGTCAGAAATGCCCGCGCACGCACCGCGAGCAGCGACCAGAAGCAGTCGGTGAGGATCAGGATCCCGAGCATCGTGCCGACCAGCTCGGCCCACGCGAGCACGCCGACATGCGTCAGATCGACGATCGTCGGCAGCAGCGCCAGATAAAACAGCATGATCTTCGGGTTGCCGAGCGTGACCAGCGTGCCCGCGACGAACATGCGCCACGGCGACTGGCCGTGCGGCAGCTCGTCGGCCCGCGTGTCGGTCGGCGCGGTCCACATCTTCCACGCGAGGAACAGCAGGTACACGACGCCGAGCAATTTCAGCACGAGCAGGCCCGTCTCGAACGTGCGCGCGAACGCGGACAGCCCGGCCACCGCCAGCGTGAGCCACAGCGCTTCGCCGATCCACATCGCGGCGAGGAACGGCAGCACGTCGCGCATGCCGTTCGTCAGCACGCGCGCGACGAGCGCGGCGACGCTCGGGCCGGGCGTGCAGGCGATGACGAGCAGGGCGATGGCGAACACGGCGAGTGCGGACAGCGTCATGGCGAACCTCGTGAACAGGGGCGTTCGAAAGATGTGAAGTTTCGATTATAGTGACGGCCGTTCCCGCCTGCCTACCTCGTCGTGATGACAGCATCGATCCGGATTCGCCGCGCCACGCGCGAAGACGCGGCCGCCATGGCCGCCGTGGAAGTCGCCGCCGCGCAACGCTTTCGCGATATCGGCATGGCCGACATCGCCGACGGCGAGCCGACCGATGCGGCCGACGTGCTCGTGCGCATCGACGGCGGCCGCGCGTATGTGGCGACAGATGAAGCGGGCGTGTGCGTCGGCTTCGCGTTCTACCGGCTGCTCGATGCGCAGCGGCTGTATCTCGAGGAACTGGATGTCGCGCCGTCGCATGGCGGGCAGCGGATCGGCGCGCGTCTGATCGAGCAGATCGTCGCGCGCGCGGCCCAAGAGGGCGTCGCGCAGATCGTGCTGTCGACGTTTCGCGACGCGCCGTGGAATGCGCCGTACTACGCGCGCCTCGGCTTTCACATCGTCGACGACGCCGCGCTCGACGACACGCTGCGCGCGATCCGCGCGTATCACGTTGCCCGCGGGCTCGACGAGACGCAGCGTGTGTTCATGCGCGCGGACGTGCGCGCATGAACGGGTTGCCGGCCGTCAGGCCGCGTCGCTGAGCGCCGGGTAGTCGGTGTAACCCGTTTCGCCTTCCGCGTAGAACGTCTCCGGCACCGGCTTGTTCAGCGGCGCGTCGAGTTCGAGGCGCCGCGGCAGGTCCGGGTTCGCGATGAACAGCTTGCCCCATGCGATCGCGTCGGCATGGCCATTCGCAAGCGTTGCCTGCGCGGATTCCAGCGTGAACTGCTCGTTCGCGATCAGCGGGCCGCCGAACGCTTCCTTCAGGCGCGGGCTCAGCTGGTCGCCCGAATACGATTCGCGCGTGAAGATGAACGCGATCTTGCGGCGACCGAGTTCGCGCGCGACATAACCGAACGTCGCGGCCGGATCGGAGTCGCCCATCGTGTGCGCGTCGCCGCGCGGCGCGAGGTGCATGCCGACACGGCCCGCGCCCCACACGTCGATGGCCGCGTCGACCACTTCGAGCATCAGGCGCGCGCGATTCTCGATCGGACCGCCGTATGTGTCGGTGCGGTGGTTGGTGCTGTCCTGCAGGAACTGGTCGAGCAGGTAGCCGTTCGCGCCGTGGATCTCGACGCCGTCGAAGCCGGCCTTCTTCGCGTTCTCCGCGCCCTTGCGGTACGCGGCGACGATGCCCGGAATTTCATCGAGTTCGAGCGCGCGCGGCGTCACGAACGGGCGCGGCGGACGCACGAGGCTCACGTTGCCGCTCGCGGCGATCGCGCTCGGCGCGACCGGCAGGTCGCCGTCCAGGAATACCGGGTCGGACACCCGGCCGACGTGCCAGAGCTGCAACACGATGCGGCCGCCGGCCGCGTGCACGGCTTGCGTCACACGCTTCCAGCCTTCGACCTGCTCGTCGGACCAGATGCCCGGCGTGTCCGCATAGCCGACGCCCTGCGGCGTGACCGATGTCGCTTCGCTGATGATCAGGCCGGCCGACGCACGCTCGGCGTAGTAGCGGGCCATCAGGTCGTTGGGTACGCGGCCGGCGCTTGCGCGGGCGCGGGTGAGCGGCGCCATCACGACGCGGTTCGGCAGGTTCAGGTCGCCGAGGGTAACGGGATCGAACAGGGTGGGCATGGCAAATAACCTCTTCACGAAAAACGGGCAAGCCGGTGCAGTGCACACGGCCGATACCCGTGTGGCCGATTCGGCCGATGGCTAGAGTTCGCGGCGCAGCGCGGCGTGAAATGCGTCGATGACGGCCTCGTTGCGCCGGAAGAACGCCCACTGGCCGATCCGTGTCGATGTCACGAGCCCCGCGCGCTGCAGCGTCGCGAGGTGCGCGGAGACGGTCGACTGCGACAGCCCGCAGCGCGCGTCGATCTGGCCCGCGCAGACGCCGTGGTCATACGGCAGCGTCTGCGCCGGGAAATGCGCGTCGGGCGTTTTCAGCCAGACGAGGATTTCCCGGCGCACGGGGTTCGAGAGCGCTTTCAGGATCGCGTCGATGTCGAGTTCGGTCGGCATGGAAAGGGTGGGTGTCGGGGCGTTCGCTCAGGTGAGCCGGTGCTGACGGGGTATCGTCGATGGCCGAATCTTATATCGGAAAGTGACGATATGCACGGAAGGCACTGACGTCAATGGGGTTGATAGGCGTTGCCGCATGAAGGCGGCATTTTCGGGGCCAGATACTTGAGAAACGCTTCCGATCTGCTCGATGGTCACCGTCAACTTCCCTTCTGATCGTAAAGATTTTTTCCGTTCAAATTTGATACGGTGATCCGCCGCGTTGACCGCATACGCCCGCCGGACAAGGGTTTGCGGTGTGGTCGCGGCTTGGCACGGGCTTTGCGTGACTAGAGCGCAAATGAACCGGAGGAGCCCGCCCGATGCCCGCGAAACGTACGACGGTCCCGACAGCGATGGGGATGCCCGAGCCGGGCGAGCGTTGTCGCCGCGACGCGGCGGCACGCGATCCCGACGTGCTGTCCATGTCCGCCTTGATGGGCCTCGTGGAAGCCGCGTGCGTCGACGCGATGTGCGACCGAATGCGGGGCGATGAGTGGTCGATCGGCCGCATGACGCATTTCACGCATCTGGCGCCGACGCCCTCGGATGTCCCGGTTTTCGTCACCGCGACGTTCCGGACGTTCGACGGTGAACGGTACTGGTTCGATGTCGTTGCGGCCGATGCGGCGGGGCCGGTCGCGAGCGCGAGTCATGCGCGCTCGATCGTGGAGCGTTCGGCACTGGCATTCCAGTGTGCAAGCCGTCGCGGCGGTGCCGGCGAGATAGATTCGTCATGCTAAAGGAAGCGAGAACATGAAAGTGGAGTCGTCAATCAACGCAAGCAACGCGCTTTTCGACGAGGAATTCGAAACCCTGTCGCCCGGGCAGGTGCGCCGGCATCAAGACGGGCTATGGTCGCCGCAGTGGGGCTACATCCGTTCGATGTCGACGTTCTATCGCGGGAAGCTGTCGCGCTGGATCGACCGGGAGGTGACGCTGGATTCGCTGCAGGAGCTTCCCTTTACCGAGAAGGACGAGCTCCGGATCAGCCAGGAGACGACCGCTCCATTCGGTGATTACGTGGCCTGCGGCGAGGCGGGCGTGTCCCGGCTGCATCGTACGTCCGGGACCACCGGCCGCCCGCTGATTCTCGCGAACAGCGCGGCCGATGCGCACCGCATCGCACAGGTCGGCGCGCGGTCGATGTGGGCCGCCGGGTTGCGGCCGACGGACCGCGTGGTTCACTGCCTGAACTACTGCATGTGGACCGGCGGCTTCACCGATCACACGATTCTCGAGGCGACCGGCGCGACGGTCGTGCCGTTCGGCGTGGGCAATACGCGCCTGCTGATCGATTCGATCGTCAATCTCGGCATCAACGCGATTTCGTGCACGCCTTCGTATCCGGGGCTCATCGAACAGGTCCTGCGTGAATCGACCGATCTGCGCCCCCGCGACCTGAAGCTGACGTTGGGCCTGTTCGGCGGCGAGGCCGGGCTCGACAACCTGGATCTGCGCAATGCGATGGAAGAGAAGTGGGGTTTCAGGATTCGCAACGCCAACTTCGGTCTGTCGGAGGTGCTGAGCATTCTCGGCGGACAAACCGACTGGACCAACGATTTGCTGTATCACGCGAGCGACGTCGTCTTTGCCGAAATCGTCGATCCGGCCACGTTGCAACGCCTGCCGATCGAGGAAGGAACCGTCGGCGAACTCGTCTGTACGCACTTGCAGAAAGAGTGCCAGCCGCTCGTTCGCTACCGCACGCGGGACGTCGTCACCGTGACCGGTGTCGATCGCGGGCCGGACGGCCGCACGGCGTGGCGTTTTCGCGTGACCGGCCGGACCGACGACATGTTCAACGTGCGCGGCATCAACGTGTTCCCGAGCGCCGTTCGCGTGGCCGTCGAATCGCTGCCGCAATGGGCGTCGGGGATCTTCCGGATCGTGCTCAAGGGAGATGGGCCGTACGACCGGATCACGATGACGGTTGAAGCCGCGCAGGGGCTGCCGGCCACCGACTGGCCGAAGGCCAGGGAGCAGGTCGAGGCGGCGATCCGCACGCGGGTCGGTTCGACGGCAGACGTGACGATGGTGCCGTTCGAGCATTTCCCGCGCACCGAAGGAAAAACCCGCTGGGTCGAAAAGGAGGCGTGATGAGCTACGCAAGAATCGAGAAGTCAGGCGCCGTGTCGACGGTGATCCTCAATCGCCCGGAGCGGCTGAATGCGATCAGCGGCGACCTGCTGGACGATCTTCATCGGGCGCTGGTGGAGGTCAATGCCGATGACGGCTGCAACGCGATCGTATTCACGGGCGCGGGCCGGGCCTTCTGCGCGGGCGACGATCTGAAGGAGTTCGACAAGCAGACCGAGAGCGACGCAAGCATCCGCAGTCACGTCGAACGCATCCAGCAGATCACGCGCGACCTGATGTTCAACGGCAAGCCGGTCATCGGCGCCGTGCACGGGTTTGCCGTCGGCGGCGGATTCGAGTGGCTGCTCAACTGCGATATGGTCGTGGCGTCGGACGACCTGGTGTGCTTTTTCCCCGAAATGGAGTGGGGGCAGTTCGTCACCGGCGGCGTGACGCAACTCCTGCCGCAGAGCATCGGCCATCAGCGCGCGATGGAGCTGTGGCTGCTGGGCGAGCGCCAGTCGGCCCGGCAACTGCATGCGCTGGGCCTCGTCAATCGCGTCGTCGAAGCGGGGAAGGTCGTCGACACCGCACTGGAGCTCGCCACGCGTGTCGCCGAACGTTCCGTCTTTTCGGTATCGAGACTGAAGCGTCTGCTGACGATGGAGCTGTCGACCGATTTGACCCGCAGTCTCGAACTCGAGCAATCCGCAACCGTGGCGGCGTTTGCGACACCCGACGCCGCCCGCCGTGTCCAGGCCTTTGCCGCAAGGAAATGACCATGAATATCAAAGCACTGACGTTCGACTATTTCGGCACGCTGGTGGATGTCGACAAGGGTGGCATGGCGGGGATCGCCGAAGTCATGCGCATCCTCGGCGTCGCTTCTTCGCGCCCGGTGTTCGACGTGTACCTCGACTGGGACATGCGCAATGTGCAGACCTATCGCGGCGGCGCGTACCGCAGCTATCGCGCGGTCGCGCAGGATGCCCTGACCGGCTGCCTCGACGCGCTGTTCCCGAACACGCTCGACGGCCACGACGTCGAGGCGCTCACCGACGTGCTGCTCACGCACCTCGTCGAGTCGTCGCCGCCGCACGCGGATGCGATCGAGTTTCTCGACTGGGCCGGGTCGCGCTATCCGCTGATGCCGATCACGAACATGGACAGCGACCTCTGGCGCAGAAGCCAGCTCACGCGCTATTTCGAGCATGTCACGACGGCCGAGATGGCCAAGGCGTACAAGCCTTCGCATCTGATATTCAGCCTCGCGCTGGATCGCCTCGGGCTGGACGCGCACAACGTGCTGCACTGTTCGCTCGCCAGCTGGGCGGATATCGACGGCGCGAAGCCGCTCGGCATGCACGTGGCGTGGATCAACCGCGCCGCGGACACGCTCGGCCCGTGGCAGCCGCGTCCCGATTTCGAGTTCAAGACGCTGTCGCCCGTTCGCGATGTCCTGACCCAGTCGCAGTCCGCCACTTCGGGGGAATTGAAATGAAGCGCACGATCCTGATGTTGGCCGTCACCGTGGTCGGTGCCGGCGCTACCGGCGTGTCGTCCTGGGCGAGTGCCGATACTGTCGTCAAGATCGGCGCGGCCGGCCCGCTGACGGGCAGCTCGGCCCAGAGCGGCAAGGACGACGAACGCGGCGTGCAACTGGCCATCAACGAGCTGAATGCCCGCAAGCTGGTGATCGGCGGACAGCCGGTCAAGTTTCAACTGGTGTCGGTCGACGATCAGGGCGACCCGAAGGTGGGCGTGAACGTCGCGCAGAAGCTGGTCGACGGCGGTGTGGCCGCCGTGATCGGACACTACAACTCCGGCGTGAGCATTCCGGCCGCGCGGATATACAACGATGCGCACGTCGTGATGATCACGGGCGCATCGTCGAACCCGGAGCTGACCCGGCTGGGGTTTCCGTACGTTTATCGTCTCGCGACGAACGACAACGTGATGGGCCGGCGCATGGCCGATTACTCGGCCAACGTGCTGAGGCTCAAGCGCGCGGCCGTGGTCGACGACCGGACGGCCTACGGCAGCGGCGTGGCGGACGTGTTCGTGAAGACCGCTGAAAAGGACGGCATGACCGTCGTCGCGCGCGAGTACAGCACGGACAAGACGACGGACTTCAAGGGCATCCTGACGCACATCAAGGCGACCAATCCGCAGGTCGTGTTCTACGGCGGCTATTACGCGCAGGCGGCGCTGCTTGCGCGCCAGATGGTCGATCTCGGCATCAACGCGGTGCTGGTCGGCGGCGACGGCATCTGTTCGCCGGAGTTCAGCAAGCTGTCGAACAACGTGCTCGACAACAAGATGTTCTGTGCGCAGGGTGGCGCGCCGCTCGACAGTCTGCCCGACGGCATGCGTTTCAGGAGCCGCTTCAAGAGCACGTTCGGCGCCGACGTGGATACCTATGCGCCGAGTTTCTATGCGGCAACGCTGGTCGTGGCCGATGCGATGCAAAAGGCCAATTCGACGTCGCCCGAGGTGTATTCGAAGGTGATGCGCGAGCAATCGTTCAGCAGCATGCTCGGGCCGGTGAAGTTCGATGCGCAGGGCGACTGGGTCGATGCGCCGGTGACCGTCTACAAGCTGTCGGGCGGCACGCTGACGCCGGTCGGCGCGAAGTAGCGAACGCGGCGTCGAAGCCGGGCCGTGCGCCGATGCATGGATGAACGGCCCGACGCCGTGACGATTCAGCCGCGCTGCATCGGCAGTGCGGCAATGGTTTGACCGACAAGGAGATTTCATGATCCATTCCGGAGCGACGGCGACCCTGACGCGTCGGGTCGCCGTGCAGGACCTGGCTTCCGCGTTCGGCAACGATTCGGATGAAACGTATCCGGACGTGATGTCGACGCCCGCGATGCTCGGCCTGATGGAGCGGGCATGCGCGGAAATCATGCGCGGCGAACTGGGGGACGGGCAGTTGTCGGTCGGCGTCACGACACAGCTGACGCATTCGGCGCCCACGCCGGTCGACGCGCAAGTGAGCGCCACGGCCAGCTTCCGCGGGCGGGAAGGCAGCCTGTTCGTATTCGATGTCGTCGTGCACGATCCGAAAGGGCAGGTCGGTAGCGGAACGCATGCACGCGCGATCGTCGATCGCGCCGCCATCGAGAAAAAGGCCGGGTCGCGCCGTTGATCGTCGTCACGGCCGGCAGTGGCCGGCACTGGCGCGAGCGTTCGTCGCACGGGTGGCACGGGGTTCAACATGAACGGTTTTTGCGCTGGTAAGCTGGACGGATCTGCCACCGTGCTGCGAACGATAATGGACGAGCGAAGTCTGAGCGCTGCTGACCGATCCGGCGATCTCCGGTCCGCGATTGATACGGCTTGCTGGCGCGATGCGAGGCGGGTGGCGGCGCACCGGTTCGGCGCGTACGTGCTGACGTTGAGCGACGATGCCGTTCCGCTCGAAGCGGCGGACGACGATGCGCGCGCGC
Organism: Burkholderia sp. JKS000303; assembly: GCF_002563755.1. Classification (NCBI taxonomy): domain Bacteria; kingdom Pseudomonadati; phylum Pseudomonadota; class Betaproteobacteria; order Burkholderiales; family Burkholderiaceae; genus Burkholderia; species Burkholderia sp. JKS000303. The sequence goes on from NZ_PDBZ01000001.1 coordinate 3,298,750, forward strand.
TGGCAGCGCAGTGCGGCATCGACGTCGGCGCGCTGGAATTCGACCGGCTGCTGCACGATGCGCGCGACTCGCTGCGGGCAAGCGGCGACGCAACGGTCGACGTGCCGCATGCTGGCGCGGACGGCCTGCACTGTGCCGCTACCTGCGTGTCGGCCGGATCCGCCCGGGTCTACCTGCTCGCGTTGCGGCGAGCCGGGCGCGACGCGCGATCGCTGCACGACATGCTCGCGCTGCTCGACATCACGCTGGGCGTCTCGCTGAAAAGTCATTTCGATCTCGTCGCGCACCAGACGCTGGTGGAGGAGCAGAAGGCGATCATTGATCACATCGGCGACGGGTTGATGGTGCTGGGTCGAGGCGGCATCGTGCGTCATGCGAGTACCGTCGCGGGGCGGATTCTCGGGATCGATCCGGTGGCCAGCATCGGGCAGCCGCTCGAGGCGCTGATCGACTTCGAGCCGATCATCGCGCCGATCTTCACGACGGGCGTGGGTTACGTCGATCGCGAACTCATCATTGATTCACCCGCGCGTCACCTGCACCTGATCGACACGGCGATTCCCGTGAAGAACAGCTGCGGGCAGGTGGTTTCCGTCGTCAACACGTTCCGCGAGATCAAGCGCGTGCGTAGCATCGCCGGCAAGTATGCGGGCAACTACGCACGCTATACGTTCGAGAACATCGTGGGGCAAAGCGACAGCCTGCTCGACGCGATCGGCGCTGCCCGCAAGGCCGCGCACGGCTCGGCGAATCTGCTGCTCAGCGGCGAGAGCGGCGTCGGCAAGGAGGTGTTCGCGCAGTCGATCCACAACGCGAGCGCGCGCCAGGCCCAGCCGTTCATTGCAATCAACTGCGCCGCGCTGCCGCACGACCTGATCGAAAGCGAGCTGTTCGGGCACGCGCCGGGCAGTTTCACCGGGGCGACCAAGGAAGGGCGGCCGGGGAAATTCGAGTCCGCCGACGGCGGCACCGTCTTTCTCGACGAAATGTCGGAGCTGCCGATCGACGTGCAGGCGAAGCTGCTGCGCGTGCTCCAGGAACGCGAAGTGACCCGGCTCGGCGATACCAGGGGCATCCCGATCGACGTGCGTATCATCTGTGCGAGCAACCGCGATCTGGAAGCGATGGTGGCGGCGAAGGAGTTCCGGGAGGATCTGTACTATCGCTGCAACGTCATCGAGATCTCGATTCCGCCGTTGCGATCGCGCAAGGCCGACATCACGGCGACCGCGAACTTTTTCCTGAGCAAGTACGCGACGCTGCTGAACAAGAAGACATTCGGGTTCAGCAAGCGGGCGCTCGATCAGATGCATGCCTATGCATGGCCCGGCAATGTCCGGGAGCTGGAGAATCTCGTCGAGCGCACCGTGAACCTGAGCGACGAAGGCACGATCGACGACGTGTCGGCGTTGTTGCGCCCGCCGCGTGGCGCAGGCGGGATGTCCGATCCGATCCCGGCACCGCTCATGCACGGAACGCCCGACACGCGGGCCGATCAGGCGATTCAGTCGCTGAAGGACGTCGAGCGCGACGCAATCCGTCACGCGCTGGCCGCGTGTCGATTCAACGTGACGCGCTGCGCGGCCCTGCTCGAAATCTCGAAGCCGGCGTTGTATGCAAAGGTGAAGCGATACAACATCAAGCTCGAACGGCCGTTGCATTAGCGGGATCCGGCCATTCGGCGCGTGGGGCGATGCCGGTGCCGAATGGCTCGGTCGGTCGAGCGCGGCCAGGCCGCGGCGGTATCAACCATGCTGCTCCCCGACCCGGTTCTCCTCCGGACTCCATACGCTCAACCCCTCCGTCGGGTCCATCGGCAGATCCCACGGCCGCGCGGCGATCGTCTGCATCGTCGCGTCGAACCCGGCTTGCCGGCGCGCCGCGATGCCGTCGGGCGTGAAATCGATGTCCTTCCACTGATCGTCGCCGTCGAGCCGCGGCGCCGCGAGCTTGATCACGCGCATCGTCGTCTGGCAGCCGTACGCGGCGAGCGCTTCCACGTCGGCCGACGTGCGCTCCGCCTCCGGGACGTGCATGACGAGTTCCTTGATCACGTGACGCAGCCGGTGAATCTGCTGTTGCCGCGCGATGGTGGTGTCCGTGCGGCTCGCGTACTGGATGTCCTTCTGCCGCTCCGACACCTGCCAGATGCTGGTCGGCTCGGGGCCGACCGGATTCCACATCTGCACCGAGAAGATGATCGAGCTGCGGCGCGGCGCGTCGTCCAGCACGACCTCGACCGGCGTATTCGAATAGAGACCGCCGTCCCAGTACGGCGCGCCGTCGATCCGCACCGCCGGAAACGCGGGCGGCAGCGCGCCCGAACTCATCACGTGCTCGATGCCGAGCGGCCGGTCGCGCGAATCGAAATAGCGCATCGCGCCGGTGCACGCATTGACCGCGCCGACGGTCACGCGCGGCTGCCCCGCGTTCAGCCGGTCGAAATCGACGAGCGACGCGAGCATGGCGCGCAGCGGATCGACCACGTAGTACGACGCGTGCTCGACGCCGACGTGCGCGAGCGGCCCGAGCCACGCGGCCGGGTTCGGCCGGAAAAATCCCGGGAGGCCTGCGCCGATGACGCCGAGTTCGGCGCCGATCTTGTCCCAGCTCGTCGGGAAGCCCGGCACGTTGAACACGGGCCGCTCGGTGACGCGGCGCCAGAACTCGGCCATGCGTCGCGCGCGGTGTCCGGGGGCGTTGCCGGCGATCAGCGCCGCGTTGATCGCACCGATCGACGTGCCGATGATCCAGTCGGGCTGGATGCCGGCCGCGTCGAGGGCCTCGTAGACGCCGAGCTGGTACGCGCCCAGTGCGCCGCCGCCCTGGAGGACGAGCACGACTTGCCCGGGCAGTTTCGCAGGTGCGGGTTGATTCGCCGTCATCGCTGGCCTCGTGGTCGGTGACGGCCGGTGGCGCCGGCCGGATGGAATCAGTGTAGGCGATCGGCGGATGGTTCTCGTGCCGGAATCGTTCGGGGCGGGCCGGGCGCAGCCGGGTTGGCCGTCGACCGCAAAGCCGGCATCGCAATGCCCTGCGTGCGAGCGGACTCGCCACGCGCCCCAATAAAAAGAGCCGCACGGCAATGCTGCCCGTGCGGCAAATCTCGCTCGTGATTCGGTGATTCCGTACTGCGGTGATCCGATCGTGCTTACGGCGTGTTCGATGCGATCGAGCTGCCGGCGGCGCCGTGGCAATCCTGTTGATACTCGGCCATCAGACGCTGCTGCGCGCTGTCGATGTCGTCCGGGTAATCGCCTTCGTCGCCGGCGGACGGGTTGTAGCCGACCGCTTCCAGTTCCGACAGTTCGTTGATCACCTGAGCGTGCGTGACGGGGCCCTTGGTGTGGACGAACGGGTATTCCGAGCATTGCTGCTGCGTCAGTTTCGGCGCGGCGTGCGCGGCGGTGCCCAACACCATCAGCAACGTGCAGGCCAGTACGCGGGGATTGAGTTTCATGAACGACTCCTTGGTGACGATCGTCCGGGCGAACGTGTCCGGGCGGTGGGTGACGGTTCGGCCGGTGCACGGCGCGAATCACGAGTCGAAGGCTAAGGGAGCGGGAATATCGGAACGGCAGAGCAAAGATGAAACTTGTTTCATGCACGCGAGAACCGGCTGCATGTCCGCCAGTCGTTGCGGGCGCATCTAAAAATCCGTTCACGTTTGCGTTCGCGATTGTTTAATCGCACGGGCTTATCGTCGCGTCTGTCGATCGCGCCGCGTCCGGTGCGAATCCGGGCCGCGGGCCCGGCGACCGATCACCTGGAGCGGATGATGAAAGGAAATACGGCAATGATCCTGATGGCGGCATCGCTGATGGCGGTGTCGGCGCTGTCGGAGGCGAAGGTTCAGGGTTCGGGCGTCGCCATCGCCGATGCGACCTTGCTGCATGCGCGCGTCGAGCGCGAACATCGAGCACAGGCGCTCGTGCATCGGGCCGCGGCATCGCACGCCGCGCAGGCGGCACGCCAGGCGGAGGGCGCGCCGCAACATTCGTGAGCGCCGGCGTAGCGGGGCGCGTGCCCCGCTGTCGATCTTCCGCGGCGCACGGCTGCCCGCTGCTTCGCACACCGTCCCCCGCAGCACCCGCCATTCCGATCCGGCATCGCTCGCATGCACCGGCTGCATCGGCGCGCCCGCTTCTTAAATTTTTTTTCATGAAACTGATCGGCGGCCGCCATGTACGCATGTGTAATCTGCGTACGACCGCCGGGATTCGAGCGCGGTCTTTCCCGGGACATCAGCGCGATGCGCTGCAAGTGCGAACCGAATATGGCAACATCAACGCCTTTGAACAGCCAGACACGTGTGCCGCACGCGATGGCCGATGGTGGTGCGGCATGCGAAACGATGATGCCGCGAGTGCTCACGATCGAAGACGATGAAATCAGTGCGAAAGAAATCGTCGGCGAATTGAAATGCCTGGGCTTCGATGTCGAGTGGGTGTCGAATGGCCGCGACGGCATGGCGCGCGCGATCAGCGACGAATACGACGTCATTACGCTCGATCGCATGCTGCCCGGAGTCGACGGGCTCACCATCCTGATGACGATGCGCAGCATCGGGGTTCGTACCCCGGTACTGATGCTCAGTGCGCTCGGCGACGTCGACGAGCGCGTGCGCGGCCTGCGCGCGGGCGGTGACGATTACCTGACGAAACCATTCGACCCCGAGGAAATGGCCGCGCGCATCGAGGTCCTGCTGCGCCGTAGCCAGGCGTCGCCCGCGCAAGCCGAAACGACGCTGAGTGTCGGCCCGCTGACGCTGAACCTGGTGTCGCGCAAGGTCTATCGCGACGGCGACGAGATTTCGCTGCTGCCGACCGAATACCGCGTGCTCGAATTCATGATGCGGCACGCCGGTCAGACCATCACCCGCACGATGCTGTTCGAAGCCGTGTGGGGCTACCATTTCGACCCCGGCACCAACCTGATCGATGTCCACATGGGACGCCTGCGCAAGAAAATCGAGCCGCCGGACTCGAAACCGTTGATCGTGACCGTGCGCGGGTCGGGCTACATCCTCTCGTGACTACGACTGTACTGACTGACACGCCCGGCGCGGCGCAAACGTCGCCGCCGCCGCGGCGCTGGTATTCGACCACGATGCGGCTGGTGGCCGTCTACGCGGTGACTTTTTCGCTGTCGGTGATGCTGCTGCTCGGCGTCCTCGCGACGGCGATCACGCACGGCATGGAGCGCGAAACCGACGTCGTGATCGACTGGCAGATGATCTACTTCAATTCGATACCCGATACCGAATTGGCGAACGCGATCCATCGCCGGCTCGAGCACGAGCGGATGCACACCAACTATTACGGTCTCTTTACGGCGGACGGCCGGCACATCGCGGGCGACGTGCTGGAGTTTCCGCCCGAGCTCAAGACGGACCGCAGCGGCACGACGCTCAACCACACGCTGAAGATCTCCAGCGGCCAGATCGCGCCCGTCGTGCGCGCGATGGGCGAGCAGCGCCCGGACGGCGACCGGCTCGTGCTCGCGCGTGATCTCACGCACATCCTGCGCATTCGCGAGGCGATCATCAATGCGCTGGTGGGCGGCGGCATCTTCTGCTTCGCGACCGGCATCGCGGGCGGTTTGTTGCTGAGCATCCGGCAGATGCGCCGGCTCAAGGAAATCCGGCAGGTCACGCAGCGCATCGCGCAGGGCGATCTCGGGCAGCGTCTGCCGGTTGGCGGACGCGACGAGATCGACATGCTGGCACATCTCGTCAACCACATGCTGTCCGAAGTCGAGCGTCTGATGAACGAGGTCAAGGGCGTCTGCGACGGCATTGCGCACGATCTGCGCACGCCGCTCGCGCACGTTCATACGCTGCTCGCGCATGCGGCCGAACGCAAGGCGGTGAGCGACGATGCGGAACTCGCGAGCCTCGTCGGGCGCGCGCGAGCGGAAACCGACGAACTGCTCGGACGCTTTCGCGCGATGCTGCGCATTTCGGAGATCGGCACGCTGCAGCGGCGCGGCGGTTTCGCCGAAGTGGACTTGCGGCAACTGGTCGCCGACGTCGGCGAGCTGTTCGAGCCGCTCGCCGACAGCCGCGAGATCCAGCTCGTCGTATCGGCGGACCAGGTCGAGCCGATCCACGGCGATTTCGCGCTGTTGTTCGAAGCGCTCACGAACCTGCTCGACAACGCGCTGAAGTACACCACCGCGGGCGGCGTCGTGCGTCTCGACCTGCGGCAGACGTCGTATGGTCCGCAGATCGACGTGGTCGACAACGGGCCGGGCATCGCACCGGAGGAGCGCGAGGCCGTGCTGCGGCATCGCTATCGCAGCAAGCGGACGGGGCACCTGGCCGGCTCGGGGCTCGGGCTGAGCATCGTGTCCGCGGTGATCCACGTGCACGATTTCTCGCTGCGGATCGACAGCGCCAATCCCGGCACCTGCGTGACGATCGAATGCTGGTCGAAGACGCTGTCATGACGGGTGCCGCCTTTCCACGCCTGGCAGAGTGCTGAATGCGCATCCTGTTCGTCACGACCCCGCATCCCGACGCCGCCTGGCTGTACAAGGCGCTGCAGGAGAGCGGTCACAGCCTGCAGCGCGCCGACGATCTGCGCGACGGCGCGTTCCTGTCCGCACAGGAACACTTCGACGTGATCGTCGCGATGGCATCCGAGCCGGCCGGCTATCCGGCGCTGCTGGCTGCGTTGCCGTCGTTTGCGCACGGCGGCAGCGGCGCGACGCTGGTCGTCGTGCTGGGCCGCGCGCTCGTGCAGGATCGCGTTGCCGCGCTGCGCGCGGGCGCCGATGCGTGTTTCTCGCAGCCGTATTCGTTCATCGAAATGCACGAGCGCATTCACGCGCTGCGGCGCATGGTTGGCGCGAGTGCCGCTCCCGACGTGCAGGCCACGAGCGGCGTCACGCCGGATACGCTCACACGTGAGCTGCTCGACGGCGAGCTGCGGCTCGCGGTGACGCGCCGCGAATATCTGCTGCTCGAATGCCTGATGCGCCAGGTCAATGCGCCGGTGGCGCGCGAGCAACTCATCCGCTACGCGTGGCAGGATCAGGAAGATGTCGATCCGTCCAGCGTCAATCTCGTCGTCTGCCGGCTGCGCCGCAAGCTGGCCCGTTTCGTCTCCGGCGTCGAGATCGAGACGGTCAGCCGCTACGGCTATCAGATCACGTTCGCGTCGCGCTGACGCGCGGCGTTCTTTCCCGCCTGTTGTTCGACCCGATACCGGTGTTTCGACCGGGGACGACGCACGTCGTCAATATCCGCCGCATGCGGATCCAACACAAAAACTGAAAGACGGAATTGCAAGTGCATGATGTTTTTGCGCCGATATATTGGCGCCCACGCAATCAATAAGAACAGGATTGCGAACGATCCATCTCCGTCTAGAAAAAGGGACCATCGAGCATGAACAGGATATTCAGACTGAACCGGGTGATCGTCGCACTGGTATGCGCCGGCGCGGCCGGCATCGCGCATGCGCAAAGCAGCGTGACGCTGTACGGCGTGCTGGATACCGGCATCGACTACGCGAACAACGTGAACGGCCAGCATCTGTGGCAGATGGCGAGCGGCGTCAGCGCGGGCAGTCGCTGGGGGCTGCGCGGCAAGGAGGATCTCGGCGGCGGCCTGTCGGCGATCTTCGACCTCGAAAGCGGGTTCAGCTCGACCGACGGCAGTCTGGGCAGCGGCCTGGCATTCTCGCGCAACGCGTACATCGGGCTTGCGAGCAAGACCTACGGCACGGTGACGCTCGGCCGGCAGTGGGATCCGATCGTCGACCTGATCGAGCCTTATTCGTTGAACGATGCATACGGCGGCTGGTATTTCTCGCATCCGAACGACATGGACAACCTCGACAACGGCTTCGCGATCAGCAACGCGGTGAAGTACACGAGCCCGACCATCGCGGGCTTCACCGGCGAAGCGCTGTATTCGTTCGGCGGGCAGGCCGGGCAGTTCTCGAACAATGCCGCGTACAGCGCGGCCGCGTCGTACACGAACGGGCCGTTCTCGGCCGGCGCCGGCTATTTGCGCGTGAACGATCCGGAGCAGTCGATCCAGAGCTACCAGAACGGCACCGGCTACACCAATGCCGTATACGGCGACTACCTGCAGAATGCGCGCAGCCAGGGCATTTTCGCGGCGGGCGCGTCGTACCAGCTCGGCGCGTTCAAGCTGATGGGCAACTTCACGAACGTCGATTTCCAGCAGAGCGACGACGGGCAGGACGTGAAATTCCAGAACTACGAAGTGGCCGGCACGTATGCCGCGACGAGCGCGCTCAACTTCGGCGCGGGCTTCACCTATACCGAAGGCCGCGATCATGCGACCGGTCAGGAGCCGAAGTATCAGCAGATCAACCTGAGCGCGGAGTACGAACTGTCGAAGCGCACCGCGGTCTACGCGCTGGCGGCCTATCAGCATGCGACGGGCGGGGCGGTCGCGCAGATCGCCGGTTTCGATCCGTCGTCGAACGGCAAGCAGGTGGTCACCCGTATCGGGATCCGCCACTCGTTCTGAGTCTTGTGCTGTCCGATGTAAAGCAGGCGCACCGTCCGAAAGGGCGGTGCGCCTGTGTCGTTGAGGCGCGGGATTGACGGCCCGGCGCTATGAGCCGAAATAGACGTTGCAGAAATCGGCCGGTCCGACGCAACCGTCGGGCGTGTCGGGGCGGGCAGCCGCGCAGCCGGACAGCAGGGCGCCGGCCGCGACGGCCAGCGCCACGAGTCGCGCGGCGCGTTTGAAAGCAGGGGAAATATTCATCGGGCGGGAAGGCAGCAGGCGTGAACGCAGGAACGGGGCGCGCCGAACAGGCCGGCGCGGGTGGGCGCGGTCGGTGGCGCCGCCGGCCGCCGGCGCGATGCACGCACCGGCGGGCAGGCGGCGGACGGCGACCGGTGCGTGTCAATTATGGGCATACAGCGTCTTGTTCAGGTACGCGAGCTGACCGTCCTGTTGCGCATGAACGAGTTCCTGGTAGACCTGCGCGCGCGTTTTCTCCTGTATCGGGCTGCCGTACGACCCGGCCCACGAACCGGCCTGTACCACCGCCGCGCCACCTGACATGCCGGGCGACGACACCGACGCGAGCTGCTGCGGCGCGGGCGACGCGTTCGACTGGGCAAAGGCCGGAACAGCGGCCGTGGCGCATACGGCGGCAAGGGCGATCATCATGGCTTTCATATTCGTAGTCCTCACAATATCTGGGTTGATTGGCCGAAGCGGAAGGCGTTCGCGTATTCGCACTCCGGTTGATCAAGAGCATAGTCACCGGGGGGTAGCGGATCGGTAGTCGAAGCATGAAAAGAAATTTATCCGGCGGCATGCGAAAACGCGCGTCGGCGCGCATTGAAAAGCGGTGTCGCGAACATGAAAAAAGCTTCATGAAACAGGGCGTTTTCATCACCGCCGTGTCACCCGCCTTGCCTAAATTCCGGCTAGCGCATCGCGGGTCGAATCGCGTCGTGGCAATGGCCGCGGCAGCCCGTCCGATGCGTGAACCATCGACTATTTTTCCGGAACGAAACATGACAAAGACATGGGCAATCACGCTGCTGACGCTGGCAGGCACGTTCGCAACCGCCGCGCAGGCGCAAAGCAGCGTGACGCTGTACGGCACGCTCGATACCGGCATCGACTACGTCAGCAACCAGAAAGGCACGGGCGGGGCGGGGCACGCCAACTGGATGATGGAGAGCGGCAACCTGAGCACCAACCGCTGGGGGCTGCGTGGTAGCGAGGATCTCGGCGGCGGCCTGAGCGCGGTGTTCGATCTCGAGAACGGCTTCAACATCGACAACGGCAAGCTCGGCAACGGCGGCGACCTGTTCGGCCGCCAGGCGTGGGTCGGTCTCGCGAGCCGGCAGTGGGGCACGCTGACGATGGGCCGCCAGTACGACTTCCTCGTCGATTTCGTCGCGCCGTTGTCGGCCACCGGTTCCGGGTTCGGCGGCAACATCGCCGATCACCCGTTCGACAACGACAACCTGAACAACGACATGCGGATGAACAACGCGGTGAAGTTCCGCAGCGCGACCATCGGCGGGTTCACGTTCGGCGGCGCCTACGCGTTCAGCAACGCGGCGGGCGGCTTCAGCGACAACAACGCGTTCAGCGTCGGCGCGGCATGGGCGGGCGGCCCCGTGAACCTCGCGGTCGCCTATCTGCAGGCGAGCCAGCCTGGCGGCGTGAACGCACCGGAGAACACCGGCGGCGCGCTCAGCAGCACGGACGGCGACGCGATCATGACCGGCGCGCGGCAGCGCACGTTCGGCGCGGGCGGCCGCTACACGTTCGGGCCTGCGGCGGTGGGGCTGGTGTTCACGCGCACGATGCTCGATGACCCGCGCCAGATCTCGCAGGGCGGCGCCTATGCGGCGCTCGCCGGCCAGATGCTGACGTTCGACAACTACGAAGTGAACGCGCATTACGCGATCACGCCGATGCTGTCGATCGGTGGTGCGTACACGTTCACCGACGGCCGCTTCGAGACGGCCGGCGCGAGCGTGTCGCCGAAGTGGAACCAGTTCATGCTGCAGGCCGACTACGCGCTGTCGCGGCGCACCGACCTGTATCTGGAAGGCGTCTACCAGCACGTCAGCGGCGCGGACGGCATCGCGGTGCTCGGCAATGCGTCGATCTACTCGCTCGCGCCGTCGGCGAACAACCGGCAGACGATCGTCGCCGCGGGTATCCGGCATCGCTTCTGAGCCGGCGCGACGATTGACGGGGCATGGCGTAGAAACGCCGCCGGGGTTGCCGGCGGCGTTTTTTTATCGCGGCGCGTCAGCCGGCGTGCGGCGTGCCGGCGGCCGCCACCACCGGCTGCGGCTTCGGCGACGCATCGGGATGCGCGTCGGACGGCGCCGCATTCGCCGTCGCGGACCAGCCGCCACCGAGCGCTTCGATCAGGCCGACGGAGGCGAGCTGACGCCGCGTGTCGAGGTTCAGTGCGGCGATCTCGGTGTGAAGTTCGGTGGTCTGCGCGGTGACCACCTCGAGATAGCTGACCACGCCGTCGCGGTACTGCGACATCGACAGTTGCAGCGTGCGTTGCGCGGCGGCCAGCGCCGAATCCTCGCGTGCCGCTTCGTCGCCGAGATGGTGAAGCAGCGCGAGATTGTCCTCGACCTGCTGGAACGCCTGCAGCACGACCGCCTTGTAGTGCGCGCCGTTCTCCGCGAGCTTCGCGCGGGCGGCCTGCGTCGCGGCTTCGCGGCGGCCGCCGTCGAACAGCGTCATCATCAGGCTCGGGCCGATCGACCAGATCTCGTTCGGTGCGACGAGCCACGGCGACAGTGTGTCGCTCTGATAGCCGCCGTCGAGGCCCAGCGAGATGTCCGGGAAGAACGCCGCGCGCGCGACGCCGATCTTCGCGTTCGCGGCCGCGACGCGTCGCTCGGCCGCCGCGATGTCGGGCCGCCGCTGCAGCAGCGTGGCCGGGATGCCGGCCGGCACCGACGGCAGGTACGCGGTATCGAGCGACGGCGGCAGCGAGAACGACGACGCGGGCACGCCGGTCAGCGTCGCGATCGCATGCTCGTACAGCGCGCGCCGTGCCTGCACGTCGGCCGCGGACGCCTGCGCCGAATCGAGCTGCGTTTGCGCGCGCGACACGTCGAGATCGGATGCGATGCCGCCTGCATGCCGGCTCAGCGTCAGCTGGAGTGCGTGCCGATACGTGCTGATCGTGTCGGCGAGCAGCTTCTGCTGTTCGTCGAGGCCGCGCAGGTTGAAGTACGCGTCGGCGAGACTCGCCTGCAGGCTCAGGCGGACCGACGCGAGATCGCCGGCGCTGGCCTGCAATTCGTCGCGGCCCGCCGCGACTTCGTTGCGCACCTTGCCCCACAGATCGAGGTCGTAGCTCGCGCCGACCTCCAGCGTGTTCGAGCCGTACACGTTCGGCTGGCCGGAGCCGCGCAGCGGGCGGAGCGCGGACTGGCGGTTCGACGACACGTTCGCGCTGGCGCCGATGGTCGGAAACAGGCCCGAACGGGCTTCGTCGAGATACGCGCCGGCTTCGTCGTGCCGCGCGACGGCCGCCGCGACGTCGGGGTTGGCGCGCGCGACCTGCTGCTCGAGCGTGTCGAGCTCGCGGTCGCGGTAGACGCTCCACCACGCGTCGCGCTCGATCCGGTCGGCGGGTTTCGCCTGCTGCCATGCGCCGGCTTCCTTGAACGTCGTGGGCATCGCCGTCGCGGGAACCTGATAGGTCGGCGCGAACGAGCATCCCGTCACGAGCGCGAGGCTCGCCAGCGCCGCATAGAGTCGTCGCTCACCCATGGGCGCGCCCCCCGTTGTTCGCGGCGAGCGATGCGGCAGCGGCCGGCGTGCGCGGCGCGGCGAGCCGTACCGGGTCGCCGCTTGCAAGCGAGTCGGGCGGATTGTCGATCACGCGATCGCCGGGGGCCAGGCCCGACGCGATCACGACCTGCGTGCCGAGGTCGGTGCCGACCGTCACCGACTTGAGCCGGGCGCGCTGATGCGCATCGACCACGGCCACCTGCAGGCCGTCCTGCCGGAAGATCAGCGAGCTGGCGGGAATCAGCAACGCGTGCGCATCGGTCGGCATCGCGAAATGCACTTCGGTGTATTCGCCGGGAATCAGCAGGCCGGCCGGGTTGTCGACCATCAGCTGGACCAGCAGCGTGCCGGACTCGGGCGTGATCGCGTCGTCGGTGTCGACCAGCTTCGCGTCGAAGTGCATGCCGGGATGCTCGGGCACCGTCAGCGTCGCGGTCATGCCGGGATGGATTGCCGCCGCTTCGCTTTGCGGCACGCTGACGTACACGCGCAGCTTGCGGGCGTCGGACACGGCGAACAGCTCGGGCCCGTTGCCGCTGCCCGCGTCGATCAGCGCGCCGATGTCGGTCTTGCGCGCGGTCACGACGCCGTCGAACGGCGCGGTGATGCGCTTGAACGATTCGAGCGCCTCGAGCCGCTTCACGTTCGCCTCGTTGGCGGCGACCGTCGCGCGCTTGGCGAGCAGGTCGCCGGTCTTTTCGTCGGCGGCCTGCTGCGACACGGAATCCTGCTGCAGCATCTTGGTCCAGCGCGCCGCGGTGGTTTCCGCGAGCTTCTCGTTCGCGAGCGAGTTCTGCAGGTCGGCGCGTGCCTGCTGCAACTGCTGGTCGAGATCCGGCGTGTCGATCAGGCCGAGCAGCTGGCCGGCTTTCACGGGCGTGCCGATGTCGGCATACCACGCATGCAGGTAGCCGGACACGCGCGCATAGATCGGCGCGTTGACGAGCGCCGACAGGCGCCCGGGCAGCACCATGCCCTGCGTCGCGCCGTCGTGGCCCGGCTGGTACGCGGCGACCGTCGGGATCGCCTGCTCGGCCGACCACGCCGACGTTTCCTGTCTGGCGTGCACACGGCTGGAAATGCCGGTGGCGACGATGCCGGCGGCCACCAGCAGCGTCACGAGGCCGACGAGCCGGAGATGACGCAGGCGCGTCGGGGATTGGATTTCGATCTCAGTTGACATGCGTGACTCCGGATTCGGAAGAGGAAAGGTCGCGTGCTGCGGGCGGCCGCAGCGCGTCGCGCCGGTGAACGAGGCTGAACACGACGGGCACGAACAGCAGCGTCGCGAACGTCGCGCAGAGCAGGCCGCCGATCACCGCGCGGCCCAGCGGCGCGTTCTGCTCGCCGCCGTCGCCGAGGCCGAGCGCCATCGGTGCCATGCCGATGATCATCGCGAGCGCCGTCATCAGCACTGGGCGAAAGCGCGTGAAGCCGGCTTCCATCGCGGCGACCAGCGCGTCGCCGGTCGCGGCGAGCCGGTCCCGCGCGAAGCTCACCACCAGGATGCTGTTCGCGGTCGCGACGCCCATGCAGAGGATCGCACCCGTCAGCGCGGGCACCGACAGCGGCGTGTGTGTCGTGAACAGCATCCAGACGATGCCCGCGAGCGCGGCCGGCAATGCCGTCACGATCACGAATGCGTCGGACCACGAATGGAAGTTCACGACGATCAGCAGGTAGATCAGCGCGACCGCGCCGAGCAGCCCGAGCAGCAGCTCCGAGAATGCGCTGTTCATCGTCTGGACCTGGCCGCGCACCGTGACGACCGAGCCCTTCGGCACGTCGTGCGCGGTGGCGTGCACGATCGCGTCGATGCGCGAGGCGACCGCGCCGAGATCCTGGCCCTGGGTCGTCGCATAGATGTCGAACAGCGGCTTGATGTTGTAGTGCGACACGATCGCGTCGCCGACGCCGCGCTGGATCGTTGCGATCGCACCGAGCACCTGCGAGTTGCCGTTCGCGCCCGTCACCGGCAGGTTCTTCAGGTCCGACAGCGACGTCATCCGGTATTGCGGCGTTTGCGCGACGATCGGATAGGACACGCCGTTGTTCGGGTTCAGCCAGAACGTCGGCGACACCTGGCCGGTGCCGGACAGGCTCGCGACCACCGAGTTGGTCACGTCGTGCTCGGTGATGCCAAGCTCGTCCGCGCGCGAGCGGTCGACGTTGATCGTGAATTGCGGATAGGTGGTGGCCTGCTGGATGCGCGCATCGGCGACGCCCGCGACGAGCCGCACCTGGCGCAGCAGCTCGGTCGCATAGCGGTGGTTGGCCGCCTGGTCCGGGCCGGCGATCTGGATGTCGATCGGCGCGGGCGAGCCGAAGTTCAGGATCTGGCTGACGATGTCCGCCGGCAGGAACGAGAACGTCGTGCCGGGAAACGCGCGCGGCAGCACTTCGCGCAGCCGGCGCACGTAGCTGGCGGTCGGTGCATGGTCGGCGCCCAGCGAGACCATGATGTCGCCGTCTTCCGGCCCGATCGTGCCGCTGTTGTTGTACGTCAGGTTGATGCCGCTGTGCGGCAGCCCGATGTTGTCGACGATGTTCGCGAGCTGCTTCGGCGGAATCACGCCCCGCACCGCGTTCTCGATGTGGTCGAACTCGTCGGCGGTGTCCTCGATGCGCGTGCCGACCGGCGTGCGCACGTGGATCGTGATCTGGCCGGCGTCGATGTCCGGGAAGAAGTTGCGGCCGAGCCACGGCACCAGCAGCAACGAAGCGGCGACCGCGACGAGAAAGCCGGCGATGAAGCGCTTGCGGTGCGTGAGCGCGAGGCCCAGCACGATCCGGTAGCGTGCGCGGATCCGCTCGAAACGGCGCTCGAAGCCGCGCTGCAGGCGCACCAGCGGATTGCGCGACGGCGGCTGGTGCGCATGCGCGCCGTGCGTCGTCGCCATGACGGCCGCCAGTTCACCGGAGGCGTGGCCGCCCGATGCATGCGGCTTCAGCAGGTACTGCGCCATCATCGGCACGAAGGTGCGCGACAGGATGAACGACGCGATCATCGCGAAGATCACCGCTTCGGCCATCGGCACGAACAGGAAGCGTGCGATGCCGTCCAGTTGCAGCATCGGCACGAACACGATGCAGATGCAGAGCAGCGACACGAACGCCGGCATCACGATCTGCGCGGCGCCGTCCATGATCGCGTGCCGGACCTCCTTGCCCTGTTCGAGGTGCCAGTTGATGTTCTCGATCGTCACCGTCGCATCGTCGACCAGGATCCCGACCGCGAGCGCCAGACCGCCGAGCGTCATCACGTTGAGGGTCTCGCCGAGCGCGGCGAGGCCGGCGATCGCGGCCAGCACCGCGAGCGGGATCGACGCGGCGATGATCAGCGTCGAGCGCCAGCTGCCGAGGAACAGCAGGATCATCGCGGACGTCAGCGCCGCCGCGATGATGCCTTCACGCGCCACGCCGCTCACGGCGCCCGTCACGAACGTCGACTGGTCGCCCATCGTGACGAGCTTCAGGCCCTGCGGCAGCGTCTGCTCGATCAGCGGCAGCTTCGATTTCACGCCGGAGATGATCGCCAGCGTCGACGCCGAACCGTTCTTCAGGATGCTCATCAGCACCGCGCGGTGGCCGTCGACGCGCACGATGTTCGGCTGCGGCGGATAGCCGTCGCGCACGTGCGCGACGTCGCGCATATAGATCAGCGTGCCGTCGACCGACTTGATCGGCAGCGCGTTCAGCGCGTCGATCGCGGTCGGGCTGTTGTTCAGCTTGATGTTGTACTCGAAGCGGCCGATCTTCTGCGTGCCGGCCGGGATGATCTGGTTTTGCTGCGCGAGCGCGTTCGCGACGTCCTGCGCGGACAGCTTGCGCGCCTGCAGCGCCTGCGGGTCGAGGTCGATCTGCACTTCACGCGTCTTGCCGCCGTACGGCGTCGGGATCGCGACGCCCGGCACGCTGAGCAGCTGCGGGCGGATGAAGTTCTCCGCATAGTCCTCGAGCTTCTGCTCGTCCAGCGTGTCGCTCGTCAGCGCGATCTGCAGCACCGGCACCGTCGACGCGTTGTAGTTCAGGATCTGCGGCGGCGTGACGCCGGGCGGCATCTGCTTGAGCACCGTCTGCGAGATCGACGTGACCTGCGCGGTGGCCGTGCGGATGTCGACCGTCGGCTGGAAGAAGATCTTCACGATCCCGTAGCCGCGGAACGATTGCGACTCGATGTGCTGGATGTCGTTGACCGTCGTGCCGAGCGTACGTTCGTAGTAGGTGACGATACGGCCCGACATGTCGTCGGGCTGCAGGCCCGAGTAATTCCAGATCACGCTGATGACCGGAATGCGGATGTCGGGAAAGATGTCCGTCGGCGTGCGCAGCGCGGCGAGCGGGCCGATCAGCAGGATCAGCAGCGCCAGCACGATAAAGGTGTAGGGCCGGGTTAAGGCGAGCCGGACTATTTTCAGCATGAGACGCTGCTCCGTTCAATGACATCGATGAAGGCGCGGACTCGCATGGAGCAGGGAAAACACCGACATGCGGCCGACGTGTGCATTCTGGAGAGCCGCGCCTAACAGCAAGCTGCTGGAAAGATGAAAGAAGTTTTAGTCGGGCGCGCGCGGCGGCGCGCACGACGTCAGCCGAGCATGTAGCCCGAGCCGCGGATGGTCCGGATCAGCGGTGATTCGCCGGGCAGGTTGACCTTCTTGCGCAGGCGGCCGACGTGCACGTCGATCAGGTTGGTGCCGGGATCGAAGCGGCAGCCCCACACCGCTTCGAAGATCATCGTGCGCGTCAGCACGCGGCCTGCGTGGCGCATCATGAATTCGAGCACGCGGAATTCGGTCGGCAGCAGTTCCAGCTCGTGTGCGCGATGCATGACCTTGCGGCGCACCAGGTCGAGCTCGAGCGCGCCCGTGCGCAGCACCGTCTCGACCTTCGAGTGGTGGGTGCGGCGCCGCATCAGCACGTCGATGCGCACCGACATCTCGTTGAGCGAGAACGGCTTGATCAGGTAGTCGTCGCCGCCCGCGCGCAGCCCCTGGATGCGCTGGTCGACGTCCGACAGCGAGCTCATCACGAGCACGGGCGTTTCGATGCCGCGCCCGCGCATGGTCGAGACGATCGTGAGGCCGTCGAGGTCCGGGAGCATCCGGTCGAGCGTCACGACGTCGTATGCGCCGATCATCGCCTTGACCATTCCCTCGTGTCCGGTGCGTGCGACGTCGACGACATGGCCGTCGGCATGCAGGGTGCGCGCGATGTCGTGTGCGATCAGCGCGTCGTCTTCGATCGTCAGTATTCTCGGCATGGTGCGTCGTCGAGCGTCCCGGCGGTCAGGCAACGGCCAGCAGCGGCGCAGGGTGTTCCTGCGCGCGGTACTGGCCGACGGTGAAGTCAATGAAGCTGCGCACTTTCATCGACAGGTAATTGCGGCCCGGATACAGGATCGACACGCAGCGCGGGCCGCCGTTGAACGCGTACTGGTCGAGCACGGGCACGAGCGTGCGCTGTTCGATGTCGCGCGCGACGAGCGGCAGCGGCAGTTGCGCGATGCCCATGTGATGGAGCGCGGCGATCCGCACCATGCCGCTGTCCGTCGACGTCAGTGCGCCGCCGACGTAGACGCGGTAGTTGCCGTCCGCGTCCGAGAACTCCCAGGTGCGCGACGAGCCGTCGGACACCGTCAGCAGGCTGTGCTCGCACAGCGCGCCGGGGTCGCGCGGCGTGCCGTTGCGGGCGAGATAGACGGGCGACGCGACGACCAGCTCGGTGGTCGTCGTCAGCGCCCGGCTGACCAGCGTCGAGCTTGCGAGCCGACGATCGTCCGAGAAGCACACGTCGTAGCCGCCTTCCACCATGTCGATGTGCGTGCCGGAGGTCGTGACGTCGAAATTCACGCGCGGGTGCAGCGCACGATACGCGGCGAGCAGCGCGCCGAGCCCGGCACTGGCGAAGCTCATCGACGACGCGATGCGCAACGTGCCGCGCGGATCGCGGGTGGCCTGCACGAGATTCGATTCCATCTCGTCGAGCTTGTCGATGATCGTGCGACAGCCGTCCAGATATTCCTTGCCGGCCTCGGTCAGCGACAGGCTGCGGGTCGTGCGGTTCAGCAGCCGGATGTTCAGATGGGCTTCGAGCATGCCGACGCTGCGGGTGACTGCCGCGGCCGACATGCCGAGCTGGCGTGCGGCGAGGCTGAAGCTGGCCAGATCGACGACACGCGCGAAGACGCGCATCGCTTGGAGCTGATTCATGATCGCGTGCATATAGGATGGGACGCGGACATCATCCGCGATGGCGAATGAACCGGAGCCGATACGTTGGTTAAGTTTTTTTTAAGTTCATATGACGTGAAAAATATCGGCGTATTGCGTGCGCGGCGAACACGGCAGGGTGCGGCCGGAGAAGGGAGTCGGACGGAAAGAACGGCAGGGGAATCGCACCACATATATGGAGTGCGAATGATTGTGGATGACGTAAATCGATGAGGCAACGAGACGCGCCGGCGGACGCGATGAACGCGTCACGCCGGCGGACAGAAGCGCACGGAACGTGCGCCGGGAAAGAGGGAATGGGGCGACGCGCGCGGTGCGCGTCAGTTCGGCAGGCTCATCGCCGCTTCTTCGGTTTCCAGGTGCCGCGACAGGCTTGCCAGAAGTTGCTTGAGACTCTGCGTGGGCAACGCGAAGCTCGTCCACCCGAGGCCCGTATGGCGCATGAACAGCACGGCGCCGTCGTAGAGCAGCGGCCTTTCGGTGTACCAGCACGGGTCGAGTTCCATCACGTACTTTTCGTCGCGTGACGGTTCGTCGGGAATCGCCGGTTGCATCTGCGCGCGCAGCAGGCTCAGATACTGAATCACGGCGTCGATATCCTCCGGGTCCAGCAGGGCCGACGACTGCTCTATCGAGACCAGCACCGCCTGCTTGCCATACTCGTTGATCATCTCGATCTTCATCGGGCGTGTCATGTCTCGCCTCCTCGTCAATCACGCGACACCGGGAATTATCGTGTCGACGCGCCGCGCGTAGATTGCAAGATCGTCGTCGCCAGATGAAACTTTATTTAAACGGCGGCAGCGCACCGGCGCGAGCGAACGATGCGCCGCCGCCGCTCATTCGACGGTGATCGTCTCCTTCATATAAGGATGGATTCCGCAAAACACCTTGTACACGCCCGGCTTGTCGAAGCGGAACGAATAGGTTTCGTCCTGGTCGAGCGCCTTCGAATGAAAGATCCCCGCGTCGTTGACGACGGTATGCGGTTCCGCGTCGAGGTTCTTCCACGTGATCGTCGTGCCGGTCTTGATCGTGGTCGACATCGGCGAAAACATGAAATTGCGGATCGTCACGAGCGCGTCGGACGGACCCTGCGCGAATGCGGCGAGCGGTGTGCCGCCGATGGCCGCACACAGGATCAGCGCGGCCGGCAGCATCGGTTTCCTGAAGAGGTTCATGTCGGTCTCCCGGTGCGTCATGCGAGCGTCGCGTCGTGCAGCGACGATGCGAGCGGATGGCCTGCGAAGTCGACGGTCGTGACGCCGAGCATCGCGGGCAGCCGGTCGCGCGGCACCGTGAGCGGCACCGGCCCCGGCCCGTTGCCGGCCGTCGGCTGCGGGAACGCGGTGGAGCGCGCGGTATGGAACGTCACGTTGCCCTCGACCTTCGACACGATCTGGTGGATGTGCCCGTTCAGCACGGTGACGGAGCCGAAGCGGCGCAGCAGCGCCATCGTCTGCGGCGCGTCGCCGGTGCCCCAGCCCCACGGTTCGTAGATGGTCCACATCGGCATGTGCGAGAACACGACGATCGGCGTGCTCGACGACTGCCCCTTCAGGTCCTGCGCGAGCCACGCAAGCTGATCGTCGCCGAAGCTGCCGAGCCCGTTCGGCTTGAAATGCATCACGTTGACGAGCGCGACGAAGTGCACGCCTGCGTGATCGAAGCTGTAGTAGCCGCGATTGTCCGATGCGTTGCCGAACCGGCTGAAGTACTCGGCGCCCGACCCGTCGGTGACGTCGTGTTCACCGGGCACCGTGTGCAGTTCGGGCACGCGCAGCGCGGACAGCAGTTGCGACGCGCGGTCGAATTCCTCCGGTCTGGACAGGTGCGTGATGTCGCCGGTGTGGATCGCCAGCGCGGGCGCGGCGGACATCCCGTTGACGAGGTCGATGGTCTGCCGCAGCGTCGCCGCGACATCGGGATTCGCGTCCTTGTTGAAGCCGATGTGCGTGTCGCTGATCTGCACGAACAGCGGCCGGCCCGCAGCGGCGGGGGGGAGCTCGCCGTTTTGCGCGAGCGCGAGGTCGAACGGCGTCAGGATGCCGCCCGACAGCGTAAACAGCGTACCGACGCCGCCGAACGCCATGCATTGCAGGGCTTTGCGGCGCGACGGACGGGTGGGAGTCGATGAAGACATGTGAGCCTCGCAATCGTATGACGGAACCGGACGGCCGGATCGTCCGGAAATAAACCGGCGTCGTTCGCTTGCCATACCGATGCGGCGACGGATTTATTCCCGTGCGTTACAAGGCCGGACGCCGATGCGAGCGGCTCGCGAGGCGGTATGGGGTCGCAGCAGGATGACCTGTCAATGTCTTGTAAGTGACATGTCACATTTGCGTCATGGCCGCCCTATAGCCTGCGACACCGAATCACCTCTCCGGAGCCCCTCATGCCGAATCTCGCGGCAACGGAAACCAGCGGTGCGGCCAGCCATCGCACGCGCACCATCAGCCTCGCGCTGTTTTTTCTGATCATTGCCTGCGGCATCGTCTATGTCGGCGTTCACCTGAGCGCGGATCTCGGTCCGGTCAAGGAAAGCTCGATCCTGCCGTTCCTGCTGCTCATCGTCGCGCTGCTGATCGCGCTCGGCTTCGAATTCGTGAACGGTTTCCACGACACCGCGAACGCGGTCGCGACCGTCATCTATACGCATTCGCTCGATCCGCACCTGGCGGTGGTCTGGTCGGGGTTGTGGAACCTGTGCGGCGTGCTCGTGTCGAGCGGCGCCGTCGCGTTCGGCATCCTGCAGTTGCTGCCGGTCGAACTGATCCTGCAGGTCGGCAGCGGGTCGGGCTTCGCGATGGTGTTCGCGCTGCTGATCGCGGCCGTCACGTGGAACCTCGCGACCTGGTATTTCGGGCTGCCGTCGTCGAGCTCGCATACGCTCGTCGGTTCGATCATCGGCGTCGGGCTGATGAACCAGATCGTCAGCGGCCCGTCGGGCACGAGCGGCGTCGACTGGAACCAGGCGCTCGGCGTCGGCAAGGCGCTGCTGTTCTCGCCGCTGGTCGGCTTCGTGCTGTCCGCGCTCGTGTTGCTGCTGCTGAAGGCGGTCGTGCGCGTGCCGGCGCTGTATCAGGAGCCGAAGGGCAACAAGCCGCCGCCGTTCTGGATTCGCCTGCTGCTGATCCTCACGTGCACGGGCGTGTCGTTCGCGCACGGGTCGAACGACGGGCAGAAAGGCATGGGCCTCATCATGCTGATCCTGATCGGCGTGATGCCGACCGCCTATGCGCTGAACAAGGCCGTGACGCCCGACCAGACGAGCACGTTCGTCGCCGTCGCGCGCCACGCATCGACGACGCTCGTGAAGTATGCGGACC
Source organism: Burkholderia sp. JKS000303 (assembly GCF_002563755.1). Lineage (NCBI taxonomy): Bacteria > Pseudomonadati > Pseudomonadota > Betaproteobacteria > Burkholderiales > Burkholderiaceae > Burkholderia > Burkholderia sp. JKS000303. Next base: position 3,320,607 of record NZ_PDBZ01000001.1, read on the forward strand.
CCGCCGCGCAGTCGGGCAACGCGCGCGCCGACGTCGAGGCCTATGTGCGCACCCACAAGCTGGCGCCCGCGACGATCCCCGCGCTGCGCCAGCTCACCGACACGATCGCCGACCAGGTCGCGCAGGCCGGCGGCATTTCGAGCGTGCCGCAGAACCTCGTCGACAACGTGCGCAACAACATGTACGTCGCGTCCGAGGCGATCCGGCTGATGGAAAAGGCGAAGGCGCCGGCGTTCTCCGTCGAGGATGCGAGCGCGCTCGACGCGTTCAAGCGGCAGATGGACCGCGCGACGAAGTTCATCCCGACATGGGTGAAGGTCGCCGTCGCGATCGCGCTCGGTCTCGGCACGATGGTCGGCTGGAAGCGGATCGTCGTGACGGTCGGCGAGAAGATCGGCAAGTCGCACCTCACGTACGGGCAGGGCGCGTCCGCCGAAGCCGTCGCGATGCTGACGATCGGGATGGCTGACGCATACGGGTTGCCGGTGTCGACGACGCACGTGCTCGCGTCCGGCGTGGCCGGCACGATGACCGCGAGCGGCGCGGGGCTGCGCTGGGACACGGTGCGCAATCTCGTGCTCGCGTGGGTGCTGACGTTGCCCGCGTCGATCGCGCTGTCGGCCGTTCTGTACTGGGCGCTGCACGGCCTGTTCTGAGCCGTGTCGGCTGATGCCACACCCGGCCGCGCGTCACGCGGCCGGCCCCATCGATTTTCAATTCCACCAAGACGCTACCGATGGATATCAGTTTCTTCGATCCGAATCGCACCGCCAACGCGTCTGCGTGGCGTGTGCTCCCCAACCGCTGGGATGCCGTCGCGTTTCCGCTGATCATCGGCATACTCGCGATGGCGATCGTCGGCTTCCATCAGACGATGGCGCCGATCGGCGTACTGCAGACGCAGAAGATCTCGCTCGATCCGTCGAACCTGCCCGAATATGCGTTGCGCACCACGCTGCGGATGCTCGCGGCGATGGTCGCGTCGCTCGTGTTTACGCTCGTCTACGGCACACTTGCCGCGAAAAGCCGCCGTGCAGGCATGGTGCTGATCCCGATCCTCGACATCCTGCAGTCGGTGCCGGTGCTCGGCTATATCTCGTTTACGGTCACGTTCTTTCTCGCGCTGTTTCCGGGGCGCGTGCTCGGCGCCGAACTCGCGGCGATCTTCGCGATCTTCACGAGCCAGGCGTGGAACATGACGTTCAGCTTCTACCAGTCGCTGCGCACCGTGCCGCGCGACCTGAGCGAAGTGTCGCGCGGCTTCCACCTGACGTCGTGGCAGCGTTTCTGGAAGCTCGAGGTGCCGTTCTCGATGCCGGGCCTGATCTGGAACATGATGATGTCGATGTCGGGCGGCTGGTTTTTCGTCGTCGCGTCGGAGGCCATCACCGTCGGCAACCAGACCATCACGCTGCCGGGCATCGGCGCGTATCTCGCGCAGGCCATCTCGGACAAGAACCTCGGTGCGGTGGGCTGGGTGATCGTCGCGATGTCGGTCGTGATCCTCGCGTATGACCAGTTCCTGTTCCGTCCGCTCGTCGCGTGGGCCGACAAGTTCCGGATGGAGAACACCGCATCGGGCGACGCGCCGCAGTCGTGGCTGCTCGACATGCTGCGCCGTACGCACCTGATCCATCAGTTGCTGGTGCCGGCCGGGTGGCTGCTGTCGCAGGCCGCACGGATTCCGCTGCGCGTGCCGTCGTTCAAGGGTGTCGGTGCGCGCGTCGCGTCGAGCCGTCGCTCGTCGCGCATCGGCGACATCGTGTGGGGCGCGTTCGTGATCCTGCTGACGGCGTACGTCGCATGGCGCGTCGTCAGCTTCGTCGCGACCGGCGTGACGATGGGCGAGGTCGGCCACGTGCTCGTGCTCGGGCTCATCACGCTGCTGCGCGTGCTGGTGCTGATCGCGATCGCATCGGTGATCTGGGTGCCGCTCGGCGTGCTGATCGGGCTGCGCCCGAAGCTGGCCGAGAAGATCCAGCCGCTCGCGCAGTTCCTCGCCGCATTCCCCGCGAACCTGCTGTTCCCGGTGTTCGTCATCGTGATCGTTCACTTCCACCTGAACGCGGATATCTGGCTGTCGCCGCTGATCGTGCTCGGCACGCAGTGGTACATCCTGTTCAACGTGATCGCCGGCGCGATGTCCTATCCGAACGACTACAAGGAAGCGACGAAGAACTTCCGCATCCGCGGCTGGCAGTGGTGGCGGCAAGCGATCCTGCCCGGCATCTTCCCGTACTACGTGACCGGTGCGATCACCGCGTCGGGCGGCGCGTGGAACGCGAGCATCGTGTCCGAGTTCGTGCAATGGGGCGACACGAAGGTCGTCGCGCACGGCCTCGGCGCATATATCGCGCAGACCACCGCCGCCGGCGATTTCCCGAAGATCATCCTGGGCATCGCCGTGATGTCCCTGTTCGTTACCTTGTTCAACCGTCTGCTGTGGCGTCCGATGTACGCCTATGCGGAATCCCGGCTCCGTCTCGATTGAGAGTAAGCGCGATGCAAAATTCGACTGTCATCAACGCCCCTGCCCAGACGCCGCTCCAGCCGCCGCGTCTCGGTGAAGAAATCCTGCGTGTCGAGCACGTGAACCGCGGCTTCAACAAGTCGCAGGGTGAACTGCTCGTGCTCGACGACGCGAACCTGTCGCTGCGCGAAGGCGAGATCGTCGGGCTGCTCGGCCGTTCCGGGTCGGGCAAGTCCACGCTGTTGCGCATCATCGCCGGCCTGATCGAGCCGACCGGCGGCGACGTGACTTATCTCGGCAAGCCGCTGAACGGCCCGGCCGAAGGCGTCGCGATGGTGTTCCAGACCTTCGCGCTGTTTCCGTGGCTGACCGTACTGCAGAACGTGGAAGCCGGGCTGGAAGCGCTCGGCGTCGGCGCGCGCGAGCGGCGCGAACGCGCGCTGGCGGCGATCGACCTGATCGGTCTCGACGGTTTCGAAAACGCATACCCGCGCGAGCTGTCGGGCGGGATGCGCCAGCGCGTGGGCTTTGCGCGCGCGCTCGTCGTCGATCCGACGATCCTGCTGATGGACGAGCCGTTCTCCGCACTCGACGTGCTGACCGCGGAAACGCTGCGTACCGACCTGCTGGACCTGTGGACGCAAGGCCGGATGCCGATCAAGTCGGTGCTGATCGTCACGCACAACATCGAGGAAGCGGTGTTCATGTGCGACCGGATTCTGGTGCTGTCGTCGAATCCGGGCCGGGTGATCGCCGAGATCAAGGTGCCGTTCAAGCATCCGCGCAACCGGCTGGATCCCGATTTCCGCAAGCTGGTCGACGACATTTACGCGAAGATGACCGCGCGCCAGACCAACGAGTCGACGAAGAAGGGGCTGGAGCCCGGCAGCTGGCTGCCGCGCGTGTCGACCAACCTGATGGCGGGTCTCATCGAAACGCTGGCGATGGCGCCGTACCACGGCCGTGCGGACATGCCGGAAATCGCGCGCACGCTGCATCTCGAAGTGGACGAACTGTTCCCGATCGCCGAAGTGTTGCAGTACCTCGGTTTCGCCGATGTGCGGGAAGGCGACATGTTCCTGACGCCGCCGGCGCGCGTGTTCGCCGAATTCGGTACGCAGGAGCGCAAGCTGATGTTCGCGGATCATCTGCTCAAGCATGTGCCGCTGGCTGCGCGGATCAGGAAGGTGCTCAACGAGCGCCCGGGCCATCGCGCGCCGCGCGTGCGCTTCGAGCAGGAGCTGGAGGATTTCCTGTCGGACGAAGCCGCCGAGGAAACGCTGGATGCGGTGATCGACTGGGGCCGTTACGGCGAAGTGTTTTCGTATAACGACAAGACGGAAGTGTTCAGTCTCGAGGACGTCGAAAGCTGACCCCCGCGCCCGAATGGCGACTACCGGCCGTCATTCGGGCAAATCCCGCAGGTTCGTATCCAGCTCGATGCCGCCGGTATTGAGCCGCTCGATCTTCTCCATCCGCTGCCGCGCGAGTTCCGGAAGCTGGTTCGTCACGCCGATCACGAGTGCTTCGGCCAGCGCCAGCGCCGGCACATTCGTTTGCAGCATCGCGAACGGCCGCCCGAGGATCCGCAGCACGATCTCCGCGAACGCGCTGATCGGCGAACGCCATTCGTCGGTGATCAGCAGCACCCGCGCGCCGAGCTGGTGCGCGGCCTGCGCGAACCGGATGCTGTCCTTCTGGTAGCGGCGGAAATCGAAAATGACCAGCACGTCGCCGGGCCCCATGTCGGCCAGCGCGACGGACGAGAGATTCACGTTCGGCTCGACGTATTGAACGTGCGGCCGCGCATATGCGAGCGTGAACGAAAACAGCGACGCGAGCGGCGCCGTATATCGCCCGCCGCCACAGAAGACGCGCACGTCCGGATCGGCCAGCAGCGTCACGGCCTGGTCGAAGGCGGCCGCGTCGAGTCCTTCGATCGTCGTCGCGAGCGATTGCGAGAGCCGCTGGAAGATCGCCGCATGGCTGTCGCGCATCCCGGATTCCGAGTGGAACGCATCCATGCGCGCGAGCGGCGAGTTCATCGCCGTGTCGATCTCGTCGTGCAACGCCTGCTGGAACGACGAGTAGTTCGGGAAGCCGATCCGCACGACGAAGCGGAACACGGTCGGGTCGCTGACTTCGGCTTGCTTCGCGAAGCTCGCGATCGGCCCGAGCCCGAGGCTCGGGTACCGATCCAGCAACGCCTGCGCGACCTTCTGTTCCGACGGCGTAAAGCTATCCATCTGGGATAGCAGCAACGCCCTGATGCTTGTCCCCATCGGGCACTCCGGCTTTCTCGTATCTGAATGACAAACGGCAGACCTGCGTCTGCCGGCGACTCCACGCATGTTAGCCGATCGGCGCGCCACGGGCCGCGTGCGGCTGCCGATTAGAGGGACGTATCGCCCGCCGACGCATTCCTCTTGGCGTGTAATAAAACAAACATGTAAGGCATGCCTGGTAGCGCAAGGCTTCGAGAGAAATTCACTGAATACCCTAGGTTTTGGCATGAAAATGCGAGTGCTATGATCGCGGCCTTGCTGAAATGTATCATTCATTACATGTCGGGTCAGCAGTGACGACCTGCCTGTCGGCGGGTCGCGCATCCCGGCATGGCCCGGTTATTTGAATTGTCTGGAGGATTCCGTCATGAGGCGGCTCGTAGTACTCACCCTGTTGTCGGCCATGAGCGTGTGCGCGTTCGCGGCGTCGGAACCCGCGGTCGAAGCGAAGAACGGCATGGTCGTGTCGTCGCAGCATTTCGCGTCGCAGATCGGCGTCGACATCCTGAAGGAAGGCGGCAACGCGGTGGACGCGGCGGTGGCGGTCGGCTACGCGCAGGCCGTGACCAACCCGTGCTGCGGCAACATCGGCGGCGGCGGTTTCATGACCGTTCACCTGGCCGACGGCCGCGACCGATTCATCAACTTCCGCGAAACGGCGCCGGCGGCGGCTTCGGCGAACATGTACCTCGATGCGAAGGGCAACGTCATTCCGGACGACAGCCTGTACGGCTATCGCGCGGTCGGCGTGCCGGGCACGGTCGCGGGCCTCGATCTCGCGCAGCGCAAGTACGGCAAGCTGACCCGCAAGCAGGTGATGGAGCCGGCGATCCGGCTCGCGCGCGACGGGTTCGTGCTGACGCGTGCCGATACGGACATCCTCGACACGACGATCGACCGCTTCAAGAAGGACCCGGACGCCGCGCGCATCTTCCTGCGCCCGGACGGCTCGCCGCTGCAGCCGGGCGACCGCCTGGTGCAGAAGGACCTCGCGCGCACGCTGGAGCGCATTGCAGAGCAGGGCCCCGACGCGTTCTATCACGGCGAGATCCCGAAGATCGTCGAAGCGGCCGCCAAGCGAGGCGGCGGGCTGATCACGGCGGCGGATTTCGCGGCGTATCGCGCGCAGGACATGGCGCCGCTGACTTGCACGTATCGCGGCTACGAGTTCGTGTCGGCGCCGCCGCCGAGCTCGGGCGGCGTGACGATGTGCGAGACGCTGAACATCCTCGAAGGGTATGACATGCGCAAGCTTGGCTACCATTCGGCCGCGTCGATCCACTACATGACCGAAGCGATGCGCCACGCGTACGAGGATCGCAACACGCTGCTGGGCGACCCGAACTTCATCGACAACCCGATCGCGAAGCTCACGAGCAAGGAATACGCGGCGCAGATCCGCAAGAGCATCCACGCCGACACGGCGACGCCGTCGGTCGACGTGCAGCCGGGCGTCGGCGTGCACGAGAAGCCGGAAACGACGCATTACTCGATCATCGACCACGACGGCAACGCGGTGTCGACGACGTATACGGTCAACGGCCGCTTCGGCGCCGTGGTCATCGCGCCGGGCACGGGCTTCTTCCTGAACGACGAGATGGACGACTTCACGGTCAAGGTCGGCGCGCAGAACATGTTCGGCCTCGTGCAGGGCACGCGCAACTCGATCGCGCCGGGCAAGCGTCCGCTGTCGTCGATGGCGCCGACCATCGTGAAGAAGGACGGCAAGGTGTTCATGGTGGTCGGCTCGCCGGGCGGCTCGCGGATCATCACGATCACGCTGCAGACCGTGCTGAACGTGATCGACTACGGGATGGCGCCGCAGGACGCGGTCGATGCGCCGCGTATCCATCATCAATGGCTGCCGGACGAGGTCTATTACGAAACCTACGGCCTGTCGCCCGACACGCTCGCGATCCTGCGCAACATGGGCTACAAGATGGTCGAGCAGACGCCGTGGGGCGCCGCCGAGCTGATCCTGGTCGGCCTGCCCGGCACCGAAGCGGCGAGCCGCCAGAGCTCCGGCAACGACTCGTCGGTCTCCGGCAACGTGCGCGTCGGCTTCGTGTACGGCTTCAACGATCCGCGCCGCCCGGCCGGTTCGGCGATCGGGTACTGATCCCGGGCGCGCTCCAGCGCGCAGCACGCTGAACGGCTGCAACCGGCGTTCGCCCCGCGCGCGAACGCCGGGGCGGCGGCAGCGCGTCCGTTCGCCGGCTTTCGCAGTCCCTTTCGTCGTCCCTTTCGCAGCAGCAAGCGCGGCGGCGGCCCGGCATGCCGGGCACGACCGACCCGCAGCACGCGCCGTGGCACGGCACCGGCGCGCGTCCTTCGTCCTTCAATTCCTGCCCCGTGCGTCGAATTCCGCTATGAACAAACGAATGTCCGCAGCAGTCTGGATCCTGCTCGCGATGGCGGCCGGCATCCTCATCGGCTACCTGATCTATACGCAATTTCCGAACAAGCAGTCGGCCGCCGAGATCGCCGGCTACATCTCGCTCGTGTCCGACGTGTTCCTGCGGCTGATCAAGATGGTGATCGGCCCGTTGGTGTTCTCGACGCTCGTCGTCGGCATCGCGCACATGGGCGATGCGTCGTCGGTGGGGCGCGTGTTCGTGAAGGCGCTCGGCTGGTTCGTCACCGCCTCGCTGATCTCGCTGCTGCTCGGGTTGCTGATGGCGAACCTGCTGCGGCCCGGCGAGAACCTCGGCCTGCCGCTGCCGGACATCGGCGCGTCCGCGCATCTCGCGACGTCGAAGTTCACGCTGAAGGATTTCGTCGGCCACATGGTGCCGAAATCGTTCGCCGAAGCGATGGCCAACAACGAGATCCTGCAGATCGTCGTGTTCTCGATGTTCTTCGGCGTCGCGCTGTCGGCGCTCGGCGAGCGCGGCAAGATTCTCGTCGCCGCGATCGACCAGCTGGCGCACGTGATGCTGAAGATCACCGGCTACGTGATGAAGCTCGCGCCGCTCGCGGTGCTGGCGGCGATGGCGTCGACGGTTGCGATCAACGGGCTGTCGATCCTGCTGAAGTTCGCGGTGTTCATGGGCGACTTCTACGTGAGCCTGTTCCTGCTGTGGAGCACGCTCGTCGCCGCCGGCCTGCTGTTCCTCGGCCGCCGCGTGTTCAAGCTGCTCGTGCTGATCAAGGAAGCGTTCATGCTGTCGTTCGCGACGGCCAGCTCCGAAGCCGCGTACCCGAAGATCCTCGATGCGCTCGACCGCTTCGGCGTGCGGCGCAAGATCTCGAGCTTCGTGATGCCGATGGGCTATTCGTTCAACCTCGACGGCTCGATGATGTACTGCACGTTCGCGTCGCTGTTCATCGCGCAGGCGTACGACATCCACCTGTCGCTCGGCACGCAGATCACGATGCTGCTGATCCTGATGCTGACGTCGAAGGGGATGGCCGGCGTGCCGCGCGCATCGCTCGTCGTGATCGCGGCGACGCTGCACCAGTTCGACATTCCCGAAGCCGGGCTGCTGCTGATTCTCGGCGTCGATACCTTCCTCGACATGGGGCGCTCGGCCACCAATGCGGTGGGCAATTCGATCGCCAGCGCGGTGGTCGCGAAGTGGGAAGGGGCGCTGATGTCGGAGTCCGAGGCCGCGGCGCATGCCGCGCATCTCGACGCCGAACTGGAACGGCAGACCAGCGGGGCCGCGCCTGACGCCGGTCGGGCAAGCCTGGTCTGAGCTTGCGTTTGCGAACGATGAGGCATCACGCGCCGGGACAACCGGCGGTTCGCGAGGTTGCCGCGCATCGCGGCAACCTCTGACGACGACATCGCGTTCATGCCGTCAGTCACGGCTGCCGCGGCGAACGTCCGGCGGCATCGTGACAAGGCCGCAGCCGATCAGACCGTGCTCTGGCCGGGCGCCACGCGACGCGCGCGGCGGTGCCGGACCATGATCCCGAGTGCGATCAGCAGCACGACAAGCACCGACGCCGGCAGCATCAGCGGCCGGGCCCGCACGAGCAGCGGAACCGGGCCGCCGCTGCGCACGACGGCTACATCGTCCGGCGTCACGGTCACGTCGGCATTGCCGTACTGCGCGAGCACATAGTTCGCGATCGCGGCGACCTGATCGTCCTTCAGCGGCTGGACGTACGAATCCTCGCCGAACGACGGCATCAGCACGTGCTGGCCGCCTGCGTCGCGGTCGACACCGTACAGGATCGCGGCAATCAGGTTCGACGGATTGCGCGAGCCCGTGGCGGTGTTGTTCGACAGCGACGGATACGCCTGACTCGGGCTGCCCTTGCCGTTGGCCTGGTGACAGCTCGCGCAGTAACCGCTGAACAGCGCCGCGCCCGTCGTCAGCGTGCCGTTCGCATTCAACGCGGACGCGCCGCGCAACGTTGCTTCGCTGCTGACTGCGCTGCCGTGCGTGAATGCCGGTACAGACTCGCGCTCGTCACGGATCGGCTTCGTGCTGCGCAGATACGTGACGATAGATTGCAGGTCCGCGTCCGACAGATACTGCAGGCTGTTCTGCACGGCTTCCGCCATCGGGCCGGCCGCCTGGTTCTTCCCGGGGGCGCGGCCGGTCTTCAGGTACGACACCAGCTCGTCGTCGGTCCACGCGCCGATCCCGCTCACCGGATCCGACGTGATGTTCGGCGCATACCACGCGCCGAGCTGAGCACCACCCAGGTTGCGGCCGAAGTCTTCGGCCATCAGCGCGTTGCGCGGCGTGTGGCACGCGCTGCAGTGCGCGAGCACGTTGGTCAGGTACGCACCGCGATTCCACTGCGCGTCGTGCGCCGGGTCGGCCTCGAAACGCTTGTTCGTCAGGAACAGCATGTTCCAGCCGGCCATGGCGGTGCGCATGCCGAACGGGAACGGCAGGTTCGTCACGGGGGCGGGATCGTCGACCGGCTTCACGGCGTGCATGAAGTACGCGTAAAGCGCGAGCACGTCGTCGTCGGTGAGGCCGCTGTACGACGTATACGGCATCGCCGGATACAGGCGTGCGCCGTCCGCGCGCACGCCTTCGCGCAGCGCGCGGGCGAACTGCGCCTCGGTGTAGTTGCCGATGCCGGCCGTTTTCGACGGCGTGATGTTGCTCGAATAGATCTGCCCCATCGGCGACGCGATGCCGTAGCCGCCCGCGAACGGCTTGCCGCCGTCGAGCGCGGTATGGCAGGCCATGCAGTCCGCCGCGATCGCGAGCTGATGGCCTTTTTCGATCAGCGCCGCATCGGCTGACGTCGACGTTGATGTCGACGTCGTGCCGGCCGTTGCGTCCTGCGCGAACGCGGGCGTGCCGACGCCGCCGCCGAACAGTCCGAGTGCGATGGCTGCGCCGTAGCCGGCGGCGCGCAGCGTGCGAAGTTGTCGTTGGATCGTGTGTTTCATCGCATCAACCCTTCGCGAGGCTGGCGGAAATCGAATCCGCGGCCTTCAGGCCGAGGGCCGCCATCGACAGCGTCGTGTTGACGACGGACGCCGACGGCATCGCGCCGCCGCCCGGCAGCCACAGGTTCGCATGGTCATGCGCGCGGCAGTCGCCGTCGACGACCGAGCTCTTCGGATCGGCGCCCATGATGGTGCCGCCCATGATGTGATTGTTCGCGTTCAGCGACGTCGTGATGTTGAACTCGACGGCGTCGAACAGGCTGCCGATATGCGTGAGCTGCTTGCATGCCGCGTCGTAGCCGCGTCGCACATAGTCGCCGACGTCGTAGTGGATGTCGGGGCACGCGAGGCCGAGCGGATCGACGCGCGTCTTGCTGAGCGTCAGGCGGTTGTTCGGATCGGGCAGCGGTTCCAGGCTGATCGACAGGTCGACGCCGTAGATCGCGCGACGCCGGATTTCCTCGTCGAGCGCCTTGCCGACCAGGCCGAGCTTCAGCGCCTGCTGCGTGGCCGGCCCGACGCGCGAGATGTTGTTCAGGATCATCTTGTTCGCCGAATACTGCCCGCGGAAATCGCCGTCGCGCGGGCCGACGATGCAGCTGCTCTGCGCGGGGCCGCGGCCGAGCCACATCGGCTCGTTCGCGAGGAACGTGCAGTGGAAGCCCGAGTGATCCATCATGTTGCGGCCGACCTGGTCCGAGCCGTTCGCGATGCCGTGCGGATTGCGCTCGTTCGCGGCGAGCAGCAGCAGGCGCGGCGTCTCGATGCCGTTGCACGCGAGCACGAACATCTTGCCGCTCGCCTTGTGCGACTTGTGCGACGTGTCGTACCAGTGCACGGCCGTCACGCGATTGTTTGCATCGGTGTCGATCTTGTAGACGACCGATTCGGCGAGCACCTTCGCGCCCTTGCGCTCCGCGCGCTCGATGTGATGGATGCCGTTGTACATCGCGCCGATCGGGCAGATCGGCTGGCAGTTGTTGTTGCCGCAACAGACCGGGCGGCCGTGCCACGGCCGCGTGCTGCGCGCCTGTGGAATCGGGATCGATTGGTAGCCATGCGCGTTGACGACTTCGGCGAAGCGCCGGTCGCCATGGCCCCACGGCACCATGTCCATCGGATACGGGCGGCTGCGCTGCGATGGCGACTGCATGGCCGGATCGCTCGGCCCGGCGACGCCCATCTGCTCTTCCGCGCGGCAGTAGTACGGCTCGAGCTCGTCATAGGAGATCGGCCAGTCGCGGCCGACGCCATACGTCGACTTCATCCGGAAATCGACCGGCAGGTGGCGCCAGCTCGACGCGGCCCAGTGCCACGTCGTGCCGCCGACCGTGCGCAGATAACCCTGCTGGAAACTCTGGCCGTCGCGGCCGCTCAGGCCGACGTAATTGTTCTTCGGAAAATACAGCGGGGCCGGCGCGTTCGGCGCCTGCGGGTAGAGCCCCTGGAAGTCGGAGCCCACGCGATTGTCGAAGGGCATGTTGCGCCAGTTCTCGACCGCCTGCGCGCGTTCGATGCGCAGGCCGGATTCGATGATCAGCACCGAATGGCCCTGGCTGACGAGTTGATCGGCGATCAGGCCGCCCACCACGCCGGAGCCCACGATCACGACGTCGGCCGACACGTCGCCGTTCGATTCAAAGACAGGAGTTCTCATGGGATTCAGGCGTGCTTTTGCGGGAGCGGGGTGGTTGCTGGCGCAACCGTTTTGCGGGGCGGCGCGACATCGGCCGGCGGCGGTTCGGCGGTCCACCACAGCGGGCCGTTCGAACAATAGGTCGGTGCGCTCATCCCGTCCTGGACGGTGTCGTACATCAGCGCATCGGCATAGGCGACCATGACGGCCTTCTGGCCATGTCCGACGGTGCCCGTGTACCACGCGGCGACGATCGCGAGCGCCGTGTCGTGCAGACCGGCGCTGTCGGCATCGGCCAGCAGTTGCGCGGGCGTCTGGCCGGCGCGGACGCGTTGCGCCAGCGCGGTCGCACGCGCGGCAAAACCGGCATCCGTGCGACTGAAGGCGTCGACCAGGCGCGAGGCCGTCGTCGGGTCGAGATTCGCATGGCCTGTCAGCGCTTTCGACAGTGCGAGAAAGGTTTTGCCGTCGAGCGACGGCTGCTGTGCGAAGGCGGATCCGGGGGCGGCGGTCAACAGCCCGACTTGCGTCAGCGCCGCCGCCATCACTTTCAGCGCCGTTCTCCGGGTAACGCCGGCGCGCGCAGTGACGCGCCTTTCATGATCGTGTGGGGCCATGTCGTTTTCGTCTTTTTGCGAGAGATATTTTCTTTCTTCGAAGATTCCGCGAGGGGAGTCGCTCCCGGTCGCAACGACCGGAATGTCTTCCTTCACAGCATTGCGTCACGCATCCGAACACACCGGCAAACGATCATGACCGGCTGAACGGAGAATGCCACATGCCGTGAGAATCGGCTTTTTATCTGTCAAGGCGGGGCATAATCCGGGCACGTGAAAATGGAACCGGTTCCATTTTCACGTCCAATGCTCCGTTCAAATTTTCATCGGGCGGGGAGGAGTGTAGCGATATTGCCCGGATCGCGTATTTTCGCGACGGAATCGGGCGCTGAATGCCGGCCGACGCACGGTTAATCCGCCGGGCCGCAACCGGCGCCGGACATGCGAGAGTCGGCCGTAATTAAAATGTCAGAATTTGATTATTCTTTTGAAGGAATAATCGTTTCGTCGAGAATCTGCCTGTTGCGTGCGATTTACTTGATTGCCGCCGCACCGGCAGCCGCGATCACGCTGTCCTGCACGCCCGCGCCGCCGCTGGTGCCGATCGCGCCGATCAATTGCCCGCCGATCACGATCGGAATGCCGCCTTCGCCGGCGAGAATACCCGGAATGCTGAGGTTGCCGGTCGCGCCGCCATTGTTGATCGCGTTCTGCATATCCTTGGTCGGCCTGCGGAAACGTACCGACGCACGCGCTTTGGCTTCGGCGATCTCGACGGACGCGAGTTGCGTGCCGTCCATTTTGTCGCACGAAATCAGATTGCCGCCGCTATCGACGATGACGACCGCGTATTTCCAGTTTCGGTGCCGCGCTTCGGCTTCGGCCGCAGCAATGACGGTCCGTGCCTGCGCGAGCGTAATGGGCGGGCCATACGGAATGTCGTACGGGAGTCGTTCGGGAACCGGCGCCGGCGCGGTCGATTGGGCGTGTGCATGAGCCGCGAAAATGGCGGCAGCCGCGATGAGGATTCGGGATTTCTTTGCAAGCATACGTCGCTGATACGGTTGGGCCTGGTTGATTGCAGGCGTCGGTCGGTGGCGAGGGCGGGGCGCTTCCGCAATTGAACGGCTGCCGGGTTCGATGGCCGGCATTCGCGGTGGTCGCGAGCGAAATATATTGCATTCCCGGCCGGTTTGCAGCGAAGCGAGATGGACGGCGGGATCAATACTTGCCGCGCCCGGTCACGTCATCGTGTGCATGACGGGACGTGGCCGATCGTCGTCGACAACGACGCAGCAGTCGTTCAGGCGCTTGCCGGCCGGCGAAGCCGACCCTGTCGATATCGGCCTGACACCCGCCGAACGGGATGTGAGCGGCCGGTGTGGTTCGCGCGGCTCGCGATCGAACGCGTCGAGGTCCGTGCGGGATGTTTACCCTCGGCATTGCATGCCGGGAAAACCGTTCGGATAACAGATGATCTGACCAGGCGCGTCACGCATCGGCCGTCTCGGAAACCGCGATATCAATGCATGTCGCGAGCACCATCGCGGCGGCATTGCCCGGCGCCGAGCCGAGCAATTGCGGCGCGTAGACGCTGTCGCCGGCCAGGATCGGCCGCCCCGACAGCGCGCAGACGCCGCGCTTGCGCGTCGTGAACAGCCGCCACTTCTGATAGCCGTAATGACCGGTGCACGCATCGCACCACGAAATCATCACGGTGTCGGCCGTGGGCCGTTCGAGCACGCTGATGGTCGGCTTGCTCGTCGGATCCCACGACGGCAACCGGTCGCGCGTGACGCTGCGCCGTCGCGGGCCGCCCCACGAGACGGGGGGCATGTCGAAGCTGCCGATCGCGGCAACGGTCATGAGCCAGGGCGCTGCACTGTCGTTCATGTCTGCTTTCCTCGAAACGTTACGCGATGCCGCGACGCGTGGCATCACGACAGGCGGATGCGCGGCTGCACGCAGCCGTTGATCCGTTCGGCGATCCACAGCAAGGTCGCCTTGGAGAATCCGTGCAGCGCCTGCTGGTGCCGCCGGTACAGCATCAGGTGGCTGAATTGCGCGAAGCGCCCCTGGATGAACCCGCCGCGAAAGAACCCGAACTGCCCGAGCGTGCCGAACGCGTCGTAGTCGCTGATCGACACGAGCGCGCCGAAATCGTGGAACGCGAACGGCGGCATCGGCTTGCCGTCGAGCCACGCGGGCAGATGCTTCGCGAGATGCTCGGCCTGCTGCGTCGCGACCTGTGCGGTCGGCGGCAGCGGCCGCTCCTGGCCGTCGAGCTGCAGGCTCGCGCAATCGCCGATCGCGAACACGTGCTCGTCGGCCGTGGCCTGCAGCGTGGGCTGGACCAGGACCTGGTTCGCGCGGTTCGTGTCGAGCGCGCCGAGCGCCTGCATGAAATCGGGCGCCTTCACGCCGGCCGCCCACACCATCAGATCCGCTTCGGCGAACGAACCGTCGCCATAGTGGAATCCGTTCGCGTCGGCGGCCGTCACGCGCGTCGACGTCAGCACATGAAAGCCGATCTGCTCGAGCCGCCGCTGCGCGGACGCGGAAATCTTCGGCGGAAACGCCGCAAGGATGCGCGGGCCGCTTTCGAGCAGCGTGAGCTGCAGCCGCTCGCGCACCGTCGCATCGCCGTAGGCCTGCGCCACTTCGAGCAGGCGGCTCAGTTCGGCCGCCAGTTCCACGCCGGTTGCGCCCGCGCCGACGATCGCGACGCGAAACGGCTCGTCGCGCGCGATGCTGCGGAACACCCGCATCCGCAACGCTTCGTTGAAGGTTTCGGCCTGTTGCTGGCTGTCGATGAAGTAGCAGTGCTCGCGCACGCCCGGCACGCCGAAATCGTTGGCCTGGCTGCCGAGCGCGAGGATCAGCACGTCGTATTCGATCTCGCGCGCGTCGATCACGCGTTCGCCGTCCTGCGAGCGAATCTCGCCGAGCTGCACGCGGCGGCGCGCGCGATCGAGCCCCTTCAGTTCGCCGGGCTGGTACGTGTAGCCGTGATCGCGGGCATGCGCGAGGAAGATGACCTGCTGTTGCTGCACGTCGCGCGTGCCGGCCGCGATCGTATGCAGCATGGGCTTCCAGACGTGGGTCGGGCTGCGGTCGACGACGGTGACTTGCGCGCGCCCGGAGCGGCCGAGGCGTTCGCCCAGGCGGGTCGCGAGCTGCAATCCGGCGATCCCGCCGCCGACGATCACGATGCGAGTAGGGGTTGTCATGAATAAATCATCACGTGATGAATAAGGTATGATCCTAGCGCCTCTCGACTTCGCGTGTCAACGGAGCGTGGCAGGCAGCCCGGTCGCGAGCACGCGAAACCGGGGCCCGAAAACGGGCATTCGATTCATTCAACGGGAGCAGGAAAACGTGGCTGAAGTCACTGAGCGCGCGCCATCGAAGCGGCGTACGCGCGGGCGGCCGCTGGCGGACGCGTCCGTCGGTCCGGACGTGATATTGCGGGCCGCGCGCCGCACGTTCGCGAAGCGTGGCTACGATGCGACGAGCGTGCGCGAGGTCGCGCGCGAGCTGGGCATCGACGCGGCGCTGATCGCCCATCATTTCGGCACGAAGGAAACGTTGTGGCTGGCCGTCGTCGACCAGATCGCCGACCTTGCCCAGCCGCAGTTCGACGCGTTGCGCGCGCTGCGCACGTCGTCATTGCCGCATCGCGAGCGCGTGCGGCGCGCGATCGAGCTGTGCGTCGATCACGAATTCAAGGAGCCGGACATCGGCATGTTCTTCTCCACGGCGGCGACCGAGGAGGGTGCCCGGCTCGACTGCCTGCAGCAGCGGATCGTGCACCCGTATCACGACGCGATGTTTCCGCTGCTGGCGGACGCGATCGAGGCCGGCGAGATCCGCCCGGTCGATCCGAACGTGCTGTTCTTCATGATCGCGAGCGCGGTCGGCACGACGGTGGCGTACAGCCACATGTTGCTGGAGTTCACGTCGCTGCCCACGCGGCAGGATGCGTTCCGCCAGGCCGTGCTCGACATCGCGCTCAACATCCTGCACGTCTGAGCGCCGCGCGCGGTCACGTCGCCGCGACGAGCCCCAGGGTGTCGACCGCCTGCCGCGCGGTCTCCCGCAGCGCATCGACGAGCGGCGACGGCGTCCGGTACGCGATGGCCAGTTCGTACGCGAGCGGGCTGCCCGCGCCGGTCAGTTCGCAGAACGTAATGCCTTGCGGCTGCATCGGCACGAACAGCCGCGGCATCAGCGCGACGCCGATGCCGCCCGCGACGAGCCCGGCCGTCGTCTGCATCTGGCGCGGCTGCTGAACCACGCGTGGCGCGAAGCCGGCCTGCGCGCAGGCGGTCACGATCAGCGCATGCATGCCGGGCCCGTGATGCGCGGCGAACAACACCCACGGTTCGTCCGCCAGCTCGGCCAGCGCGATGCGCCGGCGGCGCGCGAGGCGGTGGCCGTCGGGCAGCGCGGCGACCATCCGGTCGCGCAGCAGCGACTCGACGTGCACGTCGGCGGCGTCGGCGACCGGCGGCACGACGAGGCCGACGTCCGTGCGGTCCTGCCGCAGCGCGAGCACCTGCTCGGCGGTCGTGCCTTCTTCCAGCTGGAAATCGACGTCCGGATGCCGCTCCTGGAATGCGCGGAGGATCAGCGGCAACAGCGCGTTGACCGTGCTGTCGACGAACCGCAGCCGCAGCGTGCCGCCGAGGCCGGCGCCCGCGCGCCGCGCGACGGCCACCGCGCGCTCGGCCTGCTCGATCGCGCGCCGCGCTTCGAGCAGGAACGCGTCGCCGGCCGGCGTGAGCGTCGAGCCGCGGTTGTCGCGTTCGAACAGCGCGACCCCCAGCGCGTCCTCGAGCTTGCGGATCGCGGCGCTCAGCGGCGGCTGCGCCATGTGCAGGCGCTCGGCGGCGCGCCGGAAGCTCAGCGTTTCGGCGACGGCAATGAATTGCCTGAACTGGCGCAGATCAATCATGCGATACCTTTTTCGTATCAGTCGGTCATCGAATTCGTATTTTACCTATCGCTGCGCATTGCCCAGACTGCCAATGTCATCAATCGTCAACACCGAGGAAAGGAGGGCAGGACATGACGGGCAGCGAACAGCAGCGAACGGCGATCGTCACGGGCGGGTCGAGCGGGATCGGCTTCGCGATCGCGAGCAGGCTGGTGGAAGACGGCTATCGCGTTGCGATCGTCGGGCGCGACGCACGGAGGCTGGATGCCGCCGTCGCGCGGCTCGGCGCCGCGGCGATCGGGCAAGCGGCCGACCTGAGCAAGCGACACGACGCGACGGCGGCCGTCGATGCGATCGTCGCG
This sequence comes from Burkholderia sp. JKS000303, assembly GCF_002563755.1. Classification (NCBI taxonomy): domain Bacteria; kingdom Pseudomonadati; phylum Pseudomonadota; class Betaproteobacteria; order Burkholderiales; family Burkholderiaceae; genus Burkholderia; species Burkholderia sp. JKS000303. Next base: position 3,338,221 of record NZ_PDBZ01000001.1, read on the forward strand.
CAGTGGCCGCGCATCGACGTGTTGGTCAACAACGCGGGGCTGACGGGGCGCGTCGGCGCGGATACGGAGGCGGCCGACGCCGAAACCGTGTGGGACACCGTGCTCGATGCGAACCTGAAAAGCGCGTTCGTCGCGACGATGGCCGTGTTGCCGTACCTGGCCGACCGCGCCGCGCGGATCGTCAACCTCGGCTCGATCGCGGCGCGCGCCGGCAGCCTGCTGCCGGGCGGCCTCGCGTATGCGGCGGCGAAGGCGGGCATCGAAGGGTTCACCGTCGCGCTCGCGCGCGAGCTCGGGCCGCGCGGCGTCACGGTCAATACGGTCGCGCCCGGTTATATCGCCGACACGCGCTTTTTTGGCGACGGCGGCGTGGCGCCGGCCATCGCGGCGACGATCCGCGAGCAGACGCCGGTCGGCCGTGCCGGGCATCCGGACGATGTCGCGGATGCGGTCGCATGGCTCGCCGGGCCGCGCGCGGCGTTCGTCACCGGCGCGACGATCGCGGTGAACGGCGGCTGGCGGGTCGGGTGACAGGGCAGGCCGGCGCGGCGCCGGCCGCCTGCGTCAGTCGAGATCGGGCGGCGTATCGCCGAGCCAGCGCCGCGCGCCGGGCCCGTTGCGGCCCGCGCGATCCTCGGGGTTGGTCAGCTTGCAGCGCTTGAGCGACAGGCAGCCGCAGCCGATGCATTCGTCGAGATTGATGTAGAGCCGCTGCAACTCCTCGATCCGGTTGGCGACGCGCTGCTTCCAGCCGCGCGACAGCCGCTGCCAGTCCTTGTTGGTCGGCGCGGCGTCTTCCGGCAGGCTCACGAGCTGTTCGGCGATCTCGTCGAGCGAATAACCGATCTTCTGCGCGAACACGATGAACGCGATCAGCCGCAGCACCGCGCGCGAATAGTGGCGATGGCTCGAACCGTTGCGATGCGACTTGATGAGCCCGCGCGTCTCGTAGAAGCGCAGCGTCGACGCCGGTACGCCGCTGCGCGCGGCCACTTCGCGGATCGACATCAGCGGCCATTTCGGTGTTTCGTCGATACCCATGACGCCCTCCGGGAAAACTTGACTTAAAGTTAACGTCAACTTTTATGCTACGCGGCAGTTTAACCCGTCGCGAGGCATCATGCTCTCCTTATCCCTACGCAGGACGTCGCCTTTGGGCGCGGCCTGCGCTCTGCTGCTGGCGTTGTCGGGCTGTCACGACGGCAAAGACGCATCGTCGGCCCATCCCCTTCCCGAAGTCGGGGTGACGACCGTCGCACCGCGCACGATCCGCCTCGCGGACGAATTCAACGGACGCGTTGAAGCCGTCGATGCGGTCGAATTGCGGCCGCGCGTGAGCGGCTATCTGCAACGCGTTGCGTACAAGGAGGGCGATCTCGTTGCGCAGGGCACCGTGCTGTTCGAGATCGACCCGCGTCCGTACCGGATCGCGCTCGACCGCGCGAACGCGCAGCAGCAGCGCGCCCGTGCGGCCGCGAGCCTCGCGAACGTGCAGCTCAAGCGCGTGCAGACGCTGATCGATGCGCATGCAACGTCCCAGGAAGAGCTCGACACCGCCCGCGCGACCGCCGAGCAGGCGCGCGCCGATCTGCAGGCGGCCGATGCGGCCGTCGCCGATGCGAAGCTCAACCTCGGCTTCACCGACGTGCGCGCGCCGATCGCAGGCCGCGTCGGCCGCGCGATCGCAACCGCCGGCAATCTCGCACGCGCGGACGACACGCTGCTGACCACCGTCGTGTCGCAGGATCCCGTCTACGTGTATTTCGACTGCGACGAACAGAGCTATCTGCGCTACAACGCGCGGCGTGCCGATCCGAAGCATCGCGCGATCGGCGCCGATCCGGTGCGCGTGGGCCTTGCGAACGAGACGGGCTTTCCGCACGCGGGCACCGTGGACTTCCTCGACAACCGGCTCGATCCGCAAACCGGCACGATCCGCGCGCGCGTGCGGCTGTCGAATGCGGACCATACGTTCACGCCGGGCCTCTATGCGCGCGTGCAGCTCGTCAGCGGCCGCGACCAGGATGCGCTGCTCGTCGACGACAAGGCCGTGCTCACCGACCAGGATCGCAAGTACGTGTATGTGATCGGCGCCGGCGACAAGGCGCTGCGCCGCGACGTGACGATCGGGCGCGAGCTCGACGGCGAGCGGATCGTCGAGAAGGGGCTGCAGTCGGGCGACCGCGTGGTCGTCGACGGCGTGCAGCGGATCTACTATCCGGGCGCGCAAGTGAAGCCGAAGGCGCTACCCGCGCGGGCGGATGCGGGTGCCGGCAGCGGCCCGGGCAGCGGTACCCAGGCCATGGCCAACGCGGACGCCGGCGCGCCGGCCGCGCAATAACGGGAGACACGTGATGGATTTCTCCCGATTCTTCATCGACCGCCCGATCTTCGCGGTCGTGCTGTCGATCGTGATCTTCGCGCTCGGCCTGATCTCGATCCCGATGCTGCCCGCCGGCGAATATCCTGAAGTCGTGCCGCCGAGCGTCGTCGTGCGTGCGACGTATCCGGGCGCGAACCCGAAGGAAATCGCCGAATCGGTCGCCGAACCGCTGGAAGAGGCGATCAACGGCGTCGAAGGGATCATGTACATGAAGTCGGTTGCCGGTTCGGACGGCAGCCTGCAGGTCGTCGTCACGTTCCTGCAGGGCGTCGATCCCGACACGGCCGCCGTGCGCGTGCAGAACCGCGTGAGCCAGGCACTGTCGCGCCTGCCCGACGAGGTGCGCCAGTACGGCGTGACCACGCAGAAGCAGTCGCCGACGCCGCTGATGTACGTGAGCCTCTATTCGCCGGACAACAGCCGCGATTCGCTGTACCTGCGCAACTACCTGACGCTGCACGTGAAGGACGAGCTGTCGCGCCTGACCGGCATCGGCGACGTCGGCGTGTACGGCTCCGGCGACTACGCGATGCGGCTCTGGCTCGACCCGAACCGGCTCGCGTCGCGCGGGCTGACCGCGAGCGACGTGATCGCCGCCGTGCGCGAGCAGAACGTGCAGGTGTCGGCCGGCCAGCTCGGCGCGGAGCCGTCACCGAAGAAAAACGACTTCCTGGTGTCGATCAACGTGCGCGGCCGGCTGCGCACCGTGCAGGAGTTCGGCGACATCGTGCTGCGCAACGGCGACGACGGCCAGGTCGTGAAGCTGTCCGACGTCGCGCGCATCGAACTCGGCGCGGGCGACTACACGTTGCGCTCGTATTTCAACGACAAGCATTCGGCGGTGGTCGGCATCTTCCTGTCGCCGGGCGCGAACGCGCTCGACGTCGCGAAGGCCGTGTATGCGAAGCTCGACGAACTGTCGAAGCGCTTCCCGCCGGGCGTCGCGTATCGACCGGTGTGGGACCCGACCGTGTTCGTGCGCGAGTCGATCCGCGCGGTGCAGCACACGCTGATCGAGGCCGTCGTGCTGGTCGTGCTCGTCGTGATCCTGTTCCTGCAGACCTGGCGCGCGTCGATCATTCCGCTCGTCGCGGTGCCGGTGTCGGTGGTCGGCACGTTCGCGTGGCTCTACCTGCTCGGCTATTCGATCAACACGCTGACGCTGTTCGGGCTCGTGCTGGCGATCGGGATCGTCGTCGACGATGCGATCGTCGTCGTCGAGAACGTGGAGCGCAACATCGCGCAGGGCCTGAGCCCGCGCGACGCCGCGCACCAGGCGATGCGCGAGGTGTCGGGGCCGATCGTCGCGATCGCGCTCGTGCTGTGCGCGGTGTTCGTGCCGATGGCGTTCATGTCGGGCGTCACCGGCCAGTTCTACAGGCAGTTCGCGGTGACGATCGCGATCTCGACGGTGATCTCCGCGATCAACTCGCTGACGCTGTCGCCCGCGCTCGCCGCGAAGCTGCTGCGCCCGCACGGCGCGCCGAAGGATGCGCTTACGCGTGGGCTCGACCGTGCGTTCGGCTGGCTGTTCCATCCGTTCAACCGGTTCTTCGAGCGCAGCGCCGATCGCTATCACGGCGTCGTCGCGCGCACGCTGAAGCGGCGCGGCGTGGTGTTCGCCGTCTACGCGGCCTTGCTCGCGGCCACCGCGCTGCTGTTCAACGCGGTGCCCGGCGGCTTCATCCCCGTGCAGGACAAGCTGTACCTGTTCGCCGGCGCGAAGCTGCCGGAAGGCGCATCGCTTGCGCGCACCAGCGCGGTGACCGAGCAGATGACGAAGATCGCGCTCGGCACCGACGGCGTCGAGATGGTGCCGGCGTTTGCCGGGCTCAATGCGCTGCAGGGCGTGAACACGCCGAACATCACGAACTCGTACGTGATCCTGAAGCCGTTCGACCAGCGTCACCGCACCGCCGCGCAGATCAACGCGGACCTGAACGCGCGCTTCGCGGCGATCGGCGGCGGCATCACCTATGCGCTGATGCCGCCGCCGATCCAGGGGCTCGGCAACGGTTCCGGCTACTCGCTGTATCTCGAGGATCGCGGCGGGCTCGGCTACGGCGAACTGCAGAACGCGTTGACCGCGTTCCAGGCGGCCGTCGCGAAGACGCCGGGGATGAGCTATCCGGTCAGCTCGTACCAGGCGAACATCCCGCAGCTCGAGGTGAAGGTCGACCGGCTGAAGGCGAAGGCGCAGGGTGTCGCGCTGACCGACCTGTTCAACACGCTGCAGGTCTATCTCGGCTCGATGTACGTGAACGACTTCAATGCATTCGGGCGCGTGTATCGCGTGATGGCGCAAGCCGACGCCGGGCACCGGCAGACCGCCGCCGACATCGCGAACCTGCGCACGCGCAACGCGAAGGGCGAGATGGTGCCGATTGGCTCGATGGTGACGGTGGCGCCCGCATACGGGCCGGACCCGGTCGTGCGCTACAACGGCTATCCGGCCGCCGACCTGATCGGCGACGCGGACCCGAAGGCGATGTCGTCGTCGCAGACGATCGCGAAGCTACAGCAGATCGCGAAGGACGTGCTGCCGCCCGGCATCACGCTCGAATGGACCGACCTCAGTTACCAGCAGGTCACGCAGAGCAACGCGGCGATCGTCGTGTTCCCGCTCGCGGTGATGCTCGTGTTCCTCGTGCTCGCATCGCTGTACGAGAGCTGGACGCTGCCGCTCGCGGTGATCCTGATCGTGCCGGTGTGCATGTGCGCGGCGCTGTTCGGCGTGTGGCTGTCCGGCGGCGACAACAACGTGTTCGTGCAGGTCGGTCTCGTCGTGCTGATGGGGCTTGCGTGCAAGAACGCGATCCTGATCGTCGAATTCGCGCGCGAGCTCGAAATCCAGGGCAAGGGCGTGATCGAAGCGGCGCTCGAAGCGTGCCGGCTGCGGCTGCGTCCGATCGTGATGACGTCGGTCGCGTTCATTGCCGGTTCGGTGCCGCTGCTGATCGGCAGCGGCGCGGGCAGCGAAGTGCGCGCGGCAACCGGCGTCACCGTGTTCGCGGGGATGCTCGGCGTCACGCTGTTCGGGCTGTTTCTCACGCCCGTGTTCTATGTGGCGATCCGCAAGCTCGCGGGCGGCACGCCGGCCGTGTGGAGCGAACAGCACGGCACCCTCGAAGGAGAAAACCGATGAGCGCCGCTTTTCGTCTTTCCGCGCTCGCGATGTCGGTGACGCTTGCCGCCTGCGCGGTCGGCCCCGATTTCAAACGACCCGACCCGGCGACCGCCGCGCGCTTCGCGCGTGACACGCATCCGGCTACGCAGGATACGTCGCCGCCCGATGCGTCGGCCGCTGCCGACGCCACGTTCTGGCGCGGCTTCGGCGATCCGGCGCTCACGCAGCTGATCGATGCGGCGCTCGCGGCGAACCAGGATCTGCAAGTCGCGGTGTCGCGCTACGACGCGTCGAACGCGCTGCTGTCGCAGGCGACGTTCGACCGCTATCCGACGATCACCGCGAGCGGGCAGATCGGCCATCAGCTGATGAGCAAGGATCAGGCGTTCGGCGCGCCGCGCAGCCAGCGCGATACGCCGGTCTCGAGCGTCGGGATCAACGCCGCATGGGAGCTGGACCTGTTCGGGCGCGTGCGCCGCTCGATCGAGTCGCAACGCGCGGAAACGGCGGCCAGCGCGGCCGACGTGCGCGCGGTGCGCGTCGCGATCGCGGGCGAGGTCGCGAGCACCTACGTCGATCTGCGCGGTTCGCAGGAGCGGCTGCGGATCGCGCGCGAGAACGCCGACAACCAGAAGCAGACGCTCGCGCTGATCAATGCGCGCGTCGGCGCGGGCCGCGGCTCCGAACTCGATGCGGCACGTGCGCGTGCGCAGTACGAGTCGACGACGTCGCGGGTCGCCGTATACGAAGCGGCGATCGGCGTCGACGAGCACCGGCTCGCGGTGCTGACCGGGCAGACGCCGGACGCGCTGATCGGCCGGTTCGACGTGCCGAAGGGCGCGACGGTGCCGTTGCCGGCGCTCGCCGCGGACCTCGATCCGGGCACGCCGGGCGATCTGCTGCGCCGGCGCCCGGATGTGGCTGCGGCCGAAGCGCGGCTGCATGCGGCGACCGCGCGGGTCGGCGTCGCGACGGCCGACCTGTTTCCGCGCTTCACGCTGTCGGGGTTGCTCGGCAGCGCGACGAGCAGTTACGGGTTCTTCCGCGCGGGCAGCGACACGAACCTGATCGCGCTCGGCATCGACTGGTCGTTCCTCGACGTCGGCCGCGTGCGGGCACGAATCGCCGCGAGCGACGCGGAAGCGGCCGGCCAGCTCGCGCAGTATCGGCAGACCGTGCTCGGCGCGCTGGAGGAAACCGAGAACGCGTTGCTGCGGGTTGCGCGTACGCGCGACGAGACCGCCCATCTGGTGCGTGCCGCGGACGACAGCGCACGCGCGGCGCAGCTCGCGCAGACGCGTTTCTCGGCCGGTGCGATCGACTACTACGAAGTGCTCGACGCGCAGCGGACGTTGCTGCAGGCGCAGGACGCGGCCGCCGACGGGCAGATGCGCAGTGCGGCGTCGACGGTCGCGCTGTACAAGGCGCTCGCGGGCGGCTGGCCGGCGGGAACGGCGCGGCCGGCACCCGGCCCGCTCGCGCAGTCGCGGCCGTAACGCGGGCAGGGGCCGCGCGGCAGGCGAAAACGAAGGTGCCTGCCGCGCGGCCCGACGCGCACGAAGTGTGCGACGTGTGCGACGTGCGCTCACGCGCTTACACCGTCGCCGGGTCGACCTTGCCGATGTCGATCCCGTAACGCCGGATCGCCTCGCCCACCTGCGTGCGCGCGATCGTGCCGTCGTCGGCGAGCGCCTTCAGCGCCGCGATCACGATGAAGTGCCGGTCGACCTCGAAGAACGTACGCAGCGCTTCGCGCGTATCCGAGCGGCCGAAGCCGTCGGTGCCGAGCGACACGAAGCGCCGGCCGTCGACGAAGCCGCGGATCTGGTCGCCGATGATCTTCATGTAGTCGGTCGTGACGACCACGGGCCCGGTGCGGCCGTCGAGGCATTGCTGCACATAGGGCACGCGCGCCGGCGCATCCGGATGCAGCAGGTTCCAGCGCTCCGCGGCGAGCCCGTCGCGGCGCAGCTCGGTCAGGCTCGTCGCGCTCCACACATCGCTCGTCACGCCGAAGTCCTGCGCCAGCAGGTCGCTCGCGGCGAGCACCTCGCGCAGGATCGAACCGCTGCCCATCAACTGGACATGCGGCGTACCCGTGCGCGCCGCGCCGTCCCGCAGCAGATAGAGGCCCTTGAGGATGCCGGTTTCTGCGCCGTCGGGCAGCGCCGGATGCGGGTAGTTCTCGTTGAGCAGCGTGATGTAGTAGTACACGTCTTCGTGCTCCGCATACATCCGTCGCAACCCGTCGCGCACGATCACCGCGAGTTCGTACGCGTAGGTCGGGTCGTACGACACGCAGTTCGGAATCACCGACGACAGCACGTGGCTGTGCCCGTCGTCGTGCTGCAGCCCTTCGCCCATCAGCGTCGTGCGTCCCGACGTCGCGCCGAGCAGGAAGCCGCGCGTGCGTGCGTCGCCCGCCGCCCACGCGAGATCGCCGACCCGCTGCAGCCCGAACATCGAATAGAAGATGTAGAACGGAATCGTCGGCAGCCCGTGGTTGCTGTACGCGGTGCCGGCCGCGATCCACGACGCGATCGCGCCCGATTCGTTGATGCCTTCCTGCAGGATCTGCCCGTCCTTCGCTTCCTTGTAATAGCTGAGCTGGCCGGCATCCTGCGGCGTGTAGAGCTGGCCGAGATGCGAATGGATGCCGATCTGGCGGAACAGGCCTTCCATCCCGAACGTGCGCGATTCGTCCGGCACGATCGGCACGACGAGCTTGCCGAAATTCGGGTCCTTCAGCAGCGTGCCGAGGATGCGCACGAAGGCCATCGTCGTCGACAGCCCGCGCTCGCCGCTGTCCTTGAGCTGGCCGTCGAACGCGGCGAGCGGCGGCACCGGCAGCGGCGCGACGTCGCTGAAGCGGGCCGGCACGTGGCCGCCGAGCGCCGCGCGGCGTTCCGCGAAATAGCGTGCTTCGGCGCTGCCGGGTTCCGGCTTCAGGTAGGGCAGTTCGTCGAGCTGTGCGTCGCTGACCGGCAGCGCGAAGCGGTCGCGGAATGCCCGCACGGCATCCGCGCTCATCTTTTTCAGCTGATGGTTCACGTTCTGGCCTTCGCCGGCTTCGCCCATGCCGAAACCCTTGATCGTCTTCGCGAGCACCACGGTCGGTCGTCCGTCCGCGCGCATCGCCTGCGCATAGGCCGCATGCACCTTCTCCGGATCGTGGCCGCCGCGCGCCAGTTTCCAGATGTCGTCGTCGGACAGGTCGGCGACGAGGTCGAGCAGTTCGGGGTACTTGCCGAAGAAGTGCTCGCGCACGTATGCGCCGCTCTGCGACTTGAAGGTCTGGTAGTCGCCGTCGACGCATTCCATCATCCGCTGGCGCAGCAGGCCGGTCGTGTCGCGTTCGAGCAGCCGGTCCCAGCCGCTGCCCCAGATCACCTTGACGACGTTCCAGCCGGCCGCGCGGAACGTGCCTTCGAGTTCCTGGATGACCTTGCCGTTGCCGCGCACCGGGCCGTCGAGGCGCTGCAGGTTGCAGTTCACGACGAAGATCAGGTTGTCGAGCCGCTCGCGTCCGGCGAGCGAGATCGCGGCGAGCGATTCGGGCTGGTCCATTTCGCCGTCGCCGAGAAACGCCCAGACCTTGCGACCCTGATGCGGTTTCAGCCCGCGATATTCGAGGTAGCGCATGAAGCGCGCCTGATAGGCGGCCGTGAGCGGGCCGAGCCCCATCGAGACGGTCGGGAACTGCCAGAAGTCGGGCATCAGGCGCGGATGCGGATAGGACGACAGACCGTCGCGTCCCGCTTCGCGGCCGGTCTCGCGGCGGAAGTTGTCGAGCTGCGCATCCGTGATGCGGCCTTCGAGATACGCGCGGCCATAGATGCCGGGCGCCGAGTGCCCCTGGATGTAGACCATGTCGCCGTCGAACGTGTCGGTGCGGCCGCGGAAGAAGTGGTCGAAGCCGACGTCGTACAGCACCGCGGCGGACTGGTAGGTCGCGATGTGGCCGCCGACGTTCGAATGCCGGCTGGCGCGCAGCACCATGACCATCGCGTTCCAGCGGATCATCGCGTTGAGCCGCCGCTCGAGCGCGAGATCGCCCGGATAGGCCGGCTGCCGCGCGCGCGGCACGGTGTTCACATAGGCGGTCGTCACGCGGCCGTGCAGGTCGCCGTGGCGGGCCGCATCGAGATCGGCCAGCTGGTCGAGCAGGTAGTGCGCGCGCGGACGGCCTTCGAGCGCGATGACGGATTCGAGCGCATCGAGCCATTCACGGGTTTCCTGCGGATCAATGTCGGGTAGCGCGAGAGGTGCGGTCATGCAGTGTCTCCAGAAGCATCAGGCTGCGCGGGGCGACGGTCGTGGCGCCGCTGCGCGTGACGGAAGGGCCGCCGATGGGCGGCCAGATAGTTGCAATTGCAATCGTATCGAGGCCCATTGTATCGAGGTAAAATTTAATTGCAACTGCAATTCAACGAGAGGAACGACCTGACATGAGTGCACCCGAACCGGATCTGTGGTTCTCGTTTGTCCGCGCGCACCGCACGATGATTCGCGAGATCGAGCGGCGCCTCGCGGACGCCGGCCTGCCCGCGTATGCGTGGTACGACGCGTTGTGGGGGCTGGAAAGCGGGCCCGACGGCACGCGTCGCATGCACGAACTGGCCGACGTGCTCGCGATCGAGCGCTACAACCTCACGCGGCTCGTCGACCGGCTCGAACAGGACGGGCTCGTCACACGCGTGCGTTCCGCGGATGACGGCCGCGCCGCGTTCGCGAGCATCACCGACAAGGGCCGCACGCTGCGCAAAAAGATGTGGAAGGTGTACCAGTCGACGGTCGCGGAGCTGTTTCTCGACCAGTTCGGCGCGAAAGAGCAGGCGGCGATGGCCGCCGCGCTCGATCGCACGATTGCCGCTGCGCGCGATGCGGCGGCCGACGCGAAGTAGCGGCCAGCGTCGCGCGTTTCAGTCGCGCGCATACCGCTGCATGGCCCGTGCGGCCCAGTCGGCCGGCACGCGGCCGTCGTCGGCCAGCATGCGGATCGCGACCGCGGCGATCCAGCGCGCATCCGGCGCCGGCGCGCCGGGGCCGGACAGATCTGCGCCGAGTGCCGTGAAGCGGGCAGGGACGAACGCGCCGATCTGCGCGGCGACGTGTCGCGCATAGCCCGTGACCGCGAGCACCGGCGTGCCGTCTTCGCCGAGGCACGCGCTGACGTGCGCGATGCGCGGCGCGGCGTGCGGGTGCAGCAGGTTCCAGCGTTCGGCGGCGCGCGCGTCGCGCGCGAGCCGCGTGTAGCTCGGGCAGCTCCAGATCGTCGAGTCGATGCGCCATTCGTCATGCAGCAGGTCGGCGGCTTCCAGTACCTGCGCGAGCGTGCTGCCCGCGCCGCACAGACGAACCTTGGCGGCGGGGCCGGCCGCCGCGCGCCGGCCGGCCCGCACCATGCCGTTGAACGCGTCGCGGGCCGCCGTGGCGGAAAGCGGCCGCACGCCGGGCACGCAGCCGTCGTGGCTCGCGAGATAACAGAATCCGGGCTGGCCGGCGACATAGAGCGCGCGCAGCGCGCCGCGCAGGATCGCGAGCGCTTCGTCGCCCGACGCGGGATCGTATGGCGTGCACGCCGGGTTCGCGGCCAGCCAGTGCGGGACGTCGGGCATCACGCCCTTGGGCCATGACGAGCGGGACGTTTCCGCGTCGTTCACGAAGATCCCGCGGTCGACCGTTTCGGCCGACGCCAGCCGCAGCCGGTCCGTCGCATGTGCCTGCAGCAGGTACAGCAACGGCCGTTCGAACTGTCCGGCCGGATCGAGAAAGCGCAGCGGCCACGCGCTGATGCGGCGCGGTGTCGCCGCCGCGGGGACGTCGGGGCGGATGACCCAGACGCGGCCCGAGGTCGCCGCATCGCGTTCGAGGCAGTCGGCGGCCGCGCGGATCGCATCGAGCGGGGTCATCGCGTCGCGGCGGGGCGAGAGTCGCCGCGTCGTCAGCCGTTCAACGCAGGCCGCCGCGGCGCGGCGGGTGTCGGGCGTCCGCACGGGCGGACCGGATCGCGCAGTCTGCATGTCCCTCCTTCGAGTACTGGCATGTTGCCGGGCGTGTCGATCCCGGCATAGGATTGCAATTGCAACGATTGTAGTTGCAACGATAAACGAATGACAAGGACCGACATGACATCGACGCACACACTCACGTTCCATACGGCCGACACGCCGAACGGCCACAAGATCGGCATCTACCTGGAGGAGGCCGGGCTGACCTACGACCGCGTGTACGTGAACCTGTCCGCCGGCGAGCAGCGCAGCCCGGCGTTCCTCGCGATCAACCCGAACGGCAAGATCCCGGCCATCGTCGACCATGACACCGGGCTGGCCGTGTTCGAATCCGGCGCGATCCTCAGCTACCTCGCCGCGAAAACGGGCTGCCTGCACCCGGATACGCTGGCCGAGCGCACGGCGGTCCAGCAATGGCTGCATGTCCAGATCGGCGGCATCGGACCGATGCTCGGCCAGCTCTGGTGGTTCCTGCGTGCATCGAAGACGGTCAATGCAGAGGCGATCGACCGTTATCGGAACGAGGCGCGGCGCCTCTATGGCGTCGTGAACGGACGATTGGCGGAATCGCCGTATCTCGCGTCGTCGCGGTATTCGATCGCCGACATCGCCGCCTTCCCGTGGCTGCGCGCGACGGCCGAACTCGAGATCGACATCGGCGGCTACCCGCACGTCGCGCGCTGGCTCGCCGACATCGAGAGCCGGCCGGCCGTTCAACGGGGCCTGATCGCCTGCCGCGCGCCGGCGGCCGTGCCCGCGCACTGACGTTGCATCGCCCGCGCCGCAGCGATGGCGCGGGATCCCGCCGATTCCCTGCCGCAAAACATTGTTCTCCTTCGTCGTAAACGTCTCGAATGCGTGATATTTGCGCCGCCTGATCCGGTTTAGAGTGGCCGCGAATTGATGACGATGTGTCGTATGGCCGCTGTCGCGGGCCGTACCGACGCACCAGAGGAGCTGGAGACAAATGAGTGAAGGCAGGATTACGCAAGTCGAATCGTTCGGTTTCGAGCGCATTCCCGACGTATCGCGCTATGCGCGTCCGATCGATCTGTTCCGGCTGCTGTTCGGCGGCTGCAATACGTTTTCCACATCGGTGCTCGGCAGCTTTCCGGTGCTGGTCGGGCTGTCGTTCAAGGCGGGTGTCGCCGCGATCGTGCTCGGCGTCCTGGTCGGCACGTGCATCCTCGCGCCGATGAGCCTGTTCGGCCCGCGCAACGGCACGAGCGACCCGGTCTCGTCCGGCGCGCATTTCGGCATCCACGGCCGGATCGTCGGTTCGTTCCTCGCGCTGCTCACGTCGATCGCGTTCTTCTCGCTCGCAGTGTGGAGCTCCGGCGACGCACTCGTCGGCGGCGCGCACAACATGGTCGGCGTGCCGGTCAACGGCTTCACGCTCGGCGCGGCGTACATGGTGTTCGCGGTGCTCGTGCTGATCGTCTGCATCTACGGCTTTCGCTTCATGCTGTGGGTCAACAAGATCGCCGTGTGGGCCGCGAGCCTGCTGTTCGTCGCCGGGCTGTTCGCGTTCGCCGGCCTGTTCGACGTGAACTACGCGGGCACGCTGAACCAGGGCAGCGCGGGCTTCTGGGCCGCGTTCGTCGGCGCGGTGCTGGTCGCGCTGAGCAACCCGGTGTCGTTCGCGTCGACGCTCGGCGACTGGGCGCGCTACATTCCGCAGCACACGCCGAAGCGGCGCGTGATGGGCGCCGTGTTCGCCGCGCAGATCGCGACCTTCGTGCCGTTCTTCTTCGGCCTCGCGACCGCGACGATCATCGCGTCGAAGGCGCCTGCGTTCATCGCGTCGAACGACTACGTCGGGGGGCTGCTCGCCGTGTCGCCGCGCTGGTTCCTGCTGCCGATGTGCCTGATCGCGATCATCGGCGGGATGTCGACCGGCACGACCGCGCTGTACGGCACGGGCCTCGACGTGTCGAGCATGTTCCCGCGCTTCCTGAACCGCGTGCGCGCGACGCTGCTGATCGGCACGATCGCGATCGCGTTCATCTTCGTCGGCCGCTTCTGGTTCAACCTCGTCGAAAGCGTCGCGACGTTCTCGACGCTGATCGACACGTTCAGCTGCCCGTGGATGGCGATCATGGTGATCGGCTACGTGACGCGCCGCGGCTTCTATCTCGCCGACGACCTGCAGGTGTTCAACCGCGGGCTGCGCGGCGGCCACTACTGGTTCACGCACGGCTGGAACCTGCGCGCGATGGGTGCCTGGCTGCCGGCGGCGTTCATCGGTCTGTCGTTCGTGAACCTGCCGGGGCAGTTCGTCGGGCCGCTCGGCAATCTCGCGGGCGGGCTCGATCTCAGCGTGCCGGTATCGCTGGCGGTCGGCGGGCTGCTGTATTTCGTGCTGCTGACGCTGTATCCGGAGGCCGACGGCGTGTACGGCCCGCACGGGCGCTGCCTGGTGCGCGGCGGCAAGCAGGGCGCGCGCGGTGTCGGCGCGCCGGCGATCCAGCCGAAGGGGTACTGAGCGCCGCATCGCGCGTTGTATCGCGTCGAAAGACACCATGCCGCCGCGCGGGAGAACCGCCGGCGGCATGGTCGTTTTTGGACACTTGATCTGAATGCGCGTCAAACCTCGTTCGTCAGGACGAGGAAGGATAGCGCGGACGCCGTAGGCGTCCTTTGCGGCTGCTAATGCGGTTTTTTGCTGTTCGATGTATTGGCGGACGATTTCGATAGGCGCTCCGCCACAATTTCCCGCAAAGCAAGACGGAGACCACGGCGCCCCGTCCCACGACTTTTTCCGAATGCGGGCGCATTCTGCCGGTTCATGCGACTTGAGACGCCGTTGAAGCTGTTCACCAGGGACGACACGGAATCCTTGGGCGGGTAGTGCACCAGCAGGTGTACATGGCCGTGCGCACCATCGAACTTCACCCGTTCGGATTCGAAGTCCAGACAGACACTGGCGAAGATGCTGCGCATGTCGTTCAGCATCTCCGTGGTAAGCACATTGCGCCGGTGCTTGTGGTCAGGAAGACCACATGCACACGGATCAGAAAGACGCAATGGCGACCACGTCGAATGGCTTGACTCTCGCTTGTGGGCCACGCATACAATGGCCCGATCTACCTGCACAAAGCCACGACCACGATCAGCCAAAACCACGCGATGGTGTGCATCGAGGACTTGCGGGTACGAAACATGTCGAAGACGGTGGCTGGCAGCCCCGATGCGCCGGGCAAAAACGTTCGGGCCAAGTCCGGCCTGAACAAAGCCATCCTCGATCAGGGCTGGTTCGAATTTCGTCGTCAGCTGGACTACAAGCTGGCGTGGAACGGCGGCTGGCTCATTGCCGTGCCGCCGGCGAATACGAGTCGCACGTGCCCGGTCTGCGAATACGCGAGCGCGGAAAACCGGCAGACGCAGGCCGCATTCCGCTGCGTCGCGTGCGGTCATGAGGAGCATGCCGATGTGGTCGGTGCGATCAACATACTGGCGCGGGGACACCGCGTTGCAGCCTGTGGAGAGCCGGTGCAGTCAGGCCGCTCCGTGAAGCAGGAACCCGCCGAGGCGCTCTGAGATAAGCATCATCGTCTCAGACGCGGCAGGAATCCGCCGCCTTCAGGCGGCGGAGGATGTCAAGAGCGATGCATATGACGGGCCGGCCCTGACTGATCACTTCTCCGGGCTGCAAACGAAAACGCCCGCCAGGGCACAGGCGGGCGTGTGTCGGCCGAGGCGCGAGTCAGTGGAACGTGCTGCCCGCGAGCATCCCGCCGTCGACGATGAATTCCGAACCCGTGCAATATGCGGATTCGTCGGATGCGAGGAACAGCACGAGGTTCGCCACTTCGTCCGGTTTGCCGATGCGCGCGATCGGCAGCCCGCTATAGATCGACGACGGGTCGAAATCCGCGTATTCCGGCGGGCGCGCCATCACGGTGTCGATCCCGCCCGGGTGCACCGAGTTCACGCGGATCCCGTAGCGGCCGAACTCGAGCGCGGCGGCCTTGGTCATCCCGCGCACCGCGAACTTGCTCGACACGTATGCGCTGCCGCCCGCCACGCCCTCCATCCCGGCCGTCGACGACACGTTGACGATCGAGCCGCCGCCGGCATCCTTCAGCGCGGCGAGCGCCGATTTCATGCCGAGCCAGCAGCCGATCTGGTTCACGTCGATCACCTTCCGGTAGTCGTCGAGCGAACACGATTCGATCGGCACGAGCTTCAGGATCGCCGCGTTGTTCACGAGGATGTCGAGCCGGCCGAAATGCGCGAGCGTCGCCTGCACGGCGGTGTGCCAGTCGTCTTCGTTCGTGACGTCGAGATGCTGGAATCGCGCGGCGTCGCCGAGTTCGGCCGCGACGCGCCGGCCTGCGTCGTCGAGCACGTCGGCGATCACCACGCGCGCGCCTTCGGCGACGAACCGTCGCGCTTCCGCCTCGCCCTGGCCGCGGGCGCCGCCCGTGATCAGCGCCACTTTGCCTTCGAGTCGTTTCATCGTGATTGCTCCTGTGAGTGAAGTGGGACGCGTGCGGGCCCGCTCATGCGGCGGCGGCCGACGCGTCGATGATGCGGACCGGATCGGCGCCGTCCCATGCGCGCGCTTCGGCGATGCCGTGCGCGATCATGTCGCGCATCCCGGCGCCTTCGATCACTTCGACGCGCACGCCGGGATCGTCGGCGTCGTCGAGATAGGCGACGCGCGTGGCCGGGTTGGCGGCTTCGAACACGACACGCAGGCCGCGTGCCGTGAGCCGCGCCACCGCGGCGTCGAGATCGTCGACCACCCAGGCGACGTGATGCAGGCCCGCGAGCGGTTGCCCGTGCGCGTCGCGGTAGGGCGACGGCGCGTCGTTCGTCACATGGATCAGTTCGATCTGCAGGTCGCCGCGATACGCGAGCCCGACGTCCATCGTGACCGTCACCGGCTCGCCGAGGTAGCGGCCTTCGAGGCGCACGTTGCGAAATACGGTCCACGGGCCCGCGTCGTGGCGGGCGCGCCAGCGCGCGATGCTGCGGTCGAGATCGGCAACCACATAGCCGATCTGGTCGATGGGGCCGAGGACGGGGTCGTTCATGCTGTCTCCGTGACGAGGACGCGCGAGTGGGCGCCGCGCCGCTCGATGCGGATGGCGGCGCGTGACGAATGACGGCCATGATCGCAACAAAGCGGGCGTTTCGTGCCACCCAAACGGACTAGCCGCGGCGGATCAGTGCAGTGACGAGGTGGCGTACCGGGCATCGTTGCGATGCCGGGTCACGCGCGAGAGGAAGCGGGAAGGGACGGGAGACGCGTCAGCGCGGCGCGAGCACGTCGCGCACGCAGTCGATGAATTGCGCGGCGGCCGGCGTCAGCGAACTGCCGCGCCGCTGGATCGCGCACATCTGCAGCACCGGCATCGGATCGTCGAGTTCGACCCGCCGGATGCCCATGCGCTTGAATACTTCGTCCGCGAGCGGCTCGACGAAGAAGCCGACGTGGTCCATCTGGGCGACCAGCGCGAGCGCGGTCGAGATCGAATCGCCATGTACGACGCGCGACGGCACCGGTAGCCCGAACGCGCCGAACAGCCACTTGGTCGCCGACATCGGATCGTTGCCGTCGCCGGGCAGCACCCATTCGGCATCGAGAAAATCGCGCACGGCGCGCCGGTTGCGCAACGGGTGCTTGTTGCGCACACCGAGCATCAGCCGCACGGGCGCGAGCGGTTCGCTGACGAAGTCGTCGTCAAGTGTCTGCGGGTCGACATGCATGATCGCGAAGTCGGTCTGCGCATCGCGCAGCCGGGCGAGCGTGCCGGGCAGCCCCGATTCGGTGACGTGCACGGTCACGCCGGGACGCCGCTCGCGCAGCAGCCGGTAGGCCGGCACGAACACCGTTTGCGCGAACGACGTGCTGACCGCGACGCGAACGTGCCCGAAATTGCCGTCGCGCAGTTGCACGATCTCGTCGCGGGCGCGCTGCATGTCGTCGAGCAGCAGCCGTGCGCGCGGCAGCAGCGCCGCGCCGTATTCGGTCAGCACGATGCCCTTGACGCTGCGCTCGACGAGCGGCGCGCCGATCTCGCGCTCCAGTTCGCGGATGATTTTCGTGACGGCCGGCGCCGACACGCCGAGCTGCCGCGCGGCGCCGCGGATGCTCATCTGCGCGGCCACGGCCACGAATGCATGCAGCTGGTTCGGTTTCATCGCAGCCCCATGGTGCTAACCAAATGGCAACGAGTGTAATGGATTGTTGTCTTTTCGGGTAACGCTCGCCCGCCTAGAATGCGTCGCATATAACCGGTGCGATACCGCACCCAGAAGGAGACACCCGTCATGGAACCCCAACCGCAGGCCGGCGAGCAGACGCGCCGGACGATTCTCGCGACGACCGTCGGCAACGCGCTCGAGTACTACGATTTCACGGTCTACGGCTTTCTCGCGTTCATCATCGGCAAGCTGTTCTTTCCGTCGTTCGATCCGGCCGGCCAGTTGTTGCTGGCGGTCGGCACATTCGGGGCCGGATTCGTGATGCGTCCGCTCGGCGGCGTCGTGATCGGCGCGTATGCGGATCGCGCGGGGCGCAAGCCGGCGATGGTGCTGACGATCTTCCTGATGGCGCTCGGCTGCGGGTTGATCGCCGTGGCGCCGACTTATGCGGCGATCGGCGTGGCCGCGCCGATCCTGATCGTCGTCGCGCGCTCGATCCAGGGGTTTTCCGCCGGCGGCGAATTCGGCGCATCGACGACCTTGCTCGTCGAGCATGCACGGCCGCGCACACGCGGCTACATGGCGAGCTGGCAGTTCGCGAGCCAGGGGCTCGGCGTGCTGATGGCCGCGCTGACGGTCGCGATCCTGTCGTTCGCGCTGACGCCGGAAGCACTCGAACGCTGGGGCTGGCGTGTGCCGTTCGCGCTCGGGATGCTGATCGCGCCGGTGGGCGCGTACATCCGCCGCCGGCTCGAGGAAACCCACAGTGGCGATCCCGCGCGGGCCGTGGCGGGCGGCGCGCGCCGCGGCGGCCGCGTCGCGACGCTGTGCCGCGACCACGGGCGCGCGGTCGTCGTCGCGATCATGGTCACGATGGGCGGCACGGGCGCATCGTACGTCGTCAGCTTCTATATGCCGACCTATGCGATCCGCGAACTCGGGATGAGCCCGGCCATCGCGCTGTCGGCCGCGGCGCTCACGGGGGCGCTGGCGCTCGTCAGCGCGCCGTTCGTCGGGCGCTGGTCGGACCGCGTCGGCCGCAAGCCGCTGATCGTCGGGGGCCGGATCGCGCTCATGCTGCTGATCTACCCGGCGTTCGCCTGGCTGAAGGCGTCGCCGACGCCGGGCGTGCTGTTCACGGTGGTCGGCCTGCTGACGGCCGTGCTCGCGATCCAGGCCGTGCCGAGCATCACGATCCTGCCGGAGATGTTTCCCGAGTCGGTGCGTGCAACGGGCATGTCGCTCGTGTACAGCGTCGGCGTCGCGGTCTTCGGCGGCTTTGCGCCGTTCATCAGCACGTGGCTCGTCCACGCGAGCGGCAACAAGGTCGCGCCGGCCTGGTACCTGATCGTCGTCGCGCTCGTGTCGATGGCCGGCCTGCCGTATCTGCGCGACCGCACCGGCGAAGCGATCGACGCTCCCGCCGTATCCGGCGTTTCCTCCTACTCGAAGGTCTGACCCGCACCATGGAACGTACCCCTGTCACCCGTCATTTCTCCGGCTCCTATGCCGAAGCCCGCCGCAAGTTTCTCGATGCCGCCGTGCACCGGCGCGCGACGCTGGAGTCGTTCGTGCTGCCCGACCAGCGCGGTGCGCTCGGCGAAACGCTGGCGATCGACGTTGCAGGCATCGGCGTTGCCGACGCCGAGCGGCTGCTGATCCTCAGTTCGGGCACGCACGGGCCGGAGGGCTTTTGCGGCTCCGGCTGCCAGATCGCCGCGCTGTTCGACGACGACCTGATGGCCCGGCTCGCGCGTGCCGGCGTCGGGCTGCTGCTGATTCATGCGGTCAATCCGTATGGCTTCTCGTACCTGCAGCGCACCAACCAGGACAACGTCGACCTGAACCGCAACCACATCGATTTCAGCGCGGCGTTGCCGGCCAACGACGCCTATCCGGAGGTCGACCGCCTCGTGCTGACGAGCACCTGGCCGCCGTCGCCGGACGACGAGCAGGCGCTCGCCGACTATATCGCCCGCAACGGGATGCTCGCGTATCACAGCGCGCTGAGCAGCGGCCAGTACGCGACGCCGGACGGGATGTTCTTCGGCGGTCGCGAGCCGACGTGGAACAACCGCACGATGCGAACGATCCTGCGCGAGCGCGCCGCGCATGCGACGACGATCGCATGGATCGATGCGCATACGGGGCTCGGGCCGCGCGGCCATGGCGAGAAGATCTACGCAGGGCGCAACGTCGCCGCCGAACTGGCGCGCGCACGCGCGTGGTGGGGCGCGGACGTCGTCGCGCCGTTCGACGGCGAATCCGAATCGCCGGGCGTGTCGGGCCCCGTCGCGTCAATCGTGCACGACGAGTGCCCGCGCGCGAACGTCGGCCTGATGGCGCTCGAATTCGGCACGTTGCCGTTCGACGAGGTGATTTACCGGCTGCGGGCGTCGCACTGGCTGCTCCGCCATCCGGATGCGCCGGCCGAACTGCGCCGCGAGATTCTGCAGCGGATTCGCGACGCGTTCTATGGTGACGACGACGCATGGAAGGGCGCGGTCTGGGGGCAGACCCGCACGGCGCTGTTGCAGGCGCTGATGGGGCTGGCCGCGGCCTAAGCGTGGCAGCGCAGACGGCAGGAGGCCGTCTGCCGATGGAAGGACGGGCAGGGCGATTGCGTCGGTCCGATCGCTCGGACGATGGCGGAATCGTTCGTCGGTATCAAGCAACCCTGCAATACCAAAAACATAAAATTAATATTCAGGAGATCTTATGAAATTAATCGGCATCATCGCGGCAGGCGTGGCGGCTTCGTTCGCCAGCGCCGCGCATGCGCAGAATTCCGTCACGCTGTACGGCACCGTCGACAACGGCGTGAACTACGTCAGCAACCTGGGCGGCGGCAAGGCGTTCCAGGCCGTTTCGGGCACGCTGTACGGCAACCGCATCGGCTTCAAGGGCAGCGAGGATCTCGGCGGCGGGATGCAGGCGATCTTCACGCTGGAGAACGGCTACGACGCGAACACGGGGCGGCTCGGGCAGGGCGGCCTGATGTTCGGCCGGCAGGCGTTCGTCGGCCTGACCGGGCCGTTCGGCACCGTCACGCTCGGCCGCCAGTACGACGAGCTGAGCGGCGAGTATCTCGGGTTGCTGGCGGCCGGCTGCAATTTCACCGGCTATCTCGGCGCCCATGCGGCCGATGTCGACAATCTCAACGATACGGCCCGCATCAACAACGCGATCAAGTACAAGACGCCCGATTTCAACGGCTTCTCCATGGCCGCGCTGTACGGCTTCGGCGGCGTGCCTGGCAGTTTTTCCTCGAATCGCGTGATCAGCGTCGGCGCGCGGTACGCGCGCGGGCCGCTGACCCTCGATGCCGCCTACGAGACGGTCAACAATCCGGCCGTGACGCTGTGGGGCGCGAGCGCGAACCCGTCGCCGGACGCGGCGTTCTCCACCGCGCTGCCCACGCCGATCTGGGGCGGCTACCAGTCGGCATCGAAGCTGCAGACCTACGGCGCGGGCGGCAGCTACGCGCTCGGCAACGCGACATTGCGCTTCGTGTACACCAACACGCGCTTCCAGAACATCGTGCCGACGCTGAACACGCCGTATCGCGGCAGCGCATCGTTCGACAACTACGAGGCGAACGTCACGTACCTGGTTACGCCGGCCGTGTCGCTCGGTGCGGCGTACACGTACACGACGGCACCCGACGCGAAGTACCAGCAGTTCAACGTCGGTGCGCAGTATTTCCTGTCGAAGCGTACGACGCTCTACATGGTCGGCATCTACCAGCACGCGTCCGGTCTCGACTCGTACGGACGCCAGGCCGTTGCGCAGATCAACCAGACGACGCCGTCGTCGACCGCCAACCAGCTGCTGATGCGGATCGGTCTGCTCGTCAAGTTCTGATGCATCGCGCGGCGGCAGGCGGCGCCGCGCGTGACCGATATTCAATTCCGATGGAGAGAGACACGATGTTCGAAGCAGGGTTTGAACGCTATCGCGACGCCACGATCCTGGTGGCGCGCGTCGCGATGATGTGGCTGATGGTGCGGTTCGGCTGGGACAAACTGATGGCCGTATCGCATACGGTCGACCTGATGGCCGGCTACGGACTGCCGTTTCCGGCGCTGGCGGCGGCCGTGGCGATCGGTGCCGAGCTCGGGCTCGGGCTGCTGCTGATGCTCGGCTGCGGCACGCGGCCGCTGGCGGTGCTGATGGCGGCGTACACGCTCGCGACCGCACTGACCGGTCATCGCTACTGGACGATGACGGGCGGCGCGCAGATGGCGAACGCGATCCATTTCTACAAGAACGTGAGCATCGTCGGCGGGTTGCTGCTGCTTGCCGTGACGGGGGCGGGCGCCTGGTCGTTCGACGGATGGCGTGCCGCGCGCCGCCGCGCCTGACGGATCCGCGCGTTATCCCGCGTGCGGCCCCTTGACCGTCAGCCGGCAGACGGTCGCGAGCGCGAGCAGGTTCGGGTCGCGTTCGCGCCGGTGCAGGAAGCTCAGGCCGATCGTCTGACGGATGGTCGGCCCCGCGAGCGGCACCAGCGCGATCTTGTGCGCAAAGAGGTCGCGCACGCGGCCGGGCAGCAGCGCATGGCCGACGCCGCCTGACACCAGGTTGATCAACGAGAAGATGTCGCCCACGCGCATCACGACGTTCGGCGTGACGCCCGCGGCCCGAAACGCTTCCGTGAAGCCGTGGTGCGTCGCGAAGCCTTCGCCGAGCGACACGAACGGCTCATCGCGGCACGCCACCAGATCGATCGCGTCGCGCTGCGCATACGGTGAATCGATCGGCGCGGCGAAGAACATTTCATCCTCGAACAGTGCGATCGATTCGATTTCGGCGTCCGGCTCGGGCAGCGCCATCAACGTCGCGTCGATCGCGCCTTGCCGCAGCTTGTCGAGCAGGTCGGCGTTCGAGCCGAGCACGAGTTCGGCCTGCAACTCGGGGCGACGCTCCTTCAACGCGATCACGACCTCGGGCACGGTGCGGATCGTCAGCGAATACAGCGAGCCGATCTTCAACTGCCCGGCACCGTAGCCGGCGGCTTCGCGGGTCGAGCGGATCCCGTTCGCCATCGTCTTCAGCACCTCGGCCGCGACTTCGGCGAGCACTTGCGCGGCGTCGGTCGGAATCAGGTTGCGTCCTTCGTGACGGAACAGCGCGCAGTGCATGCCTTCTTCGAGCGTATGCAGCGCGCGATGCACGCTGACCGTGCTGACGTTGAGCGCCTCGGCGGCTTTCGCGAGGTTGCCGGCTTCCATGAAGGCGAGCAGCACCTCGAGCTTGCGGAAGGTGATCTCTTCGTTGATGCGAGTGCGCATGGTCGGGGCAGCGGGAAGGGCGATCGATGATTCTGCCGCAGAACCCCGGACGCAACAATGCGCGAATATCCGGAATGGGCATGTCGCGGGGTGGCGCGGCGAGACATTTAATCTGCGGTTAAGCATCCACCGCTGCCGTTAATTGATGCGGGTTTTCGGTGTCCCTATCATCGGTTCATGCCGGCTATGCGTGCGGGCCGGATGCCTTTCTCGTCCGGCCGCGCGCAGCGGTTCACGATTGCCCGCCGCACACGGCGGCGGCCATGCGGTACGGCCCACGACACAGCAGGAGACAAGCATGCGGGACTCACGTCGGAACACGCGGCATCGGCAGGTGGTGGCTGCCGTCATCGGCAATACCCTCGAGTGGTACGACTTCATCGTCTACGGTTTTTTCTCCGGCATCATCGCGCGGCTGTTCTTTCCCGCAGAGAGCCAGTACGCATCGCTGCTGATGTCGCTTGCGACGTTCGGCGTCGGCTTCTTCATGCGTCCGGTCGGCGGCATCGTGCTCGGGCTCTATTCGGATCGCAAGGGCCGCAAGGCCGCGATGCAGCTCATCATCTTCCTGATGACGCTGTCGATCGCGCTGATCACGTTCGCGCCGTCGTACGCGACGATCGGCCCGGCCGCGCCGATCCTGATCGTCGTCGCGCGACTGCTGCAAGGCTTCGCGACGGGCGGCGAATATGCGAGCGCCACGGCGTTCCTGGTGGAGAGCGCGCCTGCGAACCGGCGCGGGCTGTACGGCTCGTGGCAACTGATCGGCCAGTGTCTCGCGGTGTTCTCGGGCGCGGCGATGGGCGCGTGGGCCACGCAGTCGCTGTCGGACGCGGCGCTGCACAGCTGGGGCTGGCGCGTGCCGTTCGCGCTCGGGCTGCTGATCGGGCCGGTCGGTTTGTGGATCCGCCGTCACATGGACGAGACCGAGGCGTTCCTCGACGCGAGCAAGTCGGTCGTCGAGCCGCCCGCGAGCGTGTCGCGCGTGCTGCGCGACAACCTGCGCGGCGTGCTCGTGTCGATGGGGCAGACGATCACCGGCACGGCCGTGTTCTACGTGATGCTCGTCAACATGCCGACGTTCGTGCACAAGACCTTCGGGCTGCCGCTCGACCAGGTGTTCAAGGCGCAGATGATCGCGGTCGCGTTGCTGACCGTGACGATTCCGGTGTCCGCGATCGTGTCCGACCGCATCGGCCGGCGTCCGGTGCTGCTCGCCGGGATGCTCGCGATGCTGACGGTCACCTATCCGCTGTTCTCGTGGCTCGCCGCGGCGCCGAGCATCGGCCGCCTGCTCGTGATGCAACTCGTGATCTGCACGATCATCGGCGTCATCTACGGGCCCGCGCCGACGACGCTCGCCGAGCAGTTCGCGACGCGCTCGCGTTCGACCGGCGTCGCGCTCGCGTACAACGTCGCGGTGATGGTGTTTGGCGGCTTCGCGCCGTTCATCGTCACGTGGCTCACGCGCGCGAGCGGGTCGCCCGTCGCGCCCGCGTGGTACGTGCTGTTCGCGGCGTCGTTCGGGCTCGCCGCGACCGTGTTCATGCACGACGGCGCGCCGTGCGTGCTCGCCCGCCGGCAGTTTCGGGCCGAGCCGCTGAGCGCCGACTAGCGGCCCTCCGCTCCGGGCCGGTCAGTTATCGGCGCATGCGGCGGGCAGGCCATCTGCGCCGCCGATGGTCAGTATCGCGGGCGGCGGCCTACCGGGGGCGCCGCCCGCTCATTACGCTTGGGCGATCATCCACGCTGTCCGGAAGGTCGCCATGTCCCGGCTCGATTACACGCTGCTCGGCCCCTGCCTGCTCGCCATCGCGATCGACGCGATGGGCTTCGGTCTCGTCTATCCGATGATGTCCGCGATCTTCAGCGATCCGCATGCGGGCATCCTGCCGGCCGATGCCGGCGAGCACGCACGCAATTTCTACCTCGGTCTCGGCTACGGGATCTATCCGTTGTGCATGTTCTTCGGCTCGTCGCTGATGGGCGAGCTGTCGGACCGCTACGGCCGCCGCCGGATCCTGCTGCTGTGCCTGCTCGGCCTCGCGGCAGGCTATGCGCTGATGGCGGCCGGCGCCTGGCACGCGGGCGTCGCGCTGCTGCTGGCCGGACGCGGGCTCACCGGTCTCATGGCCGGCTGCCAGGGCATCGCGCAGGCGGCCATCACCGATCTGAGCACGCCCGAGAACAAGGCATACAACATGAGCATCATGTCGCTCGCGTTCAGCGCCGGTGTGATCGTTGGCCCGGTGCTCGGCGGCGTTACGTCCGACCGGACGATCTCGCCGCTGTTCGACTACGGCACGCCGTTCGTGCTGGTTGCGGCGCTGTCGCTGGTCTGCGCGTGCTGGACCTGGACGTCGTATCGCGATACGGCCGTGCCGCGCGGCGATACGCGCATCGATGTGCTGCTGCCGCTGCGGATCGTGTGGGAAGCCGCGAGCCAGCGTAACGTCGCGTTCCTGTCGGTGGTGTTCTTCCTGATGCAGGTCGGCACGGGCTCTACCTGCAGACCATCATGCTGTTGCTGCAGGCGAAGTTCGGTTATACGAGCGCGCAGCTCGGGCTGTTCAGCGGCTTGATCGGCGTGTGTTTCGTATTCGGCCTGCTGTTCGTCGTGCGGCTGATGTTGCGTGTGTGGGGCGTGGTCGACATCGCGAAGACGGGGCTGCTCGTCGCCGGTCTCGGCCAGATGCTGTCCGCGCTGTTTCCGCACGAGCCGGTGCTGTGGGCCCTCGCGATGGTGGTCGGCTGCTTCGACATGGTCGCCTACACGACCATGTACACCGCCTTCTCCGACGCCGTCAGCGAGGACCGGCAGGGCTGGGCGCTCGGCGTCGCGGGCTCGGTGATGGCCGTCGCGTGGGTCGTGACGGGCGCGCTCACCAACCTGCTGCCGGTGTTC
Source organism: Burkholderia sp. JKS000303 (assembly GCF_002563755.1). Lineage (NCBI taxonomy): Bacteria > Pseudomonadati > Pseudomonadota > Betaproteobacteria > Burkholderiales > Burkholderiaceae > Burkholderia > Burkholderia sp. JKS000303. The sequence continues at coordinate 3,364,097 of NZ_PDBZ01000001.1, forward strand.
GGCGAGACCGGGCTGCTGCTGATCGGCGGCGCCGGCTTCCTGCTCAGCTTCGTGATGATGGCGTTCTACGGACGCAAGCAGGCCGGGGCGCGCGCGGCATTGTCGTAGGCGGTCGCGTACAGGTTGGCCCGATTCTGTCGGACGTTGTCCTGCGGGCCGCTGTCGCGCGCGGCTGCGCGGCCCGACACTGGCGCTTCGCGGTCACGGCAGGCCCGCCACCGGCGGTAACCGGGCCGAGCGATCGCGTCCGGCGGCGCTGGCCCGGCCGTGCCGCCGTTCCGTTCGATGTGCCAACCTGAGTAGAGAGCGACCCATGCAACATCCGACCATCCGCACCCTGGCCGGCGCGAGCGCGCCGACGTCGATCGACGCCGCCCGCACCGCGCTGCTGGTGATCGATTTCCAGAACGAGTATTTCAGCGGCCGCCTGCCGATTCCGGAAGGGCCGCGTGCGCTGGGCAACGCGCAGCGCGTGATCGCATTCGCCGATCGCGCGGGCATTCCGGTATTCCACGTGCAGCACGTCGGCGCGGCCGGCGGCCCGATCTTCGCGGACGGCAGCGACGGCTTCCGTTTTCATGCGGACCTGCAACCGGCGCCGCAGCACACGGTCGTGAAGAAGACGTCGGTCAGCGTGTTTCCGACTACAGACATCGACGCGCGCCTGAAGGCGGCCGGGATCGACACGCTGATCGTCACCGGGCTGATGACGCATGCGTGCGTTGCCGGCGCGGCACGCGATGCGGTGCCGCTCGGCTATGCGGTGATCGTCGTCGACGACGCATGCGCGACGCGCGACCTGGATGTTGCGGACGGCAGCACGGTGCCGTACCGCGACCTCCATCGCGCGACGCTCGCCGCGCTGTCGGACACGTTCGGCGATGTGCTGACGACCGATCAGGTGCTCGCGCTCGACGTCGCCTGACGAGCGCCCGGCCGGCGTCTGGCGCTCGCCCGGCCGGTGCTCAATCGGCCCACCCAGGCGCGGCATACACGACTTCGCCGCGGAAGCAGGTCTCGAGCACGCGTGTTTGCGCGAACGTGCCGACCGGGTGTTCGAACGGATTGCGGTCGAGGATCGCGAGACTCGCGTCCTTGCCCGCTTCGAGCGAGCCGGTGCAATCGTCGAAGCGCAGCGCATACGCGGTGTTCACCGTATAGGCCTCGAGCATCGTGAGCAGGTCGAGGCGTTCGTGCGGATTCCACGGCGGGCTGTCGGGCTGGTCGATCAGCCGGTGCGTGACGCCGGTCTGGATGATCTGCATCGGGTCCATCGTGCTGACCGACCAGTCGGAACCCGCCGCGAGCATCGCGCCCGCGTTGCGCAGGCTGCGGAACGGATAGTTGCGGGCGGTGCGTTCGGCGCCGAGCAGGTCGCGATAGAGCTGCTGCTGCTCCTCGCGCGCGGCCGTCCACAGGGTCTGGACGCTCGCGATCGCGCCGAGCCGGTTGAAGCGGCCCATGTCGGCCGGATCGACGAGCTGCAGGTGCGCGAGCTGCGCACGGCGGTCGCGCATGCCGTTGCGGATCTGCACGTATTCGAGCGCGTCGAGTGTCATGCGTACCGCGCGGTCCGCCAGCGTATGGAAGTGCAGGTCGAAGCCGGCCGTATCGGCGAGCAGGCAGATTTCGTTGAGTGCGTCCTGGCGCCACAGCGCGAGGCCGCAGTCGTCGGTGCCGGCGTACGGTTCGAGCAGCGCGGCGGTTTTCGATTCGGGCACGCCGTCGACGAAGATCTTCACCGTATGCAGGCGCAGGTTGTCGCGCTCGTACTCGCGACGCCACGCGACGAAGCGCTCGATCTGTTCGCGCGGATCGCGGCGCGGGTTCGCGTAGAGGCCCGCGCTCATGTACGTCTTCAACTGGCCGGCACGTTGCGCGGCGGCATAGGCCTTGAGCTCGGCCTCTTCGACGCGCGCGTCGAACCAGCCCGTGATCCCGTAGCCGTGCGCCATCGCATGCGCTTTCGCGAGCGACTTCGGATAGCCGGCCGGACTCAGTTGCGGAATGATCGGGCAGACGCGGTAGAACGCCGCTTCGTGCACGACGCCGTTCGGCGCGCCCGATGCATCGCGCTCGTACACGCCGCCGGTCGGGTTGGGCGTATCAGCCGTAATGCCGGCCGCTTCCAGCCCCTTCGTATTGAGACAGCCGCTGTGCACGTCGAAGCCGACCACGAGCAGCGGCCGATCGGGCACGATCCGGTCGAGCAGTTCGCGGCTCGGATACGCGCCGAACGCGGCGAGGTTCGCGCCGCCGAGATAGACCCACGGTTCGTTCGGCGTCGCGTCGGCACACGCGCGGATGCGCTGCAGGATCGCGTCCGGGTCGTTGATTCCGGACAGATCGAAATCGCCGAGAATCTGATGACCTTCGAGCGGGTGCACGTGGCCGTCGATCAGGCCCGGCAGCATCAGCCTGCCGGCCAGATCGACCATGCGCGTCGCGGGGCCGGCGAGCGGGCGGATGTCGTCGTCGCGACCGACGGCGACGATCTTGCCGTCCTTCGTGGCGAGCGCCTGCGCGAAGCGGCGCTGCGCGTCGCCGGTGTAGAGCAGGCCGTTCAGATAGACGGTGTCGGCGTGTTGCATGTGTCTCCTCCGGATCGGGGAATCGACGGGCGCACGCGTCCAGCGGGCGGGCCGTCAGGCTCGTCCGGTCGCGTGGACCCGGTCGGTTGGAATGGAATGAAGGGCGTTATGCCCGCGTGCGGCGCGGTACGCGATGCCGGTTCTGACGTGCGATGTGCGTCGGCCCGTCGTCGCGGAACGCATGCCCGGCCGGGCATGCGTTCATCCGTGGTTCGGCATCGCGTGTCTCCGTTGCATCCGACGCGCCGCTGTCGTCGGGTGAGTCAGATACTAGAAGCGGGCCGGCGGGCTGTCTGTCATCGTTTTAAGGACAAGCGCGACAAAGGCGGGAAGGCGGGGCGTCCGGAAGACGCAGACGGGGATGCGATTCTCTAGCGATCGCCGGCGGCCGGCGCGTCTTCGTCCGTCACGCACCATGCGAAGAGCCCGGCCCGGTTCGCGATGCCGAGCTTCGCGAGTGCACGGCCGAGGTAGGTGCGCACGCTGCTCGGCTTGAGCGCGAGCGTGTCGGCGATCTGCGGGACGGGCCGGCCTTGCAGCACGGCGCGGCACACGAGCCGCTCGCGCTGCGACAGCGCGGCGCCGCTGGCCGTGAGCCGTTGCTCGAACCGTTGCAGTAGCGCGCCGTCGTCCTGGCGCGGCGTGAGGCGCGCCAGGCGCGCGTGCTGGATCAGCAGCGGCAGCACGAAATCGCCGAGCTGCCGCAGCAGGCTCAGCTCGGCCAGCGTATAGGACGGCTGGCCGCGCCGCCGGAACAGCGAGAACGCATAGACGTAATCGCGCTCGCTGCCGAGCAGCGTGCAGTCCTCGCCGAGGTCGCCCAGCGCGAACTGGCGTCCGTACTCGGTCGCCGTGTCGATTTCCTCGTTGCACGAGAACACGAGCTGCGAATCGGTGACGCGTTCGATATGCGGCAGCAACGTGTCGTTGCGCCAGTCGCCCTGTGTATACAGATCGAGCGCATGGCGCGTGCCGCCGGGATCGTCGCCGCCCGCGAAGAACAGCACGTCGACGCCGTCGACCGCCTGCGATCCCGCGCCGCGCCGATAGCGGGTCGCGACGCTGTAGTGGGATTGCGTATCGACCGTTTCGCGCAGCCATGCCCAGAGCCGGGCGGGGAACTGCGGACTGCCGAGGCTGGCGACCAGGTCGCCGGCGCGATTCAGGGAAATGTGGGCGGGGTTCATCGTGGACACCATCTTCGCGAACGGCCGCCCGCGTCGGCCGTGCTGCGCGCGCGGTGGCGCGCGCACGGATGACGGCCCCGATCCGGTCAGGGGAGCCGGGGCGGCGTGGCGGCGATGCACGATTGTAGGTGACTTCGCCGGCGCCGGGCGGCCATGCCGTTGCGCGCGGTGCCCGCCGCGCGCCGATGGGCACCGATGCGCGGTCGCGGCCGGTCAGAACATCGTGTTCGCGTTCGCGGACTTTTCCGGCACCGGCTGGATCACGTCCCAGTGTTCGACGATCTGTCCGTCCTTCACGCGGAAGATATCGACGACCGCTTCGCCGCGATCGCCCGGATGTTCGGTCGCATGCACGTGCAGATAGACGAGATCGCCGTCGGCCGCGCTGCGGACGATGCGTGCGCGCGATTCCGGGTTCTTCTGAAAGGCGCCGACGAAGTACGACACGAACGGCTTCTTGCCGTCGGGCACGTGCGGGTTGTGCTGTTTGTAGTTGTCCGCGACGACGCCCGCGGCTTCGACCGCTTCATGCTTGTTGAAGAAGCGGTCGTAGAACCTCAGCACGAGCTGGCGGTTGGCTTCCTCGGAGGCCACGTCGCGCGTGGCCGGGCCGGCGGCCAGCGCGGCCGTCGATGCGGCGAGCAGGACGAACGCGGCGATGGTGCGAACGGGGAAGCGTAGCGATGACATGTCGGGGTTCCTGGTCTGGCGATTCGTGGATGGCGCGCGGTATGCGACTGCGGGTCGCGCCGATCGTGAGGATCGGTGCGTGACCGGGTGTGGCTCGCGCGATGCCGGCGTGCAGCCGCATGCTTCGTAGAACTGGTGAAACCGTGCGGCCCGTCGGGTCGCTCGAATGGTACAGTTGCCGCGAACCCGTCACAAGAAGTCACTGCGGTGTGAACAGGTCACACCGCAGTGACCTCGTATTGCCCGTGAAAGAGAATCCCGCCATGCCGTTCCCGTTCCCGTCTCCGTCCGCCGACGATTCCGTCGAACTCGATCAGCCCTGTCCGATTCGCGATGTGCTCGACCGTATCGGCGATCAGTGGAGCCTGCTCGTGCTCGAAGCGCTGTCCGGCGGCACGTTGCGCTTCAACGAACTCGGCCGCGCGATCGGCGACGTGTCGAAGCAGATGCTGTCGCGCACGCTCAAGCGGCTCGAGCAGGACGGCTTCGTCAGCCGCACGCTGTACGCCGAAGTGCCGCCGCGCGTCGAATATGCGCTGACCGAGCTCGGTCAGTCGTTCCTGACGCCGATGCACGCGATGATCCGCTGGGCCGACGAGCATCATCGTGCGATTTGCGCCGCGCGTCGTCGTGCGCGGGAGCTGGAAGGCAGTGGGCGTTGAGCGGAGCGCGGCACGCCGGGGCGCCATCCCGATGCGTGGCGAACCGGCGCGTATGCGCTTGCTTTGGTATCGGATGATTTCGTCATCCGAATTTTTCCGGCGAAACGGATGGGCTGCGCGTGTGCTATTGCGAAGGCGTGCGTACGCGCTGGCGAACCGAGCGGCGGCCAAGGTGTTGGTTCGCCGCGATCGTGGCGGGACCAGAATGGCATCCGCCGGATCGTTCACGTGGTGAGCGGGCTGCCTGCGATGCATTGATTGCGACGCGCGTTGAGGCGGTGCTTTCGTGTCGCGGTGCGATGGGGAGAGGGCGGAGTGGCTCGTGAGTGTCGATCGTTTCGTATCGACGTGGCCGGGATGTCACGGAAGCCCGATACAAGCGTGGCGCAGCCGGACGTCCGATCCATCGCTGTTCTGGTTCGGATCGGCGCTCGTGCGCTCAGGTGATATCGACCGATACCGGCGCCGGGCATGATCGTTCAGCAGCCGAACGGCGCGGAACCGGCCGCCGTCCGACTGCGCAGGGCCATCGCCGACGCGTCTGCTGCCTATCGCCACGCGCCGTCGACATAGATCCACACCTGGCCCTGGCGCCGCCAGTAGCCGGGGACCCACCGATGCCCAGGGCGACGGGCGACCCACCGACCGGACACCCATATATAGCGGCCGCGCTGCCAGCTCCAGTAGCCGTCGGTCCACATGTAGCCGTGCGACCTCGGCGGCGGCGGGCGGCGGTCGTGTCGCGGCGCGGGCGGCGCAAAGCCAGGCCGATTCGGATAAGGCGGCTTGCCGGGCCCGTGGTTCGGACCCGGCGGCCGGTATCTCGGCGGCGGCGCGGGCTGAGCCGAGGCGGTACGCAACCAGCCGCCGGTACCGACGAGGGCGGCGGTCAGTCCGATGGCGCGCAACAGTGAGCGTCGATTCATGGCGGGTCCTCTCCTGTAATAGGGTCTGCCTTACATTAACCTGCCAGTTCCGCGGCCGCGTTACGGCGGGCGTTAAGGCTGTTACTGCATGTCACGACGGTGACCACCGCCTCTGCTGCCTTTTTGCGGCCAGCGTCCCGCTGCAGGCGCCTGTGCAGGCGAATGGCGGCTGCAGCAGCGGCGTCCCCCTTCGTTTACTGTTGTTTACCAATTGGGCGTTGCATTTTTAGTCGGTCAAACCCGAGATTCGCGATGAAATTGGGTAAAAATTGCCGATTTCGTGGTGACGCCCCGTTCTGCTTGTTGTTTCTATGCAACCGTCAAGCTGGTGACATGAAAGAATGGTGGGATGGAGGCCTCCAAAAAGCACGCGTCAAGAAGCCAAAAAAATAAGCTAAAACAAATACTTATAACGCGTCCCCATTTCTATTATTTCTAGTTCTGGAAAAGCTTATTTCTTTATTTGCGGATCGCTCCCCTAGGGTACACCCCTAAACTCACGGTTCCCAAACGGGCAACTATCCGGGCGCAGCCAGCAGTACCGATGGCGTTTCCGGACGGTTGCAGACCGTTTATGAACAAGGTCGCGAGACCTGCCTCTTTTTAGAAGGGAGCTCCACGAATGAACAAGACTCTGATCGTTGCAGCAGCTGCAGCATCGTTCGCTACCGTCGCTCACGCGCAAAGCAGCGTCACGCTGTACGGCGTGCTGGACGCAGGCATCACCTACCAAAGCAACGTCCAGAACGCAGCCGGCCAAGGCAAGTCGCTGTGGTCGATGGGTTCGGGCATTGACCAGAGCCGCTTCGGCCTGCGTGGTTCGGAAGACCTCGGTGGCGGCCTGAAGGCAATCTTCACGTTGGAAAGCGGCTTCGGTATCGGTAACGGCAAGTTCGCGAACGGTGGCAACAACACCATTTTCAACCGTCAAGCATTTGTCGGTCTGTCGAGCCAGTACGGCACGGTTACGCTGGGCAAGCAGTATGACTCCGTTCAAGACTACCTGGCTCCGCTGACCGCAACGGGTTCGTGGGGTGGTACGTACTTCGCTCACGTCGGCAACAACGACAACCTGAGCACGAACGGCGGCTACTCGAACAACAACTCGATCAAGTTCACGAGCGCTAACTACGCTGGCCTGCAATTCGGCGGCACGTACTCGTTCTCGAACGACACGAACTTCGGCAACAACCGTGCATACAGCGGCGGCGTGGCTTACCAGTTCCAAGGCCTGAAGCTGGCAGCAGCTTACTCGCAAGCGAACAACCCGAACGCAACGTCGTCGGGCGCAGTTGTGTCGAACAACGCACTGTTCAACGGCCAAGGCCGCCTGCGCACGTACGGCGCGGCAGCTGCATACGCATTCGGCCCGGCGCAAGTTGGCGCAGCATGGACGCAATCGCGTGTTGACAACCAAGCTGACGGCGGCGGCACGTTCCACGCTGACAACTACGAAGTCAACGCAAAGTACAACCTGACGCCGGCTCTCGGCCTGGGTGCTGCTTACACGTACACGAACGCGAAGGTTGACGGCAGCAGCGCGCACTGGAACCAGTTCGGTCTGCAAGCTGACTACGCTCTGTCGAAGCGCACGGACGTGTACGCACAAGCTGTGTACCAACGCGCATCGAAGAACGCAGGCGGCGCGTCGATCTACAACGGCGACCCGACGACGGCAGCAAGCTCGTCGATCAACCAAACCGCAGCAACGGTTGGTCTGCGTCACCGTTTCTAAGCGTGACGGCTGGGTAACCAGCTTCGCAGCATCAAAAAAGGCGCCTTCGGGCGCCTTTTTTTCATCCATCGACGGCTGAAGCGGCTGGAGCGATGGCGGTGCCGGCGATGCATGGCGTCCGGACGCAAAAAAGCGAGGCCTCGTGCCTCGCTTTTTTCGTTTTGCGCCGCGACAGGGCGCGCGCTGGCCGGCCGGCGGCTTTAGCGCGTGTATTCGCCGTTGGCTTCCGGCTGGAACACGATGGCGGAGACCTTCATCAGCTTCTCGGCACCGCTCGGCTGCATGACTTTGACGAGCTGGCCGCGCTGCGTACCCAGCAATGCCATCCCGACCGGCGAGAACACGTTCAGGCGCCCCAGTTCGAGATTGGCGGCATCGGGATAAACAATCGTCCACGTGGCCTGTTCCTGCGACGCTTCGTCGAGCAGCGTGATCTGCGAGTTCATCGTGACGACGTTGGCCTTCACGGCGTCGGGCTGGACGATGTCGGCGCGCTCGAGCAGGGTGTCGAGCATCGTCTGGAATCGGGGATTGCTTTCGGCGTGCTTCTCGAGGCGGGCGACGTCGAGTTCGGTCAACTGGTAAAGGCGTTGTTTCATGGAGGTTCTCCAAATGATCGGCATGGGGCAGGCGTGGCGTGCCTATGAGGATCGCCCGGAGCCCGTCTGACGTGGCTCCGGGGAGGAGACCAGTCCGTCAGATCAGGCGCCGGGCAGCGGCGAGCGGCGCCTGGGCCGTACGTCGAGCGCAGGGGTGCGCCGGATGGCCGACGCGCGCACGCACGCCGGCCGGACCGGACGGCGAAACGAAAAGGGGCGTGAGCGCGTACATGACGGATCGAATATCGGCGGGTGAATAAAACCTTACGATTCTACAACATAACCTTCCGGGACGGTGATTCAGGTGTCGGCCTTTCGTCAGGCATTGTTGTGGAAATGGTTTAAGTGATAGCGATCTCATAGGCGAACAGCCGCCAATATTTGCCAAAAATGCAACGCTGTATGTCCAAACCAAGGGTTTCCCCTTGGTATCGCGAGCACTACACTTCTTCCATCGCTTCAGACAGTTCTGCCGGAAGCGACGTCAAAAGAGAACATATTTCGGAGGTCCACCATGAAGTCGATCATCTATGCAGCGATCGCTGCATCCGTCCTTGCCGCCCCGATTGCATCGTTCGCACAGTCCGACCAGGGCTTGACTCGCGCACAGGTCCGGGCCGACCTCGTGCAGCTCGAACAGAACGGCTACAAGCCGCTTGCGAGCGATTCGCAATATCCGCAGAACGTCCAGGCCGCAGAACAACGCATCCAGCCGAACCAGCCGATGCTCGCGCAAGCCGATACGAGTGGCTACGGTTCGGTGCCGACCGCCGCCGGCCAGTCGGGCCGCCGCATGATGCGCGAAGCGCCGAACCCCGTGAATTCGGTCTACTTCGGCAACTGATCACCCCGGGGTCTGCCCGAGCACAGCACATGACCGACGGGACGCGCGCCATTTGCGCGCGTCCGCGTCAGCAGAGCAGAACCTCCGTCGCCGCATTCCGGCGGCTTTCCCGCCCAGACGCTCGCGCGTTTGGGCCTTTTTTGCTGGGGCGGGTCAGGCGGACGTGACCGTGGGCGTGCCGTGGATGTAGTGTTCGAGCTGGCTGATCGTGAACTGCTGGTCGGCAATCACGCTCTTCACGAGGTCGCCGATCGAGATCAGGCCGATCAGCTTGCCGCCGTCGAGGACGGGCAGGTGGCGCATCCGGTGCTCGGTCATCAGCGCCATGCACTCGTCGGTGGATTGTGCCGGTTCGACGTAGCGCACCTTGGTCGTCATGATTTCGTCGACGCGGGTGGCCTTCGACGAACGATCCTGCAGCACGACCTTGCGCGCGTAGTCTCGTTCGGTAACGATGCCCGCGATGTCGTCGCCGTCCATGACCAGCAATGCGCCGATGCCTTTTTCCGCCATCAGCTTGATGGCGTCGTAGACGAAATCGGCTTTCGTGACGGTATAGATCGTGCGGCCCGAATCAGGCTTGGCTTTGAGAATCTGCGCGACAGTCGTGCTCATTTGCTTTCTCCGTGTGCAGAACGATGCAGGGAAGGCAGGGCGTGATGCGCGTCACCCGACGAGGCCAGTATAGCCGGGCCTGCGGCGGCAGTCGCGTGACGTTTCCAGATTAGCGGTAAACTCCGGTCACGCACTATCCACACAACTCCTATATTCCTGATCGTTCGATTGAATTCATGATGTCTTCGCGTCCCCAATCGCCCACGCCGGGCACTGGCCAGGTCGACGAGTGCGTGACGCTCGTCGCCACCGCGTCGCTGCCCACGCGCTACGGTACGTTCACGTCATACGCTTTCCGCGTATCGGGCAGCGATGCCGAACACCTCGCGCTCGTGATGGGCGACGTCACCGGCGAGCAGTCCGTGCTGACGCGGCTGCATTCCGAGTGCCTGACCGGCGACGTGTTCGGCTCCTACCGCTGCGATTGCGGCGAGCAACTCGATCTCGCGCTGCGCTACATCGCCGCGGAAGACCGTGGCGTGCTGCTGTATCTGCGCGGCCACGAAGGGCGCGGCATCGGCCTGAGCAACAAGATTCGCGCGTATGCGCTGCAGGAGCAGGGGCGCGACACCGTCGAGGCCAATCTCGATCTCGGCCTGCCCGACGATGCGCGTGAATACGACTCCGCCGCCGCGATCCTGCGGATCCTTGGCGTGACGTCGGTGCGACTGATGAGCAACAATCCGAAGAAGTTCGACACGCTGGCGAAGCACGGCATTCCCGTGTGCGAACGCGTGGCGCTTGCGGTGCCGATGCGCGAGGAAAACGAGCGCTATATCCGGACCAAGCAGGTCAAGTTCGGCCACTACTTCGAAGAAAACGAATAATTCTGGCTGGGGACGCAGCGAGGCGAGTGTTGGCCTCGCGTGGCACTCAATGGCATCCAGCCCGTGCTCAGGGCAGGTATCCGCCGGAACCACTTGCCGGCTCGGCCGGGCTTCGGCTCAGGCGCTCGGGCCTGAAACGCTCCCGGGTTCGCCGATGCGCCGCGAGCCCCTCCGCTTCCGGGCGAGGTTCCTGCTGCGTTCTTTCAGACGGCGTGCGCTTGCGCCACGCATCGTAGCCGCTTACCGATACGCCCTGTATGCGGCACATCGGCGTGGATGGTCCTGCCGCATGGGTTCAACCGCGCCGTACTTCACCGCGACGCCTTCGCGAAGGGTGTCGCGAACGCTTTTAGCGGATCGCGCGCCATTTTGACTTCGGCCTCCATTGCCCTGCGAGCGATTTCGGGCGTTTGCATGCGCGTTTCATACGGATACCGGGCCTAGCCCGCAGGCAACATCTGCCGCCAGTTCTCCGCGTCCCAGCGCGCGCCGGTCAGGTCGCCCTGACAAAGGTCGCAGCCCTCCCATTTGAAGAATTGCAGGTCCGCCGCCCGCGTGACGCCGCTGGCGAGCACCTGCACGCCGAGCGTGTGTCCGAGCGCGATCACCGCGCGCGCAATGGCCGCGCGTTCCGCATCGTCGGCCACTTCGCACGCATCGCTGGCCGCAATCTGCAACCGGTCCGGCAGCAGCCGGCGCAGATGCGCGAGCGAGATCGGGCCGTTGCCGATGTCGTTCAGCGTGATCGACACGCCGAGTTCCCGCAACTGCGCACAGGCGTCGCGTGCGGCTTCGGCGCTGTCGAAGACGGACGGCAGGTTCCCCGGCAGCTGGATGTCGAGCGCGCTGCCCGGCAGGCCGGCGTCGGCCAGCGCGTCGCGCACGAGGCTCGCGAGATGCTGAAACGTATCGGCGTCGTTGCCGGCCGCGGCGAGCAGCAGCGGCACGCTGATCCGCAGCGGCCGGCCGGCCGCGTCATGCCCGGGCGCGCGGTGGCCGCGCTCGGCATGCCACGCGTTCGCCAGTGCGCACGCATCGCGCAGCAGCGCCGCGTTGACGGCCGAGATCCGCGCCGCGTCGCGGATCCGGCCGGAGAGGGCCGCGTGCGCCATCCAGCCGTCGGCGACCGGCCATTCCGGCAGCAACGCAACGGACGCCGGCGTGCCGTCGGCCAGCTCGAACTGGCACTGGGCGAGCAGGCGGTAGCGGGTTGCTTCCAGCGCACGGGCGATGGCGGCGGCGTCATCGTCCGCGATGTCGGCGCCGTCCTGCGGCGCATGCCGTTGCTGGAGCGTCTTCAGGTACTGGTAGCTGCGCAGCCCGGCAATCACCACCGAGAGCAGTTTCTGCGCGGTGAGCTCGGTCTTGACGAAATAGCCGTTGATCTCATAGTCGGTCACGACCTGCGCCTCCGGCGCCATGCCGGGGTGACCGGTGCGCAACACGATCTGCACGTCGGTGTTGCGCAGCTGCTGGCGGATGTGCTGCACGACGTCCAGCCCGGCATGGTCCGTCTCCATCACGACATCCAGCAGCATCAGCGCCGTGTCGGGGTGGGCCGCGAGGTGGGCGATGCATTGCTCGCCCGAGTACGCGCTGTGGAAGATCACCGGGCGGCCGGAAAACGTCAGGTCGCGCAGCACGAGGCGGGTGACTTCGTGCACGGTGGGTTCGTCGTCGACCAGCAGGACCTGCCACGGGAGCATCGATGCGTCTGCGTTCATGAGGGATTTCCGGAGGGAACAACGGGAATGGTGGCCTTGGCCGACGGCGTGACGCGCGGTACCCGCACCAGAAAGGTGACGCCACCGCCGGCCCGGTCTTCCACCGAAATGGTGCCGCACAGCCGCTGCGTGATCAGGTTGTAGACGAGGTGTAACCCCAGGCCGCTGCCGCCCTGGCCACGGCGCGACGTAAAGAACGGCTCGAAGATCTTCCCGTGCAGCGCACGCGGAATGCCGCAGCCGTCGTCGCCGTGGCGGATCACGATCTCGTCGTTGTTCGCCTGCCCCGCGCTGATGCTGATGGTGCCGGTGCGGCCGCCGGCGAAGCCGTGCTGCAGCGAATTCATCACGAGATTGGTGGCGATCTGCGCGATCGGGCCGGGATAGCTGTCCATCACGATGCCGGGCGGGCAATCGACCTGCAGCGACACGCGGGTATCGCGCAGCGTCGGCTCGAGGCTCAGCAGCGTATTGCGCAGGTAGTCGCCGAGGTCGAAGCTGCGCCGCTTTTCGCTGGTCTGGTCGACGGCCACCTGCTTGAAGCTCTGTACGAGCTGCGCCGCGCGGTTCGCGTTGGCCAGCATCAGCTTGGCCGATTGAGCGGCGTCGGCCAGGTAGCGTTCCAGCTCGGCGGGATTCAACGCGCCGCGCGCGTGCAGCGCCGACGTCGCGTCGGTGCGGTCCTGCAGATAGGACGCTGCGCTGACGACGATGCCGACCGGCGTATTGATCTCGTGTGCGACGCCGGCGACCAGTCCGCCCAGCGACGCCATCTTCTCGGACTCGACCAGCGTCTTGCGCGCGGATTCGAGATGGCGCAGCGACTCGACCAGCTCCGCGCGCGCGAGTTCGCGGCTTTCGTGCGTGAGGACGATCCACCACGCGCCGAACGCGAGCAGCGGCAGCATGGCCGCGTAGGTGCGCAGCAGCAGATTGCCGAAACCCGGACCCGGCGGCGCGGCGCCGACGGACATCAGACGCCACGCCAGCAGAAAGAGGGCGCCCATCGCGGCGGCCGCGATCAGCAGCAGACCGAGGAAGCGGGCGAGGCGCCCGGTGAAGCTCGGCGCGAGCACCCGGGCCAGTTCGCCGTGGCTCGCCGGCGCGTGCGCGTCGAGCGCGTCCGGGCGCTTGCACGCGTCGTGGCAGTGGTTGTCGAGCCCGCAGCACAGCGAACAGATCGGGCCCTGGTAGAACGGGCAGTGCGCCATGTCCGGCGCTTCGTAGTCGCGCTCGCACACGCAGCAGCGGATCGTGTCGTCCGCGTCGTGCTCGCGGTAATGGGTATTGTCGCGCGCGATGTAATAGCGCCCGCCGGTGACGAACGCGATCGCGATGGCGCTGACGAACGACGCAAAGAGCGAGATGAATGCCGAATAGGCCTCTGCGAGCGGGCCGAACAGCCCCGCATAGGCGCCGACGCCGGCCAGCGACGCGATCAGCATCGCGCCGCAGCCGACCGGATTGAAGGCGTATAGGTAGGCCCGGCGGAATTCGACGTGGCGCGGGCTGATGCCGAGCGGCTTGAGCACCACCAGGTCGGCCGCGAGCGCGCCCAGCCACGCAATCACCAGATTCGCGTAGACGCTGAGCACCGCTTCCAGCGTGCTGAAGATGCCGAGCAGCGTCAGCAGCAGCGCGATCACGACATTGAACACCAGCCAGACCACGCGCCCCGGATGGTAGTGCGTGAGCCGCACGAACACGTTCGACCAGGCCAGCGAGCCGGCATACGCATTGGTCACGTTGATCTTGATCTGCGAGACCAGCACGAACAGCAGCGCCGCCGCCAGCACGAGCTCGTGCTGCTCGAACACCTGGCCGTACGCCCACTGGTACATATGGATCGGTTCCATCGCCTGCCCGCTGGGAACGCCGGCCTTGATGGCCAGCACGGCCAGCAGGCTGCCGGCCAGCACCTTGAGCCCGCCGATCAGGATCCACCCGGGGCCGGCGAGCAGCAGCGCGCTCCACCAGGCGACGCGGTTTTCACGCGTGCGCTCCGGCAGGAAGCGCAGATAGTCGACCTGCTCGCCAATCTGGCCGACCAGCGAAAACAGCACGCCGGTGGCCGCGCCGAAGGCGAGCAGGTCGAAGCGCGGCGAGCCGCCGTTGCGGCCGGTGAAGGCCGCCCATTGCGCAAGCACGTGCGGATCGCGGTACAGGATATAGATGAACGGCAACACCAGCAGCACGATCCACAGCGGTTGTGTCCACATCTGCAGCTTGTTGATCAGCGTGACGCCGAAGAACACCAGCGGCACGATCACCAGCGAGCAGATCAGATAGCCGAGCGTGAGGTTGAGCCCGGTGGCCAGTGCGAGCGCTTGAGCGAGGATCGCCGATTCGAGCGCGAAGAAGATGAACGTGAACGACGCGTAGATCAGCGACGTGACGGTCGAGCCGACGTAGCCGAAGCCGGCGCCGCGCGTGAGCAGGTCGATGTCGACGTTGGACACGCTCGCGTAGTAAGCCACCGGCACGCCGATCAGGAAGATCAGCAGGCAGACCAGCACGATCGCCGGAAAAGCGTTCTGGAACCCGAAGCTCAGCGTGACGCTGGCGCCGATGGCTTCCAGTGCGAGGAACGACGCGCCGCCCAGCGCGGTGTTGGCCAGCGTGAACGGCGTCCAGCGGCGATACGAGCGCGCCGCATAGCGCAGTGCGTAGTCTTCCAGTGTCTCGTTCGCGACCCAGGATTGATATTCTCGTTTGATGCGCATGGTGAGGGCGTCGATGCGGATTGCGCTGACTGCGGGCGCTCCGATTATTGTCGGATTCCCGATGCTGCGCAATGACGCGCGGGCGTCGGGCGCGGGCCGTGCGATCCGCGCGTGACCGCGCAGGTCTTGACTTTTATGGCCCGAGCGAAAAGACTTGCCGGCAACCATTCAGCATGCAGATCGCGCTGTTTCAGCTGCGCTGCCCGACAAACCCGCAGTAGGGGACCCAAGGAGGAGGCGCGGTTGCCAGCGCACAATGCCGATTCGCCCGGGACGGGCGAGCTGCTATACCGCATCCATGCCGCCCGCGACGAGGATGCATGGCGCGGCGTGATGGCGCAACTGCGCGAGCGCTTCGACGCCGCGTCGGCGGTGCTGGCGCAGCGTCATCTGGCCCGTGGCCAGGGCGAGGTGCTGTACGGCGCGCCGGACGATCCCGCGTTCGCGCGCGTCTTCGCCGAATACGCGCCGCGCAATCCATGGTTCCTGTCCACCGACGCATGCCAGCCGCTGCATGTCAGCAGCGGCGACGAGATACTGGGCGGCCGCGAGCTGGTCGGCACCGACTACTACAAGGCCTTGTTGCACCCGCAGCGCTTGCGGCACCGGCTGTGCGGCGTGGTCGCGCGCGACGACGATGCGCTGTGCTACGTCGAGCTGTATCGCAGCGAAGGGCAACGGCGTTTCGGCGCGAAGGAAAAGAGCGAGTTTCGCGGGTTGCTCGCGCATATCGCGCTGGCGATGGAGAACCGCTGGCACCGCCGCCATGCGGCCGATCTGGAGCAGGCGCTGATGCATGTCGTCGACGGCCATGCGAATGCGACTTTCCTGGTCGAGCCGGACGGCCGCATCGCCTACAGCAACCGCAATGCGCAAGCGCTGTGCGAGCAGGACAGCGGGTTGTATCGCGATGGCCCCTATCTGGCCGCCGTGACGCCGGCCGATCAGCGCGCGCTGCGCGAGACACTCGCCGACCTGGCCCGGCAAGCGGGCGAAGGCGGCCCGCGCGCCGGACTGCCGCCCACCCAGGTGCTGTCGGTGTCGTCGCCCGGCGCGCGCCTGCCTACCACGCTGACGTTGCAGCCGGCCGGCGCGTCGCTGCGCGGCGGCGCGGAGCACGCGCGTGTGCTGCTGGTGGTCAGCGCGCGTCGCCAGCGCGCGGAGCATGCGCACCATGACTGTTCGTTCGCGCGCCAGTTCAAGCTGAGCGACGCGCAGGCGCGCGTCAGCGCGCTGATTTTCGACGGGCACTCGATTGCCACGCTCGCGCAGACGCTGCACGTGTCCGAGAACACGGTGCGCAGCCATCTGAAGCAGGTCTTCCAGAAGACCAATACGCACGGCCAGATGGAGCTGGTGCGGCTGCACGCGCAGCACTGCCCGAACGCCTGACGCTTCGTGGCGCCGGTGTCGCCGCTTGTGTCGGCGGGCGCCTTTCACCCTCGTCCTCATGGTGTCGAACGCGCGTCCGCGCGGGTTTCGCTTCGTCATTGACGACACGATGGCTCACCCAGTCGGGTGAGCCCGCCTCCCGTTGTCGGGTGATGTGCAATTCGTCGCCGGGAGGGATTCGCATCGCCGGCCAACTGCCTATAGTTGACGCGTTCCCGCTCGCCGCAGAACGAAAACAGCCATCCAGGCCGCGGCAGCCGGCGACACGACGACAACACACGAAGACAAAACATCGAAGGAGACGTCGATGCTAGGCCTGACATTGCTGTACGTGGGTGCGGTGCTGTGTCTCAACGGCCTGTGGTTGCTCGGACGGATCGGCGACCGCGAAATCTGGGTCGTCAACATCTTCTCGGGCGGCGTCACGATGCTGGTGTCGTTGCAGCTGATCTTCGGCAGCGACGCGAGCATCGCGTCGATCAAGGCGGGCGCGCTGACGCTGCTGTTCACCTTCACCTATCTGTGGGTCGCGCTGAACCGGTTCAACGGGGCCGACGGGCGTGGCCTCGGCTGGTTCAGCCTGTTCGTGTCGATCACCGTGATCCCGGTCGCGATCGAGTCGTTGCAGCGCGCGACGACCATCTGGGACGTCTGGTTCGCGTGGTGCTGGGTCGGCTGGGGCGTGCTGTGGTTCCTCTATTTCGTGCTGCTGGCGCTGCAGCGCCCGATCCTGCGGCTGACCGGCATCGCGACCGTCGTCGCCGGCATTGCGACCGGCTGGCTGCCGGGCTATCTGCTGCTCAGCGGCGCGCTCAAGTAGGTCACGCGAGTTTGCAGTCCGCCGCCGCCGGCGGCGTCGTTGAAGTTCGCCATCCCGACGATGGCCGGATCCACCAACAGGAGACAGGCATATGACCGATACCCTTATCAAGGTAGACCTGAAGCAATCGGCCTACGAGAACGAGATGGTGCACAACCGCTGGCATCCGGACATTCCGATGGCCTGCTGGGTCAACCCCGGCGACGATTTCATCCTGGAGACCTACGACTGGACCGGCGGTTTCGTGAAGAACAACGAGTCGGCCGACGACGTGCGCGACATCGACCTGTCGATCGTCCACTTCCTGTCCGGGCCGGTCGGCGTGCGTGGCGTCAAGCCCGGCGATCTGCTGGTGGTCGACCTGCTCGACATCGGTGCGAAGGCGGACAGCCAGTGGGGGTTCAACGGCTTCTTCTCGAAGAAGAACGGCGGCGGCTTCCTGACCGACCATTTCCCGCAGGCGCAGAAATCGATCTGGGATTTCCATGGCGTCTATACGTCGTCGCGCCATGTGCCCGGCGTGCAGTTCGCCGGCCTGATCCATCCGGGCCTGATCGGCTGCATGCCCGATCCCGCACTGCTTCGCAGATGGAACGAGCGCGAGCTGGGCCTGATCGAGACCGACCCGCACCGCGTGCCGCCGCTGGCCAATCCGCCGTTCGGCCCGACCGCCCACATGGGCAAGCTGCACGGCGACGCGCGCGCCAAGGCCGCCGCCGAGGGCGCGCGCACGGTGCCGCCGCGCGAGCACGGCGGCAACTGCGACATCAAGGACCTGTCGCGCGGCTCGCGGGTGTACTTCCCGGTCTATGTCGACGGCGCGGGCCTGTCGGTGGGCGATCTGCACTTCAGCCAGGGCGACGGCGAAATCACCTTCTGCGGCGCGATCGAGATGGCCGGCTGGGTGCACATGCGCGTCAACGTGATCAAGGACGGGATGGCCAAATACGGGATCCGCAATCCGATCTTCAAGCCGAGCCCGATTACGCCGAACTACAACGACTATCTGATTTTCGAAGGCATCTCGGTGGACGAGGGCGGCAAGCAGCACTATCTCGACGTCAACGTGGCCTATCGGCAGGCCTGTCTGAACGCGATCGAATACCTGACCAAGTTCGGTTATTCGCGTGCGCAGGCCTATGCGATTCTGGGCACGGCGCCGGTACAGGGGCATATCAGCGGCGTGGTGGACATTCCGAACTCGTGCGCGACGCTGTGGATACCCACGCAGATCTTCGACTTCGACATCCGGCCCGATGCGAACGGCCCGGTCGTGCATGTCAAGGGCGATGCCGACGTGCTGCTCTCTCCTGACCTGAACTGAGTGCGCCGCGCGCCGGCCCGGCCGGCGCGCCCAACCCCCGATCCGGAGCCATGCCGATGCCGATCTATGACTACGCCTGTTCGTCCTGCGGCGACTTCACTTCCGTGCGGCGCATCGCCGAGCGCGATGCGCCGATTGCCTGTCCGGCCTGCGGCATCGCGGCGCAACGCATCGTGGCCGCCACTATGCTGGCACTGATGCCGGCGGCGCAGCGCAATGCGCATGCGGGCAACGAACGCAGCGCCCACGCGCCGACGGTGTCGCAGGGGCACCGTCACGGGCCGGGTTGCGGCTGCGGCGGCGCGCAGGCCAGGGCCGCGTCGGCCGGCGGCGCCAAATCCTTCGTCGGCAAGCGGCCCTGGATGATCAGTCACTAGTGTCGCGAGCGGGACATTCGTTGCATTGATCGGTTTCGCGCAAACCGTCGTCAGTGAGGATCACGGATCAGTACGGTCCTTCGTCAATCCGCTCCTTTCGACCGGTCCGTCGTGTCCGGCTCAAGTCCCGACGCCACCATCCGATCCGCCGCCGCGACGGCGGCGCGATCGGCCGCATGGCAGATCGACGAACGGCGGGGAGACCGGAATCCGGTAACGAACGCCGTCCCGACCGCCACACGCCCCCCGCTCAAATGGTGCGTATCTTTCGACATGCGAGTGCCACGCGCGCGGCTTAACGTGCTGACTGCACGCCGGCCGTCGGTCGGCTGCAGTGCGGGATGAGTCGGCGCGTTGAGATCCGGCGATGGCTTGCTGGGCCGAGGCGATGCCATATCGGGCCGAGCACCTGTCGACGTGCGCTGCTGACCATGCGCGTCACCGTTCGACCGAATCGCGGCAACACTGCCCAGGCGAGACCCCGATCAGGCCGGCGCGACCGGACGGCGAGACGCGGCCACGAACGGGGACTCCATGGATTCACGCGTGACGACCGAACGACAGGCATACGCCAGGCGCGACAACATCGGCCATGCCGGACGTCGCCGCGCGTGCGGCAGGCCATACGCGGTGCGATCGCCGCAACCGGGCTTCACGCTGATCGAGGTACTGGTCGCGCTGGCGATCGTGGCGATCGCGCTGGGCGCGGTGATGCGCGCGATCGGTTCGCTCGCGTCCGATACCGACGCCGCGCGCATGCGGTTGCTCGCGCTGTGGAGCGCGGACAATGCGCTCGGCGCGATACGCATCGCATCGACCTGGCCGCCGGTTGGCAGCAATACGTTCGCGTGCCCGCAGGGCGCGTACCGGTTCGTGTGCCGGCAGTCGGTGAGGGCATTGCAGAGCCCGCTGGTGCGCGAGGTCACGGTGAGCGTCTATCCGTCGGCGTCGAGCGCGACGTTGCTCGCACAAATGACCACCGTGGTGCAGGATGAAGCGCGGCACTGACGCGCGCGCACGATGGCGCGCCCGCGGCTTCACGCTGATCGAGATGCTGGTCGCGATCGCGCTGCTGGCCGTGATCGCGCTGCTGTCGTGGCGCGGTCTCGACGCGACGATCCGCGGACGCGACACGGTCGCGGCGACGCTTTCCCAGACGCGTCTGCTCGGCCGCTATTTCTCCCAACTGCAATTCGACCTGCTGAACCTGGTGACGGCCGACGAAGTATTCGGGCCGCCGCTGCGGCTGCGCCCGAACGAACTGGTGCTCGTCCGACACGTCGGGGTTGGCGGCGGGCCGACGCAGGTGCAGGTGGTGCGCTACGCGCTGAACGGCCGGGAGCTGACGCGCAGTGCGTCCGGGCCGCTCGCATCGCTGAGCGAGGTCGAGGACGCGTTGCACCACATGGATGCGTTCCCGAGCGTGGTCGTCAGTCGCGACGCGGGTGCGATGCAGCTATCGGTCTGGATCGCACCGGGCGGATGGACCACCAGCCAGGCGGCCGTCGAGCAGACCTACGCGAAGTTTCTCGCGCAGCACGGCCTCAGCAACATCGCGTCGCTCGGGATGCCGCTACCGCGCGGGATCCGGTTCGCGGTCTCGCTGGGGAAGCCGCCGGTCGACTACGTGCGCACCATGCCGATCGGTCAGTGAACGGCGTTGCCGGGCGGGGCGCCGCGGCCGATATGCGGATTTCGGCCGCCCGATACGTCTTCACTTGTACGAGCGGGTCCTGCGTGCGCGTCCGGGTACGGCTGCCGGGCGATCGCACCGGCGGGCCGGCGCGGCGGCGGGCGCCGCCGGGCGATTGCTCGGACGAACAGGCTGCATGTCATGTCCGCGTCAGGTCATCGCGATGTCATCCGGTGCTTTTACGATCGACTGATCCGTTTCGCGCGTGACGCGGGTGTCGCGTGCGGCCGGTTGATCTCATTTTCCTGTCGATCCGATGAGCCGGACCTGCGCGTCAATTGCGGTCTTGGCGGCGGCCCTTGCGTCCGTCGCGTTGCATGGCGCGGCGTGGGCCCAGGCGTCGTCGACGTCGCTCGCGGATTCCGCGGCCGGCGACGACGGCCCGGTCGCGCTCGATATTCCAGCGCAGCCGCTTGCTGCGGCGCTCAAACTTTTCAGTCAGAGAAGCAACTTGTCCGTGATGGCGCAAAGCAGCCTGCTGGATCAGCGCACGAGCACCGCGGTGCATGGCGTCTTGACGCCACGCGACGCATTGCTGCGTCTTCTCGACGGCACGGGGCTGGAAGCCCGCTTTCCGTCGTCGCGTGCAGTGGCGATCGTGCCGTCGCCGGCTGCGTCGTCCGGGCCGAATCCGGCCGGCGCGCCGCTGTCGTTCGAGATCGCGGAGTCGGCCATCGACGGCATCCATCACGGCGGCGCGGACTACGGCCCGTACGTCGCGTCGATGCAGGCGGCGCTGATCGGCGCGCTCTGCCGCTCGCCGCTGACGCGCCCCGGCGCGTACCGGCTGGCAGTGCAACTGCGCGTCGGTCCGGCGGGAGACGTGAGCGCCTTCCGCGTGGGCGGGTCGACCGGCGACGCGTCGCGCGATGCCGCGGTCGGGCGCGCGATCCGGTCCCTTGCGTTCGACGCGCCGCCGGCGGGCATGCCGCAGCCGGTGACGATTTTGCTGCGTCCGGCACAGGGCAACGTCGTGCCGGGCTGTACGTCGCAGGGCGGGGGTTAGCGGATGGCCGAAGACGCGCGAACCCGCCTGCGCACGCTGTTCGTTGCGAAGTACGCCCACCTGCGGCGCCGGCTCGAGTTCATCGTCGGCTCACGCGATGGCGCGGCCGACGCGATGCAGGAAACCTGGCTGCGGCTCGACACGATGAACGATCCGGCGCAGGTCGCCAATGCCGATGCGTATCTGCTGCGGATGGCGGCGAACGTCGCGATCGACCAGCACCGGCGCGAGCAGCGGCACCTGAGCACGGGCGACGTCGACGCGCTGTTCGAGGTCGGCGACGAACTGGCCGATCCGGACCGGATCGTGTCCGCGCGCCGCGATATCGAGGCGCTCCAGCAGGTACTCGACACGTTGCCGTCCCGTCAGCGCGCGATTCTGGTTGCCGCGCGGATCGACGGGCTGCTCAATCGCGAGATCGCCGAACGCTTCGGCATTTCCGAGAGCCTGGTCGAAAAGGAGCTACGCTCTGCATTGCGCGCGTGCCGCGACGGCCTGCGGCAGCACATGGCGCTGGAAGACGGCAGCACGCGCGGGCGGCGCAAATTCTGATGACTCAATCGATGACGAACACCGAACGTTCGCGTCAGGACGCGATCGATGAACAGGCGGAGTCGTGGCTGATCCGGCTGCGCTCCGGCGCGGCGTCGCGCGAGGATGCCGAGGCGTTCCGCCACTGGTGCGACCTCGATCCGCGCCATCGCGAAGCCGCGCAGATGCTCGGTCGACTGTGGGGCAATCTTGCACCGGCGCTGCGCGACGAGCCGGCGCCACGCCGCGCCACGGTTGCGCAGTCGCGCCCGCAGATGGGCCGGCGCCTGTTCGTCGGCGGCGCGGTGGCGGCCGCGGCCGGCTGGCTCGCATGGCGGCCGCCGCTGGCGCTGTGGCCGTCGGTTGCCGATCTCGCGGCCGACTATCGCACCAGCACGGGCGAGCAGCGTCGGCTCGCGCTCGCGCGCGATGTCGTGGTCGACCTGAACACCCGGACCCGGATCGACCTGCTGTCGTCGGCCGCGCCCGCGGCCGGGATCCGGCTGCTGGCCGGCGAGGCGGACATCCAGACGGACATCGCCGGCGCGCCGGGCGCGGCGCGGCCGTTCGACGTCGTGGCCGCCAGCGGGCGGGTGCGCGCATGGCGCGCCGGATTCAACGTGCGGCTGTCCGGCGATACCGGTTGCGTGACGTGCGTGACGGGCTCGGTCGAACTGCGGCATCCGCATGGCCGGGCGACGGTGTCGGCGGGGCAGCAGGTCATCTATGACGACCGGATGGTGCATGCGCCGTCGAATGTCGATACCGCCAGCGTCACCGCATGGCGTCGCGGCATGCTCGTGTTCGACAACGTGCCGCTGGCCGCCGTGATCGACGAAATCAACCGTTACCGGCCGGGCAAGCTCGTGCTGCGCAATCCGCGGCTGGGCGATGCGCGCGTGCAGGCGCAATTCTCGCTGCGCCGGCTCGACGATGCGATCGTGATGGTGCGCGACGTGTTTGGCGCGCATGTGACGATGCTGCCGGGAGGCATCGTGCTGCTGAGTTGATTCGGCATGCGACGCGACTCGATTGCTGTCCGCCGTCAGGTCAGTCGCGTAACCCGATGCCGCTGACCGATAAACCGGGCTCCGTGCCGCCGCACGGAGCCCGGTTTTCTTTTTTCGGGCCGTTGCGTCGAACGACGCGCGAGCGACATACGGCTTGGCAAGAATGTCCGGCATCGGCTGTCCGGCGCCGTGCGGGTTCCGACCCGGCCGCCACACCGAAATGCGATATCCGCGAAGCCGCTTCGTCAGGGCGTTAGATGACGGATGTTGCTAACGGGGAATTCGCTATGAGCGGTCGTACGCAGAGGCAGTCGAAATCGGTCCAATCCGCCGGGCAGGCGCGCCTGCTTCGGGTCCGCCCGCTGTGTCACGCGATCGCGCTGATGCTCGCTGCGGGTAGCGGCGCGCACGCGCACGCGGCGGGCATCATGAATCTGGGGCAGGTGGCGGCGCGCGCGCCGGGCGGCGGCGCGGCGGGTGCGGGCGGTTTGCCGGGTGCGGCGAACCTCGGCGTGTCGCCGCAGCAGGCGCTGCAGGCGAGCCAGCCGTCGATCCGCAACCTCGGACATGCGGCGCAGGCGGTGGCCGCGCAGATCGCCGCGCAGCAGAGCGCGGCGGCCGCGGCGGCGGCGCTGCCGTCGACCGTGCCGAACGGCCTGACACCGGGCGGGTTGCAGGTGGCGGCGGGCGCGACGAACGACCCGAACAATCCGGTGCTGTGGTTCAACGCAAACGCGCCGACACAAAACGTCGATGCGTCCGGCCACGTGAACGTGGACGTGAAGCAGACGGGCCAGAACGCGGTGCTGACGTGGGAGACGATGAACGTCGGGCGTCAGACGACGCTGAACTTCGACCAGTCGGCGGGCACGCAGACGAACGGCGCGAACAACTGGGCGGTGCTGAACCGGGTGAACGACCCGAGCGGGCGGCCGAGCCAGATTCTGGGGAACGTCACCGCGCAGGGCGCGGTGTACGTGATCAACCGCAACGGCGTGCTGTTCGGCGCGGGCTCGCAGGTGAACGTGCATTCGCTGGTCGCGTCGTCGCTCGATCTGCTGAACATGAACGACTACAACCAGACCTACGTCAACCGCCTGCCGGTCGCGGTCGGCAATCTGGTACAGGATGCGGCAGGCATCGTCGCGAGCAACCAGCAGTTCCTGAGCCTGCCGGCCGGCACGACCGGCGGCCTCGCGTATCCGGCATCGGGATCCTCGGGCACCGTGCAGGGCGAGGGCGGCGTGCCGTACGAGGTGCTCGGTCTGGGCAACCAGGTCGGCGTGAGTTCGTCGAGCCAGTATCAACCGTCCGGCGGCATCACGATCGAGCCGGGCGCGTCGATCACGACGCACATCAACGGCACGATCAGCGACGGCGGCTTCGTGATGATCGCCGCGCCCGACGTGACGAACGGCGGCCGCATCACCGCGACGGCCGGGCAGGTGGTGCTGGCCGCGGGCGTTGGCGTGAGCCTGCGGCCGAACACGAACAATCCGCAAGTGCTGCTGCCGGAGCTGACCGGCAAGATCATGATCCCGATCGACACGTATTCGTCGATCGACCTGACGCCGGCTGGCACGCTGACCAACACCGGCATCATCG
The DNA here is from genome assembly GCF_002563755.1 of Burkholderia sp. JKS000303. Classification (NCBI taxonomy): domain Bacteria; kingdom Pseudomonadati; phylum Pseudomonadota; class Betaproteobacteria; order Burkholderiales; family Burkholderiaceae; genus Burkholderia; species Burkholderia sp. JKS000303. The sequence goes on from NZ_PDBZ01000001.1 coordinate 3,388,978, forward strand.
AGGCCGCGCGCGGCAACGTGAACCTGCTGGGCAGCCGCGTCGCGCAGAACGGTGTGGTCGGCGTGACGACGAGTGTGAACGCGCCGGGCACGATCACGATTTCGACGGTCGACGAATACAACGCGAACAACCCGGCCGGCAACGCGTATTTCGGGCGCGCCCTGCTGACGAACAGCGACGGATCGGGCGTCAACGACACCAATCGCGCAGGATTGCTGAGCTTCGGCCCGAACTCGGTGACCGCCGTGCTGGCCGACCAGGACGGCCAGAAGGTGACGTCGGCGCCGGGCACGAGCTTCACGCCCGGCAGCATCTCGATGACGGCCGGCTCGGTCTGGTTCCAGGGCGGCTCGCTCGTCGAGGCGCCGGGCTCGAACGTTTCCGTCGCGGCGCTGTCCCCTGCAACCTATGCGCCGTCGCCGGACATCCAGGCAGTCGGCGGCCGGATCTACGTGGACGACGGCGCGACGATCGACGTGTCGGGGCTCGCGAACGTCGCACTGCCGATCTCGGATACGCTGGTGACGGTCGGCCGCGTCGGCCTGAACGAACTCGCGGATTCGCCGCTGCTGCGCGACGGTTTCCTGTTCGGCCTGAAGAACGTCGTCGTCGACAGCACGCTGTCCGGCACGCGCAGCGACGGCGTGCAGTGGGTCGGCAGCCCGATCCTGAACCTGTCGGGTTATGTAAACCTGATTCCGCGCACGGTCGACCAGTTGCTGACGAACGGCGGCACGATCACGCTGTCGGGTAACGAAGTGATGACGGCCGCCGGTTCGTCGATGAACCTGAACGGCGGCTACGTGCACTACGACGGCGGGATGGTGAATACGACGCGGCTCGTCGACGCGAACGGCGCGATCGTGCCGATCGGGCAGGCGAGCCCGTACGACAGGTATGTGGGCATCGCCGGCGAGTTCATTGAATCGCACCCGCGCTGGGGCGTGACGAAGACCTGGTACAACCCGCTACTGAACGCAGGCGTCTACGTGGGCGACTACATCGTCGGCGGCAACGCCGGGACCTTGAACCTGTTCGCGACGCAGGCGCTGGTGCTCGACGGCGACATTACCGCCCAGGCGTTTGCCGGATCGAAGCAGGTGCAGGGCAATAGCGAGCCGTCGGGCGGCACGTTCAGTCTCGGCAACAACGCGCAGCTCACGCAGGGCAGCACCACGTCGACGTCGGGCGACAAGAGCCTCGTGATCCTTCAGCCGCAGGCGCCGCAACTGGACGCGCTGGCGCCGGGCTTCGGGATCGCGACGCCGCTCGATCGCGACGCGCTGAATGCGCTGCCCGACACCGATCCGGACAACCTGCTCGCGACGCACGTCGTGCCGGTCGACACGCTGAACCGCGGCGGATTCTCGAAGCTCAACGTCATCGAGGACAAGATGGCGGGCAAGGGCTATGTCGTCACGGACGGCACGCAACTGAAACTGCAACCGGGCGGCAGCATCACGCTGGCCAACGGCATCCTCAGTCCGCACCCGATCACGGTGCTCGGCGATCTGGTCGTGCCGTCGGGCACGATCGCGCTGTCGACCTATGGCGATATCGTGGTGGGCCCGGACGCGCTGCTCAGCACCGCCGGCCAGTGGGTGAACAACGACACGCAGGCCGCGGCCGGCACGACGCCGGGCGGCAGCCACTACGTGAACGGCGGCAGCATCGTGCTGTCGGCCGGCGGCGGGATCGACCTGCAGGCGGGCAGCGTGCTCGACGTGTCGAGCGGCGGGCAGATGCTGTCGAACGGCCGGCTGCTGTCGAGCAACGGGATCCCGGTCGGCAAGGGCGGCAACGTATCGCTGATCGCCGACGCGAACCCGCTGTCGTATCTCGCGCCGCCGCCGGACGTCAACCTGAAGCTGGACGGCACGATTCAAAGTTACGGCTTCGCCGGCGGCGGCACGCTGACGTTGCAGACCTCGGGATTCCAGATCGGCGGCGATGCGTCGTCGGCACCCGCGTGGGCGCTCGCGTTGCCGGCCGATTTCTTTTCGCGGCAGGGGTTCGGCAGCTATCTGCTGAAGGCGATGTTCGATGCAAGCGTCGTGCCGGACACGACCGTGCTCGTCACCCAGCAGAACCTGATTCCGGACGTGCCGGCGCTGCAGCGGGCGCCGAGCGGCGCGAATCTCGCGGCGGGCGGGCTCACGTCGATCGGCGCGATCGACGCGTATCACCGGCAGCCGACGCAGATCGCGCTCACCGGCGGGAACTACCTGTGGGCCGGGCCGAACTACCTGAACCTGACGGGGCTGTCGGCCGGGCCCGTGCCGATCTACCCGGATGCGACCGGCAGCGTGCTGATCGGGCACGGCGCGTCGATCGTCACCGATCCCGGCGGCAGTATCGGGCTCGGTTCGCCGACGCAGGTCACCGTGCTCGGCTCGCTGGTCGCGCCGGGCGGCGCGATCACGCTGAGCGCCGATTCGCACGCCAACAGCCCGTACTCGCAGAGCGGACAGTTCGACTCCGGCTATACGAGCGCGGGCAAGTCGGTGTGGCTGGGATCGGACGCGGTGCTCGACGTGTCCGGGGTCGCGCTGACGAACCCGCTCGCGGCGCCGGTGAAGAACGGATCGACGATCGGTGTGCCGGTGACGGGCAAGGTGCTGCCGGGCGGTTCGGTCGCGCTGTCCGACGATTCGGGCTTCGTGGTCGCGCAGGCCGGTGCGCGGATCGACGTGTCCGGCGCGTCGGCGCACTTCGACCAGCTGCAGGCGAACGGCACGTACGCGTCGCAGCCGGTGTGGAGCGACGCCGGCTCGATCACGCTGGCCGCGTCGCACGGGCTCTTCTTCGATGGCACGCTCGACGCGCATGCCGGCGCGGCGCAGGCCCAGGGCGGCACGCTGGCGATCCTGCCGCGTCTGAGCGGTGCAACCGCGCTGGTCGTGCGACAAGGCGGCACGCTCGTGCCGGCCGGGTTGACGCCCGGCCAGGATTTTTCGAGCGCGATCGATCCGACGACCGGCCTGCCCGTCGTCGCGCAAGGGGGCGTGATCCAGTTCGCGGCTGATCGGTTGAACGGCTCGGGGATCGCCAGTCTCGTGCTCGGCGATCCCGCCGTGATCGGCGTACCGGTCCCGATCGTCTTTGCCGGCGACGTCGATCTGAAGCTGGCCGAATCGGTGAGCGTGAACAGCGGACGTATCGCCGCGATCAGCGACGCGCAACTGAAGACGCTGCTGTCGACGCCGCCGGCGCAATCCGATCCGTACTCGACGCCGACACCGGTGCTGCAGACGATGCTCGCGCAGCCGCAGCCGGCGATCGGAAGCACGGTGACGATCGATGCGCCGTATGTCGCGTTCTTCGGACCGCAGATCACCGGATCGACGGAACCGTTCAGGCCGGTCGCCGCGGCCTCCGATGCGACGCTGAACGTGAATGCGTCGTTCATCGATCTCGAGAATCAGTTCCAGCTGAACAACTTCGACAACGCGAATTTCACGAGTCGCGGCGACATCCGGCTCAGCTCGACGAATGCGCCGCTGACGGCGGACACGCCGCTCGCGCCGGGCAAGCTCTATACGCCCGGCAACCTGACGTTCAAGGCGGCGGACGTGTATCCGTCAACCGGCAGCACGTTCATCGTCGATGCGGTCGGGCCCGTTGACAGTGCGACGGGCAAACCGGTGCCGACGACGGTCACGTTCGAATCGAACGGCACGTCCGGTACGCCGCTGTCGGCCGGCGGCACGCTGCTGGTCGATGCGACGCACATCGTGCAGGGCGGCACCGTGCGCGCGCCGTCGGGCACGCTCGTGTTTGGCGTCGGCGATCCGTCGAATGCGGCGACGCAGGCGCAGTTCGACAACCTGCCGCTGGTCGCGACCGACTCGGTGACGTTGGCAAGCGGCAGCGTGACGTCGGTGTCGAACGGCAACCTGACGCTGCCGTACGGCACGACCGTGGATGACGTCGAGTGGCAGTTCAACCCGTCGGCGGGCAACGCGCGCCCGGACCTGAGCGCACCGCCGGCGAAATTCATCGGCGTGAACGGCAGCAGCGTGGCACTCGACAAGGGCGCGACCGTCGACCTGTCGGGCGGCGGCAACCTGCAGGCGGTCGAATGGGTGCAGGGCACCGGGGGCACGCGGGACGTGCTGTCGCAGTACAACGTGAGCTACGCGACCAACGCGTCGGGCGTTGCGGTGCCGGTGAATGCCGGCAGTACCGATGTGTATGCGATCGTGCCCGGTGTGCAGTCGCCGGTCGCCGCTTACGATCCGGTGTTTGCGCAAACCGTGCAGCCGGCGACGAATGCGAACGGTTCGGTGAGCAGCGCGACGCTCAGTGCGGGCGTCGGGCAGGCGTCGCTGACGAGTGCGATCGGCAAGGCCGTGTATCTGTCGGGGGTGCCGGGGCTGACTCCGGGCTACTACACGCTGCTGCCGGGCAAGTATGCGACGCTGCCGGGCGCGTATCGCGTGACGGTGTCGAGCACGACGGGCAATGTCGCGCCCGGCGCGAGCACGGTGTTGCCGGATGGGACGGTGGTGACGGCGGGTTACTTCGCCAATGCGCTGACGGGCAGCCGCGGCGCGATGCCGACGCTGTTCAACGTGCAGTCGGGGCCGGTGTGGCAGCAGTACTCACAGTACACGCTGCAGGACGCCAACAGCTTCTTCCCGGCGCTCGCCACGGGCAAGGGGAATGTGACACCGCCGTTGCCGATGGACGGCGGGCAACTGGTGCTGGCCGCGACGAAGGCGCTCGCACTTGGGGCGACGCTGAATACGGCGGCGGCGACAGGCGGTGCGCCGGCCGAGGTCGATATCGCGTCGCAGGATATTCAGGTTACGGGTAGTGGCGCGCCTGCATTGGCGGGGTATTTGCAAGTGAGTGCGGATGCGCTCGATTCGTTGAATGCGGGCAGCTTGCTGATCGGCGGTACGCGCACGGCCACCACGAACGGTGTGACGATCACGCCGATCGCGAATAGCGTCGTGGTGTCGAACGACGGCAATACGTCGCTGAAGGGGCCGGAGATTCTGCTGGTCACGAAGGCCGATGCGAACGGCACGGATCCGAGCGCGGCGAACGGGCTGCGCGTGGATGCGGGCGCGTCGATTACAGCCGACGGCGATTACCCGGCGGCGAAGGACCAGCCGATCGCGATCGCAGGCGACGGCGCGCTGCTGCGCGTGTCGAACGGCGCGATGGCGCCGCTCACGCGCACCGATAGTACGGGCACGGGGCTGCTGACGGTCGGTGCCGGCGCGACGCTCGCGGGCGGGCAGGCGCTGACGCTCGATTCGTCGGGCGACCTGAAGGTCGATCCGAGTGCAGTGCTGTCGGCGAAGGCGATCACGGCCGATGGCTCCGCGATTACGTTCACGAACGCAGGTGGAGCGGCTGCTGCGACCCTGCCGGGCTTCGTGATCGACCCGGCCGGGCTTGCGCAGTTCGCGAACGCGCAGCAAGTCACGCTGCGCAGCTATGGCGCGATCGGTTTCGTGGGCGACGTGAACGCGACGTTCGGCAACAGTGTCGATTTGAGCGCGGGCACGTTCACGAGCGACGGCGGTCATGTGACGTTGAATGCGCCGCAGATCGCATTCACGAACGAAGAGAGTGCACCGAACGCGACCTCGACCACTGGCAGCGGCACGCTGACGGTCAACGCGAAGGAGATCGACTTCGGCACGGGGACGAAGACATTGAGCGGATTCGGCTCGGTCAGCATGACCGCGACGGGCGGGATCGTCGGGCAGGGCACGGGCACGTTCGACTTCGGCGCATTGCCGGTGACGCTTGCCGCGCCCGTGTATCTGGCCGATACGAGTTCGGCGTCGACGGTCCAGACGACCGGCGCGCTGACATTGAATGGCGCACCGGGTAGCGCACTGACGAAGACGCCGGTAGGCGGTGCATTCAACTTCATCGGCGGCACGCTTGCCGACAACGGCGCGACGATCATGGCGCCGGCAGGCAACGTGAGCCTTGAGGCGACGAGCGGCGACCTGACGATCGGCAGCGGTTCGACGGTGAGTTCGGCGGGCGTATCGAAGCAGTTCTTCGACGTGACGCAATACGCGCCGGCAGGATCGATTACGCTGACCGCGGACCACGGTACGGTCGACGTGCAATCCGGTTCGACGCTGGACTTCTCGGGTGCGACCGGTGGTGGCGCAGCAGGCAGCCTGACGTTGTCAGCTCCGCAACAGGTCGTGAACCTGAACGGCACGTTGAAGGGCGGTGCGGCGGCCGGCTACGCGGGCGGTTCGTTGTCGCTCGATACGAGCGGCGCGGCGGACCTCGACGCCCTTGCTAAAACGCTTGCCTCAAGCGGCGTGAACAACGCGATCACGATGCATACGAAGGCGGGCAATCTGACGCTGTCTTCAGGCAACACGCTGACCGCGCATACGGTCTCGCTGACCGCGGACGGCGGCGCGGGCAACGCCTCGGACACCGCGAACGGCAACGTGAACGTGCTCGGCACGATCGACGCATCGGGCAACGCGGGCGGGGAGATCGACCTGTATGGCCGCAGCGGCGTGGATATCGAAGGCACGCTGCTCGCGCGCGGCTCGGACGCGAAGCAACGCGGCGGCAAGGTGAACATCGGCACGAGCGCGGTGTTCGATCCAACGATCGTCGACGCGAACGGCCACTCGATCGCGACCAACGCGACCTACGGCTACGAGAACATCGAACGGGCGAACTCGGGCCGGATCGTGCTGGGCGCGAACGCGCTGATCGACGTATCAGGCGGCACGGCAGGCGGCCTGTCGGGCGGCACGGTGAATTTCCGCGCGCCGCTGTTGATGGACGGCACGACCAACGTGACGCTGAACGCGCCGTCGGATCCGAAATACGGAATCAAGGGTTCGCGTTCGACGACGCTCGAAGCCTATGCGGTATGGAGCACGACAGACGCGACGACAGGCGCGCAGCACTTCGACGGTATCGTCGATCCGGCCGGCTGGTACGACGCGACGGGCAACCTCGTGTCGGGCACGTTCACCGACGGCAATGGCAACACGGTGCTGAACTACACCGCGGGCAGCCTGAGCGCGGATCAACTGAAACCGTACCTGAGCGCCGACTATTTCGTACCGGCAACGGCGAACGCCGATCACCAAACCTTCTACGGCTATCAGAACGGCGACGCGACGGCGGCGGCGCCGGGCACGCTGATGGGCTTCGTGCGCGACGGGCTCGCCGCGATGCCGGATCCGTTCGCCGGCACCGGGATCGCGAACGCGCGCGTGGTGCCGGGCATCGAGCTCGACAACCCGAGCGCCGCGATCAACGGCGGCAACATCCAGGTGCTGACGAACTGGAATCTCGGCGCGGGCGCGTCGGCGTCCGATCCCGCGTTCCGTTTCCACGGCCAGGCGCCGATCGTGACGCTGCGCGCGGAGAACGGCGTGAAGGTCAATGCCAGCCTGACCGACGGCTTCTTCCAGATCGGCAATCCGCTCGGCGGCGGGTCGATCGTGGTGCCGCCGCTGTCGTCGCTGGACGCCGCGCAAGCGGCCTACCAGACGCCGAACGGCACCTATGCCGAATACGGCTACGGCGTCTGGTACTACGGCCAGACGTCGCTCGGCGGCCCCGCGCACCACATCACGTTCGGCCCGGGCCAGCCGGTCGGCGGTACGCCGGAGGAAATCGCCGAGTACTACACGCTCTATACCGCGTATGCGGAGTATCTCGGCCGGACCGCGACCTCCGACATCACCGCACCGCTCGGCTGGAAGCCGAACAACAGCAACATCCAGATCATCTTCCAGTTCCATTTCGGCGGGCAGCCGCAGGTTGGCGCGCCGGTGGCGCCGGTCGCACCGACCGCGGCCGAGCAGGCCGTCAATCCGGCGTCGTACCTGATCTACCTGAACGACTACAACAAGTACCTCGTCGCGACGAGCCAGTTCTACGCGAAGACGCTGAAGGAAGCCTATGTGCCGGCGGTGACGCCGCCGGCCGTCCAGCCGGTCGCGGTGATCACGTCGACGTCGATCGCGTTGCCGGTGCAGACCGACAACACGCCGGCGCCGGTCGCGACCGCCGGCAACCCGCTGCCGCTTCAGTCCGCGTCGCTGGCCGGCGGCGACAGCAGCTCGTTCCGCGTGGTGTCGGGCGCCGACCTGAGCAGCGTGAACCCGCTCGCGCTGCAGGCGCGCGCCGCGTTCAACGGCGGCAGCCCGAACGACGGAAGCGTCACGATGGACGGGCATACCGCGTATCTCGACGGCAACGGCATGCTGCTGCTCGCGCCGACGATGATTCGCACCGGTACCGGCTCGATCGACGTGGCCGCGGGCAACAACATCGCGTTGTTCGACCTGACCGCCAAGGACGATCCGGCCAACCCGCGCGTGCCGGGCGTGATCTATACGGCCGGCGCGCCCGATCCGAACGCGCCGGCACAGGGCACGACGACGCTGATCGTCAACGCCGGCGGCAACTCGTACCTGCCCGACATCCTGGTGTCGCCCGTCGTCAACCCGGACGCGGCCGGCGACATCCGGCTGCGCGCGCAGGGCGACATCACCGGCATCGAGTACACGACCGATACGACTGGCGCCGTCACCGGTCTCACGGGCAGCGACACGAGCCAGTACTGGTGGCAGTGGATGCAGATCACGCCGACCCGCACGTTGAGCGCCGGCAACACGTCGTCGTATGTGCCGATCACGCGCACGTCGATCGATTTCGGCGAGTTCAACCAGGGCGTGATGAGCGTCGGCGGCAACGTGTCGATCGACGCGGGCGGCAACATTGCCGATCTCGGCGTGTCGCTGCCGACGACCTGGTATCTGGACCGCACCGGCAAGGTGGTGACGGTCGGCGGCGGCAACCTCAGCGTGCACGCGGGCGGCGACATCCTGAGCGGCGACTACTTCGTTGCCCGGGGCACCGGCACGCTGACCGCGGGCGGGCAGATCGCCGCCGATTTCAGCGTGCCGCCGCCGTACCTCGGGCAACCGCCGCTGCCGGTGGCGACGGTGCTGGCGGTGCAGGACGGGATCTTCGACGTGAGCGCGCGGCAGGGCGTCGACATCGGCGCGGCGGTCGATCCGTCCTATACGAGCAGCAACGCGTCGCGCTACTTCGTGTACCCCGATGCGCAGCCGTATTCGGCGACGTCGGCGGTCAACGTGCAGTCGACCACCGGCGACGTGCGGTTCGGCACGCTCGGCAGCAACCTCGTGGGCGGCGGCACGGACCTGCCCGCAAGCCTGAACCTGACCGCGTTCACGGGGGGGATCATGGTCGCCTCGGGCGGCGTGCTGTTCCCGTCGGCGTTCGGTCAGCTGAACCTGATCGCGGATCAGTCGGTGAGCCTGTCGAGCCCGACCGCGACCTTCGGCATGTCGGATTCGGATCCGGCGGCGATGCGCTCGCCCACGCAGCCGTTCGCGGTCGCGAACGCACACGGTGCGAGCCCGTTGCACGCGGACGATACGAGCCCGGTGCGAATCTACAGCGTGAACGGCAGCGTGACCGACGGCGTACTCGATACGTCGAACGGCAACAGCGCAGGCTTCTACAAGAACATCGTCGACGTCGTGCTGCCGAAGCCGGCGCTGATCCAGGCCGGCCAGGACATCGTGAACCTCGCGTTCGAAGGGCAGAACCTGCGCGAAGCCGACATCACGCGGATCCTCGCCGGCCGCGACATCTACGACACGACGGTCGCGCCCAACAGCGGCGGCGCCGCGCCGCGGCTGTTGCTGGCCGGCCCGGGCACGTTCGACATCGAGGCCGGCCGCGACATCGGGCCGCTCACGAACCAGGCGCAGCTCTATGCCGCACTGACGTCGGCCTACCGCCCGACGCAGACCGGCATCGACGCGATCGGCAACGCCGACAACCCGGCGCTGCCGCACGAGAGCGCGAACATCAACGTGCTGTTCGGCGTCGGTCCGGGCGTCGACAATGCGGCGTTCATCTCGGCGTACATCGATCCGGCGAGCGCGGTGCCCGGCGTGCCGAGCGCGACGCCGGCGCTGATCGCGTTCATGGAGCAGTACGACGCCGGGCAGGTCATCGATACCGGGCTGGCCAGGGACAAGCAGGCCGCGCAGGCGCAGGTGGGCTCGCTGACGGCCGGCGACGCGTGGAAGCAATTCCAGGCGCTGCCGTCGTACGTGCAGCAGCTGTTCGCCGAGCAGGTGCTGTTCAGCGTGCTGAGCCGCGTCGGGCTCGACTACAACGATGCGGCGAGCCCGTACTACCAGCAGTACGCGCGCGGTTACCAGGCGATCAACACGCTGTTCCCGAGCGCGCTCGGCTACACGGCGAACAATCTCGGCGGCGGCACGAACGGCGCGAACCATCCGGTCACCACCGGCAACCTCGACATCCGCAGCACGACGATCCAGACGCAGCAGGGCGGCAACATCTCGATCCTCGGGCCGGGCGGGCGCGCGCTGATCGGCAGCACCTCGGCGCCGCCCGCGATCGTCGGCTCGTACGGCGCGGTCGTGGCCGGCCCCGGCACGATGGGGATCCTGACGCTCGAGCAGGGCGACATCGACATCTTCACCGACCAGAGCGTGCTGCTCGCGCAGAGCCGGATCTTCACCGAGCAGGGCGGCAACATGACGATCTGGAGTTCGAACGGCGACATCAACGCCGGCAAGGGCTCGAAGTCGGTGGCCGACACACCCGCGCCGAATTATGTTTGCGATCCGAACCATTACTGCACGGTCGACGCGCGCGGCGAAGTGACGGGCGCGGGCATCGCGACGTTGCAGACCATCCCGGGCGCGCCGGTCAGCGACGCGAACCTGATCGCGCCGCGCGGCACGGTGGACGCGGGCGATGCGGGGATCCGCGTGTCGGGAAACCTGAACGTCGCGGCGCTGCATGTCGCGAACGCGGACAACATCCAGGTGCAGGGCAAGGCAACGGGTATCCCGATGGTGCAGGCGGTCAACACCGGTGCGCTGACCGCGGCGAGTTCGGCGGCGTCGGCGGCGGGCCAGATGGCGCAGGATCTCGCGAAGAACAACGCGGGCGACGGCCAGCGGCGCTGGACGATCTCGGTGCAGGTCGAAGGCTTCGGCGACGCCGGCGGTGCGGACCAGAAGAAGCGGCGCGGCAGCGAAACCGTCGGCTACCGGCCGAACGCGTCGGTTGCGGTGCTCGGCCTCGGCGAGCCCGGCGACACGCAGCGGCGCTTTCTCACGCGGGAGGAGCAGAACCGGTTGAACGGAAGCTAGGGCGGCGTTCGTCTCGTCCGGCAGGCGGGCGACGGACGCAGGGATGCGACCGTGCCGCCGGCCGGTGCCGGCCGCCGGCACGCGCCGCTGACTTGGGAGTGTCACATCCGGTTTCTAGGATATGCCGTCCGGTTTCATGCGGATGGCGCTTCGGAGACCACGTCGCGTCGAACCTATTTTCCGGTTTCGAGCTATGACAGGCTACCGGGCGGCGGCCGGTGCGCTCGCGCTTGCCGCCTGCGTCGCGGGATGGGGTTTCATGACGACGCAGTATGCCCGGGGGCAGGATGCCGAGGTAGCCGATGCGCAACGCTTCGATCTGCCGGCGCAGCCGCTGGCGGACCTGCTGCGTGCGTTCTACGCGACGCGCCTCGTCGTCGTCGCGCCGAAGCCGTTGATCGACGGTCGCGTCAGCGCGCCGGTCCACGGCACCTATACGCCGGCGGACGCGTTGCGCATGGCGCTGGCCGGAACCGGCCTGCGGGCGAATGTCGTCGGCGCGGACCAGGCGGTCGTCGAGCCGGACGATGCGGCGCCGCCGGCCCGCGCGCAGTCAACGACGAACACCACCGACGGGGCACTGGATGGCGGCGACTTCCGTCCTTATATCGCGATGATCCAAGCGAACCTGACCACCGCGCTGTGCGCGTCGCCGCTGACCCGGCCGGGCGATTACCGGCTGGCCGCGCAATTGCTGATCGATCGCGGCGGCAAGGTCGCGATGGTCGACCTGCTCGCGTCGACCGGCATGCCCGCGCGGGACGCGGCGATCGGCCGCTCGCTGCGCGGGCTGACGCTCGACGTGCCGCCGCCCGCCGGGTTCCCCGAGCCGGTGACGATCCTGCTGCGCCCGGCGGGCAACGGGATCCACGCCGACTGCCCGGCCGCCGAACAGGAGGCGCGGTAACGCATCATGACCGACAGCACCCGCAGTCACCTGAAGAAGCTGCTCGAATCGCGCTACGCGCACTGGCTGCGCCGCTTCGAGCGGCTGGTCGGAACGCGCGACCGGGCCGCCGACCTGTTGCATGAAACCTGGCTCAAGCTGGAGAATGCGAGCGTGCCCGGTACCGTTTCGAATTCCGAAGCGTATCTGATGCGCATGGCGAACAACCTCGCGATCGACCAGCATCGTCGCGACCAGCATTACGTCGACCAGGCGGACATCGACGAGGTGCTCGAGATGCCCGACGATCGCGCCGATCCCGAACGGATCGTCGGTGCGCGGCTGACGGTCGACCTGCTGGCCGAGGTGTTGCAGGAACTGCCGCCGCGGCGCCGGGCGATCCTGCTCGCGGCGCGCGTCGAAGGGCAGCTCAACCGCGAGATCGCCGAGCGGATGGGCATCTCGCTGCGGCTCGTCGAGCTCGAGTTGCGCCACGCGATCGGCTATTGCCTCGAACGGATGAACGCGCGCGGCGAAAGCGGCGAGAGCCATACCAGCGGGCGGCGGAAATTTTGAATACCTCGATGATGACCCATCCGGACGACTCTCCCGACGACGTACAGGCCCAGGCCGCCAGGTGGCTCGTGCACCTTCGCTCGGGGCAGGTCACGCCGGCCGAGCTCGATGCGTTCCGGCAATGGTGCGCCGCGCATCCGCAGACCGCGGCGACGGTTCGCCAGATGTGGGCCGGACTGCGCCCGGCCGGCGTGCGCGTTGCCGAGCAGGAGGCGGCGGCAGGGCGCGCGGCGGCGGCCGGCACACGCCGCCAGGCCGCGTTGCGGCCGGGACGGCGCGCGTTCGTCGGTTTCGCGGTGGCGGCCGGCGCGTCGTGGCTCGCGTTGCGTCCGCCGTTCCGGCTGTGGCCCGCGCTCACGGATCTCGCCGCCGACTACCGCACCGGCACCGGCGAACAGCGCCAGATCGCCGTTGCGGAAGGCGTGACCGTCGCGATGGGCGCGCAGACGCGGATCGATGCGCTGCGCGCGTCGGCCGGTGCCGCGCCGCAGCGCGGCATCGACCTGCTCGCCGGCGAGGCGGAGATCGTCGCGGAGCCGGCCGCGCGCGGCTTCGTGGTCGTCGCGGGGCGCGGCCGGATGCGTGCGACGCAGGCGCGCTTCGATGTCCGTCGCGGCGACGACGGGCAGGTCTGCGTCACGTGCGTGTCCGGCTCGGTCGCGTTCGAGCATCCGCACACCAGGCTGACGCTGTCGCCCGCGCAGCAGCTCGTGTACGACGACCGGTTCGTCCATCCGGTCGCGACCGTCGATCCGGTCGCGGTCGTCGCGTGGCGGCGCGGGATGCTCGTGTTCGACGGCGTGCCGCTCGCGCAGGTCATCGACGAAATCAACCGCTATCGCCACGGGCGCGTGATTCTCCGGAACGCGTCGCTGGGCAGGACCAGCGTGGCCGCGCAGGCGCCGGTCTCGCGGCTCGATGCGCTGATCGACACGCTCGGTCACGCATACGGCGCGCGCATCACGCGGTTGCCCGGCGGCATCGTCGTGCTCACCTGACCCTCACGCTTACCACCGCCTGCCGTCGTGTCCCGGCGGCAGGCGCACCCCGCGCGCTTGCGGTATCCGGCGCGTCGCCCGTCATTTCCCATGAGGCCGTGAATTCCGGCGCTTCCCGTCCCGCGCGTGCAATACGCGGATGAGAGGCTGCCGGTCGGGCCCGTGCGCGTCCCGTCGACCGTCATCCGAGCCACGCTGCGTTGTGCTTTTGCGGTATCCGGATTCTCGCGCGTCATCGTAGTGAGTCGTCCAGTTCCTGTCTCGCGCTCCCGGGCCTGCCGGATACCGGCGCGTGCGTTCGTGCACGCACACCGGCATCGGCCGCTCGCCCGGCGCGCGGCGGAGGGTTGCCTGTCCTCGAACTGGTCATCCATTCGTTGTCGTTTGCCTAACCAAATCGGGTTCGTTATGCCATCGCGGGTGTCGGGAAGCAGCGGTCGTACCAGCCAGCAGTCGGGCGCGGCCAGGGCCGCTCAGGAAGCGTATTTGCTGCGGCTTCGGCCGCTTCACCATGCCGTGGTGCTGATGCTCGCGGCCGGCGTGGCCGGGCATGCGCACGCGGCGGGCATCATGAATCTGGGGCAGGTGGCGGCACGCACGCCGGGCGGCGGTGCAGCGGGTGCGGGCGGGTTGCCCGGCATGCCGAATCTCGGCGTGTCGCCGCAGCAGGCGCTGCAGGCGAGCCAGCCGTCGATCCGCAACCTCGGGCACGCGGCGCAGGCGGTGGCCGCGCAGATCGCCGCGCAGCAGAGCGCGGCGGCCGCGGCGGCGGCGCTGCCGTCGACCGTCCCGAACGGCCTGACGCCGGGCGGGTTGCAGGTGGCGCCGGGCATCTCGTTCGCGAAGGACGGCAACGGCAATCCGGTCAGCCAGAACACCGACGCAGGCAATCCGCTGCTGTGGGTCAACGCGAATGGGCCGACACAGACGACGGACAGCAGCGGTCACGTGAATGTCGACGTGAAGCAGACGGGTCAGAACGCGGTGCTGACGTGGGAGACGATGAACGTCGGGCGTCAGACGACGCTGAACTTCGACCAGTCGGCGGGTACGCAGACGAACGGCGCGAACAACTGGGCGGTGCTGAACCGGGTGAACGATCCGAGCGGGCGGCCGAGCCAGATTCTGGGGAACGTCACCGCGCAGGGCGCGGTGTACGTGATCAACCGCAACGGCGTGCTGTTCGGCGCGGGCTCGCAGGTGAACGTGCATTCGCTGGTCGCGTCGTCGTTGAACCTGCTCGACGTGAAGAACCAGCCGATGCCCACGCCCGACGGCATCGTTGCGAGCAACCAGCAGTTCCTGAGCCTGCCGGCCGGCACGACCGGCGGCCTCGCGTATCCGGAATCGGGCAACTCGAATCCCAGCGGCCTGCAAGGTGCGACCGGGGTGCCGAACGAAGTGCTCGGGCTCGGCAATCAGGCGAACCTCGGCGGCCCGTATCAGGCACCGGGGGATATCACGATCGAGCAGGGCGCATCGATCACGACGCATACGAACGGCACGGCCAGCGACGGCGGCTTCGTGCTGGTCGCCGCGCCGAACGTGACGAACGGCGGCAGCATCACGGCGACGGCCGGGCAGGTCGTGTTGGCCGCCGGCGTCGGCGTCAGCGTGAAGCCGAA
Source organism: Burkholderia sp. JKS000303 (assembly GCF_002563755.1). Taxonomy (NCBI): domain Bacteria; kingdom Pseudomonadati; phylum Pseudomonadota; class Betaproteobacteria; order Burkholderiales; family Burkholderiaceae; genus Burkholderia; species Burkholderia sp. JKS000303. Next base: position 3,404,255 of record NZ_PDBZ01000001.1, read on the forward strand.
TCCGGGCAATCCGCAGATCCTGGCGCCGGAACTGAGCGGACAGCTCGTCAAGGTCGATCTGCAAACCGGCGCATCGATCGACGTCACGCCGGCCGGCACGCTGACCAACACCGGGATCGTCCAGGCCGCGCGCGGCAACGTGAACCTGCTGGGCAACCGCGTTGCGCAGAACGGCGTGGTCGGCGTGACGACCAGCGTCAATACGCCGGGCGCGATCACGATCTCGACCGCCGACGAATACAGCTCGAATACGCCGTCGGGCGCCGCGTATCCGGGGATGGCCGGCGTGGGCGGCGGAACCGGCGGCGGCGACGACGTGCATCGCGCTGGCCTGCTGAGCTTCGGCCCGGAATCGGTGACGATGGTGCTGCCGGACGACAACGGCCAGACGGCGACGTCGACGCCGGGCACGGTTTTCACGCCGGGCAGCATCGCGATGAAGGCGGGCGCGGTGTGGTTCCAGGGCGGCTCGCTGATCGAGGCGCCCGGTTCGACCGTGTCGGTGACGGCATGGACGCCGTCGATGGCTGGCGCCGTGGCGGCCGGACAGACGGCGGTACCCGGGCGTATCTATCTGGACGACGGTGCGACGATCGACGTGTCGGGGCTCGCGAACGTCGAGTTGCCGATCGCGCAGACGCTGCTGACGGTCGAGCGGATCGGGCAGAACGAACTCGCTGATTCGCCGCTGCTGCGCAACAGCTTCCTGTTCGGCCTGAAGGGCGTGGTGGTCGACAGCACGCTGTCCGGCACGCGCAGCGACGGCGTGCAGTGGGTCGGCAGTCCGATCCTGAACCTGTCGGGTTATGTGAACCTGATTCCGCGCACGGTCGACCAGTTGCTGACGAACGGCGGCACGATCATCCTGTCGGGCAATGAAGTGATGACGGCCGCCGGTTCGTCGCTGAACCTGAACGGCGGCTACGTGCATTACGACGGCGGGATGGTGAACACGACACGACTCGTCGATGCCAATGGCGCGATCGTGCCGATCGGGCAGGCGAGCCCGTACGACACCTATGTGGGCGTCGCCGGCGAGTTCACCGAGTCGCATCCACGCTGGGGCGTGACGAAGACCTGGTACAACCCGCTGCTGAACGCGGGCGTCTACGTGGGCGACTACATCGTCGGCGGCAATGCGGGCACGCTGGATCTGTATGCGGCGCAGGCGCTGGTGCTCGACGGCGACATTACCGCGCAGGCGTTCGGCGGATCGAAGCAGGTGCAGGGCAATGCCGAGCCGTCGGGCGGCACGTTCAACCTCGGCGTCGATCCGAAGCTCGCCAGCGGCGCGGTGATCGGCCTGGCGTGGAACCAGTCCAGTGGTGCGCCGTCCGGCCTCTCCGGCCTCGTGATCGTGCAGGACCAGGCGCCGCAACTGACCGACCTGTTGCCGGGGTTTTCGATCGATACGCCGCTCGTCGCGAGCGCGTCGCCGGCGCCGACGATGGCCGCCGCTGATCCGGACAACCTGCTGACGACGATGGTCGTGCCGGCCGCGACGCTCAACCGCGGCGGCTTCGCGAACCTGAGCGTGACCGAGGACCTGACCGCGGGCAAGGGCATCGTGGTCGCGCCGGGCACGCAGTTGAACCTGCAACCGGGCGGTTCGATCGCGTTCAACAGCCCGCCGGTCGGCGCGGACGTCGACGTCGGCGGGCGCCTGTCGGCGCCGTCGGGCTCGATTTCGATCGCGAGCGGCGGCAACGTCGTCGTCGGGCCGCAGGGCACGATCAGCACCGCCGGCCAGTGGGTGAACAACGACGTGCGCGCCCAGCCGGGCACGACGCCCGGCAACAGCCAGTTCATCAACGGCGGCAGCATCGCGCTGTCGACGAACGAAAGCTCGGTCGGCCTGAGCGACGGCACGTACGCCGACACGACGGGTTCGATCCTGCTGCAGCCGGGCAGCGTGCTCGACGTGTCGAGCGGCGGCGAGATGCTCGCGAACGGCCAGTTGCTGATGCAGAACGGCGTGCCGATGGGGCGGGCCGGCAATGTGTCGCTGATCACGTACGCGACGCCGTCGTACTCGCAATACGGCAATGGCGACGTTCACGGACACGCGCTGCCGACCGCGCAGCCGACGGCTGGCACGGTCGCGCTGGGCGGCTCGATCCTGAGCGAAGGGTTTGCGGGCGGCGGCACGCTGACGTTGCAGGCGCTCGGTTTCCGGATCGGCGGCGATCCGGCGGCGGCGTCGCCGTGGGACGTCTATTTGCCGGCGAGCTTCTTTGCGCAGCAGGGCTTCGGCAAGTACGTGCTGAACGCGTATTACGACACGACCGTGGCGTCCGGCGCGACGATCGCGCTTACGCAGCAGAACCGCCTGCCGGACGTGCTGGCGTTGCAGCAGGCGGGCACCGGCGCGGACCTGTCGGCGGCGGGCCTGACGACGAGCGGCCAGCTCGACGCGTATCACCGGCAGGCGACGAACCTCGTGCTGACCGGCGGCAACTACGTGTCGTGGCGCGCTTCGCCGACGACGATGCCGTCGTATCCGGGCGTGACCGGCGCGGTCACGCTGTCGGCCGGCGCGTCGATCCACGCCGATGCCGGCGCGAGCATCGGCATCGGTTCGCCGGTGCAGGTGACGGTGCTCGGTTCGATGGTCGCGCCGGGCGGCTCGATCACGCTGAGCGCCGATACCGGCGGCGTGTTCGCGCAGCCGGGGCAATCCGGCGTATTCGTTCCGAGCGACAGCCGTTCGGTGTGGCTCGGCGCCGACGCGACGCTCGACGTGTCGGGTATCGCGCTCGCCAATCCGCTCGCCGCGCCGGCCCGGATCGGCGCGGCAATCGGCGTGCCGGACACCGGCAGGGTCTTGCCGGGCGGCGCGGTGACGCTGTCGAGCAACAACGGCTATGTCGTCGCGCAGGCCGGCTCGAAGATCGACGTGTCCGGCGCGTCGGCGCACTTCGACCAGTTGCAGGCGAACGGCACGTATGCGTCGCAACCGGTGTGGAGCGATGCGGGCTCGATCACGCTGGCCGCCGGATATGGCCTGTTCGCGGACGCAACGCTGTCCGCCCGGGGCGGCGCCGCGCAGGCGAGCGGCGGCACGCTGACGATCCTGCCGCGCCAGAGCGTCGGCGTGCCGGGGGCGACCGGACTGGTCGTGCGGCAGAGCGGGACGCTCGTGCCGGCCGGGCTGGCCCCGGGCGACGATTTCACGGCCGCGATCGATCCGACGACCGCGCAGGCGATCGGACAGCCGACCGGCGTGATCCAGTTCGTCGCCGACCGCCTGGACGGCTCGGGCATCGCGAACCTGGTGCTCGGGGACAGCACGCCGTCGTCATTGCCGATGCCGTTGCCGCCGATCGTGTTTGCCGGCGACGTGACGCTGGCGTTGCCTGCATCGGTGACGCTGAATACCGGCCGGATCGCCGCGCTGGGCCTCGACCAGTTCGACGCGCTGCTGTCGACGCCGGCGCAGCAGTGGGGCCGCGACAACGCGCTGTCGGCCATGCTCGCGCAAGCGCCTGTGCATCCGCTCGGCACGCACGTGACGATCGACGCGCCGTATGTCGCGGTGACCGGCCCGGTGAATACGTCGTTATCCTTGCCGTTTGCGCCGGTCGCGACGGTGTCGGATGCCACGCTGAACGTCAATGCGTCGTTCATCGACCTGAGCAACCAGTTTCAGTTGAACAACTTCGGTCACGCGAACTTCGACAGCCGCGGCGACATCCGGTTGAGTTCGACCAGCGTTGCAACGAACAACCAGGCCGCGCTGGCGCCCGGCATGCTGTATACGCCCGGCAACCTGACGTTCAAGGCGGCGGACGTGTATCCGTCGACCGGCAGCACGTTCATCGTCGACGCGGTCGGGCCGGCCGATCCGGTCACGGGCCTGCCTGCGCCGACGACGGTCACGGTCGCATCGAACGGTGCGTCCGGTACGCCGTTGTCGGCCGGCGGCACGCTGCTGGTCGATGCGACGAACATCGTGCAGGGCGGCACCGTGCGCGCGCCGTCGGGCACGATCGCATTCGGCGTCGGCGATCCGTCGAATGCGGCGACGCAGGCGCAGTTCGGCAACCTGCCGCTCGTCGCGACCGACTCGGTGACGTTCGCCAACGGCGGCATCACGTCGGTCTCGAACAACGGCGCGATCATTCCGTACGGCACGACCGTGGATGGCGTCGAGTGGCAGTTCAATCCGTTCACGGGCGTGACGGCACCCGACCTGAGCGCGCCGCCGTCGAAGTTCATCGGCGTGAACGGCAGCCGTGTGACGCTTGCGAAGGGCGCGACGATCGACCTGTCCGGCGGCGGTGACCTGCAGGCGGTCGAATGGGTGCCGGGCACCGGCGGCACGCGCGACGTGCTGTCGCAATACAACGTCAGCTATGCGGGCGGCAAGGGCGCGACGGCCGTACCGACCAATGCCGGCGCGGGGAACGTCTATGCCATCGTGCCGGGCGTGCAGTCGCCGGTCGCGGCGTACGATCCGGTGCTCGCGCAAACCGTGCAGCCGGCGGTCGCCGCGAACGGGACGCCGACGACCTCGACCGAGACCCTCGGCATCGGCCAGGCCGCCATCAACGACGGGATCGGCAAGGCCGTGTATCTGTCGGGCGTGCCGGGGCTGGCGGCGGGCTACTACACGCTGCTGCCGGGCAAGTATGCGACGCTGCCGGGCGCGTATCGCGTGACGGTGTCGAGCGTGGCCGGCAACGTCGCGCCGGGCGCGAGCGCGGTGCTGCCGGACGGGACGGTGGTGACGGCGGGTTACTTCGCCGATGCGCTGACGGGCAGCCGCAGTGCGACGCCGACGCTGTTCAACGTGCAGTCGGAGCCGGTGTGGCAGCAGTATTCGCAGTACACGATGACGCGCGCGAACCATTTCTTCACGACGCTTGCGGCAAGCAAGGGGAACGTGACGCCGCCGTTGCCGATGGACGGCGGGCAGCTGGTGCTGGCCGCGACGAAGGCGCTCGCGCTCGGGGCGACGCTGAATACGGCGGCGGTCACGGGCGGTGCGCCGGCCGAGGTCGATATCGCGTCGCAGGATATTCAGGTCACGGGCAACGGAAGCGCGGCGCTGGCGGGCTATCTGCAGATCGGCGCAGATGCGCTCGATTCGCTGAACGCGGGCAGCTTGTTGATCGGCGGCACGCGCACGGCTACGACGAAGGGCGTGACGATCACGCCGATCGCGAATAGCGTCGTGGTGTCGAACGACGGCAATACGTCGCTGAAGGGGCCGGAGATCCTGTTGGTCACGAAGACCGATACGAGCGGCACGGATCCGAACGGGGCCAACGGGCTGCGTATCGATGCGGGTGCATCGATTGCGGCTGACGGCGATTACCCGGCGGCGAAGGATCAGCCGATCGCGATCGCAGGCGACGGCGCGCTGCTGCGCGTGTCGAACGGCGCGATGGCGCCGCTCACGCGCACCGGTGGCACGGGTTCGGGGTTGCTGACGGTCGGTGCGGGCGCGACGCTTGCGGGTGGGCAGGCGCTGATGCTTGATTCGTCAGGTAACCTGAAGGTCGACCCGAGTGCAGTGCTGTCGGCCAAGGCGATCACGGCGGATGGTTCCGCGATTACATTCACGAACGCTGGTGGCGCAGCTGCTGCGAACCTGCCGGGCTTCGTGATCGATCCTGCGGGGCTTGCGCAGTTCGCGAACGCGCAGCAAGTCACGCTGCGCAGCTATGGCGCGATCGGTTTCATCGGTGATGTGAACGCGACGTTCGGCAACAGCGTCGATTTGAGCGCGGGCACGTTCACGAGCGATGGCGGTCATGTGACGCTGAACGCGCCGCAGATCGCGTTCACGAACGAGGCCGGTGCACCGAACGCGACCTCGACCACCGGCAACGGCACGCTGACGGTCAACGCGAAGGAGATCGACTTCGGCACGGGGACAAAGGCGCTGAGCGGTTTCGGAAACGTATCGATGACCGCGACGGGCGGGGTCGTCGGGCAGGATACGGGCACGTTCGACTTTGGCGCGTTGCCGGTGACGCTCGCCGCGCCGGTGTATCTGGCCGATACGAGTTCGGCGTCGACGGTGACGACGACCGGCGCGCTGACATTGAATGGCGCAACCGGCACCGCATTGACGAAGACGCCGGTAGGCGGTGCCTGGAGCTTCGTCGGCGGCACCATTGCCGATAACGGTGCGACGCTTGCCGCGCCGGCGGGCAACGTAAGCCTGGACGCGACGAGCGGCAACCTGACGATCGGCAGCGGCTCGACGGTGAGTTCGGCGGGCGTATCGAGGCAGTTCTTCGACGTGACGCAGTACGCACCGGCAGGATCGATCGCATTGACGGCAGACCACGGCACGGTCGACGTGCAATCCGGCTCGACGCTGGATTTCTCGGGCGCGACCGGCGGCGGCGCGGCCGGGAGTTTGACGTTGTCTGCGCCGCAGCAGGTCGTGAACCTGAACGGCACGCTCAAAGGCGGTGCGTCGAATGGTTATGCGGGCGGCTCGCTGTCGCTCGATACGAGCGGCGCGGCGGACCTCGACGCCCTTGCTAAAACGCTCGCCTCAAGCGGCGTGAACAACGCGATCACGGTCCACACGAAGACCGGCAACCTGACGCTGTCGGCCGGCAATGCGCTGACCGCGAGGGCTGTCTCGCTGACCGCGGACGGCGGTGCGGGCAACGCCTCGGACACCGCGAACGGCAACGTGAACGTACTCGGCACGATCGACGCATCGGGCAACGCGGGCGGCGAGATCGACCTGTACGGCCGCAGCGGCGTGGATATCGAAGGCACGCTGCTCGCGCGCGGCTCGGACCCGACCCAGCGCGGGGGCAAGGTGAACATCGGCACGAGTGCGGTATTCGATCCGACGATCGTCGACGCGAACGGCCACTCGATCGCGACCAACGCGACCTACGGTTACGAAAACATCGATCTGGCCCACTCCGGTCGGATCGTGCTGGGCGCAAACGCACTGATCGACGTATCGGGCGGTACGGCCGGCGGCCTGTCGGGCGGCACGGTGAATTTCCGCGCGCCGCTGTTGATGGACGGCACGACCAACGTGACGCTGAACGCGCCGTCGGACCCGAAATACGGGATCAAGGGTTCGCGCTCGACGACACTCGAAGCCTATGCGGTATGGAGCACGACGGACGCGACGACGGGCGCGCAGCACTTCGACGGCATCGTCGATCCGGCCGGATGGTACGACGCCAGCGGACATTTGCTGGCCGGCACGTTCACCGCGCAGGGCACCGGCGGCGCGACGTTCGCATTCGCGCCGGACGGGCACGGCGGCGGCACGCTGACGAACAACGCGACCGGCGCGCAGGCGACGCTGACCGGTAGCCAGACCGATCTCGCATCGCTGTACAACGGCGTCGCGTCGATCGATTTTCCCGGCATGGACAGCACGTACTTCGTGCCGACCAGCCCGAACGCCGATCACCAGACCTACTACGGCGGGCAGATCGCCAAGGCGAGCGACGGCACGCTGACGATGGTGCCCGGCACGCTGATGGATTTCGTCCAGAACGGCCTCGGCGCGAACGGGCCGACGCTCGCCGGGCAGCCGTCGAGTATTCCGAATTTCCGCGTGGCGCCGGGCATCGAGCTGGACAATCCGAGCATGGCGATCAACGGCGGCAACATCTCGATCCTGTCGAACTGGAACCTGGGCACCGGGTTGCCGAACAATAGCGGCACGATCGTCCCCGTCTTTCGCTACCAGCACACGATCGCGCCGATGCTGACGTTCCGGGCCGCGAACGATTTCGATGCGCAGGCGAGCATCACGGACGGCTTTTTCCAGAACACGGTGGCGACGATCCTGGGGGCGGCGGGGAATGCGGGGGCGACCGGTACCTATACCGATGCGCTGACGCTCTACAACAGCCTGATGTCGGTCGACGATCCGGCGTCGATCACCGTGCAGTTCACCGACGGAACGAGCCAGTCGCTGACCGGGATCGGCAGCGACGCGACGAACCCGCTGCACGACCCGAATCTCGCACTGAGCGCACCGCTCACGAATCAGTCCGCGGAATACTATTCCGACTATCTCCAGTACGCGAATGCGTGGGGAACGTATTACGGCAACTGGGCCAGCGGACGCTATGAGTTCCATATGCTGCCGTGGTCCCCGTTGCATGTCGCGGCGCCCGTTCGCGCGAACTACGCGTCGTATCAGGATTATCTGACGGCGTACTTCGGCGGGGCGGATAGCTGGCTGTGGGGGTACAACACGACGTCCGTCGCCGGGGTAGTCCGGAACGGGGCCGTCCTGATCGAGAAGTTCGGCACACCCACACCACCGGATTTTTCATCGAATCCCGGCGATTACGGGCAGTACCTGGCCGTCTACGACCGCTATCTGGACAAGGTCTCCGGCACGAAATCGCTGCCGTCGCCGTTCGTGAATCCGAAGAACGCGTACAGCTTCTTCTACGCGCCGACCGCACCGTTGTCGATCCCGTACACGGGGCTCAATATCGGGACCTTGCCCGGCAATCTGCCGGCCAGTGTCGCAACGCCCGACAACCCGTTGCCGATCAGTTTCGCGTCGTTGCTCGGCGGCCAGAGTGCGTCGTACCGGATCGTCGCCGGCGCCGACGTCGCGAGCGCCAATCCGCTCGCGATGCAACCGATCGGGATGTCCGGTGCCGGCAGCGCGTCGGGCGGCAACGTGACGCTGAGCCAGCATACGGCCTACGTCGATTCGAACGGGCTCACGCTGCTGCAGCCGACGACGATCCGCACCGGCACGGGCTCGATCGACGTGGCGGCGGGCAACGCATTCACGCTGGCGGACCCGATCGCGCCCGGCGTCGTCTATGCGGCCGGCGCACCGGCGCAGACGGAGCCGCCGCAGGGTATCGTCGCGGCGCTGATGAGCGGCGGCTCGGGACGGCAGGACATCCTGGTCACGCCGGCCGTCAATCCGGACTCGGCCGGCGACATCACGATTCATGCGCAGGGCAACATCAACGGCGTCGAATACGTGACCGACGCGACGGGCACGGTGACGGGCCTGGCCGGCAACAGCATCAGCCAGTACTGGTGGCAGTGGATGCAGATCTCGCCGGGCATCACCAACGGTCAAGGTGCGTTCGCGCCGTTGACGCGCACGTCGATCGACTTCGGCGCGTTCGGCCAGGGCGTGATGAGCGTCGGCGGCAACGTGTCGGTCAGCGCGGGCGGCACGATCTCGGACCTGGCCGTATCGTTGCCGACCACGTGGTACCTGGACGGCAGTGGCAAGCCGGTCACCGTCGGCGGCGGCAACCTGACGGTGCACGCCGGCGACAGCATCCTGAGCGGCACCTACTTCGTCGCGAAGGGAACCGGAACGATCGCGGCCGGCGGCCGCATCGGGCCGGATATCGCGGTGCCGTCGCGCGTCACCGGTCAAGGCCCGGTGGGCGTGTCGACAATCCTCGCGACGCAGGACGGCGTGTTCGACGTGACCGCGCGGCAGGGCGTCGAGCTCGGCGCGGTGCTCGATCCGTCGTATTCGAACGCGTTCCCGCAGGCCGGCGGTGTGCCGTCCGGGAACATCACGCTCGCGAACTATTTGCAGTACGCCGACAGCCAGGGCTACTCGCCGACTTCCGCGGTGAACGTGCTGTCCACGACCGGCGACGTCCGGCTCGGCGCGATCGGCGGCCTGTTGACCGGCACGAACGGGGTGCTGCCCGCCAGCGTGAACCTGACGGCATTCAGCGGCGGCATCGACATCGAAACGGGCGGCACGCTCTATCCGTCCGCGATCGGACAGTTGAGCCTGATCGCCGATCAGTCGGTGCATCTGTCCAACATCGCGGCGAGGTACGTGAACGATGCGGCGCTGTCGAACCAGTTCGGGATGTCCGACGCCGATCCGGCGATGATGCCGTCGCCGACGAACCCGACTGCGACGGTTCCCGCGCTGATGGGTACGACGCTCGGTTCCCATGCGCCTGGCGCACTGCACGGCGACGACACGACGCCCGCGCGGATCTACAGCCTGGACGGCAGTATCGTGAACGGCATGGCCGATGCGTCCGGTAGCGGCTTTTACCGGAATCTCGTCACGTTGTCGATCGACAAGCCCGCGCTGCTGCAGGCCGGGCAGGACATCGTCAACCTCGCGTTGTTCGGCCAGAACCTGCGCAGCTCGGACGTGACGCGTGTGGTGGCCGGCCGCGACATCTACGACACGCCGCTGCCGTTCAACGCAGGCGCGATACCGGTGCTGGCGCTCGGCGGACCGGGCTGGTTCGACGTGCAGGCCGGGCGCAACATTGGCCCGCTGACGAACCCGGTGCAGCTCTACAACGCGCAGGGGAACACCGGCTCGCTCGGCACGTTCTTTGCCGGTATCGACGCAATCGGCAACGCGAACAATCCGAACCTGCCGCACGAGAGCGCGAACGTGAACGTGCTGTTCGGCGTCGGGCCCGGCGTCGATTTGCAAGGGTTCATCTCGACCTACATCGCGCCGGGCAGCGCGGTGGCCGGCGTGCCGGGCGCGACGCCAGCGCTGATCGCGTTCATGCAGGACTACGACGCCGGGCAGATCGTCGACACCGGGCTGGCCAGGGACAAGCAGGACGCGCTGGCGAAGGTGAGCCAGATGACGGCCGATGATGCGTGGAAGCAATTCCAGGCGCTGCCGTCATACGTGCAGCAGTTCTTCGCCGAGAAGGTGCTGTTCAGCGTGCTGACGCAGGTCGGCGAGGATTACAACAATCCGGCCAGTGCGTATTACCAGAAGTACGCGCGCGGCTACGAAGCGTTGAACACGCTGTTCCCGGCCTCGCTCGGCTATACGGCGAACCACCTCGACGGCGGAGGCAATGGCGCGAACCAGCCGGTGAGCACTGGCAACCTCGATATCCGCAGCACGACGATCCAGACCCAGCAGGGCGGCAACATCTCGATCCTCGGGCCGGGCGGGCAGGCGCTGGTGGGCAGCACGTCGGCGCCGCCGCAGATCGTCGACAGCAGCGGAAGCGTCGTCGCCGGCCCCGGCACGATGGGCATCCTGACGCTGGAAAAGGGCGACGTGAACATCTTCACGGATCAGAGCGTGCTGCTCGCGCAGAGCCGGATCTTCACCGAGCAGGGCGGCGACATGACGATCTGGAGTTCGAACGGCGACATCAACGCGGGCAAAGGCGCGAAGTCGTCAGCCGATACGCCCGCGCCGCAGTACGTGTGCGATGCGAACCATTACTGCACGGTCGACGCGCGCGGCGAAGTGACGGGCGCGGGCATCGCGACGTTGCAGTCGCTGCCGGGCGTGGCGGCGGGGACGGTGAACCTGATCGCGCCGCGCGGCACGGTGGATGCGGGCGATGCAGGGATTCGTGCGGGCAACCTGAACGTGGCGGCGCTGAGGGTGGCGAACGCGGACAACATCCAGGTGACGGGCAAGGCGACCGGTATCCCGATGGTGCAGGCGGTGAACACGGGCGCACTGACCGCGGCGAGTTCGGCGGCATCGGCGGCGAGCCAGATGGCGCAGGACCTCGCAAGGAACAACGCGGCGGGCGGCAATCAGCGACGCTGGACGATCTCGGTGCAGGTCGAGGGCTTCGGCGACCCGGGCGGCGATGACAAGCGCAGGCGCCGCGGCGCGCAGCAGCTCGGCTACGACGCGTCCAGCTCGGTGGCCGTGCTCGGGGTCGGCGCGGTCGGCGACGCGCAGCGAACCTTGCTGAATCCGGGCGAGCAGGCGAAGCTGGGGAGGGCGATCAAGGTCGGCAGGCTCTGATGCGGGATGGCATCGCCCGATCCGTCTTGTTGTTATGAGGGCATTTCCGCATGAGCGGACGGAGGTGGGCGATGCGCAACGGCCTGGCAACGATCGCCGCGATCACGGAGGCGGATCGCGCACCGGTCGACGTGGATGACGCGCGACACGGCGGTCGCGAGCGGCGCGCCGGTACGTCATCTGCCGGACGCCCGTGCCGTCGTCGGTGCGGCGGCGGCAATCCGGAAACGAATGCGCAAAGACGATCCGGTCCGCATGCGCGGTTCGACGCGTGCGATCGGTCGGCAAAGCACCGGATCCGGCCCGGCCGGCCGCTTTGGCGCGACTCGCCCGGCGTCGGCTCACCTGAATGAAGCGCGTGCTGCGCACGGCATCGGCGGCGGCGCTGTTGTTCGCCGTCGCCGCGGTGGCCCAGACGACGCGCGAGCCGGTGATGAACGCGCCGTCGAAGCGGATCGACGCGTTCGCGCTGGAGGCCAACGCGACGGGCTTCTTCGTCAACGACGATGGCGACCTGCTGACCGCGCGTCATGTCGTCGACGCGTGCCGGACGCTGTTCGTGATCAAGGATGCGCGCGTCGCACGGGCGACGGTCAAGGCGGTGAGCCGCGACCGGGATCTGGCCGTGGTCACGAGCACGATCCGGCCGTTGCTGGCGGCCAGCTTCGCGCGGCGCGCCGACGTGCATGCGGCGCAGCCGGTGTTCGCGGCGGGTTATGACGTGCTGCGGCACATGCCGGATCGCGCGACGACGCTGTACAACGCGTTCACGCGCGCCGACGCGCGCAGCGATGTCTCGGACGAGTTCACGCTGATGTCGGCCGCGACCCACGGCGCGAGCGGTGCGCCGGTGCTGGATCAGGCGGGCCGGGTGATCGGGCTGATCACCGACCGCGCGACGGTGGCTGGCGACGATGCGCGATCGGTCGCGACGCGCTCGGACGCGGCAAGCTATGTGATCGCGATCCGCGGCGATCCGATCAAGGCCTTCCTGCGCACGTCCGGCGTGCCGTTCAGCGAATCGGACGCGCCGCAACTGGAGCCGATGCAGGCGCGCGGGCCGCGCGCGGCGACGCTGGAGGCCGGGATCCTGTGCGGGGAATGAAAAGGGCGTCGGCGCACACGCGCAGCGGACGTTAGAAGTCCGCCGGGCCGAGCGGCACGCGCTTGCCGTCGGCGGAAAAGCCGCGGTTCGTGACGGCCAGCGCAATCCTGTCGATCTCGCGCGCGAAGACCCGTGCCAGGTGCGGGCCGCCGGCGTCCGTCGCGCCCAGTGTCCGGCGTGCGACTTCGTGAGGAATCTCGAATGCGGTGTAGCCCCATCCGAGGTGGTATGCGGAGAACCACAGGTTGTTGTCTTCCGTGACGAACGGTGTCGTCAGCGATACGCTCGTGTCGTGCATGATTCGCAAGCCGCTCGTGGATGACCCGAACGCATTATCCGGTTTCATTGCGACAGCGCAACATCGCTTCGAACACGAAGAATTTGCGCCGACGGCATTTCCGCGATGCCTGCCGATCGACGCAGGCCCACCGCGACGCCGCGTCCGTCGTGCCGGCCGAAATGGTCCGTAACATTCGTCATACGCGTGTTGTCGCGCGCCCGCTAGTCTGATGCAGGAACGTGCCACTACCCGGAGCGATCGCTTCGGGCGAGAGGTGGCGCTGTGCAACACGACGAGGGGGCGAAGATGGCGGTTGAGTACCCGCATCACGCGGCGGCAGGTGCGTCGGCCGCCGGTGCGTCCGACAGCCGGAGCCGCGCGGCGAACCTGTCCCGTGCACGGGACTGGCACGCGGCCGGCCGGTTCGACGACGCGGCGCGCGAATACGAGGGCGTGCTCGCGAACGAGCCGGATCGCGCGGACGCGCTGCACCTGTATGGCGTGCTGCAGCATCAGCGCGGCAACACGGCCGACGCGAAACGGTTGATGCGCCGCGCCGTGTCGATCGCGCCGGACGCCGCCATGCTGTCGGACCTCGGCGTGCTGGCGGCGGCGGACGGCGACCTCGACGCGGCGCTGGCGAATTTCGAGGCGGCGTTGCAACTGGATCCGCACCACGTGGCGACGCTGGTGCGCCGCGGCAACACGATGATCGGCGTGCGCCGGTACGCGGCGGCGCTGGCGGATTACGATCGCGCGCTGGACGCGTCGCCGTTGCTGTTCGATGCGCTGTGCAATCGCGGCGCGGCGCTGCGTGCGTTGGGCCGGCTGCAGGATGCGCTCGACACATACGAGCGTGCGCTGACCGTCGATCCGCGTTCGTTCGAATCGCTGTACAACCTCGGAAACGTGCTGCGGGACTTGCAGCGTCCCGCCGATGCGCTGCTCAACTACGAGCGCGCGCTGGCGCTCGCGCCGAACCATCCGGACATCCTGTCGGTGAAGGGCCGCACGCTCGTCGAGCTCGGCCGGCCGAAGGAAGCGCTCGCCAGTTTCAACGAAGCGATCGCGGCGCAGCCGGATTCCGTCGAGGCGCTGTACAACAGCGCGGTCGCGCTGGAGCGGCTCGGGCGCGCGGAAGAAGCGATGCAGCGCTGCGACCGGGTGCTGACGCTCGATCCGCGGCACGCGAAAGCCCATGCGACCCGCGGCAATGCGCTGCTGCACCTGAAACGGTACGAAGACGCGCTCGCCGACTACACGCGCGCGCTCGACATCGAGCCCGGCGCGGTGGACGTGCTGTGCAATCAGGGCACCGCGTTGCGGCAGCTCGAACGTCACGATGCGGCGTTGCAGTGCTACGACGCCGCGCTGGCCGCGAACGCGGCATTCGCGGAAGCCTGGTGCAATCGCGGCAACGTGTTGCAGGACCTGCGCCGTTACGACGCGGCATTGGCATCGTTCGACCGTGCGCTCGCGATCAACCCGAAGTACGCGATGGCGTGGTTCAACCGCGGCAGCGTGCTGCTCGAGATGCTGCGGTTCGACGACGCGCTGGCGTCGTTCGACCAGGCGATCGCGTTCGAGCCGAACTACGTCGACGCGCACTTCGCGCAGGGCTTCATCCATTTGCGGAACGGCGACTTCGCGCGCGGCTGGCCGAAATACGAATGGCGGCTGCGCGACCCGAAATCCGAACATCGCGATCGCGTATTCGCCCGGCCGCGCTGGACCGGCACCGAGTCGCTCGACGGCCGCACGATCCTGATTCATGCGGAGCAGGGGTTCGGCGACACCATCCAGTTCTGCCGTTACGCGGAACGCCTCGCCGACGCGGGCGCGCGGGTCGTGCTGGAGGTCCAGCCGGCACTGCGCTCGCTGATGGCGTCGCTGCGCGGACCCGCGCAGGTCGTCGCGCGCGGCGAGCCGTTGCCGGCCCACGATTTTCACTGTCCGCTGCTCAGCCTGCCGTTCGCATTCCAGACGGACGCCGCGACCATTCCCGGCAAGACGCCGTACCTGCAGGCGGATCCGGGCCTGGTGCGCGACTGGGAGAGCCGGCTCGGCGCGCGGCGCAGCCTGCGCGTGGGCCTCGCGTGGTCAGGCAACCCGGAACACCGCAACGATCGCAACCGGTCGATCGCGCTGGCCGAACTGATGCCGCTGCTGGATCTCGACGTCGAATGGATCAGCCTGCAGAAGGTCGTGCACGCGCGCGACGCGGCGCTGCTCGAACGGGCGCCGATCGACAGCTTCGACGTGGAACTCCGTGATTTTTCGGATACGGCGGCGCTGATCCGCTCGCTGGATCTGGTCGTGTCCGTCGATACCGCCGTCGCGCATCTGGCCGGCGCGCTCGGCTGTCCCGTCTGGATCCTCGTCACCCATCTGTCCGAGTGGCGATGGATGAGCGAGCGCAACGACAGCCCGTGGTATCCCGCTGCGCGACTGTTTCGGCAACCCGCCGCGGGGCGCTGGCCGGACGTGATCGACGCGGTGCGGGCGGAAATCGCCGGTCTGATTTAGCCGGATGACACAAGGTGCAAAGGGCGGACAGACGCCCGGGAGAGGAACAATGGGGTCTCGGGCGGGTAGCGGCTCGCAGCGCGAAGCGCGGTCGCGGTCGGCGTCGGCGCGCGCGGACGAACGGAATGCGTCGGCGACGATCGACGACATGTTGCGACGCGCACGCGCGTCGCACGAGCGCGGCGCATTGCCGGACGCGGAACTCGGTTATCGCGAAGTGCTCGGCGTCGATCCGGATCATGTGGACGCATGGCATCTGCTGGGCGTGCTGCATTTTCAGCACGGCCGGCTGGAGGACGCCGACGCGGCGATCGCGCGTTCGATCGCGCGCGCACCGTCGGCGCTCGCGCTCGCCAATCACGCCTCGGTGCTGGTCGGTCTCGGCCGCCGCGACGAAGCGCTGGCGCGGCTCGACCATGCGCTGACGCTCAATCCCGCGCATCTGCGCGCGTTGCTGCTGCGCGCCGGCGTGCTCGCGGACCTCGGGCAGCACGCCGAAGCCGTCGTCGCGTACGACCGGCTGCTCGAACATGCGCCGACGCTGATCGAAGCGCTGTGGCGGCAGGCGGCCGCGCTCCATGCGCTGCAGCGTCATGCGGATGCGCTGCACGCATGCGACCGCGCGCTGGCGGTCGATCGCCGCGCGTTCGACGCGCACCGGCAGCGCGCGCGGATCCTGCGCGACCTGCGCCGGTTCGACGAAGCGCTCGAACACTATGCGCACGCGCTGGCGGTGACGCCGAACAGCGCGGAAATGCTGCTGATGCAGGGGCTGACGCTCGCGGATCTCGGCCGGCTCGACCAGGCGCTGGCCAGCCTGAACGAAGCGATCGCCGGGCAGCCGGATTTCATCGACGCGCTGTACAACAGCGCGGTGATGCTCGAGCGCATCGGCCGTTACGTGGATGCGCTCGCGCGCTGCGATCGCGTGCTGGCGCTGGATGCCGCGCATGCGGGGGCGCTTGCCAATCGCGGCAACGCATTGTTCGGGCTTGCGCGCTATCCCGATGCGCTGGCGAGCTACGACGCATCGCTGGACGTGGCGCCGCAATTCATCGAGGTGCTGTGCAATCGCGCCAGAACGCTGACGCGCATGCGGCGCGAGACGGAAGCGCTCGCGAGCTGCGATCGGGCCATCGAGATCGACGCTGGCTATGCGCTGGCGTGGTTTACGCGCGCGCGCATCCTGCAGCGCTTGCACCGCTACGCGGACGCGCTCGCCGGTTATGACCGCGTGCTCGCGCTCGACCCGGCCGACCAGCTGGCTCATTATCAGCGCGGCAACGTGCTGCGCTCGATGATGCGTCACGACGAAGCGCTGATGGCCTACGACCGTGTGGTCGCGCTGGATCCGGAGAACATCGCCGCGAACTTCACGAAGGCGTTCGTCTATCTGCAGATGGGCGATTTCGAGCGCGGCTGGCCGGCATACGAATGGCGCTGGCGCGAAGATCAGGTTGGCGCACACAAGCGCGCGTTCGCGCAGCCGCTGTGGCTGGGGAACGAATCGATCGACGGCCGGACGATCCTGCTGCACGCGGAACAGGGGCTGGGCGACACATTGCATTTCTGCCGCTACGCGAAATTCGTCAAGGCGCTCGGCGCGCGCGTCGTCATCGAGGTGCAGGGTGCGCTGAAGTCGGTGCTGGCGGATGTCGAGGGCGTCGACGAGGTGGTCGGCTATGGAGAACCGTTGCCGCCGTTCGATATTCACTGTCCGTTGCTGAGCCTGCCGCTGGTGTTTCGCACGGATTCTGCGTCGATTCCGGCCGACGTGCCCTATCTGCGCGCGAGCCCCGAACGGATCGCGGCATGGCAGGCGACGCTCGGCGAGCGGACGCGTCCGCGCGTCGGTATCGCGTGGTCGGGCAACCCGAATCACCTGGACGACCACAATCGCTCGATCCTGCTCGAACATCTGCTGCCGCTGCTGACCGACGACGTCGAATGGATCAGCATCCAGAAGGTCGTGCGCGACGAGGACCGGCCGGTGCTGGACGCGTCGCCCATCCGGCACTTCGGCGACGCACTCGGATCGTTTGCCGATACGGCCGCGCTGATGGCATGCGTCGACTGCATCGTGAGCGTCGATACGTCGGTCGCTCACCTGGCCGGCGCGCTCGGCAGGCCGTTGTGGATCATGCTGCCGTTCCTGCCCGACTGGCGCTGGCTGCTCGATCGCGACGACAGTCCGTGGTATCCGAGCGCGCGGTTGTTCAGGCAGTCGCGTGCAGGCGAGTGGGGCGACGTGTTCGAGCGGATCGGAGCGGCGCTGAAGTCGTTGCCGAATGCGGTGCCGGCCGCGATACCGACCTGAGCGGAGGAGCGATGGCGCACGCGAAGCGGCACGAGGATAGGATCCGCGGCGGGGGCCGGGCGGCATCCGATGCGGACGCGACGGACCTCACGGGCGGACGTGCCGCCGTGATGGGCGCGGCGATACGAGATGCGCTGCAAAGGGCGCGCGCGTTGCTCGAGCGCGGCGAGTTCGCGCATGCACAGCCGCTGTATCGCGGCGTGCTCGCGATCGATCCCGGGAATACCGAAGCGTTGTTGCTGCTCGGCGTGGCCTGCGACCAGGGGGGCGATTGGGTCGAGGCCGAGCGCCTGATGGCGCGCGCGCTGCGGAGCGAACGGCGCTACGCATGGGCGTTCGCCAACCACGGGCTGGTGCTCGTCAAGCTCGGGCGCCATGAAGCCGCGCTCGAACCGTTGCGGGAAGCGCTGCGGCTCGACGGGCGGCATGCCGCCGCCCACGTCAGCCTCGGCAACGCGCTGCTCGCGCTCGAACGCCATGCCGACGCGCAGAAGGCCTATGAGCAGGCGCTGGCCATTGCCCCGGCGCTCGCCGAGGCGTGGAGCAACCGCGGCAATGCGCTGCGCGCGCTCGGCCGTCCCGCCGATGCGCTGATCAGCTTCGATCGCGCGCTGGCGATTTCCGGGAACGATTTCGCGACCCATACCAATCGCGGTCATGCGCTGCGCGATCTCGGCCGGCACGACGACGCGTTGCGCAGCTATCGGCTCGCGCTGGTCATTCGGCCGCGCGTGCCCGAGTTGCTGTCGCAGTGCGGGGCGATGCTGCTGGCGCTGGGGCATGATGCGCAGGCGCTGGCCGCTTTCGATCAGGCGCTCGACGTGAAGCCGGACGACGTCGACATCCTGTATCAAAGCTGCGTTGCGCTCGACCTGCTGCACCGCTATGAGGAACTGCTCGAGCGGTGCGAGCGCATCAGGGCGCGCGCGCCGGACCATGCAGGTGCCGGGCTCGGGCGGGCCAACGCGCTGCAGGGCTTGCGCCGCCATGCGGAAGCGGCCGACGCGTATGCGCAGGCGCTCGCCGGGCATCCGGACCTGCTGGTGGCGCTGAGCAATCAGGGCGTCGCGTTGCGGATGCTGGACCGCTATGCCGACGCATTGAACAGCTACGACGGCGCGCTCGAGCGGATCGGCGCGAATGCGCAACTGCTGATGAGCCGCGGACACGCGTTGCAGCAACTGGGTCGCTACGACGACGCGCTCGCGAGCTACGCGGCGGCCGCCGAAGTCGAGCCGGCCGATGCGGATGGCTGGGCGCTGCGGGGCGGCGCCATGCAGCAGTTGCTGCGCTTTGACGACGCACTCGACTGTTACCGCCGGATGCAGTCGATGGCGCCCGACAACGACGCGGGGCATCACGAGGAAGCCTATTGCCGGCTGCTGATCGGCGATTTTGAGCAAGGCTGGAAGAAATACGAATACCGCTGGGTGGATCCTGACGCCACCCGGTCCCGCCGTCACGCTCACCGGCCGTCCTGGTCCGGGAGCGAACCCGTTGCCGGCAAGACGATCCTGCTCCATTCGGAGCAGGGCTACGGCGACACGCTGCAGTTTTGCCGCTACGCGAGTCTCGTCGAGGCGCGTGGCGCGCATGTCGTGCTGGAGGTGCCACCCGCGTTGAAGGCGCTGTTGTCGTCGCTTCAGGGCAGCCCGCAACTCGTCGCGATTGGCGAGCCGTTGCCGGCCTTCGATCTGCAATGTCCGTTGCTGAGCCTGCCGCTGGCGTTCGGCACCGACCTGGCGACCCTGCCCGCACCGGTGCCGTATCTGCGCGCGGACGTCGCGCGCGTGCGGGCCTGGGCGCGCAGGCTGGGCGAGGGCGCGCGGCCTGGACCGCTCAACATCGGGCTCGCGTGGTCCGGCAATCCGACGCACAACAACGACATGAACCGCTCGATCGTGCTGGCGGCGCTCGCGCCGTTGTATTCGCAGCGCGCGAGGTTCGTCAGCCTGCACCAGCAGGTACGCGAGCGGGACACCGCGGCATTGGCCGACAGCGGCATGCTCGACGTCGGCGCCGATTTGCGGGATTTCGCGGATACGGCGGCGTTGATCGCGTCCCTCGATCTGGTCATTTCGGTCGACACGTCGGTCGTGCACCTGGCCGGTGCACTCGGCAAGCCGGTCTGGGTGCTGCTGCCGCGCGTGCCTGACTGGCGCTGGCTGCTGAAGCGGGAAGACAGCCCGTGGTATCCGACCGCGCGACTGTTCCGCCAGGACAAGCCGGGCGACTGGCCCGCCGTGATCGAGCGGGTCGGGCAGGCGCTGGCGCGACACATCGATGAAAGGCCCGCGCATGCCGGCGACGTTTGATGTGGGTACGGACGCGGCCGGCTGAACGGCGCGGATCCGGACGGCCCTAAAAAGGTACGTACCTTTCCTGACGACCGGAATCGTCCGTAACACCCGAAACGCATCTGCCACGTCGAGTCCGTACCTTTGGCACATTTACCGACCGATCCGGGCGGGTGTCGTCGCGGCTGCGTTTGCCGGCCGTGCGGCGGCCGCCTGCCGGATCCGGCGGTCCATTCTTTGTATTCGGGACAGTCGACAATGGCAGCACGTGTGCGCGTTCAACAAACGGTCTCCCTCTCACCGGCCTGCCTGCGGGCGAATCTCCGGCCGCTGTGCCACGCAATCGCGTTGATGATCGCGGCCATCGCGCCGGTGCACGCGCACGCGGCGGGCATCATGAATCTGGGGCAGGTGGCGGCGCGCGCGCCGGGCGGCGGCGCGGCGGGTGCGGGCGGGTTGCCGGGCGCGGCGAACCTCGGCGTGTCGCCGCAGCAGGCGCTGCAGGCGAGCCAGCCGTCGATCCGCAACCTCGGGCACGCGGCGCAGGCGGTGGCCGCACAGATCGCCGCGCAGCAGAGCGCGGCGGCCGCCGCAGCGGCGCTGCCGTCGACCGTGCCGAACGGTCTGACGCCGGGCGGGTTGCAGGTGGCGGCGGGCGCGACGAACGACCCGAACAATCCAGTGTTGTGGTTCAACGCGAACGCGCCGACGCAAAACGTCGATGCGTCGGGCCACGTGAACGTGGACGTGAAGCAGACGGGCCAGAACGCGGTGCTGACGTGGGAGACGATGAACGTCGGGCGTCAGACGACGCTGAACTTCGACCAGTCGGCGGGCACGCAGACGAACGGCGCGAACAACTGGGCGGTGCTGAACCGGGTGAACGATCCGAGCGGCCGGCCGAGCCAGATTCTGGGGAACGTCACCGCGCAGGGTGCGGTGTACGTGATCAACCGCAACGGCGTGCTGTTCGGCGCGGGCTCGCAGGTGAACGTCCATTCGCTGGTTGCATCGTCGCTCGATCTGCTGAACATGAACAATCATCTGGTGCAGACACCCGATGACGTGGTCGCGAGCAACAAGCTGTTCCTGAGCATGCCGGCCGGCACGACGGGCGGGCTGGCCAGCCCCGAGGCGACCAACCTGACCACGCCGTCCAATGCGAACGTGCCGAACGAGATCCTCGGGCTCGGCAATCTGGCCACGGTCAGCGAGTCGAACCCGTACCCGATGCCGGGCGACGTCACGATCGAGCCGGGTGCGTCGATCGCGACGCACGCGAACGGCACGGTCAGCGACGGCGGCTTCGTGCTGGTGGCGGCGCCGAACGTGAACAATGGCGGGAGCATCACGGCGACCGCTGGCCAGGTCGTGCTGGCCGCGGGCGTGGGCGTGAGCCTTCGGCCGAATCCGAACAGCCCGCAGGTGCTGTTGCCGGAGTTGAGTGGTCAACTCGTGACGGGGAGTGGATTGCAGCAAACGGACGTGACGCCGGCCGGCACGTTGACCAACACGGGCATCGTCCAGGCCGCGCGCGGCAACGTGAACCTGCTGGGTAGTCGCGTCGCGCAGAACGGCGTGGTCGGCGTGACGACCAGCGTGAATACGCCGGGCACGATCACGATTTCGACGGTCGATGAGTACAGTTCGAACAATCCGTTGGGGCAGTCGTACACGGGTGGGCAGCCCGTTGGTTACACCGGTGGGAATGCGGGAGCGGCCGACACGCACCGCGCCGGGCTGCTGAGCTTCGGTCCCGATTCAGTGACGGCGGTGCTGCCGGACAACAACGGGCAGACGGCGACGTCGGCGCCGGGCACGGTCTTCACGCCGGGCAGCATCGCGATGACGGCGGGTGCGGTGTGGCTCGAGGGCGGTTCGCTGATCGAGGCGCCAGGCTCGAACGTGACGGTGGTCGCGTTGACGCCGTCGGCGGCGCACGATGCGACGCCGCCCGGGCAAACCGCGATGCAGGGCCGCATCTACGTCGATGACGGCGCGACGATCGACGTATCGGGCCTCGCGAACGTCGAGCTGCCGATTGCGCAGACGCTGCTGACGGTCGAGCGGATCGGTCAGAACGAACTTGCTGATTCGCCGCTGCTGCGCAACAGCTTCCTGTTCGGCCTGAAGGGCGTGGTGGTCGACAGCACGCTGTCTGGCACGCGCAGCGACGGCGTGCAGTGGGTCGGCAGTCCGATCCTGAACCTGTCGGGTTATGTAAACCTGATTCCGCGCACGGTCGACCAGTTGCTGACGAACGGCGGCACGATCACGCTGTCGGGTAACGAAGTGATGACGGCCGCCGGTTCGTCGATGAACCTGAACGGCGGCTACGTGCACTACGACGGCGGGATGGTGAATACGACGCGGCTCGTCGACGCGAACGGCGCGATCGTGCCGATAGGGCAGGCGAGCCCGTACGACAGGTATGTGGGCATCGCCGGCGAGTTCATTGAATCGCACCCGCGCTGGGGCGTGACGAAGACCTGGTACAACCCGCTACTGAACGCAGGCGTCTACGCGGGCGACTTCATCGTCGGCGGCAATGCCGGGACGCTGGATCTGTATGCGACGCAGGCGCTGGTGCTCGACGGCGACGTTAGCGCGCAGTCGTTTGCCGGATCGAAGCAGGTGCAGGGCGATGCCGAGCCGTCGGGCGGCACGTTCAACCTCGGGCGTGATCCATCGACTGCGCTGTCGTTGGCCGCGTCGGGCAACCTCGCCGGGTTGACACAGGGCGCGCAGGGCGTCAGCACGGGCACCACCGGCACATCGGGCCTCGTGATCCTGCAGGATGCTGCGCCGCAACTGGGCAGTCTGTCACCCGCGTTTTCGATCGACACGCGGCTCGATCCGGTCGCGCTCGGCGCGCTGTCGGGCACTGACCCGGACAACGTGCTGGCCACGACCGTGATCCCGTTGAGCACGCTGAACGCAGGCGGATTCGCGAAACTGAACATCACCGAAGACCAGACCGGCGGCAAGGGGCTCGTGGTGGCCGACGGTGCGCAGCTCAAGCTTCAACCCGGCGGCAGCTTCAATTTCAGCGCGTCGTCGGGCAACGCACTCGTGGCCGGGGCCATGGTCGTGCCGTCGGGCACAATTTCGATCTCGGCCGGCGGCAACATCACGGCCGGCCCGAACGCTGTGATCAGCACGGCGGGTCAGTGGGTCAACAACGACGTGCAGACCGCAGCGGGCACGACACCGGGCAACAGCCAGTTCATCAACGGCGGAAGCGTGACGCTGTCGGGGGCGGGCATCGACCTGCAACCAGGTAGCGTGATCGACGTATCGAGCGGCGGCCAGATGCAGGCGAACGGCCAACTGATGATGAGCAACGGCATTCCGGTCGGCAGCGGCGGCAACGTGTCGCTACGTACCTTTGTCGGGCAGCTCGGTTTTCCTGCCCAATTGCCGTCCGACGATCGGCTGCAACTGGATGGAACGATTCTGGGCTTCGGCTTTTCAGCAGGCGGCACGTTGACGCTGCAGACGCCGGGTTTCCAGATCGGCGGCGATCCGGCCGCGGCGCCATCCTGGGCGACGGTGCTGCCGGTCGATTTCTTTGCACGGCAAGGTTTTGGCAAATACGTGTTGAATGCGCTGTTCGATGCGACCGTCGCACCGGGCTCGACAGTCATGCTGACGCAGCAGAACCTGATTCCGGACGTGCCGGCGTTGCAGCAGGCAGCGAGCGGCGCCGACCTGTCGGCAGGCGGTCTGACGACGATCGGGACACTCGATGCCTATCATCGCCAGCCGACGAACCTGGTCATGACGGGGGGCGGTTATCTGACGTGGCAAAACAACGGCCAGCCAGGCGTCACCGAACCGGTTCCCGTCTATCCCGGCGTGACCGGCAGTGTGAGCGTGGGGCAGCACGCATCGATCGTCGGCGACGCAGGAGCGAGCATCGGGCTAGGCTCGCCCACGCAGGTGACGGTATCGGGTTCGCTGATCGCGCCGGGCGGTTCGATCGCGCTGACGGCGGATGCATTGCCGCAAGGACATGAATTGACCGGACAGTACACCGCGAGCGGCGGCTTCACGAGCGCGAGCAAATCGGTGTGGCTTGGGCCGGACGCGGTACTGGACGTGGCGGGCGTGGCGCTGGGCAATCCGCTGGCGGCGCCGGTCAGGAAGGGATCGACGACGGTCGTGCCGGACACGGGCAAGGTGCTGCCAGGTGGTTCGGTCACGATTTCGGACGATTCGGGGTACGTGGTCGCGCAGGCGGGTGCGCTGATCAATGTATCGGGTGCGTCGGCGAATTTCGACCAATTGCAGGCCGGCGGCGGATACGTCACGCAACCGGTATGGAGCAATGCAGGCTCGATCACGCTGGCGGCTTCCAGCGGTCTCTACTTCGACGGCACGATGAAGGCGCAACCGGGCGCGGCGCAGGCGCAGGGCGGTACGCTGTCGATCCTGCCGCAAGCTAACGCGGTGTCGAGAGCGGTCGGAATGGAGGGAGCGGGCGTTGCGCTGCCAGGGGCCACCGCGCTGCTGATTCAGCAGAGCGGTAATCTGGTGCCGGCGGGCCTCGCACCGGCGCAGGTATTCGATCAGCCACTGACCGGTGTGCTGCAGTTCGCCGCGGACCGGCTCACGGATTCTGGCATCACGACGCTGGTGCTGGGGGACGGCACCGCGCTCTACGCGCCGCCTATCGTCTTCGCGGGCAACGTCGACCTGCATCTGGGTAGGGCCGTGATCATCAACACGGGCCAGCTCGCGGTACTCGGCAGCCAGCAGGTGCAGTCCCTGTTGACCACGGCGGCACCGACAGGCGGCAGCCCTCGTCCATTGTCTGTGCTGTCGGGTCTGTTGCCGGACGGCGTGTCGTCCACGACGGTCGATACTGCAGTCACGATCGATGCGCCGTATGTCGCGCTCGTCGGCCCGTATCTGGGCGTCGGCACGCAGAATGCACCCTTGTCGCCTGCCATGGCACTGGCCGACGGCACGTTGAACGTCAACGCGGCGTTCATCGATCTCGAGAACCAGTTTCAGCTGAGCAACTTCGGCCAGGCGAATTTCACGAGCCGCGGTGACATCCGGCTCAGCTCGACGAACCCGACGGCGTCGGGCAACGGCGCGCTGACGGCTGGCGCGCTGTTCACGCCGGGCAACCTGACGTTCAAGGCGGCGGACCTGTACCCGTCGACCGGCAGCACGTTCATCGTTGATGCGGTCGGGCCGACCGACCCAGTCACCGGCAAGCCGATGCCGACGACGATCACGTTCGAAGCGAACGGCGCGTCCGGCACGCCGCTGTCGGCGGGCGGTACGTTGCTGGTCGATGCGACGCACATCGTGCAGGGTGGCACCGTGCGCGCGCCGTCAGGCGCGCTCGTATTCGGCGTCGGCGATCCGACGAATGCGGCGACGCAGGCGCAGTTCGACAACCTGCCGCTGGTCGCGACCGACTCGGTGACGCTGGCAAGCGGCAGCGTGACGTCGGTGTCGAACGGCAATCTGACGCTGCCGTACGGCACGACCGTGGATGGCGTCGAGTGGCAGTTCAATCCGTTGCCGGGTGTCGTACAGTCCGACCTGAGCGCGCCGCCGTCGAAATTCATCGGCGTGAACGGCAGCAGCGTGGCGCTCGACAAGGGCGCGACCGTCGACCTGTCGGGCGGTGGCGACCTGCAGGCGGCCGAATGGGTGCCGGGCACCGGCGGCACGCGCGACGTGCTGTCCCAGTACAGCGTCAGCTATGCAAACAACGCGACGGGAACGGCGGTACCGGTGAACGCCGGCGCGACGAACGTCTACGCGATCGTGCCCGGAGCGCAGTCGCCCGTGGCGGCCTACGATCCGGTGTTTGCGCAAACGGTTCAGCCGGCGACGAATGCGAACGGCACGGCGGGCACGCAGACGGTCAGCGCAGGCGTGGGACAGGCGTCGCTGACGAGTGCGGTCGGGCAGGCCGTTTATCTGTCGGGTGTGCCGGGGCTGGCGGCGGGCTACTACACGCTGTTGCCGGGCAAGTATGCGACGTTGCCGGGCGCATATCGCGTGACGGTGTCGAGCACGACGGGCAGCGTCGCGCCGGGCGCGAGCGCGGTGCTGCCGGACGGGACCGTGGTGACGGCGGGTTACTTTGCCGATGCGCTGACGGGCAGCCGCAGCGCGACGCCGACGCTGTTCAACGTGCAGTCGGGGCCGGTGTGGCAGCAGTATTCGCAGTACACGATGAAGGGGGCCAACGACTTCTTTACCGCGCAGGCGGCGAAGAACGGTAGTGTGAGTCCCCCCCTGCCGATGGACGGCGGGCAGCTGGTGCTGGCTGCGACGAAGGCGCTCGCGCTCGGGGCGACGCTGAATACGGCGGCGGCGACAGGCGGTGCGCCGGCCGAGGTCGATATCGCGTCGCAGGATATTCAGGTCACGGGCAACGGAAGCGCGGCGCTGACCGGCTATCTGCAAGTGAGTGCGGATGCGCTCGATTCGTTGAACGCGGGCAGCTTGTTGATCGGTGGAACGCGCACGGCCACCACGAAGGGCGTGACGATCACGCCGATCGCGAACAGCGTCGTAGTGTCGAACGACGGTAATACGTCGCTGAAAGGCCCCGAGATTCTGCTGGTCACGAAGACCGATGCGAGCGGCACGGATCCGAATGCAGCGAGCGGATTGCGTGTGGATGCGGGTGCATCGATTGCAGCCGACGGCGATTACCCGGCGGCGAAGGATCAGCCGATCGCGATCGCAGGCGACGGCGCGCTGCTGCGGGTGTCGAACGGCGCGATGGCGCCGCTCACGCGCACCGATAGTACGGGTACGGGGCTGCTGACGGTCGGCGCGGGCGCAACGCTCGCGGGTGGGCAGGCGCTGACGCTCGATTCGTCAGGTAACCTGAAGGTTGATCCGAGCGCGGCGTTGTCGGCCAAGGCGATCACGGTGGATGGTTCTGCAATCACGTTCACGACCACGGGCGGTGCAGCTGCGGCGAACCTGCCGGGCTTCGTGATTGATCCGGCAGGACTTGCGCAGTTCGCGAACGCACAGCAAGTCACGCTTCGCAGTTATGGCGCGATTGGGTTCATCGGTGACGTGAGCGCGACGTTTGGCAACAGCGTCGATTTGAGCGCGGGCATGTTCACGAGCGACGGCGGTCATGTGACGTTGAATGCGCCTCAGATCGCATTCACGAATGAAACCGGGGCACCGAACGACACGGCGACGCCGGGCAGTGGCACGCTGACGGTCAACGCGAAGGAGATTGATTTCGGCACGGGGACGAAGGCGCTGAGCGGTTTCGGAAACGTATCGATGAGCGCGACGGGCGGGATCGTCGGGCAAGGTACCGGTACGTTCGACTTCGGCGCGTTGCCGGTGACGCTTGCCGCACCGGTGTATCTGGCCGATACGAGTTCGGCGTCGACGGTCAAGACGAGCGGTGCGCTGACATTGAATGGCGCACCGGGTACTGCACTGACGAAGACGCCGGTAGGTGGCGCGTGGAGCTTCATCGGCGGCACGCTCGCCGACAACGGCGCGACGATCATGGCGCCGGCGGGCAACGTGAGCCTGGAGGCGACGAGCGGCAACCTGACGATCGGCAGCGGTTCGACGGTGAGTTCGGCGGGCGTATCGAAGCAGTTCTTCGACGTGACGCAGTACGCACCGGCAGGATCGATCGCATTGACCGCAGACCACGGCACGGTGGATGTGCAATCCGGTTCGACGCTCGACTTCTCGGGCGCGACCGGCGGCGGTGCGGCCGGGAGTTTGACGCTATCGGCCCCCCAACAGGTCGTGAACCTGAACGGCACGTTGAAGGGCGGTGCGGCAGCCGGCTACGCGGGCGGTTCATTCTCGCTCGACACGGGCGGCGCAGCCGACCTCGACGGCCTAGCTAAAACGCTCGCCTCAAGCGGCGTGAACAACGCGATCACGATGCATACGAAGGCGGGCAATCTGACGCTGTCTTCAGGCAACACGCTGACTGCGCATACGGTCTCGCTGACCGCGGACGGCGGGGCGGGCAACGCCTCGGACACCGCGAACGGCAACGTGAACGTGCTCGGCACGATCGACGCATCGGGCAACGCGGGCGGGGAGATCGACCTGTACGGCCGCAGCGGCGTGGATATCGAAGGCACGCTGCTCGCGCGCGGCTCGGACGCGAAGCAACGTGGCGGCAAGGTGAACATCGGCACGAGCGCGGTGTTCGACCCGACGATCGTCGACGCGGACGGCCACTCGATCGCGACCAACGCGACCTACGGCTACGAGAACATCGAACGGGCGAACTCGGGCCGGATCGTGCTGGGCGCGAACGCGCTGATCGACGTATCGGGCGGCACGGCCGGCGGCCTGTCGGGCGGCACGGTGAATTTCCGCGCGCCGCTGTTGATGGACGGCACGACCAACGTGACGCTGAACGCGCCGTCGGATCCGAAATACGGAATCAAGGGTTCGCGTTCGACGACGCTCGAAGCCTATGCGGTATGGAGCACGACGGACGCAACGACGGGCGCGCAGCACTTCGACGGTATCGTCGATCCGGCTGGGTGGTACGACGCCAGCGGACATTTGCTGGCCGGCACGTTTACCGCGCAGGGTACGTCGGACACACCCGCGACGTTTACGTTCACGCCGGACGGCACTGGCGGCGGAACCGTGAAGAACGACGCGACCGGTGCGACGTCAACGGTGACGCAGGCGCAATTGCAGAGCGGTAATGCGACGATCGGCTTCGACGGGTTGCAAGGCATGTTCTTCGCCCCGGTATCGGGCGGCGCGAACGTGGATCACCAGACGTTCTACGGCTACGGGAACGGCGACGTGACGAACGGGCCCGGCACGTTGATGGGTTTCGTCCAGCACGGACTGGACGGCGTCGCGACCCAGTTTGCCGGGACGCCCGTCGCGAATTTCCGCGTGGTGCCGGGCATCGAACTCGACAATCCGAGTCCCGCGATCAATGGCGGCGACATCTCGATCCTGACGAACTGGAATCTGGGCGCGGGCGAATCGCCCACGCAACTGGCGTACCGGTTCGACGGCCAGGCGCCGGATATCACGTTCCGGGCTGAAAACAACGTCAAGGTTCAGGCAAGCCTCACGGACGGGTTCTTCCAGATCGTCAATCCGACCGCGCCGCCGTTGACAACCGTGACCATCACGCCGCCGTCGCCTTACGACTTTCATGATCTTTACCGTCGCTTCTACTACAACAGGTACTGGAAATATCATCTCGCCTATGGCGGCGATTATGGTCCGAAATACGGGTTTTCCTACAGCCTTGCGGGCCAGAACAAGACCCAGTTCAACAGTTTCATCCAGGCAGCTGCGTCGTCGACCGTGTTTGCCGGCGGGGATCCCGAGGCGATCGCGCAATACTATGGCGAGTACAAGGAATATCTTGATTACGTCATGGGTCCAGGTCAGCCGACGGTGCTGGGGCTTGGTGCCAGGGACGGGTTCTTCAACAACCCTGTTGTGAAGGGACAACCTACGTTTACAGAAGCCGTTCCAACAGTTGCGGAAGAAACGAGTCACCCGGGCTCGTATCTCGCCTATCTTCAAAGCTACGAAAGCTATATAACCGCCATCGAAGCATTCGTAAATGTCCCATTGAGCCCAAAGCCAAATATCGCCCAGCTGCAACCGCCACCCGTTGTACTGACGGCGCCGATACAAGCCGGAACGACCACGGTTGGCCATATTCCTACCGACAATACGCCGTCGCCTGTCGCAACATCGAACAATGGCCTGCCTGTCCAGTCATCGACACTCAACGGCGGGGCCAGCACTTCCTGGCGAGTGGTCGCGGGCGCGGATTCGACCAGCGCGAATCCGCTTGCCGTTCAGGCGGCATCGCTGTTTCCTTCGGTTAGCACGGGAAGCGTGACGGTCGATGGGCACTTTTCCTATTCGGATTCGAACGGGAGCGTACTGACCGCTCCCACGACCATTCGTACCGGTGCAGGCTCCATCGATATCGCAGCGGGAAACAACATTGCGTTACTGGACAACGTCGCGCCGGGCGTCATCTACACAGCCGGTACGCCGACCGCAGCGGCAGGTGCGCCGGGTGTGGGAACCGCGGCGACGATCGTGAAAGGCAATGCGTCCCAGGGGCGCCCCGACATTCTCGTTTCCTCGAGCGTCAACCCGGATTCGGCGGGAGATATTTCCATTCACGCTCAGGGTGACATCACGGGCGTCGAAAACGTGATCGACCAAACCGGTGCGATATCGGGCTGGAAGGGCAACAACATCAGCCAGTTCTGGTGGCAGTGGATGGAGATCGGCAATCCGGTCGGCTCCGTCGGACTCGGCACGCCCGTGACGCAGACGGTTCAGACGTCGATCAACTTCGGCGGATTCGATCAAGGCGTGATGAGCGTCGGCGGTAACGTCTCGGTGACGGCCGGTGGCAACATCACGGATCTGGCGGTGTCGCTGCCCACCACGTGGTACCTGACCCAGGCCAATACGGATACGCCGACCGTCAATACGGTAGGCGGCGGCAATCTGTCCGTGCGCGCGGGCGGAAACATCCTCAGCGGCGACTACTTCGTCGCGAAAGGGACGGGAACGATCACTGCAGGCGGACGGATCGGCACGGACGGTGTGGATTACACGACCTATAGCTTGGATAATGCCGTTCGAGGATTGGATCCCATCGTCTCCTTGGGGCAGGTCGGTACGGTATTGGCGGTTCAGGACGGGGTGCTGAACGTCAGTGCGCGTCAGGGCGCGAATATCGGCGGTGTACTCGATCCGTCATACTCGGACGCGACCGCGGCCGCCGTGCGAGATTACCACCAGCAAGCCGACGCCCAGGGCTATTCGTCGACGTCGGCGGTCAATGTGAATGCCGTGACGGGCAACATCGACTTTGGAACGTTGGGCACGACGTTGGCGGGTGCGAACACGACTTTGCCCGCCAGCCTGAACCTGACCGCCTTCACCGGGGGGATCGCGCTCGATTCCGCCAGTACGCTTTATCCGTCGGCCACGGGCCAATTGAATCTGATCGCGGACCAGACGATCAACTTCTCGAACATCGCGCTGAGTGGCACGACGTTCGGCATGTCTGACTCGGATCCGTCATCGATGCCGTCGCCGACGAAACCTCAGGCGACGCCCAACGCGCACGCCTCGACCGCACTGCATGCCGACGATACGGCGCCGGCGCGTATCTATAGCCTGAACGGCAGTATCGTCAACGGGGTCCTTCAGCCGGCCGGTACAGCCGACGCGGGGCGCTACGACAACCTGGTCACGGTCGGTATCGATAAGCCGACCGTGATTCAGGCTGGGCAAGACATCGTGAACCTGGCGTTCCTGGGGCAGAACCTGCGTCGTTCGGACGTGACGCGCATTGTGGCCGGGCGCGATATTTACGACGCACCTGCGAACGGAACGGTGCCGGCGCTGGTGATAGGTGGCCCCGGCTGGTTCGACGTGCAGGCTGGACGCAATATCGGGCCGTTGACGACGGCGGGTGTGGCTGCAGGCGCCGCACTGACCGGGATCGACGCAATCGGCAACGCGAACAACCCGAACCTGCCGCACGAGAGCGCGAACGTCAACGTGCTGTTCGGCGTCGGGCCCGGCGTCGATTTGCAAGGGTTCATCTCGACCTACATCGCGCCTGGCAGCGCGGTGGCCGGCGTGCCGGGCGCGACGCCGGCGCTGATCGCGTTCATGCAGGACTACGACGCCGGGCAGATCGTCGACACCGGGCTGGCCAGGGACAAGCAGGACGCGCTGGCGAAGGTGAGCCAGATGACGGCCGATGACGCGTGGAAGCAATTCCAGGCGCTGCCGTCATACGTGCAGCAGTTCTTCGCGGAGAAAGTGCTGTTCGGCGTGCTGACGCAGGTCGGCGAGGATTACAACAATCCGGCCAGTGCGTATTACCAGAAGTACGCGCGCGGCTACGAAGCGTTGAACACGCTGTTCCCGGCCTCGCTCGGCTATACGGCGAACCACCTCGACGGCGGTGGCAATGGCGCGAACCAGCCGGTGAGCACCGGCAACCTCGACATTCGCAGTACGACGATCCAGACGCAGCAGGGCGGCAACATCTCGATCCTCGGGCCGGGCGGGCAGGCGCTGGTGGGTAGCACGTCGGCGCCGCCGCAGATCGTCGACGGCAACGGCAAAGTAGTCGCCGGCCCCGGCACGATGGGTATCCTGACGCTGGAAAAGGGCGACGTGAACATTTTCACGGACCAGAGCGTGCTGCTCGCGCAAAGCCGGATCTTTACCGAGCAGGGTGGCGACATGACGATCTGGAGTTCGAACGGCGACATCAACGCGGGCAAAGGCGCGAAGTCGTCAGCTGATGTGCCCGCGCCACTGTATGTGTGTGATGCGAACCACTATTGCACGGTCGACGCGCGCGGCGAAGTGACGGGTGCGGGCATCGCGACGCTGCCGAGCGCGGGCGTGGCGGCGGGGACGGTGAACCTGATCGCGCCGCGCGGCACGGTGGACGCGGGCGACGCGGGCATTCGCGCGGGCAACCTGAACGTTGCGGCACTGCGAGTGGCAAACGCGGACAACATCCAGGTGACGGGAAAGGCGACCGGTATCCCGATGGTGCAGGCGGTGAACACGGGCGCGCTGACCGCGGCGAGTTCGGCGGCATCGGCGGCGAGCCAGATGGCGCAGGACCTCGCAAGGAACAACGCGGCGGGCGGCAATCAGCGGCGCTGGACGATCTCGGTGCAGGTGGAAGGTTTCGGCGAGACCAACGGCGACGATCGGCGAAAGCGGAACAGGGCCGAACAAGTCGGATACGACTCGTCCAATGCCGTTTCCATTCTGGGATTCGGCAAGGTTGGTGCATCTCAACGAATGGCGCTCAGCGACGAAGAACAGCGGAGGCTGGGGAAAATGTAGGTTGCGGACGGTGTGTCGCGAGATGCCGGAATAACCTCGCCGAGCGTGCTACTCGGCGGGGGGCGGGTAAAGCGTCTGGCATTTTCGCTCGCGTCACGATTTTTTGTTGGCGTTGAAGCCGCCGGCTTCGACACGTCGCCCGGACGGGTTTTCCTATCAATTGCGCCCCCCGTCGAGTCCTCTGGGAGGCGCGTCTACTGCGTTTTGAACAGCTCACTGATTATCGACCGGCGTAAGGTCGGCAAGGGCCCACTGCGCCGCCGGTTTTGATGTTCAGGCCGCTGCCGGGCGTCAGGAAGTCAGCCTTGATGGCAGTGGAGAAGACCGACGGCACCGTATCGAAGCCGTTGCCGTGAATGATCGCGGCATTGCTGAAGTAGTGCAGGTTCAGGAAGTCGACGACGGAGGCGGCGACCGACGGGCTGCTGCCAGTATTCGCATAGCACTGGCTGAGGATGATCTGGCTGGTGCCCGAAACCGGGTAGCCGGTCGTCGGGTTGCTGGCCTGCGGCACCCATTGACGCGGGTCGGCGGCGTTGGCGCCCGTGGGCACCGTTACCGTGCCGAGTGCCACGGTCGCGTTTCGGTACGTCGGCGCGACGTCCTGGTTGGTCGTCGCGTTACGCAGGCTCGCCACGGACAGGTTGTTTATCTGGGCCGGCGCGCTCGACGGTGCGAGAAACGTGTTGGTGTACGCGGGACTCAGGTAGCTGATGCCGGCACCTGCAAGCGCCAGCAGGCTGGCCGCGACACCGCCGCTGCCGGTTGCCGACTTGAACGTCCACGGAACGCCGGCGGTGAACAGGCCCGCGAAGTTCTGCGTTTCCGAGAAGCTGATGTTCGAGTTCGCGGCCACGGTGACGCCGTTGCGAACGAACGGCGTCGTGTGGCAGACCTGCGCGAGGTGGGCGGTCAGCAGGTCGGTCGTGCCGCTGTTGTCGGCACGATAGACGACCGTGATCGGGGCGTTCAGCGTGTAGGTGCTGGCGCCGCTGGTGATATCCGGGTTGACGACCTGATTCCAGTTCGTCAGCTTGCCCGAGAAGATCCCGCACAGATCGTCGTCGTTGAGCGCGACCATCGGCGCCGACAGGTGGCTCGAGTTGTTCGGATCGACCAGCTTCGGTCCCGTGCCCGTCGGCGCGTTCACGAGGGGAATCGTGATCGGTGTAACGACGTACGGAATCTGGATCAGCGGGCCGTGGGTGACGCCGAGACCACCGGTCGACGTATAGGCCGAGATCTGCGCCGACGACAGCGGCGCATCGCTGTTCGCGAAATCGACCGGGCCGGATGCGGTGATCATGGAGCCAGCACCGACGGCGGTAAACTTCGTTGCGTCGTTGGTCAGGAACGCGGTCTGACCCAGGCCTGAGCTGGCGGACCAGTACGCGATCGAGCCATCGGCAACCGGGAAATTGGCCGGGAGGATTTCAGTGCTGATCAGCGGTGTGACCAGCGACGAACCGCCGCCGAGCAGTGGCGGAGCAGTCTGCGCCATCGCGGCCGAAGCACCGATGGTGGAAATGACGAAAGCGACAGCTTGACAGATCTTGCGCTTGCTGGATTCCATGAGAATTTTCTCGAACGAAGATAGACGGGAAGCCTGCTGATTCGCAGCCGGAGTGTCGTGTTGGCCGTCGAATCTGTCGGGCGAAACAGGAAAATTTCGGTCAAACGTGCGATTGACTGCCCTTGGTCTCAGGCGTTGGATGCACGTCTCGATCGGTCGGGGATCGCTCTCGACTTGCTGCATCGTGTTTTGCGATTCCAGTGAACTTTTTCCATGTCCCATCTCGGGTAAAAGGCTGCGAATCGTCGGCTGGATAATTGTTATCTAGGTACTCCATGCCATTGCGACGCCAAGGACGAGTTTCCGATGGCAGATTGAATATTTTCAGTAGGACGAATGAAATAACGCCTCCCCGAAGCTTCCGGGGAGGCGCGTCTACTGCGTTTGTAAACAGCTCGTCGATTACCGGCCGGCGTAATTCTTGCAGGAGCCCACGGCACCGCCAGCGCTGATGTTCAGGCCGCTGCCGGCCGTCAGGAAGTCAGTCTTGATAGCACCGGAGAAGGTCGACGGCACCGTATCGAAGCCGTTGCCGTGAATGATCGCGGCGTTGCTGGAGTAGTGCAGGTTCAGGAAGTCGACGACGGACGCGGCAACCGACGGGCTGCTGCCAGTGTTCGCGTAGCACTGGCTGAGGATGATCTGGCTGGTGCCCGAAACCGGGTAGCCGGTCGTCGGGTTGCTGGCCTGCGGCACCCATTGGCGCGGGTCGGCGGCGTTGGTGCCCGTGGGCGGCGTCACCGTGCCGAGTGCCAGGGTCGCGTTCTGGTACGTCGGCGTGACGTCCGCGTTGGTTGCCGCGTTACGCAGGCTCGCCACGGACAGGTTGTTCGTCTGGGCCGGCGCGCTGGACGGTGCGAGGAACGTGTTCGTGTAGTCCGGGCTCAGATAGCCGACACCAGCACCCGAAAGCGCCAGCAGGCTGGCCGCGACACCACCGCTGCCGGTTGCCGACTTGAACGTCGAAGGCACGCCGGCGGTGAACAGGCCCGCGAAGTTCTGCGTTTCCGAGAAGCTGATGTTCGAGTTCGCGGCCACGGTGACGCCGTTGCGAACGAACGGCGTCGTGTGGCAGACCTGCGCGAGGTGGGCGGTCAGCAGGTCGGTCGTGCCGCTGTTGTCGGCACGGTAGACGACCGTGATCGGGGCGTTCAGCGTGTAGGTGCTGGCGCCGCTGGTGATATCCGGGTTGACGACCTGATTCCAGTTCGTCAGCTTGCCCGAGAAGATCCCGCACAGATCGTCGTCGTTGAGCGCGACCGTCGCCGCCGACAGGTGGCTCGAGTTGTTCGGATCGACCAGCTTCGGCCCCGTGCCCGTCGGCGCGTTCACGAGGGGAATCGTGATCGGCGTGACGATGTACGGAATCTGGATCAGCGGGCCGTTGGTGACGCCGAGACCACCGGTCGACGTATAGGCCGAAATCTGCGCCGACGAGAGCGCTGCATCGCTGTTCGCGAAGTTCACCTTGCCCGTCACCGTGACCGTGCCGGCGTTGAACTGCGACGGATCGTTGTTCAGGAAGGCCGTCTGGCCCTTGCCGGAACCGACCGAGTAGTAGGTGATCGTGCCGTCGGCAGCCGGGAAGTAGGCCGTCGTGATTTCGGTGCCGATCGTCGGTGCGACGAGCGACGAACCGCCGCCTTGCAGCAGCGGAGCGGTCTGCGCCATCGCAGCCGAAGCACCGATGACGGAAATGATGAGAGCGACAGCTTGACAGATCTTGCGCTTGCTGGATTTCATGAGAATTTCCTTAGACGAAGATAAACGAGAAGCTTGCTGATTCGCGGCCGGAGTGCCGTGTTGACCGCCGAATAAATGTAGGGGGAAATGCTTAAATCGCGTGTGAATTTTTCATAACGAATGGTGCGCAACATTTTCAACGGTTACGCGATTCGATTATTCGGCTTGATAAAACCTGTGAGTGCGGTCGATTCACATGCGAATGCGCATCTGGAGTGCCGACCCATGACACGCATGTCGTGCGCTTAACCCGGTACCAAGTCGTCTTCATGGCAAAAGCTACGGAACATTTCTGTCGCAACGAATTTCCCGAACTTATTCCCGATGTCTGCTGCTCGAATATCAAATGAAAAGCGGAATCGACGAAGAATATTATTTTCGAGATTGATTAAAGAATGTCGATGACAAATAAAACCCCGCCAGCGAATAACCCCGCCCGCCCAAAAAGGTAGCCCAACATCCGTCACAAATTTGCGCTGCTTCGATCCTTAGTCTTTCCCGGCACTTCCATTCGGCACGCATCACGCCGACGGACTCGACCCGCAAACGCGGCCAGCGAGGTGAATGCCGGAGTCCCGACGCGCGCGTCGGCCGCGTTCGCCAAGCCTGTCTGCCGCTCGTCACCCAGCCCAGATGACACGCACCCGCTCCGGTTTCGGCCGTCTCTCGTTTCGTTGCACGTGGTTGGCCATCGGTCTCCTCGTCGTTCGGTTCGCGCACGCGCAGGTGCTGCTGAACTTCACGAACGCCGACGTGAACCTGGTCGCGAAGGCGATCGGCGCGGCCACCGACACGACGATCATCGTCGACCCGCGCGTGAAAGGGCAGATCAACCTCGTGTCCGACAACGCAGTCACGCCGGAGCGCGCGCTGAAGAGTCTCGAAGCGTCGTTGCGGATGCAGGGCTTCGCGCTCGTGCGCGACCACGGCATCCTGAAGGTCGTGCCGGAAGCCGATGCGAAACTGCAGGGCGGTCCGACCTACGTCGGCAACACGCCGCGCGCGAGCGGCGACCACGTGATCACGCAGGTGTTCCGCCTGAAAAACGAATCGGCGACCAACCTGCTGCCGGTGCTGAAGCCGCTCGTCAGCCCGAACAACGCGATCGGCGCGTACCCGAACGACAACGCGATCGTCGTCACCGACTATGCGGACAACGTGCGCCGCATCGCGGAGATCATCAACGGCATCGACGCGGGCACGTCGCAGAAGGTCGCGGTCGTGCCGCTGCATCATGAAAGCGCGGTCGATCTCGCGCCGGTCGTGCAGAAGATGCTCGACCCGAGCGCGACCGGCAACACCGATGCGACGCTGAAGGTCTCGGTCAGCGCGAACCCGCGCCTGAACGCGCTGCTGCTGCGCGCGACGGACCCGGGCCGCATCGCCGACGCGAAAGCGCTGATCGTGCAGCTCGACGCGCCGACGCGCGTGCCGGGCAACATGCACGTCGTGCGGCTGCAGAATGCGAATGCGACCGAGCTCGCGAAAGTGCTGCGCGGGATGATGGGAATGGCGGCCGACACCGGCACGTCGTCGTCCGACAAGTCGTCGCTGAAGCGCTTCAGCGACATGGATGGCAGCTCCGGCAAGAACGGCACGGGCAGCGCGAGCACGTCGACCGGCACGCCGGGCCTGCCGCCGCTGCCCGGCACGACCGACGCCGCATCGACGGCCGCGAACGGCGATCCGGCGACGAGCCGCGGCGGCCTGCTCGCGGGCGCGACGGGCGGCACGGACACGAGCGCCGGCACGATCCAGGCCGACCCGGCGACGAACTCGCTCGTGATCACCGCGCCCGAGCCCGTCTACCAGAACATTCGCAACGTGATCGAGCAACTCGACCTGCGGCGCGCGCAGGTCTATCTCGAAGCGATGATCGTCGAGCTGACCGCGACCGATGCCGCGAATCTCGGCGTGCAATGGCAGGGCGCGCTGCAGTCGGGCAACGGCAACAACGCGCTGTACGGCGGCACGAACTTCAACACGTCGACGAGCCAGGGCATCGTGAACCTGACCGCGCAAGGCCAGTCGCTCGGACAGACGCTGTCGACCGCGACCGCCACGACCCTGCTGAACAACGGCATCAACATCGGGTTGCTGCACCGGTTCGGCAAGTTCTTCGGGCTCGGCGCGCTGGTGCAGGCGCTGGCGACGGTCAGCAACGCATCGATCCTGTCGTCGCCGAACCTGATCACGCTCGACAACGAGGAAGCGCGCATCGTCGTCGGCGCGAACGTACCGGTGCAGACGGGTTCGTACTCGACGGCGAGCGCGGTGTCGAGCACCGGCGTGAACGCGTTCAACACGTTCGATCGCAAGGACGTCGGCATCGTGCTGCACGTGAAGCCGCAGATCTCGAAGGGCGGCGTGATCCGGATGCAGATCTACTCGGAGGACTCGTCGGTCGATGCGACGTCGATCAACAATCCCGGCGGCGTGACGATCATCAAGCGCTCGGTGCAGTCGACGGTGCTGTCCGACGACGGCGAGATCATCGTGCTCGGCGGGCTGATCCAGGACAACTACTCGGACGGCAACAACAAGGTGCCGTTTCTCGGCAACCTGCCGCTGATCGGCTCGCTGTTTCGCGCGGAGAGCAAGAACCGCACGAAGACCAACGTGATGGTGTTCCTGCGCCCGGTGATCCTGCAGGACAGCGACACGACGGCGGCGATCTCCGGCGACCGCTACGACCTGATGCAGCGGCAGATGAACGACTACCGGTCGGACAACCGGATCGAGCGCGATCGCAACAGTCCGGCGCTGCCGCCGCGCGCGCCGGGCCCTGCACAGGGCGCGCCGGCCGCGGCGGGGATCTTCGATCTGGGCCGGATGACGCGCCAGGAATCGGCCGCGCCGGATGCATCGCCGCGCGGTGTGGAAGGCGGGCAACCCGGTGCCCGCGACGAACCGGCGCCGCCGCTCACGGCCGCACCGCCCGCCATCGACGCGACGCAGGGGCAACCATGAGCACGGATGCGCTGATCCAGTCCGTATCGTCGCCGCCGGCTGACGCGCATGCCGGTGCACGGCAGCCGGTATTGCCGCTGCCGTACGGTTTCGCACGCAACGGCCGGATCCTGATCGCAAACGAAACCGCGCGTGCGCATCCGGACCTGCATGAGGTGTGGATCAGCGATCGCACGCCGCCGAGCGCGATCGCCGAGGTCGCGCGGCGTATCGGCCGCCTGTCGCTGGTGTGCGTGGCCGACGACGTGCTTGCCGACGCGATCAACCAGGCGTACGCGCGCCAGGACGGCAGCGCGGCGCAGATCGTCGGCGAGGTCGAAGGTGAAGTCGACCTGTCGCGCTTGATGCAGGACATTCCCGAAGTCGAGGATCTGCTCGAATCGGAAGACGACGCGCCGATCATCCGGATGATCAACGCACTGCTCACGCAAGCGGCGCGCGAACAGGCATCGGACATCCACATCGAGCCGTTCGAGAACGCGTCGGTCGTGCGCTTTCGCGTCGACGGCACGCTGCGCGACGTCGTGCGCCCGAAGAAGGCGCTGCACGGCGCGCTGATCTCGCGGATCAAGATCATGGCGCAGCTCGACATCGCCGAGAAGCGCCTGCCGCAGGACGGCCGCATCACGCTGCGCGTCGGCGGCCGGCCGGTCGACGTGCGCGTGTCGACGTTGCCGACCGGGCACGGCGAACGCGCGGTGCTGCGTCTGCTGGAAAAGGATGCGGCGCGGCTGAATCTCGAAGCGCTCGGGATGGGCCGCGACACGCTCGGCCAGTTCGACAAGCTGATCGCGCGCCCGCACGGGATCGTGCTGGTGACGGGGCCGACCGGTTCGGGCAAGACGACCACGCTGTACGCGTCGATGTCGCGGCTCGAAACGGCGACGACCAACATCATGACCGTCGAGGATCCGATCGAATACGACCTGTCCGGCATCGGCCAGACGCAGGTGAACGAGCGGATCGGGATGACCTTCGCGCGTGCGCTGCGTTCGATCCTGCGTCAGGATCCGGACGTGATCATGATCGGCGAAATCCGCGACCTCGAAACCGCGCAGATCGCGGTGCAGGCCTCGCTGACGGGCCACCTCGTGCTCGCGACGCTGCACACCAACGATGCGGCGTCCGCCGTCACGCGTCTGACCGACATGGGCGTCGAGCCGTACCTGCTCGCGTCATCGCTGCTCGGCGTGCTCGCGCAGCGTCTGGTGCGCCAGCTCTGCCCGGTGTGCAAGGAAGAGCGGCAGGAAGACGGCCGCACCGTGTGGCATCCGGTCGGCTGCGCGAAGTGCGGCCATTCGGGCTATGCGGGCCGGCGCGGCGTATACGAACTGCTGGTGATCGACGACGCGATCCGCTCGCTGATCCACCGCAACGCGGCCGACGCGGAGATTCTCGCCGCGGGCCGTGCGGAAGGCATGCGCACGCTGCGCGACGACGCCGAACGCTGGCTCGCGGCCGGCGCGACGTCGCTCGAGGAAGTGTTGCGCGTAACGGGAGGACACTGACATGTCGGCATTTCGCTACGAAGCGATCGACCCCGCCGGCCGCACGCTGAAAGGCGTGCTGGAGGCGGACAGCGCCCGCGCGGGGCGCAGCCAGTTGCGCACGCAGGGCTTGATTCCGCTCGTCGTCGAGACGGCCGCGACGCGCTTGCACGGCGAGCGCAGCCAGCGCCTCGCGCTGGGCCGCAAGCTGTCGCAGCGCGAGCAGGCGATCGTCACGCGCCAGCTCGCGAGCCTGCTGATCGCGGGGTTGCCGCTCGACGAAGCGCTGTCGGTGCTGAGCGAGCAGGCGGAGCGCGACTACGTGCGCGAACTGATGGCGTCGATCCGCGCGGAAGTCGTCGGCGGCCATTCGTTCGCGAACGCGCTCGAACAGCATCCGCGCGACTTTCCCGACATCTATCGCGCGCTCGTCGCCGCGGGCGAGCACACCGGCAAGCTCGGCATCGTGCTGTCGCGGCTGGCCGACTACATCGAGCAGAGCAATGCGCTCAAGCAGAAGATCCTGCTCGCGTTCACGTATCCGGCCGTCGTCACGCTGATCGCGTTCGGCATCGTCACGTTCTTGCTGAGCTACGTGGTGCCGCAGGTCGCGAACGTGTTCACCAGCACGAAGCAGCAGTTGCCGTTCCTGACGGTGCTGATGCTCGCGCTGTCGGATTTCGTGCGGCACTGGTGGTGGGCGGCGCTTGCCGCGTTCGCGGCAGTCGTCGTCGCGATCCGCAAGGTGCTGTCGCAAGCGGGCCCGCGGCTCGCGTTCGACCGCCGGCTGCTGCGCACGCCGCTCGCGGGCCGGATCGTGCGCGGCTACAACACGGTGCGCTTCGCGAGCACGCTCGGCATTCTGACGGCCGCCGGCGTGCCGATCCTGCGCGCGCTGCAGGCCGCGGGCGACACGCTGAGCAACCGCGCGATGCGCGCGAACATCGACGACGCGATCGTGCGCGTGCGCGAGGGCTCGTCGCTGTCGCGCGCGCTCGGCCATACGAAGACGTTTCCGCCGGTGCTCGTGCACCTGATCCGCTCGGGTGAAGTGACCGGTGACGTGACGACGATGCTCGACCGCGCGGCCGAAGGTGAAGCGCGCGAGCTGGAGCGCCGCACGATGTTCCTGACGAGCCTGCTCGAACCGCTGCTGATCCTCGCGATGGGCGGCATCGTGCTCGTGATCGTGCTCGCGGTGATGATGCCGATCATCGAGCTGAACAACATGGTGCAGTGATGCGCGGGTCAGCGCACGAACGCACCCGGATTCTGCGCGGCGGGCAGCGCGATTTCGCGCTGCAGCCCGTCGCGATCGACGACGATCGAGCGCGCGCGCACCTCGGCCAGTGTGCCGGCGTTGCCGACCGTGCTGCCGAGCCGCACGACGCGCGCGGGGTCGCCGCCGATGCTGACGATCGCGGCCGCGCGACGCGCGTCGAACGACAGGATGCCGAGCAACTGGATCGCGTGCTGCGCGTCGTCGCCGGGCGGGGTGCCGAACAGCCGCGCGCCGGCGGACACGTCGAACGGCGGCGGCACGGCGCGCGCGGGCACGGGCAGGTCGGGCGTGCGGAGCACGTGCACGGACCACGCGACGACGCCCGCGAATGCGAGGCCGGCGGCGAGCGTGGCGACGGCCGGCGCGGCGGCGGACGGAGGCGGGAAGGAGCGAAGCAGGTCGGCGGGTTTCATCGCGGTCTGACGATTGAGGGTTCGGCGGTGGAGTCGATCGGGGTTGCGGTCCGCGTTCGCGCGGCATGTCGACATTCTTTGATGCGAGGGTGAATGCATGATGACGCCATACGTTACGCACGCGCCACGGCGCGTTTCACGCCGCGCGCGACGCGGCTTCACGCTGATCGAGATCATGGTGGTGATCGCGATTCTCGGGATTCTCGCGGCGCTGATCGTGCCGAAGATCATGAGCCGTCCCGACGAGGCACGCCGGATCGCCGCGAAGCAGGACATCGGCACGATCATGCAGTCGCTGAACCTGTATCGGCTCGACAACGGCCGCTATCCGGCGCAGGAGCAGGGGCTGACCGCGCTCGTGCAGAAGCCGGCGACCGATCCGGTGCCGAACAACTGGAAGGACGGCGGCTATCTGGAACGGCTGCCGCGTGATCCGTGGGGCAACGCCTACCAGTATCTGAATCCGGGGACGCACGGTGCGATCGACGTGTTCAGCTACGGCGCGGACGGCAAACCCGGTGGCGAGGGCAACGATGCTGACATCGGCTCCTGGCAGTAGCGGCGCGCCGCGCACGGGTCGCGTGTCCGGCGCGCGCCGCATGCCGGCCGTGGCCTCGGCCACGGTCGACTGCGGTTGCCGTCGCCGCGGCCCGCAACACGCTGCCCGGCAGCGCGGGACGCAACCGCGTTTTCTCCGGCGCGCGGCGGGTTTCACGCTGCTCGAAATGCTCGTCGTGCTCGTGATTGCCGGGCTGCTCGTCGCGGTCGTCGCGCTCGCGCCGTCGCGCAACCGCCGGACCGATCTCGCGGAAGAAGCACAACGTCTCGCCAGCCTGCTCGAATCCGCCGCCGACGAGGCGCAGGTGCGCTCGCAGGCCATCGCATGGCAGCCGGTGAGCGGCGGCTACCGGTTCCTGCAGCGCACCGAAAGCGGCGCGTGGTCGCCGATGACCGACGAGTTGTTCCGCGCACGGCGCTGGAGCGCCGACGTGACAGGCGTATCAATTCGCTACACGGGCGGCGGCGGGGCGGTATCGCGCATCGTGATCGGCGACGAAAGCATCGACGTGCCGGTGACGATCACGCTGTCGTCCGACACGGTGCAGCTTGCCGTCATGTCGACCGGCATCGGCAACTACGTTGTGCGCCGGCCATGAGCGACGCGATGCGCATGCCCGCACGGCGACGGTCCTGGAGCGCGCGATGTCGAGCCTGATCGTACTGTTGCCGCCGCTCGACGTGTTCGATGCCGCGTCCTGGGCCGCGATGCCGATGCCGTATGCGCGCTTCGACGGCCGCGCGCGGCTCACGCACGCGGGCGACGCGCTGCCGCACGCATGGCCGCAGGCCGCCGTCACGGTGCTCGTGATGGCGGCGCGCGACACGTTGCTCGTCGACGTCGCGTTGCCGCCCGTCACCGGCGCGAAGTTGCGCCGGATCCTGCCGCATGCGGTCGAAGCGTTTCTGATCGACGATGTGCAGCGCTGCCATGTCGCGATCGGACCGGCAGACAAGGGGGCGTCGCTGCGGCGCGTCGCGGTGGTGGAGCACGAACGGTTTCGCGCGATGCTCGACGCGTTCGCCACCGCCGGCCATCGCCGCGTGCGTGTCGTGCCGTTGATTCATTGCCTGCCGGTTCGCGACGATGCGTCCTCCGCATCTGCGCCGCCGCCGGACGAGCACGCAAGCGACGTGACGACCGAGACGGTCACGACGACGCAAGCGGATG
Organism: Burkholderia sp. JKS000303; assembly: GCF_002563755.1. Lineage (NCBI taxonomy): Bacteria > Pseudomonadati > Pseudomonadota > Betaproteobacteria > Burkholderiales > Burkholderiaceae > Burkholderia > Burkholderia sp. JKS000303. The sequence continues at coordinate 3,448,569 of NZ_PDBZ01000001.1, forward strand.
CCGTGACGGAAACCGCCGCGAACATCGACGCGGGCCCGGCGGACGAAGCCGACGTGCTGATCGTGCCCCGTGCGACGCCACACGACGAAGCGGATCGGGACACACACGAAGAACGGCAGTGGGTTGAACTTGCGGTGAGACAGCGCCTGTCCGGTTACGGATTCACCGCGCATGGAACGGCGCTCGATGGCGTGATTGCCGAACTGGCGCGCAGCCAGCCGGTTCGCGTGCATGCGCTGGTCGTCACGACGTACGACCACGCGCCGCACGACGGCGACTCGCGCGACGCGCAGGCCGATACCGATACCGGAAGGCCCGCTGCCCCCCATGCTGCCGCACCGGCGCGAACCGCATCGTCCGTCGCCAGTGCATTCCCGCTCGCCGCACGGACCTTGCCCTGGGAAATGCTCGCGCGCGGCGCGCTCGATTGCCCGTTCGATTTGTGCCAGTTCGAGTTCGCATCCGGTGCGCGCGCGGCGGGCATCGCGCCGGGCTGGCGTCCGTGGCGGTTCGCGCTCGGCCTCGCGGCGGCGTCGCTCGTGCTGGCGATCGCAATCGTCAACATCGACGGATACCGACTGCACGCACGCGAAAGCGCACTGAACGCGCGGATGATCGACACCATGAAAGCCGCATTCCCCGGCACGACGACCGTACTCGATCCGCACGCACAGATGCGGGCCGGGCTCGAACGGCTTCGGGGCGCGGCGGGCGAATTGCGCGCGTCCGACTATCTGGTGCTCGTGGCAGCGCTGTCGCGCGCGCTGGCGCCGATCCCGTTCGACGCGGTCGCGACGCTCGACTACCGCGACGGCACGCTCGACCTGACGTTCCGGCCGGGCACGACGCTCGATGCCGGCGCCTTGCGTCGCCGATTGCAGGCACAGGGCCTGTCCGTTCAGGAGGATGACGCGAAATGGACTCTCGGTTCCGCGCGGCCCGCGCCGCGCTGACGGCCTGGCTCGACGCACGCGCGCCGCGCGAGCGCAGGCTGCTCGCGGCGGGCGGTGCGCTCGCGCTGGCGGCATTCGGCTACACGGTGTTGTGGGAACCCGCGCAGACGAGTCGCGCGCGGATCGCCGCGCGGTTGCCCGAACTGAGCATGCAGCTTGCCGACGTCGAAGCGCAGCTCGGCGACGTGCGCCGGCTGCGCGCGGCCGCGGCGATCCGCGCGCCGGCCGGCACTGTGCTGCGCGATGCGCTGGCCGCGTCGCTCGCGAATGCGGGCATCGCCGGCGCGCGGGTGGCGGTGCTCGGCGGCGGCATCCAGGTCGATGCGAAGGGCGTGCCGTTCGCCGCATGGATGGACTGGCTCGAACGCGCGCGCCGCGAGCAGCGCGTGCGCGTCACGGCCGCGCATGCCGGCAACGACGGCAAGTCCGGCATCGCGACGGTATCGGCAACGCTGCAGCCGGCCGATGCACCGTGAGCGACGTGCGCGCGGCGCCGCCACCACACATCGCGATCCGCCATCCGGCCGCCGCTTCACCGCGCTGTCACAGTCGCTCCCGACAATCGGACGTTCGCTTGCTAAAAGGCCGGACACGGGGCCGGCCGCGTTGCGGCCACGCGTCATTCCCGATCCGGCCATCGATTCATGACACGTTTACGGGCGCCGGCCGGTGTCCTGGCGCTGGCGCTCTGCCTGATGTTCATCGCCTCCTTCGCACGCGCGCAGGAAGCGGTGCGAGGTGGCCGCCAGCCGGGCACCACCGTTCATTTCGACCTGCCGGCACAGCCGCTCGCGAAGGCGTTGCAGGATTTCGCGCGGATCAGCGAGCTGATCGTGCTCGCGCCCGCGCCGTTGCTGGAGGGGCGTACCAGCGCGCCGATCGCCGGCGATTTCCTGCCGCGCGACGCGCTCGAACGCGTGCTGGCCGGAACCGGCCTGCGAGCGGATTTCACACGGCCGGACGAGGCAATCATCGTCGCGCAACCGGCAACAGGGGACGCGGCGCCGGATGCGCCGGACGCGATGTCGGGCGGCGCGCTGCCGATCGACGGCATCGGCGATTCGGACGAACGGCGCGCGTTTGCGGGCATGCTCCAGGCGCGCCTGATCGACGCGCTGTGCGCGCTGCCGGCACTGACGCCGGGCGGCTATCGGCTCGTCGCGCAGCTGCGCATTGACGACAAGGGGGCGGTGGTGGCGGTCAACCTCGTGGCATCGAGCGGTCTTGGCGTTCGCGACGCGGCGATCCTGCGCGCGCTGCGCGTGCTGAAGCTCGACACGGCGCCGCCCGCCGGGTTGCCGCAGCCGGTGACGATCCTGCTGCGCCCGGTCGGCCGCGGCGTGCATTTCCGCTGCCCGGCGGACGCGCGAGGCTAGGCGACGATGACCGACGACACCCGCACGGGCCTCCGCAAGCGCATTGCCGCGCAGTATGCGTCGCTGGTCAGGCGTCTCGAACGTGCGACCGGCTCGAAGGACCGCGCGGCCGACGCGCTGCACGAGACCTGGCTGCGCCTCGAGAACGCGAACGTGTCGTCCCAGGTCGGCAATGCGGACGCCTATATTCTGGGGATGGCGAACAACGTCGCGATCGACCAGTACCGGCGCGAGCGTCGCCATCTTCACGAGGACGATCTCGATGGGGTGCTCGAACTGCCCGACGAGCTCGCGGATCCCGAGCGCATCGTCGCCGCGCGCCGCAAGGTCGATGCGCTGAAGGAGGTGCTGCGCGGGCTGACGCCGCGCCGCCGCGCGATCCTCGTTGCCGCGCGCGTCGACGGCCTGCTGAATCGCGAGATCGCCGAGCGCTTCGGCATTTCGCTGCGCCTCGTCGAAAGCGAGCTCAGCGCGGCGATGAAACACTGCCTTCAACGCATGCAGGACGAAGGCGATTCGTACCCGGGTTCGCGCGGCGGACCCCGTAAATTTTGAGTCTCTCGACGATGACGAAAGCCGAGCCCGATCCCGCCGACAACGCGCACGACACCGCGAGCGCGTGGCTGCTGCGGCTGCGTTCCGGGGACGCGGGCGCAGCCGATATCGACGCATTCGAACGTTGGTGTGCGGACGATCCGCAGGCCGCGCACCGGCTGCGCGATACATGGAGCACGCTGCGCACCGCGGCGGCCGAGCTCGCGCAGGAAGAACGCGCGAGCGGCGACGCATGGGCCGGGGTAGCGAGGCGCGAACGCGCGATCCGCACCGGCCGCCGTGCGTTCGTCGGGTTCGCGGTCGCGGCAGGCGCATCGTGGCTCGCGCTGCGTCCGCCGCTGGGCCTGTGGCCGTCGCTCGGCGAACTGGCCGCGGACTACCGCACCGGTACGGGTGAACAGCGCCAGATCGCGCTGTCGTCGCGCGTGACGGTCGAAATGAACACGCAGACGCGGCTCGACGTGATCGCGACGCAGGCCGAGCGCGGCGTCGAACTGGTGGCCGGCGAGGCCGAAATTGACGCGCCGCCGGCCGTCGCCGGCCGTGCCGGCGCGCTGCAGCCGGTGACCGTCGTCGCCGGCCGCGGCCGGCTGCAGGCGGAGGTTGCCCGCTTCAACGTGCGCCGCATCGACGACCAGGTGTGCGTGACCTGCCTGTCCGGCACGGTCGCGCTCGATCATCCGGGCGGACGGCGCGCGCTCGGCGCGAACGAGCAGGTGACCTACGACGACCGGCGCGTGCAGCCGGTCGCGCGCATCGATCCGGGCGCCGTCACCGCGTGGCGCCGCGGCATGCTCGTGTTCAACGGCGTGCCGCTCTCCGACGTGATCGACGAGATCAACCGCTATCGCCGCGGCAAGGTCGTGCTGCGCAACGCGTCGCTCGGCGCGAACCGGATGCAGGCGCAGTTTCCGATCAACCGGCTGGACGACGTGATCGACATGCTCGGCCATCTGTACGGCGCGCACGTGACGCGGCTGCCCGGCAACATCGTGCTGCTGAGTTGAGCTGAGCGCCGCCGCGCGGTCCGCCGCGCGCCTGCCTGATTTCCATTGACGCCGCGACCCGCCGCCGTGCGGGTTCTGCGCGCCCGATCCGACTTGATCCTTGAGGGCCGGCAAACGGCCGGCTGCGGCGTCGCGGCCGGGCAGCGCGTCGCCGGTCCCGGAGCGGGTGTGGCAAAGCGCCCCGGGCGCGTTTATCCGCGCGGGGAGGTCGGGTGCATTGGGCTTCGGGCGGCGACGTGATCATGACGATATCGAAACCGGACATTCGGGGGCGGCGCGCGCAGGACGCGGACGACGCGATCCGCGAAGGCGCGATTCGCTGGCTGCTGTGGCTGCGCAACGGCGACGTGGTCGCACGAGAACTCGACGCGTTCGAGTGCTGGTGCGCGCAGAGCATCGAGCATGCGGTGGCCGTCTACGACGTGATGTGGCTCTGGGCGATGCTCGGCATGCTCGGCGCGACGGAGCCCGACGGCGCGACGGAGCCGGACGGCACACCGCTCGTGCACTGACGGGCGGCAGCGCCGCCGCGCAGAGCGCATCGAAAGAAAGTCTGCGGGTTACGTGAGCCCGCTTCGACCTTGTTTACGAGGGCCGTGCAGCGAAGACCGGCGGCCGGCGCACCTGGCCGGCTGCCGGATCGACGCGCGTGGCAGCAGCCGGCGAGCGCCGGCGGGGGGGGCCGACACCGGCGCGATCAGTTCGACGCCGGGCCGTCGTCGTGCGCGCTGGCGCGCGCGGCGGCCCAGGCGGCGTCGAGCGGGTCGCCGGCACTGCGGTGCGGTTCGAGCAGAAACGGAAAGCGTTCGACGAACGGTGCGGATTCCTGCAACGCCACGATATGGTTGACCATCCATTGCAACAGATCGCTGCCGTGCCGGACCTGCGCCGCGCGCCAGTCCGGCATGCCGGCGAACAGCGCCGAGAACGCGGCCCAGCGCGACGGCCGGTCGTTGTCGCCGGGCCGGAAATAGGTGTTCAGGCACACGTCGTCGCTCGCGGTCAGCGCACCGACGAACAGCCCGCGCGCGGTCGGCACCGCGAGCTGCCGCCAGTGTTCGGCGAGTGCGAGCGAACGCACCACGCGCGCGAGCACGAACGCGACACGCGTTTCGTGCTCGATCGCCGCGAGCGTCAGCGTGCCGTTGCGCTGCATGCAGCGCGCGACCGCGTGCGGCCGGATCACGCTCGTCGCGAAACTGCGCAGCACGAGATCAGGCACCGTCAACTGCAACTGGAACTCCCGCAGCCCGTGCTCGGCACTCATCGTCGAGAAATTGACGAACAAGCCTTCGCACGCGCCGAGCGCGCCGACATACGGTTCGAGCCCGAGCCGCGCGAGCCGTGGCGCGATCTGGCGCGCGAGCAGGCGCATCAGGTTGCGGCGGTTTCGCTCGCCGGCATAGGTATCAATGCCGTTCGCGATGATGTCGCCGATTTCCCCGCGCCGCGCGTCGGCGACGAGGCGCGGCGAGCGGCTCAGGTCCAGCCGGGCGCGGCCGTGTGCCACGCGGGGGTCTACATACATGCCGGGGCCTTGTACGTGCGTTGCGTGCGGATCGGTGCGCACGTGCGCGGCGATCCGTTCGGAAGCGATGCTCGGGCACCCGGGGCGGCACGTCAAGTGCGGCGGTCGCGTCGGGCGGCTGCCCAATCCACAACGATGAGGTGATCAGGTGATACGCACGGTGTTGGAACGCTTTGTCGAACACAGCCCGATGGCGATCATGACGCGGCTCGTGATGCAGGGCGCGATCCACGACGAGTGGCTCGACGCGGGCGTCGACCTGGACGACGAGCCGGACGGCGAGCAGATCCGCGAGGCGGTGTTCGCGTGCGTGGTCGATGTGCTCGTCGCGCTCGCGGCCGGCGCGGGGCACGCGAACGGCCAGCCGGCCGCGCCGGTGGCGATCTCGCCCGCGTTCGCGCCGGCCGTCACCGCGCTGCACGACCGGATGAGCCGGTTGCGCGCCGGCTGGGGGCGCATGCTCGTGAAGGACAGCGTCGACCTGCTGTTGCCGCTGACGACGCCGCATGGCGCCAGCGGCCCGGCCGCCGGCTGGCGGTTGCGCGTGCTCGACGGCGGCCGTCTGCCGGCGGGCCTGGCCTGTGCGCCCGGGCCCGCCGGCTGCACGCACGGCGCCGCACTATCGGCCGACGGCGCGCTGCCCGTCTACGATCCGGATCTCGGCATGATCGTCGATCTAGTGCCGTACGAACGGAGCCGCATGCACGAGCGCGCGTTCGCCTCCGGGCTGTTCGCCGCGGCGCAGCCGGGCGAACTGTGGATCGTCGACGGCCGCTTCAATACGGCCGCGATCCTGTCCGGCTGGCCGCGCCGGGGCGGCGCGCTGATCGTGCGCGAGCACGGCTGCACGCCCGGGTGGCGGCCGCTCGATGCGCCGCGCGAATGCGGGGCGCTCGACGGCGGCCATGTGTACGAACAGGCGGTCGAGATGCCGGGCGACGGCGGCTCGGTCGGTACGTTCCGGCGCATCGAATGGCGGCCCGACGACGCGGTGGCTGCTACGACGCCGGCGGCGAGCGTGCTGACGAACGCGCCGGCCGCGCAGTTCGACGCGGCGCACGTGATGCGGCTGGCGCGCCGACGCTGGCGCGATGCGCAGCCGCTGCCCGTCGAGACGGTGCTCGACGACGGGCCGCTCGCGAACGTGCCGGCGCGTGCGGTGCTGCTCGCGCGCGGGATCGCGGCGGTCGCGTACAACGTGTACGGCGTGATGGCACGCGCGGTGCAGGCCGCGCTCGATCTCGACGCGCGCGACGTCGACCGGCTGCCGTCGCATATCGCGACCGGCGTGCGCATGGCCTACGCCGGCATGATGATCGCGCTGCCGCCCGCGTGGTGGCGGCGCTACGACCAGTTGCCGGCGACGGCGCTCGGCGAGGCCGTGCGGCTGCTCGCGGGTCACGTCGATCCGCGCAGCGAGCGCCGCCGGCGTCGCGAGAGCCGGTTGACGGTGAAGTCGCAGGCGCTGCTGCGCGCGGCGGCGGTCGACGGGCTGCTGCACGACGAAGGCGACGACGCGACGTCGAACGTCTTCAGCCTGCGCACGATCGCGATGGCGACGCGCGACTTCAGCAGCAATCCGTCGAAGGCGCTGCGCCATGCGAGCGAGGCGCTCGTGATGGTCACGAAATACAACCGGCCGATCGCGCTGCTGGTGTCGATCGAGGACTGGAACCGGCTGCTCGGCGAAGTACGCGAGACGAGCGTGCGGCGGCTGTCGCTGGATTATGCGGAGGCGGTTCATATCGAAGCGCCCCATGCCGGCGCGGTCCATGCGGAAGCCGCGCAGCGCACGTCGGCAGCGGTGCTCGGCGAGTTGCCGCTGACCGGGCGCCGCATCGCGTAGCCGCCGCGCCGGATCGCGCCCCGGCGCGGCCGGTCAGCCCGCGAGCCGGTGCACCCAGATCACCGACGTCCACGCGAAGTCGCCGATCCCGTAGCGCGCGATCAGCGTGTCGATCCGCGCGTTGACGCGCGCCGAGTGGATCCGGCAATGGACGATGAAGTACCCGCTGTCGACGCCGGCAAGCGCGCCTTCCGGCAGCGTCGCATTGCTCTGCAGCGGCGCGAGGATGTTCGCGACATCGCCGGTATTGACGAAATACGCGGTGTTGCGCCGGTCGACGAGCCGCTGTGCCTGGCTGCGCGACAGCGTGGGGATCGCCGCGACGAGCACCGGCTCGGGCGCGGTGTTCACGTTGACGTTCGTCAGGTCGGGCAGCACCGTCACGACTGGCGTGAGCGTCGCGATCGCGCGTGCGTCGTAGCCGGGAATCCGCGCGAGGTCGTCCGCGGTGACGAGCTGCAGCGGCCAGCCGCCCGGGCCGGCCGCGTCGCGCAGCGAGCGCAGCATGTAGTCGGCGGTGCGCTCCGCGAGCGCTGGATCCAGCGACAGTTCGCCGAGCAGCCGGCGATAGGCGAGCACGCCGTTTCCGTTGACCTGCCAGGGCTTGCCCGGCGCGCTGCGTGCGACGAGATTCGTCAGGTTGAAGCGCGCCTGCGCATCCTCGACGTGCCCGGAGATCCATGCGCGCGCGAGTTCGGCATTCAGCGCGGCGGCATCCGGCGGCAGGAAGTCGCCGAGCTGCACGTCGCGAACCGGTGCCGACCACGTCTGGCCCATCACCGTGACGGTCGACGTCGCGCTCTGCGCGCGCAGCAGCGCGCGCGCCCATTCGACGGCCGCCCGTTCGGCCCACATCGTCTGCGTCGCGAGGCGCTGGTTCTCGACATCGCGCGTCGCGACCTGCTGGCGCCACAGCACGCTCGCGGCGAGCGTCGCCGCCAGCGCAACGACGAGCAGCACCGTGATGAGCGCGATGCCGCGCGAGTGCGACGGAAAGCGCATGCGAAGCGGAGCGGGTCGAGGCATGGTCGTGTTCCTGGATGCGAGGCGCGCGGCCGTCAGGCTTCGAACGCCAGCCACGCATGCAGCATGCTGGCATGCGCGGATGACGAGAATCCGAATCCCGCGACGAGCGCCGCGACCCACGCGGCGAGCGACGCGTCGCGCGGCCCGCCGGTCGACCACGCGAGCGGGCCGATCAGCGCCGAGATCGCGTCCGCGCGCCACAGCAGCAGCGCGAACAGCACGCACGCGAGCGTCATGGCGACGCCGAAGCAGTGCGCGGCGACCGCGCGACGGCTGGTGAACGGCGTGCGGTGATGATGCTGGTTCGCGGCGACGATCGCGATACCGTTCGCGATCGGCACGATGGCCATCGCCGCGGCCCAGAAGAACGGCTGGTCGCTCGACGGGTTGATCAGCAGCAGCGTGCCGATCGACCAGAATGGCGGCGCGAGCATCGTCATCGCGACCCACGACAGCAGCTGCCAGCGCAGCCACGGCCCGCGCCAGCGCAATGCGCGTGCGTGCGGCATCGCGCGGGCGCGGCCGGCACCGCGCACGCGGTTGCCCGCGGCGCCCGCCTGTGCGGCGGTCCGCATCCCGGCCAGCCAGCGCCTGAGTATCGTCGCGATCGACATCGTGTCACCGTAGGTGTGCCCGTTACATTCACCAAGACGTTCGGCCGGCCGCTATCCCGCAGGAATCGCGGCGGGATCGCCGGACGCCGGCCGATCCGGATGAAAGTTCCGTTCAATGTCATAAAAAGTTACCTGTTCGAAGCCGACGATGAGCTAATTGCCGTACGGAATACGTAAGTTTTGCCGCTTCCGGCAGCATGCCGGCGGGCGGCCGACGTGTATCGGTGGCACCGGTGAGCGGCAGGGCGGCGCGCGTGCGTGAGAGGGTGCGACGTGTCAGGTTCCGTGTTGCCCATCGAGCGGCGGTCGACACCCGCATCACTGACGTCGAGTGACGGCGCGATGATCGACGCGCGCCAGCCGATGGACAGGCCGATGCGTCCGGTTCGCGCGACGCGCCATCTCGTCCCTGGTTTCATTGCGTGCGCGAGCGGCGCGGCCGCCGCGCAGCGGCTTCCCTGACGTGCATTTCCTCTCCCGAAGCATCGTGATCGCACCTTCCGCGACGAGGTGGCCGACTGCGCTGCCGGCCGCTCGGCGGTGAATTGCAAAAAAATGTGCGGCAATGCGCAAGTCGTTGCGTCTAGGTAGGTGTGAGCTGGATTCGGGGAGTGCGCTTCGATGTGCAACGCGACCCGGGTGCGGACGCAACGAACCGCGATGCGACGTGCGCAAGGCCGATCGGCCGTCGTCGCGAGCGGCGCGCAACCAACGGGTACATCGACGTGGAACAGTTCGACAACAGTCGCTCGACGAGCGAATCCGCAACGCAGCAGGCTGTCACGACCTCGACGCAGCCCGACGGACGCGCCGATCTCGACGCGCCGTACATCAACCTGCGCGATACCGGCCGCTTCCTCGACGTGCTCGCGTCGCTGCGCTGCTCGCTCGCGATCAGCCGCCGCCCGTCGGGCGTCGCGCTGGTCGGCGTCGACGACGGCATTCCGACGCTGTCCGCCTGCCTGCTGCCGCGCTCGATGGGCATGGCGGTCGCCGGCAACCGGCTCGCCATCGCGACGACGCACGAGCTGATGGTGTTCGCGAACGTGTCGACGCTCGCACCGGAATATCCGCCGCGCCCCGCCCATTACGACGCGATGTTCGTCCCGCGCATGTCCTATTACACCGGCGATCTCGATCTGCACGACATGGCGTTCGACAAGCAGGTGGTGCTCGCGGTCAACACGCGCTACTCGTGCATCTGCGTGATTGACGGTTACTTCAATTTCACGCCGATCTGGCAACCGCCGTTTGTCACCGCAATGGCGCCCGACGATCGCTGCCACCTGAACGGGATGGCATTCAGCGAAGGCAAGGTGCGTTATGCGACCGCGCTCGGGCAAAGCGATGCGCCGTTCGGCTGGCGCAAGAACATGGCCGGCGGCGGCATCGTGATGGAAGTGCCGTCGGGCCGGATCGTCGCATCCGGGCTGTCGATGCCGCATTCGCCCCGCGTGATCGGCGGCCGGCTGCATGTGCTGGAAGGCGGGCGTGGCCAGGTGCTGCAGATTGATCCGCAGACGGGCGCGATCCATGTGCTCGCGACGCTGCCGGGCTTCACGCACGGGCTCGCCGAGTACGGCGGTGTGCTGTTCGTCGGCCTGTCGAAGCTGCGCGACAAGCGCGGGCCGCAGGGCCTGCCGATCGAGAGCGGGCAGGAACCGCTCGTCGCTGGCGTCGCCGCGCTCGATGCCGGCAGCGGCGAAGTGCTCGGGATCCTCCAGTTCTTCAACGGCGTCGATGAGGTGTTCGACGTGCAGGTGCTGCCGAACGTGCGGCGCGGCGAGATTCTCGGCCCGCGCGAATGGAACGACACGCCGTCGATCGCGACGATGCACGGCGGGTTCTGGCAAACGCGTCCGCGCGAAGCGGACGAGCCGGCCGCGACCGGTCGGTGAGCGCGCGATGAACAGTCGTTCTTGCGGGTTATCCCTGCCGGTTCCGTCTTTGTCGGTAGGGGCTGCCGATCGGGCATCCGATGACGACGCGGCGCCGTCGGAGACGCGCGGGCATGCACCGGCGTTCGCGGGCACGGGCGGTGGCGTGCTGTGGTTGACCGGGTTGCCGGGCGCCGGCAAGACGACGCTTGCCCAGACGCTCGTCGTGCGGCTGCGCCAGCGCGGCACGCTGGCGGTGGTGCTCGACGGCGACCGGTTGCGCAATGGCATGAATCGCGACCTCGGGTTTTCGGAGCGCGACCGGTTCGAGAACGTGCGGCGCACTGCCGAGGTTGCCGCGCTGTTCGCCGAAACGGGCTTCGTCGTGATTGTCGCGATGATCTCGCCGCGTGCGGCGATGCGCGAGCAGGCCCGCGTGGTGATCGGCGACGTGTTTCGCGAAGTGCATGTGAGTGCGCCCGTCGAAGTGTGCGCGGCGCGCGATCCGAAGGGCCTGTATGCGAAGGCGTATCGCGGCGAGCTGCCGGAATTCACCGGTGTGTCGGCGCCGTACGACGCGCCGGCGAACGCGGCGCTCGTGCTGGACACCGCGAGCGATTCGATCGGTGCGTGCATCGATGCGCTGCTGCGGCTCGCGGCCGACGCGTTCGGTCGCGGCCTCGAATTGGCGACGGCAGTGCACGGGAAGCGCTGACCGAAGCAGGCACGGTGAAGGATGAAGGTTTGATCGATATATTAAGGATGACTGATGGTAAGTCATCAAACTGAAACAGGGCTTTGATAGCGGGCAGGCCGAATGGCGGCCTGCCTGCCCAGCGGGATTCGGAACAACAAGGGGAAGGGCGCATGCCGCCGAGAGTAGACCGTAAATCACACGACCAGCGGCGACGACGCCGGTGCCTGGCCGGCGTTGCGCTGGTCGGCGGGCTGAGCCTCGCGTCCGGCGCGCGTGCGCAGGACGCCGCGCCCGATGCGAAAACCGCGCAGGGCGCGCCGCGCACGTTCGACGTCAACGAGTTCATCGTGCGCGGCAACACGACGCTGCCGTCCATCGAGATCGAGAAGGCCGTCTATCCGTTCGAAGGGCCGGGCCGCACGCTCGCCGACGTGAACGCGGCGCGCGACGCGCTGCAAAAGGCGTATCAGGACCGCGGCTATCAGTCGGTCGTCGTCGAGCTGCCGCAGCAGCAGGTGAAGAACGGCGTGATCCTGCTGCAAGTCGTCGAGGCCAAGGTGGGCCGCTTGCGTGTCGACGGCGCGCAATACAACTCGCCGCAGAAGATTCGCGACGCCGTGCCCGCGCTCGCGGAAGGCGCGGTGCCGGATTTCAATCAGGCGCAGCAGCAGTTGACCGACCTGAACCGCTCGGCCGACCGGCAGGTGATTCCGGTATTGAAGCCGGGCACGCTGCCGCAGACCGTCGACGTCGACCTGAAGGTCGACGATCACAGCCCGCTGCACGGCTCGCTCGAGCTGAACAACGACAACAGCCCCGGCACGTCGACGCTGCGCACCACGGCAAGCGTCAGCTATTCGAACCTGTGGCAGCTCGGTCACGTGATATCGGGCACCTACGTGCTGGCGCCGCAGCATCCGACCGACGCGCGCGTCTACTCGTTCTCGTATCTCGCGCCGCTGAAGGACACGCACTGGAGCCTGCTCGCGACGATCGTGCATTCAGACAGCAACGTCGCATCGGTCGGCGGCACCAACGTGCTCGGCAAGGGCACGACCTACGGCTTCACCGCGATCTATGCGCTGCCGTCGTCGGACACGTACGCGCATTCGGTCAGCGTCGAGATCGATCGCAAGCACTACGACGAAAACGTGAGCCTCGCGGGGCAGACGTCCACCGCGCCGCTCACCTACGTGCCGGTCACGTTTGCGTACAACGGCCAGTTGAGCCTGCAGCAGTCGCAGACGTCGTTCTCCGCGTCGCTGACGACGAACATCCGCGGGCTCGGCAGCGACTGGGGCGCGTGGGACAACAAGCGCTACAACGCCACGCCGGATTTCCTCTACGGGAAATTCGACGTGAACCACACGCAGCGCTTCAAGAACGACATGCAGGCGAACGCGCACGTGAGCGCGCAGATCTCGAACTCGCCGCTCGTGTCGAGCGAGCAGTTCGCCGCCGGCGGGATGAACAGCGTGCGCGGCTACATGCAGGCCGAAGACACGGCCGACAGCGGCGTGATCGGCTCGCTCGAAGTGAGAAGCCCGTCGCTCGCGAAATATCTCGGCGGCCGCGTGAACGAATGGCGCTTCCATGCGTTCGTCGATGCCGCGCATCTGTGGCTGCTGAGCCCGCTGCCGGAGCAAACGTCGAGCTTCAACCTGCTGAGCGTCGGCGTCGGCACGCGGCTGCAGCTGTTCAAGTATGCGAGTGCGGACTTCGAGGCGGGTTGGCCGCTGAAGGCCGGCGTCTATACGAAGCAATACAGCCCCAGGTTCGATTTCTACGTGCGGCTGGGGTTCTGACCTGACGGATTTTTGATCGGACGGGTCCCGCGCCGAGCGCCGGGATCGTTCATACCGGGAGTGGATCGTGAAGCGAGTCTTGTTTTTACTGATGGCGGTGATGCTGGGCGTGCTGCCCGGCATTGCGAACGCGTGGTGGCAGAACGACTGGTCGTACCGGAAGGCCATCACGATCGATGCCGGACCGAAGGGCGCGAACCTGACGGAATCGGCCGGCCGCGTGCCGCTGCTCATTCGCCTGCATTCGGGCAACTTCCAGTTCGACGGCGTCGCCGACAACGGCGCGGATATCCGCTTCGTCGCGGCCGACGACAAGACCCCGCTCAATTACCACATCGAGCAGTACGACGCGATGCTGGGCGTCGCGCTGATCTGGGTCGACATTCCGCAGATGCCGGCCGGTACCGCGCAATCGATCTGGATGTACTACGGCAACAAGAAAGCGCCGGACGGCGGCAAGCCGGCCGAGACCTTCGATGCGGACTACACGCTCGTCTATCACTTCAACGGTGCGTCGGGCGTGCCGCCGAAGGACGCGACCGCATACGGCAACAACGCGCAAAACGCGCCGTTCAAGACCGTCGAGGACGGCATCGTCGGCAAGGGTGCGCAGTTCGACGGCAGCAGCGCGCTGACGCTGCCGGCCAGCCCGTCGCTGAACGTCGCGGCAGGCGGCAGCTTCACGTTCAGCGCGTGGGTGAAACCTTCGGCGCTCGCACCGAACGCGCTGCTCTACAGCCGCCGTGACGGCGCGAATGCGCTGCTGATCGGTCTCGACAACGGCGTGCCGTTCGCGGAAATCGACGGCGGCGCGGCACCGGTGCGCGCACCCGGCACGACACCGGTCGTGGCGAACCAGTGGACCTATCTCGCGGTGACGGCCGACGGCAAGAACCTGACCGTCTATGCGAACGGCAAGCAGGTCGCGCAAGTGGCCGCGACGCTGCCGGCGCTGACGGGCGCGGCGGCGGTCGGCGCCGACGTCGCCGGCGCGCCGGCCGGCTTCGCCGGTTATACGGGCGCGATCGACGAACTGCGACTGTCGAAGATCGCGCGCTCGCCGCTCGCGATCGCGGTCGACACGCTCGCGCAGGGCTCCGAATCGAAGCTCGTCGCGTACGGCAACGACGAGAAGCAGTCGGGCTTCGGTTTCGGCTACTTCGGCGTGATCGTGCAGTCGGTGACGGTCGATGCGTGGGTCGTGATCGCGATCCTGCTCGGCATGGCGGTCGTGTCGTGGGTCGTGATGTGGACGAAGGCGCGCTATGTCGGCACCGTCGACAAGGCGAACCAGTATTTCGTGCAGCGCTTTCGCGAAGTGGCGGGGCGCCACCTGGTCGGCCTCGCGCACGTCGAGGAGGCGAGCACCGAAGGGCGCCGCTTGTACCAGTCGTCGCTGTACCGGCTCTACAAGGCCGGCGTGCATGAAATCCACAGCCGGATGGACGGCAACGGCCGCACGGTGATCACGAGCGAGTCGATCGAGGCGATCCGCGCGTCGATGGACGCCACGCTCGTGCGCGAGAACCAGCGGCTTTCCAAGTCGATGGTACTGCTGACGATCGCGATCTCGGGCGGCCCGTTTCTCGGCCTGCTCGGTACGGTGGTCGGCGTGATGATCACGTTCGCGGCGATCGCCGCGGCCGGCGACGTGAACGTGAACGCGATCGCACCGGGTATCGCGGCCGCGCTGCTGGCGACCGTCACGGGCCTGTTCGTCGCGATTCCCGCGCTGTTTGGCTACAACTATCTGCTGATCCGCAACAAAAACGTGACCGCGAACATGCAGGTGTTCGTCGACGAATTCGTCACGCGCCTCGCCGAAGCGCACCGCACGCCGGATCACGCGGTGCTGGCCGACTGAACGCACGCAGGAGACCACCATGCAGGTTCAGGACGACGACAAGCCGTACGACGACATCAACATCACGCCGATGCTCGACCTCGCGTACGTGCTGCTGATCATCTTCATCATCATGACGACCGCGTCGGTGCAGGGCATCAAGGTCGATCTGCCTAAGGCGAGCTCGTCCGCGAGTCTCGCGAAGCCGAAGACCAAGGCGATTACGGTCGCGGATTCGGGGCAGATCTTCCTCGACGCGTATCCGGTCACGATGGACGAGCTCGAAAGCCGGTTGCGTACCGAGAAGGCGACCAGCCCCGAGTTCCCGATCGTGCTGAAAGGCGACGCGGCGGTGCAGTACCAGCGCGTGATGGACGTGCTCGACCTGCTGCGGCGTCTCGACCTGTCGCAGGTCGGGCTCGTGACCGGCAAGTCGAAACAGGGCGGCTAGGAACGGCGATGGAAATGACCTACAACGGCGGCTCGCCTGACAAGGGCCCGGGCCGCTACGTGAAGCCGGTCGTGATTGCGCTCGTGCTCGCGGCGATCGCGGCGCTGATCTGGCATTTCGCGAGCGATACCGCGGGCGTGAAGCGCGCGAGCGCACCGCAGGTGACGACGGTGATTCCGCTGCCGCCGCCACCGCCGCCGCCGAAACAGAAGCCGCCGCCCGAGAAGGTGAAGGAGGAGGTGAAGACGCCGGTCGACAAGCCGACCGTCGCGCCGAAGCCGTCCGAGGCGCCGAAGCCGTCGGACAACCAGCCGAAGCAGATGACGATGAACGCGCCCGCGCAGGCCGGCACGGACAGCTTCAACATCGGCGCGGGCGATGGCTCGGGAATGGTCGGCAGCGGCGGCGGTGGCCGGTTCGGCAACGCGAGCTACGCGCAATACATGGTCTACGTGCTGCAGCGCGCGATCGAGCAGGACAAGGGCGTGCAGGACGCGGGCGGTGCGCGTTTCGCGGGCAGCCTGAACCTGTGGATGGATCCGTCGGGGCATATCACGAAGGTCACGATCGCGCAGTCGACCGGCGACGCGAAGATCGACGCGGCCGTGATCGCGGCGGTCGAGTCGCTCGGCAGGGTCGACGAGGCGCCGCCGCCCGCGACCGCGTATCCGGTGCTCGTCAGGTTGCAGGGCCGCAAGCCCGCCTGACGGCGCGCGGCGAACACGTCATGGGGCAGGTCCGACGCTCGGACGCTGCCGGAAGAAGAACAGTCATTGTTCGGAGTGCTTTGATGATGCAAAAGATGAACGGACGGGGTGGGGTTCCCCGCAGCGGGGCGACGCCCCATCGACTGTCGCGCGTCGGCGCGGCGGCGCTGACGCTCGGGCTGACGTGCGCGTCCGCGAGCCATGCGCAGTCGCTCGAGACGCAGGCGGCGACCGGCAAGGCCGCGCCGACCGAGAGCGTGGTGGTCAACCTGATCAACCTGCTGGTCAAGCGCGGCGTGCTCACGCAGCAGAGCGCGAGCGAGCTGATCAGCGAAGCGCGCACGGAAGCCGTGCAGGCGAGGACGGCACGCGCGCCTGGCGCGGTGGGCGGCGCCGCGGTCGTCAACGCGCCGACGCAGCCGGGCGACGTGTCGGTGCCGTACGTGCCGCAGGTGGTGCGCGACCAGATCCGCGACCAGGTGAAGCAGGAAGTGATCGCGCAGGCGAAGTCCGAGAACTGGGCGCAGCCGAACACGTTCCCCGACTGGGTGTCGCGCATCAAGATCGACGGCGACATGCGCGTGCGCGACGAATATCACTTCTACGGCAGCCGCAACACGAACGGCGTGACGAATTTCGCGGCGATCAACCAGGGTGGCGGGTTCGACGTGAACTCGAATACCAACCTGACACAGCTCCCGACCCAGAACACCACGCAGAACCGCAACAACCTGCTGCGCTACCGTGCGCGGCTCGGCGTGACGGCGACGCTGTCCGACGACATGATCGCCGGCCTCCAGCTCGCGAGCGGCAACGACAACGGCCCGGTTTCCACCACGGGCACGGCCGGCGGCGGCTGGGGCAAGAAGAACATCTGGCTGAACAAGGCGTTCTTCGCGTACCGGGCGTCGCCGTGGCTGAACCTGACGGCCGGCCGCTTCGACAATCCGTTCTTCAAGTCCGACCTGGTGTTTGCCGACGACCTGATGATGGACGGACTCGCCGCGAACCTGCGCCATGCGCTGCCGTGGAATCCGGACGTCACGCTGTTCGGCACGCTCGGCGTGTTCCCGATCCAGTACACGAGCGAGAACTTCCCGTCCAACAGCACCGACAAGGCCGGCAGCGACACGAAGTGGATGTTCGGCGCGCAGTTCGGCGCGGAGTGGAAGATCGACGCGAAGAACCGCCTGAAGGGCGCGGTCGCGTACTACGACTTCCAGAACATGCGCGGCACGCTGTCGTCACCGTGCGCGCTGGGGCAGGGCCCGACGAGCTGCAGCACCGACAACGAGGCGCCCACCTTCATGCAGGGCGGCAACACGCTGATCGCGCTGCGCAACATCGTGCAGAACCCGCAGCTCGCGCCGGGGATGACGCCGCAGCCGCAACTGTTCGGGCTCGCGTACAACTACCGGCTGCTCGACCTGAAGGCGCAGTGGGACACCGTCGTCGCCGACCGCTTCAAGCTGAGGCTCGACGGCGAGTACGTGCGCAACCTCGCATACAACGACAACAAGGCGTTCGCGGCCGCGTCGCTGCCGGTCAACAACTACGAATCGACGTCGATCAACGCGACGCGTGCCGATTATCGCAGCGGCCCGAACGGTTTCCTCGCGAAGGCGACGATCGGCGAGCCGGAGCTGCGCGAGAAGGGCCAGTGGAATTTCTCGGTTGCGTACAAGTACCTGCAGCCGGACGCCGTGCTCGACGCATTCAACGATCCGGACTTCCATCTTGGCGGCACCAACGCGCGCGGCTACGTGCTCGGCGCCGCGTATGCGGTCGCGCGCGACACGTGGGTGTCGGCCCGCTACCTGAGCTCGAAGGAAGTGTACGGGCCGCCGGTCTCGATCGACGTGCTGCAGCTCGAGCTCAACGCTCGCTTCTGATGGAGTGCCCGATGAATACTGCTCAACACGCGCTGCTCGCGGCGTCCTTCGCCGGCGCGCTGCTGTCTGCCGCCGGCCCTGCCGCCGCGCAGAGCATCGAGGACAAGCTGCGCGGCCAGTTGCGCTCGACCGTGCAGGAGCTGCGGCAGTTGCAGGACACGCAGTCGCAGCTCCAGGCGGAAAAGACGGCCGCCGAGCAGCAGCGCGACGCCGCGCTCGCGCAGTTGAAGACCGCGCAGGCTCAGCTCGCGGCGGCGAAAGGCGATTCGGGTGCCGAAGCGGCCGCGCGGCGCGCGCTTGCACAGGAGCGCTCCGCGCGGGAACAGGATGCGCAGGCGCTCGCGAAGTACAAGGCGTCGTACGAGGATCTGCTGACGGTGTCGCGTTCGCGCGACGCGCAGCACACGCAATTGCAGGGCGAAATCAGCGCGCGTGACACGCAGCTGAAAACCTGCCAGGCCCACAATGCCGAACTGTACCGCGTCGGTCACGACATTCTCGACGCGTACGAGCATGTCGGCATCGGCACGCTCTTCGCGTCGCGGCAGCCGTTCGCGAACGCGGCGCGCGTGAGGTACGACGATCTCGCGCAGCGCTACGGCGACGCGCTGTATGCGGGCAAGTACGACCCGGCCGCGCGCCCGGCGGTCGCCGCGAATGCGTCCGCGCCTGCCGCGGCGGCCGCACCGGCAGGCGCCCCCTGACGGACGGCGCACGCGCCGAACGATCCGATCGACTCGTTGAAAAAAGGAACCGAACCATGCAGGACAACAGAATGGAAGCGTCGGGCGAGCGCCCGGCAACGGATGCGCTGCTCGAGGCGGTCGGCATCGAGCAGCTCGCGGACGTGTTTCGCGCCGCCGGCTACCGCGTGACGGCCACCGAGCAGAACGGCGCGGTGCAACTGATGAGCGCGAGCCAGGGCGTCGGCTTCGCCGTGCGCTTCGGCAACGCGGTGCCGGCGGCTGTCGGGCAGGACGCCGCCGACGCGCGCTACCTCGACTACACGCTCGGCTGCGTGCTGCAGGTGCAGGGCGATCTGCCCGCGCAACTGGTCGCCGACTGGAACCGCACCAAGCGCTTCGCGCGACTCGCGAGTCACGGGCCGTTCCTTGCGCTCGAAATGGACGTGATCGTTGCCGGCGGCGTGTCGACGCGTTACGTCCGCTCGACGATCGAGCTGTGGGACCGCATGGTGCAGGAATTTCTGCTGCACCTGCGTAACCGGCCGGCGCTGGCCGAACAGGAAGCCGCTGCGCGCACGGCGGCGGCCGGCCCGCAGGGCGACGGCGATGCTGCCGACGTCGATGCGACCGGTGACGCACGCGCCGAACGGACGGAGGCGGCCGGACGATGAACGGGTTCGCGCGGATCGGCGCGACGCTGCGGGCGCTGTGGAAGGGCGTCTCGCAGCCGCGGTCCGCGCAGGTCGTCGATGCCGACGATGCGCCGACCGCGTGGATCGACTATGCGACGCGCGTCGCGCAGCAGTTGACGGTCGCGCTCGACGACGGCGCCGACGCGGCCGCCAGCCGCGTGCGCACGCATCTGGAACACGAGGCGACGCGCGACAGGGAAGACGGCATGCCGCCGTGCGCGCTGCGGCTGAAGGCGTGGCTCGACGGCAACGGCGCGATCGAGCGGGTCGAGAGCACACCCGGATTCGGTCCGGCATTCGCGACCGACCTGAGTGCGGCGCTGGTCGCTCGGGCGGTGGGCGTTGCGCCGCCGTCCGGGATGACGCAGCCGGTGGTGGTGCGCGTGCTCGTCGCGCGCGCGCCGTAAATGAAGGCGGGCGTCGTGCATCGCACGAGGTCCGGGATCGAAGGCAGCAATCAGACAGGAACGGGAAAGACGGTGAAGAATCTTGCAATGATCGTGGGCAGCCTGATGCTGAGCATGCCACTCGTCGCGGCCGCGCAGGACGACGTGATCGCGAATGCGGCGCAGGCGTCGGTGACGCAGTCCGATATCACGACGCTGTTGAAGTCGCTCGGCGACGAAGGGCGCACGCGTCTCGCGGCCGATCCTGCCGCAATGGATCAGGTCGTGCGCGCGACGCTGGCGCAGAAGGCCGTGCTCGCCGAAGCGAAGGCGAAGGGCTGGGACAAGCAGGCCGACGTGCAGACGGCTGTCGAGCAGGCGCGACGCGACATCATCGTGCGCAGCTACCTCGCGTCGGTCAACGCACCGCCGGCCGACTACCCGTCCGACGCGGAGATCCAGACCGTGTACGACCAGAACCGCGCCGCGTTCACCGCGCCGCGCGCGCTGCACGTCGCGCAGATCTATATCGCCGTTGCGTCGAACGCGGACGCCGCGACCGTCGACAAGGCCCGCAAGCAGGCCGCCGATCTCGCGAGCCGCGCACGCAACGGCGATTTCGCCGCGCTCGCGAAAGCGAATTCGCAGGACAAGGCGAGCGCCGCCAACGGCGGCGACATGGGCTTCGTGCCCGAACCGATGCTGGTGCCGGCCGTGCGGCAGGCGGCCGATGCGCTCAAGCCGGGCCAGGTGTCCGCGCCGATCCAGACGCCGACCGGCTTTCATGTGGTGAAGCTGATCGACGTGCGCGCCGCCGCGCCGCGCCCGCTCGCGGACGTGAAGGAGCGCGTGCGCGCGATGCTGCGCGCGCAGCGCACGCAGCAGGGCGTGCAGGCGTATCTCGCGAAGCTGGGCGGCAACGCGCCGATCAACGAAGACGCGCTGAAGAAGGCGCTCGCGACCGCGCAATAGGCTCCGCCATGATCCTGACGAGTTCCGTGCCGGACGGCGACGGGGCCGATGTGCATGCACCCGGCCCCGCGACAGCCGGGCCGGCGCGCACCAGCCCGGCCGAGATCGACGCGTTTCCGGTCGGGCGCGGCGGGATGCCGCCGCATTGTCCGCTTTGTGCGGGGGCGCTCGAGCCGGTGCCCGGCATGCCGGGCCATGCGCGTCACCGCAGCGCGCGCGTCGCCGCGCGCTGCGTGCTGACGACCCGGCAGTGCCAGCCCGACGAACTCGCGGTGCGCGGCCTGCGCGACGTGCGCGTCGCGGCCCGCCATCGCGCGCGCTTCGTCGAACAGTGGGCGCGGCATTACGCGCTCGTGCGGCGCGTGTGGCCGGCGTTCACGATCGGCCGGTTCACGACCGTGCTCGCATGCGCGGACGTACAGGACCTGTGGTCGTATCCGGCGTTGCGCGACGACGACCTCGCGGCCGTCCTGCTCGCGCTGGCCGGTTTCATGCGGGTGCCGGACGAACGCGCGCCCGACGATCCGGAGCCGGCTGACGACGCGGTGCGCTGGGTGCGATTCTGGTTCGAGGCGAGCATGCGCGACGTCGGCGATCTGTGGACGGCGGGCGCGGACGCGCCGCGCTTCTTCCGCGTCGACTATCGCGGCACGCGTGCGACGCTGTTTCCGACCGGCGCGCAGGTGCAGGCCTGGCAGCCGATCGGCGGCATGCGCGACGCGTGGACGCAGCACGATGCCGCGCCGAGCGCGGAGATCACGCGGTCCGACCATGCGGCATTCGCGCGTTTCGTCGCGCGCGAGCCGGGGCAGGACGGGACTTTACGCGGCCGCTGAAGCGCGGCGGCTCACGCATACGGAGGGTGACATGACCGGACAGCGGAACACGTGCGTGGCGTTCGCGTGCCTGTTGCTGGCGGGCGTCGCGCATGCACAGGGCCGGCCGCCGGCCGCCGGCAACCCGGCGGCGGCACCGACGCGGCCGGTCTGCGTCGATGCCGAGGTGGACGGCAAGCGCGCGCTGTCGTACGACTGCCTGAGCGCGCAACTGAAGCCGTCGCCGACACCGGAGGCCGGTGCGTCGCAGACGGCGGCGGAAGGTCTCGCCACGGCGCCGTCGAACCGGCTCGGCACCTTCAACCTGTCGACCGAGCAGAACCGCTTCGGCGCGAACTGGGGCAAGTCGGTCACGCCACAGCGTCCCGCAACGCCCGTCGCCGTGCCGCCGAAATGAACGCGCGTGGCGCGCGACACCGCGGTCGTGGCCGCGCGAACGAAGGGGGAAGACGACGGTGAATCCGGAACTCTGCAAGCGAACTGCCGCGGCGCTCGCGCTACTGGCCGCGCTGTCGACGGTCGCGCCGGCGTCGGCTGCCGACAAGCCCGGGCCCGCAGCGGCGATGGCCGCGAGCACGGTGACGCTGCCGAACTTCGCCGTGCTCGTGAAGCGGTATGGCGCGGCGGTCGTCAACATCAGCGTCACGCGCGAGGTCACGCAGATGGGTATCCGGCTGCCGCCGGGCATCACGCCGGACAATCCGCTCGCACCGTTCTTCGCGCGCCGCGTGATCGGCAATCGCGAGGAGGTCAGCCTCGGCTCGGGCTTCATCGTCGGCGCGGACGGCATCATCCTGACCAACCGGCACGTGGTCGGCGACGCGGCGACGGTCGACGTGAAGCTGACCGACAAGCGGCAGTTCAAGGGCAAGGTGATCGGCAGCGATCCCGTATCCGATGTTGCGGTGATCCGGATCGACGCACGCAACCTGCCGACGGTCGTGACCGGCGATCCGGCCCGCACCGAGGTCGGCGACTGGGTGATGGCGATCGGCTCGCCTTACGGATTCGCGAACACGGTCACGCAGGGCATCGTCAGCGCGAAGGCGCGATCGTTGCCGGGCGAGAGCTATATCCCTTTCATCCAGACCGACGTCCCGATCAATCCCGGCAATTCGGGCGGCCCGCTGTTCGACCTGAACGGTCGCGTGATCGCGATCAATTCGATGATCTATTCGAAGACCGGCGGTTATCAGGGGCTCGCGTTCGCGATTCCGATCGATCTGGCGCTCGACGTGAAGGACCAGTTGCTGCGGACCGGCAAGGTGACGCGCGGCCGCCTCGGCGTCGCCGTGCAGGAAGTCGGCCAGGCACTGGCGCGCTCGTTCGGGCTGCCCGATCCGGACGGCGCGGTGGTCACGCAGGTCGAGCCGCGCGGCCCCGGCGCGGTGGCCGGGCTGCAGGCCGGCGACGTCGTGCGGGCGATCGACGGCAATGCGGTCACGGATTCGGCCGACCTGCTCGGCACCGTCGCCGGCATGCGGCCGGGGCGCACGGTGGATCTGCTCGTGTGGCGCGCGGGACGGGCGATGCACATGCAGGCGACGATCGGCGCATTCGACAGCGGCACCGGAACGGGCGGCAATTCGCCGGCGCTCGCGCGTATCGGGCTCGTGCTGCGTGCGGCCAACGAGCAGGAGCGGCGCCAACTCGGCGCGAGCCAGGCGCTCGTGATCGAGCAGGCCAGTGGCGAGGCCGCCCGTGCGGGGTTGATGGCCGGCGATGTGGTGTTGTCGGTCAACGGCACGCCGGTTGCGAGCGCCGGAGGGCTGGCGGAGGAAATCGACCGGGCGCGCGGCACGATCGCGCTGCTCGTGCAGCGCGGCGGTGCACGGCTGTATGTGCCGGTCGAACCGGGTTGAACGCGGGGCGGCGGACGGCAGGACAGGGTCGTTGAAGCGGCGGCGCATCGCGCAACGCCGGGACTATGAGTCAACAGGAATCGTCATGCAGCGAAACCAGTGGTATCGCGTATCCGGACCGGTAGCGGCGTTCGTCGTCGCCTGGGCGCTCGTGACGGGCATGCCGGCTCGTGCGCAGACGGCCGACGTGCCGCAGACCTGGATCAGCTATGCACAGCTGGTCGGCCGGCAGTTCCAGGGATGGCTCGAAGGCGACGGGCCGGCGGCCGACGCGCTGCACGCGTATCTCGAGGATCGCGTGGTACACGCGACGGCCGACGCACCGCCGCCGGCGATCGTCGTTCGCGCATGGATCGGCGCGACCGGCGCAGTCACGCGTGTCGAGTTCGACACGCTCGGCGATGCGAACGCCGATGCCGCGCTACGGCAACTATTGACCAAGGCCGGCCCGCTGACGGAGCCGCCGCCGCCTGACATGCGCCAGCCGCTGCGTGTGCGTCTGAGGTTGATGCCCAACCCGGATGCCGACAACGGGGCGGTCAAGTCCGGCCCCTGACGACGAGAGACGCAGCGATGCGCGGAACGCGATCATGGTCCTCCTGCTGACGGGGCTGGTCTGTGCGAATGCGGCACTGCTTGTGTTCGCGCTTCATGTCGATCCGCTGACCGGGCGCATCGGGCACGCCGCCCGGCGGGCGTGGTGCGCGCAGTTGCGTACGGGGTGGCGCACATGCTGGCTGACGGCGTGGCAATTCGTGCGGAACACCTTCACCGGACAGCATGCCCCGTCGCGTTCGGCCCGTTTGTTGGCGACGGCCGATCTGGACGCGAGGATAGGCGCGGGAGAGCGTATTCGCTTTTAGATGCGGGTTAAGAATTACCCGCCCCGTGACATTCGAGCGTTTCATTGCCATCATCGAGCCGTTTCTGCAGCGCGAGCGTGCGTCGCGTGACGTGCTGCAGGCCGGACTGAACAAGGCCGAATCGTCGTGCGGAGCGGCGCAGGAGCCGGCACGGCGACGAGGGATCGACAGGCATGAACGCATCTTGGGAAATCGAGACCGCCCGGCTGAGGTTGCGTCGGTGGCGGCCGGACGACGCAGCGCCGTTTGCGGCGATCCATGCGGATCCCGACGTTACCGCGTGGTTGGCACGCGGCCCGATGAGCGTTGACGAGGCGCGCGCCGGCATCGAGTGTTTCGAAGCGCATTTCGACGAACACGGTTTCGGTCAATGGGCCGTCGAGCGCAAGACCGACCGCGCGCTGATCGCGTTATGCGGACTGTCGCGCGAGGTGCGCGAGGTGCGCGAGACGCATCCGATGGCGCCCTGTGTCGAGATAGCGTGGCGGCAGGCTCGTGCCGCGTGGGGGCACGGTTACATCGCCGAGGCGGCTGCCGCGGTGTTGGCCGACGGGTTCGAGCGAATCGGGCTCGCCGACATTTTCGCGTGGACCGCGCAACGCAATCTGCGATCGCAACGCGTGATGCAGCGAATCGGCATGGTGCGGCAACCGGTGCGCGACTTCGACCATCCGGTGTTGCCCGAGGGGCATGTGCTGCGGCCGCACGTCGTTTATGTTGCGCGGGCGTCTGCATCCGATTGTCGGGGGGCATAACCGGCGCGTAGCCGGCTGGCGCGAAGTGTTGCGTCGCGTGGGCCGTTTCTCAAGGCCATCCGGCGTTCTGCAGGACGATCCGGTAGCCGTCGGCGTCCTCGAACGTCTGTCCTGATGCATCCCAATACGGATTGAACGACGTCACGCGCATGAAGCCGTGCGCGGCTGCGCGCACACAGGCGGCTTCCCATGCGTGAGGGGCGGGCAAGTAGAAGACGATCAGGTCTTCCGGCGTCGGCGACGGCGCAACCGGATGTGCCGGACAGTGCGTGAATTCGAAGTGGTAGTCGAGGCCTTCACGGCCGAGCATCACGCCGGAGAAGCCGTCGTGATCGTCGAAGCGCGCGAGCACCGACAATTCGAACGCGTCGCAGTACATGCGCTCGGTTCGGGCCAGGTCGACGACGGGGCGGGCAATGCGCAGGTGGGCGTGCATGAGGGCCTTGGGCGTGCGTGGCGGTTCCGGCGATGATAAGTCGTGAGTGTGTCGCTTGTGCAAGCGTCCGCGCGTGCGGCTATCGCAATCGTATTGATATTGTCGCGCCCGTTGAACGCGTTTTTGGGAAACCACCACCATCAGACAATCGTCTCCATTGCGATCGTGCGCGATGCCACGTGCTTCGACAGTTTCCGGATATGGGCGCTGTACAGCGCGATCGGCGGCTCGTGTGCGGGCGCAATGGTGGCGTTCCGCCTGTCGCGAGTCGATATGGCAAGCGTGATGACGGAGTCGCCTTTGTTCCGTTTATGGCTGTTGCCGGCGGTCCGGTGCGATGCGCCGCATGCATGCCGGATCCGCTGCGAACACGATGCGTAAGCCCGACCTGCGCCGGCCGGTTGCCGGACCTTATCGTCAGTCTCGCTGGATGGCTGCGCCGGAAGTCGCGTTTGGCTGGGTCGCGAAGGGGACGCTGGTGTTAGCGGGGCTGGCAGTCGTCGCGCTGATGGCGCTGACGGGCGATGCGAGCGGCGTGTCGGACCTTCCTGGTCGTATCTGCTGCTGGTATTGATCGTGGTGCTCGCGCTGCTGTTTGCCTTCCTCTACTACTGGCCAGCGCTGGCAAAGGTATACGCCGCGGGCGGATAGAGCGGTGATGCGGCCCCGATAAATTATCGCGGGCAAGAAAAAGCCCGCTACTGGAGCGGGCTGAATCCATGTTTGGAGACATGGAGGAGACAGACGCAACTTTAAGGGAAAACCCGAGGGATGGCAAGCCCTAGTTGTAATTGTGCAACGCAGCGCTGCGGCGTCTTCCCGATAACGGCGAACCGGCTTGTCGTGCGGACATTGCCGGCGCTCGGCAGGGGGCTGCTGCCGGAGCCGGTTTGCATCCCGTCCGGCGGCCGTCACCCGGCGGCACGGTCGCCGTCGCACCTCACATGCCGCCCGCCCATGCATGCGCGGGAAATGCACCGAATCGTTCCTGCGCGACCGGCACGGCGTACTTGTTGCGCATTTCGGTCTCGATCCATGTACAGGCGTCGCGCGCGCAGTCGGTCAGGACGTGTCGCGTCGCGTGTCCGTCGATGTCGTAGACGAAACGCACGCCGACCTCGTCGTCGGACACTTTTCGCTGAAGCTGGTTGAGCTGCAGTTGCGGCCCGTGTCGCTGCGACAGCGCGCGCAGCTCGTCGAAGTGATATTCGAGCCAGTCGGCGAAGAACAGCGCATCGCTGTGGCACCGCAACCGGAATGCCGCGCTGCGCGACGGACGCGCGGTGGCGTCGCCGCCAGCCGATGGCTCGCCGTTCGGCACGTCGGCCGCATCGACGGGTGCGAGCGGCTGCCGGATCTGCCGATACGGTTCGCGCTCGCGCAGCGCGTGCCACAGCAGCTCGTCGCCGGCGGCGCCGGACGGCTGCATCGTCAGGTCGTGCCGGCCGTCGCCGACAGCGGCGACGTCGCGAATCACGAGGCGCAGCGAGCAGAGCGGTGCGTCGGCGGCCAGCAGCGTGGCGGCGCGCGGCAGCCCGCAGACGAGCGGCGCGGCGCCGGCCGCACGGAACACGAGCCCGCGGCGATCGAGCCGCACGAGCGGCAGCGGCCGCGGAAATGACGGGTACGCAACCGCGATGCGGGCGCCGCTGGCGCTCGTCAACCCGGGCATCATCGCGCGAAAGACCTGAGACTGGTCCACGGTGATTCTCCTTCGTTACGATGCCGCCCGGACGGACTACGCGCGTTCCGGCTCAGGCGGCGATGGCTTGCCGGGCAGTTTCTCCCGGCTCGATTCCAAGTGCAGCAAACGTTTGCGGATCAATGTCGATCCAGCACGCGACGACCAGACGACCGTCCACCTGTTTCGGCGGGCCTGCGCGGTGCGCGTGCACGCCGATCCGGCGGAACAGCCGCTCCATGCTCGCGAACGTCACGCCGATCAGCTGCCGCGCGCCCAGTTGCGCCGCGCATTCGACGACCGCGGCGAGCATCGGGCGTACGGCCCACTCGGCGTTGCCCGCACCGCCTTCATCGCCCGTCGCCGCGAACCGCGACAGCTCCCAGACGGCCGCCGATTGCGGCAGCGGGACGTCTTCGGCGATCAGGTCGGCAAACAGCGACTTCAGCAGATACGGGCGGGTGGTCGGCAACAGACGGGCGCATCCGCACATCTCGCCACCGGCGTTCCTCGCGAACACGTAGACGGTATCGTCGCGATCGAACTGGTCGCGCTCGAAACTTTCGTTCGCCGACGGGAGCGCCCAACCGAGCTGTTCGACGAACACATGGCGCCGATAGCGCCCTAGATCCGCTGCAAGTTCGTGTGGCAACCGCCCTTCATCGTGAACGAAGGTCCGCATGGGTGTCCTCGGATCTGTACTTTGGTATGCCCGCATTACAGCGCGCGTCCCGAGGGGGCGGTAACTGGTAACTCTTACAGGGTGAGGGTGGGCCGACACGGTTTTTCCGGTGGCACCGGTTTCTTGCTCAACGGGATTGAAATGCCGGCCGCTTTTGCTTATAAAGAGCGCCAGTCGTGCGGAAACATCAGAGGAATGCGCGACCGGTTGTCACTGGAGCGTCGGACCGGCATGATAGGCATCGTTGCGGCCGAGCAACGCCGAGGCGACCGCGGCGGCCCAGTCGACGCCTGCGAGCCGCGCGGCAAGCGTGGCGGCGGTGCGGGCCATGCCGAGGTCGGCGCCCGCAGCGTCGACGACCATGATGTTGCTGCGGATGTCGTCGCCCGCGATCACGAACGTGCCCGTTGCGCGTTCGAGATACCAGTCCCAGCCGAGCGTCAGGTATGCGACGCCGGCACTGGCCGGGCGATGCCATTCGGTGTAGCCGGCCAGGCGTGCATCAATCGCGCTGTCGCGCAGTTCGGCGAGCAGCGATGCATCGAGGCCGCTCGCGACATGGTCGAGCACGAGCGTGGCCAGTGCGGTTTCGCACAGGCGCACGTAACCGTCCGGGGACGGGCCGCGGACCGGATGCAACAAAGGTGAAGTCATGCGCGGAATGTATCAGCCCCCAACTGGCGCTGGCACCTGACAGGTATGACAGCGTGACGTTGTCGGAGAAAGAATGGAATTGCGCTGGCAGGATGCCTACCAACAATTTAGCGCCGCGGAAGACGAGCAGCAGCTCTTCCAGCAGATCGCCGCTTATTCTAAACGCCTGGGCTTCGAATATTGCTGTTACGGCATTCGCGTGCCGCTGCCCGTATCGAAGCCGGCGGTTGCAATCTTTAACACTTATCCCGACGGCTGGATGGCGCACTACCACGCGCAGAACTACATCGAGATCGACTCGACGGTTCGCGACGGCGCGCAGAGCACCAACATGATCGTCTGGCCGGACGTCGACCAGATCGACCCGTGTCCGCTCTGGCAGGACGCGCGCGAGTTCGGGTTGTCGGTCGGCGTCGCGCAGTCGAGCTGGGCGGCGCGCGGCGCGTTCGGGCTGCTGAGCATCGCGCGTCATGCCGACCGGCTGACACCTGCCGAGATCAACATGCTGACGCTGCAGACGAACTGGCTCGCGAACCTGTCGCATTCGCTGATGAGCCGTTTCATGGTGCCGAAGCTGTCGCCCGAGGCGGGCGTCACGCTGACCGCGCGCGAGCGCGAGGTGCTGTGCTGGACGGCCGAAGGCAAGACCGCGTGCGAGATCGGCCAGATCCTCGGCATCTCGGAGCGCACGGTCAACTTCCACGTCAACAACATCCTCGAGAAGCTCGGCGCGACCAACAAGGTTCAGGCAGTGGTCAAGGCGATTTCGGCCGGGCTCATCGAGACGCCCTGACCGGGCGCCGGTGGTGGGGCGGTCACGCTGCGCCGCCCGCCGCCGCTCATTCCATCAGCGGTTCCGCTTCCTTCGCGGTCCAGCTCACGCTGGAAATGCTCTTCTCCATGCTCATCCGGCTCGCGATCTGCTCGAGCTTCTGCTGATCCTTCGGATGCAGCTTCAGCGTCGCCGTCACCTTCAGCCGATCGGGCTGATCGGGCACGTCCTCGCTCGTCAGGCTCTGGAACGACAGCGGTTTCGCGTACATCGAATTCGACAACAGCGTGCGGATGTGCACTTCGTCGGCGGTCAGGCATATCACGGTGATCTGGTACTCGCGCACGAGATCGGCGTTCGACACGGGCGTCGCATTGATTGCCTGGCTGACGCCGCGCAGCACCGTATTGGTGAGCAGCACGACGCCGGTGCCGGCGAGTGCCGGCACGTAATGGCCGGAACCCGACAGCACGCCGACGGCGGCCGAGCACCACAGCGTCGCGGCCGTATTGATGCCCTGGATCGAACCCTTGTCGCGCATGATCACGCCGCCGCCGAGAAAGCCGACGCCGGACACGACGTACGCGGCAATCTGCGTGACGCCGGCTACGCCGTTGCCGGTCAGCACGCCGAGCGTGACGAACAGGCACGCGCCGCTCGCGACGAGCGTGATCGTGCGCAGGCCCGCCGTGCGTTGGCGCATCTGGCGCTCGAGGCCGATTGCGACGCCGCAGGCGAACGCGGTGAAAAGACGAAGTGCGAAATCGAAAGTCATGGTTGTCCTGCCGTGCAAGGCGTGCATGCCGGTCCGGGTCGCGACGGCGCAATGCCGAAGGCGACACGATGGTGGTCATCGCGCACGACTGTAGCGCGCGAATGCGTCGTTCAGTGTGAAACGGGTGGCGTGCGGGCTCGCGGAACGCGAGCCGGGCAGGAGAACTGCGTCGGACAGGCGTTCAGGCGGCAAGCGGCGCACGCAACGGAGTGCTGCAACTGTCCACGATGGTTCCTGAAGGGAGAATGGGCGGCATTCTAGTGGGCCGCGCGCACTGGCGTCAACGAGTTTGGCTGCCGGCCGGGCACGGCCGGCAGCGTCACTGCGACGAACCGATCGTGCCTGTCGCGAGCGCCAGCGCGGCGGCGGCGGACAGCGCGCCGGCGTAGCTGTCGACCTCCGCGTTGCGCGCCGCGAGCAGCTGGCTTTGCGCGATCGTCGCATCGGTGACCGAGCCGACGCCGTTGCGGTACGCGGTCAGCGCCGCGTCGTAGCTGGTCTGCGCGGCGTCGACGAGCGCCTTGGCCGCGTCGTGCGACGCGAGGCTCGTCTGCACCGCGTTCTGCGCGGCGACGACCTGGCGGACGGCTTCCTCCTTGGTCCGCGTGAGCCGCGCGGACGCGCTCTGCGCGTCGTTGCGCGCCTGCATCAGCACGGCCGAGCGCAGGCCGCCGTCGTACAGCGGGATCGTCACGCCGAGGAACACACCGCCGCCGTAGCGGCTGCCGTTCAGGTTGACGGTCGGCGCCTGGTCGCCGATCGCCGGCAGCGCGGAGATGGCCGTGCCGCCGCTTGCATACGACGTCGACGCGGACAGGAAGATCTTCGGCATGAATGCGGCTTCCGCGGCCTTGATTTTCGCGCGATTGGCCTGCTCGAGCGCATACGCGCCCTGCAGGTCGGGGCGGCGCGCGATCGCGTCCGACACGATCGCGTCCACCGACGACGCGAGCGCGGGCGGCAGCGGCCGCTTCGGCAGCGCCGCGATCGACGGCTTCGACAGCGGCGAGATGCCGAGCGCGGCAACCAGTGCGAGGTAGCTGTCGCTTTGCGCACCGTTCGCCTGCACGAGTGCGAGATTCGCCTGCGCGCGGTTCTGCGTCGCCTGCGCAAGCTCGACGACCGTGCCGACGCCATGCTTCAGCCGCGCGCGGGACGCCGCGAGGATCGCGTCCGCGTTCACGAGGCCCTGCTGCGCGCTGGCCGCGCGCGAGCGGGCGGCTTCGTAGCGGTAGTACGCGACGGTCACGTCGTGGATCACCTGCTGGTGCACGGCCGTGAACGCGACGTTCGACGCGACCGACGCCTGTTCGGCTGCCTCGACGCGGGCCGCGCGACCGCCGAAATCGAACAGCAGCCATTGCAGTGACAACGCTGAAATCGTGCCGTGCACGGTCGAGTTGCTCGACGCGTCGCCGAGAATCGTCGAGGTCGACCCGTGGCTCGTCTGGTACGCGCCCATTGCCGTCGCGGACAGGTTCGGCAGGTACGCGGCCTTCGCGATGCCGACCGCGAGCGCCGCGTTGCGCGCGTCGTTCCACGCGATGCGGGTCAGCGGGTTCGTCGTTTCGGCGAGATCGATCAGCTCGGGCAGGGTGTACGGATGCGCCGCATCGAGCGCGGCGGGCGGCGGGACCGACGCGAGCGCGGGCGAGGCAGGCAGCGTGTAGTCGTGCGGTGCGCGTGATGCGGATGCCTGCGGCGGCGCCGGCACGATGTCGCCGGCGGCCGACGTCTGCGGCTGCCACGGACGGTCGGGCGCTTCCGGCGCCAGGTCGATCGACGACGTCGCGCAACCGGTCAGCGCGACGGCAGTCGCGAGCGCGGCGGCGGCGAGCGACGCGGCCGGCGGTTCAGGTACGCGCATGAGGGGCGGGCTCCTTCGAGGTGGCTCGACGGGCGGCGTCGGCGATGTGCGCGAGCCGCGTGTCGATCAGGTTCAGCAGCGCGTCGCGTGCAGGGTCGGCGGGGGTGGCGGCCGGCGGCGGGGCCGGCACGGCAGTGACGCCCGCGGTCGATGACGAGGGTGCGGGCGTAGCGGCGTCGGCAGCCGGGTCGTCGTCGCGCAACGCGGCGACGCGTGCGAGCCGCGCGACGATCGCCGCGTCGCCCGGCGTGCGCTCGGCGAGCAGGAACAGCGGGCCTTCGAGCGCACCGAGTTCCGCGAGCGCGCGTCGCCGGGTGGCGAGCCACGTGGCGGCCGGCCGTACCCACGACGGCTCGTAGTGGACGAGGCCGAGCTCCTGCGCGATCGCGCCGTGGCGCGCGAAGGCTTCGGCGGCGAGCGTGCGGCGTTCGGACGGCTGCGCGATCTGCACGACGCGGCGCCACTGCTCGAGCAACGTGGAAAGTGCGATGTCGATCTGCTTGCCGATGCTCACGGGCCAGATGCGCGTGAAGACGAGATACACGACGACGTTGCCGAGCAGGATGCCGATCGTGCGATCGCGCGCGATCGTCAGGTCGAAGCCGGGGCCGGCGCCCTGGATCACGCACAGGAAGAATGCGAACGCGATCTGGAAGCCGGCATATCCGATGCGCGGCGAGCCGAACGCGACCCACGCGGACAGCCACGCGCCGGCGAACACCAGCGCCATCAACTGTCCCACCGACGACAGCGCCGGGACGACGAACACGAGCGCCGCGGTGCCGAGCAGCGCGCCGGCGATGCAGCCGACGATCCGCAGCGTGAGCTTCTCGACCGTCTCGGCCGTTGAGCCGAGCGACACGATATAGCAGGTGACGACGCACGTATGGATGCCCGACCAGTCGAGCTGCGAATACAGCAGATAGCAGAAGATCGCCGCGGCGGTCGTCTTCAACGCATAGCGGATGTGGTCGGGGTTGCTGCGCGCATCCGGCAGGAAGAAGCCGCCGCGCGGCGCGGGTGCGGGCGATGCGGCAGGTTTGGGGCGGGCGGCAGCGGACGTGTCGACGGGGTGGGCCGGCGCCGGTGCTGCCGCATCGGCCACCTGGCCCGGTTCCGCGAAGCGCGTGATCGCGCTATGGAGATCCGCCGCGGCGATGCGCGCGAGTGGCGGCAGTGCATCGGCCGGCGGCAGCGTGAGCGTCACGTCGACCGGATAGCCGCCGCGCTCGAGAATGGCCGCCATCTCGTCGAGCGTGGCCGCGATCGGTGTCGCGAACGCGGCGGGCAGTCGCGCGTCCGGTTCGCGATCGGCCAGCGCGACGCCGACCATCAACGCGGTGCTCGATGCGATGGCCTGTCGCAGCGCCGCGACGTCGGCCACGCTCGACGAGCCTTCGAGTTTCGACAGCTTGAGCCACGTCAGCAACTGCTTGTCGCCTTCGCGCAGGCTTGCGTCGAACGCGCCGCGCGTGTCGTCGTCGCCGCACAGTCGCAGCGCGGCAAGTCGCAGCCGCTTCGCGAGCTGCGCGAGCATGAGCCGGCGCGGCGACGGCGCGATCAGCAGGTTGACGACGATCGCGACGCCGACCGGGATCGCGACCGTCAGCCAGATATAGAGCAGCGCGCGCGTCGCGGCTTCGCCGAACGGCGCGAGGCCGAGCTGGTCGAGCCCGAAGCCGACGATCATCGCGAGGATCGCGCCCACGGGGCGCAGCTTGCTGGCCGACGTCAGGTACAGCAGCCCGACCGACAGCACGGCCATGCACGCGACCCGCAGGATCGAATAGTCGATGCTGAAGATCGCGATGCCGAGCACCAGCCCGATCACGATCGTGACGATCAGCAGCAGCGCCGCGGCGAGCACGACGCTCGTCACGCGGTCGGCGCGGATCATGAAGAACACGACGTAGGCGGACAGCGCCGCCTCGGGCGTACCGTACATGCTCGTCACGAGCACGGTCAGCGCGCAGATCAGCGCGACCCGCACGGCCATCGCGGTGCGTCCCGGAAACGGCGCGAGCAGTCGCAGGACTTCGCGCGGGCCCGGCGACCGAACCTCAGCGGCAGGCTGAGCCATGCCGGACCTCGACGATCGCGCTCGCGCCGACACGCACGAGCTTGCCGTCGGGTTCGTCGAGCTTCACGCGCACCGGAAAGCGCTGCGCGACGTGCACCCAGTTCACCGAGCGCTGCACGATCGGCAGCGCGCGCGGCAGGTTGATGCGATCGCTGTCCGAGATGCCCGCGCCGATGCCGACGACCTTGCCCGTCAGCGGGCGGCTGCGGTCGATCATCGAATAGACGGTCGCGCAATCGCCGACTGCGATGCGGTTCAGCGACGTTTCGCGGAAATTGCCGACGGCGAACCATTCGCTCGCGTCGATCAGCGTGAAGATCGACTGGTTCGGCGCGAGGGTTTCGCCGGCGAGCACGGTCAGCCCGGTCACGAGCCCGTCGTGCGGCGCGCGCACGACCGTATCGTCGAGGGCATGCTGCGCGCGGGCGAGTGCGGCTTCGCGCGCGTGGAGCGTCGCGATCGCGTCGGCGTCGTCGCCGATCGTCTGTGCCGATGCGCGCTGTTGTTCCTGCGCCTGCGCGAGCGATACGGCCGCGTCGCGCTGGCGGACCTTCGCCTGGTCGAACTGCTGCGCGCTGACGTAGCCTTGCGCGGCGAGCGGCGCGAGCCGGTTCACGTCGCGCGTCGTGAGATCGTGGTTTTGCGTTGCGCGCTTGACCTGCTCGGCGGCGACCGCCGCATTCGAGCGCTCGCCGATCAGCGACCGATGGCGCGTGTCGAGCGACGCGCGCGCGAGTTCGAGATCGGCCTGCGCCTGCGCGACCGTCAAGCGATACGGCACGGGATCGATTTCGTACAGCAGGTCGCCTTTCGCGACGCGCTGGTTCTCGTGCACCGCGAGCTGCACGATGCGCCCGCCGACGGGCGACGCGACGTGTACGACGTCCGCGTCGATCGACGCGTCGTCGGTGGACGGATAGGCCGTCGTGCGGTGATATGCATACGCGAGCGCCGCGATGCCGAGCGCGACGATCGCGAGCGCGATCACGCGGCCTTTCGTCGAGGGGCGGGTGACGCCGGCGGCCTTCATGCGAACGGCCCCGTGCCGGTGAGCCAGACGATGACCGCGACCACGAGGCCGATCGCCGTGCATACGGCGAGCTGGTAGGGCACCGTGGCGGCCCAGCCGGTCGCGACGAACACGCGGTGCGCCACGATCGCGCCGGCGATGCCGACGATCGCACTGACGAGCCACAGCGGGAAATACGCGCCGAACAGCACGTACGACGGTGCGCCGCGCGAGGTGCAGCCCGCGAGCGGCAGGGCGGGCGCCAGAGCGGCGGCAACGCGCAGGGGCGCGCGCGGCGTTGTTTTTCTCATGGTGTGGCGAGCTCGACGTTTGGGGTGGATGCCGGGCGCGGCGCAATGCGCATCGTCGCCGCGACGACGATGCCGTGATACGGAGCCGATGATAAATCAGCACGATGCAGACCGCCAGCCGTGCGGCGGGCCCGGGATTTTGCCGGCGAATGCTCGTGTAGGGTTGCTAACGGACTGTAAAGGATCGTCAGACGATACCGGGGCAACGGCGTTGGTTCGCCAAGGCGGCGGAATGGCTGCGTGAATGCCGGATTGCCGCATCAACGCCAGGGAATCCGGGCGGTAGGGCCGGCCGATGCGATTGACGCCTGCATTCGGTGCGGCGCGGCCGTCTTGCGGTGGCATCGCACCGGGATGGTGCTGCCGGCCGATGCGTCGACGCTCGCCACCGGACGAAGCCGCCCGGTGCTGCCGGTGGCGCCGCCCATCGTGTCAACCGGTATCTGTGTACCATCCTGCGTAGGTGCGCCGCGCGGCGCGCAGCCCGTCGACACGCGATGTCACGGCGCCGTTCGCCGCGCCGCGCGGAAGCGGTATCGCTACGAGGACGAGCGTTCCATGCGAAGTTTCTTTGTCCGGTTCATTGCAATCGGCGTGCTGTTCCATCTGTATGTCGGGCTGCGGATCATTCCCGACGCGTTTGCGTCGCCGCTCGCGCGCACGATCGCGGCGCTGGTGCTGGCGAGCTTCGTCGTGCTGATCCCGGTCGGGATGTTCTCGCGGCGCTTCGACGAAGGCTGGGCCGCGACGCTGGTCGGCTGGGTCGGCTCGATCGTGATGGGGTTCTTCTCGTCGTTGCTCGCGCTGACTTTCCTGCGCGAACCGGTGCTGCTCGGCGTGGTCGCGTGGCGGTATCTCGGGCATGACGGCGCCTGGCGCGGCGCGGCATCCGACACGGCGCTCGCCGTGCTGGCGGGTGCGGTGCTGGTCAGCGCGATCGGTTTCGTCGGTGCGCGCCGCACCGCGGCGGTCAAGCGCGTGTCGATTCCGGTCGACGGGCTGCCGGCGGCGCTCGACGGGATGACGATCGTGCAGCTGTCGGACATTCACGTCGGGCCGACGATCAAGCGGCCTTATATCGAGCGGATCGTGCGGGCGGTCAATGCGCTGAATGCGGATCTCGTCGTCGTGACGGGCGACGTGGTCGATGGTTCGGTCAAGCGGCTGCGCGAACACACGGCGCCGCTCGGGCGCATGCAGTCGCGCCACGGCAGCTTCCTCGTGACGGGCAACCACGAGTACTACGCCGGCGCGCATGCGTGGATCGACGAGTTCCGGCGCATCGGGTTGAAGGTGCTGCTCAATGAACACGTGCTGATCGAGCACGACGGTGCGCGCGCGGTGCTCGCGGGCGTCACCGATTTCACGGCGGGCGGGTTCGATCCCGCGCATCGCAGCGACCCCGAGCAGGCGCTCGCGGGTGCGCCGCACGATGTCGCGACGAAGATCCTGCTGGCGCACCAGCCGCGCAGCGCGGAAGCGGCGAACCGGGCCGGCTTCACGATCCAGCTGTCGGGCCATACGCACGGCGGCCAGTTCCTGCCGTGGCCGCCGTTCGTGCGCCTGCAGCAGCCGGTGATCGGCGGGCTGAACCGGTTCGGCGCGATGTGGCTCTATACCAGCCGCGGCACCGGTTACTGGGGGCCGCCGAACCGCTTCGGCGTACCGTCCGAGATCACGCTGATCCGTCTGGCGCGCGGCCGGTAGCGCGCGTCAGACGATGCACGCGATATCGTCGAAATCGAAGCGCGGGCTGCGGGGGAACCGGCCCGCCGGGCCGCCGTAGCCCAGATTCACGAGGAAGTTGGCGCGGGTCGCGGTGCCGGCGAAGAATTCGGCATCGACCTTCGCGGCGTCGAAGCCCGGCATCGGGCACGCATCGGGGCCGAACGCACGCGCGGGCGTGTCACGCGCCGGAATGACAGCGCATGGCGGCGCGCGTCGCCGTTGGCTACCATGCAGACATGGTTCGTTTGCACCGTTCATTCCCTGCCTGATCCCGACATGTCGACGCCCGATCTTTTCGCCGATACACCCGTGCCCGACGTGGACTGGTACCCGGACTGGCTCGCGCCGGCCGACGCCGATCGCATGCTGGCCGCGCTGCTCGACGAGGTCGCGTGGCGGCAGGACACGATCCGCACGCCGCGCGGCCGCATTCCGCTGCCGCGGCTCACCGCGTGGCAGGGCGAGCCCGATGCCGTCTACGTGTATTCGGGGATCCGCAACGTGCCTGCGCCGTGGACGCCGGCCGTGCTCGACCTGAAGCGTGCGGTCGAGGCGACCTGCGGCGCGGGTTTCAACAGCGTGCTGCTCAATCGCTACCGCAACGGGCAGGACGGCCTCGGCTGGCATGCGGACAACGAGCCGGAGCTCGGCGACGCGCCGGTGATCGCGTCGGTGAGCCTCGGCGCGATGCGCGTGTTCGACTTGCGCCATCGTGCGACCGGCGCCGTGCATGCGTACCGGCTGACGCATGGCAGCCTGCTGGTGATGCGCGGCCGCACGCAGGCCGAATGGCAGCACCGCGTGCCGAAGGCGCCGGCCGTGCAGGGCGAGCGCGTCAACCTGACGTTCCGGCGCGTGATCGCGGCGGGGTGAGCCGCGCCCCGTGCCGGGCGTCGGGCTTCGGTCGGGTCGGATCACGCCCCGTTTTCCCGTAAATACGGATGCGTGCGCGTCCATGCGGCACGTTGCCGCACGAGTGACGCACCAGCCGCCGGCCATGTGTCCGAGAGGCTTGTCGCACAAGGGTTTCGGGTAGTTTCGATCGACCGCCTGGTTCCAATAGGCAGGTGAAAGCCCTGATGGTGCGTCGCAACATTTATTGACTAGACTAGCGAATGGCTGAAACGCGCCGCCAGCCGGCGCATCTTTTTTGACATGTCCGAGCGTCGCCGATGCGGCGCACAGGGCAGGAGCACAACCCGTGACCGTACTGGACTCATCCTTCGAACCCTCGCTGCACGTCTTTGAACAAGACGGTGGATGGCAATGGGCGCTGACGGTGACGCGTGCGTCCGGCGTCGGTGTGAAGGTCGTCGCATTCAGCACGGACGGCTTCCGGGGCGAAGCGGAGGCGTACGCCGCCGGCCAGCTTGCCCGCGCCGAATATGACGACGCCGTGACGGCCTGACGCCGTAGCGCGCCGATCCCGTTCGCGGCTCGGCGCGAACGTTCGTTTCCGCATGTTTTTCCCGCAGGTTTTCCGTTCGTCCATCGACCGCAGCGACGCGGTGCGCTATCCCGCACCGGATGCACGCGTATCGGCGCAATGTGCGTCGCGCATTGCCGCAGACCGCCGCCGCCCTGGGGCGACGTTCCGATGGGCAGCCCCGTCTATCGCTGTTATCCTTCCGATCGCATCAGGCTATATGACAGTCCGGCTGGCCGGTCGGCTGCACCGGGCCGTCGGCTGTCCGCGCCGGATCGTGTTGATCCGGTCCGGTCGAAAATCCATAATCAAGCATTGCGGGACTTTCGTGAACGCTTTCATTCCGTCCATGTGCACAGGGTCAATTCAACGATGAGCGGTGCCCCGAAACCGCCGGCGAAGCCGGCCAGCGCGCCGCGCGCGACAGCCAGCGACGACGCCAGCCAAGACGCGTCCAAGCAGGCCGCGGGCGACGACGAGTCGTCCGGCGGCGGGTCGTCGTATCTGGTGCCGGGCCTCGAGCGCGGGTTGCGGATCCTCGCCGAATTCTCCGCGCGCGAGCCGGTGCTCGGCGCGCCCGAACTGTCGAAGCGCATCGGCATTCCGCGCACGACGACCTTCCGTTTGCTGCAGACGCTTGAAGCGCTCGGCTTTCTCGAACGCGTGAACGGCGATCGCTATTTCCGGCTCGGCGTCGGCGTGCTGCGGCTCGGCTTCGAATACCTGAATTCGCTCGAACTGACCGATCTCGGTGCGCCCGTGCTCGAACGGCTGCGCGACGCGACGGGCCTGTCGACGCACCTGCTGATCCGCGACCAGCGCGATGTCGTATTCGTCGCGAAGGCGCAGAGCAACACGTCGATGTTCGGTTCGGTGAAGGTGCACGTCGGCACGCGGCTGCCCGCGCATGCGACGGTGCACGGCCACGTGCTGATGGGCGACCTCACGCGCGATGCGCTGCGTCAGCTCTACCCGGAAAAGCGCCTCGAACAGTTCACCGAGCGCACGCCGGGCACCGTCGACGAGCTGTACGAACGGGTGCGTCATTACGCGCGGCTCGGCTACGCGGTCAGTGAAGCCGCGTTCGAAAGCGGGATCTCGGCCGTGACCGCGCCCGTGCGCGACCATTCGGGCGGGATCGTCGCGGCGATCACGGCGACGGTGCCGCGCTCGGAAATCGGCGAGACCGGCGAGAAGGAACGGCTCGTGGAAGCGGTGTGCGGCGCGGCGGTCGACCTGTCGCTGCGGCTGAACTACCGGCCGCTCGAAAGCGATCCGACGTTCGCGCATGCGCGCCACCGCGTCGCGATGTTCTGACCGGTCGAGCGAGCCGCGTCGCGCGGTTTCGCCGACAACCCATGAAAAAGAGCAGCCCGCGGGCTGCTCTTTTCGTTTCCGGCGTCGGGCGCGGTGCCCGGCATCGTTCAGAACGAGTGGTGAATGCCGGTCAG
This sequence comes from Burkholderia sp. JKS000303, assembly GCF_002563755.1. NCBI lineage: Bacteria > Pseudomonadati > Pseudomonadota > Betaproteobacteria > Burkholderiales > Burkholderiaceae > Burkholderia > Burkholderia sp. JKS000303. The sequence continues at coordinate 3,488,670 of NZ_PDBZ01000001.1, forward strand.
CACGATCACCTGGTTCGCGGTGCTCGATACGCCTGCCGTGAAGAACGACGCGTTCGCGCCGCCCGAGCCGTGTTCGACCAGCACGTTCGCATAGAGCTGCGTGCGCTTGGACAGCGCGTAGATGTCGCCGAGCTCGACCTGGGTCCAGCGGCGGCCGGCCAGCGTCGTCGTCGCCGCGCCGCCCGCGATCGTGTTGAACGCGCTGCTCTGGTAGTTCACGCCCGCGTCGTAGCTCTGGAACGTGTCGGAGTAGCCGTTCGACTGCATCTCCACGCGCGTGTAGAGGCCGTGCAGCAGGAAGTCGCCGAACCGGTACGACGCGCCCGCGCCGATGTTCTCGACCTTGTTCGCGACGTAGCCGTTCGCGGTGTTCTGCCCCTGGAAGGATGCGATGCCCGTCTGGCTGATCAGGATCGAGCGGTCGTGCTCGTTCGAGTAGACGGCCGACGCCTTGAACGGCCCGTTCGCGTAGTTCAGCGCGACGCCGACCGACTTGCCGGTCGAGAAGTTCGTCGTGTTGCCGAGCGCCATCGTCGCGGCGGCCGAGAAGCCCGCGAAGTCCGGCGAACGGTACTTGACCGAGTTGTTGTACGGCACGTTGCCGGTTGCGGCGAGCCCGTCGATGTTGCCCGGGTGGAACGCATACCAGCTCATCGCGAGGTAGGCCGTGCTGAGCGGATCGAGATAGTCGAACGTCAGCGGCGTCTGGCGGCCGAGTGTCAGCGTGCCGTAGCGATCCGAGCTGAGGCCGACGAACGCCGCGCGGTTCCACAGCGTGTTCGCGGTCGCGAGCTGGCCATTGTTCGTATAGAAGCCGTTTTCGAGCTGGAAGATCGCCGACAGGCCGCCGCCGAGGTCTTCCTTGCCTTTCAGGCCCCATCGGTCGGGCTGCGTATTGCCCTGGATCATCGCCCATTTCGCGTGACCGCCGACGTTGTTCACGTACGCGACGCCGGCATCCAGGCTGCCGTACAGCACCACGCTGCTCTGCGCCCACGCGCCCGACATGACGCCCATTCCGATGACTGCTGCTGCTACCGCATGCTTGACCATTTGATCTCCTGACTCTCCGAACCTGATGAAAGGTGCCGCGGCGGCAAACGCGGGGACGGCCGGCCATCGCGCGTTCTTCACCACCGGGCGGGCATTTTGAATGTTCCATATAAGGAACAGTGTGCCTCTGATGGAATGGAGTATAGGGGCGTCGCGTGGGTGATCAAAAATAAATTTATCGGGACGGATGCGTCCGACGCCACCGCGCAACACGGGGGCGGGGGTTCCGAAAAAAGCGCTTAAATCCCTGCTGCAAAACAAAAAACCCCCTCCGACCAGGGGTGCGGCGACGCACGCCGATTCCGCGGTCAGTGTTTTCCCTAGGACATGCAGCTTTTTGTTTTACTCGTGGAAAGTCGCTCCTATAATCACCATCCATAAACTGCTGTTCCGGATATGGAACAAATCCGGAGCGAACCCAGAGTCGATCAGAAGGAAGGGTGTGAGATGTCTGAACAATGGATTTGTGCCGGGCACGCCGGCGCGCTGTCGGAAGACACGCCGATCGAGTTCAAGCGGACCGACGGCGTCGAAATCGGGATCTACCGCGTCGGCGACGAGGTATATGCGCTCGAGAACGTGTGCCCGCACGCCTACGCGCTGCTGACGCAGGGCTTCGTCGACGAAGGCACGGTCGAATGCCCGCTGCACGAAGCCGTGTTCGACATCAAGACGGGCGAATGCCTGAAGGGCCCGGGCGGGCGCGCGCTGAAGCAGTACGCGGTGCGCCTGGCCGGTGAGGAAATCCAGATCAAGGTGGAATGACATGAAAGAAGCGACCGTCAACTTCAATCCCTTCCTGAAGCCGTGGGTGGCGCCTCAGCCGAACAACGTCGCGGGCAAGGGGCAGATCGAAATCCCGGGGCAGGTCGAGAACCAGGTGTGGCAGAACCGCAAGGCCGTGCCGACCCAGTACGAGAACGACCTCGGCGATGCGCTCGAACGCGTGTTCGAGAGCGGCGCGACCGAGCTGGACGATGTCGTCGCGGGCCTGAACCGCATCGGCTTCCGCGCGCCGGACGGCACCGCGTGGACCGCCGAGCGCTTTCGCGCCGAAATGGCCTCGCTGGCGGAATGAGCACGCGCGCCGCGTGACCGCCGACCCGACGACAACCGCATCCGGAGCACACTGATGACGTCCCCCGCACAACACGAAGTCCAACACGACCCGGTCCGCGACTATCTCGATCGCGGCATCAAGAACTACTGGTATCCCGTCGCGCCGAGCTGGCAGGTGTCGAATGCGCCCGTCGGCCTCACGCGCCTGTCCGAGCAGATCGTGCTGTGGCGCGATCACGAAGGCAAAGTCCACGCGCTGGAAGATCGCTGCCCGCACCGCGGCGCGCGCCTGTCGCTCGGCTGGAACCTCGGCGGCAACCTCGCGTGCTGGTATCACGGCATCGAAGTCGACGGCGGCGGCACGGTCAACCGTGTGCCGGCCGTGTCGAACTGCCCGCTCGAAGGCACGAAGTGCGTGAAGTCGTATCCGGTCGAAGAGAAGGCCGGCGCGATCTTCCTGTGGTTCGGCGACGAAGCGCACGGCGAGCCGGCACCGCTGAACCTGCCGGAAGAACTGGTCGCCGACGAATACGGCCACTTCCTGTGCGTGTCGAACTGGAAGTGCAATTACCAGTACGCGATCGACAACGTGATGGACCCGATGCACGGCGCGTATCTGCACGCGACGTCGCACTCGATGGCCGAAGGCGACAAGCAGGCCGACATGCGCGTGCGCAAGACGGAAACGGGCCTGATGTTCGAGAAGGTCGGCCAACGCGACGTGAACTTCGACTGGGTCGAGCTCGGCGAAACCGGCTGCCTGTGGATGCGCCTCGCGATTCCGTACAAGCAGAAGTTCGGCCCGGGCGGCAACTTCGGGATCATCGGCTTCGCGACGCCGGTCGACGGCGACCACTGCCAGGTCTACTTCTGGCGTACCCGCAAGGTCAGCGGCTGGCAGCGCGACGTGTGGCGCTTCATGTACCGCAACCGCCTCGAGGGCCTGCACTGGGACGTGCTCGAGCAGGACCGCTACGTCCTCGAAAGCCTCGCGCCGCAAGCACGCGATCACGAATACCTGTACCAGCACGACGTCGGCATCACGCGTGTGCGCCGGATGCTGCGCCAACGCGCGCAGGAACACCTGGCCGCGCTCGATGCGCACCGCGCGGCGCACGCCGCGGCGGAGCCCGCACATGGCTGAGTTCGTACCGGTCGTGTCGCTGCCGGGGCGCCGCGTGCTCGTGACGGGCGGCGCGCGCGGGCTCGGCGCCGCCTTCGTGAAGGCGCTGGTCGAAGCGGGTGCGCAGGTCGCGTTCGGCGACGTGCTCGCCGAAGAGGGCCGCGCGCTGGCCGCGCAGCTCACGCAAGCCGGCCACGCCGCACATTTCTTCACGCTCGACCTGGCCGATCCGGCGAGCGTCGACGCGTTCGTCGCGCAGGGCGCCGCGGCGCTCGGTGGCGTCGATGCACTGATCAACAACGCGGCGATCACGAACTCGGGCGGCAAGCTGTCGACGGAACTCGACGTGCCGACCTGGGATGCCGTGATGAACGTGAACGTGCGCGGCGTGTGGCTCGTCAGCAATGCGGCGCTGCCGCACCTCGCGAAGTCGGGCCGCGGCGCGATCGTGAACCTCGCATCGGACACCGCGCTGTGGGGCGCGCCGAAGCTGCTCGCGTACGTCGCCAGCAAGGGCGCCGTGATCGCGATGACGCATGGGCAGGCCCGCGAGTTCGGCGCGCACGGCGTGACGGTCAATGCGATCGCGCCGGGGCTCACCGAAGTCGAGGCGACGGCCTACGTGCCGGCCGAACGCCACGCGTTCTACATGCAGGGCCGCGCGCTCACGCGTGCGCAGGTGCCCGAGGACGTGACGGGCCCCGTGCTGTTCCTGCTGTCGGACGGCGCGCGCTTCGTGACGGGCCAACTGCTGCCGGTGAACGGCGGCTTCGTAATGAACTGAATTGAAGTTTTCACTCGGAATGAAGGAGAGGACGATGGCGGACGCAGATCTCGAACGCAAGTCGTGGGACCAGCCGGAAGACGCAAGCTTCGGCGACTGGATGGAAGGGCGTGTCGCGCGCTATGAGACGCGGCGCTACGACTGGGACGCGCTGAAGTTCCAGGCCGACTACGACCCGAAGTACCGCCGTGCGCAGATGCGCTATGTCGGCACGGGCGGCACGGGCGTCGCGAAGGACGTCAACACGGTGCCGGCCGGCAACTTCACGTTCTCGACGATGGTGATTCCGGCCGGCAACATCGGCCCGAGCCATATCCACATCGACGTCGAGGAAATCTTCTTCGTGCTGCGCGGCAAGATGAAGGTGATCTGCGAGCGCGACGGCGAGACCTGGGAAGCGATCCTCGGCGAGCGCGACCTGATCTCGGTGCCGCCGGGCGTGTATCGCACGGAAATCAACATCGGCGAGGAAGACGCGCTGATGTGCGTGATGCTCGGTTCGTCGAAGCCGATCACGCCGACGTATCCGCCGGATTCGCCGCTCGCGAAGATCAAGCGCTGAGACGGAGCGGAGCCAGCAATGAGTGTCATCGACAAACGTGAACGCGACCGCACCGCGGCGTTCGCCACGCTGCTCGGGCAGTTTCCCGAACAGCGCTGCGAGGCCGGCGCGGCGGGCACGATCGGTTATCGCGAGGCCGGCGCGCAGCATGCGGGCCACGCGCTGCCCGTCGTGCTGCTGCACGGGATCGGCTCGGGCGCCGCATCGTGGGTGCGCCAGCTCGACGCGCTCGGCGCGTCGCGGCGCGCGCTTGCGTGGGATGCGCCGGGCTACGGCGTCTCGACCCCCGTGCACGGTGCATCGCCGGCGGCCGCCGATTACGCGGCGTCGCTGAGCGCGTGGCTCGAGGCACTCGGCATCGAACGCTGCGTGCTGGTCGGGCATTCGCTCGGCGCGATCATCGCGGGCGGGTTGGCCCGCGTGATGCCCGCGCGGATTGCCGGCCTGCTGCTGATTTCGCCCGCGGGCGGCTACGGTAGCGCGCCGGCGGAAACGCGCGACACGCGGCGTGACGCACGCCTCGCGATGCTCGAGGAACTCGGCCCGGCCGGGCTCGCCGAGCAGCGCAGCGGCAACATGCTGTCCGGTTTCGCGAGCGACGACGCGCGTGCATGGGTGCGCTGGAACATGGCGCGCATCGTGCCGGCCGGCTATGCACAGGCCACGCATCTGCTCGCGAACGCCGATCTTGCTACCGATCTCGCCGGCTTTCGCGGCCGCACGGCGGTGGCGGTCGGCGCGAACGACGCGATCACGCCGCCGGCTGCCTGCGAGCGCATCGCCGCGGCCGCGCACGTCGGGCTGCAGGTGATTCCGCAGGCCGGTCATGCGGGTTACGTGGAAGCGCCGACGGTCTACTCGTCGCTGATCGACGGCTTCTGCCGCCAATGCGATCGTCAACGGGGGCTGGAATGAGCGAACCGTTGCAACAACAGGATGCAGAAAACGCGAAGTCCGAGGCCAATTACGTGGTGCCTGGCCTCGAGCGCGGACTGCGGATCCTCGCCGAATTCTCGCCGCGCGAGCCGGTGCTTGGGGCGCCGGAACTGTCGAAGCGCCTCGGCATTCCGCGCACGACGGTGTTCCGTCTGCTGCAGACGCTCGAATCGCTCGGCTTTCTCGAGCGCGCGGACAAGGATCGCAATTACAAGCTCGGAATTGCCGTGCTGCGGCTCGGCTTCGAATACCTGAGCTCGCTGGAGCTGACCGATCTCGGCCTGCCGGTGATCGAGAGCCTGCGCGACGCAACCGGCTTCACGACGCACATCGTGATCCGCGACGGCCGCGACGTGGTGTTCGTCGCGAAGGCGCAGAGCCAGTCGCCGGTGTTCAGCTCGATTCGCGTGAACGTCGGCACGCGGCTGCCCGCGCATGCGACGACCCACGGCCACGTGCTGATGGGCGACCTGTCGCTCACGGAGCTGCGTGCGCTGTATCCGGAAGGCAAGCTGAACCGGATGACGAGCGCGACGCCGGAAACGGTCGACGCGCTGTATGAAGTGATCCGCGAGGATGCGCTGCGCGGCTACGGGGTCAGCAATTCGTCGTTCGAACGCGGCATCTCGGTGGTCACGGCGCCCGTGCGCAACGACACGCAGAAGATCGTCGCATGCATCACGGTGACGGTGCCGCGCCCGGAGATCGACGCGTCGCTGATCGCCGACGGGCTGATCGACAAGGTGCAGCGCGCGGCGGCGGAATTGTCGCGGCGGCTCAATTACCGCTCGGATGACGAGCACACGTTTCTGAAGGCTTTAGGACTGCGATGATTCAGATCGATCTGACCGGGCAAGTGGCGGTGGTGACGGGCGGTTCGTCCGGCATCGGCCTCGCGACTGCCGAACGGTTCCTGCAGGCTGGCGCATCGGTCGCGATTTGCGGCCGCGACGGCGAACGCCTCGCCCGTGCGCAAGCGCTGCTCGGCGAAAAATATCCGGGCGCGCCGCTGCTCGCCGTGCGCTGCAACGTGCTCGACGAAGCCGACGTGACCGCGTTCGCGCAGGCCGTGTCCGACCGCTTCGGCCGTGCCGACATGCTGGTCAACAACGCCGGCCAGGGCCGCGTGTCGACCTTCGCGGACACGACCGACGACGCATGGCGCGACGAGCTCGAGCTGAAGTATTTCAGCATCATCCGCCCGACGCGTGCGTTTCTGCCGCTGCTGCGCGATGCGGCCGCACCGTCGATCACCTGCGTGAACTCGCTGCTCGCGCTGCAGCCCGAGCCGCACATGGTCGCGACGTCGTCGGCGCGCGCGGGCGTGCTGAGCCTCGTGAAGTCGCTCGCGACCGAACTCGCGCCGCACCGCATCCGCGTGAACTCGATCCTGATCGGCATCGTCGAGTCGGGTCAGTGGCGCCGCCGCTACGAAGCGCAGGCGCAGGCCGGCGAAAGCTGGGAAGACTGGACGGGCGCGCTCGCCCGCAAGAAGAACATTCCGCTGAACCGCTTCGGCAAGCCCGACGAGGCTGCCTGGGCCCTTTTTTATCTCGCAACGCATCTGTCGTCCTATACGACGGGCAGCCATATCGACGTTTCTGGAGGTTTTGCACGCCATGTCTAAAAAAACCACGGTTGGCGAGCTGATTGCCGCCTTTCTCGAGCAGTGCGACGTCAAAACCGCATTCGGTGTCATCTCGATCCACAACATGCCGATCCTCGACGCGATCAACTCGCGCGGCAACATCCGGTATGTCGGCGCGCGCGGTGAAGCGGGCGCGGTGAACATGGCCGACGGCCTGGCCCGCGTGTCGGGCGGCCTGGGCGTGGCGTTCACGAGCACCGGCACGGCGGCGGGCAACGCAGCCGGCGCGATGGTCGAGGCGCTGACGGCCGGCACCGCGCTGCTGCACATCACGGGGCAGATCGAGACGCCGTACCTCGACCAGGACCTGGCCTACATCCACGAAGCGCCGGACCAGCTGACGATGCTCGACGCGATCTCGAAGGCCGCGTTCCGCGTGCGCACGGTCGAAACCGTGCTGCCGACGATCCGCGAAGCGGTGCGCATCGCGCAGACCGCGCCGACGGGCCCCGTGTCGGTCGAGATTCCGATCGACATCCAGGCGGCCGAAATCGAATGGCCGGAAGACCTCGCACCGGCGCACGTCGCGGTGCGCGAGCATGACGATGCCCGCGTCGCGAAGCTTGCCGACGCACTGGCGGCCAAGCGCCGTCCGCTGCTGTGGCTCGGCGGCGGCGCGCGTCATGCGCGTGCGGAAGTCGAACGCCTGGTGAAGCTCGGCTTCGGCGTCGTGACGAGCGTGCAGGGCCGCGGCGTGCTGCCGGAAGATCACCCGGCGACGCTCGGCGCGTTCAACGTGCACGCGTCGGTCGAAGCGTTCTACAAGACCTGCGACGCACTCGTCGTGGTCGGCTCGCGCCTGCGCGGTAACGAGACGCTGAAGTACAAGCTCGCGCTGCCGCAGCCGCTGTTCCGCGTCGACGCCGATGCGCTCGCCGACAACCGCGGCTATCGCAACGAGCTGTTCGTTCATGGCGATTCGAAGCGCGTGCTGGCCGAGCTGGCCGACCGCCTCGAAGGCCGTCTGTCCGTCGATCCGGAATTCGCCGCCGATCTCGCCGCTGCGCGCGAGCAGGCCGTCGCCAGCGTGGCGGAGGGCCTCGGCCCGTACAAGACGCTCGTCGACACGCTGCAGGGCGCGGTGGGCCGCGACTACAACTGGGTGCGCGACGTGACGATCTCGAACAGCACGTGGGGCAACCGCCTGCTGAAGATCTTCGAGCCGCGCGCGGGCGTGCATGCGCTCGGCGGCGGCATCGGCCAGGGCATCCAGATGGGTATCGGCGCGGCGCTGGCCGGCGCCGCGGCGAAGACGGTGTGCCTCGTCGGCGACGGCGGCCTGATGGTCAACGTCGGCGAACTCGTGACGGCCGTGCAGGAAAACGCGAACGTGATGATCGTGCTGATGAACGACCAGTGCTACGGCGTGATCCGCAACATCCAGGACGCGCAGTATGGCGGCCGCCGCTGCTTCGTGCAGCTGCACCAGCCCGATTTCGCGCAGTTCTGCGCGAGCTTCGGCCTCACGCACTACCGGATCACGTCGCTCGACCAGGCGGAAGCGATCGTGCGCGAAGGGATCGCGAAGGAAGGGCCGGTGATGGTCGAAGTCGACATGCTGTCGGTCGGCTCGTTCGCATCGGCATTCGCGGGCCCGCCGGTCAAGAAGGAAGAAACGCCGTCGGAGCGGCAATATGCTTAACGGACGCCACCCGGGCCACGGACACGGGCACGCGCCCGTCGACGTCGCGATGATCGGCTTCGGCGCGATCGGTGCCGCCGTGTATCACGCGGTCGAACACGATGCATCGTTGCGCGTCGCGCACGTGATCGTGCCCGAGCATCAGCGCGACGCGGTGCAGCGCGAGCTCGGCGGTGCGGTGGAGGTCGTGTCGTCGGTCGACGCGCTGGCCCATCGTCCCGAATTCGCGCTCGAATGCGCGGGCCACAGCGCGCTCGTCGATCACGTCGTGCCGCTGCTGAAGGCCGGCACCGACTGCGCGGTGGCGTCGATCGGTGCGCTGTCCGATCTCGCACTGCTGGACGTGCTGTCGCAGGCCGCCGACGAAGGCGACGCGACGCTCACGCTGCTGTCCGGCGCGATCGGCGGGATCGACGCGCTGGCGTCGGCGAAGCAGGGCGGCCTCGACGAGGTGCTGTACGTTGGCCGCAAGCCGCCGCTCGGCTGGCTCGGCACGCCGGCCGAGGAACTGTGCGACCTGCGCGCGATGACCGAAGAGAAGGTGATCTTCGAAGGCACCGCGCGCGATGCCGCCCGGCTGTATCCGAAGAATGCGAACGTCGCGGCGACCGTCGCGCTCGCGGGCCTCGGCCTCGATGCGACGCGCGTGCGCCTGATCGCCGATCCGGCCGTCGCGCGCAACGTGCACCGCATCACCGCGCGCGGCGCGTTCGGCGAGATGTCGCTCGAAATGAGCGGCAAGCCGTTGCCTGACAACCCGAAGACGTCCGCGTTGACCGCGTACAGCGCGATCCGCGCGCTGCGCAATCGCGCGGCCCGCTGCGTGATCTGAGCGGACTTTCGGGCCATTGAGCGCCCGCCTGCGCCACGGCGCGGGCGGCAGCGCACTGACAGATTTGTGGGACTTGTGACATGACTCCTTTCGATACGAGCCTCGTACCCAACGGCGACATCCTGATTGGCGGCGAGTGGCGGCGCGGCCGTGGCGCGCCGTACGCGAGCATCTATCCGGCCGACCAGTCGCTGAACATGGAAGTGTCGACGGCGAACGCGGAAGACGCGGCCGACGCCGTCGTGGCCGCCGACGCCGCGTGGCGTCGCGCCGACTGGGCCGGGCTCAAGCCGCACCAGCGCGCGCTGGTGCTGTACCGGATCGCCGACCTGATCATGCAGCGTCACGAGGCGCTCGCGAACCTGCAGCGCCGCGACAACGGCAAGCCGATCAGCGAGACGCGCGTGCTGGTCGCGAGCGCGGCGAACACGTTCCGCTATTTCGCGGCGTGCCTCGAAACGCTCGACGAAGAACTGACGCCGTCGCGCGGCGATTACATGACGATGAGCGTGCACGAGCCGATCGGCGTGATCGCGGCGATCACGCCGTGGAACTCGCCGATCGCATCCGACGCGCAGAAGCTCGCACCGGCGCTCGCCGGCGGCAACGCGGTGGTGCTCAAGCCGGCCGAAGTCACGCCGCTCGTGTCGCTCGCGCTGGCCCGCATCTGCGAGGAAGCCGGCGTGCCGAAGGGCGTGCTGAGCGTGCTGCCGGGCAAGGGCTCGGTGATCGGCGACGTGCTGGTGCGTCATCCGCTCGTGAAGAAGGTGTCGTTTACCGGCGGCACCGAAGTGGGCCGCGGCATCGCGCGCATCGCCGCGGAAAAGCTGATGCCCGTGTCGCTGGAACTCGGCGGCAAGTCGCCGACGATCGTGTTCGACGACGCGGATCTCGACCACGCGGTGAACGGCGTGCTGTACGGGATCTTCAGCTCGTCGGGCGAGGCGTGCATTGCCGGTTCGCGCCTGTTCGTGCATCGCGCCGTGTACGACGCATTCATGCAACGTCTGGTGGCCGGCGCGCGCAAGCTGCGCGTGGGCGACCCGACGCGCCCCGACACGCAGATGGGCCCGCTGATCACCGCGAAGCATCGCGAATCGGTGGAGCGCTACGTCGCGCTCGGGCTGGAAGAAGGCGGCCGCCTGCTGTGCGGCGGCGAGCGGCCGTTGGGCGACGGGCGCGAGGACGGCTTCTTCTATCAGCCGACGATTCTCGAAGGCTTGCCGAACAGCGCACGCATCTGCCAGGAAGAAATTTTCGGGCCGGTGCTGGTCGCGATGCCGTTCGACGACGAGGCCTCGCTGATCGCGCAGGCGAACGACAGCGTGTTCGGTCTTGCCGCCGGCATCTGGACACGCGACTACAAGCGCGCATGGCGCACCGCGCGCGCACTCGAGACGGGCACCGTCTGGATCAACACGTACAAGCTGTTCTCGATCTCCACGCCGTTCTCGGGCTGGAAGGAGAGCGGGATGGGCCGCGAGAAGGGGCGTCTCGGCATCCGCGAATACATGCAGCAGAAGAGCCTCTACTGGGGCTTGAACGACGCGCCGCTGCCGTGGGCAAACTGAGCGAAGGGGAATGACGCAATGAGCATCTTGGGTATCGAGCAGATCACGTATGGTGTCGACGACCTCGCGACGTGCCGGCGCTTTTTCGCCGACTGGGGCCTGAAGGAAGTCGCGCACGACGACACGCGCGCCCGTTTCGAGACGATGAACGGCTGCACCGTGCTGGTCGTCAAGGCAGACGATCCGTCGCTGCCGCCCGCGTTCGAAGCGGGTCCGACGCTGCGTGAAGTCACGTGGGGCGTCGCGACGCAGCAGGAAGTCGACGCGTTGCGCACGAAGCTGGCCGGCCAGCCCGGCTATTACGCACAGGACGATGCGGTCGGCTGCATCGATCCGAACGGCATGGCGATCCGCATCGAAGTGACGCGCAAGCGCGCACTCGACATCACCGGTTCGCCGTCGAACGTGTGGGGCCAGACGGCGCGGGTCGACCAGCCGAGCCCGATCTATGCGCGCGCCGAGCCGATCGAGGTCGGGCATGTGGTGTTCTTCACGAACTGCCTCGACGCGCAGGAAAAGTTCTATCACGAGCTGCTCGGCTTCGAGACGTCGGATCGCTATCCGGGCCGCGGCGCGTTCATGCGCTGCGCGCCGCACGGCGGCCACCACGACCTGTTCCTGCTCGCGCTGCCCAACGGCAAGCGCGGCCTGAACCACGTCGCGTTCACCGTGCGCGACATCCACGAAGTGTTCGGCGGCGGCATGCACATCGACCGCTGCGGCTGGGAAACGCAACTCGGCCCGGGTCGTCACCCGGTGTCGTCCGCGTACTTCTGGTACTTCCAGAATCCGGCCGGTGCGCTGATCGAGTACTACGCGGACGAGGACGTGCTGACGCCCGAATGGCAGCCGCGCGAATTCGAGCCGGGCCCGACCGTGTTCGCCGAATGGGCCGTCGACGGCGGCCTCGACGGCAACACGCGCCGGCAGAAGAACGCGAAGGCGCCGGAAGGCAAGTTCATGACGGAGCGCAAGTCATGACCGAAGCGAACACACAGGCGCAGGCCGCGCCCGGCACCGTCGTCGTGATCGGCGGCGGCCAGGCCGCCGGCTGGGTGCTGAAGACGCTGCGCGCGGAAGGCTTCACGGGCCGTCTCGTGATGATCGCCGACGAGCCGCATCTGCCGTACGAGCGTCCGCCTCTGTCGAAGGCCGTGCTGGCCGGCGACGCCGACATCGAAACGGTGCGCGTCGTGCGTCCGGACGAATTCGACGCGCTGAACGTCGAGGCATGGCAGCCGGAGCGTGCGGCGTCGATCGACCGTGCGCGCCGCGTAGTGAAGACCGAAAGCGGCCGCGAAATCGAATACGACCGGCTCGTGATCGCGACCGGCGGCACGTCGCGCCGCTTGCCCGATGCGATCGTCAACACGCCGAACCTGCATTACCTGCGCACGCTCGACGAAGCGGCCGCGCTCGGCGAGAAGCTGCGTGCGAGCCGGCGCGTGCTGGTGATCGGCGGCGGCTGGATCGGCCTCGAAGTCGCGGCGACCGCGCGCAAGCTCGGCGTCGACGCGGTCGTGGTCGAGGGTGCGCCGCGTCTGTGCGGGCGTTCGGTGCCGCAGATCGTGTCGGACTTCCTGCTCGACCTGCATCGCACGAACGGTGTCGACGTGCGGGTCGGCGCGGCGCTCGCGTCGCTCGATGCGCAGCCGGACGATGCGTCGAAGGTGCGCGCGACGCTCGCCGACGGTACGACGATCGACGCCGATTTCGCGGTGGCCGGCATCGGCCTCGCGCTGAACGCGTCGCTCGCGAGCGACGCCGGTTTGGCGATCGACGACGGCATCGTCGTCGACGAATTCGGTGCGACCAGCGACCCGGCGATCTTCGCGTGCGGCGACGTGGCGAATCATCACAACGGCTGGCTGAAGCGGCGCGTGCGGCTCGAATCGTGGGCGAACGCGCAGAACCAGGCGATCGCGGCGGCGAAGGCCGTGCTCGGCGTGCGTGCGCCGTACGCGGAGATTCCGTGGTTCTGGTCCGATCAGTACGACGTGAACCTGCAGATCCTCGGCGATCTGCCGGCCGACGCACAGATCGTCGTGCGCGGCGATCTCGGCGCGCGCCGCGCGACGCTGTTTTTCGTGGGTGAAGGGCACGTGAGAGGTGTCATCGCCGTCAATAACGCACGCGAGCTGAAGCTCGCGCGCAAGTGGATGAACCAGGGCCGGGCAGTGGATACGGAAGCCCTGGCAGACACGACCAAAGCGCTTGCCTGACCGGCCAATCCGGTAAAAAGATCCAGGAGACACCCCGCATGAGCACTTTCGACAACGTCGTGGCCGGCAGGGCCACGATGGAAGCTGCCGCCTCCACGCCCGGCGCGATCATCGCGCGGCTCGAGCGGCTTCCGGCCAACTCGATGCAGATCCGTGCGCGCGTGCTGATCGGCGCCGCGACGTTCTTCGACGGCTTCGACGTGATCACGATCGCGGCGACGCTGCCGCTGCTGATTCACAAGTGGGGGCTGTCGCCGACGCAGATCGGCCTGTTGATCGCGTCCGGCGCGATCGGCCAGCTGATCGGCGCGTTCCTGTTTCCGGCGCTCGCGGAGAAGCACGGCCGCGTGAAGGCGATCGCGTGGAGCTCGGCCGTGATCGGCATCACCAGCATCGCGTGCGGCTTCGCGCCGACGTTCGAGATCTTCGTGCTGCTGCGGATCCTGCAGGGGCTCGGCCTCGGCGGCGAGTTGCCGGTGGCGGCGACGTACATCAACGAAATCACGCGCGCGCACGGTCGTGGCCGTTTCGTGCTGCTGTACGAAATCGTGTTCCCGATCGGCCTGCTGGTGTCGATGGCGCTCGGCGCATGGCTCGTGCCGCGGTTCGGCTGGGAGATCATGTACTTCGTCGGCGGGCTGCCGCTGATCCTCGCGCTGCTGCTCACGCGTCTCGTGCCGGAATCGCCGCGCTGGCTCGCGTCGCGCGGCCGGCTCGCGGAGGCCGGGCGGGCGGTGAGCGTGTTCGAATCGTCGGTGCGCGGCGAACTGCCGCCGGTCACGCAGGCGGCCGCGTTCGACGAGATGGTGCGCCATCACCCGAAGCGCCGGATGATCGACCTGTTCAGCGCCGCATATCGCAAGCGCACGATCGCAGTGGCGACGCTGTGGGCGACCTGCGGGTTCATCCAGTACGGGCTGTCCACGTGGCTGCCGACGATCTACAAGAACTTCTATCACGCACCGCTGCAGCTCGCGCTGAACCTCGCGGTGATCGGCTCGGTGATGGGCGTGTTCGGCTCGCTCGCGTCCGCGCTGCTGGTCGACAAGCTCGGCCGCAAGCCGGTGATCGTGTGGTCGTTCGTGCTGTGTGCGTTGTCGCTGGCGTTGGCGGGCATCTATCACGCGTCGTCGGTGTACGTCGTCGCGCTCTTCTGCTCGCTGTCGCTCGGGCTGATGGCGTCGGGTTTCATCACCGCGTACGTCTATACGCCGGAACAGTATCCGACGAGCATCCGCGCGTCGGGCTGCGGGCTCGGCAGCGCGTGGCTGAAGGTCGCGTCGTTCGCGGCGCCGATGATCGTGCCGCACGCGATCATCGGCGGCAACCTCGCACCGGCGTTCTACCTGATCGGCATCGTCCCGCTGATCGCGGCGGTGACCGTGCACTTCGTCGGGATCGAGACGAAGGGCAAGGTGCTCGAAGCGCTGGAAGCGTAAGCGCGGCTGGCAGCAACAGCTGACTGGGAAGGCCCGGACGATGTCCGGGCCTTTTTGCTTGGGCGCGACTCTCGTGTAGTGTCGGTCGGCCGGGGGGCGGCCGCCGGGTTGGATTCGACGCCCGGCCGGAGCATGTGCGACATGCTCATGCTTGCGTGAGCCAGCCCTCGACCATGCCCTTGCCGCGCAGCATCGCGACCCATCGGTCCGGCAGCGCCTGCTCGCCATGCAGTGCGCCGGCGAGGCTGCCCGCGATTGCCGCGGTGGTATCCGTGTCGTTGCCGAGCGCGATCGCGCGCTTCACGCAGTCTTCGTAGCTGCCCGTCGACAACAGGCAATGGATGGCCGACCAGAAGCTGTCGACCACGTAGCCGGAGCCTTGCGGCGCATCGAAGCGGCCATCGAGCACGATCTTCAGTTCGAACTCCTCATCGGTGCCCTCGTAGCGCATCAGCAGTTCGTCTTCCGCCGTGCGCACGGCATCGGGCGCCGGCTGGCCGTCGACGATGCCGAGGGCCGTCAGCGCATACAGCGCGCAGCACAGCTGCGAGCGCGAATGCGCGTGCGTGACGACGCTCTGCTTGCGCGCAAGCCGGATCGCTTCGTCGCGCGACGTGGCGATCATGACGACAGGAAAGCAGCGCATCAGCGATCCGTTGCCGTTGTCGCGCTCGTCGGCGGGGCCGGCCGCGGCCGACGCGGTGCCGGCCGCCAGTGCGTGAAGCGCGCGCTGCGTCTGCAGGCCGACGTCGAACACGCGGCCGTCCGGCGTGAACGCGCCGCGATGAAGCCAGTCCTGCAGGTTGCCGGCGAAGGTGTCGAGATTCAGGCCGCGGTCGTGCGATAGCGCGTCGAGCAGCGCGAGCGCCTGCGCGCCGTCGTCGCTCCAGGTGCCGGGCGGCACGCCGGCGTGCGTGCGCGCAAAGCCCGGCGGCGGCGTCATGTCGATCGCGGCGGAAGGCGGGAGTGCCGACGCGGCGTGGAATTCATACGGGACGCCCAGCGCGTCGCCGATCAGCAGGCCAAGCAGGCCGCCGCGCAGGCGGGATGGTCGGTTCGGAATGGCGGTCATCGGATCGTGTTCGAGGGGCGCGGCGTGCGCCGCGCAATACCGTGCAGACTAGACGAATCGCGTCCGCATGCCTAGCCGATGCAACGCGCGCGGTGCGAACGAATGTCGCATCGGCATCGTTCACCGCGCGGACTAGAGTCGAACGGT
This sequence comes from Burkholderia sp. JKS000303, assembly GCF_002563755.1. Classification (NCBI taxonomy): domain Bacteria; kingdom Pseudomonadati; phylum Pseudomonadota; class Betaproteobacteria; order Burkholderiales; family Burkholderiaceae; genus Burkholderia; species Burkholderia sp. JKS000303. The sequence continues at coordinate 3,504,760 of NZ_PDBZ01000001.1, forward strand.
AACGTGCATGACGATACCGGGAAGACGACGAACGATGGCCAAGAAATTTCCGCTGCATCCCGTACATCCGGAACGGATCTGCTGGGGATGCGACAACTACTGCCCGACACACGCGATGCGTTGCGGCAACGGCTCCAGCCGCACCCAGCACCCGTGCGAACTGCTCGGCGACGACTGGTATCGCTACGGCGACTGGGGCATCGAAGGTACGGACGACGAAGCCGAAAAAGATGCCGCTGCGGCGGCCGGCGGGCCGTCGTAGCGACAAGTTGTCCCACCTCGCGCGTCGCGTTTCTTGATCTGCGTCACGGTGGCCGAATGCGTGCCGAAACATCATGAAAAAAGATGCATAAGGCAAGCATCTTGAAGCGGGCGGGATGCCCGGCGGCAGGGACCATGCGTTCCGCCGCCGTTCGCGCCGACCCGCGCCCCCATGATCGAGAAAGGAGAGCACCGTGTTTTGCTATCAATGCGAACAGACCGACCGGACCGGCACGCGGCCCGGCTGCGCATCGGCGAAGGGCAACTGCGGCAAGGACGAGACGACGGCCGATCTGCAGGATCTGCTGATCCATGCGGTGAAGGGCATCGCGCAGTACGGCGCGATCGCGCGCACGCTGGGCGAGCCCGACCGCGAAGCCGACCGGTTCGTGCTGTACGCGATGTTCACCACGCTGACCAACGTGAATTTCCATGCGGCGCGCTTCGTTGCGTTGCTGCGTGAAGCGGCGCAGACGCGCGAGCGCGTGAAGGCCGCCTGCGAAGCGCACGCACGCGCCGCGGGGACGATCGTGCCGGTTCAGCACGGTCCGGCCGAATGGCAGCCGGCGGACGATCTCGCCGGCCTGCTGAAGCAGGCGGCGACCGTCGGCATCGAAGCGGGCCTCGACACGGTGGGCGCGGATATCGTCGGGCTGCGCGCGCTGGTGCTGTACGGGCTGAAGGGCGTGTGCGCGTATGCGCATCATGCGCGCGTGCTCGGCTACGAGCGCGACGACATCTACGAAGGCGTCGAGGCGGCGCTGGCGTTTCTCGCCACCGAGCCCGACGACGTCGACGCGCTGCTCGCGCAGGCGCTCGATCTCGGCCGGCTGAACCTGACGGTGATGGAGCTGCTCGACAGCGCGAACACCGGCCGCTTCGGCGCGCAGCAGCCGAGCGCCGTGCGCGTGACGCCGGTGGCGGGCAAGGCGATCCTCGTGTCGGGCCATGATCTCGGCGATCTGCACGCATTGCTCGAACAGACGGCCGGCACCGGCATCCAGGTCTATACGCACGGCGAAATGCTGCCGGCTCACGCCTATCCGGCGCTCAAGGCGTTCCCGCATCTGGCCGGCAACTACGGCGGCGCGTGGCAGGACCAGCAGAGCGACTTCGCGCATTTCCCCGGGCCGATCCTGATGACGTCCAACTGCATCATCGAGCCGATGCCGCAATACCGGCAGCGGATCTTCACGACCGGGCCGGTCGGGTGGCCGGGTGTGCGGCATCTCGAACATCAGGATTTCTCGATGCTGATCCGCGCCGCGCAGGCGTTGCCCGGGTTCCCGGTCACGGCGCCCGAGGAGACGATCACCGTCGGGTTCGGTCGACATGCGGTGCTGGGCGTCGCGGACCAGGTGATCGACGCGGTGAAGGCCGGGCAGATCCGCCATTTCTTCCTGATCGGCGGCTGCGACGGCGCGGCGCCGGGGCGCAACTACTACACCGAGTTCGCGGAACAGGCGCCGGACGATACGGTCGTGATGACGCTTGGCTGCAACAAGTACCGGTTCAACCGGCACGCGTTCGGCGATATCGGCGGCATTCCGCGCCTGCTCGACGTCGGGCAGTGCAACGACAGCTATTCGGCGATCCGGATCGCGACGGCGCTCGCCGACGCGTTCGAGTGCGGGGTGAACGACCTGCCGCTGTCGCTCGTCATCTCGTGGTTCGAACAGAAGGCGGCAGCCGTGTTGCTGACGCTGCTCGCGCTCGGGATTCGCAACATCCGCCTCGGGCCGACGCTGCCGGCGTTTATCACGCCGGGCGTGCTCGCGGTGCTGGTCGAGCAGTTCGGGATCCAGCCGATCGGTGACGCCGGCGCCGATCTGGCCGCGGCGCTGGCGCGCCACGCTGCATGACCGGGATCGCGCGATGAGTTACCGGATCGAGATCACCACGCGCGACGGCGAGTCGTTCGATTTCGGCTGCGAACCCGGCCAGGATCTGCTCACGGCGGCGGCGCAAGCCGACATCACGCTGCCGTCGCAGTGCCGGCGGGGCAGTTGCGGCGCGTGCCGGGCCAGCGTCGTCGACGGCCCGTACGAGATGCAGTCGCACAGCGGCGATGCATTGCCGGCCGGCCAGCCCGGCGCGGTGCTGTTGTGCCGGACGACGCCGCTCGGCGATCTGCGGGTCGCCGCGCCGTACGACCGGACCAAGGTGCTGCTGCATCCGGTGCCCGTGCGCACCGCGCGAATCGTGGCGCTCGATCCGGTTGCGCACGACACGATGCGCGTCGAACTGCTGATCGAACCCGACGACGCGTTCGGCTCGGCGGCCGAGTTCGAAGCCGGTCAGTTCGCGGAGCTGGAGGTGCCGGGCAGCGACGTGCGCCGGCCGTATTCGCTCGCCAACACGAGCAACTGGGACGGGGGCCTCGAATTCCTGATCCGGCTGCGACCGGACGGCTGGTTCTCGACCTATCTGCGCGAGCGCGCGCGGCCCGGCGATCCGCTGACCGTGCGCGTGCCGATGGGCGGGTTCGGACTGTTCGCGGATAGCCTGCGGCCGCGCTGGTTCGTCGCGGGCGGCACGGGGCTCGCACCGATCCTGTCGATGCTGAGACGCATGGCCGAATATCAGGAGCTGGGCGAGGCGCGGCTGTTCTTCGGCGTCAACGACGAAAGCGAACTGTTCATGCTCGACGAGCTGGAACGATTGCAGCAGGCGTTGCCGTCGTTGCGGGTCGATCTGTGCGTCTGGCGGCCGGGAGCGGATTGGGCCGGCTTTCGCGGCACGCCGGTCGATGCGTTGCGCGCGGCGCTCGCGCAGGGTTCGGTGCTGCCGGATATCTACGTGTGCGGCCCGCCGCCGCTGGTGGAGGGGGCGAGGGAAGTCGCCGTCGCGGCCGGTGTGCCGGATGCGCAGTTCGCGAGTGAGCGGTTCACGGTGTGATGCGGGGGGCCTTCCTTCTGGCCGGTGCCTTGCCGGATCGCGTGGCCAAACGTACTCTCTGTTGAAATCCGGAACCGCGAGCACGTTACCGACCATGCAAGCCCATCCACTACGTCTTTCCCCCGGCGACGACCTGCGCGCGTCGATCGAGCATGCGTTGCGCGGGCTCGACGCGCAGGCGGCCTTCGTCATCCAGGGCATCGGCAGCCTGAACGTCGCGCAGTTGCGTTTTGCCGGCGTGGACGCGCCGACCGAACTGCGCGGCGACCTCGAGATCCTGACGCTCGCCGGCTCGGTATCGCCGGACGGCGCGCACCTGCATATGTCGGTGTCCGATGCACAAGGTCGCGTATCGGGCGGGCATGTCGCGAGCGGGTGCGTCGTGCGCACGACCGCCGAGATCCTGCTCGTGCTGTTGCCCGCGCATCGTTTTTCCCGCGAGCCCGATGCGGGCACCGGGTTCAACGAACTGGTGATTCGTCCGGAGGCGGGCTGATCGGGCGCATGGTTCGCGATGCGCGCCGCTTCAGCGAACCGTCTTGCCGAGCACGTGGCGCCGGCAATGATCGAGACGCGCGCTCACAAGCTGGATGGCCGTCATCAGCGAATAGGTCAGCAACAGCACCCACAACAGCTCGAATCCTAATTGCGCACCGGCTTGCGAGTACGTGCCGATTCCGGACGGATCGTCGTCGGCAGCGCCGGTGATCAGGCCCGGCCCGAGGCGCCGCAGCCATGTTGCAGTGCGGGGACGCTGTTCCGCCGAATCCAGTGGCTCGTTGTCGTTCATGATTGCGGCCCGATGGGGAGGGGCAATCGACACGCAATCGGCATGCCCGGGTCGCGGCGTTGCGCGATCGTGGTCGGCCGATGGCTGACGGGCGCGAATTGTTACGGAAAACAGACTTTGTTCCGCGCGTGCGGAAGCAGAGGGTGCAGGAGAGGGAGCGTGCGCGGCGCGCACACGAAAGACAGCGGCCCGGGCGTTGGGCCGCAGCGGACGTTGCCGGGCGACACGCATCAGCCGTCAGGGCGGGCGCGCGTTTGACGTGCTGCCGCTACCCGCACGTCGACAGTTGCGGCGGTGCACAGCGGGAAAACCCCGACGCGTGCCGACTACGACCGGCTTCGATCAAGCGATTCGATGCGAACGCAACCGATTCGGTTTTCGTTTAGCGTCAGCGGGACGCCATCGCGACATCCGGCGCACCGCGCCCGGTCACCAGGCAGCCGGACATGAAGGCCTCGCTCTGGCTGCCGGCCGCCGCGCTGCCGAAGCCTCGGCTAAGCGCGTCGTACTTGACCTGTTCGGCAGCCTGCGAGCACGCCAGCGGGCTGGAGTCGCGGCCTTGCGCGTGCAGCATGGCACGGTCGCCGATCAGATAAACCAGCAGCGCGAAAAAAACGACGTGTACGGTTCGTCTCATGGTTCGTCTCCTAGTTGCTCAAGCGTAACGCGGACTGGTTCGAAGAAACACTTGGGGGTTCCCCCGGTAAACGTCTGCTGAAACGCTCACCAGCAGCGGGGGATCGCGTCCCATTTTGTGGCGTTCCGTGCGGGAAAAACAGGGGGTTGGTGACGTGACAGGCGTGCGATTGACGCGAATTTGACGAATATCAGAGTACGGGCGGGGCGTGACGGTCGAGCCGCCGGTCAAAGCGATAGCATGAATGCATGTTTTAACGGAACGCGATGGGCGGCGAGCGATGAGCGCATCGGTTCCTGAAGCAGCAGCTATGTATTGAGCATCGCTATCGAAATAGTGAGGAATCCAAATGCTTAACGTGTCTTCCGTGCTGATCAGTCTGGCGCCGATGTGGGCAATCCTGCTGGTGGCGTCGTCCGCGGCGACCTATCTGGTGTTCTGGCGCAAGGTCATCAAGTAAGCGCAGGGCGAAAGAGGCCGCTCTGCGGTTGAGCCGCTGCGGTCTCGTTTCCGTTTGAGACTGCGCATCGGCGCTTTGGCAGCGTTCAGCGACGTTTTGGCAGTGCTTCAGCCGTGATACCACGCAACGCGCGTCGCGACGAAACCCGCGACGCGAAGCAGACGCGTCGCTCACTGCACCGCTGTCACCGGCACATTCGAAATCCGCACGAGCCGCGCCATCATGCTGCGCCGGAACATCGACAGCAGCGTGTGAAACGGATCGTGCCGCGGCGCGACGACGACGATTCCGTCGCAGCCGGTTTCGGCCGCAACGGTCGCGATCGTGTCGACCACCGGCCCGACCTTCTTCACGACGCTGTAGCGCACGCCGGCTTCCCGCAGGATTTGCTCGGCCACCGCCAGATCGTCGCACGCGAATTTCTCCTCGATCGAGCGCAGCCGCGACAGCGGATGGAATGCTTCGAGCCGCGTCGCCTCGAGCGGCGCCTGGACGTTGATCAGCACGATCTCCGACGCGCAGCGTTCGCGGTACAGGAACGTCGCGTGGCGGACCGCCTGAAGCGAGCGGGGCGAGTGACCGACCGGAACCAGCAGCTTGAGCATGGAGAATGCCCCGGAATCGAGATGTTTACAGCGTAGCGGGGCGTCGGATCGCGCCATCTAAAGAGAGCGGGCGGCCGCGTAAAAATGTCGTCAACGTCCCGCCACGTTGGGCGGCGCCTATTAGAAATATAAGAAATTTAAGTTTATGCGCATAAACGTTTTTATCGGCAGGCCGTCCGAACGGCTGTGCGATGGGGGGAATCCGATCCAGCGGCGCGTCGCAGCGATTTAGTCGGATCCTCAATGAATCGCGACGGAAAATATCGGAGGTCGGCCGTCCGGCGTCGCGTAGAGTAGAGCATCATCGGCCGCGGCGCGGCCTGTCCCGGCCCGGCCGGGGCGGTCTGCCGCCGTCACGCGGCCCGCCGACCATTCCGATTTCAGGAGACCCCGCATGCCGCATGGCGCCCCGCAGCTTCTCGCACCCGCATCCATCACCGTCGACCCGATCGTGCGCCTGTCGGCCGGCGAACTCGCGTCGGCGATCCGCAGCAAGGCGGTGTCCTGCGTCGAGACGATGCGCGCGTATCTCGATCACATCGAGCGCGTGAACGGCGCGGTGAATGCGCTGATTTCGCTGCGCGATCGCGACACGTTGCTCGCCGAAGCCACCGAAAAGGACGCCGCGCTCGCACGCGGCGAGTATCACGGCTGGATGCACGGGATGCCGCAGGCGCCGAAGGATCTCGCGATGACGAAGGGGCTGCGCACGACCTACGGCTCGCCGATCTTCCGCGATAACGTGCCGCAGGCGGATTCGGTCGGTGTTGGCCGGATGCGGGCGGCTGGCGCGATCTTCATCGGCAAGACCAATACGCCCGAGTTCGGTCTCGGCTCGCATACGTTCAACGAAATCCACGGCGCGACGCGCAATCCGTACGACCTGACGAAGAGCGCGGGCGGCAGCAGCGGCGGCACGGCGGCGGCGCTGGCGTCGCGGATGCTGCCGGTCGCGGACGGCAGCGACTTCGGCGGCTCGCTGCGCAATCCGGCCGCGTTCTGCAACATCTACGGTTTCCGTCCGTCGCAGGGCCGCGTGCCGCGCTGGCCGGGCGTCGACGTGTACATGCAGCAGCTCGGCATCGAAGGGCCGATGGGCCGCACGGTCGGCGACGTCGCGCAACTGCTGTCGATCCAGGCCGGCTACGATCCGAACGATCCGTTGTCGCTCGCGGAGGATCCGGCCGTGTTCGCGAAACCGCTCGACAAGGATCTGCGCGGCGAACGCATCGCATGGGTCGGAGACTGGAACGGCTATCTGGCAACCGAACCCGGCGTGCTCGCGCAGTGCGAAAAGGGCTTGGCGACGCTGCGCGAGATCGGCTGCGACGTCGACTCCGCGTTGCCGGCGTTCGCGCCCGACCGGATCTGGCGTCTGTGGCTCGCGCATCGGCACCTGCTGTCCGGCGGCGGCTTGCTCGCGCACTATCGCGACCCGGCGCGGCGCGCGCTGTTGAAGCCCGAGGCGATCTACGAGGTCGAAGGGCTGCTCGCGATGCAGGGGGCGGCGGTGTTCGACGCGAGCATCGAGCGCACCGCGTGGCATCAGGCCGTGCTGAGTTTCTTCGATCGCTACGACTTCATCGCCGCGCCGACCGCGCAGGTGTTCCCGTTCGATGTCGAGCAGCGCTGGCCGACGGAAATCGCGGGCCGCGCGATGGATACGTACCACCGCTGGATGGAAACGGTCGTGCCGTGGACGCTGGCCGGTTGCCCGGTGATCAGCGTGCCGGTCGGCTTCAACGACGCGGGGCTGCCGATGGGGATGCAACTGATCGGCCGACCGCGTGCGGATCTCGCCGTGCTGCAACTCGCACGCGGCTACGAGCGGGCGGCCGACTGGGTCGGCCAGCGCGTACCCGGCTGGATGGCCGCCTGACGCGCGGCACGACGGGCCGATCGGCAAAAGGCGGCGGACGCGCATGCCGATGCGCGCTCGCCGCCGCGCACACCAGAAAACGCGCATCGCGCCGTCGATTGCCGAAACCCGAAACACGCCATATTGATGCGGCAAAGGAACGAATCGCGCGGCGTGCTTGATATCGCGCAGCCGGTTCGGATGAATGCATGTCGCGAGGTAATGCGGCGGCGGAATTGCAAGCGGCCCTGACGGGCGATTTCGTTTCGATGTGTTTCAGTCGTTGCGGCGGTGCGCGACGCGCTTCGAAAATGTCGGCCTCAATCATTCCGGCACGAGGGAAACACATGGAGCACATTCGCGCGACGGGCAAGCGCCTCGCATCGGCGGGCATCGCATTCGGCATCCTGCTTGGCGCGAACGGCACCGCGCATGCGCAACTCGACCTGCAGTCGATCGGCTCGTCGCTGCTCGGCGGCGGGCAGCAACAGGCCGCGCCCGCGCAGGGCGGCGTCGCGCAATTGATGCAGGCGTACGTCGGCGCGAACCAGCAGGTGCTGGTCGGCCAGTCGTCGCTCGCCTCGGCGATGGGCCTGACCGGCGCGGCCGGGCAGGCGCAGCAGGCTGCCGGTCAGCTGGGCAACGGCAACGCATTGACGCCGGCCGCGCTGTCGCAGATGGGCGGCGCGCAGCAGTCGGTGTCGCAGGCGCTCGGTCAGGCCTTCGCAAGCGGTGGCGCGACGCAAGGCCCGGTCGACAAGCAGGCGTTCAGCAGCGGCCTCGCGTCGCTCGGCCAGGGCCTCACGCAGTATTCGCAACTGCAGTCCGGGCTCGGCAATCTCGGTTCGACGAGCGCCGCGTCGCTGCTGCAGTCGGGCCTGAGCCCGCAGAACATGCAGGCCGCGTCGTACATCGCGCAAAGCGCGCCGGGCCAGCTGCAGTCGCTCACGTCGACGCTCAGCCAGGCCGTGCAGTTCGCGACGAGCCAGGGCATTTCGGTGCCGTCGGTCGCATCGTCCGCGCTGAAACTGCTGCCGTAACGGCGCCGCCTGCCGTGCGCGACGCGGTGCCGGCGTCGCGCGCGGCTCGCCGGGATGGCCCCGCGTAACATGGGGATTTCGCTCGATGCTATCGTGGCGTGTCCCCTGTTATCGGTGCCGGTTCATGACTGACTCGTTCGACCTCCCGCGCTACTTCGCCCGCATCGGCTACGACGGCCCGGCCGAGCCGACGCTCGACGTGCTGCGCCGACTGCATCTGCTGCACCCGCAGGCGATCCCGTTCGAAAACCTCAATCCGCTGACCGGTGCGCGCGTCGCGCTGGATCTGCCCGCGATCGTCGACAAGGTGATCGGGCGCCGTCGCGGCGGCTACTGCTTCGAACTCAACAAGCTGTTCCATGCCGCGCTCACGACGATCGGCTTTCGCGTGACGCCGCTGATCGCGCGCGTGCGCTGGATGCGGCCGCCGGAGGCCGTCACCGCGCAGACGCACATGCTGCTGCGCATCGACCTCGACGGCGCGATGTGGCTCGCGGACATCGGTTTCGGCAGCGCGACGCTGACCACGCCGCTGCGGTTCGTGCCGGGCGAGCGGCAGTCGACGCCGCACGGCGCGTTTCGCGTCGTCGACGCGCCGGTCGACGGCGAGTTCGACATGCAGTTCGAGATCCCCGACGGCTGGCAGACCACCTACCGCTTTGCGCTGAAACCGGCCGAGTGGATCGATTACGAAGCCGCGAACTGGTTCACGTCGACGTATCCCGAATCCATCTTCGTGAACGACCTGATTGCGTGCCGCGTGCTGCCGGACGGCCGCGCGGCGCTGTTCAACACGGCGCTGACGGTGCGCGACGCGGCAGGCGCGGGGCGCACGACGACGTTCGACGATGCGGCCGGGTGGGGCGCGTGCCTGCGCGACACGATCGGCATTGATACAACGGGCTTCGATCTCGACGCGCTGTTCGCACGGGTGGCGGCGCGCGCGAACAGCATGTGAGCGCCCGGCGGTGCGGCGCCGGCGCCGGGATGCGCGCCGTCCGTCGTGCCGCTGCGATGGCGGGTTCCGGATACCGTGTTTGACATTTGCTAGATTACTAGCATACTAGCTTCCATGACCGACGAAGAAGTGAAGCAATTCAACGTGTACCTGCCGCTGAGCCTGATCCGGCAGGTCAAGCATCGCGCCATCGAAACGGAGCAGTCGCTGTCCGCGCTGGTGGCCGACGCATTGCGCGCGTATCTGGCCGCGGCACAGCCGGAGGCCGGGCCGTCCACCAAGGAGGAGTGACATGTCATCCGAGCGAATCGAAGCCGTGTTCCTGACGACGCACAACTGGGGCAAGTCGGCGAAGTTCTTCCAGGCGCTGGGTTTCACGCTGGAATTCGAAACCGATCACCACTCGGGCCAGTTGCGCAGCGGCGACGGCCCGTATCTGTTCATCGCCGAAGTGCCGCCGAGCGAGACGCCCGACATGCAGGTCGTGCTGAAGGTGCCCGACGAACAGGCGGTCCGCCCGCAGCCGATCGTCGACGTGGTCACGCCGTTCGAGGACACCCACTGGGGCACGCGCGACATGACGGTGCGCGATCCGGATGGTCGCGTCTGGCGCCTGCAGGCGCCGGGCAAGCCGAACGTGTGAGGCGACGACGATGACCGACAAGCACCCCGACGCCCCTGACAGCACCGCCGCGCGCGTCGCGCTGTGGCGTGCGCTGCACGTTGCACTCGATGCGCCGCCGCACGTGCTCGCCGACGAAGTCGGCCTGCGCCTGCTCGCGCCGGCGCCGGGCTGGCAGCAGCGCGGCGACATGGACCCGCAGTTCACGCGGCCGTTTCGCGCGTCGATCGTCGCGCGGGCGCGCTTCATCGAGGATCTCGTCGTCGAGCAGGCCGCGCGGGGCGTGAGCCAGTACGTGATCCTCGGCGCGGGCCTGGACAGTTTCGTGCAGCGCCGGCCCGAGATGGCGGCGCGCGTCACCGTATTCGAGGTCGATCCGCCGGCGCCGCAGGCATGGAAGCGCCGCCGCCTGACCGAGACCGGTTTCGGCGTGCCGGACTGGCTGCGGTTCGTGCCGGTCGATTTCGAAGCGAAGCAGTCGTGGCGCGACGCGCTCGTGCGCGCAGGCTTCGATGCGGGCAAGCCGGCGGTCGTGGTGTCCACCGGCGTCAGCATGTACCTGACGCGCGAAGCGAATGCGGCGGCGTTGCGTGAAGTCGCGTCGCTCGCGCCGGGCTCGACGTTTGCGATGACGTTCCTGTTGCCGCTCGAACATGCCGATCCGGACGTGCGTCCGGGCCTGGAGATGGCCGCGAAGGGCGCGCGCGCGAGCGGCACGCCGTTCATCAGCTTCTTCATGCCGTCGGAAATCCGCGCGCTCGCGACGCAAGCCGGCTTCGCGCAGGCCGACCACGTATCGGCCGCGGCGCTCACGCGCCGCTACTTCGCCGATCGCACCGACGGCCTGCGCCCGCCGAGCAACGCGGAAGAACTGCTCGTCGCGACGGTGTAGCGCCGCGACCGCCGGTCACGCGCGTTCGAGCACGGCCATCTCGCGCACGACCACGAGCAGCACCGCGAGGCTCGCGCTGCCCGACGCGCGCAGGTCGGCGAGCAGGTGTTCGTAACGCTGCAGCGCGGCCTCGCGGCGTTCGCGCCACGTGTGGACGATCGTCTCGGGCGCCGTCGAGTCCGACGATTCCGAGAGTGCGCTGCTCGCCAGCGCGCGCTTGAGCCGCGCGACTTCCGCGAGCGCCGCCGCACGTGCCAGCATGTCCCAGTGCGTCGGGGTCGGGAGTGCCGCCGCGCGCTCGCCGATCCATCCGTAGTTGAGCAGCGTGCCGAGCGAGAAGTAGACGCCCGCGACGAGTTCGAGGCTGCGGTTGCAGGTGGCCGCCACTTCGGCGATGTCGAGCAGCGCGGCCGAGATGTCGCCGCTCGCGACGCGCACCGCCAGCGCGCTGTCGACGCCGGCGTCGACCAGCACGCGCTGCCGTTCGGACAGCGCGTCGAGCACGTCAGCCGGCAGCAGCGACGGCAACTGCGGCGCGATGCGCTGTACCGCGTCGCGGCAGCGCGCGATCAGCCCGGCCACGCCGCCGTCGGCCACCGCCCCCGACTGCAGGTGCCGCAGGAACCACAGCGCCGCGCGCTCCAGCAGCCGCGCGACATCGACGAACATGCGCGCCTGCACGTCGTCGGCGACCCGGTTGTCGAGCGCGTCGATGTCGCGCCACACCGCATCGAGATCGAACACGTCGCGCGCCATGATGCACGCGCGCACGATGTCGCCCGGCTTCGCGTCGGTTTCCTCCATCAGCCGGTGCACGAACGTGCAGCCGACGCGGTTGACGAGCGCGTTGGTCAGGTGCGTCGCGAGAATCTCGCGGCGCAGCGGATGGCGCTGCATCGGTTCGCCGAAGCGCTGTTGCAGCGGCTTCGGGAAGTAGTCGACGAGCATCGCGGCGACGAGCGGATCCTCGGGCACGTCGGTTTCGAGCAGCGCGTCGTAGAGCCACATCTTGCTGTACGCGAGCAGCACCGCGCGCTCCGGCGACGTGAGGCCCTGTTTCGCGGCCTGCCGTTCGGCGACCTCGTCGTCGGTCGGCAGGAACTCGATCACGCGGTTCAGGCGGCCCGCGCGTTCGAGCCAGCGCATCAGGCGCGCCTCGGCGTCGAGCAGCTCGACGCTGTAGCGGCCCGCGATCGACAGCGCCTGCGTCTGGTAGTAGTTGTCGTGCAGCACCAGCAGCCCGACTTCGTCGGTCATTTCCGCGAGCAGGGCGTTGCGCTGCTTCTCGGTCATCTCGCCGTCGGTGACGACGAGCCCGAGCAGGATCTTGATGTTGACTTCGTGATCCGAACAATCGACGCCGGCCGAGTTGTCGATCGCGTCGGTGTTGATGCGCCCGCCGCGCTGCGCGAACTCGATGCGGCCGAACTGCGTGCAGCCCAGGTTGCCGCCTTCGCCGACGACCTTGCAGCGCAGGTCCGCGCCGTTCACGCGCACCGCGTCGTTCGCGCGATCGCCGACCTGCAGGTGGGTTTCGCGCGCGGCCTTCACGTAGGTACCGATGCCGCCGTTGTACAGCAGGTCGACCGGCGCCTGCAGGATCGCGCGGATCAGCTCGGTCGGCGGCAGCGCGTGCGCGTCGATGCCGAGCGCGGCCTGCACGGCCGGCGACAGCGGGATCGTCTTCGCGGTGCGCGGATAGACGCCGCCGCCCGACGAGATCGTGGCCGTATCGTAGTCGGCCCAGCTCGAGCGTTCGAGCGCGAACATCCGCTGGCGCTCCGCGAAGCTCGTCGCCGGATCGGGGTTCGGGTCGAGGAACACGTGCCGGTGATCGAAGGCCGCGATGAGCCGGATATGCGGCGACAGCAGCATCCCGTTGCCGAACACGTCGCCCGACATGTCGCCGACGCCGACCACGGTGAAGTCGGTCGTCTGCGTATCGACGCCCATCTCGCGGAAGTGCCGCTTCACCGATTCCCACGCGCCGCGCGCGGTGATCGCCATCTTCTTGTGGTCGTAGCCGACCGAGCCGCCGGATGCGAACGCGTCGTCGAGCCAGAAGCCGTATTCGTGCGAGATCGCGTTCGCGTAGTCGGAGAAGGTGGCCGTGCCCTTGTCGGCCGCGACGACCAGATACGGATCGTCGGGGTCATGCCGTACCACGTCGGGCGGCGGCACGATCGCGTTGCCGGCGAGGTTGTCGGTCAGGTCGAGCAGCCCGCGCAGGAAGGTCTGGTAGCACGCGATGCCTTCGCGCATCCACGCTTCGCGATCGCTCGGCGACGGCGGGTTCTTCACGACGAAGCCGCCTTTCGAGCCGACCGGCACGATCACGACGTTCTTCACCATCTGCGCCTTCATCAGCCCGAGCACCTCGGTGCGGAAATCCTCGCGGCGATCCGACCAGCGCAGGCCGCCGCGCGCGACGCGCCCGCCGCGCAGGTGTACGCCCTCGACGCGCGGCGAGTACACCCAGATCTCGAACATCGGCTTCGGTTCGGGCAGGCCCGGCACTTTCGCCGGGTTGAACTTGAACGACAGGTACGGCTTCGGTTCGCCATCCGCGTCGCGCAGGAAATAGTTGGTGCGCTCGGTCGCGTTGATCACGCCGAGGAACTGGCGCAGGATCCGGTCTTCGTCGAGGTTCGGCACCTGGTCGAGGGCCGTCTCGATCGCCTTCAGCAAGCGTTCGGCCTGCACGTCGCGCGTGCCGCCCGTGCCGCCGGTGGCCGGATCGAAGCGCAGCAGGAACAATTCGACGAGCTGTCGCGCGATCGCCGGATTGCCGGTCAGCGCGCGCTCGATGTACGCGTCGCTGAACGTCGAGCCGACCTGCCGCAGGTATTTCGCATACGCGCGCAGAATCGTGACCTCGCGCGCGCTCAGGTGTGCGCGCAGCACGAGGCGGTTGAAATCGTCGTTCTCGATCCGGCCGCTCCAGATGCGATCGAACGCGTCCTCGAACAGGCCCTTCACGCGCTCGATGTCGAACTCGGTATCGTCGGCCAGTTCGAGCCCGAAGTCGTGCACCCACGCGTGCGCGGCATCCTGCGTCTGGATCCGGTACGGCCGTTCCTCGTCGACGCGCACGCCGAGATGTTCGAGCATCGGCAGGCTGCGCGACAGCGCGATCGGATCGCCCGCGCGATACACCTTGAAGCGGAACGCGCGCGGCTCGGCTTCGATCGGGCGGTACAGGTTCATCGCGAGCTGGCCCGAATCCTTCACGCGTTCGATCAGCTCGATGTCGCGCACGGCGGTGCGCGCCGGATAGTCGTCGCGATAGCCGGCCGGGAACGATTCTGCATAGCGCTGCAGCAGGCGGTTGCCTTGCTCCTCGCCGAATGCGTCGAGCAGCGCGTCGGCCAGATCGTCCTGCCAGCGGCGCGCGACCTGCACGAGCCGCGTTTCGAGCTCGCGCGTGTCGACGTCGGGCATCGTGCCCGGTTCCGCATGGACGACGAAGTGAATGCGCGCGATCGCCGATTCCGACAGCAGCGGCGTGAACTCGACGTTCACGCCGTTGTACGCGTCGACGAGCAGCTTCGCGATGCGCCGGCGCAGGTCGGTGTTGTACTTGTCGCGCGGCACGAAGGCGAGGCACGACACGAAGCGGCCGAAGCGGTCGCGCCGCACGAACAGGCGCGTGCGCTGGTGTTCCTGCAGCCGCAGGATGCCGAGCGCGATGTCGTAGAGCTGGTCTTCGTCGGCCTGGAACAGTTCGTCGCGCGGATAGGTTTCGAGCACCGTGACGAGCGACTTGCCGAGATGTCCCTTCGGCAGGAAGCCCGCGCGCCGCACGATGTTCGCGCACTTGCGGCGTACGATCGGGATCTCGGCGCTCGACACCATGTAGGCGGTCGACGTGTAGAGCCCGATGAAGCGGCGTTCGCCGATCACCTTGCCGTCGGCGCCGACGAGTTTCACGCCGACGTAGTCGAGATAGCCGGGGCGGTGCACGGTCGCGCGCGAGTTCGCCTTGGTCAGGAAGATCGGCCAGGGGCCGGTGATGATGTCGGCGGCGGCCGGTGGCAGCGGCGTCACGTCCGGTGCGCCGGACGGGCGCAGCGCTTCGCGCAGCAGGCCGGAGCCCGAGCCTTCGATGCCGCGCAGGCCGAAGCCCGTGCCATCGGATACCAGCGCGTAGTCGCGCTGGCCGAGGAACGTGAAGTGGTCGGCCACCATCCATTCGAGGAACGCGCGCGCTTCGATGTCTTCCGCGGTCGATTCGCGGGCTTTCATGTCCTTGATCGTCGCGCGCGCGATGTCGACGATCTTCGGCCAGTCCTCGACCGAGGCGCGCACGTCGCCGAGCACGCGAGCGATGTCTTCGCGCAGCGTGTCGAGCAGGGCGGTGTCGCCGCAGCGGTCGACTTCGAAATGGATGAACGACGCGAGTTGCGACCGGTTGTCGTCGGATGTTGCGCCGCCGGCGTCGACACGCTCGATGCCGCCGTTACTGCCGCGCCAGATGCGGAACACGGGATGCAGCGCGGAGTGCAGCGCGAGCCCCAGGCGGTTGACGGCCATCGTCACCGAGTCGACGAGAAACGGCATGTCGTCGTTGACGATCTCGATCACCGTGTGGTCCGAGTGCCAGCCGTGCTGTTCGAGGATCGGGTTGTACACGCGCAGCCGCTCGCTGCCGGGCACGAATTTCTGGGCGGTCTGCCAGTGCGCCATGGCGGCGCCATACAGGTCGGCGATGCTGCGATTCTGCAGATCGTCGGCGTCGACGAAATCGTAGTAGTGACGCAAGAACGGTTCGACGATCCGGAACGTCGCTTCGGGCAGCCGCCCGCGCGCGAACTCGACGACGTCGGAGAGCAGGTGTGCGACGACTTCCTCGTTCTTCGCTTCCATGGCGGTCTCCTGTCGGGTGGCCATTGGCTGCTGCGTCTGTCCGGCATTATGCGCCGATTGCGTGACGGCACGATGTGCGGGCGCACAACGAACGGGCATGCATAGGCGAGCCGACGCGCCAGTGCAAGCCCGCATGATGGCGGTGGGTTACGATTTATTGCATGATGTCGTACCTGTTCCGGCCGGTCCCAGGGATCGAGCCCGCATTCGACGGTATCTGACAGTAAGTACGCGGTAAGCCATCTTCGGAGAAATTTGATAGATGAACATCACGCGCATGACCCCGTTTCGTCAAATGACCCGCATGTATCACGCGGTGCTGGATATTCAGAATTCGCTGTCGCAGTTCGCCGTGTCCGCGCAAACCAAAAGCGATCGTCACCTCGGCGATATCGACGCGCTCAATGCGCGAATTGCGCAGCTGGAATCCACGTGCAGGGAATTGACCGACATGGTCAGGCAGCCGCCGCGCGTCGTCGAACGGCCGTTCGTGCCGTCTCCGCCGTTCACCGCCACCTCGCAACCGGGGGAATTCGCGCGGTATTCAACCTGCAGCGTCGCGGATTTCTACCATCCGCGCTTCCTCGAAATCTGCGGGATGCTGAATCACCACTTCGTGTTTCACCGCAAATTGTGGGAATGGGTTTTCGTGATCCACCATTTGCTGCAGTCGGGCGCGGTGAAACCGGGCGCGCGCGGCCTGGTATTCGGTGTGGGCAGCGAGCGATTACCGGCGCTGTTCGCGAAGCTGGGCGCGCAGATCGTCGCGACCGACGCGCCGGAGGAAATCGGCGAAGCGAATGGCTGGAAAGCCACCGGTCAGCACAGCGCGGCGTCGTCGCAGATTCGCTACGAGGACATCGTCGACGGACGCCTGTTCGACGAGCGCGTGTCGTACGAAGCGTGCGACATGAACCACATCCCGGATCATCTGCGCGATTTCGATTTCAACTGGTCGTCGTGCTGCTTCGAGCATCTCGGCGATCTCGAGGCCGGCAAGCAGTTCGTCGTCAATGCGGTCGAAAAGTGCCTGCGCGTCGGCGGTGTCGCGGTCCATACGACCGAATTCAACCTGACCTCCGACGACGACACGCTCGACAGCGGGCAAACCGTGCTGTATCGCCGTCGCGACATGGTGGAGCTGGTCGAGCGGCTGAGAAGCCGCGGGCACGAGGTCCAGCCGTTCGTCGTCGCGCCGGACGCGCACCCGCTCGATTTTCACGTCGACGCGCCGCCTTACAAGAACATCCCGCATCTGAAGCTGGCGTACGAGAAGTACGTGGGCACGTCGGTCGGGCTGGTCGTCAGGCGCGGGCGCTAACCGGGCGGGGCGGCGTCGAGCTTAGCGCTCGTCGCTCCACAGCTTGCCGGCCGTCGCCCAGTTCTCCTTCTTCACGTCGGCAAGGATGATGTCGACCGAACCCGGGTCGCAGCCGAGCGTCTCGCACGTGACACGCGTGATTGCTTCGACGAATGCGCGCTTCTGCTCGACCGTGCGGCCTTCGAACAACTGGATATTGAAAGTCGGCATGACTGAATGCTCCGATGGTTGGGGGTAAACGATTCGTCCGGATAGCGGCGAAGGCGGCCGGTCAGTCGCGATACGACCGGTCGATCCGGTCGAGCCGACGCAGCAGCGCCGGCCATTCCAGTTCGCCTTCGATCGCGCCGCCGTCGCGCAACTGCTCGGCCGTGCGCTCGGCGACGGCGGGCTCGGGCAGCACCAGCGGCCCGCCGCCTGCCTGCGCACGCACCTGGATGTCGCAGGCCTTGATCAGCGTATCCATCAGCACGTAAGCCTCGGCGACCGTGCGGCCGACCATCAGCGTACCGTGGTTGCGCAGCAGCATCGCGGATTTCCCGCCGAGGCTCGCGGTCAGCCGCGCGCCTTCGGCCGGCGAGAACGCGAGCGCTTCGTAGTCGTGGTACGCGAGGTCGCCATGAAACCTCAGTGCGTGCTGCGACGCGGGCAGCAGCCCGTCGCGCTGGATCGACACCGCGATGCCGGCGCTATTGTGCAGATGCATCACGCAGACGGCATCCGGCCGCGCGGCGTGCACGGCCGCGTGCAGCGCGAAGCCCGTCACGTTGACCGCGTGTTCGCCGTCGCCGATCCGGTTGCCGGCCAGGTCGATCTTCACAAGATTCGACGCACATACTTCGTCGAACGTGAGACCGAACGGGTTGATCAGGAAATGGCCGGGCTCGCCTGGCACCGTCGCGGAAAGGTGCGTGTAGATCAGGTCGTCCCAGCCGTTCAGCGCGACGAGGCGATAGGCGGCGGCGAGATCGACGCGCAGCCGGCGCTCGGCGTCCGAGATCGGACCGCCGGGTTTCACGGCATCAGGACGGTGTGCGAATGACGACATCGGGTTCTCCGAGGGTAAAGCGGCGTGCGACGACCACCGTGATCCACGACGCGAGCGCGAACGGGGCGGTGAGCACGATGAGGCCGGCATGCATCGCGAGCCACTGGATCAGCGCGGCCAGCGCGGCGGCTGCCAGCGCCGCGCGGGTGCCGCGCGACATCAGCGCAAGTGCGGCGAGCGCGCCGTTGAAGCCTAGCAGGCCGTCGGCGAAGGGGGCGCCGCTTGCGCCGAGCGCGACCAGCAGCGCGGTCGACACGATCGCGCCGGCCAGCGCGAGCGCGGCCGCGCGTCGCGATGCGGCGGCGATGCCGGCGACGATCAGCGCGCCGGCCCACGCGCCTTGCGCGAACGTGGTTTGGGCGACGCCCGACAGCAGCGCGGGGGCGAACGATTCGAACGTCGGAGCGGTCGCGGCAGACATCGCGCCCGCATGCTGCGCCGCGACAAACGGCAGCCACAGCGCGGTGGCGACGAGGCACGGGCTCGAATACGGACATTGCCGCCATTTCGCGAGTGGCGTGCGGATCGCGCGCTGCACGAGCCCGGCGCCGATCGCGGCGAGCGGCACCAGCGCGAGTGTCGCGAGCGCGGTCGGGGCGAACAGCACGACCACCAGCGCGGCCAGCGCGCCGTTGAAGCCGTGCAGCCCCTGGTCGATGTCGCGGCGCGGCGCGCCGGTCAGTACCGCGGTCAGGTTCGCGGCCGCCGCGCCGACCAGGGCCGCGCAGGCGAGCCGCAGGTCGGTCAGCGCGAGGGCGGCGACCAGCATCACGCCCGTGAACGCGTTCGCCTGCAGCACGATCTGTCCGATGCTGCGCAGCAGGATGCGCAGGTCGATCGACGGCGAAGCGGAGCGGGCGGTAGGCATGGTGGCGGCGGAACAGGACGAGCCGCGAGCATAGGACACAATGCCATGCACCGGAATAGGGAATTCTGGATAGTCGGGATTTGTGCGACGATGCCCCGGTGTGGGGCATGGAGGAGGGGCAACGATGCGGGAAGTGCGCTGGGCGTCGCTCGAGGGCGACGGGATCGAACACCTGACGTTCGAGCGGAGCGACGGCGGCATCGTCGTCGAAAGCGCGGTGGTCGGCCAGCGGTACGGCCGTGCGTACGGGCTGGCGTACCGGGTCGAGTGCGATCCGCGGTGGCGGGTGACGTACGCGGCGCTCAGGGTGATGGGCGGCGGCACGCTCGAACTGAGCAGCGACGGGGCGGGGCACTGGCGCGACGGAGCAGGCCGCGCGCTGCCGGAACTGGACGGCTGCGTCGATATCGACATCGCGGCCACGCCGTTCACGAATGCGCTGCCGATCGGCCGCCTTGGCCTCGAGCGCGGCGAACGGCGGCCGATCGACGTCGCCTACATCTCGACGCCGGACCTGACCGTGAAGCCGGTCAAGCAGGCCTATGCGTGCATCGAGCCCGGCCGGCGCTATCGCTACGAAGGGATCTTCCGGGATTTCACCGCGGAAATGGACATCGACGCCGACGGGCTCGTGATCGACTACGAAACGCTGTTCAAGCGACTGCCGACGGTGCGCTGAACCGCTGCGGGCGCTGTCGTCGCGACCGCCGGCCTTTCCTGCGCCGTCGCAAACCGGTCGATCCGCGACGCGATCAGATCGGGATTGCGCAGCACGATCCAGTGTGCGCCGTCGATTTCCTCGCGCACGTGCTCACCGAGCCAGCGGTCGAGATCGATCGACATTTCAGGCGTCACATAGCGATCGCGCACCGGCACGAGAATCTGCACCGGCGCCTGCGCGTGCCGTTCGCGCGGCTTGCTCGCCCGCGCGAGGAAGTTCGCGCGATAGAGTTTCAGCCCGTTCAGCGCATTCTTCAACTGGGAAGGATCGCGTTCCGGCCGGACGCGTTCGGTGAGCTGCAGCCAGCGCGGCCACAGCGCGGCGCCGCCGAGTCGCCAGACCAGCGACGGCACGACCGGCAGATGGAAGAACGCGATGTACCACGACTTCAGGCTCTGCCTGAGCCGCATCTTCGCGCGGAACACGTGATCGAGGCACGGCCCGGAGATCGACGTGTACGACGCGATCCTGCCGCGAAACGCCGGGTCGGTCACGGCCTCCCAGCACTGGATCGATCCCCAGTCGTGGCCGACGAGATGGAACGGCCGGCCGCCGCAGGTCGCGTCGGCGACGGCCTTCAGGTCGTCCGCGAGCCGCGCGAGCGCGTAGTCCGCACGACGGCGCGGCGCATCGGATGCGCCGGCGCCGCGCACGTCGTACGCGATCACGCGATAGCGCTTCGCGAGCCGTGCGCGGATCGGCGCCCATACGGCCGCCGAATCGGGGTAGCCGTGCACCAGGATCAGCGGCGGCGCGCGACGCGGGCCGCTGACGTAGACGGCGAGTTTCACGTCGCCGGAGTGGACGGTCAGCATGTCGTGTGCGCGCGCCATGATGTCATGCCTGCGGAACCGGATGCAGCGGCACGCGGCGCGGCGCGGCCTGCGCCGCATAGCGCGCGTTGGTCGCATCGATGTTCGCGAGCAGCGTGTCGAGCCCCTGCAGATACTGGTGGTTGTCGTGGTCCCACGGATGGAAGCCCGGACGGAAATAGTCGAGCCATTCGCCGGCGATGCTCGGGAACACGCCGGTCTTCGGGCTGTACAGATACTTCACGAGACGCCACATGCCGCCGAACCCGCCGTGCCTGCGACGATGCGACAGCATCAGCCGCACGTGGAAGTCGAACACGATCGTCCAGAACATCGCGGTGGTCAGCAGCATCGTGGTGGTGCGCAGCAGGTAGCTGCCGAGGCCGGGCTTCATCACGGCGTTCCATACGTCGTACGACACGGCCTTGTGCTCGGTTTCCTCCATCGCGTGCCACATCCACATCTGCTGATAGCCTTCGACCGACCCGTCGATCCGGTGCTCGTGGCCCGACAGCAGCTGGTTCGCGAGGATCGCGGTGTAGTGCTCGAGCGCGATCGTGATCGCGAGCTGCATCGAGTGCGGCAGCACCTTCCTGAAGAAGCCGAGGATCGTCCACAGCCGCTTGTCGAGCTTGTGCGCGGGCAAGCCGGACGATTGCAGCAGGTCGTTGTACTCGATGTGCTCGCGCGTGTGCATCGCTTCCTGGCCGATGAAGCCGAGCACCTGCTTCTTCAGTTCCGGATCCTCGATGCGATCGCGATAGTTGCGCACCGAGTCCATGAAGAAGCGTTCGCCGGCCGGGAACAGCAGCGACAGCGCGTTCATGAAGTGCGTGACCGGCACGCCCTGGACGTGCCAGTCCTTCGCGTGTTCGGGCGGCAGCGCGAAACGGATGTCGCGTCGCACGGGCATCATGTTCGGGGTTGTCATGATTGTTCTCCTCCCTGATTGCCTGCGTTGTTGTAGGTGGCGTGAAGCGGGGCGGCGGCCGCCGGCACGCCGTAGCGGGCCGCCATGCGGCGGGCCTTGGCGGCCTCGCGGCGCGACTTCAGCACGACGAGCGCCTGATACGCGGCCGGCAGCACGCGCACCATCCAGTCGGCGGCCTTCGCGTCGCGGCCGATCAGCACGCGGCGCTTGTTCCTGCGCACGCCGGCGAGGATCGTGCGCGCCGCGTCGTCCGGCGTCGTGATGAAGAACTTCTCGAAGTCGTCCTTGCCTTGCTGCTCGCTCTCGATCATGAAGCCGATCATGTTCTTCGAGATGCGGCTCGACTGCGCGATGTTGGTGCGGATGCCGCCCGGATGCACGCAGGTGGCCGACACGCCGCAGCGCTGCATGTCGAGCTCCTGGCGCAGCGATTCGGTGAAGCCGCGCACCGCGTACTTGGTCGCGTTGTAGCCGCTCATCCCCGGCTGCGCGAAGATCCCGAAGATGCTCGACGTGTTGATCACGTGGCCGTCGCCGGTCGCCTTCAGGTGCGGCAGGAATGCCTTCGTGCCGTGCACGACGCCCCAGAAGTTGATGTTCATGATCCACTCGAGATCGCTGTATTCCATGCCGTCGATCGTGCTCGACAGCGCGACGCCCGCGTTGTTGAACACGAGGTTGACCTTGCCGTGTTCCTTCGCGGTGTCGTCGGCCCACGCGAACATCGCGTCGCGGTCGCCGACATCGAGCACGCGTGTCGAGACGCGCACTTTCGGCGCGATCGCGCGCACGATCCGCTCGGTTTCGGCGAGGCCGACGCCGTTCTTGTCGGCGAGCGACACGTGGCAGCCGGCCTGCGCGAGCTGGACCGCGAGCGAGCGGCCCATGCCCGAGCCTGCGCCCGTGATCGCGGCGACCTTGTTGGCGAAATCTCTCATGTCGGTGACTCCTTGTCTGACTCAGGCCGCTTCGATGGAAGCGGAAGCGGCGGGCGCGGCGACGGGCCGCGCGCTCGTGTCGTAGTGCGGCGCGCGATACGCGTGGTAATCGGCGATCGAGAAGTGCGCGGTCGCCTGGCGGAAGCGCCACGTGAAGCCCGGCCACAGCGTCGTGTTCTTGCCGGTGCGCGGATCGAGATACCAGCTCTTGCAGCCGCCGGTCGACCAGATCGCCTTCTTCAGCTTGCCTTGCAGCGCGCTGTTGAACTGCGCCTCGACGAGCGGGCGCACCTCGATCGCATCCGCGCGCTCGTGGTGCATCGCCTGCAGCGCGCCGAGGATGTATTCGATCTGCGACTCGATCATGAACACCATCGAGTTGTGACCGAGGCCCGTGTTCGGGCCGACGATCATGAAGAAGTTCGGGTAGCCCGGCAGCGTCGTGCCGAGATACGCGTGCGCGCCGTCGCGCCACGCATCGACGATGTCGAGCCCGCCGCGACCGATGATCGCGCCGCGCGGATACGGATCCGCGACCTGGAAGCCCGTGCCGTAGATCAGACAGTCGACTTCATGGCGCTTGCCGTCGGTCGTCACGACCGCATCGGCTTCGATGTGGTCGATGCCGGTCGTGATCACGTCGACGTTCTTGCGCGACAGCGCCGGGTAGTAGTCGTTCGAGATCAGCACGCGCTTGCAGCCGAGCGTGTAGTCCGGCGTGACGGCCGCGCGCAGTTCCGGATCGGGGACCTGCTTGCGGATATGGCGCAGCGCGAGCTTCTGTACGTTCTTCATCAGCCCGGGATGGATCGCGAAGCCGAGCACGCGCGATTCGAGCATCCAGTAGATGCCGCTGCGCACGGCCTTCTGCGTGAACGGCAGCGCGCGGAACAGCCACTTCTCGATGCCGCTCAGGTTGCGGTCCGGCTTCGGCATGATCCACGGCGGCGTGCGCTGGAACAGCGCGAGTTCCTTCACGCGCGGCGCGATCTGCGGCACGAACTGGATCGCGCTCGCGCCGGTGCCGATCACCGCGACGCGCTTGCCTTCGAGCGCGTAGTCGTGATCCCACTGCTGCGAATGGAACGCGCGGCCCTGGAAGGTTTCGACGCCGGGAATCGCCGGCAGCGCGGCGCGCGACAGGCCGCCCATCCCCGACACCAGCACGCGCGCCGACAGCCGCTTGCCGTTCGCGAACGCAAGGCGCCAGCGCTGCGCGGCCTCGTCGTATTCGGCGCGCTGCAGCTCGTGATTCAGGCGCAGGTGCGGGCCGACGCCGAAGCGCTGCACGCAGTCTTCCAGATACGCGCGGATTTCCGGCTGCGGCGCGAACATGCGCGTCCAGCGCGGGTTCGGCGCGAACGAGAACGAATAGACGTGCGATTGCACGTCGCATGCACACCCGGGGTAATGATTGTCGCGCCACGTGCCGCCGACCGACGCCGCCTTTTCGAGGACGACGAAGTCGGTGACGCCTGTTTGCCGCAGGCGAATGGCCATCCCGAGACCGGCGAAGCCGGTGCCGATGATGGCGATGTCGGTGGTTTCGTCCAGGCCGTCGTGGCCGGGCGGGCCGAAAGGCAACGTGCGAGCATTCATCCGGGTGTCTCCGATTTGGCTCATTTTCGAATGTTACATTGTTTGATGTAACGATAGTGGGTGAACCCGGAAACCGCAAGAGGCTAGAAGCGGCGCTCTAAGGGCCGGAAGCCGCGCGGGAAAAGGCTGAGCGGGGTTTGGAACGGTTCGGTTCGCGCATCGAGGGATGCGCGGAAACGGCCGTCGGCAGGGCGTGGGAGGTAGTGAGCGAGGCCGCCGGCATGCGGCGGCCTGTTTGAAACACAATCAGGGACGGATCGAGCGGGCGGCCGTCTCATGGAAAACCCCGGCCACGATCGTGACCTGTGCGAGCGCGTAGAGCCCCCAGATCAGGTAGTCGATGCCGGGAAAGCCGCCGAGAAAGCGGCCGACGCCGATCAGCGTGTCGGAACCGACGAAGATCAGGCTGCCGACGGCGACCAGCGGGCCGCGTGTGCGGGCCGCGAGCGCGAAGCTCGCCATTGCGCACAGCACGAGCATGTAGACGGCGACCGGCACGAGCAGTTCGCCCAGGTGCGGCAGGAACGCTGCGTAGAACGCCGGCGCGGCGATCCACAGCGCGATCAGCGCGACGATGCGCCAGCCGTGCGGCCGCGCGCGCCAGCGCACGAAGATCGCGCAGTAGCACAGGTGCGTGAGCAGGAACGCGCCGAGACCGAGCACGAACGACAGCGGCCAGTCAGGCAGCGCGAGCAGCACGTCGCCGAGCACGGCCGTGGCGAGCGCCGCGCACAGCCACGTGCGTTCGCGCGCTGCCGAGCAGGTGCTGCCGGCCGCGAGCAGCAGGATCCCCATTGCCGCCTTCGCGGCCGCCTGGCCGGGATAGGGGGCGGCCGCGAGCGACAGTCCGTACAGCAACGCGGCGGCGACGGCGAGCGGCCAGAGCCGGCGATAGGTGGCGGGAAGCATGGCGATCAAGGCGGGTGTCTCCGGTTTGTTGTTGTCTGCGGTGGACCGACGCGCCGTCGGGGGCGCGGCTGCAGGCCATTATCCGGAAGAACGGGTGGGTGAAAACCGGCGAACCCTTCTAGTGCGCGGCGGGATCGAAAAAGGAAAAAGCCGGCGGGCATGGCATGCCGCCGGCTTTTTCCTGAGCAGTGCGTGTGCGTGTGCGTGAGCGTGACGTCGCGGCGCTTGTGAACGCGGTGGTGTCGTGCTCAGCGTTCGTCGTCTTTCGGCGCCGGCGTGCCGGACAGTCGTGCGGCCTCGTCGCTTAGCTTCTTGTCGAGAATCGTCGCGACGCGGCCGCCGAGATAGGCGCTGGCCGCGGTCTCGAGCGCACGGTTCGTCTCGCCCTCTACGAACACGGCCGCGAGCGGGCGCAGCCGCCAGATCGCATCGACGAGCGCGGGCACGTCGTTGACCGGCGGCAGCGTGCCTTCGTCGTAGCGGTCGAGCCGTTTCACGACGAGATCGACGAGCAGCCGCGCGATCGCGTCGAAGTGCGGCCGTGCGAGGCTGATCACGTCGAGCAGTTCGCGCGGCGGGATGCCTTCCTTCGTCATCGCGGCGGCCGCTTCGAGCAGCGCGGGGCTCTTCGCGACGAACGACAGGCCACGGCGTTCGAGCAACCCGAGTTCGGTCACGCGCGACAGTTGCGACGCCGTCTGCGGGCCGAACATCTGCGCGAGCGCGGCGAGCGAATAGGTTTTCGGCAACTCGTGCGACCAGCGGCCGCCGATCGCGTTTTCCAGGCCGAGGATCGAGCGCAGGTCGTGACCTTCGTCGATCGCCATGATCAGATCCTGGATGTTCGACAGCGTGTAGCCGCGTGCGAGCAGATGGTTGATCAACTTCAGCCGCGCGACGTGCGTGTCGTCGTAGATGCCGACGCGCCCGCGCTTTTCGGGCGGCGCGAGCAGCCCGCGATCCTGGTATGCACGGACGTTGCGCACGGTCGTGTCGGACACGCGCGCGAGTTCGTCGACCGTGTACTCGTTGCGGGAATCCGCAGCGGCCTCGTCGGTATGAGTTGGAGTCTGTTTTGACATGCGGCCATTCTAGCGCGACGCGACAGGCTCGGGCGAGGCGGGGAGCGACCGCGAGCCGTCGCCCAGCGTGCGCTGCATCAGCGCGGAATCGATCCAGCGGCCATGCTTGAAACCGACCGCCTTCAGCACGCCTGCTGGCTCGAAACCGAACGCGCGGTGCAGCGACGTCGAGCCGCCGGTGCCGCCGTCGGCGATCACCGCGATCATCTGCCGCCACGGGCCGGCCTCGCACCGGGCGATCAGCGCGGCGAGCAGCGCGCGGCCGACGCCGCGTCCGCGTTGTGTGTCGTCGATGTAGATCGAATCCTCGATCGTGTAGCGGTACGCGCTGCGCGGGCGGTACGGCGTCGCATATGCGTAGCCGGCCACGCGGCCGTCGCATTCGGCGACGAGATACGGCAGCCCGTGACGCAGCACCGCGTCGCGGCGCGCGCGCAATTCGTCGACACCGGGCGGGATTTCCTCGAACGACGCGACGCTGTGGCGCACGTGGTGCGCGTAGATCGCGTGAATGGCGTCGAGATCGGCATCGGTCGCGGCGCGGACGACACAGGCGGGAGCAGGGGCGGCGGACATGGTGGCGGAGCGGACGGACGAAATCGCTACTATGCCGGCCGCCGGGCCACGCGGTAAAGGTGGCGGCGCGCCTACAGGTGGCCGTCCGCCGCGCGAACCGCGTCCGCGATCGCGTCGGCGACGCGTTGCACGCGCGGCGACCGGCGTACGTCCGGGTGGACGACCAGCCAGATCTCGCGCTCGACATCGCAGTGCGGCGCGGCGGTCAACTCGACGAGCGGCGCGGGCGCCGACGACGCAGCGACGGTGGCGGGGACGCCCGTATTCGCGTTCTCATCCGTGTCCAGCGCCCGATCGTCGACGAGAAAGCGCGGCAGCAACGCGATGCCCGCGCCGGCCACGCACGCACGATGCAACGCGGCCAGATCGTTCGCGATGAACGCGAAACGGCGGCCGGCTGCAAAGCGTTCGAGCCACTGCTGCTGCGGCATTTGCGCGAGCGCGTCGTCGTAGCCGAGAAACGCCCAGGTGTCGGGCGGTGCGGCGGCCCAGTCGGGCGACGCGCACAGCGCGAAGCGCATCGTGCCGAGCCGGCGCGCGGCCAGCCCCGGCTCGCTCGGCCGCGACAGGCGCACCGCGAGGTCCGCTTCGCGCGCATACAGGTTCGCCGCGTGCATCTCGCCCATCAGGTCGATCCGCAGCGCGGGCCATGCACGCTGCGCGCGGGCGAGCCGCGGCGCGAGGAAGTGGCTCGCGAACACCGGCGACGCCGACACGCGCACGACGCCGTCGAGCGTCGCCGCGCCCTGGGCGGCCCGCGCGAATGCATGCACGTCGGCTTCGACGCGCGCCGCATGTTCGGCGAGTTGCAGCCCTTCGTCGGTCGGCGGCCAGCCGCGCGGCAAGCGGTCGAACAGCCGGATGCCGAGCGCGGACTCCAGCGCGTCGATGCGCCGCGCGACCGTCGAATGCTGAACCTGCAGCGCCCGCGCGGCGGCCGACAGGCTGCCGCCGCGCATCACCGCGAGGAAATAGCGCAAGTCGTCCCAGCTCATCGGCGATGGCGATGCCGCAACGGGATCTGGGTCGGTCGAATTTTGCACAGTAAGTGGGCGTGTGGCGGGAATTCTGATTGATTATGCACGATGGGATGATCGTGTCACTTTATTTGATTGCGAGGAACGTCATGACCCAGACTGTGACTGCCACCCGGATCGGGATCGACCGCTACGGCGACGCCGGCGTGCTGCGCCGCGTCGACGCGCCCGTGGGGCTGCCGGGTGCCGGCGAGGTGCGGATTCGCCAGACCGCCGTCGGCGTGAATTTCGTCGATATCTATTTCCGGACGGGCGCGCATCCGCTGCCGGCGCTGCCGGACGCGCTCGGCGTCGAAGCGGCCGGCGTGGTCGACGCGGTCGGGCCTGGCGTGACGGATCTCGTTCCGGGGCAACGGGTCGCGTATGCGGGATTGCCGACCGGCAGCTATGCGAGCGTGCGCACGCTGCCTGCCGAACGCGTGGTGCCGGTGCCCGACGGCGTGAGCGACGACGCGGCCGCCGCCGCGCTGCTGAAAGGGATCACCGTCTACATGCTGCTGCACCGCGTGCGGCAGGTCGGTGCAGGCGAGACCGTGCTCGTGCATGCGGCGGCCGGCGGCGTCGGGCTGCTGGCGACGCAGTGGGCGCGCTCGCTCGGCGCACGGGTGATCGGCACGGTCGGCTCGGCCGCGAAGGTCGCGCTGGTGCGCGCGCAGGGCGCCGATGCGGTGATCGACTATCGCGAGGCGGATTTCGTCGCGGCGGCGCGCGCGTTCGGCGGCGGCGCGGGCGTCGACTATGCGATCGACGGGATCGGCGGCGACGTGCTGACGCGTACGCTCGGCGCGGTGCGGCCGTTCGGCATGGTCGCGAGCATCGGGCAGGTCGCCGCAATTGGTGCGCGGCACACGATCGATCTCGACGAACTCGGGCCGGCCCGCTCGATCGCGCTCGCGCGGCCGAGCGTGCTCGGCTTCATCGCGCGCGACGTCGCCGGGTATCGGGAAGCGGCGCGCGCGACGCTCGACCGGCTCGCGGGCGGGATGCATGTGGAGATCGGCGCGCGGCTGCCGCTGGCGCAGGCGGCCGATGCGCACCGGCTGCTGGAGTCGCGCAAGACGACGGGGGCGGTGGTACTGGTGCCGTGACGGGCGCAGCACGCCGCGGCTTCGCAGGAGACCGCGGCGACGCGGCCTCAACGTCGCTCAATGATGCGTGCGCAGCGGCGCGCTTTCGACGAACCACGCGAGCACGAACGCGATCGCGATCACGGCGGCCGCCGCGAGATACACCACATGGAGCGACCCGGCGAACGCGTGCAGGTAGCCATCGCGCACGGCATCCGGCAACTGGTGCACGGCGGCCGGGCCGAGCGCGGGCGGCAATTCCGTGCCGGCCGGCAGCGCCTGCATCACCCGCGATTCGAGCCCGTGCGAGAACAGCGCGCCGAACGCGGCGACGCCGATCGAGCCGCCGATCGAGCGGAACAGCGTGACGCCCGACGTCGCGACGCCCATGTGGCGGAATTCGACCGTGTTCTGCACGGCGAGCGTCAGCACCGGCATCACCATGCCGAGCCCGATGCCGAGCAGCGCCATGTACGCGTACATCGTGTGCAGCGGCGTGTCGAGCGACAGCGTCGACAGCAGCGCCATCGCGACGCCGCCGATCAGCGTCCCTGCGATCGGAAACGGGCGATACGTGCCGAGCCGCGAGATCAGCCGGCCGCTGAGCACCGACATCGCGAGCATCCCGCCCATCATCGGCAGCAACTGCATCCCGGCCTGCGACGGCGTCGAGCCCTTCACGACCTGCAGATACAGCGGAATGAACGTGACCGAGCCGAACAGCGCGATGCCGACGACGAAGCCGATCAGGCCCATCAGCACGAACGTGCGCTGACGGAACAGCTCGAGCGGCATGATCGGCTCGGCCGCGAGGCGTTCTTCATAGATGAAGCCGCCGATCGCGACCAGGCCGAGCACCAGCGTCATCCACAGCTGCGGCGACGACCACGGCAGCAGCGAACCGCCTTCGCTCGTAAACAGGATCACGCAGGTGAGCGCGGTGGCGAGGAACGCGGCGCCCATGTAGTCGATCCGGTGCTTCACGTGCGCCGTGTGCGGCCGGAATGCGATGCCGATTACCGCGAGCGCGAGAAAGCCGAGCGGCAGGTTGATCGTGAAGATCCAGCGCCACGACAGGTGTTCGACCAGGAAGCCGCCAAGCAGCGGCCCGATGATCGTCGCGAGGCCGTACACGCCGCCGAACATCCCCTGATAGCGCGCGCGGCGATCGGGCGGCACCAGGTCGCCGATCGCGGCCATCGTGACCACCATCAGGCCGCCGCCGCCGAGCCCTTGCAGCGCGCGCAGCACGATCAGCTGCGTCATGTCCTGCGCGACGCCGCACAGCGCGGAGCCGGCGAGAAACAGGACGATGGCGGCCTGCAAGACGATCTTGCGGCCGTACAGGTCGCCGAGCTTGCCGTACAGCGGCAGCACGATCGTCGACGAAAGCAGGTACGCGGTGACGACCCACGACAACTGGTCGAGGCCGCCGAGCTCGCCGACGATCGTCGGCAGCGCGGTCGACACGATCGTCTGGTCGAGCGCAGACAGCAGCATCACGAGCAACAGCGCGGCGATGATCAGCCCGGTCGGCGCGTCGCGGCGGGCCGCTTCGGCAGTCAGCGGAGCAACAAGGGTATGGGTTCTCATCGAGATATCTGCCATGGCAGGGAATTGACCGAAATATAGAGGGAATTCATTGACTGGTCAATTTCTGCCGGGGCTCGATTTGTTGCATTGGTAACAGGAGGTTGCGGCGAGGGAATTTGATCCGGATCACGCTGAAAGGGGGCTGGACTCAAGTTTTTTGCAGGCAAACCGTAATCCAGAGTGCCGCGGACCGATTGCCGCCATACTTTTCATCGCTCACGTGCCGTCATGAACCTGAATGCCCTGTTTTCCCGTTTCTCCATCCGTACGCGGATTTTCTCCACGCTCGGTCTCGTCGCCGTGCTGCTCGTCGTGTCGGGGCTGATCGGCCTCGTCGGCATGCAGAGTTCGAATCGCGCGCTCGACCAGGCCTATACGCAGCAACTGGCCGCGAAGACCGCGCTGTCGGCCGCGAGCCTGAACCTGACGATCGTGCGGACGACGCTCGATCGCGTGCTGCTGCATCCGGACGCACCGGAAGTGCCCGATCTCGTCAAGAAGGCCGAGCGCTATCTCGCAAAGGCCGACGCCGCGTGGCGCACGTACGCGGCGCTGCCGCACGAGGGCGACGAGGGGGCGCTCGCGAGCCGGCTCGATACCGCGCGCCAGGCGCTGATCGGGCAGGCGTTGAAGCCGCTGATCGACGCGATCCGAGACGGGCACCGTGACGACGCAGACCGCTTGTTGATGACGGTTGCGCCGCCGCTGTCGGTCGCGCTCACGGAGGCGACCGATGCGCTCGATACGTACCAGGCCGAGCGCGGCAAGGATGTCTACGACACCGCGCAGATGTACTACGGCTGGATGCGCGCGGGTGCGATCGCCGGCATTGCGTTCGGCCTCGCCGCGTGCCTGGGTTGCGCGGTCGGGCTGCATTTCGCGATTACGCAACCGGTGAACCGGCTGCTCTCGCATTTCCGCCGGCTGTCCGAAGGCGATCTGACGTCGGAAGTGCGCTGGTCGTCGCGCGACGAAATGGCCGAACTGGTCAGGGGCGTGACCGGCATGCAGCGCAGCCTCGCTGATACCGTGCGTCAGGTGACGCAGGGCTCCGAGGCCATTTCGACCGCGACGCACCAGATCGCCGCGGGCAACACCGACCTGTCGCAGCGCACCGAGGAACAGGCTTCGGCGTTGCAGGAAACGGCCGCGAGCATGGAGCAGCTGACGGCGACCGTGAAGCAGAACGCCGATCATGCGATCGAAGCGCAGGCCTGCGCGGACGACGCGAGCGAGATCGCGACGCGCGGCGCGACGGTCGTCGGCGAAGTGATCGGCACGATGAACGAGATCGACCAGAGTTCGCAGAAGGTTGCCGACATCATCGGCACGATCGAGGGCATAGCATTCCAGACCAACATCCTTGCGCTGAACGCGGCGGTCGAAGCCGCGCGCGCCGGCGAGCAGGGCCGCGGCTTCGCGGTGGTCGCGGGCGAGGTGCGCACGCTCGCGCAGCGTTCGGCATCCGCCGCGAAGGAAATTCGCACGCTGATCGGCGAATCGGTGGAACGCGTTGCGACGGGTTCGCGGCTCGTCGGCGTGGCCGGTGACACGATGCAGGATATCCAGCAGGCGATCGGCCGCGTGACGGGCATCATGACCGAGATCGCCGCCGCGTCGAACGAGCAGCGCGACGGGATCGAACAGGTGAACCGCGCGGTGTCGCAGATGGATCAGGTGTCGCAGCAGAACGCGGCGCTGGTCGAGCAGGCGGCCGCGGCTGCGGCGTCGCTCGAGGAACAGGCGGAAGGGCTGCGTCGGGCGGTGGGGGCGTTTCAGGTGGCTTGAGTGATGATGGGGGCGTCGTCGTCGTTGATCGGGTGTGCCGCCTGCGATGCACGTTACCGCAAGCATTGGCCCATGCTGTCGCGATGATTCGATCGAGACGGTTTGTATCGTCCGCAAGGCTTTCCGAACCGGTCAATGTCCATGCATCGACCAACTCGTCGCGGAGCATGTTTCCGTCGACACGCTCAGAACAAAGGCAACCTGGCACGAAACCAATCCCACTTGCTTGGTGGAATTGTCAGGTATTTGTCGTGGTTCGACTCATCGGTGAAGTCGACGTAGCGAACCACGTTGCCCTCGTAATTCAAGGGCTGATGAAAACTCTTTCCGTGGTACCAGTTTACGGAGAAGTATCGTCTGGCCAGGAGTTCGCCTTTATCGCTGAAAACCCTCAATTCAATTTTGTCATTCGTTCCGTCCTGATCATTTCCCCCGGTGCCGCATATCGCGAACCGATATGGAACCCCATTCATGTTTTTTATGCCGCCGTCTAACGTTTCGGGGCGATCATAAAAATCGCAGCGCCCATAGGCTGGACGATTAAGGTGGATGACCAAGCCGATGCCAATGTAGATGATAATGGCTAGGCCAATGTATCTGATGGTTCTAATCTGCATATCTCGCCAAGATTGATCTCGATCGGTTTTTTCAGCTTCAGATAGACGGGCTTTGAATATATCATGAAGTCCTTGCCGCGTTGATGCCGCTCTCGCCAGCGGACGTAGTCAGCGTTGTAGACTGGAAAGTAGATGTCGGACTTTCTGAGTTTTCTGAATAAGCCTTTTCGGGTGTCTACGGGTTTGCTGATGCTTTTCGACCAAATGTCGATATCGGAATCGTGCTTAGGCGAGCTGGAACCGGCGAGCAGCGAGCCGGGTGCAATGATGACTCCATGTCTGTTCCAATGTCCCAAATACTGCTTCCCGTTGAATGAGTAGTTGTCTTTCACGTAGGCATAGATGTGCGTGATTTTCCCGGAGGCATTGATGCAGTAGAAATTTCCTGATTTATCGTACTTGAAGTATTTTTCATTGGAGATTTCAACATTCCCTATGGCGATATAGATGTTGAAGTTGGCCAGTGCCCCGGTGAGATCCGTGGGGGTGAAATTTTCCAAGGTTTCCCAGTTTTTTATTGGCAGTAGTTGAAATTGCCAATCGTTATGGAATTTGAGCAAGTCACGGGTGAGTCGTGAGGTGTTGAAATTAAATGTAGAACTTCTTTCGAGAAAGAGATTTTTTACGAAAGGTCTGATGATATTTGTCGCTGTTTCTACGGATCGCCGGCTATAAATGCCGTTCGCAAGGAGGTGTTCGAATTTCCTCCGGATGCTACCGAACTTCAGCGTCCAATCGAGTGTGATATTGTCGTCATTCAATGGTTGGGGTGACGTTGGGTCGTCATTGTACGTATGCGCCGCACCCGCAAACCACATTCGCGCCAGTCTGGCAGAAACCTTCCAGCCTAAATTGTCCATCGCAACCGGCACATCCTGGAGGTCGAAAGGCGGCGGGTTTTCGCATACTTCCGACTCCGGTTGCGTTGGCGATTCTTTCGCTATTGCCGGATCGGTTTTCGGCAGCGGCCGAGGAGCCGCACTTTGCGGCGGGTTTTTTGGCGCGCGAGAAACCGGTTCGGGAGGAGCGGGCGGCGGCTTCGCCCCCGGAGCCGGCCGGTCGAATGACACGCTTTTTTGAGTATCCAGCGGGATGCATCCTTCGGCTCCCTTGTATTCCTTCAACTCCGATCCGAACAACCCCTTCTGCGGCTTGTAGTAAGGCGCCTTCTTGACGTCGGCCATCGAATATTCCGCTTGCAACGAATGGCCGGCCATCGTAATGGCAGGCTGCAAGCGGATGAACCATCAGGTGTTGCCGGAACAGGCCGAAAGGCGAGTGGATAAGGGGCGCGGGCAGAAGGAAATGTGCCGGATTGTTTCAATGAACATCATGCTGAAGTTTGCCCTCGTGGCGGACGAGTCGTCCCGCTCCGTCAACCGTCCGCAAGCTGCGCGGCCGCCCGCGACGACGCGACGAGCAGCAGCTTCATCGTCGCGCGCGTCGCACCGACGAACAGCTTGCGCGCCGCGCGCGCATCGAGCGTCTCGAAGTCGATCTCGGTGAGGATCACGCACGGCGCGGACTGTCCCTTGAAGCGGTAGATCGAATCGAGCAGCACGTCGCCTTCGCGATATTCCGGGTTGCCGAACAGGTCGTACTTGCCCGTGAAGTGCTTGATCCGGTGCGGGCCGAGCTGGTCGAGCGACGCGAGCACCGAGCTTTCGCGGCCGCGATACGACAGCACCGCGATGTCCTGTTTGCGAAACCCGAGCGACAGCGCATGCGTGATCGCGCGCTTGGTCGCGTCGATGCAGGCTTCGGCGAGCGCGTCGCCCGATGCGCCATCTTCCCCGTATGACGACACCGACGGATCGGAACCGTCGAACGGGCTGCCGGAGCGCAGTTCGGCCGCAAGCGGCTCGATGCGACCGACGACATCGCGCACGAATTCGAGCAGATCGCGCGGGCTGCGGTAGTTCGTCAGCGCTTTCAGCATGACCCAGCCGGGCAGCGCGACGGGCTCGCGCAGGTAGAGGTTCTGCAGCGGATCTTCGAGCCACCACCATGCGCCGTCCGGCGCGAGCAGGCGCTCCAGTGCCGCTGCCCACGGCGCGTGGAAATCCTGTCCTTCGTCGACGATCAGGACATCGAAGCGCCAGTGTTCCGGAATCGGCGCTTCCGCGAAGCGCGCCTCGAGCCGCTCGAACGCGCCGGGCACGGTGAAGTCGGGCGTATAGCCGCCGTCGCGCGCAACCCAGTCGCACAGCTGATGGTAGTTCGCGATCTTCGCGCCGGCCGGCGCGATGCGTGCGATGTAGTCGGCAAGCGGCCGGTTGAAACACACGTAGAGCACCCGCTTGTCGGCCGCGATCGCGTCGCGCATCGCCTGCACCGCAAGCTGCGTCTTGCCCGAACCCGCGGTGCCCGTCACGCGCAACCGGAACGGCGTGAATTCGAGCTGGCGCGCCCACGCGGCGAGCCCGCCGGACAGCCGCGTGACGAGCGTGCCGGCCTGACCGACGAGTGCGCTCGTGTCGGGCGTGAGCGCCAGCTCGTCCGCGAGGAAATGATGCAGCTTCGATGCGTTCGGCAATGGCTCGTCGTGTTCCGGCAGGATCTGCAGGATCACCTGCGCGAGCTGCGCCTTGCGCGATGCGTCGACGATGCGGTCGGCCGCGACGCCGGCGATCGCCGTCTCGCGGATCGAGTAGTCGGGGCAGTACAGCAGCGCCTCGACGCCGTAGACGCCCGCGCCGAGCGCGGCGGTCAGGCGCCGGTGCAGCGTCTCCTGCGTACGCGCGAGCTGGATCGGGACGTTGCGCTCCTTCTGCAGGTAGACCTTCACGAGCCCCTTCGGCGTTTCGCGCAGGAAACCGGCCTTCTGCTCGATCAGCAGCACGCGGCCGGCCGGGCTCACGACGACGAACGCCGCTTCGCCGAACACCGAGAAGCCCTGATCGGCACGCGTCCAGTGCACGCCGTGATAGACGGTGTAGCTGTCCGGCAGCGCATGTTCGAGGGCCGCGAGCGTCTCGCGCTCGCGTTCGGCCGCGCCGGTGGCGGCGAGGCTTTTCCAGTCGTCGGGAATGAGGCGGGCCATGAGCTCGGGCGGCGGATGCCGATAAGGACGTGAACAGGTCCGGCTATTGTACTGAGGAACCTGTTTGCGACCGCCGTGCTGCACGGACGTTGGCCGTTCGGAAGAGGGGCGGTTGCGGCCGACGGCCGCGAATTACCCGCGCGCGAGCCGTTTCGCGAGATCGGCGCTGAGGATCGCCATGCGTGCGGGTTTTTCGTAGCAGACGACGTCGAACGCGCGAATCACTTCGCTGATGTCGGCTTCGCTTGCGCGGCCTGTCAGCAGGTCGCCCGTCAGCACGAAGATCGGCGCGCCCGGATTGTCGGACGTGCGCACGGCCTTGATCGCGGTCGCGGCGGTGCTGTCGTCGAACAGCCATTCGGTGACGACGGCGTCGAACGCCTGGCCCTGCAGTGCGTCGACGAACGGCGCAAGGCCGTCGAACGCGGCGGTCGCGAAACCCTGCCGTTCGAGATAACGGCACAGCTCGGTCGCGCTGACGCGATCGGGATCGATCACCGCGACGACGAGCTTGTCGCTCTCGGCGCGGCGCGGATAGATCTCGATCTTGTGCACGTCGTACGCGTTCTGGTACAGCACGCCGGTATGGCGCAGCACGCGCCAGCGACCGTTCTGTTCGTACGCGACGAACTCGGGGCGTGCACCGGCTTCGAGCGGCGCGCCGATCCATGCTGTGCACGGAATTTCGGCGACGCCGGCATACAGGATGGCCTCTTGCGAATAGGCGCCGACCATGCCGGGGTCGAGCGCCTGCGCGCCGAACAGCTGGGCGGCGGGTTCGCCGTAGGCTTCAGCGACTTTCTTGATCTGCGCGAGGGTCCAGGGGCTGCTGCCACGCAGTTTGCGATGGCCCTGCGAAAAACTCAGGTCGAGGATGCGGCACAGCTCGGTCGTTTGCTGGCGTTTGCCGATGCCGTTACGGCTCATCAGCTCGCGCACGCGCTCGGCAACCGCGAGGGAATCCGTGGTGATTGCTTCAGTGGTCATGCTAGGGGAACGGATCGTGACGTTCAGAATGACGCCTTGCGGCAGTCTCGGCGGACAGTCTTGACGACGTCCAGTGGCGAGCCGACCGGCCACGCGCGGAAAAGATAACTTTACCGCAAAATGGCCGTCATTCCATGCGGCGAAAAGTGCGTTTGTGTGAAAGGTGTGTCTTGACGTTACGTCTGATCTCAGCTGTGGGGCGAGTGCAGAAAATGCGTTGAAAACCCTCAGGCGCGGATTCGGGTTTGCCGCACGCGTATTCCACGTGGCTCGGCATGTAATGCACCGCAGCAGGGACGCGATGCACCAGACGTGGGCGTGTCGCCGCGGCACGACGCCGGCATCGCGGCCGTCGCAGTCGACAATTCTGCACAGGGCATCCGGAGGGGATAGATGGTTTCCTCTAGTGAAACTGACGCAGATACATTTATCGGCGAACTCGAACGCACAGCGCCCGCATGCTACGATTCCCTGTCTCAAAAAAATATGTTGAACCGATGCAGAAGAAATTTGTGATGCGCGGCTACGAGATGAACTGCGAGCCGCGCATGACGGCGGACGGCAAGTACGCCGCCCAGGTCGAGGTCACGAAGCTGGGTTTCAGCCGCGAGGCGGCGTTCCGCAATCTGGGCGAATTCGACACCGAAGCCGAAGCCGTCACCTATGCGCAAAAATTCTCCGAAGAGTGGCTGAGCCGCTACGCGTAGCGCGTCGCATGCCCGCGCAATGCGGGCGCTGGATCGACCGGCGAGACGGCGTGCGTTGATCCGCCGACGTCCCCATTCATCTGAAGCAAGCAAAGCGACCGACGCGCCAACGCGTGGCGCGGCGTTCGCGTGCGTTCGCGTCCGTGCGGTGCAGCGATCGCAGTTTCCCGGTCGATGGCTGGCAGCGTGAAAGATGGCGCGTCCAGCCGGTAGTGATGCCGACCGATTCGAATTGATGCGCAACAGTTGCCAATGCCGAGAGAACTTTGTAGATTAATGCCTCACGTTGTGAGGTACTGGTCGTGTCAAGGCAACCCAACTGGAGACGGTGAATGTCCACCTTGTGCATGCAGGCCGTCGTTCACGGTAAAACTGTCCAGGTCGTGTTGTCGCCCGAGAATCGATCCGTCAGGATTCACATCGTCGACGGAGAGTCGGGCTGCTATCCGCCCCGCACGATGAGCATCGAGCAGTACCTCCATGCCGGCATGGGGCACGACGAAATCGTCCGACATGTTCTCGAAGTCGTCACGATGTCGGTCGAACAGCTTGCGAGGCTTCAACCGTTCGGTCGCGCGGTCGGCACTCGAACGCGTTACGTCTACTGATTGGCGGCGGTTGTGCCGGGGTAGTCCTGGCGCAGACCCGCGTCGTTTCCAACCACACCTTTGCTTCTTCTACTGCTTCGTCCGATTCTCGGGCGAGGTGCGTTCGCCTATCGTGATCGTCGGTGCTTGTTTTTCCGTTGTGTGCGCATCGCGCAACCGGCGGTATAGCCCGGCCTGTTCGTCGACGGCTTCGGCAAACTCATCCTTTGCGCCGAGGTTCAGCATCGCGTCGACCCGCGAATTTGCGCGACATTCGCCGTGCCGAAACGGGACGAACCGATCTCGCGTCCGGCACCTAGCCGGTCGCAAACGGACGACGACATCAGGCACGCCTGATGCTTCGCGGGTGCGAGCGGCGCCCGGCGGCTGTCCTGACGATGCATGTGCCGTCGATTGCGCACCGCATGCGCATCAACCGGCTCCGC
Source organism: Burkholderia sp. JKS000303 (assembly GCF_002563755.1). Taxonomy (NCBI): domain Bacteria; kingdom Pseudomonadati; phylum Pseudomonadota; class Betaproteobacteria; order Burkholderiales; family Burkholderiaceae; genus Burkholderia; species Burkholderia sp. JKS000303. The sequence continues at coordinate 3,543,324 of NZ_PDBZ01000001.1, forward strand.
GTGTTGACCGCACGCCGTGACGCGAGCAATCTCGATTGCGGAAACAGCACGCAAGAGGCCGGCGATTCATCCAGCATGCAGTCGGATATAGGGGCGAAAACGCGACCGTATGCGATGAAGGCATGCACCGGCCGATCGAAACGACGTGTCGTAATCGACGGCAGCTGCCGCCGGATTTTCAGGCGGGTGCCGTTCGGGCCGAGTCGGATGCCGGAGTCCGTCCGGATCCGGTTTCTCGAAGGAGGGCAAATGGCGACGTGCGACAGGAACGCGCTGACCGAGCGTACCGCGACCGGTATGCGCGACGTCTTCGCAGGCCGACGACACGGCGTGCGCGCGGCACTTCTGTTCGCGGGGCCGGCGATCATCGCGTCGGTCGCGTATATGGACCCCGGCAACTTCGCGACGAACATCCGGGCCGGCGCGCAGTTCGGCTACTCGCTGCTCTGGGTCGTGCTGCTGGCGAACGTCATCGCGATGCTGTTCCAGGCGCTGTCCGCGAAACTCGGCATCGTCACCGGCCGCAATCTCGCGGAACTGTGCCGCGCCCATTTCCCGCGGCGAGTGGTCGTCGCGATGTGGATCGTCAGCGAGCTTGCGGCGATGGCAACCGAACTCGCGGAGTTTCTCGGCGGCGCGATCGCGCTGTCGTTGTTGTTCAAGCTGCCGACGCTCCCCGGGATGTTCGTGATGGCGCTCGTCACCTACGGCATCCTGCTGGCCGACCGGAACGGCTTCCGGCCGATGGAGATCGCCGTGGGCGTGCTCGTCGGCGTGATCGGCCTCTGCTATCTCGCCGAGATGTTCATTGCGCCGGTCGCGTGGGCGGAAGTCGGGCTGCATGCGGTCGTGCCGGAATGGCCTCGCGGCGAGGCGCTCACGGTGTCCGTCGGGATCGTCGGTGCGACGATCATGCCGCATGCGCTGTATCTGCACTCCGGCCTCACGCAGCGACGTGTGTCGGGGCTCGATGTCGAACAGCGTCGGATGATGCTGCGCTTCTCCAACCGCGAAGTGATCGCCGCGCTATCCGTTGCCGGCGCGGTCAACATGGCGATGGTCGTGATGGCGAGCGCGGCGTTTCATGCCGGCTATCGCGATGTCGCCGAAATCGAAACGGCATACCGGACGCTGACGCCGTTGCTCGGCGCAGCCGCGGCCGTGTTCTTCCTCGTGTCGCTGATGAGCTCGGGCATCTCGAGTTCCGTCGTCGGCACGATGGCCGGGCAGATGATCATGCAGGGCTTCGTCGGCTTCCGGATTCCCGTCTGGGTGCGCCGGCTCGTCACGATGGTGCCGGCGTTCATCGTGGTCGGGCTCGGCGTCGATTCCATGCAGGCGCTCGTCATTAGCCAGGTCGTGTTGTCGTTCGTCTTGCCCGTGCCGATGCTTGCGCTGGTTTACTTCACGAGCCGCCGGGACGTCATGGGCGAATTCGCGAGCACGCGCACGACGCGTCGGGCGGCGATCGGCGCGACCGTCGTCATCGGTGCGCTGAATGTCGTTTTGCTTGTGCAGTCGCTTGGAGCGATGGTGCCGCACCTGAGCGGGAATTGAACCAGGATCGCCGCATCGTTCAGGCGGGCAAGAAGGGCAGCGGTTACGGGCGGGGTGTGCGATGACGAAGGCCGGATGACGACGAGCCCGCGTGGGCCGGGCTGGTCCGGCGGGCGTGCCCGTTCATCGCGCCTTCAACATTTCGTCGGCGAAACGATAGGCGCTGACCGCGCGCCTGGATTCGTAGTCGGCGATCGTCGACACGTTGCGGCCGGCGTCGCGTGACAGCAACCCTTGCAGCGCAGCCGCGGCGAAGAAATCGCGTAGATCGGGCGTTGCAGACTTCGGTTCCGGCGGCGGTGTTGCGACCAGCGGATCCGACTTCCAGAAAACGGGAGACGGCGTTGATGCTTTCGATACGGCAACGGTCTTTTTGATGCTCACATCCTGGGACAACGGCATCATTTCTACCCCTTCGATCAAGTATCAGTTGGCGAAGCAACGTAAGGTCCTCGTTACATGGCGAGCAGCGTATTTTTTATGTTTTTAGAAGTACTAACCGGTAGATCGACGCGAATATTCGCCGGTAATACGCAATCCGTCAAAGAAAATAAATTGGTTCCACTTCTTTGTGCGGGGAGCATGATTTGTTCCCGGGCGTGGCGAAAGAGCGCGCACGCATTGCGCGAATCGATAGCGATGGTATGTCGGTGAGCGTTACGTTCCGATGACGTGCAGATGTGTCGGATAACGAACCGACATGCGTGCCGGTTTCGATGCCGTCGCGAAGCATCGAAGGAGGGTGCGATTCACGAATCGTCCCGTCAGCATCATGACGATTGCGAAAGCAATCCGACGATTTCCCTTGCGACCGACACGCGTGTTGCGAGCGCGCCAATCGCCTCATGGCGGCATGTACGTGAACGGCTCGCCGTCTTCGCGCTCGACGGACAAGAGCCGCTTGAGTTGATCGAGCGCGAACAGTTGCTTTCCTGCCGCTGCCGCTTCGGTGATCGCGGCGTCGACCAGTTTCCTCGCGCGCGCGAGGATCACGGATCGCTGGCGGGCAATCTCGAGCACCATCCGTTGTTCGACGTTCTGGCGCGTCGACTTCCTGTCGCCCGGATGACGCCAGCGATCGCGAAGCTCGGCCCAGGTGACGCGCTGGAATTCCGGAATCGTGCACGGCAGCGTGCCCGGTTCAGCGGGTTCGGGCGGCGTGCACAGCGCAGCGCTTCGCGGGCGCGCCATTCGTCCGAAAACGGTGCATGCACGTCGCGCGTGCGGCCGATCGGATTCGCGCGTTCGATCTCCTTTTCGAGCAGGTAGCCGAAGCGCGGGGCCGTGCGCGAGCATGTCCGGGTCGAGCACGCGGATCCGGCGCGATGCATCGGCGACGTGGGACTTCAACTCCCACAACGTCAGGCGCAGGTGCTGCACTTCGAGGATCAGGCGCCGGACGTCGGCATAGCTGCACTTCGTCCACCATTCGGTGAGGTCGTTCAGCTTCGAGGGATCGAATGGGGGGAGGATCATTTCTACTGCGGAGATACTGTATGGATATACAGTTTGCCGCGCGGTAAGATAGCCCCGTCAAGGCGAAAAAATGGGGACGGCCGGCGGGCAAACATGACCGCTGTCGGATGCCGGTGCCGGTGCCGCGACAGGCCGACCCGATCGCTCGCCGACCCGTTCGGACGTTTTCCGCGAAAATCCGGGACAGGACAGCATCACTCGGCGCTCGTCATCGCGTATGTCGATGCCTGCGCCGGGCGTATCGACGCCAACAGAGAACAATGACGACAACCTATCCGTTGCATGATGCATTGAGCCACGCCGATACGGCGTTTCCGGCCGAAGCCGACATCGTGATCGCCGGGGCCGGCATCATGGGTTGCGCGGCCGCGTACTACCTCGGGCTGCGCGGCCTGAAGGCCGTCGTGCTCGACAAGTCGCGCATCGCCGGCCAGCAATCGACCCGCGCATGGGGGTTCGTGCGCCAGCAGGGCCGCGAGTCCGCCGAAGTGCCGCTGATGATGGCCGGCATGCGGATCTGGGAAGGGCTCGAGCAGGCGCTCGGCTTCGATCTCGAATGGCGGCAGGGCGGCTGCCTGTACATGGCCGGCAACGAAGACGACTGGTCATCGTTCCAGGCATGGCTCGCCGTCGCACGCGAACACGGGCTCGACACGCGCACGCTCACGCGTGCGGAAATCGACGCGCGCGTGAGCGGCCTGTCGACGCAGGCGCGCACGCTCGGCGGGCTGTACACCGCAACCGACGGGCAGGCCGAGCCGCGCCGTGTAGCCGCCGCGTTCGCGGCGCGCGCGATCGAAGCCGGCGCGCGCTTCTTCGAAGGCTGCGGCGTGACGGCGATCGAGACGGCCGGCGGCGCGGTCGTCGGCGTCGCGACCGAGCGCGGCACGATCCGCACGCGGCGCGTGATCTGCGCGGCCGGCGCGACCAGCTTCCGGTTGCTCGACGGCGTCGGCATCCGGCTGCCGCAGCAGGCCGTGCGCGGCACCTGCATGCGCACCAACGTGCTGCCCGACGTGTCCGCGTCGACGATCTGGGGGCATGGGCTCGGCATCCGGCAACGCAAGAGCGGCGCGATCAATCTCGCCGACGACATGCAGGTCGATGTCGACATGACGCTCGGCCACTTGCGCGGGTTGAGCCTGTTCTGGCCGGAGTTCTGGTCGCAGCGCGAGAAATTCCGTTTGCATCTGAATACGGCGGCGTGGCGCGATGCCTGCGCGCGCATCGGCGGCCGGGTCGACCCGATCGAGCCGCGCGATCCGCAGCCGCAGCCGAATCGCGCGCATGCGCCGCGCGCGCTCGCGAAGCTCAAGGCGATCTTCCCCGCGCTGAAGGATGCGCAGATCGTCGAGGCGTGGGCCGGCCTGATCGACGTGCTGCCCGACGGCATTCCGGTGATCGATGCGCCCGGCACGCCGTCCGGGCTCGCGATCGCGACCGGGTTCTGCGGGCATGGCTTCGCGATGGGGCCGATCGTCGGCCGGCTGCTGGCCGAATGGGTCGACACCGGCGCACCGTCGCTCGATCTTTCGGCGTTCCGTGCGCAGCGTTTCGTCGACGGCACGATGGTTCGGCCGCGCAGCATGCTGTAACGCCGACGCCCGCATGTTCCCGTCGTAGAATCGAGCTCGCATCGTTCAGGAGAATCCTCGTTGGCAACGCCTTCCCAGCGCCGCTCGTTGCGTTCGCGCCTGCGTCGCGCCCGTGACCCGTGGCAGGCGCCGCGCACGCGCACGCTGTTCACCCGTCCCGCGACGTCGCCGCGCCGGACGCTGCTGTTCCGTCTCGGCGCGGTCGTGCTGCTGTGCATGCTCGCGTTCCTCGTGCTGTATCTCGACCGCGACGGGCTGCGCGATTCCACCAAGAGCACGCCGATGAACGTCGCCGATCTCGTGTACTTCACGATGGTCACGGTCGCGACGGTCGGCTACGGCGATATCGTGCCGGTCACGGCGCGCGCGCGTCTGATCGACGCGTTCTTCATCGTGCCGATCCGCATCGGCATCTGGTTCATCTTCCTGGGCACGGCCTATCAATTCGTGATCCAGCGCGTCATCGAGGAATTCCGCATGAAACGCTTGCAGAAGCAACTGTCCGATCACATCGTGGTGTGCGGTTACGGCCTGTCGGGATCGATCGCCGTACGCGAGCTGCTCGAAAGCGGCGTCGATCCGTCGACGATCATCGTGATCGATGCGCAGCAGCAGGCGCTCGAGGCCGCGACGTCGCTCGGCGTAACCGGGCTGCTCGGCGATCCCGCACATGAGGATCTGCTGCAGCAGGCGCAGGTGCGCTCGGCGAAGGCCGTGATCATCTCGGTGACCGACGATCCGACCGCGATCCTGCTGACGCTGTCGGTGCGCAGCATCGCGCCCGAGACGAAGATCGTCGTGCGCATCCAGGAGAACCTGTATCAGCGACAACTGCGGCAGGCCGGTGCCGACGTGATCGTGTCGTCGACGAAGATCGGCGCGCTGCTGCTCGCGGATGCGGTGCATAGCCGCTACATCGTGCCGTTCGTGAACGACATGCTGTCGACGCGCGGGCGGGCGACGCTACTGGAACGTGAGGCACTGCCGCACGAGATCGGCTGCATGACGAACGTCGTGCCCGGCGCGATCGTCGTCGGGCTCGATCGCTGCGGGAAGATTCTGTCGTTTTACGAGGATCCGCCGTGCCGGATCGAGGCGGGCGATACGCTGGTCGTGATTCAGTCGGCGAGGATCCCGGATCCGGACATTGATGGTGTCGGGCGCGGCACTGGGCCACGGCCATGAGCGCATGTGGGGCGACGTTCGGCGCCGCATTGATCGCGTTCCATCATGCTCGGCGTGCAGTTCTGTCGCTGGATGCGGACTGCGGAATCATGTCGTGACGCGTCGATGGGGTGTTCAGTCCCAAAGGGCCGCCGGCATGTGCAAGAATGATTCTTGCCGCTACGCTTGACCCGACCTGTGGGTCGGCGACACGTCCGCAAACGATGGCGAGTAGATTGTGGGCGTTTGGCACACGCATCGCGGCCGCAGATTTGTGCGGGTTGCGAGATAGTTGGACCGAGCAGGCCGACCTTACGGGAGAGACGATATGGTTCCTCGACAGATCATCGGTAGTTGGCGGGATGTGTCCTTCGAGGTCGCAGCATGGGATGGCGTCGGCGCACAAGTCGATCTCTCCTGCGGCTGCATGTTCGCCCACGAGGCGACGGCCGACGGTCCGACGGGCGGACTCCACCATCTCGACGTCGCCCTCTTGGGTGCGCTCACCGACCTGCGGCGCGAAGGTCATTTTCTTGCCGCGCCGATGGAAACGCTGTTGATCGACCTCCCGCCCGCCGGCATTGCCGCGCGCACCATACTGCTGGTCGGACTCGGTGATCCGGCAAGCTGGACGATCGAAAGAACCGCGGATGCCGCCGCCACGGCCGCGCGGACGGCGATGCATCACGGCGTCGAAAGCGCAGCCTTTGCGCCGAGCGTACTCGACGGCGGGCTGACGACCGCGGCCACCGCAGGCATGCCGCAAGCCATGGTGAGCGCCGTGGTGGCCGCGATCGACACCCGGTATCGGCTCGCGGAGCGCGGTCTTGCTGCGCCCCCGTCACTGCGCCGCTGGGTCTTCGACGTGGGCGCGGCGCGCTTCGACGGCGCCGTGGAGCATTTCGGCAACGCGCTGGCCGCTGCACGGACTTGACCGACTCGATCTGGTCGGGCGCGAACGACCCGGTATCGACATCCCGATGTCGCGCCATGACCAGGCAGCCCCCGCTTGATATGCCCCCTCTGTTTTTTAGTATCCAGTAGTCGCATCGTGCACCCGCACACAAGCTTGGTCACCGAGGAGACACATGCAATCCAGGTCTGCGGCTCCCTATACCATCGTCGTGATCGGCATCGTGGTCGCTTGTGCATTGATGGGTCTGTGCGTGCTGCAACTGTTCCAGAGCCGCAACGACGCGCTCGAGCGGGCGAGCGAAACCTCCCGCAATCTCGGCCTGATCGCCGAGCGCGACATCCAGCGCAACTTCGAACTCTACGACCCGTCGCTACAGGCGGTCATCCAGGGGCTTCGACGTCCCGACGTGATGAATGCGCCGCCGGGCTTGCGGCGTGCCGTGCTGTTCGACAACGCGATGACCGCACAATTTCTCGGCTCGATGCTGGTGCTCGATGCCGGCGGCAACATCGTCCTCGATTCGGCCAACGACGTGCCGCGCCACGGCAATTTCGCCGATCGCAAGTACTTCACCGTCCACCGCGACGATCCGAATGTCGGGCTCTACGTCAGCGACCCGTTCCCGTCGCGTCTGCGCGGGGGCTCGCTCAGCGTCGGCCTCACGCGGCGGATCTCGAACCCGGACGGCTCGTTCGCCGGCGTCGTGCTCATCGCGGTCAACCTCGAATATTTCCATCAACTGTTTGCCGGCCTGTCGCTCGGACAGCACGGTTCGATCTCGCTGATCGGCAACGACGGCGTGATGGTGATGCGCCAGCCGTACGACGTCCACACCATCGGTCGCGACATCAGTCAGGCCGCGACCTTCCGGCGGTTCCAGGCCGCGCGGGAGGGGGTGTTTTCGGAAACCTCGTCGCTCGACGGCGTGCGTCGTCTCTACTACTTCAGACACTTGCCGAAGCTGCCGCTGATGATCATGGTCGCGGAAGCGGAGCCGGACATCTACGCCGCGTGGCGGCACCGGGCCACCACGATCGGCGCGCTGGTAGCGACGTTCGGCGCCGCGTTCATCGCGGTGTCCATCATGCTCGGCACGCAATTGCGGCGCCGCATGCGCGCCGAGTCGGAACTCGTGCTGCTCGCGCGCACCGACGGCCTCACCGGCCTGAACAATCGCCGCAGCTTCGCGGAAGTGCTGGATCGCGAATGGCGTCGTGCGCGGCGAGCGCGATCGGTTTTCTCTTTGCTGTTCGTCGATGTCGACCGCTTCAAGGCCTATAACGATACCTACGGCCACCAGGCGGGCGACGACGCACTGGCGGCGGTGGCACGCTGTATCGGCGACAACATCCGCCGGCCGGCCGATACTGCGGCCCGCTACGGCGGCGAGGAATTCGTCGTGCTGCTCCCGGATACTTCCGAGACGGGCGCCGCCCAGATCGCCGAACGCATTCGCGCGGCGATCGACGGGCTGCCGCTCGAGCACGCCGGCAGCGAATACGGGCACGTCACCGCCAGTATCGGCCTGGCGAGCTGGACGCCCGAGCACGATGCGCAAGCCGAAGCCGTGATCAAGGCCGCCGACGAGGCGCTGTACTACGCGAAGGCGAACGGCCGGAACCGGGTGGCGGCCTTTCACGCACCGGCGTGACGCGGGGCGCCGGACGCCGGCATGCAGCGGCCGCACGTACACGTCCGCAAGACTTTATGACGCACACCGAATAATTTATCGGTTTATATCGGTTGGGATAACCGGATCGCAAGAACAGAATCTTCGCTTCCGGAGCCCGGCACGCGCGTGTCGGGTTCCTGTCTCCGTGCAGACATCGCCGGCTATCCGGCGGAACAAGGGAATGCGATGAGTTCGATCGATCTGAATGCTGCTATCACGCCGGTTTCCGCGCCCATCCGCTCCGCGAGCGACGTGGCACGCCTGATCAACACGACGGACAGCGCCGTCAGCCATGCGCGGATGATCGTGCTGCTCGCGCTCGGCGGGGTGTTTCTCGATGCGTACGACCTGACGACGCTGTCGTACGGCATCGACGACGTCGCGCGCGAGTTCGGCCTGACGCCCGCGCTGACCGGGCTGGTCGGGTCGGCGATCATGATCGGCACGATCTTCGGCAGCCTGCTCGGCGGCTGGCTCACCGACAGGATCGGCCGCTATCAGGTGTTCATGGCCGACATGCTGTTCTTCGTGATCGCGGCGATCGCGGCCGGGCTCGCGCCGAACGTGTGGGTGCTGATCGGCGCGCGCTTCGTGATGGGGCTCGGCGTCGGCATCGACCTGCCCGTCGCGATGGCGTTTCTCGCGGAGTTCTCGAAGTTCAGCGGCCGCGGCAACAAGGCGTCGCGGCTCGCCGCGTGGTGCCCGATGTGGTACGTGGCGTCGTCGGTCTGCTTCCTGCTGATCTTCGGGCTGTACTTCCTGCTGCCGGCCGAGCATGCGGGCTGGCTGTGGCGCGCGTCGCTGATCTTCGGCGCGGTGCCCGCGCTCGTCATCATCCTGGTGCGCAATCGCTTCATGAACGAATCGCCGCTGTGGGCCGCGAATCAGGGCGACCTCGCCAATGCCGCGCGCATTCTTCGCGAGTCGTACGGGATTCACGCCCACGAGGCGGAGGACGCGCCACGCGCGCCGAGCCAGCCGCCGGTGCGGATACGCGTGCTGTTCCAGCGCCCGTATCTAGGCCGCACGATCGTCGCCAGCGTGATGAACCTGTGCATTCCGTTCGAATACACGGCGATCGCGTTCTTCCTGCCGTCGATCCTGTCGCAGTTCCTCGGCGCGGGCGTGTTCGAGACGATCGCCGCGTCGCTTGCGCTGAACGTGCTGTTCGCGTTCACCGGCGGTTTGCTGGGCATGCGACTCGCGTATCGCTATCCGTCGCGCCATGTCGCGATCGCGGGCTTCGCACTGCAGTGCGTCGCACTCGTCGCGCTCGCGCTGGCCGGGCATCCGCACGGCGCGATCGCGATCGGCGTCGTGTTGTTGATGCTCGGTACCTGGCTGTTCGCCGAGGGCTTCGGGCCCGGTGCGCAGATGATGATCTATCCGACGCTGTCGTACCCGGCGGCGATCCGCGGCACCGGGGTCGGCTTCGGGCGTTCGCTGTGCGGCATCGGGCAGGCGCTTGCGCTGTTCGTGCTGCCGATCCTGCAGGCCCGGCTCGGCACGGACATGTTCTGGGTCGTCGCGGTCAGCGCGGCCACGCCGATCGTGTTTCTGCTGATCGTGCGTCACGAACCGACGGCGCGGGATATCGACGACGAGACGGCTGCGTGACAGGCGGCGTGAGCGGATCGGTGCGTCAACGTGCGGACAAGGGCGTCAGGCCGGACTCGATCAACCATCGACGCGCGATCGCCGTGCATCGCGACGGGCGCTCCAGGGTCGGAAAATGGCCGCACGCGTCGATCGATTCGAAGCGGGCATGCGGCATCGATGCGGCGATGCGGCGGCCGACGTCGACGGGAACGAAACGGTCCGCGTTGCCCCAGACGAGCAACGTCGGGATCCGCGTCGATGCGAGCGTGGACCAGCGATCCATCCGCGTCGACGTTGCATCGGATTGCCGTGCGAACACGTCGGCACCGGCATCGCGCGCCATCTGAACGAATGTCGTTCTCGCCGCGATGTCGTCGGCGGGGATGGCGTTCTCGGCGAATTCCGCGATCACGCGCTCATGTTCGCCGGAGCGGATTCTGCGACTCGTGGCGCGCGCCGACGCCGGATCCGGATGGGCGCCGGGCTGACAGTTCATCAACCAGAGGCCTCGAACGCGATCGGGCATCCTGGCGAGAACTTCGAGTGCCAGACAGCCGCCATACGCGGTGCCTGCGAGGATGAACGACCCTTCCGTGACGGACAGCAGGTGCTCGGCGCTTTCCGCGAAGGTCGGGTGCGACAGCACGTGCACGGACGGCAACACAAGATCGCTCAGCCCGTCGACCTGCGCCGCATACATTCGTGCGTCGCATGGCATGGCCGGCAAGAAGACAAGAGGGAGCGGCATCGTGGCAGGCGGGTTCGTTCGAGGCGGGCGGTTTCCCGATGAAGGGCGGTGCGGGGCCGTGCGCTAGCCGCCCGATTTTCGCCGGCTGAAGCGTTGCTCGACGACCTCGGTTCCCCATTGCGAGCCTGCCGATTCGCCGGTCAGCGCGAAGCCGAACGATTCGTACAGGTGACGTGCCGAATCGAGTCCCTTGAATGTCCAGAGATACGTCTCGTCGAACTGCTGCTCGTCGACGAACCTCATGGCAAGCGTCATGAGCTGCCGCCCGATTCCCGAGCCGCGCAACGCATCGTCGACGATGAACCATCGCAAGTGCGCGATGCCCGACATCTTGTCTCCATCGATGGCGAGAGAGGCGAGCGTGCGGCCATTTTCCGCGCAGAGCCAGAGCGCCTTGCCTGCGGCCGGGAGCGCGCCCGCAAATTCGGCGAGTTCGGTCGCAACCTTCTTCTCGAAGAACGCGCCGAATCCCCAGTGTTCCGAATAGAACCGTGCGTGAAGGCTTGCTATGTCGCCGATGCAGCCGGGCCGGTAGCCGTCGAGGATCTGCGCGGCGTTCTGCTTCGCGGCTGGCGGTGTCGCAACGTTGTCCTGCGCCAGCGCGTCGCTATAAAGCGCGAGCGAGCGGATCAGGTTTTGCTGGTCTGCCGGAACCATGCGACGTAGCGCATTCGACACCTGATGGGTCGCAAACTGGTCGATTTTCTCCCGGAGCTTTTGCCCGTCGGCGGTCAGGTACAACTCGGTCGCGCGCGCATCGTCGGGCGAGACGCGGCGCGTCACGAAGCCGGCTGCTTCCAGTCGGGCAAGCTGTCGGCTCGTATTCGATTTGTCGAGCCGAAGGATATTGCCGAGATCCTTTGCGCTGATACCGGGCGCCATTCCGATTTCGAGCACGGCGTGAACGGCCGATGGCGCGAGGTCGCTGTCGGCCAATGTCGTGCGCATGAAACCCAGTTCACGGACCAGTTTCCGGGAAAAGTCGCGAAGCTCGAGGATCGTTGCGTCGCGAGTCTTGGCGGGAATATCGATGAGGTCCATGATCAGCCCGGGAAAGTTGCGGTTCGCAAGTCATATTAGTTGCGATGCGCAACTTGTCAAGGCGGTTTTGTCGCTGGGGCGCGTTTCGTCGGGTATGTCGGTGACCATCCTGACGGGTGCGCCGAGTTGATACCCGCAAAACGAGTTCGCCCCGACGACGGTCGCCACGCTACAGTGGACGTCAACCGCCTTCACGCGGAGGGCGACGGGAGGTCGAATCATGCAGCTTCAAACCGGCAACCTGTTCGGCATCGAACGGACCCGAAGCGACGACGAGCAGGTCGACGTACTCGTCGCCGGATCGCGCCTGAACGTCGAGCGGATCGTGTCGATGGGGCACACGAGTCCCGACGGATTCTGGTACGACGACCCGCGCGCGGAGTGGGTTGCGTTACTGTCCGGCGCGGCCGCGCTCGAATTTGAAGGCGATCCGGCGCTGCACGACATGCGCCGCGGCGACTACGTGCTGATCGAACCGCATTGCCGGCATCGTGTCGCGTGGACGCATCCGGAAGAGCCGACCGTATGGCTCGCGATTTATCACGACCGCTGAACGCCGGGGCGCTATCGCGATCCGGCGAGCGGCAACGAATGGAGCGGGCGCGGTAACGCGCCGCTCTGGATCCGGGGCAAGGATCGTCGTCGGTTCGTCATCGTCAAGCCGCCGTCGATGGGCAGGAAGACGAGGAGGGGAGTAACGGAACAGGCGGTGCGCGGCAACGCCCGGTCGATCCCTGCGATCCCGTTTATCCACGCCCCACGAACGGCATCGTCGTCGCCATGATCGTCATGTTCAGGATGTTCGTATCCAGCGGCAGATTCGCCATCTGAACGACCGCGTTCGCCACGTGCGTGACATCCATCCGCGCCTCGGGCGCCATGCGTCCGTCGGCCTGCAGCACGCCGTCCGTCATCCGGTCCGTCAGCGATGTCGCCGCGTTGCCGATGTCGATCTGGCCGCACGCGATGTTGTACGCGCGACCGTCGAGGGCGAGCGACTTGGTGATGCCGGCCACCGCATGCTTGGTGGCCGTGTACGCGATCGTGTTCGGGCGCGGCGTATAGGCCGAGATCGAACCGTTGTTGATGATCCGGCCACCCTGCGGCGTTTGCGCTTTCATCACGCGCCATGCGGCGCGTGCGCACAGAAAGACGCCCGTCAGGTTCGTCGCGACGACGGCGTTCCACACGTCGAATGCATATTCGTCGAGTGCAACGGCCGGCGCGTTGCGGCCGGCGTTGTTGAAGAGCACGTCGAGCCGGCCGAACTGCTGCGCGATCTGCGCGAACGCGTGATCGACCGACGCTTCGTCGGTGACGTCGGCCGGAAACACGTGCGCGTCGCCGTGAGCGGCGACGATTGCCTCTTTCGTTTCACGCAACGATTCTTCGCGGCGTCCGATCAGTGCGACGGTAAATCCCGCGCCGGCGAGTGCGATCGCCGCGGCACGACCGATGCCGGATCCGGCGCCCGTGACGGCTGCGAATTTCTGCGAGACAGACATGACTTGATTCCCTGCGGGTTGGGGTGACGAAAGAGGCGGCAAGAGCGCGATGGCATCGCCGTGCGCCGGTTGAAGCGACATCGTACCGCGCACGGCCGGTTCGCGGCGCGGGCCGCTATTTCCTGCGTGCCGGCGCGGGTTTTCGTCCGCGCGTTTCGGCTTCCGAGAACAGGCTGACCACGACCTCCCGCAACCACCGGTTGCCTTCGTCCTGATTCACGCGCGTGTGCCACAGCATATGAATCGGCGCACCCGGCAGCGTGACGGGCAACGCCCGCCAGCTCAGCGAAAACGGCGCGGCGAGTTGCAGCGCGAGATGCTCGGGCACGGTCGCGATCAGGTCGGTGCGTTGCAGGATATAGCCGACGCTCATGAAATGCGGGACCGTGAGCCGCACGCGGCGCTTGACGCGTCGCCGCTTCAGCCATTCGTCGACCTGCCCGTGGCCGGTGCCGGCCGACACCACGACCAGGTGCTCGGCTTCCCGCCATGCGTCGACCGTGAGGGGCGCGTCCTCGAGCGGATGCCCGCGGCGGAACAGGCACACGTACCGCTGATCGAACAGCCGGCGCTGATAGAACCCGCCCTGCAATTGCGGCAGCAGCCCGATCGCGAGATCGACGCGGCCATCGGCCATTTCGTCGCTGAGGTTCACGCTCGTGTTGCGCACCGTATTGAGCGCGATGCCCGGCGCCGCTTTCGACAGATGTTCGAGCAACGCGGGCAGGAACACGACTTCGCCGATATCGGTCATCCCGATCGTCATCGTGCGCGACGCGCGTAGCGGATCGAAACCCGTCTCCGGATTGAGCGCGGCGTGCAGCGTCGACAGCGCCTGCGCAACCGGCTCGGCCAGCCGCAACGCGAACGGCGTCGGGACCACGCCGCCGGGCCCGCGCACGAACAGCGGATCGCCGAGCCGGCGACGCAGCTTCGCGAGCGCGTTGCTCACGCCCGGCTGGCTCATGTTCATCTGCTCGGCGACGCTCGACACACGCCGCTCCTGCATCAGCCGCTGAAAAAGCAGCAGCAGATTGAGGTCGATCTCGCTCAGTTCCATGGTGTCGCCGTGTTCCCGGTCATTGCGTTCAGTGATGAAGCAGATTCCCTGCATTTTATTGTGGGATGAGGGTTGGCTGCTGACAATACCGATACGGCGCATGCATTCGACACGCGCGCAGAGCAGGCCACGCGCGCCGCGGCCTCGATAACTGACTATCTGAATACCGGAGACACCTTCATCATGCAGACCCATCTGAACATCGCGATCGTCGGCGCCGGCATCGGCGGCCTGACCCTGGCGCTTGCGTTGCGCGAGCGCGGCATCGACGCGCAACTGTACGAGCAGACCGACGTGCTGCGCGAGGTCGGAGCGGCCGTCGCGCTGTCGGCGAATGCGACGCGCTTCTACGAGCGGATGGGATTACGTTCCGCTTTCGACGCGGTGTGCGCGGAAATCCCGGCGCTCGTCTATCGCGACGGCCGCAGCGGGGCGGTCATCGGCCATCATCGCGGCGCACCCGACTATCGCCGGCAGTTCGGCGGGTCGTACTGGGGCGTGCATCGTGCGGATCTGCAGGCGATCCTGTCGCAGGCCGTCGGGGTCGAGCAGATCCATCTGGGCCATCGGCTGGTCGATCTCGCGCAGCATCCGGATCGCGTGACGCTGACGTTCGACAACGGCAAGCGCGTCGATGCCGATCTCGTGATCGGCGCGGACGGCGCGCGTTCGATCACGCGGCGCTGGATGCTCGGCTACGACGACGTGCTGTATTCGGGGTGTTCGGGTTTTCGCGGCGTGGTGCCGGCCGAGCGGATGGACTTGCTGCCTGATCCGGAAACCATCCAGTTCTGGGTCGGACCGCACGGCCACCTGCTGCACTATCCGATCGGCGACAACGGCGACCAGAATTTCCTGCTGGTCGAGCGTCATCCGTCGCCGTGGCCGTCGCGCGAGTGGGTCATGCCGGCCGAAGAGGGCGAGCAGTTGCGCCTGTTCAAGGACTGGCACCCGGCGGTGGTGCAGATGATCACCGCGGTGCCGGTCAGCCAGCGCTGGGGGCTGTTCCACCGGCCGCCGCTCGGCCGCTGGAGCCGCGGGCGCGTGACGCTGATCGGCGACGCCGCGCATGCGCTGGTGCCGCATCACGGGCAGGGCGCGAACCAGTCGATCGAGGATGCGGTGGTGCTGGCCGAGCAACTGGCGAAGGCCGGACCGGGCAACTGGCGCGAGGCGCAGGAAGCGTACGAGCGGCTGCGGCGCGGTCGCACGCGCAAGGTGCAGTACGCGTCGATCACGGCCGCCGACGTGCTGCATCTGCCCGACGGGCCGGCCGCGCAGGCGCGCAATGCACGGCTCGGCGAACGCGACAGCGTGCTGCATCACCTGGACTGGATTCACGATTTCGACGCGCTCGCCGACGAGCCGAACGAGCGCCAGGGCGGGACGTGGCTTTGATCGGCCGCGCATGGCGCGACCGGCCCGGCGCGCACGCGGGCGGTTGCCGCCAGGCCCGGCTGACCCGCGCGCGGGCCGGCCGCATGGCCCTCACGCGTAGTCGGCCACCTGTTCGGCGTCGCGCTTGACCTGCTCGATGTCGCGAAACCGCGCAGCCGGATGCGCGTCCGGCAACCGCGCGGCGCGGCCGAACAGCTTCTCGCGCAGCGTGCCGGGCGTGTATCCGGTCGGGTAGACGCCGCGCCGCTGCAACTCCGGCACGAGGTAGCGCACGATGTCCTCGAACGTTTCGTGCGCCACGGCGTACGCGAGATTGAAGCCGTCGACGTCGGTTGCGGCGACCCATTCCTGCAGGATGTCCGCGACCGTCTGCGCGGAGCCGACGAACACGGGGCCCATCCCGCCGATGCCGCCCCACGCGGCCAGTGCCTCGATCGTCCACGCGGTGTCGCCGCCGGCCAGGTGCTCGACGGCCGATACGATCGCATTCGTTTCGACGCGCCTGACGGGATCGGTCGGCGCGTACTGGCCGAAGTCGATGCCGGTCCAGCCGGACATGAACACGAGCGAGCCGTCGTACGACACGTAGCGGCGATATTCGTCGAACTTCGCCTGCGCCTTCTCGTCGGTTTCGTCGACGATCACCGTGACGAGGTTGTAGATCAGCACGTCGCGCGGGTCGCGCCCCGCGGCCGCGGCCTGCGCGCGCACGTCGGCGACATAGCGCGCGAGTTGCGGGCGGGTGGGCGCGGCGACGAACACGCATTCGGCGTGTTGCGCGGCGAACGCCTTGCCGGGGCCGGACGCGCCGGCCTGGAACAGCACCGGCGTACGCTGCGGCGACGGCTCGCACAGGTGATAGCCGGGCACGTCGAAGAAGCGCCCCTTGTGGCCGATCTCGTGCACTTTCTCCGGATGCGTGAACACGCGGCCGTCGCGATCGCGCACGACCGCGCCGTCTTCCCAGCTCCCTTCGAACAGCTTGTACAGCACCTCGACATATTCGGCCGCGACCGCATAGCGATCGTCATGCGTGCGCAGCCCGTTGTCGCCGATGTTTTTCGCGCCGCTTTCCAGGTACGACGTGACGATGTTCCAGGCGAGCCGGCCCTTGGTGTGATGGTCGGCCGTCGACAGGCGGCGCGCGAACGTGTACGGATGCTCGAATGTCGTCGACGCGGTGATGCCGATGCCGAGATGCTCGGTCGCCATCGCGATCGGCGCGGCGAGCTGCAGCGGATCGTTGACCGGAATCTGCGCGGCCTGGTGCAGCGCGTGATAGTTGCTGCCCTGGTAGACGTCGTAATAGCCGATCACGTCCGCGATGAAGATCGCATCGAAGATCCCGCGTTCGAGCACGCGGGCGAGATCGGTCCAGTAGTCGAGGTCCTTGTACTGCCACGAGCGGTCGCGCGGATGCGCCCACAGCCCCGGCGACTGATGGCCGACGCAGTTCATCTCGAACGCGTTGAAGCGAATGGTCTTGCTCATCGGGCCGCTCCCGTTTCCGTGCCGGCACGTGTACCGTCGCCGACGCGCCAGACGAACGGCGGCGTGCGTCCGTTGATGATCCAGTCACCGACGATCCGCGCCTTGTAGACGAGCGGATTGTGCGACGACACCGTGCGCGCATTGCGCCAGTGGCGGTCGAGCGCGGTGGTGCTGCGCGTCGCGGATGCGCCGAGCGCATCGAACAGTCGCGTCGCCGCGCGCAACACGAGTTCCGACACGACGAGCTGGCTCTGCGCGGATTCGATTTCGGCCGCGACGTTCGCGTCGTGTTCGGCTGCGTCGTCGTCGCCGAAGCGTGCGACGTACGCACGTTGCAGCGGCTGCGCGGCGCGCAGCGCGAGCGCGTCGGCCGCATACGCCCACGACGCGATTTCGCCGATCACCTGCTGGAGCTGCGCGTCGTCGCCGGCGCGTGCCGCGTTGCCGTGGCTGTACACGCGCGTGCGGCCGCGCACGAGTTCGCCCGCGTCGCGCACGATCGCATGGCCGATGCCGGCCAGCGTCGCGACGTGGAACAGCTGGTAGAACGCGGTCTGATACTTGAAGCGGCGGCCGAAGTCGATCACGTGGTCGGCGTCGACCGCCGCATCCTCGAAGCGCGTCGTGCCGCTGCCGGTCGTCGTCTGGCCGAAGCCGTCCCAGTCGTCTTCGCGGATCACGCCGGGCTGTGCCGTGGCGACGGCGACGATC
The DNA here is from genome assembly GCF_002563755.1 of Burkholderia sp. JKS000303. NCBI lineage: Bacteria > Pseudomonadati > Pseudomonadota > Betaproteobacteria > Burkholderiales > Burkholderiaceae > Burkholderia > Burkholderia sp. JKS000303. The sequence continues at coordinate 3,561,257 of NZ_PDBZ01000001.1, forward strand.
ACGTCGCTGCCGTCGTGCGCGCGCTGCGCGAATACGTCGATCCAGTCGGCGAACAGGCTGCCGGTGCTGTAGAACTTGCGGCCGTTCAGCACGAGCCGGCCGTTTTGCTCCGACACCTTCGTGATGGTCTGGCCGAGCGGCACGTCGCCGGCCTCCGACCACGCGTTGCCGACCAGCTGGCCGTTCGCGAAGCGGTCGAACCACGCGCTGCGCTGCGGCCCGGGCGGCGCGTTCAGCCAGTCCTCGACGAACGCGAAGTGGCCGCGCAGCGCCTGCGGCAGATTGGAATCGGCCGTGGCGAGCTCGGTCAGCAACTGGAACAGTTGCGGCAGCGACGCACCGTCGCCGCCGTCGCGCACCGGCAGCCGTATCGCGCCGAAGCCGGCGTCCTTCAGCCAGCCGATCGCGTCGTGCGGCAGTTCGCGGCGGCGGTCGCGCTCGGCGGTGCCGGCCGCGATGCGCTCGAAGATCGGCCTGAAGCGGCTCGCGAGTGCGTCGTAGTCGGCGCCGGTGGAAAGATCGGTGTCTGCGTGCGACGAAGTCATGCGTGTTCCTCGAAGGGCGGGGCCGTTTGCACCGGGAGACCCAGTATAGGAAGCGGGACGCGAGCGTTCCAATAACGGATTCGCAGATCGTTATCGTCGATACGCATTACGCGCGCCGGCTACGCGGGCATATCGACGTCAGCGCGTCGATTGCGACGTCGAAACGTGGAGGCGGGCACCATGTCGTTTGTTATCCGAAGGAATAACGTTACGAGAATCGCTCGGTTTGCCGGCCCGCGACGCACTGCTAGATTGAATGCTTTCGTCATCCATCAGGAGAGCCCGATGTCCGATACGAGCGCCACGATTCACGAGCCGCCGGCCGACGCGACACCGCAGGTCGCCCGCGTGATCGCCGACGATGCACAGGCGATCGCGGCCGCGCATGCGCTGGCGCAGCGGCTCGCGCAAGGCGCGGCCGAGCGCGATCGCGAGCGCCGGTTGCCGCGCGACGAGATCGAATGGTTTTCGCAGTCGGGGTTGTGGGCGATCACGGTGCCGAAGGCCTACGGCGGCGCGGGCGTGTCGCATGTGACGCTCACCGAGGTGATCAAGATCATCGCGGCGGCCGACGGGTCGCTCGGGCAGTTGCCGCAGAATCATTTCGGGCTGGTCGACGTGATCGCGCTGGTCGGCAGCGACGCGCAGAAGCGCCATTTCTTCGCCGAGATCCTGAGCGGCAAGCGGTTCGGCAACGGCTTCTCGGAGAAGGGTACGAAGCACGTGCTCGACCTGAAGACGCGCGTGCGCCGCGACGGCGACGACCATGTCGTCGACGGCACCAAGTTCTATTCGACGGGCGCGCTGTTCGCGCATTACGTGCCGGTGCTCGGCCTCGACGATGCGCAGCAGGCGTGGCTCGCATACGTGCCGCAGCCGACGCCCGGGCTCACCGTGATCGACGACTGGTCGGGCTTCGGCCAGCGCACCACCGCGAGCGGCACGGTCGTGCTCGATCGCGTGCGCGTGCCGGCGTCGCACGTGCTGCCCGCGCAGCGCGTATCGGACGAGCCGACGCTCAACGGCCCGCTGTCGCAGATCATCCAGGCGGCGATCGACGCAGGTATCGCGAAGGCGGCCATCGCCGATACGGAGGCGTTCGTGCGCACCCGCACGCGCCCGTGGGTCGACAGCGGCGTGGAGCGGGCCACCGACGATCCGCTGATCGTGCGCGAAATCGGCCGACTGCATATCCAGCTTCATGCGGCGGAAGCGCTGCTCGAACGCGCGGCGCGCACGCTGGACGAGATCGGTGCGCGCGGCACGGTGACGGACGACGACGTTGCGCGCGCATCCGTCGCGGTCGGCGAAGCGAAGGTGCTGACGACGGAAATCGCGCTGCTCGCGGGCGAGAAGCTGTTCGAGCTGGCCGGCACGCAGTCGACGCTCGCCGAACACAATCTCGATCGCCACTGGCGCAACGCGCGCACGCATACGCTGCACGATCCGGTGCGCTGGAAATATCACCTCGTCGGCAACTACTACCTGAATGGCGTGCGTCCGGCGCGCCATGCGTGGAATTGAACGTCGCGCGCGACCGCGCACCGATCGGGCGTCGCGCCCCGGGGCCGCGGCGCAGTGCAACTCAGTTCAGTTCAGGATGACGTGGAGGGTGACGCGTCACGCACGCGTCGCGTACGCACCCGGCATGCGGCCGGGCTTCATCACTTCACGCATTCGAGCGTGTACTTCAACCCCTGCCCGAGCAACCCGCGCCACACTTCCCACGTATGCCCGCCGCCGACGATGCGTAGCTCGGCCGCGTTCTGCGCGCGGCGCAGGTGCGTGTACAGCACGCTCGATTCCGCCTGGATCGTCAGGTCGTCGTCGCCGGCCGCGATGAACATCGGCACGCGCCAGTTGCGCGCGAAATAGCCGCGCATCAGCGTCGGATAGTTGAGCTCGTGCCACACGCGCGGGTCGAACTGCCGGTCGCCGAATACGCCGACGTAGCGCGCGGCGGAATTGAGCGGCGGCTCGTTCGCGTAGATCGCGGGGCTCAGCAGCATCGCGCCGCAGAACAGGCCCGGCTCGAGCAGCGAGAAACGCAGCGCGCCGAAGCCGCCCATCGACACGCCGCCGATCGCGCGGCCCGCGCGCTGGTTCGATACCGCGAAGTGCGCTTCGACTTCCGGCAGCAGATCGTTGAGGAACGCGCTCTGCATCTTCTCCTTGCGATCGACGTACCAGTCGGTGCCGCCTTGCGGCATCACGATCACGACGGGCGGAATCTCGTGGCGTTCGATCAGCGTGTCGGTCGTGGCCTGCAGCCGGCCCTGCGTGATCCAGTCGTTCGCGTTGCCGGCATTGCCGTGCAGCAGGTACATCACCGGATAGCGCGCGCCCTCCGGGTTGTAGCCGGGCGGCAGGTAAACCGTATAGGACCAGTCGCGCTTCAGCGATGCCGAACGAAACGCGCGCAGCACGATGCTGCTGCCGGGATTGACCGGCGCTTCCTGCACGGCCGGCGCCGGCGGGGCGGCCTGGACCATCGACGGCGATGTCGCGGTCGCGCCCTGGGTGGCATGGGCGGTGGCGACGGAGCCGGCGAGCAGGACGGCGGCGAACGGAAGGGCAAGTCGGCGCATGGCGAATCGTTTCAGGAAGGGCGCCCGCTATCGTAGCAGCGGTGCGTGACGGCGCGGCGCGTCATCGCCGCGAACGGAACGGGAACGGCAGCCGCGACACGAACGGCGCATAGAGCTTCGCGACGAGATACAGCAAGCCGATCGCGACGACGTCGGCGGTCAGGCCGAGCGGCACGTCGAGATAGCCTTCGGTTGCCTGGTACAGCAGCGAATCGACCGCGAGCGAGATGCAGGTGCCGGCCACGAAGCACAGCAGCCCCTGGCGGCCGATCGTGCCGATCCACGGCATCGCGTGCGCGACCTTCTTCATCCATCCGAGGTGCACGAGCTTGGCCGCGAGCCAGGCGATCGCGAGGAAGTTGCCGAGCCGCAGCGCGCCGAGGTTCTGCTTGATCGACGGATCGGTCGGGAACGGTTCGACGCGCAGCCGGTAGTACGCGCCGGCCGCGACGATCGCGAGCGCCGCGGCCGTCAGCAGCCAGCCTTGCGGCTTCGGCGCGAGCGTCTGGTACACGGGCTGGCAGCGCGCGATCACGCCGAACACGAACAGGAACTGCCACGCGAACGGATTGAAGTCCCACGGCAGGCCTTCGACGGTCGGCAGGAAGCGCGCGACATGCGGCGCCGCGTACCACAGCGATCCGCTGAACGCGAGCAGCAGCCACGGCTGCGTGCGCGCGAGCGGCAGCGCGAGCGGGACGAGCAGCGCGAAGAACGCGTACATCGGCAGCACCGATGCGAGATACGGCTGGCGCCGGAACAGCAGGATGTCGCGCAGCGCCGCGAGCGGCTTGTGGAGCAGGCCGTCGAGATCGTTGGTCGGCATGTTCGGGCCGTCGATCGAGAACGCGTTCAGCACGGCCGTGATCAGCAGCATCAGCCCAGCCGTCACCAGAAACGCGCGGTAGATCTCGAACGCGCGGCGGATGAAGCGCTGGCGCGCGGCGGCCTCGTCGTGGCGTTCGGCGAGCGCGTTGTACGCGATGGCGGTGGCGAAGCCGCCGAGGAACACGAACACCTCGGCCGCATCGCACAGCGCGTACGCGTGCAGCGTCACGCGCGACAGGATGCTGCCGCCGATGTGGTCGACGACGATCACGAGCAGCACGAGGCCGCGGAAGAAATCGAGCTCGGCGTAGCGGCCGGCCCGGGCGGCGGCGGTCATCGGGCCGCCTGCCGGCGCGCGCCGCGCGCGCCGCGTGCGCGGCTGGCAGCCGCCGCGCATGAATCGGGGTGAAGCATGACTTCGTGAAGAAATGACGAACGGATGCGCATTGTGCCATTGATGCGACATCGCCCGGGTTTATGCGGATGGCAGGCCGGTCAGCGGCTGCCGGCAAGCCCGGTCGGGCCGACGGTCGAACCGCGCAGTTGGCGCCGCGCAACGCTTTGAATGCCGGCTCCATGCCCCCGATGGACGGCCGGTTTGCGACGTGACACCATTTTGTCTCGCGGCCGCACACCGCGGTGTCCGCCCTGCGGGCCATGCACATATAAACAGACAAACAAAATCGCCGGGCGCAAGGCCTGCCCGGCCCCCGGCTCCGGAGAACCGTCATGAAGAAGCACGTCATTTTTGCCGCCGCGCTGGCAGCGTTCGCCGCGCCGGCCTTCGCGCAGGACAGCGTCACGCTGTACGGTCTGATCGACGAGGGCTTCAACTACACGAACAACGTGAACGGGGTCGGAAAAGCGGATTACCAGCTCGCGAGCGGCTATGCGCAGGGCAGCCGCTGGGGCCTGAAAGGCAGCGAGGACCTGGGCGGCGGGCTGAAGGCGATCTTCACGCTGGAAAGCGGCTTCGACGTGAACAACGGCGGGCTCAATCAGGGCGGCCGGATGTTCGGTCGTCAGGCATTCGTCGGGTTGAGCGCGTCGCGCTTCGGCACGCTGACGTTCGGGCGCCAGTACGACTCCGTCGTCGACTATCTCGCGCCGCTGACCGCGAACGGCAACTGGGGCGGCACGCTGTTCTCGCATCCGTTCGACAACGACAACACGGACAACTCGTTTCGCGTCAACAACACGGTCAAGTACGCGAGCCCCGACTGGAACGGGCTGACCTTCGGCGGCACCTACAGCTTCAGCAACAGCACCGGCTTCTCGACCAACCGCCAGTACAGCGTCGGCGCGCAGTATTCGCTGGCCGGGCTGCAGGTCGCGGCCGCGTATCTGCAGGCGAACAGCCCGGGCGTCGGCAGCGCGGGCGCGATCGCGTCCGACGATGCGAATTTCGTCGCCGAGCGCCTGCGCATCTTCGGCGGCGGCGTCAACTATACGTTCGGCCCGGCGACGGTCGGCTTCGTCTATACGAAGACCGACATGAAGAACCCAGTGTCGACCATCTACCTGCCGGCGACGACGTTCGACGGGCTCGGGCTGACCGCGACGAAGTTCCAGAACTTCGAGATCAACGGCAAGTACCAGCTTACGCCCGCTTTCTATCTCGGCGCGCAGTACGTGTACACGGACGGCAAGTTCGACGGCGCGGGCGGCTCGTTCAAGCCGAAATACCACACGGTCGGCCTGATGGCCGACTACAGCCTGTCCAAGCGCACCGACGTTTATCTGCAGGGCGCATGGCAGAAGGTCGCCGGCGACAAGACGGGCACGGCGGCCGACGGCGGCTACGTGGTCGGCACCGATGGCCCGTCGTCGTCGTCGAACCAGTTCGCGGTGCGTGCCGCGATCCGCCACAAGTTCTGATCGCGCGACACCGGGCCGGGGCCTGACCGCGCCGGCAGCGGTGCCGTCATTCCGCCCGGTGCGTGTCGCCGAGCGTTTGCGCGAGCCAGTCGACGAAGATCCGCACGCGCGGCGCCAGATGGCGGCCGTGCGGAAACACGACCGACACCGGCAGCGGCGCGGCACGCCATTCCGGCAGCACCTCGATCAGCGAGCCGTCTTCGATGAGCGGCGCAAGCCCGTCGCGCGGCGCCTGGATCAGCCCGAGGCCCGCGAGGCAGCACGCGAGATACGCTTGCGAGCTGCTGACCGAGACGACGCTGCGCATCTTCACCGTGTGCAGCTCGCCTGAATCCATGTCCGCATATTCCCAGTCCAGCTCGCGGCCCGTGCGGTTCGAGAAATAGCCGACCGCGAGGTGGTCGGGCAAATCGTCCGGCGAGCGCGGCGTGCCGTGTCGCGCGAGATAGCCGGGCGATGCGCAATTGATCTGCGCCATCTCGCCGATGCGCCGCGCGACGAGCGACGTGTCGGACAGCACGCCGACCCGCACCGCGCAGTCGATCCCGTCGGCGACGAGATCGACGAAGCGGTCGGACGTGCTCAGCACGACGCGCAGGTCGGGATAGCGCGCGTGGAAATCCGGCAGCGCCGGAATCACTTCGTTCAGCGCGAAGCGCTCGGGCAGGTCGACGCGGATCAGGCCGCGCTGCGCCGCGCCGGCTTCGTCGAACAGCGTCTCGGCGTCGTCGAGATCGGCCAGCAGCTGCGTGCAGCGCTCGTAGTAGGTCGCGCCTTCGACGGTCAGCGCGACGCGTCGGGTGGTCCGCTGCAGCAGGCGCACCCTCAGGTGTTTTTCCAGATACTGGACGGCATTGCTCACCGTCGGGCGCGGCAATTGCAGTTGCTCGGCCGCTTTCGTGAAACTGCCGAGGTGGGCGACGCGCGCAAAGATGCGCATTGCTTGCAGATGATCCATGCGGGGTCGGGGCGTTGGGGAACGGGCAAAGGCTCCATTGTTAATCAGCGTCGAATGATTTGGTTGGGCGTTTCGCGTTTATCGCGCGCGGCAATGCGCCCAGAATGCGGTTCATTCACTCACCACACTGCAAGGAAACGGACATGGACACGCGTCAACTGGGCCGCACGGGCCCGCAGGTTTCGGCGATCGCACTCGGCTGCATGGGGATGTCGGATTTCTACGGGCCGGCGGATCGCGACGAAAGCATCGCGACGCTGCACGCGGCGCTCGACAACGGGATCACGCTGCTCGATACGGGCGACTTCTACGGGATGGGCGACAACGAAATGCTGATTCGCGATGCGCTGCGCGGCCGGACCCGCGACCAGGTGCTGATCAGCGTGAAGTTCGGCGCGCTGCGCGATCCGGTCGGCGCGTTCACCGGCTACGACGCGCGGCCCGAGGCGATCCGGAACTTCGTCGCGTATTCTCTGAAGCGGCTCGGCACCGACCATATCGACATCTACCGGCCCGCGCGCGTCGATCCGGCCGTGCCGATCGAGGAGACGGTCGGCGCGATCGCCGAGCTCGTGAAGGCCGGCTACGTGCGCCATATCGGCCTGTCGGAACTCGGCGCCGACACGATCCGCCGCGCGGCGGCCGTCGCGCCGATCACCGACCTGCAGATCGAGTACTCGCTGCTGTCGCGCGGAATCGAGGCAGACATCCTGCCGACCTGCCGCGCACTGGGGATCGGCGTGACCGCGTACGGGGTGCTGTCGCGCGGGCTGCTCGGCGGCGGCTGGAGCGCGGCACGGCAGGGCGAGCGCGATTTCCGCGCGGCCAGCCCGCGCTTCCAGGGCGAGAACCTCGCGCACAACCTCGCGCTGGTCGACGCGCTGCGCGCGATCGCCGGCGAGAAGGGCAGCAATCCCGCGCAGATCGCGATCGCATGGGCGCTGTCGCGCGGCGACGACATCGTGCCGCTGATCGGCGCACGCAAGCGCACGCAACTGCAGGACGCATTGCAGGCGTCTAAATTGCAACTAACGGTCAATGATCTCGCTCGCATCGAAGCGGCGGTTCCCGCCGGGGCGGCTGCCGGCGAGCGTTATCCGGCCGCGCAGATGGCGCACCTCGACAGCGAGCAGGGCCGGGGGCCGACGCACGGCGCATGAACGCGAGGCTGGCCGATGACGGGGTCCGTCGGACGGGCCCGAGCCAGCCTCAGGCAAAACCAGATGGCAGGCGGCGCGGCGGTGGTTCACCATCGGCGCCGTGTTCAACCGGACGGAATGCCATTCATGCACCTGCATACGCTGACGATCATCGTGCTGGTCTTTCTGCTGGCCGGCGCGGTCAAGGGGATGATCGGCCTCGGGCTGCCGACGATCGCGATGGGGCTGCTCACGCTCGCGATGCCGCCGTCGGCGGCCGCGAGCCTGCTGCTCGTGCCGTCGTTCATCACCAATGTGTGGCAGCTGTGGCTCGGCCCGTCGTTCGGGCCGTTGCTGCGTCGTCTGTGGCCGCTGCTCGTCGGGCTGACGATCGGCACGCTGACGGGCGGCCTGCCCGCGCTCGCGGCCGGCAACGCCTGGACGCACGCGGCGCTCGGCGTCGTGCTGATCGCGTACGGCTGCTGGGGGCTGGCCGCGGCACGGCTGCCTGCGCCGGGGCGTCACGAAAAGTGGCTGTCGGCCGTGGTCGGCTATCTGACCGGGGTCGTGACGGCCGCGACCGGCGTGTTCGTCGTGCCGGCCGTGCCGTACCTGCAGGCGCTGCGCCTGTCGAAGGACGACCTGATCCAGGCGTTGGGGTTGTCGTTTACCGCATCGACGATCGCGCTCGGCCTGCAGCTGCGCGTGACCGGCGCACTGCAGACGGTCGATCTCGGCGTGTCGGCGCTGGCGCTCGTGCCGGCGCTCGCGGGGATGATCGGCGGCCAGTATGCCCGCCGCGTGATGAGCGAGAAGGCGTTCAAGCGCTGCTTCTTCGTCGGGATGGTCGCGCTCGGCGCGTACATGGCGGCGTCGGGGCTGCGATAAGCGTCGCGACGGCAGGGGCCGTCACAGTTGCGCTTCGATCGCCGCCTTGTCGATCACCGACCACACCTGCCGGATCTTGCCGTCGTGAAATTCGTAGAACACGTTCTCGGCGAACGTGACGCGCGTGCCGTCGACGGCGAGCCCCATGAACGTCCCCCTCGGCGCACATGCGAAGCGAAGCCGGCACGCGACGCGCGGCGGTTCGCACACCAGCAGCCGGATGTCGAAGCGCAGATCCGGAATGGCGCGGAAATCCTGCTCCAGCAGCGCGCGATAACCGGATAGCCCGAGCGGCCGGTCGTTGTGGATCACGTTGTCGGCGACGTGCTCGCCGAGCGCCGCCCAGTCCTGCCGGTTCAGGCAGTCGATATACGCGCGGTAGCGGGTCGCGAGATCGGTTTCTGCCATGGCCATGCCTCCCTCGGTATCAATGGGGTGCGCCGGATCCGGCGCGCGTTACCGCGACGCGGTCTCGCCCGACAGGAACGCGACGAACGCCTGCGTGTATTTCGGCAGGGCGTCGAACGAGCGCGCGCAGAGCGTCAGCTTGCGGTGGCTCCACGCGTCGGACAGCTCGACGAGCCGCACGTCCATCGTCTGCATCGCCCGCTCGGCCGCATGGCGCGACACGATGCCGATGCCGACACCGCTTTCGATCACGCGGCAGATCGCGTCGAAACTCTTCAACTGCACACGGTAGCGGATCCGCTTGCCGAGCGCGCGCGCCTGATCCGCGAGATGGACCTGCAGCGCGCTGCCGTCGGTCAGCCCGACGAAATCCGCGTCGGCGATCTCGTCGAATGCGACCCTGTCGCGCGCGGCGAGCGGGTGCGCGGCCGGCACGACGACGATCAGCCAGTCCTCGCGGAATGGCTTCTGCTCCAGCCCGCCGAGCCCGACCGAATCCGCGACGATCCCGACCTCGGCCGTCTTGTTGCGGATCGCATGCACGATCTCCTGGCTCGAGCGCTCCTCGACGCTGATCGACAGTTTCGGGTGATGCGGCAGATACGCGGCGAGCGCGTCGGGCAGGTACTCGCTCAGCGATGCCGTGTTGCACAGCAGCCGGATGTGCCCGCGCAGCCCCTGGCCGTATTGCTGCAGTTCGCCGCGCATGTGGTCGATCTGCTGCAGCACGGTGCGTGCGTGGTGTTCGAGCGCGAGGCCGGCGTCGGTCGGCTGCGCGCCCGACTTGGTCCGGTGCAGCAGCGGCACGCCGAGCTCGTCCTCCATCCCGCGAATGCGTTCGCTCGCGGCCTGCAGCGTGATGTGGGTGCGCTCGGCGCCGCTCGTGATCGTGCCGGCCTCGCAGATGTTCAGGAAAAGCCGCAGGTCGGTCAGGTCGAAGCGCATGGTCGGGTGGGGGCGCGTAAGGACTGGAATGGCCGATAAGTTAGCAGGAACCGCAGCCGCGGTCTCAGGCTGCGCTTGAGGCCCCGTTCGCCGGTTCCGCATTTTCGGGGCGCGATCGATCCCGGATCATGGCCGCATATCAACCGGGGGAGACTGTCATGCGGGTCGATTCGTCGTGGGGGGTGTCGTTCAAGATCGCGTTGCACCTGCTGTTCCTGTGCATCGGCATCGCGTGGGCGTGCGCCGAGCTGGTGGACTGGTTGCGCTGAGCCGCGCGCTCGCTTCGTTATTGAAAGCCATTCGAAATAACGGGACATCGCGAAATTTCCTTCGCATGGTGAGTCGAAAGCGGCGAAATTATTCCGGATCCGATCGGGTTACCGGCAAGAAAACTGCGCCGGTGCCGGGCTCGTGATCGTTTGTCATCATTGTTTGCATCCGGTTACACGTCGGGCGTTCCGTTTTTGAGATGCTTGAAAGATTGTCAAACCGGAGTCGATCGTCCATGAAACAGCACGAGATTTACCGCAAGGCGGCGTGGTTGTCGGGCCTGGCCGCCGTGCTCGTCATGGCCGGTTGTGCAAGTACGCAGTCCGTTCCGCCAAGCGACACGCTGGCGGGCTCGGCGCCGTCGAGTCAGCCCGCCGCGGCGCCGTCGGTTGCCGCGGCGACTGCGCCGGCGCAGGCGCCGATCCTCGTCGCGCAGAAGTACGTCGTGAAGCGCGGCGACACGCTGTCGGGCATCGCGTCGTCGAACGACTGCAGCGTGGCGGAGTTGCGCACCTGGAACAAGCTCGGCGCGCGCGGCCCGCTGCGCGCGGGGCAGGTGCTGCGTATCGTCCGGCAGCAACCGTTGCAGGCGCCGGGTTCGACCGGCGGCACACAGCAGACCACCGCCGCGAGCGATGCGGCGACCGGCGCGTCGGCCTCGACCGACCGGCAGGTCGTGCAGGAAACGAAGCGGCACGCGGGGGCGGTCACGCTCACCTGGCCCGCGCAAGGGCGGATCGTCGACGCGTTCCGGCCGGGGCAGAACCGCGGCATCCAGATCGCCGGGCGCTCCGGCGACCCGGTCCGGGCAGCGGCCGACGGACGCGTGATGTATGCGGGCACGGGCCTGAACGATTACGGCAGCCTGATCATCGTCCAGCACAACGCGGATTTTCTGACGGCGTATGCACACAACCGCAAGCTGCTGGTGAAGACCGGCGACATCGTGCATCAGGGCGACGAGATCGCCGAGATGGGCGACCTCGACAACGCGCGCGTCGCGCTGCTGTTCGAGGTGCGGCGCGACGGCAAGCCGGTCAATCCGATGCCGTACCTGCCGTCGTCGCAAGGCTGACGTGCGCCGCACTGCTGGAACGCGGGCGCACTCGCTGCTACGCTAGAAGCTGTTCATGCGACCCCGTTCATCGGGGGCAGACGGACGTCTTTCGGGGATGCGCGGCACACGCCGCCGCGAGCCGGCCGTCGGCGTGAACCGGCGCGCATCGTCGGGTTGTCGTGTTGCGCGCCTGCGTTGCTTCGTGCCACCGTTTCCGACAGAACACCACACATCCATGGAACACTCTCCGACACGCCGCTCGCTGTTGCTCGCCGCCGTCGTCGCACCGTTCGTCGCCGCGTGCTCGTCGGCGCCCGTGGCCGACCAGGGTCGCGCCCATGCCGCACAAGCCGATCTCGCCACGCTCGAAAAAACATCGAATGGCCGGCTCGGCGTCGCCGTGCTCGATACGTCGGACGGCACGCGCATCGCGTATCACGCACGCGAGCGCTTCCCGCTGTGCGGGACCTATGCGGTTTCCGCCGCCGCCGCGATACTCGCGCGCGGCGCACTCGACGCATCGCTGCTGCCGCGCCGCATCCTGTATCGCCGCTACGACGTCGTCACCGGCTCGCCGGTGACGGAAAGCCACGTCGACACGGGGATGACGATCGCGCAGCTGTGCGTCGCGATGCTGCAGTCGGGCGACAAGGGCGCCGGCAATCTGCTGATGAACGTGCTTGGCGGCCCGCAGGCCGTGACCGCGTTCGCACACGAGAGTGGCGACACCACGTTCCGCCTCGACCGCTGGGAGCCCGAGCTGAACGACGCCGCGCCGCACGACGTGCGCGATACGTCGACACCGGTCGCGATGGTCGACATGATGAAGCGTCTGCTGCTCGGTGACACGCTGGGCGAGCCGCAGCGCGCGCAGTTGACGGCGTGGCTGGCCGGCGGCGCGCGCGGCGCGACCGGGATCGCGGCCGGCGTGCCGCCCGGCTGGCGCATCGCGGACAAGGCCGGCAGCGGCGGTTACGGCACGACGACCGACGTGGCGGTGGTCTGGCCGCCGTCGCGCGCGCCGATCGTGATGGCCATCTCGTTCACGCAGCCGCGTGCCGATGCGCCGGCGCGTGCCGACGTCGTCGCGTCGGCCGCGCGCATCGCATCGCGCGCGCTCATCCCGACGGCGGCCTGAGCGCGGCACACCTCGCGCAAAGCCGGCGTTTGGCTTATCGTGTCGGTCAGCGCGCGCCGGTGCCGGCGCGCGGTTTTCCGTTTACCCGCTTCGTCATGCGCCGACTTCCGCCCCTGCACGCGTTGCAGATCTTCTCGACGGTGGCCCGCCACCGCAGCTTCACGCGCGCGGCCGAGCAGCTGTGCCTCACGCAGGGCGCGGTGAGCCGGCAGATCCAGACGCTCGAGGCGCATTACGGTTTTCCGTTGTTCAAGCGCCATGCGAAGGGCCTCACGCTGACGGCGGAGGGCGAGCAATTGCTGCCGGTGGTCGACGAGAGCTTCGCGCGGATCGAGGACGTTTCGATGAAGCTCACGCGGCAGCGCACCGATCTCGCGCTGAAGGTGCCGACCTGCGTGATGCGCTGGATGCTGCCGCGCATCATGCGCTTCCAGGGCGAACATCCCGATCTCCATGTGCAGATCACGACCGCGTGGCAGCACGTCGTCGATTTCTCGACCGAGCCGTTCGATGCGGCGATCGTCTACGGCATGTCGCCGGGTGCGGGCGTATCCGCGCTGCCGCTGTTCGACGAACGGTTGACGCCGGTATGCGCGCCGGAGCTGCGGCAGGCGTCGCCGCTCGATGCGGTCGGCGATCTCGCGCGCCATACGCTGCTGCATCCGACGCGCGACCATCGCGACTGGCGTGCCTGGCTCGAACACGCGGGCGAGCGCGCGGTCGATGCGGAGCGGGGGCCGACCTTCGACACGCTCGATCTCGCGACCAACGCGGCGATGCAGGGCTTCGGCGTGGCGATCGGCGATGTGACGCTGGTCGACGACGACGTCAGCGCCCGCCGGCTCGAGCGGCCGTTCGACATCGTGCTCGAAACGGGCGCACGCTACTTCTTCGTCTATCCCGAGAGCATCGGCAGCCAGCAGAAGATCCGCGCGTTCAGTGACTGGATCGCGGCCCATCGCGATTGATGCGCGGCATCTCGGGCGAGCCTCACTGGTAAGTCACGACGGCGATCATCGGTGCATGATCGTTGCCTGGGCGGTCAGGTAAAACGATTGCGCGCGAGGCCTGCGTAAAGGTCGTGGTCTTGATCGTACGCAGGCTGGCCGCGTCGACGAACGCAACCTGCCCGTTCGCCGGGCGCGGGCAGTCGGGGCGCACGTGCGCATGCGCGGCGTCGGCCGTATCGAGTGCGAACGAACACGGCGGCTCGACGATCATGCCGGTGAAGTGAATGACGCCGGACGCGCCGGCTGCAAATGAAGAGGACGAGGCCAGAAGCGCGGCAGCCAGGACGAACGAGGCGGCAAACAGGCGATGCTTCATGACAGGCTCCAGAGAGGAAGCGCGTCACAGCGGGGCCGCTCGAATGGCAGTCCGTCAACGCTGCGATGCTGAATGCGTAAACGGCAACTTCATCGAACCTCTTGAATGGAAAACCCGAAATAACGGCAGGAAGCAAATGACGCCGTATTCCTTCAATCAATTTATCTCATATTTGTGCGTCCGCAAGTCAGGGTATTGCCGGTGGCGTACGCTTGCGGAACGGGCGCCGATGGACGCGTCGTTCGCAGGTCAATCGTTGAGAACTCAACGAGTCCGCGATCCGGTGAATCGCGACGATCCAAAAGGAAACGGCCGCTCGGGATGAGCGGCCGTCCGGTGTTGAAGCGGGGGATGCGGCTATCAGCCCGCGCGCTTGCGTACCGCGCCGACGATCACGAGCAGCACGATCGCGCCGATGATCGACGCGATCCAGCCGGCGCCCTGGCCTGGTGCGTACCAGCCGGCGGCGCGGCCGACGTAACCCGCGACGAGCGAGCCGACGATGCCGAGCACGATGGTCATCAGGATGCCCATCTTGTCGTCGCCGGGCTTGAGCGCGCGCGCGAGGAGGCCGACGATGAGCCCGACCACCAGGGTTTCGATGAATTGCAGCATGAATGCCTCCCTGTAGCTGTTGACGAAAGGAAGTGGACTCGTGCGGCACGCCGGGGTTCCCGGTGTCGGCAATCTGGCGTGCTGCAGCGCGAGTATCGCATTGCGCCGTGTCGTGCGGATGTCCGCATTGCCCGGGGGCGCATGCCGTTCATTGATAGTCGGGCAGTACCTGCGCCGCGGCATGAACGGAACCGCCGCCGATCTTCGCGGCCGTTTGCAGGTAGGACGCCCGGAGTCGAATCGACGGCAATCCGCCGGTGGCCGGGTTGTAGCGCGCCACCGTGTGCGATTTTTGCAGCGTCAGCAGCTTGCCGGTCGCGTTGCGGGCGCGGCGCGTCATGCGACGTTCGCGCGTGCGACCGGTCGAAACTATCGTCGTGCGACGCGTGTCAGGCAGCAGGCGCGTCGACGGCCGGGTCGAGCCGGCGATAGCCCTCGGTCGCGCGCAGCAGCGTGCGCGTGTAGTCGCGTGCGACCTGTTCGGCGCGCACGTCCTCGATCCGCAGCTGTTCGACGATCTCGCCATGCTGCATCACCGCGACGCGCTGGCACAGGAAGCCGATCACCGCGAGGTTGTGGCTGACGAGGATCATCGTCAGGTTGCGTTCGCGATGCAGGCGGCGCAGCAGGTTCAGGATCTCGGCTTGCACCGATACGTCGAGCGCGGAGGTCGGCTCGTCGAGCAGCAGCACGCGCGGCTCGACGATCAGCGCGCGCGCGATCGCGACACGCTGGCGCTGGCCGCCCGACAGCTGGTGCGGGTAGCGGAAGCGGAACGTCGGGCCGAGCCCGACTTCGGCCAGCGCGCGGGCGATGCGTGCGTCGGCGTCGTCGATCCTGTGGATCGACAGCGGCTCGCGCAGCGTCTGATCGACCGTGAAGCGCGGATGCAGCGACGCGTACGGATCCTGGAACACCATCTGCACGTGGCGGCGGAACGCGCGCTCGAGCGTGCCGCCGACCGGCCGGCCGTCGATCGACAGGCTGCCGCCCGCGAGCGGCACGAGGCCCGTCAGCGCGCGCAGCAGCGTCGACTTGCCCGAGCCCGACTCGCCGACGAGCCCGAACACTTCGCCGTCGCGCACCGCGAAGCTCGCA
This sequence comes from Burkholderia sp. JKS000303, assembly GCF_002563755.1. Taxonomy (NCBI): domain Bacteria; kingdom Pseudomonadati; phylum Pseudomonadota; class Betaproteobacteria; order Burkholderiales; family Burkholderiaceae; genus Burkholderia; species Burkholderia sp. JKS000303. The sequence continues at coordinate 3,576,938 of NZ_PDBZ01000001.1, forward strand.
TCGCGCACGGCGTCGACATGGCCCGTGCGGGTCGGAAAACGGATCGAGACGTGATCGACGTCGATCATCGTGCGGCCTCCTGCGGTTCGGTCGGCGCGGATGCGGGCGACGCGGCGTCGAGCCACGCCGGATCGCGCCGCAGCACCGGCAATTCGTCGGGCGGGTTCACGAGCGGCGGATTCGCCGCGAGCAGCCCGCGTGTATAGGGATGCGTCGCGTGGCGCAGGTCGCGCGCGGCGCAGGTCTCGACCACGCGGCCCGCATACATCACCGCGACGCGATCGCAGAACGACATCACGAGCGGCAGGTCGTGGCTGATGAACATCAGGCCCGTGCCGTGCCGCGCGATCATCGCGTCGAGCACCGCGAGCACCTGCATCGACACCGCGACGTCGAGCGCGGAGGTCGGTTCGTCCGCGATCAAGAGGCGCGGGCCGGTCGACACCATCATCGCGATCATCACGCGCTGGCCCATGCCGCCGGACAATTCATGCGGATACGCATCGGCGACGCGCGCCGGATCGCGGATCTGCACGGCCTCGAGCGCCTCGACGATCCGCTCGCGCAATGCGCGGCCGCGCAGCCCCGGCTCGTGCAGACGGAACGCTTCGCCCATCTGCTTGGCGACGCTCATCACCGGGTTCAGCGAATACTTCGGGTCCTGCAGGATCATGCCCATCTGGCTGCCGCACAGGCGCCGGCGCTCGCGCGGCGACATCGCGAGCAGGTCGTGGCCCGCGAAGCGCATCGTGCGCGCCGAGCAGCGCGCGGATTCGGGCAGCAACCCGAGCAGTGCGCGGCCCGTCAGCGATTTGCCGGAGCCTGATTCGCCGACGATGCCGAGCCGTTCGCCGGGCGCGAGCGTCAGCGACAGGTCGCGCACCGCGTCGGTGACGACGCCGTCGTGCCCGCGAAAGCCGATCTTCAGGCCGTCGATCTCGCAAAGCGGCGCGGATGCGTGGACGGAATTCACTGGCATGTCACGCTCCATGACGGGGATCGAAGACGTCGCGCAGCCCGTCGCCGAGCAGGTTGAACGCGAGGCTGACGAGCAGGATCGCCACGCCGGGCAGCGTCGCGACCCACCACGCGTCGAGCAGCACGTTGCGGCCCGACGCGACCATGAAGCCCCATTCGGGGCTCGGCGGTTGCGCGCCGAGGCCGAGGAAACCCAGGCCCGCGACGGTCAGGATGATGCCGGCCATGTCGAGCGTCGCGCGCACGATCACCGACGACATGCAGAGCGGCATGATGTAGCGCAGCAGGATGCGCGGGCCCGACGCGCCTTGCAGCCGCGCCGCGTGAATATAGTCGGCCTGCGCGACGCGAATGGTCTCCGCGCGCGCGAGCCGCGCATACGCGGGCCACGCGGTGATCGAGATCGCGACGACCGCATTGATCACGCCCGGCCCGAGTGCGGCGGCGAACGCGAGCGCGAGCACGATCTTCGGGAACGCGAGCGCGATGTCGGTGAAGCGCACCAGCACGCTGTCGACGAAGCCGCCGCAATAGCCGGCCGTCGTGCCGATCAGCAGGCCGATCGGCACCACGATCACGACGACAAGGACCGCGATGCCGAGCGTGAGCCGCGAGCCGGCGATCATCCGCGAGAGGATGTCGCGGCCGAGCTGGTCGGTGCCGAGCCAGTGCGACGGCGAGCCGGGCGGCAGCAGTCGGTCGGGCAGCACCTGGTGCAGCGGATCGTGCGGCATGATCAGCGGGCCGAGGATCGCAACGACGATCAGCGCGACCAGGATCGCGAGCCCGAACAGGTTGAGCGGATTGACGGCGAAACGGCGCCAGCGGCGATACGCGAGGCCGAACGCGGCCTGCGAGCGCGATGCGGGCGCATCGGAGAGAAGCCACGCACGCAGCGTGAGACGCTCGGCATTCATGATCGGGCGACCTTCGGCATGGACGATGGAAGAAGCAGGGTGGAAACGGGCATGTCGAAACGATCCTCAGCGTGCGCGCGGATCGAACACGCGGTACAGCGCATCGGTCAGCAGGTTGACGGTGATGAACATCGCGCCGATCACGAGCGTCGCGCCGAGCACCGCGTTCATGTCGGCGTTCAGCAGCGCACCCGTCAGGTACGAGCCGATCCCCGGCCAGGCGAACACGATCTCGGTCAGCACCGAGCCTTCGAGCAGGTTGCTGTAGGTGAGCGCGATCACGGTCAGCAGCGGCACCGCGATGTTGCCGAACGCGTGCCGCCAGATCACGCGGCGCTCGGACAAGCCCTTCGCGCGCGCGGTGACGATGTATTCCTGGCTCAGCTGGTCGAGCATGAACGAGCGTGTCATCCGGCTCAGGTAGGCCACCGAGTAGTAGCCGAGGATCGCGGCCGGCAGCGCGATGTGCGACACCGCGTTGCGGAACACGTCCCACTCGCCGGCGAGTGCCGAGTCGATCAGCAGGCTGCCGGTGTGCGTGTCGACCATCCCGTCGTACGCGGGGTCGAGCCGGCCGGGGCCGGCGACCCAGTGCAGCCGCGCATAGAACAGCAGCAGCCCCATCAGCCCGAGCCAGAACACCGGCACCGAGTTGCCGATCAGCCCGACGAAGCGCGCGACGTGGTCGATCGGCCGGTTGTGCTTGACCGCGGCCACGACGCCGAGCGGCACGCCGATCGCGATGCCGATCAGGGTGGCGATCGACGCGAGTTCGAGCGTGGCCGGGAACACGCGCTTGATGTCGTCGAGCACGGGGTTCGCGGTCAGCAGCGACATGCCGAGATTGCCGTGCAGCACGTCGCGCGCGTAGATCAGGAATTGCGTGACGAGCGGCTTGTCGAGGCCGAGCGCGATGCGTTCGGCCGCGTACGCCTCGGCCGACGCGCGATCGCCGAGGATCGCGAGCACGGGATCGATCGGCACCTTGCGGCCGATCACGAACGTCAGCGCGAGCAGGCCCGCGAACGTGACGGCGAGCGTGAGCGCCCAGCGCAGCACGCGCAGCGCCCAGCGTACGGCCGGGCGCCGCGCGGGCAACGTGCGCAGCGCTTCGAGGGAGGAGGCGGGAGTCGACATGCGGCGAATCTTATTGCTTCTTCAGGTTGCGGTACGACACGAGATCGTTGATCGGTCCGACTTCGAGCCCGCTCACGCCGGGCCGGGTCGCGACCTGCGCGACTTTCTCGAACATGATCACGAACGGCGAGCGCGCGAGCATCTCCTTCTGCATCGTCTGATACAGCTGCGCGCGTTTCGCGGCCGTCGGTTCGGCGAGCGCGGTGTCGGTTTCCTTCGTCAGTTGCGGGATGTCCCAGCTGTTGCGCCAGGCCAGCATTTTATAGCTCGACTTGTCGGAGTTGTCGGGGTTCCATGCAAAACCCTGCGCGTTGCTGTGCGGGTCGATGTAGTCGGCCGACCATTCGCCGATATAGATGTCGTGCTGGCGCGCGCGGTATTTCGCGAGCGTCTGCTTGTTGTCGCCCGGAATCAGCTGCACCTTGACGCCGGCTTGCGCGAAGTTCGCCTGCACGGCCTGCGCGATCTCCGTGTACGGATAGTCGTTGCGCACGTCCATCGTCACCGAGAAGCCGTTGGGCACGCCGGCCTTCGCGAGCAGCGCCTTCGCCTTTGCGACGTCGAGCTTGTACGGATTCGAATTCAGCGTGCCGAGGAAGCCTTCGGGCAGGAAGGTCTGGTGCACCTTGTAGGTCGTCTTCACGACGTTGGCCTGGATGCCCGAATAGTCGACCAGCCACTTCAGCGCTTCCTGCACGTCGGGCTTCGCGAGCGTCGGGTTCTTCGTGTTCAGCCCGAGGTACAGCAGCGTTGCCTGCGGCGAGGCCGTGACCTTCGCCTTGCCGGATTTCACGACCGAGGCGAGATCGTCGGGGCTCAGGTCGCGCGCGGCGTCGACATCGCCGTTCTCGAGCAGCAGGCGCTGGCTTGCCGCTTCGGGCACGTGGCGCAGCACGATGCGTTTCATCGCGAGCGGCAGCCGGTAGCCGTCGAAACGCTGCAGCACGATGCTGTCGCTGGGCGTCCACTTGACGAGCTTGTACGCGCCGGAGCCGGCCTCGTTGGTCTTCAGCCACGCATTGCCGAAGTCGTTGCCCTGCTGGTGCGACAGCAGCAGCTTCTTGTCGACCACCGACGCGGGCCACGAGCCGAGCACGTTCAGCACGAAGGTCGGCGCGTATTTGTGGTCGGTCGTGACCGACACCGTCAGGTCGTCGAGCTTCTTCACGTTCGCGGCGACGTTCGCCTTCGTGAGGCCGATGCCGGTCAGCACGGCAGCCGGGCCCTTGTCGAGCAGCACCGCGCGCTGGATCGACCATGCGACGTCGTCGGCCGTCAGCGGATTGCCGGAGTGGAACTTCAGGCCGGGGCGCAGCTTGAACGTGTAGGTCAGCCCGTCGGGGCTCACCGTCCACGACTGCGCGACGTCGCCGTTGAATTTGGACGGATCGCGCAGGTCGACACGCACGAGCCGGTCGTACGTGTTCGCGACATATTCCTCCGGCACCAGTTCGTAGATCTCGCCCGGATCGAGCGTCGTGAATTCGTCGAGCAGCGTGGCCATCACGAACATGTCCTTCGGCGTTTCCGCGTGCGCGGCGGAAAGCGGAGCGACGGCGAGAACGGACGCGGCGGCCAGCGCCGCGACGAGCCGGGAGGTCAGGGGTTTCATGTGCGCTTCTCCAGTTGTCGTTGAAGTCGTTGTACGTGAACGGTGAAAGAGGGCATGCATCGTCGTTACATCAGGCGCCACGGGCCGCTCGCCGCGTTGTCGATCTGCGGCAGTGCGTGCGAGCCGGGCAGTTCGTAGTGCCACCACTCGCTGTCGATATGCGTGAAGCCGGCCGCGTGCATCACGCCGAGCAGCAGCAGCCGGTTGCGTTGCACTGCGTCGGGCAGCCCCGCGTGGAAATGGCCCGACGCGGCCACCATTTCGTCGAAGCCGGTGCCCATGTCGAGCGGCGCGCCGTCGGCGCCCACCAGCGTCAGGTCGAGCGCGGTGCCGCGGCTGTGATTCGAGCCGCGACCGAGATCGGCGACGAAGTTCGGATCGGGCAGGAAATCCCACAGCACCTGCTGCGCCTGCGGCGGCCGGTATGCGTCGTAGATCCGCAGCGTGAAGCCGGCCTGTGCGGCGACGTCGACCGCGCGGCGCAGTGCGGCTTCGGCCGGTTCGAGCAGCAGGCAGTGCGCGTGGCGGTAGATCGGCTTGCCGGTCAGGTTGCGGTCGGTCGCGTAGACGAGGTCGATGTCGACGCGATGCGTGGCGGGCGTGATTTCGACGAGGCGGGGATGGGTCATCGGCGGTTCGGGGTCGCTCAGGATTCGAATTGGTCGAACGTGTGCTGCAGTTCGCGGTTGCGCGCGACACGGCGGTCGATCGCGGGGCCGAGGCGGTCGACCACGGCCGTGATCAGCAGGTTGAACAGGCAGGTGAGCGGCGCGAGCGAATCCCAGAACTGGCCGACGTCGGTCTTCACCTGCAACAGGTCGGCCGGCCATTCGCGCGCCCACGGGCAGTAGAGGTCGGTGACCAGCGCGAACGGCTGGCCGCGCTCCGCGGCCGCCTGGCAATAGCGGCGCGCGCTGCGCGAATACGCGCGCGTATCGGTGACGATGCAGTACGGCCGCTCGAACTCGGAATTCAGCGAGTCGACGTACGAGCCCGATTGCCCGTCGGAATAGAACACGCGCGGGCGCAGGTATTCGAGATAACTGCTGAACGCATTGCTGATACCGCGGGTCGACTGGATACCGAGGATGAACACGGCGTCGGCCTGCGCGATCCGGTCCGCGACCTGCGCGAACACCGGTTCTTCGGCGAGCCGGTACACGTGACGGATCGCGTCGAGTTCGCGCTCGAGCGACGACGCAAGCGTGCCGTCGCTGCGCGTGTTGGCGGCGGTGCTCGGGTGCGTGCCGTTGGTGCGCCGGTATTCGTCGAGACGATCGGTGATCATCCACGGACGGTCGCTGCCGCCGCGCAGTTCGCGTTTCAGGTCGTCGAGGTTCCGGTAGCCGACGCTGCGCAGGAAGCGCCCGACCGAGATGCCGCTGGTGCCGGTCTGCTGCGCGATCTGGTCGGCCGTTTCGAGCCCGAGCCGGTCGAGGTTCGCGAGCATGTAGCTCGCGATACGCTTCGCGGTTGGCGTCAGCTCGGCAAAGCGGGATTCGACGGTATGGGCGAACGCGCAGGTCATCGGGATGTTGGATTGTTGTCATCGGATGATTCGATGTCATCCATCTAACAAAGCCAAAATCCTCTGCGCCAGCAGATAAAAACTATGGTTTAGCGGAGGGTGATAGGTTGGCGGACGTGTTCGACGACAGGATCGTGAAGTGAGGCAGCGAAAATTATGCCTGTCAGGCATACTTTGCATTTATCTCTGATAGGAATAATTTGCATTTATGTCTGTCAGAGATATACTGCATTGATTACCTACTGGACCCATACCGTGAATCTTATCGTCAATACTCCCGGTCAACTGGGTGAAATCCTGTCGTCCGCGCGTCAGGCCAAGGGGCTGACGCAGGCCGAGGCGGCGATGCGCATCGGCGTCGGCCAGTCGCGCCTGTCGTCGCTCGAGAGCATGCGCACCGAAAGCCTGTCGCTTCGCCAACTGCTCGAATTGACCGCGCTGTACGGCCTCGAACTCAGCATCCGAACGAAGGACGGGCGCGACGCTGCCGACGTCGAGTGGTGAGCGGTGGGACGTAAATCGCACACCCGCGCACTGTCGATCTGGGCCAACGGCCGGCGGGTTGGGACATGGCGGATTCCCGCGCGCGGCGACGTGGAACTGTTGTACGACACCGGCTGGAAGCAGTCCGATGCCGGGCGTCCGCTGTCGCTGTCGCTACCGTTCGGGGTCGGTGACGCGCCGTTGCGTGGCGCGCGCGTGAATCACTACTTCGACAATCTGCTGCCCGACAGCGATGCCATCCGTCGCCGGCTTGCGTCCCGGTTCGGCACGGCGACGATCGAGCCGTTCGATCTGCTCGCTGCGCTCGGACGGGATTGCGTCGGCGCGGTGCAGTTGCTCGGCGAGGATGAAACACCGACCGGCCATGACCGGATCGACGGTACGCCGTTGTCCGACGACGAGGTGGCGCGCGCGCTCGATCAGGCGAGCGGGGTGGCGGCAGGTGCCGAGGACGACGACGATTTCCGCCTGTCGCTGGCCGGCGCGCAGGAAAAGACCGCGCTGCTGTTTCACGCGGGACGATGGATGCGCCCGCATGGCGCGACGCCGACGACGCATATTCTCAAGCTACCGCTCGGGCTGGTTGGCAACAAGCGCGCAGATCTTACGGCATCCGTCGAGAATGAATGGCTGTGTCTGGCGATCCTGCGCGCGTACGGTTTGCCGACGGCTCGTGCCGAAATCGTGCATTTCGGCGAACACAAGGTGCTGTCGGTCGAGCGTTTCGATCGCGTGCCGCATCGTGACGGCGGCTGGTTGTTGCGCTTGCCGCAAGAGGACTTCTGTCAGGCGCTCGGCGTGCCGCCGCATTTGAAATACGAATCGCAGGGCGGCCCGGGCGTGCCGGATCTGGCCGCCATCCTGCGTCGATCCGAGGCTGCGCAGCCGGATCTCGATACATTGTTCAGCGCGCTCGTCGTGTTCTGGATGCTCGCCGCGCCGGACGGGCATGCGAAGAACTTCAGCCTGCGCTTGCTGCCGGGCGGACGTTTCCGCCTCACGCCGCTCTACGACGTGATGTCGATCTGGCCGGTCGAAGGCGACGGTGCGAATCAGTGGTCGTGGCACAAGGCGAAGCTCGCGATGGCCGTGCACGGCAGACGCAAGCACTATGCGATGCGCGACATCACGCGTCGGCACTTTACCGCGATGGCTGAACAATGCCTGCTCGGCGATATCGCGACACCGATCGTCGACCGGCTGGTCGCGGCGACGCCGCAGGTGATCGAGTCGGTCGGCGCGGCGTTGCCGGCCGGGTTTCCGGCGCGGATCGCCGAGCGCATTCTGGGCGGATTGCGCTTCGCCGCGCAGCGTCTCGACGACATGCCGCGCACGTGATGTCCGGCGCGCGCGCCCGACACCACGCCCGTCTTTCACTGCTGCATGTCCGGCGCTTCGCGCAGCCGCCAGATTGCATTGCACTGCTGGCCGCCGAGGCTCGTCGAGCGCAGCGTGATGACGGCGCCGGCCACGATCCGATACCAGAAGTGCGCCATCAGTTCGGTGCCTTTGCGCTGCGCGTGCCCGTCGATCAGCACTTCGCATCGCAGCGGCGACGGCGATCCGGACGGGTGCGTGATGTACACGTTCAGCCGCTCGATGTCGCGGGTCGCGGTGAACACGATCTCGTGATTGCCGCTGCCGACGAGCATCGTGCCGCCCGGTTCGTCGATTGCCTGCAGGTAGGCGCCCGCGCTTGCCTCGAGCGCGGCGGCGGTGACGGTCAGCCCGGCCGAGCGCACGTACTCCGTCGCGGCGATGCGGGCAACGATCGCGTCGGACGGCGCCGGCGTGCCGTCGGACAGCGCGAACGGCAGGCCGTCGCGCAACGCGGAGTCGACATGGTTCGCGTAGTAGCGCCAGCGGTCGAAGAAGCGGATGTCGCCGGTCATGTGCAGCGCGCGGATCGGTTCGCCCTGATACCGCAGCGTCGTGATGCCTTCGCGCGCGTCGAACGATTCGTGAATGCCGTTCTTGCTGACGAAGTTCTGCACCGGATCGAGCAGCGCGGTTTCGCCGCGTGCGCCCCACAGGTGCAGGAACGTGGTGTCGATCCCGAAGCATTCCTGGAAGTCGGTGCCGATGCGCGCGACGCAGTCGCGCAGGTGCTCCGCGTAGCGCGTCCATGCCGCGGTCGTGCCGGCCACGAGCCCGGCCTGCAGCGCACCGCCGTGGCGCGCCGTGACTTCGTCGACGACGAGACGCCAGTGATGGTCGCGCCGCTCGCCGATCAGCGGCGTGACGACGAACGTGCAGAACAGCGGGTCGGGGCACGCGTACAGGCGGTCGTCTTCGATCTGCGAGAACAGGTCGAACGACGGCGCGCAGAACCAGATGTCCGCGTCGTACAGCGCGAGTCGGGTGATCTGCGGGTTGCGCGTGCAATAGTCGGCGGCCTCGATGAAGCGGCCGACCGGCAGCGCATGCGCGCTCGATGCTTCGATCACGTCGACCGACTGGCTGGCAAGGATGCGCCGCTTGTGTTCCGACAGCCCGTAGCCGATGACCGCCACGGTTCCGTCGTAGCCGGTTTGCCGCAGCGACAGCAGGAACGGCACGAGCATTTCGTACCAGGCGCGGTTGTTGTCGTTGATCGCCACGCACACCGCGTGTCCGTTCGAATGCATGGTGCCTCTCCGTCGTGCGCGCCGGCTCAGTAGCCGACGTGGCGTTCGCAGACGACCGCGCCGCAACCGCGGCTGTCGTGATAGGTGATGTGAAACTGCTTGTTGTCCCACAGCCACTGGAACACGGCCTGGTACACGCCGGACGTGGTCATGTCGTGCAGCACGATCTTCTTGCGCGCGAGCGGGCCGAACCGGTTCAGCTCGGCGAGCGTCTGCTCGTACGTATGCGTGGTGTCGATGAACAGCAGGTCGGATGCCAGCGGCTCCATCGCGAGATCGTCGGCGATCCTGAATTCGAAGTCGATCGACAGGTTCTTTGCCGCGTGCTTCAGTTCGTCCTGGATGTGGAAATACTGGTCGGTGATGTCGACCGACACGAGCCGCTTCGGCTGCGCGAGCATGAAGGCGGTCGTGGTCAGCCCGGTGAAGACGCCCAGCTCGAGGATGCTGTCGCATCCGGCGGCCGTGTCGGTATAGAAGTCGAAGCGCGACGGGCTGTCGCCGAGCCAGCCGATCGGTTCGATCTTGTACTGGAGAAACTCCAGCCGCAGTTCCTGTAGCGAGCGCATGGTGGGGGCCCCCGAGTGAAGCGTATTGGAAGTGTGATGCGCCTGCGCGCCGGGGTGGCCGGCAGCGCGGGCGGCGGGTGTTACTTGGCCAGCGTCCGGTACGACACGAGGTCGTTGATCGGCCCGATCTCCGGCCCCGTCGCGCCGGGGCGCGTCGCGACCTGCACGACCTTCTCGAACATGATGATGAACGGCGAGTTCGCGAGCACGGATTTCTGCAGCGCCTCATAACGCTGCGCGCGCTTGGCGGGCGACGGCTCGACGAGCGCGGCCTCGGTGTCCTTCGTCAGTTGCGGGATGTCCCAGCTGTTGCGCCATGCGAGCATCTTGGTGGTCGACTGGTCGGAATTGTCCGGATTCCATGCGAAGCCGCGCGCATTGCTGTTCGGGTCCATGTAGTCGGGCGACCATTCGCCGATGAAGATGTCGTGCTGGCGCGCGCGGTACTTGCCGATCACCTGCTTCGCGTCGCCCGGGATCAGCTTCACGCGGATGCCGCCCTGCGCGAAGTTGGCCTGCAGCGCCTGCGCGATCTCGATGTACGGATAGTCGTTCGGCATGTCCATCGTCACGTCGAAACCGTTCGGCAAGCCGGCCTTCGCGAGCAGCGCCTTCGCCTTCGCGACGTTGAGCTTGTACGGGTTCGCATTCAGCGTGCCGAGGAAGCCTTCGGGCAGGAAGGTTTCGTGCACCTTGTAGGTCGTGCTGACGATGTTGCGCTGGATGCCGTCGTAGTCGACGAGCCACTTCATCGCCTGCTGCACGTCGGGCTTTGCGAGGTTCGGGTTCTTCGTGTTCAGGCTCAGGTACAGCAGCGCGGAGACCGGCCACGACGCGACCTTGATCTTGCCGGCCTTCGTCAGCGCGGCGAGGCTGTCCGGGCTCAGGTTGCGCGCGGCGTCCACGTCGCCGTTCTCCAGCAGCAGCCGCTGCGCGGACGCTTCGGGCACGTGGCGCAGCACGACGCGCTTCATCGGGTACGGCGTGCGGTACTTCTCGAAACGCTGCAGCACGATGCTCTCGTTCGGCATCCACTTGACGAGCTGGTACGGACCCGAGCCCGCATCGTTGGTCTTCAGCCAGCCGCTGCCGAAATCGTTGCCTTGCTGGTGCGACATCAGCAGCTTCTTGTCGAGGACCGACGCCGGGCATGCGCTCAGCACGTTCAGCACGAAGCTCGGTGCGTATTTGCGGTCGGTTTCGAGCACGAAGGTCTGCGGGTCGACCGCGCGGACCTTCTGCATCACGTTCGCCTTCGTGAGGCCGAGATCGGCGAGCACGCCGGCCGGGCCCTTGTCGAGCAGGATGGTGCGCTGCAGCGACCATGCGACGTCGTCGGCGGTCACCGGGTTGCCGGAGTGGAACGTGACGCCGGGGCGCAGCTTGAACGTGTAGGTGAGCCCGTCGGCGCCGACCGTCCACGATTGTGCGATCTGTCCGTTGAAGTGCGTCGGGTCTTTCAGGTCGACCCGCACGAGGCGTTCGTAGGTGTTCGCGACGTACTCGGACGGCACGAGCTCGTAGATTTCGCTCGGGTCGAGGGTCGTGAATTCGCTGAGCTGGGTGGCGACGACGAAAATGCCGGGCGGCGTCGCGGCCTGCGCCGGCAGCGCCGGGACAAGGGCGACGAGCGCGGCGCTGACGAACAGCCGGGACAGCAGATGCTTCATGCAGGCTCCATCGAAAAGGAATCGTGGTGCGATTCTCTCATCGACGGCGGCCCGGATGAAAATATTCGACAACGCGCGCACGACGGCGCGCAAGCGGGGGCAGGCAGGCCGGGCGAGCGCCCGGCGCCGGCGGTGCTCAGATCACGCAGCGCGCGATCGCGAAGCGCATCGCTTCCTCGGCCGGCTCGCTGCCGGAGCCGCGCACGACCTTGACGACCGAGCCGTTGGCCGACGGCGTAAGCGTGACGAAATACGAGCGCGAGCCGACGGTAATGTCGGTGACGCCGTTGTGCTGCGACTGCTCGGTGCCGGACAGGCGGCTGTCGAGGCAGTTGGCGATCGCGTAGGCCGGACGTGCCGACGACACGTAGATCATCGGCGCCGAACCGGATGCGGCCGAGTTGGACGAGGGCGAGGAACCGCAGGCGGCGAGCAGGGCGGCGGGCAGGAGCAGCAGGAATCGTTTCATGATCGGAATCGTCGTGTGTCTCGTGTCGAGGCGGGGGCGCGGGGTACGCGAAACGCGGAGCTTCGCGACGAAACCGCCGGAATCGTGCCGTTTTTGACGGTCGATGCGGGAGGCGGCTGACGTCGGAGTATACCCGCGGCACTTGACGCGAGCACCGTGCTGAAACGATTCGATACACAAGCACCCGCTGTCGCGCGGCGGCAGCGGGCGTTTCAAGCGGTGGCGAATCGACGCTCGCCGGCGTTACTGGCCGATCTTGTGGCTGACCGAATTTTCCTGCTGGTTCAGCGCGTGCTTTTCGCTCTGGGTAATGTGGCTGCGATCCTGCGCAGCCATGTCCCGCTCTTCCTGGCGGATCCGGTGGTCGTCACGGTGCAGGCGCGCGGCCTGTGCGTGCGACATCTCGCCTTCCTTCACTTCGTGGTGGATCCGGCGATTCTGGTTGGCGAGGCGATGGTTGACCTCTTCGCGGCGCGGATGCGCCTGTTGCCATGGCGTGTCGGCGAACGCGGTGCCGGTCAGCACCGACATCAGGGTGGCAGCAATCGCGAGATGGCGGGTGAAGGCTCGCATGACGTTTTCTCCTGTCGTTGCGCGTCACGGAACGTGCGCGCCTGCCGAAAAAACGCTGTGCGGGCCGCGGCTGTTGACGTTTCCTGCTGTATCGATTGCAAGTCTTTATTACGTCTGCCAACCGCGCTTCGCGATTGCCGCGCGCGCTCAATGCGCGCCCGCTGCCGCCGCATCCGTATCGCCGCCGCCCGAGCGCGACGGCTTCGTGATCCAGATCAGCGGAATGATCGCGACGAAGATGATCGCCGACACGTAGAAGATGTCGTTCAACCCCATCACGGCCGCCTGCGAATCGACCGACGCGTTGAAGAACGCGAGCGCCGCATCGGGGCTCAGGTGCAGCAGCGAGCGGGCCGCGTCGATCTGCTGCGCGAAGATCGGGTTGCCCGCGCTCGCCTGTTCGGTGAGCCGGACGTGATGCAGGATCGTCCGGTCGTTCCACGCGTTGCTGATCAGCGACGTGCCGACCGCGCCGCAGAACGTGCGGCCGAAATTCGACAGGCCGGCGGCGGCCGGGATCTTGTCCGGCGGCAGCCCCGACAGGATGATCGCGGTGAGCGGCACGAAGAACATCGCCATCGGAACGCCCTGCAGCAGCGTCGGCAACACGAGGTCCCAGTGCGACACGTCGGAATAGAACATCGTGCGCATCATGAACACGACGGCGAAGCCGATGAACGCGAGCGTCGCGAGGTAGCGCGGATCGGTGCGCGGCAGGATGCGTCCCATCACCGGCGTCAGCACGATCGCGAAGATCCCGAGCGGCGCGGTGGCGAGCCCCGAGTCGATCGCGCGATAGCCGAGATAGCCCTGCATCCACTGCGGCAGCAGCACGAGCGTGCCGAAGAACATGCCGTAGGCGACCGAGATCGCGATCGTGCCGCCCGCGAAATTGCGCTGCGTGAAGAGCCGCAGGTCGACGATCGGATTGGCCGCGGTGAGCTCCCACACGAGGAAGAACGCGAAGCCGACCAGCGCCACGATGCCGAGCGCGACGACGACGGGCGAATTGAACCAGTCGAGATCCTTGCCCTTGTCGAGCATGATCTGCAGCGACGCGACCCACAGCACGAGCAGCACGAGGCCGACCGTGTCGATCGGCATGCGGCGCATGGCCGATTCGCGTTCGCGGAACACGATCCACGTGACCGCCGCCGCGAAGAAGCCGACCGGAATGTTGATGTAGAAGATCCACGACCAGTTGTAGTCGTACGTGATCCAGCCGCCGAGCGATGGTCCCGCGATCGGGCCGACGAGCGCCGTCATCGACCACAGCGCGAGGGCCGTCGCCGATTTCCGGCGCGGCCATGCGCCGAGCAGCAGCGCTTGCGACAGCGGCGCGAGCGGCCCGGCGACCGCGCCCTGCAGGATCCGTGCGGCGAGCAGCGTCGGCAGGTTCGGCGCGATCCCGCACAGCCACGACGCGAACACGAACAGCAGGATCGACGTGACGAACAGGCGCACCTGGCCGAAGCGCTGCGTAAGCCAGCCCGTCAGCGGAATCGACACCGCGTTCGCGGCCGCGAAAATCGTGATCACCCACGTGCCTTCGTCGACCGATACCCCGAGGTCGCCCGAAATCGTCGGAATGGCGACGTTGGCGATCGACGAGTCGAGCACGTTCATGAACATCGCGAGCGATACGGCGATCGTGCCGATCGCGAGCCGGCCGCCTGTCAGCGGGCCGGGATTGGACGGAGAGGACATGGCGTTCCTGCGTGATGGAAGGGGGCCGCGCGGTGCGTGCGGCCGGCACGCGCACGCATGCGCGTGCGACGCCTGCGCGGACGAACCGCGAAGCGGACGGACGCATGCTGCCCGCGGGCGGCGCGCTCAGGCGGCGCCGTCGCGTGGCAACGCGCGGTTCAGTTCAGGTGTTGCGTCGGAAGTGCGAAGCCGTGACGGGCTCCGGCAGGCGGGCTGGCGCCGGTCAGGACGGGGCGACGCGCGTGACGCGTCGGCGGGCAGCGGGCACATGGCTGCCGTAGCGTGTGGTGTCGTTTTTCATCGGCACAGGCTAACGATGCGGCGAGTGTCGATCAACGCTCGCCCGCTCACTAATTCCTTTCGTCGGCCGCAATAATCCGGCCGTACGGGCCGAATGCCGGTCGGGCGATGCCGGTTACGGTGCGCTGCGCCAGCCGGTGAAGACTTCCGTCAGGAACTCGACGAACGCGCGCACCTTGCTGTCGAGCGTCGCGCGGCGCGGATAGAGCGCATGCAGCTCGACGTCGTCGGTGCGGTGCCAGTCGGGCAGCACGATCTCGAGTTCGTTCTTCTCGAGCCGGCGCGCCGTGTAGTGCGTGGAGACCAGCGCGATGCCGCCGCCGCTCGCGGCCTGGCGCAGCACCGTGATCGACTCGTTCGAGATCAGCACGGGCCGCACCGGCACGTCGGCGACGTCGCCGGCCGCGTTGGTGAGCCGCAGCGTCAGGCCCGGCGCATCGCGGCCGACGTACAGGATGTCGTGCTGCGCGAGTTCCTGCGGCGTGTGCGGCCGCCCGGCGCGGTCCAGATAGGCCGGGCTCGCGGCCAGCTTCGCATGCGACCAGCCTAGCGAGCGCGCGACGTAGCCGGAATCGGTCAGCATGCCCGCGCGCAGCGCGACGTCGAAACCGTGCTCGACGAGGTCGAGCGGGCTGTTGTCGTAGATCAGCACGAGCTGGACGCGCGGGTAACGCCGGCGAAACTCGGCGAGCGCCGGCTCCAGCTCGAACAGGCCGATCGAGTAGGGCACCAGCACGCGCAGCGTGCCTTCGGGATCGGTGCGCAGCGCGCGCGCCTGGCGGTCCGCGTCGAGCAGGATCTCCTCGGCGCGCAGGCAGCGTTCGTAATAGTCGCGTCCGGCTTCGGTGACGGACACGCGGCGCGTGGTCCGGTACAGCAGTTGCACGCCGAGATCGTCCTCGAGCTGCTTGACCTTGCGGCTGACCCGGCTGAGCGCCAGGTCGAGTTGCACCGACGCGGCGGTGAAGCTGCCGCGTTCCACCACGCGCAAGAATATCCGGATGCTCTCGAAGTCCATACAGGTCGTTTCCGTGTTCGGCTTACGCGCATCTTACCGTCGCCGGCCGGATCGTTCCGTGTCGGCCGCGCGATTATCCCGCCCGCTGCAATAACGCATCCCGTGCGGGCCGTAGTGGCCGCCGCCGCGCGACCGTATGCTCGCCGGATGAAATTCGCTCTCCCCAGCCTGCCGCCGTTCGCGACGTTGCGCACCGCGTTGCGCGATGCCTGGCCCACCTTGCCGCCCGGTGCGCTCGGCTTCGCGCTGCGCAACACGGCCGCGTCGCTGCTCGCGCTGTACATCGCGTTCCGGATGAATATCGACGACCCGAAATGGGCCGCGTCGACCGTATGGATCGTCGCGCAGGGCAGTCGCGGCATGGGGCTGTCGAAGAGCCAGTACCGGATTCTCGGCACCGCGATCGGCGCGGCCGTCGCGCTCGCGCTGACGGGCGCGTTCGCGCAGACCCCCGAACTGTTCCTGCCGGCGCTCGCCGTATGGATCGGCCTGTGCGCGGGCGTCGCGACGTTTCTGCGGAATTTCCGTGCGTATGCGGCGGTGCTCGCCGGCTACACGGCCGCGATCATTTCGATGGATGCGGTGTCCGCGCCGCAGCACGCGTTCGACATCGCGACCGCGCGGTTCCTGTACGTGGTGGTCGGCATCCTGTGCGGCGCGGCGTTCGAAACGGTGTTCGCGCCGGGGTCGCCGCTGCGCGATGTCCGTGCGCGGCTCGCCCGTTATCTCGCGCGTGCGGTGGCCGTCGGTGCCGAAGCGTTGCGTCGTGAACCGAACGGTGCGGCCGTGCACCGGCTCTTCGCCGACGCGGTCGACCTCGACACCGCCGCCGAATACGCCGCCGCCGGCGCACCGCCGGTGCGCAACGCGATCGGCCATCTGCGCGCGGCGGTGCTGGGCGTGCTGTCGGCCCATGCGGCGGGGCAGGCGATCGACGCGCACGCGGCGCGCAGCGGCGATGTGCCCGATCCGCTCGTCGCCGCTGCCGCGCGCGTGCTCGACGGGGTGGCCGCGTCCGGCGAAGCGGGGCCCGACCTGGCGGCGCTGCGTGCGCGCGTGGACGACGCACTGCGTGCCGAGGCCGCCGAGCCGGCCGGCTCGGACGCATCGCGCCTGCTCACGCTCGACCGGCTGGATGCACTGCTCGCGGGGTTCGACCGTGCGTACGCGAGCAAGGCGCAGATCGACCTGCCGGTTCCGCCGCCGTCACGCGTGCGCTACGCATTTCATCGCGACGCGGTGCTCGCGTTTCACAACGGCATGCGCGCCTTCATCGCGGTGCTGGTCGCCTCGGCGATCTGGATCGTCACCGCGTGGCCGTCGGGCGCCGGCTTCGTCGCGATCACGGCCGTGGTCGGCGCGCTGTTCTCGACCCGCCCGAATTCGGCCCGGGCCGCCATGGGCTTCCTGAAAGGCGCGGCCTGCGCGGCGGTGGCGGGCGTGGTCTGCAACTTCGTCCTGTTGCCCGCGGTGTCGGGCTTCGAGATGCTCGCGTACATCATCGGCGTGTTCATGATCGGCACGGGCGTCGCGCTGCGCCATCCGCGCACCGCCGCGCTCGGCAGCGCGTTCTCGATCTTCTTCTGGAATTTCACGTCGCCGGACAATACCGCCCGCATCGGCGATGCGGCGTTCCTGAACAGCGCATTGTCGACGCTGCTCGGCATCGCATTCGGCGTGCTGGTGTTCGCGCTGGTGTTTCCCGGCGATCCGGGCACGAGCCGGCGGCGTCTGCATCGCGCGGTGCGCCGCGATCTGACCGAGATCGCCCGCAATCCGGGCGGCTGGTCGGCAAGCGCATGGCTCAGTCGCACGGCCGACCGGCTCCGGTGCGAGCTCGGGTTCGCGGGCGGCCTGCCGCACACGCTGATCGAGCGCGACATGCGCGACCTGCTCGCGATCTGGGGCATCGGCGACAGCCTGTTGTCGCTGGCGGAACTGGCAGCCCGCGAGCCGGCCGCGCGTCGCGCGGCGGCGGTGGTGCGCGGCCGCGTCGCGCGTGCGGATTGCGCGCGGCTCGAACGGAGCTGCGATGCGGCGGCGCGGTTGCTGCGGCGGCACGTGGCCGATATCGACAGCGACGGGGGACGCGCGCTGCTGCGCGGCATCGTGCTGCTGAGACGGATCGCGGACGCGGCGGCCGAGCACGGCGGCTTCCTGCGCGGCCGACGCGACTGAAGGCGCGACTGAACGGCGCGCGTGTCGCGGGGCGTCGGCGCTTCAGGTGAGCCGATACGCCGGGCCTGGCGTCACTTCCGCCGGCAGCGGCTCGCGGTTCAGTTCGAGCAGCGTGCGCTCGATCATCCGCGTCATTGCATCGAGCGCGAGATGGTTCGGGCCGTCGCCGAACGGTTCGGCGATCGCATGCGCAATCGCATCGAGCGCGATCAGCGTATACGCGACGAACACGGTGACGAACGGCGTGGCCGCGCCGATCGAGTCGACGAGACCGAACGGCAGCAGCACGCAGTACGCGTAGATGGTCCGGTGCAGCAGCACGTCGTACGAGAACGGGATCGGCGTCGACGCGATGCGCTCGCAGCCGCTCACCATCGACACGAGGTCTTCGAGGCGCGCGTCGAGCATCCACAGCCGCGTATCGGCGAGACGGCCGGCGTCGGCGCGCGCGGCGAATGCCTCGCGCAGTTCGTGGACGATTGCGACCGGCGCATACCGGGCGGCGACGATGCGCGTGAAGGTCGCGCCGTCGAGCAGCGTGCGCAGGTCCGCCGCCGGATCGGTGCCGCGCAGCTGATGCTTCAGCGCATAGACGAACGCGACGACCTTGCGCACGAACGCCTGCCGCGACGAGTCGTCGTCATCGACCGCGCCGTAGCAGAGCGCCTGCGACACCAGCGTGCGCGACGCGGTCAGCACGCCCCCCCAGAGTTGCCGCCCCTCGCGGTAGCGTTCGTAGCTCGCGTTGTTGCGAAACCCCGCGAAGATCGCGAGCGTGAGGCCGATCAGCGTGAACGGCGTCGGATTCAGCGGCACTTTCTCGCCGAGCACGCGGCCGCCGCCCCAGAGCGCGACGAGGCTGATCGCGAGCGTCAGCACGAGCTGCGGCAGGATGGTCGGCAGCACCGACCCGTTCCAGACGAGCAGCATGCGCAACCAGTGCTCGCGAGGCCGGACGATCATCGCGGCGCTCCGTCACGCAGCGACCGACACCGGCGCGGCCGCACGATGCAGCAGCACGGGCACCGACTTCGATGTCGGCGTGTTGCACACGTCGCCGACGCTGTCGAGCGGCACCAGCGGATTGGTTTCCGGGTAGTACGCGCCGATGCAGCCGCGCGGGATGTCGTATTCGACGAGCAGGAAGCCGTCCGCGCGCCGCTCGATGCCGTCGTGCCACACGGTTTCCATGTCGACCCATTCGCCGGCCTTCAGGCCGAGCATCGCGAGATCGTCGCGGTTGGCGAACACCACGCGGCGCTGGCCGTATACGCCGCGATAGCGGTCGTCGAGCCCGTAGACGGTCGTGTTGTACTGGTCGTGCGAGCGCGTCGTCATCAGCGTCATCAGCCGTTCGCCGTGCAGCGCGCGGGCGCGCTGGATCGGCGTGTCGGTCGGCAGTGCATGCGCGATGAAGTTCGCCTTGCCGGTCGGCGTCAGCCACTCGCGGTCGCGCGACGCGACGCGCAGGTGGAAGCCGCCGGGCCGCGCGATGCGCGTGTTGTAGTCGTAGAAGCCGTCGAGGGTCGCCTCGATCGCGTCGCGGATCTTCGCGTAGTCGTCCTTGTACGCGAGCCAGTCGATCTTGCCGCTGCCGAACAGCGCGTGACCCATGTGCGCGACGATCGCCGGTTCCGACATCAGGTTCGCCGAAGCCGGCTTGTTCATCCCGTACGACACGTGGACCATGCTCATCGAGTCCTCGACCGTCACGCCTTGCGCGACGTTGTCCTGCAGGTCGATCTCGGTGCGGCCGAGCGTCGGCAGGATCAGCGCGTCGTGGCCGTGGATCAGGTGGCTGCGGTTCAGCTTCGTCGTGATGTGCACCGACAGGTCGCAGCGGCGCATGCCTTCCCACGTGCGCGGCGTGTCGGGCGTCGCCATCGCGAAGTTGCCGCCGAGGCCGATCAGCACCTTCACGTGGCCGTCGAGCATCCCTTCGATCGTCTCGACGACGTCGTAGCCGTGGTGACGGGGCGGTTCGAAGTCGAACACCTGGCCGAGCCGGTCGAGGAACGCCTGCGACGGCTTTTCCTCGATGCCGACCGTGCGGTTGCCCTGCACGTTCGAGTGGCCGCGCACCGGGCACAGGCCGGCGCCCGGGCGGCCGATGTTGCCGCGCATCAGCATCAGGTTGGTCAGTATCTGCACGGTCGCGACCGAATGCTTGTGCTGCGTGATGCCCATGCCCCACGTCGCGATCACGCGCTCGCTGCGCGCATAGAGCTGCGCGAGGCCGTCGATCTGTTCGTACGGCACGCCGCTTTCGGCGGTCAGCGCGGACCAGCTTTCGTTGCGCAGATCGTCGGCGAATGCGTCGAAGCCGGCCGTGTGCTCGCCGATGAACGCGGTGTCGAGCACGCGCGGCGCACCGGCGGCGCGCGCGGCATCGTCGAGTTCGAGCACGCGCTTGGCCATCCCCTTGATCAGCGCGAAATCGCCGCCGATGGTCGGCTGGATGAAGGTCGACGCGATCTTCGTGCCGGACATCGTCAGCATCTCGAGCGGGCTTTGCGGATCGGCGAAGCGCTCCAGCCCGCGTTCCTTCAGCGGGTTGATCGACACGATCGTCGCGCCGCGCTTCGCGCATTCGCGCAGCTCGCCCATCATCCGCGGATGGTTGGTCGCCGGGTTCTGGCCGAAGATCAGCAGCGTGTCCGCATGCTCGAAGTCGTCGAGCGTGACGGTGCCCTTGCCGACGCCGACGGACGCCGGCAGCCCGCGGCTCGTCGCCTCGTGGCACATGTTCGAGCAGTCGGGGAAGTTGTTCGTGCCGTACAGGCGCACCAGCAGCTGATACAGGAACGCGGCTTCGTTGCTCGCGCGGCCGGACGTGTAGAACGCGGCCTGGTTCGGGTCCGGCAGGGCGCGCAGGTGGCGCGCGATCAGCGCGAACGCGTCGTCCCACGCGATCGGCACGTAGCGGTCGGTCTGCGCGTCGTACACCATCGGGTCGGTCAGGCGGCCGTGCTGTTCGAGCTCGAAATCGGTCTGTTCGAGCAGCTCGGCGACCGTGTGCGCGGCGAAGAATTCGGGCGTCACGCGCTTGCCCGTCGCTTCGGCGGCCACGGCCTTCACGCCGTTCTCGCAGAATTCGAACGTCGACGCATGCTGACGGTCGGGCCATGCACAGCCCGGGCAGTCGAAGCCGTCGGGCTGGTTCTGGCGCAGCAGCGTGCGGTAGTTGCCGCCGGTAACTTTTTCCTTGATCAGGTTGATCGCGACGGCTTTCAGCGCGCCCCAGCCGGCGGCCGGGTGGTGATACGGTTCGATGCGCGCGGCGGCGGATTTCTTTTTCATGATGCAGGTGTCAGGGTCGATGGATGGAGAGTACGCGGGCCGCCCCGGTGGCTGTGTGTACACCTTTCAGCTTCAAAAAAGAGTACAGTTGCGCCCAATCAAGCCGCGCGGAGCGCAACTGTGTTGTTGAAGGGAAGTTGAAAGGGAGGCGCGTGAAGCGTTACGAACAACTGGCCGACGATCTGCAGGCGCAGATCGAGCGTGACGTGTACCGGCCCGGCGAGCGGATTCCGTCGGTGCGGCAGGCGAGCCGGCAGCAGCAGCTCAGCGTCACGACCGTGCTGCGCGCGTACCTCGTGCTGGAGAGCCGCGGGCTGATCGAGAGCCGGCCGCAGTCGGGCTATTTCGTGCGGGCGCGCGCCGTGGCGCCGGCCGAGGCCGAGCTGCACACGTCCGCGCCGGCCGCGGAGCCGTCGGCGGTGGACGTGAGCCGGCTCGTGCTGTCGACGCTGCGCTCGATCGCGCGCGACGACGCGGTGCCGCTCGGTTCGCCGTATCCCGATGCGTCGCAGTTTCCGGTGCAGCGTCTCGCGCGCTACGCGCAGGCGATCGGGCGCCGCCGCACGCGCTGGGGCGTGATCGACGACCTGCCGCCCGGCAACCAGGAGCTGATCCGCCAGATCGCGCGACGCTACGCGGAGCGCGGGATTGCGATCGAGCCGGGCGAGATCGTGATGACGATCGGCGCGACCGAAGCGATCAACCTGTGCCTGCAGGCCGTCGCGAAGCCGGGCGACACGATCGCCGTCGAGTCGCCGACGTTCTACGCGATGCTGCACGCGATCGAGCGGATGGGCATGCGCGCGCTGGAAGTGGCGACGCACCCGGGCGACGGCATCGATCTCGACGCGCTCGAACGGATTCTCGAGCGCGAACGCATCGCCGCGTGCATGGTGATGCCGAATTTCCAGAACCCGCTCGGCTTCCAGATGCCGGACGAACGCAAGCGCGCGCTCGTCGAGCTGCTCGCGAAGCATGGCGTGCCCGCGATCGAGAGCGATGTCTATCACGAGCTGCATTTCGGCGACACGACGCCGAGCGCGCTGAAGTCGTACGACCGCGACGGGCTCGTGCTGCATTGCGCGTCGTTCACGAAGAGCCTGTCGCCGCGCTACCGGATCGGCTGGGCGATGCCCGGGCGCTACCGCGACCAGGTCGAGAAGCTGAAATTCCTGAACACGCTCGCGACGCCGGCGATCGAGCAGCTCGCGATCGCCGAATACCTGAAGTACGACGGCTACGATTTCCACCTGCGCCGGATGCGCAAGCAGTATGCGCAGCAGGCGAGCCTGATGAGCGCGATGGTGCGGCGGTTCTTCCCGGAAGGCACGCGGCTGTCGCAGCCGCAGGGCGGCTACGTGCTGTGGGTCGAGCTGCCGCCGCAGGTCGACGCGATGAAGCTGTATGCGCTCGCGCTCGCGCAGCGGATCACGGTCGGGCCCGGTCACATGTTCTCGGCGACCAACGACTACCGGCATTTCATCCGGCTCAACTACAGCTATCCGTGGTCGCGGCAGATCGAGGATGCGTTGAAGGTGCTCGGGCGGCTCGCGTCGGAGTGCGCGGGGCGGTGAGCGGCGCGACGGCGGCCGGCGGCCGCCCGTTGCAGGCCGCCGCCGGCACGCATCACGCTGCGCGCGGCAGTTCGCGCTGCGCGGCGCCGGCCATGCTGCGCATGTCGAAGCCCGACGGGTGCTGGTACACCCGCAGCCCGAACTCCGGCAGCACCGCGATCAGGTGATCGAACAGGTCGGACTGGATCGTCTCGTAGTCGACCCACGTCGTCGTGTCGGTGAAGCAGTACAGTTCGAGCGGAATGCCTTCGGCCGTCAGCGGCAGTTGCCGCGCCATGCACGTCATGTCGCGACGGATCCGCGGATGCCCCTTCAGGTAGTTCGCGACATACGCGCGGAACGTGCCGAGATTCGTCAGCTGGCGACGGTTCGCCGGGCATTCGCCGGCCGCGCCGAGCGTGCCGTTCCATTGCGAGATCGCGTCGACCTTGTCTTCCAGGTAGTCCTTCAGCAGCGTCAGGCGTTCGAGCCGCCCGATCTCGTCGTTGTCGAGAAAGCGCACGCTCGTCGCGTCGACGAACAGCGCGCGCTTGATCCGGCGCCCGCCGGCCTCGGTCATCCCGCGCCAGTTCTGGTAGCTCTCGGTGATCAGCTTCCACGTCGGCACCGTGATGATCGTGTGATCGAAGTTCGCGACCTTGACGGTGTTCAGCGTGATGTCGATGACGGTGCCGTCCGCGCCCGCCGACGGCATCGTGATCCAGTCGCCGATCCGCAGCATGTCGTTCGACGACAGCTGCACGCCCGCGACGAGGCCGAGCAGCGTGTCCTTGAAGATCAACATCAGCACGGCCGACATCGCGCCGATGCCCGACAGCAGCAGGCCGATCTGCTTGCCGGTGGCGTCGCCGATCACGACCAGCGCGGCCGTGATGAACATCACGAGCTTGACGAGCTGCATCGCGCCTTTCAGCGACAGCCGCGGCTGGTCGCGCTGGCTCGTGCGATGCGCGTGTTCGAGCGCGGACAGCGTCGCGCTGATCGTCATCGACACGAGGAACACGATCAGCGCGAACAGCACCTTGTCGGCGGCCTGCGCGGCCGTGGCGGGGAGGCCGGGCACCGCGCCGAGCCCGAGCTTGATCACGACGAACGGGACGATGCGGTTCAGCCACCTGAACGCGCCGAACTCGAACAGCGCGTCGTCGATGCGGGTGGCCGACAGCCGTGCGATGCGCGCGACCACGCGAAACAGCAGGAAATGAACGGCGGCGGTGATCGCGCCGGCGGCGGCGATCAGGATGAGGGTGCCGACGAGCGGCGCAAACCAGGATTCGTTCAGGGTCATGGGGGCAGCTTGGGTCCTTCTCGTGCATTGAAATCGGTGCCGCGATGCGGCGCGTACCCGGTGAAGGGCACATGAAAGGGACCGTGATTGTGCCATCGGGTTCCGGATGCGTGCCGCGAATGCGCCGCGCGGCTCCCGAACATCCTCACCGTTGCGCGGGCATCCGTCGGGCGCGCGCCGCGCAACATACTGTGTACTTGCCACGGGATGCCTGCTCGGGGCACGATGCGCGAACGACTTCGCGAACCGCGTTTTCACGGCACCTACGCAACCCACGCAATTCACGCATTCACGCATGCAAGACTCCAACGAAACCCGCCCGCCCGGGCTGCGGCTGCTGAAGGGCATTCTTCCGGTCCACCGCGCGACGGCGATCCGCGACATCTTCGCGGGCATGTCGCTCGCGTCGATGGATATCCCGCAGGTGCTCGGCTATGCGCGCATCGCCGGCATGCCGGCCGTGACGGGCCTCTATACGGTGTTCCTGCCGCTCATCGCGTTCGCGTGCTTCGGCGCCTCGCGCCATCTGGTGGTGGCCGCCGACTCCGCAACCGCGACGATCTTCGCGAGCCGCCTGTCGTCGATGGCGCCCGCCGGCAGCGCCGACTATGTGGCGCTGGCCGGCATGGTCGCGCTGCTGACCGCCGCGATGCTGCTGCTCGCGCGCATCTTCAAGCTCGGCTTTCTCGCTGATTTCCTGTCACGCACGGTGCTGGTGGGCTTTCTCGCGGGCGTCGGCGTGCAGGTGTCGATCGCGATGCTCGGCGACATGCTCGGCCTGTCCGTGCCGTATCCGGCGTCGCGCAGCGTCGCCCAGCTCGACTACGTGATCACGCACGCGGTCCATGCGCATCGGCCGACGCTCGCGCTGGCCGCGCTCGTCGTCGTCGCGATTCTCGTGTGCAAGCGGTTCCTGCCGCGCGTGCCGATGCCGATGATCGCGGTCGCGGGCAGCATCGCCGCGAGCTATGCATTCGGCTTTTCCGCGCGCGGCATCGAGGTGCTCGGGCCCGTCGCGGGCGGCTTGCCGCCGCTGCGCTGGCCGTCCGTCACGTGGCAGCAGTTCCTCGATCTCGTGCCGGTCGCCGCGTCGTGCTTCGTGATGATCATCGCGCAGAGCGCGGCGGCGGCGCGCGTGTTCGCGCAGCAGTACGGCGAGGACGTCGACACCAACGCCGACATCCTCGGGCTCGCGGCCGCGAACGCGGCGGCGGCGGTGGGCGGTGCGTTCGTCGTCAACGGCAGTCCGACGCAGACCGCGATGGCCGATGGTGCGGGCGTGCGCAGCCAGATCGGGCACCTGACGTTCGCCGCGGTCGTCGCGGTGGTGCTGCTGTTCCTGAGTTCGTATTTGCAGTACCTGCCGCATGCGGTGCTGGCCGGCATCGTGTTTACGATCGCGCTCGGGCTGATCAACGTGCGCAGCCTCGCGGCGATCCGCAAGGAAAGCCCTGGCGAATTCACGCTCGCGCTCATCACCGCCGTGGCCGTCGTGACGGTCGGTGTCGAGCACGGCATCCTGCTGGCCGTCGCGTTGTCGTTGATGCGGCACGTGCGCCACAGCTACCAGCCGCATACGATGGTGCTCGAGGCCGCGGAAGGCAACGGGCGCTGGCAGCCGGTGCCGTCGCGGCCCGGCGCGACGACGGCGCCCGGGCTGATCGTCTACCGGTTCGGCTCCGACCTGTTCTTCGCGAACGACCATCTGTTCGCCGCCGAAGTGACCGAGCTCGTCGACGCGGCGCCCGCACCGCTGCGCTGGTTC
The DNA here is from genome assembly GCF_002563755.1 of Burkholderia sp. JKS000303. Lineage (NCBI taxonomy): Bacteria > Pseudomonadati > Pseudomonadota > Betaproteobacteria > Burkholderiales > Burkholderiaceae > Burkholderia > Burkholderia sp. JKS000303. The sequence continues at coordinate 3,602,652 of NZ_PDBZ01000001.1, forward strand.
ATCGTCGACGCGGGGGCGATCACCGATCTCGACTACTCGGCCGCGCGCACGGTGACCGATCTCGTCAAGGCGCTGCATGCGCGCCGGATCGGCGTGCTGTTCGGGCGCGTGAACCGCTACCTGCAAGCGGACATGGAGCGTCACCGGATCACGGAGATCGTCGGGGCGTCGTGCATTTTCCCGACGCTGCACCAGGCGCTGGATGCGGCGGGCGTGGCAGCGACGCCACAGGAGCCTGGCGTGGTGTAGCACGCAGTGCGAAGCGTCGACAGTGCCTAGGCGGCTGCGCGCAGGCGTGTGAAGCCGTTGCGCAAGTGACGGGCCAGTTCGGCGGCGGCCGGCGTGCGCTGGCCGCGCGGCAGATGGAGGTTGATCGCGAAGTTCGGCAGCGCCGGCAGGCCGCTGTCGGCCGGCAGGATGTCGAGGTCGGCCGGCACGGTGGACGCGAGCCAGACGGTCACCGCGAGATCCGCGCGCACGGTCGCGGCCGTCGCGTCGAGGCTGCCGTTCTCGAACAGCGTGCGCCATTCGCGATCGCATTCCCGCAGCGCGTCCAGCACGGTCGGGCGGAACGCGCAGGTTTGCGCGACCATCGACACCGGCAGCGGCGTGCGCCGATACGCGGCGCCGCCTTTCGCACCGACCCACACCAGACGGTCGACGGCGACGCATTCGCCGCCCGGTTGCCCGACCGGCGCCTCGATCAGCGCGACGTCGATCTCGCCCTGCCTGAGCGCACGGCGCAGTTCCGGCGATGCCGCGCACACGAGCGACAGCGCGACTTGCGGATGCGCTTGCGCATAGCCTTTCAGGATCGGCGCGAGACAACTGCCGACGAGATCCTGCGGTGCACCGACGCGCACCGTTCCTTCCATGGCACCGGCCGTCATGTCGGCCAGCAGCGCGTCGTGCGCGGCGAGCAGCCGGCGCGCCTGCCCGAGCAGCCGCTCGCCGTCCGCCGTGAGCAGCAGGTTGCGATGCTCGCGCACGAACAGCGGGCCGCTCAGCGTTTCGAGCCGCGCGACCTGCTGGCTGACCGCGCCTTGCGTCAGGTGCAGCGCGTGGCTCGCCGCCGTCATGCTGCCGTGATCGGCGACGGTGACGAAGGCGCGAAGCAGGGCGATGTCGAGGTTGCGTACCATGAGTCGCATTATGAATGCTAATGGCAGGCATAAAAAGCTTTCGCTGTCGTAATGCTTCGGGTACGGGTAAAAACGGGGTTTCGACGACGACCGGGAGCCCACGTGCTGCTTCGCGATTACCTGCCGCTGATGCTTTTCGTGATCGTATCCACCGGGACGCCCGGCGGCGCGACGACGCTCGCGACCGCGTCGGGCGCGCATTTCGGCTACCGGCGTTCGTTGCCGATGATGGCGGGCATCGCGGCCGGCCTTGCGTCGATGGCGGCCGCGGCGGCGGCCGGGCTCGGCAGCGTATTGCTGGCGCTGCCCGCGCTGCAGCTCGCGATGAAGGTGCTCGGTTCGGTGTATCTGCTGTGGCTTGCCGTGCGCATCGGGCGCGGCGGCAAGCCCGGCCTCGACACCGCCGTGCAGCGGCCGCAGCGGTTCGTCAGCGGCGTGTGGATGCTGTGGCACAACCCGAAAGGCTGGGCGATGACGCTCGGCGCGGCCGCGTCGTTCGCCGCGCTCGCGTCCGGCCCCGTGAGGCTCGGCGCATTGCTCGGGGTCGCGTTCGGCGTGGCCGCGATGGCGTCGCTGTCGCTCTGGTGTTGCGCCGGATTGCTGTTCGCGCGCGTGTTGCGCACGGAGCGGCAGTGGCGTTGCGTGAATGCGGGGTTGGGGCTGTTGCTCGCGGCGTCGATCGCGCCGATGTGGCTGCCGTAGCGGGGTGCGCGCGAAGCGCAACCCCGCGGTTCAGCGCGAACCGGCTCGCGCGTTGCGCGTGCGCGCTCCGCCCGCGCCGCTCGACCACAGCGGCAACCGAAGGGTCGTGACGAAGCTTGCCGCATGCAGCGCGCAAAGCAGGCCGAACGCCCACGCGTACGCGGCGCCATGCGTGCCGCCGGCCGACACCGATTCGACGTGCAGCCGCCACGCGAGAAACAGCGTGCATATCGTCGTGAACGTCGGGCCGCCGAGCCGCTGGACGATATTGAGCGACGTCGTCGCCATCGGCAGGTTGCGCCGGTCGACCGACGCATACGCGGCGGAAATCGACGGCGCACCGATCGCGCTCTGGCCCATCCCGCGCAGGAACAGCGCGGGCACGAGCACGTAAGGATCGTAGCCGGTCAGCGCGAGATACACGAACGGCAGCGTGGCGAACAGCGCAAGCATCGCGCCGGCGGCGGCGAGCCGGCGCACGCCGAACCGGCTCGTCAGCGCGCCCATCGACGGATAGGTGACGAGCATCCCGAGCCCGAGCGGCGCCAGCAGCCACCCCATCTCGCCGGGCGAGCGGCCGCACGCCTCGATCAGGAACACCGGAATCAGCATCTGGCCCGCGTAGATCGTGCCGTTCGACAAAAACTGCGTGCCGGCCGCCGCACCGAACACACGCGAGCGAAACAGCGCGAGATCGATCAGCGCGTGCTCGCCCTTGCGTCGTTCGACGCGCAGGAACGCCGCGAGCAGCAGCGCCGAACACGCGATCGCCGCGATGCCGAGTGCGGCGTCGATGCGCTCGGCGCCGTACAGGAACAGCACGAGCGCCGGCGACAGCAGCGCGAGGCCGACCCAGTCGAGCGCTCGCCGTTGCGTTTCCTCGCGGTCGCCGGGCAGGAACCAGACGGCCAGTGCGAGCGCCAGCGCGCCGACCGGCAGATTCACGAGAAAGAGCCACCGCCACGACGTGTGCTGCAGAATCGCGCCGGCAACGACGGGGCCCAGGATCGGCGCGATCAGGACGGGCACCGCCGCATACCCGATCACGCGCGCCATCTGCTGGCCGGCGACGCGCGCGATCATCATCTGCGCCATCGGCGCGAGCAGCCCGCCGCTGACGCCTTGCAGCACGCGGAACGCGATCAGCGACGGCGCGGACCACGCGAGCCCGCACAGCGCCGACGTCAGCGTGAACGCGGAGAAACACCACAGGTACAGCGCTTTCGCGCCGATGCGATCGACCAGCCAGCCGTTCAGCGGCAGCACCAGCGTGAGCGCGAGCAGGTAGCCGCTCGTCACCCACTGGATCGTCGACAGGCTCGCGTGCAGGTCGGTCGCGAGGCTCGACAGCGACACGTTGACGATCGTCGCGTCGAGCTGCGACAGCAGCGAGCCGAGCGTCGCGACCGCGCTGACCTTCCAGATCGACGGATCGACCCGGCCGGCCGCGCGGCCCGGCGAGGGCTGCGCGCGCGGGTTGCTCACGCGCCGCGCTGGTCGAGCAGCGCGAGGACGTCTTGCGTCGAACCCGTTTCGCCGAGGCGCGGGAACAGGCGTTCGACGCTGTTCGTGTGCGCATCCGCGTTCAGGTCGGTCATCGCGTCGACGGCGAGCGTCACGTTGTAGCCGAGTTCGTGCGCCTGGCGCGCGGTCGATTCGACGCCGATGCTGGTCGCGATCCCGGTCAGCACGATCTGCGTGACGCCGGCCGCCTTCAGGTGCGCGTCCAGATCGGTGCCGGTAAACGCGCCCCAGGTTTTCTTCGTGACGACGTGGTCGCCGGGCTGGCGGTCCAGTTCGGGGATCAGGTCGGCCCAGTCGGCCGGGAACGGGTCCTTGCGCGGCGGCAACTGCGTGCGGCCCGGTGCGCCGCCGGCGACGTTGACGAGTACGACCGGCAGGCCGCGGCTGCGGAATGCGTCGAGCAACGTGCGCGTGTGTTCGATCACCGGAGCGACTGGATGGGAGGTCGGCAGCGCAATGATGCCTTTTTGAAGATCGATGACGACGAGCGCCGTGTTCGTGTCGAGACGGGTTGTGCTCATGAGGCGGATGCTCCGTGAATGGGGCGAGGGAAAGCGTGCGCGCGGAGGCCGCGCCGCACGCTGGCGGAGATTACTGCTCGCCGATGCGCCGGATCAGCGGGATCGCGGCGGCGAGCGTGCGAACGTCTTCGGGATCGAGCTTCTCGATCGCGGCGCCGAGCCACTTGTGCTTCGCGGTGTCGCGCTTGCGCCGCGCTTCGACGCCGGCCGCGGTCAGCAGGAACAGGATCTGGCGGCCGTCGGTCGGATGCGGTTCGCGTTCGACGAGCCCGTCTTCCTCGAGGCTCGCGAGAATCGCCTTCATCGACTGCGGCTTCATGGCTTCGGCGCGGGCGAGATCGGCGGTCGTCATCGGGCCTTGCCGTTCGAGTCGCGCGAGCGCGCTCGTCTGCGACATGCCGAGCCCTTCGGACTCGATCTCGGAGCGCAGCCGGCGAATGAGCTGACCGACCGCGAGGGTCAGATCGGCGGCGACGGCTTCGGCGGAAACGCCGGGTGTGCGGGGAGGATTCATGCGGCGGATCATAGAACACGACAGTTAAACTTGCAAGTTTAACTGTCTAATTGAGCGAGGAATCGCGGCGCGCGATGCGTCGGCGATCGGGCGGGACGAACCGCGCTCGGCGCGGATTGGCGGGGCGCTATGCCCGGCGCGGCGGCGCGTCTGGCGCGATCGGCACGACGTCGTGGTATCGCGGCGACGCGTTCTCGTGCAGCAGATCGCCGAGATATTGCGCGAGTTCGTCCGCGGCGATCGCGGACGGAATCTGCAGGTTGGCGGGCCGGCGCTTGCCCTCGGTGCCGAGATCGAACACGGCCCAGCGGTCGTTCGCACGCACCACGGCGAGCAGGCGTCCGAACGCGTTGAAACGGTACTCGTGCGGCATCGTAGCGCTCCTTCGTGACGACTGCGCCGGTTGCGGGCGCGGGCTTACCGGATCGAGCAGGTCAGCCAGCGATGAATCTTCAGCGCATCGTTCGACACGCCGGCGCGCGTCGGCGCGCCGAGCAGCACGATCGTTTCGCGGCGGCCCTTCACGCGCATGCGCATCACGACGCCGTGCCCCGATTCGTTGATGAAGCCGGTTTTCTGCAGCCGGATCGGCAGGCGGCCGTAGCGGACGAGCGGATCGGAATTGACATACAGCAGCTCGCCGTCGCCGGGCCGCACGGTCGTCGACGTGTCCGTCGAGAAGTAGCGGATCAGCGGATCCTGCGCGGCGGCGCCGACGAGCCGCGCGAGATCCTCGGCCGTCGACACGTTGTGCGGCGACAGGCCGGTCGGCTCGCGGAAGTGCGTATGGCGCATGCCGAGCCGGCGCGCTTCGTGGTTCATCGCCTTCACGAACGCCGCGCGTCCGCCCGGATAGTCGCGGCTCAGCGCGGCCGCCGCGCGGTTTTCCGACGACATCAGCGCGATATGGAACATCTCGCGGCGCGACAGTTCGGCGCCGATCGGCAACCGCGAACCCGTGAACTTGATCGTGTCGCGGTCGCGCGCGGTGACGCGCAGCACGCCGTTCAACGGACGATCGGCGTCGCGCGCGACGACGGCCGTCATCAGCTTCGAGATCGACGCGATCGGCCGCACGGTGCGTGCGTTGCGGGCCAGCAGCGGCGTGCCGGAGTCGACGTCGAGCACGTAGGCTGCGCGCGAATGCAGCGCGCGCACCGCGCGCGGGCTGTAGCCGCAACTCGCGAGCAGGTGCGGTTTGGCGGCCGGGCGCGTACGAACCGCGCTCGTGCGCTTCGCGCGCCGGTGCTGCGGCGCGGGTGCGGCGTGATGCTTGACCGCATGATGCTTCGCGCGCGGGCGGCGATGCTTGACGGTCTTGTGCTTGCGGTGGACGGGTTTCTTCTTGACGACTTTTGCATGCGCATGGGGTGTTGCGGTGCGATGCGGTTGCGCGGGCTGCGCGGACGCGTTCGTCGCGAACGCGAGTGTCAGGAACGAGAGGGCGATGATGAGGGTGGTCCGGGCGCGGGGCAGGCGCGCGATGAGGCCGGTCAAGCGAAAGTCTCCTTTTCACGCGCGTTGCGGCGGCGCGAAATGCGTGGGCGGTCAGCGAGTGCGGGAAATTATAAGGTCGATCGCGTGGCGATGACGAGAGATACGGATGAAATCGCGCGTGATATGGCCGGATTCCTGTGGTTTTTTGCGGAGGATCGAACGCGCCCGGTCGGCGAAAGGCGTGCTGCGCTGCCACTCAGCGCGGCCAGTTCCGTCGCGACACGACCGCGAAACTGATCGCGATCGATCCCGCCACCGGGCGCGACGGCGCATCGTTCGGCGCGTCGTCCAGTGCATTGCCGAAGCGCGGGCGGCGGTTGCGTCCGTCGGCGCGCACGGCACGGCGCGCGGGCGTCGGTGCGTCGGGCGCGGCAACGCATTCATCGGCGACGACCGTGTCGCACGACGGCTCGGACAGGCATTCGGACGCGTGATCGACGCACATGGCAGTGAATTCCGTCAGGGGGATGTCCGTATTGAACGTCACGCCGTTCGATCAGTAAAATGAATGTTTTGATCGTTACGATTCCTTTGAAGAATGGAACTGAAACTGCTGCGCACGTTCCTGACGGTCACCGAGCTCAGTCATTTCAGCCGCGCGGCCGATACGCTGCACATGAGCCAGCCGGCGCTGAGCAAGCAGATCGGCGCACTCGAGGCGAGCCTTGGCGGCAAGCTGTTCGAGCGCGGGCGGCATGGCGCGGAGCTGACGCCGTTCGGCGAACGCTTCCTGCCCGACGCGCAGGCGCTCGTGCGCGATGCCGACGAGATCCTCGCGCGGGCGAGGGAGGCGACCAGCGGGCAGCGCGGGCATTTGCGGCTCGGCATCTGCCTGTCGGTGCTGACGCTCGTGCCGAAGCTCGTCGCGGAATTCCGTCGCCGCAATCCGGGCATTGCCGTCACGCTGAGCGACCTGTCGTCTGCCGAGCAGACGCGCCGGCTGCGCGCGGGCAAGCTCGATGCCGGTTTCCTGCGCCTGCCGTCCGATGACGGGCTGTCGTCGTTCAAGGTGATCGACGAGGCGCTGGCGCTCGCGGTGCCGCCGCATCTCCGCTTCAAGCGCGTGCCCGCCGAGCTCGACGTGCTCAACGAGATCGGCTTCATCGCGCTGCAGCGTGCGCGCGGCCCAGGGCTTGCCGCACAGATCGACCGCTGGTGCGTCGAGCGGCGCTTCGTGCCGCACGTGACGCAGCAGGCGGAGGACGTGCAATCGGTGCTGACGTCGGTGGCGGCCGGCGTCGGCGTCGCGTTCATTCCGTCGCGCGCGCAGTACCTGCTGCGCGACGCGACCGTGTTGCCGCTCGACGGTCGCGACGCGAAGTGGCGCGTCGGGCTGGCGTGGCTGTCCGGCCGCGACGATCCGGTCGCCACGCGTTTCGTCTCGTTCATGCGCAGCGCGATCAAGGGCGCATAAGCGCGCGTATAGTGTTCGCGATGGCGTCTTCCCCGAATGCCGGCGTTGCGCCGGCTCACGAACCCGAACCGATGACTTCAGAATCCGACGATTCCCCGCTCGATCCCGCACTCGTCGCGACGCTCGCGACGCTGAACGAAGCCGCGGCCGATCCGGCCGGCAAAACGTGGTCGCTGCCGAAGATCGCGAAGCGCACGCAGTTGCCGATGAGCACGCTGCGCCGCGTGCTGACGCAGCTCGACGCCGCAGGCCTCAGCGCGACGACGCTGAACGAAGACGGCACCGGCAGTGCCGCGTTGACCGACGAAGGGCGTACGGTGTGCGCGCAATTGTTCGGCGCGAACGACGCGAAGTAAAAAAGGCCGCTCGAAAGCGGCCTTGCGTATTGCGGTTCGAGAGGCGGCGCATCACCACCGTGCCGTCAGCCCGCCCATGATCGAGTGACGATAGGTCTGGTCGTTCAGTCCATGCCGGTAGCCGACGTCGAGATCGAGCCAGCTCTTTGGCGAATAGATCGCCCCGGCGATCACGAACGCCGGATGCGCGCCGGCCGTGCTCTCGGTGTTGCGCGACATGCCGATGTCGGCCACGAGCTGCAACGTGTCGGTCGCCTTGAAGAGCGCCGCGGCCGACACGGCCCATGCCGAACTCAGGTCGCCCTGGCGATTTGGCTGGTAAGCCATGCCCGCATTCGCGAGCAGCGACACACGCCCGACGTCGGCCTGTGCGAGCAGCGTCGCGCCGGTGCCGACGCGGCCCGTGCCGAGCCCGCGACCGTCGTTGCCGGTCGGCATCGTCACCTGCGGTTTCAGCGCGAGCGACAGCGGCCCGCGCTCGACGAAGCGCCATTTCATGCCGATCTCGACATCGCCGATTCCGGTGCCGTTGTCGTCGGTCCGCGTCTGCAGATGCGTATAAGGCGCGTTCACGTAGAGATCGACACGTTCGCCGAATCCGCGCGTGAGCGTCGCGTTCCAGTATTGATGGCGGCCGTTCTCGTCCTGTTTCGAGGTTTCCTCGGCATTGAGCTCGAACTGCCAGTTCGCGTTGCCCTGCGTGCCCGTGTCGTCGCTGACGAGCGGATGGGCCGCGTAGGCACCCGGCGGTGCGAGCAGGGCGCTCGCGGCCGCGAGCGGGAGCATTCTTTTCATCACGTCACCTGTCGTGCGTCGTGGGCGGCCGGCCCGGGCGGGCCGGCACGCCATCGTCGGAAGGGAATCAGAACCACTGCTTGTAGCGGCGCACGTAGATCGTCTTCACGATCTGCGCGAGCAGGATGTAGCCGACCATCGTTGCCGCGAGCCACAGCCAGTACGTGCCGGGCAGGTGCATGAAGCCGAGCGAATCCGCGAACGGCGAGAACGGCAGCCAGCAGCCGATCGCGATCGCGGTAAACGTCGACAGCAGCACCGGCAGCGCGGCCGTGCTCTGCAGGAACGGGATCTTCTGCGTGCGCAGCAGGTGCACGACGAGCGTCTGCGACACGAGGCTCTCGATGAACCAGCCCGAGTTCATCACGATCTGGCCGCCCGAGCCGCCGTGCAGGTGATACATCGCGCCCGCGCCGAACACCGTCCACATCAGCACGTACGTCGTGATGTCGAACACCGACGAGGTCGGCCCGACCCACAGCATGAAGCGGCCGATGTTGCCGGCTTCCCACTTGCGCGGCTTCTTCAGGAACTCGGGATCCATCTTGTCCCACGGCAGCAGCATCTGCGACGTGTCGTAGATCAGGTTCAGCACGAGCAGCTGGGTCGCGAGCATCGGCTCCCACGGCAGGAACGCGCTGGCGACGAGCACCGAGAACACGTTGCCGAAGTTCGAGCTGGCGGTCATGTTCAGGTACTTCAGGATGTTGCCGAACGTCTCGCGGCCCTTGATCACGCCTTCTTCCAGCACCATCAGGCTCTTTTCGAGCAGGATGATGTCGGCGGTTTCCTTCGCGATATCGGCGCCGCTGTCGACCGAAATGCCGACGTCGGCGTCGCGCAGCGCAGGTGCGTCGTTGATGCCGTCGCCAAGGAAGCCGACGGTGTGGCCGTTCGCCTGCAGCGCCTTGACGATGCGCGCCTTCTGCAGCGGCGTGAGCTTCGCGAACACGGTCGTGCGTTCGACGACCTTCGCGAGCGTCGCATCGTCGAGTGCGTCGATTTCGCCGCCGAGCACCGGTTTGCCCGGCTCGAGGCCGACCTGCCGGCAGACCTTCATCGTGACGGTCGGGTTGTCGCCCGTCAGCACCTTCACCGCGACGCCGTTCTCGCGCAGCGCGGCGAGCGCCGGTGCGGCCGATTCCTTCGGCGGATCGAGGAAGGTCAGGAAGCCGCGCACGACGAGGTCGCGCTCGTCGGCAGTGCGGTACTGTTCGCGTTCATCGCCGCGCGGGATCATGCGCGTCGCGAGCACCAGCACGCGGAAGCCGTCCTCGTTGTACGCGCCGGCCTGTTCGAGCAGCCGCTTGCGCGCGACGAAATCGAGCGGGCGCACGCCGTCTTCATCCTGCACGTGGGTCGACACCGCGAGCATTTCCTCGACCGCGCCCTTGCAGATCAGCAGGTGCGTGCCGCGGCTATCTTCGACGACGACCGACAGGCGCCGGCGCACGAAGTCGAACGGCAGTTCGTCGATCTTCTTGTAGCCCTGCGGCTTCACGCGCTCGCCGATCTCGTCGGCGCGTGCGACGACCGCGATGTCGATCAGGTTTTTCTGGCCGCTCTGGTGGAAGCTGTTCAGCCAGCCGAGCCGCAGGATGTCCTCGTTCTTGTGACCGGACAGGTCGAGGTGATGTTCAAGGATGATCTTGTCCTGCGTGAGCGTGCCGGTCTTGTCGGTGCACAGCACGTCCATCGCGCCGAAGTTCTGCACCGAGTTCAGCCGCTTCACGACGACCTTGCGACGCGCCATCGCGATCGCGCCGCGCGCGAGGTTCGCGCTGACGATCATCGGCAGCATTTCGGGCGTGAGGCCCACGGCCACCGCGAGCGCGAACGTGAGTGCGCTGAGCCAGTCGCCCTTGGTCAGGCCGTTGATCATGAACACGATCGGCACCATCACGAACATGAACTTGATCAGCAGCCAGCTCACGCTCGCGACGCCGCGATCGAAGCTCGTCTCGATGCGCTTGTGGCTCACGACGTTGCGCGCGAGCGAACCGAAGTAGGTGTCCTCGCCGGTCGCGACGACGACGGCCGTCGCGGTGCCGCTCACCACGTTGGTGCCCATGAAGCACACGTTCTCTAGATCCAGCAGCGAGGTCGACGCATCGTTGGCCGCGCCGCCGGAGCCCGTGTTCGCGGACTTGCCGGCCACCGCGCCGAGCGTGTCGTACTTCTCGACCGGCAGCGCTTCGCCGGTCAGCACGGCCTGGCTGATGAACAGGTCGCGCGACGCGAGCAGGCGCACGTCGGCGGGGATCATGTCGCCGGCCGACAGGTGCACGATGTCGCCGATCACCACTTCGCGCATCGGCACGTCGCGACGGGCGGGCTCGGACGTGTCGGTCACCGCGCGCTGCACGGTGGCGGTGGTGCGGACCATCGCCTTGAGCTTCTCGGCCGCGCGCAGCGAACGGAATTCCTGCACGAAGCGCAGCAGCGCGCTGATCGTGACCATCGACAGCAGGATCGTCATGCCGACGTAGTCGCGATCGTCGGGCGCCGCGAAGTAGACGTCGGTGCAGAAGCTGATCGCGGCCAGCACCAGCAGCACGTAGACGAACGGATTGTGGAACGCGTGCAGCAACTGGCGGGTCCAGTGCGGCGGCTTGTCGTGCGCGATTTCGTTCGGGCCGTTGTGCTGCAGCCGGTCGGCAGCCTGGTCGTAAGTGAGGCCGCGCGAGCTGGTGCGCAGCGACTTGAAGGTTTCCTCGAGCGGGCGGGCCGCTTCCTGCGCGGCACGCATGAGGTGCGGTTCGTTCTGCTGGCTGGCGCCTGCGGTGATGAAGCCGCGCTGTTTCTTTTGCGATGTATTTCGTTGTGTCATGAGTCGCTCCTAGCGCACGAGGCGGCGGGCGGGGAGCGACCGTGACGTTATCGACGCACGAGCGCTCCCCGCCGCGTCGCGTCAGGCGCGATCGGCTGTGGATCGGTGAAGGGAGGGACGCTCGCCGGCGCACGGAGTGCGATCGGATGGACGATGCGCAGCGTCGCACCGGCGAGCGGTAATCGACTACTGTCGTCTGAGTTCATCTGCACTCCTGTCGGTTTCGGCTAGTCGGCACGGGCGATCGACGGCTGCGCACGCACGAGGGTGCGCGGCCGGACGGCACGCGAACGGAAGACGCACGCAGCTTGCGCTGCGCGCAGCTCGAACGCACGCGCGCGTCACGCACGGTTGCGCAGCGCGGGCATTCGGCAATATCGAAAAAATCTGGGCGGGGATTCTGGCCGGTCAGGCCGGAAGGACGCCGCATCCTGCTTCCCGGGATGCGGCAGAAGACGAGGCTCTGCGCGGTTTCCTCAGGCAGCAGTCAAGTTGGTCGAGGACCAACTACAACTCGCATCGGTGTTCACAGAACACTCCATGTAATTAGACGGGGGCGATGGTAATGGGTCGTCATGCGAAGCGTCAACCCCTTTTCTGCCCTTTATTCCGGCATTTCTTGCGGGACTTTCTTGCAGACCGTCAACGCGACGATGCCGACGCGCCGAATGGAATACCGCGCGCATGCGAGGCATGCGCGCGGTCGGGGCGAAGTCGCGCCGCGTTACTGCGACGATGCCGTGACGGCCGCGCCTGCGTCGAGAATGCCGGAGCCGGCCGGCAGGGCCGTGCACGACGTGCTCGTCGGCAGGAGCGCCGCACGCGCACCGCCTTGCAGCTTCTGCTGGATCTGCGCGGGCGTGAGGTTGCCGTTCACCGCCAGCATCAGCGCCGCGACGCCTGCCACCTGAGGCGTCGCGAAGCTCGTGCCGCTCGCGGTGCCGTACGTGTCCGCGCCCGGCGTCGTCGTGCCGTTGTTGGCCGTCGACAGGATGTTGACGCCCGGTGCGCTCAGTGCGACGTCGGTGCCGAAGTTGCTGAACGAGGCACGCCGGCCGGCCGCATCGGTCGCGCCGACGCTGATCACGCCGCGGCAATTCGCGGGCTGGTCGAGCCCGGTCGACAGGCCGTCGTTGCCGGCGGCGACCACGACCGTCACGCCCTTCGCGTTCACGTCGTCGATCGCCTGCTGGAACGTCGCGCTGCATGCGCCGACGCCGCCGAGGCTCAGGTTGATGATCTTAGCGGGCGTCGGGTTCGTCGGGACGCCGTTGACCGGAATGCCGGCCGCCCAGCGCATCGCGTCGGCGATGTCGCTCGTCACGCCGCCGCACTTGCCGAGCACGCGCACCGGCAGGATCCGGCCGAGCCACGACACGCCGGCGATGCCGATGCCGTTGTTGGCGGTCGCGCCGATCACGCCCATCACGCGCGTGCCGTGCCAGCTGCTGGTGCTCGGCTCGCTCGCGCAGCGATAGTACGGGCCGCTCGCGTCGTCGAGTTCCTGCTGCGTGACCCAGTCGCCCGGATCGGTTGCGTCGCCGCTGCGGGTCTGGCCGTTGTTGCTGGTGTTGATGTTCGAGATGAAGTTGTAGCCGGGCAGCAGGTTGCCGACGAGGTCGGGGTGCGGCCGGTAGCCGGTGTCGAGCACGGCCGTGACGACGGTCGGCGAACCCTTGGTGCGCGTCCAGGCGGGCGGCACGTCGATGCCGGCGGCCGGATCGAACAGGTTCCACTGCTGGCTGTAGTCGGGATCGCTCGGCGTGTCGCGGATCTGCATCGGGTGATCCGGTTCCGCGTAGTCGACGTCGCTGTCGGCGGCGAACGCCTGCGCGAGCGCCGCGGCGTCGCCGGCCGCGATGCGCTGGCCGATCGACAGCACGGCCGCGCCGTTCGACAGGGTTCGCTCGACCTGAACGTCGAGCGGCGCCTGCGACGTCGTCGCGGCGGCATACGCGCGTGCGGCGCCGCTCGCCGTCGGCGCGTTCCAGCGTGTCATCGAACGCTGGATCACCGCATCGAGCCGCGTGCCGGTGTCGACCGCCGCCATCGCGCGAGCGGCCGTCAGCGTCTTCAGTTTGACGATCAGGTGATCGACCGGCGGCTCGGCAGGCGCGGCGGTCTGGGCCGCCATCTGCACGGCGGCCTGCTGCGTGGCGCACGCGTTGCTGCCGCTGGTGGCGGGCGGCGTCGTCGGGGTTGGGCTCGGCGTCGGAGCCGGGGTCGGCGTGGGCGCCGGTGCGGCATTGGAAGACGACGGATTGCTGCCGTCGCCGCCACCGCCGCCGCAACTGGCGAGGGGAACGAGCACGGCGGCGGACAGCAGGCCGGCGAGTACGCGCGTATGAGTGGAGCGGACCCGCGCGGAATTGAAACGTTTGGCTCTCATGGTGAAACTCGATCCTCGTAGATAACCGTCGTGCCGGCGGTAACGCTCGATCCGGTAAATGCCGGACCTTGTGGTTTTTGTCTGACGATCGGAGCAGGTTGCTGCGACGCGCCATGCAATGGGTAACGGCTGCCACGGCGGCTTCTTGAGCGGGTTCCGGCAGAAAAAAACGGGCGGGCGCAAACGATTACGTTGCCGCGATGCAGCATGTGCGCGGTATCCGGCACGAACGGCCGGGAAGACGGGGCGCAAGCGAGCCCGGCTGGCCGGGCTCGACGCGCGGCGCACGCGCACCGGACACGCGTTTGCGCGGCACGGAAAAGGGCCGCCCGCGCGCGTTCGCGCTGGAAGGTTCCTTACGCTTTCCCTGATGCGACGCGAATTCTTTTGGGCGTACGATCGCGGTTCGATCAACGTTTCGTCAGGAGAAAAGCATGGATCGTCGCTTCCGTTGGCTGGCCGTCGCGTTGACCTGCGCGCTGGCCGGCACCGCGCATGCACAGGCGCTTACCGGCACGCTGAAGAAGATCAAGGACACGGGCATCGTGTCGCTGGGTATCCGCGAATCGTCGGTGCCGTTCTCGTATTCGGACAACCAGCAGAAGAACATCGGCTACTCGCGGGACATCGCGGCGCGCATCATCGACCAGATCAGGACGGATCTGAAGCTGCCGAACCTCACGGTGAAGGAAATCCCGATCACGTCGCAGAACCGGATTCCGCTGGTGCAGAACGGCACGATCGACTTCGAGTGCGGGTCGACGACCAACACGCTCGAACGACAGAAGCAGGCCGCGTTCTCGGACAGCATCTTTCTGTACGGCATCCGCTTCAGCACGCGCAAGGATTCGGGCGTGAAGGACTTCCCGGACCTGGCGGGCAAGACGGTCGCGACGACGGCCGGCACGTCGGACGAGCGTCTGCTGCGCAAGCTCAACGAGGAGAAGGGGATGAACATGACGATCATCAGCGCGAAGGACCACGCCGAAGCGTTCATGAACGTCACGACCGGGCGCGCGGTGGCGTTCGTGATGGACGAGCCGCTGCTGTACGGCGAGATCGCGAAGGACCGCAACCCGGGCGCGTACACGGTGACGGGCACGCCGCTCGTTCACGAAAACTACGCGTGCATGATGCGCAAGGACGATCCGGCGTTCAAGCACGTGGTCGACGACGTGATCGCGAAGATGCAGACGTCAGGCGCGGCCGAGAAGCTCTACGACCAGTGGTTCACGCAGCCGATTCCGCCGAAGGGCATGAGCCTGAACTATCCGCTGTCGCCGGAGATGAAGCAGCTGTTCAGGAATCCGACGGATCAGGCGCAGTACTGATCGCGGCATCGTGCCCGCGAGCAGGCCGGCACGTCGAATGTGCGGGCCTGTCCGACTGAATCCCGTGAACCGGCCCGCTGCGCCTGACTGCGACGCAGCGCGTAGCCGGCGGCCATGAAGCGCATCCGCGCCCGTCGCGCAGGATGCTGAAACCCGCTCCCTGATCTCCCTGCGGCCGCGCCGCATCTCGACGGGCCCCGGCCGGGGCCACGTCATTCCTTTTTCCCTGTTTGCCTGACCCGCCCCGCGCATCGAACCGCGGTTCGCGCATGCGCGCCAGGTTGGCGTCCGATGACGTCGTTTGTCGCGTAAACCCGGATTCAGATTTCAATTTGAACTGGTCAGAATCGGCCGAAATTGTTCAACAATTTTCGGCGGAAAATCCCGGAAAGCCGCACAGGGCGGCGTGCGGGAGGCGTTGTGATGTTTCAGCGCGAGCGCCGAATAACTCGGGAGCTTCGTCATGTCCGCTCGTTTTTCGCTTCGCCATTTCCTCTGCGGCGCGCTGGTGCCGCTGACCTTCGCATGCTCGCTCGCATCGGCGGCTCCGCTGCAGACGGTGCGGCCCGGCACGCTGCTGGTGGGTTCCGACCTCACGTATCCGCCTTACGCCTACCTGGAGGCCGGCAAGCCCGCCGGCTTCGACGCCGAGTTCTCGCGAATGCTGGCGCGCCACCTGAAGCTCGAACCCGTGTTCCTCGACACCCGGTTCCCGGACCTGATCCTCGGGATGAAGGCGCGCCGCTTCGATGTCGTCGCGTCCGCGCTCTACGTGACGCCCGATCGCGTGAAGCAGGTCGATTTCGTGCCGTACCTGAAGACGGGCGCATCG
The DNA here is from genome assembly GCF_002563755.1 of Burkholderia sp. JKS000303. Lineage (NCBI taxonomy): Bacteria > Pseudomonadati > Pseudomonadota > Betaproteobacteria > Burkholderiales > Burkholderiaceae > Burkholderia > Burkholderia sp. JKS000303. Next base: position 3,618,499 of record NZ_PDBZ01000001.1, read on the forward strand.
CTGCTCGTCGCGAAGGGCAGCGCGTTCCTGCCGAAGACGCCGCAGGACCTGTGCGGCAAGCGGGTCGGCTCGATCAAGGGGGCATCGTGGACGCCGAAGTTGCGCGCGGTGTCGGAAGACACGTGCAAGGCGGCCGGACGCGGCGAGATCTCGATCCTCGAATTCCCGACGTCGCCGGAAGCGACGTCCGCGCTGATGTCGAAAGCGGTCGACGTCCAGATCGAGGATGCGGCCGTCGCGCAGGGCATTCCGAAGCAGACGAACGGGCGGGTCGAGCTCAGTTCGACGACGCTGCTGTATCCGATCGTGATCGGCCTCGGCGTGACGAAAGGCGACAGCGGCCTGCAGGGTGCGCTCGAAGGGGCGTTGAACGACGCGAAGCGCAGCGGCGAATACGGCAGCCTCGTGAAGAAATACGGCTTGCAGGAACCCACGCCGGCCGACGTCGCCGGCGCACTCGGTACTGCGAAGTAAGCCCCGGGGCAAGCACGACCCGACCACCGCGTGCCGCGCAGGGCGGCCGCATCACCCTCCGGGGTTGAGGAGTCTTCGATGCAGTTCGATTGGCACTATGCATTTCAGCTGTTGTGGGACAAGGATTTCTGGCGCGCGTGCGTCGTGGTCGTCGAACTCAGTGTCGCCGCGTGGGTGCTCGGGGTGGTGCTCGGGTTTCCGGTCGCGCTCGCGAGGCAGTCGCACCAGCCGCTGCTGAAGCGGGCGGCGGCCGTGTACATCTGGTTTTTCCGCAGCCTGCCGCTGCTCGTGCTGCTGGTATTCATCTACAACCTGCCGCAGGTCTTTCCCGCGACCAGCGTGGTGCTGTCGGATCCGTTCACGGCCGGCCTCATCGCGATGGTGCTGAGCGAAACCGCGTATTTCGCGGAAATCCATCGCGGCGGGATCCTGTCGGTGCCGCGCGGCCAGCTCGAGGCCGGCCGCGCGCTCGGCATCCGTTTCACGGGCATCCAGCGGCTGATCGTGATGCCGCAGGCGATCCGCATTGCGTTGCCGGCGCTCGCCAACGAGTTCATCACGATCGTGAAGCTCACGTCGCTGGTGTCGGTGATTTCGCTTGCCGAGATCCTGCTCGTCGGCCAGCGGTTGTATACGCAGAACTTCCTCGTGTTCGAAACGATGCTGGCCGTCGCGTTCTATTACGTGCTGATCGTCACGGTGTTCAGCCGGCTGCTCGGCTATCTCGAGCGGCACCTCGACGTCAGTCGCCGCACGCCCGCGCAGGCCGCTCACGCGGATCTCGATCTGCCGCTGTCGGTGCCCGCCGTCGCGCCGAGGCCGCGGGCGAACGTCGAGTTCGCGCTGCGTCTGAAGGGACTGCAGCAACGCTACGGCCGCCACGAGGTGCTGAAGGACATTCGTCTCGACGTCGCGCCGGGGCAGGTCGTGTCGATCATCGGCCCGTCCGGCTCCGGCAAGACCTCGCTGATCCGCACCATCAACGGCCTCGCGCCGGTGAACGCGGGCGAGATCGACCTGTACGGCGAGTCGTTCATCCGTGCGTCCGGTTCGCATCCGCCGCGCGTGTCGAACGAGCGAATCCTGGATATCGGCATGGTGTTCCAGAGCTTCAACCTGTTCCCGCACCGCACCGCGCTGCAGAACGTGATGATGGCGCCGTGCTATCACCGGCAGGCCGATGCGGCGGCGATCCGGCTGCAGGCGTTGTCGCTGTTGTCGAAGGTCGGCATGCTCGAGCATGCGAACAAGTACCCGCATCAGTTGTCGGGTGGGCAACAGCAGCGTGTCGCGATTGCGCGCGCGCTGGCGACGCGGCCGTCGATCATGCTGTTCGACGAGCCGACGTCGGCGCTCGATCCGGAGCTGGTCGGCGACGTGCTGAAGGTCGTCGAAACGCTGGCCAGGGAAGGGATGACGATGATCATCGTGACGCACGAGATGAATTTCGCGTTCAAGGTATCCGACCGGATCGTGTTCATGGAGCACGGACGCATCCTGTACGACGTGCCGCCCGACCGGATCCGCGGCAGCGCGGACGCACGCGTGAAGGATTTCCTGAAGCACGTTCACTTCGCATGACGAATCACGGGAGGGGAACAGGCATGGATCCGACGGCTTTCCGGCTGGGCGACACGAACGCACACGCGTGCGCCGAGCGGCTGCATGCATGTCTTGAACGCGCCGGCACGTATCCCGGCGACATCGTAACGGCGTGGCTCGCGCGTCGCGACGCAGCGGCGGCCGCGGAAGCGCGGGCATGGGATACGTCGTTGCGCGCCGGCTGCGCCGCTGCGCCGCTGGCCGGCACCGTACTGACGGTGAAGGCCTGTTTCGATTGCGAAGGCTGGGTCACGCACGCCGGTTCGCGCGTGCTGGCAGACGATCCGTCGGCGAGCACCGACGCCGCACCGGTGTCGGCGCTGCGTCGCGCCGGTGCGGTGCTGATCGCGCAGACGGCGATGACCGAGTTCGCGTACGGCGCGCTCGGCGTGAACCACGCTTACGGCACGCCGACGACCCCGCTCGATGCACGGCGCGAGCGGGTGGCAGGCGGATCGAGTTCGGGCGCGGCGGTGTCGGTGGCGCTCGGCGCGGCCGACCTGTCGCTCGGCTCCGATACGAGCGGTTCCGCGCGCATTCCGGCGGCATTTTGCGGCGTGACCGGATTCAAGCCGTCACGTGGACGCTACGCGACCGACGGCATGCAGTTCCTGTCGCCCCGCTTCGACGTGCCGGGCGTGCTGGCTGCGACGGTCGACCTGTGCCGGCGCGCGGACGCCGTGCTGCACGGCCGCGACGTGCAACAGCCGCGGCCGGCGACCCTGCGCGACCTCGAATTTATCGTGCCCGAGCCGTTCGCGACCGACGACCTGGACCCGGACGTCGGTCGCGCGTTCGACGCATGGCTGTCGCGGCTCTCGGCGCGTGGTGCCCGCGTCCGGCGCAGGCGGCTCGATTGCGTGGCGGAGGCCGGCGCGGTCGCGCGCGCGGGCGGCATCATCGCGGCGGAAGCGTTCATGCTGCATCGGGCGCGACTGGCAACGGCGGCCGACCGCTACGATCCGCTCGTCGGCCGGCGCATCGCCGCGGGCGAGCAGGTGCGCGCGCACGACTATGCGGCGGCACTGCTGCGCCTGGCGGCACTGGCCGACACGTACCACACCGAACTCGGCGACGCGGAGGCGGTGCTGATGCCGACCGTGCCGATGCTGCCGCCGCGCGTGGCCGATCTGGCGGACGAAACCGTGTACCTCGCACAGAACGCGCGCGCATTCCGCCTGACCGAGTTCGCGAACCGGCTCGATCTGCCGAGCATCAGCGTGCCGGGCGACCTGCGGCACCGGCAGCCCGTCGGCTTGCTGATCACGGGGCGGCGTGGCGCGGACGCGCGGTTGCTCGATGTCGCAGCGCTGATCGAGCGCGCGCTGACCGACGCCGCATGACCTGATTTCCGGCGGCAAGGCTTGCCTTGCCATTTTTCTTCGTTACCTTCCTTACTATTCAGAGGTACTTATGATCGTCGTAAGATCCGCCGACATCGCCAATACCGAGCGTCACGCACGCGGCCCGGGCTGGGACAGCAAGCGCATGATCGTCCAGCAGGACGGCGTCGGTTATTCCGTCCACGAGACGCACGTGCATGAAGGCGCGGAGCTGCATCTGCATTACAAGAACCACTTCGAAACCAACTACTGCGTGGCGGGGGAAGGGGAAGTCGTCGACACGGCGACCGGCGACGTACACCGGATCGTGCCCGGAACGATCTACGCGCTGAACCTCAACGATGCGCATATCCTGCGCGCGACGCGCGGCGACCTGCACCTGGTGTGCGTATTCAATCCGCCGCTCACGGGGCGCGAGACCCATCGGGAGGATGGCAGCTATGCGCTGCCGGCGGGGGAGCAAGCCTGACGATGAGTGATGCCGCGCCGTTGCGTGCCGCGCCGTGCGGCGTGCAACGGCGGCGCGGCGTCCGGATTCAGGCGGCCTCGCGATGGCTGCGCTTGATCGCTTCGACGAGCATGCGCTCGGAGTCGTCGAGATAGCGCGTGAGCGCGGTGACGGCTTCGCTGCGGCGGCTCTGCGTGAGCAGGTCGTAGATCTGGTATTCGCGCTGGATCCAGTCGGGCGTCTGCACGCGCTTTTCGTCGGGATCGGCGGCGAACACGAGGCGCAGCTGCGCCGAGATGGTGCGGAAGAATTCGTCGAGCAGCGCCGACTTCTGCAGCGCGACGATGTGCTGGTGAAATCGCAGGCTGTGCGTGCCGACGGCCTGCCAGTTTTCCTTGGCGAGTTCGCGCTCGGCGGCCCGAATGGCGGCCTGCATCTTTTCGAGCAACGCCGGCTGCGCGAGTTCGGCCGTGTTCAGCGCATGCAGTTCGAGCGTGCGGCGTGCCACGTAGAGATCGCGTACGTCCTGGCGATTGAGCGTGCGCACGACGACGCCCTTGTGCCGCACGAACGTGACGAGCCCTTCACGGCCGAGCTGATGCAGGACTTCGCGAAGCGAGTTGCGCGACGTGTCGTACTCGGCGGCGAGGTCCATCTCGATCAGTGCCGTGCCCGGCGGCAGCTTGCCGCTGATGATGTGCTCGCGCAATTGATGGCTGATCCGGTCGGCGACCGATTGTCCTCTCGCTTTTTCGCTTGCCATGCCGTTCGTTCGCTCCTCTCCTGATCGTGCGCCGCCGGCGTGACCGGCCGGCGGCATTTTGCCATTCTACGGGCTGCGGGCCCGGTCAAGCCGTTTTGCCGGACTGCCAGTCGGCCTGCGGCGGCTGCATGCCGTGCATGCCGCGATACGGTGCGACGGGCGGCGACGCCCAGCCTTCGAGCAGGCTCGGATCGAGCCGGTACACCTCGACGCCGAGCGGCCGGCACACGTCGATCGGGTCGCGCGCGTCGGGCCCCCACATCGGCACCGACAGATCGCCGCCCGGGCAAGTGGACATCGCGCACAGCACGTCGATTTCCGCGAAGAACTCGAGATAGTCGCCGGGCTGCGCGGGGCAGGCCTTCATGAAGTATTTGTCGTCGTCGTTCAGGCCCGTGCACTGGAACACGTTGAGCACGTCGTGCACGTCGAACTCGGTCAGCCCATACGACGCGACCGCGCGCACGAGGTTCGAGTGGCAGTGGAAATGAAAATCCTCGCCGGTCAGCAGCTTGTTCACGTAAGGATCGCAGCGCGTGCCGAGCAGGTCGTGCACGCGGCCGCCGTCACCGTCGACGCCGTAGCCGGCGAGCGTGTCGTCGGTGATCGTGACCATCGGGCGCAGGTACGGCAGCGTCGACCAGAGCCGGTCGAACGTCGTCACGTGCGCGGCCTGCAGCTGACGCGTGCGCGATGCCCACATGCGCTCGCGCGGATTGTGCAGGTTCCACATGTTGAAGTCGGCGACTTGCGGGCCTTCCAGCGTGACGATCCGGAAGACGTGACCGGCCGGCACGGTCCACGCGAAGCCGCTGCGGATCGGCACGATGTGCGACGCGATGCGCTCGCGCGCGTCCTGGCGCTGCGCAATCGCGGAATAGAAGGCTTGGTCGACGTTCAGGACAGAGCCCTTGGTGACCTGGTATGCGGCGGGATAGTTCGACATGACGCTGTGCTCTCGGGGAAAGTTGGCAGATGCGGCGATCCGGCCGAAGTCCTTTGTGGTGGCCGGTCAGGCGTCAATTTCGGCGTTGGATTGTTCAACAATTTATTGGCGCTTCGGGGAGTATAGGGGGAGGGCGGGGAGGTGTGTCAATGGGTGGAAAGTACCGAGGGCGGGTGCGGGCGGCAGTCCGGTCGGCCGGCGCGGGGCACGCGCGAGACCGCCCATAAAAAACCGCCGGCGGGTGCCGGCGGTTTCGTTTGCAGAACCCGTCGCTTGCGCGACGGAGCTGTCGTCAGGCCTTGATTGCCGGCCCGCGTGCGGCCGGTCGGGCCGGCGCGGCCGGTGCCGGCGCGATCGACTGCGTGGACGGCTGCGCCGGCACGATCACGACGACCGGTTCCGGCATCGCCCACAGCGGCATCGCGAAGCCGACCGGTTGCGGCATCGGCATCGCGAACGCGTCGCCGAACGCCACGTGCTGCAGCGCCATCATCTGCTGCTGCATCGCGGCCATCTGCGCCTGCGCCGCCTGCATCTGCCGCAGCACGGCCGCCGGCGGCATGCCGCCCGTCGAGGTCTGCATCTCGAAGCTGGCGCCGCCATGCGGGCTGTGCCAGCTCCACGTGCTGACCTTCATCGGGCCGGCCGCCGTCTGGACGACGTGCGTTTCGGCTTTCACGGGCACGGCGTGCCCGTCGACATTGACGAACATCGGTTGTGCGGCCGGGGCGGCAGCGGCCTGGCCGGCCAGGGCGAGCACGGGCATCAGCGCCAGCGCGCCCACCGTCATATACGAACGGAATCGCATATTCGTATCTCCATCAAACGAAACAGATCGAATCAACAATGAACGAATCGTGTGGCTCACGGATGAAGCCATGACTGACTATGCGAGCGCTGGCTTAAGTCAGGATTAAAGCCGGCGCCCGCCCGTGGCAAGCGCCTGTCCGGTGCGATCGCGACCCATCCGCTGCCGCCGCGGCAGCGCACGTAGCCGGTTTCCGGCTGTGCCGCAATCGGCATTCAACCTCGCCCGCGCCATGGAATTCCTGTCGCGTCACGCAACAACAGGCACAATATGCGATTCGCCACGCACCACTGTTCGTAATTCGAACAAATTGACGTGTGTTGCCGCCGTCCGAATCCTTCCCGGTTGTCATGAACGCCTCGCTCACTCCCGCGCGCGAATCGAACTCGCCGCGTTTCCTGCTGTTCCTGATCTGCCTGTTCGCCTCCGCCGGCCAGCTCGCGATCGACATCTACGTGCCCGCGCTGCCCGACATGGCGCGCTCGTTCGCGACGACGCCGCAGGCGATCCAGTCGAGCGTGTCCGGCTACATGGCCGCCTATGCGCTCGGCCAGCTGATCTTCGGCCCGATCGCCGATGCGTACGGGCGCAAGCGCGTGCTTGCGTTCGGGCTCGTGATCTACACGATCGGCTGCCTGCTGTCGCTCGGTGCGCCGAACCTCGAGACGTTCGTGCTGGCGCGCTGTCTGCAGGGCTTCGGGATCGCGACCACGAACCTGCTCGCGAAGGCGATCATCACCGATTCGTTCTCCGGCCAGGCGCTGATGCATGCGTTCACGTACATGTCGATCGCGTGGGGCCTCGCGCCGATCATCGCGCCGGTGATCGGCGCGCATCTGCAGGAATGGTTCGGCTGGCGCGCGTGCCTGGTGTTCCTGCTCGTGTATTCGCTCGTGATGTGGGCGCTGCTGTGGCACTACCGCGAAACCTTGCCAAAACCGGTGCATCTCGAGCCGCGCACGCTGATGACGAACGCGGGCAAGGTGCTCGCGAGCCCGGTGTTCCAGAGCTGCTTCCTGGCGCAGGGGCTGTGCTACAGCATCCTGCTGGTGTTCAACATCGTCGGGCCATTCATGGTGCAGACGACGCTGCACAAGCCGCCGACCTTCTTCGGCTATCTCGCGCTCGGGATCGGGATGATGTATTTCCTCGGCGGGCTGTCGAACCGGATTCACGGGCACGGGCTGCCGAGCGCCGAGCAGCGGCTGCGCATCGGCGCGCGCGTGATGGCGGGCGCCGCCGTCGCGATGCTCGTGCTGGCGCTGGCCGTCGGCCTGCGCGTGTGGACCCTCGCGACACCGGTGCTCGTGATGGGCTTCTGCGCGGGCGCGATGTATCCGACGCTGATGGCCAAGGGCAACTCGCTGTTTCCGCATATCGCGGGGCTGACCAGTGCGATCCTCGGATGCGCGCTGCTGCTCGTGTCGTCCGCGATGATGGGCCTCGCCGGCTTCGTGTCGATCCAGGTGCTGACGCCGCTCGCGGTGTTCTTCGTCGTGCTGTCGTTCATCGTCGTGTGGATGGTGACGAAGCTGCTGCGCTACCTGACGCAGCAGCAGGCCGCGACCGTCGCGTGCGGCAGCGGCGAGGCCGCCTAAGCGCATCTCGCTGGTTAGGGCGGACGCGGCAACGCGCGGCGAGCGCCGTTGCATGCCGGTCCGCTTTCGCAACACGCCGACCTCGACCGACCCATGAGCCCGATCCAGCTGAACCGCGTTGCCCGAACCGATGCGCCGGACCTGATCGCCGCCAACCGCGCGAGCCGCGGCCACCATCTGCCGTGGGTCGAGTCGTTCATCGACCAGTCGGGGTTCGACCAGTGGTTCACCCGCTGCATGACCGGGCCGAACGTCGGCCTCGTCGCGCGCGAGCGGGCGTCCGGCGCGGTCGTCGGCGTGGTGAATCTCAATGAAATCGTCGGCGGCCCGTTCCAGAGCGCGTATCTCGGCTACTACGGGATGGCGGCGTTCAGCGGGAAAGGGCTGATGACGGCAGCGCTGCGCGCGGCCACCGGCGTCGCGTTCGACGAACTCGGGCTGCATCGGCTCGAAGCCAACATCCAGCCGGCGAATCACGCGTCGATCGCGCTGGTTCGGCGGCTCGGTTTCCGGAAGGAAGGGTTCTCGCCGCGCTATCTGCGCATCGGCGGCGAATGGCGCGATCACGAACGGTGGGCGTTGCTGGCCGATTCGGGTGCCGATGCCGACCCGGCGATCCAGGCGGGCGCCTGACGTCCGCTCCTTGTCTCGCGGCAGTGCCGCCTATAGCGGCTGCGCCGCGCCCGCCTGAGTCAGCAGCGTCACCGCCGCCGCATCCGGCATCCCGTTCGAATCGATCGCGCCGGCCTTCGCCAGCGCGTCGAGATCGCTGTCGACACCCGGTTGCCCGACCACGAACGGCGTCGTCAGGAACGCCGGTGTCGACAGCGTGACCGCATAGCGCTGCTGCAGATTCGTCACCACCGCCGATTGCGCGGCCTGCACCGTGTTCGCGTTGTCCATCACCTGCTGGAAGTGCGCATTGCCCTGGAAGTTGCCGATCAACCCGGCCGTGTTCGTGCCGAGCTGCGCGGCGAGATAGACGAGCAGCAGCTCGGTCTCGGGCGTCGTGTTGAAGGTGCCGCCCGCATACGTGAGCGAGTGCAGGCTCGTGCCGCCCGATGCGACGGTAATCACGCATGGAAGCGTGGCGTTGACGGTGACGCGGTAGTTGCCGCCGCCGTCGGTCAGCGTCGTCGCCGAGCCTTGCGCGCAACTGACCGTCACCGATGCGCTCGCGAGCGCGTCGCCGGTGGCGGCCGTGCCGGACAGCGCGACGGTCTGCGTGTTGTCGTTGAAGCAGACGTCCACGCCGAAGCACGCGTCGCCGTTGCAGGCCGCAAGGGTTGCGAGCGTTGCGGCGCAGACGGTGCCCAGCGCAGGGCGGATGAAACGCGGATGACGAAGGTTCATGGTCGCGGGCAAGCGCAAGAAGGGGCAACCGGTGGGCGTCGCAGGGCGCGGCGCCGTTCATATTCTAGGTCCCGGATTCGGGCAGTGCCTGGCCGTTTTACTGGCGGATCGCGGGCAGGAGGCGCCGACGGGCGGCCTTTGCCCCGTTTGGGCGTAGGAACGGGAACGGCATCGCGGCAACCCGTAACCGCTCGGACCCGGAACCTTTCGATTCCCTTCGCAATTGGTTATGCTGCGGGACGATTAAAAAACGACGAGAGAACGCGCTGTTTCCGACGGAACACGCGTGTGGTTGCCGACATGAACCTGAAACGACTGACGGGCCGGCCAGGCCTTCCGGATTGCAACGGCGCTCCGGTTTCGATGGCAGGTACTTCCCGCAATCCGCTGCGAACCGCACGCCTGCGCGGCCATGCCGGCGCCAGCGGCATGGCCAGGGCGGTGCTGGCGGCCGGGCTGCTGGCAGGCGCGGCGTTCCTTTGCGGCACGGCGTTCGCCGCGTCGGCCGACGCCGTCACCAATGCCGGCGGCGGCGATGGCAATGGCAGTGGCGCCATTCCGCTGGTAGCCGGAGCGCCGTCGGCCTGCACGGACGTGGCGACCGCAGCGGCCTATCCCGTCGCGAACGATCCCGAAGCACCGCCGCCGCTGAAAGGCCGCGTGACCGACATGACGGGCGCGCTGAGCGCCGCGTGCGCGTCGGAGCTGACCGGGCGCCTCGCCGATCTGGAGCGCCAGCTTGGCGTGCAGATGGCGATCCTGCTGGTCGGCTCGACCGGTCATTCGACGATCGAGCAATTCGCGACCGCGGTGTTCGAAAAATGGCGTCTCGGCCAGAGCAAGATCGACAACGGGCTGCTGCTCGTTGCCGCGCTCAACGATCACACCGTTCGGATCGAGGTCGGATATGGCCTCGAAGGCGCGATTCCGGACCTCGTCGCCGGGCGGATCATCCGCGAGCGCATCGCGCCGGCGTTTCGCGAGAAGCGGATCGAAGCCGGCGTGAGCGACGCGGTCGATGCGCTGGTGCGCGAGATGACGCCGCCGGAAACGGCGGCATCGGACAGCACGCCGGCCGGCGACGAAGCGGCGCTCGCGTCGTCCCGCGACACGCGGCGGCTGTCGAACGGCTTGCCGGACCTGCCGCCGGCCGACATGGGCAGCTTCATGTTCTGGTTGCTGCTCGGGCTGATCGGCGTCGCGCTGGGCGCGCTCACCGAGTGGCGCAAGCTGCGCTGGCAGGTGATGTTGCCGGTCAGTTACCTCGTCGCGACGATCGTGCCGGCTGCGATGCTGCCGGTCGGCGCGATCTTCCACGGCGATGTCGAAGCGATCCTGAGCGCGCTGGCGATCGTTCCGACGGGCGTCGGTGTCGGTGCATGGCTGCTCGGCATCGGCGTCGTGCGTTCCGCACGCATCCGCAAGTACACGGCGATCATCGGCGGGACGTTGCTGACGCTGATCGGGATCGGGCATCTGATGGGCTATTCGCCCGGCGAGGTCCTGGTGGCGGTTTGCTTCGTGGTGGTGGCGATCCTGTGGATCGTCGACAAACTGACGGGCGGCGGGTCGTCGTCCGGCAGGTCCGCGTCGTCCGGCTTCAAATGGCCGTCGTCCGGCTCGCGTTCGTCCAGCTCCGGTTCGTCCGACTCCTTCCGCGGCGGTGGCGGGTCGAGCGGCGGCGGTGGGGCATCGGGCCGCTGGTAGCCGCCGTCTGTGGCGTTGCCGCGCCAGTCCTTTTTACTTACCGCTCCGGCCGGGGCGTTCAACGGGAAACATCAAGCAATGAAATGGTTTCGAATCCTGCTCGTGTGCTGCGTGCTCGCGCCGCTCGCCGGTTGCGGCTATAACGCGATTCAGTCGTCGGACGAGGACGTCAACGCGGCGTGGTCCGAGGTGCTGAACCAGTATCAGCGGCGCGCCGACCTGGTGCCGAACCTGGCCGCGGCCGTGAAGGGATATGCGTCGCACGAGGCGCGCGTGCTGACCGAGGTCGCATCGGCCAGAGCGCGCGTGGGCAGCGTGCAGATGACGCCGGCGATGGCGAAGGATCCCGCCGCGCTGGCGGCGTTCGATCAGCGGCAGGGTGAATTGTCGGGCGCGCTGAGCCGGCTGATGGTGGTGTCGGAGCGTTATCCGGAACTGAAGGCGAACGAGGCGTTTCGCGACCTGCAGACGCAGCTCGAAGGTACCGAAAACCGCATCGCGGTCGCGCGCGGCCGCTATATCAAGACGGTGCAGCAGTACAACGTGCAGATCCGCCAGTTCCCCGGTGTCGTGATCGCGCGGATCTTCGGCTACCAGCCGCGCCCGAATTTCAGCGTCGCGAACGAGGCGGCGATCTCGACCGCGCCCGTCATCGACTTCTCCGCGCCGGCGCCGAAGGCGAACGCAGCCGGCCAGTAAGCGGCCGGCTCACGCACTCAGGGTTTGCGCGCGGCCGGTTTCGCGAACGCGCCGCGCACCTCGAAGCCGATCGCATCCGCGACGTTGCCCCGCGCGTCGACGAGTTCGAGCCGGTGCCGGCCCGGCCACGGCATCCATGCGACGCGGTCGGCGTGGCCGATCACCTTGTCGTCGAGCCGCCATGCAAAGCGGCCGGCGTTTCCGGACGCGCGCTCGAACCAGATCCGCTGGTTCTTCGGCGGAATGTCCGGATCGATCGCGAAGATCGTGCCGTCGGTCGGCGTGCCGATCGTCAGCGGCGCGCGTGCGCCGTCCTTGCCCGGCGTGACGGGCGCGGCGAGCCGGATCGTGTCGAGCGCCGTCCCCGTGAGGAACCACTCGTTGCGCGACAGCTCGACGTCGCGTTCGAACGTGATGCGGCGCATTTCGACACCGGCAGGCGGGCGCGGCGCACGGCTCGGCAGGTCGCGGTGCAGATACCCGACGACGGCCGACCAGACCGGCGACGCGCCCGTCACGCCCGACACGTCCCACATCGGCGAGCCGTCCGCATTGCCGACCCACACGCCGACCGTGTAGCGCGACGTGAAGCCGACGGTCCAGTTGTCGCGCATGTCCTTGCTCGTGCCGGTCTTGACCGCCGAGAAGAAGCGCGTCGCGAGCGGGTTGTCGAAGCCGAACGTGCGCACGCGCGCGTTGTTGTCCGAGATGATGTCGGTGACGATGAAGGTGGCCGCTTCGCTGAACACGCGCGGGCCGCCATCCGCGCGTGTCGTCGTGGCGGTCGGGGCCGATGCGCCGGCAGCGGGCGCCGCCGCGGGCAGGTCGACGGTCTTGCGTGCGACGCCGCCGTTCGCGAGCGCGCGATACGCATTGGTCAACGACAGCAACGTGACGTCCGCGCTGCCGAGCGCGAGGCTGAAGCCGTAATAGTCGCCTTCCTGCGCGAGCGGCAACCCGAGCGCGGTCAGCGTGCGCGCGAAGCGATGCGGCGTGACGAGCACGAGCGTGCGCACGGCCGGCACGTTCAGCGAGCCGCCGAGCGCGCTGCGCACGCTCACCCAGCCCTTGAAGTCCTTGTCGTAGTTCTGCGGAATGTACAGGCCGCCGCCGGCGGCGAGGTTGATCGGCGCGTCGTCGAGCAGCGACGCGGCGGTCAGCCGTTTCTCGTCGATCGCCTGCGCATAGAGGAACGGCTTGAGCGTCGAGCCGGCCTGGCGCGGCGCGAGTACGGCGTCGACGTCGCGCGCGTTCGACAGCGCCCCCGATGACCCGACCCACGCGCGAATCTCGCCGGTCGCGTTGTCGATCACGACGACCGCGCCATCCTGCACGTTGCGCCGGTGCGCGGGCGCGTTGAGCTCGGTCAGCGCGCGCGTCAGCGTGTCGCGCGCGAAGCGCTGCAGCGGCGCATCGAGCGTCGTGCGCACCTGCGCGCCGGCCTTCGGCCTGACCTCGGCCGCGATACGTCGTGCGAAGTGCGGGGCGAGCGCGGCGCCGTCGTCGCGCACGGCGTTGGCCGGGCGCGCGGTCACGAGCTGCACGTAGCCGTCGAGCGACGCGCACGCCTGCCCGGCGTGCATGTCGCGCAGGATCCGGCACGCGCGCTCGGCGACCTTCGCGGGTGCGGCGTTGGGCGCGCGCACCAGCGCGGCGGCGATCGCGGACTCGCGTGCGTCGAGGCCGGACGGCGCCTTGCCGAACAGCACCTGCGACAGCGCGGCGAGCCCGACCGTCTCGCCGCGAAACGGCACGAGATTCAGATACGCCTCGAGAATCTGGTCCTTGCGCCAGCCGCGTTCGAGCAGCAGCGCGTTCACCGCCTGCGAGGCCTTCTGCGGCAAGGAGCGCTGGCCCGAGCGGCGCGGCGAATCGCTGAGCAGCCCGGCGAGCTGCATCGTCACGGTCGACGCGCCGCGCGTGCGCTCGTTCCACAGATTGCCCCACGCCGCGCCGGCGATCCCGCGCCAGTCGACGCCGCTGTGTTCGTAGAAACGCTTGTCTTCCGACACGACGATCGCCTCGCGAAATGCGGGCGACACGTCGGCGAGCGACACCCAGTCGCCGCGACGTTCGATGAGGTCGACGCGCGTGCGCTGCAGCGGCGTGCCGTCGCGCGCGAGCAGCACCCAGTCGGAACTGCGCCAGTTGCGGCGCACGTCGTCGTAGCCGGGCAGCGCATGCGCGACGAGCGGCGCGGCGAGCACGACGGCGACGAATACGCGGCCGGCGAAACGCGCCGGCCGCGGCAATACCGGATCGATCATCGCTTGCTCACGGCTTGTTCGCGTCGGCCGGCTTCACGGTCATCGGCGGGTTCGGCCACAGGCCGTACACGGACGGCGCGTACAGCGCCTCGACACGCGTCGGCGGCAACCCGAACGTACCGACGTTGTTCAGCCGCACCGTGTATTCGACCGAGAATTTGCCCTTCGGCAAATAGTCGTAATACGCGCGGTAGCCGTCGAAGTCGCGTTCGATGAACGACGGCCACGCGCCGTCCGGCGTCTTCTCGCCCTGGGTCGCGGCTTCGGAATCGCGGCCGAGGCCCGAGCCGAGGATCGTCGCGCCGGACGGGATCGGGTCGTTGACGACGACCCACGTCATGTCGCTCTGCGCATCGATGTCGAGATGCACGCGCACGACGTCGCCACGTGTGAGCGCGCCCTTGACGGCGGGCGACACGGGCGTGATCGTCTTCGTGATCCGGTAGCCGGCCGCGAACGGCGTGCGCAGCGGCACGGCCGCGAGGCTCTCGACGGTTGCCCACGGGCGGCCCGTGCCGTCCTGCGTGACGGACAGCGTGGCCGGCGCCTGCGACGCGCGCGGCCACGACATCAGCACGCTGCGTGCCGTGGCCGCACGCGTCGCGGCCGTGGCCGACGCCGGGGTATCGGCGGGTGCGGGCGTCTGCGACCACGAGATCGCGCGCTCGTTGCCGCCGAGCGCGACCTTCGTCGTGCCGGTGACGGGCGTGCTCTCGTAAGTGCGCGAGAAGCGCTCGACCGCGAGCAGGCCGAGTGCGTTCGACGTCGTCGTCTGCCATGCGCCCTGGCGTTGCAGCGCGAGCAGGCCGGCGGTCACGCGCGGCATCTCGTCCTTCCACGCCGGGTCGCCGGCGAATTCGAGCGCGAGACGGGCGGCATTGGTCTCGTTGCTCGTCATCAGCCACCACAGGTCGTCGTCGCGTGCGGTCGAGAACACGAGCTGCGTGCCCTGGTACGTGAGGCGCGCCCGCAGGATCTGCTCGACCTGCGCGCGTTTCTCGTCGCGTTGCGGGATGTCCTTCACGCGCGTGAGGATCGCGTGATAGTCGATCAGCGCCGACGTCGGCCACTGGTTCGGCGCGATCTCGATCGAGCCGAGCATGCGGCCCTGGGCGGCGCCGTAACGCGACAGCGCCTCGACCGCGGCGAGCTTGCGCAGGTCGCGATCCTGGCGCGGCGCCCAGGTGTTGCGCTCGATGCGGCCGTCGACGAAGCGCGCGAGCCCGGTTTCCAGCTGCGTGCGCATGTCTTCCGGCAGCGCGAAGCGCGG
Source organism: Burkholderia sp. JKS000303 (assembly GCF_002563755.1). NCBI lineage: Bacteria > Pseudomonadati > Pseudomonadota > Betaproteobacteria > Burkholderiales > Burkholderiaceae > Burkholderia > Burkholderia sp. JKS000303. Next base: position 3,633,777 of record NZ_PDBZ01000001.1, read on the forward strand.
GTCGAGGCGGCTCGCCTCGTCGGACACCACCAGCAGGTACGACGACAGCGTCGGGCTGCCGTAGTGCGAATCGTCGGACGACGGCGGGAAGTAGCTCGCGAGCCCGTCGCTGTCGAGGTAGACGGGCATGCGCGCCACCAGCGCCTGCCATTGCGCCGGGTCGTGCAGGCCGATCGCGCGCGACGCCTGCTGTTCCAGGCAGCGGTACGGATAGCGTTCGAACCAGCGCCGCACGCCGGGCAGGCCGTCCGCGAGCTTCGACTGCAGCGACACGGCGATGCCGCCGCGCGGCGTGCCCTGTGCGTTGTCGACCGCGCCGGCCGGCGCCGACACGGGCACCGTCAGCGTGCCGTCGACCTGCGCGAGCGTGGCCTGCTGCACGGTGACCGGCAGCGCGGGCAAGACCTTCTGCGCGACGGCCAGCGCATCGGACGCGCGCTTGCCGCCTTGCTCGGCCGCCTCGATGCGCCAGTTCAGCGCGCCGGCCGCGTCGAGCGCCTGCTCGGGCACAGTGATCGTCCATGCCACCTCGGTCGCCGCGTTGGCCGCGAGCGATACGGTTTGCGGCGCGACATCGAGGCCCGTCACGCGCGGCGTCACGACGACCTGCATCGCACGGTCGGTCGTGTTGCGCAGCGTGACCTGCGCGCGGAACGCATCGCCTTCGCGCACGAGCGGCGGCAGGCCGGAGATCAGCTGCAGATCCTGCGTGCTGCGGATCGACGTGCTGCCGGTGCCGAAGCGATCGGCGCCGACCGCCGCGATCGCGACGATCCGGAAGCGCGTGAGCGCGTCGTTCAGCGGTACGTCGACGGTCGCGCTGCCGTTCGCGTCGAGCGTCACGCGCGGGTTCCACAGCAGCAGCGTGTCGAACAGCTCGCGCGTGGGCGCGCTGCCGCCGCCGCCGCCGGCCGGCACGGCCTTGCGGCCGAAGTGGCGGCGGCCGACGATTTCCATCTGCGCGGTGGCCGTTTCGACGCCGTATGCGCGACGCTGCAACATCGCGTCGAGCAGGTCCCAGCTGTTGTTCGGCATCAGTTCGAGCAGTGCCTCGTCGACGGCCGCGACCGCGATCTGCGTGCCGGCCGGTGCGGGCTGGCCGTTCGGCAGCGTCACTTTCACGTGCGCCTGTGCCTTGCTGCGCACCGTGTAGCGCGTGGCGTCGGTCGTCACGGTCACGCCGAGACGATGCACGCCCGTGCCGACCTTGATCTCGCCGAGGCCGTAGCGGAACGCGGGCTTCGACAGGTCGACGAACGCGGTCGGCGCTTCGTAGTGGCGGCCTTCGCGCCAGAATGCGCGCGCCCATTCGACCGGCGCCTTCCAGCCCCACGTGAAGAACGAGTACCACGGCACTTCGCGAATCCGGCCGCGCAATGCGAGCACCGACACGTACACGTTCGGCCCCCACGATTCGCCGACCTTCAGGTCGACGGTCGGGTTCTTGCCGTTCAGTTGCACGACGTGCGTTTCCATCACGCCGCCGCGCTCGACCGCGACGAGGGCGGTGGCGTAGCGGAACGGCATGCGCACCTGGAAGCGCGCGGTTTCGCCCGGTTCGTACGAGGTTTTTTCGGGAATCACGTCGATCCGGTCGGTGTTGTCGCCGCCGAACCAGAGTTCGTCCTCGCGCGTGACCCACACCGACGTCGATGCGTTCGACGCGCGGCCGTCGCCGTCCTTCGCGACCGCGATCAGTTGCACGTTGCCGGCTTGCTCGAGCGTCGCGTCGCAGGCCATGCGGCCCTTGTCGTCGGTCTTGCCCGAGCACAGCACGCCGAGGTCGCGCGTGTCGCTCTTGTTGTCGTATGCGTAGAAGCCGCCGACCATCCGCTTGCGCGACGACGTCGTGACGTGCGCGACGCCCTTGATCTCGATCGACACCGACGCACGCGGCTTGCCCTGCAGGTCGACCGCCAGCGCCTGCACGGGCACGCGCTGGCCGACCGACACCCAATGGCCGGCCTTGATGCCGACCGCCACCGCGGCCGGCCACAGGATCGTGTCGCCGCGGATCGTCTGCACTTCGCCGTTCGGATCCGCGAACGTCGCCTCGAGCGCGATGCGCTTCGGCGCGTCGACGTCGGGCAGCCCCTTGAGCGTGACGGAGCCCGCGCCGTTGCGATCGAGCGTCAGCGGCAGCTTGTCCGCGATCAGCTTCGTCGCATCGGGGTCGCTGTTCGACGACGACGCGTTGTCGCCGTCCTGCGAATCGTCGTCGGCGTTGCCGTCGCTCGTGTCGGGGCGATACGGAGAGAAGCTGAAGTCCTCGAAGCGATCCGCGAACGGCGGCGATGCCCACTTCATCAGCGCCGACACCTGCACGGGCAGGTTCGATGCGCCGCCGCCCGACACGTAGTCGATCTGCACGGCGAGCGGTGCTTCCTTCACGGCGACGAGCGGGCTCTTCTGCGCGTCGCGCGCGCTGATCGACCCTTTCAGCACCGGCAGGCGGAACGCCTCCACGCGGAAGCTGCCGCTGTAGTAGCTGGTGGTCGGCGCATCGTCCGGGCCGCCTTCGAGCGACACGCTGTATTCGCCGAGCTTCGCGGCCGGCGGCAGCGTGAACTGCGTGTCGGCGCTATGGTCGGCCGTCCACGTGAGCGGCAGCTTGTACGTCTGGTCCGAGCCGAGATGGCGGATCGTCACGCGCGTCGGGTATTGCGACGGGAACGCGAGGCTTTGCAGCGTCTCGGTGCGCAGGAAATGCTTCATCGACACGGTTTCGCCGGCGCGCAGCAGCGTGCGGTCGAACACGGTATGTGCGCGCACCGTCGGCGCGCTGTCGTTGTCGGTCGGCACGTTGAAGCGCCACGATTCGATCCCGCGGTTCCAGTTCGAGCTGACGAACGCCATGTCGGGGCCGGTCTTCGGGTCGTCGACGCGTGCGGACACGAAGTAGTCGTCGAAGCGTTGTTCCGACGACTTGCATTCATGCTTCGGCTCGAACGGGCCGTCGATCTTCAGCAGGCCCTGCGCGTCGGTCTTGCCGGCCGCGATCTCGTCGCCGTTGCAATCCGAGACGCGAATTTGCGCGTTCGGCACGGGCTTGCCCTTGTCGAGCGTCGTGACCCACACGAGGTTGTTTTCGCGGCCTTGTTTCAGATGCACGCCGAGGTTCGTGACGAGCACCGTGGTGCGCACGTACATGCTCGACGGTTTCGCGAGCAACGAGCGGCCGAGCGCGGGCGACGCGAGTTCGAGCACGTAGAAGCCGGGCTTGTCGATCGGCACGCCGACGATCTCGAACGGGCGCAGCGTCTTCGGATCGGCCTTCGGCAGCGTCAGCGCCTGCGCGCCCGGTTCGCCGGCGAGCAGCGACAGCGAGCGCACGTCGATGCGCCGGTCCTGCGGCGCGGGCATCTTTTCGCCGGCTTCGAGCGGCACGTAGACGGGATGCTGGCCCTTGCGCCGCAGCAAACCCGGCATGCGCTCGTCGATCGTGCCGGCCGTCATCGACCAGTTGTCGAAGCGGTCGACGGTTCGCATCCACTGACGGATCGCGGTGTCGTTCTCGACCTTGAGGTTTGCGAATTGCGCACCGCCCGCGTTGAGGCCGGCGATATGGAGATCGGCTTCGACGTTGCGCAGCGTGACCGGCACGAGCGCGGGCGTATCGGGTTCGGCGAAGCGCTCGACGATGCCGAAAGTGCCCGACGAGAATTTCGCGAGCGGCGGCATCGGCGCGGTGCGCGTCGCGAGCGGGAACAGGTCGGCGTTCGCGAGCGAGCGGTCGGTCACGTCGCGCAACCCGGACGGCAGCTCGATCGTCAGGTTGGCCTGCGCGGGCAGCGGCGGAGTGAACGTAACGGTCGTCACTTCGTCGCTGTGGTCGTCGGCCGCGAAGGTCGGCGAAAGCGAACCGTCAGGACCGCGCAGCTTGATCGCTTCGGCGTTCTTGCGCGAGATCGGCGCGTTGAACGACAGCGTCAGCGGACGCAGCGGCGTGCAGGGCGCCTTCGCGTTCTCGCGTTCGCACGAGAAGCTCGCGGCGAACGGTGCGCGCACGGTGAAGTCGAAACGCCGCTCGGTTTCGTTCGCGATGCCGCTCGGGCTTGCCACGCCCTTGCCGTAGACGAGCTGCATCTTCGCGCTGGCCGGCAGCGCCTGCGCGCACGACAGCGTGAGCACGCGCGCGGCGTCCTTCTTCAGCCCGAAGTGATCGAGCAGCGCGGTGCGGGTGTCGTCGTCGGCGGCCGTGACGGGGATGCGGTTGCCGATGCCGGCCGCTTCGCACCAGATGTTCGCGAGTGCGGAGCGCGGTTCGGCCGGGCCGTTCAGCTTCAGCACGAAGACCTGGCGTTCCTCGATCTCGCGCGAGCCGGGGCGCACCGTCACCGGGAACGGGCCGCCCGTTTGAAACGTGAAGCGGCGCGGGCCGCTCACCGCATTGCCGGCGACCGAGCGCAGCGTGTCGTTGAGTGCGACCGAGCAGCGTACGCCCGGCGGCAGGTCGTTCTCGAAATCGTAGACCCAGGTCTTGTCGTCGAGCCAGTGACCCTGGCCGCGCGCGGCAGCGGCATCGTTGCAGGTCATGCGCGCGGGACTCGGCGCGGACGCCGAACCGAACGCAACCATCGCTTCGTCGAACTTGACGACGCTTTGCCGGACCTCGGTGACGGTGCCTTGCGGCGACACGCTCACGGTGCGAGCCGCGCCCGCATGCAGTGACAGTGCGGCCGCGGCGCCGAGCGCCGCCACCGCGCCGATGCGCAGGAGCAGCCGGGTGGTGTGATTGGAATTGGATTGATTCGTGTTGTTGTGTTTGTCGCGCTGCTTCATCGCTCGATGCCCTCGGAGGGAAGCTTTCTGTTTGATTGCACGCGATTCTAACCGACGCGCATATGAGCGGATGACGGGATGCAGCGTGTCGTCGGCTTGCGACACACGGCATCCCGATGCAGAATTGTCGCGTCGACGACACAAAGATGCAGCGAAATGTCGATTGTCTCGGAATGCGGAACATTTAATGGACTATAAAGCCATTGTCCGATCCGATTTGTGCGCGTACATTTCAGGGCCGCGCCAATGTTTGAGAATTATCAAGCGTGGTTTTCCCGAATCCGGTGTTCGAGAGAAAAGGAAACATGCACAACGACAACACTCCCCACTCGCGTCGCGATAACGACGCAGCCGCAAGCGGCATCACGCGGCGTCAATGGCTGCAGGGCGCACTGGCGCTGACGGCGGCGGGCCTCACCGGCTCACTGGCGTTGCGGGCCCTGGCCGACAATCCCGGCACCGCGCCGCTCGATACGTTCATGACGCTCTCCGAAGCACTGACAGGCAAGAAAGGGCTGAGCCGCGTGCTCGGCGAGCGCTTCCTGCAGGCATTGCAGAAGGGCTCGTTCAAGACGGCAGACGGTCTGTCGCAACTCGCCGGCGCACTCGCGTCCGGCTCGCTGAGTCCCGATCAGGAAGCCACCGCGCTGACGATCCTCGAAGCGTGGTATCTCGGCATCGTCGACAACGTCGTGATTACGTACGAAGAAGCATTAATGTTCAGCGTCGTGTCCGATACGCTCGTGATCCCTTCGTATTGCCCCAACAAACCCGGCTTCTGGGCCGAAAAACCGATCGAGAGGCAAGCCTGATGGCCGATACCGATACGCAAAAGGCCGACGTCGTCGTCGTCGGGTCCGGTGTCGCAGGCGCGATCGTCGCGCACCAGCTCGCGATGGCGGGCAAGTCGGTGATCCTGCTCGAAGCGGGTCCGCGCATGCCGCGTGGCGATATCGTCGAGCGCTTTCGGAACCAGCCCGACAAGACCGACTTCATGGCGCCGTACCCGTCGAGCCCGTGGGCGCCGCATCCGGAATACGGCCCGCCGAACGACTACCTGATCCTGAAGGGCGAGCACAAGTTCAACTCGCAGTACATCCGCGCGGTGGGCGGCACGACGTGGCACTGGGCCGCGTCGGCGTGGCGTTTCATCCCGAACGACTTCAAGATGAAGACGGTGTACGGCGTGGCTCGCGACTGGCCGATCCAGTACGACGATCTCGAGCATTACTATCAGCGCGCCGAGGAAGAACTCGGCGTGTGGGGCCCCGGCCCCGAGGAAGACCTGTACTCGCCGCGCAAGGAGCCGTACCCGATGCCGCCGCTGCCGTTGTCGTTCAACGAGCAGACGATCAAGAGCGCGCTGAACGGCTATGACCCGAAGTTCCACGTGGTGACCGAGCCGGTCGCGCGCAACAGCCGCCCGTACGACGGCCGGCCGACTTGTTGCGGGAACAACAATTGCATGCCGATCTGCCCGATCGGCGCGATGTACAACGGCATCGTGCACGTCGAGAAGGCGGAGCAGGCCGGCGCGAAGCTGATCGACAGCGCGGTCGTCTACAAGCTCGAGACGGGCCCGGACAAGCGCATCGTCGCCGCGATCTACAAGGACAAGACGGGCGCCGACCATCGCGTCGAAGGCAAGTACTTCGTGGTGGCCGCGAACGGCATCGAGACGCCGAAGATCCTGCTGATGTCGGCAAACCGCGATTTCCCGAACGGCGTCGCGAACAGCTCCGACATGGTCGGGCGCAACCTGATGGACCACCCGGGCACGGGCGTGTCGTTCTACGCGAGCGACAAGCTGTGGCCGGGCCGCGGCCCGCAGGAGATGACGTCGCTGATCGGTTTCCGCGACGGCCCGTTCCGGGCGACCGAGGCCGCGAAGAAGATCCACCTGTCGAACATGTCGCGCATCAACCAGGAGACGCAGAAGATCTTCAAGGCGGGCAAGCTGATGAAGCCCGACGAGCTCGACGCACAGATCCGCGACCGCTCCGCGCGCTACGTGCAGTTCGACTGCTTCCACGAAATCCTGCCGCAACCCGAGAACCGCATCGTGCCGAGCAAGACGGCCACCGATGCGATCGGCATTCCGCGCCCGGAAATCACGTACGCGATCGACGACTACGTGAGACGCGGCGCCGCGCATACGCGTGAAGTCTATGCGACGGCCGCGAAGGTGCTGGGCGGCACGGAAGTCGTGTTCAACGACGAGTTCGCGCCGAACAACCACATCACGGGTGCGACGATCATGGGCGCGGACGCACGCGACTCGGTCGTCGACAAGGACTGCCGCACGTTCGACCATCCGAACCTGTTCATCTCGAGCAGCTCGACGATGCCGACCGTCGGTACGGTGAACGTGACGCTGACGATCGCGGCGCTTGCGCTGCGGATGTCGGACACGCTGAAGAAGGAAGTCTGACCGTGCGGAAATCTACTCTCACCTTCCTCCTCGCCGGGTGCCTCGCGCTGCCCGGTCTCGTGCGCGCGGCCGACTCGGCCGATCCCGCGCAGATCAAGCGCGGCGAATATCTGGCGATCGCGGGCGACTGCATGGCGTGCCACACCGCGAAGGGCGGCAAGCCGTTCGCGGGCGGTCTCGGGATGCCGGTGCCGATGCTCGGCAAGATCTATTCGAGCAACATCACGCCCGACCCGGACACCGGCATCGGCAACTGGACGTTCGAGGACTTCGAGCGAGCGGTGCGCCACGGCGTCGCGAAGAACGGCGACAACCTGTATCCGGCGATGCCGTACGTGTCGTACGCGAAGGTCAACGACGACGACGTGCAGGCGTTGTACGCGTACTTCATGCACGGTGTCGAGCCGGTCAAGCAGGCGCCGCCGAAGAACGAGATTCCCGCGCTGCTGAGCATGCGCTGGCCGCTGACGATCTGGAACTGGCTGTTCCTGAAGGACGGCGCCTACCAGCCGAAGCCTGCGCAAAGCGCCGAGTGGAATCGCGGTGCGTACCTGGTGCAGGGCCTCGCGCACTGCAGCACGTGCCACACGCCGCGCGGCGTCGCGATGCAGGAGAAGTCGCTCGACGAGACGGGCGGCAGCTTCCTGTCGGGTTCGGTGCTCGCGGGCTGGGACGGCTACAACATCACGTCCGACCCGAACGCGGGGATCGGCGGCTGGACGCAGCAGCAGCTCGTCCAGTACCTGCGTACCGGCAGCGTGCCGGGCGTCGCGCAGGCGGCCGGTCCGATGGCCGAAGCCGTCGAGCACAGCTTCTCGAAGATGACCGACGCCGACATCGGCGCGATCGCGACGTACATCCGCACGGTGCCGGCCGTGGCCGACGGCAGCGCGAAGCAGTCGCGCTCGTCGTGGGGCAAGCCGGCCGAGGACGGGCTGAAGCTGCGCGGCGTGGCGCTCGCGTCGTCGGGCATCGATCCGGCGCGGCTGTATCTCGGCAACTGCGCGACGTGCCACCAGATGCAGGGCAAGGGCACGCCGGACGGTTACTACCCGTCGCTGTTCCACAACTCGACGGTGGGTGCGTCGAACCCGGCCAACCTGGTCCAGGTGATCCTGAACGGCGTGCAGCGCAAGGCCGGCAGCGAGGATGTCGCGATGCCTGCATTCCGCAACGAACTGTCGGATGCACAGATCGCCGCGCTGACGAACTACCTGACCGCGCAGTTCGGCAATCCGGCCGCGAAGGTGACCGAGCAGGACGTCGCGAAGGCGCGTTGACGCCGGCAGCACGCGGCACGAAGCAGGCAACACTGACGAGAGGAGGGGCACAGCACATCGGGCGGAACCCGATGCCGGTTGTTGCAGAGGAGGGCAGGCGGCGCAGGCGGCCGCCCGTCCTGGTTCGTTGGCAATCCGGTGCGCGCGCGTGCGCATCGTTTTCGTTGATCACACCATGACACCGAATCAACCGTTTCTCGCGTCCCAGCGCGATGTGCTGCTGCTGCTGTCCCGAATCCTGCTCGTGATCCTGTTCGTGATGTTCGGCTGGAAGAAGATCGTCGACTTCTCCGGCACGATCGCGTTCATGGGAACCGAGGGCGCGCCGGCGCCGATCATTTCGGCGGCGATCGCCGTCGTGATGGAGCTGTTCGTCGGCATCGCGATCCTCGTCGGCTTCCAGACGCGACCGCTCGCGCTGCTGCTTGCGCTGTACACGATCGGCACCGCGCTCATCGGCCACCGCTACTGGACGATGACGGGCGGCGAGCAGATCAACAACATGATTCATTTCTACAAGAACATCGCGATCTCGGGCGGCCTGCTTGCGCTTTGCGCGGCCGGCCCCGGACGTTTTTCGATCGATCGCGGGTGAACGGGCCGCCGGCGCGCGCATGGGGTGCGCGCCGGACGGTCGAGACTCCGAGGGGGCATCATTTTGCGACTCAAACATTTCGCATGGCTGATTGCGGCTGCCACGCCCGCAGCCGCATTCGCACAGACAAGCGTGACGCTGTACGGCCGGATCGACGGCGGCGTCGAATACCTGAACCACATCGCTCAGCCGAACGGCGGTAGCGCGACACGCTGGAGTGCCGAAAGCGGCGACTGGGGCACCAGCATGTTCGGCCTGAAGGGCGTCGAGGATCTCGGTGGCGGCATGTCAACCGTCTTCAACCTCGAAACCGCATTCCAGGTGATGAACGGCCAGACGGGCGGCGGGCGCATGTGGTCGCGCCGCGCGTATGTCGGGTTGAAGAGCGAAACCTGGGGCCAGTTGCAGGCCGGCCGCAACCTCTTCATCGACAGCGACGGCGTGTGGGAATTCGATCCGTTCGTCCAGCAGGCGTTTTCGTCCGCATCGCTCGTGCGCGGCCGCAACTGGCAACAGAGCAGCAACAACATCGAGTATCACAGCCCGGTGATCGGCGGTTTCGACGTGCAGGCGCAATACGCGTTCGGCAATCAGTCGCGCGGTTTCAACTACGGCGCGGCCGACGACTTCGGCCGCTCGGACGGGATCATGCTGTCGTATCACTCGGCGCTGCTCGACGTGCGGGGCATCTACGACGAACTGCGCGACAACAACGGCAAGTTCAGCAACATCTTCACCGCGTCGCGCGAGTATTTCGTCGGCGCGAACGTGAAGGTGGCGAAGTTCAAGATCCAGGGCGCGTATACGCACTACCAGGCGCCGGACAGCCCGGCGGGCGTCGCCGATCGCGCCGATCACTACTGGCTCGGTGCGACCTATGCGGCCAATCCGCAGTGGGCCGTGACGGGGGGCGGTTATTACGTGAAGGTCGGCGACGGCGGCGGCGATGCATCGCACGATCCGTCGGGCCACGCGATCATGTACGTGCTCGGTACTACCTACAACCTGTCGAAGCGCACGTTCCTGTATGGGACGGTGGCGTATGTGCGTAATGGCGGGAATTCGAACTTCTCGCTGCTCGCGTCGCCACGCGATGCGACGTCGGGCACGAGCCCGATGACCGGCGAGTCGCAGACGGGCGCGTATGTGGGGATGATGCATACGTTTTGAGCGGGGCGTAGCGCAGGCAAGGCACGGGTGAGGGTGGCCCGTGCCTTGTTGCGTTTACCGGGCTTAGACGACCATTGCTGGCGGTGGGCATTGTTGTCGGCAACATACGCACGATGGATTCTCATTCTCTGACATTTGTGGACTGGAAATTCTGCGGCAAAGAACGGTTATGAGATTCGTTGTCATCTGACTGGAGTGAACCACGGCGGGAACATGAGGGTGTGTATCGTAGGCCCGTCGGGAACCGGAAAAACGACGATCGCCGCGGAATTGGCGGGCAGATTCGATATCACGGTGCGTGAATTCGACAACATCTATTGGGACAGGATCGGTGCAACGTCAGTGAAGAACTCGGATCAGGCGATGGCGGACGCGGCGCACGCGCTGGCCGATGAACAGGCATATGGGAAAGTCGTGTACCAAATGAACATCCAATGGCAACGTTGTACAACCGGTGGGACCGTCAAGCTTTCGTCGAGAAAGGGCAGACGTTTCCGCATGCCGGAGACTATTGCGTTGATGTCGCCGTGAGCGATGTGCACTGGACGTATCTGGGAAGTCCAAATGCGGAAACCGGTATGCCGGGCATATCCATGATCGATCTATAAAAACACAGAGAGATGCAGTGCGGTCACTCGTGAAGGGAAAAAACAGATGGCTCGTCAGGTCATTGTGGTGGGCGATACGCTTGCGCCGCACGGCGGCACAGTTACGACAGGTTCGAATGCTGATGTCGTTGATGGCAAGGCGATCGCCCGCAAGGGCGATACGGTCGAATGCATGGAACACGGGACGCAGACGATTGTTGAAGGCGACGCGAACGGCATGATTGGCGGTGCACCGGTTGCGTTGCATGGACATCGTGCAACATGTGGCTGCACGCTGGTGAGTCGTTCCACCACTATTTCGTGGTCATAAAACGCGACCCTTCATATCGAGCACTTATGCGTATGACACATGCGGTCTGCCAAGCGGTGCATTATGACGCGCGGAGATGTGCTCGACCGGCGGCACGGGCGTGTCCACCGAAGGTGCGCGCAGCGTCAACCGCGCGCCGCACATCCCCCACCATTCAATCCAACGCCTTCCCCGCCTTCTCATCCATGCAGCGAATCGCAAGCAGCGTGAACACGCCGCACCCGATCGCATACCACGCAGGCGCATTCGGGTTGCCGGTCGCCGCGATCAGCCACGTGACGAAGAACTGCGCGAAGCCACCGAAGATCGCGACGCCCACGCTATACACCAGCGCGCCGCCGGTCGCCCGCACCGCACGCGGGAACAGCTCGCCGAGCATTGCGCCCGTCGCGCCGATGTTGATCGCATGCACGATCGACAGGATGGCGATGATCGACAGCAACGATGCGGCGCCTGGCCAGCGGTTCAGCGCGATGAACGCGGGATAGATCGCGACCATCAGCATGATGCGTGTCCACCAGACGATCCGGTTGCGCCCGTAGACGTCGGACAGGTGGCCACCGATCGGCGTCACGAGCATCAGGATCGCACCGGCGACGCAGCCGGTCGTCATCGACAGCCAGGTCGGCAGGTGCAGCACCTGCACGCCGTAGATCGCCATGTAGAACACGATGATGTAGTGGATCGACGTGCCGCCGATCGTCACGCCGAGGCCCGCGAACACGGCCTTGCCGTGATGGCGCAGCACGTCGGCGAGCGGCAGCGACACGACCGCTTCTTCCGATGCGTGCGTAGCGGCAGGCGCGGCGGCCGGCACTTCCTCGACGGTGCGGCGCAGCCAGTAGCCGATCGGCACGAACAGCGTGCCGATCACGAACGGGATGCGCCAGCCCCAGCTTTCGAGCTGCGCGGCGTTGAGCGTCGACGTCAGCGCGACGCCGGTCAGCGCGCCCGCGAGCGCGGCGAGCCCCTGGCTGGAGAACTGGAACGACGCGTAGAAGCCACGGCGGTGCTGCGGCGCCTGTTCGAGCAGCAGCGTCGTCGACGCACCGACTTCGCCGCCCGATGCGAACCCCTGCAACAGGCGCGCGAGCACGAGCAGCAGCGGTGCGGCGATGCCGACCTGCGCGAAGGTCGGCGCGACCGCGATCGTCAGGGTCCCGAGCGCCATCAGCAGCAGCGTCAGGATCATCGCCTTCTTGCGGCCGGCGCGATCGGCGTACATGCCGATCACGAGACCGCCGAGCGGACGCGTGACGAAGCCGACACCGAAGCTCGCGACCGCGAGCATCAACTGCCCGAACGACGAATGCACGGGAAAGAACAGCTTGCCGATCAGGATCGCAAAGAAGCTGTAGACCGTGAAGTCGTAGAACTCGAGCGCGTTGCCGACGGCGGCGGCCGCGATCAGGCGGCGTTTCTTCGCGGCGGTGCGGGCATCGGCCGGCGAGCCGGCGAACGAAAGAGCGGACGTTTCCATGGGGTTCCCCCGGTAAGCGCGGAACTGCGTGATGAAGAGCCGTGAGGAACGGCCGTCAGGCCGCGAGCCAGGCTTCGGCGACGCGCACCCAGTAGCTCGCGCCGATCGCGAGGATGTCGTCGTTGAAGTCGTAGCCGGGGTTGTGCACCATGCAGCCGCCCTTGCTGCCGATCCCGTTGCCGATGAACGCATAGCAGCCGGGGCGCGCTTCGAGCATGAACGCGAAGTCTTCGCTGCCCATCAGCGGCGCGGCCTCGGTTTCGACGCGCTCGGCGCCGAGCATCTGGCGCGCGATGCCGGCCGCGAAGGCGGTCGGCTCCGGATGGTTGACGAGCACCGGGTAACCGTAGTCGTAATCGACTTCCGCGGTGACGCCGAAGCTTTCCGCTTGGCCTTTGACGAGTGCTTCGATGCGCCGCGCGAGCAGCGCGCGCACGTCGGCGTTCAACGCGCGCACCGACAGCTTCATCACGACGGTTTCGGGAATGATGTTGAAGGTCTCGCCGGCCTGTACGCTGCCGACCGTGATCACGGCCGCGTGCTGCGCGTCGACCTCGCGCGCGACGATCGTCTGCAGCGCGACCATGATGCTGCCCGCGGCCGACATCGGATCGCGTGCGAAGTGCGGCATCGCGCCGTGGCCGCCGACGCCGCGCAGCGTGATCGTCACGCGGTCGGCCGATGCCATCGCGGCGCCGCTGCGGAACGCCATGTCGCCGGCCGCACGGCCCGGCATGTTGTGGATCGCGAAGATCGCATCGCACGGGAAGCGGTCGAACAGGCCATCGTCCATCATCGACTTCGCGCCGCCGAAGTTCTCCTCGGCCGGCTGGAAGATCAGGTTCAGCGTGCCGGAAAACTGGCGCGTGGCCGCGAGGTGGCGCGCCGCGCACAGCAGCATCGCCGTATGGCCGTCGTGGCCGCATGCATGCATCTTGTTCGCGTGACGGCTCGCGTACGGCAGGCCGGTCGCTTCCGCGAGCGGCAGCGCATCCATGTCGGCGCGCAGGCCGACGGTGCGCGTGCCTTGTCCTTCGCGCAGCACGCCGACGACGCCCGTCTTGCCGATGCCGCGATGCACTTCGTAGCCCCAGCCCGTGAGCAGCTCGGCGACGAGATCGCTGGTCAGCGTTTCCTCGAAGGCGAGTTCCGGATGAGCATGGATGCGGCGGCGCACCTCGATCAGGTCGGGGGCGATCGCGGCGATGCCGGGGATAACGGGGTTCACGGCTTGCAGCATGGTGTCTCCTGTGGGGCCGGTGGGGCGTTTGACGCGCATATGACGTGCAAGCATATAAATTTCTTTTGCGCACCAGAAGCTGCTAAATTGCTTTGGTGCACACCACCGGTTGCCGCTCGGGAATACCCTGAGCCGGCATGCGTCGCAGCACACAGGGTTTCCACGAATCACGCATGCCGTCATGAAATACCATCAGCTGAAAGCGTTCGTCACCGTCGCGGAAGAAGGGAGCATCCGTGCGGCCGCGCGGCGCCTGAACGTGTCGCCGGCGGCATTGACGAAGGCGGTGAAGGAACTGGAGATCGCCCTCGGCGTGTCGCTCGTCGTGCGCACCGCGCGCGGCGTGCAGCTCACCGCGTTCGGCCAGCAGTTGCAGGTGCGCGCACGGCTGATCGTCGCCGAGATGCAGCGCGCACGCGACGACATCGAGCAGGCCCAGGGCGCGATGACGGGCTCGGTCGCGGCGGCGATCACGCCGGCCGCCGCCGTGACGATCCTGCCCGATGCATTCCGCGCGTTCCGGCGGCGCTTTCCGGTCGCGCGCGTCAGCCTCGTCGAAGGGTTTCCGGGCGTCGCGCTGCCGCGGCTGCACGACGGCTCGCTCGATTTCGCGGTGGCCGTCGTCGTGCCCGAACTGCTCGCGGCCGAGTTCGATCACGCGGAACTCTATGCGAGCCGGTCGCTGATCGTCGCGCGCAACGGGCATCCGCTCGCGTCGGCCACGTCGCTTGCCGATCTCGTCGAAGCCGACTGGCTGATGAATCCGTCGCCGGAAAGCTCGACCCAGGTGTTGTTCAATTCATTCGTCGCATACGGGCTGCCGGTGCCGCAGCGGGTCGTCGAATGTCCGAGCTTCGGGCTCGCGCACAGCCTGATGACGAACTGCGACCTGATCGCGTCGATGCCCGAACAACTGTTGGACGTGGAGTGGGCGCGCGACCAGCTCGTGGTGCTGCCGATCCGCGAGCGGCTGCCGGCCGTGTCCGTGCAGGTCATCACGCGCCGCGACAGCCCGCTCACGCCGGCTGCCGCGATGCTGCTCGACTGCCTGCGCGATTCCGCGCGGCGCAAGGGATTGCGGTGAGCGGCGCGCGTGCAGGTTCGGGCAATCAACAATGTAGTGATCCTGACTATTGGTCGCGTGCCTTCGTCGTTTTCCGCGCGCGATTGCGTGCTGGCGGCACGCGCGCCGAGAGCCGGTATCATATCGGCCGGCCCGCCGACCCGGCCGGCTTCCAACCACACGCCATCCGGCATCCAGCAATCAGAGGCATCACATGACCAGTGCAACCCAATTCGACAACGTATCGGTCGTCAAGCGCGCGAACGTCTATTTCGACGGCAAGTGCGTGTCGCATACCGTGCTCTTCCCGGACGGCACGCGCAAGACGCTCGGCGTGATCCTGCCGTGCGCGCTCAACTTCGGCACGGACGCGGCCGAATTGATGGAAGTGCAGGCCGGCAAGTGCCGCGTGAAGCTCGACGGCAGCAGCGAATGGCAAACCTACGGCGCCGGCGAATCGTTCTCGGTGCCGGGCAAGAGCCGCTTCGACATCGAAGTGCTCGAGACGCTCGACTACGTCTGCAGCTACCTGTAAGCGCATTCGCGCAGGTACGCCCGCGCGCGAAGCGCGCATGCAGCGGCCGCTGCGTAGCAAACAAAAAGCCCCGCCGAAGCGGGGCTTGTCGCATGCGGGCGGCGCGATGCCGCCCGGCACGGCGCTTACAGGCAGGCGCTGATGTCGCCCGCGGAAGCGGCGTCGCCGCGAACGCCGACCCACGTCTTCGCGCCCGGCTTCCACGCCGGACGGATCATCGCAGCGGCGCCGTTCGGCGGCTGCTGGCCCGGTGCGTAGACGTCGGTCGCAAGGCCGTTGGCGAGCACGTTCTGCGAGATCACCTGTTGCTGCGACTTGTCGGCCCAGGTCTTCGCGATGCATGCGGAGACGTCTTGGGCGGGTTTCTGGCTTTGTCCCACATTCTGCACGGCCGGATCGGCCGCGTGAGCAGAAATTGCCACGGTCAATGCGATGAGCGGTAAGTATTTCACGTTCACGTTTTATCTCCCTCGAGTCGTGATTGATTGAGTGGGATGCGCAGCAAAACTGCGTGCCTGTGAGATTGCATCGAACGAGCGCGGTTCCGGTGAATCGGAAACAAGATGTTAATGCGCTTGCCGGACGTCAACCCGAGGGCGGTGCGTTTTGCGGCGCCGCGACATGCGTCGTGCGCGACCCGAACGAGCCGGAGGACGCGCGAACGACGTCATGCGCCGTGTGGTCTGCTCGCTGCCCGGTGATGTGGCGAATGGACGATCGCGGCGTGCTGCATGTCTTCGCATGTTGCGCCGCGACGTTTCTTTATTGGCTGACGAAGTGGAATGGCTGAATGGTGGCCCCGTCGCATGCCTGCCATGATGACAAACTTTCGTCAGTTGAATTGTCAACGAAGTTTAAGCACGGAATGCGCTAAATGCAAAAACGGCGCGCTGTGCGCGCCGTTTCGTGAGGCGGAGTGAAGCAGGGGAAGCGCGGTGCGCAGCATGCTGCGCACGCGGCCGGCGTCAGCCGGGCTTGCGGGTGCCGGTGTCGCGCAGGTTGGCCGGCACGATCGGGCGGAAGCGTTCGCGCTTCTGCTCGTCGTCGAAGTGCTGGAGCGCGGGCTTGATGAGGTCGCTGCGCGACACGATGCCGGTGATGCGCAGCGATTGCGGATCGTCGACGACCGGCAGGCGCTCGAGGCCGAGCATCGCGAGACGCGACGCGACGACACGGCAGGTTTCGTGCGCATACGCGACGGCGGGCTCGCGCTCGGCGAACGCGCTCGCGAGCGTCGCGCCGGCACCGGCTTGCGCGCGCTGCGCATCGAGCGTCGCACGATCGACGAGGCCGAGCAGGCGGCCATTCTGCACGACCGGATACGCACGGTGCGTCTGCTTCGCGCCGAAGTACTGCGACTCGACCGCGTCGAGCGTCGTTGCACCGTCGATCGCGACGAGCGCATCGGCGGACGTCATCACTTCACCCACGTCATGCCGCTCGAGCGGGTCGACGCCGTATTCGCGGTAGATGTGATAACCGCGGCGCGCGATCTTTTCGGTCATGATCGAGCGCTTCATCACGACGGTCGCGAAGCCGTGCGCGACGAGCGTCGCTGCGAGCAGCGGCAGCAGTGCGTTTGCATCGTGCGTGAGGCCGAACGCGAACACGATCGCGGTCAGCGGTGCGCCGAGCGTCGCACCGAGCGTCGCGGCCATGCAGACGAGCGGCCACAGCGCCGGATCGCCGCCGGGCAGCACCGGCGACAGCACGGTGCCGAGGCCCGCGCCGAGCATCAGCAGCGGGGCGAGCACACCGCCCGACGTGCCCGAGCCGAGCGCGACCACCCACATCACGGCCTTCACGATCAGCAGCGCGAGCGCGATCTTCAGCGCGATGTGCTGGTGCAGCAGGTCGCCGATCACGTCATAGCCGACGCCGAGCGCGCGCGGCTCGAGCCAGCCGCCGATGCCGATCACGACGGCGCCGAGTGCCGGCCACCACATCCAGTGCACCGGCAGTTTCGCGAAGCCGTCTTCGATGCGGTACAGCGCAGCCGACAGGCCGCATGCGAGCATGCCCGACAGCAGGCCGGCGACGATGCACGACAGCAGCGCGACGGGCGTGGGCGCGGAAGTCGTCAGCGGAAACAGCGGGCCGGCGCCGAAGAACACGGCGCGCGCAAAACCGGCCACCGCGCATGCGAGCGCGACCGGCAGGAAACTGCGCGGACGCCATTCGAACAGCAGCAGCTCGACCGCGAGCAGCACGGCGGCGACCGGCGTGCCGAACACGGCCGTCATGCCGGCGGCCGCGCCCGCGACGAGCAGCGTCTTGCGCTCGGCGGCGGTCACGTGCACGCATTGCGCGATCAGCGAGCCCAGCGCGCCGCCCGTCATGATGATCGGGCCTTCGGCACCGAACGGGCCGCCACTGCCGATCACGACGCCGGACGACAGCGGCTTGAGCACGGCGACCTTCGGCGACATGCGGCTCTTGCCGAACAGGATCGCCTCGATCGCTTCCGGAATGCCGTGGCCGCGGATCTTCTCCGAGCCGAAGCGCGCCATCAGGCCGACGATCAGCCCGCCGATCACCGGCACGACGATTACCCATGCGCCGAGCGTATTGTTGGCAGGCGAGTGGTCGGCGAACGAGAACTGCTGGAAGAAGAACAGGTTCGTGAACAGGTGAATCAGGCTCAACAGCACGAACGCCGCCAGCGTGCTGAGCAAGCCGATCCCGGCAGCTAGCAACGCGATCCTGGGCAGGCGTTCGTTGGTCGAGAAATCGCGTTTGTGTGGTGCGTTCATCGGAGTTGAAAAGGTCGGTAAAGCTTGGGTCAGTAATCGATCTGCGGAACCTGGAATGCGTCCTTGAGCGACGTCAGCTCGGCGCGATGCATCGCCGCGAGACGGGCAAGCAGCGTTTCGCCGGCCTGCTCGAGGTGAACCTCGACCTGTCGGCGATCCGCTTCGCTCGTCTTGCGCTTCACGAGGCCGAGTGCCTCGCAGCGCGTCACCAGCGCGACGACGCCGTGATGCTGCGCCTGCAGGCGTTCCGCGATTTCTCCGATGGTTGCCCATTCGCGGTGCGGGTAGCCCTTGATGTGCAACAGCAGCAGGTATTGCAGCGGCGTCACGCCTTCGCTTTGCGCGGCGCGTTCGGAGAAGCGCTCGAAACGGCGCATCTGGTAGCGGAACTCGGACAGTTGCTGAAAATCGCTTTTGGCCAGTGCGCGTCGGGTGTCGGTCATTGCGGTCGGTCGGACAGTCGGTTTCGGTAGCGTGGAATGTATCACAATATGATATAAATAGCCGAGTTTTCGCGGAATGACCTGCATTCCGCGTTGCGCCGGTGTTACGCGGCCTCGAGCATCTGCGTCTGCCGGTACAGGCCGGTGACGAGATCCGTCTGCGTAATGATCCCGACGAGCCGGAGCGATGCGTCGACGACCGGGATGTGGTGGTGGCCCGAATGCGTGAACAGCGGCACCAGCGCCGTGATCGGCATGGTCTGCGGTACGGAGGCGACGTCGCGCGTCATCACGGTCGCGACGCTGGCCGGCTGGCCGCCGAACGACTGCGGCAGCCGCGCGGACAGCCGCTGCCACAGCGGCGTCGGGCGACGCAGCTGGCGCGTGAGGTCCGCGCGCGTGACGATGCCGATCAGGCGATCGTCGCCGTCGACGACCGGCAGCGCCTTCACGCGATGGCGGTCGAGCAGCGTGAGCGCGGCCGGCACCGACGTCGATGCGGCGACTTCGATCGCGTTCTTCGTCATCAGGTCGGCACACGTGAGCTGGCCGAACGTGCGCGTATATGCCTGCATCTCGGTTTCGCGCAGCAGCATTTCGAGGTCGTCCGGATCGACGTCGAGCCATTCGCTGCGGCGCTTCAGCACCGCGTCGAGGTCGCCGCGCGTGAAGCCGCCGCGTGCCGGCGCGGCCGTGCCCGCCTGCGGTTTCGTGTCGGGACGCACGCCGCCGTGCGGGTAGCGGTGGCCCGTCAGCGCGTGGTACAGAAGTGCGGCCGACAGCAGGATCGCGGACTGCAACGCGATCGGCTCGACCACGAAGCCGAAGCCGAGCGCGTGGATCGCCGGGCCGCCGAGCACGGCCGTCAGCGCCACCGCGCCCGACGGCGGGTGCACGCAGCGCAGCGCGAACATGCCGCCGATCGCGAAGGCGATCGCGACCGCGGCAGCCGTGATCGGATCCGCGATCCACTGCGCACACGCCACACCGACCGTCGCCGCGACGAGATTGCCGCCGATGATCGACCACGGTTGCGCGAGCGGACTCGCGGGCACCGCGAACAGCAGCACGGCCGACGCGCCCATCGGTGCGACGAGCAGCGGCACGAGGCCCGGCACGCCGGGCATCAACCGCATCGTGATGCCGACCGTCGCGATGCCGACGAGTGCTCCCGTGCACGAACGCATGCGTTCGCGCCAGCCGAGCGTCATCGGATGGGGAATGAAGCTGTGCAGCCACTGCCGGAGCGTGCGGCGCGACGGGGAGGAGCCTGACGACATGGACGGTAAGCGATAAGAATGACGGCGCGAGCTGACGCATCGCGGACAAGAGCGGAATTATATCGCGTCGTGATACAAATTGTCGCACCGCATCAAGGCGTTGCATGCGCGCGACGCATATATCTTGCAAAAAGCTTTCATCGGGTGAAAGCCTTGGCGGCCTCGGGATTGCACAAATTTGTCTGCAGCGGCGTACAATTCGGCCGACCGAATCCCCCGATATGTCAGAACCACGTACGCGATGCCCGCTCTCACGCCTGTTTCCCGGCACGGTGATCGCTTTGGCGTGGTTCGCGCGCGCGTCCCGTTTCAGCTCTGACGCGAACGCCGCCTTTTCTCCACCGACACTCCCCAAGCCAATTCAATGGACATGCTCGAAAACATGCGCCTGTTCGTGCGCGTTGTCGAAGCCGGCAGTTTTACCGCGGTCGCCAAGGAAATCGACGCGACCACCGCGCAGGTGTCGCGCGCGGTATCGAATCTCGAGGCGCACGTACAGACGCGTCTGCTGCATCGCACGACGCGTCACCTCGGTCTCACCGAAAGCGGCGAACGCTATTTCGAGCGGGCGAAATCGATCCTCGCCGAAATCGACTACGCGAACGCCGAGGCGCGCAACGCGCTGCTGAGGCCGAGCGGCAAGATGCGCATCCATGCGATGACGGGGCTCGGGCAGAGTCACGTCGTGTCGTCGATCGTGCGTTACCAGGAAGACAACCCGGACGTGTCGGTCGAACTGACGCTCGCGCAACGGATGCCGAATCTCGTCGAGGAAGGCTACGACGTGTCGATCGTGACCGCGTCGCAGTTGCCCGATTCGGGCTACGTCGCGCAGACCTGCGGCACGAGCTGCAGCGTGCTGGTCGCATCGCACGACTATCTGGCGCGCCACGGCACGCCGAAGACGCCGGACGACCTGCCGAACCACGTCTGCCTGCGCCTCGATACGCCCGCATCGCCGGCCAGCGAGTGGCGGCTGGAGAGCAACGACGGCGAAGAGACCGTTTATGAATTGCAGCCGGCGCCGTTCCAGGTCAACGTGCCGGACGCGTTGTGCGTCGCGGTGCGGGCCGGGCGCGGTATCGCGTGCGTCGCGCTGTACACCGTGCTCGACGACATCCGCGAAGGGCGGCTGATTCGCGTGCTGCCCGAGTACCGTTTGCAGACGGTCAGTGTGTATGCCGTCTATGCGACGCGCCGCTATCTCGACGCGAAGATCCGCACGTTCCTGGATCACCTGCGCACGACGCTTACGCCGGCGCTGGAAAACGATCTGCGCGAACTCGACCGGCTCGCGGTCGAGGACGCGCCGGCCATCCCCCGCGCGTAACGCGGCGCGCGCTTCGCCGCGCGAGCGGGAGCGCGCGGCGTGCCGACGCTCACGCCGCCGGCGTCACGCGAATCCGCTCGAAGCGGCCTGCGAGCCACGCGTACGCGGCGATGCCGATCAGCCCGTGCGCGGCGACGAACCACAGGGCGCCCGCGAACGAGCCGGTGTGCGCGACGAAGTAGCCGATCACGAGCGGCGTGACGATCCCCGCGATGTTGCCGAGGCCGTTGAACACGCCGCCGCTCAGGCCGACCATGCCTTCCGGCGCGGTATCGGCGAGCACTGCCCAGCCGACCGCCGCAAGCCCCTTGCCGAAGAACGCGATCGTCATCAGCGCGATCACGACGGCGTTCGACGACGCGCCGTTCGCGAGCACGAGCAGCGTCGCCATCGCCATCCCCACGACGAACGGCGTCTTGCGCGCCTTCGACGGATGCACGCCGCGCCGGATCAGCCAGTCCGACAGCACGCCACCCAGCACGCCGCCCGTGAACCCGCACAGCGCCGGGAGCGCGGCGACCCAGCCGGCTTCCATGATCGTCATCCCGCGTCCCTTGATCAGATAGATCGGGAACCACGTGATGAAGAAGTAGGTGAGCGCCGTGATGCAGTACTGACCGACATAGATCGCCCACAGGTTGCGGTGGCGGAACAGTTGCGACGCATCGCGCCACGATACGCGTGCGCGGTGGCGGACGCGGTTCGCTTCCAGATCGACGAGCGCACCGTGCGCGCGCAGGTAGTCGCGCTCTGCGTCGCTCACGCGCGGATGGCCGTGCGGCTCGCGATACCACGCGAACCACAGCGCGGCGAGCGCGATACCGAGCAGCCCCATCCACAGAAACACGTGTTCCCAGCCGAGCGTGTGCGTGAGCCACGCCATCGCGGGCGTGAACAGCACGACGGCCATGTATTGCGCGGAATTGAACAGTGCCGACGCGGTTCCGCGCTCGGCCGTCGGGAACCAGCACGCGACGATGCGCGAATTGGCCGGGAACGCCGGCGATTCGACGAGGCCGAGCATGAAGCGCATCGCGAACAGCGCGAGCGTCGCTGCCACGCCCTGCAGGGCGAACCCGCCGACCGTGCCCTGCAGCATCGTGAACACCGACCACAGCAGCAGGCTCAGGCCATACACGCGGCGCGCGCCGAAGCGGTCGAGCAGCCAGCCGCCCGGGATCTGGCCGATCGCATAGGCCCATGCGAACGCCGAGAAGACGATGCCGAGCTGTACGGGCGTCAGCCCGAGATCGTGCGCGACGCCGGTGCCGGCGATCGACATCGTCGCGCGGTCCGCATAGTTGACGACCGTGACCGCGAAGATCAGCGCGAGCACCGTGTAGCGGACGCGACCGATCGTGCGCGATGCGGCGGGTGAGGTGGACGATGCGGTGGCGGCTGCGCCGCCGCTGGATCGATTGGACATGCGTGTCTCCTGGCCTCCGTCGTGCGGAGGCATCCGGTTTCGTGTGGTCGTGCAGGCGGGCGAGTCGCGATCAGCGCGTGACGCGGGTCGGCGGCTGTTGGCCCGCGAAGCAGGCGGCGAGGTTGGCGAGTACGATGCGTCCCATCGCTTCGCGCGTCTCGTGCGTGGCGCTCGCGCGGTGCGGCTGCACGACGACGCGCTCGAGTTCGAGCAGCGCGGCCGGCACGTGCGGTTCGTTGGCGAACACGTCGAGGCCGGCGCCGGCGATCGTGCCGTCGGCGAGCGCGCGCACGAGCGCGGCTTCGTCGACGAGCTTGCCGCGTGCGACATTGATCAGGAATCCTTTGCTGCCGAGCGCGGCGAGCACCTCGGCCGTCACCAGCACGTTGCCGTGATCGGCGGACGCCGCGAGCACCAGCACGTCGCTGTCCCGTGCGAGCGCGATCAGGTCGGGCTCGTAGCGATAGCCGCTGTCGCGATGCTCGCGCGGGCCGAAATAGCTGACGGGCATCCGGAACGCCTGCGCGCGTTGCGCGATCGCGCGCCCGACGCGGCCAAGGCCGACGATGCCGAGCCGCTTGCCCGTGACCTGCGTCGCGAGCGGCTGCGCGGCCTTGCCCCAGCGGCCGGCGCGCACGATGCGTTCGCCGGCGCCGAGGTCGCGCAGTGTCATCAGGATCAGTCCCATCGCCATGTCGGCGACGTCGTCGGTCAGCACGTCGGGCGTCGTCGTGACGTGGATGCCGCGCGCGTGGGCGCGCTCGAGATCGACGGCGTCGGTGCCGATCCCGCTGATCGCGATGATTTCGAGTGCGCTCAGCCGGTCCATCAATGCGATGGACAGCCCGTTCGCGCCGCCGGTGACGACGCCGCGGATGCGCGACACGACGCGATCGAGCAGCGCGTCGGGCTGGTCGGCCGCATACAGGCGATGCACCGCGTAACGGGCGGACAGTTCGGCGTCGATGACGTCGGGAAGCGGCTGGGTGAGCAGGATATCGATGGTCATGAAGGTCTCGGTCGTCGTGCGCGG
Source organism: Burkholderia sp. JKS000303 (assembly GCF_002563755.1). Lineage (NCBI taxonomy): Bacteria > Pseudomonadati > Pseudomonadota > Betaproteobacteria > Burkholderiales > Burkholderiaceae > Burkholderia > Burkholderia sp. JKS000303. The sequence continues at coordinate 3,657,536 of NZ_PDBZ01000001.1, forward strand.
CGCGGGCCGCGCATCAGGTGCAACCGAGTATAGAAATCGTATTGATATCGGTCTAACATCAAAAGACTATCAATTGATTCAAGAATTGAATGATTGAACTGAACCAGCTTCGCTGTTTCGTCGCGGTGGCCGAGGAGTTGCACTTCGGGCGCGCGGCCAAGCGGCTTTTCATGACGCAGCCGCCGCTCAGCCGGCAGATCCAGTTGCTCGAACATGCGCTCGGCATCGCGCTGCTCGAGCGCAGCAGCCGGCAGGTCAGGCTGACCGCGGCCGGCGAGCGCTTCCTGCGCGATGCGCGGCACATCCTCGAGTTTTCCGCGCGGGCGGAGCAGGCCGCGCAGCGTGTCGCGCATGGTGGCGCCGGGCGCATCACGCTCGGCTTCACGGCCGTCAGCGCATACCGGATGATTCCGGTGCTGCTCGCGCATGCGGCGCACGCGCTGCCGGACGTCGATGTCGAACTGCGCGAGATGGTGTCGACCGTGCAGATCGACGCGCTCGCGTCGCGCATGCTCGATGCGGGCTTCGTGCGCCAGCGTGCCGCGCGCCACCCGCTCGAATACCGGCTGGTGCAGCGCGAGCCGATGCTCGTCGCGGTCGCGCAGGGGGCGCCGCTCGCCGCGTACGACCGGATCGGCCCCGACGAACTCGACCGGCAGCCGTTCATCGCGTATTCGCCCAACGAGGGGAAGTACTTCCACGACATGATCTCGGGGATGTTCGCCAGCGCCGGGCGCCTGCCGAACTACCTGCATTACGTCGGGCAAACGCATACGATCCTCGGCCTCGTGCGCGCCGGGCTCGGCGCCGCGCTCGTGCCGGCATCGGCGCGCGAGCTGCATGTCGACGGCGTGGTGTTCCGGCCGCTTGCGGGTGTCGACGTGGCGGCCGAGCTGTATCTCGCGTGGCGCGCGGATAACGACAATCCGGCGCTACCGGTGTTCAACGCGATGGTCGAGCGGTTTCTGACGGAAGGGGCGGACGGCGGCGTGGTGTAACGCCAGCGCGCATCACGAAAGTCAGTTGTCTGATGATATGGGCGACGATTGAGCCTGACACCGCGCCAGCGGCCCTGGAACGCAAGAAATACTCAAAAAAACCCCGCATTTCATGCCGAATTGGGGTGGAAAACCGCCCCTGAGTCCCTCCGCTTTTGATCCGGGAACAGGGGAAACCCTCATTTTGTTCTCGTCGGTCGTCGTATTACTGTATCGATATACTAAACCGATACAGTGCGCCGGGAGGCGCAATCGCAAAGGAGACGTCCATGACTACCTTCACCCGGCGGCGCTTTCTGCAAACGGCGTCCGCAGCCACGCTCGCGGTCGCGGGCGGTTTGCCGGAATTCGCCCGCGCGGCGCAGCCGACCGTGACGTTGCGCTGCTCGTCGTCGATGCCGGCCGACCAGAACGCCGCGCATTACGTGTGGTACGAGCGCCTCGCCGCGAACCTGAAGGCGAGCGTCGGCGACGCGATCCGGGTCGACTACTTTCCGAATAGCCAGCTCGGCAAGGAGAGCGACGTCGCGCAGCAGGTGAAGATCGGAGCGGTCGACATGATGATCGCGGGGTCGTCGATCTGGGCGACGGTTGCGCCGGAGCTCGGCATGCTCGATCTCGGCTACCTGTTCGACAGCTATGCGCACGTTGCGAAGGTGCTCGACGGTCCGGTCGGCACCAGCCTGAACGCGCTGCTGCAAAAGCGCTCGGGCTGTTCGGTGCTGACGTGGGGCTCGCACTTCGGCGGGCGCTGCGTATTCACGAAGCAGCCCGTGACGGCGCTGCAGGGCTTGAAGGGCACGAAGCTGCGCGTGCTGCCGACGCCGGCGTTCATGGACACCTTCAAGGTGATGGGCGCGGTGCCGACGCCGATTCCGTTCGGCGAGCTGTACATGGCCGTGCAGACGGGCGTCGTCGACGGGCTCGAGCACGATCCGGCCACCGTGCTCGCGAGCCGCTTCGACGAGGTCGTCAAGTCGTGCTGGCAATCGCACCACGTGTTCGCGGCGATGACCGTGGTGATGGGGCGGCGCGCGCTCGACCGGATCCCGGCGAATCTGCGCCCGGCGTTCGATCGCGCGGTGGCCGATGCGACCGTGCAGCAGCGCGCGATTGCCACGCAGAAGGCCGCGCAGGCGGAGCAGGCATTGAAGCAGCACGGGATGACGTTCCATCCGATGGCGGACGCAGAGCGCACGGCGCTGCGACAGGCGATGCACGACCGGCTCTACGTCGCGTTCGCGAAGCAGTATCCGGCGACCGCGTCGCTGTTTCCGGCGATCGCCGCCGCGCGGGGTTGAGCGATGGATACCGGTTCCGTCTCGAGCGCCATGCCGGCGGCCGGCGCAAGCCGTCCGGCCCGCATCGCGTCGCGCACGCTGGACGCGGCGATGCGCTGGATCGAATACGTGTCGGCGGCGGTGCTGGCCGCCGACGTGCTGGTCGTGTTCGTGTCGGTCATCTTCCGCTATTTCCTGCACGATCCGGTCGACTGGGCCGAGGAGGTCGCGAGCGCGCTGATGATCGTGCTGGTGTTCTTCGGCGCGGCGACGGTGCTGGGGCGCAGCCAGCACGTCGGCATCGACCTGTTCCGCGGCTGGTTGCCGGCGAGCTGGCAGGGCGCGCTCGTGCAGATCGGGCACTGGATCGTCGCGGCGGTTTCGCTGAACCTGCTGGTGTCGTCGTGGCAGTTGCTCGGCGACTCGTACGACCAGTTGACCACCGGCGGCCTGCCGGGCTGGATCAACGTGTATCCGATGATGTTCGGCGCGCTGTTCATGAGCGTGTTCGCGCTGGCGAACGCACTGAACGCGCCGCGCCGCCGCGTGATCGGCACGCTCGCGTGCTGCGTGGTGCTCGCGGGCGCCGTGTACGGCTGGAATGCGCTGCAGCCCGAGCATGCGATCGCGCCGGGCGCGCTGCTGATCGCCGGCTTCGTCGGCGGGCTCGTGCTGGGCGTGCCGATCGGCTTCGTGCTCGCGTTCTCGGCGTTGCTGTACTTCCTCGCCGATCCGACGATGCCGCTGCTGGTCTACTCGCAGCAGGTGATGGCCGGCGCCGATCACTTCGTGCTGCTCGCGGTGCCGTTCTTCGTTCTCGCCGGCTTGCTGATGGAGTCGAACGGGATGTCCGCGCGGCTCGTCGAATTGCTGCTGCGGATGTTCGGGCGTGTGCGCGGCGGGCTCGGGCTGATCGTGATCTTCGCAACGGCATGCTTTTCCGGCGTATCGGGTTCGAAGCTGGCCGACATCGCGGCGGTAGGCGGCGTCGTGATGCCGGCCGTGCGCCGCGCACGCCAGGACCCGGACGAAACCGCCGCGCTGCTCGCGTGCAGCGCGGTGATGGCCGAAACGATTCCGCCATGCGTGAACATGATCATCATGGGATTCGTCGCGAACATCTCGATCGCGGGGCTGTTTCTCGCGGGGATCGTCCCGGCGGCCGTGCTGGCGGCGTCGCTGGCCGTCGTGACCGTGATCTGCGGGCGCCGGATCGACATCGACGCGGTGTTCACCGAGCGTCGCGCATGGCTGCCGCTCGCGGGCGGCGCGCTCGTCGCGCTGATCATGGTCACGATGATCGGCAAGGGCGTGACGTCGGGCATTGCGACGTCGACGGAAGTGTCCGCGTTCGCGGTGATCTATGCGCTCGTGGTCGGCTGGGCGGCGTTCCGCGAACTGACCTGGCGTTCGGTCGGCCGCGTGTTCGTGCGTGCGGCGTCGATGGCGAGCGGTATCCTGTTCATCGTCGCGGCGGCGTCGAGCGTGTCGTTCGCGCTGTCCATCGAGCAGATTCCGGCGCTCGTCTCGGGCACAATGACCGCATTCGGCCATCAGTACGGCTCGACGGCATTCCTGTTGCTGGCGGCGTTGCTGATGATCGTGTTCGGCGCGGTGCTCGAAGGTGCGCCCGCACTGATCATCTTCGGGCCGCTGCTCGCGCCGATCGCGCTGCAGCTCGGCATCAACCCGCTGCACTTCGGCACGGTCGTGGTGGTGGCGATGGGGCTCGGATTGTTCGCGCCGCCGGTCGGGCTCGGCCTGTTCACGACCTGCGCGATCACGGGAACCGAGGTCGGGCGCGTTGCGCGACCGATGCTGAAATACCTGCTGGTGCTGTTCGCCGCCCTGGTGGCGCTGATCTTCGCACCGGCGTTTTCGTTGTGGCTGCCGGCCCATTTCGGTCTGTAGCCCATTCAATGCAAGACGACATGAGTACGATTCAGGACGTGGCCCGTCATGCGGCCGTTTCGGTCAGCACGGTTTCGAACGTGCTCAACGGCCGCACCGATCAGATGAAGCCCGCGACGCTCGAACGCGTGCAGGCGTCGATTGACGCGCTGCAATACCGGCCGAGCACGCTCGCCCGCCAGCTCAAGACGGGGCAGACGCCGCTCGTCGGGCTGCTGGTGCCGTCGATGGCCAACCCGATGTACGGCTACATCGCGCGCGAGATCGAAGCCTGTGCGCAGGAGCAGTACGGTCATCGCGTGCTGATCGGCAACACGTATCGCGATGCCGGCAAGGAGGCGTCGTTCTTCGAGGACCTGTTCGCGCACGGTGTGCGGCGCGTGATCGTGATCTCGTCGCTCGCCGACGAAAGCCACCTCGAGCGCGCGGCCGAACGCGGGATGACGGTCGTCAGCTACGACCGTCGCGCGACGCCCGGCGAGCAATCGCAGGTCGATCACGTGACGGCCGACAACGAGGCGGCCGCGCGGCTCGCGACCGGCTGCCTCGTGGCCGCCGGCCATACGCGGCTCGCGTTCGCGACGGTGGCCGGCATCACCGTGAGCCGCAGCGACAAGATTCACGGCTTTCTGTCGGTGGCGCGCGATGCGGGTGTCGATGCGCAAGTGCTCGACGGCGGTCCGGCGAACGAATACGGCGACGCGGTAATCGTCGACGTCGGTCGCGCACTCGGCGCCGCGCTCGCGGCCGACCCGGCGCGGCCGACCGGCATCGTCGCGGTCAACGATCTGTTCGCGCTCGGCCTGATGGCCGGGCTGCGCGACGGCGGCTTGCGGGTGCCCGACGATGTGTCGGTCGTGGGGATGGACGGTCATTTCCTGTCGGCGATTTCGTCGCCGGCGCTGACCACGGTGCAGTTGCCCGTCCCCGACATGGCCGCGGAGATGGTGCGGCGCGTGATGCGGCACGACGGCGATGCGTCGCCGGGGCCCGGGCAGTGCGTGTTTCCGGGCGTCACGCTCGTGGAGCGCGCGTCGGTTGCGCCGCCGCCGCGTGCGCTCCACGCTGACGGAGGTCAGGCATGACGCGCGTCTACGTCACCCATCCGTCCGGGATGCTCGATCACTACTTTGGCGCGAAGGCGCTGCGCGCGCTGCAGGCGATCGCGGACGTCACGTGCAACCCGCTGGACCGCGAACTCGGCACGGACGAGCTGATCGCCGCCGCGCACGGATGCGACGCGATCATCGCGTACCGGCAGACGCCGGCGCCGCGTGCGCTGTTCGAGGGGTTGCCCGCGCTCGCCGCGTTCCTGCGCTGCGCCGTCGACATCCGCACCGTCGACGTCGGTGCGGCCAGCGCATCCGGCGTGCTGGTCACGCAGGCGAGCCCCGGCTTCGGGCCGGCCGTCGCCGAATGGGTGATCGGCGCGATGATCGACCTCGCGCGCGGCATCGGCGGCTATGCGAACGCGTACCACCGTGGCGCACCGCCCATGCCGCTGATGGGCCGGGAGTTGCGCGGCAGCACGCTGGGCGTGGTCGGCTACGGACAGATCGCGCGCCGTCTCGTGCCGATCGCGACCGCACTCGGCATGCGCGTGCTGGTGAGCGACCCGTACGTGCGGGTCGACGCAGCATCGCTCGAACAGGTCGATTGGGCGACCTTGCTGCGTGACGCCGATTACGTCGTATGCCTCGCGCCGGCGACGCCGGCGACCGCGAACCTGTTCGATGCGCGCGCGTTTGCCGCGATGAAGCCCGGTGCGTGTTTCGTCAATGCGTCGCGCGGCGAGCTCGTCGACGAGCAGGCGCTCGCCGCTGCGCTCGACGGCGGCCGGCTGGCCGGTTGCGCGCTCGATGTCGGCCGTGCGGCGGACCAGATGCCGACACCGGCACTCGCCGCGCATCCGCGCGTGATCGCCACACCGCATATCGGCGGGCTGACGCGGCCGGCGGTCGAGCATCAGGCGCTGGAGACGGTCGAGCAACTTGCCGCGCTGCTCGACGGGCGCGTGCCGAAGGGCGCGGTCAACGCGGCACAGGCGACGCGACTCGAGCGCTGGCGTTCGGCCGATACGTCCGCCGTGCAGGACGACGCACGATGACGCGCGACGACGGCGGCATGCACGCGTGCGATTGCCATATCCACATCTACGACGATGCGTATCCGCTGGCGCCGACGGCGACGTTCCGGCCGCCGCACGCGCCGGTGGACGCGTATCGGCGCGTGCAACAGGCGCTCGGCCTTGCCCGCGTGGTGGTGGTGCAACCGACCGGCTATGGCTTCGACAACCGCTGCACGCTCGCTGCGCTGGCCGCGCTCGGCCCGCAGGCGCGGGGCGTGGCAACGGTGCCGGTCGACGTGCCGGATGCCGAACTGGAGCGGCTGCACGCGGCCGGCATCCGCGGCGTGCGGTTCATGATGCTGGCGGGCGGCACGTCGCGATGGGACGAACTGGAACGGATGGCCGCGCGGATCGCGCCGCTCGGCTGGCACATCGACCTGCAGCTCGACGGCCGCACGCTGCCCGACGTCGAGCCGGCGCTGGCGTCGCTGCCCGCGCGCATCGCGATCGATCACACGGGCAAGTTTCTGACGCCGGTTGCACCGGATGCCCCCGCGTTCGTTGCACTGCGGCGCCTGCTCGATCGCGGCCACGTGTGGGTGAAGCTGTCCGCGCCTTACGAGACGTCGCTGTCCGGTGCGCCGGGTTATGACGACGTCGCCTGCCTCGCGACCGTGCTCGCGCGCGGGCATTCGGCGCGCTGCGTGTGGGGGAGCAACTGGCCGCACCCGAACGCGTCGCCGGTGCCCGACGATGCGCGCCTGCTCGGCTGGCTGCACGCCTGTACGGCGGACGATGCGGCTGGTCGAGCGATTCTCGTCGACAACCCGGCGGTGCTGTACGGATTCGAGACGAGCGCCGCGCCCGGCCCGTGACGTAACCGCCCCGTCGGCCGGCAGCGAAGGTTCGATGACAAGCAATCCTGACCGAGCGCCGCGAATCGCGCGATCGACAACATCCTTACCGTTCTGAAAGCTGACGCGCCGTGCGCGCTTTCGATCGCGAAAGCAACGCACTGCGTCGACCGCTTGACGCTGCATGCCGGTCGGCGCAGGATACGTCCGAGTATCTGGAGCGAGGCGCGCTGGCCGCGCGCTCCCGCATCCGCGACGCGCAAAAGAACAACGATGAGCCTTCACGCACTCGTACCGGTATCCCGGCGCCGCATTCATCGGCAGGCCGGCACAACGATCTTCCCGACGGCCGTCGCGTCACGTATCCGTCATCCCGTTCCGTACCGTCCGTCGGTACACTTTCCCGTCCGCGCGCCGAGCGCGACGATGAGCGCTGTCCAACGGCGCCACCGCGTCTCGCCGCAGCCTGCCGCACCCGAACACCGTATTGCGCACGACGCCTACGCCGGCGTCTGGTGACGCTGCCGGCGCGCGTTCGCGCAACGTGCCGCCGACCGTCCCGCACGGCGGCACTGGAGTCCGAAGCATTTCGATCGAGCATGACGTAGCACACGCACGCAGTTCAGTTCGAGGTTCAAGGAGAGAAACTCATGTCGCAGCTTTCGAATGAAGCAAACGGCAGTTCGGGGAGTGGCAAGGTAAAGCTGATCAAATGGGCGATCATCATCGCCGGCGTCGCGATTGCGGCACCGGCCGCGCTGTTCATCCTGAAGGGGATGATCGCGCTGATCGCGGCGGCCGTGATCGGTCTCGGGGCCATCTATTTCGCACCGGTCGTCGCGATGAAGTTCGCGAACCAGAAGGTGAGGATGATCGTCGAGGAAGCGCAGTCGAATCCGATCGAGACGCTGATCAACCAGCTCGCGGAAAAGCGCCAGGCGGCGCAGAAATTCGCGGACAGCATCACCGCGTTCCGCACCGAAGTGAAGAACTTCGAGAGCAAGACCGAGCTGTTCGAGAAGCAGTATCCGGACGACGCGCCACGCTTTCGTTCGCAGCTCGACACGATGAAGCAGCTGCTTGCTTTCCGCGAAGGCCGCTACAAGCAGGTGCAGGCCGAACTGAAGAATTTCGCGTCGGCGATCGACCGCGCGAAGGCGATGTGGGACATGTCGCAGGCGGCGCAGCAGATGAACAAGCTCGCGGGCCGGCAGACGGCCGATACGTTCGAGCAGATCAAGACCGACGTGGCCGTCGATTCGGTGATGCGCTCGGTGAACAAGGCGTTCTCCGAAATGGAGACGTCGCTGATGGATAACCCCGAGGTCAAGCAGGCGCAACAGCAGGCGGTGATGAACGGCGCACCCGTGCCCGGCCCCGATGCGGCCCATGCTGCCGCATTGCCGTCGAAACAACAATAACTTCCCGCGGGCATGCAACCATGAAAAAACTTCTCGGCGCAATCGCGTTTCTGGTGGTGCTGGTCGGCGTCTGGATCGTCCACCAGGGCGGCCTGTCGACCCTGATTCCCGCGCACGACGCGGCTTCGGGCGCGACGTCCGCGCAGTCGGCCGATGCCGGCCAGCCGGCGCAACCGCCGACAGCGGACAACGTGGTGCCGGCCGGCTTCACGCCGCAGGCCAGCACGCTGAAATCGATCGCCGAAAACGGCCTCGTGCGGATCTCGGTGCAGAACCCGAGCGAGCCGTTTTTCGGCGAGGACAAGGGCGCGCCGCATGGTTTCAACGTCGAGTTCGCGCGGCTGCTGTTCGCGGATCCGTCGTTCTCGCACGGCGGCAAGCCGATCGTCGTCGATACGCGTCACGAAGTCGACACGTACCCGGGCGTGCCGAAGCAATTGCTCGATACCGATGCGAAGGGCAACCACGTGGTCGACGTCGCGATGGACGGGCTGACGTTCCCGGACAACACGCCGGCGGGCGTCGTCTACTCGGTGCCGTACGTCGACGATTTCGGCTATTCGCTGATCGTGCGGCAAGGCTCCGCGATCCGGTCGGCCGACGATCTGGTCGGCAAGACGGTCGGCATCCTGAAGGGCGACCCGGACGTGCGCGGGTTCGTCACGCGCCAGTATCCGAACGTGCGGTTCGTCGAGGTCGACGATTCCGATCCGGCATTCATCGCGAAGAGTCTCGACGGCCGTACGGTCGACGCGTTCATCTACGACTATCCGTTCGCGGTCAGCTCGATCAAGGGCACCGACCTGAAGTTCGCGGTGACCAAGCTCGACGGCTCGAACATCGCGTACAAGATCGGCGTGCGCGCCGACGACCAGGACCTGCTGATCTACCTGAACGCCGCGATCGCGAAGCTCAAGCAGTCGCCGCAGTATCTCGACCTGCTGCGCAAGTACTTCGTCAGCGACCAGGCGATGACGACCGCGGCGGCGTCGGGCGAACTGACGTACGTGGTGAAGGCGGGCGATACGCTGAACCTGATCGCGGCGAGCAAGCTCGGCAGCGGCCAGCGCTATCGCGAGATCCAGCGCCGCAACAACCTCGCGAACCCGAACCTGATCCTGGCCGGCCAGCATCTGGTGATTCCGGTTCGCTAGTCGCGATGGGAATATGAAGCGGGGAAGGTGAAGCGATGCGCGGGGCCCGGCGGAGACGATCCGCCGGGCCCCGCGTCGTTGTGGATCAGTGCGTGATCGACAGGAACAGGTAGGCCGCGAACAGCGCCAGGTGCACGACACCGTGCAGCACGGTCGTGCGCCCCTGGCTGAGGGTGAGCGTACTGACCAGCAGCGTGAGGGCCAGCAGCACCGTTTCCATTGCGCCGATGCCGAGCGTGAGTGGCTGGCCGACCCAGATGAACACGGCCGCGACGGTCGGGATCGTGAGCCCGATGCTCGCGAGCGCCGAACCGAGCGCGAGGTTCATGCTGGTCTGCAGGCGGTTCGCGCGTGCGGCGGTGACGGCCGCGAGCCCTTCGGGCAGCAGCACGAGCGCGGCGATCACGATACCGACCGCCGCTTCAGGCGCGCCGAGCTTCATCACCGCATGCTCGACGGCCGGCGACAGCAGCTTCGCGAGCAGCACGACCGCGACGAGGCTCACGAACAGCAGGACCATGCTGAGGATCGCGGTGCGGTTGCTCGGCGCCGCCGCGTGCACCGTTTCGTTCGCGCTGTCGTGCGCAGCGAGGAAGTAGTCGCGATGGCGCACGGTCTGCACGAACACGAAAGCGCCGTACAGCACGAGCGATGCGACGCCCGCGAACGCGAGCTGCGATTTCGAAAAGAACGGACCCGGCGCGGCGCTCAGGTAGTTCGGCATCACGAGCGACAGCACCGACAGCGACGCGAGCACCGCGAGCGCCTTGCTCGCGCCGCGCCCCTGGAAATCCTGTTCGCCGTGCTTCCACGCGCCGACCAGCAGGCAGATGCCGACGATCCCGTTGCAGATGATCATGACGGCGGCGAACACGGTGTCGCGCGCGAGCCCCGACTTCTCGGGGCCGGCGCCGAGCATGACCGACACGATCAGCGCGACTTCGATGATGGTGACGGCCACCGCGAGCACGAGCGTGCCGAACGGCTCGCCGACGCGGTGCGCGACGACTTCGGCGTGATGGACGGCGGCGAACACGGCGCCGGCGAGGGCGATGGCGAACAGCGCGATGACGAGGCCTTCGGCCGGCACGACGCGCGACAGCGCGAGTACCAGCCATGCGGCAAGCGGGGCCCAGAGGGTCCAGCGCGGGAGCTGGTTGGACGAGAGCGGCATGGACGGTTTCCTATGCGAGTGGCGGCGCGCGACGCGCCGTCACGGGTTGACGAAGCCCGGCCGGATGATCCGCCGAACGAGGACGATGAAACGGATGAGCAGGTGCTGCCAGGGGTTCGCCACGATGAGGCGGCGAGGGGCGCGGGCGGGCCGAAGCCCGTCGCTGGATGAAACTGAAACGGTTCGATGCGGTCGGCCGCCGATGGCGGGGTGCCGGCACGCGACGACCAGGCTGGCCGACAGCCTGGATCCGACCCCGGACGGGCGGCGGCGATGGACGACAGCGGCGGCTGTGACACGCGGGTTCCCCCTGAAATCCGGCGGTTTGTCGAATTTTATCAGGCGTTCGGGGGCTACTATCTCACATTAGATCGCTTTCATTGACCTTTCGGTTTACAAAAAGTGCCCCGATCGTTCGATTTTTTTGTTTTTGCAGTTTCCGTAACGGTCTATTGCACGACAAATTCGGGCTCACCCTGACATAAATCTACCGACCGGTCGGTTTATAATCGCTCGCACTTCCACTTCATGACGGATCGCAAGCGATGGCTGTTTCTTCTGCACATTCGGTGAATTCGGGCGCGCTGGCGCAGTCGGCAGTCGTCGGCGTGATCGGCGCGGGCGCGATGGGCGCGGGCATTGCGCAGGTCGCGGCGGCGGCCGGCCATACGGTGCTGCTGCACGACCTGAACGAAGCCGCCTGCGACAAGGCGCTCGCCGGGATCCGCGCCCAGTTCGCGCGGCTCGCGGAGAAGGGCCGGATGGCGCCGGCGCAGGCCGAGGCGGCCGGAAGCCGGATCCGCGCGGTGCGCGCGCTGGCCGATTTCGCGGGCGCCGCGCTGATCGTCGAGGCGGCGGCCGAGCGGCTCGACGTGAAGCGCGAGATTTTCGCGACGCTCGAACGTCACGTCGACGACACCTGCGTGCTGACGACCAACACGTCGTCGATCTCGATCACGTCGATCGCTGCCGGGCTGCGCGCGCCGCAGCGCGTGGCCGGCCTGCATTTCTTCAATCCGGCGCCGCTGATGGCGCTCGTCGAGGTGGTCAGCGGGCTCGCGACGGCGCCCGAGGTTGCGCAGGCGCTGTACGACACCGCCGCCGCGTGGGGCAAGAAGCCGGTGATGGCGAAATCGACGCCCGGCTTCATCGTGAACCGCGTCGCGCGCCCGTATTACGCGGAGGCGCTGCGCGTGCTGAACGAACAGGGCGGCACGCCGGCGTCGATCGACGCGGTGATGCGCGACGCGGGCGGCTTCCGGATGGGGCCGTTCGAGCTGATGGACCTGATCGGCCACGACGTGAACTTCGCGGTGACCGAGTCGGTGTTTCGCGCGTACTTCAACGACCCGCGCTATACGCCATCGCTGATCCAGCAGGAGCTCGTGAACGCCGGGTTCCTCGGGCGCAAGTCGGGGCGCGGCTTCTATGCATATGCGGATGGCGCGACGCCGCCCGCGCCCGATCTCGAACCGCCGCGCGACGCGCCGGCCGACGTCGCGCTGTTCGCGCAGGACGGCCCGGCCGCTGCGCTGCACGCGCGCTTCGCCGAGCGTATCACCGCCGCGCGGCAGAGCGGCGCGCACGCCGACGCACTGCTCGCCGTGGCCGGCCGCGCGTCGATCGCGCTGACCGACGGTCGCACCGCGACGGTGCGCGCCGCGCAAACCGGCGTGGCCGATCTCGTGCTCGTCGATCTCGCGCGCGATTACGCACAGGCCGGGCTCGTCGCGCTCACGCGTGCGCTGCAGTGCAGCGACGCCGCGTATGCGGATGCGGTCGGCCTGTTCCAGCAAGCCGGTTTCCGTGTCGTCGGCATCGCCGACGTGCCGGGCATGGTCGCGATGCGCACTGTCGCGATGCTCGCAAACGAGGCGGCCGACACGGTCAACCAGGGCGTGTGCTCGCCCGCCGATCTCGATCTCGCGATGGAGAAGGGCGTGAACTATCCGTGCGGCCCGCTCGCGTGGGCCGATGCGATCGGCATCGGCCGCGTGCATCGCGTGCTGTCGAACCTGGCGGCGAGCTACGGCGAGGACCGCTATCGCGTGTCGCCGCGCCTCACCGCGCTGCACGCAGCCGGGCGCACCTTCCGTTAGCCGCCCGCGCGCCACCCCGATTACGACAACGACATCACTCCACTGGAGGAGCACCCCGATGACCCACCCGACGCATCCTGCCGCCGCGCTCGACCCGATCGAGACCGCCAGCCGCGACGAACTGCAGGCGCTGCAGCTCGACCGCCTCAAATGGTCGCTGCGCCACGCGTACGACAACGTGGCGCACTATCGCCGGACGTTCGACGCGGCGGGCGTGCACCCCGACGACCTGAAGACGCTCGCCGATCTCGCAAAATTCCCGTTCTCGACCAAGAACGACCTGCGCGACAACTACCCGTTCGGGCTGTTCGCGGTGCCGCGCGAGCAGGTCGTGCGCGTGCACGCGTCGAGCGGCACGACGGGCAAGCCGACGGTGGTCGGCTACACGGCGCGCGACATCGACACGTGGGCGAACGTGACCGCGCGTTCGATCCGCGCGGCCGGCGGCCGCCCGGGCGACACGCTGCACAACGCGTTCGGCTACGGGCTCTTCACCGGCGGCCTCGGGATTCACTACGGCGCGGAACGGCTCGGCTGCATGGTCGTGCCGATGTCGGGCGGCCAGACCGAGAAGCAGGTGCAGCTGATCCGCGATTTCGAGCCGAAGATCATCCTCGTCACGCCGTCGTACATGCTGAACCTGATCGACGAGATGGTGCGGCAGGGGATGGACCCGGCGGAGTCGTCGCTGAAGATCGGCATCTTCGGCGCCGAGCCGTGGACGCAGGCGCTGCGCGAGGAGGTGGAGACGCGCGTGGGCATCGACGCGCTCGACATCTACGGGCTGTCGGAAGGGATGGGCCCGGGCGTCGCGTGCGAATGCGTCGAGACGAAGGACGGCCCGGTGATCTGGGAAGACCACTTCTATCCGGAGATCATCGATCCCGTGACCGGCGAAGTGCTGCCCGACGGCAGCCAGGGCGAGCTGGTGTTCACGTCGCTGACGAAGGAAGCGATGCCGGTGATCCGCTACCGCACGCGGGACCTCACCGCGCTGCTGCCGCCGACCGCGCGCGCGATGCGCCGGCTCGCGAAGATCACGGGCCGCTCCGACGACATGCTGATCGTGCGCGGCGTGAACGTGTTCCCGAGCCAGATCGAGGAGATCGTGGTCGCGCAGCCGAAGCTGTCGGGGCAGTTCCAGATCACGATCTCGCGCGAGGGTCACATGGACCGGCTCGACCTCGCGGTCGAACTGCGTTCCGAGGCCGTCGCGTGCGTGACCGACGCCGAGCGTGCGGCCATCGCGCGCGAGGTGCAGCACCGGATCAAGACGATGATCGGCGTGTCGGCCGGCGTGACGGTGCTCGCCGCGGGCGGCATCCCGGCCAGCGCGACCGGCAAGGCGCGCCGCGTGATCGATCGCCGGCATGCGGCCTGAGCGTGTCCGTTCCCTGTTCTACCCCGAGGAAACCTGTTCGATGGATGGATTGAAGACCCTGGCCGTCGCCGTCGATGCGCGCGGCATGGCGACCGTCGCGCTGCAGCGCGGCGACGTGCTCAACGCGTTCGACGAGACGATGATCGCCGAGCTGACCGACGCGTTCACGACGCTCGGCCGGCGCGACGACGTGCGCGCGATCGTGCTGCGCTCGGAGGGCCGCGCGTTCTGCGCGGGCGCCGACCTGCAGTGGATGCAGCGCGCGAGCGCGAACGATGCGGCAGCGAACCTGCGCGATGCGGAGCGGTTCGCCGCGATGATGCGCGCGATCCGGCAGTGCCCGAAGCCGACGGTCGCGCGCGTGCAGGGTCACGCGTTCGGCGGCGGCGTCGGCCTGTGCGCGGCCTGCGACATCGTGATCGCGAGCGATCATGCGCGCTTTTCGGTGAGCGAGGCGCGTTTCGGGATCCTGCCTTCGGTGATCGGCCCGTATCTGGTCGAAGCGGTCGGCCAGCGCCAGGCGCGCCGGCTCGCGCTGACCGCGACGCAGCTCGCGGCCGGCGAAGCCGTCGCGATCGGGCTGATTCATCAGGCCGTGCCGCTCGACGCACTCGACGAAGCGCTCGACAAGACGCTCGCCGAGCTGAGCCGCAACGGCCCGAACGCGCTGATGGAGATCAAGCGCTTTTTCGACGCGATCGGCGAATATCCGCCGTCGGACGAACGCGGGGCCTTCACCGCGCAGACGATCTCCCGCGTGCGGGCGACGCCGGAGGCGAAGGAGGGCTTCGCCGCGTTCTTCGCGAAGCGGCCGCCGGCATGGGAGCCGGGCGTCGAATAACGCGCGGCGGGGCGGCGGCGGGGGTGTTGCGCGCGGGCCGCGATTTGCGTCTCGGGCGAGGGCGCTTGCTCTACAATGCGTGACCCCCGGCGCACCGCCGGCCCAGCCCTGACCGTTGCTTCGCTCCGATGATCGTCAACCGCCTTATCTCCGAGATCCTGTTCGGCTTCACCGGCCTGATCGGCATCATCAACCCGATCGGCATTGCGTTCCTGTTTCTCGAACGCACCGAGGCGCTGACCGAGCAGGAGCGGGACCTGCTGGCGAGGAAGGTCGCATTCAACGCGTTCGTCGTGCTGATGGTCGCGTTCTTCGCCGGCACGCCGGTGCTGCATTTCTTCGGGATCTCGATGGAAGCGCTGCGGATCGGCGGCGGCTTCGCGGTCGCGGTGGCAGGCTGGCAGATGCTGAACGAGCCCGACGGCCCGGGCGGCGGCGATACACCCGTCAAGCCGATCGACGCGGGCGCGATCATGACCCGCGCGTTCTTCCCGCTGACCATGCCGCTGACGGTCGGCCCCGGTTCCATCGCGACCGCGATCGCGCTGAACGCGAACCGCACGCACAAGCTCTCCGAGTTCATGCTGTCGAGCATCGTGTCGATCTCCGTTTCCGTGCTCGTCGCGGTCGTGATCTGGCAGGTCTACAGCCGCTCCGCGCTGCTCGCGCGCTATCTCGGCAGCGAAGGCACCAAGGTCGCGAAGCGCGTGTCGGCGTTCCTGCTGCTGTGCATCGGCGTGCAGATCATGCTGACCGGATTCTCCGAATTCCTGCAGCCGCTCGCCGACCAGATCAAGTAAGCGGCGCGTCTCTTCACGCGTCCGGATAGTCCGCGCCGCGCGACACGTCGGCCCAGCCGTCAAAGTCGCGCTTGAGCGCATCGAGCTTGCGGTTCGCGCTGGTCAGCGCCACCTTGCCGAGCAGCAGGCGCAGCGGCGGGTCGTCGCTTTCCACCATCTTCACGATCGCGTCGGCCGCGCGCGCCGGGTCGCCCGGCTGCTTGCCGCTGTAGCCGCGGATCGTGTCGGTGCGCAGCTTCGCGGTCGCTGAGTAGTCGTCGAGCGTCTGCGGCGCCTGATTCGCCGAGCGGCCGGCCCAGTCGGTGCGAAACGGCCCCGGTTCGACGATCAGCACCTTCACGCCGAGCGGTGCCAGTTCCTGTGCTAGCGATTCGGACAGCGCTTCGACCGCGAACTTCGTCGCGTTGTAGAAGCCGACGCCGGGCGACGCGATGATCCCGCCCACCGACGAGATGTTCACGACCGTGCCGGCACGCTGCTTGCGCAGCGTCGGCAGCAGCGCACGCGTCATGTCGACGAGCCCCCACACGTTGATGTCGAACATCCTGCTGACTTCGTCGCGTTCGCTTTCCTCGAACGAACCGAAATAGCCGATCCCCGCATTGTTCACGAGCACGTCGACGCGGCCGAAGCGGGCGAGCGCAGCGCGCGTCGCCGCGTCGATCTCGGCCGGTTTCGTCACGTCGAGCTGCAGCACGAACGCGAGTTCGCCGAATTCGCGGGCAAGCGCGGCGAGCGAATCCGGGTTGCGCGCGGTGATGACGGTCGGGTAGCCGAGGCCGAGCGTCTTGCGCGCGATCTCGTGGCCGAAGCCGGTCGAGCAGCCGGTGATGAACCAGACCGGCTTGTCGGGGGTGGGGGTGGCCATGGAAGCTCCTTTCATGAGGTGAACAGGTGCTGCGGTGCGACGGCGGGCGTCGCAGGGGCGAACCTTCCGAAGCGCCGATTGTGCGCCCGATGCGCGCGGCGTGCAGCGTGCGCGCCGATACGCGTTTGCGCGCTGCGGGATACCATGCGACGTCTGGCGGATGCGCGCCGCATCGTTCGTGCACGGTGCGCGGAACCGCGGCGCGCATCCGGCCGCAAACCCCCTTCAATGACGAGGCGTGCGATGGAATACGTGAAATTCGGGTCGACCGGGATGGACGTGTCGAAGCTGGTGCTGGGTTGCATGACGTTCGGCGAGCCGACCCGCGGTACGCATCCGTGGACGCTGCCGGAAGCGGAAAGCCGCCCGATCATCCAGCGCGCGATCGAGGCCGGCATCAACTTCTTCGACACCGCGAACATGTATTCGGACGGCACGTCCGAGGAGATCGTCGGCCGCGCGCTGCGCGACTTCGCGAAGCGCGACGAGGTGGTGATCGCGACCAAGGTGTTCTACCGGATGCGCCCGGGGCCGAACGGCGCGGGGCTGTCGCGCAAGGCGATCATGACCGACATCGACCAGAGCCTGAAGCGGCTCGGCACCGACTACGTCGACCTGTACCAGATTCACCGCTGGGATGACGGCACGCCGATCGAGGAGACGCTCGAAGCGCTGCATGACGTCGTGAAGGCGGGCAAGGCGCGCTATATCGGGGCGTCGTCGATGTTCGCGTGGCAGTTCGCGAAGGCGCTGTATACGTCGAAGCAGAACGGCTGGACCCGCTTCGTCAGCATGCAGAACCACCTGAACCTGCTGTATCGCGAGGAGGAACGCGAAATGCTGCCGCTGTGCGAGGCCGAGGGCGTCGCGGTGATTCCGTGGAGCCCGCTCGCGCGCGGCCGGCTCACGCGCAACTGGGACGAATCGACGGGCCGGCAGCAGAGCGACGACGTCGGCCAGCGACTGTACGACGCGACGGCGGAGGCCGACCGGGCGGTCGTCGAGGCGGTCGCGGCGATCGCCGCTGCGCGCAACGTGCCGCGTGCGCAGGTTGCGCTCGCGTGGGTCGCGCACAAGCGCGGCGTGACCGCGCCGATCGTCGGTATCTCGAAGCCGCACCATCTGGACGACGCGCTCGGCGCACTTCAGTTGAAGCTGACGGACGACGAAATCGCGGCGCTCGAAGGCCCGTACGTGCCGCACGCGGTGGCCGGGTTCAACTGAGCGGCACCGGCGGGAGCTGGCCGCTGCGCGTGGCGTTCAGCGCGCGGCGGCGAGCATCGGGTAGGTGAACAGCCCGAAGTGGATGATGTTCAGCCCCGCATGCGCGAGTGCGGCCGCGAGCAGCCCGCCGCGCCGCCACGCGAGGCCGTAGCCGACGCCGGCCACCGTGCCGAGCACGATCCACGGCCAGCCGCCGGCCGCGTGCGCGGCGCCGAACAGCGCCGCGGCGATCGCCAGCGCGGCCCACGGCCCCCACGCGAAGCGGCCGAGGATGCGCGTCAGCCCGCCTTGGATGTAGCCGCGGAACAGCGCTTCCTCGGCGAGCGTCACGAGCAGCACATTGTTGACGAGCCACATCCAGCCCGACGCCGGCCATTTCGGCGCCCAGCCGACCATCCCGAACAGAAGCGCGCCGGCCAGGCAGGCCGCCGCGGTCCCGACGGCCGCCACGGCGCCGGTGCGCAGCACGCGCGACAGCGGGACGTCGGGCGCGACCCACGGCAGCACCCACAGCAGCCACAGGCCGACGAGCGGCTTGTCGAAATTCAGGTACATCGTGAACGGCACGGCATCCGGCGTGAACCGCGTCGGTTCGATCACGCGCGGATTGTGGAAGCCGGGGATCAGGTGCAGGCTCAGCGCGATCGCGAGCGCGGCAAACCCGAGGTGGGCGGCGAGGCGAACCGCGAGCAGGCGGCCGGGCGCGACGCCCCAGGCGGCGGCCGCGAGCAGCGCGAGCGGCGCCAGCGCGACGGGCGACAGCTTGCCGAACGCCAGCGCACCCGCATAGCCGAGCGCGGCGAGCGCGATGCTCGGCCCGTGCAGCGGACGATGCCACGCGAGCGCGGCGGCCGCGAACAGGGCGAGCCAGATCGTGGCGCACGGGAGAAGCGAAAGGGACATGGAGCGGCGCATGGGGCGGACGAGACGCCGCGCATCATACCCCAGCGCCCGTGACGTACCGCCCGGCCGCGCGCGCCGGGCCGGGACGGCGCTCAGCGGCCGACGATTTCGGTCACGCCGTCGCGGGTCGGGATGTCGACGCTATTGCGATCGCGCACCCGCCGCCGATACCAGAAGGTCCACAGCAGCAGGGTGCCGAACACCGCGTAGCCGATGATCGGCGACACGACGAGCACGCGCTCGACGGGCCAGGTGACGACCATCCACAGGCGCAGCAGCATTTCGAGCGTCATGCACGCGCCCCAGACGAACGTCATCAGCCGGAGCATCCTGCGCAGCTGCGGCTGCTCGGCCCAGACCGTCTCGAAACGCGCGGCGCCGCCGGCCATCTCGCGGGCCACCGTCGCGCGTGCGAGATAGAAAATCAGCGGGCGGTCGCGGAACAGCGACAGCAGGAAGGCGACGCCGATCGAGCCGGACGCGAGCGATTCGCGCATCAGCAGCGTGCGCGCGCTGCCGCCGAGCGCCATCCCGGCAATCGACAGCGCGATGCCGAGCAGCACGACGGCGGCGACCGCGTCGATGCGGCGGGAACGGATGAATTCGACGATGGACCAGACGATTGGCGGGACCGCCGACGCATACAGCGCGCCGGTTTCGCCGAAATACGGATGCGCGATCCGGTATGCAACCCAGGGCAGCAGCAGGTTGACGACGAGTTCGAGAATCAGGCCGGCTCGTGGTTTCACGGGAGCGGGCGCGCGGGTAGCGCGCGTAGCGGTGATGTCGCTTCGAGTATATCGAAGTCGGACCCCGTGTGTCGCGGCGCGCGCCGTTGCGCGCGCATCGAAAACGGGCGCGAACGCACGCCGGCCGGGCGGCCGCGCTGCACGGGGCGCGGCCGGCGTGCTCGTCATGCACGCGTCATGCGGTTGCCGGCCGGACGATGATCTTCACGTTCCGGTCCTTGTGGTTGACCAGCTCCTCGAAGCCGTACGTGACGATGTCGCCGAGCGCGATGCGGCCGGTGATCAGCGGCTGCACGTCGATGCGGCCGTCCGCGATGAAGCGGATCACGTCCGCGAATTCGCCGTTGTACGCGAGCGAGCCGATCACTTCCTTCTCGGTCGACACGATGTCGAAGAAGTTGAACGGCGTCGGTTCCTCGAAGATGCCGACCATCACCGATTTGCCGGCCTTGCGGATCACGTCGATCGCGAGCTTCGCGGTGGTGGTGTGCCCGATGCACTCGAACGACACGTCGGCGCCGTAGCCGCCCGTCAGCGCCTTGACCTCCGCGATCGCGTCGGACGATTTCGGGTCGATCACGACCGTTGCGCCGACTTCGAGCGCCTTCTGCTTGCGCGCGGCCGACATTTCCAGCGCGATCACGCGCCCGGCGCCCGCGGCCTTCGCGCACATGATCGTGCAGAGGCCGATCGTGCCGGCGCCGACCACGACGACCGTCTGCCCGACGATGTTGCCGGCCTTCTTCACCGCATGCAGCCCGACCGCGAGCGGCTCGATCAGCGCGCCGGCCTCGGTCGGGAAGTTCTCCGGCAGCCGGTACAGCAGTTCGGCCGGCACGTTCACGTATTCGGCGAATGCGCCGTTGTTCATCAGGCCGGTGAACGCGAGGTTTTCGCAGATGTTGTACAGCCCGTGCGTGCAATACCAGCATTTGCCGCAATGCTGGCAGGCGTCGGCCGTCACGCGGTCGCCGGGCGCGAAGCCCGTCACGCCCTCGCCGAGCGCCGCGATTTCGCCGCTGAATTCGTGGCCGAGGATGCACTGGCCCTTCAGGCCCGTCAGCGGATGCGGGGCATCGACGGGAATGAACACCGGCCCCGCGACGTATTCGTGCAGATCCGAGCCGCAGATTCCGCACCAGTGCACGCGGATCTGGACCCAGCCAGCCGGCGGGTGTGCCGGAACGGGTACCTCTTCGACGCGGATGTCGCGGCGGCCGCGCCAGACGGCGGCCTTCATGCTCGGTGCGGTGTTCGGTGCCGGTGTACTCACGTTGCTGTCTCCGTCAGGTTGTCGTCGGGCGCGGGGCAAGGGGGCCGTCGCGTCCGTCGCGCGATTGCGCGAGCGACCGATATGCAGGAACGGGGCCAGCGTGAAGGCGGGGCGCGCGGTGTGCGGTGCGGCAGGGCGCTTCGCGGCGACCGCCGGGGACTCCGCGCGAAGCGCGTGCGAAATTTGCTGCAGCTGCGATACCGCGGCCCGCATGAGACGCCGGGACATTCGTCTCACCCGTTTGAGACGAAACGCGAGACGCGCGGTCCGGTCGGTGTCGCCGCCGTGACAGCCCATTGTTCCGATCGGTGAAACGCAACGTTGCGCACGCGCGCTCTTTACTTGAAGTTAACTTCAATTTGTATCATCTGCGGTAGTCCGATCGCCTGCGCTGCACCGGCCCGTTTCAACTTTCACGGAATGTCGTCAAGCATGCCGAACTTCATCGAAAACCTGATCTGCGAATACGTGTCGTATCACATGCTGGTCGCCGACGAGCGGGATGCGATGCCGTTGTCGGCAGCGGCCGGAATGGAGCGGGAGCGGGGGCGACCGTCGGCGAGTGCCTGTCGCGCGCGGGTTCCGGAGTCGGTCGCGCCGGGCGCTTCACCGTTGCGGCCGCAATTGTTCGTTACGGTTCTGGAGGCTGGTGACGACGGCTTGCTGGTGCGCTGGAGCGAAAGCGGGCGCTGCCATTACGGCGAGCAGCGCTGGCGCTTGCGCGTCGCGTTGCAGGCGGGCCGCTGCGCGATCTCGGGGCGGGCGATCGAGCCGGGCGAACCGGTGTATCGGCCGGTGCGGCGGCCGGTGCCCGTCAACGGCGACGAGATGATCCGCCCGGCGTCGGTGCCGGGCGCGGCGGGCGCCGTGCGTCAGGTGGCGCCAGCTTGCGGCGACGCGGCCGATCCGGCCGACGTGGCCGGCTGAACGCCGGCCGGCCGCGGTTACGCGTTACTTGAAATCCTTCCGGTACTGGATGAACCCCGCGTTGTTCGCGAGCTTGTCATACAGCGCGCGGGCGGTCGTGTTGGTGTCGTGCGTGAGCCAGTACACGCGGCTCGCGCCGGCTTCGCGGGCCCGCTCGTACACGGCTTCGATCAGTGCGCCGCCCGCGCCTTGGCCGCGAGCGTCGGCTGCCGTGAACAGGTCCTGCAGGTAGCAGTACGGCCCTTCCGTCCAGCACGAGCGGTGGTAGATCGCGTGCACGATGCCGACCAGCTTCCCCGACGCATCGAATGCGCCGAGCACGAACATCGGCTCGGCGGGATCCATCAGCCGCGCCCACGTGGTCGCGAACACGGCGTCGCTCAGCGCGGTCTCGTAGAACTTCTGATAACCCTGCCACAGCGGGCGCCATGCGGCTTCGTCGGCAGCGACGAGCGGGCGGACCGTGACGCGCGTCGCGTCGTTCGCGCGGCCGGCCGCATCGCGGGCCTGCGCCTGCGCGTGCCGGATCGCGATGAGCGACTCGCGCTGCGCGCCTTGCGCGTCGAAGTTCGCCGGCGCGAGCCATGTTTCGAACGCGGCCCGCACGGCCGGCCATTCGCCGTCGATGATCGAGAACCACGCGGTGTCGCGGTTGCGGCCCTTGTAGATGATCGCCTGCCGGAACGTGCCTTCGTAACGGAACCCGAGCCGCGCGGCCGCCTTGCGCGACGGCTCGTTGAGGTCGTCGCACTTCCATTCGTAGCGCCGGTAGCCGAGCGTGTCGAACGCGTACTTCATCAGCAGGTACTGCGCTTCGGTCGAGATCGGCGTGCGCTTGAGCAGCGGCGAGAACGTGACGGAGCCGACCTCGATCACGCCGTTGGCCGGATCGATGCGCATCAGCGCGAGCGTGCCGACCGCGCGGTTCGTCGCGCGGTCGATCACCGTGTAGTGCAGCGGATCGGTGCTCGTCGCCGCGCCGCGCGCGTAGTCGCGGTAGCCCGACTCGTCGGCGTACGGGCCGTGCGCGAGATAGGTCCAGTCGCCGCCGTCGGGGGCCTGCGCGTACGCGGCATACAGGTCGGCCGCGTGGCGGTCGGCGTCGAGCGGTTCGAGCCGGCAGTAGCGGCCTTCGATCACGATGCGCTCGGGGCGCGGGCGGGCGGACCAGTCCGGAACGGGTTGGCCGATGGGCTGCTGGAAGGCGTTGGTGAGCGTGGACAAGGTCGATCTCGCTTCGGTTGGCGGCCGGCGACATGCCGGCATGCAGACGATCGTAGTCCCGGCGAGGTACCATGAGAAGCGCCAGACTATGCTGAATTTATGGTGCCACGACGGCGCCACGATGGCGCCATGTCCGAGACCTCCACGCCGCGATACCCCGATGACGACTGCCTTTCCTCCCGGCGACGCGCCGCTGTTGCCGCTCGACGCGCCGCTCGCGCGCACGGCCGGCGCGCCTTCGCTGCAGCGCCAGTTGCTGCGCCGCGTGCGCGACGCGATTCTCGGCGGCGCGATGCCGGCCGGCACGCGCTTGCCCGGCACGCGCGCGCTGGCCGAGACGCTCGGCGTGTCGCGCAACACGACGGCGGCCGTCTATGAGCAGCTGGTCGCCGAAGGCTTCCTGCAATCCGATCGTCGCGGCACGCGGGTGGTCGGGCTGTCGCGGCCGGCCGCGCCGCGTCGCCGGGCGGCGCCGCCGGCCGTCGCGCAGCGGCTCGGGCGGATCCGTCCGAGCCTGATCGGCACCGGCGAGTCGGAGGGCTTCCGGCCGGGCGTGCCCGCGCTGTCGCATTTCCCGGTGGATGCGTGGCGGCACGCGATCGACCGCGCGTTGCGTCGCGAGGGCCGTGACCTGCTGGCGTACGGCGATCCGCTCGGCGAGCGCGCGCTGCGCGAATCGATCGCGCGCCATCTGGCGGTGACGCGCGGCGTGCGCTGCGATCCCGAGCAGATCGTGATCACGGAAGGCGCACAGGGCGCGATCGCACTGTGCGCGCAATTGCTGACGAACCCCGGCGACATGGTCTGGGTCGAGGAGCCCGGCTATCGCGGCGCGCGCAGCGCGATGCAGGCGGCCGACCTCGACGTCGTGCCGATGCCGGTCGACGCGGAGGGGCTGCGCGCGGCAGACGAGGACTGGCGCGAACGGACCCCGCGGCTCGTCTATACGACGCCGTCGAACCAGTTCCCGACCGGCGCGGTGCTGTCGATCTCGCGCCGGCTCGCGCTGATCGATGCCGCGCGCCGGCATCGCGCATGGATCATCGAGGACGATTACGACAGCGAGTTCCGCCACACCGGCGAGCCGATCGGCGCGCTGCACGGGCTCGCGGCCGATTCGCCGGTCGTCTATCTCGGCTCGTTCAGCAAGACGATGTTCCCGGCGCTGCGGATCGGTTTTCTGGTGCTGCCCGACGCGTTGCTGGCCGCGGTGCGGCCGGCGCTGCCGGAAATGCTGCGCGGCGGCACGCGCCACGTGCAGCTTGCGCTTGCGGATTTCATCGAGACGGGCGAATACGGGCGGCATCTCGGGCGGATGCGCCGGCTGTATCGCGACCGGCGGCGGTCGCTGCTCACCGCGCTCGACGAAGCCTTCACCGTGCCGCATCAGGTCGAGGGCGGGCCGTGCGGCCTCCATCTGGCGCTGCGGCTGCCGGCGCGCTATCGCGACCGCGCGATCGTCGAGGCGGCGCGCGCGCACGGCATCGGGCCGTTTCCGCTGTCGGGGTTTTCGATCCATGCGACGTCGGCGGCCAACGGGCTCGTGCTCGGGTTCGGCAATACGTCGGCCGATGCGTTCGCGCCGATGCTGCGAACGCTGTCGGCGATCGCGCATCGGGTTGCGGGAGATTGAGACGGGTGCGGCGTGCGTCGCTTGCCGCGACCCGCTACTTCTTCAGCATCTCGAGCGCTTCATCGACCATCGGGTGATGCCGGTTCGTGTTCCATACCGCGGCGGCCGTCACGACCGTTACCTTTTCCTTCAACGGCCGGACGACGACGTTCTCCGGCGCGAGCTTGCGCATCGAGGCCGGCACGAGCGCCACGCCCTGACCGCAGCCGACGTAGGCAACCTGCGACGTCACCGAACGCACTTCGTGAATCACGCGCGGCGTCAGTCCGTGCGCGCGGCAGACGGACGTCAGCATGTCGAAGTAGACGGGGCTCACTTGCCGCGACGACATGATCAGCGGCTCGTCCATCAACGCGCGCAGCCGCACGGTCGGCATGGCGGCCAGCGGATGGTCCCGCGGCAGCGCGACGGCCAGCCGGTCCTCGGCCAGCGGCATCGTCGCGATGCCGTTCGCGACCTCGCCGTCGACGCGCGCGAACGCGAGATCGAGCTCGCCGGCCTCCAGCGCCGGAATCGCGTCGACGCTGTCGATCTCGTTGACGAACACGGTCAGGTGCGGATGCGCGCGCTTGAGTGCGTCCAGTAGCGGCGGGACGGTATCGAGCATCGCGGACGTGATCGCGCCGACATGCAGCACGCCGGACTGGCCGGCCGCGACCTCGCGCACGACGCGTTGCAGCCGTTCGGCCTGACCGGCGAACTGCCTGACGGCCGGCAGGATCGCGGCGCCCGCCGGGCTCAGTTGCGTCCCTTGTCGCGAGCGGTAGAACAACTGGATCTTCAGCGATTGCTCCAGCACCTTGATCTGTTCGGTCAGCGGCGGCTGCGACATGTTCAGCCGCTTCGCCGCCCGCCCGAAATGCTGTTCCTCGGCGACGGCGAGAAACATCCACAGCTGCCGAATCAGCCGGTAGTCGATCGTGTTGTTCATGGCGGGGTACCCAGGATGACATAGCGCGCAAGCGGCGGTGGGGCAGGCGCTGCGGCGCGCCATTATGGGGGCGTGCCATGCCGCGAGCCACGCTTTCAGTGATCCGGAAATCGTATCACGCAGATACGAAATGCGAAATTTACATACCACGCTGCCGAAGCGACGATTGCCGCACTTGTCAACCGGGATCAGCGTGATGAACCAGCCTGCCATTCTCGAGCGTCTTGCATCGCTCGACACGAACACCGTATCCGATGCACTCGACTTTCTCGGCCTGCCCGGCGCGACGGTCGGCCTGCGTCCGCTGTGGAACTGCCCGAAAGTCGTCGGGCGTGCGAGCACCATCCAGCTCGGTCCGAAGACCGATGCCAAGCCGACCGTGCACCTCATCTCGTCGGTCGTCGATGCCGTTACGACGGACGATCGCGTGCTGGTGATTGCCGGCGGCGCCGACGGCATTTCCTGCTGGGGCGACATCCTGGCCAACGCGGCGACCGCGAAGCGGATCCGCGGCTCGGTGATCGACGGCTTGAGCCGCGACATCGAGGGCAGCGAAGCGGTCGGTTATCCCGTGTACGGGCGCGGCGTCACGATGATCAGCGCACGCAACCGCGTGGTGCAGATCGCTTCCGGCACGCCGGTGCAGATGGGCGGCGTGACGGTCAATCAGGATGACTATGTGATTGCCGATCGCTGCGGCACGGTGTTCGTGCCGGCCGCTCGCATCGACGACGTGCTCGATCTTGGCGAGCGGATCGCCACGCGGCAGGCCGGCATGGTCGCCGCCGTGCGCGCCGGCCGCCCGGTCGCGGACGTGATGCACGACAAGGAATTCGAAGCCATCGCGGTGCGCTGAACGCCGATCCTCATTCCGGAGAATTTGATATGACGCATTCACACAAGGCTACGGCCGACGACCAGGAACTGGTCGCACTGTTCGAAGGGCTCGATACGCCAGGCGTGTCGGACGCGATGGACAAGCTCGGACTGCCCGGACAGGCGCTCGGCATCATGCCGCTGGCTGATTACACGAAGGTCGTCGTCGGCCCCGCATTCACGGTCAGGTACGTGCCGGCCAGCGTGCCGCCCGGCACCGTCGGCGATTTCATCGACGACGTCGCACCAGGCGACGTCGTCGTGATCGACAACGACGGCCGCACCGACTGCACGGTGTGGGGCGACATCATGACCCAGTACGCGGGGCTGCGCGGCATCGCGGGCACCGTGATCGACGGCGTGTGCCGCGACGTGAACAAGGCGCTCGGCGACAACTATCCGCTGTTCACCGCGGGCCGATTCATGCGGACCGGCAAGGATCGTGTGCAGGTCGAAGCGGTGAACGCGACGGTCGCGATCGGCACCGTGCGCGTGGCGGCGCGCGACATCGTCGTCGCGGACGCCAACGGCGTCGTGATCGTGCCGCGCGGCCGCGCGCGCGAAGTGGCGCAGGCTGCACGCCAGATCGAAGAAGTCGAATCGCGCATCCGCGAACAGATCGCACGGGGCAAGACGCTGGGCGACGCCCGTGCGGCGCTCGGTTATCACACACTGCAAAGCAAAGCCTGAACGATGAACCCGACCCGGACTTATGATGCGGCGCTGCTCGAGCAGGCGCGCAAACTCGGCACGTCGACGCTTTACGAAGCGTCGGGTGTCGCCACCAACTCGGTCGATCCCGCCATTCGCACGGTGTGGCCGGGCGCGTCGATCGCCGGCCCCGCGTATCCGCTCGAATGTTCGCCCGGCGACAACCTCGCGATCCACATCGCGATGGAGAAGGCGCCGCGCGGCAGCGTGCTCGTCGTGTCGACCGGCGGCTTCGTGTCCGGCTATTGGGGCGAGGTGCTGACGGTGGCGGCGGAAGCGGCCGGCGTAGCCGGCCTGATCATCGACGGCGGCGTGCGCGACATCGCGGCGCTGGTCGCCCGCCGTTTCCCCGTGTTCACGCGCGGCGTGTCGATGCGCGGCACGATCAAGGCGAGCGCGCCGTCGGTCGGGCAGCCGATCAGTTTCGCGGGGACGCCGGTGGCGGCCGGCGATCTGGTCGTGGCCGACGACGACGGCGTGCTCGTGATTCCGGCCGCGCACGTCGAAGCGACGCTGGCCGACGGGCAGGCGCGCGCCGACAAGGAAGCGAAGATGATGGACGCGTTGCGAGAAGGGCGCAGCACGCTCGAGCTGATGGGGCTGACGAGATGGAGGAGCGGGCAATGAGCACACCGATCGATACGCTGAACCGCTTTCTCGCCGCCGCTCGCCCGTCGGCGACCTACAAGGTGATGGATCGCGTCGCTACCCGGCGCGCGAGCGGCGCCGCGGTGATTTCGCTGAGTGCCGGCGAGCCGGATTTCGACACGCCAGAGCACGTGCGTGAAGCCGGTATCGCCGCGATCCGCGCAGGCCACACGCGCTACACGCAGGTGGCCGGGCTGCGCGGGCTGCGCGAGGCGATCGCCGACAAGTTCCGCCGCGAGAACGGGCTGGACGTGGACTGGCGCGACACGCTCGTCTGCAGCGGCGGCAAGCAGGTGATCTTCAATGCGCTCGCTGCCACGCTGAACGAGGGCGACGAAGTGATCGTCCCCGCGCCGTACTGGGTCAGCTATCCGGAGATCGTGCAGCTGTGCGGCGGCCGGTCCGTCACCGTCGCGTGCGGTGCGGAGAGCGGCTTCAAGCTCACGCCCGACGCGCTGCATGCGGCGATCACGCCGCGCACGCGGTGGCTGATCCTCAACTCGCCGTCCAATCCGACCGGCGCGGTGTACAGCCGTGCGGAACTGCGGGCGCTTGCCGACGTGCTGCTCGCGCATCCGCATGTACTGGTGCTGTCCGACGACATCTACGAACACCTGATCTTCGACGGCATCGCGTTCTTCACGATCGCACAGGTCGAACCGCGACTGCGCGAGCGCGTGCTGACGATGAACGGCGTGTCGAAGGCGTATGCGATGACGGGCTGGCGGATCGGCTTCGGCACCGGTCCGCGATGGCTCATCGACGCGATGGAGAAGTTGCAGGGACAACAAACGTCCGGCGCGTCGACGATCTCGCAGTACGCGGCGCTGGCCGCGTTGACAGGGCCGCAGGATTTCATCGCGCATTCCCGCGTCGCGTTCGAGCGTCGCCGCGATCTGGTCGTCGAACAACTCAACCGGGCGCCGGGCTTGCGATGCGACGTCCCGCAGGGCGCGTTCTATGCGTTCGCGTCGTGCGACGCACTGATCGGCAAGACGACACGTGCGGGCACGCGTCTCGACAGCGACGAGGAGGTGGTGAGCGCGTTGCTCGACGAAGCGGGCGTGGCGACCGTACACGGCAGCGCTTTCGGGCTGGGCCCGTATATCCGGATTGCCTACGCGCTGGACGACACGTCGCTGCTGCGCGCGTGCGCCGCGATCCAGGAATTCTGCCGGACGTTGGTGGACTGAACGCCGTTGTGCCTCGGTCGCGCGTGTCGCGCCGGGACCGGCGTATGTCATCTTTACTCGGGATTCGATCAGATGCGTAATGCGTTTTCCCAGTCGCGGTTCTCGTTCGCCATCGGCGACACCGCGCTGGATGTTTCGGCCATTCATCGCGACGGCGACGGCGCGCCCGTCGTGTTCCTTCACGGCTTCGGCTCGACGAAGGAGGATTACGCGGACATCGTGCGTCATCGCGAGTTCGACGGTCGGCCTTTCGTTGCATACGACGCGCCCGGCTGCGGGGAAACGCAGTGCGCGAATCTGTCGAAGATTTCGATCCCGTTCCTCGTCGACACCGCATTGCAGGTGCTCGACCGGATCGGCTTCGCGCGCTTCCACCTCGTCGGACATTCGATGGGCGGGCTGACGGCGCTGATGCTCGCGCATCGGCATCCGGAGCGGGTGCTGAGCTTCGTCGACATCGAAGGAAACATCGCGCCGGAGGACTGCTTCCTGAGCCGACAGATCGTCGATCATCCGCGCGACAACGCCGAGCGCTTCTTCGACGACTTCATCGACCGGACCCGCCGCGCACCGGCGTACGCGAGTGCGCTGTATTCGGCCAGCCTGCGTCACAAGGTGCGGGCCGAAGCGGTCGGCGGCATCTTCCGCTCGATGGTCGACCTGTCCGACAACGGCGACCTGATGCGCAAGTTTCTCGGTCTGCCGTTCCCGCGGATGTTCATGTACGGCGAACAGAACGCGTCGCTGTCGTACCTGGGCGCAATCGAGAAAGCGGGCGTCGTGCTGTCCGAAATCCCCGATTGCGGGCACTTTCCGATGTACTCGAATCCGGTGCTGATGTGGAAGGCAATCGCGGCGTTTCAGGCGTGACGCAGCTGATGCGAAGCTGCCGAGCCGAGGCAGCTTCGTATCGAACGCACGCGAATCATGCGGTTTCGACGCGTGCGTCGATGCCGTTCACCGCACCCGTTCCGCCCGCATGATCCGACTTGCGGCCACCAGGCTGAGCACGAGCAGCACCGCGACGAACGCGACGACGGCGGCCCACGCCCCGTGTTGCCAGAACGTGCCGCCGACCGAGCCGAGCACGCTCGACCCGAGGTAATACGCGAGCAGGTAGAGCGACGCGGCGTGCCCCTTCGCGGAACCGGCAAGATGCCCGACCCAGCCGCTCGCGACCGCATGGGCGACGAAGAAGCCGATCGTGATCAGTACGATCCCGACGATGATCGCAACGAGCGAATGCGACAGCGTCAGCGCGAGGCCCGCCGCGAACACGACAATGCCGCTCACGAGCACGGGTGCCCGCCCGAGGCGATCGGCCAGCGCGCCCGCGCTCGACGACGAAACCATCCCGAACAGGTACGCACCGAAGATCAGCCCGCATGCCGTTGCGCTCAGGTTGAACGGCGCTGCCGTGAGCCGGAACCCCGCATAGTTGTATACGGTCACGAACGAGCCCATCACGAGGAAGCCGATCGCGAACACGAACGGCAGCCGCGCGTGCTGCAGTTGGGCGCGCCACAGCCGCAAGTGGTGGCGCAGCGTCAGGTCGGTGCGCTTCACGAAGCGTCGCGACCGCGGCAGCAGCATCACGAATGCGATCGCGGCGAGCAGATCGACGACGCCGATCGTCAGCATCGCGGTCCGCCACGAGAAATACTCTTCGAGCGCGCTCATCCCGATTCGGCCGATCATGCCGCCGAATGCGGTCCCGCCGACATACAGCCCCATCGACAGCCCCAGCCCTTCGGACGCGATTTCTTCTGCGAGATAGGCCATCGCCACCGCCGGCACGCCGCCGAGCGTGAAGCCTTCGAGCGCGCGCCAGACCAGCAGCAGGTTCCAGTTCGGCGAAATCGCCGCGAGCAGGTTGAACAGCGCGGCGAGCGTCATCGACGCGAACATCAGCCCGCGTCGCCCGACGCGCTCGGACAGCGCGCCGGCGCACAGGATCGAGAGGGCCAGCATCCCGGTCGACAGCGACAGGGACAGCGAACTCGACGCCGCGCCGATGTTGAATTCGCGCGCGAACGCCGGCAGCAACGGCTGGACGCAGTACAGCAGCGAGAAGGTGGAGAAGCCGGCAAGGAACAACGCCAGCGCGATGCGCTTGTAAGCCGCCGAGCGCGGCGACACGCCGGCGGGCAGCGCATCGGCCGCAGCGTTCGGGACGCGCGTGGCGGCAGGCGAAATCGCAGGAGAAGACATGGTATGCACCCGCTTGTTCAGGGAATACCCGAATTCTTGCGCATGGTCAAACATATGTCCAATATATGAAATGAACCGTAGCGATACGTTTTACATCTAGCTTTGAAGCTGCTTCCGTTTACTCCGGGACGACATCACGCATGGAACTCCGACATCTCCGCTACTTTCTCGCCGTGGCCGCCACGTCGAACTTCACCAAGGCCGCGGAAGCGCTCGGCATGGGGCAGCCGCCGTTGAGCCAGCAGATCAAGGCGCTCGAGAGCGAACTGGGCGTCGAGCTGTTCAAGCGGACCGTGCGCGGCGCCGAGTTGACCGTCGCGGGCGAGGTGTTCGCGGAAGAGGCGCGGCGCGTGCTCGACGATGCGGAGCGCGCGGCGCGGGCGGCCAGGCGGGCTGCACGCGGCGAAATCGGGCAGCTGCGGGTCGGCTTCACCGGCACGGCGGCGTTCAATTCGAAAGTGGCCGACCTGATTCGCCGCTTTCGCGAAGCGTTTCCGGACACGGAGCTGACGTTGCAGGAAGCGACCTCCGGCGTGCTGCTGGAGGCGCTGGAAGCCGGGCGGCTCGACGTCGCGATCGTGCGTCCGGAGCGTCGCATCGCCGACACGTTGCTGGCGGCGGACTGGGACGAGGAGCCGATGTTCGTCGCGCTGCCGGTCGCGCATCGGCTGGCGCAGCGGCGCCGGATCGATCTGGCGGAGCTGGCCGACGAAGCGTTCGTCCAGGTGCCGCGTGAAGCGGGCAGTGCGCTGTTCGACGACATCGTCGCCGCCTGCAATGCCGCGGGCTTCCAGCCACGCATGGCGCAGCCGGCGCCGCAAATCGCATCGGCGGTGACGCTCGTCGCGGCCGGGCTCGGCGTGTCGATCGTGCCGAAGGCGATCACGCAGGTGCAGGTCGCGGGCGTCGTGTATCGGCCGGTCGCAGGCAATGGCCTGCGCGCGCGGCTTGCGATCGCATCGCGCCGTGATGATCCGTCGGCGGTGGTGCGTAATTTTCTGGCGCTGGCGTGGTAGTGCGGCGCGGCGATTTCCATCGTCGCGCGTGAACGCCGAACGCGTCAGGTCGCAGGTTGCCGGGCTCATTGATCTGAATGCGCGTCAAACCTCGTTCTTCAGGACGAGAAAGGATAGCGCGGACGCCGTAGGTGTCCTTTGCGGCTGCTAATGCGGTTTTTTTGCTGTTCGATGTATTGGCGGACGATTTCGATAGGCGCTCCGCCACAATTTCCCGCAAAGCAAGACGGAGACCACAGCGCCCCGCCCCACGACTTTTTCCGAATGCGGGCGCATTCTGCCGGTTCATGCGACTTGAGACGCCGTTGAAGCTGTTCACCAGGGACGACACGGAATCCTTGGGCGGGTAGTGCACCAGCAGGTGTACATGGCCGTCCGCACCATCGAACTTCACCCGTTCGGATTCGAAGTCCAGACAGACACTGGCGAAGATGCTGCGCATGTCGTTCAGCATCTCCGTGGTAAGCACATTGCGCCGGTGCATGTGGTCAGGAAGACCACATGCACACGGATCAGAAAGACGCAATGGCGACTACGTCGAATGGCTTGACTCTCGCTTGTGGGCCACGCATACAATGGCCCGATGCAACGACTCCAGGCTTTCAAGTTCGAACTGACGCCTAATGGCGAGCAGCAGCGCAAGATGCGCCGCTTCGCTGGGGCATGCCGGTTCGTTTTCAACAAGGCGCTGGCGTTGCAGAAGGAGAACCACGAGGCGGGCGGCAAGTTCATCGGGTATGTGGCAATGGCAAAGCACTTGACGGCGTGGCGCAACGGCACGGAAACGCCCTGGCTCAAAGATGCTCCGGTGCATCCGCTCCAACACGCACTCAAGGATCTGGAGCGAGCGTACAAGAACTTCTTCGCCAAGCGTGCGGCGTTCCCGCGCTTCAAGAAGAAGGGGCACAGCGACAGCTTTCGCTATCCGGACTCGAAGCAGATCAAGCTCGATCAGGTCAACAACCGCGTCTTTCTGCCCAAGCTCGGCTGGCTCCGTTATCGCAACAGCCGGGATGTGTTGGGCGAAGTGCGTAATGCCAGCGTGTCGCGAAACGCGGGCAAATGGTTCGTGTCGATCCAGACCGGGCGTGAAGTCGCGCAGCCGGTGCCGCAGGCCACCAGTGCGATCGGCATCGACCTGGGCATCGCACGGTTTGCCACCCTGAGCGACGGCAGCTTTCTCGCACCGCTCAACAGCTTCAAGCGGCACGAGGATCGGCTGCGCAAAGCGCAGCAGGCAATGAGCCGCAAGTCGAAGTTCAGCAGCAACTGGAAGAAGGCGAAAGCCCGTGTCCAGCGTATTCATTCCCGCATCGGCAACGCTCGCCGCGACTACCTGCACAAAGCCACGACCACGATCAGCCAAAACCACGCGATGGTGTGCATCGAGGACTTGCAGGTACGAAACATGTCGAAGACGGTGGCTGGCAGCCCCGATGCGCCGGGCAAAAACGTTCGGGCCAAGTGCGGCCTGAACAAAGCCATCCTCGATCAGGGCTGGTTCGAATTTCGTCGTCAGCTGGACTACAAGCTGGCGTGGAACGGCGGCTGGCTCATTGCCGTGCCGCCGGCGAATACGAGTCGCACGTGCCCGGCCTGCGAATACGCGAGCGCGGAAAACCGGCAGACGCAGGCCGCATTCCGCTGCGTCGCGTGCGGTCATGAGGAGCATGCCGATGTGGTCGGTGCGATCAACATACTGGCGCGGGGACACCGCGTTGCAGCCTGTGGAGAGCCGGTGCAGTCAGGCCGCTCCGTGAAGCAGGAACCCGCCGAGGCGCTCTGAGATAAGCATCATCGTCTCAGACGCGGCAGGAATCCGCCGCCTTCAGGCGGCGGAGGATGTCAAGGGCCGGATGCGATCCGCGGTGAATATGCGGATTGACGAAACGCCCACTTTGACCGGAACGACCGCTGTCGCGGCTCCGCGGTCGCGCGGCCACCCGGCATGCGGGTTTCGATTCGTATGTTCCGCGAGGCGGCGTGGACTATAAATGGAGCGTGTACCGGTGCTTGTCGGGCGTCCGCGCGTCTCGCGCCGGGCGTCGCGCGACTGCCGGGGGAGGTGCACCGTGGTTCGCCAGACGCTTGCTCGCGCCGTGCTTCGCACCGCGTTGATCGGGGGCGTGTTCGCCTGCTTTTTGTCGTCCCTGCCGCCAGCCATTGCCGCGACCGTCGCGCCGCCCGCCGCGACACCCGTCACACCACCGACACCGCCCGCCACACCCGCCGCACCGCCTGTCGCGAAGAATCGCGCGGTCGCACCGCCTTACTCGATGCCGGTCGACTTTCCCGCGATCGTCG
Organism: Burkholderia sp. JKS000303; assembly: GCF_002563755.1. Lineage (NCBI taxonomy): Bacteria > Pseudomonadati > Pseudomonadota > Betaproteobacteria > Burkholderiales > Burkholderiaceae > Burkholderia > Burkholderia sp. JKS000303. The sequence goes on from NZ_PDBZ01000001.1 coordinate 3,692,208, forward strand.
ACCGCTACGGCCCGGCGGTCGTGACCATCATGACCGCCGCGCCCGACCAGCAGGCGGCCGGCCCGTCGTTCATGATCCTCGATCCCGACGATCCGGTCGCTGCGTTCTTCCGGCGCGGCGCGCCGCCGCCGTCGACGCAGGGGCCGCAGGCGCCGGCGCCCGACACGTCGCCGCGCGCTGTGTCCGGCAGCGGCTCGGGCTTCATCGTCAGCGCCGACGGGCTGATCCTGACGTCCGCGCATGTCGTCGGCGATGCGAGCGACGTGACGGTGCGGCTCACCGACCGCCGCGAGTTCAAGGCGACGGTGCTGGCCGTCGATCCGCAGAGCGACGTCGCGGTGCTGCACGCCGACGCGACGAAGCTGCCGTTCGTGCGCATCGGCGATTCGTCGCGGGTGCGCGCGGGCGAACCGGTGATGACGATCGGCGCGCCGGACGGCTCGGGCAACACGGTGACGGCCGGCATCGTCAGCGCGACGTCGCATGCGCTGCCGGACGGCGGCGTGTTTCCGTTCTTCGAGACGGACATCGCGGTGAACCCCGACAATTCCGGCGGCCCGGTGTTCAACCGCGCGGGCGACGTAATCGGCATCGCGGTGCAGGTGTACACGGGCGCGAACCGCTACGCGAGCATGACGTTCGCGATTCCGATCGCGCTCGCGGCGAAGGTGCGTGCGCAGGTTCAGGCGCAGATGCGGGCCAATGCGCAGGCGCAGCGTGCGTCGTCCGGCAATGCGCTGGGCGTCGACGTGCAGGACGTCGGCATCGGGCTGGCCGCCGCGTTCGGCCTGCCGCGTCCGGCGGGCGCGCTGGTCAACGGCGTCGATCCCGGCTCGCCGGCAGCCGCGGCCGGCGTGAAGCCCGGCGACGTGATCGTGCAGTTCGGCGACAAGCCGATCGGCCGGTCGGCCGAGCTGAACGACCTGGCCGCCGCGTTGCCGCCCGGCGGGAAGGCGCCGCTGCGGCTCGTCCGAAACCGCGTGCCGATGGTGCTGACGGTCACGGGGGCGGACGACGCGATCGGCAACGCGGCCGCGGCGGGCAGCGCTGGCGCTGCGGGTGCTGCGGGTGCTGCGGGTGCCGCGGGTGCCGCGGGTGCCGCCGGCGTGGCAGCGGCTGCCGCCCGGCCGGCCGATGGCGGCGATCGCCTCGGGCTGACGATGCACCCGCTGAGCGACGACGAACGGCGCTCGACGGGGCTCGCGGTCGGGATGATGGTCGACGCGGTGCACGGCCCGGCGGCGAGCGCGGGGATCCTGCCGGGAGACGTCGTCCTCGAACTCAACGACACGCTGCTCGAAACGCCGGACGACGTGCAGACCCTCGAAGCGACCGGCGGCAGCGTGATCGCGGTGCTGATCCAGCGCGACAACGCACGCAGGTTCGTGTCGGTGCATGCGCGGTAGGGCGTTGACGCGGGCTGCGTCGAGCGCCTACCATCGTTCGACATCGTTGCCCGTGACCCGGGCATTCAGGCGCCATCCGGCATGAAAACAGGCATGAACGCGGCAAGCTTCATCGTAGTAGCACACAGGCGCAGGGTCCGGTAGCGGCACCGCGCCGGCACCCATGCGCCCCCGACTGGTTCGGGGGCTTTTTTTTGCGTTGCGCACGGCCATGCGGCGTGTGCGCGGAGGGCATCCTCTTGCAATCGAACCTGCCGATCGCTTCCGAACCGGCCGCGCCGCGACACGCGACGCTGCTCCTCTTGTGCGCGTTCTCGGTGCTGCCGTTGAGCCTGTTCCTGCCGTCGTTGCCGGCGATCGCGCGCGACCTGGACGCCGACTATGCGATGGTCGCGCTCTCGCTCGGCGGTTACGCGGCGGTGGCCGCATCGCTGGAGTGCGTGATGGGGCCGCTGTCGGACCGGTTCGGGCGGCGGCCGATCGTGCTGACGAGCGTCGGCGTGTTTACGCTCGGCTCGCTCGGTTGTGCGATGGCGACCGATATTCGCGTGTTTCTCGGCTGCCGGCTGATGCAGGCGGCGATCACGTCGGTCTATCCGGTGTCGATGGCGACGATTCGCGATACCGGTGGCGGTGCGCGCGCGGCGAGCCGGATCGGCTATGCGGCGATGGCGGCCGCGTTCGCGCCGATGATCGGCCCGACGCTTGGCGGCGCGCTCGATCAGACGGCCGGCTGGCGCGCGAGCTTCTGGCTGCTCGGCGCGGCCGGAATGGCGTTGCTCGGCTGGTGCGCGTTCGATCTCGTCGAAACCCATACGAACCGGTCGTCGTCGCTCGCGCGCCAGCTTCGCGCGTATCCGGCGCTGCTGCGTGCGCGCCGCTTCTGGGCCTATGCGCTCTGCATGGCGTTTTCGACGGGGACGTTTTACGCGTTCCTGGCCGGCGCGCCGCTCGCCGCGCAAACGGTGTTCGGCATTCCGCCGGCGGAGATCGGTGTCTGCATGGGGGCGGTCACGGCGGGGTTCGTGTGCGGCAGCTTCCTCGCCGCGCGGCGTGCGCGCGGGTATCCGCTCGCCACGACGATCCTGTGCGGACGTGTCGTTGCGTGCCTGGGGCCGGCGATCGCGCTTGCGCTGTGGTTCGGCGGGGCGACGCACGCGATCGCGTGGTTCGGGCCGTGCGTGCTGATCGGCATCGGCAACGGGCTGTCGAATCCGGGCGCGCATGCCGGCGCGATGTCGGTGCGGCCGGAACTGGCCGGGAGTGCGTCAGGGCTGGCCGGCGCGATGACGATCGCGGGCGGGGCCGCGTTGTCGGCGTTGACGGGCGCGGTGCTGACGACCGGCAACGCGGGTTATGCGCCGCTGGTCATGATGCTGCTGTCTGCGGCGCTTGCGCTCGCGGCCGCCGTGTGTGTGCGCCGGTTCGATGCACGCGCCGGCGACGTGTAACCGGCGCCGGCATGTGAAGGGCGTGCCGATCCGGAGCGATGCCGGCACCGCAGCGATCGGCCGCGGGCTGTGCAACGCGACGGCCATCGACTGGACGGCCCGTCGCGCGCGCCTGCGGACGCGTTACGGCTTCGCGCCGACCACGAACTCGAACGAAGCCACGCCATCGACGCCACCCGTCACGCGGTCGCCTGGCTGCAACGCGCCGACGCCGGCCGGCGTGCCGGTGAAGATCAGGTCGCCGGCCTTCAGCCCGACCGAGCGCGACACGTACGCGATCACGTCTGGCACGGCCCAGATCATGTCCGCGAGATCGCCTTGCTGGCGCGTTTCGCCGTTGACGTCGAGCCAGATCCGGCCGCTCGCCGGGTGGCCGGTCGCGGCGGCCGGGCGCAGCGCGGTCACGGGGCCCGACGCGTCGAAGCCCTTCGCCCAGTCCCACGGACGGCTCAGCTTCTTCGCTTCGGCCTGCAGGTCGCGGCGCGTGAGGTCGACGCCGACGCCGTAACCCCACACGTGCGACAGCGCGTCGGCCGGGTCGATCGACCGGCCGTCCTTGCCGATCGCGACGACCAGCTCGATTTCATGATGGAGATCGTTCGTCAGCGGCGGGTACGGGACGGTGCCGCTGGCCGGGACGATCGCATCGGCCGGCTTCGTGAAGAAGAACGGCGGTTCGCGATCGGGATCGGCACCCATTTCGCGTGCATGGTCGGCGTAGTTGCGGCCGACACAGAATACGCGGCGCACCGGAAAGCGCGCGGACGACTGTTCGACTTCGACGGAAGGACGCTCGGGAGCGTCGATGACGTATGCGGACATCGGATGACCTCGTTCGACAGGAAGACGGATACCGGCGCCCGCGCAACGCGGCACGGGCCGGCATGCATGAAACGATACCCGACGGATGCGCCACCGGATGCGACGCAACTGCGTTTTAACCGGACAAAACTACGCGTCGCCGGCCGTCGCCGTGTCGTCGGCGTCCGGCAGCGCGGCGTTCGCGTCCCGGTATGCCTTCGGCGACACGCCGACCCGCGCGCGAAAGCGCCGTGCGAAATACCCTTCGTCGCGGAAGCCGACCGAGCGCGCGATGTCCGCGATGCGCCGGCTCGTATGCGCGAGCAACGATTGTGCGAGCGCGATCCGGCGCTCGGTCACGAGATCGGTGAAGGTGCTGCCGGTTTCCTTGCGCACCAGGTGCGCGAGGTAGTTCGGCGACAGGAACGCGGCCTCGGCGGTCGCGGCGAGCGTCAGGTCCTCGCGGGTCAGGTTCGCACGCACGTGCCGCAGCACGCGCGCGAGCGCGTCGCGCCGGCCGGCACGTTGGGCGCCGCGCTGCGCGAGCTTGTCGAGCGCGCCCGCGTACTGCGTGCAGACGAGCCCGATCAGTTGCAGCAGGTAGCCGCGCAGCAGCGTGGTCGAGCCGAACGTGCGCACGCGGTCGGTGTCGAGCATGCACAGCGCGAGGCGGCGCGCCTCGTCGAACGCGTCGCCGGTCAGGATGAAGTCGAGGTGTTCCTGGAAGCGGAACGGCGTCAGCTCGGGAAAGCGGTGCGCGGGCACGTCCTCGAGATCGAGCGGATCGACGTCGAGATCGGCGCGCAGGAACGCCTGGCTGAAGTTGATCACGACGAAGTGCGCGCCTTCCGGATGCGGAATCAGGTGCTCGCGGTGCGGCAGCACGAACGCGAGCGCGCCGCGCGGAAACGGCCGCGTGACGCCGCCGATCCGCTGCTCGGTGTCGCCACCGAGGTTGAACTGGATCTGGAAATACGCGTGCCGGTGCGGCTCGGTGATCGCCTGGCGCGACGTCTGGTCGCGGATGTAGAAGTCGAGCCGGTCGCTGCGTTCGGGCATCCCGTACAGGCGCGGCGGGGCGGTGGAGGGCATGAAGGATTCTGCTGTTCGTGACGCGGTTGAGCCGCGATGGTACAGCGAAATCGGTCTGTCCCAGGCTTCGGCCGAAATCGGGGGCCGGAAGCGGGCGCCGTTGCGGAGCCGGCGGGCGGGTGAACGGGGGAGCGGGCGGGGCGGCCGAATCGTGCCGGCATGCCCCGCATGTCGTTACTGCGCGGTGTAACCGCCGTCGACCATCAGCGACGAACCGTTGATGAACGACGCCTCGTCGCTCGCCAGGAACAGCACGGCGTTCGCGACTTCGTCGGCTTTCCCGAGACGCCCCATCGGATGCAGTGCCGCCAGCGCCTGCTTCTGCGCGTCCGGCACGTTTTTCAGCAGCGGCGTGTTGATGTAGCCAGGGCACACGGCATTCACGCGGATGTTGTGCTGGCCGTAGTCGATCGCGAGCGTCTGCGTCAGCAGCTTCACGCCACCTTTGGCGGCGGCATAGGCCGTCACGCCCGATTTCCCGACGTGGCTATGGATCGAGCCGCAATTGACGATCACGCCGCCGCCTTGCGCGTGCATGTGCTGGATCGCGTATTTGTCGCAGAGATACACGCCGGTCAGATTGATGTCGATCGTCTTTTTCCACGCGGATTCGTCGAGCTGCTCGATCCGCGCGTCGTCGGCGATGCCGGCATTGGCGAACATGATGTCGACCCGGCCGTAGATCCGCACGGTTCGCGCGATCAGGTTCTGAACGGCTTCGCTGTCCGTGACATCGGTTTCGATATAGACCGCTCGTCCGCCGTTCTCGATGACGTCGGCGGCGAGCTGCGCGCCCTTGTCGGTCAGATCGGCGATGACCACGCTCGCACCTTCGCGGGCAAAGGCGCGGACCGTGGCTTCGCCAATGCCGCTTGCCCCGCCGGTGACGATCGCCACCTTGTTTTCGAAACGCATTGCTGAACTCCTCGAGCACGTGCTCGCCATTCGTTTGGACGGAAGTCAGGCTAGCACGGCGGATTCGGCGAGGCGTCGGCGCACGGACATTTCGATCCGAAAACCCGCATTACCTTGAGATAAGTCGTGTTTTACGGATGCTGATTCGGGTGGAAATCATGGAAACCGCGCACGGAAACCGCGGCGATCGTGAAGACGGTTTCCGTGCCGGCTACCGGTCGAGCAGCGACACAACCCGGCGCCGCAGCTCGGGCACGACGTCGGCGTCGAACCACGGGTGGTGCTTGAACCACGCCTGGTTGCGCGGCGACGGATGCGGCAGCGGCAATACGTCGGGGCCGTAGTCGCGCCAGGCGTGCACGGTGTCGGTCAGCGTGGCCTTGCGCGTGTCGCGCAGGAAATGCCGCTGCGCATATTGGCCGATCAGCAGCGTGAGCCGGATCGACGGCAACTCGGCGAGCAACCGGTCGATCCACAGTGGCGCGCATTCGGGGCGCGGCGGGTTGTCGCCGCTTGCGCCGCGGCCCGGGTAGCAGAAGCCCATCGGCACGATCGCGAAGCGCGTCTCGTCGTAGAACGTGTCGGCGTCGACGTCGAGCCAGCCGCGCAGCCGCTGGCCGCTCGCGTCGTCCCACGGGATGCCGCTCGCATGAACGCGTGCGCCGGGCGCCTGCCCGACGATCAGGATGCGCGCGTCGCGATGGGCGCGCACGACGGGGCGTGGGCCGAGCGGCAGGTCGGCTTCGCAGACGCGGCATGCGCGGATTTCAGTGAGCAGCACGTCGAGCGGCGCGCGCGTGGGTTTCGGCATCGATGATTCTGAGCGGGGACGGAGTGTTCATGCGGCGTCACCCGAGGGTGCGTGCCGGGCGCCGACAGGCGACCCGGACAAGCAGGGCGCGGGCGCGCACGCCGCCTGCATCACACCCGCGACGGGCCCGCTGCGCCGCCTTCGGCGACCGCAGCATCATACAACGCGGTTTGCGCGATCGCGCGGGCGATCCCCGCGTCGTCGTGCGAACCGTCGAGCATGCCCCAGCGCCGGTACTGCGACAGAAACCACTCGCCTTCGCGCGGATCGGGCCGGTTCACGGCGCCGCCGTCGTGGAAGCGGATCGGCAGCGGCGGTACGGCGAACGGCCCCGATCCGTAGTCGCCGAGCAGGCGCGGCGCGATCAGCCGGGCCGGCACGCCGAGCGCGTCGGGCGACGCGAGCCAGTCGGCCGCCTCGCGACGGTGCGCGGCGCTGTCGAGCCACGCGCAGGCATCGACGAGCGTGCGGATCAGCGCGCGCGCGGTGGCCGGGTACAGCGCGACGAAATCGCGCCGGGCCGCGAGCACCTTCTCCGGATGATCAGGCCAGATCTCGCTGGTGACGGCGACGGTTCGCCCCGCGCCGCAGGCGTCGGCCACCGCATGCCACGGCTCGCCGGCGCAGAAGCCGTCGAGCTCGCCGCCGGCGAGCGCGGCCACCATCTCGGGCGGCGGGATCACGACGCTGCGCACGTCGCGCAGCGGATCGACGTCGTGCGACGCGAGCCAGTGGTTCAGCCACATCGCGTGCGTGCCGGTCGGGAACGTCTGCGCGAGGAGCGGTTTGCGGCCGAGCGTCGCGAACGCGTCGCGCACGCTGCCGCTGTCGCGATACGCGTCGGCGAGGCCGCGCGACAACGAGATCGCCTGGCCGTTGCGGTTCAACACCATCAGCGCGGCCATGTCGGCCTGCGGGCCGCCGATCCCGAGCTGCAGTCCGCAGACGAGCCCGTACAGCGCATGCGCGGCGTCGAGTTCGCCGCTCAGCAGCTTGTCGCGCACGGTGGCCCACGACGGCTGGCGGCCGAGTTCGAGCGTGAGGCCGTGCCGCGCGCCGAGGTTCAGGCGCTGCGCGACGATCAGCGGGGCCGCATCGCTCAGCGCGACGAACCCGAGGCGAAGATGTGCGCGCTCCGGCGCGACGGGAAGTGAGGTATCCATGGCAGTCATGACTGGGGTGGCGCGTCGAGCAGTTGCCGCGCGACGTCGACGATGCGCAGGCCCTGGTCCATCGCGCGCTTGCGCAGCGCCGCGTATGCGTCGTGTTCGGACAGCTTGCGCTGGTCCATCAGCAGGCGCTTCGCGCGGTCGATCAGCTTGCGCTCCGCGAGTTCGCGCTCGACGTCGGCAAGCCGGCGGCGCAGCGCGTCGTCGTGCGAGAAGCGGGCGAGCGCGACTTCGAGAATCGGCGCGAGGCGCTCGGCCGACAGCCCTTCGACGAGATACGCGCTGACGCCCGCGCCGACCGCCGCGCGGATCAGCGACTGATTGGCGTCGTGGCTGAACATCAGCACGGGGCGCGGTGCGGTGGCGTGCATCACGGCAAGCTGCTCGAGCGTGTCGCGCGACGGGGAATCGGTATCGATGATCACGACGTCGGGATGCTGCTCCTCGACGGCGGCCGGCAGGCGCGCGGGCGTCGCGACGTCGTTCAGCATCTCGTAGCCGAGGTGCGCGAGCGCGTCGCCGAGCTCGCCGATCGGCTTGTCGGTATCGGTGACGAGCAGCACGCGCAGGCGGGCGGAGGAAGCAGGCGTACTCATGATGCAAACGGCGGCGGCGAAATCGTGGCGCGATGCACGGATCGGGGGCGGTGGCCCCGCGCGGGCATCGTGTCGGTGCCGGGCGCGATGGCCCGGCGGCCGGTGCCGCTGTCTTCATGATAGGTGGGCGGCCGATGCCGCGTGGTGTCGCGCATGCTACGCGGCCCGGGGCAAGGCTGTTTCGATCGCCGCACCCGCGTCCGGCAGGTGCTGCGCGGCCGCTTCGCCGATCGCGCCGCCGACGAGGATCACGGCCGGGCTGCCGAGCCGTGCTTCGTCGATGCCGCGCGCGAGCGCGCCGAGCGTGCCGGTCCAGCGGCGTTCGTCGGGCGTGCCGGCCCATTGCACGGCCGCGGCCGGCGTCGAGGGCGGCAGCGCGGCGAGCAGGCCGGTGGCGATGCTGTCGACGCGGCTCATCCCCATGTAGATCGCGAGCGTGGTGCCGGTTGCGGCGAGCGCCCGCCAGTCTGGCTCGCCATGGTCCTGTCGATGCGCGGTAATGAAGGTGACGCCCTGGCAATGCTCGCGATGCGTGAGCGAGATGCCGAGGCTCGCGGCGGCCGCGAATCCCGACGAGATGCCGTTGACGATCTCGACCGGAATCGCGGCGGCGCGCAGCGTCGCGAGTTCTTCGCCGGCGCGGCCGAACAGCAGCGCGTCGCCGCCCTTGACGCGCACGACGTGCGCGCCGCGCAGCGCGTAGCGGCGCATCAGCTTCTCGATGAATGCCTGCGGCGTGGAGCGGCAGCCGCCGCGCTTGCCGACGCGGATCACGCGTGCCTGCGGCGCGAGTTCGACGATGCCGGGCGCGACGAGGTCGTCGAGCAGCAGCACGTCGGCGGCGGCCAGCGCCTTCACGGCCTTCAGCGTGAGGAGATCGGGATCGCCGGGGCCGGCGCCCAGCAGCGTGACTTTGCCTGTCGTCATGTCGTGTTCCTGTGCCGCCTGCATGCGGCGGTCGATAGCGCGTTGTCTGCGCGGCGGCGGCGGGCGGTCGAAACGCACCGGCATCCGGCCGTGCCGCGCACGGGGGGACACCGTTGTCCTGATCGGCCCGCCGTAAGACGGGCATGGTTTGCGGGGACTGCCCACCGGCGCCGTTGCCGGTGTCATGCATCGGATTCAGCAATATCCGGGCCAACCGGCATGACCCGTCGCACTGGCGCGGCAGGAACGGCGCGCACCGCGCCGCGCGATGGCCCCGTGCATGCATGCAGCCGCCGCGCGGGCAGCCGCAATGCCGCATCGGCGTGCATCGTGCCCCGTCTGCGCGCACCGCGATGTCGCACGGCGACAGTGCTGCAGCGCACCACATCTGTGCTTCGCTGCTTCACCGCGCATCGTGCGTCGCGCGTCGCAGGGCACCGCATGCCGGCCGGCGAGCCTTGTGCGGCGGGGGCGAGGGCCCGATTTGCGGCGACATGGCACGGCGTTTGCGTAAGCTGGTTCGGGCGGATCAACGGCGATTCGTCCGGCAATACCGATTACTAGACGCGCCCGGCAACGGGCTTCATGGGCAACGGCGTCCTACGCATCGGGTCTCGACGAGACCGGGTGCGCAGGACGCCGTTTTTCGTTTGGCGGATGACATGACCGACAAAGCTACCCGTATCGATCTCTTCAGCTTCCGCACCGCGCCGATGCGCGCGTTCCACCTGACGTGGATGGCGTTCTTCGTGTGCTTCTTCGCGTGGTTCGCGTGCGCGCCGCTGATGCCGCTGATCGCGCGCGAATTCCATTTCACCGCGGCGCAGGTCGCGAACATCAATATCGCCGCGGTGGCCGCGACGATCGCCGTGCGGCTGCTGGTCGGCCCGATGTGCGACCGCTTCGGCCCGCGCCGCGTGTACGTCGGCCTGCTGGTGCTCGGCGCGATCCCCGTGTTCGCGGTGTCGTTCACGCACGACTACCTGTCGTTCCTGATCTGCCGGCTCGGCATCGGCGCGATCGGCGCGGGCTTCGTGATCACGCAGTACCACACGTCGGTGATGTTCGCGCCGAACGTGGTCGGCACCGCGAACGCGACGACGGCCGGCTGGGGCAACGCCGGTGCGGGCGCGACGCAGGCGATGATGCCGCTGCTCGTCGCGGCCGGCCTGATCCTCGGCTTCGGCGACGACGCGTCGTGGCGCATCGCGCTGGTCGTGCCGGGCGTCGCGATGCTCGTGATGGCGTGGGCGTACTGGCGCTTCACGCAGGACTGCCCGCAAGGCGACTTCGTCGCGCTGCGCAAGCAGGGCGTGACGGTCGACAGCGGCAAGAAGGGCGGCTGGGCGAGCTTCTTCGCCGCGTGCGGCAACTATCGCGTGTGGATGCTGTTCGTCACGTACGGCGCGTGCTTCGGCGTCGAGGTGTTCATCCACAACATCGCCGCGCTGTACTACGTCGATCACTTCAATCTGTCGCTGAAGGATGCCGGTTTCGCGGTCGGCCTGTTCGGGCTGCTCGCATTGTTTGCCCGCGCGCTCGGCGGCTGGCTGTCGGACAAGATCGCCGCGCGCCGCAGCCTCGACGTGCGCGCGACGCTGCTGTGCGCGCTGATCATCGGCGAAGGGCTCGGGCTGATCTGGTTCTCGCATGCGCAAGGTATCGGCATGGCGCTCGTCGCGATGCTGACCTTCGGCCTCTTCACGCACATGGCCTGCGGCGCGACCTACGCGCTCGTGCCGTTCATCGACCGCAAGGCGCTCGGCGGCGTCGCGGGGATCGTCGGCGCGGGCGGCAACGTCGGCGCGGTGGCCGCGGCGTTCCTGCTGAAGGGCGTCGGCGACGTGCAGCAGACGCTGAGCATGCTCGGCCTCGCCGTCACCGCGACCGCGCTGTGCGCGATGGCCGTGCGCTTCAGCGAAGAACACAAGGCACGCGAGGCCGAGCTGCGCGATCGCGCGCTGGCCGCCGCCAACGCCGCGAACTGACCGACCGAAGGAATCGTCATCATGAAACTCATCGTCATCGGCCACGGGATGGTCGGCCACAAGCTCCTCGAATGCATCGCGGCACAAGCCGGCACGGCGCACGCGCTGCAGGTCACGGTGCTCGGCGAGGAACCGCGCCCGGCGTACGACCGCGTGCACCTGTCGGAATTCTTCGCGGGCAAGTCGGCGGACGACCTGTCGCTCGTCGAACCGGGCTTCTTCGAACGCCATCCGCAGTTCGACCTGCGCCTGAACGCGTGCGTCGCGTCGATCGACCGCGCCGCGCACACGGTCACGCTCGCGTCGGGCGAAACGCTCGCGTACGACAAGCTGGTGCTCGCGACGGGCTCGCGCCCGTTCGTGCCGCCGATGCCGGGTCACGACCGCGCAGGCTGCTTCGTGTACCGCACGATCGAGGATCTCGAAGCGATGCAGGCCTGCGGCACGCACGCGAAGCGCGGCGTGGTGGTCGGCGGCGGGCTGCTCGGCCTCGAATGCGCGAAGGCGCTGCGCGACATGGGCCTCGAAACGCACGTCGTCGAATTCGCGCCGCGGCTGATGGCCGTGCAGGTCGACGACGGCGGCGGCCGGATGCTGCGCGCGAAGATCGAGGCGCTCGGCGTGACCGTGCATACGGGCAAGAACACGCTCGAGATCGTCGACGGCGTGGAAGGCGCGCACCGGATGGCGTTCGCCGACGGCTCGCACCTCGACGCCGACATGATCGTGTTCTCGGCCGGCATCCGTGCCCGCGACGAACTGGCGCGCGCCAGCGGGCTGGACCTCGGCCCGCGCGGCGGCGTCGCGATCGACGATGCGTGCCGCACGAGCGACGCCGACATCTACGCGATCGGCGAATGCGCGGCCTGGAACGGCATGGTGTACGGCCTCGTCGCCCCCGGCTACGACATGGCGCGCGTGGTCGCGAAGCAGCTCGGCGGCGATGCGAACGGCGAGGTCGAGGCCGCATTCGCGGGCGCCGACATGAGCACGAAGCTGAAGCTGATGGGCGTCGACGTCGCGAGCATCGGAGACGCGCACGGCACGACGGCCGGCAGCCGCACCTACCAGTACGCGGACGAGCGCCGCCAGGTCTACAAGAAGCTGGTGGTGTCGGACTGCGGCAAGTTCCTGCACGGCGCGGTGATGGTCGGCGACGCGGCCGAATACGGCACGCTGCTGCAGATGATGCTGAACCGCATCGAACTGCCGGAATCGCCGGAATTCCTGATCCTGCCGTCGTCGGACGGCGCGGCGAAGCCCGCGATCGGTGTCGACGCGTTGCCGGAAGGCGCACAGATCTGCTCGTGCAACAACGTGTCGAAGTCGCAGATCTGCACGGCGGTGGCCGGCGGCGCGACGAGCCTCGGCGCGCTGAAGTCGTGCACCGGCGCCGGCACGTCGTGCGGCGGCTGCGTGCCGCTCGTCACGCAGATCATGAAGGCCGAGATGAAGAAGCAGGGCCTCGCGGTCAACAACCATCTGTGCGAGCACTTCCCGCATTCGCGCCAGGAGCTGTTCCACCTGATCCGCGTGGAGCGCATCACGACGTTCGACGAACTGCTGGCGAAGCACGGCCACGGCCTCGGCTGCGACGTGTGCAAGCCGGCCGTCGCGGGCATCCTCGCGTCGTGCTTCAACGAGTTCGTGCTGAAGAAGGAGCACGCGGGGCTGCAGGATTCGAACGATTACTACCTCGCGAACATCCAGCGCGACGGCACGTATTCGGTCGTGCCGCGCATGGCGGGCGGCGAGGTCACGCCGGAAGGGCTGATCGCGGTCGGCCAGGTCGCGCAGAAGTACGGGCTCTACACGAAGATCACCGGCGGCCAGCGCGTCGACCTGTTCGGCGCGCGCGTCGAGCAACTGCCTTCCATCTGGGAAGAGCTGATCGCGGCCGGCTTCGAGTCGGGCCATGCGTACGGCAAGTCGGTGCGCACGGTGAAGTCGTGCGTCGGCTCGACGTGGTGCCGCTACGGCGTCGACGATTCGGTCGGCCTCGCGATCGACATCGAGAACCGCTACAAGGGCTTGCGCGCGCCGCACAAGATCAAGTTCGGCGTGTCGGGCTGCACGCGCGAGTGCGCGGAAGCGCAGGGCAAGGACGTCGGGATCATCGCGACCGAGAAGGGCTGGAACCTGTACGTGTGCGGCAACGGCGGGATGAAGCCGCGCCATGCCGAACTGCTCGCGTCCGACCTCGACCGCGCGACGCTGATCCGCTACATCGACCGCTTCCTGATGTTCTACGTGCGCACGGCCGACCGGCTGCAGCGCACCAGCGTGTGGCGCGACAACCTCGAAGGCGGGCTCGACTACCTGACCGACGTCGTCGTGCACGACAAGCTCGGGATCGCGGCCGAACTCGAAGCCGACATGCAGCACGTGGTCGACACCTACGAATGCGAATGGAAGAAGGCCGTCACCGATCCGGAAACGCGCAAGCGCTTCCGCCACTTCGTGAACAGCGACGCGCCCGACGCGACCATCGCGTTCGTCGAGACGCGCGGCCAGATCCGTCCCGCGACACCCGACGAGCGCGTGGGTGGCAAGCCCGTTTCGATTCCCGTCGTCGCCGAACTCGCGACGCAGGCCGTGACCGAATCCGCAACCGTTTGACCGTGACCGACACCAGCGTCTTTTCCAAGGAGCCCATCATGAACGATCGTCTTCCCCTGTCCTGGACCCGCGTGTGCCCGCTCGACGACATCGTGCCGAACACCGGCGTATGCGCGCTCGTCAACGGCGAGCAGGTCGCGGTGTTTCACGTCGCGCATGCCGAAGGCGGCGTGTTCGCGATCGACAACGTCGACCCGGTGTCGCACGCGGCCGTGATGTCGCGCGGGCTGATCGGCAGTCTCGGCGAGCGCGTCGTGGTTGCGTCGCCGCTGTACAAGCAGCATTTCGACCTGCGTACCGGCGAATGCCTCGAATCGCCCGAGCAATCGGTGAGCGCGTATCCGTCTCGCATCGAGGACGGTTTCGTGTGGATCGCAGCCTGAGCACCGCGGAGCACGCATGAGCGCCACCCCCGTCAAGAGCGTGTGCCCGTACTGCGGCGTCGGCTGCGGGATGGTGCTGCACGTCGAGGATGGCGAAGTCGTCAAGGTATCCGGCGACGCCGACCATCCGACCAACTTCGGGCGGCTGTGCACGAAGGGCTCGTCCGCGCACGTCGCGCTGCGCCGCTCGGGGCGGCTCGATCGTGCGTTCGTGCGCCGCGCGCGGGAGGACGACCTCGTGCCGCTGCCGGCGCGCGAGGCGATCGCCGAGACCGCGCGGCGCCTGCGCGCGGTGCTCGATACGAACGGGCCCGATGCGCTGTCGTTCTACGTGTCGGGGCAGATGTCGATCGAGGCGCAATACCTCGTGAACAAGCTCGCGAAGGGCTTCGTCGGCACCAACAACATCGAGTCGAACTCGCGCCTCTGCATGGCGAGCGCGAGCACCGGCTACAAGCAGTCGCTCGGCGCGGACGGCCCGCCCGGGTCGTACCAGGACTTCGATCGCGCCAACCTGTTCTTCGTGATCGGCGCGAACATGGCCGACTGCCATCCGATCCTGTTCCTGCGGATGATGGATCGCGTGAAGGCCGGCGCGAAGCTGATCGTCGTCGATCCGCGCCGCACCGGCACCGCCGACAAGGCCGACCTGTTCCTGCAGATCCGGCCGGGCACCGACCTCGCGCTGACCAACGGGCTGCTGCACCTGCTGCATGCGAACGGGCGCACCGACGCCGCGTTCATCGACGCGTACACCGAAGGCTGGGACGCGATGTCCGCGTTCCTCGCCGACTACACGCCCGAGCGCGTGGCCGACATCACGGGGCTCGCGGAAGCCGATATCCGCACGGCCGCGCAATGGATCGGCGACGCACAGGAATGGATGAGCTGCTGGACGATGGGGCTCAACCAGAGCACGCATGGTGTGTGGAACACCAACGCGATCTGCAACCTGCATCTCGCGACGGGCAGGATCTGCCGCGTGGGCAGCGGGCCGTTCTCGCTGACCGGCCAGCCGAACGCGATGGGCGGGCGCGAGATGGGCTACATGGGCCCCGGGCTGCCGGGCCAGCGCTCGGTGGCGTCCGGCGATGATCGCCGCTTCGTCGAGAACCTGTGGCGCGTGCCGGCCGGCACGCTGCGCAAGGACACCGGCAAGGGCACCGTCGATCTGTTCGAACGGATGGCGGCCGGCGACATCAAGGCGTGCTGGATCGTTTGCACGAATCCGGTCGCGACCGTGCCGAACCGGCAGAACGTGATCGCGGGGCTGCAGGCCGCCGAGCTCGTGATCGCGCAGGACGCGTTCCTCGACACCGAGACCAACCGCTACGCGGACATCCTGCTGCCCGGCGCGCTGTGGGCCGAGGGCGACGGCGTGATGATCAACTCCGAGCGCAACATGACGCTGATGCGCGCGGCGGTCGCACCGCCCGGCGACGCGCTGCCGGACTGGCGCATCGTCGCGGAAGTCGCGCGCGCGATGGGCTTCGGCGATGCGTTCGACTATGCGTCGGCGGCCGACGTGTTCGACGAGATCGTGCGTTTCTCAAATCCGGCGACCGGCTACGACCTGCGCGGCGCGAGCCACGCGGCGCTGCGCGACGGTCCGGTGCAATGGCCGGTCGCGCCGGGCACCGCGCGCGACCGGCATCCGGTCCGCTACCTGAACGACGGCGTGAGCCAGACGCCACGCGCAGCCGCCGACGGTAACGACGTGCCGCGCCTCGCGTTTCCGACGCCGTCCGGCAAGGCGCGCTTCTTCGCGCGGCCGCACGTCGCGCCGGCCGAGCTGCCCGACGACACGTTCCCGATCGTGCTGAACACCGGCCGGCTCCAGCATCAATGGCACACGATGACGAAGACGGGCAAGGTCGCGATGCTCAACAAGCTGAACCCGCGCCCGTTCGTCGAACTGCATCCGGACGACGCGCGCGCGCTGGGTATTGCCACGAGGGACAGCGTCGAGATCCGCTCGGCGCGCGGCCGCGCGGTGCTGCCGGCCGTCGTGACCGAGCGCGTGCAGCGCGGCAACTGCTTCGCGCCGATGCACTGGAACGACGTGTACGGCGACGATCTGTGCATCAACGCGGTGACGAACGACGCGATCGATCCGGAATCGCAGCAACCCGAACTGAAATATTGCGCGGTCGCACTGACGCGCGTCGACACGGACGCGTTCGCCTCGACCGGCGACGACACGGCGCGCGCCGACGCATGCGTGGACGATGCACCGCCCGCGCATGCGATCGCGATCGCGCCGATCACGGCTTCACAGGAATCCGACATGGCAGACCTCGACACTTTTGCGGCCGCGCTCGGCGTGGCCGATCTCGCGCCGCCGCCGCTGACCGATGCGGAGCGCCTGTACGTGGCCGGCCTCGTCAGCGGGCTGAAGGCGAGCGCCGGCCGGCGCGAAGGCAGCGTGCCGGTGCTGCCGGCCGGCGCGCCGCTCGCGCCGCCGGTGCGGTTCTGGCTCGACGGGATGCTGGCCGGGTTGTTCAGCCGCACGTTCCCCGCGGGTGCGCCCGTTGCCGCGGCGCCCGCGCTGCCGGCGGAAGCCGCCGCGCCCGGCGGCGTGCGGATCGTGCGCACGCGCCCGAAGGTCGTGCTGCTGTGGGCATCGCAGACCGGCAACATCGAATCGCTGACCGAGGATTACGCGACGCAGCTGATGAACGCGGGCTTCGAGATCCGCACCGCATGCATGTCCGACTATCCGGTCGCGTCGCTGGCCGGCGCGCAATACGTGCTGCTGATGACGAGCACGTTCGGTGACGGCGATGCGCCCGACAACGGCAGCGAATTCTGGGACGCGCTGCAGGCCGGCAGTGTCGCGCGGCTCGACGGCATGCACTTCGCGGTGCTCGCGTTCGGCGATCGCAATTACGACCAGTTCTGCGGACACGGCCGCCGGCTTGATGCACGGCTTGCGGAACTCGGCGCGGCGCGTTTGTGTGCGCGGGTCGACTGCGATGTCGAATTCCAGCGCGATGCCGACCAGTGGCTCGAACGCGTGGTCGCGCGGATCAAGGAGGCCGATGCGGCGCTGCACGCGGTGCCGTCCGCCGGGATGAGCCCGTCGGGGCTGCTGCCGACCAAGGCGCATCCGGCGCCGTCGAAGCTCGTCGCGAACCTGCGGCTCAACCGCCCGGGCGCCGCGAAGGACACGCGCTGCGTGTCGCTGTCGACCGACGGCGCGAATCTCGAATACGAAGCCGGCGACGCGCTCGGCGTGTGGCCGACCAACTGCCCGGAGCTGGTCGACGAGCTGCTGGCCGTCACCGCGCTGAAGGCCGATGCGCCGGTGTCGGTCGCGGGCGTCGGCGACGTGCGTCTCGGCGATGCGCTCGCGCGCCACTTCGACATCACGCGCCCGCATCCGGACACGCTGGCCTTCATCGCATCGCGCAGCACGAACGGCGCACTGAAGGCGCTGCTCGGTGACGAGCGCAAGGCCGATCTGAAGCAATGGTTGTGGGGGCAACAGCTTGCGGATGTGCTGCACGAGTTTCCGGTCGAGCTGTCAGGCACGGAGCTGGTGTCGATGCTCAAGCGCATGCAGCCGCGGCTGTATTCGATCGCGTCGAGCCCGAGCGCGCACCACGGCGAGATCCACCTGACCGTGTCGGCCGTGCGCTATCACAACGGCCGCCGTGCACGCAAAGGCGTGGCGTCGACGTTCCTCGCCGATCGCGCGGACGACGGCCGCGTGCCGGTGTTCGTGCAGAAGTCCGCGCATTTCCGGCCGCCGGTGAACGGCGACGTGCCGGTCGTGATGGTGGGGCCGGGCACCGGCGTTGCGCCGTTCCGCGGCTTCCTGCACGAGCGGCAGGCGCGCGGCGCGCGCGGACGCAACTGGCTGTTCTTCGGCGAGCAGCATGCGCAGACCGATTTCTACTACGGCGACGAGCTGGGCGCGATGCGCGACAGCGGCTTCCTGACGCGGCTCGATCTCGCGTTTTCGCGCGACCAGGCCGACAAGATCTACGTGCAGGACCGGATGCGCGAGCAGGGCGCCGAACTGTACGCGTGGCTGGAGGAGGGCGCGCACTTCTACGTGTGCGGCGACGCCGCGCGCATGGCGAAGGACGTCGATACCGCGCTGAAGGCGGTCGTGGCCGAGCACGGCGGGATGTCGGACGAAGCTGCGAACGACTACGTCGCGCGGCTCGCGAAGGCGCGGCGCTACATGCGGGACGTGTACTGACCACGGGCGTGGTGGAACGAGGGGCGTCGAACGGCACCGCCGTGAGCGGGTGAAGGCGTGACGGGCGAAACCAAAGGTTCGCACAGGATCCGCTCTTGACCGCGCCCAAACAATTGGCACACGGCTCTGGAGCGGTGACTTCGATATCACGAGAGCAAGGAATGTGCTCGCATGACTAAGCTCACCCGTGGCGTATCTATTTCCCGAATGATGCGGACCGTGCTGGATCGCCGTCCAACGAAGGAATTTCAATGATCTGCCAACCTTCGTTTCGCCGGGAAAGAAATTGCATGATCGAGTCGACCGTGACGGTTTGAATCCGGTTCGAGTAACGTAATTCCGAAGGGTGATCGTCAAAGGCGACGTTCGCCTTGAATAGGCGGCCGCCGAGGCGTTTTAGCGCGCCAACCTGCATTTCAGATGGCTTATATCCCGCGAGTCTGAGCCAGGCCTGTGCTTGTTCGCGCGAGTCGACGCTTGCGTCTCTCGCTTCGGTCGCTGCGAGCGTTTCCAGAACCCAGTCATTCGAATTCTGATAGCGAGTGGAAAACGGGTAACCGACGAGACTGTAGCGACTGCTGTGGACCGATCGAAGGGCGCTGGAATTCTGGAACCGCTGCAGCAGCTTGTCACCGACTTCACGGGGCGGAATGATGGCCACGGAATCGTAGCTGAAGAGGTCATCAAGGAAGAAGTTGCCTAAGCCTTGGTACCACAGATCCGACTCGGCCGTGTTGCAGGCATTGAGCAGGTGGACAACGCGCCGGGGCGCGTCCGGACTTATCCGATAAATGAAGCCGACGTGGCTGTACTTGAGATTGTAAGCTGACAAGTCCTGTCCGACGCGACCCAACAAGGCGACGTTATCGTGTCGCTGGTCCAGGACGTTCGTGACGTTAAGTGCCGTTTGCATGGCCTTGCTGACCATAGCGGGGGACAATGGCGCCTCATCGCAGCTCTGGCCAGCACTCGCAAGTAGCGGTGCGGATAGCGTAGCCAAGAGGCAAGGGATATGCAGACGCCGGAAAATTGATGGAGACCTCATTGAGCCTCCGTGCCGGGAACTCGAGCGTTGTAGAGTAGTGCTTCACCGACCTTGTTCGGGATAAAGGCCAGCAGCTTTCCCGACGCGATCAGAAGCGTACCGGTTGATTCGGCCACTGCGCGCACCGTCGTGCCGACCGAAATACCGAGCTTTTCGAAGCTTGCGCGCGCGAGATTGATCGATACTTTTCCCGCTCCGCTCGACGCATCTAGGATGACCTCAACGGAATCCTTCGTGCCCTCGCCAATGCCGGTCACGACAAACGCACTGCCCATGCCAGCCAAGGTAGAACCTGCTACGGGGTTTTCACCTCCGACGCTACCTGCGACACTTACAGCGGGCGCGGCCAGTATGGACATTGTGCCAACAGCCACTGCTTCCGAGTTCCCCATCGTGGTTGTCGATTGGGCATGGGCGTTGGTGATCGTCAGGGTGGACGATATCAAAATTGAGAGGACTACTTGTTTTCCAAATGAATTGCGGATTTTTGCTGATTTCATTTTCTCCCTTTCTGAGAAAGGCTGAAGCACTTGTTGTTGTTCGTCACGGTCGAGAGCCGTCGGTTTCTTCCCACTGTGAGAGAAGCTCGGCTGGGATTGCTGTGACGACTTCGGCGTAAGGCTTGCCGACGAACCGCTCCGCACGCTTGAGCAACACAGGAATCGGGCTGCTCGGTTCGTGGGTCTCGAACCACGTTCGTGCCGTGCGAATCAGAGTAAGCGCCGCCTGGCGGTCCGCCGGAGCGGATCTCGGTTGGGCCGTTATGGGTTTGGTGGCGCTAACCGTTCTGTCATTCACCGGTTCGAGCTGCGCTGACGCATCATTTCCTGATGATTCGCTGGAGGCCGACGTGGGATCGCGGGATTCTTCCAACTGCTCGACTGCGTTCGCCGGCGCAGGCGCACTCAATATGCCGAGTAGCCGCGTGAGCGACGACAGATCTGGCAGGTACCCTTCGAGATGACGGGCGCACCACGCAGCGATCGCAGCGAGATGCGTAATCGCATCGTCAAAGCCCACCATCACTTCGGGCTGCTGCATGCGCACATCCAGCAACTGCTGCGTGACGGACTCGGGCGCGAGGGCATCGGCGGGGCGAGGATGCGCAAAGGCACGTTCGACATCACGCACCTGCAGTCGCGCGAGCGTCGATTTCGAAAGCACGATCTCGCGCACGTCGGCGAGCAGTCCGTCCGGATCGGCGAGCGCCTGTAGCGCATTCATCCGCATTTCACGTGCGGCGTCACGCCCCCCGTCGACATCGGGCTGTGGATGCATCTGTCCGGCGAACCCGTCGAGCCAGGCGGCCAGCCATCCCGTGCCATCTGCAAGACCTGCTGCACCGGCGAGCCGCGTGCGGCATCGCGTATACAGGATGGCGACCCGAATATCCTTCGTCCGCAGCATGAGCCGTTGGCAGTCGCGTTCAAGCTCGCTCCAGTTGACGGGATCGGGTGCACCGACGAACGCGCCGTACTGCACGTCCTGTCTGGGCGCCGCACTCGCGAACAGCACCACGAAATCGTGGTCGTATTCGAGGTCCGGGCCGCAGGGCATGGAATCGCTTACGGGCGCGAGCCAGTCGTGATGCCCTGCATTTTTCAAGGAGCCTTTGCCGGATACGGACTGTCGGGCTGACTGCTTTTTGATCATGGTCGATTGTCGGATTCAGTAGTGTGCTGTTCGAAATGCCTCATATAACGTTCGGGTTCGAATCGCATGCCGGTAATCGGCCGATCGGGTCTGGGGTGCCCCAGCCATCCGGACCATCCCATGCGTTGCTGGCCGCCCATGACGGCCGGCGGCGCGCTTTCCGGCTTGATGCGCAGTTCGAGTTCCCATTCCAGTTCGTAGCCGACGAACGTTCGCACCCATTCGACGAGACGCGGCAGATCCTCGCCTTGCGGCGTGAAGCGCAGATACGCGTCGAGATCGATGGGGCCGATCACGATGCGGAACCGGTGTTGACGGTCCGGCGCCACGCGACCGAGCATCGCGGCTTGTCCCATCGTCGCGGCGGGACCCGGTCGGCCCATGCGTCCTTGATCGGCCGCGTCGATTTCGATCCAGTGGAATACGTTTTCCTCGATCGCGACCGGCACGCCGAAGTAGTGTTCGAGTGTGGCGCGAAGTCCGTCCGAGTTGCGCGACTCGCGTACAAGATGCGCGGACGCTGCCAGTCGTGCGTGCGAGGGCAGGGGGCGCCGCCCGATTTCGGCGGTATCGTGGCCCGTGAGGCTCGCAATGTAGAACGAAAACCGCTCGTCGTCTTTCCGGTCGAGGCCGGCAGTCGACTGTGCCGACGCCCATGCGCGATAGAACAGCGTCAGGAACCGGTGATGGAAGATGTCGAAGAAGTCGACCGTCGTCGTGTCGCGGCGGCCCTCTTCGCGTTCGCGTGCCCATTCGGTCACATGGATCGGCAGCGGCCCGTTGGGCCCGAGCATGCCGAGTCCGAAGAGTCGCACCTTGAGCCGTCCCGCCGCTTCCTGGACGCTGGCGATTTCGCGCGGCGCGAAAGCGAGACTCGGTTGTTGTCCGAGCCGGAACGGCTCGGCCTGCGGTCGGCGCGCGGTGCCGACCGGGTCGACCGCGGGGTTTGCGGCGACGCGTCGCAGCAGCGACAGGAACCCGAAGCGCCACGGCTCGATTTGAAGACTTTCTAGCAGGTCGGGCGAAAGCGTGCTGTCGCGCACGAGCGCCGGCAAGGTGGCACGTTTCATCACAGCACTCCACGTGTCCCGGTGCGCACGGGCCAGCGCGCGATACGGCCGCGCTGCATCGAATGCAATTCGGTCTGCGTGAAGCTGTTGATCGAGACGTGCCGCGCCAGCCAATGCTCGAGAATCGTACCGAATAGATAGGGGCTCACGCCGGAGAAACCTGTCTCGTCGACCGTTACCGCACACTCGATGCCACGCCCGAACGTCATCGGACCCGTGCCCGGCAGCTTGCGTGTTACCGGGCGCGTCTTGACGCCGACGAGGCTTTCGACTTGTCGCAGATGTTCGTTGTTGTCGTTCGAAATGGTTAGGCGCAGCAGGTCGCGCAGTCCTTGTCCACCATCACGATGATCGAGACCTTCGAGTGGCAGATAGTTGAAGTTGAGCTGGCGGATCAGCCGCCACGCCATCTCTCGCTCCGCATACGGCGCTTTCGGCGGACTCGGCGGTCGAATGAGACCGATGCTCTCGACTGGCGCGGACTCCTCGGTTGCCAGGTCACGCACGCCGTTGCGTGGCACGAGCGTGGCGAGATCCCGATTCGTAAGTAGCGCATCGACTGACAGGAAACGGATGTCCTCGCCATACGGGGCCTCGTTTTGGTCAACCAGCGAGAGAAACACTTCGGTGCCGACATACGGGGTCCGCGTGCCGTAACGGCGCGCCGAATCGGACACGAGCCGCCGTTCGCGCCGTGTCGAGAAGTACCGCCCGTGATTGCCTTCGTCGTTGTTCAGCGTCTGATACAGCGGACGGAATTCCAGTTCGTTCGAGGTTGCTGAGACCTGTCCATGCACGGTCTCCACCGAGAACACTTCGTAGTCGAGCGGTGCGAGTCGGGCGGGCACCAGATGAGACTCGGTCTCGCGGGGGGAAATCTCGATGCGGTCGGTATGTCGTTTGAAGAGGTTGACAACGGGCGTGCAGAACAGCGCGAAGCGCGACGCATCGACGAGGTTTGCGAGCTGGCCCGGTGCCCGGTCGAGCAGCACGACGATTTCGACCTCGCGACCGTTCACGCGGGATAGTCCTTCGGCAAGACCGTTGAGTGCGAAGAACCAGAATCGTGCCGGGCATGCGAAGTATTCGTGCAGCAGGTTGTGTCCGTGAAACTTCGTCCAGGTGAGTGGCAGCAAGTTCTGATCGGTGCGCAAGCCCTCGTGTTCGACCGCACCGTGAGTCACGGCGGCGGGAGAGCGGCCCGGTCCACCGAATTAGCCGGGCGCGGCAATCACGGATGCGATGCCGGCAACGTGCAGCAACTCGAACAGGTGCGAGGCGACCTGTTCGTCGCCGGCCAGATACACGGGCAGCCGGTCGAGCGCCTTCAGATCGGCGATGCGCACGTCGCCTGTCGTCGCCAGCCGCAGTCGCAATGCGCCGCGCACCTGTCGGTCAGGCGGGACGTAGCGGTCGAGCGCCGGGATGTCGGGCGGAATGCCCGTCAGGCGCGCATCGGTGATCGTGAGCGGCCAGAGCGTGACCTCCTGCCCGCTCGTAAACTGGCAAGCGGTTTTTTCGCCATCGGGAACCCGTGCCTTGAACGACGTGCCGCGCGCGATACGGTAGCCTGCGGCCAGATTGCCTTCGGCCTGACCGGGGTACAGGCGCGCGACCGCGATCGACGGCGTGGGCGCGACGTAATTCGGGTAGATCACTTCCAGCAGGCGCCCCGTGAAGCGCGGAAACTCCGCATCGAGCTTGAGCTGCATGCGCGCGGCCATGAAGCAGAACGACTCGATCAGGCGCTCGACGTAGGGGTCCGCCACTTCGCCGGCCTGCATGCCGAGCCGGCGCGCGATTTTCGGGTGCGCGTGTGCGAACTCGGTGGCGAGTTCGCGCATGTAGATGAGTTCCTGGTTGTAATAGTCGAGTAGTCGAGGGTCCATCGGAAAGGTCTCGTTTTGTTGTTATGCCGTGCCTACCCGGAGCGCATGCCGGTGATCTGGATCTCGCTTGTCTCGAGATCGAGCGAGCTCTGCACCATGAATTCGAGCGGATACGGGTCCATGTGAACCAGGCCGCGCACTTCGAACGCGAGCACATTGTGATGGCCGCTGGCGTCGTCACCCTGACGGGGCGACACTACCAGCGAATCGGCGATCAGCCGCGGCTCGAAATCGGTGATGGCCTGCCGGATCATCCGCTCGATGTCGTTCCACTGGCGCGACGCGAGAAAGGTGCCCGCGAGTGGCGGCACGCCGAAATTGACGGTCGACGCGGCCGCTTGCGGGTGGCGTTCGCGCTCGATCCGGTCTCCCATGCTCGTCGTGTTGAGCAGATAGGCGAGATCGCGCTGGACGATGTCGCGCATCTGTTTGCGCGTGACGGCATATTCTTCGGGGGCTTCGACGAGCCGATGCGGTGCGTCGTCGCGCAGCCGGTCGAGCAAGGTCGGCATCAGATGCGCGTTTGCCCGCCGCGGCGGGCGCGCGACGAGCGAGTTGTCCTGCGTGGGATGCCGCTTGCGCTCAGTCATCGATCGGCGCTCCAGTGGTGGCACCGTCCGCTACACGCGAGCCGAACTGCGCGTGTGCCAGTTCGAAGAGACTGAAATCACCCTGATCCGTTGTCCAGGTTTTTTGTCCGATCGCGATGACGGAGGTCTGTCCAGCCTCATGCCAGGCTGTTTCGCGCCCCAGACGCAGTGCATCGGTAGCGGCCCCAGAGCCTGGGTAGCGGGCCGCCATGAAGCCATGCACGGCGCTGCCGTCGGTCAGGGTCAGCACACACGGCGCCCAGACGAGATCGATGAGGTTCGCAGGTGGTGCCACGCGCCACGCGGCAAGATCGGCGAACGGTATCCATCGGTAGTGCCCGGCCGTCATGACCTCGCACACCGGGCCGAAACGCGAATCGCTGTCGGCGATCCAGCTTGTGTCCCCGAGGGGCGTGCGCGCTGCGATGAGCGGTGCCACATCGAAGGCTTTTTTTCGCGCTTCGTCGGCGCGTTCGCGGTGCCCCTGGCCAGCAAGTCGCAGTGCGAATGCGAGTTCCATGACCCACGGAGCCGGTTCGAGGACGAATCCAGGGCGTTCGTGTCCCACGACAACCTTCTGTCGCCAGCGCTCGGCCCGGATCAGGTCACGATAAACCTGTGCGGCCTGCGCCTGTTGCGGTTCAAGCTTCGCCCACGTCTGCAGTTGAATCACGGCGCGTGCCCAGTCGCCCGTTACGCAGAGCCACTGGAACAACGCCCACCGATGGGCGGCGCAGGTCGGCTGCGCGCGAATATGCGATTCGATCCGCTCGATCTGCACGGCGATCGGCAGGTTGTCTTGGCCGTGGCCACGCAGTGCTTCGGCAGCTAATGGCATTTTCATGCGTCGTCTTTGCGTACCGGCGCGGCCAGCGGACTATCGACCGACAGCGCGTGATGCTCGCGCCGGGTGAGCGCGGGTGGCAGGGCTGGCGCGCGGTGGGCCTCGGCCGCATGGAATTCGGGAGGTGCAAAGACGCGCAACACCTCCGGCACGGGCTCGATCTCCAAGTCGGACAAGACACTTTGCTCCAGACGTCCGAAGGCGTCTTCCAGGTTGCGCTTGCCTGACAGCAACATTTCGATGGAATCGGGGCGAGCAGGGTTTGCCGGTGCCGGCCGGACGTCGTGCGAATCGGGCGTGACTGAGGCAAGAGGTGTTGCCGGCGAATCCAGCCGTTCGCCCCTTGAGTCGGAAAGGGCGGTGTGTGGGTTCGTCAGCGCGCGCCAGTACTGCGCGTGAAGCGTTTCGACGAGGTCGTCGGTGCGCTTGGGAAATGACATAGCCTGCGACTCCGTACCGCTCTTCCTCCGCGCGGCATCCGCAGTAACGCCGTGGCTGCTGATCAGATCGAGGATCGACGTATTGCTGCCCGCGCGATCCGATGAATCGAGCAGGAGAAAGTCCGCGCTGCTCTCCTGCTTTTCGGAATCGCACGGCCCGTTACGCAATACGGGCTCGGTGAGAGAGGCGTCAGGTCGACGGCGCCACGGCAAGCGGAATGAACGCATGGATAGATATTTTCTAATGGATTCCAGATTCTAACCGCGAGGGATCGCATTAAGTTCATTCAAATGGTGGGTGTCGCCATTTTAAATAATGATCGTCGTTTAATCTCGAAATATTAAATATATCAAGATATGAAAAAATGCTCTCCGCGGAGAGGGAGTTTATATTGTGATATCGCTTAAGTTTCTGGTAATTGTTAAGAAATGTTCACGTTTATTGATGAATTTACCTTTTATATCAATAGGTTGTTGATTGAAGTATTCGTGTAATTGGTGATTTTGCGCTATGTGAGCGGCGAAGGTGGAATGTCTTTGGTGGCACGCGGAAGGATGTAATTCGGTGCGGGCTTGCTCATTGATATGGGTTGACGGCGGCGAAAATTAATTGGAATAATGCGTCGCCTGAGAGGCTTTCACTTTGTTTTGGTGTGAAGCGCGGCAGTAGACCAATGTCACATGAATGGGATTCCTGATCGCTCAGGTCAGAGCCAGGAAATACCGAATAAACAACAAGAAGGTTCGCATGACGATTTCACGCCAGGCGTTGTTCGGCAAGCTCGGGGTTCGGCTCTACCGCAGCATCGAATCGGCGACGCAATTCTGCAAGCTGCGCGGGAATCCATACGTGGAGCTCGTCCACTGGTTGCATCAGCTCCTGCAGCAGCCCGATAGTGATCTGCATCGCATCGTGCGGCACGCTGGCATCGAGCGCGACGCGCTCGATCGCGACTTTGCGCGGGCGTTGGCTGTACTGCCGGCTGGCGCCAGTTCCATCAGCGACTTTTCCTGGCACATCGAGACGGCGATCGAACGCGCGTGGGTGCTCGCCACATTGAGTCATGGCGATCGCCGTGTGCGTGGCGCGTGGCTCGTTGCTGCGCTTGTCTCGACGCCCGAGTTGAGGCGTGTTCTGCTGTCGATCTCTCCAGCGTTCGGCAAGATCCCTGTCGACGGACCGGGCAACGAGCTGCCCGCATGGGTCGACGGCTCGCCCGAAGCCACCGATGCGCCGTACGACCACAGCGATTTTTCGGCTGCAACGCCGGGCGAGGCATCCAGCGCAATGCCAGTCGAATCGAAGGGCGGTTCGCTCGATCAGTATTGCGCCGACCTGACAGCGCGCGCTCGCGCGGGCGAGATCGATCCGGTCATCGGCCGTGAGCTCGAGATTCGCACGATGATCGACGTGCTGCTGCG
This sequence comes from Burkholderia sp. JKS000303, assembly GCF_002563755.1. Lineage (NCBI taxonomy): Bacteria > Pseudomonadati > Pseudomonadota > Betaproteobacteria > Burkholderiales > Burkholderiaceae > Burkholderia > Burkholderia sp. JKS000303. Next base: position 3,719,529 of record NZ_PDBZ01000001.1, read on the forward strand.
CAGACGGCAGAACAATCCGCTGGTCACGGGGGAGGCCGGCGTCGGCAAGACGGCCGTCGTGGAAGGACTGGCGCATGCGATCGCATCGGGCAATGTGCCGCCGAAGCTTGCCGATGTGCGGCTGCTGTCGCTCGACGTTGGCGCACTGCTCGCCGGCGCGAGCATGAAAGGGGAGTTCGAGGCGCGTCTGAAAGGGCTGCTCGAAGCCGCTGCAAAATCGCCGGCACCGGTGATCCTCTTCATTGACGAGATTCACACGCTGATTGGCGCCGGCGGACAGGCGGGCACGGGCGATGCCGCCAATCTGCTGAAACCCGCGCTTGCGCGTGGCACGATCCGTACGATCGGCGCGACGACCTGGGCCGAGTACAAGCGCCACATCGAGAAGGATCCGGCGCTTACGCGACGCTTCCAGGTGCTGCAGATCGCGGAGCCGTCCGAGGCTGCTGCGGTCGATATGGTGCGCGGGCTTGTGCAAACGTTTTCCCGGCATCACGGCGTCGTGGTCCTCGATGAAGCGATTCGTGCGGCGGTGACGCTCTCGCACCGTTACATCCCGTCGCGTCAGTTGCCGGACAAGGCCATCAGCCTACTTGATACCGCTTGTGCGCGCGTGGCGCTGTCGCAGCATTCCCCGCCGCGCGAGCTGGATGACGCGCGCCAGCGTCTTGCGGCCGCGCGCGCCGAGGAAACCTTGCTCGTACAAGAAACCCGCATCGGTCTGGATGTCGACAGGGCATTGGCGGGCGTGAGAGCGCGCATCGATACATTGGCGACCGAAGAGGCCGCAGTCGAGCATCGCTGGCGAGCACAGGCGACGGCCGCGGAGGCGTTGCTGGCCGCGCGCGAGGCCATTGGGCCCGACGACGGCGAAACCCCACGGGCCGAGGCGGCGATTCCCAAGCTGCGCGAATTCGAATACGCGCTCGCTGTGCTGCAAGGCGATGCGCCGCTCGTCTTCCCCGAAGTCGACGAGGCGATCGTCGCGGAAATCGTCTCCGACTGGACCGGCATACCGGTCGGCCGCATGGTGACCGACGAGGTCGCGGCCGTGCGCACGCTGCCCGACACGTTGGAGGCGCGCGTGATTGGTCAGACCGACGCGCTGCGTCAGATTGGCGAATGCGTGCAAACCGCGCGTGCTGGTCTGACCGACCCGAAGAAACCGCTCGGCGTATTCCTGCTCGCCGGTCCCTCGGGCGTCGGCAAGACGGAAACCGCGCTGGCGCTGGCCGAAGCACTGTACGGCGGTGAACAGAACCTGATCACGATCAACATGAGCGAGTATCAGGAGGCGCACACCGTCTCGGGCCTGAAGGGCGCGCCGCCGGGTTATGTCGGTTACGGCGAGGGCGGGGTGCTGACCGAAGCGGTGCGCCGCCGTCCGTATTCGGTCGTCCTGCTCGACGAGATCGAGAAGGCCCACCGCGATGTGCGCGAAATGTTCTTCCAGGTACTACACGCATCATGGCATGTCGACGACCGAGGACGTCAATGTGTCCGTCTCGGAAACGGCAAAGCCGGCAACCGGCGTTCCGGGTAAGGACGGCGCCGATGGCCAGCCGGCTGGAGAGGCTAAAGGCGACGCGAAGCGGAATGAGGCATCGCAATCGAAAGCTGCCGCCGTGTCGACAGCCAGCGTCCATGTCGTTCCGCCCGGTCAAGGTGCGGGTGAACGCCGACAGAAGATCGATCGCGCGGAATGGCTTGGATTTCTGGGCATGCTGCGCCGGCATCGGCCTCGCGCGCCGATCAACGGCGCGTTGCTGACGATCGATCTTGCCACGTTGGCAGGCGCCGACGAACAGGCGCGTGTGGCGGAGGCTGCCGCGTTGCGCGCGCGGCTGGCGGAACTGAGGCAGGAGCTGGGTATTCGTTTCCCTGTCTACGTGATGGTCACGAAGATGGATCGTCTGACGGGCTTCGCCGAGTATTTCGGGACGCTGACGGCCGAGGGGCGGGCGCAGGCGTGGGGCTTCACGCTTCCGTATGGCAAGGAAACGGTTGCGAAGGAAGGGCTGCGCGCCCGCTGCCAGGCGGAACTCGCAGAACTCGCGCAACGGCTTAGCGGTTCGATCGATACGCATCTGCAGGATGAGTACGATTCGCGCAAGCGCCGATCGCTTGCCGCTTTGCCCGAGGAGTTTGCTGCGCTGCTCGGACCGCTGCTCGACTTGATCGACCGGGTGTTTCTCGACTCGCGTTACGACGATACCCAGCTCCATTCGACTTTGCGCGGTGTGTACTTCACGAGCGCTCGACAACGGGACAACGAGCTCGCTGTGGAGCGCCGTACAGTCGTTCAACGTCTTCTGTCGACTCAGGACCACGCTGCCGCTTCGCCGGCGCGTGCCGAGGGCAACCAGGGTTTCTTCCTGCATGACCTCCTGACTCGTGTCGTGTTCCCGGAAGCGCATCTGGTGAGCCCCAACCTGCGCTGGGAATATCGTTACCGGCTTTTACGTCTGATCGGCCACGCATTGGCCCTGTTGTTGTTCGTGTGGCTGGCAATTGGCCTGCGCGCGAGCTTTGGCCACAACAACGACTATCTCGATGCGGTCGGCCGCAAGGTGCAGGCGCTCACGGCTCGCGTCACCCAGCTCTACAAGGAACCGAAACCGGAAGCCGTGCCTGACACGCTGACCGAGGCACGCTATCTGCCGACCTTCCCGGGGCTCGACCTGTCCGATCCGGACAGCGCGTGGCGCTACGGCCTCTACACGCCGGCAGACATTGCAACCGAAAGTCGCCACACCTACGACGCCCTCGAAGACAACCTGCTGTTGCCGCAGATCGTGCACCGTCTCGAAGACGTCATGTCCGGTGCAATTGCCAACAGGGATCCAAAGACCGCCTACGATGCGCTGCGCGTATACCTGATGTTGTACGACAAGGCGAAGTTCAATGCCGCGGACGTCAAGGCCTGGGTGCTCGACGACTGGGCGACGACCGACAGCGCGGCTGTTTTTGGTGGACGTGCGTCGATGATCGACCACATGCAGCAGCTTTTCTCCGGAGAGCGCGTGGTGCAGTCGCCGCTGATCCGCAACGATGCGCTGGTGCAGCAGGCGCGCGCGTTTCTCGACGGCAGCAACGCTACCGATCGCCTTTATCAGCGCGCGAAGGCGGCCATGCTCAAGGAGGCGCCTGATGAGTTTACGTTGCTGCGCGCGGTCGGCCCGCAGGCCGGCACGGTGTTCACGCGAGCGAGTGACGCGCCGTTGTCGCGTGGTGTGTCGGGGCTCTTCACGTTCGATGGTTATCGGAATCTGTTCGACAAGCGATTGCCCGAATTCGTGCAGATCGCGCGAGACGACGATGCATGGGTGATGGGACGCTCGTATCTGGCGGGTTCGTCGGATTCGGCTCAAAAAAAAACGGTTGAGATTGTGAGCAACGCGACCGGTACGGACGATGCGTTGACCGACGCGGTCCGCCGCGAATACCTGATGGAATATGCCCGGCAGTGGGGCGCGTTTCTCAACGACATCCGGACCGTGAGCGGCACGAGCCTTGCGTTCAATCTCAAGGTGCTGCGCAGCTTCGCGGCGCCGGATTCGCCGCTCGTGCGGCTTGCGCGCGCAGCCGTGCACGAGACGACGCTCACGCAGCCGATGGCTGCGTCGGACGGTTCGCTGCTGCAGCGGGCCGCCGATCAGCTCAATCAGAAGGCGGACAAGGCGTTGGGCATTCGGGCGTCGGAACGCGTTGAGCGGGAACTCGTCGACAATCACTTTGCGGCGCTGCGCGAGGTCGTGACAGGGAGTGTGGATGCGCAATCCGATACGCAGCCTGCCGCCACGCAGGCAGACAAGACGGGGCTGGACGGCGTCACCAACCTGCTGAACGACTATTACACGGCGCTCACCGTTGCCGATAATGCGTTGTCGAACAACAGCATGCCGCCGACGAGCGACGTAGCCGCGAAACTGAAAATGACGGCCGACACGATGCCCGCGCCGTTCCGTGCGGTATTGCTGCAACTCGCCGCCGATGGTTCGCGCGAAGTCAATCAGGGGATTGGCCAACTGCTGTCGCGCCAGATGCAGGCGGTGGTCGGCGATACATGCCGGCTGATTGTCGAGGGCAACTATCCGTTTTCACCGGACAGCAAGCGTGACGTCAGCATCGGTGATTTCACCCGGGTGTTTGCGCAGGGGGGCTTGATCGATGACTTCTTCACGAAAACGCTTGCACCGTTTGTCGACACGGCCGCGAAGCCTTGGCGCTACCGGACGCTGCCGGGTGCGACCGAACCCATGCAGGGGCCGGACCTGGAGCCGTTCGAGCATGCCAAGGCAATCCGCGACGTCTTCTTCAACGATCCCGGCCACAAGCAACTGACCTGGAAGGCCGACATCCGGATTCCCGAGCTCGACCCGACGATCATGAGCCTGTCGCTAGACATTGATGGACAGACGACGCTCTATCAACACGGTCCGGTCGCGCCTTTCACGGTCACGTGGCCCGGACCGCGCGGTGGCGTCCACACGGAAATCACGGCCAGTCCGCGGATTCGGCCGGATACGTCGACGATCGCAACGGACGGACCGTGGGCGTTGATGCGCCTGCTCCAGAAGGGGCGTGTGGTGGAGACGGCGACGCCGGGCCGCACACGCGTCGCGTTCAGTTTCGACGGTCGTCAAGCGGCGCTCGACGTCGCGAGCGCCGGGAGTGTCGCGAATCCTCTTACGAGCGACGTGCTCAAAACGTTCCGGTGCCCCAGCATGATGTCGGCGTTCAACCTGCCGGATAGCGGTCCGCCACCAGGGTTGCCGCGAGGCATGGTGCCGGCGAGTGCGGGAAGCGCTTCCCACTGAACCGGTAGGGATCGATCAAGATGACTCTTTCGACAACTGATTCGCGGGGCCAAGCTGGGGGCGCGGCGTCGCCGCCTGTCGCTGCGCGGCTGAAGGCCGCGGAGCAGGCGATCAACCCGCTGCTCGAAGCGTCGCGTGTCCTGTTGCAGGCGTTGGCCGATACGCCCGAAACGCTCGATGCCGACGCTGTTGCACGGTGGCGTCGATGGCTGGGGCAGGAAGTTCATCTCTTCACCCGGATCTGCAGTGAGCTCCAGGTTCGACCCGAGCATGTCCGGTGCGCAAGCTATTGTCTGTGCTCCGCGCTCGACGAGGCTGCGATGCAGACGCCTTGGGGAAAGGGCGAAACAACCGGTGTCGACTGGCAGGACAGCAGCCTGGCGAGTGCGTTGGGACATGATCGTCAGGGCGGCGACCGAATTTTCCGGCTGATCGACGAGGCAATGCGCGATCCTCGCGAGAACCTCGATCTGATCGAGTTGTACCAGAACGTACTCGATCTCGGGTTTCGTGGGCGATACCGATTTGAAGCAGGCGGTCAAAAGCGCTTGCAGGTCATTCGCGAACACGTACACGACGTGGTTATTACGGGGGGACAGAGTGTGAGTCGCGTCAGCGAGCCGCCGAAACGTCCGCGACAGACGATCGATCCATGGGTACGTCCCGTGGCGGTGCGTCGATCGCGAGCGAGGTTCGCAGGAGGTCTCGCTGTTGCGTTATTGCTGGGGGCAGGGGGGTACGCCGCGCTGGACCGTTGGGTTCGCATGAAAGAGATGCTCCAGGCGTCGCCGCTCGATGTGCTGGCTCGCAATCTGGAACTGCGGCTGCGCGATGAAGTCGCTGCAGGAAATGTTGAACTGATTCGCGACTCCGGGCGCAATGCCTTGACACTCCGGTTCAGCGGAATGTTCGGGCCTGGCGAGGCAACGGTGGCGCCATGGGGCGCTTCGGTGGCAGCTTCGGCTGGCCGGGAAATCGCGGCTGTGACCAAGGACGCGACCGTCCGGGTGGCAGGATACGCGGATAGCACACCAATCAGTTCGACACGTCAAGCATCTAACCACACGCTTTCCGCAGCACGCGCCCGGCACGTGGCCCAAATTCTCGTTGCGGCAGGAATACCGGCGCCGCGCATCAATGTCGAGGGAAATGGCGATGCCGATTCGCTGGCGGACAACGGTACCGCGTCGGGAAGGGCGAGAAATCGTCGCGTCGAAGTGACCATCACGGATTGACGTTCGATTGCGGGCGATAATTTCAGCCTTGAGCCGGCGAGGAGGATTGACGTTCGATTGCGGGCGATAATTTCAGCCTTGAGCCGGCGAGGAGTATTGAGCTGACGCACGTTCAGCAGGATCACGAGCATAGCCGGGTTCGCCGGTCCAATCACTGAGCAATTTCTCGCGTGGGGGGAACACCAAGGCCTCATGCAATTGGAGCTGCTTGAGGATGCCGACACATTCAAACAGCCCCAGTGATTCATCTTGTTACCGTTTCTTATTGCTGCCGCTCCCACGCGTGCGCCTGCTCGGCGCGCACGAACGCTTCAGACACTTGCGGCAGCAGGTTGCGGAACGCGCCGCCGTCGCGTTCGATCACGTCGACCATCTTCGCGATCATTTCCTCCGGATCGTGCTGCTCGAGCGGGAAGGTCAGCCGCTCGGGCGTCACGGTGTGGACGGCCGGGTCGTGCCAGCGCCGCGGCGTTTCCATCATCCGGTCGTTGAAACCGGTGCGGTACGGGCCCGGGTTCACGACCGCGACGCGGATGCCGTGCGGCGCCAGCTCCGCATGCATCGCCTCGGCCACCGCTTCGATCGCGTGCTTGGACGCGCAATAGGCGCCCGTGAACGGCCCGGTGATGAGCCCCGCGATCGACGACACGAACACGATCTTGCCGTGCTTGCGCGCGAGCATCCCGCGTGCGATCTGCTGCGTGAGTTCGAGCGGGCCGAACACGTTGACGTCGAACAGTTCGCGCACGATCTCGACCGGCAGGTCGACCAGCGCGCCGGCTTCGCCGACGCCCGCGTTGTGCACGAGCACGTCGATGTCGAGCTCGCCGGCGCAGGCGCGATCGTAGGCCGACGTGACGTCGAGCTTCACCGCGCGCACGGTGGTGTCGCGCTGCGCCGCGTCGTGCGTCAGCGCGTCGATCTCGGCGGTCGTGCGTACGCCGGCCGTCACGTCGTGACCGTGTTGCGCGAGCCGCAGCGCGACTTCGCGGCCGAAACCGGTGCCTGCACCGGTGATGAGGATGCGTTTCGTTGCCATGTACTTACCTCGATGTGTGGAAGGTTGCGTGAAAGCGATCGCGGCAGTGACGCGCGATCGCGTCGTCCTGCTCGACGCTGCCGCCGGAGATGCCGATCGCGCCGACGCAGCGGCTGTTGCCGTCGACGAGCGGCTCCCCGCCGCCGAACGTGACGAGCCCGCCGTGGCTGTGCTCGATGCCGCGCAGCGGCCCGTCGCCGGACATCGCGCCGAGCGCGCCGCTCGACGCGCGAAAGAGCACCGCCGTCAGCGCCTTGCGTTGCGCGAGGTCGATCGCGCCGAGAAAGCAGTCGTCGGTGCGCATGAACGCGACCAGGTTCGCGCCGGCGTCGACGATCGCGATCGACACGCCGTCGACCCGCAACGACGCGGCGTGCGCGAGCGCCGCGTCGATCGTGCGTTGAACGGCTGCCAGCGGCAGGGCGGTGCCATGGGGGTGCATCGGGTGCTCCGGTGAGGGCGACCAGGCCAGTGTAGGCAGTTCCGGTATATGGGAGAATCCGTATTCCGCTCGAAGGAGTTTCAAGTTTTTTTAATGATGAGCAGACGCGATCCGATGGCCGGGCTGCACGTGTTCATGATGGTCGCGACCGCCGGCAACTTCACGCGCGCGGCCGCCGCGCTGGGGCTGACGCCCGCCGCCGTCAGCCTTGCGATCGGGCAGCTCGAGGGCGAGCTGAACGTGAAACTGTTCAACCGCAGCACGCGCGGCGTGAGCCTGACCGAAGCCGGCCAGCAATACCGCCGGCAGACCGAACCCGCGTATCGGCAGGTCATGCAGGCGCGCGACGCACTGAAGGAGGTGCGCAGCGAGCCGGGCGGGCTGCTGCGCATCACCGCGCTGCCGCTGGCGCGCACGCTGGTGATCGCGCCGATCCTTGCGGTATTTCGCGAGCGCTATCCGAAAGTCCGGCTCGAGATCCGCTACGACAACGAACTGGTCGATATCGCGAAGGACGGCTTCGATGCAGGGATTCGTCTGGCCGACCGGCTGCAGCCCGGGATGATCGGCGTGCGGATCGCGCCGGCGCTGTCATGCGCGCTGGTTGCATCGCCCGGCTATCTGGCGCGGCACGGCACGCCCGCGTCGCTCGCGGCACTCGAACGGCATGCGTGCATCCGTTTCCGCTTCTCGGAAAGCGGCCGCCTGCACAAATGGCTGCTGCACGACGGCCGCCGCGACGTCGATCTCGATCCCGACGGCGTGTTCGTGACGAACGATGCGGATGCGGTGATCGACGCGGCGCGCGAGGGCGTCGGCATCGCGTTTGCGTTCATGCGCGAGCGCATCGAGCAGGACCTGCGCGACGGCGCGCTCGTCGAGGTGCTGCCGGGCGCGTGCCGCACGCTGCCGCCGATGTGGCTCTATTACGTGAATCGCAAGCACGTGCCGGCGAAGCTGCGCGCGTTGATCGACGTGCTGCGCGAGCGGGCGACGTGACGGGCACGACGAGGGGTGACGAAGGGCGTACCCGCGGGGGTGTGGCAATCCGTCCCCATTCCCTGAAACCCGCGCCCGGCCGCGGTTTTGCGCTCGCGGGCACGGCCCGGCGGGGAGAATTTTTCCCGAATGCGCGATTCGTCATTCATCCGATGAAAAATCCCCATCGGTTCCCGGTATGATGCGCACCCTGCGCATGATTTTGATGCGCCGTTGATGCACCCGCCGCGCCCGAACGGTCCGGTGCGAGATCGAAAGATTCTGTAATATAAATTCCGTATACTTGTCATTTCTGATCCAGGCGCTGCCTGCCTCCGTCCCAGGCCGACCGCCCACGCAGAACAACCAGATTCGTCGCCGCCCGGCCCCCCGCGCCGCGACTCGCTATGCACCACCACTGAACAATCTATGTCTTCCCGCCACCCTGGTCCGCCCGGCCGTGCCGCGGCGGCGATCGCCCGTGTCTCGGCGCTGATCCGCAACGAGCGCGTGCTGTCGCCGCTGCTTGCGCTCGGCATCGGCCTGTTGCTGATCGTGGTTTTCCAGCACCTGTCCGAATCCGTCGATTACCGCTCGGTGATCCGCCAGCTGCGCCACATGGCGATCGGCGAATGGGGCGCGTCGCTCGCCGCGACCGCGCTCAGCTATCTCGCGCTCGTCGCCCGCGATGCGGTCGGCCTGCGTTACGTCGCCGCGAAAGTGCCGCGCGCCGCGCTGTGGATCGGCGCGATCGCCGGCTCCGCGCTCGGTAACGCGACCGGCTTCGGCGCGCTCACGGGCGGCGCGGTTCGCGCCCGCGTGTACGGCGTGTCGGGCGTCACGCCCGCGCAGATCGGCCGGATGACCGTGTTCACCAGCGGCACGCTCGCGCTCGCGCTGGTGCTGATGACGGCAGTCGGCATGGTCTGCGTGCCGCAGACGCTCGCCGCGATGCTGCACGTCGCGCCGGGCGTGCTCACGTGGGGCGGCGCCGCGCTGCTGATCGTGCTGGCGGGGATGGTCGCGATGTGCGGCAACACCGCGCGTCCGGTCGTCACGCGCTTCAAATGGCTGGCGTTCGACGTGCCCGCGCGGCGCGATCTCGTGGCACAGGTGGTCTATGCGGTGATGGACGTCGTGGCCGCCGGCCTCACGCTGTGGGTGTTGCTGCCCGCGGCGCCGGTCGGCTTCCCGACCTTCATCACCGTCTATGCGGCCGCGCTGCTGCTCGGGATGATCGGCCACACGCCGGGCGGGATCGGCGTGTTCGAAGCCGCGATGGTCTTCACGCTGGGCCGCGAAGTGCCCGCGCATGAGATGGTCGCCGCGCTGATTGCGTACCGCGCGATCTACTTCGGCGTGCCGCTGGTGCTGTCGGCCGGCCTGCTGGCCGCGTTCGAAGGCCGCGCGCTGCGGCGCCGGCTCGTGTCACGGCAGGCCGCGCGCGTGTCGCAACTGGCGCCGCTGTTCCTGAGCCTCGTCACGTTCGCGGTCGGCGGGATGCTCGTGATCTCGAGCGCGACGCCCGCGTTCTGGCACCGGATCGCGATCCTGCGCAACATCGTGCCGCTGTGGGTGCTCGAAGGCTCGCAGGTGATCTGCAGCGTGCTGGGCGTCGCACTGCTGTTCGTCGCGCGCGGGCTGCTGCGTCGCCTGGACGGCGCGTGGTGGATGACCTTCGCGCTGACGCTCGCGAGCCTCGCGCTGTCGCTGGCGAAGGGTCTCGCGTTCGTCGAAGCCGGCGTGCTCGGCACGCTGCTGGTGCTGCTGCTCGTCAGCCGCCGCCGTTTCAACCGGCATTCGTCGCTGCTCGCCGAGCGCTTCACGGTGAGCTGGTTCGTGTCGGTGACGATGGTGCTGATCCTCGCGGTGTGGGTGCTGTGCTTCGCGTTCCGCGACGTGCCGTACACGCGCGATCTGTGGTCGCATTTCTCGTTCGACGCCCGCGCGCCGCGCGCACTGCGTGCGACGCTCGCCGCCGGCGTGTTCGTCGCGATGTTCGCGCTGTGGCAACTGCTGCGCCCGGCGCCGGGCCGCTTCGTGAAGCCCGTCGCGCAGGACCTGCTCGACGCCGAGCAGATCATCCGTGGGCAGGAGTGCAGCGATGCGGGCCTCGCGCTGATGGGCGACAAGTCGTTCCTGTTCTCCGAGTCGCGCCGCGCGTTCCTGATGTACGCGAAATACGGCCGCACGTGGGCGGCGCTGCACGACCCGGTCGGCCCACGCGACGAATGGCCGGCGCTGATCGGCAAGTTCATCGCGCTCGCGCATGCGCACAGCGGTCGCGCCGCGTTCTACCAGGTGCGCGCGAACGCGCTGCCGCTGTATCTCGACGCGGGGCTCACGCTGATGAAGCTCGGCGAAGAAGCGCACATCGCGCTCGACCAGTTCGACCTGAAGGGCTCGAACCGTTCGCACCTGCGCTATGCGCTGCGCCGCGGCGACAAGGACGCGCTGACCGTCGAGGTGATCGCGCCGACCGACGTGCCGGCCGCGCTGCCGGCGCTGCGCGACATCTCCGACGGCTGGCTCGACAGCCGCGACGCGCGCGAGAAGAGCTTCTCGGTGGCCGCGTTCCACGACGGCTATCTCGCGACGCAGTCGGTGATGCTGGTGCGCCAGGCCGACACGCCGATCGCGTTCGTCACGTTCATGACGACCGACCTCAACACCGAGGCGACCGTCGGCGTGATGCGTCATCTGCCGGAAGCGTCGCCGTATGCGATGGAGTATCTGTTCACGCAGCTCGCGCTGCATCTGAAGGAAGCCGGTTTCCGCAAGCTGAGCCTGGGCATCGCGCCGTTCTCGGGGATGGGGGCGGCAAAGATGCCGTCGCCGTTCCACCGGCTCGGCCTGATGGTCTGGCGCTTCGGCGGCCGCTTCTACAACTTCCGCGGCTTGCGTGCATTCAAGAGCAAGTTCGAACCGCACTGGGAGCCGCGTTATCTCGCGGCCTCGGGCACGGTCGGCGTGTTCGTCACGCTCGCGGATCTGTCCCTGCTGGCTGGAGGTCGGCGTTCATGATGTTGAAGAAAGTTATCGCGCAGGCGGCACTCGTCTGCGCGGGAATGATGCTGGCCGGCGCCGCGTGCGCCACGCAGCCAGCCGCCATGAAGGCGCAAACCGTGTCGGGCGGCCGCTACGGGCCCGTGACCGTGACGAAGCCGAACGGGCCGCTGCGCGGCTTCGTCGTGCTGTTCTCGCGTGAGGCCGGCTGGAATGCGGCCGATCAGCAGGCCGCCGATGCGCTCGCGAAAGTCGGGGCGATGACGGTCGGCGTGGATTCGGAGCGTTATGCGGCGAACCTCGCCGCGAAGCAGGAAACCTGTCACCACCTCGACGGCGACGCCGAAGCGGTCAGCCACCAGCTCGAACGTCTTGCGCAGTCGTCGCGTTACTACGCGCCGATCGTCGCGGGTGTGGGCCAGGGCGGCGCGATCGCGAAGCAGATCCTGTCGATGGCACCGGAAAACACGATCGCCGGCGTCGTGTCGGTCGACCCGGCCGTGAAGCTCGATGCGCGCTTCAAGCCGTGCCCGCCTGATGCGACGATCGTGCGCCGCGCGATGCCGGGCTTCGTCGAAACGGCCGCGGCCGGCGACACCGCGAAGCTCGTGTCGCTCGTCACAGCGCACCTGCACGACACCAGCGCGAGCGACGAGCTCGACGTGTCGGACCTGCCGCTCGTCGAGCTGCCGGCCAAGGGCGGCAGCGACCGGCTCGCGATCGTGATCTCGGGCGACGGCGGCTGGCGCGATCTCGACAAGACGATCGCCGAGGCGCTGCAGCGCGACGGCGTGTCGGTGGTCGGCATCGACAGCCTGCGCTACTTCTGGAGCGAGCGGCCACCCGCACAGGTGAGCCGCGACCTGGCGCGCGTGATGCGCACCTACATGGCGCGCTGGCATGCCGACCGCGTGGCGCTGGTCGGCTACTCGTTCGGCGCCGACGTGATGCCGTTCGCGTACAACCGGCTGCCGGCCGACCTGCGCGACAAGGTCTCGGTGATGTCGCTGCTCGGCTTCGCGCCGGCGGCCGATTTCCAGATCCGCGTGACGGGCTGGCTCGGGATGCCCGCGAGCGACAAGGCGCTGAAGGTCGCGCCGGAAATGGCGAAGGTGCCGCCGCAGCTCGTGCAGTGCTTCTACGGCGCGGAAGAGAAGGACACGATGTGCCCGGCGCTCGTGAACACCGGCGTCGACGTGGTCAAGACGGGGGGCGACCACCACTTCGGCCACGACTACATCGCGCTCGAGAAGAAGATCCTCGGCGCGTTCGGCAAGCCGGTGGCGGCGCGCTGAACGCCGGCGCCCGCTTCGCGGCGGGCGCGTGTGCATGCGGTTCATCGAACGGGCGGCCTGCGGGCCGCCCGTTGTCATGTCTTCGCCTGGGTCGCGGCGTCCTGCCGCGGCACCGTTCCTCTCGCATCGCGCTGATAGAAGCCCGGAAACCGGTCGAGTTGCCGGCGCGCGGCCGCGATGTCGGTATCGCCGCCGAGCACCGCGCTCGAGAACCCGGTGCGCGCCATCAACAGCAACTGGTCGATCAGCACGTCACCCGTCGCACGCAGGTCGCCGGTGAAGCCGAAGCGCTTGCGCAGCAGGTAGGCCTGGCTGTACGCACGGCCGTCGGTGAAGGACGGGAAAAGCAGGTCGATGCGCGCGGCCTGCGCGATCCGTGCGGCGAGCGGTGGCAGTTCCTCGTCGTTGCCGATCGTCAGGACGTCAGGCGCGTCTGCGTCGCCGGCGTGCTCGGCAGGCGTCAGCAGCCGGATGCGTGCGGTTGCGTTGTCGGTCGGTTTCATGCGTGCTCCGCGTGGTGACGCGCATCGTTCGCGGCCGCCTTGAAGGGTTCCGCGCCGATGCGGCGCACCGTGTCGATGAAGCGCTCGGCGTGGCCGTCGGTGTCGAGCCGCGCATCGAGATACGCGTTGACGAGCGCATCCACGACATCGACGATCTCGTCCGCCGAAAACGACGGGCCGATCACCTTGCCCGGCCGTGCGGGGCCGCTCGCGCTGGAGCCATCCGAGCCGCCGAGCGTCACCTGATACCACTCGGCGCCGTCCTTGTCGACGCCGAGAATGCCGATGTGCCCGCTGTGATGGTGGCCGCACGAGTTGATGCAGCCGCTGATGTGCAGGTCGATGTCGCCGACGTCGTGCAGCATGTCGAGATCCTGGAACCGTTCGGCGATCGCGTCGGCGATCGGGATCGAGCGCGCATTCGCGAGCGCGCAGAAGTCGCCGCCCGGGCACGCGATCATGTCGGTCAGCAGCCCGACGTTCGCACTCGCCAGCCCGACGGCGCGCGCGTTTTCCCACAGCAGGAACAGGTCGTCGACGTGCACCCACGGCAGCACCGCGTTCTGCGCATGCGTGACGCGTGCCTCGCCGGCCGAGAAGCGCTCGGCGAGGTCGGCGAGCGCGTCCAGCTGTTCGGGCGATGCATCGCCGGGCGCCTGCACGCGGCGCTTGAACGACAGCGTGACGATGCGCAGCGCCGGGTCGCGGTGCGCGGCCACATTGCGCGCGAGCCAGCGCGCGAACGCCGGATGACGCGTGGCGTGCGCGGCCATGCGCGTGTCGGCGTCGTGCAGGTCGAGCGTGCGCGGCTTGAGACGCGGCGGCACGAACGACGCCGCGATCCGCTCGAACTCGGCCTGCGGGATCGTGTGCGGGCCGCCGTCGAGCTCGACGATCTGGCGGAACTCTTCCTCGACGTCGTCGATATAACGCTGCCCCTCGGTTTTCACGAGGATCTTGATGCGCGCCTTGTACTTGTTGTCGCGGCGTCCGTAGCGGTTGTACACGCGCACGATCGCCTCGATGTAGTTCATCACGTGCTGCCATGGCAGGAACGTGCGCAGCAGCGTCGCGATCATCGGCGTGCGTCCCATCCCGCCGCCGACGCTCACGCGGAAACCGGGTTCGCCCGCCTCGTCGCGCACGAGCTTCAGCCCGACATCGTGCCAGTCGGTGGCCGCGCGGTCTTCGGCCGCGCCGGTGATCGCGATCTTGAACTTGCGCGGCAGGAACGCGAATTCCGGATGCAGCGTCGTCCACTGGCGCATCACTTCGGCGAACGGCCGAGGATCGGCGATCTCGTCCGGCGCGACGCCTGCGCGTTCGTCGCACGAGATATTGCGGATGCAGTTGCCGCTCGTCTGGATCCCGTGCATGTCGACGCTCGCGAGCAGGTCCATCACGTCGGCGGCCTTCGCGAGCGGAATCCAGTTGAACTGCACGTTGGTGCGGGTCGTGAAGTGGGCGTTGCGGGTCGGCAGGCGCAGCGTGCCGAGCAGCGCCTGCGCATCGCAGGCGGCGCGATAGGTGGCGTCGTCGGGCACGTCGTAGTCGCGTGCGATCCGCGCGAGCACGCGCAACTGCGCGCTCGACAGTTCGCCGTACGGCACGGCGACGCGCAGCATCGGCGCATGGCGCTGCACGTACCAGCCGTTCTGCAGGCGCAACGGCCGGAATGCGTCCTCGCTCAGCGTGCCGTGCTGCCAGCGTTCGAGCTGGTCGCGGAACTGGGCGGCGCGGCTGTGCACGAGCGCCCGGTCGAAATCGGTATATCGGTACATGACGTGATACGCGAGAGGAGCGGCGGCGCACGGGGCGTGCGCCGCTCGACAGGGGAGGTTGCGACGGATGTCGGGCAACCGGAGACAGCGTAGGGAACGCCGGGCGGCGGGACAAGCAGCAGATCGGGACGAAAAGGGCGCAGCAGATTGGCGCAGCGCCGGGGCGAGCGGGCATGCATGGCGCATGCCCGCTGCAGGCTTACGCGTGCGCGTCGACCACCAGCGCGGGATTCAGCGCGCGGATGCGCTGGTCGATGAAGTAGCCGCCGCCTTCCTGATAACGCAGGTACAGCCGGCCGCACGATACGCAGCGGCTGACGTTGCAGCGGTTGTACGGGAAATGACGCAGCGCGATCGGCGCGTCGTCCGACGCATAGCGCGTGCCGGCCGGATGATATTCGTCGTAGACCGGCTCCGCCTCGCCGGGCGGCGCGAGCGTGGCCACTTCGACGAGCTGCGCGTCCTGCAGCGACAGCGGCAGGCTCGTCCAGCCGGCCAGCGAGGTCTTCGTGCACGTGCACGGCTGCGTGACGCCGGCCGCGTCGGCCGTGAGCCTGAGCAGCGCATCGTGATCGAGGTAGGGCAGTTGGCTCATGGGAAATCGTGAAGGAGCGGCGGGATCAGCAATGTAACCTGCGCCCGGCTTCGCTGCATGAACGTGATGCAGGCGGCGCGCAGCGCGCGCACGCCGTGCGATCAGCCCGGCTTGCGCACCGTCGGTTCGGCGAC
The DNA here is from genome assembly GCF_002563755.1 of Burkholderia sp. JKS000303. Taxonomy (NCBI): domain Bacteria; kingdom Pseudomonadati; phylum Pseudomonadota; class Betaproteobacteria; order Burkholderiales; family Burkholderiaceae; genus Burkholderia; species Burkholderia sp. JKS000303. Next base: position 3,735,357 of record NZ_PDBZ01000001.1, read on the forward strand.
CAGCTCGCCGAGCACGCGGATCGCGCGCTCGATGTCGCGGTTCCACGGATGGCCGAAGTTCACGCGCACGCAGCGCTCGAACCCGTGCGCGGCGGAGAAGAGCGGCCCCGGTGCGAAGCTGATGCCGCGCGCGATCGCCTGGCGGTGCAGCTCCATCGCGTCGATCGCATCGGGAAACGACAGCCACAGGAAATACCCGCCTTCCGGCCGCACCCATTCGACGCCCGGCGGCAGCCAGCGCCGCAGCGCGTCGTCCATGCGCGCGAGTTGCGTTTGCAGCGCGCCGCGCAGCTTGCGCAGGTGACGATCGTAGCCGCCGTGCTCCAGGTAGTTCGCGATGCCGGCCTGCGCGGGGATGCTCGCCGACAGCGTCGTCATCAGCTTGAGCCGCTGCACCTTCTCCGCGAAACGGCCGGCCGCGGCCCAGCCGATCCGGTAGCCGGGCGCGAGCGTCTTCGAGAACGAACTGCAGTGCATCACGAGCCCGTGCCGGTCGAATGCGCGCGCGGGCAGCGGATAGTCGGGGCCGTAATGGAGTTCGCCGTACACGTCGTCCTCGATCAGCGGCACGTTGCGCGCGGCCAGCATGTCCACCAGCGCGCGCTTCTTGTCGACGGAGAGCGTGACGCCGGTCGGATTCTGGAAATTGGTCATGAACCAGCACGCGCGGATGTCGTGCCGCTCGAGCGCGTTCGCGAGCGCGTCGAGATCGAGGCCCGTGCGCGGATCGACGGGAATCTCGACCGCGCGCAGGTCGAGTCGCTCGATCGCCTGCAGCGCCGCATAGAAGCCGGGCGATTCGACGGCCACGACGTCACCCGGCCGCGTGACGGCCATCAGGCACAGGTTCAGCGCTTCGAGCGCGCCGTTCGTGACGACGATCTCGTCGACGGGCTGCGCGACGCCGGTCGCGAGATAGCGTCGCGCGATCTGCTGGCGCAGCGCCTCGTTGCCGGGCGGCAGGTCGACCACGGTGCTCCACGGGCTCACGAGCCGCGTCGCCTGCGCGAGCGACTTCGCGAGGCGCGGCAGCGGAAACAGTTGCGGTGACGGAAACGCGGAACCGAGCGGCACGATGCCGGGCTGCGTCGCCGCATCGAGCACCGAGAACACGAGATCGCTGATGTCGACCTTGCGCGTGGCGCCGGCGCGGGTCGCGCGGCGTTTCGCGGGCGGGGCTGCGTCGGGGCCGGCGCCCGGCGCGACGTAGTAGCCGGAGCGTTCCCGTGCGCGGATCAGCCCCCACTGTTCGAGCAGGTAGTACGCGCGAAACACCGTCGACTGGCTCACGCCGTGTTGCGCGATGATCTGCCGCAACGACGGCAGGCGCGTGCCGACCGCGAGGTTGCCGTTGCGGATTTCGTCGGCGATCGTATGGGCGAGGGTTTCGTAGCGTTTCATCGGCGCGGGCGGGAACACGTCGCCGCCGCGCGCGGGCCGGTGCGGCGCCGCGCCGGCGGGCGCGGGTCATTGTCCGACGAGCGGCCCGAAAAGGAAAGCGCGACGGCCGTGGCCAGTCGCGCTTTCGCGTTACTTCCGTGACTTCCGACGCTTGCGCGGCATCAGGCCGCGTTCGGTTCCGCGTTGCGTCCGTTCGCGCCGTTGCGCAGCGGCGGCAGCGGCTCGACCTTGCCGACGACGAACAGGTACGACAGCGCACCGACCACGCACAGTACGCCGGCAACCGCGAGCGGCACGACGAACGAGCCCTTCGTGATCGACAGCATTACGCCCGTGAACGTCGTGATGAAGATGCCGGCGAGATTGCCCGCGAAGTTCTGGATGCCGCCGAGCGAAGCGACGTGCGCGGGCGTCGGTGCGACTTCGCCGACCAGCGTCCACACGTTCGCACCGGCGAACGACAGGCTGGCATAAGCGAGCGCGAACAGCGCGAGGCAGGCCCACACGTTCTCGACGAACGCCGACAGCGCGATCGACGACGACAGCAGCATGCCGAGCACGAGGCAGGTCTTGCGCGCGGCGGTGGCGCTCCAGCCGCGCCGGAACAGGCTGTCCGACACGTAGCCGCCGAGCCAGCCGCCGGGAATCGCGAGCAGCGCGGGCAGCATGCCCCACGTGCCGAGCGACGTGAGCGAGAAGCCGCGCGACTGCAGCAGGTAGCTCGGGAACCACGTGATGAAGAAGTAGATCGCGAAGTTCAGGCAGAACAGGCCGATCATCATCCCCCACACGGTGCGGTAGCGGAACAGGTCGAGCCACGACACCTTCGGGCCATCGGTTGCGTTCGCAACGGTCTGCACGCCGCGCTGCGCGAGCAGCGCATCGACCGCGTCCGGCGCGATCGCGCGATAGCGTTCCGGGTCGCGGTAGATGAACCACCACGCGAGCGCCCATACGATGCCGATCGCGCCGGTGATCGCGAACGAACCGCGCCAGCCGACGATCGAGATCAGCCACGCGACGAGTGGCAGCGACAGCGCGGAGCCGACGCGCGAACCGCTGTCGAAGATGCTGCTCGCGAGCCCGCGTTCGCTGCGCGGGAACCAGTTGAACGCGACCTTCGCGAACGACGGGATCGCGGCCGCTTCGCCGACGCCCAGCATCAGGCGCACGCCGACGAGCTGCGCGAGCCCGCGCGCGGCGCCGGTCGCGACGGTAAATACCGACCACCAGCCGACCGCGAGCGCGAGGCTCACCCGCACGCCGACCTTGTCGATGAACCAGCCGGCCGGCAACTGCAGGAACGCATAGGTCCAGAAGAACGCGCTCAGCACGAGCCCCATGCCGACCGCATCGAGCCCGAGATCGGCGCGGATGCTGGGCGCGGCGATCGCGAGGTTCGCGCGATCAATGAAGTTGATAACGTTCGCCAGGAAGCACATCAGGATCATGGCCCATCGGATGCGTGGCATTGCAGTCTCCGCGCGGAATGTCGTGACGGGCGACCGGCGATCCGCTGCGCCGGCCGCCTCGGGAGGGGCGGGTTATCGCGACGCTTACGTTTGCGTTTGCGTTTGCGTCTGCACGTGCGGCGTGGCGTCGAACTTCGCCAGCGCCTCCCACAGACCGTTCAGGTAGACCGCGCCGAGCGCACGGTCGTAGAGGCCGTAACCGGGCTTGCCCGTCTCGCCCCAGATCATGCGGCCGTGATCGGGACGCACGTAGCCCGTGAAGCCCGTGTCGTGATATGCCTTCACGATCGCGGCGATGTCGAGCGAGCCGCAGTTCGACAGGTGCGCGGTTTCCTCGAAGTCGCCGTTCGCGTCGACCTTCACGTTGCGGATGTGCGCGAAATGGATGCGGCCCAGCGCGCCGAATTCGCGCACGAGCGCCTCGACGTCGTTCTGCGGGCCCGCGCCGAGCGAACCCGAGCACAGCGTCAGCCCGTTCGCGGACGTGTCGACGATGCGCAGGATCCGCGCGAGATCGTCGCGGTTTTTCACGATGCGCGGCAGCCCGAAGATCGGGCGCGGCGGGTCGTCCGGGTGGATCGCCATCTTCACGCCGGCTTCTTCGGCCACCGGGATGATCGCGTTCAGGAAGTACTCGAGGTTGGCCCACAGCGCGGCTTCGTCGACGTTGCGATAGTCGGCGAGCAGCGCCTGCAGTTCGTCGGCCCGGTAGCTCGAGTCCCAGCCCGGCAGCGCGATGCCGTCGTTCGGGTCGATCCGGTCGACCGCTTCGGTGCTGAACGCGAGACAGGTCGAACCGTCGTCGAGCGTCTTCGACAGCTCGGTGCGCGTCCAGTCGAACACGGGCATGAAGTTGTAGCAGATCACGCGGATGCCGGCCGCGCCGAGATGGCGGATCGTCTGCCGATAGTTGTCGATCAGGCGGTCGCGGCTCGGCTTGCCGAGTTTGATGTCCTCGTGGACGGGCACCGATTCGACGACCTCGAAGCGCAGGCCGGCCTGCTCGATCGTCGCCTTGAGCGCGGCGATCTTGTCGGCGGGCCACACTTCGCCCACGGGTTCGTCGTAGATCGCGGACACGATCTGCGTGACGCCCGGGATCTGACGGATGTATTGCAGCGAGACCGGATCGGACTCGCCGTACCAACGGAAGGACATCTTCACTGGAATAGCTCCTGACTGGCGGTTCATGCATCGGACGGCCGGGCGGCAGCATGCCGGCCCCGTCGTCGGTGTGAACGGATTATGATTGGTATGCCAATTGTGCGGGATAGTGGTTTACCAGTTGTCTGCCAGTTTTCCGGGAGAGCGCCGGGCCCGCGCTGGACTCGTGCCGGGTCAGGCTGGCGGGTGGCAGCCAAAACTGGTGTACCATTTTGTCGATCCGGCGCCGCGCGTGCGCCGGCAAGCCCGTTGCGAGCCCATTCGATGACCGATCTTTCCAGCCTGCCCGCCAGCCGCGACACCGAAGCCGCGGACCGCTCCTATATCGGCCTTGCGCGCGAGATTCACGCGATGGTGGCAGCCGGGGCGTTCGAAGCCGGCGCGCGGCTGCCGTCCGAGCGCAGCCTGGCCGACCAGTTCGGCGTGAGCCGCACGCAGGTGCGCGAGGCGATCATCGCGCTGGAGGTGCAGGGGATCGTCGAGGTGCGGGTCGGCTCGGGCATCTATGTGTCGACGGCCGACGCCGCGCGCCCGGTGACGTTCGAAGTGCCGCGCGGCCCCGGCCCGATCGAGACGCTGCGCGCCCGCGGGCTGATCGAGACGGAAGTCGCCGCGTTAGCGGCCACCGAGCGCAAGGACGCCGATCTCGACCGGCTGTTTTTCTCGCTGACGACGATGCGCGAGCAGATGAACGACAAGGCCGCGTACGACACGGCCGACCGGCAGTTCCATCTGCGCATCGCGGAATCGACCGGCAACACCGTGCTGCTGCACATGGTCACGGCGATGTGGGACTGCGCGCGCAGCGATCCGTTGTGGGACAAGATCGAGGAACACTTTCACTCGACCGCGCTGCGCGAAGCGTCGCAGGAAGATCACCAGCGCATCTTCGCGGCGATCATGGCCCGCGATGCGAACGGTGCGCGCGACGCGATGCGTGCGCACCTGTCGCGCGTGATCGCGGAGTTCACGCAGGCCTGGCGCTAACCGGGGGAGGGCCGCCGCTGCGGGGAGTCGTTTGCCGTCCGGGTATCGAGTCGAGTTCCGGGAGGCGGGCGCTTCATCGGTGCGGGCAGGCCGCCGCGTCGCGCCCCGCGCGCGTCAGGTCCCCTCGAACAGCGCGACGTTGTCGTCGTACGCACGCTGCTGCCGCGCGTACGCGTCGTCGAGGTGCTCGTGCAGCGCGCGCTCGGCCGCATCGGCATCGTGACATTCGAGCGCGTCGAGCAGCTTCTGGTGTTGCGCGAGCGTGACTTCGCCGACGACCGGGTCACGCACCGTCACGTGCCGCACGCGATCAATCGGTGCACGCACGAATTCGACGAGCTGCTGCACGCGCGGCAGTCGCGCGGCTGCGCTGACCGTCGCATGGAACGCGTTGTCGCAGGCGATCGCGGCGACCGCGTTGCCGCGCGCGATCGCGCGCCGGTGGGCTTCCTGGATGTCGTGCAGCTGCTCGAGCTCGCGCGCGCTGATGACCTCGGCCGCGCGGCGGATCGCGGCGGTTTCCAGCACCTTGCGGATCAAGGCGCTCTCGGCGAACTGTTCGCGCTTCACCGGCGCGACGAAGGTGCCCGACTGCGCGGCAATCAACACGAGCTCCTCGCGCGCAAGTTGCAGCAGCGCCTCGCGCACCGGCGTGCGCGACACGCCGAGCGCGTCGGCGATCGCGCGTTCATAGATCACGTCGTTCGGGTGCAGCGTCATCGTCACGATCGCGTCGCGCAGCAGCGCGTGTATCTGCACCGACAGCGCCTGCGAGCGGTCCAGCGCGAAGTCCGCGGGGATCAGGCGGGCGATGAAAGTGTCCTGGACGGTGGGTTCTGACTTCATAAATCGGCAAGAGGGTGGCAGGTAGCCGGCACGCGTTCGCGTCGCACTCCGGTGCGTGCCGGCGCGTGCCGGTCGATCAGTATATTAGTGCACGAATCATTTCCGGCATGTCGCGCGGCAATTCGGCCGATCGGCTCGACCCGGGGCAGCGGGTTTACCCCGGTGACGCTGTCAGGCGGCATCTCTATAATTGCCAACTAATATATTAGTTGGCTGGCGCAGCAGGAAAGGCGAGCCGACGATCATCCCCACAGGAGACAGGCATGCATATCGAAGACTCAGCCGGACCGCGCCAGACGGTCCATGCCCCGGCCGCCGCGCCGACGGCCGTGCGCTGGCGGATTTTCTGGCTGTTGCTGTTGCTATCGTCGATCAATTACATCGATCGCGCGTCGCTGTCGGTCGCGCTGCCGATCATCTCGACCGAATTCAAGCTGTCGCCGGCGATGGAGGGCGTATTGCTGAGCGCGTTCTTCTGGACCTATGCGCTGATGCAGATTCCGAGCGGGCTGCTGGTCGACCGCTTCAAGGCGCGCACCATCGTCGGCCTGGCCACGATCGCGTGGGGGGCGTGCCAGGCCGTCGCGGCCGTGTGTTTCAGCTGGGTGCCGTTGCTGCTGACGCGGCTCGGGCTCGGCATCGCCGAGTCGCCGATCATGCCGGCCGGTGCGAAGCTCGCGGGCACGTGGCTCACGCCGTCCGAGCGCGGCCGCGGCGCGGCGCTGCTCGACGGCGGCGCGCCGCTCGGCTCGGCCTGCGGCGCGATCATCATCACCGCGCTGATCGCGGGCCTCGGTTCGTGGCGGCTGGCGTTCGTCGTCGCGGGCGTGGGCACGATCGTGGTCGGTATCGGCGCGTGGTGGTACATCCGCAATCATCCTTCCGAGCATGCTGGCGTGAATGCGGCCGAACTGGAACACGTGACGTCGTACGCGGCGAAGGCGCGCACGGGCGAGCCGAAGGCGAGCGTGCCGTTCCGCGAACTGCTGCGCGACCGTTCCGTGCTGTTCATGTTCGCGAGCTGGGCCTGCTACAACAGCGTGTTCTACGGGTTGATGACGTGGATGCCGAGCTACCTGCACAAGGCGCACGGCTTCGACCTGAAGCAGATGGGCGGCGCGACCTTCATCATCTTCATGTGCGGCTTCGTCGGCGAGTTGTTCGGCGGCTGGGTCGCCGACAAGTGGCGCGCGGCCGGCGGCGCACCGAACCGCGTGATGCGCTCGATGTTCTCGGTCGCGGGCTTCACGTCCGCCGCGGCGATTCTCGCGGTGAGCTTCGCGACGGGGCTCGTCAGCGTCGTCGTGCTGCTGTCGGTCGCGCTGTTCTTCATCCGCTGGTGCGGGATGTTCTGGGGCGTGCCCGCGACGCTCGGCGGCCAGTCCCGTGCGGGCCTGCTGGCCGGTGCGATGAACTTCAGCGGCAACATCGTCGGCGTCATCGTGCCGATCCTGATCGGCCTCATCGTGCAATTCACCGGCACCTATTTCCTCGCGCTGATGTTCTTCGTCGTGGCCGCGTTCGGCCTGGCCGTCTGCGCGAGCCTCATCGACTATCGCGACCGCGGCCTCGACTGATGCCCGTCGCCTGATTCAACCGGAAACCACCATGTCGTCCCTTTCCATCGAAACCCAACCGGCGTCCGCCGCGCCGCGCGCGCGCACGATCCGGCTCCATCCCGCCGACGACGTCGTCGTCGCCGTCGAGCAACTCGTCGGCGGCACGCTCATCGACGACGAAGGCGTGACCGTCGCCGGGCTGATCCCGGCCGGCCACAAGATCGCGACCCGCGCGATCGAGGCCGGTGCGCCCGTGCATCGCTACGGCCAGATCATCGGCTTCGCGAGCCAGTCGATCCGGCCCGGCCAGCACGTCCATACCCACAACCTCGACATGGGCGAGTTCGCGCGGGACTACGCGTTCGGCGCAGGTGCGTGCGCAACCGAATTCGTGCCGGACGCGCAGCGTGCGACCTTCGACGGCATCGTGCGCGAGGACGGCCGCGTCGGGACGCGCAATTACATCGGCATCCTGACTTCCGTGAACTGCTCGGCGACGGTGGCGCGCGCGATCGCCGATCATTTCCGCCGCGACATCCATCCGGAGGCGCTCGCCGCGTATCCGAACGTCGACGGTGTCGTCGCGCTCACGCATGGCGTCGGCTGCGCGGTCGACCCGGACGGCGACGCGCTCGCGATCCTGCAGCGCACGCTAGGCGGCTATGCGTGCCACCCGAATTTCGCGGCGGTGCTCATGATCGGGCTCGGTTGCGAAACCAACCAGATCCCGCGGCTGCTCGAGACCCAGGGGCTGGCCGAACACGCGCGGCTGCGCACCTTCACGATCCAGGACAGCGGCGGCACCCGCAAGACCATCGAGAAGGGCATCGCGCTCGTCGAGTCGATGCTCGCCGCTGCCAACGACGTGCGGCGCGAGCCGGTAAGCGCGAGCCACCTGACGGTCGGCCTGCAGTGCGGCGGCTCCGACGGCTATTCGGGCATTACCGCGAATCCGGTGCTCGGCGCGGCGGTCGACCTGCTGGTGCGGCACGGGGGCACGGCGATCCTGTCCGAAACGCCGGAAATCTACGGCGCCGAGCATCTGCTCACGCGCCGTGCGGTGTCGCGCGACGTGGGCGAGAAGCTCGTCGCGCGCATCCGCTGGTGGGAAGACTACTGCGCGCGCCATCACGCTTCGATGAACAACAACCCGTCGGCCGGCAACAAGGCGGGCGGGCTCACGACCGTGCTGGAGAAATCGCTCGGCGGCATCGCGAAGGCCGGCAGTACGAATCTCGTCGACGTCTACGAGTATGCGATGCCGGTGCGCGCGAAGGGGCTCGTGTTCATGGACACGCCCGGCTACGACCCGATCTCCGCGACCGGCCAGGTCGCGGGCGGCGCGAACCTGATCTGCTTCACGACGGGGCGCGGTTCCGCTTACGGGTGCGCGCCGACGCCGTCGCTGAAGCTCGCGACCAACAGCGCGCTGTGGCGCAGGCAGGCCGACGACATCGACCTGAACTGCGGCGACGTGCTCGACGGCGGCGTGCGCATCGACGCGCTCGGCGCGACGCTGTTCCGGATGATGCTCGACGCGGCCTCGGGCCGCCCGACGCGCAGCGAACTGCACGGCTACGGACAGAACGAGTTCGTGCCCTGGCAGATCGGCGCCATTACCTGACCTCACTTTTCGCAGCAAGGAGTTTCACCCATGCAATCGAGTCTTTCAGCCGCCGGCTATCGCGGCGTGTTTCCGGTCGTCCCGACGATCTTCGCGGACGACGGCCGTCTCGACCTCGACGGGCAGCGCCGTTGCGTCGACTTCATGATCGACGCGGGCTCGGACGGCCTGTGCGTGCTCGCGAATTTCTCCGAGCAGTTCTCGCTGGCCGACGACGAGCGCGACGCGGTGATGCACTGCGTGCTGGAGCACGTGGCGGGCCGGGTGCCCGTGATCGTCACGACGTCTCATTTCGGCACGACTGTCTGCGCGCAGCGCAGCCGCCGCGCGCAGGACGCGGGGGCCGCGATGGTGATGGTGATGCCGCCCTATCACGGTGCGACGTTCCGCGCGAGCGAGACTGCGATCGTCGAGTTCTTCCGCACCGTGTCCGATGCGATCGACATCCCGATCATGATCCAGGATGCGCCGGCGAGCGGCACCCAGTTGTCCGCCGCGCTGCTCGCGCGGATGGCCATCGAGATTCCGCACGTGTCGTACTTCAAGATCGAGGTGCCGCAGGCGGCCGCGAAGCTGCGCGAACTGATCGCGCTCGGCGGCGACGCGATCGTGGGTCCGTGGGACGGCGAAGAGGCGATCACGCTGATGGCCGACCTGGAGGCCGGTGCGACGGGGGCGATGACGGGCGGCGCCTATCCCGACGGCATTCGCGCGATCCTCGACGCGTGGGTGGCCGGTGACGCCGTCGAAGCGGAGCGGCGGTACCAGCGCTGGCTGCCGCTGATCAATCACGAGAACCGGCAGGGCGGCATCGCGACCGCGAAGGCGCTGATGAAGGCGGGCTGCGTGATCGCGTCGGACGCCGTGCGCCATCCGCTGCCGACGATGCACCCGGCCACGCGCGACAGCCTGTTGCGGATCGCGCGGCCGCTCGACCCGCTCGTGCTGCGCTGGGGCCGTTGAGACCGCCGCGCGTGCCTGGACGGCACGCTTGACCGATTCACCGATTCACTGATTCACCGAGGACGATTCATGCATATTTCCGGCGCTTCCCTGATCGGCCGGCGCGACGTGGCCGGCGCGGCCGGGTTCCAGGCGATCAATCCGGCCACCGGCGCCGCGCTCGATCCCGTGTTCGGCCGCGCGTCGGCGCAGGATGTCGACGTGGCGTGCACGCTGGCGGCACAAGCGTTCGACGACTATCGCAATCGCACGCTCGATGCGCGCGCAACCTTGCTCGACACCATCGCCGACCGGCTGCTGGCACTCGGCGACACGCTGATCGCGCGCTGTGTTGCGGAAAGTGGCTTGCCGCGCGCGCGGGTCGAAGGCGAGCGCGCCCGCACGGTCGCGCAACTGCGGATGTTCGCGCAGATCGTGCGGGACGGCGCGTTCCTCGGCGCGCGCATCGATCCCGCGCAACCCGACCGTCAGCCGTCGCCGCGCGCGGACCTGCGTCTGCAGAACGTCGCGCTCGGCCCGGTCGCCGTGTTCGGCGCGAGCAATTTCCCGCTGGCTTTTTCGGTGGCGGGCGGCGACACCGCGTCGGCGCTCGCGGCCGGCTGCCCCGTGGTGGTGAAGGCGCATCCCGCGCATCCCGGCACGTCGGCGCTGGTGGGGCACGCGATCCGGGACGCGGTCGACGCATGCGGGATGCCGGACGGGACGTTCTCGCTGCTGTTCGACGATGGTCACGACGTCGGCGCGGCGCTCGTGCGTCACCCGCGGATCCAGGCGGTGGGTTTCACGGGGTCGCGTGCGGGCGGTGTCGCACTGATGACGCTGGCCGCCGCGCGGCCGCAGCCGATTCCCGTGTACGCGGAGATGAGCAGCGTGAATCCGGTGCTGCTGTTTCCGCATGCGCTCGACGCGCGCGCGGACGCGATCGGCCGTGCGTTTGCTGCGTCGCTGACGCTCGGCACCGGCCAGTTCTGCACGAACCCGGGGCTGATCCTTGGAGTCGACGGCCCGGCGCTGCGGCGCTTCGAGGCGGCCGCCGCCGCGACGCTGGCTGACCTTCCCGCGACCGCGATGCTGACGCCGGGCATCCATGCCGCCTACGATTCAGCGGTCGAGCGGCTCGCGACCCATGCGGCCGTCGAACGGCTGGCGGGCGGTGCGGCGGGCGGCGACATCCGGCATGCGGGCCGGGCGGCGCTGTTCGCGACGCGGGCGGAGGATTTCGCGCGACACGCGGAATTGCACGACGAGGTGTTCGGCCCCGCCGCGCTCGTCGTGCGGTGCCCGAGTCTCGATGCGATGCACGCACTCGTCGAACGGCTCGATGGACAGCTTACGATCGCCCTGCATCTGGACGAGCGCGATCGCGATGCGGCACGCGCTTTCATGCCGCTGCTCGAGCGTCGCGCCGGACGGATCCTCGTGAACGGCTTCGGTACCGGCGTCGAGGTCGCGCATGCGATGGTGCACGGCGGGCCGTATCCGGCGACGTCGGACGGCCGTTCCACGTCGGTCGGCAGCGCCGCGATCGGCCGTTTCCTGCGGCCCGTCTGCTACCAGGACGTTCCCGACGGGTTGTTGCCCGACGCGCTGCGCGACGGCAATCCGCTGAACGTGCCGCGGAGCACCGACGGGGGGCTTGGCGTGCGGGCCTGACCGCACGCGTTGCCGGTCACGCGGATTGAATCCGCGGCCCGGCTGTGCAACGCGGGCTTTCCCCTGATGATTCGATTCGCGTAGCCGGTTGCCGTCGCGCGGGTGCTTGTATTCGTGCTGTTTGTGCGGCTTGTGCCGATTGCGTACGCGGGCTTTTTATGGTTTCGTTGCACGATCCGCATCGGCTCGAAAAAGGACAATCGAATGCAGCCGGGGAATACGGACGGGGAGCTATTGGGCAGGGGGATCGGCACGCGTTCGCGTGTGCGCCGTGTTTTGCGTCGACTGTTCGTCATGGTGGCGCTTGGCGCATTCTGCGTGCCGGCGTGGGCCGCGTCCGCGGCGTCGGCCGGGATGGCGGCCGACAGCATCCTGCGCGTGCTCGCGTGGCCGGGCTACGCGGACCAGGATGTGGTGGATGCATTTGAGACGCAATTTCATGTGCATGTGGAAGTGACGTTCGTCGATTCCGACGAAGCGCTCTGGACCCGCATGCACAGCGCGTTTCCGCCGCCGTACGACGTGCTCGCGGCCAACACGGCGGAGATCCAGCGGTATGCGCACGAAGGCCTGCTCGCGCCGATCGACCTGTCGCGGATCCCGAACCGCCGGCGGCAACTGCCGAACTTCCAGCACGTTGCGGCGATCGGCGGCCTCGTGCATGACGGCTCGACGTACGGGATTCCGTTCACGTATTCGTCGATGGGCCTCATCTACGATCGCAAGCAGGTGGCGGCCACGCCGCGCTCGATGCTTGAACTGTGGAATCCCCGCTACCGCGGCAGGGTGCTCGACTTCAACAGCGCGCAGCACAACTTCTCGTTTACCGCACTCGCACTCGGCTATCCCGACCCGTTCCACCTGTCGCGCGCGCAGACGCTGGCCGTCACGCACAAGCTCATCGACCTGCGTCGCAACCTGCTCACGTATTACACGCTCCCGGAAGAGGCGACCGCGCTGTTCGTCCAGCATCACGCGGCATTGATGTTCGGCAACTACGGCACGCAGCAGGTCGAACTGCTGCGTCGCGCCGGCGTGGATGTCGGCTACGTGATTCCGGACGAGGGCGCGCTCGCGTGGCTCGACTGCTGGGCGGTCACGCGCGGTGCGGAGCGTCGCGACCTCGCGTTCGCGTGGATCAACTATATGCTCGAACCGGCGATCGGCACGTTGCTGACCGAACGCCAGGGGCTCGCGAACACGCTCGAACCGCCGCCCGGTCTCGCGGCCTGGCATCCGCATCTCGTGTGGATCCAGCCGGTCGAGGACATCGCGCGGCGCGAGTCGCTGTGGAGCCGCATCGTGTCGGGCGATCGCCCGGAGCGCTTCGAAAAATGATCCGGCTCGGGCTGACGTCGAAGCTGTCCGTGCTGTTCGCGTGCATCGGCGTGATCGCGTCCGGCACGACCGGCTACTACGCGTATCGCGCGAACCGCACGATGCTCGTGGACGAAGCGCAGCACAGCCTGCTGATGTCGACGCAACTGCTCGGGCAACGCTTCACGACCGCACTGGCCGACGTCGCCGACGATGCGCTCGTGCTCGCGCAGTTGCCGTCGTCGTCGCTCGTCGCGCGCGACGAACACACCGAGCGCGGGCCGCGCACGCGGCTCGAGCAGGTGTACTACAGCTTCATGAGGAATCACCCCGAATACCTGCAGATTCGCCTGATCGCGAGCGGACATTTCGGGCTGGAGCGCATTCGCGTCGATCGCGACACGCGCGGCGTCGTCGTGTTGCCCGAAAGCGCGTTCCAGGAGAAGGGGCAGTTTTCCTACGTGTTCGATACGCTCGCGACCGCGCCCGGCCACATCTATCTGTCGCCGATCGTGATCAATCACGAGACCGGTTCGCATGCGGCTGAAGGGCTGCCGATCCTGCGCGTGGGGACGCCGGTCGTCGATACGTCCGGCCGGATCGTCGGCGCGCTGATCGTCGACGTCGCGTTGTCGCGCATGTTCGAGCGACTCGAACGCGATCTGCCGCCGGACTACTCGGTGTATCTCGCGAGCGAGTGGGGCGACTTCCTCGTGCATCCCGATCCGTCGCAGACGTTCGGCTTCGATCGCGGGCGGCGCGTGCTGATGCAGGACAGCTTTGCCGCCACCCGTACGCTGTTTGCCGGCGCGCGCACGAGCGTGACGCTCAACGGCCTGCGGCGGCCCGACGAGGCGCCGGGCCAGATGTTCGCGTTCGTGCGCACGCCGTTCGGCAAAAACGAGGGCAACCGCTTCGTCGTGCTCGGGATGGGGCGGCCGCTCGCCGACGTGCTGACGCCGGCCGGGATCCTCGGTGACCGGATCATCCGGATGGTGCTCATCTCGAGCGTGATGGCGGTGATCCTCGCGATCCTGTTCGCGCGCGCGATCACGCGGCCGCTGCAGATGCTCGCGCGCGCCGCGACGCACGTGTTCGACGATCCGGCCGCCGAACGGCTGCCCGTTGCGCGTTCGGACGAGATCGGCGTGCTCGCGCGCTGCTTCGACAGCATGCGTGTCGAGATCCGCACGCAGGTGTCGATGCTGCGCGCGAAGCAGCAGGAGCTCACGCACCTCGCCGGCCATGATCCGCTGACGGCGCTGCCCAATCGGCTGCTCTTCATGGAGCATCTCGACGCGGCGATCCGGCATGCGGCTGCGGTGCGGCAAGGGCTGGCCGTGATGTTCGTCGACCTCGACCGTTTCAAGCAGATCAACGATCAGCACGGACACGCGGCCGGCGACCGGACGCTCGTCGCCGTCGCGAAGCGGCTGAGCCAGGTGCTGCGCAGCGGCGACATGGCCGCGCGGCTCGGCGGCGACGAGTTCGTCGTGCTGATTTCCGACTTGCGCTCGTCTGCGGTGATCGGCGATATCGCGTCGCGTATCCAGCTCGTGATGGCCGAGGAGCTCGAATTCGGCGACAGGCGCGTGGCCGTCGGCGCAAGCATCGGCGTCAGTGAGTATCCGGTCGACGGCGCGTCGGCCGAGGAACTGCTCGTGAAGGCCGATGCGGCGATGTATGCGGCGAAGGCATCCGCGCAGCGCATGTGCGTGCGTTATCAGGAGCTGTTGGGCGGCGTGCTCGGCACGGAGCCGGACGGGCGCATTGCGTCGGGCGGCGCCGGCTGATGGCTGATGGCTGACGGTTGGCGGGTGCGCTGGCTCGTCGCGGCGTAAACGCAAAGAGCCCGTCGCAGGACGGGCTCTTTGCATTCGGGCGAACCGCGCGCGACGCGCGCGGTAGCGACAGGCTTAGTGGCCGAAGTAGACCGAGTCGTGTGCGCTCTGCACCTTGACGGCAGGCGCGCCGCCCTGGACAACCGGGGCCGGCTGTGCGCCGTAGCCGGTGGCGTCTGCGCCATGCACGCGGTCTTGCGCAGCCTGGATGTCGGCCGGGTAGTACGGGCTCGACTGGCTCGGCTTGTAGCCGGCGTTTTCGAGCTGGACGAGTTCGCTGCGCACCTGGGCGCGGGTCACGGTGCTTTGGGCGAAGGCGCCGAACGAGGCGGACAGGGCGACAGCGGCGACAACTGCGGAAACGAGCGATTTCATGATGACCTCCGATGTTTTATTGACTTCGCCGTCGACACCATGTCGTAAGCGATTGATTACATCGTAGGCTTCGGTGGACCTAGGGTAAACGTGTATTCCAGCGAAAGATCCTTGCAGGCGAGGCAATAATACCGGGATAAGATCGGTCTGGCCCCAATCGCTATTGCGGGATTTGCAAGTGAGGGGCGGGAAGGCCGCGATCCGCCGTGCGCGGACGGACATCCGGCGGGGCGCCGGTAGACGGGGCGGGACTCGGGGGCCGGGCGCCGGATCAGACGTCGTCGTCGATTTCCTTGCGCTCGCGGCGTTCCTCGTTGCCGCGGCGCGCGCGCAGGCGCTGGCGCGACAGGACCGCGATCACCTGCTGGGTCGGCGCGCCGGACGGCAATTCGTTGCGGATGCGATCGGGCACCATCGGCAGGCCCGCGCGCTGTCGGCGCAGTGCCTTCGCGATCGCACGGCGGCATTCGTCCCCGTGGCAATCCCATTCATCGCGGATTCTCTGGCAATAACGGCATTGTTCCATCCGGACAGTCTAACGCGTCTTGGGGAATGGGGCGGGGAGCGACGGCGGAAAGGAACAGGATGGCGGGGGCGGCGCGGCTACGGGAGCGCACCGGCGAGCGTCGTGCCGATGCAGGCGTCGTGGCGAAAACTTCGCCGCACCTGCCTTCACTTGAGCGACCAGATCCCCCAGATGGCAATCAGCAAACCGAGACCGAACCCGCAGCCCAGCAACACCCATGTTTCCATTTCGCGCCTTTGAAAAACGTGCCGTCGCCGACGGGGGTGTCGGCCGGCAAGTAGCCATGTCGATACCGGGCGCCGGCTCGTTCTCATCGAGTCGGGCGCGGTACGTCAGGTCCGCGAATACTACGCTTCGCAGCTTTCAGAACGCATGCGCGATTTCTTGCAGTCGGGGAGCCGTGGCGGCGTCGCCGGCGTCATTGCTTGCCGGCGTGCCCTGTGTCCATCTGTGCTGCAGGCGCCGCCGCGTGGCGGAAGACGCCGGACTTCCAGATCATCTGCGACGCGGCGACGAGCACGAACAGCAGCACGACGGTCCGGAAAATGCGCGGCGACATCCGGTCTCGCAGCGGGCGAACCAGCCACATGCCGGCGATGGCCGGCAGGCTGGCCAGCGCGGAAACCGCGAGGTCGGCGCCGCTCGCGTGGGTGGCGCCGCCGAACGTCGTGATCAGCGTGACGATCGACACGACGAGGATGATCGCGATCTGCTTCGTGAAGACCCGGCCGGTCGCGCCGGACGAAATCAGGTAGGTGGCGAGCAGCGGGCCCGGCACCGATGCGATGCTCTCCATCAGCGCCGCGCCGAACCCGAGCGCGAAGCCGACGGGCTTCTGCCACGCGGGCGGCAGGTTGAGCTTCGGCGCGCTCAGCATCAGCGTCGCGGCGACGATCAGCAGCGCGCCCGACGCGGCCTGCGCGTGCCCGGCGTTCAGCGAAAGGAGAATCGCAACCCCGACGACGTTGCCGATCACGGTGCCGACGATCGGTGCGGCGATCTTGCGGGCGGTGGCCAGCACTTCGCCGCCTTCGAGCGCTTGCGGGATGTTGCCGAGAATGATCGGCATGGACAGCAGCAGCACCGCATGCCGGATCGGCAGGAACTGGCTGAGGATCGGCATCGCGACGAGCGGCACGCCGATGCCGGTGATCCCCTTGACCATGCCGCCGAGCAGCAGCGCGACGGCGATGCCGACGAGATCGAGCAGCGCAAGCCCATGCAGGCTGGAAACCAGCACACCTTCAGTGAGATCGAAATGAGTCATCGGAAGCAGGTCGAGACATAACCGGCGGCGGCGCGATCGAGCGCGTCCGCTGCCGGCGCGTGCGGCTCGGCACGCAGTTGTTGTTTGGTCTGGAATCGAACCGGTCGCCCGATTGTCGCGGTCCGGCCGTCGGTCTACGCCGGCTGGATCGCAGCGGACGAACACCCCTTCGACAGCACGGAACACGGTTCGAGGCTGAATCTTACCCGAGCACGGCGCGGGGCATCGGCGACCGCTGCCTGTCGTTGCCGCCGGTCGCTACAATTCGATTCATGATGTGCGACCCTGACATGTGAAACATGCATGTATCGAAACGAGAGGAGGCGAGATGACGCTTGCGCAGTTGCAGGCACTGGCAGCGGTAGTCGAACTCGGCTCGCTGACGGCGGCGGCCGATCGGCTCAGTCGCAGCCAGTCGGCGATCAGCCACGCGCTGACCGAACTGGAAGCGCTCACCGAGGTCAAGCTGCTGTTGCGCGACCGGCAGCCGGTCGTGTTGACCGCGGCGGGCGAACGCCTGTGGCCGTACGTGCAGAACGTCGTGCGCGAAGCGCAGACGCTGCGCCAGCAGTGCAGCCTGTCGCGCGGCAAGCTCGAAGGGCGGCTGGTGGTCGCGTCGCTGCCGAGCGTATCGCTGGCGTTCGTCGTGCCTGCGCTGGAGACGCTGAAAGAGCGGCATCCGGGGGTGACGGCGGTGCTGCTCGAAGGGACGGACGCGGAAGTCGAAGGGTGGATCGACGACGGCACGGCCGACATCGGCGTGGTGGCGGGCACCAAGACGTTCGCGCACAACCTGCCGCTGCTCGACGAGGATTTTGTCGCGGTGGCCGCGCACGACACGTTCGACGGCCGCAAGAGCGTGTCGGCCAAAGTGTTGTCGGCGGCGCCGTTCATTTTCTCGAAAGCCGGATGCGGGCCGGTCATCGCGGATTACTTCGCCCGCAACGGTGCGGCGCTGCGAGCCGCATTCAACGTGGTCGAGATGCGGACGATCCTGTCGATGGCGGAGGCGGGAATGGGCGTGTCGATCGTCCCGCGCATCACGTTGAGCTACACGCGATTCGGCGGACGGGTGCTCGAGCTGTCGCCCAGGCTGCGTCGTTCGGTGCGCCTGGCGTGGAATGCGACCGGCAACGCGGTCGCCGATGAATTCGTGAAGCTGGTCGACGCGCAGCGCGCCAAGGCAGGCAAGGCGACCCGGACGCGGGCGAAAAAGAGCAAGTAACGAGGGGCGCAGCGCGATGAAACGCGCTCATGAGGGGCTTGCAATTTATTCATGCTGACGTGTATCGACATGCAATACATTGTGGACACTCGCCGCTGATTCCATTTCCATAGCCTCGAAGGAGACTGCCGTGCCGGCCTTGCCCACCCTGATTGCATTCGGACTCGTGTCGCTCGGCATGGTGCTGACGCCCGGCCCGAACATGATCTACCTGATCTCGCGTTCGATCTGCCAGGGCCGCCGCGCGGGGCTGGTGTCGCTCGGCGGCGTGGCGCTGGGGTTCGTGTTCTACATGTTCTGCGCGGCGTTCGGCATCACCGCACTGGTGCTGACCGTGCCGTATGCATACGACGCATTGCGCTTTTGCGGGGCGCTGTACCTGTTGTATCTCGCGTGGAATGCGCTCAAGCCCGGCGGCCGCTCGGCGTTCCAGGTCCGGCAATTGCCGCATGACAGCGGCGCGAAACTCTTTGCGATGGGCTTCGTGACGAACCTCGCGAACCCGAAGATCGCGGTGATGTATCTGTCGCTGCTGCCGCAGTTCATTTCACCGGGGCATGGCAGCGTGCTGACGCAATCGGTGGCACTGGGCTGCGTGCAGATTGCGGTCAGCATCTGCGTCAATGCGCTGATCGCGTGCATGGCCGGCGCGATCGCGGGGTTTCTTGCCGGGCGGCCGGTGTGGGCGCGGGCTCAGCGCTGGCTGATGGGGACGGTGCTGGCCGGATTGGCCGTGCGTATCGCGCTGGAATCGCGACGCTAGACGAAGGCGCCTGGGTGATGCGGGAGCCACCCATCGCCCGCCACGCCATCACGCGCAGCGGGCGACCGGTGCATCAATGCCCGCGTCGCTGCTTGCTCAGCTCGATCGTCTCGAACAGTTCGTATTGCGCGGTCGGTTGCTGATCCGCACCCGGTGCGTGGTAGTAGCGCATCGTGATCGTCGTCTGGCCGCCCGGCTTGCCCGGATCGTGGTCGAACACGGCGATCCCGTACCCCGTGCCGGTATCGCGGCGCGCGGACCAGATCGCGTCCTCGAGCGCATCGGCGCCCTGGCGCACGAACGTGTTCGCGGCAGTGCCCGGCACCGGCCGGTTCGGCTTCGTGAAGATTTTCGCCTGCGCATAACCCGTCGCCGGATTCTCGCCGTACACGTCGAGCGGCGCACTGGTGCCGCCGCCGCCGAGGATCAGGTGGATCGTGCCGTGGCTCGTGTCGAACGTCGTGCGCGCCGGATCGGTCGTGCCGACCGGACGCGGCTGCAGCGTCTCGACGACTTCGCCGGTCGACGCATCGACACCCGCGCGGTGATTGCAGCCGCGCACCGGGTAGCTGCGCTCGTAGTCGTGATCGTGACCGCACAGCACGAGATCGACGCCATAGCGATCGAACAGCGGCAGCCATGCCTCGCGGATGCCCTTGTCCGATCCGTTTCCCGTCTTCGACGAACTCAGCGCGTCCTGGTGCATCTGCACGACGATCCAGTCGATGTCGTCATCGTGCGACGCGTGACGCAGCGTGTGCTCGAGCCAGCGCGTCTGTTCGCCGTTGCTGTAGCCGCGCACGTAGAACGACGTGCCCGGCGCGATCGGCGGGCGGCCGGTGCTCGCGGCAGGCACGAGCGGATCCGGGCCGCCGACGAACGCGGCCGCATCCTGATACACGACGTCGTCGGCGTCGAGCGAGATGAACAGCACCGAGCTCACGCGGAAGCTGTACCAGCGGCCCGGGAAACGCGTGCCGTTCTCCGGCAGCGTGTAGCGCGCGAGATACGAGTCGAGGCCCTGCGGGCCGTTGTTGAACTCGATCTCGTGATTGCCCGGGCAGGGCATCCACGGACGATTCGCGGCCGAGGTCTGGTTGTTGTTGCCGAAGTCGCGCCACACCTCGGGCTGATGCGCGGGGTTCAGGTTCGCGTAGCAGAGGTCGCCGTTCAGCAGGTGGAACAGCGGCTGGAACTGCTCGACGGCCTGCACCGCGAAGCGGCTTTGCGGCGACGACAGCACCCATGCGCCATTCGGCGTCGCGAGGTCGCCGTAGCTCGTGAAGCGGAACGGCGCACGGCCGCGCGGCGCGGTCGTGAAGGTGGCGGAGAACGGCTGCGCGGCATTGCTGTCGTTGTCGGCCGTCAGCTCGTAGCGGTAGCGCGTGTTCGGCTTCAGCCCGTGCACGCGGGCGTGATACGTGAACACGGTCTCGCCGTTCAGGCCGTCGGTATAGAGACGCTGCACGCCGTGCACGGTGTGTGCCGGCTCGCCGTCGGCGACGATGCGCGCGCGCGGATTGACGGCCGGCGCGAGCGACACCCACGAGATCGCGACTTCGGACGTCGGGTCGCTGCCCCACGTCAGATGCACCTGTTCGGGCGTGCCGTCCGGGTTCGACGTGGCGGCACGGGCGGCCGCAAGCCCGCCCGCGGCGGTGGCGAGGCTCGACACACCGGCCAGTTTCAGGAAGCCGCGACGCGATACGGAAGCGGCCGGCTCGTTCGGCTCGGCGGAGAAGGTGTCCGGGTTCGACATGATCGTATTTTCGTTGATAGGGACGCGAGATGAGGAACCGCCCGGCCGGCGCATGCGCGGCCGGGGCGTGGGCCGGAAACGAGCGGGATCCCGGTGATACGCATTGTCGAAGGGCAGTTTTGCCGGGTTGTGACAGACGGTAAACAACGCGTCGCGCGCATCCATGGGTGCGTTCAGCGCGGCGGAAATTTATTTGCCGATGGCGCGACGGATTTCCTCGGCACGCGTCGTTCAAGGAAATGAACGGCCGCTTCCGGCCGAGCCTGACGCTTCGGAGCCTTTCATGAAACTTTCCATCTCATTGCGATTTGCTGCCGGTTGCGCGGCTGCGCTGGCGACGTCCGCCGTATTCGCGCAGGCCGTCATCGTCGCGCCGGTCGCACCGCCGCCGGCGCGGGTCGAGGTCGTGCCGGCCCCGCGTGCCGGCTATGTGTGGGATCACGGTCACTGGCGCTGGCGGCAGGGCCGCTACGTGTGGGTCGGCGGACACTGGCAGACGGTGCGCACGGGCTATCACTGGGTGCCCGGACACTGGGCCCCGCGCGGCCCCGGCTGGCGCTGGGTGCCGGGCCACTGGGCGTGATGCACACGGTGTCGCGCGGCGTGCAGCGCCGGCGCGGCGGGATTTCGTCCAAACGACACGAGTCCAACCATGCCTTTCCGAACCATCGTGATACTGGCGGCCGCGGCCATCGTGCTGGCCGGCTGCGTCGTGGTGCCGGCGCGTCCGGCCTATTACCGGCCCGCGCCGGTCGTCGTATATTGATCGCGCCGGCCGGCTGCCGCAGGTCGCGGCGCCCGGCGCGCGATCGACAGGATCGATATGCGGTTCGAGCCGGATGTCGATGAAGCCGACCGTGCCGACATCGGGCGCGGCGCATCACGCGCTGCCGAACCGTCCGCGTGGCGCCCTGCGGCGCCGGCCCGACGCATGCAAGGAGAGCACGACGATGAGCTTCATCCGGACGGCGGAGACACCCGCCGGCACAGTGCGGCGTACGCGCGGCACGCGGCGGAGCAGCCTGCGTTGAGCGACGGCGATCCGGACGCGGAACTCGTCGCCCGGGTCGGCGCGCGCGACGCGTCGGCCGTGCGCGTGCTCGTCGCCCGCAAGCTGCCGCGACTGCTCGCGCTGGCGACGCGCATGCTCGGCGACCGCACCGAAGCCGAGGACGTTGCGCAGGAAACCTTCCTGCGGATCTGGAATCACGCGCCGCGCTGGCGGGAAGGCGAGGCGCGCTTCGACACGTGGCTGCATCGCGTCGTGCTGAACCTCTGCTACGACCGCTTGCGCGGGCGGCGCGAGGAGCTGGTCGACACGCTGCCCGAGGTGCCCGACACGCAACCCGAGCCGGCCGCGCGTGCGGAGTTGCGCTCGCGCGACGCGCGCGTGCGTGACGCGCTCGCCGCGTTGCCGCCGAGGCAGCGGGAAGCGCTCGTGCTCCAGTACTATCAGGAAATGTCGAACATCGAAGCGGCCAACCTGATGGGCATCACCGTCGATGCGCTGGAAAGCCTGCTCGCGCGCGCGAGGCGCAACCTGCGCGCGCAACTGGCCGGCGACCCACCTAGCGAGGACTTGCGATGACACCCGAACGATTCCGTACCATCGTCGCCGCGTACGGCTCGGATGCGCGGCGCTGGCCGCAAGACGAACGTGCGGCGGCCGAAACGTGGGCACAGGCGCATCCGCGCGACGCGCTGGAGGCGCTCGACGATGCGGCCGAACTCGATGCGTGGCTGACGCACGACACGGTTGCGCCGCCCGCGCCGGCGCTCGTCGAGCGCATTGTCGCGACGGCACCCGCGCCCCAGCGTGCGCGGCGGCGGCGCGGCAACGTGTGGTGGTCGGGCGCGGCGTTCGCGGGCGTCGGGCTGGCCGGTGCGCTGGCGGGCGCCGTTGCGGTGTCGATGCTGATGCTCGGCAGCGCGCCGGTCTCGCAGCACGAACCCGGCTACCTGACGACGACGTTCGGCGGGCCGAGCATCGACGGAGGCGACGAATGAGCGAACGCGGCTGGAAATTGATCCTCATCGGTTCCGTCGTGCTGAACGTGTTCATGCTCGGCGCGATCGGCGGCGGCGCGTATCAGTGGTTCTCGACACATCGCGGCCTGCATGTGGCCGGCATGCCTGCGCAGCACACCGCGCTGCGTTTTGCCGCGGACGAATTGACCGACGCGCGCCAGCGGGAATTTGCCGCGGCGCTGAAGGCCGCGCGCAAGGACGGCCGGGATTTCGCGCGCGAGGGGCGCGATGGCCGGATCACCGTGCTGGATTTGCTGGCCGCGCCGCAGCTCGATCGCGCGGCGATCGACGCCGCGCTCGATCGTACGCGTGCGGCCGATACCGCGTTGCGCGGGCAGGTCGAGCGCAGTGTCGTCGATTTTGCGGCGACGCTGACGCCGGATGAGCGCGCGAAGTTCGTCGACGGGTTGCGGCGCAGCGGGAACTGGCGGCTGCCGCCGAAATTGCAGAAGAAGCAGGGCGAAGCGGGGAATCAGTAAGCAGCGCGGCGTGGCAACGCGTCGGGTTCGTGACGCGCGACATCGGATTCGCGTTGCCCCGGTCAGGAACCCGCATGGAGACGGTCGCGTTCTTCCACATACAGGCGCAACGCGAACCTGCCGGCCGTCGTATCCCGCAGCCGCAACACTTCATCGCGCATGGTCGCGGGCACCTCATCGAGCGCCGGGTAGGCAGCGCGATACTCGGCGGGAAAGAGCGCCGGCGCGGCAAGTGCCGCAAATGTCAGGTCGGCCGCCGTGAAGCGGTCGTCGACGAGAAAGCGTCGACCGTCGCCCAGCCGCCCGTCGACTTCCTTGAAGAGCACTCGCACCCGCTCGATGGAGCGCGCCGCACTTTCCGGTGTAATCCTGAGTGCCGCACGAATGAGCCTTACGACGCCCGGCATGATGACCGGCAACGACACCGCCTCGAACCGCGGCACGCCGCGCGTCATCACGTGCAGCAACAGCCGGCGATCGGGCAGCAATTGCGCATAGGCCCAACGCCTCGCATGCGGGCCCAGCACGTCGTCGAATTGCGTCTCCAGCGCTTCGACTTCCTGTCGCAGCCCCGCATCGCGCGGATACAGCACGTCGCCGCCGCAGACGGCATCGAGGTGCATCAGGATATCGGTGGAATCGATGAACCGCGCGCCGTCATGAATCAGCAACGGCACGCTGCTGCCGCCATTGCGTTTCGTCGCCAACCGGTGCAGCAGCGGCGCATGCGGCGTTTCCCGATACGGCAGCGCGAGGCGGTCGAGCGCCCAGCGCGCTTTTTCGCTGTAGTGGCTGTGCGGCATCGTGATCAACACGGCAAGACGAGCATTATCGCGGGTCATCGAAAGCGCCCTCGCATGGAATGGGCCGCGCGTGCCTTTGCTGTGGGGGCAAAGGCACGGATACGATCGGGTCGCGCGTGCCATGTCGTTTCGACGGCATGCGCGACCGTTGCGCTCAGCGTGCAAGTATCCATGCGGAGATCGCATCGACCACGCCGCTCTCCACGCCATTGAAGCCGTGATAGCTGAACGCTTCGCAGGGATCGCCGCGCGACGTGCCGCCCGTGACGATCATCAGGTCGGCTTTCGGCGATTGATCCAGTTTCTTCATCAGGGAATCCGTTTCCGAGACCGGACAATACTTGCAGGCATCCTTCTCGTGGTGCACGACCAGCACCGGAATCCGCAGGCCGGCAAGATCCATGCTCGTGACCGGGTGGCCGCCGCGATCGTCACGGAGGATCGTGGACGTCAGCACGATACCGTCGGGCCCGCCGTCGCCGGCGAGTGCGATGGCAATCGCCGCGGCGGATTGCGTGCCGCGGCTCGTTCCCACCAGCCAGACCGGTACGTGCAGTTGCGCCCTCAACCAGGCGATCACGGCGCGCGCATCGTCGGCATGCTCGCGCGACAGACGAAAGCCGTCGAGATAGGGCGCGGATTGCCGGTCGCTCGGTGCGTCGATGACCGCCACGGCAATGCCGTCGTCGACGAACCGCATTCTGGTGCGGACCAGGAAATTGCCTTTCCCCCATCCGAATCCACCGGACGCGTCCAGCTGCAGTCCGCCATGTCCGCCGGCATAAAGAATGGCTGCGGCCTTCGGTGCTTCCGGCGCGATGAAAAGAAACCGTTGCGTGACGTCGGGGCGCGTCGGAATGTCGACGACCCTGGGCGCGTTTTGCGCGCAAGCCGCGTGATCGTGCAGCATCAACGCGATGGCGAGCAGCCACGCGCATGTCCAGAACGGTGGTGCGCGGTGACATCGCATCGTCAGGATCATGTCAGGACTTCGACGCGATGCGCCGCGTTCAATGCGATTCGACAAACTGAATGATTTCGCCGTTGTCGCGCTTCAGGTAGAGATCGTCGCCTTTCACACGCACGTCGTTGCACGAGTACGGAATCTTGCGGCCCTTGCTGCAGATCTTGCCGTCCTCGGCTTTCCAGTCGCCGTGATCGGCAAATCCCTGGCTCGACTTGAAATCGTAGTCGCCGCTATTGCCGTACTGGACATGCCATTGCGTGCCGTCCGCCAGTTTGATGTCGAATGCCTTGCCGGACAGGCGTTGCTGGATGTCCGATGCGCTCGGCGCGGAGGAGCCTTCGGGAAATGCCGCCGGATCGGCAAGAACGATGGCGGGAGACAGCAGCAACAGGGCGAGCAGCTTGGTCATGGTCGGTCTCCGGTTGTGCCGGTTCATGGCTCCGGGGCGAGACGACGAAACTCGCGTGACGCGCGGTCGGCACATTCCTTTGAGTCTAGATGGCTTTGAGGGAAGGGCAAGCGGGCAACGGGCCGCGTTTCGCGGGCTGTCGATTTCGGCGCATCCATCAGTCGAATCGCTGTATCCATCTCAACGCGATTCGCGCGCTGCCGCGGCGCAACCGCAACCGGCTTCAGGTTCGCACGTGCGTGGCGCGTACCGATCGTTCGATGTCGCGCGCCGATCGTTGCCGGCCGATCTGCAACATCGCGATACCGACGAGCACCAGCGCGATCGCACTCACTTCCAGCACGCCCACGCGTTCGCCGGCCACCCAGCCGATCAGGAGTGCAACCGTGGGCGTGATGTACGTCGAACCCGACGCCGCAACCGGCCCGAGTTCCTGCAGCAGAAAGTAATAGAGCAGGTAAGCGACGCCGGTCCCCAGCAGGCCGAGCCCGATCGCGACACCGGACGCGGCACGCCAGTCGTGAAAGATGCGCTCGATCCCGGTGAAGTCGGTCAGCACGGCAAGGATCAGCAGCGCCAGGCCCATCTGCCACGTCACCAGCGCGAGCGGTTGCAGGCCGAACGGCGACAGGAAGCGTTTCACGTAGACGTACGACAGCCCGAGGATGATTGCGCCGGCCAGCATCCACGCGACGCCGGCGGGATCGACCGGATTGCCCGCGCCTTCCCACGGGCGCGCGATCAGCACGATGCCGGCGAAACCGACGACGACCCCGGCTGCCATCAGCCCGTTCATTTTCTCGGTTCGAAGGAACAGCAGCGAAAAGATCGCGGTGAAGATCGCGATCGAGCCGCCCAGCACGCCCGCGATTCCCGACGGCAGCAGCGCCGTGCCTTTCACGATGGCCACGTAGTAGAACGCCGTCGCGACGGCAGCCATGACGAAAAAGTGCGGCAAATGCCGCGCCTGGCTTCGATGAATCGCGCGCTGCCGCCACGCGGCGAACGCCAGCGGCAGGAAGCCGAACAGGACGCGCAGGAAGGCGATCTGCATCGGGGTGATCCACGCAGCCGCCCATTTCATGTAGATGAAGTTGGATCCCCAGATCAGGCCGAGGAGAACGAAAGCGATCCTGGTCAGTTTCATGGCGCCCGCCGTGTCGGCTAACGAGAGTGATCGTCAGTTAATCAGGAGCGCAAACGGGTAGATAGAACACAATCGGCATCGCGACGGTGGATCGCGACATCATCGCTGCGCGATCCCTGGCAATACGCGCCGTGCATGGTCCGGCGAATTCAAGCTGTCGTTTGAAAGCAAACAGCAAGGCATGCGCGCCCGGTGCAACGCAGAAAAAATATTGAGCCGCCCGGCGACGGATTTCCCGCTGCCGTCCGTTAAACACGGGTACGCATCGCGAGAACCCCGTCATGGACTACCCGAACGACATCTCACCGGCCGCCGTCGCGCTGAACCGCTTCGGTCTCGGCGCACGGCCCGACGAAGTGCCGCCTGCGGATCCGAAGGCGGCGTTGGTCGCCCAGTTCGACCGTTACGACGCGCGGCCCGCCGCGTGGGCCGGCGAGCCGGACGCGGTGGCGCTCGCGACGCGTTTCGCGGAGGCGCGCAACGCGATGACGAGCGACGACGCCGCAGCGAAGCGCGCGACCGCACAGTCGATCCGTCGCGACGGCTACGACGCATATCGCAGCGCCGTCGCCGCGCGGCTGAACAGTGCGCTGAACACACCGGCGCCGTTCGTCGAGCGTCTCGTGCATTTCTGGGCGAACCATTTCGCGGTGTCGGTCGACAAGGGGCAGGTCGCCGCATACGCAGGGGCATTCGAGCGCGATGCGATCCGTCCGCACGTGCTCGGCCGCTTCGAGGACATGCTCGTCGCCGTCGAGCAGCACCCTGCGATGCAGCTGTTCCTCGACCAGGCGCGCTCGGTCGGCCCCGACAGCCCGGCCGCGCTGCGCGCCGACGCCCGCAATCCCGCGGCGCGGCGCGGCCTGAACGAGAACCTCGCGCGCGAAATCATGGAGCTGCATACGCTTGGCGTACGCACCGGCTATACGCAAGCGGACGTGACGGAATTCGCACGCGCGCTGACGGGCTGGAGCATCGCGGGCGGACGCGGGCCGCAGCCCGGCGACGCGGCGCCCGGAGCGTTCGTGTTCCGCCCGAAGCTGCATGAACCGGGCGCGCGCACGGTGATGGGGCGCACCTACGACCAGCCGGGCGAAGCGCAGGGCCGCGCGATTCTGGCCGACCTTGCGCATTCACAGGCGACGAGCCGGCATGTCGCGTTCCAGCTCGCCCGTCATTTCGTCACCGACAATCCGCCGCCCGGGCTGACCGACCGGCTCGCGCGCGCGTTCGACACGAGCGGCGGCGACCTGCCGACCGTCTATCGCGCGCTCGTCGATGCGCCGGACGCATGGGCGCCGGTGAACCGCAAGTTCAAGACACCGTGGGAGTGGGCCGTGTCGTCGCTGCGCGGGCTCGGCTGGCGCGATACGGGCGACCTGAAGGCCGCGCCGCTGCTCGCGCAACTCGGCCAGCCCGTGTGGCGGCCCGGGTCGCCGGCCGGCTACGACGACGTGGCCGCGAGCTGGGCCGCGCCCGATTCGCTGGTGCGCCGCGTCGAAATTGCGCAGCGGCTCGCCGCGCGCACCGGCGACCGGCTCGATCCGCGCACGCTCGGCAATACGTTGCTGGCGGGCTCGCTGAGCGCGCCGACGGCGACCGCGCTGTCGCGTGCCGAAAGCGCGACCACGTCGCTCGCGCTTCTGCTGGTGTCGCCCGATTTTCAACGGAGATGAACATGGCCCGATCCTTTACCCGTCGTCATTTTCTGAGCGTTGCGGCCGCCGGCACCGGCGCGTTCCTCGTCGCGCCGCGCATCGTGTTCGCGAACGTCGAAACCGACCGGCGCTTCGTGTTCGTGATCCAGCGCGGCGCGGCCGACGGGCTGAACATCGTCGTGCCGTATGCGGAACCCGCGTATGCGTCGCTGCGCGGCCCGCTCGCGATCGACACGTCGGCTGCGATACGTGTCGACGGCACCTTCGCGCTGCATCCGTCGCTGGTCCGGACCGCGCAGATGATGCGCGACAGGCAGGCGCTGTTCGTCCACGCGATCGCATCGCCGTATCGCGACCGCTCGCACTTCGACGGACAGAACGTGCTCGAGACGGGCGGGCGCGCGCCGTACCAGGTGAAAGACGGCTGGTTGAACCGGCTGGCCGCGCTGTTGCCGAGGACGCGCGACAGCGCGATCGCGTTCGCGCCGACCGTGCCGCTCGCGTTGCGCGGCAGCGTGCAGGCCGCGTCGTATGCGGCGTCCGGGCTGCCGGCCGCGCCGGACGATCTGCTCGCGCGCGTGTCGGCGCTCTACGCGGCCGACGCGCAGCTCGGCCCGCTGTGGCAATCGGCGATGGCCGCGCGCGGCCTCGCGGGGGATGCGCACGCGCGTCAGGACCCGGCCGGCGTCGGCAAGCTCGCCGCGACGTTCCTCGCGCGCGACGACGGCCCGCGGATCGCGATGATCGAGACGGGCGGGTGGGACACGCACAGCGCGCAGAACCCGCGGCTCGCGAATCAGCTGAAGGCGCTCGACACGATGCTCGCCGCGTTGCGCGACGGCCTCGGCCCGGCGTGGCAGCAGACGACGGTGCTGGTGGCGACCGAGTTCGGCCGCACGGCCGCCGTGAACGGCACGGGCGGCACCGATCACGGGCAGGCGTCTGTCGCGATGCTGGCGGGCGGCGCGGTCGCGGGCGGCCGCGTGATCGCCGACTGGCCCGGCTTGCGGCCGGCCGACCTGTACGAAGGGCGCGACCTGAAGCCGACCGCGTCGCTCGACGCGCTGATCGCGGGCGCGGCCGCCGAAAGCCTGCGGCTCGACCCCGACCGTACCGCCGCTGCGTTGTTCGCCGAAAGCGGCACGACGCGGCCGATGACGGGCCTCGTTCACGCCGCGGCGTGACGCGCGGCATCCGGGAGGCCGGTGTTTGCCTCCCCCCACCGATGACACGACAGGGAGAATCGAAGATGAAGATCCGATCCATATCGCTTGCCGTCCTGGTGACCACGAGCGCGGCGCTGATGTCCGCATGCGTGGTCGAACCGGTGCGGCCGCCGCAACCCGCGCCGGTCGCCGAGGTGGCGCCGCCGCCGCCGGCGCCCGGCTATCGCTGGGCGAAGGGGCATTACCGCTGGGCCGGCAATCGCTGGGCGTGGGTGCCCGGGCATTGGGTGGCCGTGTATTGAGCGCATGCAACATGCCGTGCGCGTGACGGCACGGAAGAACGGAAGCGGGCCCGCGTATTGAACTGCGCCGCGCGTTGCCCTAAGCTGCGCGATCCGGCGGCGGGCATTCCCGTTCGCCCGTCACGGCGAGCCGTCGCCCGATGCGCGATCGCGTTCGGGTGGTGCGGCCGCCGTTTTCTTCCGGACGATACTTCCATGAAGGCATGGCTTCTTGCGCTGGCCCTCGCGGCCGGCATGACCGGCGCACGGGCCGCGTCGTTCGATTGCGCGAAAGCGACCACGTTCGTCGAACGTGAAATCTGCGGCAATCCGGCGTTGTCGCGGCTCGACGATGCGCTCGCCAAGGATTATCAGGACGTCGTGTACGACTTCGGCAACTGGCCGACCGAGGATCCGCCCGAGTATCGCCAGTTCATCGCGAGCCAGAAGGCATGGCTGAAAGCGCGCAACCGCTGCACGACCACGCAGTGTCTGGTCGACAGCTACCGGAAACGCATCGACGTGCTGTGCGGGACGATCGACGTGCCGACGGAACGCGATCGCGCGACGTGCCGCAGCAACGGCGGGCTGGGCGGGCTCGAACTGCAGCACTGAGCGCCGCCGGGCCGCACCGTGCACGGCCAATGATCGGGCGCCGATCGGCTACCAGTCGATCCGGTGCTTCTCCTCGGTTTCGCTGTGCCGCCAGTCGTCGTCCGCATGCAGATACTGGCTGGTCGTCGTCAGCGACACGTGCCCGAGGTTGTCGCGCACGAGCCGCAGGTCGACGCGGCCGTCGGCCATGTGCGAGCCCGCGTTGTGGCGCAGCCAGTGCGCGGACGCCTGTTCGAGCACGCGCGCCTGTTCTTCGCCGGTTTCGCCCTGCGCGCGCAGCCGGTCGGCGGCGAAGCGGAATACCTGCTTCACGATCCGGTGCAGCGCTGCGCGCGTGAGCGGCTTGCGCGTGTGACCGACCGGCAGCACGAGCGGCGTGAGTTCGCCGTCGGCGGGCTGTGCCGGCAGGCCGTGTGCGCGCCGGTAGCGCGCGAGCTCGGCCATCATCTCGGCCGTGGCCGGCACGAGCCGCTGCCGGCCGCCTTTGCCGGTCACGTCGAGCCACCAGCGCTCGCGTCCGTTTGCGTCGCGGCGCGCGAAGAAATGCCCCATCGTCGTGTCGGCCGCTTCGGTGATGCGCAGCCCGCCGAGATACAGCAGCGTGAACACCCAGCGCGCGCGATCCGCATGAAACGATGCGCGCGCATCGTCGCGTGGCATCGCGGCGATCGCATCCTTGACCGCCTGCCACAGCGGCGCACCGAGATGACGCGTGACGCGCGGCGCGGGCCGTCGTTGCCGCTGCCGCGACAGCGCGAGCGGATTGCCGGCCAGGTAGCCGGCCTGCACGAGCCACGAGAACATGACGTTCAGGATCACCATCGCCTGCCGCTGGCTGGCCGCCGACAGCGGCCCGTAGAACGGCCGCCAGCGCGGGTCGCCGCGCGGATGCTTGCGGCCGCCGTTCGCGCACCACACGTCGGCGGGCGCCGGCGCGAGCAGGAACTGCCGGTACACGACGAGATCCT
The DNA here is from genome assembly GCF_002563755.1 of Burkholderia sp. JKS000303. Taxonomy (NCBI): domain Bacteria; kingdom Pseudomonadati; phylum Pseudomonadota; class Betaproteobacteria; order Burkholderiales; family Burkholderiaceae; genus Burkholderia; species Burkholderia sp. JKS000303. Next base: position 3,766,620 of record NZ_PDBZ01000001.1, read on the forward strand.
CGTGCGTGAGCGACGACAGCGGTTTGCCGCACGCGATCACGGCCCACAGCAGCAGGCGCTCGGCTTCCTTGCGATAGTTCTGGAACGTGGTGGGCGTATCGACGAAGCGCGCGAGCCACGCGCGCACCGCGTCGAGATCGTGGGTCGCCGCGATCTGCGGATGGGCGCTCGTCGAGCGGTTCGTGCCCGCGCGTCCGTCGAGCGCGGCCGGCACGGTCAGCGTATCGATGGGCAGCGGCCGCAGCGCGGCGTCGGACGGAACGGGTGAGGTCATGCGAAGCGAGGCGTGGCGTGTTGCTCGCCCGCCAGTGGCCGGGCGGGCGCGGGCGGTGCAAGGAAGCGGTCGAGAAAGCGCCGATGGTAATACACGATCCCCACACGGTGAAGCCGCCGTCGATCCGGGTGGTGAGCGACGTAAATGAGGACGCCGATGACTGTCTGGCACGACGAGCAGAACACGACAAACAGTGCCAGCCATGCGCCGAGTGTCGAATTGGGAATCTTGTCGGAAAACGCAGGGATTCTCATTTTCCAATCGCTCGTCTTCGTCACCCGGGCAGGTTCGTCTGCGGAGTCAGCTGCCCTCGCGATTATCGCGCCGGCGAGAAACGGAACGCAGCGCATGCCGCTGCATGACAAACCCGGGTGAGTGCCCCGCGTTTCGCGCGCGTTACCCGAGCGACAACACACTGTTCAGCAACGTCCGCACGAGCGTCGCCTGTCGCGTGACGCCCGTCTTCGAAAAGATCGCCCGCAGGTGCGAGCGCGCGGTGTTCTTGCTGATGGCGAGCTCGTCGGCGGCTTCCTCGAGCGTCGAGCCGTTGACGAGCGCGAGCGCCAGCGTGGTCTCGGCCGGCGTCAGGTCGAACAGCTTGCGCACGATGTCGTGCGACGCCTGCGACTTGCGCTCCGCATCGCGGATGAAGATCGCGCACGCGGGCCGGCGCGGATTGTCCTCCGACCATTCGCTGAGCGGCACCGTGCGGATCAGCACGCCGAGCGGCGGCTTGCCGGACGGGCGCGGCACCGCGATCGCCTGCGCGACCGTCGGCACGCCGCCCGCGCGCTCGGCGAGCACTTGCCGGATCAGCTTCTGCAGCTTGCGGTCTTCCAGCGGATACGACGCTTCGAGCACACCGGCGCGCACGCGCAGGCCGTCGCATTCGGCGAAGATCTCGTCCGCGACGCAATTGGTCTTCATGATCGCGCCGCGCTCGTCGAGGATCGCGGTCGCGACGAGCATCCGGTCGATCGTGCTCGCATACAGCGTGCGCTCCGATTCGACCATCCCGAACTTCGCGTGCAGCCGCACCGCGCGCTTCAGGTGCGGCAGCAGCGCATTGCAGACGGCCTTGTCGGTCGTCGAGAACGCATGGCCGTGATGCGAGCGGCACACGCGGAACCGGCATTCGATCCCGTCGGGCGTGCGCAGGTCGGCGCCCATCAGGTAGCCCACGTCGAACGGCTCGAGAAACTCGCGATACATCGCGCTGCTGCGCCACACGCCGACACCGAGCAGTTCATCGACGGTGACGACGCGATCGCTCGGCAGGTTGACGAACGGATCGAGCGCGTAATAGTAGTTGTTGTACGACGCGACGCCCGGCAGCGGCGCGCTGTGCCCGGACGCATTGATCATCAGCCCCGCGTGACCGCTCGCGGGCCAGCGCAGGATCATCGTCACGTAGTTCGCGTCGAGGTGCACGCGGATCCGTTCCAGTGCGCCGCCCCACGGTACGTCTTCCAGCGGGCCTTCGTAGATTGTCGCGAGCAGTGCGTCGAATTGCTCGAGCGTCAGCGTCGATTGGGCAAGGCTCGGGGGAAGGGCCGGGGGCGCCGTGGTCATTCAGGTTGTCTCCTGTTGCAGCCGCCCGGTTGCGGTGCGCCGGGCGTGCGGGTGCGTATGCGGACGCGCGGTGCGGTACGACCGCCAGCGGCGGCACGCACCTGCGCCCGGATACGGTAGCGCGTCGGTGCACGCGCGACATCCTGCGAATGAGGGTGGCGGCGCACTGTTTGTAAGCTATTTGTGAACTTTCGCGGTGCGGCGCTCGTCTAACCGCCCCGCCCACGCTTCCAGAGGAACATCCGATGAATCGCAACACCAGAACGCTGCTCGGCGCGGCCGTGATTGCGGGCAGCACGCTGCTCGCCGGCTGCCAGACCGACGCAGTCGCGACGGACGCGCGCGCGGCCCGCCCGGCCGATGGTCGCCCGGTGACGAAAACCGTCTATGTCGCACCGCAGCCGGCGCGCTGCACGGGCGTCGCGCCGATGGACTGCCTGCAGGTGCGCAGCAGCCCGGCCGAGCCGTGGAGCCTGTGGTACGCGGGTATCGAGGGCTTTGCGTACCAGCCCGGCTATCAATATGTGCTGGAAGTCGACGAATACCGCGTGGCGCAGCCGCCGGCCGACGGCTCGTCGATTCGCTGGGTGCTCAAGCGGGTCGTCGAGCGCCGTCAGGTGAACTGACGGCGCGGCGCGCCCGCTTGCTCGCGGCGCCGCTTACGCGGAAGGCCGTGGTGCGATCGGGCGCGGCGGCGCGGCCGTATCGATGCGCCGGAACACGAGCGACGACAGCAGCGTGACCGAGCCCATGCACGCGAACGACAGCATGAAGCCGTTCGCCATCGAACCCCAATGCGCGGCGAACAGGTTCACGAGCCCGCCGCCGATCGACACGCCGAGCCCCATCGCGAGCATCTGCATCATCGTGAACAGGCTGTTGCCGCTGCCGGCGTCGGCGTGGGACAGCCCCTTGAGCGTCACGGCGTTCATCGCGGCGAACTGCATCGAGTTCGCGGCGCCGAACACGATCAGCAGCACGATCTCCAGCACCGGCGCCGGCCGCGTCGAAATCAGCGCGAACCCGGCGATCGCGCAGCCGACGATCCCCGTATTCACCACCAGAAACGTCGCATAGCCGAAGCGTTTGGCAAGCGGCGCGATCCAGCGCTTCGCGAGCACGCCGGCGATCGCGGCCGGCAGCATCATCATCCCGGACTGCAGCGGCGTGTAGCCGAGCTGCACCTGCATCAGCAGCGGCAGCATGAACGGCACCGCGCTTGTGCCGATCCGGCACAGCAGGTTGCCGAGCAATCCCGAACCGAAGTTCGGCTCGCGGAACAGCCCGAGCCGGAACAACGGCTGCGCGCGGCGGCGCGCATGGGGCAGGTAGGCGAGCGCGCTCGCGACGCCGAGCACGGCCAGCGCGATCGCCCAGCCGGTGCGATGCGTGGGCATCGGCGGATCGGTCGCGAGCGACAGCGCGATCATCGCGACGGACAGCAGTGCACAGCCGACGAAGTCGAACGGTGGCGGCTGCGTCGCCTGGTCGTGCGGCAGGTAGCGCTGCACCGCGATGAACCCGACCACGCCGACCGGCACGTTGACGATGAACACCCAGTGCCAGGAAATCGCCTGCGTGAGCCAGCCGCCGAGCGTCGGCCCGACGATCGGTCCGAGCTGGCCGGCGATCGACACGAACGCGATCGCCGCGACGTACTGTTCGCCCGGCACGCGGCGCAACACGGCGAGCCGGCCGATCGGCAGCAGCATCGAGCCGCCGATGCCCTGCAGGGCGCGCGCGACGACGAGCTGGCCGAGCGTGTGCGAGGCGGCACAGCCGATCGAAGCGAGCGAAAACACGAGGATCGCCAGCGAAAACACGCGACGCGTGCCGAACCGGTCGGCGAGCCAGCCGGACGCCGGCGTGAGCATCGCCATCGTCAGTGTGTAGACGACCACGATCGGCTGCATCGCGAGCGGCGACGCGTGCAGGCTTTGCGCGATCGACGGCAGCGCGGTATTGACGATCGTCGTGTCGAGCGACTGCATGAAGAATGCGGCGGCGACGATCCACAGCAGCGCGGAGTGTGAGGGTTCCCGGGACATGACGTAATTCGAAGTGCGGCGACCGTGGCCGGTGGTGGCGCGGCGGGCCCGCGCCAGCGCATGACCTGTCTACGCCAGCGCATGACCTGTCCACGTCGGCGCACGGCCGGTCTACAAGCGTCCGATGGTACCGATTCCGGTGGTTATCGGGAAGCCGCCTCAAGGCATTGACTGTCATCGGAATTGGCGATGACAATGCGGGATGCTCAATCCCGTCTGGCTCAAGACGTTCGCCACCGTCACGAACTGCCGCAGCTTCACCGAAGCGGGGCGGCAGCTCGGGCTCAACCAGTCGAGCGTCAGCGAACACATCCGCCGTCTCGAAGAGAGCGTCGGGCGGCGGCTGTTCGTGCGCGACACCCATTCGATCGCGATGACGGCCGACGGCGAGGCGCTGCTCGTGCATGCGAACGTGATCCTGCAGGCGCTGAACCGCGCGGAATCGCAGTTCCGCAAACCGCGGCTGCAAGGGCGCGTGCGGCTCGGCGCGTCGGACGATCTCGCGCTGGTCGCGCTGCCGGACGTGCTCGCGGCGTTTCGCGCGGCGCATCCGGACGTCGCGCTGGAGATCACGACCGGGATGACGAGCCGGCTCTACGAACTGATGGACGCGGGCGCGCTCGACCTGATGGTCGGCAAGCGGCGGCTCGGCGAGCGGCGCGGCACGCCGTTGTTGCGCGCACGGCTCGAATGGGTCGCACGGCCGGGCACCGTGGTCGACCTCGAGCGGCCGCTGCCGCTCGTGCTGGTGGCCGAGCCGAGCGTCACGCGTGCGGTCGTGTTGAACGCGCTCGCGGAGAAGGGGATCGGCTGGGAAGTCGTGTGTTCGAGCAGCAGCCAGCCGGGCTGCATCGCGGCCGCGCGGGCCGGGCTTGGGCTCACCGCGACGTCGCAGTACCTGTCGGCGCGCGGGCTGGCGCCGCCCGTCAACGGCGACGGATTGCCCGCGCTGCCCGACGTCGAATTCATCGCGCTCGCCGCGAAGCGGCTCAGCCAGCCGGCCGGCACGCTGCTCGAGCTGCTGGAAACCAGCGACCTGCGCGCGCCGGGCGCGGCTGCGTAATGCGGGGATGCGTCATGCCGGTCATGAACGCGATGCCCGTCGATACCTGATGCACGGCACCCGCGCGGCGTGCGGCCAGCGTTTCACCGGCCGTGCCGTGCGCCATGCGCTGCCGCCTCACGCGGCGCGTTTCTGCGAAATCACCAGCAACGCGCCGTTCTTGTCCTCCAGCACCGCGCGGTATTCGTGCGGCCCCGCCTGCACCGGCACGCGCACCGACGCGCCAGCCTTCACGACCCGCGCCATCGCCGCATAGAGGTCGTCGTCTTCGTCCACCCGCAGCGTGAGCGCCGCGCGCTCGACGATCTGCTCGTCGCCGGCCACCAGCGCGATCGTCAGCGGGCCGCCGTCGAGCGCGCAATAGCGGTCGCCGTCGCGGAACTTCACGTTCAGGCCCAGTCCGTCGACGAACAGCGGCAAGGCCGTGTCGATGTCGTCGACCGGATACAGCAGCATCGATACCTTCATTTCCTCTCTCCCTTGTCGTGATATGTGCGGCGCGTACTGCACCGTCGTTCGATCCTAGCGCGCGGTGCCGGCCGCGACGCAGTCTGTTCGGATGACGGTGAAACCCCTCTGTCCCCGCAAGCGTGCCGATACTCCGAACAGACGATGCCCGCGTGCGCCGGCGCGCCGACACTCCCATTCGTGGACCGTCGCTATTCGTCCGTATCGTGCGGGCGGCTGCACGACCCCGACTCGTCCAACATACATGGAGACGCACGCAATGAAGTTTTCCCTCATCTACGAAGCCCAGACCACCGACGCATCGCGCGAGGGCGACCACCGGGTGTTCAAGGAGACGGTCGAACAGGCGCTGCTGGCCGAGCAGGTCGGCTTCGACACGATCTGGTGCGTGGAGCACACGTCGCTGACCAACTATGCGCACATGAGCGCGCCGGAAACCTTCCTTGCGTACCTGGCGGGCCGCACGACGCGCATCGGGCTCGGTCACGGCGTCGTGTGCCTGCCGCCGGCGATGAACCATCCGATCAAGGTGGCCGAGCGTGTCGCGCTGCTCGACATCCTGTCGGGCGGCCGCGTGCATTTCGGCGTCGGCAAGGGCGGCAGCCAGCAGGAAGCGGGCGCGTTCGGCTACGACCTCAACGAACTGCAGCCGATGATCGACGAATCGATGTACCTCGTGCCGAAGATGTTCGTGCAGGACGAGATCGAGCACGATGGCAAATACATCAAGATTCCGAAGCGTCCGATCCACCCGAAGCCGATGCAGGATCCGCATCCGCCGATGTACCTCGCGTGCACCAACACCGACGCGCTGCTGCGCGCCGGCCAGCGCGGGATGGGCGCACTGGTGCTCGGCTTCGGCGGCCCCGACGAAGTCGCGAAGAAGAACGCGGTGTATCGCGAAGCGTGGGCGAACCGCAAGCCGGAAGACCAGGTCGGCTTCCGCCCGACCCAGCACCTCGCCGCGCTGTGCCCGACGGTCGTGATGGCCGACGGCCAGCAGGCCCGCAAGATCGGCATCCGCGGCCAGCGCTACTTCATGGAGTCGCTCGCGTACTGGTACACGGGCGGCGAGCGTCCGGACCCGGCGAAGTGGGGCGACGACCTCGTGCAGGCCGATACCGGCGAGATGGTGATCCGGTCGCGCTTCGCGTCCGAGGAAGTCGTCGTGAACTTCGCCGATCCGGCGCTCGCGATGATGAACCCGAACCATGCGTACGGCACGGTCGACGACTGCATCGGCTACGTCGGCCGTCTGCAGGAAGCGGGCGTCGACGAAGTGCTGTTCCTGTGCCAGATGGGTACGGTACCGCACGACGCGCAGATGGAAACCATCCGCAATATCGGCGAGCACGTGATCCCGTTCTTCAACAAGGAGAAGGAGCGCGCCTGCGCGTAAGGCGGGCCGGACCGCGCTCGTCGTCCCTTCGGACGATGCGGCGCGGCCGCGCGAGGCCGACCATCGGCAGCAGGAACCCACGCTCGCGGCGCCCGCCGCGGCGAACCAAGTGAAAAAGACCGGGGTGGCGCGTCAGCGCGCTCCGCATCACAGGAGACATTCGTGCATCGCGACAACGATTCGAACGCACTGGCCGCCACGCTGATCGCCCGGGCCGAGGCGCTTGCGCCGACGCTCGCCGGCCGCGCCGCGCAAGCCGAAGCGCAGGGCCGCATCCCGGCCGAGACGATCGCCGACATGCAGGCCGCCGGCTTCTTCAAGGTGCTGCAGCCGAAGCGCTACGGCGGCCACGAGCTCGATCCGCAGACCTTCTTCGACATCCAGATGGCGCTCGCGCGCGGCTGCATGTCGACGGCATGGGTGTACGGCGTCGTCGGCGTGCACAACTGGCAGCTCGCGCTGTTCGACGAGCGTGCGCAGCAGGACGTGTGGGGCAAGGATCCGGCGACGCTGATCGCGTCGACCTACATGCCGGTCGGCCGCGTGACGCCGGTCGAAGGCGGCTTCCGCCTGTCCGGCCACTGGAAGTTCTCGAGCGGCAGCGAACTGTGCGAATGGGTGTTCCTCGGCGCGCTGGTGCCGCCGGCCGTTGCCGGCCAGCCGCCGGAGTACCGCACGTTCCTGCTGCCGAAATCCGACTACCGGATCCAGCAGGACTGGGACGTGCTCGGCCTGCGGGCGACCGGCAGCCACGACATCGTCGTCGACGACGTGTTCGTGCCCGCCTACCGCACGCACAAGGCGATCGACGGGATGATGGGCACCAGCCCGGGCCTTGCCGTCAACGACGCGCCGCTGTTCAAGCTGCCGTTCGCGCAGATCTTTGTGCGGGCGGTGTGCACGTCGTGCATCGGCGCGCTGCAGGGCGCGCTCGACGATTTCACCGGCTATGCGGCTACGCGCGTGTCCGCCAACAGCGGCGCGAAGACGACCGACGATCCGGGCGCGCAGAACGCATGCGCGAACGCGGCCGTGGCGATCGACGAGATGAAGGTGCTGCTCAAGCGCAATTTCGCGGAACTGATGGCGTCGGTGACGGGCGGCCCGGCCGTGTCGATCGAGCGCCGCGTGCATTTCCGCTATCAGTCCGCGCAGGTCGCCGAGCGCTGCGCGCAGGCGGCGAACGCGCTGCTGCGTTATGCAGGCGGCAACGGCATCTATCACCGCAATCCGCTGGTGCGCCGTTTCCTCGACCTGCATGCGGCCCGTGCGCACTACGCGAACAACGTGGACCGGTTCGGCCAGAACCTCGGCGCCGTGATGCTCGGCCGCGAGAACACGGACTATTTCATCTGACGAGGCGGCGATGAACGACACGCAAGCGCAGCAATACGTGTTCGACGTCGTGGTCGTCGGCTCCGGCGCGGGCGCGCTGCTCGCGGCGTGCCGCGCGGCCGACCGCGGGCTGTCCGTCGTCGTGATCGAGAAGACGGCGCTGTACGGCGGCACGTCGGCGATCTCGGGCGGCGGCATCTGGATACCGTGCAACCACCATATCGCCGAACTCGGCGCGACCGATACGCGCGAGGCCGCGCGCCGCTATCTCGACGCATGCACGGCCGGCGCGTCGTCGCGTGACAGGCTCGATGCGTATCTCGACCAGGCGCCCGAGATGCTGCGCTACCTGGAAGCGAAGACGCCGGTGCGCTACCAGGCGCTGCCGAAGTACGCGGATTATTTCCAGAAGCTGCCGGGGGCCATGCCCGGCTATCGCGCGCTCGATCCGCTGCCGTTCGACGGTGCGCTGCTCGGCGACGAGCTCGATCGGCTGCGGCCGCCGTCGCCCGGCACGCTGATCGGCGGCCGCGTCGCGGTGACGTCGAAGGAGGCGCATACGCTGTTCTCGCGCGGGCCGGGTTTCATGAAGCTCGCGATCGCGCAGTTCGGCCGCTACTGGCTCGATGTCGGCGTGCGCCGCCGCACGCGGCGCGACCGGCGCCTGACGCTCGGCAACGCGCTGATCGGCGGGCTGCGCCGCGCGCTGCTCGAACGCAACGTGCCGGTGTGGCTCGACACGCCGATGCGCGACCTGCTCGACGTCGACGGCCGCGTGACGGGCGTGCGCGTACAGCGCTTCGGCCAGCCGGTGACGATCGCGGCGCGGCGCGGCGTGATCCTCGGCGCGGGCGGCTTCGAGCGCAACCAGCCGATGCGCGAACGCTACCTGCCGCAACCGACCCGGATGCAGTGGAGCGCGACGCCGCCGGCCAACACCGGCGACGCGATCGCCGAAGGCCACCGGCTCGGCGGCGCGCTCGCGCTGATGGAGCACGTGTGGGGCGCGCCGACGGTCGGCGTCGCCGGCGAGGAGAAACAGCGCGCGCTGTTCGTCGAACGCAACCTGCCGGGTTGCGTGATCGTCAACGGCCTTGGCAAGCGCTTCGTCAACGAAGCCGCGCCGTATTCGGAATTCGTGCCGGCGATGTATCGCGACCATGCGCGCACCGGCGCATGCGTGCCGGCGTGGATGGTGTTCGACGCGCGCTTTCGTCGCAAGTATCCGTGCGGGCCGATCATGCCGGCGTCGATGATGCCCGACGCGCGCATTCCGGACGCCTTCCGCGACGTGCTCGTGAAGGCCGACACGATCGACGCGCTCGCCGCGCGGATCGGCGTCGATGCGGCGGGGCTGCACGACACGCTGCGCGACATGGCGCGCTATGCGGCCACCGGCATCGACGAAGCGTTCGGCAAGGGCGACAACCTGTTCGACACGTATTACGGCGATCCGAAAAACCAGCCGAATCCGTGCCTCGGGCCGGTCGACGCCGCGCCGTTCTACGCGGTGCGGATCGACGCGGGCGACATCGGCACGAAAGGCGGGCTCGTCACCGACGCCCATGCGCGCGTGCTGCGCGCCGACGGTGCGCCGATCGACGGCCTCTACGCGATCGGCAACACCAGTGCATCGGTCATGGGCGCGAGCTACCCCGGCGCGGGCTCGACGCTCGGTCCGGCGATGACTTTCGGGTTCATCGCCGCCGACCACCTGGCCGCGCAAGCGGCCGACGCCGGCGGCCGGGCAGCCCGGCCGTCCACGACTGAACTTGACGGAGTCCAATGATGAGCGATCTCACTACCCATCCGCTGCGCACCGACATGCTGCTCGCGATGCGCCGCCTCGCGCGCTCCGTCACGGTCATCAGCAGCGCGCACGCCGGCCGGCGCTACTCGATGTCCGCGACGGCGGTCGATTCGCTGTCGACCGATCCGCCGTCGTTGCTGATCTGCATCAACCGCAACGCATCGCTGTATCCGCCGCTCGATGCGGGCGCGCCGTTCTGCGTGAACGTGCTGTCCGCGCGTCATGAAGGCATCGCGATCGACTGCAGCGGTCGCCTGAAGGGCGAGGCGCGCTTCACGACCGGCGATTGGCATACGTCGCCGCTCGGCGTCCCGTATCTGCACGACTCGCAGGCGAGCCTCGTGTGCGAGCAGGACGGCCGCTTCGAATACGGCACGCATACGGTGTTCATCGGCCAGATTCGCGAGGTGCTGATGACCGGCGACGTCGATCCGCTCGTCTATCTCGACGGCGCGTATACGACGCCCGGCGCGCCCGTGAGCCGCGTGGCCGCGTGACGGTGGCGCGTGTTTTACCGCATCGGAAAGAGACCACCCATGACATGCACCATGAACCGCAGCATCGAAAACGATGCGGACACCACGATCGTGCGCGAGCTCGTGCAGCGGATCGGCGGCGCGGCAGCGCATGTGCTGAACGCATTCGCGTGCATCGCGCCGGCGCTCGCGTCGAACCCGGTACAGGTCGCCATGTGCGAAGCGGGCCGGCACGATGCCGGCGTGGCATGAGGAACCGGCGATGAGCGCTACCCAGAGCGATTCCCGTTTCCACCGGCTGACCGTTGCCGACGTGATTGCCGAAAGCGACGACGCGTGCTCGTTCGTGTTCGATGTGCCTGCCGCGTTGCGCGACGCGTTCGCGTACCGGCCCGGCCAGTTCCTGACGCTGAACGTGCCGTGCGCGGAGGCAACCGTCGCGCGCTGTTACTCGCTGTCGAGCGCGCCGGGTATTGATGCCGCGCCGAAGATCACCGTCAAGCGCGTGCGCGACGGCCGGGTGTCGAACTGGCTGTGCGACCGCATCCGTGCGGGCGATGTGCTCGACGTGCTGCCGCCGGCGGGCGTTTTCACGCCGCGCACGCTCGACGGCGACCTGCTGCTGTTCGCGGGTGGCAGTGGCATCACGCCGGTGCTGTCGATCCTGAAATCGGCGCTCGTGCACGGGCGCGGGATGCTGACGCTGATCTATGCGAACCGCGACGAGCGCTCGGTGATCTTCCGCGACGAGCTGCAGCAGCTCGCACATCGCCATCCGGGCCGGCTGCGCGTGATCCATTGGCTCGACAGCGTGCAAGGCGTGCCGCAGCAGCGGCATCTCGAAGAACTTGCACGGCCGTTCAGTCAGCAGGAGACGTTCATCTGCGGGCCCGCGCTGTTCATGGAGAACGCGCTTGCCGCGATGCTCGGCCTCGGGCTGCCGCGGGCACGCGTGCATGTCGAGCGCTTCGCGTCGCTGCCCGATGCGCCGGCGCAGGCCGATGCAGCGGCGTCGACCGCGACGGCCGCCGAGGCCGCCGACGGCGCGGCGATCGAGACGGTGCTCGACGGCGACGCGTTCACGTTCGACAGCGCGCCCGGAGAAACGCTGCTCGACGCGATGTTGCGCGCCGGCGTGCCCGCGCCGAATTCCTGCCGGATGGGGCAGTGCGGCGCGTGCATGTGCCGGATCGAGCGCGGCGAGGTGGCGCTCGACAGCAACCACGTGCTCGACGACGACGAGATCGCGGCCGGCTGGACGCTTGCCTGCTGCGCACGGCCCGCGAGCGATGCGCTGCGCGTGGTGTTCCCCGATTGAGCCGCGGCGCGCCGACGGCGCGCCCGGCAACCCTGTTGCGACCTATGACGATGGACAACGAAATCCTGACGACGCCCGCGCTGATCGCGCGGGCTGCCGCGCGCCACGGCGCGCATCCCGCGATCGAATCGGCACACGGCCGGCTCACCTATGCGGAGCTCGATGCCGCCCGCCTCGAAGCGGCGCGCGCGCTGCTCGCGAGCGGCATTGATACCGGCGACCGGGTCGCGGTGTGGGCGCCGAACCTGCCGCAGTGGATCGTCGCGGCGCTGGCGATCCATACCGTCGGCGCGATCCTCGTGCCGGTCAATACGCGGATGAAGGGCATGGAGGTGGGCGGCATCCTGCACGACGGCGGCGCACGGCTGCTGTTCTGCTGCGGCACGTTTCTCGGCGAATCCTATCCGGAGATGCTTGTGCCGCACCGGCCCGCGACGCTCGAGCGCGTCGTCGTGTTCGACGGCGAGCCGCCGTCCGGCGCGTATGACGAAACCTGGAACGCATTCCTCGCGCGCGGCGCGGCGGTGTCGATCGCCGCGGTGCGCGAGCGCGAGGCGCAGGTGATGCCCGACACCGTGATGGACCTGATGTTCACGTCCGGCACCACCGGCCGCCCGAAAGGCGTGATGACCGCGCACGGGCAGAACCTGCGCGCGGCACAGGCGTGGGCGAAGATCGCCGGCGTGCGCCAGGACGACCGCTACCTGATCGTCAATCCGTTCTTCCATACGTTCGGCTACAAGGCCGGCTGGCTCGCCGCGCTGTCGAGCGGCGCGACCGTGCTGCCGCATCTGGTGTTCGAGCCGGCCGACGTGTTGCGGCGCGTCGCCGACGAGCGCGTGTCCGTGCTGCCCGGGCCGCCGACGCTGTACTACGCGCTGCTCGATGCGCCCGATCGTGCGACGCGCGACCTGTCGTCGCTGCGCATCGCGGTGACCGGCGCGGCCGCGATCGCGCCGAGCCTGATCGAGCGGATGCGCGCGGAGCTTGGCTTCGAGACGGTGCTGACCGGCTACGGGCTCACCGAATCGTGCGGCTTCGCGACGCTGTGCCGTCACGGCGACGATGCGCAGACGGTTGCCTATACGTCGGGCCGGCCGATGCCCGACGTCGAGCTGCGCATCGCGGGGCCCGGCGGCGTCGCGCTCGCGCCGGACGAGACCGGCGAGATCTGGGTGCGCGGCTACAACGTGATGCGCGGCTACTTCAACCAGCCCGATGCGACGCGCGAAACCGTCGACGCGGACGGCTGGCTGCACACCGGCGACCTCGGCTGCGTGGACGCGCACGGCAACCTGAAGATCACCGACCGGATCAAGGACATGTTCATCGTCGGCGGCTTCAACTGCTATCCGGCCGAGATCGAGCGGTTGCTTGCCGCGCATCCGGCGATCGCGCAGGTCGCGCTGGTCGGCGTGCCCGACACGCGGCTCGGCGAGGTCGGCCATGCGTACGTCGTGCTGCGTCCCGGCGCGCATGCCGATGCGGAGCAACTGAACGACTGGGCGCGCCGCAACATGGCGAACTACAAGGTGCCGCGGCACTTCACGTTCGTCGATCAACTGCCGACGAGCGCGGCTGGGAAAGTGCTGAAGTACCGGCTGCGTGCGACCACCGAAGCGGCGGCCTGAACGGCGCCGCGACACATCAACGGGAGAAGCGCATGAACGACAACGGATTTCCGCAGGGCGCGGTGCTCGTGTTCGGCGGCAGCGGCGGGATCGGGCAGGGCGTCGCGCTCGAGTTCGCGCGCGCCGGCGTGCCGGTCGCGCTCGGTTATCGCAGCAAGGGCGACGTCGCCGAGCGCGTCGCGCACGACATTCGGGGTGAAGGCGTCGCGGTCAGCATGCATCGCGCGGACGTGACCGATCCCGCGCAAGTCGAGGCGGCGCTTGCCGCTGCGATCGACGTGCACCGACGTGTGCACACGATCGTGTGGGCGGCCGGCCCGTTCGTGAACCAGCGCCACATCGGCGACATGACGCACGACGACTGGCGCCGTGCGATCGAGGTCGAGACGGTCGGCTTCTTCAATGCGGCGAAGGCGGCGCTGCCGCATCTGCGCGCGTCGGGCGGCGGGTCGTTCGTCACGCTCGGCTCGGCCGGCCATCTGCGCTGGCCCGATCGCGACGGGCTGTCGGTCGCGCCGAAGGCCGCGAACGAGGCGCTCGTGAGAGGGCTCGCGCGCGAGGAGGGCCGTTACGAGATTCGCGCGAATTCGATCCTGGTCGGCGTGATCGAGGCCGGGATGTTTCCGGTGCTGCTGGAACAGGGGCAGTTCGACCAGACGTGGATCGACGAGACGCAGAAGATGCTCGCGCTCAAGCGCTGGGGGAAGGCGCACGACATCGGGCGCGCGGCGGTGTTTCTCGCGTCGGACCGCGCGAATTACGTCACCGGGCAGCAGTTGAATGTCTCCGGCGGCTACGGGTTATAGCCGGCTGATCAGGGGCTCGATCAGAGGTTGACATCATGACGTCGTGACGTCATGATGTCTTCCATGAACTCCGATTTCGGCAATGCGCCGCTTTATACGCAGGTCGAGGCCGCACTGGCCTCGGAAATCTCGGCCGGCACGCTGGCGCCGGGCAGCCAGCTTCCGCCCGAGGAGCGGTTGATCGAGCGGTTCGGCTTCAGCCGCACGACCGTGCGCAAGGCGATCGAAAACCTCGTCGCGCGCGGTCTCGTCGAAATCCGGCGCGGCAAGGGCACGTTCGTCGCCGAGCCGAAGATCACGCAGGAGTTGACCGAGCTGACCGGCTTCGTCGAGGACATGCACGCGCTCGGCCGCACGCCGAGCGCGCGGCTCGTCGACAGGCACATCGTCGAAGCCGATGCCGCCGTCGCGCGGCAGCTCGCGTTGCCGCCCGGCACCGAGGTGATGCGGATCCGGCGCGTGCGCCTGGCCGACGGCGTCGCCGTCTCGTTCGACGAAACCTACCTGCCGCGCGAGCTCGGCGAGAAGATCGTCGCGCACGATCTGGAGGCCGAGCCGATTTTCTCGTTGCTCGAGGAGCGCTACGACGTGCCGCTCGTCGACGCCGAATACCGGCTCGAAGCCGTCGCCGCACCGGCGGACGTTGCGCACGCGTTGTCGATCGCGCCTGGCAGTCCCGTCTTCCTGATCGAGCGGACATCGCATACGCATGCGCACCGGCCGGTCGACTTCGAGAAGCTTTATTACCGCGGCGACCTCATCCGTTTCGTCACGCGGCTGAGCCGCCGCGCGGGCGAGCGGTCGTAACGGGCGCGCCGTCATGCAAGCGTGGTGGTTGTTCGTTGCCGCGTTCGGCGCCAGTGCGCTCGGCGGCGTGCTCGGGATGGCGAGCGGCATCTTCGTCGTGCCGTTGCTCACGCTGCTGTTCGGCGTCGACATCCAGACCGCGATCGGCGCGAGCATCGTGTCGGTGATCGCGTGCTCGTGCAGCGGCGCCGCGTCGTTCCTGTCGGGGCGGCTGATCAACGTCCGGCTCGCGGTCGTGCTCGAAACCGCGACGACGCTCGGCGCGCTCACCGGCGTGCTGCTGATCGGCCGTGTGCCGGCTTCGTTCCTGTATGCGTTGTTCGCGATCATTCTCGTGGTGTCCGCGAAGCAGATGCTGGCGCGTCGGCACGATGCGGTCGTCGACGGGCCGCCTGACGCCGCGAGCTGGGCCAGCACGTTGCGCCTGCATGCGAGCTTTCCCGATCCGGTGTCCGGCCGCGATATCGGCTACCAGGTCGGACGCGTGCCGTTCGGCATGGCGCTGATGTACGGCGCGGGGCTGGTTTCCGCGCTGCTCGGGATCGGCTCCGGCGTGCTGAAGATTCCCGCGATGGACACGGCGCTGCGGCTGCCGATCAAGGTGTCGTCGGCCACGTCGAATTTCATGATCGGCGTGACGGCCGCCGCGAGCGCGGGCGCCTATTTCACGCGCGGCGACATTGATATCCGTCTTGCCGGGCCGATTGCGCTCGGTTCGGTGATCGGCGCGATCGTCGGTGCGCGGATGCTGATCCGTTTGCCGGCCGACAAGCTGCGCGTCTTTTTCGTCGTCGTGCTGTTGCTGCTCGCGGTCGAGATGTTCCTGAGCGCGCTCGGTGTTCATGTATCGGGCGGTGCGGCATGACGCGCATGGTCAATGACGTCGAGCGTCGCGACCGGGCCGTTGCGATGCTGCTCCGGTATGGCACGGTGTGCGCGTGCGTGCTGATTGCGACCGGGATGCTGCTCGGTGCGGGGTGGCCGGTTGCGAATGCAGGCGTGCTCGGCCGGGACGGTTATGCGCTGGCGAAGGCCGGCGTCGCGTTGTTCATCCTGCTGCCGGTGATGCGCGTTGCGTTGTTGACGGGGATTTTCCTGCGCGAGCGCGACTGGATTTATGCGGTGCTGTCGATGCTCGTGCTGGCGATCATCGCGGCCGGGGTGGTGGTTGGGGTGCGGGGGTGAGTGGCCCCGGCGCGAGGAATCAAATCGTCGGCCCGCATTGCCGCGCCGGTCTGCCTGGAATCGACGCGGCGATCTGCGACAGCTTTCCCGCATTTGATCGAGCTACGGTGAAGCGCGTCGGGCAGACACTCCTCGTGGCGGGCTTGCAGCGCTCGCGCGAGCGGGCGCTGCAACCGGTGCATCAGTTGTCTTGCGCGCTGACATCCCCGGTTTCTGCGATCTTCGTCAGTACGCGTTTCTGGTATGCATACCATGACACCAGGCATGCCTTGTCTCGACAATTCTTCTCACGGAAATTCCATTGCTTGCGGGTTCGATCTGCAAATGCTGCTTTGTCGACGACAGCGTTTTTCGCTTGTTGATACGTCGAGGCAAGATCCCGGTCGTCGGCCGCCAGATCCGGATCGTGGCAAATCAGGAATTCCGGAATGGACTTCGCTTTGCCGCAGTCGAAGCTCGTTTGTTGTAGCGGCGAAGCGGCCACATCGCTCGCGGGCTGGTTTGCAACCGGTTCTGCACCCGGCAAGCTTGCCTGTGTCGTGGCCGGGGTGACTACCGCCGGCGATTGATTCAACGTGGCGATGTGTTGCCCATAGGGTGTCAACTGCCCCGACATCGCGTCTTCGATCATTGCGCCGATCAAGGAGTTGGGAACGACCCGAACGGTTTCTGTTTTCAGCACAGAGTCGCCAGCCATCGTTTGCGACTTCGCGAAGTTGCACGGGGCCTCGCACGTGATCCGATTCGATATGTTCGGATTGTCCTCATCGACCAGAAGCAAAATATAACTGCCGTCCCTAAGACCAACGTAGCGCATCATGACAAGCGCTTTGGTGGCTTTCCCTGCGCGTACATCATCTTCGCTGAGCGCCGGCTCGTATCCATACGTACCGTCCTGGCTCATTGCGTAGTTGTGTGACGGAGGCGGCGGGGTAGGCGCCGGCGGCGGGAGTGATGCGGCGGTATCGCTTGCAGTAGTCGGACTTGCCGGCGACGGTTGCGCGCTGCTGTTGGACTGTTTCGAGTCGCAGCCGGCTATCACAGCTGCGGTCACTAAAAGAAGTGCGATGCGCTTCACGATATCCCCGCGAGTCGATTGGTCTTATTCACTCGTTCTCGATGGTCTACCCGGATCTCAAACGCTAGCTGTTTCGACTGCGATTGAGCGGCAAACCAGCCTGTTTTCGGAATCAGCTTTATCTCGGCCGAGGCGTTGTATCTACTTGGCTCCGCATGCATACGCTCAGGTAAGGCGCAAAAACCAGCGTGCCGCAACTGTGCTCGCTCCACGGAGATGATCGCCGATGAACTGCCGCTTGCGAGCATACGCCGTCTCAAGTGCATCGTGTACTCGGGATCACTCCGGTTGGCGTCGAGATCTGATGACGGCTTGCCCTCAGTATTCCCCCTGATCCGCCCGGAGCAATCGCACATCCCGCTCGCACGCGACCCGGCGCAACGTCACGTCGATGAAACCTTTCTCCCGATGCATGCCATCTCGCTCGCCCGCACCCCGCCGCGACGCAGGCACGCTTGCGACCTCGCATGCTTGCCTGGCGTGCTTTGCGGCGTCTGTTGCGGGATGTCCCCAATCACGTGCGCGGCTACGAAGCGCCGAAAAAACGATGCGTGCCTGAAACATTTCCTCCAATGCGATTACGCATAAGAACAGACGTTAGACGCAGAGGTCTGCCCCGCATGGGTTTGCGCCGCATGGCACAGGCATTGCGGTGAGGTCGGTGCCGCTCGTACCACCCGCGACTGGCCAGAAGAACGTATCGCGGGAGCGGCGCGCAACGACATCGAAACTACGGGGATCGGATCGGGCCGCGGGTTGACGCCCGTCGTGTCGGACGTGTGATGCGTCGTATCGGCGACACGAAGGGCAGTGCGTGTTTGATCCGTCAAACAGCAAGCTTGCTTGCGAGGTGTCGTGCCGGGGAACGCGTCACGCGTGGCGGTCGGGGACCGCACGCGGCGGGGCGACGCGCCCGGCGCGAGTCGGGAGACGCTCGTGAAAATGACAGTGAACCAATGGGCAGCGCTGGGGGTATTGTTCGCGGCCAGCGCACACGCGCAGGAAATCTACCTGCAGGGCGGTACGCAAGGGGTTGGGGTCGGCGCGGCCGTGAGCTTCAATTCGATACTGGGGGCACACGCGGATTTCAATGCGATCAACCTGTCGCGTGATTTTTCGGTGGCCGGCAATCGCTATCAGGACGACCTCAAGCTGCGGCAAGGCGGACTGTACGCGGATATCTTCCCGTGGCGCGGCAGCGGCTTTCGGGCGACGCTCGGATTGCGCTTCAACAACGACGAAATCACTGGCGTATCGGTGCCGACCAACGGCACTTACGTGTTCGCCGGCAAGACGTATCCGGCACTCCCGGGCATGTACGCCGTCGCGCAGGCGCGCTATCCGGACGTGATGCCGTACTTCGGAGTCGGCTACGGGCACCGGCCGGCATCGAAAGGGTTGGGGTTCGTCGCCGACCTGGGCGTCGCATACGGGATCCCGCGATGTTCGTACACGCTGTCGCCGGCGCTTGCTGCCGCGGCCGGCCCGCAGAAGAGCCAGATCCTGGTCGCCAGCGGTCTCGACGACCTGAACCAGATGATGTCGCGCTACCGCTGGTATCCGGTGCTGCAGATCGGGATCTCGTACCGGTTCTGAACCGCGCGTGCTGTTACAGCGTAGCCGTGCGACGGTCAGCCGCGGGCTCGGCCGTCGGACGTGCTGCGCGGGTGGGGTTGCGCTTCGCGATGAACGGATGCTCGATGTAGCGGTAGGTCAGCAGCGAGCAGAGGACGGCGATCAGCGCGCACGCCAGCGCAAGCGCCAGCGCAAGCGCAAGCGCAAGCGCCCAGATGCTCGCGTCGTTGGCGGATTCGATCTGGAATACGAACTTGTTGAACGCGTGAACGATCATGTAGACGATCGCCATGTGGAGCATGTAGATGCTGAAACTGGCGGTGCCGAGCAGCGCGAGCGGGCGGGTCTTGAGCACGCCGTAGAACGTGTTTCCGCACGCGACGCACAGGAACACCGGCAGCAGCGGCAGCGCGCCCTCGATCGAATAGCGCTCGGCCGGGTACGGGGACACGGCGAGAATCAGCAGCGCGACGGTGGCCGCCGATTTCGTGCCGAGCGGCGCGCGGATCGCGGGGTGCCGTGCGACCTCGTAGGCCACTGCGCCGAGCGCGAACAGCAGTGCCATGCTGCCCGGCTTGCCGAACAGTGCGGCACAGGCCGTGACGATCGCGAGCGCGAGCAGCTTGCGCCACGCGCGCGTGGCGACGAACCAGGCCAGAAACGGCACGGCGACGTAGAACCGCCATTCGTACGCGAGCGTCCACCAGACGCCGCTCACATAGCTGGTTTGGTTCGCGCCGTTGATCGGGAACGGTGCCGAACCAGCCGAGCGAAACGGCTTTGAGCAGGTCGGCCAGCAACTGCATGGGCGCGCCGACGACGTTGCCGGGAATCCAGTACAGCGAGCAGGCGACGATGACGGCTGCGTAAAACAGGTAGAGCGGCGCGACTCGCCGCACACGCCCGACGAAGAAGGTCCGCACATCGAGCGCGCCCCTGCATGCACGGTCCCAGAACAGGAAGCCGGTGACCATGGAGAACATCGCGACGGGGATCGTCCCGAGATTGGACAGGAAGCCGGGGACGGCCCCCCAATTGCCGGTCGACAGCAAATCCTGGTTGCACGCGAAGTGGTGGAACACGACGGAGGTGGCCAGGATGCCGCGGAAGCCGTCCAGGTTGTGGTAGCGCATCGACAGCGACTTGTCGACGGCAGACCGGTAGAACGGCACCTGCCGTGCGACGAGCCACGCGATGATCGCGACGGCCGCGACGCATGCGGGAAAGTAGAGTTTGTCAGGGGGCGGGGAGAACAGGTTGTCCAGAGAACGGGTAATCGGGTCCACTGAAGGGCGTCTCGTGTCTTGGATCGCTTGGATCGGGATTTCAGGCACGGATGGTCCGCGTCGATACAAGGTCTCGGTGCGCTTCGCGCGGCGTTCGATCGCCGGTCTTGTGTTCCGATGGTATCAAACGGTCGCCACAGCTGCGAACCGATGTGCAACATGATGTTTCAGCGAGAAAAGCGTCACCTATACTTCACCGGAACAAGACCACGGGGTGGCGGATGGAGACGACGCATGGATCGGGCGATCGTGCAGTCGACGCGCGACGCGTCGGCACGTATGCGACCGCGGCGCTGGCGCTGCAGATCATTGCCGTCGTCGTGTGGGTCTTCCGCTATTACCGGCTGCACGACCGATCCGCTCCGATGGTCGGATCGGACTTCGCGGTTTTCTGGGCCGCAGCGCGCGTCGCGCTCGAACACGGCCCGACGGCGATCTTCTCGCCGCAATGGATTCAGCCGATCGAGGCAGCGCTGCGGCCGTCCGGCGAGTTCGCACCGTGGCCGTATCCGCCGACCTTCCTGCTCGTCGTGATCCCGTTCGGTCTTGTATCGTTCGCGCGCGCGATCGTGGCGTTCGGCGTGCTGTCGATCGCCTGCTACGCGGCCGTCGTCGTGAGGCTGGCGCGTCCGCTCGACGCGCAGCGGCAGTTGGCTATCGCCGCGTTCCCGGGCCTGATCGGTGCTGTCCTCACGATGCAGAACGCGTTCCTGACCGTCGCGGCGGCCGGCGCGGCGCTGCTGCTGCTCCGTTCGCGGCCGATCGCGGCAGGCGCGTGCATTGCGTTGCTGATGATGAAGCCGCAATACGGCGTGCTGTTCCCGCTCGCGCTGATCTGCGGCCGGCACTGGAAAGCACTGGTGTCGGCGGGCATGTTCAGCGTCGCGTTCGTCGCCGCTTCCGTGGCGGCATTCGGGGCGGATGCGTGGCGCGCGTTCATCTCGTTCCTGCCGACCTTCAATCGCGGCGTGGTCGAATATGGCGAGACGTTCTGGCGTGGCATGCCGTCGCTGTTCGCGATGGTGCGGGCTGCGGGGGCGCCGCTTCCGCTTGCATATGGCGTGCACGCGAGCGTTGCCGTGATGGCGGTTGCAGCCTTCGCGTACGTCTGGATTCGCGGCGCGCGCTTCGAACTGCGCGCGGCGGCGCTCGCCGCGGCGACGTTGCTCGTGCAGCCGTACTACATGTACTACGACCTGTTGTGGCTGGTGTTGCCGGTCATCTTCCTGCTGCTCGA
This sequence comes from Burkholderia sp. JKS000303, assembly GCF_002563755.1. Classification (NCBI taxonomy): domain Bacteria; kingdom Pseudomonadati; phylum Pseudomonadota; class Betaproteobacteria; order Burkholderiales; family Burkholderiaceae; genus Burkholderia; species Burkholderia sp. JKS000303. Next base: position 3,787,988 of record NZ_PDBZ01000001.1, read on the forward strand.
CTGCCGGAACATCCGGCCGGACCGGCTCGACATCGCCGTCATCGCACTCGCGTGGATCGCGCCGGCACAGGCGTTCATCGCGGTGATCACCGGCACGATGTGGCCGGTTTCATCCGTGATTCTGGTCGCGGTGCTGGCGGTGATCGTGCGGCGGACGGCGGATTCGATGCCCGCCGGCGCGATGCGTGCCGCGGCAAGCCGTTGATTTCCTGGAGCCGGTAGCGGGCGGGCCTCGATGAGCCGAACCGGGGCGGCTCTCCGCGTCGGGCGTTGCGCGTGTGTCTCTGCCGCCTGCCACCTGCCAGTGAATAGCCATTCGGCTGTCTTTTTTACCGCGTCGATCCCGCTTACCTTGTGTCACAGCAGTTCGACGCGTCGGGCCGGTGGCGGAGGGCGGGTAGATTCATGCCGCCCGCTGCCGCCGGCCAACGCCGACCACCGTCTTCCTTCCGGTCGCGACGATGATAGCAATGCTTGCAATTCACCGTCAGCACGCTATCATTGATAGCAATCTGGATGGAGGGACCCATGGCAAATCTTCTGGTGCGTAACGTGGATGACAGTATCGTTCAGAGCCTGCGCGAGCAGGCTGCGGCCAACGGCAGAAGCGCCGAGGCCGAACATCGGGCCATTCTGGCCGATGCGCTCGGCCGGCCGAAGCGACGGACATTCGCGCAGGTGCTGATGAGCATGCCGGACGTCGGCGAAGACGCGGATTTCCAACGTGTTCAGGATTCCGGCGAGGTCAGGCGTGTTTTTGATTGATACGAACGTCATCAGCGAGATCAGAAAGGGCAAGCGAACCAACCGCGGCGTGCGCGCATTCTTCAGGCAGGCCGAGGCCGACGCGAGCCCGCTTTACCTGTCGGTCGTCACGGTGGCGGAACTTCGGCGCGGCGTCGATCTGATTCGTCACCGCGGCGATCACCAGCAGGCGTCGGCGCTCGAGGCCTGGATGGCGATGATCCTGTCCGGCTATGCGTCGAGCATCCTGCCGGTCGATATCGAGACCAGTCAGATGTGGGGCCATCTGCGCGTGCCCGACCCGACCCACGAACTCGACAAACTGATCGCGGCCACCGCGCTGATCAACGATCTCACGGTCGTCACGCGCAATGTCGACGATTTCTCCCGCACCGGCGTCCGGCTGCTGAACCCGTTCGACTGATCCGGGTTGCCGCAGCGCGGCAAGCTCCCGCCGTTTTCCGCCTTCCTCGTCGCGCATAGCCCGTTCTGCCGGGTTTTTGCGCGCGCCGGCGCCGCGCCGATTCCCCTCCGCCTCTCGTCCCAACAGACGATGTGACGCCATCCCCGAGCGGCCAGAATCCTTACACGAACAACGGATTCTGAACCTGGAGGAGGCCGACATGATCGATGTCCGTGCACTCGGCTACGTCGTCGTCGAGGCGACCCGCGTCGATGCGTGGCGCCGCTACGCTGAAGACGTGCTGGGCATGCAGGCGCTCGACGCGCCCGACGGCGCGCTGTACCTGAAGATGGACGAGCGCGATTTTCGCTACTTGATCGTCCCCGGCGCGACCGACCGCTATTTTGCGTCGGGCTGGGAATTGCCCGACGGCGCCGCGTTCGACGCCGCGCTGGCTGCGTTGCAGCAGGCGGGCGTCGAAGCGGTGCGCGCCACGCGCGACGAAGCCGCGCTGCGCCGCGTGCAGGCGATGGCGTGGTGTACCGACCCGTCGGGCAACCGGCACGAGCTGTACTGGGGCGCGCGCTGCGACTTCCGACGCTTCGTGTCGCCGCTGGGCGTCGCGCGTTTCGTCACCGGCGACATGGGGCTCGGCCACGCCGTGCTGCCCGCGCCGCAGTTCGACGCGACCGACGCCTTCGTGCGCGGCGTGCTGGGCTTCGAGCTGTCCGACATCTACCGCGTGAAGTTCACGCCCGATCCCGCCGAACCCGAAAAGCGCATCCACTTCATGCACTGCCGCAACGCGCGCCATCACAGCCTCGCGCTGTTCGAGATGGCCGTGCCGTCGGGCTGCGTGCATGTGATGACCGAAGTCGACTCGATGGACGAAGTCGGTCGCGCGCTCGACCGGGTCGCCGCACACGACGTGAAGCTGTCGGCGACGCTCGGCCGGCACTGCAACGACCAGATGATCTCGTTCTACATGAAGACCCCCGGCGGCTTCGATCTCGAATACGGCTTCGGCGGCCTCACGGTCGACTGGTCGAAGCACGCCGTGTTCGAGGCCACCCAGGTGAGCCAGTGGGGCCACGACTTCAGCATCGGATACCGGTAAGCCAGCACGATGACGATGAAACCTCTCGACAAGACGATGTCCGCGCGCGACGTGGTCGCGCAACTCGCCGACGGCATGACGATCGGCATCGGCGGATGGGGGCCGCGGCGCAAGCCGATGGCATTGGTGCGCGAGATCGCACGCTCGAACCTGAAGGACCTGACGATCGTCGCGTACGGCGGCGCCGACATCGGTCTGCTGTGCGCTGCGGCCAAGGTGCGCAAGGCGGTGTTCGGCTTCGTGTCGCTCGACGTGATCCCGCTCGAACCGCATTTCCGCCGGGCTCGCGAACAGGGCCGCGTCGACGTGCTGGAACTCGACGAAGGGATGCTGCAGCTCGGCCTGCGCGCGGCCGCCGCACGCCTGCCGTTCCTGCCGACGCGCGCCGGGCTCGGCACCGCGCTGCTCGATCACGCGCCGCAGTTGCGCACGGTGCAATCGCCGTATGACGACGGCGAGACGCTGCTCGCGATGCCGGCGATCGAACTCGACGTCGCGCTGCTGCACGCGAACGCGGCCGACCGGATGGGCAACACGCGCATCGACGGCCCTGATCCGTTCTTCGACGCGTGGATGGCACGCGCGGCGAAGCGCTGCTACGTGTCCGCGGAAACGGTCGACGCGTCGCTCGCGAGCGACGACCTCGACGCCGCGCGCCGCAACCCGTTCGAGCGCTCGCTCGTCACGGGTGTGGTGCATGCGCCGGGCGGCGCCCATCCGACCTCGTGCGGGCCGGCTTACGGCTGGGACCTGCCGCACCTGCGCGCGTACTGCGCCAGCGCGGAAGACGATGCGAAGACGGCGGCGTACCTGCGCGACGTGGTCGGCCAGGACGAACGTCAGTACCTCGAAGGCGTCGGCGGGCTGTCGCACGTGACGACGCTGCCGTTGCCGATTCTGTAAAGGAGCGCCTGTGAGCGAATCTCTCGACCATTCCCTCGCGGAACTGATGATCGTCGCGTCCGCGCGACTCTGGCGCGACGACGGCGAAGTGCTGGCGACCGGCATCGGCACGGGCCCGCGGCTCGCGGCCGGCCTCGCGCGGCTCGCGTACAACAACGGGCTGATGCTGACCGACGGCGAAGCGTATCTCGTGGAGGAGCCGATCCCGCTTGGGTCCCGCCCTGACGGCTATCGCGTGAAGGCGAGCGGCTGGATGACCTACGAGCGTGTGTTCGACTGCCTGTGGCACGGCCGCCGCCATGCGCTGGTGATGCCGACGCAGATCGACCGCTTCGGCCAGGCGAACATCTCGTGGCTCGGCGACGACTACGCCCGCCCGAAGACGCAATTGCTCGGTGCACGCGGCTTTCCCGGCAACTCGACGAACCACGCGAACTCGTTCTTCGTCAGCGGTCATGGCAAGCGCACGTTCGTCGCGGGCGAAGTCGACATGGTGTGCACGGTGGGCTACAACCCGGCGCGCCGGCTGCCGGGGATGAAGACCTTCGTCGACCTGCGCAGCATCGTCACCGACCTGTGCGTGATGGATTTCGGCGGGCCGGACCACGCGATCCGCGTGCGCTCGCTGCATCCGGGCGTGAGCTTCGACGAGGTGCAGGACGCGACCGGCTTCCCGCTGCTCGCGCATCCGGAACTCGGCACGACGGCCGCGCCGAGTGCGGAAGACCTGCGCATCGTGCGCTCGCTCGACCCTCACAACCTGCGCGCGACGATCGTGCGCAACAATCCGGCGCCGCGCCGCGGATGAGGTCCGATATGGAAGCGACCCAGATGACGTTCGGCGACGGTGTCGTCGACTACGCGGTCGAGGACGGCATCGCGACGATCACGATGAACCGTCCCGAGTATCACAACGCGCAGAACTCGAAGATGACGTATGCGCTCGACGCGGCGTTCCGGCGCGCGGCGCACGACGACGCGGTGAAGGCGATCGTGCTCGCGGGCGCCGGCAAGCATTTCTCGGCGGGCCACGACATCGGCACGCCGGGCCGCGATATCCACGAGTCGTTCGACCGCGCGTCGCTGTGGTACGACCACGTCGACAAGGAAGGCGGCGAATTCCTCTATGCACGCGAGCAGGAGGTCTATCTCGGGATGTGCCGGCGCTGGCGCGATCTGCCGAAGCCGACCATCGCGATGGTGCATGGCGCGTGCATCGCGGGCGGGTTGATGCTCGCGTGGGTGTGCGACCTGATCGTCGCGTCGGAGGATGCGTTCTTCGCGGATCCGGTCGTGCGGATGGGGATTCCGGGCGTCGAGTATTTCGCGCATGCGTACGAGCTGAACCCGCGCATCGCGAAGGAATTCCTGTTCCTCGGCGAACGGATGCCGGCCGAGCGCGCGTACCAGATGGGGATGGTCAACCGTGTGGTGCCGCGCGAACGGCTGCGCGACGCGACCTACGCGATCGCCGCGAAGATCGCGACGATGCCGCGCCTCGGCCTCACGCTGACCAAGCAGGCGCTGAACCACGTCGAGGAGCTGCAGGGCAAGCGCGCGGCGATGGATGCGGCGTTCGCCTGGCATCACTTCGCGCATGCGCACAACGAACTGGTGAGCGGCGACCGCCTCGGCGGATATGACGCCCGCAAGATGGCCAGCTCGCAGCGCAAGACGGGTGACGAGGATCAGGGCGAAGCCGCGCCGGCCGCCGTCAACGGAGCCGCAGCATGAGCACGACGCTTCACGGTCCGCTGCATACGCCGCTGTGCGACCTGCTCGGCTGCCGCTACCCGATCGTGCAGACCGCGATGGGCTGGGTGGCCGACGCGCGGCTCGTCGCGGCGACCGCGAACGCGGGCGGCTTCGGCTTCCTCGCGGGCGCGACGCTCGAACCCGAGCAGGTCGAGGCCGAGATCCTGAAGGTGAAGTCGCTGACGGACCAGCCGTTCGGCATCAATTTCCACATGTTCCAGAAGAACGCCGCGCAGGTGGTCGATCTCGCGATCAAGCACCGGCTGCGCGCGGTCAGCTACGGCCGCGGGCCGGACGCGAAGACGATCCGCCGCTTCAAGGACGCGGGCATCGTCTGCATGCCGACCGTCGGCGCGCCGAAGCACGCGGCGAAGGCGGTCGAGCTCGGCGCGGACATCGTGACGGTGCAGGGCGCGGAAGGCGGCGGCCATACGGGCTCGGTGCCGACCACGCTGCTGCTGCCGAAGGTACTCGACGCGGTGCAGGTGCCGGTGGTCGCGGCGGGCGGCTTCTTCGACGGGCGCGGGCTGGCTGCTGCGCTGGCCTACGGCGCGGCCGGCATCGCGATGGGTACGCGGTTCCTGATGAGCGCCGAGTCGCCGGTGCCGCGCGCGACGCTCGAGCAGTACGTCGCGGTCGGCGACCCGGCACGCATCCGCGTGTCGGACGCGCTCGACGGGCTGCCGCAACGGATGATCGACAACCCGTATCTGCTGAAGCTCGAGCGCTTCGGCCCGCTGCGTCGCACGTGGTTCGCGCTGAAGACGGCCGAAGCGTGGCGCCGCCAGAACGGGCTGAGCACGACGGACATGCTCGGCCTCGCGATCAAGGCGCTGCGCTCGCACGACTACACGGCGAGCCAGACGCTGATGGCCGCGAACGCGCCGTTCCTGATCCAGCGCGCGATCGTCGAGGGGCGTCCGGACGAAGGCGTGCTGCCGAGCGGCCAGGCGGCCGCGATGATCGGTGCGATCGAATCGTGCGACGCGCTGATCGCGCGGATCGTCGCGGAAGCCGGCGAGCGGCTCGATGCGCTGGCCGCATTGCGCGGCACGGCAGCGGCGCAGGCTGCGTAAAAAACATCACAGGGAGGCTTTGGATATGACTGCATCCAATCAACCGGGCGGCGCGATGCCGTTCCGGATCGAGCGCGCCGACGGCATCGCCGAACTGGTGATCGCCCAACCGCCCGTGAACGCGCTCGACGCGCAGGGCTGGCATGCACTCGCGCGTGTGCTCGACGCGCTCGGCGCCGATGACGACGTGCGCGTGATCGTCGTGCGCGGAGAAGGCCGCGGTTTCTGCGCGGGCGTGGACATCAAGGAACTGGCCGCGCATCCGGAGCGGATCGTGTCGGTCAACGCCGGCAACTACGAGACGTTCCGCGCGGTGCACCGCAACCCGAAGCCGGTGATCGCGGCCGTGCACGGATTCGTGCTCGGCGGCGGGATCGGCATCTGCGGCGCGGCGGACATCGTGGTCGCGGCCGATTGCGCACGCTTCGGCGTGCCCGAGATCGATCGCGGCGCGATGGGCGGCGGCGCACACCTGCAGCGGCTGTTCGGCGTACAGAAGGTGCGCGCGATGTACTTCACCGGCGAGATGATCGACGCGGCCGAAGCGTACCGGCTCGGCGCGGTCGAGCAGGTCGTCGCGCGCGATGCGCTGCGCGACGCGGCGCTCGCGATCGCCCGCAAGATCGCGGCGAAAAGCCCGGCGATGGTGCGGCTCGCGAAGGAGGCGCTCAACGGCGTCGAGGACGGCGATCTCGAGGACAAGTACCGCTGGGAGCAGGGCTTCACGCTGCAGGCGTACATGACGAACGACTCGACGGAAGCGCGTGCCGCGTTCGTCGAGAAGCGCGACGCGCAGTTCGACGCGCAGGCCGAGGAGGCACGCGCATGAAACTCGCCTATACGCCGCAACAACAGGCGTTCCGCGCGGAAATCCGCGAATGGCTCGCCGCGCACGTGCCGCGCGAGCGGCTGCCGAGCTTCGACACCGAGGAAGGCTTCGCCGCGCACCGCGAATGGGAGCGCACGCTGCACTCGGGCCGCTGGAGCATGGTCACGTGGCCGCGCGAGCTGGGCGGGCGCGGCTGCGACCTGATCGAGTGGCTGATCTTCGAGGAAGAGTACTGGCGCGCGGACGCGCCGATGCGCGTGAACCAGAACGGCATCTTCCTGCTCGGGCCGACGCTGATGGATTTCGGCACCGATGCGCAGAAGGCGCGCTTCCTGCCCGCGATGGCGGCGGGCGAGCATGTGTGGGCGCAGGGCTGGTCAGAGCCGAACGCGGGCTCGGACATGGCCGCGATCCGCACCACCGCGATCCGCATCGGCGACGAATACGTGCTCAACGGCCAGAAGATCTGGTCGACCCGCGCGGTATGGGCCGACTGGCTGTTCGGGCTGTTCCGCAGCGATCCCGAATCGTCGCGTCACCACGGGCTCACGTTCCTGATGGTGCCGCTGTCGACGCCGGGCATCACGGTGCGGCCGATCCGCCAGTTGAACGGGCAGACGGGTTTCGCGGAAATCTTCTTCGACGACGTGCGCGTGCCGGTCGAGAACCGCCTCGCGGCCGAAGGCGCGGGCTGGCAGGTCGCGATGGCGACGGCCGGCTTCGAGCGCGGGCTGATGCTGCGTTCGCCCGCGCGCTTCCAGCGCACCGCGCAGGCGCTGCGCGACCTGTATCTCGCGCACCGCGACAGCGCGGATCGCGACCCGACGCTGCGCGAACGCGTGGTGTCCGCATGGATGGACGCACAGGCGTACGCGCTGTCGACCTACGCGACCGCGAGCCGGCTGCTCAAGGGCGGCCATATCGGCGCGGAGTCGAGCACCAACAAGGTGTTCTGGTCGGAGCTCGATTTGCGGATGCACCAGACCGCGCTCGACATCCTCGGCGCGCACGGCGAGGTCGTCCCGCAGACGGCCGCGCAGCACGCCACGCTCGGCCACTGGCTCGACGGTTTCCTGTTCGCGCAGGCTGGCCCGATCTACGCGGGCACCAACGAGATCCAGCGCAACATCGTCGCCGAACGGATGCTCGGCATGCCGCGCGCGTAAGCGCGCCGGCGACACTCACTGAACGGACATCGTATGGATTTCGTATTCGATGAAGACCAGGAAGCGCTCGCGGACAGCGTGAAGCGCCTGCTGATGACCGAGATGACCCCGGAGCTGATCCGCGAGCTGTGGGCCACGCCGACAGGCCGCTCCGACGCGCTGTGGTCGCTGTTCGCGTCGCAGGGGCTGACCGCCGTGTCGGTGCCCGAAGCGCACGGCGGCCTCGGCCTGACCGAAGTCGAATGGGCGCTGCTCGCGCAGACCTACGGCTACTTCGGCAGCCCCGAGCCGCTGCTCGATACGGCGCTCGTGTCGGCCGGCGTGCTCGCGCGGTTGCCCGCGAGCGACTGGCGCGACGCGCTGCTGCGCGACATCGCCGAAGGGCGCGCGCGCGTCGCGCTCGTGCATCCGGTGAACCCGTATGCGGCCGACGTGCACGTCGCGCAAGCGCTGCTGTGCGAGCACCGCGGCGAGCTGCACCGGGTCGATCCCGCGCAGTGCGCATGGCGTGCGGTCGACAGCGTCGACCCGTCGCGGCGCCTGTTCACGCTCGACTGGGAACCGTCGGCAAGCACCCGCATCGCGGGTGCCGATGAAGCCGCGCCGCTGCTCGATCGCGCGCTCGACCACGGCGCGTTCGCGGTGGCCGCGCAGCTGCTCGGCCTCACGCAGCGCGTGCTCGACGTCGCGATCGACTACAGCGCGCAGCGCAAGCAGTTCGGCAAGGCGATCGGCTCGTACCAGGCGCTCAAGCACCTGCTCGCCGACGTCGCGATCCGCTACGAGTTCGCGCGTCCGGTGGTAGCACGCGCCGCGCAGGCGATCGCCGACGATCACCCGCAGCGTGCCGTGCTGGTGTCGCACGCGAAGCTCGCGGCGACCTCGGCCGCGCAACTGGCCGCGCGTCACACGATGCAGGTGCACGGCGCGATCGGCTACACGTGGGAGCTCGATCTGCAGATCTTCATGAAGCGGATCTGGGCGCTGTCCGGCAGCTGGGGCGACACCGCATTCCACAAGGCCCGCGTGACCGACGCGATCCTCGGCGACGCATTGCCGATCGGCCCCGCGCAGACCTTCGATTTCGAGGAAACCAACTGATGAAACAAGCCTATATCGTCGACGCGCTGCGCACGCCGACCGGCCGCCGCAAGGGCGGGCTCGCGCACGTGCATGCGGCGGACCTCGGCGGCTTCGTGCTGAAGACGCTCGTCGAACGCAACGCGATCCCGGCCGATGACTACGACGACGTGGTGTTCGGCTGCGTCGACACGATCGGCCCGCTCGCGGGCAACATCGCGCGCACCTGCTGGCTTGCCGCGGGGCTGCCGCTGCAGGTGCCGGGCGTGACGGTCGACCGCCAGTGCGGCTCGTCGCAGCAGGCGGTGCACTTCGCCGCGCAGGCCGTGATGAGCGGCGTGCAGGACGTCGTCGTCGCGGGCGGCGTGCAGACGATGACGCAGATCCCGATCTCGTCGGCGATGACCTGCGCGGCGCCGCTCGGCTTCACCGACCCGTTCTCGGGCAGCGTCGGCTGGCGCGCGCGCTTCGGCGATGCGTCGGTGTCGCAGTTCGTCGCCGCGCAGCGTATCGCCGATCACTGGAACCTGTCGCGCGACGCGATGGAGCGCTATGCGCTGGAGAGCCACCGCCGCGCGATCGCGGCGATCGAGGCCGGCCATTTCAAGCGGGAAATCGTGCCGCTCGAAGGCGTGTTCCACGACGAGACGCCGCGCCCCGACACGTCGCTGGAAAGGATGGCCACGCTGGAGCCGCTCGCACCGGGCGGCTCGCTGACGGCCGCCGTCGCGAGCCAGACCTGCGATGCGGCCGCCGCGCTCCTGATCGTGTCGGAAGACGCGCTCAAGCGCTACGGCCTCACGCCGCGCGCCCGGATCCATCACCTGAGCGTGCTCGGCGACGATCCGCTGTGGATGCTCACCGCGCCGATCCCGGCCACCAAGGCCGCGCTGAAGAAGAGCGGGCTCGACTGGTCGCAGATCGACGTCGTCGAGTTGAACGAGGCATTTGCGTCGGTCGCACAGGCGTGGCTCGCCGACACGCGCTTCCCGCATGAAAAGACCAACCCGAACGGCGGCGCGATTGCGCTCGGCCATCCGCTCGGCGCGACCGGCGCGCGGCTGATGACGACGCTGCTGCACGAGCTGGAGCGCACGGGCGGCCGCTACGGGCTGCAGACGATGTGCGAAGGCGGCGGTCTCGCGAACGTCACGATCATCGAGCGCCTGTGAGCGCGTCACCTTCACGATCCACGAGGCATGAGCATGGGAATCTGTAACGGACGCACCGTCATCATCACCGGCGCGGGCGGCGGGCTCGGGCGCGAATACGCGCTGGCGTTCGCGGCCGAAGGCGCGGCGGTCGTCGTCAACGACATCCGGCACGACGCCGCGCAAGCGGTCGTCGACGAGATCGCGCAACGCGGCGGCCGCGCGCTCGCGAGCGCGGACGACATCACGAAGCTCGACACCGCGCAGCGGATCGTCGATGCCGCACGCGAAGCATTCGGCGACGTGCACGTGCTCGTGAACAACGCCGGCATCTGCCGCGACAAGATGTTCACCAGCATGAACGAGGCCGACTGGGACGACGTGATGCGCGTGCACCTGCGCGGTCACTTTTGTCTGTCGAACGTGCTGGCGCGCGTGTGGCGCGACGCCGCGAAGGCCGGCAAGCCGGTCGACGCGCGCATCGTCAACACGAGTTCCGGCGCCGGGCTGCAAGGCTCGATCGGCCAGTCGAACTACGGCGCGGCGAAGGCCGGCATCGCCGCGCTCACGCTGATGCAGGCGGTCGAGCTGCAGCGCTACGGCGTGCGCGTGAACGCACTCGCGCCGGCCGCACGCACGTCGATGACCGAAGGCGTGTTCGCCGACATGATGAAGAAACCCTCGGACGGCGGCTTCGACTATTTCGATCCGGCCAACGTCGCGCCGCTCGTCGTGTGGCTCGGCAGCGCAGCGTCGGCCGACGTGACGGGCCAGGTGTTCGAGGTGGCGGGCGGGATGATCGCGGTCGCCGAAGGCTGGCGCACCGGCCCGAGCGTCGATCGCGGCGCGCGCTGGGCGCCGGCCGAGGTCGGCCCGGCGGTCACGCAGTTGCTCGCCGACGCGCGGCCCGCGCAGCGCGTGTACGGGAGCTGACAGATGGATCTGGCGCTCACCGACGAACAGGCGATGATCCGCGACGCGGCGGCCGACGTGCTCGCGGAACGCAGCGCGTCCGCCGACGTGCGCCGCGCAATCGAGCAATCGGCCGGTCGCGACGACGCGCTGTGGCGCGCACTGGCCGGCGAGCTCGGCTGGAATGCGCTGTCGCTGCCCGAAGCGGCGGGCGGGATGGGGCTCGGCGCGCTCGAACAGACGCTGCTGATGGAGCAGCTCGGCCGGCGCGTCGCGTGCGTGCCGTACTTTTCGACCGCGTGCCTGGCCGCGACCGCGCTGGCCGGCTGCGCCGATACGGCCGCTGTCACCGGCTGGCTCGCGAAGATTGCCGAAGGCGCATGCAGCGCGACGCTGGCATTGCCATTCGCGTTGCCGACCGATTCATGGCAGTTGCCGGTGGTCGCGGATGAAGCGGCGGGCGGTTACACGCTGTCCGGCACGATCGAACAGGTGATCGACGGCGCGCGCGCCGACCTGCTGCTGATTCCGGCACGGATTGCGAATGAAGGGCAGGCGATGGGGCTGTTTGCGATCGACGTTGCAAGCGCGGCCGGCCTGAGCGTCACGCCGCTCGACACGCTCGACGCGACGCGGCCGATCGCGCGCATCGTCCTCGACGAGGCCCGCGTGAGCCGCGATGCGCTGTTCGCGAGCGGGGCCGCTGCCGCGAAGTTGCTCGAACGCACCGCATGGTTCGCAGCGCTCGCGCTGGCTGCCGAACAACTCGGCGGCGCACAGCAATGCCTCGATTTGACGCTTGACTACACGGGCCAGCGCGTGCAGTTCGGCCGCGCGATCGCGTCGTTCCAGGCGGTCAAGCATCGCTGCGCACAGATGATGGTGCTGATCGAATCCGCGCGCTCGGCCGTGTTCGGCGCGGCGCATGCGTGGGACGCGGAAGCCGGCAGCGGCGTGCCCGGTGCGGCGCTGCGCGCCGACGTCGCGGCCGCGAAGGCCGCCGCCAACGACGCGTATGCATTCTGCGCACAGGAGGCGATCCAGCTGCACGGCGGCGTCGGCTTCACATGGGAATACGACCCGCATCTCTATTTCAAGCGCGCGCAGGCGTCGGGCGCGCAGTTCGGCAGCACGCCGCAACTGCTCGAATGGATCGCACGCCATGCGATCGACGGCGGCACGTCGCAGCATGACGCGGTGCTCGCATCGCCGTCGGCTGCGATCGCCACGCATCCGTCCGCCGCGCGCACCGGAGCCCTCCAATGAACAGCGAAACGCGCGAACAGCAATTGCGGCACGAAGTCGCCGACTGGGTGCAATCGCACCTGTCCGGCGAATTCGCGTGCCTGAAATATCGTGGCGGCCCCGGCGACGAGGAAGCCTTTCCCGAGCTGCGCAAGGCGTGGGAGCGGGAACTCGCCGAAGGCGGCTGGACCGGCCTCGGCTGGCCGACCGATGCGGGCGGCCGCGGCTTCACGGTCGCCGAGCAGGTGATCTTCCACGAGGAATACGCACGCGCCGGCGGCCCCGGCCGGATGGGGCATATCGGCGAAGGGCTGCTCGGGCCGACGCTCGTCGCGTGCGGCACCGACGACCAGCGGGCGCGCTTCCTGCCGGGGATTCTCGCGGGCACGCAGTTCTGGTGCCAGGGCTATTCGGAACCGGGCGCGGGCTCGGATCTCGCGAACGTGCGCACGCGCGCCGAACAGGACGCGGACGGCACGTGGCGCGTATACGGCCAGAAGGTATGGACGTCGCTCGCACACGACTCCGACTGGATCTTCGTGCTCGCGCGCACCGATCCTGCTTCGAAGGGCAACAAGGGGCTGTCGTTCCTGCTGATGCCGCTTGACCAGCCGGGCATCGAGATCCGCCCGATCAAGCAGCTCAACGGCGGCACCGAATTCAACGAAGTGTTCTTCGACGGTGCGCGTGCGGAAGCACGTGACCTCGTCGGCGCACCCGGCGACGGCTGGCGAATCGCGATGACGCTGCTCGGCTTCGAGCGCGGCATGTCGACGCTCGGCCAGCAGATGCAGTTCGTGCGCGAACTCGAATGGGTGATCGACGCCGCGCGCGAATCCGGCGCCGATCGCGACCCGGTGCTGCGCCAGCGGATCGGCCGTGCGTGGGCCGGGCTGCGCGTGATGCGCTACAACGCGCTGCGGATGCTGTCGGGCGCGGACGACGCGAACGGCGGCGCCACCGCACCGCTGCGCCGCGAGGCGCTGATCTACAAGTACTTCTGGTCGAACTGGCACCGCGACCTCGGCCAGCTTGCGATGGATGCGCTCGGGCCCCGCGCGAACGTGATCGACCCGGTCGACGAGAAGCTCGCCCATCTGCAGCGCGTATTCCTGTTCTCCCGTGCGGACACGATCTACGCCGGCACCAACGAAATCCAGCTGAACATCATGGCCGAGCGCGGGCTCGGCATGCCCAGAGAACCAAGGGGCTGTTCCAGCTAATAACGGGCTTGCGCTGGCCGCCAGAAGGGCCGAGCGCAAGGATTGCGGCGAAGCGAGTACTCGACGTATTCGCGAGGAGCATGACGCGGCGATCGGCCCTTCTGGCGGCCAGCCCCACAAAGGAATTTTTTTAATCACGGGAACGTGCCTTGCCGGCCGCTTTGCGGCGTCGCGCGTCGCTTGTTTGGCACGGCAAAACGGCGCTCCTTGCTTCTTGCAATGCAGCCGGCAAGGCACGTTCGCAAGCCCGTTATTAGCGGGAACAGCACCTAGAGGACAAGCATGACCGAACCCCAGATCCAGAAAGCGCCGGCCTACGTGCCGGGCCATCAGTTGCTCGCCGGCAAATCGGTGCTGATCACGGCCGCCGCCGGCGCCGGCATCGGCTTCGCGGCCGCGCGCCGTTGCGCGGAGGAAGGCTGCCGCGCGCTGTTCATCTCCGACATCCACGAGAAGCGTCTCGAACAAGCCGTGGAGACGCTGCGGGCCGAAACGGGGCTGCAGCAGATCTACGGCCGCCTGTGCAACGTCGCGGTGGAAGACGACGTGCAGGCGCTCGTCGCCGACGCGCAGGACAAGCTCGACGGCGTCGACGTATTGATCAACAACGCCGGGCTCGGCGGGGCGAAACGCATCATCGAAATGGACGATGCCGAATGGTCGCGGGTGATCGACATTAGCCTGACCGGGACGTTCCGGATGACGCGCGCGATGCTGCCGCACATGCAGGCCCGTGGCCGCGGCGCGATCGTCAACAACGCATCGGTGCTCGGCTGGCGCGCGCAGGCGGAACAGGCGCACTACGCGGCGGCGAAGGCGGGCGTGATGGCGCTCACGCGTTGCGCGGCGCTCGAAGCGTCGCCGTACGGGGTGCGCATCAACGCAGTCGCGCCGAGCATCGCGATGCACGATTTTCTGAAGAAGTCGGCTCCGGCCGACCTGCTGAATCAACTGGCGTCGCGCGAAGCCTTCGGGCGCGCCGCCGAAGTCTGGGAGGTCGCGAACGTGATGGTGTTCCTAGCAAGCGATTACGCGTCGTACATGACCGGCGAAGTGCTGTCGGTCAGCAGCCAGCACGCATGATGGATACGTCCCTCGACCCCGTGCGCGCGACGCCCCGCGTGTTCGCGCATCCCGGCGAACTCGCGGCGGCCGTCGGCGACACGCTCGGCGCGAGCGCGTGGCTCGCGATCGACCAGATCCGCATCGACGGCTTCGCCGACGCGACGGGCGATCACCAGTGGGTGCACGTCGACCCGGTGCGCGCGAAGGACGGCCCGTTCGGCGCATGCATCGCGCACGGCTACCTGACGCTGTCGCTCGTCAACTATTTCCTGCCGCAGATCGTGCGCATCGACGGCGCGCGGCTCGGCGTGAACTATGGCTGCGACAGGATCCGCTTCCCGGCGCCGGTGAAGGTCGGCGCACGCGTGCGCGGCGTCGGCGAGCTGCTGCGCGTCGAGCCGCTCGACGGCGGCGTGCAGGCGTGGGTCCGCGTGACCGTCGAGATCGAAGGCGAGGCCAAACCCGGCTGCGTCGCCGACACGATCAGCCGCTATTACTTCTAGATCCAGATTCAGAGAGCCAGCTCATGGAAGACGCAGTCATCGTTTCCGTCGCACGCACGCCGATCGGCAAGGCGTTTCGCGGCATGTTCAACGACACCGAGGCGCCCGCGCTGGGCGGCCACGTCGTGCGCACCGCGCTCGAGCGTGCGGGCGTCGCACCGGCCGACGTCGACGACGTGCTGATCGGCTGCGCCGCGCAGCAAGGCACGCAGGGCTACAACATCGGCCGCCTGTCGGCGGCGGCGGCGGGGCTGCCGGCATCGGTGCCCGGCATGGCGATCGACCGGATGTGCTCGTCGGGCCTGATGTCGATCGCGAGCGCCGCACGCAGCATCGGCGCGGGCGACGCGCGGATCGTCGTCGCGGGCGGCGTCGAGTCGATCTCGCTCACGCAGAACAAGCACAAGAACGGCTACCGCGCACGTTCGCAGGCGGTGCTCGATCACCAGCCCGCAGCGTACATGGCGATGATGGAAACCGCCGAGATCGTGTCGCGCCGCTACGGCATCTCGCGCGCCGCGCAGGACGAATTCGCGCTGCAGAGCCACCAGCGCACGGCCGACGCACAGGCGGCCGGCCGCTTCGACGCGGAAATCGCACCGCTCGACGTGCGCCGCGCGCTGTTCGACAAGGAAGGCAACCCGACCGGCCACGAAGACGTGCACGCGGCCCGCGACGAAGGCGTGCGAGCCGATACGACGGCCGAACGGCTCGCGGGGCTCAAGCCGTCGTGGAGCGGCGGCAAGGTCGTCGAGCAGGGCGAGTTCGTGACGGCCGGCAACGCGTCGCAACTGTCGGACGGTGCGGCGGCCGTGGTCGTGATGTCGCGTACCGAGGCGGTGCGCCGCGGGCTCACGCCGCTCGGCACGTTCCGCGGCCTGGCCGTGGCCGGCTGCGAGCCGGACGAGATGGGCATCGGCCCGGTGTTCGCGATCCCGAAGCTGCTGGAGCGTTTCGGGATGACCGTGCGCGACGTCGGGCTGTGGGAGCTGAACGAGGCGTTCGCGTGCCAGGCGCTCTATTGCCGCGACACGCTCGGCATCCCCGACGCGCGGCTGAACGTCGACGGCGGCGCGATCGCGCTCGGCCATCCGTTCGGCATGTCCGGCACGCGGATGACGATGCATGCGCTGCTCGAAGGCGCGCGCCGCGGCGTGCGGCATGCGGTCGTGACGATGTGCATCGGCGGCGGGATGGGCGCGGCCGCGCTGTTCGAGATCGGCGAATCACGATAGTCGTCGCGGCGGCGAATCGAACAACCGGTTCGGCCGCCATCCATTCGGGACCCTTCGAGGCCGCGGCAACGACCGACGGCCCGGAGACTTGCAGCGGCAGGGCGAGCGCGTCGGCGCGGACCCGGGCCGGTCGCAGAGACAGGAGACAACCGATGAAACGTACTTTGCCAGGACTCGCGATGTCGGCGCTGGTGCTCGGCGCCGCGGTGTTCGCGTTTTCGCCGCGGCCGCTGCCGGCGTTCCCGGTCACCGCGATCCACGCGGACCGGCTGCAGATCAACGGGCTCGCGCGGGCCGGCACACGCATCGTCGCGGTCGGCGAGCGCGGCGTGATCCTGTTGAGCGACGATGCGGGCCGCCAGTGGCGGCCGGCGTCGGTCACGCCCGACCAGGGCTCGACGCTCACGCAGGTGAGCTTCATCACGCCGACGCTCGGGATCGCGGTCGGCCATGACGGCCGGATCGTGCGCAGCGACGATGCGGGCCTGCACTGGCGCGAAGTCCACATGGACCACGCGCATTCCGATCCGCTGCTGTCCGTATGGGGCACCGCCGCCGGCCCGCTGTTCGTGGCCGGCAGCTTCGGCCAGCTGCTGCGCTCGGACGATGCCGGGCTCACGTGGCAGACGGTGAAGACGCCGGCGGGCGACCGCCACTTGAACGCGATCGTCGGCGACGGCCACGGCAACCTGCTGATCGCCGGCGAGAGCGGCACGCTGCTGCGCTCGACCGACAACGGCGCCACCTGGGACAAGCTGCCGTCGCCGTACGCCGGTTCGCTGTTCGGCGCGCTGATGCTCGCGAACGGCGACTGGGTCGCGTACGGGATGCGCGGCAACGTGCTGCGCAGCACCGATCGCGGCACGACCTGGACGCACGTCGACAGCCATATCCCGGTGTCGTACTTCGGCGCGACCCAGCTTTCCGACGGCGAACTCGTGCTGGTCGGGCAGGGCGGCGCGATCGTCGCGTCGCGCGACGGCGGCCTGACCTTCGACGTGCGCAAGCTCGGCGGCGTGCAGAGCCTCGCGGCCGTGCTCGACATGGGCCACGGCGCGCTGCTGCTCGGCGGCGAGGCCGGCGTCGCGCCGCTCGCCGCATCGCCGTCCTGATGCCGGGACGCGGCGGCGCTTGCGGTCGCCCGTTTCCGTTCGCATCACTTCGCCGGTCCGCATCGACCGCATCGTCAGCCCAGATTCGAGAAATCCATGAACGACCTGTCACGTCCCACTGAAGCCGCGCCTGCCTCGCGCCTTGCCGCGTTCGTCGAACGCTGCGCCGACACGATCATCCGGCAGCGCCGGCTGCTGATGCTGCTGTGCGTCGCGGTGACGCTCGCGCTCGGCCTGTCCGCGACGCGCCTGAAGCTCGATCCGGGCTTCAACAAGATGATCCCGATGCAGCACCCGTACATGCAGGTGTTCGAGCGCTACGCGGGCGCGTTCCCGGGCGCCAACACGATCCTCGTCAGCCTGCGCTGGAAAGGCGACGGCGACATCTACAACCAGCGGTTCATGGATGCGCTGCGCCACGCGACCGACGACGTGTTCTTCATCCCCGGCGTGAACCGCTCGCGCGTGTTCTCGCTGTTCACGCCGAACGTCCACTACACCGAGGTGACGGAGGCCGGCTTTCGCGGCGACGTGGTCGTGCCCGGCCAGTTCTCGAGCGCGAACCCGGACGATCTCGCGAAGGTGCGCCGCAACGTCGCGCGTTCGGGCCAGATCGGCCGCCTCGTCGGCAACGACCTGAAGTCGGCACTGATTCGCGCGGAGCTGCGCGAGACCGATCCCGCCACCGGCAAGCGGCTCGACTACAGCGCGGTCGCGCGCCAGCTCGAGGACATCCGCGCGAAGTACGCGAAGCAGGGCATCGACGTGAACATCATCGGCTTCGCGAAGCTGGTCGGCGACGTGGAGGCGGGTATCGCCGGCGTGATGGCGTTCTTCGCGCTCGCGTTCCTCGTGACGGCCGCGCTGCTGTTCGCCTATACGCGCTCGATCAAGACCACCGTGCTGGCGCTCGTCGTCGCGCTGCTGCCGGTCGTCTGGCTGCTCGGCGCGCTGCCGCTGCTCGGGCTCGGCATCGACCCGATGTCGATCCTGGTGCCGTTCCTGATCTTCTCGATCGGCGTGTCGCACGCGGTGCAGATGACCAATGCGTGGAAGCAGGCGCTGGTGCGCGGCGCCACGTCGGTCGAAGCCGCGCGCGACGCGTTCCGCAAGCTGTTCGTGCCGGGCACGGTCGCGCTGCTGACCAATGCGCTCGGCTTCATGGTGATCATGCGGATCAGGATCGACATCGTGCGCGAGCTCGGCATCACCGCGTGCCTCGGCGTGCTGCTGATGATCGTCACCAACAAGGTGTTCCTGCCGATCCTGCTGTCGTACACGCGCCTCGAACGCGGCACGCTGGCCCGCGCGCAGCGCACGGCGGCGGCCGGCGGCAGCCCGATGTGGTCGCGTTTCGCGCTGTTCGCGCGGCCGGGGCCGGCGCTCGGCGTGTTCGCGGTGGCGCTCGCGCTGCTCGCCTGCGGCACGCTCGAATCGCGCAAGCTGGCGATCGGCGACATCGGCACCGGCGCGCCGGAGCTGCGCGCGAACTCGCGCTACAACGTCGACAACGCGGCGATCACGCACCAGTACAACATCGGCGTCGACGTGCTGTCGGTGATCGTCGAGACGACCGGCTTCGACGATGCGTGCCTGCATTACCCGGTGATGAGCGCGATCGAGAAGTTCGAGATGAACATGCGCGGCGTGGCCGGCGTGCAGTCGGTGACGAGCGTCGCGTCGCAGGGCAAGGTGTTCATCGCCGCGTTCAACGAAGGCAA
Organism: Burkholderia sp. JKS000303; assembly: GCF_002563755.1. Taxonomy (NCBI): domain Bacteria; kingdom Pseudomonadati; phylum Pseudomonadota; class Betaproteobacteria; order Burkholderiales; family Burkholderiaceae; genus Burkholderia; species Burkholderia sp. JKS000303. The sequence goes on from NZ_PDBZ01000001.1 coordinate 3,807,228, forward strand.
TCCGCGCTGGGCCGCACTGCCGCGCTCCAGCGACGGGCTCACGCAGGGCGCCAACGCGTTCGACCCCGACAACGGGATGAACACCGCGAACTGCAAGGCGATCCAGGTGCTGATCTACACGAAGAACCACGAAGGCACGACCATCGCGCACATCGTCGACGAGATCAAGCGCTACGCGGCCGAGAACCCGACGCCGAACGTCGCGTTCCGGCTCGCCGGCGGCAACGTCGGCGTGATGGCCGCGACCAACGAGGCGGTCGGCGACGCGGAGATCGCGATGCTGATGTCGATCTTCGGTGCGATCGCGCTGCTCTGCGCGCTCACGTTCCGCTCGTGGCGCGCGGTGCTGTGCATCATCGTGCCGCTCACGCTGGTGTCGATTCTCTGTAACGCGGTGATGGCGCGGCTCGGCATCGGGCTGAAGGTCGCGACGCTGCCGGTGATCACGCTCGGCGTCGGGGTCGGCGTCGACTACGGGATCTACCTGTACGAGCGTCTGCAGCACGACATCCGCCACGGCGCGACGCTGCCCGACGCGTTCGCCGATGCGATGCGCCAGCGCGGCACCGCGGCGCTGTTCACGGCCGTCACGATGTTCATCGGCGTCGGCACGTGGGCGTTCTCCGCGCTGAAGTTCCAGGTCGACATGGGCGTGCTGCTCGCGTTCATGTTCCTCGTGAACCTGTTCGGCGCGGTGTTCCTGCTGCCGGCACTTGCCGCATGGCTCGGCGTCGAGCGGGCCGAGCGCCGCGTGGTGTCACAGCCGCAGCCTCAGCCTCAGTCGACGCCGCAGCAGGCCGCGCCGACGTCCGCGCTCAAGCCGACGCGCGCGCTCGAATCCGGCAATCCGGCGCGCTGAGCGACGCCATCCTCGTTACCCCGGTGCGCGGCGGGCCGCCGCGCGTCCCCCCCAAAGGAGTCAACCGAAATGTCCGCACGCCCTTACAAGATCGAAGCCCAGCCGCTCGCGCAGCGCTATGCGCGCGGCTGGCACTGCCTCGGCCTCGCCCGCGACTACAAGGACGGCAAGCCGCATACGCTGAACGTCTTCGGCCGCAAGCTCGCCGCGTTCGCGGATTCGACCGGCAAGGTCAACGTCGTCGACGCGTACTGCCCGCACATGGGTGCCGACCTGAGCCTTGGCACGGTGCAGGGCGACAACCTGGTTTGCCCGTTCCACGGCTGGGCATGGAGCGGCGAAGGGCAGTGCGCGTCGATCCCGTACTGCAAGCGGATCCCGCCGAAGGCGCGCATCGGCGCATGGCCGACCTGCGAGGAGAACAACCTGCTGTTCGTGTGGAACGACCCCGAAGGCAATGCGCCGCCGCCGGAAGTCGCGATTCCGCGCCTGGACGTGTGCTTCTCGGACGAATGGTCGGATTGGGTCGTCGACAAGATGGTGATTCAGGCCAACTGCCGCGAACTGGTCGACAACATCTCGGATGTTGCTCACTTCGCGACCGTGCACCATGCGCCGATCGACTATTTCGCGAACCTGTTCGAGGATCACAAGGCGACGCAGCTGATGGTCGGCCGCAGCGAGAAGCTCGGCGGCGACAGCCTGACCGCGCTGTCGACGTATTTCGGGCCGGCCGTGCACATCACGCAGATGACCGGGCAGAGCAACGGGCAGCCGATCCATTCGGTGCTGCTGAACTGCCACGTGCCGATCGACATGAACAGCTTCGAGCTGCGCTACGGCGTGATCGTGAAGAAGGTCGCCGGGCTCGACGACGCGCAGAACATGGAGATCGCGAACGCGTACGTGAAGGAGGCGCAGCGCGCGTTCTACGAGGACGTCGACATCTGGCACAGCAAGACGCGCATCGACAACCCGCTGCTGTGCGAAGGCGACGGGCCGTTGTACCAGATGCGCGACTGGTATTCGCAGTTCTATCTCGACGCGGCCGACGTGCGATCGTCGAGCGTCGCGCGCAAGGCGTTCGAGATGACGATTCGCGACGGCGAGACGCCGCCGCCGCTGCATCACGTGTTCGAGCCGCAATAACGGCGGCGGGGCAAAAAGGGGGGCGCAACGTTGCGCCCCCCCCCCGGATTGCCGCTAACGCCCGCCAGGCAAGGCGCGGCGCGATACCGTTCGGGAACGCCGCACCGAAAGGGCTTGACGAGTCGGTCGGGACCGCGTAGTGTCCTAGACCGAAGTCTTCAAGAAGCTCGATTGCTCATCATTGGCCGCACGGTGTTGTGCGGCAGTCGTTGGTCTCTCCCTCTTTGATTCTTTCTGTGCCCGTCATGGGCGCAAGTTCATTCATTCGTATTAAGGAAGTATTTGTGGATACCGGTACCGTCAAGTGGTTCAACGAAACCAAAGGCTTTGGTTTCATCTCCCCGGACAACGGCGGCGACGATCTGTTCGCCCATTTCTCTGAAATCCGTGGCACGGGTTTCAAGACCCTGGCCGAAGGCCAGAAGGTCAGCTACGAAGTGAAGCGTGGCCCGAAGGGTCTGCAAGCGTCGAACATCACGCCGCAGTAAGCCGCGTCGGCATCGGTCGCCAATCGGCGGCCGCTGCCGGACGGATGTCGCGCGGGCACCGGCCCTGGCCAGTGTCCTGCGCGTTCCGACGCACACGACCGATGCATCGCGGTACTCACGATGCATCGGTCGTGTGCTTCTCTCATCCATCGCAGGTCCGTACGACATGCGATTCAACGCCCTCGCGACGCGCACTCCGCATCGCCAGCGGCCCATGCTGCAACCCGAGTAGACCGTCGCCATGTCGTACGCGGCGCGGTCCCGATCTATGCGCGGTGCTCATCGCGCCGCCGCCACTGACCGCCCGAACGCCGCAACGCGCCGGGCTCCGATTGCAAGACAGGCCTGTCGCCCGTCTGAACGAATTGATACCCGGCATCCTGCCGGCCGCCGACCCCGTTGCGGGACACGGCGCCGGTGAGTTCGCCGCGGCCGCGGTCATTCACCTTGTCTGGAGGAATTGGTTTGGCAAAAGAAGAACTGCTGGAACTGGACGGAATCGTCGACGAAGTGCTGCCGGACAGCAAATACCGTGTCACGCTGGAAAACGGCGTCGTGGTCGGCGCGTATGCGTCGGGCCGCATGCGCAAGAACCACATCCGCATTCTCGCGGGTGACCGTGTGACGCTGGAACTGTCGGTGTACGACCTGACGAAGGGCCGCATCAACTTCCGTCACAAGGACGCGAACTCGCCGCGTCCGCCGCGCACCGGGCAACCGCGTCGCTAAGCAGTAACGATCGGGCGCGCAACGCGACTCCGATCGCCACTCGTCCGGCCCCGTCATGCGGCCGGACACACCGGATGGACGGCGCGATTCGCACCGTTCGTCGGTCGCCGGCGGCGTCGTTACGCCGCGGCGGCCAAGGTCATCTTCTTCGGTCGCGATGCGTGTGCAACGCTCAAGCGGCCGCGTCCCGCAGGAAATCTTCCACGATCGTCGCGAAATACGGCGGACATTCCTGCATCGGGTAGTGCCCGCAATTCGGAATGTTCAGCAGCCGTGCGTTCGGGTGCCAGGCGAGAAACGTCGCGTGCATCGCCGCTTCGTCGAGCCCCGGATCCTTGTCGCCGACGATCACCAGATAGCGTGTGTCGAGGCCGCGGATGTCGTCGACGAAATTCGTCCCGGTCAGCATGTCGAGATACGCAAGCCGGCAGGCGGGCGCCACGCGTTCGCGATTCTGTCGCAGCTTCAGCTCGGCCCAGCGCGCCGACAAGCCACCCGTGACGAACCGCACGAGCCGGCGCAATGCGTCGTCGTCGACGGTCGTGCTCGCGAAGAACGCACGCGCGTCGTCACTCAGGCGATTGCCGGCCGCCGACACCGGGCACACGGCGATCGCGCTCTTGATGCGTGATGGCGCGTCGGCGGCGATGCGTTGCGTCGCCATGCCCGTCATCGAATGGCCGACGATGTGAAAGCGTGGCCAGCCGAGCTGGTCGGCGAGCGCAAGGCAGTCGGCCGTGATCTCGTCGACGGTGTACGCGCCGCTCAGATGGAGCGATCGTCCGTAGCCGCGCAGGTCGGCGAACACGTACGTGAAGGCCGTGTCGTCCAGATAGGGCAGCAGCGCCGCGTAGTTCGTATGGTCGCCGAGCCAGTCGTGCAGGACCATCACGCATTCGGGGCCGGTGCCGTGTTGCAGGTAGCCGAGGCCGGGGCGGGAGACGACGGGCGTGATCAGGTTCATTTCAAGGGGTTTCCTTTTGGTTGGCGGAACCAAAACGAAACGCCCTCCCGGCGGACCGGGAGGGCGTCTTGAAAGTGGATTGATCGTATCGGGCCGTCCGGCGAAAGTCAACGGTTGGCGTGCTGCGTGGGTGATGCATCTCATGCGTCTTTACGCGCGAGCCGGCGCGGTCGTACACTCGTCGGCAATTCGCGGCCCGCGCGCCAGGCTTTCGAGCGGTTCAGTTGCTTTCAGCGGGCCGACGATCGTGCCAGCCGGACATTCGTCGCGCGACGCCAGGAGGCGCCATGAGTGCAGACGCAGCCCCCGCATCTTCTTCCGCTCCCGCAGCCCCGGCGGTTCAGGATCGCATTCAGCACGTGTTCGTGCTGATGCTCGAGAACCGCTCGTTCGACCATCTGTTCGCGCTGTCGGGCATCGCCGGCATCACGGCCGCGTCGCCGGCCGACAACAATGCGTACGGCGGCACCGTCTATCCGTTCGGCGGCGGCGCGCCGGACCAGATGCCGACCGACCCGTGCCATGAATTCACCGACGTGCTCGAGCAGCTCTGCGGCGCAGGCGTGCCGTTCGTGAAAGGGCAGCCGTATCCGAACGTCGACAATTCGGGCTTCGTGTCGAACTACGCGACGTCGCATTCCGAAGGCACGCCGCCGCAAGCCGGCAATGCGGGCCTGATCATGCAGGGCGCCGATATCCGCACGCACGCGCCGTCGCTGTATGCGCTCGCGAACGCGTTCGTGCTGTGCGACCGCTGGCACGCGTCGATGCCGGGGCCGACCTGGCCAAACCGCTTCTTCCTGCATGGCGCGTCGTCGGCCGGGCTCGACCATTCGCCGACCAAGGAAGAAATGGCCGGATGGGATACGTTCGACGGCTTCCACTATCCGAAGGGCTCGATCTTCGATGCGCTCGGCGACGACAACTGGCGCATCTACCAGGACCAGTCGGGCGACCCGCTCGGCCACGTGCCGCAGGTCGCATCGCTGAAGGGCGTGAGCTTCTTCGACGTCGACGATCTCGCGCACTTCGAAGCCGATCTCGCGGCCGGCTATACCGCGCGCTACACGCTCATCGAACCGGGCTACGGCGACATCGTGCACGGCACCTATGAGAACGGCAGTTCGCATCATCCGATGGACGGCTTGCCCGGCGGGGACCAGCTCGCCGCGCGCGTGTACGACGCGATCCGCAATTCACCGGTCTGGAACAGCAGCCTGCTCGTGATCGTCTACGACGAGCACGGCGGCTTCTACGATTCGGTCAGGCCCGGTGCGGCGGCGCCGCCGAACGACGGGGCGGCCGCAACGCTGAACGCGAGCGGCTTCGGGTTCGACGTGTACGGCGTACGCGTGCCGGCGATCATCGTGTCGCCGTGGGTCGCGGCCGGGCAGGTCGATCACACGCCGTACGATCACAGCTCGGTGGTCGCGACGCTAGGAAGGCTGTTCGGCCTGTCGCCGCTGACCGATCGCGATCGCCTTGCGAACGATCTGCTGCCGCTCGTCACCGCCACCTGCCGGACCGACTGCCCGGCGAGGATCGGATCATGAACACGACTCCGGCGATGGATCCGCGCGATGCGCTGCCTGTGCGCGACGGCACGAGCCTGATCGCGTACCTGCATATCCTGAAGAAGGCACATGCGGCGCTGGTCGGCCACGACAAGGCCCACCAACGTTTCAGCGAGGTCGTCACGCGCGGGCAGGCACGGCAGTACATCGAGGAATTGATGCCGGCGCTGTTGCAGGCGCGTGAAGCGCATCGGCGGCGCAGACATCACGGGAAGCATCGCTGACGCGGCGGGTGGATGGCGGTTCGCGTGTGATGCTTGGCGGTTGATGATTACCGGCTACGGCAAACGGCCGCCACCCGCGCATGCGGTTCGCACTGACACCTGCATGGCGACCAACGCATCCTCACACCGACTGCCGCACGTGCTGCGCGCTGACCGCCGCTCCAACTGCCCCCGCCAGCTGCACCACCGCACCGGCGAACATCGCCGCGCGCAACCCCGCCATACCGCCATGCAGGGCCGCGAACAGCGTGCCGAGCACTGCGATCCCGAGCGTCGCACCGGTCATCCGCGCGACGTTGACCAGCGCACTCGCGGTGCCCGAGCGCGCGACATCGACCGCGCCGACGGCCACCGTCATCAGCGGCCCCGTCGCGACGCCCATTCCGAGCCCCGTCAACGCAAGCCCGATCTCCATGCCGAGCAGGTCCGGCGACGCGGCCCACGCGCCGATCACCGCGAGCCCGCTCGCGATCACGGCGACACCGCCGGCCGTCGTCACGCGCGTGCCGACCCGTTCGGACAATCGCCCCGACCACGGCGACACGACGACGAACACGAGCGCCATCGGCAGCAGCGCGAGGCCCGCGCCGGCCGAATCGAGTCGGCCGCTGCTCTGCCACGTCAGCGGCACCAGGAACAGCACACCGTACATCCCGAACGTCATCCCGGCGGTCGCCGCGATCGCGCCGCGAAACGCGCTGAGCCGGAAGATGTCGAGCGGCACGAGCGCGGCGTCGCCGTGGCGCCGTTCGATCGCGATGAAGGCGACGAACGACGCGATCGCGATGCAGGTGGCGATTGCACTGGCAACCGGCGAATCGCGGAACACGATCGCCGCATACGCGAGCGTGCCGAGCGCGAGTGCGCCCGTGACCTGCGCGCCGCCGTCGAAGTGCCGGCCGCGCGGATCGGACGACTCGGGCACGGCAGGCACCGCGAGCAGCATCGCCGCGATGCTCAGCGGCACGACCACGAAGAAGATGCTGCGCCAGCCGAAGTGCCGGATCAGCACGCCGCCGAGGGTCGGCCCGATCGCCATCGCGACGCCGTTGCACGCGGCCCAGATGCCGAGCGCGCGGCCGCGCTCGACCGGATCGCGCCATACGACCCGGACGATCGCGAGCGACGCCGGCAACAGCAGCGCCGCGCCGACGCCGGCCAGCGCGCGGGCGCCGATCAGCACCGACACCGACGGCGCGAGCGCGCACAGCAGCGACGCAACGGTGAACACGGCCGTGCCGCCGATGAAGATGCGGCGCCGGCCCAGCAGATCGGCGAGCAGGCCGCCGGTGAGCAGCAGCACCGCGTAGGTGAGGTTGTAGCTGTCGACGACCCATTGCAGCGCACCGACGCCCGCATGGAAGTACGCGCCGATCGCGCGCGTCGCGAGATTGACGACGGCCGTGTCGACCTGCGCGACGAGCACGGCCATGCACAGCGTCAGCAGCGTGATGCTGCGCCGTTTGACGACGCGGCCGGCGAGTGCGGAAAGTGCTCCGGTATGGGCCATGGACGGCATTCCTGAACGGGCGATCCTGCGAGCATAAGCGCCGCCTGCTGCCAGCGTGGTGTCAGCAGGGCGAGGGCAGCAGGCGCGCAAGCGGCATGCCTGTATGCGTCGGGGCTCTTTTCAGATCGGCGTCGACCAGCCGGCCCAGAAGTTGCTGAAGGCTTGCCGCAAGGTGTGGCCTGGGGTGCCCCGATCATGGCGAAGCCCGATTCAGTAGTCGGATGGGAAGATGCCGCCGTGGAGCCGCGCCATCTGGGCGCGTATCTTCGCGACGAGGGGCGGCAGCGCCGCGTAGCGGCGGCGTTACTGCTGCGGCATACGGTCGTGCTGCGCGATCCGCAGGCCGGCGCGGCAGGCTCGACGCATTCGTCGCGCTCGCCGACGCAACGCGCGCCGCGTTGCCGACCGGACCGGCATCGACGCGCTGACCGAAGCACGCCGGGACGCCGTGCCCGACGCGAACCTGCGCGCAGGCGATGCCGGGCCGGCGCTGCTTGGCGACCCGGTGGAAATCGGCCGCGTGGCGCGGTTGCTGATGTCCGAGGAGGCGAGCTATGTGACGGGCGCCGAATGGGTCGCGGACGGCGGCAACATTCCGTCGCACCGGTTCTGAGCACGGCGCGGCGTCGCGGCGCGTCGGAAAGACAAAACGCGGAGCGGGAGGCTCCGCGTTTTGTCATCCGGTCGCCGCAACCGCGATGCCGGCGCACGGCATTTCCACGATCAGAACTTCGCGCGGATGCCTGCGCCGAACGTGTTGCCGTTCGACAGGCCGCTGATGTGGTCGTTCATGTACGCCGCGTAGACGTCCGTGCGCTTGGACAGCGGATAGTCGTAACCGACGGCCCAGGTCTGGCGCGTCTGGTCGAGGCCGCCGGCGTCGCGCGAATACGCGTACGACGCCATCGCGCTGCCGACGCCGAGCGGCACCGACACGCCGCCCTGCGCGGTGTTCACGTGCCAACTGCCCGCGACTTGGTCGTTCTTCGTGTACATGTACTGGCCGAACAGCTTCACGACCTTCAGGTCGTAGGTTGCACCGACCAGCGCGATACCCTGGCTCTTCATGCCGGCCACGAGCGCGCTCAGATCCTGCGGGCCGTTGTTGAAGTTCACGTACTGATACGTGGCCGTTGCCGCGAACGGGCCGTTCGCGTAGTTGAACTGCGCGCTCCATTTCTTCGAGCGGTTGTCGCCGGCCGTGTTGCCGAGCGCGTACATCGCGCCGAAGTTCAGGCCACCGAATGAAGGCGACGCATACGCGATCGCGTTGTTCCAGCCCGAATCGCCCACCGCGCCCTGATCGCTCGGGTAGGTCGGGTACGTGCCGAGGCCGAGGAACACGTGGTACACCATCGGCGAGAAGGTGTACGAGTCGTAGAACGGGTTGAACAGGATCGTCGACAGGAACAGGTGCGTCGTCAGACGGCCTGCCGTCACCGTGCCGTACGGCGAATCGATGCCGACGTACGCGTTGCGCGCGAAGAACGTGTCGCCCTGGAAGCGGCCGTACTGGCCGTTCTGTGCGCGGAAGAAGCTCTCCAGCGTGAAGATCGCCTTGTAGCCGCCGCCCAGATCCTCGGCACCGTGCATGCCCCAGTACGACGTCGACATCCCGCCGCCGCCCACGTTCCATGCACGATCGCTGCCGGGGAACTTGGTCGCGCCGACCCATTCGTCGACCTGACCGTAGAGCGACACGCTCGACTGCGCGTAGACGGGTGCGGTGGCCGCGACGCAGGCGGCTGCGGCGATCAGCTTGACGGACGTGCGCGATGCACGGCGAGCGAATGACTTCATGAGGTCTCCTGTATTGATTGATGGCGGGCCGACTGGCGTCGCGCGATGCATGGCCCGAGGGTAAGAAGGGGGACTCGACTGGGCGGGGGTGCCGCGTGCGATTGCGGTCGAATCGCTCCCCGCGGCTTCATCGTTCGAATGGTTTCATGACAACGAGGGTGGATCGTAAATAGGTTGTCTTCGATGAGCCATTGGACGAAATGCATCATGCGTATACGCAAAGTTGTATAACTTCGAATTGGGCGTCGTGATGCTGGACCATCTCCGCGTATACGCTCATACAACGTCGTTTATGCGATGGATTTCTTGCGCGCGCGGTCTGGACGAAGAATTACCATTTTCCGGATTGGAAGCGCGCGTGCAATACGTGAGAGCCCCATCCCGATCGAGGCGACATGGTCCGGTTGGACGATGCGCGCCGCGCCATTGCGCTGCAGCCTTGCGGGGTTGCGCCGTGCGAGGCGCGGCAAGACATCGCGAATACAACAAGTCCGGTAATGCGAATACCGGTTTTTCTTCGACGCAGGAGCCACTGATGAATAAGCAGGAATTGGTCAACGCCGTGGTTTTCTCTACCGGTTTAAACCGGTCCGCGGCCACAGAAGCAGTGGATGCGGTCATCAATACGATCGTCAGCACGGTTGCCACCGGCGGCGCCGTTCAATTGGTCGGCTTCGGATCGTTCAGGCAGGGGAAACGCGCGGCCCGAATCGGCAGAAATCCGGCGACCGGCGAGGAAATCAGGATTGCGGCGGTGAAGACCGTCAAGTTCACCGTGGGTACCGCATTCAAGAGTGCCGTGAATGCGAACGGGAAGTAAGCGGCCGACTGCTGGCGGCGGGGTGTGTCGCCAGTCGCCAGTCAGGGGCGACGCCATTGCAATACGGTGCGATTGCCGTTCTACGAAAAAAAGACGGAGCCTAAGCCCCGTCCCGCATGACCGACGCTTGACCGGACGATCAGGCCGCTACCGCCCGCGCCCGTGACATCGTCAGCGCCGCATCCTCGATCATGTCCTCCTGCCCACCGACGAGGCGCTGCCGGCCCAGTTCGACGAGGATGTCGCGCGCCGGAATCCCGTACTTCGCTTCCGCCCGCTTCGCGAACAGCAGGAACGACGAGTAGACGCCCGCATAGCCGAGCGTCAACGCATCGCGGTCGAGGCGGATCGGCGCGTCCATGATCGGCACGACGAGATCCTCGGCGACATCGGAGATCGCGAACACGTCGACACCCGTCTCGATCCCCATCCGGTCGCACACCGCGACGAACACTTCCATCGGCGTATTGCCCGCGCCCGCACCGAGGCCGGCCGCGGCCGCATCGATCCGGTTCGCACCGGCCGCGACCGCCGCGACCGAGTTGGCCACGCCCATCGCGAGGTTGTGGTGGCCGTGGAAGCCGAGTTCCGTCTCCGGCTTCAGCGCGGCACGCACCTGGCCGATTCGGGCGGTCACGTCGTCGGGCAGCATGTGGCCGGCCGAATCGGTGATGTAGATGCAGTTCGCGCCGTACGACTCCATCAGCTTCGCCTGCACGACGAGCTGCTCGGGCGACGACATGTGCGCCATCATCAGGAAGCCGACCGTATCGAGCCCGAGCGTGCGCGCGAGGCCGATATGCTGTTCCGACACGTCCGCTTCGGTGCAGTGCGTCGCGACGCGGATCGTGCCGACGCCGAGTTCGTGCGCCATGCGCAAGTGCTCGACGGTGCCGATGCCGGGCAGCAGCAGCGCCGATACCTTCGCCTGCTTCAGTTCCGGAATCACGGCGCTCAGGTACGCCTCGTCCGTATGCGCCGGAAAGCCGTAGTTGACCGACGCGCCGCCGAGCCCGTCGCCGTGCGTGACCTCGATCAGCGGCACGCCGGCCGCATCGAGCCCGCGCGCGATGTTGCGCATCTGGTCGAGTGTGATCTGGTGACGCTTCGGGTGCATGCCGTCGCGCAACGACATGTCGTGGACGGTGATCTTCTTGCCTGCAAGTGACATCGTGTGACTCCTCGACTCAAGCGGTGGCGGCCGTGGCGGCCAGCATCTGTTCGGCGAAACGCTCGGCCGTGGCGGCCGCGGCGGCGGTCATGATGTCGAGGTTGCCCGCGTATTTCGGCAGGTAATCGCCGAGTCCTTCGACTTCCATGAACACCGATACGCGATTGCCGTCGAACACCGGGCCGTTCTTCAGCGTGTAGCCGGGCACGTAGCGCTGCACTTCCTTGACCATCGCATGCACCGACGCGGTGATCGCGTCGACGTCCGGCGGGCCGTCGGTCAGGCAGTGGATCGTGTCGCGCATGATCAGCGGCGGTTCGGCCGGGTTGATCACGATGATCGCCTTGCCCTTGCGTGCGCCGCCGACCTGTTCGATCGCGCCGGACGTCGTGCGCGTGAATTCGTCGATGTTCTTGCGCGTGCCGGGGCCGACCGAGCGCGACGACACGGTCGCAACGATCTCGCCGTATGCGACCGGCTGCACGCGCGACACCGCGTACACCATCGGGATCGTCGCCTGGCCGCCGCAGGTCACCATGTTCACGTTCATCTGCGCGCTGCCGAGGTGCGCGTCGAGGTTCACCGGCGGCACGCAATACGGCCCGATCGCCGCGGGCGTCAGGTCGATCATCTTCACGCCGAGCGCGGTGAGCTTGTCGGAGTTGTCGCGATGCACATAGGCCGACGTCGCATCGAAGGCGATGCGGATCTCGTCGTCGGCCACGTGCGGCAGCAGCCCGTCGACACCCTTGTCGGTGGTCTTCAGGCCGAATTCGCGGGCGCGCGCGAGGCCGTCGGACGCCGGATCGACGCCGACCATCCACACGGGTTCGAGCACGGGCGAGCGGCGCAGCTTGTACAGCAGGTCGGTGCCGATGTTGCCCGGCCCGATCAATGCGCATTTGATTTTCTTCATTAGCGTGGTTCCTTTAGATAAAGCGGACGTCGCAGCCGCCGATGCCGGCGATGTGCATCGACAGCGCGTCGCCGGCGGTGACCGGAATCAGTTTCGCGAGCGAGCCGGACAGCACGATCTCGCCCGCGAGCAGCGGCACGTCGTATTCGGCGAGCGTGTTCGCGAGCCACGCGACCGCGTCGGCGGGATGGCCGAGCGCGGCATCGCCGCGGCCTTGCGCGACGCGCTCGCCGTTCTTGTCGATCGTCATCTCGCACGCGGCGAGGTCGAGCGTGCGCGGGTCGACACGCGCGTCGCCGAGCACGTACACGCCGCACGACGCGTTGTCGGCGACGGTGTCCTCGATGCGGATCGCCCAGTCGCGGATGCGCGAATCGACGATCTCGAAGCAGGGCGCGACGGCGGCGGTCGCGGCGATCACGTCGGTGCGGTCGATGCCGGGGCCGCGCAGGTCGCGCGACAGGATGAATGCGATCTCGCCTTCGGCGCGCGGCGCGATCAGCGACTCGGTGGAGATGGCCTCGCCGGCCGCGTAGTGCATGCCGGACAGCAGGATGCCGAAATCGGGCTGGCGCACGTTCAGCATGTCCTGCACGGCCTGGCTCGTCACGCCGATCTTCTTGCCGACCACCGATTCGCCGCACTCGACGCGGCGTTCGATGAAGCGTTGCTGGATCCGGTACGCATCGTCGAGGGACAGCCGGCGCGGCCGCGCCGACAGCGGCGCGACCGGCGCGCGGGAATGCCACGCGGCGTACAGCTCGTCGCCGAGCGTCGCGTGCAAGCGGTTGGACATGGTAGGGCCCTCGAATGGAAAAAGGCCGCCGTACCGGGCGGCGTCGTGCGCCGGAGCGAGGCTCCGGCGCATTGCGGCGCGGGCGTGCCGCGCCGCTCGCTTAGTTACCCGAACTGCGGATCGCGTCCGGCGAGAAGTACGCTTCGGAGAATTGCGGGCTGCTGTCGAGCTTCGGCATCGGCCCTTCGTTGGTCAGGCGGTCGGCCATGTACGCGCCGGAGATCAGGTCGTGGAAGAACACGGCGCCCGGGTAGAACGTCTTCGCGTCATACGCGTACAGCGTCGTCGCGACGTTGGTCCGCCACAGCTGGCCGCGTGCGTCGTAGTTGTCGGCGAGCAGCGTCATCCACGAGTCCTCGTCGATGTACAGCACGCGCTTCGCGTACTGGTGGCGATAGCCGCTCTTCAGCGTCGCCTGCAGCACCCACACGCGATGCAGCTCGTAGCGGATGTACGCCGGGTTCTCGTGACCCTTGGTCAGCAGGTCCGCGTACTTCACCGAGCTGTCCATCGCCTTGTAGTCGTCGTACGGCACGTAGATCTCGCGCTTGCCGACGATCTTCCAGTCGTAGCGGTCGCCGGGGCCGTTGTACAGGCGGTCGTCGTCGACGGTGCGGAAGCCGCCCGGGCCCTGCGGCTGGTCATAGCCGTATTCCGGCGCCTGGCGCACGCGCCGCGTGCCGGGGTTGTACATCCACGTGCGCGACGAGTTGTCCGCGCCGGCCTTGTCCCAGTTCGTGAAGCCGACGATCAGCGAGCCGCGGTCGGACAACGGCAGCTCGGTCGCGTTGCGATAGAACGTGCGGTTGTTCAGGTCGCTCTTCACGTCGTACTTGCCGACGTTGCGCGGCGAGTAGATGTCGTAGCGCACCTTGCCCCATGCAATGTTGCCGTCGGAGTACACGACTGCCTGGTCGTAGGTCGCCTGCTCGGCGCCGATCGCCGACGAGAAGCGCTGGTTCCACAGCAGCTCGGCGGCCGTCTTCGGAATCGGGTAGGGCACCTGCGGCGGCGCGTTGGTCAGCCCGTTCGCATCGGGCGTCATCGTCGAGTCGGGCGCGTACGTGCGGATGTCCTTGTAGACCGAATCCGCGTAGCGGAAGTCGCGATGGCTCGGGTAGACGTTGATCTTGAACGTCGCCGGATAGCGCTTGAACATCGCTTTCTGACCGTCGGTCAGGTGCTCGGCATACTGCGCCATGTTCTCCGCGGTGATCGTCGCGACCGGCTTCTCGTTCGCGAACGGATCGGGGTAGCGGCCGCCGCGCTTGTACTGCACGTCGGGCGGCGTGCCGAGCCATTTTCCCGACCACTCCGGCACGCCGCTGTCCTTGCTCGCGGCGCGCACCGCGCCCATCGGCGTGAGCGGGCCGTCGAGCGCCTTCAGGTCGTCCGGCGTGACCTTCGGGAACGCAGCCGTCGCGACGAGCGCGCATGTGGCGATCACGGTCGCGCGCAGGAGGGGGAGACGAGTTCGTTTCATGACAAATCCTCTTCTTGCTGAGTGACGAGCGGCCGGGCCGCTCAGAAGTGGTAGGTCGCCGTGGCGAGCACGTAGTCGCGATCCGACAGCGGACGCGTGACCGGGTTGGGCGAACCGAGGAACTTGGCGTAGACGAGCGACAACTGCAGGTTGCTCAGTCGCGTGAAGGTCACGCCGGCCGTCACGCGGTGATCGCCCTGACCCGTCAGCGAGCCGAGCGCGCCCGCGAGCGGCGAGGTGCCGGTCAGGTCGTGCGTGTAGGTCAGCGGCACGTCGAGATCCCAGCCGTTGAACACGTTCTTGTAGCTGAGCGTCCACGCGATCTCCATCGCGAGCGCGTTGCGCGAGTTGGCGAGCGTCGTCGAGCCGTCGAGCTCGGAGATGCTGCCCGCATGCACGTACGTCAGCTCGCCGATCAGCGACTGCGAGTTCGCGAGGAAGCTCGGCCCGATCGAGTAGATGCCGGACAGGTTGGTCTGCAGCACGTTCGCGCGCGTCGACTGCGGGCCGGTCGGCGTGTTGACCAGCACGGCCGCGCCCTGGCGGTACGACACTTCGCCCGCGACGTTCACCGGGCCGACCTGCGTCGAGAAGCTCGCGCCGGTCAGCTTGATGTTGCTGAAATAGGTTTGCTGGTACTGGAGCGTCGGGAAGTACGTCGTGACGACGCTCGGGTTCATGTCGTTGTAGTGCAGGTAGTACAGGCCGAGCTCGGTGTCGCCGAGCACGCGAAAGCGTGCGCCGATCCCCCACTGGTTGCTCGCGCTCGGCTTCTCGTCGGGGCCGCGCGGAATCAGCATGCCGCCCGGGCCGATGATGAATTGCGCACCCGGACCCGTCACGTCGGAGTAGCTCCAGTACGTGCCGGGCGCGGTCAGCCTGTTCTGCTGGAACGAGAACTGGTAGTAGCCGAGCACGCTGAAGTTCGGCGTGATCTGCCATTGCGTCGAGATCTGCGGCACCGGCAGCAGGATGTCCTTCACCTCGGCGCCCGCCATGTACGACTTGGTCGCGTCGGACGGCCCCTGCGCGCCCGCGATGTTCGGGAAGAACAGGCTCTCGCCCCATGCGACCACCTGGTCGCCGACCTTCACGTTCAGGCTCGTCGCGCCGATCCGGAAGGTGTTGTATGCATACGCGGCGAGCAGCGTCGTGTGGCCGCCCGACCAGTAGCGCGCATCGCTCGTGAAGTTGTTGTACTGGCCCGACTGGTTCACGGTGCCCGGTGCGTCGTTGTAGTTCGGGCGGTGATAGGCCTGGTCGTAGAACGTGTCCGCGCGGACGAACACGCCCCAGTCGTCGTGCTTCAGGTTCACTTCGCCGAGCAGGCTGACCTGGTTCTCGATCAGCTTGTTCTTCGCGAAGTTGCGGTCGCCGTCGTCGCCGTTGATGTTCGCGGGCGTCAGCAGATTGCCGCTCGGCGCGCGCGTGCGCATGCCGAGCCCGTAGCTGAGCGTGAACGTGTAGTCCAGCGTCGTGTCGGCGCCTAGGTCGATCGTGCTGCCGGCGTGCGCGCTGGGAACGGCGCACGTCAGCAACGCGGCGGCCAGCGTCGACAGCGTGACGGGGGCCAGCTTGTCGGTACGGCGCGAAATCCGTTGATGCATGGTGTCTCCTCTGGGGTATCGACGACGGTCGACTGTGGTTGTCGTGAGAGGCAGAGTAGGGAGATCGCGGTAGCAGGGAATCGTCAAAATGAACTAGATGACTTCCCTAGGACTGGAAACGATTCGCGTGACGTCGCTTGTGCCGCTCGCGCCGCGCGTGTTATCGCGCGTCCGTCTGCGCCGCCGACAGGAACGCGGGCCGTTCGCCGCCGCCGTCGAGCCGCAGGTTCGCGCCGGATGCGTACGACGCGTCGGGCGACGCGAGGAACAGGCACGCCGACGCGACGTCGTCGGGCGTGGCGAGCCGTCCGGCCGGAATCGTTGCGCGGATCGCATCGAGCGCATCGTCGTCGCCGTAGTGGCCTTCGGTCGCGGATTCCGTTTGCACGAGACTCGGGCTGATCGCGCACACGCGCACGCGCGGCGCCCACTCGACGGCAAGCGACGTGACCGCGTTGACGAGACCGGCCTTCGCCGCGCCGTAGGCCGCGGTGCCGGGTGACGGCCGCGATGCGCTGACGCTCGCGATGAACAGCAGCACGCCGCCTTGCGGCTGCGGCTGCATGATCGCGTTCACGCGCTGCGCAAGCTGCAGCGGCGCGATCAGGTTCAGCCGCACGATCGATTCCGTGAAGCGTGGCGACGCATCGGCCGCGAGTGCGAACGGCGAGCCGCCCGCGTTGTTGACGAGCACGTCGAGGCCGTCGGCCGCCGCGCGGATCGTCGCGAGCATCGCATCGACCTGTTCGATGTCGCGCAGGTCGGCGGCGACGAAGGTCGCCGTGCGGTCGCCGGCCGAAGGCGGCGTGGCGGGCGCGCTGCGCCCGCAGACGAACACGCGTGCGCCCGCCATGAGAAACCGTTCGGCGATGCGCCGCCCGATGCCCTTGGTGCCGCCCGTCACGAGCACCGTCTTGCCGCTGTAGTCGAATCCGTTCATCGTCTGCCTCCGTTTCGGTGGCCCGATGATAGGAAGAAGCGCGCGCGGCTTCGTAGTCTGAAAGGATGATGCCGGCCGGCGCCGGCGGCGCAATCATCGTGGCAGGCATCCATCGACCGACGAAGGAGACAATCCGCGATGACGACCCCCACGACGCCGCCGGCCGGCATCTTCACCGACGTACCGGGCGGCCTGCGCCTGCACCATTTCGAGGCGGGCGAAGGCCGCCCGGTCGTGTTCATCCACGGCAGCGGCCCGGGCGCCAGCGGCTTCAGCAATTTCAAGCACAACTACGCCGCGTTCGCGGCCGCCGGCCATCGTGCGATCGTCGTCGACCTGCCGGGTTACGGGCAGTCGTCGAAGCCGTCCGACGTCGCCTATACGCTCGATTTCTTCGTCGCCGCGCTGCACGCACAGCTCACCGCGCTCGGCATCGGGCCGGCCGTGCTGCTCGGCAACTCGCTCGGCGGCGCGATCGCGCTGAAATACGCACTCGATCATCCCGACGACGTCGACGGGCTGATCATGATGGCGCCGGGCGGCGTCGAGGATCGCGAGACGTACTTCCAGATGGAAGGGATCCAGCGGATGGTGAAGCTCTTCACCCATCGCCAGATGAATGACGACACCATGCGCGAACTGCTGACGCTGCTGGTGCACGACCCGGCGATCGTCACCGACGCGCTCGTCGCCGAACGGATGAAGGTGTGCGTCGAGCAGCCGACCGAAGTGCTGTCGACGATGAGCGTGCCGAACCTGACCGGCGCGCTCGCCGACCTGCGCTGCCCGGTGCTAGGCTTCTGGGGCACGGACGACCGCTTCAATCCGGTCGGCGGCGCACTGAAGTTCGTCGAACGCTGCCGCGACGCGCGCGTCGTGCTGATGAACCGCTGCGGCCACTGGGTCATGGTGGAGCACGCGGCCTATTTCAATCGCGAATGCGTCGATTTCCTCGCGACGAAAATCGTCCGATAACGCGAGACGCCCCTGAAGGCCGGCCCGAACGCGGCCGGCCCGTCTGAATCCACGGAGACATGATGAAACTCATCGAAGAACTGTTCGACCTGCGCGGCAAGGTGGCCGCGATCACCGGCGGCGCGCGCGGCATCGGCGCCGAAACGGCACGCACGCTGGCCGCGGCCGGCGCGAGCGTCGCGATCCTCGACGTGCTGTCGCAACCGGCGGAAACGCTCGTCGGGGAGATTCGCGCACAGGGTGGGCAGGCCGCGTTCTGGCCGCTCGACGTCACGCACGAGGCCGATGTGTCGCGCGTGTTCGGCGAGATCGTCGCGCGCTTCGGGCGCCTCGACGTGCTCGTGAACAACGCGGGTATCGAAGGACACAACGTGCCGACGCACGAGCTCACGCTCGCGCAATGGCAGCGCGTGCAGGACGTGAACGTCAACGGCGTGTTCCTGTGCACGCGCGCGGCGATTCCGCACATCGAAGCGGCCGGCGGCGGCTCGATCGTGAACCTGTCGTCGATGTACGGGATCGTCGGCGGCCCCGACGTGCCCGCGTATCACGCATCGAAAGCCGCAGTGCGAATGATGGCGAAAGTCGACGCGATGCTGTATGCGGCGAAGAACATCCGTGCGAACTCGGTGCATCCCGGCTACATCCGCACGCCGATGCTTGAGGACGCGTTCCGCCAGATGGGCCAGGATCCGGACCGCGCGTTCGAGTACATGCAGACCCACGTACCGATGGCGAAGATCGGCAGCCCGCGCGACATCGCGGCCGGCATCCTGTATCTCGTGTCGCCGGCAGGCCGCTACGTGACGGGTGCGGAACTGGTGATCGACGGCGGGTATACCGCGCGCTGACGCGGCGCGGCCGTTGCAACGAAACAGGAGACAGGCAGTTGAAAGCGCTCGTGGCAGTGAAGCGCGTGGTCGATGCGAACGTGAAGGTCGGCGTGAAATCCGACCGCACGGGCGTCGACATCGCGAACGTGAAGATGTCGATGAACCCGTTCGACGAAATCGCGGTGGAAGAGGCCGTGCGGCTGAAGGAGGCCGGCGTCGTGACGGAGGTGGTGGCCGTGTCGGTCGGTGTCGCGCAGGCGCAGGAAACGCTGCGCACGGCGCTGGCGATCGGGACGGATCGCGCGATCCTCGTCGAGTCGAACGACGGCGTGGAGCCGCTCGGCGTCGCGAAGGTGCTGAAGGCGCTGGTCGACAAGGAGCAGCCGCAACTGGTGATTCTCGGCAAGCAGGCGATCGACGACGATTCGAACCAGACCGGGCAGATGCTGGCCGCGCTGGCGGGCCTGCCGCAGGCGACGTTCGCGTCGAAAGTGACGATCGCCGACGGTAAGGCAACCGTTGCACGGGAAGTCGACGGGGGTGCGGAAACGCTGTCGCTGACGCTGCCGGCCGTGGTCACCACCGATCTGCGCCTGAACGAGCCGCGCTACGTGACGCTGCCGAACATCATGAAGGCGAAGAAGAAGCCGCTGGAAATCGTCAAACCCGATGCGCTCGGCGTGGACGTGACGCCGCGTCTGAAGGTGCTCAAGGTGAACGAGCCGCCGAAGCGCGCGGCCGGCGTGAAGGTGCCGGACGTGAAGACGCTGGTCGAGAAGCTGAAGACCGAAGCCAAGGTGCTGTAACAGGGGAGCGGAAGGACATGACGATTCTGGTAATTGCCGAGCACGACGCAGCATCGGCAGGCGGCGCTTCGCCGATCAAGGCCGCGACGTTGAACACGGTGGCGGCGGCGGCCGAAGTGGGCACATTCGGCGGCGGGGACATTCACGTGCTGGTGGCCGGCCATCACGCGCAGGCGGCAGCCGATGCGGCAGCGAAGATCGCAGGTGTCGCCAAGGTGCTGCTCGCCGATGCGCCGCAGCTCGCGGACGGCCTCGCCGAGAACGTCGAAGCGACGGTGCTGACCATCGCGGCAAACTACTCGCACATCGTTGTGCCTGCGACGGCCTACGGCAAGAACATCGCGCCGCGCATCGCCGCGAAGCTGGATGTCGCGCAGATCTCCGAGATCACGGCGGTCGTGTCGGCCGATACGTTCGAGCGCCCGATTTACGCGGGCAATGCGATCGCGACGGTGCAGTCGACCGATCCGGTCAAGGTCGTCACGGTGCGCGCGACGGGTTTCGATCCGGTTTCGGCGGACGGTGGCAGCGCCGCCGTCGAGAAGATCGAAGCGGCAGCCGATGCGCGCGTATCGCAGTTCATCAGCCGGGAAGTGACGAAGCTCGACCGCCCGGAACTCACCAGCGCGAACGTCATCGTGTCGGGCGGCCGGGGCCTCGGCAGCGGCGAGAACTACACGAAGGTGCTGGAGCCGCTGGCGGACAAGCTGTCGGCGGCACTCGGCGCCTCGCGCGCGGCAGTCGATGCGGGCTACGTGCCGAACGATTATCAGGTCGGCCAGACCGGCAAGATCGTCGCGCCGCAGCTTTACATCGCGGTCGGCATTTCAGGCGCGATTCAGCACCTGGCCGGCATGAAGGATTCGAAGGTGATCGTCGCGATCAACAAGGATCCGGACGCGCCGATCTTCAGCGTGGCCGATTATGGAGTGGTCGGCGACCTGTTCACGCTCGTGCCCGAAGCGGCCGCGGTGCTGTGACGATGCCGCTGTTCGAATTCAACGGGATGCGTCCGCGCGTCGATCCGTCCGCGTACGTTCATCCGAGCGCGGTCGTGATCGGCGACGTGACGATCGGCGCGGGCTGCTACATCGGCCCGCATGCGAGCCTGCGCGGCGATTTCGGCGCGATCGTCGTCGAGGCGGGCAGCAACGTGCAGGACGGCTGCGTGCTGCACGTCGGCATCGGCGAGACATGCCGGCTCGGCGTGAACAGCCACATCGGCCACGGCGCGATCGTGCATGGCGCGACGCTCGAACCGGACACGATGATCGGGATGAACGCGGTCGTGATGGATGGCGCGACGATCGGTGCGACGACGATCGTCGCCGCATGCGCGTTCGTGAAGGCCGGCTACGACGTGCCGGCCGGCGTGCTGCTCGCGGGTGTGCCGGGGCGCGTGGTGCGACGGCTGGGCGACGCGGAGATCGCCGCGAAGGCGAACGGCACGCGGGTGTATCAGCAACTGGCGGTGGATTGCCTGAAGACGCTCAGGCGGATCGACGAAGCGTAGGCGCCGGCGAGTCGTCACTTGCCGGCGACGAAGCCCTCGTTCGTCGGCGTGGCGACGGCAAAGCCGCATTCGACGAGCGCCGCACGAAGCCGGGCCGAAAGCGCGACGCCGTACACGTGGAGCGCCGTGTAGCCGTGCGGCTGAGTATGGCTACCGTGGTGGTCCTCGATCGCATCGAGTATCGAATCGCACCAGCTTTCCCGGTCGTTGCCGTGACGCTCGAATCTCGTGACACCGCCTTCAGCGCCGGACGTGCGCGCAATGCGCGATTCACGCCAGATCTGTGCGACGACCGCATCGTTCACGTCGCTCGTCACGACCCACGTATGCCGAGCTTCAGCGGCGATCGTGCGGATCCGCTCGCCGCATTCCGGATCGACGATCAGCGCGATCGTGCGGGGTTCGGTCATCGGTTCTCTCGGGGTTTATGCCAATGGCGATTCGATGTCGCGCATGCCGGCCGCCGCATGCGTGTGCGAACGATTGCCTGATCCGGCATCGTTGTCATAAGATCGGCGTCAGACCAGCCTACCGCCTCCGGCGCCGAATGAAAACGAATATACGCCTGCGCGTCGCCATCATCATGTCGGCTATTGCCGTCTATCACGTATTCATGCACGTCCAGTGGGTCATGAGCGGCTGCATCGAATTCCTCGGCCGTCGACATTGCAGCTTCGAGAACAGCGCGAATTTCGAAGGGATGATGAACTTCGACCTGTTGCTGACCTGCGCGTGGGTGGCGGGTGCGGTCATGGGATGGTTCACCATCGCGCGTACGCCGAAAAAAACCGGGTAACGGCGCGCCTATTGCGTCCGCACCGGCGCCGGCCTGTCATGCACGATCGCGAGCGACAGCGCCGCGAGACCGCACGCGGCGATCAGCATCAGCAGCGCGCCCTTGCCCGCGTGCACCATCACCCAGCCGCCGAGCGACGGGAAGCCGAACGCGCCGATGAAATACGACGCGACGAACCAGGTCAGCACGCCGTGCCGTTGCGCGTCCGCGCAATCGTTGACCGCCTGCGCCTGGATGACCGGGTACACGAGACCGTAGCCGGCGCCGAGCAGCACGGCCGCCGCTGACTGGAACGACGCATGCACGGACGCGCCGAACATCGCGAGCGTGCCGAGCAGCATCATCGCGAGCAAGCTCTTGATCGCGGTTTCCGGGCGCGCCATTCTGACCCACCGGCCGAGCAGCCAGCGCGCGATCACCACCGTCATCGTGTACAGGCTGAAGAACGTGCCGGGGTGCGCTTGCGTGCCTTGCACGAACGACATCTGGAACGTCATCAGCCCGGAGAACACGCAGGTGCCGAGCGCGATCATCGCGATCGGCACGGCCGCGCGCGTGCGCGAGATGGCGCCGATATCGCGCAGCCATCGGCCACCGGCCGCGGACGCGGGCGGGCATGGACACACGCGGCCGAAGATCTCCAGCATCAGCGACGCGAGCGCGCACAGCGCGCCGACCGCATAAAGCGTGTCGGCGATCGACCAGTGGAGCAGGCGCATGGCATAGGCCGCGAACGCTGGTGCCGCACCGATCCCGGTCATCTGGAAGGTCGCCGACCGAAAGAACCAGGTGCCACGGTCGGCGCCGCGGGTCCGTTCGGCCAGCGACATCGGTGCGGCGAGATGGAACGCGCCCCAGCCGAAACCGACCAGGAAGCCGGACGGCAGATCGGCGAACGGTGCATGACCGACGAGCGCGAAGCCGGCGATGCCGGCGCCGATGCACAGCGACGACAGTGCGGCGATCCGCGCGGCACCGACCTGCTGCGAGAACCAGCCGACGACCGACAGGCCGACGAAGGTGCCGACCGTCGCGGCGGCCAGCGCGGCGCCGGTATCGAGGTCGCTGCCGCCGATCGCACGAAAGCGCATCGACAACAGGAAAGTTGCCCCGTACCCGCCCGCGGTAAGCAGGGTGCCGACGAGGAACAGCAACGCACTGTGAACGCGCATGACGGGCATCCGGGCAGCGGTGACGGTCGGAGAATCGTCGATTGCGAAACAGTATGAACCAGGACCGGTGCGGGATTCCCGCATTTACGCGGCGCGGCAGGGCCATCGGCATTCGTCGGATCACGGTCGTGTCAGGCAACGCGGCCAGCGCATGCTTCGCGCGTCATGGCGAGATGCCGGCGGCCCGGTTTCGCCGCGCGCGCGCCTTGCTTTCCCCGCGCGGTGCACTAGATTCGAAGCGTGATACGTATCGCCGACCGCGCGAGGTGACGCCATGACGCCGTGGGAGATTCAGGGAGTCGAGCTGATCAATTGCAATTGCTCATACGGTTGCCCGTGTCAGTTCAATGCGCTGCCGACGAACGGCCATTGCCAGGCGATGGGGGCGATTTCGATCGACAGCGGTCACTATGGCGACGTGGTGCTCGACGGCGTCAGGATCGCGGTCTTGTTCAAGTGGCCGGGCGCGGTGCACGAGGGTCGCGGCAAGTGCCAGCCGATCGTCGACGAGCGCGCCGATCCGGCGCAGTGCGACGCCGTGCTGAAGATCATGACGGGCCAGGATACCGATCCGTTCGCGACGATGTTCTCGGTGTTCGCGTCGACGCTCGAACAGGCGTTCGACCCGATCTTCGCGCAGATCGACTTCGACGTGGATGTCGATGCGCGACGCGGCCGGATTCACGTCGACGGCGTGCTCGACGTGGTCGGCGAACCGATCGTCAATCCGGTGACGGGCGCCGAACATCGCGTGCGGATCGATCTGCCGGACGGTTTCGAATACGAGCTGGCCGAGATCGGCTCGGGCACCGGCCACTCGCACGGCCACATCGAACTGGACTTCGAGCGGACCTATGCGCAGTTCGCACGGCTGCACCTGAACAATCACGGGGTGGTCCGGCATCGCGCGATGGCATGAACCCTGTCGGCGGTTTTCTCGGACGAGAGCGCGTCGTCACGCTGCTCGGCATGGCAGCGCTCGTCGGCGCGTGCTGGGCCTATCTGTGGACGGGCGCCGGGACCGGCATGTCGGCGCTGGACATGACGACGGTCGCGCTGTTCCCGCATCGGCTCGCCGACGACATGGGCGCCATGGATCCGTCGCTGCCGACCGTGATCCTGATGTGGTGGGTGATGATGATCGCGATGATGACGCCCGGTGCCGCGCCGCTCGTGCTGCTGTACCGGCGCGTGCTGCGGCATCACGGTGCGCAGGGCGCGGGTTCGGCGCTCACGTCGACGTTTCTGCTGGCCGGCTATCTGGTCGCCTGGCTCGCGTTCTCGGTCGGCGCGGCCGTGCTTCAGATGCTGCTGCAGCCCGCCGGCCTGATCTCGGGGATGATGCTGTGGTCGAAGAGCGCCGTGCTGTCCGCGTGCGTCCTCGCGCTGGCCGGCATCTATCAGTTCTCGCCGCTGAAACAGGCGTGCCTGCGGCAATGCCGGTCGCCGGTGCGTTTTCTCACCACGTACTGGCGCCCCGGCGTATCGGGCAGTTTCCTGCTCGGCGCGCGCCACGGCGCGTATTGCGTCGGATGTTGCTGGCTGTTGATGGCGCTGCTGTTCGTCGGCGGCGTGATGAACCTCGTGTGGATCGTCGCGTTGTCGCTGTTCGTGCTCGCCGAAAAGGGGCTGCCGGGCGGCGAGCGTATCGGTCGCGCGCTGGGTGTCGTGCTGATGGCGTGGGCCGTCGCGACGCTGCTCGTGTAATGCGACGCCGGCTCCGGTAGACACGAAGGCATCCGCTGCGCGTCCGGGAGCGTGTCGATGAAGATCCGATGCGTTGCCGCCGCGACCGTTGCCGCAATGACGGTCGTTGCGATGCCGGCCTGCGCGGCCGGCAGCATGTCGGACATGAACATGGGCGACATGAAGATGTCGGCGCCGGATTCGGCGCTGACCGATGCCGAAGTGAAGCGCATCGACGCCGCGCACGGAATGGTGACGCTGAAGCACGGCGCGCTCCGGAACGTCGGGATGGCGCCGATGACGATGACGTTCAGGGCCGGCGATCCGGCGATGATCGAATCGCTGCACGTGGGCGACAAGGTCAAGGTCCGGGTCGAGCGCGTGAACGGCACGCTCACGATCGTGAAGCTCGTGAAACGGCCGTGACGCTCGCGGACTTGCACGATCCCGTCAGCCGGCGCCCGTTTCGGCGATCGCCGGCGGCTCGAATGCCGTGACGGGCGGCGGGTTGGTAAAGATCTCGACTTCCACCAGCGCCGTTTGCGCGACGGATCCCTGCGTCAGTTCCGACGTTCCCTTGTCCAGGGTGACGACATTGGGGTTGCCGTGTTTTTCGAGCGTTCCCGGCTGCCCGCCGTGCAGCGGGTCGTACCACGCACCGGTGGCGATCTGCACGACTCCTGGCACGAGGAAGTCGGCGAGCACGACACCCGCGAGGAACGCGCCGCGATCGTTGAACACGCGCACGACGTGTCCGTCCCGCAGACCGCGCGCCGCCGCATCGCGTGGATGCATGTAGAGCGGCTCGCGCCCGGCGACCTTGCTCGCCCGGCTGGCCGACGCCGGGTCGAGCTGACTGTGCAGCCGGGTCGCCGGCTGGTTGGACAGCAGATGCAGCGGATGGCGGGCAGCGTCGGCGGCGCCCAACCATTCCTGCGGCTCGAGCCACACCGGATGCGCCGGGCAATCGTCGTAGCCGAACTGTTCGATCACGCTCGAATGGATTTCGATCTTCCCGGACGCGGTCGCCAGCGCGTGAGCGATCGGATCGCGGCGGAACGCGTCCAGCAACACGGTGCGCGTGTTGGGCTGCGGAAACCGGTACTGGCCGTCGGCCCAGAACGTCGCAAAGTCAGGAAGGGCGAACCCGTTCTTCTGCGCGGTGTTTCGGGCGACGTCGTACATGTGACGCAGCCAGCCCGATTCGTCGCGCCCTTCGTCGTACGCCGACCGGAAGCCGAGCGCGTCGGCCACGTCGGCCAGGATGTCGAAATCGTTCCGAGCGAGGCCGACGGGTTCGATCACCTGTCGCATGGCGAGCCAGTACGGCGAATGCTCGTGCGCGAGGATGTCGTTGCGTTCCATCGTGGTCGTCGCCGGCAGCACGATGTCCGCGTGTCGTGCCGCGGGATTCCACCACGGTTCGTGGACGATCACGGTCTCCGGTTGCTGCCACGCGCGCAGAAAGCGATTCAGGTTCGCATTGTGGTGGAACGGATTGCCGCCGATCGAATAGACGAGCCGGATATCCGGAAACGTGATCGTCTCGCCGAAACACCGGATCTGCTGACCAGGATGCAGCAGCATGTCGGCCACGCGCCCGACCGGCACGTAGGTTTTCACGGGATTTGGCCCGAGCGGCAGCGTCGGCCGCGGCATCCCGTCGACGCGCGGCGCCAGGATGCCGTTGACCGCGCCGAAGCCGAGGCTGAAGCCGCCGCCGGGCAGGCCGATCTGGCCCAGCATCGCGGCCAGCGTCACCAGCATCCACACGGGTTGCTCGCCGTGATCGGCGCGCTGGATCGACCAGCTCAGGTTGATCAGGGTTCGATGCGCCGCCATCGACCGCGCGAGCTCGCGGATGCGCGAGCTCGGGATACCGGTGATCTCCGCCGCCCATTCGGGGCTGCGCGGCGTACCGCGGTCGCGGCCGAGCAGATACGCTTCGAACCGTTCGAACCCCTCGCAGTAGCGGGACAGAAAGCCGGTGTCGTGCAGTCCTTCGACGACGAGCGTGTGCGCGATGCCCAGCATCAACGCCGTGTCGGTATGCGGCCGGATCGGGATCCATTCCGTGCGGGGGCCGGCGGGCACGTCCGCGCGCGACGGACTGATCACGATGAACGGCGGACCCTGTTCGCCCGCCCGGGCGTACCAGTCGACGTTGTCGTGGATCACGGCGCCGCCGGCGTCGAGCTGCGTGTTCTTCGTCGCGGCCCCGCCGAACATCACCACCAGTCCGGTCGATTCGATCACGTCCGGCCAGGACGGCACGAGGTTCGTGATATCGGCCCGCCCGAGGATGTACGGCATCACGCCGAGTGCCGCGCCGAAGCTGTGATTCCCGCGCTTGTCGACGTAGCCGCCGTGCAGCCCGAGGAGCCGCTTGAGCACGCTCGGCCCGTGATGGAAGCGCCCGGCGCTGGCCCAGCCGTAGGAGCCGCCGTAAATCGCTTCGTTACCGTGCTCGGCCTTGACCCGCGCAAGCTCGTCGGCGACGAGGCGCAGCGCGTCGTCCCAGCTCACGGGCACGAAGGAGTCGCCGCCGCGGCGGCGGTCGCGGTTGCGCGAGCGCAGGTAGCCGGCGCGCACATAGGGCCGGTCGATGCGCAGTTGTCCGCGCACGATCTCCGGCAGCCCGCCGACGAAGGTCGCGGGATGGCGGTCGGCATCAAACGGGGTCATGCCCGTGATGGCGCCGTTGTCGTCGGTCAGCACGTTGTAGACACCCCAGTGCGAAGCGGTTTGGGTGGATCGTGTCGCCATGTTCGTCTTCTTTGTCGGAGCGGGACTGCGGTTGGGAGGGCTGCCGATCAGTCGTGCGTCGGCAACAATGGCAGCGGGTTCATTCGATCGCGCCGCCAGTGCTATCCTCGGCCCAAGGCCGGGAGGGCCGGCGGCACATCGTCGGTACTCGCGATATGCCGGCCCGGTGCCAATGTACTGCCGGCTTTTTTCCCGCACAGCATGGAAACAGTCAGTTTTCGATTCGAATGCGACAGATGAAATCCGTGACGGCCGGTCCGGCCGTGCGGTTGCGCGCGGCGGCGGATGGCGAGCAACTGGTGTCGGTCGTGCGCGAAGGCACGACCGCCGAAGCGCCGCGCCATGTGCATGGCTGCGGTCAGTTGCTCTATCCGGAGCGCGGCGCGGCGTTGCTGGAAACGGAGCACCACCTCGTGCGGCTCGGGCCGGGGCAGGCCGCGTGGATTCCGCCCGACGTGCCGCATTCGGTTCTGATGGGCCGGCCGTATCGTTACCACAGCGTCTATATCGGCGCGGGCCTGTATGCGGAGCCGACCTTCTCGGTGTCGCATGTGAGTCCGCTGCTGAAGGAGCTGATCCTCGACGCGGAGCGTTGGGACGATGCCGACGCATCGTCGGACCTGCGGTTCTGGAAAGCGCGGGTCATCGTCGAAGAAATCCGCCGCGCGCCGCGCGTTGCGGCCGGCATGCCGATTCCCGACGATCCGCGCATTGCCGTCATCTGTCGCGCGCTGGAAACCGATCCGGCGGATGCGCGCATGCTGGGCGACTGGGCCCGTCAGGTCGGCGCCAGCGAAAAGACGCTGCAGCGGGCCTTCGTCAGGACGACCGGGCTGTCGTTTCAGCAATGGCGCACCCATGCACGCATGACGAAGGCGCTCGAGATGCATCGCTGCGGGGGGCGGTTGATCGATGTCGCGGTCGCCGTCGGCTATTCCAGCGAAGGCGCGTATGCGCATGCGTTCCGGCAGTTCTACGGTTATTCGCCGGGGCGAATGAAGCCGCGTTCGACGGTGGACCGGTCGGATTGACCTCACGGGTTTCCGGGCAGCCGCCCCGGCCGCATCATCCACATTTCGCGCCGCACTGAAGCATCGCCCGCGCGGCACCGGGATAATCCGCGCATAGGCTCCGCCACAGCGCGGATTATCCCGACTCCATTGCGACGCAAACGAATTGGCCTCCACTTCCTCGACGCCAACCGGCGGACACGTCACCGCGTCCGACCTCGTGCTGCTGCTGACGCTGTCGACGTTGTGGGGCGCGTCCTATACGTTCATCAGAATCGGCGTCGCCACGATCCCGCCGCTGACGCTGATCGCCGCGCGAACGCTGATCGCCGGCACGGGCCTGCTGGTCTGGATGCGCATCCGCCGGATCCCGATGCCGCGCGATATCGCGGTGTGGCGCCGCTTCCTCGTCCAGGCGCTGCTCAACAGCGTCGTCCCGTTTACGCTGATCGCATGGGCCGAGCGGTCGGTCGAAGCGGGGCTTGCGACGATCCTCAATTCCGCGTCGCCCGTGCTCGCGTTTCTCGGCACGTGGCTGATCACGCGCCACGAGCGGCTGACGGCGCGCAAGCTGTTCGGCGTCGTCGCGGGGCTGGTGGGGATCGGGCTAGTGGTCGGCGTCAGCGCGCTCGACGGCCTGGGACGGCAATGGGTGCCGCAACTGGCGATCTACGGCCGGTCGTTCAACGGATTGTCGCCGGCCGCGCCGGCCGCCGGCTCGCTCGTGGTCGGCGCGATGCTGCTGGTGCCGGCAAGCATCGTGGTCGACCGGCCGTGGACGCTCGCGCCGTCGTGGCAATCGCTCGCCGCGCTCGTGGCGCTTGCCGTACTGTCGACGGCGGTCGCATTCGTCATCTATTTCCGGCTCGTCCGCACGCTTGGCCCGGTCGGCACCACGGCGCAGGCGTATCTGCGCGTGCCGATCGGCGTGGCGATCAGCATCGCGCTGCTGGGCGAATCGCTGTCCGCGTCGGCGTGGCTGGGGCTCGGATGTGTCGTGGCCGGCGTGGCCGCGATGACGCTGCCGTCACGCGGCGCGAGGAAGCAGGGCGCTTGACGACGGGCGCACGAACGGCGCGGTCGGCCGCGCTAACCCGCAGCGTTGCCGGCCATGTCGTCCGGTTGCGCGAAGTTCAATTCGACGCCGTTGCCGGCCGGATCGCTGAAAAAGATCTGGAGCTGGCGTGTGAGCGGCACGTACCGGCGCGCGTACCGGACCTGCGCGTCGGTGAGGCGCCGTTCCATGTCGGCGGCGTTCGCGCAGGAAAACGCCATATGGTCGAACGTATTGACGACGTGCGCCGGCCGCACTTCGCCGGGCCGTGCTTCCGACAGGTGGAGAATCGCTTGCGCTCCCGCGTAGAGCCAGTAGCCGTCGCTCTGGAACGGCGGCCGATAGCCGGGTTCGAGTCCCACGACGCTCACGTAGAAATCGCGCAGCGTGTCGAGCGTTGCCCGATCGGCGCGCAGGTTGTAATGATCGAGTCCGATGACTGGCATGGCAGGTTGTCCGGTTCGTGCAAGGGGCGATTGCACAGCATCGCGCAGCGCGGGGTGTCCTGTCACGCCCGAATCCCTTTGATCCCTGCAGCCGGGCGGGCGAGCCCGCGGGCCGGTAGCGGCGTCGACATCACGATCGACGTGCGGGTTTCGCCATACAGGTTGATGCGTTCGATCAGCTGTTCGAGGTGCGCCATGCTCGTGGCCACGAACCGAATCACGTAGGAATCCGCGCCGGTCACGTGATGGCACTCGATCACTTCGGGAATCGTCTCCAGCAGCTTCAGGAATTTCGCCTTCGCCGGCTGTTGCACCGTGATGCCGATCAGCGCGCTCACCGGGTAGCCGGCCGCGGCCGGATTGACCCGCGCCGTGTAGCCGTCGATCACGCCGGCCGATTCGAGGCGCTTCACGCGCTCCGTCACCGCCGGCACCGACAGGTGAACCTGGCGGGCCAGCTCCGTGTAGCTGATGCGGCCGTTGGCCTGCAGCAGCGTGAGTACTTTCCAGTCGAGATCGTCCATCGCGGCGGCGTTTTTAAGGTGGAACAGCCATTTTTCCTTAAAAACCGCCTTCAGCGGCGACCGGACTTTCCCTACGATGCCGAGACATCCCCACTGCCTGACGCGAGGCGCCGGCCATGCTGTTCATCAAATCCGTCGTGATCGGCTTGTCGATCGCGGTGCCGGTCGGCCCGATCGGCATGCTGTGCATCCAGCGCAGCCTGACCCGTGGTTTTCGGGCGGGGTTCGCCACCGGCATCGGAGCCGCGTGCGCGGATGCGATCTACGGGCTGCTCGGCGCGCTGGGCGTCGCGGGCATCGCCACGGCGTTCCCGATGCTGACCGTCGCGCTGAAGATCGGCGGCGGCGCGTTCCTCGTGTGGCTGGCGTGGTCGATCGCGCGTCAGGCGCCGGCCGCGGCGGCCGTGCAGCGCGACGGGCCGCGTACGACCGTCCTGCGCGACTTCCTGACGACGTTCGGCCTGACGCTGTCGAACCCGATGACGATCGTGTCGTTCATCGGGATTTTCGCGGCGCTGGGGCCGCTGTCGGCGGCGCAGGACGGCGCGATGCGGATGACCGTCGCGCCGATGGTCGCGGGTGTGTTCGCGGGGTCCGCGGTGTGGTGGCTGTGCCTGAGCGGTGCGACCGCCGCGTTGCGCACGAAGATGTCCGGCGCGTTCATGCACGGGCTGTCGCGCGTGTCGGCCGTCGTGATCGCGGGGTTCGGCGCGATCCAGTTGATCGCGGGTGTGCGCGGCGTCGTTTGGTCGTGACGAGGCGCTGCGGTTTGCTGCCGACGCATGCGATCCATGCGAACGGATCCGCGTCGACGCCCGCGGTCGCGGGCGCCGACGCGGGAGCAGCCGGGCGTCAGAACGTGTAGCTGACCTTGCCGAACGCGGTGCGGCCGAGCGTGTTGTAGCCGTACGCGGTCATGTACTGGCGGTCGAACAGGTTCGACAGCGTCGCCGACACCGTCAGGTGCGCGTTGATCTTGTACGACGCGCGCAGGTTTACCGTCAGGTACGACGGCAGGTAGGTCGTGTTCGCCGGGTCGTCGAACGTCGTGCCGCCGTAGTTCAGCGACGCGCCGGTGCTCAGCGCGTGCAGGTGCAGCTCGTCCCACGTGTGATCGACGTTCACGCTGACCGTCTGGCGCGGCCGGCGGTTGAGCCAGCTGTCGTTGGTCTCGTCCTGCGGATCCAGCAGCCCGATCGCGACGCTGACCGGCGTGTAGCGGCCAATCGTCCCCTTGTACGACAGGTCGATCCCGCGGATATGCGCGCGGCCGATGTTCATCGGCGAGAACGTCGCGGGGTTGTACGCGATCAGGTTGCTCACCCGCGTGTCGTAGATCGCGGCCGTGAACGTGCCGTACGACGTGTTCGCGTCGAGCGCGGCTTCGATCGAATCGCTGCGCTCCGGACGCAGGTCCGGATTGCCGTAGCCGGGGTAGTACAGGTCGTTGAAGCTCGGCAGGCGGAACGCGTTGCCGTACGACACACGCGCCGTGTACACCGGCGTGATCGCCCACGACAGCGCCGCGTTGCCGGTGTTCACCGCTTGGCCGGCGATGATTTCATGACGGCCCGCGACGAACATCGTCACGCTGCCGAGCGTCGCCGACTGATGCAGCGAGAACGCGGAATCGTTGCGCGTCGGCACGCCGTCCGGAACGTCGACCGGCAGGAACGCCTGTTCGCGCGTGAAGTCGTACGCGAGCTTCGTTTCGCCCGACAGCGGCAGGCCGAACAGGCGGAACCCGTGTTCCTGATGGGTGAGCGACGTCGACGAACTGATGCGCTGCGAGTTGATCTGGTCGGTCGGGATGGCCGGATCGCTCGCATACAGGAACTGGCGGTCGTTCGCATAACCGAACGACTGGTCGAACTGCGTATCGGGCGTGATGTCGAGATGGAACGCGAGGCCGGTCGTCAGTTGATGATCGAGCTGGCGGTTCGCATAACCGGCGTTGTCATAGGACAGATCGGAGCGGTGATACAGCGCGAACGTCGAGATCGACCAGTTGTCGCGCGCGTAGCCGAGGCGCGCATCGAGGTCCTGCGCGTGATACGGATTGCGGCCGTCCTCGTGGTACGGCAACACGGGCCGCGTCGCGTCGATGCCGGCCGTGTTGTAGTCGTGCAGCCCGAGCGAGTAGGTGAGGCCGCCGAGCGCGGCGAGCGGGCCGGTCGACGGCACGGTGCCCGACGTGCGCAACTGCGTGTCGAACGTCTTGTTCGAGCCGCCGCCGACCGACACGGTGGTCTGGTTCGGCTGGTTGGCGGCACGGCGCGTGAACAGCTGCACGACGCCCCCCATCGCGTTCGCGCCGAACGACGCCGCCGCCGGCCCCGAAATCACTTCGACACGCTCGAACGCTTCGGTCGGCAGGTCCGCCCACGGCGCGATGCCGGTGGTCGGCGAGCCGATCCGGATCCCGTCGATGAACACCGCGACCTGGCTGGCCGACGAGCCGCGGATGCTGACCGACGCGGACGAGCCCGGGCCGCCGTTCTGCGAGACGGTGACGCCGGGCAGCGTCGCGAGCGCCTGCGTGATGCTCGGATCGCTCGGCGACAGCCGGTCGAGGTCGGTGCGCGTGAGCACCTGCGTCGACGCGTAGCGCTGGTCGAACGACTCGGGCAGGTGCCGCGTGTCGGTCACGGTGATCGTCGGCAGGTCGGCGCCGTCCGTGGCCTGCGGCGGCTGCGTGATCGCCGTGTCGCCGGCGGCGTGGGCGATCGGGGAGAGCAGCGCCGTGGCGGCGGACGTGGCAAGGAGGTGGCGAAGGTTCATAAGGCAGCGAGCGTGAGGGTGTTGCGTACGGCGAGCATCAGCGGGGCGCGGTGAATACCGCGTTCGTTCTTGTGGGTTTATCGCGCGACCGGACAGCGTGGCTGGTCGTCGCGCAGGGCGGCGCGGCAGACGTGCGCGGACACGCCGCGCATGCCGGCGGCATGTCGGCGCGACGCTTCCGGCGTGGAAGCGGCTTCGGAAAGATGGGACATCGGATGGGTCCTGAGGTCGGGCCGTCCATGCAACGGGCGACCGCCAAAGGCGGTGCCTGGCGCATCGGGACACCCCGCCCGGTGCGGCTGCTTGGACCTCGGGTCGATGGCAGGTCTCCTGGCTCGCGGGTCGTGATTCGCGCCGGCCTTCCCGGTTTCCCAGTGGCATGCGGTAGCGCGGATTCGCCGCTTACAGTTGCGGGGGCAGCCGCAGATTCGAGGCGCTGCCTCTCCTGCGTTCCCTTTTGATCCCGTCTCCGGGAACCATCAGCGCGCAAGCGTAATGGCGAGCGCTCCGGCGCGTCAATTGCCGGTGCGAACGGGATGCGAAAAAACGTCACTCTCCGCCGGATTCTTTCGAAATTCTTGCTTTACGAGCGTTCGAAGCGGGCTTCACGTCTGATGAAACGGCATGCCGGCGGCCGTGCAAGTGCGCCGGAACCGGCTCGGCGCCATACCCGTCCACCGCACGAATGCACGCCGGAACGCTTCCTCGCCGCCGAAACCGAGATGCGCCGCAATCCGCGTGATCGGCCAGTCCGACTCGCGCAGGCAGCGTCGCGCGACCTCAGCCAGGCATTGCTCGCGCAACACGTGGTAGCCGCTGCCTTCGGCCGCCAGCCGCCGTCGTAACGTGGCGTCGCTGACGCCGAGCCATGCCGCCAGCTCCGCGAGCGCCGGCAGCGCCTGCTCGCGCGCGAGGGCCGCGTCGAGAAAGCCGCGCACCTGCTGCGCCCATGACACGACGGCCGGTGCAGCATCGATCAGACGAAACGGAAAGTCGACGAGAAACGCGTCGAGCTCGCCCGGCTGCCGGATCACGCGCGCATCGAGCCGTGCTGCGTCGAACGCGAAGCCGTAGGTTTTGCGACCGACGTCGACCGGCGCATTGAACAGCCCGAGCAGCGGCATCGCATCGTCGCGGCGCGGATGGCCGAGCCACACTTCGTCCGGCCGCAGCGGCTGCCCGGTGAGCCAGCCGAACAGCTGCAGGTAGCAGAACAGGCCGGTCAGGTCGACGAGACACGCGGCCGGGCTGCGGGTGCGACGCAGCGAATCCATCCGGAACGTCGCGCGGCCGTCGCGCACCGCGAGCGACAGCACGCCGGCACGCGGCGTCAGCATCTCGCAGAACTCGGCCGCGCAGCGGATCGCATCGGCGAGCGTCGCGCAGCTGAGCAGGCATCGGCACATCAGGTCGACTTCCTGCTTGCGCATCGGCGGATGACCGTTGCCGCGCGCGACCTGCGCCTCGAGCCGTTCGATCGCGTCGCGATACAGCGCGACGAAGCCGCCGGGTGTCGTCGCGCCAATCGCGACGGCCGGCATCGCGTGCGGTTGCGCCGACGGCGCGCCGCTGCGCGTCAGTTCGTCGAGCAGGCGTGCGCCGAGGCCCGGCAGCACGCGGCCGCTTGCCGGCAATGCGCGCTGTTTCATGTGTCTCCCGTTCTGATCGCGACGATAGGGGCCGGTGATCGGCCCGGTAGGGGTTCATCCAACGTCGCCACGCAAGAATGCTATCCACGCCGGCCGCTTCCGGCCTCGCCGGAACGGCGTAGGCGGCCGGCATCGCATCCCGCCACGAACTTCCCGAGACGACACGCGAATGATCCAGATCGTAGACGAAATCACGCTCGCGCCCGAGCGCATTCCCGACGTGCTTGCACTGCTGCGCGACCGCTATTTGCCAGGCCACGCGGCGCGTGGGCTGACGGCGGCCGGCCGCTGGGTGTCGCCGCCCGTCGCGGTGCCGGGGCAGCCGAGCACGCTGTGGCTGACCTGGCAGGTTGCCGATGCGCCCGCGTACTACCGGATGCGCGCGCTGACCGATGTCGACGTGGTCGGATTCTGGATGGCCGTCGATGCGCTGTGCGACGCCCGCCGCCGCCATGTGATGACGGACGCCGACGCACCGTTGGCGATGCTGCCCACGCTGACGGAGGTCGACCATGCGGCATGACACGGCCCAGGTATTCGTGTCGGCGACCGCCGATGCCGGCGCAACCGAACGTGCGCTGAGCGATGCGGCGCGCGCGCTGCCCGGCGCCACCCGCGTGACGCTCGAGCGCAATCTCGACGGATGCTGGGGCGCGGGCGACTACACGCTCGACGTGCTGCGCGACGAACGCGCAACCGGTCACGCGACGGATTTCACCGCACTGGCCGGGCTGCCGGGTGTCGTGCGGGTCGACGGCGCCGTGTGCCAGGCGATCGGCGGCGGCCTGCGCGCACCGGCGCTGCGCGACGGCGTGTGGCGCACGCTGATGCTGCGCGTGCGGCCGCAGGCCGACGCCACGCAGGTTGCCGCGCTCGAACGCGAACTGCTGCGCATGCCCGCGTTCATGCCCGGCATTCGCAACTGGCGGCTGAGCCGGATCGCAACGCCGGGCGCGTGGACGCACGTGTGGCAACAGGAATTCGCGCGCGTCGACGACCTGCTCTGCGAATACCTGCTGCATCCATACCACTGGGGCTGGGTCGATCGCCGGTTCGACGCGGAAAGCCCCGACTGGACCGTCGATGCGATCTCGCACGCGTTCTGTCCGCTCGCGTCGAGCTTGCTGGCCGACACGGCGGCGTGACGCGGCGGCCGATCCCGATCCATACGACATATCAATAGAGGAGACACCACCATGCGAGCCTTGCTGATCGACCGCGTCGGCCATTCCGACGCGTTGCGGCTGGCCGACGTTCCCGCACCGACGCCGGGCCCCGGCGACGTGCTGATCCGCGTCGCGTACGCGGGCGTCAATCCCGCCGACTGGAAATGCCGCGAAGGCTATCTCGGCGCGTTCATGCAGATCGCGTTCCCGTTCGTGATCGGCTTCGATGCCGCCGGCGTGGTCGAGGCGGTCGGCGACGGCGTCGAAGGCTTCGCCCCCGGGATGCGCGTGTTCGCGCAGACCGACGTCGGCGCCGGGCGCTGGGGTGCCTATGCGGAATACGTCGCGGTGCGCCACGACTCGGTCGTGCGCCTGCCCGACACGGTCGGCTTCGCGGAAGCGGCCGCCACGCCGACGCCCGCGCTGGCCGCGTGGGCCGGCCTGTTCGACGACGGCGGGCTGCGCGCCGGGCAGACGGTGCTCGTGCATGGCGGCGCGGGCGCGGTCGGCACGTTCGCGATCCAGCTTGCCGCCCAGGCCGGCGCGCGCGTCGCGGCGACGTGCTCGGCGCGCAATCGCGAGACGGTCGAATCGCTCGGCGCGGCGTTGAGCATCGACTATCGCGCCGAGGACATCGCCGCGGCCGTGCGGGCGTGGGCGCCGGGCGGCGTCGACCTCGTGCTCGACGCGGTCGGTGGCGACACGCTGCCCGCCGCGCTCGACCTGCTCGCGCCGGGCGGCACGCTCGTCAACATCATGACGCTCGCGGCCGGCGATGCGGAACGGCTCGCCGCGACGGCGGCCGAGGCCGGCCAGCGCGGCCTGCGCACCGCGATGACCTACAGCCGGATGCCGAGCGGCGCGACGCTCGGCCTGATCGCCGAACGGCTCGGCCGGCGCGCGTTGCGCGTGCCGCGCTTCGACCGTTTTCCGCTCGAACAGGCCGCGCGGGCGCTCGACCTCGTTCAAACGGGCGACGCGAAAACCAAGTTCGTGCTGCACGTTGCGGATATCGCGGGCTGAAACCGGACGCCTCGCGCCGAATCCCCCTTCACCGGAGACACCATGACCGACACCAGAACCGCCCGACTCGCGGGCAAATGCGCACTCGTGACGGGCGCGAGCCGCGGCATCGGCCGCGCGATCGCGCAGCGCCTCGCATCCGAAGGCGCGACCGTCGTCGTGACGGCGCGCAGCCTCACGCAATCCGCAACGACCGCCGGCACGCTCGCCGAAACGATTGCGCTGATCGAACAGGCGGGCGGCCGCGCGATCGCGCTGGCCGCCGACCTGTCGAACGCCGCCGAGCGCGACGCGCTCGTCGCGCGCGCGGCCCAGGCAGCCGGCGGCCTCGACATCCTCGTGAACAACGCGGGCGTGGCCGACTACGCGTGCGTCGACGCGATGCCGATGGCGATGTTCGACACGACGATCGAACACTATCTGCGCATCCCGTTCGCGCTGGCCCAGGCCGCGATTCCGCTGATGCGCGCACGCGGCGCCGGCTGGATCGTCAACGTCGGGTCGGTCACGGCGCTCCCGCCGCTGCGGCCGTTCGACGATTTCTCGCGCGTGGGCGGCGCGACCGTCTATGCGGCGGTCAAGGCCGCGCTGTCGCGCTTCACGCAGGGGCTCGCGGCCGAGCTCGAAGCCGACGGCATCGCGGTGAACCTGGTCGCGCCGAGCACCGCGATCCGCACGCCGGGCGCGGCGCGCTATATCCCCGAAGGCTATCCGACCGAGGACGTCGCGTATCTCGCGGAAACCGCGCTGGCGCTGTGCAGCCTGCCGGCGCGCGAACGCACGGGCCTCGTCACGCACAGCCTGCATTTCCCGCTGTCGCAGGGGCTCGCGGTGCGTTCGCTCGACGGCCGCACGCCGTTGCCCCCGCCCGCGATTCCCGCGTATGCCCATCCCCACATCGACCCGACAGGACTCTGACATGACGCATTCGATTCGCTTCGACGGCGGCACCGCCGTGATCACCGGCGCGGCCAGCGGCATCGGCAGCGGGCTCGCGCGTCACGCGGCCGCGCTCGGCATGCGTGTCGTGCTGGCCGACCTCGATCCGGAGAAGCTCGACGCCTTTGCCGCGACGCTCGACACCGACGTGCTGTGCGTGCCGACCGACGTCAGCCGGCCGCAAGCCGTCGACGCGCTGGCCGACGCCGCGTGGCGGCGCTTCGGCGGCGTCGACCTGCTGTTCAACAACGCGGGCGTGATGGCGACCGGCTTCAGTTGGGAAATCACGCCGGAACGGTTCGAGCGCAGCTTCGCGATCAACGTGCACGGCGTGATGAACGGAATCCGCAGCTTCGTGCCGCGGATGCTGGCGCGCAACGTGCCGGCGCGCATCGTGAATACCGCGTCGGTGGGCGGCTTCCTGCCGAGCCCGCTGATGTCGCCGTACTCGGCGACGAAGTTCGCGGTGGTCGCGCTGACCGAATCGCTGTACGGCGAGCTGAAGATGCTCGGCGCGCCGGTCGGCGTGTCGCTGCTCGCGCCGGGGCCGGTGCAGACCGGCATCTTCAACGACCCGTTCGGCGCCGCGCACGACCGGCCGGAAGTGCAGGGTTTCGTCGATACGATGCGCTCAATGCTGAACGCGCACGGGATCACGCCCGACGCGTTTGCGGCGCGGGTGTTCGACGGCATTCGCGACGGGCGCTACTGGCTGATTCCGCAGCCGGAGACGATCGACGACGCGCTGCAGCGGCGCACCGACGACATCCTCGCGGCCCGCGATCCGTCGCTGCCGTCGTTGTGATGGCGTGACGCGGGCCGGCCGCCCGATGCGGCCGGCTCGTGCGGCATTACATATGCGAGCCGGCGTGCGTGCGGCCGGATGGATCGCTGCCGCGGTCGGGCGGCGTATTGTTCTGATCGATCTTCGCGAGCACGAAGCCGGCGCGCGGCAGCGCGGCGGGTGCACGGTGGACGGGCTGCGCGACGTCGTCGCGCGGCGGGACAGCGGGAAAACCGGATGACGTAACGCCCGGTTGAGCGAACGCCGAGAGGGATGCGGCCGCAAGGGCGGCAGCGACGATCGCGTGCGTGTTCATGGTGACTCCTTCTTCACGACTGACTGCGGGACCACGCAATGAGTCTAGGTCGCGAAACTTAACGCGACGTGAAGGAGCGGCGGCGCACGGATGACGGATGCTTCATGGCGTCATCCGTGCGCCGCGGCCGTCATGCGGCTGCGGATACCAGCGCGCAGAATGTCTCGAGATCGACGTTGCCGCCGCTGATCACGATGCCCACGCGTTTGCCTTGCAGTTCGTCCTTCATCCGGCGTGCGGCCGCGAACGACAGGCAGCCGGTCGGCTCCACGACAATCTTCATACGGGTCGCGAAAAAGCGCATGCAGTCGACCAGTTCCGCATCGGTCGCGGTCAGGATGTCGTCGACGTCGCGCCGCAGGATCGGGAACGTCAGGTTGCCGAGATGCTGCGTCTGCGCGCCGTCGGCGATCGTGCGCGGCGTGTCGATATGCACGATCGACCCGGCGCGGAACGACTGCTGGCCGTCGTTGCCGGCTTCCGGCTCGACGCCGTACAGCTTCGCGTGCGGCGACAGCGCGCGCGTCGCGAGCGCCGTGCCCGACAGCAGGCCGCCGCCGCCGAGCGGCGTGAACACCGCATCGAGCGGCCCGACCTCGTCGAACAGTTCCTTCGCCGCCGTGCCCTGGCCCGCGATGACGTCCGCGTGGTCGTAGGGCGGGATCAGCGTGAGCCCGTGCCGCTCCGCGAGTTCGCGGCCGATCTGCTCGCGGTCCTCGGTGTAGCGATCGTAGGTCACGACGTTGCCGCCGTAGCCGCGCGTGGCGGCCATCTTCGCCGCCGGCGCGTCCTGCGGCATCACGATCGTCGCCGGAATGCCGAGCATGCGCGCCGACAGCGCAATCGCCTGCGCATGGTTGCCCGACGAGAACGCGACGACGCCGTTGCGGCGCTGCGTCGCGTCGAAGCGCGACAGCGCGTTGAACGCGCCGCGGAACTTGAACGCACCCATGCGCTGCAGGTTCTCGCACTTGAAGAACACCTGCGCGCCGAGCGCTTCGTCGATCGTGCGCGACGTCATCACGGGCGTGCGGTGCGCGTGGCCTTCGAGCCGCGTCGCGGCGGCCGCGACGTCGTCGTAGGTGGGGAGGGTCGGAGTGGTCATGAGTCGCTCGTCGGAAGGGTCGGTCAACAGGTAAGCGGGGCGCGCATGCGCATCGCGTCATTTCGCATCGTTGTAGACGGTGGCGCGCGAGACGCCGAGATGCTGCGACACGATTTCCATCGCGCGGCGCACCTCGAGGAAACCGTCGGTCTTCAGCGCCTGCATCAGCTCGCGGCGCTGGTCGGTCTTCAGTTCGCGCGGCGTGGTCGCGAGGCGCGTCGCGAACGCGTCGATGCGCTGCCGGATCGCGTCCGCGCCGGCCGGGTCGAGCGTTTCGGCGACCGGTTCGCCTTCCGTGCTGCAGAACTGGTTCAGCATTCCCTGGAAACCGCGGAACAGCGTGACGTCGGCGTTCAGGCACAGCGCAGCGACGTAGCGGCCGCGCGAATCCTTGATCCCGATCGACGTGCTCTTCGCGGTGCGGCCGTCGGCGAAACGGTTCGCGTAGTTCGCGAGCACCTGCGGGAAGTCGTCGTCGGCGATGCGCGCCAGGCCGAGCTCGGTCGCCGGATCGCCGACCGCGCGGCCGGACAGGTTGTTGTGGATCGCGAGAATCGCGTGCTCGGGCGTGCGCAGGTCGTGCACGACCACCTCGGTGAACGGCGCGAACATCGCGCCGAGCCCTTCGGCGATGCGCTGCACCTGTTCGATCAGGGACGCCTGTTCCGACTGCGGTGTGGTGCGGGGCGTGGTCATGCGCTGGCCTGGAGCGTGGGCGCGTCGGCGGTTTCCGGGCGCGTGATGTCGGCCAGCAGCGGGCGCGCGATGCGCACGTAGTCGGACGCGTCGAGCACGATGGAGCGGTCGAGGCGGCCCGCGTTGAATGCAATCTCGTCGTTGCGCTCGATCAGCGCGGGATCGACGACGAGCGTCACGTTCGCGTCGAACACGAACGGCGGCACCGCGCCCATCACGCAGCGCGTGACGGTGGCCGCGAGTTCGGGCGGCGCCAGCGTCGCCTTGCGACGGCCGAGCGCGTCGGCGACTTTCCGGAAATCAATCTTCAGATGGCCGGGGATCACGGCGAGCGCGGTGGCGTCGCCGCCGTCCTTGAACGTGCAGAGCATCGCCTTCGCGCCCTGTTCGGGGCGTGTGCCGCGAATCGCGGCGATCACGTCGGATTTGCCTTCGGCCGGATGCGCCAGCACGCGGAACCGCGCGTCGGACGTATTCAGCAGGTCGCACAGGGCATCGAAAACGGGGGAGTCGCTCATGTCGTTGCGGGCAGGAGGGTGCGCATTGCGGTACGCGGGGACGGCGCATCGTGTTGCGCCGTCGATGGATTGTCCAAGTATAGACGTTTTGTCATGTCGATGGCAAAAGCCGCAAGCATGGATCGCGATACGTGTCCTCCCACCAACTGCCGAAAGATCGTTTCATATCGCGAAATGCGCGTCGAATTCCCGCCGCGCGGCCTTCCCGCCGCTTGAAAACCTGTTTTGCATCGCAAAATGTCGTTCTTATCTCATTGAAAAACAAGCGAAATTTATATCTTATGTCTTATATAAGAGTTGGTGGACGGCGCGCCGGGCGGCGTTACTATTGAGTCCATGCAGTTCGCTTCGTCACACGGGGCGGGCAAGCTGAACCCTTTACTCAAATGCGCTTCGTTCCCAGGAGATAGACATGTCCCAATATCAAGACGACATCAAGGCAGTGGCTGGTTTGAAGGAGAAGCAAGGCAGCGCGTGGAATGCCATCAATCCGGAATCCGCTGCCCGCATGCGCGCCCAGAACAAGTTCAAGACGGGCCTGGACATCGCCAGGTACACCGCGAAGATCATGCGCGCCGACATGGCTGCGTACGATGCCGACCCGGCCAAGTACACGCAGTCGCTGGGTTGCTGGCACGGTTTCATCGGCCAGCAGAAGATGATCTCCATCAAGAAGCACTTCAACAGCACCGACCGCCGCTACCTGTACCTGTCGGGCTGGATGGTCGCTGCGCTGCGCTCGGAGTTCGGCCCGCTGCCGGACCAGTCGATGCACGAAAAGACCTCGGTCAGCGCGCTGATCCGCGAGCTGTACACGTTCCTGCGCCAGGCCGACGCCCGTGAACTGGGCGGCCTGTTCCGCGAGCTGGATGCCGCCAAGGATGCCGCTGCCAAGGCCGCGATCCAGGAAAAGATCGACAACCACGTGACGCACGTCGTGCCGATCATCGCCGACATCGACGCCGGCTTCGGCAACGCGGAAGCGACGTACCTGCTGGCCAAGCAGTTCATCGAAGCAGGCGCATGCTGCATCCAGATCGAGAACCAGGTGTCGGACGAGAAGCAGTGCGGCCACCAGGACGGCAAGGTCACGGTGCCGCACGAGGACTTCCTCGCGAAGATCCGCGCGATCCGCTACGCGTTCCTCGAACTGGGCGTGGACGACGGCATCATCGTCGCCCGTACCGACTCGCTCGGCGCCGGCCTGACCAAGCAGATCGCCGTGACCAGCACGCCGGGCGACCTGGGCGACCAGTACAACGCGTTCCTCGACTGCGAAGAACTGTCGGCCGACCAACTGGGCAACGGTGACGTCGTCATCAAGCGCGACGGCAAGCTGCTGCGTCCGAAGCGCCTGGCGAGCAACCTGTTCCAGTTCCGCTCGGGCACGGGTGAAGCGCGTTGCGTGCTGGATTGCATCACGTCGCTGCAGAACGGCGCCGACCTGCTGTGGATCGAAACCGAAAAACCGCACATCGCGCAGATCGGCGGCATGGTCAACGAGATCCGCAAGGTGATCCCGAACGCGAAGCTGGTGTACAACAACAGCCCGTCGTTCAACTGGACGCTGAACTTCCGTCAGCAGGCTTACGATGCGCTGAAGGCCGAAGGCAAGGACGTGTCGGCGTACGACCGTGCGCGCCTGATGAGCGTGGAATACGACGAAACCGAACTGGCCAGGATCGCCGACGAGAAGATCCGCACGTTCCAGGCCGATGCAGCGCGTGAAGCAGGCATCTTCCACCACCTGATCACGCTGCCGACGTACCACACGGCTGCGCTGTCGACCGACAACCTGGCCAAGGAATACTTCGGCGACCAGGGCATGCTCGGCTACGTGGCCGGCGTGCAGCGCAAGGAAATCCGTCAGGGCATCGCGTGCGTCAAGCACCAGAACATGTCCGGCTCGGATATCGGCGACGACCACAAGGAATACTTCAGCGGCGAAGCAGCGCTGAAGGCGGCGGGCAAGGACAACACGATGAACCAGTTCTGAGCGTCGTCGGACCCGAAGCAAAAAAAGCCAACCCGTTGCGTGACTCCGCAGACTATGGGTACATAGCCAGGGTTGGATAGGTTGGTTCCTTCGCAACACCCCTCGCAGAGGGGTGTTTTTTTTCGTCCGCGCCCGTACTGGAACACCGGTGACGCACCCGCAAGCGGGGGATAGGGCCGGTGAGAACGACTATGATGGAATCTCGATACCGTCGGCGCGACATCC
Organism: Burkholderia sp. JKS000303; assembly: GCF_002563755.1. Classification (NCBI taxonomy): domain Bacteria; kingdom Pseudomonadati; phylum Pseudomonadota; class Betaproteobacteria; order Burkholderiales; family Burkholderiaceae; genus Burkholderia; species Burkholderia sp. JKS000303. Next base: position 3,851,037 of record NZ_PDBZ01000001.1, read on the forward strand.
GGCCGGCGTCCATCCGGTTTCGTCAGGAGGGTGCAGACTTGCATCGGCTCGAACAGTACTACGCGGGAGACGATAGCTGGAACGCGTTCTCGGCTCTCTTCGCGAAATACCAGGATTTACCGGAAGTTCAGCGCCTCGCCAGGGATCTCGACGGGCAACTCGATCTTGCTTGTACGATCTACTGGGTTGCCGGTCCGGAGTCTGCCCGGAAATGGATCAACTCGCGTGTCCCGGCACTCGACGATATTCGCCCCGTCGATTGTGTTGGCAACCCGGACGGGGTCAAGCGCCTGCGCGTATGCCTCATGCGCATGCCGTCGTAACGACGAGCGCTGGCGAGCCGTGATCGAGCCAGGGGTTTTGCGCACGATTTGCCGGGCGCCACGCGACTGACCACGTCGACAAAGAAACGCCGGCATGGCTGCCGGCGTCGGTGACGGACGCCTTTTACCCCCGCACCGCCTTCACGACATACTGGCTCGTCGGCACCACGTCGATCTTGTCGAAATCGATGAAGCGTCCGCAGCTGTCCATCATCTCCGCCACGTTGCGCTGGAATTTCTCCTCGTCGCCGACCGCATCGAAGAACGCGTGCGGGTCGGTCATCGCCGCAGCCGGAAAGCATTCCTCTACGATCGCATCGTAGCCGGGCGCCGCATGCGTGAGCGCACGCACGACCACGTTCTGCACGTACAGGAAATTGTCCTGCGTGTCGATCGCGACGCGCGTGTGATGACCGTGCCACACGTCGAGCCACGCTTCGTGCGTGAGCCGCGGCGGGCGCTTCAGAAAGGCGAGCTGCGAGAAGCCGCTCGTGCGCTCGCCCGGCCGCGCGGGAAAGCGCGTGTTCGGAATCGGTTGCGATTCGGTGACGAGATACGCGGCCATGTGCGGGACGACCGCACGTACCGCGTCGTCGAATGGCTGGCGGAACATCGGGTTCGCGCTGTCGAGCCACACCGCGACGATGCCGTCGATGCCCGGGTGCGTATTGGTCTGCTTCAGCGCGGCGGCCGGCGCGACGTCGGCATCGGCGACGTTCGCCTGCACGCCGTGCGCGCCGAGCGACAACAGCTTGTCCGCGAGTTGCGCGCGCACGCTGCGGCTCCACTGATCGGGCGCGACCTGCGCATCGCGCCACAACACGTAAATGACTTTCTCCATTGCTCCGGCTCCAGAGGGAATGACGGGATCGGCGGCGCTGCCGCCGGGTTTCAGGAAGCGTTGAGGGTGGAATCGGCCGATTCGGCCGAAGCCGTTGAAGCGGCCGCGTCGCGCGCACCGGGTGCGAAGCGGTTCGCGGTCAGCGTGAACGACGGCGGAATCGGCGACGTGACGGTTTCGAACAGCCGCTCGTGGCGCGTCGCGTGAATGCGCCACACACCGTCGCGCTTCACGTACTGGTCGTCGTAGAACGCGGTGCCGTGCACCAGGTAGTTGTCCTCGAGATTGATCGCGTGATCCTCGAGAAACCACACGCCGCACGCGTGATCGGCGGACACCAGCGTGAGCTCCGGGTGATGGCCGTGATGCATCGTCAGGAAGGTCGGCTTGCCGATCAGCGCGCGCAGGCTCGACACGAACGCGTCGCGGCCGTCGTATGCATAGCGGCCGCCTTGCAGCCGCACTTCGCAGTCCTCGGTCACGCATTGTTCGAGCAGCGACCAGTCGTGCGTGTCGATCGCGCGGAAATACCGGTACTTCAACTGTCGGATCTGCTCGTATTCGAAGAGCGTGCGGGTCGTGTCGTCCATCGCCGTATCTCGTGGTGGTGTCGTTCGATGGTAGGAACGAAGCCGCCCGCGTCACATCGTCTGTTCGGACGAACGTCGTGACAGCGTCGTCGGCGCCCGCGGATGCGAACCGCCGGATTCATCCAAACAGGTGATGGCCGCGCTTTCGTGCGCCTGTAACGTGGCGTCGACGCGGCTTCGATCCGCGCACACGAGACCAAGGAGAGACGGCATGACCCCGATCGAACGAATGGAAGTGCGCGTGCGCAGGCTCGAGGACGCCGATGCGATACGCCGCCTGAAGGCCCGCTACTTCACGTGCTGCGACCGGAAGGATCCGCAGGGCATGCGCGATTGTTTCGCGCCCGGCGCCGTGCACATCGACTACGGCCGGATCGGCACGTTCGAGCACCGCGACGCGCTGGTCGACGTGTTCGAGCGGCTCGGCTGCCACCCGCACATCGTCGAGATGCACCACGGCGTGAACCCCGACATCACCGTGCTCGACGACACGCATGCACGCGGCACGTGGGGGCTGCATTACCAGATGCTCGATACGAACGCGCACACGCTCACGCAGCTCGGCGCGACCTACGACGACGAATACCGGAAGATCGACGGCGAATGGAAGATCGCGGCCACACGCTGCGTCGTCACGTCGACGCTGTCGGCCCGCTACGAAGGCGATGCGCCCGGCGTGCTGTTCGCCGGCGCGCAGCCGCCTTCGATGTGACGACGCGCACCGCTCGCGCCGGTTGAGAACATTTCCCAGGAGACATCGAACATGACACAGAACCACGCGGCGCCGGTCGCCGTCGTGACGGGCGCGTCACGCGGCGCGGGCAAGGGCATCGCGCTCGCGCTCGGCGCGGCCGGCATGACCGTCTACGTGACGGGCCGCTCGCAACACGAAGGCGATGCGCCACTGCCCGGCACGATCCACGAGACGGCGCGCGAGATCGACGCGCTCGGCGGCCGCGGGATCGCGGTCGCGTGCGACCACGCGGACGACGCGCAAGTGAAGGCGCTGTTCGAGCGTGTCGAACGCGAAAGCGGGCGGCTCGACATCCTCGTCAACAACGCGACCTATCTGCACGATCAGCTGATCCTGCCGGGCCCGTTCTGGGAGAAGTCGCTCGACCTCGTGAACATCCTCGACGTCGGGCTGCGCTCGGCCTACGTCGCGAGCTGGCACGCGGCGCCGCTGATGGCGAAGCGCCGCAGCGGACTGATCGCGTTCACGTCGTCGTTCGGCGCGAGCTGCTACATGCACGGCGCGGCATACGGCGCGCAGAAGTCCGGCGTCGACAAGTTCGCGAAGGACATGGCGGTCGACCTGAAGCCGTTCGACGTCGCGGCCGTGTCGATCTGGATGGGCCCGCTGCGCACCGAGCGCACGACGCGCGTGTGGGACGAGCATCCCGATCTGTACAAGGAATTCTCGCTCGTCGCCGAAAGCCCGGAGTTCACCGGCCGCGTGATTCAGGCGATCCACGCCGATCCGCAACGCATGGCGCTGTCGGGGCAAGTGCTGGTCGGCGCGGAAGCCGCGCTCAAGTACGGCATTGCGGATCTCGACGGCAAGCAGCCGCCGTCGTATCGCGACATGCTCGGCGGCCCGGTGCAGGCGCATCCGGCGATCGTGGCCTAAGGCGCGCGCATGGGCATTCTCGAAGGCAAGGTCGCGCTCGTGACGGGCGCGGGGCAGGGTGTCGGGCAAGGCGTCGCGCAAGCGCTCGCGGCCGAAGGCGCGGCGGTGGCCGTGGTCGGCCGCACGCGCGACAAGCTGGTCGCGACATGCGAGGCGATCCGCGCACGCGGCGGGGTTGCGGAGCCGTTCGTCTGCGACGTGATGGATGCCGAACAGATCGTGCAGTGCGTCGATGCCGTCGTCGAGCGTTTTCGCGGCGTGCAGATCCTGATCAACAACGCGCAAGTCGTGCCGCTCGGCCGCCTGCTCGACGTGACGGACGCGGATTTTCACGCGGGCCTCGAATCGGGACCGATCGCGACGCTGCGGATGATGCGCGCCTGTCATCCGCATCTGAAGGGCGATGGCGTGATCGTCAATTTCGCGTCGTCGGCCGCGGTGCGCTGGGATACGTCCGGTTACGGCGCATACGCGGCGACCAAGGAAGCGATTCGCGCGCTCACGCGTGCGGCCGCCTGCGAATGGGGCGCCGACGGCATCCGCGTGAACGCGGTCGCGCCGCATGCGCTGTCGCCGGGCCTGAAGGGCTGGGTCGATGCGAACCCCGACGAAGCCGCCGCGTTCTTCCGCACGATCCCGCTCGGCCGCGTCGGCGACTGCGAGCAGGACATCGGGCGCGCGATCGTGTTTCTCGCGAGCCGCGACGCCGCGTATCTGACGGGTGCGACGTTGCCGCTCGACGGCGGGCAGGCGTACTGGGGCTGACCGCGAGCGCGGCGCAGCCGCATCGCCAGGCATGGACCGGCCCGCGTGCGCAGGTGAGCGCGCCGCGGCCGGCAAACCGGAATGAATCAGGCAGAGGACGACATGGGTCGACTGGAAGGGAAGGTAGCGATCGTCACGGGCGGTGCGCGTGGCATGGGCGCGGCGACGTGCCGGCTGTTCGTCGAGGAAGGCGCGCGCGTCGTGATCGGCGACGTGCTCGATGCGGAAGGCGAAGCGCTCGCGCGCGAACTCGGCGACGCGGCGCGCTTCATGCGGCTCGACGTGGCCGACGAAGCGAACTGGCAACGCGTGGCCGACGCGACCGTCGAGCAGTTCGGCCGCATCGACGTGCTCGTCAACAACGCGGCGGTGCTGATGTTCGGCGCGATCACCGAACTGTCGAAACGCGATTTCGAGCGCGCGGTGTCGATCAATCTCGTCGGCACGTTCGTCGGCATTCACACGATCGCACCGCGGATGATCGCGCAGAAGCACGGGTCGATCGTCAACATCTCGTCGGTGGACGGGCTGCGCGGCGTGAACGCGCTGGCCGCGTACGTATCGAGCAAGTGGGGCGTGCGCGGGTTGACGAAGGTCGCGGCGCTCGAACTCGGGCACCAGGGCGTGCGCGTGAATTCGATCCATCCGGGCGGCGTGAACACCGCGATGTCGAATCCGACCGGCGCGCCGCTCGACGAGGTCAACAAGCATTACACGCACGTGCCGCTGCAGCGCGTCGGCCTGCCCGACGAAATCGCACGCGCGACGCTGTTTCTCGCGAGTGACGAAGCGTCGTACTGCAACGGCGCCGAACTGTCCGTCGACGGCGGGATGGCGGCGGGCGCGTATTACCCCGGATTGCCCGGCGCGCCGTTTTGAGCGGTAGCGTACACAACGCCTTCGCGACGGATGTTTGTGTACGCAACCTAATTCAGGGTTTGCCTGAGTAGCGAAAACGCTAACTCGGGTCGCACGGGTTCGCGTGCGCGCGCGCGAATGCGTCGCGCCGTTTTTTCCGTCCTCGCGAAACCCTTGCCGGACGGACGTTCCAACGGTTTCGTCCCCAAAGCGACCGCGTGTGCGCAGTAAAAAGGACCTGCCGGCAAGCGTCATGCCGGCAGGTCGTCACAGTTGTTTCTTGTTGCAACGCAACGCCCGCCCAATAACGGCGATGGTATGCTGGCCGGCATGGAGTTGTACGGCAGGTTGCTTGCATGGCGAAACTCGCGTTCGCACGCTCATACGAGACATCACATTCTCTCGCCCGCATCGCGGCATCGACACGCGCTCCGCTCGCGTGTTCCGCCTTGCGCGTCGCTGCATCCTGCGCTCCGATCGCATTCCTCATCTCGCGGGCTCGTCCCGCACCCCCCATCCCCGCCCAATAATCTGGAGACATCCCCATGTCGCAAAACACCATGGCCGAAGCAACACACGGCTCGCTGATCGCTCCCCCGGCATTCGTCAAACATCGCAAGCTGATCGACTGGGTATCGCGCATCGCCGCGCTCACGGAACCGGACCGCGTCGTGTGGTGCGACGGTTCGCAGGAAGAAAACGACGCGTTCTGCCAGGCAATGGTCGACCAGGGCACGCTCACGCGCCTGAACCCGGCGAAGCGCCCGAACTCGTATCTCGCGCAATCCGATCCGTCGGACGTCGCGCGCGTCGAGGACCGCACCTTCATCTGCACGCAATCGGCCGACGACGTCGGTCCGACCAACAACTGGATTGCGCCGGAAGAAATGCGCGAGACGCTGAACGGGCTGTTCCGCGGCTCGATGCGCGGCCGCACGCTGTACGTCGTGCCGTTCTCGATGGGCCCGCTCGGCTCGCCGATCGCGCACGTCGGCGTCGAGCTGTCCGACAGCCCGTACGTGGCCGTGAACATGCGGATCATGACGCGCATGGGCCGCGAGGTGTACGACGTGCTCGGCGAAGACGGCGAGTTCGTGCCGTGCGTGCACAGCGTCGGCCATCCGCTCGAAGCAGGGCAGAAGGACGTGCCGTGGCCGTGCAACCCGGTGAAGTACATCGTGCACTTCCCCGAGACGCGCGAGATCTGGAGCTTCGGCTCGGGCTACGGCGGCAACGCGCTGCTCGGCAAGAAGTGCTTCGCGCTGCGCATCGCATCGACGATGGGCCGCGACCAGGGCTGGCTCGCCGAACACATGCTGATCCTCGGCGTGACGTCGCCGGCCGGCAAGAAGTATCACGTCGCGGCGGCGTTCCCGTCCGCGTGCGGCAAGACCAACTTCGCGATGCTGATCCCGCCGCAGGGTTTCGACGGCTGGAAGGTCACGACGATCGGCGACGACATCGCATGGCTGAAGCCGGGCCGCGACGGCCGCCTGTACGCGATCAACCCGGAAGCCGGCTTCTTCGGCGTCGCGCCGGGCACCGGCGTGAAGACCAACCCGAACGCGATCTCGACGCTGAAGGAAAACGTGATCTTCACGAACGTCGCGCTGACGGAAGACGGCGACGTGTGGTGGGAAGGCCTGACCGACACGCCGCCCGCGAAGCTGACCGACTGGCAGGGCAACCCGTGGACGCCGGAAATAGCCAAGGAAACCGGCCGCAAGGCCGCGCATCCGAACTCGCGCTTCACCGCGCCGGCGTCGCAATGCCCGTCGATCGACGGTGACTGGGAGAACCCGGCCGGCGTGCCGATCGACGCATTCATCTTCGGCGGCCGCCGCTCGACGACCGTGCCGCTCGTGACCGAAGCGCGCGACTGGGTCGAAGGCGTGTACATGGCCGCGACGATGGGCTCGGAGACGACCGCCGCGGCCGTCGGCCAGCAAGGCATCGTGCGCCGCGACCCGTTCGCGATGCTGCCGTTCTGCGGCTACAACGTCAGCGACTATTTCGCGCACTGGCTGAAGCTCGGCAAGCAGCTCGAAGGCGCGGGCGCGACGCTGCCGAAGATCTACTGCGTGAACTGGTTCCGCAAGGACGCGAACGGCAAGTTCGTGTGGCCGGGCTTCGGCGAGAACATGCGCGTGCTGAAGTGGATGCTCGATCGCCTCGAAGGCAACGGTGGCGGCGGCGAGCATGCGTTCGGCGTGTCGCCGGCGTATGACGACCTGCATTGGGACGGGCTCGACTTCACGCGCGAGCAGTTCGATTCGGTGACGTCGATGAACGCGGACGAATGGCGCGAGGAACTGAAGCTGCATGCGAAGCTGTTCGACACGCTGAAGCTGCGCCTGCCCGCCGAGCTGACCGACACGATGAACAGGATCGAGCAGCGCATCGGCGGCTGACGGCACACATCGGCATAGAGAAGTCGTGAAGTAAAAACCTGAACGTCCCGCCGCCGGCATGCATCGCCGGCGGCGGGACGTCGTCGTTTACGCGTCGCGCTTCGTTTCGGATGCGTTGCGCCGGGCGCTTACGCGCCGCACTGCGCGACCACTTCGTTCACCGCGCGCTGCACGTCGCCGCGCCGGTAGCCCAGCAGCGCGGCATCAGCGGGATCGGGCTCGTACGACACGACGTTGCCGCGCCCCGTGTAGATCGCGAGGTCCGGCAGCAGCGGATGCGCCTGGTCGAGCGACGGTACCGTCTGCGGATTGCCGGCCGCGCGGAAGAACGCCGCGAAGTAGTCGGCGAAACTCAGGTTCTCGTCGCCGACGAGATAGGCCTTGCCGGTTTCGCCGCGTTGCAGCGCGCCCCAGATCGCTTCCGACAGCGATTGCGTCGAGATGAAGTTGCTGCCGCCGGCCGGCCCGTAGACCGGCAGCCCGGCGAGCTTGCCTTGCGCATAGCCGGTGTACGCGGCGAACATCTCGTTGCGCAGCCCCGGGACCGACCCGACCACGAACGGCGCATTGACGCTGCACACCGCGAACGACGGCGACGCGAGCGCGCGCACGCGTTCGTCGGCGAGGTGGCGCGAGCGTACGTACGGCACGCTGTCGACCAACTCCGGCGCGACCTGCGGATAGAAGCTGCCGACCAGCACCGCACGCTTCACGCCGGCCTCGCGTGCGAGCGCGAAGAAGCGCGGCACCGCTTCGACGTTGGCGCGTTCCCAGTGCGCGGCTTCGTCGGTGCCCGGCGGCAGGTGACGAATGTCGTTGCCGGCCGCGAACACGATCGCATCGAACGGCGCGAGATCGTCGCGCGTGAAGTTGCCGGCCACGTAGTCGCGCTGCAGCACGTCGAATTGCGCGAGCGCGCTGCCCGGTGCGGGCGGTTTGCGCGCGGCGAGCGTCACGTGGTTGCCCTGCGCGTGCAGGTGCAGCGCCGCGTGGCCGCCGATGAGGCCGGTGCCGCCGATGATCAGGATTTTCATGGTGTCTCCGGTGACGGCGCGGGCGCGCCGTATCAAATGAACGAATGCCGCTCAGAAATTGAAGCCGTTGCCGGTGACCACCGGCATGTTGGTCCAGAAGCCGTTCGGGTCGCGATACCAGCCGGCCGCGGCGAGGGCGCCGCCGTCCACGTGCAGCGTCGTGCCGGTGACCCATGCGGCGAGCGGGCTCGCGAGGAATAGCGCGGCGCCCGCGATGTCGCCGGCCGCGCCGAAGCGCCCGAGCGGAATCCAGCGCGGGATGTGATCGTGATGCTCGGCCGCGACCATCGCGCTCACGGGCACCTGCGGCGTTTCGGTGGTCTCCGGCGCGATCTGGTTCACGCGAATGCCGCTCGGCCCGAGTTCGAGCGCGAGGCTTTTCGTGAAGCCGGTCAGCGCGGCCTTGAACGACGCGTACACGGTGCAGTTCGGAATCGCGCGAAAGCCCTCGATCGACGACACGCCGACGATGCTGCTGCCTGCGCCGCGCTTGCGCAGCAACGGCAGCATCGCGCGCGTGACGACGAACACCTGCCGCAGGTTCACGTCGAACAGCCGCGCGATGTCGTCGTCGGTGCAGTCGTCGAACGGCTTCGCGATCTGCAGGAAATCGCCGACGTTGTTGACGAGCACGTCGAGGCCGCCGAAGCGCGCGTCGATCGTCCGCGCGAACGCATCGACTTCGTCGCGACGCGTTACGTCGACGGTGCCGACCAGCGCATCGACGCCCGCGGCTTCGAGCGCCCGGCGCACGTCCTGCGCGCGGGCCGGATCGATCTCGGCGATTGCGACGCGCGCGCCTGCCGCGCCGAATGCCTCCGCACATGCGCGGCCGATGCCGGCGCCGCCGCCGGTGACCAGCACGGTCTTGCCGGTGAATGAAATCATCAGAACCCTCCTGGGGTCGGGGTCGGGGTAGCCGTGAGCCGCCTCACAGCGACGAAACGAGTTGCGCGTTGTCGATCCGCAGCTCCGCGCCGTTCACGAAACGCGATTCGTCGGACGCAAGGAACAGCACGAGATTCGCGACGTCCTGCGGATCGCACATGCGCGCCATCGGATCGTGGCCGATGCCGAGTTCGGCCGGATCGAGGCCGGGCATCAGCGCCTGCGTCATCGGCGTCCAGATGCCGTCCGGATGGATCGAGTTGCAGCGGATCCGGTAGCCGCTGCGCTTGCAATGCACGGCCACGCTGCGCGCGAGGGCTGTCACCGCGCCTTTCGAGCCGGTGTACGCGCACATCATCGGCAGGCCGCCGAGCGCGGCGACCGACGACATCATCACGATCGAGCCCGGCGTGTCGTTGCCCTTCATCGCGCCGATCGCGTACTTGCAGCCGAGGAAGTAGCCGTCCGCGTTGGTGCGCATCACGCGGCGCCACGTATCGAGGCTCGTGTCCTCGATCGAGCCGACCGGGCAGATCGCCGCGTTGTTGACGAGCACGTCGAGGCGGCCGAAGCGCTCGAGCGTCGCCGCGATCGCGTGCCGCCAGCCGTCTTCGTCGGCGATGTCGTGACGTACGAACAGCGCCGCATCGCCGATCTCGCGCGCGAGTGCGAGGCCCGCGTCCTCGTCGATGTCGGTCAGCACCACACGCGCGCCTTCGGCGGCGAGCAGCAGCGCATCCGCGCGGCCGACGCCGCTTGCCGCGCCGGTGATCAGCGCGACTTTGTTTGCGACTCGATTCATGTCCTGTCGAATTCCTGTGATGTTGAAAGAAGGCGGGCGCTCATGCGGCGCCCGGTGCGCGACCGGCCTTGACCGCGTCGAGTGCGGCCGCGCCGTAAATTTGCGCGATCGTGTCGTCGACGCGCGGGTTGGTGCGCAATTCATGGCCGCCGTCGACCGCGAAGCTCTGGCCCGTGACCCAGCCCGATTCGGGGCCGGCGAGATAGCGCACCGCATGCGCGATCGCTTCGGGTTCACCGAGCGTGCCGAGCGGAATCTGTTCGAGAAAGCTGTCGACGAGCGGCTGGTTGTCGAACATTGGCGCGGTCGCTTCCGAGCGCGTGAGGCCGGGGCGCACGGCGTTCACGCGGATCTTCGCGCCGGCCAGCTCCTCGGCCGCGCCGCGCACCAGTGCTTCGAGCGCGGCCTTCGCGGTGCAGTACGCGGACAGCCAGCGGAAATTGATGTGCGCGGCGGTCGACGAGATGCAGACGATCGCGCCGCCGCCGCTGTCGGCGAGCCGCGGCGCGGCATGCCGGATCGCGACGAATGCGCTTTGCAGGTTCAGGTCGATTTCCGCACGGAAGCTCGCGGCGTCGTGCATCAGCAGCGGCCGGAACCCGGCGCCGCCGACCGTCGGCACGACGATGTCGAGACGGCCGTCGAGCGCCCACGCGACGTCGAGCGCCGCCTGCAGATCGGTTTCGTCGCAAGCGTCGCCGGCGTGGATCGCGACGCGGCTACCGGGCACCGCCCCGGTCAGTTGCTGCTGCGCGCGTTCGAGCGCGTCGCGGCGGCGGCCCATCAGCACGACGGCTGCGCCGTCGGCGACGAGCGCGTGCGCGCAGGCCGCGCCGATGCCGCCTGCGCCGCCGGTGACGAGCGCGGTGCGGCCGGTCAAGGGGCGTGACGAGCGCATCGTTCAGCCCTCCAGCGGCAGATCTTGCGACCAGTCCACGTGCAGCGTGCGCGCGGCGAAGCGCCACGCCGCGCCGTCGAACACGCAGCGATCGCGATAGCGCAGCCCCCAGTCGAGCTTGCGCTTCACGCCGTCGCGCACATAGACGTGGCACGCGACGCCGTACGTCTCGACGTCGGCCTCGCCGCCGTCGAGCGTGACGAGCTGGTTGTGCACGTGATGCTGGGTCGTCTCGTAGCGCTCGATCGCGCTCATGCCGGCGACGATCGCGTCGCGGTCGTCGAAGCGGAAGCCGGGGCCGTCGAGCTGCGCGTCGGCGGTGAAGAGGGCGGTGAGGCGCGGCCAGTCGCGCCGGTCGACGGCTTGCGCGTAACGGCACGCGAGCTCGTACAGCGCGTGGCGGGGATTCGAATCGGTCATGCAGTACTCCCGTGGATGGACGGAAAGCGCCAGCCAGGCCGCGCATGCGGACGCGGCGGCATTGCGACGTCGATGCGCAGGTTCGCATCGGACCGATCGCGCCTCATCATCCATACGGAGCAGGGCGCGGCTCGGGGAAAACACCGGGAGCGACGGTGGTGCATCGTCCGATGGTGCGATGCAGCGCGCGTGATTCGACCTGCGTCGAAAGATGACATGACCTGTCAGGCAAGGCAGTCGCCGATGTATTGCCCGATCGGCTCGACGACGCATCCCGCGCGATGTTGCGACGCGGAATTGCGCGCGAGGCCTGCCTCGCGTTTGCCCCTAGTCGAAATGGACGATGGCCGGCGGCCCGGCGCTGGCTACCGTGCAGTCATCCGGTGTGGTTGCCGCCGAGCCGGATTCGAACCGCGGAAGCGGTCAACCGAAGGGGACGACGATCATGAGACTGACGACTCGCAAGCTGTGCGTATTGGCGATGGGCACGTTCGCTGCGATGGCGATGGCGCGATACGGCGCCGATCGCGTCCCGTCGCCGCCGTATGCGGCCGGCATCCTGCAATGCCGCTCGGTCGACCAGAGCGGCCTGCCGACCGGTTGCGTGCCGATCGATCCGTCGCACTTCGGTTTCGCCGCGTTGCGCGGCATGTGACGTCGGCGCGGCCGCGCGCCGCGTCGGAAGGACGCCGCCGCCAAGGCGCGACGGCGTGCCCTCGGCTTGCGCGAAAGCCATTGCGCATTCGCGGCGCATCGGCCGGATCGCGTCGCCGATCCGGTTTCGCGTCATTCGACTCCCGGCCGCCGCGCGATGTCACGCCGTGCGCGGTGCGCATTCATGCCGCGGCACGCCCGTATCGCCATCCGCGACGCAGCCGGGCCAGCCCCCCCCAACCATCGTCTTTCACGTATTCCGTTCACGCCTATCCACGCCCATGTCATCCGAATACTCCCTGACCCGCCCCCTGAACGCCCGCGACGTGCATCGCTGGGACGCCGAACACGACGTCGTGATCGTCGGCTTCGGCGCAGCCGGCGCTTGCGCCGCGATCGAAGCCGCGAGCGCCGGCGCAGACACGCTGATCGTCGAACGCGCGTCGAGCTACGGCGGCACGAGCGCGCTGTCCGGCGGCGAGATCTACCTCGGCGGCAGCGGCGGCACGCCGGCGCAGCGTCAGGCCGGCTTCGTCGACGACACCGAGGACCTGTACCGCTACCTGATGCTCGCCGGCGGCCGCGACGCCGACGAAGCGAAGGTGCGCGTCTATGCGGACGAAAGCCTTGCGCACCACGACTGGCTGGTCGCGCAGGGCCTCACGTACAAGAACACGTTCGTCCCCGAGCGGATCGTCGAGCCGGAAACCGACGACTGCCTGATCTGGTCGGGCAGCGAGGAAGCGTGGCCGTTCAGCGACGCCGCGAAACCGTGCCCGCGCGGCCACACGCCGCAATGGCCGGGCTGGGGCGGCGGCCAGATGCTGATGCGCGTGCTGGCCGAGCGCGTGCAGGCGCTCGGTGTCGCGACGCGCTACGACACCCGGGCGCTCGCGCTGATCGTCGACGATGCCGGCGTGGTGCGCGGCGTCGTGCTGCGTGCGTATGGCGAGACGGCATTCGTGCGCGCGCGCCGCGCGGTGATCCTGTGCGCCGGCGGCTTTGCGATGAACCGCGACATGGTGCGCCGGCACGCGCCGCAACTGCTGCGCTCGGACGAGCCGATCGGCAGCCCCGGCGACGACGGTTCGGGCATCCTGCTCGGCCAGAGCGCGGGCGGCGCGGCGATCCACATGGACCAGGGTTTCGTCAGCCTGCCGTTCTACGCGCCCGAATCGCTGATCCACGGGATCTTCGTGAACGCGCGCGGCCAGCGTTTCATCAACGAGGACGGCTATCACGGCCGCACCGGCCATCACGCGTTCCATCAGGCCGACGACCGGATCTACCTGCTGGTCGATCAGGCGACCTACCAGGCGCCGCCTGACATCGCGCGGATCGGCATCGCGGCGGCGGGCGAGACCTGGGAAGAAGTCGAGCGCGACCTGCAGATGCCGGCCGGCACGCTGACGGCGACCGTCGACGTGTACAACCGCCACGCGGCAGAAGGCGTCGATCCGCTGTTCCACAAGGCGAAGAAATGGCTGAAGCCGTTGATCGAGCCGCCGTTCGTCGCGCTCGATTGCCGGATCGACTACGCGTTCTACCCGCATTTCACGCTGGGCGGGCTCGATACGCTGCCGACCGGGCAGGTGCTCGACGCGACGCGCACGCCGGTGCCGGGCCTCTATGCGGCCGGCCGCACGAGCTGCGGGCTGCCGCGCTGGGGCGCCGGATACAGTTCGGGGCTGTCGCTGGCCGACGCGACGTTCTTCGGCCGGCAAGCCGGCCGCCATGCCGCGCACGGGGTGACCGGCGCGCTGCGCAGCGCGGCATGACGTAGCGTAGGGTTCATTCGAAAAACCCGACGCCCCGGGCAATGACGTTGCACCGGGGCGTTGTCGTTCGAGGCGGACGTCACGCAGACGTTAGCCGATCCTCACGCGAGATCGAGCGCGTTGGTCAGGTCGCCCGGCGGCGTTGCGTTGCGCGACGCGAACGCCTTGTCGCGCCCGGCGACGCCGTCGAGCGGCGCGAGCCCGTGCACACGGCTGATGAAGCGCAGGATCGAGTTCGTGTCGTACAGCGTGTGATCGACGTGGCCCTTCTTCGCGAACGGCGAGATCACCAGCGCCGGAATCCGCGAGCCCGGGCCCCAGCGATCGCCGACCGGCGGTGCGACGTGATCCCACCAGCCGCCGTTCTCGTCGTGCGTCATCACGATCACCGTGTTCGCCCACTGCGGGCCGCGCCGGATGTGCTCGATCACGTTCGCGATGTGGCGATCGCCCGATTCGACGTCCGCGTAGCCCGCGTGCATGTTCAGGTTGCCCTGCGGCTTGTAGAACGTGACGGCCGGCAGGCGGCCCGCGTCGATGTCGGCGATGAAGTGGTTGGTCGACGCCTCGTCGCCGAGGCCCGCGTCGCGCAGGTGCCGGCGGCGTGCGTCGGTGCCGGGCGCGAAGCTCGCGAAGTAGTTGAACGGCTGGTGGTGGTACTGGAAATCGGGCACGGTGCCCGTGTCGCGATGCTCGAGCGCGTACTGCCACGCGCCGCTGTACCACGCCCAGTCGACGTTCTTTTCCGACAGGCGATCGCCGATCGTCGCATGAGCCTGCGGCGGGATCACGCGGTGATCGGACGGGTCTGCATACGCGGCGTTGCCCGGGTCGGGCGGCGGCACGTAGCTCGGCTGATACGGCGGCGCCATCGTGTTGACGCCGTAGCCGTCGGGCGTCAGCGGGCCGTCGCTCGCGAACTTCGGCGGACCGTCGAGCGCGGACGGCGGCGAATCGGCGGCGAGCGTCAGGCGCGTGCCGGTAGGATCGTCGCCGTCGACCTTCGACAGCAGCTTTCCCGCATGCGGTTGCTTGTGCGCATCCGGGTAGATCGGCGGTTGCGCGGAAATCAGGAACATGTGGTTGAGCCACGAACCGCCGAAGGCCGCCATGAAGAAGTTGTCGCACAGCGTGTATTGCCGCGCGAGATTCCACAGCCGCAGCGTGTCGGCCGAATTGCGATAGTGGCCCATCACGAGGCCGCCCGAATCGGCCCACGCGGCGAACTGGTCGTTGCGGCCGCCCGCGATCTGCATCTGGTTCTGGTAGAAGCGGTGCCACAGGTCCCGCGTGATCACGCCGTTCGGCAGCGGCTTGCCTTGCGTGTCGGCGAGCCGGAACGGCGCGTTCGGCAGCTTGTCGATGTCGCGCTCGGCGATCGCGTAGCGCTTGCCGTCCACTTCCTGCGCCTGCGGCACGAGCCCGCCCCAGATCTTCGGCAGCACCGGCAGCGGCGTCTTGCCGTCGCGATCGAGCTGCTGCGCGTGCGCGGGCTGCACGTCGCTCAGCGGATAGCGCACGCCCGGGAAGTCGCCGTACAGGTTCGCGAAACTGCGGTTCTCCGCATAGATCACGACGATGTGGCGCACCTGCCGGCGCAGCGCTTCGTCGAGCCGGAGATCGGCGGCGGAGCGCGGCGCGCTGCCCGGCGCGGTCTCGCAGCCGCTGAGCGCGACGCCCGCGCCGAGCGCGGCGAGGCCGCCGAGTACGCGGCGGCGGTCGGGATCAACGGGAAGGTCGTCGGGGCGATCGGGGGTGTCGTTCACGTCGTGTGCTCCTCGAATGGGCGGTTGTCGTTCGATGCGCGGCAGCGTCGCACAGCCTGCCGCGACGCGAGACGGGACGCAACAACCGCATCGGCGATCGCGCCACGCCATGCAATTGTCACAAAAATGTCACGAATTCGACTATAACGCGGCCGGCCGCGCCGATGAAAGGTGTTTGTCGGACGCTGCGCGACGCGCGTGCGCGAACTAGACTTGAATGAGGGGCGGCGCGTCACATGGTGTTGCCCTGGAGAAGATCGCCCGGTGGCGTCGGCCGACGGTGCCGCTGCGGTGTCATTCATGCGACGAAACGAGGCGACGATGGCGCGGGTGCATGCCGTGCGCGCCGGGCTGCCGATGCCGTGCGCCGGCCGGGCGCGCGAGCACGCGCCGGCACGCCGCACGGTGCACGCAGCCGGCCCGATGCGATGGACAGGAAACTCGACTACGCAGGATTGCTGATCGCGGCAGGCTTCTTCGTGCTGTTCGCCGCGCAGTTGCTGATGCTGCGTCCGGCGTCGACGGTGATCGCGTACAGCGATTTCCACCGGCTCGTCGCGGCACGGCTCGTCGACGATCTGGAGATCGGCACGACCGCGATCTCGGGCACGTTGAAGATGCCGCAGGCCGGCCCGATGCTGCCGGCGTCCGAGGTCGAGGCCGTGAAATCCGCCGGCACGCCGTGGCGCTTCTCGACCAATCGCGTGACCGACCCGCAACTGATCGATGCGCTCACCGCTGCCGGCATCCGTTATCACGGTGCGTCCGACACCGGCTGGATCACGTCGCTCGCGTCGTGGCTGGTGCCGCTCGTCGCGTTCGTGTTCATCTGGAACCTGATGCTGCGCAAGCGCGGCGGGCTGCAGGACTTCACCGGGATGGGCAAGAGCCGCGCACGCGTGTACGTGCAGCAGGAAACCGGCATCACGTTCGACGACATCGCCGGTATCGACGAAGCGAAGGCCGAGTTGCAGCAGCTCGTCGCGTTCCTGCGCAACCCCGATCGCTACCAGCGGCTCGGCGGCAAGATCCCGAAGGGCGTGCTCGTCGTCGGCGCGCCGGGCACCGGCAAGACGCTGCTCGCGCGCGCGGTGGCCGGCGAGGCGGCCGTGCCGTTCTTCTCGATCAGCGGTTCTGCATTCGTCGAGATGTTCGTCGGCGTCGGCGCCGCACGCGTGCGCGACCTGTTCGAGCAGGCGCAGCAGAAGGCGCCGTGCATCGTGTTCGTCGACGAGCTCGATGCGCTCGGCAAGGTACGCGGCGTCGGCCCGATGTCGGGCAACGACGAGCGCGAGCAGACGCTCAACCAGTTGCTCGTCGAGATGGACGGCTTCCAGGCCGGCTCTGGCGTGATCATCATGGCCGCGACCAACCGGCCGGAAATTCTCGATCCGGCGCTGCTGCGCCCGGGCCGCTTCGATCGTCACATCGCGATCGACCGGCCCGATGTCAACGGCCGCCGCCAGATTCTCCGCGTGCACGTGAAGCGCGTGAAGCTCGCGGCCGACGTCGATCTCGGCGAGCTCGCATCGCGCACGCCGGGCTTCGTCGGCGCCGATCTCGCGAACGTCGTGAACGAAGCCGCGCTGCATGCGGCCGAACTCGGCAAGCCGGCGATCGCGATGGACGACTTCGACGAGGCGATCGACCGCGCGCTCACCGGCCTCGAGCGCAAGAGCCGCGTGATGAACGCGCAGGAGAAGCTGACGATCGCGTATCACGAAGCCGGTCACGCGCTCGTCGCGGAAAGCCGCGCGCATTGCGATCCGGTGAAGAAGGTGTCGATCATTCCGCGCGGTGTGGCGGCGCTCGGCTACACACAGCAGGTGCCGACCGAGGATCGTTATGTCCTGCGCCGCAGCGAACTGCTCGATCGCATCGATGCGCTGCTCGGCGGGCGCGGGGCAGAAGAACTCGTGTTCGGCGACGTATCGACGGGCGCGCAGAACGATCTCGAACGCGCGACCGCGATGGCGCGCCATATGGTCATGCAGTACGGCATGAGCGAGAAGATCGGGCTCGCCACGTTCGACGACGGCGAGACGCGTACCGGCATGCCGGGCGGGTGGCGGGCGGGCGACGGCCGGTGCAGCGAGCACACCGCGCGAATGATCGACGACGAAGTGCACACGCTGCTGACCGACGCGCATGCGCGGGTCGCGGCGACGCTGGGCGAGCGTCGCGATGTGCTGGAGCGCATCGCGCGACGGTTGCTCGAATGCGAGGTGCTCGAACGCGGTACGTTGCAGGCGTTGATCGAAGGGCGTGTCGAGCCCTCCGTACCTGCCCCTTCTGCCGCCGATTGCACGCCAACCACAGGCGCGAATGCGCCGGAGCAGGCAACGGCAGTCGAACGCGATTTCGTCGCGTACGGGACGCCGCGCGAACCTGAGCGCTGAAGCACGGATCGCACTCGGCGCGACGCGCGGTCAGTCACGGTCGCATCGCGTCGGCGCTGCGATGCGCATGTGCCGGTCTTTCTTTTCCTTTCTGTTGCCAGTCACGGAGTCGCCATGAGCG
The DNA here is from genome assembly GCF_002563755.1 of Burkholderia sp. JKS000303. NCBI lineage: Bacteria > Pseudomonadati > Pseudomonadota > Betaproteobacteria > Burkholderiales > Burkholderiaceae > Burkholderia > Burkholderia sp. JKS000303. The sequence continues at coordinate 3,869,215 of NZ_PDBZ01000001.1, forward strand.
AGGCGCACGTATCGGTCGAGGTCGCGCAGCACGCGCGTTTCAGTTTCGAAGTCACGTTTGCCGGCACCGATCTGTCGCCGGTGCTCACCGACGAGCCGCCGCCGCTCGGCGAAGGGCGCGGGCCGAATCCGGTCCGCTTGCTCGCGGCAGCGGTTGCGAGTTGCCTTGCGGCGAGCCTGTTGTTCGCGCTGGAAAAACAGCGCGTCGATCCGCAGCCGGTCGGCGCGCATATCGACGTCGACATGGTGCAGAACGACGCGGGGCGGGTGCGCGTCGGCGCGATGGCCGTCACGTTGTCGGTCGGCAAGACGTGGGCCGATCTCGCGGCCGCAACGCGCGTGCTCGACCGCTTCGATGCGTATTGCGTGGTGACCGAAAGCATGCGCGACGGCATCCCGATCGCGGTGACGGTGCAGGACGTGAATGGTGTGGTGCTCGATCGCGAGACGACCGGCGTGTGAGCGTGCGGCAGGATGCGACGCGTCAGGACTCCGTTGCGGCGGCGACTTCGGCCGCTTCCGTGAGCGCGTCGAGAAAGCGCGTGCGCCACCAGTGCACGTCGGTCTTGCGCACGATCGCCATCAGCGCGTCATGACGCTGGCGCCGCTCTTCGAGCGGCATCGTGAGCGCGCGCTGGATCGCCTGCGCGGTGCCTTGCGTGTCGTACGGATTGACCAGCAGCGCGGGCTTCAGTTGTTCGGCCGCACCCGCGAAACGCGACAGCACGAGCACGCCCGGGTCGGTTTCGTCCTGCGCGGCGAGGAACTCCTTCGCGACCAGGTTCATCCCGTCGCGCAGCGGCGTGACGAGCGCGACGCGGCTCGCGCGATAGAGGCCCGGCAAGCGCTTGCGCGCCACCGTGCGGTGGATGTAGCGCATCGGCATCCATTCGAGCTCGCCGTAGTCGCCGTTGATCGCGCCGCACAGGCTGTCCATCTCGCGGCGCAGATCGTCGTACGCGCCGAGATCCTCGCGGCTCGGCGCGGCGATCTGGATCAGCGTCGCGCGATCGCGATTCTCCGGATACTGCTCGAGCAACTGGCGGAACGCATGCACCCGCTGCGGCAGCCCCTTCGTGTAGTCGAGCCGGTCGACGCCGACGAGCAACTGACGGCGCGAGTATTCGTCGCGCATCCGCTCGAACATGTCGATGCCGTCGCGATTCTCCGCGAGCGCCGCGAATTCGTCGACGTTGATGCCGATCGGAAACGCACCGGCCGACAGCGTGCGGCCGAACGCGCGCAGGCGGCCGTCGGGCAAGCGTGCCGCGCCGGCTTCCGCTTCGACGTAGTGCTCGAAGTGCAGCAGATCCGATTCGGTCTGGAAGCCGACGAGGTCGTACGCGAACAGCGAACGCATCAGCCATTCGTGCTCCGGAATCGCGGCCATGATCGGCGGCGGCGGCATCGGAATGTGCAGGAAGAAACCGATCGGATTCCGGCAACCCATCGCACGCAGTTCGGCCGCGAGCGGAATCAACTGGTAGTCGTGAACCCAGACGGTGTCGTCGGGGCGCAGCAGCGTGCTCAGCTTGCGCGCGAACAACTGGTTCACGCGCCGGTAGCCATCCGCGAAGCGCCGGTCGAACTGCGCGAGGTCGAGCCGGTAGTGGAACACCGGCCACAGCACGTTGTTCGAATAGCCGAGGTAATACGCGTCGTAATCCTGCGGATCGAGGTCGATCGTCGCGAGCTGAATGCCGCCGACGTTCTGGATCTGCACGTCGTCGCCTTGCGCGGGACGCTCGCCTTCGCCCCGTAGCCTGCCGCTCCATCCGAACCAGACGCCGCCTGATTCCTGCAGGCTGTCCTTCACGGCGACGGCGAGCCCGCCGGCTGCGGCTTTACGGGGATCTGCGATGCGATTGGATACGACGACGAGTCGGCTCACCAGTTCTCCTGCGAGGGTTGGGGAATTCATGCGGCCAGGGCGCGAAGCGGACGCCGCCATCGACGCTAAATGCGCGATGGGGTCGCGATACGATCGGACGGGAATCAGGGCGCGCGATTCGCCGTTCGAACGAGAGGTGCTTTTTAAGCATACTCGTCATTGGGCTGATTTAAAAGTGCATGACCTGGATCAACGGACATGCAAAAGTCATGTGCAGTGCGCGCCATGGCACGTTTTTCGGCCGGGACCGGAAATTGCACGGTGCTGCACATGCCGCGTGTGCATAGGGGTGCGGACGAAGGAGAAGGGGCGGTGCAGGCGGCGTGAAGGATCACGCTCGCGCCCATGTCGTGTCGGGCGCAATCGCCTCGGCATTGCGTCGAATGGATACGAATGCATCGTGCCGATCGACTGCAATGTGTCGAGCAGAAGCGGGGTGCGCGCGGATGCGTGGACAGTGCATGCGCGAAGTGCGTGACGCGTTCGATTCGGCGTTCACGGTGTTCCGTTTCATGCGCGTGTGATAAGCGCTCACGCGAGCGCGGCCGGGCGGTGTTCCGCGCGGCCGCGCTAGCCATCGTGTACGCCGTTACGCGGTCGCAGCCTGCCAGTGCGATGCGTCGCCTGCCGCATGCGCGCGTGCATGCGTGGACGGCGCGTGTTCGCCGGCCGGCATCCGGAACGCGGACACCGTCTCCGACAGCTCGCGGCCTTGCGCCTCGAGCGATTTCGACGCGGCCGCAGCCTGTTCGACGAGTGCCGCGTTCTGCTGCGTCGTCTCGTCCATCTGCGTGATCGTGAGGTTCACCTGATCGATGCCGCGACTCTGCTCGGCCGAGGCCGCGGCAATCTCGCCCATGATGTCGGTCACGCGCGCGACGGCCTGCGTCACGTCCGACATTGTCTTGCCGGCTTCGCCCGCGAGCGCGGAGCCGTCCTGGATCGTCCGCACCGACGCGGTGATCAGCTCCTTGATTTCCTTCGCGGCGGTCGACGAGCGCTGCGCGAGACTGCGCACCTCGCTCGCGACGACCGCGAAGCCGCGCCCCTGTTCGCCGGCACGCGCCGCTTCGACGGCCGCGTTCAGCGCGAGGATGTTGGTCTGGAACGCGATGCCTTCGATGATGCCGGTGATGTCGGCGATCTTCGACGAGCTGTGGCCGATCTCCGTCATCGTGTCGACGACGCGGCCGACCACGGCGCTGCCGCGCTGCGCGACATCCGACGCATTCGCGGCGAGCGAGCTCGCCTGCTGCGCGTTCTCGGCATTCAGGCGCACCGTCGACGTGAATTCCTCCATCGTCGCCGCGGTTTCCTGCAGCGACGCGGCCTGTTCCTCGGTGCGTTGGCTCAGGTCGAGGTTGCCCGATGCGATCTCGCCGACGGCATGCGCGATGCTGTTCGACGAATCGCGCACGTGACCGACGATGCCGATCAGCCGCGCGTTCATCGTGTGCAGCGCTTCGAGCAGATCGCGCGTCTCGTCGTTGCCGCTCACGCTGATGCGGCTGCCGAGATCGCCGTCGGCCACCGTGCGGGCGACGTCGACGGCCGCACCGATCGGTGCGGTGATCTTGCGCGTCAGCCACAGGCCGCCGCCCACCGCGACAACCATCGCGGTCAGGCAGATCGCCGACAGCAGATTGCGCTCGGTCGTGTAGCGATCCGAGAATTCCTGCGCGATCGCGACTTCGCGCTCGTGCGTATAGGTTGCGTACGCATCGGTTGCGCGAACCAGTTGCGCGAGCAACGGACGGCAGCGATTGTCGATATCCAGCGTCGCATCTTCCTTCTTGCCGGCCTGCGCGAGCCCGACGATGTTCAGCGCGACGGGCCCGTAGCTGGTTTCGACGCGGACGATCTCGGCGACCAGTTCGCGCGCGCGATCGGTCGTGTCGGTCGCCGTCGCGATCATGTCCTTCAGCTTCGCGAGGTTGTCCTGCACGTCCTTGTGCGCCTGTTGCACTTCGGCCAGTTCGAGCGCGATGTCGGACGGCGAGGTCACGAGCACCAGGTTGCGCGCGGCGATCGCGCGCCGGTCCACCGCCGTTCGGATGCGCGCCGACAGGTTCGCGCGCGCGTTGATGCCGTTCATGTACCGGGAAAACTCGTCGTTGGTATCGGACAGCGCCTTGAGCGCCATGCCGGACACGATCACGACGACTGCGGCGAGCAACCCGAAGCCGCCTAGCAGTTTTGCCTTGATGCTGATTCTGGCGATTTTCACGATGTGCCTCTGTGCGAGTGGTTGGCGATGGGGATTTATTGTTCGACCGGATACAGGGTCGTGCCGTCATTAACGGGTATTCCGGATATTTCTTTACCCGTCGAAAACCCTGATGCCGATTTTTTTGGATATCGCCGAAAGCCCCGCCGGACGGGCGTTTTTGATCTCGATTCAACATACGAAATCACCTGCGAGATAATCCGTTCATACGCGGATTTTCAGGCCGGTTTTATCGTTTGCGTTTAAAGCAATGGCGTTTAAAGCGGACCGTCTAATAACCGGCATCAGGGATTTTCCGATGCGTATTGCGGACGCCGAATCCGGCTCGAGAAGAAGCAGGGGCGGGCGTCGTCGCGCGGCAGCGCAACAGGCGGCGCCGGCACAACGAAAACCGGCGCCCGGTTTCCCGGGCGCCGGACAGGCCCGCGGCACGCGCCGCCGGGTTGGGAGATCAGAACGTCGTGCGCAGGCCGGCCATCACGCTGCGGCCGCCTTCCGGCGCGAAGCCGCGCACGACCGAGGTCGCGTAGCGGATGTCCTGGTTCGTCAGGTTGTCGCCGCGCAGGTACGCGAGCCAGTGCGTCGCGCGCACGCGGAACTTGTACGTCAGCATCACGCCGAGCGACGTGTAGCCGTCCGTCGAGAAGTCGTTGTCGGGCACGCGGTGCTGCGACCATGCATGCGTGACCTGCGCGCGTGCGCCGAACGGGCCGTATCCGTAGTCGGCCGCGAGCGTCGCGCGCAGCGGGGCGATGCGCGGCAGCGGCTGGCCGGTGTCGACGTTGCGCGCATGCGTGTAGTCGGCGGTCAGCTCCAGGTCGACCGTGTGGCCGCGTCGCGAGAACGCGCGCCATTTGCCGTCCAGCTCGACGCCGTAAAACTCGGCGCGCACGCCGCGATAGATCGCTTCGTTGAGCGCGCCGTCGGTGCCGGCGGCGACCGGTTCGCCATCGTCGACGACGACGCGGCCCGTGTTGTACTCGGTCAGGTAGTTCGAGAAGCGGTTGTAGAACACGCCGACGCTGCCGCGGTTCGGGCCGCTCGCATAGCGCAGCGACAGGTCGGTCGACACGGCCTTTTCCTTCGACGCGTTCGGGTTGCCGATCAGGAACTGGCCGGTCGCGTCGTGCGGGCCGTTCGAGTACAGCTCGTAGAAGGTCGGCGCGCGCTCCGTGTACGCGACGTTCGCCGCGACCGACCACACCGGCGTCAGCGAGAACAGCGCGCCGGCCGATACGCTGCCGGCGTTGAAGTCGCGCGGCTGCGCCCCTGCGAATTTCTCGACGCCGGCCGGATCGGGATTGACCGTCACGTGCTCGAAGCGCCCGCCGAGGCTCAGCTTCAGCGCGGAATTGACCTGCCATTCCTCGAGTCCGAACAACGCGACGCTGCTGGTGCGGGTGGACGGCACGAGCATTTCGTCGCCGAGCGCGGAGAACGTGTTCTGGCCGAACTGCACGCCGATCGCGCCTTCGAACGGGCCGATCTTGCGGTGCTGCGCCTCGATGCGTGCCTCGTAGCCGCGATTGCGGAAGGTGGTTGCCGTCTCGCCGTTGTCGACTTCCTTGTGCCGGTAGTCGGTGTACGCGAAGTCGAACTTCAGCTTCGTGAACGGCCCGCTCAGGTTGCGCACCTCGGACGCGAACGCGAGGCGCTCCTGACGCATCCGCAGCCGCACGTCGTCCTCGGCGACGGAACCGTAGTTCGATTCGTAGCCGCTGTACGACAGGCCCGCGAAGCCGTCCGTCCACGTGTACGACGCGCCCACCGCGCCACCGTGCACGCGGCCGTCGCTGTTCGGCACGTTGCCGTACGGCTGTGGCGTGTCGGGGCCGTCGATCGCGCGCTGTTCGCTGCTGCGCGCATAGCCGGGAATCCGCAGCTTGCTCGCCTCGCGATCGAACGCGTCGATGTGGAACGCGAAGCCGCCGCTGCCGCCTTCGACTTGCGCGGCGCCGGCGCGAACCGAATTCGCCCCGCCGTAGCGCGCGTCGAGCGCACCCGTCACGCCTTCGATCGCTTCGCGCGGAATCCGGTTGTCGATGGTGTTGACGACGCCGCCGACCGCGTTGCCGCCGTACAGCAGCGCGGCCGGCCCGCGCACGATCTCGACGCGCTCGATCGACAGCGGATCCTGCGGCACCGCATGGTCGTACGACAGCGACGATGCATCGAAGGCCGCGACGCCGTTCTGCAGCAGCCGGATCCGGTCGCCGTCCATCCCGCGGATGATCGGGCGGCCGACCATCGGCCCGTAGGTGGTGGTCGACACGCCGGGCAAGCCGTTGAGCGTCTCGCCGAGCGAGTCGGCCTGGCGGCGCGTGAGCGCGTCGCCGGACAGTTGCGTGGTCGGCGCGACCAGTTCGGTGTCGCCGAGCGGGTTCGCGGTCACGAAGATCGGGGCGAGCGTCGTGGCCGCCGGCGGATTCGACGGGGTGGTCGTATCGGTCTGCGCGTGCGCGACGGCGGCGAAGAGCATCAGCGAAACGGGCGAGAGCGGGCGAAGCGGTAGACGAGGGAGGTCGCGCATGGTCGGTGAATCGATTGGAATCGGATCGGAAAACGAGGCATGCGGGTCATCGCTGGATACGATATATTGTTGCGTCTGCGACGCGCAATGACCCGCGGGAACATGACTCGGCGAGGCCCGGCCACCCGGCGGGAACGGCATTCAAGGCGGACGAGCACGCGAAATGATATGTTATATCATTTCAAATTCCAAGCAGAACGGCGGCTGACTGTAGGGTTTCTGTCGGATCGGTGAAATGGCGGCCAGGGCGGAAAATGCCGGCGGGAAGCGGGTGCAGTGGGCGGGCGAGCGTGCTGGATCGCGTGTCGGCAACGCTGGCCGAATAACGCGAGCGCCGTGGATCGTGCGACGCCGCGCTTTGAAATTTTCTCGGGAAATCAACGAGATGCGCGTGGGTTTGCAACGTGTTGCGACCACCGCTCGACAACACCACGCACAACGAATCGGCGCGTCAGCGCTCCGCCGGAAACCGGTCCTGCAACGCATGCAGCCAGCGCGCGACGACGTCGAGTTCCTCGTCGGAAAACCCGTCGCACAGCTTGCCGTTGAGTTCGCGCAGCAGCACGCGGGCGCGCTTGAGCGCCGCGTGACCCTCGTCGGTCAGGAACAGCCGCGTCGCCCGCCCGTCGTCCGAATCCGCGTGACGCGCGAGCAAGCCGGCTTTCGCCATCCGGTCCGCGAGCCCCGTCATCGCGGACGGCGCCAGCTGCAGCGCCGCGCCGACTTCGCCGATCAGCGCGCCGTCCTGCTTCGCGAGACAGAACAGCACGCCGGCCTGCGCGGCGCTCGCTCCCGTATCGGTCTCGGCCTCGGCCTTGCGGTCGACCCAGCGCTGCACGCGCCGCTGGCCGATGTTCAACAGGAAAAACAGTCGTCGGTCTTCGCTCAAGCTCGGTTCCCACCAGCAATGGAAAGGGACGGGCGACCCGCATCGCGTGACGCATCGAGCGCCTGCGCGAGCCAGTCGGCGACATCGGGCCAGAGCACCGTGCCGGGCCGGCTGCGGAAGAAACCCATGTGCCCGACCGGTCCGCTGCCTGCCGCGTGCGGATCGATCTGGCGGCGCTCGACGGCCGCCCGGGTCAGATAGCTTACCAGCAGGTCGATCGCGCGCGGGTTCGCCCACGGATCGTCGTCGAAGCCGAGCGCGAGGATCGGCAACTGCTGTTTGCCGAAACGCTCGGCGGCGCCCAGCGTCGGATCGTCGAAGAAGTAGCGCGGCAGCGTGGTCCAGCGGCTCCATTCGCGGAACACGCCGGCCGGCAGGTCCTCGCCGAGCCCGAGCCGCTTGCCCGGCACGTAGCCGAGCAGCGCGGACGCGAGCGGGCCGAGCACGCGCAGGATCAGCCGCACCTTCAGGCGTTCGGCCGCGCGCGAAATCAGTCGCGTGCTGCCCGCGTGCGCGGCGACGAGCACGGCCGCGCGCAGATGCGCGGTGCCGGCCGACAACCCGATCGCATGCCCGCCGACGCTGTGGCCAACCGCCAGCAGCGGCAGCCCGTCGTACGCTTGCCGCGCCCACGCGATCGCGGCGCCGACGTCGAGCTCGACCCAGTCGCGCATCCGGGCCTGCAACGCGCTCAGGCGCGCGGGACGCGATGCGCCGATGCCGCGATAGTTGTAGGTCAGCGCGGCGAACCCGCGCCCGGTCAGGAAGCGCGCGAAGCCCGCGTACAACCGTTCCGGCACGGCCGTGGCCGGATGGATCAGCACCAGCGCGCGCGGCGCCGCGTCCGGCGACCACAGCGTGCCGCGCAGCGGATAGCCGTCGGCGGCGGCAAATTCGATGGGTTCGGATGTCATGGCGGCCCTCGCTGGACGAGTTATTTCGTATGCGAAATATAGTTCAGGATTTATTTCGCGTGCGAAATATCTATCGAGGAGTCGTTCGAACGGCGCATCGCGAAGCGCCGCGCATGGCCTCCGACGCGAGCTGCGCTTCATAAAACATTTGCATCTTTCCATATCAGAATATTGCGTTTGTCTCATGATGAAGATCGACGTATCTTCACCGGTTCCATCCCGGGCGCCGCCGTCGTGCGGCAGCCTGCCAACCTCCGGGGAGATCACTTTGTCGAGCCGAATCGTCACGGCGCTCCTGCTCGCGCTTGCCGCGCAGCCGGGCCTCGCGAAAGACACCGTCACGCTGCGCGTCGGTGAACAGAATTACTTCAACATCCAGGCGTCGATGGAGGCGTCCGGCGTACTGAAGGACCTGCCTTACACGATCGAGTGGAAACACTTCCAGGCCGCCGCGCCCGTCGCCGAGAGCCTGAACGGCAACGCGATCGACCTCGGCTTTCTCGGCGATTCCGCGCTGCTCACGCTGGCCGCGCGCGGCGCGCCGGTGAAGGTCGTCGCGGTGTCGCGGCAGAGCCTCGACGGCGTCGCGATCCTCGTGCCGAAGAATTCGCCGGTGCGCACCGTCGCCGACCTGCAGGGCAAGACCATCGCGGTCTGGCGCGGCGCGTGGAGCCAGCAGCTCGTGCTGCGCGCGCTCGAACACGCCGGCCTGCGCGCGGACGCCGTCAAGTACGCGTACCTGATGCCGATCGACGCGACCAATGCGCTCGCGAACGGCTCGGTCGATGCCGTGTCGCTGTGGGAGCCGTTCGTCAGCACGCTCGCGCTGCGGCAAGGCGCGCGGCCCGTGACGACCGCGCAGGGGCTGATGCCCGCGCTGAGCTTCGTCGCGGCGAACGAGCAGGCGGCTACGGGCAAGCGCGTGGAAATCACGGATTTCCTGAAGCGCGTGGTTGCCGCGCGCCAGTGGGTCGACAGCCACCCGCGCGAGTACGCGGACCTGTGGGCGAAGCGCGCGAAGCTCGAGCCCGACGTCGCGTACCGCTGGCTCAACAACGCGCACCAGCGCGTGGGTCCGGTCGACGAGACGGCCGCGAAGGACGCGCAGAACACGGCCGATTTCCTGCACAAGGCCGGCGTGATTCCGGCCGCTTACGACACGTCGAAGCTGCTCGATCGCTCGTATGCGGATGCGTTCGCCGTGCCGGCGCAAAAGACGGCTGCCGCGCAGTGACCGTGCCGCCGTGCAGCGCCGGCAGGCGGTGCGCGGCAGGTTCGATCCCGGCCATTGTTCCGGCCATTTCCGGCCGACCACCAGAAGGACACCCCGACATGCCCGTCGACATCATCGGCATGATCACCGCGACACCCGGCGCGGAGGTCGACGTACCAGGCGGCGCTGCCGTCCAGCCCGATTACGTGCGGCGCTTCGCGCACGCACACGAAACGGCCGGCTTCGACCAGATCCTGGTCGGCCATTTCAGCAACGCGGCGGACGGCTTCGTCGTCGCATCGTTCGCGGCCGCCGCGACCGAACGCATCCGCATCCTGCTGGCGCACCGGCCGGGCGTGATCGTGCCGTCGGCCGCCGCGCGGCAGATCGCGACGCTCGACGTGTTCAGCGGCGGCCGGCTCGCGCTGAACGTCGTGTCGGGCGGCGACGACGCCGACCTGCAGCGCGACGGCGATTTCGTGCCGCACGATGCGCGCTACCGTCGTACCGGCGAGTATCTCGACGTGCTGAAACGCATCTGGCTGGCCGACGCGCCGGTCGATCACGACGGCGAGTTCTACCGGATCCGCGGCGCGTCGCCGCTCGTGAAAGGCGTGCAGCGTCCGCACGTGCCGATCTACTTCGGCGGGTCGTCGCCGGCCGCGCTGGCCGTCGCGGGGCAGCACGCGGACGTGTACATGACGTGGGGCGAGCCGCTCGCATCGGTGCGCGAACAGATCGCGCGCGTGCGGGCCGCCGCCGCACCGTTCGGACGCGCGCCGCGCATCAGCGTGTCGTTCCGGCCGATCGTCGCCGACACCGAAGCCGCTGCATGGCGGAAGGCCGAGGCGATCCGCGAGCGCGTGCGGGCGGCGCGGCTCGCGAACGGCCTGCCAATCGACGGCCATGCGCCGCAGAATGCGGGTTCGCAACGATTGATGGCCGCCGCCGCGCAAGGCGACGTGCTCGACGAACGGTTATGGATGGGCGTTGCGAACCTGACGGGCGCGCGCTGGAATTCGACCGCGCTCGTCGGCACGCCCGAACAGGTCGCGCGCGCGCTCGGCGCGTACTACCGGCTCGGCGTGTCGACGTTCCTGATTCGCGGTTTCGATCCGCTCGACGATGCGCTCGATTACGGGCGTACGCTGATTCCGGCGATCCACACGCACGTTGCGGAACTCGACCGGCACGACGCGGCGGTGACCGCGTAGACAAAAACGGTCGTTACCGTGAATCGCCCCGGCATTTCCGTTGCGGAATGCCGGGGCGATGTCGTGTCGGGCGTCGTTACGACAGTGACCCGGCCCGTGGCCCGTTGCCTCAGAACGACGGCAACCCGGGCGGGTTCGTTTCCGCACGCGCGATCGCCTCGCTCTGCAATCCCCAGCGCGCGAGCGCCTGCCCGTAGCGGCCGTTGCCGATCAGCGCGTTGGTCGCGAGCGTGAGCGCCGGCGCGAGCCCGCTGCCGCGGCGCGTCGCGATCGCGACATCCGCGGTTGCCGGCCAGCCCGCGTTGACGACGCCGACCCGCCGGATCTTGCCGTCGCGCGCGGCCTCGTAGGCCAGCGACGCGTTCGGGTTCAACTCGGCATCGGCGCGGCCCGACAGCAACGCGACGCGCGACGCCGCATCGTCGTCGAAATAGAGCAGTTCGGTCGCCTTCAGCCCTTGCGCGACGTTGCGCCGGCTCCATTCGAGCAGGATGTGCTCCTGACTCGTGCCGGCGCCCGTGATGATACGCAAGCCGGCGATGTCCTTCGGGCCGTCGATCTTCGTGATCGGGCTGGCCGTGCGGACGTAGAAACCATGCAGCCCGAGCCGATAGGTCGTGAAGTCGTACTTCTCCTTGCGCTTCTCGGTCACGCCGACGTTCGAGATCACCGCATCGTACTTGCCGGACGTGAGACCCAATGGCCAGTCGGCCCATGCAATCGGTAGCAGCACGAGCGTGCGGCCCAGGGTATCGGCGACGAGTTGCGCATAGTCGGGATCGGCGCCGACCACGGTGCGCGCGTCGGTCGCATAGGTCGAGACGGGCGGCGCATGCGGCGCGATCGCGACCGTGAACGCGCCGTCGCGCACCCAGCGGTAGCCGCTCGCCGCGCGAATCGCCGCGTCGTCGCGGGCTGCGCGGATCCGGCCGGCCTGGCGCGGATCGAGGTCCGCCGTCGCGGCGGCGGCGTCCGCCGCATGCCAGCGCAGGCCGGCAGCCGCGGCCAGCGCGGCGGTCATGAAGTGGCGTCGGTCGATCATCGTGCGGTGTCTCTCGATTCGTGAGCGGCGTGCATCACAGCACCCGCGACAGGAACGCGCGCGTGCGCGCATGAGCCGGTGCGTCGAGCACGACGGCGGGCGGCCCCGACTCGACGACGCGGCCGCGCTCCATGAACAGCACGTTGTCCGCGACTTCGCGTGCGAAGCCGATCTCGTGCGTGACGATCACGAGCGTGGTGCCCGAGCGCGCAAGCTCCTTGATCACGTCGAGCACTTCGTTCACGAGTTCCGGATCGAGCGCCGACGTCGGCTCGTCGAACAGCAGCACCTTCGGCCGCAACGCGAGCGCCCGCGCGATCGCGACGCGCTGCTGCTGGCCGCCGGACAACTGGCGCGGGTACGCATCGGCCTTGTCCGCGAGCCCGACGCGCGCGAGCAGCGTGCGCGCGGTGCGCTCGGCGGCGTCGCGCGTGACGCCGGCAACCGCGATCGGCGCCTCGATCAGGTTCTCGAGCACCGTCAGGTGCGGGAACAGGTTGAAGTTCTGGAACACCATGCCGACCGCCGTGCGCCGCTTCAGCACGTCGCGCTCCTTCAGCTCGTGCAGCGCGTCGCCGTCGCGGCGATAGCCGATCAGCTCGCCGTCGATGTCGATGAAGCCGTCGTCGACGCGTTCGAGGTGGTTGATCGTGCGCAGCAGCGTCGACTTGCCCGAGCCGGACGGCCCGACGATCACCGTCACGCTGCCGCGTGGCGCGACGAACGACACGTTGTCGAGCACGCGCTGCATGCCGAACTGCTTCGACACGTTGTGCACGGCGACTTCGCCGCCGGTACGCGCCGACAGCGGCGCCACCGATGCGGCGGCGGTATCCCCGTGCGCCGGCACGGCAGCCGCCGCACGCCGCCACAGCGCGCTGACGCGTGCCAGCACGAACGTCAGTGCCGACGGCGGCGGGTTGCGCAGCGCGCCGCGCGCATAGTGGCGCTCGACCTGCACCTGGACCGCCGACAGCACGGTCAGGATGATCAGATACCAGACAGTCGCGACCATCAGCAGCGGAATCACGTCGAGATTGCGGCGATAGATCACCTGCACCGTGTAGAACAGCTCCGGCATCGCGAGCACGTAGACCATCGACGTGCCTTTCGCGAGCGTGATCAGGTCGTTGAACGCGGTCGGCAGGATCGCGCGCATCGCCTGCGGCAACACGATCCGCGTGGTCTGGCGGCCGCGCGGCAGGCCGAGTGCGGCCGCCGCTTCGAGCTGCCCCTGGTCGACCGCGAGAATGCCGCCACGGATCACCTCCGCGGAAAACGCCGCGTGGTTCAGCGTGAGGCCCAGCACGGCCGCGAAAAACGGACTGATCAGGTCGGTGGTCGGCGTGTCGAACCACACGATGTCGGTGAACGGCACGCCGAGCCGCACGTGTTCGTACAGGTAGCCGAGGTTGTTCAGGATCAGCAGCAGCACGATCAGCGGAATCGACCGGAACAGCCAGACGAAGGTCCATGCGCTCGCGGCGAGCAGGCGCGAGCGCGACAGCCGGGCCAGCGCGACGAACCCGCCGAGCGCGAAGCCGAACACCGCGCCGAGCAGCGTCAGCACCAGCGTGCGCGCAAGCCCCGACAGCACTGGCGGCGACAGGAACCATTCGGCGAACACCGGCCAGCCCCATTGCGGGTTGCCGAGGATCGAATGCAGCGCAAGCGCGATCAGCATGAGCGCGAGCACCGTGCCGGCCGTGCGGGACCGGTGGCGGGCCGGCACGATGCGCAGGTGCGTGCCGGCGTCGCGTGCGCCGGGGGAAGAGAGCGGCGGCAGCGCGCCGCCGAGGTGGGTCGTGTCGCTCATGTCGGTGAATGTCCTCGAGTCGGTCGGGAGCGCGCCGCGCCAGGCGGCGCGGCGGCATCAAGCGTGCGCTTCGGCCGCGTCGTCCTGTTTTTGCGGCGCCGCGCCGGGCGTCACATGACGGCTCGCCTTGCGCGGCAGGCCGAGGTGATCGCGCAGCGTGCTGCCCGGCAGGTCGCGGCTGTAGCGGCCGCGCGCCTCGAGCACAGGGATCACGAGTTCGATGAAATCGTCGACGCCCTGCGCCTGCACCGCGAAGCCGAGGATGAAGCCGTCGCCGGCGCCCGCGTCGTGCCAGCGGATCAGCTCGTCGGCGACGTGCTCGGCCGTGCCGATGAAGTTCGGGCGCGGCGTCGCGACGGCGAGCGCCGTCTCGCGCAGCGTCAGGTTCTGGCGCTGCGCATCGGCCTTGATCCGGTCGGTGGTCGAGCGGAAGCTGTTGCGGCCGAGGTCGCCGAGCGCCGGGAACGGCGCGTCGAGCGCGTACTGCGTGAAATCGTGGTGATCGAAATAGCGGCCCAGATACGCGAGCGCCTCGTCGATCGTCAGCAGGTCGCGGATCGCCTGGTATTTGTCCTCCGCTTCGGCCGCCGTGCGGCCGACGATCGGCCCGATGCCGGGGAAGATCTTCACGTCGCCGGGTTGCCGCCCGTGCTCGACCGCGCTGTGTTTGACGCGGCGCGTGAACGCCGCCGTTTCGTCGAGCGACGGCGAATGCGTGAACACCGCGTCCGCGTATTTGCCCGCGAGCCCGATGCCGGTGTCGGACGAGCCGGCCTGGAAGATCACCGGCTGCCCCTGCGGCGAGCGCTGGATGTTCAGCGGGCCGGCGACGTTGAAGAAGCGACCGTGGTGGCCGAGCGTATGGAGCTTGTCGCGATCGAAGAAGCGGCCGGTCGCGCGATCGCGCACGAATGCGTCGTCGTCCCAGCTGTCCCACAGCCCCTGCACGACGTCGAGGTATTCGTCGGCGATCTCGTAGCGCAGTTCGTGATCGGGATGCGCCTTGCCGAAATTCTTCGCGGTGCCTTCGAGCGGCGTCGTCACGACGTTCCAGCCCGCTCGCCCGCCGCTGATCGTGTCGAGCGACGCGAGCTGGCGCGCGACCGTGAACGGCTCGCTGTACGACGTCGAGATCGTGCCGGCGAGGCCGATCTTCTTCGTCGCGACCGCGAGCGCCGACAGCACGGTCAGCGGCTCGAAGCGGTTCAGGAAGTGCGGGATCGACTTCTCGTTGATGTAGAGGCCGTCCGCGACGAACGCGAACGCGATGCCGGCGGCTTCCGCCTGGCGCGCGATGCCGATCGCGAAGTCGAGGTTGATGCTCGCGTCCGGCGGATTGCTCGGGTGCCGCCATGCGTTCATGTGGCTGCCTGCGCCTTGCAGCATCAGGCCGAAGGGAATCGATCGTCGGGTCGTCATGGGAGCGTTACGCGTTCTGGTCGGGGGAAAGGGAATGGTCGGCCGCGTGGGCCGTTTGTACGGGCGTGGTCGGCAACGCGTCGACGGCGCTCGGGATCTTGTCCGGCAATGCAAGCGAGTAAGACATGATGTTCGACGTTCCTGAGCAAGCGGGAAGGGGTGGCGCTCAGCTCTTCGGCAAGCCCGGCGGGTTCGTGCGCGACTGGTCGATCGCTTCGGACGCGAGGTTCCAGCGATCGAGCACCTGCTGGTAGCGGCCGCTCTTGATCTGCGCGTTCAGCGCGACGGTCAGCGGATCGGCGAGCCCGCTGCCGCGGCGCGTCGCGATCGCGATGTCGGCCGTGCGCGGCCAGCCGCCGCTGATCGCGCCGACCAGCCGCGTCTTGCCTTGCTGCGCGCTCTGGTACGCGAGCACCGAATTCACGCTGAACACCGCGTCCGCGCGGCCCGACTGCACGGCGACGATCCGCATTGCCTGGTCGTCGTAGTACTGGATCTGCACGGGCTTCAGGCCGTGCGCGACGTTCTCGCGGTCCCATGCGAGCAGGATCTTTTCCTGGTTGGTGCCGGCGTCGGTCACGATGCGCAGCCCCGCGACGTCCTTCGGCTCGCGGATCGACCGGATCTTGCTGTCGTTGCGCACGTAGAAGCCGACCTGGTCCTTGCGGTAGGTCGAGAAATCGAACTTCTGCTTGCGCTCCTCGGTGACGGTGACGTTCGAGATCACCGCGTCGACTTTCCCCGACTCGAGCGCGAGCGGCCAGTCGGCCCACGCGAGCGGCACGATCTTCAGCTTGCGGCCGAGGCTGTCGGATACGAGCTGGCCGACGTCCGCGTCGAAGCCGATCACGGTGCGCGCGTCGGTCGCATACGTGCTGATCGGCGGCAGGCTCGGCGCGATGCCGATCGTCAGCGTGCCGGCTTCCGCGAACCTGAACGATGCGGGCACCGCACGCTCGACGGCCGCATCGGCCTTGCCGCGCGGGCGCGTGAGCTGCTCCGGGCTCAGGTCGAACGTCGCGGCGGCCGCGGCGATCGCGGTCAGGCCGATCAGGGCGGCGGCCAGCGTGCGGACCGCACGCGGCGTGAAAGGTACGGCTCGTGGCATGAATGCGTCCTGTTGTTGTCGTGTCGGAGGGAGCGAAGGGGGATGACGCGGTGCGTTCAGCGCGGCAGCGCGGCTTCGGGCAGTGGCGCCCAGAGGTCGGAGAGCGTCGACGTGCGGGACGGGTCGGCGAGATCCTTGCCGAAGCGCAGGTGGAAATACGCTTCCGGCGCGATCGACGAATCGAACAGCCGCGTATAGCCGGTGCGGTCGTAGAGCGCCCAGGCTTCGGGCTGGCGAAAGCCGGTGGTCAGGTACACGCGCCGATAGCCCTGCTGCGCGGCGCGCAGCTCGAGCGCGTCGACGATCACGCGTGCGAGCCCCTGACGGCGCAGGTCCGTGCGGGTCCAGATGCGTTTGAGTTCGGCGGTCTGCGCGTCGTAGCGCTTGAAGGCGCCGCCGCCGATCGTTTCGCCGTCGCGCAGCAACAGCACGAACGCGCCTTCGGGCGGCGCGAACCGCTCGGCCGGATAGCGGGCCAGCTCGTCGCGCGCGGACGCGCGGCTGTCGGGGCGGTAGGCGTCGTAGCGGGTCGCGTATTCGTCGATCAGCGCGTCGATCAGCGGCTGGGCGCGGACATCGAGCGGCGTCGTGTCGATGATGCGGTCGTTCGTGGCCATGGGCATCGCGAAGGGCGCGCGATGCGGACGTTCCTGTCGGGGTCGGGGCACACGGCCCGGCCGGTCTGTTCCGTTATCGCGACGCGGTTGTCGTGATGACGGCGGCCGCTGCGCATCCTGCGATGCATGCGGCAGGCCGCCGCCGTTTCGAACACGTTAGCGGCGCGGCCGGCAAAGGCGAACGAAGCAATTTCGATAAGGATTTCGCGAAGGGAGTCAGAAGGCTTGCAGGGGGAGTGGGGTGGGGTGAACGGGCGTGGTCCGCGATCCGTCGCCGGGCGGCGACGGACCTTCGGGAATTGTCGCGTCAGCGCAAAGCCCCGCCGCTGCGGGGCGATGATCCTCGACGACGACGGCGTTCAGGCTGCTGCCTGATGAGTCGAGTCGTGCTGATCGCCACCCAGGATATCGACAAGCTGGGTCAGCATCCGCCCCAATTCCCCCGTCATCAGCGTGACGTCCGAATCGAAGCGTTCATCGTCGTTTTGCGCGGTGGGATCCGCCGCCTCCTTGATCACGTCGAGCGGCGTGACGCGCTTGATCGTCAGCGACGGCGTCAGCACGAACGAGATTCTGTCATCCCAGGTCATCGCGAGGCGCATGCATTGTTTGCCGGCTTCGATGTGCCGGCGCATGTCGTTCGTTTCCAGCGCGTGGCCGACATATCGCACCGTGGCGCCGCCTTCGCCGGTGGAGCGCAATTCGGCGTCCTGGTCCACGGTGAAGCCGCCCGGCGCCTCGCCGGACAGCAGCCAGTCGGTCATCGCGGCCACCGGCGAACGGGCCACGTGAACGCCGGCGAGCGGCAACGCGTCGATCGATTTGACGAGGAGGCTGCGAACGTCGTCGGCAAGCGCCTGTGCAGCCGCATCGATGACGAGCCAGCCGTTCGCCGTATCGATCCATACGCGGGTATCGCGGCGAATGCTGAACGCGCGCGGCAGCAGTTCGTCGGTGACCTGCTCCTTGAGTTCGCGCAGTTGCTTTCGGCCGACCTTGAAGCCTTGCTGCTCTTCGACTTCAAGCGCACGCGCTTTGGTTACCTGATTGACGACCGACGCCGGCAGCAGCTTCTTTTCGGCACGAAACAGCAGCAGCATCTGCCGGTTGATCGAATACACGAGCGCGCCGTCGTCACGCGGCGAGGCCCATCCGGCGCGCTGCATTTCGATGCTGGTGCCCGGCTGAAACGCGTGAGGCGCCAGCCATTTTTCCATCTGGTCAGGGGTGACGGCCCAAGGTGCGGGAAGACGGTGAAGCTGAAGATTCTTGAACCACATGGGAGTACGGGCAAAGCGCATCATTCTATATGACCGCGACGTTTCGCGGCCAGGAGCGGTCAGTCGACGGCATCCGGGAGCCGGGGTCGTCCGACTGACTCAGCGTCCTTGCAATACGCACTGGCGCCGGCATACCGCGCTTGCAGGATGCATCACTGGATGACCCGTGCCGGCGTCGACGCCTCCGCCAGCTGAAACAGACAATCCCCGCGCCGCACCTGCGCGGGCACACGCTTGCACACCACTTCGCCGTCGCCCTTGAAGCGATGCAGCATCGGTTCACGCAGCGGCGTATCGGGGAAGTGCACCCACGCGGCCGGCTGTCCGGCCTTCACCTGGTCGCCGAGTTCGACGAGCGGCTCATACAGCCCGCGTTCGTACGCGTAGACGAAGTGACGATCGCCGTCGACGCGCAGGAAGCGCGTGACGGTCGGCGGCGCGTCGGGCACGAGCGCACCGCGCAGCAGGCCGATATGACCGAGGTAGTGCAGCAGCCCGTGGCGGCCGAGCCGGATCAGCGACGGATCGGCCATGCCTGCGCCGCCCAGTTCGGTCACGATCGAGATCGCGCCTTGCCGGCGCGCAGCCGACGCCGAATGCACCGGATTCGGCGCATGCAGCAGCGCATTCGGCAGCCCGAAGGCCACGAGCAGCCCGTTGAGCTTCGCCGCCTCGTCGTCGTCGAGCGGGTCGATCGCGAGCATGTTGCCGCCCTGGTATAGCAGCGAGCTGCCGCCGGAATGCAGGTCGACCAGATACTGCGCGCGCGACAGCAGCGCATGCTCGATGTAATGCGCGATCATCTGCGTCGGCGTGCCGGTCGGATCGCCGGGGAAGCTGCGGTTCAGGTTGCCTTCGTCGAGCGGCGACACGCGCAGGCCCGCGTCGGCCGCGGGGAAATTGGCCATCGGCAGCAGGATCAGTTGCCCGCTGACCATCTCCGGGTCGATCTCGCGCATCAGCTGCGACACGATGATCTGGCCTTCGTATTCGTCGCCGTGATTGCCGGCCATCACGAGCGCGACGGGCCCGTCGCCGTTGCGGATCGACGCGATCGGGATCGGCAGCCAGCCGTAGGCGGAACGATGCACGGAGTGCGGCAGCCGCAGGTAGCCCGCATGCTTGCCCTGGGCATCGAGGTCGATTTCGCAGTGGATGGGATTTCGGTGTGGCGAGGAAGCGGTCATGGCGGCGTCGTTCGAGGAACGGAATCTGCCATCTTATCGGGAAAAGAGCGCCGCGCGGCGCTCGGCGCGCACCGGATGCCGGCCGGCCCGCGCGTGAACGCGCGGCATGCGGCACGGGCAGTCACGCGCGATGTTGCAGCGCTGAAACGCCTGCCGGCGCGCGCTGCGGCCGGGGCGCGCCCGGGTTCGCGTCAGCCCGTTGCCGGCACGGGGCCGGCGCGTGTTACCGCGTCAACGGCCGGACGTTTCAGCTTCGAGACGGCCTTCCTCCCACAGCACCCAGAAACGGCTACCGCCGCGATACGGGTTCGCGCGATGCGCCGCGTAATCGGCGACGCCCTGGCGAAACGCACCGTATAGCGTCAGCGGCGGGTTGTCGACGCACGCGGCTTCGCGAACGGTTTCGCGGGCGGCGGCCGGGCGGCGCGAGGAAACGAGCCGACGGATCAACGATGCGCCGTCGATCACTTCCAGTGGATCGATGCGCTCGGTGCAGCTGAGGACTTCGACGGTATTCATGTGCGGGCTCCCTGACATCCTGTTTCCAGGACAAGGAGCAATAAAAGTGCCAGTCATGAAATACCGTCCGCCGCGTCGATCGTGCCGGCTTCTGCGGCGAACGTGATGCGGGGAGCACGACGATGTTACGGAACACGTCACGTGACACGGGCTGCGGCGGCGAAACATGCGCGCACACGCGTCAAGCCGCGCAAAGCGTTTCGGAATTGAGCGAGGAAAGGACCGGCGACGCAGCGGTGCGGACGAATGCGTTCAGCTCACCGTCGCGGGCACGACGCGCCGGCTGCCGGCCGAATAGAACCGATAGACTCCCTTGCCGGCCGACTTCGCGTCGTACAGCGCGCTGTCGGCTTGACGGATCAGTTCGTCGGGGGAACCATGCCCGTCGTCGAGCGCGATGCCGATGCTGATCCCGAGGCTCACCGTCTCGCCGATCGACAGCGCGTACGGCGTCGAGATCTGCCGGATGATTCGCGCGGCGAGCAGCGAACACGCATGCATCGTGGTGTCGCCGAGCGCGACGATGAATTCGTCGCCGCCGACGCGCGCCGCGATGTCGCCCGGCGGCAGTGTCTTGCCGAGCCGCTCGGCGACCTGCGTGAGCACGTCGTCGCCGGCGTGGTGGCCGAAGCGGTCGTTGATCGCCTTGAAGCCGTCGAGGTCGAGATACATGACGGCGAGCGCGGGGCTCGGCACGCGCGGCCGATGCGCGAGCATCCGCTTGAGCTCGGCGTGCAGCTCGTGGCGGTTCGGCAGCCCCGTCAGCGCATCGTGCCGCGCGAGGTGCCGGATGTGCTGCTCGGTCTCGCGGCGCGTGGTGACGTCCTCGACGATGATCACCGTGTTGCCGTCCGGCACGCGGTGGCGCGTCAGTTCGAGCTGGCGGCCGTTGGTCAGCGCGATGTCGAACGGCACGGGTTCGTCGCGTTCCAGCCAGACCGCGCACTGCGCGGCGAGACCGGCATCGCGCGGATCGGTCACGGCATTCGTGCCGAGCGCCACGACGACGTCGGGCAGCGGCATGTCGAGCATGATCTCGCGCGGCGAGCCGAACAGCTGCGCGGTGCGCCGGTTGGCGACGATCACGCGGCTCTCGCCGTCGATCATGCACAGGCCGTGCGGCATGTAGGTGAGTGCGGCGTCGAAGCGTGCGACGAGCTCGGCGTTGCGCTGGCGCGCAGCGATCAACGCAACCAGCACGCGGTAATGGCGCTGGACGACCGTGCGCATCGCCGCGAGATAGATCGCGAGCGGCGGCAGCAACAGCCACGCGCCGGGCCGGGTGACCAGCAGCGCGCCGATGCCGATCGGCACCACGCCGAGCGTCACCTGCGTCATCGCGAGCCGCGGCAGCGCCGAATTGCGCGATGCGATCCCGCCGAACACGCCGCCGGCGACCATCACCGACAGCGTGCCGAATTCGACGTCGGACGCCGACACGCAGCCCATCACGCCGAGACCGAGCACGAAGCAGGCGGCGAGCGACACGGGCGCATAGCGTCGCGCCCAGTACTCGGCGCGATCGTCGCCGCCGTCGCGGCGCACCGCGTACGCACGCGCGATCGCGAGCCGTGCGGCGAGCAGGCCGACGTCGACGACGAGCCACACGAGACACCAGAGTTGATGCAGGCGGATCAGCGCGATGGCCGCGACGAATGCGCTCGCGAGGCCGGACAGCGCCATCGGGCGGACGTCTTCGAACAGCGTCACGAGCATCGACGGGCGCAGCGCGGCCGTCACGCGGCGGTTGCCGCTGGGAGGGGTAGAGAGAACGGAGTTCAGGATGCGTGCCCTGACTGCCATGGCTTTTAAACCTCGACACGACGTCGATTCATGGCCGGCAGCCCCGCACGGTACGTGGCGGGATGGCCGGCGCCCCGGATTCGCACGACATTATCATGAAACATGGGTGACGCGGAGCCGCTGCACGTGCCTGCATCAGCATAGGCGAGTAGTCGTAAACCACGCCCGCCGGAGGCTTGCGCATTCGCCGGCGCGGGGGCAGGATCGTTGCCAACGGGACGATATCGGGTAGCCGGCCGCAGGCCGGCTTGCCCGTGCGTCGCGCGTGAGCGCCGATGCGCCGGGATGACCCGCCGCGAGCGATGCGGCCCATCCGGCACGACGCACTCGCGCACGAATTTCGCCCCGCGACCGGGCGCCGCAGCCCCGTCCTCATCCCGTTATAAGCAATTCGATAAGTATTTCATGCGAGAAATACTATAGGCGATATATCGAAAACAATGCCAGAATGCGCGCCGCTCCGAACGTCGCGACACCCGATCGCCGTCCGAGCCGCATCAGGAGGTTCCCCCAATGAAAAACCACGGCCTGTCACGGCGGGGTTTTCTGAAAGCCAGCGTGCTGGCGGGCGTCGCGGTCTACGTCGCGCCCTTCGGCAGTCGCGCATTCGCGGCGCTCTTCGAAGAAAAACTCCTCACCCCCGTCAAATGGGATAGCGTCACCGGCATCCCCCAATTCCGCATCGACGGCATCGCGAAGGTTACGGGCTCGAAAGTGTTCGCCCGCGACGTGCGCGCCGCCGACATGCCGCACTGGCCGCAGCAGCAGTCGCATGCGCTGATCCTGCGCGTCACGCAGGCGGACCGTACGTACGAAGGTTTCGACCTGTCGCTGCTCGGCGACGAGCTCAAGCCGGACCGCGTGGTCACGGCCGACGATCTCGCGCGCGATGGCGTCGCGTTCCCGACGTTCTACGGCGACGACATGCTGTTGCCCGCCGGCAAGACGCCCGCGTATCTCGGCCATGCGGTCGCGATCCTCATCTACCACGACTTCGCACGCTTTCGCTTCGCGAAGAACGCGCTCAAGTTCCGCGACGACGTGATCCGCTACGGCGCGGTCACGGGGCCGCTCGAACGCGATCCGTGGGGCACGTTCCGCTACGTGCGGATCGGCGGCAAGACGGCCTACGACGACGATGTCTATTCGAGCCTGAAGGACGCGCCGATCTTCCCGAGCATGATGCGCAAGCACCTGCCGGTCTGGCCGGACGGCAAGGAGCACGGCAAGCTCGACGAGCAGGGCATGTTCCTGGCCGGCCAGATCGCCGCCGAACTCGATCATCCGTCGGCCGACTGGCTCGTGTTCGACCGCGAGTACAACACGCAGTCGGTCGACACGGCAGCGCTCGAACCCGACAACGCGAACTGCTGGTACGACGCCGCGACGCAGTCGATGCACCTCGTCGTGCCGACCCAGTCGCCGCTCGAAGTGGCGGAGAACGCGGCCGCGATGGTCGCGAAATGCCGCTTCCCGGTGAAGAAGCTGTTCGTGCATCCGTGCTACACGGTCGGCTACGGCTCGAAGGATCACTGCAACGTGCCGTTCTACGGCCTCGTCTGCGCGCTGTACGCGGACGGCCGCCCGGTGCGGTTCGCGAACGACCGCTACGAGCAGTTCCAGACGTCGCTGAAGCGTCACGCGTTCAAGATGCATTACCGGATCGCGGTCGATCGCACCACGGGCCTGCTGCAGTCGTTCAAGGGCGACTTCGAGGCGAACGGCGGCGGGCGCTCGAACTTCTCGCCGTCGGTGGCGATGGTCGGCGCAACGGCCGCGCAATCCATCTACTACTTCCCGAAGAGCGACCTCGCATCGGTCGCGATCGCGTCGCGTGCGATCGACGCCGGTTCGGCGCGCGGCTACGGCACGCTGCAGAGCATGGCCGCGACCGAAATGGCGGTCGACGAAATCGCCGCGCAACTGAACCTCGACCCGATCGACTTCCGGCTGCGCAACGCGCTGCGCTCGGGGATGAAGAACACCCAGGGTGCGATTCCCGCCGGCGCGCTGCGCGTCGCGGAAGTGCTGGAGCGCGCGAAACAGCATCCGTTGTGGACGCACCGTGTCGCGCGCAAGACCGAGTTCGAGGCAACGAACCCGGGCAAGCGCTACGGCGTCGGTTTCGCGTGCGTGCAGAAGGACTTCGGCACGGGCGCGGAAGCGTCGTTCGCGAAGGTCGAATTCGACGAGAACGGCAAGGTGTCGCTGCATCACACGGCTGCCGAAATCGGCACCGGGATGTCGACGTCGCAGGCCGTCGCGGTCGCGAAGTGGCTCGGCCGTCCGGCGACCGACGTGCGCGTCGCCGTGACCGAATGGCCGGACCTGCCGGTCGAGACGAGCGGCGATCCGTACCTGATGTCGCAGGCCGACCAGGATCGCCTGTGCGCGAATCCGCGCTGGTCGCCGAGCTATGCATCGCCGTCGAGCGCGACGAACTCCGCGTACTACTTCACGCACAGCACGCGTGAAGCCGCACGCGCGGTGTTCCGCTACGGCCTGTGGCCGGCCGCGATGTCGATCTGGACGCGCGGCCTCGGCGGCGGTCAGGCCGCGCCGTACACGATCCGCTTCGAGGACGCGCGCTGGGTCGACGGCAAGCTGACCGCCGACGGCCTCGAGCCGCTGACGTTCGAGCAGCTCGCGAAGCAGGCGCATGCGCTCGGCCTGCCGACCGGCGCCGTCGTGCACGTGTTCAACCGCTGGCAGTGGACCGACGCCGAGTTCGACGTGGGCGGCGCGGTCGATCGTCTGCCGATCGACGCGCTGTCGCTGCGCGTTGGCGCGCCGAAGACGGGCGACGACGGCCCGATCCCGGGCACCGCCGCGCCGGCCGGTGCGACCGCGATGCGCGGCACGCTCGCGCCGACCGCGAACGGTTACCGCGTGCTGGACCGCACGCGCGTGTTCATTCCGCCGACGAGCCGCAACAACGCGGCCGTCACGTACTACACGGCAGTCGGCACGTTCGTCGAGCTGGCCGTGCACGAAGCGACCGGCAAGGTCGAGCTGCTCACGCATCACTCGATCATGGAGTGCGGCAACCAGATCTCGCCGCAGCTCGTGTCGGGCCAGTTGCAGGGCGGCCTCGCGATGGGCATCGGCCATGCGCTGCACGAGTACCTGCCGCTTTACGAAGACGGCCCCGGCAACGGCACGTGGAACTTCAACCGTTACCAGCTGCCGCGCGCGACCGACGTCGCGGTGTGGACGCAGACGGGCGACATCCTGCCGCCGTTGTCCGAGACCGACCCGCCGAAGGGCGTCGCCGAAGTGGTGATGATTCCCGTCGTCGGCGCGATCGTGAACGGCATCGCGCACGCGATCGGCCATCGTTTCACCGATTTGCCGGTGACCCCGCAAAAGATTCAGGAGGTGCTCGCATGACGACCGCCCAAACCGCCGCGTCGGCCGCGAGCGCCAGCGCGGCTTCGGCCGCCCCGGCATCCGCGCCCGCAGCACCCGCCGCCGCGCCGGCACCCGTCGAGCGTCCGCTCGTCCGGTTCCAGCAGAAGCCGCTGTCGGTGAACATCAACGGCAAGTCCGTCGGCCCGATGCAGGTGCCGGAAGGGCTGATGATGATCGAGTTCCTGCACGAATACGCGGGCCTCACCGGTTCGCGGCTCGGCTGCGGGCAGGGCATCTGCCACGCGTGCGTCGTGATCGTCGACAAGCCGGACGGCAGCAGCGAGGAAATGCGCACCTGCATCACCGGCGCGCACTTCTTCCACGGCCGCTCGATCCGCACGATCGAAGGCCACGCGAAGCGCAACGAAGCCGGTGAAGTGGTCGAGCTGTCGCCGATCCAGCAGAAGTTCCTCGAGCATTTCAGCTTCCAGTGCGGCTACTGCACGCCGGGCTTCGTCAACGCGGCGACGGTGCTGATCGAACGCCTGAAGCGCGAGCCGATCGCGAAGGCCGACGTCGAGCACACGATCACCGACGCACTGAACGCGCACCTCTGCCGCTGCACGGGTTACGTCCGCTATTACGAAGCCGTCAAGGACGTGATTTTGACGACGCCGGGACTCGTGAAGGACGCCGCATGAAACGCACATTCGCCCATCGTGTCGCGCGGGCCGCGGGCTTGCCCGCGATCGCGGCCGCCTGCGCGCTGCTGCTCGCCGCCTGCGGCGGCCATGACGCGCCGGTATCGAACTCGGCATCCGGCGCGCCCGGTGCCGACCAAGTCGCGCGCGGCCGCTATCTCGTGAAGGCCGCCGACTGCGCGGCGTGCCACACCGCCAAGGACGGCGCGCCGTTCGCCGGCGGCGCACCGCTCGAATCGCCGTTCGGCACGTTCTACGGCTCGAACATCACGCCCGACAAGGATCACGGGATCGGCAACTGGAGCGCGGACGAGTTCTACGCCGCGCTGCACGACGGCAAGGCGCCGGGCAAGCGGCTGTACCCGTCGATGCCGTACACGTCCTACCGGCAGCTCACGCGCGCCGATACCGACGCGATGTACGCATACCTGCAGACGGTGAAGCCGGTCGCGCAGGAAAACCGCAAGCACGATCTGAAGTTCCCGTACAACCTGCGCTTCGGCATGGTGTTCTGGGACATGGTGTTCCTGAAGGACAGCCTGCCCGACGCGTCGAGCGGGCAATCCGCCGACTGGCAGCGCGGCCGCTATCTCGCGGGCGCGCTCGGCCACTGCGCGGAATGCCACACGCCGCGTGCGTTCACGGGCCAGCTCGACGGCGCGAAGCCGTTCGCGGGCGCCGCGCTCGGCCGCGTGGCCGCGCCGGACATCACACCGGCCGGCCTTGCCGCGCGCGGCTGGACGGGCACCGACCTGCAGACGTTCTTCGGCGTCGGCATCGCGCCGCAAGGCTCGGCGTTCGGCGAAATGTATCCGGTTGTGCACCTGAGCACGCAGTACATGACGCAAGGCGACCTGCGCGCGCTGTCCGTGTACCTGCTCGGCGATACGCCGCCGGCACCACAGCCGGTGAAGCCGGTGTCGGCCGACGCGCAGCAGCTCGCGGCCGGCCGCTCGGTGTATCTCGCGGTGTGCGCGGGCTGTCACGGCTTCAACGGCGAAGGCAAGCCGCACGTCGCGGTGCCGATGAACGGCAATTCGACGCTGCGTCAGGCCGACTCGCGCAACCTGCTGGTCGCGATGCTCGACGGCATCGACGAGCAGAAGTTCGCCGGCCTCGAAAACCTGCAGCCGATGCCCGGTTTCGCGCACACGCTGAGCGACGACGAACTCGCCCAGCTCGCGAACTACCTGCGCGCGACGTGGGGCGGCCAGCCCGCGAGCGTCACGCCGGCCGACGTGAAGGCCATGCGTTAAGTCGTAACGAAGGATGGGGCGTCGCGCGCGAGGCGGCCGGTTTCCGGCCGTGCTGGCGCGCGACGCTCCGTCCGGGCTGGTCCGGCGGCGCTTCAGTAGCCTCCGCCGCCACCTCCGCCACCGCTGCCGCTCGAACTGCCGCCGCCGTACCGGCTCATGCCCGGCCCGTGCGAAGCGCCACCGTCCGACGACGTACATCCCGCCGACAGCAGCAGTGCCAGCGCCGCAATCACCGCCGCGGCGAATCGCGCCGATTTCATTTCAATCTCCTTGCAGTGCACGCGCCGCATGACGAGCGGATTCGCTCGAGCCGTGCGACCGCGCGATGACGAGACGTTCGGGGCGGGCGGTTTATTCCATGCTTTTTGCCTATCGTCGCACGGGGCCGGATCGGATGCGTGCCGCGCCGGCTTGGTACACTCCGGCACGCCGCCATTCCGATTCCGACTACAAAAACCATGAGTGACACACTCGCGCGCCCGCCGCGCAAATCGTCGCGTCGATCCACGCCTGTCGTGTTCGGCTGCGTGTCGTTCGCCGTCGGCGCTCCGCTGGTGGCCGCGCTCGTATGGCCGCTCGTGATGCTGGTTGCGTGGTCGGTGATCGACGGCCCGCAATGGGACACGCTGAAGCTCTGCGCAGGCATGGTGCCGCTGATCTTCATCGCGTCGTTCCTGTTCGGCTATGTCCTGCCGGCGATCGTTGCGGGCGGCATCATGGGGGCGATCGGCACGCGCATCCGGCGGCGCGGGTTCGTGCCGCTCGGGGTGATCGTCGGTGCGAGCGCGATGACCGGCTATGCGCTGCTGAAGGCCTTCCTGCTGGGCATGGACGAGATCGCCGGCATCGACGGCGTCGCCATCCTCGATTCGATCGTCACGTCGGCGGTCATGTCGCACTGGCTGCATCGGCGGCTCGAACGTGCGCAGCGGGCGGAAAGCGAGGCGCCAGCGCGCGACGGCGCTGCATAGCGATCCGCCTCGCATCCGCGGCTTTTGCACCGGAGCGCGCAGCGGCAGACGGCCGGGGCGGGCGGTTCGCCCCGGCGATGTCACGGCACTGCGGGTGATGCGTTGCGACGATGCCGCCGTTGCGGCGGCATCCGATCAACGATAGACGAGATCGGCGCGGCGGTTCTGCGCCCACGAGGCTTCGTCGTGACCGAGCGCGACCGGCTTTTCCTTGCCGAGGCTGACGGCCTCCAGCTGCGAGCCCGGCACGCCCAGCGTTTCGAGCGCGCTCATCACGGCCTGCGAACGGCGTTCGCCGAGCGCGAGGTTGTATTCGGACGTGCCGCGTTCGTCGGTGTTGCCCTGGATCAGTACGTGGCGCGCCGGATGGCTGCGCAGGTAGTTCGCGTGCGCCTGCAGCAGCGATTGGTATTCCGGCTTCACCGAGTAGTCGTCGAAATCGAAATAGACGCTGCGCTTCGCGAGCGGGCTGTTCGGATTGTCGAGATCGTCGGCCGTTACCGTGGCGACCGCCTGGCTCGAGGGCGGGGGCGTCATCCCGGCGTTCTCGGGAGTTTTCGCCGCGTGGTGACAACCCGCCAGCAGTGCGAAGATTGCCAGGACCGCAAATCGGTTCGTTTTGCTCATTGTGTGTCTCCTGCGGTTGACTGCGTGGAAAGCGTCGTGCGTGCAAATGGCCACTTCACGTATCCGGTCGCGACCGGCGCGAAAGTGCCGGCTTTTCGTCAGCGATGCGAGCGCTTTCGTAAGCCGGCGATGCGCCATATGAAAGATTGTCGTGGCCGGAACGCCGAATTAACGGCGCCGCTGCAATTAGATTAGGAAAAATGTCACTACGTGACCAGTTTCTCCGTCTGTTTCGAGCCGGGAAGGGGCAGGACGCGTTCTTGCTCGCGCGAGCGACCCCGAGCCACGCTCGGGCGGCTTGCGCGCGGGCTCGGGCTCGTCATGCGTTACGCGTCGCCGTGTTCGTCCCGGCCGATCACGAGTACGGTGTGCGACGTGAACAGATAACGCGGTACGTCCAGGTTCTGCGGTGCGGGCTTGTCGCGGAACACGCGCCCCGCGAGATCGTAGGTCGAGCCGTGACACGGGCACAGGAACCCACCGGGCCAGTCGTCGGGCAGGTTCGGCTGCGCGCCCGGCTGGAAGCGCGGAATCGGCGTGCAGCCCAGATGCGTGCAGACGCCGACGACCACCAGCAGGTTGCGGCGGTCGGCCCGCGCGCGGAACGGGTTGCGGCAGTAGTCGGGCAACGGCATCGAGAACGGATGCAGCGTGTCCGGATCCGCGACCATCGGCGTGGCTTTCGTGACGGCGTCGAGCATCGCCGCCGTCCGGTTGACGATGAAGACCGGTTTGCCGCGCCAGCCGACCGTCATCATCGCGCCGGCGGCGAGGCCGCTGATGTCGACCGTGACCGGTGCGCCGGCCGCCAGTGCGCTCGCGGGCGGCGACAGCGAATCGACGAACGGGATCGCGGTCGCGATGCAGCCGATGCCGCCGGTGACGGTCGTCGCGATGAGCAACGTGCGCCGGTGCGTGTCGATGGGTTCCAGCGGAAGGGTAGGCGTGTTCATGACAGGCTCCGCCATCGTCGAAAGGCGCCGTGCACACGGTGTGCGCAGCGCGCGGCAAGCAGGTATCGCCGCGCCCGCAGTGCGGACGCGTCACGTTGGCTTGCCGGATTCGCGCTCGGGATGAACGCGCATCGCAGCGAAAGGGCCGCGCGTGCGCGGCCCTTTCAGCGTAGGCAGCGACGATTAAGCGAGGCTTAAAGCGCGGCCCCGGGCATGCAGCCGCGCCGCCGTCAGAACTTGTGCCGCAACCCCAGCGCGACGACGAGCTGGTTGCTGTTGGCGGAAGGCGTCATCGTCCAGACGGTCGCGTTGAACGCCGGATTGCCGTTACCGCCGCTCACGCTTTGATAGACGCCTTCCAGATACGCATCCGTGCGTTTCGAGAACGCGTAATCGGCCTGCGCGACGACATGGTTCCATTTCGGACGCGTCTGGCCCGCGTGGCTGTCGAAGCGGCCCATCGTGTACGTGTACGCGGCGGCCAGGCTGAACGCCGTCGTGACGACGTAGCGGCCGTCGACCGTGAAGTTGTCGAACACGAGCGATTCGCCTTTCAGCGGCGTGATGCCACCGCCCTGCAGCACGCCGGTCACGCCGTCGGTCGTCGAGTGCGACCATGCGACACCGACCGAGTGCAGGCCGAACACGTAGCGTCCGGCAACCGACCAGATCTGCTGGTTGCCGCCCGTGATCGTCGCGGACCCGTCGACCGTGCTGAGCGCACCATCCGGGTTCGGCGCGTTGCGATCGCGGCTGATCTTCAGGTAGCCGGCGCCGAACTTCACCGGCCCGTTGGCATAGCCGAGCCCGGCGCTCCAGACGGCGTTGTTCGAAAACTCGCCGGCCTGGTTCGAAAACCCGAACATCGCGCCGAACGTCAGCCCGCGATAGGTCGGGCTCGTGTACTTCACCGCGTTGTTGATGCGCAGGTTGCGGTTCGAGTCGTCATTGTCGTACGGATGCACCGCGAGATTGCCGCCCCAGCCGGGGCCGGCCGCGCCGAGCGGCGTCACGAACTCGAGGATCTCGTCGTACTGGCGGCCGAACGTCAGCGTGCCGGCCGTGCGCGAGCTGACACCGACCCATGCCTGACGGCCGAACAGGTCGACGCCTTTCTGCGACAGCTTGCCGGTCGTTCCCGAGAAACCGCTTTCGAGCGCGAACACCGCGGACGTGCCGCCGCCGAGATCCTCACGGCCGCGCAATCCCAAGCGCGACGCGTTCAATGCGCCGCTCGTCATCGCGACGCTGCCGCTGCCGGGCGAACCGGCGCCTTGCGTGCGCTGGTTGGTCGCGTAGGTGATCGACGTGTCGATCAGGCCGTACAGCGAGACGCTGCTTTGTGCCTGCGCGATGCCGGGCATGAACGGGGCGATGCAGGCGGCAATGACCGTCCCCGCGGTCTTGCCCGAGGCGAGGCGGCCGCGGCGGACGGCGTGCGCCGCGGTCGTGCTGGCGTGTCGGTTCGTTTTATAGGAATGCATAGGATTTTTTATCGTGGGTCCGGCGTCGGGCGCCGGCGGGTCGCGTCGGCGCCCGACGCCGACGGATCGAGCGGCCATTATTGGAGTCGTGCGACGTGCGATTAAGGCGTTGCACAGGAAAGGTCCTATGCAAAATCGGGCGGAATCGGCGCGCGGCACGGCGGCGTGCCGTCGTGCCGGGGGATTGTGCTCAGCGATTCGCGTCGGCGTCGCGACGGGCGATCTCGAGCGCCATGTCGACATTCCCGCTGCGATACGCGGCACGCACGGCCGCCGCCCGGGCGAGGAGCGCATCCACTGGAGGTTGCAGGCGCAACCTCACGCCGACGCGCGGCATCGACGCGAGCTGATCGCGAAGTTCGACGATCAACCGGCAGCAGCGGAATGGCGACGATCGCGCGTCGGGGCTCACGGCCGCTTCGGCGAGCTCGGCGGTCCAGGCGACGCCGCGATCGGTTCGAACGGCGTCGAGATGCGGCAGGTAGCGCGCGTCGCCGGACAGCGCGATCAACAGCGCGGCCCATTGCGCCCCGGGCCATCCGTGCTGCAGGTCGTGCGTCAGGTCGATCAGCAGCGCATCGCTCAGCGCGGACAGGCTTTGCCGGCAAACGTAGTGGAAGTCGAGCGGCTGGTAGCGGACCTGCGGATAGTCGCGCAATACGTGAGCGAGTTCGGCCCCCGCATCGACGACGCCGCGCAGGAACGATTCCGCCGGGCCCGGGCGATTCAGGCAAAGCGTCGGTACGCTCAGGAGCAGGCGGCGGATATCGTCGGGGCGGTAATGCATCGCGAAGGGCGTGGGTTGCCGGTGGACGCAGTATGGATTTATGACGTGCGTTGTGGCAACCGGCGGGGTTGTTTCGTCCGGCGCCGTTGTTGCGACCGCGGACTCCATCGTTTCAACCGGACCGCGATGCGCGCCATTTCGATTGATCGCGCGAACCCGGTTTTGTCCGTGCCGCTGCGATTACTCGCAAATTATCTGCAATCGCGCCGGTCGCCTTGAGTTTCATCGCCCACCGCGATACATTGCCGCTCGCAGAATTCCGCGCGGGCGGCCGCGCATTCCGTAATGCAGACGTAAGGAACCCCGATGGGGCAACAGACGCAAGGCAACGACGACAATCCCGGCAGCCGGGCCGGCCGCGATGCACTCGCACCGGTTGCAGGGGCCGCCGCACTGCTGGGCGCCGCGCTCGCCACGCTGAGCGTCGTCGATCTGCTGCCCGTCGACCTGCGCTGGTGCGCACCGCTCGCGAGCGCATGGTGCAACGTGCTCGTCGTCGCGATTGGCGTGCTGCTCGCCGAGCGCGCGCGTCGCCGCCCGCCGCAAGGGCTGGCCGCCGGCCTGCTCGTCGACTGGTTTCGCAGCGCGTTCCGCCGCAAGCAGGCACCCGAGCAATACGACAACCCGTGGCCGGCGATCGCCGCCGCGATCGACTGGCGGCCGGTGGCCGTCACCGCGGGCGCCGTGCTGTCCGCCGGGATTGCCGCGTTCGCGTGGCTGCCGCCTGCGCCGGTCATGCTGGTGCGCGCGATGGCCGCGCCCGAGCCCACGCTCGCGGCCGGTGCCGCATGCCTCGTCCTCGCTTTTCTCACGCTCGTCGCCGAACGCCATCATGCGGCGACGGCCGGCACGTCGGCGGTTTCCGCGTCGCTCACGCGGATGCTGCGCATGGCGCTTGTCACAGCGCTCGCGGGCGCGCTGGCCGCCGCATGGTTCGTGTTCCTGCACCGCGCGGCGGACGGCCTCGTGCATGTCGTCGCGCTGCTCAACGCGCTCGTCGCGGCCGAACTGGCCGTGCGCGGCGTGCTGTCGTGGTTCGACGTGCCGCGCGGCGCCGTCGTGCCGACCAGTGCGATCGCCGGCCTGCTGAGCCGGCGCCCGTCGCCGCTGGCGTCGCTCGACGCCGAATTGCGCGATCGCTACGGCATCGACCTGCGACAAAGCTGGGGCTGGCGCAGCTTCGTGCGGCTGCTGCCCGGCGCGCTCGGCGCGACCGTCGCGTGTGCGTGGCTGCTCACCGCCGTCATCGTCCTGAACCCGGAGCAGCGCGCGGTATATGAACGGTTCGGCGCGCCGGTCGCCGTCTGGCAGCCCGGCCTGCACGTCGGCTTGCCCTGGCCGTTCGGGCGCGCACGCATCGTCGACAACGGCGCCGTGCATCAGGTCGCGATCGCGGGCAGCGCGAACGACGACACCGCCGACACGCGTGCGGCGCCCGCAGACGGCCCGACACCCGAGCGGCTCAACCGCCTCTGGGACGTGGCCCATCCGTGGGAAACCACCCAGGTGATCGCCGGCGCGAACGGCGACCGGCAGAATTTCCAGATCGTCAACGCCGACGTGCGGGTCGACTATCGTCTCGGCCCGACCGATGCCGATGCGCGTGCGGCGCTCTACCGGACGAGCGACCCGGACAGCACGGTGCGCGTGAGCGCCAATCGCGAGCTGGTTCATTACCTCGCTTCGCACACGCTCGAATCGCTGCTCGAGACGAATCAGGCCGCGATGGCCGAACAGTTGAAGCAGGCGATCCAGCAGCAGCTCGACCGGCTGCAGAGCGGCGTCGACGTGGTCGCGGTCGTGATCGAGAGCGTGCATCCGCCGACCGGCGCCGCCGCCGCGTTCCACGAAGTGCAGGCCGCGCAGATCCGTGCGCAGGGCAGCGTCGCGCAGGCACGCGGCTTCGCGGCCGGCCTGCTCGGCAACGCGCAGCAGCAGGCGCTCGTGCGGATCGCGCAAGCCGAAGCGCAGGTAGGCGACACGCTGTCGTCGGCGCGCGTGCAGCAGATCGATTTCGATGCCGACCTGGTGGCGTACCGGCTCGGCGGTCCCGCGTTTGCGTTCGAGTATTACCTGAACAAACTGCAGCACGGCCTGCGCAACGCGCGCATGACGATCATCGACGACCGGCTGGCCGACGGCACGCGGGCCACCGTCGATCTGCGCAACACTCCCGCCGGCGATCTGGCCGGCATTCATTGACATGTCGCGGCAAGGTTCAAGCGGGCGGGGCAAGACGGCGGCGGCACAGGCCGCCGCCCCGCACGCGGACGACGCCGCACCCGGGGCGATATCGTGAGTCTGTTTCATTCGCACGCGCATGATCATGCGCACCACGGCCACGGCCACGACCACCACGCGCATCACGGCGCACCGCAGCCGCCCGGCGCATTCCGGCTGCGCGTCGCCGTCGCGGCGCTGTGCGTGCTCGTCGCGCTCGTCGTCGCGAGCTTCGTGCAGGTGCGTGCCGGCGAGGCATCGGTCATCACGCGTTTCGGGCGTCCCGTGCGCGTGCTGCTCGAACCGGGGCTGGCGTGGCGCCTGCCTGCGCCGATCGACGCAGTCACGCCCGTCGACCTGCGCCTGCACACGACGTCGAGCGGCCTGCAGGACGTCGGCACCCGTGATGGTCTGCGCATCATCGTCGAGGCCTACGTCGCGTGGCGCGTGCCGGCCGATGCGCGCGACATCGGGCGTTTCATGCGCGTGGTCGGCAACGAGCCCGATGAAGCGGCCCGGCAGATTCGCTCGCTCGTCGGGTCCGCGTTGCAGACGACGTCCGCCGGGTACGACCTCGCGTCGCTCGTGAACACCGATCCGGCACAGGTGAAGATCGGCGAATTCGAGGACACGCTGCGCCGGCAGATCGACGCGCAGCTGTATGCAACCTATGGCGTGCGCGTCGCGCAGGTCGGGCTCGAACGGCTCACGCTGCCGGCCGTCACGCTCGCCGCGACCGTCGACCGGATGAGCGCCGAGCGCGAGACCGTGGCGGCACAGCGCACCGCGGACGGCAATCGCGAAGCCGCGCAGATTCGCTCGGACGCCGAGCGCGATGCCCGCATCGCGATTGCCGACGCGAACGTCAAGGCGGCCGACATCGAGGCGCAATCGCGCAAGGACGCGGCCGACATCTACGGCAAGAGCTATGCGGGCAATCCGCACCTGTACACGATGCTGCGGTCGCTCGACACGCTGAACGCGGTGGTCGGCACCAATACCAACCTGATCCTGCGCACCGATGCCGCGCCGTTCCGCGTGCTCGTGCAAGGGCCGACCGACGCGGCCGGGCAGGGCACGCCGGCGCCGAAGTCGCACCGGGCCGCACGATGAGCGCGCAGCCGGCACCGCCGCTCGGGCCCGGCGCCCAGGCCGTGCGCCTGTCGTTCTGGTTCATTGCCGCACTCGCGGTGCTGGCCGCGTGCGCGTGGGCCAGCTCGAACATCCGGCGGATTCCGGCCGACAGCCGCGCGGTCGTGATGCGCTTCGGCGCGCTCGTGCGCACTCAGGATGCCGGGCTCGTGATCGCGTGGCCGCGACCATTCGAGTCGGTGCGGCTCGTGCCGGGCGCCGCACGCGTGCTCGAACAGAAGATCCGCTCGCTCGACCGCGATCCGCGCGCGGTCGCACCGTCCGCGGCGGGTGTCGCGCGGCTGCCCGACGCGCTCGCCGGCTCCGGCTACGTGCTGACGGGCGACGGCGGTGCCGTCGCGTTGGGTGCGGTTCTCTATTACCGGGTCAGCGATCCGTACGCGTATGTCCTGCAGCAGGACCGCCTCGATGCGGCGCTCGAACGGATCGTGTCCGCGTCGGCCGTCGAGGTCGCGGCGGCCCGCGATCTCGACGCGATCCTGGTCGCCCGGCCCGAGCAGATCGCCGCGGACCGTCAGATGGCCGCGCGTCGCGAACGGTTGCGCGGCGATCTCGCCGACGCGATCGCGCGGCACCTGCGTGCGCTCGACGCGGCACACGCGGGGCTCGGCGTCGAAGTCGCGCGCGTCGACGTGCAGCCCGCGTTTCCCGGCGCGGCCGCCGACGCGTTCAACTCGGTGCTGACGTCGCTGCAGCTCGCCGAACGGACCGTCGCCGAAGCACGCACCGCCGCCGAACAGCGGCGGCAGGACGCGCAGCAGGATGCCGACCGGATCGTCCAGGAAGCGCAGGCGCGCGCGACCGAGCGCGTCGCCACCGCGCAGACCGACACGCTCGAAATCCGGCAACTCGACGCAACGCTGCGCGAGAACGGCGATCCGGGGCTGCTGGCACGGCTCTATCGCGATCGCGTGCAGCGCGTGCTGTCGAAAGCAGGGCGCGTGACGACCCTCGATCCGCGCGACACCTCGAACCTGATCCTGCCCGGGAACGCCCGATGAAGATGCTCGCCGAACCGGCCGCGAAGCCGGACGCCGCGACGGTGTACGCGCTGTCCACCGACGAACGTCGCACGATCACGCGGCAGATCGCGCTGGCGCTGCTCGCGGGCGGGCTGCTCGTGCTGTCGTTCGTGTGGCGCGCGCGCTCATCCGGCGACGACACCCTCGCGCAGATACTGGCCGCGTTCGCGTCGCTGATCGTCGCGGGGCCCGTGTTTGCGAGCGCGTGGCACAGCCTGCGCGCGCCGAGCCTGCACGGCGTGACCGACCGGCTGATCGCGCTCGCGATGCTGGCCGCATGGGCGATCGGCGACATGACCACGGCCGCGCTGCTGCCGATCGTGATGACGTTCGGGCACGCGCTCGAAGAGCGCAGCGTGCTGGGCTCGCAGGAAGCCATTCGCGCGCTCGGCCAGTTGACGGCCGGCCGCGTACGCCGCGTCGGCGCGGACGGCAGCGTCACCGAAGTCGCGTATGACGCGCTTCATGCCGGCGACCGGATCGAAGTGGTGGCCGGCGCGCGCATTCCGGTCGACGGCATCGTGGTGGCGGGCGCGTCGAGCGTCGACAACGCGCCGATCACCGGCGAATCCGTGCCGCACGACGTCGACGAAGGCAGCACCGTGTACGGCGGCGCGCTGAACCTGGACGGCGTGCTGCGCATCGAGGTCACGCACACCGGCCAGGATTCGGCGCTCGGCAAGATCATCGCGCTGATGCAGCAGGCGGAACGGGCGAAGCCGCCCGTCACGCAGGTGCTCGAGCGGCACATGGGCGCCTATCTCGCGCTCGTACTGCTGATCGCCGCGATCGTCTGGTTCACGTCCGCGAACGCGTCGGCGATGCTCGCGGTCATCGTGGCCGCGTGCCCGTGCGCGCTGGTGCTCGCCGCGCCATCGACGGCCATCGCCGGGATCGCGGTCGGCGCGCGGCACGGCATCCTGTTTCGCAACGCCGCGTTCCTCGACAAGATCGCCGAGGTCGACGCGCTCGTGATCGACAAGACGGGCACGCTCACGCGCGGGGAATTGCAGGTCCGGCAGGTGTGGCTGCAACCCGGCGTCGACGGCGCGCATGCGCGCGCGCTGGCCGCGCGGCTCGGTGAAGGCAGCGCGCATCCGGCCAGCCGCGCGCTGGTGCGCGATGCCGTCGCGTGCGGATTCACCCGTGCCGCCGTTGCGCCGTTCGAACGCACGCGGGAACTGCGCGGGCTCGGCGTCGTTGCCGATACGCCCGACGGCACCGCGGTACTGGGCCGGCCCGCGCTGCTCGCCGACCATGCGGGCGCGTTGCCGTCGCCTCCCGACGGGTTCGACGGGCCGCTCGTCGGCCTCATGCTCGACGGACGGCTGCTCGCGTGGTTCGGTTTCTCCGACACGCTGCGGCCCGACGCGCGCGATGCCCTCGCCGAGCTGCGTACGCTTGGCCTCGCGCGGCAGACACTGCTCACCGGCGATCGCGAACCGGTGGCGCGCAAGGTCGCCGCCGAGACCGGCATCGAGACCGTGGTCGCGCAGGCGCTGCCGCACGACAAGCTCGATTACGTGATGCGCGAGATCGGCGCCGGCCGGCATCCGCTCGTCGTCGGCGATGGGCTGAACGACGTGCTGGCGATCAAGGCAGGCTCGACCAGCATCGCGATGGGCGAGCGCGGCGTCGACATCGCGATCGCGTCGGCCGACGTCGTGCTGCTCGGCGACGACCTGAAGCGGATTGCGACCTGCATCCGCCTCGGCCGGCATTGCCGGCGCACGGCGACGACCAATGCGGCGATCGGACTCGCATGGACGCTCGCCGTCCTCGCGCTGGCCGCGACCGGTGTGCTCGGCGCGGTCTGGGCCGCGATCCTGCACAACGTCGGCACGTTCATCGTGATCGCCAATGCGGGCCGGTTGCTGCGGATCGACGAGGTCGATGGTGCCGTGGCGGGCAGGGCCGTTGACGGCGAAGGCGTCAGGAAACCCGCCTGAGGGCATTGCTGCAGGGATCGCCGAACGAGCGGCGAGCGGTGTCAGGGCGGGAAACCAATGCGCGGCAGCGCGTGACACACGTTGAAACGCCGGATCAGCGCGCGTTTCCATATTGCGCAAACAACCAGTCGCGCATGGCTTCGAGCGCTTCCGAATGCGCGTTCGCTTGCGGAAAGACGACATAAAACCCAAGCGTCATCGGGAAAGAAAAATCGAACACGCGCCGCAGCCGGCCATCCGCGATATCGCGTTCGACCAGCGGCTCGCTGGTCAGCGCAATCCCTTGACCGGCGACTGCGGCGTCGATGGCAAGCAGGGTCTGACTGAACCGCGGCCCTTTGGTCGGATCGGCTTGCACTTTACCGTCGAGCTTGTGAAGGAATTCGGGCCACAGATCGTGGGCGTCGTGCAGCAGCACGTGCTTCGACAAGTCGGCGGGCTTCCGGATCGGCGGATTGCCATCGAGCAATTTCGGGCTGCCGACGGCGAAGATATCGAGTGGGAACAGCGATTCGCCAGTCAAACCGGGCGCGAACGGCGGCTTGCACAGCCGAATCGCGATGTCGACGCCATCGGCCTTGAACGTCGCGAGCCGTTCGTCGGCGATGACGCGCACCTCGATGTCGGGATGCAGCCGGCTGAAGTCCGACAGTCGCGGAATCAGCCACTTCGACGCGAACGACGGCGTCGTGCTGACGGTGAGGATCGTCGCGCGCTGGCCCAGCGCGTCCGTTGCGTCGGCGATGATCTGCAGCGCGCGCTGGACCGACGAGAAATATTCGAGCCCGTCGCGTGTCAGCGCGAGCCCCCGCGGCAAGCGCCGAAAGAGCTGGACGTCCACGGCGTCTTCCAGATGCCTGACCTGCTGCGCGACCGCGCCCTGGGTCACGCCGAGTTCATCGGCGGCCAGCCGGAAATTGAGGTGGCGCGCCGATGCCTCGAACGCGCGAAGCGCATTGAGCGGCGGGAACCGGCGGGTACGAAAAAGAGTCTTCATGCAGTAGAAATTCTACAGGGTGACTGGAGAAATCATCGTTCGACAATTGCATTATAGAGTCCTAGAGTGCTGCTATAGATTGATGTCGACATCGAACACGGCGTACCGCCGGCCTATCCAGGAGAACAGCATGACTGTAGAGAAAGTGGCTTTAGTAACGGCGGCGGGCAAGGGCATGGGCGCTGCGATCGCGCGGGATCTGGCCAGCAACGGCTATCGCGTCGCGCTGATGTCGCCGTCCGGCAGCGCCGTCGAACTGGCGAAGGAGCTTGGCGGTTTCGGCATCGCGGGGTCGGTCACCGAAGACGCCGACATCGAGCGCTTCGTGAACGAGACGCTCGCGAAGTACGGCCGCATCGACGCGGTCGTCAACAACACCGGGCATCCGCCGAAGGGCGACCTGCTCTCCATCGAAGACAACAAGTGGCACGAAGGGCTCGATCTGATCGTGCTCAACGTCGTGCGCGTGCTGCGCCGCGTGACGCCGGTTTTCCTGAAGCAGGGCGGCGGCGCGGTGGTCAACATTTCGAGCTTCGCGGCCGATGCACCCGAGCAGGCCATGCCGGTGTCGTCCGCGCTGCGCTCGGCGCTCAGTTCCTTCACGCGCCTGTACGCGGATCGTTATGCGAAGGACCACATCCGGATCAACTCGGTGCTGCCGGGCTTCATCGACAGCTGGCCGGAAACGCCCGAAATCGTTGCCCGCATTCCGGTCGGCCGTTTCGGCAAGACGCAGGAGATCGCGCAAACGGTGACGTTCCTGCTGTCCGAAGGCGCCGGCTACATCACCGGGCAGAACATTCGCGTCGACGGCGGCATCGTGCGGGCGCTGTAAGTCGAGCCAGGATCGGGACGGCGTGCGTGCGAACGTCGTGAAGATGCAAAGAGATATCAAAGGGCGCCTGAAGGTGCTCGGCGTCGTGCTGCGCGTCGCGCCGAAGCCTGCGGCCAACTACGTCCGTTCGTGAGGACCGGGAGTCAGCTGTTTCTCGCCGGTGCGTTGCCATTCGTGGACAACCGGCTCGAAACGACGGGCATGCTCGGCCGGGATCTCGATGTGGCGTGCGGGCAGCGCTCGCAAGGATCTGCGCGATCAACATGCTGGCGCATGTGAAAGCGGCCATCGGCGACCTCGAACGTCTGTCGCGTGTCGTCAGGCTCTCGGCCTTTGTCGCGTGCGTGCCCGGATTCGTGGCGCAACCCGCGGTGGTCAACGGCGCGTCGGATTTTCTCGTGGATGTCCTCGGCGAAAGCGGGCGTCATGCGCGTTCCGCGATGGGTGTGTCGGTGCTGCCACTCAACAACGCGCCGCTGGAGATCGAGGCCGTTTTCGAGCTGAAGGACGATTGATCGCCGGTCGCGGGCGCGGTGTCGAAAGCGCGACGAACAGTTCAATGGAATGGCGATGAAGAAATCAGCACTACTGGCTTTCTGTTTGCTGGGCGGGATCTGGGGATCCAATTTCATCTTCATGAAATGGGCGGCCGACGTCGTGACGCCGGCGCAGGTTACGCTGCTTCGCGTGTTGTGCGGCTTCGCGCCGATTCTGGCCTATGCGCTGGCGACGCGATCGCTCAAGTGGGCGCACCTGCGGTACATCCATCATTTTTTCGTGATGTCGCTGCTCGCGACGTTCCTCGATTACTTTACCTTTGCGCAGGGCGCGGCGCGGCTGCCGTCCGGCGTCGCAGGCATGCTCAGCGGGACGATTCCGATCTTCGCCGTGGTGTGTTCGGCGATGCTGCAAGGCCGCAAGGACATGGACGTGTGGAAGGCGATCGGCGTGGCGCTCGGCTTCATCGGCGTGACGCTGATCGCGCGCCCGTGGTCGGCAAACGTCAGCGGGATCGACCTGGCCGGCGTGTGCTGGATGCTCGGCGGGTCGTTCGCGATGGGCCTGTCGTTCATCTACGCGAAGCGGTTCATTGCGCCGCTCAGGATCCCGGGCGTCGCGTTGACGACGTATCAGGTCGGTCTGGCGGCCGTGTACCTGCTTGCGTTTACGCCGCTCGACGGCGCCGCCGTGCTGCTGCAGCATCCGCGCGCGGCGTTTGGCCTGGTGTTCGGGCTGGGCATGTTGGGCACCGGGATCGCGTACCTTGCGTACTATCACATCGTCGAGCATCTTGGCGCGCTCGCCGCGTCGAGCGTGACGTATATCCCGCCGGTGGTCGCGCTGTTCATCGGCGCGGTGCTGGTCGGCGAACCGACGACATCGGCCGAGTATCTGGCGGTCGTGCTGATTCTGGCCGGTGTGGGTGTCACGCAGTTCGGCAGCGGGATCCAGGCGGTGTTGGGGCGTGCGCCTGCGAAAGTGTGTGAGCGCAATTGACCGCCTTCGGGCCGGGTGGCATCACGAGACCTTGACGCCAGGAAACCGCGATCTGCCGATTTCCCCCCAGCGCGTCGGGCGCATCCATTTCTTCATGCCGAGTGCGACCTCGCAACGAGGAAGCGCCTGACCGCAGCGCGCTTCGCTGGCGGCTCGAAAATAAGTACATAGCGGCAACCACGTGCTCCCGAGCGCCGCACAAACGCAACCGATCGACATCGCCACGCCGTCCACCCACGCTTCACCGGCACCGGCTCAGGGTAAACGCTCTTTTTGGATTTCTTGACTTCATTCTGGAAGCTGGTAGCCTTATTTCGTCAGCATACTGATTAAATAAGGCGAGGCAGATGAACTACATATTCGCGGCGAAGTTGACCGACCTGGTCGAGGACGAGCCGCTTCCGGTGACGATCGGCGATGAACGGATTGCGTTGTACCTGCTCGACGGGAACGTTCATGCCACCCACAACGTGTGCACGCACCAGTTCGCGCTGTTGAGCGACGGCTACATGGAAGACGGTTGCATCGAGTGTCCGCTTCACCAGGGGCGTTTCGATATCCGCACCGGCGCCGCGATGTGTGCGCCGGCAACGACGCCGGTACGCGTCTACGACGTTCGCGTCGAAGGCGATTCGATCATGGTGGCCCTGTGAGTGTGCCGATGTCCGACGGGCAACCGATGGCGCAGACGATTCTCGTCATCGGCGCGGGGCAGGCCGGCGGCCGGGCTGCCGAAGCATTGCGCGCGACAGGATTCACCGGTCGCATCGTGTTGGCGGGGGATGAGCGCGTGCGGCCGTATGAGCGGCCGCCGCTATCGAAGGACGTGCTGCTCGCGGACAACGACGCCGATTGCTTTGCAGGCTGGCTGCAACCCGAGTCGTTCTATGTCGACGCGCGCATCGAGCGGCGCGACGAGGGTGTCGAACGGCTCGACGTCGCGAATCGCATCGCCGGGTTCCGGAACGGGCCGCCGCTCCGCTTCGATCAATGCCTGCTGGCCACGGGCGGGCGCGCGCGGGACTTGCCGGGCCTGCCGAGCGGAGCGCACGTGTATTCGCTGCGGACACTCGCGGATGCGATGCGGTTGCGCGAACGGCTGACTCGCTCGAAATCGGTTGCCGTCATCGGCGGCGGCTTTCTCGGGCTCGAGTTCGCGGCGAGTGCACGTTCGCGGGGGCTCGACGTCACGATCTACGAAACCGCGCCGAGGCTGCTGGGGCGCGCAGTCCCGGCCGCCTTTGCGGACCGGTTGCGTGCGAAGCACGAGTCGCACGGCGTACGGTTCATCTTCAATGCCGATGCGCTGCGCGTCGACCCGCGCAAACACGATGTCCGCATGGTCACCGACGGCGGCACGGCCGACTTCGACTTCTGCGTCGTCGCCATCGGGCAGACGCCGAACGACGATCTCGCACGCGCGTCGGGCATTGCAACCGGCAATGGAATCCTGGTCGACGAATACTGCCGCACGTCGGTGCCGGGCATTTACGCCGCGGGCGACTGCGCGAACTTTCCGTTCGGCGCGACCGGCCAGCGACTGCGTCTCGAGTCATGGCAGAACGCGCAGGAGCAGGCCATCGTCGCGGCAAGAAACATGGCGGGCGAGCACACGGCTTACCGGCCCACGCCGTGGTTCTGGACCGATCAGTATGACTGGAACATCCAGATGCTCGGCATGCCGGATCACTCGATCGAGCACTGGATCGAACGCCCGTCTCCC
Organism: Burkholderia sp. JKS000303; assembly: GCF_002563755.1. Classification (NCBI taxonomy): domain Bacteria; kingdom Pseudomonadati; phylum Pseudomonadota; class Betaproteobacteria; order Burkholderiales; family Burkholderiaceae; genus Burkholderia; species Burkholderia sp. JKS000303. Next base: position 3,912,408 of record NZ_PDBZ01000001.1, read on the forward strand.
GACGGGAAGGCATTGTCGATCGGATTGCGCGACGGGGTGATCGCGTACGCGCTGGCGGTCAACCAGGGCGGTGAGTTGCGTGCGTTGCGCCGGCTGGTCGAGCGCGGGACGTCCGTCGACCCGGCCGCGCTCGCGGATCCCGCGGTCAAATTGCGGCAACTGGATCATCGGGCGGTGTAGTCATCAATTCGGGCGCGCGGGCCGCGCCTCAGCGGAGAACGATGTGTATTCGTGTGAAACCATTATTGGCGGCGGGACGCCGCAAGCAAAAAACCTTCCGGTCGAATCGCTCGTCTGGCCTGACGAAGGCCTTCATGCGATTCCCGACTGGGTTTATACGAGCGACGCCGTGTATGCGCGCGAGGTCGAGCGCATTTTCCACGGTCGCACCTGGAACTTCGTCGCGCTCGAAGCCGAGGTGCCGAACGCCGGCGACTACAAGCGTTCGTATGTGGGGCCGACCCCGGTGGTGGTGTCGCGCGCCGAGGACGGTTCCATCAACGTATTCGAGAACCGGTGCGCGCATCGCGGCGCGGAATTCTGCCGGCACAGCCGCGGCAACAACAAGGAATTCGTGTGCCCGTACCACCAATGGTCGTACGACCTGAAAGGCAACCTGCAGGGCATTCCGTTCAAGCGCGGCGTGAACAAGCTGGGCGGCATGCCGAAGGATTTCCGCAACGAAGCGCACGGGCTGCGCAAGCTCGCGGTCGCGACACGCAACGGCATCGTGTTCGCGTCGTTCGTGCACGACATGGAGCCGCTCGACGAATACCTGACGCCGGAGATTCTCGACGACTTCGATACGGTGTTCAACGGCAAGCGCCTGCGTATTCTCGGCTTCTACAAGAACGAGCTGCCGTGCAACTGGAAGATGTATCACGAGAACCTGAAGGATCCGTATCACGCGACGCTGCTGCATTCGTTTCTCGTGGTGTTCGGACTGCTGGTGGCGGGAAACCGCTCCGCGATGATCGCGGACAGCAAGTACGGCATTCACGGCACGATGGCATCGGCCAAGAGCGACGATCTCTACGCCCAGGTCGACGAAGACAAGAAGAAGGAAATGCGCTCGTTCCACGAAGGGATGGTGCTGCGCGACGAGCGCTTCCTGGAATTCGTCAAGGAGTTCGATTCGGAGTGGTCGGTGACCATGCAGACGATCTGGCCGAACCTGATCGTGCAGCGCGAAATGAACACGCTCGGCGTGCGCCACATCGTGCCGAACGGGCCGAACAGCATGATCATGCTCTGGACGATGTTCGGCTACGAGGACGACACGGACGAGATGGTCCGCCATCGGCTGCGCCAGGGCAACCTGATGGGCCCGTCGGGCTTTCTGGGGCTGGAGGACAACGAGGCGATGAAGTTCGTCCAGGAAGGCGTGCGCCGTTCCGTGACCGATCGCAGCGTGATCAAGCTGGACGGCGACAAGATCGGCACCGCGGACAACCTGATCTCGGAAGCGGCGATTCGCGCCATGTACAAACACTATCGGGAAGTGATGGGGTTCTGATGCTGAAAGGATTCGACAAAAAGCCGATCGCGTACGAGGCCGCGATCGCGGCCCGCATGGCGGTCGAGGCGTTTCATGCCGAGTACTGCGCGACGCTGGATGGCGGAGAGATCGAGCGTTGGCCCGAGTTCTTTGCCGAACAGTGCGTGTATCGCGTGACCGAATACGAGAACGCGGAACTCGGGTTGCCGGTCGGGCTCGTCTATGCGGAAGGGCGCGACATGCTGCGGGATCGCGCGGTCGCGATTTCGCGCACGCAGATGTTCGCGCCGCGCCGGGTGCTGCATCTCGTCACCAACGTACGGATTCTCGACGCAAACGACGAGGAGATCGTCGCGCAGAGCAACTATGTGCTGCTGCAAACGCTCGTGGAGGGCGCGACGTCGGTTCATCAGGCAGGGCGGCTGTACGATCGCTTTGCGCGCAACGGCGGCATTCTGCTGCTGAAAGAGCGGCAGGCCGTGTACGACACGGCGCTGATTGCCAATGATCTCGCGTACCCCGTATGACGGCGGCCCCGGAGGAAAGCATATGAGCGAAGCAGCGAAGAGGGAGGCACCGGTCGATAGCGGCGGCGTCGGCGCACGCGTGCGACGCCGCGAGGATGAACGGCATCTGCACGGGAAGGGCCGGTTTGTCGCGGACTACGCGTTTCCCGATCTGCAGGAAGTGGCGTTCCTGCGCAGCCCGGTCGCGCATGCGGTCATTCGGCAGATCGGCAAGCCGGAGCGATTCGCCGGTCAGGTCATCGTGCGTGAAGACATGGTCGGGGCGACCGATATCGTCGCGGATTCGAGCCTGCCCAGCTACAAGTCGTCCGCCCATCCGCCGCTGGCGGCACACAAGGTCCGCTTCGTCGGCGAGCCGATCGCGATGTGCTTCGCGAATACGCGAGCGGAAGCCGAGGACATCGCCGAGGAGATCGAACTCGATCTCGACGAGCTGCCGGCATTCGCGAACGCCTTTACGGCGCGCGAGCGAACGGACACCCGCGTGCACGAGCATTGGCCGGACAACCTGTTTCTCGACATGAAGGCCGACGTCGATTTCGACGTGCATGCGCAACGCGCCAGCGTGGTCGTGACGCAGAAGGTCGACCTGGCGCGCCAATGCATGGTGCCGATGGAAGGCAAGGCAGTGCTCGCGTATTGGGATCATCCGCAGGCGCAGCTCGTCGTGATTACTTCGACGCAAGTGCCGCACATGATCCGCACGATTCTCGCGCAGTGTCTCGGACTGGATCAGGCGCAGGTCCGGGTCATTTCTCCGGACGTCGGCGGTGCATTCGGCTACAAGTGCGTGCTCCAGCAGGAAGAGCTGTGCATTGCATGGCTCGCGTTGACTTACAAGCGACCGTTCCGGTTCATCGAGGATCGACGGGAACATCTGATCGCGGGTGCGAATACGCGTCAGCACCACTACGAGCTGACCGCGTATGCGGACGATCGCGGCCGATTGCTCGCCCTCGATGCGCAACTGTTGATCGACGGCGGCGCCTATTCGGCGTGGCCGTTCACCATCGGCCTCGAGACGGGGCAGGCACTCGGCAACTTGCCCGGGCCTTACGACTTCCGCGGCTACCGGTGCCGTACGCAGTGCGCGGCGACCAACAAGCCGGGCTTCCTGCCGTATCGCGGCGTTGCCCGCACGGGCGTGTGCTTCGCGATCGAGCTGACGATGGACGCGATTGCGCGCGCAGTCGGCCGCGAAGCGTGGGAGGTGCGTCACGACAACCTCGTGCGCGGTGCCGACATGCCGTACACGAACGTCGTGAAGAAGCACTACGACAGCGGTGATTTCCAGGAGAGCCTCAGGCGGGCCGTCGAGCAGATCGACGTGGCCGGTTGGCGACAGCGTCAGGCGCAAGGCGAGGCGGACGGGCGGCTGGTCGGCGTCGGTTTCGCGACCTTCACCGAGCAATCGGCGCACGGCACCTCGGTGTTCGCATCGTGGGGGCTTCCTGTCGTACCGGGCTACGACCTTGCGACGGCTCGCATCACGGCCGACGGTGGCATCGAACTGCGCGCAGGGATTCATTCGCACGGGCAGGGCATGGAGACGACGCTCGCCCAGATCGCGAGCGAAGTCCTCGGCGTGCCGGTGCAGAAGATCAGGCTGGTGCATGGGGATACGGCGCTGACGCCGTATTCGACGGGCACTTACGCGTCGCGCAGCATCGTGATGGCGGGCGGCGCGGTCGCCGCGGCCTGCCGTGAGCTGATCCCGAGACTGATCCGGATCGGCGCACATTTGCTGAACGAAGCGGAGAGCGCCGTGCGATTCGATGCGGGGCGCGTGATCGGCGCAGGCGGCAGCGTCGCGCTCGCCGACGTCGCGGCGGCCTGGTATATGCGACCCGACCTGCTGCCGAAAGGCGTCGATCTGGCTGGTCTGGAGACGACCCAGGGTTTCAAGCCGGCGGTCGATACCGGCGCATTCAGCTACGCGACGCATGCGGCGGTCGTCGCGGTCGATACGCAAACCGGACATGTCGACATTCTCGATTATGTCATCGTTGAAGACTGCGGCACGATGATCAATCCGATGGTGGTCGAAGGGCAGACGATCGGCGGCACGGCGCAAGGCATCGGCACCGCTTTCTACGAAGAAACCCTCTATGACGACAACGCGCAGCCACTGACCTCCACGCTCGCCGACTATATGTTGCCGGGGCCGACCGAATTGCCGTCACTGCGGATTCATCACATGGAAACGCCATCGCCGTACACGGAATTCGGTGCGAAAGGCGTGGGCGAGGGCGGCGCAATCGCACCGCCCGCTGCGTTGTTCAATGCAGTCAACGACGCGCTTCGGCCGCTGGGTGCACAGGTATCGGAAACGCCGCTCACACCACGCCGGTTGCTGCAGGCAATCGAGACGGCGACGGGGGCGCGCGCATCCGGCGCGCAACCGGTCGGTGCAACCGAGGAGGCGATTCGATGAAGGCCGCGGCGTTTGAATATGTAGCGTGTACGTCGATTGCCGACGCATTGAACGCGTTGCAGCAGGCAGCGGGAAGTGCAAAGCCGATCGCCGGCAGCCAGTCGATGGGGCCGATGCTGAATCTGCGCCTGGCCAGGCCCGCGTGCGTGATCGACGTGTCGCGCATCGACGCGTTGCGTCAGGTCGGCGACGCCGGCAACGATGTCCGGATCGGGGCGGCGGTCACGCATGCCGAGATCGAGGACGGCAAGTTTGCGCTGCTGCGCGGCGGCATGCTGCAGTTCGTTGCTGCGGGTATCGCTTATCGGGCGATCCGCAATCGCGGCACGATCGGCGGCAGTCTCGCACATGCCGATCCGGCAGCGGACTGGCCGCTTGCGCTGAGCGCACTCGATGCGCGGATCGAGCTGAGCGGGCCGTCCGGCGTTAGGCAGGTGCGCGCCGCGGGTTTCATGCTCGGTGCATTCACGACCCAGTTGGCCGATGGCGAACTCATCTCGGCGGTGCTGGTGCCGAAGACAAGCGACGCAACGCGCTGGGGATACTACAAGTTGTGCCGAAAGACCGGCGAATTCGCACACGCGAGTGCGGCCGCCGTGTTCGATCCGCAGACGGGCCTGGCGCGCGTCGTGGCAGGTGCACTGGACGGCCCGCCGGCGGCGCTCGACACCCTCGCGGCGGCGATTGCGCGCCAGGGGGCGGCCGCGGCCACGCCCGTCGCGATTGCGGCAGCGGTCGCGGGTGTGATGCCCAATGCCGATGCGATAGACCGTGGCATGCACGAGGCGGCGGTCGCACGCTGCCTTGCCTCCGTGTTCGGCCGATAGGCCGATAGGCCGCTTTGACAGGAAGAATTCATGTCTGCCATCGAACTGACGATCAACGACAAGCCGATCCGCAGCGACGTCGCGCCGCGCGTGCATCTCGGCGATTTTTTGCGCGACACCCAACACCTGACCGGCACTCATCTGGGCTGTGAACACGGCGTCTGCGGCGCATGCACGGTGCTATGCGACGACGAGCCGGTGCGCTCGTGCATCACGTTCGCGGTGGCATGCGATCGACGCGAAGTCCGGACCATCGAGGGCTTCGACGATGACGAATTGATGACACGGCTGCGCCGCGCGTTCTCGCAGCATCATGCGCTTCAGTGTGGCTACTGCACGCCGGGAATGCTGATCACCGCACGCGACATCGTGCGTCGCTTCCCGGACGCTGACGAAGCGCGTGTGCGCCTCGAACTGTCGGGCAATCTTTGCCGCTGCACCGGTTATATGGGCATAGTCGCGGCGATCCGCTCGGTGCTCGAAGACCTCAGGCAGAGCTCCCTTGCTCAGCCGGTTTCATCCGCGTCGCCGGCAGTCGCGGCAGTCGACCGCAGTGTGCGTGCAACGGCCGGATTCACGACTTTCGATGCGAAGCAGACCGATCCCGGTCCGGGTGCCGCCGCGCCGCAGGCGTCTGCGGAGCGGTCCCCGGACGCATCCTCGGCCGCACCGGCCACGACCGACCGCAAGGGGTGGACCGCGATCGACGACAGCTTCATCGTGCCGTTTCCGCTCGAACGCGTCTGGGCATTCATGGGCGATCTGCCGTCGGTGACGGCGTGCCTGCCCGGGGCGGAACTCGTCGAGCACGATGCGGAGAAGGTCAAGGGGCGCATCGCGATCAAGTTCGGCCCGATGTCCGCGAATTTTGCGGGTTCCGCGCGGCTCGAGCGCGACGACGCCAATCATCGCGCCGTCATGCGCGGTGCCGGCCAGGACAATATCAGCCGCTCGCGCGCGAACGGCGACGTCACGTATGCGCTGACACCGGAGCAGGGCGATGCGCAAACGCGCGTCGCGGTGACGCTTGAATACATGCTGCAAGGGCCGCTCGCGCAGTTTTCCCGATCGGGGCTCGTCAAGGATTTCGTGCGGCGGATGATCGCCGATTTCGGCGCGCGAATCACCGCGCAACTGGGCGGCGACGCAGCGCCGGCGGCCGAACTGGCAGCGTCGAAGTTCAATGTCGGCGCGATGATCTGGAGCGTCGTCTGGGGGCGTATCAAGCGCCTGTTCGGACGGAACTGAGAGCGGAATTCCCGTAGACGGACAGGTGTCCGTCAAACGCCGACTTAATTATCAGTATGCTGAATAAATGGAGCCTGACGTGACCGACCGCATTCGCAAGATCGCACTGGAAGAACATTTTTCGACGCCCGGCTTTCAGGCGTATTCGAAGAGCTTTACCCAACATATTGCGCCGGAGGTTCTGGCCGATCTCGGCGCGCGTCTGGCCGATTTCGACGAACTCCGGCTGGCGGAGATGGATCGCGCGGGGATCGACTACACGATCCTGTCGCAGACCGGCCCGAGCGTGCAGGGCGAGCACGACAGCGCTGTCGCGGTGAGCCGCGCACGGGAAAGCAACGACTATCTGGCAGCACAGATCGCGCGGCACCCGTCCCGCTTTGGCGGGTTTGCAACGCTGGCGATGCATTCGCCGGACGCCGCCGTCGAGGAACTCACGCGCACGGTCGACAAGCTCGGCTTCAAAGGGGGGCTGGTGAACGGACATACGTTCGGCACCTACTACGACGATCGGGCCTACGACCCGTTCTGGGTACGCCTGCAGGAACTCGACGTGCCGCTATACCTGCATCCGACCGATGCGTACGTGATGCCGCGGGTATTCGACGGACATCCGGAACTGGCGGGCGCGGCGTGGGGGTGGGGCGTCGAAACCGGCACCCATGCGCTACGGCTGCTGTTCGGTGGCGTGTTCGACCGTTTCCCGCGCGTCAAGCTGATTCTCGGTCACATGGGCGAAGGGCTGCCGTTCCTGCGCTGGCGTTTCGACAGCCGGTTTGCCGTGTATTCGCACGGTGTGACGCTCGCACGCCGGCCCTCCGAATATTTCGGCCGAAACATCCTGATCACGACGTCCGGCGTGTGCTCGGCGCCCGCGCTGGTCGGCGCGATCGGCGAAATGGGAGCCGACGCGGTGATGTTCTCGGTCGACTACCCGTATGAATCGACGGCCGCCGCGGCTGATTTCATCGAGCGGGCGCCGCTCGACGATACGACGCGACAACTCGTCTGTCACGGCAATGCGGCGCGCATTTTCAAGCTGTGATGCCGGGGTAGCGGCGTCACGAACCTTTTCCTTAAATGCAGGAACCTGAAATGAGCAAGCAATTTCGTATCGGCCAGATCGTGCCGAGCTCCAATACGACGATGGAAACCGAGATCCCGGCAATGCTGCGGTTGCGAGAAACGATCCGTCCCGAGCGCTTCACGTTTCATTCGAGCCGGATGCGGATGAAGAAAGTCGTCAAGGAGGAACTCGCGGCGATGGATGCCGAGTCCGACCGCTGCGCGGTGGAACTGAGCGACGCGCGCGTCGACGTGCTCGGCTACGCGTGCCTAGTCGCGATCATGGCGATGGGACACGGCTATCACCGCGTGTCGCAGGCACGCCTGACGAAGCACACGGCGGACAACGGCGCACAGGCGCCGGTGCTGACGAGTGCGGGCGCGCTCGTCGACGCACTGAAGGTGATCGGCGCGAAGCGGATCGTGGTCGTCGCGCCGTACATGTTGGCCCTGACCGAACTCGTGGTCGACTACATCCGCCACGAAGGCTTCGACGTGCTCGCGTACCGCGCGCTGGAAATTCCCGACAACCTCGACGTCGGCCGCCACGACCCGGCGCGCCTGCCCGACATCGTGAAAACGCTGCCGTACCAGGACGCCGATGCGATCGTGCTGTCCGCGTGCGTGCAGATGCCGTCGCTGCCGGCCGTCGCGCAGGTCGAGGCGATGACGGGCAAGCCGGTGATCACGGCGGCGATCGCGACCACCTACGCGATGCTGCGCGAACTCGATCTCGAACCGGTCGTGCCGGGCGCCGGCGCGCTGCTGTCCGGCGCGTACTGACGAAGCGGAGTGTCTTCATGAGCGATCGTTCCACTTTCATGTACGGCGGCAACGTTCACGCGAACGGCATCCGCCAGCACTACCTGCGCTACGGTGGCCGGCAGACGCTGCACGCTGGCTACGATCCGGTCATTGTCGTGCCGGGCATCACGAGTCCGGCGGCGACCTGGGGCTTCGTCGGCAAGCATTTCGGCACGACCTACGACACCTATGTGCTCGATGTGCGCGGCCGCGGCCTGTCGTCGGCATCGGACCTGCTCGACTACAGCGTGGACGCGCAGGCCCGCGACGTCGTCGCGTTCGCCGGTGCGCTCGGCCTCGAGCGCTATAGCGTCGTCGGTCACTCGATGGGCGCTCGGATCGCGATTCGGGCCGCGGCGGCGAAACCCGCCGGCCTGGCGCGCATCGTGCTGGTCGATCCGCCGGTGTCGGGGCCGGGGCGCCGGCCGTATCCGTCGAAGTTGCCGTGGTACATCGATTCGATGCGCATCGCGCGCGAGGGTGCCGGCTACGAGGGGATGCGCGAATTCTGCCCGACCTGGACCGAGGAGCAACTGCGGCTACGCGCCGAATGGCTGCATACCTGCGACGAACGGGCGGTGCGCGCCAGCTTCGACGGATTCCACGCCGACGACATCCATCGCGACCTGCCGGCGCTCGACCTGCCGGTGATGCTCATGACGGCCGGGCGCGGCGACGTCGTGCTGCAGGCCGACGTGGACGAATTCCAGCGTCTCGTCCCGCATCTCGTTCATGTGCACGTCGCCAATGCCGGACACATGATCCCGTGGGACGACGAAGCCGGCTTCTACCGGGCGTTCGGCGGATTTCTCGGCACGCCGCTGCCGCTTGAAATCGAGGTCGGGCGCTGATCCGCGATACCCGTTCAAAGGAACCCCCATCATGCCCGTAAGCGATTTCCAGATGGTCGACGCGTGGAAGCAGGTCCTCACGCTGTCGCGCCTCGAACCCGGCCAGACCGTCACGATCCTGACCAGCTCGGCCACGCATCCGCAAACCCTGAACACCGCGTTGATCGCGACCCAATCGATGGGCGCGGTGGTGAACCGGCTGGATCTGCCGCCCGTCAACGGCGAGAAGTCGCTGAGCCGCGATTCGCTCGCCTATCTCGGCACGACGCCGCTGACCGGCAATCGCGCGGCCATCGCCGCGCTGAAGGCGAGCGATCTCGTGCTCGACCTGATGACGCTGCTGTTTTCGCCCGAACAGCTCGACATCCTGAAAGGCGGCACGAAGATCCTGCTCGCGGTTGAGCCGCCCGAGGTGCTGACACGCCTCGTCCCCACGCTGGAAGACCGCGAGCGCGTACTGGCAGCACGCGCGCACATCGCCCGCGCGAAGGAGATGCGCGTGGTGTCGGCGGCCGGTACGGATCTGCGCTGCCCGATCGGCGAGTTCGATGCGATCGCCGAATACGGCTTCGTCGACGAGCCGGGGCGCTGGGATCATTGGCCGAGCGGATTCGCGCTGACGTTCCCCGATGAAGGACGCGCGTCCGGCCGCATCGTGATCGACCGCGGCGACATCCTGCTCCCGCAAAAGCGCTACGTACAGGAGCCGATCGTGCTGACCGTCGAGAACGGCTTCGCGACGCGCATCGACGGCGGCATCGACGCGCAGCTGTTGTCGGAATACATGGCGACATTCGACGACCCCGAGGCATATGCGATATCGCATATCGGCTGGGGGCTTCAACCGCGTGCGCACTGGTCGACGCTCGGCCTGTATGACCGCGAAGCCACGATCGGCATGGACGCCCGCGCGTTCGAAGGCAATTTCCTGTTCTCGCTCGGGCCGAACAACGAAGGCGGCGGCCAGCGCACCACGACCTGCCATATCGACATTCCATTGCGGCACTGCGACGTGTTTCTCGACGGAGAAGCGGTCGTGCGCAACGGCAAGGTCCTCTGAGGAAAACACGATGTCACATGATCTCGATACCTATCGCCGCCAGAGTTTCGGTACGGCGCTCGAACCCGTCGCACCCGTCGGCCTGCTGATCGTCGACTTCGTGAACGGCTTTGCCGACCCGGACGTGTTCGGCGGCGGCAACATCGCGCCGGCAATCGAACGCACCGTGCCGCTGCTTGCCGCCGCGCGCACGCGCGGTTGGCCGGTCGCCCATACGCGCATCGTGTTCGCGGACGACGACGCCGACGACAACATCTTCACGACGAAGGTGCCCGGCCTGCTCGCACTGAAGGAGCATGCGCACAACAGCGCGATCGTGCCGGAACTGACGCCGTGGGCGGGCGAGCTGGTCGTGCGCAAGACCGGCCCGTCGGCGTTCTTCGGCACGCCGCTCGCCGCATGGCTTGCCCAGCGCGGCGTGCGCACGCTGGCCATTGCCGGCGCCGTCACGAGCGGCTGCGTGCGGGCCAGCGTGGTGGATGCGATGCAGTACGGCTTTCGTCCGTTCGTGTTGTCCGATTGCGTCGGCGATCGGGCCATTGCACCGCACGATGCGAACCTCTTCGACATGGCGCAGAAATACGCAGCGGTGCTCGGGCGAGACGAAGCACTCGACCTCCTGGATCGGGCGAAGTGACCGTGCCGCGCATCCGTCCGCACGCGACGGATGCGCGGCCGCGGAACGCCTGACGTTCAGGCCGTCGCGTCAACGCCCGGCCAGATAAAAGACCCGTCCGGAGCGATCCGGGCAAAGGAGACACTATGTTGACAGCGACGCCTGCACGGGCGACGCGCATCGTCACGCGCAGCGAATTCACGCTGATCGTGGCGTCGTCGTTCGGCGCATTGCTCGAGTGGTACGACTTCTACATCTACGCGGCGCTCGCCGCAACCTTCAGTACGCTCTTCTTTCCGAGCGGCAATGCCACGGCCGCGTTCCTGGCCAGCCTCGCGACCTTCGGTGCCGGCTTTCTGGTACGTCCGCTCGGCGCGCTGTTCTTCGGGCGCCTCGGCGATCGCATCGGCCGGAAATACACGTTCATGGCCACCATCGTGTTGATGGGCGTCGCGACGATCGGCGTCGGGCTGCTGCCGCCCTATGCGCACATCGGCGTCGCAGCGCCGGTGTTGCTGGTGGTGCTGCGGTTGCTGCAGGGATTCGCGCTGGGCGGGGAGACCGGCGGCGCCGCGACCTATCTCGCCGAGCATGCGCCCGACGGTCGCCGCGGGTTCTATACGAGCGCGTTGCAGACCACCGCGACGCTCGGCCTGCTGTCGTCGATTGCCGTTGTCGGCGCGACGCGGACGTTCGTCGGACACGACGCGTTCCAGGACTGGGGATGGCGCGTGCCGTTCCTGGTCTCGCTGGTCCTGCTCGCGATTTCGGTCTACCTGCGCACGCGTCTCGCCGAATCGCCGACGTTCCAGCGGATGAAGGAAACCGGGAAGCTGTCGAAGTCGCCGATCGGCGAAAGCTTCGGCACGTGGGCGAACCTGAAGTACGTGCTGGTGATGTTGTTCAGCACGGCATCGGGCGTCGGCGTGGTGTTCGGCACCGGGCACTTCTATTCGATGTACTTCCTGCAGAACACGCTCCGGGTCGCGCCGGAGACCGTCAACCTGTATCTCGCGATGGCGCTCGTCGGTGCATTTCCGTTCTACCTGTTCTTCGGCTGGCTGTCCGATCGCATCGGCCGCAAGTGGATCATGATCGCCGCGTGCGCGCTGCTGGCCACGACGACCGTACCGATTTTCCACGGGCTGACGCATTACGCGAACCCGCAGCTGGAGGCGTTTCAGGCGCATACCGACGTCGTCGTGCATGCGGACGATTGCCATTTCTCGCTGTTCGGTGCGCCGCGCAGCGAATGCGACCGCATTCGCGCCTTTCTGAGCGCATCCGGCGTGTCGTACGAGCACGCGACCGGATCGGGATCGTCGTACACCACGATCGGCGACGTTCGGGTCGACGGCGCCGATCCGGCCGCGCTGCGACGCACGCTGCTCGCGGCTGGCTGGACCGATCACGCGGATCCGGCACGGATCAACGGTGTCGCGGTCGTGTGCCTCATGTGGCTGCTGATCTTCTACCTGACGATGGTCTACGGCCCGATGGCCGCCTTCATGGTCGAGCTGTTCCCCGCACGCATTCGTTACACGTCGCTGTCGCTGCCGTTCCATCTCGGTTCCGGCTGGTTCGGCGGCATGCTGCCATTCGTCGTGTCGGCGATGGCGGTCGCGCACGGCAACGTCTATTACGGCCTCTGGTATCCGGTGTCGGTTGCGATCGTATCGGTCGTGGTGGGTGCGCTGTTCATTCCGGAGACATTCCGGCGCGACGTGTCGCAGTGATCCGATGGTTCGATGAAACATACGCGGTCCGCGCGAAGACGGACCGTCACGGTTGAGATCTTTTCAAGGAAAACGACAATGCGTGCGTGGCAAGTGGCGGCGTTCGGAATGGGCGCGGCGTGCTGTTGCGCGTCGGCGTGGGCGGATGCGTCGAGCGTGCAGCTTTGGGGCGTCCTCGACGCTGGCCTGACGGTCGTCAGCAATCAGAAGGGGCATCGCAACATCCTGATGGATACCGGCATCGCATCGCCCAACCTGTGGGGATTGCGCGGCCAGGAGGATCTGGGCGGCGGTTATCGCGCGGTCTTCGAACTGACCGACCAGTTCAATCTCGGCACCGGAGCGGTCTTTCCGACCAACGGTGGCGGGCTGTTCGGCCGCACCGCCTATGTCGGGCTCGCGAGCGATCGTCTCGGCAAGCTGACGTTCGGCCAGCAGTACGATTTCATGATCGACAGCCTGCTCCGGTACGACAACTCGGTGGCGATTGCCGGTCTGTACGGCTTTCGGCAGGGGCCGTTCGCGGGGCTCGGCATTCCGAACAACGCGACGGGCAGTTCGAACTTCGACCGCATGTCGGGAACGGCGATGCCCAACGCGGCGAAGTACGTGACGCCGACCTGGAACGGCCTGTCGGCGGGCGTGATGGCCGGCTTCGGCGGTGTGCCGGGCGCGATCGCGCAGCAAAGCGGGCAGAGCGCGGGCATCAACTATGCGATCGGTGCGCTGTCGCTCGGCGCGGCGTATACGTACCAGCGATATCCGCAACTCGGCAACGGCATGCGCGGCATCCGGAATTTCGGTGCGGGCGCGACCTATGCGCTGGGCGCACTGACGTTCAACGTCCTGTACACGAACACGATGAACACCGCGAACGATGCGCGAATCGACGTCTATCAGGCCGGTGTGCGCTATCAGGTCGATGCCGCGTTATCGGTCGGCGGCGATTACGAGCTGATGCGCGGCAACAGCGTGCTTCACGACGATCGCGCGAACCAGTTCTCGCTCGGGGCTCGCTATGCGCTGTCGAAGCGCACGGTGGCGTATGTGGAAACCGTGTATCAGCAGGTTTCAGGAGGCGACCAGCCGGACGCATGGATCATGGCGGTGTCGAGCCCGTCGGGCAACAACCGGCAAATGCTCGCGCGGGTGGGGATGCTGCATCGGTTCTGAACGGCAGCCGAAACGGCGCGGATCAGTCGAAATGCTTGAGCGAGGTGCGTCCGTACTGGTTGTTGCCTTCGACGAGGGCCATCATCATCCGAACGAACTCGGTGCGCTCCGTCGGCGACAGCGGCTCCATGAACTTCACCTGTGCCTCACGCATGCTGTCGTACATGTCGTTCATGATGCGCGTGCCTTTCGGCGCGATGTAGGCAAGCTTCTGCCGGCCGTCCACCGGGCTCGGTTCACGTTTCACGAGCCCGCGTTCCTCCAGCCGCCGCAGCACGTCCGCCATCGTGGTGCGATCGACGCCCACTTCGGCACACAACGACGTCTGGTCGAGCCCGGGGCGCTCGTGCAGCGTGGTCAGCAGCCCGTACTGGACGGGCGTGATGTCGAACCCCTTGCAGCATTCGAAGAACAGCGCGATGTGAATCTGGTTCAACCGGCGGATCAGGAAGCCGGGGCGTTGCCACAGATGGCCGGTTTCAAGGTCGGCAGCCGGTTTGGCGGTCTTCTTGTTCGTAGCGGAAGTCATGACGGAAGCATCCAGAGCGGTCATACAGTGAGCCATTGTAGCCCGGCGAACATCGGGGACCGCGCGCCCGATGTTCGCGATGGTTCCCATGTCGGGGAAACCATGGTTTGCAGGAGGAAAATTCTCGATATACAACCCTATATGTCAGTGTACTGATCAAATCGCGATAACGCTTTCCGTGCGATGGAGGTGCGGCGGAGAGGGCTGCAGCGGCAAGTCTCGATAGTCAGGCGTGGCCCGGTGGTGCGGGAGAAAAACACCCGGTTTGTTGACATGCATCCATTTTGTCAGTGGGCTGACGATAACGATACCCGAATGGTAGAAAACCTTTCAAGTGTTTGGAGATTGCAATGAATTCAACCCCCGTGCAACCGGGCGAGCTGTCGATACCGGCTCGTTCGCTGTCGCGCAACGACATCAAGACGCTTTTTCTTGCTTCGCTGGGCGGCGCACTCGAGTACTACGACTTCATCGTCGCCGTGTTTTTCACGAAGCTGCTCGCGACCGTGTTTTTTCCGCCGCATACGCCTGAATGGCTTGCGCAGCTCGAGGTGTTTTGCGTGTTCGCGGCAGGGTATCTCGTCCGGCCCATCGGGGGCATTTTCTTTGCACACTTCGGCGACCGGATCGGACGCAAGAAGATGTTTGCGCTGAGCTTGTTCCTGATGGCATTTCCGACGCTGTTGATCGGCTTGCTGCCGGGCTATGCGACGCTCGGCATCGTAGCGCCGCTGCTGTTTCTGCTGTGTCGCGTATTGCAGGGTTTGTCGGTGGGCGGCGAGGTGCCAGGCGCGTGGATCTTCTGTTCCGAGCATGTGCGACGCGATCGCGTCGGCCTTGCGTGCGGATTGCTGATGGCGGGGCTGTGCACGGGGATTTTGCTCGGGGCACTGAGTGCCAAGTACCTTTCCGCGAATCTCGATCACGACAGCCTCGTTGCATGGGGCTGGCGCGTGCCGTTCATCGCCGGCGGCGCATTCGGACTGGTGTCCGTCTACCTGCGCCGTTATCTGCACGAGACGCCGGTGTTCGAGGCACTGCGCGCGAAGCGCGAGGCGGACGCCAGGCTGCCGTTGTCGATCGTGCTCAGGAATCATCGTGGCGCGATCACCGTCTCGATGCTGGCCACCTGGGTTTTCTCCGGTGTGTTCGTGATTTTCTTCCTGTTCACGCCGACGTATCTGCAGTCACAGTTCCATCTCGACGCGAAGACAGTGTTCACGATGAATTCCTGGTCGATCCTGATGCTGATCGTCGGGAGCATCGTTGCCGGATGGGCAGCCGACACGATCGGCGGCGGGCGTGCCTATGCGATCGGATGTGCCGGCATGCTCGCGGTTTGCGGGGCGTTCTACTGGACGCTGACAACGGGCGGCGGCGTGTCGTGGCCGCTTTATGTGACGGGGGGATTCCTGATCGGGACCATCACGCTCGGACCGTACATCATCGTTCGCAGTTTCCCGCCGGAAGTGCGGTTCACCGGATTTGCGCTGGCCTATAACACGGCTTACGCGATCTTCGGCGGCACGGCGCCCGCGGTCGTGTCGTATTTCGTCGGCAAGCTGGGCATGGTTGCGGCACCGGGTTACTACGCGGCGGCGCTTTGCGTGCTCGGAATCGTCATCGGACTGTTCTGGCGGGAGCCGGCCTCCAGCGATTCAGGTCTTTCGCTGTAGCTTTGCGCGACCGGTTACGCGCCGGGCGGGGAGAGTTGTTTCGACGGGGTCGAGTTCGGGCCTGGCTCGGGCGACTCCGGAGCGCGAACGGCGACGGGCAACACAAAAAAGTGCGGCATCCATCCGGATGCCGCACCCAACCCAAACTGTCGCGACAGGACCCACTCAGGACGACGAGCAGGGCCCGCTCTCATGGGTTCCGACATTGCCGGCTCGAGGAACCGGCCAACCCACGGCGCTTATTTCGCGGTCGGCATGGCGAATTCCGCGCCCTTGCCGATGCTCGACGACCAGCGCTGCATGATCGACTTTTGCTTCGTATAGAAGCGCACGCCTTCTTCGCCGTATGCGTGCATGTCGCCGAACAGGCTCTTCTTCCAGCCGCCGAACCCGTGCCACGCCATCGGCACGGGGATCGGCACGTTGATGCCGACCATGCCGACCTGAATGCGGCGCGCGAATTCGCGCGCGATGCCGCCATCGCTCGTGTAGCACGCGACGCCGTTGCCAAACTCATGTGCGTTGATCAGGTTCACGGCTTCGGCAAAATCCTTCACGCGCACGCATGCGAGCACCGGCCCGAAGATTTCTTCCTTGTAGATGCGCATATCGGTCGTCACGTTGTCGAACAGCGTGCCGCCGGTGAAGAAGCCTTGCTCGTGGCCCGGCACCTTCAGGCCGCGGCCGTCGACGACGAGCTTCGCGCCTTCCTGCACCCCGATGTCGATGTAGCCTTCGATCCGCTTCAGCGCCTCACCCGTGACGATCGGGCCCATTTCGACTTCCGGCGACATGCCGTCACCGATGACGAGGGTTTGCGCGCGCTCGGCGAGCTTCGCGACGACGCGATCGCCGATGTCGCCGACCAGCACTGCGACGCTGATCGCCATGCAGCGCTCGCCGGCCGAGCCATAGGCGGCGCCGATCAGCCCGTCGACCGCTTGATCGAGGTTCGCGTCGGGCATCACGACCATATGGTTCTTCGCACCGCCGAGCGCCTGTGCGCGCTTGCCGTTTTGCGATGCGCGCTGGTGGACGTAGTGCGCGATCGGCGTCGAGCCGACGAAGCTGACCGCTTGCACGTCCGGATGGTCGATGAGCGCGTCGACCGCGTTCTTGCCGCCTTGCACGACGTTGAAGACGCCCTTGGGCAGGCCTGCCTCGGTCAGCAAATCGGCGATGAACAGTGCCGCCGACGGATCGCGCTCGCTCGGCTTCAGCACGAACGTGTTGCCCGTCGCGAGTGCGACCGGGAACATCCAGCACGGCACCATGCACGGGAAGTTGAACGGCGTGATGCCCGCGACGACGCCCAGCGGCTGGCGCATCGTCCAGTTGTCGATGCCGGTGCTGACCTGATCGGTGAAGTCGCCCTTGAGCAGTTGCGGCACGCCGGCGGCGAATTCGATGATGTCGATGCCGCGCGCGACTTCGCCCTGCGCGTCGGAGAACACCTTGCCGTGTTCGGCGGTGATGATCGCGGCGAGCGTGTCGCGATGCTCGTTCATCAGTTGCAGGAAGCGGTGCATCACGCGTGCGCGGCGGATCGGCGGCGTCTCGGACCAGGCAGGGAAGGCGGCTTGTGCGGCGGCGACGGCCTGGGCGACCTCGTTGTCGTCGGCGAGCGCGACGCGACGGGCGGGCTTGCCGGCTGCCGGATTGAATACGTCCTGGAAGCGGCCGCTTGCGCCCGACACCCGGGCGCCGTTGATGTAGTGGCCGACGTCGTCGGACGAGGTGAAGGCGGGAACGGTGGTCATCAAATCGTCTCCTGAAGCGTGGTCCTGATTGAGAAGGCCTCAGTCTAGGCAAATGACGGCGGCGGGAGAAGACCGCTACAATTGATTCACTGTTCAGAATTCTGAATAATCAAACGATGAATTCTCAAAACACCCAAACCCTTTGGCCGCACATCCATTCCCTGACGGTGCTCGCCGTGACCGGGAGCTTCACGGCGGCGGCGCAGCGGCTCGGTATCAGCAAGGCGGCCATGAGCCAGCGCATCGCCGATCTCGAGGCAGCCGCCGGCGTGCCGCTCGTGCGGCGGACGACGCGCAGCGTGCGGCTCACGGAAGCAGGGCAGACGCTCGTCGACAGCACGCGCGAGGCCTACGAGACGATCGAGATGAACTTCGCGCGCGTGAAGGATCTGGCCGGCGAGCCGCGCGGCCTCGTGCGCGTGACGATGCCGGTCGCGCTCGGCCGGCAGCAGATCGTGCCGCTGTTTCCGGCCTTCATCGCGCAGTATCCGGGGGTGCGCATCGAGCTGGAGCTGTCGGACCGGCTGTTTTCGCTGTCGCAGGAAGGCTTCGATCTCGCGATTCGTCATACGACCACCGCGCCGCAGACGCACGTCGCGTGGAAGCTTTGCGAGACGCGCTCGCTGCTCGTCGCGAGCCACGCGTATCTGGCGCGACGCGGCACGCCCGAGCATCCGAATGCGCTCGTCGAACACGACTGCCTGTGCTATTTGCGCGGCAACGAACCGACCGCATGGAGCTTCGAGCCGCGCGACCGGCGGCGCGCGCGCGTGAGCGTGCCCGTGCGCGGCTGTTTCGCGGCGAACAATAGTGAAGCGATGCGGGAGGCGGCGCTCGGCGGCCTCGGCATCGCGCTGCTGCCGGATTTCAGCGCGCAGCGCGACATTGACGCGGGCCATCTCGTGCCGCTGCTCGGCGCGTGGCGTCCGTCGGGTGCATTCGGCGACTCCATCTTCGCGATTCGGCCTTACAGCCCGGTCGTGCCCAGTGCGGTGCGTGTGTTGGTGGAGTATCTACGGGGCGAGTTGAGTGGCGGGTTTTCACCCGGTATGGCAGCGTCCGGCTAACGCCGGGTCATCAATCTGGTTCGGATCCTCGTCGTCTCGCAGCGGCCGGCGTGCATTGAAGTCGCTTTTCGGTGGCATTCGATGGGCGTCCGCGTCGGACTGAAAATCGTGTATGCGCACTATGCAACAACCGCCTGCCGGAATGGGGAAACCAGCTCGGTGAGCGTACGCAGGAGGAAGGCCTTGTCGCGCCGAATCTCCGCAATGGGCCCGCCGATGCTCAGCGTCATCTGCGGGGCGCCGCGTCTCACCGGCAGGAGCACCGCCAGCGCAGCGCCACCGGGCGTGGCGGTCCCTCGCGACATCGAGTAACCATCCAGACGGACTCGCGCAATTTCCTCGCGTGCGGTCGCGAGGTCCAGCCGTAGCGACACATCCTGCTCCACGACGTTGGCCCGATGCAGCAGCAACTCGATTTCGCGGTCGGTTTTCGTCGTCAGGAGCATCTTGCCAGCGGCGCTGCGGAACAACGGACGCAATGCACCGGACTTGAGCGCGAACCGGCTTCTGTCATGGGCCTGCAGCACGTGCAGGTAGCGCACGAACACGCCATCTTGCGCGCCGATCATCACCGCGTGTCCGGTGCGCTGCTGCACGTCCCCCATCAGGCGCAACAGACTCTGCGTGCTGTACATCTCCTCCTGGATCCAGCTCGTCGACAGGGCGAGCCTCAGGTTCGGGACGTACATGCGCGTTCGCTGCTCGTAGTCGAAGTAGCCCAGATCGACGAGCGATTTCATCAGCACCGACGTGCTTGACTGAGGATAACCGAGCGACTGGCAGATTTCCTTGATGCTCGCCGGCCGCCGGACATCGGCGAAGTACTCGAGCAATTCGAGCACGCGCTGCGCGGATTTGACCGATGCCTGTTTTTCCATAAGTGTGATTTCTAATCACATATGTGATATTTCTCGTCGCTCCGAGTATAGCGCGACTACGCTCCTGTCAGCTTCGACATGAAGCTTCGAACTCCGGATGGATGCCCGTGCATTGCGGGCGGACCTGAGGATGCAGAACACAAGACAAGGAGACATCGATGGATAGTTCGCTGGTGGACGCATCGCCCGCCGTCAAGCAATCGGCTCACGGCGGTGGCGCCGAAGAGGCCCGCGTGTGCCGGAAGGTGATGATCCGGCTCGTCCCGCTGCTGTTCGTCGCGTATCTCTTTTGCCAGCTCGACCGGCTGAACATAAGCTTCGCTCAGATTCAGATGAAGACGATGCCTGGATTTGGCGATGCCGTCTATGGGCTGGGTGCAGGGCTGTTCTTCATTGCGTACATGATTTTCGAAGTCCCCAGTGGGCTGCTCCTGCAGCGCATCGGCATACGGAAAACGCTGTGCCGGATCATGGTCGGCTGGGGGCTCGTATCCGCCCTCACGGCGCTGGTCCGTACGCCGGCCCAGTTCTACCTGGCGCGGTTGCTGCTGGGCGCATGCGAGGCCGGTTTCTTCCCCGGCGTCGTGTACTACTTCAGCACGTGGCTGCCGGTCGCATATCGCGGGCGCGTGATCGGCATCTTCATGTCGGCGGCCGTGCTCGCGGGCGTGTTCGGCGGGCCATTGGCGGGTTTCCTGATGGACGGCATGCACGGCGCCCACGGGTTGGCAGGCTGGCAGTGGCTGCTCATCGTCGAGGGGGTGCCGAGCATCGCGCTCGGCATCGTCGTACTCCTGCGCATCGATGACAAGCCGGCTGACGCCGGATGGCTGAGCAGGGCCGAGCTCGCCACACTCGAAGAAGCGATTGCAGCGCATCGCAGCGAAGGTGCACGGCATCACCGGGGCATCGGCGAGATAGTGCGTGATCCTTACGTGTACCGGCTGGCCGGCATCTATTTCCTGACGACGATGCCGGCGTATGGACTGGGCTTCTGGACGCCGCAGATCATTCAGTCCTTCGGCGTGACGAGTGCGCTACACGTTGGACTGTATGCGGCGCTTCCATCTGCGGCGGCGTTCGTGAGCATGATCCTGCTGTCGCGGCATTCCGACCGGAAGCTGGAGCGACGCTGGCACTACGCGCTCCCCGCGTTCGTCGGCGCAGCCGCGCTGGTCGTCGCGGCGTCGCGCGGCCTGCCCATTCCCGTCGCGCTGGGCGCGCTGTCCGTCGCGTATGCCGGCCTGTTGAGCATCGTGCCGGTGTTCTGGCCGGTTCCCACGTCGTATCTGGGAGCGGGTGCTGCCGCCAGCGGCGTCGCGTTCATCAACACGCTCGGCGTGTGCTCCGGATTCGTCGCGCCGGTCATGTTTGGATTCATGCGCGAAGCGACCGGCAGCCTGGCGGGCGGACTGCTGGTGCTGGCCGCATGCGCATGCGCCGCGGGCAGCGCGATGCTCGCCGGCGTGAAGAAGACCTTGGCCTAGCTTGCGTCGTATGACGCCTGCTTCGTTTCATCCATCGACCGGACCTGAATCATGACCGACACACACGACCCGGAACGCATCCATCACGCCGGAACGACGCCGATCCTGAGCTATCACGGCACGGATCGGGCCGAGCTGACGCTCAATCGTCCCGCTTTTCACAACCGCCTGGAGCCCGGCGATCTCGCGATGCTGCGCGAACACATCGCAATGCTGAACGACGATCACGCAGTGCGCGTTGTC
Source organism: Burkholderia sp. JKS000303 (assembly GCF_002563755.1). Classification (NCBI taxonomy): domain Bacteria; kingdom Pseudomonadati; phylum Pseudomonadota; class Betaproteobacteria; order Burkholderiales; family Burkholderiaceae; genus Burkholderia; species Burkholderia sp. JKS000303. The sequence goes on from NZ_PDBZ01000001.1 coordinate 3,933,887, forward strand.
ATGTTGACCGGCGCCGGAACCCGCACGTTTTCGTCCGGTTACCACCTTGGCGCGTTCGACGCTGCGCGTACAGATGACGACACCGCGTTCGAGCAAGTCGCGAATGCGATCGAAGGCATGCGCGCGGTGACGATCGCGCGCGTGAACGGCGCAGTGTACGGCGGGGCGAGCGATCTCGCGCTGGCATGCGATTTTCGTGTCGGCACACACGACACCAGGATGTCGGTGCCGGCCGCGCGGCTGGGCCTCCATTTCTATGGAAGCGGTATCCGGCGCTGGGTGTCCCGCGTCGGCGTGAACGCAACGAAGCGCGCATTCCTCGCCGCGCAGACGTTTTCGGCGCAAGAACTCGTCGCCTGCGGCTTCCTCACGCAGGCCGTCGAAGCAACGGAACTGGATGCCGAATGCACCGCGCTCATCGACCAGCTGTGCGCGCTTGCACCGCTGGCGGTGCAAGGCATGAAGCGAATCATCAACGAGACGGCAAATGCCGAGTATGACGAGCGAGCCGCACGAGAGCAGTGTCTCGACAGCATGCGGTCGAAGGATTTCGCCGAAGGTCTGGCGGCCCTGGCGGCCGGACGACCGCCGGTTTTCACGGGAGAGTAACGGGTAATCATGATGCGAAACACGGAACCGATCGGACATTTGCCACTTGCTGGCGTGAAGGTCATCGAGCTTGCGCAGATCATGGCCGGGCCCACGTGCGGCGTGATGCTTGCCGACCTGGGTGCCGACGTTTACAAAATCGAGAAATTCCCTGCGGGCGACGATGCGCGCTCATATAGGCGCGGCAACGAAGGGGGGCTACCTCCATCGTTCATGATGCTCAACCGGGGGAAGCATTCGGTCGGACTCGATCTGAAGAGCACCGATGGTCGAGCCGTTCTGTTGCGACTGATCGCGCGCGCCGACGTGGTGACCGAGAACTTCCGGGTCGGCGTCATGGAGCGACTCGATCTCGGTTATGACACGTTGCGCGCGATCAACCCGGCGCTCATCTACTGCGCGATCTCCGGCTACGGCAGGCAAGGTCCGCTTGCTGACAAGGGCGGCTTCGATTTGATCCTGCAGGCGTTCAGCGGGTTGATCAGCGTCACCGGGGAGCCGGGTCGCCCGCCCGTCAAGCCAGGCGTCTCGATCGCGGACGTCAACGCCGGCATTCTCGCCGCCTTCGGCATCCTGGCAGCCTATGTGCACCGGCTGAAGACCGGCATCGGACAGCGCGTCGACACCTCGCTACTGCAGGCGTCGCTGCAGCAGTTGTACTGGTATGCGGCGGCGTACTTCGCGACGGGCGCTGTCGGCAAACCCTCGGGCACGGCCCATCCGCTGATCGCGCCGTACCAGGTATATCGCTGCGCCGACGGCGACATCGCCGTGGGCGGCGCCAACCAGGCGAACTGGGAGCGCATCACGGCACTGCTGGGGCATCCGGAGTGGATGGCCGATTCCCGCTTCGAATCTCCCCAGCAGCGACTCCGGCATCGTGGCGAGCTGGAGGCCCTCATCAACGCCGTACTCGCCGACGCCAGCGTCGATCATTGGATGGCGCGGTTCGATCGAATGGGCATACCGGCCGGCCCGGTTCAGAGCGTCGCCCAGGCGCTGGAGCACGAACAGTCGCGCATGGTCGGCATGGTGCGGGAAGTCGACGCGCCGGGCGGCGGCACGACGCGCACGCTCGGCTTGCCGGTGCTGCTGGGCGGACATTCGCACGTGGCGTCGCGCGCAGCGCCTCGGGTCGGCGCCGATACGGAATCCGTACTGCGCGATTTCGGATTCCACGCTGACGAGATCCAACGCCTCATTGATAAAAAAGTGGTGTTCCAGTGCGAGCCGGAAACGCGCGCGTCAACTGATTAGGTATTCGAATCAAACAGGCATTCGCAGCGGAAATATCCGGCCAACGAACCGGACCGATAACGCAGAACGAGGAGACGGGATGAACAAGTACGCGATGGCGGCACTGCCGCTGGCGCTGCTCGGCGGCATGGCGCATGCGCAATCGTCGGTGACGCTGTATGGCGCCGTTGACAGCGGCATACTCTATCAGAGCACCTCCGCTTCGACGCTCGCGACGAACGCGCGCGGTACCGGGAAGATCTTCCGCTTCCAGGATGCAGGCATCTATTCGAGCGGGTGGGGGATCAAGGGAACGGAGGACCTGGGTGGCGGCTACCGCGCACTGTTCCAGCTACAGGGGTCGTTTAGCAGCGGCACGGGAAAATCCAGCATCAACTCGACTCCGGGGCAGTCGGCGATCTTCAATCAGGTCGCGGCCGTTGGGTTGTCGGGGCCGTTCGGCGCGCTGACGGCCGGCCGCCAGATCGTTCCGCTATTCAGGGCGATGGAAGCCACCGATGTGCGCGGCGCGCAGTACTTCGGCAGTATCTTCACTGCGCTGCTCGGACTGAATCAGGCCGCGGGCTGGCCCGGCACCAATACGAACGCGCAGATCGGGGCGGTCTACGACGACAATGCGCTGGTATATCAGTCGCCAACTTATCGCGGGCTTTCATTCGCGGCGGAGTATGCGCCGGGCGGCGTCGCAGGTCACCTTCAGGGCGGTACGCGCGAATCGGTCGTGATGAAGTACGCAGGCTACGGGCTGGTGTTCGCGGCTGCGTACTACAACGGACACGACACGAATCCGTATCCCGCTGCGTATGGTGTCGTGCCTGGCGTGAATCCCGCCCAGGAGACCGGTGTCGACAACAATCGGTTTGTCTACGTCGGCGCACGCTATACCACGCCGGGTGGTGTATCCGTGTCGGCATCCTATGCGAATGCCAGGAATCCGGCCCATGCGGGGCAAGCAAACTACGATCTCTTTTCCGCGGGGCTAGGCTATAGGGTCTCGGCGGCGTTCACGCTCACGAGCGGCCTCTACTACTTGCGCAGCCGCAACGATGCCGCGCCGTACGCGGGCAGTTCGACCGAAATCGCGGTCGGCGCCGACTATCGTCTGTCTACCCGGACTGAGGTCTATGCGCAGATCGGGCACGTCAACAACAAAGGCGCGATGAACCAGCCGGTCGCGTATGGGCAGCCGGTCGAGTCAGGTGCCCAAACGACCGCGGCGATGATCGGTGTCAGGCATAAATTTTGATCATTTTGACCGTTACGCAGTGTCGTAGGCCGGCGCCTGAACGGGCAGGGCGCTCGCGCTTGTTTCCCCGTCTTTTGCGGACTGACGACCAGGTTTGGTTGGCGGCTTTGCGGTTTGCCGGCGTTGCGCAAGGTCTACGATCACATGCTCGAATGGGATCCGCATCGATCGGTCGGTGATTTGCATCGACCGTGATTCTCAAGCGGCGCTGGAAGCGAATCGGATTCGCGGACGACAGAGAATGGCATCTCCCCGCGTTCAATGTCGCCTCGCAGGTGTGAGCGGCGCGCGAGTGGCATCAGGTATATTCAGCGGGTTCTTATCCTTACGGTATCCGTTCAATGGAATCAAGACGCAAGACAGTGAGCGTCGTCGCGCCCGCAGGTGTGCCCGATCCGCAAGGAATCGAGCGCGGCATCGCGCTCGTCGAAAGCTGGGGCTTCAAGGTCACGACGAGCGCACATCTCGGCAGCCGGTACCGCTATTTCGCCGGTACCGCCGAGGAGCGCGCGGACGATCTGCGGCGCGCCTTGATGGATCCGTCAATCGATATCGTCTGGCTCGCGCGAGGGGGATTCGGTTGCGCGCATCTGCTCGAGCACCTGCCCGACGAGATCGCGACGCCGAAGACGATCGTCGGTTTTTCCGACGCGACGTCGCTATTCTGCGCGCTTGCAGACCGGCCCGGCGTGCGCTTGTTGCATGGTCCGACATTCCACAGCCTGGCGACCAAGGTCGACGACGCGACGCGTGCCGACATGCGCGCCGTGCTGACCGGTGGCAAACGCGCTCCGCTGAGCCTGCGGCATTTGTCCGGCGCCCCTGGAGCGGTGCGGGGACGCCTGTGCGGCGGCAACGTGACGGTGCTCGCGAGCGTCGCGGGTACACGCTGGTCGCTTCGCTCACGCGACGCGATCGTACTGCTGGAGGACGTGACGGAATTCGGCTACCGGCTCGACCGCAGCCTGACGCAACTGCGTCTGAGCGGCGCGTTCGACGGGGCCCGCGCGTTCGTGCTCGGGCAATTCACGCGCTGCCCGATCCCGGACGGCGCGGATTTCACGCTCGAGCAGATGCTGGTCGACGTGCTGGGCGGCTTCGGCCTGCCGATCTACTCGGGTCTGCCGATCGGACATGAACACCGCAACATCACTTGGCAATACGGCAACCAGGCTGCCATCGAGAACAGCGCGATCCGGTTCGTCGCGTAGCGTCTTTAGCGGAAACGCGACATCTGAACTTGGGACCTACACACTAACGTTCGATAATTCACGTTATGTAAAATTAAGAATGATGCTCCTGATCGTTAGAGCTATCGGCACGTGCTACGCAGGCAATTCTCGGGATGGCACCGCGACATGAACGCATTTATGGCCTCGTCCAGCCACGGCTAGGTGCTGCCTTGGCAACCGTTCCCTTGCGGAGAAATCCGAGCTGTTCCCATTCCTGTGCCGTTTCTTTGAAGACCGGTACACCGTCGATGTCAATTGCCGTTCGTTCCATGATCACCCCGGCCGCCTCATCCTTGGAATCTCTCTGATTTTCCCACGCGTCCTGCAATGCCATCCGTTCTTTATCCAGTGAAAATTTGCTCGTTAGGTGGCCCATCTGAACAAGGGGTTGTCCAGTTCTAAAGACTTGTGGGTTTTCCGTTAAATCGGCCCCCCAATCATTGTCTTCGACGTCCCCCCAATTAATGAGTTCGGAATGTGAACATCCTCTGGTTGGGGCGAATTGCTTCGTCACGTTTCCCGCCGAATCCCGAGCGAGAAGAAATTGAAGTGGGTGTGAGGGATTATTCAAGATCGTTTTCAAGGAAAACCGTCTGAATGCAGATTTGGCGTCCAAGCCGAGAGGATCAACCCATGAAAGAGTATTGGCGGCAAACTGGTATACATTCGTGCCGGCAGATAGACCGACCGGATCCTGGCTGATGAACCGCCCTAAATCCGGGTCGTAATAGCGGAACCTGTTGTAATGAAGTGCTGTCTCCCCGTCATAATATTGCCCCTCTAGCCGTAGGGGCTGGTCGTGCTTGGCCTGCGTTCCGACCCGGCTGGCGCTACCCCAAGCCGTATAATGGCACTCCCAAACAACCGAACCTGACGGATCGACAATCCGCTTTTGCGCTCCATTTGGGTCAGCGTCGAAGAAGACGTACTGCGTCTCGGCGACCAGACCTGGGGCAAATGGCATCGCTTCCATATGCTGTTGATCCGTGCTGTCCGGATGTTGAGTCTGGTGCTGATACGCGCGTTGCATTCCGGCGAGCGGCCGAAACGTTCCCGGATAGTAGATCCACTCGCGCGCTTCGCTGTATCCGCTTACTGGATTCCCTGAACGGTCTGAATGCCCGTCGATGCTTGCTTCTACCAACCACCGGCGAACGTTCAGATCACAATGTGCAATTTCACCTACCAGCACATCGCCTTCCCAAAAAAAACAAGAGGTACACAACCGATTGGTTCGGTCCGAGGCAGTGCTGTTCCACGCACCAGACTCATGCTGGATCTGAGTGACTTTCCGGGTGCGCCGATGGAACGCGTCATACTCGTAGCACGTATGGACGCGCAACGTGCCGGTTGCCGCCCCGACCGTGGGGCGTGTCGCTAGCGTTTCGATCAGCAACCCATCACCATCCCAGCGCAACAGTAGATCCTGTTGTGCGCTCTGCTTGCGCAACAGATTGCCAGCACAATCGAATGTGTAGCTACAACCATCGTGTTCGCCGGTGCGTGACCATGAGTCTGATTGTCGTTCCGGATTACCTTGATGAACCCGTGTGGTCAACAGATCGCCCGCCGGGTCGTACAGGAAGCGGTGCAGTTCTCCGGCCGGATCGAGGTGACCAGTCAGCCTCCCCACAGGGTCGTAGTCGAATCGTTCGACGCCAAGTCGAGAGTCGCGCTTCTCGGTCATTTCACCGTTGGCGTCGTAGGTATATTCGGTGGCAAACACCGGACCTGTGTCGATCAGCAGCGTTTGCCGGGCTAACTGCCTATTCGACGTATAAGCTAGCTCGCGTCGCAATGCCTCGCCCAAATGTTCGACGCAGCCCCGTCCGAGCGCGTCACGTTCGAATGTGACCGGTAAGGCGTCGTCGATTTGGATCGAGAAGACTGCGCCGAGCACGTCATAGCCATAGCGCACGGTGTGCGAGATGACTGAATCAGCTGCCGTGAGCGTTGTGCGACGCTCTACTCGCTGGCCAACAGCGTTGTACCGGTAGCTGATCACGAAGGCGTCGCCTTGTCGTTCTTCAACGAGACGACCCGCAGCGTCATAGCTCAGTTCGACGCGGCAGTCCGGATTTTCCGCAACGATCAATTTACCGCTGCGGTCATACTCGAAGGCGTCGATGCGATGCCCATCAGCCTTTCTTCGGTCCGGCACCCGTTTTTGTACGATCCGCCCTAGCTTGTCCGTCTGGTAGACAATCACCTGCCCCAGTGGGTCTATGCTGCACTGTAGTTCACCGAACGAGCCGTATTCATAGCGGCGAAGTTGTCCCCAATAGTCGACTTCTTCGACAATCCGTCCCAGCCCGTCGCGCTTGAGTTCATAGAGTTCGCCGCGCCCATTTACTACACCGACCAATCTGTCCTCGGAGTCGTAGTGGTATTCGACGACGTTTCCATCAGGCGTGTGCTTCTTACTGACCTGCCCCAGCGCCGAATAGGTCAGTTGCGTTACATTGCCCGTCGCATCGCAGTAGCGCAGCATATTGCCATCTGCATCATAGGCGCAGTGGATCTCGCGCACACCCGGTTCGATGACGCGCGTCAGATTGCCGTTGCGGTCGTATTCGAAACGGCTCGCTTGACCGAGAGCGTTGACAACTTGCACCAGATTTCCAAACGTGTCGTGCGTGTACTGCGTGCGATGACCAAGTGCATTCGTCAGCACTGCAAGACGGCCATCCCGGTCGTAATCGAATCGCGTCAATTCGCCTTGCGGCCCGGTATGCGCGACGAGTTGACCGTATTGATCGTACGCGTAACGACTGCAGGCTTGCGATGGCGTAGTCTGCGTCAGCAGATTCCCCCGTTCGTCCCACGCATAACTCCATTGCCCGCCGTCGGGATCCGTCCCGCACACCAGCTTGTGATCGGCGTTGTATTCAGTGCGCAATGCGCTGCCATCCGGCAAGGTCTGCATGAGAAGATTGCCGTAGGAATCGTATTCCCAGTACGTGGTGCGTCCTGCGAGATCGGTTTTTGCGTTGATGCGCTCCTGCCCATCGTATCGATAACTTGTCACACCGCCCAACGGATCTATTTCGGCCACTGGCATGCCACGGTCGTTGGACTGCAGAAACGTCATGTACCCCATGGAATCTGTAACGCTGGTTTCCTGATGCGCCGGATCGTAGGCAAAGCGGTAATCGAATAGATGGTTATCCCCCCACGCATGGTCAACACGCCAGATCCCATCGTCATTCCGTTGGTAGCTGTAGTAAAACGACACTCCACGGGCACTGGTATGACGCACCATTCGATGATGGTCGGCATATTCGAAATGATGAGGTTGCGCCATCGGATCGACCGCAGCGGCCAAGTTCCGCTCGTTGTCGTGCTCATAGCCCACAAGCAAGTGTGCTCGACCGCTTCTATCGATCAGATCCAATGCAGACAGCAGTCCTGAATGCGTATTGTCGCTATAGGAGCATTCGATCACGCGCCCTGCCATAACATCGCCCTGCCATTCGACAAGACGCACCAGGTTTCGATCTGTCTGGCGCTCAAACGACCACGCATTGCCGTTCAGGTCGGCCATACGATCGACAAGCAGCGGCAGCGCGATGGTGTCCAGTCCAGTGTCGACGGCGCGTATCCATAGCGCCGGTAGGGCGAATTCGTATTCGATACCAGCGCGTGTACGCAGCACCAATCGATCGTCACGCAGGTATAGAGCGTGCCCATGCTGCCAGTCATAGACGCGGCTCGACCAGCCGCTGTCAGTCGGTATCGTGTCGAACGCGGTCGCATAATTCAGGAAATATGCGGCAACGCCCACACCATTCTCATGCCGCATCAACGTCAACCGGATATCAGCGGGCGTCTGCCAGCCAACACCAATTGCGCCGGCGTAGCTATTGTGGCTGGCATAGTACCGATCCCACGTGAGCGGCAAGCGGCCGGGTACTGTGAAGTCATGCTGCTGAATCACGACTTCACCCGTGATTGCGTCCACCGGTTCTGCCTTCAGCACATTGCACCTTAAGAACCCCGACTTCAAATTCAGCTTATCCGCCAGCGCCCTCGCCCACTTCGATCCCCGAAACGCCTTGAACAACCCCTTCGCCGCCGCAGCCATATTCATGATCGGCGGCCCGCCCACCAACACCGGCCTTCCTGCCGGAATAGGCAACATCACCGAACTGGGCATCGACGGATAAGTCCGATCCGTATGCGCGCTGTTATGCGGAGGCGGCTCCATCCCGATCGACCAGCAACTCAACGCCTCAAGCGCCATGTACGACATCGGATCGTTGTTGGCGAGCACCGTCTTGCTACCCATGAACGATTCCCCGTCGTTCGACGGTTCAACCTCCTCAGGCGGCGGTGCAAACGATTCACCAAGAGGAAAATGCAACCCGGGAACGTGATACGCATGCGTCCCTGCCGTGGCCCGCATCATCCCGTTCACAAAAATCGGCCTGCCGCTGCTTCCCCCCGATCCGACGTTCGAACCAAGATCATCACTTATGCGGTTCTTGATCTTGTTGGCCTCTTTCGCCAGTCGCATCCCCTCCGCGACGTTGGGATCGTCCTTGAAGTCTGGCAGTTTGCCGCCACCCATCAAGTCATTGAGTTGCTTATTGACCTGCTGGTTCGCTTCATCGGCCAGATGTGCCAGCTTCTCCACATCTTCGGGATGATCTTCGATGTATTCGGTCACCTTCTCCTGCACGATCATCATCGCAATGCAGCCGACCACCGCTTTTGCGGCCTGGATGTACTCGCGCTTATCGAGCATGAACCCGACATGAGGGTGCGGCAGGAACACCGGCGGTGTACCAGGCGTAACCAGCACCGAATGAACGTCCACGCCAACCACGGGATCGAGATGCTTGACGGCAGGAAGTGCCACGGTGTTTGCCCCCGCTCAGCGGCCGCCACGCAACGCCGCGACTTTCTCGCTCAACGCGTTGCGCCGCCGGTCCATTGCACCCAGTTGCGACACCATCCACTCGACAACCATCGGCAGGTTACTGTTCGCCCGCATCGGCTCGTCGATCATCAACCCCGCATCGAGCGCATTGAACCCGGCCTCCAGTGCATGCTCGCGCTCCCCTGCCCGTTCCCAGCACACCGCGCTCATTCGCCAGGCCTCGACCGTCATCAGCCCGTCCTTCGCCGCGGTAGTCGACGCCACCGCGCGCTCGTAGCAATATGCCGAGTGCGCATAATCCTTGTGCGTCAAATGCACGCTCGCCTCGCCGAACAATCCATTCGCCACGAGCTTGTGCCCTGCCGGATGCCCTGCCTCGACCGCACGCATGCCGCTGCTGGCGGCGCTCTGGTAAGCCTCGATCGCCCGCGCCCGATCGCGCCACTTCAGATACGCGGCCCCGGCAATCAGATGCACGACGACGCATTGATCGAACCACTGCTCACGCTCCGCGACCTTCAGCGCCGCCGTGCGCAACTCCTCCAGCCGAGCAGGATTACCGCTCTCGATCATCTCGGTCAGCATCACGAAATGCCGTCGAAACTCGCCACTCGGCCCGCGCTCGCCCGACTCCGCCAGCAATTCGCGCGGCACGCTCGCCATCGAATACTTGCCTTTTACGACGCGTACCGCAGCCCGATGCCTTTGCATCAACGCCGCAAACGGCTCGATCTCGATACGCGGTACGACAAAGCGCACGCGCTCGGCAAGCTGCGGCGCGACCGCAATGATCGACAGCAAATCGTCCATCCAGCGCACCCACGCCGCGTCGTCCCGCACTTTCACCGGTTCCAGCACGAATACCATCGCCGGAAAAATATCAGGGTGGTGCTGCATCAGGCTGTCGGCAACCGCGAAAAGATATAGCAAAGGATTCTTGCCATCGTCATATGGCGGCTGCCAGTCCGCACGTACGCCCTGCGCCGCGGACCCCTCACGCCGGCTGTCGTAGAACGCGATGAATTCATTCGTCAGCGCCGTCGGATAATCCGCTTCATTGACGAACGACGCCCGCATCGTCCTGACCGCACACGACGTCTCGTCCTGAACCTGGAAATACAGCTGCACGAGCTCCGCATCCGTCTCGTCGGTCTGCCAGATCATCAATCGCGCGTCGCGCTCTTTCGCGAAACTCATCCAGTCCGTATGCGCATCCATGAACCTACGTTCTATCGGATTGGTCGGCTGCCAGTTCTGCATTCGCGCGCGCCTCCGTCACGGATTCAGCTTCAGTACGGCACCTTCGACCGTGTGTTCGGCGGTCGCCGACGACGTCACCGTCTTGCCGTTCACGCTGTGGGTGTTCGTGCCGGTCGATGCGACGTTGACGCCCTGGATCGCAATCGTGCCGTCGCTCTTCATCACGATGCTGGACATCCCGCAGACGAGCGAAAGCTGGTCGCCCGCGTTGACGGTCACCTGATGCTGCACGTTCGTCGTATGGTTCGCGCCGACGTTGACGGTGTGTTCGCCGCCGACCGTGTGCGTATGGGCTTTGGCGATCGTCGAGGTCCGCGTGCCGATCTCCTCGGTATGCGCCGACGCAACCAGCGTCTTCATGTCCTTCGACGTCGTCTGATACATCTGTCCGACGCTCAGCGTCTTGCCTTCGCCGATCGTTTCGGTCTTGGCATGCGTGACCGACTCCGTGTGGTTGCCGCCGATCGTCGCCTCGCGATCCGACGCGATCGTCACGGTCTCCTTCTTCCCGACCGTTCGCGTCCGGTTCCCACCCACCCCATGTGTCTCATCCACCCCGATCTGCGCGACCCGGTTCTTGCCGATATTCACCGTCTCGTTCTGCCCGACGCTGCGTTGCCGGTTGTTCTTCACCTGCATCGTCTCGTCGTTCCCGACCGTATGCGTGTGATTGTTCCCGACAGAAAGCGTGTGATCGGCCTCCGTCTCCGCATCGAAATTCCTTTCCGCATGCATCCACAGCTGCTCGGCGCCCTTCTTGTCCTCGAACCGGAAAGCATTCGCATGGTCGGTCGTCCCGCCCGGCGATGATCTCGACAGCAACCCGCTCTGCGTCGCACTCCCCGGCAGCCCCCACGGCGGCACCTTTTCGCCGTTGAATACGCGGCCGGTGATGATCGGCTCGTCCGGATCGCCGTTGAGAAAATCGACGACAACCTCGTCGCCGACGCGCGGAATCTGCACGCCACCGAACCCGCCCCCAGCCCAGGGACTCGACACCCGCACCCAGCACGACGAATCCTGGTTGCTCTGCCCATACCGGTCCCAGCGAAACTGCAGCTTCACGCGCCCGTATTGATCGGTCCAGATCTCCTCGCCGGGCGGCCCGACGACGGTCGCGGTCTGCGGCCCATTGGTCCGCGGCCTCGGCGTCTCTCGCGGCGGCCGGTAAGGCAGGCTCGACGGCTGCACGAGCATCATCGTCCGATGCACGACGGCCTCCGCGCCCGGGTCGCTCGCATACGCGTTTTCCTGAAAGCGGTACTGGCAACGCACGATCAGGTACTCGCGGTTCTGGTCGGCGCGCGGGCAATGCGCGAGCGTGAACAGGTAGCCCGGCGCGACGCCGCGCACATCGGTATCGGCACTCGCCCGCTCGTGCTCGGCCTGCTGTTCCTCGAGCCGCACGCGGCTGTAGTGCGCGCCGGGCGCATCGTCGCGATAGCCGCCGGGCCATTCGAACGACGCGAAGCTGTCGTGATCGTGGCCGCGCGGATCGACCTTCTGCGATGAAAGATCCGCACGCGGCTTCGTATAGTCGTAGTCGGTGGTCTGGTGCTTGCCGACGCTCACCTCCTGCGCAGGCAGCCAAGCATCGATGTGCTCCTCGTCGGCGATTGCCGTGCGATCCTGCGCGATGTACGGGATCGTTTCGTAGCCAGGCAACGCAACGTGCGACGACATCGCATCGCACAGCACGAGCGTGTGACTGTCGGCCGCGTGCCGGAAATGGCAATAGATGCCCTCGAACTCCATCAGCCGCATCACGAACGCGGTGTCGGTCTCGTTGTACTGCACGCAGTATTCGCGCGGCACGTACGCATCGGTCAGCTTGTTCTCGATCGGAAAGCCGTAAGGCGCGAGCACTTCCTGCACGATGTCGGGCACGGTGCGGTTCTGAAAGATCCGGCAGTCGGAACGGCGCGTCGCGAGCCACAGCCACGGCCGCACGACGAGCTCGTAACCGTAGTAGCGCTCGGCGCGCCGGCCGCCGAGCGACGCGCGCGCGACGATCCCGTTCAGGTAGCGCGTCGAATGATCCTGCTGCTCGATCCGCACGGTCACGGGCTTGCCGAGCAGATCCTTCAGCGACAGGCTATGGCTGTCCGCCAGCGCCTCGATCCGGAATTCGAACAGGCGGCCCAGTTCGTCGCTGCCGTCGAGCGTATGGAATTTCAGGTCGTCGCCGTGCGGGCTGTCGAGTGTGAATACGCGATTCACGTTGTTTCCTCCTCGTCGAACCGATACGCGAATTCGCCGCCGGCCGCACCGACCTCGATCGACGCCAGCGCACGGCCTTCGAGCGTGGCCTCGAGAATCGCGCGGCCGATCCGCGGCATCACGGTATGCGTGAGAACCGCGTCGACCATCCGCCCGCCGGATTCGATCGTCCGGCACCGCTCGACGATCAGCGCGGTCGCCGCGTCGGTGCAGCGCAGCGCGATCCCATGATGCAGGTCGATCCGCTTCTCGAAGCGCCGCAACTGTAACTCGACGATGCGCGCGAGCGTCGCGTCGGTCAGCGGGTAGTACGGCACGACGGTGAGCCGGCCGAGGAGCGCGGCCGGGAACACGTCGAGCAGCGGCGCGCGCAGCGCATCGGCAAGTGTCAGCATGTCGGGCAGATGATCGGGATCGCGGCACAGCTGCATCACGCGATCGGCGCCGACGTTCGAGGTCAGCAAAATCACGGTATGCCGGAAATCGATGTCACGCCCCTCGCCATCCTCCATCCAGCCCTTGTCGAACACCTGGAAGAAAATCTCGTGCACGTCGCGATGCGCCTTCTCGATCTCGTCGAGCAGCACGACGCTGTACGGGCGACGGCGCACGGCCTCGGTGAGCACCCCGCCCTGTCCGTAGCCGACATAGCCCGGCGGCGCGCCCTTCAGCGTCGATACGGTGTGCGCCTCCTGGAATTCGCTCATGTTGATCGTGATCGCGTTGCGCTCGCCACCGTACAGCGTGTCGGCCAGCGCGAGCGCGGTCTCGGTCTTGCCGACGCCGGACGGCCCGCACAGCAGGAACACGCCGTGCGGCTTGGTCGGGTCGTCGAGCTTCGCGCGCGCGGTCTGGATCCGTTCCGCGACCAGTTCGACCGCGTGGCGCTGGCCGACGACGCGTTCGCCGAGCGTTTCGGCGAGCTTCAGCACGGCCTGTGTCTCGTCGCGCACCATCCGGCCGAGCGGAATGCCGGTCCAGTCGGCAACGACCGCGGCGACCGCATGCGTGTCGACGGCCGGCAGCACGAGCGGCGCGTCGCCCTGCAGGTCGGTCAGTGTCTGCTGCGCGGCAGCCAGGCGTGCCTGGATGTCGGCGCGCGCGACGGCTGACAGTTCGTGAGACGGATCGTCGTCGAGCAGCGCGACGCGCGATTCGACGATCGTGGTCAGTGCGTCGCGCTCGGCTTGCCAGCGCGTGTCGAGCCGGTCGAGTTCTGCCTGGACGGCGGCGACCTCGGCGTCGATCGTGTCGCGCCGCGCGGTGTCGCCGCTGCCGAGCGCACACTCGCGCCCGATTCGTTCCCGCTCGACTTGCAGGCCGTCGATGCGTCGGCGCGCGTCCTCGATCGGCGCAGGCACCGCGTGCTGGCTGACGGCGACGCGCGCGCAAGCCGTATCGAGCAGGCTGATCGCCTTGTCCGGCAACTGCCGCGCGGGAATATACCGGTGCGACAGCGTCACGGCAGCCTGCAGCGCGTCGTCGAGCACCAGCACACGATGATGGGCTTCGAGCTTCGCGGCGAGTCCGCGCAGCATCGTCACCGCGGCCGCCTCCTCGGGTTCGAGCACGTGCACGAGCTGGAAGCGCCGCGTCAGCGCCGGATCCTTCTCGATGTACTGTTTGTACTCGGACCACGTGGTCGCGCCGATGGTGCGCAGCAGACCACGCGCGAGCGCGGGTTTCAGCAGGTTCGCGGCGTCGCCGGTGCCGGCCGCTCCGCCCGCGCCGACGAGCGTATGCACTTCGTCGATGAACAGGATCACCGGCCGCTCGGACGACATCGCCTCGTCGATCACGCCGCGCAGCCGGCTCTCGAATTCGCCCTTCACGCTTGCGCCGGCCTGCAGCAGCCCGATGTCGAGCAGATAGAGCGCAACGTCGCCCAGCGACGGCGGCACGTCGCCGGCGGCGATCCGCAGCGCGAAGCCTTCCGCGACGGCGGTCTTGCCGACGCCGGCCTCGCCGACCAGCAGCGGGTTGTTCTGCCGGCGCCGCAACAGGATGTCGACGATCTGGCGGATCTCGGCGTCGCGCCCGACGACGGGGTCGATCTCGCCAGCCCGCGCGCGCTCGGTCAGGTCGACGGCGAAGCGCGCGAGCGCCGAACCTTCCGCGGCTGGCGCGCCTCGCGCCGGGGCGACGCCGGAACCGGCGCCCGCTTCGGCGCCGACGGCCGGTTGCGCCTCGGGCGAGCCGTCGACGATCGCTTCGAGTTCGTCGGCGAGCACGTCGGGCACGACACGCTCGAACTCGCGCGCGATCGCGTACAGCACGTTGCGCAACTGTGGCGTCTTCAGGATCGCAAGCAGCAGGACCGCGCCGCGAATCCGCGTCGCGTCGTATTTCAACGTGGCATAGACCCACGCACGCTCGACCGCGTCGTCGATGTGCACGGACAGGTCCGACACCGATCCCGCACCGCGCGGCAGCCGCTCGAGCGCGGCGACCAGCCCGCGTTCGATAGCGGCCTCGTCGATCTCGAACCGGCGCAGCACGCGCTGCAGGTCGCCGTCGGGCCGCTGCAGCAGTTGCTTGAACCAGTGCGCGAGTTCCACGTACGGATTGCCGCGCAGCCTGCAGAATCCGGTGGCCTGCTCGAGCGTCTCGTAGAGGAGCGGATCGAGTTTTCCGAACAGGTTGACGCGGCCGATATCGGACATGACGGTTCCCGTTTAGGCAGTTTCGCGATGAGGGGCGGCGCCGGTGCGCGGCAAGTCGCCACGGCGTGCGTCGTAACGGACGACTAGATCGCGCGCGGGCCCCGCTTCCAGCCGCTGCCCGAGCCACGCGGTACGGCCGAGACCCTGCGCCGCGCCGAGCGCGACCGCCGGCACCGCGTCGGACGCCAGTTCGAGCTGCACGTCCCAGTCGAACTCGATGCCGACGTATTCGCGCACCCAGTGCGCGAGCTGACGCGCGTGCGGACCGCCCGGCAGGAAGCGCCGGTACGCGTCGAGCGACAGCGGCCCGAGCACGATCCGGAAATGCGACTGCGCGTCGCGCACCGCGATGCCGAGCGCGACGCCGCCGACGCGCATGGTCGGTCGCGTCGCACGGATCGTGCAGCGTTGCGACCGTTCGATCGCGACCCAGCGCGGCACGTGCTCGACGATGCGCGCGTCGACCCCGAAATGCTGCCGCAGGATCTGCACGAGTCCTTCGGGGTTGCGCGTGTGCCGCACGAGATGACTCGCATGGAAATACAGCGCGTGCGGCGCAAGCGTGTCGGCGGCCGCATGCGCGGTCGACTCGTCGCCATGCGCCGCGCGCCCGATCAGGCTCGCGACATACGTGTCGAACCGTGCGCGCCCCGGACGATCGAGGCTCACCGTCGGCTGCGCATCGGCCCACGCACGGTAGAACAGCAGGATCAGCCGGTGATGGAACAGGTCCGCGAATGCGGCGAAGGTCGGATCGTCGTGCTGGGCCGCGCGCTCGTACGCATATTCGGTCAGGTGGGTCGGCAGCGGCCCGTTCGGCCCGAACAACCCGAACCCGTGGATCGCGATGCGCGGCCGCGCGACGCCGCCGTCATCGTCGGAGACGCCAGCCAGCATCGACGCCGCGAACGCGAGCGACGGCTGCTGCCCGAGCCGCACCGGCTCGTCGCGCGGCCGTGCGGCATGACCGAGCGGTACGCGGCCAGGCGTCAGCGCATCGAGCCAGCGCAATGCCTCGAACAGATCATGGCCATGCGGGGCGGCACGCAGCCGCGCCCACCACGCATCGCGGCGTGCGGCGTCGGCAGCCGGCTGCGCGCCGGGCGGCGTGCCGTGCTTCATATCGCGGGCCGCCTGCCGATCCGCGCCGGCCAGTGCGCGAGCGTGCCGCGCTGTGCGCTGGTCAGCACGCATTCGGCGAACGCGTTGATCGACACGTGACGCGCGAAGAACTGTTCGAGCACCGCGCCGAGCAGGAACGGGCTGTCGCCGGAGAACGCATGATCGTCGACGGTCACGTCGACCTGCACGCCGCGCCCGAACATCAGCGGCCCGAGCGCCGGCAGCCGCCGGAATACGGGCGAGAACGCGACGCGTCGCACGCCGTCGATCTGCCGGCGCATCGCGGCATCGGCCGGGTCGGCGTGCAGGCCGAGCAGTTCGCGCAGCACATGCGCGCCCTCGTCGTCATCGAGATCGGTCAGCGTCTGCCGGGCGAGCCCGAGATGGCGGATGAGCCGCCAGGCCGTCTGCGCATCGGCGACGGGCGGGCGCGGTCGCGACGGGCCACGAATCGCGACGACACGCTCGACGGGCGCCGAGATGCGCAGCGTGAACGCGTTCGCGTCGCCCGGCGGCATCAGCAGCGCGAGGTCGCGGTTCGTGCACAGCGTGTCGACGGACAGGTAGCGCATCGTTTCGTCGTACGGCGCGCACTGGCTGTCGACGAGCGACACGTAGGTTTCGCTGCCGACGTAACCGGTGCGCGTGCCGTTCGCGCGTGCCTGTACGGACACCAGCCGAGGCTCGCGGCGCATCGTGTAGTACGCGCCGTAGTTGCCGTCGTCGCTCGCGAACGACGCATGAAACGGCCGGAATTCGCGCGACTGGCCGTCGTCGCGCTGTTCGCTCGCGAGCCGCTGCACCGCATAGACCTCGTGATCGAGCGGCCGGCTGCGGTCGACGACGACATGATGCTCGCGCGCGCCCGGCTGCACCCGGATGCGGTCGCCGCGACGCGCGAACAGGTTCACGGCCGGCGTGCAGTTCAGCGCCAGATGCCGAGCATCGACGGCCGCCTCGAGCGCCGCGTCGTGGCGGTCGAACAGCACGGTCAGCTCGCATTCGTCGCCGGTGGCGCGCGCGAGTGCGGCGCGCAGGCCGCCGATGCTGAAGAACAGGAAGCGCGCCGGAAACGCGAAATACTCGCGCAGCAGCCGGTAGCCGTGAAAACTGCGCCCGTCGTCGGGCAGGATGGCCTGCGCCGGATCGAAACCCTCGTGGACGATCGCGTCGGCGTCGAGCGTGTGCAGCCAGCGCGGCGGCTGCCCCGGGTCGTGGCAGACGACGCCGAGCGCATGCGCGGCGATCAGCTCGAGCAGATGCAGCGCATCGCGCTCGGGGCCCGCGAGATGAAAGGTCAGCCGGTCGAGCGGAAGCTGTGAAAGCCTGGCGCCGCCGCGCGCCTTGAGCCGGATGCGCAGCGCGCCGCGCACGTCCTGGCGAGCCGGCACGGCGCCGCGCGGCAGCCACGACGGCGCGCCGGTCACGGTCGCACCGGTCAGTTCGAGCGGCCACAGCGTCAGGTCGTGCGCGGTCCGGAATTCGCAAGCGGTCTGTTCGGACGCGGCGGTGCGGGCGCGCAGCGCGGTGCCGGCCGGCAGCCGCCAGCCCTGCGCGAGGCTGCCTTCGTTCAGCATCGGCGCGAACTGCACGATCGCCATCGACGGCAGCGGTGCGAGATAGCCGGGATACACCGCATCGAGCAGCGCCTGCGTGAAGCGCGGAAACTCGGCGTCCATCTTCAGCTGCACGCGCGCGGTGAGGAAGCTGAAGCCTTCGAGCAAGCGTTCGACGTACGGATCGGGCGGCCCCGATTCGTGCAGCCGCAGCCGCGCGGCGACCTTCGGGAACTGCTGCGCGAATTCGTCGCCGAGTTCGCGCAGGTACGCGAGTTCGCGGTTGTAGTAGTCGAGCAGGCGTGTATCCATCGTGTCAGCTTCCCGTTGCCGACTGCAGCGACATCGCGCCCGTCTCGAGATCGAGGTCGGAGCGCAGCACGAATTCGACCGGATGCGGGATCGACCACAGCGTGCCGCGGATCTCGAACAGCAGCACGTTGTGACGCCGTTCGCCGGCGCGCCCGCCCGATGCATCGGCGATGCCGTGAACCTCGACGCTGTCGGGCGCGATGCGCGGCTCGAAGCGGACGATCGCATCGCGGATCGACGCCTCGACCGCAATACGTTCGACACCCGACATCGGCTTGCCGACGAGCGGCCGCATCCCGTAATTGAGCACCGACGCCTGCGCGTGCGCGAACGCGGCCAAGTCGACGAAGCCGTCCTCGGCGTTGCGGGTATTGAGCAGCCACGCGAGATCGCGCAGCACGGCCGCGCGCAGGCGCTCGGCGCCGATCCACTGCGTGCCGGGCAGATCGGTCGCGCGCTGCGGCGCGTCGTCGGTCAGCCGGTCGAGCAGCGCGGGTTGCAGCCGGTCGCGCATGCCGCCGTGCCGGCCATCGCGGCTGTGCGGGTCGTTCGTCGTCATCGGTGCGCCGTCACATCTCGGTGTTTTCCTTGATGTTCCAGCCGACCGACACCTCGGCGCCCTTGCCGCCGTTGTCGTTCTGCTGCCAGTACTGCTTCTTCACCTTCGCGGCCTGAAAGCCGTAGTGCATCATCAGCCGGTCGGCCGCGTCGCCGGGATCGATGCCCGCGACCTGCGCGGACGTGACGAGCACTTCCTGCAGCGTCACGCGCATGAATTCGACCTGGGTGCCGCCGGTCTTGCACGCGGAGATCTCGACCTTCGGCAAGTGCTTGCCGCTCGCGCAGTTCTTGACGATCGCGGGCGCCCCCTTGTCCATGTACGCGGCCACGACGAGATCGTTGAAGCTCGCCTTGCCCGCGTTGCCGCCGCTGCCGCTCGCCATCGCGCCCGGCTGGCTCGCTCCCCACGTGAACGATTCGATGTCGGTCCAGCCCTTGTGCTGCGCGTCCGCCGATTCGCCGGTCACGCCGTCCACCTTCATAAACATTGCCACGCCCATTGCCGTCTCCGTTTCGGTGCGAAATCAGGTTGAATGCCGGGTTGAATGCGGCCCGCATGCCGATGGCCGCTCACTCGTTCGCCGCCTTCGCGGACGGCAGCCGCGAGATGAGTCGCAGCGACACGGTGAGCCCTTCGAGCTGGTAGTGCGGTCTCAGGAAAAATTTCGACGTGTAGTAGCCGGGGTTGTCCTCGACCTCGTCGACGACCACCTGTGCGGCCGCGAGCGGCTTGCGCGCCTTGGTTTCCTGCGACGAATTCACGGGGTCGCCGTCGACGTAGTTCATGATCCAGTCGTTCAGCCAGCGCTCCATGTCGTCGCGCTCGCGGAACGAGCCGATCTTGTCGCGCACGATGCATTTCAGGTAGTGCGCGAACCGGCAGCACGCGAACAGGTAAGGCAGGCGGCCGGACAGCCGCGCGTTCGCGGTCGCGTCGGGGTCGTGATACTCGGCCGGCTGGTACAGCGACTGCGCGCCGATGAATGCCGCGAAATCCGAGTTCTTCCGGTGCACGAACGGCATGAAGCCGTTCTTCGCGAGCTCGGCCTCGCGGCGGTCGCTGATCGCGATCTCGGTCGGGCATTTCTGGTCGACGCCGCCGTCGTCGGTCGGGAACGTGTGACTCGGCAGCCCTTCGACCGCCCCGCCCGATTCGACGCCACGGATCGACGAACACCAGCCGTACAGCTTGAACGAGCGATTGATGTTGGCGGCCATCGCGTACGCGGAATTCGCCCACGTGTAGCGGTCGTGATTCGCGGCGTCGGTGTCCTCCTCGAAGTCGAATTCGTCGACCGGATTGGTGCGTGCGCCATACGGCAGCCGCGCGAGAAAACGCGGCATCGCGAGGCCGACGTAGCGCGAATCCTCCGACTGCCGCAGGCTGCGCCAGGCCGCGTATTCGGTGTTCTGGAAGATCTTGGTCAGATCGCGCGGATTCGACAGCTCCTGCCACGAATCCATCTGCATCAGCTCCGGCGACGCACCGGCGATGAACGGCGCATGCGCGGCCGCCGCGAGCTTCGACAGCTCGCCGAGCATCTCGACGTCCGGCGGGCTGTGATTGAAGTAGAAGTCGCCGACGAGGCAGCCGAACGGCTCGCCGCCGAACTGCCCGTACTCCTCCTCGTAAATCTTGCGGAACAGCGGGCTCTGGTCCCACGCGACACCCTTGTAGCGCTTGAGCATCCGCGCGACCTCGTTGCGCGACGCCGGCAACGCCTTGATCTTCAGCAGTTCGTCGGTCTCGGTATGCGTGACGAGGTAATGCAGGCCGCGCCACGCGCCTTCGAGCGTCTGGAATTCGTCGTGATGCAGGATCTGGTTGATCTGCTCGGACAGCTTCCGGTCGATCTCCGCGATGATCTGCTTCACGCTGCCGTACGCGTCGGTCGTCATGCCGACCGTATGTTCGAGCGCCTGCTGCGCGAGCGTGCTCACCGCGCGCTCGACCGACTCGCGCGCCTCGGCCGTCTTCGGCTTGAACGCCTTCTGCAGCAGCGCGGCGAATTCGCCGGGCGCGGTGGCCGGCGCCGCAGTGCTGCGGGCGTCGCGTGCATCGGCGCGGGATTGGGCGGGATCATTCATCGCGGGCCTCCGGTTGGGTCGCGTCGCCGCCCTGCGCGTCGGGGCGCGGCTCGCGCACCAGCGTCTTCAGCAGGTCGGGGTCGTTGATCGCGCGTTCGATCAGTTGCTCGGCGCCGTGCTTGCCGTCCATGTACGACAGCAGGTTCGACAGCTCGGTGCGCGCATCCAGCAGCCTGCGCAGCGCATCGACGTTGCGCGCGATCGCCGCCGGCGAGAAATCGTCGATCTGCTCGAACGTCAGGTCGACGCTGAGCATCCCTTCGCCGGTCAGCGTGTTCGGCACCTGGAACGCGACGCGCGGCGCGACCGACTTCATCCGTTCGTCGAAGTTGTCGATGTCGACCTCGAGGAACTTGCGCTCCGGCAGGTCCGGCAGCGGTTCGGCGCGCTTGCCCGCCAGGTCCGCGATGACGCCCATCACGAACGGCAGCTGCACCTTGCGCTCCGCGCCGTAGGTCTCGACGTCGTACTCGATCTGCACGCGCGGCGCCCGATTGCGCGCGATGAACTTCTGTCCGCTGCCTGCCGCCCTGGTTCTGTCCGTCATCGTCCGCTCCTTCACATCGATCAGATTGCGTGTACGTCGCCGCCGCGTGGCGGCTCCTGCCTCATTCGCTCCGTTCGCCGCTCAGCAGGTCCAGCTTCGGCAGGCTCTCCGGAGCGAGATCCCGGATGATTTCGTAGAAGTCGAGCGCGAGCAGCCGCTGCGCGCGCCGCAGCAGCAGCGGCGCCGGGTGGCTCGGCTCGTGCAGTTCGAAATAGCGGCACATCTTGTCGAGGCCGGCGCGTACGTCGTCGCGACTCGTGACCTCGGCATCGCGCCACGCCTGCCCGTTCGGCACGGTTGCCGGGGCCGACACGGCTTGCGCGACGCCGGATGCGGCCGGCGTCGAACCCTCCGGTGCGGCCGGCTGCTGCACCGCCGGCGCGGGTTCCGTTACCGGCACTTCACGGGCGATGCGTTGCAATGCTTTCTCCGTATCGCTCGCATCCGGCGACCATTCGCGGCCGAGCCGGTCCGTCACGCGCGCGCGGATCGCGTCCAGCGCGCGCAGCGCGGCATGCACGGCATCAATCGGCACGCGGCCGTCGTCGCCCGCGCTCGACAGTGCGACGACCAGGCTGCCGACGCCGCCTGCCGCCGGGCCGCCCGCTTCGTCGCGGCCGTCGAGCGCGCGTTCGGCATCGCGCACGCTCGGGCCGCCGTCGAACAGCGGCTGACGCCGTGCCGCCCGCGCACACTCGTGCGCGCCGGCGACATCGGCGAGCGCAGTCATCCGCGGTGTCGGGTCGGGTTCGCCGTCGGCGTCGAGGCGCGGATGAAGCTCGTCCCACCAGCGCTCGAGCAAGCCCGCGACGACCGCGAGCCCGTCCGCGTAGCCGGGAATGCCGTGCTGCTCGGTCCAGCTGCGCGCGAGATACGCGGCAACGCGCAAGTCCTTCGTCCGCTCGCCCAGCGCGAGTGCGAGGCGCTCGACCGCACGCCAGTCGGGCGTCTCGGCCGGAATCAGGGTGTCGCCGTACTGCTGCTCGGCGCGCGGCGTCGCCCGCTGCTGAAGCTGCATGAACTCGGCGTCGTATTCGAGGTTCGCGCCGCACGGCGCATCGGGCGCGACCTCCGCGAGCAGCCGACCGATCAGGTCGGCGCGCGGCGTCGCCGACAGGCCGGGCGATGGCGAGGACGACTCGGCGGCGGCCAGCGCCGCCTGGCTGACGTCATTCGAATGCATAGTCGATGTTGACCGGTTTGCTGCCGAAGTCGATCGCCACGGTGCGGTGCAACGGCGGCAGGGAACCGTTGCGGATCTCGATCTGATAGACGCCCGGCGTCAGCGACACCGAGCGCAGCGGCGGGCTCGCGCCGCGCCGTGCGCCGTTCACGTACACGTCGCCCCACGGACGCACGTTGAAGCGCACCTGGACGGTTTCCTGTTTCGGTGGACGCTGCTCGGTGGCCTGGGCGTTGACCGCGGCGACGGCCGTGTCGGCGTCCGATGGGGATGCCGGGGCGGTCGCCGGCGCCGCAGCCGCTTCCGACGGCGGCACGTTGACGACGCGCTCGGACGCGTCGAGGCTGCCGGCCGGCGCGATCGTCGAGCCGGAGCCGGCTTGCGACGGCATGGCGGACGCGACGTCCGTGGCGGTCGTCGCAACCTGCGGCGCGGAGCCGGCGGCCACGACGGCGGGCGCGCTGGCGGGGGCGGCAGCCAGCGACGGCGGCGGCACATCTGCGGACGATCCTGCCGGCAGGCTCGACGGCGGCACGACGATCGGTGTCGGGCCGTGCTGCGCGAGTGCCGTGTCCGACGCACCGGCCGAAGGCGCGACGCCCGCCTGTGGCTGGCTTGCGCCGGCTTCCGGTTCGCTTGTGACTTTCGCGGGGCGCGACAGATAGGTCGCGGCGATACCAACGACGATCAGCGCTGCCAGCGCGCCCCCCACGTAGGTCGGGATGCGCCGGTTGCCCGTCCGGGTGAACGACGGGCGGCGTGGCGTGCCGGCCGGAGGTGATGCGCCCGCCGAGGACGTCGATGTGGATGCGCCAGCCGTGCCAGCCGTGCCAGCCGTGCCAGCCGTGCCAGCCGTGCCAGCCGTGCCAGCCGTGCCAGCCGTGCCAGCCGTGCCAGCCGTCGACTCCGCCGTTCCGCTCGGGTTCCCGATATCCGTTGCATCGCGCTGCCCGATGCCTGCGCCTGCGCTTGCCGATCGCATGCCGGCGTCGTCGTGCGCCTTCGTCTTCGACGCTGACCGCTCATCCCGCGGCGCGTTCTTTGCGCGTTCCGCCTCGTCTTCACGCCCGTCGGGGTGTCCCGTTTTCGCGGAAGTCGGCGACGTTTGCGATACGGACGAAGAAGCGGATAACGCCCCCACCCCGGCTGCCGCAGCCGCAGTGACCTTCGACGCCGACGACGCGCGGTCTTCAGGCTTGTCTCCAGCGACAGCAGGCGCGGCAGATTCCGTGTCCGGCGTGTTCGACCGACTTTCCGGCTGCTCGGGCTGCGCCCCTCGCACATCCGCTGTTGCATTGCCCGACGCCGTCCCGCCTTCACCGGCCGACGCCGACGCCTTCGTCGCACCAGCAGCCGACGCATTGCCCGCCGCGGCAGCCGCCTTCCCCTCCCCACCTTCCCCCGCATCCCCAACCGGCGGCGCCACGGCCGCACCATACCCGCCACCCGTGCGCTCGAGATCCCGCAACCCGAGTTCCGCAGCGAACGCCGCGACCGACTCGGGCCGGTCCGGGATCCGCAACTGCAGCGCGTGATCGATCGCCGCGAGGAACGCCGGGCTGTACACCTCGCCGGCCGGCAACTCGCGCGACGCGAGCGGCCGGTACGTGTCCTTGATGCTGCGCACGACGGCCGCCGGCGGCAGTTCGCCGGTGATCATCGCGTGCATCACCGCGCCGAGCGCATAGAGATCCGTCCACGGCCCCTGGCTGAAAGCGGGATCGTCGGTGTACTGCTCGATCGGCGCGTAGCCGGGCTTGATCATCATCGCGCCGTCGTCGACGAGATCGCCGATCCGTTTGCGCGCCGCGCCGAAGTCGAGCAGGATCGCGCTGCCGTTCGGGCGGATCAGCACGTTGTCGAGCGCGACGTCGCGATGAAAGCATTGCGCGCGATGCAGCGTATCGAGCGCGCCGAGCAGCGCGCCGACGATGTTGCGCAGTTGCGTCTCGCTCATCCGCATGCCGCTGTCGAGCAGTTGCTTGAGCGTGCGCCCTTCGTAGAACGGCATCACCATGTACGCGGTGCCATGGCTCTCCCAGAAGTGCAGCACCTTGACGAGCCCCGGGTGGTCGAATTGCGCCAGCAGGCGCGCCTCGTTGAGGAACGCGCCGCGTCCGGCGTCGAACGCCTGCGCGAACCGCTCGGAGCGCAGCGACACCGTGTAGTCGCCGCCGCGCGTCGCGAGCATCGACGGCATGTACTCCTTGATCGCGACCGCGCGCCGCAACGTGCGGTCGAATGCGCGATAGACGATGCCGAAACCGCCGATGCCCAGCACCTCGTCGAGCTGCAGCTCGCCCAGCCGATGACCGAGCGGCAGCGGCCGCACCGTGAATTCGGGCGCGTCGCCACGGGTCGCCGTGTCGTGCTCGTTGTCTCTCGATACAGGGTCCTTCATGTCTACCTCGCGATACCGCATCCGTGTTGCCCGCGTTGCCTGCCGTCGATCGCCGGCCATCAGCCGTCGCCGAACAACGTCAGGAACAGCGCGTTGTCGGGCGTGCCCGTATGCGCATGCGTGCGCAACGGCGATCCATCGGCACGATTGGTCCACCAGAAGCTCGTCCCGCCGTGCGGATCGAAATAGCCCGACAGGCCGGGCCATGCGGCGAGCGCCGGCCGCTGCGGCAGCGTCGCCGGCAGCCCGTCGACGCGTTCCGCCAGCGGCGCACTGCCCGCAGTAAGCCGCACACGGTCGAGCGTCTGCTCGAGATCGACCGGCGCGCGCGCATGCCGGATCGCGTCGAGCAGCGCATGGCCGATCTGCCAGTAGAACGCGTCCGCGGCATCCGGCAGCCCGTTCCAGTAGTCGGCCGCCGGCATCGGCAGCGTGACGATCACCGGGTAGTAGCGCCCGACGCGATCGCAGCTCGGGGCGAGACAGCCGGCCTGCACGCACGACGCGCCGGTGCCCGCCGGGATCAGGAAATTCCAGACTGGCGCGACCGTGTAGTGGCGCGCGATCTCGTCCGGGCCGCGCTGGCGCATCGCGGCCATCCCCTGCTGAAGCCAGCGTTCCCACCAGAGCGCGAGCGCATGCGGCAGCCGGCTGTTCACGAAGTCGCCGGCGCCGGGAATCTTTCCGTACCAGGCCGGGGCGTCGCCATCGGCGCGCGTGAGCGGCGGGATGCGGCTCATTGCTTCGGAGGGCATGTAAAGGACTCCATCTGGGGCAGCCTGAACGGATTGCGCACACTGCCGGCACTCACCTGCAGCACGAGCGGTTTGCCGTCGACCGTGAAGCGGGCGATCATCTGGTCCGAGCCGCGCCCGGCCGACACGGCCGCGCGGTCGAACAGCCGGTGCAGCGCCCACGGTCCGTCGGTGGTGAAGCCATCGGTTGCGCCGGCCTGCCCCGACACCTGCAGCCGCACCTGGTTGCTGCCGCGCGGGCCCGGCCAGTCCACCGCGCTCTGCACGAGCGGGCCGTGCGCATAGCGGACGATCTGGCCGTCGACGTCGAGCACCATCTCCGTGATCGACGGGTCCATTTCGAGCGGCTGGATCTGCACCTTCAGTTGCGCCGTACGCGCGCCGCCGCCGAAATAGACATCGCGGATCACAGCGGCCTTCTCGAACGACGACAGCATCGCCGTCGCCGCCGGATCGGCATCCGCATTGCGGTTCGCGAAACGCCACGGGTGCGACGTCGTATCGACGATCGACTGCAGGTTCTTCTGGAAGAAATCGTCCATCAGGCCGCCCGGCGCGAACATCTGCGCGAAATCCGCCGGTGCGACGTCGCGCGACGCGCCGCGCGCGAACGGATAGCGGCCCGCGATCGCCTGCCGGCAGAAATCGCCGACGTTCGCGCCGGCCCGTTGGGCGACGCTGCGCTGCTCGACGGTCGCGACGCTGCCGTTCGCGACGTTCGACAGGTCGTCCAGCACTTCGCGGAACGGCGTGGGCAACCGCCCGGCCTGTGCGCGCAGACGCGCGGGGGCGTCGGACGGCGGCGGCTGTGCGCCGCTGCGCAGCGCGTCGTCGGTGGCCGTCAGGTACGTATAGAGCGCGTCGATCGACTTCAGCACCGCGTCGAACGCCTGCGCCTGGTCGCCGCTGCCCGGCGCGAACGCGCGCAGCCCGGCGAAGTGGCTGTCGACCACCTGCTCGGGGCTGGCGGGCGCCGCCGCGGACGGATTCGCGTCGCTCGCGCCCTGCCCGGCGAAGATCTGCGACAACGAGCTGCGCGCCTCGTCGACCTTGTCCTGTGCGCGCGACGCGAGCGTGGGCGCGCCGCCCGGCGCATCGCCGAGCGCCGTATCGCGCGCGAGCGCGACCATCAGCCGCGTGAGCGGCGAATCCGCCGACGACAGCGCACGCGCGACCTGGATGCTCTGCGCGAGCGTCGCCGTGTGCTGCAGCTTGATGTCGGCGAGATAGTCGTCCCAGATCTTCAGGTAGTCGTTCAGGTACAGCTGACGGATGTCGCGCGTCCATGCGCCGGCGTCGTTCGGCCCGGGAATCTCGGACAGCCCGAGGTTCAGCACCCACACCTCTTCGCGTCCGTACGCGTCGACTTCGCTGGCGAGGCGCGGCGAGAACACGTTGCGATAGCCGTTGCGCGTATACAGGCCCGGCACGCCTTCCGACAACGGCTTGCCGCTCTGCCGGCGGAACACCAGCGACGCATCCGGCCCGACCGCGCGCGCGACGCTGAAGTCGAACGCGGACGTTGCCGGCCGCAGCGTGCGCGTGAGCTGGCGGTACAGCCGCTGCGAAAACGGCACCTGCCGCAGCCGGTCGCGCACGTCGGCCACGAGCCGCTCGTTCATCGGATACGGCGACACCGCCACCCGGTTGCCGAACAGCGCGGCGAGATGCGCGCGCAGCGCCGCGCGTTCGGCCGGCGAGAAATCGGGCGGCAGCGCGCGTTCCATCTCCAGGTCGACGACGGCCTGCACGAACGCCGGATCGTAGTGCGCGCTGTCGTACAGCATCAGGTACGCCTTCAACGCCGCATACGCGTAGTCGGTTTCGTCCGGCCGCGCGTCGCGCAGCGCGGCCTCCATCCGGCTCGCGGCGATCGGCAGCAGCACGTCCTCGAGCGCGCGCCGGTACACGGCGTCGACGGCCTCGTCGATCTTCTCGCCCTGAAAGAGCCCCCAGCGATACGCGAGCGGCGGATGCGCGCGGTCGACGCCACCGGCATTCGCGAGCCCGCCGAGCGCGTCGAGCACGGGCAGCAGCCGCGCGATATCGGACGCATCGGAGAATTTCGCGCCGGCGATCTGCGAGTCGACCGCGGGCACGCGCTGTGCGATCCGGTCGAGATACGCGCGATTGTTCGCGTAGCTGCGCAGCCAGGCGGCCAGCACGGCCACGCATACGATCGCGAGCAGCACGTAACCGGCGATCTGCAGCACGCGCCGTTTCTGATGCCAGCGCAGGTCGCTGCCGGCGAGCGCGGCTTCGCGGAAGATGTGTTCCTGCAGCAGCGACTTCAGGAAGAAGCTGCGCCCGGTCGAGCCGACCTGCGCGACCGGCGGCACGCCTTCGATCTTCAGGAAACGCTTGATGCCGCTCATCACGCGGTCGAACGCGGTGCCTTCCTGCGTGCCGCTCGTCAGGTAGACGCCGCGCAGCATCGGCATCGGCTCGAAGCTCGACACGGAAAACACTTCGGCGACGAACTGGCCCAGCATGTCCTGCAGATCGGCGACCTGCTGCGGCAGCAGATACGCCATCTCGCGCTGGCGTGCATCGGTCTGCGTCGCGAGCAGCTCGGGCAGACCGTCGTTCAGCCGCTGGTGCAGCAGCCGGTATTCGCGGTCGAACGCGGCGCGCAGGTCGAAGCCCGGCGCCTCGCTCTGCGCGAGCGGGAACGTGAAGCCCCACACCTGTGCGCATTCCGCGCGGCCGAAGCCGCCGAAATACTCGGCGAAGCCGGCCAGCAGGTCGGCCTTCGTCACGAGCAGGTAGACGGGGAACCGGATGCCGAGCTGCGCGCGCAGCTCGAGCAGCCGCTTGCGCAACACCATCGCGTGCTGCGTGCGCTCGGCCTCCGACGCACCGACCAGGTCGGCGACGCTGATCGTCAGCATCGCGCCGTTCAGCGGCTGGCGCGTGCGGTACTTCTTCAGCAGCTCGACGAAACCCTTCCACTCGGCTTCGTCCAGCGCGCGATTGCCCTCGTGCGTCGTATAGCGGCCGGCCGTGTCGATCAGCACCGCGTCGTTCGTGAACCACCAGTCGCAGTGCCGGGTGCCGCCCACGCCGCGAATCGCCGCACGGCCGAACTGCTCGGCCAGCGGAAAACTGAGCCCCGAATTGACCAGCGCGGTCGTCTTGCCCGAGCCCGGCGCGCCGATGAACACGTACCACGGGAGTTGATACAGATACTGGCGCGACATCCGGTCGAACCAGTGTGCCACCCCCTTGCGCGCGGTATCGGCCTGCCCGAAGCGGACTTTCTTCAGCAGCGTCGCGGCCTCGTCGAAGCGGCTGCGCAACTCGTCGAGCTGGGCCTTCGCCGGATCGTCGGCGGTGGCCGGCCCGGGCGTGGCTTCGCGCAACTGGTTCAGCAACTGCGCGTTCAGGCGGCTCGCGTGCCAGCTTCGCCACGCCACGCGTGCGCCCCACGCGACGAACAGCACCGCGATCGTCACGCCGCGCGCCCAGCCGCTCTCGAGCGGCCGGACGTCGGCGAACGCGAACAGCGGCCCGGCGAGCCACACGAAGCAGGCGAGCACGACGAGACCGGCGAAGGTCCAGATCTCCCGCGACGGCAACGGCCGGACGAAACGCGCGACAGCCTGGTTCATGTCAATGCGCTCCCGGCGTTGCGCCGACGGCTGCGCTGCCGGGCGCCGGCAGCAGCGTGATCTCGACGCGCCGGTTCAGCGCACGGTTCGCAGGCGTATCGTTCGGCGCGACCGGGTCGAGCGTGCCGCGCCCCTCGGCCGCGAGCCGCTCCGGATGGTCGAGGCGCGCGGCGAGCATGCTGCGCACGGCTTCCGCGCGTTCGCGCGACAGGTCCCAGTTCGACGCGAAACGTGCCGTGTGCACCGGCGTGTCGTCGGTATAGCCGGTCACGCGCACGTTGCCGGGCACCTGGTTCAGTGCATCCGCGATCCGCGCGAGCACCGGCGCGTAACGATCGATCACCGACGTCGAGCCGGACTTGAACAGCCCGTCGCCGCGCAACACGATCACGCTGCGATCGGCGTCGTCGCGCACCGACACGAGGCCGGCCGCGATCTCGGGCGCGAGGAACTTCGCGATACGCGGCGCCGGTGCCGGGCGCGGCGGCGCCTGCGCGGGCTGCAGCTTCGGCACGTGCAGCGCGTCGATCGACGCGAACAGTTGGTCCGAATGTCCGGCAAGCGCGATGCGCAACCCGACGAACCCGCCGAACCCGATCAGCAGCGCGAGCGCCACGCACACCCACAGCGGCACGACGAAGCGGCGCGCCACGTCGCGCGTGACGACATCGCGCCAGTGCGGCGACAGCGCGGGATCGAATTCGCCGCGTACCGACCGGATCGTGTGGGCCAGCTTGCGGCGCAGCGCATCGAGCTCCGCGTGGCCGTTGTCGAGCACCCGATAGCGGCCCTCGAAGCCGAGCGCGAGACAGAAATACAGCAGCTCCAGCAGGTCGAGGTGCTGGCGCGGCTGCTGGGACAGGCGTTCGAGCAGGTGGAAGAACTTCTCGCCGCCCCAGGTTTCGTTGTGGAACGACACGAGCAGGCTGTGGGACGACCACACGCTGCCGCCCCACGGCGTCAGCGCGGCCGCTTCGTCGAGCGCCGTGCACAGGCAGTAGCGCGCGCCGATGATCGCCTCCGACGGCACGCCGGCTTCCTGCGCGCGCGCCTCGAACTGGCGGATCTCGACGACGAGATGCTCGCGCAGCCATGCCGGGTTCGGATGATGGACGGTGGAACGGATCTGCGGCACGAGATTGAGCAACGGGTTCGCGGCCGCGACGAGCGGGTTCGTGCCGCTCGCGGCCCAGCGGCCCGGCCGCGGCTGCTGGGCCGTCGGCCCGGCCGCGCCGGATGCGGCGGCCGGATGCGTGCCGCCCGGATTCGGCGGCACGAATCCGCCGGCGCCGGCGGAGATCGAATCGGAGGAAGAATTCATCGCGCTGCCCCGCCCTCACCCGCGGATCGCCCAGAACTCCATCGAGAGCCCCGGGAATTCGCCGGCGAAATGAAATGCGAGACCGCCGGAGCGCGCCAGCTGCTTCCACAGGTCGCTGCCCTTGTCGATCTCGAAATAGGTGTGCCCCGCGTGGTACGGGATCTGCCGCGGCGCGACCGGCAACTGGCGCATCGTGATGCCCGGCAGCTGCAACTGCACCAGGTCGCGGATCCGCTCGACCGGGCCGAGCTTCGCCTGCGCGGGAAACCGCGCGCGCAGGCTGTCGGCCGGCACGTCCGCGCGCACCGCGAGCACGAAGCCGGCCGTATCGCGCAGCGCGGGATCGGCGAGCGTCGCGACCCGGATGCCGTTGCCCGCGTCGCGCAGCTCGATCTGGATCGCGTTTTGCTCCAGCACCGTCGACAACGACCGGCGCAACTCCGTCATCAATTCGGCGAAGCTCGTGCGCAGGTCGTCGTGCACGTAGACCGCGAGCGATTGCGGACGCCGGCCGGCCGCCGTGAACGTGCTGAGGTCGCAGGCGAGCTTCAGCCAGTCGCAGAACAACACCTCCGGATGCGTCGCGACGTCCTGCTGCACATGCCAGGTCAGCGCCAGATAGCGGTTCACGAGCTGCAGCAGCAGGAAATCCGCGACTTCCGACACGCCGCCGCGCCCCGGCTCCGACAGGCGCTCGGCCAGCGCGTCGCTGCGCTGCGTGAGCAGTCCGTGCAGTTCGCGCGTGTACGCCAGCAATGCGGCGTCGCGCTGCGCGACGAGGCGCGGCGGAATATAGCCGTCGTCGACGAGCAGCCGCGCATCGGTGCGCCGCTCGACGATCCGCACGACGCCGAGCGCATGCCAGTCGCCGGTCAGCTCGGTGTCGAGCATCAGCCGGACGTTCAGGCGCCCCGTCTGCAGCAACGCGGGGCCCAGCGCGACCGCGTTCGCATCGGCCACTTCGTATTCGCGCACGACGTAGCGCGCAGCGTCCGGATTGCCGCTGCCGCCCGTCTCGGCGCCGAACGACACCTCCTCGCCGCCGCCGCGCCACAGCGGCAGCGCCAGCACGACCAGCTGGTCCTTCACATCGGCCCGCACGTCGAGCGGTTCGGGGAGATCGTCGGGATGCGACAGATCGAACGGCGTCCCGTCGCGCATCACGCCGGCCGCCGCGCGCAGCGCGACCTTGCCGAGCGCGAGCTGCTCACGGTCGATCTCGAGCGAGTCGAAGCCCCAGTAGAACCCCTGCAGCGGCAGGCAGCGCAGCGCGACGTAGCGTTCCCAGTGCCGCTCCAGCTGCTGGAAATGCTGCGGCCGCAGGAACATCCCTTCGGTCCAGACCACGCGCTGACGCAGTGCGGCGACCGGCGTCGCGGACATCGTCGGCTCCGTCATGGGCGCCCTCCCGCGTCGTTCAACGCGAGACCGCCGTTCCTGACCGCGATCGACAGCTTCAACTCGCCGGGCGAGGTCTGCCAGAACTTGTAGACGTTGAGCTGCTTCGCGCGCGGCAGCGGCACCGTCAGGCGCCAGCGGTTCTTGTCGAGCATGCGGTACTCGGCGACCACGCCGATCGCGCCGGCCTCGACATTGCCGCGGTAGTGCAGCGTGCGCGACTCGCCCGGCCGCAGGATCACGCGGTCGGTGCCGAGCAGGTCCGCACCGAGAATGTTCTCGGGCTTGTCCTGGAGCGAGAAGAAGTCCGCACCGTTGAACGCCGACGCCGCACGCAGCTGGAACACCTTCAGCACGATCGGCGACGGCTTGCGGTTGAGGTCAGGATTGACGTCCGGCGCCACGTCGACCGTGATCGCATACGGCACCGCGGCGGCACGCTCGGTGGCGCCGCATCCGGGCAACAGCAATGCACATCCCAATACGATGAACCCGCTCGACCGCCATCGCATATTTCACCCTCGCAGCCCAATAATCCCCCGCCGATTTTCGCGCTCGAAATCGGAGATCCGGATTAAAAAGGGACAATTAATTGACCGGTAATTATGCAACTCTCGCACCCTTCCATTCGAATTTAAATCGGCAATTTGTTCTTGAGAAAAGCCGGGTCAAATCTCCAATCATGGACCGGGATCGAACCTGTGGAGATGTCGATGGATTGAATTGATTTCGGTCATTTTTAGAAGACGTGTTGATTCGACCGGCGCGCCGCGGCGGCCCGGTTCGGTGGCACGGATACTTGCTGCATGGGCGCGCAACCCAGGCCCGCTGCCCCTGAGCGACGGCTGGTTCGCGCCTCGCGGGTCGTGCCAGGCTGTTTGCGTTGGGCGAATGGATGGCCCGTTTTTCCGGCCATTGACGGGCGCCGAGCAAACAACTGACGAATCCCAAAATCACAGCGAACTATAGAAGCCAATTTATGGATTAACAAGTCTAAAACTTGCAATTGATTTGAGTGCTAACTCCAACACAATTTCCCAAATGAAACAAAAAGTAACGGAGAAGATCGGCGGCATGATTGGCACTAGAATCCAACAGCGTTTGTATGTCACCTTCCAATTACGCAAATATTTCATTTCAAAATGAAAGGCCGTTCATCGCTTGTGATTATTCTCGGGGCCTTGCTGCTGGGAATCGGCGGGTGCAGCACGTCCCCCACGCAGTCGGCGGCGCGCGGCGCGCTCGACAGCGCGCGCGCCGCGTATGGCGCCGGCGACTACGGACGCACGATCGCGATCCTGAGCCGCACGAAGGAGATCGACGGGGCCGACACCGACACGCAGGTCGCCGCGCACAAGCTGCTCGCGTTCAGTTACTGCGTGACGAACCGCATCACGCAGTGCCGCGCCGAGTTCTCGAAGATTCTCGACCTCAACCCGCGCTTCGACTTGTCCCCCGCCGAGAAGGGACATCCGATCTGGGGGCCCGCGTTCGAATTCGCGCGCCGCAGACATGCGTCGTCATCCTGACCGAACCGGTGTCCCCGCGAGCGCTTCCTCATCGAGCGACGCATGACATGCAACTGATCGTGATCGAACATGCCGGCGAGCCGGTCGAAAGCGACTCCTACGACGCCGTCGTGTTCCACCCGCCCGGCGGCACCATCGGCCGGGCGACCGACAATCATCTCGTGTTGCGCGACGACACCCGGCAGATTTCCCGGCTGCAGGCGTTGCTGCAGGTCGGCGACGATGCGTGCCTGCTGAAGAACCTGAGCAGCGTGTCGACGATCGAGGTGAACCGCGAGCCGGTCGGCTATGCGCAGGAGCGCGCGCTCAATACCGGCGACATCATCCGGATCGGGCCGTACGTGTTGAGAGCCGAGCGCGACGACGGTCACATGGCGCCGGTCGTCGACATGCCCGCCGCGTCCGGTGCGAACGGCGACCCGCGGAGCGCGGCACCGGAGACGGCCGCGCGCGTGCCTGGCGAGAAAGGCGCCGGCAACCGGCTGTGGGGCCTGCTGCAGGAACGCCTCGTCCCGCGCGGCAAGGCGATTGACGCCGACACCCGGGCCGGCACCGCCCCCCGCGATGCGGCGCAGCCGGCAAACCGCGCCGCGCAAGCCGCGGCGGCGGCGCCATCGCAGCGCGACCTGAATCAGTTGTCGATCGACCCGCTCGACCTGTTCACGCAGTCGTCGTCCGATATCGGCGCATCGGATTCGGCGTCATCGGCCAAACGCGACCATGCAGGGCGCGACGCATCGTCCGCGACGCAGGCCGACCACGCGCCCGAGTGGACGCAGCACGTGCGCGTGCAACCGGCCGCAGCTCACGCCGAGCCGCGGCCGGTCGACGAGCCGCCGCCGCAGGCAACCCGCGTGCCGACGCCCGATGAATTGCTGAACGCATTCTTCGAAGGCGCCGGACTCGATACGGCCGCCGAATCGCATCAATGGTCGGCCGAGCAGCTGTACATCGCGGGGCAGTTGCTCGCGCTGTTCGCCAACGGCACGGTCGAGCTGCTGTCGTCGCGCAGCATCCTGAAGCGGGAGGTGAAGGCGCACATGACGATGCTGCTCGACCGCGAGAACAATCCGCTGAAGCTGCTGCCGGACGGCGGCGCCGTGCTGCGTCAGATGTTCGGCCTGCCGCTGCCTGGCTTCATGTCGCCGCAGAGCGCCGTCAGCGATGCGTTCCAGGATCTGCATGCGCACCAGATCGGCATGGTCGCGGGCATGCGCGCCGCGCTGATGGACTTGCTGACGCGCTTTTCGCCGCAACGGCTGCGCGAGCGCGACGATGCGATGCGCTGGTACGAGAAGCGCGTGCCCGCGCTGTACAAGGCGAGGATGTGGGATCGCTACGCGGCGACCCATCGCGACACGGTGTTCGCGATCGAAGACGATTTCGCGTCGGTGTTCGGCAAGGCGTTTCTGGCGGCCTACGACGCGGAAGTGGAGAGCTATCGCGGCAGCAGCCGGCATTGAGCGGCGGGGGCTGGCCGTGCCGATCCGGAACACGGCAGAAAAAACAAGGCCGGGCAGAACGCCCGGCCTCCAGCAACGCTACGTACGCGCCGCGCGCATTGCGCGGTGCGCACATGGGTCGAACGATCGTCAGACCGCCATCACCGTCACCGACTTCGTCACGAGGTACGGCTCCAGCGCTTCCGGCCCGCCTTCCGACCCGTAGCCCGAATCCTTCACGCCGCCGAACGGCATTTCCGGCCACGGCGTCGCGGGCTGGTTGATCCACAGCATCCCGACTTCGAGGCGCTGCGTGAGCAGGTGCACGTTCGCGAACGAACGCGTGAACGCATAGCCGGCCAGCCCGAACGGCAGACGATTCGCTTCGGCGATCGCATCCTCGAGCTTGTCGAAGCCGCGGATCGCCGCGACCGGGCCGAACGGCTCGTTGTTGAACACATCCGCTTCGAGCGGCACGTTCGCGATCACGGTCGGTGCGAAGAAGTTGCCTTCCGAGCCGACTCGCTCGCCGCCGGTCTCGATGCTCGCGCCAACCTTGCGCGCGTTCTCCACGACCGACGCCATCGCGGTCAGGCGGCGCGGGTTCGCCAGTGCGCCGAGCGTCGTGCCTTCCTCGAGACCGTTACCGACCTTCAGCCCCTGTGCGTGCTGGACCAGCGCGCGCGTGAATTCGTCGCGGATGCTGTTGTGCACGAGGAAACGCGTCGGCGAAATGCAGACCTGGCCCGCGTTGCGGAACTTCGCGCCACCGGCGGCCTTCACCGCCAGCGCGACGTCCGCATCCTCGGCGACGATCACCGGGGCGTGGCCGCCCAGCTCCATCGTCGCGCGCTTCATGTGCTGACCGGCGAGCGCGGCGAGCTGCTTGCCAACCGGCGTCGAGCCCGTGAACGTCACCTTGCGGATCACCGGATGCGGAATCAGGTACGACGAAATTTCAGCCGGGTCGCCGTACACGAGACCGATCACGCCAGCCGGCACGCCCGCGTCGACGAACGCGCGCAGCAGCGCGGCCGGCGACGCCGGGGTTTCTTCCGGCGCCTTCACGAGGAACGAACAGCCCGTCGCCAGCGCGGCGCTCAGCTTGCGCACCACCTGGTTGACCGGGAAATTCCACGGCGTGAACGCCGCGACCGGGCCGACCGGCTCCTTCACGACGGTCTGCTGCGCGCCGAGATTGCGCGGCGGCACGATCCGGCCGTACACGCGGCGGCCTTCGTCCGCGAACCACTCGATGATGTCGGCGGCCGACAGCACTTCGACACGGGCTTCCGTCAGCGGCTTGCCCTGTTCCTGCGTCATCAGTTGGGCGATCACGTCGGCGCGCTCGCGCACCAGGGCGGCCGCCTTGCGCATCGTCGCCGCGCGCTCGTGCGCCGGCACCTTGCGCCATGCTTCGAAACCGCGCTGTGCAGCAGCCAGCGCGCGATCGAGATCGGCGATGCCCGCGTGGGCCACCTTGCCGATCGCCTTGCCCGTCGCCGGATTCACGACGTCGATCGTCTTGCCGCTCGCGGCGTCGACCCACTCGCCGTCGATCAACAGTTGCGTATCGGTATAAGTCACGTTA
Organism: Burkholderia sp. JKS000303; assembly: GCF_002563755.1. Taxonomy (NCBI): domain Bacteria; kingdom Pseudomonadati; phylum Pseudomonadota; class Betaproteobacteria; order Burkholderiales; family Burkholderiaceae; genus Burkholderia; species Burkholderia sp. JKS000303. The sequence goes on from NZ_PDBZ01000001.1 coordinate 3,970,673, forward strand.
GCCATCCAGACACCTTTGCTTTGCGTAGTTGAAAAAGCGTGCCGCCGCAAACAAACGCCGGCATGCCGGTTATCGGGACCGTCGCCAGGCATGACACAACCGGCGACAGTCGGTGCGGGCGCGACCGCCCGCCCTTTGGTTTCCTACTCGCGCATGGCCTTGCCGCAGGCAATGCGCCGCGCCATGCGAAGCCGGCGCCGGGCAACTGCGGGCCCGACATCGTCGCTGAACCCGCCGCGGCCGTCCAGGTTGCGACAGGCCCGCGACTTTAAAATTCAGGCCAACGCTTATCGGGCCATCCCGCGCAGGGCCGCACTTAACGCGCGGTCGCCGTCGCCTTGCGGAGCTTCGCGACGTCCGCCGCCTGCACGGCCGGCGCGCCGTTGTTCCAGCCGGCGCGCATGAACGTCAGCACGTCGGCGATCTGCCGGTCGTTCAATTCGTTCGCGAACGCCGGCATCGGGTACGCGGACGGCACGCCACCTATCACGAGCGACTCGCTGCCGTTCAGCGTCACGTTGATCAGTGACGCCGCGTCGGCCTCGAGCACGTTCGGATTGCCGGCAATCGGCGCGAGCAGCGGCGCGTAGCCGCGACCGTCCGCGCCATGACAATGCAGGCAGTAAGCGTTATACACCTTTGCGCCGGAATCGTTCGCCGGCCGGAGCAGCGCGGCCTGCGTCGCCTTCGGATCATAACGGTAAGGCGGCGCGCCCGTGCCGCCCGCCGCCGGCAACGATTTCAGATACCGGGAAATCGCCGCCAGGTCGTCGTCGGTCAACGCCTGCGTGCTGTGATTGATCACGCTGACCATCGAGCCGAACGCCGTTGCATGCTGGTTCGCGCCGGTCTTCAGGAACTGCGCGACCTCCGCGTCGCTCCAGCGGCCGAGCCCCGTATTGTGCTCGCCGGTCAGGTTCGACGCGAACCAGTTGTCGATCGGCGCGCCCGACAGGAACGCCGCGCCGCCTTCGTCGAGCGCCTTCTCCTGGAAGCCGACGCCGCGCGGCGTGTGGCACGACCCGCAATGGCCGAGCCCCTGCACCAGATAGGCGCCGCGGTTCCACATCGCGTCCCTGGCCGGCTTGTCGGCGTACGGCGTCGTGTCGAGGAACACCACGTTCCACAGCGCGAGCGGCCAGCGCATGTTCAGCGGCCACGGGATGTCGGACGGCCGGTTCGCCTGCTTCACCGGTTCGACGCCGTGCATGAAGTACGCATACAGCGCCTTCACGTCGTCGTCGCGCAGCTTCGCGTACGACGGATAAGGCATCGCCGGATACAGATGATGGCCGTCCTTCGCGACGCCCGCGCGCAGCGCGCCCGCGAACTCGGCTTCCGTATAGCCGCCGATGCCCGTGTCCGGGTCGGGCGTGATGTTGGTCGTGTAGATCGCGCCCATCGGCGTGACCATCTTCAGGCCGCCGGCGAACGGCACGCCGCGCGGCGCGGTGTGGCACGCGACGCAATCGCCCGCTTTCGCGAGATACGCGCCGCGCGCGACGAGCGCGCTGTCGGCCGGCACCGTTTGCGCGGCGTGCGCCACCGTGCCGGCCGTCAACGCGGACAGCGCCAGCAGCGATGCGCCGAGCGCATGCACGACGCCATTCAGGCGGTTCAGGGTGAGGTTTCGCATGGTTCGTGCCCCTCCCCTCAAGCCGTCTTCAACTGGCTGCCGACCGGCAGCTTGCGCAGCCGCTTGCCGGTTGCCGCGAAGATCGCGTTCGACAATGCCGCCGCCGTCGCGGCCGTGCCCGGTTCGCCGATCCCGCCCGGCGCCTCGCCGCTCTTCACGAGATGGACCTCGATCGGCGGCGTCTCGTTGATGCGCATCATCCGGTAGTCGGTGAAGTTGCTCTGCACGACGCGGCCGTCCTCGATCGTGATCTCGCCATACAGCGCGCCCGTGATCCCGAAGATGATGCCGCCCTGCACCTGCGCCTCGATCGTGCTCGGATTCACGAACATCCCGCAGTCGACCGCACACACGGCACGCTTGACCTGCACTTCGCCGTCTTCCACCGCGACGTCGATGACGATCGAGAAGAAGCTGCCGAACGCATGCATCACCGAAACACCGCGTCCTTGGCCCTTCGGCAGCGGCGTGCCCCAGCCGGCCGCCTTCGTCGCGACGTCGAGCACGTTGCGCGCACGCGGCGTCTTGTCGAGCAGCGCCCGGCGATACTGGACGGGGTCGGTCTTGGCCTGCGCAGCCAGCTCGTCGATGAAGCTCTCGACGACGAACGTGCCGCGCGTCGGCCCGACGCCGCGCCAGAACGCGGTCGGCACGTGGCGCGGCTCCTGGCGCACGTAGTCGACGAGCTGGTTCGGCAGGTCGTACGGCAGCTCGGCCGCCACCTCGACCGCATCGGGGTCGACGCCGTTCTGGAATGCCGGCGGCGCAAAACGCGCCATGATCGACGAACCGACGATCCGGTGCTGCCACGCGATCGGCTTGCCGTTCGCGTCGAGGCCCGCCGAGATCCTGTCGTAGTAGCACGGCCGGTACATGTCGTGCTGGACGTCTTCCTCGCGCGTCCACACGACCTTCACGGGCGCGTCGACCTGCTTGCCGATCTTCACCGCCTGCGCAACCATGTCCGTCTCGAGACGACGGCCGAAACCGCCGCCGAGCAAGTGGTTGTGCACGACGATCCGCTCCGGCGACAGGCCCGTGAGCCGCTGCACGGTATCGCGCACACGGGTCGGCACCTGCGTGCCGAGCCAGACCTCGCAGCCGTCGCCGCGCACGTGCACCGTGCAGTTCACCGGTTCCATCGTCGCGTGCGCGAGCAACGGCTGTTCGTAGACGGCATCGACACGCGTCTTCGCGTTCGCGAAGGCCTTGCCGACGTCGCCGTCCTTGCGAGCGACTGCGCCCTTGCCGTTCGCCGCCGCCTGCGCGAGATCCGCGAACAGATCCTTCGTCGACACCTTCGCGTCCGCGCCCTCGTTCCACTTCACGACGAGCGCGGATGCGCCGCGCTTCGCGGCCCACGTGTGATCGCCGACCACCGCGACCGCGTTGTCGACGCGCACGACCTGACGCACGCCGGGAATCTTCCTCGCGGCCGTGTCGTCGACGCTCGCGACCGTGCCGCCGAACACCGGGCTGTTCACGATCACCGCGTACAGCATGCCGGGCAGGCGCACGTCGAGCCCGAACTGCGCGGTGCCGTCGACCTTCTCCGGCGAATCGAGCCGCTTCACGGGCTGGCCGATCAGCTTGAAATCCTCGGGCTTCTTCAGCGCGACGTCCTTCGGCACCGGCAGCTTCGCGGCGGTGTCCGCGAGCTGGCCGTACGATGCGCGCCGGCCGCTCGGCGGGTGCTGCACTTCGCCGTTTTCCGCCCGACAGGTGGCCGGATCGACATGCCATTGCTTCGCCGCCGCCGCAACCAGCAGCGTGCGCGCGGTCGCGCCCGCGCGGCGCAGCGGTTCCCACGCGTAACGCACCGACGTCGAGCCGCCCGTCAACTGGCCGCCGAGCAGCGGATCGAGGAACAGCTTCTCGTTGGGCGGCGCATGGTCGAGCGTCACGCTCGACAACGGCACTTCGAGTTCCTCGGCGATCAGCATCGGCAGCGCGGTGTAGACGCCCTGGCCCATTTCCACCTTCGGCATCACCAGCGTGACCTTGCCGCTGCGGTCGATCTGCACGAACGCGTTCGGCGCGAATACGCCGGCGCGCGCGCTTTCGTCGGCATCGCCGCCGATCACCGAGCGCCGCGCGTCGTCGCCGGCTGCCGGCATGCTGAAGCCGAGCAGCAACCCGCCGCCCGCGGCCGTGCCGAGCGATACGCCGAACCTGAGGAACGCACGGCGCGACACGCCCGCGCCGGCCCGACCGGCTTCGATCAGTCCTTGTGACATGTCAGCCTCCGCAGTGCAGCCTCAACGACGCTGACCGCCCCCTCGGGGCGGAGCGAACAAAGCGAGCGTGGGGATCGTTTCATCTCACGCTCCCTTCGCGGCATGCTTGACCGCCGCGCGAATCCGGTTGTACGTGCCGCAGCGGCAGATGTTGCCGGCCATCGCCGCGTCGATGTCGGCGTCGCTCGGGCTCGGGTTCGATGCAATCAGCGCGGTGGCCGCCATCACCTGCCCCGACTGGCAGTAGCCGCACTGGACGACGTCGAGTTCGCGCCAGGCCTCCTGCACTTTCTGGCCGGCCGGCGTCGCGCCGACGGCCTCGATCGTCGTGATCTTGCGGCCCGCGACGGCCGCGACCGGCAGCACGCACGCGCGCGCGGCGACGCCGTCGAGATGCACGGTGCACGCGCCGCATTGCGCGATCCCGCAGCCGAATTTCGTGCCGGTCAGGCCGACGACGTCGCGCAGGACCCACAGCAGGGGCATGTCGTCGGGGGCGTCGACCGTGCGGTTTTCGCCGTTGATGTTGAGGGTGACCATTCAGCCTCCGGGGCCGGTGTATTGGGGAAGCGGCGCGGCCGGCGCGCCGTGGGTTCATCGCCGCCGCGCATGGCGCGGCGGCTGTCGCGCGGCCCGGGTGGGGGCGAGCCGCGTCGATGGTTCAGCGTCGGTTATTCGGCCGCGTCGATGCCCGACAGCACCTTGATGACCGGCGGCGCCGCGAACCAGTCGGCCGACTTGATGCGGAACGCGGTGAAGTACGGGCTGGCGAGGTGGGTGTCGAAGGCAGCCTGGTCGTCGTAGATCTCGAACAGGTGCAGCGCCGGCGAGCCATCCTGTTCGCGGAACAGGTCGTAGCGGCGGTTGCCGGGTTCGGCGCGGGACGCCGCGACCATGCTGCGCAATTCAGCCTCGACGGCCTGTGCATGTTCGGGTTTCGGGAACACCGAGGCCATCACGTAAAGCGCCATGTTTACACTCCTTTTCGAAACGGAAATGCTGCGGAAATGCAGAAATGCCGCCGCCGGCTCGCGCCCTGTGACGCGGGCAGGCGGCCGGTCGGATGATGTGCGTCAGGCGAGCTCGTCCGGGCCCACACGCACGACGACCTTGCCGAAATTCTTGCTGGCGAGCAAGCCGATCAGCGCATTCGGCGCATCGGCCAGATCGGGGATCACGTCCTCGAGCGCCTTCACCTTGCCCTGCGCGACCCACTCGCTCATCTCTTTCAGGAACGGCGCATAACCGGTCGCATAGTGATCGAGAATGATGAAACCCTGCATCCGGATGCGCTTGCGCAGGATCGTCGCCATCAGCAGCGGCAGGCGATCGGGGCCGGCCGGCGGCGCGGTGTCGTTGTAATGCGCGATCAGCCCGCACACCGGCACGCGCGCATGATCGTTGAGCAGCGGCCACACCGCGTCGAACACGGCGCCGCCGACGTTCTCGAAATAGACGTCGATGCCGTTCGGGCACGCTTCCTTCAGCTTCGCCGCGAATGCCGGATCGCGGTGATCGATGCACGCGTCGAAGCCGAGCGAGTCCTTCACGTACGCGACCTTGTCGGCGCCGCCCGCGACGCCGATCACGCGGCAGCCCTTCAGTTTCGCGATCTGGCCGACCACCGCGCCCACCGCGCCGCTCGCAGCGGCGACGACCACGGTTTCGCCGGCCTTCGGCTCGCCGATCTTCAACAGCCCGGTGTACGCGGTGAACCCCGGCATGCCGAGCACGCCGAGCGCATGAGACGGATGCGCGAAATCGCGGCCGAGCGGAATGAGGTCGCGGCCGTCGGACAGCGAATAGTCCTGCCAGCCGCCGCCCGCCACGACCAGATCGCCTTCGCGATACGCAGGCAGGTTCGACGACACCACGCGGCTGACCGTGCCGCCGACCATCACGTCGCCGAGCTCGACCGGCGGCGCATACGACGGCGCATCGCTCATCCGGCCGCGCATGTACGGATCGAGCGACAGCCAGACCGTGCGCAACAGCACCTGGCCTGCGCCGGGCGCCGGCACGTCACCGGTTTCGGTGCGGAAATCGTTCGTGGTGGGTGCGCCGACCGGGCGCGCGTTCAGGATGATGCTGCGGTTTGCTGCCTTGCTTTGCGGCATGGGAACCTCCGTCAACAGGAATGGACGTGCAATGGGCACGATCGGATCAACGTTGGACAACCGTGATGCAAATGCCTGCGGCGGTGCCGGCGAATCGCCCGGCGCAGCCGCAGGCATGCGGGTCAAGCAGTCAGACCTGATCTGAGTAGACCAGTCGTCTAGTGTTGCGGGCAAAAAAGGCGCGCCAACGCGCGCCCGGGTTACGACTGTGCTTCGTCATCCGCGACGGGCGGCAGATTCAGCATCCGTCGCGTTTCGCGCATCGCGCGTTCGAGCGGTTTGCGGTTGCGGTGAATCTTCTCCAGCAGCGTGGCGCCGAGCCACAGCTCGTAAAGGATCGCGGCCGTATGCGCCGGATCGTCGACGCCGCCCAGCGAGCCGTCGGCCAGCCCGGCCTCGATCCCGCCCGCGAGCCGCTCGATGATCTGGCCGGTGCCGCGCCGCAGGACCGCACGCATCGCTTCCGACAGATCCGACACTTCCGCGCCGAGCTTCACCGCGAGGCACTTGCCTTCAGGGTCGTCCGCGCACTGCGTGTGCAGCCAGTTGCCCCAGTACGTCATCAGGCGCTGCGCGCCCGTGCCGGCCTGATGCTTGAGCAGGTTGTCGAGATGCTCGAGATAGCCTTCGAAATACGATTCGAGCAGCGCTTCGCCGAACGCCTCTTTCGAGCCGAAGTAATGATAGAACGAGCCCTTCGGGATGCCCGCCGCAGCGAGAATCTCGTTCAGACCGACCGCCGAAAACCCCTTGTGGAGCATGATCGGCTTCGCGATATTCAGGATGTGCTGGCGGACTTCCGCGCCTGAAGATGCATTCATGATGGCGTATCTTAGCAACGATTAGACCGGTCGTCTAGTAACGTCGAGCCGGCAGATTGAGCGGCACTTTACCCGAATCGCGCAGCAGCGCGGACGCGTTGTCGCCGCACCGTGGCGCGCGCGTCACGCGGGTTTGGGCAGACGCTTCCTGGCGACCGGCTTCGCGGCGCGCAGGCCGCCGCCGGCCGGTCGGCCCGGCGCCCTGCGCGCGAGCCCGCGCGACGCGCGTTCGGCGCGCAGCGTGTCGAGCTCGCCGACATAGGCGGCATTGGCTGCGCGTGCGCCGTCGAGCTGACCTTCGAGCACGCCGCAGCGATGCTGCGCGTCGGCCAGTTGCGCCTGCAGTACCGCGAGATCCTTGCTGTGCTGCGTATCGCGCTGCTCCGCACGCGCGGCGGTGGCGTCGAGCGCCTTTTGCAACCGCGAGGCCGCAAGCCGCTCGCGGTCGATCTCCTGAAGCGCCCGCTTTTCCGATGCGCGCAAGCGCTCTTCCGCCCGGCCCGCATCGTCGCGCAGCCGGTCGAGTTGCGCCGTGAAATCGGCGCGCGCTTGCGCCAGCGCGTGATCGGCGTCCGCGTTGTCGGCCGTCAGCCGCTCGACGTCCGCTTGCAGCGCGCGGCGCGATGCTTCGTCGGCCGCCCTCGCCTGCTCGAGCACCTGAATCCGCACCTGCGCCGCCAGCAACGCGGCCGTGCGCTGTTCCAGCGCGGTTTCGGTGCGGGACAGTTCGACCTGCAAACCGGCGACTTCCGCCTTCGCGGCGATGCGCTCGGCCTCGACTTCCGCACGCAGTGCGTCGAGCGCCGCAGCCGCATCGGCGCTGGAACGACTCCACAGCGCGGCGATCAGCTCGCCGGCGACGGCCTGCAGGTCGGCCGGCAAATCCGGATGCTCGATGCGAACGCGGCTCTTTTCCCGCAGCTCGGCCCAAAACTCGCCGAGAACAGCGGTCGGCGTACTCATGCTGCCTTTGCGCACGAGCTGATACAGGCGGTTCGCGGTGGGCGTGATCCCGAAGCGGAAGAACATCAATGCGCAGACCTCGCGGTACAACTCGCGGGTTTTCGGGAAATCGGCCTTGAGGCGGTCGATTTCGGCGATCAGGCGGGATTCGTCGGCGGCGAGGTCGGACATGGTCGAGCTACGTTGGGGATTTCGTAAATAATATAACGTAAACCGTTAAATATCCAATTATTCGATCTCTGAGTTTTGACATTATTTCTATAATGTTGAGATTCTTAAGACGAGTGTCGTTATTTCCGAATGTCGCTCGCCGCCTCGCTGTTCCCGTCGGCATCCTGCGTCTCCTCGCCCCGGCTGCCCTCAGGCATTCCCGAAGCGCCCCTCCCGGTCATCCCCCGCCATCCGCCGCGTCCGGATCACCCCAGAATCGCGCGTCCCCCGATAAGCATCCGTTAAGAATCCAGCCCGCATAGTGGCGCCCAGTCCTCGACCGAGGCCTTCGACCCGCGCCGCCCCGGATGACGGCGCCTCTTCAAGGAGCGATCCGTGAATCCGCGCCCGCCCGCCGTATCGACATCCATGCTGAACAAGGTGCCCGCCGTCACCGCCATCTTCTGGATCATCAAGATCCTGTCGACGACCGTCGGCGAAACCGGCGCCGACTATCTCGCCGTGCGCGCCGGCCTCGGCGTGCCGGTCACCGACGCGTTGATGGCATCGCTGCTCGTCATCGCGCTCGTACTGCAGTTCCGCGCGAAAGCCTGCGTGCCGTGGCTGTACTGGCTCAACGTGGTGCTGGTCAGCATCGTCGGCACGCAGATCACCGACGCGCTGACCGACGGGCTCGGCGTCAGCCTGTACGCAAGCACCGCGTGCTTCGCCGTCGCGCTCGCGGCGCTGTTCGCGCTCTGGTATCGCAGCGAGCACACGTTGTCGATCGAGACCATCGTCACGACGCGCCGCGAAGGGTTCTACTGGGCCGCGATCCTGTTGACGTTCGCGCTCGGTACGGCCGCCGGCGATCTCGCCACCGAAGCGCTCGGCCTCGGATTCCGGCTCGGCATCGTGTCGTTCGGCGCGGCGATCGCGCTGGTGGCCGTCGCGATGCGCATGGGCGCGAATCGCGTGCTCGCATTCTGGCTCGCCTACATCCTCACGCGCCCGCTCGGCGCGTCGCTCGGCGATTTCCTGTCCCAGGCGCGCGAATACGGCGGCCTCGGGCTCGGCACCGCGACGACGAGCGCGGCGTTCCTGACGTCGATCGTGCTGCTGGTCGCGTGCACGATGCTCGCCAACCGGCAAGCAAGCGTTCGATGACCGACGTATTGCGTTACCCCGTTGTCCACCTCCGTCCGACTACTCAAAGGAAATGACATGCGCACCCGAAAGCTGCTGCTCGTCGCCGTCGTCACCGCACTCGCCGCAGGCCCCGCTGCGACGATCTTCATCCCGTCCGTCTATGCGGCAACCGCCGCAACCGCCGCGAAGCTCGGCGACCTGTCCGCGTTCCGCAGCATCGTGACGGACACCCGGAAGCTCGTCGACGCAGGCAACCTGGCCGGCGCGAAAACGCGCATCAAGGATCTCGAAACGAAATGGGATGACGCGGAGCCGTCGCTGAAGCCGCGTTCGGCCGCCGACTGGCACGTGATCGACAAGGCGATCGACCGCGCACTCGCCGCGCTGCGCGCCGACAAGCCCGACGCCGCGACATGCCGTCAATCGCTGGACGATCTGCTCGCGCTGTTGAAATGAACGACGCGACAACGGGTGCCCGGTCGAGCCGGGCGTCCGTTGTCGGTGCATGCGCGCACGGGGAATGCCGCGCTCGGTGCGTTCCGGCGCGCTGCGACCGGGATGCCACGTGACGGCACTGTCACGTTCGCGCAATCAGCGGTATCGAGGCGCGATCTCGATCGATCGCAGCGTCGCCGCCGATCCGGCGATCCCGCCGCTGTCACGTACCTGCAATCGTCGGCCGGTAGCGTTCGAGGCTGCCCCACGATTTCGACAGACGAACCCGCCATGCAGCGCACGTCGCGCGCCACGTCCCACGTTTATGCGGCCACGTCCCGCGCCCTCGCCGTCAGTCTCGCGATCAACCTGTTGTTGCTCGCTGCCGAGGCGGTGGCGGCGTGGTCCGCGCATTCGTCCGGCCTGCTCGCGGACGTCGCGCACGCAGCGATCGATCTCGCGGCCGACGCGCTGATCCTCGTCGCCTGCCGGCTCGACGCGCGGCTGCCGCCCGAGCGGCGCCCGACCTACGAGCCGCTCGCGCTGGCAGGACTCGGCGCATTGCTCGTCGCGACGGGCGTACAGATGATCTGGCATGCGTCGAACCGCCTCGACGCGCCGCCGGTCGTGCAACCCGGCGCGATGACGCTCGCGCTGATCGTGTTCACGCTGACCGGCAAGGCCGCGCTGTCGCGCTGGATGCTGCGCAAGGCGCGCGAAACCGGCTCCGCGCTGCTCGAAGCGAGCGGCTGGCATGTGCGCACCGATGCCCTGTCGGCATTGCTCGCGGCGCTCGCGATGAGCGCGGCATGGGTCGGCCTCGGCCGTCTCGACGATTTCGCGGCGCTTGCGATCGGGGCGATCGTGATCCGCACCGGTGCGGGATTCATCCGGCGCGGTTGCGCGCAATGGCCGGCATGGTCGGCGTGGGCGAATCGCTCGACGCGCGGGTCGTGACGATACGAGCGACATCGCTGCACGCGATGCCTTGAAACACCCGATACCCGCCATCGGCCGCATCGGAAACGAAAAAGGCTCGCACCGCGCGAGCCTCCTTTACGACAAGCTGCCGCGATCGTCTGGCAGCCACGCACACATCAACCGCCGTCGATGTATCAGCAGACGAATCCGCTCGATACCGATGGGGTGAAGCAACACGCACCACCCGCGATCAATCGAGCGGCACCACGCTCCCGAGCAGGATCCGCACGAGCGTCGCCTGGCGCGTCACGCCCGTCTTCGAGAAGATGGCACGCAGGTGCGTGCGCGCGGTGTTCTTGCTGATCCCCGACTCCTCGGCCGCCTCCTCGAGCGTGAGCCCGTTGGTCAGCAGCAGCGCGAGCGACGTCTCGGCGGGCGTCAGGTCGAACAGCTTGCGGATGATTTCCTGCGCGCCTTGCGGCTTGCGATCGGGGTCGCGCAGGAACAGCGTGACGGCCGGCCGCCGCTTGTTGTCCTCGGACCAGTCGGACAGCAGCACCGTGCGCACCAGCAACCCGAGGCGCGGCTTGTCGAAGCCGCGCGTGATCGGCATCGCTTCGACGATCGCCGCGGCCGTTCCGTGGTGTCCCATCACCGCGTGGCGGATCAGCCGCTTGAGCGTGCGGTTCTCCTGCGCGTCGGTCGCCTCGATCGTGCCGCGCGCAATCGTCAGACCGTTGTTCTGCTTCAGGATCTCGTCGGCGACGCTGTTCATGTCGATGATCGCGCCGTTCTCGTCGAGCGTGATCGTGCCGATCTGCATCCGGTTGATCGCGTTCGCGTAGATCGAGCGCTCGACCTCGGCCGTGTCGAGCCGCGAATGCAGTTCGACCGCGCGCTTCAGGTGCGGCAGCAGCAACGCGCAGATCGCCTTGTCGCGCGCGGAGAACTGCTTCGACGCATGGTTGCGGCACACGCGGAACCGGCATTCGACGCCCGACGACGTGCGCAGGTCCGCGCCGAGGATGTAGCGCACGTCCTGCGGCTTCAGGAACTGCTTGTACAGTTCGCTCGACAGCCAGCCCGTATCGCCGAACACGTCGTCGACCGTGACCACGCGATCGGCCGGCAAGCCGACGAACGGGTCGAGCGAATAGTAGTAGTTGTTGTACGACGCCTCGCCGTCACCCGGCACGACCGGGCCGAACTCCGATGCATGCACGGACAGCGGCGCACGACGATCGCTCGCGGCCGCGCGCAGGATCAGCGTCACGTAGTTGGCCTGCAGCAGCCGGCGCACCATCTCGAGCGCGCCCGCCCACGGCGGCGTTTCCATCGGACCCTGGTAGATGCGCGCCATCAGCTCGCTGAAATCCGCGACGCCGATGTCGGCTTCCTCGCTTGTTGACTGGCTCTCTTGCGGAGCCCATCTCGTCTCCATCAGCACGCTCCATCCTCCATGCGACTTGTTGTCGGTGAGACTCATCCGTCCGCGCCGCCATGATTAAGACGCGTCTTAATTCCGGCGTCATCGGGACATTCACTGAATGGGGAGCTTTGGCTATCCGGGCGGGCGAACCATCGTCCAATCGGATGATGTGGCGCCCTGCGTGCTGCGCTGGAATGCCCGTCAGGCCGTGCCGGCAAGCTTCCGGCGCGGGCTCAGGGAAAACCGCGACGCGGGTTTACCTGATTCCGACCGCATCCGATTCAGACAGGAGTTTCCATGCCGCTCGACCCTCAGGCGCAAGCGCTGCTCGCCGCGCTCGCCCAAGCGCCCGCGATCGATTTCGATCAACTGACCATTCCCGCCTACCGCGCGAGCCTCGCCGGAGGCGGCGCGTTCGCGCCCGGCGACGCGATTGCCGCCGAAGAGGACTGGCAGATTCCCGCGCCCGGTCGCGAGTTGTCCGCACGGCTGTATCGGCCCGAGGCCGACGGGCCGTTGCCGCTGACCGTGTTCTTCCACGGCGGCGGCTTCGTCGCGTGCGGGATCGATTCTCACGCGAACCTGTGCCGCAGTCTGGCGCGACGGGCACGCACGCTCGTGCTGTCGGTCGACTACCGGCTCGCGCCCGAAGCGCGGTTCCCGGCAGCCGCGCACGATGCATGCGATGCCGTGCGCTGGGCCGCCGCCAGCGCGCGCGATCTCGGCGCGCGCACCGGCGCTGTCGCCGTCGCCGGCGACAGCGCGGGCGGCAACCTGGCCGCCGTCGCCGCGCTGCAGTTGCGCGGCTCGGGCATCGCGATCGCACATCAGTTGCTGCTGTATCCGGTCGTCGATTGCGCGACCGAGCATCCGTCGTACGAATCGCTCGGCGAAGGCTATTTCCTGACGGCGGACGCGATGCGCTGGTTCAAGCGGCACTACTTCGATGACGGCGCCGATCGCACGTCGCCGCTCGCCAGCCCGCTCGCCGCACCGGACCTGTCGGGCGCGGCGCCGGCCACCATCGTCAGCGCCGAATTCGACCCGCTGCGCGACGAAGCCGAGGCATACGCGCTGCGTCTCGCGCAGGCCGGCACGCCGGTGTCGCTCGTGCGCTGGCCGGGCCAGTTGCACGGCTTCGCGAGCATGCTCGGCGCGGTCGATGCAGCCGATCGCGTGCTGACGTTCGGCGCCGCTGCGCTGCGCCGCGCGTTCGACGCAACGGAGGCGCAATGACGCTCGCCAGCACGCTGGAAATCGTCGACGAATTGCGTGCGGGGCGGATGGTCCTGCTCGTCGACGAAGAGGATCGCGAGAACGAAGGCGACCTCGTGATCGCCGCCGATCACGTGACGCCCGAAGCGATCAATTTCATGGCGCGCTTCGGCCGCGGGCTGATCTGCCTGACGCTGACGGCCGAGCGCTGCGAGCAACTGCGCCTGCCGCCGATGGCCGATCACAACGGCACGCCGTTCGGGACCGCGTTCACCGTCAGCATCGAAGCGGCCGAAGGCGTGACGACCGGCATCTCGGCCGCCGATCGCGCGCAGACGATCCGCGCGGCGGTCCGCTCGGGCGCGCGCCCCGACGATCTCGTGCAGCCCGGCCACGTGTTCCCGATCGCCGCGCGCCCGGGCGGCGTGCTGGTGCGCGCCGGACACACGGAAGCCGGCTGCGATCTCGCGGCGCTGGCCGGGCTCACGCCTGCGGCGGTGATCTGCGAGGTGATGAACGACGACGGCACGATGGCGCGGCTGCCCGAACTGAAGACGTTCGCCGCGCATCACGGGCTGAAGATCGGCACCATCGCGGACCTGATCCATTACCGTCGCGAGCACGAATCGCTCGTCGAACGCGTCGGCGAACGTCCGTTGCACACGCCGTGGGGGCGCTTCCGCGCGATCGAATATCGCGACACCGTGCACGGCGCGCCGCATCTCGCGCTGGTGCGCGGCGAGCCCGACCCGGCGACGCCCGTGCTGACGCGCGTGCACGAATGCCATTCGCTGCTCGACCTGCTCGATGCGGAACCGTCCGCGCATTCGTGGCCGCTGCACGCCGCGCTGCAACGGATCGATGCGGCCGGCTGCGGCGTCGCGGTGCTGCTCGACTGCGACCTGCGCGGCGACGCAACGCGCACGCCTGCCGCCCATGCTCGCCGCGACGGACGCGTGACGGGGATCGGCTCGCAGATCCTGCGCGAGCTCGGCGTGCGGCGCCTGAATGTGCTGTCGAGCCCGTTCCGGCTGCCGGCGCTGTCGGGGCACGACCTCGAGATCATGGCGTTCATCCCGCTCGGCGACGACGATCCGGAAAGCGCGCGGGCCGCGCCGCTGCGGGCGGCATGACACACGGCTGACGGCCACGCGGCGCGCACGGCTGCCCTGGCTTGCCTGCGGGTTTCCGCACGACAGGTTATCGTTTGTTTTTATTAAATACAGCCTTGGGTTTGTATTTTGACGATACATACCATAGACTGTATTTTCCGATTACAAGCGATCGACTGTCATTTCGCGGAGAGCCCATGGCATTCCCTGTCCAGACCTTGAGCCAGTTGCGCCCGATCCTCGTCGGCTTCCGGAAGTCGGCGGGATTCACGCAGGCGCAGCTCGCCGCCCGCCTCGGCGTCACGCAGCAGTCGTATGCGCAGCTCGAAGCCAATCCGTCCGCGGTCAGCATCGAACGGCTGTTCAAGGTGCTGAACGTGCTCGGCGTTCGCCTGATGCTCGAACCGGGCACGCCCGACGATGCGCCGGCCCCCGATGTCGCCGATCCCGCTCCCGCGCGCACGCCGGCCACGCGCCGGCGTTCGTCCCGGCCTGCGTCCGATACCACCGAGGCCCGCTCGCCGGTCGCCGCGTCGCGAAAACGGCCTGCCGCGGCGACGCCTGGCAAGCCCCGCGGCCCGAAACGGGAGGACTGGTGACGATGGCCCGCCGCCCCCGCCACGACCGTCTTGACCTGTGGATGAACGGCATCCCGGTCGGTTACTGGGAAGTCCGACGCGGCATCGAGCGCCTCGTCTACCTGGCGTCGTGGATCGACGATCCGCAGGGCCGTCCGCTGTCGCTTTCGCTGCCGTTCACGCCAGGCAATCAGCCGCACCAGGGCGCGATCGTCGCCGATTACTTCGACAACCTGCTGCCCGACAGCCAGCCGATCCGCCGCCGCATCGCGCAGCGCTACCGGCTCGGGTCAACGGCACCGTTCGAACTGCTCGCGTCGATCGGCCGCGATTGCGTCGGCGCGCTGCAGTTGCTGCCGCCCGACGAAATGCCGCTCGACCTGGAAACCATCGACGGCACCGCGCTCGACGACGCAGCCGTGGCCGACGTGCTGCGCCATGCGACTGCCGCACCGCTGCCCGGCCACCCGGAGCCGGACGGCGAACTGCGCCTGTCGATCGCCGGCGCGCAGGAAAAGACCGCGCTGCTGCGCCACGGCGCGCACTGGCTGCTGCCGTCGGGCAGCACGCCGACCACGCATATCTTCAAGCTGCCGCTCGGACGCGTCGGGAACATGCAGGCCGACATGCGGACGTCGGTCGAGAACGAATGGCTGTGTTCGAAAATCGTCGCCGCGTACGGCCTGCCTGTCGCGTCGTGCGACATCGGCCGGTTCGACGACCAGAAGGCGCTGGTCGTCGAGCGCTTCGACCGCCGGCCTTCGCGCGACGGCACGTGGATCCTGCGGCTGCCGCAGGAAGACATGTGCCAGGCGACCGGCACGCCGTCGGGCGCGAAATACGAGTCCGACGGCGGCCCGGGCATCGCGGCGATCATGGGCATCCTCGCGAATTCCGCCGACGCCACGCAGGACCGCCGGCATTTCTTCATCGCGCAGCTCGTGTTCTGGGTGCTCGCCGCAATCGACGGCCATGCGAAGAACTTCAGCATCGCGCACCTGCCGGGCAACACGTATCGCAGCACGCCGCTGTACGACGTGTTGTCCGCGCATCCGATCATCGGCACGCGGCGCAACCAGTTGTCGCCGCATCGCGCACGGCTCGCCATGGCCGTATGCGGGAAGAATCGCCACTACGTGATCGGCGACATCCAGCCGCGCCACTGGATCGCACAAGGCGCGCGCGTCGGCCTGACCGAGGGCGACGTCCGGGCGGCCATGGCCGACGTGGCCGCGCGCACGGAACCGGCGATCGCCGAAGTCGCATTGCAGATTCCGGCGGATTTCCCGGCGGACGTCGCCGAGGCGATCTTCGACGGCATGCGCCGTCAGGCGTGCAAGCTGGGCGGCTGACCGGGCGGCACGCCCGCGGCCATCGCCGCGGGTCATCCACGCGGACGATGCGGGCGGCTACCGACTGCGCACAATGGTCGCCGTGCCCATTCCCGATGCCCGCCCGACATGGAACCCGCTGCCCTCGATACCGCGTTCACCCCGCTGCAGATCGGCCCGCTGACGCTGCGCAACCGGCTGATCAAGTCGGCGACCAACGAAGGCATGACGCCGAACGGCGTGCCGTCGCGCGCGCTGGTGCGGTTTCACGAGCGCATCGCCGAGGGCGGCGCTGCGCTGACAACCGTCGCGTACTGCGCGATCAGCGACGACGGCCGTACGTTCGTCGACCAGGCGCAGCTCGACGCGCCGACGGTCCGGCAATTCCGCGTGCTCACCGATGCCGTCCATCGGCACGGCGCGGCGGCGTCCGCGCAGATCACGCACGGCGGCTGCTTCACGTTCCTGCCGTCGCTGTCGACGAAGCGGCCGTTGAGCGCGTCGGGCGGTTTCAACAAGGTCGGCGTGATGAGCGGCCGCTTTCTGAAGCAGGCGATGACGCGCGACCAGATGACCGCCATCGCCGACGAATTCGCGCGCGCGGCGCGACATGCACGCGACGCCGGGTTCGATGCGGTCGAAATCCATATGGGGCATGGCTATCTGCTGAGCCAGTTCCTGTCGCCGCTGTACAACCGCCGCCGCGATGCGTACGGCGGCGATGCGGCGCGGCGCGCGACGTTCCCCGTCGAAGTGCTGCGCCGCGTGCTCGACGCGGTCGGCCGCGATCTCGCCGTGGTGTGCAAGATCGGCGTGACCGAAGGCGTGCGCGGCGGCGGGACGGCCGACGACGCCAGCGAGATCGCGCGGTTGCTCGAAGCCGAAGGCGCGCACCTGCTCGTGCTGAGCGGCGGGATGAACGTCGAATCGGTGTGGCAGTTGTTCGGCAGCCCGCTGCCCGGCGATGCGCGCGCGAACGCCGACAATGCGATCGTGCGTGCCGCGATGGCGCTGCAGAAGCTCACCGAGCCGAAGATGGGCGCGTTTCGCGACATGTACTTCCTCGAGCATTCGAAGAAGGTGCGCGCCGCCGTCCGGATGCCGCTCGCCTATCTCGGCGGCGTGCGCTCGCGCGAGAACGTCGCGCTGGCGATGCACGAAGGGTTCGACGCGGTCGCGCTGGCCCGCGCGCTCGTGTTCGAGCCGGATTTCGTGAACGGGCTGCGCGACGGCCGGCTTGCGCGGTCGGGCTGCACGTCGTGCAACCGCTGCGTCGTGTCGATGTACACGCCGGGCGGCACCGCGTGCGTGCTCCGCGAGCCGAACGACCCGGCGCCGAACCGCGTGCCGGCCGCCGGCGCGTGACGTTCAGCGGCGGGTGACGCTGCCTGCTGCCTGTCGCGTACCGCTGACCGAGACAGCGGCAGCCGTCGATCAGCCGGCGTCGCGGGCGCGAGCCAGCGCCGCGAGGTTGCCCTCCCCGAACCCGTGGTGCCCTTTGCGCTGCACGATCTCGAAGAAGATCTCGCCGGGCCGACGCTTAACAAAGGTCTGGAAGAACAGACGCGGCACGCCGTCGCTGCCGATTTCGCCGTCGACCAGCACCGCACGCCGGCGCAGCGCGTCGAGATCGACACCGTGCCCCGGCAGTCGCGCGTCGACCTCGTCGTAATAACGTGCGGGCGGCTCGATGAACTCGACGCCGTTCGCGCGCAGCGCATCGACGCTCGCCAGGATGTCGTCGGTCGAGAGCGCGACGTGCTGGACGCCTTCACCCGGATGGTCCGGCAGATACGCGTGCATCAGCTCGGTGCGCCGCGTGCCTTCTTCATAGACCGGGATGCGCACCGCGCCGCATGGCGACACCATCACGCGCGATTCTTCAGACACGTGCCAGTGCGCGTCGATTTCGTGGATTTCGCGGAAATGCAGCAGGTCATGGTAGAAGTCGAGCCACTCGCGCATGCGCCCCGCGCCGACCGTCTGCGTGAAGTGGTCGACCTGCTGCAGGCCCGTGCCCACGCAGTCGAGATCGGTGTGTGCCGTCGCGATGTCGATCGGCCGGAAGTCGATGTCGAAGATCGAGATGTCGCCGACGCCGCCGCGCTGGCCGTCGCGCCCGCGCCAGCGGTCGACGAAATAGAGGTGCGAGTCGCCGATGCCCTGGATCGCGGGAATCTTCAGTTCGCCGACGCCGATCCGCTCGCCCTCGAACGCCCACGCGCCCAGCTCGATCGCACGCTCGAACGAGCGCCGTGCGCTGGCCACGCGGATGCCGATCGCGCAGACGCCCGTCCCGTATTCCTCCGCATAGCGCGCCGCGAACGAATCGGGTTCGGCGTTGATCAGGAACTGCATCTGCCCTTGCCGATACAGCGTGACGTTCTTGCTGACATGACGCGCGATCGCCTTGAACCCGAGCTGCTCGAAGCGTTGTGCGAGCGCTTCCGGAACCGGCGCCGCGAACTCGACGAATTCCAGGCCGGCCATTCCGAGCGGATTGGCAGCCGAATCGGCAACGGGCGGCGTATCGCTGGACGGGGGGTGGGAATTACCGGGCATTCCATTCTCCGGAGGCAGGCGGTCGATGGGGATCGCGCCCGGTGCGGGCGGCACACCCGGCCGATGAAACGGCCGGACATTCGCGCGGATCGGGCGAGCTTTTAATGGTGCAGATTTTAACCAGATCGTTCACGGCGGCACACCCTGGCCGAACGGGATATTGGCACGCCGACTAGTGCAAACCCGGAAATCGTTCGATAATCGCACGCCATTGAACGATAATCGCGCACTTTGACCGATCGGCCAATTGCCGGGATGCGGCGCGCGCCCTATTCTCCGTTCACCCTTCGACTTCAATACAGCATCGGACGCGGCGCCGCCACGATTCCACGATGCGCCGTGCCAGGAGACTTCGTCATGACCCCCACCTTCGACACCCTCGACACCGCCGCCAGTGCCCGAGCGCGCAGTCAGGCCCGCAAGGCCGCGATCGGCAGCTTCGTCGGCGCCGTCGTCGACTGGTACGACTTCCTGTTGTACGGGATCGTCGCGGCACTCGTATTCAACTCCGAATTCTTCCCGAAAATCAGCCCGACGATGGGCACGCTCGCCGCGTTCGCGACGTTTGGCGTCGGCTTCCTGTTCCGGCCGCTCGGCGGCGTCGTGTTCGGCCACTACGGCGACCGTCTCGGCCGCAAGCGGATGCTGGTGCTGACCGTGATGCTGATGGGGCTGTCGACCGTCGCGATCGGCCTGTTGCCCGGCTTCGCGACGATCGGCTGGTGGGCGCCCGTGCTGCTGGTGCTGATGCGTGCGATCCAGGGCTTCGCGGTCGGCGGCGAATGGGGCGGCGCGGCACTGATGGCCGTCGAGAGCGCACCGAAGCAGAAAAAGGCGTTCTACAGCAGCGGCGTGCAGGTCGGCTACGGCGTCGGCCTCGTGCTGGCCACGGGGATCGTGTCGATCCTGAGCCACACGCTCGGCGAAGCCGCATTCAAGTCGTGGGGCTGGCGCCTGCCGTTCCTGTTCAGCATCGTGCTGGTGCTGATCGGGCTGTGGGTCCGCAAGAGCATGGACGAGTCGCAGGAATTCGTCGAGAAGGTCGAGCACGGCAACCGCAAGCTGCGCCTGCCGGTGCTCGAAGCGCTGACGCGTCATCCGAAGGCGTTCCTGCTGATCATCGCGCTGCGTCTTGCCGAGCTGTTCACGATGTACATCGTCACCGCGTTCGCGCTCAGCTACTCGACGACCAACCTGGGCATGTCGCGCGACCTGTTCCTGAACATCGGCCTGCTGGTCGGCGCGGTGAGCTGCGTGACGATCCCGTGCTTCGCGTGGCTGGCCGACCGCTTCGGCCTGCGCCGCATCTACCTGATCGGCGCGCTGATCGGCGTCGCGGCCGCGGTGCCGTTCTTCGTCGCGCTGGAGTCGCGCTCGACCGTATGGATCGTGATCTGTTCGATCCTGCTGGCGAATGCCGCGCACGACATGGTCGTCAGCGTGCAGCAACCGCTCTTCACCGAGCTGTTCGGTGCGGAATACCGTTACAGCGGCGCGGGCGTCGGCTACCAGTTCGCGAGCGTCGTCGGCGGCGGGTTCACGCCGTTCATCGCGGTGGCCCTCGTCAGCATGGCCGGCGGCTCATGGCACCTCGTCGCCGGCTATCTCGCCGTGGGCTGCCTGATCTCGCTGGTGGTCGCCGCGCGGATGCGGGCGGCGCAGTAATCAGGTGGGCTGAATGGCCGGCGCGCGCCGCCGGTCATTCCCTCGCGAACCACCCTCCTCGGGCAAACCGGACGGCACCGCCATCCCCCAACGTCAAACACCGTCAATCACACGCGCAGAACCCCTTTTTCCCCTCTGAACATTCCACGCCGCCCGCCGACCAATGGCATCATATGGGCCTACGTCAGTCACCGATACGCCCCCATATCATGTCGAATCTCATCGTCCACGGCGGCACCCCGCTGCGCGGGGACATCAAGCCGTCCGCGAACAAGAACGCCGTCCTGCCGATTCTGTGCGCCACCCTGTTGACCGATCAGCCGCTGCGCCTCGTCGGCGTGCCGGACATCACCGACGTACGCAAGATCCTCGACATCTTCCGCGCGCTGGGCAGCGACGTGTCGGTCGACTTCACGACAGGCATCCTCGAACTCCACCATCGCAACACGACGTTCGATCCGGCCGTCCACCGGCTGCCGGAAGCGATGCGCTCGTCGATCATGCTGATTCCGCCGCTGCTCGCGCGCTTCGGTGTCGCACGCCTCGAGAACGACGTGAAGGGCTGCACGCTCGGCGTGCGCGAGATCGACCCGCACGTCGAGGTGTTCGAGCGCTTCGGTGCGCACATCGAGCGCACGCCCGATTCGCTGATCGTCCGCGCCGACGGCCCGCTGACGGCCAACGATCACTGGTTCGACTACGCGTCGGTGACGACCACCGAGAACTTCGCGCTGTGCGCGACGGCCGCGAGCGGCACGTCCACGCTGATGAACGCGGCATCCGAGCCGCACGTGCAGGAGTTCTGCCAGTTCCTCGCGATGATCGGCGTCGCGATCGAGGGCATCGGCACGTCGCGCCTGTGCGTGACGGGCGACGGCAAGCTCGGCGGCGGCGAATTCCGCTTTGCCGAGGATTTCCACGAAATCGCGACGTTCCTCGCGCTCGGCGCGATCACGGGCGGCGACATCACGGTGCGCAACTCGTCGCCGGAGCATTTCCCGCTGATCGACCGCACGTTCGCGAAGTTCGGCGTGAACGTCACGCACCGCGACGGCTGGTCGCGCGCGGAACGCGACGGCCCGCTGCGCGTGCGCCGGCCGTTCACGCAGAACATCCTGACCAAGGTCGAAGCCGCACCGTGGCCGTACCTGCCGGTCGACCTGCTGCCGATCTTCATCGCGCTCGGCGTGCGCGCCGAAGGCAGCGCGATGTTCTGGAACAAGGTCTACGACGGCGCGCTCGGCTGGTCCGGCGAACTGTCGAAGTTCGGCGCGCACGTGCTGCTGTCGGATCCGCACCGCCTGATCACGTTCGGCGGGCTGCAACTGACGCCGGCGCGCGTCGAAAGCCCATACATCATCCGCGTCGCGATCGCGCTGCTGATGGTGGCCGCGAGCATCGAAGGCCGCTCGGAAATCATGAACGCGCTGCCGATCCGCCGCGCACATCCGCATTTCGTCGAAAACCTGCGTTCGGTCGGTGCGAACGTCGAGTGGACGAGCAGCGAGTAACGTCCTTCCGGATGCGGCGCGACTGACGTTCGCGCCGCTGTTCCGCGCCGCTCCCCCGTTCGCACTCGCCCGGCAGCTTCCACCGGCCGCCGGGTGATTCCCCCTGGCAGCGCCCCCTCCGACTGCCACGCTGGTGCCACCCCGGCATCTTTCTCCGCCCCGCACCCCGCTTCCAGCACCACGACCGTATTCGCACGGTTTTCGATCTGCGCGATAATCGCTCACTCCTGCGCGAACACCGCCCACCGACTGCCTTACCCGGCGCCTCACCGACGATGAAAAAGCCCGAACTCGACCGACGCGACTGGATTGCCGGCCTCGAAAAAGGCCTGATGATCCTCGAGGCGTTCGACAGCCAGCACGCGCGCATGACGCCCACCCAGGCCGCCGCCCGCACCGGCCT
This sequence comes from Burkholderia sp. JKS000303, assembly GCF_002563755.1. Lineage (NCBI taxonomy): Bacteria > Pseudomonadati > Pseudomonadota > Betaproteobacteria > Burkholderiales > Burkholderiaceae > Burkholderia > Burkholderia sp. JKS000303. The sequence continues at coordinate 3,992,908 of NZ_PDBZ01000001.1, forward strand.
CACGCGCACGGCCGCCCGCCGCTACCTGCTGACGCTCGAATCGCTCGGCTACGTGTACACCGACGGCAAGCTGTATGGCCTCACGCCGCGCGTCCTGCGGGTCGGCTGGTCGTACTTCGACTCCGCGCGCCTGCCGCGCACGGTCCAGCCGTATCTGCAGCAACTGAGCGCGTCGCTGAACGAATCGGCGTACGTGAGCGTGCTCGACGGATGGGAGCTCGTGTTCATCGCGCGCAACGGCGTGTCGCGCGTGATGACGACGGGCTTCGTGCTCGGTGCGCGCGTGCCGGCGCCGCTGACGTCGCCGGGCGTCGTGTTGCTCGCGCATCATCCGGATCGGGAAGCCGTCCGCACCTGGCTCGACGACACCGCACTCGCGCCGTTCACGCCGCACACGATCACCAACAAGGCGCGCCTGCTCGAACAGGTCGACCACGCCCGCGACGCAGGCTTCGCGGTGATCGAACAGCAATTGCAGGTCGGTGTGCGCGGGATCGCGGTGCCGCTGAAGAACCGTCATGGCGAAGTCGTTGCCGCGCTGAGCACAAACATGCCGATCGGCGCGGAGACGACCGATGCGGCCGTGCGGCGCGTGCTGCCGCATCTGCAGGAAGCCGCGCTCGCGATGCTCAACGTGCTGTAGACGCAGGCACCCGACGCTTCCGGCGCCGAGACCCACTCCACGACCTCATCCGATCCGCCACCACCTCGGCAGCAGGTCGCGCACCTCGCGCCGCCGGTAACGATCGTCGATCAGGTGCACGACGCCCTCGTCATGCTCCGTGCGGATCACGCGCCCGGCCGCCTGCACGACCTTCTGCAAACCCGGATACAGGTACATGTAGTCGTATCCGTTGCCGAAACGCGCATCCATCGCGCGCCGCATCTGCTCGTTGACGTCGTTGACCTGCGGCAACCCGAGCGTCGCGATGAACGCGCCGATCAGCCGCTCGCCGACCAGATCCACGCCTTCCGAGAACGCCCCGCCCAGCACCGCGAAGCCGACGCCGCGGCCGCCCGCATCGAAGCGGGCGAGAAACGCGTCGCGCTCGCTTTCGGCCATGCCAGGCGCCTGTGCCCACACGGGCACGTCCGGATGGCGAGCCTGCATCAGCGCGACAACACGCCCGAGATAGTCGAAGCTGCTGAGAAAACCGAGGTAGTTGCCGGGCCGCGTCGCGTACTGCGCGGCGATCAGGTCCGCGATCGGTTCGAGCGAACGGTCGCGATCGCGCCAGCGCGTCGACACATGGCTCGCGACACGCACGGTCAGCTGCTCGGCGCGAAACGGCCCGTCGACGTCGAGCCAGCCGGTATCGGCCGGCAGCCCGAGCGTGTCGCGATAGAAATGGAACGGGCTCAGCGTGCCGGAAAACAGCACGGTCGCACGTGCGGCCTCGTAGCGCGACGCCAGAAAACCAGCCGGAATCACGTTGCGCACGCACAGCGTCGACTGGATGCGGCGCCGGCGCGCGGCCGGCGCAACGCCGTCGAGCCCCGATTCGCGCGGCAGCGGCTCGCCGTGCAGCGTCGCATCGAAGATCGACGCGCTGTCGAATGCGTCGGCGAGCACGCCGAACTGGATCGCCTCGAAATGAAAGCGCAGCAGCGCGTCGCCGTTCGCACGCGGTGCATCGGTCAGATGTTCGCCGATCGCCGAGACGAGGTTCTGCACGGCCGATACGATCGGGCCCGGAATGTCCGGATACGCGGCATAGCGCTCGGTTTGCGCACGATTGAGGGTGCCCCACGCGCGCGCGAGCCGGTCGAACGGTTTGCGCAACGCCACCGGCGCGGCCTCGCGCGCGGCGGCGAACGCGAACGGGTCGAGCGACGCGCTGTACATCTTGCGTGCGCGATCGAGCAGGTTGTGCGCCTCGTCGACGAGCACGCCGACGCGCCACTGGTTCTGCTGCGCGAGCGTGTGCAGCATCGCGCTGCCGTCGTAGTAGTAGTTGTAGTCGCCGATCACCATGTCCGACCAGCGCGCCAGCTCCTGCGCGAGGTAGTACGGGCAGACATCGTGCGCGAGCGCCGCCTCGCGCACGGTCGCGCGATCGAGCAAGCCGGCATCGATCGCCGCGTCGCGCGCGGCCGGCAGCCGGTCGTAGAAGCCCTGTGCGAGCGGACACGATTCGCCGTGACATGCGCTGTCCGGATGCTCGCACGCCTTGTCGCGCGCGACGAGCTCCAGCACGCGCAGCGGCAGCGCCGGCGTGCCGGCGCCGAGCGTCGTCGCCGCTTCGAGCGCGAGCGCGCGCCCGGGCGTCTTCGCGGTCAGGAAAAACACGTGATCGAGTTCGCCCTCGCCACACGCCTTCAGCAACGGAAATACCGTGCCGACCGTCTTGCCGATACCGGTCGGCGCCTGCGCCATCAGGCAGCGTTCGTCGCGCGCCGCGCGATAGACCGACACGGCCAGTTCGCGCTGCCCGCTACGGAATTGCCCGTGCGGAAACGTCAGCGCGCGCAGCGCCGCATCGCGAGCCGTGCGATGCGCGGTTTCGCGCTCGGCCCAGCCGACGAAACAGGCGCACTGCTCGGCGAAGAACGCGGCGAGCTCGCTCGCGCCCAGCGTGTCGGTCAACACGGTCTCGCGCTCGGACACGATGTCGAAATACACGAGCGCGACGTCGATTTCCGGAAGGCCGCGCGCGTCGCACATCAGGTGCGCATAGACCTTCGCCTGCGCCCAGTGCAGCGCGCGGTGATTGGCCGGCATCGCATCGAGGCTGCCGCGATAGGTCTTGATTTCCTCGAGCCGGTTCGCGACCGGATCATAGCCGTCCGCGCGTCCGCGCACGGTGAGCGTGCCCCACGTGCCGGTCAGCGCGATCTCGGTTTCATAGCGCGCGCCGCGCTTCGACGTGACGGCGCCGTGGCCCGCGATCCCTTCGAGCGCGGTCGGCGCGGGCGTGAAGCGCAGGTCGAGATCGCCGCGCCGCGCGGTGAACTCGCACATCGCCCGCACCGCGACGACATAGCTCATGCGGACAGCCCCGCCGCTTCGGCCGGCTCGACACCGACACCCGCCCACTCGACGTCGACGACGCGCACCGGAATACCGTGCGCGATGCAGTATGCGAGCCAGCGCGTCTGGTTGTCCTGCAGCCGGTCGCCGGGGCCCTTCACCTCGATCAGCTCATAGCGCCGCTCGCCGGGCCAGAAGCGGACGAGATCGGGCAGCCCCGAGCGGTTGCTGCGGATATCCGCGAGCAGGCGCGTGAACCACAGCCGCAGATGCTCGGGCGGCAGGCATGCCAGTGCCTCGTCGAGCAGTTCGTCGGTCAGCACGCCCCAGAACACGAACGGCGATTGCAGCCCCGCCTTGGTCGCGTAGTGACGCTGGATCGTGTCGCGATAGGCGCCCGAGTCGAGCTGCGCGAAGCAGGCGGCGAACGCGTCGGTGCGGCGCATCGCGAAATCGGGCGCATGCAGATCGGCCGGCCCGCGCTGGAACGGGTGAAAGAACGCGCCGGGCACGGCCGCGAACACGGGCTCCCAGCACAGCAGCCCGAACAGCGAATTGATCAGCGTGTTCTCGACGTAATGAACCGGCGCTTCAGGCTGCGCAAGATGATCGCGCACCGCGAATTCGACGCTGACGAACGCGTCGGGGCGCGCCAGCACGAGCGTCTCGCGCGGCACGTCCGCCGCGGCACGCGCGCGTTCGACCTGCTGCCCGGCACGCCGCTGCAAACGCGGCAGCATCCGTTCGACGCGCTGGCGCTCCTCGTCGCTTTCGAAGCCGTTGCGCGCGTCGAGCGCCAGCGCGAGCGCGTCGTCGTCGCGGCCGCAGCGTTCGAGCACACGCATGCGTCGATGGCGGCTGCCCGGCCATGCGCTGCGCACATACGCATCGAGCGCGGCGGGCCAGTCGGCGCGGCGCTCGCAGATTTGCCCGAGCGTGAACAGCAGCTTCGCGCGGCGCGTCGCGAGCCACGGCTGCGTGCAACTCACCGCGTCGATGGCACGCAGCAGATCATCGAACGGCAGGTCGTCGGGCCATGCGTCGAGCGCGTCGCGGCAGGTCTGCAACGCGAGGTACGCATCGACGTCGTCGCGCTGCTGGAACGCGCGCGACGACGGCGCGAACGGCACGCTCTCGTACTGGAACACGCCGAGATCGGCGAGCACGAATTCACTCCAGTCCTGATGCAGATTGCCGAAGAACATCAGCCGCAGCCGGTCGCACAGTGCGCCGACCGTCACGCGCAGCACGCGATCGTCGGCCGGTTCGAACCATGCATCGAGCGGTTGCGCGACATCGTGTGCGGGCCGCAGCCGCTCCAGCCATTCGGGCTTGCGTTCGCCCGCGTGCGCGGCGAGCGCCGGGAACACCTTCAGCAGATCGGCCTTGGTCGACAGTGCGAACAGTTCGTCGAGCGAGAGCGCGGGCGCCGGATCGACCCAGCCGAGCGCGACGAGCGGCCCGGCCGCGTCGTGCGGGCAGCCGATTTCGTCGTAGACGAGCTTGCTGGCGCGGAAGTCGGACCCGTTGCGCATCAGCATCCGCACGAGCAACGCGCGCGATGCCTGCGGCAACTGCGGGAAATGACGCAAAAACGCGTGCTCGCGCTCGTCGATCAGGTCGTCGTAACGCTCGCCGAGCCAGGTCAGCGCGCGCTCGAAATTGGTCAGGTAGTAAAACGCCGGAGGCGTCGGCGATGCAGGCGTCACGGGGATCGATCACTGTACGTTTGTACAGGTCGGAATCATATCAAATGTGACGGAAAATGCCGCACGCCGCCGATGGCCTGCCCGGCCCGATTCCGCTCAGAACTGGTAATTCACCGACATGTCGAACACGCCGTTCGTCGACTGCTGCGTGATCGGGCTGCGCCGCGCGCGACCCACCAGTTGTTCGATCGCGCCGTCCATCGTCACGAACCAGTGCTTGTTGACGAACCAGACCATCGTCACGCCCGCGCCGTACGACTTCATCCCGGCGCTCGCCGAATAGGTCGGCAGCCCGGAACGCGCCGACGCACCCGGACTCACGCCGAACCAGCTGTTCATGTAGCGCGAATCGGCGAACGACACGGTCGGCCCCGCAAACCAGAAGAAATTATCGTTGCTGCCCGGCATCGGCATGTACGCGGAGAAATCGCCGACCCAGCCGTTCGAGCCGCCGATGCTGCGGCGGACATCGGCGCGCAGCACGAGCGGGAAATCCTTCGAGATCACGTAGTCGGCCGCGAGCTTCATCACCGGCGCCGCATTGATGTTGTCGAGGCCGTTCAGGTGTTCGAGATCGTCGGCCGAACGGCGCCCGAGGTCATAGCCGACCGACATGCTCACGCGCCAGTTCGGCCCGCGCAGCACGTTCGCGCCAAGCCCCTCGCCCGTCGACAGGAAGAACAGGTCGCGATAGCGCACGTCGAAATTCGGGCCGCCCAGCACGCGATAGCGATCGGAGCCCGCATAGCGCGGCTGCAGCGTCATCGCGGCACCGACGCTCACCTGCCACGTGGGCACGTCCGGATTGAACAGCTTCTGCAGCGGGACGCCCGCCGAGTATTGCCATTCGCCGAGCGGCGAAGGCGTCTGCGCCGACGCGTCGCGCGCGCCGGATGCCGCGAGCGCGGCGAAGGCCGACAGGCCGGATACGAACCGGCGCGTGGCGGATGACAACGGCGGGCGAGCAATGGTCGTCAAGGCGGTCTCCGTCGGTTGCGCAAAACGAACCTCAGGGAAAGCGCGTCGCGCTTGATCGGCTGCCACGACAGACTGCCGACGGCGCGAACGTAGTGTGCGCTGAATTAAGGGACATCCTACGCGACACGCGCGAAGCCGCAAAGCGCCCATTGCATGCGGGCACTTTGCCGGACTCCGGCACGCGCCGGTGGATCGTTGCGGAATCAGAAACGCTCGACGTGGTAATCGCCGGCGAGCGCGGCGGGACTGCGTGTCGACATCATGCGCGAGAAGCCGTCCGCGAGCCGTCCGAGCGCGAGTTGCTTCTGGCTCGCGTCCCAGTGCGTGTAGGTGTCGTACGCGGAATCGTCGAACGATACGGTGACGGCAACCGGGCGGCCGCTCGCGCGAAAGCCGATATGCAGCACGCCGCCCGGCAATTCCTCGATGTGATAGCGCAACGAACGCGACTCGAAATAGCGGCCCAGCACCTGAGCGATCGCGCGCTTGTCCGGCGATTGCACGTGAATGTCCATGATGGTCCTCCTTTCAATGATCGCGCGGCCGGCTGCGGTTCGCTGCATCCGCCCGGCATCCGCATCGGCGGCGGTCGCGACGGCGGGTCGCCCTGCGGCGGCCCCGCCGGCACGGGCGGATCCACCGGATCGTCGTGCTCGGGCCACGTCGGGTCGGGCTCGACGTCGGGGATCGGTTCGGGACGGTGCAGCGTGGCTGACGTGTTCATGTCACTCCTGCGCGGCGGCTCGCGCGTGTCGATTGGCGCGGCGAGCGCGCGCAAGCGACATGCCTGCCCGGTGCCCCCAGCGACACCATGCGGTCGCTCACCCGTCGCAAGCCGCCATCACGAGCCACATCGTGCGCCCTTTCGCGGCAAGCTGCACGGCAAGCGCGAACGGATCGGACGGCGCGCAGCGCGCGACCAGCGCCCGCTGCGCGCTTGCCGGCCCCTCGTAGACGGCATGGTTCAGTTCACGCACCTCGTCCTTGCCGGCGAACAGGCGCCGCTCCGGGCGACAGGTCGGCGATTCGCGCTTCCAGGTATCGAAACGCGCGCGCACCTGACCGAAATCGCCGTCGCACACGTTCGCGTCGTAACGTATCCTTTCCGTGGGTTCATTCATCACGATTTCCTCTCGTCCACGCCGGCGGCGGGCGGGCCTCGCGTCCGTCGGTCCCGGCGGCTCGATCGCTGCAAGGGTCATGCCGCCGCTACGCGGCACGGCGCTTGCGTCCGTCGCTACCCGTAAAGGAGGTTCGATCATGACCGCTCACGCCACCGGCCGCCGCGACGCCGTGTCACCGGCTGCCGGAGTATTCCGGCTCGCCACGTCGCGCCCGCCGTCCGAAGACAAGACGGAGGAACGCATCGACGAAGGGCTCGAAGAGACGTTTCCGGCCAGCGACCCGCCCGCCGTCGGCGGCGCGACCCGCATCGACCCCGCCAAACCGTCCGGCGAGCGCGACCGTCGCGCACCCGACACCCCACCACCGCCCCGCGATCACGGCTGACGGCGGCATCCCGGCCCGAGCTGCGCGCCAGCGTATCGACAGGCCGGATCGCCTGGAGCGAAACAGATGAAACGCATGGAACGCGCGTGGCATGAAGTCAGCGGCGCCGCGGGCGTCGCGGCGCTGGCCGCGATCGAGAGCGCGCTGGTCCTCGCAATCGTCGTGATCACGGGCGTCGGCCACTGACGTCGCACGCGGCCCGGCCACGGCTCCCGCCGTGGAAGATGTACAAGCGCGCTGGCAAATTTCTCCGTGGCCCCGGCCGCGCAGGCCCGGCGCGTGCCGGCTGAACGCTGCACGCATCCTGCTCACGCATCGTCTCGCTCACGAAGGAGGCGTTCATGTATCGCGTCAACGAGATCATGTCGCGCGACGTGGTGTGCGTCGCGCCCACCGACACGATTCGCCATGCGGCCCAATTGATGCAGCGCTTCGACATCGGCGTGCTGCCGGTCTGCGACGGCACCGGGCTCGTCGCGATCGTGACGGATCGCGACCTCGCGGTGCGCGCGCTGTCGCACGGCCATTCGCCCGATACGCCCGTGACGGCGGTCGCATCCGCGCCCGTGCAGTGGTGTGTGGAGGACGATGGCGTCGGCGACGTGCAGCAGCGGATGGCCGACGTGCAGTTGCACCGGATGCCGGTACTCGACGGCAACAAGCAACTCGTCGGCATCGTGTCGCTCGGCGACATCGCGACCCGCGCGGGTGGCCCGGCACGCGACGAGCTGGCCAACACGCTCGAGGACGTGTCATTGCCGCGGCGTCGCTGAGCGGCGCCCCTTCGTCCGTGCGGCCCCGCGGCACGCGCGGCGCCCCTTTGACCCGGACACTGCGATGACAACGGACAGAGCGTCGCCGGGCGGCCCGGAGAGCGATACCCGGCGGCCCTGACTCATGACGTGGCGCAGCGCCTCGCGCGGTTCCGGCCACGCTCACACGCTCAGTGCGCGGCCGCGACCGTCTGCGCGAGCTGCCTGGCGGCCGTCAGGTGTGCCTTCAGCATCGGCAACGTATCGGCCGCGAATGCGCGAAGCTGCGGGTCGCGGCCGCTGTGCGCTTCCGCCTCGTAGAGCCGGATCATTGCCTCATGCGCATGCGGCCCCGCCAGTTGGACGTATCCGATATCGAATGCCCGGCCCTGCTTGATTCGCAGCGCGCTCACGGCCGGATCGACGAGCATCCGCGCCTGCACGGGCACGCCCTTTTGCGCGCCGAGCCGGCGCAATGCGCTGGCGACACGGCCGTGATCGTCGACCATCCGGCGCGCGAACGCCGTCACGTCCGGGTTCGACGACCGGTCGAGCGCAAGCTGGCTCGCCTGCAACTGCGCCCTGCCGACGATGCTCGCCTTGTCGACGAATTCGGCGTCGATGCCGGTGGGCCGCCGTGTCATGTCGGCCTCGTCGGCGGTCTCGCCGGGGCGCACGACGCCCGGCGCGACCCGCACCGACGAGGCGCTCGCCGCCTGCGCGCACGCGGGTACGACCGCCAGCGCGCAACACGTCGCGAGCATGCCCGATACCAGCCTGCGCGCGATGCCTGCGCGTCCCGTGGATCGGCATCCGCTCCGGTTCTTCTCGTCCGGTTCCATCCCGCTCCCCGGCTCCGCCGAAGGCTCCGGCGGCCCGAACGCCGCAGATGCGCGCGTCATGCGGGGCGATGCGCGGACGTGAAGAAATCGGTCCACGCACCTTTTTGCCATGCGCCTTCGACGCGCTCGATCGACAATGCGCCGCCCGCCAGCAGCGTGCGCTCCGCGAACATCGCCGTGCGCCGCGTGACGTGCGCCGCCAGCACGACGCCGTTCTCGCATTGTTTCAGCGCACCATGGCCTTCCGGCGCATCGCCGCTCATCTTGCCGAGCGCACCGCACAACGCGCCGACGTAGCCGCCGACCAGCGGCACGCCGATCCACGCGAGCGGCGAATGGAGCCCGCCGAGATACAGCAGCGCGGCGCCCGCCAGCCCGACGACCGCGCCGATGGCCACGCCCTCCAGCGCACCGATGCCGCCCGGGCGCGCCGCGGAATCCGCATAGGCGTCGCCGCCGAGCCAGAACAGCGCGTGTTGCCCCGGTGGATTGAGAAAGAAGACCTTCACGTCGTCCCGATGCATGGTGTGGCCGCGCAGTTGTTCCGCGCAGCGCTCCGCCCGCTCGAGCGTCGAGAAACGGCCCGCGATGATGGTGTCCATGTCGAACCCTCCTGCCTGGTGCCGCGCAGGGCCGCGAGGCGCGCGACGCCCGATCGGCCCCGACGCTTGCCCGCGCATCACGTTACTTCCGGCGAATCTGCAGCGTGTCGCGCACGCTGCGCACGCCGTCGACGTCGTGCACGGCCCGAACCGCGGTCGCGTGTTGCGGCGCGTCGGGCACACTGCCCGTCAGCTCGGCCACGCGGCCGTGAACCTGCACGTCGATGTCGTCGGACGCCAGCCCCCGCTCGGCGACGAGCACGGCCCGGGTACGGGACGCGAGCGTCGCATCGCGAAGCTGGCTGCCGACGGCCGACGCCTGGCTCGCGAGCTTCGCCCGAACGCTTTCGTCCGCCGACGCGTAGCGAGGCAGCGCGACCCATGCACACGACAGCATCAGTATGCTCGCGATCCGCACGACCGGCGGTATGCGCCGGATGCGTGCCAACGCCCGGGGGACGCCCTCGCGCAGCGTGTTTTCCGATCCTTTCATCTCGCCTCCCGATGGGTGAGCGGATGCGGCCCGCACGTCAGCGACGGGGGCCGCTCCCGGCCTTCCGGTCGCCCGGCGATACGTCGACGATCACGCTCGCCAGCGTCGGCATGTCGACCGGTTTGCACAGATACGCATCGAAGCCGGCGGCCATCACGCGGTGGCGGTCCGTGCTGCCCGCATGCGCGGTCACCGCGACGACCGGCAAGCATGCGCGGCCGTCCGGCAGATGCCGGATATGGTCGAGCAGCCAGAAGCCGTCGCCGTCCGGCATCGCGAGATCGGACAGCACGACGCTCGGGCGCTGCTGCGCGACGACATCGAGCGCGTCGTGCCCCGATTGCGCGGTCGACACCTGCGCGCCCAGCGTTTCGAGCGCCGCGGCGAGACTCGCGCGCGACGTCGCGTCGTCGTCGACGACCAGCACGCGCTGGCCGTCGAGCGCGACCGCGGTCGATGCGCCGCTCGGCCGCATCGGGTGGCCGAACGACTCGTCGCCGTCCGAATCGACCGGCAGCATGACCGCGACCGTCGTGCCGCGCCCGGCGCCGTCGCTCGTCGCCGCGACTTCGCCGCCATGCAGCCGTGCGATGTTGCGCACGATCGACAGCCCGAGCCCGAGGCCACGCTTGGGCGACGCCGACGCGCCTGCGGGCCGGTTGAACGTATCGAACAGATGCGGCAGGCGTTCCGCGGAAATGCCCTGTCCCGTATCGGCGACCGACAGCCGGACGCGCGCGCCGGCGCGCGTCAGCGAGATCCTGACGCGTCCGCCCGGCGGCGTGAACTTGATCGCGTTCGACAGCAGGTTCGACAGCACCTGGCGCAGACGCTCGCCGTCGGCAGAGATCACGCAGTTGGCCATCGTGCAGTCGGTCGACAGCTGGAGCCCGTTCGCCTCGGCGCTCGCACTGAGTTCGCGCACCGCTTCGCGCACGATGCGCACGAGGTCGACCGGCATGCGTTCGAGGCGCATGCGGCCGGTCGCGAGCGACGATGCGTCGAGCAGGTCGCCGACCATGTGCGACAGCGATCGCGCGCTCCGGTCGATCGCGTCGATCGCCTGGTGCGCGAACCCCTGACCGTCGGCGCTGCGCAGCACCTCGACCCAGCCGTAGATCACGTTCAGCGGCGTGCGCAACTCGTGCGACACGGTGGCCAGCAGCTCATCCTTCATCCGGTTCGACTCGTCGGCCTGCACGCGTGCATCGCGCGCGCCACGCAACGAACGCGTGTCGCGCCGCTCTTCGCGGCGACGCTCGCCCGCCTCGCGCAGCGTCATCGACAAACCGCTGCAGGTGCCCTGGGCGTCGACGATCGGCGATGCCGCGACGGTCGCGCGAAAGCGGCCGCCGTCGCGGCGCAAGCAGAGGATATCGAGCGGGCCGGAGGGCGCGCGCGCGTTCGAGAACGAGGCAGGGACGGGGTGCCGGCGCAGCCAGCGCGGCGCGATCAGCGTCGTCATGTCGCGTCCGATCACCGTCGCGGCGTCCATGCCGAAGAGGCGCCGGGCGGCCGGATTCCAGCTCGTGATCCGCCGCGCGGCATCGACACCGACGATCGCGTCGGGCGATGCATCGACCACCCGGCGCAACAGGGTGTCGTCGAGCGAGCGCGCCGCGGGAGCCGGTTCGCGTCGCGGTATCCGCGCGGCGTCCTCGTCGGCATCGACCGCACCGCGCAGCCGGTCGCTCGCGAGCAGCGGCTTCACGGCCATCACCAGCACGCACTCGACGAAACTGATCGCGATGAACGCGCCGGCCTGCGCGAGCAGCGCGGCCAGCGGCGCATCCGGCCACCACAGCACGGCGATCACGGCCACGCTGGCCGCCGTCGCGGCCAGCCCGCCGGCGAACGACGTCAGCCATGCGGCAGCTGCGACACCTGCATAGAAAGGCAGCGGTGCAAACGGTTCATGCACGCCGACGGCGCGAATCGCCCACGCCTGCAGCGCGGACGCCACCCCGACGGCCAACACGACCCATGCGCCCTGCCGCAACAGCTCACGGGTAAAGGTCCTCATCGTTTCCTTGCATCGCGCCGGCGACCGCCATGCAACGGCATGCCATCGAGCGTGCCGGGCGAGCCTACAAGCCTCAGCAACGGACGTACCCGGGACGAGAACGCTCGCTACCGCGCGCCACAGCCCCGGACACCGGGCCACCGCCGGCGCCGCCGATCGGCCGGACGCTGCATTGGCGCGCGTGCGATTGCACCCGCCTTTCGATTTTTCATTGAAGCGCTGTAAAAACGCACCGCCGGGAGAACTGACCGCAGCGATCGAGCATTCCTTGCACCATCGGCCCGCGCATTGGAAATTTCTATACTACGGCACCTTCCGTTGCGTTTCGCTGTCATGATAAATATTGCAACGAAGGAAACGCGCGGTGCCGATTTTCAAACCGGCCCGCCTGAACCCATGGCTGAATCCGCCAACCGTTCGAAACAGCGCGCCGACGCACGCCGGCTGTCCGGCCGCTCCGCCGCGATGCGCACGCTGCTCGGCCGAATCGAGAAAATCGCGCCGACCCGCGCGAGCGTGATGATTGCCGGCGAAAGCGGGGTCGGGAAGGATATCGTCGCGCGCCGGCTGCACGACCTCAGCACGCGTCGCGACGGGCCGTTCGTGCCCGTCAACTGCGGTGCGATTCCGGCCGATATCGCCGAGGCGCAATTGTTCGGTCACGAGAAAGGCAGCTTCACCGGCGCGGTCGCGCAGCGCGAAGGATTCTTCGAAGCCGCGTGCGGCGGCACGCTGCTGCTCGACGAGATCGCGGAAATGCCCGCGTCGCTGCAGGTGAAGCTGCTGCGGGCGCTCGAATCGAACACGATCGTGCGGGTGGGCGGCACCGAGTCGATTCCGCTCGACGTGCGCATCCTGTCGGCGACCCGTCACAATCCGGCCGAAGCCGTGCGCGACGGCCGGCTGCGCGAGGACCTGTTCTACCGCCTCGCCGCGTTCGCGTTGTACGTGCCGCCGCTGCGCCAGCGTGACGGCGACGTCGAGACGATCGCACACGAATTCGTCGACACGCTCAATACGCGGCACCGCTCGCACAAGCGGCTGACCGATGCGGCGATCGCGGCGCTGCGCGCGTATTCGTGGCCCGGCAACGTGCGCGAGCTGCACAACACGCTCGAGCGCGCGTACATCCTTGCGGACGACGGGATCGACGTCACGCTGCCAAAGCCGACGATGCTGCCCGACCACACGTCGGACGATGCGATGGCGCTGCCGCTCGGCGCGACGCTGCACCATGTGCAGCAGCGCTTCATCGCGGCGACACTCGATCACTTCGACGGCAACAAGCCGCAAGCCGCGAAAGCGCTCGGCATCAGCCTGAAGACCCTCTACAACCGCCTCGCGCTGATGCGCGACGACGGCAACCCGTGACGGCGAGCACCGTCACGCGCAGCGCGGGCGCACGGATCGACTGATTGCCGATCCGCGTCGCCCCGCTCCGCTCAGGTCAGGCGACCTTGAACTGCCCGACCGTCGATGCGAGTGCGTTCGCCTGCGTCTGCAGCGCGGTCGCGGCCGCGGTCGACTGTTCGACGAGCGCCGCGTTCTGCTGCACCATTTCGTCAAGCTGCGTGACCGCGCGATTCACTTCCTGAATCCCGCGCGTCTGCTCATTCGCCGCGTGCGTGATCTCGGAGATGATCGTCGTCACGTTGGTGACGTTCGACACGATCTCGCGCATCGTGTCGCCGGCCTGGCGCACCTGCCCCGACCCGGCCGACACGCTCGCGACCGTCGATTCGACCAGCACCTTCACTTCGCGTGCGGCCTGCGCGCTGCGCTGCGCGAGGCTGCGCACTTCCTGTGCGACCACCGCGAACCCACGGCCCTGCTCGCCCGCGCGTGCCGCTTCGACGGCCGCGTTCAACGCGAGGATGTTGGTCTGGAACGCGATCCCGTCGATCACGCCGATGATGTCGCCGATCCGGCCCGACGCTTCCTCGATCTTCTCCATCGTCGTCACCACGTCCGACACGACCACGCCGCCGTGCGACGCGATCCGCGACGCAGCGGCCGCGCGTTCGTCGGCCTGGCCGGCGGCAGCGGCCGACTGGCCGACCGTCGCGGTGATTTCCTCCATCGACGCGGCCGTTTCCTCGAGGCTCGCCGCAGCCGATTCGGTGCGCGACGACAAGTCCTGGTTGCCGGCGGCGATTTCGTTCGCGGCCGTGCGCACCGACTCGCTCGCATCGCGAATCTGACGCATCACGTCATTCAGCTTGTCGACGAAACTGTTGAACGAGCGCGCGATGTCGGCCACCTCGTCGCGGCCTTCGGCCGGCAGGCGCTGCGTGAGGTCGCCCGTGCCCGAGCCGATCGACGCCATCGCCTGACGCACCTGCGACAGGCGGCGGAACGCGGTCGTGGTGATCGCGCCGACGATCAGCGACGCGACGCCGACGATCACCACCAGCGTGATCAGCGACGCGGTCAGCAGCGAGCGCATCCCGGCCGTCGCGTCGGCTTTGTCCAGCAGCACCAGCGCATACCAGTCGGTGCCCGGCACGGCCTGCGCGCGCACCAGCTTCGCGTCGCCGCCGACGTGCACTTCGACCGGCGCGCTCGCGCCGGCGAGCGACGCCGCGCTGATCGCGCCGAGTTCGGGCGACACGTCGGTGACCGGCTTCAGCGTGAGCTTCGCGTCGGGATGCGCGACGATGTGGCCGCTGCTGTCGATCAACATCCCGAAGCTCGCGGGCGTCGGGCGAATCGACTTCACGTTCGCGATCACGCTGTCCATCGCGACGTCGGCTGCGACGACGCCCTTCAACCCGCCGTCGCGCAGGATCGGCACCGCGAACGTGACGACCAGGTTGCCGGTGCCGGCGTCGATGTACGGCGGCGTGACGACCGGCTTGCCGGCCTGCGCGGCCTGCTTGTACCACGGACGGCTGGTCGGATCGTAGTCGGACCCGATGCCGGTCGGGTCGGAGAAATGGAACACCTTGTCCGCGTAGCCGACGTAGACGTTCGTGAAGCCGCCGGCCGCGGCCATCTGCTTGAAGACCGGCACCGGATCGGGCGACAGCGCGGCGTCCTGCAGCGACGCGATCATCTGGCTCCGGGTCGCGACCCAGTCGCCGATGCCGACCACGTGGCCGCTGGCGACGGACGTGAGGTTGCGGTCGATCGCGTCGTCGTTGTACGAGTGCGCGATGAAGTAATTGATCAGCGTGGTGGCGACGAGCGCGAATACGACGATGGCAACGCACGCGGCGAGGATACGGGTCCGGATGGACGAGAACATGGCAACGACTCGGTAAGGGAGCGCGAACGCCCGGTGGACGAATTCACCGGGTATACGGCATTCGCGCCGCTTACTTGAGGCCGTCGCGACAATTTAGTAAATCGTCTGACGAAAGCCGATGATGACTGTCAGTCCGCTGTCAGGACGATTGCGCAGACGCCGCAGGGAACGGGCCGGCCCGCGGCGCCCGTCTTTCACAGACGGCGACTCATCGCCTGATCCGGTTCGCGATGCGGCGTGCCGGACGGCGTGTCGCCTTCGAGTTCGTCCTGCCTGCGCATCCGTTCGCGCAGGTGGCGAATCGCGAACACATGGATGTAGTCGTGCACGCGCGCGTCGGACGACAGCGCACGCACTTCGTCGTCGAGCATCGTACGCAACTGGTCGGCGCCGATTGCGCGCCGTTCGGCGACTTCCTTGAGTGAATCGAGCAAATTGTCCTGTGACATCGACGGGCTCCTGACGGTCGAGGAACGAAAAGATGACGCTACCGGAAGTTTGGAGACTGGACGGCCGCCCGGCGTGCGATGCGCCGAAGCGTGTTTGCGCTCGATCAACGGTACGTTGCATACCGTCGCCCCGATCCGCCGAAGGACCAGTGCGCGCACAGCGCCCGCGGTGCAGATCGCCCGCGAACCACTGGAAGCATTGCCACGCCACCCCGAGGCGCGGCACCGTCGATCGAGCGGGAAATGAAACGCCGCGCGACGTCGATGCAGTGGGAAAGTTAGTCCGGCCGAAAACCTGCGTCAAGCCCGGCAGCGGCGGCAATTCGTCAGTCGGAATGCACCGGATCGAGGCGCCGGTGCCGTGCGCGGCGGTGCCGAACCGCGGCGCCGCGGCGGATCGTCCGCCTTGCGTGTCAGCGGATTCCGATAGGTCGCGCGCAATGCCTGACAACGACTTCAGCGCGCGCCGATTGGCAACGCCCGCCGCCGGGTCGATACTGACGTCATGAACTGAGCGTTCATACCGGGTCATCGCTCAGCCGGCCGTCGAGCCGGCACGCGGGGTCCGGCGCAGGAGACCAACCATGGCACCTCGTAACTTCCGGGCCCGGGACGGACAGCGGCGCACCCGTGCGCACGCCGCTCCCGCGGCGCAGGCCGGCATCCGCCCGCCCGCAGACCTGGACGCGCTGCTCGCGCTCGCGCGCGAGTCGGGTTTGCTCGTCACGCTCGACGGGCAGATCGGCCGCGAAAAATACCAGAGCGTCGCAGGGTCGGTGCTCGCGCTGCAGCGGTTCGCCGCCGCACTGTGCGCACGGGCCGATGTCGCTGGCGATGCGGCGGTCGTACCGGAACCGCGCCGCAAGACCCGCCCCGGCTGGCCGCGACTGCGCAATCGCTCCCCCAGCACACGAGGACGATTGCATGGCGCACATCGTCGCGCACGCGTATGCCGCAGCGCCGGCCGCCGGCACGACCTGCGCGCGCTTCGCATCACGTAGCGGCCTGACAACCCACGCCTGCACGCACGAACGCAGCCCACGCGGCACGAGGCCGCATCGCGGCTGCGTCGATACGTCGGCAGCGAGCGCCTGCCGCCGTCCACACCGATCCGCAACCGCGCGATCGCGTGCCAATACCTGCCATGACACGCCGTTCCGCACGGCGACATCAACGAAGAAAATTCCTGCGAGGAAAGCGGTTCGACGGGGCCGGGGAAGCGGACGGGGTGATCGACACCCCGTCCGTCGCCCAAGGCAGCAGTCTGCTGCCTACCCTCGTGCCAGAGAGTTCTGGATCGGATCGCGCCATGCGATGCATGGCCCGGTTCCGGAAAATGATCGGCGCCAAACGACGCCGGACGCCGCACGACGGATGCATCCGGCCGCACGTATCGCGCTCGGGCGCGAACCCTCTGCCACGTGCGACATTGCGTCAATGTCTCACGCGCGATTCACGCCGTTTCTGATGCAGGTCAACGAATGTCCGCTTCGTATGTGCTTCGCCGCGACATTCACGCGGCACCGCGCACCAGCAGCACCGGTACCTGCGCGAGATGGGCGACGCGGCGCGCGACGCTGCCGATCAGCCACGCGGCGATACCGCGCCGGCCGTGCGTGCCGACCACCAGCAGTTCCGCATGCCAGTGCACGGCGTCGCGCATCAGCGCGTGCGCGACGTCGTCGCTGGTCGGACGGGTTTCGACGATGCCGCGCTTGGTCGGGTTCCCGGTGGCATGCAATACCGGGCCGATGCGCGCGAGCGCATCCTCGCCCTCCGCGCGATACGCATCCTCGAGCGCGCGCACCGGCACGATATCGGTCAGACGAACCGCGCGATCGACGACATAAGCCGCGTACAGCAGCGTCGTCGGCGCCGCGAAGCCGAGCCCGACATGAACCGCATGCAACGACGGCTCGCTGCCGTCGACCGCGAACATCAGACGCTGCAGCGGCCCGTCGGACGGCCGCGCATAGTTGGCCGGCACGATCAGCAACGCGCAGCGCGCACGTGTGGCGAGCGTGTCGGACATCGCGCCTTCGACGAGCCGCAGCAGCCCGTGATGCGGATTCGCGCCGACCACGAGCACGTCGGCCTGCCAGGTCGACGTGTCGTTCGCGAGCGCATTGGCCACCGTGCCGCCCGTGACCGACGTATCGATGATCGCCTGCTCGAGTTCCACGCCGGCGCCGGCGAACAGCGCGGCCGTGCGTGCGAGCACCGTCTGCGCTTCGCGCACCATGTCCTCGCGCGCCGACGTCAGCAACGCGTCGATGCGCGGGATGTCGGGCAGCACGAGACGCGGATTGTCGATTGCGCAGACGATGCGCACCCGCATGCCGGGACGCAGCAGCGTGCTCACGTAGCGCGCGGCGGACAGCGATTCCGGCGTCGGGTCGACGGCCAGCGCGATCCGGGCAAGCGGCGGGACGGACTGGGTGGATTGCATGGCGAAGGCCTCCTTGCGGGTGCATCGTCGTGAAACGACGCCCGGAGCTTCGCGTGGCAGCGACACGCGGCGGCCGGACGGCCGGCGCGGTCGCAGGAATCGGCGGATGGCCACGCGAAGCGCGGACAGCGATTCAAACAGCATATGACGCCCGGGCCGCGCGTGCATGATCGCGATCAACACGCGTGCGGACCGCGCTGCGCCGCGTCCCCATTTCCGGCGCGTGGCGCAGCGCGCGTTGCCCGCGTCGCTTATGACTTCGTCGATACCGACGTCGCCGGGCGGTTCGCGTAGAACACCGCGTACGCGATGCCCAGCAGCACGATCCACACGGGGCCGATCACGAGCGCGACGCGCGTATCCGGCGAGAACGCCATCAGCACGACGACCAGCGCGAGGAACGCCAGCGCGACGAACGAGCCGAGCGGATAGAACGGCACGCGGATCGGCAGGCGCGCGATCTTGTCGGCCGACAGCGTGCGGCGAAAGCGCATCTGGGCGACCAGGATCACGCACCACGTCCAGATCGCGCCGAACGTCGACACCGACGTCAGCCACACGAATACGTGCTGCGGCGCAAGATAGTTCAGCAGCACGCCAATCAGCAGCAGCGCGACCGACAGGAGCACGCCGTACACCGGCACGCCGTTGCGGTTCACGCGGCCGAGCCTGGCCGGCGCCTGGCCCTGCTGTGCGAGGTTGTAGAGCATCCGCGCGGTGCTGAACAGGCCGCTGTTGCACGACGACAGCGCCGCCGTCAGCACGACGAAGTTGATGATGCCGGCGGCGGCCGGGATCCCGAGCCGCGAAAACGTCATCACGAACGGGCTGCCCTGCGTGCCGATCTGGTCCCACGGATACAGCGACATGATCACGAACAGTGCGCCGATGTAGAAGATCAGCACGCGCCAGAACACCGAGTTGACGGCCTTCGTCAGCGACTTCTCCGGGTTGCGTGCCTCGCCGGCCGTGAGGCCGAGCATCTCGACGCCGAGATACGCGAACATCACGATCGGCAGCGCGCCGATCACGCCGTCGATGCCGTGCGGCATGAAGCCGCCGTGCGCCCACAGGTTCGAGATGCCGGTCGCGACGCCGCCGTTACCGATGCCGAACGCGATCATCAGGCCGCCGCCGATGATCATCAGCACGATCGTGACGATCTTGATCAGCGCGAACCAGAACTCGAATTCGCCGTACAGCTTGACCGCGATGAAGTTCACCGCGCCCATCGCGGTGAGCGCCGCGAGCGCCCAGATCCAGTTCGGCACGCCGGGGACCCACATGTGCATGTAGACGCCGACCGCGGTGATTTCCGCCATGCAGGTGACGATCCACACGAACCAGTAGGTCCAGCCGGTCAGGTAGCCCGCGAGCGGGCCGAGGTAGTCGCGTGCATAGCGGCTGAAGGCGCCTGCGACCGGGTTGGTGATCGCCATTTCGCCGAGCGCGCGCATGATCAGGAAGATCACGATGCCGCCCAGCAGGTAGGTCAGCAGGATGGCCGGGCCCGCCGTGCGGATCGCGGTGGCCGAGCCGAGGAACAGGCCGACGCCGATGGTGGCGCCGAGCGCCATCAGGTTGATGTGCCGCTCTTCCAGCCCGCGGTGCAGCTGGTCTTCTGGTTGTTTCAAGTCCGTCTCCTGGCAGCCGCGAACCGGCCGCCGTCATTGTCGATGTCAATGCGCGACCGTTCATGCCGATACCGGCAAACCGAAAACGAAAAATCCCCGCCGCCGTTTTCCAAATGAAAACGTTGCGGATACTGCGTCACTCCGATTGGAATCACCGACGATTATCGGCATTTTCCGGAACAATCCGGAAAACGGATCGGGCCTTTCACGGAATACGCCCGTGTGGCCCGCACGACGCGGCTGTGCGCGTAGCGGGCGGCAACGGGATCAATCGCTTTCGGCGCGAACGGATTCGCGTCGAATGTGCGCAATCAAGCGCACGCAATATGCAGGCGGGATTATATGGATAATCAGACGTTTCGTGCCACCCGATTTTCGTAGTGATCGGAGCGCGTGAAATCGGGGGATGAAATTCGAAGCTGCGGCGCGGTATGCGCTTTATTTGGACAACGTCGCGCGCACCGTATATTCGCCGTCGAGCGCGGCGCCGTGATCCTGCCGCACGAAATACCGCGACGCGTCGAGATCGGCCGGCAGCGGCTCGACCGGATAGCCGTGCTTCTCCCACGCATCGAGCCCGCCCTTCAGCGCCTTGATGTTGTGGATCATCTTCTTGCGCTGCATCTTCGCGATCAGGCGCTTCGCGGTGGCCTCGTTCGGGCACACGCAGTACACGACGATCGGCCGCTTCAGCATTTCCGGATCGAGCAGGTCCGGCGAATCGAGATCGACCGGCACCGCGCCGGAGATCCTGAACGGCTCGCGCTCGCGCACCGCGCGCGGACGCGCATCGAAAATCAGCGGCGGTTCGTTCGACGTCATCATCTCGACCAGCTGCGGCGGCGAGATCCGCACCTGCGCCAGATAACGGCGGAATTGCAGGCGGCGCACCCAGCGATACAGCAGGAACGTGATGAAGATCGCGAGGAATGCGTCAAGGATCGTGCCGCCGCTCGCGCGCACCCACAGCACGAACTGCACGATCTGGTCGTGCACGGCCGCGCCGCCGACGAGCCACACCGTGGCCCACAACGACGCACCGGCCAGATCCCAGAACAGGAACACGCCGACGCCGATCGCGGTCGTGCCGAGCAGCGGCGCCGACACGAGCCCGAGGCCCGGCAGGAATTTGGACAGGACGAGCAGCGGTGCGCCGTATCTTTCGAATACGTTACGCGCGAAGCGCAACGTCGTGTCGAGCGACAGCGAGAAGCGCACGAGCCCGTTCAGCAGGCGACGGCCGCGCGTGCGGCCCATGAAGAACCACAGCGAATCGGCGAGCATCGTCGCGCCGATCGCGGCCGCGAACATGCTCGTCCAGGACGCCTGCCCCATCGCCGCCATCGTACCGCCGAGAATCAGCATCGGCACGGCCGGCACCGGCACGCCGAGCTGCGTGATCAGCACGCTCGCGAACACGGCCCACGGGCCGAGCGACGAGGGAATCGCGATGGGAAAGTGCCACACGGCGGCGCTCCTGGAAGACTGGCGAACCGTGCGGCGGGGGCGGCCGCCGATACGGCTGGCAGCGGTCACCGCGGCACGCCCGCAGCCAACCCTGCATCACGGGCATTCTAAACGGGTTTGGCCAATGCCGCGCGGAACGACCGCGTTCGACCGCGGCCGCCAGCGTGGTCGGCGGTCGGCGGTCGGCGGTCGGCGGTCGGCGCGATCGTCGCCAGCGTACTTACGCGTCGGGGCGCTGCGCGAGCCGCGCGACGTACTCTGCGTACTCGGGAAAGGCGGCACTCAGCGCTGCAGCATCCGCCAGCTCGAATTCCGCGAACTCGAAGCCCGGCGCCACCGTGCAGCCGACGAGCGCGACGTGCCCGGACGACGCGCAGCGCGCGCCGAACCAGCGTCCGGCCGGCACGACCGCCTGGAACACGGTGCCCGGATGCGTAAGCGGATTGCCGAGCCGGTGGATCGTCAGCCCGTCCTGTTCGTCGAGCACCCACACTTCGAGCGGATCGCCCGCGTAGAAATGCCAGACCTCGTCGGAACGGATCCGGTGCCACGACGAATACGCGCCGTCGCACAACAGGTAGTAGATCGCGGTGGACGCTGCGCGCGGCGCACCGTCGGCCGGGCGCACGACCGCATCGGTCGCGCGGTAGGTTTCCCTGAAATAGCCGCCTTCAGGATGCGGCTGCAGGTTGAACTGGTGAATCAGGTCGGCGGCGGAAATCGGCATGGCGGATGACGTGGACGAAGTATGGAACCGGTATGCGACGCACGGCCGATCGACGAGGCGAGGCCGTGCGTGGCGTACCGCTGCGCCGGTCGCCGCGGCCATGCACGCGGCAACCGGATCGCGCGCGCAAGGCAGCGCGCGACGATGGAAGCGAACCCGGGTCGATGCTGCCAGAAGGACGGGGCGTGGCGCAACCGGCCGCGCCGCACGGCGGCCATGCCGACCTGCGCCTGCGCGCTGCGACGATCGGCGCGCACGACGCGCGATCGCACGATCACGCGGGCAGCCGCGACCTGCTCACGACAGCCCTGCCCGTCACCGCCCGTGCATCAGCCCCGCCAGTCGACCGTCACGCAGTCGCCGCTACTGCCGGCTCGCTGTGCCGCACCAGCAGCACGGGCCGATCGGCCGCGCGCAGCAGCGATTCCGCGACGCTGCCGAGCAGCAGCCGGCGCAGGCCGTGCCGCCCGCTCGTCCCCATCACGATCAGATCGGCGCCGGCTTCGGCGGCCGTGCGCATCAGCACCGCGGCAACGTCCTCGCCGTACGCGTCGAGCGCCCGCACGGTGCCCGGCACATGCTGCCGCGCGAGCACATCTTTCGCTTCGTCGAGCACCGGCGTCGCCGCACCAGATGCCACCGCATCGCCGTCGCGTTCGGCCGCAAAGCCCGCGTCGACGTCGACGAGCTGCGGCCGGTGCTCGACGACGTACGCACACATGACTTCACCGCCGGACGCCGCCGCGATCCGGATCGCCTCGTTCAGCGCGAGACGCGCGCTCGGGCTACCGTCGAGCCCGACGAAAATCCGCTTGTACATGGTCCGCCCTCCGACCGGGCCTGCGCCGCGCTTCGCGCCACGGCGGCCCGTCACCGCGCGCCGGCCCGATGCCGGCTCGCCTGCCGAACAGTCTGCCCCACGTGCCGACGCGCCGGTTGATGCGCGTCAAGCGCGGCCGGTACGCGCGCTGCAACGCCCGGTCATCGTCTTTTTAGCTGACCCCTATTACAAAAAGCAGGTAAACCGCGCACAATTTCATCTCGAAAATAGACGCCGCACGTGGCCGGTGCGAGTTTTTCCCGGTTTTGCCGCGCCGCCTGCGTGCCACAGGCGGCCCCGACACCAGAATGGCCATCGAATGACCGCCAGCGGAACCCCGCCGCGTGATGCCCGAGGGCCCACGCGCCTCAAGACCATGTTACGCCAGCCGCTCGCGGCCGGCGTCGTGACGCTGTTCGCCGGCGCCGCGCTGTCGCTCGGCGTTGCGCTGCTCGTTCGCGAGCAGTGGCAAGGCGCCGTCCATACGCGCTTCGAACGCCGCACGGCGCACGTGACCGCAATGCTGCGCCACGAACTGCAGTCCGGCGTCGCCGTGCTCGAAAGCGCGCGCGGCGCGTACGGCCTCGCACCGCAGATGACGCCCGACCAATGGCGCCGGTACGCCGACACGCTCGATCTCGACAGCGGCTATTCGCCGGTCCGGCAGATCGGCTTTGCGCCGTTGTCGCCGGCCGCGCGCAGCGCCCTCGCCGGCAACGCGCCGATGCCGGCCGGCGCGCTGGCCGTCGCCACGTTCAGCGCGCCGACGTCGAGTTCGGTCGTCGTCCGCTTCGGCGCGTCGGACGCCGCACCGCTCGCGCGTGCGCTGCACACCGGCGACGTCGCGCTCGGCATCCACCCGGCCGACGACGATACGTCCCGCGACACACGCACCCTCACGCTGTTCCTGCCTGCGACGACCTCGCCGCGCGCGGCCGTCGCGCCGTCCGTCCCGCACGAGCCCGGCAGCGACGGCGTGCTGTTCGCGGAAGTGAGTCCGAATCACCTGGTCGAGCGCGCGCTCGACGCGGAACGCGGGCTCGATCTGCAGATGAGCGCCGGCGACGACCCGCACCCGTTCGCGAGCGCCGAGACGACGACCGACGAGGCGTCGCTGTCGCCCGACCTGATGCGGCGATCCGAACAGCTGAATTTCGGCGGCACCGTGCTGACGCTCACCTATTCGGCCGACGGCCGCCCGAGCGCGACCGGCGCGCAGCGCGCGGCAGGCACGGTGCTCGCGGCGGGACTGATCGCCTCGTTCGTGTTCGCGGCGCTCGTTCACGCGCTGCTGCGCGGTCGCGCCGGCGGCGCCGACTCCGGCGCCAGCAGCCGCGGCATCCTCAACGAAGCGCGGATGATGGGCATCATCCGTTCGTCGATGGAAGCGATCATCACGATCGACGAGAAACAGACGGTCGTGATCTTCAATCCGATGGCCGAGCAAGTGTTCGGCGTGTCGGCAATGGAAGCGATCGGCGCGCCGCTGTCGCGCTTCATCCCCGAGCGGTTCCGCTCGGCACACGCGAAGCACGTCGACCAGTTCGGCGTGACGGGCGTGTCCGAACGGCAGATGGGCCGTCAGCGCGTGCTGTTCGGGCTGCGCGGCAACGGCGAGGAATTCCCGATCGAGGCGTCGATCTCCCAGATCCGAGATGCGTCGGGCAAGCTCTACACGGTCATGCTGCGCGACATCACCGAGCGGCAGCGCGCCGAGAATGCGCTGAAGCAGTCGCGCGAGGAACTGCGCGAACTGTCGGCGAACCTGCAGAACGTGCGCGAAGAGGAAAAGACCCGCATCGCGCGCGAGCTGCACGACGACCTCGGCCAGCAACTCACCGCGCTGAAGATGGACCTGTCCGTCGTCGAACAGCAACTGCGCGCGCCCGATCGCGCGCAGCCCGACGACGGCATGCTGTCGCACCTGCAGGCGATGCGCCGGCTGATCGACGCGACGGTCGCGTCGGTGCGGCGCATCGCGGCCGACCTGCGGCCCGTGATGCTCGACGATCTCGGCCTCGTGCCCGCGATCGAGTGGCTCGCGAACGACTTCACGAACCGCTACGGCATCGATGTCGAACGCCACATCGAAACCGGCGGCCTGACGTTCACCAGCGCGGGCGCGACCACGCTGTTCCGCATCGTCCAGGAAGCGCTGACGAACGTCGCGCGCCATGCCGATGCGACGCGCGTCGCGCTGCGGCTCGACGTCGAGGAAGGCTTCTGCGTGCTGCGCGTCGCGGACAACGGCCGCGGCGCGGCGCCGGGCGGTCCGGCCCACGAGGACAAATCGTTCGGCCTGATCGGCATTCGCGAGCGCGCACACATGCTGGGTGGTACCGTGACGATCGACACCGCGCTCGCGCGCGGCTTCTCGATCACCGTCGCATTCCCGCTCAGTACCGTTCAACAGGAAACCACCCTCACATGATCAAGGTGCTCATCGCCGACGACCATACGCTCGTGCGAGACGGTCTGCGGCACATCCTCCAGAACGCCACCGGATTCGAGGTGGCCGGCGAAGCGTGCGACGGCCCGTCGACGATCGCGCTCGTCCGCTCGACGCCCGCGCAGGTGCTCGTGCTCGACCTGTCGATGCCGGGCCGCAACGGCGTCGAACTGATCAAGCAGATCAAGGACGAGAAGCCCGCGCTGCGCGTGCTCGTGCTGACCATGCACGCGGAGCAGCAATACGCGGTGCGCGCGTTCCGCGCAGGTGCGTCGGGCTACCTGACGAAGGAAAGCGCGAGCGCGGAGCTGGTCGGCGCAGTCACGAAGGTGGCGTCGGGCGGCGTCTACGTGAGCCTCGCGATGGCCGAACAGTTCGCGCAGAGCCTGAACGAGCCGGCCGAAACGCTGCCGCATCAGCGGTTGTCCGATCGCGAGTTCGACGTGTTCCGGCGCATCGCCGCCGGCCAGACGCTGACCGAGATCGCCCAGGCGCTGTGCGTGAGCGCGAAGACGGTCAGCACCTACAAGACGCGGATTCTGGAAAAGATGCAGATGCCGCACGAAGCGGCGCTGGTCCGTTACGCGATGCGCCACAAGCTGCTTGATGAAACGGACGACGTGTAACGGCGACGTGTAACGGACGAAGCCGGCACGCTGCGGCGAGCGGCCGGCCGAACGAAGCGTGGTTGTGTTACCTGGCAGGCACCGGGCACGCGAGATCGCCTTCCTCGCAGGCCAGATAGCCCTTCAGCGTCTCGGTGCGCGTCTTCGTCAGATCGTCGAGGCAGGTCGACACGACCATCGGATACACGCTGCCGCCCTCGGCGTTCGCGCTGGAGAAGTTGCATTCGGCATCGCGGTAGGTGATCCACGCGCGCTGTGCGTTCACGAGCTTCTCGGCGAGCGGCCGGGCGTCGTGCAGCCGGGCGGTGACGGCCTGGTACGTACGGTTCAGTTCCGCATCGGATTTCTTGTATGCACGATCGGCACACGCGGTCATCGCCGCCTGATCCGTCGCGTCCGCGCAATTCGCTTGCGCATGGGCGAGGCTCGCCGTCAGCGCCAGCGAGCACAGCAGACCGGTCAACACACGCATGGATGCTCCTGGATTGTTTGTCGTTCGTTGATGTCGCGGAACCGGATGCCTGACCGGCGATGCTGCCGCGCGTCGGCACGCGGTGCTGCGGACAGGCCGGCGCTGGCCCCCCAGGCGCAACGGCTGTCGTACCGCGTCGGTACCGACCGCGATGCTAGCGCACGCGCAGCGGATTGTCAGCCGGCGCCGCGCGGGCCGCGGACGCAAAAAAGCCCGCGCTCGATCAGAGTGCGGGCTTTTCGATACGACCGGGTGGCGGTTCGGAAACCGCCGTGCAGCGAGCGGCTTAGTGGCCGAAGTACACCGACGAACGATCGGCTGCGGCCGGCACGACCACGCGCTGGCCGGACTGCGACGTCGCGCTCGGGTTCGAGCCGTAGCCCGTCGCGTCAACCGACGCGCCCGTGCCTTGCGCTGCGGCGATCTTTGCCTGTGCAGCCTGGATGTTTTCCGGGTAGTTCATCCAGTCGTTCGGGTTGTAGCCGGCTTTCTCGAGCTGGACCAGCTCGGCACGCACTTGAGCGCGCGTCAGCGGCTGCTGGTTCGATTGGGCAAACGAGACGATCGGTGCGGCCACCAGAGCGGCCAGTGCAACTGCCTTGATCAGCGATTTCATGATGCTTACCTCCAGATTGTTTTGTCAGGCGCTTAAGACTCGTGGTCTGTTGCGCATGAACAGAAGTCTAGGCTCGGCCAGCATCAGGGTAAATACCTAAATCGCTAATTCACTGTTGACGTAAACCGTACAATCGGCGCGCATTCCACTCAATCATCAGATGATTACCATTACATCCAAATGCAATCCGGTCGAACGGACATCGGTTGGCCCGACCGACGCGGATCGGCCTGCCGCGTATGGGCGGCCGCCCGGTCGGTCTCGGGTCGAACGGCTGTCTCGAGCCGACTTCAACTGGCCGGATCGGCGTCGCCCAACCCCGTCGACAGGTCGAACAGCAACGCCTTGAGGCGGATCCGGTCGGTCTCGGCCGTTTCGCCGAACGCCGCGTGGTGAAGCGTCCAGGCCGGCGCGGCGGGATCGGCGTGCACCGCGCGCACCGTGCCGGCGAGCGTCAGCAGCTCGACGCGGTCGGCCACCCTGCACGGAAGCTGCACGTGCAGCGGCTCGCCGGTCGCCGCGATCGGCCGGTCGATGGCGATCGACAGTCCGCTCAGGCTCAGATCGCGGACGATCCCGATACTTTCCGTCCCCGCCGGGCCGCCTGAACAGCACGCCGCGATCCGGACCGGCACGCGCGGCTCCGCACGCGTCCGCAGCCGGTCGACGAAGCCCGGCCGCGACAGAACCATGAACGGCGCGGCACCGGACAGCTGCACCGATTCGACGGT
This sequence comes from Burkholderia sp. JKS000303, assembly GCF_002563755.1. NCBI lineage: Bacteria > Pseudomonadati > Pseudomonadota > Betaproteobacteria > Burkholderiales > Burkholderiaceae > Burkholderia > Burkholderia sp. JKS000303. Next base: position 4,020,474 of record NZ_PDBZ01000001.1, read on the forward strand.
CGCGCCGAAACGCGACACTGCCGAGCGGCCGATCGCGACCGCCTCGACATCGTCGCCCTGGGCGAAATCGAGCACCGTCGCCGGCTGAGGCTCGACGAACAGCACGCCCGACGCGCCGACGCCGATCAGGCGGCAACGCTGCAGCACGCGCGTCGTGCCGACCCGGCGGCGAATGCCGATCGCGGCGCCCGCCGACAGCCCCATCCGTGTCGCGGCCGGTGCGGTGTCGGGCGTGCACGGGTCGTGCTCGGTGCCATCGCGCTTGCGCACGGGACGGAAATGATCGAACAGGAAGGCGTGCTGCGCGGGATCGCGCAGCGTCGTGCCGGCCGGCAGCAGCGCGGCGCCGCTCGCATCGTAGAGATCGAAGCCGAGCGGGACGCCGGCGGAGAAGTCGTCGCGCGCGAGCGTGACGTGATCGGGGATAAGCCGCATCGGAAAGGCGCGGGGTGAGCGCGCGAGCTGTCGTAATCCCTTCATTACGGCAACTTCGCGCGAAAACTGAACGGCCTGGTTACTCCGAACCGCCGGTGGCGTCCGGCGAAGCCGGTGCTGGTGCCGGTGCCGGCAATTGAGCCGGCGCGGCCGAAGGCGCGACAGCCGACGCGGCACCGATACCCGCGCTGCCCGCGCCCGACGTGCTACTCCCCACGGCAGGCGGCTGTACGGGTTGCACAGGCGGCGTCGGTTGCAGTTGCGACGCCCCCGCCGACAACGCAGCCGCCGACGCCGCCACCTCGGACGCCGGCACCCACTCCTCGACCACGCCACCGGACGCCGCGTCGGGCGCCGATGCGGCGGAAGCAGCCGATGCAGCAGCAGCATCGGCCTCGGGTTGACGCTCGATACGCTGCGTCCTGACAGGCGCAGGCGGCTTCGGCTCGGGTTTGAACCAGCCGTCGAACAGGTCCGTCACGCGGTCGCGCACGATCGCGAACCAGCCTGGCGACGGCTCGGTGTCGAACTTCACCTTGGCGTCGACGATCCGTGCACGCTGCGCGCGCTGGAAGAAGTCGCCGACGATCGGCAGCGCGCTGTGCGCGCCTTGCCCCCAGTAATCGCTGCGCAGCGTCACACGGCCGTCGTCGAAGCCGACCCATGCACCGGCGACGAGGCCGGGCTGCATCAGGATGAACCAGCCGTCCGCGTTGTCCTGCGTGGTCCCGGTCTTGCCGGCCACGTCGCCGCGAATGCCGAAGCGCGTGCGGATGCTGCTGCCGGTGCCGCGCGTGACGACGTCGCGCATCACGCTGAGCAGCGTCTTGTCGGTCTCGGCGTCGAGCGCGCGTTCGGGCGGCGCCGGCGCGAATTCGGCCAGCACGTCGCCCTGGCGATTCTCGATGCGCGTCACCATCTGCGGCGCGATGTACAGCCCGCCGTTCGCGATCGTCGCGTACGACGCGACCATCTCCTTCAGCGTCACGGGGCTCGTACCGAGCGCGAGCGACGGCACGCGCTCGAGCGGGCTCTCGCGCACGCCCATGTCGCGTGCGAGCCGTGCAACGGCGGCCGGCCCGACCTTCTCCATCACCTGTGCGGTGATCCGGTTGCGCGACAGCGCGACCGCGTCGCGCAGCGTCATCGGCTTGCCCGACGGCGGCACGTCGTCGTTCGGGCGCCAGATCTCGCCGCCCTTCAGCGGAATCTCGACCGGCTGGTCGATGAACGTGTCGTCCGGCTTCATCCCGTTCGCGAACGCGGCGCCGTAGACGAACGCCTTGAACGTCGAGCCCGGCTGGCGCCGCGCCTGCGCGACGTGATCGAACGGCTCGTTCGCGAAGTCGCGGCTGCCGACCCACGCACGGATCTGCCCGTCACGCGGATCGATCGCGACGAAGCCGGCCTGCACGTCGGTCTTCGCCTTGCACAGCGCGCGCATGAAGCCGCGATCGGACGCGAGCTGCTTCATCGCCGCCGCATCGTTCTTGCCGGCATCCAGCGCGGCCTTGTACTCGGGCGACTCGCGCATGAAGGTCCGGAACACCTCGTTGTCGGTGCCGCAGCCGTCGCGACCGCTCCATGCGTTGTTCGCGATACCCTGCAGCTGGTTCGCCTGCTGCGTCAGCGCCTGGGTCGCCATCTGCTGCAGCCGCGAGTCGATCGTGGTGCGCACGATCAGCCCGTCGGAGTAGATGTTGTAGTCGTTGCGGTCGGCCCAGCCGATCAGCCATTTGCGCAGTTGCTGCGCGAAGTGCGGCGCGGGCCCCGGCTGCTCCTTCTGGCGCTCGAAGTCGATGCGCAGCGGCCGGCGCTGCAACTGGGCGAACTGCGCGGGCGACAGCTTGCCGTACTTCACCATCTGGCCGAGCACCGTGTTGCGCCGCTGCAGCGCGCGCTCCGGGTTCAGCACCGGGTTGTAGTAGCTGTTGCCCTTCAGCATCCCGACGAGCGTCGCGCTGTCGAGCACGTCGAGTTCGTCGGCCGACTTGTCGAAGTAGGTGCGCGCGGCCATCTCGACGCCGTACGCGTTGTACAGGAACGGCACCGTGTTCAGGTAGGTCTCGAGGATCTGGTCCTTGCTGTAGACGGCCTCGATCTTCAGCGCGGTGATCGCCTCCTTCACCTTGCGCGTGAGCGTCGGCGCACGGCCGATCTCGTCCGGGTACAGGTTGCGCGCGAGCTGCTGGGTGATCGTCGAGCCGCCCTGGCGGTCGCCCGAGAACGTATGGAGCGCGGCCGACGCCGTGCGCTTCCAGTCGAGGCCGTGGTGCTCGTAGAAACGATGGTCCTCGGTCGCGATCAGCGCGTCGACCATGTGCGGCGAGATCTGCTTGAGCGGCACCCATTCGCGGTTCGACGGCTTGAACTCCGCCAGCAGCTTGCCGTCGGCGGACAGCACCTGCGCGGGCTGGTCGACCCGCGCCTTGCGGATGTCGCCGATGCTCGGCGTGAACGGGATCAGCAGCAGTACGTACAGCGCGAACAGCGCCGGCACCGCGGCGGCCGCGAGCAGTACGCCGCGGCGCGTCGGATGACGAAGATGGTGCCAGGCGACGGCCAGGACACGCTTGACGGGCACGGCGGCAGCGGCCGCGACGGGTTGGGCGCGCGCGACCCACTTGGCACAGAAGTCACGCACAGACGACACGTTTCGGCGATTCACGCGGGTGGGGGATCTGCTGGAAAGGCTGCATCGTACCAAAACTCACGCGGCACACCGGCAGGTGGCCGCCCTGCGCACGCGAGAACGGCGTCGCGCCGCGGGTGTTGACGTGCAAAAAAGGCGCGCGTCCCGCAACGGGACGACGCGCCAAGCCTGGTACAACGGGGGAGCCGGGCGCCGACGATCAGCGCACCAGGAAACCGTAGGTCAGCGGATCGCGCTCGTCGATGATCCAGTTCGCGAACCCGCAGATGTGCGCACTGCCCTCGACTTCCGGGATCACGGCCGGGATGTCGCCGACGGTCGTCTCGCGCAGCACGCGCCCCTTGAATACGGTGCCGACGATCGACTCGTTGACGAGCGTGTCGCCGGCCGCGAGCAAGCCGCGCTGGTACAACTGCGCGACGCGCCCGCCGGTGCCGGAGCCGGTCGGCGAGCGGTCGACCTCGCGATCCGCGAACACGCAGCAATTCGCCTGGGTCGAGCCCGGATGACGCGGCGCGTTCGCGATGATCGTGCCGTAGATATGGTTGATTTCCGGGATCTCCGGATGCACGACCGGATACTTCGCGTTCGCGGCGGCCTTCACTTCCGCACCGAAGCGGATCAGCTTTTCCACCGCTGCTTCGCGCACCGGCAGGTCGAACGGCGCACCGTCGACATAGAAATAGAACGCGCCGCCGTATGCGATGTCGCCGGTCACGGTGCCGAACGACGGCGTGTCGACCGACACGTCGCGCTGCCAGATGAACGACGGCACGTTGACGAAGCGCACCGGCCCCGCGTGCTCGCCGTCCCATTTGACGAACGCCTCGATGAAGCCGCACGGCGCGTCGATGCCGACCCGCGTTTCCGGCACCGTGCGCTGCACCCAGCCGAGTTCGACCGCCGCGGTCGACAGCGCGATCACGCCATGCCCGCAGTGGTCGCTGTAGCCTTCGTTGTGCAGGAAGATCACGCCGAAATCGGCGTTCGGCGATACGGGCTCGGTCAGGTAGCCGCCGTACATGTCGGCATGGCCGCGCGGTTCGAACATCAGTGCTTTGCGGATCTCGTCGGCGTTCTCCTTGAGCCACGCGCGACGCTGGACGATCGAGTCGCCAGGCAAGCGCGGCAGCCCGCTCGTGACGATACGGAACGCTTCGCCGCCGGTATGGACTTCGACGGTCGAAAGGGAGCGGGAAATTTTCATGGTCGATCAAATGCGTGAAAACGACGGACGGCGGCATCGCCGCCATCCGGTGACGGTTGACGATTACTTCGCGTACGGCTCGGGCAAGCCGTTGCGGATCACGTAGACGGTCGTCGGCGCGCCCTTCAGGTCGCCGTTGGCATCGAACGAATAGGTGCCCGCGACGCCGACGTAGTTCGTCTTCGCCAGCTGCGCGATCAGCTTCGCCTTGTCGGTGGTCGTGCCCGCCTTGACCATCGCGTCGGCGAGCAGCTTCATGCCGTCGTAGTAGTTGACGCCGTAGACCTGCGTATCCGTGTGATAGGTGTCGTGGTACTTCTTCAGGAATTCGCGGCCGGCCGCGGTCTTCTCGAGCGCGACGCCGCCCTGTGCGCAGTAGACGATGGATGCCGCGTCGCCCGCGACCTTGCCCATGTCGGCCGAGCAGATGCCATCGCCGCCGAGCAGCTTCGCGCGCAACCCGCGCTGCCTCATCTGCTTGGCCATCGGCGCGCCCTGCGCCGCATAGCCGCCGAAGAAGATCACGTCGGGGTTGCTGGCCTTGATCTTGGTGAGAATGCCGAGGAAATCGCTGGCCGACGAGTTCGTATACTCCTGGTCGACGATCTTGATCCCGCTCTCCTTCGCGACCTTCGAGAACTGCTCGGCAACGCCCTGCCCGTAGGCGGTGCGGTCGTCGATCACGGCGGCCGTCTTCGCGTGCAGCGTTTGCGCGGCGAACGTGGCCATCGTGCCGCCGAGCTGTTCGTCGCTCGCGCCGATCCGGAAGATGTTCTTGAAGCCCTGCTTGGTCAGCGCCGGATTCGATGCGACTGGCAGCATCGGTACACCTGCGGTGTTGTACACGCGCGATGCCGGGATGGCGACGCCCGAGTTGTACGGCCCGAGCACCGCGACGACGCCCTTGTCGACCAGATTCTGCGCGACCTGCACGCCCGCTTTCGGGTCGGCCTGGTCGTCCTCGGACAGCAGCTTGAACGTGACGGCCTTGCCGGCAACCTTCACGCCCGCCTTGTTGAGCTCGTCGACGGCCAGCCGCGCGCCGTTTTCATTGTCCTTGCCGTTGGCGGCCTGCGGGCCGGTCAGCGGCGCCGAATGGCCGATGATCACGACTTCCTGCGCGTGGGCGGAAGTCAGCGCGCCGGCGGCGATGGCCACCGAAAGCGCGGTCAAGACGTGTCGCATGGTGTCTCCTGATTGGTTTTGTGTGAAACCAATGTAGGTCACGCGTGGTCACCATGCAAGCAATTTCAAAATTATTTTTCCGAATCTGGTTTCTTTCAATACCAGAACAACGCGACGCCGTTACTTCGGCGCGATGTCGCGCCGCACGCGGCAGATGTGCTGCTCGACATAGAACGCGGCCGCGTCGCCATCGCCGGACACGATCGCCTCGTAGATCAGCCGGTGCTCGGACACGTAGAGCCGGATGCGGCCCGCGTCGTAGATCCCGTCGTCCTTCAGTCGCCGCCACAGCGGCTGGTCCATCGTCTTCGCGACTTCGTCCGCGATCTTGACGATCAGCGCGTCGCCGGTCATCAGCGCGAGCTGCCGGTGGAACAGCCGGTCGCTCTCGTTCCACACCGCGCGCTGCTGCGGATCGTCGATGTCGGTGACGGTTTCCATCTGCGCAAGATAGCTTTCGGCGACCGGATCGGCGCGGCCGTGCGCGGCCGCGAGGCGGGCGATCGCGGGCTCGAGAATGAGCCGCACGTCGAGCGTCGAGGTCGGGCTGAAGTCCGCGTCGGGCGTACTGTGCGTGTCGCCGCGCTGCGCGAGCACGTCGAGCGGCGCCGACACGACGTAGGTGCCGGAATTGCGCTTCGTGAACACGAGCCCTTCGTTCTGCAGCGCGCCAAGCGCCTCCCGCACGGCCGGCCGGCCGACCTGGAACAGCGCCGCCAGTTCGCGCTCCGACGGCAGCCGGGAATCGGCCGCATAGCGCCCCGCGCAAATCTCGTCGCGGATCTTCTCGGCGACCTGCTCGTAGATCTGCAGCGGCCGAAAACCGGCTTCGAGCGATTCGGGACGGGCGGACATCATCGGCAGGCTCCTGCCCGGGCGGGCGTGGACGTGAAATGGGTTCGCACTATACCGGAGCGACACCAGTGCCGATACGCGCAGCGCCCCATCTGGATGGATATTAGAACCAAAATCGGCCATTCGCTCGATTTTCCGGATTGCGGAATGCCCTGCAATTGGTATAGATTCGATCCAGAATATCCGCTGTCGCGGTATCCGGCAGCCTCCGTGGCGAGCGCACCCTGCGCCCGTCGTCCATGCCCACCGACGCAACCGATCCACACGATGACCGCCCTCTCCCGGATTCCCGCTTTCGACGCGACCGAAACGGCCGCACTGCTCGACTACCCGGCGTTGCTCGCCACGCTCAGGCAAACCGTCGCCGACTACGCGGCAGGCGAAATCGTCAGCCCCGAGCGGCTGGTCGTGCCGCTGCAGGCCGGCGGCGTGATGCTGTCGATGCCGTCGAGCGCGCGCGACCTTGCCAGCCACAAGCTCGTGAACGTGTGCCCCGGCAACGGCGCACTCGGACTGCCGACGATCCTCGGCCAGGTGAGCGCGTACGACGCGACGACGGGCGCGCTGCGCTTCGTGCTCGACGGCCCGACGGTCACCGGCCGCCGCACGGCCGCCGTCACGGCGCTCGGCATCCAGGCGCTGCACGGCGCCGCGCCGCACGACATCCTGCTGATCGGCACCGGCAAGCAGGCCGCCAATCACGCGGAAGCGCTCGCGGCGATTTTCCCGGACGCACGCCTGCACGTGCGCGGCTCGCGCGCCGACAGCGCAGCCGAGTTCTGCGCCGCGCACCGCGCGCAGGCGCCGCGGCTCGCGCCGCTCGACGGCGACGCGATTCCCGATGCGATCGACGTCGTCGTCACGCTGACGACGAGCCGCACGCCCGTCTATCGCGAAGCGGCACGCGAGGGCCGGCTGGTGGTCGGCGTCGGCGCATTCACCGCGGACGCCGCCGAGATCGACGCCGACACCGTGCGCCATAGCCGCCTCGTCGTCGACGACCCGGTCGGCGCCCGCCATGAGGCCGGCGACCTGATCGTCGCGCAGGTCGACTGGCAGCAAGTCGCGTCGCTCGCGGACGTGCTGCGCGGCGCATTCGAGCGCCGCGGCCCGCTGCTGTTCAAGAGCGTCGGCTGTGCGGCATGGGATCTCGCCGCGTGCCGCACGGCGCGCGACGCACTGGACGCGCGCTCGCGCAACTGATTCAGCGGCAGCGCCCCGCTGCCCGCCTGCCGTGCGCCCGTCATCGCGACGTGCGCGCGCCGCCGTGTGCCGGTACGCGTTGTAGGAATCGCCCTACAACGCGGCGAAGCGGCCTACACAAACTTCCAATTCGGCCGATTTTCTTTTCGGCGGCGGGCCACGATACTGCCCGCATGAATGCCAGCCTGCCACCCACCGCACTGAGGGTGTTCCTCGTCGATCATGCCGTCGCCGTCCGGCAACGGATCGCGCTGCGCGTCGGCGCGATCGGCGGCGTCGTGGTCGTCGGCGAAGCGGAAGACGGCCACGACGCGCTGCCCCACATCCGCAGCAGCCACGCGGACGTGGTGATCGTCGACCTGCGGCTCGCGGACGGTATCGGTCTCGACCTGATCGGGATGCTGTCGAAGGCGGCACCGCGCGTCGTCACGCTCGTGCTGACGAATCATTCGGCAGCGGCATTCAGAGAGGCATGCGCGGTGGCCGGCGCCGATTACTTCTTCGACAAGACCACCGAATTCGACGCCGCATGCCGCGTCATCGAATCCCTGGTGCACGCTCGCGCGCAGCACCCCTGACCGAGCCAGAGTGACCCATGTCTACCGCCGCCACCTGTGCAGCCGACCCGTACGTCGAGCCCCGGCCAACGATTCCCCTTCGGGCGGTTACGTCTGCCGACGCCGCCAAACATCCGGCCGCGCGCTGCTCCGTCTGCGCGATGCGCTCGATGTGCCTGCCGCCGGACCTGACGGCCGCCGAGTACGGCCGGCTCGACGCGATCATCTGCGCGACGCGGCAGATTCGCCAGGGCGATGCGCTGTTCCGCTCAGGCGATCCGTTCCATAGCATCTATGCGGTGCGTGCAGGCTCGTTCAAGACGGTGATGATGCATCGTGACGGCCGCGAGCACGTGACCGGTTTCCAGATCGCCGGGGAAACGCTCGGGATGGATGGGATCGGCGGCGGCCAGCACTGCTGCGATGCGATCGCGCTCGAGGACAGCGTGGTGTGCATCATCCCGTTCGGCGCGCTCGAAGCGGCGTGCCGCGAGATGAAGTCGATGCAGCATTTTCTCTATCAGATGCTGAGCAGCGAGATCGTCCGCGAATCGAGCCAGATGCTGTTGCTGGGCACGATGTCGGCCGAACAGCGTGTCGCGCATTTCCTGCTGAACCTGTCGGCGCGCTTCGAGGCGCGCGGCTATTCCGCATCGGAATTCAACCTGCGGATGACGCGCGAGGAAATCGGCTGCTATCTCGGGATGAAGCTCGAAACCGTCAGCCGGATGTTCTCCCGGTTCCATCGCGACGCGCTCGTCGAAACGCGCGGCAAGCGCGTGCGGATCATCGACGCGCAGGCGCTCGCGCAAGTCTGACCGGCGTCAGGGTCGCGTTCGCTTCATCGCGACGCATCGCCGGTCGCGGCGCCCTGCAGCGCAAGCGCTTCGATGTCGCCGGTCTGCCACGCGTCCAGCATTCGTTCGGCCTGCGCGAACGCACAGCGCATCGCCTCGGCTACGTCGTCACCGCTGCAGCATGGCAACGATGCCGGTGCGCGGCCGTACATGAGCAGCTCCAGCCTCACGTCGTAAGTCCGGCCTCCGTCGACGGACGGGCGCGCCTCGATCGCCAGGCGGCAATCGCCGAGCCGCGCGCGGAATCGTTCGAGCCGCACCAGTTGCGCACCCGCTTCGGCTTCCAGCGCGGCGAAGCGCGTGCAACCGACGCAGACGATCTGCATGCCCACGCCCATTTCGCTCCTCCTGACGGCGTTGCCCGCTCGTCGCCCGCATTGCCTGTCCTGCTGCCGCGCCTGCGCCGGAATCCGGCGGCACCGCGCGTGTTTCCCGCCGGCCCGACGGAAGGCCGGAGATACGCGTTCACGCCGCTACCGGCATGACGCGCCCGCCTCGATCGACGCGCGGCCGTTCACACGCTGAACGTCTGCGACGTCTTCATTTCGATCCACGTCATCCCGGCGCGCAGCCCTTCGATCGCCGCTTCGTGCTCGGTCGGATACGCATGACTGTGCTCGAACGTGTGATGAAAGCGCGCCGGCCCGGTGCCATGCTCGACCGACACACGACAGCGGAACTGGCCCGATTCGCACGGCCGTGTCTCGACTTCGACCGACCAGTCGCGTTCATGAATAGTGCCCTGCAGTGCCATGCGCCCTCCTGCGGTATCAGTCGTCGAGCCGGAAGTGACCGCTATGCAGCAACACCGGCCGGCCGCCGATTTCGTCGAGCATTCGCCGTGCCATCGCCTCGATCGCGGACCGGTGCGCGTCGAATGCGTCCAGTAAATCCCGTTCGAGCAGCGAGCGCGCGCCGAAATGGTCTTCCAGTGCTTCGGCCGTGACCGCGCACTGCACACAGCGACCGTCGACCAGCGCCGAAAACGCGACGACCAGATCACGCGCGCAGTATTCGGGCGGGTCCGGTGGAAAGGCAATCTGCATCTGTCCGCCTGTCATCGTCGTAACGACTCCATGACCAGAGCATAGTGGTGTGCGCCGCCGCGTGCTTGACCCACGTCAACCGGTTCGCTGGACCACGCGATGCCACGCAACATGATGCGGCCGGGCGGATTCAGCCCGCGTCCGCGTCGATCGTCGCCCCGCGCTCCGCCAGCAGCTCGCGCAGCACGCTGCGATGGCAACGGTGCGCGTCCTCGCAGTAACAGCCGATCGAGAATGCGCTCGTTGCGGACAACGCCGCAAGCAGATCCAGCACCTTCGGCGCGTCGCCATGCGCCATTTCCGCACGGAAGTGGCGCGTGAACGCATGCCATTGCGCGTCGGTTTCGGCCGTCAGCGCCTGCGCGACGAGTTCGGCGCTCGGCGAGAGCGTCGGCAGCCATACATCATAGTAGTTTCGCGACGCGAATTCCGCCTTCGGCACACCGCGCGGCGGCCGCCGCACCGTGCCGATCCTCAGGCCCTCGCCGGGCGCGCGCGGCGTGCCCAGCCGTACGATTCGAATAGCCATGCCGCTCCTTCGTCGCGTTCGATCCCCCATCGTACCGCTGCGCCGCCGCCGCGCAAGAAAAAACCGGCTGCCTCCGCATGGAGACAGCCGGTTTCGGCGATGCAGCCGGCGAGCGCCGGCGCGCCGGTCAGACGCCGCTCTTCAGCACCTTGCCGATCGCATCCGCGACGATGCCGACGTTCGAGTCGTTCAGGCCCGCGACGCACATGCGGCCCGAACGCAGGATGTACACGCCGTGCACTTCGCGCAGCGCTTCGACCTGCGATTCGGTCAGGCCCGTGTACGTGAACATCCCGCGCTGCTTCACGTAGCGCGTCAGCGCTTCGCCGCTCACGTGGTCACGCAGGCCGTCGTGGATCGACTGGCGCATCCGCGCGATGCGGCGGCACATCGCCGCAAGTTCTTCTTCCCACTGCTTGCGCAGCGCGGGCGTGTTGAGCACGGCCGCCACGACCTTCGCGCCGTAGGTTTGCGGGTTGCTGTAGTTCGAGCGCACCGCGCCGGCCAGCTGGCCGAGCACGCGGTCGGCCGCGCCGGCATCCTCGCAGACGACGCTCAGGCCGCCGACGCGCTCGCCATACAGCGAGAAGTTCTTCGAGAACGAGTTCGCGACGAGCGCCGGCACGCCGCGGCGGGCCAGCTCGCGCACCGCGAACGCGTCCGCGTCGAGCCCCGCGCCGAAGCCCTGGTACGCCATGTCGACGAACGGCAGCAGCCCGCGCACCTCGATCACGTCGATCAGCTTCTCCCACTGGCCTTCGTCGAGATCGACGCCGGTCGGGTTGTGGCAGCACGCGTGCAGCAGCACGATGCTGCGCGCCGGCAGCGCGTCGATCGCCGCGAGCATCGCGTCGAACTTCAGGCCGCCCGTCGCTTCGTCGTAGTACGGGTACGTATTCACCGTGAAACCCGCGCGCTCGAAGATGAAGCGGTGGTTTTCCCAGCTCGGATCGCTGAGCCACACCTGCGCGTCCGGGAAGTAGCGCTTCAGGAAGTCCGCGCCGACCTTCAGCGCGCCCGAGCCGCCGAGCGTCTGCACGGTAGCGATGCGGCCGGCCGCACGCGCCGGGTGATCGGCGCCGAACACCAGCGACTGGACGGCGTCGCGATACGCGGCCAGGCCGATCATCGGCAGGTAGGGCTTCGGGCCGATGTCGCGCTGCAGCGCGGTTTCGGCTTCGCGCACGGCGCCCATCACGGGAATCCGGCCTTCGGCGTCGAAATAGATGCCGATGCTCAGGTTGACCTTCTGATCGCGCGGATCTTTCTGGAAGTTCTCGTTGAGCGTCAGGATCGGGTCGCCGGGGTACGCGTCGATGTGTTCGAACATGGCTATGTCGGTCTCGTTTGGAAGAATGATCGGTTGTGGCCTGGCCTGCGTGTCAGCGTCGGTGTCAGCGGATGGACGCGCCGTCGCGCACCGCGTAGCCCGCATTCTTCTGACGGAAGCGATACCCGATCGCGAGCACCGCGAGCCATACCGGGATCAGGTACACCGACAGACGGAGATCCGGCGTCAGGTACATCACGACGAGAATGCCGGCCATGAACGCCAGGCACAGGTAATTCGTGAAAGGATAGCCCAGACTGCGGAACACAGTCTGCTCTCCGGCGATACGCTTGGCCTGGCGGAACTTCAGGTGGATCAGCGTGATCATCGCCCAATTGATGATCAGCGCCGACACGACGAGGCCCATCAGCACCTCGAACGCCTTGCCCGGCATGAAGTAGTTGACCAGCACGCACACGCCGGTCGCAAGCGCCGACGCGCCGAGCGCGGCGAGCGGAATGCCGCGCTTGTTCACCGAGCACAGCACCTTCGGCGCATTGCCCTGCTTCGCGAGGCCGAACAGCATCCGGCTGTTGCTGTACACGCCGCTGTTGTAGACCGACAGCGCGGCCGTCAGCACGACCACGTTCAGCACGTTCGCCACCATGTTGCTGCTCAGCGCGTGGAAGATCAGCACGAACGGGCTGCCGCCGGAGACGACCTTTTCCCACGGATACAGCGACAGCAGCACGGCGAGCGCGCCGATGTAGAAAATCAGGATCCGGTAGATCACCTGGTTGGTCGCGCGCGGAATGCTGTGCTTCGGATCGTCGGCTTCGGCCGCGGTGATGCCGATCAGCTCCAGCCCGCCGAACGAGAACATGATCGCCGCCATCGACATCACGAGCCCCGACACGCCGTTCGGGAAGAAGCCGCCGTGCTGCCACAGGTTCGCGACGGTCGCTTCCGGCCCCGCATGACCGCTCGCGAGCAGCCAGCCGCCGAAGCCGATCATCCCGACGATCGCGGCCACCTTGATGATCGAGAACCAGAATTCCGTCTCGCCGTACGATTTCACGCTCGCCAGGTTCAGCAGGTTGATCGCGACGAAGAACACCAGCGCCGACACCCAGGTCGGCACGCCCGGCCACCAGTACTGCACGTAGATCCCGACGGCCGACAGCTCGGCCATGCTGACGAGGATATACAGCACCCAGTAGTTCCAGCCGGACAGGAAGCCGGTGAAGTGGCCGACGTACTTGTCGGCGAAGTAGCTGAACGAGCCGGCGACGGGCTCGTCGACGACCATCTCGCCGAGCTGGCGCATGATGAAGAATGCAATGATGCCGGCCACCCCGTAGCCGAGCAGCACGGACGGGCCAGCCATCTTGATCGTCTGCGCGATGCCGAGGAACAGCCCCGTGCCGAGGGCGCCACCGAGCGCGATCAGCTGGATGTGGCGATTCTTCAGCCCCCGCTTCAGGCCGTCCTTCTCGTTTCCAGAAACCATGTCTTCTCCACTCTCTCCGCTTCCGCCGGAAGCGGTGCGGCGCGCCTCGGTGTGCCGGGCGCTGTTTTGCTGTGCCGGCGACCGTTCGTGGAGCCACCGGGTTGGGGACTGCAATCTTCGCGTGGCAACGCCCGATGATTCGCGTCGACGGGCCCGCCAGACCGGCCGCCGACTGTCGTCTTCGCCGCATTGCTGCGGTCGCACACGAAAATCCGGCGTCAGTTTAGCGTCGCGACGACGAAATCGGGTTGCGTAACCCGCTCATGCAAACCCTACATTATGAGATAAGATTGCATCCGGGAGACAGATGAGGAAACAAAAATGCCTGAACCGGTTCTCGATCGGATTGATCGCCACTTGCTGTCGGTGTTGCAGGAGAACGGTCGCGCGTCGAACCTCGACCTGGCGAAGGCGGTCGGCCTGTCGCCCGCGCAGACGCTGCGACGCCACCGCCGGCTGGAGGAGATCGGCGCGATCCGCCGTTACGAGACGCGCCTTTGCCCCGATACGCTCGGTTTCGGCGTCACCGCGTTCGTGCACGTGACCATGGAGCGCGGGCATATCCGCGACCTGTCGAAGTTCCAGAAACTGGTGTCGGATCTCGCGCAGATCCAGGAATGTTTCTCGGTGACGGGCGATATCGACTACGTGCTGAAAGTGGTCGCGCACGACCTGAAGGGGCTGTCGACGTTCCTGCTCGAGACGCTGATGCGCATTCCCGGCGTGAGCGGCGTGCATTCGAGCGTGTGTCTCGACGAGATCAAGTGCACGAGTGCGATGCCGGTGGAGAGCTGAGGCGTCAGGCGATACGCCGAGCCATGCGTCGTTCGATAGCCGTGTTCACCGCACCGCCTCAAACGCGCTGATCAGCAGCGCCCCCGACGCAATCACCACACACCCGCCCGCGCGACGCGGCGTCAGCCGCTCGCCCAGATACACGCGCGCGATGAGCGCCGCGAACACCACGCTCGTCTCGCGCAACGCCGACACCGGGCCCATCGGCGCGCGATCCATCGCCCAGATCACGATCCCGTACGCGAGCGCCGCAAATACGCCGCCGCACGCGGCCTTCGCCGTTTCGCCGACATCCTGCGCGAGCCGCAGCGACCCCGCCCGCAGCCGGTAGTACACGGCCATCAGCAGCCCGGTCAGCACGAACATCCACGCGGTATAGCCGATCGTGCTGCCGCTTTCGCGCACACCGATCCCGTCGACCACGCTGTACGCGGCAATCGACACGCCGGTCGCAAACGCGGTCGGCAACACCTGCGTCATCCGGTGCCGCGCACCGCGTCCGCCTTCCAGCCCGATCGCCATGATCCCCGCGCAGATCAGCACGAGCCCGAATTGCGCGCCCACGTTCAGCCGCTCGCCGGCGAACGCCGCCGCGCCCAGCGTGACGAGCAGCGGCGCGGTGCCGCGCGCGACCGGATACGCGACGGTCAGGTCGCCGTGTTCGTACGCGCGCACCAGCAGCAGCGTATAGACCACATGAATCACCGCCGATGCGACGACGCAGATCCAGCTTGCGGGCGAGATCGGCGCGGCGGCCGGCAGGAACAGCAGCGCGAACAGCCCGATCGCGATCTGCAGCACGGTGGCCGACCGCAGCCGGTCGCCGCTGCTGCGCACGAGCGCATTCCATGACGCGTGCAGGAACGCGGCGCACAGCACGGCAAACAAAACGGGAATCGGCACGCTGAATACTCGCTGACGGTCGGCAACGCGAAATCGTCGCCGCGGGCCGTCCATCGTATGAATGCGTCACGCGATTGTCAAAAACGACCGGCTGCGCGGCCACGCGACCGACCCTGCCCGCAGCGCGCTATCGCCCGCCGGACATGGCGTTTGGCGCCGTGACGAGGGGCCTGGCCGAATGTGTCGCCAAGGTGGCAGACACCACATCCCTTTCCGTTGTCTTTCGTCACTCTCCGCGCCGTAATGAAATCGATACCGCAACGCAACCGTCGCGAAACCGCTCCGCCCCCATATCTTCATACCGGACTGTTTCAATGCCGGTGCTCTATCAACGAGCTTCGCGCCGAACCGACACGGCGACGAAGCCGATCCCCACCATCGCAAACCTATCCGGAGTTTCCCGATGTTCCGTCAAGCCTTGCTCGTCACCGCCTGCGCCGGCGCAGCGCTTGCGCTGTTCGCCTGCGGCGGCAGCGACGATCCCACGTCGACGCCCGCCGTGTCGTCGCAGGACGCGCTGAAAACCGCCACGCCGATCAAGCACGTCGTCGTGATCTACGGCGAAAACGTGTCGTTCGACCACTACTTCGGCACCTACCCGAACGCGTCGAACCCGTCCGGTGAACCGGCCTTCACCGCGAAGTCCGGCACGCCGACCGTCAACGGGCTGACGGGCACGCTGCTGACCGCGAACCCGAACTTCACGAACACGGCCAACGGCACCGACGCCGCAAACCCGTTCCGCCTCGATCGCACGCAGGCCGCGACCGCCGACCAGAACCACGCCTACACGGCCGAGCAGCAGGCCGAGGACAACGGCCTCGCCGACCTGTTCCCGAAATACACCGGCAAGGGCTCGTCGGGCGGCGCCGGCGCGTTCGGTACGAAGGGCCAGGTGATGGGCTTCTTCGACGGCAACACCGTCACCGCGCTGTGGAACTACGCGCAGCGCTTCGCGATGAGCGACAACGCGTATACGACGGTGTACGGCCCGTCGACGCCGGGCGCGCTGAACGTCGTGTCGGGCCAGACCAACGGGATGCAGATCGTCAAGACGTCGGCACAACCGTCGACGCTCGCGAAGAGCTCGTACTACATCAACGACGGCCAGGGCGGCCTGACGATGATCAACGACGTCGACCCGGGCTACGACGTGTGCTCGAGCACGACCGACCAGGCGATGATGACCGGCAAGAACATCGGCGACCTGCTGAACGGCGCGAAGATCACGTGGGGCGGCTTCATGGGCGGCTTCAACCTGTCGACGACCAACGGCAACGGCACGACGGGCTGCGCACGCAGCACGATCGCCACCGCCGTGAACGCCGCAACGGCCGACTACATCCCGCACCACAACTGGTTCCAGTACTACGCATCGACGTCGAACCCGCAGCACACGCGCCCGAGCGCGGTCTCGGCGATCGGCTCCAGCCTCGAAGCCGACGGCAAGACCGCCGAGCCGGCGAACCACCAGTACGACACCGACGACTTCTTCTCGGCCGTGAAGGCCGGCAACTTCCCGTCGGTCAGCTTCCTGAAGGCGCCGGCCGCGCAGGACGCGCACGCGGGCTATTCGGATCCGCTCGACGAGCAGGCGTTCGTGACGAAGGTCGTCAACTTCCTGCAGCAGCAGCCCGACTGGCAGAGCACGGCCGTGATCGTCACCTATGACGACTCGGACGGCTGGTACGACCATGCGTACACGACGCCGACCCGCTCGTCGTCCGACGCGGTCGACCAGGTGAACGGCAACGGCAAGTGCGGCTCGGGCGGCACCACCGGCGTGAACGGCGGCACCGTGAACGGCCGCTGCGGCCCGGGTGTGCGCATTCCGCTGGTCGTGATCTCGCCGTATGCGAAGCAGAACTACGTCGACCACACGCAGATCGACCAGGCGTCCGTCGTGCGCTTCATCGAGGACAACTGGCTCGGCAGCCAGCGCATCGGCGGCGGCTCGTTCGATGCGTCGGCGGGCGACCTGCGCGGCCTGTTCGACTTCTCGTCGAAGCCGAATACGGCACCGCTGTATCTCGATCCGACGCAAGGCACCGTGCTGAGCTCGGCACCGGCGAACTGACCGGCATGGCGTAACACGTAGCAGCAAGCAGCAGGCCGGCGCATCGTGCGCCGGCCGTTTCCATTTCACGCGCCGCGTCGTGCGGCGCCCGAACTCCGACTTCCGACCGACAGCATGACAGCTCGTCCCGCGTACCCGTCTCCCGACGCATCCGGCGCCACCGCGCCGCGTTCCCCTTCCCGCGCGCTGCGCCGTGCGGCGCTCGCGCTCGGCGCGGCCGTGCTCGGCTACGGCGCGTTCGCGATCGCGTTTCCGGCCCGCACGCCGGCGGCGATCGGCGACGTCGTCGCCGACTGGACGGGCGCCAATCCGCATCCGGTCGTGCTGCAGCGCCCGGCCGCGCAGCCGCTGTCCGCGGTCGCGCAACTGGGACGCGCGCTGTTCATCGATCCGTCGCTGTCGGCCTCCGGCAAGCAGTCGTGCGCGTCATGCCATAGCCCCGATCACGCGTACGGCCCGCCGAACGGGCTCGACGTGCAGCCGGGCGGCCTCGCGATGACGCAGCAGGGTTATCGTCCGCCGCCGTCGCTGATGTACCTGTACCGGCAACCCAACTTCAGCATCGGCCCCGATGCCGGCGAAAACGACGCCGCGCCGAGCGTCGCGCAGCAGGCTTCGGCGGCGGCCGGCGTCGTCAAGGCACAGAAGGTGGCCGGCACGTCGGCGGCACCGCAGCTCGTGCCGCAAGGCGGCATGTTCTGGGATGGCCGCGCCGATACCCTGCAGCAGCAGGCGTTCGGACCGCTGCTGAATCCGGTGGAAATGGCGAACGCAAGCATCGACGACGTCGTGCACAAGCTCGCGCAGTCGTCGCATCGCGCGCAGTTCGAGCAGCTGTTCGGGCCGCGCGTGTTCGACAGCCCGCAGCTCGCGGTATCGGAGGCGATGTTCGCGATCGCGCGGTATCAGGTCGAGGATCCGTCGTTCCACCCGTACAACAGCAAGTACGATCGCTGGCTCGAAGGCCGCGCGCGCCTCACGCAGGCCGAACTGCACGGGCTGCGGCTCTTCAACGATCCGGACAAGGCCAACTGTGCCGGCTGCCACCTGTCGAAGCCCGGCAAGGACGGCTTGCCGCCGATGTTTACCGACTATCAGTACGAAGCGCTCGGCGCGCCGCGCAACCGGCAGCTCGCGCAGAACCGCAACCCGGCGTTCTACGATCTCGGCGTGTGCGGACCGTTCCGCGAGGACCTGAAGGACCAGACGCAGTATTGCGCGATGTTCCTCACGCCGACGCTGCGCAACGCCGCGACGCGCCACGTGTTCTTCCACAACGGCGTGTTCCATACGCTCGACCAGGTGATGGCGTTCTACAACGAGCGCAGCATCTCGCCGCAGAAGTTCTATTCGCGCGGCGCGGACGGCAAGGTCGACGAGTACGACGATATTCCGGCGAAGTACCGCGCGAACGTCGACGTGACCGATGCGCCGTTCGATCGCAAGCCCGGCGACAAACCCGCGATGACCGCGCAGGACATCAAGGATATCGAAGCGTTTCTCGGTACGCTGACCGACGAGCCGGCGCACTGAGCGCCGACGATCCGCCGCGCGGCGTCAGCAGCGCGCGCGGATGCAGAGGAAGGCCGGCGCCAGCGACAGCTCCGCATGGAGCCGTTCCGACACGGCCTGCATCTCGGGCAACGGCCGCGGCTCGACGAAGCGCTCGAGCCGCCAGCCGGCGTCGGCGAGCGCGTTCAGGATGTCGGCGAGCGGGCGGCGCCATGCTTCGACATACGGCTTCGGTTCGCCGAAACCCGACCAATGGATGCCGAACCGGTTCGTGTCGTAGTACGTGCCCGCCCCGTGCGTGCGCTCGTCCATCCAGTCGCGCATCGGATGCGCCATCGAGAACACCAGCGTCGCGCCCGGCCGGGCGACGCGCCGGAATTCACGCAGCGTCGGCGCGAGATCGCGCAGATAGTCGAACGCGAGCGAGCACAGGATCTTGTCGAACGACTGATCGGGCAGCCAGTCGAGCGGCGCCGCGAGATCGCCTTCCACGACGTCGACCGCGAGCCCCGCGCAGCGGGATTTCGCGAGTGCGATCATTTCGGGCGTAATGTCGAACGCATGCACGATCGCGCCGTGGCGCGCGAGGTGCTCGCTGCAGATGCCGGGCCCGCAGCCGGCGTCGAGCAGCGTCAGGCCGTCGACGTCGCCGAGCAGCGCCATCGTCGCCGGCCGTTCGTAGAGTGCGTTGTGCGCCTTGGTCGGCGCGATGTCCGCGTAGCGTTGCGCGAAGCTCGCGTACGCGCGGCGCGCGGACGGTTCGTTCGGGTCGGTCATGCGGTGTCCGTCGGGAGAATCGGAGTGTCGATTCTGCCCGATCGGCACGCGGATGGCGACGTTCGAACGCGGCCGCCTATCGCGGGTTCTCGGCCCGGTACGTGCTGTTCGGGCGCAGGACGAGCTTCTTCGCGGCGGCGTCCAGTTCCTTGCCGTGATACAGATCCATGCACTTCAGGTAGTCGAACCTGACGACCCTCACTTCCGATTCGACGATCGGATTCCGGTAATCACGTGCAAGGTATTTCGCCACCAGCGCGTGCACGACGTCCGGTGCGCGCTCCAAGTCGTAGTAGGTCCAGTCGCGCAACGCGTTCGTGCTGCTGCCGATATCCTTGCTCACGGCGGGTGCCTGCTCGTAGGCGGTAGCCAGGCACTGCGCGAGCACCATGTCCTTGAAGTTCTGGAGGTAGGTCCGTGAACCGGCTTCCGGCGACGTTCGGGGTGCCTCCTTCGCCGACACCGTTGCAGGATGAAGCGCAGCGCATGCCAGTGCGATCGCGATCCAGGCGCCCTTCATGACAGACTCCCAAAATTCGCAGGATCCGTACCCCACGCAACGGCAAACGAAGGTCGTTTCACTTCGACTCCTTGTCATTGGAATTAACTTGGTTGGCTCGCGTGCATCGGAAAATCACCGCGACTCATGGTTTCCCGAAACCCTTCGGGTCCTCCATCCCGCGCATCATGATGCGCTCAAAGAAAGGTTTTCGTAATAATCATCTGGCGACACCTGTCGTACCCTCGCCCACCTCCCGCGAAGCACCCCTCGTTTTCCCCACCCCCGACCATCTTGACTCCCGTCGCCCGATCGACAACACTTCGCACATCGCAAGTGTGATCACAGATCGCAGATCAAACCCAGGAGAACCCCGCCTTGGCGCCTCGCATCGTCCCGCCCGCACTGAAAGCCATCGAATCGGAAACGATGGCCGACAAGGTCTATCAGCAACTGCGCGAAGCGCTGATGAGCGGCCGTTTCGCGCCCGGCCAGGCGCTGAGCCTGCGCAGCGTCGCCGAGGCAGTCGGCTCGTCGACGATGCCCGTGCGCGCCGCGCTCACGCGGCTGCGCGCCGAGCGCGCGCTGGTCGACGGCCCGAACCGCGCGCTCGTCGTACCGCCAATGACGCTCGACATGCTCAACGAACTGCGCGACGTGCGGATCGCACTCGAAGGCTGCATCGCCGAACGCGCCTGCGCACGCATGACCGACGCCCAGATTGCCGCCGTCCGCAAGACCTGCCAAACGATGCAGGCGCAGGTCGAGGCCGGCCGTTCGCGCGCGTACCTGCAAAGCAATTTCGCGTTCCACAGCGCGATCTACGCGCACGGCGCGAGCGAAAGCACGCTCGCGATCGTCGAGAACCTGTGGATGCGCGTCGGGCCGTTCCTCAACATGGTCGCGCTTGATATCCCGCACATGCAGCGTTCGATGGATGCGCACCGCGCGATCGTGGATGCGCTCGAGCGGCGCGACGGCGCCGGCGCGCGCGCCGGCATCGCGCTCGACATCGGCGGCGCGGCGCACGATCTCGCCGAGACGTTGCGTGCCGAGCAAACCCCTCGGCGCGTGAATGCGAAGCCGTAGCGGTCGCTCTGCATGGCAGCCAGCCCCCGGGCGGCGCCACACCCGATCACTTCAACGATGGAGACAACCCGGCATGACCGCTTCCGACCTGCTGAAACCCTATGACGGCCTGCGCGTCCTCGTGACGGGCGGTGCCTCGGGCATCGGTCTCGAGATCGCCGACGCGTTCGCCGAATGCGGCGCGCGCGTCCATGTGTGCGATGCATCGCAAGCCGCCATCGCGGCGCTGGCCGACCGGCCGTCCCGCCCGACGATCAGCGCAACGCTGGCCGACGTATCCGATCCGGCCGCGGTCGAGCGTGTGTTCGCGGATGCCTCGGCGACGCTCGGCGGCCTCGACGTGCTGGTCAACAATGCAGGCATCGCGGGCCCGACAGCGGGCATCGACGAGATCGACCCGGTGCAGTGGGAGCAAACGGTCGCGATCAACCTGAACGCACAATTCCAGTTCGCGCGGCGTGCGGTGCCGCTGCTGCGTGAGGCCAGGCACGGCGGCGCGATCATCGCGTTGTCGTCGGTCGCGGGACGGCTCGGCTACGCGTTCCGCACGCCGTACGCGGCAACCAAGTGGGCCATCGTCGGCCTCGTGAAAAGCCTCGCGATCGAGCTCGGGCCACTCGGCATCCGCGTGAATGCGATCCAGCCCGGCATCGTGCGCGGCCCGCGGATACGCCGCGTGATCGAGGCGCGCTCGCAGCAGCTCGGGATCGGCTACGACGAGATGGAAAAGCGCTATCTCGAGAAGATTTCGCTGCGACGCATGACCGATCCGGCCGAAATCGCCGCGACCGCGCTGTTCCTGTGCTCGCCGGGAGGACACGGCATCACCGGACAGGCGATCTCCGTCTGCGGCAACGTCGAAGTGCTCTGAAGCCTCCTGCACCGCTCACATTAAGGAATCCTGTCCGTGGCAAACGCTCGCAAAGTCATCATCACCTGTGCGCCGACCGGCGCGATCCACACGCCGTCGATGTCGCCTTACCTGCCCGTGACGCCCCGGCAGATCGAGACGGCCGCTGTCGCGGCTGCCCAGGCCGGCGCCGCCATCCTGCACCTGCACGCGCGCAACCCGTCGGACGGCAAGCCGACGCAGGATCCGGCCGTGTTCGCCGAATTCCTGCCGCGCATCAAGGCGCAAACCGACGCGGTGATCAATCTCACGTCGGGCGGCAGCCCGCACATGACCGTCGACGAACGGCTGCAGCCCGCGCTGCATTTCCAGCCCGAGATCGCATCGTTGAACATGGGCTCGATGAATTTCGGGCTCTATCCGATGCTCGAGCGCTTTCGTGAACTGAAGCATCCGTGGGAACGCGAACATCTCGAGAAGAGTCGCGACCTGGTGTTCAAGAACACGTTCGCCGACATCGAGACGATTCTCACGCGCTGCGGTGCGAACGGCACGCGCTTCGAATTCGAGTGCTACGACATCTCGCACCTGTACAACCTCGCGCATTTCGTCGACCGCGGGCTCGCGAAGCCGCCGTTCTTCGTGCAGAGCGTGTTCGGCCTGCTCGGCGGCATCGGCGCGCACCCGGAAGACCTGATGCACATGCGCCGCACGGCCGACCGCCTGTTCGGCGACGACTACGTGTGGTCGATTCTCGGCGCGGGCCGCAACCAGATTCCGCTCGCGACGATCGGCGCCGCACAGGGCGCGAACGTGCGCGTCGGGCTCGAGGATTCCCTGTGGATCGCGCCGGGCAAGCTCGCCGAATCGAGTGCCGCGCAGGTACTGAAGATGCGGCAGGTGCTGGAGGGCCTGTCGCTGGACATCGCCACGCCGGCCGAGGCGCGCGCGATGCTCAGGCTCAAGGGCGGCGACGCGGTCAAGTTCTGATCGCCGGGCCCTACCCGAGATCCGCCGTACACCAGGACCCGCAAGCGCAGAGACAAGGCGACGGCCCGAGCCGGCGCCAGGACGCCCTTCATCGCCCCGCTCCCGTCGAGCGCCGCCGGCGCGGCTTTCGTCGTCTGCCCCTCCGCTGCGCGCGACGCAGCGACCTCTGTCGAACGCGGTGCGCCGTGCTTGCCGTGTGCCCCCGTTCGCCTTTACCGGAGTCGTCCGCATGTCCACTCACCACGCCCAGGCACTGCCTTCCGCCGCCTGCGACACAAGCGCGTCGCTGAACCGGCTGCTGTTTCGCAAGTTGATGCCGCTGCTGATCGCCGCCTATGTCATCAGCTTCCTCGACCGCACCAACATCGCATTCGCCAAACACTCGATGAGTGTGGATCTCGGCATTTCATCCGCCGCCTACGGGCTCGGCGCGGGTTTGTTCTTCCTCACCTACGCGCTGTTCGAGATCCCGAGCAACCTGATCATGCACCGCGTCGGCGCGCGCTTCTGGATCACGCGGATCATGATTACCTGGGGTGCGCTGTCGGTCGCGATGGCATTCGTCGGCGGCCCGACGTCGTTCTATGTGATGCGCCTGCTGCTCGGCGTCGCCGAAGCCGGGCTGTTTCCGGGCGTGATGCTGTACCTCACGTACTGGTTCGGTCGCGAGGAACGTGCGCGAGCGACAGGCTATTTCCTGCTGGGCGTGTGCATCGCGAACATCATCGGCGGGCCACTGGCCGGCGCGCTGATCGAACTCGACGGTTCGCTCGGCCTCCACGGCTGGCAATGGCTGTTCGTCGTCGAAGGGATTCCGGCGATCCTGCTCGCCATCGTCGTCTGGATGCGCCTGCCGGACCGCCCCAGCAGCGCACCGTGGCTCTCGCCGGAAACCGGTCGGGCTCTCGAACGCGCGCTGGCGGCAGAACAGGATGCCGGCGTGGCCACCCGCGGCGCTCACGCGTTCGGCTCCGCGCTGCGCGATCCGCAGATCTGGCTCGCGATTTTCGTGTACTTCTGCCACCAACTGACGATCTACACGGTGATCTTCTTCCTGCCGAGCATCATCGGTGCATCCGGGCATTTCTCGCCGTTCGCGGTCGGATTGCTGACCGCGTTGCCGTGGCTGGCCGCCGCGCTTGGCGCAGCCACGCTGCCGCGCTTCGCGCGCGAGTCGCGCCACTCGCGCCGGATACTGTGCGCCGGGCTCGTGGTCATGGCAGCGGGGATGGTGGGCGCCGCGCAAGCGACGCCGGTGGCCGGCCTCGCTTGCGTGTGCGTTGCCGCGTCGATGTTCTTCGTCGTGCAGTCGATCGTCTTCACGTTTCCCGCGTCCCGACTCGCGGGCAGCGCGCTGGCCGGTGGTCTCGGTCTCGTGAATACGTGCGGGCTCCTCGGCGGCTTCGTCGGCCCGACTGTCGTCGGCGCCATCGAACAGGCGACGGGAAATGCAAGGAACGGGCTCACGCTGCTCGCCGCGGCGCTCGTCGTCGCGGCGTTCGCGAGTCTTGCGCTGCGTCACGGGCACGAACTGCGCGGTGCGCGCTCGACCGGCTGAACGTCCGCGCGATTCAAGCCGGCGCGATGCGGCGATTCAATTTCGTCCGCGTCGCGCCGCGTTTCATCAGAACAGATACATCCCTGCGACGAACACCACGCCCGAGAACAGCAGCGTCGTCACGCAGTACCCCATGATGTCGCGCACGCCGAGCCCGGCGATCGCGAGCGCAGGCAGCGCCCAGAACGGCTGCGCCATGTTGGTCCACGCCTCGCCGTACGCAATCGCCATCGCGGCCTTGCCGAGATCGGCGCCGAGCGCCTGCGCGGCCGGCATCACGAACGGGCCCTGCACGACCCAGTGGCCGCCGCCCGACGGCACCGCGAAGTTGATCACGGCCGAGCTGAGGAACGCGAGCAACGGGAACGTGTGCACGTTCGCGATATCGACGAACCACTTGGTGATCACGCCCGCGAGGCCCGAGTGATCCATCAGCGCCTGGATGCCCGCGTAGAACGGGAACTGGATCATGATCCCCGACGCGCCACGCGCCGCGCCGGCCACTGCGCGCGCATAGGCCATCGGCGTACGGTGCAGCAGGATGCCGGCCGCGAGGAACGCAAGGTTCACGGTGTCGATGTCGAGCGCGAAGCCCTTCTGCTTGAACCGCAGCACGAAGAACACCGCGCACAGCGCCGCGACGACGATCGACAGCGCGCGGCTTTCTTCCAGTCGTTCGGCGAACGTCGCGTCGGGTCCGAGCTGACGCTCGACGCTCGGCGGCTCCGCGAGCAGCGCCGGATCGACGCTGACAACGTCGCCGGGCTTCGGCATCATCATCCGTGCGAGAAACGGCAGCATCACGATCAGCCCGATCGTGATGAACGCGTTGTAGCCGGTGAAGATCGTGTGCGACACGGGAATCAGCCCGATGGTCTTTTCCATCGGATTGCCCTTCGTCGCCGCGACGAGCGGGACCGAACCCGACAGCCCGCCGTGCCAGCTCAGGAAGCCCATGTACGCGGACGCGACGAGCAGCCGGTAGTCGCTGCCGGCCACGCGGCGCGCGACTTCACGCGCGAGCATCGCGCCGAGCACGAGGCCGAAGCCCCAGTTGATCGCACACGCGAGCGCGCCGACGAACGCGACGAGCATCACGCCCTGCCCCGGCGTGCGCGCGGTGCTTGCGAGCGCAACGAGCATGCGTCGCACGGGCGGCGAGCTCGCGAGCGCGTGGCCGGTGACGAGAATCATCACCATCTGCATCGAGAACGCGAGCAGGTTCCAGAAGCCCGAACCCCACATCGTCGTGAGTTGCGCGGGCGAGTTCGGCGTGAGGCCGAACGCGAGCGCGAACGTGACGATCGTCAGCAGGATCGCGAAGATCAATGGGTCGGGCAGCACGCGGTGGACCACCTGCGTGAAAAAGCGGGAAATGCGTTGAATCAACTTGAGCTCCTCGTTTCCTGATAGGGACGTCCGCGCGTGTGGTTCGTTGTTCGATGCGCGGAATCGCGCGGATTCTTGCACAGAACCGCGTGGTTTGCCTCGATGTGATCGCCTGCGTTTGCCGGGATGAATCCGAGACCGCCGAATCCGCTTCATGCCGGTCGCTCGATCCGGACATCGGCGCGCCATCGACGGCGCTCAAGCGGAACGCGCTGACGCAAGAACGCCCGCGTGGCTGCTGACCAGGCGGGCGTTCGGCTTGTTTGATGCGATTTGCGTTCAGTGCTTCGGCGTATGGCGCGCCACCGGTCGGAGCAACCAGCGACCGCGCTCGATGGCCTCGTCCATCATGCCGAGCGTCAATGACCGACCGCCCGGCTTGTCGGCAACACACCTGTCACCCGGCATGCAGTTCAGCGAGCCGCCGTCGCCGGCGTACCGACCATCGTCATCGCACTCGCACGCCGCTCCGCCAGCTTCTGCGCGAACCGATACGCAACGAGCGAACCGGCCACGGCCAGCAGCATCGGCACGAGGCTGTCGTGATTCGCATGCGTGAATTCGAGCAGCAGCACGACGGCCGTGATCGGCATCTGCATCGACGCGGCAAGAAACGCGGTCGCACCGATCAGCGCGCATCCGCCGATCGACGCACCCGGCCACACGAGGCTCCACAGCCCGCCGAGCACGACACCCAGCAGCGCGCCATTCGCCAGGCCCGGCGTCAGCAACCCGCCCTCGGCGCCCGCGCGCAAACTGCCCGCCTCGACCAGCACCTTCAGCACGAGCAGCGCAGCGGCAAGACCGATCGTCAGCGAGCCGTCGAATCCCAGCGAAGCCGGTCCCTTGCCATTGCCGAGCAGTTGCGGAAACCGCATCGCCAGCACACCGATCACCGCGAAGTTGATCAGCGCGAGCACCGGCAGCAGCCGGCCCTTCGGCGCATCGGCCCGTGCGCGGGTCGTGAGCCGCACGAAGCCGTATCCGGCGAAGCCGAACAACGGCCCGCAGACGATCGACCAGACGACGAGCGGCGTGCTCAGCACGAACGGCGGCACCACGTACTGGTGTTCGTTGCCGAGACCGATCCATGCGACGACCGCCGCGATCGCCGACGTGACAAGCGCCACCACCAGCGCGCGCATCTCGAACGTGCCGAGCAGCACTTCGAGCACGAACACGGCACCGCCGAGCGGCACGTTGTAGACGGCCGCGAGGCCGGCACCCGCACCGCACGCGACCATCAGCCGGCAGTCGGCGGGCGTGAGCCCCGCACGGTGCGCGAGCCGCCCGGCCAGCAGCGAACCGATCTCGCGCGGCGCGACTTCGCGGCCGAGCGGCGAGCCGAGCGCGACGGTGACGATCTGCAGCAGCGCGTGAACCGTCGTGCTGACGAACGGCATCCGCGGGTCGACCGCGCGAACCGCACGGCGGATGCTGACGAGCGGCCGCCCATAGCGGTAAAGCGCCCACCAGCCGCCGCCCGCGACGAGCCCGCACACGACCAGCACCGCCAGCCTGCGCAGCGGATCGGCCTGGGACACGCCCGCGAGGAAGCTCTCGGTGCCAACCACGTGCGGGAGGCTGTAGCCGTAGGCGACATGCTGGATCGCGTGCAGCAGCAGCGCGAGCAGCATCCCGCCGAAGCCCGCGCCGACGCCGGTCAGTACCGTGACGACGGCGATCCGTGCGAACGGGCTGGTGGACGGCGAAGCAGACGCGGGAGCGGAAGGGAGATCGAGGCGCATGAGGTCGGCGAACGAGGATCGAAAAAGACGGCGCGCACCCTGCACGCCGCTGTCAGGACCGCATCGTAGGCTTCGACATCTCATGAGACAAACGTATTTTTCTGATCAACTCATGTATTTTTCGAATACTAGAGCCACGACACCCCACAGCGGGGCATCGTGCCCCGCCGCTGCCGCCTCACTCCGGATAAGTCACCCGCTCCGGCTCGCGCCGCATGATCACCTTCCCGTGCCGCACCGACAGCGTGGCTTTCGCCTGCCGGCGCACCGCTTCGTAATCGCTGTCCGCGTCGAGCACGACGAGGTTCGCCGGGCGCCCGACCGCGATCCCGTAGCCGTCGCCGAGATGCATCGTCGTCGCGCTGTGATCGGTCACGAAGTCGAGGCAGCGCTGCAGGTCCTGGTAGCCCATCATGTGGCAGATATGGAGCCCCGCATCGAGCACCCGCAGGATGTTGCCGTTGCCGAGCGGATACCACGGATCCTTGATCGAATCCTGCCCGAAGCACACGTTCAGGCCCGCGCGGTCGAGCTCCGCGACGCGCGTGACGCCGCGCCGCTTTGGAAACGTGTCGAAGCGCCCCTGCAGGTGGATGCTCTCGGTCGGGCACGAAATGAAGTTGAGCCCCGCGCGCTTGAGCAGGCGGAACAGCTTCGAGCAATACGCGTTGTCGTATGAACCCATCGCGGTCGTGTGGCTCGCCGTCACGCGCGCGCCCATCCCGCGCACGCGCGCTTCTTCCGCGAGCACTTCGAGAAAGCGCGAATGCGGATCGTCGGTCTCGTCGCAGTGCACGTCGACGAGACATCCGGTGCGCTCGGCCAGATCCATCAGGAAGCGGATCGAGCTGACGCCCTGCTCGCGCGTGTTCTCGAAATGCGGAATCCCGCCGACGACGTCCGCGCCGAGCTCGATCGCCTGCTCCATCAACGCGCGCCCGTCGTCGAACGACTCGATGCCTTCCTGCGGAAACGCGACGATCTGCAGGTCGATCAGCCCGCGCGCCTCGTCCTTCACTTCGAGCATCGCCTTCAGCGCGGCCAGCGTCGGATCGGTGACGTCGACGTGCGTGCGCACGTGCTGGATGCCGTGATCGCGCAGCATGCCGATCGCCGTGTGCGCACGCGTCTTCGTATCTTCGTGCGTGATCGTCGCCTTGCGTTCAGCCCAGCGCTCGATCCCCTCGAACAGCGTGCCGCTCATGTTCCAGGCCGGCTCGCCAGCGGTGAGCACGGCATCGAGATGGATATGCGGCTCGACGAGCGGCGGGATCGCGAGGCGCCCGCCCGCATCGACGTCGTCGGCGCCGACGGGCGTGACCAGTGCGGTTTGCGCGTCGATCCGCGCGATCTTGCCGGCGTCGATGCCGATCGTGAACAGTCCGTCGCGGCCGCGCAGGCGGGTATTGAACAGGTTCATGTGGGTCCAGGCGTCATGCGGCCCCGGCGGGCCGCGTGGTGGGGAAAACCGGCTCGGGCAACGCGTCCGGCCGTTATCTGAAATCCTCGATCGTCAGGCCGGTCGCCGCGCTCATCTCGTCGTTCGACACATCGCGCACGTGCTTGCCGAACGTCCATACGTGCCGGCCCGGGTCGCGGGCGCGATACACGCGCTCGCCGTAGAACTGGTCGGCCGGCGCCTGCAGGATCTCCGCGCCGGCGGCACGCGCGCGTTCGCAATGCGCGTCGATGTCCGCGTCGTCGGGAAGATGCACGTGGACGTTCTGCGTGTTCCGGTCGCCGGTGTCTTCCGGCGACGCGATGAAATCGGCCCACGAACCGCCGACCATGACGACACCGTCGCCGAATTTCATTTCGGCGTGTGCGATGTCGCCTTCCGGCGTGGTGACGACGATCCAGCGCTGGAAGCCGAATGCGCGCTCGAGCCACGCGAGCGCGGCTTTCGGATCGCGATAGCACAGCGCGGCGCTGAAGGACGGACGGCGAGGCGTGGTCATGGGGTGTCTCCGGATCGTGTCGTCGGATTGCCCATTCTCCACGCACGCGCGGCGGCGATCAACTCCCATCCCAGGCAACGCGCGTGTTGTCGATGCGCGACACGGGGTGCGCGGCCATCGCGCGCCACATGCCGCATTTCGGGCGAAAACCCATGCCCCGCTGAGCGCGAGCCGGTTTGTGAACGCCGTGTGACGCACTCTTGCGCGACTCGCAATGGTGCACTCGGGCCCTCATCGCCGGAATCAGGCGAACGCGCCCCTACACTTGCGCCGAACTTGATCGACAGACCCACACGCAGGAGTCCTTACATGAAAAAAACCACCGCTACCGTCGCATGCACCGTCGTGCTGTTCGCCCCGCTCGCCCATGCGCAGAGCTCGGTCACGCTGTACGGCCTGATCGACGCCGGCATCGCGTACACCAACAACGTCGGCGGCGCGGCCCAGTGGCGCATGGCCACCGGCACGATCAACGGCAGCCGCTTCGGCCTGCGCGGCACCGAGGATCTCGGCGGCGGCGTGAAGGCGCTGTTCGTGCTGGAGAACGGCTTCAACGCGAACAACGGCGCGCTCGGCCAGGACGGCAAGCTGTTCGGCCGCCACGCATACGTCGGCCTGAGCGGCAACGGCTACGGCACGCTGACGCTCGGCCGCCAGTACGACACGATGGTCGACTTCGTCGCGCCGCTGTCCGCCACGTCCGGCGACTTCGGCGACACGGGCTTCGCGCATCCGTTCGACAACGACAACCTGAACCATTCGGTGCGCATCAACAACGCGGTCAAGTACACGAGCGACACGATCGCCGGCTTCAAGGTCGGCGCGCTGTACGGCTTCTCGAATTCGACGAACTTCGCCGGCAACCGTGCGTACAGCGTCGCGGCGAGCTACACGAACGGCCCGTTGAAGCTGGCCGGCGCTTATCTGCAGATGAACGGCACGAAGGGCTCGACGAGCGCGAGCGCCGGCGCGACCGACGTGGCCGAAGCGAAAAGCGTGAGCCAGGGTGGCTGGTCGGTCGGCGCGGATCGCATGCGTGCGTACGGCGGCGGCATCGGCTACGTGTTCGGCCCGGCGACGGTCGGCTTCGTCTATACGCGCTCGCAGTACGACAACTCGGGTTCGTTCGGCTCGACCGGCCAGGTCGCGTTCAACAACTTCGACGTAAACGTGCGCTATGCGGTCACGCCGGCCGTCAGCCTCGGCGCGGCATACGTGTACACGGACGCCACCGTATCGAACCCGGACAGCAAGCACGGCACCGATCCGAAGTGGCACCAGGTCGACCTGCAGGCCGTGTACAAGCTGTCGCGCCGCACCGACGTGTACGCGGAGGCGATGTATCAGCACGCATCGGGCCGCGGCTACCAGGCGTTCATCAACACGTCGGGTGGCGCATCGAGCACCGCGAACCAGATCGTCGGCACGATCGGCATGCGCACGCGGTTCTGATCGGCATCGGCATCGGCATCGGCAAGCGTTGCCCGCCGGCAGCGAACCGGCCGCACCCGGCGGGTTCGTTCGACGCGGGCGGCGCTCGCCAATGTTGTGCCATCTGGAAAGATGCCTGCCTGGAATCGGGGTTTTTGTGATGGCGCGCGCTGCCTAGACTGACGTCAGCGGTTCGGATCGAACCTCGATCGCCGAACCGGCCACACCCCGTCTACAGGAGAACATCGTGAAATCGCTCGTCGTTACCGCCGCCGCTGCCGTGCTGCTTGCTGCACCGGTCCTGTCGTTCGCCCAGTCGGCCCCATCGCACGTCACGCGCGCGCAGGTGCTGCAGGAACTGGTCGATCTTGAGTCGGTCGGCTACAACCCGGCGCGCGGTGAAGTGGGCAACTATCCGGAAGACATCCTCGCCGCCCAGGCTCGCCTGAATGCGAAGCGCGACGCCGCGCAAGCCGCATACGGCCCGGCAGGTGCGCCGGCAACGGAATCCGGCGCGGCGAAGCCCACGCTGTAACGACGTGACGACACGCGCCGCCCGCATCGAAGGTCTGCTGCGGGCGGCGCGCGTATTGAAGAACCGGGATGAAACGATCGGGCCGGACGAAGCGTTCAGCGTCCGGCCGGTTCGCGCTCAGGCGGCCTGCGCTTCGCGGCCGATCGCGTTGAGCATGTCGACGTCGCGCGCAATCATGCCCGGCACCTGCGCACGCAGCATCTCGACCCACGTGCGCACCTTCGCGTCGACGAAACGGCGCGACGGATACAGCGCATACACGTTCATCTTCTGCAGGATGTGCCCCGGCAGCACGCGCACGAGCGTGCCGTCGTGCAGCGCGTCGATCGCCGAATACAGCGGCAGCATGCCGATCCCGATGCCGTCGCGGATCGCGAGCGCGAGCGATTCGGCGGTGTTGGTCTGCACCGGCCCGGTGACGTGGATCTGCTCGACGCCGTCGGCCCCTTCGAGCACCCATTCGTGGGTCGGAAAGGCCGGCGTGCAGAGCGTCAGGCACGCATGCGCGCCGAGATCCTGCGGGCGTACCGGCGCGCCGTGCCGCTTCACGTACTCGGGCGACGCACACAGGATGCTGAAGGTCGAGCCGAGCAGGTGCGACACGAGTTCCGAATCGGGCAGCGACGACGCGGTCACGACCGCCATGTCGCTCGTGCCGTCGAACAGGTCGGGCATGCGCTGCGACAGCGACAGCTCGATCGACACGTCCGGAAACTGCGTGTGATACCGCGTGAGCGCGGGCATCACGTAGTGATGGCCGACGCTCGCGAAGCTGTGCATGCGCAGCACGCCGGCCGGCCGTTCGTGCGCACAGCTCGCTTCTTCTTCCGCGCGATCGACGTCGGCGAGGATCTGGCGGCAGCGCCGCAGATAGCTTTCGCCGGCCGACGTCAGCGCGAGACGGCGCGTCGAGCGATTCATCAGGCGGGTGCGCAGGCGCGCCTCGAGCTCCGAAACCGCGCGCGACATCGCGCCCGTCGTCGAATTCAGCGATTGCGCGGCCGCGGTGAAACTGCCCGTCTCGACGACGCGCGTAAACACCCGCATGTTTTGTAAGGTATCCATTCCTGTGAGCACCGGTAGCGGAACCGCTATTTTCCTCCAGCGGGTGCGACAGATTGTTACGTGGTCTGCAACTATCGTTTCCCCGTAGCTGCGTTAATGCGCGCGCGCCGCGCTCCTACAATCGGCGCCTCAACAGTCGAACGGACCCGTCCGGACGCGCCGCGGCACCGCACGCGCCCTTTTTCTTTCATGAAGCCACAACCTGCGATCGAGCGACCTTCCATCGAACCGGCACGATGGAGGAAATGGCTGGATCCGCTCGGCGACGCGGCGCGCGACTGGGCCACGAGCGACGGCCTTATCTGGCTGCACCTCGCGAAAACCGTGCTCGCCGCGCTGCTGGCGATGGGCATTGCGATGCGGCTCGAGATGTCGCAGCCGCGTACGGCAATGACGACCGTGTTCGTGCTGATGCAGCCGCTGTCGGGGATGGTGTTCGCGAAGAGCTTCTACCGCGTGCTCGGCACGGCCGCCGGCCTCGTCGCCGCGCTCGCGCTCGGCGGGCTGTTCGCGCAGCAGCCGGAGCTGTACATGGCCGGCATCACGCTGTGGATCGGCGCCTGCATCGCGCTCGCGGTGCGCAACCGCCACTTCCGCTGGTACGGGTTCGTGCTCGCCGGCTACACGGCCGCGCTGATCGGCCTGCCCTCGGTGATGACGCCTCAGACGCTGTTCCAGTCGGCGCTCACGCGCGCCGGGGAAGTCGCGCTCGGCATCGCCTGTTCCGGCGCGGTCAGCGCGCTGATCCTGCCGCTCAGTTCCGCGAAGACGCTGATGCGCACGCTGACCGCCCGTCACGTGAAATTCCCGGCGTTCGCGGCCGGCGCGCTGTCGGGCGAACTTGCACGCGGCGACTTCGAACGGCGCTTTGCCGATTTCGTCGACGAGATCGTCGGTTTCGAGGCCAATCGTGCCTTCGCGTCGTTCGAGGATCCGCATATTCGTGCGCGCAGCCGCCGGCTCGCGCGGCTGAACAGCGAATTCATGAACGCGTGCACGCGGCTGCATGCGCTGCACCAACTCATCAAACGCCTGCGCGCGAACCGGTCGGACGCCGTGCTCGACGCGCTCGCCCCGCATCTCGACGCGCTCGCGCACCGGATCACCGCGTTGCGCGACGAGCGCCAGCGCGGCATCGCATCGACGACCGGCGCGCTGCTCGAACTGCGCCGCTTTCACGACGCGCTGCCGAAGGCCGCGCGCGCGACGCGCCGCGAGATCGAAGCGCACGCGGCCGGCGGCGTGCTCGACTTCGATACCGCGATCGAGCTGATGTACCGCTTCATCGGCGAATACCTCGGCTATGCCGACACCTATGCGTCGCTCGACCAGGACAATCACGCGCTCGAACGCTCGGTCACGCACTACGCGGTGAAGACCAATGCGTTCTTCGTCGGCTTCGCGTTCCTGCGCACGCTCGTCGCCGTCGGCGCGATGAGCGCGTTCTGGCTCGCGTCCGAATGGCCGAGCGGCTCGCTCGCCGTGATTGCCACCGCCATCGCGTGCGCGCTGAGCTCGACGTCGCCGCGCGCGCCGAAGTTCGTCGCGCAGATGGGCGTCGGCGCGGCGTTCGCGACCGCCGTCGGTTACGTGTTCCTCTGCTACGTGTATCCGAACATCGACGGCTTTCCGCTACTGTGCGCGGTGCTCGCACCGGTGCTCGGTCTCAGCGCGTTTCTCGCGATGCGCCCGGGCCTGTCCGGCTACGGGATCGGCTTCGCGGTGTTCTTCTGCCTGCTCGCGGGCCCCGACAATGCCGTCGCGTACACGCCCGAGGTGCTGATCAACAACGGCTTGGCGATCGTCGTCGCGATGTTCGCGTGCTCGATCGTGTTCGCCGTCGTGTTTCCGACCCGCATGCCGTGGCTCACGGGCCGCATCGCGCACGACCTGCGCCGCCAGGTCACGCTCGCATGCGAAGGCGTGCGGGACGGCCTCGCGCCGCGCTTCCAGTCGAGCACGCACGACCTGATGGCGCAGCTTCGCACGCTGCTCGTGCAACGCACGCGCCAGCATCGCGACGCGCTGCGCTGGATGCTGGCGACGCTCGAAGTCGGTCACGCGGTGATCGACCTGCGCGACGAGCTGCATGCATTCTGCGACGCGAAACCGCCGCAGACGCTGCACTGGACCGCGTCGATCGACGCGGTGCTGCACGCGCTGCCGCGCTTCTTCGACGATCCGACGCCGAGCCACCACGCCCGCACGCTGAAATCGGTGAACCTGGCGATCCGCGCGGCGCAGCACACGCTGCATGCGTGGTATGCCGTGCCCGAAGCGCGTCATCGCATGCAGCGCATCGTCGGCTGCCTGCACTTCATCCGCAGCGCGCTGCTGGACAAGGACGCACCGTTCAACCATCACCGTCATTGAACGTCGACGGCGATCGGTGCGCACAACGTCATCCTTGTTCCGTTTGGAAATAAGCTCTGCACCCGCGGCGATTAATCTTCAAGCAGTGCGAGCCTATAGTTTCCTCACTGCCAGCGAGACTGGCAATCACCCAGGAGAAACCCAAATGAAGCCGCTGCACCTCGCCCTCGTTGCCCTTTCGCTCACCGCTGCTGTCGCACACGCACAGCCTGCGCCGGCCGAGCTCGCGCAACAGCAGGCGAACCGCGCCGAAGCCATCCAGGCTGCCGGCCGCGTCGATCGTGCGCAATCGAAGCAGGAAGACCCGAACGCATGCGTCGGCCCGGTCAGCTTCTGCAACATCTACTTCGGCAGCTGAGCATGACGCGTCGTCACGGCCAGGCCCGCCGCTCGCGCAGCGCATGCGCGAACGCACGGCGAGCCGGCCGATCGTCGCTCCCGCAACAAGACCGCACGCCACGCCGCTGTTGAAGCGGCGCATGCCGTTTCAGGCGCCGCGCCCCGGCCGCCACCCCACTTCGCGCAACGCATCCAGCAAGCGCGCCTGCCCCAGCCCTTCGACCCGCGCCCCGCGCGACGCGACGTCGCCGCCCGCCACCAGCGCATTCACGATCGCCTCTTCCACCGCTTCCGCCGCCGCGACGAACAGCGCGGAGATGTGGTCGTTGTTCACCATCCGCACGTCGGTCGTCGGCGCGCCCTTGCTGCCGTAGTTCGCGGCCGGCAGCCCGTCGTTGCCCGTTGCGAACGCAAGGAAGATGTCGCCGCTCGAATCCTCGGTGCCGCCGCCCACGCGCGCCAGCCCGACGCTCGCGCGCTGCGCGAGGCGCGTGCACTGATGCGGCAGCAGCGGCGCGTCGGTCGCGATCGTGACGACGATCGAACCCATCCCGGCTTCGCCCCGCGCATCGGCCGCACGAAACGGCGAATGCACGTGGCGCAGCACTTCGCCGACCGGATAGCCGGCCACGCGCAGCATCTCGCGCACGCCGTAGTTCGCCTGCACGAGCGCGCCGACGGTCCAGCCGCCCGCATCGGCCGCGGTCACGCGCGACGCGGTGCCGATGCCGCCCTTGAACTCGTGGCAGATCATGCCGGTGCCGCCGCCCACGCCGCCTTCGGCGACCGGCCCCGACTGCGCGTCGGCCAGCGCACGCTGCACGTGCGCGGCGCTCACGTGCTGCCCCCAGATGTCGTTGAGCAAGCCGTCGTAGGTTTCCATCACGACCGGCATGCACCAGTACACGCGGCCGGCCGCCGCTTTGCGCTCGTTCGCGACCAGCGCATCGCGTACCGCGCCGACGCTGTGGGTGTTCGTATAGGCGATCGGCGTCGTCAGCAGGCCGGCCTCGCGGATCCATTCGAGCCCCGTCGCATCGCCGTTGCCGTTCAACACGTGGACGCCCGCGAAGCACGGTGAATCGTGCGCGGCGAGCGCGCGCGGTTCGATCACGGTGACGCCGGTGCGGATCGACGCGTCGCCGTTCTCGACTTGCAGCGTGCAATGTCCGACCCGCACGCCCGGTACGTCCGTGATCGCGTTGAAGCGGCCCGGCGTGCCGAGTCCGATGCGGATGCCGAGATCCCTCGTGCGCATGATGCAGTTCCTCCAGTCTTTCAATGGTTCGATGTTTCGGTATGACAAGGTTTCGACGCGATGTTCAGAGCGAGCGGAACGCATCGCTGTGGCGCGCCCAGACGCCGTACATCACGAGCGCGGCGACCAGTAGCCCGCCGATGATGAGCAGGTCGGTCGACTTGGTTGCCGTCGCCAGCGTCGTGTAGAGCGTGTATGCGGCGCCCGCCACCGCGACGAGCGGCGTCACGGGCCACAGCGGCATCCGGTAATGATGCTCGACGTCGCGGCGCACGTACCGGCTCGCCAGCGCGGCCAGCCCGACGACGAGGTAGATCAGCAGCAGCAGGTCGACCGTGAATGCGGTCAGCTCGTCGAGGCTCGACACGAACACCAGCCCCGCCGACGGCACCGCCAGTGCGAGCGTCGCGAGCCACGGCGATTCGAGGCGCGGATGGATCGTCGAGAATGCGCGGTTGCAGGCGCGCGACCAGAGCTCATGGCGGCCGCTGCTGTAGAGCAGGCGCCCCATCGTGATCACGATCGCGATGATCGCGTTGAACACCGACAGGAAGATCCCGCCGCTGACGATGCGCGACACCACCGGATTGCTCAGCGAACGCACGACGTAGCCGATCGGGTCGGCGCTCTTCGTCAGCTCCGTGAGCGACGGCGCGCCGAGCACGATGGCCGTGAGCGGCACCAGTTCGACGACGAGGATCACCAGCAACGAATAGATCACCGCCTTCGCGACGTTGCGGTTGCCGCCGCGCAGGTCTTCCGCGAGATACGCGGCGGAGCCGAAGCCGTTGTAGCAGAAGATCGCCGTGCCGATCGCCGGCACGATCGCCGCGAGCGTGGCGGGCACCAGCGCAGTGCCGCTCACGACGACCGGCGCGACCAGCACGTCCGCGCCGCGATGCGGGGAGCCGAAGCCGAGCCCCGCGATCAGCATCAGCACGCCGATCTCGACGACGAGGAACGCGCCGGTGATCCACGCGTTCGTCTTGATGTTCAGCATCCCGAGCACGTAGCTGAGCAGCACGATCGTCAACGCGACCGACTGGTTGCTGAAGTGCGTGCCGAGCGCGTTGTTCAGGTACGGCGCGGCGCCGCTCGCGAGCACGGCCGGAATGAACACGCTGACGGACAGCACCGTGATGAAGGTCAGGTAGCCGGGCAGCGTGCCGAACACGCGCTTGGCCATCACGTACTCGCCGCCCGCGCTGCGGTGCGCGGCGCTCAACTCCGCATAGCAGAGCGCGAACGCCAGCGCGAGCACGCCGCCGAGCACGAACGACAGCACCGCGCCGCTGCCCGCCTGCTGGATCGCGAACGGCGCGATCACGAAGATCGAGCTGGCCGGCGTCACGCCCGACACGGTGATCATCACTGCGTCGCGCACGCTGAGCGTCTGCGACAACGCGCGCGGCGCGTCTTCCGTTGCAGGCGTCGCTTGCAGCGTGCCCGTCGATTCCGACATCATCGCCATTTCGTTCTCCTGTGCGCCTATGCTGCTTTTTTTTGAACGCCCATACTCGGGCCCGATGGATTGCGTGGCAGTCTAGGAAGCCAAATTCAGGACCGCTATTCCCCCTTCGTGTTACGCCCTCCGGTGGTGGTATGGATCGACTCTTCTCCGAAATCGCGATGCACCAGGCGCTTGGCCGCACCATCGATCATCTCGGCCAGCCGCGCTTCTGGCGTTTCCTGGTGCTGCTGCTCAACGAAATGGTGCCGTTCGACAATGCGCTCGCGACCGCGATCGGCCGCGACGGCGTGCCGCTCGTGCTCGACGAATACGACACGGGCGGCACCGACAGCGCGTCGCCGGTGCCGCTTTACCTCAATGGGTTATATCTGCTCGACCCGTTCCTGCAGGCCGCGCACGACGGGCTCGCCGACGGCTGCTACCGGCTCGAGGAAGTCGCGCCCGACCTGTTCCGGCAGAGCGAATATTTCCTCAGCTATTTCCGCGATGCGGTCGGCGACGACGAGATCCAGATCCTGCTGCGACCGAACCCCGACACGCTGCTGTCGCTGTCGCTCGGTGCGGCTGCACGCTTCGACGTCGAGCCGCTCGGCAAGCTGACGGCCGCGATGCCGTGGGTGCTCGCGGTGATCCGGCAACACTGGCGGCTGGTGGGTGATGCCGCACGCGCCATGCCCGACACCGACCTCGGCGCGCGCGTCGAGCAGGCGCTCGCGCGTTTCGGCGCGGGTGTGCTGACCGATCGCGAGATGTCGATCGCACGCATGGTGCTGCGCGGCAATTCGTCGAAGGCGATCGCGGAGCGGCTCGCGATTTCACCGGAGACGGTGAAGGTGCATCGCCGGCACCTTTACGCGAAGCTCGGGATCTCGTCGCAACCGGAGTTGTTCTCGCGGTTCATCCAGGCGCTGGGGGAAGATGCGGCCGTATGAGTGCATCGCCCAGGACGGATGGCAACGGGCGCGGCATCGGGCACGATCCGTGAATCGCCGCGAGCCGTGGTCATCCGGTGAAGCGGTCACGCAGGTTCCGTCGACAACAACATTGCCCCGAAACAGGAAACCCGATTCATGTCGCTCATTCCGCTCATCGGACTTGGCTGGTTGCTTCTGTGCGCCATCAGCGCCGCGTCGATCGTGCTCGTGCCGCCCGTGGTGCTGATCGCGTGGCTGACAGGAAACGATGTCTGGTCGATCCTGACCCGGGGCCGGCTGCAGTTCGCGTTCCTGGCGTACCTCGGCTCGGCGCCGGTGCCTGCCGTCTTCACGTTCCTGCTGGAAGCCGGCGCCGCGGCCGGGAGTGCCGGAGGCTCGGCATCCGACAGCCTGAACGCGTGGAACGCGCGGTGCCTTTTCGTTTTCCTCAGTGCGGCGGCACTGAGCGGCCTGCTATTGCTGTTGCGACCGAAAGACAGGCAAGCGGCCCACGTCGAGCCGTCACAGCCTGCGCGATAGTCGGCACGCGAACGCCACGCCATGCGTCCCGCCCGGTTGTCGGGCGGGGCATGGTCATGCGCAGTTTCCTGCTACTTCCACTTCGCGCCGAGTTGCGCAAGCCCGGCGTTCCGGAGATCGTCCGGCAGCATCACCACACGGAATTCGCAGTCCGCATTCAACATCAGGAACCACGGCTCCGCGAGCGCGGGGATCTGCGACGGGTCATCCAGATTGACGATCGCGACCGCGCCGCGCGCGCCGTGCTGCTCCGTGAAATACACGGCCTCCGGCTTGACCGCTTCGAGTATTCGCGAGATCACGTCGCCGACGCTGCCGTCACGCACCAGCGTGTTGAACGGCTCGTGAGGGATTCGTATGTTGAGAAGCATGCGCATGATCGTCCTCCTTGGGCTCCGCCCGGCCTGGGCCCTTCAAGCATAGGTGCTGCGCGATGCCGCGCCAGGGGCGCCGCAAGCCGTTGCCGGCATGCGCTCACATTCCGACGATTCGATGACGCCGAATCGCGCGAACGGCAGTCGCTCGCGCGAGGCAGGCCGGGTCGAATCGACCGCTCTTGCCCCTGTCATGCGGAGACCGTAACGGCCGTCAGCCCCGTCGGCGCGATCGTCAGATGCAACGGCTGCGCCGGCCGCAGCGTCACGTTCAGCACCGGTCGCGGCGGCGGCGTACCCGGCGGCATCGCCAGCACGTGCCGCTGCAGGATCATCGCGGCCACCACCGTCATTTCCGTCATCGCCAGATGCTGGCCGAGGCACACGCGCGGCCCCGTCCCGAACGGCATGTACGCGCCGCGCGGGATCGCCGGCGCATCGTCGGCGAAGCGCTCGGGGCGGAATGCGTGCGGCTCCGGAAACCAGCGCGCATCGTGATGCATCAGCTGAATCGGCAGCATGAACAGCGTGCGCGCGGGAAACTGCCACGCGCCCAGCGCGACCGGCCGCACGGCGCGACGGCTGATCAGGATCGGCGCGGCCGGATACAGGCGCATCGTTTCCTCGAGCGTCTGCGTCAGGTAGCGCAACGCCGGGCGCGTGTCGGCGCTCGGCGCGCGATCGCCGAGCACGCGCACGACCTCGTCGCGCGCGGTGGCCTGCGCGGCCGGATTCGCGGCCATGTTCCAGGCCCACCAGGTCAACGTGGCCGCGGCCGTCTCGTGGCCGGCCAGGAAGGCGGTCATGCACTCGTCGTGCACGGCCTGCAGCGGCCAGACGTGTGCATCGGCACGGTGCAGGTGCAACAGGCGCGACAGCAGATCGTCGGGCCAGTCCTGCGCCGGCAGATCGAGACGGGCCCGCAACTGCCGGTCGATCAACCCGTTCAGCACCGCCAACGCCCTCGCCTTGCCGCGCTTCCACGGCATCCAGTCCGGCGCGCTGGCCGGCTGGTAGAACTCCGCGTTCGCCGCCGCGCCCACCGTGCGCACGGCGTCCTCGGCAACCCGCGCCTCCGCGCCGATCGCGTCCGAAAACATCGTGCGCATGATCACGTCCATCGCCAGCGACGTCAGCGCGCTTTCGATTGGCCAGTGCGCGTCGTGCGCGGGCCACCGCGCGAGCGCCTGACCGGCGGTCGCGGCGATCGCCGGCACGAAGGCCTGCACCGGTTTCGGCATGAAATTCGGCTGCAACGCATGCCGCTTGTCGCGCCATGCATCGCCTTCGGCGACCAGCACGCTGTGTCCGTGCACCTGGGAAAACACGCGGATGCCGCGCTCCCAGCGCACGAGTGCATCGTGATGCGTGACGAGCAGTTCACGCACGAGTTCGGGATCGGTCACGACCACCGCCTGTTCGGGCCGCATGCGCAGGTGCACGACGTCGCCATGCGCACGCTGCCAGCCCGCGAGCGCACCGGTCAGGTCGCGCGACATCGCACGTAACAGCCGCCACCCCGTCAGGCCGGCGCGCGGCCCCGGCGGCCACACGCCGGGCGGATGACGGGCGGGCAACGCGCCGGCGGCGTCCGCGGCGAATGGGCATCGGGGAGAGGATCGTGTGTTCATGCGCCGGATTGTCCGGATCGACACACGCGCGGTCTTGAACGCAAACGACATCGACACGGGCGGTGCCGGTGCCTATACTCCGGCGTCATGCTCTCCGGTCCGTCTTCGACATTGCCGCCGTGTCCCGATCCGCTTGCACGTGCGGCGCGCGTGTCGTGCGACGGCCGGTCGCCGCATACGCGGCTGTATCCGCCGTCAGCCGCGCTGCAAGGCGCGGTCGTTGCGATCATCAGCCGCGACACGCGCGGCTTCACGTTGACCGACGCGCAGCGACTCACGCATTTCCCCGCGTCGCCGATCGTCTGCCTGTCGTGGTATCGCGGTTTCGATGCAGGGCTCGTCGCGCGCGCCGACGACGGCCCCGTGTGGCGCCCGTTCGGTGCATCGGCGACGCTGTCGGGCAGCCAGTCGATGCCGATCGCGAGCTGGGCGCCGACGAACGGACAAGGCGGCATCGTCTGTCTGCATGCCGATGCGGCGCGTGCGCTGTTCGGCATCGCGCTGCCGACGCTTCACGACACCTTCGTCGATGCGCGCGCGTGCCTCGACGATAGCTGGCGGCCACTGCTCGACGCGTTGGGCGAAGCCGAACACGACGACGATGCACTGGCCGCGCTCGACCACCACCTTGCTCCCCGCTGGCACGCGCTGCGCGGCAGCATGTCGCCGCTGTCGTCGCTGCGCGATGCGGGGCGCAGCTGGGTCGTGCGTCTCGCCTCCAAAGCGCGCGAATGGCGACACACCCACAGCCCGCGTCAGGTCGAACGGCGCATCAAGTCGTACAGCGGACGCTCGCTGCGCGACTGGCAAACGCTGGTGCGCACCGAAGGCGTGTTCTTCGCCGCCCGGGAAAAACAGGACGCCGGGCAGCCGGTCGACTGGGCCACGCTCGCGCTGGACGAGGGGTTCGCCGACCAGGCGCACCTGAGCCGTGCGACACGGCGCATCACGGGCTTCTCGCCGACCGAGTTCGTACGGCGCTTCGCCGAAGACGAATCGTTCTGGATGTACCGGCTCTGGGTGTGACGGACAACTGCCCGCCCCGCCTCAACTACCCGATTCGATGAACCCGCCGGCGGGCGCCGGGTGCGGCACGTACCAGCCGAAATACACCTCGGCCCCGACGATCCGGCCGTCGCGCACGCACAACCGCTCCGCGTTGCGGAACCGCCTGCCGGCGGTCGTGACGGCTTCGTACACGACGAACACGTATTCGCCGTGCACGGCGACGTCGACGAACTCGAAACCGGCGAGCATCGCGCTGTTCGGCCAGCAGCGCGCGAGATACGCGTCGCGGTCGAGCCGGTTGTCGAGCGGGCTCGTGAAATGGAAGTCCGGCGCGATCAGCGCTTCGATCGCGTCGCGGTCCTTGTCGACATACGCGCGATAGCTGGCGCGCGCAACTTCACCGGGGTCGTCAGGCATCGTCGCTACCTCCGCGAAGGGTCGGGGTACACGCCGCGGCACGCGCCGCGACGCATCGGTCAAACGAATCCGGGCGGCACGAACGACCGCGGCCGGTCCCGCGTTCGCAGATATGCGCGCACGCGTGGCGCGCGGCCATTCACGAAAACCCGCACGCGTCGCCCTGCAATCGCCACCACCGTCGGCCCATGCCGCGGTTGCCCGTTTCCATACGCACGGGCATGATGTCCGCCAGCCTGCCGGCCCGCATTCATCCGCTGCCGCGGTCATGGATCGCCCGATCTGCATGGCCCCATACGCCGCATCGGTCAACGAGCAATCCGCATGCCGGCCTTTCGCCGCCCACCTCATCGAGCCCATGTCACTACGCGCATTCAGAACCCTGGTCGCGATCGCCCGATACCGGACCTTCGCGCGCGCCGGCGAAGCGATCGGCCTCACGCAGTCGGCCGTGAGCCTGCAGATCAAGACGCTCGAAAGCGAATACAACGTCCAGCTGTTCGACCGCTCGCGCCGCCAGCCGGTGCTGACCGAAGCCGGCAACATCCTCGTCGCACAGGCCGAGCAGGTGCT
Source organism: Burkholderia sp. JKS000303 (assembly GCF_002563755.1). NCBI lineage: Bacteria > Pseudomonadati > Pseudomonadota > Betaproteobacteria > Burkholderiales > Burkholderiaceae > Burkholderia > Burkholderia sp. JKS000303. The sequence continues at coordinate 4,063,855 of NZ_PDBZ01000001.1, forward strand.
CGCGATGGTCGACCGGATTCCCGATGCGCTCAGCGACGAGAAGAAGCTCGTCGGCCGCCTGCGGATCGGTGCGATCCAGACCGCGCTGTCGGGCCCGCTGCCCGATGCGCTGCTCTCGCTACGCGACGCGCATCCGTCGTTGCGCGTGCATGTATCGGCCGGCATGTCGGTCGAACTGGCGAACCGCGTCGCGGCCGGCGAACTCGATGCGGCCATCACGACGCGCCCGGTGCGCCCGCACCCGGCACAGCTGACGTGGACGACGCTCTACGAAGACCGCTTCTGGCTGCTCGCGCCGCCGGAATACGCGGAGCGCGACGCGGGCTCGCTGCTCGAAGCGCTGCCGTTCATCCGCTTCGACGCGCAGGCCTGGGCGGGCCGGATGATCGCCGCCGAACTGCGCCGCATCGGCGTCCGGGTACGCGAAGAGATGGTGCTCGACAGCGCGGAGACGATCGCGCGCATGGTGGCGCGAGGGCTCGGCGTGGCGGTCGTCGCGCTGCCCGACTCGACGCTCGCGCGCCTGCCGCCCGTCACGCGCTTGCCGTTCGGCGAACCTCAGATGGGCCGCGCTGTCGTGTTGCTCGAACACCAGTCGCGTCCGGCCGAGCGTTTCGCGCGTGCGCTGGCCGCCGAAGTCGCCGCGTCATCAATGAGAATTTCTCATTGAACACCCGATAATTAACAATTATTCCTGTTGCAAGCGCGTGTTAACTTGGCGCCATCGTCATTCTTTCGATCGCGTGCCGCCATGTTGTCCGCCGGATGGATTCCCGCTTCGTTCCGCCGCCCCGCCTGCAAGCCGTTCCGACCGGCCCGCCTGAAGGCGCGCCGATGATCGGCCCGATCCTGCTCGCGCTCGCGCCGGTCGCGCTGCTGGTCGCGTTCGGCCACGGGCTGAGGCGCACCGGCTTCATCGGCGACGCGTTCTGGCCGCACGCCGAGCGGCTGTGCTACTACGTGCTGCTGCCTGCGCTGTTCGCGGACGGTCTCGCGAACGCGAAGCTGCAATCGCTGCCCGTTTTACCGCTCGCGGCGGCGCTGGTCGGTTCGACCGTGCTCGTCGCGGCGCTTCTTCTGCTGGTGCGCCGCTTCGTGCAGGTCGACGGCGCCGGGTTCACGTCGGTGTTCCAGGGCGCGGTGCGCTTCAACAACTATGTCGGCACGGCGCTCGCCGCCGGACTGTTCGGCGCGCACGGCATCGCGCTCGCGGCGGTGTGCGTCGCGGCGATCGTCCCGACCGTGAACCTGATGTGCGTGCTGGTGTTCGCGCGCTACGGCGAAACGCGGCTCGGCGCGCTGGCGCTCGCACGCCAGATCCTGTCGAATCCGCTCGTCGTCGGCTGTGCGCTCGGGATCGCGATGCAGGTGAGCGGCATCGCGTTTCCGGCCGCCGTCGAGCCGGCCGTGCGCGCACTCGGCGCCGCCTCGATGCCGCTCGGCCTGCTGTGCGTGGGCGCGGCGCTGAAGTTCGACGCGGCGCGTGGCTGGATGCAGCCGATGTGCGTCGCGTCGGCGTTCAAGTTCATGGCGATGCCGCTCGTCACGCTCGCGGCCGGCCGCCTGTTCGGGCTCGGCGACGCAGCGCTGACCATCGCGCTGCTGTTCCAGGCGCTGCCCACGTCGTCCTCGTCGTACATCATGGCGCGCCAGCTCGGCGGCGATGCGCCGCTGATGGCCGGCATCACCGCGTTCCAGACGATCGCCGCCGCGCTCGCGATGCCGGCGGTGCTGACAGCGCTCGCGGCTGCGCCGGTGTTTCGCTGACGGCGCGGCAGCGGCAGCACGCCCTCTCAACAGCAATCGTCACCGCCACCGCCTGCTGCCGTCGACGCGGCCTGAATCCGCCCGTCGCGCGGGCCGGCGCCGTTCGCCCTGCGATCGCGCCCGCATCACCGCCGTCACCTTCCGGAACACGCCGCACATGAACGCTCCCGCTTCCTCCAGCGGCCTCGTCGCCGCCCGGCCGCACGCGGCCATCTACGTGAAACTCACGCTCGTCGCATTGTTCTGGGGCGGCACGTTCATCGCCGGCCGGATCCTCGCGGGAACGATGTCCGCGACCGGCGCGGCGACGGGCCGCTTCGCGATCGCGGCGGCGCTGTTGACGGCGCTCACGTGGACATTCGAAGGCGGACTGCCTAAGCTGAGCGGCCGCCAGATCGTCACGACCTTCGCGCTCGGCGCGACCGGCATCTTCCTGTACAACGTGTGTTTCTTCGCGGCGCTCGCGCGAATGCCGGCCGGCCGCACCGCGCTGTTCGTCGCGCTGAATCCGGTCGCGACCGCCGTGCTGCTGTCGATCGTCGAAAGGGAACGCCTGTCGCTGACGCGCTGGGGCGGCATCGCGGTCGCGCTGTTCGGCGCGCTCGTCGTGATCAGCCGCGGCCAGTTGCTGCGGGTGCTGACCGATCTCGGTGATACCTTCGGCGGCGGCGAACGCACCATGCTGTGCGCGGTGCTGAGCTGGGCCACCTATACGGTGATCGGACGCCGCGCACTCGACGGGCTGTCGCCGCTGGCCGCGACCACTTACGCGACGCTGTGGGGCCTCGCGCTCCTGATCGTCGCGCACCTGTTCGGCCCGCACGCGGGCGGCAACACCCCGCTCACGTGGCAGGCCGCCGCGTCGATGCTCTATCTCGGCGCGATCGGCACCGTGGTCGCGTTCGTCTGGTATTCGCAAGGGATCCGCGAACTCGGCGCGGCGCGCGCCGCCGTGTTCACCAATCTGGTGCCGGTGTTCGGCGTGCTGCTGTCGGTCGCGCTGCTCGGCGAGCCGTTGTCGGCGTCGATGCTCGTCGGCGGCACGTTCGTGATCGCGGGCGTCGCGCTGACCAATCGCGCGCGGCGCTGACCGCGCTGACGCCACGGTGCGGGCTTCCCGAGCGGTTCGCACCGGGCCTGGAACGACGGACGCCGGATGCCGTCACCCGGCTGTAAAACCCGCGTCGTTGCGTCAGACATACGCAACGCGGATACGCCCCCGGTTCTTCTCGCAGCCCCGCCAAAAACCGCCTATGGTGAAAGAGCGCGTCCGTTTTGCCGCCATTCGACTCCGCGTCGCTCGCACCGGCGGCCACGGCGCAGCGTTCCGGCACCATTCCCCGTCATCGCGCGCACGCCCGGCCATGCACGTGACGGCGCCGCCCACCGGACTACAAGGAGGCACCCATGAAAGCCGCGCTGTTCGTCAGTTCCGCCCTGCTCGCCCTCGCATCCGTTTCGGCTTCGGCTCAAGGCTCGATCACCAAGGTCGAAAACGGCGCACTCGTCGCCGCGAACGGGATGACCGTCTATGCGTTCGACAAGGACAAGCCCAATGCCGGCACCAGCGCCTGTTCGGGCCAGTGCGAAACCTTCTGGCCGCCATACAAGGCCAGCGCGACCGACGTTCCGGTCGGGCCCTACTCGATCGTCAAGCGCGAAGACGGCAGCCCGCAATGGGCGTACAAGGGCAAGCCGCTGTACTTCTTCTCGAAGGACATGAAACAGGGCGACCGCAACGGCGACAACTTCAAGAACATGTGGCACGTGGTCGCGCCGTAAGCGCTTCGTTCCCTGCCTTGCGCGGCGGCGTAACCGCCGCACACGTGAAAAGGCCCGCCCCGATCGAAGACCGGGGCGGGCCTGTGCGTCTTCACGCCGGCTGTGTCGCAGCCGCGGCGCGCGTCGGCAATCTCAGCGGTTCGACGGGAAGCTGAACACCGTGCCTTCGCGCACGCCGGCCGACGGCCAGCGCTGCGTGATCGTCTTGCGCTTCGTGTAGAACCGCACCGCATCCGGGCCGTACGCGTGCAGATCGCCGAACAGCGAGCGCTTCCAGCCGCCGAACGAGTGATACGCGACCGGCACCGGCAGCGGCACGTTGATGCCGACCATGCCGATCTGGATGTTGTCGCTGAAGTAGCGCGCCGCTTCGCCGTCGCGCGTGAACAGGCAGGTGCCGTTGCCGTATTCGTGCGCGTCGATCAGCGCCATCGCCTCGTCGAGCGACTTCAGGCGGATCACGCCGAGCACCGGCCCGAAGATCTCGTGCTGATAGATCGGCATGCCGGGCTTCACGTTGTCGAACAGGCACGGGCCGAGGTAGTAGCCGCCGTCGTGGCCGTCGACCTTCACGCTGCGGCCGTCGACGACGAGCTTCGCGCCCGCGTCCACGCCCGCTTCGACGAAGCTCGTCACCTTCTCGAAATGCTGCTGCGTGACGAGCGGCCCCATGTCGACGCCCGCGCCGTTGCCCGGCCCGACCTTCATCTTCTCGATCTCGGCCTTCAGCCCCGCGACGACCTTGTCGCCCGTTTCGTCGCCGATCGCGACGACCAGCGGGATCGCCATGCAACGCTCGCCGCACGAACCGTACGCGGCGCCCATCAGCGCGTTCACCGCGTTGGGGATGTCGGCGTCGGGCATCACGACCGCGAAGTTCTTCGCGCCGCCGAGCGCCTGCACGCGCTTGCCATGCGCGCAGCCGGTCGAGTAGATGTATTCGGCGATCGGCGTCGAGCCGACGAAGCTCACCGCCTTCACGCGCGGGTCGGTCAGGATCGTGTCGACGGCTTCCTTGTCGCCGTTCACGACGTTCAGCACGCCCGGCGGCAGGCCGGCTTCGAGCGCGAGTTCGGCCATGCGCAGCGTCGACGACGGCGTGCGCTCGGACGGCTTCAGCACGAACGTATTGCCGCACGCGACGGCCATCGGCCACATCCACAGCGGCACCATCACCGGGAAGTTGAACGGCGTGATGCCGGAGACGACGCCCAGCGCCTGGAACTCGCTCCACGAATCGATCGCGGGGCCGACGTTCTTGCTGTGCTCGCCTTTCAGCAGTTCGGGCACGTAGGTCGCGTATTCGACGTTCTCGATCCCGCGCTGCAGTTCGCCCATCGCGTCGGCGAGCACCTTGCCGTGCTCGGCGGTGATCAGCGCGCACAGTTCTTCCGCATGCTCTTCGAGCAGCGTCTTGAAGCGGCTCATCACGCGGGCGCGCTTCAGCGGCGGCGTGTTGCGCCACGCGGGGAACGCGGCCTGCGCGGACGCGATCGCGGCTTCGACGGTCAGCTTGTCGGCGAGCGCGACGCTCTTGTGCGACTCGCCGGTGGCCGGGTCGAACACCGGCTGGACGCGGCTGCCGCCGTCGACGCGCTTGCCGTCGATCAGGTGGCCGACGGTGGAAGTCACATTGCTGTCGTGTTTCATGTGTCTGGCTCTTTCGTGAATTCGGTTATCTCGGTGAACGCGCGGCGGCTCAGTCCACTTCGTTCAGCGCGTCGGACAGCGCGTTCACGAGATTGTCGATCTCGCGCTTCTCGGCGATGAACGGCGGCGCGAGCTGGATCGTGTCGCCGCCGTAGCGCACGTAGAAGCCCTTCGCCCAGCAGCGCATCGCGATCTCGTACGGGCGCCGTGCCGGCTCGCCCGGCAGCGCCGCGATCGTCAGGCCGGCCGCCAGCCCGTAGTTGCGGATGTCCGCGATATGGCGCTGGCCCTTCAGCCCGTGCACGGCCGCTTCGAAATGCGGCGCGAGATCGCGCACGCGGTTCACCGCGTCGTCCTTCACGAGCAGGTCGAGCGCCGCGACGCCGGCCGCGCATGCGACCGGGTGCGCCGAGTACGTGTAGCCGTGCGGGAACTCGAGCATGTACTCGGGGCCGCCCGCGGCCATGAACGTGTCGTAGATTTCCTTGGTCGCGATCACGCCGCCGAGCGGCTGCACGCCGTTCGTCACCTGCTTCGCGAAGTTCATGATGTCCGGCACCACGCCGAATGCGTCGGCGCCCGTCATCGCGCCGGCACGGCCGAAGCCCGTGATGACTTCGTCGAAAATCAGCAGGATGTCGTGCGCGGTACAGATGTCGCGCAGGCGCTTCAGATAGCCCTTCGGCGGAATGACCACGCCCGCCGAGCCGGAGAACGGCTCGACGATCACGGCCGCGATGTTCGATGCGTCGTGCAGCGTGATCAGGTCGAGCAGGCGATCGGCCAGATCGGCGCCGTTCTCGGGCATCCCGCGCGAGAACTTGTTCTCGGCGAGTTGCGTGTGCGGCAGGAAATCGGCGTCGATACCCTGGCCGAACAGCTTGCGGTTCGCGCTGATCCCGCCGACCGAGATGCCGCCGAAGTTCACGCCGTGATAACCCTTCTCGCGGCCGATCAGGCGCGTTTTCGTGCCCTTGCCCTTGGCGCGCCAGTACGCACGGGCCATCTTCAGCGACGTGTCGGCCGCTTCCGAGCCCGACCCCGTGAAGAACACGTAGTCGAGGCCGGCCGGCGTCAGGTCCTTGATCTTGTTCGCCAGCTCGAACGACTTCGGATGGCCGAACTGGAATGCCGGCGCGTAGTCGAGCTGCGCGACCTGGCGGCTCACGGCTTCCGTGATTTCGGCGCGGCCGTGACCGAGGCCCGTGCACCACAGACCCGACAGGCCGTCGAAGATCTTGCGGCCTTCGCCGTCCGTGTAATACGCGTCCTTGGCCGACACGATCATGCGCGGGTCCGACTTGAACTGGCGGTTCGCCGTGAACGGCATCCAGTGGGCGTCGAGCCAGGCGGCGTCGGTGCGGAGATTCGTCTCTTCGTGCTGGTTGGCGATGGTCGTGTCGGTCATGTCGGTCGGCGCGGCGCGCCCCTCCTCCTTGTGTTGATGTTGCGCATTGTCGGGACGCCAATTAGTCTTTTGAATATCGCAATATCAATGTTCACTTGCGCAACTATGCAAGCAAAGAAACCGAAGAGTCGCGCGCTGCTCGGGCAGCTCAGCGACATGGATCTGCGGCTGCTGCGGGTCTTCAAGGGCGTCGTGCAGTGCGGCGGGATGGCGGCGGCCGAACTCGAGCTGAATATCGGCATTTCGACGATCAGCCGGCACGTGAAGGATCTCGAAACGCGCCTCGGCCTCGTGCTGTGCCGGCGCGGCCGCGCGGGCTTCACGCTGACGGCCGAGGGCCAGACCGTGTACGAGGAAACGCTGCGACTGCTCGCGTCGATGGAGGCATTTCGCAGCAGGATCGACGGCATTCACGACAAGATGGGCGGAGAATTGCACATCGCCGTGTTCGACAAGACGGCCACCAACGCGAACGCGCGGCTCGGCGACGCGATCCGCCAATTCGCCGACGAAGCGCCTGACGTCGCGCTGAACCTGCATGTCGCGTCGATCAACGAAGTCGAGCGCGGGATCATCGACGGCAGCTATCAGGTTGGGATCATTCCCGCGCACCGCAGCTCGGGCAGCCTCGTGTATTCGGAATTGTTCGACGAGCGGATGCTGCTGTACTGCGGCCGCCAGCATCCGCTGTACGACGCGCCGCACGGCAAGCTCACGTGGACGACGATCGGCAACCATGCGTTCGCCGGGCTCGGCTTCCACTCACCGAACATGGAACTGAGCCATCGCGCGAAGCTCACGCGCAGCGCGACGGCGTCGGACCAGGAATCGATTGCGACGCTGATCCTGTCCGGCCGCTACCTGGGCTTCCTGCCCGACCATTACGCGGAAAGCTTCGAAAACAAGGGGTTGATGCAGGCGATCGCACCGCACCGGTTCAACTACCGGTGCCGGTTCGTGAGCCTGCTGCGGCGCTCGCCGCGGCCGTCACGGGCGGCGCTGCTGTTCCAGTCGTGCCTCGAGGCCGCGCATGCGGCGGCGCAGCAGCCCGGCCACGACGGCGACGCGTAGCCGGGCCCGTTCACGCGTCGCCGTCGGCCTGCGCGCGTTGCCGCATCCGCATCAGGAAATAGACGGCGACGAGCGCCGCCGCGAACCCGGACGCCGCGCCGACGCCGAGCGCCCAGCGCGGACCCAGATGGTTCGCGACCCAGCCCGCGACCGGTGCGCCGATCGGCGTGCCGCCGAACGCAACCGCGAGGCGCAGCGCCATCACGCGCCCGCGCATCGCCGGCTCCGTCGACAACTGCATCAGCGCATTGGTCGACGTGGTGAAGGTCATCGCGGCGACACCGGTCAGCACGAGCGCCGCCGCGAACAGCCAGTAACCCGGTGCGATCGCGCCGAGCGTGCAGCCGACGCCGAACATCGTCGCGCCGATCCACAGATGCCGGAACAGCGGCCGTTCGCGGCGCGCCGCGAGCAGCGCGCCCGAGATCGTGCCGACCGCCATCATCGACGACAGGATCCCGAAGCCGCGCGCGTCGACGTGGAATACGCCGGCCGCCATCGTCGAGATGAACAGCGGGAAATTCAGCCCGAACGTGCCGATCAGGAACAGCATCGCGAGCGTCGCTTTCAGGTCCGGGCGCCCCCACACGTAGCGAAAGCCGTCGAGCAGACTCCCTCGCGCATGGCCGGCGCGCGCGTTTTCGCGCAACTGGTCGGCACGCAGCAGCGACAGCGACGCGAGCACCGCGACGAAGCTGGCGCCGTTGATCAGGAACGCCCAGCCGGTGCCGACCGACGCGATGATGAAGCCGGCCGCCGCGGGCCCGATCATCCGCGCCGCATTGAACGACGTCGAATTGAGCGCGACGGCGTTCGCAAGCTCGCGGTCGCCGACCAGTTCCGCGACGAAGGTTTGCCGCACCGGCGCATCGAACGCCGATGCGCAGCCGAACAGGAACGCGAACAGATAGACGTGCCACAGCTGCACGACGCCCGTGACCGTCAGCAGCCCCAGCGCGAGTGCAAGGCCGCCCATCAGCGCCTGGGTCGTCATCAGCAGCCGGCGCTGGTTGAAGCGGTCGGCCGCATAGCCCGTCCACGGCAGCAGCAGGAGCTGCGGGCCGAACTGCAGCGACATCACGATGCCGACCGCCGACGCGTCGTGGTGCGTGAGCTGCGTGAGCACGAGCCAGTCCTGCGCGGTGCGCTGGATCCACGTGCCGACGTTGGACACCAGCGCGCCGGCTGCCCAGACCCGGTAGTTGAAGCTGCGCAGCGAGCGGAACACGCCCGCGGCCGGCACGCTCATGGCCGCTCCGGGGCATTGCCGCCGTGCAGCGCGCCGAAGTGCCGCGCGAGAAACAGGCCGATCGCCAGCACGCCGAGGCCGAGCGAGGCCGCGTCGGCCGTGCGCATCAGGTCGAAACGGCCGATCCGGCCAAGCAGCGCATAACCGATCGCGAGATTGACGACGCCCCACACGACGTTCACGGTGGACGACGACAGGCCGCGGCCGGGCGGCTTCGCGAACGGCGTCTGGAACGGCTCGCCGCGCAGCCCGCTGACGAGATGCGGAACGGCGTTCGCCAGAAAGGCGCCGCCGAAAAAGCAGCACACGAGATGCAGGATGTTCATGGTCAGGCGCTCCTCCCGCCGGGCAGGTCGATCGGGTGCACGGGCGCGCCGTCGTGGAATTCCGCGAGCCGCTGCAGCAATTGCACAGCCGCCGCGAGTTCGGCCTGCTCGTGGGTCGACAACTGCGCGTGCAGCGCGCGGAACAGCCAGTCGTCCTTGGCCGCACGGTTGGCCTGCAGCCGGTTGCGGAACGCGGGCGTGAGCGCGATCAGCGTCTGCCGGCCGTCGGTCGGATCGGGCGCGCCGCTGACGGCGCCCATCGACTCCAGCGTCGCCACCGTCATGCGCATCGACTGCGGCCGCACGCTTTCGGCTCGCGCGAGCGCGGACACGGTCGCCGCGCCGTCGCGGTCGAGGCGCAGCAGGACCGATTTCTGCGACGACGTCAGATCGTTCGGGTGGGTCTGCTCGCGCATCCGCCGCATCAGCTTGCTGACGGAGATGCGGAGTTCGCCGGCGAGCCCGGCCAGATGCAGCGCGTCGGGGGGCAAGGATGGTGTGTTCATAAATTCAAGATAGCATATATACAGCAAAACTGTACAGTTAGACTGTATATATGCCACCCGGGACGACGCGTGATGGATCAATCGGCGCTCCGCCCCCGTTCTTCGGTCCGATGCGGCTCTGCGATAATGCGGGCTTCTCGTTCCCGCACCGCCTTCCGCCATGACGCAGCCGCCCGCCCCGCTTCCCACCGACCTGCCGCCGATTTCGTGCCTGCCCGGCGACGCGTTGCCGTGGCTGCCGATGAGCGCGGACCTGCCGGGGCTCGCGATCAAGTATCTGCACATCAATGCGGCCGAAGATACGCTGACCGCGCTGCTGAAGATGCCGGCCGGCGGCACGCTGCCGCGCCACCGTCACGACGGCGAGGTGTTCGTCCATACGTTGCAGGGGGCGTGGCGCTACCTCGAATACGACTGGATCGCGCAGGCCGGCTCGACGGTGCTCGAACCGGCCGGGTCGGTTCACACGCCGGAAACGCTCGGTGCGCCCGGCGAAGACGTGATCACGCTCAACGTGATGCGTGGCGATCTGGTGCTGCTCGACGACGACGGCCGCGAGACCGCGCGCGAGAACTGCCGCGTCGCGCTGCTGCGCCAGCGCAAGCATGCGCGCACGGCGCCGAACGACGCGGCGCCGTTCGTCACGCGCTGAGCAACCCGTATCGAGCGAGGGCCCTTCAGGCCATCTCGCGTTCGTCCGCCCGTGCGCTGCGCCGAATCGCCTGCGGCGGCACGCCGAAGCCGCGCATGAATGCGTCGCGCAAATGGCGCCGGTCGCGAAAGCCGGTCTCCTTCGCGATCACGTCGAGCGGATGCCGGCTCTGCTCGATCATCAGCCGCGCCGCCTCGAGCCGCAGCCGCTCGATCGCCTTCGCCGGCGACTGCCCCGTTTCCAGCGTGAACACGCGGCTGAACTGACGCGGGCTCAGGTGCACGGCGTCGGCCAGTTCGTCGACGGTCAGCGCGCGGCCGAGGTTCTGCCGCGCATAGTTCAGCGCGCTCTGGATCCGGTCGGATTTCGGCGCGAGATCGAGCATTTCCGAGTGCTGCGACTGTCCGCCCGCACGCCGCTGATGCATCACGAGCTTGTGCGCGACCGAGCGCGCGGCCTCCGCGCCGAGATCCTTTTCCACCATCGCGAGCGCGAGATCGAGGCCGGCCGTCATCCCGGCCGACGTCCAGACCGGCCCGTCGACGATATAGATCCGGTCTTCCTCGACCCGAATGTCCGGGTAGTGCTTCTGCATGTCGCGGCCGTACGCCCAGTGCGTCGTCGCGCGGCGTTGCGCGAGCAGCCCGGCCTCGGCGAGCACGAACGCGCCCGTGCAAATGCCGGCGATCCGCCGTGCACGCATGTTCGCGCCGCGCAGGAACGCGACGACGCCGGCCGGCGGCGGCAACGCGAGCGGATCGTTGACGCCCGCGACGATCCACGTATCGACGTCGAGCGGCCCGCGCAGCGGCTGCGTGGCGACCGGCAGCCCGAGCGACGAGCGCACGTCGCCGCCGTCGACGGAGTAATTGGCCATCACGTAGAACGGTTCGCCCGTGCCCATGTTCGCGTACTCGAACACCGACTGCGCGGCGAGCGCCATGATCTGGAAGCCGTCGCTGATCAGAAAGCCGATTCGGTGCATGAGAATCTCCGGTGCCGGGCGTGGCGGTCGGGCCCGATGTCCGAAATCATACCCATCTACGTCATTTGTGTCGCAGCGCTTCGACGCCAGAATGGCTTCACGCCTTCACCCTTTTTCGAAACGGAGCGACATCATGACTCAAGCACATCGCGGTACCGCCGTCATTACCGGTGCATCGTCCGGCATCGGCGCGATCTACGCCGAGCGCCTCGCGCGCCGCGGCTACGACCTGATTCTGGTCGCGCGCAATCGCGACCGGCTGATCGCCCTCGCCGAGCGCATCACCAACGACACGCAGCGCAACGTCGAGATCGTCGGTGCGGACCTCAACGACCGCGCGGCGCTCGCCGCCGTCGAGGCGAAGCTCAGGCAGGACGCGAGCATCACGCTGCTCGTGAACAATGCGGGCGTCGGCACGCACGCGCCGCTGCTCGACAGCGACGTCGACGCGATGACGCGGATGATCGACCTGAACGTGACCGCTCTCACGCGCCTGACCTATGCGGCGGTGCCCGGCTTCGTCGCGCGCGGCCACGGCGCGGTGATCAATATCTCGTCGATCGTCGCGCTGTCGCCGGAAACGCTCAACGGCGTCTACGGCGGCAGCAAGGCGTTCGTGCTCGCGTTCAGCCAGTCGCTGCATCACGAACTTGCCGACCACGGCGTGCAGGTGCAGGCCGTGCTGCCCGGCGCGACGGCGACCGACTTCTGGCAAACCGGCGGACTGCCGCTCGAGCACCTGCCGAAGGAAATCGTCATGTCGGCGTCCGACCTGGTCGACGCCGCGCTGGTCGGCTTCGATCGCGGCGAACTCGTGACGATTCCGTCGTTGCATGCGGTCGGCGAATGGGATGCGTACGAAGCCGCACGCCGCACGATGGCACCGCACCTGTCGACGGATGCGCCGGCGCCGCGCTACGCGGCCGCGCGCTAGCCGGGCGGTATCGGCCTCGCGCCCGGGCCGCACCGGGCGCGGCGCTTTCGATTCGAATGGCGTCGATGGCACGCGGGCTGCGAGCCGGGAACCACGAGCCGCCGCTGCCGCGAAGCCCGCACGTCACCGCGTTTCGCCCCATCCCCGGCGCGTTCCGACCCGCTTGCCATGCCCTCCCCGCAACAGTAATCTCTACGATTGCAGTTTCCGGAGCTGCGCTCCGGCATTCGTCCGATCATCGGCGCTATCGACCGTTGCGAAATTCGACCATGCGGTTCCGTATGTTCACCACCGGGGCCGGCGACACGCCTGGCCCCTCCTGCGTGCCCGCCGACAGCCGGCCCGCGTTTGCGCCGTTGCCCGAGCTGGAAATCGTGTGCCGGATCGCACGTGCGCAGGTCGGCACGGCCGGCGCGCTGGTCGTGCATGGCGAAGCCGGCGCGCAATGCGTGCTCGCGTTCGACGGAACGCTGCCCGCGTCGCTGCCGCCCGTGTTGTTCCCGCCGCAGGTCGCCCGCGCGTCGTCTATCGGCAGACGATTCATCGCGCTCAACGCGAGCGCGCGTGCACGTCACGCACCGCACATCGCCGCAGCCTGCGAACTGATTGCGCCGGAAGGCACGAGCCTCGGCGCGCTGTGCGTCGTGAGCGACGGCGACTTCACGCTCGACATCGCGCAACGCACCTTCCTGGACGATCTGGCCACGCTGGCCGAACGGGCAATCGGCCGCGCCATCGCGGAAGCCGCGCTGCAGGAACGGCTCGGCGCGATCGAGGAACACAGCGCGCTGACCACGCTGGCGCTGACGGAAAGCGGCACCGGCGTCTGGGATCGCAACGTGGAAACCGGCGAAATCCATTACTCGGCGGCGTGGAAGGCGCTGCTCGGCTATGCGCCGCACGAGCTGACCAGCCGCATCGAGGACGCGTACGAGCGGCTGCACCCGGACGACGTCGACGACGTGAAAGCCACGATGCTCGCGCACTTCGAAAGCCGGACCGACAGCTACGCGGTCGAGCACCGCATCCGCTGCAAGGACGGCTCGTACAAATGGATCTGCAGCCGCGGCAAGGTCATCGCGCGCGACGACAACGGCCGCGCGCTGCGCATGGTCGGCACGACCACCGACATCACCGCGCTGCGCGAGCTCGCCGGCCGGCTGCGCGATTCCGCCACGCTGGTCACAAACCTGACCGACCAGGTGCCGGGCCTCGTGTTCCAGCTACGCCAGGCGGCCGACGGCCGCCGCTTCTTTTCGTATGCGAGCGCCGGCGTGCGCGACATCTACGAGCTGAGGCCCGAACAGGTCGCGCGCGACGCGGATGCCGTCGAAACCCGGATCCATCCGGCCGATCTGGCCGCGTACCGCCAATCGCTGCAAGCGTCGGCGGAGCGGCTGACGCCGTGGCGGCTCGAATATCGGGTGATGCTGCCGGACCAGGGCCTGCGCTGGCGCGAAGGCGATGCGCGCCCGCAACGCACGCCCGACGGCGGCACGGTGTGGCACGGCTTCATCACCGACGCGACGGAGCGCAAGCACATCGAGGCCGAGCTGCACCGGATGGCGACGACCGATCATCTGACCCAGCTGTCGAACCGCCACGCGTTCATGCGGGAAAGCGAGGCCGCGTTGCGCGCCGTGCGCGCGACCGGCCAGGACGCCGCGGTACTGATGCTCGATCTCGACCACTTCAAGGCGCTGAACGACCGCTGGGGCCATCCGCTCGGCGACCGCGCGCTCCGCCATTTCGCGCGGCTGCTGCTCGCGGAGATCGGGCCGAACGGCATCGTCGGGCGCATCGGCGGCGAGGAATTCGCGATCGTGCTGCCGCGCTCGGGGGTCGACGCGGCGTTCGCGCTCGCGCTGCGCGTGCAGCAGCGCGCGGCCGACACGCGGCTCATGCACGAGGATCAGCGCGTCGCGCTGACGGTCAGCATCGGTATCGATGCGATGCGGATGTCCGACTTCGGCGCGTACCAGTCGCTGTCGCGTGCCGACAAGGCGCTGTATGTCGCGAAGGAACACGGCCGAAACCGGATCGAGGTCTATCGGGCGTAACCCGCGCGCCGCCGTTCGCGCGGCCCACCGATGGGTCACGCCGTCGATCACGCGCTCAACGCGGCGATTGCGCCGCCTCGCGCGGCGTGGCGCGCACGCCCAGCAGCATCGCGACTGCACACGCGGCCAGCAGCGCGGCGATCATCAGCATCGCCGGATCCATGCCGCCGGTTCGCGTGCGGATCACCCCGACGATCCACGGCGTGATCATCCCGCTCGACACGCCGATACTGCTGATCAGCGCGATCCCGCCAGCCGCGCCGGCACCCGCGAAATACGCGGACGGCACGGCCCAGAACACCGGATGCGCGGCGAAGATCAGCATCGCCGCGATCGACAGCAGCGCCATCATCGCGACGATGCTCGACAGATGCAGCGTCAGCAACGCAAGCGCCACCGCGCCGCCGAATGCGCACGCGGCGAAATGCCAGCGCCGTTCGCGCTTGCGGTCCGAACGCCGCGCGATCGCGATCAGGCCGGCCGCGCCGACCGCGTTCGGCACGATCGACAGCAGGCTGATCTGCACGACGTCGTGAATCCCGAATTCGCGGATCATCAACGGCATCCAGAACAGCAGCATCAGCAGCGCGGTCGTCAGCGAGAAATAGATGAACGCGAACAGATAGGTGCGCGGCTCGGCCAGCGCCTGCCGCAACGAGCCAGCGACGTGCGCGGGCGCGCCGGCGCGATCGGCGGCGAGGTCGGCCGCGAGCCGTTGCCGGTCGTCGTCGGACAGCCAGCGCGCGTGCTCGGGACGGTCGCACAGCCAGAACCACGCGATCACGCCGAGCAGGATCGCGGGCGCGCCTTCGATCGCGAACATCCATTGCCAGCCGTGCAGACCGAGCACGCCGGACATCCCGCGCATCAGCCAGCCAGACAACAGCCCGCCGATCATCCCGGCCACCGCGACGCCCGCATAGAAGATCGACAGCACCGACGCGCGCCGGCGCGCCGGATACCAGTACGTCAGGTAGAACACGACACCGGGAAAGAAACCGGCTTCGAACAGCCCGAGCAGGAACCGCAGCACGTAGAAATGCTTCGCGCTGTCGACCGTGATCATCGCGACCGACACCGCGCCCCACAGGAACATGATCCGCGCGAACGTGCGGCGCGCGCCGAAGCGGCGCAGCAGCGCGTTGCTCGGCACCTCGAACAGCACGTAGCCGACGAAGAACAGCACTGCGCCGAGGCTGTACATCGCGTCGGTCAGGCCGAGATCCTGGCGCATCTGCAACTGCGCGAAGCCGATGTTGCTGCGGTCGAGAATCGACACGATGTAGCAGATGAACAGGAACGGCACGATCCGCATGCCGATGCGGCGATACAGCGCGTCGTTGTCCGATGCGCGGGAACCGGGCGCGACCGCTTGCGCGGCGTCCGCTTGAAGCTGGGCTGACATCAATCGTCTCCTCGATGGATGCGAATGCTGGGTACGAATGCGGGCCGCAAGATCGAACGCCGGTCGCCGCCGCCCGCCGGCAGCGACCGGCCGCGGGTCAGGCGCGTGACGCGGGTTCGCCCTTCACGCCGAGCATCAGCGCGGCGCCGCTCAGCGCGAGCAGCGCGGCAAGCAGGTACACCGCGAAATCCATGCTGCCGGTGCGCGTACGGATCATCCCGATCACCCACGGGCTGACGATGCCGCTCGTGATCCCGATGCTGCTGATCAGTGCGATCCCGGCCGCGGCCGCGTTGCCCGACAGGTAGCGGGTCGGCACGGCCCAGAAGATCGGCAGCGCGGCGAAGATCAGCGTCGCCGCGATCGACAGGCACGCGAGCATCGCCGCGAAGCTGTGCAGAGGCAGCGTCAATCCCGCGAGCGCGAGCCCGCCGCCGATCGTGCAGCACGCGAAGTGCTTGCGGCGCTCGCCGGTGCGATCCGAATGGCGCGCGATCAGGATCAGGCCCACCGCGCCGACCGCGTTCGGCACGACCGTGTACAGGCTCACGGCCACGACGTCGGTCACGCCGAAGTCGCGGATCATCAGCGGCATCCAGAAATTGAGCGTCAGCGACGCGCAGGTCAGCGCGAAATAGATGAACGCGAACAGGTAGACACGCGGGTTCGCGAGCGCGGCCGCCACGCTGCGTGCGTCGTGCGCACCACGCGCGGTGCCGTGCGTGCGGCTGTCCGCGCACAGGGCGGCCACCCGCGCCTTTTCGTCGGACGTGAGCCATGCGGCGTCCTGCGGCCGGTCGACCAGATACGTGAACGCGAAGAACGCGAGCACGATGGCCGGCGCACCTTCGATCGCGAACATCCACTGCCAGCCGTGCAGCCCGAACACGCCGCTCATGTCGCGCATGATCCAGCCCGACATCAGGCCGCCGAGCACGCCGGCGACCGCGACGCCCGCAAAGAACACCGAGATCGCCGCCGCGCGCCGGTTCGCGGGGAACCAGTAGGTCAGGTACAGCACGATGCCGGGGAAGAAGCCGGCCTCGAACACGCCGAGCATGAAGCGCAGCACGTAGAAATGCGACGGCTGCGACACGAACATCATGCCGGTCGACGCGAGGCCCCACAGCAGCATGATCCGCGTGAACGTGCGGCGCGCGCCGAAGCGGGCGAGCAACATGTTGCTCGGCACTTCGCAGAACACGTAGCCGACGTAGAACACCGCGGCGCCGAGGCCGTACATCGCATCGCTGAAGCCGAGATCGTGCTTCATCTGCAATTGCGCGAAGCCGATGTTGATGCGGTCGAGGAACGACACGACGTAGCAGAGGAACAGGAACGGCACGATCCGCCACGCGATCTTGCGGAACAGCAGCGCGTCGCTGGATTCGGACTCGTGTGCGGAAGTCGACGCCGCCGCACTCGCGTGCGCGATCGTCGCTTCGGCGGGAAGCGATTGGGGCATGTCTCTCTCCAAACGGGCCGCGCGAATCGAGCGCGCAGCAGTCTCCGAGGGCGTGCATGCGCCCTGCTTTCTTGTGAGATCGGAAATCGGCGCCGTGGGCGGCGGCGCAACGCCGCCGCCGTTCACGGGCCGTCAGGAAAACGGCGGGACGTCCACCCGGACGCCCCGCCGTCACGACCCGCTCAGTCCTGCAGCGCGGCCCACATTTCCTTGTCGCGCTGCGCGGTCCAGATGCGCGGATGCGTGATGCCGCTCGCCTCGTCGAACGCGCGCGACACGTCGAACGGCAGGCAGTGTTCGTAGATGAACACGTGGCCGAACTTCGGGTCCATCGCTTCGCGCGTGAGCGCCATCGACGCCTTCAGGTCGAGCTTGCGCTCCACCGCCTTGCGGCCCTGCGCGAGCAGCGTCGTCACGAAGTCCTTCGTGTAGTCGAGGCCCTTGTTCACGTCGGCCGGATTCAGCAGCGCGGGGCCGCGGCCCGGCACGAGCTTCTCGGCGCCCAGCGCGCGCAGCGCCTCGAGCGTGGTCGGCCATTGTTCGAGCTGCGCGTCGCCGCAATAGCAGGCCGCGTCGTATTCGACGAGGTCGCCCGAGAACAGCACCTTTTGCGACGGCAGCCAGACGATCGTGTCGCCCTTCGTGTGGCCCGAGCCGACGTGCATGATCTTCACTTCGAGCTTGCCGAGGAACAGCGTGATCTCGCGCTCGAACACGAGCGTCGGCCACGTGAGGCCCGGCACCGTCTCGACGCCCGCGAACAGGCGCGGGAAGCGTTCGATCTCCGACTTCATGTCGGCCTCGCCGCGCTCGACGATCATTTCGTACGTGCCGCGGCTCGCGATCACCTGCTGCGCGCCTTCGTCGAAATACGCCGATGCGCCGAGCACGCGCACCGCGTGGTAGTGCGACAGCACCACGTGCTTGATCGGCTTGTCCGTCACGCTGCGGATCTTCGCGATCAGGTCCTGCGCCATCGCGGGCGTCGCGGTCGTGTCGACGATCAGCACGCTGTCGTCGCCGATGATCACGCCCGAGTTCGGGTCGCCTTCGGCGGTGTACGCGTATGCGTTCTCGGACAGCTTCGTCCAGGTGACCTTCTTCTCTTCCAGATCGGCTTGGGATGCGAATGCTTTGGCCATGTGGCGTTCCGTGGCTGCGAGCCATGTGTTGAGGGGAGTGAGCGGATCATCGTACCGCGCCAAATATTTGTCAATGGCAAATCCGCTTGCTATTGTTTAATACGGGTAAACGTGTGGGCTGGTGCAGGAAATGGCGTCGGATACCATGCGGGGTTTCGTCAACGGAAGAATCATCGCGTGCAGAACCACGAAGTCAGCGCAGACGACGCGCCGCCCAAGGCGCAGCGCGGCATCCAGAGCGTCGAGGTCGGCGGCCGGCTGCTCGACGCGTTCGCGCGCCGGCGCAAGCCGCTCGGGCTGTCGGAGCTGGCGGGCGCGGCCGACTTGTCGACCGCTCAGGCGCATACCTATCTCGTGAGCCTGACGCGCCTCGCGCTCGTCAAACGCGACGCGATCACCGGCAACTACGAGCCGGGCCCGCTGTCGCTGCGGCTCGGGCTGATGTCGATCGAGCGCCAGCCGGCCTATCGCGCGGCGTTGCCGCATGCGGCGCGGCTCGCGGAGACGGTGGGCCTGAGCGTCGCGCTGTCGGTGCCGGGCGCGCTCGGGCCGACGATCGTGCGCATCGAGCACGGCGGCTATCCGCTGCACGTGAACCTGCACGTCGGGTCGGTGATGTCGCTCGACACGACCGCCACCGGCCGCGTGTTCCGCGCCTTCGGCGATCCCGCGCAGCTCGACGCGATGGCGGCCAGCCAGGCCGGTGCGGGCGACACGCTCGCCGGCGCGGAAGACGCGCCGCCGGCGACCGATGCCCCTGCGCAGCAGGCCGGGCTCGACGCGATCCGCGCGCGCGGGATCGAGCGCGGCGTCGATCGGCCGAGCCCCGGCGTCAGCGCGATGTGCGTGCCGGTGCTGGATGCCGGCGGGCGCCTGCAACTCGCCATGACCGTGATCGGTTCGACCGGGTCGATCGACGTCGGCTGGGACGGCCCGATCGCGACGGCGTTGCGCGACGCCGCGCGGCAGGCCACCGCGTCGCTCGACGCGGGATGCGACGCACCGCCGGCCGTGCCGGCCGCAGCGCCGGCCACGCCGCGCGTGCCGCCCGCGCTCGGCGACGATGCGAAGACGCAACGCGGCATCAATGCGCTCGACAGCACGGGCGAGCTGCTGCTCGCGCTCGTGTCCGCGGGCCGCGCGCTGCCGCTGCGCGATCTCGCGGCGGCGGCCGGGATGCCGGCGGCCAAGGCGTTTCCGCATCTGGTGAGTCTTCAGAAAATCGGCCTGCTGAGCCGCGACGACGCCGGCTGCTTCGGCGGCGGCCCGCTCGCGCAGGCGCTGGGCCTGATCGCGATGCAGCGCGTGTCGCCGACGCGCGATGCGGAAGCCGAAATCGTCGCGCTCGCCGGCGCGACCGACATGAGCGTGGCTGCCGCGACGCTCGGGCCGCTCGGACCGACCGTGATCCGGCTCGAGGAATCGGCACGGCCGCAGCACGTGAGCCTGCAGGTCGGCACCGTGATGTCGCTCGTCAATACGGCGATCGGCCGGATCTTCGCGGCCGGCATGTCCGACGACGTGCTGGCCGGGCTGCTGGCCGACGAACCGGTGCGCCTTGCCGGCAACACGTCGCCGGTCGACGACGCGTTTCGCGCGCGGCTGGCGGCGATCCGCGCGGGCGAACTCGATTTTGCGTTCGACGCGCCGGTGCCCGGCATCGGCACGATCGCCGCGCCCGTGTTCGATCACACCGGCAGCATCCGGCTCGTGATCGCGATCATCGGCTCGTCGCGCGGCTTCCCGCGCGGGCCGGACAGTGCGCTCGCGCATACGCTGCTCGCGGCGACGCGCCGGCTGTCGTGGCGGTTCGGGTGGATCGGCGCCTGATCGCCGTACGACCACCGCTCATCCGCCCCGACTGCCCTCCCTTTTTCCATTCCCTCGATGCGAGGCCGTGCTCGCCACGGCCTCATCGCACCGGCTCGCCACGACGGTCCGCATGGGTGCGCTCCGTGTTGCGCAGTAGCAACAGAGAATGTCAGTAATTCTCATATAACGAAATCGCATTTCACAAAGCGGTGAAGTTTCTTTATGATTAGGGTTATCCCTAATCCACCACTTATCTGGGGTTTCGTCATGCAAACGTCTAATGTTTCGAACCGTTCCACCGAATCCGCTGGCTGGCTCGCACGTGTTGGCGAGCTGATCGCAGAAGCCTGGTCCCTGCACCTGGAAAACTGCGAAGTCATCGCTGAAGCGCACGCTCGCCTGCCGCACTAAGCACGGCAACCGGCCGCCAGCCGGCGGCACGATGACCAGTCCGATCCGCTTGTCGGGACGCGCGCCGCAAGGCCGCCGCATCCGGCATCGGAGCGCCGGACGAATTTCATGAAACAGGGCCGCATGGTCCTGGTTCGAATGGCCTCGGCACGATGCGAGCGCCATGGATGAGTCGATGCCGACATGCCGTCGGCACCGTCTTGAGCGTCAGTGAGCGCAGCGGCTGGCGGCTGCGGGCGCTGGCGACGCGCGATCACGCAGCATCGTGTCGCGCCGGGTCGCCGCGGAAGATTCATCCGTTTTCCGGCCCCGTCGGCGTTTTTCCGCCCGTATTCGGTTGAGGGCCGCGCGCACGCGTCGCGCAGCCCGATCGCCGCCCCTCTTCTGCGCAGCCGAATCCATCGTCACCGCGACGGATCGTCGGCCCGACGCGATCCCGTCAGACCTGAATCGACGGCACATCCTTCATGCACCGCAGCGCGAACATCGAGCGGCTGTGGCGGATGCTCGAAATCCTGTACAGCTTCTCGCGCAGGAAACGTTCGTAGCCGGCCGTGCCGTCCACCGCGACCTTGATCCAGTAGTCGTATTCGCCCGACACGAGATACGCCTCGAGCACCTCGGGCAGCGACGCGAGTTCGGCGCCGAAGCGCGCCAGCGCGTCGTCCTCGTGGCGATCGAGCGTGACTTCGAGGATCACGATGTCCGCGTAGCCGAGCATCTTCTGGTTGACGAGCGCGACGTACCCGTCGATGTAGCCGTCAAGTTCGAGTTGCCGCGTGCGGTTCCAGCACGCGGTGGTCGACATGCCGATCTGCTCGGCCAGTTCGGCGTTCGACAGACGCGCATTTTTTTGCAGTGCACCGAGGATCTTGCGGTCCTGATTGTCGAGGGTTTTCGGCGAGCGTTCGCGGGTAGCCATGGCAGGAAGAATCTTCTACTGAAAATCGGCATTCTATCTGAACAGGATTCCGGTTTCGGGTCTGTTTTGCTGGAAAACAGGAAGCCTTTTAACCGGCCCGCTTGATACATTTTCTCCATGCCTGTTGTCTGGCACGCTCCCCGCGACAACCCCTTCGCACCGGGACGCCTGGCCGCAATCACGAGTTGCGGCGCCGGACCTGCAGGCATGCGATTCCCCGCCTCCCGCGCGGCCTATCCGGCTGCCGGGCCGGCGCCCGACTTCCCTGTTCCCGTACTATCCCGTCATGTCGTTCAGGCTTTATCTGTCGTTCCTCGCTGCATCCGCCGTCCTCATCTACGCTCCCGGCCCCGTCAACCTCCTCACGATGAACCAGGCACTGCGCACCGGCTGGCGCCGCGCGCTGCCGTGCGTATGGGGCGGCACGCTCGCCGTGCTGCTGCAACTCGCGCTGACCGCGCTGTGCCTGAATTCGCTGGTCCATCTCAACGAACATGCGTTGACCGTGCTGCGCTGGGCAGGCGCCGCGTACCTCGTATGGCTCGGCTGCAAGCAATGGCTCAGCCGCGCACCGGCAAACGCGCCTGCCGCGTCGGCCGCCCCCGGCGCTGCGGCATCCGACGCCGACACCGGGCGCGCGCTGTTCTGGCGTGGCGTGGCCACCTCCGGGCTGAATCCGAAGACGCTGCTGTTCTTTCCGTCGTTCTTTCCGCAGTTCATCGTCCCGAACGCCGACTGGAGCCTGAACGCGCAGTTCCTGCTGCTCGCGACGACCTTCGCGGTGCTGTTCGCCGGCGGCGTCGCGTCGATGGCGCTGTTCTCGCACCGGCTGAGCCGTGCGTTGCAACGGCCGGCGCGGATGCGCGCGATGAATCGCGTGACGGGCGGGCTGCTGGTCGGGATGGGCGCGATCATGGTCGGCTGGAACTGACGCCGGAGACCGGGCGGCTGCACAAGCGGGTGCCGCGTCGCCCGGCGGCGCCGCCCCTCGAAAAAGCAGCCGATCGCGGAATGCTTTAGGGTAGCGCCTGGTTCGTTGGACATGCCCGGCTCGCCCGGGCGAATGCATGAAGCACGTCACTACCCGCCTGCGGCGCCTGTTCGCGCCGATCGGCCTGCACTGGTATCTCGCTCTCCTTCTCGCGCTCGATGCACTGATGGTGCTGCGCCCCGTCGTCGCACATGCGAAGCTCGGCGTCCATCATGCGTGGCTCGCCGACGCGCTGAGCCTCGTCGACAACGCGGGCCTCGTCGTGTTGCCGCAGGTCGTCGTCGCGGCCGGCCTCGCGACGATGGCCATCGGCATCGTGCTGCGCGCACGCGTCGCGTGGGTGCTGTCGATCGTGCTGCTGGTCGCGGCCGCCGCGATCAGCATCGTCGGCGGTTACCGCAGTCATGCCGTGTTCGTCTACACGGCCGTGCTCGCCGTCGCGCTGATCTACTACTGGCGCCACTTCGATCGCGCGAGCGTCGCCGCGAGCAGCCTGTTCGCGCTGCTCAGCATCGTGTCGCTGCTGATCTACGCGACCTTCGGCGTGCTCTATCTCGGCGACGAATTCACGCCGCCGGTCCACGATCTCGCCACCGCCATCTACTTCTCGATCGTGTCGATGTCGACGGTCGGCTACGGCGACATCGTTCCGCACGCGCCCACCGCGCGCCTCTTTACCGCGTCGGTGATCGTGCTCGGCATCACGGTGTTCGCGACGTCGATCAGCGCGGTCATCGGCCCGGTGATCGGCGGCAATCTGAAACGGATCGTCCAGGGAGGCATTTCGAACGTGATCCGCAAGCATCATTTCCTGATCGTCGGCGCGACGCCCGTCGCGCATGCGGTGCACGACGGGCTGCGCAAGCGCGGCTACGCCGTGACCGTCATCGTGCCGGCCGGCGTCGAGCACAGCTATGCGGGCGGGACCGACCTGATCGTCGGCGACGCCACCGACCACGCGGTGCTGGAAGGCGCCGGCGCGGCAACGGCCCGCGCGGTGCTCGCGCTGCGCTCCGACGACGCCGAGAACGCGTTCATCATCCTCGCGATCCGCGAGATCGCGCCGACGGTGCGCACGGTGGCGCTCGTGAACCAGCAGCGCAACCTCGAACGGCTGCGCCTGCTGAAACCCGACATGGTGTTCTCGCCGCAGCAGCTCGCGGGCGAACTGCTCGCGAGCACGCTCAACGACGAACCGGTCGACAAGTCGATGATCTCGCACCTGCTGTTCGGCACCGCCGACGCCGCGTGAGCGATGCCGGCCGCTGCGCGGCCGGTACAATCGCGCGATGTCCGAATTGCTCACTTACGGCGGCCTGTTCGCCGTGTCGATGGTCGCCGCGACCCTGTTTCCGCTCCAGTCCGAAGCCGTGCTCGCCGGCCTGCTGCTCGCCGGGCGCGAGCCCGTGTGGGCGCTGGTGCTGGTCGCGAGCGTCGGCAACGTCGCCGGCTCGGCGATCAACTGGGCGCTCGGCCGCGGCATCGAGCATTTCCGCGATCGCCGCTGGTTTCCGGTGAAGCCGGCCGCGCTCGCGCGCGCCGAGGGCTGGTACCAGCGCTATGGCCGCTGGTCGCTGCTGCTGAGCTGGGCGCCGGTGATCGGCGATCCGCTGACGATGATCGCCGGCGTGCTGCGCGAGCCGCTACCGACCTTCCTCGCGATCGTCACGATCGCGAAGGTCGGCCGGTATCTGGTGATTGCGTGGCTCGTCGTGCATTGATGCGTTGACGCCCGGCGGCGTCGAACCGCACGACGCGCGCCGGCGACGTTACTTCTTGTCCCCCGCCAGATCGATCGCCTTGTCCGATCCGACCGCGTTGCGCAGCTGGAATTTCTGGATCTTGCCGGTCGACGTCTTCGGCAATTCGCCGAAACGCACGGCCTTCGGCACCTTGAACCCGGCGAGCAGCTGCTTGCAGTGCGCGACGATCTCCTCCTCGGTCGCGCTCGCGCCTTCGCGCAGTTCGACGAACGCGCACGGCACCTCGCCCCACTTCGGGTCGGGCATCGCGACCACGGCCGCGACCGCGACGGCCGGATGCCGGTACAACGCATCTTCCACCTCGATGCTCGAGATGTTCTCGCCGCCCGAAATGATGATGTCCTTGCGACGATCCTTGATCCGGATATAGCCGTCCGGCGTCAGCACGCCGAGATCGCCCGTATGGAACCAGCCGCCGTGGAAGGCTTCATCCGTCGCGTGCGGGTTCTTCAGGTAGCCCTTCATGCAGATGTTGCCGCGGAACATGATCTCGCCGAGCGTCTCGCCGTCGGCGGGCACCGGCGCCATCGTGTCCGGGTCGAGCACCGTCGCGCCCGCTTCGAGGTGATACCGCACGCCCTGGCGCGCATTGAGCCGCGCGCGTTCGTCGTCGGGCAGCACGTCCCAGTGCGCCTGCTTCGCGCACACGGTCGCCGGGCCGTAGACCTCGGTCAGCCCGTACACGTGCAGCAGGTCGAAGCCGATCTCCTTCATCTTCGCGATCACGGCCGGTGCGGGCGCCGCACCGGCGACCATCGCGTGCACCGTGTGACCGATACCTTCGCGGAACTCGGCCGGCGCATTCGCGATCGCGCTCTGCACGATCGGCGCGCCGCAGTAATGCGTGATGCGCTCGCGGCGGATCAGGTCGAATACCGTCTTCGCATCGAACTTGCGCAGGCACACGTTCACGCCCGCGCGCGCCGCGACGGCCCACGGAAAGCACCAGCCGTTGCAGTGGAACATCGGCAGCGTCCACAGATACACGGCGTGCTTCGGCATGTCCCATTCGAGGATGTTGCTGATCGCCGCGAGATGCGCGCCGCGATGGTGATAGACGACGCCCTTCGGGTCGCCGGTCGTGCCGGACGTGTAGTTCAGCGCGATCGCGTCCCATTCGTCGGCGGGCGGCGTCCATGCGTAGTCGGGGTCGCCGCCCGCGACGAACGCTTCGTAGTCGGTCGCGCCGGCGAAGCGCGCGGGGTCGGCCGGCATCGCGTCGGCGACGCTGATGATCTTCAGGCCCGGCACCTCGAGCGCCGCGCGATGCGCGAGATCCGCGTATTCGGTGTCGACGATCAGCACCTTCGCTTCGCCATGACGCAGCATGAACAGCACCGACGAAATGTCGAGCCGCGTGTTGATCGTGTTGAGCACCGCGCCGGCCATCGGCACGCCGAAGTGCGCCTCGACCATCGCCGGGATGTTCGGCAACACCGCCGCGACCGTCTCGCCGCGCGCGACGCCGGCCTGCGCGAGCGCGCTCGCCAGCTGCTTCGCGCGCGTGTAGGTCTCGCCCCACGTGCGCCGCACGTCGCCGTGCACGATGGCCAGGCGCGCGCCGTAGACTTCGGCCGCTCGGACCAGGAAGTCGATCGGCGTGAGCGGCACGTAGTTGGCGTCGCGGCGGCCGAGTCCGGCCTCGAACATCTGCGTCATGATCCTGTCTCCCGTTTTCTGTCGACCGGCGCGGGCATCGACGCCGCGGCGCACGCATCGGTCTCGTGTTCAGCCGGAGTGCATGCACCCCGATTCGTTTTGATGTGGTTCAATTGCCGATAGCCTAACGGGCGCTATTGTGAGCCGTCTGTCATCGAAACGACAGAGTGCCTTTCGAGCGCTGCGCGTTATCCCTATCCTCGCAAACCCGCACTCATGCACGACCACCTCGTTGCGCCGCCCGACGCGGCCGCTACCCCGCCCGGCACGGCCGGCACGCCGTTCGAACCGGGCCCGTTGCCGGCGCTGTCGACGCTGTTCGGGCAATGCGCGTGGTTCCGCGCGCTCGCGCCGGCGCATCAGGCGCTGGTGCTCGCGCAGTCGCGCGCCGAGCAGCGCGAAGCCGGCGACGTGATCGCGCAGCGACTCGCGCCGTCCGAGTACTGGATCGGCGTGCACCGCGGGCTGCTGAAGCTGGCGATCTTCAATGCATCGGGGCGCGGCTGCACGTTTTCCGGCGTGCCGTCGGGCGGCTGGTTCGGCGAAGGCAGCGTGATCAAGCGCGAGCTGCGCAAATACGAAGTGGCCGCAGTCCAGCGCTCGATCGTGCTGTTCGTACCGGTCGACACGTTCCATGCGCTGCTCGACACCAGCCTGCCGTTCACGCGCTTCGTGATCCACCAGTTGAACAACCGGATGGGCGAGTTCATCGCGTCGATCCAGAACAGCCGGCTGCTCGACGTCGATGCACGCGTCGCGCAGGCGCTCGCGCAACTGTTCAATCCCGATCTGTATCCGGACACCGGTCCGTCGCTCCCGATCTCGCAGGAGGAACTGGGCATGCTCGTCGGCGTATCGCGACAGCGGATCAACCAGGCGCTGCAGCAACTCGAGAAACGCGGCGTGCTGCGGCTCGCGTACAACCAGATCGAAGTCGTCGACCTGGCCGCGCTCGCGCGGGTCGGCATGGAGCAGATCTGAGCGCGGCGCGATGAACGAGACCGTCGCCGCTGCAGCGCGGGCCGCCGATCCGGCAGCCGTTTTCCGGCTTCCGCGCCTGCCCGCTTTCCATCGGACGAATCGGCCAACCCTCACCGCGCCCGAAACTGACAATTTCGCCAGTTTCATGTCAGTAACGCGTTCAGCCCCGACGCCTATCATTCGGGTTCCCTTCACCGACGCCTGATCACGCCTGTCCCGCTGCCTCCATGTGGATCGTCAATCTCGCCCTCAGGCGCCCCTACACGTTCATCGTGATGGCCATCATGATCGTACTGGCCACCCCGCTTACGCTGATGCGCACGCCCGTCGACGTGCTGCCGGCGGTCAACATCCCCGTCATCAGCGTGATCTGGAATTACAACGGGTTCTCGGCGACGGACATGACCAACCGGATCACGGCCGTTCATGAGCGGATCCTGACGACGACGGTCAACAACATCCAGCACATCGAATCGACGTCGCTGCCCGGCATCGCGGTCGTGAAGGTGTTCCTGCAACCGGGCGCGGACGTGCAGACGGCGATCGCGCAGACGGTGTCGTCCGCGCAGGCGATCGTCCGGCAGATGCCGCAGGGCGCGACGCCGCCGCTCGTGATCACCTACTCGGCGTCGAGCATTCCGGTGATCCAGCTCGGGCTGTCGAGCAAGACGCTCAGCGAGCAGTCGCTCGCCGACATCGCGCTGAACTTCCTGCGCCCGCAACTGATCACGGTCCGCGGCGCGCAGATCCCGTTCCCGTACGGGGGCCGCACGCGCGTCGTCGCGATCGACCTCGATCCGCAGGCGCTGCTCGCGAAGGGCCTCACGCCCGCCGACATCGTCAATGCGATCAACGCGCAGAACCTCGTGCTGCCGACCGGCACCGCGAAGATGGGCCAGACCGAATACCGGATCGACACGAATGCATCGGCCGACACGATCGCCGACATCAACAACCTGCCGATCCAGACCGTCAACGGCGCGACGACCTACCTGCGCGAAGTCGCGGCGGTGCGCGACGGCTTCGCGCCGCAGACCAACGTCGTGCGCCAGAACGGCCAGCGCGGCGTGCTGATCTCGATCCTGAAGACCGGCGACGCGTCGACGCTGAAGGTCGTGTCGGACCTGAAGGCGCTGCTGCCGAAGGTGATCCCGACGCTGCCCGAAGGGCTCACGATCACGCCGCTGTTCGACCAGTCGGTGTTCGTCAACGCCGCCGTGCAGGGCGTGATCCACGAGGCGCTGATCGCCGCCGTGCTGACCGCGATGATGATCCTGCTGTTCCTCGGCAACTGGCGCAGCACGCTGATCATCGCGATCTCGATCCCGCTGTCGATCTTCACGTCGCTGATCGCGCTGTCGGCGCTCGGCGAGACCATCAACATCATGACGCTCGGCGGGCTCGCGCTCGCGGTGGGGATCCTGGTCGACGACGCGACCGTCACGATCGAGAACATCGAGCGGCACCTGCACCTGGGCACCAACCTGCACGAGGCGATCCTCGAAGGCGCCGGCGAAATCGCGGTGCCCGCGTTCGTGTCGACGCTGTGCATCTGTATCGTGTTCGTGCCGATGTTCTTCCTGACCGGCGTCGCGCGCTTCCTGTTCGTGCCGCTCGCCGAGGCCGTCGTGTTCGCGATGCTCGCGTCATACGTGCTGTCGCGTACGCTCGTGCCGACGCTCGCGATGCTGCTGTTCCGCCCTCAGCAGGCGAGCACCGGCCCCGACCATTCGACGTCGCGCTTCGCGCGCATCCATCACGCGTTCAACAACGCGTTCGAGCGGCTGCGCGCGTGGTACATCGTGCTGCTGAGCATCCTGCTAGTGCGTCGCCGCTTCTACGCGATGTGCTTCCTCGGCTTCTGCGTGCTGTCGACCGGCCTCGTGTTCACGCTCGGCCGCGACTTCTTCCCGAATGCCGACTCCGGCAACATCCGGCTGCACATGCGTGCGCCGACCGGCTACCGGATCGAGGAAACCGCGCGCCTCGCCGACCAGGTCGAGCGCGTGATCCGCGAAGCCGTGCCGCCGGACGAACTCGGCGCGATCGTCGACAACCTCGGGCTGCCGGTCAGCGGCATCAACCTGTCGTACAGCAACAGCGGCACGATCGGCTCGCTCGACGGCGAACTGATGATCGCACTGAAGCCCGGCCACCGCGCGACCGAGCATTACGTGAAGACGCTGCGCGCGCTGCTGCCGCAGCGCTTCCCCGGCGTCGAGTTCTTCTTCCAGCCGTCGGACATCATCACGCAGATCCTCAACTTCGGGCAGCCGGCCGCGATCGACGTGCAGGTGCTGGGCAACGATCTCGCGAGTAACATGACTATCGCGAGCAGCCTGATGAAGAAGATCAGGCAAATCCCCGGCGCCGTCGACGTGCACGTGCTGCAGCGCAACGACGGACCGACCCTGCTGGCCGACATGGACCGTACGCGCATGCAGCAGCTCAATCTCTCCGCGCAGAACGTCGCGCAGAACATGCTGATCTCGCTGTCCGGCAGTGCGCAGACGACCCCGTCGTTCTGGATCAACCCGCGCACCGGCGTCCAGTACCCGCTGCAGATCCAGACCCCGCAATACAACATCTCGTCGGTCGACGACCTGCTCGCCACGCCGATTTCCGCGAGCGGCCGCGCGGGCACGCCGCTGCAACTGCTCGGCAACCTGGCGCAGATCCGCACGACCGAGACCCCGGCCGTGATCACGCACTACAACATCCGGCCGGCGATCGACCTGTACGTGAGCGTCGAAGGCCGCGATCTCGGTTCGGTCGCCGGCGAGATCGACCGGGTCGTGTCCGACGCGCGCGCGACGCTGCCGCGCGGCACCGACCTGTCGGTACGCGGCCAGGTCGAGACGATGCGCACCTCCTATATCGGCCTCGGCGCGGGCGTCGCGATGGCGATCGTCCTCGTCTACCTGCTGATCGTGGTCAACTTCCAGTCGTGGCTCGACCCGCTGATCATCATCAGCGCGATGCCGGCCGCGCTCGCCGGCATCGTGTGGATGCTGTTCATCACCGGCACGCACCTGAGCGTGCCCGCATTGACCGGCGCGATCATGACGGTGGGCGTCGCGACCGCCAACAGTATTCTGGTCGTGTCGTTCGCGCGGCAGCGCCTCGCGGCCGGCGCGCCGCCGCTCACCGCCGCGCTGGAAGCCGGCGCGACGCGGATCCGGCCGGTGATGATGACGGCACTCGCGATGATCATCGGGATGGTGCCGATGGCGCTCGGCCTCGGCGAAGGCGCCGAGCAGAATGCGCCGCTGGGCCGCGCGGTGATCGGCGGCCTGTTGTTCGCAACCGTTTCGACGCTGCTGTTCGTGCCGCTCGTGTTCGGCGGCGTGCATTCGCGGCTGGCCCGCCGGCGCGCGCGCCAGGCCGGACACTGACTTTCGCCTATAGACCGGTTAATTCATGGAAGAGAAACATCACAGCGCCGTCGGCATCCAGGTGGATGAACACGGCATGCACCTGCCGAGCCGCACGTCGGTGTCGCGGCGCGGGCGGATCGTGCTGATCGTGATCGGCGTGCTGCTCGCCGCCGGCGCGGCGCGCACGATCGTCGTCAACGTGCTGAACCGCAGCCAGCTCGACGCCGTTGCCGTGCAGAACACGCGCCAGTACGTCAACGTCGTGCATCCGGTCGATGCGGCCACCGGCGGCAAGCTGACGCTGCCCGGCACGCTGCGCGGCTTCATCGAGGCGCCGATCTACGCGCGTGCGAGCGGCTACGTGCTGCGCTGGCAGGCCGATATCGGCGCACACGTGAAGCAGGGGCAACTGCTCGCCGAGCTCGACACGCCCGAGCTGAACCAGGAGCTCGCGCAGGCCACCGCGCAGCGCCAGCAGGCGCAGGCCACGCTCGCGCTCGCGAAGACGTCGTTCGACCGCGCTCAGCAGCTGCGCCAGCGCGATGCGGTATCGCAGCAGGAACTCGACGACCGCCAGGGCGCGTTCAACCAGGGCACCGCGAACCTCGCCGCGGCCGACGCGAACGTGCGCCGGCTCACCGAGCTGAAGGGCTTCCAGCGCATCGTCGCGCCGATCGACGGGATCGTCACGCAGCGCAACGTCGACGTCGGCGACCTCGTGAACTCCGGCAACGCGGGCCGCTCGCTGTTCACCGTCGTGCAGGCCGACCGGCTGCGCCTGTACGTGCAGGTGCCGCAGGCGTATGCGCAGCAGGTGCAGGTCGGCCAGCACGTGAGCATCGCGCAAGCCGAACTGGCCGGCCAGACCTTCGACGGCACGATCACGCGCACGTCGCAGGCGATCGACGTCGCGACGCGTTCGCTGCAGATCGAGATCACGCTGCCGAACCCGGACGGACGGCTGCTGCCCGGCGCGTACGTGCAGGCGACGCTGCCGATGACGCCGGTCGGCCGCCTGCAGATTCCGGCCAACACGCTGCTGTTCCGCGCCGAAGGGCCGACGGTCGCGACCGTCGGCGCGAACGGCCACGTGCACCTGAAGGCCGTGTCGGTCGTGCGCACGATCGGCCAGACGCTCGAAGTCGACGGCCCGCTCACGCCGAACGACCGCCTCGTCGCGAACCCGAGCGACGCGCTCGCGGACGGCGACACGGTCGTCGTGCAGGCGCCAGCCGCGCAGCCGGCCTCCGCGGCTGCGGGAGCGAAGTCGTGATCGCGACGCGCGCCCGCCTGCGCCCGACGGCGGTTGCCGCCGTGGCGATGGTCGCGCTCGCGGCCCTCGCCGGCTGCACCGTCGGCCCCGATTACCGCCGCCCGGCCGTCGATACGCCGGCCGCGTGGCGGCTCGACCCTGCCGATGCGTACTGGCACCCGGCCGCGCCGGCCCGCGCGCCGCTCGATCCGGCGTGGTGGAGCGCGTTCGGCGATGCACAGCTCGATGCGCTGGAAGCCGACGCGCTGCGCAACAACCAGAACCTGAAGGCCGTCGCCGCGCGCTACGACCAGGCGAAGGCGACGCTCGCGTCGGTCGCGTCCGCGCAGTATCCGGCCGTCGGCCTGAACGCCAGCGGCCAGCGCTTCAAGATCTCCGCCGACCGGCCGCAGACCAACTATGCGACGGCAAGCACGTCGACCGTGCAGAACGACATCCAGGTCGGCGCGAGCGTCAGCTACGAGCTCGACCTGTTCGGCCGCGTGCGGCGCAGTGTCGAATCCGCGCAGGCCAGCTCGGAGCAGGCGCGCGACGATTTCGCGAACGCGCGCCTCGTGCTGACCGCCGATCTCGCGTCGAGCTACTTCGCGCTGCGCGAGCTCGATACCGAGATCGACGTGGTCAAGCGCTCGATCGACCTGCAGCAGAAGGCGCTCGACTACGTGAGCGCGCGCCACGACCTCGGCGCGGTCTCGGGCCTCGACCTGCTGCAGCAGCGCTCGCAGCTCGACGCAACGCGCACGCAGGCGCAGTTGCTGCTCCAGCAGCGCGTGCAGGTGGAAACCGCGATCGCGACGCTGGTCGGCACGCCGGCCCCCGCGTTCTCGCTGCCGCCGCGCGTCGTGCCGATCAACGCGCCCGAATTGCCGACCGGCATGCCGAGCGACCTGCTGCAGCGGCGGCCGGACGTCGCGTCCGCCGAACGCGCGATGGCCGCCGCGAACGCGCAGATCGGCGTCGCGCGCGCCGCGTATTTCCCGCGCATCGCGCTGTCGCCCGATATCGGCTGGGATGCGACGCGCTTCGCCGGCCTGTTCACCGTGCCGGCGCTGCTGTGGTCGGTCGGCGCGTCGGTCAGCCAGCCGCTGTTCGAAGGCGGCAAGCTGAAGGCCGGCGTCGATTACGCGCAGGCCGGCTACGTGGCCGCGCAGGCCAATTACCGGCAGACCGTGCTCACCGCGTTCCAGGAGGTGCAGAATGCCGTAACGGGCCTGTCGGTGCTCGCGCAGGCCGCGCAGCAGGCGTCGGCCGCCGTCGACGATGCGCGCAAGCTCGTGTCGCTCGCGCAGGACCGCTACGCGGGCGGCCTGACGCCGTTCATCGACGTGCTGACCGCCGAGCAGCAATTGCTGACGAGCGAGCGCCAGGCCGTGCAGATCCAGGGCCAGCGCGCGGCGCTCGTCGTGTTTCTCGCGAAGGCGCTCGGCGGCGGCTGGGACGGCACCACCGTGCCAACCGCCGTCGCGGCGGCCCCGCAGCACGATGCGGGCGTGGCCCCCTAACCCGGTTACGCGGACAAGCCTATGAAAGTCCTGATCGTCGAAGACGAACCGAAAGTCGTCGAATACCTGAAAAGCGGCCTGACCGAGGAAGGCTGGGTCGTCGATACCGCGCTCGACGGCGAGGACGGCGCGTGGAAGGCGGTCGAGTTCGACTACGACGTGGTCGTGCTCGACGTGATGCTGCCGAAGCTCGACGGTTTCGGCGTGCTGCGCGCGTTGCGCGCGCAGAAGCAGACGCCCGTCATCATGCTGACCGCGCGCGACCGCGTCGACGACCGCGTGCGCGGGCTGCGCGGCGGCGCCGACGACTACCTGACCAAACCCTTCTCGTTCCTCGAGCTGATCGAGCGGCTGCGCGCGCTGACGCGCCGCGCGCGCGTGCAGGAATCGACGCTGATCTCGATCGGCGATCTGCGCGTCGACCTGATCGGCCGCCGCGCGACCCGCGACGGCACGCGCCTCGACCTGACCGCGCAGGAATTCCAGCTGCTCGGCGTGCTCGCGCGGCGCAGCGGCGAAGTGCTGTCGAAGACGACGATCGCCGAACTCGTGTGGGACGTGAACTTCGACAGCAACGCGAACGTCGTCGAGACGGCGATCAAGCGGCTGCGCGCGAAGCTCGACGGCCCGTTCGCGGAGAAACTGCTGCACACGATCCGCGGCATGGGCTACGTGCTCGAGGCGCGCGAGGACGCCGACAGCGAGAGGCACGCATGAAACGCTCGATCACCCTGCGCCTGTCGGCGATGTTCGGCATCGTGTCACTGCTCGTGTTCACGCTGGTCGGTTGCGGGTTGTTCGTGATGATGGAGCGCCAGTTGTTCGCCGAACTGCGCGCAACGATCGACACGCGCGCGAAGGTCGCGCAGATGATCGTATCGCACGCGACCACGGCCGCGCGCGGCCGGCTGATGCAGGAAAAGCTCGCCGACCTCGAACCGCCCGACGGCTCGACGCGCTACCAGGTCGAGAGCCCGGACGCCGATTTCCGCTTCGGTCATCCGATCGACGGCGCGCCCGTCGGCAAACCGTTCGGCGCATTCCAGCAGTACGCGCTCAACCACAGCAGCTACGACGTGATGACGAAGACCGTCCCGATCGCAGGCAGCGGCGAGCGCCCTGACCTGAAGCTGATCGTCGCGTCGTCGTGCGAGCGCACGCAGCGGATGCTGCGCCGGTTCGTATGGACGCTCGCCGCGCTGATCGCGACGGCCACCGTCATTACGCTGCTGCTGAGCCGCGCGGTCGCGCGCTTCGGGCTCGCGCCGCTCGAACGGTTGTCGCAGGACGCAACGGCCATCAGCGCTACCAACCGCCGCCAGCGGCTGCAAACTGAAGCGCTGCCGACCGAGCTGCGCGATCTCGCCGCGTCGTTCAACGGCGCGCTCGAACGCATCCAGCAAACCTACGCGCGGCTCGAAGCCTTCAACGCGGACGTCGCGCACGAGCTGCGCACACCGATCAGCATCCTGATCGGCCAAACCCAGGTCGCGCTGACGAGCCGCGACCGCTCGGTCGACCGGATGCGCCAGACGCTGCAGTCGAACCTCGAGGAGTTCGAACGGCTGCGCGTGATCATCAACGACATGCTGTTCCTGTCGCGCAGCGATCGCGGCGAGCGCGCGACCGACCTGAAGCACGTGTCGCTCGCCGACGAGGTGCGGCGCATGCTCGACTTCCTCGAAATTCCACTCGACGAAGCGCAGTTGCGCGCCGAACTGCACGGCGACGCGCGCGCGGCCGTCGATCCGTCGCTGTTCCGCCGTGCGATGACCAACCTGCTGATCAACGCGATCCAGCATTCGGCGCCCGGCGCGGCGCTGAACGTGACGATCACGCGCCGCGACACCCTCGTCGACGTGTCGGTCGCGAACCCCGGCGAACCCATTGATCCCGTGCAGCGTTCGCACGTGTTCGAGCGCTTCTACCGGCTCGAGGAAGCGCGCGCGAACAGCAAGGAGAATCACGGGCTCGGGCTGTCGATCGTCAAGGCCGTCGCGGAGATGCATGGCGGCAGCGTGTTCGTCGCGTGCTCCGGCGGCATCAATACGTTCGGCTTCTCGGTGTCGACGCAACCGTGCACCGGCACGCCGCTGCGCGCGGCCGACGCAACCGACCCGCCTGCGCTGCATCCGACGCACGCGTCGCGCGCGATGCACTGACGGCGGCCACGCCGCCGAGGGCAGTTTTCTTCAATACGAGCCCGCCCCGCTTGTTTAGTCTCGATGCGACTTTCACATTCGCATGGAGATATCCGATGAGCATGCTGGTTTCGATGGCCGCGTTCGCGCTGGCGTCGTCGATCACACCCGGTCCCGTCAACATCGTCGCGCTCAGCGCGGGCGCGCGCCACGGTCTCGGCGCAAGCCTGCGCTATGCGGCCGGCGCGACGCTCGGCTTCGTCGCGCTGTTCCTGTTGATCGGCCTCGGGCTGCACGAGGCGCTCGCGCGCTGGCCGATGCTGACCACGGCCACCCAATGGTCGGGAATCGCGTTCCTGCTCTACCTCGCACTGCGGCTCGCGCTCGACGACGGCCGGCTGTCGGCCGACCCCGCCGATCCGGACGCGCCGGCCGTCGCCGGCCCGTCGGCGGCGGCCGGCGCGGCGATGCAGTGGCTGAATCCGAAAGCGTGGCTTGCATGCGTGGCCGCGATGGGCGCCTATGCAGCCGACGGCGACCGCACGCAGGTCTGGCAATTCGCGGCGCTGTATCTGGTGATCTGTTTTGCGTCGATCGCATGCTGGGCGTATGCGGGCGCATCGCTGCGGCACCGCCTCGCGAACGCGCGGCGGATGCGGTTGTTCAACCGCGCGATGGCGCTATTGCTCGCGGGCAGCGCGCTCTATCTGCTCGATATCTAGCGTGGTCGTGGCGCGATAGGCGCGTTGCGCCGCGGTATTTGACCGGCGTCGCAGAGGCCTGACCTTGCCCGCCGCTCAGCTCGCGGCGCTTCGATATTGCCCCGGCGTCGCGGCCGCGATGCGGCGGAACGCGCGCTGGAAATGCGCCTGGTCGGCGAAGCCCGCATCGAGCGCGACATCGGCGATCGGCCGGCCGCGGCGCAGTTCGGCGCGGCCGTACTGCACGCGACGATCGATCAGGAACGCATGCGGCGTCATCCCGTAGCGGGCGTTGAACGCGCGGATCAGGTAGGACGGCGACAGATCGGCGGCCGCGCAAATCGCATCGAGCGTGACGGCCTGCCGGCAATGCGCGGCGATGTAGTCGGCCGCGCGCGCGAGCTTCGCGTTGTCGGCGCCGCGCGCGGCGTCCGCAGGCAGGTCGCGATCGAGCGAGCCGTGCAGTCGCGTGAAGAATTCGACCGCCGCGCTTTCCTTGCCGAGCGGATCGACGCCGGGCGACACGAGCGTGCGGTAGAACCCGCCGAATTGCGCGAACAGGTCGCGCCGTTGCGTCAATTTCGGCGAAAAACCGCGAAAATCGCCATTCGGATCGCGTCCAAGCGAATGCTGCAGCCGCGTGAGCCACGGCACGTCGACGTAGACCATCCGGTAGGCCCACGCGTCGGGGCCGTACGGGTTGCACGCATGCACCTGTTCCGGATCGATGATCACGAGCACGCCGCGCCCGACGTGCTCCTTGGTCGCGCCGTTCAGGTAGGTGCTCGTGCCGCCGACGATCGCGCCGAGTGAAAACGTGTCGTGCGTGTGTTTCGCGTAGCAGATCGTCCGCCCGTCGTCGACGGTGCGCGCCTCGATGAACGGCAGCGCGGCATCGCGCCAGAATGGCGACGGCACGGCGATGGTGTTGGCGGAACGGCTCACGCGACAGGCTCCCGGATCGGATGGCGAACGCACACCGTACAAGACTGCGTCGCGCGACGCAACCGCGCGCCGACGCTTCGCGGCCGGATCGCCTAAGCTTTGAATTCCGGCCGCCGCGGCGCATGCGGCGGGTTCCGTTCCCTCTTCAAACCGGTACGTTCATGCACATCGATCTGAAAGGCAAGACCGCGGTCGTCACCGCCTCCACCGCCGGCATCGGGCTGGCGATCGCCGAAGGGCTCGCGCACGCGGGCGCACGCGTCGTGGTCAACGGCCGCAGCGACAAGTCGGTCGACGCCGCGCTCGCGCTGCTGCGCACCGCGGTGCCCGGCGCGGAGGTCGACGGCGTCGCCGCCGACCTGTCCGGCGCCGACGGCGTCGCGCGCATCACGCAGCACACGCCGGAGGCCGACATCCTCGTCAACAACGCGGGCATCTACGGGTTGAAGGCGTTCTTCGACATCGACGACGGCGAATGGGAGCATTACTTCCAGACCAACGTGATGTCCGGCGTGCGTCTCGCTCGGCATTACCTGAAGGGGATGCTCGCGCGCAACACCGGCCGCATCGTGTTCATTTCGTCGGAATCTGGCCTGAACATCCCGGTCGACATGATTCATTACGGCTTCACGAAAACCGCGCAACTGGCGATCGCGCGCGGCCTCGCGAAACTCGCGGCCGGCACGAACGTGACGGTCAATTCGGTGCTGCCGGGGCCGACGATGTCGGAAGGCGTGCGGGCGATGCTGAAGGCGACGGCCGACGAAACGGGCCGCAGCATCGACGATGTTGCCGTGGATTTCGTGCGCAGCGAGCGGGCAAGCTCGATCATCCAGCGGCCGGCGACGACGGAGGAAGTCGCGAACCTGGTCGTGTACGTGTGCTCGCCGCAGGCCTCGGCGACCACAGGCGCGGCGTTGCGCGTCGACGGCGGCGTGGTCGACACGATCGCGTAACGGCAAACCCGACCAATCTGGCAGGCGCGGCGGACGGCCGCCGCGCTATCGGGAAGCGGCCTTGCCCGGCTGCAGCGCGCCCTTGCGGTCGGCGTCCATGCAGGTATCGAAGCCGCGTTGCGTGACGGCGCCGGCCTTGTCGAACACGACGAAGTAAGGCCGATGATCGTTGCCGTGCTCGATGAAGTAGTTGTAGCAGACGCCGCTGCCGTTGCGGACCATCCACACGCTGCGCGGATTGCCGCCCGCGCGGACGACGTCGGTGCGCATCGCGCCATGCCGTGACGCGGCCCTTGCCAGCGGGGTACGTGAATACGAGAACGGCAGCCACGAATCGAACCACGCGCAGCCGTGCAGCATCAGGCAGCTGGCCGCCAGAGACAGCGTCGCTGCGGGACGGGACATCGGAATCAATCGCATGCTTGGAAGACTCTGCTGCGCCGTGCCGGCGCGATCGAAAGCCCCATGCTACTAGACCTTGGGGTTCGGATCGAAAAGAAATGTTGAGATCGGTGTCCGGCTGCGCGGATCATGCACGCCGCGCGCAAACCGGATCGCGGTGGCGCGCAGCGGTGCCGTACGGGCTTTGACCCGCCCTCGCCGATACCCCGATGCACCGTTACGCCGAGGTGGCCCGGCGCGGCGGCCGGCACCGTCATGCGACCCATTCGGCCCACAGCATCGTCAGCACCGTCATCAGCGCGGGGCCGACGAACAGCCCGATCAGGCCGAACGTCTCGGCGCCGCCGAGGATGCCGAACAGCACGAGCAGGAACGGCAGGCGCGTCGAGCTGCCGATCAGCACCGGCCGCACGAAATGTTCGGCGACGAACACGACCACGAAGCCGACCGCCAGCACCACGATCGCCCACACGGTCGCCCCCTGCACGAACAGCCACAGCGCCGCGCCGCAGAACACAACCGGCGCGCAGAACGGCAGCATCGCGGCGATGGCCGTCACGAGGCCGAGCAGCGCCGAGTGCGGGACGCCCGCCAGCGCATACGCGACGCCGAGTATGGCCCCCTCGCCCAGCCCGACGACGACCAGCCCCGTCACCGTGCCGTACACGGCCGCGACCATCCGTTCGATCAGGTCCGCCCCGCCGCGCCCGAACGCGCGCCGCGCGCCCTGCAGCAACGCGCCCGACAACTTGTGGCCGGCGCGCAGGATCACGAACAGCGTGACCAGCATGAAGCCGAATTCGAACAGCCCGTGCGCGAGCTTCGTGCCGAACTGGCGGCCGAACGCGATGAATTTCTCGCCGCTCGCGCTGTGCATCGCCGTGCCGGCATGCAGCGGATGACCGAGATTGGCCTGCCACCACTGGGTAATCTGCGCGGAGCCGTAAGGCAGCCGCCCGACCACGTCCGGCAGCGGAATGCCGTTGTCCTGGATCGAGTGCAACCACATGCGCAGGTCGTGCTCCTGCGCGAACGCCTGCCCCAGCGCGAGCGCCACCGGCAGCACGACGAGCAGCGAAACCCCGGCGGTGATCACCGTCGCGGTCAGGGTCGGCCGGTCGCGAAACCACCGGTCCGACTCGAAGCGCTTCAGCAACGGCCACAGCGCGATCGCGATCACGCAGGCCCAGGCAATGGCGGGAATGAAATCGCGGATCACCCACAGCGCGAGCACCAGCAACACCGCATACAGCACGGCGCGGGCGATCTGCTGCACGCGCGGTCGCACGGCGGCATCCTGGGAGGGCGAGACATGTGCGCGCATGGCACCTCTGTCGAAATGAAAAAATGGCGGTTCGCCCGGGCCGCAAGCCCGGTCGAAACCGCCATTCTATCCATCGTCGCCGCGATGGCATGCCGACGTCGCGCGCCACGTCGTCGAACGCGGGCCGCGAACGCCGCGCCGTCGCGCGACCGGACGCGTGCTCAGGCCACCTTGTCGGCGACGCGATAGCGCTCCAGCCAGTGCGCGTACGGCGCGGGCAGCATCCACGACGGACGCTCGACGCCGAGCTGCTTGGCCGCGTAGTACGGCCAGTGCGGATCGGCAAGATGCGCGCGGCCGACCATCACGAGGTCGAGCTGCTGCTCGGCCACGACCCGGTTGGCCAGTTGCGGCGTGTCGATGCCCCACGCGGACGACACCGGCAGGCCAGCCTCGCGGCGCACGCGTTCGGCGATCGGCGCGAGGAATGCCGGGCCCCACGGAATCTGCGCGTCCGGCGTCGAGAAGCCGACCGACACGCTCAGCATGTCCAGCCCTTCCTGCTTCATCCGCTGCGTGAGCGCGATCGACTCGGCGAGCGTCTCTTCATCGCGGCCGTCGTATTCGATCACGCCGAGGCGCGCGGTCAGCGGCAGGTGCTCCGGCCATACCTGGCGCACCGCCTTCAGCGTATCGACGAGGAAGCGGCCGCGGTTTTCGGCCGAACCGCCGTATTCGTCGTCGCGCTGGTTCGAATGCACCGAGAAGAAGCTCTGGCCGAGATAGCCGTGCGCGAAGTGCAGCTCGAGCCATTCGAAGCCGAGGTCGCGGGCACGCTTCGCCGATGCGACGAAGTCGGCCTGCACGCGCGCGATGTCGTCGTGCGTCATCGCGCGCGGCGTCTTCGGCAGATGCGCGCCGAACGGGATGGCCGACGGCGCGATGGTCGGCCAGCCGCGCGGATCGCCGTCGGCGATATGATCGTCGCCTTCCCACGGACGGTTCGCACTCGCCTTACGGCCCGCATGCGCGATCTGGATGCCGGGCACCGCGCCGGCCGCCTTGATCGCCGCGACCGACGGCGCGAACGCCTCGGCCTGCGCATCGGTCCACAGCCCGGCACAGCCCGGCGTGATGCGGCCTTCCGGCGACACGGCCGTCGCCTCCGCGATCACGAGGCCCGCGCCGCCGCGCGCGATGCCGGCCAGATGCACGTGATGCCAGTCGTTGACGACGCCGTCTTCGGCGACGTACTGGCACATCGGCGGCACCGCGATGCGGTTGCGCAGCGTGACATCCTTGAGTTTGAACGGTTCGAACAGGGCAGACATCCACCACTCCTTTGCTTGGTTCTGCGAAACGACTGGACGATCCACCGCGCGGGTGCGCGCGGCGGAACGATGCGGGCCGTCGTCGGGCCGGCTTGTGCCCGGCGACGGAAACGGCGCGGCGCCGGTCATGCCGGCGCCGGGCGAACTTTCATCGACGGCTGAGCTGCGCGAGCAGCGCCTCGGCCGCGGGCGCCGACGACGCGGGGTTCTGCCCCGTGATCAGCAGCCCGTCGGTCACGACATGCGGCGCCCAGTCGGCGCTGCGCTCGAACTGCGCGCCGTTGGTCTTCAGCATGTCCTCGACGAGGAACGGCACCACTTCCGTCAGTTCGACGGCCGCTTCCTCGCTGTTGGTGAAGCCCGTGACATGCTTGCCGCGCACGACCG
Source organism: Burkholderia sp. JKS000303 (assembly GCF_002563755.1). Lineage (NCBI taxonomy): Bacteria > Pseudomonadati > Pseudomonadota > Betaproteobacteria > Burkholderiales > Burkholderiaceae > Burkholderia > Burkholderia sp. JKS000303. The sequence continues at coordinate 4,105,075 of NZ_PDBZ01000001.1, forward strand.
ACTCGCCGGTTTTCGGGTCCTTCACGTGACGCAGCACGCCCGGCGCGTGGCACACGGTCGCAACCGGCTTGCCGGCCGACAACGCGCGCTCGATCAGGCCGATCGAATGCAGATCCTCGGCGAGATCCCACAGCGGGCCGTGGCCGCCCGGATAGAACACCGCGTCGTAATCGTCGACCGACACGTCGGCCAGCTTGCGCGTGGCCGCGAGTTCGGCCCTGGCCGCCGCATCCGCATCGAAACGGCGCGTGGCGTCGGTTTGCGCGGCCGGATCGCTGCTTTTCGGGTCGAGCGGCGGCTGGCCGCCCTGCGGTGACGCGAGCGTCAGTTCGACGCCGGCATCCTTGAATGCGTAATACGGCGCGGCCAGTTCCTCGAGCCAGAAGCCGGTCTTCTTGCCGGTGTCGCCGAGCGTGTCGTGCGAGGTCAGGACAACCAGAATCTTCATGATCGGACACTCCTTCGAAATGGGGGAACGGGGCCGCGTTACGCGGCGGCCAGCATGGCGCACGCTGCGTGCCGCGAACGACGCGCGCCTGCCGGTTAGTCCGCTGGCGGACGCCAACGTGCCGGTCGCGCATCGAAAAAAATGTTGGTTGCTCGATGCTATTAGACCAGTCGTCTAGTCTTGGCGTCGAAAAAACGACACCTCTCCTGTACGAGCAGCATCGCAGCGCGATATGGCATTTTCGCGTCTGCGCCACGCTCCAGAAACGGCGTCGCATTCATGAGGCTGGATGATAGCCCCGGATTAGACCGGTCGTCTAGAGATCAGGGATTCAGCCCTGCCATCGTCATGGCTTTTGCCGACGGAGCGCATCCGGCGACGTCCATTGTTGATCGCGCCCCTTTCCGCTCCAGCGCAGCGGCGTTCGCGGGCCCGTTCAGCCGCGAACATATCGACAATCTGCCGCGCGATGACGGCCGCCTGCAGGGCTGGCTGGAAATCGTCATCTATCGCGGTTCGGTCGACGTGTTCGCGACCGGCGGCCGCGTTGCGCTGACGGGCCCGACCTTTCCGCCGCGCGATGCGGGTCGCGGCGCCGTATTCGCCGGGCAGGACCGGCGATACTCCCAGGGCCGACGGTGACGCGGCGCGATGCCGCTCCTGACGACTTGTGCATCGCGCCAGCGATACGCATTACCGGCCGAGACACTGCACCGCCCGACGTCGCGTCAGGCGGTGCGGCCCCGCCGGTTTCACGCTCAGAGCAAGCCCATCCCGCCCGAAGCGATGATTTCCGCGCCGACGATGAACGCTGACTCGGGCGCGCTCAGGTGCAGCACCGTCGACGCGATTTCGTCCGGCGTGCCGAACCGGCCGATCGGCACGAGGCCCTTGATCTTTTCCGAGGTCTCGTCGAGCGTCGCCGCATCGAACCCGAGCTTGCCGTACAACGGCGTCTGGACCGGCCCGGGGCTCACGACGTTCACCCGCACGCCGTGCGGCAGCAGTTCCGTCGACAGTGTCTTCGCGAACGAATTGACCGCCGCCTTGCTTGCCGCGTACACGGACGAACCCGGCATCCCGATGTGCGCGTTGATCGACCCGTTGATCACGATCGACGCGCCGCGGTTCAGCAGCGGGACGAGCGCCTGGATCTGGAAATACGCGCCCTTCACGTTGGTGTTGAACACGAGGTCCCACAACGCCTCGTCGCTATCCGCGAACGGCGCGAGTTTCGCGACGCCCGCATTGATGAACACGGCGTCGAGCCGCGCGCCAGACGCCGCGATCGCATCCGCCAGCGCCCGCGCCGACGCGACGCTGCCGGCTTCGTTGCGGATCGCTAGCGCGCCTGCGCCGAGCGTCTCGCGCGCGGCGGCGAGCGTCTGTTCGTCGCGACCGGTGATGACGACCCGCGCGCCTTCGGCCGCGAATGCCCGTGCGGCCGCCAGGCCGATGCCGCTGTTGCCGCCCGTGACGAGTACCGTTTTTCCTTCGAAGCGTTGCATGATGTTCTCCTGTGAACCGGTGAGTTGACCGTGAACACAGGATGCGCGCGGCGCCGGGGGTTGCCGTACGACGGGCGCGGCAGACACGTTCGAAATCTTCGAACGTGTCTGCCGGAGGGCGCCCGATCGGCGCACTCAACCCGCCACGTCGATCCCGTCGAGCAGCCGCTGCGCGAGCCGCGGTTCCCGCAGTTGCTCGAGCCACCATTGCAGCGCGCGACCGTCGCGATCGCCACGCCACGCGACATACAACACGTTCGGTTCGCGCGGATCGGCTGTTTCCTTCTCCACCAGTTCGCCGCGCGCAAGCAGCGACGCGACCCGCCGGCGCGGCACCCATCCGACGCCGAGCGCGTCGCGCTGCGCGAGGATCTTCGCGCGCATCGACGGCACCGCGAGCACCGCCTGCCCGCCGAGCAGCCCGTACGCCCGGCCGGCCGAGCGCCGCGACGAATCGGCGACGACGACCGCGCGGTGCGCGCCGATCGCATCCCGCGTGAGCCGCTCGCTCGACGCCGCAAGCGGATGGCGCGGCGATACCGCGAACACCCATTCCATCGCGCCGAGCTCGAACCACTTGAAACCCGGAATTGCCGGCGGCTCGTTGGTCGCGCCGACGACCAGATCGGCGCGACCGTCGCGCAGCGCCTCCCAGGTGCCGCCGAGGACTTCGTGCGTGAAGCGCAGCGACACGCCCGAATCGAGCGCGTCGAACGCACGCACGACCGGCAGGAGCGTATCGAACTCCAGTACCTCGTCGCTGACGATCCACAGCCGGTCCTCCCAGCCGCTCGCGACCTGCCGCACGCGCTGCGTGAGCCGCGCGACGTCCAGCGCGAGGCGCGATGCCTCGTCGGTCAGCAACTGGCCGGCCGGCGTGAGCTGCAGCCGGTAGCCGCGCCGGTCGAACAACAGCGCGTCGAAGCGCGTTTCGAGCTGCCGCGCGGCGTGCGACACCGTCGACGGCGCCTTGCCGAGCCGCGCGGCCGCCCGCGACAGGCTGCCGGTGGCGCGGATCGCATCGAGCAGCGCGAGTTCGTCTTCGGACAACATGAGCGGCACTCCGGTCGGGGGGTGTGGTGGATCGTAAGGCAGCGGCGGGCGGCGGTCCAATCGAATGGCGCTGCGCCCGGTGTGTGGCGGATCCAGGCCCGCCCTCCCGAGCGCCAGTCCGGCGCCAATCCAGCCATGAACTTCCGGTATGCTGATCGATACCAAATTTCAGCATCCGAGGTAACCACTGCGATGGACATCGCGATCCGCATCGAAGGCCGCCACGACCTGACCGGACAGATCTTCCGTCAGTTGCGCACCGCGATCGTCGACGGGCGGCTCGAAGGCGGCGCCCGCCTGCCGTCGACGCGCGACCTCGCGAAACAGCTCGGCGTTTCGCGCAAGACGACGCTCGACGCGTTCGAGCGCCTCGTCGCCGAGGGCTACCTGAACACGCGTGCCGGCGACGGCACGTTCGTCGCCGACGGCCTCGCGCGGGTGCCGCATGCGGCACCCGCGGCAACGCCGTCGCTGATCGAAGCCACGCCGCAGGTCCATGCCGTCGACGCGCGCGAACTGTGGGACGACCTGCCCGACGCGCTTGCAATGCCCACGCCGCAGGACTCGCCCGCCTTCGACTTTCGCGGCGGCGTGACCGACAAGACGCTGTTCCCGTTCGACGCATGGCGCCGCTGCCTGCATCACGCGCTGCGCCAGCAGGCGCGCGGCCCCGGCCAGTATCACGACCCGGCCGGCGATCCGCAGTTGCGCGGCGCGATCGCGCGCTACGTCGGATTCAGCCGCGCGGTCGCGTGCGGCTGGGACGACGTGCTCGTCACGCAGGGCGCGCAACAGGCACTCGACCTGATCGCGCGCGTGGTCGTGCGGCCGGGCGACGTCGTCGCGGTCGAGAATCCCGGCTATCCGCCGGCGCGCGCGGCGTTCGCGTCGCTCGGCGCGACGGTGATCGGCGTGCCGGTCGATGCGCACGGCATCGTCACGGAGCGGCTGCCCGACGACGCGCGCCTCGTCTACGTGACGCCGTCGCACCAGTTCCCGCTCGGGATGCCGATGACGCTGGAGCGGCGCGTCGCGCTGCTCGAATGGGCGCAGCGCCGCCGTGCCGTGATCATCGAGGACGACTACGACGGCGAGTTCCGCTTCGAAGGCCGTCCGGTGGAATCGCTGAAAAGCCTCGACCGCACCGGCCTCGTCGCGTACGTCGGCACATTCTCGAAGACGATCTTCCCGGAACTGCGGATCGGCTACGCGATACCGCCGCGCGCGCTGCGCGGCGCGCTGTCCAAGGCCAAGCAGATCGTCGACTGGCATACCTGCTCGCTGACGCAGGCCGCGCTCGCGCGCTTCATGCTCGAAGGCGACTTCGCCCGGCACCTGCGGCGCGTGCAGAAACACTACGACGCGCGCCGCAAGATGCTGATCGCGCACCTGCGCGGCGGACTCGCGCCGTGGTTCGACACGATCGTGCCGACCGCCGGCATTCACCTCGCCGCGCTGCTGAAACCCGGGCTCGACGAAACCGCGCTGGTCCGGGCCGCCCGCGCGCACGACATCGGCCTGTACGGGATCTCGGCGTTCCACGTCGGCGCGCCGGCCCGGGCAGGCCTGCTGTTCGGCTATGGCGGGATCGACGCGCTGCGTATCGACACGGCACTCGCGAAACTGGCCGCGCTGCTGGGTTCGGACGACACCGGCGACACGCTACTGGTTACCTGAATTTTCCGGAAATTGGACATTCAAGCGGGCCAGTGAGCGGCATACAGTAGGTCCTGTCGCGCCGCCGTGCGCATCAACCCGCCAAGGACCCGCCATGCAACCGCGCCTGAACTTCTACGCCGCCAGCCCGAACGCCATCAAGGTGATGCGCAACGCCGAGGAATTCCTCGCGAAGAGCTCGATCGAAAAGCCGCTCGCCGAACTCGTCCGGCTGCGCGCCTCGCAAATCAACGGCTGCGCGTTCTGCGTCGACATGCACACGACGGACGCGCGCAAAGGCGGCGAAACCGAGCGCCGCCTGGCGACCGTCGTCGTGTGGCGCGAAACGCCGTTCTTCACCGAGCGCGAACGTGCGGCGCTCGAATGGACCGAAGCGCTGACGCTGGTCGCCGACAACCACGTGCCCGATTCGGTCTGGGAAGCCGTGAAGCCGCATTTCAGCGACACGGAGCTGTTCGAGCTGTCGCTGCTGATCACGACGATCAACGCGTGGAACCGCTTCGCGATCGCGTTCCGCAAGATGCCCGAATAAGGAGACGACGATGATGCGCTCGACTCTCCGCCATACGTTCCTGTGCGCGTCGCTCGCGCTCGGCGCCGCGCTGCCGGCCGCCGTCCATGCGCACGACGCAGGCGACAACGTGCACGCGATCATGCGCCAGGCCGTGCCCGAAGCGCCCGGCAAGCTCGCGGTCGTCGCGACCGTCGACTATGCGCCCGGCCAGGCGTCGGAACCGCACAGGCACCTCGGCTCGGTGTTCGCCGTCGTGTCGAAAGGCGAAGTGTTGTCGCAGGTGAACGGCGGCCCGGTGCGCCGCTATCGCGCCGGCGAAGGCTGGTACGAGCCGCCCGGTTCGCGCCATCAGGTGTCGCGCAATGCGAGCGCCACCGAACCCGCGCAACTCGTCGTGTTCGGGCTGACCGGCGAACACGATCCGCTGACGTCGCCGATCGATCAGTGACGACGTTTCAGGCGCGCGTGCCGCGGCGCACGCGCGCCTGCTTCACGACCGGCTTCCCTGCCGGCTCCGTGCCGATGCCTCAACGTTTCGGCCGTCTGCCCCTCCGCCGTTTCCGCATTAACCGCTCCCTACACGCCGCCACCCGCGCACCGCCCTCCGTCGAGCCACCTCCCCGCTCGTCCGCATCGCCATTCGACACGCGCCTGATCTCGATCAACGCGGGCGAAAACCCTTCCTTGAAATTAACTAACTCATCAATTAGCGTCGATTTCATGAACGCGAAATCCACCGTCGCCAGGCCGCGCGGGCGCCGCCCGTCGGTGGAGGACTTCGACCTGCGCGACCACATGCTCGACGTTGCGATCCAGCTGTTCGCCGAGCGCGGCATCGCCGCGACCACGGTTGCGCAGATCGCCGCGGCCGCCGGCGTCACGTCGGCGATGGTTCACTACTACTTCACGAGTCGCGAGCAACTGCTCGACGCGATCGTCGAGGAGCGGCTCGCGCAGGTCATCGCGTCCGTGTGGCGACCGACCGCGCCGCAGATCGAAAACGATCCGTTCGCGCTCGTTGCCGAACTCGTCGACCGCTTCTTCGACGTCACGCATCGCATGCCGTGGCTGCCGTCGATCTGGCTGCGCGAGATCGTCCACGAAGGTGGCCTGCTGCGCGAGCGGATGGTCCGCCGCATTCCGCTCGAACATGTCGGACGTTTTGCCGAACGCATCCGCGCCGCGCAGCAGGCCGGCACACTGAACCCGTCGCTCGAACCCGCATTCCTGTTCCATTCGATCATCGCGCTCGTGATGCTGCCGCTCGCGACCGCGAAGCTGTGGCAAAGCGCGCGCGGCCTGCCGCCGATCGATCGCGACGTGCTGCATCGCCACGTCCGCGCGCTGCTCGACTCCGGCATGCAGGCGCCCGCCACAGCGCCGGATGCGCGCTCGCGTGCGCCACGGAGGCCGTCGTGAGCGCCGCCCGCGCGCTGCCGCTCGCGCTGGCCGCCACCGTGCTGCTCGCCGGTTGCGGACGTTCGGCCGACACCGGCACGACCTACCAGGGCTATGTCGAAGGCGAATTCGTGTACCTGTCGTCGTCGCAAGCGGGCACGCTGACCCAGCTGTCGGTCGAGCGCGGCCAGACCGTCGCGGCCGGTACGCCGGTGTTCGCGCTCGAAGCCGTCAGCGAAACGGCCGCGCTGCGGCAGGCGCAACATCAGCTCGAAGCCGCACGCGCGCAGCTTGCCGATCTGCAGACCGGCAAGCGTCCTCCGGAAATCGCGGTCACGCGTGCCCAGCTCGCGCAGGCCACCGCACAAGCGGCGCGGGCCGCCGCGCAACTCGCGCGCGACGAACGCCAGTACGCGGCCGGCGGCCTGTCGAAGCAGCAGCTCGACGATACGCGCACGTCCGCGCAAACCACTGCCGCGCAGATGCGCGAGCTGCAAAACCAGGTCGAAGTCGCGCGTTTGCCGGGCCGCGAGCAGCAGGTCGCCGCCCAGGCCGCGCAGGTCGACGCCGCGCAGGCGGCAGTGGCCGAAGCGCAATGGAAGCTCGACCAGAAGCGCATCGCCGCGCCTGCCGCCGGGCGCGTGTACGACACGCTGTACCGCGTCGGCGAATGGGTGCAGGCCGGCAACCCGGTCGTACAGATGCTGCCGCCGCAGAACCTGAAGGTGCGCTTCTTCGTGCCGGAGGCAGCCATTGCATCGCTCGCGCCAGGGGAGACGATCTCGGTCCATTGCGACGGCTGCCCGGCCGACTTGCCCGCGCACATCACCTACGTGTCGAGCGAGGCCGAGTACACGCCGCCCGTGATCTACAGCAACGCGAGCCGGACCAAGCTCGTGTTCATGGTCGAGGCGCGCCCCGCGCTCGCCGACGCGCCGAAGCTGCATCCGGGCCAGCCCGTCGCCGTGAGGGTGCGATGAACCTGCCGCCCGCTCCGTACGCGATCGACGTCGACCGCCTGAACAAGCGGTTTGGCGACAAGCACGTCGTGAAGGACGTATCGCTGCGCGTCGCGCGCGGCGAGATCTTCGGCTTTCTCGGACCGAACGGCAGCGGCAAGACCACGTCGATCCGGATGATGTGCGGCCTGCTCACGCCCGACTCCGGCAGCGGCACCTGCCTCGGCTACGACATCGTGCGCGACAGCGCGCAGATCAAGCGGCGCGTCGGCTACATGACGCAGCGCTTCTCGTACTGGGAAGACCTGTCGATTCGCGAGAACCTCGATTTCGTCGCGCGCGTGTACGGGATGCCCGATCGCCGCGCGGCCGTCGCGCGCGCGCTCGACGGGCTCGGCCTCGCAAGCCGTGCGGACCAGCTCACGGGCGCGCTGTCCGGCGGCTGGAAACAGCGTCTCGCGCTTGCCGCGTGCATGCTGCACGAACCGGAACTGCTGCTGCTCGACGAACCGACCGCCGGCGTCGATCCTGCCGCGCGCCGCGACTTCTGGGAAGAACTGCACCGGCTGGCCGCGCAAGGGATCTCGGTGCTCGTCAGCACGCACTACATGGACGAAGCGGAGCGCTGCCACAAGCTCGCGTACATCGCGTCCGGCGAACTGCTCGCGCAGGGCACGTCGGCCGAAATCGTCGCGTCGCAGCACCTGTCGACCCGCGCGATCACGGGCGGGCACCTGGCCGAACTGTCCGCGCAGCTGCGCACGATGCCGGGGGTCGACCAGACCGTCGTGTTCGGCGCCGCGCTGCACGTGAGCGGCCGCGATGGTGCGCTGCTCGACGCCACGCTCGCGCAGGTCGCGGCACAGGCCGGCGCGCAGACGGACGGCCGTGCATCGCTGCAGGTCGCGCCGATCGACACCGGGCTCGAAGATGTCTTCATCTACATGATGGGCCGTGCATCCGGGCCGCCCGGCGGAGCGTCGTCATGAACGCGTGGACGGGCCTGCGCGAATCGTTCTCGGTCGCGCGCTGGTGGAGCATCGTGATGAAGGAATTCCTGCAGCTGCGCCGCGATCGCGTGACGTTCGCGATGATCGTCGGCGTGCCGATCATCCAGCTCGCGCTGTTCGGCTTCGCGATCAACACCGATCCGAAGCATCTGCCGACCGCGGTGATCGTCGCCGATCCGAGCCCCTTCGCACGCAGCTTCATCGCCGCGATGCGCAATTCCGCGTATTTCGACATCGTCGCGGCGCTGCCCGACGAAGCGGCCGGCCGGCATGCGCTCGCGCGCGGCGACGTGCAGTTCGTGCTGAGCGTGCCGGCCGATTTCTCGAAACGGCTGCTGCGCGGTGAGCATCCGTCGCTGCTCGTCGAGGCGGACGCGACCGATCCCGTCGCGACCGCGTCGGCGATCGGCGCGCTGCCGGGCCTCGTGCAGCCCGTCGCGGACAAGGACCTGACGGGCCCGCTCGCGCACCTGAACGGCCGCCCGCCCGCGTTCGACGTTGTGCTGCACCGCCTGTACAACCCCGAGGGCATCACGCAGTACAACGTCGTGCCCGGCCTGATGGGCGTGATCCTGACGATGACGATGGTGATGATGACGGGCCTCGCGATCACCCGCGAACGTGAGCGCGGCACGATGGAAAACCTGCTCGCGACACCCGTACGGCCGCTCGAGGTGATGACGGGCAAGATCGTCCCGTACGTGTTCATCGGGCTGATCCAGGTGTCGATCATTCTCGCCGCCGCGCGGTACGTGTTCGACGTGCCGTTCGTCGGCGGCGTATTCGCGATCTACCTGGCCGCGCTGCTCTTCATCGCCGCGAACCTGACGGTCGGCATCACGCTGTCGTCGCTCGCGCAGAACCAGTTGCAGGCGATGCAGCTCGCGGTGTTCTACTTCCTGCCGAACATCCTGCTGTCGGGCTTCATGTTCCCGTTCGCCGGGATGCCGAAGTGGGCGCAGTTCATCGGCAACCTGCTGCCGCTCACCTACTTCAACCGCCTCGTGCGCGGCATCCTGCTGAAAGGCAACGACTGGACCGACTTGTGGCCGTCCGTGTGGCCCGTCGCGCTGTTCACCGTCGTCGTGATGGGTGTCGCGCTGCGCTTCTACAAGCGCACGCTCGATTAGGGGGCGCGCGATGAAACCGGCTTCGCGTCGCGCCTCTCTCGCTGCCCGCGGCAGCATGCTGGCCGCCGTCGCACTGCTCGCCGGATGTGCGGTCGGGCCGGATTTCCGCGCGCCGGATCCGCCGGCCACGCAGCAGTACACGCGCGATGCAGCGCCCACGACCACGGCGGCCGCCGCCGGCCCGGCCGGCGACGCGCAGACGTTCGCGCCGTCCGCACACACGCTGCAACGCTGGTGGACGGCGTTCGGCTCCGATCCGCTGGACCGCCTCGTCGATACCGCCTGGCACAACAGCCCGACGCTCGCCGAGGCCCGCGCGCGGCTCGACGAAGCGCGGCAGAACCATGCGGCCCAGGCGGGCGCGACGATGCTGCCGCGCGTCGACGCAAACCTGTCCGCCACGCGCGAGCAGGTCGACATCGCCTCGTTCGGGCTGCCCGCCAACGTGCCGAATCCCGGGCCCTTCACGCTGTATGACGCGTCGGTGAGCGTGTCGTACGCACTCGACGTGTTCGGCGGCAACCGGCGCGCGCTCGAGGCGCTGCGCGCCCAGGTCGACTATCAGGCGTATACGCTCGATGCCGCTCGCCTGACACTCGCGGGCAACGTCGTCGCGACCGCGATCCTGCGCGCGTCGCTCGCGCAGCAGGTCGCGCTCACGCGGCAGCTCGTCGACGCGCAGGCGCGGCAATTGCGCATCGTCGAAGCGCGCTTCGCGGCGGGTGGCGTGTCGCAGGCCGACGTGCATGCACAGCGTGCGTTGCTCGCGCAGACACAGGCATCGCTGCCGCCGCTCGCAGCGCGCTACGCGCAGGCCGGCCACCGCCTCGCGATCCTGCTGGGCGCGCCGCCGTCCGCCGCCGCGCTGCCCGACCTCGCGCTCGACGCACTCGTGCTGCCGCGCACGCTGCCGGTCGCGCTGCCGTCGGCACTCGCACGCGAACGGCCCGACATCCGCGCGGCGGAGGCCGTGCTGCACCAGGCGAGCGCGAACGTCGGCGTGGCCACGGCGAACCTGTATCCGCGTTTTTCGATTTCGGCAGGGGTCGGGTCGGAGCGCACGCGCATCGTGGATATCGTGAGCGGGCTCAATGTGTGGAACGTCGGCCTGGGCCTGACGCAGCCGCTCTTTCACGGCGGCGAACTGCGCGCGAAGAAACGCGCGACCGAGGCGGCGTACGACGCCGCCTTCGCGAGCTATCGGGAAACCGTGCTGCTGGCGCTTCAGCAGGTCGCCGACGCAATGCGCGCGGTCGAACACGATGCCGCCGAATTGCAGGCGAGGGACACCGCCGCGCAACAGGCAGCGGCGAGCAATGCGATTGCCGGCGACCGCTACGCGGCGGGCGGAATCAGCCTGATCGACCTGCTCGACACGCAGCGACAGGCACTGCAGACCGCGCTCGACCGGACACGCGCGCAAGCCGACCGGCTGGCCGACACGGCAGCGCTGTTCCAGGCCCTGGCGGGAAACTGGGCGGATGATTCGCACCCCTGACCGCAGGATGGCTCGAGCACGCGTCGTCGAATGCGCCTGACCGACAACCGCACTCACTCGCGCTGCGCGGCCCGTGCGTACGCACGAAAAAAAACCGGCCCGAAGGCCGGTTCTTTCATACCGCGTGCCGTGAGCGGCGCTCGCGCGCCGCGCGACATCAGAAGCGGTGGATCATGCCGACGCCGACAGCGATCTGGTTCTGCTTCGAACCTGCGCCCACGCCGTCGCCGATCGACGTCGTTGCCGCAACGACGCCGAGCGTCGGGTTCCACGTGTTGCCGCTCGAGTGCTGGTAAGCCTCAAGCGCGTACAGACCCGTACGCTTGGACAGGCTGTAGTACTGCGACAGCGTGACCTGGTGGTACTTGGCTGCGCTCGTGATGCCGTTCGACTGCGTGGCCGCCGTGTACGAGTAGCCTGCCGCGAAGTCCCACTGAGCCGCCGCCTTCCAGTGCAGCACGGCGCCTGCCGTGTTGAAGATCGCGGTGTTGCGGAACGACGAGCCGACGCCCGGCGTGTACTTGACGTTCGAGTACGACGCCGAAATGTCCCATGCCGGCGTGAACTGGTAGCCCGCCGTCACCGCGATACGCTGCTGCGATTGCGCCGTGGCATAACCGTTGTTGATCGACGAAACGGCCGGCTGGTTGCCGTCGCCCGAGGCCGTCAGGCCGTTCTGCACCGTCGAGTTCGCACCCCACGCGCCGCCGCCGAGCGTCGAGTTGTTGACCTTCTGGTAGCCGACCGCGATGCCTGCCGGGCCGTTCAGGTACTGGACCGCCGCGCTCCACGTCGAGCCGCGGTTCGTGCTGCCTGCAACGCCGCCGAACGAGTACGAACCGCCGACCGTGAAGCCGTAGAACTTCGGCGACATGTAGACGAGCGAGTTGTTCGCGCGGTAGCTGGTATCCAGCGAGTCGATATCGCCCGGGTGCGCGCCGTAGTAGCCGGTCAGCCAGGTCGTCGGGCTGTACGGCGACAGCAGCGTGTAGTACGCGGTGTACTGGCGGCCTGCCGTCAGCGTACCGTACGTCTGGTTGGTCATACCGACCCATGCCTGACGCGTGAAGATGCCGCCCGAGAATTGCGACGTGCCGTTAGCCGTGCTGAAGCCGGCTTCCAACTGGAAGATCGCCTTCGTGCCGCCGCCGAGGTCTTCGCTGCCCTTCAGGCCGAAACGGCTGCCTGCCCACACGCCGGTGGACATTTGCACCTTCGAGTGACCGCCGGAAGTCGCGCCGGTTGCCGACGAGTTGTTCTGGTAAGCGATACCGTTGTCGACGATACCGTACAGGGTCACGCTGCTCTGGGCGTGGGCTGCGGTAGCGGCTGCGAGACCTACTGCCGTCATGGCGAAAGCGACGCGCTTTTTCATTGATTCTCCGTCCTCAAAGAATGATTTCTTATCTGGTGTGGTTTTTTATGACACATGTGCGAGTACATGCCGGCGCAATTCTGACGGATTACCAATTGTTTCCCAATACGCACAGTCGGTCATCGTATGATCGACGCAACGCACGGGTTCACCAAGCGGTTACATAACACCTTGAAACGCTTATGCGGCGGGCCTCTCCGGCATTTGACAGTGAAAACCCTAGCTTTACATTTTTACTGGTGCAACGCGACCGTCCGATGTCGTCAGACGCCTTCCGGCAAAAACATCTTACAAATGCGCGACCGCGCCTGACACCGCGATTCACGCCGGCGGGCAGGATCGCTGACGTTCATGACACCCACATTTCGGGACGCGAAATCATGAAAACGTTTCAGTCGGGGGCGGGAGAACGGGCGGGAGCGGCCCGGCGAATGCGGGCCGAAGGAGGATGCCGGCGCCGTGCGCCGGCGGCATTCAACGTGAGGCGGATGGCGCGATCCGTGCGTTGACCGCATCGACCAACGCGTTCATCCGCGCGCGGATCGCCGTATTCGAACCGACGAGCGCGAGCGACGACGCCATGATCCGGTAGATCCGCTTTCTCGGCACCTTCGCCGGGCTGGCCGGATCGAGCCACGCATCGTGCGCGGCCAGCAGTTCGAGCGTTTCGAGGCCGATCATGATCGGCCACAGGCAGGCCAGCCGCAGCCGCACGAAGCGGCGCGGAATCGCGAGCGTATACAGGCACGCGTCGCGATACTGCGCGAGCGTCACGCGCAGCAGGTCGAACAACACGCCGCGCGCGCGCGCCGACGCGGCGGGCGACATCAGGTCGGCGACGCTCAGCCCGTGCACGGCCAGCACGTCGTCCGGCAGGTAGCAACGGCCGATGGGCAGGTCCTTCGCGCAATCGCGCAGGATGTTGGTCATCTGCAGTGCCTTGCCGAAACGGATGCCCTTCTCGCGCATGTCCGGCAAGTCCCAGCCGCGCGCGGCCTTCGTATGCGCGCCGGTCATGTCGGTCCAGAATTCGCCGACGCAGCCGGCGACCAGATACGTATAGCGGTCGAGCAGGTCGCGGGTAGGCAGCGACGCGACCTGTCCCGACTGCTCGTCGGGAAACGTGCGCAGGTCGAACTCCATCCCCGACGTCAGCGTCGCGACGACCTTGCGGATCGATGCGCTGTCCGCGGCCGGCTGCGCGCGCAGCAATCCGAGCATCGGCTGCATCGACCCGAGCAGCACGTGCTCGTGCGAATCCGTCTGCATCCGCGTCACGTCCTCGAGCGAGCGCGACAGCGCCACGCCGTCGCCGAGCCGCTCGACCTCGTCGCGCAACTCGGTGAGCAGCGCCGCGCGACGATCGGGCGCGACGAGCGCCGTGTCGGCGATCGTGTCGGCCGCGCGCGCCAGCAGATAAGCGAGGCCAACCGGGTCGCGCATGCCGTCCGGCAGCACGCGCAGTGTCAGGTAGAAGGAGCGGGAAACGTTCTTCAGCAGGTCGCCGAGCAGGTAGGCGGGATCGGTATGAGTCGTCATGGATCGGTAAAAATCGGCCGGCGCGGGCCCCGGACGCCCGTGGGCGCCGGGCGCCCGCGCCGGCCCGCGAGTCGCCGCATCGTCGTGCACGGGCGGGTGTCGGCCCGGCACGGCGATGCAAAAGTCCCGCAAGTTTAGTGCATCCGGCCTGCCGCCTGCCCCGAGACGGCCGGAATGCGCCGGATTCGCCTGCCGTCGTCCGTCCATGCGATGCATCACCCGCAATGAGCCGCCGAGCATGCGGCGACCGGGCGCGGCGAGCGTCGTGCCGCGCGCCGGTTGCCGCGCCGTGCTCAGATCACGCCGAAGTGATGCGTGCCGTCCCGCTTCAGTTGATCGACCAGCCCGTATTCCCAGTCGAGATACGCCTGCATCGCGGCCGTCGCGTTGTCGGTGCCTTCGTACGGGCGCCGGTAGCGATCGACGCGCGGCGACGCCAGACGCGTCTCGCCGTGTTCGAGCGGCAGCCCCGCGTCGATCCACGCGGCCGTGCCGCCCGTCAGCACCGCGATTTCGGCGGAAGCCGGCAGCAGCGCGCGCGCATCGTCCGCCGCGAACCGCGCGAGCAGGCTCGAGCCGCACGTGAACACGTAGCGCTTCGCCGGCGGGATCGCGGCGAGCGCGTCGCGCAACTGCGCGCGCACGACGAACCACGCGCCGGGGAGATGGCGCTTCACGTAGTTCGCGCTGGTCGTCACGTCGACGATCGCGATCTCGCCTTCGGCGCCCTCCTTCAGCCAGCCCGCGAGCGTCGCGGGCGACACCTCGGCGGCCAGCGGCGTCGCCGGCACGTCGCGCGGCGGCTGGCCGCGCTCGGTGAACGCGGCCGTACCGGCCGGCTCGACGACGCGCACGTCCCAGCCCATCTGCGCGAGCCACGATGCGCTCATGTCCGCGCGCACGCCATCGTCGTCGGCAAGCACGATCCGCGCGCCGCGCACGGCCGCGTGGTGATCGGTTTCCTGCACGAGCTGGCCGCCCGGCGTGCCGAGAAAGCCCGGCAGATGGCCGGCCTCGTATTCCTCCGGCGTACGCACGTCGAAGCGGTACAGCGTGCGGCCCGGCTCGTCGAGCGCGGCGACGTCCGCGAGCGCGATGCGCGGCACGCCGGCGCGTTCGGCCACCGCGCGCGCGGCGCGGCGGGCTTCGTCGCGTTGCGCAGGGTCGAGGTCGTCCGGAAAGCGTCGCGCGGCGCCGCGCTCGAGCGTCTGGCCGGCCAGCGTCCAGCCGATCGTGCCGTTGCGCAGCGCGGCGATCGGGTTCGGCAATCCCGCGTTGATCAACGACTGCGTGCCGATGATGCTGCGCGTGCGGCCCGCGCAGTTCACCACGACCTGCGTCTGCGGGTTCGGCGCGAGCGCGCGCACGCGCAGCACCAGTTCCGCGCCCGGCACGCTCGTCGACGTCGGGATGTTCATCGTCTGGTATTCGTCGAAGCGGCGCGCGTCGACGATCACGACGTCGGCCTTCGCGTCGATCAGCGCCTGCACTTCCTGCGCCGACAGCGACGGCGTGTGGCGCTCGGCCTCGACCCATTCGCCGAACGACTTGCTCGGCACGTTCACGTCGATGAACAGCTCGCCGCCCGCGGCGAGCCAGCCCGCGAGGCCGCCTTCGAGCACGCGCACGTCGGTATAGCCGAGCTGCGCGAGCTTCGCGGCCGCGCGCGGCGCGAGATCCTCGCCGTCGGCTTCGCCGTAGACGACGATCGGCGTATCGCGGCGCGGAATGCGCGTCCACGCGTCGAGCTCGAGTTTCGACAGCGGAAAGTTCGCGGCCCACAGCGGGTGGCCCTGCGCGTACGGGTCTTCCTCGCGCACGTCGATCAGCGCGATCTCGTCGCGGGCCAGCAGGCGCGCGCGTACGTCCTGGTACGACGCGGCGGGAAAACGGGAAGTGGAATCAGCGGATTGCGTCACGATGTCTCTGTTGAATTCTGTTGAAGTCGGTGAAGAAAGCGAACGAAAACGAATGAAAGCGGATGAATCTTGCGGCTGCCGGCACGCGCGTGGAACGAGCTGCGTCACGTGCATCCGGCAGCGCGTCAGGCGTTCGAATAGCCGGACACGAACGGTTTCACGGTGCCGTCGTCGAGGAACACCGCGCGCTCGACCTTGCCGATGTCCGCACCATACACATGGATGCTGATCGACACCTGGTCGGCGAACGCGTTGGTCACGCGATGCACGTCGCCGATGCGCGGCGACACGGCCTCGACCTCGCCGGGCTGGAGCCGCACCGCATCGCCCGCCGGCACCGGCTTGCCGGTCGCGTCGAACCGGTACGGCTGCGAAAACTCGCCGCCGCGCAGCATCCCGATCAGCCCCCACACCGTGTGGTTGTGGATCGGCGTCGTCTGGCCGGGCCCCCACACGAAGCTGACGACGGAGAACCGCTCGTCGGGGTCGAGATACAGCAGGTACTGGCGGTAGCGCGCGGGATCGGGTTGCGCGAATGCGTCGGGCAGCCAGTCGTCGTGCGCGACGAGCGCGCCGAGCAGCGCACTACCCTCGTCGAGGATGCGCGCCTCGTTCGCGCCGGACGCGAGCAACGCGCCCAGCCCGTCGACGAACGGACGCAGCGGCGTCTGGTGCAACGAAAGCGTACTCATCGGCTGCCTCCTCGAATATGATGCCGAATATGATGGATCGTCATGATGCACCTGAAATACCATGCAGAACAAACATGAAAATTAGCGATATCGATGCTTTTGCAGCGGTCGTGCGCTGTCAGACCCTGAGCCAGGCCGCGGCCGAGCTCGGGATGACGCAGCCCGCGATCACGCGACGCGTGCAGAATCTCGAGGAAGCGCTCGGCGTGACGCTGCTCGACCGCAACACGAAGCCGCCGCGCCCCACCGACATCGGGCGGCAGGTGTTCGAGCAGTGTCGCGCGATCCTGCGCGAAGTCGACGCGTTGCGCGAACTGACGGCCGGCCAGCGGCCGCCCGCCGGCGAATTCCGGGTCGGTCTCACGCAGGGGCTCGGCGAACTGATGCTGCCCGGCCTGATCGCGCGGCTCGCCGAACCATGGCCCGCGCTCGCGACGCAGGTCACGACCGCGTGGGGCGGCATGCTCGTCGAGCGCGTCGCGCGTCGCGAACTCGACGCCGCGCTGGTATTCCTCGCTCGCGAGATGGTGCTGCCGCCGCAGGTCGAAGGCGTTCGGCTGCTGGCCACGCGGCTCGTCGCGGTCGGCCGCAAGGGCGACTGGCCGCGCCGCAGCTACCGGCTCGCGGATTGCCACGCGCGCGGCTGGGTGCTCAATCCCGACGGCTGCGGCTTCCGGGCCGGCCTGCGCCGCGCGCTCGACGCGCAAGGGCTGCCGATGCCGGTCACGCTCGACACCTATGGCCGCGACCTGCAACTGCAGAGCGTCGCGAACGGATTCGGCATCGGGCTGATGCCGCTGCCGCTCGTCGACGGCAGCCCGCTGCGCGATGCGCTCGACATCGTGCCGCTCGCCGATTTCAAACCGCAGATCGACCTGTGGCTGCTGCACCGTCAGGATGCCGCGCGCTTCACGGCGCCGCTCGCGGCCGTGGCCGCGCATGCGCGCACGGCGTTCGCCCTGCCCGCGCAGACGGCCGAGCACGACGAAGCCGCCTGAGCCCGACCGGCGCCGCCTGCGCGGCGTCGTCCCGGTCCCGCCGGCTGCAACCCCGCTCCGCTCACGCATCGTTTCGTCCGGCCGCCGGCGCGTTGCGTGACGACTCGTCGGCCACCCCGGCACGTCGCGCCGCCGCATCGAGCGCGGCGCGGCCGGCTGCGACCGCGATCGCATCATCCTGTGGCGTATGCACGCGGCTGCACAGCACGTCGCGATAGTGGCGTTCGAGCGGATTGCGCCGGCTCAGCCCGTGATTGCCCGACAGCTTCAGCGCGTGCTCGACGACGCGGATCGCATGCTCCGTCACGGTTCGCTTGACGAGCCCGCTCGTCGTCACCGACGGCGCGTCGCCCGCATCGGTGCGCGCGATGTGGTCGTCGAGCAGCACGCGGTTCGCATGCAGCCAGCCTTCGATCTCGCCGACGGCCTCCTGCACGCGCGGCAGCGTCGCGAGCGACGCACCGAGCCCGCTCGGCGCGCGGGTCGTCGCGAAGTCGAGCAGCCAGTCGCGCGATGCACGCGCCACCGCGTCGTAAAGACTGCCGAGCAGCGCGACCATCCACGCCTGCTGGTCGGTCTGCGCGTCGACATCCGCGTGACTCGCGGCCGACACGGCCCAGGCATCCGGCGCGCGCACGTCCACCGCATGATCGGCGGGCAGCGGCACGTCGTCGAACACCACCTCGTGACTGCCCGATGCGCGCAGGCCGAGGTGATCCCAGCTTTCGATCACACGGATCCGCGCATCGTCCGCGCCACGCTCGCGCGGCACCAGGAACACGCCAACGCGCGGCTCGGGTTCGTCGGTGCGCGCCCACACGGCCAGCCAGCGCAGCGCCGGAATGCCGGTGCTGTACAGCTTGTGGCCGGACAAGCGCCAGCCGTCGCCGTCGCGACGCGCGATCGTTTCCGGCAGACCGCCTCGCGATGGCGAGCCGAGCGCCGGCTCGACGCGCAATGCGTTGATCAGCGCGCCTTCGTCGACCGCGCTATTGAACACCGCCGCACGCAGGCGCGCGGGCCAGCGGTTGTCCGCCCGGCCGAGCGCGCGATGCTGCAGATACGTCATCGTCAGCACCAGAGCGGTGGCGGGGTCGGCGCGCGCGACGGCCGCCACGATCCGGCTCGCCTGCGCGAGCGTCGCGCCCGCGCCGCCATGCTCGCGCGGCACGACCTGGGCGATCAGCCCGGCCCGATGCAGCCGGGCGAAGTTCTCGTGCGGGAAGCGCCGTTCGGTGTCGTTGCGGGCCGCGTCCGCGGCGAGTTCGGGTGCAAGACGCTCGAGCAGCGCGGCAACGCGCGCATCGTCGGCAGGCAGGTGGCGCAGCGACGACTGCTGCGGAAGCGGCGAGGAGGCAGCAAGGCTGGCGGACATCGGTACGGATTCCCTCGGTAACGGCGTCATTGACTGGGTGACGCAACGGCGGAGATCGACAGGCAGGTGGCGCGGCGGCGCTCGGCCGAAGGTCCTTCGACCCGGCGTCGCCGAGGCCCGGCGTTCGAAGCGGACGGCGCACGTCGAACGGCATCCCGATCCGGCGCATACCCGCGCCGAAGCCTTCCGCGACACGCAGCCGCCACCCGCCCGATTCGATCGCGAGCCCACAGCGTATGCGCAACGCTCAACCGCCCAAACCATGCAAATCTGATATTCAAATCGGGATTGATTATTTCCGTTCCGCATGATCGCGGCGGTAATCTGCGCTCCATTCCCGCCCCGGACGGCCGCCGCTGGCCGCGCCGGGCCGTCCCAGCACCGGAGACCCAGATGAGCGTCGAATTCATCGGCATGATCCAGAGCCAGAAGCAGTCGGAAATCCATCCGCCGTCCGGCCCCGTCGTCGATCCCGACTATGTCCGCGCGTTCGCCCGCGCCCACGAAGCAGCCGGTTTCGACCGGATCCTCGTCCCGCATCACTCGACCGGCCCGTCGGCGACGCTGACGATCGCGTTCGCGGCCGCTGCGACCGAGCGCATCCATTTCATGCTCGCGCATCGTCCGGGCTTCACCGCGCCGACGCTCGCCGCGCGGCAGATCGCGACGCTCGACCAGTTCAGCCGCGGCCGGCTCGCCGTGCACTTCATCTCGGGCGGCTCGGACAGCGAACAGCAGCGCGACGGCGATTTCCTCGACCACGACGCGCGTTATGCGCGCACCGACGAATATCTCGGCATCCTGCGGCGCATCTGGACCGACACGCAGCCGTTCGATCACGACGGCGCGCACTATCGCTTCACGCAGGGCTTTTCGGAAGTGAAGCCGTTCCAGCAACCGCATGTGCCGATCTACTTCGGCGGTGCGTCGGAAGCGGCGCTCGAAGTGGCCGGCAAGCACGCGGACGTCTATGCGCTGTGGGGCGAATCGCTCGACCAGGTGCGCGACCTGACGACGCGCGTGCGAGCCGAAGCCGCGAAGCACGGCCGGCAAGTGCGCTTCTCCGTGTCGTTCCGCCCGATTCTCGCGGCGACCGAAGACGAAGCGTGGGCGCGCGCGCACCGGATCCTCGACGAAACGCGCCGGCTGCGCGAAGCGGCCGGCCTCGGCACGGGCGGCCCGCAGCAGAGCGAAGGCGCACGCCGCCTGCTCGCCGCGGCCGATCGCGGCTCGCGCGTCGACAAGCGGCTGTGGACCGAGATCGCGAAGCTCACCGGCGCGCGCTCGAATTCGACCGCGCTGGTCGGCACGCCCGAACAGGTCGCCGATGCGCTGCTCGACTACTACGACCTCGGCGTGACGACGTTCCTGATCCGCGGTTTCGACCCGCTCGACGATGCGATCGACTTCGGCCGCGAGCTGATTCCGCGCGTGCGCAGCGCGGTCGCGGCACGCGACGCCGCGCGTCGCGCAGCCTGACGCCTACGGAGACGCCCGCCATGTCCGCCGTCCTGTCCTCTTCCTCGCCCGTACGCACCGCGTCGGGCCTCGTGCTTGCCGACACGCCGCGCCAGTATTTCTGGTTCGAACCGTCCGCGCCACGCGTCGACGTCGCCGCCGAGCGCCGCCATCGGCAGGAGCGGCTCGCGGCCGCATTCCGCCTGTTTGCGCGCTTCGGCTTCGCATCGGGGCTCGCCGGCCACATCACCGCGCGCGATCCGGAATTGCCCGATCACTTCTGGGTGAATCCGCTCGGCGTGCATTTCTCGCAAATCAAGGTGTCGGACCTGCTGCTCGTCAATGCGCGCGGCGAAACCGCGATCGGCAACCGGCCGCTGAACAAGGCCGCGTTCGCGATCCATGCGGCGATCCACGACGCGCATCCGC
Organism: Burkholderia sp. JKS000303; assembly: GCF_002563755.1. Classification (NCBI taxonomy): domain Bacteria; kingdom Pseudomonadati; phylum Pseudomonadota; class Betaproteobacteria; order Burkholderiales; family Burkholderiaceae; genus Burkholderia; species Burkholderia sp. JKS000303. The sequence goes on from NZ_PDBZ01000001.1 coordinate 4,126,055, forward strand.
ACATCGTCGCAGCCGCGCATACGCATTCGACCTACGGCAAGGCGTGGTCGACGCTCGGCCGCACGCTCGATCCGCTGACGCAGGACGCATGCGTGTTCTACGAGGACCACGCGCTGTTCGACGACTTCACGGGGATGGTGGTCGATACGCGCGAAGGTGCGCGAATCGCCGACGCACTCGCGAAACCCGACGGCACGACGCACAAGGGCGCGATCCTGAAAAACCACGGGATCCTGACGGCCGGCCCGACGGTGGAAGCCGCCGCGTGGTGGTACATCGCGCTCGACAACGTCGCGCATACGCAGTTGCTCGCCGAAGCCGCCGGCACGCCGCAACCGATCGACCATGCGACCGCGCAGCACACGCACGGCCAGATCGGCGGCCCCGACGGCGCGCTGCATGCGTTCGACAGCCTGTTCGCGCGCGTCGTCGCCGACGAACCCGACCTGCTCGACTGAACACCCTCGCACAAGACCGGAACCGCAACCGGAGACCACACCATGACCGATACCACCGCATCCGCGCCGCCCGGCGCGCACGACGACAAACGCCGCCGGCTGCTGCGCGCGGCTGGCGCGGCCGCGCTCGCCGCGCCGGCCATCACGCTCGGCCGCAAGGCCTGGTCGGCGCCGCCGCTGAAGAAGCTCTCGTTCGCGTGGAACCAGACCGCGTTCTGCCTGACGCCGATCGTCGTCGCGCAGGAGCACGGCATCTTCGAGAAGAACGGGCTGAAGGTCGAGCTGATCAACTACAGCGGGTCGACCGACCAGTTGCTCGAATCGATCGCGACCGGCAAGGCCGACGCGGCGGTCGGGATGATCCACCGCTGGCTCAAGCCGCTCGAAGCGGGCTTCGACGTGAAGATCATCGGCAGCTCGCACGGCGGCTGCGTGCGGCTGCTCGGTTCGAAAACGGCCGGCGTCACGACGCTGCAGGCGCTGAAGGGCAAGACCGTCGGCGTCAGCGATCTCGCCGCGCCCGGCAAGCACTTCTTCTCGATCCTGCTCGCGAAGAACGGCATCGATCCCGAACGCGACATCACGTGGCGGCAGTATCCGGCCGACCTGCTCGGCGTCGCGGTCGACAAGGGCGAGATCCAGGCGATCGCCGACGGCGACCCGAACCTCTATCTGCTCGAGAAGCGCAGCAACGGCGCGTATACGGAACTCGCGACGAACCTGTCCGGCGAATACGCACACAAGGTGTGCTGCGTGATCGGCGCGCGCGGCGACCTCGTGCGCAACGACCGGCCGGCCGCTGCCGCGCTCGCGCGCTCGATCGTGCAGGCCACCGAATACACGCACGACAACCCGAACGAAGCGGCGAAGACGTTCGCGAAATATTCGCCGAAGATCAGCCCGGAAGACCTGCGCAAGCTGTACGCGACGCTGACCTATACGCACCACCCGACCAACGTCGACCTGCAGCAGGAAATCGCGTTCTATGCGGACGATTTCCGCCGCATCAACGTGCTGAAGAAGAGTACGGACCCACAGCGCTTCGCGCAGCAGGTCTATGCGAACGTGTTGGGGTGACGCGATGTCGACGATCGAACACGCGTCCCCTGCACGCCCCGCACCGGCACCGGCCGGTGCCGATGCCGCTGCGCCGTCCCGTGCCGCGTGCACGGCCTGCGACGCGACGCTCGCGGCCGACGCCCGCCGGGCCCGCACCTGGCCGACCGGCATCGTCGCGGCGCTCGCATGGGCCGCGCTCGGCGCGCTCACGCAGCTGTGGCCGAACCGTGTCGTCGGCTTCACCGACTGGGCGTACACCGACACGTTCGGCACCGCCGCGTGGGTGATCGCCGCGCTGCTGCTCGTCGCAGCGACACTCGGCCATCGCGTGCCGGCCACGCGCGCACGGCTCGCCCGTGTTCAGCCCGCCGGCCCGTGGCTCGTCGCGCTGCCGCTCGCGCTCGCCGCGTGGGAAATCGTCACCGCGAAAACCGGCTGGCTGCCGACGCCGTTCTTCGCGCCGCCGCAGGCGCTGATCGAGGTGTACGTCGACGACTGGCCGCGCCTCGCCGGCAGCGCCGGCAACACGCTGAAGCTGCTCGCGCTCGGCTTTGCGTACGGCGTCGCGGTCGGGTTCGCGGTCGGCGTGTCGATCGGCTGGTCGCGCCGCATCGGCTACTGGGTGCATCCGGTGCTGCGCGTGCTCGGCCCCGTGCCGGCCACTGCGCTGCTGCCTCTCACGTTCTACTTTTTCCCAACCAGCTATTCGGCCGCCGCATTCCTGATCGCGCTGGCGACCGGCTTCCCGGTCGCGGTGCTGACGTGGTCGGGCGTCGCGAGCGTGAACCGGCAGTACTACGACGTCGCGCGCACGCTCGGGGCGAACGCGCGCTTCCTGGTGCTGCGCGTCGCGATTCCGGCCGCGCTGCCGCACGTGTTCGTCGGCATCTTCATGGGGCTGAGCGCGTCGTTCACGGTGCTGGTCGTCGCCGAGATGATGGGCGTCAAGTCGGGGCTCGGCTGGTATCTGAGCTGGGCTCAGGGCTGGGCATCGTACGTGAACATGTATGCGGCGCTGATCGTGATGGCGCTGCTGTTTTCCGGGCTGATCGCGCTGCTGTTCGCGGTGCGCGACCGTGTGCTCGCGTGGCAGAAAGGAACCGTCAAATGGTAAGCGCCGCCGTTCTCGAATCGTCCGTTTCAGCGTCGCCCGATGCGGCAGCGCCGCGCGGCGCGCGGATCGACATCCGTCACGTCAGCCACACGTTCGACGGCCCCGGCGGCCCGCTGCCGGTGCTCGACGACGTCACGCTGTCGGTCGCGGCCGGCGAATTCGTCGCGCTGCTCGGCCCGAGCGGCTGCGGGAAATCGACGCTGCTGCGGCTCGTCGCGGGCCTCGATGCCGCACGGCAAGGCACGATCGCGCAGGACGGCGCGCCGATCGAGCAGCCCGATCCGTCGCGCATCGTCGTGTTCCAGGATCCGACGCTGTACCCGTGGCGCCGCGTGCGCGCGAACGTCGCGCTCGGCCTCGAAGCGCGCGGCGTGGCGCGCACCGCGCAGCATCGCGTCGACGATGCGCTCGCGCGCGTCGGGCTGCAGGAATTCTCGAACGTGTTTCCGCATCAGTTGTCGGGCGGGATGGCGCAGCGTGTCGCGCTCGCGCGTGCGCTCGTCAACGATCCGCGGCTGCTGATTCTCGACGAGCCGCTCGGCAAGCTGGATTCGCTGACGCGGCTCACGATGCAGGCCGAGCTGACCGCGCTGTGGCAACGCGACGGGTTCTCCGCACTGCTCGTCACGCACGATGTCGAGGAAGCGTTGTTTCTCGCGCAGCGCGTGATCGTGTTCGGGCCGCGTCCCGCGCGGATCGTCGCGGAACTGCGTGTCGACCTGCCCTATCCGCGCCATCGCGGCGACCCGCGCCTTGCCGAACTGCGTCACGAAGCGCTGCGGCATCTCGGACTCGATGCGAGCTGGTAGATGCGCGGTGTCGTTCACTGGCTGGCCGGTGTGCTGCGGCAAAGGCCGCACCGATGAGCGCGCCGCCGTTTGCCGACTGGGCGCTCGTCTTCCTGCAACTGCTGTATCGCGTGCAGACCGCGTTGTCGCAAGCGCTGCATGCGGCCGGCCTGACCGGCGACGCCGACGGGCAAGCCGCGTGGCCGTGGGCGCACCGGATCGCGCTGGAAACGCTGCGCATCGACGCGGGGCTCACGCGGCAGCTCGCGTTCGCCGTTGCGGCGACCGCCCTCGCCGTCGCGCTTGGCGGCATCGCGATCGCCTCGCGCAAGTGGCGGGTGGCGTCGGCCATCGCCGCGCTGGCCGTCGCGTGGTTCGCGCCGTGGCCGCCGTCGTCGCTGTGGCTCGCACCCGCCGTGCCCACGAGCTTCCAGCGCAATCCCGCGCCCTTTTCCGTGGCACACGTGATGCACGGCGCGCATCTGTATGCGCAACGCTGCGCGGCCTGCCACGGCGCGGACGGCCGCGGCGAAGGGCCGCTCGCGGCAACGCTCGCGCACTGGCCGCCGACCTTCGCCGGCACGCTGCTCGCGCGCCGGCTCGACGGCGAACTGTACTGGCGCGTGCGGCATGGCACGCACGACGAACGCGGCGCGCCGTCGATGCCCGGCTTTGCCCCGACGCTCGACCCCGCCGACACCTGGGCCGTGCTCGACTACCTGAAAGCGCTGTCGGCCGGCAGCGGTGCGCAGGCCGAAGGTGCGTGGCCCGTGCCCGTCCCGCTGCCGGTGCTCGACGTGCGCTGCGGCAATGCCGCGCCGCAACCGCTCGACCGCTGGCGCGAAGGCCAGCGCGTGCGCATCGTCGCGCTCGCGCCGGGCGGCACGCCGCCGGCGGAAGACCCGCGCTGGCAGACGTTGCTCGTCACCGACGGCGCGACGCCCGCGCCATTGGCCGGCGGCTCGCGTGCGAGCTGCGTCGCGTCGACGCCCGGCGCATGGCAAGCGTTCGCGACGATCGCGGGCGTGGCGCCCGATACGCTCGGCGGCACGCAGTTGCTCGCCGACCGGCGCGGCTGGCTGCGCGCGCGTGCGTTGCCGGGCAGCGCGGGCTGGTCGGCCAACGACCTGCTGTGCCGCTCGGATGCGACCGCACGGCCGTCGACCGTCGCCACGAACGCCGATCCGCTGACTGCACTGCTGCTGCGCGTGGATGCCGAACCGGTGCGCGACGTGCAGGCCGGCCTTCCGCATTGAATCCCTGAACCGCTTCCGAATCATTTCCCTCACCGAACTTCACGATGAATCCGACCCGACGCCAGTTCCTCGCGCAAGCCAGCGCCCTCGCCACCGTCGCCCTGGCTCCGGCCGCCCTGCACGCGCAATCGGGCGCCCGGCCGCTGCTGCGCGCCGGCGACCAGAAAGGTGGGCTGCGCGCGCTGCTCGAAGCCGCCGGCGAACTGAACGGTCTTGCATACGACATCGCGTGGACCGAATTCCCGGCCGCCGCGCCGCTGGCGGAAGCGCTGAACGCGGCGGCCGTCGACTGCGGGCCGATCGGCGACGCGCCGGTGATCTTCGCGCTCGCATCCGGCGCACGCATCAAGGTGATCGGCGCGAACCGCTCCGACCCGTACGGCACCGCCGTGCTCGTGCGACCGGACGCAACGCTCAAAGGCGCGGCCGACCTCAAAGGCAAGCGCATCGGCACCACGCGCGGCTCGATCGGCCATTTCGTCACGCTGAAGGCGCTCGACGCGGCCGGGCTGCCGCCTGACGCGGTGTCGTTCCGCTTCCTGTCGCCGGCCGACACGATGCTTGCGCTCGCAACCGGATCGATCGACGCGTGGGCGACGTGGGAGCCGTACACCGCACTCGCCGAAACGAGCGGCCGCGCGCGCGTGCTGGTCAACGGCCGCGGGCTGTGGTCGGGCCTCAGCTATGTCGCGGCAACCGACTCGGCGATCGCGTCGAAGCGCGACGTGCTGCGCGATTTCGTGCAACGCGTCGTGCGCGCGCAGGTGTGGTCGTACCGGCACGTCGACGCGTATTCCGCTGCGCTTGCCCGCATCATCGGCATTCCGCCGGCCGCCGCGAAGCTGCAGTTCGAGCGCCGCAACACGCGCTGGCAGGCGATCGACGCGACGGTGATCGCCGAGCAGCAGCGCACGGCCGACTTCTACCTGAAGGCCGGGCTGCTGCGCCAGCCGCTCGACGTGCGCACGACGTTCGACCTCGGTTTTCCGCTGGCGTGAGCGGCCGCGCGGCGGTGCGCAACCGCCCGAACGGCTTTCGCCCGATCTGGCACAATCGCGATTCGACCCACCTCGCCTGTCCGCCAGCGTCATGCCAGCCATCTCCGAACTCTTCGTCTATCCGATCAAATCCTGCGCCGGCATCGCGCTGTCGCGCTCGCAGCTGCTCGAAACGGGCCTCGCCTACGATCGCCACTGGCTGATCACGACCCCGGACGGGATGATGATCACGCAACGCACGCACCCGCGCCTCGCGTTGATCCGCACCGCGCTCGAAAGCGATGCGCTGGTGCTGAACGCGCCGGGCATGCCGGCGATCCGCACGCCGCTCGACGGCGACGCGACACCCGCGACGCCGAAGATGGCCGCGACCGTCTGGCGCGACACCGTCGACGCGATCGACACCGGCGCCGAAACGGCTGCGTGGCTCACCGAATTCCTCGGCACGCCGCTGAAGCTCGCGCGCTTCGGCGCCGACGCACGCCGCGGCTGCAACCGCAAATGGACCGGCGACATCGATACGCATACGCAGTTCGCGGACGGCTATCCGCTGCTCGTGATCGGCCAGTCGTCGCTCGACGACCTGAACGCGAAGCTCGCCGCGAAAGGCGCGCCGGCGATTCCGATGAACCGTTTCCGTCCGAACATCGTCGTGACGGATCTCGATGCGTATGAAGAGGATTTCGTCGAACACCTCGACGCCGACGGCGTGACGCCCGTGCGGCTGCGCCTCGTGAAGCTGTGCACGCGCTGCCCGATGCCGACGATCGACCAGGTAACCGGCGCGCCGAACCCGGACTGGCCGCACGAGCCGACCGACACGATGCAGACCTATCGCGCGAACCCGAACTACGAAGACGCGCTGACGTTCGGCATCAATGCGATCGTCGTCGAAGGCGCGGGTGCGTGGCTCGAAGTCGGGCAGCCCGTCGAAGCGGAAATCGGCTTCGGCGATTGAGCGGCGCTCGAGGCACCGTATAACCGTCGCAATCGGAATGCGGCCGGTCGGGCGTCTCGCTGCCGGCTGACGGATCGAACCGGAACGTGCGCCGATACGTGCAGGTACGGTCCACGGCCGTCACCGGATCGTCGCACGCTTGCCCGCCCCTCACGCGCCGTCCCGCCCGGCATGCTCGTCGGCCTGCGCCACCGGCAGCAGGATCGTCACGATCAACCCGCCGCCCCCCGCATCAGCGAGTGCCACACTGCCCTGGTGCACGCGCGCGATTTCCCGCACGATCGACAACCCGAGCCCCGTGCCTTCGACCGTCTGCGTCTTGCTGCCACGATGGAAGCGCTCGAACACCGCGTCGCGCTCGCCGGCCGGAATACCCGGCCCGTTGTCGATCACGTCGAGCCGCGCCTGCTCGCCGTCACGCGACACGCGCACCGTGATCACCGCGTGGTCGCCCGAGTAGCGGATCGCGTTATCGATCAGGTTGCCGATCATTTCGCCGAGCAGGTCCGGCTGCCCGAGCACGTCGACATCGGCCTCGTGCTCGAACCCCAGGTCGATGTCGCGCGAGCGGGCAACCGGCGACCAGTCGAGCGTCACGCTGCGCGCGAGCCGGTGCAGCGCGAGCCGCTGGTGCGCGACGGCCTGGCCGCTGTCCGAATCCAGCCGCGACAGCGACAGCAGTTGCTGGACGATCTTCGCGGCCTGCCGCACCGCGCCGTTCACGCGCCGCAGATGCACGTTCACGCGCGGCTGCTCGTCGGGCCGCAACGCCAGCTCGACGCCGGCCTGCACGGCCGCGAGCGGCGTTTTCAGCTGATGGGCCGCATCGGCGAAGAAGCGCCTGCGCGCGACCTGCATCCGCTGCGTGCGGCCGATGTACTGGTTGATCGACTCGACGAGCGGCGCGAGCTCGCTCGGCATGCCGCCGGTGTCGAGCGGCGTCGGATCGCCGTCGCTGCGCGCGGCGACCGTCGCCGACAGCCGGTTCAGCGGCCGCAACCCGCGCCCGACGCCGAGCCACACGATCCCGAGCGCGAGCACGACGAGCAGCCCCTCCTGCAGCAGCGAGCCCATCAGGATCTCGCGCGCGAGCGCCTGGCGCGCCTCGATCGTCTCGCCGACCATCACCCAGACGATGCGCGTCTGCGCGGTCGGCACGTCGTGCACCGGCACGCGCAGCGCGGCCATGCGCAACTGCTCGCCGCGATAGACGACGTCGTAGTAGCGCGTCGCGAACAGCGCGCCGCCGCCCTGCGGCAGCGGCAGGTCCGGATAGCCGGTGATCGTATGGCCGTTGTCCTCGCGGATCAGGTAGTAGATCTTGCCGCCGTCGCCCGACTCGAACATCTCGAGCGCGAGATACGGCAGGTCGACCTCGATCTCGCCCTCGTTGAGCCGCACGCCTTCGCGGATCGACTTCAGCGACGACGACAGCGTGCGGTCGAACGCGACGTGCGCGGCGCTCATCGCGCGCTGGTACGTGAGCCACGAGTCGAGCGCGAGCAGCCCGAGCAGCGGCAGCAGCAGCCACAGCGCGACCTGCGTGCGCAGGTTCGGACGGCGCATCATGCGCGCCGCCGGGCCGTATCGACGACGGAACGAGCGCGGGTGCGGAAGCGGCTCATTCCGCCGCCTTCGCTTCGAGCAGATACCCGAGCCCGCGCAACGTGACGATCGCGATGCCGGTGTTCTCGAGTTTCTTGCGCAGCCGGTACACGTAGATCTCGATCGCATCCGCATTGACCGACTCGTCGAGTCCGAAGATCTTCTCCGACAGCGTCTCCTTGTTGATCGCGCGGCCGTTGCGCAGGATCAGCACCTCCAGCACCGAGCGCTCGCGCGGCGTGAGCGGCAGGGGTTCGCCGGCGAGGCGGAAACTGCGATCGACGCTGTCGTACGACAGCGTCCCGCATTCGACCTGCGAATGCTCGTGGCCGAGGCTGCGCCGGATCAGCGCGCGGGCGCGCGCCTCCAGCTCGGTCAATTCGAACGGCTTCGCGAGATAATCGTCGGCCCCGAGGTCGAGCCCCTTCACGCGGTCCTCAACCGAGCCGTGCGCGGTGAGGATCAGCACCGGCACCGGATTGCGGCGCGCGCGCAGCCGCCGCAGCACCTCGAGCCCGTCGAGCTTCGGCAGCCCGAGATCGAGGATCACCAGCGCGTAATCCTGCGTGCGCAGCACGTGGTCCGCCGCCTCCCCGTCCGCCATGTGATCGACCGCGAAACGCGCGGCGCTCAGCGCGTCGTTCAGCGATTGCGCCAGGTTCGGGTTGTCTTCGACGAGCAGCACACGCATGGGGACCTCGGGAAATCCATGACTCAAAGGCCGCTATTGTGAACCGAAATGAAAGCGGGCTGAAAGTGCATCGCAATTAACATCCGCGTCACTCGAACAACACACAGGTAACTGGAGGAAGACATGCCGTTTGCACCGAAGCACCTCGCCGCCGCGCTGGCGATCGTCCTGGGCACCGCCGCCGGCGGCGCCGCCGCGCAGGTTCCGGCCGGGTATCCGGGTAACTACCAGGGTGTGGTCGACGCCGCGAAGCAGGAAGGCAAGCTGATCGTCTACTCGACGACCGACACGGGCCTCGTGCGTCCGCTGATCAAGGACTTCGAAAGCCTGTACGGCGTGAAGGTCGAGTACAACGACATGAACAGCACCGAGCTGTACAACCGCTACATCAGCGAAAACGCGGCGAGCAGCACCAGCGCCGACGTGCTGTGGAGCTCGGCGATGGACCTGCAGGTCAAGCTCGTCAACGACGGGCTGATGGCGTCGTACGATTCGCCCGAAAGCCCGAACGTGCCGCAATGGGCGCAATACCAGAAGCAGGCGTACGGCACCACGTTCGAGCCGCTCGCGATCGTCTACAACAAGCGCCTGATCCCCGAGAGCGAAGTGCCGAAGACGCGCGCCGACCTGATCAAGCTGCTCACCACGCAGGCCGACAAGTTCAAGGGCAAGGTCACGACCTACGACATCGAGAAGTCGGGGGTCGGCTTCAACTACCTGACGCAGGACGCGCACGTGAACGAGAAGGTCACGTGGGAGCTCGTGAAGGCGATCGGCGCGACCGGCCCGAAGCTGCAGTCGAGCACCGGCGCGATGATGGAGCGGATCTCGTCGGGCGAGAACCTGATCGGCTACAACATCATCGGCTCGTATGCGTACGCGAAGGCGAAGAAGGACAAGTCGATCGGCTACGTATTTCCGAAGGACTACACACAGGTCGTGAGCCGCCTCGCGACGATCTCGAAGAAGGCGAAGAACCCGAACGCCGCGAAGCTGTGGGTCGACTACCTGCTGTCCAGGCGCGGCCAGACGCTGATCGCGAACCAGGCGAACCTGTATGCGATCCGCTCGGACGTGAACGGCGAAACGTCGGCCGCGAGCCTCACGAAGGAACTCGGCGATTCGCTGAAGCCGATCCAGATCGGCACCGGCCTGCTCGTCTATCTCGACCAGTCGAAGCGCCTCGCGTTCCTGAAGCAATGGCAGCAGGCGATCAAGCGCTGATCGGCTGATCGGCTTCGGCTGACCACGGGCCGCCGCCGCACCTGGCGCGCGGCGGCCCCTTCCCCTTACCGACTTCCTAGAGGCGGCCATCCGGATGGCCGCAGGGGTGAACTCATGCTTTCAACCAGCACACGCGGAACGGCGCCGGCCGCTCCCCCCTCCACCGGCCACGGCAATGCGATCCCCGCGCTGCCGGCCAACAGCCTGCAGCCGCTCGCCGGCATGCTGCGCTGGATCGTCGTCGCGGTGCTCACCATCGCGGTCGCGCTGCCGCTCGGTTTCATCCTGTTCCAGAGCTTCCTGTCCGCGCCGTTCTTCGACGCGAACAAGGCGCTCGGCATCGAAGGCTTCCGCTTCATCTTCACCGATCCCGACTTCTGGTCGGCCGTGAAGAACTCGTTCATCATCGCCGGCGGGATGCTGTTCATCTCGATCCCGCTCGGCGGCATTCTCGCGTTCCTGATGGTACGCACCGACCTGCCCGGCCGCCGCTGGCTCGAACCGCTGCTGCTCACGCCCGTGTTCGTGTCGCCGATGGTGCTCGCGTTCGGCTACGTGGTCGCGGCCGGCCCGGTCGGCTTCTACTCGGTGTGGTTCAAGGAACTGTTCGGGGTGCAGAACGTACCCTGGAACGTGTACTCCATCTTCGCGATCACGGTGATCGTCGGCCTCACGCACGTGCCGCACGTGTATCTGTATTCGTCGGCCGCGCTGCGCAACCTCGGCTCGGACGTCGAGGAAGCCGCGCGCGTGACGGGCGCCCGCCCGTTCCGCGTCGCGCTCGACGTGAGCCTGCCGATGACGATGCCCGCGCTGCTGTTCGCCGGCGTGCTCGTGTTCTTCCTCGGCTTCGAGGTGTTCGGGCTGCCGCTCGTGCTCGGCGATCCGGAAGGCCACCTCGTGCTCGCGACCTACCTGTACAAGCTGACCAACAAGCTCGGCGTGCCGTCGTATCACCTGATGGCCGCGGTCGCGGTGTGCATCGTCGCGATCACGTTCCCGCTCGTGCTGCTGCAGCGCCGCCTGCTGAAGACCGCGAACCGCTTCGTGACCGTCAAGGGCAAGGCCGGCCGCGCAACGGTGCTGCCGCTCGGCGTCTGGCGCTGGGTCGCGCTCGCGATCGTCGCACTGTGGCTGATGCTGACCGTGATCGTGCCGATCTCCGGCATCGTGCTGCGCGCGTTCGTGACCAACTGGGGCGAAGGCGTCGCGCTCGGCGAAGTGCTGACGCTGTCGAACTTCACCGAGCTGTTCGAGCAGGACAACCTGGTGCGCGCGATCGTCAATACGCTCGGCATCGGCGTGATCGGCGGCGCGCTCGCGGTCGGCTTCTACTCGCTCGTCGCGTTCGCCGGCCACCGCCGCCACGACTGGGCGACCAAGCTGCTCGACTACCTCGTGCTGCTGCCGCGCGCGGTGCCGGGCCTGCTCGCCGGTCTCGCGTTCCTGTGGATCTTCCTGTTCGTCCCCGGCCTGCGCGAGCTGAAGAACTCGATGTGGAGCATCTGGATCGCGTACACGGTCGTGTGGCTCGCGTACGGGATGCGGCTCATCCAGAGCGCGCTGCTGCAGGTCGGCCCGGAGCTCGAGGAAGCCGGCCGCAGCGTCGGCGCGACGCGCAGCCGCGTGTCGCTCGACGTCACGCTGCCGCTCGTGCGGTTCGGCCTGCTCGCCGCGTGGCTGCTGATCTTCATGATCTTCGAGCGCGAATATTCGACCGCTGTCTACCTGCTGTCGCCCGGCACCGAAGTGATCGGCGCGCTGCTCGTGTCGCTGTGGGCGACCGGCGCCGTCGACCAGGTCGCCGCGCTCTCTGTCATCAACATCGCGATGGTCGGCGCCGGTCTCGGCGTGGCCCTGCGTTTCGGAGTGAAACTTCATGGATAAGCTCATCGTCGACGACCTGCATCTCAGCTACGGCGCCAACCCGATCCTCAAGGGCGTGTCGTTCGAACTGAAGGCCGGCGAAGTCGTGTGCCTGCTCGGCGCGTCGGGCAGCGGCAAGACCACGCTGCTGCGTGCGGTGGCCGGCCTCGAACAGCCGTCCGACGGCCGCATCCAGCTCGACGACCGCGTGTTCTTCGACGGTGCGCAGCGCGTCGACCTGCCCGTCGAACAGCGTTCGCTCGGCCTCGTGTTCCAGTCGTACGCGCTGTGGCCGCACCGCACCGTCGCCGACAACGTCGGCTACGGGCTCAAGCTGCGCCGCGTCGCGGCGGCCGAACAGAAGCGCCGCGTGCAGACCGCGCTCGACCAGCTCGGCCTCGGTCATCTCGCCGAGCGCTTTCCGCACCAGTTGTCGGGCGGCCAGCAGCAGCGCGTCGCGATCGCACGTGCGCTCGTCTACAACCCGCCGGTGATCCTGCTCGACGAGCCGCTGTCGAACCTCGATGCGAAGCTGCGCGAGGAAGCGCGAGCATGGCTGCGCGAGCTGATCGTGTCGCTCGGGCTGTCGGCGCTCTGCGTGACGCACGACCAGACCGAAGCGATGGCGATGTCCGATCGCATCCTGCTGCTGCGCAACGGCCGCATCGAACAGGAAGGCACGCCGGCCGAGCTGTACGGCGCGCCGCGCTCGCTGTACACCGCCGAATTCATGGGCAGCAACAACCGGATCGACGCGCGTGTCGCGGCCATCGACGGCGAACGCGTGACCCTCGCCGGCGACGGCTGGGAACTGCAGGCGCTCGCCCGCGACACCTTCGCGCCGGGCCAGGACGCGCAGGCCGTGATCCGCCTCGAGCGCGTGCAGGTCGCCGACGGTCCGGGCGCGAACCGGCTGCAGGCCGATCTCGTCACGTCGATGTATCTCGGCGACCGCTGGGAATACCTGTTCCATTGCGGCGAGATGCGCCTGCGCGCGTTCGGCCACGTGCCGCGCGCGGCCGGCAAGCACTGGATCGAATTCCCGACCAACGACTGCTGGGCGTTCGCGAAAGCGGGCTGACCCGGGCGCGGCGGCCCGCGCACGCCGCCGCGCATGCATTCCAGCGCACCTCCCGTCCCGACACACACGATCGGCGGACGCTTCCGGGCGTGCGTCGCGGACGGTTGCGCGCCGCGTATCCGCTTTACCCCAACCCACAAGAAACCAAGGAGACACCGTCAATGAAGTCACGCGCAGAACGTTCCCTTCGCACCGCCGTCCTGACCGGCTCGGCCGTCGCCGCCGGCCTCGCGGCAAGCGCCGCGCATGCGCAGTCATCGGTCACGATGTACGGGATCATGGACGCCGGCATCGAATACACGAATCATGCGGCGCCCGACGGCGGCAATTCGTTCAAGCTGAAATCCGGCAACAAGAACACGTCGCGCTGGGGCCTGCGCGGCGTCGAGGATCTCGGCGGCGGGCTGAAGGCCGTGTTCCGCCTCGAAAGCGGGATCGATCTCGCGAACGGCACGTTCGACGACGGCGCCGACTCGATCTTCGCGCGCCGCGCGACGGTCGGCCTGAAAGGCAAATGGGGCGAACTCTCGCTCGGCCGCAACTTCACCGTCACCTACGACTACATGCTGCCGTTCGACCCGATGGGGTATGCGCAGAACTACTCGTGGGCCACGTCGTCGATGGCGACCGGCGGCCGCAAGGACGGCCTCTTCACGCGCTCGTCGAACGCCGTGCGCTACGACGGCGAATTCGGCGGCTTCAAGTTCGGCGCGCTGTACGGCTTCGGCAACGTGCCCGGCAGCGTGAAGACCAGCTCGAAGTACGACTTCGCGCTCGGCTACGAGACGGGCCCGTTCGCGGCGGTCGTCACGTTCGACCGGCAGAACGGCGCGGCCGACAGCGTCACGCCGGCCGATACCGTCAACTATATCCAGGGCATCCATGCGGGCCTGAGCTACGACTTCGGCAACCTGAAGACGATGGCCGGCTATCGCAACTATCGCCGCACGTATCACACGAGCGCGGCGAATCAGTTGAGCGACATGTATTGGCTGGGCGGGTCGTACCAGTTCACGCCGACGTTCTCGCTGATCGCGGCCGTCTATCACCAGAACATCAAGGGCGGCAGCGATGCGGACCCGACGCTGGTGTCGGTGCGCGCGCAATATGCGTTGTCGAAGCGCACGGTGCTGTATGCGGCCGGCGCGTTCGCGATCGCGCAGCATGGGGAGAAGGTCGGCGTATCGCGCGACTTTGCCGGGTACGGGACGACGCAGGTCGGCGTGACGGCCGGGATCCAGCAGCGGTTCTGACGTTCGCGGGGTGATGACGCGGAGGGGAACGCGGCCTGGGTCGCGTTGTCCTCTGCATCGCGGCCTGTCATGTTTCGGTCGCTTGCGCGGATATGCGACGTGCCAGGGGACCTGCCCGGAGAATCATCGCGTGGCCGCCGCAAGTCTCGGCGCATCACAAATAGTTAACATCTAAAGTAAACAATCGTACGCCAGCAACCTCGATTACCCTGATACATGAAATTCATCAACGCCGGCTGTTAAGATTGATGCGTCCCCCCGCCTACTTCCGACCCCGATGAACCGTACGCTCGACCATCGCAATCTGGCCATGCTGCTGCTCGAGGCCCGCGAAACGCTGATGGGCCTGTTTCGCCCCATTCTCAAGGAATTCGCGCTGACCGAACAGCAATGGCGGATCATCCGCGTGCTCGACGGCGAACCGGCGCACGCGCTCGAAGCAGGCCAGATCGCGCGCCGCTGCTGCATCCTCAGCCCGAGCCTCACGGGCGTGCTGGAGCGAATGGAACGAGACGGGCTGATTACGCGCATGCGCGCGCAGGAAGATCAGCGCCGGCTGCTGGTGAGCCTGACGCCGCAAAGCCGGAATCTGGTGACCGAAATCGGTCCGCGCATCGACGAGCAATATCGGCAGCTCGAAGCGCGCTTCGGCGCGGACGGCCTCGACGACATCTATCGCGCGCTCGACCGGCTGATCGAACTCGGCAACGCGCCCTAGCGCCTACCGCCGCCGGACGGCGGAGACAGATGGCAGATGGCGGCGAACAGGAACCGGCGGCGCCGCTGCGTGGCACATGCAGGCCGTGTGCCTGACTCGCCTCGCCTCAGCTCACTGCAGCGCGCCGCGCATCAACTCGGTCACGGCGACGCCGCGTGACGTCCGCATGCACTCCTCGACGTAATCAATGAACGGCAGCGGCTCGAAATCGATTTCGTCGCGCACGCGACGGTTGTCGAACACGCGATCGACCGTCGCGAATTCCGCGCAACGCTGCAGCGCCCGGCCAATCACGCGCTCGAGCCCCGGATCGGGTCGCCCCAGCACGTCACGCACCACGAGCGGCAACTCGGCCGGCGCGCAGGCCGCGTAGCGCGGCGCGCCCGTCATGCCCGCCGCCTCGTCCATCGCGCGAACGATCTGCGCGACCTGCGGCGCCTCGTCGCCCGCCGACACGTGATACACGTCGTGCATCAGCGTCGGCTTCACGGCGAGCAGCATCGTCGCGCGCGCGACGTCGTCGACCGACACGATGTCGATGCGCGTCATCGGCCGGGCCGTGAAACGGCGCGCCGCATGCGCGACGCGAAACATCCAGAACGAATTCGGCGCGGGCCGCGTGCCAAGCACCGTGTGACCGACGACATGCGACGGCCGCACGACGACGAGCGGCAGCCCGAGCGCGCGCAGGCTTTGTTCGGTGTGCGCCTTCGCATGCAGGTAGTCGGCCGCCAGCACCGCGCCGGGCAGCCCTTCGTCGTCGCGTGCCGCGTCGAGCGCGACGTCCTCCTGCACGATCCCGCCACGGCCCGCATGCGCATAGGCTGTGCCGACGTACACGAAACGCTGCAGCCGCGGCGCATGCGCGAACCGCTCGGCGAACGACAGCGAATCGGCGATGTCCGCCTGCAGGTGCGCGCCGTCGGCCGGCGACGCATGGCCCGCGCAGTGAATCACGTGCGTCGCGCCGGCAAGACGCGACGCATCCGCGCCCTGCCACACGTCGCCGAGTGCGCCGACGATCACGTTCGCATCGCCCAGGCGCGACGCCCAGTACGGCGCGAGCCCCGCGCGCAACGCCGCTTCACGCAGCCGCGCGACCGCATGGCCGCGGTTCTGCGCGCGCACGACGCAGACGATACGGTCGAGCAACCCCGCGTTGACGAGCGCCGTCAGCACGGTACTGCCGATGAAGCCGGTGGCGCCGGTCAGCACCAGCCGGCTGACGTTGGCCGCCGCGACCGGTGCGCTGGCCGGCGACACGAGGCTGGTCCGCCAGTTGAGCGACAACGCGGTTTTCCAGATCAGCACGATAGTCTCCTTCGAAGGGGCGGCCGGACGGCAAAGCTGCCCCGTTCGGGGCTGCGCACTGCCGTGGGCCGGGCCGGGGCCGATGCTCGCCCCGGCCGTCCCGATCAGGCTTGTGGCCCGCGATCGCATCGATCGCGTCTCTGGCACGAGGCGGCGACAACCCGCCACGGACGGGCGTCCATGACGCAGATCGGGAAAGTCCCAGTGTGGGGCCCGAACGCCCGCAAGTCTGTCCCGAAAGTTTTGTGAAAGTGTGTGGATTTGTACGCGAATGTCTGAGTGTGTCGCGCGAGCCATGCTGTCAAATCACCGCAACATCCGATCCGGCCGCCGCCGGGCCGGGTTTGCGGGGCCGCAGCAGCCCGCCGGCCCTTTACTTCAGCCGCCGCCGCGGCGCGACACATCGACGCGCCCTTCTGCTAGTCATCGCATGTCCCTGTCACGTCAGCGGCGGCGCGTCGCATGCCGCGCACGGTGTCGTCTGCGTTTGCGCGCAGCAATGGAATCGCTGGCAATCGTCAGACGTCGTTTCATACGAAACGCCAATAGCCCCCATTCGGATTTATTGCGGATTATCGCTTGCGTTTCGCGGCAGTCTATCTAGACTGTTCAAACCAAAACGGTCGAATGTGTCATTTTCTCAGGAGACGATCCAATGCGCCTCACCATTCGGATTAATGGCAGTGAATCGGCAACCCGGCATGCATTCGCGGTGCTGTGGGTCGATACCGACGAGGGGCTGTGGTCGCGCGAAGCACATCAGGGCATCGACCTTCCGACCTGGGGCAAAGTCCGGGACGTCGAAGGCGCAATGGCCCTCTGCGCGGCCGACGGCGGCAGCGCCGTGTGCCAGTTGAAGGGTCTGTCGTTCGATGCAACGCAGCGCGAACAGGGCCCCGCCGTACTCGCCGGCGAGCACCCGGACGGTGCGTGGCGGCTGCAGGAAGTCGATCATTGCAAGGTCGAACCCGAATACGAAGGATTTATTTCCGTCCCACGATAGGTATTTCTGACGGTAATCCTCTGCGGTTTTCGGGTTTATTCCAGTTTCAGCGATATTCATTTCGATATTCAGCAATAAGAGCGCCTCGATTCGGGGCGCTTTTTTATTACACGCTTCAAAATAAATAAGGGCCGGGTTAATTCTCCGGCGCCGTCGCTATCCGCATCCGCCGTCCACCACGAATTCCGGACCCGCGCCACGAACGGCGCTCCGCCGCCTTGCACCGCCCCCTCCCCCGGTTGGCCGCCGTCGCCCGATAAAACCGCCGTCTTTTCTCGTGCCGACGCACACTTTCCCCACATGATGTTTACTCATTTATTACAATCGCATTATTCCGATTGACCCCGCCGCCGTCTGGCGGCCCGACCCGGCCCTTGCATGAGCGTAAAAAAGAAGACCCACCCCGCCGATCCGTACGCAGCCGCGACCAAACATCCGATGCTCGCGTCGCGCCTGCCGATGTGGCGCTCGAAGCTGGTCGTGATCCTGGTGTCGCTCGCTTTCGCCGCGCTCATCGGACGCGCCTTCTGGGTGCAGGTCG
The DNA here is from genome assembly GCF_002563755.1 of Burkholderia sp. JKS000303. NCBI lineage: Bacteria > Pseudomonadati > Pseudomonadota > Betaproteobacteria > Burkholderiales > Burkholderiaceae > Burkholderia > Burkholderia sp. JKS000303. The sequence continues at coordinate 4,143,979 of NZ_PDBZ01000001.1, forward strand.
CGAACCAGGATTTCTATGTCGGGCAAGGCCAGAAGCGCTACCAGCGCACGATCGAGCTCGATGCGATGCGCGGCCGCATCGTCGACCGCAACGGCGCGATGCTCGCGGTCAGCCTGTCGACCTATGAAATCTGGGCGAACCCGAAACAGGTCGCCGAAACCGACTATCCGCAGATCTCGAAGCTGCTCGACATGCCGCTCGCGGAAGTGAAGCGCCGCCTGCGCAACGATCGTACGTTCGTGCTGCTCAAGCGGCAGATCGATGCCGAGACCGCGAGCCGGCTCGACAAGCTCGACATCGACGGCATCACGCAGATCGCCGATTCGAAGCGTTTCTATCCGGAAGGCGAATCGGCCGCGCACGTGGTCGGCTTCACCAACGTCGAGGACAAGGGCCAGGAAGGCGTCGAGCTCGCGGCGAATGCGCGGCTGCTGGGCACCGCCGGGCAGCGCGAGGTGATCCGCGACCGGCTCGGCCGCATCGTGTCCGACACGCGCCCGCTCGTGCCCGCGCAGCACGGCGCGACGATCGAACTGACGATCGACCGGCGCATCCAGCAGCTCGCGTTCAGCCAACTGAAGGCCGCGGTGGTCGAGAACAACGCGGTGGCCGGCAGCGTCGTGGTGCTCGACGCGCAGAACGGCGAAATCCTCGCGCTCGCGAACTACCCGACCTTCGACCCGAACGACCGTGCCCGGCTCACCGGCCAGCAGTTGCGCAACCGCGCGGTGATCGACACGTTCGAGCCCGGCTCGACGATCAAGCCGCTCGTCGTCGCGCTGTCGATCGACGAACGCAAGGTCACGCCGAACACGATCATCAACACGTCGCCGGGCACCTACAAGATCGGCCCGGCCGTGATTCACGACACGTCGAACCACGGCGCGCTGACCGTCTCGCAGGCATTACAGAAGTCGAGCAACGTCGCGCTCGCGAAGCTCGCGCTGAACCTGCCCGCCGAAACGATCTGGAACAAGTATCAGGAATACGGGATCGGCCGCGCACCGGAACTGACGTTCCCGGGCGTCGCGTCGGGCCGCCTGCGCGGCTACAAGCGCTGGCGGCCGATCGAGCAGGCGACGATGGCCTACGGCTACGGCCTGTCGATGTCGCTGCTGCAGATCGCGCAGACCTACACCGCGTACGCCGGCGACGGCACGCTGCACCCCGTGTCGCTGTTGAAGAACGGCACCGATCAGCAGTCGATCGACGCGCATCGCGGCCACCGCGTGACCTCCCCGCAAACGGCGGCGGCGATCCGCACGATGCTGGAGTCGGCGGTCGGCGAAGGCGGCACCGGACGCCGGGCGCGCGTCGACGGCTACCGGATCGGCGGCAAGACGGGGACGGCGCGCAAGCAGGTCGGCGCGTCGTATGCGAAGGGCAAGTACCGCGCGCTGTTCGCGGGGATGGCGCCGATGAGCAACCCGCGCCTGATCGTCGCGGTGATGATCGACGAGCCGCGCGGCAAGGGCTACTACGGCGGCACGGTGGCCGGCCCGGTGTTCTCGTCGGTCACGAGCGGCTCGCTGCAGTTGCTCGGCGTGCCGCCCGATGCGCCGATCGACCCGGCACCGAATGCGCCGGCCAAGGCAGCGGCGCCGCAGAAGACGGTCGCGGCCCAACCGAAAACGGTCGCCGCGCGGAACACGTCGGCTTCGATGAAGACGGCCGCGCAATCCGGCGCGGCCATGCAGGCCAAGGCGGCAGGCTAACGCCGCCGGGCGGCGCTGCGCCATGTGCGTCATGCGCGCGGCGACAGCATCCTGCGTTCGCTTCGCTGCCGCCTCCTCCTCAGTGACGCCGGCCTGCTGTCGCAAACCCGTCGTCGGCGGGAACGGCCGGAAGGCCGCCCCGCCCGTCAATGCGCAGCCGCCACCGGCTTCGCCATCCTGCCGAGCACGTGCTCGGTCATCCCGCGCGCGAGCTCGCTCTCGCCCATGAACACGGTGCCGACGCCCTCGCTCGACAGCAACGCGGCCTCGTCGCCGCTGTTCGTGCACAGCACGACCTCGAGCGTCGGATTCAGCGTGCGCGAGATCTCGACGATCTGCCGCACGTCGAATACGTCCGGCAGCGTGACGACCAGCATCCCGGCGCGCGCGATATGCGCCTGGACGAGCACGATCGGCTCGATCGCATCGCCCGACACGGCCGCGACGCCATCCGCGCGCAGCTTCTCGACGAGCTCGCGATTCTGCTCGACGACGACATAGGCGATCCCGCGCTCGTCGAGCGCGTGCGCGATCCGCGTGCCGACCTTCCCGTAACCGACGATCACGACCTGCCCGGTCAGGTGAGTCTGCGGCGTGGACATCGGCAGCGCGGCAAGCGGATCGTCGCGCGCCTCGAGCTTGCGCGCGAACGCCGAATGCTTGCGAATCCATGCAAGCGCCGGGTCGATCATCGCGAACAGCAGCGTGTTCATCGCGATCGAGATCAGCGCGACCGCGAGAATCAGGCTCTGCCCTTCGGCCGACAGCAGCCCGAGCGCGCGGCCGAGCCCGGCGAGGATGAACGAGAATTCGCCGATCTGCGCGAGGCCCGCGCCGACCGTCAGCGCGGTGTTCAGCGGGTAACGGAATGCGATCACGAGCGCGACCGCCGCCAGCGTCTTGCCGATCAGCACGATCGCCGCGACCTCGATCACGTGCAGCGGCTCGGTGAGCAGCACCTTCGGGTCGAACAGCATCCCGACCGAAATGAAGAACAACACCGAGAACGCATCGCGCAGCGGCAGCGTCTCGTCGGCCGCGCGCCGGCTGAACTCCGACTCGCGCATCATCATCCCGGCGAAGAACGCGCCGAGCGCGAACGATACGTCGAACAGCTTCGCCGCACCGAACGCGATGCCGACCGCGGCCGCGATCATGCACAGCGTGAACAGCTCGCGCGAGCCGGTGCGCGCGACGAGCCACAGGATCCGCGGAAACACGCGCTTGCCGACCACGAGCATCAGCGCAATGAACGCGGCGACCTTCAGCATCGTGACGCCGAGCGTGCCCCACACGCTGCCGCCGGCCGCATGCGCGTCGCCGGGCGGCGTGCCGCCGAGCAGCCCCGCGACGGGCGGCAGCAGCACGAGCACCAGCACCATCACGAGATCCTCGACGACGAGCCAGCCGACCGCGATACGGCCGTTGACCGTCTCGACCAGCCCGCGCCCTTCGAGCGCGCGCAACAGCACGACGGTACTCGCGACCGACAGCGCGAGTCCGAACACGAGCGCCGCGCCGAGGCTCCAGCCCCAGGTGAGCGCGAGCCCGCCGCCGAGCAGCGTCGCGACGGTAATCTGGACGATCGCGCCAGGCAGCGCGATCTTGCGCACGGCGAGCAGGTCGCCGAGCGAGAAATGCAGGCCCACGCCGAACATCAGCAGCATCACGCCGACTTCCGCGAGTTGCTGCGCGAGCGACAGGTCGCCGACGAAACCGGGCGTGCCGGGGCCGATCACGATCCCGGCGAGCAGATAGCCGACCAGCGGCGGCATCTTCAGCAGCGACGCGAAGTAACCGAAAATCATCGCGAGACCGAAACCGGCCGCGAGCAGTGCAATCAGGCTGACGTCATGAGGCATCCCCCCTCCCGAGTTCTTGTAACTATTTAGTAAGGTTCAAGAAACAAAGGATAAGGGATGACACGAAAAAATGGCGCGCCGCCGCGAAAATTTCACGCGGCGCGCGCCATTGCGGGGTGCAACCCCGGCCGGACGGGACGTGCTGCGCCGCGTCAGCGCGACGCCTGCGGGAACCGCGCGCCCGGCGGCGGCTCGGGCCGGGTCGACGGCACGCTCTTGCGCACCTTCGCAACCTGCGCGGCCGTGACCGCCGCGCCCGTGTTGCCCCAGCTCGTCCGCACGAAGTTCGATACGTCGGCGACTTCCTGGTCCGACAGGCGCCAGCCGAACGGCGGCATCGTGAAGGTCGACGGCGCCGTACGCGTGCCCTCCAGCGCGCTACCCTCCAGCACGACGTGGATCAGCGACGTCGGATCGTCCCCCTGCACGACCGGGTTGCCGGCGAGCGCCGGGAACACGCGCGTGTAGCCGTGGCCGTCGCTGCGGTGGCAGGCCATGCAGTTGTCGCGATAGACCGCCGCGCCCGGCTTGCTCGCGTCGCCACTTTGCAGCGCCTTCGCGGCGGCCGCGTCGTACACGTGCGGCTGTTCGCCCTGCACGCGCGGCGGCAGCGTCTTCAGGTAGCGCGCGATCGCGGTCAGGTCCTCGTCGTTCATGTGCTGCATGCTGTGGCCGACCACGTCCGTCATCCCGCCGAACGCGGCCGTGCGCAGCGTGCGGCCCGTCTTCAGGAACTGCACGATCTCGGTTTCGTTCCACGTGCCGAGCCCCGTGCGCTGTTCGCCGCGCAGGCTCGTCGGCACCCAGCCGTCGATCGCCGCGCCGCCCGCCAGGAAGTCGAGCCCGCCCGCGTCCGTCAGCGCGCGCTCCTGCATCGTCACCGCGCGCGGCGTATGGCATGCGCCGCAATGGCCGAGACCCTGCACGAGATACGCGCCGCGTGCGATCACCGGGTCGCTGTACTGCGCCGCATCGAACGGCTTCGGCGTCGGCGCGAATAGCTTGCGCCAGAACGCCAGCGGCCAGCGCATCGACAGCGGCCACACGATGTCGACCTTGCGGTTCTCGTGCTCGACCGGCGCGACACCGTGCATGAAGTACGCGTACAGCGCCTTCACGTCGTCGTCGGACAGGCGCGCATAGGACGGGAACGGCATCGCCGGGTACATCGTGTCGCCGTTCTTGCGCACGCCCTCGCGCACCGCGCGGGTGAAGTCGTCGAGCGTCCAGCCGCCGAGGCCCGTCTTCGCGTCCGGTGTGATGTTGGTCGAGTAGATCGCGCCGATCGGCGTATCGAACTTCAGTCCGCCCGCGAACGGCTTGCCGCCGACCGCGGTGTGGCACGCGATGCAGTCGCCCGCGCGGGCGAGATATTCGCCGCGCTTGACGAGGTCCGCGTCGGCCGACCGGGCGGCCGGTGCGGCCGCCGCCGGCGACGCCGGTTGCGCGAACGCCGACCCGCCGGCGAGACCGAACGCGGCCCATGCCGTACCGATCGCCAGTGCGCGCGACACGTGGCGCGCGGCGTAGTGGTTCACTGTCCTCTTCATGCGGTCACCAGCGGGGCGGGATTTTTCAGGTATTGCTCGCGGATCGCGCGGGCCGACCAGTAGGCCAGCGCCGCGATGATCCCGGTCGGGTTGTAGCCGATGCCTTGCGGCAGCGCCGAGGCGCCCATCACGAACACGTTGTGCACGTCCCAGCATTGCAGGTAGCGGTTCAGCACGCTCGTCTTCGGATCGGTGCCCATGATCGCGCCGCCGACCAGGTGCGTCGTCTGGTATGCGCGCGAATCGAAGTGCTTGCCGAACTCGCGCGTCGACACGCCGATCGACTTCGGCCCCATCGCCTCCGCGATCTTCTTCATCTGCCCCGTCACGTACTGCGCCATCTTGATGTCGTTGTCCTTCCAGTCGAAGGTCATCCGCAAGAGCGGCTGGCCGTACGAGTCGCGATAGGTCGGATCGAGATCGAGGTACACGTCGCGATACGACATGTTCGAGCCGTGCGCGTCCATCGAGATCGTGTGCGCGTAGTTATCCTTCACGGCCTTCTTCCATGCCGAGCCCCACTGCGGCGTGCCGGCCGGCGTCGCGATGCCGCTGATCGGCTTCACGCCGGCCTGGTTCACCCACAGCGGCGAGCCGCCGACGAAGCCGAGCGGGCCGTGATCGAAGTTGTCCGCGTTGAAGTCGTCCACCGCGACACCGTTGCCGCCCGCGCCGATGAACGGGTTCGTGAAGGTGTCCTTGTCGAAGAACGCCTTGATCGTCGACAGGTTCTGGTACGCGAAATTGCGGCCCACGACGCCTTCGCCGGAGATCGGGTCGTACGGCTTGCCGATGCCCGACAGCAGCAGCAGGTGCACGTTGTGATACTGGAACGCGGCGACGATCACGAGATCGGCCGGCTGATGCACTTCACGGCCGGCCGGGTCGACGTAGGTGACGCCCGTCGCGCGCTTCTTCGTGTCGTCGAGATCGACGCGCAGCACGTGGCACTTCGAGCGCAGCTCGAAGTTCGGCACCTGCTTCAGCGCGGGCAGGATGTTCAGGTTCGGCGACGCCTTCGAATACATGTAGCACGCGTAGCCGCTGCAGTAGCCGCAGAAGTTGCACGGCCCCATCTGCACGCCGTACGGGTTCGTGTACGGCCCCGACGTGTTCGCCGACGGCAGCCGGTACGGATGCAGCCCGAGCGATTGCGCGGCATCGAAGAAGCGCTGCGCCGAATACGTGTTGAGCTGCGCGGGCAGCGGGAAGTTGTCGCTGCGGTTCGCCTCGAACACGTTGCCGTCGCCGACCACCTTGCCGCCGACCTTGTATGCCTGGCCCGACGTGCCGAACACCTTCTCGGCAAAGTCGAAATACGGCTCGAGCTCGTCGTAGCTGACGCCCGTGTCCTGGATCGTCATCCCGTCGGGGATGAACTTCTTGCCGTAGCGCTCTTCGTAGTGGCTGCGCAGTCGCAGCTCTTCCGGCGTGATCCGGAAGTGCACGCCCGACCAGTGCAGCCCGGCACCGCCGACGCCCTCGCCCGGCAGGAATGCCGCGAGCTGCCGGTACGGCAGCGCGGTGTCCTGCACGCCGTGGCGGATCGACACGGTCGTCTTCGACAGGTCGAGGAACAGCTTCTTGCGGATGTTGTAGGTCAGCTCGTCGATCGTGTTCGGATACGCGCCGTCCGGATAGGTGTCGCGATACTCGCCGCGCTCGAGCGCGACCACGTTCAAGCCCGCTTCGGTCAGTTCCTTCGCGAGAATCGCGCCGGTCCAGCCGAAGCCGACGATCACCGCATCGACATGCGGCTTCTTTTCTGCGGCCATCAGGTACGCTCCCCGTTGATCGAGACCGGGCCGTACGGATACGGCTTGCCACTCTGGTTGACGAAATCCATGAAGTCGGCGCGCGCGCCCGGGAAACCGATCATCTTCCACGCGGCCATGTCGTGATTGCCGCCGTGCACCGGATCGCAGAAGTAGCCTTCGCGCGTGTTCTGCAGCAACTGCCCGAAGAACACCGCGGACGGCACGTCGTCGATCTGCGCACTGCCTTTCTCCAGCTCGCCGAGCACGGTGTCGCGGGTCGCGGCGTCGAGGTCGGCGAACGCCTTGCCGTGATTCTTTTCGCTGTAGCGGTTGACCGCCGCGATGCCGAGCCGGTAGATGTCGCGCGGCACGAGTTTCAGCTGATAGCCGAGCTCGGGCACGCCCTGCTGGAACGGCCCCTGCATGTACCACGTCGCGCCGTTCGCGTACGGGGTTTCCATCTGGCGGTCGATGAATTCGGGCACGCCGGATTCGAGTGCGCCGGGGCCTTCGGCGTCGGCCGGGATCAGCCGGTCGACGGCGGCCTGGACGAACGCCCATTCCTTCGCATCGAAGAAAGTCGGCTTGTACGGGGCGCGCTCGGCGCCGGCCGACGCGGTCGATGCGTTGCCCGCCGTGGTGGCGGACGATGACGACGAGCGCAGGTCGCAACCGGCGACCGAGGCGATCGGCACGAGCGCGACCGACGTGCGCAGGAAGCGGCGACGCGAATTGGGTTTGTCAGGTGGCGTGGACATGGTCGGATGTTGATCGTTGGGGAGCGTTCGAGCCCGCGCATTCCGCATGCGGCGTGCCCGCCACGATAGCCATGCCGCACGCGGCCGGCCGTCCTTGTTGTTGCTGTGCTGCGAACAACCTCGATACGGGCGCCGGCCGCGCGAGGCGCGGCGGCGCCGTCAAGCAACCGCGTTGCGCCGGTTTCGGAGCGCCGCGCGGATCGACCTCTTCGCGGGTCTGATCGGACGAATACGGCCTGTCGGCCGCTGTCCGTCCACCATCGCCATGACCCTGATTCAACTTAGACGCCGCGCGAGCCGACGGCAAGCGCAACGTGCACGACCCTCATTTCGGGCCCGGCGAAGCGTGCCGCGGATTATAGATGGAACCGGTTCCAACTCCAAAGGGTTGGATGCAATTCATTACATCGAAAATCGCAACAATCGAGAAATTGACTTGTGGAATGCACAAGAACGGTGCATTGGGCGCACCGGGCGATTGAGCGCCGGTTTCGCGGTCCCGCGCTATTTCGCGGACGCGCGCGGCTTCGGCCGACGCCGGCTGTCACGGCGCCGCGATGCGCGTTCCTGAGTCGCCCCCGCGCGTTACGCGCCGGTCGCGATCCGCTGGCCGCTCACCACGGCCACAGCATCGACCCGGTCGACAACGCAAGCGCCGCGCACAGCGGCGAGTAACAAAGGCTGTCCATCCGCGCGAAACGCGATCCGCGAATCCGCTTGGAGAAGCCGACGTAGCGAAAATCGCCGACCGCGCGCACCGCGAAGATCAGTGCGAGCACAACGACCGCGAATGCGATCGCCCCGGGATACAGGTTCGGCCACAGCCAGCCGGCGCGCGACGCCACCGCGCCTGCGCCGGCCAGCAGTGCCGCCGCGACGGCGAACGTGCCTGCCCTGCTCGGCCGCAGCAGCGGTACGCCGTCCTTCTCCGGAATGGCCGCACGCTTGCCGAGCCGCCCGCCGAACGCCCAGTACACGTGAACGAGTGCAATCGCGCAAAGCGTCGGCACGCTGAAATACGCGCCCATCATGTTGGTCGTGTCCGTTGTCTCATTGTGTCGCCGGGTCGTGTGAAGCCGACAAACGTCGGCGTGCGGCCCCGTTCCGCACAACCCACGAAGATACCCAAACCGCACGCGATATGCATTGCGACGTCCGGTCGCAATACGCCATGCCGCGTGTGCTGCGATGCAATGCGCGCGACCGTCGCGACGGGCCGCCGCTTGACTTCGCTCCGCGCACCACTACCCTTTTATTCCAGCACGGCAATCGAACCGTGCATGCGCCAGCGCCGCCCGCGTGCCGTCGTGCCGACACGCGCGATCGACCGATGGCAACGCGCATGCCCGGCAACGATGACGAATACCCATGGAGGCGACTCATGCTGATCGGCGTGCCGAAAGAGATCAAGAATCACGAATACCGTGTCGGCCTCACCCCGGCCGGCGCACGCGAGCTGACGCGGCATGGCCACCATGTGCTGGTGCAACGCAGCGCAGGCACCGCGATCGGCCTGCTCGACGACGACTACACCGCCGCCGGCGCGACCCTGTGCGACGACGCGAGCGAACTGTTCGCGCGCGCCGACCTGATCATCAAGGTCAAGGAGCCGCAGCCGGCCGAATGCGCGATGCTGCGGCGCGGGCAGATCCTCTATACATATCTGCACCTCGCGCCCGATCCGGAACAGGCGGCCGCGCTCGTGAAGTCCGGCGCGGTCTGCATCGCATACGAAACCGTGACGGGCCCCGGGGGCGGCCTGCCGCTGCTCGCACCGATGAGCGAGGTGGCCGGACGCATGTCGATCCAGGTCGCGGCCACGCACCTGGAAAGCCCGCGCGGCGGGCGCGGCGTGTTGATGGCCGGCGTGCCCGGCGTGCCGGCCGCACACGTCGTGGTGCTGTGCGCCGGCGTGGTGGGCACCGGTGCGCTGCAGATGGCGGTCGGCCTCGGCGCGCGCGTCACCGTGCTCGACACCAACGTCGGACGGCTGCGCCAGCTCGACCTGATCTTCGCGAACCGCATCACGACCGTCTGCTCGAACGCGCACACGATCGACGAAGCCGTGCGCGACGCCGACGTCGTGATCGGCGCCGTGCTCGTGCCGGGCGCATCGGCGCCGCGCCTCGTCACGCGCGAGATGATCGCGACGATGCGCACGGGCGCCGTGGTCGTCGACGTCGCGATCGACCAGGGCGGCTGCTTCGAAACCTCGCACGCGACGACCCACGCGGAGCCGACCTTCGTCGTCGACGGCGTCGTGCACTACTGCGTCGCGAACATGCCCGGCGCGGTCGCGCGCACGTCGACGTTCGCGTTGAACAACGCGACGCTCGGCCATGCGCTCGCGCTCGCCGACAAGGGCTGGAAACGCGCGATGACCGACGATCCGCATCTGCGCGCGGGGCTGAACGCGTGCAACGGACACATCACGTACGAGGCCGTCGCGCTGGCGCTCGGCCTGCCGTACGTACCGGCCGAAGACGTGCTGCGCTGACGTCGGCGTGCGTGCACGCCGTCACGTGCCCTTCGGGCGGCTGCGTTTCGACGCGCCGCTTGCCCCCATCGTACGTGCGAGCAGCGGCCGCAGTTGCGCGAGCGTGCGCGTGTTGAGCACGTCGTGCCGCGTCAGCCAGCCGCGCCGCGCCTGATCGATGCCATAGGCAAGGCGGTCGAGATCGTCCGCGCACTGCGCATCCGAGCCGATCGCCACTACGACGCCGGCTTTTGCAGCCTCGCGGCACCAGATGTCCGACAGATCGAGCCGGCGCGGATCGCCGTCGAGTTCGACGAAGCAGCGACGCGCGGCGGCTCCGGCGATCACGCGCGGCACATCGAGTTCGCAGGCGTCGCGCTCGCCGAGCAGCCGGCCGAGCGGATGCGCAAGGATCGTGAAATGCGGATGGTCCATCGCGCGCAGCATCCGCCCGGTCTGCGCCTCGCTCGGCAGGTCGAAGTGGTCATGCACCGCGCCGACGACGAGGTCGAGCCGGCCGAGCAGGTCGTCGGGCACATCGAGGCTGCCGTCCTCGCCAATGCCGGCCTCGACGCCCTTCAGCAACACGAAATCGTCGAACGATGCGTTGAGGCGGTCGATCTCGTCGATCTGCCGCACGAGCCAGTCAAAACCGGTGCGGCCGCCCGCCGTGTCTGGCGCGCGGTCGGTCACGGCCAGATAGGCCAGCCCGCGCGAGCGCGCCGCCTCCGCCATCGTGCGCAGGGCGTCGCGACCGGCCGACGCATCGGTATGGGCATGCAGGTCGCCATGAACGTGCTTGCGTTCGACGAGCGCGGGCAGCGTGCCGGCGCGCGACGCATCGATCTCGCCGCGATCCTCGCGCAGTTCGGGCGGCACCCAGTGCAGACCGATTGCCTCGTACACGGACGCCTCCGTCGCGCCCGCGATCCGCTCGTCGCCGCGAAACACGCCGTACTCGTTGATCTTCAGCCCGCCGGCCTGCGCGAGCCGTCGCAGCGCGATGTTGTGCGCCTTCGATCCCGTGAAATAGACGAGCGCCGCGCCGAACGCGTCGGCTTCGACGACCCGCAGGTCGACCTGCAAACCGTTGCGCAGCACGACGCTCGAGCGCGTCTTGCCGTTCGCGAGCACGCGCGCGACGTCGCCATAGCCGACGAACGCGTCCGCCACCGCGGCCGGATCGCCCGCGGTCACGAGGATGTCGAGATCGCCGACCGTCTCGCGGCCGCGTCGAAAACTGCCGGCCGGCACCGCTTCGCCGACACCGGGCACCGCACGCAATCGATCGAGCAGCGGCATCAGCGATTGCGCGGCATCGGGCCGCAGGAAGCGTTGCGGCTCGCGTTGCAGGCGATCGTCGATCGCATCGAGCAGATGTGCTTCGATTTTCGCGCCGAAACCCGGCAGCGCGCGCACGTGCCCGCTTTTCGCTTCGGCGCGCAGTTGTTCGAGCGAATCGACGTGCAATGCATCATGCAGCGCCTTCACGCGTTTCGCACCGAGCCCCGGCACGTCGAGCAGTTCGACGATCGCCCCCGGAAATGCATGGCGCAGCGTCTGCTGCAGTTCGCAGGTGCCCGTCGCCGCGATCTCGCGCAGCTTCGACGCGAGATCGGGGCCGATCGACGGAATCTGGCCGAGGTCGCCGCCATTCGCGATCATCGTCGGGATGTCGCGCCCGTAGTCGGCGATCGTGCGGGCCGCGTTGCGGTACGCGCGCACCCGGAACGGGTTGGCGCCCTGGATCTCGAGCATGTCGGCGATTTCGGCGAACACGGCCGCGCACTCGGCATTGTGGATCGGCATGATCGGCGTGGCTCCCTTCCACGTGGATGGCGCCGTGCGCTGGCGCGACGACGTCTGCCCGCCCGGGGCCGCATGTCGACGGCCGCGAGCGCCCGTTGGTCATCCTGCACCGACTTCCCGCATCGTGCAGCACGCGGCGCGCCGATTTCGCGGCGGCGCCCGTGTCACAGCGATGCGCGCGGCGTCGTCGCGTAGTGACGCTCGTACACCGACTGGCAATGCGTGCAGCGCTCGGCGCTCGGTCGCGCGAGCAGCCGCTCGTAGCCGACCGGCGCATCGCAATCGATGCATTCGCCATAGCTGCCGTCGCGCATACGCTGCTGCGCACGCCCGATCGCGCGCAGTTCGGCCAGCTTCATGCCGATCAATGCGTGGTCCATGTCGACGAACAGATCGGCGTTCGCCTCGTCACCCTCGTCCGGCGCCGCGCCGGCGAGATCCGCATAGGACTCCGACGCGCGCTGGTCCTCGCTCGTGCGAATCTCCGCGCGCAGCGCCTGCTCGCTTTCGGTCAGCCGCTGCTGCAGCGTCTGCCGTTGTTGTTGGTCGAGCGCCATCGCCGTCTCTCCTTTTCCGGGTTCCGCGCAATGAGGCATGCGGCGCGCGGTTGTCGCGCCGGTGTGCGACGAGCCTGCATGATCCGCCCGTCGTGAACCGGGGCGCCCGGCCATCCAGTGCAGCGGGCGCATTCGACGCAGGATAAACCCAATGGGCCGGCGCGTGTTGACCGTCGTCAGTCGCATGGACGAAGACGGCGCAACACGGTGCAGTGCGGGAACCGGGGACGGACGCGAATACGCGGCAGGCACGCGCGTCGTCTTACAAACACCCGACCGGCTCGTCCGGCCGATGTGTCGCGTTACACGTCCGCGCGCACGATGTCGAGCAGCGCGCGCGCCGAACGTTGCCAGCTGAAATGCTGCGCGCGCTCGCGGCCGGCCGTGCGCAGCCGCGCGCGCAGCTCGGCATCGTCCATCACGCGTGCGATTGCCGCGGCGATGTCCGGCGGCGAATACGCATCGCAGAAGAATGCGGCACCGCCGCACACCTCCGGCAACGCGCCCTCATGCGACACGATGACCGGGCAGCCGCAGCGCATCGCTTCCAGCGGCGGCAGCCCGAAGCCTTCATAGAGCGACGGGAACACGAAGCAACCGGCATGTTCGTACAGTGCCTTCAGTTCATGGTCGGTCACGTAGCCCGCCCACGTCACGTACGGATCGTCGGCGCGCAGGCCCGGCACGCTCCCGCCGAAGATCTTCGCATTGGCGCCCCCCACGATCACGAACCGCAGCGTCGGATGCGACGCGCGCATCAGTTGCATCGCCTCGAGTGCGCGTACCAGGTTCTTGCCGGGCGCCAGCGAACCGACGAACAGCACGTAGCCGTCCGTCTCGAGGTTCAGGCGGGCCAACACGCCGGGATCGGGATCGATCCGGTCGATATGGTCGACGGCGGCCGGCACGACCGTCAGGCGCGCCGGTGGTACGCCAAGCTTCGCGGCCAGACGCGCGCGCGAGAAATGCGAAATCGTGACGATGTGGCGTGCGCGTCGCTTGAGCACCGAGAACGCGAAGCGATACCACATCCGGAATACGACGGAGTAACCGGCGGGCAGGTCGAAAATCGCCGCATCGTAGATCAGGACGAGTTGATCGCGCTTCGCGAGCGGCCCGACATTGCACAGACTGAGCAACATCCGGCCGTGCGTCGCGCGCGGCAGCGTCAACTGCTCCCAGAGCGAACCGCGCAAACCGTCGGCGACCTGCCTGCGCGCACCAGCCGGCAACGCCGCCGGATCGTGATCCGCCGGCACGACCAGCGCCGGCACATCGTCGGGGCTCGCGAGACGCGTGAGCTCGGCCGTCAGTTCATATGCGACCCGCTGCACGCCCGTCATCCGCTGCGCAGTGAATTTTCCGTTGACCGCGATGCCGCTCAGCCGCGCGACGCGCGCGGCCGTCCCGGCGCCCCGTTCCGCGCGCCCGTCCCGCAGCGCAGTTTCACGACCTTCCCGAATCGACGTTGACATGATCACTCCGATGGCTGCGACGCAATCGCGCCGCCAGACATCCCGCGCCGCGGGATGCTCCTATGCCGTCAGTGTGTCGACCTGCGTCGATGCGGTCGGTACGTTCGACCGCATAATAGTTGATGCGACGATCACTTCGTGATCCTCAGAATGCGTTGCGCCCGATGAAGCCGCGCACGATCGTCAGCAGGATGATCTTCATGTCGAACCAGAAGCTCCAGTTCTGCATGTAGAACAGATCGAACTTCACGCGCGCGGCCATCGCCTCGACCTTGCGCGTCTCGCCGCGATAGCCGTTCACCTGCGCCCATCCCGTGATGCCCGGCCGCACGCGGTAGCGATACATGTAGCAGTCGATCAGTTGCCGATAGAAGTCGTCGTGTTCGATCGCATGCGGACGCGGGCCGACCACCGACATCTGGCCGAACAGCACGTTGAAGAACTGCGGCAGCTCGTCGAGCGACGTGCGGCGCAGGAACGCGCCGACCGGCGTGATGCGCGAATCGTTGCGCGACGCCTGTCGCAAGACGCCGGGCTGTGCGCGATGCGCGCGCATCGTCCTGAACTTGAGGATATGGAATTCGCGCCCGTCCGCGCCCTTGCGCCGCTGCCTGAACAACACGGGCCCCGGCGACGACAGCTTCACCGCGATCGCCAGCACCGCGAGCAACGGCAGCAGTGGAATCAGCACGGCGACCGCGAACAGCCGGTCGAACGCGAACTTCGCCCACAGCTCGGGCGCCGAACGCGGCGTGGTCGCGAGATTGATCGCCGGCATGCCGAGCACGTCGGTCGCCGAGCGCTCGACGACGGCCATCTGCCGCACGTCGGGCAACAGCCGCAGTTCGACAAACTCGTCGCGCAACTCGCGCACGATGCGCTGGATACGCCACTCGTGCGACATCGGCAACGTGAGCCAGACTTCGTCGATCTCGCCGCCGCGAATCATGCGGCGCAGCTCGGCCCAGTCGTCGATCACCGGCACGCCGCCGATCGCATCCGACGCAGTCGCGGCCGGCGCATCGTCGTCGAATACGCAGGCCGCCGCGAACGCGCCGTCCGGTTCGAGCTGCATCCGCTCGATCGCCACACGTCCGTATGCCGTCGCGCCGACGACGGCGACCCGCCGCTGCCGCGCACGCGCATCGCCGCGCCTCAGCGTGAGCGCGCACAGCGCCAGCCGGCCGATCAGCAGCGCCGCGTCGCCGGACAACACCGTGCGTGCGATCCAGCGGGTGGTCATCGTGCCGCCGCGGTTCATGATCCACGTCGCACCGGCCGCCGTCAGCGTGCTCGCGCAGACGATCGCAACCACCATGCGCGTCAGCACGGGCTCGGCGCGATACGTCGACGCGCCGCCGCGTACCGCGCGCAAGCCCCGCGGCAACAACCCGACCGTCAGCACGCACAGCAATGCGATCGTCCCGCGCTGCGCATCCGACAAGCCGTGCCACGCCAGCCCCATCGCGGCCTGCGCGGCAAGCGCACCGGCCAGCACCAGCGCAACGTCCGCCGCGGCAATCGCGGTGCGGCGCATCGCATTCGTTCCTCCGGACATCGAATGCATCGTCATGCACCGTGCGCGGAAAATCCGCCATGCATTTCAGGCTTCCGGGGCAGCACCGGCATCAGCCTCGCACTCTCGCGCGGGCCGAGCAGCCGGCGATAGTCCGCACGAATCAGCTCGTAGCATTCGCACGAATTGCGCTCGAGGCCCTCGCGATCAAGCACCGTGATGCGGCCGCGACGCTGCCGGATCAGCCCGGCTTCCTGCAGATTGCCGGCCGCTTCCGTCACGCCTTCACGGCGCACGCCGAGCATGTTCGCGATCGTCTGCTGCGTGACGGCCAGCTCGTCGCCGTCGATCCGGTCGTGCGCGAGCAGCAGCCAGCGGCTCAGTTGCTCGCTGACCGAGTGATGCCGGTTGCACAGCGCGCTGCGCGAGATCTGCGCCATCATCGCCTGGCAGTAGTTCAGCAGCAGCCGGTACGTCGCGGGCGAACGTTCGAACTCGGAGCGCATCACGCAGGTCGGCACGCGATAGGCCATGCCGCCGATGCGGACTTCGACCCGGTTCGATACCGTGGCGCCGCCCACGAGCGTCGCCAGGCCGACCGCACCTTCCCGGCCGACCACCGCCACCTCGACCATCGCACCGTCCTCCATCAGGTGCTGCACCGACATCATGGAGGAGGTCGGGAAATGCAGGTGGCGCATGGGCTCACCGACCCGGTCCAGCA
This sequence comes from Burkholderia sp. JKS000303, assembly GCF_002563755.1. Classification (NCBI taxonomy): domain Bacteria; kingdom Pseudomonadati; phylum Pseudomonadota; class Betaproteobacteria; order Burkholderiales; family Burkholderiaceae; genus Burkholderia; species Burkholderia sp. JKS000303. Next base: position 4,160,178 of record NZ_PDBZ01000001.1, read on the forward strand.
TGCCGGCCTTGATCCGCACCAGTTCGAGGTGCGGTGCGATGGCGCGGATGCTGTCCTCCGGAAGTGCCGCAAGGATGGCGTTCGCCGAATAGCTCGAGTGAAGATGTAGCATGTCTGTATCCCTCGTTATTGTCCGCGGCGCAGGCGCCGCGTCTGGAACTGTTATCGCGATGCGCGTCCCCAAGGTGATGCGGGTTGCGGCCACAACCCTGATTCCGATCGACCCTCGGCATCTCGCCGCCGGATCGAATCGATCGCCTCGTTTCGACTCGCCGGCCCGGATAAGCGATTTACGTGCCAATACCTGTCCGTCCTTAATATATAAACGGCCTCGGTTTTAGAGCGCCGAATAGCCGGCCGGCAACCGCCAAAAAGCGTCTCATTTCCGGACACTCACCGATGCGGCGGACACCGCAGGTGAATCAACTGAACAATTCCAGGATGCCCGGCGGCAGGCGCCTGCAGCGGCCCGCGAGTCTTATCGTTCAACTACTTACAGGATCTTTTCAATTGTTTCCGTGACGTTCCGCACGATGCCCGACAGCCATTCGGCATCTCGAATGAGTGTTTGAAACTGTCTCAAATTTGGATCGCCGAATTAATTCAATGCTCTGTAACCAAACGCACACATCGCTTGCAGGCATCTGATTTCATTGAAAAATTGATTCGCGATATCTCAAATGTCAAAGAATGTTCAATGCGAACTGGATTTTTTCCTTGTACGATGCACATCGCCGGGCATTGATTCCAGATCGAAGTTGATTTGCCGCTCGCCACACGATTCTTTTCAGGGTGTTTAATGCAAGAAAACAGGAACTTTAAATCTGTATAACGTTTGCTTTCGCCAAAAATCGTCAAACTTTGTGAAGTGACGTAATACGCAATTGACTCGATTCAACTGCGTGCTAGCCTTTTTCCGGCTATCTGCACTCGAATTCCGTTGAACACACAATTCGCACGTGCGTGCTAAATCCCGCCGGGATGCTTTCGCGCCATGTGCGACCGCCACGCTACAAGGATGCGCCGTGACTCAACAAGCCCCTGACGCCGTCGCCCAGGCGACCGGCATGATCGAGCTGTCGCACAGCTTCGACGCCAACCGGTTTCTCGCGGCGCTCGACCGTGACGAACGCGCCACGCTGATCGCCAACCTCCAGTTGGTCCACCTGAAATCGGGGCAAGTGCTCTGCGAGCCCGGTGAAACGCTGGCCGCGGTCTACCTGCCCGTGACGACCGCGATCTCGCTGCAGTACGTGTCGTCCGGCGGCATGACGCTGGAAGTCGCCGAAATCGGCAGCGAGAGCATCGTGTGCGACGACGTGATCGGCGGCAGCGGCCGGATGCCCTGCCGTGCCGTCGCCTGTCGCGACGGCTTCGTCTACCGGCTCGACCGGCGCGTGTTCGCCACCGCGTTCGACGTGTCGCCGGTGATTCGCCATCTCGTGTTTGTGTGCGTGCGGCTGCTGATGGCCCAGGTCTCGCAGATCACCTTCTGCAGCCGCCATCATGTGCTCAAACATCAGTTATGCAGATGGTTCCTGCTCGCCTACGATCGTTCGCGCAGCATCGAGATCCAGGTCACTCACAGCATGCTCGCGCAAATGCTCGGCGTGCGGCGCGAAACGGTCACGGACGCCGCGGGCGAAATCCAGAAGCTCGGGTTGATCCGGCAGTACCGCAGCTCGATCGAGCTCGCCGATCTCGATGGTCTCGAGAAGCTGTCGTGCGGTTGCCGCGCGATCGTGCGCGACGACATGAAACGCATCCTGTCGGCGGACTCGGGCGTGACGGCTGCCGCGCGCGCGTGAGTCGCGCGGCATTTCGGCGTGCCGATGCGGGCGGGGTCAGCAGACTGTAGGGTGGCGAACAGAACACTGTGCGGGCGAATGGTCTACTGATGCTGGACTGCCGGGGGGATGTCAGCGCATTGTGCGCGTCCGCCCGCGCGGACGACACCACGCACGCCGGAGCCGCACGTGAAAAACGAAATCAGAACCATCCTCAAGCACGTCGCCCATCTCGAAGCCGCGATCGACTCGATCGGTGACGGGGACGACCTTTACGAAGCGGGCCTTTCGTCGCTCGATACGATCCAGCTGATGCTCGCGATCGAAAAGCAGTTCAACATCGAGATTCCCGACGAGATGCTGAACCGCAATCTGTTCCGCAGCGTCGATGCGCTCGCGGAAACGATCGCCACCCTGCAACGCGCCGAGCATTCCGCATGAGCGCGCTGCTTCCCGAACTCGCTGCCGACGACGAAACGCATCGGCTCGACGAGGCCGCGCGCGCCGTCGCGCTCATCGCCGCCCAGCACGCCGACGCCGTCGATCGCGACGCGCGCTGCCCGGTCGAGGCGATCGAAGCGATGCGCGCCCGCCGCCTGCTGAGCGCCATGGTGCCGACCCATCTCGGCGGTGCCGGCGCGTCGCTCGCCGACGTCGCATCGGCATGCTCGATTCTCGGCCAGGCCTGTGCGTCGTCGGCGATGGTGTTCGCGATGCACCAGATCCAGGTCGCCTGCATCGTCGACCACGCGGCCGACCAGGGCTGGCACAAGCTGTTCCTGCAACAGCTCGTGCGGCACCAGTGGCTGCTCGCGTCGGCGACGTCGGAAGACGGCGTCGGCGGCAACCTGCGCGCGAGCCAGTGCGCAATCGAAAGCACCGGCGGTGAATTCCGCCTGCGCAAGTCCGCACCGACGATCTCGTACGGCGACTACGCGGACGGCATCCTCGCGACCGCGCGACGCGACGCCGATGCGCCCGCATCCGAGCAGGTGCTCGTCACGCTGCTGCGCGACGGCTATACGCTCACGCGCCGCGGCGAATGGGACACGCTCGGCATGCGCGGCACCTGCAGCAACGGCTTCGTGCTCGACGCGCAGGGCGCGACCGTGCAATGCCTGCCGGTGCCGTTCGCGCAGATCGCCGAACAGACCATGGTGCCGGTGTCACACATCCTGTGGGCCGCCGTATGGATCGGTGTCGCCGGCGACGCGTTCCATCGTGCGCACCAGTTCTTCCGCGCGCAGGCACGCCAGACCGACGGCGCGCCGTCGCCCGCATCGCGCCGCATCGCCGAATCGCTGGCGCTAATGCAGGCGATGCAGGCCCGCGTCGACAACGTGCTGCGTCTCTATGCCGGCGCATCGGCCCGCTCGTGGTCGGCCAGCATGGCCTGGGCCGCCGAAATCAACACGCTGAAGACCTATGTGTCGTCGACCGCGCTCGAGGTCGTGCAACAGGCGATGATGATCTGCGGGATGGCCGGCTACAAGCACGGCACGCCGTTCAGCGTCGGTCGTCACCTGCGCGACCTGCACGCGGCGCCGCTGATGATCAGCAACGACCGCATTGCCGTCAACACCTCGAACCTGCTGCTCGCACTGCGTCCCACGACGCTGGAGAAACACTCGTGAACGATCGCCTCTCCGTGCCCTCCGCTTCCGCCGCCGCGCCGTCCGATGCACCGCTCGACCGCGCGGGCGTCAACCCGCTGCGCGACGAACTGATCGACGCCGGCCTGCTCGTATCGACCGGCATCCAGGGCCTGTTCGGCCGCAGCGAACGCTTCGAGCGCGTCGTCGAAGCGCTCGACGCGTTCGTCACGCGCCTCGGCGCCGACCAGCAAGCCGAAGTCCTGCGCTTCCCGCCGGCGATGAGCCGCCCCGAGTTCGAGCGCAGCGAGTACATGAAGAGCTTCCCGCAACTCGCCGGCAGCGTGCATGCGTTCTGCGGCGACGAACAGCGCCACCAGCGGGTACTGCAGTGCCTCGATCGCGGCGAGGACTGGACCGAAAGCCAGAAACCGACCTACGTCGTGATGACGCCGGCCGCGTGCTATCCGGTCTACCCGGTCGTCGCGCGCGAGGGTGCGCTGCCCGAGGACGGCCGGCTCTTCGACCTGTTCTCGTACTGCTTCCGGCACGAACCGTCGCTCGACCCGACCCGCATGCAGCTGTTCCGGATGCGCGAATACGTGCGCGTCGGCACGCCCGAGCAGATCGTCGCGTTCCGCGAAACGTGGATGGAGCGCGGCACGCACATGATCGAGGCGCTGCGCCTGCCGAACACGATCGACCTCGCGAACGATCCGTTCTTCGGACGCGGCGGCAAGATCGTCGCGAGCAGCCAGCGCGAGCAGAACCTGAAGTTCGAGCTGCTGATCCCGATCGAGCACGACGGCCGCCAGACCGCGTGCCTGAGCTTCAACTACCACATGGATCACTTCGGGATGCTGTGGGACATCCGCACCGCGACGAACGACGTCGCGCACACCGGCTGCGTCGGCTTCGGTCTCGAACGGTTGACGCTCGCGCTGTTCCGCCACCACGGCTTCGACATCGACGCGTGGCCGGTCGAAGTGCGCGACGTGCTGTGGGGAACGCGATGAAATTCGTGTCCCGCGACGGCGAGGAAGCGTCGTTCGAGGACGTGCGCCACCGCGCACGCCACTACCGGCCGCACCCGCTGCACAGTCAGGAGATGGTCTGGAAACAGACCAACTGCTACGTCGACATGTGGCTCGAGGTGCTCCGGTGGTGGGGCCTCAATCCGTACGCGGCGCTGCCGTTTACGGTGGCGCTCGATTTCGAGGGCGACCAGTTCACGTTCTTCAAGTTTCCGCACGACGAACTGGAGCGGCTCTACGGGATCGTCGTGCAGGAACACTCGATCTACGAACCGCTCGACCAGCACATCGAGACGCAGGTCGCGCGCGGTCATCTGATGATCGTCGAGGTCGACGCGTGGTTCCTGCCCGACACGCGCGGCAGCGCGTACCGCACTCAGCATACGAAGACGACCATCGGCATCGACGCGATCGACCGCACCCGGCGCCAGATCGGCTACTTCCACAACAGCGGCTATTACGTCGCCGAGGACTTCGACTACAACGGGCTCGTCGGCGGCAGTTCGCCGATGCCGCTGCCGCCGTACGTCGAGTGCGCGAAACGGCGCTTCACGCCGCTCGACGAGCGCTCGCTGTGCGAAGCGTCGCTCGCGTCGCTGCAGCGGCACCTGCGTCGCCTGCCGATCGTCAATCCGATCGCCGCGTTCCGGCGGCAGCTGCAGTTCGATGCGAAATCGCTCGCCGATTCGCCGCTCGAACGCTTCCACGCGTACTCGTTCAATTCGGTGCGCCAGCTCGGCGCGAACTTCGAACTGTTCGGCCACTACGCGCGCTGGCTGCAGGCGAGCGGCTGCGTCGGCCCGTTCGCCGACATCCGTGCCGCGTGCGATCGCATTGCGTCCGAGGCGATGGTGCTGGAGTTCCGGCTTGCGCGCGCCTGCGCGCGCGGCAAGGAGGAGCGCGGCGATGCCACGCTCGACGCGATCGAAGCGGCTTACGCCGATCTCGTCGACGGCGCACGGCAGATCGCCCCGCCGCTGCAGCCGGCTGCGCCCGTTCGCGTCAACGCGGCACCCGTGCCGATGATGCGGTGACGCGCGCGCGCGCCGTGCCCGCGTGGTCGATGGTCGCAACGGCCGCGGGCGTCGCCCACGGCCCGCGCGATCTCCCTGCCGCCGCCGAGTGGATCGCGGCGCCCGTGCCGGGCACGGTCGCGCAGGCGCTCACGCTGGCCGGCCGGCCCGACGACGTGGCATCGCACGACGAACGCGACCACTGGTATCGGCTTGATCTGCGCGGACACGGGCCGCGCGTGCTGCGCTTTCACGGCCTCGCGACGCTGGCGGAAGCATGGCTCGACGACACGCCGATCCTGCGCTCGGACAGCATGTTCGTCACGCACGACGTGCCTGTGTCGCTCGACGGCACGCACCGGCTGCTGGTCTGCTTCCGCGCCCTCGCTCCGCACCTGCGCGACGCTCGCGCGCCGCGCCGCGCGCGCTGGCGCACGCGGCTGGCCGAACCGGCGGCGCTGCGCGCCGTGCGCACGTCGCTGCTCGGCCACATGCCGGGCTGGTTTCCGCGTTGCGTGCCGACCGGCCCGTGGCGTCCTGTCGAAGTGCTGGATCCGGCCCACGGCCCGGTGCTCGTCCATTGCGACCTGCATGCGCGCATCGACGGCGACACCGGCTGGCTCGACGCGGAACTCGCGTTCGCCGCGCCGCTGCCCGACGCGTTCGCGGCCCGGCTGTCGTGCGGCGAACATCACGCGACGCTCGAACGCCGCGGCGCCGACCGGCTGCATGCGACCGTCGCGGTGCCCAACGTGCGCCGCTGGTGGCCGCACACGCACGGCGAACCGGTGCTCTACGACGTCGCGCTGCACATCGGCGCCGAACGGCGGCCGCTCGGCGCGACGGGCTTCCGCACGATCGAGCAGGATGCCGGCGAAGACGGCAAGGGATTCGGATTGCGCGTGAATGGCGTGCCGATCTTCGCGCGCGGCGCATGCTGGAGCAGCGCGGCGCCGCTCGCACTGCATGCGGACGACGCGACCTACGGCCACCTGCTCGGGCTGGCGCGCGACGCGGGCTTCAACATGATTCGCGTCGGCGGCACGATGACCTACGAGGCCGATGCGTTCCATGCGTGGTGCGACCGTCTCGGGTTGCTGGTCTGGCAGGACTTCATGTTCGCGAACTTCGACTATGCGCTGGCCGATCACGCATTCGCCGACGCCGTCGATCACGAAGCCGAACAGTTCCTCACGCGTCACCGGGCATCGCCGTCGCTCGCAGTGCTGTGCGGCGGCAGCGAAATCGCGCAGCAGGCGGCGATGTCGGGCCTCGGCCCCAAGCAGCGCTTCGTCGAACTGACCGCCGAGCGCCTCGCCGGACACGCGGCGGCACGGCGGCCAGACGCAATTTATGTGGCTGACACACCCGACGGCGGCGTACTGCCGTTCATGCCGCGCGAGCGCGTGTCGCACTACTACGGCGTCGGTGCGTATCTGCGCCCGCTCGACGACGCGCGTCGCGCCGACGTGCGCTTCGCAAGCGAATGTCTCGCATTCGCGAACGTGCCGGACAACGCAATGCTCGACAGCCTCGGCTGGCCGGGCATTCACGAGCCGCGCTGGAAGGCGGCCGTGCCGCGCGACCCCGGCACGTCGTGGGATTTCGAGGACATTCGCGATCACTACCTGCAGACGCTGTACGACGTGTCGCCCGACCGCCTGCGGCGCGAGGACCCGTTGCGCTACTTCGAGCTGTCGCGCGCGGCGATCGCGGACGTGATGCGCGACACGTTCTCCGAATGGCGGCGTGCTGGCTCGCGCTGCGCCGGCGCGCTCGTCTGGCAGTTCCAGGACGTGATGGCGGGCGCGGGATGGGGCTTGATCGACGCGACGCATCGGCCGAAATCGGCCTGGTATGCGCTGCGCCAGGTGCTGCAACCGGTGCAGGTGGTGCTCGTCGACGAAGGACTGAACGGACTCGACGTGCACGTGCTCAACGAACGGCCGGCGCCGCTGTCGGCCACCGTCGAGCTGGTCGCGCTGCGCGACGGCCGCACGCCGGTCGCGCGTGCCGGCGGCCCGGTCCGGATCGCCGCGCACGATGCGGTGCGGCTCGGCTCGGCCGAATTGCTCGGCCGCTTCTTCGACTGGACCTACGCGTATCGCTTCGGGCCGTGCGAGCACGACACCGTCGTCGCGACGCTGCGCGCCGAGGACGACACGCTGCTGTCGCAGGCGTTCTACTTCCCGTCCCGCACGCATCCCGCCGTGTTCACACGGCGCGAGCTCGGGATCGAAGCGTGCGTCTCTCGCAGCGGCGATACGTGGCACGTGGATATCGACACGCGTCACGTCGCGCGCCATGTTCAGATCGATGCACCGGGGTTCGTCCCGCGCGACGACTGGTTCCATCTCGCGCCCGGCACGCCGGCACGCGTCGCGCTGGTGGCGCAGGAACATGCCGGTGCCCAGGGAGCGACCGGCGCACCGCCGATCGTCGAGATCCGCGCGCTCAACGCGGCACGCACCGTGCGCGCCGCACCGGCCGACTGACGCGGCCGTCCTGGCCTGTGCGGGTGGCGTGACCCTCACGCACGGCACCCGCGCAGACCCGCGGTCGCGCGGCATGCCCGTCAGTCGGACGAGCCCGTGCCGCGCGGCCGTTCGATTCCGTAGGCTTCCATCCAGCGATACAGCGTCGCGCGCGATACGCCAAGCTCGCGCGCGGAAGCCGCGACGCGCCCGCGGGTGCGCAGCAGGGCCGTCTCGATCGCTTCGCGCTCGATCGACTTGCGGATGTCCGCGACGGACGGCGACGCGGCGTCGAGACAGTATTCGAGTTCGAGATCCTGCGCGGTGATCAGGCGTCCTTCCGTCATCACGACCGCACGGCGCACGCGGTTGATCAGCTCGCGCACATTGCCGGGCCAGTCGTGCTTGTAGAGCGCGGTGATCGCATCCGTCGAGAAGCCGCGCACGCGATGGCGGGCGTCGCCGCGAAAGCGCTCGAGCATGTGATGCGCGAGCAGTTCGATGTCCTTGCCGCGTGCGCGCAGCGGCGGCTGGTCGATGCGCATCACGCAGAGCCGGTGAAACAGGTCCGCGCGGAACCGCCCTTCTTCCATCGCTTCGCGCAGATCGACGTGCGTCGCCGAGACGATCCGCACGTCGACCGGCACCGGATCGCTGCCGCCCAGCCGATGGATCGAGCGCTCCTGCAGAAAGCGCAGCAGGCTCGCCTGGCTCTCGTGCGGGAGATCGCCGATTTCATCGAGCAGCAGCGTGCCGCCGTTCGCGGCCTCGACGTAGCCGATCTTGCGTGCGTTCGCGCCGGTAAAGGCACCGCGCTCGTAGCCGAACAGTTCCGATTGCAGCAGGTGCGACGGGATCGCACCGCAGTTGACCGCGACGAACGGGCCGTTGCGTCGCTCCGAATGTCGGTGGATCGCGACGGCGGTCAGTTCCTTGCCGGTGCCGGTTTCGCCGAACACGAACACCGGTGCATCGGTGCGCGCGAAGCGGCGCACCGTATCGAACAGCCGCAGCATCGCGCTGCAGGTGCCGACGATGCCGTGTTCCTCGGATTCGAGCCGCTCCCGGTCGCGCGCGAACAGACATTCCATTCCGTACGCATGACCGACCGTATCGGCGATCCGCTGGTGCGACGCAGGCAATGTGATGTAGTCGAAGCAGTAGTCGCGCAACAGCGCGCGCACGTTCGGAGAAGCGGTCTGGCCAGCCTCGACGAGCGCGACCCAGACGACGTCGCGCATCGAGGCGCAGGTGGACGCGATACTGCCGATCGCATCGGCGTGGCCGCCACTCAGGTCGAGGATGCCGCAGGTGATTTCACCGGAGGTGTCGCGCAGCTCGCTGGCATGCGCGACGATCGACACCTTCCAGTCGCGTCTCGCCAGTTCCTTGCGAAGCATGACCGACGGTGTCTGCGTCCAGTAAATCAGGGGACGCTGCCCGCTAGTTCTCCCCTCGCCGGCGCTCTTATCGCGCGTTATTGGCATATTCATAACGAACCATCACTTTCTCCACTACGCGAACCGTTCGCGCGCGGTGTCGGCGGGGCATGGCCGCCAATCCGCGCTGCGTTTCTACAGCTTGGGTGAAGATCGAAATTACACACGGCAAAAGCCCCCGGAAATCGAGCCGGACGTCATCCGGTCCCGCATTCATCGAACTCGAAGGGAATGCGCGGCGACTGGCGCCACGGCATTCCGGCTTTGATGCGACGCGCCTTCAAGCCGGCACGTCGGCAAACGCGAATTCCGTCCGCATTTGCGTCGCGTCGTACACGACAGCCGCGCCCGATGCTGAACCGGATGGCCGCCAACCCGTACCCGGATTAGCCGCCTCATTTCTTCCGCTCCTGAACTTACACGTCGTTTCGAGTGGCTCTGTTACCAAAAAGTAAGCCCCGAATCATTCAATTACGCCGCCGCCGAAACTCGCGAAACCGTCCTTTGAAGACTGTCGTTTGATTATCTACGACGATTCCCGTCCGTCGGTGGTAAATCTAACCTTTCCTCACGATTGGCGTCTCTCATTGCCAACATACGTCGCCTAAATATACACAAAACGCCACTGGCCATACGGTTTGGCGGGCAATGGCTGCGGGCCGGTCGCCCGGAGATGGCGCCGGTCGCATCCTTCACTGCACTGCCTGTTACATCGTCGTAACGATCCGGCCGACAGCGACGGCTCAGGTACGCAGCGCGGCAGCGCCACGCCGGTCGTCCCGATGGTCTGCTTCGTCCGCTTCGCCCGCTTCATCCGCATCGACGCCAGGCTCGCCGTCCGCGTCGCCATCCACGGGCAGGCATTCCGCCGGCATCGCCATCTCGTTCTGCAATGCGGCATAACCTTCGGTCACGAAACGCGTGAGCTCGTCGCGAAAGCGCGCGGCGCCGAAGCGCACGGCGTTGCCGCGACACGCATGCGGATCGAAGGTGCCGCGCGGCAGCGCCTCGAAGCGTGCGAGTGCGTCGAGCAACGCGTCTGCCGTCTGCGTGCGGTAGAACAGCCCCGTCGCGCGCTCGCCCGGCCATGCGCGCACCGTCTCGCACACGCCGCCCTTCCCGTACGCGATCACCGGCGTCCCGCATGCCTGCGCTTCGAGCGGCGATATGCCGAAGTCCTCTTCCGCCGCGAACACGAACGCGCGCGCGCGTTGCAGGTGATCGTGCAGCACATCGAACGGTTGATAGCCGAGCAGGCTGACGTTCGGCCCGGCGAGCGCGCGAATCTTCTCCATGTCGGGCCCGTCGCCGATCACGACGAGACGGCGCTCGGGCGTGCGCGAAAACGCGTCGACGATCATGTCGATCCGCTTGTACGGCACGAGCCGCGACGCGGTCAGGTAGAACGGCTCCTTGTCGGTGCGCAGCGACAGGTGCTCGACGTCGACCGGCGGGTAGATCACCGTCGAGTCGCGCCGGTAGACCTTGCGGATGCGTCGCGCGATGAAGCGCGAGTTCGCGATCATGCCGTCGACGCCATTGGCCGAACGCGCATCCCAGTTGCGGATGTAGTGCAGTAGTGCACGCGCGAGCAGCGATTTCGGTCCGCGCGCAAGGCCCGCCTCGTCCAGATACTGATGCTGCAGATCCCACGCATAGCGCACGGGCGAGTGCACGTAGCTCGCATGGAACTGGTCGGGGCCGCTCAACACGCCCTTCGCGACCGCATACGAACTCGACAGCACGACGTCGTAGCCCGACAGGTCGAACTGCTCGATCGCCAGCGGAAAGAGCGGCAGATAGCTGCGGTAGTGCTTGCGCGCGAACGGCAGCTTCTGGATGAAGGAGGTGTGGACGTCGTGACCGCGCAGACACGCGCGATCCTCGAGAAAATCGACAAGACTGTAGACGTCAGCCTGCGGAAAGCAGTCGATCATCTGCGCGAGCACGCGTTCGGCGCCGCCCTGCACGACCAGCCAGTCGTGAACGATCGCAATCTTCAAGTACTGCCTCCCCGGATTTTCATTCACGTTCGCGTCGGGCAGGCCGTGCATCGCGCCGGCTGCTCCAACCCGCCCATTATGAAAAAGCGGTCGCGGCGCCGATGTGTGCTACCACACACTGTCCGGCTCTTGCCTGACGCACGTCGCGCGTGCGGCTGCGGCGCGCGCCTGACCGAAAGCCTGAGTGCGCTTTCGAACAGACCGGCGTGCCGCTTGTAAGCATGATGTCTTCAGCCGTGACGTCCGGAACCAACGCGTCCATGCGACACGGCCTGCTGAGGGCATCACGCGAGGACGGCATCATGGAATGGCATTGTTGTGAATTCGAACATCTGAGCTCGGTCGACCTGTATGCGATCCTGCGCGCGCGCAACGCGGTGCTGGTCGTCGAGGACGCCCACACGCATCTCGACATCGACGGAAAGGACGCCGACGCCCTGCACATCTTTGCGCGCGTACGCGACGGCAATACGGTGGAAATCGCGGCCTACGCGCGCCTCTTGCCGGGCGACGACATCGATCCGGAAGTCGTGATCGACAAGGTGCTCACGAGCGAGGCCTGTCGCGACGACGATACGCTCGAACGGTTGATCGAACGCGCGCTCACCGCCGCGCACGCCGCATGGCCCGACGTCGCCGTGCGCACGCATGTCCCGGCGCCGCGCCATGCGTTCTACAAACGTTTCGGATTCCGCAAGGCATACGGCCCGTATCTGGAACAGGGCACGCCGTTCATCGGCCTGATCCGGCCGGTGGACCGTAGCGCCGGAGCACTGCGCAACCTGCTGTCCCGGGTCGCGTCGGCGCCGCACGCGTCCGACACCGACACCCGCACCGACAGCCGCGTGCACAACCGACTTCCCACCGATACCGGAGTCAATCGATGACCCCCACCCTTCTCCCGGTTCCGGAGCCGGACCTGCCGCGCGTCCTGCCCGTGATCCTCGCCGGTGGTTCGGGCACGCGGCTCTGGCCGCTGTCGCGCGAGTGCCATCCGAAGCAGTTGATCGAACTGATCTCGAACGAATCGCCGCTGTCGGCAACGGCGCGCCGCCTGAACGGCATCAGCAACGCGTCGCTCGGCGATACGCTGCTGCTGGTGTGCGGCGAACAGCATCGCATCATGAGCGCCGCGCAGGTCGTCGGCCGCGCGGCGCCGCCGCGCATCCTGCTCGAACCCGCCGCGCGCAACACCGCGCCGGCGCTCACGCTCGCGGCGCTCGATACGACCGCGCTCGACGAAGATCCGGTGCTCGCAGTGATGCCGGCCGACCACATCATCAGCGATGTCGCGGCCTTCCAGGACGCGATCGGGCGGGCGGCACGCTACGCGCAGGAAGGCGCGATCGTCACGCTCGGCGTGCTGCCGCGTCGCGCGGAAACGGGCTACGGCTACATCCAGGTCGGCGCGCAGCGCACCGGCCGTCTCGGCGGACAAGGCGGCTACTCGATCGGCCGCTTCGTCGAAAAGCCTGACGTCGCGCTCGCCGAGCGCTACCTGCATTCGGGCGACTACTGGTGGAACAGCGGAATCTTCGTCACGCGCGCGTCGGTCTGGCTGAAGGCGATCCGTGCGCTCGCGCCGGCGATCCACACCGCGTGCGAGGCCGCGTGGCGCGCGGGTGTCGCCGAGGAATCGTTCTTCCGGGTCGATGCGGCGGCGTTCGACGCATGCCCGTCCGACTCGATCGACTACGCCGTGATGGAGCGCCTGACCGACCACCCCGAGCTCGGCATCGAGGGCATCGTGGTGCCGCTCGCGGCCGGCTGGTCGGACATCGGCACCTGGGACGCGATCTGGGAAATCATGCCGAAGGACGACCAGGGCAACGTCGCGCGCGGCCCGATCGTGTTCGAGGACACGCAGGACAGTTTCGTCCGCTCCGAAGGCCGGCTCGTCGCCTGCGTCGGCATGAAGGACGTCGTCGTAATCGAGACGGCCGATGCCGTGCTGGTCGCGAACAAGCACGACGTGCAGCGCGTGAAGAACATCGTCGAGCGCCTGAAGATCGACCGGCGCCCGCAGGCCAGCGAACATCGCAAGGTCCAGCGGCCGTGGGGGCATTACGATTCGATCGACCTCGGCGAGCGCTTCCAGGTAAAGCGGATCGTGGTCGAACCCGGCAAGCAGTTGTCGCTGCAGATGCACTATCACCGCGCCGAACACTGGATCGTCGTGAGCGGCACCGCGAAGGTGACGCGCGGCGACGAGACATTCCTGCTCAGCGAGAACGAATCGACGTACATCGCGGTTGGCGAAGTGCATCGACTCGAGAACCCGGGCAAGATTCCGCTCGAAATCATCGAGGTGCAATCGGGCAACTATCTCGGCGAGGACGACATCGTCCGCTTCGACGATCAGTACGGCCGCTCCGTCGTCCAGACGCTGCCGCCGAAACCGGCGACCGCGCGCGCCGCGCGTGAACCGCGCAACGAAGCCGCCGAACGCGAAACCGTCCGGTGAGCGCGCGCCGGGCACGCCCGCGTGCCCGGCATACCGCCGCGCGGCCCGTCACGCACCGGGTCAGTCGACCCCGCGTTGCGACCACTGCGGCCGCCTGAGCGATTCGCGTACACGCGGCAGCAGCGACGCATCCGCGCCGATCGCATCGGCCGCGATCGACAGCGGCTGGCGCGCCGGCGCACACGGTGCACCTTTCGCCTGGTCGGCCGCGCAACCTGGCGCGGGACCGACGCGCACCGGCAATCCGCCGATCTCCGACAGCTGATTGTGCTCGAGCCGGACGTCCGACACGTTTCCCCACAAGCGAATGCCGTCGAATCGCGCGTGCGACACGCGGTTGCCGATCACGGCCACGCGCGTGACCGAACCGGACCACGTGCTGACGTCGATCGCGGCCTGCTGCGTGAGCGGACGCGGATCGACCCGGCCCGTCGCGGTCTGGATGTCCGTAATCACGTTGTTCTCGACCCGGACGTCGGATGCGCCGAAAGTCCGGCTGCTGTCCTCCTGCGCGACGAGAATCCCGGCGCTCACCTGCACGTTGCGCACGATGTTCTTCGAAATGGTGACGTTCTCGCCGCCGACCACCGTGATGCCGCGTCCCCACGGGTTGCCCTCCAGCGAGTTGCCGGTGATCAGCACGTTGCCGCTCGGCACGCCGTCCTGGCGATAGCTCACCACGGCGATCATGTCGTCGCCGGTGCCGCGCACGACATTGCCGCGCACGAGCACGTTGCGCGAGCCGTGCGTGATGTGGATGCCATCGGCAAGCGTCGACATCACCTCGTTGCCGACGATCACGACGTCCGTTGCGCCGAACACGAAGATGCCGCCGCTGGCGCCGCCGTCGATCACGTTGTCGAGCACCTGCACGTCGCGCCCCGTCACCTCGATCTTCGTCGACTCGGGAGTCGTGAGGCGCGTCGTGCCGGTTCCCGTCAGCCGGAATCCGAGGATCGTCGTGCCGTCGCCGCGCATCTCGATCGTCTGGTCGTCCGCAACGGTGGCGTTCAGCCTCGCGCCATAGCCGGATACGATGACGCGAGGCTGTCGCACGATCAGCGAACGGCTGACCGTGTACCGCCCCGGTGCGAACACGAGCCGCTGGCCCGGCTGCAGCGCATCGAGTGCGCGCTGCAATGCGTCGGTCTGGTCGGCCACGTCGGATGCGGGATGAACGTATGCGTCGGGGAGGTTCGCGGAAGGTGCCGCCGGTGCGGGCGTTCCGGACACGGCCGCGGCAATTCCCGGCCAGGACACGCCGCCGGCCGCCAACATGCCGACCAGCACCGCACACGTAGCGGGCAGACATCGCAATCTGTGCATATCGAGTCGTTCCCCCGGATCTGAAGATGGCCGCCGCGCCCCGACACGATTCCCGTGTTGCGCAATTCGACGGCAGCCCCATCACGTCCGCCTGTCCTGGGCAGCTCACGGCCTCGTTGGAACAAGCGAAACGATGCACCTGATTAGAGCATCCGATCCTGCCGGCTTCAGTGCGCCAGCAGACCTGCATCGAACGCGGCGGGCTGTTGCGCCGGGTAAGGCAAGCGAATCCGCGAATGGTAGGTTCGCGAACAGAGCCTGCGCTGCATCGCTCATATCATGAGCCGCCATCTGACGCGATGCGGATGGCGATCGGGCCACGCGCCTGCATGCAGGGCAAATCGCTGCCGGCCGATATCACGCACGTTTCCTGGCGATCCCGCACGCATGCCCCCGCCGGCAGCCGGATCGCCCGAACCCAGCCAGCCCGAAGGTGCTCATGACCGACCTGACCATTGCCATCTGCAACTACAACCACGGTGCCTACCTGCGCACCGCGATCGATTCCGCACTTGGACAAACGGCCTCGGGCATCCACGTCCTGGTGGTCGATGACGGCTCGACCGACGATTCGCGCGACATCATCCGCTCGTACGGCGAGCGCGTCACGGCAATCTTCCAGACGAACGGCGGCCAGGTCGCCGCGTACAACCGCGCGATCGAGCAGGTCATGACGCCGTACGTGCTGCTGCTCGACGCGGACGACCTGCTTTACGCGGATGCGGCCGCCCGCGTACTCGCCGCATTCGCATCCGGCAATTTCGTGAAGGTGCATTTCCGGCTCGACGTGGTGGCGCCGGACGGCGTGCCGACCGGCGCCACCGTGCCGCAATCGGTCGTCGACACGGATTGCGGACGCCTGCTGCGCAAGGGCTGGCTGTATCCGTCGCCGCCGGCGTCCGGCAATGCGTACCGGACCGACGCGCTCAAGCGCATCTTTCCGGTGCCCGTCACGGCGGATAACCTGCATGGCGCCGATTTCTACGCGATCTACGGCATCGCCCTGCTGGGCGACGTGCACATGATCGATGCGACGCTGGGGGGTTACCGCGTGCATCGACCCGCCGCCACGACGGCCGACGACGCGAACCCGGGCGCGTCCGGCCTGGCACTGGCCAATTCGGAAGACGCGGCCACGGGCGCGCTGAAGGCGCGACGTCGCTGGACCACGCTGCGCACGCTCGCCGGCACACGGCTGCACGAATCGCTGCCAATCGCGCCGTTCGACTTCGCGATCGAGAAGGCCCGCTTCGCGAGCACGCTCTATCGCGCGCCGTTCGTGCGCCGCTGGCACTGGTTCCTGTGCGAATCGGGCGGCTACTGGCACACCGTGCTGCGTAATCCGTTCTGGCGTCCGCTGAAAAAAATCGCCGTCGCCGGGCTGTCGCTCGCGTGCCTGCTGCCGTCGACGACACTCAGCGACCGCGCAATCCGCTATCTCGCCAATCCGCTCGCCCGGGTGCGCGTGCAGCCCGGGCGAGGCGCCGCCGCCCGTTGAGCGCCGTCGCGCGGGCCGCTCAGCGCGTCCCGTCGGGCCTGCGACGCCCGTGCGCAATCCGGTCAGACGATCTCGGAATCGGCCCGCACCACAGCGACACGCGTACGCGCCGGTACAGCGGGCCGCGCCCGCTTCGCGAACCACTGGAATATGACGATCAGCAGCACGACCGGCACGAAATTCCGCCCGCTGAACAGATTCGGAATCCGCAGTATCTCCAGAAGCGACACGTAGAGCACCGCATGGGCGCAACACCAGAATCCGTTGCCACTGCGCCAGCCTGCATAGCCGCGGCCGAACGCCCATCCCGCAAACGCCGCATTCAGCAAGCCGAACCAGCCCCACTCGTAGAAGTGGACGAAGATCCCCGACGGGTTGTTGAACTCGGGATCGGCATAGCTGTTCAGGAACAGATCGAGCCGGTCGCCCGAATCGAGCCACGGCTGGACCATCGAGCCGATCACGGGGAAGCGCAACAGCCAGTCGAACGTGAACATCGGATGTCCGCCGCCCCAGCCGAGCACGCTCAGGATCCCCGCGCCGTTGTTCAGCGAGGTCGAGTAATACAGGCCCAGGCGCTCGAGCGCGAAATCGAAGATGTTGTCGTAGATATTGACGTAGTAGGTTTCCCACGACCGGCTGTATTCGTTCGCGATGAACAGCCCGAGCAGCAGCGGAATTGCCGCATACGGCCCGAGCGTCAGCAGCCGCGAGAGCGGGCCCGAGCGGCCGAAGCGAAACCGCACCACCATCAGCGCGAACGGCAACACCACTTCGATGATCGCGAGCCGTTCCGCGAAGATGAAACTGCGCAGCAGCGTCAGCACGGTGAGCACCGCCAGATAGATCTTGTAGCGGTTCAGCCCCTTGACCGGCGTCCTGAACACGTAGAAATAGAGCGCGACGAACGGCGCGGTCGCCTGCGTGAACGTGCTCAGGCCCGTCACGCGCCCTTTCAGTTCGATCAGTTCGAACGTGTTGGCCGTGCCGCGCAGATACGACACCAGGATGGCCGGATGCGCGAGAATCCCGCTCATCATGACGAGGTAGCCGAACAGCGCGAGCGCGAACACGAAATCGAGCACGCGCGGCGACAGTTCGACTGGCTCGTCGGCCGGCCCGCGCGGGACCTGTGCGTCGTTGGACGCAAACCACGCGGTCGCCATCAGCACCAGCAGGAACAGCGCACCGACGATCGCGTAATAGCCGTCGAAATAGATGCGCGCGATCGACTTCTGGTCGCCCAGCAGACCGAGCGACAGCATCCCGTACAACGGCAGGATGAAGATCAGCACGAGCCGCGCGGGATCCTCCCACCAGTAAGCCTGGTACCCGGTCGCACGCACGGCGCGCGCCGCCGCGGCCCGGCGGGCCGGCCCGGGCTGTCGTCGTTGCATGCGCACGCCGGCGGCCGGTCGATCGTTCATGATGCCCGTTCCATCGTTTCGATGCGCGGATCGCGCGAAGGCGCCGGAGCGACGCATGCGCCGCTCAGCGCGCCGGCGGTCGCGCCGCCATCGCATCGGCATAGCCCGACATCGCCTGATGCGTGCTCGCGTCGTTGTACCCGTAGTCGTACCGCCCCGGCACGCCCTTGAAGTCGTTCAGGATCACGCCGCGCACGGCGATATGCGCCTGCTCGAGCCGTCGTGCGCTTTCGTCGAGCTCCGTCGCCGTCGTCACGTCGCTGCGCGCGACGAGGAACACGGTGCCCGCCAGACGCCCGAGCAGCAGCGCATCGGCAACCGGCAGCAGCGGCGGCCCGTCGATCACGACCATGTCGTATTGCGACGCCGCGTGCCCGACCAGCTCCGCGAACGACGGCTGCAGCAGCAGTTCGCCCGGATCCGGAACGACGCTGCCCATCGGCAGGAAATCCAGGCCGGGCGTCACGCCGTGCCGGATCGCCTCGTCGATGCCATGCGTGCCGGCCACCACGTCCGACAGGCCCGGTGCGCGGCTGTAGCGGAACCGGTCGTGCAGCGATCCCTTGCGCAGGTCCGCGTCGATCAGCAACGTCCGTCGGCGCGCCGCCCCCATCAACGATGCAAGGTTGGCGGCAACGAACGACTTGCCGACGCCCGTCGTCGGCCCCGAGATCAGCACGACCGCGTTCGGCGCGTCGCGCATCGACAATTGCAGCTCGGTGCGGAAATGGCGCAGGCTTTCCAGCGCGACGTCCTGCGCCGCGACGGCCGGCACCGGCGTGCGTGTGCCACTCGCACTACTGCTCACACCACTCTTGGCGCGCGCACCGAGTTGCGCGTGCGCCGGGCTGTGCGGCACCGTCGCGAACACGGGCAAGCCGGTCGACCATTCGATTTCGTCCGCGTCGCCCACCGTGCCGGCGAGGCGCTGGCGCGCGACCACGATCGCGGCGCCTGCCAGCAGGCCGACGATCAGCGACGCGACGACGATCATCGCGCGATGCGGCCCGATCGGCACCTCCGCCACCTTCGCGACGTCGACGATCCGCACGGTCCCGGTCTTGCTCGCCCGGGCCAGGATCATCTGCTGGCGCGTGTTGAGCAGGTTCGTGTACAGCGCGGTATCGACGGCTACGTCGCGCTGCAACTGCAGCACGCCCTGCTCGACGGTCGGCAACTGCTGGATCTGCTTGCGCGTCGCGTCGAGCGAACGCTGTGCGTCGGCGAGCTGCGCGTCCACCGCCTCGACCGCCGGATGCTTCGGCATGAAGCGCGTCAGCAATTCCTCGCGGCGCTGCTGCAGCGTCTGCACGCGCGTCTCGATGTCGACCGACTGCTGGCGCAACGCCAGCGCCTCGTCGCTCGTATTGACCGTGCCGTGCGACGCACGGTATGCGTTGAAGCGGCTTTCGGCCGTTTCGAGTTGTGCCTTCAACTGCGGCAACTGGGCATCCATGAAACGGATCAGCTTGTCGGCCGCTTCCGACTTGCGCTGCGTGTTCTGCGCGAGGTAGGCATCGCCGATCGCATTCAGCACGCGGCTGTCGTGCACGGGATCGGTGCCGTCGAGCGTCACGCCGATCATGTTCGACTGCTTGCCGCGCTCGGAGATCAGCGCGTTCTTCTGCAGCCACGTCGTCGCTTCTTCGTCGCCGTAGCGCGTCATGTCGAAACGCGCACCGGGCTTGCCCGCCACGTCGCGCACGAACAGGTCGATCGTCCCCTGCGGCGTTTCGACGTGCAGCGGCTGGCCGACCCGGCCCTGCCACACCGGCCCCGTCCTGCCGAAGAAGCCGGTGCGCTGCAGCGTATACGCGCCGTCATCGCCGAGCGTCAGCGCGAAGCGCTTGTCGAGCAATCGCTTCGATACGTCGAAGGTCGGCACGTCGATGCGCTCGGTGCCATAGACGTACCCGCCCGGCAGCGGCGACGACAACCCGTCGGCCCCGCTCACGAGCCGCCAGCCGACGATCGGCAGGTAGTGCGGCCGGACGTTGACGGGCAGGTTGGTACTGTCGACCGCGCGCGCCATCACCGCGCGGGATTTCAGCACCTCGATTTCCGTCGATGCGTCGGTCTTCAGGTCGAACACCGACGACGGATCGCCGGTCGGCGCCGTCGGTTTCGAATCGGTCGGACTCTGTTCGACCTGGAACAGGATGTCGGACCGGTAGACCGGCGCCGCGCACAGCGCATACACGGCGCCGATGACCGCGCCGGCGAGTGCCGTGCAGAGGATCAGCCGCCGGCTGCCGTACAGCATGCGCCAGTAGCGGCGAACCGGGGAGGACGGGCGCAAGGCGGACCCGTCGAACGGGTCGGGCAAGGTCGTAGAAGTCATACAGCATCAGTCCCGTAGGGCGCGACGCGCGGTCGCGATCACGAATTCGCCGCGAAGGTCACGGCGAAATCGCCTTGGCCGTCAGCGCGCCTTGCGCGGACGACGGAATCAGCAGGTTGACGACACGGCTCCAGCGCACCAGCGACGACGAATCGACGAACACGACGTCGCGCCGCTCGAGCGGGAACTGGTCGGCCAGCGCGAACGACGCCGGCGCGCTGCCGTCGAGGTGGTACACCTGCGGGCGATTGCCCGGGCCGCGACGCACGACGAACACCTGCCGTGCGTCCGACGTGTACTGGCTCACGCCGCCGGTGTCGCCGAGCGCTTCGCCGAGGCTCATCCGGCCGTCGGTCAGTGTCAGCGTCGCCGGACGCGACACCTCGCCGAGCACGAACACCTTCGCTTCGCTCGCCGCGCGCACGCGCACGAGGTCGCCGTCGCGCAGCAGGATGTTGGACGGGTTCACGCCCGCGGCGATCAAGGCCGGCAGGCTCACGTTCACGGTCTTGTCGCCGCGCGTCACCGACACCTGCGAGCGGTCCGCCGTCGCGGTGAAACCGCCCGCGCGGTCGATCGCCTCGGGCAGCGTCATCGGCAGGTCGTTGACGATCTGCAGCCCCGGCGAACGCACTTCGCCGTCGAGATACACACGCTTGCTGCGGTAGGCCTGCACGCGCAGCGAGAGCTGCGGCTTGCGCACGTATTCGCCGAGCCGTCGCGTCACCAGCGCACTCGCCTGTGCCTCGGTGAGCCCGGCCACGTGCACGAGGCCGGCATACGCGAACTGCACGTTGCCGTTTGCGTCGACCGTGTAGCCCGTCGCGACCGAGCTGGCGCCGACGCCATCGCCGCCCGCACCGCCGCCCGTCATCTGCGTCGTGGGCAGGTTCAGTTCCGGGTGATCCCACACGACGATGCCGAGCACGTCGCCGGGGCCGATCGTGTACGGATGCGGCTTGCCGAACAGCTGGCGGATTTCCGCATCGGCGTTGACGCCCTGCGGCGCGCCATGTTGCTGCGCGACGAGTGCCGGCGTGATCTCGATGAGATCCTGGCTCGACACGTTCTGCACGCCGTCGAGGCCGCCGGCGCCCGATGCGTCGGCGCTGACGCGCGCATTCGCATCGCGTTCGGCCGGCTCCCGATACGTCATGCCCGGCGACAACGCGCACGCACTCAATGCGCACGCAGCCGCGATGATCGCCATCCGCGACAGCCACGGCGCGCGACGGATGACGGCCGGCTGCGGCCGCCGCGTCCCGTGCGTCGATCTCTTTTTCGTGGTGGTTGACATTCGTGCCCTTCCGAAACTGTGCGGTAACCCGCCGAACCCGACCGGCTCCCGCATTACGCTTGGCAGCGCGGCTCGCATTGCAGTGCCGCGCCTCCCTTTTCACCGCACGTCATTCCGTACGATTCGTCATGAACAGTCCTTCGCCGCTTTCGTCGCTCGTCTGCATCGTGTCGGCCTGCCTTGCCGGTGCCGCCACTGCGCAGACGCCGCCCGCCGCGCCGGCCGACGCGCCGGTCTCCGCATCGTCTGCGCTGCCCGCGCCGCTCGTGCTGCAACGGTCGGCGCAAACCGCCGCGCCCGGTGCTGCTGCGGAGTCCGACACACCGGCATCCGATGTCGCGGCGCCCGGCTTCGCGTTACCGCTTCCCGCGGCCCGCGCCGCGGCACAACCCGAATCTCGCCCTCGCAGCCCACTGCGTCGACCGCTCGCGGCGGACCGACCGCACCGCACGCAAGCGGCAAGCACACCGGCCGGCGACGCATGGCGCAACGACACGTTGTACGCATCGCCCTACGCGAAATCCCCGTACGAGCAACCCGGCGATCCGGACTGACGCCCGTGGCGGTCATGCCCTCGCATGACCGCACGTGCATCCATACCGGATTGGACACCACCCCGACTCGCACGTTTGTGAGCGACCCCACCGAACGCCCATCTCCGTCGAAATCGGGATCGGGATCGCCCCCGACATCACGGCCGGCCGACCGACACCCCTGCGTACGACTGCCCGGCCGCGTCCGGCGCGGCCTGGTCGGCAACCCGCGCGACTGGCCAGTCCGACTCGCGCGCCAGCGCCTGCACGCACTGATCGATCACGACGTCCGTGCCTACCGCGCCGTACACCGCGTGGTCGACCTGCGCATCCAGGTGCAGGCGCACGTGGCGTGAGCGCCGGAATGCGTGCTCGATCGCGCCGAAGTGACGCCGGACGTCGTCGATGCCGGGATCCAGCGCGCCATACACGAGCATCGTCCACACGTTGCGCTGCGCGAGCTCGCGCATCACGCCGCGCGGCGTGTCGATGCGCGGCTTCCAGCCGACGCGCGCCGCGATCTCCATCACCGGCACGCTGACGCGCGCGACCGCATTCGCAGCCACCGCGCGCACGATCGGTCGCAGGTCGCGCCGCTCCAGCACGAATCGTTTCCACTTCCGCCAGTCGCGTACCGACAGCCAGTAACCACGCACGGAGTTGTTCCGCTGCTTCTGCACTGCCTCGAGCGAGAGCCCCGCCGGCCATACGAAGCGGGCAAGATTGACCGCGATCACGCCGCCAAGCGACGGCGTCTTCACCGCCGCATGCAGCGCCGCGTAGGCACCGGAACAGATGCCCGTCGCGATGACCTCCGGATAACCGAGTGCGCGAAGCCAGTCCGCGGCGGCGGCCACGTCGTCGACCGATTGCGTCGAGTACACGACGCCCGACTGATCGTCCAGCGCAACGCGCCCGCTGTCGCCGACGCCGTGCACGTCGATCCGCAGCGTCGTCACGCCGACGCGCGCGAGCGTGCGGGCGAGGCGCACGCTGAAACGTCCTTCGCCGGTACGCGGATTCGTCGACGTGTTCGCGATCACGACCGCCGGGCCGACCGGCTCAGCCGGCCGCGTGTCGGCGGGACGGCACAGCACGCCGACCAGCCGGTCCGGGCCGACCGCGACGACCTGCTCGGTCATGTCGTTCATGTCGAGCGCGACGGCCGACTCGCCGTTCCACGCCGGATCCGCGTCCGCGCGCGCGGCGTCGGCAGCCGGCGTGCTCAGCGAGCGTTCGACGATCCAGCTCACGACCGTGTCGATCGCGGTCAGCGGCAGGCGCGAGCGGGTGCCGTCGAGCATCGTCGTCGGCCACTCGCGAAACGGTTCGCTCGTCACGTTCACGCCGCGCGCGAGCAGCGCGTCGTGCAATGCCGGCCCGTCGCCCTGCTCGGGCTGGATCAGCAGCATCGCGCCGGGCAGCGTCGGCGCATCGCGCACCACGTCGCACAGATCGACCGCCTTCAGCGCGTCGACCAGATCGTTCGGGAAGCGATGACCGAGCACGTTCATGCACGGTTCGTCGCGGTGCGCGGCACGAATCGCGGGCGACGTGGTGTCGAGCCACTGGCGATGCACGAACGACAGCTCGCGCAGGTAGGCGCGGCCGCGCACGACCGGCGACAGCGCGACCAGCCCGTCGACGCGCGGCGGCGGGCGCGGGCCGACACCCGCGGCGGCCAGCATCGCGAACAGCGCGCCCGCGCGGACGCCGACGAGCGTAAGCCCGGTCACGCCGACTTCGTCGCGCAACAGGTCGATCGCATCGTGAATGCTGTCGAGGGTGGCGGCATGCCGGCCCGCATCGCGGTCGTCGCCCGCCGAGTCGCCGGCACACGGATAGTTGAATCGCATCACCGTGACGCCCTCGCGAGCCAGACGCTCCGCCATCGCCCGCATCAGCTTGTGCGTCCACGCAGCCTCGTGACCCAGCGATTCGCACAGGATCACGCCTTGTCTCGTCTGTCCCTCGTGCAGCCACCCTACGCAGCTGCCGAACGTTATCGGCTTCAATCGGTACTCCTCGGATCGGTATTTGTTATCGGATACGCGTACGCGCTCCGGCTCCATCGAAATGGGCGACACCGCCGCTCATGCGACTGCCGGACGAACGCACGGCAGCACGACGACGGATAGCCGCCGCGCCCCTGCGCGGCCCGCCTGCCCTGCTTCATGCGCTCGCCGTCCTGCTCATGCCGTGCGGAAGCGTCTTGTGTTGCGTGCCGGCTGTAGCACGTCGCCGTGCACGCGTTCCGTCATGAACGAAAACGGTGCGTTGATTAGATCATTCGGCCCGAGCGGGCTTCCGTGCGCCAGCTTACAAATGCATTCCCCACTCTCGCGACACAACGACGTATTGGCGACCGGGATTGCCTCCGCGCGCGTAGGCGGAATCGACGAACGGTAGGCTCGCGAACAAAGGCGCATCCGGCGGCCCGTATCATGGCCGCCAGACGATGTGGCCGTGCCCGGCATCGCCGGACGACAACCGGCGCCCGCCGGCGCGGGCCGCGAACCCACGCAGCCGCGTCAGGCCGGCCGGCCGCGCGAGCGCACGGCGGCCCCGATCCGCCGCCATGCGACCCCCACGGCGCCGACCGAGCGAATGTCAAACCTCAAGAAGAACTTCCTGCTGCTGCTGACGCTGCAGATTTCGATGTATGCGGTGCCGCTGCTGATCGCGCCGCTGCTCACGCACGCGCTGGGTCCGGAAGGCTACGGGCAGCTCGCGTTCTCGCTTGCCGTCATCGCGTATCTCACCAACTGCACGAGCTACAGCTTCGACCTGACCGCCACGCCGCGCATCGCGCTCGCCCGCGACAACCGCACCGAACGCTCGCGCATCTTCTGGGCGACGCTGTACGCGCAGATCGGCATCGCGACGCTCTGTTTCATCGTGCTGGTCGTGCTGACGCTCGTGGTCCGGCGCTTCGGCGACGATCGCGACCTGCTGCTGATCGGTTTCGGCATGGTGGCCGGCGGCGCGCTCACGCCCGGCTGGTATTTCCAGGGGATGGAGAAGCTGCGCGCGCTGAGCGTGATCCTGTTCGTCGGCCGCATCCTGAGCCTGCCCGCGATGTTCGCGCTCGTGCACAGCCCGGCCGACATCGACCGGGCGATGATCGTCAACGCCGCGGTGCCGACGCTGTCCGCGCTCGCGCTGGCCCTCTACCTGTTTTTCCATCGGGAAATCGACTTCGTTCGCGTCGGCTTCGACGACATCGCCGAATCGTTGAAGGGCGGCTGGCAGGTGTTTCTCGCCTCGACGTCGATCGCGTTCTACGCGTCGACCAACACCGTGCTGCTCGGTTTCGTGTCGGGCAACGTCGCGGCCGGCTATTTCGCCGCCGGCGACAAGCTGATCCGCGCGGCGCTCAGCATGCTTCAGCCGCTGAAGGCCGCCACCTATCCGCGCATCAACTATCTGATGCGGCACGCGCGCAACGACGCGTTCTCGTTCCTGCGCAAGCTGTTCGTCGTGCAGGTCGTGATGGTGCTCGGCATCTCGCTCGCGATCTTCTTCGGTGCGCCGCTCGCCGTGCGCATCCTGTACGGCCCGTCGTACGAACCGACGGTCCAGGTGCTGCGCTGGATGGCGTTCATCCCGTTCATGGCCGGCATGACCGACCTGTTCGGCGTGCAGACGATGCTGCCGCTCGGAATGAAGTCCGCGTTCACGCGCATCCTGATGTCGTCCGGCGTCGTGAACATCGTGCTGGTGCCGGTGCTCGCCAAGTACTTCGCCGAACTGGGCGCGGCGGCCGCCGTGCTGCTGGCCGAAGCCACGGTCGCCGCCGCGCTCGCGACCGTCGTCTATCGCGCCGGCATTCCGCTGCCCGGCAGTCCCGCCGCACGGCGCGCGTAGCGCCGGCAGGCTGCCCGGGTCCAGCCTGCCCGCATTCGATGCGCGCGCAACGAGCGCGGCATGCGGATGCGCTTGCCCGTTGCCGGCCGCTCCTCGCGCCACCCTCCTCCGAACGCTCGCACGCAGGTACTTCTTACTCTGCTGCGCACACCCATCGGGAACGATGACCGCGTTTTTTCCCGCGTCGCGCCACCCCGTCGAATAAAGATCGTACGTATCAGTAGAAACACCGATGCTGTAGTCAGACTACATTCATACGATTAGTCACTGCAGAGAATCGCTACATCCGATTCGGCAGTGTCGGACGGTCCGCGTCGCCGTCCGCATGGTTCGATCGGGCCCAACCGGCCGTCACGATTCCCCGCCTGGCCTGGCATGCCGACGCGCAACCACCCTGCATCGCCAGCCGAATGCGTTCGATGCGAATCCATCGGACCAGCGCAGCTCCAGACACCATTCGAACAACCGGCAATACGATCATGGAGAGCAACATGCGGGACACACTCTGGCCGGCCGCCGTGCTGGCGGCAACCCTCTGCACCAGCGTCTATGCGGGCAACGCCGATTTCAATTCACAGGGCGATGCCGCCGACGCGTTCGCGTCGTCCGCCGCGCAGCGTCGCGCCGACCTGCTCGTGCGCAAGATGACGCTCGACGAGAAGCTTCAGTTCATCCATTCGCAATACGAAATGTCTCAAGTGCCGGGCGGTGGCGCCGGCTATATACAGGGCGTGCCGCGGCTCGGCATTCCCGACCTGAACATGGCCGACTCGTCGACCGGCTCCGGCAGCACGTCGCTCGCGAGCACGACCTTCCCGGCGACGATCGCGGTGGCCGCGAGCTGGGATCGCCGGCTGTCGTACGACTACGGCAAGCAGATCGCGATCCAGTTGCGCGCGCAAGGGTTCGGCATGGGCCTGGGCGGCGGCACCAACCTCGCGCGCGAGCCGCGCGGCGGCCGGCTGTTCGAGTATCTCGGCGAGGATCCGCTGCTCGCCGGCGACCTGCTCGCCGAACGCACGCTCGGCACGCAGCGGCAGAAAGTCATCGCGACCATCAAGCACTACGCGGGCAACGAGCAGGAGCATGGCCGGATGGGCGGTAACAGCCAGATCGACGAACGCACGCTGCGCGAGCTCTACCTGCTGCCGTTCGAGATCGCCGCGAAGCGCGGGCAGCCCGGCAGCGTGATGTGCAGCTACAACCGCCTGAACGGCGCGTATGCCTGCGAGAACCCTCACCTGCTCAACGACGTGCTGAAGAACGACTGGGGCTTCCAGGGCCAGGTGCAGTCCGACTGGGGGGCGACGCACAGCACCGCCGCCGCGATCAACGCGGGACTCGACGAGGAAGAGGACGTCGGCCCGACCGTCTACCTGACGCCGGCCGCCGTCAAGCAGGCAATTGCGAACGGCTCGGTGTCGACTGCCCGCCTCGACGACATGGTGCGTCGCAAGCTGGCCGTGATGATCCGCGTCGGCGTGATGGACGATCCGGCCAAGGGCGGCGGCACGATCGATTTCGCGGCCGCGAACCGGTTCGCGCAGGGCGTCGCCGAGCAGTCGATCGTGCTGCTGAAGAACGACGGCAACCAGTTGCCGCTCGCGGCGTCGGCGCTGTCGCGCATCGCGGTGATCGGCGGTCATGCCGATGCGGCCGTGCTGTCCGGCGGCGGCTCGGGCAATACGCGCGATCCGGTCACCGGTTCGTTCGCGGGCTGCGGCGGTCTCACGTTCGGATCGTCGACGGGCTGCAGCTGGTGGCGCAATCCATGGCTCAAGGTCGACGTGCCGATCGTCGCGGCGATCCGCGCGCTCGCACCGGCAGCACAAGTCACGTTCGCCGGCAACAGCGATCAGCAGTCGCCGTTCCGCGCGTACACGCAGCAGGAGATCGACCAGGCAGCGGCGCTGGCGGGCCGCTCGGACGTCGCGATCGTCGTGGTCGCGCAGCCGGCCGGCGAGGATTTCGGCGACCTGCAGAGCCTGAGCCTCGCGAATCCGTCGAACCAGGATGCACTCGTCGAAGCCGTGGCGCGTGCGAACCCGCACACGGTCGTCGTCGTCGAAAGCGGCAATCCGGTGTTGATGCCGTGGAAGGACAACGTATCGGCGATCGTCGACGCGTGGTATCCGGGCGAAGCCGGCGGCAAGGCGATCGCGAACGTGCTGTTCGGCGCGGTCAATCCGTCCGGCAAGCTGCCCGTCACGTTCCCGGCGCGCGACCAGGATACGCCGACGTGGGGGCAAAACGGCACGTTCGAGAACGATCCCGTCTACGCGGAGAAGCTCGACATGGGGTATCGCTGGTACGACGCGCACAACCTCAAGCCGATGTTCGAATTCGGCTACGGGCTGTCGTACACGCACTTCGCGTATTCGGGGCTGTCGGTGTCGCGGCAACGGGACGGCTCGCTGAGCGTCGCGTTTACCGTGCGCAATGACGGCCGTGTCGCCGGCGCGGAAACGCCACAGGTCTATCTCGGCGTGCCGTACAAGGATGAACCGCCGAAGCGGCTGGTCGGCTGGGACAAGCTCCGGCTGAATCCGGGCGAGGCGCGGCACGTGCACGTGACCGTGTCGCCGCGGATGCAGAGCGTGTGGGACACGTCGCGCAACGGCTGGAAGGTCGTGCCGGGCGGGACGGTGTATGTCGGTGCGTCGTCGCGCGATATCCGGCTGCAGGGCAGCTGAGCAAGCGGTGACGGGATGTCGGGCGTCGGGCGGAACATCGTTCGGCGCCTGGCCCCGCGCCACTATGCGATTTCCGTGACGAATGGTGCACCCGGCGGACGACACGACGTTCGCCGGGTGTTTCCGGATGGCGAACGCAATGTTCGCGCATCGCATCGAGCCGGCTCACTATGATTTCATCGACCGATGGCGACGGTGTCGCTTTATCGAAAAAGCGACACCGTACTTTGGTCAGTCGGCTTCCGCGAGATACGGCGACGTGAACGCGCGCGGCGGGAACGGCGGCATGCCGCCTTGCGGCGTGAAGCTGTAGCGAAGGTAGACGGCTGCCGTCCACTCGCGATACTGATACGCATTGCCGAACGATGCAGTCCCGCCGACGGCGAGCTGCGGGGCCACCTGGTATTCGCCGCGCGCGGCGAGTGAATAGGCGATGCCGGTCTTGCTGCGTGCGGGATATACGGCTCCCGAGTCGAGCCCCACCGCTTGACTGGCGGCTGCGTTCGCCGCCGCTTGCGCCTGCATACCGGAATCGAGCGGGAAATACGGCACCGCGTTCTGCCGGTAATGCTGCACCCCGAACGAACCGTTCAGATCGTAGGCGAACGCACCCGTTCGCCCCGCATACTCGACCGGGATGTTCAGGATCACATACTGCTGCGGACTGAAATAGCCGCCCTGGCCGTACGTAAAATACGACTGGTTCTTGCCGAAGCGCATCCACGTCGCATTGACGCCCACGGTGAGCGTACGGTCGGCGTCGCGAAACAGCCGCGTATAGGCGCCACCGCTCCCCTTGCCTGCGAAGTTCCGCTCCACGTGATGGCCGTCGTAGTAGTCGAACGCACCCGCGACATACGTGCCGCTGGTGCCGTCGTCCCAGCTCAGCGCGCCGCGCGCGCCGCTGCGCGTCACGCCGCCCCACTTGAGGCCGGCACTCGCATCGCGCGCGCCGGCGAACGAAAGCAGGCTGTCGGTCACCGCGCGACGCGTGACGGCCAGCGAGTACGCGGCGCGATCGGTTATGGCGCCGTTGTAGCGCACGCCGCCAACCACATCCTGGTACGGGAACCCGACCGGCGTCGCGCCGATATCGACCTTCAGTTGCTTGCCTTCGTAGCCGACGGCGAGACCGACGCCGCTCGCCGTTTGAGAACCCGGCGAGCCTCCGCCAGCCGACATCGCAAGCCCCGCGCCGAAACGCGCAAGAGTCGGCACATCGGTGCCCGAGCTTCCGCCGTCGAGCATCACCGGGGTGGCCGTCACGACGACGTGACCGTTACCCGCCTTGATACGCCCTTCCAGGGGCGCCTCGATATCGGTGAGGCCCGATAGCCCCGCTTCGCCCGTGCGGTTCCGGAACACGAGGCCGCCGGTCGCCGCGCTGGCCTGCTCGCGGTTCACCTGGGCAAGCTCCGACGCGACATCGAGCATCTGTCCGCTGGCGTCCGTGCCCGCATCCGGCAGCCCCGACCGGGCCGCAACCGTGCTTTTCGCATAGCCTGGCGGTGGCTGCGGGATATAGCGAGACGATGCATCGGGCTGCCCGTACGCCTGCGCAGGAACGGACGATCGCGCGACGGGGACCGTTGCGCCACCGCGCGGCGTCCGGCTCGCTCTGGCGGGGGGCGTGGAGGCCATCGGCGATGCGCTCGCCGCCGCGGCGCGCGACGCCGGCGACATCGGCCATGGCGTGGCGACGTAGCCGACACAGCCGTCGCCCGAATCGGCCGGCGACACGCACTCGGCAGACACTCCAGCCGACGGTACGCCAGCGGCAGGCTCTCGATACGGCAGATACCGCCGTGCGGATGCGGCACGCCCCGCCTCCCCCGCGCCAACGCTCTCCTGGCCATAACCGCCGGGATCGCTCATTGCTGCCCGCGGCGATACGGCGGTCGGCGCCGTGCGTGCTTCCGGCATGGTGGACGGTGTAACGTAGGTCGCGGGCGGTGCGGGCGGCATCGTCGGATAGGGCACGGTAGGAGCAGAAGAAGACGGGGTGGACCACGAAGGCATGCCAGGCAGCGGAAGTGCCGCGCCTGAGCCGGTCGACGGGCGCACGACATCGACGGCGGTCTTGCCTTCGAACGGATTGGTTCCGGGCAGCGGGTTCGCGCCGATGCGCTGCATCGCGTCTTCCCAGCCACGCGGAACATTCGACCGCGCCGGCTTGCTGCTCGGGGGCGGCGTATTGGCGGCCAACAGTGCACGCTGCAGATACTTTGCGGCGAGCGAAAGATTCCCCTCCGCGCGGTACAGACGGCCCGTCGCGGCAAGCAGCCCAGCGTCATCGGGCGCAATGCGCAGCGCGGCGGCTGCGAACGCTTCGCCGTCGCGCCATGCCTTCGCGCTGCTCGCCGCATAGATCGCCGCAGCCAGCAATCCCGTATCGTCGGGCTGGCGGGCCAACGCGACCCGATAGCATTTCAGCGCGTTCGGCGCGTCGCCCGCCGACGTATACAGCCTCGCGAGCGCGGCCTGGAGCTCCGGACTTTCGGGCATCGCGGCCAGCCAGGGCGCGATGACGGCGTAACCACCGGCAAGGTCGCCGTCCTGACGTACCGCATCGGCTCGACGCACGACGATCTCGAGGTTCAGGCGTTCGACGTCGCTGCGCTGCGCGGGCGAGAGTGGCATTGCGGCGAGCCGGCGCATCGTGTCGCCCAGAAGCGCATCGTTGCGGACGGTCAGCAGAATCCGCGCGTATTGCAGCAGCACGCCGGCGTTGTCCGGTTCCCGGGCGAGCGCATGTTGCACGATCCAGAGCGCACGCGACATGTCGCCGGCTTGCACATAGCCCGCCGACAGCTGTGCCGCGAGCGCCGGCATCGACAGGCCGATTCCCTCCGCGTCGTGCAGCACGCCGAGCGCCTGTGCGCGCCGGCCCTCGCGCGCCATCCGCGTCGCGAGCGCAACCTGCTGGCCAACCCAGAGACGGTGTTGCAACGTAGTCATCGCCGCCGTGCGTTGCGCGGGCGCGATGCGCTCGAGGCGCTGCAGCCCGACGCTCCAGTCCTGCGTCTGCTCGGCAAGCAGCGCACCGGCATAGAGCGCGTCGGGCATGTCGGGCCGCTCGGCCAGCAATCCGTCCATCACGCTGCGTGCTGACGCGATCGCACCTTGCCGCACATACACGCGTGCCAGATCCAGCCGCAGCCACGGATCGTCCGGACTGCCCGCGAGCGCATCCTCGAACAAGCTGCGCGCCGCGCCCAGGTCGCCCCGCGCTTCGGCCTGCCGCGCCTGCGCCGCCTCGGCCGTACGACGCAGCCGGTCGAGGCCGCCGGCCTTCGATTGCTGCTCGGCGCTCAGTTGCGTCGCGAACTGCAACGCTTCGTCGCCGCGTCCCTGAGCGGCAAGCGCGCCGACCAGGCCGCGTATCGCGTCAGGATTGTCGGATTGACGCCGCAACGCCATCCGGTACGCCTGCTCCGCGCCACGCGCATCGCGATTCTCCAGCAGCGCGTCGCCGAGCAGCACCTGCGCGGTGGCGTTCGACGGATCAGCGAGAATCGCGCGCTCGAACAGCGCTTTCGCCCGCCCGAAGTCGCCGTTGCTTTGCGCGCCCAGCGCCTCGCTCGTGTAGGACCAGTACGTCGCACTGTCCAGCGCAGCACGCCAGCGCGCCGCATTTCCGCCTCGCGACGCACGCTCCAGATCGCTTCGAGCCTGCGCAAAGCGCTCCTGCTTCAGCTCGACGATACCGCGACCGCCCAGCGCATCGCTGTCGTTCGGCAATTTGCCGAGCACGGCATCGAAGCGGGCCCGCGCCGCATCAAGATCGCCATGATCGAGTGCCGCAAAGCCATCCTCGATCGCACGGCCGCGGGCTTCGTTCGACACATCTTGCTGTTCGTGCCCGCGACCGGCTTGATCCTGTCGCACCATGCTGTCGTAGCGTGCCTTGACCGGCGGATCGTCGGGCACCGCCTTCAGGTACGCGAGATAACGCGCCTGATCCGACGGCCTTGCCGCCAGCCAGAGCAGCGCCTGGCGCCAGCTCTGGCGCGCTTCTTTCCCGACTTTCTCGTCGGCGGACAACTGCTCGAGCCGTGCGATGCCGTCGCGGCGCGTCGCGTCGCGATAGGTCAGGTGTTGCGCATACGCGAGCGCGTAGCGCGGATCGTCGGGGTTGTCGCGGGCGAGACGTTCCAGGCCACGCCGCGCTTCGCCCCATCCGCTCGGCGTGGACGCGAGCGCCTGAAAGTACTCGAGCTGCAATGCCGGTGACGACGGCGCGCCTTGCAGCGCGTGCTGATACTGCTGCGCGGCCTGCGCGCTCTGCCCTATCTGCGCGAGCCGCCGGGCCTCGCTGATCTCGCCGTCCCGCGCGCTCACGTCGCCCAGGCGCCGGCCAAGCTCGTCGATCCGCGCAAAGCCGGGCGCGATACGGCGCAACTGCTCCAGATAGCGGCGCGCACCGTCGACGTCTTTGCGATCGGCGAGCACCATGCCCATGCCGAACAGCGCGTCGGGCTGATCCGGATCGACACCCAGCACCTTGTTCCAGGCCTGTGCCGCGAGATCGCCTCGACCGTGCGCCTGCCAGTATCGCCCCTGATCGACGAGCACTTTCAGCGGATCGCTGCCGGCGCTGGCCGCGTGCGGCAGCGCAAGCGCGAACAAAAGACTCGCGACACCACCCGCGCGAGCACCAAGCCCGCGTAACCGTCGGTCTCGCATGTCACTCCTTCAGCCGGCGCGCCGCCCGCGCACGCAGCAAACGGTAGAAGATCGCCGCCGCCGCGATCGCGGCCAGCACACTGAACAGCGCAAGCAGCAGCGGACGGGTCGACAGGATCCAGCGCAGGTACGTGATCGGCGGCAACGCGCCGACGTGGTACGACGTTTCGTCCGACGTCACCGAGACGGAACGATCACGAATCACGACCATCGCCCCCTGGATCGACGTGAGCATGTCGTCGTCGAGTAGCGCGTGGCCGAGCACCTCGTCCGCATGCCCGGTCGCGCTGATCAACGCGACGGCGCTGCGCGTCTTGCGCAACGGCGACTCGAAGCCCACCATCAGCGCGCTCGCGCCGTCCGAGACAATCGAGAGGCCGGCTCGCACGCGCTCTCGCCCGGCCCGGCCGATGATGCCGCCGTCGCGATCCGTGTCGAACGGCATGCGCGCCGCCCAGCGGGTCAGCAGAGGCTGTGTATCCGGCGCACCAAGAATCAGCAGGTCCTTGGACGCAAACGCGCCGATACCACCGGCGTCCGTCACCGTTACCCCGCTCACCGGATAGCCCGTCGACGCACCCATGCGACCCATCGCGAGCAGGTAAAGCCCGTAGACGTCCGCGGATGGTTCGGCCGGAAGCACGACGGCCGTGTCCGACAGGTCTGCCATCCGCGTGAACGGAAATCCGCTGTTTGCGAACGCGGCGAGGTCGGGCAACGCCTTGTAATGCGGAAACGACGACACGTCGATCGTCGAGTCCGGATCGATCGAACCCGCGACGTTCTGCAGCGGCCGCCCCGTGCA
Organism: Burkholderia sp. JKS000303; assembly: GCF_002563755.1. NCBI lineage: Bacteria > Pseudomonadati > Pseudomonadota > Betaproteobacteria > Burkholderiales > Burkholderiaceae > Burkholderia > Burkholderia sp. JKS000303. The sequence continues at coordinate 4,194,457 of NZ_PDBZ01000001.1, forward strand.
TTCGCCCTTGTCCGGTATCTCGTAGAAGAAGTGCAACTGCAATTGCGTGCGCGGCGTGAGCAGCAACGGCGGCACGTGCAGCGTCGCGCGGTCGATACCGCTGGCGACGAATGGCAGGTAGCGATCCAGGCTCCAGCGGGACGATCCCCGCGACGGGATAGGCAGCGCCTTCACGAACGTATCGCCGACGCTCAGGTTGAGCGACGACTGGTCTGCGCGCAGCGTCGGCGTGTAGCGATAACGCAGGTCGATCGGCGCGCCGCGCGTATTCCACGTGAACAGGTCGGGGGCCACGCGCAGGTCGATCCGAACGGAGCCCGCGTCGTATCCGGACACGCTGAGCGCGCGTCCCTCGACCAGTTCACCGATCCGCACCGGGCGGGCCGACGACAGCCAGGCAGGCGCGTCATACGGCACGCGCGGCGCAACGTTCGCGAGTCGGCTCACCGTGGCGTGCGTACCCGCAAGCGTCTTGCTGCCGAGCGCGAGTGCAAGCGCGGCAACCTTCACTTCTCCCGGCGTTCGGCCGAGCACCAGCAATAGCCGGCCATGGGCGGGCGCCGGCCGCTCCGCGATGGCGAGCGTCGGTCCGTCGATCGACGGCAGCGTCACCCCGTCCAGACGATCGCCGGCCGTCGCGAACACCACGGCATTGCCCGATTCGGGCAGGCCGCCGGGCGTGGCCGGAAACCGCGCGCCGCGATAGGCGGCCAGCGCGCCGAACCACGAGGCGACGACCCCCGCCGCTTCCAGCGTCTCCCGCGGCGGTCGCGCGGAGAATACGAACGGCAGTTCGAGCCGCCGTACGTCCCGGGAATCGAAGAACGGCGCAGGCAAGACGCCAAGCTCCGGCCGGTCAGGCAGCGCCGCATAGGTCAGGTCGAGCCGGCTGGCATTGCTCACCGTCGCCCAAAGCGAAGAGCTGGCCGGATTCTCGCAACCATTCGTGTAATGACCGATCAGCTGGACATTGAGATGGTTGTATTCGGTAACGAAGCGCGGATCGATCAACACGTCGCGAGCAACCGTCATCCCGGCCTGATCGGCCGGCAATGGCAGCGTCGCCGCCACTTCGCCGTTGACGAGCACCTTGAGCTGCGACAGGTCCGGCAGCAGCGCGGGCGAGTAGCTGTAGATCAGGTGCAGTGTCGCGCCCGTGACGACCTCGTCGCGGCGAACCGAGAACGCAATGCCGTTCTGGCCGTCCGTGCCCCGCAACTGCAGCGGGTCGCGCGCGCCGAGATCCGCGAACGTCAGTACCTGGCGCCGGCCGCCGGGCACGAGCGTACCGGGCTCGGCCGTGGTCGGCACCGCGCCGGAGCGACGGCGCTCGACGCCAGCCGCCGGAACGGGCTCGGCGAGCAGCGGCGGCCGCGCCGTGGCGGGCCCGACGGGTATGGCCGGCGATGGCGGAGCAACGTCGCCCGACGACATCGCGCCATCCGCCGCCCGGGCCGCACCATGCGCCTGCATCTCGGCGGCCGATGCACCGTTGCCCGATGCGATGCCGCCTGCCATTGCCAAGAATACGATCGACAGCATCCCGCGCGACACACGCGCATACCAGCCGACACGAGCAGAAACTGCGGCGGCCGCGCCTTGCGAATTGCACGCCTTGCGGCGCGTGCTGCCGCGCTGTCGCGACGCCCAGGTCATCCTTTCCACCTTCATTTTATTTTTTGTCGTTGTTTCGATCGCCGCGGCCGAGCGTACGCATGTCCGCGTACAGGCGCGCGCTCACCCGAAGAACACCACGCACGCCGACCTTAGCAAGATGCAGGAACGCACGAGGCGGCGAATCGGGCCGGCGGCCGTCCGTCCAGTCGACCCATGCGTCCGCGCGGGCAAAGGTCAAACTAACGAGATCGAACTCCTGCTGTTGCGACAGGCTCTCGAACCGGATGCCGACACGTCCCGGTTCGACATATTCGATCACCCCGGGAAACGCGCATTCGTCGACGCCGCGAAACAGCGAAACCGAGACCGCTTCGCCGCTCGCGATGCGCGCATCGTCGGGGACCACCAGGCCAATGCCACCCTCCGAGTAGTCACGCGTTTCGCATGCCAGCGTCCGGCCATTGGCGAAGCGCAGCATGACCGGAATCCGCGCTGCGACGCGATGAGAAACGCGTACCTGCCGGCGTTCGTTCGCCGCTGCGACAGCGAGACCCAGAATCAGGATGTTGTAGGTCGTCCACGCCAGGTTGAACGCCGTCGTGTGGACTTCGCTGCCGACATGGCGATTGAGCGACAGGTTCAGGACACCCATCGCGACGCCCAGCACGTTCAGGATTACCAGGCTCAGGTACGGTTTCGAAACGGCCCAATCGAAGTAGCCGCGGTCGATTTTCCCGCCCTTGGCCGTCACGTTGAACTTGCCCAGCCGCGGATTGATCAGCGCGAGCAACGTCGGCAACGCGATGTACGACGCAAGAACGGCCTCGTACACTTCCGCCCAGAACGAATGCCGGAACCGGCTCTGCATCCGTGAGTTCGTCGCGGTCGCATGCACGACGTGCGGCAACGCGTAGAGCGCAAGCATCGTCGCGGAAGCATGGATCACGTGCGCGTTGAAGAACAGGAACGACAACGGTGCAGTCAGGAACACGAGCCGCGGGATGCCGTAGAAAAAATGCATCATCGCGTTCAGATAGCACAGCCGCTGGCTCACCGTCAGTCCGCGCCCGAACAACGGGTTGTCGACGCGAAAGATCTGCGTCATGCCGCGTGCCCAGCGGATCCGCTGACCGATGTGTCCGGTCAGGTTCTCGGTGGCGAGCCCCGCCGCCTGCGGTATCGCAAGATACGCAGTCGTATAGCCGCGGCGATGCAGCTTGAGGGCGGTATGCGCGTCCTCGGTGACGGTCTCCGTCGCGATACCGCCGATCTCTTCCACCATCGAGCGGCGCAGCAGTGCACACGATCCGCAAAAAAACGTCGCGTTCCAGAGATCGTTGCCGTCCTGCACGAGCCCGTAGAACAATTCGCCTTCGTTCGGTACTTCCCTGAAAATGCCGAGGTTTCGCTCGAACGGATCCGGCGAAAAGAAATGATGCGGCGTCTGGAGCATGGACAGCTTCGGATCCTGAATGAACCAGCCGAGACCAATCTGCAGGAACGAACGGGTCGGCACATGGTCGCAATCGAAGATCGCAATGTAATCCCCGTCGGTGATCGTCAACGCTTCGTTGAGGTTACCGGCCTTCGCATGGCGATTGTGATCGCGGGTCGTCCAGCGCACCCCCACTGATTCGCAAAACGCGCGGAATTCCGGGCGACGTCCGTCGTCCAGCACGTGGATCGACAGCTTGTCGGCCGGGTAATCCAGCGCGAGCGCGGCATAGATGGTCGGTTTGACGACGCTCAACGGTTCGTTGTACGTCGGGATGAACACATCGACGCTCGGCCAATGCGCGCGCGACGCGGGCAACGGAAGCGGCTTGCGCCCGAGCGGCCACGCGGTCTGGAAGTAGCCGAGCAGCAGCACCGCCGCCGCATAGACTTCGGCCACCACGAGCAACGTGCCCCACACCGCGTCGAGCGGATGCAGCCACACCAGCGTCTCGGACAGTCTCCAGTACATGTACCGGCCGGTGGCCGCCACCGACAGCACGATCATGACGAGCGTCGCGTAGCGGCCGTCCAGGCGCCGGACCACCAACGAACAGGCGATGCAGCATGTCGCAAACACGAGTTGCCCGACATTGTCGAGCGGCACCGTACACACGAAATACAGCGCCAGCAGCGCGCATACCGCCACCGGCAGCGTAACGAACCAACTGCTTCCGGGCAACGCATCGACGAACCGATCGACCGCCGACGGCTGCGAGACATCCCCGCCGGCGCTCAAGCGACGCTCCGCGTGGTGTCACGCCGCTCGAGCGCCCGCTCGAGCCATGCACAGCACGCATTCAAATCGGCAGCCGCCTGCGAACGCGGGTCGTAGCGGCTCACGGTCGTTCGGCACGCGAGAGATTCCGCGACCGCTTCATCCGTGTGAATCACGCCACCGAACCGTGTCGCCCCGAGACTGTCGTACAACACCCGCAGCACATCGCGGCCCAGCTCGCGTGACTGGTCGACCTGATTGACCACATAGCCGTCGCCCACGAAATCCGCGCGGGTCATGGCGTAGGCGTCGAGCATCCGCCGCATCTGCGGGATCGACGCGTACGATGCCGCGTCGGCAAGCACGACATTGAGCACGAAATGCGCAGTCGTCAGGGCGGCGCGCATGTAAACCGAGGAGCCCGGCGGCGTATCGACGATCACGATGTCGTCGTCGCCGAGCCCGAGCGCCGCGAGCCCCCGCGCGAGCCACAACGGATCGCGGTCCAGCAGTCGCTCGAAGCGACGCTGATCCGCTTCGCTCAACACGCCGAACGGCATGACCGTCATCCCGTCGATGACCATGGCCGGCCAGCTCAGTCCGTTCAGCGCGGCGTCGGCAATCCCTTCCTTCATCTCAAGCGGCACGCAAAAATGCAGCTTCAGCGCGTTCTGCGGATCGAGATCCACCACGCTCACGCGCCGCCGCCGCGACGCGGCCATGACGGCGGCGAGATTCGCTGCCAGCGTCGTCTTTCCGACGCCGCCCTTTGCCGAAGCGATCGCGACGATCTTCATGAGCGGCTCGTCCACGCCGATGGCATCTTCGGCCGTTCGCCCCTCTCCTCGGTGCGCAGCCGCTCGAACATCCGAACCAGCGGATCCGAAGAACCTTGCGGGCCCTGACTGTCGGTTGTCGCCGGCCCTCCGACCAGTTTCTTCAACAGGCACACGGTTTGATCCCGGTTGTCGGCGTCCGGCATCACCGCCACGGGTGTGTCCGTCATCACGATATTGCCCGGGCTCTGCCCGTTTTCCGACGATCCCGGATCCGGCTGCCCATGTGGTTCGCTCTCGCGCAACTCGACACCGCCGAGCAAGGGCCAACGCACACGCGCCTTCTCGGCATCCGCTTCGGCACGTACTTCGTGATAGCGTCCGGCATCACCGCCAAAACGATTGAACAACGATTCGATATCCCGTGAAGTCGACATAGCGTGCCCATTTTTTCTCGCTGAAATTCCGTTCGACCAGGCCGCTCAGTTCCTTGCCCGCGCAACGCGCAGTTCGATCCGTACGCCGTCCGGCGGCGCAATGTCCTGCACGACGCGCAGGCCGGTCCCGCCGACGCTGTCGACCCACCCCTGATACGCACCTTGCAAAAAGGCCGGGGACCACGTGAGATGGTCATTGCCGAGCGCGCGCAACGGCGCGGCGTAATGGACGATGCGCAGGAATTCGTGTTCGTCGGACAGTTCTGCGTAACCCCACTGCATGTCGCGCCAGCGCGCGTTCAATGCATCCGTGAGGTCGTCCGTCGATTCGCAGGAGCCGAGCGGATGGGCAGCCGCGAAGCGCATGCCGACGCGTGCCATGAACTGTCTCAACTCGTCTCGATCGAGCTGATCGGTGAATTCGCCGACCAGTGCCTCCAGGAATCCGCGCCATTGGGGCGACACCTGGCGCTCAAGAAGATGCTCCAAAATTCCCTGCATGGACAACGGATCCCCGGCAAAAAAGCAATGATCGGCGTGCCGGCATCGCGCGCTTCGTGTGCGGGCATCGTGGCAACAGCGTTTTTGCGCATCGTATCGAATCCGGGCAGGCGTACGGGGTTCGATATCTAGCCGAAAAACGCCAAAATGACGGACATAACCGACAATAGGCGGGAGCGGCTCCGGCGGTGCCCCTGACCCACGAAATCGCCCGGCCCAAAAGCAGAGAAATCCGGACGATGTGTCCAAGCGGACACGAAGGCCGTGCCATGAAGACGAGCAAGTTCACGGAAGATCAGACCGCATCTGCACTGAAGCAAGCCGAGTAAATTCGGAATCAGCGAGGCGACGTTTTACAACTGGAAGAAGAAATTCGAAGGGCTATGGCCTTCCGGGTTGCGCCGATTGCGCCGGCTCGAGAAGGAAAACGCGCAGTTGAACGGCGCATGTTGATCGATGAATTGCGCGATCGCTATCGAACAAGCCTGACGAAGACCTGCGCCTTGTTTGTCATGTCCCGCTCGCGGTATCAATACCAGTCAGTCGCGCGCGATTCGCCGGCCCTACTCATGCATGTCAAGAAGATCGCCGCCGTGCGCGCGCATTGCGGGTATCGACGCGTTCACGCGGTCCTGCAACGGGAATGTCTGAACGCGCATTGGTTCTTGTCATTGGCCGACGCACAGAGCAAAATTGACGGTTGCCGGACGTACTATCACGAGATTCCTCCCCGCTCCGCATTGCCGTGGATGACGCTTGCCGAATTCGCCCGTCGGGCAAGGGAGTCCACCTTCCCTGACATCGCAACCGGGCCGGAAATATCCTCTTCCGGCCGAGACGCATTGCGGTTCAGGGTCAATTCCGTTCCATCCATGTAGGCGCCCTGTAGGCAAACCATGCCCGCACCGGTCGACATCGATCAGCCCGGAATCAAACAACAGACAAAATAAGCTGCTGATTTTTCAAGACTTTCAATCACCCGGAACATGACTTACTCGCTCGCCACCACCTATACCCGGGAACTTGAAATCCGCAAGAGCCGCTTCATCGCGCACGCGATTCCCGTCGAGGACCGCGACGCCGCGATGCACGCGCTGCAACGCCTGCGCGACGAGCACCCGGCAGCCACCCACGTGTGCTGGGCGCTGCTTGCGGGCGGTCAGTCGGGCATGTCGGACGACGGCGAACCGTCGGGCACCGCCGGCCGACCGATCCTCGAAGTGCTGCGCCATCACGATCTGGACGGCGTGCTCGGCGCAGTCGTCCGCTACTACGGCGGCGTAAAGCTCGGCGCCGGTGGCCTGGTGCGTGCCTATACCGACGCGATCGCATCGGCGCTGCTCGATGCCGAACGGGTCGAGCGCATTCGCTACACGCGATTCGCGATCGAAATCGGCTACCCCGACGAAGCGCGGGTGCGCCGCTGGATGGAACAGGCGGGTTACGAACTGGTGGACAGTGCTTACGGGATGACGGTGAAGCTGGTAATCAAGCTGCCTGAAACGGCCGAGGCGGCCGCGAAAGCCGAGCTGTTCGACCTGACGCAGGGGCGCTCGGGCTTCCCCGATCTGTAATCCGGCGCGGCCGGGCGCCGGACTGCATCGCCGGCTGCCTCCGCACCGCGCGCCCGATCCGCGATCGACGCGCGCCGCGTTGCACGGCACGCATCTCCGGCCGGCCCGGCCGGCCTCATCCGCTCAATAGAAGTCCGGCACGATCATGTCGTCCGGCACCGGACGACGGATGTAGTCCTCATGGTGCTCACGCATCGGCAGATCGATGGTCGGACGCGGCACCTCGTGATACGGCACCTGCTCCAGCAAATGGCGAATGCAGTTCAGCCGCGCGCGCTTCTTGTCGACAGCCTGCACGACCCACCACGGCGCCTCGGGGATATGCGTGCGCTGCAGCATTTCTTCCTTCGCAGCCGTATAGGCCTCCCAGCGGCGGCGGCTCTCGAGGTCCATCGGGCTCAGTTTCCATTGCTTCAGCGGATCCTCGATCCGGCTCTGGAAACGCAGTTCCTGTTCATGGTCGGTGATCGAAAACCAGTACTTGACGATCTGGATCCCGCTGCGCGCGAGCATTTTCTCGAACTCCGGCGCCGAGCGGAAAAACTCCTCGTATTCGTCATCGGTACAGAAATTCATCACGCGCTCGACGCCCGCGCGGTTGTACCAGCTGCGGTCGAACAGCACGATCTCGCCGCCGGCCGGCAGATGCGCGACGTAGCGCTGGAAATACCATTGCGTGCGCTCGCGGTTGCTCGGCGCGGGCAGCGCCGCCACACGGCACACGCGCGGGTTCAGCCGCTGCGTGATGCGCTTGATCGCGCCGCCCTTGCCTGCCGCGTCGCGCCCCTCGAAAATGACGACGAGCCGGTGCCCCGTGGCCACGACCCAGTCCTGCAGCTTCACGAGTTCGCCCTGCAGCCGGAACAGCTCGCGAAAATACTGCTTGCGCGCTTCGCGGCGCTCCTGCGAGAACAGCAGGTCGTCGCCGTCGTCGAAACGGCGGTCGTCGAGCTCCATCTCGAGCTCTTCGTCGTACGCGTCGACGAGATCCTCCTCGAAGCGGCGCTGTCGCGCTTCGAGCGATGCCATATCGGTGAGGTTGTCGGTCTCGGTGCGGGTAGCGTTGTCGCCCATGGGGCCTCCTTCCTTCAGTTGACGCAGCCAAACTCCGCCATTATCTCAGTGTCGCGCGTCAAATTGATGAAACGGCCGGGGAACCCCCGTCGGAGGCGTAACCGGCGCCGGCGTGACGACGGTATCGCGGCTGGGACGGCCGCTCGGGCGCGATGCCCGTACCGTCATGACATCGTCCGTCGGACAACGTCAAACCGAACCCCGACTTTGACGCGCCCCGAACCTCCCACCGACTTGACTGACTCGCGTACACCTTGTCGACCGTCTCGCCTCCACACGCTGACTACTGCACGGCGATCGACAGGCCGAATCAGCAGCGCAACGTCTCTCGCATCCGGAAAAAGCTGTCTGCAGCGGCATGGCGATACTCGCAATCCGCGCTCGACGAGAAGCCTCTGAACGAGACATGAAATTTCGTCGAAAACAGCCTGCCGACCGACCACGATCGAGCGTCACACACCACTCGCGAACACGCTCATTTTTAGTTGCACACACAACCTTCTACCAAAACACCTTCTCACGTATCGCACATCTCGCGGCTTCGAAGCAACGCACCTGTCACCGCATCACACCCAACCAAACTCACCCTCACCTTGCGCCATTGCGCCGCGCAATTCGCATACCCGGCCACGCGCCGCCCGCTCCCACGGCCTTCATGCCGTGCAGGGGTATACGTGGTGTTGCATCCAAAAAGAACTTTGCATAGAGTGCATCCCATCGATTCCGGTGGACAAAGACGTCCCACGATCGTGCGCAGCCCGGGTCCGCTAGCCCGCGCCGTGCCGGCCGCCGCAAGCGGCCACCCTATCCGCATTCCCGTTATCCGACAGCGTTGTCGGGTGAACGGACCGGCAAAGAAGCCCTTGCCTCGCTCGTCGAGGCAAGGGCTTTTTTTTGTCCTTCGAAAACGCACTTCGTCACCCGAACCAGGAGCACACCATGCGTCATGGCGATATTTCCAGCAGCAACGACGCCGTCGGCGTCGCCGTCGTCCAGTACAAGATGCCGCGCCTGCACACACGCGCCGAGGTCATCGCAAACGCACGCGAGATCGCCGAGCGCGTGGTCGGCATCAAGCGCGGCCTGCCCGGCATGGACCTCATCGTGTTCCCCGAGTATTCGACGCACGGGATCATGTACGACGCGCAGGAGATGTACGACACGGCGTCGACCGTGCCCGGCGAGGAAACCGACATCTTCGCGGCCGCGTGCCGCAAGGCGAACGTGTGGGGCGTGTTCTCGCTGACCGGCGAGCGTCACGAGGAGCATCCGAACAAGGCGCCGTACAACACGCTCGTGCTGATCAACAACCAGGGCGAGATCGTGCAGAAGTACCGCAAGATCATGCCGTGGGTGCCGGTCGAAGGCTGGTATCCGGGCAACTGCACGTATGTCGCCGATGGCCCGAAGGGGCTCAAGATCAGCCTGATCATCTGCGACGACGGCAACTACCCGGAAATCTGGCGCGATTGCGCGATGCGTGGCGCCGAGCTGGTCGTGCGCTGCCAGGGCTACATGTACCCGGCGAAGGATCAGCAGGTGCTGGTGTCGAAGGCGATGGCGTTCATGAACAACTGCTACGTCGCGGTCGCGAATGCATCGGGTTTCGACGGCGTGTATTCGTATTTCGGCCACTCGGCGATCGTCGGCTTCGACGGCCGCACGCTCGGCGAATGTGGCGAAGAGGAAAACGGCGTGCAGTACGCGGAGCTGTCGGTGAGCCTGATCCGCGACGCGCGCCGCAACATGCAGTCGCAGAACCACCTGTACAAGCTGCTGCATCGCGGCTACACCGGCAAGATCGGTTCCGGCGAATCGCCGAACGGCGTCGCGCAATGCCCGTTCGAGTTCTATGCGAACTGGGTGAACGACCCGGACGGCACGCGCCAGGCCGTCGAACGCCTCACGCGCGCTACACCCGGCACGCCGGAATGCCCGATCGAGGGCATCCCGGCCGAAGCGCCCGCGCACCGCTGAGCACGCAGCCCCTGCCCGGCCGTTCGCGCCATGTGCGCGAACGGCTCCGCCTCATTCTGGAGCCCTCATCATGCTCGGTGTCGCTCTCTTTTTCATCGGCGCGGTGCTGGTCGTCAACGGCGTCGCGCTCACCGGCCGCATCGAACCGCGCGATGCGGCCGGCCTGAATCTGCTCGTCGGACTGCTCGCGCTGCTGATCAACCTCGCCGGCCTCGTGCAGGCATCCGCGCCGCCGCAGTATTTCTCGAGCGCGGGCGGCCTGCTGTTCGCGTTCACGTACCTGTATCTCGCCGCCGTCCAGTGGCGCGGGCTGCAAGGCGCGGGCCTCGGCTGGTATTGCCTGTTCGTCGCGATCAGCGCGCTCGTCTATGCGGGCACGTCGCACGACCTGCGTTTCGGTGCGATGTGGCTGCTGTGGTCGAGCCTGTGGTTCCTGTTCTTCGTCGCGCTGGGGCTCAAGCGTCGCGTGCGTTTCCTGCCCGGCTACACGATCGCGATCGGCGTCGGCACGTGCTGGCTGCCCGGGATGCTGATGATGACGGGGAGGTGGTGATGAGCGCACGCGATACGCCGCTCGCCGCGGATCCGCTCGCCGGCCACCGCATCGCCGATGCCCCGTTCTACCAGCCGGCCGGCGCCGAAGCCGACTGGTTCGAGACGGCCTGCCGCCATCATCTGCCGGTGCTGCTGAAAGGGCCGACCGGCTGCGGCAAGACGCGCTTCGTCGAATACATGGCGTGGCGCATGGGCCTGCCGCTGATCCAGGTCGCGTGCAACGACGACACGTCGGCGGCCGACCTGACCGGCCGGCACCTGCTCGACGCCGACGGCACCTACTGGGCCGACGGGCCGCTCACGCTCGCGGCACGGCATGGCGCGATCTGCTATCTCGACGAGATCGTCGAGGCACGCCCGGACGCGACCGTCGTGATCCATCCGCTGACCGACTCGCGGCGCGTGCTGCCGCTCGACCGGCTCGGCGAGGTGGTGCACGCGCATCCGGATTTCCATCTGGTGATCTCGTACAACCCCGGCTATCACGGCGACCACCGGCGGCTGAAACCGTCGACGCGGCAGCGCTTCGTCGCGCTCGACTTCGGCTACCCGGATGCCGGACACGAAGCCGACGTCGTGATGCGCGAAAGCGGCGCCGACCGGGAAACCGCGCGCCGGCTCGTCGATCTCGCGCAGCGCACGCGTGCGCTCGCCGGCGACGGGCTCGACGAAGGCGCATCGACGCGCCTGCTCGTGCATGCGGCCCGGCTGATCGTCGCGGGGCTCGCGCCGCTCGATGCGTGCCGGATCGCGATCAGCGACGCGGCGACCGACGACGCCGACACGCGCGCCGCGTTGCAGACGATGGCCGCCGCTCACTTCGCGACATGAGCGCCGACCTGAACGCGCTGCAGCTCGCCCGCTTCCTGCACGGGATGACCGCGCGCGAAACCGGCGTGCAGCTCGACGATGCCGCGCCGCGCACGACGCTCGGCGAAGCGACGCTGCGCGTGCCGCGCGCGTTGCCGCCGGATGCGCGTGTCGCCGCGGCGGCACACGCCCTCGCGCACTGGCGGCACTCGCCGCCGGGCGAACCGGTCGGCACGCTCACGCCGATCGGCATCGCGATCGCCGGCCTGATCGAGGATGCCCGCGTCGAAACGCTGCTCGCCTGCGAATGGCCGGGGCTCGCGACCTTCTGGGCGCCGGCGTTCGCGCCGATCGACCGCGAAGGGCTCACGTTCGGCCGCCTGTGCGCGCGACTCGCGAAAGCGCTGTTCGATCGTTCGTATCGCGACGGCAATCCGTGGGTCGACACCGGCGCGCGCCTGTTCGACGCGCTGCGCGACCGGCTCGACGACTACCGCGCATTTCGGACGATCGCGTCGCGGCTCGCGAACGATCTCGGCCAGATGCGCGTGCGTTTCGAACCGGACGACGGCACGTGGCTGCGCTATCGCGACGACAACGCGTGGCTGTGGACACAGCCGGCCGCCGCGTCGGAACGCGCGGGCAGCGAAGGCATCGACACGTCGGCCGCGACCGGCGGCCACAGCAACGAGCCGGACGACACCCCGGCGCCGCCCGCCGATGCGCCGCGCTATCCCGAGTGGAATTGCCATACGCGACGCGAACGGCGCGACTGGGCGACGATCATCGAACGCGCGCCGCTCACGTCCGCGCCAGCGCCGTCGCTCGCGGCGCTGGTGGACGCGGACCGGCGCGCCGCCCGGCACATGCGCCCGGCACGCGCGGCGGAATTGCTGCGACGCGTCGGCCGCCAGCTCGACGGTGACGCGCTCGACGTCGATGCGGCGATCGCCGCACGCATCGCACGGCGCGCCGGGCACACGCCGGATCCGCGCGTATTCCGCCGCCGCGTCCCGCACGATGCGTGCGGGCCCGTGCTGATCCTGCTCGACCTGTCCGCGTCGACAGCCGCGCAGGTCGCCGCGCTCGAGAAACGCGCCGCGTTCGTGCTCGGCGACCTGTTCGACCGGCAGCGGCGGCGCTGGGCCGTGCACGGCTACACGTCGGACGGCCGGCACCGCGTGTACTACGCGCGCTTCAAGGATTTCGACGATGCGTTCGACGCGTCGCGCCGCACGGCGCTGCTCGCGGCCGACGCCGGGATGAGCACGCGTACCGGCGCCGCGCTGCGCCACGCGCTTGCGCTGCTGCGTCGCGAGACCGCATCCGCGCGCGCCGCCGTGCTGATGATCGGCGACGGCGAAGCGGCCGACATCGACGTGTTCGACCCGCGCTATCTCGTCGAGGATGCGCGCCATGCCGCACGCCACGGCCGGCGGCGCGGCGTCGCGATCGCGGGTTTGTCGTTCGGCACGCCGCCCGGCTTGTCTACAATACTTGGCGTCGGCCCGAGCTGCGTTCACGCGGCGAACGGCGACGCCCTGCCCGCCGTCGTCGCACAGGCGGCCGGGCGGCTGACCGCCTGACGGCCCTATCCGGAAGAGACAGGAAAGACCGAATGAACAGTGTGAAGGTTGGCGTTTTGTTCTCGCAGAGCGGATGCACGTCGCACCTCGGTCAGAGCCAGTTGCGCGGCACGCTGCAGGCGATCGCCGAGATCAACGAAGCCGGCGGCGCGAACGGCTGCGAGATCGTGCCGGTCGTGCGTGACGCATGCTCGGATCCGGCCGTCTACGCGCGCCTTGCCGAAGACCTGATCGCCACCGAACGCGTGAACGTGCTGTTCGGCGCGTACATGTCGAGCAGCCGCAAGGCGCTGATTCCGATCGTCGAGAAGTGGGACAAGCTGCTGTTCTACCCGACGCTGTACGAAGGCTTCGAATTCTCGCCGAACGTGATCTACACGGGCGCCGCGCCGAACCAGAACAGCGTGCAGCTCGCCGCGTTCATGACCGCGCAGTTCGGCGCGCGCGTGTACCTCGTCGGGTCCGACTACATCTACCCGTACGAGTCGAACCGCATCATGATCGACCTCGTCACGCAGCATCCGGAAGGCCAGATCCTCGGCGAGGTCTACATGCCGCTCGTCGCGTCCGAGCAGGATTTCGCGGCGGTGGTCGCCGACATCCGCGCAAAGGCGCCCGACTTCGTGTTCAGCACACTGGTCGGCGACAGCACGGCCGCGTTCTACCGCGCGTATGCGCAAGCCGGGCTCGACGCGCGCAAGATGCCGATCGCGAGCCTGACGACGTCCGAGATCGAGCTCGGCCAGATGGGTGCCGCCGCAGCCGGCCACTACACGTCGTCGCCCTATTTCCAGACCGTCGACTCGGACGTGAACCGGCGCTGCATCGCGCAATTGAAGGCGCGCTTCGGCGACGATGCGAATGCGTCCGCACCGTGGGAAGCCGCGTATTTCCAGGTCCACCTGTTCGCGAACGCGCTCGCGCGTGCCGGCACCGACCAGCGCGACCGGCTCGTCGAGCATCTCGCCGAATCGGAATTCGACGCGCCGCAGGGGCGCGTGAAGATCGACCGGCTCACGCAGCACACGTGCCTGTATCCGCGCATCGGCTGCGCGACGGCGGACGGCAATTTCACGATCGTGCGCGAAGCGACGCGGCGTGTGCATCCCGATCCGTATCTCGTCACGCATTCGCTCGGCGACCGCGTGCACACGCCCGACGAACTGAAGGCCTAGCCGACGATGCGCGCCCGCACCCCGATCCGCTCGACGCCGCGCCTGCTCGCCGAACTCCGTTCGCTTCGCGTGATGGTGTACTACCCGGACGACGACAACGGCCTGCTGATCGTCGAACAACTGTCGCGTATCGGCTGCCCGAGCGAGCAGCGCTGGCCGCCGCCCGCCGAGTTGCCGGAGAGCGTCGATCTCGTGATTCTCGCCGTGCGGCCCGATCTGCTGCACCTGTCGATCCCGTGGCTCGAGGACGATGCGCGGCCGCCGGTGATCGCCGTCACGACCTATGAAAGCCCGACCATCCTCGAACTGATGCTGCGCATCGACGCGCAAAGCGCGGTGACGACGCCCGTGCGTTCGTTCGGGCTGTTGAGCGCGATGGCGCTCGCGTGTCACCAGAGCCGCCGGCACGACGAATACCGGCGCCGCATCGCGCAGCTCGAACAGCGCGTGATGTCCGCGCGCACGCTGCAGGAAGCGAAGGCACTGCTGATGCAGCACAACAGCATCAGCGAGGAAGAGGCGTATCAGCAGATCCGCTCGCAGGCGATGGAGCGGCGCATCTCGATCAACCAGCTTGCCGAACAGATCGTGCATGCGCATGCGCTGCTGAAGCGGTAACGCGGCGGAAAATGCTCCGCCGTCGGTCCTCCACGCCTTATCCCGGGACTTTCACGCGAGATTCTTAGCCGGTAGACCTCGCGCCGTAGTGTTCGCCAGATGTACCCGATCGTTGTCTTGCAGATCGTCCATACTGACAAAGAATTCCGGGTCCGCGTCGACCTTACCCTCCAGAATTCGATGGCAGTGGACAGGTGCTTTCCTTCCATTTGCCAAAACATAATCGTATGCAATGCGATGCCCTGCAATGAGTTGGGCATCGACACGCTTTGCGTCAGGGTTTTTAGTTAGAAAGCGAACAACTACCGCCAGATCAATGTCGCTGAAATATACGACATCCCTGAATTCAATCAGCTTCCCATCTGGAACCTTGAATTTCTCAATAATTCCTTCAACACACTCGCCAACCTTCCTCTTCATGAGGCGGTCATAGAACTCATCAAAAACCTTCTTCGCAAAACATGTTGCTGTGAAAGCCATCACTGCACCAACAACCTCCATTCCAGAAAATGCAGTTATCTTCTGCGTTATACGAAGAACGGGATTTTCCCTGAAATACTGCGGAGCAGCTTCCCACCCTCCCTCGTTCATCGTAGTTTCGAGTGTTCCTATCGCATCGATCGCCACACCCATAAAATGCGATTGACCGACCATCCCCAATGTATATTTGTAGCCTTCTTCCATATTAATTTTTACCCCGCAAATCATTAAATAATACGACAGCAATCTTAAAAAATCGATTCATTAAAAAAGCCGCCTGATATCTTGGCGGCTTCTATTTCGATCGGCACGTCGACTGCAACCGATCTTACGCTTGTCAGTGAATGATCCGCGTGACGCCACGCCCGCGCGGATCGGCCATCGCCTCAGGCGTCTTGCCGTCGATCTTGATCACCTGGATGTCGCCGCTGAAGTCCTGCCTCTTCAGCGTGTAGCCGCGCGCTTCGAGCTGCTTCGCGAGCTCGCCTTCGATCGGGTGGTACGGCTCCCAGAAGATCGTGTTCGGCGGCAGCAGCTGATGGTGGAAACGCATCGCGCCGACGGCCGCCTTCAACGGCATCTTGAAGTCGTAGATGTTGTTGATCACCTGGAAGATCGACGTGAAAATCCGCGAGCCGCCCGGCGTGCCGATCACGAGCGACACCTTGCCGTCCTTCGTCATGATCGTCGGCGACATCGACGACAGCGGACGCTTCTTCGGTTCGATCGCGTTCGCATCGCTGCCGACCACGCCGAACATGTTCGCGACGCCCGGCTTCGCGGAGAAGTCGTCCATCTCGTCGTTCAGCACGATGCCGGTGCCGTCGGCGATCACGCCCGAGCCGAAATAGCCGTTGATCGTGTATGTGTTCGACACCGCGTTGCCCCACTTGTCGACGACCGAGAAGTGCGTCGTCTCCGCCTTCTCCGGCATCGTCGTGCCGAGGCCCGGCTGCACGCTCTTGGTGTCCGACGGCTCCTTCGGGTTGACCTCGGCCGCGCGCTTCGCGATGTACGCGTCGTCGGTCAGCTGTGCGATCGGCACCTTGTAGAAGTCGGGGTCGCCCAGGTATTGCGCACGGTCGGCGAACACGCGCTTCTCGATTTCGGCGACCAGGTGGATGTACTGCGGCGAGTTGAGCGGCACGCCCTCGAAGTCCTTCTTGAGGTCGGCCTTCATCTTCAGCAGCTGCACGAGACCGATGCCGCCGGAGCTCGGAGGCGGCGCGGTGATCACGTCGTAGCCGTTCCACTTCGCCTGCACCGGCTCACGCCACACCGCGCGATACTGCGCGAGATCCTCGGTCGTGATCAGCCCGTTGCCGTCGCCCGTCTTCATCGATGCGGCGATCAGCTCGGCCGTCTTGCCCTTGTAGAACCCTTCCGCGCCGTCGTTGGAGATCCGCGTGAGCACGTCGGCGAGATCGGGCTGCTTGAAGTTCACACCGGCCTTCAGGCCGGAGAAATACTTGTCGAAGTTGGTCTTGCCGCCGAACTCCTTCGATGCGTCGACGCCGCGCTGCGCCAGTTGTTCGTCGACGACGAAGCCGTCGCGCGCATAGTGGATCGCCGGTGCGAGCACCTGCTTCCACTTCAGCTTGCCGAAACGCTTCTGCGCTTCCCACATGCCCGCGACCGTGCCAGGCACGCCGACCGCGCGCGGACCGTACAGGCTCATGCCCTTGATGACGTTGCCGTCCTTGTCGAGGTACATGTCCTTCGTCGCGGCGAGCGGCGCGCGTTCGCGATAGTCGACGAAGTACGGCTTGCCGTCCTTGTAGATCGTCATGAAGCCGCCGCCGCCAATGTTGCCTGCTTCCGGATACGTGACGGCGAGCGTGAACGCGATGGCAACGGCCGCGTCGATCGCGTTGCCGCCTTCCTTGAAGATCCGCTCCGCGGCATCCGCGCTGTACTTGTCGGCCACCGCGACCGCCGAGCTCGTCAGGACCGCCGGCTGCGGGCCCTTCGCATAGACGGGCGCGTTCGGCAGGAAACCGACGCCGGCCACCGTCGCGAGCACGACGGCGGATGTTTTGAAGCGATTCAGCGTAGTCATTGCATGTCCCCCATATGGATCTCCTTCAGGCAGGAAAGGCACCTGATCCGCTTACGGCCGCTGGCGCGCCGACGGCCACGTGCGGTTTCGTAGTATAGGGGGACAAAAAGGGTCGAACACGCGGTGCGCGACGAAAGCGCGCAAATTGTGTGCGGCCCCACATGCCGACCGTGTAAAAACCGCCGCACGGACCGGTCGAAATTTCATGCGTCGCGCACGATCGCGCAGTGCACAAAAACCGAAAGTTGCGTCGTGCGCGCCCAACGCGCGGCGCACGCAAAAAAACCTGCAATCGAGCGCCCGCGGCACACGCGTATCTGCGAAGATAGCGCCCCGATTTCGCGCCGCATCATCTGTTGCGTTCACGCGCCGCTTCACGCTTTCTCGTTTCGCTTCGTATGGCCTCACACAATGCACATCATGCGACCGGCATCGCAGCCGGCGTCGCCGCCGCCGTCCTCGTCGCACAAACCGGCGCAACGGGCCTCTGGCACACCGGCATGCTCGCCGCATTCGTGGCAGGCGTCGCGGGCGGCACCGCGCCCGACTGGCTCGAACTCGCATGGTGGTCGCGCAAGCGCCGCTTGTGGATCACACACCGCACCCTCACGCACTGGGGCATCGGCTGGATCGCGCTGCTCGCGTTCGGATGGCACGGGCTCACCCATCATCCGTATCCGCTGTGGGCCGCACCGCTGTTCGGCTTCGCATGCGGCGGCGTGATGCACCTGCTCGCCGACTGGCCGAATCCGCTCGGCGTGCCGTGGATCTGGCGGCGTCATTCGCTCAACCTGTGGAACAGCGGCCATTGCGACCTGATCGTGGTGGCTGCCGCATGGGGCGGTACGCTGTGGCTCGCGCAATCGCTGTGCACGCGCGCACCGCTGCTCGAATCGTGGCTCGGCTGGCTGCATCGCGTGTAATCGTGCGGTGTCGCGCGATGATGCGTGATGTCGTGCGGCGAACCGTTCGCTCATGCCGTGATGCGCGTCGCCAGCCGCCCCTTTCTTCCTCACCCCTCCATCTGAACCGGCACCCGCCATGCGCGAGGGTCGTGTCCGCGCACGTCTATTGAAACGCCGGCGTCGTGCCTCATCTTCATGGGTATCGACGACGCGCGCGTGCACGCCGCGTGCAAGGCCCGGCACGTACACGCGTCGTCTGGCACACTGACGATTCACGCGCGGCCGCCCACGCGCTCGCACCCCATTTCAACGCTCCGATGGACGTCACCGCCACCCGCCCCGCCGCCAGTGCGCTCGACGTGTTCCACCCGGCCGTCGCCGCGTGGTTCCGCCGCACGTTCGCCGCACCGACCGGTGCGCAGGCGCTCGCGTGGCCGCACATCAAGGCCGGCCGCTCGACGCTCGTCGCCGCGCCGACCGGCTCCGGCAAGACGCTCACCGCATTCCTGTGCGCACTCGACGATCTCGTGCGCGATGCGCTCGCGCACGACGGCGCGTTGCCCGATGCGACGCTCGTCGTGTACGTGTCGCCGCTGAAGGCGCTGTCGAACGACATCCACGTGAACCTCGACGCGCCGCTCGCCGGCATCGCCGAATCGCTCGCGCAACTCGGCCTGCCGGTGCCGGCGATCCGCACCGCCGTGCGCACCGGCGACACCACGCAGGCCGAACGTGCCGCGCTGCGCAAGCGCGCGCCGCACATTCTCGTGACGACGCCCGAGTCGCTGTACGTGCTGCTGTCGTCGACCTCGGGGCGGCAGATGCTGTCGGGCGTGCGCTCGGTCATCGTCGACGAAATCCACGCGCTCGCATCGTCCAAGCGCGGCAGCCATCTCGCGCTGTCGCTCGAACGCCTCGACGCGCTGACCGGCAGTACGCTGCCGCGCATCGGGCTGTCGGCCACGCAAAAGCCGATCGACGCGGTCGCACGCTTTCTCGTCGGCGGCCCGGCCGACTCGCCGCGCGACTGCACGATCGTCGACACCGGTCACACGCGCGAACGCGACCTCGCGCTCGAACTGCCGAACGTGCCGCTCGAACCGGTGATGGCGACCGACGTGTGGGAACAGGTGTACGACCGGATCGCCGCGCTCGCGGCCGCGCATCGCACGACGCTCGTGTTCGTGAACACGCGGCGCACCGCGGAGCGCATGGCGCGCCATCTCGCCGACCGCCTCGGCAAGGACGCGATCGCCGCGCACCACGGCAGTCTCGCGAAAGAACATCGCTTCGAGGCGGAACAGCGGTTGAAGCGCGGCGAACTGAAGCTGCTCGTCGCGACCGCGTCGCTCGAGCTCGGCATCGACATCGGCGACGTCGATCTCGTCTGCCAGGTCGGTTCGCCGCGCGGTATCGCGCCGTTCCTGCAGCGCGTCGGCCGCTCCGGCCACCATGTCGGCGGCGTGCCGAAGGGACGCCTCTTCCCGCTGTCGCGCGACGAGCTCGTCGAATGCGCGGCGCTGCTCGACTGCGTGCAACGCGGCGAACTCGATGCGTTGCGGATCCCCGAGGCGCCGCTCGACGTGCTCGCGCAGCAGATCGTCGCCGAAGTCGCGTGCGCGGAGTGGCAAGAAGACGCGCTGTATGCAAGCTTCACGCGCGCGGCGCCGTACGCGCAGCTGTCGCGCGAACGCTTCGACGATGTGATGAAGATGCTCGCCGAAGGCTTCACGAGCCGCCGCGGCGTGCGCGGCGCGTATCTGCATCGCGACGTGGTCGGCGGCACGGTGCGCGGGCGCCGCAACGCGATGATGACCGCGACGACGTCCGGCGGCACGATCCCCGACATGGCCGACTATGCGGTGCTGCTCGAACCGCAGGGCATCCAGGTCGGCACCGTCAACGAGGATTTCGCGATCGAGAGCCTGGCCGGCGACGTGTTCCAGCTCGGCAACCAGTCGTACCGGATCATTCGTGTCGAGACGGGCCGCGTGCGTGTCGAGGACGCGCAGGGCCAGTCGCCGAGCATCCCGTTCTGGATTGGCGAGGCGCCGGGGCGCAGCGACGAGCTGTCGGCGGCCGTCGGCAGGTTGCGCGCACGTCTCGACGGCTTGTTCGCCGACGGCGACCGGCTGGCGGATACCGGTGCCGGTGCGCGCAAACGTGCGAGCGGCGACGGAAACGGCAACAGCGACAGCAACGCACCCGGAAAACCCGGCACGCGCCGCAGCGCAAAGAAACGTGCGGATGCCGACACAATCACCACCGCCTCGCAAAGCGACGCCGACGCCGACGTCCCCGCCGCCGTAGCGGGCACCGTCGAAAGCCGTCTCGCGCCGGCGCTGCGCTGGCTCGCCGACGATCTGCACCTGTCGCCGGACGCGGCACGCCAGATCGCCGATTACCTCGCGCGCACACGCGCGGCGCTCGGCGCGCTGCCGACGCAGGACACGCTCGTGATGGAGCGCTTCTTCGACGAATCGGGCGGCATGCAACTGGTGATCCACTCGCCGTTCGGCAGCCGCATCAACCGCGCGTGGGGGCTCGCGCTGCGCAAGCGCTTCTGCCGGAATTTCAACTTCGAGCTGCAGGCGGCCGCGACCGACGACGCGATCATTCTGTCGCTGTCGCTCGCGCACAGCTTCGCGCTCGACGAAGTGTGGCGCTACCTGCGCTCGGCCAGCGCCGAGCACGTGCTGATCCAGGCGCTGCTCGACGCGCCGATGTTCGGCGTGCGCTGGCGCTGGAACGCGACGACCGCGCTCGCGCTGCCGCGCTTCACCGGCGGCCGGCGCACCGCGCCGCAACTGCAGCGGATGAAGAGCGAGGATCTGCTCGCGACGGTGTTCCCGGATCAGGTCGCGTGCCTCGAGAATGTCGTCGGCGAACGCGAGATCCCGCACCACCCGCTCGTCGACCAGACGCTCGACGATTGCCTGCACGACGCGATGGATACCGACGGCTGGCTCGCGCTGCTGCGCCGGATCGAAAGCGGTGCGATCGAGCTGGTCGCACGCGACCTGCCTGCGCCATCGCCGCTCGCCGCCGAAATCCTGAACGCGAAACCGTATGCGTTCCTCGACGACGCACCGCTCGAAGAGCGCCGCACGCAGGCCGTGCAGTCGCGCCGCTGGAGCGACCCGGAATCGGCGGACGATCTCGGCGCGCTCGACGCCGACGCGATCGACGCGGTGCGCGACGAAGCGTGGCCGCTCGTGCGCGACGCCGACGAAATGCACGACGCGCTGCTCACGCTCGCCTGCGTCGCCGATCACGAAGCGCGCGCGCACGAAGGCTGGCCCGAGCGCCTCGCGGAACTGGCCGAACGCCGCCGTGCGACGAAACTCGTCACGCCGGATGGCGCGGCGCTATGGGTGCCGGTCGAGCGGCTGGTCTGCCTTCGCGCGCTGCACCCCGACGCGCGCACGGCGCCCGCGCTGAAAGTGCCGGCCGCGTGCGCGCAGCCGTGGGAAGCCGATGCCGCGCTCGTCGACGTGATCCGCGCGCGACTGACCGGCTTCGGGCCGCTTGCGCTCGATGCGATCGCGCAGCCGCTCGGCCTGCCGCCTGCTGCGATCGCAACCGCGCTCGCGGCGCTCGAACGGGAAGGCTACGTGATGCGCGGCCGCTTCACGCCGGGCGCGACGATCGACGAATGGTGCGAACGCCACCTGCTCGCGCGCATTCATCGCTATACGGTGAAGCGGCTGCGCCGCGAGATCGAACCGGTCGAGCGCGCCGATTTCATGCGCTTCCTGTTGCACTGGCAGCACCTGACGCCCGACACGCGCGGCTCGGGCCGCGACGCACTCGCGGCCGTCGTCGAGCAGCTCGAAGGGTACGAAGCCGCGGCCGGCGCATGGGAAGACGCGCTGCTGCCCGCCCGGCTGACCGACTACACGGCCGGCGGCCTCGACGAGCTGTGCCGCTCGGGCAAGCTCGTGTGGACCCGCATCGGCGCGCCGGCGCGCGCCGCCGGCACGCCCGTGAAGACGACGCCGGTCGTGCTGCTGCCGCGCCGCCACCTCGGCGCATGGCAGGCGCTGCGCGACCCCGCTGCGCAACCGGCACTGTCCGCACGCGCGACGCAGGTACGCGACGCGCTCGCCGCACACGGCGCGATGTTCTTCGATGCGCTGCTCGACGAGTTGCATCTGCTGCCCGTCGAACTCGAACAGGCGCTCGGCGAACTCGTGTCGGCTGGCCTCGTGAACGCCGATAGCTTCGCCGGCTTGCGTGCGCTGCTGAGGCCGGCCGTCAAGCGCAGCGCGACCTATGCGCCGCGCACGCGACGCGGCGGCGCCCTGATCGGCGGGATGGACGATGCGGGCCGCTGGGCGCTCGTGCAGCGTGTGACGCCGCCGGACGATGCGCCTGCACCGAAACGCGGCACGGCCGTGACCGACCCCGATGCGCTCGAACACGTCGTATGGACGCTGCTGCGCCGCTATGGGGTCGTGTTCTGGCGGCTGCTCGAACGCGAAGCCGACTGGCTGCCGAGCTGGCGCGAACTCGTGCGCGCGCTGCAGCGCCTCGAAGCGCGCGGCGAGATTCGCGGCGGGCGCTTCGTTGCCGGGCTCGCGGGCGAGCAGTTCGCGCTGCCCGAAGCGATCCCGATCCTGCGCGAACTGCGCCGGCAATCGGGCGACGGCCAGTACGTGTGCGTGACCGGCGCCGATCCGCTGAACCTCGCCGGCACGCTGCTGCCCGGCGACAAGGTGCCGGCACTCGCGGGCAATCGCGTGCTGTTCCGCGACGGCATGCCCGTCGCGTCGCTCGTGTCGGGCACGTTCCACTACGCGCCCGACCTGACGCCCGCCGCGCGCGAAGAGGCGCGCCTGCGGCTCGCACGCCGCTACTGACAGCGCCTGACAAGCGACACGTCGCGGACTACTGAACGCCGGGCTGCAGCGTCGCGCGCGTTCGGATAGCATCGAACGATTCGACGTACGGGCCTGCCGGCCCGACACACGCCTTCCGGAGATTTCCCTTCATGCCGTCGCATGCCGATTCGCCCGCCGTTCATCACGCGGGCTCGCTGACCATTTTCCAGGGCGCTGCGTTGTATATCGGCGCGGTGCTCGGCACCGGCGTCATTGCACTGCCCGCGCTCGCCGCCGAAGTCGCGGGCCCGGCTTCGCTGCTCGCGTGGGCCGCGCTCGTCGTGCTGTCGGGGCCGCTCGCGGCCACCTTCGCCGCACTCGGCGCGCGCTACCCCGACGCCGGCGGCGTCTCGACCTATGCGCGGCGCGCGTTCGGGCCGAAGGCCGCGGCGATCGTCGGCTGGTGCTTCTATTTCGCGGTGCCGGCCGGCGCGCCCGCCGCCGCGATGTTCGGCGGCGCCTACGTCGCGGCCGTCACGGGCGGCGGCCACACGACGGTCATCGTCACGGCCGCCGCGCTGATCGCCGCGGTCTCGGCCGCCAATGCGTTCGGCGTCACCGTATCGGGTCGCATGCAGCTCGTGTTGTCGGCGCTGCTCGTCACGCTGCTGCTCGCCGCCGTGCTCGCGTCCGCGCCGCATGCGCGCGCGGCGAACCTGCATCCGTTCGCGCCGCACGGCTGGCTCGCGGTCGGCCAGGCCGCCGCGTTGCTCGTGTGGAGCTTCGCGGGCTGGGAAGCGATCACACACCTCGCCGCGGAATTTCGCCGGCCCGCGCACGACATGCCGCGCTCGGCCGGCATCGCGGTCGTGGTCGTCGGCCTGCTGTATCTGTCGGTCGCCGTCGCGAGTGTCGCGGTGCTCGGGCCATCGGCCGGCGCATCGGGTGCGCCGCTCGCGGAACTGATCGCGGGCGGCATCGGCGGTCACGCGCAGGTGCTGGCGGCCGCGGCCGCGCTGCTGCTCACGCTCGGCACGATGAATGCGTATTTCGCGGGCGCGGCCAAGCTCGGCGCAGCGCTCGGCCGCGACGGCGCGCTGCCCGCGTGGCTCGCGCACGGCAGCCAGGTCGGTGGCGTGCCGCGTCACAGCCTCGGCGTGATTGCGTTGCTCGCGGCCGTCGCACTGGCCGCGACGACGATCTCGGACGTCGGGCCGAAACCGCTCGTGCTGGTCACGTCCGGGTGCTTCGTGATGGTGTACGGGCTCGGTGCGGCCGCCGCGCTGAAGCTGTTACCTCGCGGCAGCATCGCATATCGCTGCGCGTGGGTGTCGCTGGTCGCCGTGGCCGGGCTGTTCCTGACGACGGGATGGTATTTGCTGTGCCCGCTGCTGCTCGCGGGCGGTGCGCTGCTTTATCTGCGGATGGCCGGCCGGCGCAATTGACGGCACCGGCGCCCCCGCCCGCCGGCGATCGTGCGTGCGATCGCGACGACGCGCCGGTCAAGCGCTCGCGCGTTCATCGCGCGCCGGCTGCGCAGCGGTGCGGCGTGCACGTGACGTGGTGCATCAGGCTGGCACCAGTTCGAAGCTGAGCCGCTTGCCGAGTGCGGTGGCCGCGCTCGCGAGCGTCGCGAGCGTAAGACTCGTATCGGTTTCGTCGAGCAGCCGGTTGAGCGCGGCGCGGCTGGTTTTCATCCGCGCGGCCATGGCCGTTTTCGTGATGTGCTGCGCCTTCATTTCCTGCGCGATCTGCCACGCGATCACGCGCTTGATCGCGGTGGCGGTGGCGGCTTCGAGATGGCCGTCCTCGTCGAGGAAGGTATCGAAATCGCTGCCGATATGCGGATGGTTCGTGGTCGTCATGAGGTACTCCAATGCATCGCGTGGCCGGCTGACGGCGGCGACGGTACGCGCCGGCACAAGCCGTGAATTCAGATGGCGCGCGTCAGCGCTTTCAGCCGGGCGACGGTCACGTCGAGATCGTCGGACGGTGTTGCCTGCGACTGCTTGAAGAACGCGTGCAGCAGGACCATCGTGTCGCCGACGACCGTGAACAGCACGCGCGCGCTTCGTTGCGGCAACGTCACGCGGATCTCCCATAGATCCCTCGACATTTTCCGCACCAACGGCATGCCGAGCGGCCAGCCGAGTTGAACGGTCTTGATCTCTTCACCGATCACCCTGCGCTCGATTTGCCCGAGCCGCTTGAGCCATTCACGCACCGGCTCGTTGCCGCACGCCGTGCGAAAGAAGTGCACGCCGAGCGTGACCTGAATCTGCTGTCTCGTCATCGTCTTGACAGAAATCGTACCAAAAACGATACGGTATGCCAAGCACGACGCGGCCCGCTACTGACCGAATGGCCAGCAAAAAGCCGTGAGCAGCATGCTGCCGGCCCACGCGTGGCGGGCCGGCCCGGCGCCGGACATCACCGCGTCTCAACGCGCGCGGCGAGCCGGCTTGCGCACACCGCGCGGCGTGCGCGGCGCGCGCGCATCGCCGAACCGCGCCTGTGCGATTTCACGCACGGCGTCGATCAGCGTCCGCGCAACCGGCGACGGCTGTGCATCGGTGCGCAGCACGAGGCCGACCGGTTCGTCGGTCCCCGCGGCCGGCAACGCGAGACGCGCGAGCGCACCGGCCGTCAGGTCGTATTCCGCCGCATAGAGTGGCACGAACCAGACCGCATCGTTCTCGAGCGCGAGCGCGCGCGCGACCGACACCGACAGCACCTCGATGAACGAATCCAGCGGCGGCGCGCCGCACGCGCCGAGCAGTTGTTCGGCCGACTGCCGGATCAACGTACCGAACGGCGGCAGCACGACCGGATAGCGCGCGAGTTCGCCGGCCGGTGCGGCGCTGGCCAGCAGCGGATGCCCGGCGCGCACGACCGCGACGAGCGGCTCGTTGTACAGCTGCTCGAATGCGAGCCCGATCATCCGCTCCGGTTCCGACAGGCGCCCGATCGCGCATTCGAGCGCGCCCGCCTTCAGGCGCTCCAGTAACTCGGCATTCGCGGCCGTCGCGATCCGCACGACGATGCGCGGCCAGCGTGCGGCCAGCGCCTTCATCAGCGCGGGCGCGAGCGACGCGGCAACCGTCGGCAGCATGCCGATTTCCAGCGTCGCGGCGGCGGCCCCGCCCTCGCGCGACAGCAAGCCGACGCCCTGCCGCAGCGCCAGCACGCACGCGTTCGCATGCGGCATGAACAGTTGCGCCTCACGGGTCGGCTGCGCGCCGTGTCGCCCGCGCTCGAACAGCTTCACGCCGAGGATCGACTCGAGTTCGGCGATCGTCTTCGACACGGCCGGCTGCGTGATCGACAGGCTTTCGGCCGCCTTCTGCACGCCGCCCAGTTGCGCGACCGCGAGAAAGCACTGCAGGTGCCGGAATTTGACGCGGCCGTCGGCGATTCGGTTATTCATAACGGGCGGTTATACGGAGGTCGATGAAATGCCATTTTGCATAACTTTCCGGATAGTCCCAAGCATTCGGCGGCTACGTCAGGCAGGACGCCGCAACGCGTGAAAGCCGGTCGGCTCCCAGACCCGCTTCGCGATCAGCAGGGCCGTCCCGTGCTTTTGTCCGAGCGGCGCGGACGACGACTCCGCGTGCAGCGCCGCCGCCTTGCTGCTCAGCCGCCGCAGTTCCTGCTCCAGTTCCGCGGCAGCCGCCTCGGTCAGCATCCCCTGCGAGAACGTCATCGTCTCGCCCGGGCCATCGAAGCGGCTGCCGAGAAAATCGTCGAGCACGTGCGCATGGAAGTAGCGGCGGATCGGGCCGCCCGGCAACCAGTCGAAATCGCGCGCGACACGCACGCGAATCCGGTCGCCCGGCAGCAGCGCGATCACGTTCATCCGGTCGAGCATCAGCAGGTATTTCACGCACTCGGCCTGCGTCAAGCTATAGGCCGCCACGATGTCCTGCACGGTCCAGTAATTGATCGCGCAGACGGCGACGAGCAGCAGCTTCTCGTCCGACACGAGCAGCGCCTCCTGCGGCTCGGTCAGCACCCTCAGCCGCGGCGCGGACGCGGACGCCTCCTGCACGAGCTCGGCAAGCGTATAGCCGAGCAGTTGCGCGATCTCCGCGACGCGCTCCAGCGTAAAGCGGCCGCTCGCGAACAGCCGCTTCACGCTGGTTTCGGACACGTCCAGCGCACGCGCGACGTCGCGATAAGTCATTCCCTGCGCCTTCAACTGGCGCTTCAGCGTTTCGATGAGTTGGGCGGTTTCGGTCATGTTGGTATCGAAAAATGATGCTCAAGGTCGGATATTAGGCTACCGACCTATCCAGGCAAGCACTTTTGGATACTTGTCTGCATAATCCGCTCCGTCCTGTCACACAACGACGGAGCTGCAATGACCACCCGAACCGAAACCGCCGACTTGGCCCCGCATCACCCCGCCTCGCGCGATGCCCGCGACACCGATCGGATGCTGCCGCTCGCCACGGCACGCACGCTGGCCGCCGGCGCACACGTCGGCGACCTCGTGTTCATCCGCGTGGCCGGCTCGTCCCGCGATGCGGCAGGCAGCGCGGGCGCGTGGGCCAACCGGTTCGGGATCGTCGTCGATACGTCGGGTGACGAGCCGCTGATCGCCGAGCCCGCGTTTGCGCGAACGAAGCTCACGCCGCTGTCGCGCTTCGTCGCCCGCGCCGACGGCGCACGCATCGCACTGGCACGCCGGATCGCGGCACCGACCGTCGAAGCGCAACGCGACGTGCACGCGGCGGCCGAACAGCGGATCGACATGCTGCTTCGCCACCGCTTCACCCTGCTGTCGCCACGCGGGTTCTGCGCGAACTACGTGACCGACGTGCTCGGCGCCGGGCAGGCCGCGACACCGGCCGCGCTGCTGCGCAGCGGCACGCTGGCGCTCGAATTCGACGGGATCGTGTTCGATTCCGGCTGCCGGTAACGACGCAACACGGGCACGCTCGGGGAGACCGGATAACAACAATAACGACATATCAAAAAACAGCGACGGGCTGGCTGGAGGGCCGTGCACGGGGTCGTCACCGACGACGCGAAGCCCGATCGCTTTTTCCGCCGGACAGGCTTCCTGTCCGGCGGATTTTCATTGGCGCGGCCGAACATAACGAACGGTTATGCGATTCGCGAAAAAAGGTCATTTTGCATAACTTTCCGGATTGGCTAAAGTCCTGCCATCCACTTCGCGAAATACCTATCAGGAGACGCCCGATGGATTCCCCCACGATCCTCACGCCGCGCGACTGGCCGTCGCACCCCGCGTATGTCCACCCCGAGTACCGTTCGTCGGTGAAGCGCGGCCCGACCCGCCCGATGATCCCGCTGAAGGAAAAGCTGCGCGACCAGTACGCCCCCGTCTACGGTGCGGAAGATCTCGGCGCGCTCGACCACGACCTGACGAAGAACGCCGTGAAGAACGGCGAGCCGCTCGGCGAGCGCATGGTCGTCACGGGCCGCGTGCTCGACGAAGGCGGCAAGCCGGTGCGCAACACGCTGGTCGAGGTGTGGCAGGCGAACGCAGCCGGCCGCTACGTGCACAAGGTCGACCAGCACGACACACCGCTCGACCCGAACTTCCTCGGTGCAGGCCGCTGCCTGACCGACGACGAAGGCCGCTACCGCTTCCTGACGATCAAGCCCGGCGCGTATCCGTGGGGCAACCATCCGAACGCGTGGCGCCCGAATCACATCCACTTCTCGCTGTTCGGCGACTACTTCGGCTCGCGCCTCGTCACGCAGATGTACTTCCCCGGCGACCCGCTGCTCGCGTACGACCCGATCTTCCAGGGCACGCCCGAGGCCGCGCGCGATCGCCTCATCTCGCGCTTCTCGATGGACATCACCGAAGAAGGCTATGCGCTCGGCTACGAATTCGACATCGTGCTGCGCGGCCGCGACGCCACCCCGATGGAGCGCTGAACCATGACGACGCTGAAGCAAACCCCTTCGCAGACGGTCGGCCCGTACTTCGCTTACGGCCTGTGCCCGCAGCAATACGATTACGACCTGAAGAGCCTGTTCACGCCGACGATCGCCGCATCGCACGCCGAAGGCGAGCACGTGCTGCTGATCGGCCAGGTGTTCGACGGTGACGGCAACATCGTCGGCGACGCCGTGCTCGAATTCACGCAGGTGGACAGCGCGGGCCGCTACCCGGCATCGCGCGACGACATCGCGAAGTCCGGCTTCACGGGCTTCGCGCGCGTCGGCACGGGCACCGATCCGCAGCAGCGTTTCGTCGTCGAGACGGTGAAGCCGGGCCGCATCGCCGCGGACGAAGCACCGCACATCAACGTGACCGTGATGATGCGCGGGATCCTGACGCACGCGTTCACCCGCGTGTATTTCGACGACGAAGCCGCGGCGAACGCGGCCGATCCGGTGCTGAACGAGGTGCCGGCCGAGCGCCGCGCGACGCTCGTCGCCAAGCGCGATGCGCAGCCGGGCCGCCCCGTCGTGTACCGCTTCGACATCCGCATGCAGGGCCCCGAAGAAACCGTGTTCTTCGACGTGTAACGCTCGAACCGGCACGCAACCGCACGCGCCGGCGCAGGCCGGCCTTGCATCGAACCGCCGCGTGGCGCGATACCGACTGGCATCGCATCATGCGGCGGTTTTTCGTTGGACGGCGCCATCATTCGATGCTGCGTCGCGACATGCCCGATCGCGGCTGTCGCAGCCTTCCGTTGACACCTTCTGCCCCCGATCTCGAACAGGCGATTCAAACGCATGCTGCGACAGCACATCAATTGTGCAGCGCACACGATATCGTTTGCGCGTTACGCGGCGTATGCTTGGCTATCTGCAACACACCAACGGAATTGAATCGAAACAGGCAACAATCCCCCGAGCAATGCGCGACACGCCAGCAGGCTGTTCGCGCATTTTTTCTGACCGAGTGCCTTTAAGCGCGTCTGACCGAATCCGGCAGGCGCGTTTTTTTCGCGCGCGGAAAAGTCGCGCCATCGCCGCCGCTCCGGCTACCGGCGAATCTCCAGATACCGGCTCGGCGTATCGCCCAGGATGCGCCGAAACGCGGACGTAAACGCGCTCGCGCTCGCATAGCCGAGATCGAATGCGACGCGCGTCACCGGCTGCCCGTCGCTCAGGCGGGTAATCGCCGCGAGCATGCACACCTGTTGACGCCACGCGGCGAAACTCACGCCGGTCTGCGCACGAAACAGCCGTGTGAAGGTGCGCCGGCTAACGCCCGCATCGGCCGCCACCTTGTCGAGATCGGCCGCGATCGACGGCGACGCCAGCAGATGGCGGCAGACCTTCGCGAGACGTGCATCGGCCGGCAGCGGCGCATGCAGCGACAGGCGCGGCATCGTCGCGATTTCCGCGACCAGCAGCGCCATCAGCTTGCCGGCCCGGCCGTCGACGTCGTACATCGCCGGCAGGTCGATCGCGTCGTCGATCAGCTGGCGCAACAGCGCCGATACGCCATATACGCCGCACTGCTCGGGCAGCCCCGCCTCCAGCGCGGCCTCGCCGGACACGAACGTGTTGAGCATCGTGACCGGCCCGGTCATCGTCATTTCGTGCCGCACGCCGGCCGGCACCCAGCACGCGCGCTGCGGCGGTACCAGCCAGCGCCCGTGCGGCGTCGACACGCTGATCGTGCCGCGCGACGCGAACGCGAATTGCCCGCGCCCGTGCGCGTGCTCGGGAAACGTTGTTCCCGCCGCATAGTCGTTGGCGGTCACCACCACGCTCCGGGGAATCTGTTCGTAGGGATCTAGCAGCGTATTTCTCACGGCCCGAATTCCATCATCATTGACCCGATATCGAAGGCGGGCCGCTTTCGCCCGATCTACGATTCGCTCCACCCTTGCGCGACCTGACGGCCGCAAGACCCGTCGGCCAGATCGGCCGCATGACCACTGCATCGGAGCGAACATGCCGAATACGTTTCATCGCGTGGGGGAAGGCCCCCACCCTGTTCTTGTCCTGCCCGGCTGGTTCGGCGACGCCCACGCGTTCGAACCCGTCGAAGCATGGCTGTCGCGCGAGCACTTCAGCTATGTCTTCATGGACTACCGAGGTTACGGCCGCATGCGCGACGCAGCGGGCCATTACACGATCGACGAGATCGCCGCCGACGCGCTCGCGCTGGCCGACGCGCTCGACTTCGCGACCTTCAGCCTCGTCGGCCACTCGATGGGCGCGATGGCGACCGAGAAAGTCGCCGTCATGGCCCCCGAGCGCGTGCGCGCGCTGGTGCAGATCACGCCCGTGCCTTCCGGCGGCCTGCCGTTCGACGCGGAGAAACGCGCGCTATTCGAGCGTGCCGCCAGCCACGTCGCCGATCGACGGACCATTATCGATCGCAGCACCGGCGGCCGGCTACCCGCCGCCTGGGTCGAGTGGAAAGCCGCGTATTCGGCAGCCCGCTCGTCGCCGCCGGCGTTCGGCGCGTACTTCCGTGCGTGGGCCGATACGGATTTCAGCGACGAGATCGCGGGCGCCCATCCGGTGAAGGTACTGATCGGCGAGCACGATGCGGCGTTCGACGCGGCGCTGATGGCCCGCACCTACCTGCGGCGCTATCCGCTCGCCACCGTCGACGTACTGCGCAATGCGGGCCACTATCCGATGAACGAGACGCCGCTCGCGCTGGCCGCGGCGATCGAAGCGTTCCTGCTCGCGGCGACGGCAAGCCCTGTCGCCCGGCACTGACGACGCGCGGCGCGCAGGCAGCATGGCGGCGGCCCGCATCAGCGCAGCATGAACGACATCGCCGACAGGCTGTTCAGCGTGCGCACCACATGTTCGACCGAAGGCCCGTCGAAGCGCAACGTCACCGCATCGGTCCGTTCGATCGACGGCAGCACGCAGAACAGGTCGGCGAGCGCGGCCGTCTGCACGCGCAGCGTGCACATGGCCGGCGCGGGCCGATGCGCGCCGGCGCGCCGGCCGGCCGACAGCGCGTGCGCGACCGTTTCGCGTGCGGCGGTCGCGATGCGCACGCACGACGCGGCCGGCGTGAGCGTATCGCCGCTCGATGCGCCGCCGGCCGTCTTGACCGTCTCGAAACGCGCGTCCGGAAACAGCGGCTGCGTTTCCTCGGCGAACACGTCGTCGCCCGACGCCAGCGCGACGTGCGCACCGTATTCGCGGGCCAGCGCGCCATACAGCCCGGCTTCGCCGAGCTCGACGCCGTTCAGCCACACCTGCGTGAACGCGAAGCTGTTGATCGTATGCGCGAGCACGCCGCGCGTCTGCGATTTCGCGTGAAAGCCGATCATGAATACGAGGTCGGGCTGCTGTTCGAGGCCGGCCATCATCCCGAGCGGGCGCGGCTTGCCAAGCACGACGCGCGCGCGGGCATCGAGCCCGTCGGGCAGCAGGTTGCGGAAGCCGCCGTGCGAGTCGTTGACCCACACGGCCTGCGCGCCGCCCGCGAACGCGCCTTCGATCGCCGCGTTCGCCTCGGCGGTCATCCAGCGCCGTGCGCGTTCGTATTCCGGATTGCCGGCAC
Source organism: Burkholderia sp. JKS000303 (assembly GCF_002563755.1). Lineage (NCBI taxonomy): Bacteria > Pseudomonadati > Pseudomonadota > Betaproteobacteria > Burkholderiales > Burkholderiaceae > Burkholderia > Burkholderia sp. JKS000303. Next base: position 4,227,117 of record NZ_PDBZ01000001.1, read on the forward strand.
GCGTCTGCTCGGCGGCGAACACGCCGGCGACGCCTTCGATGTCGGTCGAGATCAGGATTTTCATGACTGGGTCGAACGTCCTTCGTTGCTTGCGTTGCCTTCGTTGAACAGGCGCTCGAGATCGGGCACCGCGTCGCGCAGCGATTGCCGCACGTGACCGTCGCGCCCGGCAACGGTCACGGCCTGCAGCAGCGCGTCGGCGATCGCATGCTCGACGCTTTCGGCCGCGGCCATGAACAGCGGATCGAGCGCCGCGTCGGCCACGAGGGCCGGCAGCGCGACGGTCGATGCATCGTGCGCGACGGTGTACGCGGTCGAGAATGCCAGTGCGATATCGCCGCTGCCGTGTCCGTAGACCGAACCGGTGCGGGCCAGTCCCGCGCCCGCGCGGCGTGCGAGCCGCGACAGCTGCCGCGCATCGAGCGGCGCATCGGTCGCGAGCAGCAGGATGATCGAGCCTTGCTCGGGCGGTGCTGCATGCGCAGCCGCCTCGGCGCGTCGTTGCGCAACGATGCGCCCGACCGGCACGCCGCCGAGCATGAGCATCGGCAGCCGGCCGAAATTCGCGAGCACGAGCGCGCCGACCGTGTACGGCCGACCGGCCGCGACGGCCACGCGCGATGCCGAGCCGATCCCGCCCTTCAGGTCGAAACACGACATCCCGCGCCCGGCGCCCACCGCACCGCGCGCGAAATCGCGCGCGGCCGTGCGGCACGCATCGTCGTAATGCGCGGCCGTCACCGCGAACGCCTGGATGTCGTTCAGATACCCGTCGTTGCACTCGAACACGAGCGGATTGACCGTCGACCAGTCGCGGCCGATCTGCGGATTCGCGGCGATGGCCGCGCGAATCTGTGCGTGCGCAACGGTGCCGACGCCGAACGTGTTGGTCAGCGCGATCGGCGTGTCGAGCGTGCCGAGTTCGTCGACCTGCACGAGCCCGACGCTCTTGCCGAAACCGTTGATCACGGCCGCGCCGGCCGGCACCTTGCTGCGATACAGGTCGCCCGGATGCGGCTTCACGACGGTGACGCCCGTCTGCACGCCGCCCGCGTCGAGCGTGGCATGGCCGACGCTCACGCCCGGCACGTCGGCGATCGTGCCGCGCGGCCCGGCCGGCAACGTCTGTGTCCACATCGAAACCGCGCCCATCAGCGACGCTCCAGCTTCGGATCGAGCGCGTCGCGCAGCCCGTCGCCGAGCAGGTTGAACGCGAGCACCGTCAGGAAGATCGCGAGACTCGGGAAGATCGCGATGTGCGGCGCGGTCACCATGTCCGCGCGCGCCTCGTTGAGCATCGCGCCCCACTCCGGCATCGGCGGCTGCGCGCCGAGCCCGAGGAACGACAGGCTCGCGGCCGTGATGATCGACGTGCCGATCCGCATCGTGAAGTAGACGACGACCGACGACACCGTGCCCGGCAGGATGTGCCGCATGATGATCGTCCAGTCGGACGCGCCGATGCTGCGCGCGGCCTCGACGTAGGTCATGTGCTTGAGCATCAGCGTGTTGCCGCGCACGAGCCGCGCGAACGCCGGGATGCTGAAGATCGCGACCGCGCAGATCACGTTGACCATCCCGTTGCCGAGGATCGCGACCACGCCGATCGCGAGCAGGATCCCCGGGAATGCGAACAGCACGTCGGCCACGCGCATCGTGATGCGGTCCCACCAGCCTTCGTAGTAGCCTGCGAGCAGCCCGAAGAACGTGCCGATGAGCGCGCCGAGCGCGACCGAGAAGAACCCGGCCGCGAGCGAGATGCGCGTGCCGGCGATGATCCGGCTGAAGATGTCGCGGCCGAGCGAATCGACGCCGAACCAGTGCACGGCCGACGGCCCCGCGTTCAGTGCGTCGTAGTCGAAGTAGTTTTCCGGATCGAACGGCACGATGTGCGGGCCGACGAACGCCAGGACGACGAGCGCGAGCACGAAGCCGGCCGCGACCAGCGCGACGGTCTGCTTGCGGAACTTGCGCCAGAATTCGCGCCACGGCGTGCGGATCGCCGCCGATGCGGCCGGCGCCGCGGGCTGGACAGTCGCGTTCATCAGTAGCTCCGAGAAACCCCGCCATTGATGGCGGGAAGGAAAGGAACGCAGTTGACAGGCAGCTTCTTCCACGAGTTAGGATCACCTGCATGATCCTTGTCTACCGCTACCGCGTGAAGTCGCTCAACGGACTGCTCAACCAGCAGAGCCGTGCGGTGAACTACGTCTGGAACTTCTGCAATGACACGCAGAAGCACGCGCTCAAGTGGAGCAAGAAGTGGCCGACGGGTTTCGACTTGAACGTGCTGACGACGGGGAGCAGCAAGGCGCTCGGCATCCACTCCGGCACGATCAACGCGACGTGCGAGCAATACGCGAAGTCGCGCAGCCAACACCGACGCTCTTACCTGCGCTATCGCGGCAGGAAATCGCTGGGCTGGGTGCCACTTAAGGGCCGCGACCTGAAGCGTGAAGGCAACGCATTCCGTTTCGCCGGCAACGCCTTCCGCGTGTTCAATAGCCGGCCGCTTCCTGACGGTAAGATCAAGGACGGAACCAACTTTGCGCAGGATGCGCGTGGCAATTGGTTCTTGAACATCGTGATCGAGGTGCCCGATGTTCAAGCTCGCCCGATCCGTTCCGGTGTCGGCATCGATCTCGGCCTGAAAGACTTCGCCACACTTTCGACGGGCGAGAAGTTGCCCAATGATCGGTTCGGCCGGCAAGCGGCGGAAAAGCTGGCGAAAGCGCAGCGAGCACGCAAGCACAAGCGGCATATCGCGAAGCTGCACGCGAAGGTGGCGAACGCCCGAGCAGATTTCCAGCACAAGCTCGCGCTCGATCTGGTGCGGCGCTTCGATTACATCGCGGTCGGCAACGTGTCGGCCGCCAAACTCGCCAGAACCAGGATGGCGAAGAGCGTCTACGACGCATCCTGGTCGTCCTTCCGAAACAAGCTCCGCTACAAGGCGATGGCGCACGGAGCCACGTTCGAGGAAGTGGACGAAAGCGGTTCTACCCAGTCCTGTTCGTCGTGCGGCTCGAAAGACAGCACGACGCGGCCGAGAGGTATCGCGGGACTGCGAATAAGAGAGTGGGCCTGCAGTGGCTGTCGTGTCGTGCATGATCGTGATACCAATGCTGCGTTGAACATTCTCCGATGCGGACGTGCATCGCCAGGTGTGGGAATCGCCCGCTTTTAGTCGGGCGAGGACGTCAAGCGGGCCTCACTTGAACCGGATGGTCGGGTTGATGACCGCATACAGCACGTCGACGGTCAGGTTGATCAGGATGAACTCGAGCGAGAACAGCAGCACGATCGCCTGGATCACCGGGTAGTCGCGCATCGTCACCGAGTCGACCAGCAGGCGCCCGAGCCCCGGCCAGTTGAACACGACCTCGACGACGATCGAGCCGCCGAGCAGGAAGCCGAACTGCAGCCCCATCATCGTGACGACCGGGATCATCGCGTTGCGCAGGCAGTGCTTGAGCACGACCATCGGCTCGCGCACGCCCTTCGCACGCGCGGTGCGCACGAAGTCCTCGTTGAGCACCTCGACGAACGACGCGCGCGTGAAGCGCGCCATCACGGCCGCGACCGCCGCGCCGAGCGTCAGCGACGGCAGCACGTAGCTCTTCCACGTGCCGTCCGGCACGACCGGCAGCCAGCCGAGCTTCACCGAGAAGATTTCCATCAGCAGCATGCCGAGCGCGAACGCGGGAAACGAGATGCCCGACACCGCGATCGTCATCCCGACGCGGTCGGGCCAGCGGTTGCGCCACACCGCCGACGCGATCCCGATCGCCATCCCGAACAGCGTCGCCCACACCATGCTGACGAGCGTGAGCAGCAGCGTCGGCATGAAGCGCTCGCCGATCTCGGTCGACACCGGCCGCTTGCTGCGCGTCGACATCCCGAAATCACCGTGCGCGATCTTCACGAAGAAGTTCGCGAACTGCGCGGGCAGCGGCCGGTCGAGCCCGAGATCGGCACGCACCAGCGCGACCGTCGCATCGTCGGCTTCGGGGCCGGCCGCGAGCCGCGCCGGGTCGCCCGGCAGCAGGTGCACGAACAGGAACACCAGCACCGCGACGATCGCGAGCGTGGGCAGCAGGCCGAACAGGCGTTTGGCGAGAAAATTCAGCATGGGGCAGCACCGGTCGAATCAGCGTGCCGGCAGCTTGCGCCGCCGGCACGGCATGGCGGGCGAATCGCCGTCATTTCAGCGAGATTTCGTCGAAGTTGAACGAGCCGTCCGGCATCACATACGCGCCCTGCAAACGCTTGCTGCGCGCATAGACGATCTTCTCCTGCACGAGGAAGATCCACGGCGCGTCGGTCCAGATCTGCTTCTGCGCGTCGGCATACAGCTCGGTCTTCTTCGCGCGGTCGACCGTCTCGAGTGCCTTCGCGAGATCGCCGTCCACCGCGTCGTTCTTGTAGTACGCGGTGTTGACGAGCTTCGGCGGCGCCGATGCGCTCGCGAGCAGCGGTGTGATCGCCCAGTTCGCTTCGCCCGTCGACGACGACCAGCCGATGTAGTACATCCGCACCGGCGCCTTCGCCGGATCCGGCGCGCTCTCGACCTTCGCGACGCGCTCGCCGGCTTCCAGCGCCTGCACCTGCACCTTCACGCCGACCTGCGCGAGTTGCTGCTGCACGAACTGGATCGCCTTCTGCGACGTCGAGTTGTTATACGCGGACCACAGCGTCGTCTCGAAGCCGTTCGGATAGCCGGCCTCCTTCAGCAGCGCGCGCGCCTTCGCCGGGTCGTACGGCCACGGGCCGAGCTTGGTCGCATAGTCGACGCCCTGCGGCACCACGCCGGTGGCCGGCGTCGCGAAACCGGAGAACGCCACCTTCGCGAGCGCTTCCTTGTTCACCGCATAGTTCAGCGCCTGGCGCACCTTCGGGTTGTCGAACGGCTTTTGCAGCGTGTTCAGCGACACGTAGCGCTGCACGATCGACGGCCGCTCGATGACGTCGACCTTCGCGTTGCCCTTCAGGTCGGCCGCCTGCTCGAACGGAATGCGGAACGCGAAATCGGCTTCGCCCGTCTTCATCAGCGCCGCGCGCGTGTTGTTGTCGACCACCGGCTTCCAGTCGATCGCGTCGATCTTCGGATAGCCCTTCTTCCAGTAGCCGGCGAACTTCTTCACCTTCAGGTCGTCGGTCTGCTTCCATTCGACGAACTCGAACGGCCCGGTGCCGACCGGATGCAGCGCGATGTCGCGCCCCCACTTCTTCAGCGCGGCCGGCGAGATCATCACGGCCGACGGGTGCGCGAGCGTGTTGATGAGCGCCGAGAACGGTTCGCGCAGCGTGATCTTCACCGTGTACGGATCGACCACTTCGGTCTTCTCGATCACGCGGAACATGTTGTAGCGCTTCAGGTGGTTCGCCGGATCGGTCACGCGGTCGAAGTTCGCCTTCACGGCCGCCGCGTTGAAGTCGGTGCCATCGTGGAATTTCACGCCCTGGCGCAGCTTGATCGTGTAGGTCTTCGCGTCGGGGCTGGCCTCGTAGCTCGTCGCGAGCACGTTGACGAGCTTCATGTCCTTGTCGAAGCCGAACAGCCCCTGGTAGAACGATTTGACGACGGCCTGCGACACCGTGTCGTTCGCGTCGTACGGGTCCATCGTCGTGAACGTCGAATCCACTGCCATCACCGCGGTCTGCTGCGCGAACGCCGGCAGTGCGACCGTCAGCGCGATCGCGCCGGCGAGCGCGGCGAAGCATGCGCGCGGACGAAACATCGGGAACGGATGCTGCTTGTTCATTTTGCTGGGCTCCTGTTGGATCGGTGACGCCTCACGGGCGTTTCGGTTTCGGTTTCGACTGCGTACTGCATGGCGCGCGCTCCTTGCCGAAGCGTCGCGCGACACGACGGGTCCGGCGTTACCCGGTGCTCAATACGCACCGCCGACGCGATGCGTGGCGACGTAGTGATCGGGGCCGACCGCGACGAGCGGCGCGACGGTCGGCTCGTCGCCCACCGCGCGGATCGGGCTCGGAATCTCGTCCGCCGCGAGCTGGCGCGGTGCGTGCCGGCGAGCGGGGTCGGCCACCGGCACCGCGCTCATCAGCTTCTTCGTGTACGGATGCTGCGGCGCTTCGAACACCGCGCGGCGCGGGCCGATCTCGACGATCTGGCCGAGATACATCACCGCGACGCGATGGCTGATGCGCTCGACCACGGCCATGTCGTGCGAGATGAACAGATACGCGACGCCAAGCTCGCGCTGCAGGTCGAGCATCAGGTTGACGATCTGCGCCTGCACCGACACGTCGAGCGCGGACACCGATTCGTCGGCGATCACGACCTTCGGATTCAGCGCGAGCGCGCGGGCAATCGCGATCCGCTGGCGCTGGCCGCCCGAGAATTCGTGCGGATAGCGGCGCGCGGCCTCCGGCGGCAGGCCGACCTTCTCCAGCAGCCAGTCGACACGCGCCTGCGCTTCGCGGCCGCTCGCGACGCCATGCACCAGCAGCGGCTCCATGATCGAGAACCCGACGGTCAGGCGCGGGTTCAACGACGCAAACGGATCCTGGAAGATGAACTGGATGTTCCGGCGCAACGCTTGCAGATCGGCGCCCTTCAGCGCGCTGATGTCGCGGCCGTCGAACTCGATCGAGCCGCTCTGCGATTCGACGAGGCGCAGCAGCGAGCGGCCGGTCGTCGACTTGCCGCAGCCCGATTCGCCGACGAGCGCGAGCGTCTCGCCCGCGCGCAACTCGAAGCTCACGCGCTCGACCGCATGCACGTACTGCGACACGCGGCCGAACACGCCGCTCTTCACCGGAAACCGCGTGACGAGATCGCGCACGCGCAGGATCGGCGGCGCGGCCGGATCGACGTGCGGCTGCGCAGCGGCGTCGTTCGCAGCCGGTGCAGGTGCGACCGCGTTCGTGCCGTCCACCTTCAGCAGCGGGAATTTCTCGGGCGCGTCGGTGCCCTGCATCGAGCCGAGCCGCGGCACGGCCGCGAGCAGCGCGCGCGTGTAGCGATGCGCAGGCGCCGCGAAGAGCCGGTCGGACTCGCCTTCCTCGACCTTCTCGCCGCGATACATCACGAGCACGCGGTCGGCCACTTCGGCGACCACGCCCATGTCGTGCGTGATGAAGATCACGCCCATGTTCATTTCGTCCTGCAGCCCGCGAATCAGTTGCAGGATCTGCGCCTGGATCGTCACGTCGAGCGCGGTCGTCGGTTCGTCGGCAATCAGCAGCGCGGGCCGGCACGACAGCGCCATCGCGATCATCACGCGCTGGCGCATCCCGCCGGACAACTGGTGCGGATAGCGCGCGAACACGCGGCGCGCTTCCGGGATGCGCACGAGGTCGAGCAGCCGCAATGCTTCGGCGCGCGCTTGGGTCGCGCTCTTCGACTGGTGCAGCGCGATCGCCTCGCTGATCTGGTCGCCGACCGTAAACACCGGGTTCAGCGACGTCATCGGCTCCTGGAAAATCATCGCGACGTCCGCGCCGCGAATGCCGCGCATCGCCGCCGCGCTCGCCTGCGCGAGGTCGACGAGCGCGCCGCCGCGGCGACGCAGTGCGATGCGCCCGCTCGTGATCTCGCCACCGCCGTGCTCGACGAGCCGCATCAGCGCGAGCGACGTGACCGACTTGCCCGAGCCCGATTCGCCGACGATCGCGAGCGTCTCGCCGCGATCGACGTGAAACGACACGTTACGCACCGCATCGAACGTCGCGCCTTCGCGGCGGAACATCACCGACAGGTCGTCGACGGCAACGACGCGCTGCTCGGGCAGCACCAGTCCGGACGGGTTACGGCTCGAAGTCATGCGAAGGTCTCCTCGTGCGATCCGCAATCAGGCCGCATCGTCGCGGTAGATGCCGACCACGGGCGTCTCGCCGACGCGCGCGTAGCCGCGATACATCCCTTCCGTGTTGAACGGCAGCGCGACGTTGCCGTGCGCATCGACCGCGATGATCCCGCCGCGGCCGGCCAGGCGCGGCAGCTTGTTCATCACGACGTCGTGCGCGGCGTCGGCGAGCGACGCGCCGCGATACGCGATCTGCGCGGCCACGTCATGCGCGGTCGCGAGCCGGATGAACATCTCGCCGGTGCCCGTCGCGGATACCGCGCAGGTCGCGTCGTCCGCGTAGCAGCCCGCGCCGATGATCGGCGAATCGCCGACGCGCCCGGGCTGCTTGTTCGTGATGCCGCCCGTCGACGTCGCCGCCGCGACATGGCCGTGCATGTCGCACGCGACCGCGCCGACCGTGCCGTGCTTGCGGTCCGGATCGAGCGGCTCGGCCGGTTGTGCAGCCCCAGCCCCGCCGAACGTAAAACTCGCCGCGTCGTGGTCGAGCATCGTGCCGGCTGCCGCACGCGCCTTCACCCACTGCGCGTGCCGCGCTTCGGTATCGAAGTAGCCGGGTTCGACGACGTCGAGCCCCTGCGCAGCCGCGAACGCGTCGGCGCCCGCGCCGGCGAACAGCACGTGCTCGCTCGCCTCCATCACGCGCCGCGCGGCGAGCACCGGGTTGCGCACGCGCGTCGCGCAGCAGATCGCGCCGGCCGCGAGCGTCGCGCCGTCCATCACGGCCGCGTCGAGTTCGTGCTTGCCTTCGGCCGTGTACACGGCGCCGCGCCCGGCGTTGAACAGCGGACAGTCCTCGAGCATCCGCACCGCGACGGTGACGGCGTCGAGCGCGCTGCCGCCGTCGGCGAGCACCTTCTGCGCGGCCTCCAGGATTGCGGTCAGCTCGGCGCGGTACTGGCGTTCGGTGTCGGTATCCATTGCATCGCGCAGGATCGTGCCTGCACCGCCGTGAATCGCGACGATCGCGGGTGAAGTCATGATTTTTTCGGACCAGTGGAAGAAGGTTTGGCGGCCGGTTGCGCCGCTTGAGGCTGAATCAGCCAGGGCAACAGGAATTCGGTCATTTCGGCGGCCGACTTCGCGGAACGGTGCGTGCGCAGCGCGACCGCGTCGATCAGCGCCTCGATCATCGTCAGCACGGCCGCCTCCGACGTCGCCGCGAAACGCCGCTCGGCCTTCACGTACAGCTTCAGCGACGCGATCGGCGCCAGCGGCGAATCGGGCCCGTCGGTGATGCCGAGTACCCGCGCGCCGCGTGCGGCTGCCCGGCGTGCGAGTTCGATCGTGTCCTTCACGTAGCGTGGAAACGCGAGCGCGATCACGAGATCGCGCGAGTCGGCCGTATACAGGCGCCGCGCCGCGTGCGACGGGCCGCCCAGCAGCGCGAGCGACTGCACGTTGTCGTGGCACACCGACAGCCCGTGTTCCATCAGCCCGGTGAGAAACGCACTCGAACCTGCGCCGAGAATCAGCACGCGCCGCGCGCCGACGATCGCCTCGACGACCGCTTCGACGTCGCTCGCATCCAGCTGCGCACGCGTGTTCTCGATGTTCGCGACAGCCTGGTCGAACACCGCGTCGATCCACGCGGCGCCACGCACGCCCGACTCCTGCTCCTGCGCGGAACGCAGCCGCTCGACCGGGCCGAGCGTCGCCTCGAAGCCGCGCACGAGCGCTGCGCGCATCGCCGGATAGCCGTCGAAGCCGAGCGCTTTCGCAAAGCGATTCGCGGTCGCGACCGAAGCATTCACCGCTTGCGCGAGTTCGTCGATGCGCATCGTCGCCGCGCGAAACGGGTTCGCGAGCACGAACTCGCCCATGCGACGGTGGATCGGGGTCATCAACGGCATCGCCGACGCGATGCGCTCGGCGATCGCGGGTTCATCCTGACTGGCATCGTGCGGAACGAGAGGCGTCATGCGAAGGGTCGTTGCAAGGTAGATGAAAATCAATTTACACAATCTGTCGCAAGGAAAAAAATAAATTTTCATCAGGGTTGTCACGCCCCTGCGGCGCGCGCTTCACGTCGTTCTATCGCGTCAACCTCGCCCGCGCCCGCCCTGCGGGCATTCCGCACGTGCTCCCCGGCCACCGTCTCGCACCCGGTTTTCACCTGTCCATCGGGAAAACCCCAAACAAGTTCGTTCGAATACAGATTCACGTTGACCAGATTCGAATTCGAACATAGGATGTTCGAAAATGATCAGTCGTCAGATAACATCCGCTTTCAATCGCTTCGAAATGTTCGAGTGAACGCCGATATTTTGCCAAAAATCTGACGAATTGGCGCCCAACAAGATCGGACATCGTACAAACAAGCCGGCACAAGCGACCGTGAACGGCCGGCTTGCCCGGATCAGGAGACAGCAGTGAAAACAGTCAAGGCGTTGCGCTGGTGGATCATCGTGCTGGTATGTCTCGGCACGATCCTCAACTACCTCGCACGAAATTCCCTGTCGGTGCTCGCACCGGAGCTGAAGCAGGTGTTCGCGATCTCGACGCAGCAGTATTCGTACATCGTCGGCGCGTTCCAGATCGGCTACACGATCATGCAGCCGGTGTGCGGGTTCGTCGTCGACCTGATCGGGCTGCGGCTCGGTTTCGCGCTGTTCGCGATGCTGTGGTCGGTGGTCGGCGTCGCGCACGGCTTTGCGTCCGGCTGGCTGTCGCTCGGCGTGCTGCGCGGCTTTCTCGGGCTGTTCGAGGCCGCCGCGATTCCGGCCGGAATGAAGGCGGTCGCCGAATGGTTTCCCGATCGCGAGAAATCCGTCGCGGTCGGCTATTTCAACGCCGGCACGTCGCTCGGCGCCGCGATCGCGCCGCCGCTCGTCGTCTTCCTGTCGATGCGCTTCGGCTGGCAATCCGCGTTCATGGCAACCGGCGCGCTGGGCTTCGTGTGGGCCGCGCTGTGGTACACGCAATACCGGTCGCCGGCCGACCATCCGCGCATCACGTCGCAGGAGCGCGCGCTGATCAGCGAAGGCCAGGCCACGATGCCGGCCGTATCGAAGCGCCGCATTCGCGACGTCGTCACCGCGCGCCGCTTCTGGGCAATCGCGCTGCCCCGCTTCTTCGCGGAACCCGCGTGGCAAACCTTCAGCTTCTGGATTCCGCTGTACCTCGCGACCGAGCGCCACATGGCGCTCACGCAGATCGCGATCTTCGCGTGGATGCCGTTTCTCGCGGCCGACCTCGGCGGCATCGCCGGCGGCTACCTGTCGCCTTACCTCGCAAGACGGTTCAAGCTGCCGCTCGTGTGGTCGCGTGTCGCCGGTGTCGCGCTCGGCGCGGTGCTGATGATCGGGCCGGCGGCGATCGGGATCGTGTCGTCGCCGTACATGGCCATCGCGCTGTTCTGCGTCGGCGGCTTCGCGCACCAGATGATCTCCGCGCTCGTCAACACGCTGTCGGCCGACGTGTTCGATCCCGAGGAAGTCGGCACCGCGAGCGGCTTCGCCGGGATGGCCGCGTGGATCGGCGGCCTCGGTTTCTCGCTGATGGTCGGCGCCCTCGCCGACAAGATCGGCTACGCGCCGCTGTTCGCCTGCCTCGGCCTGTTCGACATCATCGGCGTCACGCTGCTCGCGGTGCTGATCCGCGGACAGTCGAAGCAGGAACGCCTGCTCGCCCAGCACGCCTGACCTTCGCCCTTACCAGGAATCGCCTTCATGACTTCGCTTCTTCATCCGCCCGTGTTCCGCATCGCCGCCCGTCATGCGAACCGTGTGCTGCTCGCGTCCGAGGCGGGCGCGACGCTCGAGCTCTTCGTGCTCGAGGACGACATCGTGCGCGTACGCGTGCTACCCGACGCGACGCCGCGCAACCCGCGCACGTGGACGATCGCGCCGGGCCTCGACGACGTGCCGCTCGACGGCCGCGATCGCCTCGACCTGAGCGGCTTCACGCTGCCGGCCTACGACCTCGTCGAAGACGACGACACCCTGCGCATCGAAACCGCGCAGATCCGCGTCGACGTGAAGCTGCAAGGCGGCCACTGCACGTGGTCGATGCGCGGCGCCGACGGCGCGTGGCGCGTGGTGCTCGCCGACCGCGCGACGCAGGCGTACAACTTCGGCTGGTGGGACGAGCGCGCGTATCACTACGTCGCACGCGAGCGCGGCGACAAGGTGTTTGGCCTCGGCGAGCGCGCGGGCGAGCTCGACCGCACCGGAGCACGCTTCGAGATGCGCAACATCGACGCGATGGGCTACAGCGCGAAGCACACGGATCCGCTCTACAAGCACATCCCGTTCTACGTCACGTGGTCGCCCGATGCGTGCCAGGGCTTCGGGTTGTTCTACGACACGCTGTCGGACTGCTCGTTCGACATGGGCCGCGAGCTCGACAATTACCACGGCCTGTATCGCTATTTCGTCGCCGAGCACGGCGATCTCGACTACTACTTCATCGCGTCGCCCGACACGCCGCTCGCGGCCGCACGACGCTTCACGTGGCTCACCGGGCGGCCGGCGCGCACGCCGAAATGGGGCCTCGGCTATTCGGGTTCGACGATGAGCTACACCGATGCGCCGGATGCGCAGCAGCAGATGAACCAGTTCGTCGAGCAGTGCGACGCGCACGACATCCTGTGCGACTCGTTCCACCTGTCGTCGGGCTATACGTCGATCGGCGCGAAGCGCTACGTGTTCAACTGGAACCGCGAGAAATTTCCCGACGCGAAGGGTTTCGTGAAGCACTACCGCGATCACGGCATCCGGCTGTGCGCGAACATCAAGCCGTGCCTGTTGCGCGACCACCCTGCTTTCGACGATGCGGCGAAACGCGGGCTGCTAATCCGCTCGGCGTCCGGCGAGCCGGCGTGGGTGCAGTTCTGGGACGAAGTCGGCGCGTATATCGACTTCACGCAACCGGACGCCTACCGCTGGTGGCGCGAGCAGGTCACGTCGGCCCTGCTTGACTACGGGATCGAGTCAACGTGGAACGACAACAACGAATACGAGATCTGGTCGCCCGACGCGATCGCGCACGGCTTCGGCCAGCCGTTCCCGGCGCGCGAGGCGAAGGTGCTGCAGACGATGCTGATGATGCGTGCGTCGCGCGAAGCGCAGCGCGCGCATGCGCCGGCGCAGCGGCCGTTCCTCGTGTCGCGCTCCGGCGGCGCCGGCATGCAGCGCTACGTGCAGACCTGGTCCGGCGACAACTACACGTCGTGGGAAACGCTGCGCTACAACCTGAAGATGGGCCTCGGGCTCGCGCTGTCGGGCGTGTCGAACATCGGTCACGACATCGGCGGCTTCTCCGGCCCCGCGCCGTCGCCCGAGCTGCTGTTGCGCTGGGTGCAGTTCGGCATCTTCATGCCGCGCTTCAGCATCCATTCGTGGAACGACGACGGCACCGTCAATGAGCCGTGGATGTATCCGGAGATCACCGCGCAGATCGCGTCGCTGATCAAGCAGCGCTACCGGCTGCTGCCGTATCTCTATCACCTGCTGTGGCTGTCGACCACGCGCTACGAACCCGTGCTGCGGCCGACCTTCGGCGACTTCCCCGGCGACGCGCGCTGCTACGACGAATGCGACGACATGATGCTCGGCGACGCGCTGCTGGTCGCGCCGGTGGTCGACCCGGGCCACACGGAGCGCACGGTCTACCTGCCGTCCGGCGCGCGCTGGCTGTGCTGCGTAAGCGCGCAGTCGTTCGACGGCGGCGCGAGCGTCACGCTGCCGGCGCCGCTCGACACGCCGGTGATGCTGTTGCGCGAAGGCCGCGTGCTGCCGCTGAACGTCGCCGAACAACGGTTCGGCGCGCGCGCCGACACGCGCGGCTTCATCGTCGCGCCGCGCGTCGAGGACGGCGTCGCCCACGGCGAATGCGTCGAGGACGACGGCGAAACGGAAAGCTGGCGCGACGGCGAATACGGGCTGTGGCGTATCGAGACCGGACGCGAGGCGTCGGGCGTACTCGGCGTATCGGTGCGCTGGGATGGCCGCATGAGCCGCCCCGCCGAGCACGTCGAGATCCTGTTGCCGGCGTCGCTGCAAGGCGAGCTCGCCGTGCGCGGCGCACGCGTCGAGCACGATGCACCCGACGGCGCATGGCGGCGCATCGTCGTCGCACTCGCCGACTGACCGCGCGCATCGCACCCTGACCCGGCGGGCCGTTCGCGCGGCCCGCCACCCACCACAGAGGAGGCCTCGCAACCTCCCGCCCCGTTGAAGAGACTTGGAGATCGACAATGAAATTGAAAGCACCGCGTAACCGCTATGCAATCCTTATTTTCTCGGCCGCATCGCTCGGCACGTCCGCCGCGCATGCGCAAAGCAGCGTGACGCTGTACGGCGTGGTCGACGATTCGCTCGCCTATGTGAACAACCAGCAAGGCCATTCGAACATCTACATGCGCGACGGCAACCTGTATGCGTCGAAGTTCGGGCTGCGCGGCGACGAGGATCTCGGTGGCGGCACGCACGCGATCTTCGATCTGCAGTCGGGTTTCAACCTGAACACGGGCGCACAGTCGGCCGCCGGCACGATCTTCAACCGCGAGGCGTTCGTCGGGCTGCGCAACGACCATTACGGCACGGTGACGGCCGGCCGCCAGTACACGCCGTACTTCCTGCTGGTCGGCCCGTACGCGTCGAGCAGCTGGCTGACCGGCGCGACGGGCGCGCACCCGGGCGACATCGACGGCCTCGACACGACGACCCGCGTGAACAACTCCGTCACCTATACGTCGCCGACCTTCTCCGGGCTGACCGCGAGCGCGATGTACGCGTTCGGCGGCATCGCCGGCGCGACCGGCAAGGGCAACACGTTCAGCGCCGCGCTGCGCTATGCGAACGGGCCGGTCGGGATCGCGGCCGGCTACCTGCGCATCAACAGCTCGGGCTCGTCGGCGGGCTTCCTGAACCCGGCGACCGCCGCGTCGGGCAGCTTCGCCGTGTCCGTGCTGAACCAGGGCTACCTGACCGCCAAGGCCGTCGAACAGGTCGCGGCTGCCGGCAATTACACGCTCGGCAACCTGACGATGGGCCTGAACTACTCGAACGTGAAGTACCTGCCCGGCAACGGCTCCGCGTTCACCGACACCGCCGTGTTCAACACCTACGGCGCGCTTGCCGCGTATCGTTTCACGCCGGCGTTCTCGGTGGCCGGCGCGCTCTCGTACACGCTCGCGTCGAAGGCGAACGGCGTGTCGGATGCGGCACGCTACCAGCAGTATTCGCTGAAGGAGTCGTACAGCCTGTCGAAACGCACGACGCTCTACGCGCTGCAGGCGTACACGCATTCGAGCGGGCAGACGCTCGGCGCGCAAGGCACCGGCCAGATCGTCGATGCGGCGCCGATCGTCGGCGATTCGCAGCAGCTCACGCCGTCGACCACGCACGGCCAGTTCGTCGGCATGGCCGGGATCGCCGTGACGTTCTGAACGGGGGCGGCCACGCGCTGCCCGCCATTCGCCCCGGACGATGCGCATTCCCGCGCACCGTCCGGGTGCGTCGCCTCTTCCCTATCCCCGCTTCCGTTGCCGGCCGCTCGCGCACCGCGCGGATCGCGCGGCGCTCGCACTTGCTCCCGAACATTTACAATCCGTCAGGTTGATCCCTGCACGACCCTTCGTGCAATCCTGACACCGCGGCACGCGCCGTATCAGGGTCCGGCGCGCGGCACGCGTGGCCGGACGGCGTCGCGCCGCGTTGTGCCCACACCTGGATGCCCGTCATGCCGGAATCCCGTCGCCTGTCCCGAACCGCGTTCGAGCCGTCGGCCGTCCTGATGGCGCTTGCCGTCACCATGTTCGTCGTATTTCTGGTGCCGATGGTGGCGAACGGACTGGGCAACCGCCGAGCGGGCGAGCCGCGTACCGGCGCACGAGACAAGGACCGAATGAACAGCCACATCGCCCTCACCCCGTCGCGCGAATACGCGACGATCGACGGAGCCGCGCAATGAGCGGGTTCCTCCACCATCGCGCCGGCGACCTCGTCGCGCTCATCACGCTCGCCGTGCTTTACCTCGGCGGCGCCGGCGTCGCGCTCTGGCGGATCCGCGCTGCCGCGTCGCGCGGCAAGCTCTACTGGATCGCCTGCATCGCGCTGCTGGCCGGCGGCGCGATCGCGATGACCGTCAACCTGTCGCCAATGCCGAACAGCGGCGAAATGTCGTCGGGCTTCGCGCTCGGCGTCGAGGCGGTGCTGCTCGGGCTGGTGCTCGTTGCGGCGGGCTGCGCGTGGCTCATGCTGCGTGCAAGGCGTGGCTGAAGGCAATTCTTGACGCGTGCGGCTTCATCGCCGGCCAACCGCAGCGCGCATGGCGAACGTCGGCTCGCCAACCCTCTCCCCTTGCGTCACGCAGACGGCACACGCGCCGTGACAAGCCAGCACGCCGCATCGAAACGCACGTCCGTACCTTGCACGTAGCGCTCGAACGCGGCGCGCACCGTATCGGCCACGCGCCGCCGCGTCGCGTCATCCGCCTGTTGCAGCGCAAGTCCGACCGGCCCCATTCGCGCGATGTAGTCGTCCAGCGCACGCACCGGCAACGCGCACGCCATATCGAGCGGCTCGATCTCGACGTCGGCCCAGCCGCTGTCCGACAACACCGACGCGATCCGCTGCCGGTCGCCGAACGCGAATTGCCCCGGCGCACCGGGCTGCCGCGCCGGCAGGTTCGGCAGCAAGGGCGCCGCGGCGCGCTCGGCCGTCGTCATGAACGGATTGTCCGCGGCGCTGCGCCATGCGATGAATCGCAGTTGCGCGTTCTCGCGTGCCGCGTGGCGCAGGTTCGCGAATGCGCGCACCGGATCGTCGAAGAACATCACGCCGAAACGCGACACGATCAGGTCGAAACGATCGCGCGCAAATGCATGCGTCTGCGCATCGGCGCACATGAAGCCTGCGCGGACACCTTCGCGTTCCGCGCGATCCTGCGCAGCGGCGATCATCCGCGCCGAGATGTCGATACCCGTACAGTGCGCGTGCTCGCCAAGCCTGCGGGCGATCGCGCGCGTCACCGCCCCCGTGCCGCAGCCGACGTCGAGCACGCTGCGCGCGGACGATGCCGCCGCGGCATCCGCGAGCAGCGTCTCGAACGGTTCGAACATCCGGTCGAGCGACGTCCGTGCGTCGACCCATGCAAGCCCCGACGGGCCATTCCATAGCGCGGACTGCGCTTCGTTGGGCTGGTGCGTTTCCATCGTCGATTCCCCTTCGCGTGCCGCGTTGATCGTGAGCCTGACTATGCGACTTCAAGACGGCTTGAAGTCAAGCGCGCTCGCGACACACCTCGCTTTCATATTTATTACATTTGCGCTGCGTATCGTTGACGGCTTTCCCACGGTGCCACCCATGCGACGACTCCTCTCGCGCGCGCTGTTCGTGCGCTGCGCTCCGCTTGCCGCGCTCGCGGCGCTGTCCGCGTGTTCGAATCGCATCGATACGCCCGCCGATCCGGCCAGTGCCGCGATCAACGTCCAGGCCGCGTGGGTCGAGATTGGCGATGCGAACCAGGCGATCGCGCGCGTGATCACGAACTACAGTCCGGCTTCCGCGAGCGATCCGCTGTGTCCGCAACTGTCCGTCGACGGCAAGCTGTCGCGCATGACGCTGCGCGCCGGCACCGCGACCGTCGCGCAACGACCGACCGCGAGCGATCCGGCCGACTCCAAACCGTCGAGCTTCCCGGTATCGGTCTGCGAAGCGACATTGCCGGCCGACGCGCAAACGGCGAGCGTGGCGGGCCGTGTGCTGCCGCTGCCGAAAGCGCAGCCGCAGCGCATCGCGATCATCGCCGATACCGGCTGCCGGATGAAGAAGGCCGACAACGCATGGCAGGCGTGCAACGACGCAACGGTCTGGCCGTTCGACACGATCGCGGCGAGCGTCGCGAAGCTGTCGCCGGATCTGGTGCTGCACGTCGGCGACTATCACTACCGCGAGAACGCGTGCCCGCCCGACATCGCCGGCTGCAAGGACAGCCCGTGGGGCTATGGCTGGGATACGTGGCAGGCCGACCTGTTCCGCCCGGCCGCGCCGCTGTTCGCGAAAGCGCCGTGGGTGGTCGTGCGCGGCAACCACGAGGAATGCGCGCGGGCTGGCCAGGGCTGGTATCGCTTCCTCGATCCGCGCCCGTATTCGACGGCCCGTTCGTGCGACGATCCTGCCCACGACGACGACGCGAACTACTCGGAACCGTATGCGGTGTCGCTCGGCGGCGGCACGCAGGTGATCGTGTTCGATACCGCGAAGGTCGGCCGCAATCCGCTGAAGACGACCGACGCGCAATTCCGCCTCTACCAGAAGCAGTTCCAGACGGTGGCGTCGCTCGCGTCGAAGGCCGGCATGACGACGACGATCTTCACGAACCATCACCCGATCCTCGCGTTCGCGCCGATCGCCGGCAGCACGCCCGCGCCGGGCAATCTCGCGCTGCAGTCGGTGATGTCGAGCCTGAACGCGCAGGCGTACTATCCGCCCGGCATCCACGTCGCGCTGCACGGGCACGTACACGACTTCCAGGCGATCAATTTCTCGTCCGGGCATCCGGCGACGATCGTGTCCGGCAACGGCGGCGACAACCTCGATGTCGCGCTGCCCGACCCGTTCCCGGCCGACCTGACGCCCGCGCCCGGCGCGGTGATCGAACGGCTGTCGCACAACAACAGCTTCGGTTTCCTGATCATGGAGCGGCGCGCGGCACCGGCAACGGGCTGGGTGTTCCATGCCTATTCGGCGGCCGGCAAGCTGCTCGCATCGTGCAACCAGTCCGGCACGACGCTCGCCTGCGACAAGACGGGGTTCATCGCGCCGTGAGCGATGGCGTTCGAGTCAACCTCGGTTTGGTGGGTTCGGGCAGTCGTGCCCGGGAAATGGCCGGGTCGCTGATGCTGCGGATTTCGGTAGCGGCTTGTGCCGCGCTTCCTGTATCGCATTCGACTTCCGTTCCTTCACGTGCATGCCGGACGGTACGCGGATTCGCCGCGCCCCTGCTCGCCGGGGTAGCGCTCGCGGCTCACGCCGCCCCTTCCGAAACGACGCTGCTGCCCGGCGCGCCGCCGTCGCGCATCGTCGCCACGATCGGCAACGGCACGCCGCAGGTGACGGGCAAGATCGACGCGGCGACCGCGCACTTCGCGCCCGATCCGACGCTCGTCGCGCTTGGCCGCCGGATCTTCTTCGATCCGCGGCTGTCCGAGCCGCGCGGCATGTCGTGTGCGGGCTGCCACGATCCGGGCCGTGCGTTCGCGCCGACGCTGTCGGCGGCATCGCTCGCGGGGCCCGGCGTGCCGGAAGGCAGCCGCCACGGCCGCTTCAGCCAGCGCAACGCGCCGTCTCTGCTCTACGTGCGCTACGTGCCGCGCCGCCACTTCTACCAGGACGACGACGCGCCGGCGCCGTCGCCGTTTGGCGGACTGTTCGGCGACGGTCGCGCGGACACGCTTGCCGAGCAGATCCGCGGGCCGCTGTTCGATCCGAACGAGATGAACAACCGGTCGCCGGCCGCGCTGCTGCGCAAGGTCGACGCCACCGAACTCGCACCCGATCTCGCCGCGCGCTTCGGCGCGTCGGTGCGACGCGATCCCGGGCAACTGGTGCGCGCCTTGGGCTCGGCCGTCGAAGCCTACCTGCAGAGCGACGAAATGGCGCCGTTCACGTCGCGCTTCGACGCGTTCCTGCGCACACGCAAGCCGCTCGCGCCGGCCGAGATGCGCGGCCTGGCGCTGTTCCGGAATCCGGACAAGGGCAACTGCATGAGCTGCCATACGCTGTCGGAGACGTCGAGCCGGCCGGAGCGCTCGCTGTTCACCGATTTCGGCTACGACGCGATCGCGGTGCCGCGCAACCGCGCGTTGCCCGCGAACCGCGATCCGCGCCACTTCGACAACGGGCTGTGCGATACCGCCACGCGGCTGCGCTGGCCGGAACCGACGCAATGGTGCGGCTACCTGCGCACGCCGGGGCTGCGCAACGTCGCGGTCAAGCAGACGTTCATGCACAACGGCGTGTTCACGACGCTGCGCGACGCGGTCGCGTTCTACAACACGCGCTCGACCGACCCGGGCTACTGGTATCACGGCGCCACGACCTTCGACGACGTGCCGGCCGCCTATCGCGGCAACATCAACGTCAATTCGACGCCGATGAACCGCCGGCCGGGCACGCCGCCCGCACTGACCGACGCGGAAATCGACGACATCGTCGCGTTCCTCGGCGCGCTCACCGATGCGCGCTACGTGAATCTTGCCGCCCCCGCTGCCCCCGCCGTACCCGGCGCCCGAACCGCCGGACCGCCGGCCGCCCGAGCCACCGCGCCGGTGCGCTGACCCTGGCCGAACGGCCAGGCGCATGCGCGCCCGCTTGCGGCCGCCTCACATACTGGTTATATTTACAGTACTGTATTTATGAACAGTGAGGTGCGCGATGGAACATCTGGTCCGTATCGTCAACGACACCGATCGCCAAGTGCTGGCCTGGCTGCGTGCGCAGGTCGGCGACACCCGCGTCGAACGCGCGGCACGCCAGCTCGGGCATACCCGCAAACCGTTTCCGTCCGCGGTGTGCCGGTATCTGGGCATGAGCGCGCCGGCCACGCTGCGTCAGGCGGAACGGCCGCGTGTCGCACGCGACTTCTCGGTCGGCGATCGTTACCTGTCGTTGATCCGCCAGCACCTCGCCGCGCATACGGTCGGGCGATGAAAGCGCCGAAATCGTATCGCCGGTGCGGCGTCATGCCGCCGCAAGCCGACGTGGAAACGTCATGCCGGATCGGCCGGATCGCGCATCCGCTACACCGGCCGCGCCCGGGCGCCCCGTCGCCGGCCCGGTTGCCGGCCAGCCCGGTTACGCGGCCGCATCGCGTATCAACTGGCCGAGCGTTTCGATTGCCGCTTCATGCGCGGTGTCGAGCACACGCGTGCAGGCAAGCCGGATATACGCGTCAAAGCGATCGGAATTCGAAAAGATCGAGCCCGGCGCAATTCTTACTCCACGCGCCAGCGCAGCGTCGAACAGCGCTTCGGAATGTACGCCGTCCGGCAGCGCGATCCACAGCAGCATGCCGCCCGGCGGCCGGTTCATTCGCGTGCCGGCCGGAAAATGGCGTGCGATCGCGTCGATCGTCAAGTCGCGCTGCACGCGAAGCTGCTCGCGAAACCGGTGCAGGTGACGATCGAACGCGCCCGAGCCGACGAATTCGGCCGCGACAGCCTGCAGCAGCGCGGCGTTGTGCCGGCTGTGCGCGAACTTGAGCATCTTCACGCGTGCGTGCCAGCGCCCTGCGCTCATCCAGCCGAGCCGCATCCCGGGCGCCAGCACCTTGTTGAACGACGGGCAGTAGATCACGGTGCCGTCGCGGTCCCATGCCTTCACGGGCTTCACCGCGTGCGGCGCTTCGACGAGTTCGCGATACGGCTCGTCCTCGATCACGGCCACGCCGCGGCGCGAGCACAGTGCAACCAGCGCGGCCTTGCGGTCGTCCGGCATCACGCTGCCGAGCGGGTTTTGCAGGTTCGGCACGACGACCACGGCCCGGATGTCCGGATACGCGGCGAGCGCCACATCGAGCGCCTCGATCGACAAGCCGGTGGTCGGGCTGGCCGGAATCTCGAGCGCGCGCAGGCCGAGGCTTTCGAGCAACTGGATCAGGCCGAAGAAAGCCGGCGATTCGATCGCGATCGTGTCGCCGGGGCGCGCCACCGCGCGCAGCGCGAGATTCACCGCATCGACCCCGCCGCTCGTCGACATCACGTCGTCCGGTGACACGGTCACACCGTACGACACCGCGCGTTTGGCCATCGTCTGCCTGAATTCGGGCGAACCGCCGACGGGCCCCGCGTCGGTCAGCAACGTCGGCTTGCGCCGCAGTAGCCGGATCGCGAGCGTCTGCAGGCGCTCGGCCGGATACAGCGTCGCCTGCGCGGATGCGCCGCCGAGGTTCAGCGCATCGGGCGCCGCATTCGCGCGATCGATCACGCGCGACACGCGTTCGTGCAGGCCCGCGAACGGCGGCTCGACGCTCAGCGGCGGTCCGTCGCTTTCCGGCAGCGTGTCGAGCGCGGCCGCCGCGCGCCGCCGCACGAAATAGCCCGAGCGCGGCCTGGCTTCGCACCAGCCCGCATCCTCGAGCCGCCGGAACGCCTGGATCGCGGTCGACAAACTCACGCCGTGTTGCGCCATGAACGCGCGCACCGACGGCATCCGGTCGCCAGGCGACAGCGTACCGGCCGCGATGATGCGGCGGTAATGCTCGGCGAGCCGTTCGTAAAGCGGCTCGCCGGACAGCGGCAAAGGCGTGCGTGACAAGTCGGTGATGGGCGTCATGCGGGCCATCGTGCCCGCGCGCGCGGAGGCTCGCCAGATACAGATCTGGGGCAAACCCACCGATACAGCGATGCAAAATCACCGGCTGCACCGCAACAGATTCCCGTCCCCTGAATCTGTCCTGCTCGCATGCGTTTCCCTAACCTGAAGGCACGCTGTCGCCTCGCCGTCGCGAGGCTGCGCAATCGGGAAAAGGACTCGCCATGCGGACGCAGGACATCCGGCTCGACGCCGGGCAAAGCCACTTTGCGTGGTTCGACAAGGGTAGTCAGGTCATCGTGCTGGACGGCGCACTCGCGGTCACGCTGCGTCACGGCGGGCTCGACTGGCTGCCCGACGCGCCGCAATACGTTCGCCGCGTGCTCGAAGAAGGCGAATGCCTGACGATCGAGACGGGCGGTCACGTGGCGCTGTCGTCCAGCAGCGCCGGGCCGGCCGGCGCGACCGTCGTGGAACCTGCGGGCGGGCGCGGCGTGTTTGCCGGGTGGCGCGTGGTTTTACGCCGGTTGGTCGTACTGGTATTCGGCGACCGGAATGTGCGCGAGCCGTCCTGACGCGGCGGCTCGTGCCGCGGCGGGGGGCGCGGAAGTCGCGGAGGTTGCCAGACAACGATCGCATCGCCCCCACCTGACGATGACCGTGATGCGGCCGAACGCCCGCGCACGTTCGATCAATTCAACCACCGCAGCCCGAAGCGCGCTCCCGCTCAACGCACCTTCCGCCGACGCTCGATCCATTCGAACAACGCCATCCCCACCAGCATCGCGGCAACGAACGCGATGCCCTTCACCGACCCGAACCCGATCGACACGATCGCGGGCCCCGGGCAGAACCCCGCGAGTCCCCAGCCGATGCCGAACACGGCGCTGCCGACGACGAGCCGCACGGTAATCGTCCGCGCGGCCGGCCACTGCATCGGCAGGCCGAGCCATGAGCGCGTCCGGCGTTTCGCCCACGCGAACGCGAACCCGGCGACGCCGATCGCGCCGGCCATCACGAATACGAGCGACGGGTCCCAGCGGCCAGCCAGGTCGAGAAAACCGAGCACCTTCTGCGGATTGGCCATCCCGGACACGATGAGCCCGGCGCCGAACAGCAGCCCCGCCAGAAACGCGAATCCTGCCTGCATGTCAGCCTCCGAGCACGTGCCGCCGCACGAATACGGTCGCGAAGCCCGCGACCATGAAAACCGCCGTCGCGACGATCGATCGAGACGCACCCCGCGACAGCCCGCAGACCCCGTGCCCGCTCGTACACCCGCCCGCATACCGCGTGCCGATTCCCACGAGCAGGCCGGCCGCCAGCAGTTCGCCCCAGCCGGCATCGATCTGCAGCGTCACGCCCGCACCGGCAATGCGCATCGCCAGCGGCGCGGCAATCAAGCCGGCGACGAACGCGGCGCGCCAGTCGCGCTCCGCGGCGCCGGCCGTGAACAGCCCGCCGACGATGCCGCTGATCCCGGCAATGCGCCCGTTGAACGCGACGAGCCACGCAGCCGCGAGCCCGATCAGCACGCCGCCGGCCAGCGACAGCCACGGCGTGAAATGAAGCGCATCAAGCTGCATCGCGCGCCCCCTGCGCGGCCGGGCCGCAGAACTGCTCGTACAGCACGCTCATCACCGCGATCGCGGCCGCGCTGTCGAGCGAATAGTGGATGTTCTTGCCGTCGCGGCGCGTGCGGACCAGCGCGTTGTCCCGCAATACGCCGAGTTGCTGCGACAGCGTCGGCTGACGGATATCCAGCCGCGTCTCGAGATCGCTCACGCAGCGCTCGCCCTGCGACAGTTCGCACAGCAGCATCAGCCGGTCCGGATTCGACAGCACCTTGAGCAGCGCGCATGCCGATTCTGCTGCCGCGCGCATCTGTTCGGGCGCGGGCAGCAGCCCGGCCGATGGATCGGTGTTCATGGAGGGCAAAGATCAACGATTGATGAATAAATATTATATCAATTTATATATCGTTGTTCCACCCTGCCGCCGGTGCCGCCCGAACGCACCCGCAGCCCAAACTCCGCCCTATCCGTCGCTACGCCTGCTCGCCGGCAACCGCATCGGCCGTCGCCTGCCCAGCCCCCGCCCGCTGCACACCGAGCACGAGCACCGCGACCCCGGCGATCACGCAAGGCACGGCGACACAGGCAAACGCGGTCGGCAACGGCAACCCCATCGCGAGCATCGCGCCGCCCGCCATCGAACCGACGACCGATCCGCTGCGGCCGATCCCGTTTGCCCAGCTCACGCCCGTGGTGCGGCATTCGGTCGGATAGAACGCGGCCGACAGCGCATTCGCGCCGACCTGCGAGCCCGACACGCAGAAGCCGGCCGCGAACACGGCCAGCGCGGCCCCTCCCGGCGACGCGGCCAGCACGCCGATCGCCGCGACGAACACCCCGGCGCCCGCATAGCTGCATGCCAGCACGCGATGCGGATCGAAGCGGTCCATCAGCCAGCCGAGCACGATCGCGCCGAGCGTGCCGCCGACCTGGAACATCGCGGTCACGCGGGCGGCCATCTGCAGCGTCGCGCCGGTCGTGCGCAACAGCGTCGGCAGCCAGCTCGACAGCAGGTAGATGACGAGCAGGCTCATGAAGAACGTGAGCCACAGCAGCAGCGTGCCGCGCAGCAGGTCGGTGCTGAACAGCCGGCCGAGCGGCGAACCGGCCGGCTTGCCGCTCGGCGCGATGAACGATGCATGCGCGAGATGCGGGTCCGGCGCGATGCGGGTCAGCATCGCCATGATCCGCTCGCGCGCCGCGCCGGTGTTGACGAGATAGCGCACCGATTCCGGCAGCCGCCATGCCAGCACCGGCAGAAGCAGCAGCGGCGCGGCACCGCCGACGACGAGCACCGCGCGCCAGCCGTCACGCTCGATCAGCGCCGCAGCCGCCAGCCCGCCAAGCGCGGAGCCGATCGTGAAGCCGCAGAACATCGTCGTCACGAGCAGCGAGCGCCGCCGTGCGGGACAGTATTCGGATGTCAGCGTGATCGCGTTCGGCATCGCGCCGCCGAGCCCGAGGCCCGTCACGAAGCGCCATGCGATCAGTTCGGTCAAACCGCCCGCGCTCGCCGACGCGGCACTTGCGATACCGAAGCACGCGACACAAGCGAGCAGCAGGCGCTTGCGGCCGAACCGGTCGCCGAACGGCCCGAACGCGAGCGCGCCGGCCATCAGCCCGGCGAGGCCCGCACCGAATACCGGCGCGAGCTGCGCGGGCGACAGCCCCCATTCCGCTCGAATGACGGGGGCGATGAATCCGATCGATGCCGTGTCGAAACCGTCGATCGCGACGATCAGGAAGCACAGCGCGACGATCGCGGCCTGAAACGGCGCAACGCGATGCCGGTCGATCCACTCGCTGACGTCGATGGACAGCGTATCGGCCATGATGGTGTCTCCTCCATGAAGGCGGTCGCGCGTGATGTCGTTGGAATGCGTGCCGCCGGATTCGGGCTGAAGCGCGCGTCAGGCGACGGACTTCAGGCAATCCTCCGCACGCCAGCCGTGCAGCCAGTCGAGCGAGTCGTAGAACTGCGCCTGCGTGCGTCCGACCCACAGCGCATTACGCACCTGCCGCTCGACACCCTTCGCGTGATAGATCCGCCCCATCTCGCGCGCCGAATACAGCACGCGCGCGGTGCGCGGAATCCGTGCACGCTCGTACAGCGCGAACGCGGCCTCGAAATCGCCGTCGGTCTGCGCGACGGCCGCACCGAGCGTCACCGCATCCTCGAGCGCCTGGCACGCGCCCTGCGCGATGTATTGCGTCATCGGATGCGCGGCGTCGCCGAGCACCGTCGCACGCCCCACGCTCCAGCGTTCGACCGGATCGCGGTCAGCGGTCGCCCAGCGCTTCCACGACGTCGGCCGGTCAAGCATCTGCTTGGGCAGCGGATGAATGCCGTCGAAGTACGACAGCACCTCTTCCTTGCTGCCCTCGCGCACGCCCCAGGTTTCCTGCTCGCGGCTGTGAAACGTGACGACGAGGTTGTATTGCCGCCCGCCGCGCAGCGGATAGTGGACGAGATGGCAATGCGGGCCGGCCCACACGACCGGCGCGTTGATCTGCAGATCCTTCGGCATGTTCTCGACGTCGACGACCGCGCGGTACACGACGTGTCCCGTCACGCGATGCTCATCGCCGATCAGCGCATGACGAATCGCGGACTTCACGCCGTCGCAGCCGATCACCGCATCGGCGCGATAACGCTCGCCGTGCTGGTCGGTCACCGTCACGCCATGGGCATCCTGCTCGAACGCGCACACCTGCGTGCTGGTCCGGAACTCGATCAGCGGATGATCCTTGACCGCTTCATAGATCGACAGGTGAATATCCGCGCGATGGATCACCGCATACGGGTTGCCGAAGCGTTCGCGATACGCGGCGCCCGTGTCGATGCGCGCGACTTCCCGCGCATCGATGGCATCCATCAGTTGCAGCCAGTCGGTAAACACCGCCCGGCTGCGCGCGGCCTCGCCGACGCCCAGCGCGTCCAGCGCGTTGAACGCATTCGCGGCGAGCTGGATGCCCGCACCGATTTCGCCGATTTGCTCGGCCTGCTCGAGCAGCTTCACGCGAATGCCCTGGCGCGCGAGCGCCAGCGCCGTCGCGAGCCCGCCGATGCCGCCGCCGATCACGAGCACGCGTCGGCCCGGGTTGTTGTTCTCGCCCATGTCTGTCTCCTTCTTCGTGTTACGCGACGTAGTCCGGCTGCCGCTGCGGCTGCGCCGCGTCGAACGCCGGCTCGTGCCGCGCGTGTTCATATATCGCGAGGCTGCGCGGATACGCGCTCAGGTCGCAGTCCATCCGCAGCGCGTTCGCAATCTGCGGTACGAGGCACACGTCGGCGAGCGTCGGCGCAGCGCCGAAACACCACGGGCCGGTGTCCGCGCGCGAGAGCAGCCGTTCGACGCCGGCCATCCCTTCCGCGACCCAGTGCCGATACCACGCGCTCTTCTGCTGCGGCGTGACCTTCAGTTCGGTATCGAGGTAGCGCAGCACGCGCAGGTTGTTGACCGGATGGATGTCGCACGCGATCAGCGCCGCGAGTTCCAGCACGCGCGCGCGGCGCGGCGGTTCGAGCGGAATGAGCCGCGGCTCCGGATGAAGCTGGTCGAGGTAGTCGATGATCGCGAGCGACTGGCCGAGACGGAAATCGCCGTCGACCAGAGCGGGCACCGACGCCGACGGATTCACCTGCGCGACGTAGCCGGCCTCGCGATGTTCGCCCGTGCGGATGTTCACGGGCAGCGTGTCGTACGACAGCCCTTTCAGCGCGAGTGCGATACGCACCCGATAGGATGTCGAACTGTTGAAAAAACTATGCAGTTGCACGATGGGACCTTTCGAGGAAATCGACGAACGCGCGTCAGACCACACGCACGGTCAGCTCGCCGAGACGCTCGACGCCGACCTTCATCTCGTCGCCCTTGACCACCGCGCCGACGCCTTCGGGCGTGCCGGTGAAGATCACGTCGCCCGGTTCGAGGCGGAAGAATTTCGACAGGTCGGCGACCGTTTCCGCGACCGACCAGATCAGGTGCGACACGTCGCTCTTCTGCTTCGTCGTGCCGTTGACGGTCAGCCACAGGCCGGCCTGCTCGAAATGGCCGGCTTCGCTCGCCGGATGCACGGGCCCGATCGGCGCGGAGCGGTCGAACGCCTTGCCGATTTCCCACGGCCGGCCCATCTCGCGCATCTTCATCTGCAGGTCGCGGCGCGTCATGTCGAGACCGACCGCATAGCCCCACACGTGCTCGAGTGCCTGCTCGAGCGGAATGTCCGAACCGCCCTTGCCGATCACCGCGACCAGCTCGGCTTCGTAGTGGTAGTTCTGCGTCTGCGACGGATACGCGAGTTCGAGCGTTTCGCCGTACGCGACCGGCACGATCGAATCGGCCGGCTTGCAGAAGAAGAACGGCGGTTCGCGATCGGGATCGAAGCCCATTTCGCGTGCATGGGCGGCATAGTTGCGGCCGACGCAGTACACGCGGCGGACGGCGAAACAGGCGTCGCTACCGGCGACGGGAAGCGCCACCGGCGCTTCGGGCGGGAAAACGTAAGTCATGAACGGCTCCAGCGTAGGCATGAATGAAGGAATGCGCGCCGCCCGTGCGGCGCACCAGACGAATCGGAACGAACGGGAACAGCCGCGGCGTCAGTCGCGCGCTTCGCGCAGCAGGTTCAGCGCGGACAGCACGGGCCGGTCGGAATAGCTGAACAGCACGCTGTCGGACGACGCCGACAGCCGCACCGGCGCCCACGACGGCGCGACGAAGATGTCGTGCGGCGCGAACGCGAACGCGTCGTCGCCGATGTGCGCGGTGCCGCTGCCTTCGACGACGCAGTAGATCGTCGCGTCGGTGCTGCGATACGCGCGGCCATCGAAACCGGCCGGCAGGAACTGCATGAAGGTGGCGATCGTCGGCATCGGCCAGCCGCCCGTCGCAGGGTTCACGTAGCGCAGCTTCACGCCGTCCCACGCGTCGAGTTCGCCGTTGCGGTACAGCGCATCGAGCGCCTCGCGGGTGCGCGCATACGGGTAGCTGAATATCGGCGACGTCGGATCGCTCGCGCGATGCCGCACCGGCACCATGTTGTGACCGAAGCGCGCGAAGCTGTCGCCTTCCGCGCGGCTGACGGGCTGCTCGGCTTGCGGGTAGTTCTCCGCGAAACCGGCGTCGAGGTGGCGGACCAGCGGGATGTCGAGACCGTCGAGCCATACCACCGGCTCGCCGCCGTCTTCCACGGACGGATTGCCGTGGTCGTGCCAGGCCCACGACGGCGTGATGATGAAGTCGCCCGGATGCATCGTCGTGCGCTCGCCGTTCACCGCGGTCCACGCGCCCTTGCCTTCGACGATGAAGCGCAGCGCCGACTGCGTATGCCGGTGACTCGGCGCGATCTCGCCCGGCAGGATCAGCTGCAGGCCCGCGTACAGGCTCGGCGTCATGCTCGACTTGCCGGGCAGCCCCGGATTCTCCAGCACCAGCACGCGGCGCACGGCCTCTTCCGCGCTGATCACGTTGCCGGCCTGCATCACCAGGTCGCGCACCTGCGCGTACTTCCAGATCGCGGCTTGCGCGGCCGGCTGCGGCGTCTTCGGCACCAGGTTGTGCAGCGACTCCCACAGCGGCGCGAGGCGCTGCTCGGCGATCCGTGCGTAGTACTCGGCGCGCGTGGTATCGGGGTGTCGGCTGGTCATGATGTCTCCTTGAGGCGGCCGATCGCGGTCGGCGCGGTGTTCGGTCGAAGACCGCGTGCGGCGGCCCGTTGACGAATTTATATTCGACGCAGCCATACCCAGTAAAATGGCGAAATCATCTAATCCATATTGTTTTGGATATATCTTCCGATACGGAGCACGCGATGGACTGGACCTACCGGCTGCGATTGCGGCATCTGCAGGTGCTGCTGAGCCTGGCCAGCACGGGCAACCTGAGCCAGTCGGCGGCCGCGCTCGCGACCACGCAGCCCGCGCTGTCGAAGTGGCTGAAGGAGCTGGAGGAGGATGTCGGGCTGCCGCTGTTCGAGCGGCACGCGCGCGGCTTGCGGCCGACGCCGTACGGCGAAGCGCTGATCGAGCACGCGCGCCGCGTCGAGGCGCAACTCGACGTCGCGCGCGACGACATGGCCGCGCTGCGTGAAGGCGGCAGCGGCCTCGTGACGATCGGCACGTCGGGCGTCGCGGCCGCCGATACGGTGCCGCTCGCGGTGTCGCAGTTGCTGAAGCGGATGCCGCGCGCGCAGGTGCGGCTCGCCGAGAGCACGATGAACCAGCTGATGCCGCAGCTCGCGCGCGGCGAACTGGACATCGTGCTGGGCCGCTCAGGGTCCGCGTCCGTCGATCCGCATCTGCACGCCGAGGCGCTGTATGTCGATCCGGTGGTGTTCGTCGCGCGGCCCGATCACCCGCTCGTCGGCACGGCGTCCATCGGCTGGGACGAAGTGCTCGCGTACGCGTGGATCGTCTGGCCGCCCGGCACGCCGGTGCACAACGCGCTGCAGGTCGCGCTGACGGCCGCCGGCCGCGTGCAGCCGCCGCACTGCGTCGAATCGAATTCGTCGATCCTCAACCTCACGCTGCTGAACAACACCGATCTGCTGGGCGTCGCGTCGCATCGTGCCGCGCGGCGCTTCGAACAATTGAACGCGATCCGCATCCTGCCGATGCAGCTCGAGGGCCAGGGTGCGGTGTCGATGTACTGGCATCCGGACAGCGCGAACCGCGCGGCCGTCGCGGCCGCGATCGAATGCCTGCGCGCCTGTGCGGCGCCGCAGGTGGGCGGATGGGAGAAGGTGAAGGAGGAGTAAGCGGCGAAGCGGCCCGCCTGAACGGGGCCGCTTCGCCGTCGCGCGTCACGCGCCGTCGCAGGATGCCGTGTCGTCCAGCATCAACGTGCCGACCCGCGCGGGCACGAGCGGCGTGCGCGGCACCGGCGGCGTCCAGCCGAACAGCGCCTGCGCGGCCGCGCCGCACACGCGGCCCTGGCATGCGCCCATCCCGCAGCGCGTCTGCAGTTTCGCGGCCGTCCAGCCAGGCGCCGGCGCAACCGCATCGAAACGCACATCCTCGCACCGGCACAGCAGCGTATCGGGCCGCGCGAGCCGGCGGATCGGCTCGCGGATCGCGAAGCGCTCGCGCACCGCGTCGGCGAACGACTGCCAGCGCGCGCGCTGCGCGACCAGCGCGGCAAGGGGCGCCGTCTGCCCGGTCGCCGCATAGCCGGCGATTTCGCCTTCGACCATCGCCAGTTCGCTGCCGCCGACGCCCGTGCACTCGCCTGCCGCGAAATACCCGTCGCGGCTCGTGCGCTGATGCACGTCGACCGCCACCGCGCCGCTGTCGATCCGGCAACCGAGATGGCTCGGCAGCACGGTGTTCGGCACGAGACCGAAGCCGCACGCGAGCCGGTCGCAGTCGACCTCGAATTCGCGCTCGCCCTGCCGGATCCGCACGCGTTCGAGCCGCTTGTCGCCGAACGCCTCGACGACGTGCGCATTGGGCCGATAGGCTGCCGTGACGAGCTTCGCGGCTTGCGCGACCTTCGCCGGCCAGCGCCACAGCCCCACGCCGAAACCGGCCACGTCGCCCCACGCCGCCTGTTCGAGCACGTGCGACACCTGCGCGCCGGCCTGACGGGCCGTCGCCGCGCTCGCGAGCAGCAGCGGACCGCTGCCGGCGATCACCGTGCGCTGCCCGCGCACGTCGAGGCCGTACTTGATCAGCGCCTGCAGGCCGCCCGCGCCGGTAACGCCCGGCAGCGTCCAGCCCGGAAACGGCAGCAGCAGCTCGCGCGCGCCGCAGCAAAGAATCAGCGTGCGGAATTCGAGCAGAAGCCCGCGCTCGTCGTCCTCGAGCAGCAGCGTGCCCGGCTGCGTTTCGGCGACGATGCGCGTGGCCGCCAGATGGGTCACGTTCGGCAGCCGCAACACGGCAAGGCGTTCCGCGGCGGCCGGCACGGGTGTGGCGGCCGCCGCCTGGCGCCAGATCTGCCCGCCCGCCCGCGGGTTGTCGTCGATGATCGCGATCGTGGTGCCGCTTCGCGCGGCGGCCCGTGCGGCCGACAGCCCGGCCGGGCCCGCGCCGACGATCGCGACGTCGACGCTCAGTCGTTCCTGTTTCATCGCGTGCGCTCCACCTGCATCCCGTCGCGGCACAGCGTCTGGCAAGCCAGACGACGGCGGCCGTCGATCGTCATCTTGCACTCCTGGCAGATACCCATACCGCAAAACGGCGCACGCGCCGCCCCCGTGCACGACACGCGCGTCGTATCGTCGCCGCTCGCCGCGATGGCAGCCGCGACGGTCGCGCCGTCGGCCACCGTCAGCGCGCGGCCGTCCAGATGAATGATCATGTCAGCCTCCGCCGGGCCGCCCGGCACATACGGGAATCGGCCATCGAGGGATGGGGGGACTGCGTCCCCCCAAGCGAACGAAGTGAGCGTGGGGGTCGTTTCATGTCAGCGCTCCGGCTACGGGGGACGTCGTCAGGAAACGTCCCGGCAAATATGGTTCGATGTCGATGGGCGGACGCTCGCCGGCCATCAACGCGGCGACGAGCCGCGCGCTGCCCGGCGCGGTCGTGACGCCGAGCCCTTCGTGCCCGACTGCGAGCCACACGCCCGGGCGCGCCGGATGCTCGCCGAGCAACGGCAGGCCGTCGGGGCTCGCGGAGCGGAAGCCCGTCCACGAGCGAATGCCGTTCAGGTCGGCCAGATCCGGCAGGTAGCCGACCGCGCGGCGCAGCATGCGCGCGAGCACGGGCGGCTCGATGCGCGCGTCCTCGGTATCGAACTGGCGCGACGAACCGATCAGCAACTGGCCGGTCGGCCGCGGCTGCACGTTGAACGCGACCGACGTGCCGTCGCTCGCATGCGCGCTGGCCGCATAGCCGAGCTCGACGAGCTGGTGCGACACCTGGCCCGGATAACGGTCGGTGATCAGCAAGTGGCCCTTCTTCGGGCGCAGCGGCAGTTCGGGCAACAGCGTGCGCGCCGCGACGCCGTTCGCGACGACGACGCGTTCCGCGCGCAGCGTGTCGCCGCTCGCGAGGGTCACGCTCGGGCCGTCGACTGCTACAGCCCGGTCGCGCCGCAACGTGATGCCCGGTGCGCGCTGCAGCAGCCAGCTCGCGGCAACCGGCGCATACAGAATCGCGTCGCCGGGAATCTTCAGCGCGCCGCCGAGACCGGGACGCAGCATCGGCTCCAGCCGCGCGAGCGTCGCCGCGTCGATCAGGTCGCCCGCCACGCCGTGCGCGGCGAGCGTCGCCTGCTTGGCGCGCGCGAGGTCCATCTCGTGGGAATCGGCCGCGAGCCACAGCGTGCCGCAGTTGCGGTACGCGCAGCCGTCCGGCATCTCGCCGGCGAGCGAGCGCCACAGCTCGATCGAGTAATGACTCAGCGCGAGCTCGGCCGCGTTGTCGTCCATCGCGACGAGATGGCCCATGCCGGCGCCGGTGGCACCGCCGCTCGCGTCGTCGACGACGAGCACGCGCAGCCCGCGCTGCGCGAGTTCATGCGCGCATGCCGCGCCGACGATGCCGGCGCCGATCACGACGACGTCGGTCCTGGTTTCGCTCACGACACGATGCCCCAGCCGAACGGATCGTCTTCCTCGATCAGCAGCGTGGCTTCCGCGCTCAGGTGCGCGCTGCCGCGAATCGTCGGCACGATGCCGCCGTCGACCTGCGCATAGCTCGCCTGGAACACGCTGCCGATCACGCTCGCCTGCCGCCACACGACGCCCGGTTCGAGCTTGCCGTCGGCCGCGAGGCACGCGAGCTTCGCGCTCGTGCCGGTGCCGCACGGCGAACGGTCGTATGCGTGGCCCGGGCACAGCACGAAGCTGCGGCTGTCGTGTTCCGCATCGTCGGCAAACAGTTCGATATGGTCGATCTCGCCGCCGTTCGCGCCGGTGATGCCGCCCTGTTCGAGCCCTGCACGCACCGCCGACGAATAGGCGGTCAGCGCGGCGACGTTGTCGCCCACCACGCGCTGGCCGTGATCGCTGATCAGGAAGAACCAGTTGCCGCCCCACGCGATGTCGCCCTTCACGGGGCCGTAACCCGGCACGTCGACGGCGACGCCCTTCGCATGGCGATACGCGAGCACGTTGCGCACGCTGACCGACAGGTCGTCGTGCAGCGTCGCCTCGACGGTGCCGACCGGCGTTTCGATCTGGTGGACGCCCGGCTCGATGCGGCCCATGTGATGCAACGTGCGCACGACGCCGATCGTGCCGTGCCCGCACATCCCGAGATAACCGCTGTTGTTGAAGAAGATCACGCCGGCCGCCGCTTCCGGCGACATCGGTTCGCACAGCAGCGCACCGACCAGCACGTCGCTGCCGCGCGGCTCGAGAATGCACGCGGTGCGATAGCGATCGTGTTCGCGCGCGAGCACGTCGCGGCGCTCGGCCATCGTGCCGTTGCCGAGCGAGGGGAAACCGGACACGACGAGCCGCGTGGGTTCGCCGCCCGTGTGCGAATCGATGATCTGGATGCGCTTCATCATGAGCCGTCCGAAGTGGGGAAAGGAGCATAGCTTCCTCCGTCGCGCGTCCGTCCGCTTGTGGCTTTTCGATGAGGACGGCGACGAAATCGGCACAGTGCGGAGCACCTTTCGCGGCCCGTCCGGGCACTATGCCGATTTCGTCATTTTGCTCCGCGATACGGCTCAAGCGTGATGGGTGTTTGCACGGCGATACTGGTTGCACGTCGACGCGCCTGTCGTCGAACGATACGAAGCAGGAGATTGCAGTGAGTCGAAACGCCATCCAGCGGACCGGAGTTTTTCCCGTCATCAGCAACGGGGTTGCACCGGGCTCTTCCATCGCTTTCGACGCCGCGCACCGCGCCGAACAGCACCGGGTGAACCGCTGACCGCGCGGATTGCGCCGATCGATTTCCCCTCGGCGGCGCAGCGGCTTCCCCCCGTCGCGTCGTCACGTCCGGTTCGGCACGGCCCGTCCGGGCCCGCTCGTTGCGTCACCGCCTCCGGCAGCGCATGAACGGCCCCGCGACCCGCCCCGATCGCTCGCACCGGTCGCACGCCGGCCGGCAGGTGTGCGCCGCTGCTCCGTGAGCGCGCGGCGCAACCGCACCTGCCCCGAAATTACCCAGGAGACAAACCCATGCCAGGCCAAGGCAACACACACTCGTCCGTCCCGATGTCCGGCTCGGCGTCCGCCGACGCAGGTCACGGCAAGTTCAAGAAGCAGTTGTCGCTGACCGACCTGACGTTCATCGGGCTCGGCGCGATTTTCGGTTCGGGCTGGCTGTTCGCCGCGAGTCACGTGTCGACGATCGCCGGCCCGGCCGGCATCTTCTCGTGGCTGCTCGGCGGCTTCTCGGTGCTGCTGCTCGGCATCGTCTACTGCGAACTCGGCGCCGCGCTGCCGCGCGCGGGCGGCGTGGTCCGCTACCCGGTGTTCTCGCACGGCCCGCTGCTCGGCTACCTGATGGGCTTCATCACGCTGATCGCGTTCTCGAGCCTGATCGCGATCGAAGTGGTCGCCGCGCGCCAGTACGCGGCCGCCTGGTTTCCGAGCCTGACCAAGGCTGGCTCGAGCGACCCGACCACGCTCGGCTGGCTCCTGCAGGCCGGGCTGCTCTGCTTCTTCTTTTACCTGAACTATTCGAGCGTGAAGACGTTCGCGAAGGCGAACAACATCATCAGCATCTTCAAGTTCATCGTGCCGCTGTCGGTGATCGCGGTGCTGTTCACGTTCTTCAAGCCCGCCAACCTGACCGTGCACGGCTTCGCGCCGTTCGGCATGCCGGGTATCGAGATGGCCGTGTCGGCCGGCGGCATCATCTTCGCGTACC
This sequence comes from Burkholderia sp. JKS000303, assembly GCF_002563755.1. Lineage (NCBI taxonomy): Bacteria > Pseudomonadati > Pseudomonadota > Betaproteobacteria > Burkholderiales > Burkholderiaceae > Burkholderia > Burkholderia sp. JKS000303. The sequence continues at coordinate 4,262,563 of NZ_PDBZ01000001.1, forward strand.
TCGGCCTCACGCCGATCGTGTCGGTCGCGAGCGAAGTGCGCAATCCGCAGCGCACGATCCCGATCGCGCTGCTCCTGTCGATCCTGCTGTCCACGCTGATCTACGTGCTGCTGCAGCTCGCGTTCATCGGCAGCATTCCCACCGACATGCTCGCCGCCGGCTGGCACGACGTGAGCAAGTCGTTCTCGCTGCCGTATCGCGACATCGCGCTCGCACTCGGCGTGGGCTGGCTCGCGGTGATGGTCGTCGCCGACGCGATGATCTCGCCGAGCGGCTGCGGCAACATCTACATGAACGCGACGCCGCGCGTCGTCTACGGCTGGGCGAAGACGGGCACGTTCTTCAAGGTGTTCACGCGCGTCGACGAAGCGTCGGGCATCCCGCGCGCGGGCCTCTGGCTCACGTTCGGTCTCGCGATCTTCTGGACGATGCCGTTCCCGTCGTGGGAAGCGCTGATCAACATCGTGTCGGCCGCGCTCGTGCTGAGCTATGCGGTCGCGCCCGTGTCGGTCGCCGCGTTGCGCCGCACCGCCCCCGACCTGCCGCGGCCGTTCCGCGCGGTCGCGTTCGGCATCACCGGCCCGGCATCGTTCGTGATCGCCGCGCTGATCGTCTACTGGTCCGGCTGGGGCACGGTGTCCTGGCTGCTCGGCCTGCAGATCGTGATGTTCGTGATCTATCTCGCATGCCGCCGCTGGGTGCCGACCGCGCACCTGAGCCTCGCCGAGCAGGTCCGTTCGTCGGCATGGCTGATCGCGTTCTACGCCGCGATGATCGTGCTGTCGTACTTCGGCGGCTTCGGCGGCACCGGCCAGCTCGCGCATCCGTACGACACGGCCGTCGTGGCGGCCGTCGCGCTCGTCATCTACTACTGGGGTGCCAACACCGGCATCCGTTCCGACAAGCTTCAGCTCGAAGACGACGAAGGCTGACGCCCCTCTTCCCCCTTCTCACTCCGGCCGGGCGCATCACGCCCGGCCCCGCATTTTTCGAGGAAAACCATGCAACTCACAGGTCAGCTCCTGATCGGCCAGTCGGCCATCGCCGGACAGAACGGCACCCTCAATGCAATCGCCGCCGCGACCGGCGAAACGCTCGAACCCGCGTTCGGCGGCGCGAGCCTGCAAGACCTGGAGACGGCCTGCGCGCTCGCCGACGACGCGTTCGACACGTACCGCGAAACGAGCCCCGAGCAACGCGCGGCGTTCCTCGACGCGATCGGCCGCAACATCATGGCGCTCGGCGACGACCTGATCGAGCGCTGCGTCACCGAAACCGGCCTGCCGCGCGCACGCGTCGAAGGCGAACGCGGCCGCACGGTCGGCCAGCTCGCGCTGTTCGCATCGCTGGTGCGCGACGGCGGTTACGTCGATGCGCGCATCGACCCGGCCCGCCCGGACCGCAAGCCGCTGCCGCGCGTCGACCTGCGCCTGCGCAACGTCGCGATCGGGCCGGTCGCCGTGTTCGGCGCGTCGAACTTCCCGCTCGCGTTCTCGGTCGCCGGCGGCGACACCGCATCGGCACTCGCGGCCGGCTGCCCGGTGATCGTCAAGGCGCATTCCGCGCATCCGGGCACGTCCGAACTCGTCGGTCGCGCGATCCAGCAAGCGGTGCGCGAATGCGGGCTGCCGGCCGGCGTGTTCTCGCTGCTGTTCGATGCGTCGCGCGAAATCGGCCAGGCGCTCGTCGCCGATCCGCGCGTCAAGGCCGTCGGTTTCACCGGCTCGCGCCGCGGCGGCGTCGCGCTGATGAACATCGCGGCCGCGCGCCACGAGCCGATTCCGGTCTACGCGGAGATGAGCTCGATCAACCCGGTGCTGCTGTTCCCGGCCGCGCTCGACGCGCGCCACGACACGATCGCGCCGCAGTTCGTCGCGTCACTCGCACTCGGCGCCGGCCAGTTCTGCACGAACCCGGGCCTCGTGCTCGCGATCGACGGCCCCGCGCTGCGCGCATTCGAAGCCGCGGCCGCCACCGCCGCGCAGGCCACCGCCGCGCAGACGATGCTGACGCCGCACATTCACGCGAGCTACGCACAAGGCGTTGCCTCGCTGCGCGCGCACGACAAGGTCGAGCTGCTCGCGGAAGGCGTGGAAGGCAGTCGCTACCAGGCGCGCGCGGCGCTGTTCGCAACCTCGGCGGACGCGTTCATCGCCCACCCGGAACTGCGTGACGAAGTGTTCGGCCCCGCCTCGCTGATCGTCCGCTGCCCGGATGCCGACACGCTGCATCGCGTGCTGAAATCGCTCGAAGGCCAGTTGACGATCGCCGCCCATCTCGCCGACGGCGATGCCGCGCTGTTCGCGACGCTGCGCCCGACGCTGGAGCGCAAGGCCGGCCGCATTCTCGTCAACGGCTTCGGCACGGGCGTCGAGGTCGGTCACGCGATGGTGCACGGCGGCCCGTTCCCGGCCACGTCCGACACGCGCACGACGTCGGTTGGCGCACGCGCGATCGAGCGCTTCGTGCGCCCGGTGTCGTACCAGGACGTGCCGGACGCCCTGCTGCCCGACGCGATCCGCAACGGCAATCCGCTGAACGTGCCGCAACGCATCGACGGCGTACCCGCGCCGCGGGAAGCGCGCGATGTCTGAGCCGCTCGCCGAAGTCGTCCTGTCGCTCGATGACGTGCACGCACTCGCGTTGCGGGTGCTGACGCACCACGGGATGTCCGATGCGCATGCGCAGGCGATCGCCAACGTGATCACGCAAGGCCAGCGCGACGAGTGCCACTCGCATGGCGTGTACCGGCTGCTCGTGTGCGTGCGCTCGCTGAAGAAAGGCAAGGTCGATCCGCAGGCCGTGCCGACGCTGCGCCGGCTGTCGTCGTCGATCGTCGCGGTCGACGCGCATCGTGGCTTCTCGCTGCTGAGCTTCGAAACCGGCCTGCCGGTGCTCGTCGAGATGGCGAAGCAGCACGGGATCGCCGCGATGGCGATCAACCACTGCTACCACTTCTCGGCGCTGTGGCCCGAGGTCGAAGCGATCGCCGCCGAAGGGCTGGTCGGCATCGCGATGAACCCGAGCCATAGCTGGGTCGCGCCGGAAGGCGGCCGCGAGCCGGTGTTCGGCACGAACCCGATCGCGTTCGCCTGGCCGCGCCCGGACGGCGTGCCGTACGTATTCGACTTCGCGACGAGCGCGATCGCGCGCGGCGACATCGAACTGCACGCGAAGCAAGGCAAGGCGATCCCGCCGCACTGGGCGATCGATGCCGACGGCCAGCCGACCACCGATCCGAAGGCCGCGCTGCAGGGCGCGATGCGCACGTTCGGCGGTCACAAGGGGTCGGCGCTCGCGGCGATGGTCGAGCTGCTCGGCGGCGCGCTGATCGGCGACATGACGAGCCAGGAGTCGATGGACTTCGACGAAGGCGTCGGCGCGACGCCGTGCCACGGCGAACTCGTGATCGCGTTCGACCCGAAGGTGTTCCTCGGCGACGATCTCGACGCGGGCCTCGCGCGCGGCGAGCGGATGTTCGGCGCGATCACCGGGCAAGGCGCGCGGCTGCCGTCGCAACGGCGCTTCGACGCCCGCGCGCGCAGCATCGCGAACGGCGTGCGGATTCCGCAGGCGCTGTACGACGAAATCCTGGCGCTGCTCGACTGACGCGTGCGCGGCGGCGGCCTCCATCGTCGGCGGAACGGCGGTGCGGCCGCCGCCTGCCGCGCCGTCCGGCGCTGCCCGCGCCCCGCCTGCGCGCACCGTATCCGGCGCATTGCCCGCCCCGCGGGCGCCACAGCCGCATCGGCTGTGGGATAATCGACGGGTTTGCCCTGGGCGCAGCTCAAGAGGTTGTTCGCACGGGCGCGAGAGAGGCCTTTATTCCCGTGCCTCCACCCTTTTCCGCGATATTTCTTCAGCCATCACCATGCCCACATACCGTTCCAAAACCTCCACCGCCGGCCGCAACATGGCAGGTGCGCGCTCGCTGTGGCGCGCCACCGGCATGAAAGACGACGATTTCTCGAAGCCGATCATCGCGGTCGTCAACTCGTTCACGCAGTTCGTGCCGGGGCACGTGCACCTGAAGGATCTCGGCCAGCTCGTCGCGCGCGAAATCGAAGCCGCGGGCGGCGTCGCGAAGGAATTCAACACGATCGCCGTCGACGACGGCATCGCGATGGGCCATGACGGCATGCTCTATTCGCTGCCAAGCCGCGACATCATCGCCGACTCGGTCGAGTACATGGTGAACGCGCACTGCGCGGACGCGATGGTCTGCATCTCGAACTGCGACAAGATCACGCCGGGGATGCTGATGGCCGCGATGCGCCTGAACATCCCGGTGATCTTCGTGTCGGGCGGCCCGATGGAAGCCGGCAAGACGCGCCTCGCGAACCCGGTGACCAAGACCGTCGAACTGAAGAAGCTCGACCTCGTCGACGCGATGGTGATCGCCGCCGACCAGTCGTATTCGGATGCGGACGTCGCCGAAGTCGAACGCTCGGCCTGCCCGACCTGCGGTTCGTGCTCGGGCATGTTCACCGCGAACTCGATGAACTGCCTGACCGAAGCGCTCGGCCTGTCGCTGCCCGGCAACGGCACGGTCGTCGCGACGCACGCCGATCGCGAGCAGCTGTTCAAGCGCGCCGGCCGCCGCATCGTCGAACTCACGCGCCAGCACTACGAGCAGGACGACATGCGCGTGCTGCCGCGCTCGGTCGGCTTCAAGGCGTTCGAAAACGCGATGACACTCGACATCGCGATGGGCGGTTCGACCAACACGATCCTGCACCTGCTGGCGATCGCGCAGGAAGCCGGCATCGACTTCACGATGAAGGACATTGATCGCCTGTCGCGCATCGTGCCGCAGCTGTGCAAGGTCGCGCCGAACACGAACAAGTACCACATCGAAGACGTGCACCGCGCCGGCGGCATCATGGCGATCCTCGGCGAGCTCGAGCGCGCCGGCAAGCTGCACACCGACGTGCCGACCGTGCACGCGCCGACGCTGAAGGATGCGCTCGACCAGTGGGACATCGTCCGCACGCAGGACGAAGCGGTCCGCACGTTCTACCTCGCCGGCCCGGCCGGGGTCCCGACGCAGGTCGCGTTCAGCCAGAACACGCGCTGGCCGAGCCTCGACGTCGATCGCGCCGAAGGCTGCATTCGCTCGTACGAGCATGCGTTCTCGAAGGAAGGCGGCCTCGCCGTGCTGACCGGCAACATCGCGCTCGACGGCTGCGTCGTGAAGACGGCCGGCGTCGACGAGAGCATCCACGTGTTCGAGGGCTCGGCCCACGTGACCGAATCGCAGGACGAAGCAGTCGAGAACATTCTGAACGACAAGGTCAAGGCCGGCGACATCGTGATCGTGCGCTACGAAGGCCCCAAGGGCGGTCCCGGCATGCAGGAAATGCTGTACCCGACGAGCTACATCAAGTCGAAGGGCCTCGGCAAGGATTGCGCATTGCTGACGGACGGCCGCTTCTCGGGCGGTACGTCGGGCCTGTCGATCGGCCATTGCTCGCCGGAAGCGGCAGCGGGCGGCGCGATCGGCCTCGTGCGCGACGGCGACAAGATCCGCATCGACATCCCGAATCGCACGATCGACGTGCTGGTGTCGGACGAGGAACTCGCGCGCCGCCGCGAAGAGCAGAACGCGAAGGGCTGGAAGCCGGCGCAACCGCGCCCGCGCAAGGTGTCCGCGGCGCTGAAGGCCTATGCGAAGCTCGTGATGTCGGCCGACAAGGGTGCCGTGCGCGACCTGTCGCTGCTCGACGACTGATGCAAGACGGCGGGCCGTGCGAACGGCCCGCCCGCCTGATCAGGAAGCCGCTCCCCGGAGCGGCTTTTTTGCGTCCGGCGCCGGTATCGGCGCGATCGGTCGTCAATGACGGAATTCGTCGCCGGCCCCGCCGTGGCCGCCTTCACCGCCACCGCCGTGGTTGCCGCCGCCGTGGTTTCCTCCTCCGTTTCCGCCGCCTTGCGGCCGTGCGCCGAAACCGCCGATCCGGGGCCCGCCGTTCGGCGCAGCCGGCGGCGGGCTCGGCGCACGCGCATTGCCGGGGGCACCCGGCATCGGCATCGGTGCCGGCGCACGGTTCGGGCCGTTCCAGCCGCCGCGCGTAGCCGACGGCCGTGCATCATGCTGGACTGGCGGCGCACCACCCGGGGCGTGCAGGATCGGGCCGCCCGGCTGCGGGCGCCCCTGCGCCGGCGGCATGCCTCCCGGGCCGACCCGCGGCTCGGGGTGATGCTCCCAGCGATCGCGGTCATGGAACCACGGCCGGTTCCGGTAGTAGCGATCCCAGTACGCGCCGATCGCGAAGCCGGTGATCGGCACGCCGATGATCGCGCCGTACTGGAGCAACGGCACGTAGTTGCCCTGGTACGGGTAGTCGAGTTGCTCCGCGTCGATCCAGCCGCGCACGCCCGGCAGCGCGACGTCGCACCACGAGTAGTCGCTCAGGCAGCCGAACACGTCCAGCGCGGTGCCGGGCGGGATCTGTGCGACGACCGGGTAATCGGGCGCGGGCCCGGCATACAGTTCGGCCCCCGAGTTCGTGTAGGCGCTGCTCTGTGCGTCGGCGATGCCCGGTACGACCGCGATGCCAAAGAGAACGGCGCACAGACTTCGAATGATGGTATTGCTCATGATGCTCTCCCGCGCGGTGCCGCCGCGCGTCGGTCAGTGTCGATGGCCACCACCCCAATGTCCGCCACCCCAGTGGCCGCCGCCCCACGGACGGCGCCAGTATCCGCCCCGGTATCCGCCGCCCCAGTGCCCCCAGAAGCCGAGGCCGATCGTGACGGGCGGGCCGTACCAGCCCGGGTAATACGCGGGATAGTAGGCCGGGTACGGCGCGTAGGCCGGCGCGGCATAGGCCGGGGCCTGCGCGTAATCGTCCGCCGGCGGCGGCGCGACCGGCACGGTCGGCGCAGCAGGCGCCGACGAGACGGACGGTGTCGGGCTCGCCGGTACAAACTCGCGCTGCGTTACCGTGGCAGGCACGGGTGCGTAATACGGTCCATAACCGTACGGACCTGTGTAATAGCAGCCGCTCAGCGTCAGCATGGCCAGCGCCATGGCGATCGGCCGCGCGGCAGTGATAGCGTTCATGTATTGCTCCGCAGGAATCCTTGCGCCACCGCGTGGCGCGCGCCTGCCTCTAGCTTACGTCCCCTGCATATTTCCGCGGGTATGATCGGTTACTTTTTGTTTCCCGCACCGAACGACGGTTCCGGCTGCCGCGGGCACGCCACGTGCTCGCGCGTCTGCCGCGCCGACGTTGAAGTTCGCGCAAATGCCCTCAACTTGAACCTAGTCAGACTTCCGGCGCGGACGGGCGTTCGCGGGCACCGGCAGCCTGAAACCCGCGGACTTCGGCCCGCCCAGACAGGAACGCGGCTCGCGCCGCCATCGACATGACTACGCCACGCCCCACACTCCGGGCGGACACGCCCCTCGATCCGATCATCCAGTTGCTGGCCCTTGCCGGCGAGCAGGGTTATCTGACGCACGCCGACCTCGTCGACGCGCTGCCGCCCGAAAGCGACAGCCCCGACGCGCTGGACGTCGTGCGCGCCGCGCTGGCGGACATCGGCATTGCCGTGCTCGACGAGCCGGCCGCGCCGGTGCCGTTCGCGGGCGCAGCGCCGGTCGACGTCGATCGCGACGCGCTCGACGAGGGTCGCGCGCTGCTCGGCGATCTCGCCCGCGGCACGAGCGCGTCGACCGATCCGCTCGCGCTCTACACGCGGCGCATCCATGCCGTGCCGCTGCTCAAGCGCGAAGACGAAATCGTGCTCGCGCGCGAAATCGAAACGGGCCACTATCAGATCCTGCATGCGCTTGCCGGTTGTCCGGCGGCGGTCGACGTGCTGCTCGCGCGTCACGGTACAACGGGCGCAACCGACGCGGCCGGCGACGAAAGCGCTGACGTCAAGGACGGCGACGCCGACACGCCCGCCCCCGCGCGCTACGACACGCTGCTCGACGCGGTCGCGGCCGTGCGCGGCGCATTGCACGCGCACGGCTGCCGTTCCGCCGAATACCGCGACGCGCGCAACCAGCTCGCCGCGCTGCTCGATACGCTCGCGTGGGTTGCACCGGCCGTCGATGACGCAAGCCGCGTCTTGCGTACGCTCGCGTCCACGCGGGCCGACGCCGCGCTGGACACGCCGGACACGCCCGCCGGCCGCGACGCCGCGTGCTTCGACACGGTCGCGCGGCGGGCGCTCGGCGCGGCGCTGAGCGACGGTCAGCAGAAAGTACGCGACGGCACCCGCGCGATGCTGGAAGCGAACCTGCGGCTCGTGCTGTCGATCGCGCGCAAGTACATGAACCGCGGCATCGAACTGCCGGACCTCGTGCAGGACGGCTGCCTGGGCCTGATGCGGGCGATCGAGAAGTTCGAATACCGGCGCGGCTTCAAGTTCTCGACCTACGCGACCTGGTGGATTCGGCAAGCGGTTGCACGCGCGGTCGCCGACCGCTCGCGCACGATCCGCGTGCCCGTGCACGTCGGCGACCAGTACCAGCGCGTGCAGCGGCATGCATTGCGGTTCCACCAGCGCACGGGCCGTCGCGCGACGCCGGCCGAGCTCGCCGCCGAAACCGGGATGGCCGAGGACAAGCTGCGCGCCGTGCTCGCGCTGCCCGCGGAGCCGCTGTCGCTCGACACGCCGATGCCCGACACGGACACCGGCCTCGTCGACCTGATCGAGGATCAGGCGTCGGCGAGCCCGTTCGAGCGCCTGGCGAACACCCGCATGCGCGAATGCGTGACGTCGCTGCTGCGCTCCGTCACGCCGGCCGAGGCCGACGTGCTGCGCCGGCGGTTCGGTCTCGGCGGCGCCGAGCCCGACACCTACGACGCGATCGCGCAGGACGCGGGGATGTCGCGCGAACGCGTGCGGCAGATCGAGAAGCGCGCACTCGCGACGCTGCGCACGGCCGCCGAGGCCGAAGGCGCGCACGCGTTCCTCGACGCGTAACCGGCCGCAGCGCGTGGCCGCGCGTTCGTGCTGCGTCCCGGCACGCACGCGACAGCGCCGCGCGCGACCCGGTTGCGGCACGCGCAACGTTTGCCATTGATCTGAATGCGCGTCAAACCTCGTTCTTCAGGACGAGGAAGGATAGCGCGGACGCCGTAGGCGTCCTTTGCGGCTGCTAATGCGGTTTTTTTGCTGTTCGATGTATTGGCGGACGATTTCGATAGGCGCTCCGCCACAATTTCCCGCAAAGCAAGACGGAGACCACAGCGCCCCGCCCCACGACTTTTTCCGAATGTGGGCGCATTCTGCCGGTTCATGCGACTTGAGACGCCGTTGAAGCTGTTCACCAGCGACGACACGGAATCCTTGGGCGGGTAGTGCACCAGCAGGTGTACATGGCCGTCCGCACCATCGAACTTCACCTGTTCGGATTCGAAGTCCAGACAGACACTGGCGAAGATGCTGCGCATGTCGTTCAGCATCTCCGTGGTAAGCACATTGCGCCGGTGCTTGTGGTCAGGAAGACCACATGCACACGGATCAGAAAGACGCGACCACGTCGAATGGCTTGACTCTCGCTTGTGGGCCACGCATACAATGGCCCGATCTACCTGCACAAAGCCACGACCACGATCAGCCAAAACCACGCGATGGTGTGCATCGAGGACTTGCAGGTACGAAACATGTCGAAGACGGTGGCTGGCAGCCCCGATGCGCCGGGCAAAAACGTTCGGGCCAAGTGCGGCCTGAACAAAGCCATCCTCGATCAGGGCTGGTTCGAATTTCGTCGTCAGCTGGACTACAAGCTGGCGTGGAACGGCGGCTGGCTCATTGCCGTGCCGCCGGCGAATACGAGTCGCACGTGCCCGGCCTGCGAATACGCGAGCGCGGAAAACCGGCAGACGCAGGCCGCATTCCGCTGCGTCGCGTGCGGTCATGAGGAGCATGCCGATGTGGTCGGTGCGATCAACATACTGGCGCGGGGACACCGCGTTGCAGCCTGTGGAGAGCCGGTGCAGTCAGGCCGCTCCGTGAAGCAGGAACCCGCCGAGGCGCTCTGAGATAAGCATCATCGTCTCAGACGCGGCAGGAATCCGCCGCCTTCAGGCGGCGGAGGATGTCAAGCGCATCAAGTTTTGTTCGCCGCTTGCCGTGACAATGTGCTGAAATGCAAGACAGGCCGGCGCGTGACGCGCCGCGTCCATTCCGTTTGCGCTTTCCCGGGCCCCTCTCCATGCAGACGAGCGTCAGCGAGACGAACGAGGAAAACCGGCAGATCGCGGCATGCCTGCGCGAAGCCGCGCAGTTGCTTGCCGACCAGGGCGCCAACCCGTATCGGGTGGCCGCCTACCGCGCGTCGGCCGACACGATCGAGTCGCTCGACGACGGCCTGCGCACCCGCTTCGACACGGGCGGCGTCGATGCGCTCGGCGCGCTGCCGGAGACCGGCACGGGCGTCGCGCAGGCGATCGCTGAACTGCTGGTGACCGGGCGCTGGCGCCTGCTCGACCGGCTGCGCGGCGAAGCGGAGCGCGCCTCCGCCTTCGAAGCCGTGCCGGGCATCGGCCACGCGCTCGCGCTGCGGATTCACGATCAATTGCACATCGACACGCTCGAGGATCTGGAACGCGCGGCCCGCAGCGGCCAGCTCGAAGCGATCGCGGGCGTCGGCCCGCGCCGCGCGGCCGGCATCCGCGTCGCGCTCGACGACGTGCTGACCCGGCGCCGCCGCTGGCAAGGCCACGCGCGCAACGCCGACCCCGGCACGGAGCCACCCGTCGAACTGCTGCTTTACATTGATCGCCTGTATCGCAACAAGGCCGCCGCCGGCATCCTGCCGACGCTCGTGCCCCGGCGCGTGAACGCGGACGTCAGCGTGTCGCCGCCGGTGATGCACATGACGAAAGGCGGCTGGCATTTCACCGCGCTGTGTCCGTATCCCGCGCGCCCGCAGGACGCCGTTCGCACGGCGGACTGGGTCGCGCTCTACTTCTACGATGCGTTGCAATGCGAGCATCAGCGGACGATCGTCACCGAAACGCTCGGCACGCTCGTCGGCAAGCGCATCGTGCGCGGACGCGAGATGGAATGCCGCGTGTACTACGCGGGATGAAGCCGGCCGGTCGCTGACCGCGCACGCGTTGCGCCGCCGCGCCGATTAGTCGCGTTCCGTCTTCGTGCGGCGCGCCGGATGGCGATGCGCGACGATGCGCAGCCGCTTCTGGAACGACGGGCATTCGAGATGGCTCGGCGCCGGGCACACGGCCGCGTGCCGCAACGCGTCGCGCACGGCGACAAGACGCCGAATCGTGCGGTCGAGTTCATCGGCCTTGTCGCCGAGCTTCGCCCGGTCGATCGCGGGCCGGCCGTCCACGCCGACCATCGCGAGAATGTCGTCGAGCGAAAATCCTGCCTCCCGGCCGAGCGCGACCAGCGCAAGGCGCTCCAGCACCGACTCGTCGTATTGCCGCCGCAGCCCGTGGCGACCGGCCGGGACGATCAGCCCCTTTTCCTCGTAGTAGCGCAGCGTGGACGCCGGCAAGCCCGTGCGACGCGCGACCTCCGCAATGTCCAGGCGACTCATGCTTGACCTCAAGTTAACTTGAAGTTGCAAGATAGTCGCTCCACTCGACGAAGACAAGCGCTGACCACCATGAACCCACTGAAACCGCCTCGCCTGCCGCTGCCCTGCGCAGCCGCCGCCGTTTGTCACGGAGGCGCGCGATGACCCCGCCCGATATCCTGCTCGACGTGTTGCTGATCGGCACTGGCGCCACGCTCCTGCTGGACCTGTGGACGCTGTTCCGGAAACGCGCATTCGGCACGCCGTCGCTCGATTACGCGCTGGTCGGCCGCTGGCTCGGCCACATGATGCACGGGCAGTTCCGGCATGCGTCGATCGTCACCGCCCCGTCCGTGCCGGGCGAACGAACGCTCGGCTGGATCGCGCATTACGCGATCGGCATCGCGTTCGCGACGCTGCCCGTCATGCTTGCCGGAGCGCAATGGATCGGCGCGCCGACGCCGCTCCCCGCGCTCGTCGCCGGACTCGGCAGCGTGATCGTGCCGTTCTTCGTGATGCAGCCGGCACTCGGCTTCGGCATCGCCGCATCACGCACGCCGCAGCCGGGCGTCGCGCGCCGGCGCAGCATCGTCACGCATCTGGTGTTCGGAGTGGGGCTTTATCTGGCTGCGGTCGCGCTGTCCGCATCGGGTCGCTGACGGGCCAGGCCGGAAACGGTCGCGCTGGCGCTGCCCGGTGGAGAATGCGCGCGCCACGTCCATCGAAGCGGCGCGGCCATCGGGACGTCACCCGCCGTCGCTGCGTTGCACGGTTTCCTCGTAATGGTCGAGCGCGTCGAGCAGCTTGCCCGGCCGGCTCATGGCCGCCTTCAGCTTTGCGGCTTTCTCGATATCGGCCGGCGCCGTGAGTTTCGCGCCCTGATCGAGATACGCCTGCGCACGCGTATGGCCCGCCGCCGCGGCCAGACCGAACAGCGCATTCGCGGCGATCGGGTCGTAGTCGACGCCGCTGCCCGAGTAGTACATCAGGCCAAGGTGAAACAGCGACGACGCGATGCCCTGCCCGGCAGCCAGCCGGTACCAGTTCACCGCTTCGGCGGCATCCTTCGGCACGCCCTGCCCGTTTTCATACATCAGGCCGAGATTGTTCTGCGCGTTCGCGTTGCCCTGTTCCGCGGCACGCTGGTACCAGTTGAATGCGTCGGTATCGCTCTGACGCACCCCGTGCCCGACGTCGTACAGATAGCCGAGGCTGTTCTGCGCCTTCGGGTTGTCCTGCTCGGCCGCCCGTCGATACCATTTCGCGGCTTCCGCGTAATCCTGCGGTACGCCCTTGCCGTCGTCGTACATCATCCCGAGGAACAATTGCCCTTTGGCCGAGCCATGTTCGGCCGCAAGCCGGTAGAACCGCACCGCCTCCGCCAGATCTTGCGGCACGCCTCGACCATCCTCGTACGCGCGGCCGAGATTGCCCCACGCGCTCGCGTTGTCCTGCGCGGCCGAGCGCCGATACCAGGCCACGGCCTCCGACGCACTTTGCGGAACGCCGGCGCCGTCTTCGTACAGCGTGCCGAGATTGTTCTGCGCGGACGAATCGCCCTGATCGGCCGCACGCCTGTACCACTTCGCGGCTTCGTCGACATTGCGCTCGACGCCGTTGCCGGTCTCGTACATCACGCCCACGTTGTACTCGCCGACCGGGTCGCCGTGCTTCGCCTTCGCCATCGCCTCGTCGAACGTCATGGGCGCGTCGTCGTCCTGCGCGAGCCACACGATGCCGATCCCGACGATCAGGACCAGCGCGAGCAAGGTGAAAAGTGCAATCCGGGTCTTCCGGCCGATGCGTCGTGCCTGTGTCATCTCTCAGTGTGCTCTTTATTGTTGTTCCAAACGGTGCGCCCTGACGGACGCCCGCGTCATTCGCCGCCGCTGTCGATCAGGTTGTGGCGCACGCGCCCGAGCAGGCGCACCAGCATGTCGCGCTCGTCGGGGGTGAACCCGCGCAACCCGTCGTCGGACACGGTATCGCTCACTTCCAGCATCTGCGGAAAGATCGCGCGCGACTTGTCGGTCAGCCTGATCACGAACGCGCGGCGATCGTCGTCGTTCGCGATCCGCTCGATCCAGCCGTAGCTTTCCATCCGGTCGAGCAGCCGCGTCAGCGAGATCGGCGTGATCTCGAGCCATTCCGCGAGCCGCGCCTGATTCATCTCGCCCTTCCACGTGAGATACGCGAGCACGCGGCTTTGCGCGCGCGTCAGCCCGATACGCTTCGCGCGCCGGTCGAACAGGCGCCCTTGCAAACGGGCCACGTCGCTGATCAGGTAGCCAATCCGGTTCTCGTAGGTCTTGTCCATCGGGCGATTATAGGGTCAAGCCGTCCATCTCCTCCCTGGTACGGGTGCGGCAATAAGCACGAATATAATAAGCGTGCTTATAATTCTGGTCATACCGGATCGCCGCCCACGGCGACCGCCCCACGGAGACACCGCTTGAATCCCCCCGCCGCCGACGCTGCCGCCTCGCCGCCCGCCCTCAATCGGCCGATGCTGACCCTGTCGATCATGCTCGCGACGCTGATCCAGACACTCGACAGCACGATCGCGAACGTCGCGCTGCCGCACATGCAGGGCACGCTGTCCGCGTCGCAGGACGAAATCACCTGGGTGCTGACCTCCTACATCGTCGCCGCGGCGATCGCGACGCCGCTGACCGGCTGGCTGTCCGACCGCCTCAGCATGAAGCGGCTGCTGACGATCTCGATCGCGGGCTTCACGATCGCATCCGCGCTGTGCGGGTTGTCCGAATCGCTCGTGCAGATCGTCGGCGCGCGGTTGCTGCAGGGCGTGTTCGGCGCCGCGCTGGTGCCGCTGTCGCAATCCATCCTGCTCGACATCAACCCGCGCGAGAAGCAGGGTCAGGCGATGGCGATCTGGGGGATGGGCGTGATGGTCGGCCCGATCCTCGGCCCGACGCTCGGCGGCTGGCTCACCGACAGCTACAACTGGCGCTGGGTGTTCTTCATCAACGTGCCGATCGGCGCGTTCGCGCTGGCCGGCGTGCTGACCTTCCTGCCCGCGCGCGCGCCGCGCCCGCACGTGAAATTCGACGCGTTCGGCTTCGCGACGCTCGCGCTCGCGATCGGGGCGTTTCAGGCGATGCTCGACCGCGGCGAACAGCTCGACTGGTTCGGTTCGTACGAGATCCGCATCGAGGCGCTCGTCGCGGCGCTCAGCTTCGCGTTCTTCCTCGTGCATACGGCGACCGTCGGCAAGGCGTCGTTCTTCAAGTCGGAATTGCTGCGCGACCCGAACTTCGCGACCGGCACGCTGTTCATCTTCGTCGTCGGCGCGGTGCTGTACGCGACGCGCGCGCTGTTGCCGCCGATGCTGCAGAACCTGATGGGCTATCCGGTCGCGACGACGGGCCTCGTCACCGCGCCGAGCGGTGCGGGCACGATGATCGCGATGCTGTTCGTCGGGCGATTATTGAAATACGTGGACGCGCGCGCGCTGCTGCTCGCCGGGCTGGCGATTTCCGCGCTCGCGCTATGGCAGATGATGCAGTACACGATCGTGCTGTCCGAGGCGGACATCGTGTGGCCCGGCGTGGTCCAGGGCTTCGGACTGGGGCTGGTGTTCGTGCCGCTGAGCGCGCTGTCGTTCTCGACGCTGACGCCCGAACTGCGCGCGGACGGCACGGCGACCTACAGCCTGATGCGCAACATCGGCAGCAGTATCGGCATCTCGATCGTGCAGACGCTGATGACGCGCAACACGCAGGTCGCGCATGCCGACCTCGCGACCCACATCACGCCGTTCAACCCGGCCGTGCAGGCGATGGCCGGCAGCCATCTGGACATCGCGCTGCTCGACCGCACGATCAACCAGCAGGCCGCGATGATCGCTTACCTGAACGACTTCAAGCTGATGTTCGTCGCGACGCTGCTGATGATCCCGCTGTTGCTGCTGATCCGCCCGCCGCAGAAAGCGGCGAGCGTCGACGTCTCGCACGCGGCGATGGATTGACCGCACGGCGGACGCACGCATCGCGCGCGCCCGCTGTGCGTCGTATCAAACCTTCGGTCAGGCCTTCATCGTGCCGGTGCGCACGTAGCGTTCGTGCCACGACAGCGCCTCGGCGAGCAGATGCGGCGTGTGCTTGCCGAAGCTCTCGCGCGACGCGCGCTCGAAGTAGTCCTCGAGCATCGGCCGGTAATCCGGGTGCGCACAGGTCGCGATGACCTTGCGCGCGCGCTGCTTCGGCGACAGGCCGCGCAGATCCGCGAGCCCCTGCTCGGTGACGACCACCGCGACATCGTGCTCGGTGTGATCGACGTGGCTCGCCATCGGCACGATCCGCGAGATCGCGCCGCCCTTCGCGGTACTGGCCGACATGAAGCACGACAGGTAGCCGTTGCGCGCGAAGTCGCCCGAGCCGCCGATGCCGTTCTGGATCTTCGTGCCCATCACGTGCGTCGAGTTCACGTTGCCGTAGATGTCGGCTTCGATCATCCCGTTCATCGCGATGCAGCCGAGACGACGCACGAGTTCCGGATGGTTGCTGATCTCCTGCGGGCGCAGCAGGATCTTTTCGCGGAACGTCGCGATCTCGTCGGCGAAACGCTGCACGGCGGCCGGGCTCAGCGACAGCGCGGTGGCCGACGCGAAGCTCAGCGTGCCGTCGTCGAGCAGGTCGAGCATGCCGTCCTGGATCACTTCGGTGTAAGCGGTCAGGTTCGAGAAGCCGGCCGAACTCAGTTCCGCGAGCACCGCGTTCGTGATGTTGCCGACCCCCGACTGCAGCGGCAGCAGGTTTTCCGGCAGGCGGCCGCGCTTCACTTCGTGGCGCAGAAAGTCGATCAGTTGCAGCGCAATCTGCTTCGACGTGGCGTCCGGCGCGGAGAATGCATTGCTGCGGTCCGGTGCGTCGGTCTCGACGATCGCGACGATCTTGTCGGCCGGGCAGCGCAGGTACGGCTCGCCGATGCGGTCGTCGCTTTTCGTCAGCGGAATCGGCTTGCGATGCGGCGGCAGCGCGGTACCGTAATAGACGTCGTGCATCCCGTCGAGGCCGAGCGGCTGGCGCGCGTTGACTTCGAGAATCACGTGCTTCGCCTGCTCGAGCCACGTCTTGTTGTTGCCGATCGACGCGGACGGAATCAGCAGCCCGTCCTCGCGGATGCCCGCGACTTCGACGATCGCGACGTCGAGCTCACCATACAGCCCGAACCACGCGTACTGCGCGACGTGGCTCAGGTGGACGTCCTGGTAGTCGACTTCGCCGTTGTTGATCTTGTCACGCAACGTCGGGTCGGACTGGTACGGCAAGCGCATCGAGATGCCGTTGGTGCGTGCGAGCGCGCCGTCGAGTTCCGGTGCGGTCGATGCGCCCGTCAGTACGTTGATCCGGAAGTCCTCGCCGCGCGAGTGCGCCGCGTCGATGTGGGCGGCGAGCGCGGCCGGCACGGCCTTCGGATAGCCCGAGCCGGTGAAGCCGCTCATGGCGACGGTCATGCCGGGACGGATCAGCGCGGCGGCTTCGTCGGCGGTGCGGACGAGCGAACGCAGGGCGGGAGCGAGGATGCGTGAAGAAGACATGGCTGGTTATCTGACTATCTGACGCTTTTGGTCGGTCGTTGACGTCGCGGGGGGTGTCTCCGGAGCGACGCGAAGCCCTTGGGGCCGCAAGGAGCGGCCGGCACCACAGGCACGGTCGGAGTATCGCAGAGGCCATCGCCGCGAAATGTCCGCCGAATGCAAAAGATACTTACTGAATGTATCGGGTATCGAACGGCCGTTCTGTGACAGGCACGAACCCCCGACGCACCGCGTTGCGCACACATCGAATGCACTCGAAAGGTGCGCGAAAGCAAACGACGAATCGATAGGACACTTATTACGAACACCTGAACGTCAATCGGTCGAAATCCGTGCAAATTGTCCGCGCGAACGGCCGTAATGAACGTGCAAGAACCGGTGCGCGATCGCCGCGGCCAATTGTCGCCCACCGCCGTTTTTTCGGGCCTGACCGATATCAAACCGCGCACGCGCGCAGCCACCCGCAGCACCCGCATGGAAACGCCGTCGAGCCCGTGCGACAGGCCCGAGCGCCCTTGACAGTCGCGCCGCGCGAACCACACTGGATCGGGTATGGCCGGCATGCGCGCGCACCGTTTCCCGCCTCCGGTTCGCAACCGGCCGGTGTCTGGAATACGCGGTAACACTCCCGCATGTCAGGACATTGATCGAATAAAAAGCACCAAATTAGTTATCCGTATGCCACGCTAGACTCACCCAGCAGCACCACACGACATCCCTCAGGGCTCACGCTCTGGGGGATTTTTTTGCTCCTATTCGATTTTCGAATGCAACGCCGGATTTCATTCAGTTTGTGCATGTGTGTGAGCACACCTATTTTTTCGCCCTAAGTCCACCCTCCGTCACCCTCTAGAACACCTCTAGAACACCTCTAGAACACCTCTAGCCGCTCTCAGTTCGTCTCCAGTAGCTCTCCTGGTTCCCTGCCCTGGCTGCCCTATAGGCTCACCATCCGGCCTCCTGTAGCGCCCCTATCGTTCCTCTTGAGAATTTCGTTTCTAAACATGTTGACTTCCTCTAGTGGAATGCTTAAAGTTCATCCCAACGCAGCACTGACCAATAAACACCCCCTGGAGAATGTGCATGGAACAAACCGTAATCGTCGCCCCTGCCTACATAACGGAACTCTGCGGCGTGGCGGCAGTGAAGGTTAGCGCGCGGAAGCTGTAGGCTACCGCCTCCAGGCCCGGACGAAACCCCTAGTACCCATATAGAAGCCGCACACGGGCTTCTCTCAGTTTACCCGTAGTGTTCCACTAGGGAATCTGATTGAGCAGCGCTACGGGCCTTTAAATCGGTTCTAGGAGGCATAGCAATGCCCTACGTAATCGAAGCCCAGGCCGCGCGGGGCTATGCGTGCCGCGTGACCTTCCGCGTGAAGCGTGACGCGTTCGCAGTAGCCCAGATGTGCGCCTGTCTGTTGCACTTCCCAGAGCCTGAGCGGGAGCTCCTTAGGGAGTCTCGTTTAGGCCCAGAGATGCCGGAACTGACCGTGAAAACGGACACCGGCCGCGTGACAGTCAAGCGTCAGTAGCCCAGCAGTAAGCAGCAGGTGCCCTAGCGGTCTCTCACGGGAGGTTGCTAGGGCGCTCTCTAGGTCACCTTTGGGATGGCCCAAGGATGGCCCAGCGAGCTGGGGCGGGAGACTTACGATGGTTTTTAATCATCTGATTAATTCCACTAAAGCATCACAATCCGAGAAAACTGTCAATCCTATGTACGAGGGTCATATCATAGGGTGAAACAATTTGAAAGACTGTGCATGCATACAGTAATGTCGCTGTTCCTCCCGTTACAAAGTTTAACAGTTTGCTGACTTTGATCCTCCAAACAATACCTTCCACAAGGGGAACTGTTGTATGCTGCTGTCTTTTGCTGGTTTTGACGTCCACATCGGCCACGATTACATAGAGCGGAATGGACGTAAGCTCTCGCTTGTCGAATTTCGACGGGAGGAAACCGGGGGCTATGAGTTGCTTATCCTGCGTCGCTGGCTGCTGGTAACCAGCCGCAGCATTCAATAAGACAAGAGGTGAATCCACCATGAGCATCACCGCGCTACACGTTGCATCTGAAGTCCTGCAAATCTTTCGCCAGCTCGCTGCCGCCAAGCTGGATAAACAGGACGTTCCGCCCAACTTGGTAGTGGTGTTTGCTGCTGTTGCTGCAAACCCTGGGCGCTCCCTTAAGGAGCTTCAGGAGGTCACCAACCTGGGCCAGGCTGTCATGTCCAGATCAGTATCCATGCTGGGACGTGGCAAGCCCGCTCTGGGCATCAGCGGGTTAGGCCTGGTCAGTACCGAGGAAGACCCTACGAACTACAGCCGCAAAATCGTCAACCTGACGCCCGAGGGGGAGGCGTTGCTGAGAGAGATTGACGAGCAGCTAGGCAGGTTCGTGAGGCAGCGCCCCGGTAAGGCCCAGTAGTGCCCCTTCGGACCACCTTCGGGTGGTCTGTTTCGTTTACCCACCTGGAGAACGCTTATGAATCTGAAGAAGCGCGGTAAGGTTTGGACAGTGGACTTCTATGACGAGGCGAGTAAGAAGCGCGTCCGGAAGTCCCTCCACACCGAAGACGAGAAGGAAGCCCGCAAGCGCGCCCTCAAGCTGGCCGCTGGGGAGCTCGATGAGGGCTCCCGTGGGGTCGCCTCTGGTTATGGCCCAACCCTGGAGGGAGCCTATAAGCGCTGCCTCCTGGAGTACCCAAAGTGGCGCGATGCGAAGTCAGCCAGAACCCTGGAGGGTGTCTGGAGGGCCGTGGCTGAGCACTTTGGGGAGCACACCAGGCTCTCTGACATCGACACCGCTGCGGTGACTCGCTACTCCAACAAGATGCGCGAAGCTGGCCTGTCTGGCAGCACCATCAACCAGCGGCTCTCATTCGTGTCCATCCTGTTCAAGCAGGCCATCTGCATGTGGGACTTCAAAGGCCTGGCGCTGCCCCGCTTCACCCGCGCGAAAATCAACCAGGGCCGCACCCGCCGCATCACGCCCGCTGAAGAGGCCGAGGCTATCCGCCTGTTCCGGGCAGGCCATCGACCCATCCACGCGGACATGGCCGACCTCGTAGCGGTGTTGATTGACACCGGGATGCGGCTCTCCGAAGCGCTGCGCATCTGCGACCGAGACTACGACCTCCAGGGCCGCTTCATCACCTGCTGGGAGAACAAGGCGAGCCACCCCAAGGTGGTCCCGATGACGGAGCGGGTCCACCGCATCATGACCCAGCGGGCAGGCTCAGGGATGCCCTTCGGAATGCTCGATGTGTCCGTAGCTGACCGTGAGTGGGCATGGGTGCGCACGAAGATGGGGCTGGATCACGACAAGGAGTTCGTGCTGCACACCCTGCGGCACACTACCGCGTCCCGCCTAGCGGACTCGGGGGCCGATGCGTTCCTCATCCAGCGCTTTATGGGGCACAAATCCATCCTGACGACCCAGAAGTACGTCCACGTGTCCCCGACGGCTCTCAGAGGCCTGGCACAAGCGCTGGAGGTCAGGACACAGCGTGACCAGGAGTCACAAAAACCGCGTGACCAAGGTGTGGCACAGGAGGGCCACAATCGGGATTCTGAGGGGTCTCAGGCAGTGTTCTTTAGTGCATCGGTGAAGTAAGCCAAAGCGGAATACGGAACGATCAACCGAGCGCCCTTGACAGTCGCGCCGCGCGAACCACACTGGATCGGGTATGGCCGGCATGCGCGCGCACCGTTTCCCGCCTCCGGTTCGCAACCGGCCGGTGTCTGGAATACGCGGTAACACTCCCGCATGTCAGGACATTGATCGAATAAAAAGCACCAAATTACAATTCCGTATATATTTCGCCGATGGACCAAAGAAAAACTGCAGCACGCTCCGAGCCCCCCCTGCCGCGCACCTGGGATGCGCGGCTGGCGCGCTCGCTCGTCCGACCGCTCGTCGACACGCCCGTTACACCGAATCACCTCACCACCGTCCGTCTGCTGATCGGCCTCGCCGGCGCCTGGTGCCTTGCGCACGGCGGTTTCGGCTGGAGCAACGCAGGCGCGTTCCTGATCGTGCTGTCGAACTTCGTCGACCACACCGACGGTGAACTCGCGCGCATCAGCGGCAAAACCAGCAAGATCGGTCACTTTTACGACCTCGCGGCCGATGCGCTGGTGACGGTCGCGCTGTTCGTCAGCATGGGCGTCGGCATCGTCGCCCAGGGCGGCCAGATGGCCGCATCGCCGGTGCTGCTCGGCGCAGTGGCCGGCGCGGCCGTCGCGCTGATCTTCTTCCTGCGCATGCGGATCGAATCGATCGCGGGCAAGGCCGGCACCAAGCAGGCGTTCGCCGGCGGCTTCGAGACGGAAGACGTGCTCTATCTGCTGCCGCTCGTGACCCTCACCAACGGCGTCCAGCCGTTTCTGCTCGCGGCGTCGATCGGCGCCCCGCTGTTCGCTGCCTGGGTCGTGATCGACTGGTGGCGCATCGTGCGACGCGGCAACCTCTCGCGGAACCAGACCGCGCAGAACCCAACCGAAATCCAGGCTTCCAAATGACTCCTAGCACGCGCGACGACTCCGTGCTGAGCCCGGCACGCCCCGCGCCTGCGCGCGCGGTGGCGGCCGATCCCGATCGCACCGTGGCCGACTGCGTCGGCCGCCTCGACCTCGACCATCTGCGCGGCGACTACACGCGCCAGGGGTCGTTCCTGTATCTGGACGCGTTCCTGCCGCCCGACGCCTACGCGAAACTCGCGGATGCCGCGCGCGCGCTGCAGCCCGGCCTGAACCGCAATTACCTGCCCGGCCACAAGCAGGGCGGCAGCGTGAGCCGTCATACGATCGACGAGCAGGCGCCGTACATCGCGGAGCTGTACCGCTCGAAGGCGCTGCTCGGCTTTCTCGAGAAGGTCACCGGCGACAAGCTGATGCTGTCGCCCGACAACGA
Organism: Burkholderia sp. JKS000303; assembly: GCF_002563755.1. Lineage (NCBI taxonomy): Bacteria > Pseudomonadati > Pseudomonadota > Betaproteobacteria > Burkholderiales > Burkholderiaceae > Burkholderia > Burkholderia sp. JKS000303. The sequence continues at coordinate 4,284,543 of NZ_PDBZ01000001.1, forward strand.
TCCGCACGCGTACGCGCTGTATTACTACACGAAGCCGGGCGACCACATCGGCTGGCACTACGACACGTCGTACTACGACGGCCGCCGCTACACGCTGCTGATCGGCGTGATCGACGAATCGTCGTGCCGGCTCGACTACGAGCTGCATACGCGCAACCCGGACGTGCCCGACGAACCGGGCTCCGTGCAGATCGCCGACGGCGGCATCGTGCTGTTCGACGGCGACAAGCTGCGCCATCGCATCACGCCGCTCGGCCAGAACGAGATGCGCGTATCGCTCACGTTCGAATACGTGACGAACCCCGGCATGCGGCCGTGGAAGCGCTTCATCTCGAACATGAAGGACGCGATCGCGTATTTCGGTTTCCGCCAGGTGTTCAAGCAACTGGCATCGCGACGGACGAGCGGGTCATGACACGCGCCGGCCTGATCCTGCTGTCGCTCGGAACGGCACTGTTCGTCGCCCTGCTCGCGTGGCAGGGCGTCGGCGCGGTTGCGTCGACGTTCCTCGCGGCAGGCTGGGGGCTCGCGCTCGTCGCGCTATTCCACATCGTGCCGCTCGTGATCGACGCGATGGCGATTTCCGTGATGTTCCGCCGCGGCCAGCCGGGCGCCGAGCTCGGCAACGCGCTGCGCGCGCGCTGGGTCGGCGAATCGGTGAACAGCCTGCTGCCTGCCGGGCAGATCGGCGGCCCGGTGCTGATGGTGCGCCATCTCGCCCAGCGCGGCACGCGCATGGCCGATGCGGCCGCCGTCGTCACCGTCAGCACGACGATGCAGGCGCTCGCGCAGATGGCGTTCGCGCTGATCGGCATCGCCGCGTTCAGCCTCTATGCGACGCACGATTCGGTCGCGCATCTGCGCATGCCCGCGCTGATCGCCACCGGCGTGCTCGGTGCACTGGCCATCGCGTTCTACGCGGCGCAGCGACGCGGGCTGTTCGGCCGCGGGCTGCGCCTCGCATCGAAGCTGCTCGGCCCGCGCGACTGGTCGTCGCTCGCGACCCGCGCGGACGCGATCGACGACGCGGTCGGCGCGCTGTACCGCGATCGCGCGAAGGTTGCGAAGACCTTCGCATTGAGCCTCGTCGGCTGGATCGTCGGCACCGCCGAAGTATGGCTCGCGCTGCACTTCCTCGGGCACCCGGTCAGCTGGCTCGACGCGCTGCTGCTCGAGAGCGTCGGCCAGGCGATTCGCGGTGCGGCATTCGCGATCCCGGGCTCGCTCGGCGCACAGGAAGGCGGTTACCTGCTGCTCGCCCCGCTGGTCGGCCTGCCGCCCGACGCGGCACTCGCGCTGTCGCTCGCGAAGCGCGCGCGCGAACTCGCGCTCGGCCTGCCCGGCCTGCTCTATCTGCATTTCAGTGAAAGAAACTGGCAGCGGCGCCGCGCGCCGCAGCCGCTCGCCGACTGATCGTTCAGATCCGCCGGCTTTTTGGTTGGAGAACCCATGCGAGCCATCATTCTTGCGGCAGGCCTCGGCTTGCGCCTGCAACAACCGCCCGAAGCGCAGTTCCCGAAGTGCCTGCTGCGCTTCGACGACGTGTCGCTGCTCGAGCGCCATCTGCGCGTGCTCGACGCCGCGGGCGTCGATGAAATCGTGCTCGGGCTCGGCTTCCAGTCCGAGAAGGTCGAGCAGGAGCTGAAGCGCCTCGGCCGCACCGCCGAGATCGTGATCAACGAACGCTACGACCTCGGCAGCGTGCTGACCGTGCACACCGTCGCCGATGCGATGACGCGCGGCGGCGACGTGCTGCTGATGGACGCTGACGTCCTGTACGACGAGAACATCCTGCACGCGCTGCTGGCCGATCCGGACAAGGCGGTCGATCGCCTGCTGATCGACCGCGACTTCGAAGCCGGCGACGAACCCGTGAAGCTGTGCGTGAAGAACGGCGTGCCGGTCGAACTGCGCAAGCAGCTCGCGGTCGACCTCGACTACGACACGATCGGCGAGTCGGTCGGCTTCTTCCGCTTCACCGAAGGCACCGCGCGCCGCCTCGCGAAAATCGTTGCGGGCTACGTCGACAGCGGCCGCGCGAACATGCCGCACGAGGAAGCCGTGCGCGACCTGCTGCTCGAAGGCGGCCATTCGTTCGATATCGCCGATGTCACCGGTTCGCCGTGGATCGAGATCGACTTCCCGAACGACGTCGCACGCGCGACGCAAGAGATCCTCCCCCTGATTCAACGCACGACCGCAGGAGCCGCACGATGAACGCACGCGAACCCAACTTCACCGAATCGCGCAGCGCACGCCTGCGCCGCATGCTCGTCAGCAGCGACCTCGAATTCCTGATGGAAGCGCACAACGGCCTGTCCGCGCGGATCGTCCGCGAAGCCGGCTTCAAGGGCATCTGGGCCTCGGGCCTCGCGATCTCCGCGCAGTTCGGCGTGCGCGACAACAACGAAGCGAGCTGGACGCAGGTCGTCGACGTGCTCGAGTTCATGGCCGACGCGAGCGACCTGCCGATCCTGCTCGACGGCGACACCGGCTACGGCAACTTCAACAACGTGCGCCGCCTCGTGAAAAAGCTCGAGCAGCGCGGCATCGCCGGCGTCTGTATCGAGGACAAGCAGTTCCCGAAGACCAACAGCTTCATCGGCGGCGAGCGCCAGCCGCTCGCGGAAATCGACGAGTTCTGCGGCAAGATCAAGGCCGGCAAGGATTCGCAGACCGATCCCGACTTCTCGATCGTCGCGCGCGTCGAGGCGCTGATCGCGGGCTGGGGGATGGACGAGGCGCTGCGCCGCGCGAACGCGTACGCGGAAGCCGGCGCCGACGCGATCCTGATCCACAGCAAGCTGTCGCGCCCGGACGAGATCCTGCAGTTCGCGCGTGAATGGAGCGGCAAGGCGCCGCTCGTGATCGTGCCGACCAAGTACTACAGCACGCCGACCGACGTGTTCCGCCAGGCCGGCATCAGCACCGTGATCTGGGCGAACCACCTGATCCGCGCGTCGGCATCCGCGATGCAGGCGACCGCGCGCGAGATCCACGAGAGCGAAACGCTGATCAACGTCGAGGACCGCGTTGCATCGGTCAACGAGATCTTCCGCCTGCAGGACGCCGATGAGTACTCGGCCGCCGAGCGTATCTATCTGTCGTCGTCGCGCGCGTCGAACGCCGCGATCGTGCTTGCCGCGAGCCGCGGCAAGGGCCTCGAAGCCGTGACCGAAGACAAGCCGAAGGTCATGCTGCCGGTCGCCGGCAAGCCGCTGCTGCGCTGGCTCGTCGACGGCTTCAAGACGCACGGCGTGAACGACATCACCGTGGTTGGCGGCTATCGCGCCGACGCGATCGACACATCGGGCATCAAGCTCGTGGTCAACGAACGCCATGCGCAGACGGGCGAACTCGCCTCGCTCGCATGTGCGGCCGAACGCCTGAACGGCGACACTGTGATCTCGTACGGCGACCTGCTGTTCCGCAGCTACATCGTGCGCGATCTGGCGGAGAGCGAGGCCGAGTTCAGCGTCGTCGTCGATTCGTCGCTGACCGAGCCGACCAACCAGAGCGTGCGCGACTTCGCGCTCTGCTCGGCTGCGGACGACCGCGGCCTGTTCGGTCAGAAGACCTACCTGCAACGCGTGTCGAGCGACGTCGCCGCAGGCACGCCGCACGGCCGCTGGATCGGCCTGCTGAACGTGCGTGGCGCCGGCGTCGACCGCCTGAAGGCGATGCTCGCGACGCTGCAGGCACGCCCCGATTTCGACACGCTCGACATCCCGTCCCTGCTCAACGAACTGATCGCCGCCGGCGAGAAGATCGAGGTGCAGTACGTGCACGGCCACTGGCGCGGCGTCAACGATCTGGAAGACTTCCGCCGCGCGGGCGACTTCGCGCACGGCCAGACGCCGCTCGGCAACGGGAGCGCGCAATGATCGAAGCGGCCCAGTTCGTCGAGGCCGCGCGCGAGCGCGGTTTCGACTGGTACGCGGGCGTGCCCTGCTCGTACCTGACGCCGTTCATCAATTACGTGCTGCAAGACCCGACGCTGCACTATCTGTCGGCCGCGAACGAAGGCGACGCGGTCGCGCTGATCGCGGGCGCCACGCTCGGCGGCAAGCGCGGGATCGCGATGATGCAGAACTCCGGGCTCGGCAACGCGGTGAGCCCGCTCACGTCGCTGACATGGACGTTCCGGCTGCCGCAGCTGCTGATCGTCACGTGGCGCGGCCAGCCCGGGGTATCGGACGAGCCGCAGCACGCGCTGATGGGCCCGATCACGCCGGCGATGCTCGACACGATGGAGATCCCGTGGGAGACGTTCCCGACCGACCCCGAACAGGTCGGCCCGGCGCTCGACCGCGCGATCGCGCACATGGACGAAACGGGTCGCCCGTACGCGCTCGTGATGCAGAAAGGCAGCGTCGCGCCGTATGAGCTGAAGGCGAACCCGGCAGCCACGCCGCGCGCGCATGTCGCGGCGCAGTCCGCAGCCCGTGCGGAATCGCCGGCCGCGTGGCCGACCCGCCACGACGCGCTGCAACGCGTGATCGCGCATACGCCGGTCGATTCGACCGTCGTGCTCGCGTCGACCGGCTTCTGCGGTCGCGAACTCTATGCGATCGACGATCGCCCGAACCAGCTGTACATGGTCGGCTCGATGGGCTGCGTGACGCCGCTCGCGCTCGGTCTCGCGCTCGCGCGCCCCGACCTGCGCGTGGTGGCCGTCGACGGCGACGGCGCCGCACTGATGCGCATGGGCGTGTTCGCGACGCTCGGCACCTACGGACCGTCCAACCTCACGCACGTGCTGCTCGACAACGGCGCGCACGAATCGACGGGCGGCCAGGCAACGGTGTCGCAGCATGTGTCGTTCGCGGGCGTCGCGGCCGCATGCGGCTATGCGTCGGCCGTCGAAGGCGACACGCTCGACGTGCTGGATGCCGCGCTCGACGCATCGGCCCCGAACGACGGCACGCGTTTCGTGCGGCTCGCGATCCGCACCGGCGTGCCCGATGGCCTGCCCCGCCCGACCGTCACTCCGGTCGAGGTCAAGACCCGTCTGATGCGGCATATCGGCGCCGCGCAGGCTGAAGTTCATGCCGAAGGAGCTCACTGATGCTGCTGCTGAACCCCGGCCCGGTAACGCTGACTGAACGCGTGCGCCGCAGCCTGCTGCAACCCGACCTGTGCCATCGCGAAAGCGAATTCTTCGATCTGCAGGATGAAGCGCGTGCGCGCCTCGTCGCCGCGTACGAACTCGATCCGGCCGAATGGGCCGCCGTGCTGATGACGGGCTCGGGCACGGCCGCGGTCGAAAGCATGATCGCGGCGCTCGTGCCGCAGGACGGCAAGCTGCTCGTGATCGAGAACGGCGTGTACGGCGAGCGCATCACGCAGATCGCGACGCAGTACGGCATCGCGCACGACGTGCTGAAGCACGAATGGATGCAGGCGCCCGATCTCGCGCAGATCGCCGCGCGGCTCGACGCGGGCGGCTATTCGCACGTCGCGGTGATTCATCACGAAACGACGACGGGCCGGCTGAACGATCTGGTCGCGATCGCCGAAGTCTGCCGCGCGCGCGGCGTGAAAATGCTCGTCGATGGCGTCAGCAGCTTTGGCGCCGAAGCGATCGACTTCGCCGGCGGCGTGATCGACGCGGTTGCCGCGACCGCGAACAAGTGCCTGCACGGCGTGCCGGGCGCGGCATTCGTGATCGTGCGGCGCAGCGCGCTCGCGAAGGCCGCGAGCCGCACTTACTACCTCGACCTCGGTCGTCTCGCGAAGCTGCAGGATCAGCGGAATACGCCGTTTACGCCGTCCGTGCATGCGTATTACGCGCTTGTCGAAGCGCTGCGTGAGTTTGATGAGGCCGGTGGCTGGCGTGCACGGCATGCGCATTACAAGGCGCTGGCTGATCAGGCGCAAGCCGGGCTTGCAGCGCGCGGGATGCCGCTTGTACTGCCGGAAGGTGCTTCGTCGGTTGTGCTGCGTGCGTATCGGCTGCCGCCAGGCGTTACATACGAGACGCTGCATGACGGGTTGAAGGCGCGCGGCTTCGTGATCTATGCGGGGCAAGGCGGGTTGTCGAAGGCGTTGTTCCGGATCTCGACGATGGGCGCGATTGCGGCGGCTGATGTCGATCGGTTGCTGGATGGGTTTACGGCGTTGACGCAGTAAGTTCTCGCCCGCACCGCTATGGAAAAAAGGCCCGCAAGGGCCTTTTTTTCGTCCATCTCCCGTTTTCGGGCAGCGTGGCACATTTGTCCCTGTGCGGCCACCCGTATCCGGCGGCCTTCATGGCCAGTCCGGGCTACCCGGTGATGTCCGTTGATCCCTGGCCAGGTATCGTTTTCCGAGGTTCGATTCAGCGCCCTGGTGTCGTCTCTTCTGGTTCGAACCATTCAGGCCAGGAGCTGCGGTGCCTGTTTTCTGCTTCGATACAGGGAATCAACGTCTGCGCCAGCACAGGTAGTTGATTGACGGATTTGGCAATCCGGTATTTGACACTGTGTACGCACTCTCGATCGTCAAATTCGCAACGATTGAGCCGGGTGCCGCCGCAGGGGCCGTTCGCCAAACCTTTGGGGCATGTCTCGGGGCAGACGTAGAGGGTGTCCTGCAAGCGGCAGCGGCCGCAGGTATCACAGCCGACCAGCGGCCGTTTGACCGTCCGTTCGACAGCATGCAGCGCACTCGCAGCCACGCCGATCTTCCAGATCGGCCGCGTGACGCCCCAGCCAAAGGCTCTGCCGAGCCATCCGGCGCGATCGAAGACCTGGCCATGTATCGTGGAGAGCAGCGTGTATCGCAGACGCTCCCGACGGGTGGCCGTGACATCGGATTGCCCCATTTCCCAGGCACCGATTTCGGGCGCGAAGCATACTTCAGGCGCCCCGGGCATCTGCCAGCTTGCATGCCATCGTGCGGCCCAATCGGTCAGCGAGGTCATGCCGTCCCGCTGCTCGGCAATCGCCTGCTCCAACGCCAACAGTTCGTCCAGCGTATGCACCCCGGACACATGAACACCGGCATAGCCCATCAATCGCAGGCCCACGATCTGCAGCGCCAAGCGCTCGAAGCTTCGTGCGCTGGCATGGGCATGCGATACCTGCTGCTCCCTGCTCAACAGTTCGCGCATGGATTCGGTGATGACGACGCCCGGCACGGCCTGCAGAACGGCCGCACGCTTGTCGGTCAACCTCATCACACAGGCCAGCATGGGTTTCATACGTCCCTGAGCGCGCATCCAGGTCTGCGCTTCACCATGCTTGGCCGCATCGAAACCCAGTTGCAGGGTCAGGAAATCGGCGCCGGCCAGAAGCTTTTTCTGCGCCTTCAGATACTGTGCGCCGCCCTCTTCTTCGCGGTATTTGAACGGGTTCAACGCAGCGCCCAACAGCCAGTCCGGACAGCGCTCACGCGCAATCTGCAGCGCGGATACCGACTCCAGATAGCGCACGGGCGCCTGACCAGGATCGTGGCCTGGCAAGCGATCACCACTGAGCACCAGCATTTGCTCCAGACCACGGGCCTGCATCGACGCCATCTGGCGCAGCAAGTCTGCACGCTCGCGATCCTTGCCCGAAAAGTGCAGCAGGGATGAGGCCGGATTTCCCAATGCGCCGGCGCCTTCCAGGGGGCTCAAGTCCGAGTGCAGGCCGACACGATCGGCGAAGGCTGGCAGTAACGGCCAGCCGGCCAAGTGCCCGCGTTGCACGATTTGCCCAAGCTCGGCCAAGCGCGAAGGGGATTGTTGAGGAACAATCTCCAGCACGCAGACGAAGCGCCCTTCGTTCAGCGCCTGTTTCAATGAACTCAAGACAGCTCGATACCGTGGTGTAAGTTGACCATCGCCCCATTGACCGGCATACCGATGGCAAAGCCAACGGGCAGTGCCAGCACCCATGCCGGTGCAGCCGGAACATCAGCGCAAGCAGCAACAAGAAGGCGAAGCGTAAAAAGGGCTGCGGAGGGAAACGCTCAAACCGCGCCGTGCGCGGCGATGTTGCAATACTGTCCTTTGAAATACAGCAACGGCTGCGTCGCAGCGGCTTCCTGCAGGTTTAACGCCTTCACTTCACCGATCACGATCAGGTGATCGCCTGCGGTGTGTTCGGCGTAAATTTCGCAATCAAGCCAGTGAAGGCTGCCGGCGATGACCGGGTTACCCAGCGGCGATTCCTGCCATTCGACGCCGTGCCACTTGTCCGTGCCGCGCCGAGCGAATTGGTTGGAGATCCTGACTTGCTCATCCGACAGGATGTTGACCGCGAATCGACCCGCCTGGCGAATTTTTGGATAGCTGGCCGAACTGGACATGACACTGAATGACACCAGCGGCGGGCTCATCGACACGCTATAGAACGACTGGCAAGTGAAGCCGATCGGCTCGTCATCAACGTGCGATGTAATCACGGTGATGCCGGATGCGTAGTGCCCGAGCGCTTCGCGAAAGCTCAATGGCTCGATAGCGGTACTGGAAAGTGACATGGTAAGGACTAAATACTGGATGCAGCTCGAACGTGTTCAGGAAGGTCTGGAGTAGCCTGGAATGAGCCCCAGGCGCACACCCTTCCACGGCGCCGCCTGATCCATTTCGACCAGAAACACGCGTTACCGGCCTGCTTGCGCTTGCCGGCTGAATCGGCGTCGACAAAGCTCTTTGCGTCATCCGGATACTCGGGCGACCAGGGCGGCGCATTTCAACAGATTCAGGGCGTGTTTAAAAACCCTCCCAAATCCACACCGACTTCAATCCCCCGAGCACGGCTTCCTACTTCAGTTCAGACCTCATTCGAGAGTTCTCTTCGGACGAGCTCTGCACCTGCGCTCAAAGCACTTAGCTTGCCCCTTGCGACGCCACGGGACAGGGGCGCCATGCCACAGTTGGTGCAAGGATAGAGCTTGTCGGCATCGACAAACTGAAGTGCTTTTCGCAAGGTACTGGCGACTTCCTCGGGCGTCTCAACGGTATCGGTCGCCACGTCGATGGCCCCCACCATCACCTTCTTACCGCGGATGAGCTCAATCAGATCCATTGGAACGCGAGAATTGTGGCATTCCAGCGAGACTATGTCGATGCTGGATTTTTGCAGCTTGGGGAAAGCCTCCTCATACTGCCGCCACTCCGACCCCAGCGTCTTTTTCCAATCCGTGTTGGCCTTGATGCCGTAGCCATAGCAAATATGCACGGCAGTTTCGCACTTGAGCCCTTCGATTGCCTTTTCCAACGTGGCAACACCCCAATCATTGACCTCATCAAAGAAGACGTTGAATGCGGGTTCATCAAACTGGATAATATCCACGCCCGCGGCCTCGAGCTCCCTGGCTTCCTGATTGAGAATCTTGGCGAATTCCCAAGCCAGCTTTTCGCGGCTTTTATAGTGGCCGTCATAAAGCGTATCAATCATGGTCATGGGACCCGGCAGAGCCCACTTTATGGGTTGCTTGGTTTGCTGACGCAGGAACTTGGCATCCTCGACAAAAACCGGCTTTTGACGAGCAACGTCACCAACGACCGTCGGCACGCTCGCATCGTAGCGATCGCGAATTCTGACGGTCTTGCGATTCTCGAAATCGACGCCGCTGAGGTGCTCGATAAACGTGGTAACAAAGTGCTGACGCGTTTGTTCGCCATCACTGACAATATCAATGCCTGCGTGTTGTTGTTCTTGCAACGACAAACGCAAAGCATCCTGCTTACCCTCAATCAAACCCTCATCCTGCAATTTCCAGGGTGACCAAAGTGTCTCGGGTTGCGCAAGCCAGGACGGTTTCGGCAGGCTGCCAGCAGTTGAAGTGGGTAACAATTTTTTCACAATAGACGACCTGGTGCTTTTGATTAATCAGAGAGCGTAGTTCGCGGACCACTGCTCAAGAACAGCCTGGTATGGCTTGATGAAATTCTGCTCGACAAACTTTCCCTGCTCGATGGCCAGCCGGCTACGTTCCTCTCGATCGTAAACAATTCGAGTCAATGAGAAATCCTGGTTCTTCAGGCTTGGCTGATAAGACTCCCCTGCCGCAGAATTCGCATTGTAAATCTCAGGCCGGTAAATCTTCTGGAACGTATCCATCGTGCTGATGGTGCCGATAAGCTCAAGGTCGGTGTAATCGCCGAGCAAATCGCCAGAAAAATAAAAAGCCAAAGGCGCAACACTATTCGGAGGCATGAAGTAGCGAACCTTCAACCCCATTTTTTTGAAATACTCGTCAGTCAAGGAGTATTCGTCTTGCAGGTATTCAACACCCAATACAGGGTGTCGATTTGCAGTCCGCTGATAGGTCTTGCTGCTCGACACGCTCAGGCAGATAACGGGCAGCTTGTTGAAATTATCTTTGTAAGCGCTTGAATTCACAAAACACTTGAAGAGCTTTCCATGCAGGGACCCAAAATCGTCCGGAATACCGAATTCCGGTTGATTCTTGTTATGCTCCAGCAACAGCACGCTGAAATCATAATCTCGCACGTAAGAGGAGAAATTGTTCCCCGCAATACCCTCAATGTGCCCGCCCGTTTTTCGATCAAAAATATTTGTTTTCAATATTTCGATCAAAGGAAGGGCATTGCCAGCGCCTTCACCGTCAACATTCATCTCGACGGAAATAATTTCAAGCTTGACGGCATAGCGATCACCTTTAGGGTTGTCCCAGTGCGCCAGGGCATTGAAACGATTGTCAATCATCCTGAAGGTGTTGCGCAAATTCTCCTGGCGACTCGTCCCTCTAGCCAGGTTAGCGAAGTTGGTGGTGATGCGCGTGTTTTCCGACGGACGATAGTCTTCGTCGAAACAAATGCTTTTAATGGCAAATGTGAAATCTTTACTCATTTTGATCTAACGCCTTGATTTCTGATAAAGCTTGAACTTATTTCTTGCTTTTTCAGAATTCTATGCTAGACCACACATGAATAAAAATGAATTGATTTCATGCACCCATTAGCCACGTTCATGATGCGGGGTACGCGTTGAGTCGCTCGCAGATTTGCCCCATCTTCCATGCCTGCTGAAGGCGGTCACGCGGTCATGCAACCCTTCATAGCCCCAGAAACAGGAGCATGCCTGAAAGAGACGCCACTCACTGCGGGACAAGGAATGATGAATGGATTGGCTGGAAGCCCGTTCGATCTTGCGCTGAATCGCTGCAGATAACGGATGCAGGTCGGCTGCGAGCCGCTTCAGATGCTCTGGCGGAATTCAGCGGATCTGCGCCATGGCGAGCTCAGGATTCGATTGCGCCGTCGTCGTCGCCGTAGAATTTCACGCCCAGCTGAATGCGTTCCCGGCCGCTTTCCAGACGATGCCGATTGGTGTCGCGGAGCGAGTAAACGCAGCCGCAATATTCTTGCTGGTAGAAGTTTTCTCGCTTGCTGATCTCGATCATGCGGGCTGATCCACCGGCCTTGCGCCAGTTGTACTCCCAATACATCAGATCGGGATAGCGGGACGCGGCACGCACGCCGCTGTCGTTGATCTGCTGCATGTTCTTCCAGCGGGAGATACCCAGCGAACTGGTCATGACCGAAAAACCATGCTCGTACGCATAGAGCGCCGTGCGCTCGAAACGCATGTCGAAGCACATCGTGCAGCGGATGCCCCGCTCCGGCTCGTTCTCCATCCCGCGTGCACGTTCGAACCAGTTATCCCGGTCGTAATCGGCGTCGACGAAGGGAATGCCAGACTTTTCGGCAAAGCGGACGTTTTCATCCTTGCGCAGTTCGTATTCCTTGCGCGGATGAATATTCGGGTTGTAAAAAAAGATCGTGAAGTCGATGCCCGACGCCACCATGGCTTCCATGACTTCCCCGGAGCACGGCGCACAGCACGAGTGCAGCAGCACCTTGTTCTGGCCTCCAGGCAGCGGGAGAGGCTTACGGTCATTGGTTGATGTCATGACATCTCCTTTCGCTGAAACGTCACGCAAGCTGATACACGACCGGCATGCTGATAGCGACGTTTGGCTTGCGCGCCAGTTATATCCAGCGGCCTCGTCGATCCGAAGGGTCATGCGTTGAAACGCGAACGCCATCCTTGCTGGAGTAGCCCGCGATTATCCTGGGCCGCCGGCTATCCGACCAGCGATTATTCTTCATATATCCATTAGTTTTGTTCATCCGAAAACCCGGTCGTCGGCCTCGCCCTGCGTTCACGGCAACCTTGCGCCCGAGGTCGAGACGAGTCTGCGCGATAACCACGATCAACCCCGCCTCCCAAGTTGGAGACTCGCCGAGCCGGCGCAGGACAAGCGCATCACGCGGGATCGAAGCACGACTGACCCATCCCGGATGTGCGCTGCCATCCAGTGACCCGCGCAGAAAGGTCAGCAATCGGAGCGATCAAGGGACTTATCTTCGATGAAGAAAAATGGCACTATTCCGGCCATCCATTAGATTTTTTCATTATTTTCCGGCTTATCCATTTCCATGCTCGAGCGCGTTCATCTCGTCATCGTTCGCGAAGTGGCCCGTCAGGGCTCACTCACCGCAGCCGCGGAGTCGCTTTTCCTCACGCAATCAGCGTTGAGCCACACGGTCAAAAAGATCGAACAGCAACTCGGCACCCCGATCTGGCATCGCGAAGGGCGCAGCCTGCGCCCGACGCAGGCCGGCCAGTATCTGCTCTCGCTCGCCGAGCGCCTTCTGCCCCAGTTCGAACTCGCCGAGGAGCGCATGAAGCAGTACGCGGCGGGCGAACGCGGCACGCTGCGCATCGGCATGGAATGCGCGCCGTGCTATCAGTGGCTGCTCAAGGTCGTTTCGCCGTATCTGGCGCGCTTTCCCGATGTGGACGTGGATGTGAAGCAGCGTTTCCAGTTTGGCGGGATCGGCGCGCTGATCGGCTACGACATCGACGTGCTGGTGACGCCCGACCCGCTCAACCGCCCCGGCCTGCGTTTCGAGCCGGTGTTCGACTACGAGCAGGTGCTGGTGGTCGCGGAAAATCATCGGCTGGCGGGCGAGCACGCTGTCGAACCGGAACAACTGGTCGACGAAACGCTCATTACCTATCCCGTGGAAACCGACCGGCTCGACATCTACAACCAGTTTCTGCGCCCCGCCGGCATCATTCCGCGACGGCACAAAACGATCGAGACGACCGACATCATGCTGCAGATGGTCGCCAGTCATCGTGGCGTGGCGGCGCTGCCCAAATGGCTCGCGGAAGAGTACGCGGACCGCATGCCGCTCGCGGTCGTGAAGCTCGGCAAGGACGGCATCGCCAAGCAGATTTTCCTCGGCACGCGCGAGGACGACGCGGTGGTGGATTACCTGAGCTCGTTCGTGGAATTCGCGCGCGAGTCGAATTGGCAGGCACCGCGCGTACGGTGACGACTACCTGCCTTGCCGCACTGGGTGCAGGCGCCGCACCCCACGCTACTCAGGGGTTGCGGATTCAACCCGTCGAAAAGCGCCCCCCACGAAGATCGTTGAAAACCTCTTCCAACGTGACCATGAGCATCCTTCGCTTCACCCCACTCCTGGCGCTCGCCATCGCCCCCGCCGTTCAGGCCGCCGACAACCAGGCTTGCGACGACGCAACCGTCGTCGCAGTCGCCCGCTGGGCCGGCATCACGAACGCACGCCTCGCCGCGCGCGACACGAACCGGCTCGTCGTCGCGTCGGCATGCAAGGTCATGCCGAACGCGCCGGAGACAACGATCGTGGCCACCGCATTCGACTCGCTGCCGAAGAGCAAGAACCCGGACGACAGCAACAAGCTGCAGGTCGTCGCGCTCGTCGAGGGCGGCAAGGTGGTCGCGGCCGAGCGGTCGATCGTTCAGGAAGATGCCATCACCGAGGTCGGCCCGGACAGCTATCGCATCGACACCGCACCCTACCGGCTGTCGCCCGACGTGCGCGCGTTCGGCGTCGAGTTCACGAGCAGCGCGCGCGGACCGAGCTGTGCCGACGCCTACGCCGAGAACGAACTGACGCTATGGATTCGCGACGGCGCCCGCCTCCGTCCTGTATTCGGTACCAATCTCAAAGGCTGGGTGGCTGTCAGCGGCCCCGTATGCACCCCCGATACCCGTGACCTGCGTAGCGAGTCCGCAAGGATGACGATTGCCGTCGAAAAGACATCGCACAACGGTTTCGCCGATCTGTCGATTACGGCGCACGTCGCCAATATGGAAAACGACGACGACAAAGACTCGGCCACGGGAAAACGTACCGTGCGCACGATCGTTAAATACGACGGCAAGTCGTACGGAATCGATATGTTCCGCGACTTCTGGTATTCACCCGCTTCCAAGAAACGCTTCAAGTAAGACTGCGCCCCACCTACTCCACCACCTTCGGCCCGATCGCATCGGTTGACGCGGGCATCCGCAATACATCGTCCCGAACGCGTCGCGCCTCGCGCGCCGCAAAGCGATCCTTCAACCGCAGGAACGGCTTCTCGACGACGAAGTAACTGGCGCTCGCAGCCAGCAACGCCCACACGATCCCGAGCGGGAATGCATGCGCGACCGGTAGATCCGGATTCGCGAACGGCTGCTGCCACAGATAGAGGCTGAACGAAATCGTGCCGACGAACACGACCGGCCCAGCCCGCAGCCACCGCGCGCACCAGAACGCGCTGCGGAAATTCAGCACGACGATCACGACCGCAATCAGCGCGGCTTCCAGCGTCACGCCATAGGTCGCATTCCAGAAGCCGCCGAGCCGATGCTCGGCAAGCGGCATCCCGAACAGCACGATGACGATGAGCGCCGTCACGATGTGCGTCTCGCCACGCCATGAACGGATCCATGCTTCGAGCCGTTCGCGATTGAGCGCCGCGTAGCAACCGATCAGGATCGGATCGACGCCGGTGTGCAGCATCATCCCGAGTTGCCCGCGCAGCGCCGGCGCGACGAAATACGTGAGCGCGCGCACCAGCGGCACGATCAGGATCAGCGCGGCGAGCCAGCGCGTATCGCGGCGACGCGCACCGTACAGGAACAGCAGCGGCCAAAACCAGTAAAACTGCTCCTCGAGCGCGAGCGACCAGAAATGACCGAGATACCACGCGCCGTCCGGATGCAGCGCGTTGTCGCCGGTCAACCCGAACCACGCCGAGTAATTCCACAGATGCAGCGCCGCATACAGCCACTGGCGGCGGTCGACGTCGAGCCAGCCGACGAGCGCGAGGGCACCGACAGTCGCGAGATACACGTAGCACGCCGGCCAGATTCGCAGCGCACGACGCACGTAGAACGACGTCAACGCGATCCCGCCGGTGCGCGCGAACTCCGCGCACAACACGCTGGTGATCAGGAAGCCACTGAGAACGAAGAAGATCAGCACGCCGAGCCGGCCGTCGGCAACCAGCCGCAGCGGCGCATACCAGCCGGTATAGCCGCCCGGCAGCACGTGCTCGGCATGACCGACGACGACCATCGTCACCGCGACGGCGCGCAACCCGGTCAACTGCGTGACGCGATGGTTCATCGGCGGGTTTCCGTTGGCACGGTGGAGGGACGATGAGAAGGCCGGCGCCCGCGACGGGCGCGCCGATATGCCACCCGGATTTTGTCTGAAAAATATCGAAATGAAATTGCTTGAAAAATTCCGGTGCGCAGGCCGCGCGGAAACCGGCCCGCGAAACGGGTGCCGGTCGGCGCACAGCGGTCGGGATGAATGGGCATAATGACAAGCCTTGTCCGGCGGCGGCCGGTCCGATGCCCACACAACGAATTTTGCGGCGCTGCAATATACGCTTCCGTATTGCGTGTCTTGCGCGTCTCGCGCCCGCACACCGGCCCGTGCTGCACCCGCCCCTCTGTCGACCCTCACCCGGAGCCTGCCTGTGTACCCACCGATCGAACCCTACGCCCACGGCCACCTCGACACCGGCGACGGCCATCGCATCTACTGGGAGCGCTGCGGCAACCCGTCCGGCAAGCCCGCGGTGTTCCTGCACGGCGGCCCGGGCGCCGGCTGCAGCCCCGACCATCGCCGCCTGTTCGATCCCGAGCGTTACGACATCCTGCTGTTCGACCAGCGCGGCTGCGGGCGCTCGACGCCGCATGCGAGCCTCGAGCACAACACGACCTGGGATCTGGTGGCGGACATCGAGCGGCTGCGCGAGATGGTGGGCGCGGAACAGTGGCTCGTGTTCGGCGGCTCGTGGGGCAGCGCGCTCGCCCTCGCCTACGCGGAAACGCATCCGCAACGCGTGAGCGCGCTCATCGTGCGCGGCATCTTCACGATGCGTCGTGCGGAATTGCTGTGGTACTACCAGGAAGGCGCGTCGTGGCTATTCCCGGACCTGTGGGAAGCATTCGTCGCGCCGATTCCGGAAGCCGAGCGCGGCGACCTGATGGCCGCCTATCATCGCCGGCTGACGGGCGACGACGAAGCCGCGAAGCTCGAAGCCGCCCGCGCATGGAGCATCTGGGAAGGCCGCACGATCACGCTGCTGCCCGATCCGGCACTGGCTGCGCACTTCGCGGACGGCCACTACGCGCTCGCGTTCGCGCGGATCGAAAACCACTACTTCGTGAATCGCGGGTTCGTCGACGAGGGCCAGTTGCTGCGCGATGCGCATCGTCTGGCCGGCATTCCTGGCGTGATCGTGCAGGGCCGCTACGACGTCGCGACGCCTGCGCGCACCGCGTGGGATCTCGCCAAAGCGTGGCCGGACGCGACGTTCGAAATCGTCGCGGATGCCGGGCACGCGTACAACGAGCCGGGCATCCTGAAGGCGCTGCTCGCGGCGACGGACCGGTTTGCCTCGTAAAGCCACATAACCCGCAGCACGACACCACGCGGCGCGCTGCAACCGGCCCTGCCGGCCTGCACGCGTCGCCCGCTCAAAGCACCGCTTCCACGATCGTCCTGCCGTTGATCGCACGCTCGACGAGCTGTTCGTCCCCGACCTTGCGGATTGCATCGTCGAGCAATCCTTCCGGCTCTTCGGTCGCCACCTTCAGCAGGCCCGACAAGCCACGCGCGTCGAGCACCACCAGCGTCTCCATCGAATCCGCGCGGCTCACGAGCACGCGGCGGAACGCCGGGCCCGCGCCAAAGCTCGCGCAAAGCTCAATCGTCTCGTTGCCGAGCGTGTAATCGAAGTGCTTGATCATGTCCGCCGCCGTTGCAGAGGTATGGCGACGCGCGACGGCGCGGCGCCGTAACGTCGACGCACCCGCGCGTGCCACCGGCGCCGGATCGGGGTCCGATCCATTCGCCGGCATGACCATGCTAGGCGCGCAGTATTAACGAAGACTTAAACGCCGAAGCAGCGCCATCGCGGGTCGATCACGCCGTATTACGGCGCTTCCTCGTCGAGCGGCTCGACCGTCACGCCAACCTTCAGCTCCTGATCCGCGCCGCCGCCGCGAATCACGCCGCGCAGCGGCGTCACGTCCGCATAGTCGCGGCCGATCGACAGCATCACGTAGTCGTCGCCCGGCGCGCGGTCGTTGGTCGGATCGAGCTGCAGCCAGCCGTCATCCTCCGGCCACGCAGGGTCGTACACGTCGACCCACGCATGCGACGCATCCGCGCCGATCAATCGCGGCTGACCGGGCGGCGGCTGCGTCAGCAGATAGCCGCTCACGTAACGCGCGGCAAGCCCGAGCGAGCGCAGCGCGCCGATCATCACGTGCGCGAAATCCTGGCACACGCCCTTGCGCAATCGCAGCGCATCGAGCGCGGTCGTCGTGATGTCGGTGCTGTTCGGCGTATATGCGAAATCGGCGTGAATCCGACGCATCAGATCCCATGCCGCCTGCACGAGCGGCCGCTGCGGCGTGAAGCTCCCGGCCGCATACGCGGCCAGCTCGGGATCGCACGCCACGTGCGGCGACGCGAACACGAATTCGCTCGCGGCGTCGTACGGTTGCCCCGCGCGAAACCGCAGGCGCTCGCGTACGGTTTCCCAGGCGGTCGCCTGTTCGGCATCGGGGTTCGCGATCGCGGGCGGCGGCGCACCGCGCGCACCTTGCGACCACACGGGGGTCGTCACGCGCACCGTGCTGCAACTGCGCACGAACAGCGTGTCATGCGGCTGGTTCAGCGCGAACGACGCGCGTGCGTTGCCGAAGGCGTCGATCTCGGTGCCGACCGTTTCCGGCCTCGGTTCGATCTCCAGCGCGAACGACAGCACCTGCTGGCGCAGCGTCGCGAGCGGCTGGAGTCGCGCCTGATGCTGCGCGGATTCGACCCGCGCGGCGTAACGGTATTCGGTGTCGTGCGTGACGCGCAGCAAACGGCCGGGCGCGACGGCAGCCGGCGTGGTCGGCGTGGTCGGCGTGGTCGGCGCGGTCGGCGCTACCGGCGCTTTCGGTGCGGCGCGTGTAACCGACGTCGCAGGCGTGGCGCTGCCGGAAGCGGATGCAGACGGCGTCTTCGCCGTGTGTTTCGGCGTCACCATAGCGTCCTGCCCGCCTCGCGCACGTGACTGAAATAGCGTTCGCCGATCCGGTTCGACAGATCCCACACGGCCTTCACCGTCGTATCGAGCGCCTCGAGCAGCTTGTCGTGCCGGCCATCGTCGCCGGTTTCGCACAGTTCGTGCAGCGACCACGCAGGCACGTCGGGAATCGTCTCGGCCAACTCGGACAGCGCGTAGCCTTCGCTGCGCTCGACCTTCGTCAGCCGGCCGCGCAGCGCCTGCACGACCCAGCCGAGCGAGCGCGGGTTGTCGGTGTCGAGCACCGCGAGCGACAGCAGCGGCGCGACGTCGAAGCCGCGCTGGAAACGCGAGCGGAACGTGATCGTGCTGTCGAACAGCTCCAGCACGAGCTCGAAGCCGTCCTGCCGGTGCACGGCGCCCTCTTCGAACGCGAGCTTCAGCACGCTGCACAGGAAATCCAGCCGGTCGATCTGCCGGCCGATCGACAGCAGCCGCCAGCCGTCGTCGCGCGTCATGTTGTCGGTCTGCGCGCCGGTGATCGCGCCAAGCAGCAGCCCGAGGCGTTCCAGCAGTTGCAGCGCCTCGTTGCCGATCTGCTCCTCGGCCTCCGGATGATCGGCGCTGTCGGCAAACAATTGCGTCGCGTCGTCGATCAGCCGCCACTGATCGCTCGACAGCCGCTCGCGAATCGCGGCGGCCGCGCCGCGCATCCCGAACAGGCAGGATGCGATGCCGGACGTGCGGTCCGCGCCGCGCGTGAGCGACGTCGCGAGCGCATGCTGGAACGCGCGCGGCGCATCGACGGCGTTCGGCGCGTCGGATGCGATCAGGCCGGTGTCGCGGCACAGCGTGTCGATCAGCTCCAGATGCGCGGGGCTGTCGACGTCGTCTTCGCCGCGCAGCCGTTCGAGCGCGGCACGTGCGAGACGCATCAGGTTGGTCGCGCGCTCGGTGTAGCGGCCGAGCCAGAACAGGTTCTCGGCCGCGCGGCTCGCGATCGCGCGCGGACGCCCGACGAGATCGTCGGGACCGAGACGGCTCTGCAGCAGCGTCGTCGAATCGACGATGCCTTCGGTCATCACCCACGTGTCGACGGTGCTGCCGCCGCGCGGCATCGGCGCATTGAACAGCGTGTCGCGCGTGCCGACCCGCGACAGTCCGCCCGGCAGGAGCCGCCAGCGCTGCGCACCGTCGGCGAGCGCGAACACGCGCAGCAGCAGCGGCTTCGGCACGATGCGCGCGCCGCCTTGGCCGTCGTGCGCGTCGTGCCCCGGCCAGGTGGGCGCCTGCGACAGCGGCAGGTCGGCCTGCACGGTGTAATGTTCGGGCCGTGCGAGAATCCGCGCGCGCCACTCGGCGAGCTGCGCCTGCGTGAGCCGCGCGCCGATCACCGGATCGAACGCGCCGCCGGCCTGCACATCGGGCGGATACGACGGCTTCACGATGCCGCGCGCGAGTTGCGGCAGCGCGTCGTCGCACGCGGCCGCCTCGCCGCACCACCACGAATGCACGGCAGGCAGCGTCAGCGTTTCGCCGAGCAGCCCTTCCGCGAGGCGCGGCATGAAGCCGAGCACGCCCGGCGATTCGAGAAAGCCGGAACCCGGCGCATTCGCGAGCAGCACGTTGCCGGCGCGCACGGCCTGCAGCAGCCCCGGCACGCCGAGCAGCGAATCGGGCCGCAGTTCGAGCGGATCGAGCCACGCGTCGTCGACGCGGCGCAGAATCCCGTGCACGGGTTCGAGCCCGCGCAGCGTCTTCAGGAATACGCGGTTGTCGCGCGCGGTCAGGTCGCCGCCCTCGACCAGCGTGAGGCCAAGGTAGCGCGCGAGATACGCATGCTCGAAATAGGTCGCGCTGTGCGGCCCCGGCGTCAGCAGCACGATTCGCGACTTCCGGGCGGCCGGACTCAGCGCCTGCATGCTCTGCAGCAGCGAACGGTACGCGGACGCGAGCCGCTGCACGCGCAGCCCGCGGAAGCCGCGCGGAAAGAGCCGCGACACGATCAGCCGGTTTTCGAGCAGATAGCCGAGGCCGGACGCGCCCTGCGTGTGCTGCGCGACGATCCGCCATTGCCCGTCGGGCCCGCGCGCGAGATCGAACGCGACGACGTGCAGCCACGTATCGCCCGGCACGCGCGCGCCGCGCATCGCGCGCAGGTAGCCGGGATGCCCGGTGACGAGCGCGGGCGGCAGCAGGCCGCGTTCCAGGATCGTCTGCGGGCCGTACAGGTCGGCCATCGCCGCGTTCAGCAGCCGCACGCGTTGCAGCACGCCGCGCTCGATCGCGACCCAGTCCTCGGGCGTGACGATCAGCGGCAGCAGGTCGAGCGACCACGGCCCGGCCGCGCCGTCGCCCGCGCGTTGTTCGTGCAGTTGATAGAACAGGCCGTTCTCGCGCATGCGTCGCTGCAACGCGTCGGCGCGGCGATCGAGGTCGGCCACGCCGTCGCTGCCGATCGACGTGAAAAAGCTGCGCCACGCCGGTGCGAGCAGCGGCGCGTTGAGGCCGGCAGCGCTGCCGCGCAGTTCGTCGTAGCGGCCTGCAGCGGCAGGCGCCGCGAGCGCGGCGGCCAGTTCCGCGGCGTCCGGCTGCGCGCCGGTATCGAAGAGCGTGGGCATCGCGTCGGCGGCGGCGAGATCGTCGGGGTGAATGGGCGGCACGGGCGTCGTTCCGTCGTCAAGGTGCGGCAGCGCCCGCGCGCCGCCGCATCGGCAATCGAGCGCGGCAGGCGCGGCGAGCAGCCGCACGCTGCCTGCATCCTAGCACTCCGTCGGGGCCGCCATCGGCCGGCGGGCCGGGAAGCGGCGAATCGCGCATCGACATCCGTTCTTTCATCCGGAGATCAGGGCCGTCGCAGGTCGAGCGTGAACGGGAATTCGCGGCTCGGCGCGGCGGCCGCGACCGTCATCCGCCCCGGCGTGTGCCCCATCGCGACGAAGCGCGCGAGCCGGCGGCTCTCGGCCTCGTAGGCATTGACGGGAAACGTCGCATAGTTGCGCCCGCCCGGATGCGCGACGTGATACCGGCAGCCGCCGAGCGAGCGTTGCAGCCACGTATCGACGATGTCGAACGTGAGCGGCGCATGCACGCCGATGGTCGGATGCAGCGCCGACGGCGGCGACCACGCCTTGTAGCGCACGCCCGCGACGTACTCGCCGACAGTGCCGGTCGGCTGCAGCGGCAGCGCGCGGCCATTGACGGTCACGACGTGCCGGTTGTCGTTCAGCCCCGTCACGCGCACCTCGAGCCGTTCGACCGACGAATCGACGTAGCGCACGGTGCCGCCGGTCGCGCCCTCTTCGCCCATCACGTGCCACGGCTCCAGCGCGCCGCGCAGCGACAGTTGCATCCCGTTCACCGCGATCTGGCCGAACAGCGGGAAGCGGAATTCGAAGTGCGGCGCGAACCACGCGGGATCGAACGCGAAACCGGCATCGCTCAGCTCGGCCAGCACGTCGTCGAAATCCATCCTGAGGAACGCCGGCAGCATGAAGCGATCGTGCAGCGCAGTGCCCCAACGCGTGAGCGGCGTCGTGTACGGCGCGGCCCAGAAGCGCGCGACCAGCGCGCGCAGCAGCAGTTGCTGCACGATGCTCATCCGCGCGTGCGGCGGCATCTCGAACGCGCGCAGTTCGAGCAGGCCGAGCCGACCGGTCGACGAATCGGGCGAATACAGCTTGTCGATGCAGAATTCGCTGCGGTGCGTGTTGCCGGTCACGTCGATCAGCAGGTTGCGCAGCACGCGGTCGACGAGCCACGGCGGCATGTCCTGCCCGTACAGCAGCGTGTTGCGCTGGATCTCGGCGAACGCGATGTCGAGTTCGTAGAGCTGATCGTTGCGCGCCTCGTCGACGCGCGGCGCCTGGCTCGTCGGTCCGATGAAGAGCCCGGAGAACAGGTACGACAGCGACGGATGGTTGTGCCAGTACGCAATCAGGCTCGCGAGCAGGTCCGGGCGACGCAGGAACGGGCTGTCGGCCGGCGTCGCGCCGCCGAGCACGAAGTGGTTGCCGCCGCCGGTGCCGACGTGCCGGCCGTCGACCATGAACTTCTCGCTCGACAGCCGCGACTGCCATGCCGCGTCGTACAGGAACTCGGTCTGGTCGACGAGCTCGCCGAAGCTCTTGGCCGGATGAATGTTCACCTCGATCACACCAGGGTCGGGCGTGACCTGCAGCAGCTTGAGCCGCGCATCGCGCGGCGGCGGATAGCCTTCGAGCACGAGCTTCACGTCGAGCGCGTGCGCGGTCAGCTCGATCGCCGCGAGCAGGTCGAGATAATCCTCGAGCGCGGCCAGCGGCGGCATGAACAGATACAGGATGCCGTTGCGCACTTCGGCGCACAGCGCGGTGCGCGTGATCCACGCGGCCGATTCGAAGCGCTCGGGGCGACGGTGCGCGTCCTGTGCAGCGGCCCCGGCGCTTGCCCCCGTGCCGTCGTTGCGCCACTGCATGACCGTCTGCGCGGACGCTTCGCGATGCACGCCGGCCAGATGGCGCGGCGCATCAGCGGCGCCCGCGTGTCGCGCACGCATGGCGGCCGCGTCCGGCAGCGCGTCGCGCGGCGCGAACGGATCGCGTTCGACCAGGTATGGATAGTCGGCGCTGCCGACCCACGGCAGCGAATCGAGCGGCAGCCGATAACCCATCGGCGAATCGCCGGGCACGAGGTACATGCGCTCGTCGCGGAAGAACCACGGTCCGGTCTGCCAGCGTGGGCCGTCGAGACCCGGCCGATCGCGGCCCGACCGATCGCGGCCCGACGAATCGTCCGTGCGCTTGATCGGCAGCACGTAGCCGACCACGCTGTCGAGCTGCTGCTCGAACACCTTGCGCAGCCGCGCGCGTTCGAGCTCGTCGTCGAGACGCGAATCGAACGGATCGACGTTGACGGGCAGCCGGCGCTCGCGCCACAGGTAGTACCAGACGTCCTCGTAACCGGCCCGCACGAATTCGTCGGTCAGCCCGAGCCGCGCGGCCAGCGCGTCGATGAAGCGCTTCGCGTCGTCGGTCGTGCACGCGGACGGTTCGCGCTCGTCGGCGAACAGCGAAGGATCGTGCCACACGGGCTGCCCGTCGGCGCGCCAGAAGATCGACAGCGCCCAGCGCGGCAGTTGCTCGCCCGGATACCACTTGCCCTGCCCGAAATGCAGGAAGCCGCCTTCGCCGTATTCGGCCCGCAGCCGCTGCACGAGTTCGGTTGCATAACCGCGCTTGGTCGGGCCGAGCGCATCGGTGTTCCATTCGGCGCCGTCGCGATCCTCGATCGACACGAAGGTCGGCTCACCGCCCTGCGTCAGCCGCACGTCGCCGGCCGTCAGCGCGCCGTCGACCTGCGCGCCGAGCGTGCGCACCGCGTCCCATTGCTGCTCCGTATACGGCTTCGTCACGCGCGGCGATTCGTACACGCGCGTCACCGTCATCACATGCTCGAACGAGACTTCGCATTCGTCGATCAGCCCTTCGACCGGCGCCGCACTGGTCGGCTGCGGCGTGCACGCGAGCGGAATATGGCCCTCTCCGGCGAGCAGGCCCGACGTCGGGTCGAAGCCGATCCAGCCTGCGCCCGGCAGGTAGACCTCGCACCACGCGTGCAGGTCGGTGAAGTCGACCGACGTGCCGCTCGGCCCGTCGAGCGCCTTCACGTCGGGCGTGAGCTGGATCAGGTAGCCGGACACGAAGCGCGCGGCGATGCCGAGATGCCGGCACAGCTGAACCAGGAGCCACGCACTGTCGCGGCACGATCCGGATGCGAGTTCTAGCGTCTGTTCGGGCGTCTGCACGCCCGGCTCCATCCGCACCAGATAACCGATGTCGCGCTGCAGTTGCTGGTTCAGCGCGACGACGAAGTTCACGGTGCCGGCCGGCGTGCGGTCGACGCCGTCGACGTACGCGCGGAACAGCGGCGCGGCACTCGTTTGCGGATCGCATGCGAGATACGGCGCGAGTTCGGTCTTCAGCGCGTCGTCATAGCTGAAGGGGTATTGCTCCGCGCTCGCTTCCAGAAAGAAGTCGAACGGGTTGTACACCGACATCTCGGCGACCAGATCAATCGTGATCTCGAAGTGTTCGGTGCGCTCCGGAAACACGAGCCGCGCGAGATAGTTCGAGAACGGATCCTGCTGCCAGTTGATGAAGTGCTGCGCGGGGTCGACCGTCATCGAATACGCGACGATCGGCGTCCGGCAGTGCGGCGCGGGCCGCAGCCGCACGATCTGCGGGCCGAGGTTCACGGGCCGGTCGTAACGGTAGCGGGTGGTGTGATGCAGCGCGACGTGGATGGGCATGGGGAAGCCGCTCGGTTCGGGTTGGGCCGCCCGCGCGCGCCGCGTCGCCGCTGCTACTGCGGCGGCGGCACGGCACGACGGGTTCGGCGAAGGGGCGCGTCAGACCAGTTCCGGCGACTGCACGACGCTGATCTCGACGCCGACGGCGCGCGCGCCGAGCCCCGTCACCGGCTGTGCGTCGCGATAGTCGAGACCGACGGCAATGCGCACGTAGCGCTCGTCCGGGCAGCGGTTCATGAACGGATCGAAGCCGACCCAGCCGAGCCCTTCGACGTAGGCCTCGGCCCATGCATGGCCGGCCGGCTGCTGCATCAGCGCAACGCCCTGCTGCTGCGCGGCGAGCGCCGCGTGCGGCGCACCCATCGACTGCGCGGCATGCGACGCGCCGAGCGCCTGCTGCATGCCGTCGCCGCTCTGCAACGCGAGCGCTTCCTCCGTGTCTTCCCCGCCAGCGCTCTGCTTCGCGTCGGCGATGCGCTGCATCGCGCTGTCGGCAAGCACGTAGCCGGAGATGTAGCGCGCGGGCACCTTCAACGCGCGTGCGGCTGCAATGAATGCATGGGCATGGTCGCGGCTCGTGCCCTCGCCGTTCTGCAACGCGGTTTCGGCGTCGACGGGCGCGTCCGCCGCCAGGTTCGGCGCGTACGCGATGCGGCCGTGCACTTCCGTCATCAGCCAGTGCAGCGCATCGAGGCTGCGCGGCTCGATCGGCAGCGCCTGCGCGAGCTCGCGCACGAGCTCGCCCGCTTTCGTGAGCGCCGTCTCGCGCTCGAAGATCCAGGGCGGCGCATATCCCTCCGGATTGCCGACGATGCCTGCACGGTCCTGTGTTTCGACGACGCCGGCCGCGACCACGACGATCTCGTGCTTCGGGCCGCGCTCGTGGCGCACGAGGTCGATCCGGTTGCCGAGCCCGTCGGCATACGACAGCGTCGGCTCGACGCCGTCGATCGTGACCTGCCACGCGCGCACCGTCTGCCCGGGCCCCGATTGCGGGCGCAGCCGCAGCCGTTGCAGCGCATGGGTGGCTTGATCGTCGAACTGATAACGCGAGATGTGTCGGATGGCGAGTCGCATGGCAAGTCTCAGTCGAAGTTGTAGGCCTGGGCGATGTCGACCCCGAGGCTGTTGTTGCGGCCGATGAAGTCGGTCAGGAACTCGTGCAGGCCGCTCTTGAAGATCCGCTCGACCGTGGTATCGGACAGCATCTGCAGGATCTTCGTGGCCGTGTCGTGACACGGGTGTGTCACGCCGTAATCCTTCGCGAGCAGGTTCAGGCTCGACACGACGCGCCCGTAGCAATAGCGCAGCGAGCGCGGCATGCGGCCGTTCAGGATCAGGTAGTCGGCGATGTTCATCGGCTTGTACTGCACGTCGTACACCCAGCGATACGACCGGTGTGCGGCCACGCAGCGCAGGATGGTCTCCCATTGATAGTTGTCGAGGATCGTGCCGACGTGCGACACCGACGGCAGCAGCAGGTGGTATTTCACGTCGATGATGCGCGCGGTGTTGTCCGCGCGCTCGACGTACGCGCCGATCTGCGCGAAATCGAAGATTTCGTTGCGCAGCATCGTGCTGTAGAAACTGCCGAGGATCAGCGCGGTCTCGCGCTTCACTTCGTCGAGCACGGCCGGCAGCGCGCTCTCCGGCACCGGCTGCGCGAGCGCGCGGCGCAGCGCGAGCCACGCGCCGTTGACGCTCTCCCACGCTTCGCGCGTGAGCGCCGTGCGCACCATCCGAGCATTCGAGCGCGCGGCCTCGATGCACGACAGCACGCTCGACGGGTTGTCGCGGTCGCGCAGCAGGTAGTCGGTCACGGTATCGGCGGCATAGGCGTCGTACTTCTGACGATAGCCGTCGTCCGCGCCCGAGCTGACCAGCACCGACGACCATTCGGCCGGCGCGTCGGACGTGCGCGTGAGCGCCATCCGCAGCCCGGCATCGACGATGCGCGCGATGTTCTCCGCGCGCTCGATATAGCGGTACATCCAGTAGAGACCGCTCGCAGTTCGTCCCAGAAGCATCTCGTGTCCACTCCGTCTTCGTTCGGTTCGCGCGCCGGCTGCGACGCGCGCGGTCGTGCCCGGCTCAGTCGGCCAGCACCCAGGTGTCCTTGGTGCCGCCGCCCTGGCTCGAGTTGACGACAAGCGATCCTTCCTTCAGCGCGACACGCGTGAGCCCGCCCGGCGTGATGCGGATCCGGTCCGACACCAGCACGAACGGCCGCAGGTCGACGTGGCGCGGCGCAAGGCCCGCTTCGGTCAGGATCGGCGTCGTGGACAACGCCAGCGTGGGTTGCGCGATGTAGTTCGCGGGCCGCGCGCGCAGCTTCGCGGCGAATGCTTCGAGTTCGGCCTTCGACGCGCACGGGCCGACCAGCATCCCGTAGCCGCCCGAGCCGTGCACTTCCTTCACGACCAGTTCGTCGAGATGCTCGAGCACGTACTTGAGGCTGTCGGCCTCGCCGCAGCGCCAGGTCGGCACGTTCTCCAGCAGCGCCTTGCGGCCCGTGTAGAACTCGACGATCTCCGGCATGTACGAATAGATCGCCTTGTCGTCGGCGATGCCGGTGCCGGGCGCGTTCGCGATCGTGATGTTGCCGGCGCGGTAGACGTCCATGATCCCGGCCACGCCGAGCACCGAATCGGGGCGGAACGTGAGCGGATCGAGGAACGCGTCGTCGACGCGGCGGTACAGCACGTCGATCGGCCGGAAGCCCTCGGTGGTACGCATCGCGACGCGTCCGTCGACCACCTGCAGGTCGCTGCCCTCGACGAGGTGCACGCCCATCTGGTCGGCGAGGAACGAATGTTCGTAGTACGCGGAATTGTGGATGCCGGGCGTGAGCACGGCGATGGTCGGGTTGTCGGCGTTGCCGTTCGGCGGGCACACGGCCGCGAGCGACTGGCGCAGCATCTGCGGATAGGTCTCGACCGGGCGCACCTTGACCTGCTGGAACAGCTCCGGGAAGAGCTGCATCATCGTCTCGCGGTTTTCCAGCATGTACGACACGCCCGACGGCGTGCGCGCGTTGTCTTCCAGCACGTAGAACGCGTTCTCGCTGGTGCGCACGATGTCGACGCCGATGATGTGCGTGTAAACGTTGCCGGGCGGCCGGAAGTCGATCATTTCCGGAATGAATGCTTCGTTGTGCGCAATCAGGTGCTTCGGCACGATGCCGGCGCGCACGATTTCCTGGCGGTGGTAGATGTCGTCGAGGAACGCGTTGAGCGCCATCACGCGCTGCTCGATGCCGAGCGACAGCCGGCTCCATTCGGCCCCCGAAATGATGCGCGGGACGATATCGAACGGAATCAGCCGCTCGGCGGCCTCGGCGTCGCCATACACGGCGAACGTGATGCCCGTCCTGCGGAACACGCCTTCCGCGTCGTGGGCTTTCTGGGCGAGGCTCGCGGGGTTCTGCGTGTCGAGCCACTGCTTCAGGCGCGCATAAGGCGCCCTGACCATTTCGCCGGATTGCAGCATTTCATCGAACGGTTTCATCGAATTGTTCTCCATCGTTCTCCCCGGCATTGCGCATGCCGGACCGGCGTAACCACTGCTTCGCAAGGAACGTGCCTTGCTTGACCCCCGTCGATTCCCCCTTTTCGCGTCATCCGCGCACGCCCGCGCGCCACGCCGCACCACGACGGTGCAAGACGGTTCGAACCGGCGCATCGGCGCATCGCGCTCGCGCGGCCGGCGCCGCGCCTGTCGAACATAGTTTCCCCGCGTGTCACGCGGATGCAATCTGCACCGCACCAATGCGCGCGTCGCGCGGCCCTGGCGCGATGCGGCGGCCCGTGCCGACCCCCGCCCCCGCCTGTCGCGAAGGGCGGACCGGCCACGCAACCGGCGCGGCCGGCCCTGGGGAAGTACCGTCTGCGGCCAACCCGTCGTTCGACGCGATGAACCAACCGGTTAGCCGGGTCCGGCGCCTCAACCGTATGTAGCCGTAATGCCGCCGACAACGCTCATGCATATTTCGACTGACACCGATCGAAAAAAAACATCGGCTGCGCACGCGTGAGGCGCGGTAGTCTAGAAGGTTCGTGCAGCGAAACGGCGCCGCCGCCCCCGTGGGCGCCCGACTATAAAAAGCGAAGATCGAAATGGAAGCAAAGTGGCTGGAAGATTTCCTGAGCCTCGCGGATACCAAGAGCTTTTCCCGGGCCGCGCGTCATCGGCATCTCACGCAATCGGCATTCAGCAGACGAATTGCCGCGCTCGAAACGTGGATGGATGCGAAGCTCGTCGACCGCAGCATCAATCCGATCGCGCTCACGCCGGCCGGGCAGATGTTCCGCGGGCTGGCCGCCGACATCCTGCGCAGCATGTATGCGGCACGCAATCTCGTAAACGGCTACGACCAGTTCGCGGCGAGCGACCAGGTCGTGCGGTTTGCAGTCGCGCATACGCTCGTGTTCACGCTGTTTCCCGAATGGCTCAAGCAACTGAACGGCGAAGTCGGCCACGTGACCGCGCGCGTCAATGCGGTGAACGTGCCCGAGGGCGTGCAGCAGCTCGTCGAAGGTGAATGCGATCTGCTGCTCGGCTATCACCATCCGCAACTGCCGATCGTGCTCGACCCGAACCACTTCCCGTTCGTCACGCTCGGCGTCGAACGGATCCTGCCCGTATCGACGCCCGACGCACGCGGCAAGCCCGTCTTCGAACTGCCGGGCACACCAGACGCGCCGCTGCCGCTGCTCGCGTATTCATCGGGTGCGTTCCTCGGCAACGTCGTCGAAATGCTGTTGCTGAACGCATCCGAGTCGTATGCGCTGCACCGGTGCTTCGAGACGCACATGTCCGAAGCGCTGAAGGGCATGGTCGTGGCCGGACACGGCATCGGCTGGCTGCCGGAGAGTTGCGTCGCGAAGGAACTCGCGGAAGGCTCGCTCGTGCGTGCAGGCTCGGAACACTGGATCACCGAGCTCGAGATCCGCCTGTACCGGTCGGCCCGCAAGCGCGGGCTCGCCGCCGAACAGCTGTGGACCTACATCATGAACCGGCCACGCGTCGCGACCGACAGCACGACCGCCACCGAACGACCGCTCGCGCCGGCCGTTCGCATCGCGCGTCGCAGCGCAGGCGGCAGCCGGTAACGTATCGCGCACGCTTCGCCCCAGCGCGGTATCAGTCGCTACTTTTCGGCCCAATCCCTGGCACTACGCCACCCCCGCGCCGAAGTCGCCAGCGCCGCCCGTACCGGATAGACTGTCGCCCGATTCCATCCATCGGCCGCGGCGCTCGCCTGCCTGTCGCCGCCGGAACGCCCTTCCACGGAGAACGAATGCTGAAGCGCCAGTGGTTTTCGCTGTTGCTGCTGACGATGTGCCTGATCGCCGCGCGTGCGGCCGCGCAAGGCTCGCTCGAACTCGATACCGACGGCGCGCCGCGCGTCCTGACGCGGCAGGCGCTACTTGCCCGCCCCGATGCGACCGACATCCACGTGCCGCGCGACATCGCGTACGGCCGGCCGATGACGTTCCGCGCGGTGCCGTTTGCCGCGCTGCTCGGCGACACGCCGCTGCCGGCGTCCGGCGTGCTCGAAACGCGCGCGGCCGACGGCTTCGCCGCGCAACTGCCGCTGGCGCTCGTGCGCCGCGGCGCGCCGGCCGGCGCCGTTGCGTGGCTCGCGATCGAGGATCCGGCTCATCCGTGGCCGAAGCTGCCCGGCAAGCCGGTCAGCGCCGGGCCGTTCTATCTCGTGTGGCTGGGGCCGGACGCGTCGTCGGTGCGCGGCGAGCAGTGGCCTTATCAGATCGCCCGGATCACGATCGAATCGTCGCCGCTCGCACGCTGGCCGTCGCTCGCCGTGGATCCTGCGCTGCCGGCGAACGATCCGGCCCGCGCGGGCCAGCGGCTGTTCGTCACGCAATGTCTCGCGTGCCACCGGCTCGACGGCGCGGGCAGCAGCCACGCCGGCCCGGACCTGAACACGCCGATGAACCCGGTCGACTACTTCCAGCCCGCCGCGCTGCGCCGCTACATCCGCAACCCGGCGTCGGTGCGCGACTGGCCGGGCCGCGTGATGCCGGCCTTCCCGCCCGATCAGTTGAGCGACCGGGAACTCGACCAGATCGTCGCTTACCTCACCTACATGGCGCGGCGCAACGCCGACAAGTAAGCCGCGCCGCTCAGACGCCCGGCTCCTGCGCGCTGTGCAGCACCGCGCGCAGCAGCACGTCGGCCCCGGCGGCCGCCCATTCCGGCGTGATCGCCTCGGCCTCGTTGTGGCTCAAGCCGTCGACGCACGGCACGAAGATCATGCCGGTCGGCGCGACGCGCGCGACATAGCACGCGTCGTGGCCCGCGCCGGACACGATGTCCATGTGCGACAGCCCGAGCGCCTGCGCCGCATCGCGCACCGCTCCGACGCAGGCCGATGCGAACGGCACCGGCGGATACTTGAAGATCTGCTCGATCTGCGCGCCGAGCCCGGCGGCGTCGGCCACGCGTGCCAGCTCCGCCCGCAACGCGGCATCGAGTGCGTCGAGCACCGCATCGTCAGGATGGCGAAATTCCACCGTGAAGAAGCAGCCGCCCGGCACCGTGTTGCGCGAATTCGGCCGTGCCTCGATCATCCCGACCGTCGCACGGGCGTGCGGCGCATGGCGACGGCCGAGCGCATCCACGAATTCGATCATCCGCGCAGCGCCCACGAGCGTGTCGCGACGGAATTCCATCGGTGTCGTGCCCGCGTGCGCGTCGACGCCCGTGAGCGTCACCTCGTACCAGCGTTGCCCCTGCCCGGCCGTCACGACGCCGATCGTCTTGCCGGCGCGCTCCAGAATCGCGCCCTGCTCGATATGCAGCTCGTACGCGGCATGCAGCGGATAACCGCCGACCGGCTCCGTGCCCGCATAGCCGATCCGCTCCAGTTCCTCGCCGATCGTCTTGCCCGCGCCGTCGGTGCGCGACAGCCCGTATTCGAGCGTATAGACGCCGGAGAACACGCCGGCCGAGATCATCGCCGGCGCGAAACGCGAGCCTTCCTCGTTGGTCCAGATCACGACGTCGATCGGGCGCTCGGTCTCGATGCCCGCATCGTTGAGCGCGCGCACGACTTCGAGGCCGCCGAGCACGCCGTAGATGCCGTCGTAGCGGCCGCCCGTCGGCTGCGAATCGGCGTGCGAACCGGTCAGCACCGGCGCGGCATCGGGATTGCGGCCCGCGCGCCGCGCGAACACGTTGCCCATCCGGTCCACGCGCACCGTGCAGCCGGCGTCCCGCGCCCACTGCACGAACAGGTCGCGCGACGCGCGATCGAGATCGGTCAGCGCGAGCCGGCAGACACCGCCCTTCGGCGTCGCGCCGATCTGCGCCATCCGTTCGAGCGATGCCCACAGGCGCTCGCTGTCGACGCGCGGCGCAAGCGCGAGGTTGTCACGCATTGCCGCTCTCCGGTGCGTCGTCGCGCGGCGTGGTCTGCAGCGCATAGCGGAAATCGCAGCGCTTGCCGCCCTGCATGATCGTGCTCGTGCGCGTCAGCGCGATGCGCGGGTCGTAGCCGTCGATGAAGTAGCTGTCGCGTGCGCAGCTCAGCAGGTGGCCGATCTCGCCGAGCCCCATCGCGTGGTACATCTCCGCGTAGCTGCAACGATGCACGTCGTAGTCGTAGTGCGCGTCGTCCGCGCGCCGCACTTCGACGTCGAGCGCGTCGTCCTTCTCCCACAGCACCTGCAGCGCGATGAACGACTGCACGCTCGTGCCGTCGGGCTCCTGCGCGGCGAACGAGCGGCCCGCGTCGACGGCCGCGCCGCGCACGGCTTCCGCGATCACGGCCTGCGCGCGCTCGGTGCCGAATTCGCGCTTCATGATCTCGTAGATCGGCTTGATGATTTCCGCTTCGATGCGGCGCCGCGCGAGGATCCCGAGGCGCGTGTCGTCCGGCGCTGCGGCGGCGGATGCCTGGGTGGTATCGGTCATGGGGTCGTCTCCGTCGTTATTTCGCTGCGGTGCGCGCGCCGCCGAGCACGTCGACGACGGTCCACTTGCCGCCGCGCACCTGATAGATCGTGAATGCCGGGTCCTTCAGATTGCCTTCGTTGTCGAACGCGATCCGGCCGGTCACGCCGGCACGGTCGATCGCCCGCACGGCCGCGACGAGCTTCGCCGGTTGCGTCGTGCCGGCCTTTTGCGCGGCGGCGATCAGCGTGGCCGCCGCGTCGTACGCGAACGGCGCGTGCAGCTCGATCGGCGCGTGAAAGCGGGCGCGGTATTGCGCGTCGAACGCCTTGCCGCCCGGCATCCGGTCGAGCGGCAGGCCCGGCTCGAGCGCCGTCACGCCGTCGCCGTCCTTGCCCGCGAGCGACAGGAAGGTCTGGCTCACGAAGCCGCCCGCACCCAGCAGCGGCGCGTTCACGCCGAGCTGGCGCATCCGGCGCGCGATCGGTGCCGCCTGCGCATCGAGCCCGCCGAAGAACACGAGATCCGCGCGCTTGCCCTTGATCGCGGTCAGCACGCCGCTGAAGTCGGTGGTCTTGTCGTTCACGTACTGGCGATCGACGATCGTGCCGCCGTTCGCCTGCACGCCCTTGATGAACTGGTCGGCCAGCCCCGCGCCGAACGACGTGCGATCGTCGATCACCGCGATGCGCTTCGCCTTCAACGTCTTCACCGCATAGGCGCCGGTGAAGTTGCCGCCCGCATCGTCGTGACCCATGATCCGGAACGCCGTCGCGTAGCCCTGCTGCGTGTACTGGTGGCCGGTGGACGCCGGCGCGATCTGCGGAATGCCCGCATCGCGATAGACGCGCGATGCCGGCACGCTGCAGCCCGTATTCCAGTGGCCGACGACGCCGATCACGTGCTGGTCGACGAGCTGCTGCGCGACCGCGACGGCCGTACGCGGGTCGGACTGATCGTCGGCCGCGACGAGCTTGTAGACGACCGGCTTGCCGCCGATGCTCGGATGCTTCGCGTTCGCGTCGTCGATCGCGAGCTGCGCGCCGTTCTGCAGGTCCTTGCCGATCCGTGCGGACGGGCCGGTGAGCGGCGCGGCGAGACCGATCAGGATCGTCTGCGGCGCGGATTGCGCGAAGGCGGGAACGGACGCGATCAGCGTGGCCGCGGAGAATGCGAGGCTGACGGGAAAGAAAGCGATTTTCATGTGCGGGGATCTGCGGTTCTGATCAAAACATGAAAAATATTAAAGATTCAGCACCCTCGCCCCAAATACTCAATTGTTGGATGCTTATTCCATTCTCGACACAATAACGTAATTGCCTGTAAATACAGGATATTTTTATGTTGTCGCTTACCCTGATTTTTCTATAAAATTCGATACATGAAAAATATCGAACAATTGCCGCACGATCCGCCGCTGCGCGCCGTCCGCGCGTTCGAGGCGTTCGCACGTCTCGGCTCGGTCACCGCGGCCGCGCACGAACTCGACATCACGCCGTCCGCGGTCAGTCATCAGCTGCAACTGCTCGAGGCATTCATCCAGACGCCGTTGACCGTGCGCGAAGGCCGGCTGCTCGCGCTCACCGACGAAGGGCGCGACTATTACCGTTCGATCAGCGCCGCGTTCTCGGTGCTGCGCAGCGCGACGCGCTTCGTGCGCGATCGTTCGTCGCTGCGGCAAATCACGATCAGCCTGATCCCGCTGCTCGGCATCGGCTGGTTCATTCCGCGGCTGCATGCGTTCCTCGCCGACAACACCGACGTGGACGTGACCGTGCTGTATGCGCACCACCGCAACTACCGAAGCGACGCGTCGGACCTGTCGATTCGCTTCGGCACCGGCGACTGGCCCGGCTACCGTTGCGAACGGCTGCTGCCGGGCGCGATGGTGCCGATGTGCAGCCCGTCGTTCCTGAAGCGCCACGGGCCGTTCCGCACGCCGGCCGACCTCGCGCATGCCCCGCTCGTGCACGACGAGGATCGCAGCACGTGGGTCAACTGGCTGCAGGGCGCCGGCGTGCGCCATGTGTCGCACGCGGTCGGGCCGATGTTCGAGGACGGGCAGCTCACGCTGAGCGCGGCGCGCGCGGATCTCGGTGCCGCGCTGCTGCGCGCGCCGCTGGTCGAGCGCGAACTGGCGAGCGGCGAGCTCGTGAAGCTGTTCGATCACGCGCTCGACGACGGGCGCGACTACTACCTGTGCACGCGCGAGGATGCGGACATGCCGGACGGCGCGCGACGGCTGGCCGAATGGCTGAGGAAAATGGCGACGTGAACACGCGGGTGGGCGGCTGTTCGCGCTCCCCTCCGGCAGCCCCCTCTGCCACGCCGGGCGCCTTGCGGGTGCCGGCAGGGATATATATGATATGCATATCGTATATCGGAGGTTGCGATGAGCCGCATTCTGGTTGATCTGTCGAATGGCCAGCTCGACGAGCTGGCCGCCATCGTCGAGACTGAGCAACGCCCTCGCGCTGCGATCATTCGCGATGCGATCGACGCGTATATCGCGCAGCACAAGCGTTCGCATGCCGACAACGTGTTCGGTCTCTGGAAAGATCGTGCGGTCGACGGGCTCACCTATCAGGAGGCACTGCGCTCAGAATGGTAAAAGCACACTTCGACACCCACGACGCGGCCCGGCATTCCGGCCGCACGAATCTGGCCGCCTGCCTCGCGCAGCGCCGGCCGCACCCCGCCGACACCGTGTTCGGCCTCTGGAGAAACCGCGCGCTCGACGGGCTCGCGTATCAGGAGGCACTGCGCGCGGAATGGTAAAAGCCCTCTTCGACACCAACATCCTGATCGACTACCTGGGTGGTGTGGAGGCCGCGCGAACGGAACTCGCCCGCTACGACTACCGCGCGATCAGCATCGTTACCTGGATGGAAGTCCTGGTCGGCGCGACGGCCAGCGACGACGCGGCGCTCCGCGCGTGGCTTTCGTCGTTCGCGATCATCCCGCTCGATGGCACGGTCGCGAATCGCGCTGTAACGATTCGCAAGGAACATCGCATGCGCCTGCCCGACGCGATCATCTGGGCGTCCGCGCAAGTGAACGGCCTGCTGCTCGTGTCGCGCAACACGAGGGATTTTCCCGTTACCGAACCCGGCGTCCGCGCGCCTTATCAGATCTAGCGTGAGTGGTGTCCGTCGAGCGCGACGGATACTCGCCCGTCCGCATCACGCTGCGTGCCCCCCCCCCAGCCGTGCTCGATCGCATCGCAAACGGCGCATCGCGCAGCGTGCATGCGGCGATCCATATTTCCGTGCAGCCCAACACCGCGACGCCGATACCCTGGCGCGTGAGCGTCGCGTGCGTGCGTGCGTGCGTGCGTGCGTGCGTCGATCTAATCACGCGATGCATGAAATCGAATGTGGCCCGCGGCCTCATTCCGTCCAATACGCCCAATACGCCCAATGCGCCGACGCGCGCCATGACGCCTCCATTGCCCTTCACGCGCGCGGCGGCCGCACGCAGATCGCGGACACCCCAGCCAAGTTACCGATCACCCGCAACAGCATGCGCGCGCTCGCGAAACGGATCGACCGCCACGAACAGGGGCCGGAAGCAGATAGAAATTCCCGATGCCGCGGATTGAAACAAGCAATTTCACAAACCTGGGGTGAACCCGGATACTGGGAACACTTCATCAACACCCCAGCAAAAGGAACTCGCAAGATGCCGATCATCAACACCCAAATCAAACCGTTCAAGGCAACCGCATACCACAACGGCGATTTCGTGCCCGTGACCGAAGAGAACTTCAAGGGCAAGTGGTCCGTCGTCGTGTTCTACCCGGCCGACTTCACGTTCGTCTGCCCGACCGAGCTGGGCGACCTCGCCGACCGCTACGCGGAATTCCAGAAGCTGGGTGTCGAAATCTACGGCGTGTCGACCGACACGCACTTCACGCACAAGGCCTGGCACGACACGTCGGACACGATCGGCAAGATCAAGTATCCGATGATCGGCGACCCGACGCTCACGCTGTCGCGCAACTTCGACGTGCTGATCGAGGAAGAAGGGATGGCACTGCGCGGCACGTTCGTGATCAACCCGGAAGGCGAGATCAAGCTGTGCGAAATCCACGACAACGGCATCGGCCGCGACGCAGGCGAACTGCTGCGCAAGGTGCAGGCTGCGCAATACATCGCGGCACACCCGGGTGAAGTGTGCCCGGCGAAGTGGACGCCGGGTGCGGAAACGCTGACCCCGTCGCTCGACCTGATCGGCAAGATCTAAGGGTCGCCGCGCGCCTCGCACGGGGCGCGCAACAAGCATCACCCCGGGCCGCCTCGCGCGGCCCGCGCCCTCCTCCGGCACGACGTGCCCGACCAGAGTTATCAATACGGAATCCGAAACGCCATGCTCGACGCCAATCTCAAGAACCAACTGAAAGCGTACCTCGAAAAGATCACGCGCCCGATCGAACTCGTCGCGTCGCTCGACGACAGCGCGAAGTCGCAGGAACTGCTTGCGCTGCTGAACGAGATTGCGTCGCTGACGTCGAGCGTGACCGTAACCGAACGCCGCGACGACGCCGAGCGCAAGCCGTCGTTCTCGATCGGCGAGCCCGGCAAGCCGGCCGGCATCCGCTTCGCCGGCATCCCGATGGGCCATGAATTCACGTCGCTCGTGCTCGCGCTGCTGCAGACGGGCGGCCATCCGATCAAGCTCGACGACGACGTGATCGAACAGATCCGTGCGCTCGACGGCGACTACGCGTTCGAAACGTATTTCTCGCTGTCGTGCCAGAACTGCCCGGAAGTCGTGCAGGCGCTGAACGTGATGTCGCTGATCAACCCGCGCGTCCGCCACGTCGCGATCGACGGCGCGCTGTTCCAGAACGAAGTCGACGCGCGCCAGATCATGGCCGTGCCGACGATGTTCCTGAATGGCGAATCGTTCGGCCAGGGCCGCAGCAGCGTGAAGGAAATCCTCGCGAAGCTCGATACGGGCGCCAGCGCCCGTGCCGCGAAGTCGCTCGAAAACAAGCCGGTGTTCGACACGCTGATCGTCGGCGGCGGCCCCGCCGGTGCGGCCGCCGCGATCTACTCGGCACGCAAGGGCATCGCGACGGGCGTCGTGGCCGAGCGTTTCGGCGGCCAAGTGCTCGACACGATGGCGATCGAGAACTTCGTATCGGTGCAGGAAACCGAAGGACCGAAGTTCGCGACCGCACTCGAGCAGCACGTGAAGCAGTATGACGTCGACATCATGGACGTGCAGCGCGCCGATGCGCTGATTCCGGGCGACCTGCACCAGATCCGTCTCGCGAACGGCGCGGTGCTGAGGGCGAAGACGATCGTGCTCGCGACCGGCGCGCGCTGGCGCGAAATCAACGTGCCGGGCGAGCGCGAATACCGCAACCGCGGTGTCGCTTACTGCCCGCACTGCGACGGCCCGCTGTTCAAGGGCAAGCGCGTCGCGGTGGTGGGTGGCGGCAACTCGGGCGTCGAAGCCGCGATTGATCTGGCCGGCATCGTGAAAGCCGTCACGCTGATCGAATTCGGCACGCAACTGCGCGCGGACGACGTGCTGCAGCGCAAGCTGCGCAGTCTGCCGAACGTGACGATCGTCACGCAGGCGCAGACGACCGAACTGACCGGCGACGGCAGCAAGCTGAACGGGATCGTCTACAAGGATCTGCGCTCGGGCGACACGAAGCGCATCGATCTCGAAGGCGTGTTCGTGCAGATCGGCCTCGTGCCGAACACCGAATGGCTGAAGGGCACGATCGAGCTGTCGAAGCACGGCGAGATCGTCGTCGATGCACGCGGCGCGACGTCGGTGCCGGGCGTGTTCGCGGCCGGCGACGTGACGACGGTGCCGTTCAAGCAGATCGTGATCGCGGTCGGCGAAGGCGCAAAGGCATCGCTCGGTGCGTTCGACTACCTGATCCGGCAAGACGCGACGCCGGCTGCGGCCGCTGCGCCGCAGGCCGAAGAAGCGATCGCCGCGTAACGCGCGACACGCCGCACCGAACAGTCTCTCTTGGCCCTGCATGCCCTGGTCGGCGTGCGGGGTCCTTTTTCATCCGGCGTCGGTTTGCGATGTGCGAGTGCACTGGCGGGCCGCGATTACCTTACTGAGCCACGGCAGGGCCCGCGTTCGCCGGGGCCGGTGCCTTGAAGCTGCTCGACTGGCGAACCAGCTGGTCCGTCATCGCGGCAGCCACCGCGTTCGAGCCCGCCGACGCGTGCTGCCCGTCGGGGTTCGACGGCGGCACGTATTGCGGCGGCGGCAGCGACGGATCGAGCTTCGCGGATTCGCGCACGAGTTCGGCCGTTTCCGGCGTTTCGCCATTCCTGGCCGTGGTCGTGGTGGTCGCTGCGTGGCGCTCGAGGCCATCGCGCTTGCGCACCGCGTGTTGCGGCGGCTGATATGCCTGCTGGCTCGACCGGCTCGCCTGCGCCGCCTGGACCGGCGGTGCGGATTGCACCGGTTGCGCGGGTTGCGCAGGTGCGGCCTTCGGCGGGGTCGCGCCCTCCGGCTCCACCGTCACGACATGGACGGTCGGCGGCGGCGCACTCGGCTTCGCCGGTGGTGCGTGCGCGGCGATCACCGGCACGACGGCAGCGGACGCCGGCGCCGCACTCGTGCGCGCGGCGGGCGCTTGTTGCGGCACGGTGTCGTCCACATGCGCGGACGGGATGGCGACCGCCGCAGGCGGCGCAATCGAGCCTTCCGCGGTGTGGCCGTCGTTCGCGGCCGCCACGGCGGCAGCCGGTGTGGAGGAATCGCCGATGCCGGCTTCCGCGATCGCGCGGTGGTCCGCACGCAGGAGCATCACGTAGCCGGTGCCGGCCGCGGCAACCAGCAATCCGCCGGCGATCATCAAGGTCTTTCGAGTACGAGTCATGCTTGCTCACCGAGCTTATCGACGTGAACAAGCCATCATACGCGTGCGTTCGCGCTCGATCCCGCGCGAATACATTTGGTTGCATTGATGTCGACCCCACGTCGCCGGGGCCGCGCAACAGCGCGCCGCCCTATCGTCAGACGGTTCGACGCTGTCGGTCTTCCGCCCTTCAGATGCAGAAGATGCGCGTATCAGCAGTTGTCCGAACGCAGCGTTGATGCGCCGTGCCCGGCGATCTTTCATCGGACGGTCGATATCGCAGAACAGGATCAAGCGAATTTCCCGAACTGAAGCGCAGGCGGTGCGATATGCGTCGGCACGACGCAGCGCGCGTAACGATCGAGCCAGGGCCAAAACGCAAAAAAGCCCGTGCAGACGGGCTTTTCGACACAATCGGAACGCACGCGCGGCCTGCGCCGATGCGCGTGCGTGCGGCGATTATTCCGGAAACGGTAACGCCGTTTGTCCTTCCGCGCGCATACCGAACGTGTTGAGCGTCATCGCGACGAGCGCGTAATAGCCGAGCAGCGCGACGAGGTTCACGACGGTCTCGTGACCGAAACGCGCCTGCGCGCGCGCGAAGGTTGCATCGCTCACGCGCTTCGTGTCGTACAGCTCGGTTGCGAACGCATGGATCAGCGCGTCGTCATCCGATTCGAACACCGGCTCGACGCCACGCTGGATCGCGTCGGCCGTCGCGGCCGGCACGCCGGCATCGAGCGCGATCGGATGATGGATGTGCCACTCGGCCTGCGAGCGCCAGCGCGCGGCGGTCACGAGAATCGCGAGCTCCGACAGGCGCAGCGACAGGCCCGTGCGATAGCGGCAGAACGCGCCGAGGCGTTGCGCGTGCTGCGCAAGCTCGGGGCTCGCGATCCAGCCGAGGAACGGCCCGTTCAGGTTGCCGCGCGGGCCGCTGAGGATCTCGGCGAGCACGGCCTTCTGTTCGTCGGTGGCCGATGCGGGATCGAAGGGAGGCAGTCTGTCTGTCATGGCGAGGATTCCGTGAGGTGGTCGTTTACGCGCCGGCCGATGCGAGCGCCGCGTCGATCGCGCCGGACAGCCGCTCGACGATGGTATCGATCTGCTGCGCGGTGCAGATGAACGGCGGCGCGATCAGGATGTGATCGCCATGAACGCCGTCGATCGTGCCCCCCATCGGATACACCATCAGGCCGCGCTGCATCGCCTCGCGCTTGACCGCCGCATGCAGCTTCGATGCCGGATCGAACGTCGCCTTGGTGTCGCGATCGCGCACGAGCTCGACGCCGACGAACAGGCCACGGCCGCGCACGTCGCCGACATGCGGATGCGCGCCGTAATGCTCGCGCAACGACGCACGCAGTTGCTCGCCGCGCGCCTTCACGTTGTCCAGCAGCTTGTCTTCGGCGATCACGCGCTGCACTTCGAGCGCGGCCGCGCAGGCCGTTGCATGGCCGAGATACGTATGGCCGTGCTGGAAGAAACCCGAGCCGTCGACGATGGCCCGGTAGATACGGTCGCTGACGAGCGTCGCGCCGATCGGCTGGTAGCCCGCGCCGAGCCCCTTCGCGATCGTCAGCAGGTCGGGCGCGACGCCGTCTTCGTCGCAGGCGAACAGATAACCCGTGCGCCCCATCCCCGACATGATTTCATCGAGAATCAGCAGCACGCCGTACTTGTCGCACACCGCACGGATCTTCTTCAGGTAGGTACGCACCGGCGGCACCGCGCCGGCCGTCGCGCCAACCACCGTTTCCGCGACGAACGCGGCGACGTTTTCCGCACCGAGTTCGACGATCTTCTGCTCGAGCTCATCGGCCAGACGCTGCGCATACGCTTCATCGGTTTCGCCGGCCAGCTGATCGCGGTACGCATAGCACGGGCTCACGTGATGCGCTTCGATCAGCAACGGCAGGAACGGCTCGCGCCGCCATGCGTTGCCGCCGATCGCAAGCGCGCCGAGCGTATTGCCGTGATAGCTCTGGCGGCGCGCGATGAAATGGCGGCGCGACGGTTCACCCTTCTCGACGAAATACTGGCGCGCGAGTTTCAGCGCGGCTTCGATCGCCTCGGATCCGCCCGACACGAAGTACACGTGTTCGAGGCCGGCCGGCGCCGCATCGACGAGCCGGTCGGCCAGTTCCTCGGCCACCTCGGTCGTGAAGAACGACGTATGCGCGTACGGCAGTTGCTGCGCCTGCCGCTTGATCGCGTCGATCACGCGCTGATTGCTGTGCCCGAGACACGACACCGCCGCGCCGCCGCACGCGTCGATATAGCGTTTGCCGGTCGAATCGACGATCTCGATACCGTCGCCTGCAACGGCAACGGGCAAGGTGGCGCGCGGAGCGCGATGAAAAACGGTCGTCATGCGTTGCCTCATGGTCAGGACGCGCTCGGCGCGTGCGCTATCGGCACGATGCGCATCGCGAAGCGCTGCGTGCCGTGTTGATGGACGGTGAAGTCGATCTCGGTGTCGCGAATCGCGAACACCGCGGTCGCCAGCGTGTTTTCGTCGTCGGGGTCGGCCGGATCGTCGCGATAGATCGGCAGCCCTTCCGGTGCGCGATCGCCCAGCACGCGCAGCAGCGCGGCTGCGTCGATCGCGTCGATATCCGGCGTCAGCGCATCGACGCGCCGCTGCCGATCGCCGGACGATTGCGTGACGATCTGTGCTTCCGCGTCGCAGCCCGGATGCACGAGATGGTTCGCGTGGCCGGCGAGATGCGCGACCTCGACGACCGAGCAGCGCGCGACGCTCGCCTCGATGCTGAGCACCCGCGTGTCGCCGGTCGCACCGAGCGTGTGATGGAAACCGCTTGCGCGGGCATGCGTGCGCAGCACGTCGGCTGCCGCATCGAGCGACGTCGCGTCGAGCACCGCGCGCGCGAGGATCATCCGCGGCACGCCGGCCGCCGGCGTGCGGATGCGCAAGTTGTTGATCGCCTGCGCGATGCCCGCACGGTTCGCGGCGAACGTATGGCCGGGCAGCGAGCCGGGGTAATAGAAACTGATGAAACCGGGTTTGCCGTGCGGCTGCACGTCGACGAGCAGGCACCGCTCGCGCAGGTACGGATCGCCGTCCTCGTTGTGCGCGATCCAGCGCGTGCCGTCCGCATCGCGCGCGGCGAGCGTCGTGCAACCGTCCGGTGCGTTGTGGATCAGTTCGCCACGGCAGTTCCACAGGAAAATGTCCTCGGCCGGCCAGCCGACGCCCGCGGCGATCCCGTCCAGCTCCGCGACGAGATCGGGGTACGCGGCCAGCGCGGCTTGTCGCAGCGCATCGACGAACGGATGGCCGCGCCAGCGGCGTACGGCCTGCCACGCGCTGCTCTGCTGCATGTACGCATCGAACACGGGGCGTGCGAGTTCGCCGAGGCGCACACCGATGTCGAACGGCGTGCCGGCGATGACGGGAGAAAGGGAAAGCGGCATGTCGGGTGTTAGGGTCTGATTCCGATGGCGGATCGCGCCCCCCGGCCGGCGCCGCCCGTCAAACGATGCCGGGCGCCCGCCGCGCGTGGCGCGCAATACGCGATGAGGAATTAGACAACCACACAACATATGTTGTCAATAGATGATTATCGACAACAATAAGTGTGGAACCTGCCACCCTTCAGCCAGCCCGGTCAGGCCGCCACCCCGCTCGCCTGATGCGAGACAAGCCGCGCATACGCGCCCTGCCGCGCGATCAGTTGCGCATGCGTGCCCGCCTCGATGATCCTGCCGTGCTCGATCACGAGAATCGCGTCGGCATTGCGGACGGTCGACAGCCGGTGCGCGATGATGACCGACGTGCGCTGCGCCATCAGATCCTCCAGCGCCGCGCGAATCTGCTGCTCGCTGATCGTGTCGAGATGCGACGTCGCTTCATCGAGGATCAGCACCGGCGCGTCCTTCAGGAACGCACGCGCGATCGCGACCCGCTGGCGCTGCCCGCCCGACAGTTGCACGCCGCGCTCGCCGACGCGCGTCGCGAGCCCGTCCGGCAACCGCGCGACGAAGTCGCCAAGCGCCGCCTGGTCGATCGCGCGCTGGACGTCGGCGGCCGACGCATCGTTCGCCGCGAGCCGGATGTTCGCTTCGAGCGTGTCGTTGAACAGGTAGGTATCCTGCGCAACAAGTGCGATGTGCCGGCGCAGATCGTCGAGCCGCAAGTCGCGCAGATCGACGCCGCCGAGCGTCACGCGTCCGTGCTGCGGATCCCAGAAGCGCAGCAGCAGACTCGCGACGGTCGACTTGCCCGCGCCCGATGCGCCCACCAGCGCAACCGTGCTGCCGGGCGGCACCTCGAAACTCACGCGGTCGATCGCCGGCACGCTGCGGCCCGGGTACGTGAAGCCCGCTTCCTCGAACCGCACGGTCGCATTGCCGGACAGCGCATGCGTGCCGTCGACGACCGTCACCGGCTCCTTCTCGAGCGCACGCAAGCGCCGCGTCGACGCGATCGTGTCGGCGAGTTGCCGCGCGACCTGACCGATCTCCGCAACGGGCATGAACGCGGCCACCGCGACGAGCACCAGCAGCGGCAGCGACTCGTGCGCGAACCAGCCACGTGCGCAGAGCAGCGCGCCCAGCGCCGCGACGGCCAGCCCGCCGAGCCCGCTCGCCACTTCGAGCGCGGCGCTTTGCGTCGACAGATCGTCGAGCAGCTTCGCGCGCTGCTGCCGGTACGCATCGGCTTGCGCGACGAACGCAGCGCGCCGCCGCGCGATCGCCTGGAACGCGGTCAGCTCCGCGAGGCCCTGGATCGTTTCGGTCAGGTGCGCGCCGAGCTGGCCGAGCGCTTCGCGTGCGCCGGTGCCGAGCCGGTCGACCTCGCGTCGCGCCAGCACCGGGGCCAGCCCGGCCCACAACAGGAACGGCAGCAGCACCAGCGCGAGCGGCCATGCGATCGACGCGAGCAGCACCAGCACGCCGGCCGGCACCAGCACCGCGACGAACGCGGGTGCGAGCGTATGCGCATAGAAGTACTCGACGGTCTCGACGTCCTGCGTCGCGAGCGCGACCAGGTCGCCGGAGCGACGGCGCAGCAATCCCGCCGGTGCGAGCCG
The DNA here is from genome assembly GCF_002563755.1 of Burkholderia sp. JKS000303. Taxonomy (NCBI): domain Bacteria; kingdom Pseudomonadati; phylum Pseudomonadota; class Betaproteobacteria; order Burkholderiales; family Burkholderiaceae; genus Burkholderia; species Burkholderia sp. JKS000303. Next base: position 4,328,946 of record NZ_PDBZ01000001.1, read on the forward strand.
TTCGAGCGTCGCGAACAGCGCGATACGCATTTCCGCGAGCATCCGGTACGCCATGTCGTGCGCGAGCCACGATTCGAGCCAGTGCAGCACGGCCGCGACCGGCGCGACGACGAGCAGCGCCGTGACGAGCGCGCCGTTCGCCTGCCCGGTCGACACGCCGCCGACCACCAGCGCGCCGATCACGCCGACGCCGATGAACGCGAGCACGCGGCCGATCCCGAACAGCACGGTGAGCACGACCTTGCCCGTCCACGGCCGCACGAACCGCAGCAGCGTGCGCAGGGTTTCCGGCCAGCCGATCGTCGCCGCGTCGTCGTTCAGCGGCCGGACCTGCGGGCCCGACGCGGCCCGGGCGCCCGCACCGCCGCCGGCCGCGGCCGTGCCGACGGCTTCGGTCGCCGCTTCGACCTGCGGCCCCATCAGCCGCCGATACGGGCCGTCGCGCACGATCAGTTCGGCATGCGTGCCCTCGTCGACGACGCGCCCCGCGTCGAGCACCAGGATCCGGTCCGCGCCGATCACGCTGGACAGCCGGTGCGCGAGCACCAGCGTCGTGCGGCCGCGCGTGAGCCGGTCGAGCGCCTGCTGGATCAGCGCCTCGTTCTCCGCATCGACCGACGACAGCGCCTCGTCGAGCAGCAGGATCGGCGCATCGCGCAACAGCGCCCGCGCAATGGCGATCCGCTGGCGCTGGCCGCCCGACAGCATCAGCCCGCGTTCGCCGATACGCGTCGCGTAGCCTTCGGGCAGCGCCGAGATGAAGTCGTGCGCGTTGGCCGCACGCGCGGCCGCGATCATGTCGGCGTCGCTCGCGTCGGGACGGCCGAGCCGCAAGTTGTCGGCGACGCTGCCGTCGAACAGCGTCGCGTCCTGCGCGACCACGGCAATCATTTCGCGCACCTGGTTCGCGTCGAGCGCGCGCACGTCGTGCCCGCCGATGCGGATCGCGCCGCCCTGCGCATCGTGCTGGCGCAGCAGCAGACGCACGATGGTCGACTTGCCCGCGCCGCTCGGGCCGACGATCGCGACCGTCTCGCCTTCGCGGACCGTGAAGCTCAGCGCCGCATGCGCATCCGCGCGACGCCCCGGATACGCGAAGCTGACGCCGTCGAACGCGATCTCCGGCCGCACGTGCGGCACGCGCGGCGCCACGGTGGCCGGCGTCTCGCTGCGGGCGTCGAGCAGCGCGTGAATCGCGTTCGCCGCCGACTGGCCGATCATCCCCTGATGCAGCACCGCGCGCAGGTCGCGCAGCGGCCGGAAAATCTCGCTGCCGGCCATCAGCACGATCAGCAGCGCTTCGAGACTCATGTCACCGTGGCGCACGCGCCATGCGCCGACCGCGATGGCCGCCGCCGCGCCAAGCCCGGTGCCGAGATCGGTGAAGAGCCGCGTCAGCAGGCCGAGCGCGAGCACCCAGAACGTGCTGTCGGACAGCGCGCGCGCCTTCTCGGCCAGCTTCGCGCCGAACGCACGGCTCTGCCCGAACGCCTTCAGCGTCGGCAGGCCCTGCACCGCATCGAGAAACTCCTCGCCGAACGCCTTGAACGCCACCGAACGCGCGAGCGCCGCGCGACGATCCGCGCGATGCACGAGCTGCGGCAGCGCGAGCGTGACGAGCGCCGCGACCAGCAGGATCGCGGCCGTCGGCACGTCCCACCATGCGAGCACCGCGAAGATCATGACCGGCGCGCACGCGGCGATCACGAGCTGCGGCAGGTAGACGCCGAAGAAGGTCTGCAGCTGCTCGACGCCGTCGACGACGGCGAGCATCACGCCGCCCGTGCGCTCACCGCTGAACCACGCAGGGCCGAGCGCGGCGATCCGGTCGAACAGCCGCGCGCGCAGCGCGGACTGCACGCGCCCGGCCGTCTGCTGCGCGAGCAGCGTGCGGCGATGGTCGAGCCACGCGCGCAGCAGCACGCAAGCCGCCGTCGCGGCGACGGTTTCGGCGATATCGCGCGCCGGTGCGCCGGAAAACACGAGCGCCAGCACGCGGCCGAGAAACACGAAACGCAGGATGCCGACGCCCATCGCGAGCAGCCCGAGCGCGACCGCGGCGGCGAGCCGCCCGCGCAATCCCGCCATCATCGCCCATAGTCGTCGGTCGAAATACATGAAGCCCTCCGGTCGGTTTTTCGTTGCGGTTTTAGTGACCGAATCAAGGCTACCCGCGCGCCCGACGCGCGGCAAAAGATGATTTTTCAACGGGTGTTGAGTCAACTACAATACCCCGCATGTCGCACCTTCCTCCCCTCAGCGCATTGCGTGCTTTCGAGGCGGCCGTCCGCCTCGGCGGATTCGCGCGCGCGGCGGCCGAGCTGAACGTGTCGACCAGCGCAATCAGTCACCAGATCCGCGCACTCGAAGAATCGCTGGGGGCGCGGCTGCTCGAACGCAGCACCGGGCTCGGCGGCATCAGCCTCACACCGGCGGGCGCCCGCCTGCTGCCGGCCGTCAGCGACGCGCTGTCGAAGCTGACCGACGCGTGCGCCGAGATTCGCGGCACCGCCACGCAACGGCTGACGGTGTCCGCCAACGCACCGTTTTCGTCGATGTGGCTCGCGCGCCGTCTCGCCGAATTCTCGTCGCTCCACCCTGACACGCCGTTGCATGCCGTCGTGGTCGACGACGAACCGGACTTCGCGCGCAGCGGCGTCGATCTCGCGATCGTGCACGTGCCCGCGCATCGGCTGCGCGCCGACGACGACATCCTGATCCGGGAAACCGTGTTCCCCGTCTGCAGTCCCGAGCTGTTCCCGTACGCATCGGGGTACGTGTGCCGCTCGCGGCTGCTGCAGGAGATGCACGAGGACAGCCCCGAGATCGACTGGCGCAACTGGGCGTCGGCGTTCGGACTGCCGGGAGATTTCGAAACGAAGATCGTCCGCTACAGCAGTTTCAGCCAGGTGATCGGCGCGGCGCTCGGCGGCGCGGGCATCGCGCTCGGCCGCGTGCCGCTGATCGAGCCCGAACTGCGCAGCGGCCGTCTCGTGCCGCTGGTGCCGGGCCTCGCGCGCGATGCGTCATGGCGCTTCGTGCTGCGCCGCAATCCGTCGACGCGGCACCGGCTGCTCGAACCGTTGATCGCATTCCTGCGCCGCGAAGCGGATGCGCCGCCGTTCAATGTCGCGAAGATCGTTGCGCCCGCATCCAACGACAGTCATGCGCGCGGCGCGGGCGGCGCATGACGGGTCGGCACGCGAAGCCGGTGCCGGCGGCCCGTCATCGCGTCACGGCGTAGCGAAGAACAGCGCGACGACGCAGGCCATGCCGGCGAACCACACGAGCGAGCGCAGCGACGCCCAGTTCAGCAGATACATCAGCGCATAGACGACGCGGGTCGCGACGAACGCCATCGCGAGCTGGTCGACATGGTGCGCGTTCGCGCCGTTGTGCCATGCCACGACCAATGCCGCGGTGAACAGCGCCAGCGCTTCCCACGCATTCTGATGCACGGCCTGCGCCCGGGCGCGCCAGCCGGCGAGCTTCGCCAGGTACTCGCGCGGCGCATGATTGTCGTAACCCTTGCGGGCCTTGGCCAGGAACGTCATCGGGAACGGCAACAGCGCCACGATGAACAGGCACAGCTGGGACGTCGTCATCACAGTCTCCTCCTTTATGATTACATTGCTCAATGACATAATCGCCGGAAGCTTAGCATTGCGCCGCGCCGATCGCGCACCGGTTTTCTAGACGGGAGACTCGGCACCGGCGCCCGTCGGAAGCCGCGATGACGCTGGTCCGACGCCAAAAATTCCACCAAATCATCGACAAATACGTTAATTAAAACTGGTCGAACACCAATAAGATAGCGCTCAACACTGGCTCGACGCGTTAGCGCGCGAGCCTGCCGACCCGAACCGCGCCGCCGCGCGCACCGAACGACTTTCGACCCGAGTCCGCCCATGCCCCGTCCCATCGTCGCCCACATCCGTCCTGACGCCATCCGCCACAACCTCGACTTCATCCGCCGCACCGCCGCGCAGTCGCGCGTGTGGGCCGTGGTCAAGGCCAACGCATACGGTCACGGCATCGAGCGCATCTATCCGGGCCTCGCGGCCGCCGACGGCATCGCGCTGCTCGATCTCGACGAAGCCGTGCGTGTGCGCGAGCTCGGCTGGGACAAGCCGGTGCTGCTGCTCGAAGGGATCTTCGAGCCGGCCGACGTCGAACTCGCCGATCGCCACCGGCTGACGGTGGCCGTGCACTGCGACCAGCAGCTCGACCTGCTGATCGCGGCGAAGCCGCAGCAGCCGATCGACATCCAGCTCAAGATGAACTCCGGGATGAACCGGCTCGGCTACCGGCCTCACGCATTCCGCGCCGCGTGGGAACGCGCGGCGAGCGCGCCGTCGATCGGCAAGATCACGCTGATGATGCATTTCGCGAACGCCGACGAAGGCGAAGTCGACTGGCAGCTCGAGCAGTTCGATGCGGCCACCGCCGGGATTCCGGGCGAGCGCTCGACATCGAATTCGGCGGCCGTGCTGTGGCATCCGCGCGCGCATCGCGACTGGGTGCGGCCCGGCACGATCCTGTACGGCGCATCACCGACCGGCGCGGCGCGGCACATCGCCGACACGCCGCTGATGGCCGCGATGACGCTCACCAGCAAGATCATCGGCGTGCAGACGCTCGCGCCGGAAGAAACCGTCGGCTACGGCCGCCGCTTCACGGCCGACCAGCCGATGCGGGTCGGCGTCGTCGCATGCGGCTACGCGGACGGCTATCCGCGTCACGCGCCGACCGGCACGCCGATCGCGGTGGACGGCGTGATGACGCGCGTCGTCGGCCGCGTGTCGATGGACATGCTGACCGTCGACCTGACGCCGTGCCCGAATGCAGGCATCGGGTCGGGCGTCGAGCTGTGGGGCGATCAGGTGAAGGTCGACGATGTCGCGGAAGCCAGCGGCACGATCGGCTACGAGCTGATGTGCGCGCTCGCGCGCCGCGTGCCGGTCGTGATCGTGCCGCCGGGCGCGTCGACGGTCGAGCCGGCGTTGCGCACGGGCAGCTACGGGCGCTAACGTACGCAGGCACGCAGGTCGCGGATGCGGCGACACGCTCGCGTGTCGTTGCGCATCCGGATCTTCAGGATTCGTTCGCGGGCCGCTCTGTTCACGAGCGGCCCGTTCGTCTTGACGACGCTTGATGACGCATGCGGGATGCCAGCCCCGCTGACGCGCCTGCGCGATGCGTCACGAACGCCACGTCGGCTTGCGCTTCTCCAGGAACGCGTCGATCCCCTCGCCGGCATCCTCTTCCATCATGTTGCGCGCCATCACGTCGCCCGCAAACGCGTACGCGTCGTCGATCGGCAACTCGCGCTGCCGGTAGAACATCTGCTTGCCGTAACGCACCGCCGCCGGGCTCTTCGCGACGATCTCCGCGACCTTGCGCGCGACGGCCGCGTCGAGCGCATCCTCGGGCACCGCTTCGTTGACGAGCCCCCACGCGGCGGCCGTCGCCGCATCGACGAAGCGCCCGGTGACGAGCATGTCGAACGCGCGCTTCGTCGATACGTTGCGGCTCAACGCGACAGAAGGCGTCGAACAGAACAGCCCGACGTTGATGCCCGATACCGCGAAGCGCGCGGTGTCGGCCGCGATCGCGAGATCGCACGCGGCGACGAGCTGGCAACCGGCCGCCGTCGCGATGCCGTGCACGCGTGCGATCACCGGCACCGGCAATGCGCGCATCGCGAGCATCACGCGGCTGCATTGCGCGAACAACGCGCGGTAGTAATCGAGTTCGGGCTTGCTGCGCATCTGCCGCAGGTCGTGGCCCGCGCAGAACGCCTTGCCTTGTGCGGCGAGCACGACGCAGCGCACCTTCGGATCGGCGGCGAGTGATTCGAATGCATCCTGCAGGCTCGCCAGCATCGCCTCCGACAGCGCGTTGAACTGCTGCGGCCGGTTCAGCCGCAGCGTGACGACGCCGTCGCGGTCTTCGCGCAACAGGATCGGCTCGGGTGTCTCGTGACTGGATTCCATGATGCTCCGCTCGACGGGGTTCGATCGGGCGCGAACAGGCAGCACGGGCAACCCGCGCCCGGGTTCGCGATCGACATGATCACGAATCGTCCTCCACATTGCGTGCGACGTCCAGCGGGGCCGACTGGCGCTCATTCGAAGCAGACCTGTGCGCGCCCGGATGACGAAGCGAGCGCCGCGCGCGTCACGCCTGCCCGTGCGCCCGCTTCGCGATCCGCGCGCCGGCCATCAGCGCGACCAGCGCCGCCACCGCATAGGCGGCGAAACCGAGCACCGCGACCGCGCGCAGCGCCGCCGCCAGATTCGGCAACAGCATCGTCGCGGCGCCGGCGAACGCGACGCCGAGCAGGCTGCCGGCCTGTCGCGCCGCATTGAGAAATCCCGATGCGACACCGGCCGCGTCCGCCGGCACCTGTTCGAGCACGGTCGCGATCATCGGCGGCACGGACAACGCGGTGCCGGTGCCGAACGCCGCCATCGCGGCCCACGCAACGGGCCACGGCGCACGCATCGTCAGCGCAACCGCGAGCGCCGGCACGGCGCACGTGGCGAGCACCAGGCCACCGGCCATCAGCTGCGTCGCACTGGCCCGTCCGTGCAACTTGCCCGACAGCACGTTGCCAAGCGACAAGCTCAGCACGAGCGGCAACAGCATCAGCCCGGTCTGCCGCGCATTCAGCCCGACGCTGCCATGCAGGTACAGGCTCAGGATGAACAGCAGCGCGAAATAGCCGACATAGACCAGCGTGCCCATCAGATTCATCGCAACGAACACGCGATTGCGAAACCACGCGAGCGGCACCATCGGATCGGCGCTGCGCCGCTCGACGACGATCAGCACCGTGAAAGCGAGCGCCGCCACCAGCAACGCGGCCAGCACGTCCGTCGCATGCAGGCCGCGCGTCGGTATTTCGATCGCGGCGAAGCACAGCGCGCCGAGCGCCGTCGCACTGGCGAACTGGCCGGCCCAGTCGAAGCGGCGCGCGGCACGCCGGCCCGACGCGCGAACCTGTATCGCCGCGCCGATCAGCGCCAGCGCGCCGGTCGGCACATTGACGAGGAACGCGCTGCGCCAGCCGAAATCCTCCACCAGGACGCCGCCCAGCACCGGCCCGACGGACGCCGCCACCGACGCGATGCTCGCCCAGACCGCGATCGCCCGCGCCCGCTCGGCCGGCACGTCGAACGTATTGCGCACGATCGCGAGCGACGCGGGCAGAAACAGCGCCGCGCCCACGCCCTGCACGAAGCGCGCGGCGACGAGCGTGGTCACGGACGGCGCGAAGCCGCAGGCCGCCGACGCCAGGACGAACAGCGCGAGGCCCGCGAGATACGCGTGCTTCGCGCCGAACCGGTCGGACAGCACGCCGCCGGCGAGGATCAACGCGGCGAAGCTGAGCGTGTACGCATCGACGATCCATGCGAGCCCCGCGACCGTCGCGCCGAGGCTCGCGCGCATCGCCGGCAGCGCGACGTTGACGATCGTCGAATCGAGTACGGCCATGAACATCCCGATCGCGACGAGCGCCAGCGTGAAGCGACGTTCGCGCGCGGTCGGCCGCCCGGCCGTCACCGTCGGTGCGGCGACGGATGCAGGGGCGCGGGCAGAGGCGCAAGGGGACGTGCAATCGGTCATGAGAACTCCGGGTTGATGCCGTGAGTCTAGGAACCCTGCACGATGCAGAAAAGTGGTAATTTCGCATCATCCTGATGCAGATATGCATCGCCCCCTTCTTCCCGACGAGACCGCCGATGCGCCTGAACTGGGACAACGCCCGCTTCTTCCTCGCGCTGGCCCGCGCGGGCACGCTGCGCGGCGCGGCGACGCAGTTGAACGTCGACCAGGCGACCGTCGGGCGCCGGATTGCCGCGCTCGAGGACGAACTCTCCGCGCGCCTGTTCCTGCGGACGCCGGCCCTCTATGTGCTGACGCCGGCTGGCGAAGCGCTGCTCGAGCCGGCGGAAACGATGGAGCGCGCGTCGCTCACCATCGAGCGGCGCGTGATGGGCTTCGACGAGCAATTGGCTGGCTCGGTACGGATCGCGACCACCGACTCGCTCGGCAAGCGCTTCGTGGTGCCGGCCATCGCGCGCCTGCGGCGCAAGCATGCCGGCATCGACGTCGTGTGCGTAACGTCGGCCGAGATCGCCAACCTCACGCGTCGCGAAGCCGATCTCGCGATTCGCACGCTGCGGCCGGAGTCGCCCGACCTGATCGTCCGGCGGCTCGGACATCTCGAAACCGGTATCTACGCGTCGCGCCGCTACCTGGCCGAGCGCGGCGAGCCGGTGCCGGGCAGCGCGTTCGACGGCCACGATCTGGTGATGTATCAGCAGCCGGTGGTGCCGACGATGTGGGAGGCGCTGTGCGGCGAGCCGACGTCACGCGGCCGCGTGATCTTCCAGACGTCGTCGACGATGATGCTGGTCGAAGCCACCGTCGCCGGGCTCGGCGTGGCGGAGCTGCCGTGCTTTCGCGCCGACACCGAACCGGAACTGGTGCGGCTCATGGCACGGCGCTGCAATCATTTCGACGTATGGCTCGTCGCACATGCCGATCTCTACAAGACCGCGCGCGTACAGGCCGTGATCGAGGCGGTCGTCGACGAATTCGCGTCCGCCGCGCCGGCTGCGCGCTGAGGGCCGTTCAAGGGCGGCGGCGCCTTCGCGCGCGGTCAGGCCCGCGCGCGTCGTGAACGCGATCTCCGGATGACATGCGCCCGCGTTCAGTCCGGCACGACGGCCGACATCCGCAGGTACTCGCCTGCGTCAGTGCAACAGGTGCAACAGGCGCCACGGCCGCACAACCCGAACCGCAGCGTTGAATGCGGAACGTGAACCGGTTGCAGGGCCGCTCTCGTCGCGCGTGTCAGCCGGCGAGCTTCTTCAGCGCGTCGAGCACCGCGTCGCCCTTGAACGGCTTCACGATCCAGCCCTTCACGCCGGCGGCCTTGCCGCGCTCCTTCATCGCCGGGCTGCTTTCGGTCGTCAGCATCACGACGTTGACCGACGCGTTCGCCAGTTCGCCGCGGATCTTCTCGACCATCGTCAGGCCATCCATGTTCGGCATGTTCACGTCGCTGATCACGAGGCGCACGCCGGGCGTCGCCTTGAGCTTCGCGAGCCCGTCCTTGCCGTCCACTGCCGTCGCGACGTCGAGCCCGTGATTGCGCAGGAAACCCGCGACTTCGTCGCGCACCGTGCCCGAATCGTCGACCACCAGAATCTTTGCCATACCTTCTTCCCCTTTCGTCGTTGCCGACTTCAATATTCAAAACAGTTCGAGTTCGCCCGATTCGACCATCGGCCCCACGTCCTGCACCGATTCGCGGAAATCCTCCGGCGACCAGCTCAGGCTGAACACGAAGCGCTGGTCGAGCTGCACCGACCGCCCCGATGCCGGGTCGGTCATCCGGTACTTGAAGCAGAGCTGCGGGCAATCGCCGCCGAACGAAATGAACTTCTGCTTGTGATTGACGACCAGCGGCACCTGCACCGGATGGCGGGCCAGTGCCTCCGCGTCGCCGAGATAGCGGTTCTTGAATGCGCCCCACACGAGGTTGGTCAGCTCGCCGAGCACGCTGTTCACATCACGGAAATCGGGCGCGCGGCCGTCGTCGCGCGTGCCGCCGATCATGTCGAGCAGCGGCTGCTCGCTCGTCTGCAGCAGCATGTAGCCGCGGCACCATGCACTTTCCAGCGCGATCAGGCTGAACACCTCGCCGAAGATGATCTGGTCGCGCACGATGCACGGCGTGTCGCGCTCGATCGCGAGGCCCGGGAACAGGCTGTCGAGCCGCGCCTCGGTGATCTCCGCGATACCGCGCACGAGCGCATTCGGGTAGTCGCGGCCGAACAGGTATTCGTCGATCGCGCGCTTGAGCGGCGTCAGGTCGTCGCCGACATAGGCCGCGCATGCCACCCGCGCAAGGGCATCGGGCAGCCCGTCGTGCGAGGCGGAAGACGTGCGGCGCAGGATGATCGGCAGCTCCGGGCGCAGCGCGTCGATCTGCGTCGCGATGATCGCGCTCTCGGCCGGCGAGCCGCCGTAGTCCTCGGCGAGCAGGATCGCGCCGAGGTCGATGTTCGAGCGCAGCACCTTCAGCAGCCGGTTGCGCCGCACGGTCAGGCCGACCAGGTTGTGCTCGTCGCAGAAGCGCTTGATCGTCGCGGCATGCTCGCGGCTCTCGTCGAGCACGAGCACCTTGCTCACGGGTTGGTCTTCGGTCATCTCGCGAAATCCTCGCAATCAATCAAAACAGTTCGAGCTCGCCGCCCGTATCCACCGCGGCCGCGTCGGGCACGTGGAAATCGACCGGCGCGTTCGCGCAGACGCACAGCGTCGCGCCGATCCGCACGTCGCCGCCGAGCGTCATGTCGTACGCCGCCACGTGATCGGGGTTCAGCGCCGGCAGGTAGTCGATGCTCGCGCCGCTCAGCAGGTACGGCGTCGACATCCCGAGGTCGGGAAACGGCGCGATCAGCGCCTGGTTGATCGCGCCGCAGCACAGGTTCGCGATTTCCATGAAGGCTTCGGGCAACGGCCGTTGCGCGCTCGCGCCCGGCGTCGCGGCGGCGAAATGGCGGCGCGTCGCATCGTCGTCGCGAAAGCGCAGCGCGAGCAGCAGCCGGAAGCGCAGCGCCGAGATCGTCAGCACGGCAACGTGCTCCGGCACCTTCGGCGTCGAGCGCGACTTCGCGCGCGACGGCTCGTGGGATGCGCCGTATGTGTCGTCGACGACCGGCCGGATCTCGCATGCGCCGCCGGAGGCGAGCCGCGTGCGCGCCGCATCGAAGAAGATCCGCTCGAAACCGGCCCGGGCCTGCGCACTGATCACGCCGCCGCTCCTTCGAGACGCGCATGCAGTTGCCCCGCGAGCGTCTCGACGGTCGCGAGCGCGGCCGTGATCATCTTGCCGCCGGCCTGGATGTCCTGGAACGTCGCGGCCGTCACGAGATCGTTGCGGTTCAGGCTGTCGCGATAGCTGTTCGACAGTTGCTGCGAGCGCGCGGCAAGCCCGCGCACCTCGCTCGCGACGATCGAGAAGCCGCGTCCGGCAGTGCCCGCGCGCGCGGCTTCGATGGATGCGTTCAGCGACACGATCGACACGTGCGCGACGATCGCCGACAGCTCCTGGTTCTTCGTGCGCATGTCCTGGTTCTGCGTGGTCAGCGAGATCATCTGATCGTGCCAGCGCTCGAACGTGGCGGCCAGCCCGCGCAGGCGCGCGGCTTCGTCGGCGAGCTTCGTCGCATGCTGCGACAGCACGGCACGCTCGGCCGCGAGCGCCTGCAACGCGTCGCGCTGCTCGCCGGCGCCGGCCGTTGCGTGCGCGAGCGCTTCCTCGAGCGCCGCTTCCCGCCGCGCCCATGCATCGGCCGCGTCGACATGCGCGGCTGCCGCGTCGTCGGCGCGCGCATCGGCCGCGCCGAGCGCGTCGCGCAAGACGGTTGCTTCACGCGTCATCGCCGCGACGAGCCGTGCGCGCGCCATCCGCCACACGATCGCGGCGAGCGCCGCGACCACCAGGCCGCCGGCCAGCGCGGCACCGATCGGGATCATCCACGCTTGCACGGTCACTCCGTTGCGGCGGCGTTCGCGTTCGCGACGCCGGCCGACACGTCCGCGGCTTCGTGGGCACTGCCGTTCGCTGCAAAGCGTTCGGGCAGCGACACGACCGTCTGGAATGCGCGATACGGCGCGCCGACGCAGTCGTCCGTGAAGCGCAGCGCGATATCGCCGCCGTCGCGCTTCAGGAAGTTGCGCACCGCGTCCATCCCGACGCCGCGCCCGGACACTTCGGTCACCGCGCGCGCGGTCGAGAAGCCGGGCCGGAAGATCAGTTCCGCGACGGCTTCATCGGACAGCGTCGTTGCGTTGTCGTCGTCGATCCAGCCGCGCTCGCGTGCGATACCGCGAATCCGGTCGAGCGCGAGGCCGCGACCGTCGTCGCCGAGCACGAAGCGCAGCGCGCCGTGCTCGACGTCGACCGCGATGTCGATCGTGCCGGCCGGCGCCTTCCCTGCCGCTCGACGCTCGTCGGACGTTTCGATGCCGTGGTCGACCGAATTGCGCAGCAGGTGCATGAACACGTTCTTCAGCGTCGCGGCGATCTCGCTGCGCACGCGCTGGCCGTGGCTGTTGATATGCACGACGGGCGCCGGCTTGCCGAGCTCCGCCGCGAGCGACGGCAACGACTCGATCACGCCGCCCAGCGTTTCTCCGATACCCTGCGTGCCGAACTGGCTCAGCAAACGGCGCACCGAATCGCGCGCCGCGTGCCAGTCGCCCGCGTTCGCCGGATCGGCGCCGTCGAGCATGCGCAGGCTCTCGCTGATGTGCGCGCGTTCGACCATCAGGTAGTCGGCGCCGCCGTGCTGCGCCGGTTCGCCATTGCGGCCGAGCGTGACCGCGTTGATCGTCGCGTAATGATCGACGGCCTCGCGCACGCGGGACAGATCGTCCATCAGCGCGTCGCGGTTCCACTCGGGGCCGCCATCCGCGCGGCGCAGCGACTCGTATGCCTGCTCCGCTTCATGGACGATGTTCGTCAGGTGCTGGAGGCTGTACGTGCGCGCATTGCCCTTGATCGTGTGCATGTTGCGGAACAGCGCCGCGACGATCGAGTGATCGGCGCGTTCGTGCTGGCGGATCATCCGCTCGTTCTCGCTGAGGAAGCCCTTCGCGCTGTGCACGAAGTCGTGGAACTTGTCCTGGCTGATCGACAGGATCTCGCCGATCATCTCGAGGCGGCGCTGCTGCTCGCCGGCCTGCGCGGTCAGCGCGCGGATCTCGGTCACGTCGCGCACGCACAGCATCAGGCGCGCGACCGTATCGGTCTCGTCGGTGATCGCCGACCAGCTCAGGTCGAGCCACTTCTCGCGGCCGTCCGGCATCCGCTTCGCGACTTCGTTGACGAGCAGGTGCTCGTTGAACGCGAAGTTCATGCTGTCCTCGCCGAGACACGCATGCACGGCCGCATCGACCTGCGAGCGCGCGTCCGGGCCGATGCTCGAGTCGTCGAACACGAGCGCCATCAGGTCGCGTCCCGCGATGTCGTTCGTCTCGAAGATGGTTTCGAGGTACGCCGAATATTCCGCATGCACGACGCCGCCTTCGACGACGGTCAGGATCCCTTGCTGCATGTTCTGCAGCATCGCCTGGATGTCGGCCGTCTTCTGCTTCAGTTGCGCGGCGTTCTCCTGGATCTTCTCGATCATCCCGTTGAACGCGACGATCGAATGGCCGATCTCGTCCATCCGGCCCACCGGCACGCGGCGCGTGAAGTCCTGGCTCGTCGCGATCTCGCTCATCATCGTCTGCATCCCGCTCAGCGGACGCGTGATCTGGCGATACAGCACGAAGCCGAGCGCGGTCAGCAGCACGACGACCGTGCCGGCCACACCCGCGATCGCGGTCGCCGTGGTCGACAGCATCCCGTTCAGCGCGCGGATCGCGTCGTCCTTCTGGCGATTCTTCTCGACGCGCAGCGTGTCGACAATGCTCTCCAGTTCGTCGCGATACTGCGCGACGTTCGCGAACAAGTAAGCCTGCGCCATCTCCGGCTTGCCGTCCGTCTTCATCTTCACGGTGTCGTCGATCGCCGAGAAATAGTTCGTGGCGCTATCCTTCGCCTGCGTGACGAGGCCTTCCTGCGCCTGCCCGACGGCGGACTTCGCCTGCGTGTCGAGCGCTGCGCGCAGCGCGCCCTGCTTCGCCTTCAGCTCGTCGCGCGCCTGCGCGGCGGTGTTCGCATCCGGCGCGTAGATCAGCGTCATCGTCGCGATCTGGATGTTCTTCACGTCGGCGACGAGATCCGCCGATGCGAGCGCGCTCGGCACGATTCCCTGGGTGACCTGACGCACTTCGGATGCGCTCTTGCGCGTCTGGTACACGGCGTAGACGCCGATCGCGGACAGCGCGAAAAACGTCAGGACGACTAGCAACGTAATGCGATGACGGATGGTCATGAGTACCGCTCCCCGCAGCGATCCGGCTTCGATCGCTCCTTGGCCTGTTGAAAGAATATGAGCGGCGAATTATCGGGGATGGTGTATGACTGTCCGATGACCGAAAATCAATCGGTCATTGAGAAAATCGCAATGATTAATTGCAACGGGAAAAAGCTAAAGTTTTTCGGGAATTTGCCGTTAACCTCTGGCCCGCCTTGCTCCGCCGGGCTTCCCGGCCGACCGAGCGCGTCGAATTGCGGATATTCATTCTTTTATTCATGATCCGCCAACTCAATCCGGTCGAACCCCGGTAAAACGTTTGCGCATTATCCGCGAACCGGATTCTTTCCGAATGCCTTTATGCGGGACGGCGACTCGAATACGCAGGCTGTCGCCGACCCGCGCACGTGTCGCTCAGGGATCGAGCGCGCCGCCCGACCACCCGGCCGACGGTCGCGACCCCGTCAGCTTCAACGCGACGTCGCCCTGTGCGACCAACCGCTCGCGATTGCGCGTGACGATGCGCCCGGCCTGCGGCGCGACCAGCACATGCTCGCTGCCGGGTACGCCCGGATGCGCGACGATCCGCGCAATGCGTTCGCCGGCCTCGACCGTCGCGCCGAGTTCGCGCTCGTACACGAGCACGCCCGACACCGGCGCCAGCACCGTCTCCATGTGCGCGATCGGCACGGCCTCGCCGCGCCATTCGTGTACGCCGGCTGGTTCCGCGATCACGCCGCGGCCGCGCAGGAAGGCAAGCAGGCCGTCGGCGTCGCGCTCGGCAAGCGCGTCGGACACGTCGGATTGCCCGCGCAGCTCGACGGTCGCGACGAGCCGCTCGCGCAGCCCGCCGCTGCGCGCCCAGTGCGAGGCGATGGCGCCTTCGAACGCGCCGTCGTCGTCCTCGTCCCACAGGATCGCGACGTCGGCATCGAGCGCCGCCGCGAGATCGCGGCCCGCCGGCCACAGGTCGCGGTGGAAGTACACGTACGGCAGCGCGTCGGAATCGGTGTGCAGGTCCAGCACGATGTCAGCGTCGCGTGCGGCGTCGAACAGCGTGCGCTGCCACGCGGCGAACGTCGTCGCGGGCCGGCGCGCCGCGGCCGACTCGTGGAAATGCCGGTTGAAATTGCGGTGCGTCGCATCGTGGAAGCGGCCAAGGAGCCGCCCTTGCCGGAACTGCGCGAGCCCGAGCGGGTTCGCCTGCGGCACGATCGTCACCGTGCCGCGCAGCACGCCCCGATCGTGCGCCGCGCATAGTTGCGGCAGCAACCGGTGCAGCACGAGCATGCCGGCGATCTCGTCCGCATGCAGCCCGGCCTGCAGATGCACGCACGGCCCGTCGCCGCCCGACAGCCGCCACGCACGGATCGCGAGCGGCTGCCCGCCATCGCCCGGCACCTGCCATGTCAGCGTTTCGATCATCGTCCGTTCTCCATTCGAAGCCACCCGTCCATCACGACGCCGCGCGCGAATCCGCGCTCAGGCTCGCGACGAATACCGCGATGCGCTCGCATGCGTCGGCCAGCTTCGCATCGTCGACGACGAAGCCGAAGCGCACGAAGCCGGATGCAGTATCGCCGAATGCGCTCGCATCGAGCAACGCGACCTGCTTCGCGCGGAACAGCCCCCACGTGAACGCGTGTGCATCCAGCCCCGTGCCGCGCACGTCGACCATCATGAACATCCCGGCCTCCGGCAGCAGGCAGCGCAGCCCCGGCACGTCGCGCAGGCGCGCGTAGGCCAGGTCGCGGCGGCGGCGATACAACTCGCGCATGTCGGCGACGATCGCCGCCTTGTTGTCGAGCGCGGCGACAGCCGCCTGCTGGATGAAGCCCGGCAGCCCGTACAGCATGCACAGCGCGAGCCGCTCCGCGTGCTCGATCAGCTCGGTCGGGCCGATCGCCCAGCCGACCCGCCAGCCCGGCATCGCATGCGACTTCGACAGGCTGCCGATCGTCACCGTGCGCCCGGCCATCCCGGGCAGCGCCGCGATGCTGACCATGTCGCGCTCGAACGTCAGTTCCGCATAGACCTCGTCGGACACGACCCACAGGTCGCGCTCGCACGCGAGCCGCGCAATCCGTTCGAGATCGGCGCGCGGCATCACGACGCCGGTCGGGTTGCACGGCGTCGCCAGGAAGATCGCCTTCGTGCGCGGCGTCACGGCCGCTTCAAGCGCCTCGAAGTCGAGATGAAAGCCGCGCGACGCGTCGACGGGCACCGGCACGAGCGTCGCGCCCGATGCGCGCACGCTCGCTTCGTACGTGAGGTACATCGGCTCGGGCACGATCACCTCGTCGCCCGCTTCGCACAGGCACATCGCCATCGCGAACAGCGCGTTCTGCGCGCCGGCCGTCACGATCACGTGCTCGGCGCCGACCGGCTGCCCGGACGCCTTCGTGTGCTCGCGTGCGATCGCTTCGCGCAGCTCGGCGCGCCCGCGCACTTCGCTGTAGTGCGTATCGCCGCCGCGCAGCGCGGCGACCGCGCGCTCGACGATCACGTCGGGCGTCGAAAAATCCGGATCGCCGACGCTCAGGATGATCGCCGGCTCCCCCGCCGCGACGGCGCGCTGGGCCGCGTAATGAATGTCCCACGCGGTCGTGCGCTTGCCCTGCAGGCGATCGACCAGCTTCGAATAGTTCATGCGTTCTCCCTCGCGCGGCGCCCGGGCGGCGGCCGCGCCGTCAGTGGTTCGTTCAACGCGGCATGCGCACCGGCACACGCCGCTCGAGCCGGCCGAATGCGCGTTCGATCACGAACGCCAGCACGACGTAGATCACCGCGATCGCCAGCAGCGGCTCGTAGGTCCGCAGCGTTTGCGCACGAATGTAGTTCGCGGCGCCGAGCACGTCCATCACCGCGACCGTCGACGCGAGCGCGGTCGATTTCAGCAGCATCACCGTCTCGCCCGCGAGCGTCGGCAGCAGGATCTGGATCGCGCGCGGCAGCCACACGCGCCGCGCGATCATCGACGGGCGCATCCCCATCGCACGCGCGGCCTCGATCTCGCCCTTCGGCACGCCGCGCAGGCCCGCGCGCAGCACTTCGCCGACATAGGCGCCGACGCTGATCACCAGCGCGAACGCGACATACCAGAAGCCGTCGCGCAGGAACGGCCACAGCACGCTGTCGCGCAATGCGGGCCAGCCGGCGAACAACGAGCCGACGCCGTAGTAGATCAGGTAGATCTGCACGAGCAGCGGCGTGCCGCGGATCACCTCGGTGAACGCCTTGCTGACGCGCGCGACGACCGGATTGGCCGACAGCCGCGCGAACGCGACGGCGATCGCAAGCGCGAAGCCGAACACGGCCGAGATGACGAGCAGCTTGACGGTGGTCAGCACGCCGAGCAGCAGCAGCGACCCGTAGGAGGACAGTACGCTCAGATCCATGACGTTGATCCGGTTCGGTCGAAAAATCCGTGGGAAGGCGCGACGCGGTTCACGAGGCCGGCATCCAGCGGCCGAAACGCCGCTCGATCTCGCGGAACAGCATGCCGGACAGCGACGTGATCGCGAAGTACACGGCCGCGACCATCAGGTAGTAGTGCATGTACTCGCGCGTCGAGCCGGCCGCCTGCTTCGCGGTGTAGAGCAGCTCGCTGTAGCCGACCACGCTGATCAGCGCGCTGTCCTTCACGAGGATCAGCCACAGGTTCGTGAAGCCGGCCAGCGCATACGGCGCCATCGCCGGCAGCGTCACGCGCCGGAACACGAGTGCGGGCGATGCGCCGAAGGCACGCGCGGCCTCGATCTGCCCGTACGGGATCGCGAGGATCGCGCCGCGGATGATCTCGGCCGCGTACGCGCCCTGCACGATGCCGAGCACGATCACCGCCGCGGCAAAGCCGTTGACCGCCACCGGCCCGACGCCGATCGCCGTCATCAGCAGGTTGATCGCGTCGGTGCCCGCGTAATAGAGCAGCAGGATCAGCAGCAGTTCGGGCACCGCGCGGCACACCGTGGTGTAACCCTGCGCGAGCCGTTGCAGCACCCCCACGCCGGACAGCTTCGCGGCCGCACCCAGCAACCCGAGCACGATCCCGACGACGAACGCGCCGAGCGAAATCTCGAGCGTGACGCCCGCGCCCTGCAGCAGCGCGACGCCCCAGCCGTCCGGGTCCATCCCCAGGTAGCTCACCCATCCCCAACCGTCCATGCGTCCTCCTGTTCCGTGCGTGGCGCGCGTCGGCGCGTGTCCGTGCGATCAGTGCGGCCAGAGGTCGATCGGGAAGTACTTCTTCGCGATCTGCGCGTACTTGCCCGATGCGTGCAACTGTTCGAGCGCCTGGTCCATCTGCAGCTTGAGCGGTGCATCGGCCTTGCGCATGCCCGCACCGACGCCGTAGCCGAAGATCGCCGGGTCCATCTTCACGCTGCCGGGGCCCTTCAGCTCGAACGCGGAACCGTCCTTCGACTTCAGGAAATCGAGGATGCCGAGCTGGTCGAGATACATCGTGTCGATACGACCTGCGACGAGGTCCGAGTTGCAGTCGTCCTGCGTGTTGTACAGGCGCACCGTCGCGTTCTTGCCGTATGCCATCTTGATGAATTCGGCGTTCGCGGTGGAACCCTGCACGCCGATCACCTTGCCCTTGAGGCCGTCCGGCGTCAGCGTGAGCTTCTGGTTCTTCGCGCCGACGAACGTACCCGGCGTCTCGTAGTACGGCCGCGAGAACGCGATCACCTTCTGGCGCTCCGGCGTGATCGACATCGAGTTGAAGATCACGTCGATCTTGTCGCTGAGCAGCGCCGGGATGATGCCGTCCCACGCGACTTCCTTGATCTCGCACTTCGCCTTCATCTGCTCGCACAGCGCGCGGATCAGGTCGGCCTCGAAGCCGCTCCACTGCCCGGTCGGGCTCTTCATCAGGAACGGCGGATACGGCTCGGCGGCGACGCCGAAACGCAGCACGCCCGACGACGCGTGCGCGGAACCGAGCGGCGCGAGCGCCGCGAGAACGAAACTCAACAGGCACAGCAGACTGCGTACGACGCGTTTCATGGTCGACTCCTTGCGGGAAAGATAGGGATCGGTGCGACCGGCACCAGGCTGCCGGTATCGGCCGGGCCGCCCGTGCAGGCATGCGCGGGCCGTACCCGCGATTCAGTGGCGTTGCCGGTGTGCGTTGACGAACTGGCGGCAGCGCTCGCTTTGCGGCGCATCGAAGATTTCGCACGGGGTGCCGCTCTCCTCGACACGCCCTTCGTGCAGGAACAGCACCTTGTTCGACACGTCGCGCGCGAACGCCATCTCGTGCGTGACGAGAATCATCGTGCGGCCTTCGCACGCGAGATCGCGGATCACCTTCAGCACTTCGCCGACGCGTTCGGGGTCGAGCGCGGACGTCGGCTCGTCGAACAGCATCACCTTCGGCCGCATGGCCAGTGCGCGCGCGATCGCAACGCGCTGCTGCTGGCCGCCGGACAGGAAGGCGGGATAGACGTTGCGCTTGTCGGCGAGGCCGACGCGCTCGAGCAGCTGCTCGGCGCGCGCGATCGCTTCGGCGCGCGGTTCGCGCAGCACGTGCACCGGCATCTCGATCACGTTTTCGAGCACCGTGCGATGCGCCCACAGGTTGAAGCTCTGGAACACCATGCCGAGGCGCGTGCGGATGCGCTCGACCTGGCGCGGATCGGTCGCCACCGTGCGACCCTTGCGGTCGACTTTCAGCCCGATCTCCTCGCCGTCGACGACGATGCGTCCGCGGGTCGGCGTCTCCAGCAGGTTGATGCAGCGGAGCAGCGTGCTCTTGCCCGAGCCGCTCGCGCCGATCAGCGAGATCACTTCGCCTTCGTGCGCGCTCAGCGACACGCCCTTCAACACCTCCAGCTCGCCGAACCGCTTGTGCAGGTCCGTCACCTGCACGCGTTCCTCGATGGCTGTCTTCACGCTCTCCACCCGCGCCAACATGCTGTCTCCTGTGTCGAATTCTCACGCCCGTCCCGTGCGGGATCGCGGCGTCTTGTTGAATGGCCGACCAACCTCATGCGGAGTCGAGTATAGGCCCTGTTGAACAGTGGTTCAACAGATTTCATTCATCCGGAAGCAAGGGTTTTCGCGGGTTCCGTCGCGGTAATTGAACAAGCGTCCGACACTCCCCTATAATCGGTGCCATGACGATTCCGTAAGGTCACCCCGTGAAAAAGACTCCTGGCAGCGCACCGGTTCAGACCCGCAGCCGCGGCATTCGCGAAACGCCCGCCGTGCGGCAGCAATCGATCATCGACGCGACGATGCGCTGCATCGCGCGCTACAGCTATTCGGAAACCACGATCGACCGCATCTGCGCGGAAGCGAAAGTGTCGCGCGGGCTGATCAACCATCACTTCCAGTCGAAAGACGAGCTGATGGCGCAGACCTACAAGCGGCTCGCGGCCGACCTGCTCGACGTGTCGCGCGCGGCGGCCGCGAATGCGACCGGCCCCGAGGACAAGCTCGATGCGATCATCAAGGTGTGTTTCGCCGCGCCGGTGTTCGCGCCGAAGAACGTGAAGGTCTGGCTGGGCTTCTGGAGCGTCGCACACAGCGACCCGGTGATCCGCAAGGCGCACAAGGAGCTGTATGCCGGCTACCGGAAGGCGTTGAAGAAGCTGTTCGACCAGATCGCCGAGGTACGCGGCGGCACCGTCGACAGCGATCTCGCCGCGCTCACGCTGACGGCCGTGATCGACGGGTTCTGGCTCGAACTCGCGCGCGACCCGACGTCGTTTACCGCGGAAGACGCGCTGACGAGCTGCCTGCGCGTCGTCGACTCGTTCCTGCCGCCGCCGAAGACGGCACGCAAGCGCGCATAACGCGGCGCACGAATGCCGCCGGAAGCCCGGCGGCACACACGACGGCCTCGCACCGCGAGGCCGTTCGCGTTTTCAGCGCACGCGAATCTCGATCAGATACGGCGCGTCATGAGCCGCCGCTTCACCGAGCGCCCCGGCCAGCGACGCGCCCTCTTCGACGCGCTGCGCACCCCATCCATACGCCCGCGCGATCGCGACGAAATCCGGCGTATGCAGATCCACGCCGACCGGCTCGACGCCGCCGTCGACCATGGCCTGCTTGATCTCCCCGTAACCGCCGTTGTTCAGCAGCACGACGATCACGCGCGCGCGATGCTGTACCGCCGTGCCGAGTTCGGCGAGCGTGTACTGGAACCCGCCGTCGCCAGCGACGCAGACGACCGGCCGCGACGCATCGCCGAGGCTCGCGCCGACGGCGGCCGGCAGCCCGTAGCCGAGCGAGCCGAAGCCGACCGACGCGTTGAACCAGCTGCGCGGGCGCGGCGCCGCGAAGCCGACGTTGCCCGCATAGACGATGCGCGTCGAGTCGCCGACGATCGCCGCATCGGGCAGCGCGTCGCGCACGCTGTCGAGCAACGCGAGATCGCGCAGCATCTCGTCGTTCAATTCCTGCCGCGCCGCCGCACGGCACATCGCCGCGCGTTCGACGCCGTCGCCGTCCGCATGGGCATGCGCGTCGCCCGGCCACACGCGCCGCAGCGCACGGAGGGTTTCGCCGACGTCACCGAGCAACGGCAGCGCCGGCACCGCATTGCGGCACAGCTGCTGCGGGTCGATGTCGATCCGCACGAGCGGCGCGGGTATCGAGAAGCCGCGTGTCGCATACAGGTCGTAATCGGTCGGCCCAAGCTCGGTGCCGAGCGCGACGATCAGGTCACTGTCGCGCATCAGCGCGCGCACCGCGTCGCTCGACGCCGACCACGCGATGCCGAGCGGATGCGCGGGCGGCAGCACGCCGCGTCCGTTGATCGTCATCACGACCGGCGCATCGAGCGCTTGCGCTAGCCAGCGCACGTCGTCGGCCGCATCGAGCGCGCCGCCGCCCGCGAGGATCAGCGGCGCGCGTGCGGCAGCCACCTTCGCACGCAGCGCGTCGATGCCGTCGGCCGATGCGGGGCCGGGTGCGATGCGCGGCGGCGCAGCCGGCACCGGCGGTAACGCGTCAGCCGGCGCCGCGAGCACGTCGAGCGGAATCTGGATGTGTACCGGGCGCGGCCGGCCGCCCGAGAACACCGCGAACGCGCGCGCGATCGCCTGCGGCAGCGCATCGGCGCGCGGCACCGTGTAGCTGAACGCCGCGATGTTTTCCGCGAACGCATGCTGGTCCGGCAATTCGTGCAGATGGCCGTTGCCCGAGCCGATATCGCCGGATGCGTTGACGCTGGAAATCACCAGCATCGGAATCGAATCCGCATATGCCTGCGCCATCGAAGTCGCGATGTTCGTCATTCCGGGGCCGGTGATCACGAAGCACACACCCGGCTTGCCGGTCGCACGTGCGTAGCCGTCCGCCATGAAGCCGAGGCCCTGCTCGTGGCGCGCGCTGATGTGACGCAGCGCGCTGCCGCCGAGCCCGCGGTACAACTCGATCGTATGCACGCCGGGAATGCCGAACACGGTGTCGACGCCGTATGCGGCGAGCAGGTCGACCAGGTACATGCCTACTGTTTTCATTTCGCTTCCATCATGGAGGAGGGGTTTCCGGATCACGCGCCGGCCGGCGACGCCGTCAATGCGCGAGCCCCGGCAACAATTCGCGCACGCCCTGCGCGAGCATCTGGAACGCGATCGCGGTCAGCACGATGCCCGACAACCGCTCGACCAGCGTCTTGCCGATCTCGCCGAGCCGACGGCACCACGACGCCGAACACGCATACGTGAGCCCGATCACGCCCGCATGCAGCACGCACATCGCGCTCAGCGCCAGCAGGTCGGCCGGCGTATGAAAGCGCGTCGCGGTCGTGATCACGAGCGACATCACGGCGCTGCCGATCGACAGCGGGAAGATCAGCGGCACCGCGATGTAGTTGCGCCACTGCGCATATTCGAGCCGCGTGTCGCCGCCGCTGCGTTCGTCGTTCGCGGTGCCGCGCATCATCGGGATCGACCACAGGCACAGCACGAGGCCGCCGGTCAGCGTCAACGCACCGAGCGTGAGGCCGAGCATGCGCAACAGAAACTGACCGCCCCACACCGCGCCGACCATCAGCACCGCGATCCACGCGAACAGCCTGAACGCGATCTGCCGCTGTGTCACGTCGGGAAAATGCCCGGTGACGGCCGCATACATCGGGATCGCAACCGGCGGACAGAACAGCGTCAGCAGGCCGGTCATGAACAGCAGCACGTCGCTCGACGTCAGGGTCATGGCTCGCACTCACATGCGGTCGGGTGGTTGAAAAACGCAGCGGCATCGCGGCCAGATCTCGCGCTCAGTCCTGCGCGGCTTCCTGCGGCGCGCGTTCGCGCGGGCGCATGTCGCCGTCGAAATCGTCGAGCGTCGGAAACGCCATCGGTTCGAGCCGGTCGAGCTGCGCGAGGTGGGCGTCGTACCGGTCGAGCACGGCCGCACGTTCCGCGTCGCCGATATACGGCACGTGATAACCGACGAACGACGGCAGCACGTCGAAGCCCGCGTAACCGAGCGTGCCGCGCAGCACGTGGCGCAGCATCAGGTCCATCTCGCCGTGCACGCCGTCCGCGCCGAACATGTAGTCGCGGCCGCCGCATGTATACGCGAGCAGCGCGCGCTTGCCGCGCATCCCGCCGCGGTCGTAGAAACGCACGCCGCCGTATACCTTGCCCGACACGAGCACGCGGTCGATCCAGCCCTTCATGATCGCCGGCACCGAGCACCAGAACAGCGGGAAGCTCAGGATCAGCAGGTCGCATGCGGCGAGCTTGTCGAGCTCCGCGGCGATGTCGGGTGCGATCGCATGCGCGGCGACGTTCTCGCGCTGCTCCAGCGCATAGACGAGATAGTCGGGGTTCTTGCGCACGCCGAAATCGGCCGCGCTCGCGACCGGATTCCACTGCATCGCGTACAGGTCGGACACCGTCACGGTATGCCCCTGCGCTTCGAGCGTGCTCACCGCGCGGTGCAGCATCGACGTCGTGAACGACTGCGGTTCCGGATGGGCGTGAACGATCAGGACTTTCATGGTGCGATTTTTCTCCGCAACGTAACGTTGAAGGGTTGAATTCAGACGGGCCCGGCCGCGCGCTTGCGCAGCAGCGACAGGCCGATCGCCACGCAGGTCGCGACGAGCAGCAGCGTCGACACCGACGCGATCGCCGGATCGACGTTCTCGCGCATCCCGTCCCACATGCGGCGCGGCAGCGTGTACACGTGACGGCTCGAGATGAACAGCGTGACCACGAGCTCGTCCCACGACAGGATGAACGCGAACACCGCCGCCGACAGCACGCCCGGCTTGATCGACGGCAGGATCACGTAACGCAGCGTCTGCGCGACGTTCGCGCCGAGGCTGCGCGACGCCTGCTCGATCCGCAAACCAACGGTCGCGAGCGACGCGGACACGGCCACCACCACATACGGCACCGACAGCACGACATGCGACAGGATCGCGGCCGGGAAACTGTCGAGCATGCCCAGCTCGCCCCACAACCGGTAGAACGCGAGCGCCGACACGATCGGCGGCACGATCAGCGGGAACAGGATCACGCCGCGCACGAACTCGCCGCGCCGCGATGCGACCTTCCACAGCCCGATCGCGCACAGCGTACCGAGCGTGACCGAGATCACCGACGACACCAGCGCAATCAGCCCGCTCTGCAGGAAACTCGACAGCCAGCCGTCGTCGTCGAGCAGCGCGCCGTAGTGCCGCAGCGACAGCGTGCCGTCCGGCATCGACAGGTAATCGTTCGGCGTCAGCGACACCGGCACCGACACGAGCAGCGGCAACATCAGGAACAGGATCGCGGCCCATGCGATGCCGACCACCAGCGCGCGTCCTGCGGTCATTCGGGTGTTCATCGGTTCGTTCTCCGATCGGGTCAGCGCGCGCCGAACAGCTCGCGCAGGTCAACGAAACGCGCGAGCAGCGCGAGCGCGGCCAGGATCGACGCCAGCAGCAACGACGCGAGCGCCGCCCCGCTGCCCCAGTTCACCAGTTGCAGGATCTGCGTGCTGATGTATTCGGCGATCATCACCGTGCGGCCGCCGCCGAGGATCACCGGCGTCACGTAGAAGCCGAGCGAGAAGATGAACACGAGGATCGCCGCGCCGACGATGCCCGGCCGCGTCTGCGGGAAATACACCTTGCGGAACGTGACGAGCGCGCCCGCGCCGAGCCCCTGCGACGCGCGCGCGAGCTGCGGGTCGATGCCCTTCATGTTCGCGTACAGCGGCAGCACCGCATACGGAATCATGAAATGGATCATCCCGATCACGACGCCGATCTCGTTGCGCATCAACGGCAACGGTGCGTCGATCAGCCCGATGCGCATCAGCAGCGTGTTGACGAGCCCCTGCTCGCCGAGCAGGAATAGCCACGAGAACGCGCGCACCAGCACCGACGCCCAGAACGGCACGAGCAGCCCGAACATCAGCGCCATCCGCTGGCGCGGACCGACATGCGCCATCGCATACGCAATCGCATAGCCGAGCGCAACCGAGCACACGGTCGTGACCGCGCACACGCGCAGCGTCGTCCACAGCACGCGATGCACGCCGTGGTTGTCGAGCAGCCGCGCGTAGTTCTGCAAGCCGGGCTCCGGCACGGTGAAGCCGAGCCATAGCACGCGCACGAGCGGATACACGTACAGCACGATCAGCACCGCGAGCAGCGGCACGACCAGCAGCCAGTAGCGGTCGGCCTTCGCGCGACCGAGCGGGACCGCGCCCGCGACGGAAGTAGACAGGGTATTCATGGGCTCACGCTCACGCGGCGGCAACTCAGGACGACATCAGGTCGGTGTACTGCGCGAGCGTCGCTTCGTAGTGCTGCGCCCACCACTCGGGATTCACCTTGCACTGCTTCGCCCAGTTCTCCGGCGTGCCGGGATTGTCGGCGCGCAGCGCCTGCGGCACCGCGGCGGTGGCGGCGGGCGTCACCGGCCCGTTGCCGAGCAGCGACAGCAGGCGCACCTGCGGTTCGATGCCCTGCACGAACTTGATGAACTGCCACACGGCGTCGCCCGACGGATTGTTCTTCGGCACGCCCCACACGTCGCACGACGCGAGCCCCTGCTCCCACGTATAGCGGAACCGGCCGTTGCTCTCGCGCTGCAGCACGTTCGCCCGCGTGTGCCAGATGCATGCCATGCTGACTTCGCCGTTGCGCAGCAGTTGCAGGCTGTCCGCGCCCGAATCCCACAGCAGCACGTTCGAACGCAGTTCCTTGAGTTTCTTCAGCGCGCGCGGCACGTCGATCGGATAGA
This sequence comes from Burkholderia sp. JKS000303, assembly GCF_002563755.1. Classification (NCBI taxonomy): domain Bacteria; kingdom Pseudomonadati; phylum Pseudomonadota; class Betaproteobacteria; order Burkholderiales; family Burkholderiaceae; genus Burkholderia; species Burkholderia sp. JKS000303. The sequence continues at coordinate 4,355,101 of NZ_PDBZ01000001.1, forward strand.
CCTTGTCCTTGTCGACGCCGTCGGCCATCAGCGCGGCTTCAAGCGCGCCGCCCATCCACTTCCACAGCCCGCGCTTGCCCGGAAACTTGCCGACGTTCCAGAAATCGGCCCAGTTCTTCGGCGGATTCGCGCCGAACTTGCGCGCGTCGTACGCGAGCACGTAGCTCAGCAGGTACGACGGCGCGCCGAAATCCGATGCGAGCCCCGGCAGCGCGTTGCGGCCAACCACCGAATAGTCGATCGGCCGCAGGAAGCCCTGCTTGCCGAGCTTGATCGCCGCGAAGCCGTCGAGGTCCATTACATCCCAGATCACGTTCTTGTTCTCGACCATCGCCTTGATCTTGCCGTCCTCCGGCGACGAGTCGTAGCCCATCCGGATCCCGCTCGCCTTGGTGAACGGATCCATGTACGCGGAGCGGAACGCCGAGCGCGCTTCGCCACCCCATGCGCTGAGCACGATCTCCTTCGGGTTCGACGCCCGCGCGTCCTTCGCGCCGAGCGACAGCAGCGTCGGCGCGATGCCGGCGGCCGCGCACAACCGCAGGAAATCGCGGCGCCGCCGCGATGTCGCGGGTTGAAGGTCGCGTGCTTGGTCGAGCAGGTCCTGCAGATAGCGGTTCGTCATGGTGTCTCCTCCAGGCTGGACAGCGCCCGCACGCGTCTCGTCGTTTCCGGGCACCGGTGAATCGGCCGCCGACGGCGGCGAACGCCGCGTCGCGCGGGATGCAACCTTCGCCGCGTCAGTCGGCCGCGATCCGGCAGGTCGCGTCGCGCTCCCACTGCACGAACACGTCCATGCCGGTGCGCGGCGACGCGAGCCCGCGCCACGCAGGCACGTCCGCCGTCATGCGGCCGAGCGCCGACGTCTCGATCTCGAAGCGGTACGACGAACCGAAATAACTCCAGTGGCGAATGCGCCCCGCCACTTCGTTGTGCGCACCACCACATGACGTCGCAGATACGGCGACCTTCTCCGGACGCAGCGCGAACAGCAGCGTGTCGTCGGCGCGCGCGTCGCAGGCCGGCGCAACGAAACGCGCATCGCCGACGCGGTAATGCGTCGCCGTCGCATCGCCGCCGAGCGCAATGCCTTCGATGAAGTTGCTCTTGCCGAGGAAGTCCGCGACGAAGCGGTTGGCCGGCTGCTCGTAGAGCCCGTCCGGCGTGCCGATCTGTTCGAGCCGGCCGTCGCGCATGATCGCGATCCGGTCCGACATCGACAGCGCCTCTTCCTGGTCGTGCGTGACGAACAGGAACGTCGCGCCGAGCCGTGCGTGCAGCGCCTTCAGTTCGACCTGCACCTCGCCGCGCAGCTTGCGGTCGAGCGCGCCGAGCGGTTCGTCGAGCAGCACGAGATCGGGATCGAACACGAGTGCGCGCGCGATCGCGACGCGCTGCTGCTGACCACCCGACAACTGGCGCGGCAGGCGATCCGCGAGATGGCCGAGCCGCACCAGATCGAGCGCGGCCTTCACGCGCTTCACCGCGTCGGGCCCCTTCTGCTTGCGCACCATCAGCGGATACGCGACGTTCTGCTCGACCGTCATGTGCGGAAACAGCGCGTAGCCCTGGAACACCATCCCGAAGTTGCGCTTCTCCGGCGGCAACGCGACGATGCTGCGGCCGCCGACGCGCAAGTCGCCGGTGCTCGGATGCTCGAACCCGGCAACGATCGTCAGCAGCGTCGTCTTGCCGGAACCCGACGGCCCGAGGATCGTCAGGAACTCGCCGCGCGGAATGTCGATCGTCGTTTCGCGCAGCGCCTGCACGCTGCCGTAGCGCTTCGACACGCAGTCGATCTGCAGCCCCGCACCGCTCGCGCCGCGCGCCGCCGCTTCCGGGCCCACCGCTTCCGCAGCGGGTCGCCCCGCCTCCACACCTGCCGACGTCTCCATCACCACGCTCATCGTGTGTCTCCTGGTCGACTCACAATTGGGTTGAACGTTCATTTAACAGAACTTATACTATGCCGAAATGCGGTCCGCAAGTAGCGGCGACCCTTGCCGGCTCTGACACAACCCCGACACACAACAACCAGGAGACAGTGATCAGCATGAGCATCGAGGACATCCGAATCGAACGGCACGACGGCGTCGTGACCCTTCGCCTGAACCGTCCGGCGAAACGCAATTCGCTCGCGCGGCCGCATCTCGACTTTCTGCGCGAGACGCTCGACGCGCTCGCGAACGATCCGGCCGTGCGCTGCCTCGTGCTGACCGGCACCGGCAGCGCGTTCTGTGCCGGTGCGGACGTCGACGAGTGGGCCGAGGCCGAGCGCAACGGCGAACTCGACACGTATGGCTGGAGCGAGCGCGCGCACCGTTTCGTGCAGGTGCTGGCCGCGTTTCCGCGCCCCACCGTCGCCGCGCTGAACGGCTCGACGGTCGGCGCGGGCACCGACATCGGCTTCGCGTGCGACTTCCGCATCGCGAGCACGGCCGCGTCGTTGCGCTGCGGGTATACGGGCATGGGCTACAGCCCCGACATGGGCGGAAGCTGGTTCCTGCCGCGCATCGCGCGCCCCGACGTCGCCCGCCGCTTCATCTTCCTGAACGAACGCTGGAACGCGCAGGACGCGCTCGCGGCCGGGCTCGTGTCCGAAGTCGTCGACGCCGATGCGTTCGCCGCGCACGTCGCCGCGTTCGCCGCGCGTCTCGCACAAGGGCCGAGCGTCGCGTTCGGCCATACCAAGGCGCTGCTCGCGCAGTCGCTCACCCATACCCTCGCCGAGCAACTGCGCGGCGAGCTGGCAGCCTGCGTCGCGTGCGGTCACAGCGAGGACGGTCAGGAAGCGCTTCGCGCGTCGGTCGAAGGTCGCGCACCTCATTTTGTCGGGAGATGATTGATGGATTTTTCGCTGACCCAAGAGCAGGAAATGCTGGTGACGTCGCTGCGTCAGTTCGTCGAAAAGGAACTGCAGCCTCATGAATTCGCCGTCGATCGCTCGGACGACGTCCCCCCCGAACTCGCCGAGTCGATCCGCCGCAAGTCGCTCGAGCTCGGCTTCTACGCGTTCAACATGCCGGAAAGCGCCGGCGGCCCGGGCCTCGACTACGTGACGCAGGCGCTCGTCGAGCGCGAACTCGGCCGCACGAGCTGGGCGCTGCACGTGTTCGTCGCGCGGCCGAGCAAGATCCTGATGGCGTGCAAGGGCGACCAGATCGAGCGCTACCTGAAGCCGGCCGTGCGCGGCGAGCGCGTCGACTGCTTCGCGCTGACCGAACCGGGCGCCGGCTCGGATGCGATGGGCATCCGCACGCGCGCGGTGCGCGACGGCGACGACTACGTGATCAACGGCAGCAAGCACTTCATCAGCCACGCGGATACGGCCGACTTCGTGATCCTGTTCGCCGTCACCGGCGAGGAGGAAGTGCGCGGCCAGAAACGCAAGCGCGTGACCTGCTTCCTGATCGACAAGGACACGCCGGGCATGACCGTGCGGCGCGGCCCGCACTGCACGAGCCTGCGCGGCTATCACCAGTCGGAGATCTTCCTGAGCGACTGCCGCGTGAGCGCCGCGCAGATCCTCGGCGAAGAGCATCGCGGCTTCGAGCTCGCGAACGACTGGCTCACGGCCGGCCGCGTGATGGTCGCCGCGAACAACATCGGCCGCGCGCAGCGCGCGTTCGAGATGGCCGCCGAATGGGCCGCGACGCGCCACCAGTTCGGCAAGCGCATCGGCGACTTCCAGGGCACGTCGTTCAAGCTCGCGGACATGCAGACCGAGATTTGCGCGGCGGAACTCGTCACGCTCTACACCGCGCAGAAGCTCGATCGCGGCACGATGACCGACGGCGATGCCGCGCTCGCGAAGCTGCTGGCGACCGAGACGCTCGGCCGCGTGACCGATCACGCGGTGCAGATCTACGGCGGGATGGGGCTGATGGACGAACTGCCGATCGAGCGCTTCTGGCGCGATGCGCGCATCGAGCGCATCTGGGAAGGCACGTCCGAAATCCAGCGCCATATCCTGTCCAAGGAAATCCTCCGACGCTACAGCTGACGCGAATCGTCGCGCCGGCGCGTCCGGCGCGACTTCCGAAAGGAATGTTCATGACCTCCTCTCCCGCAGTCAGGGATCGCCGCGCCGCCGCCGCGGCCAATCTGCGCCGGCTGCTCGAACCGGCCAGCATCGCGTTCGTCGGCGGACGCGGCATCGCGGGCGCCGTGCGGCGCTGTCGCGACTACGGCTATGCCGGCGACATCTGGCTCGTCAATCCGAACCACGCGGAAATCGACGGCGTGCGCTGCCATGCAGGCGTCGCCGACTTGCCCGCCGCGCCCGACGCCGTGTTCGTCGCGGTGCCGGCGCGCCAGGCGATCGACGTCGTGCGCGCGCTCGCCGAACGCGGTGCCGGCGGCGCGATCGTGTACGCGTCGGGCTTCTCCGAAACGGGCGCCGACGGCGCCGCACTGCAACAGACGCTCGTCGACGCGGCCGGCGACATGGCCGTGCTCGGCCCGAACTGCTACGGGCTGATCAACGGCCTGAACGGCAGCGCGCTGTGGCCGGTCGCACACGGTGCGCCGCGGGTCGAATCGGGCGTCGCGGTGATCACGCAGAGCGGCAACCTCGCGTACAACCTGTCGATGAGTGCGCGCTCGGTGCCGTTCGCGTACCTGGCGAGCGTCGGCAACCAGGCGTCGGTCGACATCGCGCGCCTCGTCGATGCGTTCGTCGACGATCCGCGCATCCGCGCGATCGGCGTGCATCTCGAAGGGCTGAAGGACGTGCGTGCATTCAGCGAGGCCGCCGCCCGCGCGCTCGCGCGCGGCGTGCCGATCGTCGCGCTCAAGAGCGGCACGTCGACGCTCGGCGCGCAGCTCGCGATGAGCCACACGAGTTCGCTCGCGGGCTCCGACGCGCTGTACGACGCACTGTTCCGGCGGCTCGGCGTGATCCGCGTGAAGGATCCGGTCGGCCTCGTCGAGACGCTGAAGCTGCTCGCGATCGCCGGCGTGCCCGAGCGCCGCACGCTCGCCGCGCTGGCAACCTCGGGCGGCGACGCCGGGCTCGTCGCGGATCTCGGCGAAGCGCACGGCATCGCGTTCCCGCCGGTCGGCGACGCCGGCCGCGATGCGCTCGGCACCGTGCTGCCCGCGTATGCGACGATCGCGAACCCGCTCGACTTCACGACGACGCCGTGGGGCGACCCCGACAAGATGCGCGCATGCTGCGACGCGCTGCTCGCCGACCGCCCCGGCGCGGCCGCGATGATCCTCGACTATCCGCAGGACGCGACCGGCGAGCGGCCGCTGTGCGACATCGCGGCGAACGCGTTCGCGGCCTCCGCGCGCCAGCACGGCGTGGTCGGCGCGGTGATCTCGGTGTTCCCCGACCTCACGCCGCCCGATCATGCGGCACGCATGGCCGCGGCCGGCATCGCGCCGCTGCAGGGGCTCGCCGACGGGATCGACGCGATCGGCGCGGCGATGACGTATGGCGACACGCGCCGCCGCGTGCTCGACGCCGATGCGCTGAACGCGCTGCCGGTGCTGCGCGCCGGCGACGGCAGCGGCGCCACCGCGACGCTGCACGACGAATGGTCGAGCAAGCGGATGCTCGTCGCGCACGGGCTCGACGTGCCGGCGGCCGAGTGCGTCGCGCCCGCCGATGCGCCGGCCGCCGCGCAGCGGCTCGGCTTTCCGGTGTGCGTGAAAGTGGTCAGCGATCGCCTGCCGCACAAGACCGAGGCCGGCGCGGTCGCGCTGAAGCTCGGCTCGCCGGAAGCCGTGGCCGCGGCCGTCGAGCGGATGACCGAGCAGGTCGCGCGTTACGCGCCCGACGTGCGCGTCGAGCGCATCCTCGTCGAGAAGATGGCCGACGCACCGTTGCTCGAACTGATCGTCGGCGTGAAGCGCGAGCCGAATTTCGGTCTCGCGCTCGTGCTCGGCACCGGCGGCGTGCTGGTCGAACTGATCCGCGACACCGCGACGCTGCTGCTGCCGGTGCGCGAAAGCGACGTGCGCGACGCGCTGCTCGGGTTGAAGCTCGGCCCGCTGCTGACCGGCTATCGCGGGCGGCCGAAGGCCGACCTCGATGCGGTGGTCGCGAACGTGATGGCGATCGCGCGCTTCGCGCAGGCGCACGCCGACACGCTCGTCGAGCTCGACGTCAATCCACTGCTGGTGATGGAGCGCGGCGCGGTGGCCGTCGATGCGCTGGTGCGGCTCGACGCATGACGCCGGCCTGAAACGCAACGGCCCGCTCACGCGATACGCGAGCGGGCCGTCGTCGGTTGAAAGGTCAGAACACGATGTCGTTCAGATCACCTTGCCGGGGTTGAGCAACCCGAGCGGATCGAACGCGTGCTTCAGGCGTCGCATCGCGGCGATCTCGGCGTCGCTGCGCGAGCAGCCGAGCCAGTCGCGCTTGTAGCGGCCGATTCCATGTTCGGCCGATACCGAGCCGCCTGCGTCGCGCACCAGCGGATACAGCACCGCATCGACGTCGTGCGCGCTCTCGCCCGCCGCGTATGGCGCCGACACGCATACGTGCAGGTTGCTGTCACCGAGATGGCCGAAGAAGAATACGTACGCACCGGGCCAGCGCGTCTTCAGCGCGCGATCGCACGCTTCGATGAAAGCGGCTGTCTCGCGCGGCGGAATGCCGACGTCGAAATTGACGAGGCCGGGCAACGCGTCGATCGCGAGTCCTTCGCGCACCGTCCAGAACGCCTGTGCGTCGGCCGCCTGCTGCGCGAGCGCCGCATCGTCGATCAGCCCGCGTTCGAGCCAGTCGGCCAGCACGGCTTCGAACCGTTCTGCCGTCTGCGCGGCATCGCCGCTCGCGCATTCGATCAGCACCTTGACGCCGTCGTCCGCCGGCAGCGGCGCGCGCAGGCCGGGCGTGTGCTCGCACACGTAGCCGTAGAACGCCGGCCACATCGCCTCGAAGCTGAGCAGGTCGGAACAGGCGGTGCGCGCGGCGCGCAACAGCGCGAGCGCCGCGGCCGTATCGCGTACCGCGCACAACGCGGTCGACGGCGCGGCGAGCCGCGGATGCAGCCGCAACACGACACGCGTGACGACGCCGAGCGTGCCTTCGCTACCGACGAAGATCTGCCGCAGGTCGTAACCCGCGTTGTTCTTCAGCATCTTGTTCAACGTGCTGAGCACGGTACCGTCGGCCAGTACGACCTCGAGGCCCAGCACCTGCTCGCGCGTCGTGCCGTAGCGGATCACGCGATTGCCGCCCGCATTGGTCGCGACGTTGCCGCCGATCTGGCACGATCCGCGCGCGCCGAGATCGATGCCGAGCGCGAACCCCGCGTCGTCCACCGCCTGCTGCAACACCTCCAGCGGCGTGCCGGCCCACGCGGTGACGGTGGCGGCGTCCGCGTCGATCTCGACCACGCCCGTCATGCGTTCGAGCGACAGCACGACGTCTTGCGCGCCCGGCTCCGCACCGGCCGCGAGCCCCGTCATCCCGCCCTGCGGCACGACCGTCTGCCGATGCGCGGTGCAGATCGCGAGCGCGCGGCTCACGTCGTCGACGCTGCGCGGGCGCAGCAATGCGCGCGGCCGTATGCCGGCCGCCTCGCCGTAGTTGGTGAAATGGCGCGCGCCGATCGCGTCGCCTGTGCTGACGCAATCGGCACCGAGTGCGTCGCGCAGCGCGGCGACGACGTCATCGTTCGAGGAAAGATCGGACATGATCGACCGGGCCGGACACAGCCGGCCCGCAAACGTGGAATGATCAGAAATTATGCCGCATGCCGATGCGCGCGGCGGCCTGCGTGCGGCTCGTCGACGGCGTGAAGCTGTAGCCGATCACCGCGTCCACGCCGTTCGACGCACGCATCCAGTCGACGGCCGCATACACGTCGGTGCGCTTGGACAGCGCGTAGTGCGTGCCGAGCGCGACTTCGTGCCAGTGATGGCCTTCGAACGTCGTGTACTGGTAGCCCGCCACGAGCGACAGCGGCGCAGTCGCCTGGTACAGGCCGCCCGCCTCGTACACGCGCATCGTCGACGATTGCCCGTAGCCCTTGAACGTCGTGTTGCTGAAGTCTGCGTTGAGTGTCAGCTTGCCGAGCGTGTACGACGCGCCGATCCCGAAGATCGACTGCGAGTCGATCGAGAACGGCGTCGAGTCGTGCAGGTCGGTCACGGCGCCCGTTGCCGGGTCGATGCTCGCGACCGTCTGCCCGAGCATCGTGCGCACGCCCATCTGCGCATACGGGTCGAGCGCCGCCAGCCCGCGTGGCGAATTGAGTCGCGTGTAGTTGCCGCCCGCCGAGAAATCGCCGTGCGTATAGCTCGCGCCGACGCTCCACGCACTGCCGTCGTGGAAGCTGCCCGCGTCGTTGCTGAACGAATACATGCCGCCGACCACCAGCCCGTGGAAGCTGTTGCTGACGAACTTCACCGCGTTCTGCAGCCGGTCGCCGCTCTGCCGGTCGAAGTCGCCGAGGTGCACGCCGTAGCCGCTGCCGAACGCGCTGACGTTGTATGCGGCCGTGAAGTCGAATGCGAAGTCATACTGATTACCGAACGTCAGCGTGCCCCAGTCGTTGCCGAGCCCGACGTACGCCTGCCGCCCGAACATCGCGCCGCCCTGGTTCAGCTTGCCGGTGCCGAGCCGGAATCCGTTCTCGAGCTTGAACACCGCCTTGTTGCCGCCGCCGAGATCCTCGGTGCCCATCAGCCCCACGCGATTGCCGTACGACACGCCGTCGTCGAACAGGTACGCATGCGCGCCGCCTGCATTGTTCACGTAGGTGATGCCGCCGTCGATGATCCCGTACAGCGACACACTGCTCTGGGCGTGTGCGTAGCCATGGACCATCACCGACATCATGCCGGCCAGCAGGAAGCGCTTCTTCATTCGGTGTCTCCGGTTTCCGCGCGACGCGGATCGATTTTTCGTTGTGATTGAACGCCGCCCGCCTGCTTCGCTTCGGCATCGCGGCGCTGGCGAGTATAGGTTTAGTTGAATGAATGTTCAATCTATGGCGACACGAATCGGCGCCGGTGTTTACACGCATCGGCGATTTCTTTATTGAAAAAACGTTCAACCCGTCATAACATCGACCGGCAGCCCCGCGGACGATGTGCGGGCCCGTTCCGAACCTCGGAGTGCACTGGATGACGACCACCCTCAGCCCCGCCGCCGAGCCGCGCCTGCGCTCGGCTTACGAAGGACAGAAGTCGCGCCCGTACGACCCGGCCGTGCCGATCGCGACGCCGCTCGAACTGCATCGCTGCACGGTGCAACCCGAGTGGGTCGACTACAACGGCCACATGAGCGAATCGTGCTACCTGCTCGTGTTCGGCGACAGCAGCGACGCGTTCTTCCGCTACTTCGGCATCGACGACGACTATCGCGAAGCCGGCTGCTCGATCTACTCGGCGGAAACGCATCTCCGCCACCTGCGCGAAGCGATGCTCGGCGAGCCGCTGCGGCTCACGGTGCGGCTGCTCGACATGGACGACCGGCGGCTGCACGTATTCCATTCGATGCACCACGCGACCACCGGCGCGCAGCTCGCGACCGGCGAACAACTGCTCACGCACGTCGACATGCGCGCGAAACGCTCGGCGCCGTTTCCCGATGCGATCCGCCGGCACCTCGACGCGATTCACGCCGAACATGCGCGCGCGCCGCACGAGCCGCACGCGCGTCGTGCAATAGCGATCCGCCACCCGGCCGCCGCTTCACGCTGATCATCCCGAACCCGGACGGAGCCACACCATGCAGACGAACGACGCCTGGCGCACGCGCGCCGGTCAGCTCGACATTGATTCCCGCGCCTTCGTCGACGGCGCGTTCCGCGACGCGCACGACGGCGCCACCTTCACGTGCACGAGCCCGATCGACGGCCGCGTGCTCGCGCAGGTCGCGCATTGCCGGCAGGCCGACGCCGATATCGCGGTCGCCGCCGCGCGACGCGCCTTCGACACCGGCGCGTGGCGCAACGCGTCGCCGCGCGAGCGCAAGCGCGTGCTGCTGCGCTGGGTCGCGCTGATCCGCGAGCACGCGGACGATCTCGCGCTGCTCGAAACGCTCGACACCGGCAAGCCGATCGGCGACACGACCACGATCGACATCCCGTCCACCGCGTACTGCGCCGAGTGGTTCGCCGAGGCGATCGACAAGACGGGCGGCGAAGTCGCGCCGGCCGATGCGCATCTCGTCGGGCTCGTCACGCGCGAGCCGATCGGCGTGGTCGCGGCGGTCGTGCCGTGGAATTTCCCCGCGATGATCGCGATGTGGAAATGCGCGCTGGCGCTCGCGGCCGGCAACAGCGTCGTGCTGAAGCCGTCGGAGAAATCGCCGCTGAGTGCGCTGCGGCTCGCCGCGCTGGCCGCGCTGGCCGGGCTGCCGGCCGGCGTGCTGAACGTGCTGCCGGGCTTCGGCGATGCGGGCGAGGCGCTCGCGCGGCATCCTGACGTCGACTGCATCGCGTTCACGGGATCGACCGCGGTCGGCCACAAGGTCGCGCGCTGCGCGGCCGATTCGAACCTGAAGCGCGTATGGCTCGAACTCGGCGGCAAGTCGCCGCAGATCGTGCTGCCCGACTGCCCCGACCTCGAACGTGCGGCGCGCACCGTCGCGCACGCGGTGTTCTACAACACCGGGCAGATGTGCACAGCCGGTTCGCGGCTGCTCGTCCATCGCGCGATCCGCGACGAACTCGTCGCGCGCGTGCTCGCGATCGCGCCCGAGTACGCGCCCGGCGATCCGCTGTCGCCCGACACGCGGATGGGCAGCCTGATCGACGCGGCGCAGGTCGAGCGCGTGCTCGGCTACGTCGACGCGGGCCGGGACGAGGCGACGCTGCTCGCCGGCGGCAGGCGCGCGCGCACGGAAAGCGGCGGCCAGTACGTCGAGCCGACCGTGTTCGACTGCCCGCGCGCCGATGCGCGGATCGTGCGCGAGGAGATTTTCGGGCCGGTGCTCGCGGTAACGGCGTTCGACGATCTCGATACGGCCGTCGCGCTCGCGAACGACACGCGCTACGGGCTGGCTGCGTCGGTGTGGACGGCAAACTTGACGACCGCGCACGAAACCGCGCGCCGGCTGCGGGCCGGCACGGTGTGGGTGAACGGCTACGAGGAAACCGACGACATGAATTTCCCGTTCGGCGGCTTCAAGGAGTCGGGCAACGGGCGCGACAACTCGCTGCACGCGTTGGAGAAGTACACGGAGTTGAAGTCGACGGTGATTCGGTTGCGGTGAGGTCCGGGGCGGCGCCCGGGGGCGGAATCGCGCTGCAGTTGCCCCGATATCGAACACCCGGGCGCCGAATTCATTCCAGCCAGGAAACAATCAATCGCCATCCGGCGATTCACCTCCCCGCCCGTGCGCTCTAGACTGTCGGATCATTCCCCAACCGGATCCCTGCAATGACCGACGTCCTGCCGCTGACCACCGATTCCGAATCCGGCCTTCAGTACCGGCTGCGCCCGGCCGCCGGCCGCCCCGCAGGCCGCCTGTTGCTGCTGCACGGCGTCGGCGGCAACGAAACCAACCTGCTGAACCTGGCCGGCACGATCGACCCGCGCATCGAGATCGCCTTCGTGCGCGGCCCGCTGACGTTCGGCCCGAACCAGCACGCGTGGTTTCCGGTGCGTTTCGGCCCGAACGGCCCGGAAATCGATGCGGCCCGCGCGGATGCGAGCCGCGTGCAGTTGATCACGCTGCTGCGTGCGTTGAACGCCCGGGACGTCGAACACGACACCCCCGCGTTGCCCACCGTCATCGCCGGCTTCAGCCAGGGCGGCATCATGAGCGCGAGCGTCGGACTCACGTCGCCGGCCGACGTCGCCGCGTTCGCCGTGCTGTGCGGCCGGATCCTGCCGGAAATCGATCCGCTGATCGCGCCACGCGACGCATTGAGCCGGCTCCACGCGCTGGTGATGCACGGCCACGCCGACGACAAGCTGCCCGTCGCATGGGCCCATACCGCCGACACGAAGCTGACGGCGCTCGGCGTCGCGCACGACACGCGGCTGTACGACGCCGGCCATGAACTGACCGCGCAGATGGCGCGCGATTTCGGCCGCTGGGTCGACGCGCGCGCCGGGTTGAACTGAGCGCACCGGGCGGCCAGGCCGCCCGCGCACGTCATCAGACGTTGCGCGCCGGATCGCCGATGGCCGGCGCGGCGGCGGCGGCCTCTCGCGCGGCGCCGCGCTTCGCGAGCTTCCAGCCGATCACCAGCGCGAGCGCGACGACGGGAATCGTCGCGATGGTCCACGTGCCGCCCGGATAGTCGAACGCCATCAGCACCAGCACGCTGGCGAGGAAGCCGAGCGTGAGCCACGACGTGAACGGCGCGCCGGGCATCCGGAACGACACGGGGCTCAGTTCGCCGCGATTGACCGCGCGGCGGAACAGGATCTGGCACATCACGATGAAGCCCCAGGTCGAGATGATCCCGAGCGACGCCATGTTCAGCACGATCTCGAACGCCTGGGCCGGCACGATGTAGTTCAGCGGCACGCCGATCGCATTGATCGCAACCGTGACGAGGATCCCGCCGTACGGCACGCCGCGCGCATTCATCCGCGACACGAAGCGCGGCGCCGAGCCGCCCATCGCGAGCGAGCGCAGCACGCGCCCGGTCGAATAGAGGCCGGAGTTCAGGCTCGACAGCGCAGCGGTCAGCACCACGATGTTCATCACCGTGCCGACATACGGCACGCCGAGCTTGCTGAAGAACGTGGCGAACGGGCTTTCGTGCGAGCTGTACGCGGTCCACGGCAACAGCATCGTCAGCAGCACGACCGAGCCCACGTAGAACAGCGCGATACGCCACATCACGCTGTTGATCGCCTTCGGCAGCACCTTGCGCGCATCGGCGGTCTCGCCCGCCGCGACGCCGACGAGCTCGATGCTCGCATACGCGAACACCACGCCCTGCACGATCAGCACCGCCGGCAGGATCCCGTGCGGGAAGATGCCGCCGTGCTCGGCGACGAGGTGCAGCCCCGGCGCGTGGCCGGCGACCGGATGGCCGCTCGCGAGAAATATCGCGCCGACCGCGAGGAACAGCGCGAGCGTGCCGACCTTGACGATCGAGAACCAGAACTCCATCTCGCCGAACACCTTCACGCCGATCATGTTCATCACCGACACGATCCCCAGCGCGCCGAGCGCGAACACCCATTGCGGGACGTCGGTGAACACGGCCCAGTACTTCATGTAGATCGCGACCGCGGTGATGTCGACGATGCCGGTGGTCGCCCAGTTCAGGTAGTACATCCAGCCGGCGACGAACGACGCGCGCTCGCCCATGAACTCGCGTGCGTACGACACGAACGCGCCGCTGGTCGGCCGGTGCATCACCAGCTCGCCGAGCGCCCGCATGATCAGGAATGCGAAAACGCCGCACACCAGATACACGACCGCCAGCGCGGGCCCCGCGCTCTGCAGGCGGCCGCCCGCGCCGAGAAAGAGGCCGGTGCCGATCGCACCGCCCATCGCGATCATCTGCACGTGCCGCGGCTTCAACTGCTTCGCATAGCCGGCTTCGTGCGACGCGAACATCGCGTCACGGTCGGCATGACGGGGATCCGCGCCGCCGGCCGTCTCGGCCGGGCGCTCGCTGGCGTGCTTCATGGTGTGTCTCCGTTTCTTGATGTGGTGCGCCCATCGACGGGGCGCAGCGGGAACGGCTGCGCGCGGCTCGCCGGCGGCTCGCGCCGGCGCCGCGCGGCCGGAATCAGTACGCGCGCGGGCGGATCAGCGCTTCGGGTTGCAGCGCCTCGTCGAGTTGCGCCTCGGTCATCAACTGGTGCGCCAGCACGACTTCGCGGATCGACTTGCCGCTCTCGTGCGCCTCGGCGGCCACGGCGGTCGCGCGCTTGTAGCCGATGTACGGGTTCAGCGCGGTCGCGAGCGCGACCGACCGCTCCATCGTTTCGCGCAGCCGCTCGGGGTTCGCGGTGATGCCGCTCACGCAGCGGTCCGCGAGCGTCGTGCACGCGGCCGTCAGGTGGCTGAAGCTGCGGAACAGCGCGCTCGCGATCACCGGCTCGAATGCGTTGAGCTGAAGCTGCCCGGCTTCGGCCGCGAAGGTTACGGTCAGGTCGTTGCCGAACACTTCGAACGCGACCTGGTTCACGACTTCCGGAATCACCGGGTTCACCTTGCCCGGCATGATCGACGAGCCGGCCTGCACCGGCGGCAGGTTGATCTCGCCGAACCCCGCGCGCGGGCCGCTCGACAGCAGCCGCAAGTCGTTGCAGATCTTCGACAGCTTCACCGCGATGCGCTTCAGCACGCCCGAGATCTGCACGAACGCGCCGCAATCCTGCGTCGCCTCGATCAGGTTCGGCGCGGTGTCGAGGTCGAGGCCGGTGATGCGGCTCAGCGCGGCCAGCGCCTTTTCCGCGTATTGCGGGTGCGCGGTGATGCCGGTGCCGATCGCGGTCGCGCCGAGGTTGATCTCCCGCATCAGCCGGCCCGCTTCCTGCAGGCGCGCGAGGTCTTCCGTCACCATCACCGCATAGGTCGAGAACTCCTGGCCGAGCGTCATCGGCACCGCGTCCTGCAACTGCGTGCGGCCGAGCTTCAGCAGCCCCGAAAATGCGTCGGCCTTCTCCGCGAACGCGTCGCGCAGGCGCGCCATCGCCTCGAGCAGGTGCTCGACGGCGAAGCAGGTGGCGACCCGGATCGCGGTCGGATACACGTCGTTGGTGCTCTGCGCGAGATTGACGTGCTCGTTGGGATGCAGGTATTCGTACTGCCCGCGCGCATGGCCCATGATTTCGAGCGCGCGGTTGCAGATCACCTCGTTCGCGTTCATGTTGGTCGACGTGCCGGCCCCGCCCTGGATGATGTCGACCACGAACTGGTCGTGCAGCCGGCCTTCGCGGATCTCGACGCACGCAGCGGCGATCGCGTCGCGATACGCGCCCGGCAGCAGCCCGAGCTCGCAGTTCGCATCGGCCGCGGCTTCCTTCACGGCGGCGAGCGCCATCACGAGGTACGGCAGCGACGCGATCGTGCGCCCCGAAATGTCGAAGTTCTCCTTCGCGCGCAGCGTATGGACGCCGTAGTACACGTGATCCGGAATGCTTCGTTTACCTAAAAGATCCGCTTCGACGCGGAAGCCGTTTTCCGTCATGGTCCCCTCCTCAAATGTCCCGTGCCGACGCGGCAAACACGCTGCGCTCACCGCATCCCGATACGACGGGATCGCATTCTATGCCTTTGCATAAAGAAGCTCGCTTCTGTATTATCGAAAGCGGTTTTGCGTGGGACGCAACAGCGAGAATCGAATGAAAACACCAGCGAGAGACACCGGCGTCGATCATCTCGGCGCCATGCGCACCTTCGTGCGCGTCGTCGACATGGGGAGCTTTTCCGCGGTCGCGAAAGAGATGCACGTGTCGACGTCCACCGTCGCACGCAAGATCACCGCGATCGAGGAAGCGCTGGGCGTCGCGCTGCTGCATCGCTCGACGCACAGCGTGACGCTGACCGAGGCCGGCCACATCTACCTCGAACGCGCGGTCACGCTGATCGCGGATCTCGACGACACGCTGCGCGTCGTCGCCGAGCTCAATGCGCGCCCGAGCGGGCCGCTCAAGCTCACCGCGCCGGTCGCGTTCGGCCGCCGTCATCTCGCGCCGCTCGTCGCGCCGTTTCTCGAGCGCTACCCGACGATCCAGCTCGACGTGCGGCTCACCGACAACCACAACGATCTCGTCGCCGGCGGATTCGATCTCGACATCCACGAGGGCGAGAACTATCTGGACAACCTGGTCGTGCATCGGCTGTCGCGCAACGACAGCATCCTGTGCGCGACGCCCGGCTATCTCCAGCGCCACGGGCGGCCCGCGACGCCGGACGACCTGACGCATCACAACTGCCTGCGCTACGTGCATCCCGAAGGCGATCCGCGCTGGGAACTGGTGAGTGACGCCGCGCGGCACAGCGTGCTGCCGGCCGGCAACCTCGTCACCGACCATTCGGAGCTGCTGCTCGAGGCAACCTGTGCGGGGCTCGGCATCGCCGAGTTCGAGATCTGGTTGGTGCGCGACCTGCTCGCGAGCGGCCGGCTCGAACCCGTGCTGCCGCGCTATCGGCTGCAGAACAAGCTGACCGGCGAGTACATCTACATCGCGTATCTGGCGAACCGGCGCAGCTCGGCGAAGCTGCGCGTGCTGAAGGAATTTCTCGCGGAACAGCTCGCGGACATCGGCGCGCTGTCGGATGCGCAGCTGATGACGATTCGCGACGCGCGCGCGTAGCGCGCAGCGGTTGCGGTCGCCGCCGCGCTTGCATGCGCGGCCGCGTCGGCCACATCGGCCACGTCAGTCGGCACGCGCACGCCGACACACACCGCGCTCACGACGAGCCGCGGCCATGCGTCGACACGCTCACGCCATTCAGGCCGCCTGCAATTCGAACGGGAACGTTGCGTGCCCGACCTCGACGCCCTGCGTATTGAGCATGCGCGGGCGATGGAACGCGGCCAGCCGCGCGCGCTGCGCCGCCGTGCCGATCTGCAGCCGTTCGAGCAGTTCGCTCACGACCATGTACAGCACGTCGATGTTGCCGTCGCCGATCTTCACCGAGATGCCGAGCGCGCCGTGCGCACCGAGCTGCCGCGTGCGTTCCGATGCGCGCACGCCGATCCCGTAGCAACCGTCGGCGCCAAGCTTGCCGACCACCTGCCCGTCGAACGCGCCCATCAGCACCGTGCAGTAGCGCCCTTCTCCGGCGACCAGCTCCGGATGCGCGGTCATCGCATGATGGATGCGCGCCAGCGCACGCACGCGGTCGGTCGCCGCGTCGCCGCCCGCTTCCACCGTATCCGCGCCGTCGGCCAGCGACGCGTAAAGACGCGCGAGCCGATCGAGCGAGAAAGCCGGCGTCGGCAGGTTGCATCCGTCGATCGCCCAGTCGACTTCGTCGTCGCGCAGCCCGCACGCATCGGCCACCACGTGCTTCACGCGCACCTGCATCGGATGGTCCGGCAGATGGTAGTCGGCGATCGCCGCGCCGATCGCGCGCGCGCCGGCCAGCATCCCGACGTGCTTGCCCGAGCAGTTGCTGCACACGCCGGTCGGCGTGTAATCGCGCTTGATCCACGACCGGTACACCGCGTCGGACAACGGCGCATGGCCGCCGCACCGCAAATCCGACTCCTGCGCGTCGACCTTCGCCAGCATCGCCCGCGTGCGCGCGATGTGCTGCTCCTCGCTGCTGTGCGACGCGCACATCAGCGCGATGTCCGCGTCGTCGAAACCGAACCGCTCCGGCGCGCCCGTCTCGATCACCGACAGGGCCTGCGCCGGCTTCGCCGCCGAACGCGCGAGCGTCGGCCGGAACGGATCGCCGAACCGGAACAGCAGCCTGCCGCGGGCATCCACCACCGCCACATCGGCGACGTGGGTGTTTTCGATCGCATTGCCGCGGTGCGTCACGACCGCTGCGCGTTGGGTGTCCATCTGTCCTGTCTCCTTCGTCCGGGCCGGTTCGCCGGGGCCCGTGCAACCGGTACGGCAGTGTATCGACTCGTCGGCGTGCCGCGCCGGTCGGTCGATGGAAAGCGGTGTTGCACCGGATGCAAAGCCACCGCCCGAATCACGAAAACCTGACCGATTTAGTACAAAAACCATTCGATCGTTTACATGTTTCGTAATAATTCGTAGAATTGCGATCGCTAACGCGAATCATACGCATTTACATTGACGTTTTCCGATGTCACGGGTCCGTCCCGGCATCGCGAAGACGCGTCCGATCACCGAACCTTCCGCTGCCTTCTCGATATGCCTGCCCAGTTCAAGACGAGGCCCCGTGCCCTCGTGTCGGCGCTGACCTGCTCCGTTTTCCTGACGCCGCTGCTCGCTTCCGCCGAAACCGCTCCCGCTGCCGATCCGTCCCCCGCCGCCGCCGATACGTCGACGACGCTGCCGACGATCACCGTGCAGTCGTCCGCGCCGTCGGACCTGCAGGTGAAGCGCTCGCCGTCGTACAAGTTCACCGCGCCGCTGCTCGACACGCCGCGCTCGATCACGGTCATCCCCGAGCAACTGATCAAGGAAAAGAACGTCACGTCGTTCGCGGATGCGCTGCGCTCGGTGCCGGGCATCACGTTCCTCGGCGGCGACGCGGCCGCGAACCCGTCGGCCGACCGCCCGGTGATTCGCGGCTTCGAATCGCGCAACGCGATCTTCGTCGACGGGATGCGCGACTCCGGGCTGCAGAATCGCGAGACGTTCGCGGTCGAGCAGATCAGCGTGATCAAGGGCCCCGATTCGGTCTACGCGGGCCGCGGCTCGGTGGGCGGCAGTATCGACATCGTCACGAAGACGCCGCAGAACGACAACTTCATCAACAGCAGCATCGGCTTCGGCACCGACGGCTACAAGCGCGCGACCGTCGACGCGAACCACAAGATCAACGACACGACGGCCGTGCGGCTGAACGTGATGGGCCATGATGCGAACCAGGCCGGCCGCAACGACGTGTACAACAAGCGCTGGGGCGTCGCGCCGTCGATCGTGTTCGGGCTCAATACGCCGACCACGGTCACGGTCAGCTACTACCACATGAACTCGTACGACATGCCGGACTTCAGCGTGCCGTTCCGCGCGTCGGGCGGTACGCCGGTGCCGACGAGCCGCGGGCAGTTCTTCGGGCTGAACACGCGCGACTATCGCTACGGGCAGACCGACACCGGCGAAGTGCGCATCGAGCACAAGATCAACGACGACTGGAAGCTGAAGAACACGACGACGTTCGGGCGCTCGACGCTCGACTACGTCGCGACGAACCCGCAGATCCTCGCGTCGGATCCGACCATGCTCAGCCTGCAGGCGAAAAGCGGCAAGTACGCGCTCAACGGCTTCGCGAACCAGACGGAAGTGACCGGCAGCGCGAGCCTGTTCGGGATGAAGCACACGATGACGGCCGGCGTCGAGTTCAGCCACGAGCAGGCGCGCTACGAGGGCTATCTCGTGTCGGATTCGGCCGGCAACAACATCCGCTCGGGCGGCCCGTGTTCGGTGGCCGGCAACTGCACGCCGCTCGCCGGCGGCTGGAACCCGAACATGCCGTGGACCGGCAACATCGTGCTGAACGGCGACAAGAGCTTCCCCGGCCCGACGACGAACACGCGCACCGATACGGTGTCGGCGTACATCTTCGACACGGTCAGGCTGTCCGAGCGCTGGCAGTTCAACACGGGGCTGCGCTTCGACCGCTACGACACGACCGGCAAGCAGGCCGGCGTCGCCGACCTGTCGAACACGTCGAACCTGTTCAGCTACCAGTTCGGCCTCGTGTTCAAGCCGGTGACCAACGTGAGCCTGTACGCGTCGTACGGCACGTCGTCGAACCCGCCGGGCTCGAACTCGGGCCTCGGCGGCGGCACCGACCAGATCACCGCGACGAACCAGGACCTCGCGCCCGAGCGCTCGCGCAACATCGAGATCGGCGCAAAGTGGGACGTGCTGCAGGATCAGCTGTCGCTGACGTCGGCGCTGTTCCAGACCGAGAAGACCAATGCGCGCGTCAGCGACGGGCTCGGCCACACCGTCAACGCCGGCAAGCAGCGCGTGCGCGGCGTCGAGCTCGGTTTCGCGGGCAACCTGACACCGAAGTGGCACGTGTTCGGCGGCTACTCGTACCTGAACGCGATCACGACCGACGCGGGCCCCGGCAGCCCCGGCGCCTCGGGCCTGCCGATGGTGATGGTGCCCAAGCACAACTTCACGTTGTGGACGAGCTACGACGTGATGCCGAAGCTCACGCTCGGCGCGGGCGCGACGGTGATGAGCCAGACCTACGCATCGGTATCGGCGACGACGAAGAAATGGACGCCCGGCTACGCGCGCTTCGACGCGGCCGCGACGTGGCGCGTGAACAAGACGATGGACGTTCAGCTAAACGTACAGAACCTGTTCGACAAGAAGTACTACGCGAGTGCGTATCCGATCTACGCGACGTGGGCGCCGGGTCGTTCGGCGATGGTCACGCTCAACTTCTATCAGTAACCGTCGTGCGATGCTCGGGCAATCACGCCCGGGCTCACGCGAGGTGGTAACGCAGCCAGAAAGTCTCGCGGCACGCGTTGTCGAACGTGAGCCGCGTCGGGCTGATCGGCTGCGCGTCGGGCTGGCGGATCACGTCGTAGTCGATCCAGCATTGCGCGCACAGCAGGTCGGACGGCGCGCGGTCCTGCTCGACCGAGCGGCGCACGATCGCGCCGTTGTCGAAACGGTATTCGGTTTCGTCGCGCGTGACCTCGACGTCGTCGTCGGTCCAGCGGTCGTGCGACGTGGCATGCGACACGATCGACACCGGGCCGGCAAGCCCGTGGATCGCGGCAACGTAGGCAATCAACTTGTCCATGACGAGGCGGCGAACTGGCGGATGGCCACGACGCGCAACGCATGGTGCGCGCAGCGGCCCGAGCGGCGAGTATAGCCGCGCCCGGATGACCTTGCCGCCGGCAAGGTTTCATCCGGGCTTTGCGCAGGCTGTTCCCGTTACGCCTCCACCGCCAGCAACGCGAACGTCGCGAGCCAGTGCTCGCCCATGTAGTCGCCGGCCACGTGCGCGAGCGCGCTCGCCAGATGCCGGTCGGCCGCATCGAGCAGCTTCGTGCGCCGCGCATCGCCTTCCGGCAACGCGCCGGCGAGCGAGCGCTGGCACCACGCGCGGCTCAGATTCAAGCCGTCCAGATGCGCGATCTTGCCGTCGCTGCGGTCGCTGACCGTGGCCGGCACGAACAGCGTCGCCGGCTCGCCGCGTGCGAGATCCGGCAGGAAGCGCGCGAACCAGCCGTCGAATTCGCCGGCCGGCAGCACGCGCCGCATCAACTCCGCCTCCATCAGCGCGGGCGACAGGAATTCGTCGCCCGACGGCTCCCATGCCTGGCACCCGACGTCGTTCGCATGCCAGCGCTTCGCGGTATCGACGATCAGCGCCGCGAGCCCGTCGCGCCGCGTCTCGCGCGCGAACTCGAGCGTGAGCGCCAGCGCGAACGCGGTGTTGAAGTGCGTGCCGACGCGCAGCGGATAGGTCGCCTTCGGCAGGAAGGTCTCGAAACGCGATACGAACAGGTCGGTGAGCGGCGCCATCGTGCTCGCCCAGCGCGCGGCCTGCGGCACCACGCCCTTCAGCACGAGCCGCTCCAGTTGCGCGGACAGCGCCAGCAGCCACGCCCAGCCGTACGGCCGCTCGAAGCCGCTGTTGTGCGGCAGCGCGAGATACGCGCGTTCGCCGGCGACGTTCGCGTCGGTGAAATGCGCGTCGACGATGGCGATGATCCGCTCGGCCTCCGGCAATGCCGGATAGCGTTCGAGCACGCGCAGCACGAGCCAGTAGCCGTGCACGCACGAATGCCAGTCGTAGCTGCCGTAGAAGATCGGATGCAGCGCGCGCGGCCCCTGCACGTCGTGCGGGCCTTCGAGCGAATGCGTGAGCTTGTTCGGATACTCGCGGGTCAGGTGCGCGAGCGCGAGCGACGCGAATTTCGAGGCGAGTTCGGGGGTCAGTCGGTCGGTCATGGGGATCTCGTCAGAAGCGGAATACGAACGCATACATCAGCAGCGTGTTGACGGCCAGCAGCAGCACGGCGGTCGGCCACTGCGCCTTGATCACGCCGTTCTTGTCCTTCAGTTCGAGCAGCGCGGCGGGCACGATGTTGAAGTTCGCGGCCATCGGCGTCATCAGCGTACCGCAGAAGCCGCTCAGCATCCCGATCGCGCCGAGGATCGCCGGGTTGCCGTGGAACTGGTGGACGATCAGCGGCAGGCCGATGCCGGCCGTCATCACGGGAAACACGGCGAAGCCGTTGCCCATGATCATCGTGAACAGCGCCATGCCGACCGTATACGCGGCAACGACCGCGAACGGCGAATCGATCGGCACCCAGTCCCTCACGAGCCCCGCCACCACGCCGCCGACACCCGCGACCGCGAACAGCGCGCCGAGCGCCGCGAGCATCTGCGGCAGGATCGCGGCCCAGCCGACCGCGTCCATCGTGTGACGCGCCTCCTTCAGCGCGTGAACGGGCGAATCGCGCAGCATCGCAAGCGCAACGGTGAACGCGACGAGCGTGCCGAGCACGAGCGAGATCAGCGTCACGCTCTTCGGATCGACGAACGGCACCCACTTCAGCGCGAACGTGCCGATCAGCGTGACGACGGGAATCAGTAGCGCGGGCAGGAACAGCGTGTTGCCGAAGCGCAGCGCCTTCGCGTCGCGCCGTGCGACCGCGGCCTCGCCGGCTTCGTCGGACTTGCCGCGGCCGAGCTTGCCCGAGCCCGCGATCACCGCGAGCGCGATCGCGAGACAGCCCGTCACGAAGTGCGGCAGCAGCGCGCCGAACAGGAACGTGAGCGCGTAGATCGCCCAGAACGCGAAATTGACGACGCGGCGCGGGTTCGTGCGGTCCATCAGGTTGAAGCACGCGAACGCGGCGAACATTAGCCCGGCGAGCGTATACAGCGGTTCGAGGCCGATCATCGCGCGCCCTCCTGCCCGACCAGGCCGAAGCCGCGCGCGAGCCGCCGGTCGAGCAGCGCGAGACGCGTACAGTGGATCAGCAGCGCGGCGACCGCGGTCGGGATCGCCCAGACCGACAGGTGCAGCGGCTCGATGACGATCCCGTTCTGCTCGAGAAAGCCCTTGATCAGCAGGATCGACTGGATCGCGATGAAGATGTCTTCGCCGAAGAACACGGCGACGTTGTCGACGCCCGACGCATGCGCGCGGATCTGCTGGCGCACCGACTCGGGCAGATCGCCGTGCCGGCTGACGGCCGCGGCTTCGGCCATCGGCGCGATCAGCGGGCGCACCATCTGTGCGTGTCCGCCGAGCGACGTGAGGCCGAGCGCGGCGGTCAGCTGGCGCAGCACGAAATACAGCATCAGCACGCGGCCGGTGGTCGCCGCATGCACGCGCGAGATCATCCGCCTGGCCTGCTCCTTGAGCCCGTTGCGCTCGAGCAGCGCGATCACCGGCAGCGTCAGCCAGATGAGCCCCATATAGCGGTTGTCGGTGAACGCCTTGCCGAACGCGCTGACGATGTCGACGAGATTCATCCCGCCCGCCAGCCCCGTCGCGAGCCCCGCGATCGTGACCACCAGCAGCGCGTTGAAGCGCAGCGCGAAACCGATCACGACGATCGGCACCCCAATCAGCACCAGCATTGCTCCTCCTTGTATTGGATGCGCGGCGCCGCGACAGGGCGCCGCCTGCCCGGTTTCGACCGGGTTCAGGCCGCAAAATCTAACACGAGACTTTATCGACAAAAAGTCGATAATTTGATGTTTCGGGTAAACGTTGAACCCGACGCGATCTTGCACGCGCGACGTGCCGGATAACGATTTCATCGGAACAATGCCGGTGTGGGCGGCGGACGTCGGCCGCCGCGCCGTTTCGTCGTTTCGTCGTTGCACCCGCCCCGTCGCGCGTGGCGAAGCGCAGGTGCGCCGACTAAACTGGAAGGCATCGGCAACGTACGGGAGAGCCGCCATGATTGACGTATTCCAGAACATCGGCAGCCGCGCATTCTCCGCGCATCTGGCGAAGGACGGCATGGTCACGCTGATGGAGCAGCGCCACGAAGTCGACCGCGTGACGCTCGCCACCGCGTACGCCGCGCTCGTCGAGGAGTCCGAGCAGGAAACCGACCTGCTCGATGCGACCGTCGAAGGGATGATGCGCGCGCTGATCCAGGGGTACGCGCGCAGCCATTGACGGCGCGGCCGCGCCGGCGGCGCGCAGCGGTTCGCGGCCAGGCGGCCGGCGTGCCGGCGTCGGCCTGCGTGAGGATCCTCGGCAGGTTCGGCCCCGGCCGCCTGTTTCCGCACCGACGCATGGCGCATGCGCGGCCGTTCGGACGCACGGGCGGCAAAAAATGCCGCCCGGCCTAGAAGAAAGGGCCAAAATCGACGCAATGCGCAATTTTTTCGATTGCCGCCGCTCGCGGCGCATGACAGCATTCGGGCGTCGCCAACCGAAAAGAATTCCGTGCCGTCCGTCCGCCGATGCTACCCGCCGGCGCCGGACCGGCATCGCCCTTCATGAACCCGGCCCACCTCCAACACTACGAACCGACCGGAGTATCCCGCTTGTGAACATCGGCATCGTCAACGACCTCCCGCTTGCCGTCGAGGCGATGCGCCGTGCGATCGCGCGACGTCCGGAGCACCGTGTGCTGTGGGTCGCGACCGACGGCGCGCAGGCCATCGAACTGTGCGCCCTGCAGCCGCCCGACGTCGTGCTGATGGACCTGATCATGCCGAAGTGTGACGGGATCGAAGCGACGCGGCGGATCATGCGCTCCGGGCGCCCGTGCGCGATCCTGATCGTGACGAACTGCATCGGCGCGAACGCGTGGCGCGTGTTCGAAGCGATGGGCGCCGGCGCGCTCGACGCGGTCGACACGCCGCGCCTCGGCGAAGGTGAAGCCGCCGACACCACCCGGCTGCTGCTCGCGAAGATCGACCAGATCGGCCGCCTGCTCGATGCGCCCGGCGGCGTACGCGCGGCCGGCACGAGCGCACGCGCGGACGGCGGCCCGCTGATCGCGATCGGTGCCTCCGCCGGCGGGCCCGGCGCGCTCGCGTCGATCCTCGGCAGCCTGCCGGCCGACTTTCGCGCGCCGATCGTGATCGTCCAGCACGTCGATCGCGCGTTCGCCGAAGGGATGGCGCAATGGCTCGACGGCCAGACGCAGCTGACGGTGCGCGTCGCGCGCGAAGGCGACCGCCCGCAGCCGGGCGTCGCGCTGCTCGCCGCGACCGACGATCATCTGCGCATCACGCGCGCCGGCACGCTCGAATACACGCGGGAACCGGCCGCCACGCCATACCGGCCGTCGGTCGACGTGTTCTTCAACAGCCTGACCGAACACTGGCCCGGCCGCGTGATCGGCGTGCTGCTGACGGGCATGGGGCGCGACGGCGCGATCGGCCTGAAGGCGCTGCGGATGAAGGGCTATCACACGATCGCGCAGGACGAGGCGACGAGCGCCGTATACGGCATGCCGAAGGCGGCCGCGACACTCGGCGCGGCGCGCGCGATCCTGCCGCTCGAACGCATCGCGGGCGAGCTGACCGCACTCGCGCGGATCTGAGCCGATGACGCCTCGCTCCCTCCATCGCAACCGCGGCGCAACGCGGCCCCGAGCATGACCCGCGACCCGACCCGCCCGCCGGACGACCCGCATGCGGCGGCCGACACCGTGCCCGCACGACAGACGCCGACTGCCGACGTCCCGGCGATGGTCCTGCTCGTCGACGACCAGACGATCGTCGCGGAAGCCGTGCGGCGCGCGCTCGTCGACGAGGACAGCATCGACTTTCACTACTGCCCGCGCTCGGACGAAGCGATGGCCACCGCGATCGAGACGCGGCCAACCGTGATCCTGCAGGATCTCGTGATGCCGGGCACCGACGGGCTGAGCCTCGTGAAGGCGTACCGCGCGAATCCGGCGACGCGCGACGTGCCGATCATCGTGCTGTCGACGCAGGAAGAGCCGGTGATCAAGAGCGCCGCGTTCGCGGCCGGCGCGAACGACTACCTCGTGAAGCTGCCGGATCGCATCGAGCTCGTCGCGCGGATCCGCTATCACTCGCGCTCGTACATCAACCTGCTGCAACGCGACGAGGCCTATCGCGCGCTGCGGCAATCGCAGCAGCAACTGCTCGAAGCCAATCTCGAACTGCGGCGCCTCACGCACTCGGACGGGCTGACCGGACTCTCCAACCGGCGCTACCTCGACGAGTACCTGGCCGCGGAATGGCGACGCATCGCGCAGGAGCGCGGCGAGCTGTCGCTGCTGATGATCGACGTCGACAACTTCAAGCTGTACAACGACACGTACGGACACGTGTCGGGCGACAGCGTGCTCAAGCAGGTCGCGGCCACCATCGAGCGCTGTCTCGGGCAGTCCGGCGATCTGGCCGCGCGCTTCGGCGGCGAGGAGTTCGCGGTCGTGATGCCGTCGACGTCGCCGGGCGCCGCGCGGCTGCTCGGCGAGAAGATCCGCCTCGCGATCGAGGCGCTGCGGCTCGAGCACGTGCATTCGTCGACGGGCCGCTACGTGACGATCAGCATCGGTGGCGCGACCGTCATGCCGGCACCCGGCGTGCCGACGACGTCGCTGATCGAAGCGGCCGATCGCGCGCTGTATCGCGCGAAACACGACGGCAAGAACCGCGTCGCGGTCGATGGGCCCACCTCGCCGTTCCCGCCCTTCCCGCCGGGCACCAGCGGTTTCGTCTGAGCGTCCGAGCGTCGGCGGCCTACGCGGCCGCGAGCCGGCGCGCGTAGTCGGTCGGATCGAGCGGCCGGCTGAACAGGTAGCCCTGCTGCATGTCGCAGCCGATCTGCTGCAGGAACCACGACTGCGCTTCGGTTTCCACGCCTTCCGCGGTGACCTTCATCCCGAGCGAGTGCGCCATCGCGACCACCGCCTGCGTGATCGCGACGGAATCGCGATGATCGGGCACACCCGACACGAACGAGCGGTCGACCTTCAGGTTGTGCAGCGGAAAGCGCTTCAGGTAAGCGAGCGACGAATAGCCGGTGCCGAAGTCGTCGACCGAGATCCGCACATTCATGTCCGTGAGCGCCTCGAGCATCGGCAGCACGGTGTCCGTGTCGTTCATCAACACGCCTTCGGTAATCTCGAGTTCGAGCGCGCCCGGGTCGAGCTGCGTCTGCGCGAGGCAACGGCCGACCGATTCGACGAGCCCTTCGTGAAACTGTCGCGGCGACAGGTTGACCGCCAGCATCAGGTCCGGCGCGATCGTGCGGCGCCATTCGGCAGCCTGACGGCATGCGGTTTCGAGCACCCACTGGCCGATCGCGACGATGAGCCCGGTGTCTTCCGCGACCGGGATGAATTCCGCCGGCGACATCGGCCCGAGTTCCGGGCTCGTCCAGCGCAGCAGCGCTTCGGCGCCGACCGTGCGGCCGCTGCGCGCATCGACGACCGGCTGGTATGCGAGCCGCAGCATGTTCGACGTGAGCGCGCGCCGCAGCGACTGCTCGATCGCGAAGCGGCGCTGCAGGCGCAGGTTCAGCTGCGCGGTGAAGAACGTGAAATGGTTGCGGCCGCGCTGCTTCGCGTCGTACATCGCCGAATCGGCGTTGCGCATCAGCGTGACGGCGTCGTCGCCGTCGCGCGGCGCGACGCTGATCCCGATCGACACGCCGAGCCAGTATTCGTTGTTCGCGATCGCGAACGGCTTCGCGATCGTATCGATCACCTCCCGCGCAAGCACGGCGAGCCGGTCGGGGTCATCGCAGTCGTCGACCAGGATCACGAACTCGTCGCCGCCGACGCGCGTGAGCGAATACCGGCCGCCCGCGCATGCCGCGAGCCGTGCGGCGACGCTGCGCAGCAGCGCGTCGCCCGCGTCGTGGCCGGCCGTGTCGTTGACCTTCTTGAAGCCGACCAGGTCGATGAACAGGATCGCGACCCGCGCGGGTCCGGCCGCGGCGTCGCGCATGCCGAACAATTCGCGCATCCGGTCGGACAGCCAGCGCCGGTTGTACAGGCCCGTCAGCGCATCGCGCGTCGCCATGTAGCGCAACTGCTGCTGCGCTTCGCGCACGGGGCCGATGTCGTGGAACGACACGAGCACCGATTCGGGCTGGGTCTCGCCCGGCTTCACGATCGGCACCGCGTTGCCGCGCACCCAGATGATGTCGCCTTCCGCGAGCCCGAAGCCGACCGTGTAGTCGAGCAGCGGCGAGGCCGTCGCCAGCGCGCGCCGGCTCGGCCAGTCGTCGGGCGCGATCGGCGTGCCGTCCTCGTCCAGCTTGTACAGGATCACCGTCGACAGCCGCCGGCCGACGAGGTCGCCCTTCGTGTGCATCATCCGGTTCGCGCTCGGATTGCTCGCGACCACCACACCGCTGCGCGACACGACGAGAATGCCTTCGCTCAGGCTGTTGACGACCAGACGGTGATGTTCCTCGCTGAGCGCGAGCTTCCGCGCGATCCGGTCCTGATGCACGGCCAGGCCGACGCTGTTGCTGATGTCGCGCAGCAGGTCGGTTTCCTCGTCGGTGGGCCGGCGCGGCGTGCGGTAATAGACGGCGAACGCGCCGAGCACGCTGCCGGCTTCGTCCTCGAACGGCACCGACCAGCACGCGCGCAACCCGAGCGCCAACGCGAACGAGCGGTAATCGGCCCACAGGGGATCGGTTTCGATGTCTTCGACGGCGACCATCCGGCGCTCGTACATCGCCGTGCCGCACGAGCCCGCGGCGGGGCCGATCGACGCGCCGTCGAGCGCGGCGCCGTACTGGGCAGGCAAGGACGGCGCCGCGCCCACGCGCACGTGCACGCCGTCCGGGTCGAGCAGCAGGATCGTGCAGGACGCGCCATCGCCGAGCAACGCCTCGGCGCGCCGGCAGACCTCGACGAGCAGCTCCGGCAGCGGGGTATTGCGCGTGATCAGTCTCAGCACGCTCTGCTCGGACGCGAGAACCTCCGCGGCCAGCCCCAGGCTGTAGCGAGAACTTTGCGGTTCGGTATTCAAGATGAATCCTGCCGTCAGTCCGACCGGGTCTGTTGCGCCCGATTCGTTAGCGATCCTTCGTGCCGTGTGCCGCCCCGGGTTTACGCCGATTCCCGGTGCGCCCCGCTCACGCGTCCAGCTGACGCGTCAACGTATATTTAACACCAATCCGTGCACGGCGGCGCATCCGCCCGCATCAGGGCTTACGCGCGGTCACGGCCGCGCGCGCCAGACCCCGATTCGTCCGATGTTTGTGTCGCACTGCGTCATTCGGCGTCGCCGGATGGCGCACGCGTCACTGCCTTCAGCGCGTCGATCGTCTCAGGCAGGTAAGCATCGAGTAAGCATGACGCCCTACAGTGCTCTGATTCTCCAAAGCGGATCATCGCGGCGAGCACTCGCTTCGCCCGTGTCCGGGCAACATCAAGGGAACAGGCATGCCGATCCGGCCAGCGTTGCGCTATGTATGTGCGAAACACCCCGACGGACGCCAGTCGAACTGGCATCCGCCCGCGGGCTGGAAAAGGCAGCTAGCGACGCCGTCGCGCGGCGTCGTCGCGATCGATCACTACATCGCGAACGCATCGGAGCTGATCGATCTCGAGACGACGGAGCCGGTCTTCACGCTGCACTTGCGCTCGCCGTCGGGGCTCGAGATGCGCATGGACGGCAACGGATGGGCCGCGCACGTGATGCGCACGCCGTTGACTTACGTGCCGCCCGGCTTCGCGTGTTCCAGCCGGTGGTCGAACGACATCGAGTGGCTCGCGGTCCACTTCGACGTGTCCTGGCTGTCCCGCTCCGGCCTGCTCGCCAGCACGCCGTCCGTCCCGGCCGTGCCCCGCTTCGACGTGAGCGACGACCTGCTCGTGCAGATCATCCGGAGCATCCATGAAGATGCGGTCGCGGGGATGCCCTCGGGGCCGACCTACGTCGAAACCCTGGGTGCGGCCGCGCTCGGCCGCATGTCATATCTGGAGTCGACGCGCAAGGTCCGGGAGTACACGCATGCGCAGGGCATGCGACGGGCCGTCGAGTACATCCGCGACAATTTCCGCGATCCGCTGACGCTGGTGACGCTCGCCGACGCGGTCGACTATCCCGGCGACCTGTATTCGTTCATCCGGAACTTCAAGAAAGCCAACGGGCTGACGCCGCATCAGTACATCGTCGAGACCCGGCTGCAAGCCGCCCGCGACCTGATCGAGCGCGGCCGCTGCGATGTGACCGAGGCCGCGCTCGCATGCGGTTTTTCGACCACGAGCCACTTCTCGGCAACGTTCCGCAAACGGTGGGGATTCTCGCCGTCCGGGCTCAAGCCGCGTGCCGCGAATATCACGCGAGCGGCAGCGACAGGATCCACAGGCCGCTGATCGTCAGCGCGATCGTCAGCACCAGCAACGGCAACTGGTTGAGTACCACCGTCCCCGCCAGCACGCGATGACGGACGGCGATCGCGTGCGTGACGTACACGCTCAGCACATGGCCGGCGAAAATCAGCAGGACCTGCGCATGCCAGACGTAGCCGACGTTGACGAGGAGCGGTGTCGGCGAGTATTGCGCGGGCCCGATCGACAGCAGGTTCCAGCCGATGCCGAGCGGATCGGACAGCAGTGAAACGATCTGCCGCCCCTGGTCGATGAACAGCGTGAAGTAATGGCATACGTTGTAGAACAGCGCGATCGGCAACAGCAGCAGGCAGAATTGCCGTGCAAACGCCTGTCCATCCAGCGCCGAACGCGCTCCCGCCGCACCGAGTGCGCAGAAGCCCCGAAACAGGCCATGGTAGGCCCGCCCGACCGCGGCAAAGGTGGCCCACTGCCCGGCGAGCACGAGTTCTCCCGCGATCGCGTAGTCGTTCTTCAGCGCCGGGAACACCGCGACGATCAGCGGATAGATGCCGCGCCAGAAGAAGGTGTTCCAGACCGCCGTATCGCGCAAGCCGTCGTAGGCCGTCGACGAGAGCATGAACGACAGGAAGATCACGATGCTGGTGTCGAACGGCGGCTCCGATGCCATGCCGGCGACCGGATTCCTCAGCCTGATGCCGATTTCGCGCGCCGACACGCGGCGCCATTCGAATGGCGAAAGCCGTGCGCACAATCCGCACAGAATGCCGAACGCGTCGAAATGCCTGAGCCACACGTCGCGTCCGAAGCACAACGAACCGGCCAGCGCATAGATGGCGTAGCCAGCAAGAAACAGGCCTGCGTCTCGCGGCCTTGCCGCGCCGAACAGTTCCAGCGCGATGAGGGCGACATACGCGAGCAGCGCGGGATACGATGCCAGGCCCCGGGGATACCGATACCGGCCCCTGTCGATTCCCGGGACGCAGCGCGCCGCGATCCGCAGCATCGACGCAAACGGATTCGTGAACGCATAGAGGTCGCCGAACACCGCGCCGACATAGATCGATCCCAGATAAAACCACAGCCAGAATCCCGACATGCCGAGGTTGACGAACGGATTCTGGGCGCCGGCGAGACCCGACACGATCAGCAGGACGACGAAACCGATGCTGGCGGCCTGCCCCGCCGTGAGCGCCGCGGCCGGGATCCGCCACGCCCGCCGCCATCGGATCGCCGGCGCTCGCGGGCCCGAAACGCGCGCGCCCGATGCGAACGCCAGGATCATGAAGGACACCACGAGCGTGCCGGTGGCCGCGTACGCATAGAGCCACAACGGCACCGGCAGGTAGTACGGAATATTCCACGCATGCGCATCGGCGCATGTCGGCGCACCGGCGAGAAGCGCAGCCGCCCCCGGGGCCAGCCACGCATTGCCGCGCGGTACCCGGCGGTTGAGCGTGTCGGTCGCGCCGCGCGCACCGCGTTCGAAGTCGTCGTGCATATCAGTAATCGGATGACGAAATCAGTCCCGTGACCTTCCAGCCGGCCCCGCTTCCCTGCTCCGACAGCACACCGATCGTGTCGTACGGCGCATCGAGCAGCTTGATCAACGCGACCGCACGCTTGTTGCCGTCGACCGAATCGGGCAGCGGAAACACCAGGAAAGGCAGGATCGGAGACGGCTTGTCGCCCTCCACGATGAGCGGCAGCACCGCATTGTTCAACGATTTGAAGACCGCGAACGATGCGCGGTTGCGCAACGACGCACGGGTGCTGCCCGTCGCCGGCGAGGGCGTCCCGATGGCGAGGTAGGCGCCGTGATCCCGCAAGCGCCAGCCGGTCAACTGCTCGACCAGCGGGCCGTCGGGCTTGCCGGTGCGGCCGGCGGCCAGCGCGGGCAGCCAGCGCTTGTCCACCGGCGACGTCGTGACCCAGTCGTTGAAGAAGCGCGTGTAGAAATCGACGAGCGACTTGTCCACGCCAGACTGTGCGGTTGGCGACGCGGGCTTCGGCACGTCGCGCCGCCCGCGCCAGCGGACCGGCTGCCATGCGGGCCCGTCCGGCAGGCTCGTGCCGTCGAGGAACGACGTGTCCTTCACGCCATTCGCGACGAACCAGCCGGATTTCGCGTGCTTGGTCCGCGCGTCGATGAACCCGGCGAGCAGCGGCCGGATCTGTTCCCATGACGACGCGTGCCTCGACACGCCACCGATATTCGGATACCGAAGCATCTGTCGATACGTGGACTTCGCCATCGCCTCCGTATCGACGGGCCAACGCCAGGTCATGTCGGCGACATGACCGGACGGGCCGCCGCGATCGACCGGCGCGGCCATCGCCAGACCGGCATCGCATGCGATGCCGTCACCGCGCCAGTCCGGCACGGACGGCGTGCCCTGGTGCGCCCACGCATCTTGCAACGCATGCAGCGAGCGACCGAACTCGCCGAGCATGAACGCCGCGTTGCGCCCCTCGGCGCGCTGCAGCGCCGCGTCGACCGAAGACCGTGTAGCCGCCCCGTCCGGTACTACCGTCCGCGCTTGCGCACCGGCCGGCACGCGGGTCCCGGCCGGATAGTGTGCCGCCTGGGCGTCCAGCGCATCCGGGACGAAGCGCGACAGGCACGCAAACTGCAACGGCGACGTCATGTATTCGATCGAGCCGGCATCGATCCGCTGGTCGGCGAGTGCAATGGCGTCGGCCTCGCCGGCCGCGAACCCCGCCTGCATTGCAAGCCAGAACGTGAGACCGAAGTGCACGTCCGCCTCGAACCCCGAACACGTCATCGGCAGGACGAGCGCCGCCAGCAGGGCCAGCGCGGCGATGCCCGGCGTGCGGGGCGCGGGCGCAACCTGTCTGCGGTGCATCAATTGCCGATCTCCGTCGCTTTCGTACTTTCGGGAAACGGCCACGCACCGTTCTCGAACGACAGCACGAGCAGGCCGTTGTCCTGGCACGCTGTGGTCAGCAGACGGCGGTCGAAGTCGAAATCGAGGCGCGACGCGCACCAGTCAGGGCCGCCCGGACGATACTGGCCGAACATCAGGTGCGCGGAACCTGCACCCGGGGATTTCGCGGCGGGCGGGTTGTAGTACGCGATTTCCTTCGGTTTGGCCGGATCGCGAATGTCGAACACGCGCACGCCCGAATTGAAGTAGCTGCACGCAAGCGCGGTGGCGTTCTCCCGGTTGTCGACGCTGCAGTAGTGCGCCCCGTACGTGAACGTGGAAAGGCCGAGAATGTCGGGAATCACCTTGCTGCAGTTCTGCACCGCATGCGTTTCGAGCCGCAGCTCGGATACGAGTTTTGGCGCCGCTTCGTTCGACATGTCGTAGATATGGCCCAACGGGAACGGCGTCATCCCGGCGTTGCATGCGGCCTTCACGGCAGTTGCGCCCGGATCCTGGAGTCCACCCGAACCGCCTTCATCGACCTCGACCAGATAAGGCTTGCCACCCACCGTGAACGGAATCGTATGCTGGCCCGCGCTGCCGTCGCGCACCGGCACCGTCGCGATCCGGTGCATCTGCGCATTGGGGCGCCGGCTCTGCACTTCGCTGGTGTCGATGACGAAGAACCCGTTGTCGCCGTTCGAGTTCGCGTTGTCCAGCGGCGGCGCGCCCGAACCGGCCGCCGTGCCCGTGTTGCCGAGGCCGATGAAGTACGCACGGTTTCCGTCCTGGCTCACCGACAGCCCGTGCGGGAGCGCCCCGAAGCCCAGGTCGGCCATCGTGATCGCCGAGATCAGTTTCGGCCGCGTCGGAATCGTCAGGTCGACCGCGTAGTAGGACTTCGAAAACGCGCCGCCGATGTAGTAAGTGAAACCGTCCGGCGAAAATCCGCCTTCATGGCCCATCGGCTTGACACTCGGAAGTATGCCGCCGTCGGTTCCCGTGCCGATGGGTACGCTCGCGAGCAACTGCGGGCGCGTGCAATCGGTGGCCACGTCGTACAGGTCGACCTCGGGGCCGCCCGCGCCGCCGAGCCCGTTATCGGCGGCGAGAATCCCCCGCGCGACGTTCACGCGCAGCGATTCCCACGGATCGATCATCGCCGTGGACGTGAGCGAACTCACCCGTACCGGCCTGGCCGGGTCGGTGATGTCGATCACCGGCACGCCCGGGTTCACGCGCGGCGGCGCATCGGGGTTGTTGAATGCCGGCGTGGCGCCCATCGTCGCGTGGTAGAAGCAGGTCCGTCCCTGCCGGTCGGTGTAGGTCGCCGCGGACCAGGACGCGCCCTCGCCCTGCACCTGGCTGACGCGCTTCAGGTTGCAGTTGAAGCCACCGAATCCGGACTGGCGCAGCGCGGCGGGCACCTGCCCTTGCAACGCCGTCTCGGGCGTATCGCCGGCGCTGCAGCCCGGTACGCGCGGCACGACGTAGTCCGCCACCGATACGGTGGGCGTCGCACTCGTCACGTCGTTGTCGTCTCCGCCGCAACCGGCGAGCACGAGTGTGCCGAGCGATATCGCAATCGCAAGCCGAGTCGGTAATTGCATGTCTGTCTCCTCCTGTTTCGAATGTCGTGTCGATCCGACGATGTCGTTAGTTGTCCGGATAGATCTCGATGACGGCCACCTCGATCTGCTCGCCGGTCCGGCTGTGAAAGTGAAGCGAAAAACGCCCCGTGATACCGACGGGGAGAATGTCCATCGACTGATCGGTGCCGGACGAGCATGCAGCGAGCGCGCCGGGTATTTCATGGACC
Organism: Burkholderia sp. JKS000303; assembly: GCF_002563755.1. Lineage (NCBI taxonomy): Bacteria > Pseudomonadati > Pseudomonadota > Betaproteobacteria > Burkholderiales > Burkholderiaceae > Burkholderia > Burkholderia sp. JKS000303. Next base: position 4,389,618 of record NZ_PDBZ01000001.1, read on the forward strand.
ATCAGGACCCCCGTCTCACGCGAGTGCACGCGGATATGCGCCTGCATCCCTTCGTGAATCGCGATCACGGGTCGTGCCCGGCGCAGCGGGTCCCGATCGACCTCCACGGAAAAAACCTGCTGGGCCGGCAGCCCTGTCGAGGCTCGCGACAGATGTCGCGCAACGCCGTATGCCAGCACGAGTGCCGACACGGTCGCGATCCACGCGATCGTCCGGCACCGCCGTCGCAGCTTCCCCTCCTCCATTGCGGCGCTCCGTTTCATCGGCTGCGTGGCCGCGCGCTGTCGTCGTACCGGCAGCGCGGTCGTCAACCGTTCGACGCATGGTAGTGAGCCGCGTCATGCCGCGATATCTGCTTATTGCGCGTTGTCGGGAAATTGCGTCGGGAGTAACCCGAGCAGCGCGATCCGGACGGTTTCGCGAGCCGGATCCGGGATGCGTCGCGTCCGGATTGCACTGGCCGGCGACGATCCGGGCGTGAGGGAGCGATCCGCGACGGGAACGTGCGGACCGGCAGTGGCACCCGCCGCGTCGATGCGCCCGGAGACGGCACACCCGACGCGGCAGCCAGTCATCAATCCTTGCGGATGTGTTCGGCGAGGAAGTCGATCAGCAGCCGCACGCGCGGCAGCAGCCCGCGCCGCGACGGAAACACCGCGTGAATCACGCCGCCCTTCGGCGCCCATCCCGGCAGCACGTCGATCAGCGTGCCGTCGCGCAGGTCGTCGTCGATCGCCATGCACGGCAGTTGCACGATGCCGACGCCATGAATGGCCGCGTCGCGCAACGCGTGCATGTCGTCGGAGACATAGCGCGGGTGGTGGCGCAGTTGCGCGTGCTCGCCGTTCGGCCCGACCAGTTGCCACACGTGATGCCGCGCCGGCCCCCAGTCGAGGCTCGGCTCGCCGGCCAGTCCGGCCGGATCCGTCAGCGGCGCCCCGCGCCTGGCCAGCCATTGCGGCGCGGCCACCAGCCGCTGCGGGCTGTCGCCGAGAATGCGCATCACGAGATCGCTGTCTTCCAGCGGCGGAAAGCGCACGCGCAGCGCGAGGTCGAAGCCTTCGCTCAACAGGTCGACACGACGGTTCGTCGCTTCGAGGTGCACGTGCACCTGCGGATGAATCGCCATGAAACGCGCGATGAGTTCGCTCACGCGATATTCGAGCAGCGCGGTCGGGCAGCTCACGCGCACGATGCCGCGCGGCGCCGCGTGCTGACGCTCGATCACCTCGCGCGCCGCATCGGCTTCGACGAGCACCGCGAGACAGCGCTCGTAGAATTCGCGGCCCGTTTCGGTGACCGTGAAGTGACGCGTCGTCCGCTGCAGCAGCCGCACGTCGTATCGCGCCTCCAGCGCGGCGATGCGCCGGCTCAGCGTCGATTTCGGGACATCCAGCGCCCGCCCCGCCTGCGTGAATCCGCCGTGCTCGACCACCTTCACGAAATAGTAGAGGTCGTTCAGGTCATCCATGATTGTTCCATCCATAGAACACTGACGGCATTTTACGGGACTGGAAAGTCGGTTGTTGCGCGAATAGCATCCTTCTTCAAGGTGGATCGATTGGATCGCGGCGGTCCGGAAATATTCCGGACGGGCGCATCGCGCACTGCATCGATTGACCAAGCCTGGCGCATTCGCCCGCCGCACAACCGCGGCCGGACGTTTGCGACAGCGCGGGCGCGACGCCGCGACGACGATCCCGACATCGCGGCCGCGCCCACCCGGACCCTCGGGATTTCTCTCACTTCCTGCCCTGTCTCTGGAGGCAACCATGGCAAGCGAACCGATTCGCGACCCCGCGAACGACCACCTGCTCACCCCGCAGAATGCGGCGTTCATCGTCATCGATTACCAGCCGGTCCAGGTGAACTCCATCGCGTCGATGGATCGCCAGCTGCTGATCAACAACATCGTCGGCGCGTCGAAAGCGGCCGTTGCGTACGGCCTGCCGATCGTCCACTCGACCGTCAACGTGAAGACCGGCCTGAACAAGCCGCCGATCCCGCAACTGCGCGCCGCGCTCGAAGGCTATCCGACCTACGACCGCACCAGCATCAACTCGTGGGAAGACGTCGAGTTCCGCACGGCCGTCGAAGCCACCGGCCGCAAGAAACTCATCATGACCGCGCTGTGGACCGAGGCGTGCCTGACCTTCCCCGCACTCGACGCGCTGAAGGCCGGCTACGAGGTCTACGTGGTCGTCGATGCGGTCGGCGGCACATCGGTGGCCGCGCACGAAGCCGCGCTGCGCCGCATCGAGCAGGCCGGCGGCCAGATGATCAGCGTCGCGCAATTGTTCTGCGAACTGCAGCGCGACTGGGCACGCAGCGCAACCGTTCCCGCGTTCATCGACCTGTTCATCCAGACCGGCGGCACCGCGGGCATCCAGTTCTCGTACGACAAGAGCTGAGTCCCGCCTGTATCCCGCCTGTACGCAATCTGCGTGACATGAACCGCCCCGCCCGAGCCGCCCGGCCCGGGCGGGTACCGGTACATCCAGGCCACGTGACAGCTCGCCGGCAGCCACACGGCGCCTCGCGGCCAGCCGCGTTTTCCCATCCGTGATTCAATGTCGTTCGACCCGGCATCGCGCATTGCAGCAACGCCGCGTGCCGCCTGCCCCTCGTTCGACCTTCACGGAATCACATGACGAATCCTGCCGAGATCAAGGCGCTCGTTTTCGATGTATTCGGAACGATCGTCGACTGGAGAAACGGTGTCGCGCGCGATGCCGCGGCGTTCCTTGCGCGCCATGCGCCGGCGCTCGACCCGTTCGAATTCGCCGATACATGGCGGCGCGAATACTCACCGTCGATGGAGGAGATCCGCAGCGGACGCAGACGCTACGTGCGGCTCGACGTGCTGCATCGCGAGAACCTCGTGCGCACGCTTGATCGCTACGGCGTCGACGGCGTGCCAGACGCGGAGATCGATGCGCTCACCCTCGCGTGGCACCGGCTCGACCCGTGGCCGGATTCCGTCGCGGCGCTGCAGCGCCTGAAACGGCGCTACGTGATCGCCCCGCTGTCGAACGGCAATATCCGGCTGATGATCGACGTCGCGAAACACGCGGGCCTGCCGTGGGACGCGATTCTTGGCGCCGAAGTCGCGCGCGCGTACAAGCCGTCGCCGAAGGTCTATACCGAAGCGGTCGAGATTCTCGGCATCGCGCCGGCCGAGCTGTGCCTGGTCGCCGCGCACAACGGCGACCTCGCCGCCGCCCGGCAACTGGGGCTGTCCACCGCGTTCGTGCTGCGCCCGACCGAACACGGGCCGGCCCAGACGACCGACCTGAAAGCGGATGACGCGTGGGATTTCGACGTCAGGGACCTGAACGAACTCGCGGACCGGCTCGGGTGTCCGGGGTGAGTGCCGGCCGGGCTGTTCCAGGCGATGCGGTAAAGTACCGCCTTCGCAAGGGGCACACACTGAGAGAGCAGCGCCCTTGCTGGATCAGGAGAAAAATAAATGAGTGAAAACCGGTACACCTACGGCACCTGGCAGAATTTGCGGCCCGTCGACGTCTTTGCCCTGGTAGCGATAGACGAGACGCGCAAGCAACTCGGCCTGGACGATCTGGCTGCCGCCTCGGCGATGCTTCTCGGCCAGGCCGACGTGCCAGTTCTCGGCAAGTTTGCAGGGGCAACCGCGGGTACGTCTGTCGCCTCCCTGGCCGCCCGCAAGCTGTTCCCTCAGACGCTGCCGTTTCGCCTGCCGATGATCACAGGCGTGGGGTTGTCCGGTATTCGGATCGCCTACACGCAACGCCTCGGCGCGTGGATCGGCCGGACAATTCCTGTCGTGGGCGAGGTGTTCCTGGCGCGCGACGCGTTCCTGATCATGCGCAACACGGTGTCGACCTACAACCGCATCGTGAAGCCCGAAGACCGGGTGCTCTGAACCATGAAAGACGATACCTGGGAACGCCTGGAAGCCTTCACGCGCGAGGAACTCGGTCGGCCGCTGTTCGGCGGCAAGCTAAAGCTGCAGCCGGAATCCAGGCTTGAGCAGGACCTCGGCGTCACCGGCCTGGACGGGGTGGAATTCATCGACAAGTGGGCAGAGACGTTCGGCGTCGACGCCCAGGGGTTCCCGTACCGGCGCTATTTCGGCCCCGAAGGTCAGGAACTGCTGTCGTCGCTCATCGGGCTGTTCGTGAAGCGACTGCGCCAGCCGGAGCGGCGGCCGCTGACCCTGGGAATGCTGGCCGAGGCAACGCGACGCGGAAAGTGGGACACGGACTCGATCGAGGCTTCGGCAGGGAAGTGATCGTGATGGGAGAGGCCGGTCGACCTGCTGACCGGCCCTTTTCGCTGGCGGAAATGTAATTACGTCATGCGAAATTTTTCGTTCACCGCGGAATGCCGGGGAGGAACGTCGGCGTTCGGCCAAGTCGATCGTCCGCAACGGGTCGTGCGCCGTCGATCATTGACAAGCGCCAGACTGCCGCAGCGATCATTTCGCCGAACTTTTAGAGATGGCCCGGTACTTTGCGGCGTGGCGGCGCCGCGTCATCCGTTCGATTGCAAAGGCTGAAATCGTCGACGTTAGCCCAACGGCACTCGCTGCTGCGTCTATCGTGCTGAACAGAAGTCTGTCCAGCGTGCCACGGCAACGCCAAGGTGCGACCCGAACAATCAGTCAACCCGGTACCAGCGACCCGATTCCGGGCACACAGCGGCGGGTGCGCCGTTCGACCAGACTTGCTCCTCATCCAGGTGCAGCGCGGTCGAAGGGTCGATGTCGAAGACTACCTCAAGTGCTTGCCCGACATGGGCGTCTTCGATGGGAAGCTCCCAAGTCAGGAATATCTGGATGCAATCCTGATCCGGCGCGAAGTCGACCGCATTAAAGCCGCTGCTGCGGCGCTGAATGACGCCATGAGGCTGGCCGGTATCGAATATCACGGCTGTCCCCCGGGTCAAGGGAATGCGATGGCCCGTAGAGGGAAAATGCAAGTCCAGCCCCCGGTCCTCGCTCAGGAAGAGATTGCAGAAGGCCGCACCGCCATATTGCGCGCCGTCATGGTGGTACTTCGCGCCACGACAGGCCATGAGGGCTACGTCACTGGAGGCAAGCACGGTGGGCAGCCCGAGCGCGCACGTCCAGTCGGACATTGCCTGCACGCAGCGCTTGTAGTCCGGCCAGCGCGCTTGCGTTCGCGCCAAAGGCATTGCCTCGACGTCCCCGGGCTCCAGGACGAGCCGCGACGATGTTTCTCTTTCCCAGTCTGCAAGCACGCGTGCGGAGGGAACGGGCACGTCGACCGTGCCTGATAGAACGATGTCACTTACGCGTCGACTGCGAATGGCGTCGCCGCTCCAGAAATAGGAAGTCAGCATGTCTCGAATTCGACGCTGTCGAAGGGGGTATCCGGGCGATTGTAACGATTCAGCCGAATCATGTCGGCGAAAATCGGCCAGTTTCCGGCATTCGATGTCGGCCTTCAGTTTGGTGACAATCGAAAGGCAACGGCGCTCAGTTAGACTTCAACTCTTGCCCAACCTCGTCGAGATGTCATGGACGTCCAGCTTTTCATCATCTGCGGACTTACATTCGTAATCCACGTCATCGCGACGTTAGCCTACGCGGTACGGATAGCTGGCGTCCGCACGCGACGTATCGCTGTGTCGTTCTCTCTGTTCGGGATCATCGCCCTTGCCTCCCGAACGGCGAACTCCTTTCAAGGACCATTCATAGCCAAGCGCGTCGAGCTTGATATCGCCCAGCACCTTGAGGGTGGGCTGCTCGGTGACTTTCGTCTCTTCCTCGTTACGGCCACTGCGGCGAGCGTAGTCGGCGCACTGCTGATCCCAACGTTTCAGCGATATTTCAGTCGTGCTGTCGAACACTTTCAGGCCAACCGTTCGTTGCCACGCCTCACGTTGCATATTTTCAGCCGTGGCGGCATCAACTATCTGCGCGACGGCGCGCGTGTTCCGTCACGCCAAAACATCTCCCAGCTAGCGAGCGGTGCCGGGGTGTCCGGTACGGTGATAGCTCTCAACGTCTTTGCCATGGCCATCTGGACTGTCGGTGTTTTCGCTTCGCTCTACGCGGGATATCTGAAGCCAGACTTGCGCGTGACATGCGCGAATCTTTCGTCGGTGATTAACGGTTTTGCGACGGTGGTGTTAGCAGTGGTCATTGACCCGCAGGTTTCCGTCATGACAGACGACGTGATCGAAGGCCGGATCTCTGAGAATAGCTTTCGGCGAGCTATCACCACACTTGCTGGGGCGCGCGTTCTCGGGACCCTATGTGCGCAAATAATGCTCGTACCGGCCGCGCTGATTATCGTACGCGTCGCCGAACTGATTTAGACCTGAGTACGTCGTCCCGAAACGCGCTGCGATTGACCTCTAACGGGAATAGTATCGCGGCTTCCGACTCACTAGGGTCGCATCTATTGCGCGCAGCCCCAGGACAGTTTGCGCTGCTCGCCATGCGGACCAAATGGTCGACAATTGGGGCGTGGATCTTATGGCGAACGAAATGACAAGCGCCACAATTAATCTAATGGAGGCACAAGCGATGACCTCAAAAAGCATTCGCCGCGCAACAGCAGATGACGTGCAGGTTATTACACAGATCCGAAACGACGCGCATGCGACCAAGGTCGCCCATGGCGATTATGCATGGGGCAAGGACGGAGACGGCTTTTCCGAAAGATGGGTGCTGAATAGTCTCTCGCGAAGAGCGACGTATGTTGTAGAACACGACTGCATGCCGGTGGGGACGTTTTCCCTGGATATGGAGGATGAAGCCTACTGGGGACCTCAGGAGCCAATCGCCGGCTATGTGCATGGACTTTCCGTGAGAAAGGGCTTCAACGGCCGAGGCCTTGGCAGCTTCATGCTCGATTGGTGCGCCAACCAAGTCAACATTCTGAACCGAAGTTTGCTTCGTCTGGGCTGCGACGCGAGAAACACCAAGCTCTGTGCCTACTATGAGTCGCTTGGTTTTGTCCGGGTAGGGGGGAAGCCAATGCCCGAGCTCGGCGACTATGTGGATTCACTGTTTGAAAAAGCGGTGAATCCGATGCGAGGCTCGGGATGCTAGAGAGCGCCGGTGCTTCCAGCTCCGAACGGCCGCTCTGAAGCAAACCGAACGTCCGGAGCGAGTGGCGGCAACCGACGCCCACGAAACTTCACGAAGAACCCAATTTTTCCACGCTGCCTGCGTATCGCGCACAGCTTCACCCGCCGCGCTCTGCGTCATCCACATCGACCGCCCCGCCCACTATTCAGGATCCCCGACGAATCGCAACCGCTCCGACTCCCCCATCAGCAACGCGCGATTCGCGTCCGCCGCCGCGCGCAGGTAATCCCACAGCGCCGTCACGCGCCGCAGCTTGCGCAGATCCTCGCGACAGGTCAGCCAGAAGCAACGCGTGACGACCACGTCGTCCGGCAGCACCGGCACCAGCGCCGGCTGGGTGGCCGCCATGAAGCACGGCAGGATCGCGAGCGCGCCGCCCTGCAGCGCCGCGAACACCTGCGCGATCACGCTCGTCGTGCGCAGCCCGGCGGTGGCGCCCGGCACCGCGCGCTCCAGGTACAGCAGCTCGCTGCTGAACGCGAGATCGTCGACGTAGCTGATGAACGCGTGGTGCGCGAGATTGTCGGTGCACGTGATCCGCGGATGGTTCGCGAGATAGTCGCGCGTCGCATACAGCCGCAGCTGGTAGTCGCACAGCTTCGTGACCACGTAAGGCCCGCGCTCGGGCCGCTCGAGCGTGATCGCGAGATCGGCCTCGCGCTTGGGCAGGTTGACGAAATGCGGGACCGGCAGCAGGTCGACGGTCACATGCGGATGCGCGACGCGAAACCGCGCGAGCTGCGGCGCGAGGAAAAAGCAACCGAACCCTTCGGTCGACCCGATCCGTACATGGCCCGACAGCGCCTCACCGGTATTCGCGACCTGGTCGCAGGCGGACTGCACGGTCGTCTCCATCGCATCCGCGTACGCGACCAGCCGCTGGCCCTCGGCCGTCAGCGTGAAGCCGCCGGAGCGCGACTTGTCGAACAGCAGCGTACCCATCGCGGCCTCGAGCACGCGAATGCGCCGCGCGACGGTCGTGTAGTCGACGCCGAGCCGCTTCGCCGCGCCGCTCGCGCGCTGCGTGCGCGCGACTTCGAGGAAGAAACGCAGGTCGTCCCAGTTCAGGTTGCCGGAAACCGGCTCGGTGGCGTGTCGCATCGGCGGGAAAAAGGGCTGGAGTCTCCGGGCCGGCCGTCGATATGCATAAATGCATATCCAACCGGTTTTCTTGTCGGTACATCATGGATCCGCGCATAACTATACTCGACCGTGACCTGAGGACCATGAGCCGCGGGCAATAAAACCGGAGACACCATGCAGACGCGATCCACCCTCGATGAGCATGCCACCGCCGCGGCGCCGGCACCTGCCCGCACCGCGAAGCACTACCTGCTGGCCGGTTGGGCCAGCATGGCCGGCACCACGATCGAGTGGTACGACTTCTTCCTGTACGGCACCGCCGCCGCGCTCGTGTTCAACCGCATCTTCTTCCCGTCGCTCGACCCGGTCGTCGGCACGCTCGCCGCGTTCGGCACGTTCGCGGTGGGCTTCATCGGCCGGCCGATGGGCGGCATCGTGTTCGGCCACTTCGGCGACCGCATCGGCCGCAAGTCGATGCTGATGATCACGCTGCTGCTGATGGGCGTGCCGAGCATGGTGATCGGGCTGATCCCGTCTTACGACAGCATCGGCTACTGGGCCGCCGCGCTGCTGATCGCGATGCGCTTCCTGCAGGGGATGGCGGTCGGCGGCGAATGGGGCGGCGCGGTGCTGATGGCCGTCGAGCATGCGCCGAAGGGCCGCAAGGGGCTGTTCGGCAGCCTGCCGCAGACGGGCGTCGGGCTCGGCCTGATCCTGTCGTCGGTCGCGATGGCCACGGTCGCCGCGCTGCCGGACGCCGACATGCTGTCGTGGGGCTGGCGCGTGCCGTTCCTCGCGAGCATCGCGCTGGTCGGCCTCGGCTGGTTCATCCGCGCGAAGGTGCCCGAGTCGCCCGACTTCGAAAAGGTCCGCAAGCAGGGCAAGGCCGAGAAGTCGCCGGTGACGGCCGCGCTGCGCCGCCATCCGCGCGAGGTGCTGACGATCGTCGGTGCGCGCGCCGCCGAGAACACGTGGTTCTACATGGTCGTCACGTTCGCGCTCGCCTATGCGACGCAGCAGCTGCATCTGCCGAAGGCCGAGATGCTGCACGCGATCACGGCCGGTGCCGCGCTGTCGCTCGTCACGATGCCGCTGTGCGGGCATCTCAGCGACCGCATCGGCCAGCGCCGGATGTTCGCGATCGGCCTCGTGCTGATGTGCGCGTTCGCCGCGCCGTTCTTCATGATGCTCGGCACGCAGCAGACGTCGTATGCCTGGTGGGCGATCGTGCTCGGCCTCGGCGTCGTGTTCCCGATCCTGTATGCGCCGGAATCGCTGCTGTTCGCGCAGCAGTTCCCGGCGGAAATCCGCTACAGCGGCATCTCGTTGTCGGTGCAGCTCGCCGGCGTGATCGGCGGCGGCTTCGCGCCGATGATCGCGACGTCGCTGCTCAAGGCCGGCGGCGGCCAGCCGCATTACGTGATCGCGTATCTCGTCGGCTTCGGCGTGTTCGCGCTCGTGTGTACCGCCTTGATGCGTCCGCCGCGGGCATGAGCCCACGCAGCAGCCCGCCTCGCCCCGATTTCAGTTCGACCTGCCGTCCGCCGTGGCCGCACGCGCGACGGACGCAGACCACCCTTTTTCTTCGCACCACCGTTTCCCGGAGACATCCATGAACGCCGCAGTTCCCCAGACCACCCTCGCCCTGCCCACCGCCAAGCTGCTGATCGACGGCGCGTTCGTCGAATCGCAAAGCGCCGAATGGGGCGACATCGTGAACCCCGCGACGCAGGAAGTGATCGGCCGCGTGCCGTACGCGACGCTCGACGAGGTCGATGCCGCGATCGCCTCCGCGCAGCGCGCGTTCCAGACCTGGAAGACGACGCCGATCGGCGCGCGCCTGCGCATCATGCTGAAGTTCCAGGACCTGGTGCGCCGCAACCTCGAACGGATCGCGAAAACGCTGACGGCCGAGCAAGGCAAGACGCTGCCCGACGCGCAGGGCGACATCTTCCGCGGCCTCGAAGTGGTCGAGCATGCGTGCTCGATCGGCACGCTGCAGCAAGGCGAATTCGCGGAGAACGTCGCGGGCGGCGTCGACACCTACACGCTGCGCCAGCCGATCGGCGTGTGCGCGGGCATCACGCCGTTCAACTTCCCCGGGATGATCCCGCTGTGGATGTTCCCGATGGCGATCGTGTGCGGCAACACGTTCGTGCTGAAGCCGTCGGAGCAGGATCCGCTGTCGACGATGCAGCTCGTCGAACTCGCGATCGAGGCCGGCGTGCCGCAGGGCGTGCTGAACGTGGTGCATGGCGGCAAGACCGTGGTCGACCGTCTGTGCACGCATCCGGACATCAAGGCGATCTCGTTCGTCGGCTCGACGCGCGTCGGCACGCACGTGTACAACCTCGGCAGCCAGCACGGCAAGCGCGTGCAGTCGATGATGGGCGCGAAGAACCACGCCGTCGTGCTGCCGGATGCGCATCGCGAGCAGTCGATCAACGCACTGGTCGGCGCCGGCTTCGGCGCGGCCGGCCAGCGCTGCATGGCGACGTCGGTCGTCGTGCTCGTCGGCCAGGCACGCGACTGGCTGCCCGACCTCGTCGAGAAGGCGAAGGCGCTGAAGGTCAACGCCGGCGCCGAAGCCGGCACGGACGTCGGTCCGGTCGTGTCGAAGGCCGCGAAGGCACGCATCCTGTCGCTGATCGACGCGGGCGTGAAGGAAGGCGCGACGCTGCTGCTCGACGGCCGCGACGTGAAGGTGCCCGGCTACGAGCAGGGCAACTTCGTCGGCCCGACGATCTTCTCGGGCGTGACGACCGACATGTCGATCTACCAGGAAGAAATCTTCGGGCCGGTGGTGGTAGTGCTCGAAGCGGACACGCTCGACGAAGCGATCGCACTCGTCAACGCAAACCCGATGGGTAACGGCGTGGGGCTGTTCACGCAAAGCGGCGCGGCCGCGCGCAAGTTCCAGAGCGAGATCGACATCGGCCAGGTCGGCATCAACATTCCGATCCCGGTGCCGGTCCCCTATTTCAGCTTCACCGGCTCGCGCGGCTCGAAGCTCGGCGATCTCGGCCCGTACGGCAAGCAGGTCGTGCAGTTCTACACGCAGACGAAGACGGTCACCGCACGCTGGTTCGACGACGACACGACGGCCGGCGGCGTGAACACGACGATCGCGCTGCGCTGAGCGAGGGCCCGCACATGGAAATCGCATTCATCGGACTCGGCAACATGGGCGGCCCGATGGCCGCCAACCTGCTCAAGGCCGGCCACGCGCTGACGGTGTTCGACCTCGACGCGAACGCGGTCGACGCCGCGGTGCGCGCGGGCGCGACGGCGGCCGCCTCGCCGCGCGACGCGGCCGCACGCGGCGCGCTGGTCATCACGATGCTGCCGGCCGCGCAGCACGTGCGCGCCGTCTACCTGGGCGACGACGGCGTGCTGGCCGGCGCGCGCGCCGGCGCGACGTTCGTCGACTGCAGCACGATCGATCCGGGCACCGTGCGCGCGGTGACCGAAGCGGCCGCGCAACGCGACTTCCCGCTCGCCGATGCACCGGTGTCGGGCGGCACCGGCGGTGCGCAGGCCGGCACGCTGACCTTCATGGTCGGCGCGCCCGACGCGCTGTTCGAGCGCATCCGTCCGGTGCTGCTCGACATGGGCAAGAACGTCGTGCATTGCGGCGGCACCGGCACCGGGCAGATCGCGAAGATCTGCAACAACCTGCTGCTCGGGATCTCGATGATGGGCGTGTCGGAAGCGATGGCGCTCGGCGCGGCGCTCGGCATCGAGCCTTCGGTGCTGGCCGGGATCATCAACACGTCGACCGGACGCTGCTGGAGCTCGGACACGTACAACCCGTACCCGGGCGTGAACGACGCGGCGCCTGCCGCGCGCGGCTATACCGGCGGCTTCGCGGCGAACCTGATGCTGAAGGATCTCGGGCTCGCGACAGAGGCCGCACGCAACGCACGGCAGCCGGTGTGGCTGGGCGCGCTCGCGCAGCAGCTCTATCAGTCGATGAGTCAGCAAGGGCTCGGCACGCTGGACTTCTCCGCGTGCGTGAAGCTGTACGAAGCACAGCCCGCGTAACGCAGCGGACGGACGTGCGCCGACCCGCGATGCCCATCAGCGGCATCGCGGGTCGAATCACATTCGGAGGAACGCGAACGCGCGATCGACGCTTACCCGCGCGGGTTCGACGCGGTCTCGAAGGTCGGATGGCACTCGAACGCCAGCTCGGAGCGCGCGTCGACACGGCGGCCGCCGGTCACCGACTCCTGCTTCAGGCTCGCGCGCAACCCGCGCTGCGAGCAGTAGTTGGTGGCCTCGTTGACCGCTTTTTCATGGGCGTCGGCCCACGTCGTCGACACGCCAAGCGTGCGCGTCGTCACGGTGAAAACGTTCGGGTTCGACGTCGCGGTCACGTCGGAAGCGGTCGAACACGCGGCGAGCAAGCATGCAGCAGCCGCGATGGTCAACCATCGCAGGGATCGAAAAGGGACAGGGATAGACATGGGGGGCAAGCGCACGTCGATTCGACGGCATTGAGCAACATAGCCGACAGTATGCCTGTCCGATCGCCGGAGATCATGCCCTTTTCGGTGAACACATTGTTTCGAATGGTTAAACGATGAACCCGCTTCGGCAAGATTTACGGCCTGCGCGGCGTGCCACGCGGCCCGGTGCGTCGCATTTCCCGGTTGCCGCGCGAGGTCGGGCCATCGTGGCCATCATGGCCGTCGAGGCCCGAGCCCGCGTCAGCGCGCGCCCTCGTGCCGGATCCTCGCCGAGGCTTCCTCCAGATTGCGCCACGCCGGTTGCCCCGGCGCGTAGCGCGCGCGAATGTACCCGGCAAGTTCGGCCATCTGCCGGTCGTCGAACGCGTCGCGAAAGCCCGGCATGTAGCCGAGCTGGGCGGTAGCCGGCTGGTCGATCCCGTTGTGCAGCACGCGCAGCAGGTTGTCGGGCGCGGCCTGGCTGACGCTCGTGTTGAGCCCCATCAACGGACGCACGCCGAGATGCCCGACGCCGCCCGATTCCGCGTGACAGACCGCGCACGCGGTCTCGAACGCGCGGCGGCCGCTTTCGAGGCCGAGCGTCGCGACGGCTTCCGTGCCGTGCGCGTGGCGAATCGCCGCATCCGCGGCCGTGGCGGCATCGACGGACGGCGACAGCGACGCCAGATAGTGCGAGATCGCCCGCACGTCGGATTCGGGCAGCGCCGCAAGCCCCGCGACGACGGGCGCCATCGGCCCCGCCGCGACGCCGTGCTGGGCGGAGAAGCCCGTGCGCAGATAGTCGAACAGCGCACCTTCGGTCCACGGCACCGGCGCGGCCGGCGACGCGACGAGCGGCGGCGCGATCCAGCCTTCCGCCTCGCCGCCCGCGAGATACGCGCGCCCGCCCTTCTCCGCGCCGAGCGCATTGCGCGGCGTGTGGCATGCGCCGCAATGGCCGGCCCCGTCGACCAGGTACTTGCCGCGATTCCACATCGCGGAGCGCGCCGGATCCGGCGCGAACGGCTGCGCGTCGCGAGCGTCGTGAAACAGCCAGTTCCATCCGGCAACGAGACGCCGCTGGTCGAGCGGGAACGGCAGCTTCGTCTTCGGCGGCGCATGCTTCACCGCCGGCTGCGACATCAGGTACGCATAGAGCGCGAGCAGGTCGGGCTCGCTCATCTTCGCGAACGCGGTGTACGGGAACGCCGGGTACAGATGCGTGCCGTCGCGGCCGATGCCGTCGCGCATCGCGCGCGCGAACGCCGGATACGACCATGCGCCGATGCCGGTTTCCGGATCGGGCGTGATGTTGGTCGTGTAGATCGTGCCGAACGGCGTGTCGAGCGCGAACCCGCCCGCATTGGTCGCGCCGCCGGGCGCGGTGTGACATACCGCGCAATCGCCGGCCAGCGCGATCAGGCGGCCGCGCTCGAGCGTCGCCGCACTCCACATCGCGCTGTCCGCGCCGCCAGGCGCGAGCGGAGCGATCGGTGCGGGGCCCGGCAGGATCGCGCAGGCGAGCCCGATCAGCCCGCCGACCATGCCGCCCGCACCGCCGCCGGCCAGCCAGCGGCGCCAGCGCGACGGCCGGCGCGGTGCGCCCGGCTGCCCTTCGGCGAGATCGGCCGGCACCGGCCGTGCCAGTGCCGCACGAATGCGCGCGGCGTCGAACGGCGGCGCGCGAAACCGCACGCCCGTCGCGTCGTACAGCGCGTTCGCGATCGCGGCGGCGGCCGGCGCGGCCGCCTGCTCGATCCGTTGCGCGTCGCGGGTCGACAACGGCTGCGCGCGATCGGCACCGGCGGCCGCCGGCTCGAACGCGACGAGCTCATGCGCGATCGCATCCGGCGGCATGCCGTTGCCGGTCTCGTCATGAGCAGGACGCGCGGACAACCGCGCGCCCATCACGCGCGAAATCGCCGCCTCGATCTGCCACGCGGGCAGGCCGGCCATCGCCGGCTGCCCCGGTTCGCCCGCGCCCTGCCCCGCCACCACCCGCCGCACCGCGACGTCGCCCGTCGCGCGATCGACGTCGAGATCGACGACCCAGGCGGACCAGTGCGGGTCGCTGTCGGACGCGGCATCGGCTTGAGGTTGATCGTCGTCGCGCGGCGCCGCGAGCGTGCCGGCGCCGTCGAATGCGAAGCCGCGGCCACTGACACGCGTATCCGGCTGCGCCTGCGCATCGGCTGCGGCCGGTTCGCCCCACGCGGCGCGTTCGCTGACCATCCGGATAATCTCGCGCGGCCCGGCATCGCGCGACGCATCGAGATGCTGCAGACGCAGCGCGACCGGATCGCGGCCCAGCGTACCGGCCAGCTCGTCGACGAAGGATTCGCGTGCGAATGCGTGTGCGTGGCCGGGAATCGCGCGCTCGGCGTCGCTCATTTCGATCGACGTTTGCGCGTGCCGGTAGACGAACGGCGACGACGGCACGGATGCCCCGCTGTCCGTCGCCGTGGGCGGCACCTCCGGCGTCGCGCCGGCTTGCGCGCGATACCGCCACGTCGTCATCCGTCCATCGGGCGCGGTCCGGGTTTCGACGTTGAACGATGCCTGCGCGTGCGCATCGCCGATCGGCCATTCGTAGCGCGCGCGATGCGTGCGCGCCGCATCGTCCCCGCACTGCACGGAATCGGCGACGACTTCACCGCGCTGCGCGTCCCCGGTTGTGTCGGGTTCGGCCCGCGCGGTCAAGCCGAGGTCATGCTTCATCGCCGTCGCCCCGCAGATAACGCGCGGCCCGATGCACCGCGCGGATGATCTCCAGATGCGTGCCGCAGCGGCACAGATTGAAGCGCAGCGCGGCGCGGATCGCCGCATCGTCCGGCGACGGATTGCGCTCGAGCAGCGCCGTCGTGCTCATGATCATCCCGTTCAGGCAATAGCCGCATTGCGCGGCCTGCTCGTCGATGAACGCGCGCTGGACCGGATGCGGCGCAGCGCGCGAGCCGAGCCCTTCGAGCGTCGTCACGTCGCGTCCGTTGGCCGCGGCGGCCGGCACGACGCACGAACGCGTCGGCTGCCCGTCGACGAGCACCGTGCACGCACCGCACTGTCCGAACCCGCAGCCGTATTTCGGGCCGTTGAGCGCGCAGTCGTTGCGCAGGACCAGCAGCAGCGGCGCATCGGGCGCGGCATCGTCGAAAGTGTGCGACGCGCCGTTCACGCGAAATGCGAGCGGCCGCGACGAAGAAGCGGGATGGGACATGAATGGATCCGGAAGGCAGCGTGCGCGCCGGGGCCGGGCCGGCGGCGGGCACGGGCCGCCGGCTCGCGACGTTCGGCGTCGCGCACACTGCTCACGTATAACACGCCGAAATGCGCGCGTACCGCCGCACCGATCCGCGATACGGCCGCGCGCTGCACGGCGCCGGGCTCGCGTGCGTCAGGCGACGGCCGCGACGCTGCTGCGCGACGGCGACTCCAGCGGCACGCCGAACACGTCGTAGCCGAACACCCACGCCGGATCCTCGTTGGTGCGCAGCCACGTGTTGTTGTGCGACACGAGCTGCACCTTCGACGCACGCGCCGCGCGATTCGCCTCGTACAACGCGAACGCACCCGCGTAATCGCCGATGCCGACCTCGTCGAGACAGCGCGCGAGCATCGCGGCATCCTCGATCGCCATCGCGGCGCCCTGCGCCATGTGCGGCTTCATCGGATGGCACGCGTCGCCGAGCAGCACGAGACGGCCGCGGCTCCACAGCGGCAGCGGGTCGCGCTCGAGCAGCGGCCACTTCGTGATCGACGGCGACACGTCGATCAGGTGCTGGATGTCCGCATGAAAACCCGCGAACGCTTCACGCATTTCATCGCGGCTGCTGTCGACCATCGACACGCCTTCCGGCCACTCGGCCTGCGGCACGCCGGTCACGTAGTAATACTCGTCGCGCTTCTCGGTCACGTAGTAGACCATCATGTGGCGATCCTCCGACCACCACTTCACGCACATGTCGTAGGGCTTGTTGCCGAGCAGCGACGCGGGGAACACCGCGCGATGCGCGACGTAGCCCGTATAGCGCGGCGGCTCCGCGCCGAGCAGGTGCTCGCGGATCCGCGAATTCACGCCGTCCGCGCCGATCACGATGTCGGCCGTATCGACGCTGCCGTCCGCGAACGTCAGGCGCACGTCGCTGCCGGTGTCCTCCACCGACGCAAGCCGCTTGCCGAAGCGGATCGTGCCGGGCGTCACCGCCTGCGTCATCAACGCATGGAAATCGCCGCGATGCACGGTCAGGTAGCTCGCGCCGTACGCCTTGCGCGCGTAGTCGCCGAGCGGAATCTGCGACAGCACGTCGGCCGTCTGCCAGTCGCGGCTGTACCAGAAATCCGGATGCGAACCCATCGTCTCCAACGCGTCCTCGCAGCCGATGCGCCGCATGATCTTCATCACGTTCGGGCCGAGATGGATCCCCGCGCCGAGGCGCGAGAACGCCGGCGCCTGCTCGTACAGCGCGACGTCGTAGCCGCCGCGCTGCAGCAGCGCTGCGGCGGCCGTGCCGCCGAGACCGGCGCCGATGATTGCGATACGGGGTTTGCTCATGCGGATCTCCTGATCGTGGGCCCGTCGCCGAACACGGTGCGAGAACGGGCGGATTGAATAGCGTTTATATAGCGTACACACTCAATTTATTCAGAACAAGCAGATTGTTGAGCATGATCGCGACATACGGGAAAACACTAATAAATCCATAGCATTCCGTACACATCAACGCTCTTCGCCGATCGACAATCATTTTGATCCATTGCCATTTTCAAATGTACACACTAGACTTTGCTCGAAATCAGGCGGTCCCGCACCTGCGGGCCGCCCCACCCTTACCGACACGGAGCCTCCCGTCATGAGCAAGACCTACCGCATCGGCCAGATCGTGCCGAGTTCCAACACGACGATGGAAACCGAGATTCCCGCGATGCTGCGGTTGCGCGAAACGATCCGGCCCGAGCGCTTCACGTATCACTCGAGCCGGATGCGGATGAAGAAGGTCGTCAAGGAAGAACTCGCGGCGATGGATGCCGAATCCGACCGCTGCGCGCTGGAGCTGAGCGACGCGCGCGTCGACGTGCTCGGCTACGCATGCCTCGTCGCGATCATGGCGATGGGCCACGGCTATCACCGCGTGTCGCAGAAGCGTCTGGGCGAGCGCACGCAGGAGAACGGCGGCGGCGCGCCCGTCATCACCAGCGCCGGCGCGCTCGTCGACGCACTGAAGGTGATCGGCGCGAAGCGCATCGTGGTGGTCGCGCCGTACATGTTGCCGCTGACCGAACTCGTGGTCGACTACATCCGCAACGAAGGCTACGACGTGATCGCGTACCGCGCGCTGGAAATCCCCGACAACCTCGACGTCGGCCGCCACGACCCGGCGCGCCTGCCCGACATCGTGAAGACGCTGCCGTATCAGGACGCCGATGCGATCGTGCTGTCCGCCTGCGTGCAGATGCCGTCGCTGCCGGCCGTCGCGCAGGTCGAGGCGATGACGGGCAAGCCGGTGATCACGGCCGCGATCGCGACCACCTACGCGATGCTGCGCGAACTCGATCTCGAACCGGTCGTGCCGGGCGCCGGCGCGCTGCTGTCCGGCGCGTACTGATTACGGGTTGCCGCCCTTTCGACGGAGTTTTTTCATGTCTTCAACTTTCCTGTACGGCGCGAATGTCCACGCCAACGGCATCCGCCAGCACTACCTGCGCTACGGCGGCACCGCCGGTGCGCGCGCGTCGCGTCCGGCGGTCGTGCTGATCCCCGGCATCACGAGCCCCGCGATCACGTGGGGCTTCGTCGGCGAGGTGTTCGGCGCGGCGTTCGACACCTATGTGCTCGACGTGCGCGGCCGCGGGCTGTCCGAAGCGTCGTCGACGCTCGACTACGGCCTCGACGCGCAGGCCGACGACATCGCGGCGCTCGTCGCCGCGCTCGGCCTGCCGCGCACGAGCCTCGTCGGTCATTCGATGGGTGCAC
Source organism: Burkholderia sp. JKS000303 (assembly GCF_002563755.1). NCBI lineage: Bacteria > Pseudomonadati > Pseudomonadota > Betaproteobacteria > Burkholderiales > Burkholderiaceae > Burkholderia > Burkholderia sp. JKS000303. The sequence continues at coordinate 4,408,222 of NZ_PDBZ01000001.1, forward strand.
GGATCGCCGCGCGCGCGGCGCGACGCACTATCCGCGGGCTCGAATCGGTCGTGCTCGTCGACCCGCCGGTGTCGGGCCCGAACCGCCGCGACTATCCGGGCAAGCTGCCGTGGTACATCGACTCGATGGCGCTCGCGCGCGCCGGCATCGACGCCGAAGGGATGCGCGCGTTCTGCCCGACCTGGACCGACGCCGAGCTGCAGTTGCGCGCCGAATGGCTGCACACCTGCGACGAGCGCGCGGTGCGCGCCACGTACGAGAGCTTCCATAACGACGATTTCCACGCGGATGCCGCACGGCTGGCCGTGCCGTCGCTGTTGATCACGGCCGAGCGCGGCGACGTGGTGCGCGACGACGACGTCGCGGAACTGCAGCGCGCCACGCCGTCGATGCAGCACGTCCGCGTGCCCGACGCGGGCCACATGATTCCGTGGGACAACGCGGCGGGCTTCTACGCCGCGTTCGGCGACTTCCTCGGCGCGCCGCTCGTGGCCTGAGCGCGTCGCCCACTCTTTCCTTCACGCCTTTACCGGAGCCGACGATGCCAGTCAGCGACACCCAACTGATCGACGCGTGGAAGCAGGTGCTCACGCTGTCGCGCCTCGAACCCGGCCAGACCGTCACGATCCTGACGAGCGCGGCCACCCATCCGCAAACGCTGTCGTGCGCGCTGATCGCGACGCAATCGATGGGCGCGATCGTCAATCGCCTCGACCTGCCGCCGGTGAACGGCGACAAAGCATTCAGCCGCGACCCGCTCGCCTACCTCGGCACGACGCCGCTGACCGGCAACCGCGCCGCGATCGCCGCGCTGCGCGAGAGCGACCTCGTGCTCGACCTGATGACGCTGCTGTTCTCGCCCGAGCAGCACGACATCCTGAAGTCCGGCACGAAGATCCTGCTCGCGGTCGAGCCGCCCGAAGTGCTGGTGCGGATGGTGCCCACGCTGGCCGATCGCACGCGCGTGCTCGGCGCCGCCAAAAAGATCGCCGCCGCGCGCGAAATGCGCGTGAGCTCCTCGGCCGGCACCGCGCTCGTGTGCCCGCTCGGCGAGTTCCCGCCCACCGCCGAATACGGCTTCGTCGACGCGCCGGGCCGCTGGGACCACTGGCCGAGCGGCTTCGCGCTGACCTACCCGAACGACCGCACCGCGCGCGGCACGATCGTGATCGATCGCGGCGACATCCTGCTGCCGCAGAAGCACTACGTGAGCGAGCCGATCACGCTGACCGTCGAAGGCGGCTACGCGACGCGCATCGAAGGCGGCGTCGACGCCGACCTGCTGCGCGACTACATGGAAACCTTCGCCGACCCGGAAGGCTATGCGATCTCGCACATCGGCTGGGGGCTGCAGCCGCGCGCGCGCTGGTCGACGCTCGGCCTGTACGACCGCGAAGCGACGATCGGAATGGATGCACGCGCCTTCGAAGGCAACTTCCTGTTCTCGCTCGGGCCGAACAACGAAGGCGGCGGCAACCGCACCACCACCTGTCACATCGACATCCCGCTGCGCCGCTGCACGGTCGAGCTCGACGGCGACACCGTCGTGCGCGAAGGCCGCGTGATCGATCAACCTGCCTGACCGACGAGTACCCGACACCATGACCGATCTTTCCCATCACGCCGAAGCGGGCGTCTATCGCCAGCAGGGTTTCGGCACGCCGCTGCCGCCTCACGGCAACATCGGACTGCTGATCGTCGACTTCGTGGTCGGCTTCGCCGATCCCGCGACGTTCGGCGGCGGCAACATCGCGCCGGCGATCGCGCGCACGACGAAAGCCCTCGCACTCGCGCGCGAACGCGGCTGGCCCGTCGCGCACAGCCGCATCGTGTACGCGGACGACGGCAGCGACGACAACGTGTTCTCGCTGAAGGTGCCCGGCATGGCGACGCTGACCGAGCATCATCCGAACAGCGCGATCGTGCCCGAGCTCACGCCTGCCGCCGGCGAACTCGTCGTGCGCAAGACCGTGCCGTCGGCGTTCTTCGGCACGCAACTCGCGCCGTGGCTCGCGCAGCGCGCGGTGCAGACGCTGCTCGTCGCGGGTGCGGTGACGAGCGGCTGCGTGCGCGCGAGCGTGGTCGACGCAATGTCGCACGGGTTCCGTCCGCTGGTGCTCGCCGATTGCGTCGGCGATCGCGCGATCGCGCCGCACGACGCGAACCTGTTCGACATGCAGCAGAAATACGCGGCCGTGATGCCGCTCGACGATGCGATCGCGGCGATCAATGCCGTGCACGCGCGTTGACCCGTCGCCTTCAACCGTCGCGCAGCGCGGGCGCCAACCGTACCGGTTCGCCCGCGCGCGATTGACGCTGCGGTTTTGGCGACCTAGATTGAACGCGTGCGCAGCCGGCGGCGCACGCGCACCCGATCCGCCGCGACCGGCCGCCGGCCGCGCCCTCCCCGACAGGACTCTTCATCCGTGAATCGCTCCGAACTGCTTGCGCGCGACGGCTGCCTGACCGTGATCCGCCCGCCCGCGCCGCCCGTGAAGCCGGCGCCCGGCCAGCCGGGCAGCCTGTCGTCGTACGTACCGGCGCTGCCCGAAGTGTTCGTCGCGATCCTCGACGACGGACGCATCCTCGCATTCAACGGCCACGTCGACCTCGGCACCGGCATCCGCACGTCGCTCGCGCAGATCGTCGCCGAGGAACTCGACGTGCCGGCCGCGCGCGTGACGATGGTGCTCGGCGACACGGCCGCGACGCCGAACCAGGGCCCGACCATCGCAAGCGCGACGATCCAGATTTCCGCGACGCCGCTGCGCTGTGCGGCCGCGCAGGCGCGACATGCGCTGCTGGCGCTGGCCGCCGAGCGCTTCGGCATCGACGCCGCGCAACTCGTCACCGAAGGCGGGACGATCTCGGTTCCCGCCGACGGACGCACCGCGACATTCGCCGCGCTCGTCGCCACGCGCCGCATCGCGCTGACGCTCGACCTGAATGCGCGGACGAAGGATCCCGCGCACTACCGGATCGTCGGCAAATCGTCGCCGCGCGTGGACGTGCCCGCGAAGGCCACCGGCCAGCTCACGTTCGTGCACGACATGCGCGTGCCGGGCATGCTGCACGGCCGCGTGGTACGGCCGCCGTATGCGGGCCACGACAGCGGCGCGTTCGTCGGCACGTCGCTCGTCGACGTCGATCGCGCGTCGGTCGCCGACGTTCCGGGGCTGGTGGCCGTCGTCGCGATCGGCGACTTCGTCGGCGTCGTTGCCGAACGCGAGGAACACGCGATTCGCGCGGCGCGTCAGTTGCGCGTCACGTGGCGACCGCACCCCGCGCTGCCGTCGCTCGACGCGCCGGCCGCCACGATCGCCGCCGCGCCCGCGCAACGTCGCGTCTTGCTGGACGAAGGCAACGTCGATGCGGCGCGCACGCAACCCGACTCGATCACGCTGTCGCGCACCTACGCATGGCCGTTCCAGATGCACGGCTCGATCGGCCCGTCGTGCGCGCTCGCCGACTACCGCGCGCCGGGCGACGGCCGGATCACCGTATAGTCCGGCACGCAGAACCCGGTGTCGCTGCGCTACGACCTCGCAACGCTCGTGACGCGCGACGAAGCGGATTTCGACATCGTGCGGATGGAAGCGGCCGGCTGCTATGGCCGCAACGGCGCGGACGACGTATGCGGCGACGCGCTGCTGCTGTCGCGTGCGGTCGGCCGGCCGGTGCGCGTGCAACTGTCGCGTGCGGACGAACATCTGTGGGAACCAAAGGGTGCCGGCCAACTGATGCAGGTGACGGGCACCGTGACGCGCGACGGCCACCTGCTCGGCTACGACTTCACGACCCGCTATCCGTCGAACGACGCACCGCTGCTCGCGACGCTGCTGACCGGTGCGATCGCACCCGAGCCGCGCGTGTTCGAGATGGGCGACCGGACCGCCGTGTCGCCTTATGCAAGCCCGAATCGCCGCTTCGTCTGCGAGGATCTCGCGCCGCTCGTGCGCGCGTCGTGGCTGCGCGGCGTATCGGCGCTGCCGAACTCGTTCGCGCACGACGCGTTCGTCGACGAATGCGCGGCGCTGGCCGGCATCGACCCGCTCGCGTTCCGGATTCGCCATCTGCAGGACACGCGTGCGATCGAATTGCTGCGGGCCGTGGCCGATCGCGCGGGCTGGACGCCGCGCGCGGCTCGCGACAAGGAACGCGATGAACGTGATGCCGCGCGCGTCGTGCGCGGTCGCGGAATCGCATACGCACGCTACGTGCACAGCCGCTTCCCCGGCTTCGGCGCCGCGTGGTCCGCATGGATCGTCGACCTGAGCGTCGATCGCGTGTCGGGCGAGATCCGGATCGAGCGCGTGACGGTCGGCCAGGACACCGGCACGATGATCAACCCGGACGGCGTGCGCCATCAGATCCACGGCAACGTGATCCAGGTATTGAGCCGCACGCTGAAGGAGCGCGTACGGTTTGCAGACGGCAAGGTCGCGTCGCGCGAATGGGCGAGCTATCCGATCCTGACGTTCGACGAAGTGCCGGACGTCGATGTCGTGCTGATGCCCAGACAAGGCGAGCCGCCGCTCGGCGCGGGCGAATCGGCATCGGTGCCGGGGCCGGCCGCCGTCGCGAATGCGCTGTTCGATGCGACCGGCGTGCGCTTCTACGCGCCGCCGTTCACGCCCGAAACCGTGCGGGCCGCGTTACGCGAAGCCGGCCGGCTTCTGGGCGCCGATACGCCTGCCGTCGCCGGCGCCGTATAGCGCCGGGTTGCGTCGATCGCCGGACGGCGCCGCGCATCACGCGTCGCCGTCGGCCTCCATCATCTTGCGCAGCAGGTATTGCAGCGCGACGCGTTCGCCCGGATTGAGCGGGCCGTACGTGCGCTCCGTCACCTGCCGCGCGAACGGTACCGTGCGGTCGATCAGCGCGTGGCCCGCCGCGGTCGCGCGCACGATCAGCTTGCGGCCGTCGTTCGGATCGGGCAGCACTTCGATCAGCGCGCGTGTCTTCAAGCGGTCGACCACGCCGCGGATCGTCGCCTGGTCGATCGCGGTCGCCTTGACGATGTCGTTCAGCGAACACGCCTGCTTTTCCTTGACCGCACAGAGTGCGACGAACTGGGCGGCCGTCAGGTCCGAATCGGGGATCGCCTCCTGAAAGATCGAAACGTGGCGCTGATATGCGCGGCGCAGCAAGTGGCCGACCTGGTCGTGAAAGTCGTAGGAATCCCTGGAAGACGCCATGAAAGTGAAGGCCCGCGCGGCACGAATAGGAAAGGTAAGGAGTGTACACCCTCAAATCGTCGCAATCGACGGTGCGTGCGCCGCTTCGTTGCGGTGCATCAGGGTTCGTCACACCGCTCCCGCACCGAGCCCGAAGATTCGCTGACCGTTACCTTTCATGCCCGGAACACGCCCACCCGTCGCACGCTGGATCGCACGTCTTCGGGCTGTCGGAGCACTTGCGCGCACACGCTGCACTTTTGAGCGTATACGCACTAATTTTTCGCATGCCACGATGTTTTATCCAATCACTTGAATGTGCACGCAGATTCGCCGCAATCCGCGAAAAATACGCGACTTCCTTCACTTGTCAGTCGATCATGGCGCATCCATTTTCATGCCTGTGCGATTCCGTATTTTCTAGTGTGTACGCTATGTAATTGGCGTGCTATACAGACTCCAGCGCGCGGCGAGATGCTCGCTCGCGTCGATCGGCCACTCACTCATCCGTCACACTTGAACAGGGGCAGTCCCATGTCTACCGCACACCCGAGCGCCGCCGTCTCCGCCGACGACGCGCAGCACGGCACGCTCTACCGCAAAGTCACGCTACGCCTGATCACCCTCTTCTGCCTGTGCTACTTCGCGGCCTACCTCGACCGCATCAACATCGGCCTCGCGAAGCTGCAGATGCTCGATGCGCTGAAGTTCAGCGATACCGTGTACGGGCTCGGCGCCGGCCTGTTCTTCGGCGGCTACATCCTGTTCGAAGTCCCGAGCAACCTGGTGCTGCAACGGGTCGGCGCGAAGCTGTGGATCGCGCGGATCATGATCACGTGGGGCCTGCTGTCGGGCGCGACGATGTTCGTGCACACGCCGATGCAGTTCTACATCGTCCGCTTCCTGCTCGGTGCGGCCGAAGCGGGCTTCCTGCCCGGCGTGCTGCTGTACCTGACGCAGTGGTATCCCGACGCGCGCCGCGCGCGGATCGTCGCGCTGTTCATGGTCGGCCTGCCGCTGTCGAGCATGATCGGCAGCCCGATCTCCGGCTGGATCATGCGCGCGTTCGACGGCACGCACGGGCTCGGCGGCTGGCAGTGGCTGTTCCTGCTCGAGGCGTTGCCGTCGATCCTGCTCGGCTTCGCCGTGCTGCGCTGGCTGCCCAACAGCATCGAGACCGCGCGCTGGCTCGACGACGACGAGAAGCGTGCCCTGCGCGAGAACCTCGATGCCGATCCGGCCGGCAACAAGAGCCACGCGCTCGGCCGCGCGTTCTCCGATCCGAAGGTCTGGGCGCTCGGCCTCATTGATCTGTGCGTGCTGCTGGGGCTGTATGCGGTGAGCTTCTGGCTGCCGACGATCCTGCGCGATACCGGCGTGAAGGACGCGTATCACATCGGCTGGCTGATGGTGATCCCGAACGCCGCGGCCGTGCTCGCGACGCTGTACTGCGGCGCCAGCTCCGACCGCGCGCGCGAACGCCGCTGGCATATCGTCGTGCCGTTCCTGGTGTCGGCCGTCGCGCTCGCGCTTGCGGCCACGTCGACGCACGGCACGCTCACGACCGTGCTGCTGTTCTCGCTGATCAACGCGGGCGTCGCCGCCGCGATGCCGGTGGTCTGGGCGCTGCCGTCCACGTTCCTGAAGGGCTCGGCCGCCGCCGGCGGGATCGCGTTCGCGTGCTCGATCGCGAACCTCGGCGGATTCGGCAGCACCTATTTCATCGGCTGGCTGCGCGACACGTTCCATTCGCAAAGCGCGGGGCTGTACGGCTTCGCCGCCTGCATGCTGGTCGGTTGCGCACTCGCGCTCGCGTATCCGGCAAAGCTCGTGAATCGCTGATGGTTTCGACGCGCGGCGACGCCACGTCGTCTCGCGGTCCTGCCGTTCGCCACAGGTGCGCGTCATGTCGATGCGCACGCAACGACTGCCGAACGCGCATCGTCGCCTTCCACCTCTCGCCGCCACCGCGCCGGTTTGCGCAACGCACACCGATCGGCGTTTGAAACGCCTTTGCCGCGAACGTCGCGCGCGGACACACCACCGCACTACTTTTTTACAAACGCATTGCCCGCCACGCACGATCGCGCGCGGCCTGCAGCGTCCCACCGCCCGCACACGCCGCCACACGGCCGCCCGCGCGCTTCACGCCATGCAGGCACATCGCTTGCGGCATCCTCGCGCCCGTCATCCGGCGGACAGCATTCATCCTTCAACGGCGCTGCGCACCGCGCGATCCTTCGCGCGGCGACCCAGCATCGCAAGCAGGCTCCCCTGAACGAGAGGACGACATGAAATCCATACGAACGATCGCGGCGCTGTGCTCGGTCATTTCCGTGCTCACGGCATGCGGCGGCGACGGCAACGACGTCGGCACCGAGCTCGGGATCTCGAAGCCGCAGGCCCGCTTCATCAATGCGGTGCCGGCCGGCCCGAACCTCGACTACTACCTGAATGCGAAGGTCGACGCATCCGGCGTCGCATACAAGGGCGTCACGCGTTATCACGACGTCGATTCGGGCACGCAGAACGCCAGCTACGACGTATCGGGAACGACCACGACAATCGCATCGCAATCGTTCAGTGCAGCGAACGGCCACCACTACACCACGATCGCGCTGCCGAGCACCTCGTCGCCGATCTCGGTGATCGACGATCCGTACGACAAGGGCCTGCTGTCCAGCAAGGCGCGCGTACGCGCCTTCAACGCATCGCCGAACGCGCAGAACGTCGACGTGTACGTCGTGCCGCCGGGCACCGACATCACGACGCAAAGCCCGACGCTGTCCGGCGCCGCCTATCAGAACGCGTCGCCGGCATCCGGTCAGGACTCCGTTTACCTGAACGGCGGCAACTACCAGGTGATCGTCACCACCGCCGGCAGCAAATCGCCGATCCTGACGACCGCACCAGTGGCCATCAACAACAACGCCGACTGGTTGCTCCTGACGATTCCGTCCGGCGGCATCGGCGACGTGACGCCGAACGACGTCCACGTGCTCGTCGCGCAAGGCAACGACGCCGACACCTCCGCGCAGGAACTCGGCCCGCAATAAGCGGCGCCGCGCGCTCGACGCCCTGCCGGCCGGCGGGGCGTCGCACCGTCACGTCATCGGCCCGTCAGTCGCCGCGCTCGAGGCGGATCACATGCTCGGCGCGCGTCCCGTCGCCATGCTCGATATCGACGTCGCCGACATGATTCACGCGCCAGCCGGGCCGCGTCGCGATCTGCGGCAGGTTGCCGGACGGCCGGCTCTCGATACCGCCGAGCCCTTCGTCCGGCGTGTCGACCGCATCGTCGGTCGACGCGTTCGAATAGATCACGTTGTCGTGCCATTCGGTCGCGCCGGTGCGCGCTTCCATGCCCTTGCCGTCGACGTCGACCGTGTTGTCCGTCATCGCCATGTTTGCGTTGTCGAGCGTCACGATCCGGCCCGCGGCGCGGCGCACCGGATCGCCGCTGTCGACCGCATGCGCATCGACGTCGATCGGCGGCAGGCCGGTCGGATGCTTCGCGGCGATCGACTCGGGCGACTGCGGCCGCCGGCGGGCCTCGGCGGCCTGCGTCGCGGCATCCGGCATGTCGCCGGCCGCCGGCGTCTTCACGGGGCTTCGCTCGATCTGTTCCCGCTGCTGTTTCGGGGTTGGATTCGATTCCGCGTTCTGCATCGCACCTCCTGTTCCGGACGGCGCGCGCCGGCGTGCTGCACGGCGCCGGTCCGGGAATCGCTACAACGGTCCTTGCAAATCTTTCACGCACGGCCCGGCGCGCACGTGCGCCACGGGACGCACGTGCCGCGCCGGCACGACATCATGACGACAGGCAGGCGGCCGCAGCGCACACGGCGCGCCGCCTGCGCTCGCGGGTCAGCCGCCGCTCGCGCCCGCCGGTGCGGAAGCCGCACCCGGCATGCTCGCGCCGCTGTCGCTGCCGGCCGCGTCGCTGCTCGGCGTGCCCGACGGCGCGGTGGACGGCGCAGCCGACATGCCGCCCGTGGCGCTCGTGTCGGAGCTTGCACCGGCGCCGGTGTCGTTGTCGCTCTTCTTCTGACAGCCCGCCCCCGCCGCCAGGCCGGCGATCAGGATGCCGGCGAAGACGGCTCGCGATACGTGACGAATGGAATATCGCTGCATGACACCTCCGCTGATGTCGATGTGGATGGAGCCCGTTGACACGCAATTCGCGTGCCTCCGGACCCGCTCGCCGGTGGTCGCGCCCCATTCATTTTTCCACTGACGCCTAGCCGAATATTTAATTTCCCATCGCCGCGGCCGCCGCCCATACTCGCGAACAAATCCGAGACATAACGTCCACGGTGGCCAGGCCCGCGCTGCGTGCACACGCTGCCGGTTCGCGCCCCGTACATGGAAGGAGACAAGGCGTGCAACTGGAAGCTACTCACGGCGCGGGCATCGTGCTCGGCGCGGACGACGCATTGCATCGAACCGATACGGCCACGCGCGACCCGGCGCTAAGCCCGCGGCTGCACAACCCCGACCTCGCGCCGACCCAGGCCGAAGGCCGCACCTGGGGCCGCTACAGCATCTTTGCGCTGTGGACCAACGACGTGCACAACATCGCGAACTACTCGTTCGCCATCGGCCTGTTCGCGCTCGGCCTGTCGGGCTGGCAGATGCTCGCCTCGCTCGCGATCGGCGCGGTGCTCGTTTACTGTTTCATGAATCTCACCGGCTACATGGGCCAGAAGACCGGCGTGCCGTTCCCGGTGATCAGCCGGATGAGCTTCGGCATCTACGGCGCGATGCTGCCCGCGATGATCCGCGCGGTGATCGCGATCGCCTGGTTCGGCATCCAGACCTATCTCGCGTCGGTCGTGCTGCGCGTGCTGCTCACCGCGATCTGGCCGGGCCTCGCCGCATTCGACCAGAACGCGATCTTCGGGCTGTCATCGCTCGGCTGGATCACGTTCGTCGCGATCTGGCTCGTGCAGATCGGCATCCTCACGTACGGGATGGAAATGGTCCGCAAGTACGAAGGGCTCGCCGGCCCGGTCATCCTCGTCACGACGCTGTCGCTCGCCGCGTGGATGTTCAGCCGCACGGGCGGCCATCTCGCGATGTCGATCGGCAAGCCGATGACCGGCCTGAAGATGTGGACCGAGGTGTTCGCGGGCGGCTCGCTGTGGCTCGCGATCTACGGCACGCTGGTGCTCAATTTCTGCGATTTCGCGCGCTCGTCGCCGAGCGCGAAGACGGTGAAGGTCGGCAACTTCTGGGGCCTGCCGGTCAACATCCTGGTGTTCGCGACGATCAGCTTCGTGCTCGCGGGCGCGCAGTTCAAGCTGAACGGCCACATCATCCACAGCCCGACGGAAATCATCGCGACGGTGCCGAACAAGCTGTTCCTCGTGCTCGGCTGCCTCGCGTTCCTGATCGTGACGGTCGCGGTGAACATCATGGCGAACTTCGTCGCGCCGGCCTTCGTGCTGACGAGCCTCGCGCCGCACCGCCTGTCGTTCCGCCGCGCGGGCCTGATCAGCGCGACGATCGCGGTGCTGATCCTGCCGTGGAACCTGTACAACAGCCCGGTCGTGATCGTCTACTTCCTGTCCGGCCTGGGCGCGCTGCTCGGCCCGCTGTACGGGATCATCACGGTCGACTACTGGCTCGTGCGCAAGCAGCGCGTGAACGTGCCGGACCTCTACACCGAAGCGCCGACCGGCGCGTATTTCTACAAGGGCGGCGTGAACCGCAAGGCGCTCGCGGCGCTCGTGCCGTCCGCGCTGATCTCGATCACGCTCGCCGTCGTGCCGGCCTTCAGCGCGCTGACGCCGTTCTCGTGGCTGCTCGGCGCCGCCATCGCGGGCAGCGTGTACTGGCTGACGGCCGATCGCAAACGGCAATACGAGGAGCGCTCGGGCGAACACATCGCGGTCCCCTGCGCCCAACACTGATGCACGCACACGGAGTACACCGATGAGAATCCTGGTAGTCAACGTCAACACGACCGAATCGATCACCGACGCCATCGCCGCGCAAGCGCAGGCTGCGGCCTCCCCCGGCACGGAGATCGTCGGGCTGACGCCGCGCTTCGGCGCGGAGTCGGTCGAAGGCAACTTCGAGAGCTACCTCGCGGCGATCGCCGTGATGGAGCGCGTGTTGAGCTACGACGAACCGTATGACGCGGTGATCCAGGCCGGCTACGGCGAACACGGCCGCGAAGGGCTGCAGGAACTGCTGACGGTGCCCGTCGTCGACATCACCGAAGCGGCCGCGAGCGTCGCGATGCTGCTCGGCCACCGCTACTCCGTCGTCACGACGCTCGATCGCACGGTGCCGCTGATCGAGGATCGCCTGAAGCTTGCCGGGCTCGATGCGCGCTGCGCGTCGGTGCGCGCGAGCGGTCTCGCGGTGCTCGAGCTCGAGGAAAATCCGGCGCGTGCGATCGAATCGATCGTCGGCGAGGCACAGCGCGCGGTGAAGGACGATCACGCGGAAGTGATCTGCCTCGGCTGCGGCGGGATGGCCGGCCTCGACCGGCAGATCGAGGAATGCACGGGCGTACCCGTCGTCGACGGCGTATCGGCCGCGGTTGCGCTCGCCGAATCGCTGGTGCGCCTGAAGCTGAAGACATCGAAGGTCCGCACGTACGCGCCGCCGCGTCCGAAGCGGATCGTCGGCTGGCCCGGCACCTTCGTCAAATGACCGGCCGCACGAACGCGTAGCGACATGCGGCACGCACCGGCACCGACCAGCCCTCCCTCCGACGCGTGCGACGCCACGGGCGCGCTCGACGTGCTGGACGCGCGGCTGATGCGCATCCTGCTCGTGCTGCTCACCGAACGCACCGTGTCGCGCGCCGCCGTGCGGCTGAACATGTCGCAGCCCGCGACGAGCGCGGCGCTCAAGCGGCTGCGCACGCTGCTCGGCGATCCGCTGCTGGTGCGCGGCCGTTACGGGATGGTGCCGACCGAGTTCGGCGCACGCCTGATCGAGCCGCTGCGCAACGCGCTGCGCGTGATCGACTTCATCCGCATCCAGCAGCCGACGTTCGACGCGCGCACGTCGGTGCGCACCTACCGGATCGGCTGCCCCGACTACCTGAACGTGCTGTTCGTGCCGAAACTCGTCGCGCTGTTCCGCGAACGCGCGCCGAACGCGCAGCTCGTGTTCCATCCGCTCGGCGACGGCTTCGACGACGAGCGCGCGCTCGCCGACGGCGAACTCGACATCGTGATCGACAACCGCGCGGCGCGCCTGTCGCGATTCCGCCAGGACGACCTGTTCGACGATCGCGTCGTGTGCCTGATGCGCGCGACGCATCCGCTCGCGCGGCACGGTGCGATGACGGCGGACGCGTTCGCGCGGGCCGCGCAGCTGTGCCCCACGCCGTCATGGCTCGAAGCGTCCGGCGCGATCGACCGGCAGCTCGAACGCGTCGGCCTGCAGCGGCGGATCGTCGTCACGCTGCCGCACTTCGAACTCGCCGCGCATGCGCTCGTGCGCTCCGACCTGATCCTGACCACCACGTACCGGCTCGCGCGCCATTACGCGAAGCTGCTGCCGCTCGGCGCGGTCGCGCTGCCGGCCGAACCGCCGGACATCGTCTACCGGATGACGTGGAACGAATCGGGGTCGTGCGTCGACGGCGTGCGCTGGTTGCGCGGGTTGATCGCCGAAGCGACGCGCAGCTGGCTCGAAGCCGAAGCCACGCAACCGGCCGTTGCAGCGGTCGCCGCGAACGTGGACGATGCGCGCGCGGATGCGTCAGCCGCGCCCACCTCCGGCTCTACCTCTGCCTCCACCGCTACGGACCCCGCGCGGCGCACGCGCCGCCGGCAGGCGACGCATTGCGATGCGGCACAGCGGCCGCGCGTCGCGCGTGCGGCACGCATTCACCGGATCGCGACGAAGTCGCACTGAGCGTGCCCGCGGCGCGCGCCGCACCGGCCGCACGACGTCACGCGTGCCGCGCGATCATGAGCAGCACCGACAGCGATACGATCGACCCGAGCGTCGACAACAGGATCGTGCGCGACGTCACATGCGCTTCGCGGCCGTAGAATTCGGCCAGCATGTACGGTCCCGTGCCGGTCGGCAGCGCGGCGAGCACGACCGCGATCTGCGCGAGCACCGGCGGCATCGCGAACACGCGCACGCCGAGCCACCACGCCAGCGCCGGCTGCACGAACAGCTTGACCGCCGTCAGCGCGATGCTGCCGCGCGGCGCGGCGCCGGTCGGGTCGCGCTTTTCCGCGAGAAACAGCCCGAGGCTGACGAGCGCACACGGGCTCGCCGCCGCGCCGAGCAGCTTGAGGAAGGTCTCGACCGGCGCACCGAGCGGCACCCGTGCGGCCGACACGCAGACGCCCGCCAGCGGCACGACGATCAGCGGATTGCGCAGCAGCGCGCCGACCACCTTCCACATCAGCTTGAGCGGCGCGCGGTCGCGCTGCAGCCCGATCTCGATCAGCACGATCGCGCCGGCGAACAGCACGCAGGCAACGAGAATGGTCGCGATCGTGGTGGGCGTGAGGCTCTCGGTACCGAACGCGAGCAGGCACAGCGGGAAGCCGAGATAGCCGGTGTTCGGATACGACGCGGCGATCGCGTCGATGCTCGCATCGGCCAGCCCGCGCCCCGCGAACAACCGCCACACCAGCACGCCGACGAACACGAGCGCGCAGGTCAGCGCGAACGTCGCGACGAATGCCGGCTGATAGAGTTGGTGCCACGACGCGTGCGCCATGATCTGGAACAGCAGCGCCGGTAGCGCGAGCCACACGACGAACCGGTTGAGCTCGGAAGCCGCCGCCGGCCCGAGTACGCCCCGTCGGCGGCACAGGAACCCTGCCGCGATCAGCCCGAACACGGGCAACAGAATCTCGATCGTCGATGACATCTTGAACACGCTGCGTGAAACCGGAACGCGCAAGCTTAACGGCTCGGCGTCGTCGCGTGCAATGGGCAACGCGGCCATTGCCGGACAGATCACGCGTCGCGCATCGGTTGTGTAAGCAACTTGTATGCAACGACGGCGGCCACGAGCGCGAGCCCGCCGCTCACCATCAGCGCGGCCGCGAACCCGCTCGCGAACGCCGCGGGCGCCGCCTGTGCGAGCGTGCGCGCGGCCGACGGCGGCACGCGCTCCAGCGCCTGCGCGAGGTCACCGGCCAGCAGGCTCGACATGAATGGCGCATCGACGAACCCGCGCAACCCCGGTGCGGCGGACAGCAGCCGGTCGAGCTGCGCGTGCGTGCTCGCGGCCAGCACCGCGCCGAGCACGCCGACGGCCGTCACGATCGCGGAGAAGCGGGTCGTCGTGCTGATGCCCGACGCCATGCCGGTGCGATTCGGCGGCACGCAGGCCATGATCGCCTTCTGCGTGTCGCCGTTCATGATGCCGGCGCCGCAGCCCGTCACGAACATGCCGAGCGCGACGAGCCGGTAGTCGCCGCTGGCCGTCAGCGCCGCGGTCACGAGATTGCCCGCGCCGATCAGCGCGAGCCCGCCGGCCAGCACGCCGCCGGACGACACGCGCGCCGCCAGCATCGCGCCGAGCGACGGCCCGGCGATCATCGCCGCCGCGAACGGCAGCATGCCGAGCCCCGCGTCGATCGCCGACATCCCGAACGCGTTCTGCAGGTATAGCGGCAGGAAGGTCATCATCACCTGCGCGCACGCCGCATAGCCGAACATCGCGAGCACCGCGCCGACGAAGCGCGGCTGGCGGAACAGCGCGAGCTCGATCATCGGCCGCGCCTGCCAGCGCTCCGCGCCGATGAACGCGGCCAGCAGCGCGGCGGCGAGCGCGAGCCGGCCGAGCGTCGCGGCCGCCAGCCAGCCGTGCGACGGCGCGCCGATCAGCGCCGCGATCGCGCATGCGAGCGCCGCGCCGAACAGCAGGCTGCCCGCCGCATCCACGCGCTTCGCGTGCGGATCGCGCGACTCGTCGATCGCCACCCGCGCGCCGACGGCCAGCAGCGCACACACCGGCAGGTTCAGCAGGAACACCCAGCGCCAGCCGATCCACTGCGTGATCGCGCCGCCGACGAGCGGCGCGACGGCCGTCGCGATCCCCATGCACATTCCCCAGATCGCCCACGCGCGGGCCCGTTCGCGCCCGTCCGGGAAACGGTTCGCGATCACCGCGAGCGCGGCCGTCAGCAACAGCGCGGCGCCTGCGCCCTTCACCGCGCGCGCGGCGATCAGCCAGCCGGCCGACGGTGCGATACCGCAGCCGAGCGACGCGAGCGCGAACAGCGCGAGCCCCGCGCCGAGCATCCGCTTGCGCCCGAAACGGTCCGCAAGGCCGCCGGCCGGCAGCAGGCATGCGGCGAACGCGGTCATGTATGCGCTCACGACCCATTCGATGTCGGCGAAGCTCGCATGAAAACCGCGCGCGATGCTGGGCAGCGACACGGCAACGACGTTCGTGTCGAGCACGATCAGCGAGCACGTCGCCGACGCGACCGCGAGCGTCGCGGCAGCCGGCAGGCGGTTGCGCGCGAGCGCGGCGGCGGACGCGCCCGCGTGCGGCGCGGGGGACAAATCGGACATCGGCGGCTCCGGACCAGGATGGAAGAGCCGTATGCTAGGCTTGATCGGTATTGCCTGTCATTGACACACCGATGCTGTTTAATTGACGAAAATTGCAATCATGAATTCGCTCGAATTCCGCCACGTCCGCGCGTTCCTCAGCGTCGCGCAGCATCTGCATTTCGCGCGCGCGGCCGAAGCGCTCGACATGGCGCCGCCCGCGCTCACGCGGCAGATCCAGGAAGCCGAACGGCTGCTCGGCGTGCGGCTGTTCCATCGGTCGCGCCGCGAGGTCACGCTGAGCGCGGCCGGCGAGGCGTTTCTCGCCGAGGCAAGCGCCGCGTTCGAGCACCTGCAGCGCGGCCGCGAACTCGCCGCGCTGGCAGAGCGCGGCGAACTCGGCCGGATCGAAATCGGCTATGTGTCGTCGGCCGTCTATTCGGGCACGCTGCAGCGCACGGTCGGCGCGTTTCGCGCCGCGCATCCGCGCATCGAACTGAACCTGCGTGAAGTGCCGATGGACGATGTCGCGAAGCAGCTCGACGCCGGCCGCCTCGATCTCGCTTACGTGCGCCCGCCGTTGCCGCTGCCCGGCGGGCTGCGGATCGTCACGCTGCAGCGCGACGTGTTCGTCGCGGCGGTACCGGCCGATTCGCGTTACGCGTCGATGACGACCGTGCGCGCCGCCGATCTCGCCGACGCGCGCTTCGCGGTGCCGGAACAGGAACGCGGCACGCTCGAAGTCGCGCGCCGCGGCCACTTCGCGCCGGTGATCGCCGCGCGGCCGGGCGGCTTGCTGGCGGTGCTCGCGTGCGTGTCGGTGAACGGCTGGGTCGCCGTGATTCCGGATGCGCTCGCCGGCTGCGTGTCGTTGCCGGGCGTCGTGTACCGGCCAATCGCGGGCAAGCCGATCATGTCCGAACTCGCACTCGCGCACCGGCGCTTCGAGAAGGCGCCCGCGGTACGCGCATTCCTGCGCACCGTCCCCGCCGCGGGCTAGGGTCGGTTCACGCCCATCCGTGCTTCCCCGCC
This sequence comes from Burkholderia sp. JKS000303, assembly GCF_002563755.1. Lineage (NCBI taxonomy): Bacteria > Pseudomonadati > Pseudomonadota > Betaproteobacteria > Burkholderiales > Burkholderiaceae > Burkholderia > Burkholderia sp. JKS000303. Next base: position 4,424,931 of record NZ_PDBZ01000001.1, read on the forward strand.
TCCCGTTGCGCGAATAAGCATTTCGCGATTCGATGTTTGCCCACGCAAAACCGATTCCGTAATCTGCCCGGCAGCCGCGCGGCCCGCGCGCGGATCTCCGAGGACCTGCCGCCGATGACTTCCCCCTCCGCCCCGGCCCGCCGCCGCGCACTGCTGCGCGTGGCCGCGCTGGCCGCCGCACCGCTCGCCGGCGGCGCATCACCGGCCCGCGCGGCCAATGCCGACCTGTCGAACGTCACGCTGGTGCTCGGCGACCAGGCCGGCGGCCTGCGCGCGCTAGCCGAAGCCGCACGCGTGCTCGACGGTGCGCCGTACCGGTTTCGCTGGGCGAATTTCCAGGGCGCCGCGCCGCTGTTCGAAGCACAGCGCGCGGGCGCGATCGACCTCGCACCGGCCGGCGACCTGCCCGTGCTGACGGCCGCGCTCGGCGATCCGGCGCTGCGGATCGTCGCGACGCGCGTCGGCTCGCCGGCGTCGCTCGGCATCGTCGTCCAGCCGGATTCGCCGGTCCGTACGGTCGCGGACCTGAAGGGGCGCACCGTCGTCGTATCGTCGGCGCGCGGCAGCATCTCGCAATACCAGCTCTACGGCGCATTGCGCGAACACGGCCTCGCGCCGGGCGACGTCGACGTGCGCTTCGTGCTGCCGGTCGATGCGTTCGCCGCGTTCGAGGCAAAGCAGATCGGCATCTGGGCGACCTTCGATCCGTATTACGGAAACGTGGTGCGGCGCGGCGCGCGCATCGTGCGCGACGGCAGCGGGATCAATTCGGGACTCGCGTTCCTCACGTCGCCGGTCGATACGCTCGACGATCGGGCGAAGCGCGCGGCGTTGTCGGACGTGCTCGCGCGGCTCGCCCGCGCCGGCCAGTGGGCGCTCGCGCATCCGGCCGATTACGCGAGCGTCTATGCGTCGCTCACGCGCCTGCCGCGCGATGCGGCCTCCGACATCGCACGCCGTGCGGCGCTTGCACAGCGCGCACTCACTGGCGCGGACATCGACGTGCTGCAACGTGTCGCCGATCGCGCGGCGGCCGATGCGATCCTGCCGAAACGCGTCGACGTCGCGTCGATCGCGGTACGCAACCTGTCGGCCGCATAACGGGCAGGCACCCGAAGGCTGCCGCCCCTATCGCGGCTTCGACATGTCGAGATCCGGCACGTCGTCGCCGAACGTCGATGCGACCAGCGTGCGCATCGCGGCGACCAGCAGCGTCGGCCCCGACTGATTGAACGTGCAGCGCTCGCCGGCCGCCGGCACCGCGCGATGCAGCCCCGCGCGCCACGCGCCGTGGCCGCCGTCACGTTCGAACGCGGCGAACGGCAGCCGCTCGACGAGCGGGCCGCCATCCGCCCACACCGACGACGGCGCATACGGCACCGGCACCCCGCCCGGCTCGCGGACGACCGTGCATCCTGAAGCATCGACGCGCGGCGCGTCGAGCGCTTCCACCATCGCCACCCAGAAATCGAGCGGCGGGCCGGTCAGGTCCTGAACTTGCATGGTGGCCTCCGTGGCCGTCGCCTGAACGACCGGCGCGCTGTTCGTTACCCGCGCAGCCGCACCGGCTGCATTCGATCGCGGCGGGTTTCGTCACCCGCCGCCATGCGATAAGCATAGTTCAAATCGTTGCTTGTCCGCCGCCGGACGCGTCATCGAGAATGATTCGACGTACCGGGCCCCGGCCCGTCCTTTCCAACGTTCTCCTGACCGATCGATTCATGCTTCCACTGCGCCTGCTGCGATCGCTGCTGATCGCGTCCCTCGTCGCACTGCCGGCCGCCGCCGCGCACGCCGACAAACCTGCCACCATCCGCATCGGCGTCGCCCAGCAGGGCGCCGGCGACCCGCCGACCTTCGGCGGGTCGAGCGGGGCCACCGTACAGCTTCAGCAGCTCGTCGAAAAGGAATTCGCGGCCGACGGCATCAAGGTGCAATGGCTGTTCTTCAAGGGCGCGGGCCCGGCCGTCAACGAAGCGATCGCCAACAAGGCGCTCGACTTCGCGTACCAGGGCGACCTGCCGGCCGTGCTTGCGCGCGCGAACGGGATCAAGACGCACCTGCTGCTCGCCGCGAGCGTGCGCTCGGGCATCAAGATCGCCGTGCCGCCCGACTCCGACATCCGCTCGATCACGGACCTGAAAGGCCGCCGCGTGTCGATCTTCCGCGGCACCAACCTGCAGCTCGTCGCCGACAACGCGCTCGCGAAGAACGGCCTGAGCGAGCGCGACCTGCGCGTGATCAATCTCGACTCCGCGAGTGCGCTCGCCGCGCTCGCTTCGAAGGGCATCGACGCATCGGTGGGCGACTATCAGCTGTACAAGCTGCGCGACGCGGGGCTCGCGAAAATCATCTACGAATCGCAGAACGACGGCCCGCAGTTCACGCGCCAGACCCACCTGCTCGTGCTCGACGATTTCGAGCGCGCGCATCCCGACATCGTGCAACGCGTGGTCGACGCGTTCGTGAAGGGCGCGCAATGGTCGTCCGACGAGGCGAACCGTGACGCGCTGTTCAAGCTGTGGGCGAAGAGCGGCGTGCCGTATGCATCGTGGCAGGCCGACTATGCGAACCAGCGCCTGAAGGACCGGCTGTCGCCGCTGATCGATCCGTTCGTGATCGCGCGCTACAAGGCCGTCGCGCAGGATGCGCTGAAGCTGAAGCTGATTCGCCAGCCGGTCGACATCGACGGCTGGTTCGAGCCGAAGTATCTCGACAATGCGCTGCGCGCGCAAAAGCTCGAACACTACTGGCCGCGTTACGACGCGACCGGCAAGCCCCTCTCCTGACCGGACCCGCCCCGATGAGCGACACCGCGATCCCGATTTCGTCGTCCGACCCGCACGCGCTCGCCGCCCGGCCGTCCCGCGCCGCGGCCGTGCAACGCGTCGCGTGGCTGCTCGCGCCGTGGGCGCTGCCCGCGCTGCTGTTCGGGCTGTGGACGGTCGGCAGCGCGCGCGGCTGGATCGCCCCGCAGATCCTGCCGCCGCCCGAACAGGTGGCCGACTCGCTCTCCGAACTCGCGGCAAGCGGCGATCTCGCCCGCCACACGCTGATCAGCCTGCAGCGCGTGCTGGTCGGCTTCGCGGTCGGCACGCTGCTCGGCTTCGCCACCGGCGCGGCGCTCGGCCTGTCGCGCACGCTCGAAGCCTACGTGCTGCCGAGCTTCAACGCGCTCGTGCAGATTCCCGTGCTCGGCTGGCTGCCGTTCCTGCTGCTGCTCGTCGGCGTCGGCGAACCGCTGAAGTACCTGCTGATCGCGCACGCGGCGCTGGTCCCCGTCACGTTGAGCACGCTGCAGGGCTTCCGTCAGACGCCGCCCGCGCTCGACGAAGTCGCGCGCATCTTCGGCTATACGCGACGCCAGCGCATTCTCCATGTCGTGCTGCCCGCCGCGATCCCGACGCTCGCGACCGGCGTGCGGCTCGCATTCACGAAGTCGTGGCTCGCGCTCGTCGTCGTCGAGCTCGTCGCGTCGTCGGAAGGGCTCGGCTACCTGATCGTGTACGGACGCCAGCTGTTCCAGCTCGATCTCGTGATGGCCGCGGTGATCGTGGTCGGCGCGGTCGGCTTCGCGATCAACCGGCTGCTCGATGCGCTCGAAGCCCGGCTGCGCCGCGGCGTGCCGTCCGCGTTCCGCGGCTGAACCCGATTCAAGGAGCTTTTCCGTGACGCATTCCGCCACGTCCACGCCGCACGCCGCGCCCGCACTCACCCGCCGCCTGTCCGCGCCCGACTGGCGCGGCTTCGTCCTGCCGCTCGCGGCGCTCGCGATCTGGTGGGCGATCTCTGCAGCGCATCTCGTCAAAAGCGGGCTGCTGGTCGGCCCGGCCGACGTGCTGCATACCGCATGGACACAGACGACCAGCGGCGCGCTCGCGCGAGCGCTGTCGGCATCGCTCGCGCGCGAAGCGTGCGGCTTCGCGATCGGCGCGACGGGCGGCCTGCTGCTCGGCGCAGCGCTCGGGTTGTCGCGTATCGCGACGCGCATCGTCGGCCCCAGCTTCGACACGTTCAAGCAGATCTCGCTGTTCGCATGGATTCCGCTGATTTCCGTGTGGTTCGGCCTCGGCGACGTCGCCAAGGTCGTGTTCCTGTCGCTCGCCGCGCTGCTGCCGGTAGCGGCCCACACGTGCGACGGCATTCACGCGGTGCCGCGCACCTATGTCGACGTCGCACGCGCGCTGCGCTACTCGCGGCTTCAGCTCGTGCGCTACGTGATCCTGCCGGCCGCGCTGCCGTCGATCTTCACCGGGCTGTATCTCGGTCTCATCTATTCGTGGCTCGCGACGCTCGGCGCCGAATACCTGCTCGTCGCGGGCAGCGGGATCGGCAACACGCTGATCGACGGCAGCGAGCAGTTCCGGATGGACCTCGTGCTGTTCGGGATCATCGTCGTCGGCGTGACCGGCTGGGCGCTGAACGCGGTCGCGCGCGCCGTCGAGCGCAAGGTGCTGGCCCGTCGCGGCGACCTGCAACGGTAATCGCCCTCTTCTTTCCTGTCGCTTCCCTTTCCGCCATGACGACCCTCGCTTCCGATTCGCTCGATATCCTCCATGTGAGCAAGCGCTATGCGCAACGCGGCGCGACGCTCGCCGTACTCGACGACGTGTCGCTGCACGTGCGCGCCGGCGAGTTCGTGACGATCGTCGGCGCGAGCGGCTGCGGCAAGTCGACGTTGCTGCGGTTGATCGCAGGGCTCGATACCGACTATGCGGGCGAAATCCGTGCCGGCGACGCGCTCGTGCGCGATACGTCGCTGCAGCGCGGGATCGTGTTCCAGGATCACCGGCTGTTTCCGTGGCTGACCGTCGCGCAGAACGTCGAGGCCGCGCTGCGCAACGCACCGCTCGACGCCGCGCAAAAGCGGCGCGCGGTGGCCGAGCACATCGCGCTCGTCGGGCTGAACGGCTTCGAGCATGCGTACCCGAACCAGTTGTCGGGCGGGATGGCGCAGCGCGTCGCGATCGCGCGCGGCCTCGTGAACCGGCCGCGCGTGCTGCTGCTCGACGAGCCGTTCGGCGCGCTCGATGCGCAGACGCGCGCGCGCATGCAGAACGAGCTGCTGCGCATCTGGGAGCAGGAGCGCATCACGATGGTGCTCGTCACGCACGATGTCGACGAGGCCGTGTACCTGGGCGATCGCGTCGTCACGATGGCGCCGCGCCCGGGGCGCATCGAGCGAATCGTCGACGTCGCGTTGCCGCGGCCGCGCCGGCGCGATTCGCCGGAATTCGCGCGGCTGCGCGATACGGTGCTCGCCGATTTCGACGATCGCGCGCCGCCGGGTGACGGCGGCGACGGCGGCACGCGGATCGCCGCGGCCGAGACGCACCGCATCGGCGCATGGCGGCTCGCGTGGTAGCACGCGCCTGCACGGCCTGCGTCGCGCGGCAGCGCCGTCCGTCGCGCACGATTCGTTCAGCATGACGACAGATATTGATCATCACGGCGCGCACTAAGGTTGTGACGATTCATCGGTTCCGGTTCCGCGCGGTCCCTGCTTGAATGGAGACTCAACCGACCCGACCAGGAGACTCCCGATGTCCGAAGTCCAGCACGCCGCTCACCCGTCATCGCATGCTTCACACGCTGCCGCACCGCGCACGGCAGCCGATCCGCTTCAGCTTCGCCAGGTCGCCGGCCGGATCGGCGCCGAAATCGCCGGCGTCCGGCTGTCGGGCACGCTCGACGACGCGACGTTCGACGCGATCCACGCCGCGCTGCTGCGCCACAAGGTGCTGTTCTTCCGCAACCAGGGCCATCTCGACGACGCCGCGCAGGAGGCGTTTGCACGCCGCTTCGGCGACACCGTCGCGCACCCGACCGTGCCGTCCGTCGACGGCAGCGCGCATCTGCTCGAACTCGATTCCGCGCACGGCGCGCGCGCCAACTCGTGGCACACCGACGTGACGTTCGTCGATGCCTACCCGAAGGTGTCGATCCTGCGCGCGGTCGTGATCCCGCCGTTCGGCGGCGACACCGTGTGGGCCAACACCGCGGCCGCCTACACGCACCTGCCGGAATCGCTGCGCGCCCTCGTCGACACGCTATGGGCGCTGCACACGAACGCATACGACTACGCGTCGACGCACGTGCATGCCGACGACACGCAATTGAAGCGCTACCGCGAAGTGTTCACGTCGACCGTCTACGAGACCGAGCACCCCGTCGTGCGCGTGCATCCGGAGACCGGCGAGCGCACGCTCGTGCTCGGGCACTTCGTGCAGAAGATCAAGGGGCTGTCGTCGCAGGATTCCGCGCATCTGCAGCAGGTGCTGCACGAACACGTGACACGGCTCGAGAACACCGTGCGCTGGAACTGGCAGCAAGGCGACGTCGCGATCTGGGACAACCGCGCGACGCAGCACTATGCGATCAACGACTACGGCGATGCGCGCCGCGTCGTGCGTCGCGCGACCGTGCACGGCGACGTGCCGGTCGGCATCGACGGCCGCCGCAGCGTCGTGCTGAAGGGGCCGGGCGCCACGCTGCAATGAGGTTCGCGCATGGCGGCGCCGGCCGCCGCCATGCGCGGTCCCGCTTCTGCATCACCGTATCCCTGCCTTCCCGACCGGAGGATCCGACCATGACCTTCCCGCCACCGGGCCGACGCGTGCATGCGCAACGATGTCGCCGGCCGTTCACCCTGCCCACTTCCGCCAGGAGCGTCGCATGAGCGCCCTACTCGAACCCGCCGCCCAGCCGGTCGACGTGATTCCGCTGTCCGCCCACATCGGCGCGGAGATACGCGGTGTCGACCTCACCCAACCGTTGACCACGCCGCAGATCGCCGCGATTCGCGCGGCGCTGCTGAAGTGGCGCGTGATCTTCTTTCGCGAGCAGTTCCTCACGCACGAGCAGCACGTCGCGTTCTCCGCGCAGTTCGGCGAGCCGACGGTCGGCCACCCGGTATTCGGGCACGTCGACGGTCATCCGGCCGTCTATTCGATCGCGAAGCACCGCAAGGCGACGCGTTTCGACGGCGAGCCGGTGCGCCGGCCGTGGACGGGCTGGCACACCGACGTGACGGCCGCCGTCAATCCGCCGTGGGCCTCGATCCTGCGCGGCGTGACGGTTCCGCCGTACGGCGGCGACACGCAGTGGACCAACCTCGTGCGTGCCTATGACACGCTGTCCGCGCCGCTGCGCGGCTTCGTCGACGGCCTGCGCGGCATTCATCGCTTCACGCCGCCGGCCGGCGCCCGCGCGACCGGCGCGTTCGACGCAGCCGTCGAGCGCCGCCCGCTCGTGACCGAGCATCCTTTGGTGCGCGTGCATCCGGAGACCAGCGAACGCGCGCTGTACGCGAGCCCGAGTTTCCTGAAGTCGATCGTCGGGCTCACGCCGCGCGAAAGCCAGGCATTGCTCGAACTGCTGTGGGAACACGTGACGCGGCCGGAATTCACGATCCGCTTCAAGTGGGAGCCGCGCAGCATCGCGTTCTGGGACAACCGCGCGACCGCGCATCTCGCGCCGGTCGACATCTTCGATCTCGACTTCGATCGCCAGCTCTATCGCACCACGCTCGTCGGCGACGTGCCGGTCGGCCCCGACGGCCGCCCGTCCGTCGCACTCGAAGGCTCGCCCGTCGAGGCGGCGGCGGCGGTCGCACTGAACTGACCGTCGTCGCGACGACAACCGGCGCGCACGCGCGCGCCGGCGCCGTCTCCTGCGTTCAATCCAGCCACACGCCGTCGAACCGGTGGCCGCCGAGCGGCGAGAACGTGAGCCCGTGCACGCGCTTCGACAGCGGCAGCGACACGATCGACGTGGCGATCGGCGTGAACGGCACCTGATCCTTGAACACGACCTGCGCCTGCTCGTAGAGCGACGTGCGCTTCGCGACGTCCGCGTTCGTGCGCGCCGCATCGACGAGCCGCTCGAAGTCCGCGTTGCACCATTTCGCGAGATTGCTGCCGTGCACCGCGTCGCAGCCGAGCAGCGTGCCGAGCCAGTTGTCGGGGTCGCCGTTGTCGCCCGACCAGCCGTACAGGATCGCGTCGTGCTGGCCGTCGTGCTTCGCACGGCGGTTGTACTCGCCCCATTCGTAGCTGACGATCTTCGCGCGCACGCCGATCTTCGCCCAGTCCTGCTGGATCAGTTGCGCCATCAGCTGCGCATTCGGGTTGTACGGGCGCTGCACCGGCATCGCCCACAACGTCAGGTCGAAACCGTTCGGGAAGCCCGCCTGCGCGAGCAGCGCCTTCGCGGCGGCCGGATCGCGCGGCGCGTCCTTCAGGCGTGGGTTGTACGACCATTGCGACGGCGGCATCGGGTTCGTCGCGATCTTCGCATCGCCGTTGAACACCGTCCTGATGATCGCCGCCTTGTCGATCGCGATGTCGAGCGCGCGCCGCACGTCGACGCGATCGAGCGGCGGATGCTGCGTGTTGTATGCGACGAAACCGACGTTGAAGCCCATCCCCGAGAACAGCGTCAGCTTCGGGTCGCGCCGCACCGTCTCCAGGTCGGCAGGACGCGGGAACACCGACACCTGGCACTCGCCGGTCACCAGCTTCTGCAGTCGCGCGGCCGGATCCGGCGTGATCGCGAACACCAGATGCGCGAGCTTCACGTCGTCCGGTTTCCAGTAGTCGGGATTCGCGTCGTAGCGGATCAGCGCGTCCTTCTGGTACGCGCGCAACTGGAACGGCCCCGTGCCGACCGGGAACTGGTTGATGTCGGCCTCGCGATGACGCGCCGTGAGCTGTGCGGCATATTCGGCCGACAGGACCGACGCGAACGCCATCGCGAGATTGCGCACGAACACGACGTCGGGCGACTTCAGCACGAAGCGCACCGTGTCATCGTCGACTTTCTCGATGCGCTCGATGTTGCGATCGAAGCCGAGATCGCTGAAATACGGGAAGCTGACCGGGTAGGCCTTGCGGAACGGATCGTCCGGATCGAGCATCCGGCGGAACGTGAACACGACGTCGTCGGCCTGGAACGGGCGCGTCGGCTTGAACCAGGCGGTCGTCTGGAACTTCACGCCGCGCCGCAGGTGGAACGTATAGACGCGCTGGTCGGACGACACGTCCCAGCTCGTCGCGAGCGACGGCGCGAGATCGAGCGTGCCGCGCTTGAACTGCACGAGGCTGTTGTAGACCGTGTACGTGCTCGCGTCGAAATCGGTGCTCGTCGTGTGCTGGCCCGGATCGAAGCCGGCTGGACTGCCTTCGGTGCAGTACACGAGCGTCTTGCCCGCCGGCGCGGCGAATGCGTGCGAAACCGCACCGGCGAGCAGCAGCGACACGGCCACGCCACGCAGCGCCACACCGGCACGCGATGCGCGCCGTGCACGGCGCGCGGTGGATGATACGGATGGAGTCTTCATGATGGCGGAAAGATTGGACGGTCACGTGAATGACGACCGCCGATCTTCGCGCGCCTCCAGCCGATCGCTTACCAATTAATTCGGCGTTGCTTATCGTCGCGCATGCATCCCGCTGCCGCTGCATGAGAACGTCCATGCGAGCGCCGGAAGCCGGCGGCGCGACACGGATCCCGCCCGCACAGCGCCCCGTCTTCCGTCCCCCTGCAGCTTCCGCGGAATGGGTGCATCGTATCGGTTGGCCAACGCCGGCAACGGCGCGCGGGCGTCCGCCCGGCGCGCGCGCACCGGCACGGCGTGCCCGCCGGTGCGCCGCCACGTCCTGGAGAACCTACGATGTCGCTCAGTCCCGATACGCCCGCTCGTCCCGTGAAGTCGCCGGGCCCCGATCATCCGATCACGATCGAACCGCATCCGTCGCGCGTCGTGGTCAAGGTGGCCGGCAAGGTCGTCGCCGATACGCGTCGCGCGCTGGCGCTGCGCGAGGCCAGCTATCCGGCCGTGCTGTACATCCCGCGCGAGGATGCCGACCTGTCGCTGCTGCAACGCACCGACCACGCGACGTACTGCCCGTACAAGGGCGATTGCGCGTACTACTCGATTCCGGCCGGCGGTGCGCGCGCGACCGACGCGGTATGGACGTACGAGCATCCGTACCCGGCCGTCGAATCGATTCGCGCCCATCTTGCGTTCTATCCGGATCGCGTCGACTCGATCGAGGAAAGCCCGCTCGGCACCGACTGAGCAAAGGCCGCCGCCGGGCGCCGCGCCGCCCCTATCGTCCCGCCGCTGATTTGCATATGCGGATTCATTGGTTGGCCGCCAACCCGCGCGGCCGTATCGTCCTGAATCCGGCGCGGGCCGGCTGGCTGCGCGCATCGCCCGCATCCGGCTTCGTCCTGCGCCGACCGCGCCGCACGCCCGCGCGGCCCGTGAACCCGCCAGCAGGACGCCTCGATGAACGACACGCCACACGCACACGTTGAAACGACTCCGGAGAACCCGCGCCGCCGCCGGTTGCTGCATGGCGCGGCCGCCGGGCTGGCCGGGCTCGCGCTCGGCCCGCTCTCAGGGCTCGCCGCGTACGCGCAAGGCGGCACGCGGCTGCGCATCGGTTTCCAGAAATACGGCAACTTCGTCGTGCTCAAGGCGCGCGGCACGCTCGAGAAGCGGCTCGCGAGCCAGGGCGTCACGGTGCAATGGCTGGAGTTTCCGGCCGGCCCGCAATTGCTCGAAGGGCTGAACGCCGGCGCGATCGACGTCGGCACGGTCGGCGAAACGCCACCGATCTTCGCGCAGGCGGCCGGCGTCGATTTCGTCTACATCGGCAACGAACCGCCCGCGCCGCACGGCGAGGCGATCGTCGTGCTGCCCGATTCGCCGATCCGCAACGTCGCGCAGCTGCGCGGCAAGAAGGTCGCGTTCAACAAGGGTTCGAACGTGCATTATCTGCTCGTGAAGGCACTCGAACACGCGGGCCTCACCTATGCCGACATCCAACCGATCTACCTGACGCCTGCCGACGCGCGCGCCGCATTCGTGCAGCGCAGCGTCGACGCGTGGGTGATATGGGATCCGTATCTGGCCGCCGCCGAACGGCAGCTCGGCGCGCGCGTCGTCGCGAACGGCGACGGGCTCGTGCGCAACACGCAGTACTACCTTGCCGCGCGCAAATATGCGGCCGCGCAGCCGCAGGTGGTGCGCACGCTGCTTGAAGAAGTCGACGCGGTCGATCGCTGGGGACGCGACCATATTCCGGAAGTCGCCGCGCAATTGTCGCCGCTCGTCGGCCTCGACGCGCCGACGCTCGAAGTCGCGCTGAAGCGGGCCGGCTACGGCGTGCAGCCGATCACCGACGCGACGCTCGCGTACCAGCAGAACATCGCCGATGCGTTCAGCACGCTGAAGCTGATTCCCGGCAAGGTCACGGTTGCCAACGCGCGTTGACGTTGGCGTCTTGTCGCTGCGCCGCGGTCATGGCGAGCGCGTCGCACCGATGCGCCGCCATTCGTCGTAACCGGTGACGAGGCCCGCGTCGTCGATCGCGATGTCGGCCGCATACGTGCCGCTCTCGTAGCGGTACACCTCCTCCGCGATCCGCGCATAGCGCTGCTCGCCGCGCACGATGTCGAAGTCCGGAAAACGCAGCCATGCCGTGCGGATCACCGCCGCCGCGCCGACGTCCAGCCCGAGACGCCGGATCGGCAGCGTATTGGTCGACGGACTGAAACCGAGATCAATGTCGGTCGCGCCTTCGAGCGCCGGCGCGTCGGCACCGTCGATCGTCCATCGCCCGGCTTCGCACCGGATCTCGCGCTGTCGCGGCGGTGCCGTGTCGAGCCAGTAGTTCACGCGCACCGTCCGCGTCAGCCAGTCCGCATCGCACGCGATAGCATAGTCGACGCGAAACGGCGTGCCGTCGAGCGCACCCGCGACCAAGCCCGACAGGTCGATGCCCGTGCGCGACTCGGCCAGCCGGCACCATTCGACCGCCTGCCAGCTCCGCTCGATCTGCCATGCAACGCAGCGCGTACGCGCCGCTTCGTCCGGTTGCGTCATGTCGTCTCCTGTCGGTCGATGCGTGCGCGCACCGCGAACCGATTTTCGCTCACCGCACCAGCAAACGCACGCGGTGGCGCGACACGACGGCGGGCCGCCGCTCGCAGAGGACACCGCGCGCCCCGCCGCTCGGTGCCGCGGCCTACGGCGCATTACGAACGGGCGGCCTGACCGAGCGCGTCCGCGCAGCTTGCGGGCTCCCACAGGAACGTGCGCGCCAGCCGGTCCTGGTCGAACAGCACCTTGTACTGGCACTGGATCGGGCCGCCCTTCGACTGCAGGTGGAACAGGTAATCCCATTCGCGCACGCCGATCAGCCCTTCGGAGAAATGCGGCGGGCCGAGCAACGCGTAAAGCTGCGGCTTGCTCATGCCGGCGCGCACGCTGCGCAGGTCGTCGAAGTTCGGCCACGCGCCGTCGCTGGCTGTCGCGTGGCTCGCGTCCGGGAACACGGGCTGCTCGGTCGTGCCTTCCGGCGTGACGGTGCTGAGGCTGCCGCAGCCCGCGAGGGCCACGGCGAGACACGCAGCGGCCGCCGCGCGCACGGCCGGCCCGGATGGACGATGTTGCGGGTTGTGCATGGATCGTTGATCTCCAATGTGAATGACGTTCATGAGAGGCGCGTGCTTACCACTGGTAGCCGACGCCGACCGATGCGCCGACGTCCCCGCGCGACGTGCTGCTCGCGCTGCCCTTGACGACCCAGTTGCCGTTGTCGGACACCGTCGACAGGCCGAGCGCGACGCCGCTTTCGCCGCGCCATGTGCCGCCACCGATCGCGACCATGCTCCGGCCCGGCAGGTATGCCTGCGGCAGGCCGGCCATCGCCATCGCCGTGGCGACGCCGGCGGTCAGGCGGTGGTCCATGCTCTGCATGTCGCTGCGCACGCCGGCGATCTGGCTACCGAGGCCGCGCGCTATGTCGTGCAGCTGGTTGACGTTGACTGCGTCGGTGCCGGCCGTGCCGGGCGCGACGTTGACGATCTGGCGCTCCTGGCCTACCGCACCCACCGACACCGCGTTGTCGCGGCTGCCGTCGGAACCCGCGCCCAGCGCGACCGCGTTGTTGCCCGACGCCTTCGCGCCGTTACCGACCGCCGTCGAACTGCTGCCCGTTGCGCTCGCCTGGTTGCCGAGCGCCGTGCTGTTCGAGCCCGACGCGACCGCGCCTGCACCGCCCGCCACCGAATTGCTGCCGCTCGCGGACGGCGCGACCGGCGTCTGATCCTGGCTGACCTGGAACATGCCGCCCGCGCCCTTCTTGATGTTGGTCACGTCGCCTTCGACGTTCGTCACACGATCGCCGAGCTTGTCCAGCTTGTCGCCAACCTCGACGACGTCGCCCGCGACCTTCTTGATGCTGTCGTCGGTGTATTTCTTCGCCTCCTCGACCGCACCGTCGAGCTGGCGCACGTTCACCGCATCCGTCGCCTCGCGGCCGTCGGCCACGTTGCTGATCGTGCGCTCGGCGCCCGGCGCGCCGACCGACACCGTGCCGGCCGTCGTGTTGTCCGCGCCGGAATACTTGCCCTCGTATTTCTCGGCGCCACGATCGGCCACCGAGCCCGCGCCCAGCGCGACGTCGCCATCCTTGTTCGCGACCGCGCCGTTGCCGACCGCGACCGAGTTCGCCCCGTTCGCGGTCGCCGCCGGCCCCATCGCCGTGCTGCCGGCGCCATCCGCCCGGGAATCCGGCAGCGGCGTCGCACCGCCGTTCGCGTGGAAGTACTTGATGCCGCCGCCGTTCGCGATGTTGTCGACCTGGTCACCCAGTCGCGTCACGTTCTGATTCGTCTCGTAGAGTTGCGAGCCGTTGACCGCGTCCGTGCTGGTCGCCGACAGTTCGCCTGCCGCGACGTTCGAGATCGTCGTCGGCGCGCCGCCCGGGTTCAGCGTCACGTGCGTGTAGTCGATCGAGCCGTCGGGATTGCGGTCGTACTTCACGACGCCCGCGCTCAGGTCGCTGACGTTCGCTTCCACCGATTTCAACTGGCTCACGTTCACTGCGTCCGTGTCTTCCGCGCCCGCCGCTACGTTCGTGATCCGGCGTTCCGCACCGCTGCTGCCGATGCTCACTTCGCCGACCGGAGTCGTGCCCGCGAGCGGGCCAGTACCCGGGTTGTACGCGGCGTTGCCGAGCGTCGCGCCGTCCGCGATCGCGTTCGCACCCAGTGCGACGCTGCCCGCATGCGTGGCCGATGCCTCACGGCCCAGCGCCAGTGCGTTGTCTGCACTCGCGGTTGCTGCATAGCCGACAGCCGTGCTGCCCGGTGCTTGCGCAAAGGCATCCGTTTGCGGCAGGCCCGCTTCGTTCGTGCGTGCGTAGCGAATGCCGATTCCGTTCTGATCCGTGTACGACTGGCTCGTGTCACCCGCAATATTCGTGATCGTGTCGCCCAGCTTCGTCACGTTCTGGTTCGTTTCGTACAGCTGTGAACCGTTGACCGCGTCCGTACTGTTGGCCGATACGTCGCCTTGCGCCACGTTCGTGATCTTCGTGCCGCCCGTCTTCCCGCCGTCCGTCGAGGCCGCGCCTTCCAGCGTGATCTGCGTCTTCGGGCCGCCCGGGTTGCCGTCGTATTTCACCGCGCGGTCGCTCACGTCACCGACGCTCGATTGCAATGCCTTCAACTGGCTCACGTTCACCGCGTCCGTGTCTTCCGCGCCCGCCGCTACGTTCGTGATCCGGCGTTCCGCACCGCTGCTGCCGATGCTCACTTCGCCGACCGGAGTCGTGCCCGCGAGCGGGCCAGTACCCGGGTTGTACGCGGCGTTGCCGAGCGTCGCGCCGTCCGCGATCGCGTTCGCACCCAGTGCGACGCTGCCCGCATGCGTGGCCGATGCCTCACGGCCCAGCGCCAGTGCGTTGTCTGCACTCGCGGTTGCTGCATAGCCGACAGCCGTGCTGCCCGGTGCTTGCGCAAAGGCATCCGTTTGCGGCAAGCCCGCTTCGTTCGTGCGTGCGTATCGAATGCCGACCCCGTTCTGATCGGTGTACGACTGGCTCGTGTCACCTGCAATATTCGTGATCGTGTCGCCCAGCTTCGTCACGCTCTGGTTCGTTTCGTACAGCTGTGAACCGTTGACCGCGTCCGTGCTGGTCGCCGACACGTCGCCTGCCGCCACGTTGCCGAGCTTCGCCGGCGAGCCGCCGGGGTTCAGCGTCACGCTGTTGTAGTTGATCGAGCCATCCGGGTTCGTGTCGTACTTCACCGCCTGATCGCTTGCCTGCTTGACTTTCTGATTCGTGTCGTTCAGTTGCGAGCCATTGATTGCGTCTGTACTCGCCGACGACACCTCACCGGGCGCGACATGGGTGATCTTCTGGTTCGCCATGTCGAGACCCGAACCCGACAGCATCGGGCCACCATTGTCGATTCCTACGCTCGTGAACGTCGGTGTGTCGCTCGTCGCAATCGAGATCTTCGAACCGTCCTGCGTCAGCGCAATGTTCTTGCCGCCGTCGACCGTCATCGTGTCGCCCGGCTTGATCGCCGTCATCGATGTACCGCTCGCGTTGCCGCTCGTCGTCACGTTCCAGCCTTGATTCAACGTATTGATCGCATCGCTGATCGTCGTTTGCTGACCACCCGCGATGTTGTACGTCGGGCCCGTGACCTTGCCGGTTGCCGGGTCGTACGATGCACCGCCGCCAATTGCCGAGGCCGTGCTATCGCCCACGTTGTTCACGGTCTGGTTCGTCTGGTGCAACTGCGAACCGTTCACCGCATCCGTGCTGGTCGCCGATACGTCGCCTGCCGCCACGTTCGTGACCTTCTGGCTCGCCATGTCGAGACCCGAACCCGACAGCACCGGGCCGCCATTGTCGATTCCCACGCTCGTGAACGTCGGCGTATCGCTCGTCGCAATCGAGATCGTCGAGCCGTCCTGCGTCAGCGCAATGTTCTTGCCGCCGTCGACCGTCATCGTGTCGCCCGGCTTGATCGCCGTCATCGACGTACCGCTCGCATTACCGCTCGTTGTGACGTTCCAGCCTTGATTCAACGCGTTGATCGCATCGCTGATCGTCGTCTGCTGGCCGCCTGCGATGTTGTATGTCGGGCCCGTGACCTTGCCGGTTGCCGGGTCGTACGATGCGCCGCCGCCAATTGCCGAGGCCGTGCTGTCGCCCACGTTGTTCACGGTCTGGTTCGTCTGGTGCAACTGCGAACCGTTCACCGCGTCCGTGCTGGTCGCCGACACGTCGCCTGCCGCCACGTTGCCGAGCTTCGACGGCACGCCACCCGGGTTCAGCGTCACGCTGCCATAGTTGATCGAGCCGTCCGGGTTCGTGTCGTACTTCACCGCTTGGTCGCTTGCCTGCTTGATCTTTTGATTCGTGTCGTTCAACTGCGAACCGTTGACTGCGTCAGTGCTACTCGCCGAAACGTCACCCGGCGCGACGCTCGTGACCTTCTGGCCGGACATGTCCAGGCCCGAGCCGGACAACACAGGGCCGCCGTTGTCGATCCCCACGCTCGTGAACGTCGGCGTGTCGCTCGTTGCGATCGAGATCTTCGAACCGTCCTGCGTCAGCGCAATGTTCTTGCCACCGTCGACCGTCATCGTGTCGCCCGGCTTGATCGCCGTCACCGACGTACCGCTCGCGTTGCCGCTCGTCGTCACGTTCCAGCCTTGATTCAACGTATTGATCGCGTCGCTGATCGTCGTCTGCTGGCCGCCCGCGATGTTGTACGTCGGCCCCGTGACCTTGCCGGTTGTCGGGTCGTACGATGCACCGCCGCCAATCACCGAGGCCGTGCTGTTGCCTTGGTTGTTCACCGTCTGGTTCGTCTGGTGCAACTGCGAGCCGTTCACCGCGTCCGCGCTCGTCGCCGATACGTCGCCTTGCGCCACGTTCGTAAGCTTCGTGCCACCCGTCTTGCCACCGTCTGTCGAGGCCGGACCTTCGAGCGTGATCTGCGTTTTCGGATCGCCAGGCTTGCCGTCGTACTTCACCGCACGATCGCTCACGTCACCGACGCTCGATTGCAACGCCTTCAACTGGCTCACGTTCACCGCGTCCGTGTCTTCCGCGCCGGCCGCGACGTTCGTGATCCGGCGTTCCGCACCGCTGCTGCCGACGCTCACTTCGCCGACCGGAGTCGTGCCGGCGAGCGGGCCCGTGCCAGGGTTGTAAGCGGCGTTGCCGAGCGTCGCGCCGTCCGCGATGGCGTTCGCGCCCAGTGCGACGCTGCCTGCATGCGAGGCCGTCGTTTCCCGACCCAGGGCCAGTGCGTTGTCCGCACTTGCGGTTGCCGCGTAACCGACTGCAGTGCTGCCCGGGGACTGCGCGAACGCATCGGTCTGCGCGAGGCCGGATTCGTTCGTGCGTGCGTAGCGGATACCGATCCCGTTCTGATCGGTGTACGTCTCGCTCGTATCGCCGGCAATGTTGTTGAGCGTGTCGCCCAACTTCGTCACGCTCTGGTTCGTTTCGTACAGCTGTGAACCGTTGACCGCGTCCGTGCTGGTCGCCGACACATCTCCGGCGGCCACGTTGCCGAGCTTCGCCGGCGAGCCACCCGGGTTCAGCGTCACGCTGCCGTAGTTGACCGAGCCGTCCGGGTTCGTGTCGTAGTGTACTGCCTGATCACTTGCCTGCTTGATCTTCTGGTTCGTGTCGTTCAACTGCGAACCGTTGACTGCGTCGGTGCTAGTCGACGACACGTCACCCGGCGCGATGTTCGTAATCTTCTGGTTCGCCATGTCGAGACCCGAACCCGACAGCACCGGGCCGCCATTGCCGATTCCTACGCTCGCGAACGTCGGCGTGTCGCTCGTCGCAATCGAGATCTTCGAACCGTCCTGCGTCAGCGCAATGTTCTTGCCGCCGTCGACCGTCATCGTGTCGCCCGGCTTGATCGCCGTCATCGACGTGCCGCTCGCGTTGCCGCTCGTCGTCACGTTCCAGCCTTTATTCAACGTATTGATCGCATCGCTGATCGTCGTCTGCTGGCCACCCGCGATGTTGTACGTCGGACCCGTGACCTTGCCGGTTGCCGGGTCATACGATGCCCCACCGCCGATCACCGAGGCCGTGCTGTTGCCTTGGTTGTTCACCGTCTGGTTCGTCTGGTGAAGTTGCGAACCGTTTACGGCGTCAGTGCTACTTGCGGACACGTCCCCAGCTGCCACGTTCGTGATCTTCTGGCTCGCCATGTCGAGACCCGAACCCGACAGCACCGGCCCGCCATTGTCGATTCCCACACTCGCGAACGTCGGCGTATCGCTCGTCGCAATCGAGATCTTCGAACCGTCCTGCGTCAGCGCAATGTTCTTGCCGCCGTCGACCGTCATCGTGTCGCCCGGCTTGATCGCCGTCATCGACGTGCCGCTCGCGTTGCCGCTCGTCGTCACGTTCCAGCCTTGATTCAACACGTTGATCGCATCGCTGATCGTCGTCTGCTGGCCGCCTGCGATGTTGTACGTCGGACCCGTCACCTTGCCGGTTGCCGGGTCATACGATGCACCGCCGCCAATTGCCGAGGCCGTGCTGTTGCCTTGGTTGTTCACGGTCTGGTTCGTCTGGTGAAGTTGCGAACCGTTCACGGCATCCGAACTACTTGCCGATACGTCGCCTTGCGCCACGTTCGTGATCTTCTGGTTCGCCATGTCGAGACCCGAACCCGACAGCATCGGGCCACCATTGTCGATTCCCACACTCGCGAACGTCGGCGTGTCGCTCGTCGCGATCGAGATCTTCGAACCGTCCTGCGTCAGCGCGATGTTCTTGCCACCGTCGACCGTCATCGTGTCGCCCGGCTTGATCGCCGTCACCGACGTGCCGCTTGCATTGCCGCTCGTCGTCACGTTCCAGCCTTGATTCAACACGTTGATCGCATCGCTGATCGTCGTCTGCTGGCCACCTGCGATGTTGTACGTCGGCCCCGTGACCTTGCCGGTTGCCGGGTCGTACGATGCGCCGCCGCCAATCACCGAGGCCGTGCTATCACCTTGGTTGTTCATGGTCTGGTTCATCTGGTGCAACTGCGAACCGTTCACCGCGTCCGTGCTGGTCGCCGACACGTCGCCTGCCGCCACGTTGCCGAGCTTCGACGGCACGCCACCCGGGTTCAGCGTCACGCTGCCATAGTTGATCGAGCCGTCCGGGTTCGTGTCGTACTTCACCGCTTGGTCGCTTGCCTGCTTGATCTTCTGATTCGTGTCGTTCAACTGCGAACCGTTGACTGCGTCGGTGCTGGTCGACGACACGTCACCCGGCGCGACGTTCGTGATCTTCTGGCCAGCCATGTCGAGACCGCTACCCGACAGCACCGGGCCGCCGTTATCGATCCCCACGCTCGCGAACGTCGGCGTGTCGCTCGTCGCGATCGAGATCTTCGAACCGTCCTGCGTCAGCGCAATGTTCTTCCCGCCATCGACCGTCATCGTCGAACCCGGCTTGATCGCGGTTACCGACGTGCCGCTCGCGTTGCCGCTCGTCGTCACGTTCCAACCTTCGTTCAGCGCGTTGATCGCGTCGCTGACCGTCGTCTGCTGACCGCCCGCAATGTTGTACGTCGGACCCGTTACTTTGCCGGTCGCCGGGTCGTACGACGCACCGCCGCCAATTGCCGAGGCCGTGCTATCGCCCACGTTGTTCACGGTCTGGTTCGTCTGGTGAAGTTGCGAACCGTTTACGGCGTCAGTGCTACTTGCGGACACGTCCCCAGCTGCCACGTTCGCCACCTTCTGACCAGCCATGTCGAGACCACTACCCGACAGCACCGGGCCGCCGTTATCGATCCCCACGCTCGTGAACGTCGGCGTGTCGCTCGTCGCGATCGAGATCTTTGAATCGTCCTGCGTCAGCGCAATGTTCTTGCCGCCGTCGACCGTCATCGTGTCGCCCGGCTTGATCGCCGTCATCGACGTACCGCTCGCGTTGCCGCTCGTCGTCACGTTCCAGCCTTGATTCAACACGTCGATCGCGTCGCTGACCGTCGTTTGCTGACCACCCGCGATGTTGTACGTCGGACCCGTCACCTTCCCCGTCGCCGGATCGTACGACGCACCGCCACCAATCGCCGATGCCGCCGTATCACCGAGATTGTCGACGTTCGTGCCGAGCGACCTGAGCTGACTGACGTTCACCGCATCCGTAGCGCCCGCACCGGCTGCGACGTTCGTGATCCGCCGTTCCGCACCGCTGCTGCCGACACTCGCTTCTCCAACCGGGATCGTGCCTGCGATCGCGCCGCTGCCGGGGTTGTATCCCGCATTACCGAGGGTCGCCCCGTCGGCCACCGCGTTCGCACCCAGCGCAACACTGCCCGCATGCGACGCCGTCGCGTTCGAACCGAACGCAATCGCGTTCTGCGCGGCTGACCGGGCGGTATCGCCAAGCGCCAGCGCGCCGGCCGCCGTCGCCGACGATGCGTTGCCCAACGCCACCGCGCCCTGACCGAGCGCCTGGTTGCCGCTACCGATCGCGACCGCGCCATTCGCGGCCGAACCGCCCGCTGCATCGCCCGCCGCAACGTTGTTCGCGCCCAGCGTCACCGCGCCGTCGCCGATCGCCGTCTGGCCGCGCCCGATCGCCACCGCGCCGCCCGACGCGCTGCCGGCATCGGCCGTCGTGCCGTCCGAGCCCATCGCCACGTTCTGCCCGTTGGCACCCGTCGTCGCGCCGTTGCCAACCGCGATGTTGCTGCCGCCGGCATTCGCATTCGTCGCCGCGCCATGACCGATCGCGATATCGTTGGCCTGATTCGCGGCTGCGCCGTCGCCCTGTGCGATCCCGTACTTCGCGGCCCCCGCGACAGTCGAGCCGCGCCCGATCGCCACGCCCGAGATTGCGCCGGCCGCCACCACGGATTCGCCGCCGATCGCGATGCCGTCCGTCGCCGACGACGATGCCGCACGCACCAGGTTGCCGCCGATCGCGACCGATCCGACGCTGCCCGCCTGCGCGCCGACGAACGCACCGGGCACGCCACCGCCGCCGATCGCGACGGCGTTGGTGCCCGCGGCCGTCGCGAAGTTGCCGATCGCCGTCGCCGCGACGCCGCCCGCACTCGACGAGTTGCCGACCGCCAGCGCATTGCGCGCGCTCACCTTCGCGAAATTGCCAAGCGCCGCGCCATAGTCGACCTGTGCGCTCGCCGAATTGCCGAGCGCCAGCGCATCCTGGCCGACCGCGGTCGCCGCGCGCCCGACCGCCACCGCCGACAGATTGCCGACCCCGCCCGATGCATACGACGACGCGCCGAGCGCGAGGTCGCCGCTATTGATCGCGTTCGCGCTGTAACCGACCGCGACGGACGTCGCGCCGACAGCGCTCGCGCCATTGCCGACGGCCAGTGCATCGGCTCCGCCGCAATAAGTCGTCGCATTGGACGAACCGCTCGCCCCGATCGCGACGCAGGTCGACGATCCACGGCTGGTCGAGCCGATCCCGAATCCCTGATTATTGCCGGACGTCGATACCTGCGCGAACGCGCCGGTCGTCACCGTCGCCCACCCTGCGGCGGCCATGCCCAGCGCGAGCAGCCCGCTCGACACGCGCCGGCGCGAACTGCGCGTCGACTTGCCGCAGGCCGCGGCGTTCTCATGAACCGCGACCCACGCGCGGATCGATTCATTCCAGATGGTTTTATAGATCTTGTTCATAGAATTCCAAGGCCTCGGCCCAACAGATAAGTTGTGCGAATCAACCTGTTGATGCGGAAACGAAAAAAGCGAAGAAACCGGGTGACGCCATGCCGGACTTGACACGTACGACGATCGAACCATCGCCGTTGCGGTCGGTGACGAAAACGGGAAATCCGTTTCGCGAGAAAGGGAGAGACGGACAGGTCGCGGTGAAGCTTACGACTCGTCAGGGTTTGTCGCTAGCCACGTACGCCGATATCCAATATCGGCAGAACACGCACCCTTCCGGGAAAGCGGCTTTAGTACTATCTGCCGGTTGGGAAACGGATCGAGATGCGAAATATCTTCCGGATTGTTTCGAGTACGTTGTATTTACCGAAAGATGAAGACCCGTTGACATGCATTGCAAATCAATCGGGAATCAATCGCGCATTTATTCGCGCATTATAAACACACATTGATCATACAAGAGGCGCGACTTCATGGATTTGTTGGCGACGATGCGCATCTACGTCAGGGTCGTCGAGCGCGGCACGATGTCGGGTGCGGCGCGGGATCTGGACATGGGCCAGCCGGCCGTCAGCGAGCGTATCGAAAAGCTCGAGAAATTTCTCGGTGCACGGCTCCTGATGCGCAGCGCGCGCACGCTCACGTGCACGGAGGAAGGCCGGGTCTTCTACGAACGCAGCAAGGAACTGCTCGACGCGGCGGAAGACACGGTCGCATCGGTCTCGAAGACGGAAAACACGCTCAGCGGCACGATCCGGATCGCGGCGCCGCAATGCTTCGGCGAGGTCGTCGTGCCGAAGGTGCTGATGCATATCCGCACCGCATATCCGCGACTGCACATCGACCTGGTGCTGAACGACAACATCGTCGACCCGGTCACCGAAGGGGTCGACATCTCGCTGCGCGTCGGTCAGCTCGGCGACGGCGGCTTCGTCGCGCACGCGCTCGGCTCGATCGGCCGCGTGCTCGTGGCCGCCCCCGGCTATCTCGACCGCTGCGGCCCGATCGCAACGAAAGCCGATCTGATGAACCACCCGTTCATCCGCGTCAAGGGCATCTTCGCGAACGAACAACTGCCGCTGCAAAGCGAAGACGGCACGCTCGAACACGCGCGGATCCAGACGGCGATGACGACGAGCCACTGGCGCCCGATGTTCGACACGATCGTGGCCGGCGGCGGCATCGGCGTGGTGCAGCAGCCGGCCTGCGTCAATGCGCTCGCGCGCGGCGAACTCGTCGAGATCCTGCCGCAGTACACGATCCCCGGCTTCGCGCTGAACGTGCTCGTCGCGCAACGGCCGCTGCCGCCGCGCGTGCGGGTCATCGTCGATCTGCTGAAGCAGGAAATCCCAGCACTGCTGACGAAGCACGAGCGGTAAGCGTCGCACGCCGATACTTGCACGCCGGCTGAGCGTGCGGTACCGTCCTGCTTTCCGGGATAACCGAAGCCTCGCCTCGAAACCCATCCGTCGATTCGATCCGATGCGGCCCCGTCCTTGCCGGCGCCGTCGCGTCGTACGTACAGGAGGGTTCGGGTTTGGACGTTCGCGTATACCTGCTGGCCGCCGCCGTGTTTCTGGCCGGCGTCGCCGAAAACATCTGCGTCGGCATCCTGCCGGCCATCTCCGCCGGCCTTCGCGTATCGATCGCGGCCGCCGGCCAGCTCACCACGATCTTCTCCGCCGTGTTCGCGCTCGCCGCACTCGTCGCGGCCGCCTTCGTCGGGCGCGTCGAACGGCGCACCGCGCTCGTTGCGTCGCTCGGCGCGTTCGCGGCCGCGAACCTGTTCGCCGCGGCCAGCCCCGGCTATGCGAGCCTGTTCGCGGCACGCGTGCTGATGGCCGCGAGCTGCGCGACGCTGATCCTCGTCGCGACGCGCTTCGCGGCCGAACTCGCGCCGGCGTCGCAACGCGGCCGCGCGATCGGCATCGTGTTCATGGGCATCAGCGCGTCGCTCGTGCTCGGCGTGCCGATCGGCATGCGAATCGCCGACTGGGCCGGCTGGCGGGCGGTGTTCGTGTCGATCGCCGCGCCCGCGCTGCCGCTGGCGCTGTTGCTCGTCCGGCGCCTGCCGCGCCTGACGCCCGCCCACGCATCGGCGCGCGAGGCCGCAACCGATACACCCGCATCGCCGTCGTACCGCGCGGTACTCGGCCACCGCCGGCTGCTGGCCGCGCAGCTCGTGTCGATCGCGATGATCGGCGGGCATTTCACGCTGTTTGCCTACCTGACGCCTTATCTGCAGGCCGTGCTGTCGCCGGGCGCCGCCGCGCTCGAAGGCCTGTACGTCGCGTTCGGCGTCGCCGGCGTGAGCGGCGCGTGGCTCGGCGGGCTGCTGTCCGACCGGCTCGGCGCAGCGCGCGCGCTCTGCGCGTGCCCGGCCGTGTTCGTCGTCGCGATGGCCGTGCTGCCGATGACCGGTGCGTCGCCATTCGCGTTCGTGCCGGCGATGATGCTGTGGGGCTGCATCAGCTGGTCGATCTCGCCGATCGTGCAGAACTACCTGATCCATGCCGCACCATCGCTCGCCGATGCCAGCGTCGGCATCAACGTGTCGGCCATGCATGCGGGTGTCGCACTCGGTTCGGCGTTCGGCGGCGTGCTGGTCGAACGCGGTGCGCTGCTCGTCACGCCGTGGGCGGGATGCGCGCTCGCCGCGATCGCGCTGGGATGTGCGTGCGTATCGGCATGGCCGACGCGGCAGGCAGTGCGTGCGTCGTCGTGATCGCGACCGGCCCTCGCCGCACATGACGACGGCGTGTATCATCGCCGCCATCATGCCCATCCGATCGCTCCGAGCACTCCTGATTGCCGCCGCACTCGCAACGCTCGCCGCACCTGTCGCATCGCGCGCGCAGCAGGTCGGCGTGGTCGCGGATGGCGTCTACTACACGCCGAACACACATCTGCCCGCGGGCACATCGCTGCAGATTCTGCCCGACGACGGCAAGGGTATCGCGCATTGCTGCGCAACGATCACCGGGCCGGCCGCGAAACCCGGCAACCCGATTCTCGACGCGCTGCACGACGACCGCACGATCACCGCGTATGCGCTGTCGCTGCCGAAGTCGGTTCCGGCGGATACGACCGGCTTCGGCGTGGCCGGCACCGCGCGCTTCGTGCGTCAGGGCACGCATCCTCAAGCCATGCTCGACGGCGGCCTGCCGCTCGCATTCGCGACCTGCACGTCGACCGAAGGTACGCATTACCTCGGCCGCAAGGTCGGCAGCAACACCTTGCTCGTACACCTGTACCAGTACTTCGACGGTGAGCTCGAATCGACCTGCCGGGATGCCGATCTGAAATAGCCTAAGCCGGCCGGCGGCATCGCACCGTCGACCGCCGCGCCTTCACGCCCGATGCATCACCATGCCTGCCGATAGATCGCCAGCGCGTCGGCTTCCGTCACTTCGCGCGGATTGTTCACGAGCAGGCGCGTCTGCAGCATCGCGTCCGACGCCATTCTCGGCAAGTCGCCCTCGCCGATCCCGACTTCGCGCAGCGTGTTCGGAATGCCCGTCGCCACGATCAGGCGATCGATCTCGTCGATCAGCGCCTGCGTCCGCGCTTCGTCGCTACCCGTCGCCGACGGCGCGACGATCGCCGCCAGCTCCGCATACAGCGGCGCGGCGGCCGGCGCGTTGAAGCGCAATACGTGCGGCAGCACGAGCGCATTCGACAGCCCGTGCGGCACGTGGAAAATGCCGCCGACCGGATAGGCCAGCGCATGCACGGCCGCCACCGGCGCGTTCGCGAACGCCTGCCCCGCGAACATCGCGCCGACCAGCATCGCTTCGCGCGCGTGACGATCGTTGCCGTCGTCGCAGGCCTTCAGCAGGTTGCGCGACAGCAGCGTCAATGCCTGCACGGCCAGCATGTCGGACACCGGGTTCTTCAGCCGCGACGACGTATAGGCCTCGATCGCATGCACCATCGCGTCGATGCCCGTGGCCGCCGTCGCCGCGCGCGGCAGCCCGAGCGTCAGTTCGGCGTCGAGAATCGCGACGTCCGCGAACAGGTGCGGCGACACGACCCCCATCTTGCGCGCCTCGCCGACCGTCACGATCGACACGGCCGTCACTTCGGAGCCCGTACCGGCCGTGGTCGGCATCTGCACGAGCGGCAGCCGCGACGTCGCGACCTTGTCGACGCCGTACATGTCGGCCAGCGCCTGCCGGCCCGGCGCGAGCACCGCGATCAGCTTCGCGACGTCCATCGACGAGCCGCCGCCGAGGCCGAGCACGATCTCGGCATCGGCCGCCACCGCCCGCTCGGTCGCTTCGAGCACCACGTGTTCGGGCGGATCGGCGATCACGTCGTCGATCACGCTCACCTGCCAGCCGTGCGCGGCGAGGCTCTCCAGGGCGGGCGCGAGCACGCCGCTGCGATGCAGGAACGCGTCGGTGACGACGCATAGCCGCACCAGCGCCGGAAAGCGTTCGCGCAACAGCGCGCCGAGCCGGCGCGCGGCGCCGAATTCGACGATCTGGGTCGGAACGGTACGGAATTGAAACGGGTTCATCGGCCATCTCCCGGTGGCGTCGCCGTGCCGGTGTCGGGCTGCACCATGTAGCGCGTCACGTCGCGGCGATCGAGCAACGGAATGATCGCTCCGACACCGATTCGCTGGAAATGCGGCGTTTCCCGATGCGTATCGAGCCCGTCGGCGTCGCGGTAACGCTCGAGGATCACGATGTGGTCGGGGTCGACCGGCGAGCGGAAGTACGCGTAGTCGAGGTTCTTCGGCTCGGCGCGCGTGGCCGGCGCGAGTTCGGTCAGCAGTTCGATCACGCGCTCGCCGTTGCCGGGTTTCGCGAAGTAATGGGCGATGACCTGCAGGTAAGGCTCGTTCATGCTGCGCTCCGGGTTCGACAGGGGGCCGTCACGACGGGTCGACGTTCAGGACGGCGGCGATCGTCCGCACGATATCAAGCAGACGGCTCGACGTCGCATTGTATTGAACCGGCGCGGCGTTCGCTGCGGGCCGCTCACCTGTCGAATACCGGCCGCGCCGATGCCGGTCGTCTCCCGCGTGTGGCGGTAGTCACCGATGCACCGGCTACTACCACGGCACGGTGCGCCCCAGGTAATCGAGGTATTCCAGCCCTGCCCGCCCCTGTTTTCCGACCAGCACGTTCACGAGGCTCGGCACGCTTTCCTCGATGGTCAGTCGCGCGTCGGGGCCGCCGAGTTCCGTGCGAACCCAGCCGGGCGCCATCAGCACCATCGCACGCGACGTGCCGGCCTGGCGTGCCGCGAAACTGCGCATGAACTGGTTCAGTGCGGCCTTGCTGCCGCGATAGACCTCGCGCATTCCGGTGACGTTGTTCGCGACACTGCCCTGCCCCGACGACATCGCACCGATCAGGCCATCCTCGGTCACGAGATCCTGCAGCGTCTCGATCACGCGCATCGGCGCCAACGCATTCGTGATCATCACGCGCACGAATTCATCGGTCGTCACTTCGCCGATCGTTTCGTTCGGGTCGTTGGTCGTTCCGGCATTCACGAACAGCATGTCGAAGCGCCGGCCCGACAGACGATCGCGCAGCGCGGCCAGTTGCTCCGGCTCGCAGATGTCGAGTGTCTCGATCTCGAGCCGGCCGTCGAAGCGCCCGGCGAGTTCGTGCAACTTCGTTCGCCCCGACCCTGCACGGACCGTGCCCGTGACACGCCAGCCCTTGCCCAGGAATTGCTCCGCCATCGCGAGGCCGAGCCCTCGTGACGCGGCGACGAGCAGGATCGAGGGTGCGCCCGGGTTCGATACAGTCGATTGCATGGTTTCGGCCTTTGTGGAAATCCGTCATGCAGCCACTATAGGTGTGCACGGCAAGCAGCACCAGACGCACCGAACTCAAGGAATAGTTGCACCGAACGCCATGCCAAACCGCGCAATGCCGTATGCTGACCGGATGGAAGACATCGACCTGAACCTCGTCACCGCGCTCGACGTGCTGCTGACCGAAAACAGCGTGACCGCCGCTGCGCGCCGGCTCGGGCTGAGCACGTCAGCGATGAGCCGCACGCTCACGCGGCTGCGCGTCGCCACCGGCGATCAGCTGCTCGTGCGGGCCGGACGCAAGCTCGTGCCGACGCCGCACGCAACGGCTTTGCGCGATCGCGTGCATGCGATCGCGAGCGACGCTCGCGCGGTGCTGCGGCCGGCCACGGCCGACCCGGACCTGTCGACGCTCGCGTCCACCTTCACCCTCCGCGCGGCGGCGTCGTTCATGGAAATGCTCGCCGGCCCGGTGGTCGCCGCGATCGGCGACATCGCGCCGGGCGTGCGCGTGCTTTTCGTCCCGAAGCCCGACCGCGATCCGGGGCCGCTGCGCGACGGCACGGTCGATCTGGAGATCGGCAAACGCGGCGACGATGCGCCCGAGCTGCACACGCACCCGCTCTTTCACGACTGGCACGTCGCGGTGGCACGTGCCGGGCATCCGCTGTTCGCATCGGGCAAGATCACGCCCGCGCGCTACGCGGCCTGCCGGCACGTGATCGCATCGCAGCTGGGCGATTTCAGCGGGCCGGCCGACGCTGCGACAGGCAAGCTCGCGCCCGCCCATGACGTCCACGTCGTCGTGCCCGGGTACCCCGATGCGATGCGCGTCGCGGCCGGCACCGACCTGGTTGCGCTCGTGCCGCGCTCGAGCCTCGGCAATGCATTCACGCCGGGGCTCGCACAAGCGCTGGGGCTGCGCAGCTTCGACATCCCCGTTCGACTGCCCGGGATCCTCGTTGCAGCGCTCTGGCACCCGCGCATGCACGGCGACCCAGTGCATCGCCGCCTGCGCGATACCGTCATCGACACCTGCAAGCGCGCGTATCCGGATTCCCGTCCGCCGCGCACGTCGGCACGCGGCACGGGTTCGCGCGCGGCCGGCTGAGGCCGCCGGCCCGCGCGAAACGCGCCCGCGTCACACCAGCCGGCCGTCCAGGACCTGATCGACGGCGGACGGCTCGTCCGGCTGCTGCCGAAATGGCAGATGAGCGTGCCGCACGCGCTGCATCTCGTGTACGCGTCGCGCCGCCATCTGCCGCTCAGGACCCGCACGTTCCTGCAGTACATGGAGCAACGGCTTCCCGAACTCCCCGGATTCCGCGCGACGCAGGCGCCATCGCAGCAAATACGCTGACGGGCACCGCGCATCCCCGCGATGCGCAGCGTCGCCAGAGCCCCTTTATGCTGATGACGGGCACGGGTACGCGAATCCGCTCGACCAGGTCCTGCAGCAATATCTGTCGGCTTGCGCTGACCAGGTGCGCAGCCGAGCCGCCGAATCCCCACTATTGCAGCGCGCCCGGGCGGCGCCGGCGGGCCCTTCGGCTAAAATGCCGCACTTTCCCTTTTGTCCGGCCCGCTCGCCATGCAACCCGCTTCCCCCGCTCGATCCGCCCCCCAAGGCGCCGACGCTACCGACCCGTCGCACGACCTCGTCTATGGCCCCAATGACCGGCCCGCGCCGATGGTCGCGTTCGTCGCCGCGCTGCAGCACCTGCTCGCGATCATCGTGCCGATCGTCACGCCCGGCCTGCTGATCTGCCAGGCGCTCGGCGTATCGAGCCGGGATACGACCCTGATCGTGTCGATGTCGCTCGTGATTTCCGGCATCGCCACCTTCGTGCAGTGCAAGCGCTTCGGCCCGCTGGGCGCCGGGCTGCTGATCGTGCAGGGCACGAGCTTCAACTTCGTCGGCCCGCTGATCGCCGGCGGCAGCGTGATGGTCAAGCAGGGCACGCCGGTCGAGACCGTGATGGCCGCGATCTTCGGCGTCGTGATCGCCGGTTCGTTCGTCGAGATGAGCGTGTCGCGCATCCTGCCGTTCGTGAAGCGCCTGATCACGCCGCTCGTCACCGGCATCGTCGTGCTGTTGATCGGCCTCACGCTGATCAAGGTCGGCCTCATCAGCATGGGCGGCGGCTACAGCGCGATGGCCAACGGCACGTTCGCGAGCGCCGGCAACCTGACACTGTCGTGCCTCGTGCTCGGCACGATCATCCTGCTGAACCGCGTGCCGATCGTGTGGGTGCGCAGCACCGCGCTCGTCATCGCGCTCGTGATCGGCTATATCGCCGCCGCGGTGCTCGGCCGCCTCGACTTCACCGGCGTGCACCAGGCCGCGCTGTTCCAGGTGCCGACCCCGCTGCACTTCGGCATCGGCTTCTCGTGGTCGCTGTTCATCCCGATGCTGATCATCTACCTCGTCACGTCCCTCGAGGCGATCGGCGACGTCACGGCCACCAGCAAGATCTCCAAGGAACCCGTCGAAGGGCCCGTGTGGATGCAACGGATCAAGGGCGGCGTGCTCGTCAACGGCGCGAACTCGCTGCTGGCCGGCGTGTTCAATACGTTCCCGAGTTCGGTGTTCGCGCAGAACAACGGCGTGATCCAGATCACCGGCGTCGCAAGCCGTTACGTCGGCATCTGGATCGCGGGCATGCTCGTGGTGCTCGGCCTGTTCCCGGTCGTCGCCGGCGTGCTGCAGGCCGTGCCGGAGCCCGTGCTGGGCGGCGCGGCGATGGTGATGTTCGGCGCGGTGGCCGCGTCGGGCATCAACATCCTCTCGGGCATCCCGCTCGATCGTCGCGCACTGCTGATCATCGCCGTGTCGCTCGCGCTCGGCCTCGGCGTGTCGCAGGTGCCGGACATCCTGAACAGCCTGCCGCACGCACTGAAGAACGTGCTCGAATCGGGTGTCGCAACGGGTGGCATCTGCGCGCTCGTGATGAACTGGTTCCTCCCGGAACAGAAGTAACGCTACGCACTCCATGACGATGCGGCCCGATCGACGGGCCGCATCGCGCCACACCGACTTGGCCGGATGCCCGACACTGGTTAGAATCGGTTCATGCCTCAAGCCCCCGTCTCCACGAATACCCCTGAAGTCGCCGTCGCTCCGGTCAAGGAGCGGGCCACCGTGCTCTGCTATCGCGACGAACAGGTCTTGCTCGTCGCCCGCGCATCGTCGCGCTGGGCGCTGCCCGGCGGCACGATCAAGCGAGGAGAAACACCGCTCGAAGCCGCGCACCGCGAATTGCAGGAAGAGACCGGCATGACCGGCCAGGATCTCGTCTACTCGATGCAGTTCACCGGGCTCGCGAAGATCCATCACGTGTTCTTCGCGGAAGTCGGCCCCGACCACATTCCGCAGGCGAGCAACGAGATCGAGAAATGCCGGTGGTTTCCCATCGACAGCGTCGACGAGTTGCGCGCGAGCATTCCGACGAAGCGGATCGTCGAACTCGTTTACCGGCACGAGCTGCACAAGTAGGTAGACACCCCAACCCCGCTGGCTCGCCCGAGCCGATATGATGCGCCCACGGTCCGTCGCCGCGTTCCCTTCCGAGCGAGCTGCAGATGAACAGTGCGTACACCTACCGCGGATATACGATCGATGTCCGCTGCGAATTCCGGCTCGACCTGCCGCGCGACCACGCGCCGCACGACCCGCTGCGGTTCGGGTTCGTCGCGATCGTGCAGGTGCGAGCGGCCGGCGTCGCGCCGCGCGTGCTGGCGCCGGTCCGGCTCGGCGACGAGGGCGGCCGCCTGTTCCGCAACACCCGCAACGCGATGCGCGCAGGCCGTGCAGCCGGCGAAATCCTCGTCGACGATCTGCTCGTCGGTTCGGGTTCGGCCGAAGGACGCGCGCACTCCTGAGCCGTCGGACGGCCCGATGCGTTTTCCGGCGCAACGATGCGCGTGCGCTCAGTGCAAGCGCTTTCTTCGCAGTTCGTGGGTGGAATAGACGACGAGGAAGATACCCAGCATCGCGACGCCGGATGCCATGAAGTCGTTCGCGCTTCCCGGGCCGTCCAGCGATTTCGGGAGAATGTCGAGACCCAGTCCTGCGACGGCGAGGAGCAAGCCTGCCGCCACACCCCAGACCGGTCCCGCGGTCTTTTCGATTATGTTTTTCATACAGCACCCGTCTACAGTCATTGCCCGGACGGTGTCGGCGCATGATGCATGCGTCGTCCGCCCGTGCTTCAACTATAGCGAGGAAATAATCGGTGCAAATTCGGGGCTTTTACCGACCAATATTCCGGTTGCGCGGTCGCTGTGCGGGGTGCCGCGGCGAAAAAGGCGCGTTCGGGAATCGGGAAAGAAAGCCCGGATGGCGGAAGGCAGCAAACTACAACTGCCGCTCGCACAGGTCCACCAGGTAAGACTCCCTCTATCCCAGATGGCTTCCTACCCACGATCCTACCCATAAATGCGCCATCGGCAATCAAATACTGTGACCCTGGCCCACAAAACTGCCCCACTTGGGAGTGGAAAATTCGCGGAATGCTGATCCATCCGACAGGGGAGCGCAATACGTCAGCATTCGGTACAGTGAACATTTGGCTGACGCGGGTATCGAGCCGTCCGTCGGCAGCCGTGGCGACAGCTACGATAACGCGCTGGCCGAAACGATCAACGGCCTGTACAAGACGGAACTGATTCATCGGCGCGCCCCGTGGAAAACGAGGGAATCCGTCGAACTGGCGACGCTGGAATGAGTGGCCTGGTACATGTATGGACGCCCCCGGTTTGCCAAGCACCGCGCGAGGCTGATAGTCAATAGGTAGATTGCAGCCATGTATCCGGATTTCGTTCGGGCACATGCCCGCGATCCCTGATGGAATCCGCTGACCGGTGCCCCATCAACCATGTGAACTCGAGGTTCGTTGTACCAGTCGGGCTTTGCCAGTCACGGTCTGACCTGTCTTGCCATCAATCTGTGCGTTGCCTGAGCAATCTATGGGGTGTGTAATTCGGCTCCGGGCTATAGGTTGATTGGACGTAAATCCACTCGGTTTCCGCTATGCAAGAACGCTGGCTTTCCCATGCGAGAAACCGGTGTGATCAGAAGTAGAATTTTCTTGTTGAGGGAGTTCTACGGAATGAAGAAATCGAGATTCACGGACAGCCAGATCATGGACGCGCTCAAGCGCGTGGAATCGGGGCTGTCGGTGCCGGACCTGTGCCGGGAGTTGGGCATCAGCACGGCGACGTTCTACAAATGGCGTTCGAAGTACGGCGGCATGGACGTTTCGCTGATCGCGCGGATGAAGGAACTGGAGGCCGAGAACGCCCGGCTGCGCAAGATGTACGTCGAGGAGAAGATCAAGGCCGAGATCGTAGCGGAGGCGCTCGCAAAAAAAGATTGAGGCCATCTTGCCGGCGTGAGATGGCCATGCATGCGGTGTGCAGCCGGGGCGTATCGATCCGGCTGGCATGTGAGGCATTTGGGATCAGCCAGGCCTGTTATCGGTACGTCGGTCGGCGCAGCGCCGAGAACGACGAGATTGCGAACTGGCTGCTGCGCCTGACGGACAACCACCGGAACTGGGGCTTCGGACTGTGCTTCCTGTACCTGCGCAACGTGAAAGGCTTCGGCTGGAATCACAAGCGCGTGTACCGGATCTATTGCGAACTGGAGTTGAACCTGCGAATCAAGCCGCGCAAGCGACTGGTCAGGCAGGTCCCGGAACCGCTGGCGGTGCCGTCTGCCGTCAATCAGGTCTGGTCGATGGACTTCATGCACGACCAACTTGCCGACGGACGTAGCATCCGGCTGTTTAACGTGATCGACGACTTCAACCGCGAGGCACTCGGCATCGAGATCGACTTCTCATTGCCGTCCGAACGCGTGATCCGTGCGCTGCGGCAGATCATCGGTTGGCGCGGCAGGCCCAAAGCGATTCGGTGCGATAACGGGCCCGAGTACCTGAGCGCGGCGATCATCGAATGGGCCCGACAGTACGGCATCAGGCTCGACTACATCCAGCCGGGCAAGCCGCAGCAGAATGCGTATGTCGAACGATTCAACCGGACCGTACGGTACGAATGGCTGTCGCAGTACCACTGGGAAGACTTGGACCACGTGCAGCGCTTCGCGACCGATTGGATGTGGACTTACAATCATGACCGCCCGAACATGGCCCTGGGCGGATTTACGCCAAAGCAGCGGTTGGCCATGGCCGCTTAGTTTCTACTTCTGAACCCCGTGGAAAACGGGGGGATTACCGTCCGGCCGCGATCCGCGCCCTAAATGGCTCGTCGTCAAGTTGCTACTATCTGGTCGAGCGAGCAGCGAAGCCGTGGCGACTCGAAAAGGACGCCTGACGCATAGCGACAGATATCTCGGATTCGATCGAGCATGCGCCCCCCCTATTGCTCAAGCGGCCCGAGACCAACGATCCGCCTGAGTTTCGATGGCATCGAAGCGATTGGATGGCGCCTGTTGGCCCGCGGCTGATCAACCGCAGTCTGTCGCAAGACACATGAGAGCGCATTTACCGGCATCCTGGTGCCGAGACAGCGGAGGTTCG
This sequence comes from Burkholderia sp. JKS000303, assembly GCF_002563755.1. Classification (NCBI taxonomy): domain Bacteria; kingdom Pseudomonadati; phylum Pseudomonadota; class Betaproteobacteria; order Burkholderiales; family Burkholderiaceae; genus Burkholderia; species Burkholderia sp. JKS000303. The sequence continues at coordinate 4,458,754 of NZ_PDBZ01000001.1, forward strand.
CTTTCCGACGCGACTCTTGTCCAGCCCATGACCTGCTCGATCGCATGCGAACCGGGTCCGTGGCTACGGGATGCTACCGATCAGAGAGAGGTCGAGCGTACGTTCCCCAAGAATCGTGTATGTGGAGACGGCTCGTCCTCACGACGTAGCGCAGAACTTTGGAATCCCTTCCCCAAGACGCCTAGAATTCAGTCACGACTGCATTCCACGAGGAGGCTGTCATGACTCAGTCGATGGTTGGTTGGGTGGTTGGTCTTGCGGTGGTCGCGATGGTTGCCGTCGCGTTGGTGCGCCGTTACCAGAGCGAACATCCAAGTATGGAAGTCGTTCAGTGGTTGGATTCCCATCACTTGGGTTGGATGCATCGCAAACATTGACGTTTCCGCGCTGGCGGTAATAACCCTGCCTTGCCGAAGTTTACCGGGGACCAAACGCACAGATGCAGGCGGGCGCGCGAAGTCGACTATATCGTTATCTCACCAAGGGTCTTGGCAAGGAGGCCATATGGATGATGAAGTGTGTACAACACATACGCACGTGGCACGCCTTCGCGTAATGAAGACCGTGTCTGGGCGCTATCGCGGAATCGTCCACGTGCACCGCATTGGAGAGGATCCGGACTCCTCTGAGGAACACGATACCGAAGGGGATTTTGCAACGGACGTAGACGCGCGTGACGCCGCTCGAACGCTCGCGTGCAGTTTGCTCGACGAGCAAATCGAGGCGCACAAAAAAGTGCAAGGAATCGATTGAATCTGCGTCGGCGGATTGGTCTCTACTTAGCGTCGCTCGGCAACGCGACGTCCATCAGCGCGTAGCGCGCTAGTCGCACAATACAGCCGCTCGTCCGTTGATCTGCTTTGAGAGCAAAAAAAAAGAAATGTCGGTGTTACGACGCGAGCTTCCCGTTGACCGGCAGCATGGCATCGGCTCGCTCAATTTCAGATCGGGGCTCGAGTCTCCGATTGACGCGAGCGCCCATGCATTGCTGTTCAACAAAGAGCCGTATCAAAGAACTGCGTCGTGCATCCAATTTTCGCCTCGGTCCTGGTCGATAATTTCTTCTGCGTAACGTTGTGAGGCCCGGCGTGCGTCCCCGGCACTGGCAAATGGCGAACCGTCGACAAGCTTGAAGGTCTGGCTCCGGGTCAGCGTGGTGTCAGTGCCGCGCAAGCAGACTTTGACCGCCGCGTCGAAACCGGCTTCGTAGTTGTGAGTACGGCCAGCGCCTGCGTGAAAGTGAGGGTAAATCAGCGGATATATTTCGAATCCGCGATAGGTACGCATACTCATGACGAACTCCTGGTGATTGATAGCAACAAATTGCATAGTCGAGCGCAATCAATCCTGCACCGGCGCCACATACCGCGACAGATGAGGGCAGAGGGAATATGTCGACGTGGGATGCCGGCATCCCTGCATGAGTGACGAAACGCCACTCCAACGGTTAGCGTCGAGCAAATCGGTTTCACGGCGCACGGGGTTAAGCCCGTTCGTCTTTGTGCCGGAAATTGATACACCCTTTGGTCAGGTCATAGACTGACAATTCCAGCAGACCCAGTCGCCATCGAGAATACGAATGCGGTGTTTGCGTATGCGGCCCGGTGGTGCCTTGGGTGGCACCCAGTTCAGCGCCGCGCTGAGTACCGACAAATCCTTAGAGCGCCGTGGTCTCACGAGTGATTTTTTGTTGCGCAATTGACTCATGGTGCATGTTACCTCTATATGCGTCGATCGCGAATTCACGATGAATGAGCAGTCCGATCGTTCGCTGCCAGATACGCGCCTCCGCCCTCTTCCTTGGGATGTACATTCACAAATATCCGAGCAGGTCGTCTTGAGGCGAAACGGTAGCCACAGCAGGACTGTAGGCACCTGAGGCGGATGCGAAAAATCCCCGACCGATGACTACGTGACCGATTCCGCACGCAGGACCGGAGAATGATGTGGATTACTGACGAGTGATGTTCGAATCCTCCAACCCCTTGGGTCCGCGCTTCGTCTCGCAGCTGACCTTTTGACCTTCGTCCAGCGTCTTGAAGCCATCGCCGCAAAGCCCCGAGAAGTGCGCGAACAGATCATCGCTGCCGCTGTCAGGCGTGATGAAGCCAAAACCCTTGTTATCGTTGAACCACTGGACGGAACCGAAATCCATGGGAGTTCTCCTGATATTGAACAAACATATGCGCCCCGCTAGGGGTGCACGAAAAAAGGATCAAGGAGGGAGAGGACAACGAATACCGCGTTCCGCGGTTAGTGATGAGCAGCAATCGCGCTTCTTGAAGGCTTCACACATCGACCCTACGCGGGGCCACACACCCTGTCAAGCTGTTTCGACCGGAGCATTTCGGGTGGCAGCGCGAGAACCGCGATCGGCCCCGATTGTACCCCATTGGACCGGTGTTTTTTAGTTGCTTCGAACTTCTAATTGAAAATTCGACGATACCATCAGGACACAATCTCCTCGCGTATCGGCTATTGTTCACACGTGGCGGAGCGGGTCCGTCCTGCGCCCAATCGGGGCGGCATCCTATGCAGCGGTTCGCGCAGAACTTTCGCTGTACAAGTTCGCCAATGGGCGTAGGATGGATTTGTTGACTGACTCGCTACCGATTCCCGCACCACTCAAGGCGCGCCCCCTCCGAACGTGATCGGGCCTCTCATCGAAACCGCGCAATGTGGACGAGCGCGACGCGTATCGACTTCCTATACGAAGCGTCTGATCGATGCGTATCTACAGGACATGAGCGTGTTGGATAGCGCGCCCCGATCTCTTCCTCGGTCCGTCCTGCTTCTGCGTTCTCGGCAGTACCACAGACTCGAACACGCCTGGCGCATGGCACGCCGGCATCGGCGGGAGACTGAATATGAACAGGAAAGACCTATTTAAATGGATTCGACACGATGGTTCTGGCGTCATCGAGCAGTTCCTGCCGTATGACGCTCGTGCCGAGTTGGATGACGTCATTTTCGATCGTCGTCATGAAATCGATTAGGAAGCCTTTATGATGTTTTATCGATACACGCGCTATTTCTCAAAGGCGGAATGGCGTGACTCGAATCGGACCATGAGTCATGCTTATATAATTGCAATCCTAAATATTTGATGATCCCGCTCACGACGAAACACTCGCAGTTGCCACTGATGCCGCAGCGACTGAAGGAGGAAGGCAAATGCAGCTCGATTCAACCCGATTCCATATCGACCCGACACCGCGCAGAGCCGACGGGGAATACATGGCACACACGCGGATCAGCATCAATCGTTCGGATGGCAGTGAGTGTGACGTGCAACTGAGCGGAGATCTGGCTGGCTTCGATGTGCGCGAGGATGCGATTGTCTTTGCGAAAAGCTGGGCCGTCGAATGGCTCGAGGCGCATTGGGTCGACGAACTCCCAGCGTCATGATTTGAACTTCGGGTGACACGCCAGCAGCCCGAGCAATTAGGGAGTCGCCGGGATCGACGCGGACGGCAATATAGGCTGCTGGCAAGTCAGCAAGCACGCCCTTCAACGGGCTCATCAGCGCGAGTAGTGCGGTGATCGATGCTGCAGCCGTCTTTGTCTGTCTCGGCGCCTTCCTCAAGCCACGCCCAGCGATCCCGTCAACACTTTTGAGAACTGGCTCCCCCGCTTGGTCCGGTCGACCTCTGAAAGGAAGCGCCCCCACTGTGCCGCTCATCTTTCTCGCACTGACGCCATCGGGCCGCACGAGTCCCGCGTCCACGAAGTCCGCGACTTTCATAAACCGAACTTCCTCCCAAGTGCGGCGCGTCGGGATATCACGCCAGTCTATCGAAGGCACCCGCTTCGAGATCTTGCCTGAAATGCTGCAGCCAGTTGCTTTCGTCCCCGATCACGTATTCCTTCGTAATCTGCGTCGAGAACCTGGTTATGGTGACATAGCCCTGTAGACCGAGGTTCTCTTCACCCTTCGGGTCAGTCGTATCCGTTTCCTGCAGATCGAAATCGCCCTCTGCCACACCACGGCGCTCCAGCGGCGCTAGAAAGTCTCGGTGTTCATCCGGTTCGATCAGCCGCATATTCCGCCCCCTCGTGTTCAACGAGATGTCGCGGGGCTTGATGTCACGGGGCTGACGGCACCCGTTGGCGCAGCTCAAGCAGATCTGCGGCGTTGTGCGCTGCAATTCGGGTGCGGCGCCGGATAGCGCTTGATATGAGTCAAGGTGCTCGGTTGCCCAAGGAGCAAGATTGATTATGGGAGTGGTCAGGACGAAGCGTGACCGCCACGACTGCGATCCGAGGAGAATCGATCATGACAAACGCCCCCCGAAGGGGGGCGAGAGCAGAAGAGTCGCAACTAAAGGTTCAACACAGTTGCGGCGACCCTGCACGTGACGGACGGGTGCTCCATGCAATCGCCGTCAAGCGTTTCCCCACGTGACATCAAGCACCGTTAGCGCGGCTTGTGCGGCGCGAGTCTCAGGGCCTTGCGCAGACGATGGCGGTGAGAATGAACGGAATGACCTCATGCGCGACGGCCTTGCTGCCCGCAAGCCGAGAATGCTCTTCGACCGACTCGATCGGCGCCTTGACGACGACGCCGTAAATCGAGCCCGGCAGAGGGTGGCCGCTTCCTTGCCTGAACAGCGCGTCATACTGCTCATAGGCGAAAACGGCATAGACGTTGAAGCCGAACACCGTGAGCGCGGCGTCACTTGTAGGCCGGAATGCGTTGATCGAATTCTGTTCGACCCGCATCGGATCGCGATCGATATAGCCGTGATTAAACAGGCGCACGATGAACGCGTGCGCGTTGGTTTTACAGTCGAACTGAGCGTCTAGCGCATACGCGTGGCTCGGCGCAGGGGCAAGCCAGACTCCGCCCGCAAAGAATGCGGCCAGTGCATTGAAGAGGATTTTTCTCATGGCAGTTTGCGCGAACCTGATAGGTCCGCCGTGCTCGTCATCCGTACCACATGCCCCGGTTGGACAGGCACGCTCCAATCCGAGATCTTTCTGCCGATCTTGTCGCGCAGGTGCATGCCGACCGTCTTGCGATCCGACAACAGCGAGGCTGACATCGACGCCCCGATCATCTCTCGCACCGAGGCTTGCGCAACGCGCTCGATGGCTTGCCGATAGTCGGTAATGGCGAGCGTGGCCTTCTGCACGTCATGGACGTGCCAGAAGATAGCGGCGTCGACATTGACGGGCACGGTGTCCTTGGTCGGCGCTTGTTCGGTGTTGAAGGAGGTGGTTTGAATGCGTTCTTTGGTGCCCGCATCTACATTGTCAGGGATCGTGATGCGCATGAAAAAACCGGCACCCTCGACGCTCTGCATCTTTCTGATCCGCAGGATAACGAACTTCTCCAACACGTTAGCGCCCCGAACGGACAGCGCGATGAGGACGGCGATGATGCAGAGGAGAACCGCGGAGTTCAGGTTGTCCCACGCGCCGACCGCGAATGCCGCGGCGACAAGCGCGGCGGATAGAACCCGTGTGATGGCATTCATGGTGGCTCTCCGTTTCGGTGACGACGCCCGGCCGTAAGCGACGTAACGCGTCGCATCCCGAGTCGTCCTGCGCGCTCTGGCCACAGGGACCCCGGCGCTTGGTCCGAACGTGCGCCCGATCACTCGAAGCCGAACCGCACCGCCAACCTCCGATTTGCGAAACGATTTCTATGACGAATCGCAGTGCACCGGCGCTGGCGCTCGCGTATCTCGCAGGCTCGTCCCCAGCGCTACTGCTTGGTCTGCTGCCGCAGGTATTCGTCATATTTCACCTACATGTACTGTTGCCTATCCATTTCATGCAGTTGTCGCGGATATCGCTCGCTGGCGTCGAACCAGTCGGTCAGGCGTTGCTCGAGTCGCTTGTCGGGCGGGCTGGACAGCGCGCCGAGATACGCATCGATGGCCAGGTAGTAGCGCATCGTGTTGCGCTCCATGAGGCCGCGCATTCCGCCGATGTATTCCGCCTGAGCCGCGGACGGATTGGCGATGTTGGTGAAGCCGACCTTGCCGCGACCGAAGGCGGCCAGATAGGTTTTCATCGCAAGACGCCCGATCACGCCGTAACTATAGGCATAGGTCAGATGCAGGAACGTGCGGTTGTCGCCAAGCGCCACCGCTTCCAGCGCGATCCGATAATCGCGAGTGTTCAATGGTCCCCGGTCCGCATGGAGCTTGACCTGCAGGTATCCCGGGCCGGTGGTCGCCGCGTCGTATTCGAATTGCACCCGGTAAGTCGTGCTGAGCTCCTCGGCAACTTCCTTCTTGCTGACGTTCACGATCAGCGTATTGCCGCCGCCGCCGGCGTCGGCAGCACGGCAATACTTGATATTGGGGTGCAGGATTATTGCGTCGCACCGGTTCAACGGGCCTCGCGAATGGTCATTGAACGCGCCGTTGACGGTCGCGAACGGGTAGGCCATCACCGCGTAGACCTCGCCCTTGAGCGTGGAAGACGATTCCTCCGAGTCGAGATACAACGGGCGCTCGAACTGGTTGTGATCGAGCCGGGGAATCAGTTGCCGGTAAGCCTCTCGCAAGTTGGCCGCCTCGTCCGCACCGTCCGCAGGCGTCCCTCCCAGGCATGGCAGGCTGCACGCCATCAGCATCGACGCCATCAGCGCCGCCTTGCGTAGCGCGTGGCTGGTTGGGCTTCCGGCAGATGCACTCATCGATCTGCTCCGGCTCGCGACGGCATGCACGTTAGGCTGATCGAACGCGAGACATTTCTTTCGTCGACGCGGCTGGCGGATGTCGCAGCGCGTCGCGGCGCGCACGGGCTTGCCCGGCGCCAATAAGTTGGGTGAAAAACCTGCGCCCCTACGTTCTGTCCTGCAATCTGCGATACGAGGTAACGCCCGACTGCGGCGATTGTGCGGCGATGGATGCCGCAGTATCGCGGCATCCATCTGTCGCGGCCGACGCAACGATCAATGCGTCTTCTTCGCTTGCTTCGCCTGCTTCCTGATCGCTTCCATGGCGTCGCCGTACTTCTTCTGCACTTCTCCGACTGCTTGCTGGGCATCGCCTTTGACTTCCTGCTTCGTGTCGCCAGTGGCTCGGTCAATTTCCTCGTTGACCTTGCCCTTTGCCTTCTCCGCGACGCCCTTGACTTGATCCTTGTTCATTGCGAATGCTCCGGTCACAGCTGCTGGCTGGATGACCTGCCGCCCGTCGCGATGAGCGCATCGAGCGATGCACGCGATACGGCAGAATGTGAAAAAGCAGCAATCGCTCACCGCATTCCGCAGTCACGCTGGCGCGTGCATGGCGGAATGCCGGCCGAGCCTCCTGCTGACGTGCCGCTACATCGGCGGCGTATTACCCGAATGAAGCGCCCCGCTCCATTGCGAATCCGCCACCGCCGGCCAATGGTCCTTGTCGAATCCGGATGCGCTCTTCATCCGTTCTTCTGTTACGTCGAGCCGGAAGCATTTCTTGCCGGTATCGAGGGTGAATGCGCTCCACGGCACCGCGAAAAGTTTGTCGCCTATCCCGAGGAAACCGCCACACGACAGCACGGCGTACGCGATCCGGCCGCTGCCAACGTCTAGCATGATGTCTACGACCTTCCCGATCTCCTTGCCATCGGATGACAAGACGTTATCCCCAGTCAGCGTGGTTGCCGCCATGACATCAGGACCAGGCCCGCCTGTGGTGGTTGCGCGACCGATGATGCGTGCGCCGCTGCCGTTGCTCGGAAGTGGATTGCTGGGAGAAACAGGTGTCATGATCAGCTCCGGTATTCGTTGCACGAAATGCCGGCGAGCGTCGCCGGCCAGCGTGACGGTGCGAAGCGCGCGCCGATCCGGCTCTGTTCCGAGCCTGGACGATGCGCGCCTCGCCTGCAATCGCCCGCCGTCATTCGGGCCGAAAACATTCTCGATTCGAGCAGCGTTTCGGGCTGAAATGCGCGCTGGTTTCCGCGCTATGCCCAGCCTGGATCATTGCCGTATCACACTGCGCATCGCCTCGAGCAGCACCGGCTTTCGGCCCCGGTATCCATTGCTGTCGACGAGATGACATTGGAAGTGCGACGCATGTACGATGCGCGTCGACGTGCCATGGCGAGGCTCCCCCGGTGTCGATGTGTGCTCGGTGCGCGTACCGGGCATGCGGCTGGAGGACACATCCGAACTGTCGTGGCATGCGTACCAGTCAACTCAACCTACCCTATGCGTGAGCAGCCCGGGAGTCGGTACGCTGCCGTACCCATGGGAGAACGGCAGTGATGCGGTCGCATCGTGGGGGCGGTCACAGATCGCCTGTTGCGACGCTGTCTTGGTCTCAAGCGTCGATTGAAAACGGCATGCCGATTTTCGATCCATGCGGACATCGACAATGACGTATGCGCCTCCACCCTCCGCATACCGGGGTCACTCAAGACAAGTCGGGAACGGTCAGCCGGTGGCGGGCGACTTAACCGAAGTGATTCGGCGATTCGGGGATGGAAAGCGTGTTGCCGGTCAGTCCCTGTCGCTGCGCATCGTGAGAAATCATGCCGTCCTCCAGGATCGCGCACATTGCGACGAGCAGCATGATCGCGACAGCCACGAGTCCCGCATAGCCGATGATCCTGAGTGCTTTCATTTTGCTTCCTGCGATAAACGATGGCTGTCGCGACCTGGATCGTTTTGATCGCGGTCGTTGACCAGCCATCGCGTGACGAGCACGTAAACGAGATGCCCTATCTCAATCCCAAATAGCCGAGGACGAACAGAACGATGACCACGGCTCCAACGAGCCAGACAATGTTGTACACCCCTCAAGTTAGACGCCGACGTGATCTGCTGCGCGGCTTGTGGGCCACGAAGCCACGCGGGCGAAGCTTCCAGCGATACCCGGCGTTTTGTCGCAGCAAAGACTTGCGCGATTGAGCCGGTTATTGGTTCGAAGGCGCACCCCGCGACGGGGCAGGGAACCCGATGCGCGAAGGACGCAACTCGACGTTCTCACATTCTCACATCCAATAGCGGATGTCTGTACGGTAGTAGCCGCAGTGAGGTTGGCACGATGCGGAAGCACCGTGCGAGAGGGGAATAGCTCCCTCGTGAAGCCTCTGTGCCCAATCAGGTTTTTTTGACAGCTTCCTTGGCGTCGCCAAGATTCTTGCGCGCCTGGCCGGCTGCTTGCTGGAGATCGCCTTTGACTTCCTGTTTCGTGTTGTGCGTGGCACGGCCAATGACCTCATTCACCTTGCCTTTGACCTTCTCCGCAGTTCCCTTGACTTGATCCTTGTTCATGGTAGAGCTCCAATACGTAACTGATCTGTGGATGCTGCTGCTATCTGTTGCCGTCAGGTGATGACACCGTCCGACCGGTAAATCGGTATTCGATGAAAATCATCAGATATCCATATTTTTACCGTTTGGCAAGGGCGTTTCAATGTGCGGACGGACGATTCATGGCGACGTCTCGGGTCGCTGCCCAGTACGGCTGCCGATTGTAGAACTGGTGAAGCGACGAACCCCACTGCTCGTCCGCCATCGATGGCCAATGGTCCTTGTCGAACGCGGGGGCATTTTTCACGTGGTCTGCGGTAACGTCGAGCCGGAAGCATTTTTCGTCCGTGTCCAGGGTCAGCGCACTCCACGGAATGGCGTAAAGTTTTCCGCCGATGCCGAGAAAGCCCCCGCTTGACAGCACGGCATAGGCAACCCGGCCGCTGCGTACGTCCAGCATGATGTCTGAAATCTTCCCGATCTCCAGCCTGTCGGACGTGAAGAGCTTGTTTCCCTTGAGCGTATCGGCTTCCATCACGTTGGGGCCGGGCCCGTCGCCGGCCCCACTGCCGACAATCGCCGCACCTGTATCGCTGGTCGATGGCCGATGGGTCGGGTCTAGTATTGTCATGATTCCCTCCTGGGTTCATTTCGCGGGACGCCGGCGCGGATCGCCGGCTCGCCGCGATGGACAGCACGCACCGGTCACGCGATATGAACGGTTACGTGCCGGACAGGTGTCGCCTCTGGCCGCCCTACCCGCTGCGCACCTGCCGCTCACGCTGAGCGCCCGGTGCATTGAAGAGGGAGAACGAGTCGCAACGATGCGCGCAGCCGGGAGACGAAGTCGGTACGGCGCCGTACCGGGCCGAGAAAAGGAACGATCGGAGCCGATGCTCAGATGAAAACGAACATCGCGATCACGGCGGCGCCCATCACACCGGTTGAAAGCCACCCCACCCACCGCAGCAGCACGGGCGTGACGAAGGTGCCCATGACCTTTGGGTTCGACGCCATCAGCATCATCAGCACCATGATCGGCACCGACGTGACGCCGTTGATGACCGCGCTCCAAAACAGCGCCTTGATCGGGTCGATCGACGTGAAATCGAGCGCGAGGCCCACGACCGTCGCGAGCACGATGATCGCGTAGAACCGTTTCGCCAGTTGCGGCTCGAGCGCGAGACTGTTTTTCCACTTGAACGTGCCAGCCATCGCGTAGGCCGCCGAGCCGGCCAGCACCGGCAGCGCGAGCAGCCCCGTGCCGATGATGCCCAAACTGAAGAGCAGGAACGCAAACTGGCCGGCGATCGGTTTCAATGAGGAGGCGGCCTGCGCCGACGTCTGGATATCGGTGATATGGTGCGCATGCAGCGTGACCGCAGTCGTGAGAATGATGAAAAACGCAACGAGATTGGAAAATGCCATTCCGATCGACGTATCGAGGCGGATGCGGCTCAGGTTTGCCGGCCCTTGCGACGGCATTTTCGTCAGCGCCTGCTGTCCCTCCTTCGCCTGCAGTTCCTCGACCTCCTGTGACGCCTGCCAGAAGAACAGATACGGGCTGATGGTGGTGCCGAACACGGCGACTACCGTCGTGATGTAGCCGGTGCTCCACGAGCCGTGCGGAAGTACCGTGCGCAGCGCCACGGTCGCCCACGGGATCTGGACCGCAAAGATCACGCCGACGTAGGCGAACAGCGCCAGGGTGAGCCACTTGAGGATACGGACATACCTGCGGTACGGCACGAACATCTGTAACACCAGCGAAAACACGCCTAACACGACCGTGTAAGCCCGCGTGGGGCCGCCGACCAGCAGGTTGACGGCTGCGCCCATGGCCGTCAGGTCGGCCGCGATATTGATCGTATTCGCCACCAGCAGGAGGATGACGGTGCCATACAGCAGCCACCGCGGGTAATGACGTCGCAGATTCGTCGCGAGACCATGGCCGCTCACCCGGCCGATCCTCGCGCTCACGACCTGAATGGCAACCATCAGCGGATAGGTCAGCAGGACGGTCCACAGCATGTCGAAGCCGAATTGCGCACCCGCCTGCGAATAGGTGGCGATGCCGCTCGGATCGTCGTCCGCCGCACCGGTGATCAGTCCAGGTCCGAGCTTCGTCAGCCACGAGTCGGCCTGGCTATCGACATCGCTGCTGAGTGTTGCGGACGGAACCTTGTCGTATTCCATAAACGTCCCGAGCGGCGCGCCACCTGTTGATTGCATGAGCGAATCTGCTATTCATGCCGCGCACCAGTCTTGGTTTGGCACCCGCAGTGATTGACCAGGGCGCCACCGCGAACGCGTGCGGCGTGCCGCCGATTGAACTGTGCCGGAACGGCTGTCCATTGCGAAGCCGTAACATCGGACATGATGAAACGGGCCTCAAGGAACCTGACCGGCCGGGTTCACGTGATGACCGCAGCCGACCTACCATCCTTCCCGTTGCCCGGACCCATGCGCCCCCTGGTCATCGGCACGCCCCGAGTGATTCATGTGGTCACGGGAAGGGCCGCGTTGATTCCACCCGCTTTCGTGACCACCACCGTACGAGCCGCCATACCCCCCGCCTCGATCACCACGATAGCCGTCGCCGGGTACCCAGAGGCATCCGGCAAGCATGGTTGCAATGGCGGCAAGACCGACATAGATAGATGAACGCATGTTGCTCTCCTTACCAGTCGCATTCGAGTGTGGCGCTTCGTTTGATCGACCGGAGACGAATGACGGAATCATTCTCCACAGATGTGAACCACGTCGATGTTCGTGAAGAGATCGCGCACGAATGCATGGTCGCGGGAGACATCCTCCTGTAGACGAGGTTGCGTGTCTGTACGATGAAGGACGCTTGCGGTGGCGGACCGGTGGAAGCACGTTGTCGCCATCGCGATTCTCCGCAATGCGGTTTGACATACGTTGCCGGACCGGTTGCGCGACATTGACCGACACGGGCCAACCTTGTTGTCGGCTTGCCAAAAGCGACATGCCGGACGTGACGCGCGCCGACGATCGACATTCCGCCCACACGGCGGGCGTGCTGCAAAGCTGAACGAGACGCGGGCTAAGGCGGATGTTGCGTCTTTGTACGCTGTCGTACCGCGTCCGCGGCCGCCCTGGCGTAGCGTCGAAAACGCCATCAACAACCAGGAGACGATGATGCTGAGACGAACATTCATATTGGGTACGCCGGGATCCATCCTTGCCATTTCCCTTGCGGTTTCGGGTTGCACGACAACCGGCACATCCGACGCCAGCGGCCACCAGGCCGACAAACGCCACTCAATTGATACAGGTGTCGACGCGACCCTTGCACGTCTTTACACCAGCGCGAACGGCTCGCATGAGCTCGTCGGCAAGGCGCGTGGCGTGCTGGTGTTCCCGTCCGTCATCGCGGCCGGCTTCGTCCTCGGCGGCCAGTACGGCGAAGGATCGCTGCGCGTTGCCGGCAACACGGTTGGGTACTACAGCACCACGACCGGCTCGATCGGGCTGCAGATCGGCGCGCAATCAAAAGCCATCATTTTCCTGTTCATGACCGCGGATGCGCTTGATCGCTTCCGTAACAGCGAAGGCTGGTCGGTGGGCGGCGATGCATCGGTGGCGGTACTGAAAGTCGGCGCGAACGGCAATGTCGACACCAGCACCGCGACCGCGCCGATCGAAGCGTTCGTCCTGACGAACAGCGGGTTGATGGCCGGTGTGACGCTCGAAGGAACGAAGATCACGAAGCTGACGGCGCTGTAGCGCTCACGCTCAAGGCCTGCTGGACGAACGAACCGGCCAACACGTCGATCCGATGGCGCGGCGGCAGATCAGGGTTCAACACACCTGATACGCACATAGGCGTGCTCGTGCGCGGCGCTTGTCCGGCAACGTACCGGACGCACGCGAGTCATCGCGGCATACCGTTCCGCGGTCGACACCGGGTAGGGCTGGCGACCGCGATTTCCCGTCACCCGCTCCGTGAAATATCAGTTCCGTATCGAGCGCGCGAGATTGCGCGCACCTTGATGAGACATGTGTCGGCACTATAATTTTCGAAGGTAGGCTCGTATTCGAACGGCCATCCCGCACTCATCGAGAAAAGGGACACATTGCCGTCTTCCGCCGATTCCCGCAGCGCCCACGTCTGCCGGATGCTCGATCGTCAGCCGGACGCAAGCGCAGGAGCCACACATGCAGGACAACCCGCCCCTTACCGAAAATCACCTGCTTGCCGCGCTGCCCGAAAACGAGCGCGCCCACTTCGCCGAACACCTGACGCTCGTCGAGATGCCGTTGGGAAAAGTGCTGTACGAGTCGGGCGGCCAGCTTCATCACGTCTTTTTTCCGACCACGTCGATCGTTTCGTTGCTGTATGTGATGGAGGACGGCTCGTCCGCTGAAATCGCGATCGTCGGTCATGAAGGCATGATTGGCGTGTCGTTGTTCATGGGCGGCGAAACGACCCCGAGTCGCGCCGTCGTGCAAAGCGCGGGGCAAGCTTACCGCCTCGACGCGCGTATCCTGAAAGAAGAATTCCGGCGCGGTAATTCGATGCAACGCCTGTTGTTGCGCTATACGCAGGCGCTCATCACGCAGATGGCCCAGACCGCGGTGTGCAACCGGCATCACTCGATCGATCAGCAACTGTGCCGCTGGCTGCTGCTCAGCCTCGACCGCCTGCCTTCGAACCAGCTGCGCATGACGCAGGAGCTGATCGCCAACATGCTGGGCGTGCGCCGGTCGGGCGTGACGGAAGCTGCATTGAAGCTGCAGGACGCGGGTCTCATCCGCTACAACTACGGCCATATCGAGGTGCTGGACCGGCCCGGGCTCGAAGAGCGCGTGTGCGAATGCTACGGCGTGGTCAAGCGCGAATTCGATCGCCTGCTGCCCGATCTGAAGCGACTCTAGCCGCCTCTGCACCGCAGCGCGGCGCGAACGACTCCGAATGCTCGATTCCGTGACCATGCGACTGCCGGTGCGACGGAATCCCTACCCGACCTCATCTCATCCGACCACCCAGTACGGCGTCCGGTTGTAGTACTGGTGAAGCGACAATCCCCACTGTGATTGCGTCATCACCGGCCAATGCTCGTCGTCGAAGCCCGGGGTGCCCTTGACGTGGGCGGCGGTCACGTCCAGATGGAAACATTTGTCGTCGGTATCGTATTCCATCGCACTCCACGGAATGGCGCAAAGCATCTCGCCCGTTCCTCCGCTGCAAACAACCGCGTAGGCAATTTTGCCATGGTGCAAGTCGAGCACGATGTCGAAAACATTCCCGATATCCTCGCCGTCCGACGCGATGATCCTGCTGCCCTTCAACGCATCCGCGGTCGTCACCATATGACCGGATTCATCGCCGGTATCGCGTTCGACAAGCTTGGCCCCGTTGCTATCATCCTCAGATCGATTCGGGGTGTGGAGCATCCTCATGATGTCCTCCTTGGACAAGATCCGGGAATATCCATGGCGTGCACAGTCTCGACATTGACACCCAACGCACGAGAAAACGCTGCGCGCACCGGCATCGGAAGTCGGTACGGTTCCGCACCTGGACACACCAGGAATATCGGCTCGCCGTCGCTCTGACAGATACCCCTGCGTTCGTCGATATCGCTGAATACCGGTGACAACTCGATGGGTCCTGGTCACGCGAGGCGCCGATGAGCGCCGCGCAACCTGCGCTAACTGTGCTTGATGTTCGACGACTTCCGGTAATGCTTTCGATGGGCCGGGGTGGCACTCATCCTGGTGACACCGCCCATCGACGGCGGATCGCTGGCGGGGAACGTCCCCTCGGCGACTTCGTCGACATTGCGTTCGCTCTAGCCGCCGTTCGTATGCTGCTCTCGATACCTGCTGCGCATAACCGCCTCCAGGGAGCTGAGTGCCGGACGAGGCTGGCCCGGATTCGACGGGCTGCGTGCGGGCGACACGCCAGCGTGGAATGCCGTCGGTCACGACGCCAGCATAGGCCCGATTTGAAAACTCCACCGGGCACGCGCGCGGCTCGCGTCGCAGCCGGATCGGCCGTGATCTCGACTCATCTGGACTGCGCCGATAAGCGCGCATGCCGGTCCGCGCAAGCGCAAGGCCATTCCGGTTCCACTCGCCAGGTGGACCGGCAAACCGTTCGGCACCGGACAGACTGAGCCCGCGCATCCCGCGTAGAGTTGAGCTATCGGGCCGAATTCGCCGCCGACCGGATGCGTCGCGGTACATCGACTCCTTCCCGATTTTTACCAGGATCCGCCATGACACTCGCTCTTCTCCCCCTCCCCCGACAGATTGCCAGCGCGTTCGCCGTGGCGGCGACAGTTGCCCTCGGCACAGCCGTCTTCCCCGCGCTCTCGATTGCCGCCGGACCCGCACCGGGTCAATCACAGCCCCACGTCATGACCGTGGCCGCCCAAAAGTCGGTCGACGGGCGCATCAACAGCCTGCACCAGCGACTTGGCATCACACCCGGCCAGGAATCCCTGTGGCAGCCAGTCGCGCAGGTCATGCGCGATAACGCGAACGCGATGGAGACGCTCAGGAAGATCCGTAGCGATCATGCGAGCAGCATGAGCGCGATGGACGATCTCCACTCCTATGGCGATGTCGCCAACGTGCACGCCGATGGCGTCAAAAAGCTGACCACGGCATTTCAGCCGCTGTACGACAGCATGTCCAATACGCAAAAGCAGAACGCGGATGCGATTTTCCGTGGCAACGACCACCACCTGATCAAGAAACAATAGTTCCGGACCGTCCGCCGATACCGGCTGTCGATGGCAGTCACTGACCAGCGGATTCCGGATTCGTACACAGGAGAACATGATGGACGTTTCTATCGGACATGCACGTCGAACCACAATGGCGCCGAGATCGGGCATGCGACTCGTCGGCCTGATAGTCGCGATCGGCTGCCTTTTCGCCGCACCGCCGTTGCATGCGGAGAGAATGAATCACGGTTTGGACCAGGGCAATCACGCGCGCATGACACATCAGGATGGTCGTCACTACGGCCATTACCGGAACGGTGGCCACGACGGTTATAACGGCGACGAGGAGTATGCGTATGGCGCGCCTCCGATGGTTTACGCGCCGGTACCGGAACCGGGCATCTCGCTGTTCATGCCGCTGCGGCTGCGCTGAGACACGAACCGAATCCGGCAGCCTCGGTCGCCCGGCAGCCCGTCGACGTGTTGATCCTAACTGCTTCGCGATCCTGATGATGAAGACCGAGAGGATGTTCCGCGACATATCGGGAAGGGTGGCTCGCCGCCGGATGGATCACCCCCGTGCTCAAGCGGGTGCATGCTTTGTACGGTTTCGTACCGCATCGGCCATTCGGCGCGTGTAGCGTTTCAACCATGCCGACCATCCGAGGGTACGCGATCGGCAGGAATCGCTCCGCACCAACGGACGAACGACTGGATGCCACGGTGTGGCAGGCAGTTCAGCCAGATCACCGACGTGCCGGGCATCGCTCTGGCGAGGACATCATGTTGCGAAGCATCCGAAGATTGCATGGAGACACGGTTCGAGCGAAGGACGGCGATATCGGGCACATCCACCAGGCCTACTTCGACGATGACAACTGGTGCGTCCGTTACCTCGTCGTCGAGACGGGCGACTGGCTGCACGACAGGCCGGTGCTGATCTCGCCGTATTCAGTCACGCATGCCGAATTCCGCACGCTATATGTCAGCCTGACGCAACAGCAGGTGAGAGACAGCCCGAACATGGACACGCACAAGCCGGTATCCCGCCAGCACGAAATCGAGATCCTGCGTTACTACAACTACCCGACTTACTGGGGCGGCCCGAACCTTTGGGGAATGGGCGCGTACCCGGCTTTCGATCCCGCGGGGCCGTCGCAGGACCCTGAAGCGGGCGATCCCATTTTCTCGCATACTGCGCCGGCCAGCGCAGCGGCAGATACGCATCTGCACAGCACCGGCGAGGTCGACGGATATCGGCTCGAAGCCACGGACGGACATATCGGCCACGTGTCGGACTTCATTTACGACGATGAAGCCTGGGTGATCCGCTATCTGGCGATCGACACGTCGAGCTGGTGGTCGACCGGCAAGGAAGTGCTGGTCGCGACCCACTGGCTCGACCAGGTGGACTGGTCAACGGAAACGATATCGACCACGCTCACGCGCGATGCAATCCGCCGGAGCCCTCTATACGACGATTCGCAGCTCGTTCATCGCAGCTACGAAATCGAGTTGCACGACTTCTACGGCAAGCACGGCTATTGGCACGGAGACCGATGACGCAGACCCGCGCAACGGGTAGCCAACGCAACCACCATGCCGTACGGGATTTCCCGTGACCGGACGCCAGGGAGCAACTGCATGACCTCAGCCGTTTTCCCGCCAACCGAAGATTCGGCACTCGATACGCTTTGCATCAATACGCTGCGCTTCCTGTCGATCGATGCCGTGCAGAAAGCGGCGAGCGGTCATCCGGGCTTGCCGCTGGGCGCAGCACCGATGGCCTATTCATTATGGATACGCCATCTCAAGCATCATCCCGCCAATCCGGCGTGGCTTGATCGGGATCGCTTCGTCCTGTCGGCCGGACATGGCTCGATGCTGTTGTACAGTCTGCTTCACCTGACC
The DNA here is from genome assembly GCF_002563755.1 of Burkholderia sp. JKS000303. Lineage (NCBI taxonomy): Bacteria > Pseudomonadati > Pseudomonadota > Betaproteobacteria > Burkholderiales > Burkholderiaceae > Burkholderia > Burkholderia sp. JKS000303. The sequence goes on from NZ_PDBZ01000001.1 coordinate 4,476,568, forward strand.
GGCTACGACCTGCCACTCGACCAGATCGGTCGCTTCCGGCAATTGGGCAGCCTCACGCCCGGCCATCCGGAGCGCGGCCTGACGCTCGGCGTCGAAACGACAACCGGCCCGCTCGGCCAGGGCTTCGCCAACGCCGTCGGTATGGCGATTGCGGAGACACAGCTTGCTGCGTGCTACAACCGCCCCGGCTTCGAGATCGTCGATCACCACACCTACGCGCTCGTCAGCGACGGCGACCTGATGGAAGGCGTCGCAGCGGAAGCCGCATCGCTGGCCGGCCATCTCCGGCTCGGCAAGCTGATCTGCCTGTACGACGACAATCGGGTCACGCTGTCCGCCGGCACCGCGATCACCTTCACCGAAGATCGCGCGCAACGGTTCGACGCCTACGGCTGGCATACCGAAACGGTCGACGACGGCAACGATCTGGCCGCCATCGACGCGGCGTTGGTCAACGCGCGTGCCGAGCAACTGCGTCCGTCGTTGATCCTCGTGCGCACGCATCTCGGCTACGGCTCGCCCAACCGGCAAGACACGTACCAGGCTCACGGATCGCCGCTCGGCGACGCCGAGGTGCACCTGACCAAGCACAACCTCGGTTGGCCGCCCGACCCCGCGTTTCATATCCCCGCACCGGCGCTCGCGCATTTTCGCCGGGCGCTGGCGGAGGGGCAAATACGGGAAGCGCACTGGAACACCTTGTTCGCAGCCTATGCGCGCGTGTTTCCCGAGCTGGCGGAGATGCTGCTGAGCTCGGTGCGCGGCGCGCTGCCCGACAGTTGGGACCGCGATATCCCGGTCTTTCCGGCCGATCCGAAAGGCATGGCGACGCGGGTCGCATCCGGCAAGGTGCTGAACGCCCTCGCCCCCCGCGTCCCGTCGCTCATCGGCGGCTCCGCCGATCTGAATCCCTCCACCTTCACCGCGCTGACCGGGCACGGCGATTTCGAGGCCGCCGACATGAACGCGCTCGACCGGCAAGGTTCCGACGGCGGCGGCTGGAGCCGCAGCGGCCGCAATCTGCATTTCGGCGTGCGCGAGCATGCAATGGGCGCGATCCTGAACGGCCTGGCGGCCCACGGCGGCATCCTGCCGTTCGGTGCGACCTTCCTGATCTTTTCGGACTACATGCGTCCACCGATCCGGCTCGCCGCATTGATGCGTCTGCAGGTGATCTACGTGTTCACGCACGACAGCCTCGCCGTCGGCGAGGATGGTGCGACGCATCAGCCGATGGAACAGCTTGCCGGCCTGCGCGCGGTCCCAGGCCTGCTGGTGATTCGACCGGCCGATGCCAACGAAACGGCCGTCGCGTGGCGCGTGGCGCTCGAAGCGCGAGAACGGCCGACCGCGCTGATCCTGACCCGCCAGGACGTGCCGACCATCGATCGCCTCCGGTTCGCGCCGGCAGAGGGCTTGCGGCGCGGCGGCTACGTGCTCGCCGATGCCCCCGACGGTCGCCCCGCGCTGATCCTGATCGCGACAGGCTCGGAAGTCGGGCTCGCGCTGGCAGCGCACGCCGAGTTGCTCGCGCGCGGCGTGGCGGTTCGGGTGGTGTCGCTGCCCTGCTGGAGATTGTTCGACGCTCAGCCCCAGTCGTATCAGGACGCCGTGCTGCCGAAGTCGGTCGGTGCGCGGCTGGCGATCGAAGCGGGCGTGTCGCAAGGCTGGCACCGCTATGTCGGCGATCGTGGCGACGTACTCGGCATTGCGGGTTTCGGCGCGTCGGCGCCGGGCGCCGAGCTGATGCGCGATTTCGGCTTCACGGTCGAGAACGTCTGCGACCGCGCACTGAAACTGCTCGCGTGACCGTTGGGCGGCCCATGCGCGTATCAGGCGTTCGAGCCGCCACCGGCATCGCACGTGCCGGTTTCGAGCACCGCGTCGACCATCGACTGCGCATCGGACACGATGCGCGCCACGTGATCCTCTCCGTTGAAGCTTTCCGCATAGATCCGGTAGAGATCTTCGGTGCCCGACGGCCGCGCAACAAACCAGCCGTGCTCCGTCATCACCTTGATGCCCCCGATCGCGGCCCGATTGCCCGGCGCCCGATCGAGTATCCGGACGATCGCCTCTCCCGCCAGTTCGGTGTGCGTGAACTGATGCGGCGTTAGCCGCGCCAGCAGCGCGCGCTGCTCAGGTGTGGCTGCGGCCTGTACCCTCCGTTCGGCGGGCGCGCCGAAGCGGTGCGCCAGGTCGCGGTAATGCTCCGCCGGATCGCGGCCGGTTCGGATCGTGATTTCGGCCGACAGCAACGCGGGAACGATGCCGTCCTTGTCGGTCGTCCAGGGTTGCCCGTCGAGCTGCAGGCAGGTGGCCCCCGCACTCTCCTCGCCGGCGAACCCCAGCGTGCCGCCGAGCAATCCGCCGACGAACCACTTGAAGCCGACGGGCACTTCGTAGATTGCGCGATCGCGTGCGCTGGCGACACGATCGATCATCTCGCTGCAGACGACCGACTTGCCGACCGCCGCGCGAGCGGGCCATTTCGGCCGATGCGCGAGCAGATAGTCGACAAGCACCGCGAGATAGTGATTGGGCGGCAGCAAACCGTCGCTGCGTGTGACGATCCCGTGCCGGTCGTGGTCGGTATCGCACGCAAACGCGACATCGAATTGGTCTTTCCGCGCGATCAGGCTCTGCATCGCATACGGCGACGACGGATCCATGCGGATACGCCCGTCCCAGTCGACGCTCATGAAGCGAAAAGTCGGATCGACTTCCTCGCTGACGATCGCGAGATTCAGTTGGTAACGCTCGGCAATCGCACCCCAGTAGTGCACGCCGGCGCCGCCGAGCGGATCGACGCCGAGCCGGATCGGCGCGCCGCGCAGGATGTCCATGTCGATGACGCTGGCCAGGTCGTCGACATACGCCGCGAGGAAGTCGTACCGGTGCGTCGTGGCGGCATTCGATGCCGTCGACAACGAGGCGCGGCTCACCCCCGCGAGCCGCGCCTCGAGCAGATCGTTCGCGGCCGCTTCGATCCATCGGGTGACGTCCTCCCCGGCTGGGCCGCCGGTCGCCTGGTTGTACTTGATGCCGCCGTTGTCCGGCGGATTGTGCGACGGCGTCACGACGACGCCGTCGGCGAACCCGGCATTGCGTCCCCGGTTGTACGTCAGGATCGCGCGCGAAACGGCCGGCGTGGGCGTGTATTCACCCGGCGGCGCCAGCATGACCTCGACGCCATTGGCAGCCAGCACTTCAAGTACGCTCGCCTGCGCCGGTTCGGAAAGCGCATGCGTATCGATGCCGACAAACACCGGACCGTGGATGCCGTGCGAACGTCGATACCGGCAGATCGCCTGCGTGATCGCGAGGACATGCCACTCGTTGAAGCTGCGGGTCAACGCGGAACCCCGGTGTCCTGACGTGCCGAACGTCACGCGTTGCGCCGGGACTGCCGGGTCCGGCATATCGGTGTAGTACGCGGTCACGAGGCGGGGAACGTCGATCCACAGCGCGTAAGGCGCGAGCCGGCCTGCCAGCGGACTGACGGGCATCGCGGCCGGCGCGCCCGGCGGGTCGGATGTAGCGGGATTCAACATGCCTCCTGTCTGGGACACAGCCGCCATTCTCGTTCGAGCGCGAGCCATGACTACCGCCACGCGCCCGGCGGATGGCGGGCGCCGCCGCGCCCCCTCGAACGCGCGACGCGGCGGCCGTGCTCAATGCGCGGCCAGCTTGCCCGCTCGACGCTCGAGCATGAGGAGAAGGGCGATGATGCTGACGAGATGCATGCGTTCCGAGGGTGCCAAACGGCCATGTTCCAGAATCGATTCCAGCCGAATGCGCCAGAGGGCCCATGGCGCAGGCTCACCGAGCGTGACGCGTGCAATGAGTCGTTCAAGTGAACGTAGATCTCCCTCGATTGCTGTATGCGCCATGGCCATGCTCCGGTTGTCATGAGGATCGGCGAACAGTCTATGACGAAGCACTGCTCCGCTCTGCCCGCTACCGTACATCGCGTGCATGCCGCTTCGGGCGCGCCTTCCCGGCCGCGTCAGCCGCAGCCACGCGTCATTTCGATCGCGATGGTTGCGACGGTTGCGCCCGGTTCTTTGTCCGCCATCGGACAGACGCCGGACCGACTCGCTGCGAACGTGGTACGACCGGAGCGATATTGTGCGACGAATGCGAGACATCGACGCCCGGTCCGGTGTGTGCCGTCCCGCGCGTGCCGCGTGCAGCCTGGACGACACCGCATGGCGACATGCGCTCGACGCGCGGCGAGCGCGACGTTACCCATGCAGGACATTCAAAGTGACCGAAACCATCGGATGCCTCATCTTCGGAGCCCTGCTGATTTTCATGGGACTCATCGGGTCGTCGCTCAAGCGTCTGCCGCTGAGCGCGGCCATGGTGTATCTCGGGATCGGCTTTCTGATCGGACCGGCCGGCCTCGGCTTCCTGTCGCTGACATTGCCGGACGACGTCACGCACTTGCGCATCGCAGCCGAAATCGGTTTGCTGATTTCGCTGTTCGCGATCGGCCTGAGACTGCGTGTCCCTCCCGCCGATCCCCGCTGGATGCTGCCGCTGCGGCTTGGCATCGTCGCCATGATCTTCACCGTCGCGTCGATCGCCGCGCTCGGCGTGCTGGTGCTGCATTTGAGTCTCGGTGTCGCGGTGCTGCTGGGCGCGATGATCGCACCGACGGACCCGGTGCTCGCTCATGACGTCGGCGTGCGCGACGCGGGCGACGTCGAACTGGTGCGCTTTTCGTTGTCCGGCGAAGGCGGGATCAATGACGGCACGGCCTATCCGTGCGCGGTGCTCGGCCTGCTTTTGTGCGGTTCCGGCACGACGTCGGCGCTTCACTGGAGCATGGTCGGCGGCATTGCATGGGGCATCGCCTCCGGTGTAGGCGCCGGCTGGCTGCTCGGCCTGGCCACCGCCCGGCTCGTCGCGTTCCTGCGCAGCCGTCACGGACAGGCGCTCGGCCTCGAAGGGTTCTTCGCGCTGGGCCTGATCATGCTGTCATATGGCGTGGCGCTCGCCATTCATGGCTACGGGTTCCTGGCCGTGTTCGCTGCGGGCGTCGCGATGCGGCGCGTCGAGCATCGCACGAGCGGCCGGAAGACGTCGAAGGAGACGGTCGGCGTCGTGGACAGCGAGGATGTCGAAGCCACTTCCACCGACCCCGACAAAGCTCACGCCTTCGTCGCTGAATCGGTCATGGGATTCACGATCGAGCTGGAACACATCGCCGAAGCCGTGTTGATCCTGCTGATCGGCGCGCTCGTCTCCCGCTATTGGGCCGACATGCTCACCTGGACGGGCGCGGCCGTGGTCGTGACACTGCTGTTCGTCATCCGGCCGGCCTCTACCTGGCTCGCGCTGACCGGTTCTCGGGCGTCGCGCCACCAGCGCCGGCTGATCGGCTGGTTCGGCATCCGCGGCGTGGGTTCCCTGTATTACCTGATGCTGTCCCTCGAGCACGGGCCGCGCGCGGAACTGTTGCCGCTGGTTCCGCAGGTACTGGCCATCATCGCCGTGTCGATCGTGCTGCACGGCATTTCAGCCGCGCCGCTCATGCGCCGCTATGCGTGAGATCCGGGCGGACGCCGTGGCGCGCTGCGCGCCAGGGTCGAGCGGTCCGGTACGATGCCGTCCGGCACGCAAGGTGCCGGGCGGCCGTCTTTCCATGAACCTGCGGCGTCGATGATGTCCCGCGTCACAGCCTGCCCAGCAGCATCAGGACGAGCAATACGATCAATACCAGGCCCAGCAATCCGCTTGGACCATACCCCCAGCCGTTGCTATAGCGCCAGGTCGGGATCACCCCGATCAGCAGCAGCACGACAACGATCAGTAGAAGAAGTCCCAATGACATGTCGTCTCTCCTCAATCGATCATCCGGCCGGTCATCGCGCAGTGCCTTCACGCCGATGGCCACGGAATGCAATCGAACCGATGTTGCCGTCGATATGCTCCCGCCTCGACGCGCGCACACGCCGTTCGCGTTGAAATCTGCGGTGCCGTGTCTCGAATGCCGGAGTAGCCGGGACGTAAGCCGCCCTGCCCCTTCATGCAGGACACGTGCTCGATGCACCCGGTTCGGAACGTGCATCGATTCTTTCGATATCAAGGTAGACGGACGCGGGCGTGGAGTCTGTCCGGCAACGTACCGGACGCACACGGATCATCGCGGACATCGCCGAAAAGCACCCGCATGACGATTTGAAGCGACGCTAACCGCCACTGCACGGCATCGTACCGACTCTCCCCTTTGTCTCGCCCATTCTGTGTCTGCACGCATTCGCGGCAGTGGTCGATATCGATACGCAGTACGCTCCCGTCAGGAGGAACTATGAAACATCATTCAGGCACACCACTTGATCAACGCGATCAGGCGACCCGGCAGAAGCAGCGGGAAGATCTCGCCCGCGCCGACATCGAGCGGTCCGAAAAGCGCATCCGTCAGGATGCCGGCATCAATTCCAATGCGAGCAAATGGCGTTATTCGCGTCCCGACAATCGGGCGAGATGAGCGACGCTAGGCGCCTCGTGGCCGCCACGAGGCCGGGCCGGCGTTCAGCTCCGTGTCCGGGGCCCATACCGTCCGATTTTGCGAATGGTCCGGCAGCGCGGAAGGCCCTCCGGATTCAGTGGAGATGTCCGCCGAACAGCCCGAGCAACCCGATGACGATCAGGTAGATCGCAACGATGTAATTCAACAGACGGGGCACCACAAGAATCAGAATGCCCGCGATCAACGAAACCAGCGGGCCCGCGCTCGTGAGAGTGTGCATATACCCTCCGCAAGATTGAAAACGACCCATGGATCGTGGCGTTTGTCGAACTGGCGATCACCGGCGTCGGACCTGTCGGTCGCCATGCATCCCGAAACCGCGCGGCCAGTAGCCGGGATCGATCCCGGAGTGCCCGACGGCAACGCTCGTCGCTGCATGACTCGATCGAGGTTATTCATGGATATCCCTGACGCTACACACAGGCAAATGCGAATGCGGTACGAAAGCGTACCGACTGCCATCACGATGGCGCATAGCATGTGTTCGGGCGCCTTGGATGTCGTGCGCTAAGCGCCCGATACGAGGCTTCGATCGGTTCGTGGCTTCGTATCGGTGAAACAGGCGACCCATGCCAAGGAGCAATGTGATGAACAGGGATCAAGTGAAAGGCCGCATCGCGGAAGCAAAAGGCAAACTGAAGGAAATGATCGGCAAGGTCATGGGGAATCGAACGACCAGAATGCAGGGCACGGTCGAGCAGGTCGTCGGGAAGACGCAAGCCTCATTCGGTGACGCGAAAGCGCAATTTAAGAGGCGACCGTAGGGTGTTCGCTCGAACCGTTCCGAAGCGCCACGCGATCGGGAAAATTACGGTCGACTCGCCGGGTGCCGATAACACACATGGCACACGTCCGCACCCGGCACATTCCGTTTCCCGGCCGGCCGTCATGATGCGGCAGTGTGTCGGGCGTCGTCGCTGTGCGCGGCGGCAAGTGGTGTGTGCTGCTCGTCTCCCACGCCGGGAAAGAATGCGTTCCACACGTCTCGGACACCTTTCGCGGCAGTCGCATCCGCTCCAATCGTCTCCTGGTCGCTCGAACTGGCCGGATCGGCGCGCAAGCCTCGCCAGCGCGTAAAGGCGAGCACCGGCTTTTCCGTCCATTCGCCGTCGCCAAACTTCGCAAATGCCGTGTCGCCGCTCACCAGACGCACCTCATACCATCCGTCGCGAACAGGCGCATAGCGGTCCAGCACAAACCATCGTGTAGATTGGATTTTTACCATTCCTCATAGGTCCATGGATCGTTGTACAGGACAAAAACGCCGGTCCCGTACGGTCGGCGCGTGCGCGCTAATCGGCGCACCGATTCAGCCACATCCGGCCTGCGGCCGTCATATTGATCGAGCCGCCGGTACGCGATTCGTTCGCGAGACCGCGAGTCAACAGTTCATTGGCTATGGCGCGCGGGATATCGGCCTGGGAATCGGGAATTCGATCAAGTGATTTGAGGGCCTCGACGGCCTCGGGCGAAAGTGGGACGTACATGGCAGCCTCCTCGGTATCGAGTCCATCCTGAACCGGACGACACGCGCTGGTCTGTACGGCAGCGACTATTCTCTGAGGCGGGTTCTTCAGAAGCCGCTCTGCAACCCGGTGCTTCATCCGCATCGAAAATATGATTCGGCATCCGATGTTTTCATTGCGAAACCATTGTCGGGCGCGCACACTGAGGATACCTGCCGGTTTTTTGTCAAGGCATCGGCGCCCTTGAATCCTTCGGCGTCAACGGTTGCTCTGTCAGGAGCAAAGCATGACCATCCCCACTCTCGAATATCGCGGACATGAACTTCGTGTCTATTCACAAATGCTTTTCCCGCCGTTCGGCGATCCCCACGCCCCCGGTCCGAAGCGCTTCGGTTCGATCGTACGCATCGATACGATCCCGGCGACCTCGGCAGCGGCGCCACGGTACTCGACCATTTTCGAGCATGGCGCCCCGCAGACGGCGGCGCTCGCACTCGACCTGGCGATGCAATTCGGCAAGGACATCGTGGATGGCAAGATCGCCCCTCGAGCGATATGATTCGTCCGCCGCCCCCGTCTCGATGCGGGCACCGATTCCAATGCGAGCAAGTGGCGCCATTCGCGCCCTCGCATGCCGGTGTTCCGCATCGCGGGTCGCGGGCGGCCCCCGATAATCACGCATACCGGCACAGGCGCATCGAAAAATCGGCGATCGCGTCGATGCCGCTCTGGTCCGCGCAACGGCACCAATTCTTGTGCAGTTCTTCTCCGCCGATCACGATGCCCAGCGGGAAAAGGTTGGTGCTCGCATCGGACGTCGCGAAATTCCGATAACCGTTGAAGCGACCGCAACCGTTGACCACGCCGCCACGCCGGGCAGCCCGAACAGCCCGGCGTCGATCACGGCCAGCAGCCCGACGCCAAGATTCGGATAGCGGGCATAGACGCCGCGTTCGAGCCAGTCATCCGGCGTACCCGATCCGTATCGGCGCAGCGTTTCCTCGTTGCGCGCTTCCGCGCGGTACAGTTCCGCGCCGCGCAGCAGCACGGTCGCGAGGCCGCGGGTTCGCGGGCTGTGCGGATCGTCCGGAGTCTCGCTCCTCGCGTGATGCTTGCGATGCACCGCGACCCATTGCAGGGTCAGCATGCCGGTCGTCAACCACAGCCAGAACCGGAAGAAGTGATCGATGCACGGATGCAGATCCAGTGCGCGATGCGCCTGACAGCGGTGCAGGTACACCGTCACACCGACGACGGTGACATGCGTGAGCGCGATCACGACCCACGCAAGCTGCCACCAGGACAGCCTCAGCTCACCGTTCAGAAGAAATGCCGACATACCGCTCGCACTTCACGCCATGCTCGCATCCGCGCGCTTCGCCATGACGGCAGGTACGCGTACCGATTCCCTTCGGCCAACCTATTTCCCGACCTGATTGCCGACAACCCCGCCGACGGCCGCTCCGCCAACGGTGCCCAACGCACTGCCGCCCGTCAGGACCGCACCTGCGACGCCGCCGACACCGGCGCCGATCACGGTATCCGTTCCACGGTGGGACATATCGCCGCAACCCGCCAGCACGATCGTCGTCATGGTGACGATCGCCGTCCCGACCGCCACGGAATGTAGCTTTCTCATGATCATCTCCTCGGGTCGCCGCGGCGCCGTCCGGTCCGGCAAGGCGCGCAAAAACCCCTGGGCTGACGTCCCGATGAAATTCGGGACGTCGATTCACGATGGGGGGTAAATCGCGCGCAGTCCGTCCGCTAACGTACCCGCTCGCATCTCGACCGACCGTCTCACGGAAGCACTGCTTGCGCCGCGCCCAGCGCCAAGCCTGGCGTTGACCTGACTTCCTTGTAGGCGACACCGTGCGGCGAACGGCTCCGTGAGCCTTGCCGACCACGGCCGTCCCCGGCTCATCGGGAAATTGGGCATGTTTCGGCCACCGTACCGTCGAGTTGCGAGCGACGAGATACGATAGCGAATCCGGCTCAATCCCCGCTGCGCCCGAATCGACCGGACAACTCCGTCGCGCCAGATGCGAGCCCAGGAGCCACGCATGCCAGACAACCCGCCCGTCACCGAAAATCACCTGCTTGCCGCATTGCCGGAGGACGAGCTTGCACGCATCACCCCGAACCTGACGATCGTCGACATGCCGCTCGGAAAAGTGCTGTACGAATCGGGCGGCCAGCTTCAACACGTCTTTTTCCCGACCACGTCGATCGTCTCCCTGCTTTATGTGATGGGGGACGGTTCGTCCGCCGAAATCGCGATCGTCGGCCATGAAGGCGTGATCGGCGTGTCGCTGTTCATGGGCGGCGAAACGACCCCGAGCCGGGCCGTCGTGCAAAGCGCGGGGCAGGCGTATCGCCTCGACGCGCGCATCCTGAAAGAAGAATTCCGGCGCGGCGACGCGATGCAACGGCTGCTGCTGCGCTACACCCAGGCGCTCATCACGCAAATGGCACAGACCGCCGTATGCAACCGGCATCACTCGATCGATCAGCAACTGTGCCGCTGGTTGCTGCTCAGCCTTGACCGGCTTCCCTCGAACACGCTGCGCATGACGCAGGAACTGATCGCCAATATGCTGGGGGTGCGCAGATCGGGCGTGACGGAAGCGGCATTGAAGCTGCAGGACGCGGGCCTCATCCGCTACAACTACGGCCATATCGAGGTGCTGGACCGGTCCGGGCTCGAAAAGCGCGTGTGCGAATGCTACAGCGTGGTCAAGCGCGAATTCGAGCGCCTGCTTCCTGACCTGAAGCGGCTCTAGGAATCCGTCCGCAACGCGGCGCGGTCCGAGGCCGTCTGCTTCACCGATCCAGGACGGCCGCAAGAACCGGCGATACCATCAAACAGCGCAGCAATCCGACAACGGCTCCCGGCCTGCAACGGCGCTGGCCGACACTGCGCGGCATCGTACCGACTTCTTCGTCCTGCCCGGTCATCCTGTATTCGACACGCGTGCGTCGTCGATGCCGATACGCCCGTGCAAGACGAATTCACGGGAGCAGGCAGATGAACGACCGCAAGCAGAAAGACGACGCCGTCAGGCAGCAACGCCGTAAATACGAGCAGGACAACGCAACGGACGACGGTATGCCCGTCGCGCCCGAAGTGCCGACACATACGCGCCCGGCCGGGCAAGAGCGGCTGCGGACCGCGAAGCAACGAATCGCCGATTCGAGAAAGCGCTGGGGCATGACCTATCCGCAGAATTGAGCACGCACCGTGATAATGATGCGGCGTTGCTCCCGACACAGGCGGAGCATGACATTCGCGCTCCGCGTTGTCGTGCGTGCGTCCCGCAGGCTGCGTCGCCGATGCTCCGGCATCAGTCCTGCTGGCGCAGGCGGATCAAGAATTCGGCAATGGCCTTGACCCGCGCTGCAGTGACGGGCGGTAAAGTCATCGAGAAAGCCTGCCTTTTCAAGTTCGATTGAAGGCGGCGTCGTACGGAGCCTTGCCCGCGAGATGCGCCGGTCACACCAACTTGCGGAAAATGGCGTCGAATTTGTTTCTGGAAAAGCAACGGCCGGACAGTTCATCCCCGAACCGGTTGTCCTGGAACCACTGGATCAAGCTGTGCCACTGGCGCATCGATTCGACGGCGATCATGCGATAGGGAACCCCGGAGTCGTTCCGGACGGCGATCTGCATGCGGGGAAGCGACGCCCACAGGCGGACGGTCTCGATCGAAAGCCCCGCCACGATTTCTGCGTCGAACGTCGCGAGGCTCGCACCGGCGACGATGCGGCTTTTCGTGGCGACGAGCGGTAACGCGGCCTGGTCGGGGATCACGCCGGCGACATCCGATGGCGATGCGGGCAAACCTTCATCGCAAGCCATTGCCGTTCGTTTACAACGAAAGGCGTGCCCTCGGTCCAGCACACGATGACGTAACCGTTCGAATGCGCGAGGTATCGCAGGCGTCTGCCGCTGCCGGCATCGACGCGATCCCTGCAATCGAATGCCGGCTTCGTGACGGTAGCGGGCAAATCGTCGGGATTGAATCCGTCATGCACAACGGCAAATGAGCCCTTTTCCAGAACGAGGGCCGCGCGCTCGCCATTCGCCCGACAGCGCTTCAATTCAGCGAGCGCCAGTCCGGCCAGACTTTGCGGACCGAACGTCTGCGCCAGTCGGGCAGCCAGTGCTTCGGTATTCATGTGCCGCTCCCCCAGCAATCGCCTGGCCACCCTTCGAAGGATGGCTTAATCATCGATCGGTATGCCGATCGATCCGTCCGAGTGCTTGAGCAGTCTAGTATCGGGCGAACAATTCTTCTGTCCGCTACCGTGCCCGGGATTCGCAGCCGAGCGCAACACGCGGCCGCGCGGCATGGAGTAGCCGGTCAGCAGATTACGGGCGGTGCAGCCGGTTCAGGCGGGCTGCCGTCGGGCTCGTCGACGAGCATCCGGAGAATTCGCTGCAGTTGCCGAGCGCATCGGCGAGCATCCTCGGGAGCATTCGCATCGATCGCCTCGAGCAGGCTGACGAATGCAATGAGGAAGGAATCGGAGACGGGCGTCTCACGCGCATGCTCGCGCAGATAAGCGCTATAACCGAAAACGCGCTGAATGAATTCGATCTGGTGAGCGGCAAATTCGTCATCGCCCACGGAAGGCGGCACAACGGCGAGAACACTGTCGGACAACGAAGGAGGAAGACGGATGTAAGACGGGCGATCACTCATGCGGGTCTCGTGAAACGCACGAGCGCGGCGTGAATGCCCGAAGCACGGACGCTGTTTCACGACGGAAGGCGCCTATGCTATAAGTGTCTCTAGGATTTGACATGCCAACGCTCATCGTATTCTTTCATCGGCCACGCGTGATGTCAAATCAATTTGACACCAAACTTAACTATCGATCCATGCGATTTGATTGGGGCAAGTTGTTCGACGAACTGAAGCGCGAGGGACAGTTCGGCAGCGATGCGCAACTGGCCGACAGCCTGGGGCTGACGCGCGCGCAAATCTCGGCATGGCGCACCGGCAAAAGCGATCTCGGCATCCTGACCAAGATCAAGATCCTCGATGCGCTGGGCCACGACACGTTGCGTACGTCGCTGTCGAGCTTGCTGCCCGAGAAAAACCGGGAAACACAGGCCGTACAGCATGCGAAGCTGCTTGCGCGCATCGACCGAATCCGCTCGGGAGCAGACGTCGAGCCCGCCAAGCGGGGCGACGCAGCCTACTCGCCCGTAGCAGCGAACAATCTTCTTGGCGAATTGCCCTTGGACGAGCGCAAGCGCATCGAGCCCCATCTGTCGTGGGTCGCGCTGCCGCTTGGGCATGTGGTGTATGAACCGGGCGATCACCTGAGCCACGTCTACCTGCCGACGACCGCGATCATTTCGATGCTGTACGTGATGGAAAACGGTTCGTCCGCGGAGATTGCCGTGGTCGGACGCGACGGGCTGCTGGGCGTCGCGCTGTTCATGGGCGGTGAAACGATGCCGAACCGGGCCATCGTCCAGAGCGCGGGCGAAGCGTTCCGCCTGAGCGGACAGATCGTGAAAGAGGAATTCGCGCGCGGCGGCGCGTTGCAGCGCGTGTTTCTGCGCTACACGCAGGCGCTCATCACCCAGATGGCGCAGACGGCCGTGTGCAATCGCCATCACTCGATCGCGCAGCAATTCTGCCGCTGGCTGCTGCTGAGCCTCGACCGGCTGGATTCGCGCAACGTACGAATGACGCAGGAACTGATTGCCGACATGCTCGGCGTGCGCAGAGCCAGCGTGACGGAAACCGCAAAACGGCTTCAGGAAGAAGGCATCATCCGTTATTCGCGCGGATTGATCGAAGTCGTCGATCGCAGCGCCCTCGAGCGGCGCGTGTGCGAATGCTACATGGTAGTCAAGAAGGAAAGCGACCGGCTGCTGTCGCAAAAGTAGGTCATGCCCGGGCTGCGTCCCCCCATCGGCATGACCCGCATACCTGCCGAACGCGTTTCTCAGCCAGTCGATGTCCATGTCGTCCCAATCGCCCATGTACCGGGTCTTCCGAAAACGCCCGACCTATTTCCCGACCTGATTGCCGACAACCCCGCCGACGGCCGCTCCACCAACGGTGCCCAACGCACTGCCGCCCGTCAGGACCGCACCGGCGACGCCGCCGACACCGGCGCCGATCACTGTATCCGTTCCGCGGTGGGACATATCGCCGCAACCCGCCAGTACGATCGCCGTCATGGTGACTATCGCCGTCCCGACCGCCACGGAATGTAGCTTTCTCATGATCATCTCCTCGGGTCGCCGCGGTGCCGTCCGATCCGGCGAGGTGCGCGGAAGCCCATGCGCTGACATCCCGATGAAATTCGGGACGTCGGTTCATGATGGGCGGTGAATCGCGCGCAGTCCGTCCGCTAACGTACCGGCCCGGGTGCCGACCTGTCGCCTCACAGAAGCACCGCTTGCGCCGCCCCCAGCGTCACGACCACGCTGTGACGCCGACCGTCGTCCACGAGTCGCACCATCGCTTCTCCGGCGGCGAGCCGCACGCCATCCACGACGAGGCGGGACACGCCGCCGCTGACGTCGTCCGGATTCTCGACGACGATGTCGTAGCGCGACGCCCCGTGGCGCAGCGTTGCCCTGAAGCCCGGCCAGGATCGCGGTATGCACGGTTGAATGGACAGCATGTCGCCATGCCTGCGCAGGCCGAGCAGGCCTTCGACGCCCGCACGATATAGCCAGCCCGCCGAGCCGGTGTACCAGGTCCATCCGCCGCGGCCGACATGCGGCGCGACCGAATAGACGTCGGCCGCGACCACGTACGGCTCCACCCGATAACGATTCGCGCCGCTGCGCGTGCGGCTGCGATTGACTGGATTGAGCAGTGCGAACAGCTTCGCGGCGCGATCTCCGTCACCCATTTGCGCAAACGCAAGCACCGACCACGTGGCCGCATGCGTGTATTGGCCGCCGTTTTCCCGGATGCCCGGTGGATAGCTCTTGATATAGCCGGGATCGACCGGCGATCGATCGAACGGCGGCGCGAACAGCAATGCCAAGCCATCGTCGCGGCGGATCAACCGCGCTTCCAGCGCGTCCATTGCCTGCGCGGCGCGCGCCGGGTCCGCCGCGCCCGACAGCACGCTCCACGACTGCGCGATCGCGTCGATCGCACATTCGGCGTTGCCGGCCGAGCCGAGCGGCGTACCGTCGTCGAAGTAGCCACGCCGATACCACTCGCCATCCCACCCCGCATCGGCGAGCGCATCGCGCAACGCGCCGGCGCGCGTCAGCCAGCCCGCCGCCAGTTCGCCCGAGCCGCGCGCTGTGGCGAGCGGGGCGAACGCCGTGAGCGTCGCATGCAGGAACCACCCGAGCCAGACGCTTTCGCCCCGCCCGGCCTCGCCGACCCGGTTCATGCCGTCGTTCCAGTCGCCCGTGCCGAACAGCGGCAGACCATGCTCGCCGACCTGCGCGAGACTCGACTCCAGCCCGCGCACGCAATGCTCGAACAGCGACGCGCTCGTTTCCGAGATGCGCGGGATGAAGAACGCGTCGTGCTCGTCGGCGGCCAGCGGTCGCCCGTCGATGAACGGGATCGACGCATCGAGAATCGCGCGGTCGCCGCTGACGTCGACGTAGTGCGCAACCGCATGGGCGAGCCAGACGCGGTCGTCGGAGATCCGCGTGCGCACGCCGCTGCCGCTTTCGGGCAGCCACCAGTGCTGCATGTCGCCCTCGGGAAACTGGCGCGCCGCCGCCCGCAGCAGATGCTCGCGCGTCAGGGCCGGGCGGGCGACCGCGAGCGCCATGCCATCCTGCAGCTGGTCGCGAAAACCGTACGCGCCGCTCGCCTGATAGAAGCCCGCACGCGCCCAGATCCGGCACGACAGCGTCTGGTACAGCAGCCAGCGATTCAGCATCAGATCCATCGCGCGATCAGGCGTTTCGACCTGAACGGCGCCGAGCGTCTCGTCCCAGAACGCCGTCACGGCGGCGAATATCGCGTCGAGATCCGCCCGACGGTAACCCGCTCGGTGCGTGGGAGCCGACGACAGCCGGCGGCGGATCCGTGACGTATGTCGGCGGAACACCCGCGTCCGAGCTGGCCGCGATCTGGCACACGCGTACCGGTGATTGCTACGTCTGCCCGCACGGCAATGTCGGTGATCGGCTATGGGTTCGCGAAACGCACGAGGTACGCCGCATCGGTACCGAAACGTTCGAAGGCGGCCGTCCGACGCGTCGCTATGCCGGCATCGCTTACCAGGCTGACGACGGCCGCGCAGAGGTCGACATCGACCTCAACACGTTCCAAGCGCTCGACGCCAAGGAATCGCGTGGCTGGTCGCCGTCCATCCACATGCCGCAGTGGGCGTCGCGCATCACACTCGAGATCACCGGCGTGCGCGTCGAGCGGCTGCAGTCGATCAGTGAGGCCGACGCGCGCGCCGAAGGCGTGACGATCGCGGACCACCACATGCGCGGGTATTGCGGGGGCGCCTTTCGCGCCGCCGAGCATACGCGCCTTTCATGACCTATGGGACAGCCTGAACGCCGCTCGCGGGCATGGCTGGGATGCGAACCCCTGGGTGTGGGTTGTTGAATTCCGGACTGGACGGTGTCTTGAAACTACTCCTCCCCGAAACTCCCCTCGTCGATGAGCAAATGAGAGTAGGCGTCGGAGGCGTCGAGTGCCAGGCCCTCCGAAATGAAAGTGCCAGGCACGCTCATCTGCGAAATCACGGTTTCGGTGGTGCCGTTCCAATGGCGCCGAAGAACATCTATCGTGCCGCGCCACTGGCCATCGTCGCCGAAATTTGCAGAGACTCGGTAGAAATAGCCACGATATGGCTTGAATCCGTCCAGGTCCATTGCTCCCCCCGCTCGCCGAGCAATCATCGTAGCACGCGGCGGCGACTGAGATTTCGGGAAGCGGCACACTGTTTGAGGTTGACAGCGCACTTTGGCAGGCGTGACGCGAAATTTACGACGCCACCGCTGTATCCGGATCTCGCTTGGTCACCTCAATCTCGACGTCGTCGCAGAGATAGGTGTTGCTCCTGCTCCGTCACGCGTACCGGCTCAGCCATTCTTCAGAAAAATTCTTCGCGTAGGCGACAGCCTCGGCTTCGGTGCCAAACACGCCAAGATTCCGGAACGCAGCTTCCCGGCTAAATCCCAACTTCGTTACCTCTACCTGGGCGGCGTACTTGCCGTCCTCCGTCGCGCGCGGTTCGCAGTTCATCTCGTACCCGCGCATCAAGAATTTCTTCTGCATCGGTTCAACACCTTTTTGAGACCAGAGGATCGCAGCATGGACCTATCCAAAGGCAAACGCGTGAGCGCGAAGGAGGCCGCAGCGGTCCTTGGCGTCCCTTACCAGAACATCAGCCGCATCGACCGAAGCTGTACGGTTATACAACGATTCAAGTTGGGGCACAAAACCTACGTCTACGATCTCGATTCGCTATACAGGTACCTCGCATCATGCCTATCGAAACCATCACAAAAAATGGCCGCAGGCGCTTCCGCTGGACGTTCGAACGCGTCATTGAAGGCTCGCGCATCCGTAAAACAAAACTCATCCCTGCGGGACTTTCTGCGCGCGAAGCTGACGAATTAGGCCGCCAATGGGACGTGGAGGTCTATGCGGTCGCAAGCGGGGCGCGTAAGCCCGTCGTCACAATTGGCGAGTGCGTCCGGATTCACGTCACTGACAAAGGCGCCGAATGGAAGGATCGGAAGGCTCGCCTGCAAATTCTGACGAAGTACGCGGCCGAATACGAAGATCAAGATGCTCTCGACCTGTACGATTGGTCGATTCAATTTGCAGGATTCATGCGCTCGAGCGTTGATCGTCAGGGGCATCAGAAGAAGCCGAGTGCCGATGGAACGATTCACAACACGCTCGGCTATCTCCGGGCTGCGATCAAATACGCCCACAAGATTGGCAAGCTCGAATACGATCAAACTGCCAAAATGGTCATACCGAAACAGTCGGAGGAGCGTCACCTTTACAAAGGCCGTCGCGAAATGCTACAGATCGCCAAGGCATGCACGCACCGACAAACCCGTGCTGCAATCCGCGTCGCGTTCTACTCCGGAATGAGAATGAGCGAAATTCTGCGGGCCGTCCCGACGAGAGATGGATTCTCCCTCGGCAGGACAAAAAATGGGCGCCCCAGACTGATCCCCATTCACCCGCGCATTGCCGTCGTCGCTCGGCGCGTGAAATTCGACGTTCCACCGTGGAAAGTAAAGGACGAGTGGATAAAAGCCCGGAGGAAATCGGGCCACATCGACGTCCGGTTTCACGACCTCCGGCACAGCGCTGCTTCGGAAATGATCAACGGTGGGATTGACCTCTATACGGTAGCCGGCGTGCTCGGCCACAAGACGACCACGTCGACCAAGCGATACGCGCACCTTGTGACGGATCGGCTTGCCGAGGCCGTCAAGAAAATCGGCCGCTCATAACCCGCAAACACGAATCAGGCAGAAAAACCCACACCTCAGGCGGAAATGACATTCCACGCGGAACGTCAAAATTGCTTGAAACCCTTGTGGCGGAAGGCAGCAGGAGTCGAACCTACCCGGGAGCGTCTGACGCCCCCAACCGGATTTGAAGTCCGGCCGTACCACCGGATACGAATGCCTTCCGTGGGGAAAAAACCAAAAAGAGCGAGAAGAACGACGAGCGCCTACGCCTGAATACTCACCCAACCGCTGTCAGGCCGCAGGAAGTGAAGATCGCGGTGGAAGCGAGTATACCCAACCCGATCGAAGAACTCGAGAATCTGGATCGCCCGCTTGCGGCCGAGCCCGGTCGCGTCGCGAAACGTCGCCGCGTCGAGCCCGCCGCCGCGCGTCGGCGCGAGATGCGCCACCAGCCCGGCCAGCTCGCGCACGACATCCGCGTGATAGAACAGGTCGCGCACGACCTGATGCACGTCGCCGCGCCGCGCGAGCTTGCGCAGCAGCGTGCGCACGGCGTCCTCGGCCGCGCCGGTGTCGCGCGCCAGGTCGCGTACCCACGGCGGATCGAAGCGCCCCGCATGAATCAGCGGCAGCAGTTGCCGTGCCAGCGCTTCCTCGCGCGCATCGAAGCTCACCGAATGCGACGCCAGATGCAGCCACGGCCCGCTTCGCGCGACGTCGCCGCCCGTCACCAGCGCATCGACGAGCGCACGCCACAATGCATCGCCGACGAGCGGCGCCGCCATCCGTCGCAGACGTGCCGCATCGAGCCCCTGCTCGTCCGGCATCCGCTCGTGATACGCACGCAGCGTGTCGATCGCCCGCGCCTGCAGCGCATGCCAGTGCGTGCGCGCCATCACCGTGCCGTCGCCCGACGCCGCATCGCGCTGGCCGATCGCCAGCGCCTCGTCCGGCAGCGCCAGCGCGTCCGGCGCGAACCCCGTCAGATGCATCAGCATCGTGCGTGCGATGCCGAGCGGCGCCTGCGCGAGCAGCGCATCGAGCCGCCCTTCGTCGAGCCACACGGCCAGCGCGTCGAGCCATGCGCGGCGCGCTGGCGTGCGCCGCTTGCGCGCGGGCCCGAACGGATCGAGCACGCGGCCGCCGCCGACGGTGCGCGTCGCTTGCGGATTGCGGACGATGAAGTGATCGCCCGGCAGCGCGAATACCGGTTCGTCGAACACCAGTTGCACGCGCATCTTCTGGCCGGCCGCGAGCGTATCGCCGTCGAGCAGCGCGACGTGCGCGACGCGATGCAGCGTGCCGAGATGAACGTGCAGCGGTGCCCAGTGCGTCAGCGTCAGCCCCGCATCGGCCAGCAGCGTCAGTTCGACGTCCAGCCGCGGCGACGTCGCGGCGAGCCGCGCATCCGCGACGGTATCGCCACGCTCGACGTCCGCCTTGTCGACGCCGGCCAGGTTCAGCGCGCAGCGCTCGCCCGCACGGCCCGCTTCGACCGGCCGGTTCTGCGCATGGATGCTGCGCACGCGTGCCGCGTCGCCGGAGCGGACGACCGCGAGCGTGTCGCCGGTCGCCACGCGGCCCGCGAACGCGGTGCCCGTCACGACGGTCCCCTGCCCCGCGAGCGTGAACACGCGATCGACCGCGAGCCGGAACAGGCCGTCGTCGCGGCGCGCGCGCCACGCGAGCGCCGCGTCGGCGAGGTATCGCTTCAACGCGGCGACGCCGGGATCGTCCGCACGCGTCGCGCAGGTTTCGAAGATCGTTGCGCCGTCGAGCGTCGAGCCGTGCAGCCACACAGCGATCTCGTCGCGCACGGCGGACAGACGCGCGGCGTCGACGCGATCGCACTTCGTCAGCGCGACCACGCCGTGCGTGACGCCGAGCAGTTGCAGGATCGCGAGATGCTCGCGCGTTTGCGGCATCACGCCGTCGTCGGCGGCGATCACGAGCAGCGCGAAGTCGATCCCGCACGCGCCGGCCGCCATCGTATGAATCAGCTTCTCGTGGCCCGGCACGTCGATCAGGCCCAGCACGTCGCCGTTCTCGAGCGGCGTATACGCATAGCCGAGTTCGATCGAGATGCCGCGCGCCTTCTCTTCCTTCAACCGGTCGGTGTCGACGCCCGTCAGCGCCCGCACGAGCGTCGTCTTGCCGTGGTCGATATGTCCTGCAGTCCCGACGATCATGCAGCCGGCCCCGCGATCAGCGCGCATTGCGCGACGAGTGCCGCTTCGTCCGCGGCCTCGAGACAGCGCAAATCGAGCCGCAGCGCGTTGTCGGCGACGCGGCCGATCACCGGGCGCGGCCATTCGCGCAACCGCTTCTCGAGCTGCGCGAGCGCGCGGCCGCTACGCTTGCCGTCCGGCGTGCGCACGACGAGCCCGGCGCTCGGCAACTGGTCGACCGGCAGCGCCCCGCTGCCGATCTGGCTGAACATCGGTTCGATGCGCACGTCGAAACCGCTGCCGAGCGCGGCCTGCAATACCGGGCGCACGCGCTCGGCGGCTTCGGCGATGTCGTGCTGCGGCCGCGTCAGCAGCCGCAGCGTCGTGAGCCGTTCGCGCAGGAATTCCGGCGCCTGATAGAGCCGCAGCACGGGTTCGAGCGCAGCGAGCGTCAGCTTGCCGACGCGCAGCGCGCGCTTGAGCGGATGCTTCTTGATTTTCGCGACGAGCGCGCGATCGCCGGCGATCAGGCCGGCCTGCGGGCCGCCGAGCAGCTTGTCGCCGCTGAACGTGACGAGGTTCGCGCCGGCCGCGACGGTTTCCTGCACGGTCGTCTCGTGCGGCAAGCCCCATTGCGACAGGTCGGCGAGCGTGCCGCTGCCGAGGTCGACCGCCACCGGCAGCCCATGCTCGCGCGCGAGCGGCGCGAGTTCGGCGAGCGCCACCTCCTTCGTGAAGCCGCTGATCGCATAGTTGCTGCAGTGCACCTTCATCAGCAGCGCCGTGCGCGGGCCGATCGCGTCCGCATAGTCGCGCAGATGCGTGCGGTTGGTCGTACCGACTTCGTGCAGCTTCGCACCCGCGCGGCTCATGATGTCGGGAATGCGGAACGCGCCGCCGATCTCGACCAGTTCGCCGCGCGACACGATCACTTCGCGTTTCGGCGCAAGCGCGGACAGGGTCAAAAACACGGCCGCCGCATTGTTGTTGACGACGGTCGCGGCTTCCGCGCCCGTCAGTTCGCACAGCAGATCGTCGATCAGGTCGTCGCGGTCGCCGCGACGGCCGGTGCCGAGATCGAATTCGAGGTTCACGGGTTGCGTGAGCGCGGCGACCACCGCGTTCACTGCATCGTCGGGCAGCAGCGCGCGCCCGAGATTGGTATGCAGCACGGTGCCGGTCAGGTTGAACACCGCGCGCACGGCGCCCACGCTCTGCGCGGCCAGCGTACGGGCGACGGCCGCTGCGATGTGCGGCTCGTCGAGCGGCTCGGCCGACGACGGATCATGCTGCGCGGCGGTACGCCAGCGCTCGAGTTCGGCGCGCACCGCGTTCAGCACGCGGGTGCGGCCATAGTCGGCGAGCAGCGGTTGCAGCGGCGCCGACGACAGCACGCGCTCGACCGACGGCACGCGCGCGAGGACGGCATTCAGTTCATTCAAACCCGGTTCGGTCACGTAATCGTGGCTCCATTTCGATGCACGGCAGGCAACCGGGGCCGGCGCTTGTTCGCCCGCCCCGGCTGCGTGCCGTCAGTCCGCTTCGCGCGACATGTCCGGCCACAGCAGCGGGTTCGGCGAACTGCGCTGGTAGCCGGCTTCGTTCATCAGCAGATCGAGCGTGAGGCTCGCGAGATCGTCCGCCAGCGGCTCGAACTCGTAGTCCTTCTCCTGGTAGCCGATCTTGCGATACGTCTTGCACTCGTCGCACGACTCGGCCTTGACGGCTTCGCTGCCGCCCTCGATCCCGTGATATGCGATGCCCTTGGTCGAGTCGCAGTGCGAACATTTCGTGCGCACCATGTGCCACTCGGTCGTGCAGAGCCCGCACTGCAGGAAACGGTAGCCCTGGAACTGGCCGCCGACACGCACGACGCTCGCGACCGGATGCGAGCCGCACACCGGGCACAGCCCCGGCTGGTCGAGATACGGAATGTCGGCCGGCGCGACGCGGCTGGCGAGATCGGTCCACACGACCTGCAGCGCGGCCATCAGGAACGGTGCGGTGGCCGGGTCGACTTCGGCGAAGCGCAGCGCGAGGATCGCGTCGGCCTGCGCGTCGAGTTCGGCGGGCGACATCAGGCGCAGCCGGTCGAGCAGCTTCGCGAGCGACGGATTGACGAGCCCGGCGCTGTCGACGCGATCGAGCAGTTCATACAGCACGGCCCGCCACTGCGGATCGCGCTCGCCGTCGAGCGCCGGCACGAGCGGCATCGAATGCGCCTGCGCGCGTGCGATCGCTTCCGGCGACGGCAGCGGCAGGTTCGACTGCTGCAGCGTCGCGTGCTGCGCGTCGGCAACCGTGGCCATCAGCCGCAGGTAGCCGCTGATCGGGTTCAGGTCGGCAAGCTTGCGCAGCCGCGTGGCGCGCGCCGCGAAGGCGGTGCCGCGCTCCGGCAGGCGAAAGCGGGGAATGGCGGAATGATCGAGCGCCGAGATCTCGGTCGGTTCGAGAATGCGTTGTGTCACGAAAATGTCATCCAAAAAAACAAGCGCCGACAAATCGGCGCTTTTCAGGCGATTCCGACGGTGGCGGAACGGTACGCCACGATGGCGCGCCGCCCCGCTCCGGAGCGCTACTTCACGCTTTCACGGAACCACTTCGGGTGATGCTTGCGTGCCCAGCCCAGCGTGACGGTGCCGCGCACCATCGCGCCGATCGAGCCCTTCACCCACAACGCCGCGTAAATGTGCACGATGATGCTCGCGATCAGCACGAACGCCGCCACTGCATGCACGACGGCCGCCGCGCGGATCACCTCGATCGGAAAATAGAACGAGAAGTAGCGCCGCCAGATCACGATCCCGGACAGCAGGAGCAACAGCAGGCACGCTACCAGCGTGAAGAATAGCAGCTTCTGCCCGGCGTTATACCGGCCGACGGGCGGCAGCTTGTCTTCCTGGTTGGTCAGCACGTCGCCGATCTGCTTCAGCCATTGACGATCGTCCGCGTCGAGCGCGTTGTGGTGCCAGAACCGCACCACGAGAATCGCGAACGACACGAACATCACGAGACCGACGAACGGATGCAGGATCCGCGTCCACTGGCCGCCGCCGAACAGCGCGGTGAGCCAGAACATCGACGGGTGGAACAGCGCGAGCCCGGACAGCGCAAGCAGCACGAACGTGATCGCGGTGATCCAGTGGTTCGTGCGCTCGTTCGGCGTGTAGCGGACGATCAGGTTGGGGTCGTCGTGCTTCATTTTGCGTCCTCCTTGATGCGTCGCGCCTCGTCGCGGGCGGCGGCTTCTTCCTCGTCGCTGACCTCGTTCGGACCGACCCGCGTGTAGTGGAAGAATCCGGCCAGCGCAGTCAGCGCAAGACCGGCGACCGCCAGCGGCTTCGCGATCCCCTTCCACAGCTTCACCATCGGGCTGATCGACGGATTGTCGGGCAGGCCGTGATACAGCGACGGTTTGTCGGCGTGGTGCAGCACGTACATCACGTGCGTGCCGCCGACGCCCTGCGGATCGTACAGCCCCGCATGCTCGAAACCGCGCTCCTTCAGGTCCTCGATCCGCTCGGCCGCGTGCTGCTTCATGTCCTCCTTGGTGCCGAACACGATCGCGCCCGTCGGGCAGGTCTTCACGCAGGCCGGCTCCTGGCCGACCGCGACGCGGTCGGAACAGAGCGTGCACTTGTACGCGCGATGATCCTTCTTCGAGATCCGCGGCACGTTGAACGGGCAGCCGGTCACGCAATAGCCGCAACCGATGCAGTTCTCCTCGTGGAAATCCACGATCCCGTTGTTGTACTGCACGATCGCGCCCGGCGACGGGCATGCCTTCAGGCAGCCCGGATCCTCGCAGTGCATGCAGCCGTCCTTGCGGATCAGCCATTCGAGGTCGCCCGCCGGGTTCTCGTATTCGGAGAACCGCATCACCGTCCACGAGTGCTCGGTCAGGTCGGCCGGGTTGTCGTACACGCCGACGTTCGTGCCGATCTCGTCGCGCAGGTCGTTCCACTCCATGCATGCCGTCTGGCATGCCTTGCAGCCGATGCACTTCGATACGTCGATCAGCTTCGCGACGCTCCCGGTCACCGGTTCGCGCACCGTGGGCGGTGGCGTCGTGGTGGCCGAGACGCGCTTGATATCCAGCGATTGCAATGCCATCTCTTCCCCCTTACGCCTTTTCGACTTTCACCAGGAACGACTTGAATTCCGGTGTGTACGAGTTGCCGTCACCAACGGACGGAGTCAGGGTATTGGCGAGATAGCCGGGCTTCGCGAGACCCTTGAAGCCCCAGTGCAACGGGACGCCGACCGTCTGGACCGTCTTGCCCTCGATCGTCAGCGGCTTGATCCGCTTCGTGACGAGCGCGACCGCGACGATGTAGCCGCGCTTGGACGACACCTTCACGCGCTCGCCATGCGCGACGCCGACTTCCTTCGCGAGTTCTTCGCCGATCTCGACGAATTGCTGCGGCTGGATGATCGAGTTCAGTCGCGCATGCTTGGTCCAGTAGTGAAAATGCTCGGTCAGCCGGTACGTCGTCGCGACGTGCGGGAACTCGGACGCCTTGCCGAACGACGCGCGGTCGTCCGCGAACACGCGGGCGGCCGGGTTGTTCAGCGCCAGCGGGTTGTCCGGGTGCAGCGGATTCGCGGCGAGCGGCGTCTCGAACGGCTCGTAGTGCTCCGGGAACGGACCTTCGTTCATCGCCGCACGCGCGAAGAAGCGCGCGACGCCTTCCGGGTTCATGATGAACGGATTCATCCCGTTCTCGGGCGGTTCGTCGACCTTGAAGTCCGGCACGTCGGCGCCCTTCCACGCGCTACCGTTCCAGCCGATCAGCTTGCGGGTCGGGTCGAACGGCTTGCCGCTCACGTCGCACGATGCGCGGTTGTACAGGATCCGCCGGTTCGCGGGCCACGCCCACGCCCAGTTCAGCGTCTGGCCGATGCCGGTCGGGTCGGCGTTGTCGCGCCGCCCCATCTGGTTGCCGGCCTGCGTCCACGCCCCGCAGAAGATCCAGCAGCCGCTCGCGGTCGAGCCGTCGTCCTTCAGTTGCGCGAACGCGGCGAGCTGCTCGCCCTTCTTCACGAGCACCTTGGCCGGGTCCTTCGGATCGGTCTGGTCGGCGAGCGCGCGCCCGTTGAACTCCATCGCGAGCTCTTCGGGTGTCGGGCTTTCCGGGTTCGCGTACGGCCACGTCAGATTCAGGATCGGATCCGGATACTTGCCGCCGTCCGTCTGGTACATCTTGCGCATGCGCAGGAACAGCCCCGACATGATCTCGAGATCGCTCTTCGCCTCGCCCGGCGGCTCCGCGCCCTTCCAGTGCCATTGCAGCACGCGGCTCGAACTCACGAGCGAGCCGTTTTCTTCCGCGAAGCACGTGGTCGGCAGGCGGAACACCTCGGTCTGGATCTTCGACGCATCGACATCGTTGAAGTCGCCGTGATGCTTCCAGAACTCGGACGTCTCGGTCGCAAGCGGATCCATGACCACGAGCCACTTCAGCTTCGCGAGGCCCGCGGCCGTCTTCACCTTCGACGGCGCCGCCGCGAGCGGGTTGAAGCCCTGGCAGATGTAGCCGTTCATCTTGCCGTCATTCATCAGCTCGATCGCCTGCAGCAGGTCGTACTGCTTGTCCAGCTTCGGCAGGTAGTCGTAGCCCCAGTTGTTCTCGGCGGTCGCCGCATCGCCCCACCACGACTTCATGAAGCTGACGTGGAACGCCTTGTAGTTCTTCCAGTAGCTCAGCTGGTTCGGACGCAGCGGCAACTGCACGCGCTTCTTGATGTACGCGTCGAAATCCTGCTCGGCCTGCATCGGCAGCGTCATGTAGCCCGGCAGCAGGTTCGACATCAGCCCGAGATCGGTCAGCCCCTGGATGTTCGAGTGGCCGCGCAGCGCGTTCATCCCGCCGCCGGCGATGCCGATGTTGCCGAGCAGCAGCTGCACCATCGCGCCGGTGCGGATGATCTGCGCGCCGATCGAGTGGTGGGTCCAGCCGAGCGCGTACAGCACCGTGCCGGCGCGACCGGGTACGGCCGTCGTCGCGAGCATCTCGCAGACCTTCAGGAATTTCTCATTCGGCGTGCCGCAGACTCGCTGGACCAGCTCCGGCGTATAGCGCGCGTAGTGCTGCTTGAGCAGGTTGTACACGCAGCGCGGATGCTGCAGCGTCGGATCGACCTTCACGAAGCCGTCGTCGCCGCGCTCGTAGTCCCAGCTCGATTTGTCCGGATACGCGTGTTTCTCCGCGTCGTAGCCGGAATAGATGCCGTCGTTGAACGCGAAATCCTCGCGCACGATGAACGAGAAGTCCGTGTAGTTCTTCACGTACTCATGCTGGATCTTGTCGTTCGTCAGCAGATAGTTGATGACGCCGCCCAGGAAGACGATGTCGGTGCCGGTGCGGATCGGCGCGTAGTAGTCGGCCACCGAGGCCGTACGCGTAAAGCGCGGGTCGACGACGATCAGCCGCGCCTTGCGGTGCGCCTTCGCCTCCGTTACCCACTTGAAACCGCACGGATGGGCTTCGGCTGCATTGCCGCCCATCACGAGAATCACGTCCGCGTTCTTGATGTCGACCCAATGGTTCGTCATCGCTCCACGGCCAAACGTCGGGGCAAGACCTGCCACCGTCGGGCCATGTCAGACACGCGCCTGATTGTCGAATGCGAGCATTCCGAGGCTGCGGACAGCCTTGTGCGTCAGGTAACCGACTTCGTTGCTGCCCGCCGATGCGGCCAGCATGCCGGTCGTGAGCCAGCGGTTGACCTTCGCGCCGTCTTCGGCCGTCTCGACGAAGTTCGCGTCGCGGTCGGCCTTCATCAGCTTCGCGATGCGGTCGAGCGCGTCATGCCACGAGATCGGTTCCCATTTGTCCGAACCGGGCGCGCGATACTCGGGGTGCGTCAGGCGGTTCGGGCTGTGGATGAAGTCGATCAGGCTCGCGCCCTTCGGGCACAGCGTGCCGCGATTGACGGGGTGATCGGGATCGCCTTCGATGTGGATGATGCTCGGCTGCGCGTTCTTCGCGCCGTCGCCCAGGCCGTACATCAGGATGCCGCAACCCACTGAACAGTATGGACAGGTGTTGCGCGTTTCGGTGGTGCGCGCCAGCTTGTACTGTCGGACTTCGGCAAGCGCTTCCGTCGGAGAAAAGCCCATCAGGGCGAGACTCGATCCGGCAAGCGACGTGGCCGTCACCTTCAGGAACTGGCGCCGGGACATTTGTAGCATGATGGTCTCGGCGGTTTTGTGGGGTAGGGGGAAACTGAAAGGATTATAGACAGTCAGCGCAACTTTGATGGAATCTTCGGATCAATACTGATTTATCTGATCAGCCGATATCCGCGTTCAGCACACAATCGAATCGCCATGAAACGACAGATCACCTCGGAAGCCACCCGTCTCGCGCAACAACAGGCCAACTGGGCACTCAACGCGTTCAAGCGCTTCTCCTCCGACCGCTGCTCGGCGATGGCCGCGAGCATCGCGTTCTTCTCCGCGTTCTCGCTCGCACCGACACTCGTGATGGTGATCGCGGTGGCCGGCTGGTTCTACGGCGACGATGCCGCGCGCGGCCAGGTGTTCGAGCAGGCCCATCAATTGATCGGCAACGATGCCGCGGCCAGCATCCAGACCATCGTGCAGAACGCGCATCGCGCCGGCGAGCGCGGCGGCATCGCAACGCTGATCTCGTTCGCCGCACTCGCGATCGGCGCGTCGGCAACGTTCGCGTCGCTGAACACGGCGTTGAGCGTGATCTGGCCGAGCACCGAAAATCGCTGGTCGAGCATGCTCGGGCTCGTGCGCGTGCGGCTGGTGTCGTTCGGGCTCGTGCTCGGCGTCGCGTTCCTGCTGATCGTGTCGCTCGTGCTCGACACCGCGATCACGTTCGTCGGCACGTGGCTGCTCGGCAATTCGCCGTATGTGGTCGTCACCAACCTGCTGCAATTCTTCGTCGGCATCGCGGTGCTCGCGGGCGCGTTCGCCGCGCTGATGAAGTTCCTGCCCGACGCGCGCGTCGCATGGCGCGACGCGGCGGTCGGCGGGATCGTGTCGGCGATCCTGTTCTCCGGCGGCAAGAAGCTGTTCGCGCTGTATCTCGCGCACGCGGGCACGGCGAGTGCGTTCGGCGCGGCCGGATCGTTCGCGGTGCTGTTGATGTGGCTGTACTTCTCCGCCGCCGTGCTGTTGCTCGGCGCGGAATTCGCGGCCGCACGCGGCGTCGCGCACCGCCGCGCCGCCGATGTGCCGGCCGTGTCCGTGCCGGCCGAGCGCCCCGCCGATCACGCGCGCGGCAACTGATTCCCCCTCCAGCTCGTCACGCGGCCGCGCACGTTTATGCGCGCGCCGCGCCTTACGCAACCGTCCGTGTTTTCGCAACGACCTCGCCGACGCGCTCGCGCGCGACGTTGATGCGTTCGTTGCATCGGCGCACGCCCTCCGCTGCAACGGCAAACGTTTGCACATGCCGATTTCCATGCACGAATCCGCCGAATTGGCCCATGTGTTGTCGAGTGCATCGCACATTGCAACAATCGCAGCGCAGCAATTGTCAACTATTTCAAAAAACGGAACAGTTCTTGATGTGCTTGATATATATGGACTTTTCCCCGCTGTTACCTTTTCGAGACACTTTATTTTTTAAGCTTTCTTGCTTCTATGGCACTGAGCTATTCTCCAATCCGCAACAAATAACGAATGAATCATTTGCGTGGAGATACTCAACGATGAAGAAACTCGCTCTCTCGACCCTCTCGCTCGCCCTGCTGGGCGCCGCCGGTGCTGCTCATGCTCAATCCAGCGTGACGCTGTACGGCGTGATCGATACGTCGATCGCACTGGTTCACGGCAATGACGGCCAAGCAAACAACATGGTGCAAATGCTGTCCGGCAACCTGCAAGGCAGCCGCTGGGGCCTGAAGGGTGCGGAAGATCTGGGCGGTGGCCTGAAGGCGATCTTCCAGATTGAAAACGGCTTCAACCCGGGCACGGGCAAGCTCAGCGCAACCAACACGATTTTCAACCGCCAGGCTTACGTCGGCCTGCAAAGCAACCAGTACGGTACGCTGACGCTCGGCCGCCAGTACGACCCGGTGGTCGACCTGGTTCAGGCAGTCACGGCTGACAACTACTTCGGCTCGTTCTTCGCAACGCCGGGCGACGTCGACAACAACGACAACAGCCTGCGCGTCAGCAACGCAATCAAGTACGCTTCGCCGGTCTGGGGCGGCTTCCAGTTCGAAGGCCTGTATGGTCTGAGCGGCGTGGCTGGCAAGCCGGGCTCGGGTCAGACGTGGTCGGTCGCAGCAGCCTACAACAACGGCCCGATCGGCCTGGCAGCTGGCTACTTCTACGCGAACAACCCGTCGACGCTGACGGCAACCGGCGTGCGCGGCGGCTGGACGTCGACGACGTCGGACGCGATCTTCGACGGCCCGATCAACAGCGGCTACACGACGGCGAAGTCGATCGGCATCGCACAAGTCGCCGGCCAGTACGCGATCGGCCCGGTGACGCTCGGCCTCGGCTACAGCAACGCACAATACAAGGCTGACGGCTTCTCGACGTTCGGTTCGACCGAGAAGTACAACACGGGCCGCGCGTTCGTGACGTACCAGGTCACGCCGCCGCTGCTGCTGGGCCTCGGCTACTCGTACACGAAGGCGAGCGGCAACACGGACGCCAAGTACCACCAGGTTTCGCTGGGCGGCGACTACTCGCTGTCGAAGCGTACGGACGTCTACCTGGTCGGCGCATACCAGCACGCAAGCGGTACGCAGCTGAACGACGACGGCACGACGTCGGCAGCACAGGCATCCATCGGCTCGTACGGCTACGCCGGCACGAAGTCGCAGGAAATGGTCGCTCTCGGCCTGCGCCACAAGTTCTAAGAAGTACGTTTCCGGCGTGCATGGCGTCTCCGACGCCATGTCGCCGAACTGCAAAACCAGTCATCGGTTTCGGCCGTGGCTGGTTTTTTTTCGTCCGTCGCCAGCGGCCCCGTAGCGGGCTGCAATCGTGTGCCAGCCCCATGGGTGCGACCACGGGCTGGAAGCGGCTCCTCGACCGCCTGTGACGCGCCGGAAGCCCGCCCGCGGACATCGCGGCACATCGCCCTTGCCCCGGCCCTCCATCCGATCGCAACGCGCGTTGCACGATTCGAGCGACTATCCTTCGACGTGTCGATTTCGACAGGCTTCATCCGTCGTATCGATGGCGGCACGCATGCAGGCTGCCGCGCCCTATCGACCGCTGACAGGAGACATCCCATGACGATTCAGAAGATCACGCCGTTCCTCTGGTACTCGACGGAAGCCGAGGATGCCGCGGCCTTCTATTCAGGCATTTTCCCGAACTCGCGCGTCGTGCGCGTCACGACGGTGTCCGGCACCGGCGGCACGCGGATGGTCGAATTCGAGCTGTTCGGCCAGCCGTTCATCGCGATGAGCCACCCGCGCACCGAGACGTTCAACCACGCGATCTCGCTGATGATCAGTTGCGCCGACCAGGCGGAACTCGACCGCTACTGGAGCGCGCTGCTCGAGAACGGCGGCACAGCCGACAGTTGCGGCTGGTTGCGGGACCGCTACGGCGTCTCGTGGCAGATCGTTCCGGACGCGCTGATCCCGATGATGGCCGACCGCGACGAGGTCAAGGCCGCACGCGTGGCCGCCGCGATGATGCAGATGACGAAGTTCGATGTCGCCGCGTTGAAGGCGGCGTATGAGGGCTCGGCGGGCTGACGGCGGCGCATTGGGGCAACGCATGCGTCGCGACGCGACGCGCAGGGGCGTTCGTGCGGCACCGGTCGATTCGTTCATGGTCGTGGGCGCGGGACGCCGCTGCCGAGACGTTGCGTCGCGTAGTGACGCAATCTCGGGCGATGGTTGCGTGCTACGCCGACAGCTTCGGTTCGGCTGCCCATTCATTGCACGTCGCGCATCGCGCGTCGCGTCGCGAACGCATGCGGTCGCCGTCGCCGGTTCGGCGAAGATCGGCGCGCCATCGCCGTCACCGTGACTGCGCAACCTGCCGGTGCGCGCGACCGGAACGATCGGCACGTACGTATCGGAGCGACGCTCCACTCCGCTCGCCGCGGCGCTGTGCCGACCGCGTGCGCAAGTGCGGGCACGACGTTGCACCAGCCCGGTTTCGCATCCCGCTGCGCGACGGTCGCAAGAAGCGAGGCGACCGTCTCACACACGGCCATCGGCTCGAACGACGCCGCGACGAGCGACGCATCGCTTCATCAGCAGAATCTCCAGATCGCGATCCATGCGCGCCGGTTCGGCGATGCCCTCGACACAAATCGCAGCGCGACCACTCGCTCGGAATTGCAATTCGCGCCACGCCAGATGTCATCACGACACTCCGTTGCCGCGCACCGTGACGCCTACTTGCGTCCGGCGTGCATCGACGCTGCGCCTGCACCGGCGCATCCAGCGAGTCGATCATCGGCGAGCAGCGCAGACAAACTCACTGCGTGACGCAGCAACAGCAACCGGCACGTCGATGTCGCTGCTCGCGCTCTGCTTGCCATCGAGCGCTGGGCGAATCGCGTCCGGCGTCGCGCCGGCGTGCCGCCCGCTCGCAGCGCAAACCGCACTCAGACTGCCGGCGCACTCGACGGGAACAGCAGCGTCCGGACCCGTACAACGAGGCTCGCACGACGCTGCATGAACAACCGGCTGCGCGACACGACAACCCGCGAGCGCACGCACCACACCCACCATCCGCACCGACGACACGCGACACCGAATACGCATCGCGCGACACGAGGTCGCACACCGCGCCCCGGCCACCACCCGATTTGCGCAGCGCAATAAAAATCCCCGCACGCTTTCGCGTACGGGGATCGTCGGACATCGCAACGATCGCCGACCTGCAGTCGGCCACCGTTACGCGGCATTACGCAGCCGCGTCCTTCAGCTTCTTCAGCGCACGTGCCTTCACGCGCACGCTGGCCGGCTTTGCCGGGAACCAACGCTCTTCGCCCGTGAACGGATCCTTGCCGAAGCGCTTCTTCTTCGCCGGCACGACTTGCGCCGTGATCTTCAGCAGACCCGGCAGCGTGAACTCGCCTACGCCCTTCTTGTGAACCGAGCCCAGCACGACGTTTTCGAGTGCGGTGAGCACTGCCTTGACCGCCTTCACTTCGACAGCTGCGCGCTCAGCGATGTGCGTTGCGAGCGATGCCTTCGTGAACTTGTCCTTCAGCGGCGTCGGAGCAGCCGGTGCTGCCTTCGCGACAGCCTTCTTGGCCACTACTTTCTTCGCGGGCGCAGCCTTTTTTGCAGCCACTTTCTTGGTGGCCGGTGCGGCAGCCTTCTTGGCCACCTTTTTTGCGGAAGTCGCCATGTTTCTCCTACCAGGTGTGGTCGTTGGATACACGAAGCGTGCAACGCGCGCGCTTCAACGCCGGATTCTACAAGCGCCTTGACGCTTCGTGCAGTACTTTTATGCGTTTTCGCGGGGTTTCCCGCAGGTTTTGTTGCGCCCGACCGACTTCGCCGACGCTCGAGCATCGAAAAACGTCGTCACGTATACGTCCGAACCGGAATTACGTTCGATATTTGCGCACCTATACTGACCTCGCTCAGTGCCCCGGATGCCTTCATGCGCGAAGTCAGATACGTCAAAGGACTCGACGGCCTGCGAGCCATCGCCGTCATCCTCGTTTTCCTGTCCCACAAGGGCCACGTCCTCGCTGTCGACGTGGGCAAACTCGGTGTGTGGACGTTTTTCTTCATCAGCGGATTCCTGATCGTCGGCGAGCTTCATCGCAACCGTCAGGCGATCGAGCGCGGCACGATGACGCGCCGCCATGCGCTCGCGCTGTTCCTCGCCAAGCGTGCGCTGCGGATCTTTCCCGTCTACTACCTGCTGCTCGCCGCGCTCGCGATCGCGCACGCGCTGTTCTACCAGCGCGGCGTGAATCTCGGGCTCGCGTGGCACGCGACGTTCCTGTCGAACTACTGGATCGGTGTCGTCAAGGACGGCTGGCCGGGCTCCACGTCGCACTTCTGGAGCCTCGCGGTTGAGCAGCAGTTCTATCTGATTGCGCCGCTGACGCTGCTCGCCGTGCCTGCGGCGCGACACGTCCGGCTCGGCGTCGCGGCCGTCGCGGCATGCGCGCTCGCGCATCTCGCGCTCTATGCGCTCGATGCGTCGCCGGTGCTGATCTACGCGTTTTCCCCGTGGAATTTCGCACTGATCGCGCTCGGCGGCATCGGCGCGATGGCGCTCGCCGATCGCGGCCCGGCCGTCGCACGCCGCATTCCGCCCGGCTGGCTCGGCGCCGCCGGCGTCGTGTTCTTCCTCGTGCTGCCCGCGCTCACGACACTGCCCGACCTCGTGACGGGGCTCGCGGATCTCGGCCTGTCCGCGTCGCTCGGCTCGCTGATGCTGTGGATCGTCACGGAACCCGATCATCCGGCCGTGTCGCTGCTCGACTGGGCGCCGCTCGTCTATCTCGGCACGATCAGCTACGGCTTCTACCTGTTCCACAACCTGATTCCGGCGCGCTTCGGCGTGCTGCCGGCAACGTTCGCGCACGTGCCGATCCCAGCGATCGTCCAGGACGTCCTGCCCGAAATGCTGCAGTTCGCGCTTGCGGTGCTGCTCGCGCATCTGTCGTGGCGCTACCTGGAAAAGCGTCTGCTCGACTTCAAGAAGCCGGTCGCCGCGATGCTGGCGCGGCACTTCGTCGCGCGACCGAGCACGTCGCCACACTGAGCGGGAAACGCGTGGCGCGGTACGCGGTGCGGATATGCGAAAGCGGCGCGGTACGCGGAAGCGGCGCCGGAAACGTGTTGCGCCGAAGGATCAAGGCTTCAATCAACCGCGTCGATATCGCCGCAAACGCGGGCCGCGGTTACGCCCTCGAACGTCGATCAGATCGCGGGCAGCCAACGCGCCGGCACCGGTTTCAGCCGGACAGGACATCCTGACCGAACGCGACCGACGCGCACCGCACGCCGAGCCGCGCGCCGGTACGTCAGGCGCCCTCTCGGTCTCACCCGCTTCAAACCCGCCCGACTTCAGCCCGACCGATCGTCCGCCGTCCACCGACCGCCCCGTTTCGCGCGGACGCAAAAAAGCCCCGACGCGCAAGGCAGCCGGGGCCAACGGAACAACCACCACCTGAAACAACGGAGCAGCGCGGCTGCTTATGCGACAGCAGCCAGCGCGGGCAGGCAGGTACGCAGATACGCCTCGAATTCGCGGCTCACTTCCGGATGCTGAAGTGCGAGCTCGACGGTCGCCTTCAGATAACCGATCTTGCTGCCGCAATCGAAACGCGTGCCGAAGTAGCGATACGCGAGCACCTGTTCGTGCGCGAGCAGCGACTGGACGGCGTCGGTGAGCTGCAGTTCGCCGCCCGCGCCCGGCTTGAGCCGGCGCAGGTGATCGAAGATCGTCGGCATGAACACATAGCGGCCGACCACGCCGAGGTTCGACGGCGCGTCTTCCGGCGCCGGCTTCTCGATGATGCCGGACAGCTTGATGATGTCCTCTTCCCATTCACGGCCTTCGACGACGCCGTACGAGCGGCTGTCCTCGCGCGGGATCGTCTCGACCCCGATCACCGAGCTGTGATAGTGGTCGAACACGTCGACGAGCTGCTTGAGCACCGGCTGCTCGCCGTGCAGCAGGTCGTCGGCGAGAATCACCGCGAACGGCTCGCCATGCACGAGCTTTTCCGCGCACAGCACCGCGTGGCCGAGGCCCAGCGCTTCCGGCTGGCGCACGTAGAAACAGTTCACGTTGCTCGGCTTGATGCCGCGCACGAGTTCGAGCAGCTTTTCCTTGCCGCGCGCCTCGAGTTCGGCCTCGATCTCGTACGACTTGTCGAAGTGATCCTCGATCGCGCGCTTGCTGCGCCCGGTCACGAAGATCATCTCGGTGATACCGGCGTTGATCGCTTCCTCGACCGCGTACTGGATCAGTGGCTTGTCGACGACGGGCAGCATTTCCTTCGGGCTCGCCTTCGTTGCCGGGAGGAACCGCGTGCCGAGACCGGCGACGGGGAACACGGCCTTGGTGACTTTCAACATGTTCGCATCCTGATTGCGTTGACTGCGCCGCGTCGACCTGCGACCCGGCGCGGTTGTTTTCCGAACGGCATATCGAGAATCGACGGTGCGGCCAATTTCACTCCGTTCATTTTCGATATGGACCGATTGCCCATGTTTCCGAAAAAGAGATAATCAGCCAATCCGGTCGATATTGCCGCACCCATTGCCGAAGCAGAAACAAATTACCGATTTTCCGGATACAAATGCTTACGATTCGAATTCTTCGATATACGGGACGCTACCCCGTTCGAGACCCGGGCGAATCGGCTCGTTCTTCAGCGCTTCGCGATACGCCGACAGCACGGCCATGACCAGCAGTACTGCCGCGCTCGCGATCCAATGCATGTCCATCTTGCCGCTCCTTGCATCAATCAACTGGAGCTTCAAACTATCAGAAAAAAATCGGCAAATAATTGCGGCGGCTTCGAAACCGCTTTCAGAACGTGAATAAAACCATTATGTGAAATACCATTATTTCGCGTCACGATTTTTTTATTCATTCGCTCGAATTCTTGCGCATTACGATTGGACCATCCCCTTCATCCGTCGCAAGGAATCGAATCGCATGCAAGCTTTCAGCGGATCGTCTTTGACTGCGCCGCCCGTCGCCGACCACAAGGAACACGTGATCGACGCGATGCGCGGGTTCGCGGCGCTGCTCGTCGCCTATTTCCATTGCCGCCAGGTCGTCTGGGTCGGCATGCAGAGCTTCCATCGCGCTTACGGTCACGCGCTCGACCCGAGCGTGCTCATCGGCTACCTGACGTTCCCGTTTGCGTGGGGCTCGGCCGGCGTGCCGATCTTCTTCGTGATCAGCGGCTACTGCATCCACCGCAACGCGGCGCTGAAGTTCGCCGCCAACCCGGCGTACCGGCTCGACGCGCCGAACTTCTGGGCGCGCCGTTTCGCGCGCATCTACCCGGTGCTGCTCGCCGCGCTGCTGTTCACGCTCGCGCTCGACGCGATCAGCCTGCAGATCTCGCCGGTCAGCCACAAGATCCGCGACATCGGCGTCACCGCGTTCCTCGTGAACCTGTTCTCGCTGCAGGGCGTCGCCGGCTACACGTACGGGTCGAACGGCGCGCTGTGGACGCTGTCGCTCGAAGTGCAGTTCTACGTGGTCTATCCGCTGCTGTTCGCGCTGCGCCGGCGCGTCGGGATGCCGGCCATCGTCGCGGGCGTCGCGCTCGTCAACATTGCGTCGGCGCTGCTGCTGGAGCGGCACGACCTGCAGTTCTTCACGTCGTACTGGCTGTCGTGGACGATCGGCGCGTGGATCGCCGACGTGCGCGCGCAGCCGGCGCGCGGCGCGCCCGCCGTGCCGTCGCGCGCGTGGTACGGCGCGGCGGCCGTGCTGCTCGCCGCGGGCTGCGGCGCGTTCCATTTCGGCCAGTACGGCGCGTTCCAGCTGTGGGCGGCCGGCTTCGCGTGCTTCCTGTACCGCGCGCTTGCGTGCCCGCCGCGTCCGACGCCGCTGCTGCGCGTGCTCGGCCGGTTCGGCGACTTCAGCTACTCGCTGTACCTGATTCACCTGCCGCTGTTCGTCTGCCTCGGCTCGGTGCTGTTCCACTCCGAACTGCAACTGTCGATCTGGCCGTCGCTCGCGTTCATGGCCGCGGCGATTCCCGTCGCGTACCTGTTCTACCGGCTGTTCGAACGGCCGGCGATGGCGTGGTCGGCCAGCCTGAAGCCGACGCGCGCGGCCCGGGTCGTTGCATCGACGCCCGAGCAGACCGCCTGAGCGCGTCCTCTCGGCGCTCCCCGGCCCCCGTGCAGCTTCGGCTGCGCGGGGGCTTTTTCATGGGGTGCGGCGGGCACGAGGATGGGTTCCCGCACCAGGTCGTGACGCGCGCCACGTACCAAGGCCTCTGACTGGCGCGTAGCGGCCGCCTGTCGGCTGCGCTACCCGTCGACCTCATCCTCTTGCTGCGGGTCCGTACAGCGACACCGCTGGCGTCCTGAGAGGCGACTCGGATCAAGGCGGCGGCCGGCCCCGCACCCGCAGCACAACCCCGCCAAGCGCTCGCCAGCCCGCAAAAACAAAGCCCCCATGCAGCACGACACCGCATGAGGGCCCGTTTTTCCGCCGACTCGCGCCGGCATGCGTGCTTACTGCTTCTTCGCCTTCGCAGCCTTCGCCGTATCCGCGAGAATCTTCTCGACCCGCTCCACATAGGTCTCGGTGCCGAACCGGCGCACCGCCGTCGCCCGCCCGCTCGCGACGAGCCGCGCGCGCAACGCGGCGTCGCGCTGCAGCCTGCCGAGCGCATCGGCCAGCGCACCCGCGTCGCCCGGCTCGCACAGCAACCCGTTTTCGCCGTCCTCGATGATCTCGACAACTCCGCCCGCGCGGGCCGCCACCACCGGCCGGCGCGCGAGCATGCCCTCGACGATCACGCGCCCGAACGGCTCGGGCGTGATCGACGTGTGCGCGACCACGTCCACCGCCTTCATGCACGCGGCCACGTCGCGCTGGAAACCGAGGAAATGCACGCGTTCGTCCATGCCGTGACGCGCGACGGTCTCGTGCAGTTGCGCGGCATATTCGTCCTCGCCGAACAGCGGCGCACCGACCAGCACCACGTGCATGTCCGGATGCCGCGCGGCGGCCTCGAGCAGCAGATGCTGCCCCTTCCAGCGCGCAAGGCGGCTGAACGAGCCGACCAGCCATGCATGCTCGGGCAGCCCGAAGCGCGCGCGCAGCGCGGCCTGGCTGACGCCGTCCAGCGCGTCGAACGGTTCGGCGGAAATCCCGTTGAACACGACGTCGACATGCTGCGGCGTGAAGCCCGTCAGCGCGCGGAATGCCTGTGCGGACGCATCGGAGTTCGCGATCACGCGCGTGACGCCCAGCCGCGCGCAGTACTTGATCGCCATCAGCTGCTTGCTGCCGAAATGGTCGTCGCTGACGATGTCGCGCAGGTGCCAGACCACCGGCTTGCGCGCGAGCCGCCCGGCCAGCGCGGCGACCACCATCGCGCGCTGCGTGTTCGCGTAGATCACCTCGGCACGGCGCGCACGCCGCGCGACGTCGCGCACCATCCCGACGAGCCGCTTCACCGCGCCGGCCGACACGCCGCCCTGCTTGCGCACGCCGGCGAGCGCGCCCTGGTCGAGCACGTCGACGCGTGCGCCGACCTCGTCGAGCGC
Source organism: Burkholderia sp. JKS000303 (assembly GCF_002563755.1). NCBI lineage: Bacteria > Pseudomonadati > Pseudomonadota > Betaproteobacteria > Burkholderiales > Burkholderiaceae > Burkholderia > Burkholderia sp. JKS000303. The sequence continues at coordinate 4,515,343 of NZ_PDBZ01000001.1, forward strand.
CGCGCGAAACGGGCCGTCGTCGAACAACAGCACGTCGGCGTTCGCGCGCATGTGCTTCATGATCTCGAGCAGCGACAGCTCGGCGCCGCCGAGCACGCCGCTCTGGTCGAGCACGAGCGTCGCCGGGCCGCGCGCGGCCGGCATCGGCGCGGCGGCCGTGCCGCGCTGCGCGGTCGAGCCGGGCAACGCCGCCTCCACGTAGTCAAGAAAGCGCCGCCGGAACGTATCGGCGGAGAAGCGCTCCGCGTTCGCGCGACATGCATTCGGCGTGAAGCGCTGCGGCGCGCGCTCGAAATCGTCGACTGCCGCGACGATCGCTTGCGGCGTCTGCTCGTCGAAGAACAGCCCGGTCGGGCTCCCGTGCGACTGCGGCTCCAGCACGGTTTCGAGCGCACCGCCCTTGCCGTACGCGATCACGGGCGTACCGCAGGCCTGCGCCTCCACCACCGAAATCCCGAAATCCTCCTCGGCCGCGAACACGAAAGCCTTCGCGCGCCGCATCCGGTCGTGCAGCACCGCGAACGGCTGATAGCCCATGATTTCGACGTTCGGGCCGGCCTTCGCGCGAATCTTCTGCATCTCCGGGCCGTCGCCGATCACGACGAGCTTGCGCTCGGGCGTGCGCGAGAACGCGTCGACGATCAGGTCGATCTTCTTGTACGGCACCATCCGCGACGCGGTCAGGTAGAAGTCGTCCTTCGTCTCGTTCAGCGAGAAGCTGTCGACGTCAACCGGCGGGAAGATCACGGCCGCGTCGCGGTGATACACCTTGTGGATCCGGCGCGCGATGAACGCGGAATTCGCGACGAAGCCGTCGACCGCGTTCGCCGTGCGCGTATCCCAGTTGCGGATGTAGTGCAGGATCATCCGCGCGAGCAGCGACTTCGGCCCGTGCGTGAGATTCGACTGCTCCAGATACTGATGCTGCAGGTCCCACGCATAGCGGATCGGCGAATGCACGTAGCTGATGTGCACCTGGTCCGGCCCCGTCAGCACGCCCTTCGCGACCGCATGGCTGCTCGAGATCACGAGGTCGTACTCGGACACGTCGAGCTGCTCGATCGCGAGCGGCATCAGCGGCAGGTAGCTGCGGTACTTGGTGCGCGCGAACGGCAGTTTCTGGATGAACGACGTCGTCACCCGCTTGCCGCGCACGAACGCGCGATCGTCGAGAAAATCGACGAGGCTGAACAGGTCCGCGTCGGGAAAGCACGCGACGATCTGTTCGAGCACGCGCTCGGCGCCCGCATACGTGACGAGCCAGTCGTGGACGATCGCCACGCGCAGCGGGCGGGACGCATGGCTTGCGCCCGCCTGCCCGGCCGATTCGGCGCGGCGCAGCGCGGCGGCCGTGCCGGCTTCGGCCACGGCGCCGTCGGCCGTGGCGATGTTCAGGATGGCGTGTTCCGCCAGATCGCGATTCATATTGTTTTCCTCGCATTGAGACGGACGAACAGGTCGCGCACGAGCGCGCGCAGGCCCGGCGTCATCGTGAGCGACCACGCAAGGTTGAGCACCAGCACGACCGCGCACATGCCGATCGATTCGCCGAGCCCCGACCACGCTTGCGCGAGAAACAGGCTCGCAAGCAAGAAGGCTAGATGCGCGAGCATGTCGAGCACGATCGCGCGCATCCGGATCGCCGACAGGTACAGCAGCACGCCGTAGTCGACCAGCGCGCGCGTGGCGACGACGACCGCCGCCCCGATCAGCCCGAAGTGATGAATGCCGAACCACAGGCCACCGACGAAGAACGGCATCTCGACGAGGCCAGCGAACGCGGCGCGAGCCGGGTTGACCTGCGACTGGATCAGGATCCGCGTGACGCTCGCCTGACCGACGAGCCACACGCTGATCACCAGCACGCGGCCGACCGGCGCCGAATGCGCGGCGAGATCGGGGCCGACCCACAGCGTGAGGAACGGCGCGAGCGCGAAGATCGCGACAATGCCGACCGGCGTGAATACCCCGTTCAGGAATTCGAGCGACTGGCGCGCGAGCGTGTCGGCGTGATCGCGGCCGACCGCCGACAGGCGCGGAAACAGCGTGCGCACCAGCGCGTTCGGCAGCATGTTCAGCCGCGTGACGAGGTTCTGCGGCACCGTGTAGTAGGTGACGAACTTCGCGCCCATGCCGGCGCCGAGCATCACGCGATCGAGCGTGTCGGCGATCATGCTGGCGGTGCTCGCGATCAGCATCCAGCCGCCGAAGTTGAACAGGCCTTTCGCGGTGCCCCACTGCGGCGGATCGATGCGCCGGATCCCGAGCACCTTGATGCTCGCGTGACCGAGCATCACCGCCGCAATCAGCCGCGCGACGACCGCCGCGGCCAGCACCGTCTGCAGGTTCGGTGCGATCCACCACGCGGCGCCGAGCGGCAGCAGCTGGAACAGGAACGTGCCGATCGTCTGGTTCGTGTTGAACACGCCGAACCGTTCGGCGCCGTTGATCGCGCCGGCGAACACCCACGACACATTCGCGAGCGGAATCGCGAGCGCGAGCCACGGCAGCGCGAGATACACCTCGTGCTGCATCGCGGCCGACACCTTCGTGAAATACGCGGTGTAGACGAACGCGCCGAAGTAGATGAGCAGGCCGCCGGCGATGCCGGTGCCCAAGTTCAGCCAGAACGCGCTCCAGAACACCCGTGCGCTTTCGTCGGCATTGCCGCTCGCGAGCGCCTTCGAGATGTGGTTCTGCGCGGCCATGCTCATCCCGAGATCGAGGACCCCGAAATAGCCGATCAGCGTCCACACGAGGCTGACGACGCCGTAGCGTTCGACGCCGAGCGCGTGAATATAGGCGGGCACCGTCACCAGCGACACGAAGGTCGGCAGGATCAGCCCGATGAAGTTGATCGAAACGTTCTTGAGTATGCCTTTGTCCATGCTTTAGCCCATGAGCCCGTTACGGTTTCCAGCGGTACATGAGCACCTTGCCGCGTGCGTCTTCCTCGACAAACACCAGGTATTCGCCGTTCTCGCGCCGGAACGCGCTGATGCCGAACGGCACGTCGACCCAGCCCGACGCCTTACCGACTTCCGCGCCCGGACTCATCACGCCGACTTCCTTGCCGGTTTCCTTGTCGTACACGTGGATCTTGCCGACCGGCTCCACCGTGAAGATGTAGCGGCCCTCGACCGTGATCCCGATGAGGTCAAGGATCGGCTTCGCGTCGAGCTGCCACGGCAGCGCGACCGTGTAGCGCACGATCGGCGAGCCGGTCGACCACTTGTCGAAGCGCACCAGCACGCGGCCGACTTCCTTGTTGATGCCCGGTTGCGGCGGCGCATCGGCCGTATAGCCCGTCACGTACAGCGTGTCGGTCTGCGGCTCGTAGATCGCGCGGCGCAACTGCGTGAACGGCTGCGGCATCGGATAGGTCGTGACCTTGTCGTATGCGTAGATCGGGTTGCCTGCCTTGTCGACGCCGCCGTAGCGGAAGCGGTGAATGCCACGCACGTCGCTCGTGCGCCAGATGTCGCCCTTCGTATCGACCCACCAGCCCCAGCCGCCCGCCTTGGCCTTGCCGGTTGTGTTGATCTCGAACTCGTCCGCGTCGAGGCGGCCGTTGCCGTTCGCGTCGCGCCAGATCCAGTCGCCGCCCGGCGGCTTGTTCGGCACCTGGTCGACCGGCCGCGCACGGCCCGCGATCAGGCCCGACGGAATCGCCACCTCGCCGTCGCGCTTCGCGTCGAAGCGGTAGATCTTCAGGTGATCGGCGTACATGTCGGTCAGGTACAGGAACGTGCGGCCGTCGATGCGCCGCGCGAACGGCATGCCGGGGTACTGATCCGTGTGGAACACGGGATCGTCCGGATACTTGAAGCGGTTCGACAGGAAGCCGACGTATTTCCAGTCCTGGCCGGGCGGCTTCGACAGGTCGAGCTCGAAGCGCTTGTTGCCCGTGTACACGCTGTTCGGCCGCGCGGGGTCGAGCCATGCGCCGTCGACGAACAGCAAGCCCTGCACCTGCCAGCGCAGCTTGCCGTCCGGCGTATAGCTTTCGAGTACCGCGCCGAGCCCCGCGCCGATCGTGTCGTGGCGCGGGCCGATCCCGTTGGTCGACACGTAGATGTTGCCGTCGCGATCGACGCCCACGCCCGTCAGCCCGTTGAAGCGCTGCGGCCCGGGACGACCCGGCACCGGGCCCGCGAAGATGCCGCCGCGCTCGCCGAGCGTGCCGGACGCCGCGTAGCCCTTGCCGCCTTTCGAGAAAATCAGGATTTGCTGGCGCGGGCCGTTGTCCGCGACCAGCACGCGCCCTTTCGCGTCGACCGCCACGTCCACCGCGTCGGTGCCGTCGGGCAGCGCGGGTGCGTCGTCGAGCTTGCGGCCGTCGGCACGCACGTGCACGAGGTGCGCGGGTCCGCTGACCGTATCGGTCAACAGCCACAGCGTGCCGTCGCCCGCGAGCGCGATGCGGCCCGGCTCGTGTGCGCTCCAGGTGGCCTTCTTCTGCATCGTCTCGGCGTCGTACACGTCCACCGCGTCATGCGGCGGATTCGTCGCGAACAGCGTCTTGTCGTCCACCGCGAGGCCACCCACCTCCGCTTTCAGCCCGCCCACTTCCGACCGGGCCGGGGCCGGCACCTCGTTGACCATCATGAAGCTCGCGGCCATTCGCGCGCGGCCGGCATCGGCGCGCCCGCCGGGTGCGACCTGCGGCGCGGCGCGAAACGGCGCCGGCTGCTTCATGTCGCCGATCGTGCGCCGCGAGATGCCGAACCACTGCTTGCCCTTGTCCGGCCAGATGCCCGGCGACTGCAGATGGCCTCGCTCGTTGCCAACGCCGATCGCGACGTACGCGTACTTGCTGTTCACCGCGATCGCACTGCCGCCGAGGTTGCCCCAGCCGTGCGTGCCACCGGCGAAGCCGAGCATCTTCCCGTCCTGGTAGACGCTCGCCTCGGCGCCGCTCTCGTCCCACGGCGCATTCGTATACACCTTGCCGTCGGGCGTCACCGCGATCGCACGGATGTCGATCTGCGTCCAGCTGCCGTCGCCATAGCCGAACGTGTTGCCGATCCACGAGGTGGTCGCAGGCAACACCGTTTCGGCCGATGCGGCGCTCGCCGTCAGCGCCGCGCACACCGTCATGCCAACCAGAATCAGACGTCGCAATGCGCTCTCCAGACTTGATGCGGAAGCGACCGGCGCCGCGGCGTACTGCCTGCCTGGATGACCTGTCGCTAAATAGGTTTCAAACGTCGCGATGCAGGTTACAAGCAAAAATAATCACAAGAAATTTGGAAATATTTGGGGATGTTTCTGCCTGAAATATCGAACCGGAACAAAATGGAAAATGGCCGTCGATGCGGAAATAACGACCACTTTTTACGCGCCGACCCGTAGAAAATGCCGCTCCGGCACGCCCCGCATGGCGCCCAGCCTGCAAACCTTTCACGTCGCGATTGAAATCGCCGTCATTCGCACGTTTTCAGCCGGATAAATGACATGCGTTTTTTTGCCGATTTCTTTTCCCTAGAATCGTTTTCGACTCAATATTTCATTTAAAAGGCATGCAATACGTTCACGCATCGAATGCGCGGCGCGCCACGGCCTCGGCCGCGCGTCGCGAAGGAGCGGCGCGATGACGGGCAGCGCGCAAACCGCCGACCTCGCCCCGCCGCAACACGGCCGCATCGTGCAGCTCGACGGACTGCGCGCGATCGCCGTTGGCGCCGTATTCCTGCAACACGCGCTAAAGGCGCCGCTGTGGATGGGCGTCGACCTGTTCTTCGTGCTGAGCGGCCTGCTGATCACCGGCATCCTGCTCGATCGCAAGGCGCGCGGGCAGTCGTACTTCAGCCACTTCTACGCACGCCGGGTGCGCCGGATCCTGCCGCCGTACGTGCTGCTGCTCGTCGTGTCGACGCTGCTGTTCGGCGCGAGCTGGCTGCCGCACTGGCCGTGGTTCGCGTTCTTCTCGACCAATATCGGGCTGTCGCTCGGCAGCATCGGCCATGACAGCCTGAACGTGCTGTGGTCGCTCGCCGTCGAGGAGCAGTTCTACATCTTCTGGCCGTTCGTCGTGCTGTGGTGTTCGGAGCGCGCGCTGCTGTGGATCGCCGCCGCGCTGATCGTCGCGGCGCCGGTGCTGCGCGCGGTCGCGACGCCGTGGTTCGATTCGTTCTGGCCGATCTACTACCTGACGCCGTTCCGGATGGATCTGCTCGCCGCCGGCGCGCTGCTCGCGATCGTGCTGCGCCGCGACCGCCGCGCGCTGGAGCCGTTCTACCCGCTCGCGATCGTCGGCGCGCTCGTGTCGCTCGCGATCCTCGCGTGGCTGCACCTGTCCTTCCCGCGGTTCCGCGCGGCGAACACGCCGGTGTCGAATGCCGCGCTGTACAGCATCTCGCTGCTGCTGTGCACGTCGATCGTCGTGATCGCGCTGCGCGGACGCGGCCTCGTGCAACGCGTGCTGACGAACCCGCTGCTCGTCTACGTCGGCACCGTCAGCTACACCGTGTACCTGATTCACCTGAGCGTGCTGTACGCCCTGTGGCCGCTGCACCTGAACCGCTTCGTGACGGCCGCGCTCGCGCTCGCGATCACGCTCGTGTACGCCACGCTGAGCTGGTACGGCTTCGAGCGGCGCCTCACGCGCGGCCCCGCACGCCGCACGTTGCCGGCCGCCGCCAGCACGACCGCCTGACTTTCTCAATTCAACGTTTCGACCAGGACATTGCCATGAGCCAAACTCGCAAGAAGGCCATCATCACGGGGATCACCGGGCAGGACGGCGCCTACCTGACCCGACTGCTGCTCGACAAGGGCTACGAGGTCACGGGCACCTATCGCCGCACCAGCTCGGTGAACTTCTGGCGCATCGCCGAACTCGGCGTCGACACGCACCCGAACCTGACGCTCGTCGAGCACGACCTGACGGATGCGGGCTCCAGCCTGCGGCTGCTCGAACGCACGCAGACCGACGAGTTGTACAACCTCGCCGCGCAGAGTTTCGTCGGCGTGTCGTTCGACCAGCCGGCGACCACCGCCGAAGTGACGGGCATTGGCCCGCTCAACCTGCTCGAGGCAATCCGCGTGGTGAGCCCGAAGACGCGCTTCTACCAGGCGTCGACGTCCGAGATGTTCGGCAAGGTGCAGTCGATCCCGCAGACGGAAGCGACCGCGTTCTACCCGCGCAGCCCGTACGGCGTCGCGAAGCTGTACGCACACTGGATGACCGTGAACTACCGCGAGTCGTACGGCCTGTTCGGCTGCAGCGGCATCCTGTTCAATCACGAATCGCCGCTGCGCGGCCGCGAGTTCGTCACGCGCAAGATCACCGACACCGTCGCGAAGATCAAGCTCGGCAAGGCGACCAGGCTCGAGCTCGGCAACCTCGATGCCAAACGCGACTGGGGCTTCGCGCTCGAATACGTCGAAGGGATGTGGCGGATGCTGCAGGTCGACGAGCCCGACACCTACGTGCTCGCGACCAACCGCACGGAAACCGTGCGCGACTTCGTACGGATGGCGTTCGCGACCGCCGGCTACCAGATCGAATGGACCGGCAAGGGCGAGCAGGAGCGCGGCCTCGATGCGTCGAACGGCAACGTGCTCGTCGAAGTGAACCCGAAGTTCTACCGCCCCGCCGAAGTCGATCTGCTGATCGGTTGCGCGGACAAGGCCAGATCCAAGCTCGGCTGGGCGCCCGAGACGACGCTCGAGCAGCTTTGCCAGATGATGGTCGAAGCGGACCTGACGCGAAATCGCCACCATGACACGTACTGACGCCGGACGCCCGTCGCGCCGTGCGTTCGTCACGGGCCTGACGGGCTTCACCGGCCGCTACATGGCGCAGCGCCTCGAAGCGGCCGGCTACGATGTGTGGGGCACCGTGACGCCCGGCGCGACGCCGCCCGACGATCCGGCATTCGCGAACTGCACGTTGTTGCCGGTCGATCTGCTCGATGCGAACGCGATGCGTGCGGCGGCCGCCGATGCGCGCCCCGATGCGGTCGTGCATCTCGCCGCCCGCGCGCACGTCGCGCGGGACGAGCCGTCGCAGACCTACGCGGTCAACATCGTCGGCACGCGCAACCTGCTGGCCGCGCTCGCGGGCCTCGACCGCCGTCCGTCGGCCGTGCTGCTCGCCAGCAGCGCGAACGTCTACGGCAATTCGACGGCCGGCGTGCTCGACGAGCGCATCGCACCCGCGCCCGCGAACGACTACGCGGTCAGCAAGCTCGCGATGGAATACGCGGCGAAGCTATGGGCCGACCGATTGCCGATCGTGATCGCGCGGCCGTTCAACTACACCGGCGTCGGCCAGGACGATGCGTATCTGCTGCCGAAGCTCGTGTCGCACTATGCGCGCAACGCGCCGCGCATCTCGCTCGGCAATCTCGACGTGAGCCGCGATTTCTCCGACGTGCGCGACGTGACGGCCGCGTATCTGAAGCTGCTCGAAGCGGCGCCGGCCGGCGAGACGTTCAACGTCTGCTCGGAGCGCGCGTATTCGCTGAAGGAAGTGCTGGCGATGCTGTCGCGCATCGCCGGTTACGTGATCGACGTGACGATCGATCCGCGTTTCGTGCGGCACAACGAAGTGAAGCGCCTGAGCGGGTCGCGCGACAAGCTGCGGCGTGCGGTGGGCGAATTGCCCGCCACGCCGCTCGACGAAACCCTCCGCTGGATGGTGAACGCGATGCGCGACACGCCGCAGTCCGGGCAGGCCGCGCACGCCGATTGAACCCGGCAAAGCGCGCGTCGCCAGCCAAAGCAAAACGGGCCGCTCAATCGAGCGACCCGTTTTTCATGCAGCCGGGAAACCCGCCGCTACGCTCAGCCTTCGAGACCGCGCACGAGATCGTTGCGCAGATCGCCGGCGTTCTCCAGACCGACCGCGAGGCGGATCAGGCCTTCGCTGATGCCGGCGGCCGCACGCGCTTCCGGCGTGATGCGCGCATGCGTCGTCGTGGCCGGGTGCGTGATCGTCGTGCGCGTGTCGCCGAGGTTGCCGGTAATCGAGATCAGCTTCGTGTTGTCGATCACGCGCCATGCATTCGCGCGCTGCTGCTCCGGCGTGTCGCCCTTCAGCTCGAACGACACGATCGCGCCCCCCGCCTTCTGCTGGCGCTTCGCGAGCGCATGCTGCGGATGCGATTCAAGTCCCGGATAGAACACGCGTGCGACGGCCGGATGCGAATCGAGCCAGCGCGCGATTTCCAGCGCATTCGCCGACTGCTTCTCGACGCGCAGCGACAGCGTCTCCATCCCCTTCAGCAGCACCCACGCGTTGAACGCCGACAGCGTCGGGCCCGCGCTGCGCACGAACGGGAACACCTTGCCCATGATGAATTCCTTCGAACCCACCAGCGCGCCGCCGAGCACGCGGCCCTGGCCGTCGAGGAACTTGGTCGCCGAGTGCATCACGACGTCTGCGCCGAGTTTCAGCGGCTGCTGCAGCACCGGGCTGCAGAAACAGTTGTCGACGACGAACACCGCGTTCGCGGCCTTCGCGATCTTGCCGATCGCCTCGATGTCCGCGAGTTCGGTCAGCGGGTTCGACGGCGTTTCGAGGAAGAACATCTTCGTTTCGGGCCGCACCGCTTCCTGCCATGCGTTCAGGTCGGTCGGGTCGACGAAGGTCGTCGTGATGCCGAACTTGCTGAAGATCTGCGAGAACATCCCGAGCGTCGAGCCGAACAGGCTGCGCGAGCTGACGAGGTGATCGCCCGCCTGCAGCGTGGACATCACGACCGACATGATCGCGGCCATGCCTGACGCCGTCGCGATGCAGGCTTCGCCGCCTTCGAGCGCGGCGAGACGATCCTGGAACATGGTGACCGTCGGGTTCGTGAAGCGTGAATAGGTGAAATAGTCTTCCGAATTCGCGAAGCGCTCGGCTGCCTCGGCGGCGCTTGCAAAGCAGAAGCTCGACGTGAGGAACAGCGCTTCCGAATGCTCGTTGAAGTCGCTGCTACGCAGTGTGCCCGCACGCACGGCGAGCGTGTCGAAATTGAGGGAGTCGTCCATGTTCCGTTTTCCGTATTCGAGGATCGCGCCGAAGGTCATGCATGGCGCACGAACCCAGCCAAAAACCAGGCCAAAACAAAAAGCCCGCTATGCGTCGGCATCAGCGGGCTTCGGTGCGGTACGACAGCGATCGACTCGGGCCGGCTGTCGCCGGCCTTCGCTTTAGCTGTTTTGGGAAGTCGCCCCGCGTCCGCAAGCTGAATCAAATCGACGCAAGGCCCCATCCTATCACGCTTCATTCGAAGCGTGCGCCGGCATTACTCAACCGACAACTGCAGGTTCATCTGCGACACCGCGGTGTCGCTGGCCGCATCGCGATCGGCCTGCGATGCCGGTGCAAGGCGTGCGCGCTCGATCGCGTCGAGGTACTCGGGCGTCACCGCGCCGGTGATGTAGTTGCCGTCGAAGCACGACGCCTCGAAGTGCTCGAGCTTCGGGTTGATGTCACGCACCGCGCGGCGCAGGTCGTCGACGTCCTGATAGATCAGGTGATCGGCGCCGATGATCTTCGCCACTTCCTCGTCGGTGCGGCCATGTGCGACCAGTTCGCCGCGCGTCGGCATGTCGATGCCGTACACGTTCGGGAACTTCACGGGCGGCGCCGCCGACGCGAAGATCACCGACTTCGCGCCCGCATCGCGCGCCATCTGCACGATCTCATGCGAGGTCGTGCCGCGCACGATCGAGTCGTCGACGATCAGCACGTTCTTGTCCTTGAACTCGATGCTCATCGCATTGAGCTTCTGGCGCACCGACTTCTTGCGCACGGCCTGGCCCGGCATGATGAAGGTACGGCCGACGTAGCGGTTCTTGAAGAAGCCTTCGCGATACTCGACGCCGAGCTTCGCGGCGACCTGCATCGCAGCGGGGCGCGACGAATCGGGAATCGGCATCACGACGTCGATCTGCACGTTCGGCAGCTCGCGCTTGATCTTCTCGGCGAGGTAGTCGCCCATGCGCAGGCGCACGTTGTAGACCGGCACGCCGTCGAGGCACGAATCCGGACGTGCGAGATACACGTATTCGAACATGCACGGATTGAGCGTCGGCTTCTCCGCGCACTGCTGGCTGTGGAAGTTGCCGGCCTTGTCGATGAAGATCGCTTCGCCCGGCTGCACGTCGCGCACGAATTCGAAGCCGATGCCTTCGACCGCCACCGACTCCGACGCGACCATCCATTCGGTGCCGTGTTCGGTTTCGAGCTTGCCGAGGCAGAGCGGGCGGATGCCGAACGGATCGCGGAACGCGAGCAGGCCGTAACCGGCGATCAGCGACACGATCGCATACGAACCCTGCAGGCGGCTATGCACGCCGGACACGGCCTTGAACACCGCTGCCGGATCGAGCTCGAGGCCCGTCGTCGACAATTGCAGCTCGTGCGCGAACACGTTGAGCAGCACTTCGCTGTCGGAATTGGTGTTGATGTGCCGGCGATCGATCCGGAACATCTCGTCCTTCAGCTGTTCCCAGTTCGTCAGGTTGCCGTTGTGCGCGAGGATGATCCCGAACGGCGCGTTCACGTAGAACGGCTGCGCTTCGGCTTCGCTCGACGCCGAGCCGGCCGTCGGGTAGCGGACCTGGCCGATGCCGAAGGTGCCGGGCAGGCTGCGCATGTTGCGCGTGCGGAACACGTCGCGCACCATCCCGTTCGCCTTGTACATGTGGAAATTGCTGCCATCCGCCGTCGCGATGCCCGCTGCGTCCTGACCGCGATGCTGCAGAAGCAGCAGGCTGTCATAGATCAGCTGATTGACCGGGGATTGAGAAATAACACCTACGATGCCGCACATGGCATGTCCTTCAAGATGACAAAATCGGTTCCGTCCTGCCCGACCGCGTCGTCACACGCGTATGTACTGGGCCATGCCGTCGGGCAGGAGCTGCTTCAGCTCGTGCACGCCCTGTTCGGCGATAGGACGCAATAGCGCATTGCGCCAGAAATCCTGTTTGGGCAAGTCGGTCAGCCCGGCCGCCGCGACCAGTAGCACTACCAGCACGCAGCCGCGGACGAGCCCGAACATCATGCCCAGCGAGCGGTCGACACCGCCGAGGCCCGTCGCCTGCGCGATGCGCGACAACAGCGCGTTCGCGACCCCTGCGACGAACACCACGCCGATCACGATCAGCGCGAACGAGATCACCCACTGCGTCAGCGCGCCGCCCGGCCAGTTCGCCGGAATATACGGCACGACGAGTCCGACGTAGCGGCCCGCGATCACGATCGCCGCGATCCAGCCGATCAGCCCGAAAATCTCGGAGACGAAGCCGCGCCACGCGCCACGCAGCGCAGACAACGCGATCACCGCCAATACAGCGTAGTCGAAAGCCGTCAGCATCGCACGTTACTGCGTCAGTCCGGCTTCGCGCACCTTCGCGATCGCGGCGGATGCCGCCGCACGATCCGCGAACGGGCCGGCACGCAGCAGTGTAGCCGTGCTGCCGTCAGCCTGCTTGCGATGCTCGACATATGCGGGCACACCCGCCGATTTCAACTTGGTCGCCCACGAGCGGGCCGTTGCGTCGTCCTTGAACGAACCGAGCTGCACCGCGAAGCGTGCGCCGGCCGGCGACGCCGGCGACGATGCATCGCCGCTGTCGGGCGCGGCATCGGTGTCGGCGTTCGCGACGGCCGCGGGCGCCGGCTTCGGCGCGACCGGTTTCGCCGCGGGGGCGGCCGGCTTCGCGACAGACTTCGGCGGCGTCACGCTGGCCGTGGTGGTCGTCGCGTCGGGCTTCGCAGCCGGCTTGGCCGTATCCTTCGCGGCAGGCGCGGGAGCGGCCGCCACGGCGGCAACGTCGGATGCCGGCGGTTCGTCGTGCGCGACGCCCGCCTGCACGTCGGACGCATCGTCGTCGCCCGCTGCGGCCGCCTGATGCGCGGGCCGGTTCGGGATATCAATCGCGATATCGTCGGTCACCGGCTTCGGATGCGAATCGAGCACCATCGGCAGCACGATCACGGCGGCGACCACGAGCGCGATCGCGCCGACGAGACGACGTCGTGCGCGTTGCTTTTCTGGAAGGGTCGGATCGAGAAGCAGAGCATCCGACTCCGGACGCTCTGTACGGCGCGTGCGTCGCTCGACGCGTTCAGTGCGCTCCGTGCGCACGTTCCGGGAGGCCCCGGTACGACCGCCGCGCCGGATGGGCGCGTCGTCGTCTTTCTTGCCGAAGGAGAAAATTCCCATGAATGGCTGAGTCCGAAACTGCCCGTCAGTCAGTGTTGCTGCGATTTCCGGTAGGCCATCACACCTGCCACCGTATGGAAACTGCCGAAAACCACGATTCTATCATTCTCGGATGCTCTTTTTAGTGCATCGCGAAACGCTTCTGCGGGCGACGCGAAACGCGTGACGCTCGAATCAGCCCCCTCTTCCACGCCGGCCTTGCGCAGCGCGGCTTCGAGCTGCTCCGCACTCGCCGCGCGCGGCAGCGGCAGGTCGGTCACGCACCAGTGGTCGATCTCGCCCTTCAGATGGCGCAGCACGCCGTCGATGTCCTTGTCGTGCATCGCGCCGAACACCGCGTACGTGTACGGGAAGAAGCCCATGTTGCCGAGGTTCTGCTCGAGCACGGCCGCCGCATGCGGGTTGTGCGCGACGTCCAGCACGATCGCCGGCTTGCCGGGCAACACCTGGAAGCGCCCCGGCAACTCGACGTTCGCGAGGCCGAGCCGGATGTCCTGCGCGGACACCGGCAGCACCGGGCGCAGCGCCTCGAGCGCGGCCAGCGCGGCCGACGCATTGATCAGCTGGTTCGCACCGCGCAGCGCCGGGTACGCGAGCGCCGGATAGCGCTTGTCGCGGCCGAGGTAGCTCCACTGCTGACGTTCCGAGCCCGGCTGCGCCTCGTAGCGGAAGTCGCGGCCGACCAGCCACAAGTCGGCGCCGATCGCGTCGGCATGATCGACCAGCGTCTGCGGCACCGCGGGATCGCCGCAGATCGCCGGCTTGCCCGAACGGAAGATCCCCGCCTTCTCGAACGCGATCTTCTCGCGCGTGTCGCCGAGGTATTCGGTGTGGTCGATGTCGATGCTCGTGACGATCGCGCAATCGGTGTCGATGATGTTGACCGCGTCGAGCCGGCCGCCGAGACCGACTTCGAGGATCACCGCATCGAGGCCGCGCGACGCGAACAGATGCAGGATCGCGAGCGTCGTGAATTCGAAGTACGTGAGCGACACCGGCTCCGGCAGCGACGTGCGCGCGGCTTCGACGGCTTCGAAGTGCGGCAGCAGCTCGGCGTCGCTGACCTGCTGCCCGTTCACGCGTGCACGCTCACTGAATTCGAGCAGGTGCGGCGACGTGTGGCAGCCGATCTTGTAGCCGGCATGAACGAGGATCGCCTCGAGGAACGCGCAGGTCGAGCCTTTGCCGTTCGTGCCGCCAACCGTGATCACGGGGCACGCGAATTCGAGCTGCAGCGCCGCCTTGACCTGCCCGATGCGGGTCAGGCCCATGTCGATGCCGACCGGGTGCGCGCGTTCGAGATGCGAAAGCCACGCGTCGAGAGTGGGAAAAGTGCTCATCGGATCAAATCTGAATCAGTACCGCCACTACGCCAAAAAAACGAAACGCGCCGCCCGGCGGTTCAGCCGGGCGACGCGCGCAGTTCACAACGTCGCGCCAATCAGGCCAGCGCGTCGGCCGGCTGTCGCTGCAGCAGCGCGAGCAGCTGCGCGATCTCGTCGCGCATCTTGCGGCGGTCGACGATCATGTCGATCGCGCCCGTCTTCAGCAGGAATTCCGCGCGCTGGAAGCCTTCCGGCAGCTTCTCGCGCACCGTCTGCTCGATCACGCGCGGGCCGGCGAAGCCGATCAGCGCCTTCGGCTCGGCGATCACGACGTCGCCGAGGAACGCGAAGCTCGCCGACACGCCGCCCATCGTCGGGTCGGTCAGCACCGAGATGAACGGCAGCTTGGCTTCGGCCAGCTTGGTCAGCATCGCGGTGGTCTTGGCCATCTGCATCAGCGACAGCAGGCTTTCCTGCATCCGTGCGCCGCCCGATGCCGTGAAGCAGATGAACGGCACGTGCTGCTCCAGCGCGTTCTGCGCGCCGCGCGCGAAGCGCTCGCCGACGACCGAACCCATCGAGCCGCCCATGAACGAGAACTCGAAGCAGGCCGCGACGACGGGCAGCGTGTGGATCGCCCCGCCCATCACGACCATCGCATCGGTCTCGCCCGTCTCGTCCATCGCTTCCTTCAGACGATCGGGGTACTTGCGGCTGTCCTTGAACTTCAGCGTGTCGACCGGCACGATTTCCTGGCCGATTTCATAGCGGCCTTCCGGATCGAGCAGCCCGTCGAGGCGTTCGCGTGCGCCGATGCGCATGTGGTGATCGCACTTCGGGCACACGTGCAGGTTCGCGTCCACGTCGTTGCGGTACAGCACGGCCTCGCAGGACGGGCACTTGACCCACAGGCCTTCCGGAATGCCCTTGCGGCTTTTCGGGTCGGTCTGCTTGATCTTCGGCGGCAACAGTTTGTCGAGCCAGCTCATCGTATGGTTTCCTGTTCCGTGGCGGGGCGGGCCAACCGGCCCGTTCCCGCTTCCTGTGTTGTGTTTATCGCGCCGTCTTGCCGGCACCGTCCAACGCGGCACGCAGCTCGGCGATGAACGTCTTCAGCTCGGCGGCAGCGCCCTCCGGTGCGGCGCTCTCGAGCAGCTGCACCAGACGGCTGCCGATCACGACGGCGTCCGACACTTCGGCCACCGCGCGCGCCGTATCGGCGTCGCGAATGCCGAAGCCGACGCCCACCGGAACCGGCACGCGCGACTTGATGGCCGGGATTTTACCCGCAATGCTCGAAACATCCAGATTTCCGGCGCCGGTCACGCCCTTGAGCGACACGTAATACACGTAGCCGCTCGCGATCTTGCCCACGTCGGCGATGCGTTCGTCGGTCGACGTCGGCGCGAGCAGGAAGATCGGATCGATCTGCGCGGCGCGCATTTTCTCGGCGAACACGCCCGCTTCTTCAGGCGGATAGTCGACGACGAGCACGCCGTCGACGCCGGCCGCCTGCGCTTCGGTGGCAAACGTATCGACCCCCATCCGCTCGATCGGGTTCGCATAGCCCATCAGCACGACGGGGGTTTTCTGGTCGGTCTCGCGAAAACGCTTCACGTCGGCGAGCACGCTCTTCAGCGTGACGCCGCGCGCGAGCGCGCGTTCCGACGAGCGCTGGATCACCGGGCCGTCGGCCATCGGGTCCGAGAACGGCACGCCGAGCTCGATCACGTCGGCGCCGCCTTCGGCGAGCGCGTGCATGAAGTCGACGGTCTTCGCGGGATCGGGGTCGCCGGCCGTGATGAACGGGATCAGGCCCTTACGGCCTTGTTCGGCGAGTGCGGCGAAGGTCTGCTGGATACGATTCATGGCAATTTTCCTTTGTCGACCGGAGTGAGCGCTTTAGCGCTTGCTCCGGTCCCATGCAAAGCAGCGATCGGCACTGCGGCGGCGCGACTCACGCGCACGCCTGCGCGGCGAGCGCGTTCACGCGCTCGTGCGCGATCGCGCAATAACTTTCGTTGATCTCGTAGCCGACGAAGTCGCGCCCCTGCCGTGCGCAGGCCACCGCGGTCGTGCCGCTGCCCATGAACGGATCGAGCACGCGGCCGCCCGGCGGGCAGCTTGCGAGCACCATCCGCTCGATGATTTCCAGCGGCTTCTGGGTCGGATGATCGACGCGCTCCGCGTGCTGCCGATGCAGGCGCGAGACCGACCAGACGTCCTTCGGGTTGTAGCCCATCTCCAGCCACTTGCTGCCTTCGAACAGCTTGCGCGAGCGGGCCTTCTTCGTGTCGGCGTCGTACGGGATGCGGACCGGATCGAGATCGAAGTAATACGCTTTGGAAACCGCGAAAAAGCCGATGTTGTCGTGCACCGACGTGAAACGGCGCGTCGTGCCGCCCATGCTCGGCACGCGCCGGTCCCAGATGATCTCGTTGACCATCGTGAGCTTCGTCTTCAGGAAGCTGAAGATTTCCGGCGCGTACTGCCACGTGCAGAAGATGTACATCGACCCGCTCGGCTTGAGTTTCGGAATCGCGAGCTCGAGCCACTCGCGCGTCCACGCGAGGAAATCGTCGCCCGAACGCTTGTCCGAGTCGTTGCCGTAGTCCTTGCCGAGTCCGTACGGCGGATCGGCGACGATCAGGTCGATCGACGCATCCGGCAGGCGCACGGCTTCGGTCATGAAATCGCGGTTATACAGTTCGATCCCGGACGGCAGTGCGCGCGGCACGGCGACGACGGGCTGCCCCGCCTCCGCTTCGCTCGCGGCGCCGCCGCCCGGCTGTTCGATCAAGTCACGCATCGGCGGGGGTCAGAGCGCGAGGCCCGATCGCTCGGCGACCGTGTGCATGTCCTTGTCGCCGCGACCCGACAGGTTGACGAGCAGGATCTTGTCCTTCGGCAACGTCGGGGCGAGCTTCACGCCATACGCGATCGCGTGGCTGGACTCGAGCGCGGGAATGATCCCCTCGATCCGGCAGCAGTCGTGGAACGCCTTCAACGCTTCGTCGTCGGTGATCGGCACGTACTGCGCGCGGCCGCTGTCCTTCAGCCAGGCGTGCTCGGGGCCGACGCCCGGATAGTCGAGGCCCGCCGACACCGAATGCGTCTCGATGATCTGGCCGTTGTCGTCCTGCAGCAGGTACGTGCGGTTGCCGTGCAGCACGCCGGGGCTGCCCGCGATCAGCGATGCCGCGTGACGGCCCGTGTCGAGGCCGTCGCCGGCCGCTTCGACGCCGATCAGCTGCACCGATTTATCGTCGATGTACGGATAGAAGATGCCCATCGCGTTCGAACCGCCGCCGACGCAAGCGATCACCGCGTCCGGCTGGCGGCCGGCGAGTTCGGGCATCTGCACCTTGCACTCGTCGCCGATCACGCGCTGGAAGTCGCGCACCATCGCCGGGTACGGGTGCGGGCCCGCGACCGTGCCGATGATGTAGAACGTGCTTTCGATGTTGGTGACCCAGTCGCGCATCGCTTCGTTCAGCGCGTCCTTCAGCGTGCGCGAACCCGATTCGACCGGCACGACCGTCGCGCCGAGCAGCTTCATCCGGTACACGTTCGCGGCCTGGCGGCGCACGTCCTCGGCGCCCATGTAGACGATGCACTCCATCCCGAAGCGCGCGCAGATCGTCGCGGTCGCGACGCCGTGCTGGCCGGCGCCCGTCTCGGCGATCACACGCTTCTTGCCCATCCGCTTCGCGAGCAGCGCCTGCCCGATCACGTTGTTGATCTTGTGCGCGCCGGTGTGGTTCAGGTCCTCGCGCTTCAGGTAGATCTGCGCGCCGCCGAGCGTCTCGCTCCAGCGCTGCGCGTGATAGATCGGCGACGGACGGCCGACGAAGTACTTCAGTTCGCGCTCGTATTCGGCGACGAATTCGGGGTCGTTCCGGAATTTCTCATACGCTGCGCGCAGTTCGTCCAGCGCGTGAATGAGCGTTTCGGCGACGAACACGCCGCCATACGGGCCGAAGTGGCCGCGATCATCAGGAAGGTTGTACATGGTGTCACTCTCGATCGGTCGGTGCGCCCGGCTTTTGGGGCCGCACCGCTTGCATCACCCGGCGTCCGCTTCGCGCACCGCGCGTACGAACGCCGCCATTCGGGCGTGATCCTTCACGCCCTTCGCGCCCTCCACTTCGATGCCACTCGAGACATCGACAGCAAACGGACGCAACTGGCGGATCGCATCACCGACGTTTTGCGCGTTCAAGCCACCACTCAAAACGGCCCGATGCGCGAGCTCTGCGGGAATAAGAGACCAATCGAAGACCTTGCCGCTACCGCCGTAGTCCGGCACAAGAGTGTCGAACAGGAGGCCGCGCGCTTTCGAATAATGAAGAGCTGATTCTACCAAATCGGCCGGCTGCGTCGAGGGGCCGACACGCACGGCGCGCAACCAGGGCAGCCGGGCCGCCCGGCCGAGCGCATCGCACTGCTCGGGCGTCTCGTCGCCGTGGAATTGCAGCACCGTCAGCGGCACGTCGCGCACGACGGCCTCGAGCTCGGCTTCGGTCGCGTTCACGAACAAACCGACCACCGATACGAACGGCGGCGCAAGGCTCGCGAGCTCGGCCGCCTGCGCGATCGATACCGCGCGCGGGCTCTTCGGGTAGAACACGAGGCCGATCGCGTCGGCGCCGAGCGCGGCTGCGTGCAGCACGTCCTCGGGGCGCGACAGCCCGCACAGCTTGATGCGCGTGCGCGGCGCGAGGCCGGCTGCGGCGGAAGTCGAAGAAGACACGGCGTGCTCCGTCATGATTGTGGGTCCAGATCGGCCCAGACGCTGCTCCACGGCACGCTGCCGAGCTGCGCGGGCGGGACGGCGAATTCCGCCGGGTAGCCGACGTGAGCGAGATACAGCCCGTCGGCCATGAACGTGGGCGCGGCGAGCGAACGGTCGCGCCCGGCCAGCACCTCGGCAACCCAGTCCGCCGGATAGCGGCCGCGGCCGACCGCGACGAGGCAGCCCATCAGGTTGCGCACCATGTGATGCAGGAACGCGTTCGCGCGGAAGCGGAAATGGATGAAGTGGCCCGCGCGCCGTACGTCGATCTGATACAGGTGTTTGACCGGCGTCTTCGACTGGCATTCCGACGACCGGAACGACGAGAAGTCGTGCTCGCCGATCAGGTGGGCGGCGGCCGCGCGCATCGCGTCGTCGTCGAGCGGCGTGTGGATCCAGCCCGCGCGGCCGGCCAGCATCGGCGAGCGCACGGGTTGCACGTACAGCGCGTAGTAATAGGTGCGCTCGAACGCCGAGAAGCGCGCGTGGAACGTGTCCGGCATCGCCTTCGCCCACTGCACGGACACGGTCGACGGCAGGAATGCGTTGGTGCCGCGCACCCAAGAGAATTCCGTACGATCGAGCGTCGTGTCGAAGTGCACGACCTGCCCGAGCCCGTGCACGCCGGTATCGGTCCGTCCGGCGACCGTCGTATGCAGCGGCACGCACGCGAACTCGCCGAGCGCATGTTCGAGCACGTCCTGCACGGTCTTGCCGTGCGGCTGCGCCTGCCAGCCGCAGAACGCGGCACCGTCGTATTGAATCCCCAGCGCGATCCGCATTACGCCTGGTCCGCCAGCTTCGCGAGCAGCGCGCGCGCGTCGTCGTGCGTCGCGGCGTCGTTCGCGGCAATCACTTCCTGCAGCAGCGTGCGTGCGCCGGACAGGTCGCCGAGTTCCACGTACTCCGACGCGAGGTCGAGCTTGTTGCGCGCGATGCGCGCGAGCTCGTCCGGCGTCAGCGCGGGCAATACGGCCCCCGGCGTGGACGGCAGGTCGAGATCGAAATCGAGCTTCAAGGCGCCGAACTGCGCGCCGCCGAGCGGCGGCAGCGACGACGGCATGGACGAGCCGCCCGCGTGGGCGGCAGGCGATGTCGCGTCCGGATCCCAATCGAAGTCGTCGTCCTGGTCGAAGGTGCGTTCCGGAGACGGATCGTTCGCGCCAATCGGCGGTCGCGGCGCGGATTGACCGTTAGTTGCAATTCGGTCGCTTGCCGCGTGCCCTTCCTGCGCGGCCGGCTCATCCGGAAGACGCGGCGGCAGCGGCATGTCGAGACTGTTGAGCGCGGCGATCGCGTTCTGCATCAGCGCCGCGTGCTGCGCGTCGTTCGCCGGACGGGCGGCGGACGGATCGGCCGGCGCATCCGCGACCGCTTCCCCACCGGGTTTCACATCGTGCGAAACCGGTGCCGTATCGTTCTCGGGCTCGGTGTGCGTAGCGGTCGCTTCCGCTTGGTCATCAAACGGCTTCGCCACTTCCGACTGCGGCGATGCCTCGGCATCGCGCGTATCGAACGCCTCGGCGGCTACCGCGCCGGCCGCGACGAGACTCACGTCGGTGGCGGCATCGCGGGCAAGCGGCGTTTCGGGCAGTGCCGGCGGCAGCGGCTCGACGGACGGCGACACGTCGACATCGGCAGCAGCAGCCTCACCGGATCCAGTCGCGCTCGCGTTCGCAAGCCGGGTTTTCCGGCGCCGGCGCCACGCGAACCCGGCGGCGAGAACGACCACGCCCGTGCCGGCCACTGCCGCCGGACGCCAGTCCATCTGTTCGCCATTGCTCGCAAGCGGTGCGCTCGTGACAGGCACGGCCGGCTGCACCGGCACCGATGCCGGCTGCGCGGCACTGGCGGCCACGCCGGACGCCACTTCGCTCGCCGGCGACGCGGCGGCCGGCGCACCGGCATCGTTCGCGGCCGGACGCGGTGCGGCAGGCGCCGGCGCGGGGGCCGCGCCGTTCGTTGCGGCCGGTTTGCCAATCCCGTGTTTCTGCAGCTCCATCAGCACGCGATTCTTCAGCGCGAGCAGTTGTTGCAGGCTCGACGGCCGCGGCTGCGATGCGGCCGCGGCGGGTGCCGCCCCGGCCGGTTCATGCGTGCCTTCGATCGGAGCGCCCTGCGCAGGCTGGGCAGCCGCCTCGCTCGCCGACGACGGTGCGGACTGGATCGTGCCGCTCCAGACGTGCGGCCCGCTGGCACCGGCAACGGGTGCCGCCGGCTGAACGGTTTCGACCGTCGATGCGCCATGCGCGGCGGAAGCACCGACCGAAGCGGAGGCACCGGCTGCCGCTGCCGCGCTCGCACCGCTCTCCGGTGCCGCATGCGCGACCGATGCGTTCGGCGCGGCTTGCACGGCCGAGCCCGGATGCAACGCGGACGCGCCATGCTGCGCGGCCGCGGACGCACCCGCGCCGGCGACTGCGGCGGAGGCTGCCGTTGCCGCGGACGCACCGGTCGGCACGAGTGCGGCACCCGTCGCGTCGAGCGCGGGCAGCGTCAGCGTCGCGCCCACTTTCAGGCGGCTCGCGTCATGCTTCATGAACGCCTGCGGATTCGCGTCGAACAGCGCGCGGCCGGCGCGGGCAAGCACGACCGGGTCGTGCGACTGCGTGGCCGCTTTCGCGATGTCGTTCAACGACTGGCCGGGCTGGACCGTCACGGTGAGCGGCGCGGCGCCGCCGGCGCCGGACGCCGGCAGTTCGCCGGTGCCGGCCGCCCAGGCCGATGCGGCTGCACCAAGCGCCAGGACCGCCAGCGCGCCACGCACGGCGCGCGACAGACGAGACTGACGCGGAAACAAGGAAATTCGGGACATCGTAGGCTCTATCGCCGCGCGCGGGCGCGGCTCGGATTCGCGTTTGGAAGCGTCAACAAAGTCGCCGCAGAAATGCAAAAGCGTCGCGCAGAACGCGACGCTTTCGGCGACTCTGCGCGTCGTAATCGCGTAGTTTACTTCACACGATCGGGTTCGGGCCGAATTCATCGCCGGCGTGCGGGGCCGGCCATGCCTGCACATCGTCACAACGGCGTCCACGCCGGGTCGCCGGCGCACGAATCGCGTGCTGCGGGCTTATCGAAAACGAGGTCTCGAGCGATCCTCCCTGATGCACGCGCAGACCACCAATGAAAAACGCCTGCCGCCCCGCGAAGGGCTGGCAGGCGTATCGCTTCGCGCGCCGATGGCGCGCGGCGCGGCCCGATACTTACTTGTCGAGCAGAATGCGCAGCATGCGGCGCAGCGGCTCGGCCGCGCCCCACAGCAGCTGGTCGCCGACCGTGAACGCCGACAGGTATTCGCCGCCCATCGCGAGCTTGCGCAGACGACCGACCGGCACCGTCAGCGTGCCGGTGATCTTGGCCGGCGACAGATCGCGCATCGACGCTTCACGCTCGTTCGGCACGACCTTCACCCAGTCGTTTGCCGACGCGAGGATGCCGTTGATCTCGTCGAGCGGCACGTCCTTCTTCAGCTTGATCGTCAGCGCCTGCGAGTGGCAGCGCATCGCGCCGATCCGCACGCACAGGCCGTCGACCGGGATCGAACCCGGCTCGCCCATCGCAGGCTTGCCGAGGATCTTGTTGGTTTCCGCGCCGCCCTTCCACTCTTCCTTCGACATCCCGTTGCCGAGATCCTTGTCGATCCACGGGATCAGCGAGCCGGCCAGCGGCACGCCGAAGTGGCTCGTCGGCATCGCGTCGCTGTTCATCGTCGCGAGCACGCGGCGGTCGATGTCGAGGATCGCGGAAGCCGGATCGGCGAGCTGTTCCTGCACCGCGCCGTGCAGCGCGCCCATCTGCGACAGCAGTTCGCGCATGTTCTGCGCGCCCGCGCCCGATGCGGCCTGATACGTCATCGCCGTCATCCAGTCGACGAGGTTCTCGCGGAACAGGCCGCCGAGCGCCATCAGCATCAGGCTGACCGTGCAATTGCCGCCGACGAAGTTCTTCGTGCCCTTGACGAGCGCATCCTTGATCACGTCGAGGTTGACCGGATCGAGAATGATGACCGCGTCATCCTTCATCCGCAGCGACGATGCCGCGTCGATCCAGTAACCGTTCCAGCCGGCCGCGCGCAGCTTCGGGAACACGTCGTTCGTGTAGTCGCCGCCCTGGCACGTGATGATCACGTCGCACTTCTTCAGCTCGTCGACGTTGGTCGCGTCCTTGAGCGTAGTCTCGTTTTTCGCGAACGACGGCGCCTTGCCGCCCGTGTTGCTGGTGCTGAAGAACACCGGTTCGATCAGGTCGAAATCACCCTCTTCCTGCATGCGCTGCATCAGGACGCTGCCGACCATGCCGCGCCAACCTACGAGACCTACGTTCATGACTAACCCTTTGCTTTGAATGGAGCTTCCCCGCCATTTCCGTCCCCGCGTGACCGCGCGGGGAAACAGGCGGGCACGACGGCGATCAGCGTTTAATGATCGTTTTCGTGGTAATGGTTTTCGTGATGACGATGGCGCGCGTACCCACACGGGCAATGTTGCCGTGGAGTTTCAGGACCGGGGAGATCAGGGAAATCAGCGCCATCGTTCGAGTCTACACAAAGCCGGTTGCCCGCACAACGGTCAACCGTGCGCGAACCAGCCGATTTTCCGGCCCGTTCGCGCCCTTTCTACATTAACTGCCGTACGCGTTACAGCGCGGCGACGACAGCGTCACCCATGGCCGTCGTGCCGACCTGCTGGCAGCCCGGCGTCGCGATGTCGCCCGTGCGATAGCCCTGTTCGAGCACCGTTTTCACGGCGCGCTCGATGCGATCGGCCTGCTCCGCGCGATTCAGCGAGTAGCGCAGCATCATCGCGGCCGACAGGATCGTCGCGAGCGGGTTCGCGATGCCCTTGCCCGCGATGTCCGGCGCCGAACCGTGCGACGGCTCGTACAGGCCCTTGTTGTTCTTGTCGAGCGATGCCGACGGCAGCATGCCGATCGAACCCGTCAGCATCGACGCTTCGTCCGACAGGATGTCGCCGAACATGTTGCCGGTCACGATCACGTCGAACTGCTTCGGCGCCTTCGCGAGCTGCATCGCCGCGTTGTCGACGTACATGTGCGACAGCTCGACGTCCGCGTATTCCTTCGACACGTCGATCATGATGTCGCGCCAGAACTGCGACGTCTCGAGCACGTTCGCCTTGTCGACCGACAGCAGCTTCTTCGCGCGCTTCTGCGCGGCCTGGAACGCGACATGCGCGATGCGGCGCACTTCCGGTTCCGAGTAGCGCATCGTGTCGAAGCCCTCGCGCTCGCCCGCGAACGGACCGTCCGGCGCTGCGCGCACGCCGCGCGGCTGGCCGAAGTAGATGTCGCCGTTCAGTTCGCGCACGATCAGGATGTCGAGGCCCGCGACAAGCTCGGCTTTCAGCGGCGATGCATCGACGAGCTGCGGATAGCAGATCGCCGGGCGGAAGTTCGCGAACAGCTCGAGGTGCTTGCGCAGCCCGAGAATCGCCTGCTCGGGGCGCAGCGCGCGCTCAAGCGAGTCGTACTTCCAGTCGCCGACCGCGCCGAACAGGATCGCGTCGGCTTCCTTCGCGAGCTTCAGCGTCGCGTCGGGCAGCGGATGACCGCTCGCCTCGTAGCCCGCGCCGCCGACAGGCGCCTGCTCGAGCTCGAATTTTTCATCGAGTGCGTTCAGCACCTTGATCGCTTCGTTGACGATTTCCGGACCGATGCCGTCGCCGGGCAGCACTGCAATCTTCATGCGTTATTCCTGACTGGGTAGGTGATGGTGGCAGGTCGGCGAGCGCGCTTCTTGCGCGCCCGCCCGAAAGGCAATCTCAGCCGACCAGCTTGTTGTTGAGCCACGGCTGCTTCGCGAGCCGCTCCGCTTCGAACTGACGAATCTTGTCGGCGTGACGCAACGTCAGGCCGATATCGTCGAAGCCGTTCAGCAGGCAGTACTTGCGGAACGCGGTGATGTCGAACGGATAGTCGCGGCCGTCGCCCGTGCGCACGACCTGCGCATCGAGGTCGACCGTCAGCTGATAGCCGTTGAACGCGTACGTGTCGTTGAACAGGTGATCGACCTGCTGCTCGGTCAGCACGATCGGCAGCAGCCCGTTCTTGTAGCAGTTGTTGAAGAAGATGTCGGCGAAGCTCGGCGCGATGATCGCGCGGAAACCGTACTGCTGCAGCGCCCACGGTGCGTGCTCGCGCGAGCTGCCGCAGCCGAAGTTCTTGCGTGCCAGCAGCACCGATGCGCCCTGGTAGCGCGGCTGGTTCAGCACGAAGTCCGGGTTCAGCGGGCGCGTCGAGTTGTCCTGGCCCGGCTCGCCGTGGTCGAGGTAGCGCCATTCGTCGAACGCGTTCGGACCGAAGCCCGTGCGCTTGATCGACTTCAGGAACTGCTTCGGGATGATCGCGTCGGTGTCGACGTTCTCGCGATCGAGCGGCGCCACGACGCCGGTATGTACAGTGAATTTTTCCATGATCCGTCTATCCGGTTGAAGGGCCGGCAATCAGCCGGCGCACATCGACAAATTCTCGGCGGGCATCAGTCCGCGGCGCGCTGGAGCGCGTTGCCTGCGGCATTGACGTCCTCGCCGAAGCCCTGGACGGTATTGCAGCCGGCCAGACCGAAGCCCAGCCCCGCGAGCGCCAGCGCGGCAACCAGCCGCGCGATGACCTTCGATGCCGTCACGCGTTACCCCAGCTTGCGAATGTCGACGAAGTGGCCTTCGATCGCCGCTGCCGCCGCCATCGCGGGGCTCACGAGGTGCGTACGACCGCCCGCGCCCTGCCGGCCTTCGAAGTTGCGGTTCGACGTCGACGCGCAGCGCTCGCCCGGATCGAGCCGGTCGGCGTTCATCGCGAGGCACATCGAGCAGCCCGGTTCGCGCCATTCGAAGCCGGCGTCGGTGAACACCTTGTCGAGCCCTTCGCGCTCGGCCTGCGCCTTCACGAGGCCCGAGCCCGGCACGACCATCGCGAGGCGCACGTTCGACGCGACACGACGGTTCAGCTTCTTCACGACATACGCGGCCGCACGGATATCCTCGATGCGCGCGTTCGTGCACGAACCGATGAAGATCTTGTCGACCTTGATCGACTCGATCGGCGTGTTCGGCTCGAGCGCCATGTAGGCCAGCGCGCGTTCCATCGCGTCGCGCTTGACCGGATCCTTCTCGCGCTCGGGGTCCGGCACACGACCGTCGATCGACGTGACCATTTCCGGCGACGTGCCCCACGTGACCTGCGGGACGATCTCGGCGGCATTCAGCTCGACGACGCGGTCGAACTGCGCGCCTTCATCGGACTTGAACTCGCGCCAGTATTCGACGGCCTGGTTCCATTCCGCGCCGGTCGGCACGAACGGACGGCCCTTCAGGTAGTCGATCGTCGTATCGTCGACGGCGACCATGCCTGCGCGCGCGCCGGCTTCGATCGCCATGTTGCAGACGGTCATCCGGCCTTCCATCGTCAGCGCGCGGATCGTCGAGCCGCCGAATTCGATCGCGTAACCCGTGCCGCCTGCCGTGCCGATCTTGCCGATGATCGCGAGCACGATGTCCTTCGCGGTACAGCCGCGCGACAGCGTGCCTTCGACCTTCACGAGCATGTTCTTGCTCTTTTTCTGCAGCAGCGTTTGCGTCGCGAGCACGTGCTCGACTTCCGACGTGCCGATGCCGTGCGCGAGCGCGCCGAACGCGCCGTGCGTCGACGTGTGCGAATCGCCGCACACGATCGTCATGCCCGGCAGCGTCGCGCCCTGCTCCGGCCCGATGATGTGCACGATGCCCTGCCGCACGTCGTTCATCTTGAACTGCGTGATGCCGAACGCATCGCAGTTCGCATCCAGCGTGTCGACCTGCAGCTTCGAGACGGGATCGGCGATGCCGTGGCTGCGGTCGGTGGTCGGAACGTTGTGGTCCGACACGGCCAGGTTCGCGCTGATGCGCCACACCGGACGGTGCGCGACGTTCAGCCCTTCGAATGCCTGCGGGCTCGTGACTTCGTGCAGCAGCTGACGGTCGATATAGAGCAATGCCGTGCCGTCGTCCTCGGAGTGGACGACGTGGGTGTTCCACAGTTTGTCGTAGAGAGTCTGTGCCATGGGTATGCGGGGTCGTTGTGACTACAAGCCTTACTGGTGCGATTGATTATGCCACGCAGAATGCGCCACGGCGCAGGCCAGACAAGAAAAAACCCATTAAAAACAGTGGTTTGGCTGGTAGTGCCAATACCTGTATCGGCATTACCAGCCAAATTGGGGCATCAGCCGTTCGGGTATTCGCGGCTGATCAGGTCGAGCCGCAGCATGCCGAGCTGTACGCCCGCGTTGCTCAGCAGGTAGAGATCGCGACGACGCAATGCGGGCATCTGCGCGGAAGTGTCGTAGAACACCGGCAGCGTCAGCCCGGCCGGCACCGCCGCCTGCAGCCCCGCGGCCGTCGACGCGTGCACGGCCAGCGACGCCTGGTCCAGATGCGTGACGATCCCTACCTTGCCGGGCGCCGCGGCCGAGCCGGCCTGCCGGACGATCGCGGCAGCGACGCCGTCGGGCGTCGGGATCGGGCTGCCGGCGGCCACCGCCGGCGTCGCGATCGACGTCACGCCGGCCGTCAGCCCGTACTTCGATGCGAGCACGCCCGCGACTTCCTGCTGCGCGTAGATCGGCGCCGCGACCCTCTGCCGAAGCTGGAACACCGCATCGGCAATCGATTCGTTCACCGGGCCCGGGAGCGGCGCCGCGCCGGACGCGCCCGCGCGATTGCCGAAGCTGAATGCGGCGATCGTGTTGATGCCGGCAGCGTCGACGGTCGGCGGCGACCATGCGAAAAACGTGTCGAGCAGGTAGCCGGTCTCGTCGGCGGCAACCGTGGAGTCGTTCAGTTCGTTCGTCAGCTTGCCCAGCATCTGGCGCCGAAGTTCGGCATCGGACACGGGCGCATCGCTCGCGCGCGCGGGCACCGCGGCGGCACACGACACGGCAAGCAGCGAAGTGGAAGTCAGGAAATGGCGGCGGGTCGTCATGGTCATCGGAATCGAATGGAGAGCGGCAGGCATCAGCCCTTCGGAAACGCCTGCATCGTCGCGGCGATCGCGCGAGTCAGCATCTGCGCATACATGTCGTGCACGAGGTAGAGGCTGCGGTTGCGCGTCCACGGTTGGCCCGATTGCGGGTCGTACACGGTCGGGAGCGACACCTCGGCGACGGCAGCCGCCTTCATGCCCGCCTGCTGCGAGGTCTGGATGCAGCGCTTCGCATGGTCGCGATGGCCGACCACCGCCACGGTGCCCATCGCGGCCGCGCCGCCCGCGCGCATGACGGCCTCGGCCGCAACGCCGGCCGTGCTCAGGTACACGATCGTGCCGTCGCTCGCGATCACCGGCTCGACCGACGACAGCGCGTCGCTGCCCATCCCGTACTTCGACACGAGAAAGCGCGCGATTTCCCACTGCGCGTAGACCTTCACGGGCTTCAGCTGGCGGATCCGGTACACGGCGTCCGCCAGCGCTTCGTTGACAGGCCCCGGATCGGGCAGCGCGGACTGGTTGCCGCCCGTGCTCGACGTGTTGCCGCTCGCCGCGTTCGGGCGATTGCCGAAGCTGTACGCGACGATCGCGCCGATCTGCGCGGCCGGCACCGTCGGCAGATCCCATGTGAAGCCAACATCGGTCAGCGCCGGCACGATCGCGTCGACGGTCGCTGCATCGCCGAGCTGCGCGTTCAGCTTCGCGGACATCTGCGCGGCCAACGCCGCGTCGGTGATCGGCGCCGATGCGACATCGTCGCCACCGCATGCGCTCAACAGCCGGCGCGGCAGCCAGGAATTTTCTGCGTGCAGCAGTCGATGGATTCAATTTCATCAGAAATACGAAACGATGCGATGCGCGCCACCTGCATGTCGCGGCGTCGCAAATCGCGGGTTCACGGAAAATGACAATCGGGCGAGCCGCGCGATTCGGCGCGGGGCGGCGGAGTCGAAGCGCGAGCCGCAACGCGACGCGCCGCCGATTGACGATGCGCGATCGTAGTGGGCGTTTATTAAATCGTGGTGAACCTGGCGAACGCAGGCGGACGTTCGTCGCGCCGTTTCACCGACGGACACGTTCGTTTCATCGGTGGCGAGCACGGACGGTCGCCGTTTCATCAATGGTGCGCGACGCGATGCGCGGGCATCGTCGCGTGCAGCAGGCTGATCGCCGCGTTTCGCGCTACGATGGTGCGATCCGCCTGCCCACGTTCCCACGATCCGGACCCGGAGCCTACGACGATGAAGCTCGGCCTCAACGAATCGCTCGCTCGCCTCGACGATGAAGGCACGCTGTTCACCACGCTGTTTCGCCACGGCACGCTCGACGTCGAGTTGTACCGGCCGCGCGGCGAGGATCGGCAGACGCCGCATACGCGCGACGAGGTCTACGTGATCGCCGCAGGCACATCGCGGTTCGTGCTCGACGGGCGTGAATGCGGGGTCGCGGCCGGCGACGTGCTGTTCGTGCCTGCATTCGCCGCGCACCGTTTCGCCGGCTTCTCCGACGACTTTTCGACCTGGGTGTTCTTCTATGGCCCGGAAGGCGGCGAGCGCGACGAACGCGGCGCATGACGCACATGACGCGCGGCATGCACCGCACTTTCCGTACGATCTCCTAGACTGTCTATTCGCAACGGGCGGCGCACGGCCGCCCTCCCCGCCATCACGATGCGGACCTCGCCTGACGCATCGCCCGGACAGGAGCACAGCATGCGATACGAACTCTATTACTGGCCCGAAATCCAGGGCCGCGGCGAATACGTCCGGCTCGCGCTGGAAGCGGCCGAGGCCGACTATGTCGACGTCGCGCGCGAATCGGGGCGCGGCATGGGCGTGTCGGCGATGATGCACATGATGGACAGCACGAAGGCCGAACATGTGCCGTTCGCGCCGCCGTTCCTGAAAGCCGGCGACGTGGTCGTCGGGCACACCGCGAACATCCTGCTGTTTCTCGGCGCGCGGCTCGGGCTCGCGCCCGACGACGAAGCCGGACGGCTATGGGTGCATCAGCTTCAGCTGACCGTCGCGGATTTCGTCACCGAGATCCACGACACGCATCACCCGATCGGCAGTGGCCTGTACTACGAGGACCAGAAGGCCGAGGCCGCCGAGCGCGCGGCCGATTTCCTCGAGCACCGGCTGCCGAAGTTCCTGGGCTACTTCGATCGCGTGCTCGCGCAGAATCCGCACAAGGGCGGCTATCTCGCGGGCAACGCGCTCAGTTACGCCGATCTGTCGATATTCCAGTTGATCGAGGGGCTGCGTTACGCGTTCCCGAAAGCGATGAAGCGCGCGGAACGCAAGGTCGCGGGGCTCGTCGGTCTGCATGACCGCGTTGCAGCGCATCCGCCCATCGCGCGCTATCTCGAGTCGGCGCGCCGCATCCCGTTCAACGACATGGGAATCTTCCGGCACTATCCGGAGCTGGACAAGTAGCGGCCGCTCAGGCGGCAACCGGCGTCTCGTGCAGGTGGCGCCATACGATCAGCCCATCCGCCTCGCGCCGGAACACGGCCGTCGAGCGGCGCACCGTGCGCCGCCCTTCGCCGTCGGTCTGCGTTTCGCGATAGCCGATCACCGCGCCGTCGGACCACACCGCAAGGCCGCGCAATTCGTCGATGCCGATCACGAGCCCAGGGCGCGCACCGTGTCCGCGCGAAAACAGCGCATCGACGCCCGTGTAATCGAGCACCGCGCCCGACAGCGTAATCATCGAAAAACCCGGCGAAAACCGCATCAACAGCGATGCAAGTCGCTCGGGTTCCGCACGGCCCGACAGCCAGCGCTCGATGTCGACGTGCGCGTCGACGACTTCGTTGAAATACGGATTCGGCAGATTCATTGGTCTCTCAGGTTCTCAGGTTTGCGTTGAAACGGCAGGCGCGGCCGGCGTGCAGTGCGCGGGAAGCCGCGCGATCATGCCGAGCGGCAGCAGCGTCAGCAGCACCGCGAGCCCGAAACACGCACGGTACGGCAGCGCCGCCGGGCCGCCGGCGCTCGCGGCCAGCAACGCATTGAGCGCGCTGCCGAGCACCGCCACGCCGAGGCAGAAACTCAGCTGACGGTTGATGTTCCACAGCGCGCTCGCATCACCCATCCGGTCGGCCGGCACGTCGACGAACGCCGCGCTTTGCGATGCGCTCGTGCACAGGCTCGCGCCGAAGCCCATCGCGACGAACGCGGCGATCCGCACGGCCTCGACCGTCGCCCACGGCGTCGCGAGCAGCGCGATGCCGAGGCAGTCGATCGCGATGCCGCACGCGAACAACGGTTTCGCACCATAGCGCGGAAAACGACGGCGCGTGGTCGCGATCGCGAAGAACGACGCGATCGCCCACGGCAGCATCAGCGCGCCGGCATGCGCGGCACTCAGGCCGAGCGCGTCCTGCAGATAGAGCGATGCCACGAGGTTGACGCCCGTGAAGGTGCCCGGCACGCACAGATAGACGACGACACCGATCCGCAGCAACGGCTGCCCGAGCAGGCGCAGGTCGAGCAGCGGCGCTGCCGCACGACGCGCATGCCGCACATAGCCGGCGCCGGCCGCCCCCGCGAGGGCCAGCATCGTCAACGCAAACGCGCCACGGCCGTGCTGGCCGGCTGCCGTCAGCCCGAGCAGCAGCGCGACGAGCGCCGCCGCGCTCAGGCCGAGCCCTTGCCAGTCGAGCCGTGGCCGCTCCCCATGCGCGCCGTCGCGCGGCAACCACGCGAGCGCGAGCGCACCGGTCGCGGCCGCAATCGGCACCATCGCGAAGAAGATCGCACGCCACGACAGGCGATCGACGATCGCGCCGCCGATCGCGGGCGACAACGCCGGCACGAGCAGCGCGACCATCATCACGACCGACGTGAGTCGCGCGCGCAACTGCGACGGATATGCGCGATAGGCCATCGTCTGCCCCACCGGAATCAGCAGCCCGCCGCCGAGCCCCTGGACCAGCCGCCATGCGAGCAGCGTGCCGATCGACGGCGCCGCGCCGACGCCCGCGCTACCGAGCCCGAACAGCAGCAGCGACGCGACGAACACGCGGCGTTCGCCGCAGCGGTGCGCAATCCATGTGCCCAGCGGGATCACGACGGTCAGGCCGAGCACGTACATGTTCCCGACCCACGCGAGCTGCGCGACCGACGCATGCAGCTCGCGCTGCAGCGCCGGATACGCGGCGTTCAGCATGAACATGTTGGCGAGATCGATCGCGAAACCGAGCAGGTAGACGGCAGCGATCCTGGAACGGTCTGACATGGCGGCGGGAAGTCACGAAACGCCGCAGTGTAGTGGGCAGCCGTCGCACCGGTAAGCAGCCGGATTCGACCAGTCCCGTCGAAAAATATTGACAATCGGATCGCGCGGCCCGGCAGCGCGCATTGGGGTAATCTTCGGGCAACCCAATCCACCGCATTGACAGGATCAACGACCCGACCATGGTGAGCCTCGATCGTTTCGTCGTCTTCCGTGCCGTGGTCGAGGCCGGCTCGTTCACGGCCGCCGCGACCGCGCTGAACCTCGCGCGCGCAGCCGTCAGCTTCAACGTCAAGCAGCTCGAAACCGAGCTCGGCGTCACGCTGCTCACGCGCACGACCCGGCGCGTCGAGCTGACCGACGCCGGCGAGCGCTTCTATCAACGCTGCCTGCGCGTGCTCGACGAAGCCGAAAGCGCCATCGACGAAGTACGCGGCGAGCATGGCGGCATGCGCGGCATCCTGCGCGTGACGTCGACGGTCGAATACGCGGCACGCGTGCTCGCGCCCGTGCTGCATGCGTTCACCGCGCAGCATCCGGCGCTGCGCGTGCGGCTCGAAACCCATACGTCGCAGGCCGATCTCGTGCGCGACCGCTTCGACGTCGCGATCCGGCTCGGCCGCCACGAACACTTTCGCGACCTGCCGTATCGCGGTGTCTGCCTCGCCACCTACGACGTGCTGCCCGTGATGGCGCCCGACCTGCCGGCCAGGGCCGGTGTCCCGCCTCCGGCGTCGCCGGACGAGCTGGCCCGCCTGCCTCAGCTCGGCCATAGCCGGCTCGAACGCATCGCCGAATGGACGCTCACCGATCGCAACGGTCACGCGCACACGTTTCGCCCCGGCACGAAGCCGCGTGTCGTCGTCGACAATGCGTCGGTGCTGTGCGAACTGGCACGGCAAGGCAGCGGTGTCGCGCTGCTGCCCGAATGGCTCGTGCGCGACGACCTCGACCGCGGCACGCTGGTCGATGCCCTGCCCGCGTACCGCTTTCCGGAGCAGAACGTCTATGCGCTCTACGTCGCGACCCGGCACGTTCCGCAGAAAGTCCGCGCGTGGGTCGACTTCATGAAGGCGCAATTGAAACGCGCGCACTGAGCACTGTCGGCCCGCGCGCGCGTCGTCATGCGTACTGCATCGGAACCGGCTTCCGGCACACGCCGGCCCCGCGCTCAGCGCGACTGCCCGTGCTGCGTCGCCGCCGCGTCGACGGCCTCGACCGAGCGCGTCAGCCACGGCCCGATATCCATCTCCTCGTACCGTACCAGCCGGCTCTTGCGCGCGCGGCGATAGGCCCACCAGATCGCGACGAACAGCGGAATCCACACGTAGATCGACAGCACTTCCATCCAGTCGATGCGGGTCGAGAAGAACGCCTGGTAATCCTGCCCGAGCGAGATCACGATGCAGACCGCGATCGCGAACAGCGGCCCGAACGGGAACCACTTCGCGCGGTACGGCAACTGCTCGAGCCGGTAGCCCTGCTTCAGGAAACCCTTGCGAAACCGGTAATGGCAGACCGCGATGCCGAGCCACGCGATGAACCCGGTGATGCCGACCGTATTGAGCAGCCACAGGTAGATGCTCTGGTTGTTGGTCAGCGAGGTCAGAAAGCACAGCCCGCCCACCGCCATCGTCGCGTACAGCGCGTTGCGCGGCACGCCGCCCGGCGACAGCGTCGCGAACATCGCAGGCGCACGGCCTTCGGCCGCGAGGTTGTACAGCATCCGCGTGGCCGCATACGTGCCGGAGTTGCCGGCCGACAGCACGGCCGTCAGGATCACCAGGTTCATCGCGCCGGCGGCAAGCCGGAAGCCGGCATGGCTGAACACCAGCGTGAACGGGCTCACGCCGATATCGGTCACGTCGCTCTTCAGCAGGTTCGGGTCGGTGTACGGCACCAGCAGCCCGATCACGAATATCGCGAACACGTAGAACAGCATGATCCGCCAGAAGATCTGCTTCACCGCGCGCGGGATCGTCTTGCGCGGGTTTTCCGATTCGCCGGCGGTGATCCCGACGAGCTCGGTGCCGAGAAACGAGAATCCCGCAATCAGCGCGACGCTCATCATCGCGTGCACGCCGCCGACGAACGGCGCGTCGCCGATCCTGAAGTTGCGCAAGCCGACCGGCTGCCCGTTGCCGAGCAGGCCGGCCGCGATCAGCAGCCCGGCCGCGATGAACGCGATCACGGTAACGACCTTGATCAGCGAAAACCAGTATTCGGATTCGCCGAAGCCGCGCACCGACAGCGTATTCAACAGGAAGATCAGCACGAGGAACCCGGCGCCCCACCATACGCCGGGGATCTCCGGAAACCAGTAGCGCATCACGATCTGCCCGGCGACCAGCTCGATCGCGATCGTCACGGCCCAGCTGTACCAGTAGGTCCAGCCGAGCGCGACGCCGAAGCCTTCGTCGACGTACTTCTCGCCGTAGACCGCGAACGAGCCCGACACCGGCATCAGCGCGGCCATCTCGCCGAGTCCGGTGACGACGAAGTAGACCATCAGCCCGATCGCGATATACGCGGCGATCGCACCGCCCGGCCCCGCCTGCGCAACCGATGCGCCCGACGCGACGAACAACCCCGTGCCGATCGAGCCGCCGATCGCGATCATCGCGATGTGGCGGCTCTGCAGCCGGCGCTTGAGCACCGTCCCGGACGGTGCGGCCGTCTGAGCTGCCGCTTGCAAAGCATCCATAGTGTTCACCCTGATTGGATTCGGCGCGAACGATTTTGTTTCGGAATACAAATCGTTCGCGCCGGTTATTCGCATCGAAACCGGCGCTGCCCGACGGGCCGCGCAGCCGATGCCGCCGGCCCGTCCACCCATTGCCGCGTCAGACGACGCTGCGCTTGATCGCCTGCAGCTCGGCCGTCGTCACGATCTTCTCGATCCGGAAGCGCGGGCTTTCCAGCCACGCGTTCGCGATCCGCCGGTATTCGTCGAGATCCTCGCACGCGAGTCGCACGAGAAAATCGAACGTGCCGCTGACGAGCCAGCAATCGAGCACGGCCGGATTCGCACGCATCTCGTCCTCGAACGGCGCCTGCGAACGCCCGTGATCGGCCAGCACGATCTGCGCGATCACGACGATCGGCTTGGTCGCGCGCGGCGCCTTGATCACCGCGCGGTAGCCTTCGATCACGCCGAGCGCCTCGAGCCGTTCCACGCGCGCCTGGCACGGACGCGGCGTGAGGTTCACGAGCTCCGACAGCTTGCGGTACGAGATCCGTCCGTCGGTGCGCAGGATGTCGAGGATCCGTAGATCGATCTTGTCGAGCTGCATCTTCTTGTCGGTCATCCGCGTTCGCTCCGGTCGGGTCGTGGCTGGTGCGCGGAGCGTCTCCTCCAATTCCGCGCGGGGGCCACATTATCCGGCCGAAGCGGCCGCGCGCCAATCGTCTAGAACCGCAGCGACAGGCAGGTCAGGCCGCCGTCCATCTTGCGGAACTCGCTCGTGTCGATCACGTGCAGCGGCAGCCCGAGCGAGCCGATCGCGTCGTGCACGCGCGGATAGCCGGCCGGCGTGATCAGCGTGCCGTTCACGCGCAGCGTGTTGCCCGCATATTCGTCGGCGGCCGAGATCGCGATCCGGCGATAGTCGGCGAACGCCGGATGCGCGGCCAGCGCCTCGGTCACGAGCAGCGTGTCGTCGCCGAGCGCGTTGACGACCGACTTCAGGTGCAGGCCGGCGCCGACCGGCACCGCGACGACCGAATAGCCGTAGCGCGACACCAGCGATTCGAACGCGGCGATGCCTTCGGCGTCGGTGCGGCCCGTCAGGCCGATGAAGAAGCGCTTGCCGACCAGCATCACGTCGCCGCCGTCGAGACGGCCTGCCTGCATCGGCAGCAGGTCGCGATGCGCGCCGAGCGCCGCTTCGATGTGGACCGTCTCGCCGCGCCGTGCGGGCGCGCCGGGGCGCGTGATCACCGCGAATTCGGGCGTCACGACGGCGACGTCCTCGACGAAGTGCGAATCGGGGAACGCGTCCAGCGGCGGCAGCTCGGTCAGCTCGACGCCGAGCCCGCGCAGCGCGTCGCAGTACGCGTGGAACTGCGTGAGCGTCTTGTCGTAGTCCGGGGCACCGAGCACGGCGGTGGTGAGACCCGCGCCACAGGACGGCGCGGGACGGCGAACGATCGCTTGCGTGAATTGCATCGACTTCTCCATGGTCATCGCTTCCCCCGTGCGGCGCACGAGGCAGCTGCGTTGTGTCCGGACCATTATCGGAAGCCAAATTGCGCAATTCGTGTCGATTTCGCGGGCACCCACAGCCGATCGCGTCGAATTGCACGCTCGATGCAGCGGATTCGGCAGACGGCCGCCAACGGCGGCGCAAACGGCCGTCGGCGGTGCCTGCGCGGTACGACCCGACCGTTACGCGAACGGATCGAACCCCATCTGCGCGCGGCCGAGTGCGGTGAGATCGCCCGCCCCTGCGCGCCCGTCGAAGTCGACCTCGAAATGGTCTGCCGGGAAATCGGGCGGGCTGTCGCCGCGCAGGAACGCGAGCCGCTGGTGCTGCAGGTACGCCTCGTTCTTCGCGCAACCGGGCGCGGCCGCGATGTACATCACATTGCTGTCGCCGCTGCCGCGATGCGCATCCTCGACCGCGTGCACGACGTCCCCGTGCCAGAACACCGCATCGCCCGGCTCCATGTGCGGGATCGGCACCAGCGCGTCGAGCAGCAACGCATGCCATTCCGGCAGGATCGACAACGCGCGGCCCGGACGCGCGCCGCACAGGTCGTCGTCGGCGACGTCGTCCTGCAGCGCGCGCAGCACGACATACGCCATCGCGTTCGCAACCGGAATCAGCTGCAGCGTGCCGTCGCCGGGCCCTTGCGGCGTCAGCGCGGTCCAGCCCTGGAACGTGCGGAACATCGAGCACACGGCCGGCGACGGAATCTCCTCGACATCCGGGCGGAACGCCGCGTCGAACGGGTCGTAATCGCGCCACCGGCCAGCCAGCACGTGGCGGTAGACCTGCCGGAAATTCGCGCCGAGCCAGCGCTCGACGGAGCCGCCGTCGACGTGCGGTGACAGCCCGAGCGACGTCGAACCGGGCGGCCGGCGACGGATCCGGTCCGCGTAGGCCGGCACCTGGCCGGGATCGAAATGCGTGCGCGCGCCGTCCGCATGGCGCCACAGGCGGTTCAGGAACACGCGCGCCTGCGTGAGTGCCGGCGACTGACGCGCGGCCACCTGCGGCTTCGTCCAGTAGACGCCGAAGATCTGCGGCTTGCTCGACGCGAGGTCGCCGAAATAACGGTCCTCGGCGCGCGCATGCAGCCGGTCGGCGAACCGGTTCGTGTCCAGGTAGGCACCGATCTCGTCGTTCCAGTCGCGCGCCTGCCGCGCGTCGAACACGCCGCGGATCACCGCCGCGCCGTGCGTGCGGATCGCGGCAAGCGCGCCCGGATCGACGGTGCCGTTCGCGATATCCGCGTATTGGAGCGCCGGAATCACGTCATGGCCGTGCGCGTGCGCGCGGCGAATCGCGTCGACCTGTCGCGCGATGTCGCCCTCCAGTTCGCGGAACGTGGCCGCGTAACCGGGCAAACCGGCGCGCAGCGCCCGTTTCGCCGCGCCAATCGCGACGGGCAGATCGTCAATCGTCAGGTGCATCGTAGTCTCCTCGCTGAATCGTGTCGTGACGAATACTCAGCGTACGGCCGCCGCACGATCGCCGACGACACTATCCGGCCAACAATAGATACAATCCTGACAACCTCGCTTCACTCGGCCCGGTGGCACACCACGCACAGCTTGTTGCCGTCCGGGTCGCGGAAATACGCGCCGTAGTAATCGGAGTGATAGTGCGGCCGCAGGCCCGGCGGCCCTTCGCAGGTGCCGCCCTGCTGCAGCGCGAGCGCATGGCAGCGATCGACCTGCGCGCGCGTCTGCGCGTCGAAGGCGACCGTATGGCCGTTGCCCGGTTCCGGCGCGCGGCCGTCGAGCGGATGGCCGAAGAAGAACAGCGGACGGTCGGTGTCGGCCGGCATCCAGCCCGACCAGCCGTCCGGCTCGCTGAACTTCAGACGCAGCCCGAGTTCCGCGAGCAGCGGCGCATAGAAGTCGTACGCGCGCGCGGTGTCGCCGACACCCACGCAAACATGTGAAAACATGGCATCGCTCCGTCGTGACGAATGCTCACGATCATGCCACGGCGCGTTGCCTGCCCTCGCCGGAGGCCGCGATGAAACCGCAGTACGAGCACGTGACGTTCGCCCCCGGCTGTTCGATCCGCGTGTACCACCGCCAGCTCGCGCGCATTCCGTTCGAATGGCATCGCCATCCCGAATACGAACTGACGCTGACACTCAACAGCCGCGGCCGGCGCTTCGTCGGCGATCACGTCGCCAGCTACGCGGACGACGATCTGGTGCTCGTGCCGCCCAACCTGCCGCATACGTGGTCGTCGAACGCGCGCATCGACCGCGAGGCGCCGGAAGTCGCACTGGTCGTCTGGTTCGATGGCGACTGGGCGCGCCGCGTGGCCGACTGCTGCCCCGAGTACGCGCCGCTACGCTCGCTGCTGCGGCGCGCGGCGCCGGGGCTGAGCTTTGCCGCCGACACGGCCCGCGCAATGCACGCCCGGCTGCCGCGGTTGCTCGATCCGTCGCCGCGCATCCGCCTCGCGGCCGCACTCGACACG
Organism: Burkholderia sp. JKS000303; assembly: GCF_002563755.1. Classification (NCBI taxonomy): domain Bacteria; kingdom Pseudomonadati; phylum Pseudomonadota; class Betaproteobacteria; order Burkholderiales; family Burkholderiaceae; genus Burkholderia; species Burkholderia sp. JKS000303. The sequence goes on from NZ_PDBZ01000001.1 coordinate 4,554,527, forward strand.
CTCACCGATCTCGCGGAAGCCGGGGGCGAGCCGCTCGCCACCGCGCAGGCGTATGGCCGACCCGATGCGACCGCTACAGCCGCGGCCGCCGACGTCGCCGCGCCGGAGGCCGAACGCCTGGACCGCGTGCTCGACGCGATCGACCTGCGCTTTCACGAACCACTGCGCATCGACGCACTCGCCGCAGCGGCACACATGTCCGAACGCACGCTGCAGCGGCTCTTCGTACGGCACCTCGGCGAAAGCGTCGGCCGCTACGTCCAGCGGCTGCGGCTCGCGCACGCGTGCCGTCACCTGGTCGGCACCGACTGGCCGATCGCGACGGTAGCCGCGCGCTGCGGCATTCCGAACGCGGCGAACTTCAACCGCCAGTTCCTTGCCGCGCGCGGGATGACGCCGGGCGCATACCGGCAGTTCTTCGTGCAGCACGGCCACGCGCCCGATGCCAGTGCGCCGCCGCTCGATACGCGGCCGCCGTCGCTGGAGCGCCGCACCGGATCGGGCCCACGTCGGCCGCACAAATGAAAACACCCCGGCGGGATGACCCACCGGGGTGTCGAGGCGTTGCGCCTGCCGAGCGCGAGCGGCCTGACGGCCATTCGCGCCACGCACGACTTAACGTGCGCTGATCGGCTTCGCTTCGCGCGGCGCGTCGCCGATGAACAGCTGACGCGGACGGCCGATCTTTTGCTCGGGATCAGCAATCATTTCGTTCCACTGTGCGATCCAGCCGACCGTACGTGCCATCGCGAAGATACACGTGAACATCGACGTCGGGATGCCCAGCGCGCGCTGAACGATGCCCGAGTAGAAGTCGACGTTCGGGTACAGCTTACGCGACACGAAGTACTCGTCTTCCAGCGCGATCTTCTCGAGCTGCATCGCGAGCTTGAACAGCGGGTCGTCGTGCAGGCCCAATTCGTTCAGCACTTCGTAGCACGTTTCGCGCATCAGCTTCGCACGCGGGTCGTAGTTCTTGTACACGCGGTGACCGAAGCCCATCAGCTTCACGCCCGAATTCTTGTCCTTCACCTGCTTGATGAATTCGGGAATGTTGTCCGGCGAACCGATCTGCTCGAGCATGTTCAGTGCGGCTTCGTTCGCACCACCGTGCGCCGGGCCCCACAGACAGGCGATACCGGCCGCGATACATGCGAACGGGTTCGCGCCCGACGAGCCGGCCAGACGGACGGTCGACGTCGATGCGTTCTGCTCGTGATCGGCGTGCAGAATCAGGATACGGTCGAGTGCGCGGACGAGCACGTCGTTGACCTTGTACTCTTCGCACGGGTTCGAGAACATCATGTGCATGAAGTTCGCGCTGTACGACAGCTCGTTCTTCGGATACACGAACGGCTGGCCGATGCTGAACTTGTACGCCATCGCGACAAGCGTCGGCAGCTTGGCGATCATGCGGATCGCCGACACTTCGCGGTGACGCGGGTCGTTGATGTCGAGCGAGTCGTGATAGAACGCCGACAGCGCGCCGACGGCCGCCACCAGCACTGCCATCGGGTGCGCATCGCGACGGAAGCCGCGGAAGAAGAAGTGCATCTGCTCGTGCACCATCGTGTGCTTCGTGACGGTGTCGACGAATTCCTTCTTCTGCGCTGCGTTCGGCAGTTCACCCTTCAGCAGCAGGTAGCAGGACTCGAGGAAGTCCGCGTTCTGCGCGAGGTTGTCAATCGGGTAGCCGCGGTACAGCAGTTCGCCTTTGTCGCCGTCGATGTACGTGATCGCCGAATTACAAGCCGCCGTCGACATGAAGCCCGGGTCATACGTGAACTTGCCGGTCTGGCCGTACAGCTTGCGGATGTCGATTACGTCCGGGCCCATCGTGCCCTTGTAGATCGGCATTTCGACGCTCGGAGAGTTGTCGCTGAACGATAGCGTGGCTTTAACATCAGACGGAGTCATGGCACATCCTCAATCGAAATAAAGAAACGGGATTCGATAACGGGCGTAACGCGTTACACGTTGCGCAGCATCTCCAACAGCCGGTGAATATCCGGGCTGTCTAGGTCGCCTTCTGGTTCCTTGCGCGCGAGGAGCAAGTCCATCAGGTCGTTGTCGCTCAGATCGAGCAGGCGCGACAACGCGCCTACGTCTGCATCGGTGAGGTCATGCTCGTATCTGCCGAAGAAACGCTCGAAGATGATGTCGTTTTCCAGCAGACCCCGCCGCGCGCGCCAGCGAAGGCGCGCGCGACGGTGCGGGTCGGATTGATGCGAATCGTCGCTCATACAACCTTAAACCGCGCGGCGAACCATCAGTTCCTTGATCTTGCCGATCGCCTTCGTCGGGTTCAGGCCCTTCGGGCAAACGTCGACGCAGTTCATGATCGTGTGGCAACGGAACAGACGGTACGGATCTTCCAGGTTGTCGAGACGCTCGCCGGTGGCGGTGTCGCGACTATCCGCGATGAAGCGGTAAGCCTGCAGCAGACCGGCCGGGCCGACGAACTTGTCCGGGTTCCACCAGAAGCTCGGGCACGACGTCGAGCAGCTCGCGCACAGAATGCACTCGTACACGCCGTCGAGCTCGTCGCGCTCTTCCGGCGACTGGAGGCGTTCCTTCTCCGGCGGCGGCGCGTCGTTGATCAGGTACGGCTTGATCGAGTGATACTGGTTGAAGAAGTGCGTCATGTCGACGATCAGGTCGCGCACGACGGGCAGGCCCGGCAGCGGGCGCAGCACGATCTTCTGCGGCAGGTCGTTCAGGTTCGTCAGGCACGCGAGGCCGTTCTTGCCGTTGATGTTCATCGCGTCCGAACCGCACACGCCTTCACGGCACGAGCGGCGGAACGACAACGTCTCGTCCAGTGCCTTCAGCTTGACCAGTGCGTCGAGCAGCATGCGTTCATGCTGGATCTCGAGCTCGTACGTCTGCATGCGCGGTGCCGCGTCCTTGTCCGGATCGTAGCGGTAGACTTCAAAAATGCGTTTTGCCATTTCGGATTCCTTTGACTCGGCTTAGAACGTGCGCGGCTTCGGCGGCACGGATTCGACCGTCAGCGGCTTCATTTGAACCGGCTTGTAGTCGAGGCGATCGCCTTCGCTGTACCACAGCGTGTGGCGCAGCCAGTTGTCGTCGTCGCGGTGTTCGTAATCGCTGTGTGCGTGCGCGCCGCGGCTTTCCTTGCGCGCTTCCGCCGACACCATCGTCGCGCGGGCGACTTCGATCAGGTTCTCCAGCTCGAGCGCTTCGACGCGCGCGGTGTTGAACACCTTCGACTTGTCCTTCAGGTGGATGTTTTCCACGCGTGCCTTCAGGCCGGCCATCTCGTCGACGCCTTCCTTCAGCAGCGCCGACGTGCGGAACACGCCTGCATGCTTCTGCATCGTCGAACGGATGTCGTTCGCGACGTCCTGCGTGTACTCGCCCGAGCTCGACTTCTCGAGCTTCGCCAGGCGTGCCAGCGAGAATTCGCCTGCATCGGCCGGCAGCGGCTTGTGTTCCTTCTGGTTCTTCACGTGCTCGACGATGTGGTTGCCGGCCGCACGGCCGAACACCACGAGGTCCAGCAGCGAGTTCGTGCCGAGGCGGTTCGCGCCGTGCACGGACACGCACGAGCATTCGCCCACTGCGTAGAAGCCGTTGACCGGTTCCTTGTGATCGCGCGACGTGCCGACGACCTGACCGTGGATGTTGGTCGGGATGCCGCCCATCTGGTAGTGGATCGTCGGGACGACCGGGATCGGTTCCTTGATCGCATCGACGTTCGCGAACTTCAGCGCGATTTCGCGGATCGACGGCAGACGCTTCATGATCGTCTCTGCGCCGATGTGCGACAGGTCGAGCAGCACGTGATCCTTGTTCGGACCGACGCCGCGACCTTCCTTGATTTCCTGGTCCATCGAACGCGACACGAAGTCACGCGGCGCCAGATCCTTCAGCGTCGGTGCGTAGCGTTCCATGAAGCGCTCGCCGTTCGCGTTGCGCAGAATGCCGCCTTCGCCGCGCACGCCTTCGGTGATCAGCACGCCCGCGCCGGCCACGCCGGTCGGGTGGAACTGCCAGAACTCCATGTCCTGCAGCGCGATGCCCGAGCGGGCCGCCATGCCGAGGCCGTCGCCGGTGTTGATGAACGCGTTGGTCGATGCCGCGAAGATCCGGCCTGCGCCGCCCGTCGCGAACAGCGTCGTCTTGCCTTCCATGATGTAGACGTCACCCGTCTCCATCTCGAGGGCCGTCACGCCGAGCACGTCGCCGTCGGCGTCGCGGATCAGGTCGAGCGCCATCCATTCGACGAAGAACTGCGTCTTCGCTTCGACGTTCTGCTGGTACAGCGTGTGCAGCAGCGCGTGACCGGTACGGTCGGCAGCCGCGCAAGCGCGCTGGACGGGCTTCTCGCCGTAGTTCGCGGTGTGGCCGCCGAACGGACGCTGGTAGATCGTGCCGTCCGCGTTACGGTCGAACGGCATGCCGAAGTGTTCCAGTTCGTACACGACGTTCGGTGCTTCGCGGCACATGAACTCGATCGCGTCCTGGTCGCCGAGCCAGTCGGAACCCTTGATCGTGTCGTAGAAGTGGAAGTGCCAGTTGTCTTCGCTCATGTTGCCGAGCGATGCGCCGATGCCGCCCTGCGCCGCCACCGTGTGCGAACGCGTCGGGAACACCTTCGACAGCACGCCGACCGACAGGCCCGCGCGCGACAGTTGCAGCGCTGCGCGCAAGCCCGAGCCGCCCGCGCCGACGATCACCACGTCGAACTTGCGGCGCGGCAGGGAAGTTTTGATTGCAGCCATTCTTTACACTCTCCAGAGAATCTGCGCGGCGTAGCCCGCACATGCGAGCAGCCAGACGATGGTCAGCGATTGCAGCAGCAGGCGCACACCGACGGGCTTCACGTAGTCCATCCAGATGTCGCGCACGCCGACCCATGCGTGGTAGAAGAGGGAAAGCAGCGTCACGAAGGTCGCGAGCTTCATCCATTGCGCGGAGAAGATCGACGCCCAGCCTTCGTACGAGAAGTCGTGCGCGCCGAAGAACAGGGCGAGCAGAATGATCGTGTAGACCGCCATGATCGTGGCGGTGACGCGTTGCGCGAGCCAGTCGCGCAGGCCATAGTGAGCGCCGACGACGAGGCGCTTCGAGCCGATTCGGTTATTGGCTGCCATTTTCTTAGAACGCTCCGAACAGTTTGAGTGCCATGGCGATCGTCAGGGCGATCGAGACGACAAAGACGACGACTGCCGTCCGCTTGCCGCCTTCCTTCGTGACGGCGTCGTGGTTGACGTCCATCAGCAGGTGGCGAATGCCGGCGCAGAAATGGTGGAGGAACGCCCACGACAGCGCGAGGACGATCAGCTTGACGACGATGTTGGAGAGGAAGGCCTTGAAGACTTCGAAGCTGAGCTCGGAGGTGAGACTCTGGTCGAAGAGAAACAGGAGGAACGGCAGGAACAGGAACAGCAGCGCACCGCTGACTCGATGGAGGATCGACAATATCGCTGCCAGCGGCATGCGGTATTTCATCGTGATATCGCCGAATCCGATGTTCCGGTATTCCGGTCTCGGCTTTCTTACTGCGTCAGTCATGCTAGACCCCTACTATGTTGTCACACTAATCCGCAATTTTAGCGCCTTTTTATATCGCGCTGCAGCGAAAGTCTGCTCTGGATCGTTACGCGAACGAGAATAAAGGCGGCCCGAAACGTGCTACGCGCAAATGGAAACGCGCGTGCACGCTGCTTGTGCCGATACGTCGTCAGCTCAAGTCATTCTGATAGTAATACCCGGTTGTGACATACCAGCCGCGTCGCACTTCCACTGGCCGGTCGCCATATGTATAGGACACGCGCTCGACCGAAAGCAATGGGAAACCTGCCGGCACGTGCAGCAGGTCGGCCACGGCCGGCTCCGCCGCCACGGCGCGGATCTTTTCCGTCGCACGGATCATCCGCGTGCCGAACTCCGTCTCGAACATCGCGTAGAGCGGCCCCTTGTACTCGCTGAGCCGCTCGAACGTGAGCCCGCGGAACATCGCGCCCGGCAGCCAGATCTCGTCGAGCACCGTCACTTCGCTGTCAAATTCCAGCAGGCGCCGCACCTGCACGACCGGATCGGCAGGCTTCAGGTCGAGCTGCCGCGCGATCTCGGCCGGCGCGCGCAGGCGCCGGCATTCGAGCAGGCGGCTCACGTGCGGGTGCTCGGCACCATCGTCGGCCAGCAAACGAAGGAAGCGGAACTGCGCGCGATCTTCATTGTGCGTTGCAACAAAAGTACCCTTGCCCTGCCGGCGAACCACGAGGTTTTCGGCGGCCAGTTCGTCGATCGCCTTGCGAACGGTGCCCTGGCTGACCTTGTAGCGGGCCGCGAGCTCCACTTCGCTCGGGATGATCTCGCCCGGCTTCCATTCACCGGTTTCGAGACTTTGCGTGATCAATGACTTGATCTGCTGGTATAACGGACTGAAAGTCGGCGACGGCGAAGCGGCAGGCGTCGGCGCGGAATCGCCCGCACCCGGCTGCCCTTGGCTGCCTGCGCCGGTCGGATTCGCGTTATTCGCCTGGTTCGATGTCATGGCGCGCATTTCATCACAAACCGCACTTTTCCGTCCACTCAAATTCCGCAAAACATCTGTCTTATATAAGACATATGATACCGTTTGACTTTGGACCCGACGGCTCCTACACTCCGGGGCGAGCAAGGGTTCGCGGGTGCAAATACGCGTCCCCGGCTACGTGCCACGGCCGTCTCCAGGTTCACCGCGTCTGCCTTTCGCGAGTCCTCCGCCCTGCTTCAATGCAACGCTACGCATAACGCGCATAGAATGGCGTTTTGTCTAGCGTCCACCGCTTCACCCGTCCTGGAGATTTTCAATGGCTAAGCCCGCAAAGCGCGTTGCCGTCACCGGCGCCGCAGGTCAAATCGCTTACTCCCTGCTGTTCCGCATCGCGAACGGCGACCTGCTCGGCAAGGACCAGCCGGTCATCCTGCAACTGCTCGACCTCCCGCAAGCCCAAGCCGCCGTCAAAGGCGTCGTGATGGAACTCGACGATTGCGCGTTCCCGCTGCTCGCGGGCGTCGTGATCACCGATGATCCGAAGGTTGCATTCAAGGATGCAGACGTCGCTCTGCTGGTCGGCGCACGTCCGCGCTCGAAGGGCATGGAGCGCAAGGACCTGCTGTCGGCCAACGCCGAGATCTTCACGGTCCAGGGCGCCGCACTGAACGAAGTCGCAAGCCGCGACGTCAAGGTGCTGGTCGTCGGCAACCCGGCGAACACCAACGCATACATCGCGATGAAGTCGGCGCCGGATCTGCCGAAGAAGAACTTCACGGCCATGCTGCGCCTCGACCACAACCGCGCGCTGTCGCAACTGGCAGCCAAGTCGGGCAAGCCGGTCGCGTCGATCGAAAAGCTCGCCGTGTGGGGCAACCACTCGCCCACGATGTACCCGGACTTCCGCTTCGCGACCGTCGAAGGCGAATCGCTGCTGAAGCTGATCAATGACGACGTGTGGAACCGCGACACGTTCATCCCGACGGTCGGCAAGCGCGGCGCGGCGATCATCGAAGCGCGCGGCCTGTCGTCGGCAGCGTCGGCAGCCAACGCGGCGATCGACCACGTCCGTGACTGGGTGCTCGGCACGAACGGCAAGTGGGTCACGATGGGTATCCCGTCGGACGGCTCGTACGGCATCCCCGAAGACATCATCTACGGTGTGCCGGTCGTTTGCGAAAACGGCGAGTACAAGCGTATCGAAGGCCTGGAAATCGACGCGTTCTCGCGCGAAAAGATGGACGGCACGCTGGCCGAGCTGCTCGAAGAGCGCGACGGCGTCGCTCACCTGCTGAAGAACTAAGCAGGATGCATTTGCCGGGCCGCCTGCGGGCGGCCCGGTCACGGCACGGGCGGCGGGGCCTGCATATGCAGCCTGCGCCGCCGCCCGATCCGATCCGCGCACGTTTTGCCGCCACCCGCGCCCCGCGCGCCGGCCCAGAACGCGCCCGAATCCGATTTTCTCCACGTTGCCCGCTTCCTGGACGTAGAAGAGATGTCCGCGCTCACTCCTGCACAAGTGCTGTACGACGGGGCGTCCCCGCCCGCGATCCTGCCCTGCTGCGATCACTACGCGGGCAGCGAGAAGCTGATGCGCAAGTCGCTCGCGCTCCAGGCCGAGCTCGGCCCCGTATTCGACATTACGCTCGACTGCGAGGACGGCGCGGCCGTCGGCCAGGAGGCCGCGCACGCGCAGCTCGTCGCCGAATCCCTCGGCAGCGCCGACAACCGCTTCGGGCGGGTCGGCGTACGCATCCACGATTTTTCCCATTCCCACTGGCGCGACGACGTGCGCATCGTGCTGCGCGCCGCCCGTGCGCCGGCCTACATCACGCTGCCGAAGATCGCGAGTGCCGCCGACGCGGCCGAAATGGTCGCGTTCATCGAAGGCACGCGCCGCGAGCTTGGCCTCGCGCAGCCGATTCCGGTCGACGTGCTGGTCGAGACGCACGGCGCGCTCGCACAGGCGGCCGCCCTCGCCGCGCTGCCGCTGGTCGGCACGCTGAGCTTCGGGCTGATGGACTTCGTGTCCGCGCATCATGGCGCGATCCCCGATGCGGCAATGCGCTCGCCCGGCCAGTTCGACCACCCGCTCGTGCGCCGCGCGAAGCTGGAAATCGCCGCAGCCTGCCACGCGCACGGCAAGACGCCATCGCACAACGTAACGACCGAAGTGCGCGACATGAGCGTCGTCGCCGGCGATGCGCGCCGCGCGCGCGACGAGTTCGCGTTCACGCGGATGTGGAGCATCCACCCCGCGCAGGTTCGCCCGATCGTCGACGCGTTCGCACCGCGCACCGACGAAGTCGAGCTGGCCGCCGAAATCCTGCTGGCCGCGCAGGCGGCCGACTGGGGCCCGACGCGCCACGGCAATACCTTGCACGACCGCGCGAGCTACCGTTATTACTGGTCGGTGCTGCGCCGCGCGCGGGCGACCGGCCAGCCCGTGCCGGCCGGGGCCGCCCCGCTGTTCGGCCCGAGCGCCGCCGGAGCGGCCCGGTGAGCATGCCGGCCCACGAATTTCATCGAATCACCGGGGCGTGAACCCGATACAGGTTTGCGAAACGACAAAAAACGTAACGGAGCCCGAAAACCTGAAATATGCGCGGCCAAATAGGTGAAAATAGCGGCCGCTGCGCGCTTCCGGGGCGCGTGCAGTTTCAAACCGGCCGGCGGATGCCGGCCCTTGTCAACTGATTATCGAAAGGTTCTGACTCCATGAAGAAACTCCTGATCGCTACCGCCATCGGCGCATTGTCCGCCACGATGCTGGTGTCGGCTCCGAGCGCGTTCGCGCAGGGTACGACCACGACTGCGAAGAAGACGGCCAAGCGCCCGGCGCCGGCCAAGCGCATCATCCCGCGCAGCAAGAAGGCCCAGGCACGTGCCGCGGCCAAGGTCGATCCGGTACCGGACGGCGCGGTCAAGTGGTCGTGCAAGGACGGCCTGTCGTTCGATCTCGCCGGTGACATGAAGCGCGACCAGGTTGTCACGGTTCACTGGGCGAAGAAGAACTACAAGCTGCCGCGTCAAGCCACGACGACGGGCGCCGATACGTTCTACGATCCGGCCAACGGCTTCAAGCTGATCGTGATCCCGACCAAGGCGATGCTGTTCACCGACGCGAACGGTGGCGAGCGTCTCGCCGACGAATGCGTGACGCCGGAAATGGCGCAAGGCGCCGCAGCGCCGACGCAGTCGAACGAGCTGAAGCCGGCCACGAACTAAGCGCGTCACCCAGACCTCGATGTCCGCCCCGGTCTCCAACGTCCGCCCTGCGCCGGATTCGGTACTCGTCGATATCGTCGACTACGTGCTGAACACCGGCATCGACAGCGCGCTCGCGCTGGAGACGGCGCGTCATTGCCTGATCGACACGCTCGGATGCGGACTCGAGGCGCTGTCCTACCCTGCCTGCACCAAGCTGCTCGGCCCCGTCGTGCCCGGCACGATCGTGCCGAACGGCGCGAAGGTGCCCGGCACGTCCTTCCAGCTCGATCCCGTCCAGGCCGCTTTCGACATCGGCGCGATGATCCGCTGGCTGGACTTCAACGACACCTGGCTCGCCGCCGAATGGGGTCACCCGTCCGACAATCTCGGCGGGATCCTGGCGACGGCCGACTGGCTGTCCCGCACGGCCGTCGCGGCCGGCCGGAAGCCGCTTGCCATGCGCGACGTGCTCGTCGCGATGATCCAGGCCCACGAGATCCAGGGCTGCCTCGCACTCGAGAATTCATTCAATGCCGTCGGGCTCGACCACGTGCTGCTCGTGAAGGTCGCGTCGACGGCCGTCGTCGGGCGCCTGCTCGGGCTCACGCGCGACGAGCTGATCAACGCGGTGTCCAACGCGTTCGTCGACGGCCAGTCGCTGCGCACCTACCGCCACGCGCCGAACACCGGCTCGCGCAAGTCGTGGGCGGCGGGCGACGCCACGTCCCGCGCGGTGCGCCTCGCGCTGATCGCGAAAACGGGCGAAATGGGCTACCCGTCGGCGCTCACCGCAAAAACCTGGGGCTTCTACGACGTGCTGTTCGACGGGAAGCCGTTCCGCTTCCAGCGTCCGTACGGCACCTACGTAATGGAGAACGTGCTGTTCAAGATCGCGTTCCCCGCCGAATTCCATGCACAGACGGCCGCCGAAGCCGCGCTGCAGCTGCACGCGCAGCTCGCCGCCGCGGGCCGCACGACCGACGAGATCAGCCGGATCACGATCCGCACGCACGCGGCCGCGATCCGCATCATCGACAAGCAGGGCCCGCTCGCCAATCCGGCCGACCGCGACCACTGCATCCAGTACATGGTCGCCGTGCCGCTGCTGTTCGGCCGGCTGACCGCGGCCGACTACGAGGATTCGGTCGCCGCCGACCCGCGCATCGATGCGCTGCGCGCGAAAACGGTGTGCGTCGAGGACCCGCAGTTCACGAAGGATTACCATGACCCCGCCAAGCGATCGATCGCGAATGCGCTGACGATCGAATTCGCGGACGGATCGAAGCTTGCCGAAGTCGCGGTCGAATACCCGATCGGCCATCAGCGACGCCGTGCAGACGGCATCCCGCTCCTGGTCGACAAATTCAGGACCAACCTCGCCCGCCGTTTCCCGGCAAAGCAGCAACAAGCGATTCTCGACGTGTCGCTGGATCAGGCAAAGCTCGAAGCAATGCCGGTCGATGAGTACGTCGACTTGTATGTGATATAGCCGTCAAATACGAGACTCTTTGTTTCCTAGCCTTAAACCCAGGAAAATCACCATGGCCCACAATCTCCACAAGACCCTCAAGGAATTCGACAGCGGTTCCGGCAAAGGCAAGTTCTACTCGCTGCCGCAGCTCGGCAAGGAACTGAAGACGAAGATCGAGCGCCTGCCGGTGTCGATCCGTATCGTGCTCGAATCCGTGCTGCGCAACTACGACGGCAAGAAGATTACCGAAGAGCACATCGAGCAACTGGCGAACTGGAAGCCGACCGCGAAGCGCGTCGACGAGATTCCGTTCGTGGTGTCGCGTGTGGTGCTGCAGGACTTCACGGGCGTGCCGCTGCTCGCCGACATCGCGGCCATGCGCGGCGTCGCGGAGCGCACGGGCAAGAACCCGAAGAAGATCGAGCCGCTGGTCCCGGTCGATCTCGTCGTCGACCACTCGGTCCAGATCGACTACTTCCGCCAGAAGGACGCGCTCGACCTGAACATGAAGCTGGAATTCCAGCGCAACAACGAGCGCTACCAGTTCATGAAGTGGGGCATGCAGGCGTTCGACACGTTCAAGGTCGTGCCGCCGGGCGTGGGCATCGTCCACCAGGTGAACCTCGAATATCTCGCACGCGGCGTCCACAAGAAGGCGGACGGCGGCGACACCGTGTACTACCCGGACACCCTGGTCGGCACGGACAGCCACACGACGATGATCAACGGCATCGGCGTGGTCGGCTGGGGCGTGGGCGGCATCGAGGCTGAAGCCGGCATGCTCGGCCAGCCGGTGTATTTCCTGACGCCGGACGTCGTCGGCGTCGAGCTGAAGGGCAAGCTGCGCGAAGGCGTGACGGCCACCGACCTGGTGCTCACGATCACCGAAATGCTGCGCAAGGAGAAGGTCGTCGGCAAGTTCGTCGAATTCTTCGGCGCCGGCACGAAGTCGCTGTCGCTGCCGGACCGCGCGACGATCGGCAACATGGCGCCGGAATACGGCGCGACGATGGGCTTCTTCCCGGTCGACGAAAAGACGATCGACTACTTCGAAGGCACGGGCCGCACGAAGGCTGAAATCGCCGCGTTCGAGAACTACTTCAAGGCACAGAAGCTGTTCGGCATTCCGAAGGCCGGCGACATCGACTACACGAAGACGGTGACGCTGGACCTCGCGACGGTCGCACCGTCGCTGGCCGGCCCGAAGCGTCCGCAGGACCGTATCGAGATCGGCCACGTCAAGTCGACGTTCACCGACCTGTTCTCGAAGCCGGTCGCGGATAACGGCTTCGCGAAGAAGGCGGACGATCTGGGCACGCAGTACACGACGAGCAACGGCGTCGACGTGAAGAACGGCGACGTGCTGATCGCAGCGATCACGTCGTGCACGAACACGTCGAACCCGAGCGTGCTGCTGGCCGCCGGCCTGCTCGCGAAGAAGGCCGTCGAAGCCGGCCTCACGGTCGATCCGAAGATCAAGACCTCGCTCGCGCCGGGATCGCGCATCGTCACCGAGTACCTGACGAAGACGGGCCTGCTGCCCTACCTGTCGAAGCTCGGCTTCGAACTCGCCGCTTACGGCTGCACGACCTGTATCGGCAACGCGGGCGACCTGACGCCGGAACTGAACGAAGCGATCACGAAGAACGACATCGTCGCGGCAGCCGTGCTGTCGGGCAACCGTAACTTCGAAGCGCGCATCCACCCGAACATCCGCGCGAACTTCCTCGCGTCGCCGCCGCTGGTCGTCGCGTACGCGATCGCCGGCAACATCACGCGCGACCTGATGACCGAGCCGGTCGGCAAGGGCAAGGGTGGCCGCGACATCTACCTCGGCGACATCTGGCCGACGAGCGACGAAATCCACGCGCTGCTCAAGTACGCGCTCGATCCGGAAAAGTTCGAGAAGAACTACGCGCACCTGACCAAGAAGGGCGACCTCTGGAGCAAGATCGAGGGCGAAACGGGCGAGGTCTACGACTGGCCGAAGTCGACCTACATCGCGGAGCCGCCGTTCTTCGGCAACGACTTCTCGATGGAACCGTCCGCGTCGATCCCGACGGTCAAGGGCGCACGCGCACTGGGCATCTTCGGTGACTCGGTGACGACCGACCACATCAGCCCGGCAGGCTCGATCAAGGAAGACTCGCCGGCGGGCAAGTGGCTGAAGGAGAACGGCGTGCAGAAGGCCGACTTCAACAGCTACGGCTCGCGCCGCGGCAACCACGACGTGATGATGCGCGGCACGTTCGCGAACGTCCGGATCAAGAACCTGATGATCCCGGCGAACGCAGACGGCACGCGCGTCGAAGGCGGCCTGACGATTCACCAGCCGAGCGGCGATCAGCAGTCGATCTACGACGCGGCGATGCAGTACGTCGCAGCCGACACGCCGACCGTCGTGTTCGCGGGCGAAGAGTACGGCACGGGCTCGTCGCGCGACTGGGCCGCGAAGGGCACGCAACTGCTCGGCGTGAAGGCCGTGATCGCACGCAGCTTCGAGCGGATCCACCGCTCGAACCTGGTCGGCATGGGCGTGCTGCCGCTGCAGTTCAAGGGCGCGGACAGCATCCAGTCGCTCGGCATCACCGGCGAAGAAACGTACGACATCGAAGGCCTCGGTGACGACTTCAAGCCGCAGCAGGACGTGACGCTCGTGATCAACCGCAAGAACGGCGAAACGACCCGCGTGCCGGTGCTGCTGCGCATCGACACGCCGATCGAAGTCGACTACTACAAGCACGGCGGGATCCTGCCGTTCGTGCTGCGCTCGCTGCTCGCAGCGTAAGCGCCCTGCTTTTGCAGGTGCCGCAGCCGCCTCGCGGCGGTTGCGGCCGATTTGGATGCCCGACTTCGTGTCGGGCATTTTTTTGCCTGCGGGATGCTGGCGGAGTCGCTTCGGTGGCCGGTACGTTATGTGGCCTTGGCGCCACGCGCCCGGGTGCCCGTGCCGGCCCGCGTGTTCTTCTTCAGGTGCGCGCGGTTGTAGTCGATCGCCGCACGAACGAGACGCTTCAGCGCTCGCTTGTCGACCTTGTCACCCTCGAAAAAATCGATCGCACGCCGTGCGTTGCCGTCGAGACCGTCGTTGAACAGTCGGTCGGGATCGGGCACGTGCGCGCCATGCATGAACGTCAGCTTCACCTTGCCCTTGTGCGCGTTGCCGACCGCGATCATCCCGTCGCACTCCCACACGGGGCTGCCCATCCATTTCCATTCCTCGACGATGCCGTCGTCGACCGCGAGGATCGTCTCGCGCAGCTCGGCGAGCGTCTTGCCACGCCAGTCGACGATGCCGGCGATCAGCGCATCGATGCGGGCCGACGGTGCCAGGTCCGAAGCGGATGCGCTCATGCTCGTGCCTCTTGATCGGCATCGGGGCGCGCCAGCACTTGTTCGAGCGACGTGAAGAATTGCGCCCACCCGTGCTGCGCACCGCGGTACGCCTGCTCCTGATCCGCACGGAAGCCGGCCTGCTCCATCCGCAGCAACGTGCCGCACGGCGTCGGCGTGAGCGTCCATGTGACGACGCTTTCGAGGCCATAAGCGGCCCATGTATAGGACAACACACGCTGCGGCTCGATCGTCAGCACCGTGCAGTCGACCGAACCCCAGTCCGCGCGGAAACTGAACGCGCGGCCCGCGACGGGCTCGAAGTCGCTCTTCATCAGCCACGCCTCGATCAGGTGCGGTTGCGTGAGCGCGCGCCAGATCTTCTCCGGCGGATGCGACAGTTCCCGTTCGACGACGACGGTACGCGTTTCGGTGGTGGTCTGGTTCATCACTGATCCATCCTTTTCAGCAGATCTTCGAGAGCATCGAACCGGTTCTGCCAGAATCCGGCCATCTGGCTGGTCCAGTCGATCAACGGAGTCAGCGCCTGCGGCTGCGCGCTGTAGTGCGTCTGCCGGCCTTCGTGACGGTCGCTCACGAGCCCGGCCTGCTTCAGTACGCCCAGATGCTTCGATACCGCCGGCTGCGACACGCCCGCATGGGCAGTCAGCGCGGCAACCGTCAGCTCGCCCTCCTCGCACAGCCGCTCGAAGAGCGCGCGGCGCGTCGGATCGGCAAGCGTCCTGAACAGCATGTCGTGAGCGGTTTGCATGGTTGAATCCATAACCCGATGGTTATGGATTGAAGGATAGCGCGAGATCACCGCACGTCAAGGCGGAATTTCGCGGGTGACGTCGTCCGATCCTGCCGCATGCCGCGTTCGCCTGAACGGGCAGGACGGCGACCAATCGGCGTGCGACGCACATCGGCGCACCTTGGGTCGCGGTCGTCCCTCATTCGAGCATTCCCTCTAATCTACTCGCCCGCTCGGCGAACCGAAAGCACGCTGCAAGACTCGGCAATGCGCTGTTCCACAGTTCGAGAAACGCTCTGGATCGACTGGCCCCGTTTTTGTGCATCCGTGCATCCGGACGCCGTCGCGGCGGCGCTGCGCCGACGCTTGACCACATAGTGCAACGCACGACGCGTCCATGGCCGAGCACGGGCGATGCACGCACGCGGCACTTCGTTCCGCCATCGCGCGCATTCCGATACCGCAACGGATGAGTCGTGCGCGCAAACGTCATCGACCGTCGCTCGGTCGCACCGCGAACCGGTTCCCTTTGCGAGGGCCGCTGCCGCCTGCACGACCGGCGCATCGCCGGCACTCGGACACGCCGATGTCAGAACTGACAGCTATGGAAACTGGCAGCTACCTGAACGGCACCGACGCCCTACGCTCGTCACCGCTCGCGGCCCCACAAGGGCCGAGGGTTCCAGCAACGTCGTCTCTCCTAAAAAGGACTCCCGATGAAAAGGAACGCCTGGTTTGCCCTTCCCCTTCCGTCGCCCCGCCGCCTCGCGTGCGCGTGGCCGCTCGTGCTCGCCGCCGGCGCAGCGCATGCGACGACGGATTGGGTCGACACCCACACGAAGGCCTTTCTGACCGGCCCGCAGTTGATGGCGCGCAGCGCGGCGCCGTCGCTCGAACTCGCGGCCGGCGAGACGACCGACGTCGTCGTCAGCCTGAAGCTGCGCAACGCGGCGCAGCTCAAGCAGCTCGCGCACGACGTGAACCGGCCCGGCAACGCGCATTACCGCCAGTACCTCACGCACGAGCAGTTCCTCGCCAGCTACGCGCCGACCGAAGCGCAAGTGAAGTCGGTCGTCGACTATCTGCGCAAGAGCGGCTTCGTGAACATCGAGGTCGCGCCGAACCGGCTGCTGGTCTCCGCTCGCGGCACGGCCGGCACGGTGAAGACCGCGTTCAACACGTCGCTCGTGCATTTCCAGTATGCGGGACGCTCGGGCTTCGCGAACGCATCGAGCGCACAGGTACCGCGTGCGCTCGGCGGCATCGTCGGCTCGGTGCTCGGGCTGCAGAACGTCGCGCGTGCCCGGCCGATGCTGCGCATCGGCAACGTCGCGAAACCGCAGGCCGTCGCGGCCGGCACGGCCACCGGCCACTATCCGAAGGAATTCCCGGGCCTCTACAACGCGACGGGCGTGCCGACCGCAGCCGGCGTGACCGTCGGCATCGTCACGATCGGCGGGGTATCGCAAACGCAGCAGGACCTGAAGCAGTTCACGTCGAGCAACGGGTACGGCACGGTCTCGACGCAGACCGTCAAGACCAACGGCACCGGCACGAGCGGCAGCTACAGCGACGACCAGGACGGCCAGGGCGAATGGGATCTCGACAGCCAGTCGATCGTCGGCTCGGCCGGCGGCCAAGTCGGCAAGCTCGTGTTCTACATGGCGGACCTCAACGCGTCCGGCAACACGGGGCTCACGCAGGCGTTCAACCGCGCGGTGTCGGACAACACCGCGAAGGTGATCAACGTGTCGCTCGGCTGGTGCGAAACCGACGCGAACGCGGATGGCACGATCGATGCCGAGGAACAGATCTTCACGACGGCCGCCGCACAAGGCCAGACGTTCTCCGTATCGTCTGGCGACGAAGGCGTGTACGAGTGCAACAACCGCGGCTATCCGGACGGCGCGAACTACACGGTATCGTGGCCGGCCGCTTCACCGCACGTGGTCGCGGTCGGCGGCACGACGCTGTACACGACGTCGGCGGGCGCATTCTCGAACGAGACGGTATGGAACGAAGGCCTCGACAGCAACGGCAAGCTGTGGGCGACGGGCGGCGGCGTCAGCACGATCCTGCCGGCGCCGGCGTGGCAGTCGGGCAGCAATCGTCAGTTGCCCGACATATCGTTCGATGCCGCGCAAAGCACCGGTGCGTATATCTACAACTACGGCCAGTTGCAGCAGATCGGCGGCACGAGCCTCGCCGCACCGATCTTCACCGGCTTCTGGGCACGGCTGCTCGCGGCGAACGGCGCGGGCCTCGGGTTCCCGGCCGGCAAGTTCTATGCGGATATTCCGTCGAACCCGTCGCTCGTGCGCTATGACGTCGTGTCGGGAAACAACGGCTATCAGGGGTATGGCTACAACGCAGGCACCGGCTGGGATGACACGACCGGCTTCGGCAGCCTGAACATCGCGAACCTCAACAAGCTGATCCAGACGGGCGGCTTCTGAGCGTGATGTGAAGGCCGGCCAGCCGCGACGATCCGGCGCGCGCCGGCCGAAGCATGTGCGGGCGGCGTGGTTCTACTCCGTCGCCCGCTCCTTCACCGGCACCGCTGCAACCGGCGCGCCGGCCCGATGCGACGGCGCGAACAGTCGCAGCCCGCTCGCGACGCTCGCCGCGCCGGCAAAACCCGCACCGAGCATCAGCGCAAGCGTCGGCCCGTGCCGGCCTGCGATCCCGAACGACAGCGCGACGAGTGCCGCCCCTGTCGCCTGCCCGATCAGCCGCGCGGTCGCAATGATCCCGCTCGCGCCGCCGCTGCGCTCGGGCGGTGCGCTCGACATCAGCGCCTTCAGGTTCGGCGACTGGAAGAAGCCGAAGCCCGCGCCGCACAGCATCATCCGCCAGCCGATGTCGAATACATCGGGCGTCGTCGGCAGCGCGGCGAGCGACGCCATCCCGGCGCTCAACAGCGCGAGCCCGATTGCGCCGAGCAACCCGGGCGGATAACGATCGGACAGCCGGCCCGCGATCGGCGCGGCCAGCGCGACGACCGCCGACCACGGCGTCATCAGGAACCCGGTTTCGACCGCGCTGCGATGCAGGACGGTTTCGAAATAAAACGGCAGCGACACGAACGCGAGGCCCTGCGCGGCAAACGCGCACACCGCCGTCAGCGCGGACAGCGTGAATACGGGCCGGCGAAACAGGTCGACCGGCAGCATCGGCGCCGGATGCCCGGCCTGGCGGCGAATCAGCAGCCAGCCGAACGCCAGCGCGACCGCCGCTGCCGCGAACACGACGGAAAGCGGCCCGCGCTGCGCGAATTCGCCGAGCGCGAAGATCAGCGACGCGAACGTGATCACGTTGAACAGCGCGGCGAGCGGATCGAACGCATGCTTGCCGCGCGCCGTCTGCGGCAGCGACGGAATCGCCACGGCAAGCGCGACCACGCCGAGCGGCACGTTGACCGCGAACAGCCACGGCCATGCGGCGACCGACAGGATCAACGACGCGATCGTCGGCCCCACCGCGAACGACACGCCGACGACGAGCGCATTGAAGCCGACGCCGCGCCCGAGCCGGTGCGCGGGAAACAGGTTGCGGATCAGCGCGACGTTCACGCTCATGATCGCGCTCGCGCCGAAGCCCTGCACGATCCGCGCGGCCGTCAGCTGCGGCAGCGTCGTTGCGAGCGAGCAGCCGAGCGACGCGAGCGTAAACACCACGAGGCCCGCGATATACACGCGCTTGTGGCCGACGATGTCGCCGAGCGCCGCGAACGGCAGCAGCGTCGCGACCATCGCGAGCTGATAGGCGTTGATGATCCATACCGACGCGGCCGGCGACGCATGCAGGTCGGTGGCGATCGCGGGCAGCGCGGTGTTCGCGATCGCGGTGTCGAGCGTCGCGAGCGCGACGGCCAGCAGCACGGCGGACATCGCGCGCCAGTTGACGGCCGGCTCGCGGGCGCCGGCGGGAGAAGCGAATTCGGACAAGATGAGGCTCGGCTGACGAGCGACGCGCTGCGTCGCGGATTGAGCGGCGCGGCAACGGGCGCCCCCGCAACAGGGGCGAAGCACGCGTCACCGAGAGCCGTATTGTTGCAGAGCCGCATGGAACGTGCAGGCAACCGCTTCGCCAGTCAGACAAATGAAAGCTTCCGTGCGCCGCACGGGGTATGCCGCGTCGTTGAGTACACAACCATCCGTGACGCCGAATGGCGTCCGGGCAGCAGTCAACTCACCGCACGCCGCGCATTACGCCCGCGCAACCACTCGAGCGCGAGCAACAGGCTCGTCGAGAAGATGATCAGGATCGTCGCGAGCGCGGCGATCGTCGGGCTGATGTTCTCGCGGATCCCGGTAAACATCTGGCGCGGCAGCGTCGTCTGGTCCGCGCCCGCGAGGAACAGCGTGACGACGACTTCGTCGAACGACGTCGCGAACGCGAACAGCGCGCCCGACATCACGCCCGGCGCGATCACCGGCAGCGTCACGCGGAAAAACGTCGTCACCGGATTCGCGCCGAGCGACAGGCTGGCGCGCACGAGGTTGTAATTGAAGCCCTGCAGCGTGGCGGCAACCGTCGTGACGACGAACGGCACGCCGAGCGCCGCGTGCGCGGCGATCAAGCCCGTGTACGTATTCGCGAGCCCGAGCGGCGCGAAGAACAAATACATGCCGACGCCGACCACCACCACCGGCACGATCATCGGCGACAGCAGCACGGCCATCAGCAGCGCCTTGCCGCGGAAGTTCGCCTTCGTGAGCCCGATCGCGGCGAGCGTGCCGAGCACGGTCGCGACGATGGTCGCCGACGGCGCGACGATGAAGCTGTTCTTCGCGGCCATCCGCCACTCGTCGGACGCAATCAGGTTCTCGTACCAGCGTGTCGAGAAGCCGGGGATCGGATAGACGAGGAACGTGCTCGACGAAAACGACAGCGGCACGATCGCGAGCACCGGCAGGATCAGGTACAGCAGCGTCAGCACGACGAGCACGCGCAACGCGACGTACCACGCGCGCTCGACGAACGACATGTGCGGCGCGAACAGCGGCCTGGCGAGTTTCATGGTCGGCATCCCCTTCTCGTGTTGCGTATTCGTATTTCGTGCATCGTGCCGGGCGCGACGCTCAGCCGAGGCTCACGTTGGTGCGCGTGAAACGCCCGTACACCGCATACAGCACCAGCGTCGCGGCGAGCAGCAGGCCGCCGAGCGCGCACGCCATACCCCAGTTGATCGTCACGTTCGTGAAATACGCGACGTAATAGCTGACCATCTGGTCGTTCGGACCGCCCAGCAGCGCGGGCGTGATGTAGTAGCCGATCGCGAGGATGAACACGAGCAGCGCACCCGCGCCGATGCCCGGATAGGTCTGCGGCACGTACACGCGCCAGAACGCGGCGAACGGATGGCTGCCGAGCGACACGGCCGCGCGCTGGTAAGTCGGCGGGATCGACTTCATCACGCTGTAGAGCGGCAGGATCATGAACGGCAGCAGGATGTGCGTCATCGAGATGTAGACGCCGACGCGGTTGAACAGCAGCGTCAGCGGATGCGAGATCAACCCGCTGCCGATCAGCGCCTTGTTGATCAGCCCTTCGCTCTGCAGCAGCACGATCCACGCGGCGACGCGCACCAGCACCGAGGTCCAGAACGGGATCAGCACGAGAATCATCACGAGGTTCGCGCGGCGCTCCGACAGCGTCGAGATCCAGTACGCGAGCGGATAGCCGAGCAGCAGCGCGAACAACGTGACCGCGACGCCGATCACGAACGTCCGGCCGAAAATCGCGAGATAGATCGACTGGTCCGGATCGGCCTGCACGACGTGGCCGAAGCCATCCTGCTTGTGGTCGAGCGACGCAAGCAGGTAGAACGGCGACAGCTGGCTGCCGTTCTTCGCGATCGACTGCCAGTATGTGACGTCCCCCCAGCGGGAATCGAGGTCGATCAGCTTCGCCCGCGTCTGTGCGGGCGTGAGCGCTGCGGCGGCGGCATCGTTGTCGTCCTTCAGCGGCATCGCACGCGCCGTCTTCGCGACGAGCGAACGATAGCCGGGAATCTCGGTATTCAGGCGCCGCGCGAGCGCGCCCATCGCCTCGCTGTCGGCGACCTTCGTCATGTCGGCCGCGAGCGCGACGTACGCGGCGTCGGACGGCGGCGCCTTGCGGTCCCAGCCCGACAGCGCGGCGATCGTGTTCGGCAGCGCGGTCGCGATCTCGGGGTTCTGCACCGCGCGCGTGAGCAGCGTGCCGATCGGCACGACGAAGATGAGCAACAGGAAGATCGCAAGCGGTGCGATCAGCAGCAGCGCCATCGTGCGCTTGCGGGCCTCGGCCGCCTTCAGTTCGCGCTTGAGCGCGGCTGTCGACGGCGAGGAAGGAGCGATCGTCATCGTGTTCAACGGTTCTCTCCGGCCGGGCGCGATCCGGCGGAATGCCGCGCGACGCGTTCAGCGCGCCGCGCGGCCGGTTGCATCAGGATCCCTGAACGGTTACTTCGTCGCCCACGCGGCGAAGCGCTGCTCGAGCTCGTCGCTGTGGTCGGTCCAGAAGCCGATATCCTCCAGCACCGCGTTCTTGCCGTTGGCCGGCGAGTTCGGCAGGTTCGCGAGCGTCTTCGCGTCGAGCGACTTGATCGCCGCGACGTTCGCGGGGCCGTACGCGATGTGCTGCGCATACCCTTGCTGCGGCTTCGGCGTCAGCGTGTACGCGATGTACTGCTCGGCCAGCGCCTTGTTCGGCGAGCCCTTCGGAATCGCCCAGTAGTCGAGGTCGTAGATGCTGCCGTTCCACACGACCTTCAGGTTCTTCCCTTCCTTCTGCGCGGCGTCAATGCGGCCGTTGTACGCGGTCGACATCACGACGTCGCCGGCCACCAGGAACTGCGGCGGCTGCGCGCCCGCTTCCCACCACTGGATGTTCGGCTTCAGCTCGTCGAGCTTCTTGAACGCGCGGTCCTGGCCGGCCTTCGTCGCGAGCACCTTGTACACGTCCTTCGGCGCGACGCCGTCGGCCATCAGCGCGAACTCGAGGTTGTAGCGCGCGCCCTTGCGCATCCCGCGCTTGCCGGGGAATTTCTTCACGTTCCAGAAATCGGCCCAGCCGGTCGGCGCCGATTTCAGCTTGTCCGCGTTGTACGACAGCGCGGTCGACCACACGAAGAAGCCGACGCCGCACACCTGCGGCGACTCCGGAATCAGATCGGACTTCTTCGCGATCTTCGACCAGTCGAGCTTCTCGTACAGCCCTTCGTCGCAGCCGCGGTTCAGGTCGCCCGATTCGACTTCGACCACGTCCCAGTTGACGTGCTTCGCCTCGACCATCGCCTTCACTTTCGCCTGCTCGCCGTTGTATTCGACGGCCGTGACCTTGTTGCCAGTCGCCTTCTCGAACGGCTGGTTGAACGCGGCCTTCTGCGCGTCGCCGTTCGCGCCGCCGAAGTTGACGACCGTGAGCTCGGCCGCCGTGGCCGATATGCCGAAAGCGGCGAGCGCCAGTGCGACCGCGGTGCGACGCGCGGTAAAGCTTGCTCGGTTCATGGTGGTTCCTCTCCTCTCGTGGTGGAAGTAGGCAGTTGTTGTTGACGACGTGCTGCGGAAAATCGGGGAAGCCATGTGTTACGCGAACACGCGCAGGTGCTCGGGCGCGAATGCAAGCGACACGGGCGCACCAGGCGAGAACGCGTCGAGCGCGCCCGTGCCGAGCGGCACCTTCACGAAACATTCGTCCTGGCCCGGCAGTGCGCAACGCATGCGCACGTGATCGCCGAAATAGATGAGGCTGCGCGCCTCGCCGGCCACGCGGTTGGCCGCACCGCTCGCGGCTGCGGATGCATGCCCGTTCGCGAGGCTCATGCGCTCGGGGCGGATGCAGGCGATGGCCGACGCGCCTTCGGCCGCGTCGCCGATGCGGCGGCCGCGCAGCGTGGTGCCGTCGTCGAGCCGGAACTCGCAGAATTCGCCGTCGACGCGCGCGATCGTGCCGCGTAGCCGGTTGCTGTCGCCGATGAAGTTCGCGACGAATTCGTTGCACGGCGATTCGTACAGGCGGTCGACGGTATCGAGCTGCTGCACGATGCCCTTGTCGAACACGGCGACGCGATCGGACATCGTCAGCGCCTCGCCCTGGTCGTGCGTCACGTATACGAACGTCACGCCGAGCTTCTCGTGCAGCGCCTTCAGTTCGTACTGCATGTGTTCGCGCAACTGCTTGTCGAGCGCGCCGAGTGGCTCGTCCATCAGCACGAGCTTCGGTTCGAACACGAGCGCACGGGCAAGCGCGATGCGCTGCTGCTGACCGCCCGACAACTGCGCCGGATAGCGCTTCGCGAAGCGCTCCATCTGCACCATCTTCAGCGCATGCGCGACACGCTCGGTGCGCTCGGCCGTCGACAGCTTGCGCACCGTCAGCGGATACGCGACGTTCTGCTCGACCGTCAGGTGCGGGAACAGCGCGTAGTTCTGGAACACCATGCCGATGTTGCGCTTGTGCGGCGGCACGGTATTCAGCAGTTCGCCGTCGAGCCGGATCTCGCCGCCGGTCGGAAATTCGAAGCCGGCCAGCATCATCAGGCAGGTGGTCTTGCCCGAGCCCGACGGCCCGAGCAGCGTCAGGAATTCCCCTCGGTGGATATCGAGGTCGAGCGATTTGACGACCAGCGTCTCGCCGTCGTAGGTCTTCCGCACGCCGCGAAAGCTGACGATCACATCATCGGACTTCATCGTGGCTGTCCCCTCGCTTCGCGACATTCGTTTTTGAGATGCGAGCCACTATACGGCGGGCACGGTTCTACAATAGGGAACCATTTCAATATTCCAGGTGGGACCACTTTGGACACCGTCATCGTCGCCGACTGGCTCTCCGCCCGTATCGACCGCAGCTCGCCCGAGCCGATGTACCGGCAACTGCTGCAGCTGATGCAGCAAGCCATCCTGACCGGTGAATTGGGGCCAGGGACAAAACTGCCGAGTTCGCGCACGCTCGCGGCCGATCTGTCGATCGCGCGCAATACCGTGCTGCACGTGTATGACCAGCTCACGGCCGAAGGCTACGTGCTGACGACGACCGGCAGCGGCACCTATGTCGCCGATACGCGCCCGGACGCCGCCGCGATCCCCGCGCCGGGCGCCGGGCCGTCGTCGCCGGCCGCCGGTGCGCCGCCGTTGCCGAATGCGCAGGACGTGCTGTCGACGCGCGGCCGGCAGTTGATCGAGCACGCGGGCGTGTCGCGGCGCCAGTGGGGCGCGTTCATGCCGGGCGTGCCAGACGTATCGGAATTTCCGAGCCGCACGTGGAGCCGCCTGCAGGCGCGCCTGTGGAAGGAAGCGAACCCCGAACTGCTGACCTACGCGCCGGGCGGCGGCTACCGGCCGCTGCGCCGCGCGCTGGCCGACTACCTGCGCGTCGCGCGCTCGGTCAAATGCTCGCCGGACCAAGTGATCATCACGACCGGCATCCACCAGTCGATCGACCTCGCGGTACGCCTGCTGTCCGACATCGGCGATCGTGCGTGGGTCGAGGAGCCGTGCTACTGGGGCGTGCGCAGCGTGCTGCAGGCGACCGGCCTCACGCTCGCCCCGGTGCCGGTCGACGACGAAGGGATCGATCCACGCGCGAGCGACATGCAGCATCCGCCGCGGCTCGTGCTCGTCACGCCGTCGCATCAATATCCGCTCGGCATGGTGATGAGTCTCGCGCGGCGCCGGATGCTGCTCGAATACGCGCGGCAGCACCGCTGCTGGATCATCGAGGACGACTACGACAGCGAATTCCGCTACGGCAGCCGCCCGCTCGCGTCGCTGCAGGGGCTCGACGACGGCGGCCGCGTGATCTACGTCGGCAGCCTCGGCAAGATGCTGTTCCCCGGCCTGCGGATGGGCTACATGGTCGTGCCCGAGCATCTGGTCGACACGTTCCGCACCGGGCTGTCGGAGTTGTACCGTGAGGGCCAGCTGATGCAACAAGCGGTGCTCGCCGAATTCATCATGGACGGCCACCTGACTTCGCACGTCAGGCGCATGCGCACGCTATACGGCGAGCGCCGGCAATTGCTGATCGACGCGATCCGTGCCCGCTTCGGCGACGCGCTGCCCGTGATGGGCGACGAGGCCGGCCTGCATCTGGTGCTCGGCCTGCCCGACACGTGCGACGATCGCGTCGTCACGCAGAGCGCGTTCGACGCGGGCGTGATCGTGCGCCCGCTCACGAGCTACTACAGCCGCATGGACACCGCACGGCGCGGGCTGCTGCTCGGCTACGCGTGCGTCGCGCACGAAGGCATCGGCCCCGCGTTCGATACGCTCGCGCAAACCATCGAGCAGCATCTGCCGCGGCGCTTCACGCGCGCGGCATGACCGTGCGCGTCAGTTCGCGCTGCCCGCGCCACGGTCGAGCGAGGCCGCGCGCACCGCTTCGCCGGGCTTCGTGAACACGCGTTGCCGCAGTGCGGCAATCTGCGCGTCGCGATCCTGCGGCGACAGCCCGGCCGCGTCGATCTGCGCGCGCTGCGCCGCATAGTCGCCGTAGCGGCTCTGCCACGATGCATCGTCCTGCTGCATCTGTGCGACGCGTGCGGCGGCCTCCGGACCCAGCGTCTGCGTCAGTTGCGCACGGATCGCGTCCGGCGTCGCCCCGCTTTTCTGCAACTGCGTGATCTGGTCGATTGCGGCGCGCTGCTGGTCGATCCGCTGCTGCGCCGCCCGCTCGTCCGCCGGGATCTGCTGCGCGAGCGCCGCGAGCCGCTCGGCCTTCTGCGCATCCGTCAGCGAGCGGTCCTGCATGATCTTCAGCCGCGCGAGATCGTAGCGCTGCCGCCAGTGCTCCGCACCGAAGAACGGCTCGCTCCAGTCGCCGAGCGTCCGGTAGGCGATCGACGCGCGCTGGTCGAGTGCGAGCTGCAGCGCGCCGAGATCGGACTTGTCGACTGCGCCCGCATCCGGCAGTTTCGCGAGCGCATCGAGGTACGCACGGTATCGGTGCCAGACGTCGAGCGCTTCGGGCTGAGCGACCGTGCCGTCGAGTTGCGCGGCGATCTCGCGCACGACGAGCGCATCGAGCGCGGCTGCGCTCAGGTCGTTCTGCGCGGTCAGGCAGTAATCGAAGAAATCGCGCACCGCGCGCGACTTCGCAAGATGACCGCCGGCATCGAGCGGCAATCGCGGTGCGCTCGAACCGGCGAGCGGCGACGGCAGGCCCGCGCTCGCCGGCAACGCGGCCTGCGGCGCGGCCGTCGCGCCGCCAAGCGCTGCCGCGTCGGCCGACGCGGGCGTGGCAGCAGCGCCGCGATGCGATGCCGCGCCACCCCAGATCCCCGCGCCGGCAATCGCCGCGAGCCCCACCGCCCCGTAGAGCGCAACGCGCCGCGCGAGCGGCGCGCGTCCTTCACGTGCCGTCATCGATCACACGCCCGCGAGCTTCAGCCGGTTCGCATGCGTGCGGATCACCGCGACCGGATCTGCCGCGTACGCGCCGCGCACGCCGAGCAACTGGTTGATCTCGTCGAGGTGGTTCCACTTGTAGCTCGTGCTGAGCACCTTCCCGTACAGCGCGCTGCACTTCGACACCAGCCCGTCGTTCTGGCCCGAGCCGCGATTGATCATCACCGTGCCGGTGCCGAGCAGCGCGAGCGTCGACGGATCGAGCGCATTGGCCGGGTCGATCAACGGAATCGTGCTGGTGTCCGTCGCGCCGGTGATGCCGAACGCGGAAATCGTCGGCTGGATCGCCGTGCCGGCCCACGAATACAGCAGATGCGTGTAGCCACCGACCGTCTCCGTCGGCGCGCCCGTCTGGCAACTGCCCGGCGCGCCGAGGCCGGCGCTCGGATAATTCTGGTTGTACACGGCGGCCTGGGCGGTCGTCAGCGTCTTCAACGCGGCGAGCGCATCCTGGTCGGTGTTGTGGTTGCTGCTCGTCAGGACCCCGAACACATTGACGAACGCGGCGATCACCGACGAAGAAAGACCGGTCGGATCGTTCGCGAGCACGCTCTGCACGAAGTCGGCGAACTCGGAACCGCGATGCGGCGTACCGATCGTCGTCACCGACGCGACCAGGTCGGGCGCCACCGCCGCGACATAGCGCGACGTGAGGCCGCCCTGGCTGTGGCCGATCAGGTTCACCTTGGTCGCGCCCGTCGCGGCGAGCACCGTCTTCACGTACGCAAGCAACTGTTCGCCACGCCCGTTCGGGCCGTCGTCGCTCTGGAAGCCCGACAGGTTCGCGACATAGACGTTCGCACCGTGCTGCTGAAGATCCTCCTGGATGCCGTACCAGTACTCGAGCACGCCCGCGTACTTGTCGGTGCCGGTGAGCCCGTGCACGAGGATGATCGGATAGCGCGTCGCCGCGTAGTTGTCCACCGGCGCGATGGCCGCCATCGCTGCTTGCGTCGTCGCGAGCGTCATCGCCGCGGTCATCCCGACGAACGGCGCGACGCTCATCGCGCATGCCACCGCCCCTGCCACCACCCTGGAACGCATCGATCTGGCCATGCATGTTCTCCTGATTATTGTGCTGCCGGTGCGAATGAGATCGGATCGACGCGCACGCTGCGTTGCAGGCACCGTGTGCGTCGAATGCGGGAGTGAATCACGAGTCGTGAACGTTTGCGCCCTGACTAGATACGGTTCTCTAATCGGTTGACGCGCCCCGCCCGTTCAGGCGGGGCCGCGTGGGTGCGCGCGCATGCTGCATCGCACATGCGCGACGGCGTTACAGCTTCGCGCTCACGCGCACCCATGCGGTGCGCCCCGGCTCCATCACCGGCGCGTTCGCCGGATAGCCGAAGCCCGCGTTGCCGGCAAGGTTCAGATGCTCGGCATAGGCTTTGTTCAGCACGTTGTCGACGCCGACCGAGACCTGCACCTTCTTGCTGACGTTGTACTGCGCATGCAGCGACAGCACGCCGAATCCGGCGCTCGGCCCGAAGTCCTTGCCGACCACGTTGCCCTCATTCAGTGCATAGCGATGCTGCGGCGCAACGACTCGCCACAGGCCGCCGGCCGACCATGCGCCGCGCGTGTATTCGAGCCCGACGCGCACCTCGAGCGGCGGCATCTGCGGCAACGGCTCCCCGCTCGTCGCGTTGCGCCCCCACGCATACGCGAGCGACGTCTCGACGCGCAGCGGCGCGACCGGCCGCCACGACACGCCGGCTTCGCCGCCCATGATCTGCGCGTTGACGTTGGTCGCCTGCGTGGTCGGGCCCATCATTCCGGCCGCGTAGTTGAACAGGATGAAGTCCTGCACGTAGCCGGCATAGGCCGACGCCCATGCGTCGAAGCGGTCGCCCTTGTACTGCGCGCCGATGTCGAGCTGCGTGGTCTTCTCCGGCTGCACCGCGGAGAACGCGTTGATCGCGCCGGCCGGCCCGCGCTGCGCGGAGAACAGCTCCCAGTAGTCGGGATAGCGTTCCGCGTGACCGATCCCCGCGTACCAGGTCACGGGCAGCGACGCGAGATCGCGCTCGTAGCGCACGAAACCACTCGGCAGCACGCGCGCACGATCGTCGTCGAAGGTCGGGTTCGGCTTGTTCATCATCATCCCGCTCGTCGTCGCACGCTTGTCGCGCGCGCTCGTGTAGTCGACCCGCGCGCCGCCGATCACGCGCGACGCGTCGCTCGCATACCACGTCAACTCGCCGAACGCGCCCGCGTTCCACATCGTCGCCTGCGCATTCCACGGCTGGTCGCCGTAGTTCTGCCGCCCCATCGCCGAGCGCGCGTCGAGCCGGTTCGATTGCGCATCGACGCCGGTCACGAGCTTGAAGTCGTCGCCGAAGCGAAACGTCGCCGCCGCGCGCGCGCCGAGCGTGCGGCGCCGCACTTCGGACGCCATGCGCATCGGCATGCTGCTGGTCGGGTCGGGCTGCCGCAACGTGTAGTTGTCCATCACGTGATCGGCTTCGTTGTAGTACACGCGCGCCTCGATCCGGTCGAGCACGTCGCCGAGATGGCGCTTGTCGAACGACAGGCCGAACGTCTCGCGACGGAAATGCGCGCCGTCCATCCCGCGCCCCGCATAACGCGCGTAGCCGTCGCCAGTGCCGGCGGTCAGTTCGACGCGCGTGTGATCGTCGGGGGTCCAGCCGAGCGCCGCGTCTGCGTTCCACTTGTCCCACTGCGACGGCACGGTATTGCCATTGCCGTCCTTGTAGTCCTGCGCGTGCGCATGGTTCGCGGTCACGCGGCCATATCCATCCGGCGTGCCGGCCGTCACGTCGACGTTCTGGTCGTTGCGGCCGAACGAGCCGCCGACCACGCTGCCCTCGAAGCGCATGCCGGGCCGCTCGAAGCGCGGCGTCACGCGCTCGAACAGCACGGTGCCGGCCGAAGCGCCGGGACCGTACAGCACGGTCTGCGGCCCCTTCACGACCGTGACCTTGTCATAGCTTTCGGGCGCGATATACGAAGTCGGTGCGTCCATCCGGTTCGGGCACGCGCCGAGCGTCGGCAGCCCGTTCGCGAGAATGTTCAGCCGCGAACCGAACATCCCGCGCAGCACGGGGTCGCCGTTGGTCCCGCCGCTGCGGATCGACGTGAAGCCGGGGATCGTCTTCAGATAGTCCGCGCCGTCGCTCGCCGGCAGCGGCTGGCGCGGCGTCTTCGGATCGGTGACGACGACGAGCGGTGTCGTCAGCGGCGACGCGACGACCTCGATGGCCGGCAGCAGCACGGTCGCGTCGTCGGTCGGCGCATGGGCCGCGTCCGCGGGTTTGGCGGCCGCCGCCGCGGTCATGGCGCTGACGGCCAGCGCGGGAACGGTGAGTGTCAGCATCCGCGGCACGCGCCGCGGACGGGAATGACGCGACGCCGTCGGCGCGCGCAACGAGATAGTGTTCATGGATCGAATGCCCGAGTGACGCCCTCCACGCGGTCTCGACGGACCGCACGGATATCGGCGATGAAAAAGACGGAAGACAGCGCGTCAGGCGCGCTCGGGCGGTGCGCGTGGATACGCGCGCGGATAGCGATCGTCGCGCGCCGCGACGGCTTGCGGCGCGGCGGCGGAAACGGTCGTGACGGAGACGAGAGCGAACGATGCAGCGGCCGGACCGCCGATCGCGGGGCTGTGCGCGAAGAATGCGCAATATCCGCATGCATCGAGATGCAGGGCATGATCGTGCGCGCCGACCGCACCGGTCGAACGGTGCGCGCCATGCTCTGCACTGCAGACGATTGCATCGGGAGTGGCCGCCTGTGCGATGCGCCACTGCGACACCAGCGGCGCCGCGATCGCGATCCAGATCGCGAACACGCCGAGCCAGGCGGTCAAGTGACGATGTCGATGCAACATGCGCGGCGATGCGTAAGCGGAATGTAAAAACAGACGAGATGTTACAGAATGTTCGCCGCGATAGCCAGCCGTGCGAGCCGGTAAACGGCCCGGGGGCGCATGGTTGTCAATACAACCATGCGCCCCCGGGGCTGCTGCGCGGCGTCAGCGTGCGGCGCTCACACCATGCGCCGCAGCACGTCGTCGCGCCGGATGAAATGGTGATAGAGCGCGGCCAGCGCATGCAGGCCGATCACGAAGTAAAACGTATTGCCGATCAGTTCGTGCGCTTCCTTGAGCGTCCGCCCCAGCGCCTTGTCCGGGCCGAACAGCGTAAACGACACGCCGATCCAGTCGAGCGACACGGGCTTGCCGCCCATGTTGACCATCATGATGCCGAGCAGCGGCTGCGCGATGATGAATACGTACAGCGCGAGATGCGCGAGCTTCGACAGCCACTTCAGCAGCGTCGCCTGCGGGATGGCTTCCGGCACGCGGCTGACCGCCCGCCACAGCACGCGCAACACCGACAGCACCAGCACGAACGTACCGGCCAGCAGGTGCACGTTCATCCAGAACACACGACTGTCGCTGCCTTTCGGCCCGCGAACCTCGATGGCCAGGTAGGCCAGCGCCACCAGCAAAAAGATAGCCCAGTGAAAAAAGATCGCAGGCGAGCTGTAGCGCGTCTGTTTCGCAAGGATGTTTCTCATGCTTGGTCTCGTGTTTCTCGTGTTGTATTCGGGGAAAGCGCGCCGCGGCTGGCCTGGGCCGGGCGGCTGCCCCGATTGTAGCCGCACGCGCGCCCGCTGTTGCGCGACCGAATCAAATAACCGGCGATCGGTGCGGCCCCGCCGCGCGCCGGCCTATGGAAAATCCGCATCGCGGGCGCAAACGGCTGTGGCACGATGGAGCTTTGGTGCGACGTTACGCGGCCATCATGAGCAAGGCGTTCTTCGTTGCGGCCTATCGGCTGATCGCTGCGTTGCTCGCGGTGTCCACTACGCTGCACAGCATCGCGAACTACTGGGCCCTGCCGAGCTTTCATCTCGGCAACTATCTCAGCTACTTCACGCAACTGAGCAGCCTCTACGCGGCCGCCATGCTGACCGCGGGGCTGCGGCGCATCGCGCGCCCGGGCTCGGCCCGCTACGAATCCATGCGCGGCGCCGCCGTGCTGTACGTGCTGATCACCGCGATCGTCTACGAGCTGCTGCTCGCGCGGCTCGATGCCCTGCGCCACATTACGCCGGCCTTCAACAACTGGGTACTGCACCGGATCGTGCCGCTCGTAATGCTGTGCGACTGGCTGTACGTGGAGCCGCGCTCGCCGATCGCGCGGCGCAGCGCGTTCGCGTGGCTCGGCTTTCCGGTCGTCTATCTCGGCTATACGCTCGTGCGCGGCGCGCTGGAAAACTGGTATCCGTACCCGTTCGTCGATCCGCGGCCGCACGGCTACCTGCCGGTGGCAATCCAGTGCTCGTTGATCGCGCTCGGCGCAGCGGGACTTGCGCTCGGCATCCGCTGGCTCGGCAATCATGCGAGACAGTCCGGCGCCGCGACGCTCGAGGAAGGATGAAGGCGGGAGCGTGTGCGCCGCATGGCGCACACGTCGTGATGCGGCCGGTCAGCCGCCGTTGCGCGGCAGGAAGTTCATCGGATCGACGACCTTGCCGTTCTGCCGGACTTCGAACTCGAAGGTCGAGCGGCCGCTCGCGTCGGTGCCCATCTCGGCGACCGGCTGGCCCGCGCGCACGGCGTCGCCTTCGCTGACGAGCAGCTTGCCGTTGTGCCCGTAGGCCGTGATGAGGCCGTTATCGTGCTTCAGGATCACGAGCGGCCCGTAAGCCTTCACGCCGGACCCGGCATACACCACGCGCCCGTTTGCCGCCGCACGCACCGAATGATCGGGCCCCGAGGCGGCGATCACGATGCCGCGCGTCTTGCCGGCCGTAAACGGCGTCACCACGCTGCCCGTGGCCGGCCATGCAAGCGAGCCGGGTTGCGCGACGACAGCGGACGGCTGCCCGAGCGACGTTCCGGCAGGCGGCGGCGCGACGCGCAGCACCTGGCCCGGCGACACGGCGTCGGTGGGCGCCATGTGGTTCCAGCTGGCGACGTCCTGCACGCGCTGCCCGTAGGCGGCCGCGATGCCCGCGAGCGTGTCGCCCGGATTCACACGGTAATAGCCGGCGATCACGCCCGGCGTGGCGACCGACGTCGGCGTCGATGGGCGCACCGGCTGCCAGTTGTCGGTCCACGGCGTCATCGTACAGCCCGTCAACGCGGCGGCCGCGGCGACGAGCGCCACCTGCGGCAGCCAGCGCGCCAGGGCATCGTGGATCGGAATATTTTTTTTCAAGGGTCCTCCCGGAGTTGCGTCGTCGCGCCGCTCACCGCCCCCCGGCGCGCGACGCACGATGTCCGGCCAAAAAGCCGGACCGACCAGTATCCGACCGCTCTCGCGGCCGTCAGTTTCCACAGCGGAACGTCGACGCGAGCGGACTCACCGGCCCTTTTTCGCGTCGCTCCGATCGGCAAAGATACCATTTGTCGCGGTCTTGACCGCGACAAGCGCGCGCTCCGGCAACATTCTTGCGGCGCCGCACACGGATGTCGGCGGCTCGCAAGCCCCGCCCGGCGGGCCATCCGGCGGGCTTGCGCCGCACCGCGAGGCCGCGGCAACCGGCATCGAGCCGCCTGGCCGGACGCCTCCTATACTGCGGAATGCAGCACGATCCAGCGACAACGAGGAGATCACAATGAACAACGCGACGTTTCTATCCGTGCAGCTCAACGCCGAGGATTTCGCCGGTTCCAGCGGCCTCGTCGAATTGCTCAACCGGCACCTGCTGTTCGCCACCGACGTCGCCGAGGCGGCCGACGCGCTCGTCCAGCTCGCGAGCGTCACGCACCTGACGGGCGCCACCCGCCACAGCGTCGAGCTGCCGGTACTCGCGATCGAGCGGCTGCGCGAAGCGCTCGACTCGCTCAGCGGCTACGACGAAACGTGGCTGCAGGCACTGGAGCCGGCCGGCGGCCCCTTTGCGGCAATCGGACGCGGTCCGCGGCCGCTGCACTGATCCGGCCGGCCCGCCAATGAAAACAGCCCGTCGTTCCGCGATGCGGAACGACGGGCTGCTTGTACTTCGGGGTCCGATCAGGCCGCCGGGGCGGCCGTTCGATTAACGACCCTTGTAGACCGGTGCGCCATCCGACACGCGCTTGACTTGCCAGCCGGTCTTCGCGACGGCCGGAGCGCCCGACTCTTGCTGGGCGACCGGTTGTGCGCCATAGCCGGTCGTATCGGCAGCGGCGACGTTCTGTTGCGGGTTCAGACGGGCTTCAGCGGCCTGGATGCTTACCGGGTAGTTCGTACGGTCGCTACCGAGCTTGTAGCCGGCTTGTTGCAGCGCGGACAGTTCGGCCTTCACCTGCGCAC
The DNA here is from genome assembly GCF_002563755.1 of Burkholderia sp. JKS000303. NCBI lineage: Bacteria > Pseudomonadati > Pseudomonadota > Betaproteobacteria > Burkholderiales > Burkholderiaceae > Burkholderia > Burkholderia sp. JKS000303. The sequence goes on from NZ_PDBZ01000001.1 coordinate 4,588,476, forward strand.
GGGTAACGGGCGCATTTTGTTGGGCGAACGACACGGCGGGAACGGCGAGGACGGCAGCTGCAGCGAACGTTGCGATCAGCGATTTCATGATTACCTCCGAAATTTTTTTGCTCCGCCGCACACACCATGTCTGCAGCGATGGAACAGAGTTTAGTCCTGGCGTCCCCTAGGGAAAACCATGAAAGAACGAAAACACTGTTTCCTTGAAGCCAACAATTCCGGGATCTGGTAATCAAAAACCCTACTGAAAGAATAGAATTTCGCAACAATGCCGCCCTCGCGGGCCGGTTACGCCCAGTTCGCGTGGAAGCTGCCCGGCTTGTCGGTACGCTCGAACGTGTGCGCGCCGAAGAAATCTCGCTGCGCCTGCACAAGGTTCGCCGGCAGCCGCTCGGAACGGTAGCTGTCGAAGTACGCGACCGCCGACGCGAACGCCGGCACCGGCACGCCTGCCTTCACCGCGGCGACCACGACATCGCGCAGCGACGCCTGGTAGTTCGCGGCGATGTCCTTGAAGTACGGATCGAGCAGCAGGTTCGCAAGCGCCGGATCCTTCGCGTACGCGTCGGTAATCTTCTGCAGGAAACGCGCGCGGATGATGCAGCCTGCGCGGAAGATCTTCGCGATCGTCCCGAGGTCGAGGTTCCAGCCGTACTCTTCCGATGCCGTGCGCAGTTGCGCGAAGCCCTGTGCGTACGAGATCACCTTGCTCAGGTACAGCGCGCGACGCACCGCTTCGATGAACGCTGCACGATCGCCGTCGAACGGCGCGGCGGCCGGGCCCGACAGGATCTTGCTGGCCGCGACGCGCTCCGTCTTCAGCGACGACAGCACGCGCGCGAACACCGATTCGGTGATCAGCGGCAGCGGCACGCCCAGATCCAGCGCGTTCTGGCTCGTCCACTTGCCGGTGCCCTTCTGCGCGGCGCGATCGAGGATCACGTCGACGAGGTGCTTGCCGGTTTCGTCGTCCTTCTTGCCGAAGATCTTCGACGTGATCTCGATCAGGTAGCTGTCGAGCTCGCCCTGGTTCCACTCGGTGTACACCGCGCCGAGTTCGTCGTTGGTCAGGCCCGCGACGTCCTTCAGCACCGCATAGCTCTCGGCGATCAGCTGCATGTCGCCGTATTCGATCCCGTTGTGGACCATCTTCACGTAGTGGCCCGCACCGTCCGGCCCCATGTACGCGACGCACGGCTCGCCGTCCGACGGCGCCTTCGCGGCGATCTGCTTGAGGATCGGCTCGACCAGGTCATACGCGTCGCGCTGGCCGCCGGGCATGATCGACGGGCCGCGCAGCGCGCCCTCTTCGCCGCCCGACACGCCGGTGCCGATGAAGTGCAGGCCCGATTGCGCGAGCTCCTGGTTGCGACGGATCGTGTCGGTGAAATGCGTGTTGCCGCCGTCGATCAGCACGTCGCCCTTCTCGAGCAGCGGCTTGAGCGACGCGATCGTCGCGTCGGTCGCTTCGCCGGCCTTCACCATCATCAGGATTCGGCGCGGCGTTTCGAGCGACGCGACGAATTCCTCGAGCGTATAGGTCGGCACGAGATTGCGGCCGGGGAATTCGGCGATCAGTTCGTCGGTTTTCTCGCGGCTGCGGTTGTACACCGACACCGCGTAACCGCGGCTCTCGATATTGAGTGCGAGATTGCGGCCCATCACCGCAAGCCCGATCACACCGATTGCTTGTTTGCCCATTATTCGATTCTCCGGAAAAAACGGGGCACGACCCGAACCGGGCCGCGCGCACAGGCGAAAGGATAGTGGAAACCCGGCCGCGATGCGCGCATGCGTGTCATTGCTCGGCGTGCGGCAGGCGCCGGAACACGACGCTCAGATTATTGGCCGGCATCTCGACGACCTCGATGCAATCGAGCCCGCGGTCGAGGCCGAGCGCGACGACGGTCTCGAGATCGCGCACGCCCCACGACGGGTCGCGGCTGCGCAGCTGCAGGTCGAATGCTTCGTTCGATGGCGCCGTGTGCCGGCCTTCGCGCCGATACGGGCCATACAGGAACAATACGCCGCCCGGGCGCAGCGCGCGCGACGCGCCGGCGAACAACGCGTCGGTGCACGCCCACGGAGAGATGTGGATCATGTTGATGCAAACGATCGCATCGAGCGCCGCGATCGGCCACGCCGCATCGCGCACGTCGAACGCGAGCGGCTCGGCCAGGTTCGCGAGGCCGGCATGCGCGACCCACGCGGCGATCGAGCGGCGCGCATTCGCGTCGGGGTCGCTCGGCTGCCAGCGCAGTGCCGGCAATGCCTGTGCGAAATGGACCGCATGCTGCCCCGTGCCGCTCGCGATCTCGAGCACGTTGCCGCTCGCCGGCAGCACGCGGCGCAGCACGTCGAGAATCGGTGCGCGGTTGCGCTCGGCCGCCGGCGCCGACAGCCTCACGGACGGATCGGGTGCGTCCGGCGGCGACATCGGCCCGCTCACGATGCACACTCCGGTGCGGGATCGCCGACGCCCAGCCGCGCCGTCAGCGCATCGAGCGCGGGCGCGCAGCGCGCCTCGACCTTCAGCGTCAGCATCGGATCGGCCCGCGTGTGGCCGAGATTCAGCGCGGCGACGGGTTTGTTCTGCGCCTGCGCCCACACGCAGAAGCGATAGCCCGAATACACCATCAGCGACGAACCGACGACGAGCAGCGCATCGGCCGCGTCGAGCGCCTGCGACGCCAGCGCCACGCGTTCGCGCGGCACGTTCTCGCCGAAAAACACGACCGCCGGCTTCAGCAGCCCGCCGCATGCGGGACAGGCCGGAATGCGGAACGTGTCGAGCGCGGCCCATTCGAGGTGCGCGTCGCCGTCGGCGGCCGGCTCCGCCTGCGCGCCCAGCAGTTCGGGGTTGTCCGTTTCGAGGACGGCCTGGATCGTCGCGCGGGCATGATGCGCGCCGCAATCGAGGCACGTCACGCCGTTGATCCCGCCGTGCAGTTCGATCACGTCGCCGCTGCCCGCGCGCTGATGCAGCCCGTCGACGTTCTGCGTAATGAGCCGCTCGATCCGGCCGGCGCCGCCGAGCCGCGCGAGCGCGGCGTGCGAGCGGTTCGGCTGCGCGCGGCCGACCACCGGCCAGCCGATCATGCTGCGCGCCCAGTAGCGTCGGCGCGCCGCGTCGGAGCCGAGAAATTCGTGGAGTTGGATCGGCGGCGAGCGCATCCATTGACCGTTGCGGTCGCGATAGCCGGGAATACCGGAATCCGTGCTGATGCCGGCGCCGGTCAGCACGAGCAGCCGCGGATGGCGCTCGACGAACGTGTGCAGCGCATCGAGCGCAGCCGGCTCGATGCCGGCGGATGAAGGGTCGTGCAAGGCGGTATCGTTCATGTCGGCGGTACGTGATCGGAGTGCCGGCAGGCCGTGCGCCCGCACGGGCGGCCAGCGCGCCAGCACATCATACAGAACGCCGTGCGATCCGGCCGGCGGTCCGCGCGGCAAACCGGCACATCAAAAAAAGACGCCCATCGACCACATGGCGATGGGCGCTTCAACAATTGATCCATCGGGGTAGTGGATCAACTGACAGCACAATGTCGTCGCATCCGCCGCGATGCGGCCGGCGGACCTTTCCCCTGAACTACGTCTTCGGTTGCCCGATGTCGCGCGGATCGTCGCCATGCAGCGCGTGCGACGCATGGCGGCATGCGTCGCGCTCGCGTCTTGCGCGTCGAAGTCACGATCCGGAAGTCATGCTCGCCCATCTGCGTGCACCAGCGGCTCATCCCCGACGGCCGACTGGCACCTGTCGGCCTCGTGCGTCACGCTTGCACGTCGTCGTCCAGAACGAACCTGATTCGATCGGATGGAACGGAAAGCCGTGTGCTCATGTCGCCACAATCAGCGGCGAAGCGAATCCACGGGCAGGTCGGCGATTCATGTTTGCAACACGATGCGTTGCGATTCGGTGTGTTTTCATTCTCTTGTCCCCGTCTTCTATGCGTCCGACCCACTGAAGCGATTGCCGGACCGACTCCGCCGGCGATCGCGCTCACGGCCCATACGGATATGCAAGGAGCGCACCATGCTTCGCGGCACAAGGCCGCGCGGGCAGGTGAAATGGCCCCACTGCGCATCGGGCCGCGATGAATACACGCGAACGTTTCGAAAGTGAAACGACGGGAAAAGGCCCGCTCGATCGACGTTGGTACGCAGCGTTTGCCGCGACGACGGTGTTACAGGAATGGGACGGGAGGCTGCGCCGAGAGGATCCGCGCGACGCTGACGATCTTCTTACAGTCGATCGCGCGACCGAAGCGCTCCGGTCAACGATAGGCTTCGAGCACCTTCACGCGGCGTTCGGTTTCGTCGACCAGGCAACTGTCGTGCTCGACGAGCCCGAGCGTGCCGCCTGCATCGGGCTGTCGCGACTCCGCGCAGCGGGCATCGCGTGCCTTGAGCCAGCGACGCTCGTCGTTGCGCAACCTCAGCTTGCCCGCTTCGTCGAGGCTCGCCATCTTCGTCTTGTAGACGGCGTTCAGCCGCTTGTCGGCCGCATCGTATTTCAGTCCGAGGCAATTGCGGATGTCGGCCGTGACGCCCGACTCTTCCGCAGTCTTGCAGACATCGGCGCGTGGCGTTTCGTCCGCGACAGCGCTGCCTGCCGCTACGGACAGCACCGCGCTCGCCGCGAGGCCGGCCATCGTCTGCTGAAGTACGTTCATTCTGATCATTGCCTGATGACGGGACGCGTCGATTATGCCGGAACCGCCGCTGCGTCCGGTTGCCGGTGCAGCACGCGCCGCAAGCCGCGCGCAAACACGTTAGCATGCGGGCACGGCATCGCTCGCGTCGCGAGCCTGCCTCACCCGTCTTCAAGGAATGGACATGTCCCTGCCCGCCTCCGAGCGCGCCGACGTCGCACGCCGCGTCTTCTCGGCCGAGCGGCTGTCGATCGGCCTGACGCTGCCGCTGCTTCGCAGCGGCAACACCATCGCGGATTTCAACGAGCAGCTCGAACTCGCTGCGCTTGCCGACAGGCTCGGCTTTCGCGCACTGTGGATTCGCGACGTGCCGCTGAACAGCGCCGACTATCCCGACCCGGTCGGGCATCTCGACCCATGGGTGCTGCTTGGCGCGCTCGCGTCGCGCACGCGCCGGATCGTGCTCGCCAGCGGCGCGATCGTGTTGCCGCTGCGCCATCCGCTGCATATCGCGAAAGGTGCGCTGTCGGTCGCGACGCTGTCCGGTTCGCGCTTCATCCTCGGGCTCGGCTCCGGCGACCGGCCGCCCGAATATGCGGCGTTCGGCGTGGATGCGGAAACGCGACGCGACCGGTATCGCCGGCACTGGGACATCGTCACGGCCGCGCTCGGCGTGCCGTCGCGCGTGCGGCCCGACGAAGCGCCGCCCGATGCACCCGAGTTCACGCTGTTGCCGCGCGGCGACGACGCAGTGCCGATGCTCGCGGTCGGCTCCGGCGGACAGAGCGTCGACTGGATCGCACGCAACTCGATCGGCTGGATGACGTATCACCGCGATCCGGACACGCAGCGCGCCCGCTACTTGATGTGGCGCGCGGCCGTCGACCGGCTCCCGCAGCCAGCATTTCGCGCGTTCGGCGTATCCATGCGGCTCGATCTCGCGTCGAACCCCGATGCGCCGGCCACTGCGCTGCCGCTCGGTTATGCGACCGGCCGGCACGCGCTGATCGACATCCTGCGCGGCATGCGCGCGGCCGGCACGCATCACGTCACGCTGAACCCCGGTTCGGACCGGCCCGTCCGCGAGATCATCGAAGAAATCGCCGAGCACGTGCTGCCGATCTTCCATGATGACCACGGATAATTCATCAGGAATTCGAATCAGTTTCATGCGCACGAAGCTGCCGGCAGCACGCCGGCGATCGACGGCGAGCACATTTCGTTCCCGGCTCAAGCACCATCGAGGCCATCGCGTCACGTGCGACGATCGCGCACGCATGCGACTCCCGAATAGCGGGCCGCACGCATTCGCGGTCAGACAATTTCCCGTCCGACGCGCACCTTCCGGCTGGCCGCACACGCCCGCCGCGCCTGCCGTATGCCCGATTCGAATATGCATCGACGGAACTATTCGGCCCCGATCGCGATCATGTTAACTTCCGCCCATCGTCCAGACCGGCGGGTCGCGTGTCAAAGCGCGCCCGCATGCCTACTCATGCGACTTTTCCTGCTCGGCTGGCTGCTCGCCGCCGTCGTATCGACCGCTCACGCGGCCACCCCTGCCCCGGCCGCCGCCTCGGCTGCCTCCGGCGCCACGCCCGCGCTGACGCCGCAACAGGCGCAGCAGGCGCTCTCCGTGCTGCAGAACCCGCGCGAACGCGAACAGGTCGAGACGACCTTGCGTGCGATCGCGGCCGTCGGCGTGTTGAGCACGCCCGCGGTTCCCGCAAGCAGCGCAACCGCGGCCAGTGCCGCGTCGTCGGCGGCGGCCCCCGCCACGCTCACGACGAACGGGCTCGCGTCGATGGTCGTCCGGCAGGGATCGCACTGGGCGGCGGAAATCGGCGGCGCACTGAACGAGTCGCTACACTCGCTGCTCGATGTCGGCTCGGTCGGAAGCTGGTGGCACGAACGGCTGGTCCGCGCCGACGAACGCGCGGACCTCATGCACGCGATCTTGATCATCCTCGCCGTGCTCGTGCCCGCGTTCGCCGTCGAATGGTTCGCGAAGCGGCTGCTGCGGCGCGCGCTGGCCGCACTCACCGCGCGTCGCGCCGAGGCGTCGCGACGCAGCGAAGCCGAATCGCCCGAGCCCGACGACGACATCGCGCCGGAGCCCGCGCCACCTGACTCCGCCGGCCAGCCCGGCACGCAGGATGCGACCCACTCGTCATCGCAAGGCCGCGGCCACGCGCGCCGCCACACCACCCTGCTGCGCCGGATGCCGCGCGCGCTGGTCGGCCTCGCGTTGCGGGTCGTGCCACTGCTGGTGTTCGTCGGCGTCGCGAGCCTGACGATGTCGGTCCTCGACAACACCGCCACACCGGTCGAGCGCGCGCTCGAATCGCTGATCGACATCTACGTGATCTGCCGCCTCGTGACGATCGTCAGCCGGCTGTTCTTCCAGCCCGATGCGCGGCAGCTGCGGCTGCTGCACATCAGCGACGCGTGGGCCGCATTCGCGCAACGCTCGATCGCGCGGATCGCGATCGTCGTCGGCGCCTGCACGGCTGCGGTCGAGATCGCCGCGAACTTCGGCCTGAGCGATGCCGGCCACGTCGCGCTGCTGAAGGCCGTCGCGCTCGTCGGCCACCTGATGGTCTCCGCATTGATCCTGCAGTGCCGCCGGCCGGTCGCCGCGCGCATCCGCGCGGCCTGCGAGGACCGCCCCACCTTCGCGATGATCGGCAATGCGCTCGCGGACGCGTGGGCGCCCGTCTCGGTCTTCGTCGTGATGGCGCTGTGGTTCGTGTGGGCGCTCGACGTCCACAACGGCTATCGCGTGCTGATCACGCTCGGCGGCCGCTCGATCGCCGTGATGATCGGCATGCGGATCGTGTCGATCATCGTGTTCGGCGCGCTCGCGCGGCTGTTCCAGCAGCGCGACGACGATCGCACGCTCGTCCACCTGCACGCGTATCGCTACTACCCGCTGCTGCGCCAGATCGTGTCGGCGGTGATCGCGGTCGTGACCGTCGTGCTGCTGCTGCAGATCTGGGGCGTGCCGATCTTCAACGCATTCGAGAGCGGCACGATCGGCCATCGGCTCGCGTCGGCGCTGATGACGATCGCGATCGCGGCCGTCGTCGCGCTGATCGTGTGGGAAGCCGCGAACATCTCGATCGAGCGGCGCCTGCAGCAGTGGACCCGCGAAGGCAATCTCGTGCGGGCCGCGCGGCTGCGCACGCTGCTGCCGATGCTGCGTTCGCTGCTGTTCATCATGATCGCGCTCGTCGTCGTGCTGACGGGCCTCAGCGAAATCGGCGTGAACATCGGCCCGCTGCTCGCCGGCGCGAGCATCTTCGGCGTCGCGCTCGGCTTCGGCTCGCAGAAGCTCGTGCAGGATTTCATCACCGGGATCTTTCTGCTGATGGAAAACGCGATGCAGGTGGGCGACTGGGTCACGCTCGCCGGCGTATCCGGCACGGTCGAATACCTGTCGATCCGCACGGTGCGGCTCCGCGCAGGCGACGGGTCGCTGTACACGATCCCGTTCAGCTCGGTGACGACCGTCAACAACACGAATCGCGGGCTCGGCAACGCGGCCGTGAAGGTCAGCATCGCGTACGGCCAGGACATTGATCGCGCTATCGCGACGTTGAAGGAAATCGGCGCCGCGCTGCGCGAAGACCCGAATTACCAGAACGGCATCCTGTCGGACTTCAGCTACTGGGGCATCGACCAGGTCGACGGCGCGACGATCGCGCTGGCGGGGCAAGTGCAGTGCAAGGACTCGGCGCGCTGGGGCGTGCAGCGCGAATTCAATCGGCGGATCGCGGTGATGTTCGCCGAACGCGGGATCCGGATCGCGAATCCGCAGCGCAGTCTCGTCGCGTATGACCAGGGTTCGCGGCCTGCCGGGCCCGGGAACGACGATACCCATGAGAACGGCGAGCACACCACCGGCACGCCGGCCGCCGAACCACCGCCGCCCGCGGCACCGACGCAGGCTCCGGCGCGAAAGCCGGACTGATCATGCCGATGCCGGCGGCGTGATCGCCTTCCTGACGACTTGACCGCCGCGCTCAATGCGCGGCGTTCTTCTTTGTGTGCGGAACGCGCTTCGATGCGTTCGCCCGCACGGCCGGCTTCGCGCCGACGGCCTGTTCACCGCCCGCCGCGCCGCGCTGCGCATGCCAGTGTTCTAGCAGCACGCGCGTCTGATCGGCAATGGTCGCCATCAGCAGCGCACCGCCTTCGCCGTCGAAACTCTCCCAGTCGAGCAGTTGCAGCGTGGAGCGCGGCACGAGATGGAATACCGTCAGTTGCCCGAACAGGCTCATCGCACGCAGCCGCGTGACGGGGTCGTCGGCCGCCCGCCCGGAGATCCGGCCGATCAGCTCGGCGCTGACGTCGTTGAGCGGCTTGCGCACGCGCTTCATCAGGATTTCCGTCGCGCTCGCCGGCTCCTGCCCGACCTGCTCGCGCGCGAAGAACATCCGCTGGCCCAGCGTCTTCGGTACCGTGAACATCCGGTCGGCCAGCATGCGAAGGATGCCGATGAACGCGTCGATCAGCGCGTCGACGTCCGCATGCGCGTCCAGCACCGCCCGCGCATGCTCGACCGCCGGGCCCAGCACGCTCCAGCCGAGTTCGGCCATCGCGTCGACGCACGCGCGGTAGACGCCTTCCTTGTTCTCGAAGTAGTACTGCAGCGCCGGCGCGTTCACGCCGGCCTTCGCCGCGATGTCGCGCGTCGACGCACCGGCGAACCCGTATTCGCCGAACAGCTCGATTGCCGCCTCGATGATCCGCTGGCGCGTCTCGTCGCCGCGCGCGTAGCCCACCGCCGATGTGCGCCGCAGCTTCTTCGCTTCGTTCATGCCGTCCTCGTCATTCGATCGCCCGACATTCTACTTGACACAATTCTAGCAACTGGAATAATTCTTCCGATCGGAATAAATTGGATGCCCGCATGTCAACGCCGCAAGACCCGCCGTCGAAAGCAGATCGTCAGGAACCCGCACCATCGCCGCGCAACGGCGGCTCGAAGCGGCGCATCCTGATCGCCGTCGCCGTGCTCGCGGCGATCGGCGGCGCCGTGTGGCTCGGCCGCTGGTGGACGGTCGGGCGCTTCATCGAAAGCACCGACGACGCCTACCTGCAGGCCGACAACATGACGGCCGCGCCGAAGGTCGCGGGCTACGTGACCGACGTCTACGTGCGCGACAACCAGACGGTCAAGGCCGGCGATCCGCTCGTGCGGCTCGACGTCCGCCAGTACCAGGTCGCGCTCGCGCAATCGACCGCGACCGTCGACGCGCGCCGCGCCGACATCGCGCGCGCGGAAGCGGACATCAGCCAGCAGCGCGCGAACCTCGAACAGGCCGAAGCGCAGGCGAAGGTGTCGCAGATCAACGCAGGGCATGCGAGCGACGAATACGCGCGCTATGCGCCGCTCGCGGCGACCGGCGCCGAAACGCACGAGCGCGTCGCCGATCTGAAGAGCACGCGCGACCAGGCCGCCGCGACGCTTGCCGCGAACCACGCGTCGATTGCTGCCGCCCGCACGCAGATCGCGTCGTTTACCGCGCAGTTGCAACAGGCGCGTGCGCAGCTCGAAGCCGCGCAAGCCAGCGCCGCACAGGCGCAACTCGATCTCGACAACACGATCGTGCGCAGCACGCTCGACGGCCGCGTCGGCGACCGCACGGTGCGCGTCGGCCAGTACGTGCAGCCCGGCACGCGCCTGCTGACCGTCGTGCCGGTGGATGCGATCTACCTCGTCGCGAACTTCAAGGAAACGCAGATCGGCCGGATGCGCATCGGCCAGCCCGTCGAACTGCACGTCGACGCGCTGCCGGACGACACGCTCTCCGGCACCGTCGATAGCTTCGCGCCGGGCACGGGCGCGCAGTTCGCGCTGCTGCCGCCCGAGAACGCGACCGGCAACTTCACGAAGATCGTGCAGCGCGTGCCGGTGCGCATCCGCCTCGCCGTGAATGCGCGCGTGCAACGCCTGCTGCTGCCGGGGCTGTCCGTGACCGTGGACGTCGACACGCATTCGGCCGACAACGAGAAGCAGCATGGCTGACGCCGCCACCACCCCACCCGCGCCGCCGCACGAAGACCGCGCGAGCGTGACCGACTGGATCGCGGTCGCCGCCGGCGCGCTCGGCGCGTTGATGGCGACGCTCGACATCTCGATCACGAACTCCGCGCTGCCGCAGATCCAGGGCGAAATCGGCGCGACCGGCACCGAGGGCACATGGATCTCGACCGGCTACCTGATGTCGGAAATCGTGATGATCCCGCTCGCCGCATGGCTCACGCGCGTGTTCGGACTGCGTAATTTCCTGCTGACGAACGCCGCGCTGTTCATCGCGTTCTCGATGATGTGCGGCTGGTCGCATTCGCTCGCGATGATGATCGCCGGGCGCATCGGCCAGGGCTTCACGGGCGGCGCGCTGATCCCGACCGCGCAAACGATCATCCGCACGCGGCTGCCGCTGTCGCAACTGCCGGTCGGGATGACGCTGTTCGGCCTGATCGTGCTGCTCGGCCCGCTGTTCGGCCCCGTGCTGGGCGGCTGGCTCGCGGAGAACGTGAGCTGGAGCTGGTGCTTCTTCCTGAACCTGCCGGTGTGCCTGCTGCTGATGGCGCTGCTGGTGTTCGGGCTGCCATCTGACAAGCCGCAATGGCACACCTTCTTCAATGCCGACTGGCTCGGGATCGCGGGCCTCGCGATCGGGCTGAGCTCGCTGACCGTCGTGCTCGAGGAAGGCCAGCGCGAACGCTGGTTCGAGTCGCAGATGATCGTGACGCTGAGCTACGTGTCGCTCGCCGGGATGATCCTGATCGCGCTGTCGCAGCGTTTCGCAAAGCGGCCGATCATGCGCCTGTCGCTGATGCGCAACCCGCGCTATGCGAGCGTGATCGTGATCGTGTCCGCGGTGGGCGCCGGTCTGTACGGCGTGTCGTACCTGCTGCCGCAGTTCCTCGCGATCGTCGCAGGCTACAACGCGGAACAGGCCGGCTCGATCATGCTGCTGTCGGGCCTGCCCGCGTTTCTCGTGATGCCGATCCTGCCGCGCCTGCTCGGCAAGGTCGACTTCCGCATCCTCGTGATTTCCGGCCTGCTGCTGTTCTGCGTGAGCTGCATGCTCGACATCAGCCTGACCGCGCAGAGCGTCGGCCACGATTTCATCTGGTCGCAACTGATTCGCGGTGTCGCGCAGATGCTCGCGATGATGCCGCTGAACCAGGCGTCGATGGCCGCCGTCGCGCGTGAGGATTCGGGCGATGCGGCCGGGCTCTACAACATGGCGCGCAACCTCGGCGGCTCGATCGGGCTCGCGATCATCGGCACCGTGATCGACCGGCGCACGACCTTCCATGCCGCCGCGCTGCGCGAATCGGTGACGGCCAATTCGCTGATCGGGCAGCAGCGGCTGTCGGACTACGCGGCGAACTGGTTCGCCCACACGGGCGACCTCGCGTATTCGAACATGCGCGCGCTCGGCCAGCTCGCGCAGCAGATCCAGGTCCAGGCCGTCGTGATGACCTACTCCGAAACCTTCTACCTGCTGGGCCTCGCGCTGCTTGCGTGCGTGCCGCTCGCGCTGCTGCTGAAAACGCCGCGCGGCCCGCAACCGATGTCATCCGGCCATTGAACCGTCTTACGCGATGAAGCCCTTCTCCCTGCCCCGCCGCCCCGCGCTCACGCTGTGCGCGGCCGCCTGCCTGCTCGCCGGCTGTACGGTCGGCCCCGACTACCACGGTGCGCCCGCGGCGCCCGACGCGCCGACCTTCGTGCGCGCGCCGGCATCCGGCGTCGACACCGCCGCACCCGCGCCGAGCACGTGGTGGCATGCGCTGCACGATCGCCGGCTCGACGACCTGATCGCCGCCGCGCTCGCGCACAACCCCGATCTGCACGCCGCGCAGGCGCGCTTGCGGGCATCGCGCGCGCAGCTCTCGCAACAGCGCGCGGCCCAGTTGCCGAAGTCGTCGGCCACCGTCGCCGCGATCCGCATGCGCGAGCCGGACGTCAGCGCGCTCGGCTCGCTGCTGCCGTCGGACAGCTCGAACCAGTCGGGCGGCACGTCCCCGTCGCTCGGCGGCTCCGGTCCGCTGCAACTGTATTCGGCAGGCTTCGACGCGACCTGGGAAGTCGACCTGTTCGGCGGCACGCGTCGCGCGGTCGAAGCCGCCTCCGCGCAGGCGGAAGCAGTCGACGCCGATCTCGCCGACACGCAGGTGTCGATCGCGGCCGAAGTGGCAACCGCGTATGTCGACCTGCGCGATCAGCAGCAACGGCTCGCGCTGTCGCAGCGCACGGCCGAGCTGCAGCAGAAGATGCTCGAACTCACCGAGCAGCGCCGCGCGCGCGGCGTCGCCGCGGATGCGGACATCGAGCGCCTGACGACGCAGGTCGAGAACACGCGCGCGTCGTTGATCCCGCTCGACGCGCAGGTGACGGAGTCGCTCGACCGGCTGGCCATCCTGACCGGCCGCGCGCCCGGCGCACTCGATGCCGCGCTGTCGGCGCCGGACACGCCGCTGCCGGTGCTGCCCGCGAGCGTGCCGGTCGGCGATCCGGCCACGCTGCTGAAGCAGCGGCCGGACATCCGCGCGGCCGAGCGCCGGCTCGCATCGAGCAATGCGCAGATCGGCGAACACATTGCAGACTACTTCCCGAAAGTGACGCTGCTCGGCGATCTCGGCTTCAGCGCGACGGACCCCGGCCACCTGTTCCGCAAGCAGAACTTCACGTGGGTCGGCGCGCCGTACCTGCAATGGAACATCCTCGACTTCGGACGCACGCGCGGCGCGGTGCGCGCCGCCGAAGCGTCGCGCGACGAAGCGGAAGCGAACTACCGGAAAGCGGTGCTCGGCGCGTTGCAGGACGCGAACACGTCGTTGCAGCGCTACGGACACCAGCGCGAACACGTCGTCGCGCTCACCAAGGTGCAGACGTCGGCCACGCATTCGGCCACGCTGATGGACGAACGCTATCGCGCGGGCGTCGCGTCGATGATCGATCTGCTCGATACGCAGCGCGAAGCGCTCGCCGCGCAGCAGAACGTGATTGCCGGGCAAGCCGAACTGATCAAGGATTACGTGTCGCTGCAGAAGAGCCTCGGGCTCGGGTGGCAGACGAACGCCGGTTGACGCGCGGCAAACCGCCCGCGACGTGTCGCCACTTCGATCCGGCCACGGAAGCCGACAGGGCCGGCGCCACGGAACCGGCAAATCGGGACGGCGGCTGGCACGGCTGCGTTGATCATCCGCGCGACGCGATCTATCACGATGCGTCGACCTATCTCGTTCTCGCAACGATGCTGCCGGTCGGACTGGTCGCGGCGGCCATCGATCTCGCCAGGCTGGTTCGCCGGACGCTCGCCTCCGCCCGAACCGGCCATGCCGCACCGAACGACAAGCACCGGCGACTCGAATGATTCCTCGACAACGCTTCACGCATTACGAATCGATTCGTCAATGATCAAGCGAACCAATCCGCCATTGCATCCAATGCCGGGTTTGAAAATTACAAATCACCGCCAATATTTTCAAAATCATTTCACTTTATTCTATTTAATTTTGTTTCATATAATCAGAAAAAGTTTGACACCCGACTTTCATTCTTGATACCGTCCGATGCAAGTAATCTGACGAATTGCAAGACACGCAGCCGCTTCCGCTCCACGCATTTCGCTTCCGCCGCAACGAAGTTCTCGTCGCCGACCCCATCCTCCTGGCGTCGGTGCATGCAACATCCGATGCATTTCATTGGGCACCTGCCGTCCGGCAGCGAGCCGAAGGATCGAACCGAATGAGCAGGACACCGAAGCTGTTGCTCTAGCCATCCCGCCTGCGTCACATCCGGCTGCTTCCCGTCGCGGCGCAGCCCTCCCGTTACCGCGCATTCCAGCATTTCGCCCTCGGATGACGACCGTCTTTCCGAGTCGGGCGAAAGGCCCCGTTGCGTCCGCACCATCCGTGCGGGCGCGACGGATCTCGGCGGTGCACGACCCGCGCCGCTGTCGACCGTTGTTGTTCGTGCCGTTCGATGTTCAACCGGAGGGGTAATTCAAATGAATCAGGTTGCAGACAAGAAACACAAGCACATCCGCATCGCCAAGCTCGCCTTCGCCGCCGCAGCCGCCGCTACGTTCGGCATGACGGCCGTCCATGCCGCACCGGCGGCCGGCTGGACCGAGACACGCACCAAGGGATTCCTGCCGCTCGTCCAGCAGGGCGAAAGCAGCAGTACCGCCGGCGCGCCGGCGGCAAGCACCGCGGCCGCGGCGGCAACCGCGACCGAAATGGCGCCCGGTGAAACGGTCGACATCGTGCTCGGTCTGAACCTGCGCAACGAGGCGCAACTCGACCAGTACCTGCGCGACCTGCACACGCCGGGCTCGCCGCACTACAAGCAGTTCCTCACGCCCGCGCAGTTCGCCGCGCAATACGCGCCGACCGACCAGCAGGTCGCGGCCGTCGTCGCGCACCTGCGCAAGGCCGGCTTCGTCGACATCGTGGTCGCGCCGAACCGCCTGCTCGTCTCCGCATCCGGCACCGCGGCCACGATCAAGTCCGGGTTCCGCACGACGCTCAAGCGCTTCACCCGCAACGGCCGCAGCGTCTATGCGAACGCCGATGCCGCGCAGGTGCCGAACGCGATCGGCGGCATCGTCGGCGCGGTGCTCGGGCTGCAGAACGTCGAACTGATGCACACCGGCGCGGGCAGCAAGCCGCAAGGCAACACCAGTAACCTGACGATCCCGGCGGGCGCATCCGCGGTGCCGCACAACCCGACCGAGTTCTCGTCGATCTACGGCGGCGACGGCACGCCGACGGCATCGCAGACCACGGTCGGCATCATCTCCGAAGGCGATCTGTCGCAGACGGTCAGCGACCTCAACACGTTCGCCGCGAACAACGGTCTCGGCACGATCAGCAGCAGCATCGTGAAGACGGGCCCGTCCGGCAGCTCGTACACCGACACCGACGGCACCGTCGAATGGAATCTCGACAGCCAGTCGATCGTCGGCGCCGCCGGCGGCAGCGTGAAGCAGGTCGTGTTCTACGTGGCGCCGTCGATGACGCTCACGGCCATCACCGCCGCCTATAACAAGGCGGTGAGCGACAACGTCGCGAAGGTCATCAACGTGTCGCTCGGCGTGTGCGAATCGTCGGCGAACAGCACCGGCTCGCAGACGACCGACGACACCATCTTCAAGCAGGCCGTCGCACAGGGGCAGACCTTCTCCGTATCGGCCGGCGACCACGGCGCGTACGAATGCGCGAGCGGCACGCCATCGCGCTCGACCTACACGGTCAGCGAGCCGGCGACGTCCCCGTACGTGATCGCGGTGGGCGGCACGACGCTGTTCACCACGACGTCGACCAACGCGTACAACAGCGAAGTCGTGTGGAACGATCCGAGCTGGCAGCCGGGCACCGTGTGGTCGACGGGCGGCGGCTACAGCAAGTACGAGGCCGCACCGTCGTGGCAATCGTCGAGCCTCACCGGATCGACCAAGCGCGCATTGCCGGACGTCGGCTTCGACGCCGACCTGCGCACCGGCGCGATCCTCGTCGTGAACGGTCAGACGTCCAACACGCTGTGGGGCTCGGGCTACCTGAACAATGAAGGCGGCACGAGTCTCGCCGCACCGATCTTCACGGGTATCTGGGCACGTCTGCAATCGGCCAACAACAACGCGCTCGGCTTCCCGGCGTCGAGCATCTACAAGTACTTCCCGAGCAACGCGGCGCTGCTGCACGACGTCACGTCCGGCAACAACGGCAGCGGTACCTACGGCTACAACGCGAAAGCCGGCTGGGACGCGACGACCGGCTTCGGCAGCGTGAACATCTCGAAGCTGAACGCGTTCATCAAGAGCACGTCGGATTTCGCGCGATGATGGCGTGATGACGGCACGGTAACCGGCGCTCCGGCCCACGGCCGGAACCGTCCCGCCCGCAACGAAAAACCCGCGACGGCCTCACGGCCTCGCGGGTTTTTCGCATGTCAGGTTTGTTCATTGCTTCCCGATGCTTTCAAATCGCAAGGCACTCACATACTGTTACACAACATGGCGACACCTTCCGCACCCGTCGCGCGTTTATCTGAATATCAAACGATCGAGGAACAACAACCATGCAGACCCGATCTTCCCGTCCGTCTCCTTCTCCGGCCGATGCCCCCGGAACAGGCACGAAGGACGATGCCGGCACCGTGCTCGAGCCGGTCGCGTGACCCGTATACCCGCTTACGCCTCCCCTACATCGAACGAACGCCATGAACGCTACCTCCGCACCCCGTCATCCCGTCAGGACGCTGATTGCGTCATCCCTCATCGTGTCGCTGCTCGGGCTGTCGGCCTGTAACAAGAACGACAGCGCGTCCACGCCGTCCGCGCCGGCGAGCGATACCGGCGCCGCGTCCGCGCCGCAGCCCGCGTCGACGCCAGTTGCATATACGCCGCCGAGCGCCGACCAGCTCTACCAGATGGTCGCGCCGATCGCGCTCTTTCCGGACAAGCTCGTCGCGCTCGTGCTCGCGGGCGCCACGTACCCGGACCAGATCGCCGCCGCCAACACCTGGGTCGGGCAGAATCCGTCGCTGAAGGGGCAGGCACTCGCTACCGCCGCCGATACGCAGCCGTGGGATCCGTCCGTCAAGGCGCTGACCGCCTTCCCCGCGGTGCTCGCGCAAATGGCGTCGAACCCGGCGTGGACGACCGCGCTCGGCCAGGCGTACTACAACGATCCGACCGACGTGATGAATGCGATCCAGGTGATGCGCCAGCGGGCGCAGGCATCGGGCCATCTGCGCTCGGGCAGCCAGTTGCACGTCACGCAGGTCGCACCGGCCGCACCGGCCAACTATGCGCCGTCCGCCGACGCACCGGTGGTCTACAGCGGCCCGGCCATCATCCCGCCGCCGGAGCAGGCCATCGAGATCGAGCCCGCGCAGCCGGACGTCGTCTACGTGCCGTCGTACAACCCGACCGTCGTCTATGGCGAACCGGTGTCGTCCTATCCCGGCTACGTGTACCAGCCGCCCGCCTACACCACCGGCGAAGCCGTGGCGGCCGGCGTGGTCACGTTCGGTATCGGCATTGCGGTGGGCGCCGCGATCTTCGGGCACCACGACTGGGGCTGGCACGCGTGGGGCATGAACTGGGGCGCGCCGCATCAGGGCGGCCCGGACCGGCACGATGGCTGGCAGCGTCCGGCCGTGGTGTACAACCACACCACGTACGTGACGAAGTCGACCACCGTGGTCAACAACGTCACCAACATCCGCAACACGCGCATCACGAACAACTACGGCGGCAACGTCACCAACAACAATACGTTCGAGCGCAACGGCATGCGGCCAGGCTCGGAGCCGCCGCGCGAGCAGGCGATGCGGCCGTCTCCCGGCGCCGCGCCGATGACGATGCCGCACTTCGGCGCGAACGACACACGCCCCGGTGCGCGACCGGCGCCGAACGCGTTCGAGCAGAACCGCGAGAACGCGCCGCATGCCGATGCATCGGGTCGGCAGGCACCCGGCGGCCAGATGCATGCGCAACAGGCGATGCAGCAGGAACGGGAGCAGGCGCAGCAGCGCAACGAAGCGCAGCAACAGCAACAACGCAACGCGATGCAGCAGCAACGCGAGGAGATGCAGCAACACAACGAAGCTCAGCAGCAACAGCAACGCGAGCAAATGCAGCAGCACAACGCGGCTCAACAGCAGCAACAACGCGCGGAGATGCAGCAGCACAACGAGGCTCAACAACAGCAACAGCGCGCGGAGATGCAGCAGCGCAACGAGGCTCAACAACAGCAACAACGCGCAGAGATGCAGCAGCGCAACGAGGCTCAGCAGCAACAGCAACAACGGGCCGAGATGCAGCAACGCAACGAGGCGCAGCAGCAACAGCAGCGCAGGGAGATGCAGCCGCATGCCCAGCCGCAACCGCAGGAACACGCAGCACCGCAGCCACGACAACCCGAGCCTGCGCAGCATCACTCCGAGCAACCGCAGCAACAGCACGACCCGCATGAACACCGTCCCGAGTGAACGGTAGCGGCCGCTACATGCGCGCGTGCAGTGTCGTCAGCGCATGTGGCGACGTCCGCACATCAAGCACGAGACCGGCTCGTTCGGTAGCGCCCGACCGCGGGCATCCGGCAACGAAAGCACGCATCGCCGGATGCCCGCGTCATCGCTCATAGCTGCGACTCGATCGGGAACAAGCCGAGAAACCACACTTCCATCCGCCGCGCCGCGGACACTTCCGGCTCGTGATCGAGCTCGGTCACCTTCCCGTCCGCGTCGGTCTGCATCCACTTGAGCTGCCCCTTCCCCGCCGGGTCCGTCCTCAATTCGACGCGCCACGCGATGCGATCGAGCCGCGGCTCCAGGTCGGTCGCGACTTCGGACGCGATCGCCGGACTCTCGCAATACACGCCGATCTCGGTGTTGAGGTTCAGCGAACGCGGATCGAGATTCATCGACCCGATGAAGATGCTCTGGCGGTCGAACACATACGTCTTCGCATGCAACGACGCGCGCGACGAACCGATGATGACCTGCTTCGAGATACTCTTGTCGCCGGACGGCCGGCGCTCGTAAAGCCGCACGCCGGCTTCCACCAGATCGCGCCGATAGCGCCGGTAGCCGGCATGCACGGCCGCGACGTCGGTCGACGCGAGCGAGTTCGTCAGGATCGTCACACGCACGCCGCGCGCAGTGAGCGCATGCAGCCGTTCGACCATGTCCTTGCCCGGCACGAAATACGGCGACACGATCAGCAACTCGTGCTCGGGCCGCAACGCCAGCGCGCGCAGCTGCGGCATCAGGTGCCCTTCGCTGTCCTTCGGCGCCCGCGCGATCTTCGCGGGATCGTCGTACAGCAGCGTTGCATGCCCCCATGAGAGCTCCGTGCCCTCGCCATGCACGATCTGGTCGAGCCGGTGCCGCGCCTCGAGCACGTACGGATTGTCTTCCATCGCCCGCAGGTAATCGCGCAATCGTTCGCGTTCCTGATCGAGTCCGCCCGGTGGCGCGTCATGCCCGACCAGCGCGTTGACCGGATACGCATACGGCGAATTCCAGAACGCATCGAATTCGTTCGAGATGTCGTTCACGACCGGGCCGTGCACGACGACGTCGAGATCGCCGAACTCCAGCATCGACGATGCGCCGAAATACTCGTCGCCGATATTGCGGCCGCCGATGATCGCCGCCTGGTTGTCCGCGATCATCGCCTTGTTGTGCATGCGCCGATTGACGCGCGCGAATTCGAACACCGTGCCGACCTTCTTGAAGTGGCGTGTCGCAACCGGATTGAAGAGCCGAATCTCGATGTTCGGATGCGAACTGATCTCGAGCAGCTTGCGGTCGTCCGCGTTGGTCCCGAGATCGTCGAGCAGCACGCGCACGCGTACGCCACGATCGGCCGCGCGCATGATCGCGTCCGCAAGTTCATGCCCGGTCAGATCGTCGTGCCAGATGTAGTACTGGAGGTCGAGCGAGCGGTCCGCACGATCGGCGAGCAGCACGCGCGCATCGAGCGCATCGACCGGGTCGCGCAGCAGATGAAACGCGTCCTGCCCCGGATGAGCGGCCGCCTGCTGACGAAAGGCCACGCCGAGGCGCGTGTTGTCGGTATCGGTGAAGGCATGGGTCGGCACGCGGTCGGCCTGCGGCGGCAGGCTCGCGCACGCGGCAAGCACCAGCAACGACAGAATCGCACCCCACGAACGCAGCATGATCATGTTGGCCGCCCCCCACTGTCGGGCGAAGTCGGATTGTGTTTGTTCTGGCTGCCGGACGGAGCGCGGCGCGGGCCCACGGTGCGCGCGCGACGGATCAGCGTGCGGCCGGATCGCGCTACAGCATACTTCGATTGATCTCGAGGCGGCATGCTTTCAGTGTTTCCCCGGTGGCGAAGATGCGACATGCGGCGCCGGCGCGAACGCGTTCAATACGTTCGACACATTCACGCGGCGCACTAAAGAAAAACCCGCGACGCCTTGCGGCATCGCGGGTTTCGCGGCTTCCCCGGACAGCCGTGGAAGCGAATCTGGTGGGCCCCCCGGGAGTCGAACCCGGCACCAACGAATTATGAGTTCGCTGCTCTAACCAAGCATGAGCTAGGGGCCCAGACGAGAAGCAAAGCGTGCTACACGCTGCCCCGGCAACGAGGCCGGGCCGGCATTGTAACAACAAAGACGACAAAGGGGAGAAACGCCGCCGGTATCACGTGGATACCGGCGGCGTTCGCGACTGAGACGCTGGAAATCAGTTCCCTTCGAGGAACGACTTCAGCTTGTCGGAACGGCTCGGGTGACGCAGCTTGCGCAGCGCCTTCGCCTCGATCTGACGGATCCGCTCGCGGGTGACGTCGAACTGCTTGCCGACTTCCTCGAGCGTGTGATCGGTGCTCATCTCGATGCCGAAGCGCATCCGCAGCACCTTCGCCTCGCGCGGCGTCAGCGAATCGAGCACGTCCTTCACGACGTCGCGCATGCTGGCATGCAGCGCGGCATCCGCCGGCGCGACCGTGTTGTTGTCCTCGATGAAGTCGCCGAGATGGGAATCGTCGTCGTCACCGATCGGCGTTTCCATCGAGATCGGCTCCTTCGCGATCTTCATGATCTTGCGGATCTTGTCTTCCGGCATTTCCATCTTCTCGGCGAGCGTTGCCGGATCCGGTTCGAGACCGGTTTCCTGCAGGATCTGCCGCGAGATGCGGTTCATCTTGTTGATCGTTTCGATCATGTGAACCGGAATACGGATCGTACGCGCCTGGTCCGCGATCGAGCGCGTGATGGCCTGACGGATCCACCACGTCGCATAGGTCGAGAACTTGTAGCCGCGACGGTATTCGAACTTGTCCACCGCCTTCATCAGGCCGATGTTGCCTTCCTGGATCAGGTCGAGGAACTGCAGGCCGCGGTTCGTGTACTTCTTCGCGATCGAGATCACGAGACGCAGGTTCGCCTCGGTCATTTCGCGCTTCGCCTGACGCGCCTTCAGTTCGCCGGCCGCCATCTGGCGGTTGGTTTCCTTCAGATCCTTCAGCGGCAGCACGACGCGCGCCTGCAGGTCGAGCAGACGCTGCTGCTGTTCGCGGATCGCCGGAACGTTACGCGACAGCACCGCGCTGTACGAATGACCTTCGGCCATGACCTTCTCGGACCAGTCGAGATCCGTCTCGCTGCCGGGGAAGCGCGCGATGAATTCCGAACGCGGCATGCCGCACTTGTCGACGACGATGTGCAGGATCTGACGCTCGACCTGACGCACTTCGTCCACTTGCGCACGCAGCGTGTCGCACAGACGCTCGACGGTACGCGCGGTGAAGCGGATCGTCATCAGTTCGGTCTGGATCGTTTCCTGCGCCTTCAGGTAGGCCTTCGACTTGTAGCCTTCCTTCTCGAACGCGCGGCGCATCTTGTCGAACCACTCGCTGATCTGCGAGAACTTGTCGAGCGATGCACGCTTGAGGGCTTCGAGTTGAGCGGCGTTGGCCGATGCCTGCGCGGCACCGTCGTCCTCCTCTTCTTCCTCTTCTTCCTCTTCCTCTTCGGCTTCCTCGTCCTCGTTCTCGATCGCTTCCGCTTCCTTCGCGGAGAAACCGTCCGTATCGGCGGATTCCGAAGCATTCGGATCGAGCAGGCCGTCGACGAGCTCGTCGACGCGGATCTCTTCGTTCGCGACGCGCTCCGCCATCGCGAGGATGTCGGCGATCGTCGTCGGGCACGCGGAGATGGCCATCACCATGTGGCGCAGGCCGTCCTCGATCCGCTTCGCGATCTCGATTTCGCCTTCGCGCGTGAGCAGCTCGACCGTGCCCATTTCACGCATGTACATCCGGACCGGATCGGTCGTGCGACCGAATTCCGAATCGACGGTGGACAGCGCGACTTCCGCCTCCTCTTCGACTTCATCGTCCGACGACGCGGCCGGCGCGTTGTCGTTCAGGAGCAGCGTTTCCGCGTCCGGCGCCTGCTCGTAAACCGCCACGCCCATGTCGTTGAACGTGCCGATGATGCCTTCGAGGGCTTCGGTCTCGGTGAAGTTGTCCGGCAGGTGGTCGTTGATTTCGGCATACGTGAGGAAGCCGCGCTCCTTGCCGAGCTTGATCAGCGCGCGCAATTTCACGCGGCGCTCTTCGAGCTCCTCGGCCGTGCCGGGCGTGCTCGTCGCGAACGCTTCCTTCAGCAGCGCCTTTTCCTTGGCGCGACGATCGCGCACCTTGGATTTGCCCGGAGCAGCCACGGCTGCGGGCTGCTCGTCGCTCTGATTTGCGTCGTCATCGACGGATACTTCGTTCAGCTTTTTGGTCATGGAGTTCGCCGTACCGGCTATATCGACTCGCGGCTGCTGGACGACAGCCGGTTGAACCGTTGGTGCATGAGTAGTACGTACTGCCGTTTCGTCCGCGGCGGCAGTCGTGTCCCTTGCGCTTTTCGCACTTGCCCGCTTCGCCGCCGGCTGGGCCGGCCCGGAGTCGGGTCTGGCGGCAGCCCGTGTTCTGGCTGCCGGCGCCGGCGCAGCCTGAGCAGTGCCGGCCGCGGTTTTTTTTCCTGCAGGGGCTGACGTGGCTGAAGACGTTGTCCTGGTGGAAGAAGCAGACTTGGCCGCTGTGACCTTCGTGGTCGGCTCCGTCGAGCCCTTGCCTGTTGCTTTCTTTCCGCCTGTCGTCTTTGCCATCGCGAATTTCGCCTCTGCTTAGAAAACAAACCGCTGGAAACCTTATATTATAGCACGCTGGGGAGCCCTCTCCTGGCGCCCCGGCCGCCTACAGCCCGAGCCGACGCTTCATGTCGGTTCGCTGCTGGTTCAATTCCGTCAATTCGGCCAGTTCCTCGGGTGTGAAAGTGGATTGCCGCGCCAGCCTGTCGAGCCGGTCGCAGCAAGCGTCATAGCGCATCTTGAGCACCGCTGCCTGCAGCTCCTCTCCCGCGATCCGTTCCTGTTCACGCTGCCGCTCGGGCACCGTCTCGTCTTCCGGATTCTGTAACAGCAAGTCGCGGACGTTTTCATCATAGTCCAGAATTTCGCGGAAGATTTCCTCGTAAGTCGCCCCATTCGAGGACGTCCGCAAGACATCCGACAGCAGCCGGAACTCGGCGCCGTCGCCCAGCGCGCGCGCATGATCGACGACCTCCGCGAACAACTCGCCGATGCGCGGCAGCGCGCGCAGGGTCGCAATCTGATCGTCGTCGAGTTGCGACGCGATCCGCGGATGCATGACGAGCGTGCGCAATGCCCGCTTTTCGCTGTCGGTCACGCGTCGCCGTTCGCTGCGCGCGGGCGCCTGGCGCGGCGGCGCAGCGATCCGCGCATCGACGTCGGACAGCCCGGCCACTTCCTCGAACGGGATATCGAGCCGGTCGGCGAACATGTGCATGATCTGCGCACGCAACGCGTTCGCCGGCAGCGCCTGGAGCAGCGGCTTCGCATCGAACAGCGCCTTCGCGCGGCCTTCCGGCTGATCGAGCGCCTTGCCGGCAATTGCTTCGTTCAACAGAAATTGTGACAACGGCATTGCGCGCTCGACCTGCTCGGAGAACGCATCCGCACCGAATTCACGTACGTAGCTGTCCGGATCATGCTCGGACGGCAGGAAAAGGAATCGGATCGTCCGGTTGTCCGCCGCATGCGGCAGACACGCCTCGAGTGCGCGGCGTGCCGCACGCCGGCCGGCCGAGTCGCCGTCGAAGCTGAAGATGACCGTGTCGGTCTGTCGAAGCAGCTTCTGCACGTGAATCGGCGTGCATGCCGTGCCGAGCGTCGCGACCGCATTCGGGAAACCGAGCTGCGCGAGCGCGACGACGTCCATGTAGCCTTCGACGACCAGCACGTACTTGCGCTCGCGAATCGCGAGACGCGCCTCGAACAGCCCGTACAGTTCGCTGCCCTTGTTGAACAGCGGCGTTTCGGGCGAGTTCAGGTACTTCGGCTCGCCGCTGCCGAGCACGCGGCCGCCGAACCCGATCACCTGCCCCTTCACGTTGCGGATCGGGAACATGATTCGCTCGCGGAACCGGTCATAGCGTCGCGCGACACCTTGCCCGTCGGTCTTCTCGCTGACGATCACGAGCCCCGATTCGACGAGCGAATCGTCACGGTAGTCCGGGAACGCGGTTTCGAGGTTCTGCCAGCCGTCCGGCGCATAGCCGAGCCCGAAGCGCGCGGCGATCTCGCCGGTCAGGCCCCGGTTCTTCAGATACTGGATCGCGACGGTCGCGCCGCGCAATTGCTTGCGGTAGTAGTCGCACGCGGCCGACATCACGTCGGACAGCGCAGTCGCGACCGACTTCGACACGGGCGCCGGATAATCGCCACCGCCTCCGCCCCCACCGCGCATCGACGGCTCGTGCGGCACGGTCAACCCGACCGATTGTGCAAGCTCCTGGACCGCTTCCGGGAACGTGAGGCCGGCATGCTCCATCAGGAAGCCGATCGCCGTGCCGTGCGCGCCGCAGCCGAAGCAGTGATAGAACTGCTTGGTCGGGCTGACGGTAAACGACGGGCTCTTCTCGTTGTGGAACGGGCACAGCCCCATGAAGTTCGCGC
Source organism: Burkholderia sp. JKS000303 (assembly GCF_002563755.1). Classification (NCBI taxonomy): domain Bacteria; kingdom Pseudomonadati; phylum Pseudomonadota; class Betaproteobacteria; order Burkholderiales; family Burkholderiaceae; genus Burkholderia; species Burkholderia sp. JKS000303. The sequence continues at coordinate 4,613,670 of NZ_PDBZ01000001.1, forward strand.
CGCCCTTCTTGAGCTGCACGTACCGGCCCACCACGTCGACGATATCGACGCGGTTCAGCAAATCCTGCAGGAACGAATGCGGAATCACCGTGGGATCGAGCGAAAAAAAGACAATACGACACCCCGGCGCACGCGCATGCGACGCGCCGGGAAGCGGGAGTTACTTCGAAAGCGCGGCCTTGACCTGCGCGGAAACGGCCGTCATGTCGGCGCGGCCGGCGAGCTTGCCCTTCAGCACGCCCATCACCTTGCCCATATCCTGCGGGCCTGCTGCGCCCGTTGCCGCGACCGCGGCCTGGACTTCGGCGGCCACTTCGGCGTCCGACAGCTGCGCGGGCATGTACGCGCCCAGCACGGTCAGTTCGGCCTGTTCCTTCGCGACGAGATCGTCGCGGCCCGCGGCCTCGAACTGGCTGATCGAATCCTTGCGCTGCTTGATCATCTTGTCGATCACGGCCGTGATACCCGCGTCGTCGAGGGTCACGCGATCGTCGACTTCGCGTTGCTTGATCGCGGCCATCAGCAGGCGAATCGTCGCCAGACGCTCGCTATCCTTCGCGCGCATCGCGGTCTTCATGTCTTCGCTGATCTGCTCTTTCAAACTCATCTTGCACCCGGGATGGAAATGTGGCCTCGACGCCCGCAAAAAGGCGTCAACACAAAAACCCGCTTGGGACGATGTCTCAAGCGGGTTGCTCGAATCCGGCATCGGCGACTCGCCCCGCGATCGTGACCGATCGTGCGGATTCGCCGGTGCGCCGCTTGGTGACTCGTGCGGCGCTCAATCGTTCAGTACAGCTTCTTCGGCAACGTCTGGCTGCGGATCCGCTTGTAATGACGCTTCACTGCAGCAGCCTTCTTGCGCTTGCGCTCGGCGGTCGGCTTCTCGTAGAACTCGCGCGCACGAAGCTCGGTCAGCAGACCGTTCTTCTCGATCGTGCGCTTGAAGCGGCGCATCGCGACTTCGAACGGCTCGTTCTCTTTAACGCGAATGATCGTCATGATCCGACACGAATAAAGGATTGCAGGGAAGATTTACGAGTATAGCAGAGCACCGCACAAAGACATAAGGGCCGGGTCCCGTCACCCACGGGCCGGCTGCGGGCCGTCAGACGCCGCGCGCGAACTCCGCCGCCGCCTGCCCGGCTGCCGTGCCGGACGCCCATGCCCACTGGAAGTTGTAGCCGCCGAGCCAGCCCGTCACGTCCACGGCTTCGCCGATGAAGAACAGTCCCGGCACCCGCGCGCTCATCATCGTCGCCGACGACAGTTCGCGCGTGTCGACGCCGCCCTTCGTCACCTCGGCCTTCTTGTAGCCCTCGGTGCCGTTCGGCGTCAGCGTCCAGCCGGACAGCGCGTCGCCGATCTGGCGCAGCGTCTTGTCGGGCAGATCCGCGAGCCGCGCATCGGCCGCGACGCGGTGCGTGTCGAGCCACACGTGCGCGAGACGCGACGGCACCCAGTCCGCGAGCAGCGAGCCGATCTGGCGCTTCGACGTGCGCTTCGCGTCGAGCAGTTCGTCCACCGCGTCGCGCTGCGGCAGCAGGTCGATGCGGATCGGATCGCCGGACTGCCAGTAGCTGGAGATCTGCAGAATGCCCGGCCCCGACAGGCCGCGATGGGTCAGCAGCAGATCCTCGACGAATTCGCCGCCGCGCTTCTTGTCGCCGGTCGACACGCGCACTTCGAGCGACACGCCGGACAGCGCCGCGAACGGCTCCCAGTCCTGCTGCGCGAACGTGAGCGGCACGAGCGCGGGCCGCGTATCGACGAGCTTGTGGCCGAACTGCTTCGCGAGCCGGTAACCGAAGTCCGTCGCGCCGATCTTCGGGATCGACAGGCCGCCCGTCGCAACGACCAGCGCGCGGGCGCGGATCGGCCCCGCCTGCTGCGTGTCGAGCGTAAAGCCGTGCTCCGGCGCGTGGCGCACCGCGTCCACGACCACGGGCCGGCGCCACGCGATGCCGCCCGCGTCGCACTCGTGCTTCAGTACGTCGATGATCGCGTCGCTGCCGTGGTCGCAAAAGAGCTGGCCCTTGTGCTTTTCGTGCCAGGTGACGTGATGGCGCTTGAGCAGCCCGAGAAAATCGCGCGGCGTATAGCGCGCGAGCGCCGAGCGCGCGAAATGCGGATTCGACGACAGGTAGTTGTCAGGGCCGGCGTACAGATTCGTGAAGTTGCAGCGGCCGCCGCCCGAGATGCGGATTTTCTCGGCGAGCCGCGGCGCGTGGTCGATCAGCACCACGCGGCGGCCGAGTTGCCCGGCGACCGCGGCGCTCATCATCCCGGCGGCGCCCGCGCCGATCACGGCGATATCATAAGTTTCCATGGCGCGGATTGTACCTGCCCGGCCTCGGGCCCGGGCCGCCCGCGGCGGCGACCGGCCCTCGCCTGCTATAATTTCAGGTTACGTTGACCTTCCTGCGGCGCGCCCGATACGGCGCGCCCTGCCCGCACCCATGCTCGTTCTCGGCATCGAAAGCTCCTGCGACGAAACCGGCCTCGCGCTCTACGACACGCAGCGCGGCCTGCTCGCGCACGCGCTCCATTCGCAGATCGCGATGCATCGCGAATACGGCGGCGTCGTGCCCGAGCTCGCATCGCGCGACCACATCCGCCGCGCGCTGCCGCTGCTCGAGGAAGTGATGGCGCAAAGCGGCACGCACCGCGACGACATCGACGCGATCGCCTTCACGCAGGGCCCCGGCCTCGCCGGCGCACTGCTGGTCGGCGCGAGCATCGCGAATGCGCTCGCGCTCGCGTGGAACAAGCCGACCGTCGGCATCCATCACCTCGAAGGCCACCTGCTGTCGCCGCTGCTTGTCGATGAGCCGCCGCCGTTCCCGTTCATCGCGCTGCTCGTGTCGGGCGGCCATACGCAACTGATGCGCGTGACCGACGTCGGCGTGTACGAGACGCTCGGCGAGACGCTCGACGACGCGGCCGGCGAAGCGTTCGACAAGACCGCGAAGCTGATCGGCCTCGGCTACCCGGGCGGCCCGGAAGTATCGAAGCTCGCGGAAACGGGTACGCCGGGCGCCGTCGTGCTGCCGCGTCCGATGCTGCATTCCGGCGATCTCGACTTCAGCTTCAGCGGCCTGAAGACGGCCGTGCTCACGCAGATGAAGAAGTTCGAGGCGGCGAAGCTGGAAGGCGAAGCGCTCGAACGCGCGAAGGCCGACCTCGCGCGCGGCTTCGTCGACGCGGCCGTCGACGTGCTCGTCGCGAAGTCGCTCGCCGCGCTCAAGCAGACCAGGCTCAAGCGGCTCGTGGTCGCCGGCGGCGTCGGCGCGAACCGCCAGCTGCGCGCCGCGCTGTCGGCCGCCGCGACCAAGCGCGGCTTCGCCGTGCACTATCCCGACCTCGCGCTCTGCACCGACAACGGCGCGATGATCGCGCTCGCCGGTGCACTGCGGCTCGGCCGCTGGCCCGAGCAGGCGAGTGCCGACTACGCGTTCACGGTGAAACCGCGCTGGGATCTCGCATCGCTCGCACGCTGAGCGGCACAACGCGCGCCCCACGCCGGCACACCGGCACACGCAGACAAGCAAAAGGCCGCTCGTTCGAGCGGCCTTTTTCATTGCAGCGGCATATCGACGCAGCGTTACGCCGCGTGGCGCTTGTCGCGCTCGATCAGCGCATACGCGCTGTGATTGTGGATCGACTCGAAGTTCTCGGCTTCGAGCACGTACGCGATCACGCGCGCGTCCGCATCGAGACGCTGCGCAACGTCGCGCACCAGATCCTCGACGAACTTCGGGTTTTCGTACGCACGCTCCGTGACGAACTTCTCGTCCGGACGCTTCAGCAGGCCCCACAGCTCGCACGACGCCTCTTCTTCCGCGATGCGGATCAGCGCCTCGACCGGCAGGTCGGCCGCGAGCTCGGCGTCGATCGTCACGTGCGAGCGCTGGTTGTGCGCGCCGTACTGCGAGATCTTCTTCGAGCACGGGCACAGGCTCGTCACCGGCACGAGCACCTTCAGGAACAGGCGCGTCTCGCCGTTGCGGCTTTCGCCCGCGAGCGTCACCTCATAGTCGAGCAGGCTCTGCACGCCCGACACCGGCGCCGTCTTGTTCACGAAATACGGGAACGTGACTTCGATGCGGCCGGCCTCGGCCTCGAGCTTCTCGAGCATCGATGCGAGCATCGCGCGGAAACGTTCGACCGTCAGCGGCGCGCGGTTGTCTTCGAGCAGCGCGACGAAGCGCGACATGTGCGTGCCCTTCTGATCGGCAGGCAGGCGCACGTCGAGGTTCCAGACGCCGACGGTCGGCTGCACGTCGCCACTCTCGGTGCACACCGTCAACGGATGCCGGACCGCCTTCACGCCCACGCGCTGAATCGGAATCTGGCGGGTATCCACCGTGCTCTGCACGTCGGGCATCACGAAGGCGGGATTCATCTGGTTCATCTTGTTCAATCCTTGTAAGCCGCGCGTTCGACGACGCGCACGCCGCGTCATGCGGCAGCCGGAAAAGCAACATGGGCCCGCAGGCCCATGTTTTCCGAATCAATGAAGACCGGTTGCACCAGTCGCACCGACGCCGCCCGCGGGCGGCGCCAGCTTACGCGACGCGCTTCGCCTGACCGGCGACATCGGCCGCCGGGCTCAGGAAGCGTTCGCGAATCGATTTCGCGATGCCCGCGCCGTCGAGGCCGCATTGCGACAACAGCTTCGCGGGGTCGCCGTGATCGATGAACTGGTCAGGGAGGCCCAATTGTATTACGGGTCGGATAACCCCACTCTCCATCAGGGCTTCGACGCAGGCCGAGCCCGCACCGCCCATCACGCAGCCTTCCTCGACCGTGACGAGGTAGTCGTGCGTCTCGGCGAGTTCACGCACGAGCGCCGCATCGACCGGCTTCACGAAACGCATGTTCGCGACCGTTGCGTCGAGCTCTTCGCCCGCCACGAGCGACGGCGCGACCATCGTGCCGAACGCGAGGATCGCGACGCGCTTGCCTTCCGGCTGCGACGTGCGGCGACGCACTTCGCCCTTGCCGAGCGGGATCCCGGTGAGTTCCTTTACCGTCGCCACGCCCGTGCCCGCGCCGCGCGGATAACGCACCGCGGTCGGGTTCGGCTGCTGCAGCGCCGTGTGCAGCATCTGACGGCATTCGTTCTCGTCGGAAGCAGCCATGATCGTCATGTTCGGGATGCAGCGCATGAACGCGAGATCGTATGCACCCGCGTGCGTCGCGCCGTCGGCGCCGACGAGGCCCGCGCGGTCGATCGCGAACACGACCGGCAGGTTCTGCAGCGCGACGTCGTGGATCAGCTGGTCATACCCACGCTGCAGGAACGTCGAGTAGATCGCGACGACAGGCTTCAGTCCTTCGGTCGCGAGGCCGCCCGCGAACGTCACCGCGTGCTGCTCGGCGATGCCGACGTCGTAGTAGCGATCCTTGAAGCGCTTCTCGAATTCGACCATGCCCGAGCCTTCGCGCATCGCGGGCGTGATGCCGACGACGCGCGAATCGCGCTCGGCTTCGTCGCACAGCCATTCGCCGAACACCTGCGTGTACGTCTTCTTCGCGGGCGTGGTCGACGGCTTGATGCCTTCTGCCGGGTTGAACTTGCCGGGGCCGTGATAGAGCACGGGATCGGCTTCGGCGAGCTTGTAGCCCTGGCCTTTCTTCGTGACCACGTGCAGGAACTGCGGACCGCGCAGTTCGCGGATGTTCTGCAGCGTCGGGATCAGCGAATCGAGATCGTGACCGTCGATCGGGCCGATGTAGTTGAAGCCGAACTCTTCGAACAACGTAGCCGGCACGACCATGCCCTTCGCATGCTCCTCGAGCTTGCGCGCGAGTTCGAGCACCGGGGGCGCGACGCTCAGCACGCGCTCGACGCCTGCACGCGCGGCCGCATAGAAGCGGCCCGACATCAGGCGTGCGAGATGGCGATTCAGCGCGCCGACCGGCGGCGAAATCGACATGTCGTTGTCGTTGAGGATCACGAGCAGCTTCGCATCTTCCGACACGCCCGCGTTGTTCATCGCCTCGAACGCCATGCCGGCCGTCATCGCACCGTCGCCGATCACCGCGATCGAGAAGCGGTCGTCGCCGTTCAGCTGGCTGCCGATCGCCATGCCGAGCGCCGCCGAAATCGACGTGCTCGAGTGTGCGGTGCCGAACGTGTCGTATTCGGATTCGCTGCGACGCGGGAAACCCGAGATGCCGTCGTACTGGCGCAGCGAATGCATCTGGTCGCGGCGACCCGTCAGGATCTTGTGCGGGTAGGTCTGGTGACCCACGTCCCAGACGATCCGGTCGTTCGGCGTGTTGAACACGTAGTGCAACGCGATCGTCAGCTCGACCGTCCCGAGGTTGGACGACAGATGGCCGCCCGTCTTCGACACGCTGTCGAGCACGAACGCACGCAGTTCATCCGCGAGCGGTTGGAGTTGGCGACGATCGAGGCGGCGCAAATCCGCCGGGTCGTCGATGGTTTTCAGCAAGTCGTACATCGTCGTTCCATTGTAGGAAATCAAACGCGCCCGCATTCTATTGCATGCACTGTAGCGTGTGCGCAGCGGCGGGCTTTCGCGTCAGCTGACCCGGTTCACCACCAGGTCGGCAAGTTCGGCGAGACGCTGTGCGCGTGCGCCGAACGGTTTCAGCGCGTCATGCGCTTCGGCGCGCAGCTGGGCTGCGAGCTCGCGCGACGCGTCGAGGCCGAGGATCGATACGTAGGTCGGCTTGTCGTTCGCCGCATCCTTGCCCGCCGTCTTGCCGAGCGTCGCCGAATCGGTCGTGACGTCGAGAATATCGTCGACGACCTGGAAGGCCAGACCCACGGCGCCCGCGTAGACATCGAGCGCGGCCATCGCTTCCGCCGACGGCGCCTCGCCAGCCAGCGCGCCCATTCGCACGCCCGCACGCAACAGCGCGCCCGTCTTCATCCGGTGCATCGTCTCGAGCTGTTCGCGCGTCAGCTTGAGGCCGACGCTCGCCAGGTCGATCGCCTGACCGCCGGCCATGCCGATCGAGCCGCTCGCGAGCGCAAGCTCGCGCACGAGCGCGGCCTGCTGCACCGGCGACAGCGCATCGGCATCGGTCAGCGCGACGAACGCCTGCGACTGCAGTGCATCGCCGACCAGCAGCGCCGTCGGCTCGTCGTACTGCACGTGCACGGTCGGCTTGCCGCGTCGCAGCGCGTCGTCGTCCATGCACGGCATGTCGTCGTGCACGAGCGAGTAGACGTGGATCATCTCCAGCGCCGCTGCCGCCGCGTTGCGCGCCGCCTCCGTCGCGCCGGTCAGTTCGCCTGCTGCATGGCACAGCAGCGGGCGAACGCGCTTGCCGCCGCCGAGGACCGCATAGCGCATCGCTGCGTGGAGTTGCGTGGGCACCACGTTTTCAGCCGGCAAATAGTGGCCGAGTGCGTCCTCGACGCGGTCCAGCACGGACCGCATCCATTGTTCGAATGTCATAGATCGTCGTCTTCGCCGTCCGTGGCGGCCGTTCCGGACGAAAGCGGCTTCAGCGTCGCGCCGTCGAGCACGCGGACCTGCTGCTCCACCTTCTCGAGTTGCTGTTGGCAAAATGCAACGAGGGTCGCACCGCGGCGATATGCCGTCAGCGAATCCTCGAGGCTCAGTGCGCCGCCTTCCATCCGGGCAACCAGCGTCTCGAGTTCCGCGAGCGCCGCTTCGTAATTGTCCGGCAACGGTTCGGTGCCATTACCGGGCGGGGTAGCGCCTTGGGATGCGGTTTTCGCCATGGACGAGGGTGTCAAATTTCAAAACAAGTCGGACATTCTACGGCAAAAGAGAATTTTCCGACCTGCCGACGTGGACACCCCGGCCCGGCTTCGGGCCCCTTCTGTCGCACACATTGTGCACCCGACATTCGTCACCCGACAAAAAATTGACACAAATCAGGCACTTAATCCTAGCCTTGCGAGGCGAACCGGGTATAATTCCGCGTTTCCCTAAATCGATTTTTCGATGGTTGGGTTGTTCACTGCTTTCACGCTAACACCGGGAGTGGGAATGTCCAATCTGAGCGATGCGCTTCAGTTGAAGTCGGCTCACAGCCAGCTTCCAGTCACTGCATATTTCGATGAGGCGCTACTCGAGCGCGAGATCGAAACCCTCTTCAAGAAAGGACCTCGTTACGTCGGGCACGAGTTGATGGTGCCCGAGGCGGGGGATTATTTTGCGCTGCCGTCCGAGAAGGAAGGCCGCGTGCTGGTTCGCAACCCGGTGAACCAGATCGAACTGCTGTCGAACGTCTGCCGTCACCGGCAGGCGATCATGCTCAACGGGCGCGGACACACGCAGAACATCGTGTGCCCGCTGCACCGCTGGACGTACGATCTGGAAGGCCAGCTGCTCGGCGCGCCGCACTTCCCCGACAAGCCGTGCCTGAACCTCGGCAAGAGCCCGCTGCAGAACTGGCAGGGGCTGCTGTTCGAGGCCGAAGGCCGCAACGTCGCGCGCGATCTGGCGAACCTCGGCACGAAGCATCACTTCGACTTCTCGGAGTACCTGTTCGATCACGTCGAAGTGCACGAGTGCGATTACAACTGGAAGACGTTCATCGAGGTCTACCTCGAGGATTACCACGTCGTTCCGTTCCACCCGGGCCTCGGCAGCTTCGTGTCGTGCGACGATCTCAACTGGGAGTTCGGCGACTGGTACAGCGTGCAGACGGTCGGCGTGCACAACGCGCTCGCCAAGCCGGGCAGCGCGACCTACCAGAAGTGGCACGAGCAGGTGCTCAAGTTCCGCAACGGCGTGCCGCCGGAGTTCGGCGCGATCTGGATGGTCTATTACCCGGGCCTGATGATCGAGTGGTATCCGCACGTGCTCGTCGTGTCGTGGCTGATCCCGCGCGGCCCGCAGAAGACGACCAACATCGTCGAGTTCTACTATCCCGAGGAAATCGCGCTGTTCGAGCGCGAGTTCGTCGAGGCCGAGCGCGCCGCCTATATGGAGACGGCCGTCGAGGACGACGAAATCGCGATGCGGATGGACGCAGGCCGCCGGGCGCTGATGGCGCGCGGCGAGTCGCAGGTGGGCCCGTACCAGAGCCCGATGGAAGACGGCATGCAGCACTTCCACGAGTTCCTGCGCCGCCATCTCGGCGATATCTGACAGCCCGCTCGACGCTGCGGCGCCGCACGGCATTCGGCATATGAAAAGACGGGTTTCGGCCCGTCTTTTTTTGTTTAGACTTGGAGTATCAGGCCGTTTGCACTCCAGGGAGCCGTCATGCCACACACCCACTACACCACGCTCATCTCCGCAGCCAACCTCGCCGAGCGCCTGGCCGCCGCGCCCGGCAGCGTCGCCGTGTTCGACTGCCGCTTCGATCTCGTCGACCCGAACGCCGGTGAAGCCGCCTATGCGGCCGGCCATATCGCGGACGCCCAGTACCTGCATCTCGATCGCGACCTGTCCGGACGCAAGACGGGCACCAACGGCCGTCATCCGCTGCCAAGCCGGGACGCGCTCGCCACCCTGCTCGCGAACCGCGGCGTCAAACAGGGCCAGCAGGTCGTGGCCTATGACGCGCACGGCGGTGCCTATGCGGCGCGTCTGTGGTGGCTGCTGCGCTGGCTCGGACACGATTCGGTCGCCGTGCTCGACGGCGGCCTGCAGGCGTGGGAAACGGCCGGCGAGCCGCTGACGACCGACGTGCCGCACCCCGCCGCCGGCGATTTCCGCACGGGCGCGCCGCTCGAATCGACGGTCGATGCGGCAGCCGTGCTCGCGAACGTGACCTCGCCCACGCGCGTCGTGATCGATGCACGCGCACCGGATCGCTATCGCGGCGAAAACGAAACGATCGATCGTGTGGGCGGCCACATTCCGGGCGCACGCAACCGGTTCTTCAAGGACAACCTGAACGCCGACGGCCGCTTCAAGACCGGCCACGAGTTGCGCGAGACGTTCACGACACTGCTGGCCGGCACCGAACCGAATCGCGTGATCCTGCAGTGCGGCTCGGGTGTCACCGCATGCCACAACGCGCTCGCGCTGGAGATCGCGGGGCTGCACGGCGCATCGCTGTATCCGGGCTCGTGGAGCGAATGGAGCGCCGATCCGTCGCGACCGGTCGCAACCGGCCCGACGCCGTAAGCACCGGCACGGCGCGATGACGAAGCGGCGGCCTCGGCCGCCGCTTGCCGTTTACATCACGCCATACTTGTGGAACCACCCGATCGCGCGCTTCCAGCCGTCCTCGGCATCATCCTTCACGTAGCTCGGCCGATAGTCGGCAAAAAACGCGTGGCCGGCATCCGGATAGACGACGATCTCCGATTCGCGGGCGAGCTTCGAATCGCTCGTCTGGATCGCCTTGCGCATGTCCGCGAGCGATGCCTGCGTGATGTTCTGATCCTTCTCGCCGTACAGCCCGAGCACCGGCACCTTCAGCGACGACGCACGATCGACCGGATTGAACGGCGTCATCTCGTCGGTCTTGCCCTCGACGAACCCGTACCACGCCACTGCTGCGCGCACATGCGGATTGTGCTCCGCGTACAGCCACGCCTGACGACCGCCCCAGCAGAACCCGGTCACGCCGAGACGCGACAGGTCGCCGCCGTTCTTGCCGGCCCATGCGACAGTCGCATCGAGATCCTCGGTGACCTGCCGGTCCGGGACCTTGCTGATGATGTGGTCGTACAGCTCCTTCATCGTCGGATACTTCGCCGCGTTGCCCTGCCGTGCGAACAGGTCCGGCGCGATCGCGAGATAGCCGAGCTTCGCGAAGCGGCGACAGACGTCGGCAATATGCGCATGCACGCCGAAGATCTCGTGGATCACGATGATGACCGGCAGGTTCGTCTTGTCGACCGGTTGCGCGCGATACGCGGGGATGCTCGCATCGCCCGAGCGGATCTCGATGGTGTCGACGTCCAGCCCGGCGCTGTCGGTCGTGACCGTCTGCGCCGACACGGGCAGCACGGCCGCCGCGAAGGTGCCGCCCAGCGCGGCCTGCATGAACTTGCGGCGCGAGAACGGAACGTGGGGAACCAGGCTGTCGACTTCGGGTTTCAACATGAATGCACTCCTCGATAGGGCGCCGCCATCACGGTCACGGATTCGACCTGACGGGGCATCGCGCCGGCGGACGGCGCGGATGTTGCGGCGGTTGGCACCCCGCCACAAACGGAAACCCGGACAAGATGCCCAATAATCCGTTGTCGCGTCAACTGTCAGATGTGTAAGACTCGATTACGACAGCTCGATCGAACAGCGTCGGCGGCGATGTCGATGCGCGTAGACAGGGCCGAAAATTCACATGCAGCCGGTATGCGCAACACGCCGTTGCACGATCGAATGCTTGCAGATTGAAACGAAAAAAGACGTTGCCGCCAGCGGTACACGGCAAGCGCAGCGTACGGTGACGCTTCCCGCAGCCGAAGCAACGACGGGCAGGGAACCCGTTCCCTGCCCGCTCCATGCACGGACCCGTGTGCTCAGTGCAGCTTGACGCGCGGCAACGTCGTGCGCCGCAGCCAGTGCGCGAACGTGTCGAGCATCATGCGCGGATAGCCGTGCAGCGCCGCGATATGCAGCCGGTACAGCGACATGTACATGAATCGCGCGAACAGACCTTCGATCAGCATATTGCCGCCGATCAGCCCGCCCATCAGGTTGCCGACCGCGCTGAAGTGACCGAGCGACACGAGCGAACCGAAATCGCGATACGTGAACTCGGGCAGCGGACGCCCGTCGAGCCGGCAGCCGATCGCCTTCAGCAGGAAGCTCGCCTGCTGGTGCGCGGCCTGCGCGCGCGGCGGCACGTTGCGCTCGTTACCGGGCCACACGCATGCGGCACAGTCGCCGAGCGCGAACACGTTGTCGTCGGTGAAGGTTTGAAGCGTGCGACGCACGTCGAGCTGGCCAAGCTTGTTGACCTGCAGGCCGTCGAGATGCGACAGCACCGACGGCGCCTTGATGCCGGCCGCCCAGACCGTGAGGTCCGCGCGCACCGCCTTGCCGCTCGCGGTATGCACGACGCCCGGCGCAACCTCGGTCACGCGCTCGGCGAGCATCAGCCGCACGCCGAGCTTCTCGAGCAGTTCGGCCGTCGCCGTCGACACGCGTTCCTGCAGTGCCGGGAGAATCCGCGGCCCCGATTCGATCAGCACGATGCCGACGTCGTGCCGCGGATCGAGCTTGTGCAGCCCGTACACGGACAGCACCTGCGCGGTGTTGCGCAACTCCGCGGACAACTCGACGCCCGTCGCACCGCCGCCGACGATCACGACCTGGATGCGCGGCTCGGATGCCGCACCCGGCACGGGCTCGGCAGGCGCCTGATGCTCGGCGCGCATGCACGCAGCGATCAGCCGCTTGCGGAAGCGCTCGGCCTCGCCGACGGTATCCAGTGCGATCGTGTTTTCCGCCGCGCCCTGCACGCCGAAGAAGTGCGTCGTGCTGCCGATCGCGATCACGAGCGTGTCGTATTCGATGTCGCGCGCCGGCAGCAGCTCCTCGCCGTCGCTGTCGTTGACGGGCGACAGCGTGATGCGCTTCGCGGCGCGGTCGAGCGCGCTCAGTTCGCCCTGCTGGAACTCGAACCCGTGCCAGCGCGCCTGCGCCGCGTATTCGAGCTCCTGCGTGAACGGGTCCATGCTGCCGGCCGCGACTTCGTGCAGCAATGGTTTCCAGATGTGGGTCGGATTGCGGTCGACGAGCGTGACGAGCGCACGCGCGGGACGATTGCCGCGCGCGCCGTAACGGTCGCCGAGCCGCGTCGCCAGTTCCAGGCCGCCCGCGCCTCCGCCTACGATGATGATCCGATGCATCTGATTCCCCCTTTGCGATTCGAAACTGCTGCCGCCGGACGATACAGACACGATGCGTTCGCACCGCCCGCTGGATTAACCAGTTCGGACATCATCGATGTGCAATTCGAAGCACTGCGATGCGTCCGATCCCGGAACGCGGGGCGCGCTGCCCCCGCGACAATGACCTGACTGACATGCATTGTCCGGGAGCTTGCGCGTTGACCACAAGCAAACCATCTCGATATTCAACATCCCCGCAACAATATGCTGCGGGAGTGCGGGAATCAGGCAGCGATGCGTCAGTGCGCCTCTTCCCAGTTCGCACCGGCGCCGACTTCGGCGACGAGCGGGACCTTCAGCTTCGCGACACCGCACATCATTTCCGGCAACTTCTCGCGCACGAGCGACAGTTCGCTGTCGGGCACCTCGAGCACCAGTTCATCGTGTACCTGCATGATCATCCTCGACGCAAGCCCGTCGCGCGTGAGCCAGTCGTCCACCGCGATCATCGACAGCTTGATCAGGTCGGCCGCCGTGCCCTGCATCGGTGCATTGATGGCCGCGCGCTCGGCCGCCTGACGGCGCGGGCCGTTGCCGCCGTTGATTTCCGGCAGCCACAGGCGACGGCCGAAAACGGTTTCAACATAGCCCTTTTCCTTCGCGACCGTGCGCGTATCTTCCATGTACTGCGCGACGCCCGGGTAACGCGCGAAGTAGCGGTCGATATAGAGCTTCGCCGCATCGCGCGTGATGCCGAGGTTCGACGCGAGGCCGAACGCGCTCATCCCGTAGATGAGCCCGAAGTTGATCACCTTCGCGATCCGGCGCTGGTCGGAATTGACCTCCAGCGGTGTCACGCCGAACACTTCGGCGGCCGTGGCGCGGTGAATGTCCTCACCCTGCGAGAACGCACGCAACAGCGACGCGTCGCCCGAGATGTGCGCCATGATCCTCAGTTCGATCTGCGAATAATCGGCCGACACGATGCGGCAGCCCGGCGACGCGATGAATGCCTCGCGGATCCGCCGGCCTTCGGCCGTGCGCACCGGAATGTTCTGAAGATTGGGATCGTTCGACGCGAGGCGGCCCGTGACCGCGACGGCCTGCGCATAGTTCGTATGCACGCGGCCGGTTTCGGGGTTCACCATGCGCGGCAGCTTGTCGGTGTACGTCGACTTCAGCTTCGACAGCCCGCGATGCTCGAGCAGCAGCTTCGGCAGCGGATAGTCCTCGGCCAGCTTCTGCAACACTTCTTCGTCGGTCGACGGTGCGCCGCTCGGCGTTTTCTTCACGACCGGCAACTGCAGCTTCTCGAAGAAGATCTGCCCGATCTGTTTCGGCGAGCCGAGATTGAATTCGCCGCCGGCCAGTTCGTACGCCTGCCCTTCGAGCTCGATGAGCCGCGTGGCGATCTCGCTGCTTTGTGCCTGCAACAGCGCATCGTCGATCAGCACGCCCGTGCGCTCCATCTTGCGCAACACGAGCGACACCGGCATCTCGATGTCGCGATACACGTGCTCGAGGCCCGGCTCGCGCGCGACCTGCGGATACAGCGCCTGATGCAGCTGCAACGTGATGTCGGCATCTTCGGCCGCGTACGCAGCGGCCTGCTCGAGCGCGACTTCGTCGAAGCCGATCTGCTTCGCGCCCTTGCCGGCCACGTCTTCGTACTTGATCGTCTTGACGCCCAGATGACGCAACGCGAGGCTGTCCATGTCGTGCGTGCGATGCGATTCGAGCACGTACGATTCGAGCAGCGTGTCGTGCTCGATGCCGTTCAGCGCGATGCCGTAATTCGCGAGCACCTGCGCGTCGTACTTCAGGTGCTGGCCGACCTTCTTGCGATCGGCCGCTTCAAGCCACGGCTTCAGGCGCGCGAGCACGTCGTCGAACGGAAGCTGGTCGGGCAGATCGGGGCCGCGGTGCGCAACCGGCAGGTAGGCCGCCTTGCCCGGCTCGATCGAGAACGACAGCCCGACGAGTCGCGCCGCCATCGGATCGAGCGAGGTGGTTTCGGTATCGAATGCGGTCAGTGCGGCCGCATCGATCTTCGCGAACCATGCGTCGAACTGCTCCCACGTCTGGATCGTGTCGTATTCGCGGACGATGTCGGCCATCACCACCGGCGCCGGCTCGCCTTCCGGCGCATCGGCGCCGCCGCCTTCGGCCGGCGCGCTCTCGACTTCACGCAGCCATGTCTTGAAGCCGTAGCGCGCGAAGATGTCGCGCAGCAGGTCGCGCGCTTCGCCGTCGGATTTCAGCGACGCTTCGATCGATTCGAGATGCGGCGCGAGATCGCAGGCCGTCTCGACGGTCACGAGCTTGCGGCCGAGCGGCAGGAAGTCGAGCGCGCGGCGCAGGTTGTCGCCGACCACGCCCTTGATCTCGGCCGCGTGTTCGATCACGCCGTCGAGGCTGTCGTATTGCGACAGCCATTTGACGGCCGTCTTCGGCCCGCACTTTTCGACGCCCGGCACGTTGTCGACGGTGTCGCCGATCAGCGACAGGTAGTCGATGATCCGCTCGGGCGGCACGCCGAACTTAGCGATCACGCCGTCGCGATCGAGCGTCTCGTTGGTCATCGTGTTGACGAGCGTGACGTGATCGCTGACGAGCTGCGCGAGGTCCTTGTCGCCGGTCGACACGATCACGTTCATCCCGTGCCGCTCGGCTTCGCGCGCGAGCGTGCCGATCACGTCGTCGGCTTCGACGCCCTCGACCATCAACAGCGGCCAGCCGAGTGCGCGCACCGCGCCGTGAATCGGTTCGACCTGCAATGCAAGATCGGACGGCATCGACGGACGGTTTGCCTTATAGTCGGCATAAAGGTCATCGCGGAACGTCTTGCCCTTTGCATCGAACACGCAAGCGCTATACTCTGCACTGACTTCCTTGCGCATACGGCGCAGCATGTTGATGATTCCGTAGAGCGCTCCGGTCGGCTCCCCGCCAGGGCCACGCAAATCAGGCATCGCATGGTAAGCCCGATACAGATAGCTCGAACCGTCAACCAATAGCAGGGTCTTACCTTCCAGATTTCGTTCTTCAGGCATTATGAACAAGAGAAAAGTGATTCCGAGTCTGCGTTCGCTCGCAGATCAAGAACGCGCGACGGCCAAGAAGGCGCGCGCATCGTGGCAGATGTTCACGATTATGGCAGAGTTTATCGAGGCGACCGAGTACCTGTCGGAGATCCGCCCCGCCGTCAGCATCTACGGTTCTGCCCGTCTCAAACCCGACACGCCGCACTACAAGCTCGCCGTGCAGATCGCACGCAAGCTCTCCGACGCCGGCTTCGCCGTGATCTCCGGCGGCGGCCCCGGCATCATGGAAGCCGCGAACAAGGGCGCGCACGCCGGCAAGGCGCCGTCGGTCGGCCTGAACATCGAGCTGCCGCATGAGCAGGCCGGCAACCACTACCAGGACATCTCGCTGCGCTTCCGTCACTTCTTCACGCGCAAGGTCACGTTCGTGAAGAACTCCGACGCGGTGATCGTGATGCCGGGCGGCTTCGGCACGCTCGACGAACTGTCCGAAGTGCTCACGCTGATCCAGACGAAGAAGTCGCGCCTCGTGCCGATCATTCTCGTCGGCAGCGAGTTCTGGAAGGGCCTGCTGCAATGGTTCCGCGACCAGCTGATTCCGATGGGCCTCATCAATCCGGAAGACATGGACCTGATGCAGGTGATCGACGATCCCGACCAGGTGCTCGACGCCGTGCTCGCGTTCTACGAGGACAGCGGCGAAGAGGAAGGCCCGGACGATGGCGAAGGTCATCCGCCGCGGCCCGAAGAAGACCGCATGTTCTACCTGTAAATCCGTCAATCGGTCGATGTCGATGGCCGGCCTCATGGCCGGCGCATCGCTTCACGCGCGGCAGGCATGGCCACCCGGCCTCCTGCCGCGCATGACTTTGTAACGCCGCGTTAATCCCGTTTCACGGCCACGTGCCGTCGAATGTCAAATCCCGGCAGCCCGCACCGCGCAATGCGCGACAACGTCCCGCGCGCGCGGCGTATCATTGTCAAATCACGCTGCACGCGCACCATCCGGTCGCGCTGCGTCGCGCCAATCCGCCGTAATAAACGCGCCTCGCCTTTTCCACGCTGCGCCAGCACACTGCAGTCGTCGGCGTGGCGGCCCCCCGGTGGAACGATTCCCCCTCGCGTCCATCGCGTCGCGCCGACCCTTCAACAACAACATCACGGAAAAGAACATGCAACGCTCGCTGATCGCCCTCGCCTTCGCCGGCCTCGGCCTTTCGCTGTCCGGCCTCGCCCACGCCGTCAACGTCGACGTCAACATCGGCACGCCCGCGCCGGTCGTCGTCGCGCCTGCGCCCGTGGTGGTGGTCGGCTGGCACGGCGACCGCTACTGGGACGGCCATCGCTACTGGGAACGTCGCGAGTGGGAAGACCACCAGCGCCAGCACGGTCACGATGACCGTCGCGACCACGACGGCCGCGGCGGCTATCACTGCCCGCCGGGACACGCGAAAAAAGGCGAGTGCTGAGCAACACGACTCGCATCGGGTTCACGGCAAGGCCGCCTGCGCGCTACAGCGTCAGGCGGCCTTGCCGCTTCTGGACGAGACGTTCCTGCGCTGACGAAGCAGCGTCGCCATCCAGGCATCAGGTCGTCACGCCGGCGCATCCGCCAGCGCAAGCGGCGC
Source organism: Burkholderia sp. JKS000303 (assembly GCF_002563755.1). NCBI lineage: Bacteria > Pseudomonadati > Pseudomonadota > Betaproteobacteria > Burkholderiales > Burkholderiaceae > Burkholderia > Burkholderia sp. JKS000303. Next base: position 4,631,099 of record NZ_PDBZ01000001.1, read on the forward strand.
CAGATCCGGATGCGCGCCGAGGCGGTCGGCCAGGAAATCCATCAACAACCGGTTCCGTCGCGGCAGATGGGTTCGCTGCGGCATGCACAGATAGAGACCGTAGCGGCACGTCACGTGTCGCGTCAGCAACGGCACGAGGCGCCCTTCGCGCACGTGTGCATGGACGGAATAGCCGAAAAACTGGCCGATCGCTGCGCCGCTCAGCACGGTGTCGAGTTCCGCGTCGATATCGTTGGTCGCGATGAACGGGTTCACCTGCCGGGTGTGCACGCCGCCGTCGACGAGAAATTCCCACGGAAACGGCTTGCCCGTGCGCGGGTACAGGAAGGCCGTGCAGCGATGCTCGCTCAATGCGTCGATCGTCTGCGGCTCGCCGTGACGACGCAGGTACGCCGGCGCCGCGCAGACGACCAGTTGCAGATCGGCGACGCGCCGCGCAACCAGCCCGCTGTCGGGCAGATTGCCGGTGCGCACGGCGATATCGATCCGCTGCTCGACGACGTCGGCCATGTCGTCGCTCACGAGCAGCTCGGCGGTAATGCCTGGCTGCCGGTCGCAGAACTCGCCGAGCAACGGCGCGAGAAAGCGCCGCGCCAGCGAATACGGCGCCGCGACGCGGATCGTCCCTACCGCCTGCGCGCGATCGTCGTCCAGCATGCGCAGCGCACTCTCCAGTTCACCCACCGCGCCACGGCACTGCGACAGCAGCCGCTCGCCCTCCGCCGTCAACACGATCCGGCGCGTTGAACGCTGGAACAATCGAACGCTCAGCAACGCTTCCAGTGCAGCAACCTGCTTGCTCGCCGCCTGCGGCGTCATGCCGAGCTCGCGGGCGCCCGCGCTGATGCTCCCGGCCACCGCGACGCGGACGAATACCGTCAACGCTTTCAAACGATCCATTCGGTACTCCTGGCGCCCGGCTCGCCCGGGCCCTCATCGATGGCTGGCAACGCGTGTCCGCCGCGTTGAACCGGTTTCAACCGAACCGGCACTATTCGCGTCGCGACCGGCTTCGCACAATGGCGCTGTCTTCAACGCGCCGGCCCGCGGGCCGCACACCCTGTCATGAAGCAACGCTCATTCTCCTTCGTTTCCCGCGCCGCCGTCGCCATCGCGATGACCGTCGCAGGCGCACCGTGGGCAGCCGCCGCGCAAGACGCCGGCGCGAACGCTCGCGCGGTCGAGACGGTGCTGCTGCGGACCACCGACGCATGGGACGGCTCGCGCTATCGCGCCTATCCGCGGCAACAACCGGAAATCACGGTCGTACGCTACACGATTCCACCGCACGCGGTGCTGCCCTGGCACACGCATCCGGCCATCAACGTCGGCTACGTGCTGTCCGGGCATCTGAGCGCCGTGCGCCGAAGCGACGGCAGGCGACTGGCACTCGGCCCCGGCGACGTGGTGCCGGAAATGGTCGGCGGCGCGCATCGCGGCGAAACCGGCGACGAACCCGTCGAACTCATCGTGTTCTACGCCGGCACGCCCGGACAGCCGTTGACGGTGCCGGTCGGCAACGACTGAGCGCCGGCCGCCACGTTTTCCACTCTCCCCCGGAACCCTTCATCATGTCCGAATCACGCACTGCATCCAGTCCGCTCGTCGACGCACCTTCACGACTCGACGGCCGCGTCGCGCTCGTCACCGGCGGCGGCACCGGCATCGGCCGCGCCGCCGCGCTTGCGTTCGCCCGCCAGGGCGCCCGTGTCGTCGTCGCGGGCCGCCGTCCGGCGCCGCTCGATGAAACCGTGCAAACGATCGTCGAGCAAGGCGGCGACGCCTACGCGGTGACCGTCGACATCGCGTCGTCCGACAGCGTACGCGCCCTCGTCGCCGCGACGATCGAGCGCTACGGCGCGCTGCACGCGGCGTTCAACAACGCCGGCACCGAAGGCACGTTCGCGCCGATCGTCGACCAGACGGAAGCCGATTTCGACCACGTGATCGCCACCAATCTCAAGGGCACCTGGCTGTCGGTCAAGCTCGAGATGGAAGCGATGCTCGCGCACGGCGGCGGTGGCGCGATCGTCAATACGTCGTCGTGGCTCGCACGCGGCGCGCTCGCCGGCTCGTCGGTCTATTCGGCGAGCAAGGGCGCGCTCGACGCGATGGTCCGCGCGGTCGCGCTCGAGGGCGGGCCGCACGGCATCCGCATCAACAACGTGAACCCCGGCGTCATCGACACGCCGATGGCGCGCCGCTTCGGCGACGACGAGATGCTGCGCCCGTTCGCCGCCTTCACGCCCGCGCGGCGGGTCGGCACGCCCGAGGACGTCGCGGATGCCGCCGTGTGGCTGTGCAGCGACGCCGCGCGCTTCATCACCGGCGAATCGATTCTGGTCGACGGCGGCTATACGATCGCCGGCATGCGCTGAACGGCGCGGCATCGCGACCCGCGACAGAGAGGAACCGATGGAATACGTGAGACTGGGCACGTCCGGGATGAAGGTGTCGAAACTTTGCCTCGGCTGCATGACCTATGGCGACCCGGCGTGGCGGCCGTGGGTCGCGACCGAGCGCGACGCGCTGCCGTTCATCCGCGCCGCGCTCGATGCGGGCGTGACCTTCTTCGACACGGCGGACATTTATTCGAACGGCGAAAGCGAACGCATTCTCGGCCGCGCGCTGTGCAACTTCGCGACGCGCGACGACGTGGTGATCGCGACCAAGGCGTTCTTCCCGACCGGCGACGGGCCGAATGCGCGCGGGCTGTCGCGCAAGCACCTGTTCTCGAGCATCGACGCGTCGCTGCAGCGGCTGGGCACCGATTACGTCGACCTGTACATCGTGCACCGCTTCGACCCGGACACGCCGATCGAGGAAACGCTCGATGCGCTCGACGCGATCGTCAGGAGCGGCAAGGTACGCTATCTCGGCGCGTCGTCGATGCACGCGTGGCAGTTCATGAAGATGCTGGATTTCCAGCGCCATCATCGTCTTGCGCCGTTCGTGTCGATGCAGAGCCAGTACAGCCTGATCTGCCGCGACGACGAGCGCGACATGCTGCCGCTGTGCATCGGCGAAGGGGTCGCGTATACGCCATGGTCCCCGCTCGGCCGCGGGCTGCTCGCCGGCTCGCGCGGCGCCGCGACGACGCGGGCCGCCACCGATCAGCAAATGGTGTCGTGGTACGACGGCCGGGATGCGGTGACCGCGACCGTGGAAGCGGTCGGACAGGTTGCGCAGGCGCGCGGTCTGCCGCCCGCGCGAATCGCGCTCGCGTGGGCGCTGCGCCGGGCGGGTGTCACGGCGCCGATCGTCGGGCTGTCAAAGCCGCATCATGTGGCCGATGCGCTCGCGGCGCTCAGTCTCACGCTCGACGATAACGAAACCGCGCTGCTCGAGGCCGCATTCGATCGCACGGTTGAACCGATGCAATGGTGACCCGGGCGCGCGGGCCCGGCCGAAGACACGGATGGAACCGGCGCTGCCGGCCCGCGACCGCCTTCGCGACGGCGCACCTACGGCGGGACACGTCGAAACGTGACAGGGCTCGCGCTCCCGCAGTGCCATGACGGCACCGCCGGACAACGCGCTTTCTCTTTCTTACTGAAACGCCACTTCCGCGAAGCTTCGCAGCTTCCGGCTATGCAGCTTGTCGAGCCCGTTCGTGCGCAGGATCTCCATCGCCTTCACGCCGATCTGCAGATGCTGGTCGACCTGCCCGCGATAGAACGTGTCGGCCATGCCCGGCAGTTTCAGCTCGCCGTGCAGCGGCTTGTCCGATACGCACAGCAACGTGCCGTACGGCACGCGGAAGCGGAAGCCGTTCGCGGCGATCGTCGCGCTTTCCATGTCGAGCGCGATCGCGCGGCTCTGCGACAGTCGCTGCACCGGCTCGCGGTGATCGCGCAATTCCCAGTTGCGGTTGTCGACGCTCGCGACCGTTCCCGTGCGCATCACGCGCTTCAGTTCGACGCCTTCGAGCTGCGTGACTTCGGCCACGCCGCGCTCGAGTGCGAGCTGCACTTCGGCAAGCGCCGGGATCGGCACCCACAGCGGCAGGTCGGCGTCGAGCACGTGATCCTCGCGCACGTAACCGTGTGCGAGCACGTAGTCGCCGAGACGCTGCGTGTTGCGCAGGCCCGCGCAGTGACCGAGCATCACCCAGGCATGCGGACGCAGCACCGCGATGTGGTCGGTGATCGTCTTCGCGTTCGACGGACCGACGCCGATGTTGACCATCGTGATCCCGCTGCCGTCCGCGCGCTTCAGGTGATACGCGGGCATCTGCGGCAGCCGCGGCGGCGCGGCGCCTTCGGCCGCCTCGCTGCCGAGGTTCGCGTTGTACGTGACGACATCGCCGGGCTCGACGAACGCGCTGTACTGGCTGCGGTACGCCCGCACCTCCGGATCGGTGCTTTCCGTCATCAGCGTGCGGCCCAGCTTCACGAACTCGTCGATATAGAACTGATAGTTCGTGTAGAGCACGTAGTTCTGGAAGTGCGTAGGCGACGTGGCCGTGTAGTGACGCAGCCGGTGCAGCGAGAAGTCGACGCGCGCGGCGGTGAACAGCGCGAGCGGATGCGGCTCGCCATGCTCGGGCTCGAACGTGCCGTTGACGATGCGGTCGTCGAGATACGACAGATCGGGTGTATCGAAGATGTCGCGCATCGCGAGCAGGCGGTCGCGGTCGAGTTCGCCTTCGAGATGAATCCCTTCGGGAAAGGCGAAGTGAATCGGAATCGGCTGCGACGATACGCCGACCTCGATCTTCACATGGTGATTCTTCGACAGCAGACGCAGTTGCTCACGATAGTAGTTCGCGAAGAGATCGGGGCGCGTGACGGTGGTCTCGAACACACCCGGGCCGGCGACGAAACCGTACGAGCGGCGCGAATCGACGTGCGTGTTGACTTCGGTGCGGATCCGGACGAACGGGTAGCACGCGCGTACGTGCTCGGTGATCGGTTCGTGGCGGCGATAACGCGCGAAGGCATCGCGCAGGAAACCGGTATTCGTGTCGTAGATGGCCGACAGTCGCGCGACGGCGGCGATCGGGTCGTCGAAGGCTTCGACGGGCGGGCTCTCGGGCGTCAGCATCCGGTGCCGGCGGCTCAAATCGTTCTTCATTTTCATCACCTCGTCTGATCCAACGACATTACCACGGAACCCGGTCGCGCTCATGGCCGCCCGCTTGCACCCTGCTTGCACGTGAAGGCCGGGCGGCGCGCAGTATTTGCTAAAATCGGAAGGTTCACTGGAGACTCATCATGAAGCCGCTCATTCTCGTTGCCGCTGCCGCCGTGTTTGCTGGCACGTTTGCCACTGCCGGCGCTGCCTACGCCGCCGGCAGCACGCCGGCCGCCGACGCGCAGGCCCAGGCGGAGGCCAACGAAGCCGCCGGCCTGCCCGATCTCCGCAAGATCAACCGGCCGGGCGCCGAAGTCACGTCGAAAGTCGACTTCGCCGACATCCGCCGCACGCCGAGCTTCCACGAAAAGAGCAAGAACGGCACCGAGGTCACCGAGTATCGCGATCGCGGCAAGCCGGTCGAGATCGACGTGAAGTCGAACTTCGGCACGCGCTACCAGATGAGCTCGACGCTCGACACGTCGCCGAAGCCGCACGACGCGGGCGTCCCGATCACGCGCCTGCCGTCGGTCAACCTGCGCTACTGATTTCCTGCCGCGCCGCGTCGATCCCGACGCGGCGCGCCGGCTCCCCCTTCACCTCCTGTCGCGCTGCACGCCCCGCGCGGGCCGACAACTGACCAGACGCATCTCGCATGGCCGTTTTCACCCCTGTTTCCGACTCCGATCTCGCGCAATGGATGCGCCACTATGAACTGGGCGACGTGCTGACGTTCCGCGGCATTCCGTCCGGCATCGAAAACAGCAATTTCTTCCTGACGACGACGCGCGGCGAGTACGTCCTCACGATCTTCGAAAAGCTGACGGCGGAACAACTTCCGTTCTACCTGGACCTGATGCGCCATCTGGCCGGCCACGGCGTGCCGGTGCCGGATCCGGTCCCGCGCGACGACGGCACGCTGTTCGGCGAGCTGCACGGCAAGCCGGCGGCGATCGTCACGAAGCTCGAAGGGGCCGCCGAACTCGCACCGGGGGTCGAACACTGCATCGAGGTCGGGCAGATGCTCGCGCGCCTGCACCTGGCAGGGCGCGACTACCCGCGCTACCAGCCGAACCTGCGCAGCCTGCCGTGGTGGCAGGAGAACGTGCCGGCGATCGTCCCGTTCATCTCGGACGCGCAGCGCACGCTGCTCGAGGGCGAACTGGCGCACCAGACCGCCTTCTTCGCGTCGGACGACTACGCGGCGCTGCCGAGCGGCCCGTGCCACTGCGACCTGTTCCGCGACAACGTGCTGTTTGCGCACGCCGATCCCGATACCGGCCATGAGGTCCGGCTCGGCGGGTTCTTCGACTTCTATTTCGCCGGCTGCGACAAATGGCTGTTCGACGTCGCGGTCACCGTCAACGACTGGTGCGTCGACCTCGCCACCGGCGTGCTCGACGTCGCGCGCGCGGACGCGCTGGTGCGCGCGTACCAGACGGTGCGCCCGTTCACGGCCGAGGAGCGCCGCCACTGGAGCGACATGCTGCGCGCCGGCGCGTACCGCTTCTGGGTATCGCGCCTGTACGACTTCTACCTGCCGCGTGCGGCCGAAATGCTCAAACCGCACGACCCCGGCCATTTCGAACGCATCCTGCGTGAGCGTATTGCCCATACGCCCGCGCTTCCCGAGATCCACACCGCATGCAACTGATCGAAGTACCCGCGAAAGCGGGCTATGTCTGGTTCCGTCAAGGCATCTGGCTGTTCCGCCGGAACCCGCTCGCGTTCATCACGCTGTTTTTCACGTACCTGCTGGCGATCACGCTGGTGTCGATGGTGCCGGTGGTCGGCGCGGCGCTGCCGCTGCTGTTCATCCCCGGCATCGCGGTCGGCTTCATGGCCGCGTGCCGCGACACGGTGGCCGGCAAACCGGTGATGCCGACGATCCTCATCGACGGCTTCCGCTCGTATGGCCCGGCCACGACGCAGCGGCTGCTCGTGCTCGGCGTCGTCTATGTCGTGCTGATGGTGCTGGTGTTCGCCGCATCGTCGATCGTCGACGGCGGCGCACTGCTCCACATGATGCTGGGCACAACGGGCGATACCAGCACCACGCCGGAAGCGCTCGCCGCGCAAGGCACGCTCGGCGCCCTGCTGCTCGCGACGCTGCTCTACGCGCCGGTTGCGATGCTGTTCTGGTTCGCACCGGTGCTCACCGCATGGCATGACATCCCGCCCGCCAAGGCGCTGTTCTTCAGCATCGTCAGTTGCTGGCGCAATCGCGGCGCGTTCGTCGTGTACGGCCTGCTGTGGTTCGGCGTCGCGCTCGGCACGTCGTTCGGCCTGTCGCTGCTGCTGCAGGCGCTCGGCGCCGGCGCCTATGGGCTCACGATCATGATGCCGGTGACGATCATCATCGTCACGATGATGTACTGCTCGTTCTACGCGACCTATCGCGGCTGCTTCGGCGTGCAGGAACCGGACGCTCCGACACCCGCGTCGGGCCGCTGAGCCCGGCATCGGCCGGCGCGCATCGCCGGCCGCCCTTCCCCCTGCCCGGGCCGGACGTCGCCGGTAGCCCGTCCCGCCCGCCGCCGCTTGCCTGACGCCCCTGTTCAACCGAATCATTTGCGCGCAAAATAATTTGCGTACAAATCGTTAGCGCGTCCGCCGCGCCGCCTGAATCATGGACCGTCTGCCCCCATTACCCCAGACGCTCGACGAGCAACTCTGCTTCGCGCTGTACGCCACGTCGCATGCGATGACGAAGGCGTACAAGCCGTTGCTCGACAAGCTGTCGCTGACCTATCCCCAATATCTGGCGATGCTCGTGCTGTGGGAACGCGACGACATCGCGGTGAAGGACATCGCCGGCCGGCTCGACCTCGACCCGGCCACCGTCACGCCGCTGCTGAAACGGCTCGAGGCGCTCGGCTATGTCGAACGCGTGCGCAGCGCGACCGACGAGCGCGTCGTGAACGTGCGCGTGACAACGGAAGGACGCGCGCTGAAGGACAAGGCACGCTCGGTCCCCGCCGATCTCTTTTGCGCGATGCAGCAAACACCCGAATTCCTGGTGCGGCTGCGTGCGGATCTGCAGCAACTGCGCAGCGCGCTGTCGGACGCCAACGAAAGCTGACGCACCGCACCGCCAACAGGCCCGGTATCGCCGGGCTTTTTCTTCAAAATTTCATTTGTACACAAATCATTTGTGTTCTATATTTTATTCGTGGCCGGCGACACCCCGTTCGACCGGGCCGCTTTTCTCCCTTTCCTTCGACAGGAGCTTCACGATGAACATTCTGTACAAGACGAGCGCCACGAGCACGGGCGGCCGCGACGGCCGCGCGGTATCCGCTGACCACAAGCTGGAAGTGAAGCTGGCCGCGCCGCGCGAGCTCGGCGGCACGGGCGCCGAAGGCACGAATCCGGAGCAGCTCTTTGCCGCAGGCTACTCGGCCTGTTTCCTGAGCGCGATGAAATTCGTCGCCGGCCAGAACAAGCAGACGCTGCCGGCCGACACGCAAGTCACGGCAGAAGTGGGCATCGGTCCGAACGACGCAGGCGGCTTCGGGCTGGACATCGAGCTGCGCGTGTCGCTGCCCGGTCTCGACAAGGCCGACGCGCAGGCGCTGGTCGACAAGGCGCATCACGTGTGCCCATACTCGAACGCCACGCGCAACAACGTGCCGGTCCGCCTGACGGTCGTCTGACGCGACACGCGGCGCCAAATGCAAAAAGGGCGTGTGCGGCTTGTGCCGCACACGCCCTTTTGCGTGATTCGCGGGGCCGACTGACAAGCCGGCCCGTGCTGCGCTGCTTAACGCGAACCGAACGAGAACGGACGGTTCATCGCTGCTTCGCGATCGATCTTGCGCATACGGAATTCGAGATCATAGATGTCGGTCGCTTCGGACAGGTACGCTTCAGCGCGCTCTTTCGAGGCCTTCTCGGCGTTCTTGGTCAGCATCAGGAAGAGGTGGCTCAGCAGGTACATGTTCGATCTCGCAATCCAAAGGTTCTTTGACTAGGGTTTTCCCGAATTATAGGGAAAACCCTAAATCTTGGCTAGCGTCGATCAGACGGTGCGTCGTTCGGTCGCCACAGTTCGACGATTCTGTTCGAAAAAGGACCAGATCATGGCGCTCGCATCGGGGCCGACGGCCGCGTGAAACGGCACGGCTTCGTCGCCGCCCGCCCACGCATGATCGAGCCCTTTCACGTGACACAGCCGCACGACCGGTTCGCCGTCGCGACGAACGTCCGTGATCTGCGCGCCCGCCTCGCGCGTCTCCGCGCGATCGCCGCCGCGCAGCGCGCCGCGGCTGTCCGCGAGCCCGTTCAGGCGCATGAACTGCACGGTCAACTGGTCGGCGTTCTTCGGCGCGACGACATGGTCGCCGTCGCCCTGCACGATCAGCGCGGGCATGCCGGGATACGAACCGGCGTCGACCAGCGCGTCGACGGCCGCGGCCGGATTCAGCCGCAGACCGCGCCGCATCACGTCCATCGCGCTGATCCCGGAATTCGCCTCGCCGAACGCGGGGCCCGAGTGCAGCGCGACCGCCGCGAAACGGTCGGGATGGTGCAGTGCGAGCAACGACGCGAGGCCCGCGCCGGCCGACAGGCCCGCGACGTACACGCGCGACGCGTCGAAACCGCGCTCGTCGACGAGCGCGTCGACGAGCGATGCGACCGCATCCGCTTCGCCGCGGCCCGCCCGGTCGGTGTCTTCGTACCAGTGCCAGCAGCCGTGCGCATGCGCGCGCAGCGATTGCTCGGGATACAGCACCGCGAAACCGTGCTTGTCGGCCAGCAGGTTCATCCGGGTGCCCTGCGCGAACTCATCGGCCGATTGCTGGCAGCCGTGCAGCATCACGACGAGCGGCATCGCGCCGCGCCGGCGGCCTGGCGGCACGTAGAGGCTGTAGGCAAGTTGCTGGACGAGGCGCCCCAGCGCCGGCGCCATCGGATGCTCGCCGCGCGTCCATTCGCCGGCGGCCCACGCAGCCGCGCGGGGCCGCACGCGCGATTCGCGCGGCGGGGACAGATCAGCAGCGGCGGACGACGCCACAGCCTCGAGCGTATCGCGCGTGATCCGCTGGGCATCGCGCGTCGCACGTTTGGCGGCCGGAGACAGCATGCGTTTCATGCCGCCCAGCCATACCTTCGTCAGACTTTTGGTCATCGATCGGGCTCGCAGTCAGGAAAAATGGGGACACCACACGGGGTGCATCGTTCGCGTTTGTGCAATGCACCATAACACTGTTTCTGGGATTTTTCCTGCACGCGGATAGTTCCCGCGCCGCGAAAAACGGGCCTCGAGCACACGCGGCGCTATACTCGGGTTTGGCCGCTTGTATCCGTTGTAGTCGTTCTTTCCGGCTCGCGCGTTGATTTAAGCATTCGTCCCGCCTCTGCCCGTCCCCTTCCCGATGTTCGACCTGTCGTCTCACCTGTGGATCATGATCACCGCATTCGGCGGCGCCGGCCTCACGTTGCCGCTCGCGGTCACGATCGCCGTCTGGCTGGCGCTCGGCTACTCGTGGCAGCGCTCGGCCGCGTGGCTCGGGGTGCTCGCGACCGCGATCGCGGTGGTCGCGCTCACCAAGATCGCGTTCCTCGGCTGGGGCATCGGCATCCGCTCATGGGACTTCACGGGCTTCAGCGGCCACGCGATGCTGTCGACGTCGGTGTATCCCGTCGCGATCTTCCTCGCGCTGATCCGCACGCGCGCGCCGATCCGCATCGCCGGCATCGCGCTCGGCCTCGCGGCCGGTATCGCGGTCGGCGTGTCGCGCGTCGCGCTGGATGCCCATTCGCCATCCGAATCGATCACCGGCTGCATTGTCGGCGCGATCGCCGCGCTCGTGTTCATCGCCGGTTCATGGCGCGCCGTGCCGCACCGCTGGTCGGTGCCGGCCGTGGTCGCGAGCCTTGCGCTCGTCACGGTTGCGCTGCACGGCATCACGGTTCCGTCGCATCGCTGGGTCACCAAGGTCGCGCTGGAGTTGTCGGGCCACGAGCGCCCGTTCGTCCGCGCGCGCTGGAAAGCCAATCCGAACTACCGGCCGGCGTCGTCGCTGCAGCGCAGCGAATCGTCGGCGGCACTGCTGCACGCGTGACGGGCCGCGCGCTCGTCATTCCCGCCCGCTCTCACATCTGACGATTTCATGCGTTCCGTCACATGTGCGGTATGTCGAGCGTTATAACCCGCCCTATATTACGATTACGGTTTTCCACCATTCAAACGATCAGACCATGCGCTCAACCGTTCGCCCGCTTCGCCGCACCCTGCTCCGCTTTCTGCCGATCGCCACGCTTGCTGCCGGGATCGCGTTCAGCGCACCGGCTTCCGCTGCCGACGAACTGGTCGTCTCGGCAGCCGCGAGCCTGACGAATGCGTTCAAGGCCGTCGGCGATGCATACCAGAAGCAGCATCCGGACACCAAGGTGCTGTTCAACTTCGGCGCGTCGGACGTGCTGATGCAGCAGATCGCCAAGGGCGCACCGGCCGACGTGTTCGCGTCCGCCGACCAGAAGGCGATGGATCGCGCGGTCAGCGAAAACGTCATCGTGCCCGGCACGCGCCGCGATTTCGCCGCGAACTCGCTCGTGCTGATCGTGCCGGCTGACAGCCACGCGGCCGCGCCGACGTCGCTGAACGACCTGACAGCGCCGGGCGTCAAGCGGGTCGCGTACGGCGACCCGGCGTCGGTGCCGGTCGGCCGCTACACCGAAGGCGCGCTGCGCGCGGCCGGCGTGTGGGACGCCATCAGCGCGAAGGGCGTGCTGGCCGCGAACGTGCGCCAGAGCCTCGATTACGTCGCGCGCGGCGAAGTCGACGCGGGCTTCGTGTTCGGCACCGACGCGGCGATCATGCCGGGCCGCGTGAAGGTCGCACTGACCGTGCCGACGCAAACGGCCATCACCTATCCGATCGCGGTGGTCAAGGACAGCCGCCATGCCGCGCAGGCGCAGTCGTTCATCGACTTCGTCACGTCGCCGCAGGGCCAGGCCGTGCTGTCGACGTTCGGTTTCAAGCCCGCGGGCAAGTGAGCGTAGCGTGATGCAGGACGCCTGGGTACCGCTGCTGCTGTCGCTGAAGGTTGCCGGCTGGGCGACCGCGCTCGACATCGTGCTCGGCGTCGCGGCCGCCTTCGTGCTCGCGCGCTGGCGCTCGCCGATGCGCGACGTCGTCGATTCGCTGCTGACGCTGCCGCTCGTGCTGCCGCCGACGGTGCTCGGCTACTACCTGCTCGTGCTGCTCGGCCGGCGCGGCGTGTTCGGCGCATGGCTCGACCAGCTCGGCATCGAGCTCGTCTTCACGTGGCAAGGCGCGGTGGTCGCATCGATGGTCGTCGCGTTCCCGCTGATCCTGAAGTCGGCGCGCACCGCGTTCGAGAGCGTCGATCCGCATCTCGAGCGCGCGGCGCGCACACTCGGGCTCGGCGAAGCCGCGGTGTTCTTCCGCGTAACACTGCCGCTCGCCACGCGCGGCATCCTCGCCGGTGCGCTGCTCGCGTTCGCGCGCGCGCTCGGCGAATTCGGCGCGACGCTGATGATCGCCGGCAACCTGCCCGGCCGCACGCAGACGCTGTCGGTCGCGATCTATGCCGCGGTGCAGGCCGGCGACGACAACACCGCCAACTTCCTCGTGCTGGTGACGTCGATCACCTGCGTGCTCGTGTTGCTCGCGACCGGCTGGCTCGTGCCGTCGCGGGCCGGTCGGAGCCAGCTGACATGACGCGCGTATCCCGTCCGCGTCGTCCGGCTGCGCGCCGCGCGACGATTCGCCTTTGCGCCGCGCGCAGCGCTGCACGACGGAGGCCCGCATGAGCGTCTCCGTCGATATCCGCAAGACCTACGCGAACGCCGAGCGCCGCTTCACGCTCGACGTGTCGTTTACCGCCACCACGCAGCGCGTCGTGCTGTTCGGGCCGTCCGGCGCGGGCAAGAGCATGACGCTGCAGGCAATCGCCGGGCTGCTGTCGCCCGACGAAGGCACGATCACGCTGAACGGCGAGCCGCTGTTCGATGCAGCACGCGGCATCGACGTGCCGACGCGCGCACGGCGCGTCGCATACCTGTTCCAGGACTACGCGCTGTTTCCGCACCTGAACGTGCGCCAGAACATCGCCTTCGGGCTGACGCCGGGCCTGCGCAATCCGCGCGCGAAGACGGTGCCGCCCGAAGTCGCGTACTGGCTGCACGCGTTCGAACTCGACAAGCTCGCCGGGCAGTTTCCGTCGCAATTGTCGGGCGGACAGAAGCAGCGCGTCGCGCTCGCGCGCGCGCTGGTCGCGCAACCGCGCATCCTGCTGCTCGACGAGCCGTTCGCGGCGCTCGACGGCGCGATGCGCCAGCGCATGCGTCACGAGCTCGCGGAACTGCAGGCACGGCTCGACATCCCGATGGTACTCATCTCGCACGACCCCGACGACGTCGCCGCGTTCGGCGACCAGGTCGTGCAATTGAGCGAAGGACGCGTGCAGGCGGCGACGCCGCACGCCGAGTGGCCGACGCGCGTCGCGTGAGCGCGCGAAGGCAGTGACCGTGGGAGCCTGAGAGAAGCCGCTACGCGCGGCATAAGTTGAAAACGGGATCGAAGCCGGCGCCTCACCCACCCTGGGCGGCGCCGGTTTCGCCTCCGTCCGTACGTGTCTACCGCAAAGACCCGCGCCGCCGCGTGGTGTCAGCCCGTCACCGCCAGAATCACGCTCGACGCCTTGAACAACGCGATCGCACGCCGGTCCGCGTCGAGCCGTAACGCATCGACGCTGTCGTTCGTGACGACGGCCGTGAGCGTCCCGCCGCCATCGAGCGCAAGCGTCACCTCGCTGTTCACCGCACCCGCCGCAACGTCTTCGACCGTGCCGCGCAACTGGTTGCGCGCGGACACCTTCAATGCTGCTTCGGCTTCCGCTTCGCCGTCATCGTCGACGGCCAGCACGATCCACGACGCCTTCACGAGCGCACACGCATCCGCGCCAGGCCGCAAGCCGAGCACGTCGGCGCTTTCATGCGTAAGCACCGCGACGATCGCCTGCCCGCCGGGCAGCACGAGCGTCACTTCGTCGTTGATCGTGCCGCGCACGATCGATTCGACCTTGCCGAACAACTGGTTGCGCGCGCTCGTCTTCATCCCGATCCGGCCGATCAGCGCCCAGTCGACGTCGAAGCCGGCCACCGCCGCGCTGGCGGCCTCGATGAAGCGGCGATGCTCGCGCTCGATCGTGCGGAACGCGGCGATCAGCGACATCGCACGCGGCGTCAGCGTCGTGCCGCCGCCGCCCTTGCCGCCCGTCGACCGCATCACGAGCGGTTCGCCGGCAAGGTTGTTCATCGTATCAATCGCATCCCACGCGGCCTTGTAGCTGAGACCGACGGCCTTCGCCGCGCGCGTGATCGAACCGGTGTCGCCGACCGCCGCGAGCAGCGCGATGCGGGTGGCGCCGCCGAGCGTCTGCTCGCCCGCGCGCAACCACAGTTCGCCGCCCAGTTCGAGCGGTTCGGCGGAAGAGGAAGGAGGCGACGCGTCGGTCATCGGTCTGGTCGAAGAAAACGGGTGGTCATTATAGTGAGCGCGCACCGCTCAACCCGACTTCCCGTCGAGCCTCGGCGGGCGCAGGCTCGCGAGCAGCGTCTCGGCGTCGCGCGCCGCGCGTTGCTCGAGCGCGGCCCCGTAGCCGCGCACGAAACCGAGCTGGTACGCGGGCGCCGCCAGTTGTTCGAGATGATGCAGCGCGACCATCGTGTCGTTCGCCTCGCCCAGCACGCTCTGCACGCGCGCGAGCGTCTTGACCGTCTCGGTGCGCGTGCGGCGCGACGCCAGCGACGCGAAGAATTCAAGCGCATAGCGCAGCCGCTTCGCATCGATCCGCACCCGGTGCCGCGCGGCCGTATCGAGCGACGTGAGCGACGGCGATGCATACAGATGGCCGAACAAGCGGCGCACGCGCTTGGTCGCGTGACGCCGCAGCGACGGGGCATCGTCGCCTTCGGCGGACGGCAGCACGAGCGTACTCAGCCATTCGAGCCAGCCGAGCGTGAGTCGCGCATAGCGCGCGGAATGCAGGGCCTGCCGCAATTCGACGCGCGCGGCCGTCGCCTGCGCACGCGCGGCGTCGAGCGTGCCGTTCCAGTCGGCGCTGCCGCCGTCGGCCGCGATCAACGCCGGCAGGCTCTCGGTCGAGAACACGTCCCAGTCGCGCACGGTGCCCAGCAGCGCGGCGAGCCAGCGCAGGTCGACGGCGAACGCGTCCTGCCAGTGCGCGTCAACGAAACGCGGAAAGAAACGCATCAGCGTGCGCAAGCGGCGCAGCGCGACGCGCATCTGGTGCACGAATTCGGGGTCGTCGCGATCGAGTACGCCGCTTTCGTTGCCGAGCCATTGCGCGGCGATGTCGCCGGACAGCGCGAACAGTGCAGCGCGCTGCGAGCGGATACCGGTCAGGTCGACCAGTTGCGCCTTGACCGGCTCGGCGACGGCGGGCTCGCCCGCGCACGCGCGATCGATCACGCTGGTCAGTTGCACGAACGCGGGCCACGCGCCGCTCAGCTCACGCGCCGCGGCAAACAGCGCATGCAATGCGGCTGCACGCGCGGGCGGCGTTTCCCAGTCGGGCGCCGCGAGACGCAGCTCGACGTGACGACGCGGCGGCTCGGTGCCGCCCTGCAGCGCGATGTCGTCGAGCGTCATCTCGACCACCACGCCGCTGTCGTCCGCCCATCGCCCCCGCCGCCGCTCGCTCACGAGCCGCAACGGCGGCGGCCCGGACGATACGGCGACCGCCGCTTCGTCCACGGCGCCGGCCGTCGCACGATCGCGCTCGTCCGCCGCCTCTGCCGATTCGGTGTCTGCCTGCGTCGCCGGTTCCGGCATCGCGACGACGATGCCCGCATGCTCGGCGTCGAACAGCTCGCGCTCCGCTACACCCGGCGCAAATGCCTTCGTGCGGGACGCGACCACGCGCCGCCCCTGCGCATTCGACTCGACCCACGTCCACCAGCTCTCGCCGGGGTTAGGCTCGGCCTCCTCGATCTGGCACGGCTCGATCGTCACGCGCTCCTGGCCGCGGCGCATGCGCACCTGCGGGCAGATCCGCCACGCGCGGACGAGCTCGGCGCCGAAGTCGCGCTGCGCGCCTCGAGCCCGGCTTCCCGCCTTGACCGGCCAACCTTCCAGCGACAGGCACAACACGATTTCCAGCACACGCGACATGGAGACTCCTGCACATGAAGAATCGCCGGCGCATGCCCGATGCCGGCGTCGTCCGTGAAGCAGCTTCCATAGTACACGGCGCACAAACGCGCGGGCGACGATCCGGCCCCCGTCGCCCTGTCGCGCATCAAACGACGTACTGCGCGATGCCGTTGCCGAACGACCAGTCCTCCTTCAGCACCTCGACGAGGCTGATGAAGACGTCCTGCTGCCGCACGCCGGGCTGCCGCGCGAGGTTTTCCGCGATCGTCCGGTACAGCGCCTGTTTCTGTTCGAGCGTGCGCGTGTTGTTCGCGGTGATCTGGATCATCACGAGATCGTCGCTGCGTTCGATGTCGAGGTAATGGCGGCCGAATACGAAGTTCTCGGCCGAATGCTCGGTCACGACCATGAAGATGTCGTCCTCGGGCACGTTGAAGGCGTGCATCAGCGCGCGATGCACGCCTTCGACGAGCGCCGCACGGTAGGCGGCCGGTTTGCCTTCGCGCACTGCGATACGGGTGAATGGCATGGTCCTGCTCCTTTCGATGACGTTGAAAAACGAGAACGCCACGTCAGGTTAGGCGCGCCAAACTATAATTAACAGTCATTGATCAATATTTCATTCATTTACATTGAAAATGAAAGTCCTCGACCTCGATGCGGTTCGCGCGTTCGTGCTGGTCGCCGATCTGGCCAGCTTCACGCGCGCCGCCGACGCGCTCGGCACCACCCAGTCGGCCGTCAGCCTGAAACTGAAGCGGCTGGAAACCCATCTCGGCAAGCCGCTGCTCGCGCGCACGCCGCGCGTCGTCAAGCTCGCGGCCGACGGCGAGAACTTCTTGCCGGCCGCCCGCGCGCTGCTCGACGCGCACGATCACGCGCTCGGCACGATTGCCACCGGCACGCATCGCCTGTCGCTCGGCGTCAGCGAACACGTCGCGGTGCCAGACCTGCCGGCCGTGCTGACGAGTCTGCACCGGCAGGATCCGGGGCTGTCGCTCGAAATGCATCTGGGAACGTCGTCGAACCTGCTCGTGCAATACGACGAGCGGCGGCTCGATGCGGTGATCGTCCGGCACGAACCCGGCGAAGATCCGCCGCGCGACGACGGCACGCTGCTGTTCACCGAGCCGCTCACGTGGCTCGCCGCGCCCGACTGGGCGCCGCGCGCGGGCGAGCCGCTGCCGCTCGCGGTGCTGGCCGGCCCGTGCGGCGTACGCGCCGCCGCGCTGCGCGCGCTCGACCATGCGGGGCGGCCGTGGCGCGAGCGCTTCACGGGCGGCGGCATCGCGGCGGTCACGGCCGCCGCCGCGGCCGGGCTCGCCGTCTGTCCGCTGGCCCGGCGCGTCGCACCGCGCACGCTGGTCGACGTCGGCGCGAAATTCGGCTTGCCGCCGCTGCCGCACTCGCAGGTCGTGCTGTATTCGCGGGTACGCGACACCCGTGCGGCCGCCACGCTGCGAAGGTTTTCCGACAGCCTTGCAATCTCGGCGTAAACTAGACGGTTTCGTTGCCCGCAATCCCCTGAAGAATTCCGATGAAACCCGAATCCCGCAAACACCTCCGCGCCAACCTGCTGATGCTCGTCGCCGCCACGATCTGGGGTTCGGCTTTCGTCGCGCAACGACTGAGCCTCGACGTGATCGGCCCGTTCCTGTTTACGGGGCTGCGCTTCCTGCTCGGCGCACTGGTGCTGATCCCGCTGCTGACGTTCAACACCGCGTCGCGCACGCAGCTCGCGGCAATCCGCCGCGCGCCGGCGCTGCTGCTGCCGGGCCTCTCGCTCGGCGGGCTGCTCGCCGTGGCGATCTCGCTGCAGCAGTTCGGCCTGCAATACACGCGCGTGGCGAACGCGGGCTTCATCAGCTCGCTGTACGTCGTGATCGTGCCGCTGATGGGCATGTTCGTCCGCCACCGGATCGGCGCCGGCACGTGGTTCGGCGCGCTGCTCGCGGCGATCGGCCTGTATTTCCTCAGCATCGACGAGCATTTCTCGGTGCTCTACGGCGACTGGTTCCAGCTCGGGGGTGCCGTCATCATCGCCGCGCACGTGATGGCCGTCGGCCACTTCGCGCGGCGTCACGATCCGCTCGTGCTCGCGTTCCTGCAGTTCGTCGCGTGCGGCGTGCTGTGCCTCGCGGTCGGCCTCGTCGTCGAACCGGTCAGCGTCGCGATGCTGCACAACGCCCTGCCGACGCTGCTGTACGGTGGGCTGCTGTCGGTCGGCGTCGGCTATACGCTGCAGGTCGTCGCGCAGCGCGACGCGGCGCCGGCGCACGCGGCGGTGATCTTCAGCATGGAAGGCGTGTTTGCGGCCATCGCGGGCTGGGCCGCGCTCGGCGAGACGCTGACGCTGCGTGCGCTGATCGGCTGTGCGCTGATGCTGGCCGGCCTGCTCGCGTGCCAGCTGCTGCCGAACGGCGACGCACGGAAAAAGGACGAGGACGCGCTGCCGGCGTGATGCGTGCCGCTGTCCCTATAATGGCGGTTCGTAGGTTCATCATGCCCACCGCTTCCGACAGGCCTGCTCCGTGACGCCCCTTTCCGTCGATCCCGCCGCCGACCTGCTGCGCGAACGCGCAGCGCACTATGCTGCCCAGGCCGCGCTGTTCCTGCGCGACCAGGCACTTTCCACCGCATCGCATGACCTGCGCAGCCCGCTGAACGCCATGCACAGCTGGGCGTACGTGCTCGAGCGCCAGCTCGCCAGCAGCGACCCGAACCAGCAGCGCGCGCTGGCCGGCATCCGCGCGGGGATCGACCAGCAGGTCATGCTGATCGACGACGTGCTCGACGCGCCGCGCGCGGAAACGCGCACGCTCGTGATCGCGCCGCAGCCGTTCGCGCTGCGCCCGCTGCTCGACGACACGCTCGCGCTGGCGCGCTTCGCGCTCGCCGACGCGCGGCAAGTGAGCATCGACGCGACGCTGCCCGACAGCGAGCCGTCGCTGTCGGCCGATCGCCAGCGCATCGCGCAGGCGCTGTGGACGATGCTGACGACGGCCATCGAGGCCAGTGCCGCCGGCACGCGCGTGACGTTCGCGTGCACGCACGACGGCGCGCAGTGCGTCGCACGCGTCACCTGCGGCGTCGCTGCCGATGCGCTCGCCGATCCGGCGCTGCCGCACGTATTCGAATCGTTCGCACGCCGCGAGATGCTGCGCACGCGCGACGCGAAAAAGATCGCGTGGACGCTCGCGCTGTGTCAGCACGTCGCGCTCGCGCATGGCGGCACGTTCACGCACGACCCGTTCGCCGACCACGCGACCGTCACCCTCACGCTCTCCGTCCCCTGCGAGGCGCCGGTGTAAGCAATCGGCGGCCCGACACATTACATTTCCCTTTCTGGCTCTATACTGATGGGCCTGTCATGACTGGAGCGATTCTTTGTTACAGATCTTCGCGCTCATCGGCGCGTTGTTCCTGGTGGCCCTGAACGGGTTTTTCGTCGCAGCCGAATTCGGCCTCGTCAAACTGCGCGCAACGCGCGTCAAAACACTCGCCCGCAAGCATGGCCTGCGCGGGCGTATCCTCGCCCTCGTCCACGGCCGGCTGGACGCGTATCTTTCCGCGTGTCAGCTCGGTATCACGCTCGCATCGCTCGGCCTCGGCTGGGTCGGCGAGCCGGCGTTCGCGCAACTGCTCGGCCCGGTGCTCGACCTGATCGGCGTGCAGTCGGAACGCATCGTGCACCTGGTTTCGCTCGTGTTCGCGTTCTCGCTGATCTCGTTCCTGCATATCGTGGTCGGCGAACTGGCACCGAAATCCATGGCGATCCGCCAGTCGGAGAAGGTCGGCCTGTGGGTCGCGCTGCCGCTCTATGCGTTCTACTGGGCGATGTATCCGGCGATCTGGGTGCTCAACAGCAGCGCCAACGCAGTGCTGCGGCTCGCGGGGCTGTCGGCCGACCACGGCGGCGACGCGCACTACTCGACCGACGAGCTGAAGCTGATCCTGCGCAGCCGCCGCAGCGCGGCCGGCAATGCGGCGCAGCCGGCACGCGGCACCTACACCAACGACGAGTGGAACACGCTCGCGCATTCGCTCGATTTTTCGTCGATGACGGTGTCGGACCTGATGCGGCCCGCCCATGAAATGATCGGCCTGCGGCGCGACCTGCCGCTGCCGGACAACATGGAGATCGTCGCGCGGCACCGTTTCAGCCGCTATCCGCTGTTCGAGGATGCCGCGCGCGAGCAGGTGAGCGGGCTGATCCACCTGAAGGACCTGCTGCTCGCGCGTCACGCCGGCGCGGCGCTCGAAGACCTGTCCGACTACGTGCGCCCGGTGCAGTACGTGAAGCCCGACACGCCGGCGCTGGAGCTGTTCCGCCGCTTCCGCAAGGGAGCGCCGCACTTCGCGCTGGTCGGCAACAAGGGCGCGAAGCCGATCGGCTTCCTGACGCTCGACAACCTGCTCGGCGCGCTGGTCGGCCAGATTCACGACGAGTTCCGCCAGGGCGATGCCGACTGGAGCCGCCTCGACGACGGCACGCTGATGGGCAAGGGCAGCCTGCCCGTCGTGTCGCTCGAGCAGGCGCTCGGCATCGACATCGACGAAGGGCGCGCGGAATCGGTCGGCGGCCTGGTGATCCAGGCACTGAGCGATCTGCCGACCGAAGGGCAGCGCGTGTCGTTCGACCGCTTCGACGTCGTCGTGAAGAAGATGAACGGGCCGCGCATCGTGCTGGTGCGCGTCTACCCGAAGGTCGCGAAGGAGGCCGACGAATGACGGCCTCCGCGCACCGCGCGCGATGACCGCGACGCTGCCGCGCTGCTGCGTGATCACGCCCGAGCCGGCGTCGTCGTCGGCCGGCGATTGCCGTGCGTTCCTCGATCGGTTGGCGGCCGTGCTCGCGCGCGGCGAGACGCTCGTGCAGTTGCGCGTGAAGTCGCTCGAAGCGGCCGCGTTCGCACGGCTGGCCGCCGATGCGCTCGCGCGCTGCGATGCGGCCGGCGCGCAACTGATGCTCAACGGCCCGATCGATGCAGCCGGCGTGATGCGGTTGGAAGGCGCCGGATGGCACCTCAACGGCGTCGCGCTGCGCGCCGCCGCGCAACGGCCGTTGCCGGCCGCGCGCCGTGTGTCGGCCGCCTGCCATGATGCCGACGATCTCTCGCTGGCCGCACGCGTCGGCGCGGATTTCGTCACGCTGTCGCCCGTGTTGCCGACGCTCAGCCACCCCGGCGCGCCGACGCTCGGCTGGACCCGCTTCGCCGAATTGGCCGCGCAGGCCACGATGCCCGTCTATGCGCTCGGCGGAATGACGCGCACGCATCTCGACGACGCGCGCCGGCACGGCGCACACGGCGTCGCAGGCATTCGCAGCTTCTGGTAAGTACGGCCGGGCGCGCCAGCGCCCGACCTTCCGCACGTCACGAATTCAGGTCCGGGCGCAGTGCGCGCCATGCGCCGTCGTCGATCCGGCGCACGTCGTGCGTGAGTGCATAGCGGTTCACGTCGCCCGTTAGCCACGCAACGAGCGAATACGGCGGCAACACCCCTTCATCGACGCGGTCGCGCGCGCGGGCCGGCGTCTCGAACACGACCTGTCCGCGCGGCGCATCGAACGGCACCGCGTCCGGCGACAGGTTCAACGCGATGGTCAGCGTCTCTTCATCGGCAAGCCGCCACGATGCGACCAACGCGTCGGCATCGCCGTCGCCGCCGGCCTTCAGCGTATGCGCGTCCTGCGGCCGGCAATCGGACAGCCGCGGCGAGATCAGCTTCGCGCGCACCGCGAGCGCCGACTGCACGAAATGCGCACGATCGGTATCGCGCGCGGTTTCATCGAAGATCAGCGGAATCTGCGGCGTGAGCAGCGACAGCGCGAGCGCCGCGAGCCCGGGATCGGGATCATGATCGCCGTGCCTGCCGTGGTCGCTCTCGCGCCATGCGCCGTCGGACAGCACCAGCGACGTCAGCGACAAGCCTTCATTCGTGCAGGCGCCATCGCCCGACGGGGCCGGCTGGAACGCGGAGCCGGTCGCGGTCAGTGCGCGCGCGAGCGTGTGGATCGACTGATGCGTGGAAATGCCTTCGTGAGCCGCCCCTTCGCGGCCGGTCAGCCGATGCAGCGCGCGTTCGCCGCACCCGTTCCATTGCGCATCGAAATGGGTATCGGCGAGGTGCACCGGATGGCGTTCGCTGCCGAGCACGAGATGGATGAGCCGGTCGACCGGCACGGCCGCATGCACGCGGTCGGCGATCTCGCGCAGCCACGACGCGCCGATCCGGTCGGCTTCGCGCAGCCGCAGCCCGTCGCATCGGTATTCGTCGATCCAGTACAGCGCGTTGTCGCAGAAAAAGTCGCACACCTCCGGATGATCGAGTGCGAGCGGCGGCGGCTGCAGCGGATCGTCGCGCATATGGAAGAACGGCGCCGCATAGTGACGCAGCGCGTCGGTGCCGCTGCCGAAGCGCGCGTAATCGAGCTCCAGCATCACGCCGAGGCCATGGCCGTGCGCTTCGTCGATCAGCGCCTTCAGCGCGTCGGGGCCGCCCTCGGCCGCGAGCGGCGCGAACGGCAGGCTGTCGTGCGGCGACGCGAGCAATTCGAGCGCGGTCACGCCCAGGCGCGCGAGCGCCGGCAGCCGGTGTCGCACGCCGTCGAAGCCGCCCACCGCGTGCGGACGAATCGCGTAAAGCGCGATGTCTTCCCACGGACGCCCACGCCAGAACGTATTGCGCCACGTGAACGCGCGCGGATCGATGACCTCGCTCGCGCCATTGAGCCCATCGGGTTGCGAGCGCGACGCGGGGTCGGGAATCGACACGGCGTCGTCGAGCCGGTAACGGTAACGCGCACCGGCACCGCATTCGACGAAGACTTCGAACCAGTTCGGGCCGGCCGCCGCCATTGCGACGAGCGTCGGGCCGTTGCCGGTATCGAGTTCGAGCTGGACCTGCGTGCTGCCCGGCGCCCACACGCGAAAATGCGTGCGCGGCGTCGCGCAGAGCGCGCCGCAGGGCTGCGCGCCGGACGGCAGGCAGTGAATGTAGTGCTGCGCATACGGATCGTGCGAACAATCGGACATCATGCGCTCCTCGTGCGTGCCGAGCGGCATGGCCGCGCAAGCAGCGCGGCTCATCGGGGCCCGGCATGCGACGGCCAGGCAGGGGGAGAGAAAAAAGTATGCGCCAGTTTGGCAAGGGTGACGCACCGGTTCCGACCATTTTTAAATACGAATCGACCCCGCAACCCGCTGCGCACGACCGGCGCCGAGTCGGGTAGTCCGCATACCGGAATGGCCGCTCGCCTTGTTGCGTCGGCGGCCCGCGCTTACGCTCGGTTCGATGCGTGGACACGTCGTCCGCGCCCCGACCCGAGGCATCCGCCATGTCGCTCCCCGCCAGCGCCGCGAAATTCGATCCGGCACGCGCGCACGAATACGCCGAACAATCCCGCATCGCGCTTGCCGGCTACGACGCGTGTCACGAACTCGCCGCGTGCATGCTGGCGTCGTCGATCGCTGTGGCCGATGCACGGCTGCTCGTGGTGGGCGCAGGCGGCACCGGACAGGAAATCTGCGTGCCCGCCGCGCTCGAACCGGGCTGGCAATTCACGGCGGTCGACCCGTCCGCGCCGATGCTGGCGCTCGCACGCGCGAACGTCGAAGCCGCCGGTTTCGGCGCACGCACGCAATTCGTCGAGGCCGGCGTCGATACGCTGCCCGACGCACCGGCCTTCGACGGCGCGACGCTGATCGGCGTGCTGCACCACGTGCCCGGCGACGACGCGAAGGCCGCGCTGCTGGACGCGATCGCACGACGCCTGAAGCCCGGCGCACCGCTCGTGATCGCGGGCAACTACCGCCGCTATGCGGACCACCCTCGCCTGCTCGATGCGTGGCAGCAGCGCTGGCGCATGAAGGGCGCCACGCCCGACGCCGTGCGCGCGCAACTCGCGAAGATCCTGCAGGGCGCGGACCCGCCGGCCGCCGAGGAGACCGTCTTCGCGTTGCTGCACGACGCGGGCTTCGATGCGCCGCTGCGCTTTTTTTCGAGCCTGTTCTGGGGCGCGTGGATCGCGGTGCGGCGCAGCGCCTGAGCGAACGAAAGGCGGTGCGGCACGACGCGCGCGCGTTGCATCGGCGAAAACATCGCGCGCGCATCCCTGCCATGCGCGCTCGGTATGATGTCGTTCCCGCCCCCCTTCCGGCCTCGACATGCTGACCGTCCACCACCTGAACAACTCGCGTTCGCAGCGCGTGCTCTGGCTGCTCGAAGAACTGGAGGTACCGTACGAGATCGTGCGCTACGAGCGCGATCCGAAGACGATGCTCGCGCCGCCCGCGCTGCGTGCGATCCACCCGCTCGGCAAGTCGCCGGTCGTCACCGACGACGGCCGCACGTACGCGGAGTCGGGCGCGATCATCGAGTATCTGGTCGAACGCTACGGGAACGGGCGTCTCGCGCCGCCGGGCGGTACGCCCGAACGGCACGACTACACCTACTGGCTGCACTATGCGGAAGGTTCGGCGATGCCGCCGTTGCTGCTGAAGCTGGTCGCGTTGCGGATCGCGCACGCGCCGATGCCGTTCTTCGCGCGGCCCATCGCACGCAAGATCGCCGCGACGCTGCAGTCGGGCTTCGTCGATCCGCAGATCGCGCTACATCTCGGCTATCTCGACGACACGCTGACACGCACGGGCTGGTTCGTCGGCGACACCTTCAGCGCGGCCGACATCCAGATGAGCTTCCCGCTCGAAGCCGCGATGGCGCGCGGCGACGGCGGCAAGCATCCTGCGATTGCGCGCTTTCTCGAAACGATCCATGCACGCCCGGCCTACCGGCGCGCACTCGAGCGCGGCGGCCCGTACGAACTGCTCAAGTAAGCCGCGTCAGATCAGCCCAGCAAACCCGCCGCGACGTTGATCGACAGCCCGAGCACGGCCATGTTGAAATAGAACGACAGGATCGACTGCGCCAGCACCGAGCGGCGCGCAGAGCGGTTGGCGAGCGACACGTCGGCCGTCTGCGACGCCACTGCGAGCGTGAACGCGAAATACAGGAAATCCCAGTAGTCGGGCTCGGGGTTGCGATCCGGAAAGCGCAGCGCGCGATCGCTGCTCGGCGAGCCGTAATAGAGCCGCGCGTAGTGCAGCGTGAAGATCGTCGGGATCAGGAACCATGCGCCGAACAGCGTCGCGCCGGTGATCGCGTAATGGCCGAGCCCCAAGCGAAAACCGACGCTCTTCGCGGTGGCGAGCTCGATCGCGATCGCGGCGACGCTCGCGACCGTCGCCACGCACACGACGGTCAGCACCGTGGTCGCGCTTTCATCCTCGCGGATCGCGACTTCGCGCACCTTGTGATGATGCGCGGTAATCATGCGGATCCACATCAGCGCGAGATAGAGCCAGATCGCGCAATCCCAGCCGATCAGTGCGCGTGCGGCCGGACGCAGCGAAAACGGCAGCAATACCGCACACAGCACACCGGCGACGAAGGCCGAGACCATGCGTGGCCGGTTGCGCAACACCTGTGGATAAAACGTCATCGTGTGATTCCGAAAGCAGATGGAAAGGGTTCGGCCGGCGTGCCAACTGCCCGCAACGCCATGCCGGCGGGTACCGCCCCGATTATCGCCATTCCCGCATGACGTTGCGATGGACGCAAGCGCCTAAGATATCGGGATGACTGCCTCCCTCTGCCGCCATCCCCAGAACACGGCCGGTCGCGACTTCGTCGTCGGCGACCTGCACGGCTGCGTGGATGTGCTGCGCGCGCTGCTGCACGACGTGCGCTTCGATCCGGTGCGCGACCGGTTGTTTTCGGTCGGCGATCTCGTCGACCGCGGCCCCGCGTCGGAAACGGCGCTCGAGCTGCTCGACCGCCCGTGGTGCCACGTCGTGCGCGGCAATCACGAAGAAGTGCTGAGCCTCGTGTCGCGCGGCAAGCTGCCGCCCGATGCGTGGCGCGGGATCGGCGGCGACTGGGGCGCCGACCTGCCGCCGGAGCGGCTGCAGGCGCATGCGGCACGGGTGGACGCGCTGCCGCTCGTGCGCGTGATCGGCGACGGCGCCGCGCGCTTCAACGTGCTGCATGCGGAGTTCTTCGGCCCGGACGCCGAGCTCGATACGGGCAGCTATTCGCACGACGTGCGCGAACGGCTGATCTGGGGGCGTGATCTCGTCCAGGGGCTCGTCGATCCGGCCCGGCAAGCCGGACTGTCGCTGACCTGCACCGGCCATACGCCGGTGCGCGCACCGCAGCGCATCGGCGCGCAATGGTTCATCGACACGGGGGCATTCGCACCGTCCGGACGCCTGACGATCGTCGAACCGCGCACCGGCGATACGTGGTCGCTCACGCAGGCCGACGCACGCGCACGCCATGCCGGCGACCTGCCGCTGCCCTGAGGCCGTCGACACCGACCGCGGGCACGCCGCCTAGCCGACCTGATTCAGCTCGAACACCGCATCGACCGCGGAGCCGTTCCAGTTGTATTCGAGATAAGCCGCGTGATGACAGTCGCGCAGCAGCGCCGTGCGAAACGCCGCGAGACATTCGCCGCGCGGGTCGCGCACCGACGGATAGACGATCCCCGCGCCGCCGTCCTGACGCACCGCGCGGCCGAGCGCCTGGCCCGCGCTGTAGTCGAGCGGATCGAGCAGGCCGGGACTGCGCTGCGGCCACGTGCGCACGTCGGCCACGTCGCCTTGCGCGAACACCGTGTAGAGCCGCATCTGCTGACGCATCGGCGCCTCTTTCGTCGCGGCCAGGAACAGCCCGCTGTGATACCGCGTTTCGGCGATCGCCGTATCGCGCGAACGCGCGCAGTAGAACACGCCGTAGCTGCCGTCGGAAAAGCGGCTGCCCTGCGGATTCAGGTGCGTGAACGCGGCCATGATCGGCCCCCAGCCCTGGCCATAGCGGCGCTCGGCCGGCGGCACGAGCTCGAGCGTGCCGACTTCGTGGCGAATGCGGTCGTTGGTCAGCGATTCGAGCGCATAGAGCGCGTCGAAATCGTCGGCCGACGCCACGCGGTCAAACAGGTTGATGGCTGGAAAACGGGTAGGAATCACACGATAGGCGGGTGCCCAGTCGACAACGGTCGTGGGCCAGTGTTGCGTCTCGGTCGGCATCGTCACGCCCAGCCACCCCGCATCGCGTCGAGATATTGACGCACGGCGACCAGGTCGCCGACGTTGCCGGCCAGCATCCGGTCGAGCGCGCGCTTGCCGCCGAACGGCGCCGCGTCGTTGGGACGCTTGACCCACGTATCGGCGGCCGACGGCTGCGGCAGCAGGATCTGCAGCGCCTTGTAGATGCCGAGCAGCAGCGATAGCCGCTCGAGCGTATCGCGCGGCAGGCGTGCCGATTCGGGCGAGGCCTTCCACTTGAAGAAGGTCGAGCGGCCGGGCGAGCCGAGCAGCACGATCTGTTCGTCGATCGTCAGCTCCCAGTCGCGCGCGATGTTGAAAAACGCGCGCAGGCCGGCCGCCGACATGTGTGCGACCGAAGCCTGCCGCGGGGCGGAATGTGGGTCGAACGCGGGCTGTGACATGATCGTTAGTCTCGAAACGAATTTACTAACAAGATTAGTCCATTTTCGTATTTTTGCAAGGGTCGGCACCCTTCGGCGGGTCATTGCATCCACCGAATGGATATTTTTTGTCCATTCTGGACTGCGATTTTATTTTCTGCGTTAATGGCTGCACGGACAGCGCCACAACGCGGCGCCCGTCCGCTCCAACCGAGTCGCCCGGAACCGGAATGACCACGCCAAGGAACGCACCATGAAGAGACTGATTGCCGCCGCCTCGATCGCCCTGCTCGCCCTCTCCGCAGGCCCCGCCGTCGCGAAGGACTGGACCACGCTGCGCTTCGGCACCGACGCCAGCTATGCGCCGTTCGAATCGAAGGCGCCCGACGGCAAGCTCGTCGGCTTCGACATCGACCTCGGCAACGAGATCTGTGCGCGGTTGAAGGCGAAGTGCGTGTGGCTCGAGAACGACTTCGACGGGATGATCCCCGCGCTGAAGGCGAAGAAGTTCGACGCGGTGCTGTCGTCGATGTCGATCACGCCGCAGCGCGCGGAGCAGATCGGCTTCACGACGAAGATCTACAACCAGCCGACGCGGCTCGTCGTGAAGAAGGGCTCGCCGCTGCTGCCGACGCCCGAATCGCTGAAGGGCAAGTCGATCGGCGTCGAGCAGGGCACGACGCAGGAAGCGTATGCGAAGGCGTACTGGGCGAAGCAAGGCGCGAACGTCGTGTCGTACCAGAACCAGGACGGCGTGTACGCGGATCTCACGTCGGGCCGCCTCGACGCCGCGCTGCAGGACGAGGTGCAGGCCGAGATCGGCTTCCTGAAGTCGCCGCGCGGCGCGGGCTATCAGTTCATCGGGCCGGAGCTCGTCGACGACAAGGTGCTCGGCATCGGCGCCGGCATCGGGCTGCGCAAGGAAGACACGGACCTGAAGGCGAAGATTGATCGCGCGATCCACGACATGGTCAAGGACGGCACGTACAAGCGGCTCGCGTCGAAGTACTTCGACTTCGACATCTACGGCAGCTGAAACCGCTGCGCGCGCGTACGGGCGTGATGCCCGTCGTGCGCGACCCGATCGCGTTGCCGCTGCTCGCCGGGCGGCAACGCGCCGGTTTCATCGTCAGCACGGCCGCGACCAAACCCACATCATTCGGACTGCGAATGGATCGCTCCACGCGCAACTGTCGGTGAAGCGTCAATACGCGAAGACCGGGCGCCGGGGAACCGGCGCCCGGGTACACATGCCCTTGCGGATCGTGTTGGCTGGCGGGAAAGCACCGAGCCGGCGCGGATGACCGGGAATCAACCGGATCCGCCTCGCACCGGGCGCGGAGAGATGGCCTGTCGAAGCATGCCGGCCGGCAGCAAGGCGCGCGGTCGACCGGCGATGCGTCGAATCACTGCGATCGCGGCCTGCCGGCCGCGGCGTGTGGCGATCGTTCATTTTTCTACCCCGTTTCGGTCTGTGGTTTGGTTCGGCAACCGGACGACGCCGGTGCTCCGACGATCCGACGACGACGATCCGTGCCGGCCGGAGCGCGGTCGTGTTGCCCCGCTCCGCCGTGCATCCCCGCGGACTGCGTCCTTGCCGGCCCTCCCATGCTTCACTGCCGAACCGGCCGGACGCCACGTCGTCGACTTTCGCACGCTCCTATCCGCAAGGACCGGGCCAGCTGCGCGCGAGGCCGCCGGCACAAGGATTTCATCGGACGGGAACGAAACCGGAACGGGCGGGACGCCCAGGAAGTTGCGAAACTGAAACATGTGCTGCGCGGGCCGCTTCAGCCGTGCAACGGCAACGCCTTGCCGGACAAGGCACGCGGACGATGCGGAAAATTTTCCCGGCGCGCACGCCACACTTCTGCCCGCGTTTGCCGGCCGGATTCATGCGTGCACCGACGCGAAACGTTTCACGTCCTTTACATGCGTGCGCACACGCTTCGCGGCCGCGGTTCAGCCCACCCGTTGATGGTCCTCGTCGCCGGACGGCGCGCTGTCCTTCCCGCCGTTGTCGCCGTTGTTGTCGTGATCGTTGAGCCCGTGCTCGATCATCATCCGGTACAACGTGACGCGCGAAATGCCGAGTTCGGCGGCGGCCTTGTTGATCCGGTGATCGTTGCGCAGCAGCGCGTTTTCGATCGCGGTGCGCTCGGCGAGCGCGCGCGCCTGTTCGAGCGTCACCGGCTCCGTTTCGCCCGGCGTGTCGAGCCCGAGATCGTGCGGCGTCAGCAGCCGGCTCTCGGCCATCACGATCGCGCGGCGCACGCGGTTGATCAGTTCGCGCACGTTGCCGGGCCACTCGTAGCGGCGCATCGCATCGAGCGCCGCCGACGTGAAGCCGCTGATCTTGCGACCACTGTCGGACTTGTACTTTTGCAGCACGTAATGCGCGAGGATGTCGATGTCCTTGCCGCGCGCGCGCAGCGGCGGCTCGTGAATGCGCAGCACGCAGAGCCGGTGATAAAGGTCCGCGCGGAAGCGCCCGGCTTCGACCGCACTGTCGAGATCGACGTGGGTCGCCGAGATGATCCGCACGTCGACCGGAATCGACTCCTGGCCGCCGAGCCGCTCGATCTTCCCTTCCTGCAGGAAACGCAGCAGGCTCGCCTGGCTTTCGACCGGCATGTCGCCGATTTCGTCGAGAAACAACGTGCCGCCGTTCGCGGATTCGATCCGGCCCGCGCGCCGCTGGTTCGCGCCGGTGAATGCGCCGCGCTCGTAGCCGAACAGTTCCGACTGCAGCAGGTGATGCGGAATCGCGCCGCAGTTGATCGCGACGAACGGCCCCTTGCCGCGCCCCGAACGCTCGTGGATCGCGAGCGCGGTGAGCTCCTTGCCGGTACCCGATTCGCCGGAGATGAACACGCTCGCATCGGTCTTCGCGACCTTGCGGATCGTGCTGAACAACTGCTGCATCGCTTCGCAGTTGCCGATCATCCCGTGCTCGCCGATCGACGCCGCGTACGCCGCCCCGTCGACACGATCGAGCGCGGCCATCCCGCGCGCGTGGCCGAGCACGTGTGAAATCCATTCGTGCGGCAACGGCAGCGTCACGTAGTCGAAACAGTAGCTGCGGATCAGTTCGCGCACGGCCGTGCCGATCATGTTGCCGGCCTGCGCGACGGAGATCCAGCCGATCGCCGGCTGGCTCAGGCACGCCTTCAGCGCGGGGTAGTCGCGCGACGTGAAGCCCGTGAAATCAATGAGCCCGGCGGCGACGCCCACGCTGGCCGTCATGTTCTGCGCGGCGCCCGCCGTCTTCGCGACCGCGATCTCCCAGCCGAGCTCGCGCAGTTGCGCCAGCAGCGACTCGTCCGGCGAACGCATGATCACGAACAGCTTGCGTCCGGCCTCGGGGGCGGTGACGGACACGAACGGCATCTCGGGCGCCGCCGTCCCGTTTGCGTCGGGTGACCTTGCAACCATCGTTGTTCCCCGCTTGGCGTTGGTATCGCGCGCCGGCTCGCCGCCGCGTACGACGGACCTCGATCGAACCGACATATTGGCCGCATTTCGGTTTGAATAGAATCCCCCCGCGCCATAATCTCGCGCGTACGGGGCGGATCCTTTCATCAAGGTATAGCGATGCCGCCGACGCGCGGCTAGATGGGTGTTATCCCGGTGGCGCGGCGGGCGCGACGCGGGATGGGGTCGGCGCCGAACGCGCGAAGCCGCGCCGGCACTGGCGCACCGGCTCGCGCGGGAGGTCGGGCACACGGAATCGGCCCGCTGGCCGGCAGCGGTGCGACCGGCGAAAGCGCGCGGCCGCCCGCTCGCGCAACCGTTTCCGCTTGATGTCGGTCAATCGTCAGAAGAAGCGCGTTGATGCATGAACGCAACACGCGCCACCGGGCATACCCGCGGCGGCGTCAGCGGCCGGCTGCGAGCGGCGCGAGCGCGTTCGCACGGCCGCGACCGGCCGGTGCGTGGTCGTGGTCGTGGTCGCCATACGCGGCGACGAGCGCTTCGACACGCGCGAGATGATGGCGGTTGTCATGGTCCCACGGGTGGAAACCCGGCCGCAGGAAGCTCAGCCATTCGCCCGCGATGCGCGGAAACAGCCCGCGCCGCGGGCCGTACAGGAACGCGAGCATGCGCAGCATTCCGCGCATGTGATGCCCTGCACGGCGGTCGCGCCACAACAGCGTCACGTGCATCAGGAAGACGGTCGGCCAGAACGTCAGCGTCGTCAGCAGATACACGCCGACGCGGATCAGATAGCGGCCCGCGCCCGGCTTCATCACGGCATTCCACACGTCGTAGGACACGGCCTTGTGCTCGGTTTCCTCGAGCGCGTGCCAGATCCACATCTGCCGGTAGCCCTCGACCGAGCCGTCGAGACGCGTCGGGTCGCGCAGGAGCCAGTCCGCGAGCATCGCCGTGTAGTGTTCGGCCGCGACCGTATGCGCCAGTTGCACCGACTGCGGCAGCACGCGCTTCATGACACCGAGCACCGCCCATACGCGCTTGTCGAGCTTGTGCGCGGGCAGCCGGTTGGCCTGCATCAGCTCGTTGTATTCGACGTGCTCGCGGGTGTGCATCGCTTCCTGGCCGATGAAGCCGAGCACCTGCCGCTTCAGCACCGGATCGTCGATCCGGTCGCGATAGTTGCGCACCGAATCCATGAAGAAGCGTTCGCCGGCTGGAAACAGCAGCGACAGCGCGTTGAAGAAGTGGGTCACGTGCGGGCCGAGCCCATGCCAGTCCTTCGCGCGTTCGACCGGCAGGTCGAAGCGCAGGTCGCGGCGCACCGGCATCACCTCGGCTGCGGCGGCGGAAGCGGCTGACTTCATGTTGGTCGTTCTCCTTGTTTTCGGGCGGCCCGGCATCCGTTGCGGCCGTGCCGGCGCGGGCCCGGGCGCCGCATCGCGTGGCGCCGGAATCCTGACAGCGACAGATGTAACGATAGGCCGCGGCCGGCGACGCGCGCAAGCCGCGCGGTAGACGCGCGCTTCCAAACAGCGCACGGTCGAAAGCGCCCGAAAAACGGCGGTCGAACATCGTCCGGCGATGCGGAAATTCGAACGCATGGGCCGGCTCGCTGGCTGCAGACCCGCATCGTCGCGGCGACTCGCGACCGGCTGGACAGCCGCGCCCCGCGGGCGTTTCGCCGGTTTTCGCGGGGGCACATGGCGCGCTGCCGCCCGGACCGGGTAACACCGATTCATACGCGCGAACGGCGCGCGCGGTGCAACCGCTTTGATCCGATCCGCGAAAAATTCAAACGCGCGTTCCATTCGCGTTTCGGACGCTGCACTGGCCCGCCGTCCCGCCGCACGTGCCGCCAGGCCCTCGCCACGTGCGGCGGCCCCTTGCGGGCTCGCCTACAATAGCGGTTTTACCCAACCCCTTTTCAGGAGAAGTCATGTCTGTCACTACGACCGCATCGGGCCTCAAAATCGAAGAACTGACCGAAGGCACCGGCGCGGAAGCGCAAGCCGGCAAAACCGTCAGCGTTCACTACACGGGCTGGCTGACCGACGGTCAGAAATTCGACTCGAGCAAGGACCGCAACGACCCGTTCGCATTCGTGCTCGGCGGCGGCATGGTCATCAAGGGCTGGGACGAAGGCGTGCAGGGCATGAAGGTCGGCGGCGTGCGTCGCCTGACGATCCCGCCGCAACTCGCCTACGGCCCGCGCGGCGCAGGCGGCGTGATCCCGCCAAACGCGACGCTCGTGTTCGAAGTCGAACTGCTCGACGTCTGACGACGCCGCCGGCCGACGTCCCGCCGATGCAACCCATCCCGTCTCCCGCCATCGCGCTGCGCCGTTACGACACGTGCGAAGCGTCCGACGTGCACGACTTTCATCAGGTCGTGCTCGGCGTCGACGGCGCGATGGTGATGGCGGTGGACGGCGTCGGCCAGCGCATCGACCGGCACGCGGCCTGGCTGATTCCGGCCGGCTCGCGCCACGATTACGCGGGCCTCGGCGACAATCGCCAGCTCGTGCTGGACCTCCCCGCCGCGTCGCTCGCGGTGCCGCAGCGGCTGTTCGACAGCGCGCGCGCCGTGGCGATCGACCCGGCGCTGACCTCGCTGGTCGCGCAGGTCGCGGCAGCCGCCGCGCAACTCGACAGGCCGGCCGGCGACGCGCCGCAAGCACACCGTTTCCAGTGGCAGGCGGCCGCGCGACTGTGCGACGCGCTGCTCGGCGACGCCGGCGTTGCCGCGCCCGCCGCAGGCCTCGATTTCGCGCGCATCGACCGCTGGCTGCGCGCACGGCTCGCGGAGCCGCTGCGCATCGCCGATCTCGCCGCGCACTGCGGCTACGGGATGCGCCGCTTTCACCAGTTGTTCGTCGACGCGTTCGGCGAAACGCCGCATCGCTACCTGCAGCGGCTGCGGCTCGACACGGCCGTGGTGCTGCTCGCCGACGGCCGTCATCCGCTCGTCGACG
The DNA here is from genome assembly GCF_002563755.1 of Burkholderia sp. JKS000303. Lineage (NCBI taxonomy): Bacteria > Pseudomonadati > Pseudomonadota > Betaproteobacteria > Burkholderiales > Burkholderiaceae > Burkholderia > Burkholderia sp. JKS000303. The sequence goes on from NZ_PDBZ01000001.1 coordinate 4,665,224, forward strand.
TCGCCGGCATGGTCGGCTTCGCCGATCAGAGCACCTTCACGCACGCATTCACGAAGCGCTTCGGCGTCGCGCCCGGGCGCTGGCGCGGCGAACGGCACTGAGCGACCGGGCAACGCCCGCTCCGGCCCGGCGTCGATTGCAACGTGGCGGGCCGCGTCGTTACGATCCCGCCGTTTTCGAGAGCCGCTGACCATCGCGCGCAAAGCCGTGCCGCGCGTAAAAGCGGTGCGCATCGGGCCGATGGTCGCCGCTCGTCACCTCCAGCTTCACGCACCGTGCCCGCTCGAACCAGCGCTGCGCCGCAGCCATCAGCGCACTGCCGACACCGCGTGCGCGACAGCCCTCATCGACGACCAGGCTCGTAATGCGCCCGAGATTGCCGCCCGCGTGAAACAGCGGCAGCGCATGCAGGCTGATGCAGCCGACTGTCCGGCCGTCGATCGTGGCAACCACGATCCGGTCGGCCGCGCTCGGCAACAGCGCGCTCAGCTTGTCACGAATCATCGCGGGCGCCGCGTCGTAGCCGAGCTGCCGCAACAGTCTCGCGATGTCGGCGTGATCGTCGATCCGCGCGTCGCGCGTCGTCAGGTTCGATGAGGTCATCCGGTTCGATGAGGTCATCCGGATTGGCCTATGGAACGAAGGATGTGTGCGACTGCCCTCACGGCAGGCCCCGCTGCCATGTTAATCGCCGCGCGCGCCTTTCGCGCCCGTCGCCAGCCCCCGCAACGACGCTTCACGTCAGCCCGAAACGTCGTGTGTCCGTCGCGACCTACGATGCGTACATGGACACGACAACCCCCACCCCCGCCTTCCCGCCTGCGCTCGCCCGCATCGTCGCGACCGTCAGCATCGGCTTCGTCGTCACGCAGCTTGACGTGACGATCGTCAACATCGCGCTCGCGCATCTGGCGGCCGATCTGCATCTTCCGGTCGCCGGCCTGCAGTGGGTCGTCGATGCCTATACGCTCGCGTTCGCGGTGCTGATGCTGTCGGGCGGCGCACTCGGCGATCGCTTCGGCGCGCGCCGGATGTACGTCGCGGGCCTCGTGCTGTTCGCGCTCGCGTCGCTCGCCTGCGGCGCCGCCGTCGCGCCCGCGATGTTGATCGCGGCCCGCGCGCTGCAGGGCGTCGGCGCGGCGGCGATGCTGCCGAATTCGCTCGCGCTGCTCAACGACGCATGCCGGCACGATCCTCGCCTGCGTGCGCGCGCCGTCGGCTGGTGGACGGCCGCGGGGTCGATCTCGATCGCGGCCGGCCCGGTCGTCGGCGGCCTGCTGATCGCGGCGTGGGGCTGGCGCGGCATCTTTCTCGTGAACCTGCCGCTGTGCGCGGCCGGGCTTGCGGCGGCGCTCGCCTGGGTGCCCGCTCGCCCCGCTGCGACGGCACCGGAAACGCCGGAAGCGCCGGTCCGTTCCGTGCGGGCGCTCGACCTGCGCGGCCAGTTCATCGCGGTCGCGATGCTGACCACGCTGACGGGCGCCGTGATCGAATGGCGGCCGCTCGGCTTCATGCATCCAATCGTCGTCGGCGGCTTCGCGCTCGCGGCGCTGGCCGCACTCGCGTTCGTCGCGGTCGAGTCGCGCACCGCGACGCCGATGCTGCCGCTGTCACTGTTTCGCCGCCGCACGTTCAGCGCAGCCGTGCTGTTCGGGATCTGCGTGAACCTCACGTATTACGGCACGGTGTTCGTGCTCGCGCTGTACCTGCAGCGCGTGCGCGGCGAATCGGCGCTGCAGGCAGGGCTCGCGTTCCTGCCGCTGACGGGCGGTTTCCTGTTGGCGAACCTGGCGAGCGGCCGCGTGGTCGCCCGTCACGGCCCGCGCGCGCCGATGCTCGCCGGTGCGCTCGTCGCCGCCATCGGCTACGGGTCACTGCATTTCATTGATGCGTCGACGCCGCTGCCGCTGTTGCTGGCGCCGTTCCTGCTGATTCCGACCGGCATGGGCTTCGCGGTGCCGGCGATGACGACAGCCGTGCTCGCATCGGTCGAACATGAACGCGCCGGTATCGCGTCGGCGGTGCTGAACACCGCGCGCCAGGCCGGCGGCGCGATGGGCGTGGCCGCGTTCGGCGCGCTCGCGGGCGGCGGCAGCGCGTGGCAGGCCGTAAACGGCCTGCGGATCGAAACCGCCGTGTCGGTCGTGCTGCTGATCGCGGCCGCGCTGATCGCGACGCTGGTGCGGCCGGATGCGCATCGTGGTGTGGCAGGCACGCGCCAGGTGGTGTCGGCGGCGGATTGAGCGGAACGATCACGCGTCGCCGGGATCGCAGCCGTCTATCCGACGGCACGAGCGTCGCGCACGGCGCGCATTCCCGCGTGGCCCAGGGCCTGTTATTAGCGTGAACAGGGCCTAGTCACCGACCTTGCGCACCGCCGTCTCCGCCGCCTTCACCGGCCGGCCGTCGTCGTGCCGCAGCGCGAGCTTGCGGATCGCGCGGCCCGTCTTGCGGTCGACCAGCACCGAATGCGGCTCGCCGCGCGCGAACAGGTTCGCCTCGCCCCACTGGCGCAGCATCACGATGATCGGGAACAGCCCCTCGCCCTTCTTCGTCAGTGCGTACTCCTGATACGCGCTGCCATCCGACGCGGGCACCACGTCGAATACGCCGGCATCCACCAGCATCCGCAACCGGTCCGACAGGATGTTGCTTGCGACGCCGAGGCTCGTGCGAAAATCGCCGAACCGGCGCACGCCGTCGAACGCATCGCGCACGATCAGCAACGCCCAGCGATCGCCAACGATATCGGTCGCCCGCGCCACCGGGCACGGCGAATCCGCAAGACTTTTCTGCCTGGCCATGTTCCTCTCCCCTGTCGCACCAGCCGCCTTCGCCAGCGCCGGCCGTCCATGCGCGGGCCCGTCGCCCGCCGCTTCACAGGTTGCATTTTAAAACTACTTTTCCTACACTCACACTAGTTTCAAATTGCAACTAGATAGCGTGAAGGAAAACCTATGGAATCGTCCTGCCATTCAGGCTCCGTCACGGCGAACGCGGCATTGCGCGCGGATCGTCGAGCTGACGGCGCACGCGCGTCCACGGCGCTGGTTGCGCTGCTCGCCGTCTGCTGCGCGACAAGCGTCGCGAACGTGTACTACGCGCAACCGCTGCTGGATTCGATCGCACACGACTTCGGCGTGTCGCAGGCGGCGGTCGGCGGCGTCATCACCGCGACGCAGCTCGGCTGCGCACTCGCGCTGCTGTTCGTCGTGCCGCTCGGCGATCTGCTGAACCGCAAACGCCTGATCGCCGTTCAGCTGTTGCTGTTGACGGCGGCGTGCATCGGCGTGGCCGCGTCGTCGACCCGCATCGCACTGCTCGCGGGCATGGTGGCGGTCGGGCTGCTCGGCACCGCGATGACACAAGGACTGATCGCCTGCTCGGCCGCACTGGCCGGCGCCGGCGAGCGCGGGCGCGTGGTGGGCGCCGCGCAGGGCGGCGTCGTGATCGGCCTGCTGGCCGCGCGTTCATTGGCGGGTGTCGTCACCGACGTCGCCGGATGGCGCGCGGTCTATCTCGTGTCGGGCGCGCTCGCGATCGCGATGCTCGTCGCGCTGTCGCGGCTGCTGCCCGACACCGATGCGCCGCGCGAACGCATCGGCTACGCGGCGCTGCTGGGTTCGATGGTGACGCTGTTGCGCACCGAGCGTGTGCTGCGCGTGCGCGGCGCGATCGCACTGCTGATGTTCGCCGCGTTCAGCATTTTCTGGAGCGCACTCGTGCTGCCGCTGAGCGCCCCGCCGCATTCGATGTCGCATACGCAAATCGGCGCATTCGGGCTCGTCGGCGCGCTGGGCGCGGCAGCGGCGGCACGCGCGGGCCGGCTCGCGGATCGCGGGCTCGGCGAAGCGACGACCGGCGCCGCACTCGCGCTGCTCGCGCTCTCGTGGCTGCCGCTGGCATTCGGCGGCACGTCGATCGCGCTGCTGGTGGTTGGCATCGTGCTGCTCGATATCGGCGGGCAGGCCGTCCACGTCGTGAACCAGAGCATGATCCTCGGCGCGCGGCCCGATGCGCATGCGCGGCTCGTCGGCTGCTACATGCTGTTCTATTCGATCGGTAGCGGGCTCGGCGCGATCGCGTCGACGATGATGTATGCGCACGCCGGATGGATCGGCGTCTGCGGGCTTGGCGCGGCGGTCAGCGTGATCGCGTTCGTCGTGTGGGCGGCGACGCGCACTCGGACGCGGCACGTGCCGGCGACGGCGCGCGGATGACGGCACGCCCGGCGCCGAACGGCAAAAGGCCGGCTCGCCCGAATCGGACGGCCGGCCTGCGAACCGGACGCACACGTGTGCGCACCGGTTCCTGCTTCGCGACAACGACGACAACGACGGCGCGCGTTCACGCGCCGCACCCGCTCAACCCGCCATCCGGATCGCCTCGTCGTACACGCCGGCGACACGGCGTGCGATCACCGCATTGTCGAAGTGATCGCGCGCATAGCGCTTGCATGCGGCTTCGTCCGGCAGCTTGATCGCACCCGACAACGCGGCGCCGAGCCCTTCGGCGATCGCGTCGGCGCCGGTGGACGGCAGCACGAGATCGTCGGACAGCCCGGCGACCGCCTCGGGCAGCCCGCCGACCGGCGTGACCAGCACCGGCGTGCCGGACGCAAGCGACTCGACCGTGATCAGCCCGAAGCCCTCGAGCGCGACCGTCGGCACGACGCTGACGGTGGCCGCGCGATACAGCGCCGCGAGATGCTGGTCGGGCACGAAGCCGAGCAGCTTCACGTTGTCCTGCAGCCCGGCCGCGTCGATGCGTTGCTGCAGTTCCTCGGCGAGCTTGCCCTTGCCGGCGATCAGCAGCAGCACGTCGGGATGACGACGCTTGACCATGCCGATCGCGTCGACGAGATCCTCCAGCCCCATGCGTCGCACGAGCCGGCGCACGGCCAGCACGATCGGCCGGTCCTGCGGCAATTGCAGCTTGTGGCGCGCCTCGCCCGGCGTGAGCGGCGTATCGAACTGCGCGGTATCGACGCAGCCGGGAATCACGCGCACCCGCGACGGATCGATCTCGTAGCGGTTCGTCAGGATCTGGCCGAATGCCTGCGACAGCACGATCAGCCGCGACGAACGCGTATAGACAGCCTGTTCGAGATAGCGCTTCGCGCGCTGCCCGAGCGATGCCGCGCCCTCGACCTGGCTCTCGTCGGCCCACGGTCCCTGGAAGTGCGACACCTGCGGAATCCCGCGCGTCACGTCGAGGCCGGGGAACGTGTACAGCGCGAAGTGCGACGAAATCACGTCCGGCCGCTCCGCGCGGATCTCGTCGCGCAGCGCGCGGCGCGCGGCCAGCATCCGGCGCGCGAGCGGCTGCGACGCGGGACCGAAACCCTGGATCGCGCCGCCCGTGTCGTCGGCGACCTTCGGCGAACCGGCGACGAGCCCGCGCACCTCGACGCCCGCACCCGGCAGCGCGCCGACGAGCGAGTAGTACATCCGGTCGAGGCCACCCGCGCGTTCGGGAAACCAGTGCATGCCGATTTGCAACGATTTGATCGGCCGGGAAGAAGAAGACATCACGATTGCTCCTGCGTGACCGCATGCTCGACCCGCTCGAAAGCGGACGGCTGCGAGGGTTGGCCGATGCGCCGGTAAAGCGCGACGTACTGGGCGCCCATGTGGGCCCAGCCGAAACGGGTCATCAATTCGCGGGCGGCGGCACCCATCGCGCGGCAGGTGTCGCGCGACGCCGCAAGCGAGCCGATCGCCTGCGCGAGCGCGTCCGGATCGTCCGGATCCTCCAGCACGATCCCGCAATCGCGCGTGATGATTTCCGCGCCGCCCGCGGTGCGCGCGGTGACGACCGGCAGCCCGGCCGCCATCGCCTCCAGCAGCGACAGGCTCATCGCTTCGTAGCGCGAAGGAAACACATATGCGTCGACCGAGCGCATCAGCGTGGGCATGTTCTTCACGAGCCCGAGGAAGTGCACACGCGACGCGACGCCGAGCGCGCGCGCCTCTTCCGGATACGGGCTGCCGGGCAGATAACCGGCCACCGCGAGATGGACGTTCGCCGGCAGCCGGGTCAGCGCCTTCAGCACGGTGCCGAGGTTCTTGCGCGGCGTGCGCAGGTCGCCGACGAACAACAGCAGGAATGCGTCGTCGGGCAACTCGAATGCCGCGCGATCGGCCTGTGCGCCCGCGAACGCGCTGCCGTCGACGCCGTTGTAGATCACGCTGATCTTGCGGCTGTCGATACCGAGCCCGGCGATCTCGTCGGCGACCTTCTGCGACACCGCGGTAATCGCGCGCGAGCGGCGGTAGGCCCAGCGTTCGAGCGCGGTGTTCACGCGCGTATAGACGTACTGGTAGGCCGACCACAGCCCCTTCGTCAGCCCGAACGGGTAGTACGGACTCTTGAACCAGCCGCCGTGCACGAAGTGCGCGGTATTCACGTCGGCGCGGATCCACGAGATGAAGCCGTTCACGTGCAGCACGTCGTATTCGCCGCGATGCGCGCGCAGCCACCACGCGCTCTTCAGTGCGAACACCTGCTGCTTGACGAGATTCGACGGCCAGAAGCGCCCGGCCTTCACCGGCACCCAGCGCACGCGCGGGTCGGCCAGCAACTCCGGCGCGACGTGCGATGCGACCAGCGTGACCTCGTAGTTTTCGGCCAGCGCCGCGCGCGCGATTTCGTAATTGACTCGGCCCTGCCCGTCGTTATGACGCACGACGTGCGTGACGATCGCGATCCTCAATGGTCGCCTCCCCGTGAACGCGCGGCGGCCAGCAGGCGTTGCGCCTTCTGCCAGTGCGCCGCGGATAGTATGGAAAAAATGGCCGTGAACATCAGCAGGCCGCCCGTGCCGATCAGCGAGTTCGTGAACACGAGCATCGCGAACGTCGACAGGCACAGGCTCAGGCACGCGCCGACGAACTTGTCTTGGCGCAGCTTGAACGCCGCGCGCAGCGTGCGGCCGAACAGCATCACGACGCCCGCGAGATACAGCAGCGTGCCGGGCCAGCCGAGCACGAACGGCACGTTCATCACGCCGCTGTCGAAGCTGCCGTACTTGCCGAGCTCGCCGCTGTCGCTCGACAGCTTGGTCGACGCGCCGGTCGCGCCCATCCCTTCGCCGGCGACGTCGGTGAACGCCGTTTGCGCGAAGGTCGCGTAGAACTTGTTGCGGTCGTCGTAGCTGCGGTCGTCCTTCAGGTTCGTGATCGATTCGAGACGCTGGCCGAGCCGGTCGGCCACCGGCCCGACGGTCAGCAGCGGCACGCATAGCCCGACCAGCACGACGCCGCTGATCAGGATCCGCATCCGCACGCGGTTGCTCGACTGCACGAGCTGGATCGCAAGCGCGATCACCCAGCCGCCCCACGTCGAGCGCACGAGACACAGCGCGAACGACACGAAGCCCGCCGCGCCGGCGAACCAGCGGACCTTCTGCGGCGCCGCGAACACGAACACCAGCGCGCCCATGATCGCGAACGCGAACGGCCCGGACGAGTTCATCGTGCTGAACACGCGCACGCCGTACGGCACCGGCTCGCCCTGCGAGCCCATGTCCGACCCGATCATCCACAGCACGTCCCACTGCGGCATCACGAAATACTGCACGACGCCGTACACGCCCATCACGAGCATGCCCCACATGAAGGTGGACAAAAGCACGTCGCGGTACTCGGGGTAGTCGCGCGAGTTGACCATGATGTGAAAGCCGATCAGCACCGGGTACACCCAGTTCGCGAGGTCGTAGGTCGCGGCCATCACGCCGCTCGACACGATCCCGACGAGATACGCGTAGGTGAGCCCGAACAGGATCAGCAGCACCGGAATCCCGCGCCGCTGCGCGAGCACGCGGTAGTGCCGCAACAACCCGAGCCCGGCGATCATCGTCACCGCGAGCGGCGCGACCTGGATCAGGCTCGTCGGCGTGAAGGCGCCCTTCGACCAGTCAGCCAGGCGCCGCACCTCGGGGCTCAGGAACCACACCCACCACATGAAGCCGACGTAGCGCGCCGGGCTCTTGAAATAGAGCCAGAGGCCGACCGTGATGGCCAGCACCGGAAACGCGAGCGTCAGTATCTTGCCCTGGTGAATGGCGATCAGCGCGGCGGTCAGCGTCCACAGCCCGACCTGCCCGGCCCAGTGCTTCGGCTCGGCGAACCAGCTGCGGGTGCGCGACGGGGCGCGTTCGGCGGCAATCGTACTCATTGATCCGTACTCACTGCGACGAAGGACGCGAATCCGCAAGCGGCATCGCCAGGCCCGCGGCGGCCGGCGTGCGACGCCGGCGCAGCATGTCGCGCGTGATCCGCACGTGCTGCTCGGCGAACGCCTGCGTGGTCAGGTCGCGCTCGCGCAGGCAGGTCGCCGCGGCGCGTGCGCGTTCGAGCGCGGCAGCCGGGTCGGCCACGAGGCGGTCGGCGGCCTGGCGCATCGCCTGCGCGTCGAACGGCGGCACGTAGGCGGCCGTGTCGTGCGGGAAGTAGTCGCTGAGCCCGCCGACGTCGGACACGATCATCGGCTTGCCGACCGCCGCCGCCTCGAGCATCACGGTGATGCCCGACGCGTGGAAGTTCGGCCGCAACGGCACGACGATCACGTCGGCCCACGCGTACAGTTCGTGCTGTTTCGCGAGCCCGGACGCCGAGCCGATCTGCACGTTCGGCGCATGCCACTCGCGCGGCACGCGGCGGCGCGTCGCGAGCCGCACGTCGTAGCGCGCGTCGCCGCCGAACGCGGCGAGGAAGGTGCGCCAGTCGCGATCGCGATCGTTGCCGATCGCCGCGATCCGCAGCGGCCGGTTCGGCTGCCACTGTTGCGGCTCGGTGAGCGGGAAATCCTGCGTGTTCAGCCCGTAGTACACGAACTCCGCATCGCGCCCGAGGTAGCGGCGGCACAGCTCGGCGTTGTCGCGGGCGAGCGTGGTCAGCGCGTCGGCGCGCGCGAGCAGCTTGCGGTACAGCCAGCGGCGCGGGCCGCCGAAGGTGCCCCACTTGTCGAACAGCCACACGCTCTGCGCGAGCAGCAGCGGACGCTTGCCGTGCGCGCCGGCCAGCTTCAGGATCAGCGCGGCGGCGAGGTGCTCCTGCTCGGTGTGCGTCCAGATCACGTCGGTGTTCAGCAGCGCGGCGCGATTGCGCCATGCATGCACGACGTCGAAGCCGAACGCCGCCTTCAGGCCGCGGCGTGCGAGGCTCGCGAGGCGGCCCTCGCGCCGGTCCTGCGAATAGGAGAGCCGGAATTCGTCGGATTCCGCGTGGTGATAACCGTACAGGCAGCCGATGTTCTCGCCTTTCCGGTAGGTACGCGGATCGGCGCCGTAAAACAGGTGGACGTGAACCTTCGTGGAAGTCATGCAAACCCTCCGGGTGTAGCCGTGCGCAATGCGCGCGGCCCGTTCAGGACGTCACCGGCGGCATCGCCGCACGGTGGGAGGCAAGGTTCGCGCGGCGCGCATCGCGTGCGCCGCGGCGCACCGCGCGCCAGTGCGCGTGCACACGCTCGCGTCTGGCGGTATGCAGCGACAGCAGCACGTGCGCGAAGCCGGGATAGACGCGCGTACCGACCAGCGACCACCACCACCATGCGATCTCGCGCCGCAGCGGCGACAGATGCTCGCGCAGGATCAGATGCAGGTTGTACGCGCCGTTGCTGATCGCGTTGAGCGACGCGGCATCGCGCCGGTCGTCGTCGAAGCGCTCGGCCGGGAAATGATCGACCGCGATCGCCGGGTCGTAGACGAGCTTCCAGCCTTCGCGCTGCACGTGCATGCTGAAGCCCATGTCGTTGTGCACCTGCGCGCCGGCGCCACGCAGCCGCGTGTCGAAGCGCAGCCGCTCGATCGCGGCGCGCCGGTAGCTCATGTTCGCGCCCTTGAGCATGTCGACCTCGCGCGCGCCGCCGACGCCGAGATGATGGTTGCCGACGATCTTGCCGGACAGCGTGAGCTGGCCGACGCGTTCGCGCGACGCGTCGAGCACGCGGCCTTTCTCGTGAACCCAGTCGCGTCCGCCGACCGCACCGACGCGCGGATCGGCCTGGAACACGGCTTCGACGCGCGCGAGCCAGTCGGCGCGCGGCGCGGCATCGTCGTCGGTGATCGCGACGACGTCACCGTTCGCCGAGTCGAGCCCCTGGTTCAGTGCGGCGACCTGCCCCGGCACGTCGACCGGCACGATGCGCAGCGGCAGCGCGCCGCCCACCGACGGATCGGCGAGGCGCTCGTGCGTGGCGTCGTCCTCCGGGCGCGCGACGACGATCACCTCGTCGGGCAGCCGCTGCTGGCGCTGCAGCGCCAGCAGGCAGCGCGCGAGGTCGGCGGGACGCCGATAGGTCGGAACGAGCACGGAAATTTTCATCGAGGTTCTCCAGTCGGCCGGGCCGATGCGGCTCGCGCCGGCCCGGTGTCGTGCAATGCGGTCAAGCGCTCAGGTATTCGTGGACGGCCGCATAGCCGCGACCGTAGCCACGCGCTTTCGGCGGCACGCCGTTGAAGATCCCGCCTTCCAGATCGACGCCCGCGGTGCGCAGACGCTTGATCGCGTCGGCGATCTCGCCTTCGGTATGCATGCCCGAGCGCAGCACCAGGAACGTCGCGCCGGCCATGCGGCCGATGATGGTCGCGTCGGTCACCGCCAGCACCGGCGGCGAATCGATCAGCACGATGTCGTAGCGCTTGCCGAGCCCTTCGAGGTATTGCGGCAGGCGCGTCGACATCAGCAGCTCCGACGGGTTCGGCGGACGCGTGCCGGCCGCGATGAACGACAGGCCCTGCACCGGCGTCTCGCGAACCGCCTCCTCGAGCGGCGACTGGTCGCTCAGCAGCTCGGACAGGCCCGGCTGTGCGGTAAGACCGAAGTAACGGTCGAGCATGCCGCGGCGCATGTCGGCGTCGATCAGCAGCACGCGCTTGCCCGAATGCGCGAGCAGCACCGCGAGGTTGACCGTCAGGAAGCTCTTGCCGATGCCCGGCGTCGGGCCGGTCAGCACGATCACGCGGTTCTTCGCATCCATCATCGCGAACTGCATCGCGGTGCGCAGGCTGCGCATGCTCTCGACGCTCAGGTCCTTCGGACGCAGGCTCGCGAGGATCGGCCGCGCCCGGCCGCCGCCCTTCTCGGCCGCGGCGTCGAGCTTCACCTGCTCGGCGCTTTGCGGCACCAGCCCGTACAGCGGCAGGTTGAACGTGCGCTCGACGCGGTCCGGATCCTCGATGCCCTGGAACAGGTTGCGGCGCAGGAACACGACGCCCGTGCCGAGGATCAGCCCGAGGAACACGGCGGCCGACAGGATCAGCACCTTCTTCGGCTTGACCGGGTCGCCCGGACGCAGCGCCGAATCGACGAGGTGGATGTTGCCGCCCGTGCCGGCCTTCTGCACCGACAGTTCCTGCACGCGGTTCAGCAGCAGCACGTAGATGTCTTCGGCAACCTTCGCGTCGCGCTGGAGCTGGACGGCCTTCACTTCGGTCGCCGGCAGGCTGCGGAAGCGGTTGCTGAACTTGTCCTTCTCGGCCTGCAGTTCCGCGAGCTGCTGCTTCGCGGCGATCACCATCGGGTGCGAGTCGGTGAAGCGCTGCGCGAGCGATGCGAGCTGCAGGCGCTGCGCGGCGATCTGCTGTTCGTACTGCACGCTGCCTTCGAGGTAGACCTTCGCCTCGTCGCTCGCGTTGATCGAGCCGGACGTGCGCTGATACTCCGTGAGCGCGGCTTCCGCCCGTTCGAGGTCGGTCTTCAGACGCGGCTCCTCGCTCTTCAGGAAGTCGAGCATCTTGGTCGCTTCGGCCTGCTTCGCGATCACGTGCTGGTTCAGGTACGACTGCGCGAGCGCGTTCGCGATCGCGGCGGTCTGGTCCGGATCCTTGCCTTCGAGCGAGATCTGCACGACGCCCGTCTGCTTGCCCTGCTCGGTCACCTGGATGCCGGACTGGAAGCCGGTGATCGCGTCGAGATCGTTGTAGCGGACCACCGTGAACTGCGTGCCCGGCCGCGCGACCAGCTTCTGCACCAGCAGCGTCACGCCGCCGCCCTGCTCCGATTCACCGACGCGGCCCGACAGCAGCCGGTTGCCGTTCTCGTCGACCAGCGTGTAGGTGTCGTTCGGGCCGGCCGTCAGCGTCAGCTTCTTGCCTTCGAGCGCGGGCACGACGTTGACCGTGTCGATGTCGGCCACTTCGCCGCCCCATGCGTACGACTTCAGGCCGAGCCACGGCCGCGCCGGGTCGCCCGGCGTCGCCATGCGCGCGGCGAGGCTGCCGAGCAGCGGCATCGTCTTCGGCACGACCGAGAAGTTCAGCTTGAACTGATCGACGACCGGCGCGACGACGCCGCGGCTCTTGATGATCTCGATTTCCGCATCGGTCGGCGCCTGCTGCGGACCGCTGTTGATCATCGCGCCCGTCTGCGTCTGCGTGAGCGCCTGCGTCGTGTTGTCGTTGCCCTCGACCCGCACGTGCACGTCGGCCTGGTACACCGGCTTCGCGACGTAGCAGTAGAGGCCGGCCAGCGCGATGACCGTCACCGCGATGCCGAGCAACAGCCAGATGTCGTCCATGATGACCTGGAGCAACTGGCCGAGGACGACGTCCTCTTCCTCGGTTTTCGCGGTCAGATCCGCGTAGGAGTGTTTCGCTTGCGTGTTCACCATTCGTTCCCGCTTGAGTGGTGCCGGGGCGGAGGCGCCGCCCCGGCGGGCTATCAGCGCGTGATTTGCCGCATGTAGAAGATCGTCTGGATCGTCGGCAGCACCTGCTGCAGCACACGGTTGAACTGCACCGAGCTGGCCGTGCTGACGTAGACGACGTCGAGCGGCTGCAGCGGGAAGCGGCTCGACAGCATCAGCGCATCCGGCTGCGTCATGTCGAGACGGAAGACTTCCGGCTTCGTCGGGTTGTCACGCATGCCGCGCATCACGTAGATCTTGCGCGGGTTCGCATCGGTGTCGAGGATGCCGCCGCCCGCGGTCAGCGCGTCGGCGATGGTCAGCTTGCCCTTGAGCATCGGCACGGTGACCGGCGTCTTGACCTCGCCCATGATGAACACGCGGCTGTCGCTGCGGTCCGGCACGTTGACGATGTCGCCCGGCTGCAGCATCACGTTCTGCTTCACTTCGCCGCGATCGAGCACGCCGTTCGCGTCGAGCGTGTAGAGCTTGCCGTCGCGCGTGAGCTTCACGCGCTGCAGGTCGGCGTCGCTGGTCGAGCCGCCCGAGCGCGAGATCGCGTCGACGAGCGTCAGCGGCACGTCGCTCACCGCGAGCGGGCCCGGCTGCTTCACCTCGCCCGTCACCTGCACCTTCTGGCTGCGGAACGACAGCACGCGCACGTCGAGCTGCGGATTCTTCACGTAGCGCGCGAGGGTGGTGGCCATCTGTTCGCGGATCTGCGCAACCGTCTTGCCCGCCACATGAATGCGGCCGACGAACGGGAAGAAGATCGTGCCGTCGGCGGCGACGGTCTGGCCATACGGATCGGCCTGACCCGGCAGCGCGGTCGTATACGGCTGCTGCAGCGCGCCGGCGACCGACTGCGTCGTGTTGCCGCCACTCGAGAACGACTGGCCCTGCGGCGTCGTCAGCTCGGGGTGATCCCACACCGTGACGCCGAGGATGTCCTGCGGGCCGACGCGGTACACGTACTGCGACGGATCCGTATAGCGGCCCGGCGGCAGCGGGTGGTCGACCTGCTGCTTCTGCAGCTGATCCATCACCAGCTTCGCGTCGATGTAATGAACCGGATAGGTTTCGGCCTGACCTTGCCGGCCTTCGTCCTTCAGGTTCGACGAGTCGAGATAGTTGCCGGGCGCGGTGGCGCAGGCCGACAGGAAGGTCGTCATTGCGACGGCGAGCGCCAGCGGGCGCATGGGACGTTTCAGCATAGTTTTTGCAGCCATCCTTGAACCAGGCGTTCGATCAATGAGTAGCTCTCGCGATAGTCGGCTTCGGGGCCGCCATGCGGATCCGCGATTTCGGCGTCCTCCCACTTGCCCAGCAAGTGGACCTTGCCGCGCGCGAACGGATCGACCGATTCGACGGCCTTGATCTGTTCGCGCTCGCTGACGAGAATCAGGTCGGCGTCGCGCACGATCCGGCGCGACAGCCGCCGCGAGCGGTGCGTCGTCGCATCGACGCCGCGCTCGGCAAGCAATTGCCGCATCACCGGATCGATGCCGTCGCCGTCGTTCGCACGGACACCGGCCGAGTGGAACGTCACGCGCGGGCCGCCGCGCGACGCCGCATGCGACTTGAACAGCATTTCCGCTGCCGGGCTGCGGCAGACGTTCGCGTGACAGACGATCAGGATGTTCCGGAACATGGCGTCTCGATTCGAGTGACGGGTAACGGTGACGCGGCGCTTACGCGTTCGCGCGCACGGCGCCCGGCACGCGGGCGGCGACAGCCTGGCGCGAGCCGGGCCGGCCGATCGGGTGGTATTCGATGCCCTGCTCGGTCATCGTCTCCGGCTCGTACAGGTTGCGGCCGTCGAAGATCACCGGCGACTTCCACTGCCGGCCGAGCGCGACGAAATCGGGGCTCTTGAACGCCTTCCATTCGGTGACGATCACGAGCGCGTCGGCGTCGTGCGCGGCCTGTGCCTCGTCGTCGACGAAGGTCAGGCGCTCGAGCCAGTCCGCGCGATCGGCGAGATCGAGCGCGAGCACGCGGCGCGCTTCGTGCTGCGCGACCGGGTCGTAGGCCGCGACACGCGCGCCGCGCGACAGCAGCTCGGCGATCAGCTCGCGGCTCGGCGCTTCGCGCATGTCGTCGGTGTTCGGCTTGAACGCGAGGCCCCAGATCGCGAAGGTGCGGCCCGTCAGGTCCTCGCCGAAGCGCGCGACGATCTTGTCGGCCAGCACGCGCTTTTGCGTCGCGTTGACCGACGACACGGCCTTCAGGATCTGCAGCGATTGCCCGTGCTCGTCGGCGGTGCGGATCAGCGCCTCGACGTCCTTCGGGAAGCACGAGCCGCCGTAGCCGCAGCCGGCATACAGGAAGTGATAGCCGATGCGCGGATCAGAGCCGATCCCGCGGCGCACGGCCTCGATGTCGGCGCCGAAGCGGTCGGCGAGGTTCGCCAGCTCGTTCATGAACGAGATGCGCGTCGCGAGCATCGCGTTGGCCGCGTACTTCGTGAATTCGGCCGAGCGCACGTCCATGTACAGCGTGCGTTCGTGGTTGCGGTTGAACGGCGCGTACAGCTTCTTCATCAGTTCGCGCGCGCGCTCGCCCGGCACGTCGTCGTCGCAGCCGATCACGATGCGGTCCGGCCGCGTGAAATCGTCGACTGCCGCGCCTTCCTTCAGGAATTCCGGGTTCGACACGACGGAGAACATCGGGTCGTCACCGCGCTTCGCGAGTTCGTCGGCGACCGCCGCGCGCACACGCTCGGCCGTGCCGACCGGCACCGTCGACTTGTCGACGATCACCTTGAAGCCCTTCATGTGACGGCCGATGTTGCGCGCCGCCGCGAGCACGTACTGCAGGTCGGCCGAGCCGTCCTCGTCGGGCGGCGTGCCGACCGCGATGAACTGCACGTCGCCGTGCGCGACCGCGGCCTCGACATCGGTCGAGAAACGCAGGCGGCCCGCCGCGCGATTGCGCGCGATGACTTCCTTCAGGCCCGGCTCGTGGATCGGTACGCCGCCGTTGTTCAGGACGTCGATCTTCGCCTGGTCGACGTCGAGACAGAACACGTCGTGCCCGATGTCGGCGAGACAGGCGCCGGTGACGAGACCTACGTAACCGCTGCCGATGATAGTCAGATTCATGATGTGTCGGACCTCTTGACCAATGATTCGAAATTCGTAAAACCGGAACCCCGGGGGAATGTCCGTCGCGTGGCCTGGCGGTGAAGCGACGAGCCCGGGAGCGCTCGACTCAGTAAGCGTTGCTGCCGGTGAAGCCTTTCCACAGCGTCAGCACGACGATCTTGATGTCGAGCCAGAACGACCAGTTCTGCATGTAGTACAGGTCGAGCTTCACGCGGCCCATCATCTTCTCGATCTGGTCGGTCTCGCCGCGAAAGCCGTTGATCTGCGCCCACCCGGTGATGCCCGGCTTGATCCGGTAACGGAACATGTAGCCCTTGACCAGATCCTTGTAGATGTCGTCGTGCGCGAGCGCATGAGGCCGCGGGCCGACGACCGACATTTCGCCCTTCAGCACGTTGATGAACTGCGGCAGTTCGTCGAGGCTCGTGCGGCGCAGGAACCGGCCGACCGGCGTCACGCGCATGTCGTTCTTGGTCGCCTGCGTGACCTGCCCGGCCACTTCCTGATGCACCTTCATCGAGCGGAACTTGTAGATCTCGAACTCGTGCCCGTCGATGCCCTTGCGCTTCTGGCGGAAGAACACCGGCCCGCGCGACGTCAGCTTGATCAGGCACGCGATCAGCAACATCACCGGCGCCAGCATCGTGAGCGCCGCCAGCGCGAACAGCCGGTCGAACACGAACTTCGGCAGGATCCGCACGTCGGTGATCGGCGACGCCGCGAGGTTGATCGCCGGCACGCCGAGCAACTCCACCACTTCCTGGTTGAAGAACGACAGGCTGCGCACGTCCGGGATGAAGCGGATGTTCACGAAGTCGTGGCGAAACGCCGTCACGATCTGGTACATCCGGCGCTCTTCCGCGATCGGCAGCGTGAGCCACAGCTCGCGGATCGCGCGACTGCGCACGAGCCATACCAGCGATTCGAACTGCCGCTCGATGCGCACGTCGTCGAGCGCCACATCGCCCGCCGCCGCACTTTCGTCGTACACGCACACCGGGTTGAAGCCTGCTTCCGGCCGCGCCCGCATCTGCGCGATCAGCCGCCGCGCTGCCGGCGTACCGCCGACGATCGCGACCGCCTTCAGGTTGTAGCCGCCGCGACGCAACCGGCGCAGCACCGCATGCACACACGCCTTCGAACTGGCCAGCAGCGTCATCGTCGTGACGGCCCAGTAGCCGAGCCACAACCGCGACAGTTCGCCCGACTGATGAAAGCTGAAACTCATCAGGATGCCCGCCAGCTCGACCACGAGCCATGCAAACGCGACGCGCCCCATCAGCCCGACCAGACGCTTGCCGCGCCACGACTGGTAGATGCCGAACGCCGGAAAACACACGACGACGAGCAGGCAGTCGAACAGCACCATCGTGCGCTGCAGGTCGTTGAACCAGACGCTACCGCCGTGCAGCGCGGCGGCGAGCACGGCCCCCGTCACGACCATCGCGATATCGATGACTCTCGCCAGCACGCTCAACATGTCTGCTTCCTCTTTGAACAGGCGTTTGCCGAACAGCTCCTTGTGCAGCCCATGCCGCACATTCGATTCAAACGTTGCATGACGCTATTGAAGCGGTAAGAAAATCCACTCTCAAGCGCACAAGTATTTCGAAAAATAATCGGAAATTCTTGCCGCGATATTCTGGAATTAAATCGGCAGGTTTTCCCGAATCGAGCGCGAATCGGGAAGTTTTCGAAATCTTTACGGATTCCGGCAACCCTTTGCAGGCAGGCGATCCCGGCTGCATCGCCGAATTATTTTTTATTTTTTTATTTGCATCCGATGCTATCGCGGAAAAATTTCCCGGATAGGTATCCGGCGAATATCGTGCAACGGCCTCGGTTTTATTGTCGATTTACTTCATGCTACAAACAGGCCTGACTTCAATTCGAGGAGAGTGTCATCATGAATGCTCCGGCCGTGGTAGCCGATACGCGCCATGCTTCTTCCGCCGCAAGCGACGCCGGTACGCGCGTCGCGGTGCAGCCGGTGATCCTTGCCGGCGGTTCCGGCACGCGTCTGTGGCCGATGTCGCGCGAACACTATCCGAAACAGCTGATCGGCCTGCTCGGCGATCATTCGCTGCTGCAATCCACCGCGCTGCGCCTCGACGATCTCGAGACCAGCCACCCGCTGAACGACGACGTGCTGATCGTGTGCGGCGAGGATCACCGCTTCACGACCGCCGAACAACTGCGCGTCGCCGGCAAGTCCGCGTCGATCATGCTCGAACCGCTCGGCCGCGACACCGCACCCGCGCTGACGCTCGCCGCGCTTCGGATCGTCGCGACCGGCGGCGACGCCGTGATGACCGTGATGCCGGCCGACCACGCAGTGGCCGACCTGCCGCGCTTTCACGCGGCCGTCGCGGCCGGCGTGCGCTGCGCGGCCCAGGGCAAAATCGCGACGATGGGCATCGTGCCGGCCCGCGCGGAAACGGGCTACGGCTACATCCGCGTCGGCGCGCCGCTCGGCGATGCCGCAACCGGCGGCCTCGATGTGCGCCGCCTGGATCGCTTCGTCGAAAAACCGCATCTCGAACTCGCTCAGCAGTACGTCTCATCCGGCGAATACTGGTGGAACAGCGGGATCTTCATCGTGCGCGCGTCGGTCTGGCTGAACGCGATCCGCCAGCTCGAACCCGACATCTATGCAGCCTGCGAGCGCGCCGTCGCGCAGGGCAAGCAGGACGGTGACTTCTTCCGCGTCGATCGCGACGCATTCGCCGCAGCGCCGTCGAACTCGATCGACTACGCGGTGATGGAGCCACTCGCGAACCAGCCGCTGCTGTGCGAAAGCGTCGTCGTGCCGCTCGATGCCGGCTGGTCGGACGTCGGTTCGTGGGACGCGATCTGGCAAATCCTGCCGAAGGACGACGCCCAAAACGTCGGCCGCGGCAACGTGCTGTTCGAAAACGCCGAGTCGACCTTCGCGCATTCGGAAAGCCGGCTCATCGCGTGCGTCGGCACGCAGAACCTCGTCGTCGTCGAAACGCCCGACGCCGTGCTCGTCGCCGACAAGTCCCGCGTGCAGGACGTGAAGAAAATCGTCGGCCGCATCAAGGCCGTCCGCGGCACGGAAGCCACCGATCACCGCAAGGTGCATCGCCCGTGGGGCCACTACGATTCGGTCGACATGGGCGAACGCTTCCAGGTGAAACGCATCGTCGTGAAGCCGGGCGCGCGCCTGTCGCTGCAGATGCACCACCACCGCGCCGAACACTGGATCGTCGTGCGCGGCACCGCGCGCATCACGCGCGGCGAAGAAACGTTCCTGCTGTCCGAGAACGAATCGACGTACATCCCGCTCGGCGTGTCGCACCGTCTCGAGAACCCGGGCAAGATGCCGCTCGAACTGATCGAGGTGCAGTCGGGCGCCTATCTCGGCGAGGACGATATCGTCCGCTTCGACGATACCTACGGCCGCGAATGACGCAACAACGCATGCCGGGCGCGCCGCATCGACGGCGCGCCCGGCATGACGGAGAAACGGGAAGGCAACCAGCAGATCGCGCGGGCATCGTGGCACACGACGGCCCGCGCGCTTTCGTTCGGATGACGATCAACCTACGCGGTATGCATACTCGTGGCGATCCGACTGGACGGGATCGTTGCGGCTCTCGGACAGCGCACCGGCGCGACGCTCGGCGATGAAGCGCTTGATGTCCGACTCCGCCCGCGCCAGCACGGACAAACCGGCCAGCACCTCGCTTTGCGGCGTGTGCGCCGGCTCGTCGCTCGCACCATGGCGATCGATCCACTGACGCGCCCAGTCGAGCGCGTACTGCTCCGCTTCGTCGGCATCGGTGAAGCGCGGACCGATCAGGCCCGAGCGCTCGACGCGCCGGTCGTCCTGCATGATCTCGGCCCACGCGCGATACATCAGGTTCTGCACCGGCTGCGCCAGACCGCAGATCGTGTAGCCGCGATATTCGTCGACTTGCGGTTCGGCCGCGGCGAAGCTCGCCGCGGTCGGACGCCCGTGGCGCAGCCCGGCGGGCGCCGCGCCCGGCACCGCGAACGACGCATCGGACGACGCCACCGCGTCGTCGCTCGACAGCGCGACAAGCGACGCGCCTTCGCCGTCCCACGCACTCGCCTGCGCGCCCGGCAGTTGCCAGGACTCGGGGTTCTGCCAGAACACGCCGCGCAGCCGATCGTTGTCGGGCACGGGCTCCGCACGGCACGCCGGCGCGACCGGCACGGGCGGCGGCGGAACGTACGCGAACGCGCGCCCGCTGAACTGGGTCAGCACGTCGATCATCTGCAGCAGCGTGCCGTTCGCGAGCCACTCTTCGTAGCGGCGACGGCACGTCGGCCCGGACGGATAACGCCCGGGCAGTTTGGACCAGGCTTCACCAGTCGTCAGGATCCAGAGCACCGCGTTGGCGACGACGCGCGGTTCGGCTCGTGGACGGCCCCGACGGTTCAGCCGGATGGGTTCATCGGCGATCAGCGTTGAAAGACGAAACCACTCTTCATCGTTAAGCTCATCGAAGAACATAGTAGATTTCTCCACGCAGCCAGGCCGGGGCTGCGATTGACGGCGCCGTCGTCACGCATCGCGTCACGGGGCGGCACGGTTGCACATTATGGTTATCCGATTGTTGTGCACGCCGGCGCAGCACCGCACTTTCACGGTGCCGCCATTCCCGGCAATGATGCACAAATCACGGTCTCACTCCAATGTGGGAATTTTTGTGCACGAAGCATACCACCCTCAGGGTTTATCTCAATATGACAATGACTTAATGTTACTCACTGAAACAACCTGCCATGGATGCGTAATCTATTTACGCATGAATTTTTTTACGCGATCTTTATGAGCGGAGCTGGGAAGCCCCGTCTGGCGGGGCTTTGCGGGGGATGACGGCAGTCCTTACAACAGGCTTCAGCGGGCGTTCCGACCCTCTCCGGCAACACTCGTCCGAATTGCTTCCTAAAATCGGTAAATCAGGGAAAATTTCGTAACAAGATATTCACGGATCGGTAAATCGTTCGAATACGGATCAACTGAATTATCTCCGTGCACAATCTTTTTATTGTTTCTCTGCGGATGATGAAAGCGCTGCGGCCGGCGACGCACATTGCTCCCCGACATGCAAGCCTGGACAGGTTTGTTACATCCTCGGCAACAGCGGCGGGCAAGCGCGCGACCGGATGGCCGTGCGTCAGCGCAGATCGCCGACGAGCGATGCGCTCACGTCCGCGTCGATGCGTTGCGGCGGCACCGTATAGGCCGGATGGTCGCAGCCGATCGACAGCGTCGCGCCGTCCTTGAGCGCCGCGCGCACGGGCTCGCTCAGTTCGAAGCGCACGAAGTGAACAGCCGACGTCTTCTCCGCGTTGTCGCGATCGAGATCCTCGTCGGCGATCGCATAGACATCCGGATGCCCGTCGACGTGCAGGTACACGCGATCCTCGACACCGATCAGCCGCGCGAGCGCCGCGCGCCGTTCGGCTTCGTGCTCGTATTCGATCTGCAGCGTCGCCTTCAGGTTGGTGCCGTCCGGCACGAGCGGCAGATAGGCGTCCAGTTCGCCGTCGATGCCGGCTTCGTCGAAGATCTTCTCGATGTGCAGCATCTCCTGGATCTGGTAGCGGATCGTGGTCTCGTCTTCGAACAGGAAGCGCAGATGGTTGCCGAGCGCCACCGCGCGACGGCGCTTGTACGCGACGAGCCGCGCGTGTTCGGTCTTGCGGATCTTCGCGTACGCTTCGAGCGTCAGCAGCGAGTCGCGGGTCAGCGTCATGGGATGTCCTCGAATGTCGTCGATGTCGTTACGGAGCGACCGATTCAGATGCCGTACGCGCGACGCAGCAGCGTCAGCGGATGCGCGAGCGGCGCGGCCGGCAGCCCGTGTTCGTCGATGCCCTGCTCGATGTGATGGCCGGCGAGCGCGCAGTCCGACGAGATGAAATCCGGTTTCGGTTCGGCCATCGCCTTGAACACGGGCGCGCCGATGCGCATCGCGTCCGCATGGAAGGCCTTCTTCACGCCGAACGTGCCCGCGTGCCCCGAACAGCGCTCGACGACGTTCACGCGCGTATCGGGCACGAGCGACAGCGTGTCGGCCGTCTTGCGGCCGATGTTCTGCACGCGTGCGTGACACGGCACGTGGTACGACACGGTGCCGAGACCGTTCTTGAAATCGGTCTTCAACAGCCCGTCGCGGTGCCGCGCGATCATGTATTCGAACGGATCCCAGAATGCGTCGGCCACCGCGCGCACGGCTTCGTCGCCGGGGAACATCAGCGGCAGTTCGCTCTTGTACATCAGCACGCAGCTCGGGATCGCGCCGATCAGCGCATAGCCTTCGCGCGCATAGCGCTCCAGCACCGGAAGATTCACGGCCTTCTTCGCGGCGACGCCCGCGAGGTTGCCCTGCTCGAGCAGCGGCATCCCGCAACACGCTTCGCGCGTGACGAGCTCGTACGGAATCTCGTTGTGCGCGAGGATCGCGAGCAGGTCGTGACCGATGCCCGGCTCGTTGAAGTTCACGTAGCACGTCGCGTAGATCGCGACCTTGCCGGGCGTGCGCTCGCCGTCGCGCGCCGGCGGGCCGTCCGAGCGCTTCGCGGCGCGCCGGAACTTGCGCGGCGCGAACTCGGGCAGCCAGGCGTTGCGATCGACGCCGAGCGCCGCTTCGAGTGCGTGGCGCGCGGGCGGCGTGCGATTCACCGCGTTCACCGTCTGCGTGACGACCGGAATGCCCGCGAGATGGCCGAGCGCGTCGGTATTCGACAGCACCTTGTCGCGCAGCGGCGCTTCGCCGCGCTGGTAGCGTGCGGCCTTCGCGCGCAGCATCAGGTGCGGGAAGTCGACGTTCCATGCGTGCGGCGGCACGTACGGACACTTCGTCATGTAGCAGAGGTCGCACAGATAGCACTGGTCGACGACCTTGCCGAATGCATCCTTCGACACTTCCTCGACGTCGCCCATCGGCGTGTCGTCGACGAGATCGAACAGCGTGGGGAATGCGCCGCACAGCGACACGCAGCGCCGGCATCCGGCGCAGATGTCGAACACGCGCGTCATTTCCGCATCGATCGCGGCCTGGTCGTAGAACGTGTCGGACTGCCAGTCGAGCGGATGCCGGGTCGGGGCTTCGAGACTGCCTTCCTTGTGGGGCATGGGGCGCTCCAGCATGGCGCGCATGCGCGCGGGCGCGCCGCCCGCGCGATGCGGACGGCGATCAACGCACGGCCCGCGCGACGTGCCGCGGCGAGTCGTGCGGCCTTGCGTGGGCCCGCGTCAGTCGACGAGCACGTCCAGCGCCTTCGTATAGCGGTTCGCGTGGCTGCGCTCGGCTTTCGCCAGCGTCTCGAACCAGTTCGCGATTTCGTCGAAGCCTTCGTCGCGCGCGGCCTTCGCCATGCCCGGATACATGTCGGTGTATTCGTGCGTCTCGCCGGCGATCGCCGATTCGAGATTCTGCCGCGACGAGCCGAACGGCAAACCCGTGGCCGGATCACCGACGGCTTCCAGGTATTCGAGGTGGCCATGCGCATGGCCCGTTTCGCCTTCGGCGGTCGAGCGGAACAGCGCGGCGACGTCGTTCTGGCCTTCGACGTCGGCCTTCGAAGCGAAATACAGATAGCGCCGGTTCGCTTGCGACTCGCCCGCGAATGCGGCCTTCAGATTCTCTTCGGTCTTGCTGCCCTTGAGTTGAGCCATTTGCGCCTCCGTTCGAGTCGGCGCGGCCGCCTGCAAAGCCGGGCCGATGATGTATGTGGGGAACGATGCGTTTGCAAAGCGCGCACGCGTCGTGCTCTTTAATCTAGGCGCTCGCGTTCGCATCCCCCAATAGGCTTTTTCAATGCGGCCGATAGCGGGCGGCCGGCGGGAATCCGGGGACGATACGGAATGCGCGGGCCGGAATGGCGCGCGGTGACTGGTCGACCGGCCGATTGGAAGAAGATTGGCGGCCGGATCGGGTCGGCTCCTTGCGACACGGCCTAAAGGTGTGGTCGGGGCGGCGACATACTTCACGCATCCATCGCACGCCTGAGCAGCAATTCCCTTTCGCGCGCGTTACGGGTCAATTCCGCCGCGCGCCGGAATTCGACTTTCGCCTCGTCCGCGCGGCCGAGCTTCGCGAGCAGGTCGCCGCGCACGCTCGGCAGCCAGTGATAGCGCGCGAGTGCGGGATCGTCGCGCAGCGCGTCGACGAGTTCGAGCGCCGCGGCCGGCCCGAACGCCATCCCTACCGCCACCGCGCGATTGAGCTCGACGACCGGCGAAGGCGCGACTTCCGCGAGTGCGTCGTACAGCGCGACGATCTGCGCCCAGTCGGTGTCCGACGCGTGCCGCGCACGCGCATGGCAGGCCGCGAGCGCGGCCTGCAGCGCATACGGCCCGCGCACGCCGCCAAGCTTCGTCGCCTGCTCGAGTGCCGCGAGGCCGCGCCGGATCAGCAGCGGATCCCAGCGGCTGCGGTCCTGGTCGAGCAGCAGCACCGGCCGCCCCTGCGCATCGGTGCGCGCATGCATGCGCGACGCCTGCAGCTCCATCAACGCGACGAGCCCGAGCACTTCGCTTTCGTCCGGCGCGAGCCCGGCCAGCACACGGCCGAGGCGCAGCGCCTCGTCGCATAGCGCCGGGCGGGTCCAGTCGTCGCCCGCGGTCGCCGCATGGCCTTCGTTGAATATCAGGTAGACCACTTCGAGCACCGACGCGAGCCGTGCGGGCCGCGCGTCGGCGGACGGCACCTCGAACGGCACGCGCGCCGCCGCGAGCGAGCGCTTCGCGCGCACGATGCGCTGCGCGATCGTCGGCTCGGGCGACAGGAACGCGCGCGCGATCTCGCCCGTGGTCAGCCCGCCGAGCAGCCGCAACGTCAGCGCGACGCGCGCGTCGGTCGACAGCACCGGATGGCACGACGTGAAGATCAGCCGCAGCAGGTCGTCGCCGATGTCGTCGTCGCGCGCATCGGCGAGCGCATCCGCGATGTCGGGGACGACGTGCGCGTCGAGCGCGTCCATTTCATGACCGAGCTGGTCGCGCTTCGCCGCATGCAGCGACTCCTGCCGGACCCGGTCGAGCGCGCGACGCTTCACGGCCGTCATCAGCCAGGCCGCCGGGTTGTCGGGCACGCCGTCGACGGGCCAGTGCTCGAGCGCCGCGACGAGCGTGTCCTGCGCAAGCTCCTCGGCCACGCCGAGGTCGCGCACCACGCGCGCGGCGCGCGCGATGATCTTCGGCGCCTCGATTCGCCACACCGCTTCGATCGCACGATGGGTCGCCTCGCGCGTCACGACGCCGGCCCCTGTGCGGCCGCGCACAGCCCCCACTCGTGGCCGTCCGGGTCCGCAAACTCGTGGGTGTACATGCCAGGATCCGCTTGCGGCGCGCGCGGCACGGTGCCGCCGGCCGCGCGCGCCTTCGCGACGACCGCGTCGACCTCGGCGCGGCTCTCGCACGACAGGCACGGCAGCACCTGCACGTGCGTCGCCGGATCGACGATCGTCTTGCCGGTGAAGGTCTGGAACAACGGCCGCTCGAGCAGCATCGCGAAGATCGCGTCGCTGATCCGGACGCAGACGGACTGGTCGGTGGTATAGGCCGGCACGACGTCGAAGCCGAGCGCGACATAGAACGCTTGCGCGCGCGGCAGGTCGGCCACGGGCAGGCTGAGGAAGATCGTTCGGTGCATGGCGGTCGCTCCGGCAATGGTGGCGTCAGACGGCGTGGCCGCGCCCGACGTTGAGCTCGCGGAACCGCTCGACCGCTTCGCTCGGCGTCAGGTCGTCCAGCTCGAACAGCGGACGCACCTCGACCTCGCAATCCATCTCCGCGCCGAACGGCGCGGGAAAGCGCCGCGTCCATTCGAGCGCCTCGTCGCGCGAACGCACCTGGATCAGCGTATAGCCGGCGATCAATTCCTTCGTTTCGGCGAACGGGCCGTCGACCACCTTGCCCTTGCCCCCCGTGTAACGCACACGCCAGCCCTGCGAGCTCGGCCGCAGGCCATTCGCATCGAGCAGCACGCCGGCCTTGGCGAGTTCCTCGTGATAGACCGTCATGGCCTCGACCAGCCGGTTGTCCGGCAATGCGTCGGATTCGCTGACGGCGTTCGCCCGGATCATGATCATGAATCGCATCGTTCACTCCTTGTCGTCGGTGAAAAGGGGCAACCGTTCATCGGCGCCTTATCCGGACGACGGACGGCGCCTACCCGGATCGACGTGCCGCACGACGAATCAGGGTAAATACCGACGCATTGCCTTCACAGGAAACACGGGCCGACCGCGCGCACCTCGACCGTGCACCATTGCGCGGCCGGGCACTGGCGTGCGATTTCGATCGCCTCGTCGCGCGTATCGACGTCGACGAGGAAAAAGCCGCCGACCATCTCCTTCGCTTCGGCAAACGGGCCGTCGACGAGGCGCGTCTCGCCGTCGCGGACCTGCACGCGGGTCGCGCGCTCGGCGCGCTCCAGCGACTCGACGCCGCGCAGCACGCCGCGCGCTTTCAGCGTCTCGGCGAAATCGACCATCCGCGCATACAGCGCCTGCCCGTCCTCGAGCGTGCGTTCGGCGCGCTGGCCGGTCGGTTCGACAATCAACAGCATGTAGGCCATGAAGATCTCCTGGTGAGGCCGTGTGCGAAAGCGTTCGGAATGCACCCGAAAACGATGCGCAACGGCAGGTCAGGTGCAGAGCGTAACAGCCGCGGCCGGCCCCGCCGGCATCGTTGGCCATCCGGCACTGGCCGAACGGCCATTTCGATCGCAGCACGCGATTTTGCCGTCAACATGCTTTCCCGAACCTTCGAATTTTCTTCCAGTGGACCGCCTCATGTCACGCCTGCTGCCGTCGCTCGTGCTCGCCGCATCGCTCGTCTGTTCCGCCCTGCCCGCCATCGCCACGCCGCCGGTCAGCGCCGGCTGCGGCGGCGCAACCTCGGCGATCGCCGACATCCGCGACCGCAGCGGACGTTCGCCGCTGGCCGGACGAACCATGTCGATCGAGGCGGTCGTCACCGCGGCATTCGGCGGTCCCGACGGCTTCGGCGGATTCTTCGTCCAGCAGGCCGACGCACAGCGGCGGCAGCGGCCGGGCGTCTCCGAAGGCCTGTTCGTCTACGCACCGCACGCGCGGGCGACCCCCGGCGATCTCGTGCATCTGACCGGACGCGTCGAACAGAAATACGGCCGCACGCAGTTCGCGCTGTCGGGTCACGTGGCCGTCTGCGCGCGCGGGCAGACCGTCACCCCGGCAGCGCTCGTGCTGCCGGTCGACACGCTGGCCGTGTTCGCCGCGCACGAAGGCATGCGGGTGAGGTTCGCGCAAACGCTGACGGTCAGCGACACCTATGCACTCGGCCGCTACGGCAGCATCGTGCTCAGCAACGGCCGTCTGCAGATTCCGACCCAGGTGGCGTCGCCAGCCGACGCCGCTGCGCAGGCGGCGGCCAATGCCCGCAACCGCATCGTGCTCGACGACGGTTCGAGTCGCGTGACGCCGGCCACCGTCCGCTATCCGCCGCCCGCGCTGAGCGCCGCCAACACGCTGCGCGCGGGCTACACGGTGCGCGGTGTCGAAGGCGTGCTCGAGATGCGCTACGGATCGTGGCGGCTGCAGCCGGTGCCGGCGTCGGCACCGATCTTCGATGCCGCGTCGAATCCGCGAGCCGATGCGCCCACGCGGCATGCGCAGGCCGACGTGCGCGTCGCCTCGTTCAACGTTTTCAACTATTTCAACGGCGACGGCCGCGGCGGCGGCTTCGGCGATCCCGCCAATCGCGGCGCGAAGACGCCCGCCGCATTCGCGCGCCAGGAAGCGAAGATCGTCGCCGCGTTGCGCGCACTGCGCGCCGACGTGATCGGCCTGATGGAAATCGCGAACAACGGTCATGGCCCCGCGAGCGCCGTGCAGCGGCTCGCGGCCCGGCTCGGCGACGGCTGGCGCGCGGTCGATCCCGGCACCGCGCGGCTCGGTCGCGACGCGATCGCGGTCGCGTTGCTGTACGACAGCCGGACGATCGAACCCGTCGGGCGCGCCGCCACCGTCGCGCTCGCCGGCCGCAGCCGGCCGACGCTCGCGCAGACATTCCGGCGCATCGACGGAACCCGTGCGTTCACCGTCGCGGTCAACCACCTGAAGTCGAAGAATTGCCCGAACGCGACCGGCCCGGATCTCGACCAGCAGGACGGCCAGGGCTGCTGGAACGCGACGCGCACGCGCGCGGCCGCACGCGTCGCCGACTGGCTCGCCACCTCGCCGACCGGCGTCGCAGCCGACGGCGTGCTGTTGATCGGCGACCTGAACAGCTACGCGAAGGAAGATCCGCTGCGCGCGCTCGAGTCGCGCGGCTACGCGAATCTCGTCGCCCGCTTTCTCGGCAATGCCGGCTACAGCTACGTCTTCCGCGGCGAAGCCGGCAACCTCGACCACGCGCTCGCCACCGCGCCGCTCGCCGCGCGCGTGAAGGCCGTGCATGCCTGGCACATCAATGCCGACGAACCGAGCGCACTGCAATCCGTGCCCGATTACAAAACGCCGGCGCAACGGGCCGTGTATTACGCACCCGACGCCTATCGCTCGTCGGACCACGATCCGATCGTCATCGACCTGGCGCTGGCGGAAAGCGGCGCGTGAACCGCGGCGGGCACGCACTGTGCTCCGTTGGAAAAACGGCGCTTAGTGCAATTGCATCAAGCCGACGCGTGCAATGGCACTATTTACCTGATCACTCGGGCGACGCCATATTTACCGTACTTTCACTTCGTGAACATGCAACGCAACGCCGTCTCGCCAGAAGCGCGAAATTTTTTCAACCGCCGCCCCGCCCCCTGCGGCGGGGCTTTCACGGCATCCCGCCGACGAATTGAAAATTTGTCTCGAAACTCAATTGGATGATGTGAATCACACTAGTTGCTGGGATTCGTCTTATCTTCAAATTGGCCTGTCAATCAAATCGAAGGAGGATAAACATCATGGCGCTCACCGACTCGATCGAACACAAGCTGGACCGCGGCCTGTCCGACATCCGTCGCACCGGCCGGCGCGTGGGACGCACGACGCGCTCGGCCGCCCGCGACCTGCATGCGGACGTGACCGACGATCTGCGCGGACTCGTCGACGAACTCGAAGATCTGCTGAAGAACGATGGCGACGGCGACATCGCTGCGCTGCGCAAGCGCGTGCAGTCGCGGCTCGATGAAGCACGCAGCACGCTCGATTACGCATCGGGCTCCGCAGCCGCCCGGCTGCGCGATTCGGCCGAACGCGTGTCGCAAGCCGTGCACGACAACCCGTGGCAAACCGCGGGCGTCGTCGCGGGCCTCGCGTTCGTCGCCGGCCTGCTCCTTTCCCGCCGTTGAACGGGGCCGCCCCGTCCGTCATCAACCCGACAACGAAGGAGAATCGCCATGCAGAAGTCCCTCGCCCTGAAAGCCGCCGCCGCCGTCATGCTCGGCAGTCTCGCACTTGCCGGCTGCACCACCACGCCTGACAAACCCGAGAGCGCATCCGCCAGCGCGTCGAAACGCGAGTCGATCGACGCGAGCGTGAACGCGACGCTGTCGCGCCTCTATTCGACGGTGCCGGGCTCGCGTGAGCTCGTCTCGAAATCGCGCGGCGTGCTCGTGTTCCCGAACGTGCTGCAGGCAGGCTTCATCGTCGGCGGCCAGTCCGGCAACGGCGCACTGCGCGTCGGCGGCAGCACCGTCGGCTACTACAACACGTCGTCGCTGTCGGTCGGCCTGCAGGCCGGCGCGCAATCGAAGGCGATCGTGTTCCTGTTCATGACGCAGGATGCGCTCGACTCGTTCCGCAAGTCCGAAGGCTGGTCGGCCGGCGCCGACGCCTCCGTCGCGGTCGTGAAGGTCGGCGCGAACGGCGCGGTCGACTCCAACACGGCCACCGCACCGGTCGAGGTGCTGGTGCTGACCAACGCCGGCCTGATGGGCGACCTGTCGGTGAACGGCACCAAGGTCACCAGGCTCAACATCTGACGATCCGGCGCGGCGTCGCCGCACCGGCTTTCCCGGCAACGCCGCGGCTTCGGTCGCGGCGTTTTCATCTGCGCCGCGCGCCCCGGCTATGATGGCGACACCTTTGCGGGCATACTGCGATCGGGCCGCCCCGCCGCGTGCTGCGCCGCGAACTCCGTGACGTTCGCGAGCCGATCGCGCCCGGGGCAACGAGATTCCATCAAACCAGGCATCAATCTGCGCGAACCATCCATGGATAGCGGACACGATCACCAAAAATTCTTCTATTTCCTGCTGTTCGCGGTCACCGTCGGACTGTGCTGGATTCTCGCGCCGTTCTCCGGCGCCGTCTTCTGGGGCACCATTCTCGCGATCCTGTTCCAGCCGGTGCAGCGCTGGCTCGCCGCGCGCTTCGGCAAGCGGCGCAACCTCGCCGCGCTCGTCACGATGTCGCTGATCATCCTGATCGTGATCCTGCCGCTCGTGTTCGTCGCGGCCACGCTCGTGCAGGAAATCGCGTACGTGTACCAGGAACTGAAGAGCGCGCAGCCGAACTATTCGCAGTACTTCCACGACATCATTCACGCGCTGCCGACGTCGATCCAGAACCTGCTGCAGAAATACGGGCTGACCAACATCCCCGGCATCCAGAAGAAGCTGACCGACGGCGCCGCGCAGATCAGCCAGTTCGCGGCGGCCCAGGCGCTCAGCATCGGCCAGAACACGTTCCAGTTCGTCGTGAGCTTCGGCGTGATGCTGTACATGGTGTTCTTCCTGCTGCGCGACGGCGGCGAGATCGGCCGGCGCGTGCGCCGCGCGATGCCGCTCGACGAAGAGCACAAGAACCTGCTGCTCGCGAAGTTCACGACCGTCGTGCGGGCGACCGTGAAGGGCAACATCGCGGTCGCGCTCGTGCAGGGCGCGCTCGGCGCGCTGATCTTCTGGATCCTCGGGATCGAGGGCGTCGTGCTGTGGGGTGCGCTGATGGCGTTCCTGTCACTGCTGCCGGCGATCGGCGCGAGCCTCGTGTGGGTGCCCGCCGCGCTCTACTTCCTCGCGATCGGCGCGATCTGGAAATGCGTGATCCTCGTCGCGTTCTGCGTCGGCGTGATCGGCCTCGTCGACAACCTGCTGCGCCCGATCCTCGTCGGCAAGGACACGAAGATGCCCGACTGGGTCGTGCTGATCTCGACGCTCGGCGGGATGGCGCTGTTCGGCATCAACGGCTTCGTGATCGGGCCGCTCGTCGCCGCGCTGTTCATGGCGAGCTGGGACATCTACGCGCGCGCCGAACAGGGCGAATGACGCGACGAACGGGCGCGGCCCGTCACGGATGACGAATGCGGATCACGACGGGCGCCACGGCGCCCGTCGCCGTTTCCGACACCGCGACCGTCATCACGCCACCATACGAACCGACCCGGTGCGCGCGCCCCGACACCAGCGGCACGCGTCGACTGTCGCCCTCGTCACGCCACGTGGCGCCGATCCCGGCACCGGCCACGCGCGACAACGGCCGGCCGTCCGCGCCCGCAAACGTCACGTGTGCGCCCGGCAAGCGCCGGCCATGCGCGTCGAACCGGAGCCTCACCGCCGTCGCGCTACCCGCCGCTTCGACTGACGACGCGTCGAGCGTCACGTCGTAGAGATCGACGAGCGCGCCGGTGAACCGCACGATGCCGCCCGCCTCGGCCGGCGCCGCCGCGACGGCGCCCGACATCGCGAACGCCACGCCGATTCCCGCCACGACGATCCGCAGCCTTCCGGTGACACGGCGTCGTATCGCGCGATCGCCCACTGTTGCCGGTGCCGATCGCCATCCGTTCGTTCGCATATTCCGCCTCCGTCCGCCATGCAAAAAAACGGCGGCGTGACGCGCATGTCACGCCGCCGTTTGCTGGCAATTACTTTAGGGAGAGCGGCTCGAACAATATATGGGACAAGTCCTAAATCGACGCCCGCTTGCGCGAAGCCGGATCAAGCGAATGCCTGAGCGTGCCGCTTACGCGTCCGGATCGACGCGCAGCACGAGCTTGCCGCGATGGTCGCCGTCGAACAGCCGGTTCAGCACGTCGGGCGCGTTTTCGAGCCCGTCTGCGACGGTTTCTTCCGCCTTCAGGCGACCATCACGCAGCCAGCCCGACAGCGTCTGCACCGCTTCGCGGCTCTTGCGGTAATCGAGGATCAGGAAACCGCGCATCGTGATCCGCTTCGAGATCAGCACGCCGACGTCGTCGGCCGCGCGGCCGCTGTTGTAGTTCGAGATCACGCCGCACAGCGCGACGCGCCCGCCGATCACCATCCGTGACAGCACCGCACGCATCACCTCGCCGCCGACGTTCTCGAAGTTCACGTGCACGCCGTCCGGTGTCGCCGCCTTCAGTTGCTGGCGGAAATCGTCGGCCTTGTAGTCGACGGCCGCGTCGAAGCCGAGCGTCTCGGTCAGGTAGCGGCACTTGTCCGCGCCGCCCGCGATACCCACCACGCGCGCGCCGTGGATCTTGCCGATCTGGCCGGCGATCGACCCGACCGACCCGGCCGCCGCCGACACGACGAGCGTCTCGCCCGGCTGCACCGGTGCGATGTCGGTCAGCCCGTAGTACGCGGTCAGGCCGCTCATCCCGCACGCGCCGAGCAGCGTCGGCAGCGGCAGGCCCGACTGCGCGGGCAGCTTCACGAGCTGCGCGGCCTGCTCGGCCGCGACGACCGCATAGTCCTGCCAGCCGACGAGCCCCTGCACGAGATCGCCTGCCGCGAAACCCGCATGGCGCGACGCGACCACGCGCCCGATGCCGAGCGCGCGCATCACCTCGCCGATCGCGACGGGCGGCAGATATTGCGGCACGTCGCTCATCCACACGCGGTTGGTCGGGTCCATCGACAGATACAGCACGCGCACCAGCACTTCGCCGTCGGCGAGCGCCGGCACCGGCGTGTCGACCAGCGAAAAATGTTCGCGGCCGACGCGCCCTTCCGGGCGCGTCTTCAGCAGCAGTTGGCGGTTCATCTGGGTCGACACGATGTTCTCCTCCGGTTGTAGTTGTCGATGCGCGTCAGACCGCGCACATGCCGCCGTCGATCACGAGTTCGGCGGCCGTCACGAAGCGGCTCTCGTCGGACGCCAGATACACGGCCGCATGCGCGACGTCGTCCGGGTCGCCGAGCCGGCGCAGCGGAATGCCGCGTGCGAGCTTGCGCGTCGCATCGCGTTCGCCGAGCGACTGGAACAGCGGCTCGACGATCCCCGTGCGGATGAACGCCGGGTGTATCGAGTTGCAGCGCACGTCGAGCTCGCGGCGCGCGCAATCGATCGCGACCGACTTCGTCAGCGACGCGACCGCCGCTTTCGACGCGTTGTATGCGGTGAAATCCGGTTCGACCTTGAACGCGGCCACCGACGAGATGTTGATGATCGAAGCGGGGCTGCTCTCGGCCAGATACGACAGCGCATGCTTGCAGCCGAGCACGATGCTCTCGACGTTGATCGCCATCACGCGCCGCCATTCGTCGAGTTCGATCTGCGCGGGCGAGCCGATCGACCCGACGCCGGCGTTGTTGACGAGCACCGACAGCCCGCCCATCGCGTCGACCGCCTGCACGAGCAGCGCCTGCCAGCGTGCTTCGTCGCGCACGTCCTGCGTCGCCGCGAACGCGACCGGCACCGCGTGCCCCGCGTTGAGCTCCTGCGCGAACGCATCGAGCACCGCTGCTTCGGCGATGTCGGTCAGGAATACGCGCGCGCCCTGCTCGACCATCCGACGCGCGATCGCGCGGCCAAGGCCGCCGGCGGCGCCCGTGATGTATGCGCACTTGCCTGCGAGGCGCGAAGAAACGACTGTCATGTGACCTGCTCCTATCGTGAATCGTCGTTGCGGACCGCTGCCGCGACGGCGGTTGCCGTGCGCCGGCCGACGGTCGCGCGGTTTGGCGCGAGTATAGCGAGCCGGCGGCGACACGCCGCACCGGACGGATCGGGCAGCCCGTCGCAGCCGGCCCCCGATCGAACGAACGTCAGCGTACGCGAATGCCGCCAATCGATGAAATGAATATTCGTAATGCCCGGTCATAGACGTGGCGCATGACCTGCGTGCGTCCGTGCCGATCCGACGGCGCAGCGCGACCGGGATATCGGCTCGACGGAAACCGGACGCCGACGTAAGCCGGCAATACGACGAAACGTATGAAATCAAGTATAGGAAGCGAGCCGCCGTGCGAGAACCGCATGCGGCACCGGGGCATCCATGCCCCGGCGGGAACCACGGTCAGAACCCGTCGCCTGACGCGCGCACGAATGCGCAGAGCTGCGGAGAATGGGTGTCGATCATCTGCTGGAACGGCGCGCGATGTCCGTACGCGATGCCGGACACGAGCAGCAGGCAGACGGCCGCGATGCGCGGCGAGAACGAGCGCTTGAGCGCCCGGCCATACGCGTGCAGGAACACCAGCGCGACCAGCGCGCCGAGCAGCCAGCCGGCAATGACTTCAGGAATCGTGTGCGAATGATCGAACACGCGCGCAACGGCCGTCACCGCGCCGATCGCGAGGCCCGCCATCACGCCCGGCAACTTCCCCAGACGAAACGCCTGCCACAGCATCGACAGCGCGACGGTCCACACGGACGTCGACAGCATCGTATGCCCGCTGATCACGCGGAAATCGAACTGCGGAAGCTCGATTCCGCACCCTGCGTAGAGAATCTTGGTGGCCCCGACAACGCTCATCCCGAGTGCGAGCAGCGCGACCCAGCGCACCGCGAGCCGCCAGTTGGACAGCGCGAGCCAGATGGCGCAGGTCAGCGCGACCGGCAGGGTCAGCGCGGCATCGCCGATGTTGCTGATTTCACTCCACATAACGGACGTCGAACGACAGGCGAAAGGCCGCAGTTTAACGCAAGCGCGCCGCGCATCTGTGTCAGCCTGTGACAGGCTGTATCAGCCCGCGACACCCGTAATCAGCAGCAGGTTCGTGCCGGTGATGACGGCGAACAGCGCCCACGCGGCCACCTGCATCTTGCGGCCGATCGCATGCTCGCCCATGGTGTTGCGGTCGCTGACCGAGCGGATCAGCGGCCACATCGCGAACGGCAACTGCAGGCTCAGCAGCACCTGGCTCCACACCAGCAGCTGCCCGACCGAGCCGTCGCCGAGCCACAGCACGCCGATCAGCGCCGGCACCAGCGCGAGCCCGCGCGTGATCAGCCGGCGCTGATAGCACGGAATCTTCGTATGCAGGAAACCGTCCATGATCACCTGGCCGGCGATCGTGCCGGTCAGCGTCGAGCTCTGCCCCGACGCGAGCAGCGCGATGCCGAACAGCAGCGCGGCCGCGCCGCCCGCGATCGGCGTGATGAGCCGGTACGCCTGTTCGATGTCGGTGACGTTGTGCTGGCCGGTCGCATGAAACGCGGCGCCCGCGACGACCAGGATCGCCGCATTGACGAGCATCGCGACGAACAGCGACACGCACGTGTCGATGCGCACCAGCGCGAGCGTGTCGCGAACCAGGCCGCGCGCGCCGCCGACCACGTGGCGCGTCTGCACGACCGACGAATGCAGATACAGGTTGTGCGGCATGATCGTCGCGCCGACGATGCCGAGCGCGAGCACGACCGCATCCTTGCGGTCGTGGCCCGGATCGCCCGGCACGAGCCCCAGCGCGACCGCATGCCAGTCGGGCGGCGTGATCGCGACCTGCGCCACGAAGCAGAACGCCATCGTCGCGATCAGCCCGAGCACGATCGCCTCGATCTGCCGGAAGCCCTTGCCTTGCAGCCCGAGGACGATCACCGTGTCGAGCGCGGTCAGCACGATCCCCCACGCGAGCGGCACGCCCAGCAGCAGCTTGAACGCGAGCGCGCAGCCGAGCACTTCGGCGATGTCGCACGCGATGATCGACACCTCGGCCGTCACCCATTGCACCATGCGGCCGACCCGGCCGTAACGGTCGTAGCTCGCCTGCGCGAGGTCCTTGCCTGCAACGAGGCCGAGCCGCGCGGCCAGCATCTGCAGGAAGATCGCGGCCAGACTGGAAAACGCGACGACCCACAGCAGCGAATAACCGAATTGCGAGCCGGCCTGGATGTCGGTGGCCCAGTTGCCGGGATCCATGTAGCCGATCGCGACCAGCAGCCCCGGGCCGAAGAAGCGCTTGAGCTTCACCCAGCGCGACGCGCCGGCGTCGATCGTGATGCTGCCCTTTACTTCTGACGGGCAGAAGGGGGCTGTGGCGGTAGTGGGAAGCAAGGGCATGGAAACCGGGGATCGTGATCGCGACACGGTGATTCTACGGTCATCCGCCCCGTTTTCCCGCGCGCATCGGCGCGCGGGCCCCGGCCCGGCCGCTCGCCGTCGGCACGCTCGGGCTGCGGCGTGGCCTGCGCGTCGGGTGCCCCGTCGATCGCCCCGGCACCGTTCGTCAGCA
The DNA here is from genome assembly GCF_002563755.1 of Burkholderia sp. JKS000303. Lineage (NCBI taxonomy): Bacteria > Pseudomonadati > Pseudomonadota > Betaproteobacteria > Burkholderiales > Burkholderiaceae > Burkholderia > Burkholderia sp. JKS000303. The sequence goes on from NZ_PDBZ01000001.1 coordinate 4,701,321, forward strand.
GCCGCTCGCGTTCGGTGACGCGAAACTCGGTCGGCGATATCAGCAGCCGCTGGCGAAACAGTTTCGCCAGCCGCTCGCCGCTGCCGAAGCCGGTGCGCCGCGCGACCTTGTCGGCCGGCAGCGTCGTGTGGATCAGCATGTGACAAGCGCGCTCGAGCCGCACGTGCTGCACGAACTCGGTCGGCGTCACGCCGATTTCCTTCTTGAAGCGCCGCAGGAAATTGCGCTCGCTCATCGCGACCGTCTGCGCGATGTCGGCAATCGAGATGCGGTTCGCGCTCTGCGCACGCAGCTGCTGCACCGACATCCGGATCGACGGGCTCGCGCTCAACTCGCGAAACGCCCACATCGACTGCGCACAGCGCTGCTCGACCGGCCGCAGCAGGTTGCTGGCGATCTCCTGCGCGGCGCTGTCGCCGAGATCGGTGCGGAACAGGTCGAGCACGGCGCCGAGCACGTCGGCTTCGTCAGCCCGCAGTTCGATCGGTGCCGCCGCGCGACGGGTGCGCCCCGGCGGCGTGGTGCCGGCCTCCTGCGGCCGCTGCGCCGCCGCGAGCGTCGACAGGTCCATCCCGTCGACGATCCATCGCGCATGCCGGCGAATGTCGGTCAGCCGGCGCCGCAACGCATCGTCCCAGTTGACCGCCGCGCGATCGCCGTGAAGATGAAAGAACGCGAATGCCCGGCGGCCGTGCTCGTCGCCGAGCGCCTCGGCGGCAATCTTCACGCCGGACGATGACTGCAACAATCCACCGCTTTCGGATACGTACTTCAGCTGGTAATCCGCACTGAACGCATGCAGGCGATTCGCCAGATTGAAAGCCTCGCCGAGACGCGCGGCCTGGGCCAACGAAAACCCCGTACTCAAATAGACAACGACCCACCTCTGATCTGCTGCTTCCACTGGCCAAGCCCCCGACTGTTTCGACTTCTTCTAATACCGTCGAACTGTCGGGCTTATATTTGGTTTGACCTCGTGCGACAGGACGGCTATCTCGAAATATGAAGCGACGGCATCTTAGCCGAACGGGTCATGTCTTTGGCGTGAAATGGCCGAGAGGGACAGCATGATGGCGGATTACTACAGGCTGTCACCGGCTGACGGCACCGCCGCGCCGAAGCAGGTATGCTTAGGCGGCTTGCCGGCATCGGGCGGCCGGCATCGGGCGCGCCCATGCCGCGTATCGGGGCGAACGTCACCCCGTGCGTCGAATCGCAGCGATCGCCGTGAATGCATGCGATACGCAACGGCATTTCCGGCCATGCCGATTCAGGTGAACGCGCGCAGGCCGGTCCGTTGCTCGCGCATCCTTTAGAATCGGCGCACGCCCCCTCCTCGACTGCAGCCGTGCCCGCCGATCATCGTCTCGACCTGAACCTGTTTCGCGTGCTCGACGCCGTCTACGTGCACGGCGGCATCGGCGCGGCCGCCCGCGCGCTGCATCTGACGCAGCCGGCCGTCACCCACGCGCTCAACCGGCTGCGCGCGCATTTCGACGATCCGCTGTTCGTGCGTCAGGGCAACCGCGTCGTGCCGACCGAGCGCACGCGCGCGATCATCGCCGACGTACAACTTCATCTGGCCGGCCTGCAACGCACCGCGCGCGACCCGGCGGCATTCGATCCTGCCACGCTCGACCTGAGCGTCGCGGTCGGCATTCGCGACGTGCTCGAGTCGATCGCGCTGCCGCAGATCGTCGCCGCGTTCGCCGCCGAAGCGCCGGGCCTGCGGTTCGTGAGTCGCCGCGTCGCGGTGCACGACATCGAACGCGAACTCGCATCGGGCAATCTCGACCTCGTCGTCGACCGCCGCGTGCAGACCGGCCCGCGCATCGCGACCGAGCACCTGCTCGACGATTCGCTCGTCGTCGCGATGCGTCACGATCATCCGCTGATGGACGGCACGCTTCGGCGCGGCGACTATTTCGCCGCGCAGCATATCGCGGTGTCGTCGCTCGGCGTACCGCAATCGCTCGACGTGCTGCTCGGCAACGACGGGCGCTTCCGTCACATCCAGCTGGTCTGCCAGCACTATTTCGCCGCCTGCCAGATCGCCGCGTCGGGCGACCTGCTGCTCACGCTGCCGCGCACGTATGCGCTGCGCATGACGTCGCTGCTGCCGATCGCCGTGCAGCCGTTGCCGCTTCGGCTCAAGCCGTTTCCGCTGCTCGCTTACTGGCACGAATCGCGCGAAACGGATCGCGCGCACCAGTGGGTCCGGGAACGCGTCGCGACGCTGGTGCGGCGCAGCGCCGGCATCGTGGACCAGGCGCGCGCTTCACGCCCATGACGCGGGCGCGCGAACGCCACCGTGCGCCCGCGATTCCGGCCGAACCGGTATGCTGGCGGCTCGACCGTCGCGCGCCGTCGCGGCCCTCTCTTTCCCGCTCACCGGAGACTTGCCATGTCGCTCATCCATGCTGCCGCCACCCTCGCCGCCGACGCGCCGAACTACGTCGTCCAGCTCCAGGCCGGCACGCACGCGCTGACCGGCGACGAAGCGCCGCGCGAAGGCGGACAGGATCTCGGCCCGGCGCCGTACGAGTTCGTGCTCGTCGGCCTCGCGCAATGCACGGCCGCGACGCTGCGCATGTACATGCAGCGCAAGTCGTGGCCGGACGTGCGCATCGACGTGCGCACCGAACTGCATGCCGATCGCGACGGGCTGCAATACGTGCGCCGCGTCGTGACGCTCGACGGCCCGCTCGACGACGCGCAACGCCAGCGTCTCGCGGAAATCTGCGAAAAGACGCCGGTCACGCAATTCATCAAGCGCGGCACGCGCATCGAAACGACGTTGAATTGACGATCGTCGGTCGCGGGCAGCAACCTGCGCCGCCCGCGACCGATACCTGAAATGCAAAACGGGCGGGCCGTGCGCCATGCACGGCCCGCCCGTTCGCGAAGGTCGTCCGGCGCTTACAGTCCGAGCGCGGACAGATCCAGCTTGCCGTCCCGCACCGGCGGACACCAGAAATACGCGCCCGTCAGCGGCCGCGTGAAGCGGAACAGGCCGTCGACGATACCGTCGTCCGCGCCGCTCATCCGGCTCATCTGCACGTCGAACGCGCGGAACGAACAGCCGAACGCGACGAAGTAGAGCCCCGCGCGACGCGCATCGGACCACGGCGACGAACGGCGCAGCATGAACGCCTCCGGCTCGAAGCTTTCCTGCGCGGTGCGCTTCACGTGCGCGAACTCGGGTGCGTCGTCGAGTTCCTCGTTGTCCGAGCGGCGACGGCCGATGATGTGATCCATGTCGCCGGACGCAATGCGCTCCATCTGATCGAAATCGTGCAGCCATTGCTGGACCGCGACGAAGCTCGAGCCGTCGAGCCCGGCGCCCTGCCCCGTGACGATCGCCGCGGCCACCGCGTCGTCGCCTTCGGGGTTCTCCGTGCCGTCCTCGTAACCGGACAGGTCGCGATCGTTCGAATAGCGGAACCCGTCGACCGCGTCCTGCAGCGCGAATGCCGGCGCCAGCGCGCGCTCGATCGCGCGTGCGCGCAGCACGAGGTCGCCGCGATCGTCGCCGCGCAGCCACACCCACACGTCGGCCGGCGTGACCGGCAGCGTGCTGTCGTTCACCGCGAACGCCGGGTATTCGGTCAGGCCCGCAACCGGACGCCCGATGCGCGCGGCCAGTGAAGCGCCGAAGCCGACGACCGTGTCGCGCCCGTCGACGAGCGCGCGCAGCGCCGTGAGCGCGGCCGCCACGTTGCCGTTGTCCGAAATCGTGAAAGTCAGGTATCGGGCCGCCGTGTCGATCGGAGCCAGGATGCCTTGCTGAACGTCGCTCATCGTTTCCTCAGGAATGTCTCGTGGTGAATCTGCGGGGCCGGACCGGCCGGCGCGAGGCGCGTGAACGCTCGCCGCGTCGCACGCCGCGCAACGCGAAAGTGTAAACGATGCGGGTGCCCGCCCCGTGCGCCACCGCGCCGCGGCGCGCGCGGCGAAGAAGGGCCGGAACCCTGAATATTATCCGTATCGACGCCGCAACGCCGCATTCGTCAGACGTTGCAGCGCGTCCGGCACTGCTGATAAAATCCCTTCACGTCTTTTCGGCGTCCTTTCAACCGTTCACTTCAGGGAGGTGCAGATGTTCCGAATGCCAGCAACCTTCCCGAACGTGGTCCCACGACGCGGCTGATCCAGCCCGTCGTCCGCGCCGGCTCCCGGATGCTTCGCTAACCCGCCAGCCCGCGCTTTTTCCCGACAGCCCGTTTCGTTTTGCCCGCGTCGTTCGAGCGGCCGGCTGTTGCGTTTTCGACGTTCTCCGAACCGGAAAGTCCCGTCGCGCGATGCGCCGGGCAACGACACATGACCAGAAAAACCACCCGTCCGGGCGGCCAGGCGTTCCAGGCCGTCTTCGGCTTCACTTTCCGCTACTGGCGCAAACAGCCGGTGCGCACCGCGACGATCGCGGCGCTCGCGCTGCTCGGCGCACTCGCCGACGTGCTCACGCCGCTGTTCGCCGGCCGCCTCGTCGATGCGCTGTCGACCGGCCTGACCGACCGCGCCGCCGCGTGGCATTCGGCCCTCGTCGCGTTCGGCACGCTCGCCGCGCTCGGCATCGGCGCGACGCTGCTGCGGCAAGGTGTCTACCTGAACATCATCACGCTCACGCTGAAGATGATGAGCGAGATCGCGGCCGCGTCGTTCCATCGCGTGCAGCGCTTCTCGACCGACTGGCACGCGAACAGCTTCGCGGGTTCGACCGTGCGCAAGATCACGCGCGGGATCTGGGCGCTCGACCTGCTCAACGACACCGTGCTGATCGCACTGCTGCCGTCGGTCACGATGCTCGTCGGCGCGACCGTGCTGCTCGGCACGCACTGGCCGGTGATGGGGCTCGTCGTCGGCGCGGGTTCGCTGCTGTACATCTCGGTGACGGTCGCCGTGTCGCTCGGCATCGTCGCGCCGGCGGCGCGGCTCGGCAACCTGTGGGACACGCGCATGGGCGGTGCGCTTTCCGACGCAGTAAGCTGCAACGCTGTCGTCAAGGCGTTTGGCGCGGAAACGCGCGAGGAAGCGCGGCTCGCGCGCGTGATCGGCAAGTGGCGTCAGCGCACGCGCCGCACGTGGGTGCGCGGCACGTTCAACGGCGGGTTGCAGGGTGCGATGCTCGTCGCGATGCAGGCCGCGATGATCGGCGTCGCGCTGCGGCTGTGGGCGAACGACGAAGCGAGTGTCGGCGACATCGCGTTCTCGCTGACGATGTTCTTCATGCTGCAGGGGTATCTGCGCGACGTCGGCATGCACATCCGCAACCTGCAGCGCTCGGTCAACGACATGGAGGAACTCGTAGCGCTCGAACGTCAGCCGCTCGGCATCGACGATCGTCCCGGCGCGCCGGCGATCCGGATCGGGCAAGGCGAGATCCGCTTCGAACACGTGACGTTCCGCTACGGCAATCATCCGGTCGCGCTGTACGACGATTTCTCGATGCGCATCGCGCCCGGCGAGCGCGTGGGCCTCGTCGGCCATTCCGGGTCGGGCAAGACGACGTTCATCAAGCTGATCCAGCGTCTGTACGACGTGTCGGGCGGACGCATCACGATCGACGGCCAGGACATCGCGCAGGTGCAGCAGGATTCGCTGCGCAGCCAGATCGCGATCGTCCAGCAGGAGCCCGTGCTGTTCCACCGCACGCTCGCGGAGAACATCGCGTATGCACGTCCCGGCGCGAGCCGCGCCGACATCGAGCGCGCCGCGCGTCTGGCCAGCGCGCACGACTTCATCGTCGCGCTGCCGGATGGCTATGACACGCTCGTCGGCGAGCGCGGGATCAAGCTGTCGGGCGGCGAACGCCAGCGCGTCGCGATCGCGCGTGCGTTCCTCGCCGATGCGCCGATCCTGATCCTCGACGAAGCGACGTCGAGCCTCGACAGCGAAAGCGAGGTGCTGATCCAGCAGGCGATGGAACGGCTGATGGTCGGCCGCACGACGCTGGTGGTCGCGCATCGGCTGTCGACGGTGCGCGCGCTCGACCGCCTGCTCGTGCTCGATCGCGGCAAGGTGATCGAGGAAGGCAGTCACGACGAGCTGATCCGCATCGACGGCGGGATCTATCGCCGCTTGTTCGAACGGCAGGCGCTGGAACTGGCGAAGGGCTTGATCGATTCGCCGCGGCGCATGGTGGATGACGATGCGGGGCCGTTGGGGGAGCCGGCGGCGGTTTGATGCCGGCAGGTGGCGAGGTGGCCCGGCAAGGGGGTTGCGATCGCCGGGCCACCCGACGATCGGGTTCGGAGCAAGGCTGCGCGGATGCACCGCCATTTCGGGTTCGTCGAATTCGCTGGCAGCCCGTTCGACGAACCCGAACACGGTGTTCGACATACGCGCACTACCCACGTCAGCGTGGCTGGATTAAGCTGCCCAAGGCCGCGGCCTGCGTCGCACCATCCGCATCCTGGTACACGAATGCACGCACCGCGTCCGTCACCCTGGACTTCGGCACTGCCGCACCGCCCGCCAGGCGAATTCAACCGCGATCGCAACCCGACGACGCACATGCCCGATAGCACTCACCCGCCGCTGGTCGCTGCTCGGCTCTCACGCACCGTCTCCCCTACGCTCGGCTATGACCTCAACGACCTCTACTATTTCGTGCAGGTCGTCGACTACGGCGGATTCGCGCCGGCCGGGCGCGAACTGCGCCTGCCGAAATCGCGACTGAGCCGCCGCATCGCCTTGCTGGAACAGCAGTTGGGCGTCAAGCTCATCCATCGCTCCACGCGTTCGTTCGCGATGACCGAGTTCGGGCGTGCCTACTATGCACGATGCAAGACCATGCTTGCGAGCGTCGACGAGGCGCAGGCCGTGATCGCATCTGCCCACACGCAACCATGCGGAACCATTCGCCTGTCCTGCCCCGTCGCGCTGCTCCATGCCCATGTCGGCACGATACTGACCGCTTTTGCAGCCCGTTATCCCGACATCCGCATCGAACTGGCCGCGATGAACCGCCGTACGGACGTCATCAGAGAACGACTGGACATCGCGCTCCATTCCGGCCCGGGGCCGCGGATTGCCCAAGACCTCGTGGCCCGCACGCTGGGGCATTCCCGTCAATGCCTGGTCGCGGCAGCCGCGCTTTGCGAACGCCTGGGCCAACCGCACCATCCGTCCGAACTCCAGCCGTGGCCGAGCCTCGGCTTTGGCCTGCCGGCGCCCGAGCACGCCTGGGAACTCGTGGCGCCCGACGGCACGCTCGTGACGGTTCGCCATGCGCCGCGTTTCGTCACAACCGATTTGCTGACCCTGCGCAAGGCAGCCGTCGCCGGTCTCGGTATCGTTCAACTGCCTGCGGCGATGGTCAGTGACCAGTTGGATGACGGAACGCTCAAACGGATCCTGCCTCGCTGGTCGCCTCGACACGACGTGATTCATGTCGTGTTCTCGAGCAGAAAGGGCATGCCTCGCGCGGTACGACTGCTGATCGATTTCATCGCACAACGCTTTGAGGCGTTGCAGGACATGTAAAAGACAATCGACCGCCACGCGACGGTCAGGATTCTTCGATCCGCGCGAACTCGTCAGCCAGAAAATCCAGCAGCGCACGCACCGAGGGCAGCAGCCCCCGGCGGGACGGGAATACCGCGTGGACGATCCCGCTTTTCGGTAGCCAGTCGGGCAATATCCGGATCAGCTCGCCGCGGCGCAGTTCGTCGCTCACCATCATCATCGGCAACTGGACGATGCCGGCTCCCGCCACCGCGGCCTGACGCAACGCAATCATGTCGTCAGTCACGAATCGTGGCGTGTGGCGCACTGTCGCGCAAACGTCATCCGGACCCTCTAGGCGCCAGACATGCTGCGGTTGCGGTGGCCCGAAATCGAGACTCGGCCACTCGGCCAGCTCGGCAGGCGCCGCAATTGCATGCGGCTGCACGAGGGCTGGGCTCGCGACGAGGCACCAGGTGCGCTCGCCGAGCACACGCATCACGAGATCGCTGTCCTTCAACGGCGGCGGGCGAACGCGAATGGCAATGTCGATCCCTTCACCGACCACGTCGACGACGCGGTTGGTCGCCTCGAGATGCACGGTGACGCGCGGGTTGCGCGCCATGAACTCCCCCAGCATCGCGCCGATTCGGGCATGCAGCATCGCGACCGGACTGGTCAGCCGAACCACGCCCTGCGGCTCCGCCCGCATCTGCTCGATCGCATCCTGTGCCGCCTCCGCCTCGACCAGCATCGCCTTGCAGTGGTTGTAGTAATGCTGGCCGATTTCCGTGACCGAAAACTGGCGAGTGGACCGCTGCACGAGTCGCACGCCGAGATGCTGTTCGAGCGTCGCGATCCGTCGGCTCAAGGTGGATTTCGGCACGCCGAGCACGCGGCTGGCCGGCGCAAAACCCTTGTGGTCAACCACCTGTGCGAAGAAATAGAGATCGTTGAGGTCCTGCATCGGCGCGCTCGATCGTTCCATAAATGAGACGCTGAGGATAACTCGCGCAGTCTACCGACGCAAAACAGGTTCCTCTACGCTTCGGTCATGCGCTCACCACGCAATCGACCGGCTGAACCGCCCGGATAGCGCCCCCCCCGACGTCGCCCGTGTCCGGCAGCACCCGAGCCAGGCCGAATCGCGATGAAAGGCCGCTTGTGTTCCACGTCCGACGACCATCCTGATCGCCTCATGAAATCGCTGAACCACGACGATATCCAAGCTTTCCTGCTCGCTGTCGAGCGTCAAAGCATTTCCGAGTCCGCACGCCGGCTCGGGTTGTCGAAATCCGTCGTCAGCAAACGCGTCAGCGATCTGGAACGCACGCTCGGCGCCCAGCTGTTGACGCGCTCTACCCGTAGCGTCACGCCGACCGAATCAGGCCTGACGTTCTACCGTGCCGCATCGGACTCGTTACGTCAACTCATTGATGCCGCCGAAGCGGTTGCAGCGCAATCGCAAGGACTGTGCGGTGAATTGCGCATTACCGCGCCGGTGAGCCTGACACGGCTCTGGCTCGGCGCTGCGATCGCACAATTCGCCGCAGCGCATCCGCAATTGTGCGTCACGCTCGAGACCGACGATCGTATCGTCAACATCGGTGCGGAGCGGTTCGATGTCGCGATCCGTTCCGCGCGGCTTCCCGGCAGCATGCTCGTCGCACGCCGCATCGCCGCATGCGAGCGTGTGGTCGTATGCAGCCCGGACTATCTTGCAGCGCACGGCGAGCCGCGATCAATCGACCAGTTACTTGGGCACAAGTGCCTGAACTACAGCAACGCGACACCGTCCACCACGTGGTCCTTCGTCACGCCGGATGGCCTCGACAAACCGCGATCGATCAGCCCGGCAAGCACTTTTCTGTCCAACAACGGCGAAACACTGCGCGACGCTGCGATACAAGGCATCGGCATCGCGATGCTGCCGCGCTACATCGCGGACGCAGACCTGCGCGACGGCCGGCTCGTGCGCTTACTCGCAACGGCAACGCCCCAGGACGAGATCATCTATGCCGTGCACTCGCGCAACCCGTTCGCGAATCACAAACTCAAACTGTTCATCGAGCATGTTCGTATCACGCTGCTCGATCCGAGGTGGCCCGCCAACGACGGCGACGACCGACGCACCGATGCGCTCGCCGAAGATGCGCTCTGACACGCATCGCCGCGGCTGACCCGGGACGATATCGCATGAGAGATTTTCAACGAACGATCACCCCTGAAATCGCCATCAATCAGTTATCCATATTGACTGTATGGCGTCATCCAAACCGGAACCCACAACCCGACCATGTCCGTCAGGAAGACCCTCTCATTCTCGGCGAAGGCGATCGGCACATTCGCATTCGCGGCGGCCATCGCGACGACAGAGATGGCGCTGATCAAGATCTTCTCCGACGAGGTGGCCTATCTCGTGCTTGCCGCGTTCGTCGCACTGTCGATCGCGGCCTGGCGTCGCACGGAAACAGACTAGGCCCGGCACTCGTCATGCTGACTCACATCAAACGAGGTCATAGATGGATACCGTGATACTGGCTCGCATCCAGTTCGGACTGACCGTCACCTTTCACATCATCTTTCCGACGATGTCGATCGGCCTCGCGACTTTCCTCGCCATCGTCGAAGGATTGTGGCTCAAGACACGCGACCCGCTCTACCTGAAGATTTACCGGTTCTGGCTGATCATTTTCTCGCTCGGGTTCGGTGTCGGCGTCGTCAGCGGCATTGTGCTGTCGTTCGAATTCGGCACCAACTTTTCGGAATTCGCGCGGCTGGCCGGCCCTGTCATCGGCCCGCTGATCGCGCTCGAGGTGCTCACCGCGTTCTTTCTCGAAGCCGGGTTCCTCGGCATCATGCTGTTCGGCATGCAGCGAGTCGGCCCGAAGCTGCACTTCTTCGCGACGGCCATGGTCGCCGTCGGCACGACGATCTCCGCATCATGGATTCTTGCCGCCAATTCGTGGATGCATACGCCTGACGGGGTGACGTTCGATGCCGCCGCCCATGCCTTTCACGTCGTCGACCGCTGGCGCGTCATCTTCAACCCGTCGTACCTGGTTCGGCTGCCGCACATGCTGCTCGCGGCCTACCTGTCTGCTTCGTTCTTTGTCGCGGGCGTGGGCGCATGGTATTTGCTCCGACGCACGCATGTCGCGTTCGCGAAACGCACGATGTCGATAGGGCTCGGCTTCGCCAGCATCGCCATCGCGCTTCAGCTGCCACTGGGCGACTCGGTCGGTTTTCGGATGTTCGACTACCAGCCCGCGAAGTTCCAGGCCATGGAAGGCTACTGGCAACCGACGAAAAGCGCGCCCTATCTGCTGTTCATCACGCCGCACCAGCAGCAGGCTCGCAACGGAATACAGGTCGGCATCCCGTATCTCGGCAGCCTGATCGTCACGCACTCGATCCATGGCACGGTTCCCGGACTGACCGCCACGCCGGCCAAAAACCGTCCGCCGATGGCGCCGGTGTTCTATGCGTTCCGGGTCATGTTCCTGCTCGGCCTGCTGATGTTCGCCGTTGCTGCGATCAGCCTGTGGCTGCGCTTTCGGCGCGTACTCTTTTCGACCCGATGGTTCCTGCACGTCGTCCGGACGATGATGCCGATCGGCTTCATCGCGACGATCGCAGGCTGGTACACCTCGGAAATCGGCCGTCAGCCGTGGGTCGTGTACGGCTACTTGCGCACTGCCGACGCCGTGTCACCCGTCCCGGCCCCCCATATCCTGTTCTCGACCACGCTCTTTGCCGTCACGTATGCGCTGTTCCTCGCCGCATTCGTCGGCATCACCGCCCGCGTGATACGGCGCGGCCCGGATGCGGCCCTGCACACGTCGCCATACGCCGCCTCGCTCAAGCCCGTCCTGATGTCCGACACCGAGGCCGCCGCCGGCGGCGGCCGGACCGGAGAAAAATCGTGAATATCGCCTTGAGCCACGTCTGCATCCTCATCGCGATCTTTGCGGTCGCGATGTACGTCCTGCTGGACGGCTTCGATCTGGGTGTCGGCATCCTGCTGCTGTCCTCGCGGCACGGCCCCGAGCGCGATGCGCTGGTCGACAGTATCGCGCCCGTCTGGGACGGCAACGAAACATGGCTGATTCTGGCCGCCATCGTCCTGTTCGGCGCGTTCCCCCCGGCCTATTCGATCCTCGCACCGGCCTTCTATCTGCCGTTCATGGTGATGCTGGTGTCGCTCGCCTTTCGCGGTGTCGCGATCGAGTTCCGGGTCCATACGCCGTTTCCACGCCTCTGGGACGGCGCGTTCAGTATCGGCTCGATACTCGCCGCGTTTGCCCAGGGGCTGGTTGCAGGAGCGCTGCTGTCCGGCGATATCGTCGTGACAGGCGGACGATTTGCCGGCAGCACACTGGATGTCTTCACGGGCTTCAATGTGCTGACGGGCCTGGCCGTCATCGCGGCGTATGCCAGCCTCGGCGCTGCGTGGCTCCACTGGAAGACCAGCGCGCAACTCCAGCATGCCCGGCTTCCCATGCTGCGCATGGCGATGCTTGCGTTCCTCCTGCTCGCCGCCGCTGCCTGCTGCGCAGCGTCGACGCTGCCGGCAGTCGCAGCCATGTGGCATGCGCATCCGGCCGTCATGGCCATGCTCGGTACGGTCTGCGTCGGACTGTGGATCGCCGCCTTCTTCGCGTCGTACACGGCTC